>NZ_MECJ01000022.1 GCF_014596475.1 Streptomyces sp. CBMA152 | reverse complement strand
TAAGGCTCCCAGTAGACGACTGGGTTGATAGGCCAGATGTGGAAGCCTCGTAAGGGGTGGAGCTGACTGGTACTAATAGGCCGAGGGCTTGTCCTCAGTTGCTCGCGTCCACTGTGTTAGTTCTGAAGCAACGAACAGTTGCTGGTTGAGCAGAACCCACTTAATTGAAGAGTGTGCTTGTTCGCTCGAAACCGATAGGGTTTCGGTGGTCATAGCGTTAGGGAAACGCCCGGTTACATTCCGAACCCGGAAGCTAAGCCTTTCAGCGCCGATGGTACTGCAGGGGGGACCCTGTGGGAGAGTAGGACACCGCCGAACAATCTTTCAGGACCCTTGGTCCCAGCGTTCACGCTGGGACCAAGGGTCCTTTTTTGTTTTTGTTTCAATTTGCCGAAGCGCGTCGGGCAGCCGACTGCGCGAGAATGACTAGCAGTACCCGAAGACAGGAGTCGCACCGATGTCCACCAACTCTCCCGAGGACCGTCCGCAGCGCGAGGGGCGCAGCCGTGACGGCGGTGACAGGGGCGGCTACCGGGGCGGTCGTGACGACCGCGGCCCGCGCCGTGACGACAACCGCAGCGACAGCCGTGGCAGCTCGGGCGGTGGCTACGGCCGTCGCGACGAGAACCGTGGCGGTACCGGCGGCGGCTTCCGCCGCGACGACCGAGGCCGCGATGACCGTGGCGGCCGTCCGTCCGGTGGTGGCTACGGCGGCGGTTCCGGCGGTGGCTATGGCCGTCGTGACGACCGTCCGTCCGGCCCGCGTCGCGATGACGACCGTGGCGGTCGCCCGTCCGGCGGCGGTTACGGCCGTCGTGATGACAACCGTGGTGGCACCGGTGGCGGCTTCCGCCGTGACGACCGTCCAGCCCCGCGCCGTGACGACGACCGTGGTGGTTTCCGTCGCGATGACCGTCGTGACGAGCGCCCGTCCTTCCGCCGTGATGACGACCGTGGCGGCCGTCCCTCCGGTGGCGGCTACGGCGGCGGTTCCGGCGGTGGCTATGGCCGTCGTGACGACCGTCCGTCCGGCCCGCGTCGTGACGACAGCCGTGGTGGCACCGGTGGCGGCTTCCGCCGTGACGACCGTCCGGCCCCGCGTCGGGACGACGACCGTGGTGGTTTCCGTCGTGACGACCGTCGTGACGAGCGCCCGTCCTTCCGCCGTGACGATGACCGTGGTGGCCGTCCCTCCGGCGGCGGCTTCCGTCGCGATGACCGTCCGGCCCCGCGTCGTGATGACGACCGTGGTGGTTTCCGTCGCGATGACCGTCGCGATGAGCGCCCCTCCTTCCGTCGCGATGACGACCGTGGTGGCCGTCCCTCCGGTGGTGGCTATGGCCGTCGTGACGACCGTCCGTCCGGCCCGCGTCGTGACGACAGCCGTGGTGGCACCGGTGGCGGCTTCCGTCGCGATGACCGTCCGGCCCCGCGTCGGGACGATGACCGTGGTGGTTTCCGTCGTGACGACCGTCGTGACGAGCGCCCGTCCTTCCGCCGTGATGACGACCGTGGTGGCCGTCCCTCCGGTGGCGGCTACGGCCGTCGCGACGACCGTCCGGCCCCGCGCCGTGACGACAACCGTGGCGGCACCGGCGGTGGCTTCCGTCGCGATGACCGTCCGGCCCCGCGCCGTGACGACGACCGTGGCGGCTTCCGCCGCGACGACCGCCGCGATGACCGAGGCGGCGACCGCGGTGGCGACCGGGGCGGCGACCGTGGTGGTTTCCGTCGCGATGACCGTGGTGGCGACCGGGGCGGGTTCCGCCGTGACGACCGTGGCCCGCGTCGCGACGACGACCGTGGTGGGTACCGCGGCCGCGACGACCGTGACGACCGCGGTGGCTACCGTGGCGACGACCGCCGCGAGCGGGACCGCGACCGTGAGCCGATCAAGCGGCTGCCGATCGACGAGGACGTCACCGGCAACGAGATCGACGAGGACGTGCGTCAGGAGCTGCTGAGCCTGCCCAAGACCCTCGCCGAGGACGTCGCGCAGAACCTCGTGATGGTGGCGCGCCTCATCGACGAGGACCCCGAGCAGGCGTACGCGTACTCGCGTATCGCCCTGCGGCTCGCCTCCCGTGTGGCGGCGGTCCGCGAGGCGGCCGGGTTCGCCGCGTACGCGACGCAGAAGTACTCCGAGGCGCTGGCCGAGTTCCGGGCCGCGAAGCGGATGACCGGGCACGTCGAGCTGTGGCCCGTCATGGCCGACTGCGAGCGCGGCCTCGGCCGGCCCGAGCGCGCCCTGGAGATGGCTGGTGCGCCGGAGGTGCAGAAGCTGGACAAGGCCGCTCAGGTCGAGATGCGCCTGGTCGCGGCCGGTGCGCGCCGGGACATGGACCAGCTCGACGCTGCCATCGTGACCCTGCAGAGCCCGGAGCTGGCCTCCAACTCCGTCCAGCCGTGGACCCCGCGTCTGCGGTACGCGTACGCCGACGCGCTGCTCGCCGCCGGCCGTGAGGACGAGGCGCGCGAGTGGTTCGCCAAGGCGCTGGAGTCCGACAAGGACGGCACCACCGACGCCTCGGATCGCCTGGCCGAGATGGACGGCGTGGACTTCGTGGACGCCATGGCCGACGAGGACGAGCTGGACGCCGACGTCATCGCCGACGAGCCGGAGCTCGATGTCGCCGGTGAGTCGGACAGCGCGCCCGACGAGGACGACGAGCGTGCCGACGTGGACGCCGACGACGACCTCGACATCGAGGCCGTCGCCGACCAGCCCGTCGCCGACCAGCCGGCCGTCGACGCTGACGAGGACAAGGGCCCGGCCGACAAGGCCTGAACCCACTGAGTAGGACCGAGTAAGAAGGGCGGCACCCCGGCCGGGGTGCCGCCCTTTCTCGTATCCGCGCCCTGAAAAGGCGTCGGTGCCCTGACAACAGGCGTCAGTTCACCGTCAGGCTCCGCAGCACCAGGCCCGTCGCGGGCTTGGGGCCGAAGGACGTCGACTTGCGGGGCATCGTGACGCCCTGACGGGCGAGGTCGCGGACGACCTCTTCGCGTACGGGATGCATGAGCACCGCCGTGCCGCCGCGCCGTTCCGCCTGCTCTACGGCGGCCGCCGTGTCGTGGATGTACATGATGTGCTCGGGGGCGTCCGGGATGCGCCAGACGTGGTCCAGGAGCGTGGAGTGGAGCACCGTGGCGTCCAGGGCGCGCCAGGCCTGCGGGCGGTCCGTGCGGATGGTGCGCGCGAGCAGGTCCTCGTCGGGCCGGTCGAGGAGGTGGAAGCGGCCGTCGCCCGCCAGCAGGAACGCGTTGCCCTCGGTGCTCGCCTCCGCGAGGAGGTCCAGCGCGTCGGGCAGCGGCACCGCGAACGTACGGACGCGGAAGGCACCTGTTTCAGCCACGGCGGCCAGCGCTTCACTGACCGGAAGCCGGTGGAGCAGGCGGTGAATGGCGCGTACCCGCAGCGGGTAACGGGCGGTGTCGACGAGCAGGACCAGGCCGAAGTCCCAGGGGCCGGGGCCGGACTGCTCGGAGCGCAGTCGCAGATAGGTGGCCCAGCGGTGGTGGCCGTCGGCGATGACCGCCTGGTGGTGGGCGAGGTCGGCCTGGATCGCGGCGAGGTCGGCGGGGTCCGTGACCGCCCACAGCCGGTGGCTGTAGCCGTCCTCGGTCGTCGTGGCGAGCAGCGGCTCGTGCTGCACGGTCCGCTCGATCACGGCGCCCGCGCCACCGGGGCCGCTGGCCGCGCTTCCGTTCAACCCCGCCGAGCGCCCGTTCGCGCCCGTCTCACCGTGGTACGTGAGCAGCAGCGGCTCGAAGTGGGCGGCGGTCGTCCGCATCAGGTCGGCGCGGTCCTTGACGACGTGCGGCATCACGTCCTCGTGCGGCAGCACCACGCCCTCGGAGGGCTCGGACAGGGCCAGCGCCCCGATCAGGCCGCGCTGGAGCAGCCCGCCGCCCACCTGCTCGTACACATAGAGAGCCGGTTCCGGATCGGGGGCGAGGACGCCCTCCGAGAGCCAGTCCTCCAGGGTCAGCGCGGCCTGCTGGTGGCGGGCCGTGGGCGTGGCCGCCTGCGGGAGGATCAGCCGGACGATGTTGTACGGGTCCGCCGACTCCAGGTGCAGCAGGCCGTCGGGGCGGACCACCACGTCGTACGGCGGGGAGGTCACGGCCGCGAGGCTGCCGACGCGCTCGGGTACATAGCGCAGTCCTCGGAACGGGATCAGGCGCAGCCCGTCGTCCGCACGCCCAGTTGTGGTCATTGGTGCATGGTAAGTGGGGTGCGGACATGCGCGATGATCGGGGGAGAGCATCGAGCGAGGAGTGGATGAGGATGAGCCAGCCGAGCAGGACCCGGCCGAGCGGCAGCGCGGTGGCGCTGAGCGAGGCGTACGACACGGCTCTGCTGGATCTCGACGGGGTGGTCTACGCGGGCGGTGAGGCGATCGTGCACGCGGTCGACTCGCTGGGCACCGCGCGCGAGGGCGGGATGCATCTCGCGTACGTGACCAACAACGCGCTGCGCACCCCCGACGCGGTGGCCGCGCACCTCACCGACCTGGGCGTACCCGCCGAGCCGGGCGATGTGATCACCTCGGCGCAGGCGGTGGCGCGGCTGATCGCCGAGCAGGTGCCGGACGGATCACGGGTGTTGGTGATCGGCGGGGAAGGACTGCGGGTCGCGCTGCGCGAGCGCGGGCTCGTGCCGGTGGAGTCGGCCGAGGACGATCCGGCGGCGGTGGTCCAGGGGTACGGCGGGCCGGACCTTGCGTGGGGCCGGTTCGCGGAGGCGTCCTACGCGATCGCGGCCGGGGTGCCGTGGTTCGCGTCCAACACCGATCTGACGATCCCGAGCGGGCGCGGCATCGCGCCGGGCAACGGGGCCGCGGTCGAGGTGGTGCGGATCGCGACCGGCGCCGAGCCGACCGTGGCCGGCAAGCCGCTGCCCCCGATGCACCGGGAAACGATTCTGCGCACGGGTGCGCGCAAGCCGCTGGTGGTCGGGGACCGGCTCGACACGGACATCGAGGGGGCGTTCAACGGTGGGGTGGACTCGCTGCTCGTCCTCACCGGGGTGACCGACGGCGCCCAGCTGCTCGCCGCCCGGCCCGAGCACCGGCCCACCTTCGTGGACGCGGATCTGCGGGGCATGCTGACCGGCCAGCCGGAAGTGGCCGAAAACAGCGGTGAGTTCAAGTGTGGCGGGTGGACGGCCGCCGTCCGCGACGAGGCGTTCGCGCTGGACGGCGACGGCGAGCCGCTCGACGGACTGCGGGCGCTGTGCGCGGCGGCGTGGACGTACGCGGGGGACGGCACGTGTGGTCTGGACGCGGGCAAGGTGCTGGCGCGGCTGGGGTTGTGACGCCGGGGAGCGGGCAGGTGGTGAACCTGGCCGCTCATTTTCCCTCGCGCACTCGCTTTCCCGCGCGTAAAGGATCAAGGTGCCTGTCCGGCGCTTGAGAGGGTAGGCTAACCTAACTCGGGTGTTGGTAGACAGCCCTCCCGAGCCCGGCGCGACGACCGACCCCGCGCTTTCCGAGCCCAACCCGGCCGCGACCCCCCGGCGGCACGCGATGCGCGCCGCCGGGCTGTTGGTGTCCCTGGGCGTGCTGGCCCTCGTGGCCGTCGCGAGTATCGCGGTGGGGGCGAAACAGATACCGGTGTCAGACGTCTGGCACGGGCTCTTCCACTACTCGGGCACCGCCGACGACGTCATCGTCCACGACACCCGCGTCCCCCGCACCCTGCTCGGACTGCTCGTCGGGGCCGCGCTCGGCGTCTCCGGCGCGGTGATGCAGGCGCTCACCCGCAACCCGCTCGCCGAGCCCGGCATCCTCGGGGTCAGCGCGGGCGCCTCCGCCGCCGTCGTCTCGGCCATCAGCTTCTTCGGCGTCACCAGCCTCACCGGATACGTGTGGTTCGCCTTCGCGGGGGCCGCCGTCGTCTCGGCGCTCGTGTACATCCTGGGCGGCAGCCGGGCCGCCACCCCGGTCCGGCTCGCGCTCGCGGGGACGGCCGCGTCGGCCGCGCTGGCCGGCTACATCAACGCCGTGCAGCTGATGGACTCCGCTGCCCTCGACCGGCTGCGGTTCTGGTCGGTGGGCTCGCTGGCCTCCGCCAACACCGACACGGTCACCGAGATCGCGCCGTTCGTCGTGGCCGGTCTGGTGCTCGCCGCGCTGCTCGCCCGGCCGCTCAACGCGATGGCGCTCGGCGACGACACCGCGCGCGCCCTGGGCGCCCATCTGACGCGTACGCGCGTGTTGTCGATGGTCACCGTCACCCTGCTGTGCGGGGCCGCGACCGCCGCCTGCGGGCCGATCGTCTTCGTCGGGCTGATGGTCCCGCACATCGTCCGGGCCATCACCGGGCCCGACATGCGCTGGATCCTGCCGTACGCGGCCGTGCTCTCGCCGGTGCTGCTGCTCGGCTCGGACGTCGTCGGGCGGGTTGTCACCCGGCCCTCCGAGCTCCAGGTCGGCATCGTCACCGCGCTCATCGGCGGGCCCGTCTTCATCTTTCTCGTACGCCGCAAGAGGATGGCCCACCTGTGAACCCGCCCGTGAAGCCGTCCTCGAAGTCGCCGGTCAAGGCCATCCGTACGCCCGGTGGTTACTCCTTCCGGCTCGATCCCCGCTCGCTGGTCGTCGTCGTGGCGCTGCTCGGCGCGGCGCTCGCGGCGGGTGTGGTCCTGGTCGGCAGCGGGGACTTCGACATCGCGCCCGTCGACGTCGTCCGCACCCTCTTCGGCGACGGCACCGCCCAGCAGGACTTCATCGTCAACGAACTGCGGCTGCCGCGTGTGCTCGTGGGGCTCCTCGTCGGCGCCGCGCTCGGGATCTCCGGGGCGGTCTTCCAGTCCATCTCCCGCAATCCGCTGGGCAGTCCGGACATCATCGGCTTCGGGCAGGGCTCGGCGGTCGGGGCGCTCGTCGTCATCGTGTGGATCGGCGGCAGCGCCACCGAGGTCGCCGTCGGCGCGCTGATCGGCGGGCTCGCGACCGGTGTCGCCGTGTATCTGCTCGCGTGGCAGAAGGGCGTGCACGGCTACCGGCTGGTGCTCGTCGGCATCGGCACCGCCGCGATGCTCACCGCCTGCATCCAGTACCTGCTCACCAAGGCGCAGCTGGTCGACGCGACCCGGTCCATGGTGTGGCTGACCGGCTCGCTCGACGGGCGCGACTGGGCGCAGGTCTGGCCGCTGCTCGCGCTGTTCGCCGTGCTGCTCCCGGCGATCCTCGCGTACGGACGGCCGCTGCGGATGCTGGAGATGGGCGACGACGCGGCGTACGCGCTCGGCGTGCCCGTCCAGCGCACCCGCACCGTGCTGATGCTCGCCGCCGTGCTGCTCAACGCCGCCGCGACCGCCGCGGCGGGTCCCATCTCCTTCGTCGCGCTCACCGCGCCGCAGCTCGCCCGCCGCCTCACCCGCGCCACCGGGCCGAACATCCTGGCCGCCGGCTGCATGGGCGCGACCCTGCTCGTCGTCGCCGACTGGGCCTCCCAGCGGCTGTTCGGCGAGAGCAAGCTGCCAGTGGGCGTGGTGACCGGGGTCCTCGGCGGTCTCTATCTGCTGTGGCTGCTGGTCACCGAGCGCAAGGCGGGCCGGATATGAGCGCCCCGCACCTGTCCAACCCCCGTACGGATTCCAGGAGTACGAGCATGCAGCGCCTCAGCGCCGATTCGGTGACCCTCGGCTACGACCAGCGGGTCATCGCCGAGGACCTGTCGGTCCAGATCCCGGACCACTCGTTCACGGTCATCGTCGGCCCCAACGCCTGCGGCAAGTCCACGCTGCTGCGCGCCCTGTCGCGGATGCTCAAGCCCAGCCGGGGCCGGGTGCTGCTCGACGGGGAGACCATCCACGCGATGCCCGCGAAGAAGGTCGCCAGGACGCTGGGACTGCTGCCGCAGTCCTCCGTCGCGCCGGACGGGATCACCGTCGCCGACCTGGTGGCGCGGGGCCGCTACCCGCACCAGGGGCTGCTGCGGCAGTGGTCGGCCGAGGACG
This sequence comes from Streptomyces sp. CBMA152, assembly GCF_014596475.1. Lineage (GTDB taxonomy): Bacteria > Actinomycetota > Actinomycetes > Streptomycetales > Streptomycetaceae > Streptomyces. The sequence goes on along the minus strand of NZ_MECJ01000022.1, from coordinate 143,830 downwards.
AGCGGATCGTACGGGAGTCGATGGAGGCGACCGGGGTCGGCGAGCTGGGGGAGCGGTACGTCGACGAGCTGTCCGGCGGGCAGCGCCAGCGGGTGTGGATCGCGATGGCGCTCGCCCAGCAGACACCGCTGCTGCTGCTCGACGAGCCGACGACGTTCCTGGACATCCAGCACCAGATCGAGGTCCTGGACCTCTGCGCCCAGCTCCACGAGGAGCAGGGGCGCACCCTGGTCGCGGTGCTGCACGACCTCAACCAGGCGGCCCGGTACGCCACGCATCTGATCGCGATGCGCGGCGGCGAGATCGTCGCCGAGGGCCCGCCCTCCGAGATCGTCACGGCGGAGCTGGTGGAGCGGGTGTTCCAGGTCCGCTGCCAGGTCATCGACGACCCGGAGACGGGCACACCGCTGGTGGTACCGGCGGCCCGGCAGCGGGCCGCGGTGGCGTCCTGAGCGATCTAGAGCAGCGTTCGCAGGCGCAGCAGGTCGCGGAAGCCCGCCTCCAGGCGGACCCGGCCGGTGGCCCAGGCCCGGGCGAAGTCGAGGTCGCCCCCGACCAGCGCCACCAGGTCGTCGCCCCGCATGGCGAGCCGGATCTGGGCGCGGTCGCGGGGCGGGCCCGCCAGCGTCTCGTGGACCTGGATACGGCCGTCCTGGAGGCGTCCGGTGAACGTGATGTCCAGGTCCGTGATGTGGCAGCTCAGCGAGCGGTCCAGCGCGGCGGCGGCGTGCACGTCGCCCTCCGCGCCCGCCATGTTGTCCGAAAGTTTGTCGAGTGCCGCGCGGCACTCCTGCGTGGTCGCCATCGTGATCGACCGTACCCCAGGGCCACGCGGTAGCGTCTTGGCATGAGCGACTTGATGCCGGGGGCCGAGGCGGACGCCGGTGTATGCGACGAACCGGTCGGCCCGGTACCCCTGGGCGTCCCCCGCGAGCCCACCGGCGACGCCGGGGTGGACGCCCTGGTCGGGCGGCTCGGCGACGTCGACCACCTCGATACGGACGGACACCTTGAGGTGTACGAGGATGTACACCGGGGGCTGCGCGAGACGCTGACCGCGCTCGACGCCCGCCCGGGGCCACCGGCCCCGGTACCGCATCCGTACGACAACAGGAGCTGAACCGAACGTGGCAGGAGTGGCACGCCGCCGCCTCGACGCCGAGCTGGTCCGCCGGAAACTCGCCCGGTCGCGCGAGCACGCCGCCCAGCTGATCGCCGCGGGGCGGGTGAGCGTGGGCAAGACCGTCGCCACCAAGTCCGCCACCCAGGTCGAGACCGCCGCCGCCATCGTGGTCGCCGACGACGACAGCGACCCGGACTACGTCTCGCGCGGCGGCCACAAGCTGGCCGGGGCCCTGGCGGCGTTCGTGCCGCGGGGACTGAAGGTCGAGGGGCGCCGGGCGCTGGACGCGGGCGCCTCCACCGGCGGCTTCACGGACGTGCTGCTGCGCTCCGGCGCCGGGCACGTGGTCGCCGTGGACGTCGGCTACGGACAGCTCGCCTGGTCCCTGCAGAGCGACGACCGGGTCACCGTCAAGGACCGTACCAACGTACGGGAGTTGACGCTCGACGACATCGACGGCGAGCCGGTCGACATCATCGTGGGGGACCTCTCCTTCATCGCCCTCGGGCTGGTGCTGCCCGCGCTCGTGCGGTGCGCGGCGCCGGACGCGGATCTGGTGCTGATGGTCAAGCCGCAGTTCGAGATCGGCAAGGACCGCCTGGGCAGCGGCGGGGTGGTGCGCAGCCCCGAGCTGCGGGCCGAGACCGTACGGACGGTGGCCGCGCAGGCGGCCGCGCTCGGGCTCGGCGTGGTGGGCGTCACGGCCAGCCCGCTGCCCGGACCCTCCGGCAATGTCGAATACTTTCTGTGGCTGCGGGCGGGGGCGCCCGCGCTCGATCCGGCGGATGTCGACCGTGCAGTGGCGGAGGGACCCAGTTGAGCGCGTTGGAGAGCACGACCAGTTCGGCAGACGGGGCACAGAGACAGGACGAGGGGGTACGGACGGTCTTCCTGCTCGCGCACACGGGGCGGCCCGCCGCCATCCGCAGCGCGGAGCTGGTGGTGCAGGGGCTGCTGCGGTCCGGCATCGGCGTACGCGTCCTGGAGGCGGAGGCGGTCGATCTGCCGCTGCCTGAGGCCGTGCAGACGGTGAAGGAGGCCACGCCGCAGTGTCTGGACGGCTGTGAGCTGCTGATCGTGCTGGGCGGGGACGGGACGCTGCTGCGCGGCGCCGAGTTCGCGCGGGCGTCGGGGGTGCCGATGCTCGGCGTCAACCTCGGCCGGGTCGGCTTCCTCGCCGAGGCCGAGCGGGACGACCTGGACAAGGTCGTCGACCGGGTGGTGACGCGCGCGTACGAGGTCGAGGAGCGGATGACCCTCGACGTCGTGGTGCACAGCAACGGCGATGTGGTGCACACCGACTGGGCGCTGAACGAGGCCGCCGTGCAGAAGGTGTCGCCCGAGCGGATGCTGGAGGTCGTCCTGGAGATCGACGGCCGTCCGGTGACCGGGTTCGGCTGCGACGGCATCGTGTACGCGACGCCGACCGGCTCGACCGCGTACGCCTTCTCGGCGGGCGGGCCCGTGGTGTGGCCGGAGGTCGAGGCGCTGCTGATGGTGCCGATCAGCGCGCACGCGCTGTTCGCCAAGCCGCTGGTGACCTCGCCGAGTTCGGTGCTCGCGGTGGAGGTCCAGCCGCACACCCCGCACGGGGTGCTGTGGTGCGACGGGCGCCGGACGGTCGAACTGCCGCCCGGGGCGCGGGTGGAGGTCCGCCGCGGCGCGGTGCCGGTGCGGCTCGCGCGGCTGCACCACGCCTCGTTCACGGACCGGCTGGTCGCGAAGTTCGCGCTGCCGGTGAGCGGTTGGCGCGGCGCGCCGCACTGAGTCGGCCTCAGCAGGCGCCCGGTGCACGGTGTCTGATGCGCGGTCAGGTCGCGTTGAGCGTCCTGACCGCGCGCCCGCGCAGCGCCGCCCGTACCGGCAGGCCGGTCGCGAGCAGGGTCAGCAGTACGGTCCCGGCGGCGATGGCCAGGGCCGTCGGCAACGGCAGATAGGGAGCGGCGAGCCGGACTGGGCCGCCGGCATGGGCGCGAGCGTGGCAAGCGCGATCACCGTGCCGAGCACCAGCGCGGTCGCCGCCGCGCTGCCCGAGGAGCCGGTGCGGTGGGCCGCCTTCGTATGCCCTGGGCGGCTCTGTCGGCGGACTGCTTCGAGAGCGCGACGGACAGCGTGCACGCCCCCGCGACCGCGACGGCGCCCAGCGGGCCCCGCAGCCACCCGAGGCCCCGGCGGCCCGCCGAGGCCTCGTCCAGGGCCCTGGCGGGCCGCAGCAGCGAGAACCGCAGCGAGGCGAACAGCGCCGCGAGCGCCGACGTCACGACCGCGACCGCGAGGCAGACCGGTAGTGCGAGCCAGGTGATGCGGTAGGTCACCTCCGCCGGGATCAGCCCGTGGTCGCGCATCCTGGCGAACCAGACCGCGGGGCGGTGGCCGCGCAGGGCCGAATGGGCCAGTCCTGTGCTCATGGTGAAGAGCCTGGTGGCGGGGGTGGTGCCGGGTGAATGGGGCGGATACCCGGATCGACCGGGGGATGACCCGAGGGTGCGCGGAGGTGGCCCGGGAGGGTGAGCGTGCGGGGGGCGTCGCAAACAGGCCCCGGGACCTCGTAAGGTCGGGGGCGTGTTGGAGGAGATGCGGATACGGTCGCTCGGGGTCATCGACGACGCGGTCGTCGAGCTGTCGCCCGGGTTCACCGCGGTGACCGGCGAGACCGGTGCGGGCAAGACCATGGTCGTCACCAGCCTCGGGCTGCTGCTCGGCGGGCGCGCCGACCCCGCCCTGGTGCGGATCGGCGCCAAGGCGGCGGTCGTCGAGGGGCGGATCGCGCTGCGCGCGGGCGGCACCGCGGCGATCCGGGCGGAGGAGGCCGGGGCCGAACTCGACGAGGGCGCGCTGCTGGTCAGCCGTACCGTCTCGGCGGAGGGCCGCTCGCGGGCGTTCCTCGGCGGGCGGTCGGTGCCGGTCGGCCTGCTCGCGGAGCTCGCCGACGAACTCGTCGCGGTGCACGGCCAGACCGACCAGCAGGGCCTGCTGCGCCCGGCCCGCCAGCGCGAGGCCCTCGACCGGTACGCGGGCGACGCGGTGACCGGACCCCTCACCAAGTACGCGGAGGCCTACCGGCGGCTGCGGTCCGTCGCCGTGGAGCTGGACGAGCTGACCACGCGGGCGCGCGAGCGGGCGCAGGAAGCGGATCTGCTGCGGTTCGGTCTCGACGAGATCGCGGCGGTCGAACCGCTGCCGGGCGAGGACGTGGAGCTCGCGGCGGAGGCGGAGCGCCTGGGCCACGCGGAGGCGCTGGCGTCGGCTGCGGCCCTCGCGCACGCGGCCCTCGCGGGCAACCCCGAGGACCCCGAGAGCGTCGACGCGACCACGCTGGTCGCCGGGTCGCACCGGGCCCTGGAGGCCGTACGCTCCCACGACCCGGCGCTGGCCGCGCTCGCCGAGCGCATCGGCGAGGTCGGCATCCTGCTCGGCGACGTGGCCGGTGAACTCGCCGGGTACGCGGACGACCTGGACGCCGACCCGCTGCGGCTCGCGGCCGTCGAGGAGCGCCGCGCGTCGCTGACCGCGCTCACCCGCAAGTACGGCGAGGACATCACGGCGGTCCTGGCCTGGGCCCAGGAGGGCGCGGCGCGCCTGACCGAGCTGGACGGCGACGACGACCGGATCGGCGAGCTCACCGTCGAGCGCGACGGGCTGCGCGGTGAACTGTCGGTGCTCGCCCAGGAGTTGACGGACGCCCGTACGGAGGCGGCCGCGCGGTTCGCCGACGCGGTGACGGCCGAGCTCGCCTCGCTCGCGATGCCGCACGCGCGCGTGTCGTTCGCGGTACGGCAGGTGGACGACGCCGAGGGCGTCGAGGTGGGCGGGCGGACCGTGGCGTACGGCCCGACCGGCGCCGACGAGGTCGAGCTGCTGCTCGCCCCGCACCCGGGCGCCCCGCCCCGGCCGATCGCCAAGGGTGCCTCCGGCGGTGAGCTCTCGCGGGTGATGCTGGCGGTCGAGGTGGTCTTCGCGGGCACCGATCCCGTACCGACGTACCTCTTCGACGAGGTCGACGCGGGTGTCGGCGGCCGGGCGGCGGTCGAGATCGGCCGTCGGCTGGCGAAGCTGGCCAAGTCGGCGCAGGTCGTCGTGGTGACCCATCTGCCCCAGGTGGCGGCCTTCGCGGACCGCCAGCTGCTGGTGGAGAAGACGAACGACGGCACGGTGACCCGCTCCGGCGTCACCGTCCTGGAGGGCGAGGACCGCGTCCGCGAGCTCTCCCGGATGCTGGCGGGCCAGGAGGACTCGGAGACCGCCCGCGCCCACGCGGAGGAGCTGCTGGCCACCGCGCGGGCCGAGGGCTAGGCGCAACAAGGAGTACGGCGTCAGACGCGGGCCTCGGGGATCACCCGTGTGGGTGGTCCCTCGTCCGGGTCCGCCCGCCGTGGACCCGGGGAAACGTCCGGACGGGAGCGGAACGTCCGTACGGGCTGGCATCCTTGGCCGGGGCCCACCCCGCCCGACCGCCGACCCGGGAGCCTGTTCACGTGTCACAGCTGCGTACGGTCCAAGTGCTGGGCGGCGGCAGCGCGGGCAGCAGCGCGCATGTGCGCTCCCTCGCCGCGGGCCTCGCCGCGCGCGGGGTGCGGGTCACCGTGTGCGCACCGGCCGCGCTGGAGCGGGAGTTCGACTTCCGGGGCGCGGGAGCCCAGTTCGTACCCGTCCCCCGGCGCGGCGACCCGGTCGCGGTGGGCGCGCTGCGGGCGGTCTGCGCGGGCGCGGACGTGGTGCACGCGCACGGGCTGAACGCGGCGGTGCGGACCGCGCTCGCGATGGGCGGGCGCGGCGCGGTCCCGCTCGTCGTCACCTGGCACACCTTGGCCCACGCCGAGGGCGCGCGGGGGCAGTTGCTGCGCGTCCTGGAGCGCCGGGCCGCCCGCGCGGCCGCCGTGGTGCTCGGCACCTCGTCCGACCTGGTCGACCGCGCCCGTCGGCACGGCGCCCGGGACGCCCGGCTCGCCGCGATCGCGGTGCCCGGGCCGCGTACGCCGGTCGCCGACGGCAAGGTGCGGGCCGAACTGGGCGTGGTGGACCGGCCGTTGATCGTCGCGGTGGGCAGTCTGGTCGAGCACCGGGGGTACGACGTGCTCTTGGACGCCGCCCACGGCTGGCGCGGGCTCGACCCCGTACCGCTGTTGGTGATCGCGGGGGAGGGGCGGGAGCGGGGCGCGCTCCAGCGGCGCATCGACGCCGAGGAGCTGCCGGTGCGGCTGATCGGGCGGCGCGACGACGTCCCCGAGCTGCTCGCCGCCGCCGATGTGGCCGTGCTGCCCAGCCGTTGGGAGGGGCGCTCGCTGCTTGCGCAGGAGGCGCTTCGGCTCGGCGTGCCGCTGGTCGCCACCGCCGTCGGCGGGGTGCCGGAGCTGGTCGGGGACGCGGCGGAGCTGGTGCCGTACGGGGATGTTCCGGCGCTGGCCGACGCGGTGGTGCGGTTGCTTGCGGATCCGGTGCGGCGGCGTGAACTGGCCGAAGCCGGGCCCGCGCAGGCTGCGGACTGGCCTACCGAGGATGAGACGGTTGCTCAAGTGCTCAGCGTTTACGATGAGTTGACGAATCGTCACTAATTGCTTTCGAGTGTGGACCGTGCTGGGCTGGTCGCGCCCACGCGGCGGAGCCGCAAAATGACACAGCCCCGCGCCCCTTTAGGTACAGCGACGCTCAGGCAACGTGCCTGCGCGCCCGCAGCGCCAAAGACAGCGCCAGGACCGTCTGTGGGTCGTCCAAGTCCGTGCCCAGTAGCTCCGCGATGCGGGCCAGGCGGTTGTAGAGGGTCTGGCGGTTGAGGTGCAGTTCGCGGGCCGTCTCCGCCTTGCGGCCCGCGTGCGCCAGATAGACCTCCAGGGTCGGCAGCAGCGGTGGGCGCGAGGCCGCGTCGTGGGTGCGCAGCGGGCCGATCGCGCGTTCCACGAACGCCGCCAGGTCCGGGTGTTCGCGCAGCCGCCACAGCAGCAGGTCGATGTCCAGGCGCCGGGCGTCGTACCAAGGGAGCTCCGGCAGGCCCTGGGCGGCCGCCGCCGTCTCGGCCGCGTGCCGCAGCCCCGCCGAGGCCGCCGCCCAGCCGCCCGCCACCCCGACCACCACGACCGGCTGCGCCCCGGCCCGGGCGAGTCCCGCCCGCTCCACGCCCGCCCGCAGGGCCGCCGCGACCCGGTCCGCGACCGCGTTGCGCTCCGGCTCCGAGCGCAGCCCGAGCAGCAGCGGCACCCGGCCCTCCACCGGACGTACGCCCAACAGGACCGGCACCCCCACCGACGACAGCTCCTCCAGGACCGCGCGGGCCAGGACCGCCCAGTTGCCGGTGGCGGAGGATTCCGAGAACTCGGTGGTCAGCCGCATCACCACCGGAAGCAGTGGTCCATCGCCCGGCTTGAAGCCGAGGACCTTCGCCTGGCCGGGCGCGTCCTCGGCGGTGATCCGGCCCTCGGCGAGGTCGGTCAGGAAGTCGCCGCGCCCGCGCGCGGCCAGCTCCTCCTCCTGGCGCGCCTGCATCAGGACGACCGCGAGGATGGCCGCCGCCCGTTCCGCCGCCATCCGGTGGACCGGCAGCAGCGGCGCCGCGACCGCGAGCAGCACGAGCCGGGCGCGGACGGCCCCGGTGCCGTGGCCGCCTCCCGGCACGTCCACCAGGACCGAACCGGTGGGCGGCCCCGACTCGCGGGACTCGCGCTGGCCGCGCAGCCCCTCCCAGACCTGGAGCGGATCAGCGCCCGACTCGCCGGAGCACGCGGCCGCGTAGAGCAGCTGGCCGTCCGGGGTCTCCAGGAACACCGGGTTGGCGGTGAAGTCGGCCAGGATCGACAGGACCTGCGGCACCCCGCCGCCCGAGAGCAGCGCTTCCGTGCAGCGCCGGTGGACTTCCTCGGCGCGCTGGAGCAGGGCGTAGTGGCCGTTGACGATCTCGGTGTGGATCTCCTCGGTGACCGTCACGAACGCGACCTCGCGGTGCAGCGCCACCAGCGGCAGGCCCGCCGCGCGGGCGGTGTCCACGATCGTCGCGGGCAGCCGGCTGAAGCGCGGGCCGAGCTCCACGACCAGCGCGGCGATGCCCCGGTCGGCGAGCCGCCGTACGAAGGCGCGCTGTTCGGCGGGGCGGGTGCCCAGGCCCAGGCCCGTGGTCAGCAGCAGCTCGCCGCCCTTGAGCAGCGACGCGATGTTCGGCACCTCGCCCGCGTGCACCCAGCGCACGGTCCGGCCGAGGCGTTCGGCGCCCGCCACCACCTCGGGGAGCCCGCCGCGCAGCCCCGGCAGCTCCAGCGCCCGCCGCACGGTGATCCCGCCCTGGGTGTCCAATGGGGTTCACCTCGTGTTTTGTCGTACGGACGTGATGCGGGTCACGGTACGACACGGACGGCGGCGGTGGTCAGCCCGGGGCGATGTTGTGGTTGTAGCGGAAGACGTTGTCGGGGTCGTACTGGCGCTTGACGGCGGCGAGCCGTGCGGTGTTCTCGGCGCCGAGGCCCGCGACCACCCGGTCCTGGCCCTCGTCCCCGATGAAGTTGAGGTAGACCGCACCGGTCGACCAGGGCCGCACATCGGCGCGCACGTCCCTGACCCACTGCTTGCAGCGCTCGTCGTCCGCCGCGTCCTCCCAGATCGCGAACGGGTGCACGGCCCACGGCGCGTCGCGGTACGGCACCGGGAACTCGGCGGGGCCGGACGCGATCGCGCCGCCCTGCGGGAAGACCACATGCTGGACCGTGGGCGCCGGGAGGCTGTCGGCCCGGGCGCAGAAGACGTCGATCAGCTCGTTAGGCAGTCCGGTCAGATACTCGGCCGACCAGTAGTTCCGCATCCCCGGCGGGTCGTCGAACATGGTCTGCACCTGCGGGTACGGCATGTCGCCCACGATCTCGACCTCGTGCGGCAGCGCGAGCAGCGGCTGGGCGAGCTTGGTGAGCCGGTCGGCGGGGCCCGCGTACGTCAGGAGCGCGGCGCACAGCAGCTTGCCGACCAGCTCCGGGGGGATGAAGTCCTCGGGCGGGCCGTTCATGTACAGGACCCCGCCGCCCGTCTCGGGCGGTGCGGCCTCGATCAGCTCGCGGTAGGTGCGGATCGCCTCGGGGCCGAGCTCCGGCCGGTACATCAGCATCGCGATCGAGAAGGCCGGCAGGTCGTGCAGGCGCAGGGTGATCGAGGTGGCGACGCCGAAGTTGCCGCCGCCGCCGTGCAGCGCCCAGAACAGCTCGGGGTTCTCCTCCGGGCTCGCGGTGAGGGCCGTGCCGTCGGCCGTGACCAGCTCGACGCCGAGGAGGTTGTCGACCGCCAGCCCGAACGCCCGGTCCAGCCACCCCGTGCCGCCGCCGAGGACGAAGCCGCCGACACCGGTGGTGGAGGCCCGGCCGCCGGTCGTGGCGAGCCCGTACTCCGTGGTGGCGAGGTCCAGGTGGCTCATGGTGGCGCCGCCCTGGACCCGTACGGCGTGGGCAGCGGGGTGGACGGTGACCTCGTGCATCCGGCGCAGATCGACGACCAGGCCGTTGTCGTTGACGGCCTGCCCGGCGACGCTGTGGCCGGCGCCCCGCACGGCGATCTTCAGATCGAGCTCGCGGCCGAAACGTACGGCGGTCGCCACATCCGCGTCGGACGCGCACTGCGCGATGACGGCGGGGCGGCGGTCGATCATGACGTTGAAGACCTGCCGCGCCTCGTCGTAGCCCGGATCGCCCGGCGCGTACACATCACCGGAGAGGTCTTCGCGAAGCTCGGCGAGGGCCGTGCCCGCCTTGGAGGGGGAGGTCATGGCGCCCCCCTTTCGGAGGGAACAGGACATTTCCACCCTAAGCGGCAACCCCGCTAGGGGCGCGGGGAAGCGACGTTATGCGGCTCCGCCGCGCGGGCGCGACAAGCCACAGACGACCCGCACCCGAACGCGGCGAGCACCCACCCCAGCGCCTACCCCCCGTACGCGCCGGAGGCAGTAAGCCTGAGCGCCGTGTCGATCAACGGAACATGGCTGAACGCCTGCGGAAAGTTCCCCACCTGGCGCTGGAGCCGAGGATCCCACTCCTCGGCGAGCAGCCCGATGTCGTTCCGCAGCGACAGCAGCTTCTCGAAGAGCTTCCGGGCCTCGTCGACGCGGCCGATCATGGCCAGGTCGTCCGCCAGCCAGAACGAGCAGGCCAGGAACGCGCCCTCGTCGCCCTCCAGGCCGTCGCAGCCCGCCTCCTCGCCCGCCGTGGGGTAGCGCAGGATGAATCCGTCGGGCGTGGACAGCTCGCGCTGGATCGCCTCGATGGTGCCGATGACGCGCTTGTCGTCCGGCGGCAGGAAGCCCATCTGCGGGATCAGCAGCAGCGAGGCGTCCAGCTCCTTGGAGCCGTACGACTGCGTGAACGTGTTGCGTTCCTTGTCGTAGCCCTTCTCGCAGACATCGCGGTGGATGTCGTCGCGCAGCTCGCGCCACTTCTCCAGCGGCCCGTCCGCGTCGCCCGACTCGATCAGCTTGATCGTGCGGTCGACCGCGACCCAGGCCATCACCTTGGAGTGCACGAAGTGGCGGCGCGGGCCGCGCACCTCCCAGATGCCCTCGTCCGGCTGGTCCCAGTGGTCCTCCAGGTAGCGGATGAGCTTGAGCTGGAGCAGGGAGGCGTAGTCGTTGCGGGCCAGGCCCGTCATGTGGGCCAGGTGCAGGGCCTCGGTGACCTCGCCGTACACGTCGAGCTGGAGCTGGTGGGCGGCGCCGTTGCCGACCCGGACCGGGGCCGAGTTCTCGTATCCCGGCAGCCAGTCCAGCTCGGCCTCGCCGAGTTCGCGCTCGCCCGCGATCCCGTACATGATCTGCAGGTTCTCGGGGTCGCCCGCGACCGCCCGCAGCAGCCACTCGCGCCAGGCGCGGGCCTCCTCGCGGTAGCCGGTGCGCAGCAGCGAGGAGAGGGTGATCGCCGCGTCGCGCAGCCAGGTGTAGCGGTAGTCCCAGTTGCGCGAGCCGCCGATGTCCTCGGGCAGCGAGGTGGTCGGCGCGGCGACGATTCCGCCGGTCGGGGCGTACGTGAGGGCCTTCAGGGTGATCAGCGAGCGGACCACGGCCTCGCGGTAGGGCCCGTGGTACGTGCAGTGATCGACCCACTCCCGCCAGAAGTCCTCGGTCGCCTCAAGGGCCGCCTCGGGCTCGGAGAGGGCGGGCGGCTCCTTGTGGGAGGGCTGCCAGCTGATCGTGAAGGCGATGCGCTCGCCGGGGGAGACGGTGAAATCGGAGTACGTGGTGAGGTTCTTGCCGTACGTGTCGACCGGCGTGTCCAGCCAGACAGAGTCGGGGCCCGCGACGGCGACCGTACGGCCGTCCACCTTGTGCACCCAGGGCACGACACGCCCGTAGCTGAAACGCATCCGCAGGGCGCTGCGCATCGGCACCCGGCCGCTCACGCCCTCCACGATCCGGATCAGCTGCGGCGCGCCGTCGCGCGGCGGCATGAAGTCGGTCACCCGGACCGTGCCGCGCGGGGTGTCCCACTCCGACTCCAGGATCAGCGAGTCGCCCCGGTAGCGGCGCCGGTCCGCCCGGGGTGGCGCGGCGTCGGCCGCGTGGGCCGGGCCGATCCGCCAGAAGCCGTGTTCATCAGTGCCGAGCAGTCCGGCGAAGACGGCGTGCGAGTCGAAGCGTGGCAGGCACAACCAGTCGGTCGTGCCGTCCCGGCAGACCAGTGCGGCGGTCTGCATGTCTCCGATGAGTGCGTAATCCTCGATGCGCCCGGCCACGTGCAATCTCCAGTCGAACGGCCACGTCCGCCCCGCGGGGCGCTTACTGCTACTGCGACTGCGGTCAAGGGACAGCCAACGAGCGCATGTTGCGGGTGACGGCCGGGGTGGTGCCGTGTTACCAGCGGCTCGGCGGCGAGTGTCCGAGCAGGATACGACGCACGTGGGTGATCCGCCGAGGCCTTCCGGCAACGCCGCTGGGCCGTCCGGGTGAGTGGAGTACACAGGGTTGCCGGGCGGTGTGCGGAGCGTGGCCGGAAGCGATGAGCCGCACTCGCTGATACCCTGGTAGCCCGTGGCCGGGTGGTGCAAGAACCCCCGAACCGCAGCGACGGCGCCCCCCGGAATCCCGACAGGATCCGGCACCGGGCAGCCGGCACGCACTTCCAGACCGCGACCACGGGAGCCCCCTCTTGGCCATGCAGACTCGATCCTCTGCGTCCTCGACGACCAAGCACATCTTCGTCACCGGGGGTGTCGCCTCTTCCCTCGGCAAGGGTCTGACTGCCTCCAGCCTGGGTGCGCTCCTCAAGGCGCGCGGCCTGCGCGTCACCATGCAGAAGCTCGACCCGTACCTGAACGTCGACCCGGGCACGATGAACCCGTTCCAGCACGGCGAGGTGTTCGTCACCAACGACGGCGCCGAGACCGACCTGGACATCGGCCACTACGAGCGCTTCCTCGACGTCGACCTCGACGGCTCGGCCAACGTCACCACCGGCCAGGTCTACTCGCAGGTCATCGCCAAGGAGCGGCGCGGCGAGTACCTGGGCGACACCGTCCAGGTCATCCCGCACATCACCAACGAGATCAAGCACCGCATCCGCCGGATGGCGACCGACGACGTCGACGTCGTCATCACCGAGGTCGGCGGCACGGTCGGCGACATCGAGTCGCTGCCGTTCCTGGAGACCGTCCGCCAGGTCCGCCACGAGGTCGGCCGCGACAACGTCTTCGTCGTGCACATCTCGCTGCTGCCCTACATCGGCCCGTCCGGCGAGCTGAAGACCAAGCCGACCCAGCACTCGGTCGCGGCCCTGCGCAACATCGGTATCCAGCCCGACGCGATCGTGCTGCGCGCCGACCGCGAGGTGCCGCTGTCGATCAAGCGCAAGATCTCGCTGATGTGCGACGTCGACGAGGCCGCGGTGGTCGCCGCCATCGACGCCAAGTCGATCTACGACATCCCGAAGGTCCTGCACACCGAGGGCCTGGACGCGTACGTCGTGCGCAAGCTCGACCTGCCGTTCCGCGACGTGGACTGGACGACCTGGGACGACCTGCTGGACCGCGTCCACAACCCGGAGCACGAGGTCACGGTCGCGCTGGTCGGCAAGTACATCGACCTGCCGGACGCGTACCTCTCGATCACCGAGGCCATGCGCGCCGGCGGCTTCGCCAACAAGGCCCGCGTCAAGGTCAAGTGGGTCACCTCGGACGACTGCAAGACACCGGCCGGCGCCAAGAAGAACCTCGGCGACGTCGACGCGATCCTGGTGCCCGGCGGCTTCGGCGACCGCGGCGTCAACGGCAAGATCGGCGCGATCCAGTACGCCCGTGAGAACAAGGTGCCGCTGCTCGGCATCTGCCTGGGCCTGCAGTGCATCGTGATCGAGGCCGCGCGCAACCTCGCCGGCATCCCGGACGCCAACTCCACCGAGTTCGACGCCGCCACCGCCCACCCCGTCATCTCGACGATGGAGGAGCAGCTGGCGTACGTCGAGGGCGCGGGCGACCTGGGCGGCACCATGCGCCTGGGCATGTACCCGGCGAAGCTCGCCGAGGGCTCGATCGTCCGCGAGGTCTACGGAGACCAGCCGTACGTGGAGGAGCGCCACCGCCACCGCTACGAGGTCAACAACTCCTACCGCGCGGAGCTGGAGAAGAAGGCGGGCATCCTCTTCTCGGGCACGTCCCCCGACAACAAGCTCGTCGAGTACGTCGAGTACCCGCGTGAGGTGCACCCCTACCTGGTCGCCACCCAGGCGCACCCGGAGCTGCGCTCCCGCCCGACCCGCCCGCACCCGCTCTTCGCGGGCCTGGTGAAGGCGGCCGTGGAGCGGAAGACCGGCAAGAAGTAACCAGGCGATACGGTTGCCGGGGTACGGGTCCTTCACCGGACGCGTACCCCGGTTTTCTGTTTTACGGGAGGACATCGATGCAGCTCCAGGACACCCCCGAGGAGTGGCGGGTCGTCGCCACCACGACCCCGTTCGAGGGCAACAAGACCAGCGTGCGCACGGATGACGTGGTCATGCCCGACGGTACGGTCGCGCGCCGCGACTACCAGGTCCACCCGGGCTCCGTCGCCGTCCTCGCGCTCGACGGCGCGGGCCGGGTCCTGGTGCTGCGCCAGTACCGCCACCCCGTGCGCCACAAGCTGTGGGAGATCCCGGCCGGGCTGCTCGACGTGCCCGGTGAGAACCCGCTGCACGCCGCCCAGCGCGAGCTGTACGAGGAGGCGCACGTCAAGGCCGAGGACTGGCGGGTCCTCACCGACGTCTACACCACCCCCGGCGGCTGCGACGAGGCCGTACGGATCTTCCTCGCCCGCGATCTCTCCGAGGCGGAGGGCGAACGCTTCGAGGTCTCCGAGGAGGAGGCCGACATGGAACTGGCCCGGGTCCCCCTGCCCGAGCTGGTACGCGGCGTGCTCGCGGGCGAGCTCCACAACAACTGCCTGGTGGTGGGAGCCCTGGCGTTGACGGCCGCGCAGGCGGGGTCGGGCGTGGAGTCGCTGCGCCCGGCGGAGGCCCCGTGGCCGGCGAGGCCGTTCGAGAAGTAGGACCGCCCCCCGGGCCTACAGGGGCGCGGGGAACTGCGCGACCAGCCACAGACGACCCGCACCCGAACGACGGCACCTCCCGCCGCGGCGAGCATGCCGGTCCGACGATCCGCTGATCCGATCGGGCGACCTGACAGCCGCGCTCGACCAGGGCAGTCGTGGGGGGTGAACTACGCTCGGAACGCCCGCCGCGGAGCCCCGCCGGGCTCGGCTCGTGCGCAGCGGACGGAGCGTGGCCCCGTGACGGATCAGGCGGTGGACTTGGGCGGCTCTGCCGTTGATCCGCAGGAGTGCAGTGGCCGTCAGTTCTTCGGCCGCCAGCGGGAGTTGAAGGAGCTGCGCGAGGACGTCGAGCGGGCCGGGCTCGACACCCTGTCCGGCCGCAAGTCGCCCCGCGCACGCGTGCTGCTCATCGCCGGACGGCCCGGTTCCGGGCGGACCGCGCTCGCCGAGGAGCTGGCCCACCAGCTCCGCGACGACTACCCCGACGGGGTGCTCCGGGTCGGCCTCACCGAGCCCGGCGGCGCCCCCGTCCCCGCCGAGCGGGCGGCCCGCGAGCTCCTCGACGTACTGGACGTGCCGGTGCCGCCCGGCGGCGGCGAGGACGAGCTGACGCAGCTGGTGCGCGAGGCGCTTTCCGACCGCCGGGTGCTGCTGCTCCTCGACGACGCGGCCGGCGCCGAGCAGGTCGACCCGCTGCTGCCCCAGAACGCCGACTGCCTGGTGGTGGCGACCGCGCGCGGCCCGCTCACCGGCATCCCGGACGTACGCCCGTGCACGCTCGGCGGCCTCCACCCCAAGGCGTCCGTGGAGTTCCTGGAGAGCTTCGCGGGGTCGGTGCGGATCACCGTGGACCCGCGCGCGGCCGAGAACCTGGCCGAGGAGTGCGCGGGTCAGCCCGCCGCGCTCGCGCTGGCCGGCGGCTGGCTCTCGATCCGCCCCCAGGCGGCCGTCGCCGACGTGGCCAAGCGACTGCACGCGCTGCCCGACGACGGCGGCGTCCTTACCGGTCAACTCCCCGTCGCCGAGCGGCCGTTGGTGCGCGTCTTCCGCCTGGTGTACGAGTCGCTGCCGCAGCCCAACGCCCGGCTGCTGCGCCTCCTCTCGCTCGCCCCGGCCGGATTCGTCGACGCCCAGACCGCCTCGGCCCTCGCCGGGTGCTCGGTGTCGGCGGCGCAGAACACGCTGGAGGACTTCGTCGCGTACGGGCTGCTGCGGGCGGTGGGGGAGCCGCACGAGCGGCCCGCCCAGTACGCGGTGCCCGGCTGGCTCGCGCCGCTGCTCGTGAAGCTGGCCGCGACCGACCGGGTGGCGGAGGTGCAGCTGGCCCGGGCCCGGATGCTGGAGCGGACCGTACGGCTGCTCCAGTCGTGCCGCGCGGTCACCGAGCCGGACGGCTCCCCGGCCCGCAAGAAGCTCGCCGGACTGCCCCGCGCCCTGCGCTTCCCCAGCGCCCCGCTCGCCGCCGAGTGGCTGCGCACCCGCCGTCCCGCGCTGCTCGCGGCCGCCCGGCTCGCGGTCGAGGACGGCGACCTGGACACGCTGGCCCGGCGCCTGGTCGCGGCCCTGGTGCGGGCGCTGGCCGCGCACCAGGGCACCGAGGCCGCCGCGCCCGAGCTGTACGGGCTGCATCAGCTGGTCCTCGATGTGGCCGAGCGACGGAATCTGCACCGGGAGAAGGCCGCGGCCCTGCTCAATCTGGGCGATCTGGACGCGGGGACCGGGCGTACGGCCGACGCTCTGGTGCGCTACCGGGCGGCGCTGGACGCGGGCCGGGCCGCGAACGACCCGTATGCGACCGGCCGCGCGATGGAATCCGTAGGCGGCGCCCACCAGGAGCTCGGCGACTGGCAGCGGGCCGCCGACTGGTACGGCAGGGCGCTCGCCCAGCGGCTGGCGCGCGGCGAGCGCGAGGACGAGGCCCGGCTGTACGGACGGCTCGGCGCGGTGCACACCTACGCGGGCCGGTACGGCGAGGCGCTGCGCAGTTGGCGCGCCGCCGTGGCCGGATACCGACGCCTCGGCGATCTGCCGGGCCAGGCGCGGGCGCTGAGCGAGGCGGCCCGGGTGCAGGAGTACGCCGGGCGCCCCGAGGAGTCGCTGCGCACCTGCCGCGAGGCGGTCGAGTGGGCGCGTCAGGCCGGTGATCTGCGTCTCCAGGCGGCCCTCCAGCTCCGGCTCGCGGACACCCTCGACCGGCTCGGCGACCCGGCCGGGGCCAGGCTGCACCGGGGTGCTGCCGAGAGGCTGCTGGGACCCGAAGGTGAAGCCGCCGCTCCGGCCTGCGAAATCCGTAGCGCTTCGGCCAAAGATTAATAGTTTGTAAGGGTAGACAGCTGGAAAACCTTCATTAGACTGGCTCCGCCGCACCTTCTTGCGGTGTCTCCCGGTGCGCCCCCGTGCATCCGGGTATGTACGTGTTAGACCCCCTTCATCCCCTGAGCCAAGGACCGTGATCGACGTGAAGGTCGGTATCCCCCGCGAGGTCAAGAACAACGAGTTCCGGGTGGCCATCACCCCCGCCGGCGTCCACGAGCTGGTGCGCCACGGCCACCAGGTCGTCATCGAGCAGAACGCCGGTGTCGGCTCGTCGATCACGGACGCCGAGTACGTCGCCGCCGGCGCCGAGATCCTCGGTACCGCCGACGAGGTGTGGGCCTCCGCCGACCTGCTGCTGAAGGTCAAGGAGCCCATCGCCGAGGAGTACCACCGCCTCCGCAAGGACCAGACGCTCTTCACCTACCTGCACCTCGCCGCGTCCCGCGAGTGCACGGACGCCCTCCTGGAGTCCGGCACCACCGCCATCGCGTACGAGACGGTCGAGACCGCGGGCCGCGCGCTGCCGCTGCTCGCCCCGATGTCCGAGGTCGCGGGCCGGCTGGCCCCGCAGGTCGGCGCGTACCACCTGATGCGCTCGGTCGGCGGCCGCGGTGTGCTCCCCGGCGGCGTCCCCGGCACCCACGCCGGTGAGTGCGTGGTCATCGGCGGCGGCGTCTCCGGCTGGAACGCCGTGCAGATCGCCGTCGGCATGGGCTTCCACGTGACCCTGCTCGACAAGGACATCAACAAGCTCCGCGAGGCCGACAAGATCTTCGGCACGAAGATCAAGACGATCGTCTCCAACGCCTACGAGCTGGAGAAGGCCGTCATCGAGGCCGACCTCGTCATCGGCGCGGTCCTCATCCCGGGCGCCAAGGCCCCGAAGCTGGTCACCAACGAGCTCGTCGCCAAGATGAAGCCCGGAAGTGTCCTTGTCGACATTGCGATCGACCAGGGCGGCTGCTTCGAGGACTCCCGTCCGACCACCCACGCCGAGCCGACCTTCATGGTCCACAACTCGGTCTTCTACTGCGTCGCCAACATGCCGGGCGCGGTGCCGAACACCTCCACGTACGCGCTCACCAACGCCACGCTGCCCTACATCGTGTCGCTGGCGAACAACGGCTGGGTCGAGGCGCTGCGCCGCGACCCGGCGCTCGCCCTGGGCCTCAACACCCATGACGGCCAGGTCGTTTACGGCCCGGTCGCCGAGGCCCACGGCCTGGAGACCCTTGAGCTCAGCACGCTGATCGGCTGATCAGACGCTCTAAAAAAACGGTTCGTCAACCCGGGCCGTCAACCTCACACGCCCGGCCGGACCTTGTCGACCAAGGTCCGGCCGGGTGTGTATCACGACACTTCCACCGGAGTGTGGCAGGCTCGCTCAACTCGCCTCGAACGTAACTGTTTAACCGTTTCGCGCACCCCCGAAACGTGCGCTCTGACGCCTGTACGCCCTTGACAGAGTGGTGTTCCATTGCCGACACATCCGGCCGGGTCCGGCGGATTGTGTTGCTGCGGACCGGTGACACGCCATAGAGTCGCCAACCGTCGGCATGGTGCCACGCTGACCTATCGATAAAGTTTCCTGGTCACTTCCAAGGAGGTAAGACGACTTGTGAATGAGTCGACATTTACTCCCGGAGGTGGTCAACCAGGGATGCCCGCACGGGGCCATGGCCCTTCGGGGCCTGCTGAGGCTGTCGGCTCCGTCGCGGTCCGCGCCTTCGCAACCACCCCGCACATGACGACAGCCCCACGGATGATGGACGGCCTACACGTGAACGCCATGGCCGGCAACGAGAGCGGCCGCGAGACCGCCGCTTTCGCCGACTACGACGAGGTGCCCCAGGGGCACTTCTACGACCCCGACGCCGAGTACGAGCCCGACCCCGAGTACGCGGCCACCCTCGCCCCCGACGCCGCACGCCAGCGCCGTGAGCGGATCGGCCCCACCGGACGGCCGCTGCCGTACTTCCCGATCCCGGGTCCGCTGACCGACCACGGTCCCGCGAAGATCATCGCGATGTGCAACCAGAAGGGCGGCGTCGGCAAGACCACGTCGACCATCAACCTGGGTGCCGCGCTCGCGGAGTACGGACGCCGGGTGCTGCTCGTCGACTTCGACCCGCAGGGCGCCCTCTCGGTGGGCCTGGGCGTGAACCCGATGGAGCTCGACCTGACGGTCTACAACCTGCTCATGGAGCGGGGCATGTCGGCCGACGAGGTCCTGCTCAAGACCGCGGTTCCCAACATGGACCTGCTGCCGAGCAACATCGACCTCTCCGCCGCCGAAGTGCAGTTGGTGAGCGAGGTGGCCCGCGAGTCCACGCTCCAGCGTGCGCTCAAGCCCCTGATGGCCGACTACGACTACATCGTGATCGACTGTCAGCCCTCGCTCGGCCTGCTCACCGTCAACGCCCTGACGGCGGCTCACAAGGTGATCGTGCCGCTGGAGTGCGAGTTCTTCGCGCTGCGCGGTGTCGCCCTGCTGACCGAGACGATCGAGAAGGTCCAGGAGCGGCTCAACCCCGACCTGGAGCTCGACGGCATCCTCGCCACGATGTACGACTCGCGCACGGTGCACAGCCGCGAGGTCCTGGCCCGTGTGGTCGAGGCCTTCGACGACCACGTGTACCACACGGTGATCGGCCGCACGGTGCGCTTCCCGGAGACCACGGTCGCGGGCGAGCCCATCACCACGTACGCGTCCAACTCCGTCGGCGCCGCCGCCTACCGTCAGCTCGCCAGGGAGGTGCTCGCCCGGTGTCACGCCGAGTGAGTCTGCCCGGGGCCGACGAACTGTTCCGTACGACCGGAGGGATGGCGCTCCAGTCCTCCGCCCCGAGGCGGACCAACGGCGAGGCACGGGTGCCGGGTCCGGCGGGCGAGAGCGACCCCGGGGCGGCGGACGAGTCCGCGTCCGAGCACTCGGCCGCCGAGGAGGAGTCGGCCTCGGCCGAGCCGCGCAGCCGCACGGCGGCGCCCGCCGAGGCCGCCAAGGGGGCCCGTCCGGCCGCTCCTGCCGCCTCCAGCACCGCGCAGCAGCGCCGGCGGGCCCGGGCGGCCAACCGGCGCCCCAGCGGCCGTGAGCGGCACGACGAGAAGATCACGGTGTACGTCTCCGCGGAGGAGCTGATGGACCTGGAGCACGCCCGCCTGGTCCTGCGCGGGGAGCACGGGCTCGCGGTCGACCGCGGGCGGATCGTGCGCGAGGCCGTCGCGGTGGTCCTGGCCGACCTGGAGTCGCGTGGCGACGCGAGCATCCTCGTACGGCGTCTGCGGGGCCGGTAGCACTAGCCTGCGCCGTGCGTCCCGCCGCGCCTCGTACCGCCCGCTCCGCACCCCCTGGACCGCCTCTTGCCCACCGCCGACGACCCGAACGTTCCCGCCGCGCGGGGGCGCCGCCGCGTCCTGGGTCGCGGTCCGGGGGTGGAAGTTCTCCCGGAGGCTCCGCCCCCGGACCCCGTGCCGGTCGCCGCTCCGGCTGCGGACCGTGCCGGGCCGGTCGCGCAGTCCCCCGCGCCCCTGGAGGCGCGGCCCGAGGTCGGTGACGGGCGCTTTCAAGTCCGGCTTGCCAACTTCGAAGGGCCCTTCGACCTGCTGCTTCAGCTCATCTCGAAGCACAAGATGGACGTGACCGAGGTCGCGTTGTCGAAGGTGACCGATGAGTTCATGGCGCACATCCGGGCCATGGGGCCGGACTGGGATCTCGATCAGACCACCGAGTTCCTGGTCGTCGCGGCCACCCTGCTCGACCTCAAGGCCGCTCGGCTGCTGCCCGTCGCCGAGGTCGAGGACGAGGCCGATCTCGCGCTGCTAGAGGCGCGCGACCTGCTGTTCGCGCGGCTGCTCCAGTACCGCGCGTACAAGCGCATCGCGGACATCTTCAGCGCGCGGCTCGACGACGAGGCGCGCCGGTACCCCCGTACCGTCGGACTTGAGGCGCACCACGCCGAGCTGCTGCCCGAGGTCGTCATCAGCATCGGCGCCGAGGGGTTCGCCAAGCTGGCGGTCAAGGCCATGCAGCCGAAGGCCAAGCCGCAGGTGTACATCGATCACATCCACGCGCCGCTCGTCTCCGTACGGGAGCAGGCGGCCGTCGTCGTGGCGATGCTTCGCGAGCGCGGGGATGTCAGTTTCCGGGAGCTGACGCTGGACGCGGCCGACACCCTCACCGTCGTCGCCCGCTTCCTCGCCCTGCTGGAGCTCTACCGGGAGAAGGCCGTCGTCCTCGACCAGGACGAGGCCCTGGGGGAGCTCGTGGTGCGGTGGAGCGGGGGCGACGGGGACCAGCCGGCCGTCACGGACGAGTTCGACCAAGTCGTGGAGGTGGAGAGCGCGTGAACGGCGAACCGGAAGAGGACGGCTCAGCGGAGCAGGTCGCGCTCAAGCCCGCCCTCGAAGCCGTCCTGATGGTCGTCGACGAGCCCGCCACCGAGGAGCACCTGGCGAAGGTCCTCGACCGGCCCCGGCGGGCCGTGGCGGACGCGCTGCGGGAGCTGGCGGACGAGTACACCGTCCAGGGGCGCGGCTTCGAGCTGCGGCTCGTGGCGGGCGGCTGGCGGTTCTACAGCCGCGCGGAGTACGCGGAGGCCGTCGAGGGGTTCGTCCTGGACGGCCAGCAGGCGCGGCTCACCCAGGCGGCCCTGGAGACCCTGGCGGTCGTCGCGTACCGCCAGCCGGTGAGCCGTTCGCGGGTCTCGGCCGTACGTGGGGTCAACTGCGACGGCGTCATGCGGACCCTCCTCCAGCGGGGTCTGGTGGACGAGGCGGGGACGGAACCCGAAACAGGTGCGATCCTGTACAGGACGACGAACTACTTTCTGGAGCGGATGGGCCTGCGCGGCCTGGACGAGCTCCCGGAGCTCGCGCCCTTCCTCCCCGAGGCGGACGCGATCGAGGCCGAGACGCTGGAAGGTGTGCCGTCGTTCGATCCGGACGCGCTGGACGCCCCGGAAACCCACGTAGACGACAAGACGGAAATTTGATGCGAAGCAGCGGCAGGAACAGCAGCGGAAACAACGGCGGGAGCCGTGGTGGCAACAGCGGCGGCCGCGGCAGCAGCGGCGGTGGCGGCGGCCGGGGCGGCTCCGGTGGTGGCCGGGACGGCCAGCGCCAGGGCGGTGGCCCGCGCCAGAGCGGCAGCGGCAAGCAGCGCCCGCTCCGCCCCGAGGAGCGCACGTACGACGTGGGCGGCTCCTCGGACGCCCCGCGCAGCGGTCGCGGCGCGTCCGCGCGCGGCGGCGCCAAGGGCGGCCCCAAGTCGCCGCAGGGCGGCACCCCGGTGCGCCGTGGCCCGCACGGCCAGCGGATGGGCCAGGCCCGCCCGCGCGAGCTCGACGCCAAGATCGAGCAGCGCAACCGCGACCGGTACGCGGACAAGCCGGAGATCAAGACCCCCAAGACCTTCCCGGGCGCCGAGCAGGAGGGCGAGCGGCTGCAGAAGGTGCTCGCCCGGGCCGGCATGGGCTCGCGGCGTGCGTGCGAGGAGCTGATCGAGCAGTCCCGCGTCGAGGTCAACGGCGAGATCGTGGTCGAGCAGGGCCTGCGTGTCGACCCGGAGCGCGACGAGATCAAGGTGGACGGCCTGACCGTCGCCACCCAGTCGTACCTGTTCTTCGCGCTCAACAAGCCGGCCGGTGTCGTCTCCACGATGGAGGACCCGGACGGCCGCCAGTGCCTGGGCGACTACGTGACGAACCGCGAGACGCGGCTCTTCCACGTCGGCCGTCTCGACACCGAGACCGAGGGCATCATCCTGCTCACCAACCACGGCGAGCTGGCCCACCGTCTGACCCACCCCAAGTACGGCGTGAAGAAGACCTACCTGGCGGCCATCACCGGTCCGCTGCCGCGCGAGATCGGCAAGCGGCTCAAGGAGGGCATCCAGCTGGAGGACGGCTACGCGCGTGCGGACGCGTTCCGGGTCGTCCAGCAGACCGGCAAGAACTACCTGGTCGAGATCGAGCTCCACGAGGGCCGTAAGCACATCGTGCGCCGCATGATGGCCGAGGCGGGCTTCCCGGTGGAGAAGCTGGTCCGGGTCTCCTTCGGCCCGATCGCGCTCGGCGACCAGAAGTCCGGCTGGCTGCGCCGCCTCACCAACACCGAGGTGGGCATGCTGATGCGCGAGGTCGGCCTGTAGGTCGCCCGGTCGGCAGCTGTCCGACGAAGACAGGCTCCAAGCCCGGTCCCTGATCCATGGGGGCCGGGCTTCGTGCTGTCCGCGCGCGCCGGTTGTGCGCGCCCCCGCATCAGCTTTATAGTCAGAATGACTATAAAGCTGATGGAGGTGGCGAGTGATGGCGAGCGCGGCCAGGGTGCCGGAGGGCTACGACCCGTACGCCTTCGTGCCGTTCGCGGTCACCGTCGACCTCGCCGTCTGGACGGTCCGGGACGGCGGGCTGCACGTCCTGCTGATCCGGCGCGGCGAGGAGCCGTACAAGGGCGAATGGGCGCTGCCGGGCGGGTTCGTGCTGCCCAGGGAGAGCGCGGGACAGGCGGCGCGGCGCGAGCTGGCCGAGGAGACCGGGCTCAGCGATCCGGTCGTCGCCGGTCTGCACCTGGAACAGCTGCGGACGTACAGCGACCCGGACCGCGACCCCCGGATGCGGGTGGTGTCGGTCGCCTACACCGCCCTGGTGCCGGACCTTCCCGAGCCGCGCGGCGGCGGGGACGCGGCGCACGCGCAGTGGGTGCCCTTCGGCACGTACGGAACTCTCGCCTTCGACCACGAGCGGATCCTCGCCGACGCGCGCGACCGTATCGGCGCCAAGCTCGAATACAGCTGCCTGGCCACGGCCTTCTGCTCGCCCGAGTTCACCCTCGGCGAGCTGCAACAGGTCTACGAGACGGTCTGGGGCACCGCCCTCGACCGGCCCAACTTCCGACGCAAGGTCCTCGCCACGCCCGGTTTCGTGGAGCCGGTGGCGGGCGCCGCGCGTCTGACCGGCGGCCGGGGCAAGCCGGCCGCGCTGTACCGGGCGGGCGTGGCGACCGCGCTGCACCCGCCGCTACTGCGCCCGGAAGGACGACCCTCATGAACAGTCGAGTGACCAGCCGAGCCAAACAGGCGGCCACCGGGTCGCTGGTCGGACTCGCGCTCGGGGACGCCCTGGGCTTCCCGACCGAGTTCAGCGACGTGCCCGCGATCCTGGCCAAGTGCGGGCCGTGGCGGGAGATGCGGCTGCCCAAGCCCGCGATCGTCACCGACGACACCCAGATGACGCTCGCGGTCGGGCGGGGCATACGGGCCGCCATGGACCGCGGTCTGCTCGGCCCGCGCCGCCTGGAGCGGCCGGTGCGCGAGGAGTTCGTGGACTGGTACCACTCGCCGGAGAACAACCGGGCGCCCGGGCGCACCTGCCTGGTCGCCTGCGGGCTCCTCGACAGCGAACGGCCCTGGCAGCAGGCGAGCCAGGTCGGCTCCAAGGGCTGCGGCGCGAACATGCGGGTCGCGCCGGTGGGTCTGGTGCCGGGGCTGAGCGAGGAGCAGCGGGCGGGCGCGGCCCAGCTCCAGGCGGCGCTCACCCACGGCCACCCGACGGCGCTGGCGGCGAGCGATCTGACCGCCCGCGCGGTCTTCCTGCTCGCCCAGGGCGCCGACCCGGTGGGCCTGGTCGGCCAGCTGCGCTCGTACGCGTACGAGAACCGCACCCGCTACCACGACCGGTGGCTGGGCGACCTGTGGACGCACGCCCACGACGAGAGCCCGGCGGCCTTCATGGCGCGCGGCTGGGACGAGTGCCTGGACGCCCTGGACCGGGTCCTCAAGGCGCTGCACAACCCGTCGCCGGAGACGGACCCGTGCCTGGAGACCGGGGACGGCTGGGTCGCCGAGGAGGCGCTGGCCACGGCCCTGGTCTGCTTCCTGCTCTTCCCCTCGGAGCCGCTGACGGCCCTGCGCCGGGCCGCCTGCACCAGGGGCGACTCGGACTCCATCGCCTGCCTCGCGGGCGCGTTCGCGGGGGCTCACCTGGGCGTCGCGGCCTGGCCGAAGGAATGGGCGGAACGGATCGAGTACCGCGGTGAGCTCATCGCGCTCGGAGCGCTCTGGGACGCGTGAGCGCCGACTCGCGCCGCACCCGGAACAGGAAGTCCGCCACCCGGGTGCGGTCCGGCTCGGCCGGCAGGGGAGTGCGGCCCGCCGCCCGCTCGCACTCCTCGGCCAGCCGGGTCATCCGGGACTCGACCTGCGGCCACGGCACTTCGCCGCGCTTGACGGCCAGCAGACGGTCGCGCTCCTCGCCGACGTCGATCGTGAGGGCCCCGGTGCGCAGCAGGTCGCGGCAGCTCGTCAGCAGGCGCAGGAGGTGCATGGCGTGCTTCCAGCGCGGGGCGCCGTGCACCCGGACGTCCGCCTCCAGCTTCCGGCGCTGGCTCACCGCGTAGCCGGTGAACGTCTCGTGGGCCCGTCGGGAGAGGAACGCCTCGCGCAGGGTGAGAAGTTCCCGCCCGGTGTCGTCGATCTGCTCGACCAGCGGTGAGTGCAGGCACTCCAGGATGTTGGGGTTGGCGCGCAGGGCCAGTTCGCAGAATCGTTCCAGCTCCCAGCTGAACTGCTCCTCGGCGGGGCCCTCGACGTGCGTCGGCGGCTTGTCGAAGTGCCAGAACAGCTCGGTGGGGGCCACGAAGACGCCCCGGCGGTCCGTGTCGCTGGCGGACGTGGCCAGGCCGAAGGCGCGTGACCCCATCACGCAGGAGTACACGGTGTGGTCGCGGACGAGCAGGTCGGGCAGATCGGGCGTCATCCGGCGATTGTGGCCGGTCAGGCCAGGCGGATCGACTGGTTTTCGACCGTGATGCGCTCGGGCGCGAGGGGGCGCGGGGCCGGGCCGGACGCCACCGAGGCGTCGGCCACGCGGTACTTGCTGCCGTGGCAGGGGCAGTTGATCGTGCCGTTGGAGACGTCCTTGACCGTGCAGCCCTGGTGGGTGCAGATCGCCGAGAACGCCTTGAAGGTGCCGGCCTCCGGCTGGGTCACCACGACCTTCTCGGCCGCGAACACCTTCCCGCCGCCCACCGGGATGTCGGACGTCTTCGCCAGTACGCCACCGCCCCCGGCGCCCTGCTGCGTACTGCCCGTACCGCCGCTCGTGTGGTCGCTCTTGCCGCAGCTCGCCAGCGCGGCCGTGCCCGCGGCCGCCGCGAGGACCGCGCGGCGGGTGGTTGCCGTCTCCATGGGGTGCCATCTTGGTGCACCCCCGCCGCGAAGGCGGCGACGCGCGCGTGCGGTACGCCGTATGGCCCAGCCGTCAGGGCGCGGTCCGCTGTTACGGCGTGGTCCACTTCCCCGCGGCCCGGTGCAGCTGTACGACGCCCGTGACCGCCGCCCGCTCGATCGGGCCGTACACATGAGGGAAGGCCCCGTCCCGGCCCTCCCAGCGGACCTCGGCGCCCAGCGCGGCCTCGTCGATGGACAGGACGAGCAGCGGCGCCGACTCGTCCCCGTAGTGCGCGTCCGCGATCGCCAGCGCGGTCGCGCGGTCGCCGGAGCAGTGCACGAAGCCCTCGGACGCGAGGGAGGATGGGGCGTACGGGGCCGTCCCGGCCGCGTTCCAGTCGGACAGCGGGACCACATGGAAGATCATCCCCTCGTTCTACCCCATGCCGTCCGTACGGCGGACGCCGTGCCCGGGTGTCAGTGGAGCTGACTAGGCTTTAGGTCTCAGGTCCGGAGTTCCGGGCCAGGGAGTTCACGCCACCCGGCGCCGCACGTCGCAAGGACATCGCCCAGTGAGGACCGCACTCGTCATCGGTACCGGCCTGATCGGTACCTCCGCCGCGCTCGCCCTCGCCGGGCGCGGGGTCACCGTCCACCTCGTCGACCACGACCCGGCCCAGGCCCGGACCGCGGCCGCGCTCGGCGCCGGGACGGACGACCCGCCCGAGGGCCAGGTGGACCTGGCGGTGGTCGCGGTGCCGCCCGCCCATGTCGCGGCCACGCTCGCCGGGGCGATCCGTACGGGCGCGGCCCGGGCGTACATAGACGTCGCCAGCGTCAAGGGCGGCCCGCGCCGCGAGCTGGAGGCACTGGGCTGCGACCTCTCCGCGTACATCGGTACGCATCCGATGTCCGGCAAGGAGCGCTCGGGGCCGCTGGCCGCCACCGCCGACCTCTTCGAGGGCCGCCCCTGGGTGCTCACCCCGACCCGGGACACCGACACCGAGGTGCTGAACCTCGCCCTGGAGCTGGTCGCGCTCTGCCGCGCGGTGCCCGTGGTGATGGACGCTGACGCGCACGACCGCGCGGTCGCGCTCGTCTCGCACACCCCGCAGCTGGTGTCTTCCATGGTCGCCGCCCGGCTCGCGGAGGCGGACGAGACGGCGGTGCGGCTGTGCGGCCAGGGCATACGGGACGTGACCCGGATCGCCGCCTCCGACCCCCGGATGTGGGTGGAGATCCTCTCCGCCAACCCGGGCCCGGTCGCGGACGTGCTGTCCGGCATCGCCGCCGACCTGGACGAGACGGTACGGGCGCTGCGCTCCCTGGAGTCCTCCGACGAGCAGAAGCGGCGCGGCGGCGCGGCCGATGTCGAGGACGTGCTGCGGCGCGGCAACGCGGGCCGCGAGCGGGTGCCCGGCAAGCACGGCGCGGCCCCCACGGTGTACGAGGTCGTCGCGGTGCTCATCAGCGACCAGCCGGGCGAGCTGGCCCGGATCTTCGCGGACGCCGGCCGGGCCGGGGTCAACATCGAGGATGTGCGGATCGACCACGCCACCGCCCAGCAGGCCGGTCTGGTCCAGCTGATGGTCGAGCCGGCCGCCGCGCCGGGCCTCACCGCGTCCCTGCGGGAGCGGGGCTGGGCGATCCGGCAGCAGGCGCCGGAACGGGCCGCACGTATGAGCCAGTAACCTTGGTGCGGGGCGGAAGTGTGCCCGCCCACCCCGTCTCCGTACCAGGAAGGTGTCCGTCACCGTGGAAAGCGCCGCCCGGACCGCTCCGGCAGCTGTGATCGTCGCCATCGACGGCCCTTCCGGCACCGGCAAGTCCAGCACCTCCAGGGCGGTCGCCGCCAAGCTGGGGCTGAGCTACCTGGACACCGGCGCCCAGTACCGGGCGATCACCTGGTGGATGCTGAGCAACGATGTCGACACGGAGGACCCGGCGGCGATCGCCACCGCGGCCGCCAAGCCCGTCATCGTCTCCGGCACCGACCCCTCGGCGCCCACCATCACGGTGGACGGCCTCGACGCGTCCGGTCCGATCCGTACGCAGGAGGTCACCGCCAAGGTCAGCGCGGTCAGCGCCGTCCCGGAGGTGCGGGCGCTCATCACCCAGCTCCAGCGGGACACGGCGGCCGCCGCCGAGACCGGCATCGTGGTCGAGGGCCGCGACATCGGTACGACGGTGCTGCCCGACGCCGACCTGAAGGTGTTCCTCACCGCGTCCCCGGAGGCGCGCGCCGCCCGGCGCAGCGGTGAGCTGAAGGGCGTCGACGTGGCCACCACGAAGGAAGCCCTGATCAAGCGGGACGCGGCGGACTCCAGCCGTAAGACCTCCCCGCTGGCCAAGGCCGACGACGCCGTCGAGGTGGACACCACCGAGCTCACCCTCGACCAGGTCATCGAGTGCGTGGTCACCCTCATCGAGGAGAAGCGGGCCGCCAAGTGACATCCCTCCCGTCACCCGGCCACCGCCCCTCATCGAGGCGCTTCGCGCCGCACCCGCCTGTCGCCGAGCGGGGCGCCGAGATCGGGCGCCGGATCGGCGTCGGGCTGATGTACGGGCTGTGGAAGCCCCGGGTGCTCGGCGCCTGGCGGGTTCCGGCGAGCGGCCCGGTGATCCTCGCCGTCAACCACTCGCACAACATCGACGGCCCGATGGTGATGGGCACCGCCCCGCGCAGCACCCACTTCCTGATCAAGAAGGAGGCCTTCGTCGGGCCTCTGGGACCCTTCCTGGAGGGGATCGGCCAGGTGAAGGTCGACCGCTCGTCGGCCGACCGCACGGCGATCACCGACGCGCTGGCCGTGCTCGACAACGGCGGGGTGCTCGGGATCTTCCCCGAGGGCACCCGGGGCGACGGCGACTTCGCCTCGCTGCGGGCCGGCCTCGCCTACTTCGCCGTACGGTCGGGGGCGCCCATCGTCCCCGTGGCGGTCCTGGGCAGCACCGAGCGCCCGGGGCGGCTGATAAAGGCGCTGCCGCCCCTGCGCAGCCGGGTCGACGTCGTCTTCGGCGACGCCTTCCAGGCCGGGGACGGCAGCGGACGGCGGACCCGGACGGCGCTGGACGAGGCGACCGTACGGATCCAGGAACGGCTCACCGGCCACCTGGAAAACGCCAGGCGCCTCACCGGGCGCTGAGCGAGACTTGAGACTTGAGTAGTGGACCGGACGCCCGGTCCATCGATGACGCAGAACGAGGAACGGACTTCATGAACGACCAGCACGACCACGGAGCGCTTGGCGACGCCGAGTACGCGGAGTTCATGGAGCTCGCCGCGGAAGAGGGCTTCGACATCGAGGACGTCGAGGGCGCGATCGAGGAGGCGGGCCATGGCCCGCTGCCCGTCCTCGCCGTCGTCGGCCGCCCGAACGTCGGCAAGTCGACCCTGGTGAACCGCATCATCGGCCGCCGCGAGGCGGTCGTCGAGGACAAGCCGGGCGTCACCCGCGACCGCGTCACCTACGAGGCGGAGTGGGCCGGCCGCCGCTTCAAGGTCGTCGACACCGGCGGCTGGGAGCAGGACGTGCTCGGCATCGACGCGTCCGTGGCCGCCCAGGCGGAGTACGCGATCGAGGCCGCCGACGCCTGTGTCTTCGTCGTGGACGCCAAGGTCGGCGCCACCGACACCGACGAGGCCGTCGTCAAGCTGCTGCGCCGGGCCGGCAAGCCCGTCGTGCTGTGCGCCAACAAGGTGGACGGCCAGTCGGGCGAGTCGGACGCCGCCGCGCTGTGGTCGCTCGGCCTCGGCATGCCGCACCCCGTCTCCTCGCTGCACGGCCGCGGCACCGGCGACATGCTGGACGCCGTCCTGGAGGCGTTGCCCGAGGCGCCCGCGCAGACCTTCGGCACCGCCGCCGTCGGCGGCCCCCGCCGCATCGCGCTCATCGGCCGCCCGAACGTCGGCAAGTCCTCGCTCCTGAACAAGGTGGCGAAGGAGGACCGCGTCGTCGTCAACGAGCTGGCCGGCACCACCCGCGACCCGGTCGACGAGCTGATCGAGCTCGGCGGGGTGACCTGGAAGTTCATCGACACCGCGGGCATCCGCAAGCGGGTCCACCTCCAGCAGGGCGCCGACTACTACGCCTCGCTGCGCACGGCCGCCGCCGTCGAGAAGGCCGAGGTCGCGGTCATCCTGATCGACGCGACCGAGAACATCAGCGTCCAGGACCAGCGCATCATCACCATGGCCGTCGAGTCGGGCCGTGCCGTCGTCATCGCGTACAACAAGTGGGACGACCTCGACGAGGAGCGCCGCTACTACCTGGAGCGCGAGATCGAGACCGAGATGCAGCAGGTGGCCTGGGCCCCGCGCGTCAACGTCTCGGCGCTGACCGGCCGTCACATGGAGAAGCTGGTCCCGGCCATCGAGACCGCGCTGGCGGGCTGGGAGACGCGCGTCCCGACCGGTCGGCTCAACGCCTTCCTCGGTGAGATCGTCGCCGCCCACCCGCACCCGATCCGCGGCGGCAAGCAGCCGCGCATCCTGTTCGGTACGCAGGCGGGCACCAAGCCGCCGCGGTTCGTGCTCTTCGCCTCCGGCTTCCTGGAGCACGGCTACCGCCGCTTCGTCGAGCGCCGCCTGCGCGAGGAGTTCGGCTTCGAGGGCACCCCGATCCACATCTCGGTGCGGGTGCGCGAGAAGCGCGGCGCCAACAAGAAGAAGTAACCCCGGCGCGGGGGCTGCTACAGCCCTCTGCGCGGGGCGGGCGGCAGTGCGGCCGGGAGCTGATGGAGCCCGGTGTGCTGCCGCCCTGTCATATGGGCGGTGCCCGCGCCGACGCCGGTGGGCATGGCGCCCGTGGCCATGCCGCTCATCTGCCAGGTGACACCGCTGTGCGCGGGGTACGCGGTCAGGCTGGGCACGGTCTGGGGGTGCGGGCCCTGCGGGTGGAACGGCTGGGCGTGGTGCTGGTGGCCGCCGCGGAAGCCGTGCGCCCCGGCGTGGGCCAGGGCCGCGAAGCTGCGGAAGCCGAGGTCGTCCTCGCCGCTGCGATCGCCCGGCAGCGCCCGGAAGGACCGGCGGTACTCGGAGTACAGCGCGTCGTAGATCGGGGTGGCGGAGAGCCCGCCGAACAGGTCCTGCGCGGGGCGCATGGAGGGGATCTGCGACTGGTACGGCTGGCGGGAGGGCTCGTATGAGTGCACGTATGTGCCAACGACCCCGAGGGCCGTCGGATGCGGGCCCCAGCGCGGATATCGCGTGCGAACGGATGCACCGGGACATCCCCGCGTGCGCGGGGCGCTCACGCGGCCGCCGCTGTACCGGCTGAACGGGCGACCTGCGGGCCGCGTTGAATCCGCCCCGGGCGCCCCGATGGAACAGTTCGGCTGAATCGGCTCGGCGCCCCGACGCACCCCGGGGCCCGGGCCGATGCGAGGCCCGGACCCCGGGGTGCGGGGCCGTCGGCTCAGCTCACGTGCCCGCCAGGGGCATCGCCGCCGACACCAGCGTGCCGTCGGAGGCCGCCTTCTCCAGCGCGTCGCGCAGCAGGTCCTCACGGGGCTGCTGGCCGATCGAGCCGACCGGGGCCGCGAACACCAGGACGCGCTGGGTGCGGTTGGCGGCCGCGCGCCAGCCCTCGGTCACCTGGAGCGGCTGGTGGGCCTGCCACCACGAGACGGGGCTGCCGCCGCCTCCCGTGCCCGGCTGGAGGATCGCGTGCAGCTGGCCCATCGCGAGCAGCACGGACCAGCCGTTGAGGACCGACGGCATCCGGCCGACCTCGGTGACCGGCACGAAGCCCTGCTCGATGAGGAGCGGCAGGAACTCGTCCACGGTGCCGCCCGAGCCGGGGCGGGCGATCGGGGCGGTCGGCTCCACGACGAGCGCCGGGTGCAGCGCGCCCTCGATCAGGATGAGGCCGCTGGTGATGCCGAGCACGGCCTGCTCGGGCGCGGCGCCGCCGAACTCGTCGCCGGTGATGGACCGCACGGCCCCCTGGAGCTGCTCCTCGGAGACCTGGACGACCTGGGAGGGGATGCAGGAGGCGTGGGCGAAGGCGAGGACGGCGGTCTCGTCGCCGACGAAGAGCACGGTGCTGGTCGCCTCGTGCTCCGAGTCGCCCGGGGTGCGGCAGGAGGTGCAGTCGTAGCTGCCCGGGGCGTTCTCGCCGGCGAGCAGCCGGTCGGCTTCTTCGTCGCCGATCTCGGCGCGGACGTCCTCGCTGACGTCGAGCATGCGCGGCACGGGTGGCTCCTACTGGATGCGTGCGCCGGGTGGTTCCCGGCTCCTGAAAGGACAACGGCGGATCTGTGGCAGGGGTCACGCTCCGAGGCGAACGGAATCGAACCGGCGGGCGCACAGCGTGAGCGCGCCCCCGGAATTCCTTACTCCGCGTCAACAGGTGGCAGTCACACGGAAGTTGACCCGGTGAGCTGAGTCACAGATCAGCTGGACAGCAGGTCGACAAATCCTGAAATCCCTCAATCAAGTGGGTGTCCGGAAATAGCCGTTACCCGGGGTAATAGTCAACTGGCCTGGAATGACAAGGCATTGGTTGATACCAGGGTGATCCGGTCCCTACATTCCACGCCGTGTGCATCGAGCACCGCCCGGGCAGCCCGCCCCGTACGGCCGCACGAACGAGTACGACTCGTACGACCGCACCACAGGCAAGCGCACGACCCCGGCGGGCGGGGCGGCACGGACCGAGACGCCGGACGCGTCGAGGGCCGTGGCGTCAAGGGGGAACCCCGGGTCCTTCGGAAGAGGGACTTCATGTCTGTTGGTACCAGTCGTTCCGGCTCCAGGCGCTCCCGTGGCACAGCGGCGCTGATCGGAGCCGCCGTGGTGGCGGCACCGTTGGCCCTGCTCGCGGTCTCCGCCGGCCCGGCGGGCGCGGCGGACGGTGCGGTGTGGGACCGCATCGCCCAGTGCGAGAGCGGAGGAAACTGGCACATCAACACCGGTAACGGCTACTACGGCGGGCTCCAGTTCTCCGCCGGCTCCTGGCGGGCGTACGGCGGCGGGGCGTACGCGTCCACCGCCGACGGGGCCAGTCGGGCGCAGCAGATAGCCGTCGCCACCCGGCTCCAGCACGCGCAGGGCTGGGGTGCGTGGCCCTCCTGCTCGGTCAGCGCGGGTGCGTACGGGGACGCGCCCTCGGCGCCCAAGCCCGCCAAGCACTCCGCGCCCAAGACCGTGTCGAAGTCGTTCCACGCGCCCAAGTCCCAGCCGCACAAGGCGGAATCGGGCAAGGCCGAAACACGCCAGGCCGAGCCGAAGCGGGTCACCTCGGTCGAGCGGCCGCCCGTGCGGGCCGACCGCTCCGCGCGCGGCGGCCAGTACACCGTGCGTGACGGCGACACGCTCTCCACCATCGCGGCGGCCCACGGCACGGGCTGGCAGTCGCTGTACGAGGCCAACAAGGCCGTCATCGGCGCCGACCCGGACCTGATCCTGCCCGGGCAGACGCTCGCGCTGTAGGCAGTCGGGCGAGCGTGGGTATCTGAGCCCCATCCGGTCGTCCGACCGGGTGGGGCTCATTCGGGCGAGTGGTCGCCGAACTCGGCGCTCTCGCCGCTGAATACCACGCGCCCGCGCCGCAGTTGATGCACGATCGCGGTGCGGCCGGGCGGCAGCCGCTGTTCCGCGACGACGACGGCCGCGTCCCGGGCCAGCTCTGCGAGCAGGTCGTACGTACGGTCCGCGACCTGCGGGGACATGCCCTGGGTGGGCTCGTCGAGCAGGACGAGGCGGGCGCCGCGCAGCAGCGCGCGCGAGACGGCGAGCATCCGCTGCTCGCCGCCGGAGAGCGTGCCCGCCCGGCGGGTGAGGAGAGGGCGCAGCTCCGGATACCCGTCGAGCGCGACCGTGAAGTCGCTGGAGGCGGCGGCCAGTTCGAGGTTCTCGGCGACGGTCAGCCCGGCGTGCACGGCCCGGGTGTCCGGGACGAGGCAGAGGCCCCGCCGGGCCCGTACGTGGGCGGGCAGCCGGGTGACATTGGCGCCCCGCCACACCACCCGCCCGGCGGCCAGCGGCACCGTGCCCGCCAGGGCGCGCAGGGCCGTGGTGCGCCCGGAGCCGTTGCGGCCGAGCAGGACGGTGAGGGCGCGGGCGGGCACGGCCAGGTCGATCCCGTGCAGCGCCTCCAGCGGCCCGTACCGCACCCGGGCGCCGCTCAGTTCGATCTCGACGCCCATGACCCGCCTCCGCGCCGCGCGCTCATTCGATCCGTCCCGCCCGCATCACATGGACCCGGTCGGCGATGTCCGCGACCAGGTCGAGGTCGTGCTCGACGACGAGCACGGCCATGCCGTCGGCGGCCAGCGCGCGCAGCACCCGGGCCAGTTCGCGGATCTCGGCGGCGTCCAGTCCGGCCGCGGGTTCGTCGAGCAGCAGGGTGTGCGGGCGGCCCGCGAGCGCCCGGCCGAGCTCGACGCGGCGCAGCGTGCCGGTCGGCAGCCCGGCCGCGGGCAGCCGCCGCACCCCGCCCGCCAGGCCCATCAGCCGCAGCGCCTGCTCCACGGCGGCCGGGTCCCGCACGCGGCCCTGCTCGGCCCCGACCCGTACGTTCTCCTCCACGGTCAGCGAGGGGAACACCGCGATCTGCTGGAAGGTCCGCGCGATGCCGAGCCGGGTGCGGGCGTGGGCCGGGCGGCGGGTGATGTCGTCCCCGCCGAGCGCGACCCGGCCCGCGTCGGGGCGCAGGGTGCCGCACAGACAGTGGAACAGGGTGGTCTTGCCTGCGCCGTTGCCGCCGATCAGCGCGGTGACCTCGCCCGGCGGCACGGCCAGGTCGACCCCGGCCAGGACGGTGTACGGGCCGTACGAGAGCCGTACTCCGTGCGCGGTGAGCTGCAGGGGCGGGCCCACTGGGAGCGCCTTGCGGGGCGACGGAGGCGGAGGCTGCACGCGCGCGGGTCGCCGCCACCGCGACAGCAGCTCGTGGACCTGCGGGAAGCGGCCGATCAGCAGCGCGAGCAGACCGACGACGGCCGCCGCCACTCCGCCTTGCGTGCCCGCGTCCAGGCCCACGAGGAGCGCCGCCCCGGCGAGCGCCCCCAGCGGGTTGTCGGCGCCCAGGACCACCACCGCCGCGAACCAGAGCAGCCCGCGCACCGGGTCGTACGCGCCCGGGTCGAAGGTGCGCAGCCCCATCGAGAGCAGCCCGCCGCCGAGCGCGGCGAGGGCTGCGCCGGTGACGAACGCGAGGAGTTTGAGCGCGGGGACGGGCACGCCCGAGGCGGCCGCGCCCTCCTCGTGGTCGCGCATGGCCGCCAGCGCGCGGCCCGGGCGCCCCCGGCGCAACGCGGCGACCGCCAGCAACGAGCAGAGCAGCAGGGCGAGTTCGACGCTGTAGTACGCGCGGTCGTCGCCCAGGCCCGCCGGGCGGGACACGGTCAGGCCCGAGGTCGCGTACGGCTGGGCGAAGACGAAACGGCTCGCGGCCACGCCGACCGCCAGCGTCGCGAGGGCCAGTGCCAGGCCGTGCCGGCGGATCGCGGGTCGGCCGGTCAGCAGACCGAGCGGGGCGACCAGGAGCACCGCGAGGCCCAGCGCGACCAGCTCCGGCACCGACCGTGCGAGCCATGCCGTGAAGAGCGCGCCCAGACCCGCGTACGCCGTCTGGCCCAGCGAGATCTGGCCGCCCCGGCCGGTCACCACGACCAGTGAGAGCAGGATGATCGCCAGCGCCGGGACCTGCACCGAGGTGTGCAGATCCGAGCCCGCGAAGCCGAGGGGCAGCAGGAACAGGACCCCCGCCACCAGCCAGGCGACGGGCGGTATCCGCACGGCCGCCACGGTCGTACGCGACAACGCGTCCCGCCCGCCGACCCCCGGCAGCACCAACGCGGCCACCAGCAGCGCCACCACGAACAGGTTCGCCCCGACCGCCTGGAGGAGCGGTTCGACGCGGCCCGACGGGTGCAGCCGGGTCAGCTGGGCCTGGGCGACGCCGATCACGAGCGCCGCCGCCACCGCGACCACGACACTGCGCATCCTGGCGATCACCGCGACCGCGATGACCTCGACGACGAGCAGGGGCAGCCCGTACGGGTCGAGTCGTACGTAAGGCGCGAGCAGCACGCCGGTGAGTCCCGCCGTGAACGCGCCGAACGCCCAGCCCACCGACGCCACCCGGTCCGTGTCGATGCCGCCGAGCGCGGCCAGTTCACGGTTGTCGACGACCGCGCGCACCTCGCCGCCGAACCGCGTCCAGCGGGTCACCGTCACCACCAGGGCGGCGAGCGCGGCGACCACCGCCAGCTGGCCCCACGGCTCGTCCGTCACCAGCGCCGGGGCGTCGGGCCGTGCGCCCGGGCCCCAGATCAGCGCGGCGGCGCCGACGAGCAGCACGAACACCCCGATCGAGGCGACCAGCGTCCGGGTGGGGTCGTTGCCCTCGACCGAGAGACGGCGGAAGACCAGGACGTCGAGCAGCACGCCGATGGCCGGGGCGATCACCACCAGGGTCACGACGGCCGCGAGCGCGAGCGGCCAGTGCCAGTCGACGACCAACTGGCGCAGCACATAGGCGCACACCATCGCGATCGCGCCGTGCGCCAGATTGAGTACGCCGGTCGTCCGATAGGTGACCACGAGCCCCATACCGGTGAGGGCGGCCGCGCTGCCGACCGTGAGCCCGGCGAGGGTCAGGTCGTACGTCAGGGACGCCACGGGTCAGGGCTCGCACACGGGGCAGGGGTCGAGCACCTTGTCGCCGACGGGCCGGGCGTCCGGGCGCGCGGCGACCAGCGGGCAGTCGGGCCGGTGCGCCAGCGTTCCGCCCGGTACGCACAGCAGCGGGCCGTCCGAGGAGGACGGCCCGGGTTCCTCGGGAGCCTCGGCCGGGCGCCGTACCTCCGGGGCGGCCTCCACGCGCGCGAGGAGCACCGCGCCCGCCACCAGGAGGGCCGCGCCCGGCACCGTACAGGAGGCCAGATAGGGGATCTGGCGCGCGGCGAACCGCTCGCCGGACACGCCGTACCAGCCCGCCACGCACAGGACCGCGCCGCAGGCGACGGCCGCGAGGCCCGCCCACAGCAGCCGGGAAGTCCGCATCAGGCCCCCAGGTCCCGCGTCGCGTCTGGTGGTGGAAGGCGATTCCTTGCACTATGCCCTGAAGCGGCAGACCCTGGAAGCATTCGGTCTTGGTGGTGAGCCAGATGAGTCTCGGCACTCGTGTTCGACCTGCGGCCTGGGCGGCCGCGGCGGTCCTCGTACTGGTCCCGGTCGCGTCGGCGTGCTCGGACAGCGGCGGCGGCTCCGCGAAGTCCCCCTCGCCCTCCGCGACCGCGCCCGCCAACTCCCCGGCGCCGAACCGGCCGGGCGACCCGGCCGCGGCCAAGGCGCAGATCGAGAGGAACTGGGCGACCTTCTTCGACTCCAAGGCGTCCACCGACGCCAAGGTGAAGGTGCTGGAGAACGGCGACATGCTGCGGCCGCTGCTCGCCGCGTTCGGCGGCGACAAGAACGCGGCGCAGTCCTCCGCGAAGGTCACCGCCGTCACGTTCACCTCGCCGACCGGTGCAGCCGTGACGTACGACCTGCTGGTCGGTGGCAACCCGGCGCTGCCCGGCGCCAAGGGCACCGCGGTGCTCCAGGACCAGACATGGAAGGTCTCGGTGAAGACGCTCTGCGCGCTCGTCAAACTGAGCGGCAATGCGGCCGCGCCGGGCTGCTGAGAGGCTGCTGCTGACGGCGCTGCTCCTGCTCGGCGCCGGGTGCGGCAGTCGGCTTCCCGAGCGGGACTTCGAGAGCGGGCCCAGCCGGCCGGCGGCCGCCGAGCCGATCCGGATCGGCGTCATCTCCAGCGAGACCAGCCCGGTCGGCGGCGCCGCCTTCACCGGTCCGCGCGACGGCGCCCGCGCCTACTTCGACGCGCTCAACGCCCAAGGCGGCCTGGGCGGGCGCAAGATCGAGGTGCTGACCTGCGACGACGGGGGCAGCGGGGTCGGCAACACCGAGTGCGTGCACCGACTCGTGGACGAGAAGAAGGTGTTCGCCCTGGTCGCCACGACCGCGCTCGACTACGCGGGCGCGCCCCTGGTCTCCGCCGCGGGCGTCCCCGACATCGGCGGCCAGCCGATCGGCGCGGCCTATGACACCTACCCGCATCTGTACGGGATCTACGGCAGCGACGCCCCGCGCGACGGCACCCCCGGCTGGGGCGGCAGCCTCTACGGCGGTACCGAGGTCTACCGCTACTTCAAGAACGAGCAGGGCGCGCGCACGGCCGCCGTCGTCTCCTACAACCAGGCCGCGTCCGCCGCGTACGCCCGTCTTGTGACCGCCGGGCTGAAGGCCGAGGGCTATCAAGTGGTCGGCGAACAGGTCGACTTCGTGCTGCCGAACTTCCGTGCCGTCGCCGCCGACCTGAAGGACCGGGGCGCCGATCTCGTCTTCGACGCGCTGGACACGCACGGCAATGTGCAGCTGTGCGAGGCCATGGACGCGCTCGGCGTGAAGGTCACCGCCAAGGTCACCAATGTGCAGAACTGGAACGCGGCCGTCGGCGACGACTACCGGGACGCGCCGCGCTGCCGCAACGCCCTGTGGGTGACCGGCTCGTCGCGCGACTACGACGACAAGGGCAACGCGGAGGTGGCGGCGTTCCGTACGGCGATGAAGGGCAAGGCGCTCTCCCAGTGGCAGCTGGAGGGCTGGGCGGCCGCGATGTGGTTCACGGACGCGGCCCGCTCCTGCCCGCAGGCCGCGCTCACGCGCGCGTGCGTGGAGGACTTCCTCAACCGCCCCCAACCGTACACCGCACGCGGCCTGCTCCTTCCGGTCTCGTACGGGCATCTCGCCCGGCCGCCGAAGGAGCGCCGCACCTGTCTGTCGGTGGCCCGCTGGCAGGACGGCAGGGGGTGGGTGCCCCAGGGCGAGATGACCACGAACTGCTTCACCGTCCCGCAGCTGGCCTACCGGCCCTGAAGAGCCTGTCTTTGAATCCCCGCTGCTCAGTCGTCCGACGCTTCCGGAACTACCGGCTCCTTCTCCTTGCGGCGGCTGTCGAGCACGAGGTCGTCGCGGAACGGCGCGAACTCCGGGTGGTGCAGGTCGAACGCGGGGGACTCGGTGCGGATGCGGGGGATGGTCACGAAGTTGTGGCGCGGCGGCGGGCAGGAGGTCGCCCACTCCAGCGAGCGCCCGAACCCCCACGGGTCGTCGACGCCCACCAACTCCCCGTACTTCGCGGTCTTCCAGACGTTGTAGAGGAACGGCAGCGTGGACATGCCGAGCAGGAAGGCGCCGATGGAGGAGACCGTGTTGAGGGCGGTGAAGCCGTCGGCGGCCAGATAGTCCGCGTACCGCCGGGGCATGCCCTCGGCGCCCAGCCAGTGCTGGACCAGGAACGTGGTGTGGAAGCCGATGAAGAGCGTCCAGAAGTGGATTTTGCCGAGGCGTTCGTCGAGCATCTTGCCGGTGAACTTGGGCCACCAGAAGTAGAAGCCGCCGAACGTCGCGAAGACGACCGTGCCGAAGACGACGTAGTGGAAGTGGGCCACCACGAAGTACGAGTCGGTGACATGGAAGTCGAGCGGTGGCGAGGCGAGGATGACGCCGGTGAGGCCGCCGAAGAGGAAGCTCACCAGGAACCCGACCGCCCAGAGCATCGGTGTCTCGAAGCTGAGCGAGCCGCGCAGCATCGTGCCGGTCCAGTTGAAGAACTTCACCCCGGTCGGCACCGCGATCAGGAACGACACGAACGAGAAGAACGGGAGCAGCACCGCGCCGGTCGCGAACATGTGGTGCGCCCACACCACGACGGACAGGCCCGTGATCGCCATGGTGGCGCCGACCAGGGTGAGATAGCCGAAGATCGGCTTGCGGGCGAAGACCGGGATGATCTCGGTGATGATGCCGAAGAACGGCAGCGCGATGATGTAGACCTCGGGATGGCCGAAGAACCAGAAGAGGTGCTGCCACAGCAGCGCGCCTCCCCACTGCGGCTCGAACACCACCGCGCCGAACCTGCGGTCCGCCTCCAGGACGAGCAGCGCCGCCGCGAGCACCGGGAAGGCGATCAGCACCAGGATCGACGTGAACAGCACGTTCCAGGTGAAGACCGGCATCCGGAACATCGTCATGCCGGGCGCGCGCATCCCGATGATGGTGGTCAGGAAGTTGACGGCGCCCAGGATCGTGCCGAAGCCGGCGAGGGCGAGCCCCATGATCCACAGGTCCGGGCCGACGCCGGGGGAGTGGACCGAGGAGTTGAGCGGCGCGTAGGCGAACCAGCCGAAGGCGGCCGGGCCCCCGGTGACGAAGAACGAGCCGAGGACGATGAGCCCGCCGAAGAGGAACAGCCAGTACGAGAGCATGTTCAGCCGGGGGAAGGCGACGTCCGGCGAGCCGATCTGGAGCGGCATGATCTCGTTGGCGAACCCGGCGAAGGTCGGGGTGGCGAAGAGCAGCAGCATGATCGTGCCGTGCATGGTGAAGAGCTGGTTGTACTCCTGGTTGGTCATGATCTGCAGGCCCGGGCGGGCCAGCTCGGCCCGCATGAGCAGCGCCATGACGCCGGCGGCCAGGAAGAACACGAACGACGTGACCAGGTAGAGATGCCCGATCTTCTTGTGATCCGTGGTGGTCAGCCAGTCCACGATCACCCGGCCCGACTGGCGGGCCTCCACCGGTTCCGCGTCCGCGGTCGCCGTCTCCGTACCCATCGCCGCCCCCACTCAGGTGTCAGGCATCAGGCCGGTAGCCATGATGCTCGCGCTGGTACCCGGTCCGACAGGGTGCGTACGTGACCAAGACGGGTGCATACGAGCCAAACGGGCCGGACGCAGCGACGGCGAAGCGGAACCGCCGTCGGTGCGGATTCTGTAAGGATGCCGTGAATTCCCTATGACCCGTCAATTTCCCACGCTGGGCGCCGGGGAAGTAATTCCGGCAGGCGTTTGCGAGCCACCGTCCGGCGAATTCCGTAATGGATCCGAACCATCTGTCGAAGGGTGCCGTATTTCGCCTCGGGCCGCACGGAACTCCCCGTACGAGTGACCAAGTTCGAGGTAAACCCCGCGCAAGATCCTGTGACACAAGTGTGACCGGAGGGGGACGTGGTGCGGACACGGGCAGGGCAAGGGGTCAGGCGGCGGGCAGGGCGCGGCCCCGGCTTCCGTCACCGCCCGGGGCGGCCTACGGTGGCTGGCATGGCACCCATACCGACCCCCTCAGCACAGCCCGACGACGCCCCCGACGCCTATGTCGGCCTGGCCGGCGAGGCCGCCGAGCGGCTGGCACGCGCGCGCGGCTGGACCACCGTCAGGTCGCTCCCGCCCGGCTCGATCATCACCATGGAGTACCTCGAAGGGCGGCTGAACTTCGAGGTGGCCGACGGCACGGTGATCCGCTGCTGGCGCGGCTGAGACACGGTGTGATCCCCGGTACGACGAAGGCCCCGGCCGCTCCGAAGTGGAGCCGCGGGGGCCTTCGCCTTGCGGGGGTGGTTGTGCGTACCGGTCCCCCGCCGTCCAGTGTGCCGACCGGCAGGCGCCGGGTCAGCCGCCGATCGGGCGCGCCGGGGCCGGGCGCGGGCCGCGCTCGGAGTGCTGCGGGCGCCTGCTGGCGGCCGGGGGCACCGGGGGCCGCTCCGGGCGGGAGCCGGAGGGGGGCCGGGTGGCGCCCCGGGCCGCGCGGGTGCCGGAGGCCGCGCCGACCGGCTCGCGGACCGGCGCGTCGTCCTCGTTGGCGCTGCGCTGGGCGAACATCGCGGGCAGCGCACCGGCCGGAACGGGCAGCGCGGGAGCGGCAGTTCCGCGTGCGCGCCACTTGGCGCGCAGGGCGAAGACCAGGGCCTCGGCGCGCGCGATCAGCGGCTCGCACCAGGGCAGCATGAGCAGGATGAGGAGCCCGGCCGCCCAGCCGAGGAGCACGTCGCTCACCCAGTGCGTACCGAGGTAGACCGTGGTGGCGCCGACGCCGAGGGCGACCATGGCCGAGATCACCGACAGCCAGCGCCTGGCCCTCGGGGTGGTGGCCAGATAGGCGAGGATGCCCCACGTCACCACCGCGTTGGCGGTGTGGCCGGAGGGGAATATATCGCCGCCCGCGAAGAGCTCGGCGGAGCCGATCTGGGTCGCGTAGTGCGGACCGAGCCGCCCCAGGCCCAGCTTGACCGCGCCGACCGTGATGTTCAGGAGCAGCAGGGAGGCGCCGAGCGCGAGCAGCGGGCGCAGGGTGTGCTGCCGCCAGGAGCGCCAGCCCAGCCAGGCCGCGACCATCACCGCCGTCGGGCCGCGCTGGCCGAGGACCACGAAGTAGTCGAGGAAGGCGTGCAGCTGCGGCCACTGCTCGTACGGCCGGTACAGCATGACCTTCCAGTCCAGCTCGACGAGCCAGGACGAGGCGAGCACGGCGACGACGATGGCGAGGTAGAACGCCATCGTCGCGGCGAAGAGGATCACGCGGTGACGGCTCATCCGCGGGATCGCTATCTTCGGCGGTTCGGGCTCCCGGTCCAGACGGGCGAAGATTCGGTCGGTACGCACTCAATCGACGTTACAGCGAGTGAGTGACGGCCCAGGCCGATCCGGCGGGTTTGTGATGACGATGTGATGTGGAGTAGGTCTCACGCGCCGGATTATTCCCGGGCCCGGAAAATACGGTGATGACCTTGGGATCTATTCCGCTCGGTCCGGTTCGGGAACGCGCTTTGGACCCGGTGAATTGGTTCGCCGGGAAGCGGGACGGAATTCATCGTTCGGTCATCGGCCCTGGCACCGTGTGCCGGGCTATCGCGGCACGGCGTGCCAAGATCATTTATCGTGCCCCGGCCTCGCGCCCCGCCGCGCTTGTGCCGTGGCGCGGTGACTCGCGGGGTGAACGAGGGGTGAAGCGGAGCGCGCGGGGGCGTAACAGGGTGGCGTACGCCACACCTGTGGGGCGTACGGGGTGAGAGCTGCACCACGTGCCGCTGGCTTGAACTCGCGTACGCTGACGGATCACTCGCATCGTCGATGCCGGGCCCACCGAGACCAGGTCATGGGGCCGCCGACAGCGAGGGACGACGCGTCACCGCGAGGCCGGCGCGTCCCGGGACCCCGGCAGGGGCCGCCGTACAGGAGGTACACACATGGCAGGAACGACCACGGACGCCGCACGCGCGCGTGCCACCGTCGGCGGCGCCAACCGCTGGGTCGTCCTCGTCGTCCTCTGTGTGAGCCTGCTGCTCGTCGCGCTCGACGCGACCGTTCTGCACGTCGCGGTCCCCTCGGTCACCGAGGACCTGCGCCCCAGCGCCACCGCGCTGCTCTGGATCGTCGACGCCTACCCGCTGGTCTGCGCCGCGCTCCTCATCCTCTTCGGCACCCTCGGCGACCGCATCGGCCGCCGCCGGGTGCTGCTGCTCGGCTACGGCATATTCGGCGCGGCCTCCGCGGTCGCCGCCCTCGCCGGTTCGGCGGAGCTCCTGATCGTCGCCCGTGCGCTGCTCGGCGTCGGCGGCGCGATGATCATGCCCGCCACCCTTTCCATCCTGCGCGCGGTCTTCCCCGACCGTCGCGAACGCGCCACCGCCATCGGCGTGTGGACCGCCACCGCCGCGATCGGCGCCGCCACCGGGCCGGTGCTCGGCGGCTTCCTGGTCCAGCACTTCTGGTGGGGCTCGGTCTTCCTGATCAACATCCCGCTGATGGCGCTGATCCTGCCGCTCGGCCGCAAGCTGCTGCCCGAGTCGAAGGGCTCTGCCGACGGGCCGTGGGACGTGCTCGGCGCGCTGATGGCGGCGGCCGGGGTGCTCATCCTGGTGCTCGGTGTGAAGCGGCTCGGCGCCGGTCACGGCGTCATGGACATCTGGACGCTCGCGCCGCTGTGCGTGGGCACCGCCCTGATCGTCCTCTTCGTACGCCGTCAGAAGCGCCGTACACATCCGCTCGTCGACATGCGGATGTTCTCCCGGCCCACCTTCTCCACCTCGGTGGGATGCATCGTCCTGGCCATGCTGGCGCTGGTCGGCCTGGAGCTGATCGCGGTCCAGTACCTCCAGCTGGTCCTCGGGCTCAGCCCGCTGGAGACCGGGCTGCGGCTGCTGCCGCTCACCTTCGCCGCGATGGCCGCGGGCGCCACCGGCTCGCACACCCTGCGCCGGTTCGGCCCGCGCACGATGGTCGCCTGCGGCTTCGCGCTCACCGCCGGGGCCGTCCTGCTCCTGGTCATGATGGGCCAGCACGACCGCCCGGCGCTGCTGACCTGCGCGTTCATAGTCCTGGGCTTCGGCCTGCAGACGACGCTCTTCGGGGCGTACGAATCGATGCTCAGCGAGGCGCCCGCCGACTGCGCGGGCGGCGCCGCCGCGATCGGCGAGACCTCGTACCAGCTCGGCGCCGGGATGGGGATCGCCCTGCTCGGCAGCGTGATGAACGCGGCCTACGCCCCCGGCGTCGCCGACGTCCCCGGAGTGCCGGACACCGCCTCGGCGGGCGCGACCAACTCGCTGGGCGAGGCGTACGACATCGCCGCCCGGCTCGGGGGACCCGCGGGGGACGCCCTGCGCAGCGCGGCCCAGCACTCCTTCGTGCATGGACTGCATGTGACGCTGCTGGTCAGCGCGGGTCTGCTGGTCCTCGGCGCGGTGGCCGCGCTGCGGCTGCCGCGCGCGATGGAGTGCGCGGCGCAGCACCCGGAACTGCCCGCCCAGCGCACCGACGCACCGCTCGCGATGGCCGATCGGCCGATGGTCCCCGCCGCCGAGGCCGCGGGGTCTGGACGCGCGGGACACTGACCCGTAACGTCAGCGCCCAGCAATA
Source organism: Streptomyces sp. CBMA152 (assembly GCF_014596475.1). Lineage (GTDB taxonomy): Bacteria > Actinomycetota > Actinomycetes > Streptomycetales > Streptomycetaceae > Streptomyces. Next base: position 99,046 of record NZ_MECJ01000022.1, on the reverse strand, counting down.
ACTACCACTGCTAGTTTTAGCTGAGCCGCACAGGTTCTGAGCGAGCCGCCGGAGGCATCCCTCATGTCCGCACCCGCCAAGCTGCCCCCCTTCGACCCGGCCGACCCCCTCGGCATCGACGACCTGCTGAGCGACGAGGACCTCGCGGTCCGCGACACCGTCCGCTCCTGGACCGCCGACCGGGTCCTGCCGCACATCGCCGAGTGGTACGAGAACGGCGAGCTGCCCGGCATCCGCGAACTCGCCCGCGAGCTCGGCTCGATCGGGGCGCTCGGCATGTCCCTGACCGGATACGGCTGCGCGGGCGCCAGTGCCGTCCAGTACGGCCTGGCCTGTCTGGAGCTGGAGGCCGCCGACTCGGGCATCCGCTCGCTCGTCTCCGTCCAGGGCTCGCTCGCGATGTACGCGATCTGGAAGTACGGCTCCGAGGAGCAGAAGCAGCGCTGGCTGCCCGGTATGGCGGCGGGCGAGATCATCGGCTGCTTCGGCCTCACCGAGCCCGACCACGGCTCCGACCCGGCCGGTATGCGCACCTACGCCAAGAAGGACGGCACCGACTGGGTGCTCAACGGGCGCAAGATGTGGATCACCAATGGCTCGGTGGCCGGGGTCGCGGTGGTCTGGGCGCAGACCGACGACGGGATCCGCGGCTTCGCCGTACCCACCGACACCCCGGGATTCTCGGCGCCCGAGATCAAGCACAAGTGGTCGCTGCGGGCGTCGGTCACCAGCGAGCTGGTCATGGACGACGTACGGCTGCCCGCCGACGCCGTGCTGCCCGGCGTCACCGGCCTCAAGGGCCCGCTCAGCTGCCTCTCGCACGCACGCTACGGCATCGTCTGGGGTGCGATGGGCGCGGCCCGCTCCTCCTTCGAGGCGGCCGTGGAGTACGCGAAGAGCCGTGAGCAGTTCGGCAGGCCCATCGGCGGCTTCCAGCTCACCCAGGCCAAGCTCGCCGACATGGCGGTCGAGCTCCACAAGGGCATCCTGCTCGCCCATCATCTGGGCCTGCGCATGGACGCGGGGCGGCTCCGCCCGGAACAGGTCAGCTTCGGAAAGCTCAACAATGTGCGGGAGGCGATCGAGATCTGCCGCACCTCGCGCACGATCCTCGGGGCGAACGGGATCTCGCTCGAATACCCGGTGATGCGGCACGCCACCAACCTCGAATCGGTGCTGACGTACGAGGGCACCGTCGAGATGCACCAGCTGGTGCTGGGCAAGGCGCTCACCGGGCTCGATGCCTTCCGCTAGACCGGCACCTTCCGGTAAATCGATCCGGCCGGGCTCGGACCGGTGAGCGCCTCGCTCAGCTCTGGTTGAAGAAGCCGCCGGCGGTGCGGCCCGCCTCGCCGCTGACGATCTCGGTGTCGGCGGGGGTCAGTAGGAAGACCCTCGTCGCCACCCGCTCGATGGAGCCGCGCAGCCCGAAGGTCAGACCGGCCGCGAAGTCGACGACGCGCTTGGCGTCACCGGGCTCCATGGACGTGAGGTTCACGATGACCGGGACGCCCTCCCGGAAGAGCTCGCCGATACCGCGCGCGTCCCGGAAGCCGTCGGGGGTGACGGTGGCGATCCGGCGGCCCTGCTCCTCGGCCGCCTCGGAGGCCACGCGTACCCGCGGGTCCGTCACCCAGGCCTCGCCGGACGGCGCGGCTTCCTCGGTGTACTCGTCGTCGTAGTAGCGGTCGTCGTTGTCCTCGACAAGTCCCAGCCATGCACTCGCCTTGCGCACCGATCCCATGGACGCCTCCTCTCACAGCGGACTTCTTCTTGCCACTTCTTGCGTTCCGCATCCCTATGGTCGTCCATGATGCGGATACCGCGCCAAGTGGATAGCCGCCGTGCAGGGGATTCGTGACGGTACTGGTGCAGAAGATGTGGCGAATCGTCAGCTTTCTTCCGCTGTATGACGGGTAACGGATACAAAATATGAACTTCCGTCCAGACGGGTGACGGAGGGGGCGTACGAGTGAACGGGTGGCTCGATACGATGCCTGGCGCACTGTTGAACGAAGCGTAGGGCATGTGTCCTACGTCACCGGGGGAGCTTCGTGTTCGGAATCGTCAGGCCCTGCTCGCATCGGCTCACCGAAGGGCTGAAGACCGAGTGGATGGCCCATCTGTGCGGGCTCTGCCTGGCACTTCGCTCGGACCACGGTCAGCTCGCCAGGGTCGTCACCAACTACGACGGCCTGATCGTCTCGGTTCTGACGGAGGCTCAGGTCGAGCGGACCACCGGGTGGCGGCGCACGGCCGGGCCCTGTCCGCTGCGCGCGATGCGAACCGCCCCCGTCGCCAAGGGTGAGGGCGCCCGCCTCGCTGCCGCCGTCTCCCTCGTCCTGGCCTCGGCGAAGGTCCGCGACCACGTGGCCGACCGGGACGGCCTGTTGAAGCGCAGGCCCGTGGCGCTCGCCGCCCGCCGGGTCGCCGCGAGCTGGGACAAGGCGGGCGCCCGCACCGGTGCGTCGCTCGGCTTCGACACGGCGGTCCTGGTCGACGCGGTCGACCGGCAGACCGCGATCGAGGCGCTCGCCGGGCCCGGCACCTCGCTGCTGACCGTCACCGAGCCGACCGAGACGGCCACGGCCGCCGCCTTCGCGCACACCGCCGTCCTCGCTGACCGCCCGCACAACGCGGAGCCGCTGGCGGAGGCGGGCCGCCTCTTCGGACGGCTCGCGCATCTGCTGGACGCCGTGGAGGACCAGGCATCTGACGCCGCGTCGGGTGCGTGGAACCCGCTCACGGCGACCGGCACCGACCTCGTCGAGGCCCGACGCCTCGCCGATGACGCCGTGCACGGCATCCGGCTCGCCCTGCGCGAGGTCGACTTCGTCGACGGCAAGCTCGCGCACGTACTCCTCGCGCATGAACTCGGCCAGTCCGTGAACCGGTCGTTCGGAACGGTGAGCTGTGGGCACGGCGGCCACGACGACGGGTCGGCGCACGCGTCGCATCAGCCGGGACCGTACGGCCCCTACGGCACGCCGCCGCCGGGCAACCCGTACGCACCGAACCCGGGCAACCCGTACGCGCCTGGTCCCGGAGGCCCGTTCGGGCCGCCGTTCGGGCCGCCCGAGCCGCCGCGTCGGCGTGGGCTGATCGCCGGGTGCGGTGTCTTCGCAGGGCTCTGCTGCACCTGCCAGATGTGCTGCGCCAAGGAGTACGAGGGGCCCTGGTCCCGGAAGAAGCGCGAGGGCTTCTGCCGGGACTGCGACTGCTGTGACGTCTGCGACTGCTGCAGCGGCTGCGGGGACTGCTGCAGCTGCGAGAGCTGTTGCTGTGACGCATGCGACTGCGGATGCAACTGATGACGCTCCGTCATGCCGCTTGCGCGGTGGTGCGAGGGGAGGGGTGCGCGGTGTCAGGTGTGTGAAGGCGCGGAAGGAGAAAAAAGAACGCGGGGCCGTGCAGGGGGTCGGCTCAACAGGAACAGGACCACACTCGACCGAAGTCGATGTGGGAGCGCGTGACCAGCCACTGCTGCGGATGCATGGCCCAAGTGGAACAGGCATCCGTATCCGCGTCAACCGACCTGAGACGTACGGCTCACAGTCTGGACAGGCTTGACAACGGGCCGTACGCACCGCCTAGCCTCGGCAACGGACCGTGCTGAGGGGCTGGTCCGCGCCGTGTTCCGTGAAGGCATCACCGTGTTCGATCTCTGCATCCACGGAGCCTTCGTATGTCCCTTGCCCGTTCGAAACTCCCCACGCCCTCGCTTCACCAGCCGTCCCTAGTCGTCGTCGGAGCCGGTCCGCGGGGGACCGGATTCCTGGAGCGGCTGGCCGCCAACCTCCCTGAGCTGTACGGGGATCAGCCGCTGGACGTCCACCTCGTCGACCCGTATCCGCCGGGCGGCGGCCGGATCTGGCGCGCCGAGCAGTCGCCGCTGCTGTGGATGAACTCCATGGCCGAGGACGTCACCATGTTCACCGACGACACCGTCCAGCAGGAGGGCCCGGTCCGCCCCGGACCCACCCTCGCCGAATGGGCCGGGATCGACGGACAGACCTTCCCCAGTCGGCGGGCGCAGGGCGCGTATCTGCGCTGGGTGTACGAGGAGGCGGTGGCCGCGCTCGGGCCGACCGTCACCGTGCACGAGCACCGCACGCGCGCGCTGCGGATCGGCGGACCGCGCGAGGGTCGTCAGCATGTCCGTCTGGAGGGTCGCGCAGAACCGCTGGCCGCCGATCTCGTGGTGCTCACCATCGGCCACCTGGACGCCGAACTCGACGACGAGCAGCGGGAGTTGGCGGCCTTCGCGGCCCGCCACGACCTCGTCCATCTGCCGCCCGACTTCACCGCCGACTCGGATCTGTCGGCCCTGCGCCCCGGTGAGCCGGTGATCGTGCGCGGCTTCGGGCTCGCCTTCGTCGACCTGATGGTGCTCCTGACCGAGGGGCGCGGCGGGCGGTACGCGGAGGACGGGAGCTACCTCCCGTCGGGCCGGGAGCCGGTGCTGTACGTCGGGTCGCGGCGCGGTGTCCCGTACCACTCCAAGATCGGATATGCCTGGCAGGGCGAACGGCCGCCGCTGCCACGCTTCTTCGGACCGGAGGCGGTCGACGAACTGCTGAGTCGGCCGAGCCGCCCCGACTTCCGCCGGGACGTGTGGCCGCTCATCGACAAGGAGCTCGGCTTCGCCCACTACCACCGGCTCTTCACCGCCCATCCCGAGCGCACGGCTGTCGACTGGCCGGACTTCGAGGAGAAGTACGCGGCCGCAGACCCCGGCAGCCCCGAGCTGCATGCGCTGGTCGCCGCGGCCGTCCCCGACCCGGCCGACCGCCTCGACCTGGAGGCCCTGGACCACCCTCTGGACGGGGTGCGCTTCCCGTCGTACGAAGCACTCCAGGAGGGCCTGCGGGGATATGTCTCCCAGGATCTGACGAGACGTCATGACGATGCCAACAGCGTCGACTTGGCGGTGTTCCTGGGGCTGCTTTCCGTATACGGGCAGTTGCCCCGGCTCGGTGATGTGGGCCGCTGGTGGCACGGGTTCTTCAGCTATCTCGCCTCCGGCCCGCCCGGCCCCCGGCTGCGGCAACTGCTCGCGCTGTCCGACGCCGGGATCGTGCGCTTCCTCGGCGCGGGCGTCACCGTCGAGAGCGACGAGGACGCGGGGGTCTTCCGGGCGGGCAGTGCCAGTGTGCCGGGGGAGTGGATCGAGGCACGCGCCCTGGTCGAGGCACGGTTGCCCGAGCCGTCGCTCGACCGCACCCGCAGCCCGCTGCTGCGTGCGCTGTACCGGGACGGGGCGGGCGCGACCGGGGCGGGGCTGCTCACCGTGGACCCCGCCGACGGGCGCGTCCTGGACCGCGAGGCCCGCCCGTACCCACGCCTGTTCGCGCTCGGCCCGCACACCACCGCGCGGGCGCCCGGAGCCTTCACCCGGCCCCGCACCGGCGGCCCCGCGTTCCGCCAGAACGACGCGACCGCCCGCGCCGCGCTGGGATTCCTGCGCGACCTCGCATGCCACCGCCTCAGCGCCTGACGACCCGGCGCCGCCCACTCCGTACCCCGTCCGAAAGGAACCACCCCATGAGTGCCTCCGACAGGTCGGCCACCCGGCCGCTCCATCTCGCCGTCGACCTCGGCGGCCCACCGCACTACGACGCCCCGCACTACGTCCGCCTCGCCCGGCTCGCCGAGCGCGGCCGGCTCGACTTCGTCACCCTCGGGGACTCCTTCGCCCGGCCGGGCCCGGACGCGCTCGCCGTGCTGGCGAGGGTCGCGCCCGCCACCGGGCGGATCGGGCTCGTCCCCACCGTGACCACCACCCACACCGAGCCGTTCCATGTCTCCTCGGCCGTGGCCACCCTCGACTGGGTGAGCCGGGGCCGGGCGGGCTGGAGCCCGCAGGTGTCGACCACCGAGGCCGAGGCCCGGCTCTTCGGTCGTCGATCAGCCGCTCCCATCGCCGAGCTGTGGCACGAGGCGCGTGAAGTGGCCGATGTGGCAGCCAAGTTGTGGGACAGCTGGGAGGACGGTGCCGAGATCCGTGACGAGCCGACCGGCCGCTTCATCGACCGCGACAAGCTGCACTACGTCGACTTCGAGGGCCGTACGTTCTCGGTGCGCGGCCCCGCCATCGTGCCCCGGCCACCGCAGGGCCACCCCGTCACCGTGATCGACGCGACCGATCCGGAGGCCCGCGCCGCCGCCGTCCGGCACGCCGACATCGCCCTCGTACGGGCCGAGGACCCCACCACCGCGCGCGAGGCCCGCGAGGAACTGCGCGACCGGGTGCGGGCCCATGGCCGCGACCCCGGACGCCTGCGGGTGCTCGTCTCGATCCCGGTCGAACTGCACACCACGGCCGACGCGGTCGGCCTCGCCGGGCTGATCGGCGACTGGTGTCAGCAGGGCGCCGCCGACGGTTTCCATCTGCGCCCGGCCGACCCCGGACGCGATCTCGCGCTCGTCGTCGACGGGACGGTGCCCGTGCTCCAGCACCGTGGCTTACTGCGCCGCTTCTATCCCGGCGCCACACTCCGCGAACACCTGGGCCTGTCCCGGGCCGTCAACCAGTACGCGCAGGCCGGGAGGGCGTCATGACCAGGCAGATGCATCTCGCCGCCCACTTCCCGGGCGTCAACAACACCACCGTCTGGACCGACCCGCGCTCGGGCAGCCAGATCGACTTCGCCTCCTTCGAGCATCTGGCCCGCACCGCCGAGCGCGGCCGGTTCGACTTCTTCTTCCTCGCCGAGGGGCTGCGGCTGCGCGAGCACAAGGGGCGCATCCACGACCTGGACGTGGTGGGCCGCCCGGAGTCCATCACGGTCCTGAACGCCCTCGCGGCCGTGACCGAGCACCTGGGTCTGGCCGCCACGGTCAACGCCACGTTCAACGAGCCGTACGAACTCGCCCGTCGGCTCGCCTCGCTGGATCATCTCAGCGGCGGCCGCGCGGCCTGGAACGTGGTCACCTCGTTCGACGCGTTCACCGGCGAGAACTTCAGGCGCGGCGGCTATCTGGACCGGGCCGACCGGTACACCCGGGCGGCCGAGTTCGTCGCCACCGCACGTGAACTGTGGGATTCCTGGACGGCTGAGGGAACTCCCCGTCCCTTCTCTCACCAGGGCCAACACTTCGCCATATCGGGGGAGTTCACGCTGCCGCGCTCCCCGCAGGGTCATCCGGTCGTCATCCAGGCCGGGGACTCCGGCGAGGGCCGCGAGTTCGCCGCGTCCGCCGCCGATGTCGTCTTCACCCGGCACGGCAGCCTGGAGGCCGGGCGGGCGTTCTACGCCGATGTGAAGAGCCGGCTCGCCCGGTACGGCAGACAGCCCGAGGACCTGAAGATCATGCCGGGGGTCACCTTCGTGCTCGGCGACAGCGACGCCGAGGCGCAGGAGAAGGCCGCCGACATCCGCCGCCGTCAGGTCTCCCCGCAGAACGCGATCGTCACCCTGGAGCAGATCTGGGGCCGCGACCTCTCCGCGTACGACCCGGACGGGCCGCTCCCGGACATCGACCCGGATCCCGCGTCGACGCTGGTGCAGGGGCGGGTGAAGGTCGGTGACCCCTTCGCGGTCGCGGCCAAATGGCGGGCGCTGTCGGAGGCGAAGGGTCTCTCCATCCGGCAGACGGTCATCGAGACCACCGCCCGCCAGTCGTTCATCGGCACACCCGGTTCGGTCGCCGCCCAGCTGGACGAGTTCGTACGGACCGACGCCGCCGACGGGTTCATCCTCATCCCGCAGCTCACCCCGGGCGGGCTCGACGACTTCGTGGACGACGTGGTGCCGCTGCTTCAGGAGCGTGGCGTGTTCCGTTCGGAATACTCCGGCCCGACACTGCGCTCGCATCTGGGGCTGCGCACCCCCGTACGGAAGGATGGACCAGCATGAGCACGGACGCGGCACAGGAGTGGGACCGCTGGCACGAACGGCGCATCGCGACCGTTTCTTCGCCCTACGGCCCCCTCGCGCTGACCGGCACCCACTGGCTCGCCGACGCAGTGGAGGGTCGAATTCCGGCCGTGCCGGGGCGCTGGCGCGAAGAGGGCGACGAAGTGGTGCTCTCGGCGGGCGCCGAGGACGGGATCAGCCTGGACGGCGAGGAGTTCACCGGCGAGGTCCGGCTCACCGCCGACCACGCCCCGATCGGACAGTCGCGGCTGGCCCAGGGCGCGAGGCGGCTGGTGGTGCTGCGCCGCGAGGGGCTGTGGGCGGTGCGGATCTGGGACCCCGAGGCCGAGCGCCGACGCGCGTTCAAGGGCATCGAGGCGACGCCGTACGACGCACGCTGGGCGGTGCCCGGCACCTTCCGCCCGTACGACGAGGCGCGGACCGTCAATGTGGCGAACGCCGACGGGGTGGAGCGCGGGCTCGGGCTCGGCGGCGAGATCGCCTTCACGCTGGAGGGCCGAAACCACACCCTTCAGGTGGCGGTCGAGGGCGACGGCGGGCTCTGGGCGGTCTTCGCCGATGCGACCAGCGGGGATTCGAGCTACCGGTTCCGTTTTCTGCGCCCCGGCGCACCCGAGGTGGACGGCAGCGTGACGGTCGACCTCAACCGCGCACTGCTGCCCCCGTGCGCGTTCGCCGACCACTTCATCTGCCCCTTCCCGCCCCCGGGCAACACGCTGGACATCGCCGTCCCGGCGGGGGAGCGGACCGTGCTCACCGGCTGACCCGCGCCTCGCCGAAACCCCAACTGCCCGGCCGAAAGGCGCCCTTGCGCCCGACGGCCGGGCCACCGAATACTCCCTCCCAGCGCTTGTCAGGAGCACGGCGGCGCTTCATTGTGCTGCCGTCGGCCCTTGGCCGCGCCTCACGGGGTCCCCCCACCCAAACCGGGCCCCTCGACTTCCCTCGGGAGGAACAGAAGTGAGGATCAAGCGCACCATCCCCCGGCGTCACGGCTCTTTCGCGAGACGCACCAAGGCAGCCGCCATCACCACCGGGCTCGTCGCCGCCGCTGCTCTCGCGGTCCCCACCGCCAGCGCCAGTCCGGCCCAAGCGTTCAGCGCCACCCAGCTCTCCGCCGTCAGCGACGCCGTGCTCGGAGCCGATGTCGCGGGCACCGCCTGGCACGTCGACCCCGCCACCCACACGCTGATCGTGACCGCCGACCCCGGCGTCACCCAGGCCGACATAGCCAAGATCAAGCAGCAGGCCGGATCCAACGCGTCCGCGATACGCGTCGAGCGGACCAACGGGAAGATCAGCAAGCTGCTCTCCGGCGGAGACGCCATCTACACGACGAGCTGGCGCTGCTCGCTGGGCTTCAACGTCAGGAAGGGCAGCACCTATTACTTCCTGACGGCCGGTCACTGCACCCAGGGCTACCCGAACTACTACACCAGCTCCTCGCACTCGACGAGCATCGGCCCCACGGTCGGCACCACCTTCCCGGGCCACGACTACGGTCTGGTGCAGTACACCAACACCGCGCTCTCCCACCCGAGCGCGGTGGGCAGCCAGCCCATCACCCGTGCGGCCAATCCCACGGTCGGCCAGAGCGTCACCCGGCGCGGCTCCACCACCGGCATCCACAGCGGCCGGGTCACCGCGCTCAACGCCACCGTCAACTACGGCAACGGCGACATCGTGCGCGGCCTGATCCAGACCACCGTCTGCGCCGAGCCCGGCGACTCCGGCGGTCCGCTCTACTCCGGTTCCACGGCCCTCGGTCTCACCTCCGGCGGCAGCGGCAACTGCTCGTCGGGCGGCACGACCTTCTTCCAGCCCGTGGTCGCGGCCATGAACGCCTATGGCGTCAGCCTCTTCTGACGGCTGATCACCTGGCTGCGTAAAGCGGCGGCGAGCCCCCGCCCGAGCACCGGGCGGGGGCTCGTCCCAGCTGGCCGGGGTCGGGTGCGTACGACTGGACGCGTTGCGCCTTTTTGGGAGGATGTTCACGGCGGAGAGGCGAGCGGACACACGGGGTGAGCCAGTGAAACGCATCGGAGTGACCGGTCACCGAGACATTCCCTCCGAGGCGTTAGAGGAGATCCGCGGCTGTCTGCGCAGTCTGCTGTGCGGCCACGAGGGTTCACTGGAGGTGCTGTCCAGCCTCGCCGCCGGCGCCGACCAGCTCTTCGCGGCCGTCGCCCTGGAATGCGGCGCGTCCCTGACCGTGGTCATTCCCAGCGGCGACTACGAGACGGGCTTCACCGACGCCGTCGAACTCGCCCGCTACCAGGGCCTCAAGCGGCAGGCCACCCAGGAGATCCGGATGGACTTCCCGCACTCCACCGACGAGGCCTACTACGCGGCGGGCGCCTATATCGCGGACAACTGCGACCGTCTGGTGGCGGTGTGGGACGGGCGGCCCGCGCGGGGGCTCGGCGGCACGGGCGACATCGTCGCGTACGCCCGCAGCCTGGGCAGGACGGTCACGGTGGTGTGGCGCGACGGGCTCACCCGCCCCTGACGGTTCGTCAGACGGGTGACGTAGGTCTTACGGTCGATCAACTGCGGAGCCTGGCAAGCCAGTCGGTGTGCATGGGTGAGACGACTCGCTCGATCTCGTACACCGCCCTCGGCCACTCCCGCTCGCTGACCGTGTTCTCCATGGCCACATGCTTCTCCATCAGATCCTGCTCCACCAGTGAGTGCGCCGATATCAGCGGCTGATGGCGGCGGATCTCGCTCCAGGCCAGGCATGCGGCGGCAGCGGCCGAGAGCAGCCCGGCCGGCTTCACGTCCTCAGCAGCCCCGAACGTGTGCAGCGTCGCGAAGAGCAACGCGAGAAGCGTGAGCAGGGTGATCGCGGAGGTCCACAGCGCGGTGGCCCGCCGGGACGCCTCCTGGCGGCGCCGGTACCAGTTGCGCTGCTCGATCAGGCGGTCCCGTACATACGTCTCCTTGCGTACGGTGAAGGCCTTCGCCCGTAACTCCCGCATGGGCGCGGTGATGAGATCCGCGTCGGCCAGCGTGGACGCCTGCTCTTCGCGCGGGTCCTGCCAGCCCACCTTCCGCAACTCCCGCAGTCCTTCCTCCAGACGGAGGGTGAACAGACCTTCGGGGGAAGGTGTGTTGGAGTCGAACGGAGCCCCGTGCACCGCATAGCGCCAGCACATGGATTTGATGAACTCGGCCGCCGAACGATTCAGTTGCCAATGCGATTTTGCGTGCCCCCGGGCGGCGCGGAAGCTCACCGCGAGCACCCCCGCGTACGCCAGTGCGCTGAGCGCGCTCGTCAGCCGGAAGTCGCCACCGAGCGTCATCTTCCACGGCAGCGCCGCCAGCGCCGCACCCGCTACCAGCAGGCACAACTGCCAGCGCGTGACGTTCACCGCGGCCCGCTGACGCCCTATCGCGAGAGAGTCCGCGTGATGGAAGAGACCCGGCAGGTCGTTGTTGCGGAAGACCATGCTTTGCAGAGGACCGGGAATCGCCGTCACATCCACCCCTGTCTGCGGTTTTATCCATCACTCTTTCGATGGAACGACCCGTTCCGTACATCTTCCGCTAAGGCTGTGCCACCTGTTCGTTTCAGGTGGTCGTGCTCAGTTGCCAACAGTGGCCAAGAGAGTAAAGTCGTCCCGCCGACACTGCAACGGTGCATGTCGTCGGTACCACTGTCCACATGCAGGAATTACCCATCAAGGACGGCCGTGAAGACCTCCGTGAATTCTCTCTCCTTCGCCCCTGCGAAGAAGAGCCGTGTGCCCCTGGCCGAGATCGACGTCCGTGGCGCCGATGCTGCCAGGAAGCTCGGCCGCGTGCTGCCCTCGTCCCTCGGCCGGCCTGTTCAGGCATCGACCTTCAACTCGGCGCTCTAGTCACGCCCGGAGCTCTAGACTGGCGGAATGACTGGACCCGTGGTCCCATTCCGCGAGATCGTGCTCAAGGTTCACAGCAGATGCGATCTTGCTTGTGATCACTGCTATATCTACGAAGCCCCTGATCAGAGTTGGCGCACCCGCCCCAAGGCAATCTCTGACGAGGCGATCTCCTGGACGGCCCGGCGACTGGCCGAGCACGCCGAGAAACACGTACTGCCCTCCGTGTCAGTGATCCTGCACGGAGGGGAGCCGCTGCTGGCAGGGCCGGCCCGGCTGCGCCGCGTCTGCGAGGAGCTGACCGCCGCCCTCGACGGCGTCGCGGCGCTCGATCTGCGCATCCACACCAACGGCCTGCAGTTGAGCCCCCGCTACCTCGATCTCTTCGACGAGTTCGGTGTGCGCGTCGGTATCTCCCTCGATGGGGACAAATCGGCCAACGACCGCCACCGCCGCTTCGCCGACGGCCGCACCAGCCATCCCCTGGTCCTCAAGGCCGTCGAACTGCTCCAGAGCGAGCGCTACCGCCATCTTTTCCTCGGGCTGCTCTGCACCATCGACGTGGCCAACGACCCTGTCACCGTGCATGACGCGCTGATCGCCCTGGACCCGCCGCGCATCGACTATCTGCTGCCGCACGCGACCTGGGACGCGCCCCCGGCCCGGCCCAAGGGTTCGCCCACCGAGTACGCCGAGTGGATCCTCACCGTCTTCGACCGCTGGGAGCAGCAGGGCAGACCGGTGCCGGTCCGGCTGTTCGAGTCCGTACTGTCGACGTTGAACGGCGGCCCCAGCCTCACCGAGTCCCTGGGCCTCGCCCCCACCGATCTCGTCGTGGTCGAGACGGACGGGACGCTGGAGCAGGTCGACTCGCTCAAGAGCGCGTACGACGGGGCCGCCGCCACCGGATTCGACGTCTTCCGGCACTCCTTCGACGAGGTCGCCGCCCACCCCGGTGTACGGGTGCGCCAGCTCGGCCTCGCGGGCGTGGGGCCCGAGTGCCGTGAGTGCCCGGTGGTGCGTTCCTGCGGCGGCGGGCTCTACACCCACCGCTACAGCTCGGCCAACGCCGAGCGGGGCACGGACGCCTTCGCCGGGCCGTCGGTCTACTGCCAGGACCTGGAGGCCATCGTGCGCGGCATCGAGGCGCGCACGGCCGCCCGGCTGGTCCCGGAGGCGGTCACCGACCCCGGTGAGCTCGTCGCGTCCCAGCACGAGCTCACCCGCACCCTGCTGGCCCGTCTGCACGCCGACCTCGCCGGGCGCGGCGGCCCCGAGTGGGACGAGGCATGGCGGCTGACCGCCCTCGTCGACGGCCCGGCGCTCGACGAGGTGCTGGCCCAGCCGTACGCCCGCAGCTGGCTGCTGACCACCCTTCAGGCGCTGGGCGCCGGGCGCGCGGACGCCGTGGCGCACGCCCACCGGCTTGCCGCGTACACCGCCGCGGCCGCCGTGCGCGCCCGGCTCGAACTGCCCGTCGCCGTCGGCTACGAGGACGGCCGGCTGCTCCTGCCGGGCCTCGGCCAGCTGCGCGTCGGCGCCCCGGGCGAGCGCGGCCGCGTCGTGGTGACCGCCGCCGAGAAGGGCTTTCGGGCCCGGGGCGCGGGCGTCGAGCTCGATGTGGAGTGCCCGCGTGAGCCGTGCGGCGACTGGCTGCCGGTGCGCGGCCTTGGCCGGGACGGGGCGCCCGATCCGGCCCTGGACGACCTGGACCCGTACCGCGACTGCTTCGGCACCGACGTGCTGCCGCGCCTCGGGCTCGGTGAGGCCGACGAGTGGAGCGGGCGGCTCGGTGAGGCCTGGGGGCTGCTCTCGGCCACCGTGCCCGGCCACGCCGCCGAGGCGGCCGCGGTGCTGACCACGCTCACCCCGCTCGCCGGGGACGGCGAGCCGGTGGTCGGGCGGCACGGCTACGGGGCACTGGGGGTGCCGGTGGGGCTCAGGGGGGACGCGTTGGCGCTGGGGCTGCTGAAGGGCTTTCGCCGGGCGAAACTGCGGGCCCTGCTCGATGTCGCGGACCTGTACGCGCTCGACGGCGCCTGGCACCATGCGGTCGGCCGGCACAGCGAGCCCGTGCCGGTGTCGGTCCTGCTGGCCGAAACGCATGAGCGGGTGGCCCTCGCTGCGTACGACAGGAGTGCGCGCACTCTGGCGGAGACCCGGCGCGCGCTGGAAGCTCTTGAGGAGGCGGCCGAGCTCACCGTGAGCGGGAAGAGCCTGGTCGCCGCCGTCCGGCTGGAGTGGGAAGAGGCAGCCCGTGGATGAACGAGCCGAGGCAGCGCTGGGGAGCGCGTTACTCGACGACTTGACGGCGATGGGCGTGGAGCGGGGGGACACCCTGCTCGTGCACGCCTCGATGAGCGGTCTGGGGCCCCCGAGGGTGCTGGGGCACGCGCTGATGGCGGCGGTCGGCGGGCCGCTGAAGGGCACGCTGGTGGTCCCGGCGTTCACCCCGGCCAACTCGCTCACCTCACCGGCCCATCGGGCCCGGACCAGAAATATGCGCGATCCGGCCGCGTACCGGGCCTTCAAGAACACCATGGAGCCCTTCGACCCGGCGACCACCCGCAGCCAGGGAATCGGCCGCTTGGCGGAATGGGTCCGCACCAGGGACGACGCGGTGCGCAGCGACCATCCGCAGACGTCCTTCGCGGCCTGGGGCTGCCGCGCCCTGGAGCTGACACAGGGACACGCGCCGGATTGTCATCTGGGCGAGAAGTCGCCGCTCGGGGTGCTCTATGGAATCAAAGACGCCAAAGTACTCATGATCAATGTGGGATTCTCCGTCTGCACCGCCTTTCACCTCGCCGAATACCTCTATCTCAAGGATCCGCCGAAGAAGTTGTACAGCTGTGTGGTGCGCGAGGCGAACGGCCGGCGGGCCTGGTTCCACTATCGCGATGTGGATCTTGATGACGGCGACTTCGAGGCGGTGGGGGCGGACCTTCCGGAGGAAGTGCGCAAAGAGTGGCAGCTGGGGCCAAGAGCCGCCCGGTTGTTTTCGATCAGGGGTGCGGTGGACCATGCGATGGACTGGATGACCGAAAAGCGGCCTTGTTTGACCAAACGGTGAGGGGATGGAGCGCAGCTCGCTCCGGAATGATGTTCTTCAATCCTGCAGGACGGGGGTCGTGTGCACGCATCAGCGCAGCCGCGTCCGGCCGACCAACATCGGCCCTACTTCTTTCTGAGTTACGCGCACACGCCGAGGTACGGGGCGGGCGGCCCGGACCCCGACATGTGGGTGGAGCGGCTCTTCCGTGATCTCTGCGGCCATGTGATGGCCATGACCGACCTGCCCGCCGGTGCGCCCGCCGGCTTCATGGACCGGGAGATACGCTCGGGCGAGGGCTGGTCGGAGCGCCTGGGCGAAGTCCTGGCCTCCACCCGGGTGTTCGTGCCGCTGTTCTCGCCGCGCTACTTCGCGAGCGAGATGTGCGGCCGCGAGTGGTACGCGTTCGAGCAGCGCACCATCCAGCACCAGGCGTACACCAACCGCCCGGCCGAGGCGATCGTGCCGGCGCTGTGGGTGCCGGTCCCGCCCGAGCAGTTACCCGGTCCGGCCGAGCGGTTGCAGTTCAACCACCGTGCCTTCGGCGACCGTTACTTCACCGACGGGCTCTACGGGCTGATCAAGCTCAGGATCTTCGCCGAGGAGTACGAGCGGGCGGTCTACGAACTGGCCAAACGGATCGTGAGCGTCGCCGACGCCACCGCCGTGCGCCCCGGCCGGCACGTCGACTACCGGCTGGCCCCCAGCGCCTTCGGCGCGGCCGCCAGTGAAGGTCCCCGTCCCATGCACGTCACCGTCGCCGCGCCCACCCGCCATGAGCTGCCCGAGGGCCGCGACGACGCGTACTACGGGGACAGTCCGCTGGACTGGAACCCCTACCATCCCATCTCCGCACGGCCGTTGGCGCTCGTCGCCGAGGACATGGTGCGCTCGCTCAACTACCAGACCACGGTCTCCTCCTTCGACGAGGAGGTGCTGCACCTCGACGGCAAACAGCCCCCGTCCCGGCCCGAGGTCCTGCTGGTGGACCGCTGGGCCCTTGAGGACCCGGACCGCCGGGCCCGGCTCGCGGCCTTCGACGCGGAACACCGGCCCTGGGTGAGCGTGGTCGTCCCCTGGAACCGCGACGACCAGCAGAGCAGAGCGGCGGAAGGAGAGTTGTCGGAGCGTCTGGAGTCCACCATGCCGTCCAAGATGCGCCAGGGACGGGCCGCGTGCCGGGCCGCCGCCAAGGGCGTACCCAGCATGGAGGCCTTCGGGCAGATCCTGCCCCAGGTAGTGGAGGCAGCCGCACAGCAGTATCTGAGACACGCGACGGTTTATCCGCCGGCGGGGGGCGGGCACACCGAACGGCCGCGCCTGGTCGGGCCGATGGGCACCGATTTCGGCATCACGCAGTACATCCCCGACAGGCTCGATCACGCGCCCGATGCGGAGGAGACGGATGACAGCCAGTCGTGACGGACGCATCGTCACGTTCTACTCGTACAAGGGTGGTACGGGCCGCACCATGGCCCTGGCCAACACGGCCTGGATCCTTGCCGCCAACGGCAAGCGGGTCCTCGCGGTGGACTGGGACCTGGAGGCCCCGGGTCTGCACCGCTTCTTCCACCCGTTCCTGGACCCCTCGACGCTCGGCGCCACCACCGGGGTCATCGACCTGATCACCGAGTACGCCTGGGCCGCGACCAGCCCCGTGCCCCGCTCCGACGAGTGGCACCGGGACTACGCGCGCATCCAGCCGCACGCCGTCTCCCTCACCCCGGAGGCGCTGGGCTGGCAGTTCCCCGACGGCGGGACGCTCGACTTCGTCTCCGCCGGACGGCAGAACCGCGAGTACTCGGCGACCGTCTCCACCTTCGACTGGGACAACTTCTACGACCGGCTCGGCGGCGGCCACTTCTTCGACGCGCTGCGCGACGACATGAAGGAGAACTACGACTACGTCCTGATCGACAGCCGTACGGGCCTGAGCGACATCGCCGACATCTGCACCGTCCACCTGCCCGACATCCTGGTGGACTGCTTCACCCTGAGCGACCAGTCCATCGACGGCGCGGCCTCCGTGGCCCGCCAGATCGACGAGCGCTACAGCGGCCAGAACATCCGCATCCTGCCCGTGCCGATGCGCATCGACGAGGGCGAGAAGGAGAAGGCGGACGCCGGACGGGCGCTCGCCCGCCTCAAGTTCGACCGCTTCCCGGCCGGGCTCGCCGGTGAGGAACTCACCGCGTACTGGGGCGCGGTGGAGATCCCGTACCGCCCGTACTACGCCTATGAGGAGACACTGGCGACCTTCGGCGACGAGGCCGGGCTCTCCAACTCACTGCTCTCCGCCTTCGAACGCCTCGCCTCCGTCGTCACCGAGGGCCGGATCACCTCGATGCCGGCCGTCAACGAGGAGATCAGGCTGCGGATCCGGGACGCCTTCACCCGCCGCAGGCCCGCCCTGCCGGCCGATCTGTTCCTCAGCTATGTGGCCGAGAACCGGATGTGGGCCGACTGGATCGAGTCCGTCCTGACCAGGGCCGGATTCCGGGTCGTGCCGCGCGATGTGTCGGCCGAGCCCAGCGGCGCCGACGGGGAGGCGATCGCCGCCGAGGGCGCGGCCCGTACCGTGGTGCTGCTCTCCAGCGCCTACCTCAAGTCGGCCCGGGCCGTGGAGATATGGTCGCGGGCCGCCGCCGAGGACCCCTCGGGCGCACGCCGCCAGCTGCTGCCGCTGCGGGTCGGCGACGTCCGGCTCACCGCCCCCTACATCGACCGCAACCCGGTGGACCTGTTCCGCCTCGACGAGGTGCACGCGACCACCGCGCTGCTGCGCGCCCTTGAGCGGCCGGTGCAGATCAGCGACGGCGTGGCGCCCGGCCCCCGGTTCCCCGGCACCGTGCCGAAGATCTGGAACGCGCCGCCGCGCAACCCGGGCTTCACCGGCCGCTCGCTGGTCCTGGAGCGGATGCGCGATCAGCTCGGCGGCGGCCTCGCCGTCGTCCTGCCCCAGCCGCAGACGCTGTACGGACTCGGCGGCGTCGGCAAGACCCAGGTGGCGCTCGAATACGTCCACCGGTTCATGGCCGACTACGACCTGGTCTGGTGGATGTCCGCCGAGCAGCAGGACGACGTGGTGGCAGGACTCGCCGAACTCGGCGGCCGGCTGGGCGTGCAGGGCGGCGACGACATGAACTCCGCCTCCCGCGAGGCCATCGACCGGCTGCGGCGCGGGGTGCCCACCGCGCGCTGGCTGCTGGTCTTCGACAACGCGGACGACCCCGAGCAGATCAAGCGGTTCTTCCCGCCGGGCGGCCCGGGCCACGTCCTGGTGACCTCCAGGAACCAGACCTGGTCGCAGTACGGCGACGCGCTGCCGGTCGACGTGTTCCTGCGCGAGGAGTCGGTCGAGCACCTCCAGCGGCGCGCCCCCGGGCTCTCCGCGGACGACGCCGACCAGGTCGCGATGGCCGTCGGCGACCTGCCGCTCGCCGTCGAGCAGGCGGCGGCGTGGATCGCCGAGACCGCGACACCGGTCGCCGCCTATCTGGAGCAGCTGGCCCAGCAGGCGCCCAGCGTTCTCGCACTCAACCAGCCCGCCGGATACCCGCAGCCGGTCGCCGCCACCTGGAACGTCTCCATCGAACGGCTGAAGCAGCGCTCACCGGCGGCCGTCCGGCTGCTCCAGCTGTGCGCCTTCTTCGCGCCGGAGCCGATTTCGGCCAATCTCCTCTACAGCAAGGAGATGATCGACGCGCTCAAGCCGTACGACGCCACACTCCAGGAGAAACTGGTGCTCGGCCGGGTCATCCGGGAGATCGGCCGGTTCGCCCTCGCCAAGGTCGACCAGGTCGGCTCCTCCATCCAGGTGCACCGGCTCGTCCAGGCCGTGATCCGGGCGCAGTTGAGCGACCAGGAGCAGATGGACGCGCGGCACGCCGTCCACCGCATCCTCGCGGGCGCCCGGCCCGACGCCGACGAGCCGATCGACAACCCGGAGACCTGGCCGCAGTTCGGCACCATCTGGCCGCATCTCACCCCGTCCGGAGCCCGGCTCTGCGACGACCCGGAGACCCGTCGGCTCCTCATCGACCGGGTGCGCTACCTGTGGAAGCGCGGTGACTTCAACGCGGCCGCCAACCTCGCCGAGGACCTGCGCGAGGAGTGGCGCGAGAAGCTGGGGCCCAACGACCTCCAGTATCTGTACCTGCGCTTCCACCTCTCCAACATCCTTCGCTCGCGCGGCCGTTACGTGGAGGCGATGGAGCTGGACGAGGAGACCCTGGCCCGCCAGACGGAGGTGCTGGGCGCCTCGCATCCGCACACGTACATGACCACCAGCGCCCTGGCGATGGACCTCGGCGCGGTCGGCCAGTACAGCAAGGCGATGGAGCTGGCGACCGAGGCGCACGAGGGGTTCCGGCAGATCTTCGACGAGTCGCACCCCCGTACGCTGGCCGCCGCCAACAACCTCGCCCTGAACATGCGCATGCTCGGCCAGTACGCCCGGGCCCGCGAGCTCGACCAGGACGTCTACGACCGGCGCACCGAGGTGCTGGGCCCGGAGCACCCGTACACCCTGTCCTCGGCCATGAACCTGGCGCGCGACCTGCGCGAGGTCGGCCGGTACGAGGACTCGGTGGCGCTGCTCAGCCGGACCTACGACCTCTACAAGGAGCAGCTGGGCCGGGCCTTCCCGGGCACCCTCGCCGCGGCCAAGAGCCTCGCGGTGTCGCTGCGCCGGGCGGGCCGGCTCGACGACGCGCGGCGGCTGACCACGGCCACCCGCAACCGCTACCGCGCCAAGTACACCTCCGCCAACCCGGACTGGCTGGCCTGCGACCTCAACATGGCCGCCGACCTGTTCGCGGCCGGGGACTCGACGGCGGCGCGGGAGACCGCGCAGGAGGTCGTCGACCAGTACATAAAGGTGCCGGGGGAGCGGCATCCGTACACGCTGGCGGCCGTGAACAACCTGGGCATCTACCAGTGGGGCTGCGGGGCGCTGGACGCCGCCGAGTCGATGCTGGAGGGCACGATACGGACCATGCGCGACATACTCGGTGAGAACCACCCGCACGCGCTGTTCGCCACGGTCAACCTCGCCAATGTGAAGGCCGACATGGGCGATCTGGAGGCCGCGCTGGAGATCGAGCGCAACGCGGTCGCACGGCTGCGGGAGGTCCTCGGCGCGCATCACCCCGAGACGCTGGCCTGCGCCTCGAACCTGTCGGTGACACTGGACGGCCTCGGCCGCAAGGAGGAGGCCACCCAGCTGCGGGCGGAGACCGTGGACGAGCTCCAGCGGCTCCTGGGAGACGAGCACGCGTTCGTACGTATCGCCCGGGAGGAGCGCAGAGTACAACGGGACCTGGAGCCGCTGGCGGTGTGAGTCCGCCGGTGCGCGGGGGCGGTGACCGGAGCGACGGGACGGCCGGTGCGACTGGAGTGATCGCACCGGTTCCCGCCGGTCG
The DNA here is from genome assembly GCF_014596475.1 of Streptomyces sp. CBMA152. GTDB lineage: Bacteria > Actinomycetota > Actinomycetes > Streptomycetales > Streptomycetaceae > Streptomyces. Next base: position 78,828 of record NZ_MECJ01000022.1, on the reverse strand, counting down.
GCCGTTCCTCGCGGTCAGTCCTCCTCGATCAGCCAGGTGAGGATGTCGGGGAGCGCGTGCAGGGCGTCGAAGTGGGCGGCGGTCGGCTCCAGTACGGCCGTCGCGCCCGGGATGCGCTCGGCGAGCCAGCGCGAGTGGCCGACGGGCGAGAACACGTCCTTCACGCCGTGCCAGAGCAGCACCTCACCGGTGATGTCGGCGGGGTCGAACCCCCAGGGGCTGCTCAGCGCGAGTGCGTCGTCGATCCATCCGTACGCCGAAGTCCGCAGCGCTTCCTGGTAGTTGCGCAGCAGCATGGAGCGCACGCCCGCGTCCTTGACCACCATCCGGTCGGCGTGGGTGAGATCGCGGCGCAGCTCGTCCAGGAGCTGGATCGGGTTTCTGCGGATCTCGTCGGAGCGGGGGATGAGCCGGGCGGCGAACTCCTCGGGGTCGACGCTCGCGGTGGTGTACTCCTCGACGTTGTACGCGGTCATCCCCTCGAACCAGTCGAGCCCGGGCGCGTCCCGGGGCGCGAGCGTGACCAGGGCCGCGGTGCGGGTGACGCGCTCGGGCAGCAGGGCCGCGCAGGCCAGCGCGTGCGGGGCGCCGCCGGACCGCCCGACGACCGCGAAGCGCTCCAGCCCGTAACTGTCCGCGATCGTCCGCACGTCCTGGACGACATCGGCGACGCTGCGGCCCTCCAGCCGGTCGGAGCCGCCGTAGCCGGGCCGGTCGTAGGCGATCAGCTGCATCCGGCGCTGGTAGAGCACCATGCCGCGCGGTGCGGGGCCCAGGCGGCTGCCGGGGGTGCCGTGCAGCAGGAACACCGGCCTGCCCCGCGGGTCACCGAAGCGCTCCACCATCAGATGCCGCCCGTCGGCCGCGCGCACCCGACCGCGCACTCGTGCCCCCTCCGGTCGTGGATCGCGATACCGGCCGCCGGCTGGCCCCTCGTCCCACCGGCCGTATCGATTGCCGTATGCAGGCATTGACTGTTGCGGCATTCCCCTCCCGCCCGTGCTTTACCCGTTCAGTGGAGTGTGACCGGGACTCCCCCCGGGACGGAAGCGGAGTTACCGTCGAAGTACACGTCCGATTCGGACCCTTGGGGGCCGTGATGGTCGAAGCATTGGTGGCGGCGGCAGTGGCTGCCGGATCCGCCGGGCTCGTGTACGTACTGGCGGCGGCCCGGGTCGTCAAACAGTACGAACGCGGTGTGGTCTTCCGGCTGGGAAAGCTCAGGGACGGGGTGCGCGGCCCCGGGTTCACGTTGATCCTTCCCTTCGCCGACCGGCTCCACAAGGTGAACATGCAGATTGTGACGATGCCGGTCCCGGCGCAGGACGGCATCACCCGGGACAACGTCACGGTCCGGGTGGACGCGGTGATCTACTTCAAGGTGGTCGACCCGGCGGACGCGGTCATCCAGGTCGAGGACTACCGCTTCGCGGTCTCCCAGATGGCCCAGACCTCGCTGCGCTCGATCATCGGCAAGAGCGACCTCGACGATCTGCTCTCCAACCGCGAGAAGCTCAACCAGGGCCTGGAGCTGATGATCGACAGCCCGGCCATGGGCTGGGGCGTGCAGATCGACCGGGTGGAGATCAAGGACGTCTCGCTCCCGGAGACGATGAAGCGGTCGATGGCCCGCCAGGCCGAGGCCGACCGCGAGCGCCGGGCCCGGGTCATCAACGCGGACGCGGAGCTCCAGGCGTCGAAGAAGCTGGCCGAGGCGGCCGGCGTGATGTCGCAGCAGCCCGCGGCGCTCCAACTGCGCCTGCTCCAGACGGTGGTGGCGGTCGCGGCCGAGAAGAACTCGACGCTGGTGCTGCCGTTCCCGGTGGAACTGCTGCGCTTCCTGGAACGTGCGGCCCCGCAGGGTCCGCCGCCCGCCGCCCCCGAACCCCCGGCGGCGCAGGCTCATTCGAGCCTGGAGTTCGAGGTCGAGGAGGCGGTGGAGGGCTCGGTCGGCGAGCCGCCTTCCATCGAGGGGCCCGAGGGGCCGTGAGCGGCCGGTTGTGGCGGAGGACTCGGTCAGCCGTCGCTGACGGACTGTCAATTACCGTACGGTGTACGTTTGTTATGCCCTCGCCCCGACTTCCAGCGCCTCGTCCTCGGGGTGCTCGCCCCGCTGGCGCAGCACGGCCATGACCATCGTGACCAGGGCGCCGCCCACCGCCCAGGCGGAGAGCACCAGGAGCGGCCCGGTGACCGCGTTGCCCCGGAAGTACGCGATGGAGCGCGCCGTCCAGGTGCCCGCGCCCGGTGGTAGCGCGGGCCCGATCGCCTTCCAGAACGGCGGCAGCAGCGGATACGGATAGGCGCCGCCCGCGCTCGGATTGCCCAGGACCACGATGACCAGGATCGCGAGCCCGATGCCGACGATCCCGGCGAGCCCCTGGAAGGCCAGGGTCGTGGCGCCGACGGCGAACACCACCAGCGCGCCGAGCCCGGCGAGCCCGAGGTAGCTGCCGGGCAGTGCGCCGAGCACCGGCCCGATGATCAGCGCGCCGAGCAGCCCGGCGGCGATCGCGTACACCGCGAGCGCGGCGAGGCGGATCACCGCCCGCTGGGTGTTGGCGGGCCGTGCGCCATGGCTGATCGCCAGGATCGCGGCACAGAGGTAGCCGCCCACGCACCAGCCGACGATCAGGTAGAACGACGACAGGCCGCGGGTGTCCTTCGGATCGGCCGGGGCGACGTCCACCACCTTCAGGGTGCGCTGCTCGGCCTTCTCGATCGCGGTCGTGACCAGCTCGACGGCACCCGAGAGGGACGCCCCGCCGCCGCTCGCGACGAGCAGGGTGTCGGTGGTGGAGGCCGGGTCGACGATGAGCGCGGCGTCGAGGTCGCGCTCGCGCAGCTTCTTGACGGCCGCGGCCCGGTCGGTGACCGCGCGGGCGTCGAGGGCGCCGCCGGGCACCGCGTTCAGCCGCTGCACTGCCTGTGCGCTGATCTGCGGGGGCGCGACCACCCCGAACGGGACGTCCTTCGGCTTGGGGCTGTGGAAGGCCCCCGCGTAGGACGTGATGAACGCGACCATCAGCCCGAGCACCCCGATGACCAGCAGCGCGGCCCGCACGGTGACGGCGTTCTTCACCTCGTCGAGGAAGGTCATGCCCTCACGCTCCGGGGCGGGCCGGGCTCGCGCAGTCAGGGGTGGGCCGAATGGCTGACAGCCGCCCGGCCCGTCCCGGCTGTTCGAACAAGTCGCTCGAACGCATGTCGTACGCATGTTCGAAAAATGGTCTATGGTGAAGGAGGGGGAACGCGAGAACGACTGGTCCAGGAGGTGCGGATGCCCGGTTTCACGCATCTGCGCACCGTTTCGGGGTACTCCCTGCGGTACGGGGCTTCCCACCCGGAACGGTTGGCCGAACGCGCCGCCGAACGGGGGATGGACGCACTCGCTCTCACCGACCGGGACACCCTCGCCGGTGCCGTGCGCTTCGCCAAGGCATGCGCGAAGGAGGGGGTGCGCCCGCTCTTCGGCGTAGACCTCGCCGTCCCGGAGCACCTCCTCGAAGGCGCCCGGCCGGCCCCCCGCGCCCAGCGGCAGCGCACCCCGGTCCGGGGCGGCGCCTTCGTCGACGAGTCGGCGCCGCGCGCCACCTTCCTCGCCCGGGACGGCGCGACCGGCTGGGCGGAACTCTGCCGGCTGATCACCGCCGCCCACACCACCGCCGACCGGCCCGTACTGTCCTGGCCCGCGCTGCCCGCCGACGGGCTCACCGTGCTGCTCGGACCCGACTCCGAGGTCGGCCGGGCGCTCGCCGGGGGCCGCCCGGACCGCGCCGTGCGCCTCCTCGCCCCTTGGCGCGAGCTCTACGGCGACGCCCTGCGTCTGGAGGTCGTCCACCACGGCCTCCAGGGCACCGGCCCCGGCTCGCTGCGCCTCGCCGCCCGCACGCTCGGCTTCGCCGCCGAACAGGGCGTACGAGCCGTGCTGACCAACGCCGTACGGTACGCGGACGCCGGGCTCGGCCCGGTCGCCGACGTCCTGGACGCGGCCCGCCGGCTCCTCCCCGTCGACCCGGGCAAGGGTCTGGACAGCGGTGAGCGCTGGCTCAAGGACCCGGCCGCCATGGCAGCCACCGCCGAACTGGTCGCCGAGGCCGCAGGGCTGCGCCGCGACGCCGCGCACCGGCTGCTCGCCGCGACCGAGGACACCGCCGCCGCGTGCCTGGTCGACCCCGCGGAGGAACTGGGCATCGAGAAGTACAGCTACTTCCCGGAGCCGTACCTCGTCGGCGCTGCGGACCGCACCCCGCAGCGGGTCCTGGCCTCCCGGGCCGCCGCCGGCATGGTGCTGCGCGGCCACGACCGCAGCCGTGCCTACTGGGAGCGGATGCACCACGAGCTGGACATCATCGCCTACCACGGCTTCGCCTCGTACTTCCTCACCGTCGCCCAAGTCGTCGACGACATACGGAAGATGGGCATCCGGGTGGCCGCGCGCGGCTCCAGCGCGGGCTCGCTCGTCAACCACCTCCTCGGCATCGCCCACGCCGACCCCGTCGAACACGGCCTGCTGATGGAGCGCTTCCTCTCCACCCGGCGCTTCGTACTGCCCGATATCGACATCGACGTCGAGTCCGCCCGCCGCCTCGACGTCTATCGCGCGATCATCGACCGCTTCGGCGCCGAACGGGTCGCCACCGTCGCCATGCCCGAGACCTACCGGGTCCGTCACGCGGTACGGGACGTCGGCGCCGCCCTGTCCATGGACCCGGCCGAGATCGACCGGATCGCCAAGTCCTTCCCGCACATCCGGGCCCGCGACGCCCGCGCCGCGATGGCCGAACTGCCCGAGCTGCGCGAGGTCGCGGCGGAACAGGGACGGCACGGGCGGCTGTGGGAGCTGGTCGAGGCGCTGGACGCGCTGCCGCGCGGTATCGCCATGCACCCCTGCGGGGTGCTGCTCTCGGACGCCTCCCTGCTGCGCCGCACCCCCGTGGTGCCGACCAGTGGCGAGGGGTTCCCCATGTCCCAGTTCGACAAGGAGGACGTGGAGGACCTCGGGCTGCTCAAACTCGACGTCCTCGGGGTGCGGATGCAGTCGGCGATGGCGCACGCGGTCGCCGAGATCGGCCGCACCACCGGCCGCCGCCTCGACCTCGACGACCCGCGCCAGGTGCCGCAGGGAGACCTGCCGACCTACCGGCTCATCAGGTCCACCGAGACGCTCGGCTGCTTCCAGATCGAGTCGCCGGGCCAGCGCGATCTGATCGGGCGGCTGCAGCCCTCGACCTTCCACGACCTGGTCGTGGACATCTCGCTCTTCCGGCCCGGCCCGGTCGCGGCCGACATGGTCCGGCCGTTCATCGAGGCCCGGCACGGCCGCGCCCCGGTGCGCTACCCGCACGAGCACCTCGCGGACGTCCTCGGTGAGACCTACGGAGTGGTCGTCTTCCACGAGCAGATCATCGAGATGGTGAACCTCATGACCGGCTGCGGCCGGGGCGAGGCCGACCGGCTGCGGCGCGGGCTCTCCGACCCCGAGTCGCAGGAGAAGGCCCGTATCTGGTTCGCCGAGCACGCGGCACGCAGGTACTCGCCCGAAGTGGTCGACCGCACCTGGGAGATCATCAAGGCGTTCGGCTCGTACGGCTTCTGCAAGGCGCACGCCGTCGCCTTCGCCGTGCCGACCTACCAGTCCGCCTGGCTCAAGGCCCACCACCCGGCCGCCTTCTACGCCGGACTGCTCACCCACGACCCCGGGATGTACCCCAAGCGACTGCTCCTGGCGGACGCGCGCCGCCGCGGGGTGCCCATCCTGCCGGTCGATGTGAACCGGTCCGCGGTCGCTCATCAAATCGAACTGGTGTCCAATACCCGGGTCTGGGGCCTCCGGCTCGCCCTCGCGGACGTCCAGGGAATCAGCGAGGCCGAGGCGGCCCGCATCCAACAGGGGCAGCCCTACGCCTCGTTGCTCGACTTCTGGCAGCGGGCCAGGCCGAGCCGCCCCGTCGCCGAACGGCTCGCCCAGGTCGGCGCGCTCGACGCGTTCGGCGCCAACCGGCGCGACCTGCTGCTGCACCTGGCCGAACTCCACCGCGCCCAGCGGGCGGTCGGGTCCGGCGGCGGCCAGCTCCCGCTCGCCGACGGGCGGCGGACGGCCCGCGCCGGGCTGCCCGACCTCGACGGCGCGGAACGGCTCAGCGCCGAGCTGGGCGTCCTCGGCATGGACACCTCCCGCCATCTGATGGTGGATCACGAGACGTTCCTGAAGGAGCTCGGCGTGGTCTCGGCCAAGCGGCTGCGGGACGCCGTGCACGGTGAGACCGTCCTGGTCGCGGGCGCCAAGGCGGCCACCCAGACCCCGCCGATCCGGTCCGGCCAGCGGGTCATCTTCACCACGCTCGACGACGGCACCGGCCTGGTCGACCTCGCCTTCTTCGGCGACAGCCACGCCGCCTGTGCTCACACTGTCTTCCATTCCTGGCTCCTGCTGGTACGAGGGGTGGTGCAGCGCCGCGGCCCACGCAGCCTCAGCGTGGTGGGCGCCGCGGCCTGGAACCTGGCCGAACTGGTCGAACTGCGCCGCGAGGGCGGCCTGGACGCGGTCTCCGCCCGCTTGTCGACCCCGTCGGAACCGTCTTCCGAAGCGTCGTCCGATGAGGGGAGCGGTGGCCGGGAGGACAACAAGGAAGAGGGCCGGACCGATCGGGGCGACGACGGTCGTCGTATCGAGTTGTCCACGGGGTACCAACTGAACCCTTGGGCCGACCTCCAGCCCGCCGGCGAACGAGCCGCCACCGGACGGAAGTTGTGGCATCAGAGCCCGGGGAGCGCGGGATGATCCTCTGCGTGCGATTCCATATGCCTCCTGGTGACGATGGGCCTACTGGGCGGCCTGACGGGGCTGGGGCTGCGGCTGTCAGGTCTGTCGGGACTGTCAGGGGTGCGGGGTCGGTTAGTGGTGCCGGGTCTGTCAGAGGTGTCGGGGTAGTCAGGGACGCGGGGGCCCGTGGTGGTGCCACGGGTGCGGGCGGCAGCGGGGTCGAGGCCGTGCTTCCCGCGCTGCTCGGGCTGCTCGGCGGCCTCACCCCCGCCGTTCAGGCCCTCCCGCCGGATTCCGCGCTCGTCGATGTGCGGGGCGCCGAGCGGTACTTCGGATGGAACGCGGCCCAGCTCGCCTCCGTCCTACGGGTCAGGGCGCTCGCGCACTGCGGAGTGGGCTGCACCATCGGCGCCGGGCCCAACCCCATGCTGGCCAGGATGGCCGCCCGGGCCGCCCGGCCGGGCACGACCCTGGTGCTGTCCCCGGACGAGGTGACGGAGTTCCTCGCGGAGAAGCCCGTCGTCGCGCTGGACGGCGTCGGCCCCGCGACCGCCCGCACCTTGTGCTCGTACGGGCTCGACTCGGTCGGCAAGGTCGCCGCCGCGCCGCTCGCCACCCTGCAGCGGATCGTGGGCGCGCGGGCCGGGCGCGAGCTCCACGAGCGGGCCCTGGGCGTCGACCGCAAAACTGTCGTGCCCAGCACCGCCGCGCACCCCTGGCTGTCACCGGGAGGCGCCCCCGCTCTCGGTGCCGAACGCTACTTCCCCCGCGACGAGGTGGACCCGGAGCGCCGACGCCGTGCGCTGCTCTCCCTCACCGAGGAACTGGGCGTCCGGATGCGCCGGGACGGGCAGGTGTGTTGCTCCCTGACCCTGACCGTGCGGTACGCCGACCGGTCCAGCACCACACGCGGCCGCACCCTGCGTGAGCCCACGGCCCACTCGCCCGCGCTCACCGCGCTGGCGTACGCGATCCACGACTCGCTCGGCCTCCAGCGCGCCCGCGTCCGGGGCATCTCCCTGCGGGCCGAGGGCTTGATGCCCGCCCGCCGCGCCTCCCGCCAGCTGACGTTCGACCCGACGGACGACCGAGTGCGGCGTATCGAGGCGGTGGCCGACCGAGCCCGAGCCAAGTTCGGCCAGAACGCGGTCGTCCCGGGGGCGCTGGCGGAGCCGGGCGTGATTGCCGTGGCCGAGCCGGGTGAGGTGGCGGGGGCGGTGGCTGAGCTCGACGCGGTGGCTGAGCCAAGCACGCGGGCCGAATCGGGCGTGGTGGCCAAGCCCGACGCGGTTGCCGAGCCGGGGCTGGCCGACGCCGCCTGATCCGCGCCCCGACCTCACCCCGTTCCCCCCTCGGTACTACGCCCTACGCGCCGGACGAGAGTCGTGCGCCGCCGTCCACGGTGAGGACCACACCCGTGGTGAAGCTGTTGCCTATGAGGAACGCGATCGCGTCCGCGATGTCCTCGGGGGCGCCGCAGCGGCCGGCCGGGGTGGACTTGGCGTACGAGGCAAAGGTCTCGGCCTTGGTGTCCGCGTCCATCCAGTCCCACCACGGCGTGTCCACGATGCCCGGCGAGACCGCGTTGACCCGGACCGGGCCCAGCTCGACCGCGAGGACGGGAACCATCGCCGCCACCGAGGCGTTGACCGCCGCGAGACCCGCCGTGCCGGGCATCGCGGCGCCCGCCGACGCGGCCGTCAGGAAGGTGAGGGACCCGCCGGGGGAGAGGACCTCAAGGGCGGCCCGGGCCGTGAGGGCGTGCGCTATGAGCTTGCCCTCGGACGCCTCGCGCAAGGCATCCGTCGTCACCGACCGGAACGGTCCCGCCGCGGTGGAACCCGTGGCGGCCACGACCACGTGGTTGGCCCGCCCCAGGCCGGTGAAGAACCGCAGGGTCGCCGCCTCGTCCCGGGCGTCCACGACCTCGCCGGTCGCCGTGCCCACCGCCCCCTCCAGGGCACTCAGCTCGGCCAGCGCGGCCTGCAGCCGCTCGGGGGAGCGGCCGGTGACGACCACGTCCCGGCCCTCGCTGAGCTGGCGCCGGGCGGTGGCCAGGCCGATGCCGGACGTGCCGCCGATGATCACAACTCGCTCGTTCATGACGTGCCTTCCACGCTTCGAATGATTTCCGGTGCTCCGTGTCTCGTAAAGAGTATTCCGGTGCACGGTGTCTTGTAAAGTGGCCTCATGGAGAATCCGGAAAATTCCTCGAAGAAGGCGGGCGAGGGGTCTGCGCCCCGCGGGCGGCCCCGCAGCGAGACCGCCCGGCGCGCCGTGCTGGACGCCGCGCTGGAGCTGTGTCAGCGCGACGGCTACCAGGAACTGACGATGAAGGGGATCGCCGACGTCGCCGGCGTCGGGCGCCAGACCGTCTACCGCTGGTGGCCGACCAAGCAGGACGTTCTGCTCGAAGTCCTGGTCGAGCTCCCGCACCGCACCCCGGACCGGCTGTTCCCCGACACCGGCAGCGTCCGCCACGACGTCGAGGAACTGCTCCGCTACACCTTCCAGTTGACCCAGGGCGTCACCGGCCGGGCCCTCGTCGGGCTGATGGCCGACGCGCAGGGCGACGTCGAGCTCTCCCGGCGGTTGCAGGAGTCGGTGATCGGCCCGCGTCGGGAGGTGCTGCGTCGGATCCTCGAACGCTGGGTGCGGCGCGGCGAATTGAGCGAGACCGGCGGAGCCTCGCTGGACCTCGCGGTCGACTTCGCGTTCGGCGTGATGTGGTACCGGCTGCTCAGCCGCCATGCTCCGGTCGACGACGCGCTCGCGGCCGAGCTCGCCACGGCGGTGTGCAAGCTGCTCTCGGCTGACGGGGGCGATCGGAGTCGCGCGGAGGCCGCCTCGGCTGATCGCGGTTGATCAGGGACGGTTGCGAGCCGCGAGGCGGGGTGCGGCGGGCGGTTGCGGTGGTGACCAGCGGTTGTGGTGGTGCCGCGTGTAGCGGTCGTGGGTGCCGACACAACAGTTTTTACTGACGCGTAACTTCACTCTCAGGCTACTGGTGCGTAATTTGGCGGGCGAACAGCACTTGTGGTCCGGATCACAGGATGCGTGTCATCGCAACTCCCCTTGAGCCGCAAGGAGATCGCCCGATGCTGCCCTGGAAGCCCCGCCATCCCTGGAAACGTGTGATCAGACCGCTGGCCGCGGTGTTGCTCGCCGCCTCGGTCACCGCCCTTCCCGCCACCGCCGCGCACGCCCAGTCCGCCCCCAGCAGCGGCTGGAACGACTACTCGTGCAAGCCCTCCGCCACCCACCCCCGCCCCGTCGTGCTGGTCCATGGAACCTTCGGGAACTCCGTCGACAACTGGCTGGCCCTCGCCCCGTACCTGGCCCAGCGCGGGTACTGCGTCTTCTCGCTCGACTACGGACAACTCCCGGGCGTGCCGCTCTTCAACGGGCTCGGCCCGATCGACAAATCGGCCGGACAGCTCGACGGTTTCGTAGACAAAGTGCTCGCCGCGACCGGCGCCCCCAAGGCCGATCTGGTGGGTCACTCCCAGGGCGGCATGATGCCGCGCTGGTATCTGAAGTTCCTGGGTGGCGCCGCCAAGGTGAACACCCTGGTGGGCATCGCGCCCGACAACCACGGCACCACCCTGCTCGGCCTCACGGCGCTGCTGCCCTACTTCCCCGGCGCCGGTGACCTGCTCAAGGCCACCACTCCCGGCCTCGCCGACCAGGTCGCCGGGTCGCCCTTCCTGACCAAGCTCAACGAAGGCGGCGACACCGTCCCCGGGGTGCACTACACCGTCATCTCCAGCAAGTTCGACGAGGTCGTCACCCCGTACCGCTCGCAGTTCCTGAACGGGCCCGACGTCAACAACGTCCTCATCCAGGACAAGTGCGCCCTCGACCTCTCCGAGCATGTGGCGATGGGCCTGGTCGACCGCATCACCTACCACGAAGTGGGGAACGCGCTCGACCCCGCGCACGCGACGCCCACGACCTGCGCGTCCGTCATCGGCTGAGTTCGTTCTGAACGCAACGCGGCCCTCTCACTTACTTCGTAAGTAGGGGAGAGGGCCGCGTTGTTGTCGCGCGGGATCAGCCGCTGTGGCGGCTGCCCGTGGCGGCCTTGCGGCGAACGGTGGCGAAGAGGACTGCGGCACCGGCGGTCAGCGCGCCCGCGCCGCCGATCGCGAGATACGTGGTGGAGCCGTCCCCGCCCGTCTCGGCGAGGTTCTCGGTCCTGCCCGAGTCCGCCCCGGCGGGAGAGGCGGCCACGCCGTCCGGCTGCGGCTGGTTGCCGGGGCGGGCCGTGTCGCCGGACTTCTCGGAGGCCGGCCGGGCCGGCGCGCCGGCGCCCGTCCTCGCGTCGTCGTCCCCGTGGCCGTGGTGCTCCACGGTCGACTTGGCGGCGCCGTCCTCGACCTGCTGCTCGGTCGGCGCGGAGGCGGTCGGGGCCGGGGCGGATCCGGTACCGGCGCCGTTGTCCTTGCCGAAGACCACGTCCGAGCAGGTGTAGAAGGCCTCGGGGCTGTCCGAGCGCTGCCAGATCGAATAGATGAGATGGCGGCCGGACTTGGCGGGGAGGGTGCCGTCGAAGACGTAATCGCCGTTCCGCATCGCCGGGTTCGTCACCTTGGCGAAGGGCGTGGACTCCAGGTCCGACCACTTCAGCGGCTTGGCGGGGTCGTAGCCGTCCTTGGTGAGGTACAGCTCGAACGTGCCCTTGTGGGGTGCGGTGCCCTTGTAGCGGAACGTGTGGTGGCCGGCGGTCAGCTTGGTGGACGGCCAGTCCGCGCGCGCCAGGTCCAGGCCCTTGTACTTGTCGTTGCCCGCGCTGCAGAGCTTGCCGTCGGGGATGATCTGCTTCGACTTGCCCGCCGCGTTGGCTATGTTGACCGCGTTCCAGTCGTAGAGGGCCTGAGTGCCGCCGGCGGCGACGGCCGCCTTGCACGCGGCCGAACGCGGGCTCTCCGGACCCTCGGCGTAGCAGGCGGAGACCCGGCTGACCGGGTCCGTCATCGAGCCATGGGCGGCCGCCGAACCGGCCGCGAGCCCGGTCAGCGCGAGCGGCGCCACGGCAAGGGCGGCGACGGTGGCGGCCTTGCGACGACGGGGTGCCCCCTGCTCGAACGCGGTGGAGAGCTTGGGGAAGGTCATCGACGTTCTCCTTCGGTGCTGCACGGGGGGGGTGGTGCCACGGGGGTGGGCGTGCAGCACGCTAGCCGTCCGAAACCCCGAAATCGCCTGCTGGGGACGGGTGATGGTGATCCTTATGGCGCCGTTAAGGGGCCACTGAGAGGCGATTAAGAACGGGCCGCAACGGCTTGTCGCACCGGCCGTACGGTGGGGCCATGATCCTCATGAACAACGACAGTCATGACGATGCCTTCGATGACATCAGGCTCGCCACCGCCGCCGACGTCGCGCGCGTGAAGGCGGTGACCGACGCGGCCTACCACCACTACATCGAGCGCATCGGGCTGGTGCCCGCGCCCATGGAGGCCGATCATGCGGCGAACGTGGCGGCGGGGCTGGTGTTCGTGACGGGTGAGCCGGTTGTCGGTGTCCTGGTGCTGGTCGCCGAGGCGGACCATCTCTTCCTGGACTCCATCGCCGTGCACCCGGACGCCAAGGGTTCGGGCCTCGGCAAGAGGCTCCTCCACTACGTGGAGGAGCACGCCCGTCGGTTGGGCCTCGCCGAGGTACGGCTCTACACCAACGCCAAGATGTGGGAGAACCGGGGGATGTATCCCCGATACGGATACGAGGTGGTGGAGCGGCGGGTGGAAGGGCCCTACGACCGGTTCCACTACCGCAAGGTGCTCTCCTCGCCGTCGAGTTCGGCGGCCCAGGTCTGCGACCACTGACTCAGTCCGGCGAGCGCGGCCCAGGCCTGGCGGCCGAGCGGCGTGAGCCGGTAGTCGGTCCCTGGGGCCTGCTCGACGAGGCGGGCCTCCCGCAACTCGGCGAGCCGCTGGTGCAGCACGCTGGAGGACATTCCGTCGCACCGCTGCTGGAGCGGGCGGAAGCCCAGGGGGCCCGCTTCGTGCAGCTCCCACAGGATGCGCAGGATCCACCGGCGGCCGAACAGGTCGAGCGCGGCCATCAGTGGCCGCCCGGTCGTCGAGCCGCGAACCTCGCGCCCCGGCATGGGTGTGGTCATGGCTGCCTCCTTGGCACTGGCCGTTCGTCGCTGACTGCTCACCGCTCACCGCCCGCCTCTCTGGCGCTTCGGATCCAGAAACAGTACCGTGGGTGTATCGATGCTTCTGAATTAGAAGCGTCTGTTCGCCACTGCTGTGCCAGCGCGCCTGGAGGAGCAATGACCGCCCGCATCACACCGCTTGAACCGCCGTACGAGCCGGAAACCGCCGCACTGCTGCACCGGATGATGCCGGGCCCCGAGCCCATCGGCCTCTTCCGCGCGCTCGTACGCAATATTCCGCTCGCCGATGCCATGCAGGAGTGGGGCTCGTACATGCTGGGGCGCGGCCTGAGCGTCGGGCGGCGCGAGCGGGAGATCGTGATCCTGCGGACCTGCGTGCGGCGCGGCTGCGCGTACGAATGGGGCGTCCATGTCGCGCACTTCGCGGACCGCGTCGGGCTCGACGAAGAGCAGGTGACCTCCCTCGCCGGGGGTGAGGCGGATGACGCGTGCTGGACCGGTGAACGTGACCGGCTGCTCATCGAACTCGTGGACTCGCTGTGCGACACCGCCGACGTCGACGACGTGCTGTGGGCGCGGCTGACCGGGCACTTCGGCGATGAGCAGCTTCTCGATCTGCTGGTGCTCTGCGGTTGGTACCACGCGGTGAGCTTTGTGGCGCGGGTCGGCCGCCTGGAACCGGAGCCGGGTGCTCCGGCCTTGGTGGACCGCGCGTCCGGCGGTCGGCAGGGGTGACTGTCAGTGGTGGGTGTCACGATCGGTGCATGAACATCGACCGCATCGACGCGACCCCTGCCGGCGGCGCCAACGACGCCAACGACGCCTGCGATCCCATCGACTGGGACCAAGCCGCGGACACCTTCGACGAGGCACCCGACCACGGGCTGCGCGATCCGGCCGTGCGCGCGGCCTGGGCCGAGCGGCTGGCCGCGTGGCTGCCGGAAAGCACCGGGGACCTCCTCGACCTCGGGTGCGGCACCGGAAGCCTCTCGCTGCTCGCGGCCGGGCGCGGGCACCGGGTGACCGCCGTCGACCTCTCGCCCAGGATGGTCGAGCGCGCCCGCGCCAAGCTCGCCGGGACCGGCGCCGAGGTGCTGACGGGCGACGCGGCTCGGCCGCCGGTGCACGGGCGGAGCTTCGACGTGGTGCTGGCCCGGCATGTGGTGTGGGCGCTGCCCGACCCGGCCGGGGCGCTGCGGCACTGGTGGTCCATGTTGCGGCCCGGCGGGCGTCTGATCCTGGTCGAGGGGGTCTGGGGATCCGTCGGCATACCCGCCGGGCGGCTCACGGACGCGCTGGCACCGCTGGGCGGACAGGTGCGGTACGAGCGGCTGTCCGGGGACGCCCGGTTGTGGGGGCGTGAGGTGGACGACGAGCGGTACGCGGTGATCGCCGTCGCCGGGGAGGCGGAGGTCGGCTGACCGGGAGCAGTCAGCCGACCGGAAGCGGTCAGCTGTCAGTCGAGCAACGCCGTGAACTTGCCCAGTTTGGCCAGGAGTTCGAGCTCGTCCAGGGCCTCCTCGGCGCGGGACGCCGCGTCCGGGTCGCGGGCGGCAAGGCCGCTCGCGAGGAACTCGTCCTCGTCCAGGCGGAGCACGGTGGCGCCGTCGGCGGAGACCCAGAGATCCAGGTCGAGGTCCTCGGCGACCACTTCGCCGTCGCGGACCACGGCGGGGCGGGCGATGTCGCAGTACCAGCCCTTGAGCGACGCGTCGGCGGCCCGTACCTCCTTCACCGCGTACCACCGGTCCCGCCAGTAGTGCTCGGTGAAGACGTCGCCCGGCTCGAACCGGACGAAGCCGAAGTCGCGGACGCCGTCTCCCGCCCAGGCCGCGTGCACCGTCAGGCGGGTGCCGTCGTCGGACACCACCGACGCCGGGTAACTGATCTTCGTACGGCCTGACTTGACCAGCGTGACCGAGAGGAGGGTGCCGGGGTCAATCGAGTTCGTGGACATGCTGTATCTCCGTGGCGCAGATTTCGTAGCCGAACCATTTGTTGATCGCCAGCATCGGGGCGTTCTCCGCGTCATTGGCGGTGAAGGCATCGGTGTAGCCGGCGGCGCGGGCGCGGTGCAGGGATTCGTTCTTGGCGAGCTTCGCCAGGCCCCGACCGCGGAACTCCCGCAGGGTGCCCGTCATGCCGGACAGATAGCGGGTGGCGCCGTCGGTGTGGGCGGCGGTGAAGGCGGCGATCCTGCCGTCGACCACCACGACCATGGTGAGGTCGCGGTCCAGGCAGGGGTGGTTCCAGGTGTGGCCGAGCCAGTCGTCGTAGTCCGTCAAGTCGACGTCGACATCGCCGGGTTCATCGGCGGTGACCTCGGCGTCGGCCTCGAAGACAGGGCGAGGGTCGTCGATGTAGTAGGCGGCGGTGCGCAGTTCGACGCCCGGGGGCAGGTCCTCGGGTGAGAGACGAGGAGGGAGGGTGCCGTTGGCGAGGCCGACGCGCTGCCAGTGAGCGGTCCGCGAGGGGCGGTAGCCACGGTGTTCGGCGAAGGCGCGGGGGACCGGTGCGTCGTCCACGCTGGAATGCACCGTGGTGGCGCCCGCGGTCGCGAGGTGTTCCTCGGCGCTGCGGGTGAGCAGGGTGCCGGCGCCACGGCCCCGGTGGTCGGGGTGGACCTGGAGCGAGAGGAACGCCTGTCCGGGGAGCGGGCTGTCATAGACGATGCCCGTACGGGCCGTGCCGATGACGGTGGCGTTCTCCTCGGCGACCAGGAGGAGGTAGTGCTGCGCCGGGTTGGCCCGGGCCACGTTGAACGCGACGGCTTGCGGGGTCGTCACCAGATGCGGGGCCACCGCACGGCGTATCCGGACCACGGATTCGGCGTCGAGGGGGTCCTCGGGCCGGAAAGCTCGGACGATCACGGTCATGTGGTCGCACGCTACGCGCGCGGCGAGGCGGGTGCCTCCCATTTTCGCCGGGCGCGGGGGAGGGGGAGAATCGGGCTGTGACCCTGAAGATCGTCATTGACCAGGAAGCCGCGAGCGCGCCGTACGAGCAGCTGCGGGCCCAGATCGCCGAGCGGGCGCGGGCGGGGGTGCTGCCCGTGGGATACAAGCTGCCCACGGTGCGCGGTCTCGCCGAGGACCTCGGGATCGCCGCCAACACCGTGGCCAAGGCCTACCGCGCGCTGGAGGCGGACGGGGTGATCGAGACGCGCGGCCGCAACGGGACGTTCGTCGCGGCGGCGGGCGACGCGGCGGAACGCCGGGCCGCGGCAGCCGCTCAGACGTACACGGAGGAGGTACGACGGCTGGGACTGAGCCGCGACGCGGCGCTGGCGGCGGTGGAGGACGCGGTACGGGCGGCGTACGGCGACTGAGCCGCCCCCGCGTGGGTGGGGGCATGGGCGCCGGGCGCGCTGTCCTCACGTCGACAACCCGCCCGCGAACTACAAATACAGCCCCGCGTCCACGTCCTCCCGGGGGTCCGGGACGCTGGGGGGTGTGGAGCCGCGGCGGAGGGCGAAGAGTTCGGCCAGGGTCGCGCCCTCGCGGCCGACGCCTTCCTCCGTGCCCAGCCATGTGACGGCCTCGCGGCGGGTCATGGGGCCTACAGAGATACGCGCCAGGCAGCGGCCGGGGCGGACGACGGCCGGGTGGAGGCGTTCGAGGTCTTCGTTGGTGGTGACGCCGACCAGGACGTTGCGGCCCTGGCCGAGCAGGCCGTCCGTCAGGTTGAGCAGACGGGAAAGCGCCTGGCCAGCCGTGTGCTTGGCCTCGCCCCGGATCAGCTCGTCGCAGTCCTCCAGCAACAGCAGCCGCCAGCGGCCCTTCGCGGTGCCGTCGTCCTCGCCGATCGCGATGTCCATCAGATACCCGACGTCGTTGAACAGGCGCTCCGGGTCCAGGACGCAGTCCACCTGGCACCAGTCGCGCCAGGAGCGGGCCAGGGTGCGCAGGGCCGAGGTCTTGCCGGTGCCCGGCGGGCCGTGGAGCAGGAGCAGGCGGCCCGCGATGTCGTCGGGGGTCACCTTCATCAGGCGGTCCATCGCCTCGGCGACCGGCGCCGTGTAGTTGGGCCGCACCTCGTCCCAGGTACCGGCGGCGATCTGGCGGGTGGTGCGGTGCGGGCCCCGGCGCGGGGAGACGTACCAGAAGCCCATCGTGACGTTCTCCGGCACCGGTGCCGGTTCGTCCTCGGCGCCTTCCGTGGCCTGCTTCAGGACGCGTTCGGCGAGGTCTTCGCTGGTCGCGGTCACCGTGACGTCCGCGCCCCGGTTCCAGCGCGAGACGAGCAGCGTCCAGCCGTCGCCCTCGGCGAGCGTGGCGCTGCGGTCGTCGTCCCGGGCCGCGCGCAGCACCTTGGCGCCCGGGGGCAGCAGGCTGACGCCCTTCTTGACCCGGTCTATGGAGGAACTGTGCGAGAACGGCTGCTCGCCCGTGGCGAATCGCCCGAGGAACAACGCGTCGACGACATCGGACGGGGAATCGCTGTCGTCCACATTCAGCCGGATCGGCAGCGTGGCTTCAGGGTTCGCGGACATGGCGCCCATGATCCGGCAACATTCCCCTCCGCGCACGGTGTTTTGTCCCGTTGGACTCGCGCCGCCGATGGAAGCGGGAACCGGGGTGGGGCGTGGGACGTTCCATCAGTGTTCGGTGGAAAAAGACTCGAAAGGCAACTCTCGTAGATAGGCTGGATCGTGATGCGTCGTCATGTGGGGGCTTCCATCGTGCTGCTCGGCCTGGTCGCGGCCGCGCTCACGCTGGTCCTCGCCGTGAGCGGCGGCACGACCGGCTCGTCCGACGGCCATACCGCCGACGGCAAGGACGGCGCCACCTCCGGCGGTCCCACCGGTCCCGCCCGCAGCGACACCGAGCTCGGCTGGGGCTTCACGCACACGCAGTACAGCGCGGACAGCGGATCGCCCGACGCCGTCGCGCGGGCCCGCAAGCTCCTCGCCGGGCAGCCCATGCCGCAGGACCAGGCCATCATGGGCTGGGGCGCGGGCAACCCGGAGCCGTCGCCGGGTACGTACGACTTCGGGGATCTCGACCGGCGCATCGCGTTCATCCGGTCGACCGGTTCCACGCCGGTGATCACGCTCTGCTGCGCACCGGACTGGATGAAGGGCGGCAAGCCGGGCGAGCAGAACACCGACTGGAGTCTCAAGTCCTTCGAGTCCGCGCCCCTTCCGACCCACTACCAGGACTTCGCCGACCTCGCCGCGACCGTCGCCAAGCGCTATCCGGACGTACGGCACTTCGTGGTGTGGAACGAGTTCAAGGGGTTCTTCGACGACAGCAGCCAGCGGTGGAACTACGAGGGGTACACCCGGCTCTACAACCTCGTCTACGACGAGGTGAAGAAGGCCAACAAGGCCAACCAGGTCGGCGGGCCCTATCTGGTGATGGACAGCTACGGGCCGCAGGACAACCAGTTCGCCTCCGACCTCAAGGGGCCCTGGGGCTCGGTCGACCAGCGGGTCCTCGACGCCTTCCGGTACTGGAACCAGCACAAGAAGGGCGCCGACTTCGTGGCGGTCGACGGTGCCGGGTTCACCCGTGACAATCAGATGCTGCCCGATCCCTTCACCGCGCTCGACAAGTTCACCGATGTCGGCCGCTGGCTGCGCAAGGAGTCGGGCGGGCTGCCGCTGTGGTGGTCGGAGTACTACGTGGAGCCCGAGAACTCCGGGTGGGGCGAGGACCGCCGGGTCGCCGCACAGGCCGCCGCGATGATCGCCATGGTCCGGGGCGGGGCGACCACGGGGTTCTACTGGAGCCCGCAGCAGGCCACCGCCCAGTGCCCGGGCTGCCTGTGGAGCGCCACACAACTCCCCGACGGGGGAACCCCGTTGCCGATGTACGGGCTGGTCTCCCGGTTCGCCCGGGAGTTCCCGCCCGGCACCCGGTACGCATCCCTCGACTCGACTGCCGAAGACATACCCGACGTGCGGGTGCTGGCGAGCGACAGGACCGTCCTCGTCGTCAACACGCGGGACCATGCCACTCAGGCGCGGGTCGACGGCCGGTCGTTCCCGATGACCGCCTACCAGGTGCGCTGGCTCAGCCGTTGATGACTCGGCCGCGCGCCGCTCACCTGCCGAGCCCAGCGGCATCCGGCTCGCCGGCGTCCGGCCGAGCGGCCCCTGCCACGCCCTCTGCCATACCCCCCGCCACATCCGCCGCCGACCCCCGCAGCACCCCGTAAAGCCTCGGCGCCGTCACTGCCGCGATCACGGCGAGACTCGACGCCTCGGCGATGCCGACGCCCGTCAGGCCCATCGGAGGGAGGAGAGCGAGGGTCGAGCCGAGTACCAGGGCGCACAACGCGCCCTGGAGGTAGGCGAGTCCGGCGGTGCGGCTCTGGGCGCGCAGGACCGCGAAGTGCAGCTCGATCACCACCCGCAGCAGTGCTCCGGTCACCAGCAGGCGCAGCAGGGGCGTGGCGTGGTCCGCGTAACCCTGGCCGAAGACGCGCAGGACCAGCGGCGCGAGGACGAAGAGCGTGGCACAGATCGGCGCCACGATCTTGGTCATCCGGATCAGCGCGGCGCGCGCGTTGCGGCCGAGGCGGCTCGGGTCGTGGGCGCCCTCGACGGTCAGGGAGGCGCCCATGTTGATGGCGAGGAGTTCGACCGTGCCGCCGATGGTGGCGGTGATGTAGAAGTACGCGTTGTCCGACGAGCTCACCTGGGAGGCGACGATCACCGGTACGAGATAGACGACGGCCAGGGCGAACAGCGAGCCCGTGTAGTCGCCGGCCAGGAACCGGCCGAGCTCGCGGTAGCTGGGCGGGCGCGCCGATGATGCCGTCAGCTCGATGTGACGGGGGACGAGGCGTCGGAAGACCAGCCATCCCAGCGGCAGTACGGAGACGGCGATGGCCGCGACCCAGGAGACGAACACGCCCGTGGTGGGCAGAGAGGCGGCGATGGCGATCAGGAGCAGGAGCTTCACCGTGGAGAAGACGGTGTTGCCGATCGGGACCCAGAACGCGCTGCGCAGCCCGGTCAGCACCCCGTCCTGAAGGGTGAGGATCGCCCAGGCGATGACGGAGGCGATGAAGCCGAGGCCGTGCAGCGGCCCGTGCAGGAAGCGGTAGGAGGGTCCCCAGACGTTCAGAGTGAGGAGGAAGACCACGGCGGCGAGAGCGACGACGACGGCGCTGGCCGCGTACGTACGGAAGACCAGTCGGCCGGTTCCGGCGCCGGAGACCGGGATGAAGCGGGCCAGGGCGCCGGTCAGGGTGAGTGCGGTGATCCCGGCGAGGAACTTCATCGCCGCGATGGCCGCCGAGCCCTGCCCGACCGCGTCCGCCGAGTAGTACCGCGCGGCCACCAGCCAGAAGCCGAGGCCGAGGACCGCGCTGATACCGGTGTTGACCATCAGCGCGTAGGCGTTGCGGAAGAGCGGCGTGCCGTCACGTTTCTGCCGGGCCTGCGCTCTGCGTAGCCGCTGCCGCGCGGTGGTCGTCACGGCCGTCGTCTCGGTCACCGTCACCGCTCACCTTCCGGCCAGTGCGCGCCCGGCCTGCCGTCCCCTGCGGACCAGGGCGTATCCCTTGGTGAGCGCGCGGTCCCGGGCGAAGGTGCGGGCGATGGCGCGGCCCTCGACGAGTCGCGCGAACTCGTCGATGTCGGTACCGCGCCGGACGGTCACCCGCTCCAGGGCGTACGGGCCCTGGTGACGGCGGGCGAGTGCGTTGCCGACCGCCAGTGCCTGGGTGAAGCCGGCTGCCCGGACGGTTCGGCGTACCCGGCGGCTGGAGTAGCCGTACGGATACGCGAAGGAGACCGGGCAGGCGCCCAGCTCCTCGGCGACGATCTCCTTGCAGCGCAGGGTCTCGAACCAGAGCTGGTCGTCGGGGAGTTGGTCCAGTTGCGGGTGGGTGTGGCTGTGGCCGCCGATCTCTGTGCCTGCGGCGGCCAGTTCCCGTACCTGGTCCCAGTCGAGCATGGTGTCGAGAGCGCCGCTCTCCTCGTGGGCGCCGCGCAGCCAGCCGGTCGAGACGAAGAGGGTGGAGGCGAAGCCGTGTTTGGCGAGGACGGGGAGCGCGTGGCGGTGCACGCCCTCGTATCCGTCGTCGAAGGTGATCAGGACGGGCCGCAGGGGGAGCGCTCCCGCCGTGCGCCATGCGTGGGCCAGTTGGGCGGTGGTCAGGGGGGTGAAGCCCCGGTCGGCGAGCAGGGCCATCTGGTCGGCGAAAGCGTCCGGCGAGACGGAGAGGCCGTAGGCCGCCCTGGCCGGGCGGTGGCCCACCGCGTGATACATCAGGATCGGTACGGGCGCGCTCACGCGGCCTCCCCCTCCTCCGTGTCCGAAGGTGATCCGCCCGGCTGCTGCCCGGGCGAAAGCTCCCCGCCCGACGGATCCCCACCCGAGCCATCCCCGCCCGGCTCCCCGCCAGCAGCGATCGGCGCGACCTCGAACACGGCCCCGCCCCGGCGGGCCCGGAGTGTGCCGAGCAGATAGCCGCAGGTCGCCACCGCGACACCCGCCACGATCGCACCCGCGCGCCCGATCGCGCCCGCGCGCCCCGCCCCGCCCGGCCGCCCCAGCGCCGCGTCCCGTACCCCGCGTACGACACCGGCCGGAAGCACGCGGGTCGTATAGCGGCGCTCCGACTCAAGTCCCTTTCCGGCGCCGACACTTCGGGATACCAGGGCCTTGGACAGGCCTTCGGCGTACGTCCGGGTGCGGAAGTAGGCGAAGTGTTCGCGGGTGGGCGGGACGCGGTGGTGGATCACCGCGCGGTCGTCGATCAACAGCACGGCGTCGGGCACCGCGCGGGCGAGGCGGATGCAGAGTTCGGTCTCCTCGCAGCCCAGTGGCCGTTTGTCGCCGTCGCGGCCGATGCCGGTGGCGAATCCGCCGGCCGCGTCGAAGGCGGTGCGGCGGAACGAGGCGTTGCCGCCGAGGACGTTGCGGACCCGCACCCGTCCGGGCGGCAGGCCCCGGTACGTACAGCCGACCACCCAGTCGAACTCCTCGGGGAACCAGGCCGGGCGGCGGCCCGAGGACCAGGCGGGCATGGTGCGGCCGCCGACCGCCATGACCCGGGGGTTGTCGTATCCCGAGGCGAAGTACCGCAGCCAGTCGCGCTCGGCCACGGCGTCGTCGTCGAGGAAGGCCACGAACTCGCCCCGGGCGGCGGCGATTCCGGTGTTGCGTCCGGCCGAGAGGCCACGGGGGCCCGCGTTGGCGAGCACCCGCACCTCCCCGTCGGCCGCGTACTCCTTGAACTCCTCGCCGAGCCGTTCGAGCAGCGGCCGGTTGTGGTCCACGACCAGCAGCGTCTCCAGGGCCGGCAGTGACTGATGGCGCACGGAGGAGACCGCCGCGAGGATGTCCTCCCAGCGGTCCTCGGTGTACACGCAGATCACCACGGAGAACTCGCGGCGGTGACGATCGGTCAAGACAGCTCTCCCCGGCGTGCGTTGAGGCCGATCATCTGCGGGCGGCGGTGCGCCCGGGGCACGGACTTCTCCTTGACGATCACCTTGAGCACCCGGATGCCGTCGCGCACGGCGCTCAGGTTGGAGACACCATGGATCCGGTTGTACTCATGGCTGGGCACCTCCTGGACCCGCAGTCCGGCCTTGACGATCCGGATGTTGATCAGGGTCTCTATCTCGAAGCCGCTGCAGTCGAGGACGATCTTGTCGAGGCAGTGCTTCCAGAAGGCGTTGTAGCCGTAGCAGAGGTCGGTGTAGCGGGCGCCGAACTTGCGGTTGACGATGGAGCACAGCGCCCAGTTGCCGAGCTTGCGGATCGGTGTCATGTCGTCGGTGCCGCCGCCGTTGGCGAAGCGGGAGCCCTTGGCGAAGTCGGCGCCGCCGACCAGCGCGGAGACATAGCTGACGATCTCCTCGCCGTCGGCCGAGCCGTCCGCGTCGACCATCACGATGATGTCTCCGGTGCAGGCGGCGAATCCGCTGATGAGGGCATCTCCCTTGCCCTTGCCGACCTGTTTGACGACCTTGACCTCGGGCCACAGTTCGCGGGCCACCCGTACGGTGTCGTCGGTGGAATTCCCGTCGACCAGGACGACTTCGTGGATCCACTCCGGAAGTGTCTTGAAGACGTACGGGAGGTTTTCCGCCTCGTTCATGGCGGGGATCACGACGCTCACCGGCGGCGCGATCGCGAGATTCGGCGAGACCGCGCGGTAGCGCGCGGAATTCGCCGGTATTCGAGTGGCCTCGCCGTCGGCGGCCGGGCCGTCCGACGGGCTGTTCGTGGCACCGTCCGGTGGCACGATGAATAGATCTTGCTCCCGGCTCGCCGGGCGCACAGAAGAGCTCACGAGTCTCTGTCCCTCTCGTCCGGTGGACTGCCCGCCCCCGGGCAGTCCGGATGGTTTCCGGTTACGAAAGGGGGGTCCCCACCCCGGTCATGACGGTCTGGCATTCCGTGCTGAGGTGAGCTGGCTTTGCTGGCCGCGCGGCCCGTGACCGGTCGAGAACGCAGAAAGACCGAGCACGGTACCCCCCTAGCGCGTCCCGCCCCGGCCGCCCCTCGCGGCGCTTGAGCCCTCCCCTAGAGCCGCTTTGCATGATGGGCCGATGCGGGTGGATGTAAGACGGTATTGATGATTGGGGCTGTATGGCAAGACCTGGAACGTGGCCTCACGTTTTTGGGTTTTTGACCATTCTCGACCGATCGGTTGCGGAGCGTTTTACTCCCGTTCCCGTAAGGAAAAGAAGAAAGCTGATCACTGCGACCGCCATGATCTCGCCGCGTACGGACCGGACTTCGATGATCGCCATTGTTTCGGCGATCACCAGATTGATG
This sequence comes from Streptomyces sp. CBMA152, assembly GCF_014596475.1. Classification (GTDB taxonomy): domain Bacteria; phylum Actinomycetota; class Actinomycetes; order Streptomycetales; family Streptomycetaceae; genus Streptomyces. The sequence goes on along the minus strand of NZ_MECJ01000022.1, from coordinate 55,190 downwards.
AGTACCGTGCCCGAGAAAGACGCCACCGCGCGCGTGAGCGGTTCCAGCCGGCGTAAGGCGAAAGCCAATGCCTCGGCGGGTGCGGCGATCAAGAAGAACAGCGCGAGTGGTGCGCGCAGCGGAGAGTCGAGCGGAATCCAGGCGATGGCGGCGCCGACCACCGAGACGGTGAGCGCGGCACCGCTCAGCGCGGCCGCGAGATCTTCACGGGCCGACGATCCGTCATGCCGTGGGCCGGATGGGGTTGTTGGCCTACTGGCCACGTCGTTCCTCCGCGTGCACCTGGAGCCTCCGCGTGCGGCGGGGCTCCAATGTGGCGCAGCCCATCAGGGCCGTCAAGACAAGGGTCGTGCAGTGAAGTTCCCTGCGGTGAAGGTCAATTGACGGGAACTCAGAGTCAGGGTTTCCCCCGATGGAGCGGATTTCTGAAAGTTCTTGGCATGTCCACTTCCGGTGATCCCTACTCGCTGGTACCACATCTGTGGCGGATACCCCGCACTAGGAGGCCCCCACATGAAGCTCTCCCGTATGACGGCCTATGTGTCGTCGATCTTCCTGGCCGCCGCCTTCGCCCTCACCGGGGCAGGCGTGGCCAACGCCGCGACCCAGGCCACAGGCACCGACTATGTGGCGCTCGGCGACTCCTACTCCTCCGGAGTGGGAACCGGTGTGTACGACAGCTCCAGTGGTTCCTGCAAGCGCTCACCGAAGGCGTACCCGTCCCTGTGGGCGGCGTCCAACGCCCCCGCCTCGTTCGCCTTCACCGCCTGTTCGGGTGCGACGACCGACGATGTGAAGGCCAGTCAGCTCGGCCCGCTCAACGACTCGACCGACCTCGTCTCGATCACCATCGGCGGTAATGACGCCGGGTTCTCCGACGTCATGACCACCTGCGTGCTGAACTCGCAGTCCACCTGCATCAACCGCATCAACCAGGCGCGCGACTATGCCGACAACGTCCTGCCCGCAAAGCTCGACTCCGTCTACGACTCGATCAGAGCCAAGGCCCCGAACGCGCACGTCGTCGTCATCGGCTACCCGCACTTCTACAAGATCGGCGGCAACTGCTTCTTCGGTCTGAGCGACACCTCGCGCGCCGCGATCAACGGTGCGGCGGACGAGCTCAACACGGTCACCGCCAAGCGTGCGGCCGACCACGGCTTCACCTTCGCCTCGGTCGTCCCGGCCTTCACCGGCCATGAGATCTGCTCCGGCAGCCCTTGGCTGAACAGTTTGGTCTGGACCAACATAGGGGAGTCCTACCACCCGACCGCCGCCGGGCAGTCGGGCGGCTATCTGCCCACCTTCGCGTCCGTGGCCTGATCCGCACGGGCGCACCCAGGTACGAGCGCATCTCAGCCGGCGGGTGAGGCGGAGCCGCCGCCCGCCGGCGCCGAGTACGACGAGGAGGCCCCGCCCGTCGGGGTCTCCTCCGTGCAAGTGATTGTGTACGAAACGGAGTTGGAGCTGGCCGAGACCGGGGAGCGGACCTCCAGCTGCACCGCGTTGTGGACCGTCTTCCCGGCCTTGTACCCCGACTCGATGTGCGACACCTGCTTGGTCTTCGCGTCGCCCGACCCGAAGCTCAGCGTCTTCCAGCCCGGGTCGGAGGACTCGCCGGTCGCCGTCACCCAGCGGTACTGGACGTCCACCGGCGTACGCCCCACGGTGAACACGGCGAGCACGGCCGGAGCCGCCCCGTCCGGCGGCGGGCAGCTGCCCGAGTAACTCCCGCGTACGGACTGGAGGGAGACCTTCACGGACTGCGCGGGCGGCGCCGATGTGGTGGGGCTGTGGCTGGCGGGAGCAGTGGTGTCGGTGGTGGCTGTGGTGGCGCCCGCGCCGCCGTGGCTCGCGGTGGTCGTGTCGCTGCGGCTCGCGGTGATCGTGCCCTGACCGGTGGCAGGCGGAGTGTTCGAGTCCGATCCACTCGACCCGTCACTGCGCGCCAGCGCCCACGCGAGCCCGCCGAGCGCGAGCAGCAGGACCACCACACCCACCAACAGCACGGCCCCCGGGTGCCGTTTGCGTTCCGGCGGCTCCTGAGTGGTGGTCGAGGCGTCCGAGCCGTACGGGCCCGAGGGCACCGGGTTCGGCAGCGGTGGCGTCCGGCCCGCGTCCGGATCCCCGGCAGCGATCGTCGTCCTGTTGTACGGACTGCTGTGCGGGCCGGGAGTCGGCGGGGGAGCGCCGTACACGGAGCCGCCCGCGCCCACCACCCGTAGCTGGTGCTCGGCCTGCTCGGCGGAGAGCCGCTCGGCCGGGTCCTTGCGCAGCAGCCCCTCGATCACCGGGGCCAGCGGGCCCGCGCGGCGCGGCGGCGGCAGTTCCTCGTCGACCACCGCCCGCAGGGTGGAGAGCGGGGTGTCGTGCCGGAACGGCGAATTCCCCTCGACCGCCGCGTACAGGAGGACACCGAGCGACCACAGGTCGGAGGCGGGGCCGGGCGTGCGCCCCAAGGCCCGCTCCGGGGCGAGGAATTCGGGTGAGCCGACGACCTCGCCGGTCATGGTGAGCGTGGACGTCCCCGCCACCGTCGCGATCCCGAAGTCGGTGAGCACCACCCGGCCGTCGTTGGCGAGCAGTACATTGGCGGGCTTCACGTCGCGGTGCAGCACCCCCGCCTCGTGTGCGGCGCGCAGGGCGGCGATGACCTCGGCGCCGATGTGCCCGGCCCGCTGCGGCGGCATCGGTCCTTCCGCTTCCAGTACGTCGGAGAGTGCGAGCCCGCGTACCAGCTCCATCACGATCCATGGGCGGCCGTCCTCGGTCGCCACGTCGTAGACCGTCACCACATTGCGGTGCGAGATGCGGGCGGCCGCCCAGGCCTCGCGTTCCAGACGGCTGTACAGCCGGTGCTCGTCCGTCGCGTCGAGCCCGACCGGCGCGCGCACCTCTTTTACCGCTACTTCGCGCCCCAATATTTCGTCGCGCGCCCGCCACACCTCGCCCATGCCGCCACGGCCGAGCGGGGACAGCAGTCGGTAGCGACCCGCGACAACGCGCTGCTCACTGCCCGGCACTTCGCTCACTGGCGAGCCTCCTCCATGACGGCGAGACCAACAACGGCGAATCCATTCCAAATTAGCTCAGGTGACCGCATCCGCAGCCCCCTGTGTACCGACCTGTGATGCCGATCGGTCACACAGGGTGAGCGTGTGACGGCCTGTGAGAACCGGACGCGGAATCACCGGGCCCGCCCCGGCCGCCACTTGGGGCGGTGGGTGGCGTGCCCATCTGCCTCTTGTCCAACTCGCCCTGGAACCATGCGTATTCGGAGAGTAGCCATCGGTCAATCGTCAATGTTCCCCGGGAGAGGTGAATCCCGCGACCGGGATACACGAGTGTGATGCGAGGGCGATAGGGTTACCCTGCCCGGGGCCGGGTGCCCTCGTATGGGTGGGGAGTGACATGGAACAGATAACAATGCGCAGCAGGGCGAGAGTGCCTGCCATCACCTGCGGGAGCAGTGCGACCAGCTCGCGGCTCGACCGCCACCTCTCGGTGCTGGGCGGTCCTGCCGTCCCGCAGCGCGAGGCGGCCGAGGCGACGATGCTGATGCGCGAACTGACCTCGCGTGACCTCGCGCACAGCCGGAGGAGCAAGAGCGCCCGCGTCTCGCTCTTCGCCCCGCTGCGGCGCCTGCGCCGCTCGCTCTTCGGCAGCCGCGGCTGAATCCCACGACAGCTCACGACCAGTGACTTCCTGAAACGCGCGCAGGCGTTCACGCCGTCCCGGCGCAGCGCTGCTGTCAGCCCCTCTGTCATCCCCAGGGCTCACAGCAGCGCTTCGGTGTGCCCGGACGCATCTGCCCCGGCCGCTCTGTCATAGCAGGGCGAACTGCCCACCGGGGCCTTCCTCGGGGTGGTCCAGTACGGATGCGGGGCGGCGGGCCGAGGCGGGGACCGGCAGCACGCGCGCGTCGACGAGATCGGCGGGGGTGAGGCGGTCGCCCTCCCGCGCCTCCTGCCCTGTGGGGAGTTCGCTCAGCAGGGCCAGCGCGGTGATCAGCTCAAGGAGCTCGGAGGTCCACTCCTGCGGCCAGGACGCGGGCCGGATCGCCTCCAGAGTGCCCGGCTCGCCGCTCTCCGTACGCCGCTCGAACCACAGCTCCAGTACGCGTACGCCGCTCACGCGGTACTCCCAGGCGCCGGACGGTACGGGCGAGATGCGGCCCTCGCCGAGGTGCAGCGCCTCTTCCTCCGCGTCGTAGCGCAGCTCGTCCGGGCGGGCCGGGATCGCGGCCCGTACGTAGGGCCTGCGTCCGCCGGGCAGCCGGGGTTTCTCGCCGCCGCGTGTGCCGCGCAGCATCAGGGCGATGGCGCGGTGGCCCAACTCGACTCCGCTGACCCAGAGTTGGGGGTCGGTGGTGAGGGGCAGCGCGCATCCGGCGGGTGTGGCGCGGGCGGTCGCCACGGTCCAGGCGAGCAGGTCCTCGGGGTCGACGTCGTGCCCGTACGTCTTGCCGAGGAAGGTGAGCAGGCCGGGGGCGATGTTGGGCTCGGCCGCGTTCGGGCGGCGGTAGAGGGGGCGGATGCGGCCGGGGCGGCCGGCGGGGGAGCGGCCGTCGGGGAGGAGCGCGGAGACGGTGAGGGCCGTTGCTCGGCCGGCCGGTTGGGGTACGTGGCCCTGCTCGACCGCGAACAGCTGCCGTTCGTCGGCGACGCGCCACAGTTCGGGGCGGGCGGCGTCGAGGAGGCGGTGGTCCGGTATCAGCCACTGGTGGTCGAAGGGGCCGTGGGTGATACGGCGGGGTGCGGGGCAGGGGCCCGTCTCGTGACTCAGGGGGCCGGTGTTGGCGGGGGCGCCGGGGAGGGCGGGGGCGGTGGTGCGGAGGGTGCGGGTGCGGCTGGGGTGGAAGAGGCGTTCGCGCTCGTCGCCCTCCGCTCGTACGAAAGCGTCCCAACGGGCCCTGAGCGCACGCTCGTCCGGACCGACCACCCAGGCCCGCCCGGTCCGCAGCGGCGCGACGGCCCAGGGCATCAGATCATCGAGCAGATGCAAGTCGTCACTCACGGGGGGTCATGGTAGGCGGCCGGGGGTGGGTGAAGACAGTGTCACCGGTACTGGCGGCCGCGCCCCCTCACCGCGCCTCCACCGTCACCGAGAACGAGAACCGGTCGCCGCGGTAGCGGATCCGGGCCACGTCGACCACCCGGCCCGTCTCGTCGTAGGTGACACCGGTGTAGTGCAGGATCGGGGACAGGAGCGGGACTTGGAGGAGATCCGCTGTGGCCGGGTCCGCCAGGCGGGCCTCCACCGTGTCCGTGATGCGGCTGATGCGGACGCCCACCGCGTCCCGGAGCACCTTGGTCATCGGCCAGCGTTCGAGGTCGGACAGCTCGATGGACGCCGCCAGTTCGGGGCGGACGGCGTTCTCCGCCCAGTTCGTGGGCTCGCCGGTCTTGCCGTCGCGGCGCAGGCGGCGGTAGGTGACGACCGAGGCGCAGTCGGGGAAGTACTCCGTGAGTTCCCCGGACACCGGCCCCGGCCCATGGCCGAGGACCGTCGTCGGCTCGCCCGACTGCTGGGCCACGATCGCGTCGATCGAGCCGAGCAGCCGGACGGGCGCCCCGCGCCGGGCGGCCGGCTCGATGAACGTGCCGCGCCGCCGGTGGCGGGTGATCAGCCCCTCCTCCTCCAGCTCCTTCAGCGCCTGCCGCATGGTCAGGACGCTCACCCCGTAGTGCGCGGCCAACTGCTCCTCGGTGGGCAGCCGAAGCGAGGCGTCCGGGGTGCGGCCGAGTATCGAGGCGCGCAGGGACTGCGAGACCTGGTACCAGAGCGGCAGCTTGCGGTTCAGGACCAGCGAGTCGGGAGCGAAGGAGGAGGTCACAGTGGCTCCCTATCAGGCGAACGGCGGAAGCGGAAGACGCTGCTCAGGGACGGAAGCCCAGAACGTCAGGGGCGGAAGTGGCGTTCCATGCCCCGCCACACCTCGTCGTACCCCCGCTGCAAGTGATCGGCCGACGCCGCCTGCTCCGTCGCCGTCACCGGCCAGCGCGTCTCGAACATGAACGCGAGGCCGTCGTCGATCTTCTGCGGCTTCAGCTCGGCGGCGCTCGCCCTGTCGAACGTCTCACGGTCGGGGCCGTGCGCCGACATCATGTTGTGCAGCGAGCCGCCGCCCGGGACGAACCCCTCCGCCTTCGCGTCGTACGCGCCCTCGATCAGGCCCATGTACTCGCTCATCACATTGCGGTGGAAGTACGGCGGCCGGAACGTGTCCTCGCCGACCAGCCAGCGCGGCGCGAACACCACGAAGTCCACGCCCGCCAGGCCCGGAGTGTCCGACGGGGAGGTCAGCACCGTGAAGATCGACGGGTCCGGGTGATCGTAGGAGATGGTGCCGATGACGTTGAAGCGGTGCAGGTCGTAGACGTACGGGACGTGGTTGCCGTGCCAGGCGACGACGTCCAGCGGAGTGTGGTCGTACTGCGCGCTCCACAGGTTGCCGCAGAACTTGTTGACCACCTCCACCGGGCCCTCGACCTCCTCGTACGCCGCCACCGGCGCCCGGAAGTCACGCGCGTTGGCGAGGCCGTTGGCGCCGATCGGGCCGAGGTCGGGGAGCTGGAAGGGCCGGCCGTAGTTCTCGCAGACGTAACCGCGGGCCGTCTCGTCCAGGAGCTCCACCCGGAAGCGCACGCCGCGCGGGATGAGCGCGATCTCGCCGGGGCGGGCGGCGAGCAGGCCCAGTTCGGTGCGGAGCAGCAGTCCGCCGCGCTCGGGGACGATCAACAGCTCGCCGTCCGCGTCGCTGAACACCCGGTCCATGGGCGCGTTGGCGTGGTAGAGGTGCACCGCCATGCCCGCGCGCTGGGTGGCGTCGCCGTTGCCGCCGAGCGTCCACAGACCCGCCAGCCAGTCCGTCCCGGCCGCGGGCTCCGGCAGCGGGTTCCAGCGCAGCCGGTTGGGGTCGGGCGTCGTCTCGGTGAAGGGCGCGCTGCGCAGATTGCCGTTGTCGGTGCGGACGAACGCGGGGTGCGCGGCCGACGGCGAGATTCGGTAGAGCCAGGAGCGGCGGTTGTGCGCCCTCGGCTCGGTGAACGCCGAACCGCTGAGCTGTTCCGCGTACAGGCCGAGCGGGGCGCGCTGCGGCGAGTTCCGGCCGTCGGGCAGAGCACCGGGAACCGCCTCCGAGCTGTGCTCGTTGCCGAACCCGGAGGAGTACGCGAGCGCCTCCGCCGTCTTCCTGGCCTGCTCGCTGCTGGTCGTCATCGTCCGCTCCCGCCGCCGAAGGAATCCTGGAATCCTATGGGCCACCGTAGGATTCCGATTCGACCACGTCAACGGCAAAATCGGCCGGGCGCGGCATGATGGGCCCCGTGCCCCATGCGAACCTCCGCCGCGCACCGGTGCAGCAGCGCAGCGCCCAGCGCCTCAGTCGCATCCTGGACGCCTGCGCCGAGCTCCTGGACGAGACCGGCTACGAAGAGCTGTCCACCCGGGCCGTGGCCCAGCGGGCCGGGGTGCCCATCGGGTCCGTATACCGGTTCTTCAGCAACAAGCGCGCGATGGCGGAGGCCCTGGCCGCGCGCAATCTGGACCGGTTCGCCGAGATCGTCGGCGCCCGGCTCGCCGCGTTCGAGGCCGAGGACTGGCGCGGGGCGATCGACGCGGTGCTCGACGAGTACCTGGTCCTGAAGAAGACCGTGCCCGGCTTCAACCTCGTCGACTTCGGCGGGCCGCAGCCGGTCGCCGACCCGGCCTCCGACGCCAACCACCTGCTCGCCGACCGCCTCGCCGAGCTGCTCCCGGCCCAGTTCGGCCGCGCCCCCGACGCCGAGCTCCGCCGGACCATCCTGGTCGCGGTGGAGGCCGCCGACGCCCTGCTGCGGCTCGCCTTCCGTACGGATCCGGAAGGGGATCCGGGGATCGTGGCCGAGACGCGGGAGCTGCTGCACGCGTATCTGGCGCGGACGCTGGGCTGAGCGCACCCCACGTACTCCTGCCCCGGCGCTTCTCTAGCCGCCATGCCTACCGGTCGGTATGCTCGGGACCGCCCGTGCGCCACCGCCGCCCTGGGGAGGACGAATGTCCCGCACAGCCCTCCGCATCTGCCCGCTCTGCGAAGCCACCTGCGGGCTGACCCTGACCGTCGAGGGGACGCGGGTCACCGGTGCCCGCGGCGACCGGGACGATGTGTTCAGCCAAGGCTTCATCTGCCCCAAGGGCGCCTCCTTCGGCGAGGTCGACGGCGACCCCGACCGGCTCACCGCGCCACTGGTGCGACGCAACGGCGTGCTGGAGCAGGCGAGTTGGGACGAGGCGTTCGACCTGGTCGCCGCCCGGTTGCGGCCGCTGATCGAGGAGTACGGGGCGAACGCGGTCGGGGTCGTGCTCGGCAACCCCAATGTCCACACCATGGCCGGGGCGCTCTATCCGCCCGTCCTGCTCGGCGGGCTGCGCACCCGGAACCTGTTCACCGCCAGCACCCTCGACCAGATGCCCAAGCACGTCTCCAGCGGACTGCTCTTCGGCGACCCGTTCGCGATCCCGGTGCCGGATCTGGACCGTACGGACCATCTGCTGCTGCTCGGCGCCAACCCGCTGGAATCCAACGGGAGTCTGTGCACCGCGCCCGACTTCCCGGGTCGGCTCAAGGCTTTGCGCAGGCGCGGCGGCACCCTCACCGTCGTCGACCCGCGCCGCACCCGGACCGCCAAGCTGGCCGACCGGCATGTGGCCCCGCGCCCCGGCACGGACGCGCTGCTGCTGGCCGCGCTCACGCACGTACTCTTCGAGGAGAAGCTGACCTCGCTCGGGGAGCTCGCGGAACAGGTCGACGGACTGGCCGAAGTGCGGGACACCGTACGGGAGTTCACGCCCGAGGCGGCCGGTGCGGCCTGCGGGCTCGACCCGGACGAGATCCGCGTCCTCGCCCGCGAGCTCGCGGCCGCGCCCACCGCCGCCGTCTACGGCCGCATCGGCAGCTGCACGGTCGAGCACGGCACCCTCGCCAGCTGGCTCGTCGACGTACTCAACATCCTCACCGGCAACCTCGACCGGCCCGGCGGCGCGCTCTTCCCGCTCTCCGCCACGGACAAGGCGCCCCGCCCGGCAGGCCCCGGCAAGGGGTTCGCGATCGGCCGCTGGCGCAGCCGCGTCGGCGGACACGGGGAGGCCAAGTCCGAACTGCCCATCGCCGTCCTCGCCGAGGAGATCGAGACACCGGGGGAGGGGCAGATCCGGGGGCTGATCGTCAGCGCCGCCAACCCCGTGCTCTCGGCCCCCGACGGCGACCGGCTCGACCGGGCGCTGGCCGGGCTCGACTTCATGGTCAGCGTCGACCCGTATCTCAACGAGACCTCGCGCCACGCCGATGTGGTGCTGCCCCCGCCGCCGCCCTCGCAGAGCGCGCACTTCGACTTCGCCTTCAACACCTTCGCCGTACGCAACCAGGTCCGCTACACCCGGGCCGCCGTCCCGCTCGCCGAGGGCAGGCTCGACGAGTGCGAGATCCACGCCCGGCTCGTGCTCGCCGCGACCGGGATGCACGGCGCCCCGGCGGACGCCGTCGACGCGCTGGTCATCGACCGCACCCTCGGCAAGGCCGTCGCCGATCCGCACTCGGCGGTGTACGGCCAGGACGCCAAGACGCTCGCCGCGCGGCTGACCGGCGAGAACGGCCCCGAGCGGCGGCTCGACATGATGCTGCGGCTCGGGCCGTACGGGGACGGCTTCGGCGCCGACCCGGACGGGCTCACCCTGGAGCGCGTGCTCGCCCATCCGCACGGCATCGACCTGGGGCCGCTGCGGCCGCGCCTGGCGCAGGTCGTCAGGACCCGCAGCGGACGCGTCGAGCTGTTGCCCGGCCCGATCGCCGACGATCTGCCCCGGCTGCGCGCGGCCCTGGACCAGCGCCCGGCCGGTCTCGTCCTGGTGGGGCGGCGCCATCTGCGCTCCAACAACAGCTGGCTGCACAACATCCCGTCCCTGAACGGCGGTTCCAACCGCTGCACCCTCCATGTGCACCCCGAGGACGCGGCCAGGCTGGGACTCGCCGACGGCGATCCCGTACGCGTCAAGGCCGACGGCGGGGAGGTGGCGGCGCCCGTGGAGATCACCGACGCGGTCCGCGAGGGCGTGGTCAGCCTGCCGCACGGCTGGGGCCACAACCGTCCCGGCACCCGGCTCGGGGTCGCCGCCGAACAGCCCGGCGTCAACGTCAACCAACTGCTCGACGGCTCGCGCCTGGACCCGCTGTCGGGGACGGCGGTGCTCAACGGCTTCCCGGTCGAGCTGGTCGCACTGCGTTGACGCGTTGCGCCGGACGGGCGATATCCGGTCGCCTCCTCGGCGCTGCGCCGCCGTTTCCCCGTACAGGTATGACAGAGAGTCAGAGGAAAGGTCGATTTATATGACAATCTGACACAAAGGAAAGCGCATGCCTGCCTCACCACCCCCGCACCTCGCCCTCCGCCGCCCGGCCGTCACCGTCGGCGCGTCCCTGGCCCTCGCGGGAGCCTTCCTGGCCGGGGCCCCGGCCGCCCACGCCGCGCCCGGCGACAACGGCGACGTGAAGATCCACAACGTCGGCACCCCGTTCACCGACCAGCGCAACGAGCCCAAGGTCTGCAGCTTCTACCTCGACGCCTTCAACTTCGACGTCGCACAGGGCATCACCTGGTCCATCCAGACCCAGCCGCTCCGAGCGGGCGGCGCCACGCTCAACGGCTCCATCACGCTGGCCACCGGGGTCGGCCACACCGTGCCGCTGACGCTGCCGGACGGACAGTACAAGCTCACCTGGAACATCACCGGCGGCAACGGCGCGGGCAAGCACAAGGTCTTCAAGGTCGACTGCGCCCCGGTCGGCTCCTCGGCCGGCGGCGCCACGGGCGGCGGCACCGGCGGCGGTACCGGCGGCCCCAACGGCGGGGTGCCCGCGGGCGGCGGCGGTCTGGCCGGGACCGGCGGCGGCCTCACCGACGGCATCCCACCCGTCGGCGGACTCGCGGCCCTCGGTCTGGTCGGAGCCTCCGGGGTGTTCTTCCTGCGCCGGCTGCGCCGTCGCCCCCATGGCGCCGCGTAGCGGTTCCCCCAGGCCCTTGCACCGTACGCGCGGCTACCGGCTGGCGCGGACGGCGGCGCTCGCCGTGACCCTGGTCGTCGGCGGCGTCTGGTGGTCCCAGGACGACGGGTCGGTCGCACCGGTCGCGATGGGCGCCACGGGGACCGGGGGCGCGGTGGCGCCCTCGGCCCCCACGGGGGCCGACGGGGACAAGCAGGCCCCCGGGGCGGGAGCCAAGTCGCCCGGCCCCGGCGGCCGTTCGGCCCGGGGTGGGCGTGCCGCGCCCGCCGCCCGGCCGCCCGTGCCGCTGCCGCCGTCCAGGGCGATCGGGCTCGCCATCCCGTATCTGAGCCTGAAGGCGCCGGTCGTCGGCCTCGGGCTCGACCCTTCGCACCATCTCGCCACCCCGCCGGTCGACGACCCGAAGCCGGTCGGCTGGTACGCGGGCGGTCCCACGCCGGGCGAGAACGGCACCGCGATCGCCGTCGGCCACCGCGACACCCGGACCGGGCCCGCCGTCTTCGCGGGCCTGTACGCGCTGAAGCCCGGCCGCCTGGTGGAGGCCCGGCGCGCGGACGGCAAGGTCGCGGTGTACACGGTGGACGAGGTCAAGAAGTACGACAAGGCGCACTTCCCCAACGAGGAGGTGTACGGCCGACGGAACCGGCCGGAGCTGCGGCTGATCACCTGCGGCGGCAAGTTCGACCGCAAGGCGGGCTACGAGAGCAACATCGTCGTCTTCGCCCACCTGACCGCGGTGCGCGGTCCGGGAGCCGGCCCGTGATCGCGAGCGCTTAACCTCCTCCTGACGCCGGGGGCCCCTGGTGCCGGAAAACTACCGGCGCTAGTTTGGGTCCCCGGAAGCCGAGGCTCAGGAGGAGTGCGATGGACGCCCACGGGATGTACGCGGCCCAGGACGGGATGTACATAGGCGGTCGGTGGACGCCCGCCGCCGGCGGCGACACGATCGCGGTCGTGAACCCGGCCGACGAGCGGGTCATCGCGCACATCCCGGCCGGCACCGCCGAGGACGTGGACGCGGCGGTGCGCGCGGCCCGCGCGGCGCTGCCGGGCTGGGCCGCGACCCCGCCCGCCGAGCGCGCCGCGCACATCGCCGCGCTGCGCGACCAACTGGCCGCCCGCAAGGACGAGATCGCCCGCACGGTCACCGCCGAGCTCGGCGCGCCCGAGCAGTTCGCGCAGCAGGTGCATGTGGGCCTGCCGATCGCGGTCGCCGGTTCGTACGCCGAACTCGCCTCCTCGTACGCCTTCGAGGAGCGGATCGGGAACTCCACGGTCTTCCACGAGCCGGTCGGTGTGGTCGGCGCCATCACGCCGTGGAACTACCCGCTGCACCAGATCGTTGCCAAGGTGGCACCCGCTCTCGCGGCGGGCTGCACGGTCGTCCTCAAGCCCGCCGAGGACACCCCGCTGACCGCGCAGCTCTTCGCCGAGGCGGTGCACGAGGCCGGTGTGCCCGCCGGTGTGTTCAACCTGGTCACCGGCCTCGGCCCGGTCGCGGGCCAGGCGCTCGCCGCGCACGAGGGAGTCGACCTGGTCTCCTTCACCGGTTCGACGGCCGTGGGCCGCCAGATCGGCGCCACGGCGGGCGGGGCCGTCAAGCGGGTCGCCCTGGAGCTGGGCGGCAAGTCCGCCAACGTCGTCCTGCCCGGCGCCGACCTGGCCAAGGCGGTCAACGTCGGCATCGCCAACGTGATGAGCAACTCGGGCCAGACGTGCAGCGCCTGGACCCGGATGCTGGTCCACGCCGACCGGTACGAGGAGGCGGTCGAGCTCGCCAAGGCCGCCGTCGCCAAGTACCCGGCGGGTGACCGGGTGGGCCCGCTGGTCAGCGCCAAGCAGCAGGCACGCGTGCGCGGTTACATCGAGAAGGGGGTGGAGGAGGGTGCCCGGCTCGTCGCGGGCGGCCCCGAGGCGCCGCTGGCCGAGGGCTACTACGTGGCGCCCACCGTCTTCGCGGACGTCACCCCCGAGATGACCATCGCCCAGGAGGAGATCTTCGGCCCGGTCGTCTCGCTCATCGCGTACGCGGACGAGGACGACGCGCTGCGGATCGCCAACGGCACGGTGTACGGGCTCGCGGGCGCGGTCTGGGCCGGGGACGACGCCGACGCGGTGGCGTTCGCGCGGCGGATGGAGACCGGGCAGGTCGACATCAACGGCGGCCGCTTCAACCCCCTTGCCCCGTTCGGCGGTTACAAGCAGTCGGGCGTCGGCCGCGAGCTCGGCCCGCACGGTCTGACCGAGTACCTCCAGACGAAGTCCCTGCAGTTCTGAGCCGTTCTCACGTGCCCGTCCGACGTTCCCGTTCCGTCACTCCCAGCCCAGGAGCATCATCGTGGTCCGCGCCGCAGTCCTTCCCGCCATCGGGTCCCCGCTGGAGGTCACCGAGATAGAGCTCCCCGAGCCCGGCCCCGGTCAGGTGCGGGTCCTTATCGCCGCCGCCGGGGTCTGCCACTCGGACCTGTCGCTCTCCAACGGCACCATGCGGGTCCCGGTCCCGGCCGTCCTCGGCCACGAGGGCGCGGGCACGGTGGTCGCCGTCGGTGAGGGCGTCACCTCGGTGGCACCCGGCGACGGCGTCGTGCTCAACTGGGCGCCCTCGTGCGGCAGTTGCCACCCCTGCTCGCTCGGCGAGGTCTGGCTCTGCCTCAACGCGCTGGGCGGCGCGACCTCCGTGTGCGCGCGCACCGCCGACGGGCGCGACCTGCACCCCGGTCTGAACGTCGCCGCGTTCGCCGAGGAGACGGTCGTCGCCGAGAACTGTCTGCTGCCGCTGCCCGAGGGCATCCCGCTGGCGGAGGCCGCGCTCCTCGGCTGCGCGGTCCTCACCGGTTACGGGGCCGTCCACCACTCGGCGAAGGTCCGCGAGGGCGAGACGGTCGCGGTGTTCGGCGTCGGCGGCGTGGGCCTCGCCACGCTCCAGGCGGCCCGGATCGCGGGCGCCGCGCGGATCGTGGCGGTGGACGTCTCCCCGGCCAAGGAGGAGCTGGCCCGCCGGGCGGGCGCCACCGACTTCGTGATCGCCTCGGAGACGACCGCGAAGGACATCCGCAAGCTGACCGGCGGAAACGGTGTCGACGTGGCCGTCGAGTGCGTCGGCCGCGCGGTCACCATCCGTACCGCCTGGGAGTCCACCCGGCGCGGCGGCCGCACCACGGTCGTCGGCATCGGCGGCAAGGACCAGCAGGTCTCGTTCAACGCCCTGGAGATCTTCCACTGGGGCCGTACGCTCTCGGGCTGCGTGTACGGCAACAGTGACCCGGCCCGCGACCTGCCGGTCCTGGCCGACCACATCCGGGCCGGGCGCCTCGACCTGAGCGCGCTGGTCTCGGAACGGATCGGGCTCGACGGGATCCCGGCGGCGTTCGACAACATGGTGGCGGGCAAGGGGGGTAGGGCGCTGGTGGTCTTCTGAGGGGAGTCGTGGCTGGCTGATGCGTTTCCCGCAGGTCTTCAGGGGCGCGGGGAACTGCGCGACCAGCCACCGACGGCCCGCAGTCGAACGACCTGTTCAGCCGACCCGCTCGTCCACGCCGGCGGCAGCCACGGCGCTTCCGCTTCCTGATGTCGTACGGGGGCGGGAGCGCGAGACCGCCACGCCCGTCAGGCACAGAGCGCCGCCGACGAGGGTGAGCCACCCCGGCACCTCGTCCAGGATCAGCCAGGACATCAGGACGACGAGCGCGGGCACCACATAGGTGGTCGCGCCCATCCGGCCCGCCGTCGTACGGGCAAGGGCATACGCCCAGGTCGTGAAGGCGAGCGCGGTCGGGAACACGCCCAGATACACCATGTTCAGGGTGGCTTTGAGCGGCGCTTCGGCGGCGTCGGACACCAGCTGTCCGGTGAACGGCAGACAGGCCACCGCACCCACCAGGCAGCCGAAGAAGGTGACTTGGAGGGCGCTGCCGTGGTGCAGCGCGGGCTTCTGCGCGACGACACCGCCCGCGTACGTCACGGCCGCCAGCAGACAGAGCGCCACGCCGAGCACGGACGCGCCGCCGTCGCCGGACATCGACAGGCCGACCGCCACCGCCCCCGTGAACGAGACGCCCATGCCCGCCACCAGCCGGGGCGGCAGCCGCTCGCCGAGGAACCGGGCGCTGAGCAGCGCGATGAGGATCGGCCCGATGTTGACGACCATGGCGGCCGTACCCGCGTCGACCTGCTGCTCGCCCCAGTTGAGCACGACCATGTAGAGCCCGAACCAGAGCAGCCCCGACACCGCGATCCCCGGCCAGGCCGCACGCGGCGGCAGCCCTTCGCGGCGCAACACGAGGACCGCGCCGAGCACCGCCGTGCCCGCGAGCAGCCGCCCGAGCGCGAGCGCGCCGGGGGAGTAGGCGGCACCGGCGCTGCGGATCGACACGAACGCCGAGGCCCACAGCACGACGGATATCCCGACGGCGCCGAGAGCGAGCCGCTGCGAACTGCGGCGGGGGTGCGAGGAGTTGGTCATGAGGTGACGGTAGGCGCGAAACAGTTCGTCGTTCACCGAATTATGGGGGGCGGGGGCGCAACGGGAGGCCGGGGGCGGGGCGGGGCCGGACGCCCGGCGAGCTCACCGCCACCGCGTTCACCGCAAGCTCGACTTCTCGATCCCCAGCAGCTCCCCCAGCGCCTCCACCCCCGTCGGCGTCACCCGTACCGCCCGCTCGGATCCGATCCGTACGCACCACTTCTCGTCCAGCGCGTGCGCGCACAGCGCGGCTCCGGCGGTCCCGGCCAGGTGGGGGCGGCGTTCGGTCCAGTCCAGGCAGGAGCGGACCAGCGGGCGCCTGCCCCGGGGTTCGAGCGGGATCCCCAACTCCCCGTACCAGTCGATGCCTTGAGTGGTCAGGGCGAAACCGGCGTCCTGGCTGAGCAGCCCGCGTACGGTCATCGCGTCCGTGATCGCGATGCCGAGGCGGCCCGCGAGATGGTCGTAGCAGGTACGGCCGCGCGCCATGGCGCTGCTCGCGGACGCGGCCCGCAGGGTGCGGGGCCGGGCGGGCGCGGTGTGGGCCGCCAGTTCCTCCACGAGATGGGCGACCTCGGCGTCGGCGAGGCGCAGATACCGGTGTCGGCCCTGCCGCTCCTCGCCGAGCAGTCCGCCCGCGACGAGTTTGCCCAGGTGCTCACTGGCCGTCGACGGCGCGACCCCCGCGTACCGCGCGAGCTCCCCGGCCGTCCAGGCCCGCCCGTCGAGGAGCGCCAGGCAGAAGGCGGCCCGGGTCTCGTCGGCGAGCAGCGAGGCGAACGCGGCGAGCCCCGAACCGGATGTGCCGGACCTTGCTGTGCCGGAACCCGATGTGGTGGTCATACCTCCAGCATGCCGCGATCACCGTTCGGCTGGTACCGAACCATGGGTGGCGCTGCGGCGTACGTCGGCGGGCAGGGCGTCGTACTGCGCCGTCAGCCCGTCGAGCAGTGCCCGCAGGCCCGTCTCGAAGGCGCCCTCGTCGATCTTCTCCTGGCGTTCGGCGAGCAGGTGCGCCTGGCCGAGATGGGGGTAGTCGGCCGGGTCGTACGCGCTCTCGTCGTCCACGAAGCCGCCCGCGAAGGAGCCGAGGGCCGAGCCCATGATGAAGTACCGCATCAGCGCGCCGATATGGGTGGCCTGCGCGGGCGGCCAGCCCGCCGCGACCATCGCGCCGAAGACCGCGTCGGCCAGGCGCAGTCCGGCCGGGCGGCGGCCGGGGCCCTGGGCCAGGACCGGGACGATGTTGGGGTGGCGGGTGAGGACCGCGCGGTAGGCGACGGCCCAGTCGTGCAGCGCGGTGCGCCAGTCGCGGGGGTCGGCCGCCTCGAACATCGACAGATCGACCTGGGCGGAGGTCGCGTCGGCCACCGCCTCCAGGATCTCGTCCTTGGTCCGGAAGTGGTTGTAGAGGGACGGCCCGCTCACGCCCAGCTCGGCGGCGAGACGGCGGGTCGAGACGGCCGCGAGCCCTTCGGCATCCACCAGCGCGCTCGCCGCCGCCACGATGCGGTCGGTGCTCAGGAGGGGCTTGCGCGGTCGGGCCATGCGGCACATAGTAGGGCCTGCGCACGTAAAACTAGCAGTGGTAATTAAAACTGCGACCGGGGTGCGACCCCCATGAGGAACCTGGAGTCCGCGTGAACCTGGAGCTGAGTGAGGAGCAGGCCGCGGTACGGCGGCTCGCCGAGGACTTCGTCGCCCGCGAGGTCACCCCGAACGCCGTCGCATGGGACCGCGCCGAGAGCGTCGACCGGTCGATCGTGAAGAAGCTGGGCGCGCTCGGCTTCCTCGGGCTCACGATCCCCGAGGAGTACGGCGGCTCCGGCGGCGACCACCTCGCGTACTGCCTGGTCACCGAGGAGCTGGGGCGCGGCGACTCCTCGGTACGCGGCATCGTCTCGGTCTCGCTCGGCCTGGTCGCCAAGACCCTCGCGCACTGGGGGAGCGAGGAGCAGAAGCGCGACTGGCTGCCCCGGCTCACGTCCGGCGAAGCCCTGGGGTGTTTCGGGCTCACCGAACCCGGGACCGGGTCGGATGCCGGGAACCTGGCGACCCGGGCCGTCCGCGACGGCGGCGACTACGTGATCAACGGCTCCAAGATGTTCATCACCAACGGCACCTGGGCCGATGTGGTGCTCCTTTTCGCCCGCACCAACGACACCCCGGGCCATCGCGGCGTCTCGGCCTTCCTGGTGCCTGCCGATTCCCCCGGCCTCACCCGCCGCCCCGTCCACGGCAAGCTCGGCCTGCGCGGCCAGGCGACCGCCGAACTCGTCTTCCAGGATGTGCGCGTACCGGCGGACGCCATGCTCGGCCCGGAGGGCAAGGGCTTCTCGATCGCGATGTCCGCGCTGGCCAAGGGCCGGATGTCGGTCGCGGCCGGCTGCGTCGGCATCGCGCAGGCCGCCCTGGATGCGGCCGTCGGATACGCCGGGCAGCGCGAGCAGTTCGGCCGCTCCATCGCCCACTACCAGCTGGTGCAGGAGCTGATCAGCGACATCTCGGTGGACGTGGACGCGGCGCGCCTGCTGACCTGGCGGGTCGCCGATCTGATCGACCGGGGCCAGGAGTTCGCCACCGCCGCCTCCAAGGCGAAGCTCTTCGCCTCCGAGGCCGCCGTGCGCGCGGCGAACAACGCCCTTCAGGTGTACGGGGGTTACGGCTACATCGACGAGTACCCGGTCGGCAAGCTGCTCCGCGACGCGCGCGTGATGACGCTGTACGAGGGCACCAGCCAGATCCAGAAGCTGATCATCGGCCGCGCGGAGACAGGTGTTTCGGCCTTCTGAGCGCAGGGCGAACCTGAGTACGTACTGAGTACGCGAGCGGATGTGGCCCGCACCACGTCCGCCGCATGCTGTGCGGCATGAGTGAGACACCGGTCAAGCAGCAGAACACGGCCGCGTACTACGGGCAGGCCGTCGCGTCCTTCGCCATCGCCCTGGGCGCCACGGCGGTCGGCATCACCCGCCTCCACGCCGACGCCTGGGTCCGCGCCTTCCTCGGCATCGCCGTCCTCTACCTCGTCACCTCCGCCTTCACCCTCGCCAAGGTGGTCCGCGACCGCCAGGAGGCCGGGCAGATCGTCAGCCGGGTCGACCAGGCCCGCCTGGAGAAGCTGCTCGCCGAGCACGACCCGTTCCAGAAGGTCTAGCCGCACGCTCTAAGCGCTTGCTCACCTTCGGGGTATGGTGTTCGTCCGAAGGAAGAAGGGGCAGGCGATGAGTGCGGTCGACGAGATGGCGGGCGGCGAGAAGCCATGGGGCGAGGTCACGCCCGAGGCTGCCCGGAGGCTGCTCGTCGCCGCCGTGGAGGCCTTCGCCGAGCGCGGCTACCACGCGACGACGACCCGTGACATCGCGGGCCGCGCCGGGATGAGCCCCGCCGCGCTCTACATCCACTACAAGACCAAGGAAGAGCTGCTCCACCGGATCAGCCGGATCGGCCACGACAAGGCCCTGGAGATCCTGGAGACGGCGGCGGGTGCCGACGGCACCGCCGCCGAGCGCCTCACCGCCGCCGTGCGCTCCTTCGTGCGCTGGCACGCCGGGCACCACATGACCGCGCGCGTGGTCCAGTACGAGCTCGACGCGCTCGGTGACGAGCACCGCGCCGAGATCGTGGAGCTGCGCCGCCGCAGTGACGCCGCCGTGCGGCGCATCCTCAACGAGGGCGTGGCGGCGGGCGAGTTCGACGTGCCGGACGTGCCGGGCACCACGCTCGCCGTGCTCTCGCTCTGCATCGACGTGGCGCGCTGGTTCAACGCGCAGGGACGCCGCACGCCGGACGAGGTCGGCGCGCTCTACGCCGACCTCGTGCTGCGGATGGTGGGGGCCCAGCCCCCGGCGGCGTAGCGCCTCAGAAGAAGTAGCGCGACACCGACTCGGCCACGCACACCGGCTTGTCGGCGCCCTCGCGCTCGACCGTCACCTTCGCGGTCACCTGCACACCGCCGCCGACCTCCTCGACCTCGGTCAGTACGGCGGTGGCGCGCAGCCGTGAGCCGACCGGTACGGGCGCGGGGAAACGGACCTTGTTGGTGCCGTAGTTGATGCCCATCCGTATGCCCTCGACGCGCAGGATCTGCGGGACGAACGTCGGCAGCAGGGAGAGCGTCAGATAGCCGTGCGCGATGGTCGTCCCGAACGGTCCGCTCGCGGCGCGCTCCGGGTCGACGTGGATCCACTGGTGGTCCCCGGTGGCGTCGGCGAACAGATCGATGCGCTTCTGCTCGATCTCCAGCCAGTCGCTGTGCCCGAGCGGCTCGCCCACCCCGGCCCTCAGCTCCGCGGCGGATGTGAAGATCCTCGGCTCTGCCATGCCCGGTTCCTGCCTCTCTCGCATGCTCCCGCTGCTCTGCGGCTCATGGTTTCCAAGCGCTTGCTCAGCATGCTGGGGGCGGTGCCCGCTGTCAACGGTTCGGGGCTCTGAGCAGTAGGGTTCGAGGGGTGCCGCAGATTCCAGAGAAGGTCCACGAACTCACGGTCGGGCAGCTGTCCGCGCGCAGCGGGGCGGCCGTGTCCGCGCTGCACTTCTACGAGTCCAAGGGCCTCATCAGCAGTCGCCGGACCTCGGGCAACCAGCGCCGCTACAGCCGTGACGTGCTGCGCCGCGTCGCGTTCGTACGGGCCGCCCAGCGGGTCGGCATCCCGCTCGCCACGATCCGGGACGCGCTCGCGGAGCTGCCCGAGGAACGCACGCCCACGCGGGAGGACTGGGCCCGCCTCTCCGAGACGTGGCGGTCCGAACTCGACGAGCGGATACGGCAGTTGGACCGGCTGCGCAACCATCTGACGGACTGCATCGGGTGTGGGTGTCTGTCCCTGGAGACGTGTGTGCTGTCCAACCCGGACGACATCTCGGGCGACATTCTCACGGGGTCGCGGCTGCTGCCGGAGCGGAAGAAGAAGCGGGCCGCTTCCGACGCGGCGTCCTGCGCGGACTGCTGAGCCAGGACCCGACGTCGCGGGGGCGGGGCCGTGCCGCCCCCGCGCGTCTTATGCCGCTGATGCCAGTGCTCCGCGCCGTAGTGATTTGGACCGGGTCAGGGCCTCGGTGGTCAGTACCGGCTGCGGGACCAGGATTCCGCAGGCGGTGCAGACCGGGCCGCACCAGGGGTCGTGGGCCAGATCCTGTCGCCAGACGAGCCGCTGCCCGTCGCAGACCGGGCAGTCCGTGCCCGGCACGGTCCGCAGGGCCGCGATGATCCGCCCGAGCACCTCGGCCAGGGGCCGCTCCGGGTGCACCGACGGGTCCTCGCACCAGGCCACCCCGAACCCGCCCCAGGTGCGCCGGTGCCAGTCGTCGAAGGAGCCGGGGATCCGCAGGCCGGCGTGCTTCTCGCGCTTCCTGCGGGCCGCGAACTCGGCTTCGTAGGCGAGCCAGACGGCCCGTGCCGCCTCCAGCTCGTCGAGCGCGGCCACCAGCCGCGCCGGATCGGGTGCCCGGTCCTCGGGTCCGATGCCGTGCCTCGTGCACAGATGGTCCCAGGTCGCCCGGTGCCCATAAGGGGCGAACCGCTCAAGGCACTTGCGCAGTGAATACCGGCGCAGCGCGAGATCGTTCCCCGGATCGCGCACCTGTCTCGCCAGACTGCGGAAACCAGCCATGGCCCTGCCACCTCCGTCGCTCGTACTTCGGTGAATGCTTCGGCGTCGAGGAATGGACGTACGACTACCCAATCCGGCTCCATCGAAAATTCGATGGCGGCCATCAGGTGGCGCGTCCGGGGCCGTGCCGCGCGCCCCCTGCCGCACTCCGGGCGCACGGATCCACGGGTGTGTCGACCCGACTCTGTGATGATTCGGGAAAGGTGACGCATGCTCATCTTCCCTCGTCGGGTACCCCTCAGTAACCTCCGCCGCATCGGTCCTCACTAGGAGCACGCATGCGACGACCCACCGCACGGCTCAGAACCGCCACCGCCGCCACTGTGATCGCCCTGTCCGCAGCCCTGTTGGCCCCCGTCGGTCTGGCCGGCGCGGCGGAGGTCCCGGGCGACGACTACTGCCTCGGTCAGTGCGGCGACATCCTCCCGCCCGGCGAGAACGGCAACGCCACCCTCGTCGACATCCTCGGCAACAAGGCGTTCGGCACCCATCCCGCGCACAGCGACGACCAGCTCGGCAAGTACGACGCGCTGGTGGCCGGCCAGTCCTCGCTCACCGACGACAAGCTCAACTCGTTCTTCAACGACGCCTCCTTCGGGGTCCCCAGCGGCCAGGTGGCGTCCACCAGCTCCCCGCGCCCCGACGTCACCATCACCCGCGACAAGGCCACCGGCGTCCCCCACATCAAGGGCACCACCCGGTACGGAACGGAGTACGGGGCCGGGTACGCGGCCGGCCAGGACCGGCTCTGGCTGATGGATCTGTTCCGGCACATCGGGCGCGGCGAGCTCACCTCGTTCGCGGGCGGCGCGCTCGCCAACCAGGGCCTTGAGCAGGAGTTCTGGCCGCAGGCCCCGTACACCGAGGCCGACCTCCAGGCGCAGGTCGACCGCATCCGCACCACCAACGGCGCACGCGGCGAACAGGCCATGGCGGACGCCCAGGCGTACGTCGACGGCATCAACGCGTATGCCAAGCAGTCCAAGGACGGCCGCTACTTCCCGGGTGAGTACGTCCTCACCGGCAAGATCGACGCCATCACCAACATCGGGGAGATCCAGCCCTTCAAGCTCACCGACCTGATCGCGCTCGCCTCCGTCGTCGGCGGTCTCTTCGGCGGTGGCGGGGGCGGCGAGGTGCAGGCCGCGCTCTCGCTCCAGGCCGCCCAGGCCAAGTACGGCGTCGCCGAGGGCACCAAGGTGTGGGAGTCGTTCCGCGAACGCGACGACCCCGAGGCCGCGCTCACCGTCCACGACGGCACGAGCTTCCCGTACGCCACCAAGCCCGCGAACGCGCAGGGCACCGCCATGCCGGACCCCGGCACGGTCGTTCCCGAGCAGCTCGTCTACGACCGCACCGGCTCGGCGCTCACCAAGGCCAAGGCCGATGTGCGCGTCCCCGCACAGCTCAAGCCGCTCAAGGGCATCTTCAACAACGGCGCCATGCCCGGCTTCGACATCGGCAAGCCGCGCGGCATGTCCAACGCCCTGGTCGTCTCGGGCAGCCGCACCGCCAGCGGAAACCCGGTGGCCGTGTTCGGCCCGCAGACCGGCTACTTCGCGCCACAGCTGCTGATGCTCCAGGAGATCCAGGGCCCGGGCATCAGCGCGCGGGGCGCCTCCTTCGCCGGCGTCGGGATGTACGTGCAGCTCGGCCGGGGCCAGGACTACGCCTGGTCCGCCACCTCCGCCGGGCAGGACATCACCGACACGTACGCCGTCGAGCTCTGCCAGGACGCGGCCCACTATCTCTACCGGGGCGTGTGCACCCCGATGGAGAAGCTGGAGAAGACCAACGCCTGGAAGCCGACCACGGCCGACAACACGGCCGCCGGGTCCTACCGGATGCAGGTCTGGCGCACGAACTACGGCATCGTCACCGCCCGCGCCACCGTCGGCGGCAAGCAGATCGCGTACACCTCACTGCGCTCCACCTATCGCCACGAGGCCGACTCGATCATTGGCTTCCAGATGTTCAACGACCCGACGTACGTGAAGGACGCGGCCACCTTCCAGCAGGCCGCGCAGCACGTGGACTACGCGTTCAACTGGTTCTACGCGGACTCCCGTACGGCCGCGTACTACAACAGCGGCAAGAACCCGGTGCGCAACCCTGACGTCGACCCGGCGCTGCCGATCACGGCGGACCGCGCGTACGAGTGGCAGGGGTTCGACCCGGCGTACAACACCGCCGACTACACGCCGCCTGCCCAGCACCCGCAGTCCATCGGGCAGGACTACTACGTCTCCTGGAACAACAAGCAAGCCAAGGGGTATACGGCGGCCGGGTTCGGCAACGGTTCGGTGCACCGGGCCAACCTTCTCGACGACCGGGTGAAGGCGCTGGTCGCGCAGGGCGGGGTGACGCGATCCGCGCTCACCCGGGCGATGGCGCAGGCCGCCGTCACCGATCTGCGGGGGGAGGACGTGCTGCCGGAGTTGCTTCAGGTGATCCGTAGTGCGCCTGTCACCGATCCTCAACTCGCCACCGCTGTACAGCAGTTGGAGTCCTGGAAGGCCGACGGTACCCAGCGGCGGGAGACCGCGCAGGGGTCGCACACCTACACCCATCCCGAGGCCGTGCGGCTGATGGACGCGTGGTGGCCGTTGCTGGTCGAGGCCGAGTTCAAGCCGGGGCTCGGGGACGGTTTGTACTCGGCGCTCACGTCCAACCTGTCCACGGACGAGGCGCCCTCGGCCGGGCACGGTCCCACCGGGGCGCATGCCGGGTCGTCGTTCCAGTACGGGTGGTGGAGTTACGCGGACAAGGATCTGCGGACGGTGCTGGGCAAGCCGGTGCAGGGTCCGCTCGCGCGGGCGTATTGCGGGGGCGGGCAGTTGTCCGCGTGCCGTGATGTGCTGCTTGCCTCGCTGGGGCAGGCTGCGGCGAAGACCGCTGCGCAGGTGTATCCCGGGGATGCGGCGTGCTCCGCTGGGGATCAGTGGTGTGCCGACTCCATTGTTCAGCGGCCGCTGGGTGGGATCAGTCAGAATGCGATCAATTGGCAGAATCGGCCCACGTATCAGCAGGTGGTCGAGTTCGCCTCGCACCGGTAGCAGCTGCGCTGGGAAGTGATGTGACTGCGGGCCGTCTTGGGCTGGTCGCGCAGTTCCCCGCGCCCCTAAAGGCAAAAACCTAGGGGCGCGGGGGGGTCGGTCATACGCAGCCGATACGTCCCGCCGCCAGGACCACCCTCGCCAGTTCCGGGTGGCAGATGTCGCTGTGGGCGCCCGCTGGGGGGCCGCCTGCTCGGACCACCGCGTCCGCGTTCACGCTGACGCAGCCGGTGTCCGGGACGCCGTCGCGCAGGACCTCCGCCAGGGTCAGTTCGGTGCAGGGTGTCACCGACTGGATGCCGTCGTGGCCGATCGCCCACCAGCGGCGGTCCAGTTCCAGGAGGCCCTGGTAGTCGCAGGCCAGCTTGGACGCCAGGGGGTAGATCACCCCGAGTGCGGTGTCGAAGCGCGAGTAGCAGGAGACCACCGGGCCGTCGACGCGGCGCTGGAGTGCGGCGAGCGCTCCCGCGCCACTGAGCCCGGACGGCAGTTGCTCGGCGAACGCGTAGTGCGAGAAGGCCCCTTCCAGCAGGGTCACCGACTTGACGTTCCGGGTGCCGTCCGGGAGGCCCTTCAGGGCGAACGCGACCAGTCTGCCGCCTTGGCTGTGCCCTACGAGATGGATCCGCATCGACGGTTTCGTCCGGGCGAGTTCGCCGATCAGCGGGCCGAGGCCGAGCTGGCCGACCTTGCCGGAGCGGCGCTTCATCTCGTAGTACGTCGTCTGGCGCAGGACTTCCTTCGCGCCGTCCCAGAGGTGCTTGAGGGAGTTGCCGATCGAGAACGACGGTCCGGCCGGGCCGGGTTCGACGTCCATCCCGGTGTCGGACAGGGCCAGGGTGAACTCCCGGTACAGGCCGAGGGTGTCCTGGGTGAGGAGCGCGGCGACGCCGTCCGAGCCGTCGCCGAGGGTGTCGGAGCCGAAGCCCGCCGCCCCGTCGTCGTGGGCCACCAGCTGCCGGGTCAGCTCGCCGAAGTGGCGTAACTCGTCCTCGGAGTCCGGCTGTTGGGCGAGGAGTGTCGCCAGCTGGTCGACCGTGTCGTCGTGGCCCGGGAACGTTCGCTTCAGGGCCTCCACCGTCGCCGTGTCCAGGCCCGGGCCCGGCTCGGCGGCCAGGGTGTGCGGGAAGTTCGGTATCTCCTCGTCCGTGAACCGGATCGACGGCCAGACGATGCCCGCGTACCCGAGCCGCACCTGTGCGGCCGCCGATCCGAAGCCCGCGAGCAGCCCCGGGAACGGCTGGAAGAAGTGGGCGTACAGGGCCGTCGCGACCGACGGGGTGTTGTTCCAGCCGTGCGAGAACATCACCAGATCCGTGACGTCCAGGTCCGCGAGGGCCGCGCGCTCGGCGGGATCGGCGTCGCCGTCCGCGTCGAAGGTGATCTCGCGGTACGGCTCGATTCCGATGTCCACCATGGCGGGGGCCTCCGGTCCGTCAGGACGGCAATGAGACACGCTGGGCCTCATATGGTCCCGCCGGACCGGAGGGGTGACCAGAGCTGGGACAGAACAGGAACGTGGAGATCCGGGGAGGTCAGAGCCGGTGCGCGGCCGTCACCCGGTGCAGGTGCACCAGCACGTCGAACGAGGCGCCGAGCCGGACCTGATCGATGGGCTCCGGCCAGGAGTTGCCGATCAACCGCGTCGGGCGGAACGCGTCCAACCACTTCTTCGCGGCGGCCGGAACCGTGCGCATGTCGAGGTAGTAGTCGTGGGGTGAAACCCGTTCGAGTGTCGCCTCGTTGCTGCCCGGCGCCATCGGGCCGACCGTGAACTTGCGGATCGGCTCCGCCGGGTCGTTCATGTCCATGGCGTTGAACGAGCCCTGGCCGAAAGTGAATCCGATGGTCGTGTACGCCGTGCCGACCAGCTCGCGGATGTACGCGCCCTGCGTCTTGGGGTAGTCGGCGCTCAGCGTCGGCGCGTACCCGACATGGCCGTCGTGCGCCGAGAGCAGCATCTTGTCGCCGGTGTGGCGCTGCCACCACACCGTGTTCCCCGCCATCGTCTCGTCCCGGAAGCGCCGTGACTCGCGCAGCTGGGCGTCGTCGAAGAAGTCGTACGACCACATGGTGCCGGTCTGCGCGATGGTCCGCGCGTACTGGAGGACCCAGTCGTGCTCCGCGCGGTCGGGACCCGGCCGCTGCTCGCTCAGCAGGTCGTACGCCTTGCGGACGTCGTCGGCCTGCCGCCGGCGCTGGTCGAGCGGCTGCTTGATCCTCGCCGCCATGGTGTCGCCGACGCCCGCCGTGGGCCGGGACACCTTGTAGAGGGCGGTGACGCGGGCGAGCAGCGCCGGGTACTGCCGGGCCGTGTACGCGGTCACCTTGTCGAACAGCTCCGTGCCCGCGTACCCCATGTCATCGCCCATGAACTGGAGTTGGCGGGTGTGATGCAGGTTGTACTGGCGCATCCAGCGGATCAGGTCCAGATACTCCCGCGTGTCCCACATCGCGTACGAGCTCTGGAACTCCTCGCGCACGATCCGCTCGGGGTCGCCCTTGCCGTGGCGTACGTAATCGTTGATCCGCATCCCCGACGACCAGGGGGTCTCCAGGGCGAAGGTGGTGAAGCCCTTGTGCTCGACGAGGTACTGGAAGACGCGGTGCTTGGCCGCGAAGAACTCGTGCGAGTTGTGCGTCGCCTCGCCCAGGCCCACGATCTCCGCCGAGCCGGTCATCCGGCCGAGCGGGCCCAGATCGGTGAACGGCTGGGCCGAGCGCGCCAACTGCCGCTCAGGGGTGGGGGTTTGGGCCCGCGCCCCCGGGATCGCGGTCGTGAAGACGCCCAGGGTCAGGCCCAGCAGCAGGAGCAGGGATTGCCGTAAACGGCGGTGGGTTTCGGTGAACAGGTACATGGGTCCAGCGTGTCGAACGGCCGGGGGTCCGGCCCATCCCGCCAGCCACCTTCCGTTGCGGGGGTTTACCCCCGTTCACCGGTAGAGCAGGTATTTCTCGCGCGTCTCGCGGAACGCCCGCAGCTTGTCCTGCCAGGCGGCCACCACCTCGTCGGTGTCCGCGCCCGCGTCGATCATCGTGCGGACCGTCGCCGACCCGGTGAGCTTGTCGATCCAGTGGTCGGACCGCCACGCGAAGGAGCTCCACACCCGCTTCGCGGTCACGAGCAGCGCGATGCCGGTGCGCACCGGGTCGTACGACTCCCTTTCGTGTACGTGGAGTTGGACGCCGCCCACAGTCTTGCCCTGGAACTTGGAGAAGGTGGGCGTGAAGTACGCCTCGCGGAAGCGGACGCCGGCGAGGCCGAGGTCGTTCACGGCGGCGGCCCATCGTGCGTCGATGCCCTCGGCGCCGAGGAGTTCGAAGGGGCGGGTGGTGCCGCGTCCCTCGGAGAGGTTGGTCCCCTCGAACATGCACGTGCCCGCGTACACCAGGGCGGTGTCGGGGGTCGGCATGTTCGGGCTCGGCGGGACCCAGGGGAGCGCGGTGGCGTCGTAGAAGTCCTCGCGCCGCCAGCCGGACATGAGCGAGGTCGCCAACTCCACTCGCCCGCCCAGGAATTCGGCGTTGAAGAGACGTGCCAGCTCGGCCACCGTCATCCCGTGCGCCTGCGCGATCGGCTCGCGTCCCACGAACGTGGCGAACGCCTTGTCCAGGACGGGACCGGACGCCGCCCGCCCGGTCATCGGGTTCGGCCGGTCGAGCACGAGGAACCGCTTCCCGGCGAGGGCGGCCGCCTCCATACAGTCGTAGAGCGTCCAGATGTACGTGTAGAAGCGCGCGCCCACGTCCTGGATGTCGAAGACGACCGTGTCCACGCCCGAGGTGGTGAAGATATCGGCGAGCGCCTGCCCGCTCACGCCGTAGGTGTCGTACACCGGGAGCCCGGTCGCCGGGTCCGTGGAGCGGCCCTCGGAGCCGCCCGCCTGGGCCGTGCCCCGGAAGCCGTGCTCGGGGCCGAAGACCGCGACGAGCCGCACGCGCGCGTCGGCGTGCAGGACGTCCACGATATGGCGGACGTCCCGGGTCACGCCGGTCGGGTTGGTGACCACGCCGATCTTGTGGCCCGCCAGTGCCCGGTAGCCGTCGGCGGCGAGCCGGTCGAA
The DNA here is from genome assembly GCF_014596475.1 of Streptomyces sp. CBMA152. Taxonomy (GTDB): domain Bacteria; phylum Actinomycetota; class Actinomycetes; order Streptomycetales; family Streptomycetaceae; genus Streptomyces. The sequence continues at coordinate 26,958 of NZ_MECJ01000022.1, read as the reverse complement.
GCCGGTGCGGACCGGTCGGGGCCCGCGGCGGCGGGAGGTGGCCGAGGCCGGAGTCGTCAGGGCGCTGATCGCCGCCACCGTCCCCGTCCCCGCGAGCAGACCCCGTCTGGACAGGCTCATCGGCGTACCTTCCGGTCCGCTGGGGGTGTCATGGCCACGCACGCTAGCGCGCGGGCCGTCGGCGGGGAACGCGCCGCACGGGACGGTTGTGCACGGCCCCTTCCGTCCGTACATACCGACTGGTTAGTCTGCTCACCAGTCGGCATGCGGAGAGGTGGATTCTCGATGGGTACGGTCCAGGGCGTCCAGGGCGCGGCAGTGGTGGTCACCGGGGCGGGCGGCGGTATCGGCGCGGCCCTCGCCCGTAGATTCGCGGCGGAGGGCGCCCGGGTCGTCGTGAACGACCTCGACGCGGCCAAGGCGCGCGCGACGGCCGAGGAGATCGGCGCGATCGCCGTCCCGGGCGACGCGTCCGGTGTCGTACCCGCGGCGCGCGAGGCGCTTGGCGGCGCCATCGACATCTACTGCGCCAACGCGGGCCTGGCCTCGGCCGGTTCGGAGGCGGCGTCCGAGGACGTGTGGGCGGCCGCCTGGGACGTCAATGTGATGGCCCATGTCCGCGCGGCCCACGCGCTGCTGCCCGAGTGGCTGGAGCGCAGCAGCGGGCGGTTCGTCTCGACCGTCTCGGCGGCCGGGCTGCTGACCATGATCGGCGCGGCCCCGTACAGCGTCACCAAGCACGGCGCGCTGGCGTTCGCCGAGTGGCTGTCGCTCACCTACCGCCACCGGGGCGTCCAGGTCCACGCGATCTGCCCGCAGGGCGTGCGCACGGACATGCTGGACGCGACCGGTTCGGCCGGGGACCTCGTCCTCGTCCCGACCGCGATCGAGCCGCCGGCCGTCGCCGACGCGCTGTTCGACGCGATGGCGAAGGAGCGCTTCCTCGTGCTGCCGCACCCGGAGGTCGCCGATTACTACACGGCCCGCGCGTCCGCCCCGGACCGCTGGCTGACCTCGATGAACCACCTTCAGCAGAAGTGGGAGGCAGTCGGCGAATGACCTCCGTATACGCGGCGAAGCCGTGGCTCGGGCAGCTGAGCGAAGCCCAGCGGGCTCCCGTCGACCCGCCCGCGAGCGTGGTGCACGCGTTCCGTGCCGCCGTGCTGCGCGCCCCCGACCGCACCGCGCTCGCCTACTTCGACGGGCGGCTCACCTACCGCGAGACGGACGCGCTCTCCGACTCGGTGGCGGGCCGTCTCGCCGCCCGGGGGCTGCGGCGCGGCGATCGGGTCGCGATCATGCTCCAGAACACCCCGCACTTCGTGATCGCGCTGCTCGGCGCCTGGAAGGCGGGCGCGACCGTCGTCCCGCTCAATCCGATGTACAAGTCGGCCGAGGTCGGGCACGTCCTGGGCGACGCCGAGGTCACCGCGCTGATCTGCGCCGACCGGGCGTGGGAGGCGTATCTGCGGGATACCGCCGCCTCCTCGCCCGTCAGGATCGCGCTCACCGCCTGCGAGTTGGACCTGCAGAGCCGCGACGACGCGCGCGTGCTCGCCTTCGAGCGGCTGCCCGTGCCGGGCGACACCGAGGACCTGCTGGCCGTCGCCCGCCAGGGCCTGGCCGCCCCCGAGGACCGGGAACTCCACCCGGACGACACGGCGTTGATCAGCTACACCTCCGGGACCAGCGGCACCCCCAAGGGCGCCATGAACACCCACCGGGGGATCACCTACAACGCCGAGCGCCAGCGCACCGGCCTCCCCGTGCCCGAGGGCGCGGGCTACTTCGCGCTGGCCCCGCTCTTCCACATCACCGGCATGGTCTGCCAGTTGGCTGCGTGCGTGGCCAACGCGGGCACGCTGGTGCTCGCCTACCGCTTCCACCCCGGCGTCGTCCTGGACGCCTTCACCGAGCACCGGCCCGCGTACACCGTCGGCCCGTCCACCGCCTTCATGGCGCTGGCGGCCACCCCCGGCGTCACCCGGGAACACTTCGCCTCCTTCCGGGTGATCTCTTCGGGCGGCGCGCCGGTGCCGCCCGCGCTCGTGGAGAAGTTCCGCGAGGCGTTCGGCCCGTACATCCGCAACGGCTACGGACTGACCGAGTGCACCGCCCCCTGCGCCGCCGTGCCACCCGAGAAGGAGGCCCCGGTCGACCCGGTCTCGGGCACGTTGTCGGTCGGTCTGCCGGGCCCCGAGACGGTCGTACGGATCGTCGACGAGGAGGGCAAGGAGGTGGACTTCGGCGAGCCGGGCGAGATCCTGGTGCGCGGACCGCAGGTGGTTCCCGGCTACTGGCGCCGCCCAGAAGCCACCGCCGAGACCTTCCCGGACGGTGAACTGCGCACCGGCGACATCGGGTTCATGGACCGCGACGGCTGGCTCTATGTGGTCGACCGCAAGAAGGACATGATCAACGCATCGGGCTTCAAGGTCTGGCCGCGCGAGGTCGAGGACGTCCTCTACACCCACCCGGCGGTGCGCGAGGCGGCCGTCGTGGGTGTCCCGGACGCCTACCGGGGCGAGAACGTCAAGGCGTACGTGAGTCTGCGCCCCGACTGCGAAGCCGCGCCCGAGGAGCTCTCCGCGTACTGCGAGGAGCGGCTCGCGGCGTACAAATATCCCCGAGTGGTCGAGATCCTGCCGGAACTTCCCAAGACGGCGAGTGGGAAGATCCTGAGGCGGGAACTGCGTTCCCGCCACTAGAGCGACGAGAACGGCGCAAAAGAGCGCCTTCAACGACAGGAGAGGTGGCGACGGCATGGCCAGGACGACGGACGGGAACGGCACCCCCGTCCCCCAGAGGCTGCTGGCCGCCGCCACCCGCCTCTTCGCCGAGAACGGCTACGACCGGACCTCGGTCCAGGAGATCGTCGAGGCGGCGGGCGTGACCAAGGGCGCGCTCTACCACTACTTCGGCTCCAAGGAGGACCTGCTCCAGGAGGTGTACGCGCGCGTGCTCCGCCTCCAGCAGGAGCGGCTCGACGCCTTCGCGGACGCGGACGCGCCCGTGGAGCGGCGGCTGCGCGACGCGGCCGCCGACGTCGTCGTCACCACCATCGAGAACCTGGACGACGCGGCCATCTTCTTCCGCTCGATGCACCACCTGAGCCCCGAGAAGAACAAGCAGGTACGGGTCGAACGGCGGCGCTACCACGAGCGGTTCCGGGCCCTGATCGAGGAGGGCCAGGCCGCGGGCGTCTTCTCCACGGCCACCCCCGCGGACCTGGTGGTGGACTACCACTTCGGCTCGGTCCACCACCTGTCCACCTGGTACCGGCCGGACGGCCCGCTCACCCCGCAGCAGGTCGCCGACCACCTCGCCGACCTGCTGCTGAGGGCGCTGCGCCCGTAAGGCCTACAGGTACTTACAGGTACTTCTTCAGCTCCCGCCGCGCCAGCGAGCGCTGGTGGACCTCGTCCGGGCCGTCCGCGATGCGCAGGGTGCGGGCGCCCGCCCACAGCTCGGCCAGCGGGAAGTCCTGGCCGACACCGCCGGCGCCGTGCAGCTGTACGGCCTTGTCGATGATGTCGACGACCGTACGGGGCGTCGCGATCTTGATGGCTTGGATCTCGGTGTGGGCGCCGCGGTTGCCGACGGTGTCCATCAGCCACGCCGTCTTCAGGACGAGCAGACGCAGCTGCTCGACGGCCACGCGCGCGTCCGCGATCCACTCCTGGACCACGCCCTGCTGGGCGATCGCCTTGCCGAACGCGGTCCGCCCGACCGCGCGTCGGCACATCAGCTCGATGGCCCGCTCGGCCATGCCGATCAGCCGCATGCAGTGGTGGATGCGGCCGGGCCCGAGCCGCGCCTGGGCGATGGCGAAGCCGCCGCCCTCCTCGCCGATGAGATTGGCGGCGGGCACGCGCGCGCCGTGGAAGACGACCTCGGCGTGACCGCCGTGCGCGTGGTCCTCGTAGCCGTACACCTGCATGGCGCGCCGGACCTCGACGCCGTCCGTGTCGCGCGGCACCAGGACCATCGACTGCTGGCGGCGCACGTCCTCGTTGTCCGGGTCGGTCTTGCCCATCACGATGAAGACCTTGCAGTCGGGGTTCATCGCGCCCGAGATGTACCACTTGCGGCCGGTGAGGACGTACTCTCCCCCACTCTCGGCTTCGCTCGAGCGGGAGGTGCCCCCACCCTCGCGCCGGATACGGGTCTCAATGTTCGTGGCGTCGGACGAGGCGACCTCGGGCTCGGTCATCGCGAACGCCGAGCGGATCTCCCCGGCGAGCAGCGGCTCCAGCCACTGCTTCTTCTGCTCGTCGGTGCCGAACTGGGCGAGCACCTCCATGTTGCCGGTGTCCGGCGCCGCACAGTTCAGCGCGGTGGGTGCCAGGTGCGGGGAGCGGCCGGTGATCTCGGCGAGCGGCGCGTACTGGAGGTTGGTGAGCCCGGCGCCGTGCTCGGCGTCCGGCAGGAACAGGTTCCACAGCCCCTGGCTGCGGGCCTCGGCCTTCAGCTCCTCCACCACCGCGGGCGTGTCCCACGGCGACTTCAGGAGGGCGCGCTGCTCGTGCGCGGTCGTCTCGGCCGGGTAGACGTACTGCTCCATGAAGGTGAGGAGCCTGGCGCGGAGTTCTTCGGTACGCGCGTCGAATGCGAAGTCCATGGCGGGAGTTCAGCCTTCCTGCGACTGGAGGGTGGTGAGGCCGTGGTCGATGAAGACGGGCACGAGGTCGCCGATGCGGTCGAAGCCCGCGCCGACGGTCTGGCCCAGCGTGTAGCGGTAGTGGATGCCCTCCAGGATCACGGCGAGCTTGAACCAGGCGAACGCCGTGTACCAGGAGATGGCCGAGGTGTCCCGCCCGGAGCGGGCGGCGTACCGCTCGATCAGCTCGGCGGGGGTGGGGTGTCCGGCGGCCCCGGCGGTGGTGGAGACCGGCGAGTCCTTCACCCTCAGCTCCGCGCTGTACATCACCAGGAGCCCGAGGTCGGTGAGCGGGTCGCCGAGCGTCGACATCTCCCAGTCGAGCACCGCCTTGATCCGGTCGTCGTCGCCGACCAGGACGTTGTCGAGCCGGTAGTCGCCGTGGATCACGGTCGGGGCGGGGGAGTTCGGCAGCGCCCGGCCGAGCGCCGCGTGCAGCTCGTCGATGCCGGGCAGGTCACGGTTGCGGGAGGCGTCCAGCTGCTTGCCCCAGCGGCGCAACTGCCGGTCCAGGAAGCCCTCCGGACGCCCGAAGTCACCGAGACCGACCGCCTCCGGGTCGACGGCGTGCAGCTCGACCAGCGTGTCCACCAGGCCGAGGATCGCGGCCCGGGTGCGCTCCGGGCCGAGCGGAGCCAGTTGCTCGGCCGTGCGGTACGGGGTCCCGGCCACGTACTCCATGACGTAGAACGGTGACCCGAGCACCGACTCGTCCTCGCACAGCAGGATCGGCTCCGGGACCGGCACGGCCGTCGGGTGCAGGGCGCTGATCACCCGGTGCTCGCGCTTCATGTCGTGCGCGGTGGCGAGCACATGGCCGAGCGGCGGCCGCCGGACCACCCACTGGCCGGTCCCGTCCGTCACGATGTACGTGAGGTTCGACCGGCCGCCCTCGACCAGACGGGCGCTGAGCGGCCCGTTCACCAGGCCCGGCCGGGCGAGGTCGAGATGGGCGCGCAGCCGCTCCGGGTCGAGGCCTGGCGGGACTGAGCTCATGGCGGGGTACCTCCGGGAACGACGATGGTCGGTAGGGTGTCACAGACACGCTACCGACCAGTCGGTATGTCGTCCAGGTGCGGTGCCATTTTTAGGGGGTGCGTGGAACCCTGCCGTCTTTAAGAGCGTGGGGTACCCGCCGCCTTTAGGAGCGCGGGGAACTGCGCGACCAGCCACGCACGGTCCGCAGCCAAATCAACTAGTGGTCATCCCAGTGCCCATCATGCGCAGCATGCCGATGCCCGTCATGGACGTAGTCCACATGGTCCCCGTGCTCGACGGACTGATGGCCACACCCCACGCCGTGTTCATGGGCATGCCCGTCATGGGCAACATGCCCAGCCGGCTCGCACTCGTCCCAGTGCCCCGAGTGCTCCCGGTGCATGTGCCCGTCGTGCGCGAAATCCGTGTGGTCGCCGTGCGGCACCGCGCGATGCCCGCAGGTGGGCCCGTGGACATGCTCATGCGTCGGGTGCTCCTCATGACCGACGGTCATGGCGTTCACCTCCCGGTGCGACGTCCGGGTGCGATGTCCCGGTGCGACGTCCCTTCCACCGTAAGCCGCCGCGCACGGCTCCGCACGGCTCCGCACGGCTCCGCTTGCGCGGACGCGCCGCAGGTCAGAGGCTCTTTGCCATGAAGGCGATCAGCTACAGCCGGTACGGCGGTGCCGAGGTCCTGGAGTACGGCGACCGGCCGGACCCGAAGGTCGGACCCGACTCGGTCCTGGTCAAGGTGCGTGCCGCCGCCGTGAACCCGGTCGACTGGAAGGTCCGCGAGGGCTATATGGACCCGGTGCTCGAACCGGTCTTCCCGGTCGTCCCGGGCTGGGACGTGTCCGGGGTGGTGGTCCAGCCGGGCGTGTCCGTGCCGGAGTTCGCGGTCGGGGACGAGGTGATGGGGTACGCGCGGGAGGACTTCCTGTCCCGGGGCACCTTCGCGGAGTACGTCGCCGCGCCCGTGCGCACCCTCGCCCGCAAGCCGCGCAACCTGAGCTTCGAGGAGGCGGCGGGGCTGCCGCTGTGCGGGCTCACCGCGTACCAGACGCTGGTGCGCGCCCTTGAGGTGCGCGCGGGCGACACGGTCCTGGTGCACGCGGCAGCGGGCGGTGTCGGCTCGCTCGCGGTGCAGCTGGCGAAACACCTGGGCGCCCGCGTCATCGGCACCGCCAGCGAGCGCAACCACAGCTACCTGCGGGAGCTGGGCGCGGAGCCGGTGGAGTACGGGGACGGGCTCGTCGACCGGGTCCGCGCGCTGGCGCCGGACGGTGTGACGGCCGCGTTCGACACGGTGGGCGGCGACGCGCTCAGGGCCTCGGCGGAGCTCCTGGCGCCCGAGGGCAGGCTGGCGTCCATCGCGTCCGGTGAGGTCATCGGGCTCGGTGGGCACTACCTCTTCGTCCGCCCGGACCAGGCGGACCTGCGCGAACTGGCCGACCTGGCCGAGCAGGGCGTCCTCTCCGTCCACGTCGACGCCACGTTCCCCCTGGAACGGGCCGCCGACGCCCACCGCCTGAGCGAGGAGGGCCGCACCCGGGGCAAGATCGTGGTGACGGTGGACTGGGAGTAACGGATCACCGTCGCGTCGGCGTGGCTCAGACCAGTATCGCCACGGCGAACCCCGCCAGTGCCGTCACGCACGCCATCGCCGTCACCGCCTCGCGCGCCCGCAGCACCTCCGGGCGCGCCGCACCCGACAGGGACTGGATACGGCGGTGGGCCACCGCCAGGAACCCCAGCCAGACCAGCGCGCTCAGGGCCACCGCGATCAGGCTGACCGCGGTGAGCCCGCCGTGCAGGGCCTGCCGGGCGGCGAGCACCGCCGCGACCGTGCAGGACAGGGTGGTACGCCGCCACGCGAGGCGGGTCCGCTCGGGCTGGAGCCCGGGGTCGCGGGCGGGTGCGCCGGTCACCCGGCCCAGCCGAAGAGGACGACCACCACCATGACCACCGCAACCACCGCGACCGCCACGCTCAGCACCGTCGGGAAGCGCGACACCGGCAGATCCTCGCCGCGCCGCATCGCCTGCTCGCAGCGCACCCAGTGGTTCACGGCCCGCAGCGCGCACAGCACCCCGGACCCGAGCAGCGCGAGCGCGAGCCCGACCCGTACGCCCCAGCGCAGGTCAGGAAGGAACTGGTCGACCGCGAAGCCGCCGCCGACCAGGGCGAGGGAGGTGCGGATCCAGGCCAGGAAGGTGCGCTCGTTGGCCAGCGAGAACCGGTAGTCCGGGGTCTCGCCCTCCTCGCCGATGCGCTGCGGCGCGAACCACAGCCGCAGGGTCTGCGCAATGCTGATCACATTTGCACACTACCCGCAGCGGATCACCGGGCCCGGTGCACGCGCAGCCGCCGGTACGCGTCGAGCCCGTCCGGCACCCACTCCCAGCTCTCAAGCCGCCGCTCGACCTCGGCCTCGGGCAGGAAGTCGTGCCAGGCGACCTCCTCGACCTGCGGATTCACCGGCAGCGTGCAGCGCACCTCGTACACGGCCGACCACCAGGTCCGCCGCCCGTCGGCCCCGCCCTCGTACAGGAACCTGAACAGCGGTACGGGCCGGGGCAGTCCGCTCACGCCCAGCTCCTCCTCGGCCTCGCGCAGCGCCGCCTCGTCGTACGTCTCGCCCGCGCCGACCACGCCGCCCACGAACATGTCGTACATCGACGGGAAGACCAGCTTGGTCGGGGTGCGGCGGTGGACGAAGATCCGGTCCTCGGCGTCGCGGACGAGGATGAATGCGCAGCGGTGGCGCAGGCCCCGCGCGTACGCCTCGCCGCGCGGCGACTGGCCCACGACGTTGTCGTGCTCGTCGACGATGTCGAGGATCTCTTCGGCGGGGTCCGGGGGAGTCTGGCTCGTCATGGACCCATCCAAGCACCGCCGGGTGTCACTGGGACTGGAGGTCCTTCGTCCGCTCCTCGGGCGCCGTCCCGGACGGCATCGCCGGATGCATGCCGAGCAGCACGATGCCGCCCACGATGGCCGCGAGACCGATCGCCTCCCAGGTCAGGGCGGCGACATCGGTACGCAGCTGGTCGCCCAGGAAGCCGATGCCGCAGGCGATCCCGGAGAGCGGCTGGGCGGCCGTCAGGGCGGGCAGCGACATCCGCAGCGGCGCGGTCTCGAAGGCACTCTGCACCAGGATCAGCCCGCTCACTCCCAGCGCCACCACGACGTACGGCTGCCAGCCGGTCAGCGCGTGCGACCAGCCGCCGGCCGACAGGCGCTCGCCGGTGACCCGGGTCAGGGCGTCCTGGAGGCCGTAGAGCGTCCCGGCCGCCAGGGCGAGCAGGGTGGGTCCGGCGCTCAGCCGGGAGCGCTGCGCGGCCACCGTCAGGAGCATCGCGATACCGACGACGATGCCGACGATCAGCCAGTGCCGCAGCGGTCCGGCCACCTCGTTGCCGCCGCGCGGCTGTCCGGCCACCATGAACGCCGTCACCCCGCCCGCCAGCAGGGTGAGCCCCGCCCAGCCCTGGCGGCCCAGCGGCTGCTTGGTCTGCCAGCGGGAGAGCGCCATGGCGAAGAAGAGGTTGGTGGCGAGCAGCGGCTCCACTTGGGAGACCTCGCCGTTGCCCAGCGCCAGCGCCCCCAGCACCATGCCCGCGACCATCAGCCCTATCCCGGCCAGCCAGCGGGGCACCCGGATGAGGTCGAGCAGCAGGCGCGGCGAGAGGAAGTCGCTCAGCGGGGCGTGCTGGGCGGCGTTTTGCTGGAGGACGAACCCGAAGCCCAGACAGCAGGCCGCGCCCACGGCGAGAGCGAGGACCAGAACCGACACGTCGTACACCTCAAGTACGGCCGGGGGGTGCGAACTTGCTTGACCATAGCGCTCCGGGGCGGCAGGCGCCTCCCGAGTACCCACCGGGGGCGCGCGCCGCACCACTTTCGGCCCTGTCCGACCCGCCGGGCCGCCACCTCCGGTCCCGATGCAGGTCAGCGCCAACTTCCGCCCCGGTCAAGCAAGTTGAAGCAGCAAGGAGCCCGGCCCGACCTTGACGTGGAGCGTTGGGTACCGCTTTGCTGTGCGCGATCACCCTGTGACTCGTCCCGCCAGTCCCATACACCACTCTGCCCCCACCCGCATCCATACGACTCCATGGGAAGTACGCGGATGTCCCCGCCCCCGCTCGGCCGCCCCCTGGGGGTCCCCTCCGGACGCAGTCCCTGGGGGCGGGGCAGCCGATCCTTCGACCCGGCGCTCGACGACGTCGAACTGGTCACCGTGCGCGCCCAGTTGGCGCAAGGGCGGTGGACCAGGGTCCGCTCGCTGCTCACCGCGACCGGCGACGACTGGGACCGGCGCGGCCATCGCCTCACCGTCCTCGGCGAGCCGAACACCTCGGCGGGCTGGGCCCGCGAATGGCTGCTCGCCGAGCCCGACAGCGCGGACGCCGCCGCCCTGTACGCCTGCGCCCTCGTCCCGCGCGCCCTGCGCGGCAAGGAGAAGCAGGAGCGCGCCCGCGACGCCTGTCTGGAGGCGGCCCGGCTCGCCCCCGCCGACCCCACGCCGTGGCTCGCCCTGCTCGCCCTCTCCCGCCGCCTCGGCTCGGACAACGAGACCGAGTAGATCTTCACCGAGGTGTGCGCCCGCCACCCGGACCACCACCACGCCCACCACCTGATGGCGGCCCGGCTCGCCGAGCGCGGCCCCGGCGACGGCGCCGACCCCCGGCACGAGGTGTACGCCTTCGCGGCCGCGTCCGTCGCCCACGCCCCCGCCGACTCCCCGCTCGCGCTGCTCCCGCTGGTCGCCCACGCCGAGCGCTACCGCGTGCTCGCCGCCCGGGGCGCGGCGCCCAGGGACCCGGCCGACTCCGAGCACTGGACCGGCCGGCGCGCCCGGCAGGTGATCAGGTCGGCGTTCGACTGGTGGCTGGAATGGGAGCGCGAGGACCACCCCCGGGCCGGGGTCGACCTGAACTTCCTCGCCCACGCCAAGCACTGCGAGGGCCGTCCCGCCGAGGCCGCCGCCCTCTTCCAGCGCATCGGCCGGCACTTCACGCCCGCGCCCTGGTCGTACCCGGACCGGGACCCGTACCGCGCCTTCCAGACAGCCCGCAACGCAGCGCTCGGCACCGCCTGAACCCGGCACGCAGGATCTGACGGAACCCGGCGTACAGGATCTGACGGAATCATGACGGCGGGCCGCGGCCCCTGGCATCCCGGGGCCGCGGGTGCTCGAATCGGGGTGTGAAACCGGAACCACCTGAACCACCCCCCGCCGAGACCGCGCCGGTCGGGCGCCGGATCGTGCTCGGCATGCTCGGCCTCGGCGTCGCCGGGGTCGCCGCCGCCCCGGTCCTCCAGCGCGGCCTCGAAGCGTTCCTGGGCGCCGCCGCCGGGAAGGACCCCACCGGCCTGACCGGCCTGCTGCCCAACGGCGGAGGCTTCCGTTACTACTCGGTCGCCGACTCCGTACCGCACCGCAGCGCCGCCGACTACCGGCTGAGCGTCGACGGTCTGGTCGAGCGCCCGGGCACGTACACGCTGGACGCCCTGCGCGCGATGCCGCAGACGCGGCTGGTGCGGGACGTGCAGTGTGTGACGGGGTGGCGGGTGCCCGGCACACCGTTCGCAGGGGTGCGGCTGTCCCGGCTCCTCGACGCCGCAGGGGTGCGCCCAGGAGCCGGAGCGGTCCGCTTCACCTGCTTCGACGGCACGTACACCGAGAGTCTTACGCTCGAACAGGCGCGGCGCGACGACGTCCTGGTCGCCCTGAGCATGCAGGACAAACCGGTCTCCCACGCGCACGGCGGCCCGGTCCGCCTCTATGTGGCGCCCATGTATTTCTACAAGTCGGCGAAATGGCTCTCCGGGATCACCGTGACGAGCAAGGTGCAGCGGGGATTCTGGGAGGAGCGGGGCTATGACACGGACGCCTGGGTCGGCCGGTCCAATGGACGCGGCGACCACCCGACGAGCTGAACCCGCTCCGCGCGTACGGAGGTTCGGCCGCGCCGAGCGCTGGGTGCACCGCGGCAACTACCTGGTGATGGGGGTGTGCGTCGCCTCGGCGGCGGTGCTGTATCTGCCGCAGCTCGCCGAGGCGGTGGGGCGGCGCGAGCTGGTGGTGCGGGTGCACGAGATCTCCGGGGTGCTGCTGCCCGTACCGGTGCTGCTCGGCCTCGCCTCCCGCCGTTTCCGGGCCGACCTGCGCCGGCTCAACCGTTTCGGCCCGCACGACCGTGCCTGGCTGCGCTCGGCGCTCACCCGGGACGAACGCCCGCGTACGGCGGGCAAGTTCAACGCCGGGCAGAAGGTCTACGCGGGCTGGATCAGCGGGGCCGCGCTCGTCCTGCTCGGCACCGGCCTGTTCATGTGGTTCACGCATCTGGCGCCGCTGCCGGTGCGGATCGGCTCCACGTTCGTGCACGACTGGCTGGCGCTGGCCGTCGGGATCGTGCTCATCGGCCATGTGACCATGGCGCTCCTCGACCCGGAGGCACGCCGTGGCATGCGCACCGGGTCGGTGGAGCGCCCCTGGGCCCGGCGGGAGCACCGCCTGTGGCTGGAGGAGCTGGAGCGTGAGGAAGAGGCCGACAAGTCGCTAGATCACCAGTGACAGCAGGAGGACGAAGCCCCCGGCCACCACCGAGATGATCGTCTCCATCACCGACCAGGTCTTGAGCGTCTGGCCGACGTCCATCCCGAAGTACTCCTTGACCAGCCAGAACCCCGCGTCGTTGACATGGCTGAAGAAGAGAGAGCCGGCGCCGACCGCGAGCACGAGCAGGGCCGTGTGCGCGGTCGACATGTCGGCGGCGAGCGGCGCCACCAGACCGGCCGCCGAGATCGTGGCCACGGTCGCCGAGCCGGTCGCGAGCCGGATCGCGACCGCGATCAGCCAGGCGAGCAGCAGCGCCGGGATCGACCAGTTCTTGGAGAGGTCGAGGATCATCTGGCCCACGCCGACGTCGATCAGGGTCTGCTTGAAGCCCCCGCCCGCGCCGACGATCATGAGGATGCCCGCGATCGGTGCGAGCGACTTCTCGACGGTCGCCGAGATCCGCTCCTTGGAGAACCCGGCGGCCCGGCCGAGCGTGAAGATGCCGACGAGCACGGCCGCGAGCAGCGCGATCAGCGGCGAGCCGACCACGTCGGTGACCCGCTGGAGGTGGTTCTTCGGGTCGTCGACCACGATGTCGACCAGCGCCTTCGCCAGCATCAGCACGACCGGAAGGAGCACGGTCGACACGGTCGCGGCGAAGCTCGGGCGCGTCTGAAGGTCCTCGGAGGGGCGCGACGGAATCATCCGGTCCGGCGCCGGGATGTCCACCCAGCGGGCCGCGTACCTGGAGAAGACCGGCCCGGCGATGATCACGGTCGGGATCGCGACCAGCACACCGAGGGCGAGCGTGACGCCCAGGTTGGCGTGGACCGCGTCGATGGCGACCAGCGGGCCGGGGTGCGGCGGGATCAGCCCGTGCATCACCGAGAGTCCGGCGAGCGCCGGGATGCCGATCCGCATCAGCGAGTAGTTGCCGCGCTTGGCGACCAGCAGCACCACCGGGATCAGCAGCACGATCCCGACCTCGAAGAACAGCGGCAGCCCGATGATCGAGGCGATGGCCACCATTGCCCACGGCATCGCGCGCCCGCCGGACTTCCCGGCCTTCGCCAGGATCGTGTCGACGATCTGGTCGGCGCCGCCGGAGTCGGCGAGCAGTTTGCCGAGGATGGCGCCGAGCGCGATCAGTACGCCCACACCGGCGACCGTGTTGCCCAGGCCCGTGGTGAAGCTGGTGATCGCCTTGTCGAGGGGCGCGCCCGCGAAGGCGCCGAGCGCCAGCGAGCCGATGGTGAGGGCGAGGAACGCGTGGAGCTTGAACCGGGTGATGAGCAGGACGATGACGGCGATGCCGGCGAGTACGGCGATCCCCAACCGGGCGTTGCCCGCCGAGGTGATCGGCTCGGTGGCGCCCGCTGCCAGGATCTCGACGCTGAGACTGGTCACGGTGGTGTTCCTTAGTCGGTGGCGGGTCAGCCGGCGAGCCGGCGCAGCGCGGCGACGGCCCGTTCGGTGATCTCTTCGGGGGTCCCGGACACATCGACGGCGACGCCCGCCTCGTCCGCGTCCAGCGGCTGGAGCGTGGCGAACTGCGAGTCCAGCAGCGCGGTCGGCATGAAGTGCCCCTTGCGCTCGCGCATCCGCCGCTCGATGAGCTCGCGCTCGCCGGTCAGATGGAGGAAGACGAGCCCGGGGGCGGCCGCCCGCAGCCGGTCGCGGTAGCCGCGCTTGAGCGCGGAGCTGCTGACCACGCCGCCCAGGCCCGCCCGGCCGTGCGCCCACTGCCCGATCGCGTCGAGCCAGGGCCACCGGTCGGTGTCGTCCAGCGGGGTGCCGGCCGACATCTTGGCGACGTTGGCCGCCGGGTGGAAGTCGTCGCCCTCGGCGTACGGAACGCCCAGGGCCTCGGCCACCAGGGGGCCGATCGTGGTCTTGCCGGTGCCGGCGACGCCCATCACCACGACGACGTGGGGGGTGCTCATAGGTGGTGCCTCGCTGTCTTCGTCGACATCGATGTGTCGCGCTACTGAAACCCAAAAGGTGCGACGTATTCAAGACCTCGTGATGAATAAGTAATACTTTTCAGGTGGCGCCCCCGCGCGCTCGTCCTGGCGCGCGTCCACCTGCCCTTACGCTTACGCCCATGACCACACAGGCCCAGGGACTGCACGCACAGGTGCTCGACACCCTCGGCCGCGCGATCACCGCAGGCGAGTACCCGCCCGGCAGCGTGCTGCGCGGCGACGAGCTCGCCCAGCGCTTCGACGTCTCGCGCACCGTGATCCGCGAGGCGATCCGGGTCCTGGAATCCATGCAGCTGGTCGAGTCCCGGCGCCGGGTCGGCGTGACGGTACGGGCGAGCGAGCAGTGGAACGTGTACGACCCGCAGGTCATCCGGTGGCGCCTGGCGGGGGCCGACCGGCCGCGCCAGCTGCGCTCGCTGACCGTGCTCAGATCGGCCGTCGAACCGGTCGCGGCCGGGCTCGCCGCCCACCACGCGACCCCCGAGCAGTGCGCCGACCTCACCGAGCAGGCGCTCGGCATGGTCGCGACGTCACGGGGCAGACAGCTGGAGGGCTATCTGGTGCACGACGTCGCGTTCCACCGGATCGTCCTGAACGCCTCGGGCAACGAGATGTTCGCCCGGCTCGGCGATGTGGTCGCCGAGGTACTGACCGGGCGCACCCATCATCACGTGATGTTCGAGGACCCCGATCCGGCGGCCGTCACCCTGCATGTGCGGGTGGCCGAGGCGGTCCGGGAGCGGGACGCGGAACGGGCCGAGAGACTCACCCGCGAGATCGCCGTCGGGGCACTGAGAGAACTGGACGTACTCGCCCCGTAAAGCTCAGATTTACCTCAGATTCATCACAGATCTGCCCGTACGTGACATTGGCCACTGCCAAAACGCACGTCGAGCCGCGACCATATCCGGAATCAGCCATGCCGCGGTGACCCTCGACGAGCTCACCGGAACGGGACGCATGACCGGCATCGCCCGGTATCGCACGACCGCATGACCCCTCACGAAGGCGATACAGCTACATGAGTGACCGCACCGCCATGCCTGCGGCCGAGACGACGGCGGCAACGCCGACGCAGGGCACCCCCCACATCGATGCCGGTGACGCCGGTTACAGCAAGGACCTCAAGTCCCGCCACATCAACATGATCGCCATCGGCGGCGCGATAGGCACCGGCCTGTTCCTCGGCGCCGGTGGCCGCATGGCGGGCGCCGGCCCCTCGCTCGCGATCGCGTACGCGGTCTGCGGCGTCTTCGCCTTCTTCGTGGTGCGGGCGCTCGGCGAGCTGGTGCTCTACCGCCCCTCCTCCGGCGCGTTCGTCTCCTACGCCCGTGAGTTCATGGGCGAGAAGGGCGCCTACTCGGCGGGCTGGCTGTACTTCCTGAACTGGTCGACCACCGCCGTCGCCGACATCACGGCCGCCGCGACCTACGCCCACTTCTGGGCCATGTTCAGCGACATCCCGCAGTGGGTCCTCGCCCTGATCGCGCTCTCGGTGGTGCTCACCGCCAACCTGATCTCGGTGAAGTACTTCGGCGAGATGGAGTTCTGGTTCGCGATCATCAAGGTCGCGGCCCTGGTCGCCTTCATGCTGGTCGGCATCTACCTCGTCGTCACCCAGCACAGCGTCGACGGCAACACCCCGGGCCTGGCCAACATCACCGACCACGGCGGCATCTTCCCGATGGGCATGCTGCCGATGCTCCTGGTCATCCAGGGCGTCGTCTTCGCGTACGCCTCGGTCGAGCTCTGCGGTGTTGCGGCCGGTGAGACCGAGAACCCGCAGAAGATCCTGCCCAAGGCGATCAACTCGATCATGTGGCGCGTCGGCATCTTCTACGTCGGCTCGGTCGTCCTGCTGGCGCTGCTGCTCCCGTACACCCAGTACTCCGGCGACGAGAGCCCCTTCGTCACCGTCTTCGAGAAGCTCGGTGTGCCGGGCGCTGCCGGTGTGATGAACCTGGTCGTCCTGACCGCCGCGCTCTCCAGCCTGAACTCGGGCCTGTACTCCACCGGCCGCATCCTGCGCTCGATGTCGCTCTCCGGCTCCGCGCCGAAGTTCGTCGGCGTCATGAACAAGGGCAAGGTCCCCTACGGCGGCATCCTGCTCACCGCCGGCTTCGGTGTCCTGGGCGTCGGCCTGAACTACATCGTGCCCGGCAAGGCCTTCGAGATCGTGCTGAACTTCGCCTCCATCGGCATCCTCGGCACCTGGGCGATGATCATGATCTGCTCGCTGCTGTTCTGGCGCAGCGCCCAGGAGGGCAAGGTCACCCGGCCCGCCTACCGGCTGCCCTGGGCCCCCTACACCCAGATCGTGACGCTGTTCTTCCTCGCCTCGGTCGTCTTCCTGATGTGGTACGGCGGCGGCGTCGGCCGCACCACCACCTACTGCCTGCCCATCATCGCGGCCATGCTGGTCGGTGGCTGGTACCTGGTCCGC
The DNA here is from genome assembly GCF_014596475.1 of Streptomyces sp. CBMA152. Taxonomy (GTDB): domain Bacteria; phylum Actinomycetota; class Actinomycetes; order Streptomycetales; family Streptomycetaceae; genus Streptomyces. The sequence continues at coordinate 10,325 of NZ_MECJ01000022.1, read as the reverse complement.
AAGCGGGTCACGGAGCTCGCGGCGAAGCAGTAACACCTGGTTGACAAGGGCGGCACCCCGGCGCGGGGTGCCGCCCTTCGTCATGGGCCGGGTAACGTGCCAAGGCCGGGCCCGTACACATTTCCGTACGTACGGGCGGTGTGAGAAAGGAAGTTCACGCATGCCGCAGCAGGTCCGAGGGGTCATCGCGCCGGGGAAGAACCAGCCCGTGCGAGTGGAGACGATCGTGGTGCCGGACCCGGGGCCCGGCGAGGCCGTGGTGAAGATCCAGGCCTGCGGGGTCTGCCACACCGATCTGCACTACAAGCAGGGCGGGATCAACGACGACTTCCCCTTCCTGCTCGGCCATGAGGCGGCCGGAGTGGTGGAGTCGGTCGGCGCGGGCGTCACCGATGTCGCGCCCGGCGACTTCGTGATCCTCAACTGGCGCGCGGTGTGCGGCCAGTGCCGCTCCTGTCTGCGCGGCCGCCCCCAGTACTGCTTCAACACCCACAACGCGAAGCAGAAGATGACGCTCACCGACGGCACCGAGCTCTCGCCCGCGCTCGGCATCGGGGCGTTCGCCGAGAAGACGCTGGTCGCGGCCGGGCAGTGCACCAAGGTCGACCCGTCGGTCTCGCCCGCCGTCGCCGGACTGCTGGGCTGCGGGGTGATGGCGGGCATCGGCGCCGCGATCAACACCGGCAATGTGGGGCGCGGGGACTCGGTCGCCGTCATCGGCTGCGGCGGCGTCGGCGACGCGGCCATCGTGGGCGCGCGGCTCGCGGGCGCGGCCAGGATCATCGCCGTCGACATCGACGACCGCAAGCTGGCCACCGCGAAGACCATGGGCGCCACCCACACGGTCAACTCCCGTACGGACGACGCCGTCGAGGCCATCCGCGCGCTGACCGGCGGCAACGGAGCCGACGTCGTCATCGAGGCGGTCGGCCGCCCCGAGACGTACAAGCAGGCGTTCTACGCCCGCGACCTGGCCGGAACCGTCGTGCTCGTCGGCGTGCCGACGCCCGACATGAAGCTGGAGCTCCCGCTGATCGACGTCTTCGGGCGCGGTGGCGCGCTGAAGTCCTCCTGGTACGGCGACTGCCTGCCCTCGCGCGACTTCCCGATGCTGATCGATCTGCACCAGCAGGGCCGCATCGACCTCGCCGCCTTCGTCACCGAGACCATCGGGCTCGACGACATCGAGAAGGCCTTCGAGCGGATGCACGAGGGTGACGTCCTGCGCTCGGTGGTGGCGTTCTGATGACCGCCCGTATCGAGCACCTGGTCACCTCGGGCACGTTCGCCCTGGACGGCGGCACGTGGGACGTCGACAACAACGTCTGGATCGTCGGCGACGACGAGGAGGCCGTGGTCATCGACGCGGCCCATGACGCTCAGGCGATCCTGGCTGCGCTGGGCGGCCGTACCCTGCGCGCGATCCTGTGCACCCACGCCCACAACGACCACATCGACGCGGCGCCCGCGCTCGCCGACGCCACCGGCGCGCCGGTGCTGCTGCACCCGGACGACCTGCCGCTGTGGAAGCTCACCCACCCGGACCGGACCCCGGACGGCGAACTGGCCGACGGGCAGGGCCTGACGATCGCCGGTACGCGCCTCGACGTGCTGCACACCCCGGGCCACGCCCCGGGCGCGGTGTGCCTGTACGCGCCCGACCTGGGCACGGTCTTCACCGGCGACACGCTCTTCGCCGGCGGCCCGGGCGCGACCGGCCGCTCCTTCTCCCACTTCCCGACCATCGTCGACTCGATCCGCGACCGGCTCCTGACGCTGCCGCCCGAGACGGTCGTACGGACGGGCCACGGCGACCCGACCACCATCGGCGCCGAGGCACCCCACCTGGACGAGTGGATCAGGCGCGGCCACTGAGCCGGTAGACCCGGTCGGCCGTGCCACCGAGGACCTGGGCCCGCTCGTGCGGGCCCAGGTCCTTCGTCAACTCCCGTACGGTGTCCAGGAATTGACCGTACGAGGAGGCCAGCAGGCACACCGGCCAGTCGGAGCCGTACATCAGCCGCGCGGGGCCGAAGGCGTCCAGGGCGGTGTCCGCGTACGGCCGCAGATCGTCGACGCTCCACCTCGCCCAGTCGGCCTCCGTGACCAGGCCCGACAGCTTGCAGACGGTGTGGGGGAGTGCTGCGAGCGCGCGAACGGCCGACGCCCAGGGCTCTGTCGTGCCCGAGGCGATCGGGGGTTTGCCCAGGTGGTCGAGGACGAAGGTGAGCCCGGGGTGGCGCTCGGCGGCCTTCACGCAGGCCGGGAGCTGATGGGGGAGCACCACCAGGTCGTACGCGAGTCCGGCCGCCGCGACCGCCGCGAGCCCCGCGCCCACGTCAGGCCGCAGCAGCCACTCGGGGTCGCGCTCGCTCTGTACCTGGTGCCGGATCGCCACCAGCCGTGTGCCGCCGGGGAGTTCGGTGAGCCGGGCCAGCTCGTCGGCCACCCCGGGCGCGGTGAGATCGGTCCAGCCGACGACTCCGCGTACGAGGTCGCTGCCCGCCGCGAGCGCCAGGAACTCGGGGGTCTCCTCGGCCACGGTCACCGTCTGGACAAGCACGGTGGCGGCCACGCCGGCGGCAGTGGTCTCGGCCCGCAGCTCGTCGAGGAGGAAGTCCCGCCGGATGGGCGCGAGTTCGGGACCGGTGAGCCAGTCCTGGTCGCGGACGGCGAGGTCCCAGAGGTGGTGGTGCGCATCGACGACCCTGGTGTCCGTCACAGCTGCCACACGACCGGCAGCCCGGCGTCCGCGCCCGCGTCGGAGTAGTCGTGCGCGACATCGAGGAGTTCGGCCATCCGGGCCTGCCAGGCGATGTTGACCGGCAGCCGTTCCAGCTCGGCGAGGAGCCGGGCGTAATCCGCGCAGTCGATCACGTGGAACAGCTCGGTGCCGCTGCGCCAGATCGTCCACGCGGTGACCCCGGCCGCCCGGATCGCGGCCGTGAGCTCGGCCGGGACCTCGCGGTGCGCGGACTCGTACGCCTCGATCCGGTCCGCCCGTACGCGGGTGTGCAGCGCGACTCTCACCGGCCCGACTCCTCGTTCATACGCCCAGCTCCTCCCAGAGCGCGTCCGGGACCGGGCGCGCGAACAGTGCGGCGGCGTCCCGCACTTCGGCCGCCGAACGGGCCCCCACCAGCACGCTCGCCACCGCCGGGTGGCGCAGCGGGAAGGCGAGGGCGGCGGCCCGCAGCGGTACGCCGTGCCGCTCGCACACCGCCTTGAGCCACAGCGCCCGGTCGAGCAGGTCGGGCGGCGCGGCCGCGTAGTCGAAGGTGGCGCCGGGCCGGGGGTCGGCGAGCAGCCCCGAGTTGAAGACCCCGCCGACCACCACGCTCTTGCCGCGCGCGGCAGCCTCGGGCAGCAGTTCCTTCGCCGCCCGCCGGTCGAGGAGCGAGTACCGCCCGGCGCACAGCACCGCGTCCACATCCGTGTCCCGGACGAACCGCGCGAGCATGTCGGCCTGGTTCATTCCGGCGCCTATGGCCCGTACGACGCCCTGCGCGCGCAGCCGTTCCAGCGCCGGATAGCCCTCGCGCAGGGCCTGTTCGCCGTGGTCGTCGGGGTCGTGCAGATAGACGACGTCGATCCGGTCGAGCCCGAGCCGCCCGAGGCTGTCCTCGATGCTCCGTACGATCCCGTCCGCGCTGAAGTCCCAGCGGCGGCGGTGGGTCGCGGGGACCGAGAACCCCTCCGCCCGGTCGTCGCCGCGCGGCCGCCGGACCGGTTCCAGGACGCGGCCGACCTTGGTGGACACGGTGTACGCGTCCCGGGGGCGCCCGCGCAGCGCCTCGCCGAGCCGGCGTTCGGAGAGGCCGAGGCCGTAGTGCGGGGCGGTGTCGAAGTAGCGGACGCCCACGTCCCAGGCGGCGTCGACCGCGCCCAGGGCGTCGGCGTCGGACACCTCGCCGAGGAGGTTCCCCAACCCGGCCGTGCCGAGGGACAGCATGCTGACGGGACAGCCACTGCCACCGAGCTTCGTGACCCGCATGCCCGCATATTTATCAGACCTTTGCGGGGTTGAGGGACCCCTGGGAGCGGGATTTCGGGGTGCGGGGCGGCTATTGATCCGATGTATCCGGATCGTCGACAGGGACAGGCCAACTCTCCAGACGTAGCCCGCTCTCGAACCTCCGCGTCCGCCCGTCCACCGGATCGGTGAACTCAAGGACCTTGGCGAGCAGTTGGAGCGGTTGGGTGAAGTCGTCCGGGGACGGTTCCTCGGCCACCACCGGGTACACCGGGTCGTTGAGGATGGGCAGCCCGAGCCCGTTCATGTGCACCCGCAGCTGATGGGTGCGCCCGGTGGCGGGCAGGAGCCGGTACCGGCCGAGGGCGTCCCGGTGCTCGACCAGCTCGATCCGGCTCTCGGCGTTCGGCTCACCGGGCTCCTCGTGCGCGGCGATCACCCCGCGCTCCTTGACGATCCGGCTGCGCACGGTCACCGGCAGCGCCACCTTCTCGTCGTACGCGGCCACGGCTTCGTACTCCTTGCGCACCAGGCGCGACCCGAACAGGTTCTGGTACGCGCCCCGGTCCTCGGGCCGTACGACGAACAGCGCGAGCCCGGCGGTCAGCCGGTCGAGGCGATGCGCGGGCTGGAGCGCGGGCAGCTCCAGATCGCGCCGCAGCCGGGCGAGGGCGGTCTCGGTGATGTGCCGCCCCCGGGGCGTGGTGGCCAGGAAGTGCGGCTTGTCGGCGATCACGATCCGCTCGTCGCGATGGACGATGCCGATGCCGAACGGCACGGGCACCTCGGCGGCGAAGTCGCGATGGAACCAGATGTAGATCCCCGGCCGGTACGGCAACTCGGCGTCCACCGGCCCCTCGGCGCCCACAAACCGCCCCTCGCGCAGCATCCGCCCCACCCGCTCGGCCCCGATCGCCCCCTGGAACCGCGCGACCAGATGCTCCCCGACCGTGCCCCACACCCCCTCGGGATCAGCCGGCAACCGCACCCGCACGGGGTCGATGCCGTCGCGCTGGGGGAGGGGGGAGCCGGGCGTCCTGGATCTTCGTGTCACTGGGCAACGGTAGCCGCGAGGACCGGCCGCGGTGGACCGCCGCGTGCTCCGCAAACGCAGAGAACCCCACGTGAAGTGGGGTTCTCGCTGGTGTCCGAGGGGGGACTTGAACCCCCACGCCCGATAAAGGGCACTAGCACCTCAAGCTAGCGCGTCTGCCATTCCGCCACCCGGACAAGGTGTCTGTCTCGCGGGCCGTGCCCGTTCCGACGTGGAAAACAATAGCAAACATCTGGGGGTGCTCGATCACCCCCCTGGCCTGCGTGAACGTCGTATGTCGACCGGGAGCCGCCCTTGGGTCGGGCGGGGGCGCGAGGGAGGATGAGGGGGACAGCACAAGCGGCAGCGGGAGGAAGCAGCGTGAGCGAGTCGACGGCGACGCGGGGTCCGAGCGGCGAGGACGAGGTCGTCGACCTCTGTCGCGAGCTGATCCGGATCGACACCAGCAATTACGGGGACCACTCCGGGCCGGGCGAGCGCAAGGCGGCCGAGTACGTGGCCGAGAAGCTGGCCGAGGTGGGCCTGGAACCGAAGATCTTCGAGTCGCACACCGGGCGGGCCTCGACCGTGGCCCGGATCCAGGGCGAGGACCCGTCGCGGCCCGCGCTCCTCATCCACGGCCACACCGACGTCGTCCCGGCCAACGCGGACGACTGGACGCACCACCCCTTCTCGGGCGAGATCGCGGACGACTGCGTCTGGGGGCGCGGCGCGGTCGACATGAAGGACATGGACGCGATGACCCTCGCGGTCGTACGGGACCGGCTGCGCACCGGGCGCAAGCCTCCTCGCGACATCGTGCTCGCCTTCCTCGCGGACGAGGAGGCCGGTGGTACGTACGGGGCCCGCTTCCTCGTCGACAAGCATCCTGAGCTGTTCGAGGGTGTGAGTGAAGCGATCAGCGAGGTCGGTGGGTTCTCCTTCACCGTCAACGAGCAGCTGCGGCTCTACCTCGTCGAGACGGCCCAGAAGGGCATGCACTGGATGAAGCTGACCGTGGACGGCAGCGCCGGGCACGGTTCGATGATCCACAAGGACAACGCCATCACCGAGCTCTCCGAGGCCGTGGGGCGGCTCGGGCGGCACAAGTTCCCGGTGCGGGTCACCAAGACCCTGCGGCACTTCCTGGACGAGCTCGGCGACGCGCTCGGCACCGAGCTCGACCCCGAGAACATGGACGAGACGCTGGCCAAGCTCGGCGGTATCGCCAAGCTCATCGGCGCCTCGCTGCAGAACACCGCCAACCCGACCCAGCTCGGCGCCGGCTACAAGGTCAACGTGATTCCGGGGCAGGCGACCGCGCACGTCGACGGGCGCTTCCTGCCGGGGTACGAGGAGGAGTTCCTCGCCGATCTGGACCGCATCCTCGGGCCCCGGGTCAAGCGCGAGGACGTGCACGCCGACAAGGCGCTGGAGACCACCTTCGACGGGGCGCTCGTCGACGCCATGCAGACCGCCCTGGTCGCCGAGGACCCGATCGCGCGCGCCGTGCCGTACATGCTCTCGGCGGGCACCGACGCCAAGTCCTTCGCCGACCTCGGCATCCGCTGCTTCGGCTTCGCACCGCTGAAGCTGCCGCCGGAGCTGGACTTCGCCGGGATGTTCCACGGGGTCGACGAGCGGGTGCCGCTGGACGGTCTGAAGTTCGGCGTGCGCGTCCTCGACCGGTTCATCGACGCGTCCTGACCAGCGGGTGCCGTGTCCGCACGGCACCCGTACCGCTGTCTACGCGGTTGTGGCGAAACGACACGCCAACAATCGGCCATCCGTGCGCACTTGACTGAAAAGAGTGAATGCGTTCATAAGCTCGTAGCCCCATAACTTTCGCCTCGTTACAGGGTGTGCGGTCCGCGGCTGGGATCGCACATTGCCAACAAGGAGGAAGTAATGATCAAGAAGGTCGTCGCTGCTGCGGCTGCCACTGGTGGTCTGGTTCTCGCGGGTGCGGGACTGGCCGTCGCCGACGCCGGTGCCCAGGGTGCCGCGGTGCACTCCCCGGGTGTGGTGTCGGGCAACGTCATCCAGGTTCCGGTCCACGTGCCGGTGAACGTCTGCGGCAACACGATCTCCGTGGTCGGGCTGCTGAACCCCGCCTTCGGCAACACCTGCGTCAACGACTGACGTTGTGCCCGAACCCGTGAGGGTCTGAGCCGGGCGGCCCCGGAGCGCGCGCCATGCGCTCCGGGGCCGCCCGGCATTCATCCCGGGTGCAACGGTGCCCGGGAGCATCCGTAAGGCAGAAGGCAGGGATTCAACCTATGCGACAGGTCACCAGAAAAGGCCTGATCACCCTCGCGGCCGCCACCGGCGTCATCGCCATGGCCGGCGGCTCCGCGCACGCCGACTCGGCGGCCAACGGCTCGGCGTCCGACTCCCCGGGCGTGCTGTCGGGGAACGCGATCCAGGCGCCGGTGCACGTGCCGGTCAACGCGTGCGGCAACACCGTCAACGTCGTCGGGGTGCTCAACCCGGCGGTCGGCAACAAGTGTGTGAACAGCGGTGATTCGCACCACGGCCAAGGCCACGGCCACGGCGGCGGTGCCACGGCCCACGGCCACGCCAGCGACTCGCCGGGCGTCGGCTCCGGCAACAGCGTCCAGGCGCCGATCGACGTGCCGGTCAACGCGTGCGGCAACAACGTGACCGTCATCGGGGGCCTCAACCCCGTGTTCGGCAACGACTGCGCCAACGTGTCCGACGCCGACCACCACCAGCCCCCGCACCACCCCGGTCACCCCGGCCACCCCGGAAAGCCGGGCCACCCCGGCAAGCCCGGTGAGCCGTGCGGGCCGGAGCACCCGGGCGCCCCGCACCAGCCCGGTGACGTCAGCCCGATCCACGGCACCAAGCCGGGCACGCACCCGCACGCGCCGGGCAAGCCGGGCACTCCCGGCAAGCCGGGTACTCCGGGCGCCCCGGGCACGACCGCCCCGGCCACCCACACCACGATGCCCTCCACGGACTCGGTCGCGGCGCTCGCGCACACCGGGTCCGACGCGGTCGGCGTCGCGCTGCCGGCCGGTGCCGGCCTGGTGATCGCCGGAACCGCCCTGTACCGCCGCGCCCGCGCCGGGGCGTAACCGTACGGGTACGGGGGACGTTCTCGGACGGTACGGGTACCGGTCGTTCTCGTACCGCCCGGAATCGGCCGGTCAGCAGGAAGCTCGTGGAACGGATCGGGCCCCGCTCTCGCGGGGCCCGATCCGTTTCCGTGACACGATCTTCGTCACACGAGTCCTGTCACCACGTGGCGCGCAGCTGGCGGATGATCCGCCTGCGCAGCCGCACCCTGCGGCTGCCGTCACGCAGCAGACTCAGTCGCTCCAACTCCCAGTGTCCGTACTCGGCGTGGTCGGTCAGCAGGCGTGTGGCGTCCTTGCGGGAGACCCCGCGCGGCACGTACACGTCGACAAATTCGTATTCCGGCATCGCATCTATTGTGCGGGCAGAGGCCCGGTACGGATAGCGTCTGCACTATGTCTGATGCTGCGCAGCCCTCCGCTGCCGAGGTACGTGCCGCCGCCGACGCGGTGAAAGCCGCGCTGGACCGCCACCTGGAGGCGGTGGAACGCCGCACCGGGGACGACGATCCGGCCGTGTACGACGCGTTCAACGCCCTGGCCGCCGCTGCCGAGGCGTACGACGAGCGGCTCTACGACCGGTACGACGAGGTCACCCCCTTCGAGATCCCGGGCGCCGACGACTCCCTGCCGCCCTACACGGGCCCGGAGGAGCCGAACGCGCTGAGCGTGCTGATCCGCCGCGACTACGCCGTGGTGGAGCCACAGCGCCTGCTCGCCCAGGCCCAGCGCATCGCGGACCTCGATCCGGAGGCCGACGAGGCCGAGGGCGCGGACGCCGCCGACCGCGCGGCGGCCGTGGTCGGCACGAGCGTGCACGCGGCGCTCGGGGTGCTCTTCGGCGAGTACGAACCGGATGAGATCGCCTCCCGCCACAAGGAGTTCGGCCTGGAGGAGGGCGACTCCACGCTGTGGGTGTCGGCGGCCGACGAGCTGCCGGAGCCGGGGGAGTGGCTGAGCACCCCGTTCGACCACGCGGACCCGCAGCGGGTGGTGTGCCGCTTCGATGTGAGCGCGGTCTTCGACGAGGAGGAGCTGGAGGACGAGGACGAGCTGTCCGGTCCTTCCTGATCCCCGCGGTGGCGGCGGGTCCCCGGCCTGGCGGCCGAGGGCCCGCCGTTCTCGTGTCTACTCCGACTCGGGCGTCCGCAGCAGGCCCTTCAGGAGCGGCGTCAGACGGGTCGTACGCGCCGGGGCCACTCCCTCCGCGACCGCGCGCGGCAGCGCCTGGTCCACCCCGTGGACCACGGACAGATGGCGCTCGGCCCGGCCGAACGCCGTGTAGATCCACGCCCGGCTGAGCCCCTGCGCCGCGTCCCCGGGCAGCACGACCACGGCCGCCGGCCAGCGCGTCCCGGCCGCCTGGTGGGCGGTCACGGCCCAGCCGTGGCGCAGCGCGGAGCCGACCCGCTCCTTCGGTACGACGACCTCCTCGCCGCCGCAGTCCAGATGCAGCCCGTCCGGGCCCGCCGACGCCACGACGCCCATAGCGGTACGACCAGGAGCCTCCGCGTACGCGACCCGGTCGCCCGCGTCGAAGCCCGCGAACCGGCCGGGGCCGGGGTTGAGCCGCTGCTTGAGCGCGGTGTTCAGCGCGCGCGTGCCCGCCGAGCCGCCGTGGCCGACGGTGATCACCTGGGTCTGCTCGGTCGGCACGCCGATCGCGCGCGGCACCGAGTCCGCGACGAGCTGCACGCACCGGTGCACCGCCTCGCCCGCGTCCCGCACCGGGACGATCACGACCTCCTTGCCCGGCGCGTCCACCTGGGCCAGCTCACCGGCCCCGATCCCGGAGGCCAGCTCGCCGATCGGCCCGGGGTCGGGCGTACGCGACGCCACGTGCGGGAACGCCCGCGCGGCCAGCACATCGGCGAACACCTGCCCGGCGCCCGCCGAGCCAAGGACCTGCGGGTCGCCGCCGAGCACCAGACGGCAGCCGTCCGGCAGGGACTCGACGAGCATCGCGGCGGTCTCCACGTCCAGCTGCGGGGCGTCCTGCACGACCAGGACGTCCAGGGCGAGCGCCCCGTCCTCGTCCCGGCCCGGGCCCTCGGCCCCGAGCAGCGCGGCCACGGTGAACGCGCGCTCGGGCCCCACCGCCTCGGCCAGCCTGCGCCGCCCGTCCCGGCCGTGCGCGGCGGCGGCCGCCCGTGGGGGGGGTGGGGGGGCGGGGAGGGGGGGGGGGGGCGGGGCCGGCGGTGGGCAGGGGGGGGGGGGT
>NZ_MECJ01000021.1 GCF_014596475.1 Streptomyces sp. CBMA152 | reverse complement strand
AGACCATCGTCCAGCTCATCCACGACGGCCAGGTCGACCTCATCGTCAACACCCCCTACGGCACCGGCGGCCGCCTCGACGGCTACGAAATCCGCACCGCAGCCGTCGCCCGCAGCGTCCCCTGCCTGACCACCGTCCAGGCACTCGCAGCAGCCGTCCAGGGCATCGACGCGCTCAACCACGGTGACGTGGGCGTCCGTTCGCTCCAGGAACACGCGGAACACCTGACCGCGGCCCGCGACTAGCAACCGCCCGAGGGGGACACCGGAAACGGTGTCCCCCTCCGCATGAGGACACCGACATGTACAAGCTGTTCTTCAATCTCGTCTTCAAGCGGATGGACCCGGAGCAGGCCCACCACATAGCCTTCCGCTGGATCCGTCTGGCGGCCCGCGTGCCCGTGCTGCGCACGCTCGTCGCGGCCGCGCTCGCGCCCCGCTACAAGGAGCTGCGCACCGAGGCGTTCGGGCTGCGGATGCACGGCCCGTTCGGTCTCGCCGCCGGCTTCGACAAGAACGCCGTGGCGATCGACGGCATGGCGATGCTCGGCTTCGACCACATCGAGATCGGCACGGTCACGGGTGAGGCCCAGCCGGGCAACCCCAAGAAGCGGCTGTTCCGCCTTGTGCCGGACCGCGCGCTGATCAACCGCATGGGCTTCAACAACGAGGGTTCGGCGGCCGTGGCCGAGCGCCTGGCGGCCCGCAAGGCCGTCTTCCGTACGACGGTCGGCGTCAACATCGGCAAGACCAAGGTCGTCCCCGAGGCGGAGGCCGCCGCCGACTACGTGAAGTCGACCGAGCGCCTGGCCGCGTACGCCGACTACCTGGTCGTGAACGTCTCCTCGCCGAACACTCCGGGGCTGCGCAACCTCCAGGCGACCGAGTCGCTGCGGCCGCTGCTGACGGCCGTGCGCGAGGCCGCCGACCGCACGGTGACCTCGCGGCGGGTGCCGCTGCTCGTCAAGATCGCCCCCGACCTCGCGGACGAGGACGTGGACGCGGTCGCGGACCTGGCGGTCGAGCTCGGTCTGGACGGCATCATCGCCACCAACACCACCATCGCGCGCGAGGGTCTCGGCCTGACCTCGGACCCGGCGCTGGTGAAGGAGACGGGCGGGCTGTCCGGCGCGCCGCTCAAGGAGCGCTCCCTGGCGGTCCTGAGCCGCCTCTACGCGCGCGTGGGGGACCGGATCACCCTGGTGGGCGTCGGCGGCGTGGAGAGCGCCGAGGACGCCTGGCAGCGGATCCTCGCCGGGGCCACCCTGGTCCAGGGCTACAGCGCGTTCATCTACGAGGGCCCCTTCTGGGGCCGGGCGATCCACAAGGGCCTCGCGGCCCGGCTCGCCGCCTCCCCGTACGCCACCCTCGCCGAGGCCGTCGGCGCCGACACCCGAAAGGCCGACGCATGAGCACCAGCAGCACCTTGGAGCCCTTCGGCGCGCGCCTGCGCCGCGCGATGGACGAGCGCGGCCCGCTCTGCGTCGGCATCGACCCGCACGCCTCGCTGCTCGCCGACTGGGGTCTGAACGACGACATCGCGGGTCTGGAGCGGTTCTCGCGCACGGTCGTGGAGGCGCTGGCCGACCACGTCGCCGTCTTCAAGCCGCAGGCCGCCTTCTTCGAGCGGTTCGGCTCGCGGGGCATCGCGGTCCTGGAGAAGACCGTCGCGGACGCCCGTGCGGCCGGCACGCTGGTCCTGATGGACGCCAAGCGCGGCGACATCGGCTCCACGATGGCCGCGTACGCCGAGACGTTCCTGCGGCCGAGCTCGCCGCTGTTCTCGGACGCGCTCACCGTCTCGCCCTACCTCGGTTACGGCTCCCTCAAGCCCGCGGTGGAGCTGGCCCGCGAGAGCGGCGCCGGGCTCTTCGTGCTCGCCCTCACCTCCAACCCGGAGGGCGCGGAGGTCCAGCGCGCGGTGCGCGAGGACGGCCGCACGATCGGCGCGACGATGCTGGCGCACCTGGCGGACGAGAACGCGGGCGCGGCCCCGATGGGCTCGTTCGGCGCGGTGGTCGGGGCGACCCTTGGCGACTTGTCGACATTCGACCTGGACATCAACGGCCCGCTGCTCGCTCCGGGCATCGGGGCGCAGGGTGCCAAGGCCTCCGACCTTCCGGCGGTGTTCGGCGCGGCCGTCCGCAACGTCGTCCCGAACGTCAGCCGGGGTGTTCTGCGTCACGGTCCCGACGCCGGCGCCCTGCGCGAGTCCGCGGCCCTCTTCGCGGACGAGATCCGCACCGCCGTGGCCTCGGCCTGACGGTCTTCGGGGTCCGGCATTCGGACTCGGGCGTCGAATGTTGACGCATTCCTTACCCAAAACCCGGGTGTTATGTCGCGAATGTCCTGGTCGACAGAGGCTGACCAGGACTTTTCGCTTGTTCTCGCTGACTGGAGCGGTCCAGGCCGCTAGTCTCCGACGAGAGCAGCGACGAGCGAACGGGCATTGTGCGTCGCTCGTTGCTCGCCTGGTGTGGGGCGACTAGGTTCCTCACCGGTCCGTATCCGACAGTTCGACATCCGAGGTGACGTAGGCGTGGCTCTTCCGCCCCTTACCCCTGAACAGCGCGCAGCCGCGCTCGAAAAGGCCGCCGCGGCTCGCCGGGAGCGGGCCGAGGTCAAGAATCGACTCAAGCACTCCGGTGCCTCCCTCCACGAGGTCATCCAGCAGGGACAGAAGAACGACGTCATCGGCAAGATGAAGGTCTCCGCGCTCCTGGAGTCCCTGCCGGGCGTGGGCAAGGTCCGCGCCAAGCAGATCATGGAGCGGCTGGGGATCTCCGAGAGCCGCCGTGTGCGGGGTCTCGGCTCCAACCAGATCGCATCCCTTGAGCGTGAGTTCGGCGGCGCCGGGGCCTGACGTTCCGGGCACCCCCGGGAAGCTGGAATAATCGCTGCATGGCAGTAGCACCCCGGGGGTCATCCCCCGTACCCCCGGACGCACGTCCGCGGCTGACCGTGCTCTCCGGCCCGTCAGGGGTCGGCAAGAGCACGGTCGTCGCTCATATGCGCAAGGTCCACCCCGAGGTCTGGCTCTCGGTGTCGGCGACGACCCGCAAGCCGCGCCCCGGCGAGCGCCACGGCGTCCACTATTTCTTCGTGGACGACGAGGAATTCGACAAGATGGTCGCCAATGGCGAGCTTCTTGAGTGGGCCGAATTCGCGGGCAACCGCTACGGCACGCCGCGCCGCGCCGTCCTTGAGCGTCTGGAGGCCGGGGAGCCGGTCCTCCTGGAGATCGATCTCCAGGGCGCCCGGCTGGTGCGCGAGTCGATGCCGGAGGCGCTGCTCGTCTTCCTGGCCCCGCCGAGCTGGGACGAGCTGGTCCGCCGGCTCACCGGCCGCGGGACCGAGGCGCCCGACGTGATCGAGCGTCGGCTGGCCGCCGCGAAGGTCGAACTGGCCGCCGAGGCCGAGTTCGATACCACCCTGGTCAATACCTCCGTCGAGGACGTGGCTCGTGAGCTGCTAGCCTTGATGAAAGTTCTTTGATCTTTAATCCCCTTCGGAAGGCAGAGAGTGTCCTCTTCCATCACCACGCCCGAGGGCATCATCAACCCGCCGATTGATGAGCTGCTTGAAGCAACCGACTCGAAGTACAGCCTCGTGATCTACGCCGCCAAGCGCGCGCGCCAGATCAACGCGTACTACTCGCAGCTCGGCGAAGGCCTGCTGGAGTACGTCGGTCCGCTCGTGGACACGCACGTCCACGAGAAGCCGCTCTCGATCGCGCTTCGCGAGATCAACGCGGGTCTGCTGACCTCCGAGGCCATCGAGGGCCCGGCCCAGTAAGGCCTCCGTACGTGTGACCACAGGCCCGGCAGCGCGACTGCCGGGCCTGTGGTGTGTCATTGGGGAGTACGTATCCGAATGCGGGGAGACGCGGTGGACAAGCCGAAGGTCGTTCTGGGGGTCAGCGGCGGGATCGCCGCCTACAAGGCGTGCGAGCTGCTGCGCCGGCTGACCGAGTCCGGGCACGACACCCGGGTGGTGCCGACCGCGTCGGCGCTGCACTTCGTGGGAGCCGCCACCTGGTCCGCGCTCTCCGGGCACCCCGTGTCCACCGAGGTCTGGGACGACGTCCACCAGGTCCCGCACGTGCGGATCGGCCAGGAGGCCGACCTGGTGGTGGTGGCCCCTGCCACCGCCGACATGCTGGCCAAGGCCGCCCACGGCCTCGCCGACGACCTCCTCACCAACACCCTGCTCACCGCCCGCTGTCCGGTGGTCTTCGCGCCCGCGATGCACACCGAGATGTGGGAGCACCCCGCGACCCAGGAGAACGTGGCGACGCTGCGCCGCCGGGGCGCGGTCGTCATCGAGCCCGCCGTCGGCCGCCTCACCGGCGTCGACACCGGCAAGGGGCGCCTCCCCGAGCCCGCCGAGATCTTCGAGGTCTGCCGCCGGGTGCTCGCGCGGGGCACCGGCGAGCGGGATCTGGAAGGCCGCCATGTGGTGGTCAGCGCGGGCGGCACGCGTGAGCCGCTGGACCCGGTCCGCTATCTGGGGAACCGTTCCTCCGGAAAGCAGGGGTACGCCCTGGCGCGCACCGCCGTCGCCCGGGGAGCCCGGGTCACGCTGATCGCGGCCAACACCGGGCTGCCCGATCCGGCGGGCGCGGACGTGGTCCATGTGGGCACCGCCGTTCAACTGCGGGAGGCGGTTCTCAAGGCCGCGTCCGACGCGGACGCGGTGGTCATGGCCGCCGCCGTGGCCGACTTCCGGCCCGAGTCGTACGCCGCCGGGAAGATCAAGAAAAAGGACGGCGAGGAGCCCGCGCCGCTCACTCTCGTCCGTAATCCCGACGTTCTCGCCGAGCTTTCCCGCGATCGTCCGCGCCCCGGCCAGGTGGTCGTCGGCTTCGCCGCCGAGACCGACGACGTGCTCGCCAACGGACGCCAGAAGTTGCAGCGAAAGGGCTGTGACCTGCTGGTTGTCAATGAGGTGGGGGAGCGCAAGACGTTCGGCTCGGAGGAGAACGAGGCGGTCGTCCTGGCCGCCGACGGCTCCGAGACCCCCGTTCCGTACGGCCCGAAGGAAATGCTGGCGGACGTGGTGTGGGATCTTGTCGTCCCGCGTTTCGCGTAAATTCACGTTCGCCCCTCCGGGCGCCCGAAACCCGCCAAAATCAGGTACCGGAGCCTCTGGTGAGGGCAGATCTTCGTACTGCAGAATGCGGTGTCGCAGGTCACAGAGCTTTCATTGTGCGAGACAAGTGGTCCGTCGACCGGTACCGACCGATAAACTGGTGGTGGAACGACGCCGGGCGCAGCTCCCGGCCCGTCCCACCCATGATCAGCCAGCAGCCGCTGCAACCCCAGGGAGCGTTGTGTCCCGTCGTCTGTTCACCTCGGAGTCTGTGACCGAGGGTCACCCCGACAAGATCGCTGACCAGATCAGCGACACGATCCTCGACGCGCTTCTGCGCGAGGACCCGACCTCCCGGGTCGCCGTGGAGACCCTGATCACCACGGGCCTGGTCCACGTGGCCGGTGAGGTCACGACCAAGGCGTACGCGCCGATCGCCCAGCTCGTCCGCGACAAGATCCTTGAGATCGGGTACGACTCGTCGAAGAAGGGCTTCGACGGCGCGTCCTGCGGCGTCTCGGTCTCCATCGGCGCGCAGTCCCCGGACATCGCGCAGGGTGTCGACACCGCGTACGAGAAGCGGGTCGAGGGCGACGAGGACGAGCTCGACAAGCAGGGCGCCGGCGACCAGGGCCTGATGTTCGGCTACGCGTGCGACGAGACGCCCGAGCTGATGCCGCTCCCGATCCACCTGGCGCACCGCCTGTCGCGCCGCCTGTCCGAGGTCCGCAAGAACGGGACCATCCCGTACCTGCGCCCCGACGGCAAGACCCAGGTCACCATCGAGTACGACGGCGACAAGGCCGTCCGCCTCGACACCGTCGTCGTCTCCTCGCAGCACGCGTCGGACATCGACCTGGACTCGCTGCTCGCGCCCGACATCCGCGAGTTCGTCGTCGAGCACGTCCTCAAGCAGCTCGTCGAGGACGGCATCAAGCTGGACACCGACGGCTACCGCCTGCTGGTCAACCCGACCGGCCGCTTCGAGATCGGCGGCCCGATGGGCGACGCCGGTCTGACCGGCCGCAAGATCATCATCGACACGTACGGCGGCATGGCCCGCCACGGCGGCGGCGCCTTCTCGGGCAAGGACCCGTCCAAGGTCGACCGCTCGGCCGCGTACGCGATGCGCTGGGTCGCCAAGAACGTCGTCGCCGCCGGCCTCGCGGCCCGCTGCGAGGTCCAGGTCGCGTACGCGATCGGCAAGGCCGAGCCGGTCGGTCTCTTCGTCGAGACCTTCGGCACCGCCACGGTCGACACGGACAAGATCGAGACCGCCATCGCCGAGGTCTTCGACCTGCGCCCGGCCGCGATCATCCGCGACCTCGACCTGCTCCGCCCGATCTACGCCCAGACGGCCGCCTACGGCCACTTCGGCCGCGAGCTCCCCGACTTCACGTGGGAGCGCACGGACCGCGTCGACGCCTTGCGCGTGGCGGCGGGCCTGTAGGCCCGTAGGTCATACGCCTCTCTCACGGCAGCCCCGGACCTGGTGGTCCGGGGCTGCCGTGCGTTCGCCCGACCTGCTCGGCGACCACCGCTGTCAGTGCCGTCTGGTAGGAATTTGGGTGTGAGCAGCGAGAACGAGAAGGCGGGTGGGGGCGCCGTGGGGGGCGGTGGGGCGGAGCAGCTTGCGCTCATTCGGGAGACCGTGCGCCAGGCCAAGGTGCCCAAGGCCAAGCCGCGCACCTGGCGGGGGGCCGCGCTGGCCGAGGTGCTGCCCGTCGCCCGGGTCGTGGTGGACAAGGGCGGGGTGCATCTCGACCGGTTCTTCGACTACGCCGTGCCCAAGGAGCTCGACGCCGACGCGCAGCCGGGGGTGCGGGTGCGGGTGCGGTTCGGGGCCGGGTCGCGCAATGTGCGGGACGGGCGGCGCGAGGGCGGCGGGCTGATCGACGGGTTCCTGGTCGAGCGGGTGGCCGAGTCCGACTACTCGGGGCCGCTCGCCGCGCTGGCCGGAGTGGTGTCCCCGGAGCCGGTGCTCAGCTCCGCGATGCTGGCGCTCGCCCGGGCCGTGGCCGACCGGTACGCGGGCAGCCTCGCCGATGTGCTGCAGCTCGCCGTGCCGCCTCGCAACGGGCGGGCTGAAGGCAAGCCGTCGCCCCCCGCGCCGCAGGCGCCCCCGGTGCCGGATGCGGGGACGTGGGGGCGGTACGGGAACGGGGAGGCGTTTGTGCGGGCGCTCGCCGCGGGCGGGGCGCCCCGGGCCGTGTGGACCGCGTTGCCCGGGCCCGCGTGGGCCGAGGAGATCGCGCGGGCCGTCGCGGCGACCCTGTCGGGTGGGCGGGGTGCGCTGGTCGTGGTGCCCGACGGGCGCAGCGCCGGGCGCCTCGACGCCGCGCTGACGGCGCTGCTCGGCGAGGGGCGGCATGCGCTGCTGACCGCCGAGTCCGGTCCCGAGAAGCGTTACCGGCAGTGGCTGGCCGTGCGCCGGGGCTCGGTGCGGGCCGTGGTGGGGACGCGGGCCGCGATGTTCGCGCCGGTCGAGAACCTCGGCCTGGTGGTCGTCTGGGAGGACGGCGACTCCAGCCACAGCGACGACCACGCGCCCTTCCCCCACGTACGAGAAGTGCTTGAGCTGCGGTCCGCCCACGACAAGTGCGCGTTCCTGCTGGGGAGTACGAGCTGTACGGTCGAGGCCGCCCAGCTCGTCGAGAGCGGCTGGGCGGCGCCGCTGGTCGCCGACCGCGCCACCGTACGGGCCGCAGCCCCCTTGGTGCGGACCGTCGGCGACGGCGAGCTGGCCCGGGACGAGGCGGCGCGGGCCGCGCGGCTGCCCAGCCTCGCCTGGCAGGCCGTCCGGGAAGGGCTCAAGCACGGGCCGGTCCTGGTGCAGGTTCCCCGGCGGGGCTATGTGCCCCGGCTGGCCTGTGAGCGCTGCCGCGCGCCCGCGCGGTGCCGACACTGTTCGGGGCCCCTGGAGGCGCCGGACGAGCGGGACTTGACGTGCGGGTGGTGCGGGCGAGGCGAGCCCGACTGGCACTGCGCGGAGTGCGGGGGCGTACGGCTGCGCGCGAGCGTGGTGGGCGCCCGGCGCACGGCGGAGGAGCTGGGGCGGGCGTTCCCGGCGGTGCCGGTGCGTACGTCGGGGCGCGACCATGTGCTGGACAGCGTGCCCGGACGGCCCGCGCTCGTCGTCTGCACACCCGGCGCCGAGCCGGTCGCCGAGGGCGGTTACGCGGCGGCCCTGCTGCTCGACGGCTGGGCGATGCTCGGGCGGCCCGATCTGCGGGCCGGGGAGGAGGCGCTGCGCCGCTGGATCGGGGCGGCGTCGCTGGTGCGCGGGCAGGAGGACGGCGGCACGGTGGTCGTCGTCGCCGAGCCGACCCTGCGGCCCGTGCAGGCGCTGGTCCGCTGGGACCCGGTCGGCCACGCGTTGCGCGAACTCGCCGAACGGGCCGAGCTGGGCTTCCCGCCGGTCTCCCGGATGGCCGAGGTGACGGGCCGCCCGGAGGCCGTGGAGGCGTATCTGGCGAGTGCTCAACTGCCGCCCGACGCCCAGGTGTTGGGGCCGGTTCCCGTGCCTGCGACCGAGCCGGGCCGGGTGCGGCGCCCCGGCGCCCCGCCGGTCGGCGAGGTCTGGGAACGGGCGCTGCTACGGGTGCCCCCGGGCAGCGGCTCGGCCCTGGCCGCGGCACTGAAGACCGCCCAGGCGGGCCGCCTCGCGCGCGGGGGCGGCGATCCGGTGCGGATCAGGGTGGACCCGCCGGACATCGGCTGAGCGGCGCTGCCTGGCGGCCGATCCGGAGGGGTGCCCCGCTACGGCCCGCCCTCGGCTGCTACCGGACGACCCGCCCTCACCTACGGACGACCGCCGCCGCACAGACGGGTGCCCCCGGCGTACGTCACGTACGACAGGGGCACGGGAAGGGGTGGCGAGGTCAGCCGTTGCGCGGGCCGGGGAACGCGGTGGCGCGGGCCTCCTCGCGCAGCGACTGCGAAGTCGCCGTCGGCTGGGGCGGCATCGAGCGCGCGGCGGGCACCGCGGGGACCCCGGCCGGGACCGGCAGGGCGCGCGGCACGGTCGCCTCGGCGGGACGTTCGGCCTCGGCGGCCTGGGCCGCGGCGCGCCGTGCCCCGTAACGCCGGTGCACCGCCTGCTTGGTGACCCCGAGCGCCGAGCCCACCGCGTCCCACGAGAAGCCCAGGGAGCGGTCGAAGTCGACCGCGGCGGTCACCAGGGTCTCGACGCTGTCCCGCAGCTCCTGGGCGAGCCGGACGGTCGGGGCGGGCGCGCGCCCGTACACGACGAAGCCCGTGGAGGGGCCGGAGCGGCGCGGGCGGTAGACGTTGCCGAGCTGCGCGGTGAGGGTGCGCAGCGCGTCCACCTGCCGGCGGACCCGCTCGATGTCCCGCACCAACAGGTGCAGACTGGCCCGTGCCTGGGCGTCGTGGGTTGCGTGGTCGGCCATGAACAAGCCTCTCGAACCGGCGTTGTGAAAAGGGATGGGCCGCAGCGCGGCCCGTTTCGGTCAATCTCTCTTGACCAACGCGCCACCTGGTGTTGTGGTCACGCTGCGGGGGCGTATGGGCATATGCAGAGGGCGCACGACGCTTCGTACGCCCCCGCCGTCCGACCCGCCACGCGACCCTCCACACGACCCGTCGTCCGACCCGCCGTCGGACCCCCTCGGCCTCATCCGCGGACCCACCACCGGATCAGGCCTGCGGGCCTGACACCCCATAGACTGGCGCCGCTCTCTACAAAGCGAGGTATCCCGCAGTGAAGCTCGTCTTCGCAGGCACCCCCGAGGTCGCCGTCCCCGCCCTGGACGCCCTGATCGCCTCCGGCCGGCACGAGGTCGCCGCCGTGGTGACCCGGCCCGACGCTCCCGCCGGGCGCGGCCGGCGCCTGGTGGCCAGCCCCGTCGCCCAGCGCGCGGAGGAGGTCGGCATCGAGGTGCTGAAGCCGGTGAAGCCGCGTGACGAGGAGTTCCTGGCGCGGCTGCGCGAGATCGCCCCGGACTGCTGCCCGGTCGTCGCGTACGGGGCGCTGCTCCCGAAGGTCGCGCTCGACATCCCGGCCCACGGCTGGGTCAATCTGCACTTCTCGCTGCTGCCCGCGTGGCGCGGCGCCGCCCCCGTGCAGCACTCGCTGATGGCGGGCGACGAGATCACCGGAGCCTCGACGTTCCTGATCGAGCAGGGGCTCGACTCGGGTCCGCTGTACGGGACGGTCACCGAGGTCGTACGCCCCACCGACACCAGCGGCGATCTGCTGACCCGGCTCGCCTTCGCGGGCTCCGGGCTGCTCGCCGCGACCATGGACGGCATCGAGGACGGCACGCTCAAGGCCGTTCCGCAGCCCGCCGACGGCATCACGCTCGCCCCGAAGATCACCGTCGAGGACGCGCAGATCGACTGGTCCGCGCCCGCGCTGCGGGTCGACCGGGTCGTGCGCGGCTGTACCCCGGCCCCGGGCGCCTGGACCGTGTTCCGGGGCGAGCGCCTGAAGCTGGTCCAGGCGGTGCCGGTCGCGGACCGTACGGACCTTGCCCCGGGCGAGCTGTCCGCAGGCAAGAACAACGTGTACGTCGGCACCGGCTCGCACGCCGTCGAGCTGCTCTGGGTCCAGCCGCAGGGCAAGAAGCCGATGAAGGGCGCGGACTGGGCGCGCGGCGTGCGCATCGCGCCGGGCGAGCACGTCGGCTGACCCAGGCCGCCCCGGGGGTGCGACCCGGGTGGGGGCGCGCGGTCAACAGTCGTACGCTGGTCGGGTTCGCACCATCTGACCAGCGGAGCACCTTTCACGTGAACGATCAGCCGCGCAGCCGTCCCCAGAACAACGGCAAGGGCGGCGGCAAGCCGTACCGCCGCCCCAAGAAGGACCCCGTCCGCATCCTCGCCTTCGAGGCGCTGCGCGCGGTGGACGAGCGGGACGCATACGCCAACCTCGTACTGCCGCCGCTGCTGCGCAAGGCGCGCGAGGGCGGGAACTTCGACGGGCGCGACGCGGCGCTCGCCACCGAGCTCGTCTACGGCACGCTGCGCCGCCAGGGCACCTACGACGCGATCATCGCCGAGTGCATCGACCGGCCGCTGCGCGAGGTCGACCCGCCAGTGCTCGACGTACTCGCACTCGGCGCGCACCAGCTGCTCGGCACCCGTATTCCGAGTCACGCGGCGGTCTCCGCCAGCGTCGAGCTCGCGCGCGTGGTGCTCGGCGACGGGCGGGCCCGGTTCGTCAACGCCGTCCTGCGCAAGATCGCGGCGAACGATCTGGACGGCTGGCTGGAGAAGGTCGCGCCCCCGTACGACGAGGACGCCGAGGACCATCTCGCCATCGTCCATTCGCATCCGCGATGGGTCGTCTCGGCGCTGTGGGACGCCCTTGGCGGCGGCCGCGCGGGCATCGAGGACCTGCTTGAGGCGGACAACGAGCGGCCCGAGGTGACCCTGGTCGCCCGCCCCGGCCGGTCCACCACCGATGAGCTCATGGACGCGCTGGGCGAGGACGGCGGGCTGCCCGGCCGCTGGTCCCCGTACGCGGTACGGATGGCCGAGGGCGGCGAGCCCGGCGCCCTCGACGCCGTCAAGGACGGGCGGGCCGGTGTGCAGGACGAGGGCAGCCAGCTGGTAGCCGTCGCACTCGCGAACGCCCCCATCGAGGGGCGCGACGAGCGCTGGCTGGACGGGTGCGCGGGGCCCGGCGGCAAGGCGGCCCTGCTCGCGGCGCTGGCCGCCGAGCGCGGCGCCGCGCTGCTCGCCTCCGAGAAGCAGCCCCACCGCGCCCGGCTCGTGGAGCGCGCGCTGGCCGGGAACCCCGGCCCGTACCAGGTCATCGCGGCCGACGGCACCCGGCCGCCATGGCTGCCGGGCTCCTTCGACCGCGTCCTGATGGATGTGCCGTGCTCGGGCCTCGGCGCGCTGCGCCGCCGCCCCGAGGCCCGCTGGCGCCGCCGCCCGGAGGACCTGGACGGCTTCGCGCCGCTCCAGCGCGGGCTGCTGCGCGAGGCGCTGTCGGCGGTGCGGGTGGGCGGCGTGGTCGGTTACGCGACCTGCTCGCCGCACCTCGCCGAGACGCGGATCGTGGTGGAGGACGTCCTCAAGGGCCGCGGCGGTGCGCCCGTGGAGGCCGAGTGGATCGACGTACGGCCCCTGATGCCGGGCGTCGCGGGCCTCGGCGACGGGCCCGACGTCCAGCTGTGGCCGCATATGCACGGGACGGACGCGATGTATCTGGCGTTGCTTCGCCGTACGGCCTGACCAGGCCTACAGGCTCAAAAGCGGTCCGCACGCGGGCCGCTCAGGCGGTGGTCCGGTCCGGGGCCACCGCCACCTCCTCGCGCTCGTGCGACAACCGGTGCGGCCACCACACCTTCCGCCCCACGTCCAGGAACAGCGACGTCACCAGGATCGAGCGGACCACGAAGGTGTCCAGCAGGACGCCGAGCGCCACCGCGAAGCCGATCTCGGCGAAGCCCGTCATCGGCAGCGTGCCCAGGACCGCGAAGGTGCCCGCCAGGACCAGACCGGCCGAGGTGATCACGGCGCCGGTGGCGGCCAGGCCGGTGACGACGCCCGGACGGGTGCCCTGGCGGGCGGCTTCCTCGCGGATGCGGGTGGACAGGAAGATGTTGTAGTCGATGCCCAGGGCGACCAGGAACACGAAGACGAACAGCGGGAAGTCGGTGGCCTCGCCCGCGTAGTCGAAGACATGGCGGAACGCGAGCGCGCTCACGCCCAGCGCCGCCGCGAACGACAGCACCACCGTCACGATGAGCAGCAGCGGCGCCACCAGCGCCCGCAGCAGGATCCCCAGGACGCACAGCACCACCACGAGGACCAGCGGGATGACCAGCTTGTTGTCGTGCGTGGTGGCCTTCTCCATGTCCAGGACGGAGGCCGTGCCGCCGCCCACCTTGGCGTCGGCGCCCGGCACCGCGTGGACCGCGTCCCGTACGCGGACGACCGTCTGGTGCGCGGCCGAGCTGTCCGGGCGCGCGGTCATGGTGGCTTCGAGCAGGACCTTGCCGTCGTGCTCGGCGGCGGTGCCCGGGGGCGTACCGATCGAGGTGGGCACCACGCCCGGGGTGGCGGCGACGGCGCGGCCGACGTCCGCCGCCTTGTCCGCCGAGGCGACGATCACCAGCGGGTCCCCGCTGCCCGCCGGGAAGTGGGCGGCCTGCACCTCCTGGCCGACGATCGAGTCGGGTTTGCCGGTGAAGGAGTCCGCGTTGCTCAGACCGTTCGCCTTCAGCTGGAACAGGCCGAAGGAGAGGGCCGCGAGGATCACGGCGGTGGTGACCCAGACCGTGCGCGGACGGACCGCGATCCGGCCGCCGACGCGCGCCCACACGCCGTGGGCCGTCGGGTCGGGGGAGCCGAAGACGGGCCGGGCCGGCCAGAAGATCCAGCGGCCGAAGATCACCAGGAGGGCCGGGAAGAGCGTGAGCATGGCGAGCAGCGCCACGCCGACGCCGATGGCGGCGACCGGGCCGAGCCCCTTGGTGGAGTTCATCTCGGCGGTCATCAGCACCAGCATGCCGAGGATGACCGTGGCGCCGCTGGCGAGGACCGCGGGTCCGGCCCGGTGCAGGGCCAGTGCCATCGCCTCGTGCCGGTCGTCGTGGCGGCGCAGTTCCTCGCGGTAGCGGGAGACGAGCAGCAGCGCGTAGTCGGTGCCCGCGCCGAAGACGAGCACGGTCAGGATGCCCGCGCTCTGCCCGTTGACGGTCAGACCCGCGTGCCGGGCCAGCAGATAGATCAGCGCCTGCGCGGCGGAGAGCGCCCAGACCACCGAGATCACCGGCACCAGGATCAGCGTCGGACTGCGATACGTGATCAGGAGCATCACCACGACCACCGACAGCGCCGAGAAGAGCAGCGTCGAGTCGATACCGGAGAAGGCCTTGGCGAAGTCGGCCGAGACGCCGCCCGGGCCGGTGATGTGTACCTGGAGCCCGTTCTGCGTGGTGCCCGACTGGTTGCGTACTTTGTCGACCGCGTCCGCGATGTGGTTCCAGCCGTTCTTGTCCAGCTTGATCGGCACGAGGATCTGCGCGGCCGTGGCCTTGGCGTCGAACTGCGGGCCCTGGACGCGGGCGCCCTGGATCCCGTCCGCGCTCAGCGCGCGCATCGCCGCCGCGTCCGTGTTGATCTTCTGCTTGTCGGCGAAGGTGAGGCCGCCGTCGCGCGCGTACACGACGATCGCCGGGACCTCCTCGGGCCTGAACGCCTTTGCGGAGTTGAAGACTTGGGTGGACTCGGCGCTGCCCGGCAGCCACGAGGTGGCGTCGTTGTCCTGGGCGTCGGTGAGCTTCTGGGCCAGTGGGAAGGCGACCGCGACGACGATCAGCCACAGGATCAGGACGAGCCATTTCGTACGGCGTCCGCAGACCAGCCATGCCACCCCGCGCGGGCCCGGGCCCTGCCCGGTCGCTCCGGGGCGTTCCTGATCGCGGTTCTGGTGAGTGTGAGCGTCGGACATCACGTCCCCCATGGCCCCGCGTTCGGCGCGGGGTGCCGCTCCCGAGATGGCCTGAATCACCAGGATTGCACGGAGCGTCCCGGTCCGGCGAGTCGTAGGACAGGTGTACGTCGGACAGGTCGGCGGCCCCGAATCCGTACCGTGGCAGGCAAGTGGTGCGAGGCATGGCAGGCTTGGGGCATGGCTCAGATCAACCCCAGCATTCTCTCCGCCGACTTCGCGCGCCTCGCCGAGGAGGCCAAGGCCGTCGAAGGCGCCGACTGGCTGCACGTGGACGTCATGGACAACCACTTCGTGCCGAACCTCACGCTCGGCGTGCCGGTCGTGGAATCCCTCAGCCGGGCGACGGAGACCCCGCTGGACTGCCATCTGATGATCCAGGACCCGGATCGATGGGCCCCGCAGTACGTGGAGGCGGGGGCCGGATCGGTCACTTTCCACGCCGAGGCCGCCGCAGCGCCCGTACGGCTGGCGCGGGAGATCCGGGCCAAGGGGGCACGGGCGTCGATGGCGCTCAAGCCCGCCACGCCCATCGAGCCGTACGAGGACCTGCTGCCCGAGCTGGACATGCTGCTGATCATGACGGTGGAGCCCGGATTCGGTGGTCAGCCGTTCCTGGACATCATGCTGCCGAAGATCCGCCGCACCCGGGAGCTGATCTCCAAGCACGGCCTCGAACTGTGGCTCCAGGTCGACGGCGGCGTCTCGGCCACCACCATCGAGCGCTGCGCGGAGGCGGGCGCGGACGTCTTCGTCGCGGGCTCGGCCGTATACGGAGCGAAGGACCCCGCCGAGGCGGTGCGTACCCTGCGCAACATGGCGGAACAGAGCACGGCGAGCGCCCCATGGGCATGCGGCCACTGAGCCACGGCTCGGTGAACGCGGCCCTACGGGGCTGATCAAGGACCGTTGGATCTGACAGGATGAACAGCGAGTCCAGAGTGTGAACAGCAGTGAGGAGATCGCGGTGTCTGCAATGTCGGCGGGTCGGTCAGCCCTGCGGATGGGACCCGCGGAGCTGGTGCAGGCGGCGGCCATGGCCCGCCGCTTCTACCTGGAGGGCAAATCCAAGATCCAGATCGCCGAGGAGTTCGGCGTCAGCCGCTTCAAGGTGGCCCGGGTCCTGGAGACCGCCCTGGAGCGCGACCTGGTCCGGATCGAGATCCGTGTCCCGGCCGAGCTGGACGCGGAGCGCTCGGACGCGCTGCGCGCCCGGTACGGGCTGCGGCACGCGGTCGTCGTCGAGTCCCCGGAGGCCGGCGAGGACGAGTCGTCGCCGGACCCGGAGAACCTGGGCGAGGTGGCCGCCGACCTGCTCGGCGAGCTGGTCAGCGAGGGCGATGTGCTGGGCCTGGCCTGGGGCCGGTCCACCATCCACATGGCGGCGGCCCTGGACCGGCTGCCCCCGTGCACGGTCGTGCAGCTCACCGGTGTGTACGACGCGGGCACCGCAGAGCGCGGCTCGGTCGAGGCCGTACGGCGTGCCGCCCAGGTGTCCGGCGGTGACGCCCACCCGATCTACGCGCCCATGCTGCTGCCGGACGCGGCCACCGCGGCCGCGCTGCGCAACCAGACCGGGATCGCGCGGGCCTTCGAGTACTTCGACAAGGTAACGGTCGCCGCGGTCTCGATCGGGTCGTGGGAGCCGGGCATCTCGACGGTGCACGACATGCTGACCGACGAGGAGCGGGCGCACTACGCCTCGCTCGGCGTCGCGGCCGAGATGTCCGCGCACCTCTTCGACGCCGACGGCCGCCGGGTCGGCCGCGACCTCGGGGAGCGCTGCATCACCGTCGAGGCGGACCGGCTGCGCCGGATCCCGGAGGTCGTCGCGATCGCCGGGGGCCAGCGCAAGGCGTCGGCGATCGACGCGGTGCTCCGGTCCGGCCTGGTGACCAGCCTGGTCACGGACACGGCCGCGGCGGACTTCCTGCTGCACGAGACGGGGCCGCAGCCCCGCCCCGCGCTCGACCGTGCGGACCCGGACGGTGACTGAGCCCTGGGGTGCCCGGGGTCTGTCGACCCAGGGCACCCGGTGAGCCGTACCGGCTAAATCCCGTACACCCGGCGGGAGTTGTCCGCCGCGATCAGCCGCTCCACCCGGGCCGCGTCGCCCCGCGACCACGCCCCCGACGCCGTCCACGCGGCCAGCAGCTCGTCCAGGCCCTCCCGGAAGAGGCGGGCCCCGACCACGTACAGCTCGGGGAGCCCGTACGCGTCGGTGGAGAACAGGAGCTTGCCGAACGGGGTGAGTTCCAGCATCTCGGCCAGTACGGCCCCGGCGCGGGCGCCCGTGTGGCTCAGGGTGAGGCCCATGTCCGCGTACACATGCGGATAGATATGGGCGAGATAGGCGGCATTGCGGTGGTACGGGTAGCCGTGCAGCAGGATCAGCGGGGTGCCCGACGCGCGCGAGGCGCGGATGAAGTCGGTCAGGAGCAGCGGGTCGCAGCGCTGCAGCCGTAGGTCCGGGTCGCCGAAACCGGTGTGCAGCTGGAGCGGCAGGCGGGTGTGCACCGCCGACCAGAGCAGATGGCGCAGCAGCACCGGATCGGTCAGACGGCCGCCCGCCGGACGTTTTTTCAGCCATTTCGCGGCGGCGTCGCGCACATCGGCCAGCGCGGGCGGCTCGGGGGCGAGATCCAGGCCGTGCCGGTAGGCGGCGACCGACTTGAAGCCGACGGCCTGCGTCGCCGCCGACCGGATCGCCGCCGCAAGCTCGGCGAGAAAGCGGTCCGCGTCCCGGGCCGTGTTGGCCACCCGCTCGGCCAGCAGCTCAAGCCGGACGATCTCGTGCACCGGGGCCCCGCTGAGCTCGGCGAGCTCGCCCGGGGTCGTCAGGTCGCCCGGCAGTCCGGTGTCCATGAGGTAGCCGCCGATGCCGCTGCCGCCGAGCAGCAGTCGCGTCGCCTCCACGGCGCCGAGCTCGCGCCGCCGGGCCAGATAGCGCTCCGGCGAGCTGTGCGGCTCCAGGCCCAGCAGCGGCGGGCACCAGCGGCGCACCGCGAAGCCCAGCTGCGTGTCGAAGAAGCTGGTGCCGGGCGCGGCGGGCGCGTCCGCCTCGGTCAGGAACGCCTCGAAGGCGCCCAGGTCGGGGTCGGTGCGCAGCACTCCGTGGCAGTGGTGGTCCAGGAGCGTGCCCTCCGGGATCTCCCCGGGCGTCTCATGGGGCATCCCGGGCGTCTCGTGGGCCATTCAGTACCGTCCCCGCGTCGCGTCCGCGATCTCCTGCGGGGACTTGCCCTCGAACAGGGCCGCCTCCGCGTGCCGCACGGCCGCGAACGCCTCGAAGAGCCTGGTGCCCATGGCCTCGCGCAGCATGTCCGAGGCGATGAAGTGGGCGAGCGCTTCCGGAAGAGAGGCGGGCAGGCGCCGCTGGCCGCTGTCGCGCGCCGGGTCGCCCGAGACCGGCTCGGGCAGCGACGCCTTGGCGTCCAGTCCCGCGAGGCCCGCCGCGATCACCGTGCCGACCACGAGGTACGGATTGGCAGCCGGGTCGAAGCACTTGACCTCGGCGTTGGCCGCGTCCGGGTCGTCGGGGGCGCCCGCGATGAAGCGGAGGGCGGCCTCCCGGTTCTCCAGCCCCCAACACTGGAACGCGCCGGCCCAGCGGGAGGGTTCCAGGCGCAGATAGCTGGCGGGGGAGGGGGCGCCGACGGCGAGGAGGGCGGGCAGGGCCGCAAGGATGCCCGCCAGGAACGCCTCGCTGGTGGCGGTCATGGCGAACGGGCCGTCGCCGCCCCGGCACAGGTTGCGGCCGTCCTGCCACAGGCTGAGGTGGAGGTGGCCGCCGTTGCCGACGCCGCCCGCCGTGACGATGGGGCCGAAGTAGGGGGTGAGTTCATGCCGTACGGACACCGCGCGGATCGTCTCGCGCACCAGCACCGCCAGATCCGCCGCGCCCACCGGATCGCTGGGCGCCACCGACACCTCGAACTGGCCCTCGTTGTACTCGGGATGGATCTGGAGCACCTTGACGCCCTGGTCCACCAGTGCGGTGACCACATCGTTCATATACGCGGACCGCTCCACCAGCCGCGCCATGCCGTACGCCGGGCCTTCGAGGGTGGGCGAGACCGTCCACTCCGTCTCGAAGCCCATCCGCAGCGAGATGCCCCGCTCGGCGGCCCGCTCGGTCATCCGGCGGGCGAACAGCCGCTGGCAGCCCGGGTGTTCGGCGCCCGCCTGGTCGTAGCGGTCCACCGGCGCCCAGGCCCAGCCGGGCTGCGCGGCGAGCGTGGTCAGCCGGTCCAGGTCCGGGAAGAGCCGCAGATCGCCGTCCGGGCCGCCGCTGTCGCGGCTGGCGGTGGCCGAGTCGTCCACCAGGAAGACGTCGAAGCACGGCGACGCGCCGACCCCGCGCGCGACGGCGGCGGCGAGACGGGCCGTGGGCACGGCCTTCACCCGGGCGATGCCCGCGTTGTCCACGAAGGTCAGCGCGACCGCCTGGACCCCCTCCGCGCCCAGCCGTGCCGCCTCCTGTCGTGCCCGCTGCTCGTGTTCCCGTGTCTGTTGCGACCGCACTTGATTCAATCCCTCCCGGCGCGCAGCGCGACCACTGCCGCGACCGTGTCGGCGTCCGAGGCCTTCTTGTCCTCGCGATAGCGCACTACCCGCGCGAACCTCAGTGTCACCCCCTCCGGGTAGCGGGACGATCTCTGCACCCCGTCGAAGGCGATCTCGACGACGAGTTCCGGCCGAACCCGCACACCCCACGGCTCCTCGGCCACCGCCAACTCCCGCAGCCGTGTCGTCTGCCAGGCCAGCAGGGCATCGGTCAGGCCCTTGAATGTCTTGCCCAGCATGGCGAACGAGCCGTCCGGGCGGCGCGCGCCCAGATGCAGGTTGGAGAGCGTTCCGGTGCGTCGCCCATGCCCCCACTCGGCGGCGAGCACCACCAGGTCGAGCGTGTGCACCGGCTTCACCTTCAGCCAGGCGGCACCCCTGCGGCCCGCGCTGTACGCCGATTCCAGCTCCTTCACGACCACGCCCTCGTGACCGCGCTCCAATGTCAGGGCCGCGAACTCCCGTGCCGCCTCGCGCTGTTGGGGATCGCCCGGATCCTCGACCGTCACCCGGCGTACGCGTCGGGGCTCGGGCGTCACGCGGGCGAGCTCGGCGCCGCGCTCGCGTACCGACAGATCGAGCAGGTCGCGCCCGTCGACGTACAGCAGGTCGAAGAAGACCGGAAACAGTGGCAGCTGGGCCTGCGCACCCGCCACATCGAGCCGGGAGCCCACCCGGCCCGCGATGTCCTGGAACTGGCGCGGCCGCCCCTCGGGGTCGAGCGCGATCACCTCGCCGTCCAGAATCGCCCGCCCGGCCGTCAACTCCCGTGCGGCGGCCACCACTTCGGGCAGACGGTCGGTGATGTCGTCCAGCGTACGGGTGAAGACGCGCACCTCGTCGCCGTCGCGGTGCACCTGGACCCGGATCCCGTCCAGCTTCTCCTCCACCGCGCACGGGCCGAGCCGGTCGAGCGCGTCGTCCACGTCCTTGGCGGTCTGCGCCAGCATCGGCAGGACGGGACGGCCCACATCGAGCCGGAACGCGGCAAGCGCTTCGGCGCCGCCGCCGAGCAGCGCCTCGGCGACCGTGCCCAGCGAGCCGCCCAGCATCACCGCGCGCCGTACATCCGCCGCCGAGGTGCCGGTCGCCTCGGCGAGCCCGTCGACGGCGGCCGCGTCCAGGGCGCCCTGGCGGACCTCGCCGGTGATCAGGCCGAACAGGAAGCGCTGCTCGTCCTCGGTGGCGGCGGCCATCAGCTCCCGGGCCAGCCGCCCGCGTTCGCCCTGCGCGCCCTTTCCGGCGACGGCCGACACGCGGTCCAGGGTCGCGTCGACCTCGCGGACCGTGAGAGTGGGGGTCTCGGCGGGCGGCGGGCGGTCCTTCAGCGTGCTCCAGCCGAGCCCGGTGCGGCGCTGCGGCAGCCGTCCGGCGAGATAGGTGACCACCAGCGCCGCCTCGTCGGGCGCGGTGTCCCGGAACAGCCCGGCGAGCAGGGCGGACTTCTCCGTACGGGAGGACGTCGCCGCGATCTCCCGGGAGGTTCTGGCCACGTCGGCGAGGAGCATGTCCCCATCGTCACCCGGCGGGTTCGCGTCCGCAGTCCCGCGATGGGACCATCGTGCGCATGCTCACCAGGTACGCCCGAACGACCGTCCCCGTCCTGCTCGCGTGTCTGGCGCTGCTGCTCACGGGCTGCGGCGGCAAGTCGAAGCACGACGTGAAACCATCCGGATCCACCGCCTCCAGCGCCGCCGCGACACCCGGCTGGGTCAAGGGCATGGCCACGGTCCGCGCCGCGCAGCTGCCGACGGAGGCGCAGCAGACCCTGAAGCTCATCGACCAGGGCGGCCCGTTCCCGTACGCCAAGGACGGCACCGTCTTCGGCAACTTCGAGAAGGCCCTGCCGCAGCAGAAGCGCGGCTACTACCACGAGTACACCGTCATCACCCCCAAGTCGCGCGACCGGGGCACCCGCCGTCTGATCAGCGGCCAGAGTGGCGAGATCTACTACACCGGCGACCACTACAAGACGTTCAAGGCGGTGCTGCGATGACGGCCGACGCGTTCGACGGCGTACGGGCCAGTGGCTGGCAGGTCGACGTCCTCGACCTCACCGGGGTCGGCGACAAGGCGGGCTTCATGGACCGCTGCGCCCGCGCGCTGCGGCTGCCGGAGTGGTTCGGCCGCAACTGGGACGCCCTCGCCGACTGCCTGGGCGACCCCGACTGGGGCCCCGCCCGGCCCGGTCGGCTGCTGGTCGTGACCGGCTGGCAGGACTACGAGAAGGCGCAGCCGGACGAGTGGCTGACCGCACGCGAGGTGCTGGCCGAGGCGGCCGTCACGGGCGCCGACGGCACCCTCGCCGTGGTGCTCGCGCTCGGCGCCTTCGGATGATCGCACCAGGCGCCCTGCCCGAGTCCTGGACGATCGGCCCGGGCAGCGCAATCGTGTCGACATGGGACAATGAAGTACGTGCGTTTGGCCCCGGCTGAAATGCCTGGGGTAACTCCGATCGACTGGGATGTTCTGCACGTGCGTTTCCTCAACGACATCAAGCCGCCGTACGACCTCACGTACGACGATGTGTTCATGGTGCCGAGCCGCTCCGCGGTCGGTTCCCGCCAGGGCGTGGACCTCTCCTCGCCCGACGGCACCGGCACCACGATCCCGCTCGTCGTCGCCAACATGACGGCGATCGCGGGCCGCCGCATGGCCGAGACCGTGGCCCGCCGCGGCGGGCTCGTCGTCATCCCGCAGGACATTCCGATCGAGGTCGTCACCGACGTCATCACCTGCGTCAAGACGCGCCACCACGTGCTCGACACCCCGATCGTCCTCGCCCCGACGCAGACCGTCGCCGACGCGCTGGCGCTGCTGCCCAAGCGCGCCCACAACGCGGGCGTCGTCGTCGACGGCGACCACCGGCCCGTCGGCGTCGTCACCGACGAGGACCTGACCGGCGTCGACCGCTTCACGCAGCTCTCCGAGGTCATGTCCAAGGACCTGCTGCTGCTCGACGCGGACATCGACCCGCGCGAGGCGTTCAACAAGCTCGACAACGCCAACCGCCGCTACGCCCCGGCCGTGGACAAGGACGGCCGCCTGGCCGGCATCCTCACCCGCAAGGGCGCCCTGCGCGCGACCCTGTACACCCCGGCCGTCGACGCCAACGGCAAGCTGCGCATCGCCGCCGCCGTCGGCATCAACGGCGACGTCGCGGGCAAGGCCAAGCAGCTCCTGGACGCCGGCGCCGACACCATCGTGGTCGACACCGCGCACGGCCACCAAGAGTCGATGATCTCCGCGATCAAGGCCGTCCGCGGCCTGGACCCGCAGGTCCCGATCGTCGCGGGCAACATCGTCGCCGCCGAGGGCGTCAAGGACCTCATCGAGGCGGGCGCCGACATCATCAAGGTCGGCGTGGGCCCCGGCGCCATGTGCACCACCCGGATGATGACGGGTGTCGGCCGCCCGCAGTTCTCCGCCGTCCTGGAGTGCGCCGCCGAGGCGAAGAAGTACGGCAAGCACGTCTGGGCCGACGGTGGAGTGCGCCACCCGCGCGACGTCGCCATGGCGCTCGCCGCCGGTGCCTCCAACGTCATGATCGGCTCCTGGTTCGCCGGTACGTACGAGTCCCCGGGCGACCTCCAGCAGTCCGCCGAGGGCCACCTGTACAAGGAGTCGTTCGGCATGGCCTCGGCGCGCGCGGTCCGCAACCGCACCAGCGACGAGTCGGCGTACGACCGCGCCCGCAAGGCGCTCTTCGAGGAGGGCATCTCCACCTCGCGCATGTTCCTCGACCCGACCCGGCCGGGCGTCGAGGACCTGATCGACTCGATCATCGCGGGCGTGCGGTCGTCTTGTACGTACGCTGGCGCGAGCTCGCTGGCCGAGTTCGAGGAGAAGGCCGTCGTGGGGATCCAGTCCGCCGCTGGTTACGCGGAGGGTAAGCCTCTGCACGCCAGCTGGAGCTAGTGCTCCGGGGGCCGGTTATTCGTCTGCGGGTCCGCTGTGGCTGGTCGCGCCCACGCGGCGGAGCCGCACAATGTCACAGCCCCGCACCCCTAAAGAGATGGCCCCCGCGCTGTGCGCGGGGGCCATCTCTCATACGTGGGGCCCCAGGGCCTCTGTCACCGCCGCTGCGATCTTCCGATGCCCCCTGTCGTCGGGATGCAGGCCGTCCGTCAGGTCTGCCGGGGTGAGCAGGTCGCGGCCGGCGAGCGCGTGGAGGTGGCTGTCGCCGTCTGCGATGCGATCCCGCGCCGCGTCCTCCATCGCCCCGCGCAGCTCCGTCAGCGTCGCCCCCACCGTGTTCGGCGTCTGCTCGGCCGCCGGGCGCAGTAGCGGGGAGATCAGCAGCAGAGGCGTGTGCGGGTGGCCGCGGCGCACCATGGACAGGAAGTCCCGGGTCCGCGCGTACAGCCGCCGCGCCGAACAGGGCGCGCCCGACCAGCAGTTGGTGCCGAACGCCAGGGTCAGGACGTCGGCGGGCAGGGCGGCCAGCTGCTCGGCGGTGGCGAGTTCGCCGTGTGCGCCGCCCGCGTACCCCAGATTGACGGTGTCCAGGCCGAGCGCGCGTCCGGCCACCGAGGGCCAGGCGTGGGCGGGGCGGGTCGACCACCAGCCCTCGGTGATGGAGTCGCCGTGCACCAGCCAGCGGGGCGCTGCGGGCACGGGCGCGAGCGTGCCGCCGACGCCGCGCACGGCCAGGACCACGGGCGCCATGGCCTCGGGCGGATGGACTGTGAACTGGCCGTCCGCGCCAGGGAGTTGGAGGCGTGCGACCGCCTCCCTCGCCGGTGCCACCGTCGTCTCGCGCACACATCCGCCGTCCGCCCAGAGCGCGAAGGTGTGGGCCAGCGCGGACAGGGACTCGCCCGGCGCGGGCACCGCCGCGCGGTAGCGGATCTCGACCGCCGACGCCCCCTCTGCGGCGAATTCCAGCCGTACTCCTATCGGCAGTCCGGCCCGTTCGGCGGTGGCCCAGGGCAGCCGGGCCAGGTCGGCCGGATCGGCGCGGACCGCCCGCCCCGACGCGTCCCGCCAGGCCACTCCGCGCAGAAACGGCTCCGGGTCCAGCCAGGTCATCGAACGCCTCCTTCGCCGCCCGCACGGACCCCACTCCTACCCCGCCGCCCGCGAACGATGTAGCCCCACGACGAAGCCCCACGACAAAGCCCCTTGACGCATGGATCGAACGCTGATGCGCAACAAACACCCATGCGTCGCCCTTGTGCGCAATGATCATTCACCGATGCGCAAGGTTGCTGCATTACGACTGAGAAGCGGAACCTCGTATGGTTCTCGCGATACGTGGAGTGGCGGCGACCGCCTGCTCGGCGGTACCGGCCACGGTGTGCTTCAGTCATGCCCGATTTGCCCCTTCGTGCGCGAAGGCCGGAACGTCGCGGTCGTCGCTGTCCCCAGGCAGCGACAAGGAGCCCTCTGAAGTGTTGGACCACGGCACAGCGCCCCCCTCCGCAGCAGCACCGACCACCGGGGCCCCGCGACCCGGCAATCCGCTGCTGCGGCGCAAGCCGGTAGAACTGCTGGTCGCCGAGGGTGGCAAGGGCGAGGGCGGCACTCTGCGCCGCACCCTCGGCATGTGGCAGCTGACGATGATCAGCATCGGCGCCACGCTCGGCACCGGCATCTTCGTCGTCCTCGGCGAGGCCGTCCCCAAGGCCGGACCCGCCGTCACGATCTCCTTCGTGCTCGCCGGACTCACCGCACTCTTCTCGGCGCTCTCCTACGCCGAGCTCGCGGGCTCCATCCCCGTCGCGGGCTCCTCGTACTCGTACGCTTACGCAACGCTCGGCGAACTCGTCGCCTGGATCTGCGGCTGGTGTCTGATCCTGGAGTACGGAGTCTCGGTGGCGGCGGTGGCCGTCGGCTGGGGGCAGTACCTCAACGAGTTCCTGGACGGCACGATCGGCGTCACCATCCCCGACGCGCTGTCCGCGCCCCCCGGCGACGGAGGGATATTCAACCTGCCGGCCCTGCTCGTCGTCGTCCTCGCGATGGGCCTGCTGCTCGGCGGCGCCCGCGAGTCGGCACGCGCCAACACCATCATGGTCGGCGTGAAGATCGCCGCCCTGGTGCTCTTCTGCGTGATCGGCTTCATGGGCTTCAAGTCGGGCAACTACTCCGACTTCATGCCGCTCGGCCGGGCCGGTATCAGCGGCGCCGCCTCCACGCTGTTCTTCTCCTACATCGGCTTCGACGCGGCCTCCACGGCCGGTGAAGAGGCGAAGAACCCCAAGAAGGACCTGCCGCGCGCGATCATGCTCTCGCTGGTCATCGTCACCGCGCTGTACGTCCTCGTCGCCTTCGTCGCGGTCGGTGCCCGCCCCTGGAAGCAGTTCCAGGGCTCCGAGGCGGCGCTCGCCGGAATCATGAAGGACGTCACCGGCCACTCGTTCTGGGCCACGCTGCTCGCGGCCTGCGCCGTGATCGCCATCGCCAGCGTCGTCCTGACCGTGCTGTACGGCCAGACCCGCATCCTCTTCGCGATGTCCCGCGACGGTCTGGTCCCCAAGGTGTTCGCCAAGGTCAGCCCGCGCAGCGGCACGCCGGTCGCCAACACGGTCGTCGTCTCGCTGTTCTGCGGTGTGCTCGCCGCCGCCGTGCCGCTCGGCAACCTCGCGGACGCCACCAGCATCGGCACGCTCTTCGCCTTCGCGCTGGTCAACATCGCGGTCATCGTCCTGCGCAGGACGCGCCCCGACATGCCGCGCACGTTCCGGGTGCCGCTCGGCTGGGTCGTCCCGATCCTCGGCTTCGCCACCTGCGGCTACCTCATGTGGAACCTTTCCGGCATCACATGGCAGTACTTCGGATACTGGATGGCCGCCGGTCTCGTGATCTACTTCGGATACGGCATCCGCCGCTCCCGACTGGCCACGGCCTCGGACACCGTATCCGCAGAGAAGTGATCCACCCGCAGTGCGACTCAATGACCTCGACGAGCGCATCGTCCACGCGCTCGCTGAAGACGCCCGCCGCTCGTACGCCGACATCGGCTCGCTGATCGGCCTGTCCGCGCCCGCCGTGAAGCGGCGCGTGGACCGGCTGCGCGCCGAAGGGGCCATCACCGGATTCACCGTCCGGGTGGACCCGGCGGCGCTCGGCTGGGAGACCGAGGGGTTCATCGAGATCTACTGCCGTCGCAACACCTCGCCCGAGTCCATCAAGCGCGGGCTTGAGCGGTACCCCGAGGTCGCGTCCGCCTCCACCGTCACCGGTGAGGCGGACGCGATCGTCCAGGTCTTCGCCTCCGACATGCGCCACTTCGAGCGGGTCCTGGAACGGATCGCGGGCGAGCCGTATGTGGAGCGCACCAAGTCGGTCCTGGTGCTCTCGCCCCTGCTCAGGCGCTTCTCCTCGGGCTCGCCCGCCTGATCCTCCTGATCTTGAAGGCGCGGGGGGCGTCAAGGCCGCGTCAGGGCCGCGCAACGAATCGCCGCCCAGGGCCCCGGACGCGCAACGAATCGTTCTCCGGCGCGCAACAGTCGTGCCTTGTCGGGGTAGAACGGTGGAACGTACCGTCTAGGTGACCCCTTCAACCACTTTCGCCTCCGAGGACTGCCATGCCCCCGCTGCGCACCGCCCTGCTCCAGAGCTCCGGCCGCCCCGGTGACGTCGCCGCGAATCTGAAGGTGCTGGACGAGGCCGCGGGCAGGGCCGCTGCCGCCGGGGCCGGGCTGCTCGTCTGCGCGGAGATGTTCCTGACCGGCTACGCCATCGGGGACGAGGTGCCCAAGCTGGCCGAGGCCGCCGACGGGCCCAGCGCGCAGGCCGTCGCCGAGATCGCCGTACGCCACGGGCTCGGGGTCGTCTACGGCTACCCGGAGCGCGACGGCGAGAGCGTCTACAACTCCGCACAGCTCATCGGCCCCGACGGCACACGCCTGGCGAACTACCGCAAGACCCATCTCTTCGGCTGCTTCGAGCAGGAGTGGTTCACGCCGGGCGAGACACAGGTCGTCCAGGCCGAGCTCGGCGGGCTGCGGCTCGGGATGATGATCTGCTACGACGTGGAGTTCCCCGAGAACGTCCGCGCGCACGCGCTGGCCGGCACCGACCTCCTCCTGGTGCCCACCGCGCAGATGCACCCCTTCCAGTTCGTCGCCGAGTCCGTGGTGCCGGTGCGCGCCTTCGAGAACCAGATGTACATCGCGTACGTCAACCGGACCGGCCCCGAGGGCGAGTTCGAGTTCGTCGGGCTGAGCTGTCTGGCCGGACCCGACGGAACCGCCCGGGCTCGCGCGGGCCGCGAGGCCGAGCTCGTGATCGGTGACGCCGACCCCGAGTTCCTGGCCGCCTCACGCGTGAACAACCCGTATCTGCGCGACCGCCGCCCCGGCCTCTACACCTCCCTCGTCTGACCCGGACCCCTCCGGCCGCCCCCACCCCCTCTTCGTCCTGCGCAAGGAGTCCGTACCCCATGACGTCCACGGTGCCCACCGCCGTCCCGCACACCGACGGCCAGCCGCCGATCACCATGTTCGGTCCGGACTTCCCCTACGCGTACGACGACTTCCTGGCCCACCCGGCCGGGCTGGGGCAGATACCCGCGACCGAGCACGGCACCGAGGTCGCCGTCATCGGCGGCGGGCTCTCCGGCATCATCTCGGCGTACGAGCTGATGAAGATGGGCCTCAAGCCCGTCGTGTACGAGGCCGACCAGATCGGCGGACGGCTGCGCACCGTCGGCTTCGAGGGCACCGGCACGGACGAGCTGACCGCCGAGATGGGCGCGATGCGCTTCCCGCCGTCCTCGACGGCCCTCCAGCACTACATCGACCTCGTCGGCCTGGTCACCGAGCCGTTCCCGAACCCGCTGGCCGAGGCGACCCCCTCGACGGTCGTCGACCTCAAGGGCGAGTCGCACTACGCCGAGACGATCGCCGACCTGCCGCAG
Organism: Streptomyces sp. CBMA152; assembly: GCF_014596475.1. Classification (GTDB taxonomy): domain Bacteria; phylum Actinomycetota; class Actinomycetes; order Streptomycetales; family Streptomycetaceae; genus Streptomyces. The sequence goes on along the minus strand of NZ_MECJ01000021.1, from coordinate 44,083 downwards.
GTCTACCGCGACGTCGCCGCCGCGTGGAACGCCTGCCTGGACGAGGGCGCCGACTTCTCGGACATGAACACCGCCATGCGCGAGCGCGATGTCCCGCGCATCCGCGAGATCTGGGCGAAGCTCGTCGAGAAGCTGGACAACCAGACGTTCTACGGCTTCCTCTGCGAGTCCGAGGCGTTCAAGTCGTTCCGGGCCCGCGAGATCTTCGGCCAGGTCGGCTTCGGCACCGGCGGCTGGGACACCGACTTCCCCAACTCCATCCTGGAGATCCTGCGCGTCGTCTACACCGAGGCCGACGACCACCACCGCGGCATCGTCGGCGGCTCCCAGCAGCTGCCGCTGCGGCTGTGGGAGCGCGAGCCGCAGAAGATCGTGCACTGGGCGCAGGGCACCTCGCTCTCCTCGCTGCACGGGGGCGCGCCGAAGCCCGCCGTGACCCGGCTGCACCGCACCGCGGGCAACCGGATCACCGTCACCGACGCGTCCGGCGACATCCGTACGTACCGGGCCGCGATCTTCACCGCCCAGTCCTGGATGCTGCTTTCGAAGATCGAGTGCGATGACTCGCTCTTCCCGATCGACCACTGGACAGCGATCGAGCGCACCCACTACATGGAGTCCTCGAAGCTGTTCGTTCCCGTGGACCGGCCGTTCTGGCTGGACAAGGACGAGGAGACGGGCCGGGACGTCATGTCGATGACGCTCACCGACCGGATGACCCGTGGCACCTACCTGCTCGACAACGGGCCGGACAAGCCCGCCGTCATCTGCCTCTCGTACACCTGGTGCGACGACAGTCTGAAGTGGCTGCCGCTGTCGGCGAACGAGCGCATGGAGGTCATGCTCAAGTCGCTCGGCGAGATCTACCCGAAGGTCGACATCCGCAAGCACATCATCGGCAACCCGGTGACCGTGTCGTGGGAGAACGAGCCCTACTTCATGGGCGCGTTCAAGGCGAACCTGCCGGGCCACTACCGCTACCAGCGACGCCTCTTCACCCACTTCATGCAGGACACGCTGCCCGAGGACAAGCGCGGCATCTTCCTCGCGGGCGACGACATCTCCTGGACGGCCGGCTGGGCCGAGGGCGCGGTGCAGACGGCGCTGAACGCGGTGTGGGGCGTCATGCACCACCTCGGCGGCGGCACGGACGCCACCAACCCCGGCCCGGGCGACGTGTACGACGAGATCGCGCCGGTCGAGCTGCCGGAGGACTGATTCCGGCTCGCGGTACGGGACTTGAGGGCCCGGGGGCTGTTGCCCCCGGGCCCTTCGCGTTCCGCCCGCCGACCGTGCGGGGTCGGACTACAGCCCCGCCGCGCGCACCTGCGTGTACACCTCCGCCGCCACGTCCTTCAGCTCCTCCGCGTCGCGGGGCGTGGCCTGGAGGTCGATCAGGAACTCGCCTATGCCGTCGTGGGCATGGGCCACCAGGTCCTCGACTATCTGGGCGGTGCTGCCGGTGAAGGGCGGGCGGTCGGCGCCGTCGTACGGCTTCGGCATATGGCGCGCGTTGACCCGGGCACACACCTCGACCGGGCGCTCGCGGCCGCGCTCGGCGGCCAGGGCCTGGATCCCGGTCCACTCCTCGGCGAGCTGCGCGGCTCCCATGGCCCCCGGCATCCAGCCGTCCGCCCGGTCGATCAGGCGGCGGGCCGCCTTCGGGCTGCCCGCCGGCAGATACACCGGGATCGGCCGGGCCGGCTTGGGGCCGACCTCGGAGGGGGCGATGGTCGTCAACTCGCCCTCGTACGAGACGGGGTCCGCGCCCCACACGGCCGCGAACACGTCCAGCGTCTCGTCGAGCACCTTGCCGCGCTTCTCGAACGGCGCCACGGACGCCGCCGCGTACTCGTCGTGCGACCAGCCCGTGCCGATCCCCGCGACCACCCGGCCGCCGCTGGCCGCGTCCAGGGTGGCGAGCGAGCGGGCCAGCTGGAACGGGATGTGCAGCGGCGCCACCAGCACGCTGGTGCCGAGCCGCGCGCGCTCGGTGGCCGCGGCGGCGAGCGCGAGGCAGACCAGCGGGTCGGCCACCGACCGGTAGGCGTCCGGCCAGGCCAGGCCCGGCACCCCGTACAGCCCCTGGGTCGCCGGGGTCGGGAAGATCACCCGCTCGAACACCCACAGGCTCTCGTAGCCCGTCTCCTCGGCGGCGCGCGCCACGGCCGGGATGTCACGGCCGATGTCGTACTGCCTCATCTGCGGGATGCCGAGCCCGAGCCGGATTGCCATGGGAGAACTCCTCGTACCGAAGAAGGGCCAACGTGAGGCGTCAGCAGGCACCGCCCCACCAGGCCGACGCCTGCGTCCATCCTCTCCCTGAACTCCCGGGACAGGTCCGGAAGTTCCCGCAGTCGCCACAGCAATCGCGCCGAAGACCAGGCGGCGTCCCTGGCCCGCTCCAGGCTCCAGGACGCCAGCAGATGGGTGAGCGGGTCCGCGACCTCCAGCAGGTCGGGCCCCGGCATCAGCTCCTCGCGGACCCGCTCCTCAAGCGCCACGAGCAGGTCGCCCACCCGGTCGAAGTCGTCCTCCAGATCGGCCGGTTCGCACGCGAGGCGGTGGCAGCTGTCGACGACGGCGAGCGCCAGGTCGTGCCCGATGTGCGCGTTGATGCCGCAGAGAGCGAACTGGAGCGGGCGTACGCCCGGGTGGCGGCGGTACTGGAACAGCGGCCGCCAGCAGGCGGGCGGGCGCAGGCCCGTCGCCACCGCGTCGACCGCCCGCAGATACCGCCCGGCGAACAGCACGTCCAGCGTCGCGGCGGCCCGGGGGTCGGCGAACGCGCCCCGGGTGAGGCTCCGGCCGATCTCCTCGGTGACCGCCAGATAGACCCGGTTGAAGACGGCGAGCCCGTCCTTGGGCGGCAGGCTCGCGCGCAGCGCCCGCATCCGCGCCACCACGGTGTCCACCGAGACGTCCACCGACGGCCCGGCGAGGCCCGTGCCACCGGCCAGGAGCCCCGTCCCACCTGCCAACTGTTCGATCTGCGCCATGAGGGCAGCGTCCCAGCCCTACGCTTTACCGGACGCCGCCGGGCCCGGGGCTTCCCCGGAACGGGTGAACGTGGGGCCATCGCACCTGTGGGGGAGGGGAGTTCACGGTGACCGGGACGCCGGACACGCGCGCGCACAGACGCCGGGCCGCCCGGCGCCGGGCCGCACGGCGCAACGCCATGGTGGGGTTCGCCTTCGCCGTCGCGGCGGTCGGTGCCGTGGCGGGCGCGGTCTCCGCCCTCGGAGGCGGTGGCGGCGTATCGGCGCGGCCGCAGGTGACCCGGTCGCCCACCCTCGCGCCGCTGCCCGCAGTGCCCTCGCCGTCCCCCACGCGCGCGTCCCGCGTGCCGCGCCCTTCGCACACCCCGGAGCCGTCCCCTTCTCCGAAGCCTTCCCCGTCGCAGCCGCCGGAGGCCGTCTCCGCCGCGCTCTACCGCTCGCCCGACTCGCAGGTGCTCGACTGGGTCCAGGCCCATCCCGACGACCCGAGGCGACCGTTGATCGAGCGGCGGATCGCGGACCGGCCCGCCGCGGTCTGGTTCACCGAGTACGACCCGGACCGGATCACCGGGGAGGTGCGACAGGTGACGTCGGCGGCCGCCGACGAGGGCCGGGTGCCGGTGCTCGTGCCGTACGCGATTCCCGGCCGGGACTGCGGCGGCGCGTCCCAGGGTGGCGCGCCTGATCTCGCCGCGTACGACGGATGGATCCGGAACTTCTCGGCGGGGCTCGGTCGTTCACCGGTCATCGTCATCCTGGAACCCGACGCGATCGCCCAGTCCGACTGCCTCTCGGACGGTGACCGCACCGCCCGCTTCGCCTCGCTGGCCGGTGCGGGGCGCGGCATCCACGCGGCCGACCCCCGCGCCAGGGTGTACTTCGACGCGGGCCACTCCGGATGGCACGACGCCGAGGAGATGGCCGCCCTGCTGCGCGCGGCCGGTGCGGCCACCAGCAGCGACGGCATCTTCACCAATGTGTCCAACTTCCGCGCCACGGCCGACGAAGTGGCGTACGCACGGCGGGTGCTCGCCGGGCTGGGCGGTCCCGCGCGGCTGGGCGCGGTGATCGACACCAGCCGCAACGGCCGGGGCGCGCCGCCCGACGGCCAGTGGTGCGACCCGGCCGGCCGGGCGCTGGGGCGTGCCCCGACGACGGACACCGGCGAGGAGCGGATCGACGCGTACCTGTGGGTGAAGCTGCCCGGCGAGTCCGACGGCTGCCGGGGCGCGGCGGGCAGCTTCAGCCCCGAGTACGCCTACGAACTGGCGCGCTGAGCCGCTTCGGCCGTGGCCTCGGCGTCCTCGTCGTACGACGACGTGCCCTCGTCGAGCAGCGGCTCCTGCTCCTTCATGTGGGCCGGGGCCAGGGCGCGCAGCACGTGGTAGCCGGTGATGACCACGATGGTGCCGAGGGCGATCCCGCTGAGCTGGAAGTTGTCGGTGAACTTCAGGGTGACGCCGCCGATGCCGATGATGATGCCCGCGGCGGCCGGGACCAGGTTGAGCGGATTGCGCAGGTCGACCTTGGCGTTGATCCAGATCTGGGCGCCGAGGAGGCCGATCATGCCGTACAGGATGACGGTGATGCCGCCGAGGACGCCGCCCGGGATCGCGGCGACGATCGCGCCGAACTTCGGGCAGATGCCGAAGAGCAGCGCGAAGCCGGCGGCGGCCCAGTAGGCGGCCGTCGAGTAGACACGGGTGGCGGCCATGACGCCGATGTTCTCGGAGTACGTGGTGTTGGGCGGACCGCCGACGGCGGTGGAGAGCACCGAGGCCGCGCCGTCGGCGGCGATCGCGGTGCCCAGCTTGTCGTCGAGGTTGTCGCCGGTCATCTCGCCGACGGCCTTGACGTGTCCGGCGTTCTCGGCGACCAGCGCGATCACGACGGGCAGCGCGACCAGGATCGCGGACCATTGGAAGCTCGGGGCGTGGAAGGACGGCAGCCCGATCCACTCGGCCTTGCCGACGCCGGAGAGGTCGAGCCGCCAGTGGTCGGTGGCCGCGCCCGCGCCCGGCACGGAGTGGATCTTGCCGAAGACGCGGTCGAAGAGCCAGGAGATGCCGTAGCCGAAGAGCAGGCCGAGGAAGATCGCGACCCGGGACCAGAAGCCGCGCAGACAGACCACGGCGAGCCCGGTGAAGAGCATCACCAGCAAGGCCGTCCACTGGTCCTGCGGCCAGTACGTGGCCGCGGTGACCGGCGCCAGGTTGAACCCGATCAGCATGACCACCGCGCCGGTCACGATCGGCGGCATCGCGGCGTGGATGATCCGCGCGCCGAACCGCCGTACCGCCAGGCCCGCCACGAACAGCACGGCACCGACGACGAGGACCGCGCCGGTGACGGTGGCGCTGGTGCCGCCGGTGGCCCGGATCGCGGCCGCGACGCCGACGAAGGAGAGGGAGCAGCCGAGATAGCTGGGCACCCGGCCCTGGGTCGCCAGCAGGAAGATGACCGTGGCGACACCGGACATCATGATCGCGAGGTTGGGGTCCAGGCCCATGAGCACCGGCGCCACGAACGACGCGCCGAACATGGCCACCACGTGCTGGGCGCCGAGCCCGATGGTCCGGGGCCAGGAGAGCCGTTCGTCCGGGCGTACGACGGCACCCGGGGCGGGGGTCCGCCCGTCACCGTGCAGGGTCCAGCGCACGCCGAGGCCCATGAATTCGCTCCAGTTCGTTCCGTGCTGAGAAGAATCAGCGCAATTTTAGTGCGAGGGCAGGTCCCATCCGTGAATCCTGCGCGGGGCATTGTCACCCGGAAGTGCCAGCTCTCCGCTCACGCGGTCGTGTTCATGAACAGTGTTCAGCTATCTGACGACAGGTTCCCCGCTCGCAACACGCTCGCCCCCACCACCAGCCCCACCGCCAGCACCGTCACCACCCCGAACGACACCACCAGCGAGCTCAGATCGGCGATCGTCCCCATGGCCGACGGGGCGATCAGGCCCGACGTGTACGTGATGGTGGCGACGCCCGCGATCGCCTGGCTCGGGTTGGACCCGCCCCGCCCCGCCGCCGCGAACGCCAGCGGCACCACCACCGCGACCCCGAGCCCGATCAGCGCGAACCCGCCCATGGCGACGGCGGGTCGGGGCGCGAGCACCACGAGCATCCCGCCCGCCGTCGCCAGGACGCCCCCGCACCGCACGGTCCGTACCGCCCCGAAGCGGTCCACGACTCTGTCGCCCGCGATCCGCGCCACCGCCATGGTCAGCGTGAACGCCGTGGTGCAGGCGGCCGCTAGGCCCGCCGAAGTGTCGAGGGAGTCGCGCAGATAGACCGCCGACCAGTCGAGGCTCGCGCCCTCCGCGAACACCGCGCAGAAGGCGACCAGGCCGATGATCACCGCTGACCGGGGCGGCAGGGCGAAGCGCGGCGGTGGCGCCTCGTCGGGTGCGCTGCGCAGATCCAGTACGCGGCCGCAGGCCAGCGCGCCGAGCACGGTCAGGACCGCCGCCGCCACCGCGTGGTGGACGCGTGCGTCGGTGCCGGTGTGCGCGGCCAGGGTGCCGGCCGCCGAGCCGAGCAGGGCGCCCGCGCTCCACATGCCGTGCAGCCCGGACATGATGGACCGGCCGAGCCGGGCCTCCGTCTCGACGCCCAGCGCGTTCATCGCCACGTCCGACATGCCCGAGCTCGCCCCGTACAGGAAGAGCGCCCCGCACAGCGTGTAGACGTTCGGGGCGAGCGAGGGGAGCGTGAGGCCCAGGGTCCACAGCGCGAGCAGTCCGCGCAGCGCCCGGCGCGAGCCGAAGCGATGGGTGATCGCGCCGGAGAGCGGCATCAGCAGCGAAGAGCCGATCGCGGGGAACGCGAGTGCCAGGCCGAGCTGGCCGGTGGAGATTCCGGCGTGCTCCTGGATCCAGGGGACGCGGGTGGCGAAGTTGCCGGTGACGGCGCCGTGCACGCAGAACACCGCGGCTGTCGCGATCCGCGCCCGCCGCAACTGGCGTATGTCGTCGTCCACTTGGGTCGCCAATCCGCCCGAGCCTTCCCCTCGCTCCAGAAGAAAGTTTGGGGCCCGGCGGCGGCAAGGGCCGTTTTGCGCCGCCGGGCGTTCGGGGGGCGGGGGTTCAGCAGGCGCCGAGGTCCTGCCAGACGCCCCAGTCGCCGGTGGTGCCGGGCTCGTCGCCCTTTGTCCACCACTTCGACTTCCAGGTGTGGGACTTGTACGAGACGGTCGTGGCGCCACCGTACTCGGCCGTGGCCGACCAGGCAGGTGCCGTGCACGTGCCGCCCGACGGAGTGGGGGTCGGAGTCGGAGTGGGGGTCGGGGTCGGCGACGGGGTCGGGGACGTCGTGCCCGGGTCCACCGGCGTCGCGCCCCGCGTGAGGTCACCGGCCAGCGCGTACGTCTGACCGCCGAAGCTCACCGTCCAGTTGGACGGGGTCGAGACCGGCAGGTAGTAGACGAAGTCCAGCGTCACCGAGGCGCCGGGCGCCAGTGTCTGCCAGGCCGGGAGCTTCAGCGAGACACGGTTGTAGTCGCCCTTCAGACCGCCCACATTGCTGCCGCTGTGGTCGCTGCGGACCACCGTCGTACCGAATCCGGACTGGTCCTTGGCGTTCGCCGGGGCCGAGGTCCCGTAGTCGAACTGGAACTCCGTGCCGCCCGGCAGCGTCGCCGTGGTGTTGTTGGTGATCGTCACCTTGGGGCTGATCGGGTAGTTGGAGTCGCCGAGCGGGAACTGCCCGAAGTCCACGCCGATGTCGAGCGCCCGCGTCGGCAGATCGATGGTGGAGCGCTTGGCGCCGTACGGAGTGGCCGACTTGAACTTGTCGTACATCGCGCTCGTCAGCGTCGAACCCGGCTCGTACTGGCCCTTGGCCGCGTTGTACCGGTAGTCGCCCGCGAGCTCCCACACCATGGTGCCGCCGATGCCCTTGTCCACCACGTAGTCGGCCTTGGCGTTCACCGACTGCTCGTCCTCGGTGGACAGGAACACCTTCTTCTGGTCGTTCCACAGCCAGGGCGCGACCAGCGTCGAGTCGTAGTTGCGGGCATACGTGCCGGTCAGCTTGGTGTCGGCGGGGAAGCCGAACTTGGTGACGTAGTCGCCGACCACGCCCTTCTCCAGGTTCTTGGCGTGCCACATCGGGTTGGAGCCCGCCGGGGCCTCCTTGCCGTTGGCGTCGAGGTCGTGCCAGAGGTTGTCGATTCCGGTCGCGCCGTCACCGCATTTGGTGAGCCCCGACCCCGCCGGGCAGGTGGTCGTGGCCGCCTTGCCCCACAGTCCGTTGGTCCCGCCGGCCACGTTCTGGAATCCGCGCGTGTAGTACGGCAGGCCCATGTTGATACGTCCGGCGGGCATCGAGCCACGGAAATAGTGGTACGCCCAGTCCGCGTTCAGATAGCCGGTTCCGCCGTACTGGGACGTGGAATAGACGCCCGCAGCGGCGAGTTCCGCGTCCTTGCCGTCGTCGAAGAGCGAGGCGTTCGGGCCCACGTATTCGTTCCAGGCGCCGTGCAGGTCGTACGACATGATGTTGACGTAGTCCAGGTACTTCTGGACCTGGAAGGTCTCCATGCCGCGCAGCAGATAGCCGGAGGAGGGCGCCGCGACGGAGAGCAGATAGTGCTTGCCGTCGGCCGCTCCCGCGCGGTCCAGCTTCTCGCGCAGCGACTTCATCAGCGCCGCATAGCCCTTGACCAGGCCCGCCCGGCGGGCGTTGGAGAGCGACCAGTCCAGCGGATTGCCCGCGTCCTTCATGGTCGTCGGGTATTCGTAGTCGATGTCGACGCCGTTGAACCCGTACTTCTTGATGAAGGCGACGGCCGAGTCCGCGAAGGTGTCGACGCCCGGCTGGTTCACCGAGCCGTCGGCGTTGGTGGCCATGGAGTAGAAGCCGCCCGAGCCGACGCGCTTTCCGTCGTCACCGAAATAGCCGCCGGTCTCGGCCCAACCGCCCACGGAGATCAGGGTCTTCACGTTCGGGTGCTGCTTCTTGAATTTGTTCAGCAGATTGAAATGGCCCTTGTAGGGGAGTGCGGGGTCCATCTCGGCGCCCGCGACACCGGGCCAGGTAATTCCGGTCGCCGCGTTCTTCTCGCTGTCGGAGCCGACCGAGATCTTGTTGTCGGAACCGACGTGCGCGAAGGCGTAGTTGATGTGGGTGACCTTGTCCCACGGAATGTCGGAGGCGAGATAGGCGGGGGTCCCGTCCTGGCCGGTGCGCCATCCGGTGAAGTACCCGATGACCCGGCGCTGATGGTCGGCGCCCATCTTCTCGCGGCCGTCGGTGTCGTACACGGAGCAGTACGGGACGTCGACGCCGGGCGTCTTGTAGAGCCCGTCGGGGCGACAGGACTCGTTGTCGGCGGCGTGCGAGACGCCGGTGGCGAGCGAGGAGAGCAGCAGCCCGGCGACGGTGGCACCGGTCGTGAGCAGCGTGGCTCTCGCGCGAAGGGGGGACGGCACGATCTGTTCCTCCTGGGGGAGGTCGGCGAAGCACAGCGAACAGGGGACGGTCGTGCGGCGGCCCCGGCGTGCGCACACCAGCGGGCCTCACCTCGGAGGTGACGCAGAGGTTAAGAGGACTAGACCAGTGGGGTCAATAGGTACGGACCAATGGCCGGGATACCTGGGGATGTGCCGCAGAGGGGGCTCGGGGGCGGAGGGTCACACTCCGCTACGAGCTGTGACTCAGGCCACAGGCGTTCGCTCGTATGGCCGACGATCAGTCGTGGCACACTGACCCTGTACCAGCAGCAGCGCACTCCGGGGTCGGTGTAATTCCGAACCGGCGGTAATAGTCCGCGACCCGGCCGCATCCAGTGGCCGGTTGACCAGGTGGAATTCCTGGACCGACGGTGAAAGTCCGGATGGGAGGCAGTGCGCGGCGGGCGGACCTGGCAAGGGTCACGTCGGCCGTTGTTCCGTTTCGCCCTCCGTGGCGATCGGTGTCCTTCGGCCGTGCGTGAGCTGTATCCATGGTCCATTTCCCGCTCTCTGTCGTCATCGACAGGCCCCGGAGTCCGTGCCCGAAGAGGCAGGAGGACCCGGTGGCCACCGCAGCCGACGCAGACGCCATGCGCCGAGCCATTGAGCTCGCCGCGCGCGGACTCGGCTCCACCAGCCCCAACCCGGTCGTCGGGTGCGTCATCACCGACGCCTCGGGCGCCGTCGTCGGCGAGGGCTTCCACCGCAGAGCGGGCGGCCCGCACGCCGAGGTCCACGCACTCGCCGACGCGGGCGAGCGGGCCCGGGGCGGCACCGCGTACGTCACCCTCGAACCCTGCAACCACACCGGTCGCACCGGCCCCTGCGCCCAGGCGCTGATCGAGGCCGGCGTCAGCCGGGTCGTGTACGCGGTCGGCGACCCGAACCCGCAGGCCACCGGCGGTGCCGACACCCTGCGGGCGGCCGGCGTCCAGGTCGAGCAGGGCCTGCTCACCGAGGAGGCCGAGGCGGGCAACGCCGCCTGGCTCACCTCCGTACGCCTCGGCCGTCCCTATGTCCTGTGGAAGTACGCGGCCACCCTCGACGGGCGGATCGCGGCCCAGGACGGCACCAGCCGCTGGATCAGCTCCGCCGAGTCCCGCGCCGACGTCCACCGGCTGCGCGCCGAGGCCGACGCGGTGGTCGTCGGCTCCGGCACCGCCCGCACCGACGACCCCCACCTGGCCGTACGCGGCATCGAGGACGCCGTCCAGCCGCTGCGGGTCGTCGTCGACACCGAGGCCAAGGCCGTGCGGCCCGGCGCCCGGGTCCTCGACGACGCGGCGCCCACCCTGATCGCGGTCGCCGAGGACGCCGACACCGGCCACCTCGCGGACGTCGACGTCGTACGGCTGCCCCGCACCGCCACCGGACTGGACATCCCCGCACTGCTCGCCGAACTGCACGGGCGCGGCGTGCGGTCCGTACTCCTCGAAGGCGGGCCGACCCTGGCCGGGGCCTTCGTCGCCGCGGGCGCGGTCGACAAGGTCGTCGGCTATCTCGCCCCCGTCCTGCTCGGCGCGGGCCCGGCGGCCCTGACCGGGGCCCACATCACCACCCTCACCGACGCGCTGCGGCTCGAACTGACCGAGACCGTCCGCGTCGGAGCGGACCTCCGCATCACCGCAACTCCCGTATCTGCCACTGCCGTTACGTCCACTGCCAAGGAGCGATGAGCGTGTTCACCGGAATCGTCGAAGAGCTGGGTGAGGTAACCGCCGTCGAGAAGCTCGGCGACTCCTCCCGCTTCCGTCTGCGCGGCCCCGTCGTCACCGAGGGCGCCGGGCACGGCGACTCGATCGCCGTCAACGGCGTCTGTCTGACCGTCGTGGAGTTCGGCGACGGCGAGTTCACCGCCGACGTGATGGAGGAGACGCTCAAGCGCTCCAGCCTCGGCGCGCTCGAAGTCGGCTCCCGGGTCAACCTGGAGCGGCCGATGGCCGTCGGCGGCCGCCTCGGCGGGCACATCGTCCAGGGCCACGTCGACGGCACCGGCACCATCGTGTCGCGCACGCCGTCCGAGAACTGGGAGATCGTCAAGGTCTCGCTGCCGTCGGAGCTCACCCGTTACGTCGTGGAGAAGGGCTCGATCACCGTCGACGGCGTCAGCCTCACGGTCGTCGACGCGGGCCCCGACTACTTCACCATCAGCCTCATCCCGACCACCCTCGCGCTGACCACGCTCGGCCTGAAGCAGCCCGGCGACCCGGTCAACCTGGAGGTCGACGTGATCGCCAAGTACGTCGAGCGCCTGCTCGGCGCACGCGGCCAGGAGGACCCCAAGTGAACTGGCTCAACTCCGAGGCCTTCACCGCCTTCGACCAGCACATCATGTGGTCCGACATGATCGGCAACACGATCGGTCTGGCCGCCCTCGCGCTCGGCTGGCGGCGCTCCATATGGACCTGGCCCGCCCAGTTCCTCTCCGGCGTCATCCTGCTGGCCGCGTTCAGCACGGCCCACCTCTCCGGCAGCGCCGGCAAGCAGGTCGTGGTCATCGTGGTGGCGCTGTGGGGCTGGTACCAGTGGCAGAACGGCAAGCGGCAGGGCCAGGACGGTTCCGTCGCGGTGCGCTTCGCCAGCTGGCGCGAGCGCGGACTGCTCGTCGCGGGCGCGGCGCTCGGCACCCTCGCGGTCGGCGCCCTGTTCACCGCGTTCCCGACGCTGTCGTGGGACCCGTGGCCCGACGCGTACATCTTCGTCGGCACGGTCGTCGCCATGTACGCCCAGGCGCGCGGCATGGTCGAGTTCTGGCTCGCGTGGCTGCTGGTGGACGCCGTGGGCGTGCCGCTCAACTTCGCCAACGGCTTCGCCTTCTCCGGCTTCGTCTACGTCATCTACGGCGCGATCGTCCTGTGGGGACTGCGCGACTGGTGGCTGCGCTCCCGTACGAGTGCGCGGCCCGTCCTGGAAGGAGCGGCGGCATGAGCGCCACGACACCCACCTGGTACTCCACCGACAACCGCGAGGACCTGTCCCTCGACCCCGTCGAGCAGGCGATCCGCGACATCGCGGCCGGTCGGCCGGTCGTGGTCGTCGACGACGAGGACCGCGAGAACGAGGGCGACCTCGTCATCGCGGCCGAGAAGGCGACCCCCGAGATCGTCGCGTTCATGATGAGCGAGTGCCGCGGTCTGATCTGCGCGCCCATGGAGGGCGAGGTGCTCGACCGGCTCCAGCTGCCCCAGATGGTCGACCACAACACCGAGTCGATGAAGACGGCGTTCACCGTCTCGGTCGACGCGTCCGCCGCGCACGGCGTCTCCACCGGCATCTCCGCCGCCGACCGCGCCACCACGCTGCGCCTGCTCGCCGACGGGGGCTCGGACGCCGGGGACTTCGTGCGCCCCGGGCACATCTTCCCGCTGCGCGCCAAGCCCGGCGGTGTGCTGGTCCGCAACGGCCACACCGAGGCCGCCGTCGACCTCGCCCGGCTCGCGGGGCTCGCCCCGGCCGGCGCCATTGTGGAGATCGCGGGCGAGGACGGCGTGATGCTGCGGCTGCCCGAGCTCATCCCGTTCGCCCGCAAGCACGGCCTGACGATCATCTCCATCGAGGACCTGATCGCCTACCGCCGCTCCGCCGAGCCGACCGTGCGCCGCGAGGCCGAGGTGCATCTGCCCACCTCCTTCGGCGAGTTCACCGCCTTCGGCTACCGCTCCACCGTCGACGGCGTCGAGCACGTCGCCCTGGTCCACGGCGAGATCGGCGACGGCGAGGACGTGCTCGTGCGCGTCCACTCCGAGTGCCTGACCGGCGACATCTTCCACTCGCAGCGCTGCGACTGCGGCCCCCAGCTCCAGGCCTCCATGGAGCGCATCACCGAGGCGGGCCGCGGCGTCGTCGTCTATCTGCGCGGCCACGAGGGGCGCGGCATCGGCCTGCTCTCCAAGCTCCGCGCGTACGAACTCCAGGAGCAGGGCCGCGACACGCTCGACGCCAACCTGGAGCTCGGGCTGCCCGCCGACGCCCGCGACTACGCGGCCGGTGCGCAGATCCTGCAGAACCTGGGCGTGCGCAGCCTGCGCCTGATGACCAACAACCCCGACAAGACCACCGCCCTGGTGCGGCACGGCCTCAAGGTCAGCGGCCGCGAGCCGATGCCGGTCCAGGCGGGCGAGCACAATCTGCGCTACCTGCGCACCAAGCGGGACCGGATGGGACACGACCTGCCCTGGCTGGACGCGACCGCGTCGGCCTGCGGCAACCAGTAACACAGCACATAAGACACCAACGAGAACGAGCACCGAAGCACCGAGGAGACAAGCACGTGAGTGGCAAGGGCGCACCCGAACTGTCCGTACGCAACTGCGCAGACCTCCGGGTCGCGGTCATCGCGGCGCAGTGGCACGAGAAGGTGATGGACGGACTCGTCGACGGCGCCCTGCGCGCGCTGCACGAGCTCGGCATCGACGAGCCGACGCTGCTGCGCGTCCCCGGCAGCTTCGAGCTGCCGGTCGTCGCGAAGGTGCTGGCGGGGCGCGGGTACGATGCGGTCGTCGCGCTCGGCGTCGTCATCAGGGGCGGTACACCGCACTTCGACTACGTGTGCCAGGGTGTGGCCAACGGTCTCACCCAGGTCAGCATCGACACCGGCGTACCCATCGGGTTCGGCGTGCTGACCTGCGACACCGAGGAGCAGGCCCTGGACCGGGCCGGCCTCGAAGGGTCGAACGAGGACAAGGGGCACGAAGCGGTCACCGCCGCCGTCGCCACGGCCGCCACGCTGCGCACCGTCAGCGAACCCTGGCGCTGAGTGGCCGGGATCCACCCCTTACCCTAAGAGCATCATGGCGAACAAACCCTCCAAGAGTTTCGAAGAGCTCTTCACCGAGCTCCAGCTCAAGGCCGCCAACGGCGACCCGTCCACCTCCCGCACCGCCGAGCTGGTGGACAAGGGTGTGCATGCCATCGGCAAGAAGGTCGTCGAGGAGGCCGCCGAGGTCTGGATGGCCGCCGAGTACGAGAGCAAGGACGCCGCCGCCGAGGAGATCTCCCAGCTGCTGTACCACGTCCAGGTGATGATGGTCGCGCGCGGGATCTCCCTCGACGACGTCTACGCCCACCTCTGAGCACACCCGAACATCCCACCCCCTTACGTGAAGGAAGCTGACCTCATGCTGCGCATCGCCGTCCCCAACAAGGGTTCACTGTCCGGACCTGCGTCGGCGATGCTCCATGAGGCCGGCTACCAGATGCGCAAGGAGTCCAAGGAACTCGTCCTGGTCGACCCCGAGAACGAGGTCGAGTTCTTCTATCTCCGCCCCCGCGACATCGCGATCTACGTCAGCTCCGGCCGCCTGGACATCGGCATCACCGGCCGCGACCTGCTGCTCGACTCCGGCGCCGACGCGGAGGAGATCCTGCCGCTCGGCTTCGCCCGCTCGACCTTCCGCTACGCCACCAAGCCGGGCACGGCCAAGGGTGTCGGCGACTTCGACGGGATGACGATCGCCACCTCGTACGAGGGCATCGTCGCCCAGCACCTCAAGGACAGCGGCGTCGACGCCTCCGTGGTGCACCTGGACGGCGCCGTCGAGACCGCCATCGAGCTGGGCGTCGCCCACGTGATCGCGGACGTCGTAGAGACCGGCACCTCGCTGCGCAACGCGGGCCTCGAAGTGATCGGCGAGCCGATCATGAAGTCCGAGGCCGTCGTCATCCGGCGCACCGGCGCGGACATCGAAGAGCCCAAGGTGCAGCAGTTCCTGCGCCGCCTCCAGGGCGTCCTGGTGGCCCGCAGCTACGTGATGATGGACTACGACTGCCGCGCCGAGCACCTGGAGCGGGCCGTCGCCCTCACCCCGGGCCTGGAGTCGCCGACCGTCTCGCCGCTGCACAACGAGGGCTGGGTCGCGGTGCGCGCCATGGTCCCGGCCAAGGAGGCCCAGCGGATCATGGACGACCTGTACGAGCTGGGCGCCCGGGCCATCCTCACCACGGCCATCCACGCCTGCCGTCTCTGACCGGCCTGTTCACCCTTATTCACCCCCGTACGGAAGTGACGTACCCCGTGTCCGCCCCCGCGCCCCAACTCCCCGTTCTCCCGGTCACGTTCCGGCCGACCCGCACCCGGGCCGTCCTGCTGACCGTCGGCACCGTGATGTTCGCGGTGCTCACCGGAGTCGCCCTGCTCCTGGAGAACATGAGCGGGGGCGAGCGGGCCAGCTTCGTGTTCACCGCGGCGATGTTCTTCGCGGTCCTCGCGCTGCTGAGCCGCCCCAAGGTCGTCGCCGACGACACGGGCGTCACGGTCGTCAACCTCACCCGTACGCGGCGGCTCGCCTGGGCGGAGATCCTGCGCGTGAACCTGCGCCCCGGCGACCCCTGGGTCTTCCTGGACCTCAGCGACGGCACCAGCCTGCCCGCGCTCGGCATCCAGCCCGGCATCGCCAAGGAGCAGGCCATACGCGACGCCCGCGCGCTGCGCGCCCTCGCCGAGTCCCACGGCACCGGCCAGGACGGCTGACCCGCCGCATCGCGCACCGGGGCAAGCATTGCGGCGACGATCTCAATGGCTACCCTGGTGACGGTGGCGCCCATCGCGCCCCGCCCCGCGCACTGGCAGCACGATCGGCCGACGGGGCACCAGCGACCCGAGGAGTGACTCCCTCCAGCAATGGACGGATCGTCCGGTAGTATCTGCGCCGCCCCCTCGTACGAGGCGGCGGCATGACCATCCCGCTTCTGCTGCTCGCCGCGGCATTCCTTCTCATCCTCGCCAACGGCTTCTTCGTGGCCGCCGAATTCGGCCTGATCACGGTCGAGCGGCCGGACGCCGAGCAGGCCGCCGCCGACGGCGACCGCCGCGCCTCCGCCGTCGTCAAGGCCCTGCGCGAGCTCTCCTTCCAGCTCTCGGGCACCCAGCTCGGCATCACCATCACCTCGCTCGTCGTCGGCATGCTCGCCGAGCCCGCGCTCGCCGGACTGCTCGACGGGCCGCTCGCCGCGACCGGGCTGCCGGACGGTGTGGTGCCCGGGGTGAGCGTCGTCGTCGGCATGCTGCTCGCCTCCGCCGTCCAGATGGTGATCGGCGAACTCGTACCGAAGAACTGGGCGGTCTCACGCCCGCTCCAGGTCGCCCGGTTCGTCGCCGGTCCGCAGAGCCGCTTCTCCCGGCTCTTCCGGCCGGTGATCTCCCTGCTCAACACCGTCGCCAACCGTCTCGTACGGGCGCTCGGCGTGGAGCCCGCCGACGAGCTGGCCTCCGCGCGTACACCTGGTGAACTGGTCTCCCTGGCCCGCCACTCGGCGCGCGCCGGGGCGATCGAGCAGGACACCGCCGACCTGTTCGTCCGCACGCTGGCGCTGCGCCGGCTCACCGCGGAGAACGTGATGACGCCGCGCGTGAAGGTGAGCGCGCTGCAGACGTCCGCGACCGCCGCCGACGTCCTCAACCTCACCCGGGCCACCGGCCTGTCCCGCTTCCCCGTCTACCGGGAGCGGATCGACGAGGTGGTCGGCATGGTCCACCTCAAGGACGCGCTCGCGGTCCCGCCGCAGGACCGGCGGCGCACCCCGGCCGCCCGGATCGCAGTACCGCCGCTGCTGGTTCCCGAGACGCTGCCGGTGCAGCAGCTGCTTGAGCGGCTGCGCAGCGAGCAGCCGATAGCCGTCGTCGTCGACGAGTACGGCGGCACGGCCGGGGTCGTCACCCTGGAGGACATCGTCGAGGAGCTCGTCGGCGAGGTGCGCGACGAGCACGACGCCGAGGGCGAGACCCCGCCCGAACTCGCCGTGGTGGCGGGCGAGGACGGCCGCCAGGCGTGGGAGGCCGACGGCAGCTGCCGGGTGCTGAGCCTGCGGCGCATAGGCCTGGACGCGCCGGACGGCCCGTACGAGACGGTGGCAGGACTTGTCGCCGATCTGCTGGGCCGCATCCCCGTCCCCGGCGACCGCGCCGAACTGCCCGGCTGGCGGATCCAGGTCCGCCAGGTCGAGCGGTACCGGGCGGAGCGGGTGCGGTTCGTGCGTACGGCCGACGTCAAGAGTGTGGCGGAGGCCGTGCGATGAGCTTGCTGCAACTCCTGTTCGCCCTGCTTCTCGTGCTGACGAACGGCTTCTTCGTGGGGGCCGAGTTCGCCCTCGTCTCCGTGCGCCGCAGCCAGATCGAACCGCTCGCCGCGACGTCCGCGCGGGCCCGGCAGGTGCTGCACGGTCTGGAGAACCTGCCACGCATGATGGCGGCGGCCCAGTTCGGCATCACCGTCTGCTCGTTGACGCTCGGCGCGGTGGCCGAGCCCACCGTGGCCAAGCTCCTGGAGCCGGTGTTCCACGCGGCCCGGGTCCCCGACGGTCTGGTCCATCCGCTGGGTTACGCGATCGCGCTGGCGCTCGTCGTCTTCCTGCATCTCGTCATCGGCGAGATGGTCCCCAAGAACCTGGCCATGGCGGCCCCCGAGAAGACCGCGCTCTGGTTCAGCCCGGGTCTGGTCGCCTTCGCCCGGGTCTGCCGTCCGGTGACCGTGGCACTCGGCGCCTGCGCGCGTCTGGTGCTGCGGGCGTTCCGGGTGGAGCCGAAGGACGAGGTGGAGGCCGTCTTCACCAGCGAGCAGCTGAACCGGCTGGTGGAGGACTCCGGCCAGGCGGGTCTGCTCGGCCCGCAGGAGCAGGAGCGCCTGGAGGACGCGCTGGAGCTGGGCAGCCGCCCGGTGACGGATGTGCTCCTGGACCGGGGCTCGCTGGTCACGGTCGGGTGCTCGGTCACACCCCGGGAGGTGGAGGAGCTGACGGTCCGTACGGGCTACTCGCGCTTCCCGGTGTGCGCGGAGAGCGGCGCGTTCATGGGGTTCCTGCACGTCAAGGACGTACTGGACCTGGAGGACCGGGAGCGCGCGGTGCCGCAGCACGTGTGGCGTCCGCTGGCCACGCTGCGGGCGGAGCTGCCGCTGGACGACGCGCTCACGGTGATGCGGCGTGCGGCGGCGCACCTTGCGCAGGTGGCGGATGCGTCGGGGCGGGTCCTTGGGCTGGTGGCTCTGGAGGACGTGCTGGAAATGCTGGTGGGCGAGGTCCGCGACCCGTCCCATCGGATGTTCCCGATCCAACCGAGGAAGGACCCGGCGGAGCAGGCGCTGGCGGGTTGACCGGGGGATTGACCCCCACCCCGCCCCTTCCCTAAACCCTCCGGGGGTGGGTGGGGGTTGGGGTGGGCTGCCGGGGGCTACGTCCCCGGACCCCCGGGCGGGGCCTGCGGCCCCTGCACCCCGCTGGGGGGTGGGTACGCGGGGCTTCGCCCCTGCGCCCCGCTTCGGCTGCGGATCGTGCTGGGTTGCTCGCGCAGTTCCCCGCGCCCCTAACTACCTAGGGGCGCGGGGAACTGCGCGCTCAGCCCAAGACGGCCCGCAGCCGACGAACCCGGCCGCCCGCCAAGGGCTTTCGGGAAGGGGCGGGGTGGGGAAGCTACAGCGGGTCCACCGGGCCGCCCCGCCCCGACAGCACCTCCCCGTACGCCTGCATCAGGTCCGGCAGCCGCAGCGTCGACAGGTCGTCGCGGCCCGGCGTGGTCGGGTACATCGACAGCCGCAGGTCACGGTACGCGCAGCTCTTCTCGTACAGCGTGCGCAGAAAGCGACCGTTCCCCAGCTCGTCGATCCACCCCTGGTCCACCACATGCCCGCTGATCGAGCGCAGCTCGTCAAGCGCCTCCTCGTCCCACACGTCCCCGTTCTCCGCCGCCAACACCTCACCGATCGCGGTCAGTTCGAGGGGTCGGTAGGAGGGGAAGTCCACGCGGGTGGTGAAGCGGGAGGACAGGCCGGGGTTGGCGGCGAGGAGGCGGTCCATCCCCTCGGGGTAGCCCGCGAGGATCACCACGAGGTGGTCGCGGTTGTCCTCGGCCCGCTTGAGGAGCACCTGAAGCGCCTCGTCGCCGTACGCGTCGCCCTTGCTGTAGCCGGAGTTGGACAGGCTGTACGCCTCGTCCACGAAGAGGACGCCGCCGAGTGCCGAGTCGATCAGCTCGTTCGCCTTGACGGCCGTCTGGCCGAGGAACTCGCCCACCAGATCGGCCCGTTGGGCCTCCACCAGATGGTCTCCGCCGAGCAGGCCGAGCGCGTAGAAGACCCGGCCCAGAATGCGCGCGACCGTGGTCTTGCCGGTGCCTGAGGGGCCGGAGAAGACAAAGTGACGTTTCGGCGGCTGTACGGGCAGACCCTGCCCGACCCGTAGCCGGGCCATGTTGAGCTGCGCCGACAGCGCCTTCACCTGGCGCTTGACCGGTTCGAGGCCGACCATCCGCTCCAGCTCGGCCAGGGCCTGCGCGAGCAGGGCCGAGTCCGTCGGGCCGGTCGGGACCGGCGGCGGCCCGGGCTGGGCCGGGATGCCCGGCTTCTCCCGTACGCCTTCGGGCCGAGGCGGCACCGCGGCCGGACCTCCGAGCGGCACCCGTACCTCGCGGCCCTCCGGCGGTTCGAGCCCCTGCGCCGCCTCGCTCTCGACCGGGCCGCCGTCGGCGATGCTGTCCTGGCCGAGTCCTGCCAGCGAGACGGCCGCGAGATCGGCCGGGTCGTCGGGGCCGTACGCGCCGTCGAGGCCGTCCGACTCGGTGATCGCGGCCAACCGCGCCGAGGTGTCCATGAACGCCGGGTCGACCCGGTGCACCGCCCGGTAGAGCGGCAGCGCGGCGGCCGAGCGGCCGGTGCCCTCATGGGCCCGGGCCAGCCAGTACCGCAGCTCCTTGCGCTGCGGCTGTTCGCTGCGGCAGCGCATCAGCGCCGCCGAGAGCAGCGGCTCGGCCTGCCCGAACATCTCCAGACGTACCCGCGCCATCCCGCCGAACAGTCCGGCCTCGATCCCGAGCAGCGGATCGCCGAGCAACGGCTCGGTGTGGCGCACCAGTTGGTCCCAGTCCTTGACCAGATACGCCCGGCAGGCGTGCAGGAAGCGGACCTGGGGGTCGGCGTCGACCGGTGGCAGACCGGCCAGTGCGCGGTCCAGTTCGGGCACATGGCGGCCGTCCAGCCAGTGCGAGGCGTGCGCGAGCAGCAGATCGCGCGGGCTCTCCAGGACCGGCTGGACCCACCAGCCCAGCCAGTACCAGGAGTTGAGGGTCCGTCGGTGCCGGGCGCGCTGTTCGCCGAAACGTTCTCGATGGCGGTACATGCGCAGCAGCGCCGTGGTGGTGTCCACCCGCAGCGCATGCAGTCCCAGCCAGCCGTCCACCATGCCCGGATCCATCCGCACCGCGGTCCGGAACTCCTCCTCGGCCTGCGGATACGCGCCCATGGTGTACGCGTCGATGCCCCGCAGCCAGGCGAGATCGGCCGGGGCGTGCGAGCCCTGCGTGCCGAAGTCCATCACGTCCCCCACCACCGTGCCCCCGTGCTGAACCGCCAATTCACAGAAGGGAATTGACGGGAATTGACCGCACCAGGTGCATCGTACCCGCGAGGGGGCCCCGTACCGAAGGGTGCGGAGAGGGGAGCGGAAGCACGACGTGGCCGGTGACCGAGGGTGAGCGAAAAGCGTCGACGCGGTGCGATCAAGACGCTGGAATGGCAGAACGAAGCCCCCGATCACGGGGGAACAACCGGGGGCTTCGCGTCTGCGGCGGCTCCGGAAAGCCGCACATTCAGAACGTAAGACCTGTACGGCCCTTGGGTCAAGCGGAGTTGAGCCTCTGGGAGGGGCGGTTTTACGACGGTTCAGCGGGGTGGGGGGAAGCCATCACCGTCCGTGACGGAACGGTGTGCGGTGGGTGCGGAATCGCGCCTCTGACGCCACTCGTACCCCTCCTGACCCTGGCGTACCAGTACATCGGCATACGGAAGGGAGGGATCCGCAGCGAAATGGCGCATCTCCGCCGCCGTCCACTCGTCCCAGAAGCCGGAAAGAGCCGTTCCGTCCCTTCGGCGCCCGCGCTCCCAGGACGCCTCGGCGGCCATTTCCATCCACACGAGCAGCGCCAGCCACGGCCGCACCGCCCGTCGGCCCGCCCCCACGCCCTCGACGATCACCACCGGCGCGGGCTCCAACGGGGTGGGCTCGCCGAAGCGGCGCGCGTTCCAGTCGTATACGGCGAGCCGTCCGGCCTCCCCTCGCGCGAAGGGGTCGAGCACCTGCTCGCGCAGCCGATGCGTCCAGGCGAAGAACTCCTCGTGCGTGGCGAGGTCGTCCAGATGCACCACCGGCGCCCCGCCGAGCGCCGCCGCGAGCCGCGCGGCGAACGTGGACTTGCCGGAGCCCGCGTGGCCGTCGACGCCGATCAGCCGGACCGAGCCGCAGGAGGGCGCGGCCGCGCGCACGAGGGCCGCGATCGCGTCGGGTTCTGCCATGCCCCCACCCTAGATCCACATCGGCGTCGCAGGTCACGCCAGTGGTCCAGACCCATATTGGTGGTGCCGCGCGGTGCGCGTCACTGGCAGAAGTCGGCCGGGACCCGCGATAGTTGGCCCACTGCCGTGCGCCCACCGCCCCATCCTTCGACTGGGGGTCCCGATCATGACCAGTTCCACCCCGCGCAGAACCGTCCTGGCCGCCGCGCTGGCGGCGGCCGCGGGCACCGCCGTCCCGGCCTCGGCGGCCGCCGCCCCGGCGACCGCGCGGCCCGCCGCGAGCCGCCCCTCGAAAGGCATCCCCTCGCTGGTGGACAACCGCGCCTGGACCTCGCATCCCGACTGGCGCTCCGGCGACGCGGAGGGCACCCGGGCCGTGCCGGGCCGCCGACCCGGTCTGGTCATCGCCCGCCCGGCGGGCCGCACCGACTACACCGACCCGCACACCAAGAAGACGGCCACCTGGGAGTACGCCACCTGGACCTCGCCGGTGCACCGCTCGGCCGTCCCGGCCACCGAGCTCGTCGCGCACTGGAACGCGCACACCCCGGCCGGCACCTGGCTCCAGGTCGAGCTCCTGGGCACCTACTCCGACTCCACGGCGACCCCCGCGTACGTCATGGGCCGCTGGACGGCGGGCGACGGCGACGCCGACATCCGGCGGACCTCGGTGGACGGCCAGAGCGACGGCAGGAGCACGATCTACACGGACACGTTCTCCATCGACAACGCGGCGAGCGGCCTGCGCCTGGCCTCGTACCGGCTGCGCCTCACCCTCTACCGCACCCCGGGCACCCGCCTCACCCCGACGGTGTGGCGGCTCGGCGCGATGGCCTCGGACATCCCGGACCGCTTCACCGTGCCCGCCTCCACCCCGGGGTACGCGGGCGAGCTGATCGTGCCGCGCTACTCGCAGGAGATCCACAAGGGCCAGTACCCGCAGTACGACAACGGCGGCGAGGCCTGGTGCAGCCCCACCTCCTCGCAGATGATCATCGAGTACTGGGGCCGCAGACCCACCCCGGCCGACCTCGCCTGGGTCGACCCGTCCTTCACCGACCCCCAGGTCTGCCACGCGGCCCGGTTCACCTACGACTACCAGTACCAGGGCTGCGGCAACTGGCCCTTCAACGCCGCGTACGCCACCACGTACCGCGACCTGAGCGCCGTGGTGACCCGGCTGCAGTCGCTGAACGACCTGGAGACGCTGATCCGGGCGGGCGTCGCGGCCATCACGTCGCAGTCGTTCCTCAAGACCGAGCTCACCGGCGCCGGTTACGGCACCTCCGGCCATCTGATGACGGTCATCGGCTTCACGCCGGACGGCGACGTGATCGCCAACGACCCGGCCTCGCCGAACGACCCGGCCGTGCGCCGCGTCTATCGGCGGCGCGAGTGGGAGAACATCTGGCTGCGGACCAAGCGGTACAACGCGAGCGGCAAGGTCGTCTCGGGCACCGGCGGCGTCTGTTATCTGTACTGGCCCGCGCACCCCGGCGAGCACGTCCGCAGGGCGCTCGCTTCGGTGGGAGTACGGGCCTGAGCAGGTCGCGCGGCCCCGGGGCGTGACCAACGTCTCTACCGCCGGGGCCGCATCCGCTGGCACTCTGAGACGGTCACCCGGGGGGACCGTCCGCTCTCGACGACCGAGTGAGTTCCCATGACGCTGCACGCGACCACCGCCGACGACCCGCGCGCCCTGGCCGAGCTGAGGGCCCGTACCGGCGGCCCCCAGGACGACGGCCCGCGCCTTTTGGAGCACGTGCTCGGCTGGACCCTCGTCGTGGTGCTCGCGATGCTGGTCACCCAGGTCGGGCTGCTGTGACCTGGAGGCCGGCCTTCCAGTGCCGCCCCGGGACGCCCACCAGGCCGTAGAGCCAGCGCACTGGCGAGCGCCGGGTGAGCAGCGTCACACCCGCGAGCACCGCGAAGAGGGGCAGGCCCAGCGCCCACCCCGTCAGGTGTACGAGAAGGCTGGCGCCGAGGGCCCCCACGAACGGCAGTCCGTAGACCCCGGCGGCCGCGATGCCCACCGCCACCATCCGGGGCACCTTGCGGTCCTCGTCGGCGCCCGGCAGCTGCCAGCCCTCGATCAGCCAGCCGATCTCGGTCAGGAACAGCGTGCCGAGCACGGCGGAGCCGAGGACGAGCAGGGCGAGGAACGTCCCCGAGGTCGCGAAGCGCAGCACGTTGTTGACCACGCTGTCCTGCGGCCAGTCGCGATAGGCGCGCACGCCGGTCGTGAGCGTTCTGCGGTAGCCGTCGCCGTCCCAGCCGTGGATCAGCGTCCCGAACAGCAGGAAGTGCCCGCCGACGCTCTGGAGATAGGCCCAGTAGCCCGCGCCGACCAGGACCAGGAATTGGGCCGCGAGGAATCCGAGCAGGGTGGCGACGACGATGCCCGCCGCGTAGAAGAGCACGAACCCGGCCCATACGCCGCTGTGGTCGGCGGCCACCTGCATGGTCGCCCAGGACGGGTTGTGCCACATCATGAACAGCCCGCTCGGGACGAGCAGCACCGCCGCGTAGAGCAGGGTGAGCGCGAGATACGGGTTGGCGGCGCGGCTGCGGGTGCGGACCCCTTCCCCGTACACCGAGCGCTCCCACCACTGGAGTTGGCGGCCCGCCGAGACGGCGAAGGTCGCGCCCGTTCCGTACGCCCAGAAGAGGGCCGCCTGGATCTGGATCACCGCGCCTCCTCTGTACGTCTCATGAGGCCGCCAGCTTGAGCCCGCCCGCGACGATCAAGTCCGAGGTGACGAGCGCCTGTTCGGCGCGCACATTCGTCATGAAGACGAAGGGCGGCACGAGCGGTGGCACCGGCAGTTTGTCCGGGGTGAAGGTGAGGCAGAGGACGCCTTCCAGGCAGCCGCTGAACTTGGTGAGGTAGAGCGTCACATCGCCGGTGAGGTCCAACGAGTCGGCGCTCAGGGCGAGTTCGTCATGGCCGTCGTGGGTGCTGAGACGGTAGTCGGTGAGCGAGGCGGAGTTCATCTTCAGGACCATCACCTTGACCGGGCCGCCCGCGCTCGGCACGGTGCGCACCCCGGCGAGCAGGAAGCCGTTCGGCGCGAACAGGGTCGTGGTCACCGTCGGCGTGACGCGCGGCACCTCGACCGTGCCGGGTGCGGGCGACTGCCGGGCGGTGGCCGGGGCGCCGAGGGCCATCAGCAGGGCCACCGGCAGCGCGGCCGCGAGCGTGCGTGTGCCGCGCCCGTCCACCGCGTCCGGGATCTCCGGTTCGCGCACCGGCGTCCAGGCGAACCCCATGGCGCTGCCGATGATGCCGAGCCCCATCCCGACCAGGAAGCCGCCCAGGTTGGTCGCGACGAACGAGAGCACCGACAGGAGCAGCGCGTTGATCGAGACGTAGTGCCGGGTGTGCGGCAGGAACCAGAGGAAGAGTCCGGCGACGACCAGCGCGAGCCCGATGCCGATGGCCGCGATCCCGCCGAGACCCAGGCTGACCAGGATCGTCAGCGGGGACAGCGGCACGAGCAGCAGCTCCGCGCCGCCGAGGATCAGCAGCAGCCCGGCCCAGAAGGGGCGGGTGCGGCGCCAGCGTCTGGCGAGGCGGCGGGCGTCCGGCAGTGGCAGCCTCCGGTCCAGCCACCCCTCGCTCAGAAGCACTGCTTGCCGCCGATGCTCACCGCGACCCGCATGCCCTTCAGCCGGAAGTTCCCGCCGGTCGCGGACCAGGCGTGCGAGCGCACCCCGGCGACCTCGATGTCCCCGGCCTGGAGGCCGAACTTCCCCTTCTCGCCGTGGACGCCGGGCACCTGGTCGAGCGTGGTGGCGTCCCGGCCGATCTCGGCGGTGCCGAAGCGGGCGTCCCCGACCAGGTCCTCGCCGTCGATGACCAGATTGCTGGCGGTCACCTCGCCCGCGTCACCGCCCGCCGTCAGTTTGAACACGACCGTGCCGAGCGGGGTCTTGACCTGGGCGGACTGGCAGATGTCGCTGAGCTTGGCGTCACCGATGCCGAGCAGCGCCACCGGGTGGCCCTTGCCGTCGACGGATCTGTCGGTCTGTACGTACGAGGCGAGGCCCTGGCTCGTCAGCTTCCCCGACGACACCTGGAAGCTGGTGCCGGAGACCGCGAACGAGGCGGCGAGTGCGCCCTCGGCCATCACATCGGCCATGATCCCGACCGCGAGAACTGCCGGCATCGCGACGAGCGCGGTCTTCTTCCAGGCGGTTCTGCCCTCGGCCAACGGCCGCCTGTCTGCCCTCACTTGATCCTCCCGTACGTCCGTCGTCCAGCGGTGCAGGGGGAGTGCGTGCGCAGGTCTGCCATACTGCGGAGATCCTGTGGCAGTTGGAGACTAGGGCCGAATTTGAATAATAGTCAACAGCGAGGCGCGACCGAGAGATCCCAGGTCCGTCGCTCCGAACTCATCGCAACGGGCCGGAAGTTGTTCGCCGACACCTCGTACGACGCCTTGTCGATGGACGACATCGCCAAGCACGCGGGCGTCGCCAAGGGCCTGATCTACTACTACTTCAAAAGTAAACGCGGCTATTACCTGGCCATCGTCGAGGACTCGGTGGCCGACCTGGTCGCCCGGGCCGCGAGCGACACCGAGCTGCCGCGCGCGGACCGCGTCCGGCGCACGATGGAGGGGTATCTGCTCTACGCCGAGCACCATCAGGCCGCGTACCGCACCATCGTCACCGGCGGCGTCGGCTTCGACACCGAGGTGCAGGCGATACGCGACGCCGTGCGCGCGGAGCTGATCGCGACCATCGCGGAGGGCGCCTACGGCAGACGGGACATCCCCGTGGTCGCGCGGCTCGCGCTGCTCGGCTGGATGGGGTGCGTGGAGAGCGTGACCCTGGAGTGGCTGGGCTCCCTTGAGCCCGGCCGCGAGACCGTGCGGGAACTGCTCGTGCGGATGCTGCGGCAGACGCTGGACACGATCGGCGAGTTCGAACCCACCTGCCCCTCTCCCGAGCCGGGCTGATCCCGGCAGGGGCGGGGCGGCCGGGCCGCGTGGTCCGGCCGCCCCGTGGGACCTGCCCGTTCCTCCGTTCGGCCCATGCTCAACCGTGATCTTGGATCCAGTGACGGGACGCGTCCGATCGGGCATACTCACAGCGCCACGGCCACCAACCTGCGGCTTCCGTGATCCGGGAGGGTAGGTATCGGCTGTCCGGCAGAGTCACCCGGCGGCGCCGCCACACCCTGCGCGCGCGACCGCCGAAGCGCCCGACAGGGAGGAGAGCGCCGCCATGCCCGACCGCGCCCCGCAGCCGGTGGACCGACAGCTGCCCACCGAGGAGGCCCGCGACCTCGTCGCGCTCGTACGCGACATAGTCCAGCGGGAGATCGCTCCGCACGCCGCCGAGCAGGAGGACGCCGGTGCCTTTCCGCGCGAGGTCTTCTCGCTGCTCTCCGAGTCCGGGCTGCTCGGTCTCCCGTACGACTCCGAGTTCGGCGGCGGGGACCAGCCGTACGAGGTGTACCTCCAGGTCCTCGAAGAGCTCGCCGCCGCACGCCTGACCGTCGGCCTCGGCGTCAGCGTCCACTCGCTCGCCTGCCATGCGCTGGCGGGCTACGGCACCAAGGAGCAGCAGGCCGACCATCTGCCCGCCATGCTCGGCGGCGGCCTGCTCGGCGCCTACTGCCTCTCCGAGCCGTCCTCCGGCTCCGACGCGGCCTCGCTGCGCACCAAGGCCGTCAGAGACGGCGACGACTGGGTGATCACCGGCACCAAGGCCTGGATCACGCACGGCGGCATCGCCGACTTCTACACCGTGCTCGCCCGCACCGGCGCCGAGGGCTCCAAGGGCATCACGGCCTTCCTGGTCCCCGGCGACGCCGAGGGCCTGACGGCCGCCGCGCCCGAGAAGAAGATGGGCATGAAGGGCTCGCCCACCGCCCAGCTGCACTTCGACGGCGTACGGGTGCCGGACAGCCGCCGCATCGGCGAGGAGGGCCAGGGCTTCGCCATCGCGCTCTCCGCGCTCGACTCGGGCCGCCTCGGGATCGCCGCCTGTGCCATCGGCGTCGCCCAGGCCGCCCTCGACGAAGCGCTGTCGTACGCGACCGGACGTCAGCAGTTCGGCCGGCCGATCGCCGACTTCCAGGGCCTGCGGTTCATGCTCGCGGACATGGCCACCCAGATCGAGGCGGGCCGGGCGCTGTATCTGGCGGCGGCGCGGCTGCGCGACGCCGGACGGCCGTTCTCGCGGCAGGCCGCGATGGCCAAGCTGTTCTGCACGGACGCGGCGATGAAGGTCACCACCGACGCCGTCCAGGTGCTCGGCGGCTACGGCTACACCGCCGACTTCCCGGTCGAGCGCCTGATGCGCGAGGCCAAGGTCCTCCAGATCGTCGAGGGCACCAACCAGATCCAGCGCATGGTCATCGCCCGCCACCTCGCGGGGCCCGAGACCCGCTGAGCGCCTGTCCTTGAATCCCACCGGGACCGGTCGGCGCGGGTCGACCGGTCCACGGGGGCTTGTTTTTCACGGCTTCTGACGTACCGTCAACTTTCCTGTCGTCCAGGAGGTTAGCCGTGTCCCAGGACCGTCCGATCGCACTCGACGAATACCCGATCCACCAGGTCCCGCTCTCGCTGAAACACGTCGCCACCGGCGACCGCAACGCCTACGACCGCTGCATCTTCCATGTCTTCGACCACCACGGCCGCGCACTGCTGATCGCCGGTCTCGGCGTCTACCCCAACACCGGGGTCATCGACGCCTACGCGACCCTGCGGCTGGGCGAGCGGCTGCACGCCGTACGCGCCTCGGACGCGCTCACCGACGACCGGATGAACCTCTCGGTCGGCCCGCTGCGCATCACCGTCGACGAGCCGCTGCGCCGCCTCACCCTGCACTGCGCCGCCGACCCGGCCGACCCGGACTCACTCTCGTACGAGATCACCTGGCAGGCCGACTTCCCGGCCGTGTGGGAGCCGCACCACGTCCAGCGCCGGGGCGACCGCCTCACCCTGGAGGGGCGCCGGTTCGTGCAGGCGGGCCGCTGTGACGGGGTGATCCGGGTCAGGGGCGAGGAGATACCCGTCAGCTCGGGGGAGTGGACCGGCACCCGGGACCGCAGCTGGGGGGTGCGGCCGATCCCGGGTGAAGAGGCGGGGCGCGGCGAGGAGTACCGGCCCGAGGGGTTCCACTGGCTCTGGGTCCCGGTCCGCTTCGAGGACCGCTTCCTGATGGTGATCGCCCAGGAGGACGCCGACGGCTACCGCACCCTCAGCGAGGCCGTACTCGTCCGCGACGGCCACCCCGACGCCCAACTCGGCTGGCCGCGGGCCGACATCGCGTACCGCCCGGGCACCCGCCACCCCGAACGCGCGGCCGTCCATCTCACCGACGCCGCCGGCAAGCCCCTCGAACTCGGCGTCGAAATCCTCACCTCGTCCCCGCTCGCGATCGGCGCCGGGTATCCGCCCGCCGACGACTGGCAGCACGGCACCTGGCAGGGCCGGGCCTGGACCGACCGGCGGGCCTACGACTTCTCCGATCCGGCCGCGCACCCCATGGCGGCCTACGGGGTCACCGACCACGCCGCCCGCTTCACCCTGGAGGGGCGCACCGGCTACGGCATCTTCGAGCACGGCAGCTTCGGCCGCCACGACCCCAGCGGCTTCACGGACTTCACGTCCGTCGCGCCTTGAGCCCGTACTTCCCACAGGCCCATCCGAGAAGGGAAACGCCATGGCCACGGCGCCACGCCCCCGCACCACCACGCGCGACCCCGACGCGCTCGGCCGCAGGCTCACCGGCTGGCTCGACGCCAGGCTGCCCGGCGCCAAGGTCACCGACGTCCAGGTCCCGTCGTCCAACGGCATGTCGAGCGAGACCCTGCTCTTCGGCCTCGACCACCCGCGTGCGCCGGTGCGCGGCTGCGCCCTGCGGCTGGCCGCCGACCCGGCCGCGTACACCGTCTTCCCCGTCTACGACATGGCCCGCCAGCAGCGCGTGATGCGCCTGGTCGCCGAGCACAGCGATGTGCCGGTGCCGAGGGTGCTGTGGCTGGAAGAGGACCCCACGGCGCTGGGCGCGCCGTTCTTCGTGATGGAGCGCGCGGAGGGGCGCGTGCCGCCGGACGTCATGCCGTACACATACGAGGGGAACTGGCTGCACTCCGCGAGCGACGCCGAGCGGGCGCGCCTCCAGGACGCCACGGTCGATGTCCTCGCCCGGCTGCACGACCAGGTCCCGGCGGAGGCGGCCGCCTTCCTGCTCCCGGAGGGCGACGGCTCACCGCTGCGGCGCCATGTGGCGTCCCAACTCGCGTACTACGCATGGGTGGTTGAGGGGTTGCCCCGCTCGTCCCTCATCGAGTCCGCCTTCTCCTGGCTCGACGCGCACTGGCCCGCCGACGAGGGTCCCTCGGTGCTCTGCTGGGGCGACGCGCGGATCGGGAACATCGTCTACGACGGCTTCGAGCCCGCGGCCGTACTCGACTGGGAGATGGCGGCGTTCGGCCCGCGCGAGCTCGACCTCGGCTGGACCGTCTATCTGCACCGCTTCTTCCAGGATCTGACGGTGGGTTTCGGCCAGCCGGGGCTGCCGGACTTCCTGCGGCGCGCCGACATCGAGGCGCGCTACGCCGAGCTGACCGGGCACACCCCGCGCGCGATGGAGTTCCACACGCTCTACGCCGCCCTGCGGCACGCGATCGTGATGCTCAGGATCGCCTACCGCCAGCTGCACTTCGGCGAGGTCCGGGTCCCCGAGGACCCGGACGCACTGATCCTGCACCGGGCGAGCCTGGAGGCGATGGTGCGCGGAACGTACTGGGAGTGAGGGGGCTCAGGCGGCGGGCCGCATCCCCGGGACGCGCAGCGGGCGCGAGCCCGGGCCGCCGACGTGGGAGAACGGCTGGGTGCGCCAGTCCAGGCCCTGGGGGAGCGTCAGGAGCAGCGCGGTGTCCTGCTCCTGGACGTCCAGGGAGACGTCCGCGGGCCGGCTCTGCGCGGCCGCGCGGCCGGTCCCGGCGCACACGGTGAGGACGAAGGGGTTCCACGGGCTCGGGCACAGTGCGTGCTCCGGCAGCACGGTCTCGTCCGCCAGGAGCGCGATCGGCTGCGCGCAGTCCGGGCAGATCACCCGGTACATCTCCAAGGTGTCGTAGGCGTCCGCCGCCGCCTCGTCGTCGAGTTCGTCCTCGACGATGGGATCGACGGGCTCCGGACCGGTGCGTTCATTCGACACACGTCCGCCACGCTTGATGTTCTGCATTGGGTTCTCCCCCTCGGGTGGGCCGGCATGGGTGCCGTCGCCGCGACCACAGCAAGCAATTCCCGCCATGTCCCCGCCGTAACCGCCCGACCCCGCCACAGACCCTCACAGCCCTGTGGCATTCGTCACATGCCGCCCGCAGGTGCCCCTTCCCGTTGTCGCCGACTGTGCCGGAGGGGACCTGGGGGAATAGGTTGATCCGTATGGAGGAGCTGGACCGTCAGATCGTGGATCTGCTCGTCAAGGACGGGCGGATGAGCTACACCGACCTGGGCAAGGCCACGGGCCTGTCCACCTCGGCGGTGCACCAGCGGGTACGCCGCCTGGAGCAGCGCGGAGTCATCCGCGGCTACGCGGCCGTCGTCGACCCGGAGGCGGTGGGGCTGCCGCTGACCGCGTTCATCTCGGTCAAGCCGTTCGACCCGAGCGCGCCCGACGACATCGCGGACCGCCTGGCGGACGTACCGGAACTGGAGGCGTGCCACAGCGTCGCGGGCGACGAGAACTACATCCTCAAGGTGCGCGTCGCGACCCCCCTGGAGCTGGAGCACCTGCTCACCCGCATCCGCACCCAGGCCGGCGTCTCCACCCGGACGACCGTCGTCCTGTCGACCCCGTACGAGGCACGGCCGCCGCGTATCTAGGCTGTTCCCATGAGTTCCGAGAGCGCCGCCGCCCTGCCGGCCCGAACCGTCGCCCCGCTGCCCGACCGTGAGGGCGAACACCGCACCGTGCTGCTGCGCGGCGGGGACGTCCACAGCCCGGCCGATCCGTTCGCCACCGCCATGGTCGTCGAGCGCGGACATGTCGCCTGGGTCGGCTCGGAGGGCGCGGCCGACGCCTTCGCGTCCGGCGTCGACGAGGTGATCGACCTCGAAGGCGCCCTGGTCACCCCGGCGTTCACCGACGCCCATGTGCACACCACAGCCACTGGCCTGGCGCTCACGGGCCTGGACCTGTCGTCCGCCCGCACCCGCACCGAGGCACTGGCGGCGGTACGGGCGTACGCCGCGAACCGCCCCGACGACGACGTGCTGCTCGGCCACGGCTGGGACGCCGCGCGCTGGCCCGAGCAGACCCCGCCCACCCGCGCCGAGCTCGACGAGGCCACCGGCGGGCGCCCGCTGTACCTGCCGCGCATCGACGTCCACTCCGCCGTCGCCACCACCGCGCTCCTCGACCGCGTCCCGGGCGTCACCGCCCTCGACGGCTTCCACCCGGACGCCCCGCTGACCGCCGCCGCCCACCACGCGGTGCGCGCCGCGGCCCACGCCGCCGTCACCCCGCGCCAGCGCGAGGAGGCCCAGCGGGCCGCGCTGACCCGGGCGGCCTCGCTCGGCATCGGCACGGTCCACGAGTGCGGCGGCCCCGAGATCTCCGACGAGGACGACTTCACCGCGCTCCTGGAGCTGGCCCGGGACGAGGCGGGCCCGCGCGTCTTCGGCTACTGGGCCGACCGCGTCACCGGCCCCAAGGACGCCGACCGCATCCGTGAACTCGGCGCGATCGGCGCGGCCGGCGACCTGTTCGTCGACGGCGCCCTCGGCTCGCACACCGCCTGCCTGCACACCCCGTACGCGGATGCCGCCCACACCGGCACCGCCCACCTGGACGCGGCGGACGTGGCCGCCCATGTGGCAGCCTGCACCGAGGCCGGGCTCCAGGCCGGGTTCCACGCCATCGGGGACGCGGCCGTCACCGCCGTCGTCGAGGGCGTGCGCGCGGCCGCCGCCAAGGTGGGCCTGGCGCGCGTGCGGGCCGCCCGGCACCGCGTCGAGCACGCCGAGATGCTCACCCCCGAGACGATCGCCGCCTTCGCCGAGCTCGGACTCACCGCCTCCGTACAGCCCGCCTTCGACGCGCTGTGGGGCGGCGAGGACGGCATGTACGCCCAGCGCCTGGGCGCCGAGCGGGCCCGCACCCTCAACCCGTACGCGGCCCTGCTGCGCGCCGGGGTGCCGCTCGCCTTCGGCTCCGACTCGCCGGTCACCCCGCTCGACCCGTGGGGCACCGTCCGCGCGGCGGCCTTCCACCGCACCCTCGACCACCGCGTCTCGGTCCGCGCCGCCTTCACCGCCCACACCCGGGGCGGCTGGCGCGCGGTCGGCCGGGACGACGCGGGCACCCTGGTGCCGGGCGCGCCCGCCGACTACGCGGTGTGGCGCACGGGCGAGCTCGTGGTGCAGGCGCCCGACGACCGGGTGGCGCGCTGGTCGACCGACCCGCGCTCGGGCACCCCGGGTCTGCCGGATCTCACGCCGGGTGCGGAGCTGCCCGTCTGTCTGCGCACGGTGGTGTTCGGACAAACGGTCTTCGTCCGGCCGAACGAGTGACGTAAGGGCGATTCGTACGGCCGACAGGCTGCCCTCCCGGCGCCGTCGCCACCTGCGGATCCTCCGTACTGACCTGGGCGTTTCCCTCGACACCGCAGGTCGCGCGACTGTTGACAGGAAGCGGCCACCGGCGGGTAGGTTCGGCCGGGTCCACCACAGGACGTCCGGTCGGCAGAAGGTTTCTGCCGCTCGGGGGATCCCCCCTGCTCCACCGGAGCGCGGGGGAGGGTGCGACCCGGATGGGGCCCGGACGTTCAGTAGACAACGGCTCCAGTTCGGCCCGCAGCCAGCGGGTCCCAGGCCGGCCCGAAGGGCGCCGGGCCCCCATTCCGACACCCCGGGACCTCGCGGTGCACTGCCACCCGGACCGCTCGCTATGGTGGTGCCCTGCGTACGGACAATAAGGGGCAGCAGTGAACGACGGCGGTCAGAGGCGATACGGCCCGCTCGGCAGAGCCTTGGTGATCATCCCGACCTACAACGAGGCGGAGAACATCAAGCCGATCGTCTCCCGCGTCAGAGAGGCGGTCCCCGAGGCCCATGTCCTGATCGCCGACGACAACAGCCCCGACGGCACCGGCAAGATCGCCGACGAGCTGGCCGGCACGGACGATCACGTCCACGTCCTGCACCGCAAGGGCAAGGAGGGCCTGGGCGCCGCCTACCTCGCGGGCTTCCGCTGGGGCCTGGACAAGGGCTACGGCGTCCTCGTGGAGATGGACGCCGACGGCTCGCACCAGCCCGAGGAGCTGCCCCGGCTGCTCACCGCGCTCAAGGGCGCCGACCTGGTCCTCGGCTCGCGCTGGGTGCCGGGCGGCCGGGTGGTGAACTGGCCCAAGTCCCGCGAGTTCCTCTCGCGCGGCGGCTCCACGTACTCCCGACTGCTCCTGGGCGTCCCGATCCGCGACGTCACCGGCGGCTACCGGGCCTTCAGGCGCGAGACCCTGGAAGGACTCGGGCTCGACGAGGTGGCCTCGCAGGGCTACTGCTTCCAGGTCGACCTGGCCCGCCGGGCCGTCGGGGCCGGGTACCACGTGGTCGAGGTGCCGATCACGTTCATGGAGCGCGAGTACGGCGACTCCAAGATGAGCAACGACATCGTGGTCGAGGCGCTGTGGCGGGTCACGGCGTGGGGCGTCGGCTCCCGCGCCAACAAGCTCCTGGGCCGCAAGCCTTCCTGACCCCGGGCGCGAGCCCACCGGGTGCGCTTGTGAGGGCTTCGGTCCCCGGGCCCTGGTCCCCCCTTTACGCCGTCCTGTCATGCTCCCAGGCACACTGGGAGCATGATGACCGGCACACCGCCCCCGACCGCGCCCAAGCGGTCCCGCGCCCGCACCCTGGTCCCGCTGGGGATCGCCGCCTGGCTCCTGGTGGAGATCTGGCTGCTGATGATGGTGGCGAGCGCCGCCGGCGGCCTGACGGTCCTCGCCCTGCTGGTCGGCGGGGCCGTGCTCGGCGGATACGTGATCAAGCGGGCCGGGCGCCGCGCCTTCAGCACCCTCACCGAGCAGCTTCAGCAGCAGCAGTTCGGGGCGCCGAGCCCCGGGCCGCGAGGCGGCAGCGAGGGCAACGCGCTCACCATGCTGGGCGGCCTGCTCCTCATCGTGCCGGGCCTGATGTCCGATGCGCTGGGGCTGCTCTGCCTGGTCCCGCCGGTGCGCAAGGCGGTCGGCCGGTACGCCGAGCGCTCGCTGGAGAAGCGGATGCGCATGGCCGCGCCCGGCAGCCTGGGCGACGCCTTCGCGCAGGCCCGTATGCACCAGCCGGACGGCAAGGTGGTGCAGGGTGAGGTGATCCGCGAGGACGCGGGGCCCGCTTCCCCCGGCGACCGCCACGACCAGGGTTCCCGTCCGCCGCTGACGCCCTGAGACGAGTCGGCCGACGCCCTGACAGACGAGTGGGCCGACGCCGTGGAAAACGTCGGAAAACGTTGAGGGCCGGTCACACCGAAACGGTGTGACCGGCCCTCAACTCACAGGTCCGCCGAAGCGCTTGCGCGCCTACGCGGACTTACGGCTGTCGCGCGGATGCACGGCAATGTTCATGGCGCCGGAACGGAGAACCTCCAGCCTCTCGGCCAGAACCTCCTCCAGCTCCTCACGGGTGCGCCGCTCCATGAGCATGTCCCAGTGCGTACGTGCGGGCTTGCCCTTCTTCTCCTCGGGACCTTCGCCGTCCACCAGGAGTGCCATGGCGCCACACGCCTTGCACTCCCACTCCGGCGGGATGTCCGCCTCCACCGAGAACGGCATCTCAAATCGATGTCCGTTCTCGCATGCGTACTCCACCGCCTGGCGCGGGGCCAGATCGATGCCGCGGTCGGTCTCGTAGCTGGTCACCACGAGGCGCGTGCCGCGAAGAGCTCGCTCACTCATGAATCGTGCCTCCCGGGCTTGTCGCCCACAGGACAGGTGTCGCTGTCGTCGTCATCCGGTCAACGTCCGGTCGGCGTTAAAGATTCCCGTTGCGGGTCATGTGTCGCCGTCGTGCCGCCCCTTGTTGTACCCACCAGTGCCCGGTTTGTCACATCTGGCAGCAGATGTCACCCAGCGTCTTCACTACTTGAGCACGCAGTAACGGTCCGCCTGGCAGGCCAAAGGCGTACACTACCGGCCTTTCACTTCAACGTCTAAATCCGCGCCGGAACAGGGTTCCCGGCGGCCTCGATGGCGGCCCGCACCGGCACCCGGGCGAGCAGGACGAAACCGACGCCGAAGAACAGTACGAGAGAGATGATCGCATCCCGGTAGCTCCCGGTCAGCTGGTACGCGAGGCCGAACACCAGTGGCCCCAGCCAGCTCAGTCCACGGTCGCTCATCTCGTAGGCCGAGAAGTATTCGGCCTCCTTGCCGCTGGGCACCAGGTGTGAGAAAAGCGACCGCGACAGCGCCTGGCTGCCGCCGAGCACGGTCCCGATGGCGCCCGCCAGAAGGAAGAAGAGCACGGGCGAGTGCGCGGGCAGGAAGAATCCGGTGCCCAGGATGACCGCCCACACCGCGAGCGAGCCCATGATGGTGCGCTTGGCGCCGTACGCCTGGGCGAGGCGGCCCATCCCGAGCGCCCCCGCCACCGCGAGGACCTGGACCAGCAGCACGGCGACGATCAGCGTGTTCTGGCCGAGCCCCAGCTCCTCGGAGCCGTAGAGCGAGGCCTGCGAGATCACCGTCTGCACGCCGTCGTTGTAGATCAGATACGCGAAGAGGAACGCCAGGGTCAGCGGACGCGCGCGCATGTCGCGCAGCGTCGAGATCAGCTGCCGCCACCCGGCGCCGACCCGGCCCTCGGCGGGCGTGTGCCCAGCGGGCACTCCCCGGTCGCGCAGCGTCCGCAGCGGTACGAGCGTGAAGGCGCCCCACCACAGACCCGCCGAGGCGAGACAGATCCGTACGGCCGCGCCCTCGGAGAGTCCGAAGCTGTCGTGGCCCGAGTAGAGGATCAGGTTCAGCACCAGGACCGAGGCGCCGGCGGTGTAGCCGAAGGCCCAGCCGCGCGAGGAGACCTGGTCGCGCTCCTCGGGACCGGCGATCTGCGGCAGATAGGCGTTGTAGAGCACCATCGAGACCGAAAGCGAGGCATTGGCGACGATCAGCAGCACCGCGCCGAGCAGATAGCGGTGGCCGTCCAGGAAGAACATGCCCGTGGTCGCCGCCGCCCCGGTGTACGCGGCCGCCGCGAGCAGCGGCTTCTTGCGGCCCGTACGGTCCGCGGCCGCGCCCACCATCGGCATGAGGATCACCGCGAGGATCACCGAGGCCGACACCGCGTACGCGAAGAGCGAACCGGCGCGGACCGGGACGCCCAGCGGGTGGACGAAGCCGTCCGCGTCGGCGGCGTCCTTGGCGATCGCGGTGAGATACGGACCGAGGAACACGGTCAGTACGGTCGTGGAGTAGACCGAACACGCGAAGTCGTAGAAATACCAGCCGCGTTGCTCGCGGCGGCGGTCGGTGTCCGGCGCCGCCTCGGCGGCCCGGCCCATGGTCTCGGCGGTCAAACCCGCGCCCTCTCGCTTGTCCCCGTCGGGCGCGCGCGGGGTGTCAGAACCAGACTCCCCGGTCGGTCAGTACCTTGCGCAGCGTCTCCAGATGATCGGTCATGATGCCATCGACCCCGAGATCCAGGAGTTTCGTCATCCGATCGGGATCATTGATTGTCCATACGTGTACCTGCAGGCCCAGGGCGTGCGCGGTCCGTACGAAGCGGCGGTCGACCACCTTGATCCCGTACTGGGACTCGGGCACCTGCGCGCACACCGCGCCCCGCCGCAGCGGCGCGGGCACACCGAAGGAGCGCAGCCGCAGGGCGGTCACGCCGCGTACGCCGTACGAGGTCGCCAGGCGCGGGCCCGCCAGTTGCTGCGCGCGGGCGACGCGCGCCTCCGAGAACGAGCCCACGCACACCCGGTCCCAGGAATCGGTGCGGCGGATCAGCTCGACGAGCGGGACGAGCGCGGAGCCGGTCTTCAGGTCGACGTTCCAGCGGGCGTCCGGGAACGCGTCGAGCAGGTCCTCGAAGAGCGGCAGCGGCTCGCGGCCCGCCACCCGCGCCTGGCTGACCTCGGCCCAGGGCAGATCGGCGATCCTGCCGACCGCGTCCGTGACCCGGTCCAGGGTGGCGTCGTGGAAGGCGACCAGGCGGCCGTCGACGGTGGTGTGCACGTCGGTCTCGAAGTAGCGGAAACCGGCCGCCGCCGCCCGTGCGAAGGCGGCGGCGGTGTTCTCGATGCCGTCCGCCGCCCCGCCCCGGTGGGCGAAGGGGATCGGCGTCGGGTGGTCGAGGTAGGGGTGGCGTACGCGAGTCACCCGGGCAGTATCGCCCGCTCCGGTGTCGGCGCCGTGACGACCACCGGTTGCGTGGGCTGCTCGGGAACGGCGAACAGGCGCAGGAAGAACTGGGCGAGCGGGCCGATGGCCAGGGCGTACGCGACCGTGCCGACGCCGACCGTGCCGCCGAGCAGGAAGCCGGTCGCCACGACGACGACCTCGATCGAGGTACGCACCAGCCGGATGGAGCCACCCGTCGCCCGGTGCAGCCCGGTCATCAGACCGTCGCGCGGGCCGGGGCCGAACCGGGCCGCGATGTACAGACCGGTCGCCCCGCCGTTCAGGACGATGCCCGCGACCATCATCGAGATCTCGGCGGGCAGGCCGTGCATGTCCGGTACGAGGGACAGGGTGGCGTCCATCGCGAGGCCGATGGCGAACACATTGGAGACCGTGCCGAGGCCGGGCCGCTGCCGGATCGGGATCCACAGCAGCAGGACAAGCGCGCCGATGACGATCGAGACGGTCCCCATGCTGAGCCCGGCGCGCTCGGCGACCCCCTGGTTCAGCACGCCCCACGGTTCGAGCCCGAGACCGCAGCGCACCATCAGCGCGGCGCTGATGCCGTACAGCGCCAGGCCGACGTAGAGCTGAAGCAGCCTCCGGGTGAGATGCGTGGACACGTGAATGCCCCCCTGTCTGGTGGTAGTGGACCGACTCGTGACACTCTGTGGCTGGGAAACCCATCCCAACCATGGCCAATTCGGGGAAGGTGGACTGACTTCCATGGCGCAGTGGACCTCGGCGGTCGGGCCGGCACAGCTCGCCCGTCAGCTCAACGCACAGCAGCCCCGCCCGGCGGGCACGGGCGCGCGCAAGCCGCCCGCCTACCGGGCACTCGCCGACGGGATCCGGCTCCTGGTCCTGGAGGGCCGGGTTCCGGTGGCCGCGAGGCTGCCCGCCGAGCGTGAGCTCGCCCTCGCGCTCTCGGTGAGCCGCACCACCGTCGCCGCCGCCTATGAGGCGCTGCGCTCCGAGGGGTTCCTGGAGTCCCGCCGGGGCGCCGGCAGCTGGACCGCGGTCCCGGCGGGCAATCCGCTGCCCGCGCGCGGCCTGGAACCGCTGCCGCCGGAGTCACTGGGTTCGATGATCGACCTGGGCTGCGCGGCGCTGCCCGCGCCCGAGCCGTGGCTGACCCGCGCGGTCCAGGGCGCCCTGGAGGAGCTGCCGCCGTACGCGCACACGCACGGCGACTACCCGGCCGGGCTGCCCGCGCTGCGGCAGAGGCTCGCGGACCGCTACACCGCGCGCGGCATCCCGACGATGCCCGAGCAGATCATGGTCACCACCGGCGCGATGGGCGCCATCGACGCCATCTGCCATCTCTTCGCCGGGCGCGGCGAGCGGATCGCCGTCGAGTCGCCCTCGTACGCCAACATCCTCCAGCTGATGCGCGAGGCCGGGGCCCGGCTCGTGCCGGTCGCCATGGCCGAGGGCCTGAGCGGCTGGGACCTGCCCCGCTGGCGGCAGGTGCTGCGGGACTCCGCGCCCCGGCTCGCCTATGTCGTCGCGGACTTCCACAACCCGACCGGGGCGCTCGCCGACGAGGACCAGCGCCGCGCCCTGGTCGACGCGGCCCGTTCGGCCGGCACGGTGCTCGTCGTCGACGAGACCATGTCGGAGCTGTGGCTGGACGAGGTCGACATGCCGCGCCCGGTCTGCGCGTTCGACCCGGCGGGCTCGACCGTGCTCACCGTCGGCTCGGCGAGCAAGGCGTTCTGGGCGGGCATGCGCATCGGCTGGGTGCGCGCGGCCCCCGACGTCATCCGCTCCCTGGTCGCGGCACGTGCCTACGCCGACCTCGGCACGCCCGTCCTGGAACAGCTCGCCGTCAACTGGCTGATGGCGACGGGTGGTTGGGAGCAGGCGGTCGACCTGCGCCGCGCGCAGGCCCGGGAGAACCGTGACGCGCTGGTCGCGGCGGTGCGCCGGGAGCTGCCGGAGTGGGAGTTCGACGTGCCGGTGGGCGGCCTCACGCTCTGGGTGCGCACCGGCGGGGTGTCGGGCTCGCGCCTCGCGGAGGTGGGGGAGCGGGTCGGCGTACGCGTCCCGTCCGGCCCCCGGTTCGGCGTGGACGGCGCCTTCGAGGGGTATGTACGGCTGCCGTTCACGGTGAGCGGGCCGGTCGCGGACGAAGCGGCCGCGCGGCTCGCGGCGGCGGCGCGGCTGGTGGAGAAGGGCGCGAGCAACGGGGGCGAGTCGCCGCGTACGTTCGTGGCGTGAGGCTGTCGGCCGGGGTCCTTCGGCAGGAGGGGCGCCCGGCCGTGTGCCTCAGCCCTCCGCCGGTACGGCCTCCTGCTCGCGGGGCACCGCCTCGACCGGAAGATCCCGCTCCGGCAGCAGCTCCAGGACGGCCTGGCGGTGCGCCTCGCTCGTCGCGTCGTCGTACGGGTCCGGGGTCGCCGGGACCTGGAGGCGCAGGACCGGGCCGGTGCCCAGGCGCGCGTAGCCGCGGCCGGGCGGCACGGCCGCGGTCGGCGTGGTGTGCGGCGGAGCGCCGAGCACCGACTCGGCCCGGTCCGTGGTGCACGGGCCGAGCACGACCCGCGCGCGCGTGTGCGTGCGTACCGGCTCGGACAGCGCCTCCAGGCTGTCGAACTGCTCGGCGACCACCACCGTCACACCCGCCGCGCGCCCGTGCCGCAGCGGGGTCTGGAGCAGCTGCTGCGGGTCGGGGCGGCCGTCGGCGGCCGCGAGATGACCGAAGACGCTGGGCCGGTCGAGCAGGATCCACAGCGGCCGCTTGATGTCGTCGGGGGTCGGGTGGCCGGCCTGGCGGGCGCGGTTGGCGGAAATGAGCCGGCGCTCGGTCTCGTGCGCGGCCCACTCCAGGGTGGCGAGCGCCCCCGCGAGCCCGCACTCCACGGCGAGCACTCCCGTACGCCCGGTCAGACACGCGTACTCACCGGTGCCGCTGCCCTCGACCACGAGCACGTCACCGTGCTGGAGCGCCTGGAGGGCGATGGAGCGCAGCAACGTCGTCGTGCCGCTGCCCGGTTCGCCCACGGCCAGCAGATGCGGTTCGGTGGAGCGTGGGCCGGTGCGCCACACGACCGGCGGCGCGTCCCGCCCCTCCTCGCCGTCGAGGACCGGCACGGTCCGCTGCACCGCGTCGGCGTCGGTGAAGCCGAGGACGGTCTCGCCCAGGCCGACCACGAAGTGCTGGGCGGCGATCGAGGTGGAGAGCGCGTCCAGAACGCGCATGACCAGCTGGTTGCCCTCCTCGTCCCACTCGAACCGGTACTCCCGGCCGCGTCCCGACTTGGCGTGCAGCAGCTGCTCGATCCGGGCGCGGCAGTCGGGCTCGCCGTCCATGAAGTACGCGGGGTAGCGGATCACGAGGTGGGTGACCCGGCCCGCGCCGTCGAACGCGTACTCACTGAAGGCCGCCGTCCACTCGCCGCCGTGGGCGAAGAGCGGAGTGGGGTCCTCCGGTACCGAGAAGTAGGGCACCAGAGCCTCGTAGAGGGCCTTCAGACGGCCCAGCTCCGCGTCGTCGGGCCCCGTCTTCACCGGGGTGCGTTCGCGGCCCTGCCAGGCGGCCGCGGCCATCACCGTGATCAGGGCGAGCAGCGGCCCGTACGGGATGAGCGCGACCACCAGGACGACGGCCGCCACCAGGAACAGCGCGGGACCACGCCGATCCTTGGGCGTGGCGGCCCACCGGCCCCGCAGTCCGGCGGCGATCCGTCGCAGGCCGCGGCTGATCGTGATGAGCGGATGGAGGACGTCGGTGGCGCTGTCGGCGGCCGTGCGCGCGATCTCGCGGCTGCGGGCGATCGGGACGCTGGTGCTGCTCAGAATGCGGGGAAGCGGTCGCCGGGCCACGTCGGTCTCCTGTGGGGGTGATGGGGACTGCGGCAGGTCAGAACTTGATCCCGCCCAGCAGGCTCGCGAGGCTCTGGCCCCCGGCCTTGATGCTCGGGGCGATGGCCGTGCCCGCGAGGTAGAAGCCGAACAGCGAGCAGACCAGGGCGTGCGACGGCTTGAGGCCGTCCTTCTTGAAGAAGAGGAAGGTGATGATGCCCAGCAGGACGACGCCGGAGATGGACAGGATCATGAGGAGATCTCCTGGTAGAGGGGGACAGTCACCATGAGTTCTTCCAGGATCACAGGAAGTATCTATGTGATAAAAGCTGCAATCGAGTGAAATTCTGCGATTTTCACTGGAGTGGCGGATACGGAACGGGGTCGGGAGCGGGACACTGTGCGGCCGCCGGGGCGAGTGGGCGTCACTCGCGGTGAGCTCTGCCCCGGGCGGGCCGGGTCATGTGCTCCGGCGGGCAGTACCCTGTCGATTCACTCGTACGGCGCCGGTGCCGTACGGGCCAGGTCACAGGCGCCCCGAGCGGTGCCGCAGCGGTGTGAAAGGCGGTCCGTCCGATGAGCGATGCCCTCGATCCCGAGGTGGTCGAGCTGGCGACCAAGATCTTCGATCTGGCGCGCCGGGGCGACAGCGAGGCGCTCGCCGCGTACGTCGACGCCGGGGTCTCGCCCAACCTCACCAACGAGAAGGGCGACACGCTCGTCATGCTCGCCGCCTACCACGGGCACGCTCAGGCGGTGTCCGCGCTCCTCGCGCGCGGTGCCGAGGCCGACCGCCCCAACGACCGAGGCCAGACCCCGCTCGCGGGTGCGGTCTTCAAGGGCGAGCAGGCGGTGATCGAGGCCCTGCTCGCGGGCGGAGCCGATCCTTCCGCCGGGACACCGTCCGCGCTGGATACCGCACGCATGTTCGGCAAGGCCGAACTGCTCGCACTGTTCGGCGAACGCTGAGGTTTGCGCCGGGTGCCCCCTGCGTACCTGGTGAGAGGGGCTCGTAAATGTGGTCGCGGTGGCGAAATGCCTGGGTCATCATGACGACGAGCCCCTACATCCGGGGCAGGGTCCTTACATCGGGGGCCACGACGAGAGGCAGGAAGATGGTCCACAACAAGCGGAAGACGGCGGACGGCCGAACATGTTGGCGCGCGGCCTACTAGGGCACGGCACGAATCCCGGTTGCGTCGACAGCTTGATGTGAGGCTATTTCCATGTTCGATCCAGTCATAGCGCCGAGCGGTACGCTGCTCGGCCTGCTGCAGAGGGGCCGCGGCGACGGCACCCTGCACGCGCTCGCCGCCCCGCGCCCAGAAGCCCTGGCGGCCCTGAACCACTGTGTACTGAGCGACCCCCGCCACGACTGGCAGGTGGAGAACCGCTCCCTGTACTACGCGCGCCTCTACCTGGATCTCGACGGCGGACTCGACGAGATCGAGGCCCATCTGTTCAGTACGGATGACGTCCTGGACGGCGACGAGCACCGCACCGGGCTCGCCCTCGCGGTCCTGGGCCACCTCGCCTCCTACGGCAGGGACGACGCGCTCCTGCTGCTGCGCCGGTACGCTGTGCACGGCGCCAACTGGGGCTGGGCGCTCGACGAGCTCGCGCTGCGCGACGACGACGCCGGGCTGCGCGCCCTCGCCGACTCCGTCCTCGCCCGCTTCCCCAGCACCCCCGAGGGCGACGCCGAACTCGCGGCCACCGTCCGCGACGCCTTCGAGCCCCGGCCCTGGCGGCTGTGGGCCGAGGACATGCGGGACGCGGTGGGCGCGCGCGTGCGCGCCGCCCAGGAAGCCGGGTCCTTCGACCGCTGGCAGCGCCAGATGCGGCCGTCCGGACCCCGCCCCGGCTGGAGCGTCGCGGCGGTCCTGCACTGGGCCGAGGAGGGCCGCGAGCGCGGCGCCGACCTGTCGCTGCCCGCCGCCCGCTGCCTGGGCGCGGTGGCCGGACCCGACGACCGCGAGGCGATCGTCGAAGCGGCCGGCACCGGCTCCGACGGCGCCCGCTGCGCCGCCCTGCACTACCTCGCCGAGTCGCGCGACGCCCGCGTCCTGGACCTGGTCGAAGCCGCCGTGAGCACCGGTTCACCGACCGTCGCCGAGGCCGCCGTCCAGGCCTTCGAGCGGATGTGCGGGCCCGAGGCCGTGGACCGCGCGCGCGGCTGGGT
>NZ_MECJ01000020.1 GCF_014596475.1 Streptomyces sp. CBMA152 | reverse complement strand
CCGCAGACACGACGCGCCGTCGCTACGCGACGGAAAAGATGCCGCGCTCCGCGCGGCTAAATTCCGGCTTCGCCGGAATTACGGCCAACTCCGTTGGCCTGGGCTCGAATCGCTCCGCGATTCGGCCTGGCGGAATTCGCTTCGCGAATTCCTTTGTCTGGATGCGGAATGGGGGCGGCTCGTTTTTCGGCGCTCCCTGGAATTTGGGACTCCGTCAGTTCCGGTTCTCTGATGGCGGATTGTGTGTCCGACGGTCCCGCTCGCTTTTCAATTGAAGAAGTCCACCATGGCATACGTGAATTCACGGTGAAGGGGTTCCGGGGAAATTCGCTGCGCCGCGCCCAGGGTCGGCGGACCGGGCCGGGCGGCACCACACAGTCCCCGCACACCCACCAGACGGGCCCGTACGGCCCGGCCATCGAAAGTCGCAGGTCAACGCCTCTTGCACCGCTAACTGTTCGATCCATCATCGTGCTGATCTGAACGAGGCGCCCCGGCCCGGCTACCAGGTCCGGCCCCGAGTCTGACGTCTCGTCCCACCCGCCAACCCATCGAGAGGCCCCACCGTGACCACCCACCCGAACCCGATCCCGCCGACCGATCCGGC
The DNA here is from genome assembly GCF_014596475.1 of Streptomyces sp. CBMA152. Classification (GTDB taxonomy): domain Bacteria; phylum Actinomycetota; class Actinomycetes; order Streptomycetales; family Streptomycetaceae; genus Streptomyces. The sequence goes on along the minus strand of NZ_MECJ01000020.1, from coordinate 56,901 downwards.
CCAACCCCCGGCCCCCACCCCCGAGCCGGTGCCGGCCTCCACGGACGCCTCGCTGCGGCGCCAGCTCCAGGCCGTGCTGGTCGTAGTCCTCGTCCTGGCCGCCACGTTCCTCTTCTACGTCCTGCTCGAACACCCCGCAGCCGTCCCCGCCCTCGCATGCGTCGCCTCACTGGCCACCATCGCAGGCGGCATCTACGCCTTCACCAAGCTCGTCAACCACCCATGAACGACCGCCCGGGAGCCCCACAGAAGGCCGCGCCTCTGGTCGCGCCTCTGGTCGCACCGGGCGCCCCTCGGCCAGGCCCCAGAAGCGTGCTCTGACCTGGCGGACAAGGGGACCACCGGAAGCCGTGGGCGCCGCCAACTACTTCCCTACAAGGGGTCTTGAGGAAGCCGGACCCGTGTGCCGCCGCCCGCTGCGGCCACCAACACGAAGCGCTGTAGGCCGATCTGACACCCTCTCGCACACTGCCCCGCGAGGAGACCCGGGCGGGACGAAAACGCGGGAGAGAGGCACACAGCGACTCACACGGCCCCCGGGTGCAGCGCGGAGCCCCCGGCGACGCGCAACCAAAAGGCCGACCCCGACCCCCTCCACGACCGCACACCCCCGCCCCCATTCCTCCCCGTTCCTTATTCTGGGGACGTGGCGAGTGGCCGTGGAGGGGATGTCAGACCCCCCACCACACCCCAACTCCCCTGGTGACCAGCCCCAATACCCGAGACACGAAAGACGCGGGGCAACAGATACTGCAACGGATAGCGCAGTAGATACCGCAACAGATACCAGAGAGGGCGTGCGTACCAGACGCGATCTCCCGGAGCCGGAGAGACTGACAGGCCATCAGGGCATCGCGCACCACAGCCCCACCGGTTCGGCCCCGGACTCCCAGCTCTGCCCCAAGGGGCAAAGTAACCGGCGGGTAGCTTTCAGATAGTCAGATGACCGGTTTCCTTGCCCTCGGGCGCCTCGTTGGGCCGTCCGAGTGAAGCCCGGGGCAGGCGAGGGAAGGGGCGGGTGTGCGGCAAGAGCGGTCGCCGGAAGAGCTGTTGGCGAGCTGGACGCTGGTGGACGGCGACTGGGACCTGGTGGCGAACAAGAGCGGATCGACACGGCTCGGCTTCGCACTGATGTTGAAGTTCTTCGAGTCGGAGGGCCGGTTCCCGGATCTTTTGGAGGAGGTTCCGCAGTCCGCAGTGGAGTACGTCGCCGGACTGGTGAAGGTGCCAGCCGCCGACTTCGTGAAGTACGACCTGACCAGCCGGTCGGCGAAGAACCACCGCAAGCAGATCCGCGAGGCTCTGAAGTTCCGGCCCGCCACCCGGGCGGACGAGGAAAAGCTGATCGAGTGGCTCGCCGATGAGGTGTGCCCGGTCGAGCTGGTGGAGGACCGGCTGCGCGAGGCCCTACTGGTGGAGTGCCGGGAGAGGAGCATCGAGCCGCCGGGCCGCATCGACCGCATCGTCACCGCGGCCCAGACCCGGGCGGAGAAGGCGTTCTGCGCACGGACCATTGAGCGCCTGGGCGGCGCGGGGGTGGCCCGGCTTCTGGCGCTGGTGGCCGAGGAGAACGAGGACGGCGCGGCCCTGCTGGCCGCGCTCAAGCGCGACCCGGGTGCGGTCGGCCTGGACTCCCTGCTGGCGGAGATCACCAAGCTGAACGACGTGCGGAAACTCGGCCTGCCTGACGGGCTGTTCGCGGACTGCTCGGAGAAGCTGCTGGCCGCGTGGCGGGCGCGGGCGATCAAGATGTACCCCTCGGACTTCAGGGACACCGCCGAGGACGTACGGATCACGCTGCTTGCGGCGCTTTGCTCGTCCCGGCAGGCGGAGATCACCGATGCCCTGGTGGATCTGCTGGTCGCCCTGGTGCAGAAGATCAACGCCCGTGCCGAGCGCCGGGTGGAGAGGCAGCTGACGGCGGAGCTGAAGAAGGTCCGCGGCAAGGAAGGCATCCTCTTCAGGCTCGCCGACGCCGCGATCGGCAAGCCGGACGAGATCGTGCGCACGGCCCTGTACCCGGTCGTCGGCGAGAAGACGCTGCGCGACCTGGTCGCCGAGGCGAAGGCGAATGAGAAGGTCTTCAAGGCCAAGGTCCGCACCACGCTGCGCTCGTCGTACAGCTCGTACTACCGACAGATGCTGCCGTCGCTGCTGAACATGCTGGGCTTCAGGTGCAACAACACCGCCTACCGGCCGGTGATGGACGCGCTGATTCTGTTGGCCAAGTACGCCGACGTCGACGGTAAGACCCGCTTCTACGACGCTGGTGACGCGGTGCCGATGGAGGGCGTCGTGCGCAAGGACTGGCGCGAGGCGGTCGTCGACGACAAGGGCAAGGTCGAGCGGATCCCGTACGAGCTGTGCGTCCTGGTCGCGCTGCGGGACGCGATCCGCCGCCGCGAGATCTACATTGAGGGCGGGCTGCGCTGGCGCAACCCGGAGGACGACCTGCCCGGCGACTTCGAGGCCACCCGCACCGTGCACTATGCCGCGATCCGCCAGCCGATGGACCCGCAGGCGTTCATTACGGACCTGAAGCAGCGCATGACGGCCGGACTGGACCGGCTGTCGGCCGCGCTCGCGGACGGCTCCGCGGGCGGGGTGAAGGTCACCACCCGGCACGGCGAGCCGTGGATCACGGTCCCGAAGCTGGAGAAGCTGGACGAGCCCACCGGCCTCCAGGCGCTCAAGGACGAGGTCGTACGACGCTGGGGCGTCCTCGACCTCCTGGACGTGGTGAAGAACGCCGACTTCGCCACCGGCTTCACCGACGAGTTCGCCTCCGTCGCCGCCTACGAGCGCATCGACCGCGCCGTCCTCCAGCGTCGGCTGCTGCTCGCCCTGTTCGCTCTCGGTACGAACATGGGCATCCGCGCCATCGTGGCGACCGGCGAGCACGGCGAGACCGAAGCCGCGCTGCGGCACGTGCGCCGGCACTTCATCACCGTCGACAACCTCCGCGCCGCCGTGACGAAACTGGTGAACGCCACCTTCGCGGCCCGCGACACCGCATGGTGGGGGCAGGGCACGGCATGCGCGTCGGACTCGAAGAAGTTCGGGTCCTGGTCCTCGAACTTCATGACCGAATACCACGCCCGCTACGGCGGCAACGGCGTGATGATCTACTGGCACGTGGAGCGGAAGAACGTCTGCATCTACTCCCAGCTGAAGTCCTGTTCGTCGTCCGAGGTCGCGGCGATGATCGAGGGCCTGCTGCGGCACTGCACGGACGCCGAGATCGAGTCGAACTACGTCGACACCCACGGCGCCTCCGTGGTCGGGTTCGCCTTCACTGAGCTGCTGAACTTCCGCCTGCTGCCGAGGCTGAAGAACATCGGCAGCGTCCGCCTGTACCGGCCCGACGACGACCCGCCCGGCTGGCCGGCGCTCGGCGGCTCCCTGACCCGCTCGATTCGCTGGGACCTGATCGCCCAGCAGTACGACCAGATGGTCAAGTACGCCACCGCCCTGCGCCTGGGTACGGCAGAGGCCGAGCAGGTGCTGCGGCGCTTCACTCGCGGTGGCCCCAAGCACCCCACCTACGCCGCGCTCGAAGAACTCGGCCGCGCGGTACGCACGATCTTCGCCTGCGACTACCTCGCCAGCCCCGGCCTGCGCCGCGAGATCCACGGTGGGCTCCAGGTCGTGGAGAACTGGAACAGCGCGAACACAGTGCTCCACTACGGCAAGGACGGCGCCCTGACCGGCCCGGACAAGGAGCACGCCGAGACCTCCATGCTCGCCCTGCACCTCCTTCAGTCGAGCCTCGTGCACATCAATACCCTGCTGCTCCAGCAGGTTCTCGCCGAGCCCGCCTGGGCGAAGAAGCTGAGTGCCGAGGACCGGCGTGGGCTGACCGCGCTGTTCTGGTCGAACATCAACCCGTACGGCACGTTCCGCCTCGACATGGACAAGCGGCTCGACTTGGGGCTATCGATCACAGTGCCCCGGCCGCGTTTCCCTGAGCCCACCGCGACGATGCCCAGCTGAGTGTTCGGCGCCGTCGAAGAGAGTGCCCGAAGCCAGCTCCAACGGCTTCGGGCACTCTCGCCGTGGCTGGCATTGCAAGGCTCCGGTGATCCGGGCCTTACCGGGCCTGTGTGCCGCCGTCGGTGTCCGAGTGCATCTGTCCCAGGGCGGGTCTCAGATCCAGGTGGGCACGTGCCCCTCGGCGTAGCGGGCGCCGAAGCCTCCCTGAGGCAGGATCTCGTCGATGGCCTTGAGGTCGGTGTCGGTGAGGGTGAGGTCGGCGGCGCCGACGTTTTCCTGGATGCGCTTCGGGCTGCGGGTGCCGGGGATCGGCACGACGTGCTCGCCCCGGGTCAGGAGCCAGGCCAGGGCCAGCTGGGAGACGGTGGCACCCTTGGCCGCCGCGAGCTCGGCGAGCCGGTCGACGGCTTCGATGTTCTTCTCGAAGTTGCCTGGCTGCCAGCGCGGGTCGACGTTGCGGATGTCCGTGGCTTCGTACTGGCCGGCGGGCTTGGCGGTGCCGGTGATGAACCCGCGGCCGAGGGGGGAGTAGGCGACGAAGCCGATGCCGAGTTCGTCCAGGGTGGGGAAAAGCTGCTCGACGTCCCGTTCGAACAGGGAGTACTCGGTCTGCAGGACGGAGACCGGCTGCACGGCGTGCGCCCTGCGGATCGTCTCGGGCCCGGCCTCGCTGAGACCGAAGTACTTCACCCAGCCCGCGTCGATCAGTTCTTTGACGGTGCCTGCGACCTCCTCGATGGGCACCTCGGGGTCGACGCGGTGCTGATAGAAGACGTCGATGTGGTCCACGCCGAGGTAGCGCAGGCTGTTGTCGGCGACCTTGCGGATGTTGTCGGGCCGGCTGTTGAGAGGGCCGCCGATCTGCTCGGGCGGTACCGACATGTCGACGCCGAACTTGGTGGCCAGGACCACGTCGTCGCGGAAGTCCCTGACTGCCTTTCCGACGAGGATCTCGTTGGATCCGGTGCCCCAGCCGTACATCTCGGCGGTGTCGAAGAAGGTGACGCCCAGGTCGTGTGCGCGGCGGAGGGCGGCGACGCCGGCCTCCTCGTCGGTGGGTCCGTAGGCCATCGTCAGGCCCATCGCGCCGTAGCCGATCGCCGAGACCTCAAGGCCCTGCCTTCCGAGTGTCCGGTGCTGCATGACTCACTCCTCGGAAAGAAACTAGAAGGCAATTTCTGGCGAACCGTTGTGTCAGTGCGCTGCGGCGGTCAGTCCGGCGCGGTGGATGCGGGTGTGCTCGGCGACGCGCCGGCCGAGGTGGCGGGCGGTGTTGAGGTCTGCGTCGTGGACGGCGGGGGTGTCGTTGAAGCTCTGTGCGCCGGCGCCGAGGTAGAAGCCGAGGCGGTTGTCGTCCTGGGGGCTGGATGTGGTGGTGTTCCAGCCCGGCAGGAGGTTCAGGCTCACCCAGAGCATTCCGTGCTGGGCCGCCAGGAGCGCCAAGTACTGCAGGGTGTGCAGTTTGTCGCCGCTCATGGAGCCGGAGTTGGTGAATCCCGCCGCGAGCTTGTCGCTCCAGGCGCGGGTCATCCACCGCTTGGTGGTGGCCTCGGCGAAGGCGTGGAACGCCCCCGACGCGGTGCCCATGTAGGTGGGGGTACCGAAGATGATGGCGTCCGCGGCGTCCATCAGGTCCCAGTCGGCGTCGCTGAGGGAGGCGACGTCCACGCGGTGGACGTGCGTCCCGCCGATGGAGCGCGCGCCGTCGGCGACGGCAGTGGCAATCTGCGCGGTGTGGCCGTAGCCGGAATGCGACGCGATGACGATCGAGATATCGGACACGGGTGTTCCTATCCTGCCGCGATGCGGCGTGTTCGGTGGTGTGCCGGCAGACGATGAGCTGCCCGGTGCGGCGGTCGGCCGCACTGCTCTACGAGTGGGGACCGACGTCCCGGGCCGGGGTGCGGGGCATGCCCAGGTGTCGCGGGCCGGCGCCGACCACCATCAGCATGGATCGTCGTTCCGCTCTAGACGGTAGCACTGATAAGGCGGCGATACGCAATATGGGATATCGTTGTTCCATGAACGAGGGACGACGCGCCGCGCGACGCCAGGTACTGCAGGTGGCCGCCAAGCTTTTGGAGGAGGGCGGCAGCGAAGCGGTCTCCACGCGCGCGGTCGCCGCAGCCGCGGGCATCACGGCCCCCGCGCTCTACCGGATGTTCGACGACAAGGACGGACTCCTGGCCGAGCTGGCCGCCTACGGGTTCGAGATGTACCTGGCCGAGAAACGGGAGGCACTGGCGCTGACCCCGGACGACCCGGTGGCCGACCTCTACCGCGGCTGGGACCTGCACGTCGACTTCGGACTGCGGCACCCCGCGTTTTACGTGCTCATGTATGGCACTGCGCGGCCCGGGCGCCGGCCCCCGGCCGCGGACGAGGCGCACGCCCTGCTGGTGAGGCTGCTGGGCCGGGCGGCCGAGGCCGGGCGCCTCCGGGTTCCGGTGGAGCAGGCGACCCGCGTCATCCATGCGGCGACGACGGGTGCAACGCTGGCGCTGATCGGTGAAGAGCCCTCGCAGCGGGACCTGACCACTTCGGCGCGGCTGCGGGACACCGTCATGGCCTCGGTCACCACGGACTCGCCCGCCTCATCCGGGTCCGACCTGGCCTCGCACGCACTCGCCCTCGATGCCGCACTTGAAACCGCCCTCAGCACCGGGGTACCTCTGCGAGACACGGAGACGGCTCTGCTGCGCGAATGGCTACAGCAGTTGGCAGACTGAAGGGGCCGCCTACTCCGCAGGCGGTGGGCGTAGTCGGTTTCGCCGGCCGACATGCTCATCGGCTACTGCCGCACATCGACGGCCGACCAGAACCCCGATCATCAGATCGACGCACTGCTCCGCCACGGCGTCGACCGCGACAACATCCACATCGACGTCGCCAGCGGCGCGAAGGCGTCCCGCCCGAAGCTCGACCTCGTCATGCAGCTGCTGCGCGAGGGCGACGCCTTGAAGGTCACCCGGCTCGACCGGCTCTCCCGCTCGGTCCTGCACCTGGTAACCCTCGGCGCCGACCTGCGCGAGCGCGGTATCGGGCTGCACGTCATCGAGCAGGGCATCGACACCGCCACCATTGAAGGCAGGGCCATGTTCGGGATGCTGTCCGTACTGGCAGAGCTCCAGCGCGAGCTGATCGTGGCGAATACGAACGACGGGCTCGCCTCCGCGCGGGCCCGGGGGCGGGTCGGCGGACGCCGGCCGAAGCTCACCGAGGACCAGGCCGCGCTCGCCCAACGTCTCTACGACGAGCGGGAGAAGACCGTCCAGCAGATCGCCGACATGTTCGGCGTGCCACGGTCGACGGTGTATGAGCACCTCGACAAGACCAAGACCGTCCCCCGCCAGCCAAGAAGACCGCCGCCCCGCAGTCCTGAAACCAACCGGCGGGCTACTTTGCCCCTGGGGACAGAGCTGGGAGTCGGGGGCCCTCACACTCGACAAGCATCGCGCTCTCGGTGACAGACCGTCACCGGCGCGCAGAAGCATGACCGGCTTCACGGAAATCTGGGATCAGCCGACTACGCGCAGCAAGCCGCTCTGCGTGCGATACGCGACGACGTCCCGATCGACCAACCGGCGGGTGACCACCTGGCCAGGGCGAACCTCATCGGTGAAGCCGATGCAGAACCAGCCCTGTGGATTGGGTAAGGCCAGAGGCAAGGCTTCCCGCCCTCTGGCTCAAGAGCCGCCTGCTGTTCACCCCCGGCGTGATGGTCACCAGCGTCCCCTGGCAACTCACCTCAGCCGCTCACGCCGACCACCCCGCCGCCCGCGCCCCCGGCTCGGTTCGCCGCGGCGAACCGACCGCACCCCGCAGGGAGGACATTCCGGCCCACAAGACCTGACGTCCAACCGCCCGCCGCCGTATCGCCTTTGGCGCATCTCTGACGCGCCAGGCGTTGCGGCGCCCGGGCGCCCCCGGGAAGACTGCGATCACGCCCGCGCAGGCGGTGATGGCCGACGCCGACCGCTGCACCCCTGTCAGGTCCCCGAGCCCGGAAGCGCGTGATCCCACCATGGCCAGCAACGCCCTGCCGACCTCCCTCCCGGTCCTCGGCGGCAGCCACGAGCTGACGCTCCGCGCCTTGGCCCTTGAACCGGACTCCTTCGCCATCAGGTACTTCCTCACCCCCGCCCTCCCCGAGACACCGGACGGGACGAGCCCGATCCTCCTCGCCCTGGAGGCCGAGGACGACCTGGGCAACGAGTACACGGACTGGGGCGGCGCGTTCGGCTCGGCCCCCGACGGCAGCTACACCAGCGGAACGATCGCCGGGCAGCCGGGCGTCCCCGCCGAGGCCCGCGGACTCCGCCTCCGGATCACCTTCCTGCGGAACGCCGAGGAGTTCCCGTACGAGCTGACACTGCCCGTCGCGTACGACGCCTGAGCGTGCTACGGCGAGGCGGAACGGGAGAAGCGTGAACGTCGACGGAAGGTACATCGCCGACCGGTACCGTCTGGAAGTGCCGCTCAGACGCGGCACCAACCCTTCGGTGCCCTCCGCCCCCGACCCAAGGGCACCGGCCCTCACCCGTCCAGCTGCCGTCACGTCCGGGCTCAGCCTCACCCTTTACCAGAACGAGTACCTCGCCCCTGGCGCCACCGAGGCCCATGCGATCGTGACGATGACGGGCGCGGACGCCGCCCCGCACACGACGAGCGCGGCCCCGAACACGCTCGTCTTCCTGCTCGGCCTGTCGACACGACTGCCCGAAGCGGACTTCCGCGCCGTGACCCGGACCGTCGCAACAGCCGTCGACGGCCTCGACGAGGGGATCTCCTTCGCCGTCGTCGCAGGCTCGGAGTACGCCCGGATGCTCTACCCCGACACCATGCGCCTGGTCCGGGCGAGCACGACGACCAAGGCCGAGGCACGCGCCGCCCTGGCCCGCCTCGAACCTGTCGAGGACGCCGCCTTCGGCCGCTGGATACGCCTCGCCGACCAACTGTTCGCCGCCCACACCGGCGCGGTGCGCACCGCCGTGCTCCTGACCGACCTGACAGCCCGGGCCGAGGACGACGACGAACGGACGGCCGCTCTCAGCGCGTGCGCCGGCCGGTTCACCTGCCACATCCGCGGCATCGGTGACGACTGGTCGGTGGCCCAGCTCACGTCCATCTCCTCGGCGCTGGGCGGCAGTTCGGACACCGCCCTCACACCCCCGAGCCTCGGCCCCCAACTGACCTCGCTCATCGACCGGACCCGCCAGACCCTCCCCCACGACCTCGCCCTGCGGATCACGACACCGGACGGCACCCGGGTACGCTTCCTCAAACAGATCGCGCCTGCCGTGGAGGACCTGTCCGGCCGCGGGCATCCACTCGGCCCCCACATCGTCGAGTATCCCGTCGGCCTCCAGGACGGCGCGTCGCACGACTACCACCTGTGCCTGGACCTGCCGCCGCTGCGGACCGGAGGCGAGCTCACGGCGGCGGAACTGGACATCGTCCTGCTTCCCCCGGCAGGTGACGGCCAGACACTCACCCGGCTGCGGATGCCCGTCCGCTGTGAGGATCCGAACACGCCTTGAGAACCGCACCGCGTCGTTCGAACATAGCGGCGCGTGCCTGCGAACGGTTGTGCAGGGGCTGGGTATCGTCCGCCGTAATGCACCTGGTCTGCGACAGAGCAGGCTGCGCGGAGGAGGATGGCTATGGCCGATCACCGGCACGGAACCGCATCCGACGGCGGATCAGCCTCGCGGCCGCCGGAGGCTCGTGGTCCGAGCGCGCACGACTCGCTGCGTCTCGCGGTGGTGATCGGTGCTCTGGGCGTGGTCTTCGGTGACATCGGGACGAGCCCGATCTACACCCTGCAGACCGTGTTCAACCCGAGTGACCCGCACCCCGTTCCGGTGACCACGCAGAACGTGTACGGCGTGGTCTCGCTCGTGTTCTGGTCGGTGGTGATCATCGTTACGGTCACCTATGTCCTGCTGGCGATGCGCGCCGACAACGACGGCGAGGGCGGCATCATGGCGCTGATCACCCTCGTACGGCGGTGGGGCTCGCGGGGCCGACGAGCGACGACTGTGCTGGCCGCGCTGGGTATCTTCGGCGCGTCGTTGTTCTTCGGCGACAGCATGATCACTCCGGCGATCTCGGTCCTGTCCGCGGTCGAAGGGCTCAAGGTCGTCGAGCCGTCGCTGGACAGCGCGGTCGTGCCGATCACCGCAGTGATCATCATCGTGTTGTTCCTGGTCCAGCGCAGGGGAACCGCGGCGGTGGGCCGGGTGTTCGGGCCGGTGATGATCGTCTGGTTCACGGCGATCGGCGCGAGCGGCGTGGCCGGCATCGTCGACCGTCCCGAGATCCTGAGGGCGCTGTCGCCGACGTACGCCCTGGGCTTTCTGGTCGGCCATTTCGGCACCGCCTTCTTCGCCCTGGCCGCGGTCGTGCTCGCAGTCACCGGCGCCGAGGCGCTGTACGCCGACATGGGGCACTTCGGCCGCCGGTCGATCACCCGCGGCTGGCTGTTCCTCGTCTTCCCGGCCTGCGTCCTGAGCTACCTCGGCCAGGGTGCACTGATCCTCGCCGACCCGAAGAACATCAGCAGCCCGTTCTTCCTGCTGGTGCCCGAATGGGGCCGGTGGCCGATGATCGTGCTGGCCACGGCGGCCACCGTGATCGCCTCCCAGGCGGTGATCACCGGCGCCTACTCGGTCGCCTCCCAGGCAGCCCAGCTCGGCTACCTGCCGAGGCTGCGGATCGCGCACACCTCCGAGTCCACCATCGGCCAGATCTACGTCCCCTGGATCAACTGGCTGCTCATGGTCTCGGTCCTCACCCTGGTCTTCGCCTTCCGCAGCTCCGCCGCACTGGCCTTCGCATTCGGCATGGCGGTGACCGGCACCATCACCATCACCACCCTGCTGTTCTTCTACGTCGCCCGCGCGAAGTGGGGCACGCCCAAGTGGCTGGTCGCCATCGGCGCAAGCGTGCTGCTCTTCGTGGACCTGCTGTTCGTGGCGGCCAACATGACCAAGCTCGTCCACGGCGCGTGGCTGCCGCTGCTGATCGGTCTGACCGCGTTCACCGTCATGACGACCTGGCAGCGCGGACGCGAACTCGTCACCGCGCAACGAGCACACCACGAGGGCCCGCTGCCCGAGTTCATCGACCACCTCCGCAGTGGCGAAGTGGCGACGCTCCGGATCCCCGGGACGGCCGTCTTCCTCAACCGGGGCAAGCAGACCGCACCCCTGGCCATGCGGGCCAACGTCGAACACAACCATGTACGTCACGACCAGGTCGTGATCCTCTCCATCGAGACCCAGACCGTGCCCCGCGTCCCGGCCGGCGAACGGCTCGCCGTCGACGACCTGGGCTACGCCGATGACGGGATCATCTACGTCACCGCCCGGTTCGGCTACATGGAGACACCCGACGTGCCCGGCACACTGGCGATGCTCACCCCGGCCCAGACCGAAGGAACATTGCAGCTCGACCAGGCGTCCTACTTCCTGTCAAAAATCGAACTCCGGCGCGGGAAGGCACCGACGATGGCGCCCTGGCGCAAGCGGCTGTTCATCGCCACGTCCTACATCACCGCCGACGCCGCCGAGTACTTCGGCCTTCCCCGCGACCGCACGGTCATCATGGGCTCGCACATCGAGGTGTAGGCGCGCCGGTCGGAGATCCCCGGCACCGCATGGCATTCGGACATCCATTGCGAGGGCTGCGCGTGGAGCGCGGTCGGCTCCGCCCTGTCGGACGGATATCGGTGAAATGTCGGAGGCCAGTGGCAGCGTGGGCGCCAGGTTGCTCCACCGGGAGCCACCGTCGCACCTCACGGGAGTTCCCGCCATGTCTCAGATCCCTTCCGCCGCTGACCGCGTGTATCTGGTCACCGGCGGCAACGCAGGTATCGGGTATTTCACCGCCGAGCAGCTAGCCGGTACCGGCGCCACGGTGGTGCTGGGCAGCCGGAGCGCCGAGCGGGCCGAGGTCGCCATGGACGCGATCCGTGCGCGGGTGCCCGGTGCGCGGGTGCGTTCGGTGGGCCTGGACCTCGCCGACCTCGGCTCGCTGCGGGGAACCGCGGAATCCCTGGAGGTGGAGCGCCTCGACGCGGTGGTCCACAACGCCGGCGTCCTCCGCGAAGGGCTGGAGCGGAGGGAGACGCGGGACGGCAATGAGGTGCATTTCGGAACGAACCACCTCGGGCACTTCGCGCTCACCCACTGGCTGCTGCCGCTTCTGGAAGCCGCGCCGAGCGCCCGCATCGTGACCGTCGGCAGCTTCGCTGCCAAGTCCGAGCGGCTCGACCTGGACGATCTGCAGTCCCGGACCGGCTATCGGGCCAAGCGCACCTACGGCCGGTCGAAGCTGGCCCAGATGTACTTCGGCCTGGAACTCGACCGCCGGCTGCGGGCCGCGGGCAGCACGGTGTCGAGCGTGGTGGTCCATCCTGGCGGTGCGCTGGACTCGCTCACCCCGTCGCGGCCGCCGGTCCACGTACGGAAGGCCGGGGCGGCGCTGCTCGGGGCGGCCGCCGCACTTGTGCTCCAAGGCAAGCATGCGGGTGCCCGGCCCGCGGTCCAGGCCGCGCTCGACCCCCAGATCGCCGGGGGTGAGCTGTGGGGCCCGCGCGTCTTCGGACTGCGGGGTCGGCCGCACCACGAGCGGCTGTGGGCCCAGCTGGAGGACGCCAAAACGGCACGTCGGCTGTGGGAGGCGAGCGCGGAGCTGACCGGCGTCGCGCCTGACGCCGCCATCTGAAGCACTCAACTCGCCACCTGAAGCGCTCCTTACCGTGTTGGCGGGTTGGTTTCGGTCCTTCGTACGATCGGGAGACCCAGGGGCTTGTGGCTGGAAGCGCTCATGCCGTACGTGTGGCTTTGACTGACTGGCCGCCCGGTGCCCCGCGACGACACGGCCACTCATCGGGATGAGCGAACAGAGATCGCTTCGAAAGGACACGTCGGCGTGGTCGTCTGCAGGGCCAGACAACCGATCGATGAGGGAGGCTCGGTGCCCGAGTTCTGGGCGGGGGTAGACACCGGCAAGGCCGCGCACCACTGCACGGTGATCGACACGGACGGGACGAAGGTGCTCTCGCGCCGCGTACCGAACAACGAGGCCGAGCTGCTGGAGCTGATAGCCGACGTCCTGGCACTGGCCGAGAGCGACCCGGTGACGTGGGCCGTCGACCTGAACGCGGGCGGAGCCGCCCTGCTGATCGCGCTGCTCGCAGGCCACGATCAGAGGCTTCTCTACATCCCCGGCCGCACGGTCCACCATGCTTCCCGCAGCTACCGAGGCGAGGGCAAGACCGACGCCAAAGACGCCTACGTCATCGCCGACCAGGGACGCATGCGCCGTGACCTGCAGCCCTTGCAGGACTAGGACGAGATCGCCGTGGACTTGAAGATCCTCACCGCCCGTCGCTACGACCTCGCGGCCGACCGCACCCGGGCCATCAACCGTCTGCGGGCTCAGCTGCTGGAGTACTTTCCCGCTCTGGAGCGGGCGTTCGACTATGCGGCATCCAAGGGTGCCCTCGTTCTCCTGACCGGGTACCAGACCCCGGCCACCCTGCGCCGGATCGGTCCGAGCCGGCTGGCGACCTGGTTGAAGAACCGCAAGGTACGTGGCGCCCAGGTCCTGGCGGACACGGCGGTGGCCGCGGCCCAGGCCCAGCACACCGCCGTGTCCGGGGAGACCACGGCCGCAGCCGTGGTCAACACGCTGGCCAGGACGGTGCTGGCGCTTGACGAGGAGATCGTCGGCATCGACGCGCAGATCGCGGCTCGTTTCCGTGAATATCGCGACGCCGAAGTGATCGTCAGCATGCCTGGCATGGGCCCGTTGCTGGGGGCGGAGTTCATCGCCTGCACCGGCGGGGACATGAATGCGTTCGGCAGTGCGGGGCGACTTGCCGGAGTCGCCGGCCTCGCTCCGGTTCCACGGGACTCGGGCCGGATCAGCGGCAACATGCGCCGACCGCACCGCTACCACCGCCGGCTCCTGCGCGTCTGCTACCTCTCCGCCCAGATCGCCGCCCGCTTCTGCCTCGACCTCGCACCACGTGAACCGTTTCGAGCGCTGGACGGTCACGGCGGGTGGCGAGGGAGCCGAAGCCGACGTGCCGGAACTCCTGGCCCGCACCTGGCCCCATCTGCGGGACGCCGCACGGGAGGTGGGTCTGTCCAGCACGTGGCTGCTGCATCAGCTGGAGGGGCGACACGTGGGACTGGTGACGGTGGCAGCGCGTCCGGCCGGGGCAGCGCCGGAGGCGGGCACGGAGAAGGCAGTCGCCGGCCTGGCCGCGAGCGAAAGCCTGGGCGGTCTCCTTCCGGCCTGCGTGACCGCCATCAAGGTCTTCGACCGCACCAGCCCGATCCTGGCCATGTGGCTGCCGGAGTCCCGCGAGGCGGGCGGCGCCCCGTCGGCGCACCCGGCCTCCCCACCGCACCCGCTGCCGACCGTGAACCGGACCCGGTGAGAGCCGAACCAAGCTTTCACAGGAAGGTGACTCGGTCGCTCAGTCGGTCCCGCGCTCGGTGGGCGACGAGGACGCGGATCGGCTCGTCGGCCAGGCCGTGGGCGACCTCGTGGTCGACGGCCCGGTCGCCCTCGGGTGAGCCGTCCGATGATCTCGGCGCGGCGGCGCTTCTTGGTGAACCGTCCCGCGTACAGCTCGCGCAGGGCTTCGCGGCCCCGCAGCTCGCTTCCGTCGCGCCGTGTGGCCTATACGTCTTCGGCATACGTTGGCCGTCGGGTCGGGTAGCGCGGATCAGGCACCCGGTTCCCGCCGGCCGGGGCCAGCAGCATCGCCCACCGGTAGCGCACCGAACTCGTGCTGCCCCGGGGCACGTCCGTCTTCACACCGCTCCTGCACACAGCAGAAGCAACGCGCCCCGACAGCCCCAGCGCCTAGACCGCGTCTCTTTGGCGGGCCCACCAGTTGATGGGATGCGGCTGTCCGATTAGTGATCACTGATGCGATGTGGGATCGGATCGAACCGCTGATGCCGGCCGATCTCGTCCGCGGACGGCGGTGGGCCGACCTCCGCCGCACGTTCGAGGCCATCACCTGGATGTACCGCGCCAGCTCGCCCTGGCGGGACCTCCCCGAGGAACCCGGCCCGTTCAAGACTGCTCACAAACGGTTGATCAGGTGGGCCGTCGACGGCACGTGGGAGAAGATCCTCGCCGCCCTGCTGGCGGCAGCCGATGCCGTCGCCGACATCGGCTGGACCGTGTCGGTCGACTCCACCGTTGTCCGGGCTCATCAGCATGGCGCCGGAGCGCTCAAAAGGGGGCCCTGCGCCGCAACGAGTCGGCCGACCACGCACTCGGGCGCTCCCGCGGCGGGCTGAGATCCATCTGGCCGCAGATGGCCATGCGCGGCCCCTGGCTCTGGCCGTCACCGCGGGTCAGGCCGGTGATGCGCCCGCCTTCGAGACGGTCATGGCCCGCATTCGCGTGCCGAGAACCGGCAGCGGCCGACCCCGGACCCGCCCCACCATGGTCCTGGCCGACCGCGCCTACTCATCCCGCGCGATCCGCAGTCACCCCCGACGCCGACAGACCCGCGCGGTCATCCCGCAGCCCTCGGACCAGATCGGCCACCGTCTACGGCGGCGCCGCCAAGGTGGGCGCCCGCCCGCCTTCGATGCGGATGCCTACAAGCAGCGCAACACCGTCCAGCGGTACATCACCGGGAAAAGGCGGGATCCAAGGCACCCGTAAGTGTTGTCTTGACAACTGTTGTCGCGGCACTCACCCTGGAGGAGTGACATCTTCCACCAGCGGCTTGCGCGACCACCTCGGCTACTGGCTTCGCCGGCTCTCCGACGAAGTCCACGGCCGCTTCGAACGGGAACTCGCCAAGCACGACGTGACCGTCTCCCAATGGGCGGTCCTGATCACCCTGCACCGAGGCGACGCCACCACCACCCGCGAGGTGGCCCGGTATATGGGCATCGATGCCGGCGCTGTCTCCCGCCTGGTCGACCGCCTATCCGCCAAGGGCCTGGCGACCCGAGAACCGGATCCTGCCTCCCGCCGCACCGTGCGGCTGACACTCACCGACGCCGGCCGCGACCTGGCGCCCAGGCTGGCAGAGATCGCCGACCGCAACGACGCCCACTTCTTCGCCGCCCTGGAACCGGACCAGCGCCGACAGCTGGAGTCCTGGATACGCCACCTCGTCGGGGAAGCCCACCCAGAGCCCCCCGCACCACCCACCCCGTGAAAGGCACCACCGTGAGCACCACCCCCACCACCGCACGCTCGGTCACCAAGACCGTCACCATCGAGCGCCCCGTCCCCGACGTCTACGCCTTCCTCGCCGACGCGGCCAACTGGCCCGCCTGGGCGATCGTCAACATCAAGGCCATCGAGCCTACCGACGAGCCGGACTGGTGGCTGATGGCCACCCCGCAAGGCCCTGCCAGGCTCCGCATCCGCGGCAACGCCGAACTCGGAATCCTCGACCACGACTACCTCGATGACCAGGCGTCCTGGCAGGTCCCTGCCCGTGTCGTGGCCAACGGCACCGGCACTGAATTCATGATTACGTTCTTCCAGCCGCCGGCCTTCACCGATGCCTACTTCGACGAGCAGATCGCCCTGGTCGACACCGAACTCGCCACCCTCAAGCGCATCCTGGAAACCGGCGCGTGAGCCTGCCCCACGCACGACTTGCCGAGGCGGCCGACCAGCTCACCGAGCAGCTCGCCCGCCTCGGCACACGACAGCGCGCCGCCTGGGACCGTGACTACCTCCACAGCGACCTCGTCCACCTCGGTGTCCCCATCCCGTACCTGCGCCGCGCCGTCAACACCACAAGCCGCAACCTGCGTTCGCTCACCCGGTCGGACGTCCTGGCCCTGGCCGATCTGCTGTGGACCAGCGATGTCTGCGAACACCGGCAGGCAGCCGTCCACCTCCTCACCCGCCACACAGACCTCCTCTCCCCCGCCGACCTCGTGACAGTGGAAGCGATGCTGCGAGCCGCCCGCACCTGGGCCTTGGTGGACACCCTCGCCGTCCACGGCGCCGGTGCCATCACCCTCCAGCACAAGGAAACGGCCGGGACCGTCCTCGACCGCTGGGCCATCGACCAGGACTTCTGGCTCCGCCGCACAGCCCTCCTTGCCCTGCTCCCCGGCATCCGCGCCGACGCAGCCGACCTGAAGCGGCTGAGCCGATACGCCGACGCCATGCTGGAAGAATCCGAATTCTTCATCAGGAAAGCCATCGGCTGGGTACTGCGTGAAACCAGCCGCCGCGACTACCACTTCGTGACGGCATGGGTGGAGAGCCGCATCGACCGCATCTCCGGCGTCACCCTGCGCGAAGCGGTCCGCCACCTTCACGACACCGACCGGACCCGCCTGATCAACGCCTACCGCCGCACCCACGGCCACTGACCTTGTTCCCGCGCGGGGGGCGGGGCGACGGGTCCAACCCAGGGACTGCTTGAACAGACGAAATGTGTGTTCAAGATCGAATCTTCGCAGGTAGCGGGACCAGACGAAGTCGACGTCGGCCTCGCTGATGCCGGTCGCGGAGGACCACAGCCAGACCGGCGGCGCGTCGCGGTCGCCGGGGAGGTGGTCGACCTTGAGGCGGATCAGCGTGCCCTCGACCAGGGGGAGTTCGCCGTCCAGGCCGATCCAGGCCGAGCGGTGGGTGAGCCTTGGGGTGGACCCGGTCCCACGCACGGGCCTCGGCCTTGCCGTAGCGGGGCGTGTCGTTCACGGTCACCACCGCGGGCTCCGGCCAGGTCTCCGGCTTCGTCAGGCGGAACTCCGGTCCGTGCTTCGGCGGCCGCCGCCCTTCGGGTCGTAGATGCGCGGCGGCTTCGGCAGCCGCAGGACACGGTCGGAGCGCAGGCGCCGGCCAGCTCGACGGGCAAGTCGGACAGGAGCCAGGTCAGGCGCATCACGTCGTAGCCGGCGTCCATCACGATCAGCACGTCCCGGTCCCCTGGCCGCCACTGCCCGGCCCCGATCAGCCGCTCCACGACCTGCCGGAGCTGATCAGCCGTGACGGCCGCGGCGTCGTCGGCGGGCCCGAGGCGGACCGCGTCCAGCACCGCGGTCCACGAGGTGCGGTCCGGAGTCGGTGCAGCAACGAACGAGTACGGCCAGCCTGGCACCACATGGTCCGATGAGCGGCCGTTACGGCCGTGGACCAGGCAGAACAGCCGCTCCGGCGAGCAGGCCGCGTCCGAGCGCAGCCACGGGGAAACGTCCACGGTGAGCACGATCCGCCCGCCGAACCGCGGCAACGGCAGGGGTATCAGCCGGTCACGCAAGGCATCAGCGTCGAGGCGGCCGTGGTTCAAGGCTCCGTACGGAGCACCGTAGCCGCGCTGGTGCTCGGCAAGCAGCGACAGCTCCACCGGCGTCCGCACCGGCCCGTCCGCGCACAGCAGCGCGTCAGCCAGTTCGAAGAACGCATCCGCCTGCGCGGACAGACACCCGTAGAAGGCCGTCCGAAAGCGTGACAGCTCCGCGAACGCCTCCCGCTCGCCGGCACACACCAGCACACTCACCCCCACGGCCTTCCTCGTCAACCCTTGGATCTCGTCGCAGAGTTCAGGATCACGAGGAAGGCCTCCTCCGTACCCTGCGGTCACTCCAAAGAGTGACCACGCGGCCAGGCCTGACCGCAAGGAAAAGCCCACCGCGGACGTCCCCAGGCGAGCGGAACTGCCATACCGAGGCGCCCTAGAGTCGCCGCATGAGGCGAAAGACAGGACTGGCAATAGCTGGGGCTGCAGCCCTGGCCTGGGGCGATTGGTTGAACTGGCGCTGGTCCCGAGCTCTCGTGGGGAACCGCGGGGGCGCTGCCGAGGCCGTGGTCGTGTTGGGCTACCGGAACCCCCAGGCGACGGCGAACTTCATCAACCGATGGCGAGTCCATGCTGGCATTCGCTCCATCGCCGCTGACAGTGCGCACAGCACCCGTGTGATCTTCAGCGGCGGTGCGATCAGCAGTGCCGCCACGGAAGCCCAGGTGATGGCTGACTACGCGAAGTCGGCGCTCAACTTCGACGGCACCGTGCTCCTCGAAGATCAAAGCGCGACGACATGGGAGAACGTCACGAACGTCATCCCACTGCTTGAGGACGTCGACCGCATCAAGATCGCCTCCCAGCCAGCTCACGCGCTCAAGGCCCGCGCGTACTTGCGACGACAGCGCCCTGATCTTGCAGAGAAGCTGGTGCGCGCGAATGACTACCGCCTCGGCGAGTGGACGGTCCTCAAACCGCTGCTGGCTCTGCACGGACTTTGGACACTCCGCGGACTCACGGCCGACGAACGGAAGGTCTCGCTGTAGCTCCAAGACAGCGACCGTCTATAGCGCTGTGTGACGACAGAGGGTTAAGGAACAAGTTAAGAGTTGTCTCGTAAATGGGTTCCGTGGTCGGTGGGCGTCAGAGGAAGGCCAGCGGGACGTCCTTCTCGATACGGAGCCGCAGGACGCCCGCCAGCTGGCGGGCGTCCTCGATGTGCTGCTGGAGGAGTTGGCCGCCGCCCTCCCGTGCCCATTGGTCGGTGATTGCTTCCAGCCGGACGAGGACCGGCGCGCACTCGGCAGGCGAGAGGTCGTCACCGCCGTCGTCCGGATGATCGAGGAGTGGCTCCAGAGCGGTTGACACGTCGCTCCACGGGCGCTTGCCGCCGAAGCCCCACATCTCGGATAGCACGAACCCCTCGGTCTCGGCCAGACGCCGCCGGAACGCGGCGAAGCCGCTGTAGGACCAGGAGACATCCGGACTGCTGTTGTCTCCGTCTCCCGGGAAAAGAACCAGCCCCATGTGCCCTCCCTGCTTGCCGAGCACACAGGATCGAGGACATGGGACAGCGTGGGCAACTGGGATGATCTTGGTGTGGCTGGTGTGATCACGGCGTCGGAGCCGTCCTGGATAGCCCCGTTCACCGGGCTGAGCCCGCGCGCCTTCGGGAAGCTGGTGACAATTCTACGTCGCGAGGGTGCGGACGCGGTCCGCAAGGGGCCGGCCGTGGAGCCTTCCGCTGGAGGATCGGGCACTGCTGGTCGCGGCGTGCTGGCGCACGAACCTGACGATGCGGCAGCTCGCCCTGCTGTTCGGGGTGTCGAAGTCGGCAGCGGACCGCATTATCGACCACCTCGGGCCGATGCTCGCGCTCCGGCCCCGCGAGCGGTTCGCCAAGGACGCCGTGCTCATCGTGGACGGCACCCTGGTCCCCACCCGCGACCACACCATCGCCGAGCAGTCGAAGAACTACCGGTACTCCACCAACCACCAGGTCGTCATCGACGCCGACACCTGCCTGGTCGTCGTGGTCGGCCAGCCGCTCGCCGGGAACCGTAACGACTGCAAGGCGTGGGAGGAATCCGGCGCCACGGCCGCCGTCGGCAAGACCCTCACGATCGCTGACGGCGGCTATCCCGGCACCGCACTCGTTATGCCCCACCGCCGACACAAGGGCGAAGACCTGCCCAATTGGAGGCCTCCGCCCTGCTCACGTCTGCCACATGAGCCAAGGATCGTCACGGCAGTCCTGCTGGAGTACCGGCTCGTTGTCCCACGAACCCGCCGGGGAACCAGCGCATTTGCCGCTGTTGACGTTGACCAGTTGCCAGGCGCGGAAGGCGCTTCGGTAACGCAGCGTCCAGAACTGGTCGGGGAACAGGCCCTGCCGGTCGCCGCACAGATAGTGGGTGACGGGGATGCCGTTCTCGACCCTGGCTCCCTCGACCGACAGACACAGGCCGCTGAACCGATTACGGATGGAATAGACAGCGGCGGACGGGCCGGACGACTCGCGGGTGAGGTGCCACTGCTGCTCGGGGCTCTCACCACAGCCGGTCTGGATCATGCCGGCCGCAGGGGCCGGGCTGCCGGCCGGAGTGGCCAAGCACAGGTGGCTTCCGGCATTCGCCAGCCGGAACAGGCCGTCGGGGGCATCCGGAACCTGCGGCGTGGACGTGGGAAGCGGCTTCGTGTCGGTGGGGGCAGGCGCGGCCACGGGCGGCGGCGAGGGCCGCTTCACCAACCCGCCCCCCTGCGCGGGCGGCGTCGTGACCGGGGTCGGTGTCGCGGCCCGTGGGGGCGCAGGAATGGAGGAAGGGCTAGCGGGCGGCGTCGTGACCGGCGTCGTCGCTTGCGCGGTGGCGCCCGACGGCGGCTGGACCTGCACCAGGTAGGGCTGGACTTCCCGCGAGACGGACGCAGGCCCGGCCGGCCGCTCCCGTTCTACGACGACCACGGCCGTCGCCGCGGACACCGCGACGGCCAGGACGGTGAACACGGCGAGGACGGCGGTCATGGCCAGGGACGAGCGGACCGGGCGATGGTGCGGGGCAGCGACAACGAGCTGCCCGGCCGTACCCGCCGTCACCGGCACCGGCACCGGCACCGGGGGCGAGGTGTCATACGGCAGGGGCGGCAAGGCCGTCTGAGCGATGACCCGCAGCGCAGAAGGACGGTCCGTCCGCTCCAGCACAACACCCTGCAAAGGCCGGCCGTCCGCCGCCCGGTGCTCCCGCCAGAGACACTCCACTTCGTGCCCGGTGCCGGCCAGCGCGTCGGCCGTCCGCGCCAGCGCCAGCACCAGATCGGTGCCGGCTGTCACCGACGCCGTGGACCCGGCGGGCAGGGCGCCCCGGCTCTCAGCCCGCGCCCGGCCCAGGATCTGGCGGGCACCGCAGTGGAGGGACCGTACGGCCTCCAACTGCCGCAGCGCCCGGTCCATGAGGCCGTCCGCCACCGGCTCGGGGCCCTGCGCCGCGTCCGGCGCGGGCGCCGGTGGCGAATAGTCGGCCGGCTCGGGTGCACCGGGCCGCCGCTCCCGCTCCGGCGCGGTGGCCCGCGACCCGTCTTGGTCGTCGAGCAGTCTGCCCACGAGGGAGAGCAGGCTCCGTACGAGCCCTTCGGCCTCGGCGAGATCCGCCTCGGCACGCTGCAGGGCCTCGTCGGGTTTGAGGCCCGGCCCCGATTCCGCCTCGGCGACAAGCGCCGCCTCGTGCAGCCGGTGTGCCCGCTGGAGCAGCGTCTCGCGTCCGCGGCCGTCGCGTACCCGGTCCCTTACCACGGAATTGAGCCTGCCCAGAGGAATGATCCGGGCGCCACTGCGGTAGTCGCTCCACATCGTCTTGCCGCCGCCGTACCGCTGGGCGAGCTCACGGACCGTCAGCTCGGCCGTGAGGTCCCCCAGGAAACCGGCCAAGGCATCCGCTGCTCGCGTCGCGCCCTTCGGTGCTCCTTGCGGTCGTCCTGTTCTACGCATACCGGTCCCCCAGTTGTCCGCGGACAACCCCGCTTGTCCGGCCCCTTCCCCCGTGCTGACCTGCGCGGAACACCTCGGGGCCGCGCGGCCGACTCCGCCGCCCGGCAGTGTCGGGACGCGGAACGCCACCAGGGAACACCCGTTCTACGGTGCCGTCCAGCGCATGGCCTGCCGTTGGCTCGATTGCATCGCGCAAACGACCCGCGTGCGACCCACTCGTCACCGGCCCGGCAGCTACGCCGACTGGACTCCGCAGGAGGGACGTTGAACAAAACGACCACGCTCGCAGGACGGCTGACCCGGATCACGGCCGCGGTCTTCACGGCGTCCGCTCTGAGGCTCGTCGGGGCCGGCACCTCGATGGCCGCCACGGGAACGCCGTCGTCCGCTTCGACGTCCGCGCCCAAGGCGGCGGCGAGCACCGACGTCCTCGCTCGGACCCGGTGCCGCGAAGACCGAAGGCGTCCAGACCGTCTACACCCGCCGGGTGACGAGCGGGACCACGGGGCTGTGTGTGGACGGCAGCAACATCGGCCTGCGCCACTTCGGATGCCAGGACCAGAACGGCCAGTACCCCAACTCAGCTGTTCCGCTTCGCCTCGTACTGAGGACGGGATCCGATCTTCTCAAGACCCGCGCAAGCGGAACGCCGGGGCACACCCGACCGTACCCCCCGCACGTGCGGGGGGGGGCGAAGCTTCTGGCCAGCCACAGACTGCCGTGGCCAGGCGCACCGCGATCTCCCTGCGGGCGGTTCCTCCCGATGGAACCGGTGCACGAACTGGTCGTGCACCGCACTCGGTTAAGCCTCGTGAGAGCACCACGGCCGTGCAATCTGTGCATGCCCAACCGTCTGCTGTCCGCGGACAACTCTACTTGTCCGGCCCCTTCTCCGAGCTGACCTGCATGGATCACTCCAGGGCCGCACGGACAACTCAGCGTCCCGGCAGTGTCGGACCGCGGGAGACGAGCACGTCACAAACGGGCCACGACCCGCCAAGAAACAATCCCACCAGCCCGCACAGCCCCTATGGGCCGACCCCCAGGTGCAGGCTGCGGGGGCATGTCCGTGAACAGAGGAGACGTCATGTTCAAACGCATTCTCGCCACATCGGCCGCGCTCGGGGCAGCCCTGGCCAGCATCGTGACGGTGGCTCCCTCCGCTTCCGCAACGGAGAGCGGATTTGCTTGCCGGTCCGACTACACGCCGAACCACTCCTGGGCGAACTGGGGCGGCGCCAACATAGACGCCTGCATCGCCCGCAACGGCTCCCAGATCATCGCGGGAATCGGAGCCAACAACACCTTCCCCTCCGACCCGTGTGCCCAGCTCGTGGACGCGGACACCGGGAAGTGGCTGTACGACTTCGGGTGCTACGACAAGCGCACCGGCCACTGGCTCCCCGCCTTCTCCGGGAACAACTACTACAACTACCCCTCGATAGACCTTCCCAAGACCGGTAGGCAGGTGGTGGTGCAGGTCGGCTTCTGGGCTGATTTCGGCTCCGGAGTGCAGTACTACATGAACGTGCAGAGTCCGCGCATCATCTTCTGACCTTCGCGACCACGCCGACGGCGGCTACAGCCTGCCCCCTTGAAACGCTATGGGCGTCATCCCTGTCGACAGGGATGACGCCCATCGTATGACTGGGCTAGAGGATGTCCGATAGGTCGGTGGAGCGTCGGGGTGCTGCTCGTCCCGGCTGTTCCGGGCTGGTGGAGGGTCCTGTGCCGGTGCCCTGGGGCTCAGGGCACCGGCCTGTGTGCCGTCAGCTGAGGGTGATGGTGGCCTTGGATTGCGTGTTAATGGTGAATTCGGTCCAGCGGTCAGGATTGTCGTCGTTGTGTCCGGGTGGGGTGTTACCAGCGTTCGGTAGCTCGCGTCGTCGTAGTAACCGCGGGTCTTCTCGATGCCAGACCGGCTGGACAGGGTGTAGGTGCCTGCCTCGGGCCGGTCGATGACAGCGTCGAAGCGGAGGTAGCCGGAGCCGTCGGGGATGCCCGGGGTGAAGTCGAAGGCCCGTCCGTGGGGCGCGGCGCCGCGGCTGTCCCTGAGCCGGAGCTGGACCTTGCCTACGTGCGCGGGCTCCGGGCAGCCGCGGTCGTCGTCGTAGTACCAGAAGCCCCAGCAGTACTCGGCTTTGGCCTCCCACCCCAGGGTGAGGACCTGCTTGCCGTTGCGCCGGCCGGGGGTGATGGCGGTGCGGTGGCGCAGCCGGGGCCGGCCGCCCCAGCCCTCGTCGCTCTTCCACGGTCCGTACACGGCCTTGCCTTGGTCGATGACCTGTTTCGTGGTGCGCGGGGCGGGCGGCTCAGGCTCCACGCACCGCTCAATGCCTCCGTGCACCAGCAGCAGGGCCTCGCTCTGCTGGCCTTCGGGGCCGTCCTTGGCGACGAGCAGGGCCGGGTGTTGTTGGAGTCGCGGCCCGCAAGGTTGGTGGCCTCGGCCCAGCCGTCGGTCGCGCTCCACGTGGTGTGGCGCAGCTGGTCGCTTTCGGTGGACGGGTAGGCGGCGTGGAATTTGCCGTCGAAGGAGGCCAGGGCGTCACTGCGGCGCGAGCGGTCGTTCTCGCTGACGAAGCTCCTTTTCAGTCCAGGTGGTGCCGTCGAAGACGTCATGCCGTGGCCACATGAACAGGGAGTTCACGAGGTGGAGCGTGTTGTCGTGGACGGCTGGGGACAGACTGGCGGGGGGGGATCGTGCCGTGAAAGACATATGCCTGCGTCTCGTAGCGGGTGGCCACGGCACGAAATCCCTTGAGCGCCGGGATGGTGCGTTCCACCTCGTTCCTGCGCGCGTACCGTTCATGGTCGAAGCCGCCGGGACGGCCGCCCCGGCCGCCCCGGCGCCAGCGGTTGGCCTGCTGGGATCTCCGTTCGGGGATGGTGTGCTTGACCTGGCGCCTGCGCAGGTAGCGCCGGTTGCGGCGGGAGGAGTACGCGCGGTCGGCCGAACCCAGGCGGAGGACCTCCTGTTCCTCCAGCGCGGCGAGCACCCCCGTGGTCCAGCCGATGCCGGCCAACCCGCCACCGCCGAGCACCACAGCCGTCGAGTGTCTGGACATCACCGCTCCCTTCCCGGTGAACTGCCCCCTGGCAGCCCGTAGTCCGCACGCTGAACTCCGACACCAATGTCAGAGTCAAGCGGCCAAGGAAGCAGGTCGTGCATGCGGATGAAGGACATGGTCACGCGCACCGGCGTTCACGAGCGGCTGCTGCGCTACTACGAGCAGCAGGGCCTGCTCGCACCGAAAAGACTCCCAAGCGGCTACCGGGTGTTCAGCGAGGCCGACGTGGAATCGGTACGCCGCATCCGCTGCCTGCTGACCGCCGACCTCTCCACGGCGGTGATCGCCCAGGTCCTGCCCTGCCTCACGGGCGACGAGAACGACGCCGCACTCACCCCCGCCTGACGCAGCCAGAACCCCAAGTGACCGGAACACAACCACATTTGCCTCTCGACCCGAATGCCAGGATGCACCACGTCGGGCACTGAGCGCTCTACGGAGGCTTGTCAGCGACTCCGTACACCAAAAAGCCCCTCCCCACTTGGCCGTTGCCAACGAGTCCGGGCCGCTTTCACCGCGCAGAGCCATGAAAGCCCGTCGCAGGCTGCGGGCTGTATGCCCTTGGTTGTGCCACGAGGCCGGTCACCGGGTCACCGGGTCACCGGGTCACCGGGTCACCGGGTCACCGGGTCACCGGGTCACCGGGTCACCGGGTCACCGGGTCACCGGGTCACCGGGTCACCGGGTCACCGGGTCACCGGGTCACCGATCATGGGACCATGCGCGCTGCCCGGCTGATGCGTATGGCCCTCCTCCTCCAGTTGAACCCCGGCCTGACCGCCGCCTCGCTCGCCCGCGAGCTGGACGTCTCCGAGCGCACCGTGATCCGCGATGTCCAGGCGTTGCAGGAGGCCGGCATTCCGGTCCGGTCCGAGCGCGGCCGGGTGGGCGGCTACTCCCTGGCGCCGGGCTACCGGACCCGGCTCACCACTCTGCACCCCACCGAGGCGGAGACGTTGTTCCTGTCCGGTCTGCCTACGGCCCTACAGGACCTGGGGTTGTCGGACGCGGCGGATGCCGCACGTCTGAAGCTGACGGCCAGTCTGCTCCCGTCGGTGCGGGCGGCGGCCGAGTCGTCAGTACGCCGGTTCCACCTCGATGCGCCCGCCTGGTTCCGGGAGCCGTCCACACCGCAGCTGCTGCCGGAGCTGGCCCGCGCCGTGTGGTCCGACCGCACCGTCGAGCTGTCCTACGCGCGGCCGGGCCGCGACAGCGCGCAGCCTTCCACGATCTCCCGTGTGGTGGAGCCGTACGGGCTCGTCCTGAAGGCGGGCGTCTGGTATCTCGTGGGCCGGATCCCGGGCGAGGGCGCGGACCGCGACGGGACCTGGCGTACCTACCGCGCCGACCGCGTCGCAGCACTCACTCCAGCCACGGAGGAACCGTTCGTACGCGATGCGGCTTTCGACCTGGCCGCGTACTGGGAAACCCACGCGGCCGGGTTCGCCCGGACGCTGTTGCGCACGACCGTCACCGTGCGCCTGACGGAGCAGGGTCTGCGCCGACTGCCCGCCGTGGCGGACGCGGCCGCCGTCGAGGAGGCGCTGGCCGGTGCGAGCGGGCCGGATGCCGCCGGTCTGGTCACGCTCGACCTGCCGACGGAGTCGCAGGACGTCGCCTTCCACCAGTTGGCCAGCCTGGGCGCGGACGTGGAGGTGCTGGCCCCGGCGGGCCTGCGCACCCGCTTCCGCGAGCGCGCCCTGGCCCTCGCCGCCCTGTACGGGAGGCAACCGGAGGATCAGCGGTAGTCGTCCGCCGAAGCGTCCTTCCTGCCGTGGACGACATCCTCGATGTATGTCCAGGCGTCCGGCTGGCTGCCGTCCACGTCCTGTACACCGTAGGCCTTGGCGAGTTCCGCGCTGGAGGTGGACTTGCCGTTCCAGCGCCCGGCCCGGTCCGGGTCGGCGGCCAGGGCCACGACCGTGCGGGCGAGGTAGTACGGGGACTCGGCGATCGCGAAGGTCGGTTCCTGCGCGACGGCGTCCCGCCAGTTCTCCTCGGCCACGCCGAAGTGGGCGAGCATCTGCTCCGAGCGCAGGAACCCCGGCGAAACGGCGACCGCCGTGCCCCCGTACTCCGCGAGCTCCTGGCCCAGCCCGAAAGCGAGCCGGATCGGGGCGTTCTTGGCGAGGTCGTAGTACATGTTCTCGCGGTAGCGGCGATTGAAGACCGCGGTGCCGTCGGTGACCTCCACGTGCAACGGGGCGTCCGAGCGGATCAGGAGCGGCAGCATGAGCGCCGCCGTAATCACGTGCGAGCGGGCTCCGAGGTCCAGGATGCGCAGGCCGTCGGCGAGCGGGGTTTCCCAGCTCTTCTTGCCGAATACCGAGGCGGCGAGGAGGTGCTCGCCGCCCCAGAGGTCGTTGACCAGGACGTCGAGCCGGCCCTGCTCCTGGTCGATCTTCCGGACGAGGGCGCGGACTTGGCTCTCGTCGAGGTGGTCGGTGGGGACGGCGATGCCCGTACCGCCGGCCGCGGTGACGAGTTCCGCGGTCTCCTCGATGGTCTCCGTAGTACGGCCGACCTCGCTCGCCTGCGTACGGGTGGTGCGTCCGGTGACGTAGACGACGGCCCCGGCGCGGCCGAGCTCGACGGCCTGGGCACGCCCGGCACCGCGCGTGGCCCCGGCCACGAGCACGATCCGGCCCGTGAGCGAGCCCTCCTGGGCAGCCTTCTGGGTAACGTCCTGGCGGGAGATGTCCTTACTCATATCGTTCATCGTCCACGCCAAAGGTGACAGATCACGTCACCCTTTTCCGGGTGTTCTCTGCCCTTCGCCAGCGGCAGGTACCGGCTCGCTTGGCCGGTGCCGGAAGGTGGTTGACGAGGGGGTGTTGTGCGGAGCATCGGCGCACCCGAGCCCGGATCCGCACCCAAGTCGTCACAACGTGGACCATCGTGGTGTGGGGCGCGCTGTGGCTCAGGTCTGCTGGGTGCAGTTGTCGACCACGATGTTGAGGTACGTGCCCGGCCTGTCGGAATCCACGTCGCTGCCGGGCTCGTCGAAGTCGTGCTCGCGGCTGACGGTCAGCTGCCACCTGTCGTTGGCGTACTTCGACTTGTCGGTGGCGGAGTTGTCCTTGCGGTATTTGGGCGTGCCCGGAGCCGTGCCGGCGGCAGGTCGCCAGCCGTCCGCCTCCAGCGCGGCATACGCCTTCGCCAGCCGGGGC
This sequence comes from Streptomyces sp. CBMA152, assembly GCF_014596475.1. Classification (GTDB taxonomy): domain Bacteria; phylum Actinomycetota; class Actinomycetes; order Streptomycetales; family Streptomycetaceae; genus Streptomyces. The sequence continues at coordinate 28,425 of NZ_MECJ01000020.1, read as the reverse complement.
CGTTTCGCCTCGTCGAACATGACGCGCAAGTGGAGCGAGCAGGTGGCCTTCACCGGGTTGGCCAGGAACAGGTCGTCGTCGACGTCGAGCCCTGCCGCCATGAACTCCTGCTTGACCGCCCAGTTCATGTTGGCGGTGATCTTCTTCTGCTCCTCGTACCGCTGGGCACGCGCGCGAGGAGCAAGGTCGTCGGTAGTGGGCGGGGAAGACCTCGGCGGATCAAAAACGCCGCACAGCCCTGCCACTGCGACCGCTGCCGCGACAGCCACCAACCCCACCCTTATCGGACGCACAAATCCTCCCCCTGGAACCACCCTCGCAGGAGTTTCGCACAGGTGTGTTGTGGCGCTCCTCCCTCCCCCCAGGCTCAGGAACTGGGCAACACTGCGGGCGTCCCACATCACCTTGGCGACGTTGTCCCCGCCGGTAGCCACCGCCAAGACATGGCCTCACATGAGTGCCCCGCCACTCGCAGCTTGGGCCGCGTCGCACAAGGGGGGCACTCATGTATGGTGCTGGCGGTGGTCGGCGGAGCGGGTGAGTACTCCAGTTCTCCATATGACCTGGTCAGGGGCATCTCTTGGAGTGCAATTGGCTGATGCCTCGTCAGGGCGGTGGTGGTGGCGTGCGGCCCGTCAGGCAAGCGGAAGGCGACCAGGCCGTGATCGAGCTGGTCTGCGGCCAGGCGGTCTCCGCACTCGCTGCAGGGTGGCCGATCGCTACCGGTGCAGTCAAAGGCGCCCGCCGCCTGCTCATCGGCGCCCGCTGCGGACGCACCAGCGCCACGCCGTCCTCAAGATCCGTGGCTGGTACTTGGCCCGGCGACGGCGTGGAAGAGCCGGTGCTTCGAGGAAGCGCCGGGGGTGGGGGTCCTGGCCGTAGGCGGAGCCCGCGGCAACCCAGGCGATGGTGAGCGGCGAGGCCAGGACGAGCAGGGTCCCCCTGGCCTCGCACTCAGGGTGGTGGCCTACAGGAGGCCGTACTCGATGGCCGTCGCGTCCGGGGTGGCCAGAAGGCCGTACTCCGTCGCGGACGCGTCCGTGCTGACGTTGAAGTACTTGGGTCCGTCCTGCGCGGCACGAGCGGTGTCGGCGCTGCTGCCCCCGCCGCTAGCGGAGAGCAAAATAGCGACGAGCAAACCGGCACCGAACATGGCAGAAGCGCGAAGCCTCATCAGTTCCCCCGTGAATGAGTCGGGCTCAGGTTTGCGCGAAGCGTATTACTTGCCAAGGGAGTTGACCACCCACCGATCGGCGGGTGCCGTCTGTCCGATAGATCGGTCGCACGTCAGGGTGCCGCTCGGACAGCGGGTCAGTAGGGGACGGTCTGAGCGGTGCCGGTGCCCCTGCGTTCAGGGCGCGCAGGGGCACCGCCGCCGAATCATCAGGTGAGGGTGATGGCGGGTCGACGCCTGCCCTGGCCCTCGCGGCACTCGCCTGACCAGTCGACCCCCAACCGCCGCGCCGATGGCGCACCGCGAAAGATTCCGCCGCCCGGTCGCCCCAAGCAGCTCGCCCCGACCCACTCGGCACAGATAGTAGGCCTGGGCTTTGCGACGAGTGCCGTCCGCTGGGCACACGAGCTCGTACTTGGTTGAGCAGCTGAGCCCTTACCCCGACAGGTTGTTGAGAAGCGCCTACAGGCGAGGGCTGCAAGCGGGCTCTGACATGGGCGGAGCCCAGCGGAGTGCCTCCCAGGCGCAGCGGCCATGCACTCCACGAGGCACCGCTTCCACTCGGTGGTGGGCACAGGTCCCTGGCCGCCAGGCTTCGGGAGCGAACGAGAGAAGACCACGGATGGACCCCCGCCTGCGCCGGAAGCTCGCCCAGATCCCCTTCGGCCTCGTACGCGACCGCGGCCGGTTGCGGAAGCCCGCTTACCCGGGGCCACTGCCGCTGCGTCGACGCAGACCGCGGCCCTGCGTGCAGACCAGACCGCTTGCGACGGGACAGCGGTGTCAGGAAACTCGAAAAGTCGCACTCGCGGACGCGCTCGCGGACGGCCGAAGTACGCGTCAGCTGCCCCGAAGACCGACCGCCAGCGTCAGCTCAAGGACCCGGTGTGGCGATCCGAGATCCGGAAACAGCTCCCGAAGCTGCGACATCCGGTACCGGACCGTCTGAGGATGGACGAACAACGCCGCCGCCACCTCGTCCCGCCTGCCCTGGTGCAGCAGCCACGCCCGCAACGTCTCCTCCAGCCGCCGTGCGGTCGCGGCAGGCAAGGTCCTGAGCGGTGCGAGGGCTCGCGCGCGCAGGTCTGCGAACGCGTCCGCGTCGGCGCTCAGCACCAGCTCGGGCAGGTGGTCCTCGGTGTCGCGAATCTCGGAGGAGAGCAAGCGCGCGCGTACGGCTCGTGCGTACGAAGCGGACGCACGAGTCCATGGCCGTGCCGGGCCGACCACGGCGGTGCGGTCGGTCAGCTGCCGCAAGAGGTGTGACCGGTCGGCATCGGGGACGAGCAGCACACCGGTGGCGTCCGGCTGATCGTCGAGGACGAGGGTGCCCGGGTCGAGCGTGCGGTAGGCAGGCCGGGCCTGGTCGGCGGGCAGCAGGACCGCAGTCAGCGAGACCGGGGGCTGCCACCCGGCCCGTTGAGCGGAGGCCAGCAGCACGTCCGGGCTCGCACCGGAGAGGAGGTCGCGGGCCAGGTGTTCCAGGTGGCGCTCGTGGGCCCTGCCCCGGGCGGCCAGTTCGTCGGCATGGCCCGCGGCGCTCGCGGCGGAGAGCTCGTCGATGTAGGCGAAGGTCAGCTCGGCGAACTTGGCGACCTCGGCGGCGGGCAGACCTGCGGGTACGGCGCCCGCTGCCAGGCATCGCCAGGCCACGCGGGCGCCGACGCGGTAGGCGCTGAGCAGGGCGTCCATCGAACGGCCGTCGCGCACCTCGCCGCGGCCCAGCTCGTAGGCCGCGTCACCGGCGTCGCCGCCTGTGGCGTTCCCGCTCGCGAGGTCCAGGTAGTGCCCCAGGGCGGTGCGGACGGCTCGGCGGATGGTGCCGCCCATGCGGCCCGAAAGGGCGTTGGCGTAGGGCGGGACCTCATCGATGATCGCCTGGACGACCTCGTCGGCGGTCGTCTTCAGCGCGCCCCGAAGTGCGGTGACCGTCGTCTCATCCAGAGCCAGCTCGCTGACCCTCCGCATTGCATGACTCACGTCTTGTTCCCTGCGAACAATTCAGCCGACCAGATTTACGTTCTGCGGTCAGGACTTTACGCCCAGAGACGCAGCAAGCTGAAGCCATGACGAGTGCAGCCCTCCGCAGCAGGGCGTGGAAACTGCTGGAGATGGTCACGACGCCGCTGCTGCCGTCGGACTACCTCGACCTGGTAAGCCCGCTGCGGGCGGGCACCGACCTGCGTGGGCGCATCGAGGCCGTGCATCCCGAGACGGGTGACGCCGCGACCATCGTGATCAGGCCGGGACGGGGCTGGCGCGGCCACACGGCCGGTCAGTACGTGCGGATCGGGGTCGACGTCGACGGGGTGCGCCTGTGGCGTGCCTACTCCCTCACCTCGCCGACAGACCGCCCGGACGGCCGCGTCACGATCACCGTGAAGGCGATCCCGGACGGCAAGGTCAGCAACCACCTGGTCCGCGGGGCGACACCGGGCACGCTGATCCAGCTCGACCAGGCGACCGGTGACTTCGTGCTGCCGCAGGCCAAGCCCGCCAAGGTGCTCTATCTGACGGCCGGCAGCGGCATCACGCCTGCGATGGGCATGCTGCGCGACACCGAGTTCGACGACGTCGTCATGGTCCACTGCGCACCACAGCCGCAAGACGTGATCTTCCGCAACGAACTGCACGACCTGGTCGCGGACGAGAAGCTGCGCCTCACCGAGGTGCACACCGACAGGGACGGCATGCTCGACATCGCCCGTCTCGACGAACTCGTGCCCGACTGGGCCGAGCGCGAGACCTGGGCCTGCGGGCCCGCTGGCCTGCTCGACGCCGCCGAGAAGCACTGGAGCGAGCACGGCGTACCAGAGCGCCTGCACACCGAACGCTTCCGCCCCAGCGTCGTCGCCACCGGCGACGGCGGCGAGGTCACGTTCAGCGCCACCGGCAAGACCGTCGACGCGGACGGCGCCACGCCGTTGCTGGACATCGGCGAGGAGGCCGGCGTGCTCATGCCCTCCGGGTGCCGCATGGGCATCTGCTTCGGCTGCGTCACGCCGCTCAAGGCGGGCGCCGTCCGCGACCTGCGCACCGGCGAGATCACCGAGGCCGAGCCGGGCGTCCTCATTCAGACCTGCGTGTCCGCCGCGGCGGGCCCCTGCGACATCGAACGGTAGGAGCACCTTGACCGCCATCGACCCCACCGCCCACCTGACCGCGGAGCAGATCGAGGAGCTCGGCCGCGAGCTGGACGCGATCCGCGACGAGGTGATCGCCGGCCGCGGCGCGCAGGACGCCGCCTACATCCGCAAGGTCATCTCGGCGCAGCGGGGGCTCGAACTGGCCAGCAGAGGCGTCCTGCTGTTCTCGATCTTCCCGCCCGCGTGGCTACTCGGCACCGCCGGCCTGTCCGTGGCGAAGATCATGGACAACATGGAGATCGGCCACAACATCCTGCACGGCCAGTGGGACTGGATGCGCGACCCGAAGATCCACTCCACCACCTGGGAGTGGGATCACGTCTCGCCGGCCGACCAGTGGAAGCACTCCCACAACGAGCTGCACCACACGTACACCAACGTGATCGGCAAGGACAACGACCTCGGCTACGGCATCATGCGCGTCGACGAGGACCAGAAGTGGCACCCGTTCCACCTCGGCCAGCCGCTGTGGAACTTCATCAACGCCTGCTTCTTCGAGTACGGCATCGCAGCGTACGACCTGGAGCTCGGCAAGAACCTGCACAAGAGCCGCCGCAGGAACCCGGAGTTCCGCGCGCGGGCCAAGGCCGTGGGCCGCAAGATCCGCAAGCAGGTGCTCAAGGACTACGTGATCCACCCGCTGCTGTCGGGCCCGTCGTTCCTCCCCACGCTCGCCGCCACGTTCACCGCGAACCTGGTCCGCAACCTCTGGTCCCACTCGGTGATCATGTGCGGGCACTTCCCCGAGGGCGTACAGGTCTTCGAGCGCCGGTCGATCAAGGGCGAGACGCGCGGCCAGTGGTACCTGCGCCAGATGATGGGCTCGGCGAACATCAGCGGCAGCAGGGCCATGCACTTCATGACCGGCAACCTGTCGCACCAGATCGAGCACCACCTGTTCCCGGACCTGCCGAGCAACCGGTACGCCGAGGTCGCGGTGAAGGTGCGCGCGCTGTTCGAAAAGTACGAGCTGGAGTACGTCACCGGGCCGCTGCCCAAGCAGGTGTTCTCCGCGTGGCGCAAGGTCTTCCGGCTCTCGCTGCCGAACAAGAAGCCCAAGGTCAAAACGCCGGACCGCGAGCAGGAGCTCGTCGCGGCCTGATTCTCGGTATTGGTTCAGATCTTTCGGCCGGACCCGGCGGCACCGCCGGGTTCGGTGAGATCCATTGCGGACGGTAGGCGGCCGCGACATGAGACCGTACTACGGGATGATCCGAGGCAGCCCGGTGTCCGGCTGCGCTGCCTGGACGTGCGCCAGAAGCGCAGCACACGGCCCCCGGCGCGGTGATGTAGTGCGCTGACCTGCCGTGGTCGGGCATACGACGCCTTACCCCAGCCTGATCCGTACTCCGATCCGCGGCGACGGCCCACCGGCCGACGGCTTCGGACAGGCCGCCCTGAGCCGTGACAGCGGCCACGTGGAATTCCCCGCGGGTGGCCAGTTGCTGGGGAGGTAACTGGCCACCCGCGGTCACCGAGTGTCACTACAATGGCTCCGCGTCTGACCTCAACTACTGGTTCTTCTTAGTGGTGAGTACACAAAAATCCTGGTGCCCGGAGTTCTCGCAACCGCCATAATGCGCAGATCGACTCAAGCAGTAAGAAGTAGGGCGAGTGCTGATGGGCCACCATGAATATGCGAGCGGAACTGAGCCGCGTGCGCTCTTGATCACGGGCACCGTCGGTGTCGGCAAGACCTCGGTCGCCGACCTGGTCGGCGACCTTCTGGCTGAGGCCAGTGTGCCGCACGCGGTCATGGACCTGGACCGCCTCAACCAGTCGTGGCCAGCACCTGACGAGGACCCGTTCAACTTCCGCCTGCTGCTGCGCAACCTGCGCGGCCTGACCGCCAACTACCTCGACGTCGGCGTGCGGCGGTTCGTGCTGGCCGGGGTCGCTGAGAACACGGCCGACCTCGACGGCTACCAGGCCGCGATCGGCATGCCGCTCCAGGTCTGCCGCCTGATCGCGGACCTGCCTGCCGTGCACACCCGGCTCAGGCTCCGTCATGAGGCCGCCAACGACCCCGAGTCCCTGCCCTGGCACCTGGAACGGGCCGGCCAACTCCACCAGATCATCGATCAGGCCGCCATCGCGGACTTCACCATCGACACCACCGAGGTGCCGCCCTCGGCCGTCGCGGCCAGTGTCCTCAAGACCGCCGGATGGATCTGACCCGGCGACACGATGGAACCGCGGCGGCCAGCCTCGCCGTGTCGTCGTGGCAGGTGACCATGCGACCCTCCGAGCTCCAGATCAGGTCGCACAGTCGTGACGGAACGTACATGCAGCAACTGGCCGTACGCGGGGAATTCCGACTGGCCGCTGACAGAGCCGGCCGAGGGCCGGATGCCTGATGTGGGACGGCACGTAATGGAGCACCTCACGGTGGCAGGGCACTGCGGAGCCCTGCCACCGCGTCCGAGAGCTGATCCCGGGGACCGGGTTGAGGTCACAGCAAGCGGTCGACCAGCCCGTCGACGTAGTCCGGGGTGAGCGGGCCCATGCCGAACAGGACGCGGATGTACATCGGGGCCAGGATGTGGTCCAGCACGCCGAGCGCATCGGGTGCGTGTTCGCCACGTTCGCGGGCGCGATCGAGCATGGACTGCAGTTGCCGGGTGCGTTCGTCGCGGAGGTCGTCACGCGCCTGTAGGCCCTGCTGACCGCTGCTCGACAGGGCGACGGCCAGGCGCACCACCAGCAGACCGTCGGGTCCGCTGATCTCGCGGGCGACCTGGGCCGCGTAAGCGCGCAGGTCGCCGGCCAGGCTCCCGGTGTCGGGCATCGGCGACTGCGCGTTGAGGCGGGTGAGCGCCACGTCGGTGAGCAGGGTTTCCAGGCTGCCCCACCGGCGGTAGATGCTGCTGTCGGCCACGCCGGCGCGCGCTGCGACCTCGCCGACGGTGAAGTTGCCGTAGCCGCGCTCATTGATCAGGTCGGTCACGGCCTGGTGCACCTGCGCGCCGACGCGGGCGCTGCGCCCGCCGGGTCGCCGGGCTGGCTGTCGCTCGTTCATGCTCCCACCTTAACGCAGTCATGACTTGCGTTTGTGAGGCAACCCTCCCTATGGTCCTCTAACGCAGTCACTGGATGCGTTAGAGCGCTCAGGTGTACCGCCACCCGCGTCAACCGTTGGCGGGGAGCAACTGGCAGTTGAGAGGAATCCCCATCACTGAATCGCTTGCGGCCGTAGGCAGTCGATCGAATCGGGCCGTGCTGCTCACGGTGACCTGCCTCGGCCAATTCATGGTCCTGCTCGACAACACGATCGTTGGAGCGGCGCTGCCTGATATGCAGCACCGGCTGCACACTCAGTTGACCGGCCTGCAATGGATCGTCGACGCGTACGTACTGCTGGTCGCCATGCTGTTGCTGTCCGGCGGTATCTTCGCCGACCGGTTCGGCCGCAAGCGGGTGTACCTGACCGGCGTGGCCGTGTTCACCGCCGCGTCGGTGGTGTGCAGCCTCGCCCCCTCGCTCGGCTGGCTGGTCGCCGGCCGGGTGCTGCAGGGCATCGGGGCCGCGGCGCTGAGCCCTGCCTCGCTCGCCCTGCTCGCCGCCGCCTATCCCGTACCGCAGGAACGAGTCAAGGCGATCGGGCTGTGGGCCGGATTCAGCGGAATCGGTCTGGCCGCAGGCCCCGTGGCAGGCGGCGTGCTGACGGACGCCTTCGGCTGGCCTGCCATCTTCCTGGTCAATCTGCCCTTCGGCGTGGTCCTTCTGCTGGTCGGTCTGCGCAGCCTTGAAGAGACCCGCAATCCGGGCGCCCCCGCGATCGACATCCCGGGGACGGTGCTGTCCGTTCTGGCGGTGGGGACACTGACCTACGGACTGATCGAGGGTGGTGCCCGCGGCTGGACGTCGCCGGTGATCCTGGGCAGCTTCGCCGCCGCGGTGATCCTCCTCGCCGCCTTCGTCGCCGTCGAAGCGCGTCGTGCCGCTCCGATGCTGCCGCTGCGGCTGTTCCGGCAGCGCCTGTTCACCGTGTCCAACACCGCCGTGATCGTGGTGGGGTTCGCGCTCATGGGTTCGTCGTTCTTCTTCTCCCAGTTCTTCGTATACGTCCAGGGCAGCTCGATCCTGCGCGCAGGCCTGCAGACCCTGCCGGTATCCCTCGCCATGGTGATCGTCAGCCCGTACGCGGGCCGGCTCGCCGCCCGGTACGGCTTCCGGATCGTGGTCACCACCGGCCTGGCCTTGGCCGGTCTGGGACTGCTGGCGCTCGGTATGGTGCACGCCGACACCGGCTACGGGAACGTGTGGTGGCGGCTCGCACTCGCCGGCATCGGCTTCGCCCTGACCATGTCCCCGCTGACAGGGGCCGCCATCCAAGCGGTCAGCCCCCAGGAAGGCGGCCTCGCATCAGGCATCAGCAGCACCACTCGCCAGATCGGCGCGGTGCTCGGCGTGGCGGTACTCGGAGCCATCGTCCGCACCCGGCAGTCCGGCGGTGCCTCCTTCGAGACCGGCCTCAACAGCGCCTTCGTCGCGGCCGGCGTCGTCACCTTGGCCACCGCCGTGTTCACCGGCCTGTGGCTGACAAGGTCCAGGCCCTCGGAAGGCTCCACGGTGCCGCGACGTGCCGCTGATCCAGGTGCGGTCACCACCTCGAACAAGGCACCCGTGAACAGCCGTTGACAGCGACACCGAGCTTGGCCGGGAGGCGTCCCGCCGGATGATCCCCCGGCGGGACGCCTCCCGGTCGGCAAGATGATGCCCCGCGCCTCTCACAAATGACCGTTTATGAAATGACCGTTTATGAGATGAGCTGGGGCCGTCGGATGCGTAGGCTCGGGGCCGTGGCTGATCAGATACAGAAGATCGTGACGGGGCTGCCGGACCTGAGGGACGTCACCGGCGCGCTTGTATCGCCCGCAACGGCTCCCAGATCATCGCGGGGATCGGAGTCAACAACGCCTTCCCGTCCGGCCCCTGCGCCCAGCTCGTTGAGGCGGAACCGGCAAGTGGCTGAAGGCGCCTTCGTCTGCCGGTTGAACCATGCGCCGGCTCCGTACCCCTACGCGGGACCAGCGCATTCGTCTGACATGCTGGACGCCCTCGCTCGGCGCCGCCGACACTGCGATCACCCCCGGGCCGCAACCGGCATCGAGCCGTGGCCTCCAGGGCCGACAACCACGCGGTCGGCTACGAGCCGCCGTGCTCACTGCCGCGATCAACCAGTGGCTACGGCGTACTGGTCCGATGACAACGCGAACATGCGCACTCGCCGACCGTAGGCGGGATTGACGGTCTCACAGACCGGATGCATCCCCAGTTTGGTCATGATCCGTTCGGAGGCCTTGTTGCCCACTTGAGTGATGCTGACGATCCGCTCCAGGCCTCGCTCCTTGAACCCGAACCGGACAGCGGCGGCAGCGGCCTCGGTGGCCAGGCCCTGCCCCCAGTGGGACCGTCCCAGCCGCCAGCCGACCTCGACCGCCGGCAGTACCTCAGGGAAGTAGGTGGGCACCGCAAGGCCGGTGAACCCGGCCAGCTCGCCAGTGGACCGGATCTGCACGGCGAACATGCCGAATCCCTGTGACTCCCACTCCTTCTCCCATGCCTGGACCCCGTCGCGAGTCTGCTGTTCGTCACGGACGCTGCCGTCGCGGATCCACCGCATGACCTCGGGGTCGGCATTGACGGCGGCCATCGGCACAATGTCTTCCTCGCGCCAGCGACGCAAGATCAGACGGGGAGTCTCAAGCGTGATCACCCGGTCATTCTGGATCACACATGCGCTCTGCGTCATCCTCACCGGGCACTTCACCGCACGCTCTGACCCCGGTTCAGCCCCAGCTGCGCCCGGGACGGACCGCGGCCAGACGGCGAATGCAATGCGCCGATCAGTGGCTCCGGTTGCGGGGGGGGGCGACGACTGAGACCCGAGTTGCGCAGCGGGTCGAGCCGTAGCACTGCGAGGCGCGACGTCCCGTGTCGATGAAGTAGCGGTCGCATCCGGGGGCGGCACAGCGACCCCGTGCGCAGTAGCCGCGTTCGCTGAGCCAGAGCGTCAGGGCGAGCGCGGCAGTGGACAGCGGCCATACAGATGGCTGCGCGTCGTGGGGAGCCGGGGTGTGGAGTGACCAGCGGCGTTCCGGCAGGCGCACCAGTCGAGGCTGGGCGGGATACCGGTCGAGCGGGGTGTTCATCGCCTCGGCGGCGCTGTCCTCATCCTTGATGTCCGGGATGCTGGCGATATCCGCGGCGGCCTCCCGTACGTCTGCGGCGCAGGGTGAGGGCTGCGAGGTCACGCCGGCGCCCACACCGTCAGGTCCCCCGGACAGAGCCGACTCCGCCTCCGGGTGCTGTGGTTTGCTGGCTTGTCGGTGTGATGTCGTGGCCGAGTGGCTACGATCGCCAAATGACTGTGGACGAGCGCATCATGCGGACTCAACTCCTCTACGAACGTGCCGTCTTCGGCGGCGATTCCGCCGCGTTGGTGACGGCCCATCTGGGCCTCGATGAGGTTGAGGCCGATCTTGCACCGGCCCGCGGCCGACTGATCCGGCGTCACCGAGATGCCCCATCACGAGCCGACGCTACTGGCCCCCGGAAGGTGCGCCGGTCAGCCCCGCCACGGATCACCCAGACGAGGCGTGAATCCGGCCCGGTCAGCCCCCAGACGCAGTTCCCGCCTCCCACCCGCCCCGGCACATGGCTACCTACGCCCCGGTGTGCACGGTGGCCGTGACTTCTGGCGTACTTCCCAGGCCGCTTGAGCTTCGGCCCGCCAGTTCGGATGCCCTCAGGTTCAGCTGCTGTTGGCGATCTTCTCAGCATCTTTGTCGGCCTTCGCCAGCGCGGCCAGGCAGTCAGCGGCGTTCTTCCGGCTCTGCGCGTCCATCTCGGGCCCGGTCCCCGCGAACCGCATGATCGCCGCATCGGCGTCCCCGTTGTCCCACCGCCACGCCTCCAGCAGATCAGTCGGCTCATCGCCGGCAGTGAAGTACGCATCTGCCTTGCTGAACGCGGTCTGCTTCATGTCCAGGCCAGCGATCGCCTTCTGGTCCCAGGCCGGCCAGTCCGAGGTGCCGACGGCCTTCTCACCCTGGGCGAGGAAGTCTCGGAAGTCCTGGTCTTCCTGCTCCAGGATCGCGGCGGCTTTCTTCCGCGCCTCGGCGGTGGCCAGCCTAGCTGCGGGCGTACTGGTGACGCTGAGCGTGACAGAAGGGGCGGCTTTGGTGGGGCCTTGGTCTTTACGGGAGCGGTGGCTGGCACCTTGGACGGGGCGATGCTGCTCGTGTCCGGGCTGGTCTTGGCGTCAGTCTTGCTGCTGCCAGTGCCGGTTAACGCTCCGATGATGCCGAGCAGGATGAACAGGCCGACCGCGCTGAGGAGCCAGAACCCGACGATCCTTTTGGCGCCGCGCTTCTTCCGCGGCGCGTTTTCCTCCTCGGGCTGGTGCGGTGATGCCCAACTGGGCAGGCGCTGGCTCATGTTGCCGCCTTGGTTGCTGATTTCAGAGAGGGGGAATGTAGCTGCTGTGCGCTCCTCGTAAAGGCGCTGTGGTCGATTCGTGACACGAACAGAGTGGCGGACGGTCACCGTCCCCCTCGAAGGCGAGCAGGCGCAGTAGCAGCGGTGTCGGCAGCGCCGAATTGCGGGCGACTCCGTCCAGGGCGGATGCGTGGAACGCCACCGCCCAGAACGTCGCCAGCGTCGCGACGTGCTCGATGCTCGTCACCGTGCACCCCCGGCCACCACAGGCGCGAGGCCGCGTTGTCCGACCCCTCGAAGGCGCGCCCGGGGTGTGGGGTGCATCTGGTGTGGTGATCCACTATGAGGGACCGAGCCGGTCACCAAGGAGCCAGGGCATTCGATTCTTGTTGGTCTCGGTCGCGGGCGCGTTTGAAACGTGCCAGCCCGTCAGCGAGATCGATCAGCGGGGCCGGGTAGCCGAGGCCATCCCTTACGCCCTTCGGGAGTCGCCAGGGTTCGTGCACGTCCTGGCCGTCCACGTTCTTCAACTCAGGCACCCAACGGCGTACGTAGGCGCCGCTGGGGTCATAGCGTTTGCCTTGCCGGACGGGATTGAGGACACGGTGGGGACGGGTGTCGGTGCCGGTGCCGGCGGCCCACTGCCAGTTGAGCTGGTTGTTGGCGATGTCGCCGTCGACGAGCAGATCCAAGAAGTGCCGGGCGCCGATCCGCCAGTCCACGTAGAGCGTCTTGGTGAGGAAACTCGCCACCAGCAGCCGTCCCCGGTTGTGCATCCAGCCCTCGTGGCGCAGTTGGCGCATCGCCGCGTCGACAACGGGATAGCCGGTACGTCCTGCCTTCCACGCGGTGATGTCGTCGGCCGCCTCGTCTTCGGTCCGCCAACGGTCGTGCCGGGAGCGGTAGTCCTCGAAGGATGTCCTCGGCCGGGCCGCGAGGACCTGGTGGTGGAAGTCGCGCCAGCACATCTGGCGTACGAACGCCTCAGCCCCGGCGCAGTTTCGGGCGCGGGCCCGCTGGACGACTTCGACCGGCGAGAGCGCCCCGAAGTGCAGATATGGCGAGAGGCGCGAGGTGCTGTCGCCCGCAAGATCGTCGTGGCCGTCTTCGTACCCGGACAGGCTCGACCTGGCCCACCGGGAGAATCGCTCGCGCCCTGCTGTTTCGCCGCCGCGCGGAAGGCCCGGGGAGAGGCCGGACAGCGCGCCGCGGTCCGGCAGGGGTTCCCCGCGCACGGCGTCGGGCACCCGCACCGTGCGGGGCACCGGGCAGACCTCCCGCAGCCTCTCCTGCGACCAACGGCGGAAGAAGGGCGTGAACACCGCGTAGTGGTCGGAGCCCGCAGGGGTCGCGGCACCGGGGGCGACGGCAGTGACCACACCGTCGTGTACGTGCAGGGCAGCACCGCACCCGGCGAGGGCATCACGCAGGCGCTCCTCCCGTCGCTGGGCGTAGCCGGTGACGTGGGCGGCCATGTGCACCTGCGCCGCCCGGCACTGGGTGACGACGTTGCAGACCTCTTCGGCCACCGGTCCGGTGCGCACCACGAGGCGCCCCCCGCGTGCGCGCAGCGACCCGTCCAGGTCGGCGAGGCAGTCGGCGAGGAATGCGCTGCGGTTGGGCGCGTCGAAGCCCGCGGCGTGGATGCCCGGATCCCGGACAAAGAGCGGCACAACCTCGTCCGCGGCCGCGAGGGCGGCGCGCAGCGGTGGATGATCGTGCAGACGCAGATCCGAGGTGAACAGGACGACCGCGACCGTCATGGAGCAACTCCTGGGTGGTTGGTGTTGTGAGGTCACGGGCGCTTTGCCCGCCCGGTGCACTGCCGCCGGTGGGTCTCGGACCGGTGCTTGCTCGGGCGTGCGCTCTTCCCTTTGGCGGCGGTCTGGGTGATGTTGCGGGCCATGCCGCCGAAGACGACGTTGTGGAACGGGAACACGGTCCACCAGTAGGCGTGCCCGAGGAGGCCGCGGGGGTAGAACAGGGCTCGCTGCCGGTAGCAGGTGCGGCCATCGGTGCCCATCTCGGCGTACATCTCCAGCCACGCCAGTCCTGGCATGCGCATCTCCGCCCGCAGCCGCAGCAGGTGTCCAGGTTCGATCTCCTCGACCCGCCAGAAGTCCAATGAGTCGCCGACCCGCAGCCGCTCCGCATCGCGGCGCCCTCGTCGCAAGCCGACGCCTCCGACGAAGCGGTCGAGCCACCCGCGTAGGGCCCAGGCGAGCGGCAGGGAGTACCAGCCGTTGTCTCCGCCGATGCCCTCAATCACCTTCCACAGCCTGTCAGGGGACACGCCGACCGACAGCTCCCGTTCGTCCCGGTAGAGGCTGCCGCCCGCCCAGTCAGGGTCGGTGGGCAGCGGGTCACTGGGAGCGCTGGGCAGGGCGGCGGATGACCAGCGGGTGGCGACGTGCGCCTCCCGCACCCTGAGCACTGCCAGGGCGAGCGCCTCGTCGATCGGCTGTGGCCACCCCGGCAGGTCCGGCACGTACCGCGCGATGTCGTGTTCGTGGCATACGACCTCGTGGCGCAGCGATTCTGTGAGGGGCCGGGCGATGGCGGCGGGCACCGGGGTGATCAGTGCGACCCAGTGGCTGGAAAGTCTTGGGGTGAGGACCGGAACCGGCATGATGATCCGCTTTCGCAGCCGGGCTACGTCGGCGTAGCCGCGCATCATCTGCTGGTAGGTCATGACATCGGGGCCACCGATGTCGAAGGCCCGGTCGACTTCGGGCGGCATTGTGGCCGAGCCGACCAGGTAGCGCAGCACATCACGGATGCCGATGGGCTGGGTACGGGTGTGCACCCAGCTGGGAGTGACCATGACCGGCAACCGTTCGGTCAGGTAGCGCAGCATCTCGAATGAGGCCGATCCCGAGCCGATCACGACTGCGGCCCGCAGCACGGTGGCCGGCACCGGCGCGTCCAGGAAGATCCGACCTACCTCGGCGCGGGAACGAAGGTGCGGGGACAGCTGTGCCTCCGATACACCGCGTGGCGTGAGTGCGCCCAGATAGACGATCCGCCGCACCCCCGCAGCCTGCGCCTGCTGGGCGAAGATGCGGGCCGCACAGCGGTCGGTCTCCTCGAATCCGGCACCGGAGCCGAGAGCATGCACCAGATAGTAGGCGACATCGATTCCGCGCATCGCCTCCGCTACGGAAGCCTCGTCGGTGACGTCACCCGCCACCACCTCGACGTTTTCCGCCCAGGGGTGGTCACGGAGCTTCCCGGGCGAGCGGGCCATGCACCGCACGCGGTGGCCTGATTCCAGGAGTTCTGGCACCAGGCGACCTCCGATGTAGCCGGAGGCGCCAGACACCAGGCAGTTCAAGGACTGTTGGGTCGGCTGACGCTCAGGACCCATGTTCGTGCCTTCCATCGTGCTGACGCCGCCCCGCCTCGCCCCATAAGTTCTCACGGCGCATAGCCCCCTGGGGGCACCAAGTGCGTGGCGCGCCCCGGGCCCTTGCATCCTGGCCGTCGGCTCTGGGGGCATCAGGACGCTAATTGACGATGTGGACGGTGGCGTTGGAGGTCTGCACCTCCCCGCACACGATGTTCCCCTTGTGATTGACCGTGAATTGCGTGGGTCACTCTTTCGTGTGCGAGACCAATCCGTACGGCGGGGGGGGGCGTCGCCACGCAGGAGTCGGAGATGAGCATGTCGGTGCGGTGCGAGGGCTGCGGCCTGGAGTACGCGGGCGCCCGCGGCCCCGCCGGACTGCTCGCGCTGCGCCCGGACTATCTGCGGCTGCTTGCCCAGGTGCCCGCCTTCCACCGGGCCGCCCGGCGACTGCTCGCACATGGCAGCGAAGCGGCGCTCGGCCTGGGGGAGTTCCTGGACCGAGAGGGGTTCTCGCCCTATTTCCGGGCGCACTTCACGACCCCGCTGGTGTCGGCGGTCTGGTCCTGCGACGCGGCCACCGCACAGCGCTACCCGGCCGGGTATCTGTTCCGCTTCCTGGAACACCACGGGATGCTGTCGGTCGGCGGGTCCCCAACCTGGCGCACCGTGACCGGGGGCTCGCGCAGCTACGTCCGGCAGGTCGCCCGGCGCCTGCCCGCAGTGCGCGTCGCGACACCGGTGCGCGCCCTGCGGCGGCACACCGACGGCGTCAGCATCGTCACCGGCGACGGCGCCACATCGGCGTATGACGGTGTGGTCGTCGCCACGCACCCGGACCAGGCCCTGAGGCTGCTGGCCGACGCCACCCCGCTGGAGAAGGAGGTCCTCGGCGCCTTCCGGTACTCCCGCAACACCACGCTGCTGCACACCGACACCGGCGTACTGCCGCGCTCGCGGGGCGCCCGCTCCTGTTGGAACTACCTGATGCCGTCCTGCACGGCGGGCCCCGGCCAGGTGCGGGTCAGCTATGACATGAACCGCCTCCAGCGCCTGGACGCCCCCGAGACGTACGTGGTGACGCTCGGCGGCGCGGACCGCGTCGCCCCCGCCCGAATCCGCGCGCTCATGGTCTACGAACACCCCGTCTACACACCGGAATCGGTCGCCGCCCAGCAGCGGCCGCCCGAACTGAGCACCGCCGTAATGGCGTTCGCCGCGCCTACCACGGCTGGGGCTTCCACGAGAACGGCTGCCGCTCCGGGGCCCTGGCCGCTGCGGCCCTGGGGGTGCGCTGGTGACGAGCGCCGCCCCCGCCCTGTACCGCGTCGCGATCACCCACGTACGCACCGCGCCGCGGCGGTACGTGCTGCGCCACCGCACCTACATGTAGCTCATCGACCCTGGCCATCTTCCCGACCTCCCGCCGCTGCTGAGGCCGTTGGCGCGCTTCGATGCGCGCGACCACTTCACCGGCGAGAGGCGCTCCCTGCGTGCGGGCCTCGACGCCTTCCTCGCCACGCACGGAATCGACCTGGCGGGCGGCCCGGTCACGATGCTCACCCACGCACGCGTCTTCGGGTACGTGTTCAACCCGCTCACCCTCTGCTGGTACCACAGCCCCGACGGCGCCCTGCGCTGCGTCGTCGCCGAGGTCCACAACACGTACGGCGGACGCCACAACTACCTGCTGCGGCCGGACGGTTCGGGCGTCGCGGTGACGGACAAGGAGTTCTACGTCTCGCCGTTCTTCCCCGTCGACGGCCGCTACCGCATGCAGCTGCCGGCCCCCGGTGAGCGCGTCGACCTCACCGTGCACCTGGAGCGCGACGGCGGCAGGCCCTTCACCGCGACCGTCCGCGGCACCCGCCGCGACGCCCGTACGACGACCTTGCTGCGCCTCGCCCTGCGCAGCCCCTGGTCCACGCTCGCCGTGTCCGCGGCCATCCGGCTGCACGGCATCCGTCTGTACCTGCGCGGGCTGCCCGTGCAGCCCCGCCCCGGCCACCGCACCCCGGAGAACGCTTCATGAGAACTGGCGAGGACCGCACCGCCCCCGCGACGCACACCGCTGTGGACCCGGGGCGCTGGCCCGACGTCGCCGCGCCGCCGGCCGCCTCCCGCGCCCGGACCGCCTCGCCGCCACCCTCAGCATCACTGCGAACGTCCCGCTCATCGTCGTATCGAAGACGCTGCGGCACTCAAACGCTCTCGATGACCGCCAACGTCTACGCCCACCTCACCCACGAGGCCCCCCACGAAGCCGTCGACGCCATCCAGACCACACTCCACGCCGCCGAACGCGAGCAAGCACGACACACTCGCCACCGGATCCGTGACTGCTGGCGCCGCTGGCCGCGACCACACCGAGACCACCACGGCCCCATCCGCCGCTGGCTCGCAAAGCTCCACTCCCCTGCCCCGGCGGCCAGTTCGCCCTCCGCCTCCGCACCCCCAGGGCCTGGTCCGCGACCACAATGCGACCACCACGCCCCGAAACAACCGAAAGCCCACCTCCGCATCACTGCGAAAGTGGGCTCCTCCCGCAGTTCAGGGATTGCCAGCTGGCCACAAGACCTGCGTAACGCGGCGTGAATCGAAGCCGCGGCAGCGGCCACGGCTGGTCCGACGCCAACAGCACCGCCTGCAACGCGATGTCGCCGTCGATGAAGGCCTGGAGCCCGGCGTCGATCAGCCCAGCGATGGCGGCGGCCCGCTCCGGTGACTTGCGGTCCTCCGGGCAGACTCAGCCGTCGCACTGCGCGCGGTGGCAATGTGGACAGGGCGGTTCCGCACTGGCGGACTCGGACTTGGGTGACGTAATCGCCTGGTCAGGTCACGCGCCGACGCGGAAAATGTGCCGGGCGGCAGAAGTGCCGCCATGATCGGCGGTGGCCCGTTGCACCCCTGTTCTCGCAGGTCCGCCAGTGGATGGCTGATGTCCGTCGGGGCGCGGGGGTTGGCGGGAAAACGGCGAACCACTGCTGGGCCGGAGCCGTTCTCCCCAATGGCGTCCTGGATCGCCTGGGCGCCGGGCCCGCGCGTCGGCTCCGATCGGCCGTGGATCCTTTGGTGCTCTCAAGTGTCCCGACCGAAGGGAACGTTGATGCACGCTCATCGGCTTCTTTGGCGCACCGGCGGCGACGCACGCCCGCCGGGCGGAGCCCGGCGCTTACGCCCGCTCGTGTCCCTCGTGACGGCATTCCTGCTGGCCTGTGCGGGAGTCGTCACGGCCACCGGCACCGCGCGGGCCGTGAATGGCGATGGCACTTCACCGTTTGCCACGTACAACATGCACGGCTCCGACAACGGTTCACGGTGGACGTCGGAGGTGGCGCCGCTGGCCGCGACCAACCAGTTGGTGGCGCTGCAGGAGGCGGGTGCCGGGCCGCCGTTGCCGGCGCACGACAACGACCGCAACGAGTTCCGCCAGATCCGGCTCACTCCCAATCGTGCCCCGCAGCCCAGTTCCGTGCAGCGGGTGACCTGGGCGGGCGGCCCGAACGGCAGCAACCGCTACGTGTACTTCCTGCAGACCGACCCGCGCCGGGTCGCCGGTACGGACCTGGACACGTGGGACGGCGGCCAGATGAACCTGGCGTTCGTCACCGACACGCCGGCCGATGACGTCCGGGTGCTGGAGAACCCGGCCTACAACCCGGACCCGAACGCTCCCAACAACCGCTACCGGGCGCGTCCCCTGCTCGGTCTGCGGTTCGGCAGCACCTGGTACTGGAACACCCACGCCCGCGGTGAAGACGTGCAAGGACTGCTCGG
This sequence comes from Streptomyces sp. CBMA152, assembly GCF_014596475.1. Taxonomy (GTDB): domain Bacteria; phylum Actinomycetota; class Actinomycetes; order Streptomycetales; family Streptomycetaceae; genus Streptomyces. The sequence continues at coordinate 9,539 of NZ_MECJ01000020.1, read as the reverse complement.
CCGGGTCCGCGACTTCGCCGCCACCGACGGCCGGAACTGGGTGCTGGCCGGCGACTTCAACGTGAACATCCTGAACCGCTCCGACGACGAGGCCCGCAACCAGTCGCTGCATCTGCGCGCGGATGAGGCCCTGCTGCGCACGGGTCAGCCGACGTACATCGGCGGCGACACTCCGAGCGAGCTGGACTACGCGATCACGCGCGGCGTGCCAGGCGGGTTCGCCGCGACCGTTCCCCGGGGCGGCGGATCCGACCATGTGCCCGTCGAGTTCGCCCGCACCCCGCCGCCGGTTCGCGCGCCGCTCCCCTCCCACGTCTTCCACAGCGTGCTGGCCGCCCCGACCGGCGGTCTGCTGCAGGAGAATCCGAACCGTACGATCACGATCGGCCAGGCCCGCTACAACAGCAGCCAGACCTTCCAGATGTTCACCACCGATGCGCTCACCCACTACCTGCAGAACACCGGCACGGGTGACTGCATCGCGATCGCGCCCAGCGCCCGCCGAGCCGTGTCCACCCCGATCGTCACCGGACGGTGCGACGACCCGCGAGCGCAGTGGACCATTGCTCACCTCGACGATCCGCCGGCCTGGAACGACGACAACGGCGGACCGCAACGCTGGCGGAACGTGGCCGCCCCCGGCCTCTGCCTCACCCCGAACGGCGCCGCGGTGAGCGCCGCGCCGTGCACTCAGGACGCCGGCCAGCTGTGGTGGGACAACGCCGCCTCCCCGCCCGCCGGCTGGCAGACCACCGGTGACAACATCCGCCTGGAATCCTCCTTCCTCGGCGGCCGGCTGCGCCGGGCCGGCAACGTCCCCGGAACCTTCGTCTACACCGCACCCACGCCGCCCCGATCATGGTGGATCTACTGGCTGTTCTACGAGAAGCAGGACTTCGGCTGGAACATCCAGCGAATCAGCCGGGACGACAACCTGGTCCGCATCCAGAGCCTCAGCGGCAACAACCAATGCCTGGGCAGCCAGGACGTGAACGCCAACACGCAGACGGCCGCCCTGCTGTATGGGTGTGACGACGCCCGCGGCGTCGCCGCAGCCGGCCAGCGCTGGCTCGCCGAGGCATACCCGGACGGATCCATCCGCTACCGCAACGAAGCCAACCACCTGTGCCTGCTGGCCCCCGACGGCGACCGCGGCCGCGTCAACCTCTACACATGCCAGGACATCCCCGCCGAACGCTGGAACACGGTCAGTCCCTGAACCCCGCCGGGCCGCCTGGACCACCGCACGACCGGCCCAGTCGGCCCGCCCCATGGCCTGGTACGAGCGCCCACCCCTCGTCCGGTGTCCGGGCGTGGTGGTGGTCGGCGTGAAGTGCGCGTCAGTGCTGTGAGGTCGAACCGCACGGCTGCCCATCGCGTCTCCCTTGTTGATGTGGCGTCGTGGGGGGGCACATTCTTCGGGGCGGCATCGTTCATCGGATGCCTCCGGGAAGGACTCCCAGAATGTGGTCACGGAGCTACAGCAGGAGGACTGTCCGCTTGATCGCCGGAGCCGCACTGGTGGTGACGGTCGCGGTTGTCACGGGGTGCTCGACGGGCACGGACTCCGCCGCGGACAAAAAGCCGACCGCGAGCAAGCCGACCGCAGGCAAACCGACGGCGGCCGCCTCGGAGCCCCGTCAGTCAACAGCCGAGGAAGCGGTTGCCTCGTGGGTCACTGCGGTCATCAAGAGCCAGCTGGAGCAGGCGTGCCTGATTATGGCAAAACCGGCCACGGCTCCCTCGGCCGCTCAGGTCGGCACCTCGTCGGGGTACAACAGCACTACGCCCGAGATGCGTCAAATGCGGGAGAATCTCGGAAGGTTCCGCATGGCGTTCACGCCCAAGCCGCCCACGGACAACCCGAAGGTGGAAGTCGCCCGAGTACCGGAAACCAGCGGCACGGCGGTAGTCCCCGCCGACAAGATCACCATCGACGGACAGACTCTTGAGAAGGTCATCCTTTCCAACTCCACCGGGATCAAGCAAGGACAGCTGGACGTCAAGACGGAGTCCGCCAGGATCAAGGATGCCTGGTATGTGATCAGCATCGATTTCCACGTCGGCTGATGCCGTGGCCGGGTACGTCGACCAAAGAATGCGCGGGCCTGAGCAGAAGCGCCGTGCCGAAGGATCAGAACAGTTCGGCCTGCCCCACTGCGGAGGGGGCTTACGACCTGGAGTCGCCGGGGGTCGGCACCCGTAGGGGTTTGGCGAGCCGGGGCACCTTGGTGCAGCGGCCGGCGCGGTAGGCGGAGGCGACCGCGCCGGAGCGCGAGCGGCACGGCAAGCCCGGCTGCGCCTCTCACTTCGGGCAGGGACGGCGTTCGATGTCGTCCGCGTCCGACCAGCCGGATACGGAAGGGTCTTGAGGGTCCGTCATGAGCTCGGATCTTCGCACCATGCAAGTCTCAGAAAGGGGTCACTCCCCCGTTCGAGTGCGAACGGGGTCCGAGAGCTCACCCAAGATCATCAAGAGTCTGGCCTTGGGCCGCATTGCCGCCGGGCGCCTGGCGCCACGCCTCGGGTGCGGCCCGTCCTGCTGACCGCCGCGACCACCTTGACCGCGCCTCGGCATTGCTGGTCCTGTCGACGGCCACGCCGACCAGGTGTTCACCGAACCCGTCTATCCGCTGCTCGGCGCGAGCCTGGCCAACACGCTGCTCACCGGCATCGCTATGACCGCCATGCTCCGCTCCCGCACGGGGCTGGCCTCCGCAACCGTCGGCACCTCCCGGCAAGCCGTCCTCGGCTTCGCCGTGATGGGATCTCTCGCCACCACGCGCGGTGCACGAAGCGGTCAGACCGGGCCGTGTTCGACCCGAAACCTGCATACCCCGCAGCCGGGGTTGCGACGGGTGCCCTGTTACCGGTCACCATCTGGCTCACACTCCGGCGACCGGCCTCGACCGCACCGGCGAAGTCCTCGGGGCCCGCATAGGGCCGCCGCCTGCCGGCGTCCAAGCCAGGAGGGGTCCCGCGTCCCCGTCCAGCCAAATGGAGAGTACCCTCTATATTAATTGGATCGATCTCTCTAATACTTCCGGAAGGGGTGGGCCATGGCCGTGCTGAACACCGGTGACCGCCGGACACCGGCAAGACGTGGGCGGGCGCTGGCGGGGACCGACGCCACCATCCTCGCTGCGGGACCTGCGGCCACGTGGGTGGCGGTCGCCGGCTCCCTCGGAGCCCTCCCGTATGTCGCGATGAAGGTCTACTGGGCCTGGGGCGGCACCGCGGGGAAGCCCGCCGGGATGGACCTTGCCGACGAGTTCACCAAGAACGGAGCCCCTCGCTTCCTGGTGTGGATGGAGCGGCACGGCCTCGACTTCACCGCGATCGGCATCCTGCTGGCCGTCACCTTGCTCGCCGCGCTCGTCCGGCCGTGGGGTCAGGTCTTCCCGCGCTGGGTGCCGGGGCTCCGGGGCCGACGGGTTCCGCGGTGGCTGTTGCTGGCTCCCGGCTGGGCGGTCGCAGCGACCCTCACGCCATATGGAGGTCTCGGCCTTGTCGTCATGGCCACCGGCGGTCTGTCCACGGCGCACCTGGCCGGTCTGTCTCCCACGGTGTTCGTCATCGGGTTCGTCAACTTCTTCGCGATCGGCCTGTCCCTCGGCGTCTGTTCGCTGTCCTACCAGCGTCGGACCCTGACATACGGAGGCCGTACCGCCGACCGGCGCGGACGGCGGACGTGGCTTGCCGTCGGCGAGCCCACTGGTTCGACGACGGTCCCTCCGGCCGATCCCGGTGCCGGACACGACGGAGATCACGAGCGCAAGGCCGCCTTCCGGAGCACTCCGCTCCCGGCTCCCCGGTGGGCCGTCCGTGCCGCCCACGCGGCCGCCCTCACCGCCGTGCCCTCGGGCCTGTGGCGGATAGCTCTCGGGTTCGGCCTGCCTGTCGGCTACAGCGATGCCGCACTTCACCGGTCGTTCCAGATCCCGGGCTGGGGCAGTGTCGCCGTCATCGGCCTCAGCGTGGTCTCCGAGGCCCTGGCCCTGCTCACCCTTGGACTGGTCCGGCCGTGGGGCGAGGTCGTACCACGCTGGATACCGTTCATCGGAGGACGACGTGTTCACCCGCTGGCGGCCGTCATTCCCGCCGCGCTCGGCTCACTGGCTCTCATGGCCATCTGGAGCGGCTTCGCGTTGTGGTGGTCCCACGAGCACCACCCGGCGTTCCAGGGACCCTGGCGCGACATCGTCGGAGTCTGCTATCAGCCCCTGGTGCTCTGGGGCCCGCTGCTCGCGGCCGTCACCTTCTCCTACTACCGGCGCCATCGCGCCTGAGTCCTCAAGGCGTGGCTCACGATCGCAGCATTCCTCGTCGGCCTGCACAAATCGCCCATCCGAAACTCCACAACCAACGATGAACCCTGCGACAGGAGGTTACTCGCATGATCAAAGGGGCTGGCCGGCCTCTGGCGTTCATCGGCGCCGTACACCTTCTCGTCGGACTGCTGCTCAGCCGGACCCACTTCGGGGATTGGCTGTTCTTGCGGCTTTGGGGCCACTGGTGGGAGGACACCCGCGCGGCCAATGCCTTCTGGGGCAGCCCGGCCGGCTTCGGTCTGCCGCTGTTCGTCAGCGGCCTCTTGGTGACGTGGATGGATCGACGTGGCATAACGCCGCCGGTCTTCCTCCCCTGGGTGCTGCTCCCCTGGACTGTCGTCTGTACGGTCAGCGTGGAGCCGTCCCCCGCGCCGCTGGCGACAGCCGCATCCGTTCTGCTCTTGGTGGGAGTTTGTCGGTCCGCGCGCCCCGCCGGGTCATGATCCGATGCCGGCGACCATGGTGCGGGCCAGTGCGGTGCACGGAGCACCGTCGGCTTCGCCGGCCTGGCCGGTGATCAGAGTGAACAGTGCACCGCCGAACAGGGTGATCAGGGTTTCCACGTCAGCCCCCGATGTGGTCAGCCCGAGGGCTTGGTGCTGCTCATGGGTGAAGTCGACCGCCGAGCTCTTCATGGCGTCGAAGGTCTGCTGCAGGGCGGGGCAGCGGGTGGCTTCCAAGGAGAGTTCGTACACCGCCAGGTACCGGTTGCGGTGCTGCTTCACCGAGATATCCACCGACATCGCCAGCGGCCCGATCAGGCCTCAGTGGGTCACCGGCGACAAGCGGGAGCACCACCTGCTGGACCGCCCACGCAGCCGCCCGGCCCGCACCGCGATCGGCGTGGCCGGCATCACCTTCTACGGCGTCCTGTGGCTCGCCGGCGGCAACAACCTGATCGCGACCCGTTTCCACCTCTCAGCGGAGACCCTCAGCTGGACGCTGCGTGTCCTGGCCTCCGTCGACCCGGTCATCGCGTTCTGGTGCACCAAGCGCATCGCCCTCGGCCTGCAACATCGCGACCAGGAAAAGGTCCTCCACGGTCGTGAGACCGGCATCATCACGGTCTCGGTGGGAGGCAAGTTCACTGAGGTCCATGAGCCGCTATCCGCAGGCGAACGGTACCGGCTGACCGCGCATGAGGTGCAGAAGCCGCTGGAACTCCAGCCGGACACCGATGAGAACGGCGCGCCACGGCCCAGGAATCGGTCGCTGAAGATCCGGGCCAAGCTATCGAGGTGGATGTTCTCGGATCATGTCGACCGCATGGATTCCCCACTCATGCATCCGAGCCGGGATCCGGACAGCAGTGACCACTGAGCGTTCGAGTCTACGGCTCAGCCCGAAGCCGTCGGGAGTCGTGTCGCCTTTCCCGGACGATCCGACAGAAGCCGTTCCAGCAGAGAAGGGCAGAACAGGTGATGAGTTCCCAAACGCGTCGTGGCAAGGACTCCGAAGTGCATGGGATCTTCCAGAAGATCGCCGGGTACTACGACCGGATGAACTTCGTCATGACGCTCGGCCGTCATGAGAAATGGTGCCGGGAGGTGGCCGTTCTCGTCGCGCCGCACGGAGGCGGGAAGCTGTTGGATCTGGCGACGGGGACGGGCGCGATCGCTCTGGAGGCCGCTCGCAGGTACCCCGCCGCCACGGTGACCGGCCTGGACTTCTCGCAGGAGATGCTGCGCCGGGCGAAAGCCAAACCCGGGGCCGCCGCGGTGCGCTGGCAGCATGCCGACGCGGCCTGTCTGCCCTTCGAAGACGAGTCCTTCGACGGGATCACCGAGGGCTACCTCCTCAGGAACGTCGAGGACTTGGACCGAGCGCTCAGCGAACAGCGCCGGGTCCTCAAATCCGGCGGCCGCCTCGTGATCCTCGAAACGTGCCCCCCGAGCGGCCCGGTGAAGCCGGTCGTGCAGTGGGGAATGCGTGTCATCGTTCCGCTGCTGGGACAGGTCGTGGCGCGCGACCGCACGTCCTACGCCTATCTCGAATCCAGCACGCGGGAGTTCATGTCGCCGCAGCGCATCGCCGAGGTGCTGCACGGGCTCGGTTTCGAGGACATCGGGTGGCGTAAGACGTTCTTCGGCACCAACGTCATCATGTGGGCCACCAAGACGGCGTGACGAACGGCGGCGACAGCGCTCGCATGCGACCGACGCCGCACGGCCTCACGCCCTACGAAGGGGCGTGCGGCCCGACGGAGGCACCCTGCTACGACGACTCGGCGGTAGTCATCTCAGTCCTCGAAGTCTGTGCACGTGTCGCGAGCGCCGTGGCCACGGTTTGCGCCAGCCCCGACGCCAGCACCGCTCCGGCCAGCGTCATCATCCCGCCGACCAGGCCCAGGCCGCGCATGTCCTTGCCCTCCGACAACGGCACCTTCAAGGAGGCGCAGACCATCCACCAGAAGCCCCATGAGAAGAGCGCACCGGTGCCCAGCCAGGCTGCGGCGAGCGTCGTGTGCGCCGACCGTGCATCTCGGCTGCCGGCCAGGATCAGCATGGCGGCGGTCCCGGTCAGTGGCAGCAGCGCGAACACGCCTTCCATGACCAGCCGTACCTGCCATGTCTGGTCCAGGTCCGGCCGCAGTCCCGTGCCGCCGGCCGCCCAGTACAAGTGGATCCCGGCGGGGAGCAGGCTGAAGGCCGCGACGCCGACGATCGTGATCTTCTGCACGGCGAACGTCGGGCCCATGGGCAGATCCCCGAGCTGCAGCCGGAATGCCGGGGCCCAGCGAGAGCGCGCGTAGAGGAAGAACCCGATCGCGAGGCCGATCCCCTGCAGAATGAAGCCGGTGTAGACGATCCCGAACACCCAGCCGGCGATGTCGTCTGCCGGGTCGTGCCGCGGCTCGCCGCCCGCGGTCCCGGTCATCGCCGCCACCAGGCCGGACAGCGGGGCGCCGATGAGGATCGGCCCGATGAATCCGGTGGCGACCCACAGTGGGAAGACCAGCAGCCAGGCCGGGATCCGGCGGCCCCAGGGCCTGATGAGCGCGAGCGCCAGCGTCGCGGCGGCGGCGTCCATGCCCAGTGTCGCGAGATTCGCCCCGACCATCGTCGGGTTCTCCATCGCGTCGCCCTTGACGCCGATGTGACTGCCGGCGGCCCAGGCGAGTTTGAGGGCGAGGTAGGGGAACGTTGCCGCGATGGTGCCGTAGCAGGCGATGACGCGCAGGCGACTGATCGGAGGGGCCTGCTCCGTCACGAAGTCCGCATCGGGTCCTGCCGAAGGCTTCATGGGGTGTGAAGTCATTTCTTCCCTTGTCATGCTTCTACCATCAGGATCCTTGTGGTCCGGCAGCGTGGTGGACCGGATCCGTCCGCGGCGCCTGCTTGGCGCGGTGGGCGGCGACGAGCAGGAGGATCTCCGCGGCCAGGTCGAGCGGGGGTGCGAACCCGGCGAGCGCCGTGCCGCCAACCGTCCAGGTCAGCAGGGCCCAGGCGATGAACGGCGGCGGGGCGATGCCGCGACGGTTCAGCCACATGATGGTCAAGCCGATGATGACCATCGGCGGGCCGAAACTGTTGTAGGTCAGCCAATATGCGCTTCCGGCCGGGCTCATCGCGGCCAGGTCGGAGCCCCACAGCTTCCCGCTGAACCAGTCGCCGGCGTGGCTCGCGGCGTGCTCGATGGTCAGCGCGAGCACTGTGTGCGCTGTTCCGAATGTCACCAGGAGCCATCCGGCCCAGGTGATCAGCTGCCGGTTCCGGGACGGCCCTGGGTCAGCTTTCGCGGTCATGGTGCACCTTCTTGTCCAGGTCGCGGTCGCGGTCGAGCCAGGCTCTCTCCCAGCGCCGGGTCAGGGCTGGGTAGATGACCAGGTAGCGGAAGGGTTTGATGAAGGCCAGATAGAACCGGCCGAGCCGGCCGCCGGGTTTGGTCAGGGCGGCCATCCGGAGTTCGTAGCCGCCGTCGTCGGTCGCGACCCAGCCCAGGTGGCACACGATGTGGGCGGTGGAGTTGGCCATCTCCTCCACGCACTCGTCATGGGTCTGGTACACCGGCGTGAACGGGATGTTGGGATCCTTGTGTCCAGGGCAGCGGCGCAGGTCCTCCGGAAGGCGATCCCGCAGGGACGTCACGGCGGCGTCCAGGCCGGCCTGCGGTTTGTCCCAGCCGAACACCGCGCCGAGTTTCCAGCGCACCGCGAACAGGAACCGGGTCGGCCAGGTCGTCTTCCCGGGCCGGTTGCTGGCCTCCAGCGCGGCCAGCATCACGGGGAAGTCGTCCGGTCCGGCGCCGGGAGTGCGGAACGACCAGACGTCCTCGATCCGGAAATCCGGTGCGATCTCGTGGATGAGCCAGGGACGCGAGGTGTGGGCCTCGATGGGCATTCTCATATCGCGTCACCCCTGCGGCGAGATGGAGAGTCGGATGGGTGGACCACCATGTTTGAGACCTCCTTGGTCAAGGCTGAACGGCCGCCGGGGCGTCGTGCTGTCCGGTCGGCGCCAGGCGGGTGTCGCGCTCCCACCGGCGCTGCCAGCGGCGCTCCCAGGAGCGCATGAGGGCGGGGCAGACGACCTGGTGCCTGAAAGGCCTGATGGCGGCCATGTAGGCGGTCCCGAGACGGCCGTTCGGTTTCACCAGGACGGCCATCTGGCCGCGCCAGCCGCCCTGCTCGTCGGGGACCCAGCCCAGGTGCACCACTCCGTGCATGGTCCGGTTGGCGATCTCTGCGGCACGTTCATTGCCCGACTGGTAGAGGAAGGTGAACGGCGACCGACCGTCGCCGGGGTGGATGGCGGCCGCTTCAGACAGCGTCGGAGGCAGGCGGTGGCGCAAGGACCGCACCCGGGTGTCGAGTCCGCCCCGGTCCCGGTCCAGGCCCAAAGCGGCGCCGAGCTTCCAGCGCAGCTGCCACAGCATGCGCGCGACCGGCGGGGCGTCCTGCTGGAAGTCGCCGTCCTGAAGCATCGACACCAAAGTCGTGAAGCCGTCCGGGCCGCCGGGGGTCGGCAGGGCCCAGACATCCTCCAACCGGAAGTCGGGAGCGATCTGGTGGATCAGCCAGGGCTGTTTCTCGTGGGCCGTGTTCGGCAGGCGCATGGATGCACTCCGATCGACATGCATGGGGCGGATTCAACTGGTCGTCGCAACACCTTGATTTCGGAGGTGTGCGACGTGGCCACGGCGGACTGGGCTCTGAAGACCAGCGATGTTCCCGAGGGGCGGCGTCGGCAGTGGCGTGCTGACCGTGCG
>NZ_MECJ01000019.1 GCF_014596475.1 Streptomyces sp. CBMA152 | reverse complement strand
CGCACGGGCGCGGGCTGCGGCGTCGCGGCGCCGCTGGTGCCCGGCGCCGCCGGACCGCTCGCCGGAACCGCCCCGCCCACGGCCCACATGGGCTGCTGCTCGACGGGATGCGGCTGCGGCGGGGTGTGCTCGTCGGGCTCGGGGCGTACGGCGTCGTGGCGTCCGCGACCGGCCGCCGAGGGCAGCGGGGTGCGCTCGGCTTCAGGGGTTACGGGTGCGGGTGCGGCGGGGCCGTTCGGGAGGGGGCGGTGGGCCGGGGCGCTCGTGGGGATGCCGGTGGCCGGGACGGGGCCGTTGCCCAGGGGGCGGTGGGCCTCGGCGGGGCCGGTCGCCGGGACGCGGCCGTCGGGGGCGGCCGGGAGCGGGCTCGTCGGCTGGGGCGTGCGGTCGGCCTCGGCGGGGGGCAGGGCGAACGCCGTGCGTACCGCGCCCTCGTTCTCGGGCTGGGCGGGTGCGGCGGCGAGGGCGCGTCGGGCCCGGCGGCCGCTCGGTTCCTGCTCCCCGGAGGCGGTTCCGGTGCTGGTTCCGGCGCCCGTTGCGGTGCCCGTTCCGGCGGGCAGGACACGTCGGGCGCGGCGGCCCGAGGGGGTGTCCGGGTCGGCGGCCATGCCCTGCGGCGGGACGGTCTCGCTCAGCGCGGCCGGGCGTCCGGCGCCCTGTCGGCGCTCGCTCTCGGCGGCGGTGACGACCGAGCCCTCGGCGGGCGCGGGGGCGTCCTCGGCGGGGCTGGGCCGCCCGCGCCGCCGTCCCGTACCGGAGGCGTCCTCTGCGGGCACCGGGCCGTCGCCCGTCTGCTGCGAGGGGATGTGCTCAGCGGGAGAACCAGAGGCAGCGGCAGGCGCAGCCACGGCGTCGCCACCCTGCCCCTCCTGGGCCTCGGCCTGGGCGCGGGCCCGTCGGCGGCCCGTCGGGGTCTTCTCCTCCTCGACCGGGCTCTCCAGGAACGCGTCCGTGGAGGCCCGTCGCGCGCGTCGACGGCCGCTGCCGGCGGCCGGAGCGCCCTGCTGCGCGGGAAGTTGAGCGGAGAGTTGAGCGCTCGGCTGGACGCCCTCCTGGGCACCCATCAACGCGATCTCGGTCCCCATCGCAGCAGGCTCCGGCACCGACCCGGCGCCCTCCCCCAGCGGGACCTCAAGGACGTACGCGCTGCCGCTCATGCCCGGCACCTCGACGGTCTGGAGCACGCCGTCGTGCGCGGCCACGATGCCCCGGACGATGGGCTCGTGCACCGGGTCGCCCCCGGCGTACGGCCCGCGCACCTCGATCCGTACGACCTCGCCGCGTACCGCCGCCGCGACCACGACCGTCGAGTCCATGTAGCCGCCCGCGCCGACCGGGGCGTTGCCCGTGGCGTCGACGCCCGCGACGTCCGCCACCAGGTGCGCCAGCGCGGTCGCGAGGCGCGCCGGGTCGATCTCGGCCTCGATCGGCGGCGCGTGGACGGCGAACTGGGCCCGTCCGGGGCCGATCAGCTCGATCGCGCCCTCGACGCCCGCCGTCACGACCGTCCCGACCAGCACCTTCGCCTTCTTCAGCTGCTCCGTGCCGGAGTCGAGCCGCTGGTAGGCGAGGACGTTGTCGACGAGCGTGGTCATCCGGGCGTAGCCGGCGGCCAGATGGTGCAGGACCTGGTTGGCCTCGGGCCACAGCTGGCCCGCGTCGTCGGCCGCCAGCGTGGACAGTTCGCGCCGCAGCTCGTCCAGCGGGCCGCGCAGCGAGCCGCCGAGCACGGAGAGCAGCTGCTGGTGCCGGGCGGAGAGCGCGTCGTAGCGCGAGGTCTCCCGTTCCAGGACCTCGGCGTGCCGCGAGGTCTCGCGCTCCAGGATCTCCGCGTGCTTGGCGGCCTGGTCCTCGTACGGGCGGCGGTCGGTGAAGGTCATCACCGCGCCGACCAGCAGGTCACCGTCCCGTACCGGCGCGGTCGTCAGGTCGACCGGCACGCTCGCGCCGCTCTTCGCCCACAGCACCTGACCGCGTACGCGGTGCTTGCGGCCGGACTTCAGCGTGTCGGCGAGCGGGCTCTCCTCGTACGGGAACGGCTCGCCGTCGCCGCGCGAGTGCAGCACCAGCGGGTGCAACTCCTGGCCGCCGAGGTCGCTGGCGCGGTAGCCGAGGATCTGGGCGGCGGCGGGGTTGACGAGGACGACGCGCCCGTCCGTGTCCGTGCCGACGACACCCTCGGACGCGGCCCGCAGGATCATCTCGGTCTGCCGCTGCGAACGGGCCAGTTCGGCCTCGGTGTCGACGGTGCCGGAGAGGTCGCGTACGACGATCATCAGCAGTTCGTCGCCGGAGAAGTGCCCGCTGGCGCCGCCGTACGTGGAGGTCGGCGAGGCGTACGCGTCGCGCCCGTCCTCCAGGTTGGCGCTGGTCACCTCGACGGGGAACTCGCTGCCGTCGGTGCGCCGGGCCACCATCCGGGTCGGCTTGGTGCGGCCCTGCTCGTCCTCGGACTCGGGGCGGCGCATCGAGCCGGGGATGAGCTTGGAGTCGAAGGTGGGCAGCAGGTCGAGCACGCCCCGCCCCACCAGCCCGGTGCCCGGGGACTCGAACATCTCCAGGGCGATGGTGTTGGCGTTGACGACCGTGCCGTTGCAGTTGACGAGTACGAGCCCGTCCGGAAGGGCGTCAAGTATGGCTGCGAGGCGAGCAGCGCCTCGGGATGGCCTGCTGCTCACGACGACGCTTCCTCCCTGAACCACTGCACCTTGCGGCCTGTCACTGGGAGGGAGTCTAAAGGCAGGGGATGTCCGCGCGACGGCGGATGAGGGGGAGCTCTCACCAAGGTTCTGTGACCATGGCGTATGCCGGGAGATCGAACCGACGGGTCGGACCGCTCCCACCTGCCCGCCCACCGGTCCGGCCGGGGCGGCGTGTCGCGGGTGCCGCGCGGGCGTGCTCACCGGTTCGCCGTACGCGTCGGAGTGCACCTGAGGGTACGCGTGGGGGTACCTGCGCTCACCGCGCGCGTCGGGGTGCACCTCGGGATCCGCGGCGGGGTACCCGTACTCACCGCGCGCCGGGCAGCACCGGCACGAGCGCGTCCCACCGCGCGATCTCGCATCCGTCGGTCCTGCGGTACGTGGCGTCCACGGGCCGTCCGGCCCAGCTGCCGGTGATGTGGGCGGTGGCGCGCCCGCCGTAGATCATCGTGCACTCCGTCCCGGGGGCGACGGGCGCGAACGGGTCCCGGCCCCAGGTGGTGACCCGGTCGAGCCGGTCGCACGCCTGATTGATCTGCGGATGGTTCCCGCCCGCCGGGTGACATGTCAGCTCGTACGTCCCGTCGGTCTCCCCGTTGTGCGTGACGGTGAGCGTGAGGTGGTCGGGGCTGCCGCCGTCGAGGAGGGGGAGCGTGGGCAGCGGCAGTGGTGCGGCTAAAGCGACGGCGGAGCCGGACGCGGACAAGGCGGCGGTGGTGAGGGCGGTGAGGGCGATGCGGCGCAACATGGGCGTGTGACTCCAGGGGCCGGGGGTTTCCAGGGACCGGGGGCTTTCTGGGGGCCGGGGGGGGCTTCTGCTTCCCCCTGACTAACGCGTCGCACGCCCTCGCGTTGCGCGCCCGCGTAACGCTTTGCTCTGGCGGCCGCCTGCCTAGTACCGTGGGGTGCGATTGGTGACGCGGAGCAAGGCTGTGTCATCATCTGCACGCACCACTTCGCGTACGCGAGACGGTGTGCTGGAGGCGTCGCCTAGTCCGGTCTATGGCGCCGCACTGCTAATGCGGTTTGGGTCTTAAAGCCCATCGAGGGTTCAAATCCCTCCGCCTCCGCCAGCAAGACCCGAAGCCCCGGCCCTCACGGCCGGGGCTTCGGCCGTTTCCGGGGGCGGGTGCGGACCGAGTGAGGCTCGGACGCCCGACTGTTGAGGCTGCCCCCCGTCGAGGCCGGTTACGCCCGTACGAGACCCGCAGATCCGGTGACCCCGGTCACATTTCGCCTCTTACGGGCACATCGCCGCCCGCGGCCCGCTCTTCCCGTCCTTGCTCACGCAGAGGCGTTTTCGCAGGTCAGGTGGGGTGTGGGGAATGGATTTCGCGTCACGGCGCGGTTCATGTAATGTTGTTCCCGCAACGCCGACCGGGAAGAAAAAAACCGGGAAGCAAACGCAACAAGCACTCGTAGCTTAACGGATAGAGCATCTGACTACGGATCAGAAGGTTGCAGGTTCGAATCCTGCCGAGTGCACAGCCGAAAGGCCCCCCGGAGAGATCCGGGGGGCCTTTCTCGTATGTCCGCGCTCCGGCGTTCCGTCCCGTTGTCAGTGGTCCCCGCTACCGTCGTGGACATGGCTGGGGTGTGGCGCAGTGGTGGGGTGCGATGGGGGGAGGACGGGCCTGGGCTGGTGTGGGAGCGGGGTGTCGGGGAGCGGCGGGTCAGTGCGATCGCGTACGGGGGTGAGATCGGCTTCCGGGTGGTGGGGGAGCGTACGTGTGTGGGGGCGCGGGGGAATGCGTGTCCGGGGCGCGTGCTCGTGGCGCGGGGCAGTGGGCAGGCCCGGTGCGCCGAGTGCGGGCGGCTCGATCGGGTGCATTCCGTCGCCGCCGACGGGGTGCCCGATGATCCTCGGGTCTACCGGGTCTACCTGGCCTGGTTCGGGCCCGGGCTCGTCAAGGTCGGGATCACCGCCGAGGAGCGCGGGGGTGCCCGGCTGCGGGAGCAGGGGGCGGTTGCGTTCTCGTGGCTCGGGCGGGGGCCGCTGATGGCCGCGCGGCGCTGCGAGGAGCTGCTGCGGGCCGCGTTGGGGGTGCCAGACCGGATCTCGTACGAGCAGAAGCGGGCGATACGGGCCGCTCTGCCCGGTGCCGAGGAGCGGGCCGGTGAGGTGGCGGGGGTGCACGCGCGGGCCGTCGCGCTGGCCGGGTGGCCGGAGTCGCTGGCGGCGCTGGGCTGCGACGTCGTCGACCACGCCCGGGTGTTCGGCCTGCCCGGGCTTGGGCCGGCCGACGGGGTGGTCGCGGAGCTGGTGCCCGAAGGGGTCGTCGCCGGGCGCGTCCTGGCCGCGGCCGGGCCCGATCTGCATCTCGGTACGGGGGACGGGCGTGTGGTCGTCCTGGACACGCGGCTCATGAGCGGGTGGGGGCTGGTGGGGGCCGCGCCTGGGGACGGGGGCGTGACCGTGCCCGTACGGGCGCTTCGGGGGCGGCGGCCCGACCCGCAGGACCAGCTGTTCTGAACCCGCTTCCGACCCGCTCGCCAGGCCGTCCGGGCCGCTCACCGTACCCCTTGGTCAAGAGTTGGATCCCCTTTGGATCCCTTCCGGTAAGGGGTATGGACACGTTGACCACTGACAGCTGAAGGTTGCCGCATGAGCGATCACCTTGTGGCCGGTCTTGTCGCCGGTATCGAACCGCCTTACTACACCGTCGTGTTCACCTCCCTGCGTACGGAAGGGGACCGGGGGTACGGAGAGACCGCCGAGCTCATGAACGAGCTGGTGAAGGAGATACCCGGGTATCTGGGGTACGAGTCCGCGCGTACGCCCGGCGGGCTCGGGATCACCGTGGGGTACTTCCGCGACGAGGACGCGATTGCCGCGTGGCGGTCGCGGCTGGAGCATCAGCGTGCGCAGCGGCGCGGGCGGGCCGAGTGGTACGAGAGCTACAGCCTGCATGTTGCCAAGGTTGAGCGGGCGTACCACTTCGTGCGGGACGGTGGGAGCGGCGCGGCCTCTTAGGAGCGTTGTCGGGTGCGGGCCGTCTGTGGCTGGTCGCGCCCACGCGGCGGAGCCGCACAATGTCACAGCCCCGCGCCCCTTGTAGGGCACCCGGCATCGCCCCGCCTCGTAACTTCTCAGGTAATTCACAGAAACGCCCAAGGGTGTTCTCACGGGCCGCTCACAGGGTGGGGGCATGACCACCATCTCCCCCCAGGGGCGTACCGAATTGCTCAGGGCGGACGGCGCGGCCGTCCGGGTGCTCGTCGTGGACGACGAGGCGGCGCTCAGCGAGCTGCTGTCGATGGCGCTGCGCTACGAAGGGTGGGAGGTGCGCAGCGCCGGGGACGGAGCCGGTGCGGTGCGGGCCGCCCGGGACTTCCGGCCCGACGTCGTCATCCTCGACATCATGCTGCCCGACATGGACGGCCTCGCCGTCCTCGGGCGGCTGCGGCGCGAACTCCCGGACGTGCCCGTGCTGTTCCTCACCGCCAAGGACGCGGTCGAGGACCGGATCGCGGGGCTCACGGCCGGGGGCGACGACTACGTCACCAAGCCGTTCTCGCTCGAAGAGGTCGTGGCGCGGCTGCGCGGGCTGATCCGGCGCTCCGGCACGGCGGCCGTACGGAGCGAGTCGCTGCTGGTCGTGGGCGACCTCACGCTCGACGAGGACAGCCACGACGTGACCCGGGGCGGGGTCAACATCCATCTCACCGCCACCGAGTTCGAACTGCTGCGGTTCCTGATGCGCAACCCGCGCCGTGTGCTGAGCAAGGCGCAGATCCTCGACCGGGTCTGGTCGTACGACTTCGGCGGCCAGGCCAACGTCGTGGAGCTGTACATCTCGTATCTGCGCCGGAAGATCGACGCGGGGCGCTCGCCGATGATCCACACTCGGCGGGGGGCGGGGTATCTGATCAAGCCCGGTGAGTGAACCGGTGCCCGGGCCTCCGCGCCGCGGCCCTGGCGGATCTCGGCCCGGGCAGCCGCGTCCCCGGCCCGGCCGACCGCTTCGGCGGTTTGGCCGCGGCGGGTGCGACGTTCTACGACCTGGCGTCGCCGGCGGAGTAGCCCCCACCCCGCCCCTTCCCTAAACCCTCCGGGGGATCTGTTCGGCTGCGGATCGTGCTGGGTTGCTCGCGCAGTTCCCCGCGCCCCTAAATACCCAGGGGCGCGGGGAACTGCGCGCTCAGCCCCTACCCACCCGCTCCCACCCAGTTGCCAGCGTCCAGACGGAAATCGCTTTACACCGTACAAGGAAGCCCCTTACGGTGTACGGCACGTCCCCATACGCTGTACAACTGCATGAGGAGCCCGCATGACGGCCACGGCCGCCGAGAACACGTCCGCCCCCTCGCGGCACCCGCAGCGGTGGCTGATTCTGGGTGTCATCTGCCTCGCCCAGCTCACCGTGCTGCTGGACAACACCGTCCTGAACGTCGCGATCCCCTCCCTCACCACCTCCGTGGGCGCGTCCACCGCCGACATCCAGTGGATGATCAACGCGTACTCGCTCGTCCAGTCCGGGCTCCTGCTCACCGCGGGCAGCGCGTCCGACCGGTACGGGCGCAAGAAGATGCTGGCCGCCGGGCTCGCGCTGTTCGGGATCGGGTCGCTCGCGGCCGGACTCTCGCAGAACGCCGGGCAGTTGATAGCCGCCCGGGCCGGGATGGGCGTCGGCGGCGCGCTGCTGATGACCACCACCCTCGCCGTCGTCGTGCAGATCTTCGACAACGAGGAGCGGGTCAAGGCGATCGGCCTGTGGGCCACCGTCAACTCGCTCGGCTTCGCTGCCGGACCGCTGATCGGCGGGCTCATGCTCGACCACTTCTGGTGGGGCGCGATCTTCCTGATCAACATCCCGGTCGCGGCCATCGGGCTGGTCGCCGTGCTGGTCATGGTCCCGGAGTCGAAGAACCCCCTCGGTGACCGGCCCGACCTGCTCGGCGCGCTGCTCTCCACCATCGGCATGGGCGGCGTCGTCTACGCGATCATCTCCGGCCCCGGCCACGGCTGGACGTCGACGCACGTCCTCGTCTCGGCGGCGGTCGGCCTGGTCGCGCTGGCGGCCTTCGCGCGCTGGGAGCTGTCCGTCCCGTATCCGATGCTGGACATGAACTTCTTCCGGAACCAGAAGTTCACCGGCGCGGTCGCGGGCTCGATCCTGGTCGCGTTCGGGATGGGCGGCTCGCTCTTCCTGCTCACCCAGCACCTCCAGTTCGTGCTCGGCTACAGCCCGTTGGAGGCCGGTCTGCGGACGGCGCCGCTGGCGCTCGCCGTGGTCGCGCTGAACATGGCGGGGGTCGGCGCGCGGCTGCTGCCCAAGCTCGGTACGCCCAGGACCATCGCGGTCGGCATGTCGGCCAACGCCCTGGGTCTCGCGTCCATAGCGCTGCTCGGCCGTGACCACTACGCCGGCATGCTGCTCGGCCTGGTCGTGATGGGCTCGGGCATCGCGGTCGCCATGCCCGCCATGGCCAACACCCTGATGAGCGCGATCCCGCCGGAGAAGGCGGGCGTCGGCGCGGGCGTCAACGGCACGCTCGCGGAGTTCGGCAACGGCCTGGGCGTCGCCGTCCTCGGCGCGGTCCTCAACTCACGCTTCGCCGCGCTGATCCCGTCCGTGGTGGGCGCCGCCTCCCTGCCGGCCGCGCTCGCGGCGGCGGGCAGCGACGGCGAGCGCAAGAAGATCGCGGACGCGTTCGCCGACGGCCTCCAGACCAGCCAACTGGTCGGCGCGGTGGCGGTCCTCGCGGGCGGCCTGCTCGCGGCGGCCCTCCTCGCCCGCGCCGAGCGCTCTGACAGTGACAGGGAGCAGACCCCGGCGCCGCAGGCCGCACCCGCAGCCTAGATAGCATCGGAGCGGTGATCGACGGAGGGCAGTATTCCGCCGGTCGCCGCGGCCGCTGACCGCCGTGGACCCATGGCTGATGACGGCTGTGGCGTACTGCCGCACGAACGGCGTACGACAGTCGTACGTACAGAAGTCCGACGACCAGTCCGACGACGCTCCGTCAGACGACGATCTACGAGGAGGGCACGCCATGGTGTCGGCAGCCGACCGCGCGAAGCATCCGATGCGTACCAGCGTGTGGCTGGAGGCCGGTAAGACCGGGGGCCGGGCCAAGCGGTCCGGGCAGCCCGCGGCCGCTCTCGACCGCGACCGGATCATCGCCGAGTCCGTACGGCTCCTCGACGCCGAGGGTGCGGCGAAGTTCTCCATGCGCCGCCTCGCGGGCGAGCTCGGGGTCACCGCGATGTCCCTGTACTGGTACGTGGACACCAAGGACGACCTGCTCGAACTCGCCCTGGACGCGGTCGCCGCCGAGGTGCCCGTGCCGGACGTCGAGGACGAGGGCGCCGACTGGCGCGAGCAGACCCGCGCGCTCGCCGTCGGCTACCGCGCGATGCTGGTGCGCCACCCGTGGGTGTCCCCGCTGATGGGCCGGTATCTCAACATCGGCCCGAACTTCATGGCCTTCTCGGTCGCCGCCCAGAAGATCATGGCTCGCAGCGGGCTGCCGCCGCACGGTGTGACCGGCGGGCTGTCGGCGGTGTTCCAGTTCGTGTACGGGTTCGGCACGATCGAGGGGCAGTTCGTCGCGCGCTGCGCGGAGGCCGGGGTCACCGAGGACGAGTACTTCGCCCAGGCGATGGGCACCGTACGCGAACGCCCCGAGATCCACGAGCAGTTCGCGATCGCGGAGGAGCTCATGGAGGCGCGCGGCGGCGACACGGTGGCCGAGATGCGCGAACGGGACTTCGTCTTCGCCCTTGACCTGCTGATCGCGGGCATCGAGGCGAAGCGCGAGGGATAAGCGGGACAACACGAAGGGGTCCACGGGCGGTGCGCGTGGACCCCTTCGCGGGGGAGTCGGGGCGGCAGGGCCGTCCCCTGCCCGCCACCCCTGTATCGGGTGCCTCCGCTCGGGACACCCGAGCTTTTACGAGGCCGAGGCCTTCTGCTCTTCCGCGGTCTCCGACGGGGCCTCCGCCGGGGCGGCCGCACGGGACTTCAGCGCGACCTCCTTGATGAACATCGTCACGAAGAAGGCGATGAGCGTGCAGGGCGCGGCGTACATGAAGACGTCCGCGACACCGTGTCCGTACGCGCTCTCCATGACCGTCCGCAGCGGCGCGGGCATCTTGTGGAGGTCGGGGATGCCGCCACCGCCGCCGCCCTGGGCCATCCCGGCGGCCTTGGGGCCGAGTTCGGTGAGGCCGTCCTTGACGTAGTGGGTGACTCGGTTGGCCATGACCGCGCCGAGCGCGGAGACGCCGACCGCACCGCCGAGGGACCGGAAGAAGGTCACCACGGACGACGCCGAGCCGAGGTCGGCCGGGGAGACCTGGTTCTGCGTGCACAGCACCAGGTTCTGCATCATCATGCCGATGCCGAGGCCCATCAGCGCCATGTAGATCGCGAGCTGCCAGTACGCGGTGTCGTACCGCATCGTGCCCAGCAGCGCGAGACCCGCCGTGACGAACGCGCCACCGCTGACCAGCCACGCCTTCCAGCGCCCGGTCTTGGTGATGACCTGGCCGGAGACGGTCGAGGAGATGAACAGGCCGCCGATCATCGGGATGGTCAGCACGCCCGACATCGTCGGGGACTCGCCGCGCGCCAGCTGGAAGTACTGGCTGAAGAACACCGTGCCGGAGAACATCGCCACGCCGACGAAGAGCGACGCGGCCGAGGCCAGCGTGATCGTGCGGTTGCGGAACAGCCGCAGCGGGATGATCGGTTCGGCCGCCTTCGACTCCACGTACACGAAGACCGCGCCGAGGAGCACCGAGCCGCCGACCATCGCGGCGGTCTGCCACGACAGCCAGTCGTACTTGTCGCCCGCGAAGGTGACCCACACGAGCAGCAGCGAGACCGCCGCGCTGATGAAGAACGCGCCCGCCCAGTCGACCTTGACCTCGCGCTTGACCACCGGGAGCTTCAGGGTCTTCTGGAGCACGATCAGCGCGATGACGGCGAACGGCACGCCGACGTAGAAGCACCAGCGCCAGCCGAGCCAGTCGGTGTCGGTGATGACGCCGCCGAGCAGCGGCCCGCCGACGGTCGCGACCGCGAACGTGGCACCGAGGTAACCGCTGTACCGCCCGCGCTCACGCGGCGCGATCATCGCGGCCATGATGATCTGGGCCAGCGCGGAGAGACCGCCGACGCCGACGCCCTGCACGACGCGGCAGGCGATCAGCATCCCCGCGTTGACCGAGAGGCCCGCGACGATCGAACCGCTGACGTAGATGATCAGGGCTATCTGGACCAGCAGCTTCTTGCTGAACAGGTCCGAGAGCTTGCCCCAGAGCGGCGTGGTCGCGGTCATCGCGAGCAGCGAGGCCGTGACGACCCAGGTGTACGCGGACTGGCCGCCGCCGAGGTCGCCGATGATGTGGGGCAGCGCGTTGGAGACGATCGTCGAGGACAGGATGGCGACGAACATGCCGAGCAGCAGCCCGGACAGCGCCTCCATGATCTGCCGGTGAGTCATCGGCGCGCCGCCGTCGGAGGGGTGCCCCCCGTGCGCGGCGCTGCCGTCCCGCACACCGGCCGGTGTGGTGGTGGCCATGAACTTCCTTGTCTGTTACGTGAGTTGTGCGGCGGGTGTACGGGGGTTGATGGCGGGGGCTGTCGTCCGGCAGTCGAAGCTCTCTCGCAGGCGCGCGAGCATGGCGTTCAGCTGCCCGACCTCGTCGTCGGTCCAGTCCCGCAGGGTGTGGGCGAACATGTCCGCGGTGCGGCGCCCGAGTTCGTCGAGCATGGTGTGCCCGGCGGGGGTCAGCCGCAGGATGCGGGAGCGCTTGTCCAGGGGGTCGGGGTCGCGCTCGATCCAGCCGCGGGCGGCGACGTGCGCGACATGGCGGCTGGTCACCGACATGTCGACGTCGAGCAGCTCGGCGAGCCGGCTCATCCGCATCTCGCCGTGCCGCCCGAGCAGGGTGAGCACGGCGGCGGACCCGGCCGGGCACTCGGCGGGCAGGATCCGCCCGAGCCCGCGCTTCACGGCCCCGATGGCGCTGAGCTGCCGGGCCAGTTCCTCGTAGTGGCTCTGCGCGGCCATCGGGTTCCTCCGGTCCAGGTCAGCGATGATCTCGTTGCTTAGGGCAACCATAAGCACGATAGGGGTGGTTGGTTGCTGAAGGCAAGCGAATGGCGGGGAAGGTGGGTAAAGTGCGCGCAAAGGATTTGCATACGGGAAGTCAACCCGCAGGTGGGGGCGGGTGCGGGGTCGTCGGCCGATGGCTCGCGTCCGGTGTGCGGGTGGCGTGTGCGTCCGGGGGCGGGGGTTGGGCGGAACCCCGGACTTCGCTAGGGTCCCGTGCATGGCACACAACACCCCGGGCCCCGAGGGCAACTACGACCCCGCGGGCAGCACCCAGATGTTCCGCGCCTTCGTCGACGAGGGCGCGCCGCAGGGCCGCCAGGCGGCGACCCCGGCGGCGGCGCCGGCCGGTCCCCGCGTCGGCCTCATCGCGGGCGTCATCATCGTCCTGGCCGTCCTCGCGGGCGTCGCCTGGCTGGCGCTCGGCTGACGTCCCCGGTCACCGCCAGTCGGCGGTGACCGTCCGGGTCTCCACGTGCATCCCGATGGGGACCCGCCACCAGTCCACGCACACGGTGTACGTGGGTGACGCGGTCGCCCCGGCGGCGATCGGCGCCGGCAGCGGCTGGGTCGACGTGAGCGTCGCCCAGTCGACCCCGAGCAGCCCGATGACGTGCGTCGCGAACGTGAGCGTGCCTGTCCGAACGGGCGCGCCACCGGTGTTCCTGAGCGGAACGGTCACGCGGTCGCACCAGCGGGGGGTGGTGGGGGTGCGGGTGATCGCGCCTACGTTCAGGGCGGCGGGCGCGGGGGGTTGCGGGGGTGCACCCCCGGAGCCACTGCTGTTGCCCCTGCCCCCAGTCGCCCCACCGGCCCCGCCCGCGCTGCCACCGGTGCCTCCGCCATCCTGACCGGCGCCCCCGGCCCCGCCGCTGCCACCGGTTGCCTGGTCGCTTCCGCTGCTTGGGTCGCCGCTGCCACCTCCCCCGTCGCTGTGGGCAGCGGTGCCGCTAGGGGCGGCACGGGTGGGCACAGAGACGCCCCCGTCCCGCCGGGCTGTGTCTGATGCCTGACCCGAGCCCGACGCCCCCGTGCGGGGCGTGTTGCCCGCAGTCGTCGACGGCGTACCCGCGCTCCCGTCCAGCGGAACCAGCTCCACCTTGCCGCGCGGCGGCACCGCACCCGTAACGCCAGGCGTAGGCCCAGCCGCGCCCAGCGCAACGTACGGCTTGCCACCTTCCCCGCCGCAGGCAGCCAAGGTCCCGCCCAGGCCGAACGTGGCCGCTGCCGCTATGCCGATCAACGCAGCACGTCGCATCCGGCCAGTGTTGCTGACGCACCGTCAAATGGGAACCCGGGAACGTGGTTGCGGGGGAGGCAGATGTGCTAACCCGCGCACGCGGAGTGCCGCGCGCCCACCCTCCCCCAAGCCCTTAAGGAGCAGGGGGGACCCCCAGCCCCAGCGGCACTGCTGCCCGCAGCTGGGGGGGGGAGAGGGTAAGCGGCACACCGCAGCGGCGAGGGGGTACGGGCGCCCGCAGCCCGTAGGGGCGGGCTCCCCCAGCGGCATCCCGCAGCTGGGGGAAGGGGGGGCCTAGTCCGCGATCAACCCCTCCCGCAGCTGCGCCAGCGTCCGCGTCAGCAACCGGGACACGTGCATCTGCGAGATGCCGACCTCCTCGCCGATCTGGGACTGCGTCATGTTCGCGAAGAAGCGGAGCATGATGATCTGGCGTTCGCGCGGGGGGAGTTTGGCCAGGAGGGGCTTGAGGGACTCGCGGTACTCCACGCCTTCCAGCGCCGCGTCCTCGTAGCCGAGGCGGTCCGCGAGGGAGCCCTCGCCGCCGTCGTCCTCGGGGGACGGGGAGTCGAGCGAGGAGGCGGTGTACGCGTTGCCGACCGCCAGGCCGTCGACCACGTCCTCCTCGGAGACGCCGAGCACCGCCGCCAGCTCCGGGACGGTGGGGGAGCGGTCCAGCTTCTGGGCGAGTTCGTCGCTCGCCTTCGTCAGAGCCAGGCGCAGCTCCTGGAGGCGGCGCGGCACCCGTACCGACCACGACGTGTCGCGGAAGAAGCGCTTGATCTCGCCGACCACCGTCGGCATGGCGAAGGTCGGGAACTCGACCCCGCGCTCGCAGTCGAAGCGGTCGATCGCCTTGATCAGGCCGATCGTGCCGACCTGGACGATGTCCTCCATCGGTTCGTTGCGCGAGCGGAAGCGGGCCGCCGCGTACCGCACGAGCGGCAGGTTCAGCTCGATCAGCGTGTCGCGTACGTACGTACGCTCCGGGCTGTCGCCGCCGCCCAGCGCGGCCAGCCGCAGGAACAGGGAGCGGGACAGGGTCCGGGTGTCGATGGGGTCCCGGGAGCCGGTCGAGGGGCGGACGGTCGCCTCGCGCCGGGGGGCGGCCGGCTCCGGGAAGCGGAGGACTTCCGCGGCCTCCACGGAGTCGATGGCTGCTACCGAGCTCTGGCACACATCGGGCGCGGGCGCGCTCTTCGTGAGCGTGAGCGTGAGCACCTGCACCTTCGAGCTGCCCTGTTCTGCGGACATGCCACCCCCTTGAGGTCGCGGACGGTCGCGGTGGCCACGACCATCGGAGGAACGCAGCCTCCACCTGAATACCGGAGGCGGAGCTGCGGCAAACGCGGTTCCAGCAGAATGTCACATGTCGGCAACACGCTGTAGTGACATGTCGACAAGTCAGGCGCGGATCCGTGCAGTTAGAGGGGGGTGTGCCGGTTTTCCGGCCCAGATGTTCGGCCGAAGGTGGATCACTCGATCCGGTTATGCCTCGATTCGATTTGCGGATCGAAGCCGCGCGAAGCTCCTGGCCAGCAGCCTGGACACATGCATCTGGGATACGCCCAATTCCTGGCTGATCTGGGACTGCGTCAGATTGCTGTAGTAGCGCAGCATCAGGATCCGCTGTTCGCGTTCGGGCAGTTGTACGAGAAGGTGGCGGACCAGGTCGCGGTGTTCCACGCCCGCCAGCGCCGGGTCCTCGTAACCCAGCCGGTCGAGCAGGCCCGGCAGGCCGTCGCCCTCCTGGGCCGCCTCCAGGGAGGTCGCGTGGTACGAGCGGCCCGCCTCGATGCAGGCCAGCACCTCGTCCTCGCCGATCTTCAGCCGGTCGGCGATCTCGGCGGTCGTGGGCGAGCGGCCGTGAGCGGTCGTCAGGTCCTCGGTGGCGCCGTTCACTTGGACCCACAGCTCGTGCAGCCGGCGCGGCACGTGGACCGTGCGCACGTTGTCCCGGAAGTACCGCTTGATCTCGCCCACCACCGTCGGCATCGCGAACGTCGGGAACTGCACCCCGCGCTCCGGGTCGAAGCGGTCGATCGCGTTGATGAGCCCGATGGTGCCGACCTGGACGACGTCCTCCATCGGCTCGTTGCGGGACCGGAAGCGGGCGGCCGCGTACCGCACGAGCGGCAGGTTCGCCTCGATCAGCGCCCCGCGTACCCGGTCGTGCTCCGGCGTGCCCGGCCGAAGGCCCTTCAGCTGCCCGAAGAGCACCTGGGTGAGCGCCCGGGTGTCGGCCCCCCGGCTGCTGGGGCGCAGGGGGGCCCGGTGCGCCTCGGGGGCCTCCTGGGGCTCGTTCTGGGGCGGCACTTGAGGTGCGGTACTGGCCGGCACGGTCAACGCCACCCCTTTGTGGTCCTGTGATCCGGTGACTGTCGACGCATCGTCGACTCATCCGTCAAAAGCGGTCATAGCATCACAAGACATGTCCACTGTGTGCAAGCACCGTATATCCACGTGTTGAGGGCAAGTTGGGCACAAAGGCACATGAAAAACCCCGCACCACGGGGTGCGGGGCCTTTGCGCGTACCGGCTCAGAACTCGTAGTCGGCGATCACCCACGTGGCGAACTCGCGCCACTGCGCGGCGGCCGCCTGGTGGGCCGGGTGTTCGAGGTAGCGCTTCAGCGCGGCCGCGTCCTCGACCGCCGAGTTGATGGCGAAGTCGTACGCGATGGGCCGGTCGGTGATGTTCCAGGCGCACTCCCAGAACCGCAGCTCGGGCACGAGTCCGTCCAGCTCCTGGAACGCCTTCACCCCGGCGGCCACGCGCGGCTCGTCGCGCGCGACGCCCTCGTTGAGCTTGAAGAGGACCAGATGGCGGATCATGTGTGCTCCTTGCCGTCGTACGTTCGAGTCAGCGCCCTCGAAGATCGTACGAGCAGCAGCGGCGAAGCCGGCGGACCAGCGCGCCAGGGGTCGGAACTCAGCGCACCAGCTCTGTCATGAACTTGCCTATGCCCTTCGCGGCGGACGAGATCCCCTCGAAGCCCGTCTGGACCATGCCCGCGGCCTGCACCGGCGAGGTGATGATCGTGTACAGCACGAAGACGACCGCGCTGTACAGCAGGACCTTCTTCACGTCCACGTGCGTGCACCCTCCCCGATCCCCTGTGCGATTCCCCTACATGATCGCGTGAGTCTAACCAACACCGCTCGCGTCCTCACCCCGTCTTTAAGGACCAAGGACCCCCGGTTCGGGGCCCTTCGCCGCACGTTACGGACGTGACGGGAGAGCAGGATGGTTCCAGAGCCCGAGGGATCTGGCAGGAATCCACGGGCCCGGAACAGGACCTCACTGCGGGGTCAGCGCCGCGAGCTTCCCCCTGAACGCGGCGAGGACTTGCAGGTCCTGTTCTCGCCGGGGGGAGCGGCTTTGTCCCCCCGACGCCGCTCCCCCCGTCCCGAGAAGCCAAAGCCCCGGCCGCCGTCCATGGCCGGGGCTTTTCGGCGTACCCGTACAGGAGACGCACGAAGGGCCCCGACGATGTCGGGGCCCTTCACAAGCGGTAGCGGAGGGATTTGAACCCTCGGTGACTTGCGCCACACTCGCTTTCGAGGCGAGCTCCTTCGGCCGCTCGGACACGCTACCGAGAGAGAGCTTAGCCCAAGGTGGGCCGTGGTTTGAAATCCGTATGCGGCGACCGGGGTGAGACGTGGGTCACCACCCTCGTCACCGCCCCGTCACCGGCCCCTCAGCGGTCGCGGAAGAAGGCCGTCAGCTGGCGGGCGCACTCGTCCTCCAGGACGCCCTGGATCACCTCGGGGCGGTGGTTGAGCCGCCGGTCCCGTACGAGGTCCCAGAGCGAGCCCGCGGCGCCCGCCTTCTCGTCGCGCGCCCCGTACACGACCCGCTCCACCCGGGACTGCACCAGCGCGCCCGCGCACATCACGCACGGCTCCAGGGTCACGACCAGCGTGCAGCCGGTCAGCCGCCACTCGCCGGTCTTCTCCGCCGCGCGCCGCAGCGCGACGATCTCCGCGTGGCCGGTGGGGTCGCCGGTGGCCTCGCGTTCGTTGTGGCCCGTCGCCAGCAGGGTGCCGTCCGCGGACAGCACGACGGCGCCGACCGGCACATCGCCGGCCAGCGCGGCCCGCCCGGCCTCCCCCAGGGCGGTGCGCATCGGCTCCGTCCAGGGGTCGCGTACGGGATCGTGCGCCACGGCCACTAGCGGACGGCCTCCAGGACCTCGGCCGCTCCCAGCGCGTCCGCGATCTCCACCAGCGCGTCCGAGTCAAGGGTCAGCAGCTGCCCCTCGCTCACGCCCAGGTCGGCGAGGATGGCGGTGTCGCCGAGCGGGCCCGCGGGCACCGGGTCCAGACCGTCGACGGCCTCGTCGTCGACTTCCTCCTGTTCTTCGAGGTCGCCGTCCTCCGTGCCGTCGAGGTCCAGCGCGTCCAGGTCGTCGGCGCTGTCCTCGGAGGCCGGATCGCGGCCGAGCAGTTCGTCGGTGAGGAGGATCTCCCCGTACGAGGAACGAGCGGCTGCGGCGGCGTTCGAGACGTAGATGCGCGGGTCCTCCTCGCCGTCCAAACGGACGACACCGAACCAGACATCCTCCTGCTCGATGAAGACGAGCACCGTGTCGTCGGCCCCCTCGGCCGTGGCCTCCCGGGCCAGGTCCGCGAGGTCGGACAGGGTCTCCACATCGTCGAGCTCTGTGTCGCTCGCTTCCCACCCGTCTTCGGTGCGCGCGAGCAGTGCGGCGAAGTACACCGTGACTCTCCCACTGGTCATAGGCGTGCCGGTTGGGGGTCCCCCCGGCCGTGGCTTCACTGGAATCGTTGCAGAAACAACGCCGTTGCGAGAGTTCTTCCGCGGTTGCGTTTCTCCGGTCGTTTCTCCCGGTCGTCGTGGAGCCCGGTTCTCAGGTCACCAGCGGAAGGTTCGCATGCGCATGGCCTGACGCATACGGGCCGCGCGGGCGCGGCGCGGCTGGACCCGGTCGCGCAGCGCCTTCGCCTCGTGCAGCTCGCGCAGGAAGTGGGCGCGCCGGCGGCGCCGCTCGGCGGCCGTCTCGGCGGGCTCGCCGTACGGGTCCGCGCCGCTGTCGGCGTCGGTCGCGGCCGGCTCGTCGTCCCGGCCCTGTCGGTCCTGTCGGTGGTCCTGCTGCTTGGCCATGTGGGCACCGCCCCGGGTGTGTCAGTCCCTCCCACCTTCCCCCGGGTGGGTGGTTTGATGCCAGCGCGGACGGCGCGCAGGGCCCGCTGCCCCGGTTACTGTGGGGTTATGCGTCTCCACGTCGTCGACCACCCCCTGGTCGCCCACAAGCTCACCACCCTGCGCGACAAGCGCACCGACTCGCCGACCTTCCGGCGCCTCGCCGACGAGCTGGTCACCCTGCTCGCGTACGAGGCCACGCGCGATGTGCGCACCGAGCAGGTCGACATCGAGACCCCGGTGACCCCGACGACGGGCGTGAAGCTGTCGTACCCGCGTCCGCTGGTGGTCCCGATCCTGCGCGCGGGCCTCGGCATGCTGGACGGCATGGTCCGGCTGCTGCCGACCGCCGAGGTGGGCTTCCTCGGCATGATCCGCAACGAGGAGACGCTGGAGGCGTCCACGTA
Source organism: Streptomyces sp. CBMA152 (assembly GCF_014596475.1). Classification (GTDB taxonomy): domain Bacteria; phylum Actinomycetota; class Actinomycetes; order Streptomycetales; family Streptomycetaceae; genus Streptomyces. The sequence continues at coordinate 128,830 of NZ_MECJ01000019.1, read as the reverse complement.
CGCGACGCGCATGCCGGAGGACCTCTCCGGGCGCCAGGTGTACGTCCTCGACCCGATGCTGGCCACCGGCGGCACGCTGGTCGCGGCCATCAAGGAGCTCATCAGGCGCGGCGCGGACGACGTGACCGCGGTCGTGCTCCTCGCTGCTCCCGAGGGCGTTGAGGTCATGGAGCGCGAGCTCGCGGGTACGCCGGTGACGGTGGTTACGGCTTCTGTGGACGAGCGGCTCAACGAGCACGGGTACATCGTGCCGGGCCTCGGCGACGCGGGTGACCGCATGTACGGCTCGGCGGAGTAGTACTTCGCTGGACAGCGCTGTTTTTCGGCTGCGGACCGTCTGTGGCTGGTCGCGCAGTTCCCCGCGCCCCTGTAGGGCGCTCAGCACTTCCCGGAGGACGCGGGGACAGGCTTGGCCAGCGCGGCCAGGGCGGTCGCCGCGTCCTTCTCCGGATCCAGGGCCTGGAACGTCGTACCCAGAATGAGGTCGACGTCCCCAGTGGCCCGGGTATCCGTCTTCTGCGCCGCACCCTTCAGCTGCGTACCCAGAACCGCGAACGATCCGCGCGTGGCGGCGGACGCGCCGAGCAGTATCCCGTTCCCGGTGACCTTCTTGTCGTACGGCTCCGGCGCGTTGCCGACCTTGCCGATGGCGAAGCCGCGCTTCTTCAGCTCGTCGGCCGTGTCCTTGGCGAGTCCGCCGCGCGGCGTCGCGTTGTAGACGTTGACGGTGATCTGCGCGGGCTTCGGCAGCGCGGCGGCCACGGCCGTGGCGGTCGAGGCGGACGGCTTCGGGCTCGCCGGGCAGTCGTGGCCGGAGCCTGCCGCGGAGTCCTTCTTGGCGTCGTCCGACCCGCCGAATACGTCGATGAGCTGGATCGTCCCCCAGCCGATCAGGCCGAGGACCACGACGGCGGCGACCGCCGCGAGCAGGATTCGGCCGCGTCGGCGGGGGCGGCGCATCCTCGGGTACTTGTCACCCGTGATGCGGTACTTTCCGCCCATGCCGGGGGGAGTGAGCATGCTCATGTGGGCAGCGTAGTGCCGCCCGGTGACGATGCCTACTAAATGATCAATGGATGGCGCCGTATGCGCCGGAAAGAGCCCGAAAGGGTCAGTCCATCTCCAGTACGCGCGCGTGCAGCACCTGGCGCTGTTGAAGCGCCGCGCGCACCGCGCGGTGCAGCCCGTCCTCCAGGTAGAGGTCGCCCTGCCACTTCACGACATGGGCGAAGAGGTCGCCGTAGAACGTGGAGTCCTCCGCGAGGAGGGTCTCCAGGTCGAGCTGCCCCTTCGTGGTGACGAGCTGATCGAGCCGGACCGGGCGCGGCGCGACGTCCGCCCACTGCCGGGTGCTTTCCCGGCCGTGGTCGGGGTACGGCCGCCCGCTTCCGATGCGCTTGAAGATCACACGGAAAGCCTACCGGGCAAGCGGCTCATGGCGCAGCCATGGTGCGTCAGCGCGATCCCGGGGCAAGCCCGGCGAATGCGACATAGTGCGCGCGTCAGTGTTCGGCTGCGGACCGTGCCGGGTTGCTCGCGCAGTTCCCCGCGCCCCTATCGGGACGCAGCCACAGAGCTGGGTCACGCGCCCTTTGTCTTCGCCTTCGCCTTCGCCTTCATCTCCTGTTTGTACGCCCGTACCTTCGCCAGGGTCTCCGGGCCCGTGATGTCGGCGACCGAGCGGTGGCAGTCGGACTCGCCGTAGGGGCCCGCGGCTTCGGCCCAGCCCGGGGGGCGGACGCCCAACTGCTTGCCCAACAGGGCGAGGAAGATGCGGGCCTTCTGGTCGCCGAAGCCGGGGAGGGCCTTGAGGCGGGTGAGGAGTTCCGCGCCGGTCGCGGCGTCCCGCCACACCGCCTCGGGGTCGCCGCCGTACTCCTCCACCAGGAAGCGGCACAGCTGCTGCACCCGCTGCGCCATCGACCCGGGGTAGCGATGCACCGCGGGCTTCTCCTTGAGGAGTTCCGCGAACGCCTCCGGGTCGTATGCCGCGATCGTCGCCGCGTCGAGGTCGTCCGCGCCCATCCGCGTCGCGATCGTGTACGGGCCCGCGAAGGCCCACTCCATCGGGATCTGCTGGTCGAGCAGCATGCCGACCAGCGCGGCCAGCGGACTGCGGCTCAGCAGCTCGTCCGCCTCGGGCTGCTGGGCCAGGTGCAGGGTCGTGGGCTGCTTCTCGGGTGCCATGGCATCGATCATCGGCGCGCGCACCCGCTCCCGCACGCGGACGCGCGTGTCCCCGTCCGTTTGCGGGCAGAAGCAGGGGAACGTTCCATCCGTCCCGTATCGGTTGTGGAGGTGGCCCACGTCTTGAGCGGTTCCCTGTCCGACGACCTGGACTCCGTCGACATGACAGGCGTCCTCCAGGGCCTCGCGGGGCGCTGCGCGGACGTGCTCGGCCTCGCCTCCGGCGCCGTCGTGGCCGCCGACGGCAACGACGAGCTCACGCTCGTCGCCGCCTCCGACGAACCCACCCGGCTCCTGGAGACGTTCGCCGTCGAACGCGGTCAGGGGCCGTGCGTGGACTGCCACCGCACCGGCACCGCCCGCACCGGCATCGACCTCGGCCACCCCGCGGCCGCCGCCCGCTGGCCGCACTTCACGGCCCGGGCCCGCCGCACCGGATTCGCCGTCGCCCACACCCTGCCGCTGCGACCGCCCGGCCGGGGCGCGGCGGTCGGCGCGCTGACCCTCTTCCAGCGCGACCCCGGCCCCCTCGCGCCCGACGGCGTCGCCCTCGCCCAGGCCCTGGCCGCCCTCGCGGCCGTCGCCGTCGTCCAGGGGCGCGCCCTGGAGCGCGGCCGCATCGAGCGCGACCAGCTCTCAGCCGCGCTGACCAGCCGAATCGTCATCGAACAGGCCAAGGGAATCCTCGCCGAACGCTGGCGGATGACCGTCGACGAGGCGTTCGCGGTCCTCCGCGACTACGCCCGTACGCATGGGCTACGGATCGCCGTGCTGGCGAGGGGGGTCATCGCGGGCGAGGTGGACACGACGGTGATGAGGACTGCCGGGAGGGCGCGGCGACCGTAACCCTCTCGTACGTACGTTCTCGTGAACTCACGCTTTCGTATGACCGGCGCGCCCATTCCGAATGCCTTCGGGCGCGCGGGGTAGTGCTGGGCGGACCAACTGGTGCCATCAGGAGGGGAAGCCCAGTGAGCCAGCCGTTCGTCCTGCCGGATTTCTATATGCCGTATCCGGCACGGCTCAATCCCCATCTCGAAGCGGCCCGTACGCACTCGCGCGCGTGGGCCCGCGAGATGGGCATGCTGGAGGGGTCGGGGATCTGGGAGCAGAGCGACCTCGACGCGCACGACTACGCGCTGCTGTGCTCGTACACCCACCCCGACTGCGACGCCGACGCGCTGTCGCTGGTCACCGACTGGTACGTGTGGGTGTTCTTCTTCGACGACCACTTCCTGGAGGCGTTCAAGCGCACGCTCGACCGTGACGGCGGCAGGAAGTATCTGGAGCGGCTGGCCGCGTTCATGCCGATGGACCTCGCCGACGGGTTCCCCGAGCCGGTCAACCAGGTCGAGAAGGGCCTCGCGGACCTGTGGGCGCGGACCGTGCCGAGCATGTCGTACGGCTGGCGGGAACGGTTCGCCGAGTCCACCCGCAATCTGCTGAACGAGTCGATGTGGGAGCTCGTCAACATCAACGAGGGGCGGATCGCCAACCCCGTCGAGTACATCGAGATGCGGCGCAAGGTGGGCGGCGCGCCCTGGTCGGCGGGGCTCGTCGAGTACGCGGCGGACGCCGAGATCCCGCACGCCGTCGCGGGCTCCCGGCCGTTGCGCGTCCTCACCGACGCCTTCGCGGACAGCGTCCATCTGCGCAACGACCTCTTCTCGTATCAGCGGGAGGTCGAGGACGAGGGGGAGTTGAGCAACGGGATCCTCGTCCTTGAGACCTTTCTCGGGTGTACGACGCAGGAGGCCGCCGAGACCGTCAACGATCTGCTCACCTCGCGGCTCCAGCAGTTCGAGAACACCGCGCTGACCGAACTCCCGCCGCTCTGCCTGGAGAAGGGGCTCGACCCCGAGGAGTGCGCGCGGGTCGCCGCGTACGTCAAGGGCCTCCAGGACTGGCAGTCCGGCGGCCACGAGTGGCACATGCGCTCCAGCCGGTACATGAACCAGGAGGCGCGGACGCGTACGGCGACGGCCGACGGGCTGCTCGGCACCTCCGCGCTCGGCACCTCGGCACTCGGCACCTCCGCGCTCGACATCAAGACCCTCTTCGGCCGCCCGGCGCAGGCCCGGCTGCGCAGCCACGCCCATGTGCCGATGCAGCACGTCGGGCCGTCCCTGCTGCCCGACTTCGCCATGCCGTTCCCGCTGACGATCAGCCCGCATCTGGCCGAGGCGCGCGATCTCTCCGTCGCCTGGGCGGACCGGATGGGGCTGCTCGACGACATCTGGGACGAACACAAGCTCCGTGGCTACGACTTCACGCTCTGCGCGGCCGGGCTCGACCCCGACGCCACCCTGGAGGAGCTGGAGCTCAGTGCGGAGTGGCTGACCTGGGGTACGTACGCGGACGACTACTTCCCGCTGGTGTACGGGCGTTCGCGCGATCTCGTCGGGGCGCGGCTGTGCGTCGAGCGGATGCTGGACTGCATGGACGTGGACGATCCGGCGGCCGGGGCGGCGCTCGCCGCGACCCCGATGGAGCGCGCGCTCGCGGACGTCTGGGTGCGCTCGGCCGCCCCGATGTCCCCGCGTGCGCGGGGGGAGTTGCGTCGGGGGAGCGAGGTGATGCTGAGGAGCTGGCTGTGGGAGCTCCACAACCAGGCCCAGCACCGCATCCCCGACCCGGTCGACTTCATCGAGATGCGCCGGGAGACCTTCGGCTCCGAGGCGACCTTGGCGCTGAGCCGGCTGCGGCACCTCGACGCGCTTCCGGCCGAGCTGTTCCGGACCGGGACGATGGAGGCCCTGGAGCACGCGGCCATGGACTACGGGATGCTGATCAACGACGTCTTCTCTTATCAGAAGGAGATCGAGTTCGAGGGCGAGGTGCACAATCTGGTCCTCGTCGTGGAGCGCTTCTTCGGGTGCGACTACCCGACCGCCCTCGGGATCGTCGACGACCTCATGCGCTCGCGGCTGCGCCAGTACTTCCATGTGAAGGAGCACGAACTGCCGCTGCTGGTAGAGGAGTTCGGGCTCGACCGGGACGGCGGGGCCGCGCTCGACGCGTACGTACGGGAGCTGGAGGACTGGCTCGCGGGCATCCTGAACTGGCACCGGCACAGCCGGCGCTACTCGGAGGAGGATCTACGGGGCGGCTCGCTGCCGAACGTCGTGCCGTCCGTCCTCGCCGCCTCCGGCCCGGGCACGGACGCGCTGCGGCTGGCCCACCGGATGCTGTCGCCCGCGCCGGTGGACCGTCCGGTCGCGGGGCTCGCCGGGGCGTGATCGACTTGCGGCATGGGCCATGACCACGGACCTCCCCCGAGTTCTCGGCTTCGCTCGAACAGGGAGGGACCCCCATCCTCGGCCTCGGGCACCCTCACCGGCACGTTCCGCAGCCGGCTGCTGTGGACCATCGGCATCAGCGCGTCGATCACCGTCATCCAGGTGGTCGGCGCGCTGATCTCCGGCTCGCTCGCGCTGCTGGCCGACGCCGCGCACAGCCTCACCGACGCGGTCGGCGTCTCGCTCGCGCTCGGCGCGATCACGCTCGCCCAGCGCGCCCCGACCCCGCGCCGCACCTTCGGCTTCTACCGGGTCGAGATCTTCTCGGCGGTCCTGAACGCGCTGCTGCTCGTCGGGATCTTCGTGTGGGTGCTGTGGTCGGCGATCGGTCGGTTCGCGGAGCCGGTCGAGGTCAAGGGCGGGCTGATGTTCGCGGTCGCGGTGGGCGGGCTCGCGGCGAACATGGTCGGGCTGTGGCTGCTGCGGGACGCCAAGGACCAGAGCCTCAATCTGCGCGGCGCGTATCTGGAAGTACTCGGCGACGCGCTCGGCTCGGTCGCGGTGATCGTCGGCGGTCTGGTCATCCTGCTGACCGGCTGGCAGGCGGCCGACCCGATCGCCTCCATCGTGATCGGGCTGCTGATCGTGCCGCGGGCGTACGGGTTGCTGCGGGATTCCGTGCGGGTGCTGCTGGAGGCGACGCCGGAGGATGTGGACCTCGCGGTGGTCCGCGCGCATTTGCTGGAGGAGCGGGGTGTGGTCGACGTTCACGATCTGCATGGCTGGACCGTGACGTCCGGGATGCCTGTGCTCACCGTGCACGTGGTGGTCAAGGAGGCGGCGCTTGTTGACGGGTACGGGGAGTTGTTGCGGCGGTTGCAGCGGTGCGTGGGGGAGCACTTCGATGTTGCCCACTCGACCATTCAGCTGGAGCCCGAGGGGCATGCGGAGGCCGCCGGTGCCCTGCATGGGTGAGCGTTTGTCTGCGGGCCGGTGGGGGCTTGTCGCGCAGTTCCCGGCGCCCCTGTAGGTACAGGGGGCAGCATCGGCTCGGGTACCAACCGGGGGCGCGGTTCGTGCTTGTCACATCCCGGGGCGGCGCGTCGTCCTAGGGACATGGACATCGCCATTGCGGGAGGGACGGGGACGCTGGGTAGCCGCGTCGCCGAGGAGTTGCGTACGCGGGGGCACCGGGTGCGGGTTTTGAGCCGTCGGTCCCCGGATTACAAGGTCGATCTGACCACCGGTGAAGGGCTGATCGACGCCCTGTCGGGGTGCGAGGTCGTGGTGGACGCGTCCAACGCGCACGGGTCCGCCAAGGGAGCGGCCCGGACGCTCGTCGACGGCTCGCGGCGGCTGCTGGCCGCCGCCCGCGCGGTCGGCGTGCAGCACCATGTGTGCGTCTCGATCGTGGGCTGCGACATGGTGCCGATGGGATATCTGCAGACCAAGGCCGAGCAGGAGTGGGTGGTACGCGAGGGACGCGTGCCGTGGACGATTGTGCGGGCCACCCAGTTCCATGAACTGCTCGCCTCGGCGCTCTCGTCCGCCGCCAAATGGGGCGTGGTGCCGGTGCCCAGGGCACGCCTGCGGACGGTCGCCTGCATGGAGGCCGCCTGGGTGGTCGCCGATGTGGCGGAGGGGGTGCCGCACCGGGGACGTATCGAGGTCTGCGGGCCCGAGGACACCGACGTACGGGAGATGGCGCGGGTCTGGCGCACGGTGACGGGCCGCAAGGCGGTCCTGATGCCGGTGCCGCTGCCGGGGCCCGTGGGCCAGGCGCTGCGGTCGGGCGCGCTCACCGTGGAGAAACCGGACGTACGCGGCACCATGTCGTTCGGGGAGTGGCTGCGCACCGAACAGGTGTGGGCGAGCGTCGCGGGGCTGCGGTGAGCACGGTCGGTGGGCGCGGCCCGCTGTCGAGCGAGGACGGTCTGGCCCGGGCCTTCGAGCGGGAGCGGCCCCGGCTGCTGCGGGTCGCGTACACGACGACCGGGTGCCTCGCCGAGGCGGAGGACTGCGTCCAGGAGGCGTGGCTGCGGCTGCGCGGCCTCAAGGACCCCGGGGCCGTACGGGATCTGCGGGCCTGGCTGACGACGACCGTGGGGCGTCTCGCCCTGGACGCGCTGGGGAGCGCGCGCGTACGGCGTGAGCGGTACGTCGGTACGTGGCTGCCCGAGCCGCTGGTCGAGCACGCGCCGGACGAGCAGGACCCCGCCGACCGGGTCACGCTGGACGAGTCGGTGTCGATGGCGCTGATGATCGTCCTGGACGAGCTGTCGCCCGCGCAGCGCACCGCGTTCCTGCTGCACGACGTGTTCGGGCTGCCCTTCGAGGAGGTCGCGGGCGTCGTGGGCCGTACCCCGGCGGCCGTACGCCAGTTGGCGTCCCGGGCCCGCCGCCATGTCGACAGCAGCCGTCCGCACCACCCCGCCGGGTACGCCCGCCAGCGGGAACTGGTCAGCGCGTTCGGCAAGGCGTGCCAGGAGGGCGATCTGGAGCGGCTGGTCGCACTGCTCGACCCCGGAGTGGTCTGGCGCGGTGACGGCGGCGGGAAGGTGACGGCGCTGCGGGGGATCGTGCGGGGGGCGGAGAGTGTCGCGCGCGGCCTCATCGCGCTCACCCGGGTCCATGTCCCGCCGGACGGGCTGCGCCTGGCCCATGTCAACGGCGCGCCCGGTCTTGCCCTGTGGCACTGGGACGGTGCCCGGACGATCGTGGCGATCACCGTCGATGGCGGCCGGATCACTTCCGTGGACGCGATCCGTAACCCGGACAAGCTCCTTCACGTACCGGACGCGTAGGCGTGTCCTGAACCCCGAGCCACGCCGACCGGTCCGGGGAGTCCAGGAGAGCCCGCTCCGGCTGGTCACGTGTCATGCGGTGACCAGCCGGAGCGCGGCCAGTGCGCCGATGCCGAAGGCGATCGTGAGGTAGAAGTTCCGGGTCCGCCAGGCCAGGAACAGGGTGGGAACGGCCAGCCAGAGGCCGTAGTTGGTCGGGCCGACGTCTAGGTGGCCCGACGGTACGAACAGCGAGGGCGCGAGCAGCGCGGCGATGACCGCCGGGGGGACCTGGCGCAGCCACACCACCACCGGGCGGGGCAGTCGCGCCGCCGCCAGGAAGAGCGTGGGCAGCAGCCGGGGGCCGAAGGTCACGGCGGCCATTCCGGCGATCGTGAGGGCGAGGGTGAGCTGGCTCATTGGAGGGTTCTTTCGTTCTGGGTCGGGTCCTCTGCCGGTTCGCTCGGCGCGATCGCCAGGCCGAAGGTCGCCGCCAGCGCCGCCGCGACCAGCACCGCCCAGTACTGGAGGCCCAGCAGCGTCAGGACGACCGCGCCGCCGCCCGCCACCGCCGCGACCGCCAGCTGGCGCCGGTCCGTGACGATCCCGGCCGCGAGCAGGGCCATGAACATGGCGGGCAGCGCGTAGTCGAGGCCGAGCGCGCGTACGTCGGTGACCAGGTCTCCGGCCAGTACGCCCGCGACGGTGCCCGCCACCCAGGAGGCGTGTACGGCGAGGTTGAAGCTCAGCACCTCGGCCTTGGGGCGGTGGGGTCGCTCGCCGTACTGCGCCGAGTGCACGGCGAACGCCTCGTCCGTCAACTCATAGGCGAACAGGGCCTGTTCACGCCGTCGCCATGCGGCCAGGCGGGGGGCGACGGCTGCCGAGAGCAGGAGGTGGCGGAGGTTCACCACGAAGGTGGTGAGGACGATGGCGTACGGGGCCGCGCCGACTCCTATGAGCTGGAGGGCGGCGAACTGGGATGAACCTCCGTACACGAACAGGGACATGCCGATCAGGGCCCAGCCGGGGAGGCCTGCGGTGTGGCCGAGGACGCCGAAGGCGAAGGCGACGGGTACGTAGCCGAGCATGACGGGGACGGCCTGGGCGAGGCCGGTGGCGAGTGGGCGGGGGGCCCGCCCGGCCCCGGGGGCGAGTCCCCCGGGGACCGGTACGGCTTCTACAGGTCGCACTCGTACGTCCTCTCCCCCAGCGCCGGGCGGAAGCCCACGGCCGTCCACAGCGCGGCCGCCGCCGGGTTGCCGTCCAGGACGGCCAGGTGGACTCGGCGTACGCCTCGGGCGCGGAAGGCCGTCAGGGCGTCGCGGGCCATCAGGCGGGCCAGGCCCGCCTGGCGGTGGGTCGGGGTGACCACGGCGTGGCTGATGCTGCCGCGTACCCCGAAGCTGCCCGCGAGCAGCGCGCCGACGACCCGGCCCGCCGGGTCCCGGACCACCCGGCACAGCTCGGCCGAGTGGGCCAGGTGGGCCCGCAGGAGCGATTCGTTCTCCCACTCGCAGTACGCGGTCTGCGGTGCCGCCCGCAGCAGCGCGATCACCTGCGGGACGTCCGAGGCCGACATCGGCGCGGAGACCGCCTGCGGCGCGAGCGCCAGTACCGCCGCGCTCATCAGACCAGCGTCTCGTACGGCGAGCCCGGCAGCGAGAACGAGATCGCCAGGACGTCGCGGTAGCCGCCCTTGTCCTCGGCCGCGCTCAGGCCGGTGACGTGGTGCTTCATCGCCCGGTCCTCGAAGATCAGCGAGTCGAGCGGGGTCAGGAACGTCGCCTTGGCCAGCGGCTCCTCCTCCCAGGTGAACACCGTGCTGTGGCCGCCCTCGACGTCCACGCGCGAGATCAGGTGCAGGCCCGCCCACGGGTAGCCGTCGGAGTGGATGCCCTCGGGCACCAGCTCGTTGTACTGGCCCGCGTTGATCTCGATCCGGATCTGGTGGATCTGGCACTGCCAGGCGCGGTCGCGGTACTCGTCCTCGATCGGCAGGTTGTCGAAGTCGTACCGTACGAGCGCCTGGAAGAGCGGGTTGCGGTACGTCGACTCCTCGACGTCGCCGAAGTGGCGCACCACGCCGCCGACGAACGAGTTCATCTCCTCGCTCTGGAAGTACGCGACATGGTCGAGCGGCGCGAGCTCGCCGGTGGCGGGGACGTACGTGAAGTCGCTGTAGCGGCGGGTGCGCACGGCGCGGTCGCCGCCGCCGAAGTGCTCGTCCGGCGTGAGCCGGCCCCAGGACTCCTGGAGGCCGTCGAACGCGGCCGCGAGCTCGGGGTCCAGGGTGAGGTCCTTGGCCGACACCAGCGCGTAACGCCGCTCGCGCAGCTCTTCGCGCAGGTCGGGGCCGACGGAGGTGATGGTCCCGGGGGCCGGTATCAGGGCAGCGGTGGTCATCTTCTGTTCCTTGTCGGTGAGTTGAGTGGATACGAAAGGGGTCAGCGCAGGCCCAGCGACTCGTACGTGGCGTCCAGCTCGGCCACGTCGAGACCCGCCGCCTGGCGGACCAGGCGGATCGCCCGGTAGATCTGGTTGATGTGCGCGATGTCGTGGCCGATGACCTTGCGGATCATGACCTCCATCGTTTCGCCGCCCTGCTCGCCGTGGCGGCCGGTGCGCTGCCAGTCGGCGGCGGGCAGGGACGCGAGCAGCGCCACGTTGGAGGCGCGCAGCCCGGTCCAGGCGTCGAGCATCTGGCGGAACGGCAGCCGGGGCAGCGGGGCCCACAGGGCCTCGTCGTAGCCGGGGTAGACGGGGTTGTCCTCGGTGGCCACCAGGCGCCAGCGGAAGCCGTAGACGATGTCGACGTCGAAGAGGTGGCCGACGATGAACGCGGCCGGCCACTCGCCCTCCTCCGGCACCGTCTCGGCGAGCTCGGTCGGCAGATCCGCGAAGAGCTGCCGCGCCCAGACGGGCGTCTTGGCCAGCACGTCGAACGGGTCGCGCTCGCCCGCGACGTCGAGCAGCGCGGTGACGTACGCGGCGGGGTCCTCGGTGGCCGAGGGGATGTCGATGCGGTGGACGGACTGGGACTCGGGGGTGATCCCGGTCCCGGGTGCGATCTCGGTGGTCATGATGTGTGCTCTCCGGTGAGTGAACTGGCTGGCTGGATACGTCAGTTGGTGGCGGCGGCCGTCAGCGGCTCCGTCGTCGTCGACACCTCCTCCCGCACACGCGGCTTCGCGCCCAGGATCAGCAGCGCCCCCACGCAGGCCACGGCTCCGCAGACCGTCCAGTGCAGCGGCGGCGAGACGCTGTAGAGCAGGCCGCCGACGGCCGGGCCGAGCGCGCCGGCCAGGGTGTGGGCGATGCCCTCGGCGCCCTGGTAGCGGCCGCGCAGATGGGCGGGCGAGAACTCGGCGGGGTAGGCGTTGGCGATCGGGGTGTAGACCGTCTCGGCGACCGTCCAGATCGCCACGGTCAGCGCGAGCAGCCACACCGCGCTCATCGCCCCCGTCAGCGCCATGCCGATGCCGAGCAGCACCAGACCGGCGGCGATCACCCGGCGCGGGTCGCGGCGCTCGGTGTACTTGGTGAGCGGCAGCTCGATGACCACGCACAGCAGCGCGTTGAGCCCGAGCAGCAGACCGTAGACGCCGTTGCCGAAGCCCGCGTCCGTGACGTGCAGCGGCAGCGTGGCCGTCGACTGCCCGTACACGAAGGTCGCCGCGACCATCGAGCCGAGGAAGAGGAGGTACGGCCGGTCGGCGAAGACCTCGCGGTAACCGCCCTTGCCCGAGGCCGACTTGGCGTCCGGCGGGACGTCCTGCGCGACCGGTCGCCCCGCCGGGAGCGTGAGCAGCGCCAGCGTGCCGAAGGCGAAGGAGAAGAGCGCGTCGCCGAGGAAGACGTACGTGTACGAGTAGCCGCTCAGCAGGCCGCCGACCAGCGGGCCGACCGCCATGCCGACGTTGATGGCGAGCCGCAGCACCGCGAACGCCGTCACCCGGCGCTCCTCCGCCACCGTGTCGATCAGCAGCGCGCCCGCCGCCGGGCGGTAGAGCTGCGCGAAGACGCCGACCAGGCCGACAAGCGCGGTCGTGGTGTACAGGCCGCCGGTCAGCGGTACCGCCACCGTCGCCGCGCTGGAGCCGAACATCGACACCGCGATCGCGGTGCGCCGCCCGAAGCGGTCGGCGACCGCGCCGCCCACCGCGTTGCCGACGAAGGCGCCGAGCCCGACCGTGCCGAGGGCGACGCCCGCCTGGAAGGCGGAGAAACCCTTCGAGACGAGGAAAAGCACCAGGAATACGTTGAGGAAATTGCCGAATTTGATGAGGAACATTCCGGCGAAGATCACCCAGGCGCTTCTGGGCAGTTCGCGCAATCGTCGGCGCAGGGGCTCGTCGCTCGCCGCCATGGCGGGGCTCCTTCCGGGGGACACCGGGGTCGGGGGGAGGCTTTCGGGGAGGTGATGGCCACCATGAAACCCACTGCTCACAGCCCTGCCCAGGGCTGTGAGCTGGCACGAAACGGCTTGGCACATTCGTGCCAGCACCCCGTTCCGCAGGCCGCCGCGCGTCATTCGTGCCGTGCACGCTTGTGCCAGCCGGAAAGCATTTCCCCGCCGCAATTCCTGCCGCAGAGTTCTGGCCATGACCGATCACATGCTTCTCGTCGTCGGCGGCCGGATACAGACGCTGCGCAAGGCGGCGGCGCTGGGAATCCGCTTCGTACTGATCCAGCACAAGGACCAGTTCGTGCCGGAAGCCGCGCGGCTCGCCGAGGCCGTCCTCATCGCCGACTACACCGACTGGACCACCACCCGCCCGCTCGTCGAGGCGGCCCACCAGGCGTACGGGTTCACCCGGGTCGTCTCGATCACCGAGCCTGGTCTGGTCCCGGCCGGGCGGATCAGCTGCCACCTCGGGCTCGGCGGCACCTGTGAGGAGGTCGCCGAACTCCTGCGGGACAAGCACGCGATGCGTCGCCATCTGGCCGCCTCGGAGTCCCAGGAGGTCCGCGCGCTCTCCGTCGCCGCCGCCGAAGTGGCGGGCGCCCAGGACCTGGTGGACTTCGGCGCGGCCCACGGCTACCCGTTCGTCCTCAAGCCCGTCGACGCGACCGCCAGCCTCGGGGTCGTACGGATCGATGGACCGGAAGAGGCCGAGGCGGCCTGGGCGGACGTGGAGGCGCTGCGGGCGCGGACCGATCTGCAGTGGGGCGCGTTCTTCACCATCGGCCGGTTCCTCGCCGAGCAGTACATCTCCGGGCCCGAGTACAGCGTGGAGACCTTCTCGTTCGCCGGGCGCCACATCGTGCTCGCCGTCACCGAGAAGCTGACCGGCGGCGAGGGGTTCATCGAGCTGGGGCACGCGCTGCCGGCCCGGCTCGACCCCGCCGACGAGCGCCGGATCGAGCAGGCCGTGAGCCGCTTCCTGGACGCGGTCGGGCTCAGGGACGGCGCCGCCCACACCGAGCTGCGGCTCTCCCCGTCGGGCCCGCAGATCATCGAGAGCCACAACCGGATGGGCGGTGACCGGATCTTCGACCTGCTGGACGCGGCGTTCGGCATCGACCTCGAAGAATGGATCGTGGCCTGGCAGTTCGAGCTGATCCCGGCCCTCACCGGCCGCCCGGTCCCGCGTACGTCGGCCGCCACCCGCTTCCTGTCGGCGCGGCCCGGCACGGTCGTGGAGATCCAGGGCGCCGAGGAGGCGAAGGAGCTCGACGACGTCATCGACGTGGAGACCACCGTCCGCCCCGGCGACACGGTCGGCGAGCTGCGCGGCAACTGGGACCGCGTCGGCCAGGTGCTCACCACCGGCGCCGACACCGCCGCCGCGATCGCCACCGCCGAGCGCCTGACCGAGAAGGTCACCGTGGTCACCGAAGGAGCGGGCGCGTGAAGATCCTGCTGATCATGCGGAACACGTACGCGTGGCACCGCGAGCACATCGAGACGCTGGAGCGGATGGGTCTGGAGATCCATCTCGCCACCCAGGTCGCCGAGGCCGAGGACGACGGCCGGTTCGCCTCCGTCGTACGGCTCGAAAAGGGCCTGGAATCAGAGGAGTTGGCCGAGGTCTGCGCCAAGGCCGCCGTCGATCTCGGGATCGCCAGCGCCCTCACCTTCTACGACAGCGACATCGTGGTGACCTCGCGGGTCAACCAGCTGCTCGGCCACTCCTGGCCGCGCCCGGAGGCCGACGAGATCTCCCGCGACAAGCGGCTCCAGCGCGCGTTCCTGGAGCGGCACGGGCTGCCGGGTCCGCGTGCGGTCGCGGTGACGGGGGTCGAGTCGGGGCTCGCCGCCGCCGAGTCGTTCACGTACCCCTTCATCGTGAAGCCCAGCGCGCTCGCCGCCTCCATGGGCGTCAGCCTGGTCCACGACCGGGACGGTCTGGAGCGGGCGCTCGAAGACATCACGAAGCTCGTCGAGCAGTGGGCCGGCTACTTCCCCATGGACGGCCCCGACATCGCGCTCCTGGAGGACTTCCTGCCGGGCAAGGAGGTCACCCTCGACGGGGTGGTCGTGGCCGGGCGGTTCCATCTGGTGGGCGTCACCAACAAGATGCAGATGCCGGGCCCGTACTTCGAGGAGGACTTCTACACGCTCCCGTTCCGCACGCCCGAGGAGGAGCCGGGTCTGGTCGCGGTCGCGGAGGCGATCGTCGCGGGGCTCGGCGTCGAACACGCCCTGTTCAACGCGGAGTTCCGGCAGGACGCCGAGGGCCGCTACCGGGTCGTGGAGTTCGCCACCCGGATGAGCGGCGGGCAGAACTACCGCAATCTGCGCGAGGTCCACGGCATCGACGCGGTCCGCCTCTACGCGAAAGCCGTACTGGCCGGGGACGACCCCGCCGAACGTGCCGAGATCCTCACCGGCGAGGTCCCGAGGGCGGCCGTCCCGCGCGCCGCGACCTGCATCAAGTTCGCCTACCGGACCGGGACGCTGGTCCGCAACAACCCCGGCGACGCCTTCCACTCCCCGTACTTCCGCTCGTACATCACCGCCTCCAGGCCCGGCGCCCGGCTGCGGCGCGCCCCCGAGGGCTGGTACGAGATCGCCGGCTCGCTCGCGGTGGCCGCGCCCTACCGGGAGCCCGCCGACATCGACCGGGTCGAGCGCATCGCCGCCGACCTCGACGAACGCCTGGACGTCGTGGTCGTACCGGCCGCATCGACCGTCTGACCTGCGAGAACAAGCGGAAAGAGTTGTACGTGCACGCCACCGACCCCGTGTTCCGCATGGGCATCACCGAACCCACCGCCATCGACCCCTACAAGGCCCAGGAAGGGGAGGGCATCCTGGTCTGCAAGGCCCTGTTCACCGGGCTGCTGGCCCTCGACGAGGACGGGCGCCTCGCCCCGGCCACCGCCTCCTCCTGGCACAGCGACGACACGGCGACCGTCTGGACCTTCACCCTGCGCACCGACACGGTGTTCAGCGACGGCGAGCCGGTCACCGCGCACAGCTTCGTACGGGGCTGGACGCGGGCGCTCGACCCGGCGGCCAACACGGAGACCGCCTACCACCTGGCGGGCGTGCGCTCCTTCCGCGCCGACAGCGACGACACGCTGATCGTCGAACTGGCCGAGCCGGACGTCGAGTTCGACCTCAAGACGCTTCAGCCCATCTTCAGCCCGGTGCCGAGCGGCACGGGCCCGGCGCTCGACCCCTCGTACAACGACATGCCGATCGGCAACGGGCCGTTCGTGATGGCGGAGCCGTGGCGGCACGGCGAGTCGATCCGGCTGCTGCGCAACGACCGCTGGTTCGGGCCCACGCCCCAGATCGCGGAGGTCCGGATCGACATCCTCGACCCCGTCACGGCCCTGGACGACGAGTACGAGCGGTTCCTGGACGGCACGTACGACTACGCCCGTATCCCGCCCGCCCGTACCGCCGAGGCCGCCGCATCGGACGGGTTCCTGGAGCAGGAGGGCGCGGGGCTCTTCTACTTGATCCCGTTCTGCCACCAGGCGCCGATGGACTCGCTCGACGCTCGCCGGGCACTGTCGGCCGCCATCGACCGCCAGAGCCTGATCGACACGTACTTCCACGGCAGCCGCACCGTCGCGCACTCGCTGCTCTCGCCCTGGTTCGGCGAGGCGCACACCCCGCGCGGGGAGTTCGAGGACGACTGGACCACGTACGACCCCGAGCGGGCCAGGGCCGCGGCCCTCAACGCCGGGCTTCCGCCGGGCAGCCGCGTCGACTTCGCGTACAACACGGGCGCGGGCCACGACGACTGGGTGCACGCGCTCGCCGACGGTCTGCGCGATGTCCTCGGCTGGGCGATCAAGCTGATCCGCACCGACGCGCGCGGCCTCGTCGACCACCGCACCTCCCTCGCCGCCGCCGGGTTCTGCCGGGCGGGCTGGGCGTGCGACTACCCGACGCCCGACAACATGCTCTTCCCGCTGCTGCACTCCTCGTGCACCGCGCCCGACGCCGACGGCACCGCGCACGGCGACAACGAAGGCCGGTATGTGAACCCGGAGTTCGACGCCCTTCTCGCCAAGGCGCGCGCCGCCACCGACCCGGCCGAGCGCGCGGACGCCTGGCGGCGCGCCGATCGCACGGCCCTCGCCGACCTGGCCCTGATCCCGCTCTGGTACCGCACCGACCAGCGCGTGCACGCCGCCGACCGGATCGCCGGGCTGCGCATCGACTTCGACGGCAATCCCACTCTCACCACCGTCACCTCTGTCACTTCCTCCGTCACTTCAAGGAGCACCACACGATGAGCGCCGCGACCATGACGAGCCCGGTGTACGACATCCTCGGCGTCGGCTTCGGGCCGGCCAACCTCGCCCTCGCCATCGCCCTGGAGGAGCGCGACTCGCCGCTCACGGCCCGCTTCCTGGAGGCCCGCCCGTCCCCCGAGTGGCAGCCCGGCATGCTGCTCGACGGCTCCGACATCCAGAACCACCCCAGCCGCGACCTGGTGACCCTGCGCAACCCGCGCAGCCGCTACAGCTTCCTCAACTACCTGCACGAGCAGGGCCGGTTGCTGCGCCACCTGAACCTGCCGTCGGAGTTCCCGCTGCGCAAGGAGTACGCCGGATATCTGCGCTGGGCGTCCTCGTTCTTCTCGCACCTGGTCGACTGCAACCAGCGGGCCGCGTCCGTCGAGGTCGTCGAGGCGGGCGGGGAGCGCCTTTACGAGGTGACCACCATGGCGGGCGACCGCTATCTGGGCCGCACCCTGGTCCTCGGCCCCGGCCGCACCCCGTACATCCCGAGCCCGTACGACACGGTCCGCACCCCGCGCGTCTTCCACCTCACCCAGTACCTGCCCCGGCTCGCCGAGCTGGCCGGTCAGGGCCGCGCGCCCGAGTCGGTCGCGGTCATCGGCGGCAGCCAGAGCGCCGTGGAGCTGGCGCTGGACCTGAGCCGTCGCTTCCCGCGCACCAAGGTCACCACGTACACCCGCTCGCACTCGCTGCGGCTCAAGGACACCAGCCCGTTCAGCGAGGAGGGGTACTTCCCCGAGTTCACCGACTACTACTTCCAGGCCTCCCGCGAGGGCAAGAAGGCGCTGGACGCATATATGCACGGCACCAACTACTCCTCCGCCGACGGCGACGTCCTGCGCGAGCTCTACCTCACCATCTACGAGCAGGAACTCGACGGCGAGCAGCGGGTGTTCGTGCGCGGCAACCACGAGGCCGTGGCGGTGCGCGAGGCGGGCGAGCGGGTCGCGCTCGACTTCGTGGAGCGGCACACCGGCGAGCGGATCACCGACACCGTCGACTTCGCGGTGCTGGCCACCGGTTTCCGCAACATGGGCCCGGCCGCGCACGAGGAGCTGTGCCCGCCGCTGATGGCCGCGCTCGCCGACCGGTTCACCACCGAGCCGGACGGCCGTCTGCTGGTGGGCGCCGACTACGCGCTCCAGCCCGTCGCCGACGGCGTACCGCCGCTCTTCCTCAACGGGCTGTGCGAGTCCAGCCACGGCATCGGCGACGCGGGCTCCTTCAGCCTGCTCTCGCTGCGCGCCGCGACCCTCGCCGACGCGCTGACCAGCCGCCTCACCGCCTCCCTCGACCCCAGCACCGACCGCGCCGCCGCCCTCGCCGCCGCCTGACCGGAAAGACACGATCCTCATGACCGCCACCGTCGACCACGCGGCGCCCGGCTTCACCGGCCCGCGCGTCACCGGCTCCCTGCCGGGCCCCCGCAGCGCCGAGCTCCTGGGCCGCCAGGCCGCCCGAGAGTCCAACTCCCGCTCCTACCCCCGCAAACTCCCCATCGCGATCCGCCGCGGCCGGGGCAGTTACGTGGAGGACCTGGACGGCAACGTCTTCCTCGACTTCCTCAGCGGCGCGGGCGTCCTCTCGCTCGGCCACAACCACCCCGAGCCGCTGGCCGCCGCCCACCGCCAGCTCGACGAGTTCGTGCACGGCCTCGACTTCCCGACCCCGGTCAAGGACGAGTTCACCGAGCTGACCATCGGCATGCTGCCGGAGCCGATGCGCGAGCGCACCCGGATCCACTTCTGCGGCCCGACCGGCGCCAACGCCGTGGACGCGGCCCTCAAGCTCTGCAAGACCGCCACCGGCCGCGAGGAGATCATCACCTTCCAGGGCGGCTTCCACGGCGCCACCATGGCCGCGATGAGCGTGACCGGTCTCGTCGAGCAGAAGGAGCCGGTACGCGGCCGGATGCCCGGGGTGCACTTCTTCCCGTATTCGAACTGCCACAACTGCCCCCTCGGCCTCAAGCGCGACAGCTGCCAGGTGAACTGCGCGGCCTTCCTGGAGCGCGCGCTCACCGACGTCAACGGCGGCATCACGCTGCCCGCCGCCGTCATCATGGAGCTCGTCCAGGGCGAGGGCGGTGTGATCCCGGCCGACGTGGAGTTCGTCCAGCGGGTGCGCGAGGTGACCCGGCGGCTCGGTATCCCGCTGATCGTCGACGAGGTGCAGTCCGGCTGCGGCCGCACCGGCACCTGGTTCGCCTTCGAGCAGTACGGCATCGAGCCGGACGTGGTCTGCGCGTCCAAGGCGCTCAGCGGCATGGGCCTGCCCGCCGCCGTCATCCTCTACGACAAGAAGCTGGACACCTGGGCGCCCGGCGCCCACTCCGGCACCTTCCGCGGCAACCAGCCCGCCTTCGCGGCCGGGGTCGCCACCATGAAGGTGGTCCGGCGCGAGCGGATCCTGGAGAACGTCCGGGCCCGCGCCGACCAGCTGATGGTCCACCTCCAGGACCTGCGCGCGCTCAGCGCGTACGTGGCCGACGTGCGCGGGCTCGGGTTGATGACCGGCGTCGAGCTCACCGACCCGGCGACCGGCCGCCCCGCCACGGCGCTGGCCAAGCGGGTGCAGTGGGAGGCGGTGAGCCGGGGCCTGATCGTCGAGCTCGGCGGCCGCGACGACTGTGTCGTACGGATGCTGCCGCCGCTCAACTGCACGGCGTACGAGATCGACACGGCGGGCCGCATCCTGCGCGAGTCGCTGACGGCGGCGCTGGCCGGGCTCTCGCTCGGGGGTGCGCGATGACGGACGTCCAGGACCTGGTCGTCGCGGGCTTCGGGCCGTCCGGGATCGCGCTCGCGGCCGCCGTCGAGGACCACGACGACGCGACCGGCGGCGCTCCGCTCGCCGCCCGCTATCTGGAGAAGGCCGCCGACTCGGCCTGGCAGCCCAACCTCGTGCTGCCCGGTACCGACATCCAGCACCACTTCCTGCGCGACTTCGCCACCCCGCGCGACGCCCGCTCCCGCTTCACGTTCGCGCACTACCTCCAACAGAGCGACCGTTTCTACCCGTTCACGCTGATGGGCGGCTATGTCAGCCGCCTGGAGTGGTCGGACTACGTGCAGTGGGCGGCCCGGCAGGTGCGCGGCCCGGTGGACTACCACCGCGAGGTGGTCGCGGTGGAGCCGCTGGCCGACGCGGACGGGCGGGTGCGGTCCGCGCGGGTGGTCTCCCGCGACACCCGCGACGGCTCGCTGCACTCCGTCGAGGGCCGCAATGTGGCGCTGGCGACCGGCCATGAGGCGTACGTTCCCGACACGTTCCGCCCGTATCTGGGCGAGCGCGTCTTCCACGCCTCCCGGTTGCTTCCGTCCCTGGCCGCGCTCGGCCCGCTGCGGCGGGTCGCGGTGATCGGCGCGGGCCAGACGGCGGGCGAGATCGTGCTGCACCTGGCCGCGCGGAACCCCGACGCCGAGATCCACTCGGTCGTACGCCACGCGGGCTTCCGGATGTACGAGCTCGGCCACTTCAGCAACGAGGTCTACTTCCCCGACGAGACCGACTACTTCTACGGCCTGGAGGGCGAGCAGCGCGAGCGCGCGCTGGGCCAGGCCCGCGCCACCAACTACGCGGCCGTCGACCCGGACGTCTCCACCGCGCTCTACCAGGCGGTCTACCAGGACCGCTTCACCGGGCGCCAGCGCCTGCACATGCACAAGCGCACCGAGATCACCGGCCTGGACGTCGACGGGGAGCGGGTGCTCCTGGAGACCGAGGAGGTCTTCACCGGGGAGCGCGGCCGTATCGAGGTGGACGCGGTGGTGGTCTGCACGGGTTACCGCGAGGCGGCCCTTCCTGAGCAACTGGCCGCATTCTCAACGTACTTGAAGCTCGACGACCAGGGCCGACCCGAGGTGACCCGCGCCTACCGGGCCGGGACCACCGACGACTGCGAGGTCGGGATCTATCTCGACGGTCTCACCGAGTGGCGGCACGGCATCGGCAGCGCCACCTCCTTCAGCCAGATGGCCGCCAAGGCCGACACCATCCACCGCGATCTGCGCAGCCGCCTGCGGCAGCCCGTCGCCGCCTGAACTCCCGACACTTCGATTGGACCCGTACGCATGCACATCTTCAGCGCTCACGACGACGACATGGTCTTCGAGGAGCCGTACAACGTCAGCGGGCGGCGGATCTTCCCCTGGCCCGACGCGGTGGCCGAGCCCGGCTGGGGCGGGGCCTGGGTCGACGTCGCGCCCGGCGCCACCTCCACGCCGCACCACCACGACGAGAACGAGATGTTCTTCATCGTCGAGGGCAGCGGCGTGATGCGGATCGGCGAGGAGCGGCAGCGGGTGCGGGCCGGGGAGACGGTCTTCATCACCCCGTTCCAGGACCACGACCTCACCAACGACGGCGACACCAAGCTGCGGTTCGTCACCATCTGGTGGGGCGGCGCGGAGGCGGTGGCGCGTGAACGGGCCAAGTGGGCGGCCGAGTTCGGGATCGACGACAGCGCTGTGGCGGCGGGCGCATGAGTCCCATCGTCCACGCGCACGCCGACGCGGTCGTCGTCGGCGGCGGGGTGATCGGCGCGGCCATCGCCCATCAGCTGGCGCTCGCCGGGATCGGCCGGATCGTCCTGTGCGACCAGGGCCGGGTCAACGCCCAGGGCGCCACCTCCCGCTCCGGCGGCCTGCTGCGACTGCACCACACCGCACGCGCCGACACCCGCCTGGCCGCCCGCAGCCTGCCCGTCTTCGAGCAGTGGTCGGACGTCATCGGCGGCGACTGCGGTTACCGCCGTACCGGCTTCGTCATGCTCGTCGGTGAGGAGCACGCGGCGGACCTGCGCTTCAACGCGGCCGCCGCCACCGAGGCCGCGGGCTACCGCCGGGTCGAGGTGATCGAGCCCGCCGAGCTGAAGGAGCTGTACCCCGGGCTGCGGACCGAGGGCGTGGCGCTCGCCGCGTACGAGCCGGAGGGCGGCTACGCCGACCCGATGGCGGCGTCCGCCTCGCTGCTCACCGCCGCCTACCGGCTCGGCGTCTCGCCCTCCGAGGGCATCCGGGCCCTGAAGGTCCTGGAGCACGCGGGCACCGTCACCGGGGTGCTCACCTCCATCGGCCGTATCGACGCGCCCCTGGTGGTGCTGGCCGGGGGCGCCTGGGGCTCGGCGCCCGCCGAGTACCTCGGGATCCACATCCCCGTCACCGCGCGCCGCATCGGCCTGGCCCAGGCCGAACTGCCCGGCGCCGGGCGGCGTGGCGCGGCCGCCTCCGTACCGACCTGCATCGACGACACCACCGGCAGCTACTTCCGGCCGGACGGCCTGGACCGCTTCTACTTCGGCGTCCCCAGCAAGCCGGACACCGAACTCGGCCGCGATGTAGAGCCGTTGACCGAGGCCGAGCTGGAGTCCGCTCTGAACGCCATCGCGGACCGGGTCCCGGCGGCGGCCACCGCGCCGCTGGCGGGCACCCGCTCCGGCCTCGACGGCTACACCCCCGACAAGCGCCCGGTGGTCGGCGCGGCCGGCCCCGACGGCCTCTACCTGGCGCTCGGCTTCAGCGGCGGCGGCTTCAAGCTCGCGCCCGCCGTCGCGGAGCTCGCCGCCAAGGAGATCGTCGAGGGCGGGGCCGTCCCCGGCAAGGCGGTCCAGGAGCTCCTGGAGCCCTACCGCCCGCAGCGGTTCCTCGCGGGCCGCCCGATCCGGCCGGAGGCGCCGTATGACCACATGTGACAAGCGGCGGATCCGGGCGGTGCTCGCCGAGGACGTGGCGACCGTCCTCGCCAAGGACCCGGCGGCCCGCTCGCGCGCCGAGGTGCTGCTCTACCCGCACATCCACGCCCTGTGGACGTACCGGATCGCGCACCGGCTGTGGAACCGGGGCCACCGGGTGTCGGCCCGCGCCCTGTCGCTGCTGGCCCGCGCGGTCTCCGGGATCGAGATCCACCCGGGCGCGCGGATCGGCCGCCGGTTCTTCGTCGACCACGGTACGGCCGTGGTCATCGGCGAGACCGTGCGCATCGGCGACGACGTGATGCTCTACCACCAGGTCACCCTCGGCTCGGTCGGCTGGTGGAAGGACCTGCGCCGCCCGTCCGGGGCGCGCCGCCACCCGGTGATCGGCGACCGCGTGGTCATCGGCACCGGCGCCAGCGTGCTCGGCCCGGTCACCGTCGGCGCCGACTCCCGCATCGGCGCGCACTCGGTCGTCCTCGACGACCTGCCGCCGCGCAGCCGGGTGGTCGCGGCGACCTCGTACGCGCTCCCGCCCCTGGAAACCACCCTCTTCTCCGACTTCTCCGAAGGAACCCCCACCTCATGACCTCGTACGTAGTCACCAGCGCCCCGCCGAACCCCAACGGCGACCTCCACCTCGGCCATCTCTCCGGCCCCTTCCTCGGCGCCGACGTCCTCACCCGCCATCTGCGCCAGGTCGGCCACGACGTGCACTACGTCGGTTACTCCGACGAGCACTCCTGCTACGTCCCGCGCCGCGCCGCCGAGATCGACTCGACCGCGTACCCCACGGCGAAACTCTTCGGCGACCGCATGGAGGAGACGCTGTCGCTGGGCGCGATGCACCACGACTGGTTCACCCGCCCGCTCACCGACGAGACCCACACGGCCTTCGTCCAGCGCTTCTTCCTCGAACTGTGGGAGTCGGGCGCGCTTGAGGTCCAGGAGCTCCCGGTCTTCCACTGCGAGGACTGCTCGCGCTACTTGTACGAGGCGGAGGTGCGCGGCGAGTGCCAGTTCTGCGCCGAGCCGTCGGACGGCGTGTACTGCGAGGCGTGCGGCCTGCCGCAGGACCCGGCGGGGTTGGCGGCACCGAAGTGCACGGCGTGCTGGAAGACGCCTCGGACGACCACCCTGCGCCGGATCGTCTTCCCGCTGGAGAACTACCGCGAGCGGCTGGAGGGCTATTACGCCTCGGCCCAGGCGAAGGCGGAGTGGCGGCCGAGGCTGCGGGAGTACCTGGACGGCCTGTTCGAGCGGGCGCTCCCGGCCACCCCGATCAGCCGCGAGGCGACGTACGGCGTCCCGGTGCCGCTGCCCGGCTGGGAGGGCCACATCCTCGACACCTGGTTCAGCGGAATCTGGGGCTACGCGGCGGCGACTGCGAGGCTGACGGCGTCTGAGGGCGACGAGGGGGAGTGGGAGCGCCTGTGGACCGACCGCTCCACCCAGCTGATCAACTTCATCGGCTTCGACTGCTCGTTCTCGCACGCGGTGCTGTGGCCGGCGCTGCTGCTCGCCCAGGGCGAACTGACGCTCCCGTCCCAGGTGGTGATCAACGAGTTCTACCGTCTTGAGGGCGACAAGTTCTCCACCAGCCGGGGCCACGCGATCTGGGGCGGCGAGTTCCTGCGCCGGGTGAACGCCGACGCGCTCCGCTTCCACCTGTGCCTGACCGGCCCCGAGCGGGAGCAGAACAACTTCTCCATGAAGGAGTTCGCGGACACGATGAGCACGGTCCTCGCGGGCGGCATCGAGCGGTGGACGGACACGGTCCTCGACCTCCTGTCGCAGGACTTCGACTCGACGGTTCCCGCCGGGGGCGGCGACCCGCTCAGGGCCGAACGGGACGCGTTGCCCCGGGAGATCGCAGCCGCCCTGGGCGCGGAGGCGTTCTCGCCGCAGCGGGCGGCGGCGGCGATCGCCACGGTCGTGGACCGGGCGACGGACGACCTCCGCGAGCTGGCGCTGCTGCGAGCCTCGGCCCCGCGCGAGCAGTACGCGTCCCGGCTCGCCGCACACGCCGAGCTGTTGGCGGCGGTCGCGGTGGCGGCGGCGCCGCTGATGCCGGGCTGGTCGGCGTTCCTGGCGGGCCACCTCGGCCTGCCGGTGAACCAGGCGACCCGGATGCCCGAATGGGCCCTGCTGGAGGGGGAATTGCTGCCGGAGGGCACGGCGGTGCCGGGGTCGGTGCCGCTGTTCTTCCACGAGCTGTCGTGACGGGCCCGCTGGGCGCGGTGCTGGGCCTGGGCGTGCTGCTGCTGCCCGAGGCGCTGGGGCGGGTGCCGCCGGTGACCGGGCTGGTGCTCGCGACCGTGCTGGCCGGGTGGTGCGTGCTGGTGGCGCGGGTGGGGGGTACGTCTGCGGATGGCCCGGTCGCGTTCGTACGGGCCCGGCTCGGCGGCCGTTCGGCCCGGGCCGTGAACGCCCTGTACTTCGCGGGGATCGCCACCGGCCAGGCAGCCGTGGCGCTCGGCGCGGGCCGGTTCGTGGGGCGAGAGCCGTACGTGGTCGCGGTGGCCGTGCTGGCGGTGGGGGCGGTGTGGACGCCGCCGGGGGTGGTTTGCCGGGTGCGGTTGTGGCTGGTGCTGGGGGCGGCGGCGGTGTGGTGGCTGTGCGGCCCGGCCAACCCCGGCTCGCCGACGGCTGGTTGGCCTGCGGTGGTGGTGGCGGTGCCGTTGTTGTTCGGGTGGGTGGGGTTGGAGGGGGTGGTGGGTGTGCGGCTTGGGAGTGTGTTGGGTGCGGTCGCCGTGGCGGCGGTGTTGTACGCGCTCGTGTTGCACCCGCCCGGGCGCGTCCTGCCCGTACCCCCCGGCCTTGGCGTCGCGTCCGCCGTTCTCTGTCTGCTCTACTGCTGCACCAATCTCCGGGCCACCGGCGTCCGTTGGGCCGAGCTCACGGGGCGGCGGGCCAGTCGGGTGCCGGGTGCGGTGCTCGCTCTGGGGGCTCTCGCCACGGGGCTTCCTCTGCCGGTTCTGCTGCTCGGTCCTGGCCTGGCCACTGCGGCCATTTTTCTGTTCGTAGCTTTTTCCCTTCCTCTGAGGAGTTCACGCTCATGACCGTTTCCAAGGTGCTGCGCACCCCGCCCGCCGATCCGGCCGTCGCCGCCGCCCACTTCCACCGTCGCTTCACCTTCGAGGCCGACGTGGCCGACGTTCACGCGGACATCGAGAGCGGTGCGGGCGGGTTCGTCCTCGTCGACAGTCGCAGCGCCGAGGCGTGGGCGCAGGGGCACATACCGGGGGCCGTGCACCTGCCCACCGACGACATCGTGGCGGGGGCCTTGCCGGCCGGGAGCGTGGTTGTCACGTATTGCTGGGGGCCGGGGTGCAATGGGGCTACCCGGGCGGCGTACGCGTTCGCGTCTCTGGGGTATCAGGTGAAGGAGATGTTGGGCGGGTTCGAGTACTGGTCGCGGGAAGGGTTCGCGGTGGAGGACGTCGACGGGGTGCGGCGCGGGGCCCCGGATCCGCTTACTGCGCCGGTTGCCGCCGGTGCGGTCTGCGGTTGCTGAGCGTTCCTTTTCCCCACCCCGCCCCTTCCCGAAAGCCTCCGGCGGATGTCGTTCGTCTGCGGACCGGTAGGGGCTGATCGCGCAGTTCCCCGCGCCCCTTAGGTAGTCCGCCGCAGCCGGAAAGCTTGGCTCAGCCACAGTCCCCCAGGGGCGCGGGGAACTGCGCGACAAGCCCCCACCGGCCCGCAGCCGAACAACCTGGCCGCTCGCCCAGAGCTTTCGGGAAGGGGCGGGGTGGGGGCCAAGGGGCGCGGGGAACTGCGCGACCAGCCAGCCACGGTCCGCAGACGGAAGCGAGCCCACCCGGTTACAACAGGCCGTGTTCCGCCGCTCGTTGGCCCAGTTGGAAACGGCTCTGCGCGTTGAGTTTCTCCATCAGCTCGGAGATCAGGCGGCGCTCGCTGCGCAGGGAGATGCCGAGGCGGCGGGCCGCGGCCTCGTCCGTGTAGCCCTGGGCCAGGAGACGAAGCAGCTCGCGGGGCTGTGAGCCGGGGTCGTCCAGGCTACGGCGCGGCGGCTCCCCGAACGGCGTCGCCGTCTCCCACACCGCGTCGAACAGCGCGCAGAACGCCGCCACGGCGCCAGGCTCCCGCAGCAGCACAGCGCCCTGCGTGGAGTCGGCCGGATCGATCGGCACCATCGCCGACTCCCGGTCGCTGATGTACATCCGCATCGGCAGCGCGGGCACCGTACGTACGCCACCGCCCCGTTCCGTCAGCCACCGCGCGTGCTCGAAGCTCGCGGGGTCGTTGCGGATGGAGTCGAGGTAGAGCGTACGGATGCGGACCCCCCGGTCGAGCAGTTCCTGCGACAGCGGCTCGCTCGCCTTGTACGAGGCGGGGCTCTGCGCGCCGCCCGGCATGAAGGCGACGGACTCACGTCGCGTGCGCGAGCTCAGCTCGGTGAGTTTGGCCCGGACCGCGTCGAGGCCCTGGAAACGTTCGGCCTCGTGCGTCTCGCGGGCCGGGTGGAGCTCGGCGTACTGCGAGAGCAGCGCGCTCGCGGCCGCCTGGCTCTCGGCGAGCGCGCGATGGCGCTGGGCGATCTCGGCCTGTTGGTGGGCGAGGAGCGAGTCGAGCGCGGCCTTCGGATGCACCGCCCGCAGCTGCCCGTCGGTCCGCCAGGACGGTGCGAGGAGCGAGAGGCGGGTCAACTCCTCAAGATCTGCGCGGACTTCGTCCTCGGGTCTTCCGAGGGTGTCCACCACCCCCGGAACCCTCAGTTCTGGCTGTCTGAGAATCAGCCGGTACAACGTGTCGGAACGTTCGGTCAGCCCAAGTGGGACGAGCACGGTTTTCCCCCCGGTCGCGAGTTGGAGCGGCTCGCACGTGGAGCGGACCGACAACGCTGGCGGCGGGGAAGAGGCGCCGTGAAGACACGGCGCCCGTGCGGCCTCCCCAAAGGGCGATCTTTTGTCGAGTGGATTGTGTAGACCACTTGCCGCCTGCGCAAACACCGTCCATTACGCGGACAGGCATGGTCATGACCATGCGTCACCGTCGCCGCTGACGAGGCTGTGGGGTGGCTGTGCGGAGGGTGCGGAAGCCCTGGTCGTACGGCCTGGCACGGTCGTGTCAGAGCGTTTTGTGCCAGCCGGAATCGACGACACCGGCCGTGTGCCCTCGGCACGATGGTGCTCGCCGGAAGGGAAAGAAACCGGCCAACTGCCAGTCATCCCGACGAAAGCGATATGAGGCCCCGAATGCGCCGCAAGGTCGTCACCCAGCTCGTCACGGTCACCGCTGCCGCCCTGCTCGCCCTGTGCGGCGCGACGGCGTTCGCGGCCACCCCGGCCTCCGCCGCCGTCGCGGCCCCGACCGCCCCCACCGAGCCGGGCTGGGACGCGACGGTCGCCTGACCCGGTGGTTCGCCTGCGGATCGTGCGTGGTTGCCCGCGCAGTTCCCCGCGCCCCTTGGCCCCACCCCGCCCCTTCCCGAAAGCCCTGGGCGGGCGGCCGGGTTCTTCGTCTGCGGATCGTGCTGGGTTGCTCGCGCAGTTCCCCGCGCCCCTTAAATGCGCCCGGAGGGCGCTCCTAGGGGCGCGGGGAACTGCGCGACCAGCCCCCACCGGCCCGCAGCCGACCGACAACCGCCGGAGGCTTTCGGGAAGGGGCGGGGTGGGGGATCAGCCGCCGGGCCGCAAACGGACCGCGTCCGACACCGCCCGCACCACCACCGGCACTGCCGTATCCCGATGCTCCCGGTGCACAACAAATCGCACCCACCCATCATCCAGCGGCAACACCCGCACACCCCGCTCCCCGAGCCGCCCCATCAGCTCGACGCCCGAGACACCCCGCACCCGCACCGTCACGATGTTCGTACGGCAAGGAGGCTCCGCGACCTCCGCCCCGGGCACCGACCCGAGCCCCCGAGCCAAGGCGGCAGCCAAAGCATGGTCCTCGGCCAGCCGGGAAACCCCCTCCAGCCCCGCCAGCGCGGCAGCGGCCAGCACCCCCGACTGATGCATGGTGCCGCCGAGTTGGAGCCGTAACGACCGAGCCCGGTCCACGAACGACGCCGGCGCGCCCAGCAGCGACCCCACCGGCGCGCCCAGCCCCTTCGCCAGGCAGAACGTGACGCTGTCCGCCGGGACCGCCAGCTTCTCGACCGGCAGGCCGAGCGCGACGGCGGCGTTGGCGAGCCGGGCCCCGTCCAGATGGACGTGCGCGCCGTACGACCGGGCGAGCCCCGCCAGCCGGTCCAGGACCGCGAGCTCCAGCGCGTTGCCCGTGTGCAGCATGCAGGTGTTCTCCAGCGAGACGACCTGCGGCCGACCGGCGCGAGCGCCCTCCCGCAGCGCCGCCTCCAGCGCGTCCGGGTCGGGCGCACCGTCGTCGCGCTGCGCCAGCGGCACCAGCTCGACGCGCGCGAACCGCCGCATCCCCGCGTCCTCGAAGCGCGCCACATGCGTGTGCGCACCGGTGAGCAGCCGGGTCCCGGGGTCCGGCGCGGCGGCGAGCACCGCGACCAGATTGGTCATCGTGCTGCTCGGCAGGAACAGCGCCGCCTCCTTCCCGAGCAGCCGCGCCCCCGCCTCCTCAAGCCGCAGTACGCAAGGATCGTCCCCGTACGCGTCGTCGCCCACCTCGGCCGCGGCCATCGCGGCCCGCATCGCCGCGTCCGGAGCGGTCCGGGTGTCGCTGCGGAAGTCCAGAAGGACGCTCACCCGGCACCCCCCGAAGCCGGACCCCCCGACCCCACCCCGTGCGCGATCCACACCGCCCGCGTATGCGTGTACTGCTCCACCGCGTGCACCCCCAGCTCCCGCCCGTACCCGCTCTGCCCCAGGCCCCCCACGCTGATGTGCTCGTCCGTGTCGCCCCAGGTGTTGAACCAGAGCATCCCGGCCCGCAGCCGCCGCGCGAACCGTTCGACCCGGCCCGCGTCCGAGGTCCACAGCGACGCCGACAGGCCGTACTCGGTGTCGTGCGCGAGGCTCAGCGCCTGTTCCTCCGTACGGAACGAGCGCACCGCGAGCACCGGGCCGAACAGCTCCTCGCGCCAGGCCCGCAGTGCGTCCGGCACCTCGTCGAGGACGACCGGGTTGACGTAGTTGCCGCCGCTCAGCGGGGCGTCGAGGTCCGGGCGTACGTCCTTCTCGCCGGGTGGGAACAGGGCCTGCACGCCCTCGGTCACCGCCTCCAGGACCGCCGAGGTGATCCGCTCCACGGCCTCCGGGGTGATCAGCGGGCCCAGTTCGGTGCGCGGGTCGTCGGTCGGGCCGAGGGGGCGCGCGGCGGCCCGCGCGGCGACCGCCCGTACGAAGTCGTCGTGCACGCTCTCGTGGACGATCAGTCGGGACGCGCCGACGCACATCTGGCCCGAGTTCCCGGTGAACGCCTCGACCGCCGAGGCCGCGGCGGCGTCGAGGTCGGCGTCCGGGAAGACGACCAGGGGGTTCTTGCCGCCGAGTTCGAGCGAGACGCGTTTGACCGTGCGTCCGCAGTTGGCGGCCACGATGCGGCCCGCTTCCGTGGAGCCGGTGAAGGAGACGGCCGCGACCTCGGGGAGCTGGCACAGCATCCGGCCCACCTCGGCGCCGCCGTACACCGCGCCCAGCACATGTGCGGGCAGCGCCTCGCGGCCGAGCTCGACCAGCAGCCGTACGCTCAGCGGGGTCTGCGGCGCGGGCTTCACGACGACCGTGTTGCCGTACGCGAGCGCGCCGCCCACCTTCCAAGCAGCCATCAGCAGCGGGTAGTTGGACGGCACGATCGCCGCGCACACCCCGAGCGGCACCCGGTCGGTGTACGCGCGCGTGCCCGGGCCCGACGGATGGATCTCGCCCGCCGGCCGCAGCGCCTGCTCGGCGAACCAGCGCAGCGCCCGGACCGCGAAGTCCACCTCGCCGCCGATCCGCCCGACCGGCTTGCCCGCACCGCGCCGCTCCAGCTCGACGAAGTCGGCGCGCCGCCCGCGTACGAGATCGGCCAGCACGTGCAGCCGCTCCGCGCGATGGCGTGGCCCGGCCGCCTGCCAGCCGTCGAAGGCCCCGGCGGCCAGGCGTACGGTCCGGGCGCACTCCACGGCCGAGCTGTCGGGCAGATGCGCGTACACCTCGCCGGTCGCCGGATCGGTCAACTCCCGCCCCTCACCGCTCATATGGCCATCCCGTCACCCGTCAGCGGCGCGGCGGCGAGGACCGCCCGTACGCACGCGAGCACGAACTCCTTGTCCAGGCCCGTCCGCGCGCTGGTGAGCAGCTTGCCCTCGACCCCGGTGGCCTCGTCCTGCCACATCGCGTCGAACGGGCCGACCTCGTCGTCCACGTACGCGAGGTAGAGCGTGCGGCCATCGAACGAGATCTCCTTGGCCCGGCCCGGGTGCTTCTCGCGCTGCGGCGGGAACGGCATCCGGCCGCCGCCAGGCCGCTGGAGTACGAGCCGCAGCTCGTCGCCGTCGCCGGAGGTGTAGATCACCTCCAGCTCGCCTGACCCGTCGGCGTCCGCGAAGACGGCCGCGCTGTCGCACGCGAAGCCGCCCAGGGACGCCGGGAGGCGCTGCTGCGCGAGGAAGGCGGCGAGCTCCGCCGTGGGCACCCAATCGCCCTCGTGCGGCCGGGTGCGGCGGTGGAAGGTGAACAGCCCGGTCGGCACCGACACCATCTCCACGTCCCGGTGCCGCGCCCAGTAGCTGAGCGCGCTGAACGGCGTACGCACCACCCGCGCGGGCACCTCCGCGACGGCGGGCCGCAGCGACCGGTACAGCTCCACCAGCTCCTCTCCGCTGAACTCGCCCTCCAATACGGAGAGTTCGACGGTCGTCCGCAGCATCCGCGCCGACGCCGCCGCATGCCCGAGGTAGTCGGTGCCGAGCCACACCACCCGGCCCGAGCCGATCGGGAAGTGCCGGGTCTCGCTGCCCCACAGGGCCGGGTGGTCGGCCGCCGGGAACGCCCAGTCGTACAGGAACTGCTTGATCCGCAGACTGCGGCCCGGGCCGCTGATCTCGGTGCGGAACGCGGCCGGATTGGCGGCCGACCAGGGCGAACGCCCCGCCTCCGGGCCGGTGCGCCCGGGCGGCGCCTCCTTGCGCAGGGTGCCGACGGCCGTGTCGCATCCCTCGGGCAGCGCGGAGGGGTGCCACAGCGTGAAGTTGCACCACTCCTGGGCCTCTTGGGGCGTGAGGTGCGGCGGCACGTCCTCCAGGGCGGCCGCGTCGGGCGCGGTGCGCCAGTGCCAGAGTTCGGTGGAGGCCATGGGGTTCTGTCCTACTTCCCTGTGAGCGTGGTTCGGGTGAGCCAGGCCGCGCTGGACGCGAGGTACATGAGCTCGCCGGTGCCGAGTGCTGAGCGCAGCGCCTCCGGCGGCTCCGGTAGCCCGAAGGGCATGCCCTGCTCGTCCGCGAGACTCCGCAGCGCTTCTCGGTACGACGGGTCGGAGGGGGCCGGGAAGCCCTGCTTACGGCGCCGGACGACGGTCGGCGGCAGCAGCCCGCTCAGCGCCTCCTTCAGGAGGTCCTTGTGGTCGCCGGGCCGTCCCGTGCTCTTCAGGTGCTCCGGGCAGCGGAAGGCGAGCTCGGCGAGCGTCACGTCCTGGAAGACGGGCCGGTCCTCCAGCGTGTACGTGGACGACGTCAGGTCGACCATGTCGTTCACGTACACCAGGAAGCGGCGCATCAGATGGTGGCGGCCGCGTTTGACGGGGTCGAGGGTGTCGAGCGCGCGGTACTCGCGCAGCACCCGCTCCCACACCCGCTCCCGGATCTCGTCCATGTCGACGTCGAGCCCGGCCGCCATCCACTCCACCAGCTCACCCCACACCGGCCGCTCGTCCGGGTAGAGGCGGTGGGTGAGGTAGTGGCGGCCGTGCAGATGGGTGGGGGCGTCGGGGGCGACCACGGGGAAGTAGCCGCCGTCCTGGTAGCCCCACATCTCGTCGGCCCCGTGGCCCGAGTAGACGACGACCTGCCCCTCGGCGGCGATCCGCTCGTACAGCTGGTACATCGCGAGCTCGGCGCCGTGCAGCATCGGCCGCGTCAGCCGCCCGGCGACCTCCGGGATGAGCTTCACCGCGTCGCGCCGCGACAACTCGACGACGGTGAGCGGCACTTGATGCACATCGGCGACCGTACGCGCGTGCTCGACGTCGCTGCCCGACCCGCCGACGCCGTCCTCGTACTGGAGGACGTACGGGCGTAACTCCACGCCCCGCGTGTGCAGCGCAGCGAAGATCGCCGAGCTGTCGACGCCGCCGCTGAGCACCGCCGCCCGGGGCACGTCGGCGGCGGTCCGCAGTGCGGCGGCCCGGTCGAAGGCGGCGCGGATCTCCTCGGCGCCGACCGGCTCGTCGGACGGGGTCGGCTGCCAGTAGCGCCCGGTCCGCACCCGCGAGCCCTCGACGGTCAGATACTCGGCGGGCTGGAGCGCATCGATGCCGGTGAGCCAGGTCCGTTCGTCCGCCGCGTCCATCCGCACCCAGGAGCGCAGCACGAACTCGGTACGGTCCACCTCCGGCGCGATCAGCCCCGTGGCAAGGAGTGCCTGCGGCTCGGAGGCGAAGAGCAGCCCGCCCGCGACCCGGCAGTACACCAGTGGCTTGACCCCGAAGTGGTCGCGGGCCAGCGTGGTGCGGCCGGTGCGCGCGTCGTGCCAGGCCAGCGCGAACATCCCGTCCAGAGAAGCAAGTACGGGCCCGGTGTCCTCAACCTCGCTGACCTGCTGCAACACGAACTCCGTGTCGCAGTGCGTGCGCCGGGGCCACGGCTCGG
The DNA here is from genome assembly GCF_014596475.1 of Streptomyces sp. CBMA152. Classification (GTDB taxonomy): domain Bacteria; phylum Actinomycetota; class Actinomycetes; order Streptomycetales; family Streptomycetaceae; genus Streptomyces. The sequence goes on along the minus strand of NZ_MECJ01000019.1, from coordinate 95,488 downwards.
GCAGCGGCGCCCGGGACGCGTACACCTCACCGTTGGACACCAGCGTGACCCGGCCGTCCGGCGAGGACATCGGCTGGTCCCCGGCGGCCGACCGGTCCTGTACGGCGAGCCGCACACAGGCGAGCATCACGGTGGCGTCCGGCGAGATCCACGGCTCGGCCGCCGACTCGCCCCGGTGGTGCAGCGCGTCCGTCATCGCCGCGCCGAGCGCCCCGAGCCACGGCCGCTCGCGCGGGCCGTCCAGGCTGATGAAGCCCGCGATCCCGCACATTCAGTCCCCCTGTCCCGCGCCGTCCCACACCCGGCCGAGCAGGGCGAGCGAGGTCAGGAAGCGGTGCTCGATGCCGTGGTGGCCGCCGTCGTGCTCCTGGTACTCGTGCGCGACGCCGTGCTCCTGCCAGACGGCGTGCAGCGCCCGGGCGCCCCAGTGCATGTGGTAGTCGTCGCGCAATCCGGTGTCGAGGTAGAGCAGTTGCAGCGCCTTGAGTTGATCCTTGTGCGCGGGGGCCATACGTACGGGGTCATGACGCAGCCAGCGCTCCCACACCTCCGGGCGGAACACGCCCGTGCGCGGGTCGCAGGGCAGCGCCTCGGCGGGCGCGGTGCCGGGCTTGTCGGCGTAACACATGCCCATGGCGAGGATGCTCATGGCGACCATGAACGGGGTGTCGTGCGGCCCCGACTCCCGCTTGGCCAGCAGCTGTTCCATGCCGCCCGCCGCCTCTACCGTGTCCAGAACCCCCGGCAGCAGCGGCAGATAGCTGTGCTCGAACCCGGCGTCCGGGGTGTGCGCGAGCACCGCCCCGAACAGCTCGGTCTCCATCGCCGCGACCACGGCCCCGTATCCGCCGCTCGACTTCCCGCCCACCGCCCGCCACCTCGGCTCGGCCAGGGTGGCGAACCGCCGGTCGACCTCGGCGACCACCTCGCCCAGATACGTGAGGTAGCGGCCACAGGCGGGCGAGTCCAGGTACTGAGAGCCGCCGTACGCCGTGGTCGCGTCCGGGACCGCGATCAGCGCGGCCGGGATCTCGCCGCGCGCCATCGCCCGGTGGATGCGGTCGGCCGGCGCCTCGCCGAACGCCAGCGCGCGGCCGGTCAGCGTCGGGTTGGCGCCGAAGCCGGGCAGCCAGTGGACGACGGGATAGCGCTTCGACTCGTCGTATCCGGGCGGGAGCAGTACCTCGATGCGGCGCTCGTACGGGTCCCCGAGCGGGTTGTCGCGCAGCGCGGCGCTGGTGTGTTCGACCAGGACGCGCGTCCCGAGCTGTTCACTCATGCGCGGCCGTCTCCCGTTGTCAGGGCTCGGTCGACCAGCCGTGTGTAGTACGCCGGGTGGTGGAAGACGGCGGAGAGCAGATTGCTGTTGCTCGCCCACAGCCCGTACGAGCTGCCGAAGAGCAACTCGGCGTCCAGGAGCGCCTGGAGGGTGCTGGCGGCGATCTCGGTGTAGCCGTTGTCCTGGCTGAGGTGGTCGCGGGCCGGGCCCGGGCCGAGGTGGCTGATGCGGCCGCTGACCGGTTCGAGCAGATACGCGTGGGTGGAGCCGTTGTCGTCGTGGAGCGAGATGGTGTGGGTGGCGCCGCTGTCGAGCGCCCGGTACCAGAAGTCGGTGCCGACGATCCGTTCCATGACCTCGGTGAGGAGGGCGTGCGAGGGGCGGGTCTGGCGGCCGAAGCGGTCGTGCTCGGGGTCGAAGGGGGGAACCGGGGCGTCCGGGTCGAGGGTGACCTCGGCGTACACGGCCTCGAAGTCGTAACCTCCGGGCGCCTGCGGCCCGTTGCGCAGCTCGGCCTTGCCGCCGGCGACCTCCAGGATCTGGCCGGGGCCCCACAGCAGTCCCTCATGGCCGAGCTCGTCCAGCCGGGCCAGGGCCTCCCACGGGGTGAACGGGAAGATCGTGCGGTTGCACCAGTCGTAGTCCTGCTCGCCGTCGCCGCTGACCTTCCAGCCGAAGGAGGACGGGACGGTGACGGCCGCGTTCAGGGTGGTCACATACCGGTCGAAGTTGGCGACCGCGCGGGCCCGTACCGCGCCCGGGTCGATCAGCGGCCTGCGCTCGGTGAGGACACCGGGCGGCGAGACGCTGTGCGCCGGTACGAAGGCCACGTCGATCGGGCGCACATCGGGCTGCTCGAAGTAGCGGACGGTCGACTCGTGCAGGATCGAGTCGCCGCAGAGCATCACCACCGCCTCCTCGGTCTCGATCAGCACGCTCATCTCGGGGAACGGAACGTTCGAGACGAAGGTCCGCACGACGACATCGCCGAGGTGGACGGTGTCGCCCGGGGTGACCGGTGTCAGCCGCTCGAAGCCGAGCCGACGCAGGGTCCACGGAATGGCCTGGTGGCCGAGGCCCGACGCGGTGAAGCGGGGCGGGACCTGCCCGACGGGGAAGACGCACTCGGTCTCGGCGGCCCGGTGCGGGCTGTCGTCGAAGTCGACCTCGCCGTCCTCCGACAGCCGGGTCAGGGACGGGAAATGGTGGTGGTCGAAGTGGTGGTGGCTGAAGACGATGTGGTCGACGCCGCCGTCCAGGACCTGATCGAGACCGTCGGGCAGGGCCGGGTGGTGCTCCCAGAACCGGTCGAGGCGCTGGGTGAGCCAGGGGTCCACGAGGATGCGCCGCTCATTGGTCTCGATGAGCACGGCCGCGTGGCCGAGGGAGGTGAGCCGCATGGTTCCGCCTTTCACTCCGCCTCGTACACACAGCGGAACCCGACCTCGTTGTGCAGATCGGTGATCAGGTCCTTGCCCCGGTAGAACGTGGTCAGACAGGCGACGGGCGAGGTCCAGGTGCCGCCGCGCAGCACATGGAAGGCGTCCTTGCGGTTCATGAACTCCATCGGGTGGCGGCCCTTGAAGAAGGGGTCCATGTCGTCGCCGGTGTAGAAGTTGGTCCGGGTCAACTCCCATACGTTCCCGGACATTTGGAGCACTCCGTACGGGCTGGCGCCGCCGGGGAGGCTGTCGGAGGGAAGGACGGGGTGTGCGGGGTTGTCGTCATGGGTAGTGGTGACCAACAGTGCTTCCAACTCGTCCAGGTCGGCCACCTGCCGCCCGTAGGAGCGCTCGACATAGTTCACCCGCTCCGGATCCCAGGTGTTCCCCCAGGGGTAGGTCCGGCCGTCCGTTCCGCGCGCCGCCTTCTCCCATTGCAGCTCGCTCGGCAGCGAGCCGCCCGCCCAGTTCGCGAACGCCCACGCGTCATACCAGTCGATTCCGACCTGCGGCATTTCCGGTGCGTTGAACCGGGGATCGTGTCCGTGTGCCGGACGGTGATTTCTGCCGTCCTCGGGCTGGTCCGGGTGGTCGAACACCCCGCTTTCGCCGGCCTCTTCCAGGAACTCGGCGTAGCGGGCGTTGGTGACGGTGGTCCGGTCGATGAAGAAGGCGGGGAGGTCGACGGCCCGTAACGGATTGTCGTCCTGTGTCATACGGAAAGGTCCGCTCTGCGCGGAGGCGGTTCCGGCGAGAAAGGGACCGGCGGGGACGAGAATCGCGTCCTCGGTCCGCCGGGGGCGTTCTCCATGTGCCTTGATACGGGCCCGCATATCGGTGAAGTACTCGTCCTCAAGACGCCGCAGCTCCGCCGGGTCCCGGGTGCCGAAAATGGTGAGCAGCGCCCGCTTGGTGAACGCGGCGCCGCAGCCCACCGGTTTACGGGAGAAGTCCTCGCGGGCGAAATTGCTGGGCCAGCCGGATATCCGGATGAGGTCGGGCACGGCGGCCCGTATCCGGTGGTCTGTGATCATCTTGAGGGAGGTGAACGCGACCCAGTCGACCGGGTCGTGGGTGCCGCCGGCGACCGCCGCGGCCGCCGCCGGATCCTCCCGGTGGTGCACCGCGAGCAGCCTGATCGCAGCCGCCCTGACCGGCCACTCCGGATGCTGCACGGCCAGGCCGACCAGCATCGGAACGCCCTTGGGGTCCCGGCCGCGACGGTCGGCGAGGTCCACCACGGACTGGACGGACTCCCAGTACCGGGTGTCGTCGGACCCGTCCACCTTCAAGAACTCGGGCGGCAGTTCCACGGTCGTGGCTGGCAGGTTGCCGACCATCGGATCGTTCCCTCCTCCGCTGAGAGGGCCGCCCGCGCTGGAAGCACGCGGGCGGCCTTTTATCGTCTTGATCGCGTCGCTAAGAGGCAACTACCACTTCGTGGTGTCCTGCTCGTTGTCGCGCGTTCCCATGAAGTCCTTTTCCGACATCAGAATCAGCCTCCTTCCACATAGGAAATGACAAGACCGTCGACCGCGGCCGGACAGCAACCGCTTGCCGACCCAAATCATGTTCCGTCGCTTGTGGTGGTCCGTCAACAGCTCGATCTTCAATTGAGCGCGGACGGGGCTGGTTTGGTCGCCTTGACACTGCCCGATATCGTGCGTCGATCAAGGGTTCCGCTGTTCGCGACGGTTTTGGATTGACTCCGTCCGGGGAATTGACAAGCCAAGACCTGGCCAGAAACCACCTGTTGCGCACGTCACAGCTAAAAAGTTCAATCATCCCTGTCGAAAATGCCGGAACCTGGGTTACCGTTCGGCGCGTGGATTCCTTGCGGTTCGCAGTGTCACGCCAGGAGATTGCCTTCTCACTTCCCTACACGTACGCGCGCGGTCATGACCTCACGTGTACGGTCGTACGCGTCGAGTTGCGCGACGGCGAGCATGTCGGGCGCGGCGAAGGGGCGCCCTTCGAGAGCTTCTTCGAGGTTTCCGCGGAGGAAACCGTCGCCGAACTCGAAGCGGTGGGGCCGCTGGTCGAGAGCGGTGTGAGCGACCTCGGTGACGTGGGTGAACGCGCTGAGCTGCTGTCCCGGCTCGGCCGGGGCGCCGCGCGCAACGCGCTGGACGCGGCCCTGTGGGACCTGGCGGCCAAGAAGGCCGACACCCCCGTGTGGCGACTCCTCGGCATCCCCGCGCCCCAGCCCCTCCAGATCATGACCACCATCTCCCTCGCGGACCCTGACCAGTTGGCCCAGGAGCTCGCCGAGAGCCGTTCCGCGCACGTCCTCAAGCTCAAGCTCGGCTCCCCGGACGCCGACGACGACGTACACCGCCTGGAGAAGCTGCGCGCCGCCCGACCGGACGCGCGCCTGGTGGTCGACGTCAACGGCGGCTGGGACCTGGACACTCTGCGCACGATGCTTCCGCTGCTGGTCAAGCATCGCGTCCGCATGATCGAGCAGCCGGTCGGCGACGCGGCCGAGCCCGGTCTGCGGGGCCTGCGCCGCACCATCCCGATCGTCGCCGACGAGTCCTTCGAGACCGAGGACGACCTGGAACGGGTGCGCGGCCTGTACGACGGGGTCAACGTGAAGCTCGACAAGTGCGGCGGCCTCACGGCGGCCCTGCGCATCATCGGCCGCGCCCGCCGGGAGGGCCTGCGCATCATGGTCGGCTGCCTGCCCGGCAGTTCGCTCTCCGCCGCCGTCGGCTTCCACGCGGCCCAACTGGCCGAGTTCGTCGACCTGGACGGCCACCTTCGGCTCGTCGACGACATCGAGCCGAGGATGCCGGCGAAGGACGGCTGGTTGCAGCCGCCGGCACGGGAGTTGTGGGGGTGAGGCCCTGTGTTTCGGGGGTAGTTTCGCCGGCATGACTAACGCAGCGGCGGCACGCACGCTTGAGCAGCGGATCCGGGACACGCGGAAGCGGTTGGAGGATGACGTCGACACGTGGGTGTCGACGGCGTCCGACACGGGCACCCCGTACCTCGTCCCGCTCTCGTTCCTCTGGGACGGCACCAGTGTCGTCATCTCGACGGTCCGCACGTCGCCGACCAGCAGGAACCTGCTGGCGGGCGGCTCTGTACGGCTCGCGTTCGGCGCGACGAGGGACGTGATCCTGGTCGAGGGCGAGGCCGTACCGATCGAACAGGACGCGCTGGACAAGAAGTTGGCGGACGCCTTCGCCGCGAAGACGGGTTTCGATCCGCGCGAGGAGACCGAGCCGTATCAGTACTTCCGCATCCGCCCCCGCCGCGTACAGGCGTGGCGGGAGGTCAATGAACTGGCGGGCCGGACGCTGATGAAGGACGGCGAGTGGTTGGCGGCCAAGCCGCGGTAACAGTCCCAACAGAGGGAGATTCGGTGCCGGTTCAGACGATGAACGAGCGGGTGGCGGTCGTGGTGGACGGCCACTCCACCGGCGCGCTGCTGGCCCCGGCCTTCACGGCGTACGGGATCGGCTCGGTGCACGTGGAGAACCGGGCGGAGCGCTCCGAGGCGCATCTGCGGACGTTCGCGCCGGAGACGTACCGGGCGTGTTACGCGTACGACGGGGACTGGGCGGCGCTGCTGTCGGAGGTGCGCCGCCACCAGGTCGGCTGGGTGATCGCGGGCACGGACTCCGGCGTCGCCCTGGCCGACCGCCTCGCCGCCGAGCTGGGCGTCACCCGGCACAACCACCCCGCGACCTCGGCGGCCCGCCGCGACAAACTGGCGATGCAGCGCGCGCTGGCGGCGGCCGGGGTGCCCACGGCGTGGCACACGGCGGTGACTTCGGCGGCCGAGGCCCGGGAGGTCGCGCGGCGGAACGGTTCGGGCCCGGTGATCGTCAAGCCGCTGCGCAGCGGGGGCACGGACGGGGTGGTGTTCTGCGCGGACCCGGAGGAGGTGGCCGGGGCGGCGGAGAAGCTGCTGGGCAGCGAGTCGATCTACGGCGAGCGCAATGACTCCGTACTGGTCCAGGAGTATCTCCAGGGCGACGAGTACATGGTCAACTGCGTGAGCGCGGGTGGCCGTCACACGGTCCTTGAGGTGTGGCGGTCGGTGAAGACGGTGGTGGGATCGTCGCCGGTGTACGACTACACGGAGCTGGTGGATCCGGGGGCGGTGGAGGAGATCACCGCGTACGTGGGCGCGTCCCTGACCGCTGTCGGCATCGAGTGGGGCCCGTCCCACACGGAGGTGATCGGGACCCCCGCCGGTCCCCGCCTGGTGGAGACGGCCGCGCGCCCGCAGGGCACCGCCGACCTCTCCGCGATCACCCGGGCGACGGGTCGCAACCCGGTGGCGGAGGCGGTGCACGCGTTGATCGACCCGGATCTGTACGCCCGGGGCGGCCCGCCCGCGCCCCCGCTCCAGCGGGTGGCGCGCGGTGTCAGCTTCATCTGCCCGAGGGGCGGCCGTCTCCGTCGCGACCTGGACTGGAGCCCGCTGCACACCCTCCCGTCCTTCCACAGCCTGCTGGCTCCGGCGCCCAAGGCGGGCGAGTACATCCCTCAGACCACGGACCTCTTCACGCGCCCGGGCGCGGTCTACCTGATCCACGCGGACGCGGAGGTGGTGGCGAGGGACCACGAGACGATCCGCCGGTGGGAGAGGGAGGGCTTCTACGACATAGAGGCGGACGAGTCATGAGCTGACAGCCGATCGCGTACGGCGTACGAAGCTTGCGAACACTGTACGGACTCCGTACAGTGTTCGTAGTTGGGCGCGAGGGCGCCACAGCATGCGCCGCGATGCGATCGGGGAGACCGTCATGACTTTCGACACCGCTCACTGGCAGGCCCGTTTCGAGGAACTGCGCGCCGCCCACCGCGTCCCGGGCGCGACGCTCGCCGTCCTGGTCGACGGGGAGATCCACGAGTTGGCGAGTGGCGTGCTGCACCGGGGGACCGGGGTGGAGGCGACGACCGACTCGGTGTTCCAGCTCGGCTCGATCGCCAAGGTCTACACCGCGACGCTGGTGATGCAGCTGGCCGAGTCCGGCGAACTGGACCTGGACGCGCCGGTGGTGGACGTACTGCCGGAGTTCGCGGTGGCCGACGCGACGGCTACCCGGTCGATCACGACCCGCCAACTGTTGAGCCACACCAGCGGGTTGACCTGCGACTTCACGCATGACACCGGGCGGGGTGACGACTGCCTGGCCAAGTACGTCGAGGCCGCGCGGGGTGTGGCGCTCGACTGCGCGCCGGGTACGGGGGTCTCGTACAGCAGCGTCGGCTACAACGTGCTCGGCCGGATCGTCGAGGTGCTGACCGGCCGGACCTGGGACGAGGCCCTGAAGGAACGCCTCCTCGCGCCGCTCGGCGCCGAGCACACGATGACCCTGCCCGAGGAGGCGCTGCGCTTCCGCGCGGCGATGGGCCACCTCGGCGAGCCGGGCCAGGACCCGTCGCCGGCCCCGGCCTGGGACCTGATGCCGCGCTCGGCGGGCCCGTACGGCCGGGTGATAGCGAGCGCGGCGGACGTGGTGCGCCTGGCGAAGATGCACCTGGACGACGGCGTGGCGCAGGACGGCACGCGCGTACTGTCCACTTCTTCGGTGGCCTCGATGAGGCGCCGAGTGGTGGACGTCCCCGACAAGTGGACGGTCAGCGCGGACGGCTGGGGCCTGGGCTGGACCCTGTACGACTGGTCCGGCGACCCCGGCTACGGCCACGACGGCGCGTCCATCGGCCAGTACGCCTACCTCCGCGTGGTCCCGCACGCGAACGTGGCCGTGGCCCTCCTGACGAACGGCGGCGGCGCCCGCCCCCTCTACGCGACCCTGATGCGCGAACTCCTGGCGGAACTGGCGGACGTGGAAATGCCGCCCCCGTTCGAGCCCGCCGCGCACCCGGTAGCGGTGGACTTCACGGCTTTGGTCGGCACATACGCGCGCGAGGGCGTGGTCATCACGGTCACTTCACAGGGCGGCAGGGGTCACCTGCGCTACGAGTTCGTAGGCGGCATGAAGGACTTCTCCCCGCCCCTGGAGATCGACCTCTCCCCGGTGACGTCCACGGTCTTCGCAGGCTCGGGCGTCGGCGCGGCCTTCAGCGAGGACTGGATGCCGGTGGTCTTCGCCACCCTGGCCGACGGAACGGCATGCTGCTACGTGGGGATGCGGGCTGCGCCGAAGGTGGGGTGACGGCGTTGTCCTCGGCCGTCAGCCCGGATGTGCCACAGCGGAGCCGCGTACTGCTCCGGGTGGCTGGTGATGAGGAGTTGGCGCAGGTCTTCGCGTTGTGAGCCGGCCAGGTTCAGTGCCTCGGTGAGGTGGCGGAACGTTGTGTGGGTGACTCCGCGGGTTCGGGCCTCGGCCTCGAACCGGGCAAGCTGGGCCAGTGCGGTGGCGGGGTCGAGTTCCGCCGGCGGCTGCTGCCTGAGTGATGCCGCCTTGTCGCGCTCGTAGTCGATCTCCGAGGTGCCGCAGACCTCACGGCAGTGGGCCTCGGCCTCGTCCAGGGTGGTGGTCGTCATGAGGGTGCGGGCCAGCCGGTTGCGGCTCAACGCTTCGTCCAGGTCGACTTCGTGGACCGTCGGGCCTTCGTCGGTGAGGGGGACGGGGAGCCCTGCGTCTCGTACCTCGCAGGTGCCTCGCGCGCCCCGAGCCGTCGCGGCGAGCATCGCGGTGGCTTCCGACGGGTGCCACTCCAGGACCGAGCTGATCGGGTCCACGTCCCGAGCCGTGAGGGTGTGGACGAGAGGTCCGAGCAGGCCGCGCAGGTCTTCGGGCGGGAGTTCGCCGTCCAGGCCGGGGCCTGCGACCAGCAGCCGGATGGACGCGTTCACCTGGCAGCAGGCGGCCAGCGTGAGGGCGTCGGCGAGCGGGCTCTTGAGCGTCGGCTCGTCGCCCCGCGCGAGGATGTCCCCGCCCACGTCCAGAAGGTCGATCGAATCCGGTTCCAAGTGCCGTAGCAGTGCTTCGAGTTGGCGGGTGATGCCCTCGGCTCCGTGGTGTGGGTCGAGCAGGGCGAACGTGTTCGGGAGCTCCTGCGCGAGCCGGGGGAGCGTGGAGCCCGCGGGAGGAATCGGGCGGGCTTCGGCAGGCACTGCCAGGACTGCGGGAGTGAGGGGGGCGAGTCCCGTGAAGTTGTGGGCTCCTCGGGGGCCCGGAACGGGGTCGATCAGCAGCCGGTCCCACGCGTACGTGAGGATCACCGCCCGGTCCTCGCCTCCGTACAGGGCGGCATCCAGCATCGCGGCGGCGACCGCGTCGCCCCCTCCTCCGGCTGCGACGATCAACCTCGTCATGCGCTCAGCGTACGGGTTCGAGGATGACCGTTCACCCTATAGTGGCCAGAGGCTATGGCCACTTGGCGAGGAGGACGGATGCCTCAGATTGAGGAGGCTCAGCCGAAGTATCTCCAGATCGCGCACTTCATCCGCGATCAGATCCTTCGGGGCGACCTGCGGCCGGGGGACGAGGTTCCCTCGGAGCGACAACTGGCTGCTGACTGGACGGTGTCGAGGCCGACGGCCGCGAGGGCGCTGGAAGCGCTGAGTCACCAGGGGCTCGTCGAGAAGCGCCAGGGATCGGGTACGTACGTGCGCAGCCTGGAAGTCAACCGGCGGGCGCGTGAGTTGTACGGCCGGGCCAGGCAGACCGGGAAGATCTACCCGCCCGGTGAGTACGCGGTGATCACGTCGGCCGGGTGGCTCGAAGCGCCGGATCACGTCGCGGAGGCGCTGGGCTTGGTGAAGGACCGCCGGGCGGTGCACCGGCGCCGGGTGACGAACAACCAGGACGGGCCGATCACCCTGTCCACCTCGTGGTTCGCATCGGACGTGGCCCGGAGGGCGCCAAAGCTCCTGGATCCGGAGCGGATTCAGCAGGGCACGTTGATGTACGTAGAGCAGATGACGGGGCGGCAGGGCAGCTATGCCGAGGACCGTATGTGTGCTCGAAGCGCGACGGACGACGAGGCGGCGGATCTCCAACTCGAGCGCGGATCAGCCGTTCTGATCGTCCATCACGTCGTTTACGACCTCCAGGACCGGCCGTTGGAGTTCGCCGAGGCGATCTACCCGCCTGACCGCTGGGTCTTCGAGCAGGGCTACCCGCTCACCTGACAGTCCTGACAGCGCTGACGGGTCGGCAGTTGTGCCGAACCGCTTGCCGCCTCAAGTGGCTAATGCCACTATCCATAAAGTGGCTAAGGCCACTTACAGGGCGTAGTCGGAAGGGCGTCAGCCCGCATGCAGTTCTGCTGCTCTGCGTGACCGACCATCCGGCGGGCCCGTGCCCCATCGAAACCGCGCTGCCTCGACTGCGACGGCAGTGGCAAGGAGATGAGTGTGGATGGGTGACATCAGCGGCAACCTCAGTGGTCCCGACCCGGCGCCACTCGGCGCGATGACCTTGAACCCCCTCCCGGAGTCCGTGTCCCTGGCTCGGCGCTGGTTCCGGAAGTTCATCGCTCCGTACGACCCGGCCTGCTCGGTCGACGACTGCGCGTTGATGATCTCGGAGCTGGTGACCAACGCCATCGTCTACGGACGGTCGGACGAACCGTGGGTGGTGCGCGTCGAGTGGTTCCGAGTGCAGAACTCGCTCCGCGTCGAGGTGCACAACCCGGGATTCCCGGCGAACGTACAGATGCGGCGGCCGGAGGCCAATGACGCGCACGGGCGCGGGCTGCTCCTGGTCGACTCCATCGCCGATTCATGGCACCACGGACCCAGTCGCCTCGGCGGGACGGTGGTCTCCTTCGTAGTGGCCGATGCCTGGCCGTCGTGAGCCGACGTCGACGACATGGCGAAGCCCCGGCGCCAATGCGTCGCCGCACACGTATGCGTCGGCGCATATGCCCGGCAAACAAGCCTCAGATGAGAGCTTTGTCGCCAAACCCCGGTGACTGGGCTGCCACACCGTTCGGTTCGGACTATTCAGGACAGGAGCGCGACGCTGTCCGATGTCTTGCCTGGCGGGAGGACCGGCCAAGTGATCCTGTCGATCAATGTGGCGGTGCTGCTGGCCGTCATCATCTACGTACGGGTGCGGCGGCGCGTGCAGGCGCGTAGTCGGTCCGATCAGTGGTTGACCGTCGTCATGGCGCTGGCGTTCGGCGTGCTGGTGGCGCCGACCGGGTTCGGGCAGGGGGTCGAGCACTTCATGGGGCAGCTCGCCGACAGCGTCTCGCGGTCCGGCAGTCCGTGAGGGTCCGCGGCCGCCTTCTCTCACGGCATGGGAACGCTTGATAGAACTGTGCCGGGCCCGGGCGAACGCCGAAGGCCGTGGGGGGATGTGCGGTGCGGATAGTTCTGCTCGGTTCGGTTCAGGCGTACGCCGATGACACGGCACCCGTTCCCATTGGTGGCGTCCGGCTGCGCATGCTTCTCGCTCGGCTCGCCCTCGACGCGGGGCGCACCGTGTCCGTGGACGCCCTGGTCGACGGGCTGTGGGGCGAGGAACCGCCCGCCGACGCCGCCAACGCGCTCCAGGCTCTCGTATCCCGGCTGCGCAAGGCGCTGAGAGGCACCGGGGCCGGGACTGTTGAATCCGCCGCCGGGGGCTACCGGCTCGCCGTACGCGCCGAGGACGTCGACGCCCACCGCTTCGAGGAGTTGGCCGCGCGGGGCCGACGGGAACTCGCGGCGGGCCGCTTCGACGAGGCCGCCTCGGCGCTCGGCGCGGCCCTGGGGCTGTGGCAGGGCGCGGCGCTGGCGGACGTCCTGGAGGCCCCGTTCGCCGGGGCCGCCGCCGCGCGACTCGACGAGATGAGGGCCACCGCCGCCGAGGACCGTTTCGACGCGGAGCTGCGGCTCGGCCGGCACGCCGAGGTCCTGGCCGACCTCGGCGCGGCCGCCGCCGCGAACCCGCTGAGCGAACGCCTCGCCGAGCTGCGGATGCGCGCGCTGTGGGCGGCGGGACGACAGTCCGACGCCCTCGCCACGTATGAGGAGATACGGGAGCGGCTCGGAGATGAGCTGGGTGTTGATCCTTCTCCTGAACTTCAGGAGATCCATCTCACCCTGCTCCGGGGGGAGTTGGAGCGGCCCGCCGCCCGGACCAAGGGCTCGGCCAATCGGCTTCCCGCGCGGCTGACCAGCTTCGTCGGGCGCAAGGCCGAGCTCGACCAGCTCGCCGGGCTGCTCACCTCCTCCCGGCTCGTCACCATCGTCGGCCCCGGCGGCGCGGGCAAGACCAGGCTGTCCCTGGAGGCGGTGACCCAGGACCCGGCCCACGCGCGCGGCCGGGTGTGGTTCGTACCGCTGGGTGCGGTGGGCGCCGCCGATCAGCTGGCCGACGCCGTACTCGGCGCGATCGGCTCCACGGACGGCGGCCTGTACGACGCGGGGCAGGCGGGTCAGAAGACCGAACCCGTCGACCGCATGGCCGAGCTGCTCGACATCGGCGACGCCGTCCTCGTACTCGACAACTGCGAGCACCTGGTCGAGGCGGCCGCCGAACTCGCCCATCAACTCCTCGAACGCCTACCGCAGTTGAGGATTCTGGCCAGCAGCCGGGAACCCCTCGCCATCACCGGGGAAGTGCTCTGCCACCTCGGGCCGCTCGACGTGCCCACGGGGACGCCCGAGCCCGCTGTGGCGGCTGAGGCGGACGCGGTACGGCTCTTCGTCGACCGGGCCGCCAGTGTCCGGCCCGGCTTCGCGGTCGACGACGCCACGGTGGGCGCCGTCGTGGAGATCTGCCGGCGCCTGGACGGGTTGCCGCTCGCGCTGGAGCTGGCCGCGGCCAAGTTGCGGTCGATGAGCGTGGAGCAGATCGCCCGCCGCCTCGACGACCGTTTCCGGCTGCTCACCTCGGGCAGCAGGACCGCACTGCCGCGCCAGCGCACGCTGCTCGCGGTGGTCGAGTGGAGCTGGGACCTGCTCGACGAGCCCGAACGCGTCCTCGCCCGCCGCCTGTCGGCCTTCCCCGGCGGCGCGACGCTCGCCGCGCTGGAGGCGGTGTGCGCGGACGGCGACGCCCTGGTGCCCGACGACGTCCTGTACGTACTCGACGCGCTGATCGAGAAGTCCCTGGTCACCGCGTCCGAAGCGGAAGGATCAGGGGAACCCCGGTACCGGATGCTGGAGACCGTACGCGCGTACGCGGCCACCCGGCTCACCGCGTCCGGCGACGACGTCTCCGGTCCCTTCGCCGCGTACTTCCTCGGCCTGGCCGAGGAGCACGAACCCCGGCTGCGTACGGGAGAACAGCTCGACGCGATCGCGGTCTTCGACGCCGAACACGCCAACCTCGTCCACGCGCTGCGGACGGCCGTGGCCGCCGGGGACGGGGCTCTGGCCTCCCGTTTCGTCGAGGCGATGTTCTGGTACTGGGGGGTCCGGGGGATGAACACCCAGCTGGAGACGGCCCTGGCCGAGGTGCGGGGGCTCGGGGTCGCGCACGCGCTGATGAGCGGGGCCGACTCGGTGGATTCCGCCGGGGCGCGGGAGTTCCACCCGGCGGGCATGCTCCTGCGCGTATCCCAACTCGCCTTCGCCGGTGAGGAGTCCGTGGACGCGAGCGAGAGCCTGCGGCGGTCGCTGGACTCGCCCGACCCCTGGGTGCGGGCCAGCGCCCACCTCGCGTACGACTTCGTCCTGACCGAGCAGGGCGATCTGCGGACGGGGGAGCCGTCGCGGCTTGAGGCGCTGCGCGGTTTCGAGGCGGTGGGCGACCGCTGGGGGCTGGTGCTGAGCCTGATGCCGGTCGGCCGGGACCATTCGCTGCGGGGCGAACACGCGGCGGCGGTGGCCACGTTCGAGCGGGCGGTGGCACTCAGCTCCGAGCTCGGTACCGAGGACTTCCTCTATCTCAGCAAGGCGAGGCTGGCGCGGGAGCGGCGGCGCAGCGGCGATCTCGACGGCGCCCGGCGCGACCTGGAGTCCGCGCTGCGGCAGGCCAAGGAGCGCAGCCACCGGCGGCTTGAGGCCAACATCCTGGTGGGCCTCGCCAATCTGCACCGCCGCGCGGGCGACCTCGTCCAGGCCAACGGGGTACTCGACCAGCTGGAGGCCCTGGTGCGGCGGCGGGCGATCGCGGTCGAGGTCGCCGAGGACCTGATCGTGAGCACCCGGATGGAGAACCGGCTCGCCGAGGGCGCGGCGGCGCAGGCCCGTGAGCTGCTGCCCCGGGCCGCCGCCGCGCTGTTCGCGCAGGGCGCCGGGGCCGGACTCGCGTGGGTCGCGGAGTTGCTGGGCGGGCTGCTCGCCCTGGAGGACGACCCGGTCGGCGCGGCCACCGCGCTCGGCATGAGCCAGGTCATCCGGGGCGCCTTCGACGAGGGCGAGCCGGAGCTGCGCGAGCTGGTGGACCGGCTGGTGGCGCGGCTCGGCGATGCGGGCTACCGGGAGGCGTACGGCGTGGGCGCGGGGCTGGCGCGGCAGGACGCGCTGAACCGGCTGGCCGAGGAGGTCGGCCAGCCGGTCGCGTCGTCTTAGTTGGTACGTGTACGGGGTGGTTCAGCCAGCGGGCGGAGTGGTTCAACTCCCCTCCCGCTCCGGCCGCTTCAGCCCGCGTTCTTGCGGTAGGCGCGCATCGCCAGCGGGAAGAAGACCGCGATCAGACCGGCCATCCAGCCGAGGCTGCCGAACAGCGGGCCCGCGACGTCGCCGCCGTTGAGCAGGGCGCGGGTCGTGTCGGCCATCAGGCTGACCGGGTTGACGTCCGACCAGGCCCGCAGCCACCCCGACATGGTCGCGGGCTTCACGAACACGTTGCTGGCGAAGGTCAGCGGCAGGATCAGGACGGTCATCAGGCCGTACACCGAGCCGGGGGTCTTGGCCAGCATCCCGATGTACACCGACAGCCACGAGAAGCTGAGCCCGAAGCCGATCAGCAGGGCGAAGGCGGCCAGGGTCGAGAGCGGGTCGGTGGTGATCCGGTAGCCCATGACCAGGGCGACGGCGAGCAGGGTGACGAGGCACACCACGTAACGGACGACATCGGCCAGTACGGCGCCGATCAGCGGGCTGGAGCGGGCGATCGGCATGGAGCGGAACCGGTCGAACATCCCCGTGCTCGCGTCGGCGTTCAGCGAGGTGCCGATGCCGATGCTGGCCTGGAAGACGGTCATCACCATGACGCCCGGGGCGATCAGCTGGACGTACGCATGAGTGTCGCCGCCGCCGATGGCGCCACCGAAGAGGTAGACGAACATCAGCAGCGAGATGACCGGCGTGAGGACCACATCGGTGAGCTGGGCCGGGGACTTGGCGAACTTGGTGATGCTGCGCCCGGCGAGCGCGAGGCTGTGCCGGACAGTACGGCCGAACCCGAGGCGGAGCGGGGGCGCGGCGGCGTGGGTGGCGGGGGCGTGCGTGGGGGCGGGGGTGATGGTGGGGGCGCTCATGCCGCGTTCCTCTCGGGGGTGATGTCGTCGGTGTTGTCGTCGGTGGAACTGGCGTGGCCGGTGAGGGCGAGGAAGACCTCGTCCAGGCTGGGCAGCCGCAGGCCCATCTCGTCGGCGCCGATACCGGCCGCGTCGAGGCGTCGGGCCAGGGCGGAGACGAGGAGCGGGTTGTCGGCCGGGACGGTGAGCAGGCTGGTGTGCTGCTCGCGGGCGGGGGCGGCGCCGGTGAGGTCGGTGAGGATCCGGGCGACCTCGTCCACATCGGCGGAGAGGGTGGGCCGCACCTGCATGATCTGCCCACCGACGCGCCGCTTCAGCTCGCCGGGAGTGCCCTCGGCGACGACCCGCCCCCGGTCGAACACGGTGATGGAATCGGCGAGTTGGTCGGCCTCCTCCAGGTACTGCGTGGTGAGCAGCACGGTGGAACCGTCGGCCACCAGCGCCCGGACCACGTCCCACACCTCGTTACGGGCATGCGGGTCGAGGCCGGTGGTCGGCTCGTCGAGGTAGATCACCTGCGGCCGTCCGACCAGGCTCGCGGCCAGGTCGAGTCGGCGGCGCATACCGCCGGAGAAGGTGCTGATCGGCCGGCTGGCGGCCTCGGTGAGCGAGAACTGCTCAAGGAGCTCGTTGGCCCGCGTCTTGGCGGCCCGCTTCGACATGTCGAGGAGGCGCCCGATGAGCACCAGGTTCTCGGTACCGGACAGGGCCTCGTCGACCGAGGCGTACTGCCCGGTGAGCCCGATGAGCTGCCGCACCCGCACCGGGTCGCGCACCACATCGTGCCCGCCGACGGTGGCCCGTCCGGCGTCGGGCCGGATCAGCGTCGACAGAATCCGTACGGTGGTGGTCTTCCCGGCCCCGTTCGGCCCGAGCACCCCGATGACCTTCCCGGCCGGCACTTCCAGGTCGACCCCGTCCAGCGCGACGAAGTCCCCATACCGCTTGACCAGACCCTCGGCCCGGATGGCGTACGACATGTGCTCTCTCCCCTTTGACCCGCTCGTGTGGCCCCGCTCGCCGTTTCCGACGTTCTCGCCGTTCTCGATGGACATGACGATGCCGGGGGGCGCTGACAGGGGGTGGGTAGGTGGCTGACAGGGGGTGTGGGGGTGCTGACAGGGGTGGGGGCGGGTGTCAGGAGGCGGGGGAAGTGGCTCGGCTGGGGCGAGGCTGTCGGACGCGTTCGTTTGCTGCCCGTCGCGGGCGCAGGCGCATGAGAACGGGACCGAGACCGGAGCGCCCGGTCGCACCTTCTTGACGACGATCGACTCCGGGACCAGCTTCTCCAGGTCCTCCACGTCCGACGTGAAGACGGTGACCTGCCCCTTCTGGTGGCGCGCGATGACCGTGAGTACCGCGTCGATTGCGTACTTGTGGCCGTGCAACTTGGCGTCGGCCAGGAGCCGGCGAGCCTCGTCCTTCCCGATGTCGGTGACCTTGAGCCGGGAGAGCACCCAGTCCCAGCGCTGCTCGATGGTTCTGTCGTCGTACGCCTTTATCGGCGTCATCTGAGATGTGACCAGCTCAGCCGCGCCGCGCATCGCAAGGTCCAGGAAGGGCGATCATCGCCACGCACGGCGAGGGGCAGAGCCTCGCCGTCGTCGAGTACGAACACGGGCAGCCGCGGTTGCCCGTGCATGGACAGGTGCTCTTCGCGGCGATGAGCCTCCTTACGCCGACGGCTCGACGTAGGGAGAGGCCATGTCTTGCCTTCGGTAAATATCTTCAGACCGATTCAGCGTGTGGCCAGTTCTGGCTGATGGTCTGTACGTCGATGACACCGGGGTAGCGATCTGCGAGGTACTGCTGCTCAATCTCCTCGCCGGTCTCGCGGTCGCGTACGACCTTGACGCCGCCCATCTTCATCTTCTTCAGGGTGCCGATGGTCTCACCTGCGATGAGCGCGTTGAACGCCTTGATCGCTTGCGCTGACTGTTGCACGCTGTCCCTGCTGATGACGCCCTTGTTCACGTTGAGCATGGTGTTCGTGTAAACGGCCCGGGGATCCTTGCCGACGTACTCGCGACTTGCGTCACCGATGCCTCTGAAGAAGAGCTCGGCGACGTGCTCGGGCCACTTCTCCAGGATTATCTGGTGGCTGATGAGCAGTCCCGTGCCGCTGGCATGGCACTGACGTCCCTTCGCGAGCATGTAGTTGATCCGGGATTCCGGGATGGGCCAGGACGCCATGAGGGCGGGAATCTCGTCAGCCGTGAGTTTGCCCGCTGACCAACGGGTCCAGTGCAGACCCTCGGCTCGATTCCGCAGGATCTTCAACGCCGCACCGTAGTAGTTGGCGTTGTTCTGAGCCATGCCGGACGCCTGGGCCACATGGTCGCCCGCAGTCCGAACACGGCCCCCGTCGATGGCAGCGAAGGCGTCCGGTTCAAGGTCATATGTGACCTGTGCGGTCACAGAGATTCCCGTGTCGATGATGGCCTGCGCTCGATGCTGTCCGTCGATGAGGCAACCGTGCAAGTCCAGCGCGAAGCCTTGATGGGTCGTCCGGAATTGGCCGGCTTGCAGAATCTCCCGGAACTTCTCGACGTTGTAGGGACGCAACGGCACACGGTTGCAAACCCTGTTTTTCATCCAGTGGGCGCAGATGTCAGGCGTGATCCTCATCGTCTCAATGCGCATGGACGGAATCCCTCCGGTTCCAAAAAGAGTGCGGCCGGGCCAAGCCCGTCTGTCTTGCCGTGGAGCATTGCAGATGTGGGCTGACCCTGAGGTCGGCTGATCGAAATGCGGCAGAACTTGCCTGAGAATGGCCATTTTCTTTCTTTCTCCGCTGCCTCAGCTGTCGTGCATGCACCCTGTGCAGAGGGCGGGGCCACGGCATGGCCATCTGCTAACCCGCCTGTCACCTAAGAGGAGGCAGGTAGGTGCAAGTTAGAGAGCGCGCGGGCCATCTGTTCAGCTATCACCTGGCTTGAAGCCGTGAAGCCCGCCACAACGGCCTCCATACCCCCACTGCGCATTCGCCATGCGCAGTGGACGCTGAGGCGCTGCATCCCTAGCGTTCTGGGCGTCAGCAGAGGTATGGACGAAGGAGCTGCCCGATGGGGTTAGACAAGCGGGATCCATTGATCAGCCGTGCGGAACTTGCTGCGCAAGCAGGAGTCGCCCGCGCGACCGTCACCACTTGGGAGAAGCGGCATGGTGACTTTCCCACCCCGGTGCGATCCGGTGGTGCCGAGTACTTCCACCTCTCCGAGGTGCTGGATTGGTTGGGCACGCGCATCGTCCCGCGAAGCCAGCTCCGCCCCGGTGAACCGGAGGGGACGACGTACCGGGTCCGGATCCTCGAGCAGCAGGGTTTCGAGCAGGTCCCGAGGCAGATCGAGCCCGGAGCGCGCGGTGCACAAGGAGACCTCGTCACAGGCAAGGCGCTTGTCAACGAGCTCATGGGCTCGCACGCGGATCGGGTGAGCGGGTCGGCCTCAATGCTGGACTTCCTCAGCCTGCTGTTCTCTCTCGTGTTTCTCCGGGAGACCGTCCCGGCAGCGTGGCGAGATGTGGAAGACGCTGCGAAGAAGGGGACGGGCGTGGAGCACATGGCGGGTTTGCTCGCATGCATCGGTGCCGTTGCTGACAGGGAGCTGCGCCGGTACGGAGTTCCGCCGGGAATGCGCGAGAGCCTGATGCGGCTCGAACCCCGTTCCTACAGAGACCTCGTGGGAGTCGTGAGGCTCACGGCAAAGCTGCCGAGAGGGACATTCCGTCTCATCCTCGACCAGTACGAGGACCGCGCCGGCTTGCGGAGCGAAGAGTTCTTCACCCCGCGGGGTGTCGTGCAGCTGGCCGCCGAACTGGGCCTGGGGTCGGCACCGAAGAACGCATCGATCTACGACCCGTACGTGCGGGGTGGGGAGATGCTGGTTGCGGCGGCGATGCGGTGTGGCACCGTCGGGCCCGGAACCACACTCCACGGTGAGAGCCCGCGGAGGGATACGTTGCGGTTTGCCGGGATGAACATCGCGCTGCACGGCTCACCGGCGGTCCTCCGCAGTACTCGGACCACGCCGTGGGCAACCGAGGGGGCTCGCTCCGGCTTTGCCGACGTGGTGCTGACGAATCCGCCGTTCAACATGAGCGACACCGCAGGGGCGGAGCGGGTGCAGGGTGCCTGGGAGTTCGGTGCCCCGCCCCAGGGCAACGACAACCTGGCCTGGGTACAGCATGTGATGAACGCCCTCAAGCCAGGCGGGCGGGCCATCGTGGTGATGCCGGTGAAGGCGGGCAACTCGGTCAACAGCGCCGAACGGGAGATCCGGCAGAACCTGATCGTGCGTGGTGCAATCGAGTGCGTCGTGGCTTTGCCGCCCCGGCTGTTCTCCACCACTCCGGTGCCGGTTTCTCTCTGGTGCCTTCGGCGCACCGAGATGCCGCGTCCCGAGGTACTCCTGGTGGACGCCCGGCATCTCGGCACCGGAACGGGCAGAAGGAACGTGGTCGGCGACGACGGACTCGGCGCCATCCTGGAGGTCGTGCGACCGTGGCTGTTCGGAGCCGCGCTTGGCTCGGTCGCATACAGCGAGCCACGTCCTCACACGACCTTGGTGCCGCGGGGCGCTTTTGCCGCCTCTGGCTACTCGCTGAGCCCCATGGATCACGTTCCGGAGTCCCTGTCCGCGGCGCAGCCCGCCCGCGAGGAGTTGATCCAGACCCACGGGGAGGCCACCCGGCTCGGCCGCCTGGTGCACGAGGCGGACGCAGATGCCGCTGGCCTCGCTTGGGCCCGGCTCACGGGTGCTCGAGCCCAGGGGGCGTTGTCACCGGGATGGACGGAAGCGCGGCTGGCCGAGCTGTGCGACATCCAGCCGGGCCCTTCCTACACGCGTCTCGGCAAGGCCGACCGGTCGCCGAGAGGGGAAGTGCCCGTGATCTTTCCCCGCCAGTTGGAGGGCGGGAGGATCCTGTTCCTCGAGGAGGAGAACGTCTTCCTCAAGAAGGCCCGGGAGCTTGTTAACTTCAGGCTGGTGGCCGGGGACGTCGTCTGCGTCCGGACAGGGGAGCTTCGTCCGCCCGCACTGGTGGAGCCTGAGCAGGAGGGATGGCTCCTCAGTACCAACCTGGTCCGGTTGCGTGTCCGTGAGGGCGCCGGAGTGGATCCGGGTTTCCTTGTGGACCAGCTTTCGCTGCCGCACAGCATGCAGTGGATGCGGAACCGTGCGGAGGCCACCGCCGCCCCTTCGCTCAGCCGCGATGCCCTCGGCCATCTGCCGGTCCGCTTCCCATCGATGTCGGAGCAGCGCGAGATCGTCCGCGTGAGCGCGCTTCTGCGCAGGCAGGCCGTGCTGCACCGCGAGTACGCGGACGCCCTCGTCCGGGCCCGGGAGGAGCTCCTGAAGCACCTGATGCTCGGACCTTCGGCGGATAAGCCGCTCGCCCCGTCCGTCCTGCCCCTCTGACCGACGAAAGGACCCCTCCGTGGTCACACATCCGTCCCCAGGGCGTTCGCGCGTCTGGCTCTTGTGGCTGGGCATCGCCACCCTGCTGTCCGTCGTGGCTGCCCTGGCTGTGGCCCTGATCGAGGTGCGGGCCCGGGTCGACCTGGCCGATGCGCTCCTGCCTGCAGGTACCGCGTTCGCGACGACCTTCGGCTTGTGTCTGGCAGTGCCGGCCGCTGTCCGGGAATTGAAGCGCCTCGGCGGCTGACGCCCAGGTCGAACGATCCCGCCCATGCCGAAGGCCTGAACAGCTCGCACGGTCCAGGCCTCGGTAACGCCAGAGGGCCGGACCGCTTTCGCAGTCCGGCCCTCTGAACCGGCGGAGGATACGAGATTCGAACTCGTGAGGGGTTGCCCCCAACACGCTTTCCAAGCCTTCGCCCGACCGTTCTGGAGCCGACGGGAACGTTCTGACCTGCGGTGCAGTCGGGGGCGGCGGGGTTTCTGAACGGTGCCGTACGGCGGTGAATGCAACCAGAACTGCAACCGAGCGCGGTTTACTTACCTGGCTCGGGCCCGTACCACTGGAGAGCTTGCCCGGTGATGGCCGCGATGCAGTCAAAGTCCCGATCACTATGCAACAGGGTCAGCCCTTGTAGTTCTGCCGTGGCAGCCACCAACAAGTCGACGGCCCCTGCACTGCGATGCTGCCCTCGCTTGGTCAGGGCCTCCTGCACCTGCCAAGCGCGGCTGTATGCGCGATCGTCGACCGGCACCCAGCCAAAGATCATCCGCATGTCATCGATGCCCCGGGCCCGGGCTTCGGCAGATCGGGCACTGAAGAAGAACTCGAGCTCAGTAATGGGGCACGTGGCGATGAGCCCGGCTGCGGCAGCTCGGTCCCATCCGTACTGCTCCGCGTCACTGCGCATGAACCGGGCGAGTGCGCTGGTGTCTATCAGGAACTGGGCCGCGTTCACCGGCGGTAGTTCCCCTTGCTCTCGAAGAGATCGAGGTCGAAGGCACCCTCGCCGGCTGCTGCGCGCAGGCGGGTAAGGGCCAGCGCGCGACGCCGGTTCTCCAGCACCTCACGGAGAGCGGTGTTGACGGTCTCCTTCTTGGTGCTGGTGCCGAGAGCCTGAGCAACGTCGGCAAGTAGGTCGTCGTCCAGATCGATCACGGTGCGGCTCATCACGACCTCCCTGTATATCGTCTATGGCGCTCAGTATATCTAAGTTGATGCATCGAGGCTCGGTCACATGAGTCGCTTGCTGGTGCGGGCAGCCTCAGCCCGCACCTGGTCGATGAACCTGTTGCGTTCGCCGTCGTGCCACTCCTCCCACATGGCTTGATCCCACTCGTCATCCGGATAGTCCGGGGATTCGGCGTACTCCTCGAAGAGCAGCCAGCAGGCTCGTATTCCGGCCAGCAGGTCTTCCAGGAGGTCGGGAGCAGGGCGCTGGGGGTCGAGCGGTGTAAGCCGGATTCGCCATAGTTCCTCTGCCAGCACGTCGTCCGTGCTGGCATGCCGTTCGACGAGATCCTCCACCTGGTCGATCTGATCCAGCAGGCCGGACCGGTCGGGGATCAGCCCCTCGGCCACGGCCAACGCATCCCGAACGAGAGTGACCACGACCTCGTGAGGGGACGAACCCTCGTCGATGAGTTCGAGCACGCGGGTGGGCGTCTCGTGCGGGAGGGCTTCGATGTTGTCGGCTTCCACCACGATGTCCGTCGGATGGAATCCGGACGCCACCGCCGTGACGTCCGCAGCGGCCTGAAGCCAGTGTGCGGCGGCGACGGCGGCAGCAGTCGGATCCACATCGGTCTGCAACGATGTCGAGCCGAATGGGGCGGCGTGCAGAAGAGCGTCGGCGGCGGCCAGTTGTACCGGTGAGACGTCCTCACGGGTGAGCAGTACCGCTTGGCGTGCCCGACCGTCCAGATTGCCGAGTTCAGCCTGCTCCACCGAGGCGAGTTCGGTCTCTGCCTCGGCGAGGACGGACGCGGTGAGCCGGTCGTCGGCGATGGAGTGGAGCGTGCGTCCGATGCGGTGGCCAGACTCGATGATCGGGC
Source organism: Streptomyces sp. CBMA152 (assembly GCF_014596475.1). GTDB lineage: Bacteria > Actinomycetota > Actinomycetes > Streptomycetales > Streptomycetaceae > Streptomyces. The sequence continues at coordinate 71,999 of NZ_MECJ01000019.1, read as the reverse complement.
TGTAGCTGACGAGTAGGTGGCCGTCTTGCGGCAGATTCGGGTGCGTTACGCCCTTGAGCGCTTCGAGGAAGGAGGAGCGCTCCTGTCTACGGCGCCAGCCTTCGCTGTTGACTTGCTGGGCGGAACTGGCACTGGCGGGGCGGATGTAGGTACGCCAGGCCGCCTGGGAGAGGTGTTCGAGGCCTCGCGCGAGATCGAGGATCTCGTCGCCTGTAATGGTCTCGGGCGCGGTGGCGACGATGACGGACGTCCTGCCCCTCGTAGTTGCCCAAGTCGCCATCAGGGCGTGTGACTCGACGGCGTAGGAATAGTGCGTCACTGGGAAACTCCTGTCGTGTACGGCGACGGGCCAGGCTCTTCAGAACAGTCCTGCATAGGTGTTGTGCATCGGTGCAGTGCCTTTCCGAACGGTGTACGTTCCGCTTCCCGGAGGCGTCTCATCCGATTGGGCTTTGAGGACCTCGACGTTCACAGCGGCAGGCCAGAGCGTGCCGTACTCCGACCAGCGAATGCCGTCCAGCACAACGCCGAGCAGGTCGGCGGCGCGTAGGTCCGAGGCCGTGAAGTCGTCCAGGAACACACCGATCGACTCCTCGTCGAGGACGGGCAGGTCCCGGCCGAGGACCGTGCTGACTGCGCCCCGGACTTCCTCGGCGCAGAGCCGGAGGAGGCGCCGGCCGCGGGCGCAGTTGCGGGTAGCTGCTCTGGACAGGGCGTCGGCCAGCTCTCTGATTTCAGCGGGGTCGGTGCAATGGGGATCGCGTTGAAGAAGAACTTCCGCTGCCGTTCGGGCGGTGTCCAGATTGCTGGTGAGACCGACGGCAAGGCTGCGTGCCAGATCGCGCACCGCGAGGGAAGCGTCGGAGTGGGCGAGGTCACCGGCGATCCCGATGGCATGTTCGTGGGCGGACCGGAGCTCGCTGCACACAGCAAACGCGAGGCGCGGTTCCAGGTTTGCCTTCAGCGTGCGTGTGGAGTCCTTGACCTGCGTCAGGCTCGAAAGAAAGCGGTGTGCCCTCTCGAAGGTCAGTGCCGCAGTCGCCACATCGGGACTGACGCGCAGAGTGATGCGAATCTCAGGGCTGACCATCCGCAGGCACTGCTCTGCCGCGGTTGCCGCCTTCCTGCCGCGCTTTTTGTTCTTCTCGGGCCTCTGTCGTTGCTGAGAGACGTCGGCACCGACGATGTCATCCAGGCCTGCTTCCACGTCGAGGATCGCACCGAGGTCATCGACAAGATCGTCGTGTCGAGAGTGCAGCAGGATGTCGCGCAGCCCGGCCTCGACATCAAGCGCGCTCCGGAGGGCTGCCGACAGGGTGTGTGTGTGCCCACCGAGCAGGCGGTCCACGGCACCGTCGAGCTCCTCGTCATTCGGGCCGACGCGGTCCTTGGCCACTAGTCCTCCCCTCCGCTGACCAAGGCCGCTGCCGTGCGGCGTGCCTTCTTGAGGCTGGCGCGGACTGCCTCGGGCGCGATGTGGAGCTCCTCGGCAATCTCGGCGGGGCTGTAGCCGCTCAGGGTCCAGGCCAGAACCTGACGCTGGCGTGGTGGGAGTCCCCTGAGAACTCGAAGGATCTCCTGGTGCTCCTCCCACTCCGCGAGAGCTTCAGGATGAGGCAGCAGGGCCGTCGGTTCCGGAACCTGATCGAAGGCGTCCTCACGAACGTCGGCGATGCGTCGTGCGAGCGCCCGCGAGGCCACTGTGTGGAGCCATGCCGACGGCTGCTTGATCTCTTCCCAGCGCCTGTAAGCCGTAGTCATCGCGTCCTGCGCGATGTCGGCAGCTACCGGCAGGGAGGCCCCCTGGTGGATCAGGAAGCCGACGAGCTTGTCGATCGTGCTGCGGTAGAAGGCTGAGAACTCCCGGTCCACCGAGCGACGGGTACGACGGGCTTCCTCAGGGTGTGCCTTGCCGGCTGGCCGACCATCGGTAGTTGGGGGGCCAGCCTCCTCGGTCGGGTCATGACGGTTCACGCGACGCCGTTCGATTGTTCGGCAGGGGAGGCGGACAACCTGAGGCTCAGTCCCTTTCCGTCCATGCGATGTTCCCCAAGGCCGAGGCGGCCGGACCCCGCCAGGAGCTGGGCTATCGCAGTGGCATGCCCATACCGGGCCTTGTCACGTCGCTCGTCCCCTCGCAGACGCATCCAGAGTCTGCATAAGGCACACAGTTCTGTGATGGCGACTGACACGATCACGACGGTCGCCGTAGGCGCGTCCACAAGCATCTCCCTCTGGGTTAGGCGGACCTCCTGTGGCCCGTCATAAGTAGGAGGCTGAGGGAACTCCCGGCGTGAACCGCGGATCCGTACTTTCTGAGATTCAGGTGAGAAGTGTGCGGCCTCGATGTATGGAGAGGCCATGGGGGGCGATTTCCTCGGCCAGGACGGAGGTGTCCGTGATGGAACGCCACCAGGGACCAGGCTGCTTCGACCACCGCACTGCGGATAGCAGCCGCTCTCTCTGTGACAGCGAGTGCGGCAGCGATGCGCAGGCTGTGCTCGGCCAGCCGTACGTAGAAGTGCGTGGATCGTCGGCCAGTGAGCGCAGTGGATATGGAGCTCTCCCCGTATTGAACTGTCCTGCTGAAGGGCGTGTCCGCGAGCAGCGTGCTGGGCAAGACGGAGGGAGGCGGTCCGCCTCCTCCCACTCTTGGGACTAGCAGGGTCCGTCCGCGCCAGCGGCACGGCGGGTGCGCTCACGGTCGGGAACAAGTCCCTATTTCACATGACATGGGCCACTGCCTCGTAGAGCGGGCTCCCGTCGTCTTCCCGATACAAGCGGCCCAGGCCAGGGAAGGCCGTGCTCCTCGCGAGTACGACGTGACCGTCATGCTGGGAGCGGAGTGCCACCGCGTAGACGGTCCATCGCGCGCCGGAGGTCCGAGGGAGCGACCTCATGCGCCTCCTCACGACCCCTCTTGCCCAAAGACAGCCACCGCATACGTCGATGGGCCCCACCGCAAGCGGTGGGGCCCATCGACATCGTGCCCGGTGAGGCACTGGCGGAGGATACGAGATTCGAACTCGTGAGGGGTTGCCCCCAACACGCTTTCCAAGCGTGCGCCCTAGGCCACTAGGCGAATCCTCCGCGGCAAACAATACAAGACGCTGAGGGGTGCTCGCGAACTCGTTCCCCCCGCCGGGATCGGGTACCCTGTGCGGAGCCCCTCACGTGGCGCTATCTGACTGAACTCCCCCAGGGCCGGAAGGCAGCAAGGGTAGGTCGGCTCTGGCGGGTGCGTGGGGGGCGCTTGCGTTTACGGGGCGGAAGCGCTTTTCGGGGCGGGCCCGGGTTCGCCTGGCGCCGCCGGGTGGCTGCGGCGGGGCCGGTTGTCAGTGTGTCCCGATAACCTCGTAGGTGTGTCGTCCCTTGCGCTGTACCGCCGCTACCGCCCGGAGTCCTTCGCCGAGGTCATCGGGCAGGAGCATGTCACCGACCCGCTGCAGCAGGCGCTGCGGAACAACCGGGTCAATCACGCGTACCTGTTCAGTGGGCCGCGCGGATGTGGAAAGACGACCAGCGCGCGCATCCTCGCCCGGTGCCTGAACTGTGAGCAGGGGCCGACGCCGACTCCGTGCGGTGAGTGCCAGTCCTGCCAGGACCTCGCGCGCAACGGGCCGGGGTCCATCGACGTCATCGAGATCGACGCCGCCTCGCACGGTGGCGTGGACGACGCCCGTGAGCTGCGCGAGAAGGCCTTCTTCGGTCCCGCCAGCAGCCGCTACAAGATCTACATCATCGACGAGGCCCACATGGTCACCTCGGCGGGGTTCAACGCCCTGCTGAAGGTCGTCGAGGAGCCGCCGGAGCATCTGAAGTTCATCTTCGCCACCACCGAGCCCGAGAAGGTCATCGGGACCATTCGGTCCAGGACTCATCACTATCCCTTCCGGCTTGTGCCGCCTGGGACTTTGCGCGAGTACCTGGGTGAGGTCTGTGGGCGGGAGGGGATCCCGGTCGAGGACGGCGTGCTGCCGCTCGTCGTACGCGCCGGGGCCGGGTCCGTGCGTGACTCCATGTCCGTCATGGACCAGCTCCTCGCCGGTGCCGCCGACGACGGTGTGACGTACGCCATGGCCACTTCTCTCCTCGGCTACACGGACGGGTCACTTCTCGACTCCGTGGTTGACGCCTTCGCCTCCGGGGACGGCGCCGCCGCCTTCGAGGTCGTGGACCGGGTCATCGAGGGCGGCAACGACCCCCGACGCTTCGTCGCCGACCTGCTGGAACGGCTACGGGACCTGGTGATCCTCGCCGCAGTCCCGGACGCGGGGGAGAAGGGCCTCATCGACGCGCCCGCCGACGTCGTCGAGCGGATGCAGGCGCAGGCCTCGGTGTTCGGCGCCGCCGAGCTCAGCCGGGCCGCCGACCTCGTCAATACGGGGCTGACCGAGATGCGCGGGGCCACCTCGCCCCGGCTCCAGCTGGAGCTGATCTGCGCGCGCGTGCTGCTTCCGGCCGCGTACGACGACGAGCGTTCGATCCAGTCCCGGCTCGACCGGCTGGAGCGTGGCGCCAACTTCCAGGCTCCCGCCGCCGCTGGACCCGCGATGGGTTACGTGCCGGGGGCGGACGCCCATCCGCCCATGCCGCCCGCGCCCGTCGTGCAGGGTGGGACCGGTGGTGCCGAGGCTGCTCGGGCTGCTGCTCGCGGCGGCGCCCCCGCCCCTGCCCCGGCCGCCTCCGTGCCGGTCGCGCAGACAGCCCCGGTTGCCCCGGTCGCTGCGCCCCAGGTGCCCGCTCCCGTCGCCCCGGAGGCGCCCGCCCCCGGTGCGTGGCCCGGTGCCGCCGCGCCCGGTCAGGGTGGCGGTCAGCGTCCGGGCGCCTGGCCCGGGTCGTCCGCCCAAGCCGCACAGGCCGCCGCTCCCGCCGCCGGTGCCTGGCCCTCCGCGTCCACCCCGGGGCAGCCGTCGGCCCCCGAGCAGCCGGCTCCCGCCGCCGCGCCCGCCCCGGCCGCCGGTGCCGCGTCCCCGGGCAGCGCCGTCCACGTACGCAACATGTGGCCGGACATCCTGGAGGCCGTGAAGAACAAGCGCCGCTTCACCTGGATCCTGCTGAGTCAGAACGCGCAGGTGGCCGGATTCGACGGCACCACCCTGCAACTCGGGTTCATCAACGCGGGCGCCCGTGACAACTTCGCGAGCAGCGGCAGCGAGGAAGTGCTGCGCGGGGTGCTCGGCGAGCGGTTCGGCGTGCAGTGGAAGGTCGAGGCGATCATCGACCCGTCGGGCGGCTCCCAGCCCCCGGCCGCCGCGGGCAACTTCGGCGGCGGGTCCGGTGGCGGCGGCGGTTTCGGTGGATCCCCGAGCCCGAGCGGCCCCGGCAACTTCGGTGGAGGCGGCAACAGCAACCCCGGCGGCTTCAACAACCCCGGAGTGCCCCAGGCCCAGGCCCCCGCCCCGCCCCAGCCCTCCACCCCGGCCGCCCCCACCCCCGTACAGCAGTCGCCGCAGGCCTCCGCACCCGTACGGAACCAGCCCCCCCAGCCCGCCCCCGTCACGCACGAAGCGCCCCCCGTGCGGCCGGAGGACGACATTCCGGAGGATGACGATCCGGACCTCGTCGACAACGCGCTCTCCGGTCACGACCTGATCGTGCGCGAGCTCGGTGCGACGGTGGTGGAGGAATATACGAACGAGTAGCGGTACGGGGTTCGGTGACCCGTACGAGGGAGAATCCGCCACGGAGGCTAGGCTGGCTGCCGTGAAGGTCCTTGTCATCGGCGGCGGCGCCCGCGAGCACGCCCTGTGCCGTTCCCTGTCCCTCGACCCCGACGTGACGGCGCTGCACTGCGCCCCCGGCAACGCCGGGATCGCGGAGGTCGCCGAACTCCACCCCGTGGACCAGCTGGACGGCGAGGCCGTCGCCCGGCTCGCCACCGGCCTCGCGGCCGACCTGGTCGTCGTCGGGCCCGAGGCGCCGCTGGTCGCCGGGGTCGCCGACGCCGTACGGGCCGCGGGCATCCCCTGCTTCGGCCCCTCCGGCGAGGCCGCGCAGCTGGAGGGCTCGAAGGCGTTCGCGAAGGACGTCATGGCCGCCGCCGGTGTGCCGACCGCCCGCAGCTACGTCTGTACGACCCCCGCCGAGATCGACGAGGCGCTGGACGCGTTCGGCGCGCCGTACGTCGTCAAGGACGACGGTCTCGCGGCCGGCAAGGGCGTCGTCGTCACCGAGGACGTCGAGGTGGCCCGCGCGCACGCGCTCGCCTGCGACCGGGTGGTCATCGAGGAGTTCCTCGACGGCCCCGAGGTCTCGCTCTTCGCGATCACGGACGGCGTGACCGTGCTGCCGCTCCAGCCCGCGCAGGACTTCAAGCGCGCGCTCGACGGCGACGAGGGCCCCAACACCGGTGGCATGGGCGCGTATTCGCCGCTGCCGTGGGCCGACCCCAAGCTCGTCGACGAGGTCATGGCGAGCGTGCTCCAGCCGACCGTCGACGAACTGCGCCACCGGGGCACGCCGTTCTCCGGCCTGCTGTACGCGGGGCTCGCGATCACCTCGCGCGGGGTGCGGGTCATCGAGTTCAACGCGCGCTTCGGCGACCCCGAGACGCAGGTCGTCCTCGCCCGGCTGAAGACGCCCCTCGCGCGCGTGCTGCTCAACTCGGCCAACGGAACGCTGGATTCCGAGCCGCCGCTCGCCTGGCGGGACGACGCGGCGGTCACGGTCGTCGTGGCGTCGCACAACTACCCCGGTACGCCCCGGACCGGCGACCCGATCACGGGCCTGGACGAGGTCGCGGCCCTGGATGCGCCGCATGCGTACGTACTGCACGCCGGTACTCGGCGCGAGGGGGACGCGGTCGTGAGCGCGGGCGGACGGGTTCTTTCGGTCACTGCGACGGGTGCGGACTTGGCGGAGGCGCGGGAGCGGGCGTATGCGGCGGTTGCGCGTATCCGGCTCGACGGGGCGCAGCACCGGAGCGACATCGCGCTGAAGGCGGCGGACTTGCAGGCGTGACCGCCTGATTCCTCGTGCCCTGGTCCGGGGCGCGGCCCTTGTCGGGGCTGCGCCCCGGACCCGTTTCGTCTGCGGACCGTGGGCCCTGTGCCCACCCTCCCCCAAGCTCTTAAGGAGCAGGGGGGACCCCCAGCCGTGCGGAACGCCTGCCCACAACCGAGGGGGGAGGGGCGGCCGCTGCGCGGGATTGTCTGCGGATCCGGCTCCTCGGCGCGGGGCGAACCCCACCCCAAAGCCATTCCATCGGGTGACGGCTCGGCCATCCGGATGACGCGTGGCGGGGGCGCAACTAGGGTGCGGCGGGAGCGGTCCGGCACTTGGGTCACCGGCATTGCGATGTCAGTGGGGGGTGCCACAGTGGGGGAGTGAGCAACGCCGACGCAGTGCAGAGGGGGTGACGTCCGGCCGTGTCCGGTTCCGGGATGGGTGGTGAGGCGGGCGCGCGGTCGGCGCGCTCGCGGGCGCTGGCCGTGCTGCGGGTGCGCAGCCGGGCGCTGGCCGTGGCTCTGCTGCCGGCGGCGGTCGCCGTCGTGCTGCTCGTCGCGGGCGCGCAGGGCCGCATCGACGGCCGGGGCTGGGACACGGCGCGCTGGGCGGTGACGGGTGCGGCGGTCGCCGTGCTGCTGGCCGCCGCCGCGGTCGCGGCCGTGATCGTACGGGCGAGACCCGCGCTCTCCCCGACGGTCGACCTCGCCGAATCGTCCGCGCCGGATCTGTACCGGCTGGTGCGGGACCTGGCCGACCGGCTCGACGTGCCCGCGCCCTCCGCGATAGCCCTCACGCCGGACTGCGACAGCTGGCTTGAGGACCGTACGCATCCGGCGCACTCCGTACGAAGTGGCCGCGGCGCCCTCGGTATGCGGGGAGATGTCGGCGCGCGGGGCATACGTCGCCGCAGTGACGACGCGCCCGTTCTCGTCATCGGGTCGCCGTTCCTGTGGTGGATGCGGGTCGGTGAACTGCGGGCCATCCTCGCGCCCGTCGTGGCCGGTACGGGGCCGTCCGCGCACCCCGACATAGCCTCGGCCCGCCGGTTCGTACGGGGGCTGGACGCGGCCGTCGCGGTGACCAGCGGGTCCGGTGTCGGGCGGGTGCGGCGGGTGCTGCTCGGGTTCGTCGGGCCGATCGCCCGGCTGCTGCTGCGCGGCTGCCGTACGCATGCCGCCGAGATGGAGCGCGGGGTCGCGGCCGCCGCGTCCGAGCGGGCGCAGACCGTCGACTACGGGCTGCGGATCGTCGCCCAGGAGCAGGTCGGGCTCGCCTATGCGGGCTGGGACCGGCTGCTCACGCGGGTGGCGCTGCCCGCCTGGCGGATGGGGCGGTGGCCGTCCCGGCTCGACGCCGGCGTGGTGTCGGCGCTGACCGAGCTGTCCCGGCGGGACCGGCTGGCGGAGGGGTTCGCGTCCCGGCTCGGGGAGCGGCCCGCGTGCGATCTGCTGGAGGAGCCGGGCGCCGCCGACGAGGCGGCCTCGCTGCTCGCCGCCCGGCTGTTCCACGGCGGTCCGGCCGAGCCCGGGCCCGACTGGTCGCCGGTGGACTGGCAGCACTATCCCGAGGAAGTCGTCGACCGGAAGTGGCGTGCGGAGGCGGCCCGGCTGCACCGCGTGCTCGACGGGATGGACGAGCTGGACGGGGCCGGGGCGGGGCCCGGCGGTGAGCCGGTCGCGCCGACGCTGGCGCGGGTCCTGGAGCATCTGGCCGGGCAGGACGGGGAGGCGCTGGCGGTGGGGATCGAGGCGGAGGTGGCCGTCGAGGACGCCTCTTCGCCGCCTCGGCCGACGATGGAGGAGTGGGGCGACTGCGTCCCGCTGTTCCCTCTGCAGCCGCCCCGGACCGGGCGCGAGCTCCTTGCCGACCACGTCACCGCGATGGTGTGCTGCGCGGCGGTCGACACGGCGGGGGCGTCGCCGGGGCTCGACTGGCTGGACGGCCCCGCGCTGCTCGTGGACGGCGAGCGCCGGGGCGACCTGTCCTCGCGGGTCCTGACGCTCCTGGAGGAGGGCGACGCGGAGCCGCTCCGGCGGTGGCTGGTGGGGGTGGGCGTCCGCCCGGAGAAGCCGGTACGACTGGTGTGACGCGCCCCTCCCCGCCCCTTCCCTAAACCCTCCGGGGGTGGGTGGGGGTGAAGGGGGGAGGGGGAGTTTTCCCGGGGGCTACGCCCCCGGACCCCGTTGCGGGGCCTGCGGCCCCTGCACCCCGCTCTGTGGCCGCACCTGTTAGGGGCGCGGGGAACTGCGCGACCAGCCCACGACGGCCCGCAGTCGAACCACTGCACGCGGTAGCCCCCCGCCCCGTACCGGAACTACCCGTTCCGTTCACGTCAATTCGCGACGAACGGTGACGGAGTGCGTGCGTTATGTGATGTGCTGGAGACCGGTCGTTGAACGGCCGGGCGTCATATGACGTATGCGTGCGGTCGATGTGGTGTCGGGGGAGAGGGAGGGAAGTGGCATGGGGGCGGAGCAGATTCGGCGGTGGGAGTCGGGAGCCCTCGCGCACGCCGTCTCGGATCCCTTCGGCCAGGGCCCGCTGCCGTGGCTGCGCGGCGGGGAGCACTACTTCGACGACACCGGGCACGTGGTGCCCTGGTACGTCGAGGCCCGGCCCGGCTCCTCCGGGCCCCGTACCGCCGACGACGTACGGCAGCAGATCAAGGGGTTCGCCTCCACCGGCGCCGTCGCCCCCGGCGAGGCCATCGACTTCCACATCACCGTCGATCCGCCTCAGCAGTTCTCCGTGGATATCTATCGGATCGGGCATTACGGCGGCGATGGGGCCGCCAAGATCGCCACCTCTCCCCGGCTCGCCGGGATCGTGCAGCCCGCCCCCCTCGCCGCCGACCGCACCGTCTCCTGCCACCACTGGTGGCTCTCCTGGCGCTACCAGGTGCCCTCGTACGCCTCCATCGGCGCGTACGTGGCCGTACTGACCACCCTCGACGGATACCGCTCGCACATCCCCTTCACCGTCCGCGACAGCCATCCGGCCGATCTGCTGCTCCTGCTCCCCGACATCACCTGGCAGGCCTACAACCTCTTCCCCGAGGACGGGCGCACCGGTGCCTCGCTCTACCACGCGTGGGACGCGCACGGGCGGCTGCTCGGCGAGGAGGACGCGGCCATCACGGTCTCCTTCGACCGGCCGTACGCGGGCGCGGGACTGCCCCTGCACGTGGGGCACGCGTACGACTTCATCCGGTGGGCCGAGCGGTACGGATACGACCTCGCGTACGCCGACGCCCGCGACCTGCACGCCGGGCGCATCGATCCGACCCGCTACCGGGGCCTCGTCTTCCCGGGCCACGACGAGTACTGGTCGGCCCCCATGCGCCGCACCGTCGAGCTCGCCCGCGAGAGCGGCACCTCGCTCGTCTTCCTGTCGGCCAACACCCTGTACTGGCAGGTCGATCTCGCGCCCTCGGCCTCCGGCGTCCCGGACCGGCTGCTGACCTGCCGCAAGCGGCGCGTCCCGGGAAAGCCCGCGCTGTGGCGCGAAGTCGCCCGTCCCGAGCAGCAGTTGCTCGGCATCCAGTACGCGGGCCGCGTCCCCGAACCGTCCCCGCTCGTCGTACGCAACGCCAAGCACTGGCTCTGGGAGGCCACCGGCGCCAACGAGGGCGACGAGATCGCCGGGCTCGTGGCGGGCGAGGCCGACCGGTACTACCCGCGCACCGCGCTCCCCGAGCACCAGGACCGCATCCTGCTCGCCCACTCCCCGTACCGCGACAGCGAGGGCGCGACCCGGCACCAGGAGACCTCGCTCTACCGCGCGCCCTCCGGCGCCCTCGTCTTCGCCTCCGGCACCTTCGCCTGGTCCCCGGCCCTGGACCGCCCCGGCCACACCGACGCCCGCGTCCAGCGCGCCACCGCCAACCTGCTGGACCGGATCTGCAAGCGGGACTGAGCCAAGAGCAGGGGCGCGCGACCAGGCGCGTGTCCGGGGTACTCGTCGCGTGCGAGAGAATCGGAAGCGCTCCTGGATCAATCTACGCGGAGGAACCGTGTCCGGATTTGTAGAAAAGCCCGAGCCGATTCAGGTCCCGGGCCTGACCCACCTCCACACGGGCAAGGTGCGGGACCTCTATCAGAACGAGGCCGGTGACCTGATCATGGTCGCCAGCGACCGTATGTCCGCGTACGACTGGGTGCTCCCCACCGAGATCCCCGACAAGGGCCGGGTGCTCACCCAGCTCTCGCTCTGGTGGTTCGATCTGCTCGCGGACATCGTTCCGCACCACGTCATCTCCAGCGAGCTGCCCGAGGGCGCCCCCGCCGACTGGGCCGGGCGCACCCTGGTCTGCAAGTCGCTGCGGATGGTCCCGGTCGAGTGCGTGGCGCGCGGCTACCTCACCGGCTCCGGGCTCCTTGAGTACGACGAGTCGCGTACGGTCTGCGGGCTCGCGCTGCCCGAGGGGCTGAGCAACGGCTCCGAGCTGCCCGCGCCGATCTTCACGCCCGCCACCAAGGCCGCCGTCGGCGACCACGACGAGAACGTCTCGTACGAGGAAGTCGCCCGCCAGGTCGGCGCGGAGACCGCGGCCCTGCTGCGCCAGACGACGCTCGCCGTGTACGGCCGCGCCCGGGACATCGCCCGCGACCGGGGGATCATCCTCGCGGACACCAAGTTCGAGTTCGGCTTCGAGACCGTCGACGGCGAGGACCGCCTGGTGCTGGCCGACGAGGTCCTCACCCCCGACTCCTCGCGCTTCTGGCCCGCGGAGACCTGGGAGCCGGGCCGCGCGCAGCCGTCGTACGACAAGCAGTTCGTCCGCGACTGGCTCACCTCGGCCGAGTCCGGCTGGGACCGCCACTCCGAGCAGCCGCCGCCCCCGCTCCCGCAGCAGGTCGTCGACGCCACCCGCGCCAAGTACATCGAGGCGTACGAGCAGCTGACCGGCACCAGCTGGAGCTGAGCGCACGAAGAAGCCCCCGGTCGGAGAACCGACCGGGGGCTTCTTTCGCTGAGCGGACGACGAGATTCGAACTCGCGACCCTCACCTTGGCAAGGTGATGCTCTACCAACTGAGCCACGTCCGCATGCGCCGTAGCGCGCAGCTAACTATACCCAACCCCGACGGCGGGCGAGACGCACCGCCGTGTGACGGTTCTCGGCGCCCAGCTTCGAGGCCGCCGAGGAGAGGTAGTTCCGGACCGTCCCCTGCGACAGTCCGGCCCGCTCGGCGATCTCCGCGACCGGCGCCCCGTCGGCCGCGAGCTCCAGGACTTCCGCCTCGCGGACGGTCAGCGGGGAGTCCCCGGCGGAGATCGCGTCGGCCGCCAACTCCGGGTCCACATAACGGTTTCCCGCATGTACGGACCTGATGATCTCCGCGAGTCCGCGCGCGCTCACCGTCTTCGGCACGAAGCCACGCACCCCGGCCGCGAGCGCCCGCTTGAGGTGGCCGGGCCGGCCGTGGCTCGTCACGATCATGGTGCGGCAGCCGGGGAGTTCGGCCCGCAGAGATGTGGCGACACTCACACCGTCCGCGCCCGGCATCTGCAGATCGAGGACCGCGACATCGGGGCGGTGCGCCCGCGCCATCGCCAGCGCCTCGGGCCCGGATGCGGCCTCGGCGACGACGGTCAGATCGTCCTCCAGGCCGAGCAGCGCGGCGAGCGCGCCCCGGATCAGATGCTCGTCGTCGGCGAGCAGGACCCGCACGGGCCGCGCGGACTCGGACGCAGGCGCGGCCCCAGCCTCAAGCCCGGCCTCCGACTCGTTCATACGGACACCTCCTCGCCCAGCTCCGCCACACTCCGCAGCGGTACGGTCACCGTCAGCCGGAAGCGGTCGCCCGGGCGGGCGGTCTCCAGCGTGCCGCCCATCGGGGCGAGCCGTTCGCGCAGGCCCGCGAGGCCCGAGCCGGGGGCGGCGGGGGCGCGGTCGGGGACGCCGTCGTTCTCGACGACGAGCGTGACCACCGCGTCGGCGGTCGCCAGCTGGATCGCACACGAGCGCGCGTTGCCGTGCCGCAGCACATTGGTGGTCGCCTCGCGCACCACCCAGCCGAGCGCCGACTGCACCCCGGCGGGCAGGCCGTCGGCCGGGCCCGAGACAGTACAGCCGATCCCGGCGGCCTCCAACACGCCCCGGGCGCCATCGAGTTCGACCGCGAGGTCCGCCTCGCGGTAGCCGCGCACCAACTCCCGTACCTCCCGCTGCGATTCGCGCGCGATGCGCTGCACCTCGACCATCTGGGCCACCGCCTCCGGGCGCCCGCGCTCGGCCAACTCCACGGCCAGCTCGCTCTTGAGGGCGATGACCGCGAGGTTGCGGCCGAGCACGTCGTGCATGTCCCGGCCGAAGCGCAGGCGTTCCTCGGCGACGGCGAGCCGCGCCTGGATGTCCTTGGCCTCCTCGGTCTGCCACATGTTGCGCAGCCCCCACGCGCCGGGCCGCACCGTCGGCAGCATCAGGGCGCCCATCGCCAGCACGATCGGCGTGGGCGCGAGGAGCGGGCCGCCCCGCACCCCCGCCGCCGCGAAGACGCCGGTCGTGAGCACCGCGTACGCCAGGCAGTGCAGCAGATACGTGCGGATCGGCACGATCAGCGCGTACGGGACCGCCACCGCGATCGGCAGGTTCATCAGCAGCAGCGGGAACACGCTCTTGGTGTCCAGGGCGGCGAGCGCCCCCGCCAGCGCCGTGCCGACGGCCAGCAGGACGGCCGGGGCCACCAGACGCCGCCGGGGGAAGTCGACGTGGCCGAGGTAGTCGTCGAACGCCGGGTCGATCAGGCGGGCGCCGAGGACGCACTGCGCGATGTTCACCACGAGCAGCGCCGCGCTCAGGGCGGTGACGCCGGTGCTGCGGGGGCCGGCCGCGATGTTCGGCAGCACGCCCCAGCTGACCAGGAAGAACCAGAGCAGCACCTTCAGCGTGGTGCGCGAGTAGAGGTCCATCTTCTGGAGCCTGCTGCGCTCCCGCCAGCGTCGCCGCCAGTCGCGCACGCGACCCATCCGCCCGAGCACCCCGTCATCTCCCCTGTTCAGCGCCGTGGCTCCCAGCGGAACCACTTCCGTACAGCAAACACGCCCAGCAGCATCCAGGCCACCGCCGTCGCCAGCAGGCCGAGCACCTTGTACGCGCTCAGGTCGCCGGTCCAGCCGCCCCGGATGAGCTCGATCACCGGGGTGAGCGGCAGGAGTTCGCAGACGCGGGCCACCGCGTCCGGCATGACGTCCAGCGGAACCACCATGCCGGAACCCGCCATCGAGGCGAGCAGCATCGGCATCACCGAGATCTGCGCGCCCTCCGCACTGCGGGTGAGGGCAGCCGTGGCCGCCGCGAGCACGACCATCAGCGCCATCCCGAGCCCGAGCCCGACGACCGCCAGCCACACCGCACGCGGCGCCCCGACGTCCATCACCGCACTGCACCCCGCCGCGAGCAGCACGCACTGAGCAAGGGCGAGCAGCACGGCGGGCAACGAGGCCCCGGCCAGAATCTCCTGATCCCGCAGCTCACCGGTCCGCAGCCGCTTGAGGACCAACTCCTCCCGGCGTACGACGAAGACGCCGACCAGCGCCGAATAGACCGCGAACAGCAGCACATAGCCGAGCGACCCGGGCAGCAGCACCGTGCCGACGCTCAGCCCGGTGCCCTTGAGGTCCATCCCGCGTACGGCTGAACTCATCGAGAAGGTGAGCATGGCGGGCAACAGGAGCGCGGTGAACAGGGCCGACTTGTTGCGGCCGAAGAGCGTGAGCTCGGCGCGGGCGAGCGCTTTCATACGGGATGCGGCGGTGCCGACGGAAGCGGATGACGAAACGTCAAAATCCGTACGTACGACGTCTGTTGTGGTCATCGGCTCGACTCCTGTTCCCGGGCGATGTGCAGGAAGGCTTCCTCCAGGGAGGCCGAGCGCACATCGAGGCCGCGCAGCTCGACCCGGCTGTCCCGGGCCCACAGCAGCAGCCCGGTGGCGGCGTGCTGGAGTTCGGTGGTCTTCAGCCGTACGGTCCGGCCCTCGCACTCGTGGCTGCTCACCCCGAGCCGGGCGAGCGGCGGGAGGTCGCCGAGGTGGTAGCCGTCGGGCAGCTCGAAGGAGATGTGGGACGGCTGGGCGGCGACCACCTCGTCGACGCGCCCGGCGGCCGCGATGCGCCCCTCGTGCAGGATCGCGAGCCGCTCGGCCAGCGCCTCGGCCTCTTCCAGATAGTGGGTGGTCAGCAGGACCGTGGTCCCCGAGTCGCGCAGGTCGCGGACGAGTTCCCAGGTGTCGTGGCGCCCCTCCGCGTCCAGGCCGGTGGTCGGCTCGTCGAGGAACAGCACCTCGGGCCGGGCCAGCAGGGCGAGCGCGAGATCGAGCCGCCGCTTCTCACCGCCGGACAACTGCTTCACACGTACGTCGGCCCGCCGGGTCAGCCCGACGAGCTCCAGCGCTTCCCCGACCGGCCGGGCGCCGGTGGTGCATCCCGCCCACATCCGTGCCGTCTCGGCCACCGTCAGCTCCGACGGGAAGCCGCCCTCCTGGAGCATGACGCCGGTGCGGGGGCGCACGGAGGCGCGCTCGGTGTACGGGTCGTGGCCGAGCACCCGTACGGTGCCGGCGCTCGGGGCGGCGAGCCCTTCGAGGAGTTCGACGGTGGAGGTCTTGCCCGCGCCGTTCGTGCCGAGCAGCGCGAAGAGCTCGCCGGGCGCCACCGAGAAGGAGATTCCGCAAACGGCCTCGAAGCCCCCGGCGTAGGTACGCCGCAGCTCCTCGACCTCGATCACATCTGCCATGCGTCCAGCGTTCCGCCGGATCGGGGCGGCGGGCAGTGCGGGCTGTCACCGCTCCTCATGACAAATGTCAGAAGGGGTTCCATCTGCCGCGCACACGAAGAAGCCCCTGGTCACAAGACCAGGGGCTTCTTTCACTGAGCGGACGACGAGATTCGAACTCGCGACCCTCACCTTGGCAAGGTGATGCTCTACCAACTGAGCCACGTCCGCATTGCTGCCGCTCGGCTCTCACCTGCGGTTGCGAACACCACTGTACCTGATCCACAACAGTGGTCGGTAAGCGATGCAGAGCGGGTGACAGGAATTGCACACTGCGCCTTCCCCCTGGAAGGGGGATGTTCTGCTACTGAACTACACCCGCACGCTCCGGTGGACCGGGCCTCTCGGCCTTGCCCCTCGGCGTGTTCCAGACTCTAGCTGATCACCCCGGGTGCAATGCAACTCGGCTGCCGGGGCCACCAGTCCGGGGCCCCGGCCCCGGACGCCGCCCGGGGCCCGGCCGGTCGTGCCGGACCCCTCGGTCAGCCTCAGCCGGCCGCGCTGAACGCCTCGTAGACCTTCTTGGGGATGCGTCCCCGGGCCGGCACCTCCATGCTGTTCGACCGGGCCCAGGCGCGGACCGCCGCCGGATCGGGGGCGACGAAGGTGTGCTTGAACGCCTTGCCGGACCTGGACTGCTTGCGTCCGGCCTTCACGTACGGCGCAAGTTCCTTACGCAGTTTCTTCGCATTGGCGAGATTGAGATCGATCTCGTAGGCCTTCCCGTCCAGGCCGAACGTGACTGTTTCCGCCGCTTCTCCGCCGTCGATGTCGTCGGAGAGCGTGACCACTACGCGCTGAGCCACGGATATCGGTTCCTTCCTACGGTTCACCGTTCCCCACGTGTCTGACGTGCGGCGATCCCGGCCTTCCGGCGGTTTTGGAGCAACGCTGTTTCTCTCGGGTTTCCCCCGAGAAACCTTTGTACAGCCGCAGGCATTGCATTGTGAAGCCCAGCCAATTGCACCAGCGTGTCCGATCGCAATGTGCGTGGACCGTTTTTCCCGGGATTTTTCCCACGTGTTGTCGGGGCCGAAACCGGAACGTGATCGGACGCACTCGATATCTACTCGCGTAGATTTTCCGGCCGGGTACTCTGAGGGAACCGCCTTCGCACCACACCACCACGGGAGTGCCAGTGGCACGCGTCGTAGTCGACGTCATGCTCAAGCCGGAGATCCTCGACCCGCAGGGACAGGCGGTGCAGCGTGCACTGCCCCGTCTCGGCTTCGAGGGGATCGCGGACGTCCGCCAGGGGAAGCGTTTCGAGCTCGATGTGGAAGGGCCCCTCGACGAGGCCGCCCTCGCCCGCATCCACGAGATGGCTGAAACGTTTCTCGCCAACACCGTCATCGAGGACTTCACCGTGAAGGTCGAGGAGTCCAAGTGACTGCTCGTATCGGCGTTGTCACCTTCCCCGGGACGCTGGACGACCGGGACAGCCTGCGCGCCGTGCGGATCGCCGGCGCCGAGCCGGTCTCGCTCTGGCACCGCGACAAGGACCTCAAGCAGGTCGACGCGGTGGTCCTGGCCGGGGGCTTCTCCTACGGCGACTACCTGCGGGCCGGAGCCATCTCCCGCTTCTCGCCGGTGATGGAGACGATCATCGAGCAGGCGAAGGCCGGCATGCCGGTCCTCGGCATCTGCAACGGCTTCCAGATCCTCACCGAGTCGCACCTGCTGCCGGGCGCCATGCTCCGCAACAACCATCTGCACTTCATCTGCCGCGAGCAGAAGCTGCGGGTGGAGACGAACGGGACCGCCTGGACGGCCGACTACACGGCCGGGCAGGAGATCGAGATCCCGCTCAAGAACATGGACGGCCGGTACGTGGCCGACGAGCGCACGCTCGACGAGCTGGAGGCGGAGGGCCGCGTCGCCTTCCGCTACCTCGACTACAACCCGAACGGCTCGCTGCGCGACATCGCGGGCATCACCAACGCCGCCGGCAACGTCGTCGGCCTGATGCCGCACCCCGAGCACGCCGTGGAGCCGCTGATCGGTACGGGCCGTACCGACGGCCTCGGATTCTTCACCTCGATCCTGAAGAAGCTGGTCAACGCATGAGCCTCGACACCGTCAAGCACGCCGCCGAGTCGCCCGACGTCGAGCAGCCCTGGAAGGAGCTCGGCCTCAAGGAGGACGAGTACGCCCGGATCCGCGAGATCCTGGGCCGCCGCCCCACCGGCGCCGAGCTCGCCATGTACTCCGTGATGTGGTCCGAGCACTGCTCGTACAAGAGCAGCAAGGTCCATCTGCGGCAGTTCGGCGAGAAGGTCCCCGAGAACGACGCGATGCTCGTCGGGATCGGCGAGAACGCGGGCGTCGTCGATGTCGGCCAGGGTTACGCGGTCACCTTCAAGGTCGAGTCGCACAACCACCCCTCGTACATCGAGCCCTACCAGGGCGCGGCCACCGGTGTCGGCGGCATCGTCCGCGACATCCTGGCGATGGGCGCGCGCCCGGTCGCGGTCGTCGACCCGCTGCGCTTCGGCGCGGCCGAGCACCCCGACACCAAGCGCGTCCTGCCGGGCGTGGTCGCGGGCATCGGCGGCTACGGCAACTGCCTCGGCCTGCCGAACATCGGCGGCGAGGTCGTCTTCGACGAGTGCTACCAGGGCAACCCGCTGGTCAACGCCGGCTGCATCGGCGTGATGAAGCACGAGGACATCCACCTCGCGAAGGCGTCCGGCCCCGGCAACAAGGTGATCCTGTACGGCGCCCGCACGGGCGGCGACGGCATCGGCGGTGTCTCGGTCCTGGCCTCGGAGACCTTCGAGTCGACGGGTCCGGCCAAGCGGCCCGCGGTCCAGGTCGGCGACCCCTTCCAGGAGAAGCTCCTCATCGAGTGCACCCTGGAGATCTTCAAGGAGAAGCTGGTCGCGGGCATCCAGGACCTGGGTGGCGCTGGCCTGTCCTGCGCGACCTCGGAGCTGGCGTCGGCGGGCTCGGGCGGCATGCGCGTGGAGCTGGACACGGTCCCGCTGCGCGACGCGACGCTCTCGCCCGAGGAAATCCTCATGAGCGAGTCGCAGGAGCGGATGTGCGCGGTCGTCGAGCCGCAGTACGTCGAGCGGTTCATGGAGATCTGCGAGAAGTGGGACGTCATCGCCACCGTCATCGGTGAGGTGACCGACGGCGAGCGGCTGGAGATCTTCTGGCACGGCGAGCAGATCGTGGACGTACCGCCGCGGACCGTGGCCCACGAGGGTCCGGTGTACGAGCGTCCGTACGCCCGTCCGTCCTGGCAGGACGCGCTCCAGGCCGACGACGCGGGCAGGCTGCCGCGGCCGTCGACGCCGGAGGAGCTCCGGGCGCAGGTCCTTCGCCTGGTCAGCTCCCCGAACCAGGCGTCCAAGTCCTGGATCACGGACCAGTACGACCGGTTCGTGCAGGGCAACACGGTGCTCGCGCAGCCCGAGGACGCGGGCATGGTCCGCATCGACGAGGAGTCGAACCTCGGGGTCGCGATGGCGACGGACGGCAACGGCCGGTACGCGAAGCTCGACCCGTACGCGGGTGCGCAGTTGGCGCTGGCGGAGGCGTACCGGAACGTGGCCGCGTCGGGCGCGAAGCCCCTGGCGATCTCGGACTGCCTGAACTTCGGTTCGCCCGAGGACCCGGACGTGATGTGGCAGTTCGCGGAGGCCACGCGTGGTCTGGCGGACGGCTGCCTCCAGCTCGGCACCCCGGTGACCGGCGGCAACGTGTCGCTCTACAACCAGACCGGTGACACCGCCATCCACCCGACGCCGGTCGTCGCGGTCCTCGGTGTGATCGACGACGTCACGCGTCGTACGCCGATCGCGTTCGCGAAGGAGGGGCAGCTGCTGTACCTCCTGGGCGACACGCGTGAGGAGTTCGGCGGCTCGGCGTGGTCCCAGGTGATCCACGACCACCTCGGCGGTCTGCCGCCCCGGGTCGACCTGGACCGGGAGAAGCTGCTCGGCGAGATCCTGATCTCGGCGTCGCGGGACGGGATGATCGACGCGGCGCACGACCTGTCGGACGGTGGGTTGGTGCAGGCCGTGGTCGAGTCCTGCCTGCGCGGCGGACACGGCGCGCGTCTTGTTGTGCCGGATGGCCTCTCCGCCTTCACCTTCCTCTTCTCCGAGTCGGCGGGCCGGGCGGTCGTGGCTGTCCCGCGCAGCGAGGAGCTCCGGTTCACGGACATGTGCGGTGCGCGGGGCCTGCCGGCTGCGCGGATCGGTGTGGTGGACGGTACGTCGGTGGAGGTCCAGGGCGAGTTCGACGTGCCGCTGGACGAGCTGCGGTCGGCCCACGAGGCCACGATCCCGTCGCTGCTGGCGTAGGCGCCCGGCGGGGTGTTGCCCCCACCCCGCCCCTTCCCTAAACCCTGCCGGGGGCTGAAACGTTCGCCTGGCCGCCGGTGGGGGCTGGTCGCGCAGTTCCCCGCGCCCCTTAAATGGGCCCTTCGGGCCCTCCTTAGGGGCGCGGGGAACTGCGTGAGCAACCCAGCACGATCCGCAGACGAAGCGCCCGGCCGCCCGCCCAGGCCACGCGGCGGAGCCGCAAATGTCACAGCCGGGAAGGGGCGGGGTGGGGGATCAAACCCCCGGTGTCCGGGACGGCAGGCGCGTTGACAGGATCGCCGCCACCACCATCACCCCCGCCGCCCCGACGAACACCACATCCATCCCCGTCGTCAGGGCCTGCAGGCCCGACGAGTGGGCCGCACCGGTCAGCGTGCGGATCGTCGACGTCGAGCCGCCGGGACCTTCCGACGCGTACACCCGGCTCAGCACCGTCCCGAACACCGCCGCCCCCAACGCGTTCCCCAGCGTCTGGAAGAAGCGGACACCGGTCGTCGCCACACCCAACTGCCGCGCCGGCGCAGCCGACTGCACGATCTGGATCAGCTGGCCGATGAGCAGGCCGAACCCCGCGCCCATGAGCAGGAGTTCACCCCGCACGGCCCACAGTGACGTGGACACGCCCGTCGTGGCGAGCAGGCCGAGGGCGACGGCCGACAGCACCGTTCCGGTCTGCACGAACGTCTTCTGCGACCAACCCCGCCCCGCCAGCCGCTCCGACCCGAAGCCGACCGCGGTCATACCGAGCGCCATGGGGATCAGATACAGCCCGGCCGACGTGGCCTCGACGCCCCGGACGACCTGGAGGTAGATCATCACGTACACCAGCGTGCCCATCATCGCCGCGCCCACGAGCCCCTGGATCACGAAGCCGAGCCGGAGCGCCGGGACCTTGAACATCGAGAGCGGCAGGATCGGTTCGGCCGCCGTGGCCTGGCGGCGCAGGAACAGCGCCAGCGTCGCCATGCTCGCCACCGCAAGCCCAACAATCATGGGCGAGGTCCACGCGTAGTCCTTGCCGCCCCACTCCGTGACCAGCAGCAACGACGTCGAGAAGGCCGCCGCGAGCACCGCGCCGAGGAAGTCGATCCGGTGGCGTACGGGTGTGACCGGGAGGCGGAGCACCACCACTGCCCCGGCCAGCACCGCGAGCCCGACCGGCAGGTTCACGTAGAAGATCCAGCGCCAGCTCGCATGGTCGGCGAGCGTGCCGCCGAGCCATGGGCCGAGCGCCATGCCCGCACCGGCCACGATCCCGCCGATGCTGCCGCCCTTGCCCCGGCCGGAGCCGCCGCCCGAGCCGTTGAGCTGGGCGAGTACGACCATCGTCACGCTCATCAGGCCACCGCCGCCGACGCCTTGCAGCGCCCGCGCCGCGATCAGCTCGCCCATGGACTGGGCGGCCCCGCACAGCGCCGAGCCGAGCAGGAACGCGCTCAGCGCGCCCACGAAGACCTTCTTCGCGCCGATCGTGTCGCACAGCTTCCCGTACAGCGGCAGTACGGCCGCCGAGGCGAGCGCGAACGAGCTGATCAGCCACGGGATCCTGTCCATGCCGTGAACCGGGTCGAGGTCGCGGACGATCGGCACGGTCGCCGCCGACACGATGTTCATATCGAGCACGGCCAGCAGGATCGTCACCAGGCAGAGGCCGAAGGCGATCCGCGTCCGCCCCTCCGACATGGCCGGTGCCGGAGCCTCAACTACGGGCGCTTCAGCCACTTTTGGCATGGGTGTGCTCAAGGTTCTGGACATGGTGATTCCCCCTCCGGGGCAGCGGGTCCTGCCGTCGTCGTGGCTCAACGATGACTCATCGATCTGTACCGAGTCAACTTTTATGCCTGACCAAATATTCATCCTGGTACATTGGCCTCATGGTGGAGACGAACGAGCAGACCGGCGGCGGCAACGGCACGGGCATGGGGCTGCGCGAGCGCAAGAAGCTCCAGACCCAGCTGCGGCTGATGGGCGTCGCCATCGAGCTCTTCACGGAACGCGGATACGACAAGGTCTCCGTCGCCGAGATCGCCGAGGCGGCCGAGGTGTCGAAGATGACCGTCTTCAACCACTTCGGGAACAAAGAGGACTTGGCGCTCCGGCCGGTGGAGGAGCACATCCACGACGCCGCCCGTACGGTGCGCGACCGCGCCCCGGGCGAGTCCGCCGTCCAGGCCATGCGCCGCCACTATCTGCGGTCCGTGGACGAGCGCGACCCCTCCATCGGGATGAGCGACACACCGCTGGTGCTCCAGCTGCTGCGGCTGATCATGGAGACGCCCGTCCTGCTCACCCGCGCCCACGCCGCCCTCGTCCGCAGCTCCGACCTGGTGGCGGAAGTGCTGGCCGAGGAGACCGGCGACCAGGTCATGGCCCGGGTCGCGGCGGCCCAGCTGATGGCTGTACGCGCGACGCTGATCAGCGAGAACTACCGACGGCTGCTCCTCGGCGACCCGGCCGACGCGATCGCCCCGGACGCCGTCCGCCTCGCGATCGAGGCCTTCGACCTCGTCGAGCACGGCCTCGGCGACTACGCGACCAAGGCCGAGGCGCCCGCTTAAGCTCTCGATCATGCCTCCGGCCAAGAAGCGCACCCGCAGCTACGACCCGGCGAAGACCCGCGCGGCGGTGCTCGCCCAGTTCGCCCACGTACGGGACGCGGTCCGCACCCTCACCCCCGACCAGCTGGCCCGGCCCACCCGGATCGACGGCAGGACGGTCCGCGACCTCGCCGCGCACGCCGCCCTGACCCTGGACACCGTCGTACGCGCCCTCGCCGAGGACGAGCCCGCCAAGCGTGAACTCGCCCTGCTGGACTGGCCGTTCGCGGATCTGACAGGCCCTCGGGAGTACGCCGCCGAGCTGCCGGATCTGGACGCGTTGTACGCCGACGTGGCCGAGCGGATCGAGGCGCGGCTCCCGGCCGCGCCGGACAGCCGGCTGGTCCCGGTCCTTCCGCGGCCGGGTGCCGTCATGACCCTCGGCGACGCCATGGTCACCCGGACCGTGGAACTCTGCGTCCGCACCGACGACTTGAACGACGCCGTGCCCGGGCTCGACATCCCGTACGACCGCCAGGCGCTCGCCGCCTGCACCCGGCTCCTCGCCGACGCGCTCGCGGCGAAGGCCCCGGGCGGCTCGGTCGAGGTCAGGGTGCCGCCGTACGCGGTGGTCCAGTGCGTCGAGGGGCCGAAACACACCCGGGGCACGCCGCCGAATGTCGTCGAGACCGACCCGCTCACCTGGCTCCGGCTCGCCACCGGCCGTACGGAATGGGCGGCGGCTCTGGATGCGGCCCAGGTGTCGGCGAGCGGCGAGCGCGCGGACCTTTCGGGACTGCTTCCGCTGATGTCCTGAGCGCGTGGCTCCAACGGAAGCGCGGGCCGCCGTCACCCCCGTACCCCCGAATTCATACGACTACGGCAAGTGACCCCGTCCCACCCGCCCCCATGGTCGAATTCGCACCCCCGAGCGAGCTCCGTCACATTCCGAAGGGGGGCAGAATCCGGCCCCGACGGGAAACCGGCAGGAAAATGCCAGGAAAACGGCCCTCCGGCCGGTTGGGCAGAAGCCACAAACCACCCGTCATCGCCTTCTCGTCCGTATCCCCAATTCGGACCAGCGATCGATCTCGCCTACACTCGGTGGCGTGCCACGTGGTGACGGACGACTCAACCACGACCTGCTCCCCGGCGAGAAGGGCCCCCAGGACGCTTGCGGCGTCTTCGGCGTCTGGGCTCCGGGTGAAGAGGTCGCCAAGCTCACTTACTTCGGGCTTTACGCCCTCCAGCATCGGGGCCAGGAATCCGCGGGAATCGCGGTCAGCAACGGCTCCCAGATCCTCGTCTTCAAGGACATGGGGCTTGTTTCCCAGGTCTTCGACGAGACCTCTCTCGGTTCCCTCCAAGGCCATATCGCGGTCGGTCACGCCCGCTACTCGACCACCGGTGCCTCCGTGTGGGAGAACGCGCAGCCGACGTTCCGGGCGACCGCCCACGGCTCGATCGCGCTCGGCCACAACGGCAACCTGGTGAACACGGCGCAGCTGGCCGAGATGGTCGCCGAGCTGCCCAAGGAGAACGGTCGCGCGACCCAGGTCGCCGCCACCAACGACACCGACCTCGTCACCGCCCTGCTCGCGGGGCAGACCGACGACGACGGCAAGCCGCTGACCGTGGAGGAGGCGGCCGCCAAGGTCCTTCCCCAGGTCCAGGGCGCCTTCTCGCTGGTCTTCATGGACGAGCAGACGCTCTACTGCGCCCGTGACCCGCAGGGCATCCGCCCGCTGGTCATCGGCCGCCTGGAGCGCGGCTGGGTGGTGGCCTCCGAGACCGCCGCCCTCGACATCTGCGGTGCCAGCTTCGTCCGCGAGATCGAGCCGGGCGAGCTCGTCGCCATCGACGAGAACGGGCTCAGGACCTCCCGATTTGCTGAAGCGAAGCCCAAGGGCTGTGTCTTCGAGTACGTCTACCTGGCCCGCCCCGACACCGACATCGCCGGGCGGAACGTCTACCTCTCGCGCGTCGAGATGGGCCGGAAACTCGCGAAGGAAGCGCCGGTCGACGCCGACCTGGTGATAGCGACTCCGGAGTCCGGCACCCCCGCCGCGATCGGCTACGCGGAGGCCAGCGGCATTCCGTACGGGTCCGGTCTGGTGAAGAACGCCTATGTCGGACGCACCTTCATCCAGCCCTCGCAGACCATCCGTCAGCTCGGTATCCGGCTCAAGCTGAACCCGCTGAAGGAAGTCATCCGGGGCAAGCGCCTGGTGGTCGTGGACGACTCGATCGTGCGCGGCAACACCCAGCGCGCGCTGGTGAAGATGCTCCGCGAGGCGGGCGCCGCCGAGGTCCACATCCGGATCTCCTCGCCGCCGGTCAAGTGGCCGTGCTTCTTCGGCATCGACTTCGCGACCCGCGCGGAGCTCATCGCCAACGGCATGACGATCGAGGAGATCGGCACGTCGCTGGGGGCCGACTCGCTCTCGTACATCTCCACGGACGCGATGATCGAGGCGACGACCATCCCCAAGGACAACCTCTGCCGCGCCTGCTTCGACGGGGTCTACCCGATGGAGCTGCCGGACCCGGAGCTGCTCGGCAAGCAGCTTCTGGAGACCGAGCTCGCGGCGGGCCCCGCCGCGACGGCGGCGGCCGACGCCCTGCGTCGCCCGTAGCGCCCGCACGAACCCTGCAGTACGACACGAAAGTTCTTCAGAGCCATGCCTGAGACCACTGGTGCCAGCTACGCAGCCGCGGGCGTCGACATCGAAGCGGGCGACCGCGCCGTCGAGTTGATGAAGGAGTGGGTGAAGAAGACGAGGCGGCCCGAGGTCCTGGGCGGCATCGGCGGCTTCGCCGGCCTCTTCGACGCCTCCGCCCTCAAGCGCTACGAGCGCCCGCTGCTCGCCTCCGCCACCGACGGCGTCGGCACGAAGGTCGACCTCGCCCGCAAGATGGGCGTGTACGACACGATCGGCCACGACCTCGTCGGCATGGTCGTCGACGACCTGGTCGTGTGCGGTGCCGAGCCGCTGTTCATGACCGACTACATCTGCGTCGGCAAGGTGCACCCCGAGCGGGTCGCCGCCATCGTCAAGGGCATCGCCGAGGGCTGTGTCCTCGCGGGCTGCGCCCTCATCGGCGGCGAGACCGCCGAACACCCGGGCCTGCTGGGCCCGGACGACTTCGATGTGGCCGGCGCCGGTACGGGCGTGGTCGAGGCGGACCGGCTGCTCGGCGCGGATCGTATCCGCACGGGTGACGTCGTCATCGCCATGGCCTCGTCCGGACTTCACTCGAACGGGTACTCACTCGTGCGGCACGTGGTCTTCGACCGGGCGAAGATGTCGCTCGACCAGCAGGTCGAGGAGTTCGGGCGGACCCTGGGCGAGGAGCTCCTGGAGCCGACCAAGATCTACTCGCTGGACTGTCTGGCCCTGACGCGCACCGCCGAGGTGCACGCCTTCAGCCACGTCACCGGCGGCGGCCTCGCCAACAACCTGGCCCGGGTCGTCCCGGACCACCTGCACGCCACGGTCGACCGCTCGACCTGGGCGCCGGGTGCGGTGTTCGACCTGGTGGGCAAGGCCGGGCAGGTCGAGCGCCTGGAGCTGGAGAAGACGCTGAACATGGGCGTCGGCATGATCGCGATCGTGCCCGAGCACTCGGTGGACGTGGCCCTGACGACGCTGGCGGACCGGGGCGTGGACGCCTGGGTCGCCGGTGCGATCACGGAGCGGGGCGCGCACACCACGGGCGCCGCGCTGACCGGCGACTACGCGAAGTAAAGCGATAAGGGGAGGGGCCGCGAGGCTCCTCCCCTTCAGCATGAACGGGGCCCTTTCCGGGCAGCACAGAACCCGGTCCGAGGCGAAGGCCCCGAACCGGGTTGATGTGTTCTCGGAGCAGCCACAACGAGAGCTGCTGCCAAAGAGGGATTCAGCGAAGTCAAGCGCCGCGGCGCTGCGACGACGGACCGGACTCTTCGTCCTCGTCCTCGTCGTCGTTCCCGTACATGTCCGCATAGCGGGCATACGGGTCGTCTTCGTCGTCCTCCAGCGGCTCCGCGTTAGGCGGTTGGCTCACTGTCGGATTCGAAGTCGATGCGCCCAGCTCGTTGGCCAGACGCGACAGGTCAGTCCCGCCGCTGCTGTACTTCAGCTGGCGGGCGACCTTGGTCTGCTTGGCCTTTGCCCGGCCGCGCCCCATGGCTCGACCCCCTCGGTGACGGGGCTCAATGACCCCAGAGTCTTGACACGCGTTCATGAGTCGGAACGGGCTCTCCGTGGAGAGACCGTGTCCGTAGGGCTTCAACGGTACCTGCTTCCGCGGCCATACGGTACGCCGCCCGCATGACGTGCCACTTCGCAGGACCCGCAAGGAGCCCTTTCCTAGCTGGTCAACCGCGATTTTAACCTCTTCTTGGCGTCCGACCCGCCGACCGGCGTGAGTCTTGTCTCGCCGGTCGGCGAATCGGCTGCCCCAAGGGGTCAGAGACCGCGCGCCTCGGCCATGCGCTGCTCGGCGATCCGGTCGGCCGCGGCGGCCGGCGGAATACCGTCTTCCTTCGCACGTGCGAATATGGCCAGCGTGGTGTCGAAGATCTTCGCGGCCTTCGCCTTGCAGCGGTCGAAGTCGAAGCCGTGCAGTTCGTCCGCGACCTGGATCACGCCACCGGCGTTCACCACGTAGTCGGGCGCGTAGAGGATC
This sequence comes from Streptomyces sp. CBMA152, assembly GCF_014596475.1. Classification (GTDB taxonomy): domain Bacteria; phylum Actinomycetota; class Actinomycetes; order Streptomycetales; family Streptomycetaceae; genus Streptomyces. The sequence continues at coordinate 44,728 of NZ_MECJ01000019.1, read as the reverse complement.
GCGCGGTCCGCGAGGTCCTTCTCGACGCCCGGGTGGGCGAGCTGGTTGTTGGCCGCGCCGCACACGATCCTCGCGGTGAGCACGGGGACGCTCTCGTCGTTCAGGGCGCCGCCGAGCGCGCAGGGGGCGTAGATGTCCAGGCCCTCCACACGGATCAGCGCGTCGGTGTCGGCGACCGAGGTGACCTTGCCCGGGTGCTTGTCGAGGATCCGGCGTACCGATTCCTCACGTACATCCGTGATGACGACCTCGGCGCCGTCCGCCACCAGGTGCTCCACCAGGTAGTGGCCCACCTTGCCGACGCCCGCGACGCCGACCTTGCGGCCGCGCAGCGTCGGGTCGCCCCACAGGTGCTGGGCGCTGGCCCGCATGCCCTGGAAGACACCGAAGGCGGTGAGCACGGAGGAGTCGCCCGCGCCGCCGTTCTCGGGGGAGCGGCCGGTCACCCACTGGCACTCGCGCGCCACGACGTCCATGTCCGCCACATAGGTGCCGACGTCGCACGCCGTCACATAACGCCCGCCCAGCGAGGCCACGCAGCGCCCGTAGGCGAGCAGCAGCTCCTCCGTCTTGATGGTGTCCGGGTCGCCGATGATGACGGCCTTGCCGCCACCGTGGTCGAGTCCGGCCATGGCGTTCTTGTACGACATGCCGCGGGAGAGGTTGAGCGCGTCGGCGACGGCCTCTTCCTCGCTCGCGTACGGGTAGAAGCGCGTACCGCCGAGGGCCGGGCCCAGAGCGGTGGAGTGGATGGCGATGACGGCCTTGAGGCCCGAGGCGCGGTCCTGGCACAGCACGACTTGTTCGTGGCCTCCCTGGTCCGAGCGGAACAGGGTGTGCAGGACGCCGTCGGTCACATCGGTCACGGTGGTGACTCCCAAGTACGAAGCGGCGGTTGGCGGCCCGCGTGCGGGTGGGGCGGGCCGTCGTCGCGGCCCGCCCGGGGCCGCGCTGGGAGCAGAGTAAGTCCTACGCGCGCGTAGATCAGGCGCAGTGCCGAGGATCACCCTCCCGTCCGCTGTGCGCGTGGGACGATTCGACCCATGGCGGTGGTGTCCTCGGTGATCGTCCCGTACGCGTCCTATCTGCGGGTGTACGAGCCGCTGGCGGCCTTCCCCGAACCCGAGCGCGGCCACTGGGCCCGGTACGCCGAGAGCGGGCGCACCCCCAGTGCCCAGGACGAACTCCGGCGCGCGCTGGCGGATCTGGTGCCGACGCCGCCGGTCGCGGTCCCGGTCCACGAGAGCGCGGACGCGTTCGTGGCCGAGGTCGACGGGGTGGTGTGCGTCTGCCCGTGGCGGACCCGGCTGCGCGGGTGGCGGGCCCTGGAGGAGCTGCCGGGGCAGTACCCGGCGCCGGTCCTGGACGCGTTGCTGCCGCCGGTGGTGCGCCGGCAGGCCGCGGCCGACTACGAGCGGTGGCGTGAGCGGAACCCGGACGCGCGGCCGTGGATCCTGACGGCGGTCTGGCATGTGCCTGTGAGCTGGTTCACAGTGTTTTCGGACGAAGAGCGGGAGTATGTCCGGGCGGAGAGCGGCGCACCCCCGGTGCTGCGCTACCGCACTCCGATGGTCCAGGCCCGCCGCCGCCTCGCGCGGGCGCTCCGCACGCTGCGCGACCACATCGACGAGGGGCCCCTGATCGAGGGCCTGGTCGAGGTGGGCCGCTGGCTGGAGGAGTTCCATCCGCGCTCGCTGGTCGAGCTCGACTACGGCGGCCTGGTGCACGCGCTGTCGGCGGACCGGCTCGCGGCGGACCGCTCGGCGGCCGACGTGGCCGAGGGGATCGCCGCGCTGCGGGCCGGGGACGGGGCGGGGGCGGCCGAGGCGTACGAGCGCTTCACGGAGCGCTGGCGGGCCGTCAGGGACCGCCGGCTCGCGAACTGAGGGCGAACGTGCGCCGTGCGCGGCGGGTGTTGTCCCCGTCCGGGTGAGTCTTTCGTACGTATGCGCCGGGACGTAGGTCCTGATCCGGGCCTTTGCCCCAAGCGTGACGGACCGCACTTACTGGGCCCTTGCGTCCATCCCCCACCCTCGTGCCAAAATAGGACAAGGAGTCCGGGGAGGGCTCCTTCCGTCCAACTACGGGCGGATTGCTTGGTATTGCACGCTATGGGGGGTCTGATGACTCCTGATCGCTCTGTGACTGATCGTCACTGTGGCGTGACTGTCCGCTATGGCATGGTCCATCGGCTTCCGTCGCTGATGAACACCTGGGAGGGCAATTCCATCGGTTTGGCCGACGTGGCTGGACAGATGGTGTAGTTGTAGTGCCGAGGACAAGCCGTTCGTCCTATAACCGACTCGGCTCGCGTCCGCCATTTCGGGCAACGCGGGTCAAGGTGCAGAATTTAGAGGAAAGAACCGAGAAGGTTCGGTTCTCCCGAGGAGGCCGCTCATGACCGCTCGCACCCCTGATGCCGAGCCGCTGCTGACCCCGGCTGAGGTTGCCACGATGTTCCGCGTGGACCCGAAGACGGTCACCCGCTGGGCGAAGGCGGGCAAGCTCACGTCCATCCGCACGCTGGGTGGACACCGCCGGTACCGCGAAGCAGAGGTCCGTGCGCTGCTCGCGGGTATTCCGCAGCAGCGTAGCGAGGCCTGAACAACACCCCGATAACGGGCATTCCGGGGCCCCCACCCCGGCAGCCCACCTTTAGCTCCACTGACGCAGGCCTGCCCCAACGGGCTCACCGTCATTGATCGCGCTGGACTCCGCCGGGTCCAGCGCGATCTTTTTTATGCCCTGATCCGGCCCGATCCGGGTGGTACGCGGGGGCTTGCGGGGGTACTCGCCGGGGTCCCCGGCGCACCTCTCAATGGGTGGTGCAATTGCACATATTAAATTGGGGGGTTGTAGGTGCGGCGTAAGTTCCCCGGTTCCCAAAACTTGTTCGGTGACTCCCGTCACACTGCCGGAGCGCCGCTGGAACCTCGCCGGAGCCGCCGCCCGGGGCCCCGCCTTCGCACCGCGAGCCTCATCTGCCCCGCCGTACGTCTCCCTTGTAGAGAGCCTGCCACCGCCGAGGGCGTCGCCAACCCGCCAATGGTCACCGCTCGGCGGGACTTTCGTCCTCGGGGCGCACGGGTGCGGGATCGGGTGCGGGGGGCTCCAGGGCGGCCTCCAAGGAGGCCTCCAGGGCCGACTCCAGAGCGGAGGGCTCCATCGCGAGCCGCAGCAGCTTGCGGCAGACCGGGCAGCGGCCCGTGTGGTGCCGATAGCCGCTCGCGGCCGACAGATGGGCGCGCAGCAGCGCCCTGGTCTCGTGCCTCGCGGACGACGCCGTCATGCGCCACCTCCGGACTGGGCCCGCAGCTTCTTCTCTGGGTACCGGTGGCAGGTGACGCCGTCAAGACGGCGGGAGGGAAGCAGACCTGGACCCGAACACGAAGTAGGCCCGGATCCAGGGGATCCGGGCCTACTTCCTACTGCGGTCCTGACGGGATTTGCTGTGTCTTTTTTGCGGCTCCGCCGCAGGGCGCGGCCTCGGCGGCCCATAGCACCGGAGCCCGCATCCGGTGAGGATGCGGGCTCCGACTTCACTGCGGTCCTGACGGGATTTGAACCCGCGGCCTCCACCTTGACAGGGTGGCGAGCACTCCAAACTGCTCCACAGGACCAGGTTTCGCGGCCGTTTTTCTTCGTTGGCTGCGAGAGAGACTGTACAGCAGGTCAGAGGGTCCGGTCGAACTCACTCACAGCGATACGGACCTCACGGCGGACGTCACGGCGCCGCCGCGTCGATCGCCTTCACGATCCGCTTGTCGGAGACCGGGAACGCGGTGCCGAGCGCGTGCGCGAAGTAGCTCACCCGCAGCTCCTCGATCATCCAGCGGATGTCCAGGACCTCCTGCGGAACGGGCCGCCCCTGCGGCATCTGCTCAAGCAGCCACGCGTACTCGTCCTGCATCTCGTGGACCTTCTCCATGCGCGTGGTGTCGCGCTGCACAGAGGTCGGCATCTGCTGGAGGCGCCGGTCCACCGCGACCAGATAGCGCATCAGGTCCGGCAGTCGGCGCAGCCCCGTCGCGGTGACGAAGCCGGCCGGCATCAGGGCCGCCAGCTGCTCCCGTACGTCCTGGAGGTTGTTGATCAGGACCAGGCTGTTCGTGGCCTTCAAGCGGCGCTCACAGGCCTGCCAGGCGGCCAGGATCTGCTGCACCTGCCCGACCGTGCGCACGGTCGTGTCGACGAGGTCGGCGCGCACCTTGTCGAAGAGCTTGCGGAACGACTCCTCGTCCCACACCGGCCCGCCGTGCTCGGCGATCAGCCGGTCGGCCGCGGCCATCGCGCAGTCGTCGAAGAGCGCCTGGATCGAGCCGTGCGGATTGCGGGACAGGGCGAGCTTCTGCTGGTTGGTCAGCTTGTCCGAGGCGAACTTCGCCGGGTTCACCGGGATGTTCAGCATGATCAGCTTCCGGGTGCCGCGCCACATCGCCTGGCGCTGCTCGGCCTCGGTGTCGAAGAGGCGTACGGAAACGGTCTCGCCGGAGTCGACGAGCGCCGGGTACGCCTTCACCGGCTGGCCCGCGCGCTTGGTCTCGAAGACCTTCGTCAGGGTGCCGATCGTCCAGTCCGTGAGGCCCGTGCGCTCGATGGAGACCCCGCCGGACGGGGCGGCGGCCGCGGCGGCCTGGGAGAGGGCCTGACGGGCCTTGGGGCGCAGCTGGAGCTTGAGGGCCTCCAGGTCCTTGTCCTCGGCCAGCTTGCGGCGGCGCTCGTCGACGATCCGGAAGGTGATCTTCAAGTGGTCGGGGACGCGCGTCAGATCGAAGTCGTCGGCCGTGACCGGGACCCCGACCATCCGCTGGAGCTCGCGCGCCAGCGTCGTCGGCAGCGGCTCCTGCAACGGCACCGCCCGCTCCAGGAACTTCGTCGCGAAGTTCGGCGCGGGGACGTAGTGGCGGCGGATCGGCTTGGGCAGCGAGCGGATCAGCTCGGTCACCACTTCCTGGCGCAGGCCGGGGATCTGCCAGTCGAAGCCCTCGTCCGTGACCTGGTTGAGCACCTGGAGCGGGATGTGGACGGTCACACCGTCCGCGTCCGCGCCCGGCTCGAACTGGTACGTCACCCGGAACTTGAGCCGGTCCTGGCGCCAGGAGTCGGGGTAGTCGTCCTTGGTGACGGTGAGCGCCGACTCCCGGATGAGCATCTCCCGCTCGAAGTCCAGGAGTTCGGGCTCCTCATGGCGCTTGTGCTTCCACCAGGAGTCGAAGTGGGCGCCGGAGACGACGTGTTCGGGCACGCGCTGGTCGTAGAAGTCGAACAGCGTCTCGTCGTCGACCAGGATGTCGCGGCGGCGCGCCCGGTGCTCCAACTCCTCGACCTCGGTGAGGAGTTTGCGGTTGTCGGCGAAGAACTTGTGGTGCGTACGCCAGTCGCCCTCGACCAGCGCGTTGCGGATGAACAGCTCGCGCGAGGCCTCCGGGTCGATACGGCCGTAGTTGACCTTGCGGTTGGCGACGATCGGCACGCCGTAGAGCGTGACCCTCTCGTACGCCATCACCGCGGCCTGGTCCTTCTCCCAGTGCGGCTCGCTGTAGGTGCGCTTGAGCAGATGCTGCGCGATGGGCTCGATCCACTCGGGCTCGATCTTCGCGTTCACCCGCGCCCACAGCCGGGACGTCTCCACCAGCTCGGCCGACATGACGACCTTGGGCTGCTTCTTGAAGAGCGCCGAGCCCGGGAAGATCGCGAACTTGGCGCTGCGGGCGCCCAGGTACTCGTTCTTGTCGGTGTCCTTCAGGCCGATGTGCGAGAGCAGACCGGCGAGCAGCGAGACATGGACGTGCTGCTCGGGGGCGTCGTCCTCGTTCAGGTGGATGCCCATGGTCTTCGCGACCGTGCGCAGCTGGGAGTAGATGTCCTGCCACTCGCGGATGCGCAGGAAGTTCAGGTACTCCTGCTTGCACATCCGGCGGAAGCTGGAGGAGCCGCGCTCCTTCTGCTGCTCGCGGACGTAGCGCCACAGGTTGAGGAAGGCGAGGAAGTCGCTGGTCTCGTCCTTGAAGCGGGCGTGCTGCTGGTCGGCCTGCGTCTGCTTGTCGGAGGGCCGCTCGCGCGGGTCCTGGATGGAGAGCGCGGCCGCGATCACCATGACCTCGCGTACGCAGCCGTTCTTGTCGGCCTCGATGACCATCCGGGCCAGGCGCGGGTCGACGGGCAGCTGGGCGAGCTTGCGGCCCATCTGCGTCAGCCGCTTCTTCGGATCCTTCTCCGCCGGGTCGAGCGCGCCCAGCTCCTGGAGCAGCTGCACGCCGTCGCGGATGTTGCGGTGGTCCGGCGGGTCGATGAAGGGGAACTTCTCGATGTCGCCGAGCCCGGCGGCGGTCATCTGGAGGATGACGGAGGCCAGGTTCGTCCGCAGGATCTCCGCGTCCGTGAACTCCGGCCGGGTGACGAAGTCGTCCTCGGAGTAGAGCCGGATGCAGACACCGTCGCTCGTACGACCGCAGCGGCCCTTGCGCTGGTTGGCGCTGGCCTGCGAGATGGCCTCGATCGGCAGGCGCTGCACCTTGGTGCGATGGCTGTAGCGGGAGATCCGGGCGGTGCCCGGGTCGATCACGTACTTGATGCCCGGCACGGTCAGCGAGGTCTCGGCGACGTTGGTCGCGAGAACGATCCTGCGGCCCGTGTGCTGCTGGAACACGCGGTGCTGCTCGGCGTGCGACAGACGCGCGTACAGGGGGAGTACTTCCGTGAACCGGAGGTTCTTCTTGTTGAGCGCGTCCGCCGTGTCGCGGATCTCGCGCTCGCCGGAGAGGAAGACCAGGATGTCGCCGGGGCCCTCGGACTGGAGCTCGTCGACGGCGTCGCAGATCGCGGTGATCTGGTCCCGGTCGGCGTCCTGACTGTCGTCTTCGAGCAGCGGGCGGTAGCGGACCTCGACCGGATACGTACGGCCGCTGACCTCGACGATCGGCGCGTCCCCGAAGTGGCGCGAGAAGCGCTCGGGGTCGATGGTCGCCGAGGTGATGACGACCTTCAGGTCCGGCCGCTTCGGCAGCAGCTGGGCCAGATAGCCGAGCAGGAAGTCGATGTTGAGGGACCGCTCGTGGGCCTCGTCGATGATGATCGTGTCGTACGCGCGCAGCTCGCGGTCCGTCTGGATCTCGGCGAGCAGGATGCCGTCCGTCATCAGCTTCACGAAGGTCGCGTCCTGGTCGACCTGGTCGGTGAACCGGACCTTCCAGCCGACCGCCTCGCCCAGCGGGGTCTTCAGCTCCTCCGCGATCCGGTCGGCCACCGTGCGGGCCGCGATCCGGCGGGGCTGGGTGTGCCCGATCATCCCGCGCACACCCCGGCCCAGCTCCATACAGATCTTGGGGATCTGCGTGGTCTTGCCGGACCCGGTCTCGCCCGCGACGATCACGACCTGGTGGTCCCGTATCGCCTGAAGGATGTCGTCCTTCTTCTGGCTGACCGGGAGCTGTTCCGGGTACGTGACCTCGGGCATGCGGGAGGCCCGCCGGGCGACGCGCTCGGCGGACTTGGCGGCCTCGGCCCCGATCTCGTCGAGGACGGCCTGCCGGGCCTCGGGCTTCTTGATACGGCGGGCGCCGTCCAGACGGCGGCCGAGCCGGTGGGCGTCGCGCAGCGAGATCTCGGCCAGCAGGGTCTGGAGATCGGCGAAGGAAGTAGACATACCTGATTCAGGATCTCACCCGGCGCGCGGCAGTGGCGAACGCATTTCGGAAGGTGCCCGCCACGCCCGTACCATTTCGGGCATGCCCCGCACCCACGCCCCACGTCGCCGCCTCGCGGCCGTGCTGCTGATGGTGCTCGGGGTGGTGGCGGTGCTGCTGTGCGGGCCGTCCCCGGCGGCGGTCGCCGACGCGCCGCGCACCCATGCGCCGATGGCGCAGGCGGCGCAGCCCAGCGACAGCTCGCCCGGTTGCAAGCAGAGTGGCAAGCACGACGGCGGCGAGCCCGCCGCCCCGGTGCGGGCCCGGACCGCGTACGACCAGGCCCCGGCGCTGGGGGAGCGGTTCGCCCCGGCCGCCTTCGCCGCGCAGGCCGCGGAGCACCGGATTCCGCCGGTGCGCGGCCCCACGCTCGCCGCGCCCACACCCGTCGAGCTCTCCGTACTGAGGGTCTAGGCGGCCGGTCACCACGACCGGCCGTCCCTTTCCGCTTCCCTCTCGCAGTACGTACACGGAGACCCGTATGTCCAAGTCCCAGGGCACCCCTGCGCCCAAGTCCACGTCCAAGCCGTCTCAGAAGTCCAAGACCGCCCAGAAGTCCAAGAAGCCGTCGCGCAAGCCGTTCGTGATCGGGGCGGTCGTGGTGGCGGCCGCCGTCGTCCTCGGTGTCGCCTCGTACCGGGCGTCGGACTCCGGCTCGGCGAAGAAGAACGACGCCTCGGCCACCGCCGCCGAGGCCCCCGAGGGCACCTTCCCCGAGCTGGAGAAGCTGGCCCGGCGGGACGCCAAGGACCCGCTCGCCCAGGGCCGGGCCGACGCCCCGGTCGTGATGATCGAGTACGCCGACTTCAAGTGCTCGTACTGCGGGAAGTTCGCCCGGGACACCGAGCCGGAGCTGGTGAAGAAATACGTCGGGGACGGCACCCTGCGCGTGGAGTGGCGCAACATGCCGATCTTCGGTGCCCAGTCGGAGGCGGCGGCGCGCGCGGCCTGGGCGGCCGGGCAGCAGGGCAGGTTCTGGCAGTTCCACGCGGCCGCGTACGCCAAGGGCGCCAAGGAGAAGGGCTTCGGCGCCGACCGGCTGCGCGAGCTGGCGAAGGAGGCGGGCGTCGCCGACCTGGACCGTTTCGTACGGGACGCGGACAGCGACGCGGCGAAGGCCTCGGTGAAGAAGGACCAGGACGAGGCGTACGCGCTGGGCGCGAGCTCGACCCCGTCCTTCGTGATCAACGGACGCCCGCTGGCGGGCGCGCAGCCGCTGGACACGTTCGCGCAGGCCATTGACGAGGCCGCGAAGTACAAGGCCGCGCAGACCGCCGGGCCGAAGGCGGCGGGGAAGTGACCCCGGACATCGGCTATCTGGCGGCGTTCCTGGGCGGGCTGCTCGCCCTGCTCAGCCCGTGCAGCGCCCTGCTGCTCCCGGCGTTCTTCGCGTACTCGATCAACTCGACGTCCCGCCTGCTGGCCCGCACCGGCATCTTCTACGCGGGCCTGGCGACCACCCTGGTCCCGCTGGGCGCGGCGGGCTCGTACGCGGGTCGGCTCTTCTACGGCCACCGCGACCAGCTGGTCCTCTTCGGCGGCTGGCTGATCATCGCGCTCGGCGTCGCCCAGATCCTCGGCATGGGCTTCGCCAGCCGCAAGATGACGGAGCTGTCGGGCCGCATCCGCCCGACGACGGCCGTCTCGGTGTACGCGCTGGGCGCGGTCTACGGCCTGGCCGGCTTCTGCGCCGGGCCCATCCTCGGCAGCGTCCTGACGGTGGCGGCGGTGAGCGGCAGCCCGGCGTACGGCGGTCTGCTGCTCGCGGTGTACGCGCTCGGCATGGCGGCTCCGCTGTTCCTGCTCGCGCTGCTCTGGGAGCGGTTCGGGCTCGGCAGGCGGCGCTGGCTGCGCGGGAAGGTGATCAGGCTCGGCCGCTTCGAGCTGCACACCACCTCGCTGCTCTCGGGTCTGTTCTTCATCGCCCTGGGCGGCCTGTTCCTCGCGTACGACGGGGCGACGGCGCTGCCCGGGCTGCTGAACGTGGACGACTCGTACGCGGCCGAGAAGTGGGCCCGCTCGTTCGGCGACGCGGTCCCGGACTGGGCGCTGCTGGTGGCCGTGGTGGCGGTGGTCGCGCTGGTCCTCGGCGTACGCGGCTGGCGCGCGCGGGAGCAGGAGACGGAGAGCGAGTGAGAACGAGGAAGGCCCCGTCCGATGGACGGGGCCTTCCGTTTGTGGCTGGGGCCGGGGTCGAACCGGCGACCTATCGCTTTTCAGGCGATCGCTCGTACCAACTGAGCTACCCAGCCACGCAGTTCACAAGTGAACTGCAGCGGTCCTGACGGGATTTGAACCCGCGGCCTCCACCTTGACAGGGTGGCGAGCACTCCAAACTGCTCCACAGGACCAAGCAATGTGCGAGCACTAGTCTCGCACACAGTAATGCGTGCCCCCAACGGGATTCGAACCCGTGCTACCGCCTTGAAAGGGCGGCGTCCTGGGCCACTAGACGATGAGGGCTAAGGGCCCACCTGCGCGCTTCACAGCGCGTCGGGGACGTGAGAAGCATATGGGATGGGAGGCGCCATCGCCAAAACGGTTTCCCGGGGGCCTGTGGAGGCCGGTACGAGGGCTGCCGCGCACCCCGCCCGCGCCGCCCCGCACGTTCCGTCCCTGCCCCTGCGCGCCCCATGCGTGACAATGGCGGCGTGCTGGAGATGACGCGCGAGGAGTTCGAGGAACTGGTCGCCGAGGCGCTGGACCGCATCCCGCCGGAGCTGACGCGGCTGATGGACAACGTCGCCGTGTTCGTCGAGGACGAGCCCGCCGCCGACCACCCCGACCTCCTCGGGCTCTACGAGGGGACCCCGCTCACCGACCGCGGCGAGTGGTACGCGGGTGTGCTCCCCGACCGGATCACCATCTACCGGGGCCCCACCCTGCGGATGTGCGAGTCGCGGGAGGACGTGGTCGCGGAGACCGAGGTGACCGTGGTGCACGAGATCGCCCACCACTTCGGCATCGACGACGACCGGCTGCACGCGCTGGGCTACGGCTGAGACCTCCGGCGTACGGCTGAGATCTCTCGCGTACGGCTGAGTGGGCCGGTCCTGTTCACGGTGCCTGACGGACTGTCGGGTGAACTTGTGTTCGGCCGGTGAAGTGCGTCGCCGGTCAGCGCCGTGGCGGGTGCTACCCGTCGGAATCCCGTTCGTACGGGCAAGGTCCCGGGCGTGTCCCCGGCGGGGAAAAGGGAGTTGGGCAGGGCGACCCTGCCCCGCCCGCGCCTGTGGAGGCCACCCGTGCGCCAGTTGTCCGCCCCCGTCCGTTTGGCCGTGACCGCGCTGGTGGTCGCGGCGTCGGCGGGCTGCATGAGTGTGAGCGACGACGGGAAGGCCCCGAAGCCCTCGGCCTCGGCCGGGCGCGAGGAGGCGGGCGCCGGGACGCGCGGGGTCGCGGGGGTGTCCGGCGGGGCCGGACGTGGGCGGCCGGGCAAGCACGGCGAGAAGCCGTCCGGTGGGTCGTCGGCGTCCCCGCGGCCGAGCGGGTCGGTGTCGGGGGCGTCAGAGGCCTCCCCGGGCGGCCGGCCGGGGAAGCCGCAGAACCCGGTGCCTCCGGGCGCCCCGGCGGGCGCCCACTCCGCGCCGGCGCAGCAGCCCTCGCAGCCCCAGGTGCCGCCGCCCCAGCCGACCCCGCCGGCCAGCCCCACGCCCCCCACTCCGCCGGCCAGCCCGAAGCCCACGAGTGACAGCTCGCCGTCCGCCTCCCCGGCGGCGGACACCCGGAACACCGCGCTCCGGGACATGAGCGAAGGGCCTGCCACCAAGACCGAGCCGGCGGCATCGCCGCAGGTGGGACCGGTATAGGGCCTGTCCGGTGGATCTTGCCTGGGACGCGCGGCTCTGGCACGCACATCTGCCGCGTTGTCGTCGGTTGCCGACGCTCCGCGTCGCCGCCCTCCTCCGCCTTGCAGCTGCACGCACCAGACCCCCGCTCACCAGCACCGAAAGGGCATCCGGAACCGCAGGCGGCCAGATCCACCGGACAGGCCCTAGAGGGTTGCGGGCGGGCCGGTGTGAGGTGGATCGCACAGGAGCGGTTTGCGCTCCTGTGGGGTGAGTGCGTATGGTGGTAGATCGTTTGATCCCATTGCCCGGCGCCGAAACAGAAGCGCGCCGTGTGGCGCGTACTCTCCCTAGCCGTGGCTGACCGCATTGAGGCGGTCGAATTGCGAATCACGGAGTTGACGGGCGCGTGCCGAGACTCCGGAAGGTTTCGCATTTCGCATGTCCATTTCCAGTACTGATCACACCGTCATGCCCGAGAACGACGAGATCGTCGTCGCCGAGGCTGTCGAGACCGTAATCACCGAGACCCCCGAGATCTCCGACGCCGTCGAGGCTGTCGTCGAGGTCGAGGAGCCCACCGACGAGGCCGCCGAGGCCGACGCCGAGCCGACCCTCACCTTCGCGGACCTCGGTCTGCCCGAGGGCGTCGTGCGCAAGCTCGCGCAGAACGGTGTGACCGCCCCCTTCCCGATCCAGGCCGCGACCATCCCGGACGCCCTGGCCGGCAAGGACATCCTCGGCCGTGGCCGCACCGGCTCCGGCAAGACCCTCTCCTTCGGTCTGCCGACCCTGGCGCAGCTCGCCGGTGGCCACACCGAGAAGAAGAAGCCCCGCGCGGTCATCCTGACCCCGACCCGCGAGCTCGCGATGCAGGTCGCGGACGCCCTCCAGCCGTACGGCGACGTGCTCGGCCTGAAGATCAAGGTCGTCTGCGGCGGTACGTCGATGGGCAACCAGATCTACGCCCTGGAGCGCGGCGTCGACATCCTCGTCGCCACCCCGGGCCGTCTGCGCGACATCATCAACCGCGGCGCCTGCTCGCTGGAGAACACCCAGATCGCCGTCCTCGACGAGGCCGACCAGATGTCCGACCTGGGCTTCCTGCCCGAGGTCACCGAGCTGCTCGACCAGGTGCCGGCCGGCGGCCAGCGCATGCTCTTCTCCGCCACGATGGAGAACGAGATCGGCACGCTCGTCAAGCGCTACCTGGTCGACCCGGTCAGCCACGAGGTCGACAGCGCCCAGGGCAACGTCACGACGATGACGCACCACGTGCTCGTCGTGAAGCCGAAGGACAAGGCGCCGGTCACGGCCGCGATCGCCGCCCGCAAGGGCCGCACGATCATCTTCGTCCGCACCCAGCTGGGCGCGGACCGCATCGCCGAGCAGCTGTGCGAGTCGGGCGTCAAGGCCGACGCGCTGCACGGCGGCATGACCCAGGGCGCGCGTACCCGAGTTCTTGAGGACTTCAAGAAGGGCTACGTCAACGCGCTCGTCGCCACCGACGTCGCCGCGCGCGGCATCCACGTCGACGGCATCGACCTGGTCCTCAACGTGGACCCGGCCGGTGACCACAAGGACTACCTGCACCGTTCGGGCCGTACCGCCCGCGCCGGCAAGTCCGGTGTCGTCGTGTCGCTCTCGCTGCCGCACCAGCGCCGCCAGATCTTCCGGCTGATGGAGGACGCGGGCGTCGACGCCTCGCGCCACATCATCCAGAGCGCCGGCGCGTTCGACCCCGAGGTCGCCGAGATCACCGGTGCCCGTTCGCTGACCGAGGTCCAGGCCGACTCCGCGAACAACGCCGCCAAGCAGGCCGAGCGCGAGGTCGCCGAGCTCACCAAGCAGCTGGAGCGTCTGACGCGCCGCGCCGGTGAGCTGCGCGAGGAGGCCGACCGTCTGGTCGCGCGTTCCGCCCGTGAGCGCGGCGAGGACCCGGAGGCCGCTGTCGCCGAGGTGGCCGAGGCCGCCGAGGCCGAGGTCGCGGCCGCCGTCGTGGCCGCCGAGCCGGTCGCCCAGGAGCGTCCGGCGTACGAGCGCCGTGACGAGCGGGGCAACTTCGCCCGTCGTGACGACCGCGGTGGCGACCGTGGTGGCTTCCGCCGCGACGACCGCGACAACCGTGGTGGCGACCGTGGCGGCTTCCGCCGCGACGACCGTCGTGACGACAACCGTGGTGGCGGCTTCAACCGCGACCGCAACGACCGTCCGTCGGGCGGTTTCAACCGCGACCGTAACGACCGCGGCTTCGAGCGTCGTGACGACAACCGTGGCGGTGGCTTCAACCGCGACCGGGGCGACCGCGGCTTCGAGCGCCGTGACGACAACCGTGGTGGCGGTTTCCGCCGCGACGACCGTCGTGACGACAACCGTGGTGGCGGCTTCAACCGCGACCGCAACGACCGTCCGTCGGGCGGTTTCAACCGCGACCGTAACGACCGCGGCTTCGAGCGTCGTGACGACAACCGTGGCGGTGGCTTCAACCGCGACCGCAACGAGCGTCCCTCCGGTGGCTTCCGCTCCGGTGGCGGCGACCGCCCGTTCAACCGTGACCGCAACGACCGTCCGTCGAGCGGCTTCCGCTCCGGCGGCGGCAGCGGCGACCGCCCGTACGGCCGTCGTGACGACCACCGTGGCACCGGCACCAACACCGGCTCCTTCGGTGCCCGTCGTGACGACAAGCCGCGCTGGAAGCGCAACGGCTGACGCACGCTGAACTGAACGACGGAAGGGCCCGTACGGCACCCAAAGGGTGCGGTGCGGGCCCTTCCGCTTTGTCTGGCGCGCTGCTCGGCGAGGGCTATGTCGCCTGGGAAGCGGGACGGCGTGCTGAGCGTGACGGACGTACGCGGCACGACCGGCACCCACACCGTCGGCAAGCCCGCCGGCGCCCGCCCCGGGCCCGGCGACGTTCCGTTGGTGGCTGCCGAGGCCCGCGACCAACTGGCTCCTGATCCTGCGCCAGGACGGCGACGCCGGGGTGGTCCGCGACTTCGAGGTCGGCAGTCCGGCGCGCGGTCTGATCAGCGTGGAGTGGGACGGCAAGGACAGCAAGGGCCGCCTCGCGACCAACGGCAGGTACACCTGGGAGCTGTCCTCCGACTCCGCGGACAAGAAGAGCCCGATGGTGTTCGCCAAGTCCTCCTTCACCCTGACCGGCGCCGCCCCGGCCCCGCGCGACTTCATCGGTGACGACGCGTACGGCGACCTGCTCGGATTCACGCCGTCCGGTGTCGCCGACTTCCGTGGCGGCAAGGACGGCAAGGTCGACGCGAAGGTGTCCGGCGGCGGTTGGACCGGTGCGAACACGGTCACGGCGGCGGTCCCGTTCGGGGACGTCGACGTCGACGGGTCGAACGACGTCCTGGTCCGCCTGACCAGTGGCGAGCTGCGCGCGTACAAGCCGGCGGGCAAGGCCCTGACCCCCTCCACTCCGTACGCGAGGATCGGCGGCGGCTGGAACATCTACGACTCCCTGACGTCGACGGGCGACTTCACCGGCGACGGCCGTCCGGACCTGCTCGCCCGCGACACCACCGGTGTCCTGTGGTCCTACGCGGGCGACGGCAAGGGCAACTTCGCGGGCCGGGTGCGGATCGGCGGCGGCTGGCAGATGTACAAGTACATCGCCTGACGCTCCCGAGACGCGTGGGAACGGTTTCGGCCAACAACTGGCGCATGGCATGCCCCCGGTGAGGGAATCGCTGGGGGCATGACAAGTGACGCGAGTACGAATCCGGACGCCCACGGGGCTCCGGACGGTCTCGGTCCGGCGGACGGCGGCGCGGTGAGCGTGCGCGGCGCGACGTCCGACGAAGAGCGGCTGGCGCAGCTCGGCTACACCCAGGTGCTGGCCCGCCGGATGTCCGGCTTCGCCAACTACGCCGTCTCGTTCACCATCATCTCGGTCCTCTCCGGCTGCCTGACGATGTACGCGTTCGGCATGAGCACCGGCGGCCCGGCCCTGATCACCTGGGGCTGGGTCGGGGTGGGCCTGATGACGCTGCTGGTCGGCCTGTCGATGGCCGAGATCTGCTCGGCGTACCCGACGTCGGCGGGCCTGTACTTCTGGGCGCACCGACTGGCCCCGCCGCGCAGCGCGGCGGCCTGGGCCTGGTTCACGGGCTGGTTCAACGTCCTGGGCCAGGTCGCGGTGACCGCCGGGATCGACTTCGGCGCGGCGTCGTTCCTGGGCGCGTACCTGAACCTCCAGTGGGACTTCAAGGTCACGCCGGGCCGCACGATCCTGCTCTTCGCGGCGATCCTGGTCCTGCACGGCCTCCTGAACACCTTCGGCGTAAGGATCGTGGCGATCCTGAACGGCGTGAGCGTGTGGTGGCACGTGCTGGGCGTGGCGGTGATCGTGGGCGCGCTCGCCATCGCGCCGGACCACCACCGGTCGACGACGTTCGTCTTCACCCACTACGTGAACAACACGGGCTGGAGCAGCGGGTTCTATGTGGTCCTGATCGGCCTGCTGATGGCCCAGTACACGTTCACGGGCTATGACGCCTCCGCGCACATGACGGAGGAGACGCACGACGCGTCGACGGCCGGCCCGAAGGGAATCGTCCGCTCGATCTGGACGTCGTGGATCGCGGGTTTCGTCCTGCTCCTGGGCTTCACGTACGCCATCCAGTCGTACGACGACGAACTGGTCTCGCCGACCGGCGCGCCGCCCGCGCAGATCCTCCTGGACGCGCTCGGCGCGACGACGGGCAAGCTGCTGCTGCTCGTGGTGATCGGGGCGCAGCTGTTCTGCGGGATGGCGTCGGTGACGGCCAACTCCCGGATGATCTACGCGTTTTCGCGCGACGGCGCGCTCCCGTTCTCCCGCGTCTGGCACACGGTGAGCCCTCGCACCCGCACGCCGGTCGCGGCGGTGTGGCTGGCGACGGCGGGCGCGCTGGCACTGGGTCTGCCGTATCTGATCAACGTGACGGCGTACGCGGCGGTGACCTCGATCGCGGTGATCGGCCTGTACATCGCGTACGTGATCCCCACGCTGCTGCGTCTGCTCAAGGGCGACGCCTTCGAACGCGGCCCCTGGCACCTGGGCCGCTGGTCCCGCCCCATCGGCCTGGCGTCGGTCGCCTGGGTGGCGCTGATCACGGTCCTGTTCATGCTGCCCCAGGTGTCCCCGGTGACCTCGAAGAACTTCAACTACGCCCCGGTCGCGGTCCTGGCGGTGCTGGGCTTCGCGACGGTGTGGTGGGTGGCGTCGGCCCGGCGGTGGTTCCTGCGGGACGCGTCGAAGGGCGCGGGCTCGTGATGGGCGGCTGAGCCCCGCCGGGCCCGGAGGCCGATACCCGATCGGCCTCCGGGCCCTGTCGGGCTATGCTGCGGGGGTGCGGTATGCCAAGGGCCATTAGCTCAATTGGCAGAGCAGTGGACTTTTAATCCATTGGTTGTCGGTTCGAGTCCGACATGGCCTACCGGTCGCCGGTCGGTGGATATTCCGCCTGACCTGCGTTTTGGCGCCCCGCCCGGGTTCTCCGGGCGGGGCGCTCACGCGTTCTCGGCCCCGTGCGTGGGCGACCGGGGTGAGCCCGGGTGTGTGCTGCGTGTCTTGCTACGGGGCGAGGAAGACCACCGACTTGAACACCCGCGCGGGCCCGGCCTTAAAACCCGCCTTCAGAGTCGTGCTCGGACCAAAGCACTCCTCCTCCAGGTAGAGCAGCACGTCCTGATCGGTGCGGTTGTTCGGGCTGAAGGCGTTCTGGAGCGGATGCCCCACGATCTCGGGGATGTCGATGCACTTGTTGGAGCTCGGGTCCTGCAGCAACGACGTGGTCGTGGCTCCGGGGAGGCCGTAGTGGTAGTCGAGGCGGCCGAGGGCCGCGTTGGCCGAGGTGGGGATCGTCACGGTGAGGACCAGGGCGCCGAAAGCGGCGCCGACCGCATGACGAAGACGCATGAGGGGACTTCCTCTGCTCGGAGGCGGCCAACCGGAGGTAGGCCGTCCGCTACGAGCATGGACTGAACGTTCCCTCTGTGGGCCTCCACGAGGAGGCGCGCGGTGGTGATCAAGGGGCGCGCGAGGAGTGACGGCTCACGAAGACGGCCGGTGCCGTGGTGTCGCCCAAGGGGGGCGCGCTCCACGGCACCGGCCGTTTCAAGAACCCCGGCCCGCATGCCGGGGTTGGCCGGAGACGGGGGAATAGTGCTCTCCGGCGCGCCGCGGGCGGCCGGTGTCGAGGACGCAACGTGTTGGCGATTGTCGACACCGGCCGCTGTCTGGGGTGCGTACGCCGACCGGCCCGCGGCACAGGGGACAGTCGCCGTATCCCGGGGGCGGCGGGCGTCGGCGTCCGTCCGGCCGGACACCTGGCAACCGCTGCCACCTGGGTTGACGCGTACGAGACCCGTGAGGGCTTCGTGCGGACCAGTGTGGAGGGATACCCCGCCCCCTTTCCAGGGGGCTGAATTGCAGATAATGATCCAGCCATCAACATCCAGCCCCCGGAGGCCCCAGCTCCTGAGCGAGAGTCCCATATCCCCGCCGCGGGCCCGCCCAGGCCCACCCACCCGTCCCCCGAACGAAGGTCCCGTTTTGCCGCTCGCCGCTCGTGACCGCATGTCCCTGAAGACGCTTCTCCAGGAGCGGCGTGCCGCCATTCATCCGGAGTCGGCCGGGTTTCCGCCCAGGCAGGCCGGGCCGGGGCGGCGGGTCGCCGGGCTCAGCCAGGAGCAGATGGACGTCCTCCTTGAGCGCACGCCGGGTACCTACAACCGGTTCGAGAACGGGCAACTCAATCCCACTGCCGAGTTCCTGACGAATGTGGCGCGAACATTGCGGCTCAACGAGCAGGAGTGGACGTTCCTGTGGCGGCTCACGCGGCGCGAGTACCCGCCGTACACGCTGAACCGGGACTCGGGGATGTCGGTGCCGGGCGTGTGGCAGCGGGTCGTCGAGCAGATCGAGGGCGCGATGGCGTACATCACCGACGCCGCCTGGAACCTGCTGGCGTACAACGAGGAGTTCGCGGACCTCTTCCCGCGGCGTGAGGTGCCGGACAACACCATGCGCTGGATGGCCCTGGACGCCGAGGCCCGCGAGGAGGTGCTGACCGACTGGGAGTACCGGTGGGCGCCCATGGTGCTGCCCCAGTTGCAGCACGGGGTGGAGATGCGGCCCAACGACGCCCAACTGCGCCGCCTGGAGGCCGAGGTGCAGGCTGACCCCGTGGCCGGGCCGCTGTACCGGGAGACCGGGGCGAGCGCGATCCCCTACCCGGACGGGTCCGAACGTCCCATCCGGCACAGCCTGTACGGGCCCGGCTGGGTCACCACGTGCGTAGCCGAGCCGGTCACCTCGCCCGGTGCCCGCGTCATGCTGCTGCTCTACACACCCGGCGCCTCGCTCGTGAGCCGTCACCCGATGCTGAGCGCACCGCTCACCAGCTGAACCCCCTCGTACGCGCCGTCCGCACCACCCCGCGACCCCGAAACCTGGGCTCTGTTCGAATTCAGAGGAACGAAATCCAGCCGCCTCAACTAGGTTGATATTTCGCCCGTTGGCCTCTCGAAGGGGAGCCCCGTCGTGCCCGTACACATAGCCCTTCCCTCCGTCGTCCTGCCGGAGCACATAGTCGCCACGGATGAGATCTGTGCGGACATACGGCGGGCCCACCCCGATCGGCCGCGCCTTGAGGCGCATCTGCGCATCGCCCGCGCGACCACCGTCCGGACCCGCCGTTTCACCCGCCCGCTGCACGCTCCGACCGTGGCCGGAAACGCCACCATCGAGGAGCGGAACCGGGCCGCGTACGAGGACGCGCTGCGGCTTGCGGCGCAGGCGGGGCGGGAGGCCCTCGCGCACGCCGGACTGGAACCGGACGACATCGACTGCGTCATCACCAGCCACACCACCTCGTGGACCGTGCCGTCCCTCGATGTCGCGCTCGTACGGGAGCTGGGCCTGCGACCCGACGTACGGCGGATCCCGATGGCCACCGTCGGCTGCGCGGGCGGCGCGCACGGGCTGGTCCGGGCGCACCAGGACATCGCCGCGCACCCCGGCTCCCACGTCCTCGTGGTCGTCGCCGAATGCCTCTCCACGGCCACCTACAACCACACGGACTCCAGCCGCGAGTCGATGATCTACAAGGTGCTCTTCGGGGACGGCTCGGGCGCGGTCGTCGTCTCCGACACCCCCGCCTGGGCCGGGCCGAGCTTCGTCATCGAGGACACCTTCGAGTACGTGCTGCCCGACAGCATCGACCGCTACCAGGGGCGCCTGTCCGGCGCGGGGCTGCACTTCGACTCCACCTCCGCCGCCACCGCCGCCCTCAACGACAGCCTGCCGGCGGTACGCAAGTGGCTCGGCGGCAGCGGCCGGGCGCTGGAGTTCGCGGTCGTCCACCCGGGCGGGCCCCGGGTCCTGGAGGACGCCGCCATCGGCTTCGGGCTCAACGGCGACCGCGACCACGGCGACCTGCGGCACGCCTGGGCGAGCCTGGCCGCCAACGGCAACCTCGGCGGCTCGGCCGTCCTCGACGTCCTCGCCCGCACCTTCGCGCAGGCCCCCGCCGACCGCCAGTACGGCCTGATCATCGGCTTCGGCCCGGGGTTCGTGCTCGCCGCCTCCCGGGGCCACTGGTCGGCCTGATCCGGCCCGATGGGGCGGCCGGAGCCAATCCGGTACGGAGCACCTCCCCGCATGCCGTACAGTTGTGTTTACCGACGCGGGGTGGAGCAGCTCGGTAGCTCGCTGGGCTCATAACCCAGAGGTCGCAGGTTCAAATCCTGTCCCCGCTACTGAAGTCCACAGGGCCCGGCACATATGACATGTGCCGGGCCCTGTGGCGTTTCACGGGAACTCGACACTTACGTAAAGTAGTCTCCCGATTGCTATGCGCGAGCACGTGGCGGGGCTGCTGGAATCGATGGCCCGGATCGGGGCGGCGACGCGGCGGAGAGTGCCCGTCGTGCCGCTGTTCCTCGCCGCGTGCGCGCTGCTGATGTGCGTCTCGCTGCCACCGGCCGCCGTGTCCTGGCTGTCCGCGCCGGGGCACACCAAGGGCGGCGTCCCGGCCGTGCACGGGCCCCCTGCGGCCCGTCGGCACGCCAGAGGGACGTGCGTACGGGGGCTCTCCGGGCCCCGACGGTGCCGGGCGCGGCTCATCGCGACGGGAGCCGATCGCCGCTAACCCGGTTGGCCGAGGTGCGGTCGCCGTCGCGCACGCCGGCCGACAGCCTGGGTGGGGCACGGCAGGTCGGCAGCCCGGCGGACGCGCAGGGAGACGACAGGTGCGGCAGCTAGGAGAGGACGAGGGCCGGGAGGGGCCCGGGCGCCTCGACCCGGTGGAGGATGACGCCCCCAGGCGGCGCCTCGGCCTCGTGCGCGTCCTGCCCGCCCTGATCCTCGTCGTCGGCGTCGTCTTCGACGTCTCGACGCCGCCCGATCTCACCGCCGCCGCCCTCTACTCGGCCGCGCCCCTGATCTCCGCCTCGTTCTTCGGCCGGGTCGGTACGGCCGTCACCGGCGCGGGCGCCGTCGCGTCGGTGCTGCTCACCAACTACCTCCACGATGTCCCCAGCACCGCCGAGGCGGTCAGCGAGCTGCTCACCGTGTGCACGGTCGCCCTGCTCGCCCTGGTCATCAACCGCACCCTGCGCCGCAGCGGCGAGCGCCTGGCCTCCGCGCGCGTCATCGCGGAGACCGCCCAGCGCGCGGTGCTGCCCAAGCCCGGCGGACGCATCGGCGGACTCCAGGTCGCCGCGCGGTACGAGGCGGCGCAGGCGGGCGCGTTCATCGGGGGCGACCTGTTCGCCGTCCAGGACACGCCGTACGGGGTGCGGCTCGTCGTCGGGGACGTGCGCGGCAAGGGGCTCGGGGCGGTCGAGGCGGTGGCCGTGGTCATCGGGGCGTTCCGGGAGGCCGCCGAGCAGGAGCCGTCGCTGGAGGACGTGGCCGGGCGGCTGGAGCGGGCGCTGGCCCGGGAGGGCACCCGGCGCGACGGCCTGGACGCCTTCGAGGGGTTCACCACCGCCGTGCTCGCCGAGATCCCGCCCGGCCGCGAGTGCGTACGCCTGGTGAACCGGGGGCACCCCGAGCCGCTGCTCCTGCACGCGGACGGCAGGCTCGACGCGCTCACCCCCGCCGACCCCGCGCTGCCGCTGGGGATGGCGGAGCTCGGGGTGTGGCCGGACCGGGCGGACGCGTACCCGTTCCCGCCCGGCGCGACGCTGCTGCTCTACACCGACGGCCTCTCCGAGGCCCGCGCGGCCGAGGCCCCGGGCGACTTCTACGACCCGCACGAGCGGCTGCGCGGCCGGATCTTCCCGGGGCCGGAGGAGCTGCTGGACGCGCTCGTCGACGACGTACGCAGACATACGGGCGGGGGCGCGAGCGACGACATGGCGCTGCTCGCGGTGAGCCGCCCCGGGGTGCGCCAGCCGGAGCGGCGCCGGACGATGCCGGTGGTGCCGTGACCCTGATCCGGCTGCTTCGTGACCCTTCGTGTCCGAACGGCCGCTCAGCGCACGCTGTTTGACGCACTGTCATTAAGGATCAACGGGAACAGCTTGGAAACAGGTCCGGGTGTCTATTAACGTTCGATAACGCAGCGCGGTCGTCCCAGCCGTCGCCTAGGCGGCACCGTGCGCATGCGCCGAATCCCGCAAGGGAACCGGGGAACCATCAACTTGGGGTGAATCGGGCACCTTCGCACCCTTCTGAGGTGCCCGTAGGAGACCTTCCTGCTCCGAACCCGTCAGCTAACCCGGTAGGCCAGAAGGAAGGAAAGGAGTGCGCCCCCGTGGCGTCCAACGAGCCTGCCCTCGGCACCCCGCCGGTTCCCCCCGTCTCCCTGTACGGGCCCGCGCCCAGTGACACCGAGGAGTGGGAGCCGTGGGACCCCACCGAGGAGTCCCTGCGTGCTGTACGCGGCCGGCACCGCGTCGCCAAGCAGCGCGGCGGGCTCGCCCGCAGCTCCACCGTCCTCGGCGTAGGCGTCATCGCGGCCGTCGGCGCGGGCGGCATGGCCAGCGCGCAGACGAAGCCGCCGGTCTCCATATCCCTGCCCGACTCGGTCGCCGACAAGCTTCCGGACGTCAAGTCCCTGCCGGGCGTGGGCACGTTGATATCGGACATCGCGGGCGACGACACCCCGGACGCGTCCCCGACCGCCCAGGCCGACAGGGCCGTGGCGAGCGCCCCGCTCACCATGGCGGGCGTCTCCAGTGCTGAGGCCGAACAGGGTGCCACCGACGCGGGCGAGGCCCTGCGCGCCCGCATCCTCCAGCAGGCCGAACAGCAGCAGAACAACGCCGAGGCCGAGGCCAGGGTGAGCGCCGAGAAGGCGGCGGCCGACAAGGCCGCGGCCGAGGCGAAGGCCGCGCAGACCGCCGCGCAGCAGAAGGCGGCGGCCGAGAAGAAGGCCGCCGAGGAGGCCGCCGCGAAGAAGGCGGAGGAGGAGCGCCTCGCGCAGCTCGCCAAGAGCTACTCGCTGCCGGTCGCCTCGTACACGATCACCTCGACGTTCGGCGAGGCCGGTTCGATGTGGGCCTCCGGCCACCACACGGGCCTCGACTTCGCCGCCCCGACCGGTACGCCCCTGAAGGCGATCCACAGCGGCACGGTCAAGTCGGCGGGCTGGTCCGGCTCGTACGGCTACCGCACGGTCATCGAGCTGGACGACGGCTCCGAGCTCTGGTTCTGCCACCAGTCGTCGATCGCGGTCAGCGCGGGCCAGCAGGTCAGCACGGGCGACACGATCGGCCGCGTCGGCGCCACCGGCAACGTCACGGGCCCGCATCTGCACCTGGAGGTGCACACGCCGGACGGGACGGGCATCGACCCGATGGCGTGGCTGCAGTCCAAGGGGCTCAACCCGTAGGCCGGGCCCGACCCCGGGCCAGGTGCGGCCCGGGGCCGAGTTCCGCCCCGGGCTCCCGCCGGGCGGTCGTATCCGGAATACCCGTGCCCCACAACGCCGTTGCCCCCTCATGACCTCTCTGCGCCCGCTCGGTGCCTCGGACCTCTCCGTCTTCCCGCTCGCCCTCGGCGGCAACGTCTTCGGCTGGACCGCCGACGAGGCGGCGTCGTTCGCCGTGCTCGACGCGTACACCGCCGCCGGTGGCAACTTCGTGGACACGGCCGACGCGTACTCGCAGTGGGCCCCGGGCAACGAGGGCGGTGAGTCCGAGCGGATCATCGGCCGCTGGCTCGCCGCGCGCGGCAACCGCGAGGACGTCGTCGTCGCCACCAAGGTCGGCGCCCACCTCAAGTACAAGGGCCTCTCGCCCACCACGATCAAGGCCGGCGTCGACGCGTCCCTGCGGCGCCTGGGCACCGACTACATCGACCTCTACTACACGCACCGCGACGACGAGTCCGTCCCCGTCGAGGAGATCGTCACCGCCCTCGACCAGCTGGTGCAGGACGGCAAGGTCCGCGCGGTCGCCGCCTCCAACATCTCCCCGGCGCGCCTTCAGGACTCGCTGGACTTCGCGGACCGCGAGGGCCTGGCCAAGTACGTCGCCCTCCAGCCGGAGTACAACCTGGTCTCGCGCGGCACCTACGAGGGCCGGCTCCAGGACACCGCCGGCCGCTCGGGCCTGGCCGCCGTCCCGTACTACGCGCTCGCCTCCGGGTTCCTGACCGGCAAGTACCGCCCGGGCATGACCATCGACAGCGAGCGGGCCGGCAAGGCGGGCCAGTACCTCCAGACCAACCGGGGCATAAAGGTGCTGGCCGCGCTCGACCGGATCGCGCGCGAGCGCGGCGTCGAGCACGCCACCGTCGCGCTCGCCTGGCTCGCCGCCCAGCCCACCGTCGTCGCCCCGATCGCCTCGGCCCGCACGGTCGAGCAGCTTCCCGCGCTCGTCGCGATCGCCGACTTCGAGCTCACGGACGCGGAGCTGAGCGAGCTGAAGACCGCGTCGGCGTAAGGCGCGGCAGCTGTACGGGGGTCAGCGCAGGTAGGGGTTGTACGGCGCGGACTGCTCGGGGGCGGGGGCGGTGCCGTGCGGTGCCTGTGTGCCGTACGGGGCCTCGTAGCCGTAGGGGGCGTAGGACGCCGGAGGGTTGTACGGGGCGCGGGGGCCGTACGGGTGCGGCTGGGGCGGGATCCAGATGCGGCCCGCCGCGCCCGCCGCGTACAGCAGCGCGGGACCGGCGACGGCCTTGCGCTCCCACAGATGGTGCAGCAGCTCCTGCTCGCGGGCCGTGAAGTCCGCTCCCGCCGAGCCCTGGTGGGCCCGGTGGCGCAGGAACGCCAGGGCCGTCGCGAACGCCTCGTACTCTGCGACCGTGCGCGCCGCCCGGCGGCCGCCGTAGGTGCGGTGCGCGAAGTCGCGGGCCATCGAGCGGGCCCGCATCGAGGAGAGCGCCAGCGGTTCGGCCGGGCCGAGCCAGCCCGCCGCCGCGTACGCGGGCAGCTCGGCGGCGACCGTGCGCAGCTCGCGCTGGCGGCTCCATATCGCGAGCCAGGTGAGCAGGCCGAAGACGGGCACCATGAACGCCGCGTACACCAGGTAGAAGCCGTACGTCCCGAACGTCGACGAGCCGTTCCACAGCGCGTGCATGCCCATCGCCATCAGCAGGCCGAGTATCGGCAGCCCGATGCGGCGCCAGCGGCAGCGGGCCGAGGCGAGGGCCGCGGCGCCGAAGCCTATGCCCGTGCACACCGTGAACAGCGGATGCGCGAACGGCGACATCACGATCCGTACGAAGAAGGTCGCGGCCGTCGTCGAGGCGAGCCCGGCGGTGTGGCTGGCCTGGTCCTCGCCGAAGGCGTTGCCCAGATAGAGGATGTTCTCGGTGAAGGCGAAGCCGGTCGCGGTGAAGCCCGCGAAGACGACGCCGTCGACTATCCCCTTGAAATCCCGTCTTCGGAACAGGAAGAGCAGCAGTACGGCAGCAGCCTTGGCGCTCTCCTCCACGACTGGCGCGATCACGGTCGCGCCCAGGTGGTCGGCGGAGGACGGGTCGGCGGTCGCGGTGGCTATCCACTTGGTCGCGAACGAGTTCGCGATGATCGCCACCAGGGCCGCGGCGCACGCGCCCCAGGCGAAGGCGAACAGCAGATTGCGCCACGGGCCCGGGTCGACCCGGTCGAGCCAGCGGAACGCGGTGCCGAGCAGCGGCACCGGCAGCACGGCGAGGCCGAGCCCCACCAGGAACCCCTCCGTGCCCGTCTGGTCCCGCACGATGGCGAGGATGACCAGGCCGCAGAGGGCGAGCAGGGTGATCAGCGCGCCGGCCCGCAGGGCCTTGGAGCGCCAGAAGTCCCGCCGGGGCCGGTAGCGCCACTTCGCGCGCTCCGGGACGGCGTCGAACCGCGGCTGCGCGCGACAGTCCGGGACCGGCTGGACCGGGCCCGGCGGAGAGCGGTGCGGAAGCGATTCGGACGACACCAGACGACCCTAACGACCCGCACCGACAATCCGCGACGGTGCCCGGGTCCTTCGCGGGCGGCGCGTGGGGTCGCCCGTCAGGCGGACGGCAGGTCGGCCACGCGCCGGAACAGCAGGTCGTGGACGACATGGCCCTTGTCCAGGCCCTGGCCCTCGAAGCGGGTCAGCGGGCGGAACGCGGGGCGGGGCGCGTAGCCGCCGTCGGCCTGGGTGTTCTCGAACGCGGGGTGCGCGCTAAGCACCTCCAGCATCTGCTCGGCGTACGGCTCCCAGTCGGTGGCGCAGTGCAGTACGGCGCCGGGCTTGAGCCGGGGTGCGACGAGCGTGAGGAAGTCGGGCTGGATGATGCGGCGCTTGTGGTGGCGCTTCTTGGGCCACGGGTCCGGGAAGTAGACGCGCAGCCCGTCCAGCGACTCCGGCTCCAGCATCTCGCGCAGCAGGATGATCGCGTCGCCGTTGCCCACCCGGATGTTGCTGAGGCCGCCCCGCTCCGCGAGGCCCAGGAGGTTGCCCTGGCCGGGGGTGTGGACGTCGACGGCGAGGATTCCGGTGCCGGGGTCCTCGGCGGCCATCTCGGCCGTCGCCTCGCCCATCCCGAACCCGATCTCCAGGACGACGGGCAGCCCGTCGAACATCTCCTTCAGATCGAGCTTGCTCAGCCCGTCGATGTCGAGCCCCCACAGCGGCCACAGCCGCTCCAGGTACTCGCCCTGGCCGGTGGTCACCCGACTGCGGCGCGGCTGGAAACTCCGGATCCGGCGCTCGTGGTGAGACCCGGCGGGATCGGCGACGGGACCCCCGGGAAACCGGGGCTCGCCCTTGGGGCGACGGGCGGGGGAGGTGTGGGGCTGCTCAGACACAATGAACCGATTCTACGTGCCCGGGCCCGCGCACCCCAGAGGCCACGGCTACACCCGCGTCGCCCCCAGCACCCCCAGCGCCCGTCTCGCCACCTCGCGGCCGATGGGGAGCGAGGCCGTCGCGGCGGGGGACGGGGCGTTCAGGACGTGGATCGTGCGGGGGGCCTCGCGGATGAGGAAGTCGTCGACCAGGGTGCCGTCGCGCAGGACCGCCTGGGCGCGGACTCCGGCGGGCGCCGGGTGCAGGTCGGACTCGGTCACCGCCGGGAGCAGCCTTCGCACCGCCTCCGTGAAGGCGCGGCGGGACAGCGAGCGGTGGATCTCGCCCGCCCCGTACCGCCAGTGCCGGGCCGCCATCCGCCAGGAGCCCGGCCAGGTCAGCGTGGTGGCGAGCTCGGCGGGGCGGATCGTGCGCCAGTCGTAGCCCTCGCGGGCCGTCGCCGGCACCGCGTTCGGCCCGACGTGGACTCCACCGTCGATGCCCCGGGTCAGATGCACCCCGAGGAACGGGAACGCCGGGTCCGGCACCGGGTAGACGAGACCTTTCACCAGTCCGGGCCGCGCCAGCTCGTAGTACTCGCCCCGGAACGGGACGATCCGCACCCCCGGGTCGTCCCCGGCCAGCCGCGCCACGCTGTCGCAGTGCAGCCCTGCGCAGTTCACCAGCGCCCGGGCCCGCAGCACCGCCCCGGTCGAGGTGCGCACCGCGACGCCTGCGTCGGGGCGGCGGGATATCCGTATCGCCTGCGTCCCGTACAGGATCCGCGCGCCGGACAGCTCGGCCAGGCGGGCCGCGACCGCGCCGTAGTCGCACACCCCGGTCGTGCCGACGTGGATCGCGGCGAGGCCCCGGACCTCCGGTTCGTACTCGGCTATCTGGGCGGGGCCGAGCTCGCGCACCGGGATGTCGTTGGCCCGGCCGCGCTGGGCCAGCGCGTGCAGCCTCGGCAGCTCGGCGCGCTCGGTCGCCACGATGAGTTTTCCGGTCACCTCGTGCGCGATGCCCTGCTCGGCGCAGAAGCGGACCATCTCGGCCGCGCCCCGCACCGCGTAGCGCGCTTTCAGGGAGCCGGGGCGGTAGTAGATCCCGCTGTGGATCACCCCGCTGTTGCGGCCGGTCTGGTGGCGGGCCGGGCCGTCCTCCTTCTCCAGGACGGTCACGCGCGTCCCGGGCGAGGCCTGCGTCAGGGCGTACGCCGTCGACAGGCCGACGATCCCGCCGCCGATCACCAGTACGTCACAGTCGTACGCGCTCACCCCAGCACCTCCCACCCGGCCGCATCTCTTCGAAGACACCGGGCCCGACGGCGGCCGCGCCGCCCGCCGGAACCCCTGGCAATCACATACTGCACTGGCCCACTGACAACGCCCGTAAACCCGTGGCGGAAGTGATCTACGCCGGGGCCACCAGGAGCGGCCTCGCGCGTTCGCGCAGCTCGACGACGCGGGGCTCGTCCCCGTACGGCTCCAGGCGGTGCAGCAGATCCCGTACGTACTCCGTGGTGCGGGCCGACGAGATGCGCCCGGCGACCTCCACCGCGCGCGTGCCCGCCGCGCACGCCGCGTCCAGATTGCCCGACTCCAGCTCGGCCACCGCGCTCACCACAAGCCGCAGGCCGTGCGAGCGGACGAACTCCTCGGTGGGCCTCGACAGCGCTTGCTCGGTGAAGCGGCGCACCTGGCGAGGGGCCTTCAGATCGCGGTAGCACTCGGCCGCGTCCGCCGCGAACCGGTCGTAGGAGTAGAAGCCCAGCCAGGACGGGTCCGCGTCGCCGTCCCGGGAGCGCTCCAGCCAGGACTCGGCCGCCTTCAGGGCGGCGCCGGCCGCGAGCGCGTCGCCCGCCTTCGCGTGCGCGCGTGCCTCCACCAGACGGAAGAAGCTCATGGTGCGGGCGGTCGCCAGGCCCCGGTTGCGCTCGACGGCGGCCTGCGCGAGGTCCACGCCCTCGTCGGCGAAGCCGCGGTAGGTGGCCTGGAGCGACATGGAGGCGAGGACATAGCCGCCGAGCGGCACGTCGGCCGCGGCGCGCGCGAGGCGCAGCGCCTGGATGTAGTAGCGCTGGGCGGCCTCCTGCTGACCGGTGTCGAAGGCCATCCACCCGGCCAGCCTGGTCAGTTCGGCACTCGCCCCGAACAGTCCCCGGCCGACCTCGTCGGAGTACGAGCCGAGCAGCAGCGGCGCCGCGTCCACCCGTAAGCACTCGGGAACCATCGACGAACGCCAGTCCCCGCCCCCGTACTTGGAGTCCCAGCGGCGCGCGTCCTCCGCCGCCTCGCGCAGTTTGGCCACATCGCTGTGGCCGACCTTCAGCGGTGTCCCGGCCGCCCCGTCGTGCTCCCGCGCCACCGACGAGTCGGCGGGGGTTATGAGCCAGCGGGACGCGGGGGTCGCGTACGCGCTGACCGCGAAGGATCCGGCCAGCGACTG
This sequence comes from Streptomyces sp. CBMA152, assembly GCF_014596475.1. Lineage (GTDB taxonomy): Bacteria > Actinomycetota > Actinomycetes > Streptomycetales > Streptomycetaceae > Streptomyces. The sequence continues at coordinate 15,600 of NZ_MECJ01000019.1, read as the reverse complement.
CCAGATGCCGCCACCGCCCGCCCGCCGCCCGGCCAGATCCAGCCGGTAGAGCTCGGTCGCCGAGCGCACCGCCTCGCCCACGTCGCGCGGGAACGCCAGACCGACCTCGGGCGCCGGGTCGGCGTCGGCGAGCCCGATCTCGTGCAGCGGCACCGGGCGGCCGAGCTTGGCGCCGATGGCCGCCGCGATCAGGTGGGGCGCGGCCCCTTGCGGCACCATGCCCTTGGACACCCACCTGGCCACCGACGTCTTGTCGTAACGAAGCGTCAGGCCGCGCTGTGCGCCGAGGTCGTTGACCCTCCGTGCCAGTCCGGCGTTGCTTATTCCCGCGAGGGCGAGAACGGTGCCGAGCTTCTCGTTCGGCCCGCGTAGCTCCCTGGACATGCGCCACCCCTCGACACAGACGGCGTCCCCCGGGGCGGCGCCCCGAGGCCCCGTCCGGCCGCACAATCATGTGGCCGAGCCCCCAGGAATATGCCGCCCGCGGAGAACAGCAGTACACCCAGCGTAGTTCGCCGCATCCCAAGCGTTAAGAGGCGGTGTTCCGGATGGCGAGATTGTTTACCGGGCGGACGACTTGGGACGCCTCCTGTGTGCTCCGGGTGTGTGGCCGTGCGCGGTGCGTGCGCTCTGGCCGCGAACGCGTGGGGAGCGCTTCCATGTGAGGTGCGTGGGTCGGCCCGCTGCACTGGATCCAGTGGGCTGGGGGACACCGCCGCCTCAATCCCCGCGGGCGGCGGACCGGTCCGGGAGGCGGACAGCGCCTCCCGGACTGTGCTTGTTCCGCCTCCGCTTTCCTCTCGGTTTCATGCCCCCTCCAGGGCGTGCGCCACGCGCGCGTGGGCCGAAGTTGGCCGAAAACCGATGGTCGGTTACCGACCGGGAAGACCGTTTCTTCTCATGCCGGGGGCGCACTCGGGGCCGTCAATCGGCCATCCCAGGGGGCGCGTTCACTTTTTGCGCGCGCTACCCCGAGGTCCCTCCCGCGCGCCATTGTCATGGCAGCATGGTCCCGAGCGACCTCGGAACCACACGCCAGTACGCGGAAGTACGGCTCCCGCTGGTTCTGCGGCGCGTGCGACGAGTTGTCCACAGGCTGTGGAGGCGGCGATGCGGTGGCTGGTGGGCTGGAGCAGTGTCGCCGCGAGATTCGGTGCCGCGGGGACGGCCGGTGCCGTGGGTGCGCCCGAGGAGGGGCGCACCGTGCACCCCGTCGGCTCCCAGCTGCTGTGGGGCGACCCCGACCCGCTCTGGGCGGTCGGTGACTGGCGGCCCGACGAGATCCGGGTGGTCAGCGTGGGGGCGGACACCCGGCTCGCGATCCTCGGCTGCTGCGCCGCCAGTGACGAGGAGCTGCGGGTCGGCCTTTTCGCGGCACGCGGGGGCGCACTGCGGCACCTTTCCGCGTGGCCCGGCAGCTATACGGCGGTTGCGCAGGTCGGCCGACGGGTCACTGTCGTCGGCGACCTGGCCGGCGCACGCCCCGTGTTCTACACGCCCTGGGCGACCGGCACCGCCTACGCCACGGCCGCCCTGCCGCTCGCCGACCTCATCGAGGCCCAGCTGGACATCGGCCACTTGGCGGCCCTGCTGGCCTGCCCGGACGTACCGGAGGCGCTCGGCGACTCGACCCCGTACGCGGGGGTGCGGCGCATTCCGCCCGGCCACGCGCTGGTGCTGCGGGAGGGCTCGCGGGAGATCACCGGCTACGAGCCGGTCGCCTCGCTCGCCGTGGCCGCGGCCCAGGTCGACGAGGAGAGCGCGGTCAACGGCGTACGGGAGGCCCTGGTCGGGGCCGTACGCGCGAGACTCACCGCGCCGCGCCACGCCCCCGAGACACTGCCGCCGGACCCCGGGCCCGTTCCCGGCATGGGCCCCGCCGAGCGGCGCGCCGCGCGCGGGGGTCCGGCGCCCGGCATCGGCGCGGACCTCTCCGGCGGCCCGGCCTCGGCCACCCTCGCCCTGCTCGCCGCCGGGCTGCCCGGCGTGCCCGGCACGGTGCTCGGCCACGGCACGGGGGCGGGCGAACGCCTGCTCGCGGTCACCTTCAACGACCTGGCCGTGCCCGGCCGCAGGGGCGAGGCCGAGCTGGAGCGGGCCGGGGTGATCGCGGCCAATCCCCGGCTGCACCATGTGGTGGTCGCGGGCGGCGAGGAGACCCTGCCGTACGCGGAGTTGGCGGGTCCGCTCACCGACGAGCCGGGACCGTCGCTGGTCACCGCCGAACGCCACCGCCGCAGGCTGGCGTCGGGCAGCGCGGACCACTTCACGGGCAGCGGCGCGCGCCAGGTATTGGACGCGCACCCAGCCCGCCTGGCAGACCTCCTGATGGACCGCCAGCGCCGCCATCTGCTCCGCCCGGCGGCGGCGCTGGCGAAGGCGGGCGGCCCGTCGGCCCACTCGCTCTTCGTCCCGCTCACCGTCTACCGGGCCGCGCGCAAGCTGGCCCGTACGCCGTACCGGACGGGCATCGAGTCGGCGGCCGAGCGGCTGCGGCGCGACGCGGACCTTCAAGTGGACGACGCCGAGAGCCCGTTGGACGCCTCCCTCGCCTCCCTCGCGTGGACGCGGCCGGGTCCGGCGGCGCGCTGGCTCACCGGCGAGGCGCTCGCAGAAGTATCGATCCGGCTGATGGCCTCGGCGACCCGCCCGGCCACGGTCCTGCGCCCCGGCGAGGCCCGGGCCCGCGCGGCGCTCGCCCGCTACGCGGCCGACCACCGCGTGCTGGAGCAGGCCGCCGAGATCCGCAGCCAGCGCCTGCACGCCCCGTTCCTGGACAACCAGGTCGTACGGGCCTGCCGCGCCCTCCCCGAGGCGCTACGGGTCCAGCCGGGCGCGCGGGCGGCGATCCTGCGGACGGTGCTGGCGGGCTCCGGCGTACGGGAGTTGCCGCCGGGCTGGGGCGCCACGTCCCACGCCACCTCGACGGCGGCGGCCCGCACGGGCCTGCGGCTCGCGATCGACCCCCTGATCGCGCTCTTCGAGGCGCCGCTGCTGGCGGACGCGGGCCTGATCGAGGCCCGAACGGTCCGCAAGGCCCTCCGCGCGGCGGCCTCGGGCACCCCGCTGCCCCTCGATGGCCTGGCCGACCTGATCTCCACCGAACTCTGGCTCCGCCGCCTCCTCTCCCGCCGCGGCACATGCTGGACGGGCACGGCGGCCCCGAAACAACGGGCGGTGGCGAGCGGGGTGGGACCGGGGAGACCGACGCTGCGGGCGTAGTCCGTCGCGCAGTTCCCCGCGCCCCTAAGGAGGGCCCGAAGGGCCCATCAAGGGGCGCGGGGAACTGCGCGACAAGCCCCCACCGGCGGTCAGCCAAAGAACCCAGCCGCCCGCAAGGCTTTCGGGAAGGGGCGGGGTGGGGAAAACTCACGCGACAATGACCCCGTGCCGCACACCTACAACATCCTCGGCCCCGCCGAAGCCCACGACAACGGCACACCCATCCCCCTCGGCGGCCAACGCCTCCGCGCCCTGCTCACCGCCCTCGCAGCCCGCGCGGACCAGAACACCCCCGTCCCGCACACCGCACTCATCGACGACATCTGGTCCGACGCCCCGCCGACCGACGCCCCCGCCGCCCTCCAGGCCCTCGTAGGCCGCCTGCGGCGAACGATCGGGCGCGACGCCGTCGCATCCACCCCGCACGGCTACCGCCTCGTCGTGGACAGCCCCCACGACGTGGACCTGTTCGCGTTCGAGCACCTGGCCCGCACCGGCGCCCGCCAACTCGCCGACGGCGACCCCGACACCGCAGCCCGCACCCTGCGCACCGCCCTCGACCTGTGGCGCGGCCCCGCCCTCGCCGACCTCCCCGACCGCACCGGCGCCCCCGTACACGCCGAGGCACGCCACTTCGCCGCGCTCCGCGACCGTATCGAGGCCGACCTGCGCCGGGGCGCCACCGCGCGGCTGCCCGCCGAGCTCACCACACTGCTCGCGGCGAACCCGTACGACGAACCCCTCCACGCCCAGCTGATCCGCGCCCTGCGCGCCGAGGGCCGTACCGCCGACGCCCTCCTCGCGTACGAGAGCGCCCGCCGCACCCTCGCCGACGCCCTCGGCGCCGACCCGGGCCCGGAACTCACCCAGCTGCACCAGGAGTTGCTGAACCCACCGGCTGCCGCCCCCGTCGGCAACCTCCGCCCCCGCCTCACCTCCTTCGTCGGCCGCGAGCCCGAACTCGTCGCCATCCGCGCGGACTTGAGGCATCACCGGCTCGTCACGCTCACCGGCCCCGGCGGCTCCGGCAAGACCCGGCTCGCCGAGGAGTCCGCCGCCCACACCCCGGCCTGGCTCGCCGAGCTCGCCCCGCTGGAGCACCCCGACGCCGTCCCCGGCGCGGTCGTCTCCGCGCTCGGCCTGCGCGAGACCACGCTGCTGGGACGCGAGGGGCAGCCGCACGCCGACGACCCGGTCGCACGGCTCGTCGACCATCTGTCCGCCGCCCCCGCCACCCTGATCGTGCTCGACAACTGCGAGCACGTCATCGGCGCCGCCGCCCGCCTCGCCGAGACGCTCCTGACGCACTGCCCGGGCCTGCGGATCCTCGCCACCAGCCGCGAACCCCTCGGCGTGCCCGGCGAACGCGTCCGCCCGGTCGAGCCGCTGCCGCCCGACCCCGCGCACCGCCTCTTCGCCGAGCGCGCCCGTACCGTACGACCGGACTTCGATCCGCGCGACGACCCCGAGGCCATCGCCGAGATCTGCCGACGGCTCGACGGTCTGCCGCTGGCGATCGAACTGGCCGCCGCCCGGCTGCGGTTGCTGACGCCCCGCCAGATCGCGGACCGCCTGGACGACCGGTTCCGGCTGCTGACCAGCGGAAGCCGGACCGTACTCCCCAGGCAGCAGACGCTGCGTGCGGTCGTCGACTGGTCGTGGGACCTGCTCGACGAGCACGAGCGCGCGGTGCTCTGCCGCGCCTCCGTCTTCGCCGGCGGCTGGGACCTGTCCGCCGCCCAGGCCGTCTGCGGATCGACCAGAGACTCCACCGACGACCTCGCCGCCCTCGTCGACAAGTCCCTGGTCGTGGCCGCCCCGGACCCCGACGCGGGCGGTATGCGCTACCGGATGCTGGAGACCATCCACGAGTACGCCACCGAGCGCGCGGCCCAGGCGCCGGACACGCTCGCCGAGGCCGCCCGCGCCCACACCGCGTACTACCGCGACCTCGTCCTCACCGCCGACCCGCTCCTTCGCTCGCACGGGCAGCTGCCCTGGATCCGGCGCCTGGAGAGCGAGCTCGACAACATCCGGGCCGTGCTCCACCGGGTCACCGTCACCGACCCCGACCCGGTCGGCGGCGGCGAACTCGCCCTCGCCATGGGCTGGTTCTGGTGGCTGCGCAACTACCGTGCCGAGGGCGCCGGCTGGGCCGAGCGCGTCCTGGCCCTGGACGCGAGGGCGACGGACGACCCCGACGATCCCGGTTACTGGCCGCGCATGCGGCTCTCGCTGCTGCGGACGTTCCTGCTGACCGAGTCCAGCCCCGCCGACGCCCTGCGTACGCCCGAGGGCCTGGCGGAGATGGCCCGCCTGAGGGACGCCTTCGGGCAGGGCGGGCCGCAGGCGGCGACCTTCCCCCTGCTCTGGCCGTTCGCCGCGTTCCTCTTCGACACCCCCGCCGAGGTGCGCGCCTGCGCCGACGCCGTGGTCGCCAACTGCCGTGCGTACGGCGGTGAATGGGAGATCGGCGTCAGTCTCATGTTCCGTACGCACATGGTCATCGACATGCCCGGCGGCGTCTGGGACGTGGACGCTGACCTCGCCGAGCTGCGCGAGATCGGCCGCCGCGTCGGCGACCGCTGGATGCGCGCGCAGGTGGCCAGCGCCGTGGGCGAGGCGGCGATGATGCGCGGCCGCCCGGAGGATGCGCGACCCGCGTACGAGGAGGCGCTCGGTCTGGCCCGCGAGGTCGGCGCGCACGCCGAGTCCCCGTTCCTGCTGGCCCGTATCGCCGAACTCACCTACCGCTCCGGCGACTTCGACCGGGCCGAGGCGCTGCTTGAGGAGGCCTCGGCGGACGCCGTCCGCTACAGCGTCTTCGAGACCGCCTCCTATGTGCACTATCTGCGCGCCTGCATGGCCCTGGACCGGGGCGATGCGGCCGTCGGCCGGGCCGAGTACGACCGGGCCGTCGCCGAGTGCGCCCGCACCATCCCGCCGCCGCACTTCACCGCGATCCTGGACGGCCTGGGCGCCCGGGTCGCGGGGGCCGAGTCGGGGCCCGCCGCCGGAGTACGGGGGCTCGCGGCCGCCCTGCGCGCCGCCGTGGCGAGCGACTGCGCCGAGATCCTGCTCGCGCACTGCGCCGAGGGCGCCGCCCGCATGCTGCCCGACCTCGGTGAACTCCGCCCGGCCACCCGCGTCCTGGCCGCCGCCACCACCTGGCGCGCCGGAATCCCCCTCTGGGTCCCGGACCGCACGGCTCTCGACGCCCTGCGCGCCCGGCTGAGCGAGGAGCTGGGACCGAAGGTGTACGAGGAGGAGAGCGCGGCCGGGTCCACGCTCTCCACCACGGAGGTCGTGGCGCTGCTGGAAGCGGCGGTCAGCGGTTCGTAGCCGGGTCGTCGTCGCCTCAGCGGCAGTTGATGACCGACTTCGCCCAGTCCGCGAGCGCCACCGACCCGAACGGCGTGTGCGGATCGACCACCAGACGCAGCGTCCGGTGGCCCGAGAGATCGGCGTGCACCGCCACCGCAGGGTCGCCGCCGTGCATCACGGGCGAGCGCCACAGCAGCGTCCCGTCCCCGTACACCGAGAACCGCACCGCGCCCAGGCCCATCGTCAGATCGTCCACCCCCGCGAACGCGTCGTAGGACGAGCACTGGCGGTTGAGGTCGATGGTCACCGACGACCTCGCGTGCACGGTCACGCCATGGCTGTACGGCTGGTCGTCGATCGACAGGCCCCAGCGCTGCCAGAGCCAGCTGGACCCGTCGAGCCGCACCTCGGGCTTGGTGTGGTCGCCGAACACGCCGTACTGGAGCCGGTTGACCTGGTAGACCGTCTGCACCGGGGGCGGCGGGGGAGGGGTCGGCTTGGGCTTCGGCGGCGTGGGCTTCGGCGCCGGGGCGGGCGGCTTCGGCTTGGGCTTCGGGGGTACGGGCTTGGGCGTCGGCCGGGGGGACGGCTTCTTCGGCGGCAGCGGCGGGGGCGGCGGCACGGGCGCGGGCGGCGCCGGGGGCTCCGGTGTGGGGGAGGGCGGCTGTTTCTGCGGGACGACCGGGACCACCGCCGGGGGCTTGGCCTCGGGCTTCGCGGGCGGCTTGCTGTCGTTGCCGCTGAGCGCGAAGACCACACCTGCGGCCACCGCGACGGCGACCGCCGCCGCGATGCCCGCCTTGGCCGGGGCGCCGAGCCCCTCCGAGGCGACGGCACCTCCGGCCGTGCTCCCCGACGAACTTCCGCCCCCGGCGGCCGCGGCGGCACCCGCGCCTGCCGCACCGGCGGCGCCGCCCGCCACGATCCCGGCGGCCTTGAGCGAGTACCCGGCGGCGAACCAGCCGACCACCGCGACCGGCAGCAGCGCGGGAATCCCGGCGTTGACGTCTTTGAGCTCGACGACCGCGAGCCGGCACTTGGCGCACTCCTCCAGGTGCTTGCTCAGGCCCCGCTCGGCCCGCATCCGCAGGCCCCCGCGCGCGTACGCCCCGAGCCGGTCCGCGTAACGGGCGCAGTCGCCGCCCTCGGTGAGCGCGGTGGAGACATGCGCCTGGAGATACGCCTGCTTCAGGCCCTCCCGGGCCCGGGAGGCGAGCACAGCCGTGGCGTTGGCGCTCAGCCCGAACAGCGGGGCGATCTCGCTGGGCGACTCCTCCTCGACCGTGGTGTGCCAGAGCACCGCCTGCCACCGCTCGGGCAGCGAGCGGAACGCCTGGAGGGCGAGCGACTGCTCCGCCTCGTGCATCGCCCGTACGTCCGCGCCGAGGTCGACGGTGTCGCCGTCCCGGCCGTCCGAGGTGCGGGCGGCCTGGTCGGCGAAGAGCGCGAAGTCCTCGACCAGTTGCTCGCGCTTGGCGGTCTTGGTCCAGGACGCGGCGACGCGGCGCACGGTCGTCATGAGGTACGCCCGCACGGCCTGCTCGGGCCCGGCCCCGCCGCGCACCGCCTGGAGGGTGCGGGCGAACACCTCGGCCGTCAGGTCGTCGGCGGTGTGCGCGTCCCGGCAGCAGGTGCGCGCGTAGCGGCGCACCGCGTCCGAGTGCCGCCGGAACAGCTCCTCGTACGCGCTGTCGTCGCCCGCCCGCATCCGCTGGATCAGCTCGGCGTCGGCGGTGGCGAGCTCGGGCGCGGTCGGCTTGGTGGTACCGGTGCCGCGCTCGCGCTGCTGCGGAACGCTGGCTTCCGCGCCGGACCCGGACGCGCCGGATCCGGACGTTGGGGCGTCGGACTGGTGGGCGGAGCCCCAGGGGCCGGGCAGTACGGTCCCGCCGGGCTCGCCGTCGCCGTCCGGACGTCCGCCGGGGCCGCCCTGGCTCGGCACGTGCCGGGCCGGCAGCCCGCCCGGCTCCGTCCCGCTGCCGCCTCCGAGCGACTCGTCCCGCCCGTCAACGTTCATCGCGGAAGCCCCCGTAAGCGCGCTCAGACCCGACCACCGGGCAAGCGTGCCACAGAGTCCACGGCCCGGCGGAGCCCCCGGAGCGTCAACCACTCATCCGGGGAGACTTCCCGCACCGCGGCACTACTCCTTCCCCGTACGGGGAAGGATCGACTGACGCGAGCACGGAAGGCCGGAGCCCGCCCGCCCCGGACCGGCGGCGGACCGCCGAAGCCGTCGGCCGACGATCAGCGCCTCACGACGCCGGCCGCGACCGCAGCCCCTCAAGGAGGATGTCGAGCAGCCGGGCGGACGCCGCCGCCTGCTGGTGCGCGTCCGGCAGCGAGGGCGCCGCCGTCGCTATCACCAGCAGTACGTCGGCCACCGTGACGTCACGTCGCAGCTCGCCCGCCTCGCGCGCGCGGTCCACCAGCTGGCCCACGACCGCGAGCAGCTCGGCCGCCCCCGCGTCGTCGAGCTCGTCGGCGGACGTCGTGCGCGGCTCGACGACCCGCAGGTCGGGCGTGCCCGGCAGACCCGCCTGGCGCTGCTGCGGCACCCGCGCCTCGGCGGGCAGCGACGTCACCGCCTCCAGCGGCTCGACCGGCTCCAGCGCCGGTGCTCCGCCGACCACCGTCGACTCGTCGACGTCCACGCCGACCCGCAGCACCTGCGGCGGCAGCAGCCGGCCCGCGCCCGAGGCGACGGAGGTCCGCAGGAAGCGGGAGAGGGCCGACCACGGCTCCTCCTCCTGGCCGAGGGCGGTGCGCGCCTGGTCGGTCAGGCGCGCGGTCTCCTCCTCGGCTATCCGCCGGACCAGCACGTCCTTGCTCGGGAACCGGCGGTACACCGTGCCGACGCCGACGCGGGCGCGGCGCGCCACGTCCTCCATCGGCGCCCCGTACCCCAGTTCACCGAAGACCTCGCGCGCGGCGCGGAGCACATGCTCCAGATTCCGCTGGGCGTCCACGCGCAGCGGTGCGGAGCGGGAAGCGCTCCCACCACCGCCCGTACGTCCCATGCCGTCCGCCGACGCGACGACAGCAGCCTGCCAATGAGAGTCCTGAATATGCATAACCGTTCCCCCGGTAATGACGTCTCCCCCCGGAGACTCCCCGCCCTGACAGTCGGGTGGCCGGACCCGACACCCCGACGAGGTACGAACATAGTTGAGCCGGAGTCAATTCAGAAGAGGGTTGTTCCGCACGGTGTGCACCCCGATCGGAGCAACGAGGCGAACCTTCCCGATTCGGACCGGTGCGTTGAGCGCGTTACCCCGCTCTGACCTGCATGTTTATCCCAACCTGCGGGAAAACGCGGCACCGCTTCCGGCCACATCCGCCAGTCACACAATTTGCCGGGCCTGTGGACAAACCCCGGAGCGGGATGCCTCATGGGATGGTGAAGGCTGCGATCAATCGGGGGACGAGCCCCGAACCACCGCCCGGCACGCACATTCTCGTGGTCGGCGGCGGCTACGTCGGGATGTACACGGCGCTGCGCCTCCAGCGGAAGCTGAAGGCCCGGCTGCGCGAGGGTGCCGTCCGGATCACGGTGATCACTCCCGAGCCGTATATGACGTACCAGCCGTTCCTGCCGGAGGCGGCGGCCGGATCCATCTCGCCGCGCCATGTGGTGGTGCCGCTGCGCCGGGTCCTGGACCGGTGCCATGTGGTCATCGGTGAGGTGCAGAAGATCGACCACGCCGGGCGGACCGCGACCGTCACCACCCTCGCGACCGAGGAGGAGGGCACCGGAGCCGTCGAGATCGCGTACGACGAACTCGTCCTGGCGCCCGGCTCGATCTCGCGCACGCTGCCGGTCCCGGGCCTCGCCGACTACGCCATCGGCTTCAAGACGGTCGAGGAGGCCATCGGCCTGCGCAACCACGTCATCGAGCAGATGGACATCGCCTCCTCCACCCGCGACCCCGCGATCCGCGACGCGGCCCTCACCTTCGTGTTCGTCGGCGGCGGCTACGCGGGCGTGGAGGCGCTCGGCGAGCTGGAGGACATGGCCCGCTACACCGCGCGGTACTACCACAACATCAAGCCCGATGACCTGAAGTGGATCCTCGTGGAGGCCAGCGGCCGCATCCTGCCCGAGGTCGGCGAGGAGATGGGCCAGTACGCCATCCGCGAGCTGCGCGGCCGCAACATCGACGTACGCCTGGAGACCCGCCTCGACTCCTGCGAGAACCGGGTCGCGGTGCTCAGCGACGGCTCCCGCTTCCCCACCCGTACGGTCGTGTGGACGGCCGGGGTCAAGCCGGCGCCCGTCCTCGCCGCCACCGATCTGCCGCTGACCGAGCGCGGCCGCCTCAAGTGCACGGCCGAGCTGCGGATCGAGGGCGTCGAGCACGCCTGGGCGGCCGGGGACGCGGCCGCCGTTCCGGACATCACGTCCGACGAGAAGGGCAAGGAGTGCGCGCCCAACGCGCAGCACGCGGTGCGCCAGGCCAAGACGCTCGCCGAGAACATCGCCGCCTCCGTCAACGGCGGGCCGCTCAAGGAGTACGAGCACAAGTACGTCGGCTCGGTCGCCTCCCTCGGCCTCCACAAGGGCGTCGCCCATGTCTACGGCCGCAAACTCAAGGGCTACCCGGCCTGGTTCATGCACCGCGCCTACCACCTGAGCCGGGTGCCGACCTTCAACCGCAAGGCGCGCGTGCTCGCCGAATGGACGCTCGCGGGCCTGTTCAAGCGGGAGATCGTCTCGCTGGGCTCGCTGGAGCACCCGCGCGCGGAATTCGAGAGCGCGGCGGGCGGGCGGCCCGTCGGACCCGGCCATGGATCCGGTCCCAAGCCGTCCGGTCCCCCGGGGAACTGACGGTTGTCAGTGCGGTCCGTCACACTGGACGTGTGACCATAGGCGGGCCCACACCTGCACAGAGTGACCCAGCAGCCAGCGACACACGAGGCCAAGAGATCCGTGAACTTCACGCGTTGGAGCGCCCGGCTCCCCGGTACGCAGCGCCGCGCCGCCGCACGGACCGACCGGGGCTCCGTGCCCGCCGCGCGCGGTGAGTACGGCCCGGAGGCCGACACCTGGCCCGACGACGACGGGACGGACGGCCCAGGCGCGCCCGCCCTGGAGGAGCTGTCGGTCCGCCGCCTCCTCGGCGAGCTCCCGGCCCTCGTGGCGCTGGTGTACGGCCCGGAGCACCGCGTGGCGTACGTCAACGACGCGTACGCGACGGTCTTCGGCCCCCGCACCGCCGGTGCCCCCGCCGCCAAGGCGCTGCCCGAGCTGGAGGAGCTGGGCCTGCTGCCGCTGATGGACCAGGTGCTGCGCAGCGGCAAGCCCCGTACGGTCAAGTCCCGCAAGGCGCAGGGCGGCGGCTCGTACACGGTCACCTGCACGCCCGTCGACATCCCCGCGCGCGGGGAGGGCGGCGGAGGCGTCCTCGTCCACGCGGCCGACGTCACCGACCACGCCGAGGCCGCCGAGCGGCTGCGCGCCAGCGAGCGCCGCCACCGCGAGACCGCGGTGACGCTCCAGCGCTCCCTGCTCCCGCAGGAGCTGGAGCAGCCCGACGACCTGCGCGTCGCCGCCACCTACCAGCCGGGCGGCACGGACGCGGCGGTCGGCGGCGACTGGTACGACGTGATCACGCTCGGCGCCGGGCGCACGGCGCTGGTCATCGGGGACGTGATGGGCCGTGGGGTGCGGGCGGCCGCCGTGATGGGCCAGCTGCGCACGGCGGTGCGGGCGTACGCGCGTCTGGACCTGCCGCCGCACGAGGTGCTCCAGCTCCTGGACGGCCTGGCCGCCGAGATCGACGCCAGCCAGATCGCCACCTGCGTCTACGCGGTGCACGACCCCAACGAGGGCCGTCTGGTGTACGCGTCCGCCGGCCACCTGCCCGTTCTCGTACGCCACGAGGACGGCACCGTGCACCGGGCCGAGGACCCGAACGGCCCGCCGCTGGGCACCGGCGGCTGGCTGCACACCTCCGGCACCATCGCCCTGCCGCCCGGTGCGACCGCCGTCCTCTATACGGACGGTCTCGTCGAGCGCAGGGGCGAGGACATCGACGAGGGCGTCGCGGCCCTGGAGCGCGCCCTTTCCGGCGCGGTCGGCACCCCGCAGGTCGTCTGCGACCGCCTGATCCGCTCGCTCGGGGTGACCGCCGAGCACGACGACGACGTGGCGGTCCTGGTCCTCCAGCACCCGGCCCGTACGGGCCCGAACGCGGAGCTCTTCCACAACGCGGCGCTCGACCTGCTCGGCGGCGTCGAAGCCGCGCCACGCGCGCGTGCCTTCGCGTCCGGGGTCCTCGCCTCCTGGCGCTTCCCCGTAGAGCTGCGCGACCTGGGCGTCCTGGCCGCGAGCGAGCTGGTGGCGAACTCGCTCCAGCACGGCACCCCGCCGATGCGGCTACGTCTGCGCCGCACCGACCGCCGCCTGATCATCGAGGTGACGGACGGCGACGACCATCTGCCGCGCCGCCGCCGCGCCGACCCCGGGGACGAGTCAGGACGAGGCATCTCGATCGTCGCGACGATCGCCTCGTCCTGGGGTTCGCGCCGCACACCGGGCGGCGGCAAAGCGGTGTGGTGCGAGTTCGCGCTGCCTACGTAGACGCTGACAGCGACTACGTAGACGGCGGCTGCGGCTCTGGGCTCAGGCCGCGACTTCGGCCGGCTCGGCCTTGTGAACCGCGACCACCCGCGACTTCGCCGCGAGCATCGGGTGGTCCTGCGCGAGGGTCAGCCGCTTGCCGAGCCGCAGCGCGAGGACGGTGATCCCGAGCGAGAACACGATGAAGGTCACGATGTACGGGCCGTGCAGCGTGGCGCCCATGGGCCCGCCCACGAACGGGCCGAGCGCCAGCGCCATCTGCTTGACCAGCGCGAACGCCGAGTTGTACTGGCCGATCATCGACTCCGGCGCCAGGTCCGCGACCAGCGGCGCCACGGTCGGCGACAGCATCGCCTCACCGAGCCCGAAGAGCGCGTACGTGGAGACGAACGCGGCGGTCGCCATCGTCTGGCTGCCGTGCCCGAGGCCCGCGTACCCGGCGAAGACCCAGGCGACGGTCCAGATGAGGCCGACGGCGGCGATGACGCGGCTGCGGCGGCGGCGCTCGACGAACTTCAGCACCAGGAACTGGGCGACGACGATGGCTCCGGTGTTGGCGGCCAGCGCGATCCCCAGCGTCGCCGGGTCGATCCCGGCCGCCTCGGTGCCGTACGCCGCCAGGCCCGACTCGAACTGCCCGTAGCAGGCGAAGAAGAGCACGAAGCCGAGGACGCACAGGCGCACCATCGCAGCGTGCCCGAGCACCGCGCGGAAACCGCCGCCCTGCTCGCCCTTGGGGCGGGCGTCCCCGATGGACGCGTTCTGCGGCAGCTTCACGGACAGCGCGATCCCGGCCAGGACCAGGAACATCACGGACTCGATGGCGAAGAGCAGCGTGAAGGAGGACGGACGGCTCTCGTCGACGATCTGCCCGCCGACGAGCCCGCCGATGCCGAGCCCGAGGTTCGCCAGGAAGAACTGCATGGCGAAGGCACGGGTACGGGACTCCGGGCCCGAGCACCACACGATCATGGTGGCGAGCGCGGGCTGCATGACCGCGGTGCCCGCGCCGAGCAGCGCGGCGGACGCGAGGACCGCGACCAGGTTCGAGGCGATGCCGAGGAAGAGCGCGCCCACGGCGGCCGTCACGGCGGCGCCGACCAGGACGGGCAGCGGCCCGCGCCGGTCGATGACCCGGCCGGTGAAGAGCAGTGCGACGAGCGCGGCCAAAGCGAAGACGCCGAGGACGATCCCGGCCCAGAAGGAGCCGAGCCCTCGCACCGTCGCCACATAGATGTACAGATACGGAACGGTGAACCCGAGCCCGAACGCGCTCAGCGCGTTCCCCGCCTGGATCCGGCGCATCGCGGCGCCCATCACCTTGGTCACACTCACCACCTTGAGGTCTGGAAGCGGAGGCCCTGAAGCAGAAGCCTCGAAGCGGAGGTCTTGAACCTGAAGCTCTCAGGCCCGAAGACTTCAATACTAAAGTTAGGACCTCAACAATACACACTCAAGGACTTAGACGCCAACGCGTACCGTGCGATACTCGCGGCATGGCTGAGACCACCGAGCCCGGCGGGCCCACCGGCCCCGAGGAGCCGACCCTCGACGAGCAGATCGCGGCGTACCAGCGCGAGTTCCGCGACCTCGACCCCCAGGTGGAGAAGGTCGTCTCGGCCCTGGGCCGGCTGAACCGCCGTATGAACGTGGCGTACGGACGCCAGGTCGCGGCCCTCGGCATCAGCAACGCCGAGTGGGAGGTCCTGAAGACCCTCGTGCTCGCGGGCAAGCCGTACCGGCTCGGCCCCGGCGAACTGGCCAAGCGCCTCGGCCTCACCCCCGCCGCCATGACCCACCGCATCGACCGCATGGCGGGCGAGGGCCTGGTCACGCGCGACCGCGACGAGAACAACCGGGTGCGGGTCATCGTCGAGCTGACCGACGAGGGGCGTACGAAGTGGCTGGAGGCCATGGAGATGGCCACCGACTTCGAGGACGACCTGCTCCAGGACCTCTCCTCCGAGGAGCGCGGCGTCCTGGGCGAGATGCTGATCCGCCTGCTGCGCCGGGTGGAGCACGCCCAGCCGGACGCGGGCGGGCGTCTGACGGACCTGGACTGACCCCCGACTGACCTGGAGAGGTCCGGGGGCTGGGGGTCTGGGACCCGTCCGTAAACCGGTTGACGGGGGTTGACATCCCCCTCCCGGATCCGTAGAGTTCTTCGAGTTGTCGCGGGGCCGGAAGGTTTCTGCGACAGCCGTCCGCCGCAGATTTGCGGCAACCCAACTCAGCACGGTCTCCCGTCCGGGATGAATTTCGGCATGCCGAATTTCAATTCGACGAGAGTGGGATCGACTTGCCGGCCCGATTAGGAGCCGCCCGGGAAATCCGCTAGAGTCTGGGACGTCGGAACGGCCCAACAGCCGGGAAGACAAGCCGACTTGGCTCCGGGAGACCGGAAATCAGGCCCGAAAGGATCTGATAGAGTCGGAACCGCCGGAAAGGGAAAACGCGAGAGCGAAGAACCTGAA
>NZ_MECJ01000018.1 GCF_014596475.1 Streptomyces sp. CBMA152 | reverse complement strand
GGGCGCCGTCGAGGCGGGCGGCCAGCGCAGCGACCGTGGGCGCGCCGAAGATCTCGCGGATGCCCAGCTCCACACCGAGCGCGCCGCGGATCTGCGCGACCAGGCGCATGGCGAGCAGGGAGTGGCCGCCCAGTTCGAAGAAGTCGTCGTCGACGCCGACTTCGGGCAGGCCGAGGACGGCGGCGAACAGGCCCGCCAGGATCTCCTCGTGGGCGGTGCGCCGGGCGCGGCCGCCCGCGCGGTGGCCGGGGGCGGGCAGGGCGCGCCGGTCGAGCTTGCCGTTGGGCGTCACCGGCAGGGCGTCGAGGAGGACGACCGCCGGGACCATGTGCGCGGGCAGGGTCTCGGCGAGGGCGGCGCGCAGGGCCGCCGGGGTGGGCTCGGCGCCGGGGGCGGGCACGGCGTAGGCGACCAGGCGCGGGTCGCCGGGCCGGTCCTCGCGGACCACGGCGGCGGCCTGGGCGATGCCGGCGCAGGCGGCCACGGCGCTCTGCACCTCGCCGAGTTCGATACGGAAGCCGCGGATCTTGACCTGGTCGTCGGTGCGGCCGAGGTATTCGAGGACGCCGTCGGCCGTCCAGCGCACCAGGTCGCCGGTGCGGTACATCCGCTCGCCCGGTGCGAAGGGGCAGGCCACGAACCGTTCGGCGGTCAGGGCGGGGCGGCCGAGGTAGCCGCGGGCAAGCTGCACACCGGCGAGGTAGAGCTCACCGGCCACGCCGGGCGCGGTGGGCTCAAGCCGGTTGTCGAGGACGTACGTACGGGTGTTGGCGGCGGGGCGGCCGATGGGCACGGTGGTGGCGCCGGGGCGGCAGGCCCACAGCGTGACGTCGACGGCGGCTTCGGTGGGGCCGTACAGGTTGTGCAGCTCGGCCGTGGGCAGGGTGCGGAAGAACGCGTCCTGGGTGAGCGGGGACAGTGCCTCGCCGCTGCTGATGACGCGACGCAGCGAGTGCGCCTTCGCCGCGTCCGGCTCGCGCAGGAAGACGTCCAGCATGGACGGCACGAAGTGGGCGGTGGTGACGGACTCGCGGGCGATGAGGTCGGCGAGGTAGGCCGGGTCCTGGTGTCCCTCCGGCCGGGCGACCACGAGGGTGGCGCCGTTCAGCAGCGGCCAGAAGAACTCCCAGACAGACACGTCGAATCCGCACGGGGTCTTCTGGAGCACCCGGTCGTCGGAGGTCAGGCCGTATTCACGCTGCATCCAGGCGAGCCGGTTGACGATGGCGCGGTGGGAGATCAGGGCGCCCTTGGGGCGGCCGGTGGAGCCGGAGGTGAAAATCGCGTACGCGGGGTGGTCGGGGTCGAGGGCGGGCCGGGGTGCGCCGGGCGCCGCGGGGAGCGGGGCGTCCAGGCGCAGGGTCTGCACTCCGGGCGCCTGCCAGTCAGTGCCGATCAGCAGCGCGGGCCGGGCGTCGGCGAGGATGCCGTGGTTGCGGGCCTCCGGCTGGCCCAGGTCGACGGGCAGATAGGCGGCGCCCGCCTTGAGGACGCCGTAGAGGGCGACGACGAGGTCGAGCGAGCGGGGCAGCGCGACCGCGACCAGGCTCTCGGGGCCGATGCCCCGAGCGGCCAGGACGGACGCCAATCGGCCGGCCCGCTCGTCGAGTTCGCGGTAGCTCAAGCTCTCGCCCTCGAAGACCACGGCGGTGGCGTGCGGGGTGCGGGCCGCCTGGGCTTCGAAGAGCTCGGGCAGGGTGGTGGCGGGCAGGTCGGCGGCGGTGTCGTTCCACTGCGTCAGGACGCGGTGGCGCTCGTCGTCGGTGAGGGTGTCGAGCGCGGCGAGGGGGGCTGCGGGGTCGGTGGTCCAGCCGTCGAGGAGCCGCACCAGGCGGGAGCCGAGGTCGGCGGCGCGGTCGCCGTCGAGGAGTTCGGGGTGGTGGCTGAGCCGCAGGCCCAGCGTGGCGCCCGGCTCCACCACCAGGGTGAGCGGGAAGTGGGTGGTGTCGCGGAACGAGATCCGGGTGTCCAGGTCGAGGCCGGGCACATCCAGCCGGTAGTCGCCGAGGGGGAAGTTCTCGAAGACCAGGTTGGTGTCGAAGAGCGCGGCCGGGGAGCCCGCCAGGCGCTGGATCTCGGTGAGTGCGAGGTGGTCGTGGTCGAGCAGGTCGGTGCGCTGGTGCTGGAGGCGGCCGCACAGGTCGGCGAGGGAGGCGGTGGCCTCGATACGGGCCCGGACCGGCACGGTGTTGATGAGCATGCCGATCATGTCGTCGGCGCCGGGCAGTTCGGCCGGGCGGCCGCTGACGGTGCAGCCGAAGACGATGTCGTCCTGGCCGGTGGTCCGGGCCAGCAGCAGCGCCCAGGCGCCCTGGACGACGGAGGTGAGCAGCAGGCCCTGCTCGCGGGCCCGCGCGGTCAGCGCCGCCGTCTGCTCCTCGGTCAGCCGGAAGGTGACGTCCTCGGGGGTGGCACCGGGCGAGATCGGACCGCCCGGGGCGAGCCGGGTGGGCTGGCCGAGGCCGTCAAGGGCGGTGCGCCAGGCCGTCTCGGCGGCCGCCCGGTCGCGTGAGGCGAGGTGGTTCAGATAGGCGCGGTAGGGCCGGACCGGGGGCAGCTCCCCGGTCCCGTACAGCGTGAACAGCTCCTTGAAGAGCAGAGCGAACGACCAGCCGTCCAGCAGGATGTGATGGGCCGTCACCAGCAGCCGGTGGCGCTCTGCTCCCAGCCGCAGCAGGGTGAAGCGCAGCAGCGGGGGCCGACGGCTGTCGACGCCCGACTCCCAGTCCTGCTGGGTCAGTTCGGCGGCGCGGGCCTCGGCCTCCTCGTCCCCGAGGTGGCCGAGGTCGCTCTCCTGCCAGGCCAGCGGCATGTCGCGGCGGACCACCTGGACCGGGTCGCCGTTCTTGCGGTGGGTGAGGGAGACCCGCAGGTTGGCGTGGCGTCGCAGCAGGGTGTCCGCCGCCTCGCGCAGCCGGGCCGCGTCGAGCGCGCCCCGCAGGTCGACCGAGAACTGGGCGATGTAGAGGTGCCGGGAGTCCTGGTCGTACCCCGAGTGGAAGAGCATGCCCTCCTGGAGCGGGGACAGGGGCAGGATGTCCTCGACCGCCGACTGGCTGGTGTTCATGGCTGGTTCACTTCCGGTAGTTCGTCAGAGGGCTTCGAGGGAGGCCGCGAGGTCGTCCAGTTCGTCCTGGTCGATCGCGGCGAGGGTGAGGTCGGCGGCCACCGTGCCGCCGACGTCGGGCCGTTCGGCGTGGGCGACGAGCGCGGCGAGCATCCGGAACCAGGTCCCGGCGAGCGCGCGCACCTCCGCCTCGTCGAGCACGCCGGGCGCCCAGGCCCAGTCGGCGTGCAGGACCGGCCCGTCCGCCGTCTCCAGGACGATGGCGTTGACCTCGACGGCGTGCGCCATGGGCATGCCGGGTCCGGGGGCGTCCAGGCGGGCGCCGTACTCGGGCAGCATCTGCCAGTCCGCGTCGCTGGAACCCGGGAAACGGCCCAGGTAGTTGAAGCCGAGCCGCGGGCGGTCGGCGGCGGCCAACGGCCCGCCCGCCGGGTGCAGATGGCGCAGCAGCCCGTGGCCGAGGCCCTTGCCGGGGATCCGGCGCAGCTGCTCCTTCACCCGCCGCAGCGCGAGGCCTGCGGTGGGGCCGCCGGTCTCGGCGTCGGGGGCGGCGAGCCCGGCGAGGTCGAAGCGGGTGGGGAAGAGGGTGGTGAACCAGCCGACGGTACGGGAGAGATCGGCCTCTTCGGCGATCTCCTCGCGGCCGTGGCCCTCCAGGTTCACCAGGATGTCGCCCGGCTGCTCCAGCCAGTGGGCCAGCGCCAGCGCCAGGCCGGTCAGCAGGATCTCGTTGGCGTCGGCGCCCAGCCGCTCGGCCGTTGCGGTCAGCAGAGGCCGGGTGGTGGCGGCCGGCAGGGCGAGGGCGAGGTGTCCGGCGCGGTCCTCGTGGTCGCGGGCGGGGTCGAGCTCCCGGCGGCCGATCACCGCCGTGCCCGGGCGTACCACCTCGTTCCAGTACGGGAGTTCGCCCTGGCGCCGGTCCGCCTCCGCGACCAGCAGCTGGGACCAGCGGCGGAACGAGGTGGGGACGGCGTCGAGAACGGGTGCCCGCCCGTCGGCGACGGCCTGCCACGCCCGGGCCAGGTCGTCCGTCATGACCCGCCAGGAGATGCCGTCGACCACCATGTGGTTGACGACCAGGGCGAGACGGCCGGGCACGGTGGGCCCGGCGTCGCACCAGACCGCCTGCACCACGTTGCCGTCCGCGAGACGGAGCCGGTCGCGGGCGGCGTGCACCTCCCGCTCGATGTCCCCGGCCGTTTCCGCGACGGCCCGGGTCAGGCACTGTTCGGCCCGTACCGCGCCGACGGGGAGCGTGTGCGGCCCGTCGTCGCTCACGCGCAGCCGCAGCATGTCGTGGCGGTCCAGGAGCGCCTGGAGCACGGCGTGGGCGCCGTCGAGCGTGAGCCCGGCCGGGGTGCGCACCACCATGAACTGGTAGTAGCGGTCGGCCGGTCCGCCGCGCTCACGCAGCCAGTGCATGATCGGCGTGGGCACGACGGCGCCGACGCCGTCCTCCTGAAGGGGGCGTGCGGGCCGGGTCACGGGCCGGGCGGTCGCGGCCAGTCGTGCCACGTCCGGCTGGGAGAGCACGTCGCGGACGCTGACGGCCCAGCCCGCGCGGCGCACGGCCCCGACCACCTGGACCGCGATGATGCTGTCGCCGCCCAGCCGGACGAAACTGTCCTCGGGGCCGATGCCGGGCCTGGCGAACAGATCGGCCAGTACGCCGCACAGGACCTGCTCCTGCGGTGTCACTCGATTCTTCCCTTTCCTCGGGTGGTGGTGTCTTCGGGTCTCAGACGGTCGGGCCGGCGCCGAACAGCGTGCGCAGCCGGGCCCGGTCGACCTTTCCGTTGGCGGTCACCGGCAGCTCGTCAAGTGCCTGGAAGTGCTTGGGGACCATGTACGCGGGCAGGTGGGCCGCGCAGGCCGCGGCGAGCGCCTCGGCGTCGGTTCCACCGGCCCCGGTCCGGGTGTAGGCGGCGGCCAGCCGGGTGGAGCCCGCGACCGTCACCGCCACCACCACGGCCCGGCGCACGCCCGCCACGGCGTCGAGGACGGCTTCGACCTCGCCGGGCTCGACCCGGTAGCCGCTCACCTTCAGCTGGTCGTCGGCGCGGGCCACGAAGTGGAGGTCGGTGCCGTCGAACCGGACCAGGTCGCCGGTGGCGTAGCAGCGGCGCTCGGTGCCGTCCAGATGTGCCAGGGTGCGGAACTTGGCGTCGGTGAGCTCCTGGTCCCCGAGGTATCCAAGGCCCACCGACCCACCGGCGACGAACAGTTCGCCCTCCTCGCCGGGGGTGAACGGCCGCAGCACGCCGTCGGCGTGGGTGAGCAGCTCCGCCCCGGCGACCGCCCGGCCGATCGGCGGGTGGTCGGGCCAGTGGGCCGCGTCCTGGGGCGCCATCCGGTACTCGGTGACGACATGGGTCTCACTGGGCCCGTACTCGTTGACCAGCGTGACGCCGCCGACCGCGCAGAACTCCCGTACCTCGGCGTTGACCACCAGCCGCTCGCCGGCCACCGCGATCTCCCGCAGGTCCGGCATCGGGCGGTCCTCGAAGACCGCGGCCATCGCCAGCGCGTGCAACCCCACGACCGGCAGGAACAGCCGGGCCACCCGGTGTTCGCGGACCACCTCCATCAGCGTGAAGGGGTCCTGGCGCTGCTCGTCGTCCACGACCACCAGGCGGGCCCCGGCGAGCCAGGTGGCGACCAGTTCCTCGTAACCGACGTCGAAGCCGATGGAGGCCGCCTGCAAGGTGTGCGGCGGGCGGTCGTGGGACCAGCGGGTGCGGTGCCACTCGCCGAGCGCGGCCAGGATGCCGGGCGGCACGGCCACCGACTTGGGCTCCCCCGTCGAGCCGGAGGTGGGGATGACATAGCCGACCGGTCCCTCCAGCGGCTCCTCCAGCGCGGTGCCACGTACCTCGTCGATGGTGCACTCGGCCGGGCCGAGACCGGTCGGGGCGGTGTTGTCGGCGCGTACCACCAGATCGCTGAAGCGGGCGATCTTCGCGGCGCGGGGGGCCGGCATGGCGGGGTCGACGCTGACCACGCCCGCCCCGGCCCGCCAGGCGCCGAGCACTGCGGCACAGCGCGCCCACGAGCGGTGGGCGTGGACGGCGACCACCGTGCCCGGCCCGAGGCCGCGGGCGGCGAGTCCGCCCGCGATCTCGGCCGAGAGCTGGTCGAGTTCGGCGTAGGTGTGGTGGACGCCCTGGTCGACGACGGCGACCGAGGCGTGGTGGCGCCGTACGGCGGCGACCAGGAGATGACTCAGGCTCGCGTCGGTGGACATGGAGCTTCCTTCGTGTCGGTCCCGGTACGGGCGGTCAGGCATCCGGCGCTCCCTGGGTGTGCTCGGCGATCAGGGCGGCCAGCCGGTCGAGCCCCGACTCGATCTGATCAGTGGTCAGATAGCTGCAGGAGAGGCGGAGTTGGCGGCCAGAGCGGGCGTCGTCGCCGAAGTGGCGCATCGGAGTGAAGAGCACGCCGTGCCGTACGGCCGCCTCTTCCAGGAGCGCGTCGGTGACGGGGAACGGCACGGTCACCACCACGAAGAACCCACCCGCCGGGGTGTTCCAGGAGACGCCGGGCACCTCCGAGAAGCGGTGGTCGAGGCCCTTCAGGAGGCAGTCGAGGTTGCGGCGGTAGACGGCGATCGGCCGCTCGTTGGCGCGCAGCAGGCTGCCGCCGTGCTCCAGGAGCATGCCGCCGACCAGGGCCTGGCTCACCGGTGAGGTGTTGACGGTGACCATGCTCTTGGCTCGGGCGAGTTCGTCGGCGAGCAGGCCGCCGTCCGCCCCCGCGATCTTCTGGTCCGCCACCGCGAAGCCCACCCGGGCGCCGGGGAAACAGGTCTTCGCCAGCGACCCGAGGTAGACCACCCGCTGTTTGGTGTCGAGCGCCTTGAGCGTCGGCGGCCGCTCGCCCTCGGCTCGGAAGTAGCCGTAGGGGTTGTCCTCCAGGAGCAGGATGTCCTCCTCGGCGGCGATCTCCAGCAGGCGGTGGCGGGTCGTCAGGTCCAGCGAGTGGCCGCTGGGGTTGGAGAAGTCGGGCACCAGATACAGGGCCCGGGGCCGCTCCCCCGCGGCGCGCACGGCCCGGATCCGCTCGATCAGGTCCTCGGGCCGTACGCCGTCGGGGCCTTCGGGGACGGGCCGCACCGGCAGGTCGAGCAGCCGGGCCGCGCCGGTCAGTCCGACATACGTGGGCGTCACCGCGAGCACCACGTCGCGCTCGGAGGCCTTCAGGGCGCGCAGCACCAGCCACAGCGCCTCCTGGGCCCCGACGGTGACCACGACGGCCTCCGGGTCGACGGTGATGCCCTCGTCCAGTTCGAGCTGACGGGCGATCAGCTCGTGGACGACGCCCTTGGTCCGCCCGTACTGGAACAGCTCGCGGCGCACCCGCGCCTCGTCGTAGCCCTTGTGCTCGGCGAGGTGGCGCGCGTAGGCGTCCAGGTAGCGGTGGAGGTCGGCGAGGTCGAAGGTCTCCTCGGTGGGCCGGCCCGGCGCGAAGGAGATCGCGTCGGGGTAGCGGCCTGCCACCTCGTTGAGGAAGGTCATCGACACAAGCGCGGGGTCGGCGAGCGAGGCGTGCAGATCCGCGCGGTCGAGCAGTACGGGTGAGGTCATCGGACCGCTCCCCGCACGTCAAGGCGCCGGGCGTCGGTGGGTCCGGCGCAGCCGGAGAGCGTCAGCGCGGCCCGCAGTTCGCTCTCCACCAGCCGCAGCACGTCTCGTACGCCCTGCTCGCCGTCGACGGCCAGGCCCCACAGGACCGGACGGCCCAGCAGCACCCCGTCCGCGCCGAGCGCCAGCGCCTTGAGGATGTCGGTGCCACCGCGGATGCCGCTGTCGAGCAGCACCCGGCAGCTGTCGGGGACGGCTTCGCGGACGGCGGGCAGCAGCTCGATCGAGGTTGCCGCGCCGTCCAGTTGGCGGCCGCCGTGGTTGGAGACCACCACGGCGTCGGCGCCGAGGGCTGCGGCGCGGGCGGCGTCGCGCGGGTCCAGGACGCCCTTGACGATCAGCGGCAGCCGGGTCTCGGCGCGCAGCCGGGCCAGGTCGTCCCAGTCGAGGTCGTCCGCGAACGCCTCGGCGGTGTGCTCCGCGACGGCGGAGCTGCCGGCGTGCGCCTCGTGGGCCCGGCCGGTCGCGTCCCGGCCGAGATGGGCGGGCGCCACCTCGGGCGGCAGGGCGAAGCCGTGGCGCAGGTCCCGCAGCCGGCGCCCCATCACGGGGACGTCCACGGTCACCATCAGCGCCGAGCAGCCCGCCCGTTCGGCCCGCCGGACCAGTTCGGTGGTGGCCGCGCGGTCCCGCAGGCAGTAGAGCTGGAACCAGGTGTCCGCGCCGAGAGCGGTGATCTCCTCGACGGGCACGCTGCTGAGTGTGCTGAGCACGAACGGCACCCCGGCCGCCTTGGCCGCGCGGGCCGTGGCCACCTCGCCGTCGGGGTGCAGCAGCCGCTGGTACGCCATGGGGGCGACGGCGAGGGGCAGCGCCGCAGCTCGGCCGAGCAGGTCGGCCCCGGTGGTGCGGCCCGCGCCGCCGGTCAGGACCCGGGGCACCAGGCTGACGCGGTCAAGCGCGGCGCGGTTGGCGGCGAGGGTCAGCTCCTCGCCGCTGCCGCCCGCGAGGAAGTCCCAGATGTGCGCGGGCAGGCTCCGCTCGGCGAGGGCGGCGAAGTCCTCGGTGCGCACCGGTGCGTCGACGCTCACCGCAGCACGTCCTCGGTGCTCAGGCGCTCGGCCTCCACCGCCTCGTACAGGGCCTTGATGTTGCCGTTGCCGAACGTGCGGGCGCCGAACCGCTCGATCACCTCGTGGAAGAGGGTGCGCCTGGGGTGGGTGGAGCGGGTGAAGATCTGGAAGAGCTGGCCGTCGTGGTCCTCGTCGACCAGGATGTGCAGGCCGTGCAGTTCCTCGGTGGTGTGCCGGGTCAGCTCCAGGCGGTCGGCGAGCATGGCGTAGTAGGTGTCGGGCACGGAGAGGAACTGCACGCCGCGCTCGCGCAGGGTGCCCACCGCGTGGATCACGTCGCGGGCGGCGAACGCCAGGTGCTGGACGCCGGAGCCGCCGCGCTCGTCCAGGAAGCGGTCGATCTGCCCGGGCTGGGCGCTGGTGTCGGGCTGGATCAGGGTGAGGGTGACCTCTCCGGTGGCGCTCTGCACCACCTGGGACTCCATCGCCTGCGCGCCCACCTTGATCAGCTCGCTGAAGATGTTCCGGAAACCGAGCACCTGGGTGTAGAAGTCGACCGTGCGCTCCAGCTCCCCGGCGCGCAGACAGACCGCGAAGTGGTCGAGCTCCTCAAGGAGTTCATCGGCGGGGGCCACTGCGGCGTCCGCCAGGAGGGTGAAGCCCGGCGGCAGCGCGTCGGGGCCGGGCTCGACGAGGGTGTGCACGACGTCGCCGAAGCCCGCGATGACCGCGCTGGTGCGGCCGTCCTCATGGCGTCTGGGCACGGCGAGCGGCACCGCTCCCCGCGAGACCGCCTCGGCGAAGGCGGCCGGGACGTCGGCAACGGTGAGCGCGATGTCGGCGACTCCGTCGCCGTGGGCCAGGACGTACTCGGCGCCCCGGTGGTGCGGCGAGCGGGCCTGGGTCAGTACGAGGGTGATACGGCCCTGGCGCAGCGCCAGGGACTCGGCCTCCTCGGAGGCCGCGCGGGCCACCGGGCGGAAGCCGTAGGCCTCGGTCAGCTCGGCGGCGGCCGTCGTCAGGTCGGCGACGTAGTGCTCGACATGGCTGATGCCGAAGGCGGGTGCGTAGGTCATGGTGGTGCCGTTCATCAGTGGGTGGCGGTGGCGGGAGTGCCGAGCGCGGCGATCCGGGTGGGCAGGGCGTTCCAGACGGCGGGGGTGTAGAAGTGCCCGCCGGGCAGGACGTCATGGCGGAATCCGCCGGTGGTCAGGCCCGCCCAGCGCGGGCCGAGGTCGTCCCCGATCACCGGGTCGTCCGCCCCCGAGAGGACCTGCAGGGGCACGTCGACGCGGGTGCCGGGGGCGAAGGTGAAGGTGTCGCGGGCCTGGATGTCGGCGCGCATCAACTCCACGGCCATCTCGGTGAGTTCGGGTTCGTCCAGGACATGCGCGGGCAACAGACCGTGGGTGCGCATCCAGTCGAGGAGTTCGCCGTCGTGCTGGCCCTGGGCGGGGAACCGGTCGCGCTCGGTGAGGCCCTGGTCGGGCGCGTTGCAGGCGGAGACGACCAGCGACTGCGGCACCGGGGCGCCGGCCGCCGCGAGGCGGGCGGTGACCTCGAAGGCCATCCAGCCGCCCATGCTGTGCCCGAACAGGATGTACGGGCCGTCGGCCGCGACGGAGGCGACGGCGTGCGCGGCGTCCGCCGCGAGCTCGTCCCAGCTCTGCGCGCACTCCTCCAGGAAGCGGCCCTCGCGCCCCGGGTAGCAGACGGCCACCAGGTCGGTGTCGTCGGGCAGCGCCGGGATCCAGGGGTGGAAGGAGGCCGTGCCGCCACCGCAGAAGCCCAGGCAGACCAAGGTGCGGGCGGGGTTCGGGCGCTGGGTGAGGCGGACCACGGTGGTGTCGGGGGCGCTCATGCGGCACCGCCCGCCCGGACCGACTCCGCGTGCCGGGCCAGATCGCTCAGCCGGGGGAAGCGGTAGACGTCCTTGGTCGGCAGGACGATCCCGGTGGCCCGCTTGAGCCGGGAGACCACCCTCAGCGCCACCAGCGAATGCCCGCCCAGCGCGAAGAAGTTCTCGTCCGCGTGGACGCTGTCGCGGCCCAGCACCTCGGCCCACACCTCGGCGATGAGCTGCTCCAGCTCGCCCTCGGGCGCCCGCCCCTCAGCGGTGGCGACCGCTGTGACCTCGGGCAGCGCCGCGGTGTCGACCTTGCCGCCGGGGGTCAGCGGCAGCGCCTGGAGCCGCACGAACGCCGACGGCACCACATGGCCGGGCAGCGTGGACGCGCAGTGCGCGCGCAACTCGTCGTCGCTCACCACCGCGTCCGGCGCGGTGACGCAGTACGCCGCCAGCAGGGTGTCCCCGTCCGGGCCGGTGCGCAGCGCGGCGACGGCGGCACTGACCTCCGGGTGCTCGCGCAGCCGGTCCTCCACCTCGCCCGGCTCCACCCGGAAGCCGCGGACCTTGATCTGCCGGTCGGTACGCCCGAGGAACGCCAGCGTGCCGTCCGGGCGGTGGCGCACCCTGTCGCCGGTGCGGTACATCCGGCTGCCGTCGGCCGCGAAGGGGTCCGCGACGAACCGTTCGGCGGTCAGCCCCGGCCGTCCGGCATAGCCGACGGCCAACGCCGGGCCCGCCAGATACAGCTCACCGGTGCCGACCGGCGCCAGCGCCTCGTCGAGCACATAGGCGCGCACATGGGCCAGCGGCTCGCCGAGGTGCGGCGCGGGGCCGGTGACCGGGGTCGCGGTGGCGTCGACGGTGCACTCGGTGGGCCCGTAAAGGTTCCAGGCGTCCTCCCCTTCGGCGAGCGAGCGCCACATCCGCTCCGGTATGGGCTCACCGCCGAGCAGCAGTCGCAGCCCGCGCCCCTGCAGCCGGGGGCCGACGAGCTGCCAGTGCGAGGGGGTGAAGTCCACTTCGGTGACGGAGTGTTCCTCCAGCAGCGCCACCAGACGGGCCGGGTCGGTGCGGTCGTCGTCGGAGAGCAGCACCAGGGTGTCGCCGCGGCAGATGCGGACCCACTGCTGCACCGAGGCGTCGAAGGACAGACTGGCGTTCCAGCCGACCACACGGTGACCGGCCGCGTAGACGCCGCGCTCCTCAAGAGCCTGCGCCAGCGCGCTCACGGCGCCCCGGGTGACCTCGACGCCCTTGGGGCGGCCGGTGGAACCCGAGGTGTGGATGACGTACGCCGGGTCGAGCGCGCCCGGGGCCACGTCGTCGAACCGCTCCGCGCCGAGCCCGTCCGGCCCCAGCACCGGCAGGCCGTCGGCCCACGTCACGGTGTCGGTGTCCGAGACCACCGCGCGCAGCCGCGCGTCGGCGGCGACGAAGGCGAGCCGGTCGTCGGGGTAGGCCGGGTCGAGCGGCACATACGCGGCGCCCGCCCGCCACACGGCCAGCGGTGCCACCGCCCAGTGCACTCCCCGGCGCGCGCTGATACCCACCCGGTCACCGCGGCCGACGCCCAGCGCGCGCAGCCGTCCGGCCAGTTGGGCCGTGCGCTCGCTCAGCTCGGCGAAGGTGAGGGAGGCGTCCGGGGCGTGGATCGCGATCCGGTCCGGTACCTCGGCCGCGGTGGCGAGGAAGCGCGCCACCAAGTCCTGCGGCTCAGCCATGGGACACCGCCGGGGCGGGGTCGACGGTCGGGGCGCAGTCGCTCACCGCGACCGGGTCGCCCATGGCGACCAGGATGCGGCGATCGCCGCGGTAGGGGTCGCGGGCGTGCGCGGCCAGGACGTTGTCGACGAGCATCAGGTCGCCCGGCTGCCAGGTGCGGCGCACCGTGGCCCGCTCGTACGCGGCGTTGACGGCCGCCAGGTCCTCGGCGGTGAGGGGGATGCCGTCGCCGATGGCGGTGGAGAACGGCAGGCCGTCCGCGCCGAGCTCCTCAAGGAGCACCTCGCGGATGTCCTCGTCCAGCGAGAACTCGCTCCAGAACGCCAGGTGGTTGAACCACACCTCGTCGCCGGTGTGCGGGTGGCGGATGATGCCGGGCCGCAGCTGCTCGGTGCGCAGATGCCCGTCCTCGCGCCACTGGCAGGAGATCAGGTTCTCGGCGCAGTACCGCTCGACGTCCTCGGCGCGGTCGGCGGCGAACGCGGCCTGCCAGGCGACGGAGAGGGTTTCCGAGTAGTTCCGCGTCAGCACCCAGCCGTGCGCGCGCATCCGCTCGACCAGCTCGGGCGGGAGCAGGCGCAGCACCTCGCGGCAGTCGGCGACCGGGGTGGCGCCGCCCTCCTCGGGCGCGGTCAGGCAGCCGAAGAGCAGCAGCCCGGGGA
This sequence comes from Streptomyces sp. CBMA152, assembly GCF_014596475.1. Lineage (GTDB taxonomy): Bacteria > Actinomycetota > Actinomycetes > Streptomycetales > Streptomycetaceae > Streptomyces. The sequence continues at coordinate 85,259 of NZ_MECJ01000018.1, read as the reverse complement.
AGGTCAGGGTGTAGCTGTTCTCGTTGTGCGGCCGGATCGCCTGGGCGGCCGGCAGGTCGGTGGAGGAGAAGACCCCGCCGCCGTAGTCGCTGCGCGGGGTGGCCTTCTCTCGGTACGGGGTCGCGGTCGGGATCAGCTCATCGCGGACCAGCGCGAAGTCCTCCACGCTGTGGACCGGGAGGCCGCGCAGGTAGATGGCGCCGAACCGGTGGAGTGCGGCACGCAGTTCCTCACGGTGGGCGGCGAGCCAGTCGCGGGCGGCCGCCGCGTCGGCGAGCTCGGGCGCGTCGGCGGTGGCCGGGGCGCCCGGCTCGGTGTGCCAGTGCAGTGCGGTGGTCATCGCGTACCGCCCGAGGCGTGGCGCAGCTCCAGGGTGCAGCACTTGACGCTGCCGCCGCCCTTGAACAGCTCCGACAGGTCCACGCCGATCGGGGTGAAGCCACGGTCGGCGAGCCGGTCCGCGAGGTTGCCCGCAGTCTCCGACAGCAGCACGTTGCGACCGTCCGAGACGGCGTTGAGCCCGAACACCTCGGCGTCGGCCTCCTCGGCGAGCAGCGCGTCGGGGTACAGCTCGCGCAGCACCTCGCGGCTCTCCGGGGAGAACGCGCCCGGGTAGTACATGACTTCGTCGTCGTCGAGTACGGCGAGCGCGGTGTCCAGGTGGTAGAAGCGCGGGTCGACCAGGGTCAGGCTGACCACGGGCGCGCCGAGCACCTGCTCGGCCTCGGCGTGCGCGGCCAGGTCGGTGCGGAAGCCCGTACCGGCGAGGATGCGGCCGCCGGCGACCAGGTAGTCGCCTTCGCCCTCGTTGGTGTGGCGGGCGGCGTGCACCACCTGGTAGCCGTGCTGCTCGAACCACGCCTGGTAGGCGGGGGCTTCGTCGGTGCGCTCGGCGTGGCGGAAGTTGGCGACGAGGACGCGGTCGTCCAGGACGGTGGCGCCGTTGGCCGAGTACACCATGTCGGGCAGGCCCGGCACCGGGTCGATCAGCTCGACGGTGTGGCCGAGCTCCTGGTAGAGCGCGTACAGCCGCTCCCACTGGAGTACCGCGAGCGCGGTGTCGGTCGGCTTGGCCGGGTCCATCCAGGGGTTGATCTTGTAGGAGACGGTGAAGTGGCTGGGGCGGCACATCAGGTAGTGCCGGGGCCGGGCGGTGCGCTGTGTCGTCATGGCTCAGATCTCCTTCGTCGCGGCGATCAGGCTGGCCGGACGCAGATCGGTCCAGGTCGTCTCGATGTGGTCCAGGCACTCCTGGCGGGCGGCCGGGCCGTGGCTGGTGTGCCAGCCGGCGGGGATCGTGAGCGAGGCGGGCCACAGCGAGTGCTGGTTCTCCTCGTTCACCAGGACGAGGTAGACGGCCTCTTCGTCCTCGAAGGGGTTGGTCACGAGTGCTCCTCTTGTTTCATCGAAAGAAGGTCGGCGAAGGAAGGTCTGCCGAGGGAGGGGTTGGTCGAAGGGGCGGGGCGGCGGCGATGCGCCAGCCACCGGGCAGGGGGTATGTCGCCAGCGCACGGCGGCAGATGGCCAGCGCCGTGTCCCGGGCGGTCCGCTCCCCGCTCGCCACGGTGAACATCCCGAGGTGGAGGCGGCCCGGACGGCCGGCCTGGACGCTGATGTGTTCCAGGCGTTCGCCGCGGGCCGCCGCCGTCCAGAGCAGGTCGACGATGCGGGCGCCGTCCGCCGTGCGGACCGCCGCGGCATCGACCGCGTCGAGGGTGATGACGGTCAGCTCCACGCCGGAGTACGTCAGTTCCGGACGGGGCCGTCATCGGCCACCGCGGAGGTCGTACGGACGGCGCGCAGGGAGGAAGAAGTCATGGAGGTGCCCTCGTCTGAAATGGGAGGAAGAAGATCCGGGAACCGCCCGGCGCTGCGCCGCGGCGATGACTCCATCCTGACCGGCGTCCACCCCCCAGGGAACACGTTTTGGCTGGTCAGAAGCGGACAGGCCGCTTTGTGACACCGCGCCGTGCCCCTCGCGTATACGTGTAGACGCGAGGTCTATGGGCTGTAGATGGCCGCGTTCCACACTGGGCGCGGATCCGCCGGAACAGCGGATCCGCTGGGGAATCGGCACACGATAGGGGTAGGGGATGTCCGCGACGCTCGGTATGGAGGCGCTGGACCGGACGGTGTACCAGAGGATGCTCGACCAGCCGGTCGAGGGCGTGGCCGAGCTCGCCGCCGAGTTGGCCGTCGCACCGGACGACATCCGCGCCTGTCTCGACCGGCTGTTCGCGCTGCGTCTGGTGCAGATGTCGTTCGAGGCGCCCGGCCGGTTCACCGTGGTCGACCCGGTGCTCGGGGTGAAGCGGCTGCTCGACCAGCAGCACGACGAACTGCTGCGGCGCCAGCACGAGATGGCCAGCAGCCATCAGGCGCTGGTCCGCATCCTCGCCGGCTCGGGCGGCCCCGCACAGGGGGCGGACGGGGTCGAGCGGCTGGCCGGGCCCGACGCGGTGCGGCGGCGGCTGGAGCGGCTGACCCTGGAGGCCCGGCACGAGATCCTCACCTTCCTGACGGACGCCCCCCGGTCACCGGCCGCGCTGGAGGCCGCGCGCCAGGGCGACACGCTCGCCCTCCAGCGCGGGGTGACGATCCGCACCGTCGCCCTCGACAGCGTCCGCGACGACACGGCGACCTTGGACCACACCCGCGAACTGGCGGCCCTGGGCGGCCAGTTCCGCACCGTCGCCGCACTGCCGACCCCGCTGGTCGTCGTCGACCGCTCGCATGCCCTGGTGGCGATGGACCCGGCCGACAGCCGCCAGGGCGCGCTCTGCCTCTCCGCCCCCGGCATGATCGCTCCCCTGCTCGCCCTCTTCGAGCGGGTCTGGGGCGGGGCCGCCCCGCTGGGCGACGACGCGGCCGGGGCCCGCTACGTACCGAACGAGCAGGAGCAGGCCCTGCTCACCCTGCTCGCCCACGGCCACACCGATGAATCCGCCGCGATCCAGCTCCACATCTCGGGGCGCACCGCCCGGCGGATCATGGCATCGCTCAACGAGCGGCTGGGCGCCCGCAGCCGCTTCGAGGCGGGGCTGCGTGCGGCGCGGCTCGGCTGGATCTGACCGGCGGGCCCGACACGAACGCGGCGGGCGAAGGCACCCGACACCCACGGTCCGGCCCGGGGCCCGACATAAACACCCCGTCAGGATGATTCACCGCAGGGCGTCCTCTGACCGTAGGATGACGCTCCATTTACTTACCGGCCGCCGCGATGACCAGCGGGAACTCGGCCGATGAGAGCCATGCGGGAACACCCCGGGGGGACCGTGGAATTCTTCGTGCTCGGTGCGGTGGGCATCCGCGTCGACGACACCGTCGTGCCGGGAGGCTCCCCCCAGCAGCAGGCGACACTGGCCGCGCTGGCGCTGCGCGCCGGACATGTCGTCCCGGTGCACGAGCTGATGAGCAACGTATGGGGCGAGGCGGCACCGGGCTCCGCGGTGATGATCCTTCGGACCTACGTCTGGAAGTTGCGCAAGATCCTGGAGAACGGCGGAAGCGCCCCCCAGGTGCTGGCCTCCGCGGGCGACGGCTACCGGCTCACCGCCGATCCGCTCTCCGTCGACGCGCTGCGCGCCGAGCGGCTGGCCACCGAGACGGCGCGCGCCCGCCAGGCCGAGCGCTACGACGAGTGCGCCGAGCTGCTCTCCGAGGCCGTGGCGCTGTGGCGGGGCGAGCCGCTCGCCGGGGTGCCGGGGCCGTTCGCCGACCACCAGCGCTCCCGGCTGGCCGAACTGCGGCTGCATCTGCTGGAGGAGCGGTTCGACCTCGACATCCTGCTGGGCCGCCATGCCCAGGTCGTCCCGGCGCTCACCGGGTTCATCAAGGAGCAGCCGCTGCGCGAGCGGCCGTACGGGTTCTTGATGCGTGCCCTGTTCGCCGCCGGACGCCAGGCCGACGCCCTCGCCCTGTTCGCCACCGCCCGGGATGTGCTCGCCGCGGAGCTCGGCCTCGACCCGGGCCCGGAGCTCCAGGCGCTGCACCAGCGCATCCTGGAGGGCGACCCCGCGCTGCTGGCGACGGTGCGGGCCCAGGTCCCCGCCGTACCGGCGGCCCGCCCGGAGGAAGCCGACGGCGCCGGGCGCGGCGCCACCGCCGCCTTCGCGCGCCCGGCGCAACTCCCCGCGGACATCGCCGACTTCAGCGGCCGCGCGAGCGCGCTGGACGCCCTGCACAGGACGCTCGCCGACGAGGACCGCACCGCGCTGGCGGTCGCCACGGTGAGCGGGATGGGCGGCATCGGCAAGAGCGCCCTGGCGCTGCGGGTCGCCCACCGGGCCAAGGACGCCTACCCCGACGGCCAGCTCTACGCCGATCTGCGGGGCACCAGCGCGGACGCGGCCGCCCCCGCCGCGGTCCTGGCCAGCTTCCTGTCCGCGCTGGGCGTGCCCCGCCAGGAGATACCCGGCTCGGTCGAGGACCGGGCCCGGCTGTTCCGTACCGTCCTCGACGGCCGGCGCGTCCTGCTGCTCCTGGACGACGCCCGGGACGCCGCCCAGGTCAAGCCGCTGCTGCCGGGCGCCGTGCGCTGCGGGGTCGTGGTCACCAGCCGCGCCCGCCTCGCCGGTGTGCCGTCCGGCAGCCATGTCCAGCTGGCCGGGTTCACCCCCGGCGAGGCCCTCTCGCTGCTGCGGCACATCGCGGGTGCGGAGCGGATCGACCAGGAGGAGTCCGCCGCGGTCGCGCTCGTCGGCGCCTGCGCCCATCTGCCGCTGGCGGTACGCATCGTGGCGGCCCGGCTGGCCGCGCGGCCGGGGTGGACGGTGGCGCATCTCGTGGCCCGGCTGGCCGACGAGCGGCGACGGCTGACCGAGCTGCGGGCCGACGACCTGGCGGTGGCCGCCGTCTTCGAACTCGGCTACCGCCAGCTCCCCCAGGAGCAGGCCCGCGCGTTCCGCTCGCTCGCCCCGGTGACCTGGCCGAGCATCTCTTTGGAGGCGGCCGCGGCAGCGCTGGACCTGGGCGAGGGCGACACCGAGGAGCTCCTGGAGGCACTGGTGGACGCGGCGCTGCTGGAGTCCCCGGAACCGGGCCGCTACCGCTACCACGACCTCGGCCGGGACTTCGCCCTCCATCTGCCCCGGCCGGAGGGCGACCCGGACTCCGAATTCACCGTGGCCTGCCGCCTGCTCCACCATCTGCTGCGGCGGGCCGCCGCGGCGTTCGAGCGGATGGTCCCCGGCGACCCGGTGCACAGCACCATCGCCACCATGACCGCCGAGCCCTACGACGGATTCGCCGACCTCGCCGAGGCCCGCGCGTGGGTCGTCGCCGAGGCGGAGTGCGCTATCCGCACCGTCCAGCTGCTGCTGAGAAGACCCGGCAGTCCTGATCCGGCCCTGCTGACGACGGCCGCCGACCTCCTGGTGGCGCTCAGCTCCTTCGGTCAGGACATCCCGTACGCGAAGATGGCCGCGACGTCCACGGCGCTCGCCGACACGGCGACCCGCGCCGGAGTCCATCGCGCGGCCGGCCGCGCCCACTTCATCTGCGGCAACGCGGCCCTCCAGGCGACCCGCCTCGGCCAGGCGCGCACCCACTCCGAACTGGCCGCCGAGGCCTGCCGACGGGCCGGTGACCGGGCCATCCTCCAGCAGGCGTACAACGACCTCGGGGTCATCGCCCAGTTCGAGCAGCGTTACGACGACGCGGCCGCCCACTTCGACCAGGCGCTCGCCCTGGCGCGGGAGCAGGGCCAGCGCACGGCCGAGCTGTTCACCACGCTCAACGCGGCCCTGGCCCGGATCCGCGGCGGTCGCGCCGCCGAGGCGCTGCCCTCCTGCGAGGAGGCACTGAGCGCCCTGCGCGCCATGGCGGACCCGCACGGGGTGGCCCACGCACTGTGCGTACGCGGGCAGGCCCTGCACGAGCTGGACCGTCCGCACGAGGCGCTCGCCAGCTACGCCGAGTGCCTTCAGCTGTGCGAGGCCGAGCGGATTCCCGGCCAGCGGGCACAGGCCCACTACCGGTCCGCCGAGACCCTGCGCGTCCTGGGCCGCATCGAGCCCGCGCTCGAAGCGGCGGGGCGGGCGGTGGCGTACTTCCGGACCGTGCCGGACCGCGCCCGGGACCGGGGCTACGCCCTGCTGATCCACGCCCGTACCTCGTGCGACGCCGGACACCTCAAGGAGGCCGAGGCGCACGCCGCCGAGGCGCTGGAGGTCTTCACCGCGGCCGGTCTGCCGGAGGCCGCGCAGGCAGCGGCACAGCTGAAGTCCTGACCACGCGGCACCCGCAACGCCCTGTCCCCGGCCGCGTCACCGCACAGCCGGGGACCTTCGCGTGCAGCGGGGACCGTTACGCCCTGGTGTTGTACTCGTCGGTCCCCTTGCCGTGGTCGCCGGGGCCGTCGGCGGAGATGCTCCACGCGGTGGCACCGGAGGAGGACTCGGCGACGGCGGGTCCGAAGACGCCCACGAGCAGGGCGAGGACGGCCGGAACGAGAACGGCGATACGGCGGTTCATGAACTTCTGGTTGCGCTGCACGAGAGGACCTGCTCATTTCGTCTGGACGGCCATCGGCTGAACCCGGCCTGCGTTCGGTGTGCTGCGCCGACTATGGCAACCGGGCATCTACGTTTCATATACGCGGTACTCAGGTGGTCCAGATCCCCGTGATGTCGGAGGAGTTTCCGGCCTCGCCCGCGTGCGCGGTGCCGTACATGTCCTCGATCGTGCGCAGCAGGTTGTAGTGGTTGTACGTCGTCGAAGACGAGGAGCCCGGCGTGACCTGCTGACCGTAGAGGACGGTCGGGATCCTGTTGCCGCTGAGCCGGTTGTCCTCGTCGAAGGTGACCACCAGCAGGCTGTTGTGGCTCTGCGCCCAGTCCGCGTACGCGCCCAGGTTGTTCTGCAGCCAGGTGTCGCCGGTCGCCACTGAGCAGTCGTGCATGTCGCTGCACAGGTTCGGCACGACGTACGACACCTGCGGCAACGTGCTGTAGTCGGTGGGGAACTGGTCGAAGGTGTACGCCGAGTCCGTGGGCACGTTGGAGAAGCCGAACCACGGGTTGTGCTTCTGCGCGTAGTCGCCGCTGCGGCAGTCGGTCGCCCCCTGACCGGGCAGCGACTCGTTGTAGCTGGCCCATGTCTTGCCGGCGTCGATCAACTCGGAGGCGAGGTTGGGCGCGGAGGAGAAGCCGGGGGTGACGCAGCTGTCGTCCGTGATGCCCTGCGTGGAGCCGGAGAACATCGCGTAGTAGTTCGGCTGGCTCGGGTGCGTCTCGGCGTACGAGGCCGTCAGATTGGCACCACCGGACGCCAGCGAGTTGATGTACGGCGCGCTTGAACTGCCGATGACCTGGCCGTACCCATGGTTCTCGAAGACCACGACCACCACGTGGTCGGGGGTCGGAACCCCCGCCGCGGCCTGCGAAGTACCACCGAGACCGAGCCAGAGCCCGGCCGACGCGGCGGCCATGCCCAGAGCGGTCAGGAACGCGGTGCGGGTGCGGCGTGGGGATTCGCCGAACACAACTACCTCCGGAGATGAGGGGACTGGCGGCGGTGCACCAGGAGAGTAGAAGTGTCCATGCCAACTCGAAAGGCTTCAGCGGGTGAAGACCGGGCGAACGTCTCGGTGCCGGTTCCTCCCGCCGGGCCCGGAGGTCCCGAGGAAGGGCGGACCACTGGCGCCTCTTTTAGCACGCCACTACTCTTCCTTGACGATCAAATAGCACTGCGTACCAGCACTGTTCACCCATGCGCCAGGGGTAGTTGGGTTTGGAGTCGGGATGCGTGTGGGCTGTGGGTGGACAGTGCCTCGGGCGGCGGGGAACGTCTTCGCCGCGCGTTGCCTTCTGTTAGGAGCAACATGGCAGGGTTCATACGCGGGCGCAGAGGACAGTGGCGTCTTGCGGCGGGGACGGCCGCCGTTGGCGCGATCGCCGCGGTCACGCTGACGCCGACCTCGGCATCGGCCCATGACGAGCACCACCCCACGGCCCACAAGATCGGCCACGTGTGGACGATCATCCTGGAGAACAAGTCGTACGAGGCCACCTTCACCGGCCTCAACCAGAACAGCTACCTGTGGAAGACGCTCCCGTCCTACGGCGAGCTGCTCACCCAGTACTACGGCACTGGCCACTACAGCCTGGACAACTACATCAGCCTGGTGTCCGGACAGTCCCCGGCGCCGGAGAACCAGGACGACTGTCCGCAGTACACGAACGTCTCCCCGGGCACCCCGGCCACCGACGGCCAGGTCAACGCCCCCAAGGGCTGCGTGTACCCGTCCTCGGTGAAGACGCTCTTCAACCAGCTCGACTCGAAGAAGATGCCGTGGAAGGTGTACGCCCAGGACATGGGCAACACCCCCAGCCGGGAGAACGCCTACCAGTGCGGCATCCCCGGCAGCCCGGACGGCAAGGGTGTCCCCCTGCCCGGCGGCGCGACGCCGACCGACCAGTACGTGGCCAAGCACAACCCGGCGCCCTGGTTCCACTCGCTGATCGACAACCCCAAGGACTGCGCCAGGGTGGCCCCGCTGAACGGGCTCCCCGCCACGGCGGGGCACCCGGCCGTCTCCAGCCTGGCCCAGGACCTCAAGAGCGAGAAGAGCACGCCGCGCTTCTCGTGGATCAGCCCGAACAACTGCTCCGACGCGCACGACGCCACCTGCAAGGGTGACAACCTCTCCGGTGACCCGAACAACCACCAGGGCGGCCTGTACGCCTCGGACAAGTTCCTGGAGAAGGTCATCCCGCAGATCATGGCCTCCCCGGCGTACCAGCACGACGGCCTGATCCAGGTCATCTTCGACGAGGCGTTCCCGCCCTACAAGATGTACGGCAACTCCATCGCCGACTACACCGGCAACTCGGACAAGACGCTGAACACCCCGACCGACACCGCTCAGTCGGTCGTGGCGTGCTGCAACGAGCTGCCCGGCCCGAACACCACTCAGCCCGGTTTCCAGGCGTTCGGCCAGGACACCACCCCCGGCGGCGGCATCACCGGTGCCGTGTTCCTCTCCCGCTACATCAAGCCGGGCTCGGTGAGCGAGCAGCCCTACAACCACTACTCGTGGCTGCGCAGCATGGAGGACCTGTTCGGTATCCGCAGCGGCGGCGCCGACGGTCACGGACACCTGGGTTACGCGGGCGCCGACGGCCTGCGCCCGTTCGGAGCGGACGTCTACAACAACCCCTCCGGCAGGGCCCTGGCCCCGGCACCCTCGGGCAGCATCGTCTACCCGGCCGTGGCCCGCGCCGACGACCCCGAGCACCCCATCATCAAGAAGCCCTGACCCGGGCAGCTGACCGAAAAGGAATGACCTGCCGCTGATGACCGCTGCGCGTACTGCGGCACCCCGCCGGGCCGGCCTCCGCCGGCCCGGCGCGTGGCGCACCACCCCCAAGACCGCCCTGGCCGCCCTCGCCTGCACCACCCTCGCCCTGGCGCTGACCGCATGCGGCGGGCACTCCACGCCGACGGCGACCGACGATGCGGCGGACACCGTCAAGAGCCTGGGCGCTGTCCCCATCCCCGGCCCGCCGACGGCACAGGCCACCCCCACCGCCACCGACAAGCACCTGCAACTGCTGGCCATGGGCTACTCCGTGCACGCCCAACTGCCCGGCGCCAGTGCGGTGGTTACCGCCGGCGGCCCGACGGAGGAGCCGATCGCGAAATCCGGCGGAGTCCCCGACCACGCCAACGGCACGATCACCATCACCGTCCGCGAAGCCACCGGCGCTCTCACCCTCAACGCCACCGACTTCACGTCCCGCGACGAGAACGGCACGGCCATCGCCCTGTCCACCCGCGGACCGTCGAGCATCACCGCCCGTCCCGGACAGACGGCGACGCTGACCCTGACCGGCACCTACAAGGCCGGTGCCGCCGCACTCACCTGGCGCCACGACGGCAAGACCGTCGCGGTCTGGGATTTCAACATCGAGCTCGACTGACGCGTGAACCGGGCGGCGCGGGTGCTGGTCATCGCTGACGTCAGGAGGGGCGGCTGCCCGGGACCTTCCACCATAGGAGCCAGGCGCCGGTGCCCAGGAGCACCATGTTGGCCGCGATCTCGGACGGCGCTTCCCCGAAGCCCGTCTCGACCATTCCCTCGCCGAACAGTCGGGGCAGCACCAGTTCCTTGGTGGCGAAGTACAGCGCCAGGTCGAACGCGACGATGATCGGCCAGGCCACGGCCGGGTGCCAGCGCGGCCGAGGCACGGCGTGGATGAGGGAGATCACGCCGGTGAGCATGAGAACGGTCGGCATGACGTCCGACGGCACCGTGTCGAGGTAGTTCCACGGCAGTGTGCTGCCGACCACCCACAACAGCGTCATGCAGCCGATGAACCGCGACGCCATCGCCCCGACGATCGACGCCGTTCCCCCAGCCCTGGCCGGGGCGTCGGCCGGGGCCGTCGGGGAGAAGTGGAGGCCGAGCCCACTGGGCGACACGGGCTGCGGCGGGGGCCAGGCGCCGACCGTCGGCGCGTGTGACGGCGGTGGCGGGAGCTGGACCGCGGCAGGGGCACCCGGGGTCAGCGGTGTCGGCGCCGGATCCGCTATCTCGGTCGGGGTACGTACCGGCACGGCCGCTCCCGTACGTACCACTTCCTCCAGCGCGTGGAGCGCCTGCGCGGCCGAGGGGCGCCGTTCCGGGTCCTTGGTCATCAGCGCGGCGAGGAGCGGCCCCAGAGCGCCCGCTCGGACCGCCGGTCGTGGTGACTTGGTGGCGACGGCGATGCAGAGCGCACTGAACGTCTCCCCGCTGAAGGCCTGTTCGCCCTCGACGGCGCTGTAGAGCGTCGCGCCAAGCGACCACAGGTCGTTGGCGGGCGTCGGCGGCCTGCCCTCCAACTGCTCGGGGGCCATGTAGGCAGGGGTGCCGATGACCGCCCCGGTGCGGGTGAGCGCCGTGGTCGCGTCGGCCATGTGCGCGATGCCGAAGTCCGTGATGATCACCCGGTCATCCATCAACAGGACGTTGTCCGGCTTGAGATCACGGTGGATGATGCCGGCCGCGTGGGCCAGCTGGAGCGCCTTCAGTATCGCCGTGCCCATCTCGGCCACCCGCCGGACCGGCAGCGCGCCTTCGCGCGCGATCAGCGCCGCCAGCGACGTTCCCGTGACGAGCTCCATGACGATGACGGGTGTGCCCTCGTGCTCGACCACATCGTGCACCGTGATGATGCCGGGGTGGTTGAGCCGTGCGGCGGCACGCGCCTCGCGCGAGACACGCTGAAGGAAACCCTCGCGTTGCTCGCTGGTGAGGCCCTGCGGAAGCAGCACCTCCTTCACGGCCACGTCCCGGTCGAGGGCCATGTCCCGCCCTCGCCACACCCGGCCCATGCCGCCCTGGCCTATGAGCTCCACAAGCTGGTATCGCGCTCCGACCAGCGCCCCGTTCTCTGTCGTCACAGGATGCACCCTAACGTCACCTTCACCTGGGCGAAGGCCAGTTCGACACCGATCGGCAGCCGACACCCCCTGGACAACTCTTCCGATCTTTCGACTATTCTCAGAATCGAACTAGTTGAGTTGCCGGGGAGGGGCTGTGCCGGACATCCAAGCCGCGTGGCTGCGCGCGTCGTTGCCGCTGTGTCTGCTCGGCGTACTGGCGACCGAGGGCGAGAGCTACGGCTACGCACTGATCCAGCAACTCGGCGCCGCCGGGCTCGGGGGCCTGAAGGCAGCCACCCTCTATCCGGCGCTCGGCAGGCTGGAGGAAGAGGGCGCCGTCGAGGTGCGATGGAGCGCGGGAGACGGCGGGCCGGGGCGCAAGTACTACCGCCTCACCGCCGCCGGACACACCCGGCTCACACAGGAGTACCGGTCCTGGCGGGCCCTGGACGACGTGGTGAGCGCGCTGGCCGGGGGCCGCTCTCCCGCACGGACGACACCCGGCGACCACGAGGGCGGGAATCGATGACGCGCGGCACCGAGCAGCGGCCGGTCTGGACACACAAGGACGACGAGCGGTGGGCGGCGCAGTTCGAACTCGCGCTGGTCTACCACCACAACCCGCCGAAGGGGCTCGCCGACGAGGTACTGGCCGAGGTCCACGAGATCGCGGCGGAGGCCGGGCGGCCCCTACGGGAAGCGGTCGGCGAACCGGACGCGTACGCCGATACGGTCGCGGCGGAGCGCATCAGCGAGACGCGGCGCAGCGCCGACGGCCTGGACGGACTCGCAGCGGGCGACCGGTTCACCGCAGGGCTGGTACTGGCGGGTGTTCAGGCAGTGCTGTTCGGCATCGTGCTCTGGGCGAGCGAGGGATTCTGGCTGACGGCCGGATGGCCCGAGCTGACGGGCGGGGCGCTGCTGGCAGTGGTTTCCGTGGCGGTGTCCGGAGTACTGCCCGAACTACGGGCCGCCGCACGGCTACGGGCCTGGCGCATCGCGCTGGCGGCAGTCTGCGTCCTCATGGTGACAACGGCTGTCCTGTTCACCTCGATCCCCTCCGGATCGCTGGTCGAGGTGCCCGCGCCCGCACTGCTCGGCGTCGGGGCATTGCTGGCCTTCGCGGGGTTCCGGCTGCCCGACGAGCGGGCCGGGCGCTGGTTCCTCGGGCGGCGTGCCGCGGCGGAGCCGGTCGGTGACGACGCCTGGCTGGCGCGCCTGGAAACCCTGCTCAGAGGGCGGCACGGCTACCGACCCAGCGCGGCGGCCCGCTGCCGGGAGGAGGCCCGGGACCATCTGCGGGCGTCCGGCAGCGGCGCGGCCGAGGAGTTCGGGCCCGTCGAGGTGTACGCGATGCGGTTGGCCGACAACCCCGGACGCACGAGCCGCTCAGCACGCGCCCGGCTGATCCCGGCGGCGGCCATGTGCGCGCTCAGCGTCTGGTGCGGGTACGACCTGCTCACCGACCCCGAGCCCCGATCGGTGTTGTTCTGGGTCAAGGCCGCGGCGCTGCCCCTGGCCACCTGGACGTGGGGCTCGACGCTCCTGGAAATCCGCTCGGCGCTGCGCCACGCCACCCCCAAGGACACAGCTGAGCACTACGGCGCCAAGTAGGCCCGGGGACTGGCACGGTGGCTTCCGCTCCGTTTCCAGTCCCCACCGCTTCCCGCCGAGGTCGGTCAGCCCAGGATCTCGACGTACCCGTCGCTTCCGTGCACGCGGATCCGCTGCCCGTCCCGGATCAGCCGGGTGGCCTGCTCCACACCCACGACGGCCGGCAGGCCGTACTCCCGGGCGATCACCGCGCCATGGGTCATCAGACCGCCCACCTCCGTCACCAGGCCCGCGATGCCGACGAACAGGGGCGACCAGCTGGGATCCGTATAGGACGTGACCAGGATGTCGCCCGCTTCGAGTTCGGCCTGCGCCATGTCGAGGATGACGCGGGCCCTTCCTTCGACGGTCCCGGCGGAAACCGGGAGGCCGACCAGGGCACCGGCCGGCACGTCGTCGCGCCGGTACGCCCCGGTGACGGCCTCGCCGTCCGAGGTGAGCACCCGGGGCGGTGTGAGCGCGCAGTACGACCGGAACGCGTCCTTGCGTTGCTGGATGAGCCGGTCGTCCACCTGTTGCGAGCGCACGACGTCATGGAACTCCTGGAACGTGAGGTAGAAGACGTCCTCCGGCTCAGCAAGCACGTTGGCCTGCACGAGGCGCTCGGCCTCCGCCATCAGGGCTTGCTTGTAGACGAAGTAGCGGCTGATGATGCCGTACTTGGGGTACTCCCGGTACCCGATGAAGGTGCGGACCCGGTCGATCATCCGCTTGGCCTCATCGGCTTTCCGGTCCCCGTCCGGCAGGGCCCGCAGGCGTGACAGCACGTCCTGTTCCTTCTCCAGCGCCTTCTGCCGACCTTCCTCGAAGCGCCGCTCGGCGGCGCCCGGCGCGAAGTTCCTGACGTTGTCGAGGATCACGGGCACGATGGTGGTGGGGCGTTCGCTCCAACGTGGCCGCGTAATGTCGATCTCGCCGACGCAGCGCATGCCGTACCGGTCGAGGTAGGCCTCGATGGCGTCGCGCGCTTCGGTCCCGCCCGCGAGCTTCGCCAACTCGTCCAGGAAGCCCTCGTCCTCGACGCCCTGCAGAAACGCCACCACCTCCGCCCGCGGGCGGATCACGTCCGCGACGTCGAGCAGCGCCAGCCCCATCTCCGACGTGACGTTGCCGGGGGCGGACAGCGTGAGCGTGTCAGCCGCGTTCTTCTCGCCCAGCCACTCCCCCAGCTTGTCGTTGAGCCACCACGTGGCCTCCATCCCCGCCATGATCGCCTGCATGCTCAACGGGTCCCTCAGGACCCGCTTGTGCTCTTCGAAGGCCTCCAGCAGGAAGTCGAACAGCGCCGGTCCGCTCTTCGTGCGGATGTCGCGCTTCAGCGCGTCGAGAGACGCCTGGCTGCGCTCGATCAGCTGGGTGACGATGGCCGGATGGGTCTCGATCGGGGCGGACGCGGCGCCGGTCGGGGGCCCGCCGGGACCCGCGTCCGGGAGCGACGGGACGAAGTCGTCGCGGTCCAGTACGGTCTCCAGCGCGTCCCTGACCAGCGGATCGCCTCTCCCCATGAGGTCCAGGAGTGCGGCGCGGCTCGCGGGTGAGGCCAGGCGCTGGGTGACGTCGACGAAGAGCCTCCCGCCGGCCTCGTGCATCGGTGCCATGGCCGTCAGCTGCCATACGGAGAGCCCCAGGGGCTTCATGGGATCGGTCATCATCTGCTGATGACCGACGGAGACGTAGAGGTGATTCTCCTGGTCACGCGCCTCGGGGATGGGGAACAACGTCGTGATCGGCCGACTCTGAACGATCTGGAAGCCGTCATCGGCCAGGCACCATTCGATGTCCTGCGGGCGTCCGAAGTGCGCCTCGATCCGCCGCCCGAGCTGCACGAGCCGCACGACCTGCGCATCCGTCAGCGCCGGCTGCTCCTGCCGCTGCGAGTCGATCGCCACTTCCTCCGTACCGCCGGCCGGCAGGGCGTGGATGGCACGCTGTTTGGCGGCGATCGTCTTGGCGACGACTTCGCCGTCCCGCACCTTGAAGGCGTCCGCGTTCACCAGGCCGGAGACCAGGGCCTCGCCGAGGCCGAAGCCGGCGTCCACGGTGGCGACCTTCCGGTTGCCCGTGACGGGGTCGGCCGTGAAGAGGATCCCGGCCGCCTGCGGGAAGACCATCTGCTGCACGACCACCGCCATGTGGACCGTACGGTGGTCGATGCCGTTGCGCTGACGGTAGGTCACGGCCCGCTCGGTGAACAACGAGGCCCAACACCGGCTGACGTGCTGGAGGATCGCCGTCGGCCCCATGACGTTCAGATACGTGTCCTGCTGCCCGGCGAAGGAGGCCGTCGGCAGGTCCTCCGCCGTCGCGCTCGATCGGACGGCGTAGGCGGTCTGCTCGCCGAACCGGGCGAGCGCGCGGGTGATCGCCGCCTCGATCTCGCCCGGGATGACAATCCCTTCGATCGTCCGGCGAATCTGCGCGCTGATCGTGCGGATCTCCTCCCGGTCGTCCGCGTTCAAGCGCGACAGCTGATCGAGCCGATCCGCGATCGACGGCGCTTCCGCCATGATCCGCCGGAAGGCGTCCGTCGTCACACAGAAGCCGCCCGGCACATGGACGCCTTCGATCCCCGACAGGCCGCCCAGATGCGCGCCCTTGCCACCGACGACGGCGACCTGCGCCGCGTCAACCTCTTGAAGATCCAACACGTACTGCTCAGTCATCGCGATACCTCCGAGGCACCCGTGCCCCATTGCATTTCCGCAGGTTGTGGCTTCGGCCGACGATTCTGCGCTACCACCCGGGCCTTGCCGCAAGCCCCCCAGCGCGCTATAACTTGAGAGTGGCAAGGAGAGCTCTCTCCTTGCCTTTCCTTTTGCGTACAACGCCACGCCGGCATGGCCAACTAGACGTCAGGTCCTATGCGTTCAGTGGTAGTACGCGATGAGCGAGCGCTTGACGGACGATCAGCAGGGCGTCCGGCTCTCCGCCGACACACGACCTGGCACGAATGCACGAGCGTCGACAGTAGTTACACATGGCTACTCTCGACTACGCGGGGTAATTGCTCGTCGTTCCCGCACCCGCATCTGCCAGACAGGAACAGCATGAGACTCCACACCCGACGGCGCGCTGCGTCACGGTTCCTCGCCGGACTCACCCTCTGCGGATCGTGCGTGCTCGGCGCGTTGCCGAACGCCGCACCCGCCGCAGCGTCCACCGCCACACCAAGGGAGGCGTCCTGGGCGACCCAGGCCAGACCCACCGATCAGGTGCGCGAGCGGGCCGACTTCCTCATGGCGAGGACCTACCGCGAGTTCCCCGCCTACGCGCAGCAGCACGAGCAGCCCTTCGACTGGGACACCGACGGCTGCTCTCCCCCAACCCCCCGCTTGTGGGCGCAGGTCTTCCACGACGCATGCGTCATCCACGACTTCGGCTACCGCAACTACGGCGGTCAGCGCCTGCGTCTGGACCCCACCGAAGCCCGGCGCAAGAGCATCGACGACCGCCTCCTTGAGGAAATGCTCCGGATCTGCCACGACCGGCCGGACGCCCTGGCGAACTGCGCTGACACAGCACGGACGATGTACCAGGTCGTACGCCAATTCGGAGGCCTCGCCTTCAACGGTGTGTAGGCGCTACCGACCGCAGAGAACGTGATCGTCGACCACAGCGACAGGAATCTTCCCTCCCCCTCGGCTCTCAAGGCCACATGCCCTGCATCGACGGCGGCGGTACGCGAGGAGCCGAGAGGGTAGGGCGGCATGCCGGGTCCAGGTACGGGGGCCCGGCGATTCAGTCGCGACGAGCAGAACCAGTAGAGTCCCGCCAGCGTCGTACGGCGTGTGTGCCAGTGGCCTGACCTGTGGGGGACTACGTGAGCGGCGAGATCTACTTCAGCAACAACTACCGGGATCTCTGTGAGCGCAACGGCACGGGAGCCGGTTTCCAGTTCGAGTTCTCGTGTGCCCGCTGCTACGACACCTGGCGGTCGCCGTTCGAGCCGTACACCGGAGAGCGGGCCGCCACCTGGCTGAGCAAGGGGGTCGACGTGGCCTGGGGGCTGCTCGGCCGTACCGGCAGCGGGCTGAAGTCCGCGGCCGACGGGCTGGCGGGCGCCGGCTACGGACGGGCCCGCGACGTTGCGTTCGAGCGCGCGATCGGCAATGCGCAGGGCCACTTCAACCGCTGCGGCCGCTGCACCGACTACGTGTGCGGTCGTTGCTGGAACGCGGCCCAGGGGCTGTGTCTGCGCTGTGCCCCGGACACCGCGGCCGAGGCCATGGCAGCCCAGCAGCGCGGCCTCAACGATATGGCCGAACAGCGGGCGTATGCCGCGGGACAGCAGGCCGGGCAGAGTTACGACCCCAGCGCGCCCCGCCAACTGGTGTGTCCCCACTGCCGAACCGAGACCCGCGGCGCGGCCTACTGCTCCGGCTGCGGCTATCACTTGGCCCAGTCAGTCTCCTGCGCAACCTGCTCCGCCGTCGTACCGGAAGGTGCCGCCTTCTGCCCGGGATGCGGCACCCGGAGGTAGGAAGAACGTCCCACCGCGCGCGTCATCCACCAGAGGTCGGACCACCTGCCACGGTGAACAGGCCTGGCTCACACGCACTGGTGACGCGGACGGCCCCACGACGCTGTTGGCTCCGGACCGGAGCCAACAGCACCTTCCGACGTCGACCGAGTGGGTTAGTCCTCGTAGTAGTTGTTCACGATGACGTCCGGCTCGTCGTCACTGAACGCCTCGTTCAGGAGTGCGCCGCCCACCAAACCGGCCGCACCCGCGCCTATGAGCGCACCGGTGCCGAAGCGGCGCCCCTGGCCCTGACCCTGCTGGCCGCCTGCCTGCTGCGGGTAGCCCTGCTGCGCGGGCTGCGGGTAGCCCTGCTGCGGATACCCGGCTTGGGGGTAACCGGCCTGGGCCTGGGGGTAACCGGCCTGGGGAGCCGAGTAGTACGGCGGAGGCGTCGTCTGCACCCGCTGGGCACAAGCGCCGCACGCCTGGATCGGACGCGGCACGCCCCACTGCGGCGACCAGGTCACCGAAGCTGTGCCGGGTCCGTGGTTCGGGTCGAAGAAGCAGGTCATGGAAGGTCCCCCCGAGGGTGATGGTGGCACGGCCGCAGCTGTCTGCTGCGACGCGGTGAACGTGGTCGGCTGATACGAGGGCGGCGGGGGCGGAACCGGTGCGGGGGCCGGAACGGGCGCCGCCGCAGGCACGGGAGCCGCCTGGGGCTGGGGAGCGCTCTCGCGCAGTACGTCGACCCCGTAGTCGGTCGCAATGCCGGCGAGCCCGGAAGCGTATCCCTGGCCCACCGCGCGGAACTTCCATTCCGCACCATGCCGGTACAGCTCCCCGAACACCATCGCGGTCTCCGCCGAAGCATCGCCCTTGAGGTCGTAGCGGGCCAGCTCGCGCCCGCCGTCCCGGTCGAGTACGCGGATATGCGCGGCGGCGAGGTGACCGAAACTCTGTCCGCGCCGCGTGGCCTCGTACAGGGAGACAGCGAAGACGATCTTGGCGACCTCGGCGGGGACCCGCGCCAGGTCCACCTGGATCAGCTCGTTGTCCTCGCCCCCGGCGCCGCCACCTTGGTGGGTGACCGAACCGTCCGGGCTCTCCACGTTGTTGAAGAAGACGAAGTGCCGGTCGGAGAGGACCTTGCCATCCCGGCCGCACACCAGCGCGCTCGCGTCCAGCTCGTAAGCGTCGCCCGACGCCGCTCCCAGCCGCCACCCCACGCCGACGGTCACCGCGACAAGGCCGGGCGCTTCCTTGCTCAGTGACACATTGCCGCCCTTGGCCAAGGGCACGCTCATAAGCTCCTCCAGTTCGGCTTGTTTCTCCCGCTCACCGCGATCAACGCGCCACGCGGCCACACGGTTCCTCACTTGCGCAATTCGAGAACTTACACGCCAGGTACGCACCACCTTCGCCCACCCGGCGCCGTCCAGCTGCCCACCGAACACCATGGACGGCCACCCACCGTCACGAAGGGGCTCCGCCTGGCAGGCCGACTCGAAGTGAAGAAGCGGTCGGTCCGGCGCCGGAGGCCGGGTCAGCTGCCGCAAACTCTTCATCCTGGGAACCGACTGCCCACTCCACGGAAGGCGCTCTCCAGGCGCCGCCCCCACCCCTCATACGACGTACGTCTTGCGTCCCCGCATCATGAACCAGTGACCACATGGATGCGCTGTTACTGGGACGAGGAAGACATCTGGTTCTACCTTGAGGTCGACGCCGAAGGCTGGGTGACTCGGCAGATCGAGCTCGAAGGGCCCGAGCTGACGCCTATCGCCGCTGCCTCCCTGGCGGAATGGCAGCAGGCCCAAGAGGCAGGCCGCCTTGACGAGTACGAGAGAGGGTTCGGGATGACAGCAGAACTACCCGTCTCCGAGTGGGAAGGCCACGATCCGGTGCCGCTGACCTCCGAGGAGTTCGAGGAGGTCTGGGACAGCGCGCGTCGGCAGATCACAGCCCGGCCCCGCTGACCTCTCGACCACGCGGGCGCCAGTTCTTGGCATCATCTCGGCAAGGCCCCGGCTGGAACGCAGGGGCGGTTTGGGCCGCGCCTTCGCGGCGGCCGCCTCGCCTGCGTCGGTGATCGCCTGCTCGTCCCCGGTGCCGGCGCGCTGTTGGCGGCGGCGTTCCTTGTCCTGGGCGTGCTTGCGGGCCTTGGTGGCGGCCTCGGCCTCGATCTGGGCGCGGGCGGCCTGCAGCCTGGCCAGGCGCTTCTCGCGGCGGTCCAGCTCGGTGTCCTTGCCGTCGACGCCGAACCGCTCGTCACCGCTCATCCTCAGTGGCGTCGACGTGCTCGGCGTCGGCGATCAACGCGGCGGCCTTGGCCTCTGCAGGGACTGGGTGAACGGGTCGGCGAGCGCGTCCCGGTGGCGGCGGCGGAACGGGCGATCGAGCGGAAATCCGGGGCCTGGTCGGCGGCCAGGAACCGGAACGCCACGTCGTCCCCGCACTTGCGCTCGATCGCCCGGGAAGAACGCACGCCGGTGGTGTAGCCGTAGATCAGCAGGCGCACCATCAGCCGTGGGTCGTAGGGCGGGAACCCACGCTTTTTGGTGTAGTTGGCCAGGACCGGCGCCAGATCGAGGACTTCATCGACCAGGTCGGCGACGAACCGGGCCGGGTGGCCTTCGGGCCGCCAATCGTTCAGCGATGGTGGCAGCAACAGGACCTGGTGCGAGTCGAACGGAACTTCTTGCCCACCTCGATCGCACGGGCCCGCGGCCGCTTCGGTTCGACCGGCTCGGCCTTGAACAGCTCCTCCTGATCACGCATACGGGGATCATTCCGCATGAACGACCACGATCCGCAGGCGGGTTGCACGCTCCTGGGACGATGAAGCAGCCCCGCCGGGCCGTGGCCGAGCGAGGGTGCAGTGGTTCAGCGGATGAGGGGACGGCTACTGCGACGACGGCGGGGATTCCCGTCCGGAGAACTCTGGCGCGCCGCCTGGCGACGGGTGACGCTACGGTACGCGCATGCATGTTATCGGTGCCGGATTCCGCACTCTCATGAACGCACTCATCAACGGCGATCCGCTGTGGCCTGCGGTGACGCTCTTCCTGGTGTCCATCCCGATCGCGATCGTTGTCGCCGCGGTGCGCGCCTCCCATAGGTAGCGCAGCAGACCGGCTGAGTGGCCCCGCTGCCCCTCGGACGTTGCGGCGGGCGGACTCGCGCTCCTGGGCAAGGCGGCGCAGTGGCTCCATCAGGACGGTGAGCGGGAGAGCCCGCACTCGCCACCGGCACACAGGACCAGACAAACGCCCGGTTACCGGCGATCACAGACGCCCGGCCAACTGCCCGTTACTGACCCACGCTCCCAGTCGATCACCGCCACCGTGGGCGCCGGAGGAAACCCGGCCACAGCCGACTTCGGCACAAACGGCATCCCGGCCGTTCGGGAGCTGGCTCCGCGCTGCGACAACATTCCCAAGGGCATCGCGCCCGGCTGCGTGCTGCCGTTCTTCAAGCCGACAAACAACGTCGACACCAACCTGTACCCGGCTGCCGGTGCCTGCTACTGGCTGATGCAGCAGAAAATGCCCACCCATCCCCACACATGCGGTCTTTACGGCCGGATGACAGTTCAGCCGGTGAATTCCACCTATGGATGCTCCGGGTCGGAATAGTCCGGCACCCGCCATACGAGGGCGCCGTACTCAAGGCCCGGCCTGGCGCCGCCGAAAAGCCCCGGTGCCTCCAAGGCATCCGCCATCCCTTCCAGATAGCTGGTCAAGGACTCGTACTCGACCTGACGGTTGGCGTGCTCGTCCCACGACCACAGCTCACCTGTCCCAGCGTCCAGGAACAGGCCGTTCGCCCAGTTGTGTTCCTCCAGCGTACATACGGGGATCCAGTGGTGATCCCACAGATCGCTCGGTTCGTCCGGGTCGTCGCGGAAATCGTAGTTCTTCCCCCAGTACCCGTGAAGCTCGACGACCTGAGCAATGCCAATGAGCCGCGCATTGTCCATAAGGAACGCCTCGCCCCGCACGATACGGACACCGTCGCGCAGGACCCATAAGGCCTTCAGATCGGCCGGAATCCTGACCCCGAGCGCCCCCTCTGCACTGCTGATCTCCTCCTGCGAGGCGCCCGACTCAAGGGAGGCGCACGACGCGGGGGCATGGGCACGCAGCCATGTCTCGATGCGCTGCCACGCGTCGGTCACCTGCCGTACCGCTATCTCGTCCGGGCGCGGGCCTGGCGCCTGGGGCTGGTCCTTGGGAAGTGCGGAGGGGGCTGGCTGGCTGGCGAGGAACTCCGCGAATGCCGCCGCTCGACCAAGGAGGCCAGGCGCTCAGCGTGTGGCGGGGGCGGGCGCGGTCAGGCTGTCGGCTCCCGGTGGTACGGGGACGGCGGCGAAGAAGGCGTCCTGCTGGGCCTGGAGTTCCTTCTTGCGGGCCGAGGTGGTGGAGGGCAGGCGCTGTTCCTCGTACAGCAGGTGGGTCACTTCCTGGGCGTGCTTGCTGGCGGGGGTGTGGAACTGGACCTCGAAGAGCTGGCCTGAACGTGGGGCGCGCCAGCCGGTGTTGAGGCCCTTGTAGCCGCTGGTCCGGCTCCAGGTGTTGGACCACTTGGTGCTGTCGTTGCCCCAGGCCGACAGGATGGCGGACGCGCGGGTCACACCGGTGGTGTAGGTGTCGTCTGGCCACTGGAGGGTGTACCGGACGGCGTCGCCGATGCCGGCCAGGACGGTGTCCACGTTCTGCTCGGGGTGGTCCTTGAGGGACGTGGCGACCTTCCGCTTGAGCGAGTCGGGGGACTTCAGGCGCTGCGCGAAGCCGACCAGCTCCGCGCCCGTGGCGAGCGAGGCGGCGCGCACGTCCGTGCTGATCGACTCCTCGGCATGGCGGGCCCGGTTGACGTAGGCGTCGACCTTGGCGTTGTCGGTGCTGTTCAGCGAGAGCCCACCCGCTCCCTTCCAGCCGTGGTCGTCGTCCGCGGCGGCCGCCGTGGGCCCGGCCGACAGTGCGACGGCTGTGGTGAGCGCGGCCGCGAGTAGGCCCTTGCTGGTGGAGGAGATGATGGTGACCGTCATATAACGTCCGCCTTCACGCTGGTGGGATGCCTTGCGACAGGCACAACCGCCGAGGCGGAGGGAGAGTTACTGGCGAAGGCGAAGGCGCGGTGCGTGACGCCGCGACCGGTCTTGCCGCACCCCGCCACTGACGCACCGGTCCCGACCCACCGCGTGAGCGACCACGCCCCGCCGCTGCGGTAAGCAGCGGCGAGGCGCCGCACAGCCGAGGTGAGGGCAGCGGAATGACCGGGGGCTCCGGGGCCACCACAGGTCGCCATCACCTCGGGCTCACGTAATGAACAGGCCTGCGCCTTATGAAGCGCCCTGCCCGACCCGGGCGAAGTCTTCGACCGGATTCAGGTAGGGCAGGTCCTCCAGCGGCTGGTCGGTGAAGAACCGAGCCATCAAGTCGGCCAGGTCACCGTCCCGTTCGATCTGGACGAGATGGTCGGCGTCCTTGATGGTGGTGAACCGGGCCCCGAGGGTCTCGGCGACACCGCGCCCTACGTGGGGCGGGGTGATGGTGTCGTGCTCGCCCGTGAAGACGAGCACCGAGTCGGCGCCCGTCGGGCCGGGCAGGCTCCACGGATGGCTCAGGAGACGTTCGTGATGGGTGATGTCCATGGCCAGTTCACGCTCGGTCAGGCTCGCGAACCTCTGCCGCATCAGGCGCGCCACGGCGGCCCGGCGCCGCACGATCCCGTGGCCGGGTGGGGCCATGAACTGCTCGACCATGTCCTGGGCCATGGTGTCGAACAGCCCGTCGTCCACCATGCTGCGCCAGCGTTTGGCCGCCGCCGTGTACTCGGGGGAGATGTCGGTGGCGGTGCCTCCCAGCATCAGGCGTGCGATGTGGTCGGGGTGGCGTTGGGCGAAGCGGAGTGCGATGGCGGCCCCGAAGCAGGCGCCGAACACGTTGACGCGGCCAAGACCGAGGGCTTCGGTGGTGTGGCGGACGGTGTCGGCGAGGAAGTCCATGCCGTACTCGACGGGGAGGGGGGCGGCGTGGCCGTATCCGGGCAGTTCGAGGGTGACCACGGTGGTGTGCGGCAGGAGCCATCGCTCGTAGCGCAGCCAGGAGTGCCGGTCCTGTGAGGAGCCGCCGAGGACGAAGAGGGCTTCGGTCGCGGAGGATCCCGTGGCGGTGCGGGCGATGTACTCGAAGCCGCGGAAATCGAGCGTCAGGTCGGTCACTTGAGGGTCGATGCTGTGAGACATCCCGCCTGCATACCGGCACCCCGCCGGGCGCGGGCCGGTTTCCCGTCCAGGTCACCCATGTGGGCGTCAAGCCGCCGCCCCCCGTCGGCTCTCCCGGGTGACGAAGGGCGTTCTGTGCCGTCATCGGCCGGGCGGCTGCGCATACTCGGGCGTATGCGGATCCTGCTGGTGACCTGGGGCTCGGCCGGCGACGTACTCCCCTATGCCGGCCTGGGCGCCCGCCTCAAAGCCTTCGGCCACGAGGTGGTGGCCGCCACCTCCGAGCGCAACGCGCCCCGGTTTCGCGCCCATGGCATGCCAGTCCACGTCCTGCCGCTGGCCCGCCAGGAGGAGTCCGCGCTGGCCGCCGACCGCTTCGACCGGTGGCAGAGCCCCGCCCGGATCAGACGCAGAACGCGCAACGCCCAGGACATCGCCCAGGTGATCGCCCGGGAAGTCCTCGACGCGGCCACCAGCGGCAAGGGCGCCGACGTGATCCTCGCCCATCCGCTGCCGCATCCGGTGTGCGCGCTCATCGCCCATGGCACCGGCCGCACCTGCCTCGGGATCTACACGGCGAGCCCGGCCATGCTCCTGCCCCGGCTCAGTGCCCAGGACACGGCCACCGCCCACGGGTCACACGGATATCGGTTTGCCGAAACGATGGCGTGGACAGCGATGCATCCGCTGTACGCACCCGCCCTGAGCTGGCTCCGGCGGGAACTGGGCATGCGGAAGAAGACGGCCGACACCGCCCGCGGCATCCTGCGCGGCGCGCGCGTCCTGCACGGCTACAGCACCGCCCTGCTGCCGCCGGGACTCACCCTCCCCGACGGCCACACCTGCACGGGCTACTGGTGGCCGGCTCCCGAGGACACCTGGCAACCCGACCCCCGACTCGCCGACTTCCTCCAATCCGGCCCCGCTCCCGTCTACTTCGGATTCGGAAGCGTGTCCCCGGGAGACGTTGAACAGCTCAGCAGCACCATCAAGAACGTCGTGCGCCGGCTACGTGTCCGCGCGGTGGTCCAGGCAGGCTGGCAGGGTCTCGACATCACCGACGACAACACCCTCACCATCGGCGAGTGCCCCCACGAGTGGCTCTTCCCGCGCATGGCCGCCCTGGTCCACCATGCCGGCCCCGGGACCGTGGGCGCCGGGTTGAAGGCCGGAGTCCCTGCCGTGCCGGTCCCCCTCGCACTCGACCAGCCCTTCTGGGCCCGCCGCCTCACCGCCCTCAAGCTCTCCCCCACCTACATCAACGCCCGCCGCCTCACCCCAGACGCACTGGCCGACGCCCTGCACGCGACGCTGCACGACACGCGATACCGCACCCGGTGCACCCAGCTCTCAAAGACCATCCAGAGCCAGAACGGAGCAACCACCGTGCTGAACGAACTGGCCCGCGTCGCCAACCACTGAACGCGGGGGCAAGCCCCCTCGGCGCGGCTCAGGTTGCTGCGCCGAACCATGTAGTCAACGCCTTGTGCAAGTCGTGGCGCGTCAACTGGCCGGGCGTGTCGTCGTCTGTGGCCCACGCCAGGTATCCGTCGGGGCGGACGAGAAGGGCGGCGGCCGGCAGTGAACGATCTGCGGACGGGGCAGAGATCACGTCCACCCGGTCCGTCCAACCCTTGAAGGCCTCGGCCGTCGTGGCGTGTGCGGTGAGGTCCACGAGCACGGGGCGCGCTGCTCGCAGCCGTTCGAGGATCTGTGTCCAACTGCTGGTGAGGTGCGACCGAAGGTCGGGAAGCCACCGTCCCACCAGTGGATGCCCGATGTCGTGCCCCATGTCGTACTGGACGTCGGTTCCGGCCAGGAGCGCTGCGATACGTGCGCGGTTGTTCTTGTCGCCGAGCAGCTCCGCCAGCAGGTCGCGGGCCGCGGTGATGTCGCCTCCTGGACGCATCAACGCGACCTGGGCGCGGGTGTGCATGAGGACCCGTTGGCTGACCGGTGCCCGCTCGCTCTGGTAGGTGTCCAGCAGTCCGGGAGGTGCCCAGCCGTGTATCTGGGCGGCGAGTTTCCAACCGAGGTTGATGGCGTCCTGCATGCCCAGGTTCAACCCGGGCCCGCCGACGGCGGAGTGCACGTGCGCGGCGTCTCCGAGCAGCAGGACGCGGCCGGCGCGGTAGGTGTCGGCCTGCCGGGAGTTGATGCCGGTGAGACGGCGCAGCAGGTGCGGTCCGGGGGTGGCGGGTGGGCTCATCGGCAGGTCCGTGCCGAGGACACGACGCACGCCGGCACGGAGCTCGTCGAAGGTCATCGGTGTGCTGTCGTCGACCGGTGGTTGGTCCCACTCGAAGGTGGCGACGAGGTGGACTCCCGAGCCGGGCGGCATCATCGCGAAGGTGAGCACGCCGTTGGGCATGCGGTTGTGGGCGTACGGCCGAAGGCGCATGCCAGGGTCGGGCAGGACCAGTTCCCCGGTGGCGGGATCCAGCAGAGCGTCGGGGATGACGGCGTGTCCCGCGCGGGAGGCGAAGTGGTCGTCGGTGGTTCCGGGGAAGGCGATGCCGGCCTGTTTGCGGACCGTGCTGTGGCCGCCGTCCGCTCCGACCAGGTACCGGGTGCGCATCCGGTGGGCGCCCTGTGGCCCTCGGATGTCGAGGGTGACGCCGTCGTCGTCCTGGTGCAGGGCGAACAGTTCGTGCCCGCGGCGGATCTCGACGCCGAGTTCCCGGGCGCGCTCTTCGAGGACCTGCTCGATGCGCGCTTGGGGGACCTGGAGGACGTGCAGCGGGTTCTCGGGCAGGTCGCGCAGGTCCAGCGGAAAGCCGCTGAACTGGTAGAAGGGCAACGGCTGCGCAGGCCCGACACGACCGGCGAGGGGCTCGTACAAGCCGCGCAACTCCAGCGCCTGGACCACGCGGCCGACGAGCCCGTTGGCCCTGGGGGCCTCGCTGCGGGCGTGCAGCCGTTCCAGGAGCACCGGACGTACGCCCGCGAGCCGTAACTCGCAGGCCAGCAGCAGCCCGTTGGGACCGCCGCCGACGATGGTCACGTCAGCGGTCATCGAAGGTCTCCTTCAGCTTGTCGGGCGGGAGGCGTTCCCGTCGCGACCTCATGTCAGTCTGGATTGACAGCCCGAAGTGCCTGTCAGTCTGGATTGACGAACAAGGGGTTGTCAATCCAGACTGACAGGCATGGAAACGGGAGATCTCTCAGAACGCCTCAGGTCGCACGACCCCGCAGTGGGACTGCGGGCCGTGGGCGCGCTGCACCGGCTGGCCGCGCAGGTCGAAGCGGCCGCAGTCGCGCGCGCCAGGGAGCAGGGATGGTCCTGGGAACAGATCGGAGACGCCCTTGGCGTTTCCCGGCAATCCGTCCACGCCAAGTACGGGAAGTGAGACAGCCATGTTCGAACAGTTCGCAGCAGGTGCCCGTGCCGTCGTGGCTTCGGCACTCGACGAGGCCACCCTGCGCGGCGACCGCCGCATCGGAACCGAGCACCTCCTCCTGGGGCTGCTCCACGAACCCCGCCCGGCCCAGGCCCTCGGAACCGACCTGGAGACCGCACGCGCCGCACTCGACGCCCTCGACCGGTCCGCGCTGGCCGCGGTCGGCATCGACGCCCACGGGGTCGAACGGCCGCCGATCCCCGCCTCGCGCAAGCGCACCCCCTTCACCTCCGGTGCCCGCGCGGTCCTCCCCCGCGCCGTGGCCGAGACGAGGAAGGCCGGCAGCCGACGCATCGCACCGGAGCACCTCCTGCTGGCCCTGCTCGACTGCGAGCGACCGGATCCGGTGGCAGAGCTCATGACCCACCTCGGCATCGACCGCGCAGCCGCCCGCGAACGTGTGCGGCGGGTGGCTGACTGAGTGGCTGGGCTTCAACACCGGCGGTGAGGGACAGTGCGGCAACCAGGCGTTCCGTGTGTCCTGTCGGCCGCAGCCCCGCGTTGGTACACGCGGGGCTGCGGGAGGACGTCCGCAGTCGAACGCCGAGGCCGAGCTGGATTCTCATACGGGGCGGAGCCCGACCGGGGCATCCGGCTGCACCCTGTCGCCCACTTATGGGCCGGATTCCGATATTCGGTGACTGCAGTTTCCACCAGGAATCCTGATTACCCATGGGTGATTTCTCCCTGTGGATTACTACAGATGACACGACCGGCGGCCTCAACCAACCTGACCCGGGCAGGGATTGGCGATCCACCAGGCCCCACATCTGCTAGTCCACTTCACAAAATTCCCCTGTAGATGACAGCCTGCACGCCTGTTAGAGTCCGCATGCGCGACTCGCGATGAGGGTGGCGACGCGGCGGATCCGAACCCCTGGTTCGCCACTTGCTGAGCAGCGGTATGGACGTCCACAACTCCACCTGCCACTGAACGCGGCGTACAGCCGCGATAAATCCAGCCACCGATGAACACCGGCTACCCCATTACGCAGAAGGCCGTCCGGAGAGCCGGAGCAGTCGACGGCACTGGCTCTCCTATGCAATGCCGCTTCCGGGCAACGCCGCCGCGCCACCTTCATCGCCTTGGAATCAAAAGGGGAGAATTTCAATGAACAAGGGACTTCTGCGGCGCCTCGTCGCAGGGAAGGCGCTGGTCATAGGCGCCCTCCTGACCCTCGCGGTGCCAGGAGCCGCGTACGCCAACACCGTGAGCGTCACCGTGAAAACCCCTGGGGCCACTCTCGGACCCACCACCATCGACTCTTCCATCTCCACCAGCGCCCACTGCGCCAGCGGTCTCGTTTCCGGCGGCGGGATCGACCAGGCCATCGGCACCGGCACGGGGGTGAACGGCAACCATGTACTGGGCAGCGAGCCCAGCCCGGACGGCACCACCGAATACACCGGCTCGACCGGGGTCGTCGGCACCGACGTGGCGTACTGGATCGCGAAGGGCGCGAGCGGAGGACAGGTCATCTCCTCCTTCTCCACCAGCCCTTACGCGATGTGCCTCACCAGTAACCTGATCAACCACACCCAGGTCGTCATGAACAAGATCAACGCACCCAACACCTCGGCGACGGTGGGCCTCGTGACGGCGACCTGCCCGGCCAACACGGTCCTGCTCGGTGGCGGCGCCCAGGTCACACCGGGCAATACCGGCAACTTCAAGCCGATCGCCGGCTTCCCCACCTTCAACAACGCCGCACACGACTTCGGTAAGAAGGCCGCAGCCGACGGAGAGACCAACCCCGACTCCTGGACCGCCGTCGGCTGGGACAACAGCGCAAACGCCAGCAACGAGACGTACGCGTACGCGATCTGCAGCGGTAACGGCATCGGCGTCAGCGGCGTCACCGTCAAGGTCCGCTACAGCGAGGTGAGCGGCCCGAACACCGGGAGCACGGGCCAGAACGCGACCGTCAACTGCGGTAGCGGGGACGGGAATCTGATCAGCGGAGGCGCTGCCATCAGCGGCGGCAGCGTGACCACCACCGACTTCACCGGCCCGGGCGCAGGCGGCGACCACCTCAACGGAAGCTTCCCCAGCGACGCCGGCGGCAACCCCGTCGGTGACGGGACCACCACCGCGGCGTCCTGGACGGCCTCCACCCACACCGGTGGGATGGCGTCGACGAACAACCACTCCGACGCCTGGGCGCTGTGCGCCAACGACGGCGTCTGAGCCACCGGCACCACCGATCCGCGGGCGGGCACGACAACCGAGCGCAGCCCGCCCGCAGATCACCGTCCCCTTGTGAACAACGCGGTCACGCCACGTTCGCCGCGTTGACAGCAGAAAGGCACAACTCGATGAAGAAGACGTTTTCACGGCAGTCCGTCCTGGGAGCGGTGCTGGTCCCGGGCGCCCTGTTCGCCGTGGCGGTGCCGGACATCGCGTACGCCGACACCGCGAGCGTCACCGTGACGACCCCCGGCCCCACCATGGGCCCCGCGACTCCCTTCACCGGCGTCTCGTCCCACGCGGACTGCGCCGACGGCCTCGTTTCCGGCGGCGGGATCTCCCAGTCCACCGGGGACGACAGGGCGGGGAACGGCAACCATGTGATGGGCATCGCGCCCAGCGCGGACGGGGTCACCGAATTCACCGGCTCACCCGGGGTCGTCGGCACCGACGCA
Organism: Streptomyces sp. CBMA152; assembly: GCF_014596475.1. Taxonomy (GTDB): domain Bacteria; phylum Actinomycetota; class Actinomycetes; order Streptomycetales; family Streptomycetaceae; genus Streptomyces. The sequence continues at coordinate 55,543 of NZ_MECJ01000018.1, read as the reverse complement.
ACGCACTGGCTCGCGTTCGGCGGAAGCGGGAGCAACTCCAGCCTCGCCTTCTCCACCACTCCGTACGCGGTGTGCCTCCACAGCAGCCGGATCAGGCACACCCAAGTCGTCATGAACAAGGCCGCCGGACCCAGCGTCGGACAGACGGCGAAGACCGTGACAGCGACCTGCCCGACCGGCACGCTCCTGATCGGTGGCGGCGCCCGCACCACCCCCGCCAGTGTCGGCAGCCTCAAGCCGATCGCCAGCTTCCCCACCTTCGACGACGCCGCGCACGACTTCGGCCAGAAGGCCGCAGCCGACGGAGAGACCAACCCCGACTCCTGGACGGCCGTCGGGGGAATCGGCGGCGGCCGCGACACCGACAACACGACGTATGCCTACGCGATCTGCAGTGGAGACGACGTCAACGTCAACAACATCGCCACGACGGTCCACTTCCGCGAGCTGAGCGGCCCCGACACGGCAGGCACGAGCCAGACGGCGACGGTCGGCTGCGACGACCCGGCCCAGGCGCGCCATGGCAGGCGGGAGAGCGGCGTACTGGTCAGTGGGGGCGCCGCCGCCAGCGGCGGGAACGTGACGACGACCGACTTCACCAAGGCAGGGTCGGGCGGAACCCACCTCACCGGAAGCTACCCCAGCGACTCCGACGGCAAGCCGGTCAGCGACCAGGCCACCACGGCCGACAACTGGACGGCCGACATCCACGTCGGGGGCTCACCCTCCCCGAACACCTACTCCGACGTCTGGGCCCTGTGCCTGAACCTCAACCATGGGCACGCGATGCGATGACCGCGGCCGTGCAATAGCGCCAAGTGACGGTTGGTCAGCCTTGACGGACGGCATCTCCATGCCGTCCGTCAACGACGAGCTTGGACTGATCAGCAAGGGTCGCGGCAGCCCCCGTCGCGACGAAAAAACGAAAGGCAAGGAGGGATACCCACTCCTTGCCACTCTCAATTTATAGCGCACGGGGGGCCTTGCGGCAAGGCCCCGGTGGTGGGGCAGAATCGCGGGCCGAAGCCAGGACCTGCGGAAACAGGGGGATTTACGCGTGCGTGCGCTGTTGTCGGGTGAGGGATCGAGCGGTGACGTCGAGTTGATGGGGGGACGGTCCGGGGTGCGTGAGTGCGCGTCGGCGGCCGTAACGGCAGCGGCAGCAACTTCAGATCGGAGCGAGGACATGAACCCTGTGACCACCAGCGCGTTCGACCTTCCCGAGCGTCTCGCCGCCAAGGCCGACCCGGCGCTGATCGGCGGCGACGAACGGCATTTCGCTGCCATCGCCGAGAGCCTTGAACAGGCGATCGCCGATGTGTCCGACCGCCTTGAGGCCGAGCGCAGGGCGCCCGGCGGCATCGGCCGGGAGGCGATGGACCGTGACGCGGAGATCCACCGCCTGACCGGTCGCCTGCGCGCCCTGCGCCGCTTCGGCCTGGACCTCTGCCTGGGACACATGGTCCCCGCCGACGGGTCCGAGCCCACGTACATCGGACGTCTGGGCCTCACCGACCGTACGGGCCGTCGGCTGCTCCTCGACTGGCGCTCACCGGCGGCCGAGCCGTTCTTCGCGGCCACCCACGCCAACCCGATGGGTCTGGCGAGCCGCCGCAGGTACCGCTGGACCCGCGGCCGCATCGGCGACTACTGGGACGAGGTGTTCACCGCCGACGGGCTTGAGGGGCGCGCCGCGCTCGACGACCAGTCCGCGTTCATCGCCAGTCTGGGCGGCAACCGCTCGTCCCGGATGCGCGATGTGCTCGCCACCATCCAGGCCGACCAGGACGCCGTCATCCGTGCGGGGTCCCGTGGCGCCCTCGTCGTCGACGGCGGCCCGGGTACGGGCAAGACCGTCGTCGCCCTGCACCGCACCGCCCACCTCCTGTACTCCGAACCCCGCCTCGGCCACCGTCGCGGCGGCGTCCTGTTCGTCGGCCCGCACCAGCCCTACCTCGCGTACGTCGCCGATGTCCTGCCCAGCCTCGGCGAGGAGGGTGTGCAGACCTGCACCCTGCGCGACCTGGTGGCCGAGGGAGCCGGAGCAGCGGTCGAGCCCGACCTGGAGGTGGCGCTGCTGAAGGCGTCGGCGGACATGGTGAAGGCGATCGAACCAGCCGTCGCCATGTACGAGGAGCCGCCGACGAAGGGGATGACGGTCTCGACCCACTGGTCCGACATCTGGCTGAGCGCCGACGACTGGGCGGCGGCGTTCGACGCGGTGGAGCCGGGTACACCGCACAACGAGGCGCGCGAGCAGATCTGGGAGGAGCTGATCGCGATCCTGCTGGACAAACACGACGACGACGAGGTCTCCCCCGAGTTGTTCCGGCGGTCGGTGCTGCAGGACCGGGCCCTGGTCACGACCCTCAACCGGGCGTGGCCGATGCTCGAAGCGACGGACCTGGTCGGGGACTTGTGGTCGGTGCCCGCCTATCTGCGCAAGTGCGCGCCCTGGCTCGGCCCCGACGAGGTGCGCAAGCTGCAGCGCGCCGAGGCCCAGGCCTGGACGGTGTCCGACCTGCCGCTGCTCGATGCGACCCGGCAGCGGCTCGGCGACGCGGAGGCGTCCGTACGCAAGCGGCGCCACGACGCCGCGGTCGCCGCCGAACGTACGCGCAGGGCCGAGGCCATCGACAGCCTGCTGCAGAACGTCGTGATCGACGAGAGCGAGGGCGCGATGGGGATGCTGCGCGGACAGGACCTTCGCGAGAGTCTGATCGACGAGAGCGCGCTGCCCGGCACCGAACCCGACCTGCTCGCCGGGCCGTTCGCCCACATCGTCGTGGACGAGGCCCAGGAACTGACCGACGCCGAGTGGCAGATGCTGCTGCAGCGCTGCCCATCCCGCAGCTTCACCATTGTCGGCGACCGCGCCCAGGCCAGGCACGGGTTCACGGAGTCGTGGCAGGAGCGGCTGGAGCGGGTCGGGCTCGACCGGATCACGGTGGCCTCTCTCGGCGTCAACTACCGCACGCCGGAAGAGGTCATGGCGCAGGCCGAGCCCGCCATCCGTGCCGTGCTCCCGGACGCCAACGTGCCGACGTCCATCCGCAGCAGCGGCATCCCCGTCGTCCACGGATCCGTCGCCGATCTGGGCTCGGTCCTCGACACCTGGCTCGCCGCTCATGACGAGGGGATCGCCTGCGTCATCGGCGATCCCGCGTTCCGGGCGACATCCCGTGTGCAGTCGCTGACGCCGCAGCTGTCGAAGGGGCTTGAGTTCGACCTGGTCGTCCTCGTCGATCCGGAGACGTTCGGCGAAGGCATCGAAGGAGCCGTCGACCGCTATGTCGCGATGACCCGCGCGACCCGGCAACTCGTGATCCTTACGAGCCCCTGACGTCGGCCGGGTATGCGGTGGGACACCCAGCGCATACCCGCGTCAGGTTGCGCCGCCGAACTTCCAGGCGTCGAGGTCGCGGTAGTGGATCGGGCCGGGACCTCGGCCGATGTTGCTGCCGACCAGGTGCAGTCGCTCGGCGGGCCACGAGCGGCCGGTGAACCCGGCGAGCGCGGCGGCCGACTCCGACACGCCGACGAGGTCGTTGCGGCGGGACCGGGCGAGGGTGAGATGCGGGCGCAGCGGGCGGTCGGCGAAGTCGACACCACACTCCTTGACCACGGCACGAACCTCGGCGGCGAGCAGATGCAGCCCGTCGAGGTCCCCGTCGATCCCGCTCCAGAGCACGCGCTCGTCGAAGTGCCCGCCGCCGCGCAGCGCCAGTCGTACGGGCCGGTGCGCGGCGGCGAGAGCCGCGAGCGGCGGCCGCAGCAGGGGAACGGTGGCGCCCGGGAGCTCGCCCAGGAAGGCAAGAGTGATGTGCCAGTCCTCGATACGGTTCCACCGCATACGCGGGTACGCGTCGTAGGCCGGGCGCAGTGCCCGTGCCAGCTCCTCCTTCGCGTCGTCGGGCGGGGCGAGGGCGATGAATATCCGGATGGTCCCGGCCGGCACCTGGTTGTTCACGAGGGACTTCGTACCGTTCTTCGGGTACTTCTGTCACCTTCTGTCGCGTGGGGCCCGGTCCTGGGGACCCAACACGCGCTGCCCCTCCCCCGGGCACCGGCAGACATAGCTGCTACAACTAGGCCCACTTTTAGGTCAGTTGCTATGGGAGAAGCATGGAGAGCACACCGACTTCGCCCTCACCCGCTGCCTTGCTCCTCGCCGCTGCCGGGGTGGCCTTCACCGTGCACCAGCACATGGAGATCCACACGGGCGCGGACATCCGGAACCGCACCGGGTTCACCGAGGAGAACATCCAGAACTCGCTGAAGACGGTGGCTTTCTCCGTCGGCCCCGACCGCCTTGTGCTGGCGGCCGTTCCGGGCCCGGCACGGATCCGTTACGGCCGGCTCGCGGCTGCCCTGGGAGTGTCGCGCTCGGCGCTGAAATCCGCCGACGAGGCGGCGCTGCGAAAGCTGGACATGGAGCGCGGCGGGGTCGGCCCCATCTGCGACGCCCCGGACGTCACCGTGGTGTTCGACGCCGCGGTGCCTCGGATGGGCACCGTGCTGTGTGGGAGTGGCCGGCCGGACTGCACCGTGGAGGCGAGGGCATCGGACATCGTACGGATCCCGCCGAACGCCGTGGTCGCCGACATCACCTCTCCGTGAGAGGCCGCTTGAATGGCCACCGCCATCGAGGAGGGCCGGGGCCCGTCCTCGATGGCGGCATCATGGCCGACGTCTCCTACCGTCTGCTGTCGACCTGACGGCCCGGCCTCACTTCAGGTGCCGACCGAAGAACCGGTCCCCGTCCTCCCTCTCGAACCACGGGGTACCGAGGTGTCCGCCCAGATTGGCGTGCAGGGTCTTCTCCTTGCTGCCGAAGGCGTCGAACAGGTCCAGGGCCCGTTGCCGGGGGTTCCCTTCGTCGTCCCACTGCAGCAGGAGCAGCAGCGGAATGGTGACCTGCCGGGCCTCCTCGCGCTGGGCGAGGGGCACGTAACCCCCGGCGAAGAAACCGGCGGCCGCGATGCGCGGCTCGACCGCCGCGAGGTGGATGCCGAGGGCGGTCCACCCCGAGTACCCGACCGGGCCGCCGATTTCGGGCAGCGCAAGAAGGGCGTCCAGGGTGGTCCGCCACTCCGGGACCGCGTTCTCGACCAGCGGGGCGACGAGGGACTCGAAGATCTCGTCGACCGGCTCGCCTGCCTGCATCGCCCGGCGGAGGTCGGCGCGGGCCTGTTCGGCGGCGGCGGAACGGGGCCGGTCACCGCACCCGGCGGCGTCGATGGTGGCCACCGCGTAGCCGTACGCCGCGGACAGCCGGGCCCGGGCCACCAGCCGGGGTTCCGCCTTGGGCAGGCCGTTGTTGTGGGCCATCAGGATCAGCGGGGCCGGTACGGCGGATTCCGGCGTCCACAGGGTGCCGGGGATCTCGCCGAGGGTGAATTCGCGTTCGAGGACGCCGTCGTCGAGGCGTTGCTCGGAAGTGAAGTGCATGGTCATGCCTTTCGGGAGTGCTCATGAACGGCGCTCCCGGACGACCTATCGCCCGACCGTGACCCCGGAGGGGAGCACCCATGTCGATACTGCGTTCACGGGTACCACCTCCTCGTTCTCTCGCACGGCCTCCGGAAAAGTAGCAGCGGTCACCGTGGTCCGCCAACGGGTTTTCGCGGGAGGCTCCGTGGCCGGATGCCGCGCCGGGCCATCGCACGCAGACCATCCGGAACAAGCGTCAACTACGGGTTGACGACGAGCAATCGTCAACTTACGGTTGACGTATGAGTCCACTCGACATCAGCCTCGCCGACCTGATCGCCCGGCTCGACGAGGAGCTCCCCGAGGCCGACGAACTGGCCCGCATCAGCGAGGCGCGACTTCGCGCCCAGACCCTGTCCGACCTCGGTGACCAGCTCATCGACCACTACGTCAGCAAGGCCAAGCAGACCGGCGCGTCGTGGACCGAGATCGGCGACGCCATCGGAGTGTCCAAGCAGGCCGCCCAGCAACGCCACACGCCCGCCCCGTTCGAGCGGTTCACCAACCTGAACCGGCACAGCATCGTGCTGGCGCAGGAGGCCGCCCGAACGCACAAGCACGACTTCATCGGCACCGAACACATGCTGCTCGGCCTGCTCGGCGAACCGCGGGGCCTGGCGTATGAGGTGCTGGTGGCGAAAACCGGGTCGGAGCAGCGCGTCCGCGACGCGATCGAGGAAGTGCTGCCGCCGGCCGGTGAGAAGGCGCTGCGAGGTCACATCGCGTTCCGGCCGGAGAGCAAGGAGGCCATCGAGCAAACACGCCGCGCGGCGGCCGACCTCGGCCACGACTGGGTCGGCACGGAACACACGCTGCTCGGCCTGATCCGCACCGAGAAAAGCCCAGCCGCGCAGATCCTGCGCAACCTCGGCTTCACGCCAAAAGAGCTGCACAAGACGGTCAAGACCGAGATCACCAAACGGCTCGCCGCGCGCGACAAGCAGTAACGAAACGATCAGTCGCCACGGAGGACCGGACCGGCACGGCTTTCCCACCCGCGGCGGGGCGGTGCGCTCGCGCCGCCCCGCCGCCGTCCGGGCACGATCCAACCGACACGGCATGATCACCCTACGCGTCGGCTCATTTACGGGAAGGAACTATTTACTTGAAGTCTCACATTGTTTTATCGTTGCAAGCCAGGCCACCACCCGTGCGTGGCCGCCCCTCAGGGAGATCCCCATGCCTGTACGCCGCCTCAACCACGCGGTGCTCTACGTACGGAACGTCGCGCGCGCCGTCGAGTTCTACACCGACGTCTTCGGCTTCCGGCTCGACGTCGACATCCCGGGCCGCGCCGCATTCCTCAGCGCCGAGGGCACACTCAACGACCACGACCTCGGCCTGTTCTCCGTCGGACCGGAGGCGCCCGGACCCGAGCAAGGTCGCGTCGGTCTCTACCACCTGGCCTGGGAAGTGGGGACTCTCGGCGAACTGGTCGAGATCGCCGACAAGATCAACGAGCGCGGCGCCATGGTCGGATCCACGAACCACGGCGTGTCGAAGTCCGTCTACGCCAAGGACCCCGACGGCAACGAGTTCGAGATCATGTGGCGCGTACCGCGTGAGGACTGGCCGTCCGCGACCGACGAAAACCGCTCCGGCGCGCTCGACCTCGAAGAGTCCCTCAAGCGCTGGGGGCCCGACCTCAAGACGGGCGCAGCCGCCGGTTCCGCCACCTGACCGGCAGCCGCGGTCCCGCAAACGGCCGTGAGCGACCTCCACACCTGGGTTGGCCACGCTCGGCGTGTGATGCGCGACGCGGACAGGCACTGACAGCACTTCACGAGATCACCCGTGACGCGAGCGCCCCCGCCAGTCATACGGCGGGGGCTCCCGCGGGGTGCACCGCGACGTGAGGCACCAGGCGCGGTCGACGATGGCAATGCGCGCGAGTCACCCGGGGTGCTGGTCGTCCTGCACGTCGTGCAAGGAGGGAGCGTAGGAGATGCCGACGATCACGCCGTCCGCCGTGAGAAGCCTGGCCACCGTCTGGCCCCATGGCTCGGTGCGGGCCTGGTGCACCAGGTCGAAGCCCGCGCGCTGAAGCTCGGCACCGGCGGCCGTGACCGCTTCCGCGTTCGCCACCTCGAACTCGATCGACGCCTGCGGGACCACCCGGTCGGCGGGCCACTGGGCCGTGCCGAAGCACGCCTCGGCTGCCTGCGAGAGCGGCCACAGGCCGAAGTGCTTGCTGCCGGGGACGCTCCCGCTGGAGTAGTAGCCGTCACCTTCCCCCTCCAGCGGGAGGCCAAGAGCTTCGATGAACAGCTTGCGGCTCAACGGCGGGTCGGCGACGACCACCGCCACGCTCGTGATGAAGAGAACGTCCATGCCGGTGGTTCACTCCCTGCTGCGCTGCGACGGGACCGCGAGGGCCGGTGACTCGGCCTCGTCGGCACCGCATTTCCACGGCCGGATCCTGCTCAACGTATCCGCCCGTCCCCCACGGGCCGAGACACCCGCGCCAACACCGCCTTGAGTCACCCGATCGGCCTGGCTCACCTTCGTACCGCCGATCACGACCGTGCCCACCACGGCGCGTCGCCGACCATCACGCCGAGTCCAGACACTTCATCGCACCACTCCCCCGCCGCACCAGGACCCGGCCGATGCCTGACACGGTCAGAAGGTCAACCTTCGCTTCAACTGCCGTGCAAATTACGCCAGTTTACGATCAGAGGCGCAACGGACCGGCATGCTCGGCCGTCATACAGGGCGTACACCTCACGGGGAATGAAAGGGGAACAACATGTACGTACCTGGCATGCAGCGGATCGTCGTCGCGGGCACGGTGGCGGTGCTCGCGGGAGCAGGGAGTCTGCTGAGCATGGGGACGGCTTCGGCGGCGACGCCGACGGCGGCCACCGTCACGGCCCAGCAGGTCCACCGGGCCGCCCCGGCGGCCGAGCCCAACGGCAAGGTCGTCGCCAACGGCGGCCTGTGGACGCACCAGGGATCGACCACCGCTTCCAAGCGGCTCGGCCTGCTGCCTCAGGGCACGGTCGTCGCGCTGCAGTGCAAGAAGGCCGGCGAGAACGTGGACGGCAACAAGCTCTGGTACAAGCTCGGAGCGGGCAAGCCGGGCTGGGTGGCCGCACGCTATGTGGTCAACCTCGCCCCCGTGCCGTACTGCAAGTGACCTGACGCGATGTCCGGCAACCGCCCGACCAACGGCCGCCGGACACCGAGCCTCCGAGGTACGACGCCGGAAGGCGATCTGCCACTGGTGCGGCCCGGCGCCCGGCAAGCGCCGGGCCGCCCACCTACAACCTCCCGATAAGCCCATGCAGCATATTTGCGACATATCCACATGACACACCGGGCATGCGGCCGTGCTCCCCTTGCGCGCGGCCTGTTCGCCTGGCCGTGCCCTCACCAGCCGCTGCCACCGCCGGGGCCCTGGCGGTCGCCCCCTCCACTTGGTCTGGACGAATGAAGCTCTTTGCGTCACCGGGTTGATCCGGGGCCGAGCTGACCTGAAACGAGCTCGCCGCCCCTGCCGCGTGCTACCCACCAAGCGCTGCAGGCTGAGCGCTCATACGCGAAACGAGACCGCCTACCGCCGGACCGCGGCCGGGGCCGTTTCGGCGGTGGGTGCGTCGCGCAGGCCGAGCCGCAGGTGCTCGACGTGGAAGAGGGCCTGTTCCAGCAGTTCGGCGACGTGGTTGTCGTAGAGGGCGTAGACGATGGAGCGGCCCCGGCGTTCTCCGGTGACGAGCCCGAGATTGCGCAGCAGGCGGAGTTGGTGGGAGCAGGCGGAGGCTTCCATGCCCACGGCCTCGGCGAGGTCGCCGACCGCGCAGGGGCCTTCCTGGAGGCGGGCCAGGATGTACAGCCGCGAAGGGGTGGCCAGGGCCTGGAGGGTGGCGGCGACATCGGTGGCCCCCGCCGCGTCCAGGCGCTCGCGGGGGGTGGCGTGGTTCTTGCCGTCGGCTCCATGACCCATGGCGCCCATCCTACCGGGCACATGTGAAGACCTGTTCAGATATTCCTGTACGGTGGATGTGTCGCCGCCTTCCGCCCTGAAAGGGTTGTTTTGTCATGCCTTCCGACCTGATCCAGCGGCCCGAACGGGCAGCTGCGGCCGCCGCGCGTACGGTGCCGAGGCGGCGTACGCGGGTGTTCGCCCTGACGGAGGCGCGCTGGGCCGCCGCGGCGCTGGTGCTGTTCCTGATCGCGCTGCCGCTCCAGCTGACCGGTGCACCCGCCTGGTCGTGGGGCCCTCTCTACGCCGCCGCCTACGTCACCGGCGGGTGGGAGCCGGCCTGGGCGGGGCTCGCGGCGCTGCGGGAGAAGACCCTGGATGTGGATCTGCTGATGATCGTGGCCGCGATCGGCGCGGCCTCGATCGGGCAGGTGATGGACGGCGCACTGCTGATCGTCATCTTCGCCACCTCCGGCGCTCTGGAGGCCCTGGCCACCGCCCGTACCCAGGACGCGGTGCGCGGTCTGCTCGACCTGGCGCCGACCGTTGCCACCCGCCTGGCCGACGACGAAAGCGAGGCGACGGTTCCGACGCAGGACCTGGTGGTCGGGGACACCATCCTGGTCCGCCCGGGCGAGCGGGTCGGCGCGGACGGACGCGTCCTGGACGGGGTCAGCGAGGTGGACCAGGCGACCATCACCGGTGAGCCGCTGCCGGTCGCGAAGGAGGCCGGGGACGAGGTCTTCGCCGGCACCCTCAACGGCACCGGTGCCCTGCGGGTCAAGGTCGAGCGGGACGCCTCGGACTCGGTGATCGCCCGGATCGTGGCGATGGTCGAGCAGGCTTCCGAAACCAAGGCGCCCACCCAGCTGTTCATCGAGAAGGTCGAGCAGCGGTACAGCCTGGGCATGGTCTTCGCGACGCTGGCGGTCTTCGTGGTCCCCCTCGCGTTCGGCGCGGACCTGACAGCCTCACTGCTGCGGGCGATGACCTTCATGATCGTGGCCTCACCGGGCGCGGTGGTCCTGGCGACGATGCCGCCGCTGCTGTCGGCGATCGCCAACGCCGGACGCCACGGCGTCCTGGTGAAGTCCGCCGTGGTGATGGAGCGTCTCGGGCAAGTCGACGCGGTCGCCCTGGACAAGACCGGCACCCTGACCGAGGGCACCCCTCGCGTCACCGACATCCGCCCGTTGCTCGGCTCCGGGCTGGCCGAGGACGCCCTGCTGGCGCTGGCGGCCGCCGCCGAGCATCCCAGCGAACACCCCCTGGCCCGCGCCGTCGTCGACGCCGCCCGCACCCGCGGCCTGACCATCGCCGATATACGGGACTTCACCTCCGCTCCCGGCATCGGTGTCACCGCCACCGTCGGCGGCCGCACGGTTGCGGTCGGCGCACCCGCCCGCCTCCTCGACAGCAACGACGACATCGGCGCGGCCGAGGTCGCGGCCGACCTGGAGGACGGCGGCCGCACGGCCGTCCTGGTCCTGCGCGACGGCGTCCCCGTCGGGGTGTTGGGCATCGCCGACCGGCTGCGTCCTGACGCCGCCGCGACCGTCGCCGCCCTGACCGCCCTGACCGGCAGCACCCCGATGCTGGTGACGGGCGACAACCCCCGCGCCGCAGCTCGCCTGGCCGCCGAGGTCGGCATCATCGGTGACGAGGTCCACGCCGGCCTCCTGCCCCAGGACAAGGTCGAGGCCGTACGGCGCCTGGAGGCCCGCGGCCGCAAGGTGCTGGTTCTCGGCGACGGTGTGAACGACGCTCCCGCCCTGGCCGCCGCGCACACCGGCATCGCCATGGGCCGCGCCGGCTCCGACCTCGCTCTGGAGACCGCCGACGCCGTCATCGTCCGCGACGAACTCGCCACCGTCCCCAAGGTCATCGCCCTCTCGCGGGCGGCCCGCCGCCTGGTGGTGCAGAACCTGGTCATCGCCGGCGTGTTCATCTCCGGGCTGGTCATCTGGGACCTGGTGGGCACCCTGCCGCTGCCGCTCGGTGTGCTCGGCCACGAGGGCTCGACCGTCATCGTCGGCCTCAACGGGCTGCGTCTGCTGCGTGACGCCGCCTGGAACCGCGCCGCGCGGGACATACGGTGAGCCGCCGCGCCAAGAAGGCCGCCCCCGGTGTGGGGGCGGCCCGCCCGACCGTCACCGTCTGCCGCGGCTGCTGCTGCGGCACCCCGGCCAAGGTGCCGCGGCTGGACCACGAAGCCCAACTCACCGACCTGCGCACCCAGCTGGCCGGAGTCGCGATGGTCCGCCGAACCGACTGCCTCGACGCGTGCGAGCGCGCCAACGTCATCGTCATCCAGCCCTCCGCCGAAGGCCGCAAGGCCGGCGGACGCCCTGTCTGGCTCGGGCACGTCAACGACCCCGGCGCCGCGGCCGACATCACCGCCTGGGTCCGAAACGGCGGCCCCGGCCTCGCCGAGCCGCCCGACATCCTCGACCTCTACACCTTCAGCCCGTCCCGACGCGTCCGCCACGAACTCGAAGACTGACCGGACCCGGCGGGGGGTGCCGGGCGATGTACTCGTCCGCTCCGTCTGCCCACACGCCTCCAACGCGGACCAAATCGCCGCACAGCGCCGTCAGATGGACATCTGAACTCCCCGCCCCCGGGATCCCGGTGACCAGCACGCGCCACTATGGTGGGCCGATGTCATCGATCAAGCAGTTCCAAGTCACCTTCGACTGCGCGGCGCCCGAGCGCGTCGCTCGTTTCTGGTGCGAGGTGTTGGGGTACGTCGTACCGCCGCCGCCGGAGGGCTTTGCCACTTGGGACGACTTCACTCGCTCACTGCCGCCCGAGCACCAGGATTCATCATTCGTCTGCAGTGATCCCACAGGTGTGGGCCCGCGCCTGTACTTCCAGCGCGTTCCCGAGGGCAAGGTCGTCAAGAACCGGGTTCATCTCTGCGTGCGGGTCGGCACCGGACTCGTGGGTAACGAGCGCCTCGCCACGCTTGAGGCCGAGTGCGCACGGCTGATCGCGCTCGGCGCGGCACACGAGCGAACGTTGTACGCCGATGAGGAAAACGAGTCGTGCATCGTGATGCAGGACATCGAGGGCAACGAGTTCTGTCTCGACTGAGGCGCCGCGAACGTGTCCTCGTTCCGTCCCGGATAACAGGGACCACAAGGCCGCCCGCCTGCGCCGCAGTTCGCGCGGGCGGGCGGCCTCCGGGTCTCTCCTCAGCCGGCCTCGATCATGATGCGGCAGGCAGGAGCTCGGCGATTTCACCCAGCACTCGGGCCGCCGGTGCCGGGTCGACCAGCCACTTCAGGTGGCTGCTGGTGAGCGTACGGACGTCGTAGGGGTTCTCCGGCGTCAGCGCGTCGCCCTCGCGGATCATCCGGTCCTGCATGGCGAGCGGCACGCTGGTGTCCTCAGTCAGCCGGACGTACGTCTTGGGAATCCGCCCCCAGCTGTCGGCCTGCGCCCGGTCGTCGGGTGTGCCGGCGTCGAGGTTCTCGTCGGGCTGGAAGGTGTTGAGGAAGACCATGAACTCCTCGTCCGTCCCGTCGGCGAGGAACGCCGCCTTGAACGCCGCGAGGACGCCGGGGTCGGCGGTACGGAAGTTGGAGCGCAGCAGCCCGAGTTCGGCGGGGTTCGCGACGATCGCCGATGCCAGCCCCGCGGCATCGACCGTGGCCATCTCGGGCTCTGCGTAGTACGCGCTGATGTCAAGGTCGACGGGGCACCAGGCGGAGACGTAGACGATGCGGTCGATCAGGTCGGGCCGCTGGTTGGCCGCGACGGTGGCCGTCATACCGCCGCGGCTGTGCGAGACGAGGATGACGGGCCCGTTCCGCTTGGCCCGCTCCAGTATCCCGATCAGGTGCGCGGCGTTGTCGGCGAGCGTGACGCCCTTGATGGCCCCGGGCGTGGTGGCGAGCCCCGCGAGATCCTGCGGCGCCTGATAGGCCCGCGGAAACGTCGCGGCGAACCCGTGCCCCGGAAGGTCGACGGCGACGGAACGGTGTCCGAGGAGGCCGAGTTCGGCCTGGAGCGGTGCGAAGGAGAAGGAGTTCGCGAAAGCTCCATGAACCAGTACGAACGTCGGTTGCATCTGTCTACACTCACTTTCTGGTCCTCCGCGGCGTCGGCGGCACGCGCGTCGCTCTTCCCGACGCCGCGAACAACCTCGCGGCCGAGGAACGAGACGTCGTCCTGCGGCGCACCATCCAGCCGCGGAGACGTCTTCGTGCATGGCAAGCGTCAGCGGTCAAGCGCGGAGTCACGAGGGCGGCGTGCGAACGGCTGCCCACGGTCCGGTGACGCACCTTACTCAGTGGAAGATCATCCGCACTACCCGGCAGATCGAAGAGATGCCCCTAGTGCGCCGCGAGCCTCTCCACCAGCCCGGTCGCCCGCGCCAGCAACTCCCGCTCTTCTTCTGTCAGTTCCGCCTCGATCGCCCGCGCGAGCCAGTCCGCCCGGCGCCCCCGCTCCTCCTCCAGCAGCGCCTGCCCCGCGGAGGAGAGCTCGACCAGGCTCTTGCGGCCGTCGGTCGGATGTGCCCGGCGTGTGATCAGCCCCTGCTCCATGAGCAGCCCAACGGCTCGGGCCATGGACTGCGGGCGCACGCGCTGATCGGCCGCCAGTTCGCTGGTCGTCATCGCACCGCTGCGGTCCAGCGCGCCGAGGACGGCCACCTGACCGAACGGCATCTGGTCCTCAAGCTTCACGCGCCGCGTGAGCTTTCCCATCACGGTGCGCAGTTCGGCCGCGACGGCGGTGGATTGCGGAAGGGGCATACCGAATTTTAACGCAGCACAGCTGCACAGGAGGACTGCACAGCAAGTCTGAACAGCAGAACTGAACAGCAATACTGCACAGCACTGCTGTAGAGTTTCCGGTGCCGGGTCAGCGTCACCGTCGCCGCAGCCGAGCCCCGGCACGTATGCGACAACGGGAAGGGCTCCCATGACCGCCATCACCTCCGTCACCGGCCGCCGCGTCCTCGACAGCAGGGGCAACCCCACCGTCGAAGTGGATGTGGAGCTGGCGGACGGATCCATCGGCCGGGCCGCAGTCCCCTCCGGCGCTTCGACCGGCGCCCGCGAGGCCGTCGAACTCCGCGACGGCGACCCGGCCCGCTGGCACGGCAAGGGCGTCGACCATGCGGTACGCCACGTCAACACGGAGCTCGCGGCCGCCGTCACCGGTCGCGAGGCCGAGGACCAGGCCGGCCTCGACGCCGTCCTCGTCGCCACGGACGGCACCCCCACCAAGTCCAGACTCGGCGCCAACGCGATCCTCGGGGTCTCCCTGGCCACCGCCAAGGCCGCGGCCGCCGCCCACCGCCTGCCGCTCTACCGCTACCTCGGCGGCTCCGACGCCCGGCTGCTGCCCATACCGATGATGAACATCGTCAACGGGGGCGCACACGCCGACAATCCCCTGGACTTCCAGGAGTTCATGATCGCCCCCATCGGCGCGGAGAGCTTCGCCGAGGCCGTACGGATGGGGTCCGAGATCTTCCACACCCTGCGCCGCGATCTCCTCGCCGCCGGGCACTCCACGGGGGTCGGCGACGAGGGCGGCTTCGCACCCGCGCTGCGTACCGCCGAAGAAGCCCTCGACTTCGTCGTCGCCGCCGTCGAGCGCACGGGGTACCGGCCGGGCACGGACATCGGCCTGGTCATGGACCCGGCGTCGTCCGAGTTCTTCCGCGACGGCGTCTACGACTACACCGGCGAGGGCGTACGGCGCGCACCCGCCGAACACGCCGACTACCTGGTCAAGTTGATCGACGCCTACCCCATCGTGTCGATCGAGGACCCGATGGCCGAGGACGACCTGGCGGGATGGCGGGATCTGACCGCGCGGGTGGGTGCGCGCTGCCAGCTCACCGGTGACGACGTGTTCTGCACCAACGAGACTCTCCTGCGCGAGGGCATCGACTCCGGCGTCGCCAACTCGGTCCTGGTGAAGGTCAATCAGATCGGCACCCTGACGGAGTCCCTGGCCACCGTCAACGCCGCCCACCGGGCGGGCTACACCGTCGTCATGTCGCACCGCTCGGGAGAGACGGAGGACACGACGATCGCGGACCTGGCGGTCGCCACGGGCTGCGGCCAGATAAAGACCGGATCGCTGTCCCGCTCCGACCGCACCGCCAAGTACAACCAACTCATCCGTATCGAGGAGCAGTTGGGCGACAGCGCCCAGTACGCCGGCGCGGAGGCGCTGCGCCGTTAGGGCCTGTCGGCAGCACGCGCAGGGAGTGCCGCCACTCGTAAGGTCAGCCCAGGGCGCGGTTCTGGCCTCGCGACCAGCCCGTTTCCCTGAGCCGCCTCCTACCGAACCCGCCAGTCGTCGGCTGCCGGTGCTGGCTTCCCGGGTGGAAGCCGTGGCTTCTCAGGCCCGGCTGAGTAGGATCTTGCTCGTGCGCTTCGACGACAACGAACCTGTCTTCAGGCGAAGCAAGTGGGGGACGAACCACTACGAGTACAACCCGCGCAACCCCGTGGGCCTCGCCTTGACCGTGCTGACCATCACCGTCGTTGGGCTGATGCTCCTCCTCATGCACAACCACGCAGGGCCGTTCGCGGACCCGCCAGAGCCCAGCCCCTCACCGTGGAGCCCGCCACCCGACATGTCCAAGTGGGTCCCACCGCAATACAGTTCGCCATGGCCTGGCTCACCGGAGCCGGAGTACCCACCCACACCGTAACCACCAGCGGGAGCGCGCACTCGCCCCCGGCCGGGGAAGAACCCTAGGGCGAGTGTCGGACTGCGCCGCGTCCCCCGCGCTCAGTGCCCCCGATTTTGGTGCGCGGGCTCTGCACGTCGCCGTAGTACGTGCCGTTGACCCAGACCCCGGTGGAGACCACATACGTACCAGCCGGCCCGTCCCAGGACCCGCTGAAGCCGGGCCCGCCCTGGACGCCGGTGCCGGATTCACCGCTCTGATCAGAGGTCCAGTCGCCGCAGCCGAAGTCGTGGGCCCATCCTCCGTTGGCGACGTTGACCGCGTGCGCGCAGTACAGCACGCTCTGGCCGGTCGTGTTCAGGTACGGGACCGTGGCGTACACGGTGTAACCGTTGTCCCCGACCCAGTAGCAGGAGTCGAGCGCGATGCCGCTGGTGACGGTCGCGTAGTTGCCGTTGCGGGTTGGGACGGGCGGGGGCGTCGGCTCGGCTGAGCGCTACTGCCGGTCACCGCGTCGGCCGCGCTCAGGGCCTTCGCCATGCACTGGCACCGCACCCGCCAACACGCCCAGCAGGAAGCGCGGCCGAGTAGACCCTCATACGCCTGCAGATCGCGTACGGGCAGGTCGCCGAGCCGGTCTCGGTTCCCCAGGCCACCCGTCGGTGGCCGTCCCGCCCCACCAGCAGTCACCAACGCACCGGCATTGATCCCATCCGTACGGCACCGGGGGGGCAGGGCTTCTCGTCCGCCCCGTCGCCCCGGCGCGAGCGGTAGCGTCCCTCGTGAAGCTCGGGCGTCGATATGGCTGGCGCCGCGTATACCGACCGCGTCGTCACCCAGGTGCGGGCGCCGGCTCGGCGTGCCCGCCGGCACCGAAGACGGCAACCTCGCCATCCGGGCCCAAGACCCGCATGCCGCCGGAGTGACACGCGGGAGGAAGCCCTCGGCCGGGCGTGAGGCCGGATGGGTGCGGCCCCGGCCAACGACCGGGTCGGTTACGGGCGTTGCGGGTTCCGCATTCTCGTCAGCAGCGCGAGCAGGGTCTCCTGTTCGCGCTCGTCGAGACCCGCGAACAGCCTGGAGGCGTGCAGCCGCGTCCTGAGCGCCTTCCACAGTTCGTGCCCTTGCTCAGTGAGGACCAGGGTGCGCTTGCGACCGTCGACGGGATGGGGCTGACGGGCGACAAGGCCCATGCTCTGCAGCTTGTCGGCGGCGAGACTCACCGTGGAGGGGTCGCAGCGCAGGCGGACCGCCACCTCCCGAAGCGTCGGCGGCTCAGTTCCCGGGGCGAGCGCCCACAGCGTGCCGGCGACGGAAGCGGGGACCCCGAACTCGCCGAGCACCTCGGCCACGACCGCGTCCACGGTACTCCCCACCTCCATGAGGACGCGGACGATCTCGGCTTTCCGCTCGACGTCCGCAGGGCCAGGCATCGGTGCGTTCGCGTCACTGGTTGCGGTCATCAGCCCATGCTACTCTCGAAATATCAATGAGAAACTCAATGATATTGGGGGCATAGATGGTCGACGACCACGGCGATGAGACGGTGCTGGTCACGGGTGGAACCGGCTACCTGGCGGGCTGGGTGATCGCGGGCCTGCTCCAGCGCGGTTACCGGGTGCGCACCACCGTGCGCAGCCTCGACAAGGCCCAGCAGGTGCGCGACGCCGTGAGTGCGCAAGCGGGCCGACAGGCAGCCGGGACCATCGAGTTCACGGCCGCCGACCTCCTGGGCGACGACGGCTGGGATCAGGCGGCCGCAGGCGCCGACTACGTGCTGCACACCGCCTCGCCGATGCCCTTCGGCCCGGGCGCGGACCTCATCACCACCGCCCGCGAGGGCACCCGCCGCGTCCTGGGCGCCGCCGCCCGAGCCGGGGTCAGGCGTGCCGTGCTCACCTCGTCCGGCGTCACGGCCGACACCGGCGACCCGGACACGCCCGCGACCGAGACGACCTGGACCGCACCGTCCGGCACCCCGCTGCGCGCGTACCCCGACTCCAAGATCCTCGCAGAGCGCGACGCGTGGGAGCTCGCCGCCGCGACCGGGCTCGAACTGACCACCGTGCTCCCGACGTTCATGCAGGGCCCGATGCTGGGCACCTCGAACAGGCCGGGAACCGTCGAGGTCATCCGGCGCCTGCTCGCCCGCGAGATCCCCGCCCTGCCGAACATCGGCTGGAACGTCGTCGACGTGCGCGACATCGCCGAACTCCACATCCTCGCCATGACCAGCCCGGCCGCCGCAGGCCAGCGCTACCTCGGCTCAGGCACCTTCCTGTGGTACCGCCAGATCGCCCGCATCCTGCGCGAGAAGCTCCCGCACGAAGCCGCGAAGGTGCCCGTGCCCACCATGCCCGACCTCGTCGTCAAGCTGCTCGCACGGCGCAACCCGCAACTGGCGATGCTGCGCCCCGAACTCGGCCGCACCAGGCTCGTCGACAGCAGCAAGGCACGTACTCAACTCGGCTGGCAGCCCCGCCGCCCTGAACAGACGATCACCGACACCGCCACCGCGCTCCTCACCGCGTCACGACAGGGAGCAGCATGATGTTCCCAGCGGTGCAAGGCGCTTCCGTTCCCGTCTGCTCGCTGGCCGAGCGGGACAGGCGCTGGAACCTGGCCCGCCGCTTCATGGAGGCAGAGGTCCTCGACGGTCTGGTCGTGTTCGGCGAAGGCGACGCCGGACCCGCTCCCTTCTCCTTCGACAGCTGGTTCACCAATGACCGGCCGGGCGTCCTCCTCGTCTTCCCCCGCGACCGGACACCCCGAAGGGCGGATCCCGCACCCGTTCTGGGACGCCCGCCCGGCGACCGGGTGTTCGGCGTCCAGTAGGGGGAGCGACGGCCGCGCCGAGTCGCCGAAGTTCGTCATGTACCGGCCCCTGCCCGTCTGACGTGCATTTCCCTGTTTGATTCGGTCAACTCGTCTTGGGCGGAACCGTCCAGGAGAGCCACGCCCGGATCGCCTCCGCCGTTGTGGCCACGTGCTCGTCGAGGATGGAGTGGTGGTCACCGGGCACCTCGCCGGCACGCAGGTGCAGGGTCGGGACGGTCGGCTCCTCCTGCCGGTCCAGGAAGATACGTGCGTACGCACCCATCGCCGCGAGACCGGGTTCGTCGAGCCGGAGCGCGCTGCGGACCGCCAGTCCAGTCAGCCGTTCCTCGTCCTGGACCGGGTGGGTGTCCACCAGCACCACGGCCTCGGCACCCACGCGTTCCGCGACGGCCTGGGCAACCAGGCCGCCGGTGGAGCGGCCCAGCAGCACCACCGGTCGGCCGAGTCGCCCGATCGAGGCCGCGTGGGTCCTCACGAGGGCTTCCACGTCCTCCGGCACGGGGCCGCCGTCGTACCCCGGGTGCGGGAGCAGCCACATCTGCGGCAGATGCCGGGCGAGCAGACGGTACTCTCCCGGGGGTGAGGCGAAGGCGGGGAAGCAGACGATCGCCGGGCCTTCGCCGTCACTGAGCCTCTGTGGGGCGACCGACGGGAGCGTCGCCGCGGACGGGAGCGCGTACGAGGCGGAGACGAGCAGGTGCATGGCCTCCTGATGCCGGCCCAGCTCACACAGCCTGTGGTACAGGAACCCGAGCGATCCGGGTGCCGGCGGCGGACGCAACTGCTCGGCGAGTGCCCTGGGCGTGGGGGACTCGAAGACCATGGTCGCGGGGAGCCGCAGGCCGGTCCGTCCCTCCAGCCGGTTGCGCAGCTCGATCGAGGTCAGCGAGTCGAAGCCGAGGTCGAGGATCGGGGTGTCCGGATCCACCTCCGGGTAGCTCAGCACCGCGGCGACCTCGGCGCACACCATCTCCAACAGGCCGGTCGGCACGCTCGGTTCCCCCATGCGCTGTGGTTCCGGCACGCGCCGGGCTTTCGGCCGGGGCGGGGCGTCGAACGCGATCGGCACCAGGACCGGCTCCGCGACGCCCAGTGCCGCCTCCAGAAGTGCCACGCCCTCCGCGGGGGTGAGAGGCACCAGGCCAGGAGCGGTGGTCCGGTCGGCCATCATCCCGACCGTCCACGGGCCCCAGGCCAGGGAGAGCCCGGGGAGTCCCAGCCGTCGCCGGTGGCGGGCGAGCTCGTCCAGGTAGCAGTTGGCCGCCGCGTAGTTGGCCTGCCCGGCGTGACCGAGCACACCGGATGCCGAGGAGAACAGCACGAACGCGTCCAGGTCCCGATGCGCGGTCAGCTCGTGTAGATGCCAGGCCGCTTCCGCTTTCGGCCGCCAGACCGTCTCCAGACGCTCGGGGGTCATCGACGTCAGGACCCCGTCGTCGAGCACCCCGGCGGTGTGCACGACGGCCCGCAGGTCCTCGATCGAGTCGACCAGTGCGGCCAGCGCCTCCCGGTCGGTGACGTCCAGGCGGGTCTCACCGCTGCGACTGGCGACGACGACGCGCACGCCCTTGCCCCGCAGGTGGTCGGCGAGCGCCTGGCCGAGTGCGCCGCCGCCGGTGACCAGAACGGTGCCGCGCCAGGTGAAGGCGCCACCGCCCGCCACGGGGGCCAGGTCGGCGCGCTCGGCGACGGTCTCCGGTCCCCCGTCGCCGAGTTCGGCCAGGGTGTACCTGCCAGGGTGCTCCGTCTGCGCGACCCGGACCAGGCCGGCGACCGCCGCTCCGGCCAGATCTCCCGGCCGCACCAGGACGGTCAGGTGCTCGTGGTCGGCCTGCAACTCCCGCAGGGCGAGCGCCAAGGCATCGAGCGGGTCGCCCGGCAGCACCTCGTGGACAACACCGTGCGACGGCCCCGGAGCCCGGTGCCACTGCGGGCGGAACAGCGTGCCCCGGCCGGTCCCGGTCGCCCGCACGGTGAGTGATTCCACGTGCGCCACCAGTCGGCCCGCGTGGTCGGTGGCGGTGACCTGCCCTTCACGGATGCGGACGCGCAGCCCGCTGGCGCCCCGCGCCAGCAGGTGGACGCCACGGAGGACGAAAGGGACTCCGTCGGCAAGCGTCCGGGCCGGGTGCAGCGCGGCGTCGAACAGGGCGGGGTGCAGGGCGTACCGCCCCGCGTCCGGGAACTCCCCGCGTACCTCGCCGAAGAGTTCGTCGCCGCGGCGCCACATCCGGCACAGCCCGCGGAACGCGGGCCCGTACTCGGCGTGGTCGACCTCGACCTCCTCGGCGTCCGGCGGGGGCCACGCGCCGAGGTCCGGCTGCGGCACCGCGGCCCGGACGAGTCGGCCACTCGCGCAGACCGAGCCGTTCGCGTGCACCTCGAACGGGCGCGCACCGTCGGCCTCGGGGCGGACGACGACCTCGGCGCGCCGCGTCTGCGGCAGAGGCATCACGGTGTGCAGGACCAGCTCGTCGACGGTGCCGTATCCGGCCCGCTCCCCCGCGTACAGGACCAGCTCCAGGATCGCCGTGGCGGGCACGATGGCCGTTCCTTCGACGACGTGGTCGAGCAGCCAGACGGGGCTGAGATCGGCGGTGCACACCACCTCGCCGGAACCGGGCACGACGAGGGTCGACTCGATCAGCGGGTGCTCGGAGGCACGGTCGAGCCAGTAGCGACGGCGCTGGAAGGCCCGGGTGCCGCGCAGGCGGGTCGCCGCCTGCTCGGGGTCGGTGGTGGAGATGACGCCGTCGGCGAGCGCGGCCAGCGTGGTGCCCGGGCCGAGTTCGACCAGGGTGGCGCCGTCGACCATGGCCACGTGGTCGGCGAAGCGGACCGTCTCACGCACGTGCCGCACCCAGTAGTCCGGATCGTCCGGGCGCGCGCCGATGACCGGGATGTGCGGCGGACAGTAGGTAAGACTCCTT
The DNA here is from genome assembly GCF_014596475.1 of Streptomyces sp. CBMA152. GTDB lineage: Bacteria > Actinomycetota > Actinomycetes > Streptomycetales > Streptomycetaceae > Streptomyces. The sequence continues at coordinate 33,693 of NZ_MECJ01000018.1, read as the reverse complement.
GCCACCTGGGCGAACTCGTCCAGCATGGGGTCCATCAGCGGGGAGTGGAAGGCGTGGCTGACGGTGAGCCGGGTGGCCTGCTCGAAACCGGCGGCGATGGCCAGGACCTCCTGCTCCGCGCCGGACACCACCACCGAACGCGGGCCGTTGACTGCCGCGACGGCGGTGCGCGGAGTGAGGCGGATCTCGCTCTCGGCGGCCCGGAGGGCCACCATGGCGCCGCCGGGCGGCAGTTCGCGCATCAGCCGTCCGCGGGCGGTGACCAGCCGCGCCGCGTCCGGCAGGGAGAGGACTCCCGCCACGTGGGCGGCCGCGATCTGCCCGGCGGAGTGCCCGATCAGCGCGTCCGGGCGGTATCCCCAGGACTCCAACAGGCGGAACAGTGCAACCTCGTAGGCGAACAGGGCCGCCTGGGCGATGTCGGTGCGGTGCACCAGTTCGGTGTCGATCGCCTCCCGCAGCGCCGGATCCAGATGGGCGCACGCCTCTTCGAACGCCGCGGCGAACACCGGATGCCTGGCGGCCAGGTCCCGTCCCATCCCGGGCCGCTGCGCCCCCTGCCCCGGGAACAGGTACGCCACCCGCAGCTGCTCGTACTCCTCGACGATCACATGCGCGTTGGTCCCTGAGATCCCGAACGCGGAAATTCCCGCACGGCGCGGGTGGTTCCGCGCCGGCCAGGGCGTGGGCTCGGTGACCACGCGGACCGCACCGGCGGACCCGTCGACCTCGGGGATGGGCTCGTCGACGTGCAGGGTGGCCGGTACCGTGCGGTGGCGCATCGCCATCACGCTCTTGATCACGCCCGCGACCCCGGCCGCCGCCTGGGTGTGCCCGAGGTTGGACTTGACCGTGCCGACCAGCAGCGGAGCCGGACGGTCCTGGCCGTAGGTGGCGAGCAGTGCGGCCGCCTCGACGGGGTCGCCGAGCGCGGTGCCGGTTCCGTGAGCCTCGACCACGTCCACGTCGGCGGCGGTGAGCCCGGCATCGGCCAGCGCCTGCTGGATCACCGCGGCCTGGGCGGGGCCGCTGGGCGCCGTGAGGCCGTTGGACGCCCCGTCCTGGTTGACCGCCGAGCCGCGCAGCAGGGCCAGGATCGGGTGACCGTTGCGTACCGCGTCGTCGACCCGCTCAAGGAGCAGCAGCCCTACGCCCTCCGACCAGACGGTGCCGTCGGCGGCCGCGGAGAACGGCTTCACCCGTCCGTCGGGGGCGAGACCGCGTTGCCGGCTGAACACGACGAAGCTGTCCGGCGTGGCCATCACCGCGGCGCCTCCCGCCAGCGCCAGGTCGCACTGGCCGCTCCGCAGCGAGTCCGCCGCGACGTGCAGGGTGACCAGGGACGAGGAACACGCGGTGTCCAGGGTGATTGCCGGCCCGTGCAGGCCCAGACTGTAGGCGATCCGCCCGGAGGCCACGCTTCCCGCCGCGCCCAGGGCGATCTGCGGCAGGAGCTCGTGCTCGGTACCCCGGAAGCGACTGGCGTAGTCGTCGTACATCAGGCCGACGAACACGCCGGTGTTGCTGCCCCGCAGTGACTCGGGCGCGATGCCCGCCCGCTCGACGGCCTCCCAGGCCGTTTCCAGCAGCAGGCGTTGCTGCGGGTCGGTGGCCAGCGCCTCGCGTGGTGACATACGGAAGAACGCCGCGTCGAAGTCGGCCGCGTCGGCGAGGAAGCCCCCGCGGGTCACGTAGCTGGTGCCGACATGGTCGGGGTCGGGATGGAACAGCTCGTCCAAGGGCCAGCCCCGATCCGTGGGGAAACCCGTGATGGTGTCCTGGCCGGCGGCGACCACACGCCAGAGGTCCTCGGGGCCGGTGATCCCGCCTGGGTAGCGGCAGGCCATGCCGACGATCGCGATCGGTTCGGTGGCCTTGCGGGCGGGCGGCGGCGGACCGGCGACGCCGCCGGTCAGGTAGTCGGCCATCGCCTCGGGCGTGGGGTGGTCGAACACCACGGACGTCGGGAGGGCGAGACCCAGCTCCGCGCCCAGCCGGTCGCGCAGGCGCACGGTGGCGATGGAGTCGAGCCCGGCTTCGGCGAACGGCTGGTCCGCGTTCGGCTCCCCGCCGGTGATCCCCGCCGTCTCACGGCGGACCAGATCGAGCAGATACTGGAACCGAAGCCGACGCCGGGCGGGCTTGCCCGAGGAGGTCTGCGGAATCCGGCTGACCGGGCGGACCGCCTCCGGCACCCGGTGGGGCGGCAGGTGCCGACGGCAGAAGGCCAGGACCGCCGCCGGATCCGCGTCGCCGACGACGTAGGCGACCGGCACCTCACCGAGCAACTCGTCGGGCTCCCCCGCCACGGCCACGTCCCGGACGTCCGGGCAGGGGGCCAGCACCTGCTCGATCTCGGCCGGGTGGATGTTCTCGCCGCCCCGGATGACGATCTCGCTGGCCCGCCCCGTCACCACCAAGCGGCCGTTCTCCTCCCGGCCGAGGTCCCCGGTGGCGTGCCACTCGTCGGCGCCGGGCAGCCTCAGCTGGATCTCGCCGTCCACGAAGCGAGTCTCGATCCCCGGCAGGACGACGCCGTCGACGGCGATCTTCCCCGAGGTCTCCGTGCTGCCGTAGCCGTCGTGCAGGTCGCGGTCGAAGGTGCGGCGAAACCGGTCGCGCAGCTCCTGCGGCAGCGGGGCCCCGGCCGACAGGCAGCGCGCCGGCAACGGAACGCCGGCGTCCAGGAGTTGGGCAAAGACCGTCGGCACGCCGCCCAGTGCCGTGAACGGCTGACGGCGCAACAGCTCCGCAGCCCTCTCCGGTGTGAAGCGGTCCATCACATAGGCGCTCGAACCCAGCGCCAACACGCCGACCACGCACATCGAGTGGCCGAACGCATGGAACAGCGGCAGCGGCCACAGCAGGTGGTCGTCGCCGGACATGCCCAGCAGCCCCCGATAGGCGTGGTCGGCCGACCGCATCCAGGAGGACTGCGCCGACAGCACGCCCTTCGGGTCCCCGCTGGTCCCGGACGTGTAGTGGAGCCACGCGGGAGCGTCCGGGTCGAGGTCGTCACGGGGCGGCACCGAGGTGGGCGTGAACAGCTCGTCGACGGTCACCACCCGGACCCCGGCCACCCGCCGGACCTGCGTGTGGTGTTCGCGGTCGGTGACCACCAAGTCCGCGCCGCTGTCCGCCAGGCGGAACCGGAGGTCGTCGTCCCCGAGGCGCGTGTCGAGCGGAACGCCGACGGCGGCGGCACGGCTGACGCCGAGGGTGGCGCTGATCGCGGGCACCCCGCTGGACAGGTACAGCGCCACCCTGCTGTCCCGCTCGACGCGGAGGTTGCCGGCCACCCACGCGGTGCGGCGAGCGAGATCGCCGTAGCTCACCGCCGCGTCGGCATCGGCAAAGGCGATCTTCTCGGTGAGATCCGTCGCGTGACGAAGGATCAACTCATGCACCTTGCACTCCTGCGGTCCGCGACAGCGTGAACGGGTTCTCGCAACCTCACTCGGCCCGCTCGGGTTCGTCAAGTCCGGTCGGCCTCCGCGCAGAACGTGGTCGCACGGGCCATCAGGTCGTTCACCACAGTGCGCGCGACCTCGACAAAGAGCCCCGGGGGCGCGGGCTCGGCCCACTGCGCGACGGTGGTGACGAAGGCGAGGACGCCGATCTCGGCGGCCAGTCGGGCCGCGGTCTCCTCGATTCCGCTCGCCACCAGCGCGTCGGTGACGACGGAGCCGAATTCGGCGCGCTTCAGCAGTCCGCGTTCCTGCAGTTCGCTGTGGGCGGCCACGATCGCGAGCCGCTGCACCACGAGATCGTGACGGTCCGCGATATCGCCCACGGCGACGCGTGCCGCGCATGACGGACCTCGGTCGCGGGCCGGACCTCGGGTACGCACCCCGTCCACCGCACAGACATCATGTCCGCCACCAGCCCCGAGAAGTTCTTCAGCGTCCTCGCGGCCACCGACGGCGTCCTCGTCGAGGTCCAGCGCTTCCCCTCCGGCGACACCCGCGGATCCAAGGTCGCCCTCGAAGGCGACACCAACGCCGCAGGCGAGCCTGTCTGATACTCCGGCTCCAAGCTCGTCTCCGACCTGCCCCTCCCCCAGATCCGCGACCGCCTCAACGCCAGCGACCAGCCCGCCCAGACAGGGCGGCAAGACCGGCTCGATCCGTGGCATCAGCCGAGCGCAGCCGCCGAACGCATCCCGACCGCCTCGACCAGGGCGACGACGCAGCCGCCCAGGCCCACTTGGCCGCCTTCGGCGAAGCCCTCGACGTCCTGCCTCTCCTCGCGCCCAAGGAGATCCGGCCCCAGCTTCGCCAAGCCGCAGTCGCCTTCGAACGCCTCACCCAGCAGTCCACTCCGGCCGACCGAGCACGAGCCGCCTGATACCGGACGGCCCCGGGCACCCGAACGGACCTCGCGGCCCAGCGTCAGCCGCTTCCTGCGCAGCGGCCAGGCTCGGCACGGGGACACGCCAGTCGCTGACCGCCGAGCACTGCGCGTCGCCCAGGGCAAGCGGTCGGCTTTGCCGGAGCCGCCTCGCCCTTGGGCTGGCATGGGTACCGTTCTGGGGGAGACGCCTGAACGGACGGAGGCACTATGCCCTGCCGAACGCTTAAGCAGATACGGTCCATCAACAGGTCGGGGGCGAGCTGATGCTGGAAGAAGCCGAGGAGATCGGCCGCCGGGCTCGTCGCGCCCGCCTGCGCCTGGGCATGCCGCAGGCCGACCTTGCCGCCGCCCTGGGCAAATCGCAGGGCTGGGTCTCCAAGATGGAACGCGGCCTCATCGAACTGGACCGGGTCGGCGTACTGAACCTGCTGGCGGCCGAACTCCACGTACACCCCAACGACCTGATCGGTCGCCCCTACACCAGCTCTCCCGACGAGAACCAGTGGCAGGTCGCCGCGTCCTCGATCCTGCGGGAGCTCCGCCGCTACGACCTGACGCCTGTCTTCGACGGCACCCCGCGCCCGGCGGCGAGGCTGTGGCGGGAGATGACTCGCCTGCACCGGCTGCGGGATGCCGCCGCGAACGTGGCCATCATGTGCGTCCTGCCGGACCTGCTCCGTGAATCGCGCGCCCTTGCCGAGGTGGCTACCGGTCATGAGCGGGAGGAGGCGTACGCCATTTACGCGGTGTGCTGCAAGTTCGCACACACCGCCGCCCACTCTCTGGGCCATCCCGAGCTGGTCGCCATGGCCTGCGAGCGGGCAGCCTGGTCCGCACGGCTGTCCGGCGACCCCGTCCTGCCGGCGGTCGCCGACTGGATGCGGGTCTGGGACATGTGGGCGAGCGCGGACTGGGAGGACGCCATCACCTTGTCCGACAAGGCCATCAGCACCGTTCAGCAGGGCTACGAGCGGGGCGAACCCTTGGCGGTACGGGCGTGGGGCGCGCTCCAGCTCCGAGCCGCCGTCTCTGCCGCGCGAGGCGGCCGGTCGTCGGAGACCGAGGACCGCATCGGTCTCGCCAAGACGGCGGCCGACCGCATGGGCGAGTACACCGGCGCCCCGGTGTACGACCGGCACTCGCTGACGTTCTCCCCCGGCAACGTCCAGATCCATGCCATCAGCGTGGCTCTGGAGATGGGCCAGGAGCGCAAGGCGCTGTCGATAAACCACCGCACCAGCCCGGAGCTGGTCGCCTCACTGCCCAACTCCCGCCAAGGGCATCACCACATGGATCTCGCGCGCGCATGGCTGTGGGACGGGAACCGCGACAAGGCGCTGGGCGAGCTGGAGAAGGCGGAACGGATCGCACCCCAGCTCATCCGCAACCACCCCATCGCCCGCTCCACCCTGCGCGGCATCGTCTATGCCGAACGGACGTCTACGCGAGAGAAGTTGCGGCGCATGTCCGACCGCTTCCACCTGGACGGATAAGGGTCGTATTCCTCTGATTCATATTCGCCCCCTGGCCCCTCCCTAACTTCAGGGGCATGAGCGGACGACCAACTCCCCATCTGCCTTCGCAGGGGGCCGAGTTAGGCACGGCGGCCCCCTTCTGCCCCCAGCTCGGCGACCTCGTCGCCGACACCGCCAAGGACGGCCGCGTCGGCGTCGTCGTCACCCTCCCCGGTGAAGGCGCCGCGACCTACCACCTGCGCCCGCCGGGCGGCGGTGCGGAATGGTCCGCGCCGGCCGACGCCAGCACGTTGAAGCCGGTCCCTGCCAAGGTGACCCACGCGACCTTGCTCGTCACCGACGCGGTCTACGACCGGCGCGCCAAGCAAGTTTCGCTGGCCGTCCTCGTGCATTACGAGGACGGCGGCAGCAGCGAGGCCGCGCTGATCCTCACGCCGTCCGACATGGAGCAGCTGCACGCCCGCACCGGGCGCATCCTCGCCGACCACGAGTGGTTGCCGGGAAGGGCGCCGTGATGCCGCACGGGCGGCACCGCGTCCCCGGCCTCGGGCGGGTCGCCCCGGCCCGTTGCGACTCCGGCGGCATCGCCCTGACCGTCCTGGCCGTGCTCGGCCTCGCCGGACCCGCTTGGACCCTGCGCGACCAGGCCACCAATCTTCTCTCCGTCGACCGGCCCACAGCCATATCCGTGCCGGACACCGCCGAGCCGGAAACGTAGACGGCTCGCCAGGACCACAGACGTCCTGCCGGTTGCCCGAACTGCTTCCGGTACCGGCCGCCTGGAGGCGCCGGTACCGGAAGCTCTCCGCCTGCCCGCCCGGCGTCGAACCTCGCCCTGGAGGCACTCTCGTGTACGCGATCGGCATGTGCGTCGATGCCCACTACCTGTTGCCCGCCCTGGTCACGCTCGGATCGCTCGCGGACCACCTGCCGGTGGCCGACCGTCGTGAGGGCGCTGTGCGGGTGCTGACCAACGGCCTGTCTCCGGGACAGGCCGTCGTGATGGAGTCCTTCGCCCGCCGCTGCGGATTCGGCTCCTTCGACCTGCGCTGGCAGGCCCCGCCGCCCGAGAGCGTCATGGCGGACACCGCCTACATCTCGGTCGCCACCTACCTCCGGTTCGGGTTCACCTCGGGTTTCCTCGACCGGCCGTTCCTGATCTACATGGATGCCGACGTGCACGTACGCGGCAATGTCTTGGCACCCCTGAACGCACTGCCGACGGACCGGATCGGCGTGGTGCAGGACGAGTTCAATCCGGCCGTCGGGCAGTGCCCGGCCCTGCCGGGGGTCGCCGAGCGCTGGCCACACCTGGTCGGGCGCCCGTACTTCAACGCCGGGATGCTGTGGGTCCCCGCGCCAATGCTCCTCCCCATGCGGGCGGGGGTACAGCGGGCGCTGATCGGCGGGCGGCGACACATCAAGCACAACGACCAGTGCGCCCTGAACCTGTGGCTGCTGTCCTCCGGCGCCGCCCACCCCGTCGGGCCGGCCTTCAACCGGTTCGAGGTGGACCGGTTCCTCGAACGCGGGGACTGGGTCCGACGGGTCCTGCGCCGCCCGGCCACCCACCACTACGGGCACGTCGTGCACTTCGTCGGAGACCAGAAACCGTGGATCCGCTCATGTCCCGGCACGGAGGACGTGCGGGTCTACCGGCGGCAGATGCGCCGCACGCTCGCACACCTGGGCCGGGCGGGGATCCGGTGACCGGTGACACGGTCCTGGCGGTGGAGCGGGCCTGCACGCAACTGGCCGGGGCGCCTCCGGCCGAGACGGCCCACATCCGCAGCGCGCCGAAGACGACTGTCTTCCGAGTCCTGCTCACCGACAACCGCCGGGTGGTAGTGAAGCTGTTCGCGGCCGGCGCCTCCCACGGAGCGGCCGACGAGGCCCGCCTCTTGGCGGCCGTCGCCGAGTCCCGGCGGGTGCGGGTGCCCGCCGTGATCGGGCACGGCCCCGTCCCCGGACTTACCGTCTCCGCCCTGATCACCGCCGACGCCGGGACGAAGACACTGGGCGACGCCCTTCGGGTCGGGCAGATACCGCGTCCGGCAGCCCTTCTGCGGCTCGCCTTATTGATGGCCGCCTTCCACTCCATCCCGACCCCAGCCGGGACCTCGCAAACTGCCGGGATCGATCGACAAGTCACTGATCTATCCGCCCACTGCCCCAAGCAAGTCTTCACCCGGCTCGCGCCCGCTCTGGAGGTCATCGCGGCCGGGGCCCGCCGGGAACGCCTGGTGTGGTGCCACGGAGACCTCCACCTGGAGAACGTGATCTGCGGAGGGGACCGACAGCCCATCACCACCTCCGATGGCGAGCCCCACCTGCCGGAGTACGTCGTGGACTTCGAGGCCACGACCGTGGAGGTCCCCGAATACGACCTCGCCCAGACCCTCGTGACCTGCGACGCCCTGGAACCGTCCGACCGCGTGTTCATGGCCGCCGCCTACGGAAGGCCCGTCGACACCCGTCTCCTGGACGCCTACGTGGCCTTTCAGGCCGCACGCGGCTGGACCTACGCCGCCCAACGAGAGGGCCGCGACCGTGACATGTGGTCAGCCCGCCTCCACCAAGCCGTACCCCCTCCAACTGGAGAAAGGACCCCGCTGTGACCGACCTCGATCCCGACCTGTCGGTGATCATCCCCGCCTACAACGAAGCCGACTACCTTCCCCGCTGCCTGCCCACCGTCTTCACGTCCCTGCGCTTCTGGGAAGCAGCCTCCGGCCAGCGCGGAGAAGTAATCGTCGTGGACAACGCCTCCACCGACGACACCGCCGCCGTCGCGAAGGTCCTGGGCGCCCGCGTGGTGACGGAGCCGGTCCGGAGCATCGGTCTGGTCCGCAACACCGGAGCCCGGGCTGCCGAAGGCCGGATGTTGTTCTTCGCGGACGCCGACGTGGCCCTGCCGCTGGAGGCAATCACGGCCGCTGTCGCCTCGATGGAAGACGGGGCCGTCGGCGGAGCGATCCCGCCGCTCTACACCCCCGCCCGGCTCGGTGCCCGTCTGCTATGTGCCTACTGGGACCACCACCGCTCCCGGAACGGAGGCGCACAAGGGGTCACCCAGTTCTGCACCCTCGACGCCTTCAAGGCTGTACACGGGTACCGACCGGACTACTTCATGGGCGAGGACATGGAGTTCTTCGCCCGCCTGACGGCCCACGGCCGCACGGCCGGCCCGGTCGCGGTCCTGGAGGACTTACGGGTGCGTCCCTCCACGCGCCGCTACGACACCTGGTCCACAGCCCGGATGGTGTGGTGGCAGAACCCGCTGATCGTCCGGCTCGGCCTTACCTCTCGGCGCCTGTGGCGCAACTGGTACACCACCACCGTCCGATGATCGGAGACCCTGAGGTGACTCGCCTTCCCCTGCCGGACGCCGACGGCATCTACACCTTCCCCACCGACCTCATCGCCGCCCACCGGGAGTGGATGGACTCCCTGAGCGAGGTGAAGGAGATCAAGACGCTGACCGCGCCGCTGACCCTCTCGCCGTACCGGGTCGAGCAGCGCAAGCCGTCCGGACGGCCGGTCGTGGTCATCGAACCCCATCACGACGACTTCATCCTGTCCGCCTCCGGGTACTTCCTCGCCCACCCCCGCCCGCTGACCGTCGTCACCGCCTTCACCCGCTCCCGCAGCGTCCACCCCTCCCACGAAAGCACCTACAGCAGCGTCGAGGCGGTCTCCGACCTCCGTGACCGCGAGGCCGCCCAATCCTTATTACCCCTCGGAGCCGCCCGAGTAGGGCTCGGGTTCAAGGACGCCGAGAAGCCCTACCGGTCTCCCCGGCCCACACAGGTGGACCAGATCACCACCAAGCTCGCCGAAGTGCTGGATGGGATGGATGAGGCCGAGCTGATCGCCCCGGCCGCCGTCACCCGCCACCCCGACCACCTCGCCGTCCACGAAGCTGCCCGCCGCCTGGGCTGTCGCTGGTTCTGGGAGGACGTCGCGTTCTGGTCGACCTACGCGCTGTCCGGCTGCGACCGACAACTGTTCCGGGAGCGAGCCGGGGACGATCTCATGCCGGAGGTGAAGGACATCACCGGCACCGTCCTGGACAAGGTGACCCTGCTGCACATGCACGGCTCCCAAATGCACCCGGCGCGGATGTACCGGCCGATCCGGCACGCGCACACCGTGGCCGCCGACATGCTGCCGGACGCCGACAGCCGGACGCCGAGTCAGTACGCGGAGCGGTTCTACCGGCTCGGGGGGACACGATGATCCTCGGTCTGGAAGGGCCCTCCTATGGGGGCAAGACCTCAGCGCTGGGGCAACTGCGCTGGGTGCCAGCGATGCAGGGCGCGATGATCTTCCCCTGCTACGTGAAGTCGTTCACTCGCCGCGAGGACATCCCCACCCCCTCCACTCAGTCGGCAGATGAGCAGGTGGAGGCGTTCATGAGGTTCATGGAGATCGAGGCGAACCGCGTTCACGGAGCCCGCCAGCGCGGCGGACTGATCGTCCTGGATCGCACCGTCGACACCCTTCTGGCCCATGCCCACGCTATGGACGAGCTGTACGGCTTCGGGGTCCTGCCCGAGCTCCGGCGCCGAGTACAGGAGCTGCCTCACCTGCGTCCGGACCACACCCTGTACCTGGACGTGGCGCCCGAGTTGCTGCACCTGCGGCGCAAAGCGGCCGGGCACCACGAGCTGGAGCCGGAGTACTTCCTCCACGACCCCGCCTTCCTCAGCCACTTCCGGGACTACTTCTGCCACGCCGCCCACAGGCCCGTAGCCAGGGAGATGGCCGTGGCCGACGGCGACGGCGACCGCCAGGAGACCGCCGCCGTCGTCCAGGCTCTCTTCACCTACTGGGCGGGCCGGTGATGGGGCCGACGGTGGTGTTCGCCTGGCGACGGACCCCGCCGCCACTGCTGATCGGCGGTGCCGAGGTCTCCCAGCAGTTGCTCGCGGAGGAATTCGCCCGCGCCGAATGGCAGGTGATCTACCTCGGCAGTCACGAGGCCCCATGGGACGGGTCGCCGCAGATCGGGCACCTCCGTACCCATCTCCAAGCCCACGGCACCGAGTGGGAGGAAGCCAACGGGGAGATCCGCTACACGTGGAATGGGGTCCGTTGCCGGGCCGTGCTCCAGGACCGGGTGGAGAAAGCCCTGCGTGAAGTCCTGGGCGCAGTGCGAGCAGAGCTGGTGGTGACCTCACAGGAGGGGGCGGCCGACATCGCCGCACTTGCCCGCCGGTCCTCGCGGGCTGCCGGATGGCTGCACTCGGTCTCGGCCAACAGCCTGGACGTCCTCCACGGCGAGCCGCACGTCGCCCTCGCCACGTCGAAGTTCGTCGCCGAACGTGCGGAGCCCCAGGCACATACGAAGCCGGTCGTCTTCTACCCGCCCTTCACGCCGGCCGGCGGCGACGAGGACCTCCTCACCGCGGGCCACAGCAGGTCCGGTCATCTGCCCGGTGGCGTGTTGATGGTCAACCCCATCCCTGCCAAGGGGGCGGCCCTCCTGCACCAGCTGATCTACCGGCTCCCCGGTCGGCAGTTCACCCTCGTGGAGGGATGGTGGGACACCGCCCGCGAGTTCACCGGGTACCCCAACGTCCAGTGGGTGCCCCGTACCTACGCCATGGGGCCGATCTACGCCGCGAACGACCTGCTGCTCGTACCCTCCCAGGTCGAGGACGCCTTTCCCCGAGTGATCGTGGAGGCCGGGCTCCACCGCGTTCCCACGGTCGGCTCGTCCCGGGGCGGCATCCCCGAGGCGATCGGGGACGGCGGGGTGACCCTGCACCCGGAAGACGTAGATGCCTGGGTGCAGGCAATCGAGTCTGTCGACCGGACCGACCTCGGTGCAAAGGCCCGCACGCGGGCCATGCCGCTGATCCGGCCATGCCTACCCGAGCTGGCTGCCACTGGGCTGATCCCCACGGCAGCCACCGGCTAGCGGGCCGCGAAGGCGGCCTGGACCTCGTCGGCTCGGTCGGTCCACCAGTGCAGCAGTGCCTCGTCCGCCAAGAACATCTCACCGAACGCGGGGTCCTGGCGGTCGAGGTAGAACTCCAGCTGCCAGAAGTCGGTCAGCCGCTTCCACCACAGCCGCTTCACGGCATCGGCAAGGTCTTCCTTCGACAAGTCGATCACAGACCGGTAGCCGGAGCAGAAGGCGGCGACACGGTCGAGGTCGAAGACGCCACCGACCCCGAACTGCACCTGCGCGGTCCGCGCCACCTCCTCCCCGTATGGACGGATTCCGAGCCGGTCCCAGTCCAGGACGGCAACGACCCGGCCGTCCTGGCGCAGCAGGTTGCGGTACTGGAAGTCACCGTGCGTCCAGCCGTAGGGCCCAGCCGACACCTCGCCCTCCGGCCGGGCAACGGTGTACCGGGCGAGGAGGGCACGCCGGTCGTGCAGGGCTTCGATGGCTGCCTTGTCGAAGTCGGTCACCGGCTCAGCGGGCAGTCGGACCAGGAGCACGGCGGCTGCTTGGTCGGCCTCGGCCACGTCGCGGACCTTCGCTGCCGGTGCCGACTCCGGGAGTGGGCCGGGGCCGTGCCGCCGCAGGCCCTCGTGTAGGCGGGCCAGGAGAGCGCCGAGATCGCGGGCCTGGTCGAGCGAGAGGTCCGTTCCTTGAACGTGCTCACCGTCCACCCAGGGCAGAACGCAGTAGCCGTGGCCGCCTACCTCCACCACAAGGTCCCCGCCATCAGCGGGCAGCGGCGCCGGGACCGGAATCCCGTCACGAGCCAAGTCCGCCAAGAGCGCAAGGTTCCTGCGGACCTTCGGCAGAGGGACGTCGGCGATCTCCTTCACCGCGTACGTCCCGGCAGCCGTCTCCAGCCGCCAGTTCCGATTCATCAGGCCATGTGCGAGGAACTGCCGGTCGCGGACCTCGCCTAGCCCGAACGAGCGGGACAGGGCCGAGAGGGCCGCCAGCAGATCGTCTTCTCGGGTCGTATCCGTCACCCCCAGCACGGTACGCCGACACCACATCCCCCACTGGAATTCGTCACCCAAGAAAAGGTGATCGCGTCGTCGGCTTCCTGCTGCTGCACCTTGGGCAAGGGATCCCCCTGCCCAGTCAGCTCCCCCAGGTCCGACAGTCCATGCGGGGAACGCAGATGCCTTGACTTCACCCTTGGGGCTCCTTCGTCTTTTGACGGAACCTTGAGATCGCCAGGGGTAGGCTCGTCTGATCAACGATCTGACGGAGGCGGAAGCATGTCGTTTGATCAGGATTGGGCGGCGTTGAAAGCGAAGGCCCAGATGCGGCTGGACAGCGTGCCCAGCCCGGATCCCCGGGGGTCGTCGCCCGATGGCGCGGATTTGATCCTCAAGTACGACGACATGGGGAAGATCGGACACGCCGCGTTCCTACTGCACCAGCACCTGTCGAGTGCCGGGAAACACGCGCAGCCAGGCACGGAAGCCGCCGCGAAGAGCCTGGGGAGCGACGGGTTCGCCACGGGCACCGCACTGGCCAAGGCTGGTGAGGGCTGGCAAGGGCAACTTCAGGTGCTGCTCGATGCCTGCGCCCAGATCTCCAACCATCTCGACTACTCGGTGAAGTCGTCAGACCAGGATGACCACGCCATCGCCGCGCAGATACGGGTCGCAACGATCTCCGAGTACCTGCACGTACCGGCAACCGCCGCAGGTCCAGACACGCCCCACGTTCCGAAGGCGGACGGTCCCATCATGTGACGGCCGGTCAGTGTATGCGGAGCAGAGGGATTCCGAAGCGAGCCGGAACCCCTAAGAAATGGTGCGGCGGGAACGCCGGGAACGACAGGGGTGCCGGTGCCGACCTTCGAAGAACTTCTCCACGTCAAACTTTCACCGATCCAGTCGGCGGCTGACGACTGGGCCACCATGGCGGTCCTGCTGAAGAAAGTCGCGACAGAGGCCGGGAGCATGCGCAGCCTGGCCCAGGGCACCGACTGGAAGGGCGAGAACGCCGCCGTCACCAAGCCGTTCGTTGTCCGGGTGTCTGACGAGTTCACCGACGCCGTCACCGAAGCGGAGAGCATCGGACACCTGTTGAGTTCCGCACACGACCAGATCAAAGCAGCCAGGGATGACCTGAAAGGTCTCTGCGAGAATCCGCCCGCCGGCATCACGATCCTCGCCGATGGCACCTTGACCCGTAGTGTCCAGCCCCACCGGATGTCCCACGGAGATCCCGTGGATGTGGTGGCCCAGGACGATTTCGACGCCCTGCAGCGGCGCATCGACGCGATCACCGGCCGGGCGGCGGAAGCAGACTCGACCTGTTCCTGGGGTCTGTGGCAACTCACCAAGAACAAGCACGAGTTCGGCAGCACGTACTACGGCTCCCTTCAGGACGCGAGGACCGATGCCCGGCAGACGCAGCTGTCCAAGACGGACTTGCAGGACTACACACCGCCCAAGAAGTGGGGCAGCGGCACGATCAAGCCCATTGCCGAATTCCTCAGTTACCGCTCCTGGATGAACGGCGGCGAGGCGCTCGTACAAGGGGACCTCAACGGCGCGGCGCAGGGCGCGATCGGCGGTTCCCCTTCGGCAGCCGGCGGAGAGGCCAGCAAGCGCCTCGCCAAGGGATCGCTTCTGGGCAACGTGCGCGGGAAGCACCATCGCCCCACGCTCATCAACACGATCGGTAAGTTCGGGGAGAAGATATTCGGCGTTCCCGTCGCCCTGGCGGCGACGGGGGTCGACTTTTACTACACGCCGCCGGGCGCGACCAAGGCGCCGGGCGACACCCATGTGGAAGCCCCGGCGGAACCGGGGAAGGTGAGGTACAAGTGACGCACCGCACCGGCCCGCCCCCACGCGGTCGACGCCGTCCGAACCTGTGGCACTGGCTGAGGCCCCAGAGTTCACGAACGGTCGTCCTCGGCATGTGTATGGCCGTCGGCGGGCTCGCCGGCGGGGTCCGTTGCATGGCGGACGGGAAAGGGATCTGGACGGCCCTCGGCACGCTCGGAGTGGGGATCCTCGGCGTACTGATCGTGGTGAGTTATTTCGTCAACCATGAGAACCGCTGAGCGCCGCTGGCCCCGGCCTCTCGATTCTGAGCATTCCGGTTCGGGGTGAGTCATTGCCGGTTCGACAGCTGAGCCGTATGCGTCCCCGAGGAGTTCGTGGACACCACCGCCAGCGCCCTTCACCGCTTCCTCGGCGATGGACCGCAGGTCTCCCTGAACGGGTGGGGATGACCGTCCCCGCGGTAGCCACAGACACCGCAGACCACCCCTCAATACGCAAAGTGCACAGGTCAGCACCCACTGTCAGTGGGGCAGGTTAGCCTCCCCACCTCGAAGCACTGGTAGTGGGAGAGCTTCATGACAGTGGTGGACGAAGGCGTCCAGCGGGGCAAGCGGACCAAGCAGCCAACGTGGGTATGGCTCATGGCACTGACCGCGAACAAGGGGTTGTGCACATATTGCGCTGTCACCCCGTCGACAACGCTCGATCACGAGGCGCCGATCGCGGACAACGGCGCCGACGTGTGGTGGAACTTCCTACCTGCATGCAAGCCCTGCAACCTTTGGAAGCGCGATCGCACGGCCCTGGAGTGGCTGATCGACCAGAAACTCCATCGTGAACAGCCGGCCGTGGGGTTCGACACCCGCCGCATGCCAATGAGGATGTTCCACGGCTTCGAGGAGCGCATCGCTCGCACCAGGCGCGAGATCGGCGAGGGAGCCACGCCAACCGCTAGCGTTCGGGCAGACCATGCCTGGACGCTGGCAGCGTGAGCCGCGATGAGCAAGGACTCGTATCGCCGCCGGATCTACCGCCGAACCTGGATCAGAGCATGAGTGCCGCTGGTACGCCAGGCCGAGCCGGACCGTTCGAGAGTTGCCAGCGTCTCCTGTCCCAGCCCCGCGATCACGTCGGACTTCAGGGTGCGCAGCGCCGCGACGGCCCCCGGGAAGTACGCGGTGAGGTCCCCGAACGGCGCCGTGGCATCCCACATCCGGTCGCCCACAAGACGGCGATAGTTCAGGTCGCCCTTGAAGAGGGTGAGCGTGGCGGCCTCGAACTCCTGCCGCAGGTCCTCGGGCATCTCCTCGTACGGCAGCGGAGCGCAGAAGAACGAGTGCGTACGGATCTCCAGGCGTCCGGTAGCCATCGCCTGCCACAAGCGCCCGCCGATCGCGCCCGCTTCGCCAGGTGCCTGAGTGAGGCGGCGCAGGCAGTCGACGACGTCCGAAGTCATCGCGTCGGAGACGAAGTACGGGTAGGGCTTGACGTGGAGCACGACCCGTTCGGCATGGCGGTGTTCGAGGAAGTGGTCGATGAGGATCAGGTCCGGGATCAACTCTCGCCCCGCGTTGTCGGCGACGACGGCGACGGTGGAGAGAGCTCCGGCGGGCAGGAGCTGCCACAGCACGGCGCTGTCGTCGGCGACCAAACCACCGGCAGCGTCGCTGGAGGCCGACTCTCCCTCCGTAACACGGAAGCCGAGGTCCGCGCGGTTGCCCCAGAGGGAGGCGCGGAGGAGGGCCGTGGCACGCTCGTCGGCCGGCGCGTCGGCGAGTGCGTCCAGGGCGCGGAGTTCCTCGTCCACTGCCGCGCCGCGCAGTTCGGCCTGCTTGAAGGGCGCGAAGGGGTCGACTCCCTGCCATGGGCCCGTACCGAAGTAATCGATCGCGGCGAGGAGTCGGCGGTAGAAGTAGCTTTCCGCCCAAAGGAACGGAGCGTCGAACCACGGTCGCCCGAAGTACTCCTGCCCCCAAGCCGACCACTGGCTGTGATCGCGCTCCGAGGGGGCGAGCGGTTCGACGACACCGTTGATGATCTCGTCCAGCAGGGCATCAAGGGCCTCGTGCGGCCGGCGGCCGTACGGGAAGGCGTCTCGCACCTGCTGGATGAGAGCCGGATGGCGTTTGGCCAGGACTCCCCAGGCGAACGAGCCGGGCTCGTTGCCCAGGATGACCCGCGCGCCGGGAGCAGCGACCGGGCCGGAACCGTGACCGGCCTCTTCGCCCGAGATACCGGACGTCTTCTCTGTCATGGTGTCCAAGCCCTTCGCTTCTCGCTCATGAGTCCTTGATCTCCGGGGCTACGACCCCCGCCGGGCCGCCGACCAGCGCCTCGCCCGCGCCCGGTGCGAAGGCCGCGCAGTGCAGCGAACCCAGTCGTTCCGACTTCCGTGCCATCGAACCCCGTCGTATGAGGTGAGCGCACGCCGGGTGTACGGAGCGACGGCCTCGACAGGCTTCACGCTGCATCACCCGTCGGCCCCATGAGCCGACTGTAGAGGGGGTCGGTGAGGTCCGGCCGTACGTCGCACGCCACCGCGGGCTGCCCCGTCAGTCGCGAGCGCTCGGCGATGGCGGTGAAGGACAGATCGATCTGCGGGATCCCGTAGGAGATGAGCTTGGCGACCGAGGTGCCGTAGGCGACGCCCCGCACCTTGCCCCACAGGAGCGCGCCCGCACACATCGCACACGGCTCGGCGGTGGTGACCACCACGTGTGAGGGGAGGGCCAGGCCCGCCTCGGCGGCCTTGCGCAGCAGGTTGACCTCGGCGTGTGCCGTGGGGTCGTGGGAGATGTCCGTGGTGTTGCGGGCCCCGGCCACGATGGCCCCGCTGTCGGCGTCGACCAGGACGGCCCCGTAGGGCCAGCGGGCCTGGCGGGCCCAGTCCACGGCGACAGGCATCGCGCGTTCCACCGCCTCCGTGAGATCCGCGGGCCAGTCCCCGCTCCAGTGCCGCGGACTGGCGCTCGCGGAGGGAGCGAGCGCGCCGAGCACGGAGAGCGGGGCTGCTGCGGCCGCCGTGCGCAGGAAGCGACGGCGGGAAGAGTTCGAGGGGATCATTCCGCCTGTATAGCGGTCCCATCGACGGGTGATCGGGCTTCTTGCGGGAATGGCTGAAGAGCACGCTCGCCAGGAGGCCGTGCGTCTGCCTCAAGCGACCCGCGCCGGGCTGCCTCCGATTGCCTGCTCTGCCGTGCGACCCGCGTTCACACCGTCGACAGCAGCCACTGCTGGCTGGGATCCCCCGTGTCCGTCTGCTCGACGAGCTTCGCCCCGTCGGCGGTGGAAGCGCCGCTCACTCCGAGCACCTTGCCGGTGCTCGCGCTGACGAGCTTCAGATAGCCGCCGTCCGTCGGCACCCGGCGCCACTGCTGGTTGGTGCCGCCGTTGGCGGGCCACTGGATGACCGGTGTGCCGTCGGTGGCGACGTTGCCCTGTACGTCGAGGAGCTGGCCGGAGTTCACATTGGTCAGCGTGCAGATGCCGTCGGTGACCGGGGCCGGGCGCCACTGTTGGTTGGTGCCGCCGTTGCGGGTCCATTGGATCAACTGCGTGCCCGCCGTGGTGGACCGGTCCGGCACGTCGAGCACCTTGCCGCTGCGGCGGTTGACCAGGACGCACGGTGCCTCGGTGAGTGTCGCTTCGAACGGGATCGGCTGCGGCCGCAGTTGGTGCAGGTCGAGTACGAGGATCTCGTTGCGGCCGACGGTGAGCCAGGGGGCGGGGCAGTAGAGCCGTTGCTGGGGGCCGATCGACCAGTACCTGCCGAGGTTGTGTCCGTTGACCCAGACCACGCCCTTGGTCCAGCCGGACATGTCCAGATAGGTGTCGCCGATGTCGGTGAGGGGCACGGTCGCCCGGAAGAAGATCCCGGCCCGCCCGGGGTCGCTGATCACCGGGCGCAGCGCGGCGACGAACGCCTCGTCGACGGGCAGGGCGTACGTCTGCCAATCGGTGAGCACCCCGTCGAGCGGGCCCGCGTCGGTGAGCGACACCTGCCCGGTGATGCCCTTGCGGTCGACAAGCCCGTGGCCGTAGTTGATCCGGCCCATGCCCTCGACCAGGATGTCCAGCGTGGGTCGGCTGCCCGCCGCACCCAGCGCCAGCCGCGATCCCGTGGTGACCTTGAGCGATGCCGCGTAGGCCGAGGGCACCGCCGGGCGGGACAGGCCGCCCTGGTAGGCACCGTCGAGGAAGACGGTGGCGTAGTCGTGGACCGAGGAGACGTCGAGTGTCGCCCCCGCGTATCCGGCGAGGACCTTGCGGTAGAGCAGGAACCCCGAGTTCTGCCCGTAGTTCTCCATCGGCTGCGGTGTGACGGTCTGCGCTGGCGGGAGCGCGGCGGGCAGGTTGTCCCAGAGCGAGGCGTACGGGACCGGCGCCGGGGCGTCGTCTCCGGTGCGGGTGATGGTGGGGACCGGCGCCGGGACCGGCGGCAGTGTCACGCCCGG
Organism: Streptomyces sp. CBMA152; assembly: GCF_014596475.1. Classification (GTDB taxonomy): domain Bacteria; phylum Actinomycetota; class Actinomycetes; order Streptomycetales; family Streptomycetaceae; genus Streptomyces. The sequence continues at coordinate 14,681 of NZ_MECJ01000018.1, read as the reverse complement.
GTAGCTGCCGATGAGCGCGCGGTAGGCGAGGTAGCGCGGGGCGGGCCGTCCCTGCTCGGTGATGGGCGCGCCGTAGTCGTACGAGGTGACATGGGCGGTGTAGCCAGTGCCGTCGTCGTTGGCGTTGGCACCGGCCCAGTAGCCGAAGTTGGTGCCGCCGTGCACCACGTAGAGGTTGAACGACTGCCGGGCGTCCATCAGGTCCCGCAGCGCGGGGGTGAGGTCGGTGCCCAGACCGGCGAAGGCGCCCTCGCCCCAGTGCGTGAGCCAACCGGGGTACAGCTCGCCCGACATGGCCGGGACGCGCGGGAACGAGGTGCGGCAACGTCTGATGTCCGCGGATGTGCCACCGCTGAGCCCGATGGCTCCGCCGGTGACGTTCGTGTGGTTGGCCACGACCTGGCCGAGCCCGTCCTGGGTGTAGAACGGCCCCTCGATGCCCGCCTTGAGCCACAGTTGCCGCAGCGCCTCCAGATAGCCGCCGTCGCTTCCGTACGACCCGTACTCGTTCTCGATCTGCACCATGAGGACCGGTCCGCCGTTCGCGGCCATCAGGGGTCGCAGGACGGGCGCGATGGTGGTGATGTACCGCGCCACGGCCGCCATGTAGTCCGGGTCCTCGGTGGAGTTGACCCTCAGTCGGGCGGAGGGTTTGCGCAGCAGATAGGGCGGCAGTCCGCCGAGGTCCCACTCGGCGCATACGTACGGGCCCGGGCGCAGCAGTACGTACATGCCCTCCTGCTGACAGAGCCGGATGAACGCGGCGAAGTCGCGCCGGTCGGTGGTCAGGTCGAAGACACCCGGACGTTCTTCCAGGTAGTTCCACATCAGATACAGCGCGATGGTGTTCAGGCCCAGTGCCTTGGCCATCCGGATACGGTGATGCCAGTACTGCACCGGGATGCGGGCAGGGTGCAGCTCGCCGCTGCGGATCTGGAAGGTCGTGCCGTCGAGGACGAAGTCCGCGCCGTCCGGGCTGAAGCCGAAGGTTTGACCGGAGGCGAACGTACGCCCGCCGGAGGCGGCCAGCGCGGCCACCGGGCTCAGCACGGCGGCCGCCAGCAGTGTGCGTCGATGCATGCGTACTCCCTGATGACGGCAGACGGAGTGTGCGGTCATGCGGCGCTCGGCGACACATGAGGCGAACAGAACGTCACGCGTCGCTGCTGCGCAAGGTATTGATGACGCCAGTAAGCGTCAAGAGTCCACGTAATCCAACACAACACACCAATGAACCTCCGGCGATCACCTTCCCGGCCGGGGCCTGATTCCTCAACTCCCTTTTACCGTACGGTGATTGAAGCTGCTCGAAACGTGGCGCTACAGTGCAGCACCAATCACCAACTGCTCTCGTCCGCCCCATCCGAGCGCCACCCCGCACGTTCCCCTTCTCACCTCAGAGGAGATCACCGTGCCCCACTCCCCACGTACACCGCGCCGGCGCACCGCACTCACCGCGCTCACGGCCGCGCTGCTCTGTCTGCCGCTCACCACCGCCACCGCCGCGCAAGCCTCCCCCTCCCCCGCCGCGCCTGCCGTGGCGCAGCTCGCCCCGACCCCGCCCATGGGCTGGAACGACTGGGCCCACTACCAGTGCGGGGTCACCGAGCAGACCATCACCGCCAACGCCGACGCCCTCGTCTCCACCGGCCTGGCCGCCAAGGGATACACCACGGTGACCGTGGACGACTGCTGGATGACCAAGTCCCGTGACACGCAAGGGAACCTCGTCGCCGACCCCGTGAAGTTCCCGCACGGCATGGCCTGGCTCGGCTCGTACCTCCACGACCGCGGACTGCGCTTCGGGATCTACGAGGACGCCGGGTCCGCGACCTGCGGCGGCTACCCCGGCAGCGGGCGACCCCAGGGCGGCGGCGCCGACCACTTCACCCAGGACGCCACCTCGTTCGCCGCATGGGGCGTGGACTACCTCAAGCTGGACGGCTGCAACCTCTACACGGCGCCCGGGCAAACCCAGGAGCAGGCCTACCGGCAGGCGTACGACGCCCAGGCCGCGGCCCTGCGCGCGACCGGCCGCGGCATCGTCTTCTCCGAGTCGGCGCCCGCGTACTTCCAGAGCGGCGAGTGGGGCAGTCCCACCTGGTTCGACGTACTGTCCTGGGTCGGCTCGGACGGCCAACTCTGGCGCGAGGGCTGGGACATCGCCACCTACGACCCCGCCCATCCCACCGCGAGCCGCTGGTCCAGTGTCCTGTCCAACTACGGCTACAACCGCTGGATCGGCCGCTACGCCAAGCCCGGCAACTGGAACGACCCGGACTTCCTCATCGCGGGCGCGGGCGGGCTCACCGACGACGAGTCCCGCAGCCAGATGGCCCTGTGGTCGATGATGGCCGCACCCCTCATCCTCTCCTCCGACGTCTCCCGGCTCACCCCTGCGGCGCGGTCCGCGCTCGGCAACACCGACCTGATCGCCCTCGACCAGGACAGCCTCGGCCGACAGGCGAGCGTGGCGTCCACCAACGGCACCACCGATGTCCTCGTCCGACCGCTGGCCGGCTCGGACCGGGCGGTCGCGGTCCTCAACCGCGCCTCCACAGCCCGTACTCTGACCACCTCGCTGGCCGGTGTCGGCCTGCCCGGCTGCACGGTGACCGCCAAGGACCTCTGGACCGGGGCCAGTTCGACCGTCACCAGCGGTCTCACGGCGACCGTTCCCGCGCACGGCACGGCAATCTGGCGGCTCACACCCGGCGCCGGGTGCGCCCCCGCCATTCCCGCCGGCCAGATCACGGGCAACGGCGCCAAGTGCGTGGACGTCACCGGCAGCGGCACCGCCGACGGCACCCAGACGATCCTCTACACCTGCACCGGCAACCCCAACCAGCGCTGGACCATGGGCAGCGACGCCGGCGTGCGGTCACTGGGCAAATGCCTGACGGCGTCCGGCACGACCGCCGGAAGCCCCGTCACCCTCTCCACCTGTACGGGCTCACCCGCCCAGCACTGGACCGCGAAGCCCGACGGCACCCTGGTCAACAGCGCGTCAGCCCTGTGCCTGGACGTCTACGGCGGCGGCACGGCCGACCTCACCAAGCTCGACACCTGGACCTGCGGCCACCTCCAGTCCAACCAGGTGTGGTCCTTGCCCAGCTGATCCACCGGGTCGTGCCGAGACCGGCGTGGCGGCTCCGCCTCAGGGGCAGATGCGGCGGGCGGGGTGCAGTCAGGTCAGTGGGCCGGTGCGGGGTCGGTCCTTTTGCGGGCGCGGTACGCGGCCGCCTTGATCTTGTTGCCGCAGGACTCCATGCCGCACCACTGCCGACGCATGCCCCGTGAACGGTCGATGTAGGTGCGGGTGCACTCCGGGTTGCCGCACTCCTTGAGCAGGGGCACGTCCGGTCCGCTCAGGAGCTCGACGGCATGGCGGGCCACCATGGAGAGGGCCTCTTCCGGCGTTGCCTGCGTCCATCGCCCTGATGGGGTGAGCTGCGGCACCGCCGACGGCTTGCGTGCCGCGTTGTTGAGTACGGTCAGCGCCGCCCCGTCGTAGTCTTCCGCGAGCCGACGGGCGGTGACCAGCTGGTACATGGCTTCCCGTACGGTCGTCGCCTCCTCGACGTCGGCCTCCCGGCTCGGGGAGACCGCGTCGACGAGGCCGGACTCCACGTACCACGCGTTCAGCCTGTCCGGCGTCGCGAACATCTCGAAGCGCAGCGAACGGCGCGCTCGGAGCGTGGCGACGAAGTCGAGTGCCGGGTTTCCACAGACGAAGACATGATCGAGGTTCACATCACCATTCTGGCAGGTGACGAAATCCGTAGCAAGTTTCCGTCACCTGCTGAAGCAGTGAATCCCGTCAGGCTCTGGAACGGCACCGCTCATAGACCCAGGTCGACAGCGAGACAGGAGAAGGACCTCCATGAGCCCTCGGGGTCGAAGGCGTACCGCGTCGGATCGCTCGGCGTAGCCGCCTTCTCCTCGACCATGTCCTCCTGCCGGATACGCTCGGGCAGGCTGCCGAACCGTGCTCGACGTGCCGCCGCGGTGCTGTCCGTGGTGTGCGTGCTCTCCATGGCTGGACTCCGTTCGGTCGCTGGTGGCACTGGCGGAACAAGCTCGCGTACATCACCCGACTGGCAGGTGATGAGACGCGTCAGATGCGGTCCACGTCGATGACGGCCTGGGCGAAGGCGGCGGGTGCCTCCTGGGGCAGGTTGTGGCCGATCCCCGTCAGGGTCCGGTGCTCGTACGGGCCGGTGAACCTGTCCCGGTAGGTGGTGCCGTTGCCCGGAGCGGTGAAGGGATCCTTCTCGGGGTCGAGGGTGATGGTGGGAACCTCGATGACCGGCCGCGTGGCGAGCCGCTTCTCCAGTGCGTCGTAGCGGCGTTCCCCGTCGGCGAGGCTCAGCCGCCACCGGTAGTTGTGGATGACGACGGCCGCGTAGTCGGGGTTGTCGAAGGCCGCGGCAGTGCGCTCGAAGGTGGCGTCGTCGAAGTCCCAGGTCGGGGAGACGGTCTCCCATACAAGCCTGGTCAGATCGTGGCGCAGGGTCTTGTCCTGCATGGCGAGCCGACCTCGCTCGGTGGCGAAGTAGTACTGGTACCACCAGGTGTGTTCGGCCGTCGGGGACAGCGGCTTCAGGTTGGTCTCAAGGTTGGTGATGAGGTATCCGCTCACCGATACGAGGGCTCTGCAGCGGTCGGGCCAGAGCGCGGCGATGATGTCGGCGGTGCGCGAGCCCCAGTCGAAGCCGGCCAGAACAGCCTTCTCGATCTTCAGGGCGTCCATCAGGGCGATGATGTCGAGCGCGATGGCGGACTGCTGGCCGTTGCGGAACGTCCGGTCGGAGAGGAAGCGCGTCGTGCCGTGGCCGCGCAGATACGGGACGATCACTCGGTAGCCCGCCTCGGCCAGCATCGGCGCGACGTCGACGTAGCTGTGGATGTCGTACGGCCAGCCGTGCAGACAGATGACGACGGGGCCGTGGGCGGGGCCCAGTTCGGCGTAGCCCACGTTCAGCAGACCACCCCTGATCTGCTTCAGCCGAGCAAAGGCGGTGTGTGCGCCGGAGCCGGGGGCGGCCACCGCACCGGCCGATGTCGCGGACGCGCGCCGCGGGGCGGCGGACGCGCTCTGCGGCCCGTGCAGACCGGTCAGCGAAACGGCAGCCGCACCCGTACCCAGCCCCATGGCCTTGCTGAACCCACGCCTGTTGATCATGTGAAGCCCCTCGGTCGTTCACGTGTACCGGTGATGCGCGATGACTGACTGTCGCACAGGATTCATCACCGGTCAAACCAGTGACGCAAGGGTGGCCATGATTGGCGCCAAGCCGCAGGTTCTTTCCCTAGCGCTGGGCATAGGCGTATCTGCCATCATCTCCGCAACGGCCAATGCGTAGGCGATCTAGGACCGTCACTGGTTGAGAGAGTGATCCTCCCTCTCAGCTTGAAGACGAGAGGGAGGCCGACAGGGCGCGGGTCTCGTGTTCGGTCATCCGGGAAGTGTCGTACGGCACGGCGTTGACCCAACGCTGGGTCAGCCGGGCGATCCGCTCGCCGTACCGCTCCGCGGTGACCAGGTCGCCGCGCGATCCGGCCTGCTCCGCTCCCAGGTCGGCGTGGCTCTGGCTCATCACACCCAGCCACGAGCCCAGCCGGTTCACGTCGTCGCGGGTGCCACCGCTCCAGGCCGCCCTACGAACGCAGACGATCGGGCTTGGTATCGTGCTGGGCGACCGGCGACGTAACCGGCCCGTCGACCACCGCCGACCAGGTCGTCCTCACCCCCACCGAGCCGTCGGACACCGCCACGGCACTGCGCGACCTGTTGCTGCACGCCTCGGCGGAGTCACCCTCTGCCGATCACTGAGCGGTGTGCGTCGTGATGTTGCCGGCGCGGGCGACGGCCAGTGGGGCGCCCGTCACGGTGGCCCTCGCGGAAGGCGAGGCTCGGTTCGAACTGGCCACCACCCGCAGGGTAGTTGACAGCCTCGTCGGGCCGGATCCCGCACCCGAGCCGACCGCGCCCCCCACACCTACCAACACTTTCTGCAAACCTTCAACGACCACCCCACGCAGCCACTCCGCGCCTGCGGACGGCACCGACTCCTCGGCTCACCCACCGACGAGGCCACCGTCAACGTGAGCCCGCGCCCGCCTCACACGCCTCCTGCGCCACGGGCTCCTCACCCATCCTGGACGAGGCCCCCACCAGAACAGGCTCATTTTCCCCTCATGCGTTTAACAGCCATCTCCCTAGCGTGGGGGCCTGCCACGGCCCGTGACTCCGCGCCACTGTCCTCACTGGAGCAGTTGCCTCCGTCACGGCCCTGACCAGGTACGGAACATCGCAACCGGACTTTGCTACAGCCCTGGATTGGGAGTAGTCGTGATGGCGTCTTCAAAGACGGCACGGGCGAATCGTGGTAGCGGAGGTGCGGCACGCGACGCCGCCGTGGCCGCGCAGTATCTGACTCTTGACGACGCGACCCGCTATGCCGCGTCATACGAGGGCTGGCGGCCGGCGGCACGGTATTTCTGTTCCCGGCTGCATGTGGTCGACGAGGCGCTTCGTGCCGCCCCGCATGGTCGACTGCTGGACGTGGGGTGCGGGCCCGGCATGCTGGTGCGACGCGTTCTCGACATCCACCCCGGGGAGTTCCAGGTCACCGGGTGTGACCGATCCCCGGCGATGATCGAGGCGGCCACCGCTCTGACGAAGGGCTCCGACGACGTCGAGTTGCGCGTGGCGCGTGTCGAGGAGATGCCCTTTCCCGACAAGCACTTCGATGTCGTCGTCGCGATGGGCGTCCTGGAGTACACCGACGCCGACAGCGGGCTGCGCGAGATCGCACGCGTGGTGCGGCCGGGCGGCCTGGTCGTGGTGACGATGCTCAACCCGCTCAGCCCGTACCGCCTGGTCGAATGGTTCGTCTACTGGCCGTTGGTGCGTGTGCTCGGCCGCGTCGAGGGACTCTTCGGCGAGCCGCGGCACGCCGCGGACGTGTCCGGCATCCGAGCGATCCGACTGGCCCGATTACGCCGGATGATGCGCGATACCGGACTCAGACCGGAGGACGCCGTCCACTACGACGTGACGCCCCTGGTCCCGCCGCTGGACCGGCCGATCCGCCGCTGGAGCCGGAAGTGGCGCGACCATCCCGAAAAAACCGTGAGCAGAGGAGCCCGCCGCTGGTTGGGCACCGCCTACCTGGTGACGGCACGGCGCGAAGAGCACGCGTAGCGGGACAGGGAGCATCGCCTCGACCAGCAGATCCGAAGTTCCGCTCCCCCCGTCCCACGTCAACTCCTCAGTACGCGGCGGATCAACTGCCCGTGATCGGGCCGAGGTAGGTGCCACCGGAGACGTCGATGGTCTGGCCGGTCACCCAGCGGCCCTGCGGACCCGCCAGGAAGCCCACCACATCCGCGACATCCCCCGGCTCGCCGATCCGTCCGAGCGCGGTGATCGACTCAAGTCCGGCCATCGCCTCGGGAACGCCGGTCCACCCGGCGGTCATGTCGGTCAGTACCACCCCGGGTTCGACCGTGTTCACGGTGATCCCGCGCCGCCCGAGCTCATTGGCGAGCGACGGGCTGAGGGCGGCCAGCGCCGCCTTGCTGACGGTGTAGCCGATCTGGAGGGGGTTGGCGATCCGAGTGGCCGCCGAGCCCATGTTCACGATCCGTCCGCCGTCCCGCAGCAGCGGCAGCGCCCGCTGGACCACGAAGATCGGCGTGCTCACGTTGACCGCCAGCAGCCGCTCCAGCTCCTTCTCGGTGAGCTGCCCGATCGAACTGACCGAGTGGATGCCCGCGTTGTTGACCAGGACGTCCAAGCCGTCCTCGCCGTGGTCCGCCAGCCCGGCGGCAAGCCCCTCGAACAGCCGGTCCACCGCGCCGCTCTCGCCGAACGTGGCCTGCACCGCGAACGCCCTGCCGCCGACCTTTTCGATCTGCGCCACGGTCTCAGCGGCGGCCTCGTCGCTGGCGCCGTAGTGGATCGCGACCAGTGCCCCCTCGGCGGCGAGCCGCAGGGCGACCGCGCGCCCGATCCCGCGCGAGCCGCCCGTCACCAGTGCGGTCCTGCCGTCCAGTTCCCCCATGATCGCCTCTCCCCTCGTGTTGCCCCGGCCGAATCCGGGGCCGATCTCGGGTACGTCCGAAGTTCCGTGCTGCTAGAGGACGTACGCGTCCAAGACCAAGTTCTCTTGACCGCACCGTACACAAGCGCGAGAAGCCGCGATCGCCCGGGATATCCGTCGGCGCGACAAGTAGGCCCAGCCAAACGGCACTTCGCCATCGAATCCAAGATCCGCCAACCCGATCGTCTCCCCCCTAACAGCCCGTCAGGGAGCTAGTCTGGAGGTTATGCGTCCGATGACCCACGAGGAACGAGAGACCTTCCTGGCAGAACCGCATGTCGCAGTCCTGAGCGTCACGGCCGAAGCGGAACGTGCTCCGCTGACCACCCCGATCTGGTACGAGTACCAGCCAGGCGGGCTCGTCAAGGTGATCACGACCTCCGGCCTGCGCAAGGTCCGGCTCATCGAGGAGGCCGGCCGGTTCGCGTTGTGCGCGCAGGTGGCCGTTGTCGACGACTACCGGTACGTGTCGGTGGAGGGCCCGGTGACCGAGATGAGACCGACGTCGAAGGAGGAGCGCTTCGACATGGCCGCGCGATACATGAGCCCGGACCGCGCCACCGACTACGTCAACGCGGCGGAGGAGGCCTCGGCCGACGACATCGCGATCCACATGCGGCCGGAACGGTGGAACACCTTCGACTTCAGAGTGCTGCCCCACGGCTAGCAGGCCACGGTGAACCGGGTCCTGTCTGGAACGCCGAGGAGGAGAAGGAGCCCTTCCGGCACGGGAGTTGGCTCACGAAGGGCCGTCCGGGCGTCGGCTATGCGCTGACCACCTCCCGTACTGCCGCGAGGAACTCCTCCGTACGCGGGTGTGTCGGGTGGGCCGGGCGGGCGAGGTAGACCGTGGTGACGAGCGCGTCCTCGACCGGGATGAAGCGGACCCCTGGGTGGCCGTGGCTCTCCGCCGTGCCCGCGGCGCCCACGCCGAACGCGCCGCCGGTGGCGATGAGGTTCAGCCACTCGTCGACGTTGCGCACCTCGATCGTGCGGTGCGGGCGCTGCGCCGGGGACCAGAGGTCCACCGAGGCGGTGCCGGTGTCGGGCCACAGGGCCAGAGGAAGGGCCGGGCTGGAGGTGAGTTCCGCCAGTTGCACCCGGTCACGGCCCGCCAACGGGTGGTCGTCGGGCAGGGCGGCGACCCGGTCCTCGGTGTAGAGGGCCTCGGTGCGGATGCGCGGGTCGGTGGGGACGGTCCGGAGCACCGCCACGTCGGTGTCGCCAGTGGCCAGACCCGCGGTGCTGTTGTCCTGGCGGACCACTTCGAGTGGCGCGTGCGGATGCGCCTGGCGCCACGTACGCAGCAGCGGGACGGTCTGCTGCCCGAGGACAGCGCACGTATAGCCGAGACGCAGCGGCCGCTCGACGGCTCGGGTGTCGGCGAGTGCCGCGTCGAGATGGGCGAGGATGGCGCGCCCGTGCCCCAGGAGGGTCTCACCAGCCGGGGTGAGATCCAGATGCCGGGACGAACGGTCGACCAGGCCGACTCCCACCCGCGCCTCCAGTTGGGCGAGGGTGCGGGACAGGGCGGGCTGCGTCATATGCAGCCGCGCGGCCGCGGCGGTGACCGTACCCGCCTCAGCAATGGCGGCCAGTGCCTTGAGGTGACGCAGTTCCACATCCATGCCTGTGAAGCATAGTCCCTGTCCAGATGGCATTTCCGGGCACCACGCACGACCCGTAGCGTCGGAGGCGCCGGGTGGTCGCCCGGCTCCCGGGCACTCCCCCGGGATCGCCCGGTACATCCCGGGCGTTCGTTTCCAGGCATTGGACGGTGAGTTGTGAGGATTCTTCTGGTCGGCGCGGCCGGCACGCTGGGCTCCGCGGTACGCAAGGCGCTCGCGGAGCGCGGCCACGAGGTGATCGGCGTGGGCCGCACGGGCGGGGACCTGGTCGCCGACGTCACCGACCCGCAGGCCGTGGCCCGGCTGTACGCACAGGCCGGTCCGCTCGACGCCGTGGCCGTCGCGGCGGGCGACGCCGTGTTCAAGCCGCTGGCCGAGCTCACTGCCGACGACTTCGCGGCGACGTTGCGCGGCAAGACGCTCGGCCAGCTGGAGCTGGTGCGTCAAGGCGCCCGGCACGTGGCCGCGACCGGCTCGTTCTCGCTGATCAGCGGGATCCTCACGGACGAGCCGATCGTGGCCGGGGCCGCCGCGTCGGCGGCGAACGGCGCGGTCGAGGCCTTCGTACGAGCCGCCGCGATCGAGCTCGCGCCGCAGCGGATCAACGCGGTGAGCCCGACGGTGGTCGAGGAGTCCCTGCCCGCCTACGGACCGTTCTTCTCGGGCATGGAGCCCGTACCCGCGACGCGCGTCGCGACCGCGTACATCCGCTCGATCGAAGGGGCGCAGACGGGACAGATATACCGCGTGCACTAGAGGCCGCGCGGCACCCTCGCGGCGCTGCACCGTGCGGCCCGCGAGGCACGGCGCTGTCGGGGCGCCGGTTCGCACAACCGGCTCCGTCGTGCGCTGCGGCCCTCGGTCGCCCGGTGCCGCCCGGCACACGCGTCCTGCCGTGAAAAGGAGCTGGAACAGGCCCCGATCGTGCCCTACGTGATCGTCGTAGCCGACAGGTCGGGGCTGACCGGTGGGTGGTCGGGCGCCAGCTTGAGTGTGATGACCATGGTCATGCCGCCTCCGGGGGTGTCCTCGGCGGCCAGGGTGCCTCCGATGGCCTCGGTGAAGCCGCGGGCGACAGCGAGGCCGAGGCCGACACCGGCGCCGCGCGGTGCGTCGCCGTACCGCTGGAACGGGGCGAAGATGCGGTCCTTCGCGTCGTCGGGCACGCCCGGGCCCTGGTCGGCGACCCGGACCTCGACCCGGTCGGCGATGGCGCTGGCGGAGATCAGCACACGCTCGCCAGGCGGGCTGTACTTCACCGCGTTCTCCACGACGTTGGCGACCGCCCGCTCAAGGAGACCGGCGTCGACCGCGACCATCGGCAGCTCCTCGGGGATGTCCAGGACGACGCTGTCCTCGGGGACGCCGCCGAGCGCCATCGGGATGACCTCGTCCAGGTCGATCTCGCGGATGATCGGGGTGACCGTGCCGGTCTGCAGGCGGGACATGTCGAGGAGGTTGCCCACCAGGTGGTCGAGGCGGTCGGCGCCTGCCTCGATGCCTTCCAGCAGTTCCGCCTCGTCGGCCTCGGACCACTCGACGTCGTCGGAGCGCAGGGACGTCACGGATGCCTTGATGGAGGCCAGCGGGGTCCGCAGGTCGTGACTGACCGCCGCCAGCAAGGCGGTTCGGATGCGGTCGCCCTCCGCGTACAGCCGTGCCTGGTCGGCCTCTTCCTGGAGTTGTCGGCGGTCGATCACGACAGCGGCCTGCGCGGCGAAGGCGCCGAGCACGCGCCGGTCCTCGGCGGGCAGTACGCGGCCGGACAGGGCGAGTGCCATGTGGTCGCCGACCGGCATGTCCACATCGGCGTCCTCGGGCCGCGCCACCGTGCCCGGGCCCACGTTCGCGGTGACGGTCCACGGCTCGACGTCGCTCGTACGCTGCAGAAGGGTCACGGACTCCATCGCGAACGTCTCGCGGACGCGTTCGAGCAGCGCGTCCAGGCTGGTCTCGCCGCGCAGCACGCTGCCCGCGAGGAAGGAGAGGATCTCCGACTCGGCGCGCAGGCGGGCCGCCTGGTGGGTGCGGCGGGCGGCCAGGTCCACCACCGAGGCGACCGACACCGCAACCAGGAAGAAGACCGCTATGGCGACGATGTTCTTCGGGTCGGCGATGGTGAGTTCATGGACCGGCGGGGTGAAGTACCAGTTGATCAGCACCGATCCGAACGCGGCCGAGGCGAGCGCCGGCAGCAGCCCGCCGAGCAGCGCCGCCGCGACCGTCAGCGTCAGATAGAGCAGCATCTCGTTGGCGAGGCCGAGGTCCACGTCGAGGTGGGTCAGCAGGAGCGTGAGCAGCACCGGGGCGAGCAGGCCGGTCAGCCATCCCCACAGGAGGCGGGTGCGGCCGAGCCGCGCCCCGCGCGCCACCGGGAGTCCCCGCCCCCGCGCGGCCTCCTCGTGCGTGACGATGTGGACGTCGAGGTCGGGCCCCGAGTCGCGGGCGACCGTCGCGCCGACGCCGGGGCCGAAGACGTACTGCCAGCTCCTGCGGCGGCTGGTGCCGAGCACGATCTGGGTGGCGTTGACCCCGCGCGCGAATTCGAGCAACGACGTCGGCACGTCGTCGCCGACGACATGGTGGAAGGTGCCGCCCAGGTCCTCCACCAGTGTGCGCTGGACGGCGAGTTCCTTCGGCGAGGCGACGGTGAGGCCGTCGCTGCGGGCGATGTACACCGCCAGCACCTCGCCGCCCGCGCCCTTCTCGGCGAGCCGGGCGGCCCGGCGGATCAAGGTGCGCCCCTCGGGGCCGCCGGTCAGGCCGACGACGATCCGCTCGCGCGAGCCCCAGATCGTGTTGACCCGGTGCTCACTGCGGTACTCGGTCAGGTACTCGTCGACCCGGTCGGCGACCCACAGCAGGGCCAACTCCCGCAGCGCCGTGAGGTTTCCGGGGCGGAAGTAGTTGGAGAGGGCCGCGTCGACCTTCTCCGGCTTGTAGATGTTGCCGTGTGCCATACGGCGGCGCAGCGCCTGCGGCGACATGTCGACCAGCTCGATCTGGTCGGCGCGCCGGACCACCTCGTCGGGCACGGTCTCCTGCTGGCGGATGCCCGTTATCGACTCCACCACGTCCCCGAGGGACTCCAGGTGCTGGATGTTGACGGTCGACACGACGTCGATCCCCGCCGCGAGGAGCTCCTCGACGTCCTGCCACCGCTTGGTGTTGCGGGAGCCCGGGATGTTGGTGTGCGGCAGTTCGTCCACCAGGGCGACGGCGGGCCGTCGCTCCAGCACCGCGTCCAGATCCATCTCGGTGAAGACGCTGCCCCGGTATTCGAGTTCGCGGCGCTGCACCTGCTCAAGGCCGTGCAGCATCACCTCGGTGCGCGGCCGGCCGTGGTGCTCGACGAAGGCGACCACGCAGTCCGTGCCGCGCTCCACCCGCCGGTGTCCCTCGGACAGCATCGAATACGTCTTGCCGACACCCGGCGCCGCGCCGAGATAAATGCGGAGCTTGCCGCGTGCCATGGTTTCGCTCTCTGGGGTGTTGGTGAATCCGTCGGTCCGCCGGGTGTGGAGGAGCTTATGCGGGTCTTGCTCAGACCTCGAAGCGGTAGCCCATTCCCGAGACGGTGATCAGGTACTGGGGGTGTGAAGGGTCGGCTTCGAGTTTGCGCCTCAACTGGGCCATGTACACCCGGAGGTAGTTGCTGTGCGTACGGTAGCCGGGACCCCACACCTCCTGCAGCAGCTGCCGCTGGCTCACCAGCCTGCCCCGGTTTCGGATCAGCAGTTCCAGCAGGTGCCACTCGGTCGGGGTGAGCCGGATGTCCTTGCCGTCGCGCCTGGCCTTCTTGGCGAGCAGGTCGAGGGTGAACCCCTCGGTGGTCACGATCCCCTGCTCCGCACTGGGCTGCTCTTCGGGACCGGTACGGCGGGTCGCCGCCCGCAGCCGGGCGAGCAGTTCGTCCATGCTGAACGGTTTGGTGATGTAGTCGTCGGCTCCGGCGTCGAGGGCCGCGACCTTCTCATCGGAGGTGTTGCGCGCCGAGACCACCAGCACGGGCACCCGCGACCAGCGGCGCAGCGCCCTCATCACATCGAGCCCGTCCATGTCCGGCAGCCCCAGGTCGAGCAGGACCGCGTCCGGCGGGCTCTCGGCGGCGAGTTTGAGCGCGGTCTGCCCGTCGGACGCGGCGTCGACGTCGTACTTGCGCGCCCTGAGGTTGATCTCAAGAGCCCGTACGAGCTGTGGTTCGTCCTCCACCACCAGCACCCGGGTCATCGGTGTGCCGCCTTTCTTTCATGCTGCGTGTCGTACGGAAGCCGGAGTGCGGGTGGGGTCGTACGGAGGGGGCGGGAGCCGGCGGCGGAGGTCATCCGGCCCGGCGGCTCCCGCCCCTCGCGATAACCCGGTCACTTCTGGAGCAGTTCCTTGAGCGCGATGTTGAGCTTCAGGACGTTCACGCGGGGCTCGCCGATGAAGCCGAGGATGCGGCCGTCGGTGTGGTCGGCCACCAGCTTCTCGACCTTGGCGACGTCCAGGCCGTTCTTCTCCGCGACGCGGTGGATCTGGAGCTTCGCGTACTCCGGGGAGATCTGCGGGTCCAGGCCGGAGCCGGAGGAGGTGACCGCGTCGGCGGGCACGTCGCCCGGCTTCACCTTGTAGTCGGCCGTGGAGTTGTCCTTGACGACGGCCTCCTTGGCGGCAACGACCTGGGCACAGAGGGTGCCGTCCTCGGCCTTCTCCGGGCAGTACAGGTGGCCGTGCTTGTCGGGCACCGCACCCGAGTCACCGGCCTTGTTGGTGGCGCCGGAGACGATCAGCTGGTACTGGGTGTTGAGGGTGTTGGCGCCGAGGCCGTTGGAGGGGCGCGGCTGGAACCAGTGCAGGTCCGGGCGGGCGGCCTCTTCGGCGTCGTTGGGGTTCTTCTTCGGGAGGTTGTAGGTCTGCCCGATGAGCTCGGAACCGACCACCTTGCCCTGGGACTTGACCT
>NZ_MECJ01000017.1 GCF_014596475.1 Streptomyces sp. CBMA152 | reverse complement strand
TGGCACTGCGGGGCGTGGTCGGCTAAATCGGCCTGTGGGGAGGGGGCCTCCCCCCCCCCCCCCCCCCCCCCCCCCCCCCCCCCCCCCCCCCCCCCCCCCCCCCCCCCCCCCCCCCCCCCCCCCCCCCCCCCCCCCCCCCCCCCCCCCCCCCCCCCCCCCCCCCCCCACCCCCTCCCCCCCCCCCCCCCCCCCCCCCCCCTCCCCGCCGCCCGCCGCGCCGAGCGGCGCAGCGCCGAGATCTCCGCCGAGCGCGCCGACCTCGACCGCCAGGCCAGGGCCGACGACGAACTGCTCCTGGAGGCGGGCGCCTGGCTCGCCGCCTGGGACGCCACCCGGCTGCGCCACCAGGAGCGTGTGGAGGCGGCGCACCAGGCCGCCACGCGCGCGGAACAGCTGGCAGGACAGCTCGACCCGGCCCGGCGCCGACTGGCCGCCGCCCGCGACCGGGACGCGCTCGAAGGACGTCTGCACGCCGCCGAGGCACAGCAGAGCGCTGCCCGCGAACGGGCCAACGCGGCCCATGAGCACTGGCTCGAACTGCGCGAGGAGCGGCTGCGCGGCATCGCCGCCGAGCTCGCCGCCGGGTTGCGCGACGGAGAGGCGTGCGCCGTCTGCGGCTCGCCCGAACACCCCGCCCCCGCGCGCGTGGGCGCAGGCCAGGTGGACCGTACGACGGAGGAGGCCGCGCAGCAGGCGTACCGAGGCGCCGACGCGGCCCGTGCCGACGCCGAGCGCGCGCTCGCCTCGGTCCGCGAGCAGTACGCGGCGAAGCGCGCCGAGGCGGGCGTGGCGGCCCTCACGGAACTCTCCGACGAGGTACGGAAGTTGGACGCCGAGTACGGCGAGGTCCGCTCGCTCGCCGCCGGGCTGCACGCCGCGCGCGAGGCCTTCGAGAGCGCGGAGCGCGAGCACGACCGGCGGCGCGCGGAACAGCAGCAGGCAGCCAACCGCGCATCGGCCCGTACGACCCGATGCGAACTGCTCGACCGCGAACAGGGCGCCCTCGAAAAGGAGTTGGCGCAGGCGAGGGGTGAGGCGGGCAGCGTCGCCGAGCAGGCGGCGCTCCTGGAGCACCGCGCCGGACTGCTCGCAGCGGCCGCCACGGACGTCCGCGAGGTCGAGGCGAGCGCGCAGCGCCTCAAGGACGCCGACGGACGGCTGTCGGAGGCGGCCTTCCGGGCCGGGTTCGACACCCCCCGGGCCGCGGCCGCCGCCTTCCTGGACGAGCGGCAGCAGAGCGAGCTCCAGCACCGGCTCGACGACTGGCAGCGCGAGGAGGCCGCGGTCGCCGACCGGCTCGCCGAGCCCGCCACCGTCGCGGCGGCGGCCCGCCCGCCCGCGCGGACCGAACAGGCCGAAGCCGCCCACGCGCGCGTGGCCCGCGCCCTGCGCGAGGCCGCTTCGGAGCTCGCCGCCGCGCGCGCCCGCTGCGACGAGCTCGCCACCCTCGGCCGCCGGGCCGCCGAGGAGACGCGCCGGATGGGACCGCTGCGTATCGAGTACGACCGGGTGGCGCGGCTCGCGGGGCTCACGGCGGGCACCTCCGCCGACAACGAACGCAAGATGCGGCTTGAGTCGTACGTACTGGCCGCGCGCCTTGAGCAGGTGGCCGCCGCCGCGACGGCCCGGCTCGGCCGGATGTCGGGCGGGCGCTACACGCTGGTGCACTCCGACGCCAAGGGCGGCCGCGGCCGCTCCGGGCTCGGGCTGCATGTCGTCGACGCCTGGACGGGCCGCGAGCGGGACACCGCCACGCTCTCCGGCGGCGAGACGTTCTTCGCCTCCCTGGCGCTCGCCCTCGGCCTCGCCGACGTGGTCACCGACGAAGCCGGTGGCGTACGCCTCGACACGCTCTTCATCGACGAGGGCTTCGGCAGCCTCGACGACCAGGCCCTCGACGAAGTCCTCGACGTACTGGACTCGCTGCGCGAACGGGAGCGCAGCGTCGGCATCGTCAGCCACGTGGGCGATCTGCGCCGCCGCATCCCCACCCAGCTGGAGATCGTCAAGGGGCGCGACGGCTCGCAGGTGCGCCACCGCTCGGCCGGGATACCGGGCTGAGCGGCCCGCGGGTCCGCCTGCCGGTCAGCCCGTCGACGGGATGCTGATCGCGCGCCGGGGGAGCGGCGACGAGTAGACCACGCTCGTCGTCACCGACCCCAGCGCGCCGATCTTCCCGGAGATCTCCTCCAGGTGGTTCATCGACCGCGCCGCGACCTTGATCACGAAGCAGTCGTCGCCCGTGACATGGTGCGCTTCCATGATCTCGCCGGTCGTCTCCAGGAGATCGTGGAACGGCTTGTAGTTGCCGTTGGGATACCGCAGCCGTACGAAGGCGAGGATCGAGCGGCCGAGCCGCTCCTGGTCGACGACCGCCGTGTAGCCCGAGATCACCCCTGCCTCTTCGAGGCGGCGCACCCGTTCCGTGACGGCGCTCGGGGACATGGCGACGGTGCGGGCCAGCTCGGCGAAGCTGGCGCGGCCGTCCTGCTGGAGGGCGTCCAGGATGCGCCAGTCGGTGGCGTCCGGGGAATACTCGGTCATGGTTGCCAGACAACCGTGAAATCACCGGCGAATCAAGAGATGTTCCGGGGATCGCACCTTCTCGTCACCGGAGTGATGGCCGTAGATTTTTGGCCATGACAACAACGCAGCTCGCCGCCGCCAACTCCGTTCTCCGCGTCGCCCCGGCCGCTCCCGCCGACGCCGCCGCGTACTTCCGCGCCAGCCTGGTCTTCCACGCCGATGTCTCCGACGTGGCGTCCGCCCTGGCCGCGGGCGGTGACCCGGGCTTCGTCGTGCTCGACTCGCGCTCCACCGAGTCCTGGGACCAGGGCCATGTCCCCGGTGCCGTCCACCTGCCGACCGCGCTGATCGCCGAGCAGGCCGAGCAGATTCTGGACAAGTCGGTGCCCGTGGTCACCTACTGCTGGGGCCCCGGCTGCAACGGCGCCACCCGCGCCGCCCTCGCGCTCGCCGAACTCGGCTTCCAGGTCAAGGAGATGCTCGGCGGCTTCGAGTACTGGGTCCGTGAGGGCTTCGAGTTCGAGACCTGGGAGGGCGGCGAGAAGCGCGACGCCGACCCGCTGACCGCGCCCGTCGACTCGGAGAGCTGCGGCTGTTGAACGGCGGGCGCGCGGACCCGGTGGTGGGCCGGGAGCGGCCCACCACCGAATTGGCGTCAGAGCTTGGACAGCTCGTCCACCAGGTCGTCCAGGCCCAGCGGTCCCTGGGAGAGCGCCGCCATGTGCCAGGCACGGGCGTCGAACGCGTCGCCGTGGTGCTTCTTGGCGTTCTCGCGGCCCAACAGCCAGGCCCGCTCGCCCAGTTTGTAGCCGATCGCCTGCGCGGGCATCGACAGATAGCGGGTCAGCTCGCTCTCCACGAACTCGGCGGGCCGCCCGCTGTGGCTGCCGAAGAACTCCTGTGCCAGCTCCGGCGTCCACCGCTCGCCGGGATGGAACGGCGAGTGGTCCGGAATCTCCAGCTCCAGGTGCATACCGATGTCGACGATGACCCGGCACGCCCGCATCATCTGCGCGTCCAGATACCCGATCCGCCGCTCGGGGTCGGGCAGGAAGCCCAGCTCGTCCATCAGCCGCTCCGCGTACAGCGCCCAGCCCTCGGCGTTGGCGCTGACCGTGCCGATGGTCGCCTGGTAGCGGGAGAGCCGGTCGGCGACGTGCCGCCACTGCGCGATCTGCAGATGGTGGCCGGGAACGCCCTCGTGGTACCAGGTGGAGACCAGGTCGTACACCGGGAAGCGGGTCTCGCCCATGGTGGGCAGCCAGGTGCGGCCCGGGCGTGAGAAGTCCTCGGACGGGCCGGTGTAGTAGGGCGCGGCCGCGCTGCCGGGCGGCGCGATGTGCGACTCCACCTTCCGTACCCGCTCGGCGAGTTCGAAGTGCGTGCCGTCAAGGGCCTCGATGGCCTCGTCCATCAGGGCCTGCAGCCAGTCGCGGACCTCGTCGACGCCCTCGATGTGGGTGCCGTGCACGTCGAGGTGGGCCAGCGCCTCCCAAGGTCCCGCGCCCGGCAGGATCTTCTCGGCCTCGGTCTTCATCTCGCCGAGGATGCGGTGGTATTCGGACCAGCCGTACGCGTACGCCTCGTCCAGGTCCAGGGTCGTGCCGTTGAAGTACCGCACCCAGCGCGCGTACCGCTCGCGGCCCACGGTGTCCGGCGCGTCGGCGATCGCGGGCGCGTACACCTCGCTGAGCCAGCTGCGCAGCGCGACCAGCGCCTCGCCCGCCACGCGCGCGGCGGCGTCGAGTTCGGCGCGCAAGGCCTCCGGGCCCGGCGCGACGAAGTCCTCGAACCAGTTGCGGTCCGTGCCGATCCACTCGGTGAGCTGGCCGATGAACGTCCTGGTGGCGCGCGGGCCCGCGTACAGCCCGCGGTCCAGGCCCGTCTCCAGCGAGACGCGGTAGCCCTCCAGTGCGGCCGGGACGGCCTTGAGCCGGTCCGCGACCGCCGCCCAGCCCTCGTCGTCGGCGACCGGCATCATGGTGAACACCTGGCGGACCGAGTGGGCCGGCGAGCGCAGGTTGCTGATCAGGCGCAGGCCCTCCTGCGCCTCGTGGACGGCGAGTTCGGACGACAGGCGCTCCCGCAGCAGCCTGGCGCAGCGCCGCTCGGAGTCGGAGTCCGCGCCCGGCAGCCGCTCGGCCTCATCGAGTCGCGCGAGCGTGGCGCGGACGAGCGCGGCCTGCGCCTCCTGGCCGGTGGGGGTGAAGTCCGGAAGCAGACGGGAACTTTTGCTTACGCCCAGATACGTACCGGTGATGGGGTCGAGTTCGATGAGTGCGTCGACGTACGCGTCGGCGACCTGGCGGGGCAGCACGCTGCTGGAAGTGTCTGGCATGGACCACATCCTGGTACGCCCACGTGCTCCGCGTCACCCACTGTCGACCTTCAGCCACCGGGGAGGGAAGAGGAGAGAGGGGACGAAGCGGAAGTTGACGGAGGAGTCGACGAGGGAGGCAGCAGAGGGCCGCACTCCCAGTGCTGGAAGACCAGCCGGGTCTCCACCCGGGCGACTTCGCGCCGCGAGGTGAACTCGTCGAGCACCAGCCGCTGGAGATCGGCCGTGTCCGCCACGGCCACGTGGACCAGGTAGTCGTCCGGCCCGGTGAGGTGGAACAGGGAGCGGGACTCCGGCAGCGCCCGGATCCGCTCCACGAACGGACCGATCAGTTCACGCCGATGTGGTCGCACCTGTACGGAGAGGAGTGCCTCCAGGCCACGGCCCATTTTGGCCGGGTCGAGCCGGAGCTGATGGCCCAGGATGACGCCGGAGCGGCGCAGCCGGGCGACCCGGTCGAGGCAGGTGGAGGGCGCCACACCCACCTGCGCCGCCAGATCTCGGTAGGTGGTCCGGGCGTCGTTCTGCAACAGGCGCAGAATGTCCAGATCCACCGGGTCCAGTGCGACAGATTCCGCCATTGGCCGAACGTAGCACGGAGTCCACCGATCAATTCCGGTCACGCGGTCACAGTGCCGCCATGGACACCGACACGCAGGACCGCGGCCCGGCCGCACCCCGCGCCCTCGCCACCGAAGCCGTGCACGCCGGCCGCGACGACCTCGCCGGACTCGGACTGCACGCCCCGCCGATCGATCTCTCCACGACCTACCCCTCGTACGACAGCGCGGGCGAGGCGGCCCGTATCGACGCCTTCGCGGCCACCGGCGTCCTGCCCGAAGGGCCGCCGGTCTACGCCCGGCTCGACAACCCGACCGTAGGCCGTTTCGAGACAGCGCTCGCGCGGCTGGAAGACGCCGAGAGCGCCGTCGCCTTCGCCAGCGGCATGGCCGCGCTCACCGCGGTCCTGCTCGCCCGGGCCGCCGAGGGCCTGCGGCACGTGGTCGCGGTCCGGCCGCTGTACGGCTGCAGCGACCATCTCCTGGACGCCGGACTGCTCGGTACGGAGGTGACCTGGGTCGACCCGGCCGGCGTCGCCGACGCCATACGGCCCGACACCGGACTGGTGATCGTCGAGACCCCGGCCAATCCGACGCTCGCCGAGGTCGACATCAGGGCCCTCGCGCACGCCTGCGGCACGGTCCCGCTGCTCGTCGACAACACCTTCGCCACCCCGGTGCTCCAGCGGCCGCTGACCCAGGGCGCACGGATCGTGCTGCACAGCGCCACCAAGTACCTCGGCGGGCACGGGGACGTGATGGGCGGCGTCGTCGCCTGCGACGAGGAGTTCGCCCGCCGACTGCGCCAGGTGCGGTTCGCCACCGGCGCCGTCCTGCATCCGCTCGCGGGATATCTGCTGCTCAGAGGGCTGGCGACGCTCCCCGTACGGATCCGCGCGGCATCGGCGAGCGCTGCGGAACTGGTCCGCAGGCTGGCCGCCGACCCGCGCGTCGCCCGGGTCCACCATCCGTCGGTGGGCGGCGCGATGATCGCCTTCGAGGTGTACGGCGACCCGCACCGCGTCATCGCGGGCGTCCGCCTGATCACCCCCGCCGTCAGCCTCGGCAGTGTCGACACCCTCATCCAGCACCCCGCCTCCATCAGCCACCGCATCGTGGCCGAGACGGACCGGCGCTCCGCCGGGGTCAGTGACCGGCTGCTGCGCATGTCGGTCGGTCTGGAGGACGTCGAGGACCTGTGGCGCGACCTGGACCGGGCGCTCAGCGCTCCGCCTGTTCCAGGGACTCGATCGACGCTCGCGCCGGCGTGGGAGTCTTCGGCAGCCGGGCGGTGACCACCAGGGTGCCCTCCTCGATCTGGTAGTCGAGGGGCAGTCCGAGGCCGCGCATGGCCGCCACCATCGCGGTGTTGGACGACTGGGTGACCGCGTACACGCTCTCGCAGCCCGCCTCCGTGGCCAGTGCCACCAGTCGGCCAAGGAGCTCGGAGCCGATGCCCCGGCGCTGCCAGGAGTCCTCGACGAGCAGTGCCACCTCGGTCTCGTCGCCGTCCCACAGCAGATGGCCGAGGGCGACGAGCCGCCCGGAGGCGGTCTGCACGGCCAGCGTACGGCCGTAGCGCGGGCTCAGCAGATGGTTGAGATAGCGGTCGGCGTCGCCCACCGGGCCGTGGTAGCGCATGCTCAGCGTGCGGTCCGAGCAGCGCTCGTGCATCGCCTTGGCGGCCTCGACATCGTCCTGACCGGCCCGGCGGACGGTGATCTCGTTGCCCTCGGGCAGGGTGAGGACGTCCTGGCTGCGCGGGATACGGGGGCCGAGGCGCGCGTCCAGCTCGACGAGGGCGCGCGCCCGCGCGAACTCGGTCGGGGTGAACGGGAGATGGGGCCGCTCGATGGTGAGGACCCCGCCGCGGGGATCGCGCAGCCGCATGGCGGTCGCTTCGAGTACGCCCTCCACCGGCGCGCTCTCACCCGTCGGGCGGCCCGTAACGGACACGGCGGGCAGTGAGTGGATGCTGCACCGGCCCAGCAACTGGCGCAGTGCGAGCGGCAGTTCGGCCGCGTCGAGCGCGGTGCGGGTGGCGAGCGAGAGCACGCGCGTGGGCGTGTCCACCAGGTCGTGCGCGTCGGCGCGCTCCAGCCAGGTGTCGTGGCCGCCGGCCGCCGCGATCTCGCGGGTGAGCCGGGCGGCGGGCAGGTCGGCGGGCGCCCGCAGCAGGAACTCGTCCACGGTGCCGTCGGCCAGCGGGTGCGTCTGGAGCGTCAGGATGTCCACCCGGTTGTGGGCGAGCGCGATGCACAGCGAGGCCAGGCTGCCCGGCTCGTCCCGCACGGTGGTGCGCATCCGCCACAGCTGGCTCGCGCGCGGGGGCGCGTCCGCCCCGGCGTGGACGGTGGGCGCGGCGCCGGTGGTGGCGGGCGCCGCGCCCGTATCGATGACGGCCTCGCCCGGGGGCGCGTGGCTGTGGCGCCGCGCCCACCAGGTGTGGAACGCCGCCGAGGCCACCAGCGCGACGGCGGAGGCAACCAGCAGGAACGGGCCGTCGGGCCCGTGCGCGACCAGATTCGCGAGTCCGTCGGCCACGGCCACGGCCGTGAACAGCGCTGCCAGCTCGGTCATGTCCCGCCGCCAGTGGTGACGATGGGTGCTCTTGGGGTCGGTGGGGACACGGGGCTCAGGCATATCGGTCATGCCTTCACTGTGACCGAGCGGTGTTGCGTGATCACGAACGCTTTGTGACCGATGGGTTAAGCGCGGTTCTGGTGATTTTTGGACTATTTCTTACGAGATGAGACGGCGTGTGAGTCGGGGTGGCGGCTGCGTAACCCCGTACGGGGTCACTGCCCCACGAGGCCGGGCTTCAGGACCTTGGTGAACAGTACCGACCCGCCCTCGGCGCGCAGCCGCACCGTCAGCTCGCCGCTGCCGCCGTCGATCTCGATCTCGCCGAAGTTCGGCGGCGCCTCGATCGGCGACGCGTTGGCCCGGGCCGGTGCGTGGACGAACACCTGGTCGGGGCCGAACGTGCCGTCCAGCTTGTTCGCGGGGAAACCGCCCGCGGCGAGCGGCCCCGACACGAACTCCCAGAACGGCGAGAAGTCCTTGAACGCGGCCCGCTCCGGTGCGTAGTGCTGGGCCGCTGTGTAGTGCACATCGGCGGTCAGCCACAGGGTGCCGGTGATCTTGCGGTGCTTGATGAACCGCAGCAGCTCGGCGATCTGGAGCTCGCGGCCGAGCGGTGCGCCCGGGTCGCCCTGCGACACGGCCTCGAAGTCCGTCGGGCCGTCGGTGACCACCAGACCCAGCGGCATATCGGCGGCGATCACCTTCCACACCGCGCGCGAGCGCCCCAGTTCCCGCTTCAGCCACTCCAGTTGCTCGGCGCCGAGGATGCCGACCGTGTCGTCCGCCTGCCGGCCGGGCGAGTTGGCGTCGCGGTACGTCCGCATGTCGAGCACGAACACATCGAGCAGCGGACCGTGCCGCACCACCCGCTGCACCCGGCCCTCGCGACTGCCCGGGCGCAACGTCGAGACCGGGAAGTACTCACCGAAGGCACGCAGTGAACGCGCCGCCAGGACGTCGATGTTCTTCTCCGTGTAGCGGGCGTCGTCCAGGATCTGCCCGGGATACCAGTTGTTGCGCACCTCGTGGTCGTCCCACTGAACGATCGAGGGGACCTGCGCGTTGAACCGTCGTACGTTGCCGTCGAGCAGGTTGTAGCGGAAGTTGCCCCGGTACTCGGCCAGTGTCTCGGCGACCTTGGACTTCTCCTCGGTGGTGACGTTCCGCCAGACCCGGCCGTCGGGGAGCGTCACGCTGGGCAGGATCACCCCGTCCGCGTAGATGTTGTCTCCGCTGGAGAGGAAGAAGTCCGGGTTCAGCAGACGCATCTCGTCGTACACGCGGAAGCCGCCGAGGTCGGGGTTGATGCCCCAGCCCTGCCCGGCGATGTCGCCCGACCACAGGAACCGCACGTCGCGGTGGCGCGAGGCGGGCGCGGTGCGGAACGTGCCGTACACGGGCTTGCCCGTACGGCGCGGATCGTCCGGGTCGGCGAGCGTGACCCGGTAGTGGATCTGCTCGCCGGGCGGCAGGCCCCGCAGCTGCGTCGTACCG
Source organism: Streptomyces sp. CBMA152 (assembly GCF_014596475.1). Lineage (GTDB taxonomy): Bacteria > Actinomycetota > Actinomycetes > Streptomycetales > Streptomycetaceae > Streptomyces. The sequence goes on along the minus strand of NZ_MECJ01000017.1, from coordinate 235,622 downwards.
GTGAAGTCGGTGCCGGGACCGACCACGGGCCCCACCCAACTGCGTGCCCGCCGGAACGATTCGGTGGCGGACGTCTCCACCAGCATCCGGGCGGGCCGGTCGGAGCGGGCCCAGATGAGCCCGGACGACGCCGTGATGTCGCCCGCCTGCACACCCCACTCGGCGCTCGGCCGCCCGGACAGCGCCAGCGCGGGCGCCGCCGCGAGCCCGGCGGGCAGGGCGAGCCCGGCCGACGCGGCCAGCGAACCCTTCAGTACGGTACGGCGGTTGGGCGAGGAGATCCGTGGGCGGTACGGCATCGGGGCGCCTCCAGGGACGGTCGGGTACGGGTGATCCATTGGGTCGGTCTCGCCATGCCTACTGCCCGGCTGCGGCGCGGGCGCGAACCGCAGGTGAACAGCGGGAGCGACGGGGTGGGGGCGCAGGGGCGGGCATGGGGGCGCGGGACCGGACGACGTAGGACCAGCGGCCTGCGACGAAGGAACGATCGACCCGGTGATCTTCGTTGAGTACGTTGCCCTAAGGGCCGCCGAACCGGCGGCCCCGCCGCGCGAACCGGCGCGGCGGCGCCAACAGAGAGAGCACAGGGGCCCGTCATGCCTGTCGGAGGCCGTTCGCACATCCGTATCGCCCGCCCGTCGCGCGACCTGGTCGCGGCGGAACGTTTCTGGGTCGAGGGCCTGGGCCTCGACGTCGTGTGGCGCCTCGACGCCGAGAGCGCTGCGCCCGGCGAGCACGCCCTGTTGATGGTCGGCTGGCCGGACGCCGACTGGCACCTGGAACTGGTCCACGAGCCCGCCGCGCCCGTCGATCCCCGGCCGACGGAGGAGGACCTCCTCGTCATCTACGTGGACGAGGAAGTTCCGCAGGAGTTGGTGGCCCGCCTTGAGACGCACGGGGGCAAGCGGGTGGAGTCGCCGAACCCGTATTGGAACGAGTGGGGGGTGACCATCGAGGACCCGGACGGGTATCGGTTGGTGCTGTGTATGCGGGGTTGGAGCAACTCCTGAGAGGACTTGTCCGCTTTGAAGGGGCGCGGGGAACTGCGCGACCAGCCACGCACGGTCCGCAGCCGAATATCCGCGCTTCAGACGGCGTCGACACGGCTCGTGTCAAGGATCACGCGGGCGACCCGGGCGGGATCGTCGTTCATAGGGACATGACCGCACCCAGGCAGCCGCACCAGCCGCGCACCCGGGATGGTCTGCTTGGCCCGCACACCCTGGCGCCGCAGCAGCAGCCGGTCCTTGGTGCCCCAGGCCACGGTCACCGGGACACCCGGCACATCGTCGGTGAACCGGACCGCGACCCCGGCGGCCAGGGTGTCGGCGAACCCGGTCGCCTCCCGCAGCGCCAGCGTCTCGGCGACGACGGCCTCCGGCGAACGGCGCCCGGGGCGCGCGTAGATGGTGCTGGTGAGCGCCGTACGCCCGGCGGCCGTCCGGGACATCCGCTCGATGACCGGCAGCGGCAGCAGCTTCGCCGTGCGCCGCATCGCGGTCAGCGTCGCGAAGGCGTACCGGCGCTCGCTCTGCGTCCAGAACCCGGCGGGGGACAGGGCCGTCACGGAACGCACCAGCTTCTCGCGCCCCAACTCCAGTGCCAGCAGCCCGCCGAGCGAGTTGCCCGCGACATGCGGCCGGTCGACGCCGAGTTCCGCGCAGAGCGCGCCCAGCGTCGGGACGACCGTCGCCAGGTCGTACGCGACGCCGTCCGGCAGCGCCGGGGACTCGCCGAACCCCGGCAGATCCACGGCTATGACGTCCCGTTCGGCGGCCAGAATGTCGAACACCGGGTCCCAGGCCTGCCGGTGGTGGCCGATACCGTGCAGCAGGAGCAGCGGTTCACCGGCACCGGCCCGCCGATACGCGATGGTGACAGTGCGGCTGCCCCTGGGGGAGTCGATCGTGAAGGAGACCTCTTCGGCCATGCTGCTGCTCCCGGTCGTGGACGTGGCGCCCCGAGGTCGACGGTGGACCCGGGGCGACGGTAGACACCCTGTCAACAACAATTACCCTTCGGTAGCTTGGAGTTCAAGGGGGCGGCGCCCGGCGTCGTCGGGGTCACCGAGAATCGAACAGTTCAGCGTTTTCTCCTGGACAGCCGTTGGCCGGTCGGCTGGGATGGGGCAGTGACTGCCTCCACTGCCGCCGAGATCTTCGAAGGCCATCGGTCCGTCCTGACGGGCGTGGCCTACCGCATGCTCGGCCGCGTGAGCGATGCCGAGGACGTGGTGCAGGAGGCATGGCTGCGCTGGTCGGCGCAGGATCGCGACGACGTACGCGACCCGCGTGCCTTTCTCGTACGGATCACCACCCGGCTCGCCCTGGACCGGCTGCGCCGGATCCAGTCACGGCGCGAGGCATATGTCGGCCCCTGGCTGCCCGAGCTGATCGCCACCGACTTCGGGCCCGTCGTACCCGACACCCTCGAACAGGCCATGCTGGCCGACTCCGTCTCGCTCGCCGTCCTGGTCGTCCTCGAATCGCTGTCGCCCCTGGAACGGGCCGTGTTCGTGCTGCGCGAGGCGTTCGGCTTCCCGTTCGCGGAGATCGCCGCCGTACTCGACCGCACCGAGCCCGCCGTGCGCCAGCTCGCGGGGCGCGCCCGCCGCCGCGTCGACGAGCGCAAGCCGCGCTATGACGTCGACCCCGTCCAGCGCCGCCATCTGACGGATCGGTTCCTGGCCGCGGCCGGCGGCGGCGACCTGGATTCGATGATCTCCCTGCTCGCCCCCGACGTACGGTTCATCGGCGACAGCGGCGGCAAGGCCCAGGCCCCCATGCGCATCATCGAGACCGCCGACAAGGTCGGACGATTCCTGTACGCGGTGTCGCAGGACGGGATACCCGAGGTCGACTTCCGCATCGCCGAGATCAACGGCGGCCCGGCGGTACTGGGCCTGTCCGACGGCAAACCGGACAGCGTGCTGCAACTGGATGTCGTGGACGGGCTGATCCAGTGCGTCTATGTCGTGCTCAACCCGGACAAAATGGCCGCACTCACTCCCAAAGGGGCCGCTGAGTAGCCCCTTGGCTCTCTTGGCCCCACGAGTCTCGGCGAGTCTCGGCCCCGCGTCCACACGGGCGCGGGGCCGTTTGCTGCGCACTGCTCACGGGACCGCGAACGTCGTGTGAACGCTCTGCGCCAGAGGTCGGATTCGTTCCGTAACGGAACGAGGATTGGTCTTGACCAAGGGGGTGGGCCGCCCTATGGTCGCAGAGTTAGTGCAGGAACCTTTAATAAACAAGGGCGCAGAAAAGCCGCCGGGGCACGGCGATTGCGGAGGACAGGGTGGGGACCACGCAGCTGGAAACGGTGCCGGAGCCGAAGTACTGGCACCTCAAGACCGTGCTGAGCGAGGCGCTCGACTCGGACTTCGCGGTGGGCGAGATCTTGCCCAACGAGCGTGACCTGGCCGCTCGTTTCGGCGTCGCGCGCGCCACGCTCCGCCAGGCTCTGGAGCAGCTGGAACTCGAAGGCCGTCTTCAGCGCCGCCGTGGCGTCGGCACGACCGTCGCCCCGCCGCGCATGGGCGTCTCCGTCTCCACCGCGCGCCACGACTGGCCGGGCACGGCCGGTGACGCCTGGCAGGCCGTCGACTGCACCGTCGCGGCCCCGCCGCTCGCGGCGGCCCGGCTCTTCGACGCCGAGTCCGCCGAGGAGATGCACACGGTCCGCCGGATCCGCACGACCCACGGCCAGCCCGTCGCCGCGGAGCTGCTGTACGTGCCCGCGTCGTCCGTGCCGGACCTCAGCGCGATCGACGCGCCCTCCGGACCGGCCCGCGCGCGCAGCGTCCTGCGTGAACTGCAGCGCCTCGACCTGGAGGGTCAGGACCGCGCGGTCGAGCTCGGCTCGGCCCGCGCCGACGACGCCAAGGAGCTCGACCGGCTGCCGGGCGCGCCCGTCCTCGTCGTGACCACGCGCTACTTCGCCCTCGGCCGGACCGCCGCCGTCTCGGTGGCCACCTACCGCGCCGACACCTGCCGCCTCACCTTCGGCGACTCGGGCGACCTGCAAATCAGCCACGAGGGCCAAGGCCAGCGCCAGGCCTCCTGACGCTCGCCCCCGCCTGCAGTACGGCCCGCCGCCCACAGAGCGGCGGGCCTGCGTGTTGCCGAGCGCTCCACCACTCGGGTTCCGGAAGACCAGCCGCTCAGCGCTCGGGCCCCAGCGGTCCCACCCGCTCAGCGGCGAGCCGATGCGCTTCGCGACGGGCCCGCGTGTTTCCCGGGCTCCACCGCTCGGTTCCCACGGGCTCCGCCCGCTTCCCGCTCAGCGGCGAGCCGTCACCGTGCCCTCGACCGCGAACAACTGCTCCTCGACATGGTCGAGCGCCAACCGCAACGCACCCGTCGCCACCGCCGCCTCGCCGAGCATCGACAGGGCCACGCGCGGCGGCCGCAGGCAGTACCGGGCCAGCTCCTGGCGCAGCGGGTCGAGCACACCGTCGATCCCGGCCGCCCAGCCACCCACGACGACCAGCTCCGGATCCAGTGCAAGCACCAGCGCCGCCACATCGTGGACCAGTCGCTGGATGAACCGCTCCACGGCTTCCTGGGCGCCGGTGTCGCCACGCTTGGCCAGCGCGAACACATCGGCGACCGCCTGCTCGTCCAGCGGGTGCAACGGCTCCTCGGTCGTCGAGAGCAGCTTCTCCGGAGTCACATCACGGCCGAGCAGATGCAGCGCACCGATCTCGCCCGCCGCGCCACCGAACCCCCGGTGCAGCCGACCGCCTATCAGCGACCCGGCTCCCGGGCTCAGCCCGGCCAGCACGAACACGATGTCGTCGGAGTCGGTCGCCGCGCCCTTCCAGTGCTCGGCCACGGCCGCCGCGTTGGCGTCGTTCTCGACCAGCACGGGACAGCGGAACGAGCGCCGCAGCCGTTCACCGAGCGGTAGACCGGTCCAGTCGGGCAGCGCCGTCCCGAGTCGCACGGTGCCGTCCGCCTCGACGATGCCCGGGCTGCCGACCCCGACCGCCCGCAGCGAACTGCGTGCCACCCCGGCGCGTCGCAGCAGATCCGCGACCGTCGTACGCACCCGCTCCAGCCGCTCGTCCGCCGAGGCCGTCTCCGACACCTCACGCGACCCGGCGCCGACGATCCGCCCGTCAAGCCCCGACAACAGCGCGGCCACCCGGTGCGGGCCGATCTCGATACCCAGGAGATGCCCCGCCTCGGCCCGGAACCTGAACCGGCGTGCCGGCCGTCCCTGACGGCGAGCCTCGCCCTCCTCCGGAGCCGACTCGACGACGAGCCCGCCCTCCATGAGCCCCTCGACCACACCCTCGACCGTCGGCCGCGATAGGCCAGTGATCCGGGTCAGATCGGTCAAAGTGGGGGATTCCGCCCCACGCAGCGCATGGAGCACCACCGCGGAATTGATCCGCCGCAGCAGAGAGGGATCCCCGCCGGTCAGCCGCCCCAACGTGTGTCCTCCCAGCTCGTACGCGTGTCTGCCGGATCGTACTCGCTGGTCAGGTATACGGCGAGTGGCGGGTGGTCACGGAGACGCATCAGCTCGGAGCCACGAATCCCGACTCGTACGCCGCGATCACCGCCTGGGTTCGGTCCCGCGCTCCCAACTTGGCCAGCACGGCGCTGACATGCGTCTTCACCGTCTCCGTCCCGACGATGAGCCGGTCGGCGATCTCCGCGTTGGACAGCCCGCGCGCCATCAGCCGCAGCACCGCCGCCTCACGCTCGGTGAGGGCGGCCCGGTCCAGCGCCGCCCGCGCGTCACGGTTGCCGTACTCGGCGGCGAGCGAGCGAACCGCCGCCGGGAACAGCAGCGACTCGCCCTCCGCCACCAGCCGCACCGCGTGCACGATCTCCGAGGGCCGGGCCCGCTTCAGCAGAAACCCGTCGGCACCCGCCCGCAGCGCCTCGTAGACGTACTCGTCGTTCTCGAACGTGGTGACGACCAGGATCTTCGGCGGATCCTGCACGGTGCGCAGCACCGCCCGGGTGGCCTCTATCCCGTCCAGCAGAGGCATCCGGACATCCATCGCCACCACATCGGGGCGCAGCTTGCGCACCAACGGGATGACGGCGGCGCCGTCGGCGGCCTCACCCACCACCTCGATGTCGGGCTGCGCTTCGAGCACAGCACGCAGACCCGCGCGGACCAGGGGCTCGTCGTCGACGAGGAGAACGGTAACCGGCATCCGGTCAGCGTAGGCCGTCCAGCGGCAGCCGGACGCGCACCCTCCATTCGCCGTCCTTCGGCCCCGACCTGGCCTCTCCTCCGAGCAGCGCAGCCCGCTCCCGTATGCCGCGCAGTCCGCTCCCGCCCTGCACCTTGGGCAGGGAACCCGGCAGCGGATTCGTCACATCCATCTCCAATCGCTCGCCCAGTACCGCCACCCGTACCCGCACCGGCACGGGCCCCGAGTGCCGCAGCACATTGGTCAGTGCCTCCTGCAAGATCCGATACCCCTCCCGTGAGACCGGCCCCGGCACCAGCGCGAGGGGGCCGCTGAGCTCCGCGTCCACCTTGGCCCCCGACGCCCGGGCCGACTCAAGGAGCCGGTCCGACTCGTCGAGTGTCGGCCGCTGTCCGACCGGTCCGCCGCTCTCGCGCAGAACGAGCAGGACGCGTTCCAGGTCGTCCAGCGCCGCCCGGCCTGTCTCCTCGATCGCGGCCAGCGCCCGGTCGGTGAACGCCGGATCACCCGCCGCCCGGGCCGCGCCGGCCTGCACTACGGCCACGGTCAGCGCATGCCCGATCGAGTCATGGATCTCGCGGGCGATCCGATTGCGTTCGAGCAGCCGCTCCGTCCGCTCCTCCAGAACGGTCAGCCGTTCCGCCTTCGACGGGCCGAGCAGTCGCCGGGCCAGTGCGGCATCCGCCTCACCGAGCCCCACCACGCACCAGAGCATGGTGAGCACCGGCACCGGTGCCAGGAGCCACCACCACCAGTGCGGCGCGAGGTCCCGGACTATGGGAATGTCGCCCGTTCCGCCTCCCAGCGCTCCGTTGGCCAAGTCATACGTGAGCATCGAGGGCCAGACCGACACGAGACCGGTCACCAACGCCAGAGCGAGGCGTATTTCGAGCCACACCACCGTCCGCCGGCGATCCGCCCAACTGGCCGACGGCGCCGCCGAGACCGTCGCGTCGTGGCGGCCCCGCTCATGCGGCACGACCAGCAACTGGGCCTGTATCCCCTCGGCCAGCCGCGCAGCCGGAATCAGCCCTATCAACAGCAGGGCCAGAAACGGGACATAGGGCCGTTCCATATCGATGAACACCCAAATGCCGTACACCGCGATCGGCGTGAGCAAATGCAGCCATCGCGTGTACGTCACGGAGCGGCCCAGCGGGCGGAGACAGCGGAACATGCCGTCATCGTGCCAGCGCCGAGATCGCCGCGACCTCCCCCGCACGGGGGAGACGATCCCCTCGCGTGGGGGAGGTCGTTGACCCGCCCGTACGGCGAACGTTGAGACATGACCAGCATCGACGTCCAAGAACTCACCAAGGAGTACGGCACCACCCGCGCCGTGGACCGCCTGACATTCAGCGTGCGGCCCGGCCGGGTCACCGGCTTCCTCGGCCCGAACGGCGCGGGCAAGTCCACGACCATGCGACTCGTCCTCGGCCTCGACCGGCCGACGTCCGGCACCGCCACCGTCGGCGGACGTATATACGCGGAGTACGACGAGCCGCTGCGCCACGTCGGCGCGCTGCTCGACGCCCAGGCCACGCACGGCTCGCGCACAGCCCGTGATCACCTGCGCGCCCTCGCCGCGAGCAATCGCATACCGACGCGGCGTGTGGACGAGGTATTGGAGGAGGCGGGCATCGCGAAAGTCGCGAGCCGGCGGATCAAGACCTACTCACTCGGCATGCGCCAGCGGCTCGGCATAGCCGCGGCCCTGCTCGGTGATCCCTCGGTGCTGCTCCTCGACGAACCTTCGAACGGCCTCGACCCGGAAGGGATCATCTGGATAAGGGAGTTGACGCGTCGGCTGGCCGGGCAGGGCAGAACGGTCCTCGTCTCCAGCCATCTGATGAACGAGACCGCCTCCTACGCCGACCACCTGGTGGTCCTCGGCCGGGGCCGCCTGCTCGCGGACACCCCGATGAGGGACTTCATCGACTCACGCATCCAGCCGAAGGTCCGGCTGCGCACCACCGAAGGCAACCGACTGCGCGCCCTCCTCCTTGGCCAGGGCTTCGACCCGGTCCAGGACGTGGACGGCCGATGGATCGTGGCAGGCGCGCGGGTGGAGGACATAGGCCCCATCGCGGTACGGGAAGGAATTCCCGTGCTCGAACTGGCCACGGAGGAGGCAACGCTGGAGCAGGCGTATCTCGACCTGACCGCAGACGAGACAGAGTTCGAGTCCGGTGCGTCCCGTATGTCGGGCGCATCCGGGGCCTTCAACAGGTCCAGTACGTCGGGTGCGCCCAGAGCCGTCGGCCGGTCCGCGGTGCCCAGGGCCTCCAGCGTGTCCGGCTCCTCCGGCCCGTCCGGCTCTCCCGGCAACGCTGACCCCGCCCACCACGACAGCCACACCCCCCGCAAGACCACCACCAAGGAGGTATGAGCCGTGTCGTTCCCCGCAGTTCTCCACGCCGAGTGGATCAAGGTCCGTTCGCTGCGGTCCCTCGTCGGCTCGTTGGTATCGGTGTTCCTCGCGACAGCCGGGCTGTCCGTCCTCATCTGCGGCACGCTCGGCCGCCCGGAGCCCGGCAGCACGGACTTCGACCCGGTGCTGTTCTCCTATTACGGCCTGAACTTCGGCCAGATGGCGGCCATCACTTTCGGCGCCATAGCCATGGCCTCCGAGTACAGGAACGGCGGCATACGGGTCTCACTCGGCGCCGTGCCCAACCGGGGGCTGTTCTACGCGGCCAAGCTGGCCGTCGTCGGCGGGCTCGTCTTCTCCGTCGGCCTGGTCACCAGCCTGACCTCCTTCCTGTCCGGGCAGGCGCTCATGGACAAGGGATTCGGCATAGGCATCGGCGACCCGGGAGCCCTGCGAGCGGTTGTCGGCTGCGCCTTCTACCTCGCGTTGACCAGCCTTCTGGCGGCCGGACTCGCGGCTCTGCTGCGCAGCGTGACCGGAGCGTTGAGTGTGCTGGTGCCCCTGTTCCTGATCGTGCCCTTCGTGGTGGGGGACGTGTCGAGAAACGGTGGCGCCGTCGACTTCATGCCGGACCGGGCGGGGCAGCAGATCCTGCTCCTCAACCCCGAGGGGCCGCTGGGGGCGTGGAGCGGAATGGCGGTGCTCGCGGGGTGGGTGGCGCTGGCCGTCGGGGCGGGCTGGTGGGCGCTGCGGCGGCGGGATGCCTGACGGGACCCCCAGGAGGACAGTTGGCAGCGCGCCTGACTGGAGGCCAATTGTCAGTGGCAACGGGTTTACTGACCGCATGACCACCGCACGGCATCTCGAAGTCATCGACCTGCTGCGCGTCCGCGACTTTCCGGCGGAGCGCGGCAGGTCGGGGACCATCACCAGCGGACCCGGCTACCACGTGGCGGAGCTCAGCATCAGCGAGGAGCTCTGGGACGACGACGGCAGCAGGCGCCTTGAAGCGGAGGAGCAGTACGAAGCGGAGTGCGAGGCACTCGCGGAGCGGCTCAGCGATCGCTGGGGCGCGGCGCAGATGTTCAGTCTTTGGAGCGTGCTGACCCGGAGCATGGAAGGAGAGGAGATAGCGGAGCCGTGGGACGGGCTGAGCAACAGCGTCTCGTATCTCCACCTGTGGCGGGTGGACGGCCGCTGGGTCGCCGTCGGGGTCTCGCAGTGGGACACCGAGCTGGAGTTCCAGCTGATGGCCGTGGTCACCGAGATCGATCCGCCGTAGTCGGCGGCCGCTGTGGACCGAGCCGGTCGGGCGGACCGACGGTGCGGGTTGGCGGGGCCGGACTGGCGGGCGGGGTGGTGGTGCCTGGAGAGGCCGACCGGCGAGGGGCCCGGCGAGTCGTTCGCCCGGCGGCGGATGCGCGAGCGAGGTGCGTGGCCGCCGTCGCGTAACGTCCTGGTTCGTCGCCGTCGCTCGTCGGCGGGTGAGGAGATGGTGGTGGCGTACGCGGTGGCTGAGCAGGGCGGCGGTGCGACGACGGTGTCCGTTGTGGCGGATGGCGTGGTTCGGGTGAGTCGGGATGCGGGCGATGGGTCGGCCGCCGCCGACTTCAGTCCCGCGCAGGCTCGGGAACTCGCGGCCGCGCTCGTACGGGCGGCGGGCGAGGCGGAGAGCGTGGTGGTGACGGATCCGGTGTCGGTCAAGGCTCAGGATCTGAGGCGGGGCGATGTACGGGACGGTGAGCGGTCGATGACCGTGGACCGGGTGAAGGTGGACGAGGCGATCTCGACGGCTCATGTCACCTGGAAGTCGGATGCGGGCCGCGCCTGGACGCAGAGCTATGCGATGGACACGGAGATCCGGCTGAAGCGGCGGGGGCCGCGGAGCGCGGGGTAGCAGCCGCGTCATCCGCTTCTGGCTGCACCATCGTTCCCGGCTCGACTAGCCGTCCGACTCCGACTCTGCCGCCAGCCGTAGCTTCGCGTACTCGTCGGCCATGGTGCGGGCCGTCCAGTGGGCGTTGAGGCCGCTGGGGTTGGGGAGGGCCCAGATGCGGGTCTCGCCGATGGTGCGGTCCTGGGGGCCGATCACGGCCTTGCGGTCGAAGGCGGTGCGGTAGGCGGTGATGCCGACGACGGCGAGGAAGCGGGGGCGGAGGTGTTCGACCTTCGCCGTGAGGACGCGGCCGCCTTCGTGGAACTCGTCGGGGGTCAGCTCGTCGGCTCGGGCGGTGGCGCGGGCGACGACGTTGGTGATGCCGAGGCCGTAGGTCAGCAACTCGCCCTGTTCCCAGGGTTTCAGCTGGCGCGGGGTGAAGCCCGAGAGATGCAGGACGGGCCAGAAGCGGTTGCCGGGGCGGGCGAAGTGGTGGCCCGTGGCGCCGGACATCAGGCTCGGGTTGATGCCGCAGAAGAGTACGGACAGGCCGCCGGCGACCACGTCGGGGATGACGTGGTCGCGGGCGGCCTGGAGTTCCTCGGGAGTCATCGGGGTGACCGGTCGGTCCCGTGGGTTTCGTCCGTGGTCCGGGTCAGAGGATCGAGCCGGGGGTGTATCCGGCGGCGGCCGGGTGCTGCTTGACGATCTCCTCGATACGGGAGACGACGGCCGCCACCTGGTCGCCGGCGGCGCCGGTGAAGGACAGCTTGTCGGCCATGAGCGCGTCGAGCTGGGCGCGGTCGAGCGGCATGCGGTCGTCGGCGGCCAGCTTGTCGAGCAGTTCGTTGCGCTCGGCGCCCTGCTCGCGCATGGCCAGTGCCGAGGCGACGGCGTGCTCCTTGATGACCTCGTGCGCGGCTTCCCGGCCGACCCCGGCGCGTACCGCGGCCATCAGGACCTTGGTGGTGGCGAGGAAGGGGAGGTAGCGGTCGAGTTCGCGGGCGACGACGGCGGGGAAGGCGCCGAACTCGTCGAGCACGGTGAGGAAGGTCTCCAGGAGGCCGTCGAAGGCGAAGAAGGCGTCGGGCAGGGCCACCCGGCGTACGACGGAGCAGGAGACGTCGCCCTCGTTCCACTGGTCGCCGGCCAGCTCGGCGGTCATCGAGGCGTAGCCGCGCAGGATGACCATCAGGCCGTTGACGCGCTCGCAGGAGCGGGTGTTCATCTTGTGCGGCATCGCGGACGAGCCGACCTGGCCGGGCTTGAAGCCCTCGGTGACCAGTTCGTGGCCGGCCATCAGGCGGATCGTCTTGGCGACCGAGGAAGGAGCGGCGGCGAGCTGGACCAGGGAGGTGACGACCTCGTAGTCGAGCGAGCGCGGGTAGACCTGACCGACGGAGGTGAAGGCGTGCGCGAAGCCGAGGTGGCAGGCGATGCGCTGTTCGAGGTCGGCGAGCTTCGCGGCGTCGCCGCCGAGCAGGTCGAGCATGTCCTGGGCGGTGCCGACCGGGCCCTTGATGCCGCGCAGCGGGTAGCGGCCGAGCAGCTCCTCCAGGCGGCCGTAGGCGACGAGCAGCTCGTCGGCGGCGGTGGCGAAGCGCTTGCCCAGGGTGGTGGCCTGCGCGGCGACGTTGTGGGAGCGGCCTGCCATGACCAGCTCGGCGTACTCGCCGGAGAGCTTGCCGAGGCGGGCGAGGACGGCGACGGTGCGGTCGCGCATCAGCTCGAGGGAGAGGCGGATCTGCAGCTGCTCGACGTTCTCGGTCAGGTCACGGGAGGTCATTCCCTTGTGGACCTGCTCGTGGCCGGCGAGAGCGTTGAACTCCTCGATCCGCGCCTTCACGTCGTGCCGGGTGACCTTCTCGCGCTCGGCGATCGAGGCGAGGTCGACCTGGTCGAGTACGCGCTCGTAGTCGGCGAGAGCGGCGTCCGGCACCTCGATCCCGAGGTCCTTCTGCGCGCGCAGCACGGCGAGCCAGAGCTGACGCTCCAGCTTCACCTTCTGCTCGGGGGACCAGAGGACGGCCAGCTCCGTGGAGGCGTAGCGGCCGGCCAGGACATTGGGGATGCGAGGCTTCGCAGACACAGCAGTCACGTGTCCGGATTCTACTGGTGATTTCTGCAGGCCAGTGCCCCGGTCCGGTTTGTGGATTGCTACGAGAGGGTCTCGCGCCGGTCGTACGTCTATGGCTGCGGGGCCGGATCGGCCGGCGGGGTCGTCTCGTACGGCAGGAGCTCGGGGCGTTTGGCGGGGCGGCCGTCGCCCGAGGACCGGCCGGTGAGGCGGCGGCCGATCCAGGGCACCAGGTGCTGGCGGGCGAAGCGTGCGTCGGCCACGCGGCGCGTTGCCCAGCGTGGCTGCGGGGCGGGCGGGAGTGGGGCGAGCCAGTCGTTCTCGGCCGGGAGTCCGAGCGTCTGCCAGACGGCCTCGCAGACCCGGCGGTGGCCCTCGGCGGTCAGATGGAGCCGGTCGACGTCCCACATGCGGGGTTCGCCGAGCACCGGGGCGCCGTACAGGTCGACGACCAACGCGCCGTGTTCGGCGGCGAGTTGGTCGATGTGGGCGAAGAGCTCTTCCATGCGAGGCCGGAAGCGTTCCATCACGGGGCCGTTGCGGCCGGGGCTGCGCATCAGGACGAGTTGGCCGCACGACGGCGTCAGCTTCTCGACGGCCTCGGTGAGCAGCCCGCGCACCCTGCCCATGTCGACCTTGGGGCGCAGGGCGTCGTTGAGGCCACCGACCAGGGTCACCACGTCGGCCCGCATGGCGGCCGCGGGGGCGACCTGCTCGTCGACGATCTGGCCGATGAGTTTTCCGCGCACGGCGAGGTTGGCGTACCGGAAGTCGGGCGTCCGGGCGGCGAGGCGGGCGGCGAGCAGATCCGCCCAGCCGCGGTACGAGCCGTCGGGCATCAGGTCGGACATGCCCTCGGTAAAGGAATCGCCGACTGCGACAAAGCTTGTGTAGCTGGCATGCATCTCCATGGCGGAGCGATCGTACCGCGCGGTAGTGTCGCGCGGTCCGGGTGGAGACGGTGAGGAGAAGCGGATGAGCGAGGCACTGGAGCAGGCGCTGGCGGAGGCGCTCGCGGGCCTGGTGACCGCGGTGGACACCTGCGACGACGACGTACTCGACCCCGATACCGCCGTGAAGTGGCTGGAAGGCAGCGCGTACATCCTGGACCGGCTCGCTCCGGCGGATCGCCGGCGGCTCTCCGCGCTGTTCCGGGCGGCCGCGTTGCGCGAGCCCGAGGGGCCCTGGCGCGACGACCTCCTCAAGGTCGGCGACGGCTTCGGGCTCGACGAGGACCAGCACGAGCTGTACTGCGACGCCCTCCAGGTGAATGTGCGGCGGTTCGTCGAGACCGTGCGCGCGGTCGATCCGGCGACGCCGGTGCCCACCTGTCCGGGCTGGACCATCGCCGACCTCACCCGTCACCACGCCGTCGCGCACCGCTGGGCGGCCCATCTCGTACGCCACCGGGTCACCGAAAGCGTCTGGGTGCGGGACGTGCCGATGGAGGTTCCGGACGACGCGACGGAGTACCCCGAGTGGCTGGCGGCGGGGGTCGAGGAGTCGCTGCGGGTGCTGCGCGCGGCCGATCCCGAGACGCCGATGTGGTCGTACGGCGCCGACCAGCATGTGCGGTTCTACGCCCGGCGGCTGCTCTTCGAGGCCGTGGTGCATCTCGCGGACGCGGAGCTGGCGTTGGGGCGGGTACCGCGCATCGAGGCGTGTACGGCGGGCGACGGCATCGAGGAGTTCCTGGAGAACCTGCAGTGCCTCGACTGGATCGTCGAACGCGTCGCCGCGCTCGGCCGTGACGGCGCCTCGCTGCGGCTGCGGGCCACCGACACCGGCGCTGCCTGGACGGTCGTCCTCGGCGGTGAGGGCGGCTTCCGCTGGGAGAACACCGCACGCGGCGAGGCCACGGTGAGCGTCGAGGGTCCCTCGGGTGACCTGCTGCTCCTGGTGTACGGCCGACGGGCGCCCGGCGACGCGGAGTTCACGGTCATGGGCGACCGTGAGGTGCTCGACGCCTGGTTGGCGGCGATGGCTTTCTGACGTCCGGTGGGCCTCGGGCGGCCTCCGCCGATGTCCCGCGACCTCTGGCGACCTCGCACGCCCGCTGGCACGACGGCGAATTCCGGCCATCGTCGCGGACGGCGGATCCCGGGTGTTGTATCGATGCGGCCCGGCTGCTGCCGGGCCCCTGTCCGCGTGGCGTGTTCCGCGGTATGCCAGGAGCACCTCAACTCACGGTTTCGCCGCCCCACTTGGTTGACTGATCACCGCACCACCTGCCGACGCGACGAGAGAGCGAGCGATCGATGTTCACCAAAGCCTTCTGGAAGGCCACCGCCGAGCGGGCCATCCGCACCTTCGCCCAGTCGCTCGCCGCGGTGCTGACGGCGGGGGCGACCAATCTGCTCGACGTCGACTGGAAGGCGGCGCTCGCGACCGCGGGCATGGCGACGCTGCTCTCCATACTGATGGCGGTCGGTTCGGCGGGGGTGGGGCGGCCGGGCCCGGGCCTCACCGAGACCACGGGAACCGACGTGCCTGCCAAGCACGTTGCCTGAGCGGCGTCCCGCCGCCGGGGCGCCTCGCACGGCGCCCCGGCTTCACGCGCGACCGCAGGCCCACACCCCGTAGACCCGGTGCGCCGCAGACCTACGCCCCCTCCGGCCGACCCACCAGCTCACGCAGGACGTCCTCCATGGTGACCAGGCCGGCCAGTCGGCCGTCGTCGTCGAGTACCGCCGCGAGGTGCGTACGGCTGCGGCGCATCGCGGTCAGGACGTCGTCCAGCGGGGTCGAGGCCTTGACCCGGGCGATCGGCCGCTGTGCCGTCGCCGGGAACGCCACATCGCGCGGCGCGGCGTCCAGCGCGTCCTTGACGTGCAGATAGCCGAGGATGCGGTTGCCGGGGTCGACGACCGGGAAGCGGGAGAAGCCCGAGAGCGCGGCAAGGCGCTCCAGCTCCTCCGGGGTCGTGCCCGCCGGGGTGTGGACGACCTGCTCCAGCGGGACCACCACGTCCCGTACCGGCCGTCGCCCCAGTTCAAGGGCGTCGTGCAGCCGCTCGGCGGCCCGGTCGTCGAGCAGACCGGCGTCGCCCGCGTCCGTGACCATCCGGGCCAGCTCGTCGTCCGAGAAGGTCGCGGCGACCTCGCCCTTGGTCTCGACGCGCAGCAGCTTCAGCAGGGTGTTGGCGAAGGCGTTGATCGAGAAGATCACCGGGCGCAGCGCCCGTGCCAGGGTGACCAGCGGCGGTCCGAGGAGCAGGGCGGTCCTGGCCGGCTCGGCGAGCGCGATGTTCTTCGGCACCATCTCGCCGAGCAGCATGTGCAGATAAGTGGCCACGGCGAGCGCGATGAAGAACGAGACCGGCCGCACCGCGCCCTCGGGCATCCCGACCAGGTGGAACACCGGCTCAAGCAGATGCTCGATGGCGGGCTCGGCGACCACACCGAGCACCAGGGTGCACAGCGTGATGCCCAGCTGGGCCGCCGCCATCAGTGCCGACACATGTTCCAGACCCCAGATCACGCTGCGCGCACGGCGGTTGCCCTGCTCGGCGAGCGGTTCGATCTGGCTGCGGCGCACCGAGATCAGCGCGAACTCGGCGCCGACGAAGAACGCGTTGACGACCAGGGTCGCCAGACCGATGATCAACTGGATGACGGTCATCGGCCGGCCCCCTTGTCATGACGCCCGCTGCCCTTGCCGTGGCCTTCGGCGCCCTTGTCATGGCGCCCGGAGCTCTTGCCCTGATGCCTCGTGCCCCGACCACGACGTCGGGTGCCCCCGGCGCCGTCTTCGTTCTCGTCGCCCTCATCCGTCCGCAGCGGCGCGTGCAGCTGTACGCGCGCCGCGCGGCGGCCCGACGCGTCGACCACGTCGAGGCGCCAGCCGGCCAGCTCCACGCTGTCGCCGACCGTCGGGATCCGCCCGAGCACAGTGGCGATCAGGCCCGCGAGCGTCTCGTACGGGCCCTCGGGGACGCGCAGTCCGATGGTCTCCAGCTGGTCGGTGCGGGCGGCGCCGTCGGCCGAGTAGAGCAGGCGGCCGTCGGCGTCCTCGCCGGAGCGGGCCAGGTCGGACGTCTCGTGCGGGTCGTGCTCGTCCCGCACCTCGCCGACGACCTCCTCGACGATGTCCTCCAGGGTCACGACCCCGGCGGTGCCGCCGTACTCGTCGATGACCACGGCCATGGTCCGCCGCCCGTACAGCTGGTCGAGGAGCCGGTCCACGGTCAGCGTCTCCGGTACGAGCAGGGGCTCGCGCAGCAGCTCGGTCACCGGGTGGCGGGGCCGCTGCTCGGCGGGTATGGCGAGGACGTCCTTGATGTGGGCGATGCCGACGACCGTGTCGAGGCTGCCCCGGTAGACCGGGAAGCGGGACAGGCCCGTCGCGCGCGTGGCGTTCGCGACGTCCTCGGCGGTCGCGTGCACCTCAAGCGCGGTGACCTGCACGCGCGGGGTCATCACGTTCTCGGCGTCGAGCTCCGCCAGGTTGAGCGTACGCACGAAGAGCTCGGCGGTGTCCGCCTCCAGGGCGCCCGCCTTGGCGGAGTGGCGGGCCAGCGCGACCAGCTCCTGCGGGGTGCGGGCGGAGGCCAGCTCCTCGGCGGGCTCCAGGCCCAGACGGCGCACCATGCGGTTGGCGGTGTTGTTGAGGTGGCTGATGAACGGGCGGAAGGCCGCGCTGAAGACGCGCTGCGGCGTCGCGACGACCTTCGCCACCGCGAGCGGCGCCGAGATGGCCCAGTTCTTCGGGACGAGCTCGCCGACGACCATCAGGAAGACGGTCGACAGGGCGGTGCCGAGGACCAGCGCGACCGAGTGGGCGGCGGCGCCGGACAGGCCGAGGGAACCGAGGGGGCCGCTGATCAGCTTGGCGATCGAGGGCTCGGCGAGCATACCGATCACCAGATTGGTGACGGTGATGCCGAGCTGGGCGCCCGAGAGCTGGAAGGTGAGGCTGCGCACGGCCTTGAGGGCGCTGCTCGCACCCCGCTCGCCGCGCTCGACGGCCCGCTCCAGCTCGCCGCGCTCGACGGTGGTGAGCGAGAACTCGGCCGCTACGAAGGCCCCGCAGGCCAGCGACAGCAGCACGGCCACCAGGAGCAGAAGCACTTCGGTCATCGGGTCACCTCCGTCCCATGATCGGGCAGGGCCAGGAGGATCGCGCGATGTCGGGTACCGGTACGGGGACGGGTACTGGGAGGCTCGCCCATGGGCGGACGCTCACACCTTTCAGTCGTGGGACGGTCCACCCATGGTAAAGCACTGGCAAAGTGGGGTGGTCGGTGCAGGCCGGTTCAGTCACCCAGTGGCCTGACCCAGCGGGACCACTGCGGCTCCGGCGTGTACCCGGCCGCGCGCCAGGCGTGGTGTGCCCGCTCGTTGCGGTCCAGGACCATCGCGTCGCCGCGCCGCCCTCCCAGCCGTACGAAACGCTCGTGGGCCGCGTCCAGGAGCGCGCCGCCGATGCCGCGCCGGCGGTGGTCCGGGTGGACCGCGAGCCGGTACAGATGGCAGCGCCAGCCGTCGAAGCCCGCGATCACCGTGCCGACCAGCTCACCGTCGCGCTCGGCCAGGATCAGGGCCTGCGGGTCGCGGGCGACCAGGCGCGCGACGCCGTCGCGGTCGTCGCTGATGCTCGTGCCCTCGGCGGCCGTCTTCCAGAACGCGAGGACCGCGTCGAGGTCGCCGGGGCCCGCCGTACGTATCCGAAGATCGCCCATGGTGGTATCCCATCACCGCCGCCGCGCCCCGGGCGACCCGGTTTCAGGATGTGGGAGGCGCGCCCCGGGAACGCGCGTCCTCGCGCACAGCGCCTCCCGGAACGCGCCGCCCTCTGCCTCGGGAACGCGCACCCTCGCACACAGCGCGCCTCCCGGAAGTGCGCCACCCGCTACTCGTGCGCGATCGCCGTCAGCACATTCATCCGTGACGCACGCAGCGCCGGGAGCAGCGCCGCCAGCAGGCCCACGGCCGCCGCGCCCACCGCCACCGCGATCACCGTCGTCCACGGCACGGCGAACGCCTTCAGGCCCTGGAGCGCGAGCACCTGCTGGATGCCCACGCCCCACACCAGCCCCAGGACGAGCCCGAGGAGCGCTCCGAACACCGCGATCACCACGGACTCCAGCCGGATCATGCGGCGCAGCTGGACCCGCGAGAGCCCGATGGCGCGCAGCAGTCCGATCTCCCGGGTCCGCTCGACCACCGACAGGGCGAGGGTGTTGACCACGCCGAGGACCGCGATCACGATCGCGAGGCCGAGCAGCGCGTACACCAGGTAGAGCATCACGGCGATCTGATCGCGGATCAGCTTCTTGTAGTCCGCCTGGTTGCGCACCTGCACCTGCGGATACGGGTCGAGGGCCTTCTCCAGGGCGGTGCGCAGCTGCTCGGGGTTGGTGCCGCTCGCGGCGTTGACGAACACCGCCGCGTCCTGACCGCCCGGAAGATAGCGCTCCACGGTGGCGAGCCCCATGAACACCCCGCCCTCCACGCCGAATCCGCCCGACGTGTCCATGTTGGTCAGCGCCGCCACCTTCAGCCGCGCCCGCGCGCCGGTCGAGAACGTGACGGGCAGCGAGTCGCCGAGGCGGAGGTGATGGTCGCGCGCGTAGCCGCGGTCCATCGCCAGGTTCCCAGGCGCCAGGGCCTCCGCCGAGCCGCCCGACGCGTAGGTGAGATGGGCGACGTCGTCGAGCTGCGGGTCGTAGCCGGACGCCGTAGTACGGGGAGTCCTGCCGTCGGGCAGCGTGAGGCGCACGGGCGCGTACCGCTGGCGTACGACCGTGTCCACGCCCTTCACGGCCCGCACCTTCGCGGTGATCTCCTGCGGGAACGGCTGGAAGCTGCGGTTCTGTACGACGAAGTCGGCGCCCAGCGTCCGGTCGATCTCCTGGTCGAACGACTTGGTCATCGAGGCGCTGGCCACCGACAGCCCGGCGACCAGGGCGATCCCCACCATCAGCGCGGACGCGGTGGCGCCCGTACGGCGCGGGTTGCGCAGGGCGTTGCGCTGGCTCATCCGGCCCACCGGACCGTACAGCCGCGGGAAGGCGGCGCCGAGCACCCGGATCACCGGCCGTACCAGCAGCGGACCCGCCACCACGGCCGCGATCAGCGTGAGCAGGACGCCGAGGCCCAGCAGCGAGGAGGCGGTCGCCGTCTTCTTGGACGCCGCGCACCCGGCGATCGCCGCCGCACCGGCCGCCGCGAGCAGCGTGCCGACCACGGCCCGGACCCGCAACGGCCGCCCGATACCGGACACTTCGGCGTCCGCGAGGGCCGCCATCGGCGAGACCCGGGCGGCCCGGCGGGCGGGCAGATACGCGGCGACGAACGTCACGCCCACGCCGACCGCGTACGCCGCCACCGGCGTGCCCCAGCCGATCACCATCTCGGTGGCCCTGAGCTTCATCCCGAGCAGGCTCATCAGGGCCATGAGCCCGGCGGCGAGACCGATCCCGGCCGCGAGTCCCAGCGTGGAGCCGACGAGGCCGAGCAGCAGTGCTTCGAGGAGCACCGACCGCCGCACCTGGCGCCGGTCCGCGCCGAGTGCCCGCAACAGGCCCAGTTCCCGGGTGCGTTGGGCGATCAGCATCGAGAAGGTGTTGACGATCAGGAAGATTCCGACGAGTGTGGCGACCCCGGCGAATCCCAACATCACGTACTTGATGACGTCGAGGAAGCCGCCGAGCTGGTCGGTGGCCGACTTCGCCTGCTGGGCGGCGGTCTTGAGGTCGTACGAGGGGCCGACGGCGGCGGCGACGCGCTGTTTCAGGACCTCGTCGGAGACGCCCCGGGCCGCGTCGACCGAGATGGCGCTGGCGGCGTCCGCCTTGCCGAGCAGCCTGGTCTGCGCGGTCGGGGTGTCCAGGAAGACCAGCGCCGCGCCGGGGTTGGTGGTGGTGAAGGTGGCGATGCCGACGACTTGGACCTTGAAGGAGCCGGGCTGGGCCAGCACGGTCAGCGAGTCGCCGATGCGCACGTGCTTCTTGTCGGCGGTGTCCTTGTCGAGCAGCGCCTCGCCCGGGCCGTGCGGTTCATGACCGCTCGTCAGTTTCACCGGACTGCGCTTGGTGACATACCAGTTGGTGGCGATGGTGGGGGCGCCGCTGGTCGGGCCGACCGACTTGTTGGCGGCGTCGACGACGGTGATGTTCTGGACCTCCGCGTCGATGTGCGTCCCGGCCACCCCGTCGACGGCCGCGATCCGGTCCGCGAGCGACGCCGGGACCGTACGGGTCACCCCGGACGAGACCTGTTCGTCGAACTCCTTGGCCGGAGCGACCGTCACATCGGCGGACGTCGAGGCGAAGAGCCTGTCGAACGTACGGGCCACGGTGTCCGAGAAGATCAGCGAACCGGCGACGAACGCCACCGAGAGGATCACCGCGAGCGCGGACAGCAGCAGCCGTCCCTTGTGGGCGAGGAAGCTGCGCAGGGTCGCCTTCAGCACGGCCGCTCAGCCCTTGCGCAACGAGTCGAAGCCGGGGCGGGTGTCGGGATCGGTGGCGTCGGCCGCTCCCGTGGACTCGACCGCTCCCGTCGATCCGGGTCCGCCGGACGCGGAACCGGACGCGCCGGACGGGGTGTCCGGTCCGCCGGAGAACAGCCGCAGCCGGTCCAGGACCGCCTCCGCCGTCGGCCGGGGCATCTCGTCGACGATCCGCCCGTCCGCCAGGAACAGCACCAGATCGGCCCCGCCCGCCGCGACCGGGTCGTGCGTGACCATCACGACCGTCTGCGAGAGCCGGTCCACGGCCTCCCGCAGAAACGTCAGGACCTCGGCGCCCGCCCGCGAGTCCAGGTTCCCGGTCGGCTCGTCCGCGAAGATCAGTTCCGGCCGGGACGCCAGCGCCCGGGCGCACGCCACCCGCTGCTGCTGCCCGCCGGAGAGCTGCGCGGGCCGGTGCTTGAGCCGGTCGCGCAGCCCCAGCGTGTCGATGACCTGCTCCAGCCACTCCCGGTCGGGTTTGCGCCCGGCGATGTCCATCGGCAGCGTGATGTTCTCGGCGGCCGTGAGCGTCGGCAGCAGGTTGAACGCCTGGAACATAAAGCCGATCCGGTCGCGCCGCAGCCGGGTCAGCTCACGGTCCTTGAGCCCGGTGATCTCGGTGTCGCCGAGCCACACCTGACCCGCCGAGACCGAGTCGAGCCCGGCCAGACAGTGCATCAGCGTGGACTTGCCCGAGCCGGAGGGGCCCATGACCGCGGTGAACCGGCCGCGCGCGATGTCCACGTCGACCGAGTCGAGCGCCAGGACCGTCGTCTCGCCCGTGCCGTACGCCTTGGTCAGCGCCCGTGCCCGGGCGGCGACCCCTTCACTCGCAGCTGTCGACAAGGCCGCCTCCCGGGTCATGGCACTGCTGGGCCGGACTCCCGTACGGCATACGAGCGTAGAGCCGCGCAGGCAGCGGGGCCATCCGGCGGAAGGGGGAGATCAGTCCGGATCCGGGCGCCGGGCCGTGCCCAGCACACAGGGCGAGGCGGGATGCCACGGGCCTCTCGCCGGCAGGCGCAGCCGCCGGAACTCGACGAGCGGGAAGCCCGCCGTCTCGATCGCCACCAGCGGATCGCGTGCGGTGTGGCAGCCGCCGAAGAGAAGGGGCCACAGCGTTCGGTCGGCCGTGCGCTGGACCGCCGAAGCCATCCGGCCCTCGGCCAGCCCGTGTTCGAAGAAGCGCAGCTCGCCGCCGGGGCGCAGCACACGGCGGATCTCGGCGAGCGAGCGCGGTACATCGCGTACGGAACACAGCACCAGCGACACCACGGCCGCGTCGAACGCCTCGCTCTTGACCGGCAGCGCCTCGGCGGCCCCGGGCACCACATCCACCGGCACGTCCGCGCGCAGCGCCGCCCGGACCGCGTGTGCGCGCAGTGCGCGCTCGGGTTCGATGGCGACCACCTCGGCGACGGCGGCCGGGTAGTGCGGGAAGTTGAGGCCGGTGCCCGCGCCGATCTCGATGACGCGGCCGCTCAGCCCGGCGAGCAGGTCGCGGCGGTACGCGGCGATGTCGCCACGCCGGTCGGCCGCCTCGCCGAACCGGGCGTAGAACCGGGCGAACAGCGGGTGGTGCACGGCGTTCGGGGCGATCTTGGCACGCTGCTCCATGGGGGGACCCTCCCAGCGGACGGGTGGCGGACGGGCGGAGGCGGTCACCGGGATTGTCCCCGCCCCGCCCGGCCGTCACCCGCTCAGGAAGCCGTCACCCGCTCACGAAGCAGAACTCGTTCCCCTCCGGGTCGCGCATCACCTGGAAGGAGCCCTGGGCATCGGTCACCGTCGCCCCCACCGCCCTCGCGCCCAGGCGTACGGCGGCGGCCCGGGCGCGGGCGACGTCCTCCACCGCGAGGTCGAGATGGAGCCGGTTCCTGCCCGCCTTCGCCTCCGGAACCCGCTGGAAGGCGAGCCGGAGGGTGCCCGGCGCGTCGAGATACGTCCAGCCCGCGTCGCGGACCACCGGGGTGCCGCCGAGCAGCGCCGCCCAGAACCGCGCGAGGCGGTCCGGGGCGGCGCAGTCGACGACGATCTGGCGCAGCCGTGCCCGTAAGACCGCCATCACAGACTCCAGTCGCCGCCGAGCTCCGGGCCGAGCCAACTCGGCGCCGCCGCGCGGAAGTCCGGGCCGGACAGCCGCCCGGCCCCTTCCGGCACCAGGCCGACCAGGGGCGAGCCCGCCGCCTTGGGCAGGTCTGCCAGGTTGCAGCGGGAGGCCAGGTCCGGCTCGGCGGGCCAGCTGCCGACGACCACGCCCGCGCACGCGAGACCTCGGGCCTCAAGTGCCTCGGCGGTCAGCGCCGTCATGTTGAGTGTGCCCAGTCCGGCCGGGGCGACGACCAGGACGGGCGCGCCGAGCAGACGTGCCGCGTCCGCGAGCGTGCCGCCCTCGTCGTCGTAGCGGACGAGCAGCCCGCCCGCGCCTTCCACGAGGACCAGATCGTGCTCGGCGGCCAGCTTCTCGGCCGCCTCGGCGACGTCGGCCGGGCGCACCGGGGTGAGCCCGGCCCGCCGTGCGGCGGTGTCGGGGGCCAACGGCTCGGGGAACCGAGCGAGTTCGGTCCCGGTGATGTCGTCGCCCGCGAGGCGCCGCACCTCCGCCACATCGCCGTCCTCGCCGGGGGCGACCCCGGTCTGGGCCGGCTTGAGGACGGCGACGCTGCGCCCGGCGGCGCGCGCCAGGGCGGCGACGGCCGCCGTGACGACCGTCTTGCCGATCTCCGTGCCCGTACCGCTCACGATCAGTACCGTCATCTCAGCCCTCCCGAGCCGCCGCGCCCACCGCTCGGCAGATGCGCGCGAGATCCGCGTCGTCCGTCACATAGGGCGGCATCGTGTAGACGAGGTCGCGGAACGGGCGCAGCCACACGCCCTCCCGCACCGCCGCCCGGGTCGCCGCCGCCACGTCCACCTCGTGGTCGAGCTGGACCACACCGATGCCGCCGAGGACGCGTACGTCCTTCACCCCGGGCAGTCCGGCGTGCTCGCCCAGACCGTCGCGCAGCCCGTTCTCCAGCCGCTTCAGCTCGCCCTGCCAGTCCTGCGAGAGCAGCAGGTCGATGGAGGCGCAGGCGACGGACGCCGCGAGCGGGTTGCCCATGTAGGTCGGGCCGTGCGCCAGGACCGGGACCTCGCCCGAGGAGATGCCTTCGGCGACCTCGGTGGTGCACAGCGTCGCGGCCATCGTCATATAGCCGCCGGTCATCGCCTTGCCGACGCACAGCACATCGGGGGAGACGCCCGCGTGCTCGGAGGCGAAGAGCGTGCCGGTGCGGCCGAAGCCGGTGGCGATCTCGTCGAAGACGAGCAGCACGCCGTGCTCGTCGCACGCCTCGCGCAGCACCCGCAGATACGCGGGGGTGTGGAACCGCATCCCGCCCGCGTTCTGCACCACCGGCTCGACGATCACCGCGGCCACTTCATCGGCGTGGCGCGCGATCAGGTCCCGCACATGGCGTACGTACGCCTCGTCGGGCTCCGCGTCGTAGCCGGTCGGCGGCGCGTCCGCGAAGACCTGCTCCGGCAGTCGGCCGGACCACAGGGAGTGCATGCCGCCGTCGGGGTCGCACACCGACATCGGCTGCCAGGTGTCGCCGTGGTAGCCGCCGCGCCAGGTCAGCAGCCGCTGCTTGGCGGGCTTGCCGACCGACTTCCAGTACTGCAGGCACATCTTGATGGCGACCTCGACCGAGACCGAGCCCGAGTCGCTGAGGAAGACGTGCTGAAGCGGCTCGGGCGTGATCTCGACGAGCTTCACGGCGAGCCGGACGGCGGGCTCGTGGGTGAGCCCGCCGAACATCACATGGCTCATCCGGTCCAGCTGGCCGTGCGCGGCCTTGTTGAGGACCGGGTGGTTGTAGCCGTGCAGCGCCGACCACCAGGAGGCCATGCCGTCGACCAGCTCGCGGTGTCCCTGCGTCTCCTGGGCCAGCCGCAGCCGGACCCCGGATGCGGACTCCACGACCAGCGGTTCCGTACGGCCCGGCATGGGGCCGTACGGGTGCCAGACGTGCTGGCGGTCCAGGGCCCGCAGCTCGGCGACGTCGTACGAGGGCGTGCGATCAGGCATTGGGGGCCAGATCCGTGCCCGCGCCGCGGCGGCGCACCGCGACCAGGTCCGTACGCGCCTCGGGAACCTCGGCGGCAGCGGCCACCGGCGCGCTCTCGCCGCACGGGCCGCAGGCGCCGCCCTCGTGCGAACCGCACGCACCGCCCTCGTGCGAGCCGCAGCCGCTCTGGGCGTGCGAACCGCAGCCACCGGCGGCGAGCGCGTCGGCGCGGTGCTCGGGCAGCGTCGTGGTGCCCGCGCCCTCCACCTCGAAACCGGCGTCCGCGATCATCTCCAGGTCCGCCTTGCCTTCCTGGCCCTCACTGGTGAGGTAGTCGCCGAGGAAGATCGAGTTGACCAGGTTCAGGGCCAGCGGCTGCATCGAGCGCAGATGCACCTCACGGCCGCCCGCCAGGCGCACCTCGACGTCCGGGCAGACGAACCGCACCATGGCGAGGATGCGCAGGCAGCGCTGGGGGGTGAGGTTCCACTCCTTGGCCAGCGGAGTGCCCTCGAACGGGATGAGGAAGTTGACCGGCACCGAGTCCGGGTCGAGCTCGCGCAGCGCGAAGACCACGTCGACCAGGTCCTCGTCGCTCTCGCCCATGCCCGCGATCAGCCCGGAGCAGGCGGAGAGCCCGGCCCCGTGCGCCTTCTGCACGGTGTCCACGCGGTCGGCGTAGGTGTGGGTGGTCGTGATGTCCCCGTACGTCCCCTCGGACGTGTTGAGGTTGTGGTTGTACGCGTCGGCGCCCGCCGCGCGCAGCCGCTCGGCCTGGCCGTCGGAGAGCAGACCGAGGCAGGCGCACACCTCGACGCCCTCGTTCTGCTCCTTGATCGCCTCGATCGTCTGCGAGACGCGGTCCACGTCGCGGTCGGTCGGGCCGCGGCCGCTGGCCACCAGGCAGACCCGCTTCGCGCCGCCCGCGACACCCGCGGCGGCGGCCTTGGACGCCTCGTCGGGCTTGAGCCAGGTGTACTTCAGGATCTCGGCCTTGGAGCCGAGCCGCTGCGAGCAGTACGAACAGTCCTCGGGGCACAGCCCGGACTTCAGGTTCACCAGGTAGTTGAGCTTCACCCGCCGCCCGAACCACTGGCGGCGCACCTTGCCGGCCGCGGCCACCACATCGAGCAGTTCCTCGTCGGAGGTCGCCAGTACGGCGAGCGCCTCTTCGCGGCTCGGCAGTTCGCGCCGCAGCCCCTTGTCCACCAGCGTGTTCAGCAGGTCCATGGGCCAGATCCTTGCCCAAGACACCGCTTCCAGCCAAGGAGGGATCGTACAACTGCGCCCTTGGAAGGTGTGTGTATTGCCACACCCTGACCTCGGTTGCGGCGGAATAGGGTCTGTGCGCTGCCTACAAAAGGGATCTTCACCATGCCCCGAGCGCCATTCGACTGGATCGACGGAGCGACCGAGCGGCGCGAGCGCGCCGGTCTGGTCCGGGTGCTCCGGCCGCGCACCGCCGACCAGGATCTGCTGGACCTGGCGAGCAACGACTACCTGGGGCTGACCCGGCACCCGGCGGTGACCGAGGGCGCGGCCGCGGCCGCCCGCCGCTGGGGCGCCGGGGCCACCGGCTCCCGCCTGGTCACCGGCACCACCGCGCTGCACGCCGAGCTGGAAGCGGAGCTCGCCGAGTTCTGCGGCTTCGAGGCGGCGCTGGTCTTCTCCTCCGGTTACGCGGCCAACCTCGCGGCGCTGACCGCGCTGGGGGAGCGCGACTCGCTGATCGTCTCCGACGCGGCCAACCACGCCTCGATCGTCGACGGCTGCCGCCTCGCGCGCGCGGAGACCGCCGTGGTCCCGCACGCGGACCCGGAGGCCGTGCGCAAGACCCTGGAGGCGCACGACGGGCGCGCGTTGGTCGTCAGCGACTCGGTCTTCTCGGTGGACGGCGACGCCGCGCCGCTGCCCCAACTCATCGGCGCCTGCCGGGAGTTCGGCGCGGCCCTGGTGGTGGACGACGCCCATGGCCTCGGGGTCCTGGGCGAGGGCGGGCGCGGCGCGCTGCACGCGGCCGGGCTCGCGGGCGGGGACGACGTGGTCGCCACGCTCACCCTGTCCAAGTCGCTCGGCAGCCAGGGCGGCGCGGTCCTCGGCCCGGCCAAGGTCATCCAGCACCTCGTCAACGCGGCCCGTACGTTCATCTTCGACACCGGCCTCGCACCCGCCGCCGCGGGCGGCGCCCTGGCGGCGCTGCGGCTGCTGCGCGGCGAGCCCGAACGGGCGGGCCGGGCCCGCGAAGTGGCGGCCGAGCTGCACGGACGGCTGACGGCCGCGGGTCTGACGGCGGTACGCCCGGACGCGGCCGTGGTGTCGGTGCGGGCGCCCTCGCCGGAGGCGGCGGTGGGCTGGGCGGCCGACTGCCGGGCCGCCGGGCTCGTGGTCGGGTGCTTCCGCCCGCCGTCGGTGCCGGACGGCATCTCCCGGCTGCGGCTGACCGCCCGAGCAGATTTGACACAGAGTCAGATCGAGTGGGCGGTGGACACGATCCTGCGGACCGCGCCCACCGCCTAGTCCCCCGTTCCCCCGTTCACGTACTCAACTCCTGCTGTCGGGCGCCTCGTCGAGCCCGGTGGACAGACCCGTGAGAAAACCGTGCCAGGCCCGCGTTCCGAAGAGGAGCGCGGGTCCGGTGGTCCTCTTGGAGTCACGGACGGCCAGCGTCGCTGCGTCGATACGTGCTGTCTCGACGCAATTGTTCATTCCTACACTGCGGCTGCTGCGCCGCCACTGCGCGCCGTTCAGAGAAGTGCTGGAAGGTACATGCGCGGGGGGTTCGGGCATCACATGCCTCCCTTACGCGCCGTCAGCGAGCCCGGCGATGAGATTCAACGATTCCTTGTACGAAAGGGCCTGCGCCTCGACCGTGTGGAACGCGGCGCCGTACGCCTCAAGGTCTTCTTTCCGTTCGAGATAGAGGCTACTCGTCAAGTGGTCGATAACAACCACGTCCAGATCGGAAATGTGCGGAAAGGAGAAGATAACGAAAGGCCCGGTGAGACAGATATGGCCACCGCTGCTGAAAGGCAGCACCCGCAGCCGGACTTGGGGCAGTTGCGCCATGTCCACGAGATACCGCAACTGCCGTCGCATCGCGGCCGCCCCGCCCACCTCGCGGCGCAGCGCCGCCTCGTCGACCACCGCGCTGAGCCGCAGCGGCGGATCCGCCCGCAGCACCTCCTGGCGCGCGAGGCGCACCTGGACCAGTGAGTCCACCCGTGCCGCGTCGAGCCCGTGGAGCGCGGCCCGGGTCACCGCCCGGGCGTACTCGGGCGTCTGGAGCAGCCCCGGCACCACCGACGTCTCCAGGGTGCGCGCCGCCGACGCCTGCGACTCCAGACTGATGAAGTCCCGGTACTGCGGCGGCAACAGCCCACGATAGGCCTGCCACCACTGGTCCGCGCGCCCGTCGGCCGAGCCCGCGAGCGCTTCCAGCAGGGCGCGGAGGCGCGGGTCGTCGACGCCGTACAGTTCGAGCAGCCGGGCCACGTCGGCCGGCTTCACACCGCTGCGGCCGGTCTCGATCCGGCTCACCTTGGACTGGTGCCAGCCGAGTTGCCGGGCCACCTCGGCGCTGGTGAGGGCGGCCGCGACACGCAGCCGCCGCAGCTCCTCACCGAGCTTGCGGCGGCGTACCGCGGGACCGTGCCACATCTTGGGTCTCCTCCCACCCGGCGGCGATTCGGGCGATGGGCAAGTGTGGCGCCCAAATACGGTCCTTCGGCGCAGAGTTCACCGCTTTGAGCGACAGATATATGCATATCTTGGTGGATCGGCGCATCCAACGGCACGATGAGTGGCACTCTGGCGCGAAGCACATGTCCGGGCCGTCCTCGCGTTTGTCCGCTCGTCGCGGGTCAAGCGGGCCGGTCCGGGTGGGAAAGGGACAGCGTCGCCATGGCAGACCATCAGGAATCAACCGTCACTCTGCCGAGCGATCCCGCCTCGGTCTCCGCCGCCCGTAGATATGTCGCCGGCGTACTCACCGAGTGGGGTCTCGCGTCGGACGGCGAAACCGCGGATACGATCCGCCTGATCGTCTCCGAACTCGCGACCAATGCCGTACAGCACACTTTCGGCCAGTCGCCCACATTCACCGTGGACATGCGCCTGGAGTGCGACGAGCAGTTGCACATCGGCGTGACCGACAGCCATCCACGCTGGCCGAAACGTCTTCCCGCCGCCGTCCAGCAGGACAACGGGCGGGGCATGGTGATCATTCGCTGGCTGGCCGCCGAGTGCGGGGGGCGTCTGTCGGTGACGCCGACGCCCGAGGGCGGCAAGACCGTCTGGATCGCTCTGCCGTGGACGGCCCCCGTCCAGAGCTGAGCGGTCCGGAACCGAACGCCCGGAGCCGGGGCCGTCCGGCCGCCGGGCGAAGGCGGTGAGCGCGGGCGCCCGCGCTCACCGCCCCGTACGAGCCGCTGTCAGCGCACGCGGCCGTACCAGACGCTGCTGGACCAGATCTTCTCCAGCCGGACCACGGACCCGGTCTTGGGGGAGTGCCAGATCTTCCCCTCGCCGGCGTAGATCCCCACGTGGTAGACGTTCGAGCCGGAGTGGAAGAAGACCAGGTCACCGCGTTGGCGCGAGGACGACGAGATGTGGCGTGTGCTGTTGTACTGCTGCTGCGTGGTGCGCGGCAGCTTCTTGCCCGCCTGCTTGTACGAGTAGGCGGCGAGCCCCGAGCAGTCGAACCGGTACGGGCCGCTGGCCCCGTACTGGTAGGGCGATCCCTTCTTCGACGCGGCGACATTGAGCGCCTTCGTCGCGAGTGTCGCGGCGCTCGCCTCACTCGTGGCGCCCGGCGCCAGCAAGGTGCCGCCCACGGCGGCCAGAGTGAGTGCGGAGACCGCGCCGACACGAGTCAGCAGGGACGGGACGTGATTCTGCGCAGACATGCGCGACCCTTCGTCAAACCGCCTGCGAAGGATGACCTGTCGGGTTCGGACTGGCGAAGATGCCCGGCCGCTCACGCGGCTTCACCCCAAGGGCCTCCCGGTTGCCCGGTCGGCCCGCACTGCTCGGGTCCTCCACTCCTGCCGATCCATCAGTCGACCAGTCATCCGGGTACGGCGGCAGGACTCGGCGTCCGCCCGGACCGCCCCGCCTCGGTGGCGGGGGCTTGTCGTCGGAAGGGATCTTGACCCACGAAGTGTCGGATTTCCGAGCCGAAACGGCGTTTTGTGAGGCTCCTCACGACTGACCCGTTCGGGTGGACGCGGATGTTTTGAAGCCTTCCGCAGGGGGTCCGACCAGCCCCGTACCAGCGTCGGAATGACATGTTCCGTCGCGTGTCTGCCCATATGGCGCAAGGGAACTGATACGTCGTTCGGACCATCGGATGGTGCGAACGGGGGACGCCGACTCGTACCAACGAAGGTGCCGTCCGGGCGCCTGTGAGGCATCAACTCGCGGAGGGCGGCGGCACCGTGACGCGACCCGCCCGGCGCTCCCCGTCGAGCACCCGCAGGGCCCGCGCCAGCGTCTCGGAGTGCAGCTGGCTCTCGCCGCGCAGATGCATCGTCGTCAGCGCGTCCCGCAGCGCCACCGCGCGCCCCACGAGCGCCTGCGCGGCCCGCAGCGCGCCATAGGTGTCCGAGTGCCGGGCGGGGTTGATCCGGCCCAACTGGTCCAGGGCGTCGAGATACGCGTCGATGAACTCGCCCTCCGCGCGCGTGAGCGCGGGCAGCGGCGGCAGTTCGGGCACCACGTGCTCTACCTCCCCGGTTGCGTACGGGAGTTCTTGCGGCTGGACACGACATGGTCGACCAGGCCGTACGCGGCGGCGCCCTGGGCGTCCAGGATGGTGTCCCGCTCGATGTCGGCGCTCACCTGCTCGACGGACCGGCCGGTGTGCTTGGCAAGCAGCTCGGTCAACATCGCGCGCCCGCGCTGGAGTTCGGCCGCGTAGATCTCCAGATCGGACGGCTGGCCCCGCAACGGCTCCTCGACGGACGGCTGGTGGATCAGCACCCGCGCACCCGGCAGCGCGAGCCGCTTGCCGGGGGTGCCCGCGGCGAGCAGCACCGCTGCGGCGGACGCGGCCTGGCCGATGCAGACCGTCTCCACGTCACAGGTGACGAACCGGATCGTGTCGTAGATCGCCGACATCGCGGTGAGCGAGCCGCCGGGGGAGTTGATGTAGAGCGAGATGTCCCGGTCGGGGTCCGCGTGCTCCAGATGCATGAACTGGGCCATCACATCGTTGGCGGTGGTGTCGTCGACGGGGGTGCCGAGGAAGACGATGCGCTCTTCGAGCAGCTCGGAGTAGGGGTCGAGGGTGCGGACCCCGTTCGAGGTGCGCTCGGTGAACTCGGGCAGGACATAGCGGGCGGCTGGGCCGTGCATGACGTACCTCATCTCGTACCGGACTCATGACCCGGGGTCTCTGTAAAAAATGTACAGGACGTACAGGCCGATATGATGGGGAGCATGGCCTAGCGATCGAGGAGAGGCAACAGGTCAGAGGCGGTTTCGCTCTCGGCGTGAGAGCTGAAATCTCACCTTCTCTCACATAGTGGTGCCAGGCTGGACGTTGGCGACGCCCAGAGGCTCGTTGAGATGGATCACCGCAGTGCCCATGTCGGCGGCCGTCGGATGGACGTACACGCGCTTCGTGAACGAGGCGTTCGCGTGCCCGGCCCACGCCGCGAGGATCGTGTCGGCGACTCCGTTGACCGCCAGGAAGGTCAGGCAGGAGTGCCGGGCGTCGTACAGCCGGACCCGGCGCAGATCCAGCTTCGCCATCAGCGCGTAAGCATGCTCCCGCAGCTGACGGGTGCTCATCGCCTGGCCGAGCAGATCGACGAACACGTAACCCGAGTCGATGTAGTACGACCCCATCGCCGCGCGCTCGGCCGCCTGGATCACGCCGGAAGTTCAGCAGGGCCAGCCGTACCGGCTCGGGCAGGGGCAGGGTCCGCTCGCCGGCCTCGGACTTGGTGTCCTTCTCCAGGACCCGCGCATTCCCCACCATGGTCCGGGTGTTGGCCACCGCGAGGGTTGCCGCCTCGAAGTCGAGGTCGGCCCACCGGAGCCCGGCGACTCCGCCGGCCGCAGACCCCGAGCTCTACTCGCGGGAGCGGTACATCGCGGTGACGGGCCGCCGGTTCGGTGCCGCTCCTGCCCGTCTGGCCGATCTGGATGACGTCATCTCCGAGTTGGACGCCGTACGTTGAAGCCCCGGCCGGGGGTAGCGGCCGGCCGGGGCCTTCTGAACTCGGCGGTGCAGTAGGCGTCCTAGGGTGTGTCTGACGGGTCGTGTGACCGACTTGCCGGAGGTGCGATCTGGTCAGAGAGACCGGAACCCACCGGTCCGAGTGGCTGTCGGCGTGCTTCAAGAGCCGGAGCAACCGCTCCTCGTTCATCGGATATGACTACCTTCAAGCGCGTAGCGGCCACCCTCGGAGCCACGGCAGTTGTCCTTGCGGTCGCGGTGGCACCCGCCAACGCGGCAGACGCCGCAGGCACCGTAAACAACGGTCTTTCCTTCCTGCGAGACAGCGCCGAAGCGATCATCACCTTCGTGAAGCAGGTCCTTGCCTGAAAGCGTGCCTTGTCCACCCCATAGGGTTCCGGGCTCAACCCGACCATGGCCCGGAAAACTGGGGTGGACGTTTCCTTGCAGAGTCCGGCGGGTCGACCCAGACCCGTTGGAGAGCCCTAGGTGTCGTAGCCGAGGGCGGCGCGGGTGTCACTGACCGCCCCAAGTGGCCTGGCGCTGTACGGACGGCGCGGCAGCCTTCGGCCTACGGAAGATCAGGAACGCCGAGGCGTGGTCCTTGTGGTCGTGGGAGAAGGACGCTTGATCGAGCTGCCAGCCCACGGCCTCGATCGCCTCGATCTGCTCAGCCACCCCTGACAAGGATCCCGAGAAGTTGCTTTGCAGTGCCCCCTGGTTGACGCGGCACACGAACACCGTCCGGCCCTCGTCTATGGCTCGTTGAGCTTCCTTGCTGATCGCTTCTGCCTTGGCGTCTTTGATCCACCCCATGGTTCCCCCAGGAATCGTCGAAGGCAGGACGGTACCGTCGGGGCAGCGCCGACGTCTGCGGATCAGCGGTTTCAGGGGCGCCGGGCACTCCACGGCGTCCAGACGCAGGCGCGTAGCGCACGCAGAAGCCCCGGCCGGGGCTTTCCCGTCTGCGGCCCGCCGAGGGGGTGCTGCGGGCCGCAGGGGTTTGACGAGGCTAGGGAGTACGGCGCGGCTTAAGGCCGCAGCCGGGGGTGTTGGCGGGGTGCCGGTAGGCGTCGGGCCGGGCACCGCTCGACGAGAACCTCGGCAGTACTTCGGCTTTCCCCTCGATGGGCTTGTCGCAGACGCAGCAGATGCGGGTCACGATGCTTCGCCCTCCGGTCCGTTGGCGTGCTGACGGCAGGTTCTTGGGAACCAGCTCGTCGTGTAGTCGAGGATGCGAAGTGGTTGCGGCCCCAGGTCGACCGCTGATGCTGCGGTGAGCACGAGGCCGCACCATACGCAGGTGATGCCGCGGCGCTGCGCCTGCGACAGGGTGTTGTAGTGCGGCAGGCGTCTGAGCGCGGCCGTCATGGCAAGACCGTCGGCGCCGATGCCGGTGCGTCGACAGCGGAGATCTCGGCTGTCGCGGCGCAGGGGCGATGTGCGTAGCGGGACTGCCCGCCGCCGCTCTCGCTGATGTACATGTACGTGATGACGTCGGCACCCGGTTCCTTGCAGATCTCGCAAATCCGGTACTGCGCCGCGTCGACCGACTGCTGCTGGTGGGGTGCATCTGAAGGCATGGCCAGCACGCTAGGCACCGCGATTGCGGCCCGGCTGACCGATTGCGCCGGATTGCGCGTACATGTGAGGCGGTTCGCGCCGATTGCTTATCCGGGGTGCATCTGGGTCCGAGCACGCGCGATCAGGCGATGCGCGTGCGGGCCGTAGGCCGCCGCCTCGTTGAGCCCGTCCCACACCCGCCCGTACAGAGCAACGTCGTCGGCGGACTCGAACTGCAGCTCCGTGTTGATGGTTTCGACGACCACGCGCTCCTCATCGAAGATCCAGAAGCCGTGTTTCGGGCTCAGTTTGAGCGGCGCGCCGAACGGTACGATCCCGAGCTCCACCGTGCTCATGCCGATCAGACCGACGATCCGGTCCAACTGGCCGGCCATCGCCTCGCGCGGACAGATCAGTGCATGGAGGGCGCCTTCCCAGATCAGGACCCGGAACAGCCTGCCCGTCTCATACAGGACTTCCTGCCGTCTCATCCGCGCCTGGACAGCCGCGTCGGTATCGCGCGGGGTGGACTGCAGTAACTCGGCGTTCTTGGCCATCAGGTGGCGGGCATAGTCCGGGGTCTGGAACAGCCCGGGAATGACGGTGGCCTCGTACCCGCGCACGACGGTGGTGCTGCGGTATTCGACGACGTACCGGTCCTGCACGGGACGCTGCCCAGCGGCCAGCTGACGCCGCCACGAACGTTGCTGGGATTCCAGGCCACGCAGACGGCTCTTGAGGTCGTCGGCCTGCTCTGGCGCGCCTGCCGCGGCTGCCCAGGCGTCGAGGTCTTCGGCGGTCGCCGTCTGCTTGCCGTTCTCCAGCCGCGACACTTTGGACCGTGCCCAGCCGAGACGGGCGGCAATGTCCTTGCCGTTGAGGCCACCCTCGGTACGCAGCTCTCGCAAGCGCGCACCGAGGGCGATCCTGGCGCTCTGAAAGTCCGTGCTCACACGGACGAACGTACCTGCGCCCAGACCTCGGCAGTAGGCACTGCGCAGCGCCAAGCCGCATCCCGTGCCCGGCACGCAGCCAGCACTTCGGCGGGGTCCTCGATGACCTCAACGCCGAGCGTGGTGTCTGTGTCGTCGATGTCGAGGCGAACCAGGATGCGCGAGTCGAACAGCCACAGGTCGAAGCCGGGCAAGTACAGCCGCTCGGCCTCGGAGCGACGCAGAACACGGATGTCTTCGCCGGCCGCGATGTTTCCGGCCGCCGCCGCCATCAGGAACCGCTGTCCGTCGGTTGGAGGTTCGTCGATGATGCGGACTCGGGAGAACCGGGCACCTTGCGCCGCCCGTTCGCGCACGTTGATGTTCCACGGATGGTCCGGCTCGGGCTGCGGGGCGATGCCCTGCATGAATGCCTGGAAGCGTTGCCCCTGCCGGTCGGAGGCGTAGCCGCGGCGTGTCTCCAGTCGAAAGGCCGTGTGCTGGAACTCTGAGAACAGGTGGATGATCTCGTCGAACGGGATCAGAGGCGGCAAGGTCACTCCTTCGGCGCGAATCGCGTGAGCAGATCGCGAGGGATGACGACAAACGCCTCACCCGCTCCGACGTCGCGGAGCTGCCCGAGGTGCTCGGGGTCCGTCAGCTGGTCCCCCTGTACGACGATGTCGCCGGTCTCAACGACCTCGTACAGGGTGGGGCAGTTGCCGTACTCGCTGGTGGTGCCGATGAACCTGAGCGTCATGT
The DNA here is from genome assembly GCF_014596475.1 of Streptomyces sp. CBMA152. GTDB lineage: Bacteria > Actinomycetota > Actinomycetes > Streptomycetales > Streptomycetaceae > Streptomyces. The sequence goes on along the minus strand of NZ_MECJ01000017.1, from coordinate 200,177 downwards.
CGCCCTCCATCTGCGCTGGTCGGGCAACCAGGATGCGACAGACATCCGCGCCTGTGGCGGGGATTGCGGCCGATTGCGAATCGGCGGCCACACCGGAGTGTTGCGCGCAACGACGGCAGCCGGTAGCCGGACATGCCGAAGGGCCCCACTCCGGACGGGAGTGGGGCCCTTGGAGTTCATCGTCGACCGCGAAGGCGACCCTGGAGCTTACGACCGGCGCCCCGAAAGCAGCTGACACCTCTGACATGTCAGGGGCGTCAGCTTGCGCGCGTGCGCGCAAAGAGTCTCTGACCTGCCTTTTTATGTCTCTCCGTGGACCATCCGGACTGCTTGACCCCCGGATAAGCTGGGGAGCATGGCCTACGAGATTCCGGTGACGCAAGCCCGAGCTGAGCTCGCCGAGCTGATCAACCGCGTGGTGTACGGCGGGGAGCGCGTCGTCGTGACCCGGCACGGCAAGCCCCTCGTCGCCCTGGTGTCCGCCGCTGACCTGGAACGACTCGAAGGTGCGACGGAGTCGGACGAGGAGCGGGTGATCAGCTCGGTGTCGTCGGTGCGCCAGGTCGCATCCGCTCCCGGCGAACGGCGACGGTTCGGCATCGCAGCCGAGCACCGGCAGCCGCCGGCGGGTGACTGAACGCTTCCGGATCGCCGGAGCCGACGATGGATGTATTGGCCATGAATATGCAAAGCGTCAGTTAACGAGCCGGAAAAACTTCCGCCGTAACGTGCAATGCCTCGCTGCGGAGCAGGGAACCCCAGGTCAACAGAGTGTTGAACTCGGATAGGGTCCCGCAGCGTCGAGGCGGGAGTCACCCGCTCTGGGCACGACAGTGAGGTGGGAAGCGTGCAACTGACGCCGCACGAGCAGGAGAGACTGCTCATCCATGTCGCCGCGGACGTCGCGGAGAAGCGCCGGGCGCGCGGGGTGAGGCTCAATCACCCCGAGTCCGTCGCGCTGATCACCTCGCACATCCTCGAAGGCGCCCGCGACGGTCGTACGGTCGCCGAACTCATGGCGTCCGGGCGCAAGGTGCTCACCCGCGAGGAGGTCATGCCCGGCATCCCGGAGATGATCCACGACGTCCAGGTCGAGGCGACCTTCCCCGACGGCACCAAGCTCGTCACCGTGCACGAGCCGATCGTCTGACGGGGGAGCGGAGCCGATGATCCCAGGAGAGATCCTCTTCGCGGACGAGCCCGTCGCCCTCAACGAGGGCCGCGAGGTCACCCGGATGACCGTCCTGAACGCCGCCGACCGGCCCGTACAGGTCGGCTCGCACTACCACTTCGCCGAGGCCAACCCCGGCCTGGACTTCGACCGCGCCGCCGCCCGCGGGCTGCGGCTGAACATCGCCGCGGGCACCGCCGTGCGCTTCGAACCCGGCATCCCCGTGGACGTCGAACTCGTCCCCTTCACGGGACGCCGGGTCGTGCCCGGGCTGCGCGGCGAGATCGGAGGTCCTCTCGATGGCTGAGCTCAACCGTGCCGTGTACGCCGACCTGTTCGGCCCCACCACCGGCGACCGCATCCGGCTCGCCGACACCGATCTGCTCGTGGAGATCGAGGAGGACCGCTGCGGCGGGCCCGGACGCTCCGGCGACGAGGCGGTGTTCGGCGGCGGCAAGGTGATCCGCGAGTCGATGGGCCAGGCTCGCACCACCCGCGCCGAAGGCGCACCCGACACCGTTGTCACCGGCGCCGTCGTCCTCGACCACTGGGGGATCGTCAAGGCCGACATCGGCATCCGGGACGGCCGCATCACCGCCATCGGCAAGGCCGGCAACCCCGACACGATGGACGGGGTCCACCCCGATCTGGTCATCGGCCCCGAGACCGAGATCATCGCCGGGAACGGGAAGATCCTCACGGCCGGCGCGGTGGACACCCATGTCCACTTCATCTCGCCGACCCTGATCGACCAGGCGCTCTCCTCGGGCATCACCACCCTCGTCGGCGGCGGCACCGGCCCCGCCGAGGGCACCAAGGCGACCACGATCACGCCCGGCCCCTGGCACCTCGCCCGAATGTTCGCGGCGCTGGAGAACGCGCCCGTCAACATCGGTCTGCTCGGCAAGGGCAACACCATGTCGCGCGAGGCGATGCACTCCCAGCTGCGCGGCGGCGCGCTCGGGTTCAAGATCCACGAGGACTGGGGGGCGACCCCGGCCGTCATCGACGCCTGTCTGAGCGTCTGCGACGAGACCGGTGCCCAACTCGCCATCCACACCGACACGTTGAACGAGGCGGGCTTCGTCGGCGACACCCTCGCCGCCATCGCGGGCCGCTCCATCCACGCGTACCACACCGAGGGCGCGGGCGGCGGGCACGCGCCCGACATCATCACCGTGGTGTCCGAGCCGTACGTCCTGCCCAGCTCGACCAACCCGACCCGGCCGCACACCATCAACACCATCGAGGAACACCTCGACATGCTGATGGTCTGTCACCATCTCAACCCGGCCGTGCCGGAGGACCTGTCGTTCGCCGAGTCCCGCATCCGGCCGTCGACCATAGCGGCCGAGGACATCCTGCACGACCTGGGCGCCATCTCGATCCTGTCCTCCGACTCCCAGGCGATGGGGCGGATCGGCGAGGTCATCATGCGTACGTGGCAGACCGCGCACGTCATGAAGGTGCGCCGGGGCGCGCTCGCCGGTGACGGACGGGCCGACAACCACCGGGCGCGTCGCTATGTCGCCAAGTACACGATCAACCCGGCCGTCGCGCAGGGCCTCGACGGCGAGATCGGCTCGGTCGAGCCGGGCAAGCTCGCCGACCTGGTGCTGTGGGAGCCCGCGTTCTTCGGCGTCAAGCCGCAGCTCGTCATCAAGGGCGGCCAGATCGCGTACGCGCAGATGGGCGACGCCAACGCGTCCATCCCCACCCCGCAGCCGATCCTGCCGCGCCCGATGTTCGGCGCGTACGGCAAGGCACCCGCGGCCAACTCGCTCAACTTCGTGTCCGAGGCCGCCCTCGACGACGGGCTGCCCGAACGGCTCGGCCTGGACAAGGAGTTCGTCGCCATCAAGAACACCCGCCGGGTGGGCAAGGCCGACATGCGCGAGAACGACGCCCTGCCGGACGTCAGGGTCGACCCGGACACCTTCACGGTGACCATCGACGGCGACGCGGTCGAACCCGCGCCCGCCGCCGAACTGCCCATGGCCCAGCGGTACTTCCTCTTCTGAGAGCGGCTGAACATGTCTCGCGCGGCTCTGCTCGTCCTCGCCGACGGCCGCTTCCCGGCGGGCGGCCACGCCCACTCGGGCGGTGCCGAACCCGCCGTGAAGGCGGGTCGTGTCCGGGACGCGGCCTCCCTGGCGGAGTTCTGCCGGGGGCGGCTGCACACGGCGGGTCTGGTGTCCGCCTCGCTCGCCGCGGCGGCCGCCCTCGGGCTCGATCCGCTCGCCCTCGACGAGGCCGCCGATGCCCGCACGCCGTCTCCCGCGTTGCGGGTCACCGCGCGCAAGCTCGGGCGGCAGATGATGCGGGCGGCGCGGGCCACCTGGCCGAGCGAGGAGCTGGCCGCGCTCGCCGCCGCCCGGCCGCGGGGTGCGCATCAGCCGATCGTGCTCGGGCTCGCCGCGCGGGCGGCGGGGCTGGGGGCGGAGGATGCGGCGCACTGTGTGGCGTACGAGTGTGTGAGTGGGCCCGCGACCGCGGTGGTGCGGTTGTTGAGCCTCGACCCGTTCGATGCGACGTCTGTGCTCGCGCGGTTGGCGCCCGAGCTGGATGCGGTGGCTTCGCGGGCCGCGCGGCTGGCGGCCTCGGCCGCCGTGGAGGGGGTGGGTGTGTTGCCTGCCGCCTCTGCGCCGCTGCTCGATGTCATGGCGGAGGCGCATGCGGCTTGGGCGGTGCGGCTGTTCGCGTCTTAGTCCCCCACCCCGCCGCTTCCCGAAACCCTGCCGGGGGCCGGTGGGGGTGGGGCGCCGTTGCCGGGGGCTCTGCCCCCGGACCCCCCTTATCGCCCTTAACGGGCTCGTCCTCAAACGCCGGACGGGCTGAAGTCCCCGGGCGGGCTGAAATGACCGAAGTCGCCCGGCGAACCGAAAGTGGAGCCGCCTCATGCACCTCGACCACTCCCACGACGGCCCTGCCGCCATCAGCGCCGACGCCCATCGCCCCGACGGGACCCGCCGTGCGCTGCGCATCGGGCTCGGCGGGCCCGTGGGGTCCGGGAAGACCGCCACCGTTGCCGCGCTCTGCCGGGCCCTGCGCGAGCGGTTCTCGCTCGCCGTCGTCACCAATGACATCTACACCCGCGAGGACGCCGAGTTCCTGCTGCGCAACGCGGTGCTGCCGCCCGAGCGGATCCAGGCCGTGGAGACCGGGGCCTGCCCGCACACCGCCATCCGGGACGACATCTCCGCCAACCTCGAAGCCGTCGAGGACCTGGAGGACGCGGTCGGGCCGCTCGATCTGATCCTGGTCGAGTCCGGCGGCGACAACCTCACCGCCACCTTCTCCAAGGGTCTGGTCGACGCGCAGATCTTCGTCATCGACGTGGCGGGCGGCGACGACATCCCGCGCAAGGGCGGTCCCGGCGTCACCACCGCCGACCTCCTCGTCGTCAACAAGACCGACCTCGCCCCGTACGTCGGCTCCGACCTGGAGCGGATGGCCCGGGACGCCAAGGAGCAGCGGACCGAACTCCCCGTCGTCTTCCAGTCGTTGCGGTCCGAGGGCGGCGTGGACGCGGTCGCCGAGTGGGTACGGGAGCGGCTCGCCGCATGGCAGGGCTGACCACCGGCGCGGGGGTGCGCGCCACCGCCCGCATCGTCGCCACCCGCGAGGGGCTGCCCGTCCTGGCGGGGGAGGGGCCGCTCGCGCTGCGCCGCACCCGGGGGACCCCGGACCGTCATCGCGTCACCGTCGTCGGTGCGATGAGCGCCCCGCTCGGCGGCGACCACATCGCCGTCGAGGCCGAGGTGATGGACGGGGCGCGGCTCACCGTCGACTCGGCCGCCGCCACCATCGCCCTGCCGGGTCGTGACGGTGAGCGCGCTCAGTACGACATATGTCTGACGGTTCGTCAGGACGCCGAGCTGCACTGGCTGCCCGAGCAGCTGATCTCCGCCCGGGGCAGCGATCTGCGGATGCGCACCCGCGTCGACCTCGCGCCGGGCGCGCGCCTCGTGCTGCGCGAGGAGCAGATCCTCGGACGCCATGGCGAGGACCCCGGTACGCTCGCCACCCGCCTCACCGTCCACCTGGCGGGCCGCCCGCTGCTCGACCAGGAACTCGCGTACGGGCCCGGCGCGCCCGGAGGATGGGACGGCGGGGCTGTGCTCGGCGGCCATCGGGCGGTCGGGCAACTGCTCGTCGTGGACCCGGAGTTGGTGGACAAACCCGCCGAGCCGCAACTGCTCGGCGAGAACGCCGTGCTCACGCCGCTGGTCGGGCCCGCCTTCCTGGTGACGGCCCTCGCGCCGGACGCCCGGCTGCTGCGGCGCGTACTCGATCGCGTGCTGGATGACGTCCTGACCGCTCAGCGGGACACGGCGTCCCGTCTATCGGTTCGGTAAAGAAACGCCAGTACGACCTGTTCCGGACAAGGTCAGAGGCGCGAGGATCCCCCGAGACCACAAAATGCGCCACCACAGGTGGCGCACAGCAGCAGGGGGAGGAACCACTTGAGACGCACCGCAGTGCTCGGTTCGGCCGGCACTCTGATCGCGGGCACGCTCATAGCCGGCGCGATCGCGGCCCCGGCGGCCACCGCCGAGAGCCGTCACCACGGCACGTCCGAGGCGCGCGGCGTACAGCTCGCCGCCGAGCGGGCCGCCAAGAAGGGCATCGACTGGACCGACTGCCCGGCCGACTGGGGCTTCGCCAAGCCGATCCAGTGCGGCTACGTCAGCGTCCCGCTCGACTACGCCCACCCGTACGGCCAGCAGATCAAGCTCGCCGTGGACCGGATCTCCTCGACCGGCACCCCGGCCGAGCGCCAGGGCGCCCTCGTCTACAACCCCGGTGGCCCCGGCGCCTCCGGTATGCGGTTCCCGACCCGGGTGACCGGCAAGAACCCGCTGTGGGCCAACACGGCCAAGGCGTACGACTTCGTGGGCTTCGACCCGCGCGGTGTGGGCCACTCGACGCCGATCTCCTGCATGGACCCGCAGGAGTTCGTCAAGACGCCGAAGGCCGACCCGGTGCCCGGCAGCGAGGCCGACAAGCGCGCCCAGCGCAAGCTCGCCGCCGAGTACGCGGACGGGTGCGCCGAGCGCAGCGGCTGGATGCTGCCGTTCATGACCACCCCGAACACCGCCCGCGACCTGGATGTCATCCGCGCCGCGCTCGGTGAGAAGAAGCTCAACTACCTGGGCGTCTCCTACGGCACCTACCTGGGCGCGGTCTACGGCACGCTCTTCCCGTCGCACGTGCGCCGCATGCTGGTGGACAGCGTCGTCGACCCGGCGCGCGACAACATCTGGTACCAGGCCAACCTGAACCAGGACATCGCCTTCCAGGGCCGCTGGAACGACTGGGAGAACTGGGTCGCCAAGAACGACGCGACCTTCCACCTCGGCGACACGGCGGCCAAGGTCGAGCAGCAGTGGGTCAAGCTGCGCGCCGCGGCCAAGAAGAGCCCCATCGGTGGTGTGGTCGGCCCGGCCGAGCTCATCGGGTACTTCCAGAAGGCCCCGTACTACGACTCGTCGTGGGTGCCCGTCGCCAAGGCGTGGAGCCAGTACGTGGCGGGTGACAGCAAGGCGCTGATCGCGGCCGCCGGTGCCGACATGTCGGACATCGCGGGCAACATCAGCTCCGAGAACGGCAACGCGGTCTACACGGCCGTGGAGTGCGCCGACGCCAAGTGGCCCACCAGCTGGAAGAAGTGGGACCGGGACAACACCCGGCTCAACAAGACCAACCCGTTCATGACCTGGGCGAACGCCTGGATGAACCTGCCGTGTGCCACCTGGCAGGCGCCGCAGCAGACCCCGGTCGAGGTCAAGACCGGCAAGGGCCTGCCGCCGGTCATGATCGTCCAGAGCACCCGGGACGCGGCGACGCCGTACCAGGGCGCCGTCTCGCTGCACCAGCGCTTCAAGGGATCGCGTCTGATCACCGAGAAGGACGCCGGTTCGCACGGTGTGACCGGTCTGGTCAACCCCTGCATCAACTCGCGGGTGGAGGCCTACTTCCTCACCGGCAAGGTCGACGCCGCCGATGTGACGTGCACCCCGCACGCCACGCCGAAGCCGTAACGGCGAATCAGCGGTAAGAAGCAGCAAGGAGGGGCGGCCGGAACTCCGGCCGCCCCTTTCGCTACCCGCGCCCCGCCAGCCACGCGTCCTCGGCCGCGTAGTCGAACGGGTCCACCGCGCCGTACAGCTCCACCATCCTGGGGAACGCCTCCCGCCAGTCGCGCTCGCGCACCTGGTCCACCAGCCACGCGACCGTCCCCGGCAGCGACTGCTCGTACCCGGTCACCGCCCGGTACCCCAACTCCCGCTCGGCGGCGGACATGTCGTACACCATGGGATGTTCCAGGCTCCACGGTGTGAGCCCGACGGTGCCCACCGGGGCCGGTCCCTCCACCGTCACCAGCTCGCTGCGCACGCCCATCACCTTGTCGATCGCTGCGCTGATCCCGGCGACCGTCGGCACCTCGGGATCCCCGGCGTTGAGCACCCGCGCGCCGGGCCTGAGCGCCGCCAGGCGGATCATCTCGGCCAGGTTGGAGACATGCACCGGATGGAACCGGTTGCGTCCGCCGTACGCGAGGACCCGCACGGGCCGACGGTCCAGCGCCCGCTGGACGAAGTAGAACTCACGCGGAAAGCGCGAGTGCGGCCCGTGGACCGCACCGGCCCGCAGCAGCGTCGTCGACAGCCCGGACGCCAGCAACTCCCGCTCCAGGAGCACCTTCCGGCTCCCGTACGTGCTGTCGCCGGGCGCGACCGTGCGGTGGGTCTCCGGCAACGGGACCGGATAGCGCGGCTGTTTGCCCGGTTCGTCCTGGGTGTCGAAGCTGTGGCCCTGGTCGTCCTCGTAGAGCGCGCCGGTGGAGATGACCACCGCGGAGCCGATCCGGTCCTTGAGCGCGGTCAGCTGCCGCGCGTGGTCGCGGCCGAACGCGACCATGTCGACCAGGACGTCGACGCCGTCGCCCAGCGCGGTGGCGAGCGCCCCGTCCGCGTCGCGGTCGAGCGCGACCGCCTCCACCCCGTCCGGCCAGTCGGGATCCGTCCCGCCGCCGCGCGAGGCGGCCCGCACCCGCCAGCCGTCCTCGGCGAGCGCGCGCACGGCGGCCCGCCCGATCTGTCCCGTGGCCCCTACGACGAACGCCGTTCCCTTGTCTCCCGTGTCCATGGACGGGACGCTACGACCGTACGATCTTGGCGGCCAGCCCTTTGTGCCCTGGGCGGATCCGCTGTCAGCCGAGGATCCTGGGGAACTTTCCGGCCTCCTCGGCCTTCACGTCGGCCGCGTACCGGTCCACGTACTCCTGCCCGGAGAGCTCAAGGATCTTGTACATCAGCTCGTCGGTGACGGCCCGCAGCACCGCCTTCTCGTTCTCCATCCCGAGGTAGCGGGAGAAGTCCAGCGGCTCGCCGAACCGGATGGTGACCCGGCGGATCTTCGGCATCACCTGGCCGGGCGGCTGGATCTCGAACGTGCCGACCATCGCGCACGGGATCACCGGGACCTGGGCCCTGAGCGCCATCACGGCGACCCCGACCTTGCCCTTGTAGAGGCGTCCGTCGTGCGAGCGGGTGCCCTCCGGGTAGATGCCCAGGAGCTCGTCCTTCGCCAGCACCCCCAGACCCTCGCGGATGGCCGCCTGCCCGGCCTCCTTGCCGGACCGGTCGACCGGGATCTGACCTATCGCGCGGAAGAACGCGGCGGTGAGGCGGCCCTTGATGCCGGGGCCGGTGAAGTACTCCTGCTTGGCGAGGAAGGTGATGCGGCGCTTCAGCATCACGGGCATCAGGAAGTGGTCGGAGAACGACAGGTGGTTGCCCGCCACGATCGCCGGGCCGTCCTGCGGAATGTGCTCCAGCCCCTCGATCCTCGGCCGGAACAGCAGCCTCAGCAGTGGCCCGAGCAGGACGTACTTGAGCACGTAGTACAGCAACGCACCGGCTCCTCACTCGGCCCGCCCGCCGGGCCGTCGTTCAGGCGCTGCGCGAAGCCGCCATGCCGACCGTGGACAGGCCGAGGACCACCCAGCCGAACCAGAGCCAGCCGCTGCTGCCGAGCGCCACCGTGTAGGCCGTGATCACCACCAGCGCCACGACGGTGAGCACCACCATCGCCTTCGTCGTGCCGGGCATGGGCGTCCCCTTCCGACCGGCCGCTGCCGTGGAAGTCCATGGTCGCCCCGGGGACGCCCCCGGCGCCAGACGTGCGCACGGGCGGCGTACGGGTGGTTACTGCCCGCGTGCGTTCAGCGAGGCGAGATAGGCGTTGTACGCCGCCAGCTCCTTGTCGCCGTTGCGGTCGGCGGCCCGGTCCTGGCGCTTGGCCTCGCGCTTCTCGGTCGCGTACCACTGGAAGACCAGCGCGATCAGGACGACCACGGACGGGATCTCGCTGAAGGCCCAGGCGATGCCGCCGGCCGCCTCCTGGTCGGAGAGCGCGTCGATGTTGAGGGAGGCGGGCGGGTTCTTGTACGTGCCGATCATCGGCTGGGTCGCCATCATCAGCGCGATGCCGAAGAAGGCGTGGAACGGCATGCCCGCGAAGAGCTCCAGCATCCGCATGATGTAGCCGGGGCGGTGCGGGCCCGGGTCGACGCCCATGATCGGCCAGAAGAAGACCAGGCCGACGGCGAGGAAGTGGACCATCATCGCGATATGGCCGGTCTTCGACTCCATCAGGAAGTCGAACAGGGGTGAGAAGTAGAGCGCGTACAGGCTCGCGATGAACAGCGGGATCGTGAACGCGGGGTGCGTGATGATCTTCATGTACCGGCTGTGCAGCAGCGCGAGCAGCAGCTCGCGCGGGCCCTTGCGGCCCCGGCCCGCGACCGGCAGCGCGCGAAGCATCAGCGTGATCGGCGCGCCCAGGAGCAGCAGGATCGGCGAGAGCATGCTGATGACCATGTGCTGGACCATGTGGACGCTGAACATGACCATGCCGTAGTCGTTCAGCTTGGTGCACATCACCAGGGCGATGCTCAGCACACCGAGGGTCCAGAAGATCATCCGGCTGACCGGCCAGCTGTCGCCGCGCCTGCGCAGCCGCACGACCGCGTAGCCGTACAGACCGAGCCCGAGCACACAGCCGATCAGGAAGAACGGGTCCGCGGACCACTCCATACCCCGCGCCAGCGTGAACGGCGGCAGATCCATGGTCATGCCGTGCCCGCTGTGATCCATCCGCTGACTCCTGATTTCGTACCGGTTGTCCGGACCCAGAGTAGAACCGCCCCCGGTCGCTGGTGCGACCGGGGGCGGCTCGTTGCGTGTGAAACTACCCGTACGTCAGAGCACGCACTCCGCCTCGGCGTACCGCTCGGCCGGGACCGTCTTGAGCGTCGCCGTCGCCTCGCCCAGCGGGACCATGGTGATGTCGGTGCCGCGCAGCGCGGTCAGCATCCCGAACTCACGGCGGTGCACCGCCTCCACGGCGTGCCAGCCGAAGCGGGTGGCCAGGACGCGGTCGTATGCGGTCGGGGTGCCGCCGCGCTGGACGTGGCCGAGGATGACCGCGCGGGCCTCCTTGTTCAGACGGCGCTCCAGCTCGACGGAGAGCTGGCTGGCGACGCCCGCGAACCGCTCGTGGCCGTAGATGTCGGTGCCGCCCACGTCGAAGCTCATCGAGCCCTCGCGCGGCTTGGCGCCTTCGGCGACCACGACGATCGCGAACTTCTTGCCCGCCGAGAAGCGGCGGCCGACCAGCTCGGTCAGCTCGTCGATGTCGAAGGGGCGCTCCGGCACGACGATCGCGTGGGCGCCGGCGGCCATGCCGGAGTGCAGCGCGATCCAGCCGGTGTGACGGCCCATGACCTCGACGATCAGGACGCGCTGGTGGGACTCGGCGGTCGTCTTGAGACGGTCGAGCGCGTCGGTGGCGACACCGACGGCCGTGTCGAAGCCGAAGGTGACATCGGTCGACGCGATGTCGTTGTCGATGGTCTTCGGCACACCGACGATCGGCAGGCCCGCCTCGGAGAGCAGATGGGCGGCCTTCAGCGTGCCCTCGCCGCCGATCGGGATGATCGCGTCGAGGCCGAGCTCGGCGACATGGCCCTTGGCCCGCTCGACGCCGTCGCGCAGATGCGCGGGCTGCACCCGGGACGAGCCGAGGATGGTGCCGCCGAGCGCGAGGATGCCGCCGACCGCGTCGAGGTCGAGCTTGCGGTAGTCGGCCTCCAGGAGACCCTTCCAGCCGTCGTGGAAGCCGATGACCTCGTCGCCGTGGTCGACCACCGCGCGGTGCACGACGGAACGGATGACGGCGTTCAGGCCGGGGCAGTCGCCGCCGGAGGTGAGCACACCAATTCGCATTGCCCGGAAAACCTTTGCAACGTGGGCCGACGACCGGACCACGTCGTCCGGTTGGATCCCCGCCACCCTACCGGCGCAGGGTGACGGGGCCGAATCAGACGTCCGACTGATGGACGTCGTGGAAACGTCCGACGCCGCTCCGAAGAGCGGCGTCGGGTCAGGCGGGCTGGGTCGCGGAGGCGATGCGCTCGGCGCGCAGCGCCTCGTACCAGCGGTCGTCGGTCGGCGGCAGCGCGTTCACATCGAGGGCCAGCTTCAGCAGCAGGTCCGCGATCTGCGGGTTGCGCGCGAGGACGGGACCGTGCATGTACGTGCCGAAGACCGTCTCGTTGTACGCGCCCTCGGTGCCGTCGCCGGTGCCGTTGCCCCGGCCCAGGCGCACCCGCGCGAACGGGCGGGCGGTCGGGCCGAGATGGGTGACGCCCTGGTGGTTCTCGAACCCGGTGAGCTGGGGAAGCCCGAGGCGCTCGTCGATGTCGCCGAGGACGTCGCCGACGCAGCGCTCGCCCTCGCCCCGGGTGGAGACCACATCGAGCAGGCCGAGGCCGGGCTCGCGCTCACCGAGGTCGTTGATGAACTCGTGGCCGAGGATCTGGTACCCGGCGCAGACCGAGAAGATGATCGCGCCGTTGGCGGCGGCGCGCTGCAGACCGCCGTCGCGGCGCAGCCGCTCGGCCGCCAGCCGCTGCGGCCGGTCCTCGCCGCCGCCGATCAGATAGATGTCGCCGGACGACGGCACCGGCTGGTCGCTGCGGACGTCGACGCGCGCCACGTCGAGGCCGCGCTGACGGGCCCGGCGCTCCACGACCAGCGCGTTGCCCTGGTCGCCGTAGGTGCTCAGCAGGTCGGGGTAGACCCACACGAGGCGCAGGCTGTTGTCGCTCATGCTCGCTTCTCCTTGGGGGGTCTCAGTTGCCGACCGTGCGGCGCACGTCCTGGAAGGCGGTGTAGTTGGCGATCAGCTCGATCTGTCCGGGCGGCGCCAGCTGTACGCACTCCGCCAGGCTCTCGCAGACCCGGAAGTCCAGGTTGGCGACTTCCAGGCGGACCGCCAGGTCCAGCTTGCGGTCGCCGATCACGAAGATCGGGTGACCGGCGAGCCGGGTGTAGTCGACGTCCCACAGCCACGAGGTGTCCGTGCCGTCCGCGCCCCGGGCGTTGACCGAGAGGATCACCGGCGTCGGCGGCGGGTCGATCAGGGAAAACGTTTCGAGCCAGCCCGCCGGGTTCTTCGCCAGCAGCAGCCGCAGCTCACGGCCCTGGAAGGAGACGACGTCATAGCGTCCCGCGACCGCCTGCACCTGGTACATCCGCTCCAGCGCGACCTGCGGCGGCACCCCGAACACCGCGGCGACCGCGGCGGACGTGGCGGCGTTGGCCTTGTTGGCGCGGCCGGGCAGCTGGAGGTGGATCGGCCAGGCCGAGCCGTGCGGGTCCAGGACGTAGTCGCCGCTGAGCACCCAGCTCGGGGCGGGGCGGCGGAAGCCGCACTCGCCGCAGAACCAGTCGTCGCCGGGCCGCTGCATCACACCGCCGCAGGCGGGGCACGACCAGGCGTCGTCCTTCCACTCCTGGCCGGCCGCCACCCACACCACATTGGGGGAGGAGGACGCCGCCCAGACGACCAGCGGGTCGTCGGCGTTGGCGATCACCACGGCCTTGGTGCCCTGGAGTCCCTCGCGCCACTTCTCGGCGAGCATCCGGGTCTCGGCGGCCCGGTCGAGCTGGTCGCGGCTCAGGTTGAGCAGTGCGATCGCCTTGGGCGTCACATCCCGCGCCACCCCCGAGAGGTACTTCTCGTCCACCTCGATCACGCCGAAGCGGGAGTCCGAGCCGCCCGCCAGCGCCGAGGTGATGCCCGCGGGCATATTGGCGCCCAGCGCGTTCGACACCACCGGGCCGCTGGCCCGCAGTGCCTCGGCGATGAGCCGGGTCGTCGTCGTCTTGCCGTTCGTCGCCGAGACCAGGACCACGTCCAGGTGGTTCGCCAGCCGCCCCAGCAGATCGGGGTCCAGCTTGAGCGCCACCCGGCCGCCGATCACCGATCCACTGCCCCGCCCCGCCGCGCGCGACACCGCCGCAGCGGCCTTGCCCGCCGTCACGGCGAGCTTGGCCCGCGGTGACAGCGGCTCCGCGTTGCCTGCCATCGTCCTTGATCCTCCTTGCGCCTGGGTCGGACCTCAGCCTATCGAGATCCGGACAGCGGCCCGAACCGCGCCACCACGCGGACGGCTCAGGGTGGCCCGGAACGTACGCTTGCGGCCATGCGCCACCGTCCGATTCCCGGCAGTTCCGGCACCGTACGAGAGATGTCTCTCCTCGGCGACCCGGTCCTCCATGCCCCCTGCGAGCCCGTCACCGACTTCGGTCCGTCCCTCGGCCGGCTGGTCGAGGACATGTTCGCGACGATGTACGCGGCGAGCGGGGTGGGGCTCGCGGCGAATCAGATCGGGGTGGGGTTGCGGGTGTTCGTGTACGACTGCCCCGACGACGAGGACGTCCGGCATATCGGACACATCGTCAATCCGCGTCTGGTGTCGACGGACGGGGTCGTGGTCCGGGGGTCGGAGGGCTGTCTGTCCCTTCCCGGACTTGAGGCCGGTACGGAGCGGTACGACGAGGCGGTGGTGGAGGGGGTGTCGGTGTCCGGGGAGCCGGTCCGCGTCTCCGGTACGGGCTTCTTCGCGCGCTGCCTCCAGCACGAGGCGGACCATCTGGAGGGGTTGATGTACGTGGACCGCTTGACGGGGTGGCGGCGGCGTCGGCTGGTGCGGTCGGCCGCCAAGGCGGGTTTGTCCCCCACCCCGCCCGTTACCTGAAGCCCTGGGCGGGCGGCCGGGGTTGTGGGTGAAGGTGGTTTCCCGGGGGCTTCGCCCCCGGACCCCGGGGCACGTGTCCGCCTGCGGGCCGGTGGGGGCTGATCGCGCAGTTCCCCGCGCCCCTGAAGGGGCGCAGCCACAGAGCGAGGTGCAGGGGGCGCAGCCCCCGCCAGGGGTGGGGGCTCAAAACCCCGGGCCGCCCGCCCGGTCGCCCGCCGCTGCCAGTCGGCCCCACAGCAGGTCCGCCAGGCCGCGGACCAACTCGGCGCGCGAGCAGGGGCGTTCGCCCAGCCACCAGTCGCCCGCCGCGTGCATCATGCCGACGATCCCGTGCCCCCACACCCGCGCGAGCGCCTCGCTGCCGGGCCCGAGGTCGATCCGCTCGGCGATCACGACGCCCAGCTCCTCGCCCATCCGCCGCAGCAGCGGCGCCGAGTGCCGCCCCACGTCGAACCCGGGCTGCTCACCGGCACCGGACTCCTCCGCCGGGTGCATCAGGAACCGGTACACCTGCGGCCGCGCCTCGATCGCCACGAGGTAGGTGTCGAGCGTCGCCTCCACCCGCTCCCGGCGCTCGGCCGGCGCGTCCAGGGCCGCCCGCAGCGCCGCGAGCAGCGCGTCGGTGTGGCGCTGGGCGAGCGCGCGGTACAGCCCGCCCTTGTCCCCGAAGTGGCGGTAAAGGATCGGTTTGGTGATCCCCGCCTCCGCCGCGATCGCGTTCATCGACGCCTTGGGCCCGTCCCGGAGTACCACCCGGTCCGCCGCCTCCAGCAGTTCGCGCCGGCGGGTTTCGGCCGACGTCCGCTGCTGCTCGGCCTGGTTGGTGGTGTCCATGGCTGTCTCCCCGCCCGTACTGCGTTGTGCGTTTTCGGTCTTGCGCGATGCCTGCGCAACGTAACACCCCGACCAGGTCGTCCGCTGAGTGGTGAACGGCTGGTTGACATGTTCTACCGACCGGTAACATACTGCTGTTACCGCAAGTAACGCTTGCTCGTGGCACAGGGAGTGGTGGAGACGACATGGCCGAGTTCACGATGGAACTCAACGACGACCAGAGGCAGGTCCAGGACTGGCTGCACGGATTCGCCAAGGACGTCATCCGGCCCGCCGCCGCCGAGTGGGACGAGCGCGAGGAGACCCCCTGGCCGGTGATCCAGGAGGCCGCCAAGGTCGGAATCTACTCCCTGGACTTCTACGCCCAGCAGTTCTTCGACCCGACCGGCCTCGGCATCCCGGTCGCGATGGAGGAGCTGTTCTGGGGCGACGCGGGCATCGCCCTGTCGATCGTCGGGACGGGCCTGGCCGCCGTCGGCGTCCTCGCCAACGGCACCGAGGAGCAGATCGGCACCTGGATCCCGCAGATGTACGGCGACGTCGACGACGTGAAGGTGGCCGCCTTCTGCTCGTCCGAGCCGGACGCGGGCTCCGACGTCGCCTCGATGCGTACGAAGGCCGTCTACGACGAGGCCAAGGACGAGTGGGTCCTCAACGGCACCAAGACCTGGGCCACCAACGGCGGCATAGCCAACGTCCACGTCGTCGTCGCGGTCGTCGACCCCGAGCTCGGCTCGAAGGGGCACGCCTCGTTCATCGTCCCGCCGAACACCCGGGGCCTGTCCCAGGGGCAGAAGTTCAAGAAGCACGGCATCCGCGCCTCGCACACCGCCGAGGTCGTGCTGGAGGACGTGCGGGTCCCCGGGCACTGCCTGCTCGGCGGCAAGCAGAAGCTCGACGAACGTCTGGCACGGGCTCACGAGAAGGCCAAGGCGGGCGGCGGCGAGCGCGTCAAGAACGCCGCCATGGCCACCTTCGAGGCCTCCCGCCCGGCCGTCGGCGCGATGGCGGTCGGCACGGCTCGCGCCGCGTACGACTACGCGCTCGAATACGCCAAGGGCCGCGAGCAGTTCGGCCGCCCGATCATCGACAACCAGGGCGTCGCGTTCCAGCTCGCCGACATGCGCACCCAGATCGACGCGGCCCGCCTCCTGGTGTGGCGCGCCTCCTGGATGGCCACCGCGGGCAAGCCGTTCACCTCGGCCGAGGGCTCGATGTCCAAGCTGTACGCGAGCGAGACGGCCAAGAAGGTCACCGCCCAGGCGATCCAGATCCTCGGCGGCAACGGCTACACCCGCGAGTACCCGGTCGAGCGCATGCACCGCGACGCGGCTATTTACACCATCTTCGAGGGCACCAGCGAGATCCAGCGCCTGGTGATCGCCCGCACGCTGTCGGGCATGCCGATCCGTTGAATCGGCACTGGGCCGGCGGGGCCGAAGCCCGCGCCGGCCGTCGTGCGGCCCGATCCCAGCGGACTTGTGGGAGTCCGATGCGGTCCGGCGCACCTACTGAGGGGCGCGGGGCTGTGACATTGTGCGGCTCCGCCGCGTGGGCGCGATCGGCCACGCACGGTCCGCAGCCGAATGACCCCACTTCCAGCGGAGCGCTTACGCCGAGAGCAGCGCCTCGATCGCCGCGACCAGCTCCGGGGCCTCCGGCTCGGTGGCCGGGCGGATGCGGGAGACGACCTCGCCGGACGGTGAGATCAGGAACTTCTCGAAGTTCCACTGGATGTCCCCGGCCGCGCCCTCCGCGTCCGCGACCTCGGTCAGCCGGGCGTACAGCGGGTGGCGGTCGTCGCCGTTGACGTCCGTCTTCTCCAGGAGCGGGAACGTCACGCCGTACGTCGTCGAGCAGAAGCTCTGGATCTCCTCGGCGCTGCCGGGCTCCTGGCCGAGGAACTGGTTGCAGGGCACGCCGAGCACGGTGAAGCCGCGCTCGCCGTACTGCTTCTGCAGGCGCTCCAGACCGGCGTACTGCGGGGTCAGGCCGCACTTGGACGCCACGTTCACGACCAGCACCGCCTTGCCCTTGTAGGCGGCGAGCGAGGTCGGCTCGCCGGTCAGGGTGCGCAGCGGGATGTCGTACAGGGACATGCGTAACTCCTCATGGCAGTAAGTGAGTTGATCAGACCTGGGTGGACAGCGGGCGGAACAGGCCCTCCTGGACCACCGAGACCAGGAGGCGGCCCTCGCGGTCGTAGATGCGGCCGCGGGCCAGGCCCCGGCCGCCGGTCGCGATGGGGGACTCCTGGTCGTACAGGAACCATTCGTCGGCCCGGAACGGGCGGTGGAACCACATCGCGTGGTCCAGTGAGGCCAGGTCGAAGCCGCGCGGCCCCCACAGCGGCTCCACCGGGATGCGTACCGCGTCCAGGAGCGTCATGTCGGACGCGTACGTCAGCGCGCAGGTGTGCACCAGCGGGTCGTCGCCCAGCGGGCCGACCGCGCGCATCCACACCGCGCTGCGCGGGTCCGCGTCCTTGATCTCGTCCGGGGTCCAGCGCAGCCGGTCCACGTACCGGATGTCGAACGGCTGGCGCCGCGCCATCCGCTCCAGGGCCTCCGGCAGCGCCCCCAGGTGCTCGCGGATCTCGTCGCTGACCGTCGGCAGCGACTCCGGCTCCGGGAAGTCCAGACGCGGCGGCAGCTGGTGCTCGATGCTGCCGGGCTCCGGCTGGTGGAAGGAGGCCGTCAGATTGAAGATCGTGCGGCCCTGCTGGACCGCCGTGACCCGGCGGGTGGTGAACGACCGGCCGTCCCGCACCCGTTCGACTTGGTAGACGATGGGGACGCCGGGGTGGCCGGGGCGCAGGAAGTAGGCGTGCAGCGAGTGCACCGGGCGCTCGCCGTCCGTCGTGCGCCCGGCCGCGACCAGCGCCTGGCCGGCCACCTGCCCGCCGAAGACGCGCTGCAGGGACTCCTGCGGGCTGCGGCCGCGGAAGATGTTGACCTCGATCTGCTCCAGGTCGAGCAGATCGACGAGTCTTTCGGCGGGATTGGTCATGGCGTCGCGGTCCTCTCGAAGCGGACGGTCAGAGCTGGCCTACGTCGGTGACGCGGACCACCGCGCGGCCCTCCTCGTCGGAGGCCGCGAGATCGATCTCCGCGCTGATACCCCAGTCATGGTCGCCGTTCGGGTCGGCGAAGGTCTGCCGGACGCGCCACAGACCGTGCGCCGCGTCCTCCTCGATGGCGAGCAGCTTCGGGCCGCGCGCGTCCGGACCGGTGCCCAGGTCCTCGTACTCGTCCCAGTACTTGTCCATCGCCTCGCCCCAGGCGTCCGCGTCCCAGCCGGACTCGGCGTCCATCTCGCCGAGCGCGTCCACGTTGTCGAGCGCGGCCAGCTCCACGCGGCGGAACATCGCGTTGCGCACCAGGACGCGGAAGGCGCGGGCATTCGCGGTGACTGGCTTGACCTCGTCGGCCTTCTCCTGGGCCTGCTCGGCGGTCTCGATCTCCGGGTTGGCCAGCTGCTCCCACTCGTCCAGGAGGCTGGAGTCGACCTGGCGGACCATCTCGCCGAGCCAGGCGATGAGGTCTTCCAGGTCCTCGGTCTTCAGGTCGTCGGGGATGGTGTGGTCGAGCGCCTTGTACGCGCTCGCGAGGTAACGCAGGACGATGCCCTCGGTGCGCGCCAGCTCGTACCAGGAGGTGAACTCCGTGAAGGTGAGCGCCCGTTCGTACATGTCACGGATGACGGACTTCGGCGAGACCGGGTGGTCGCCGACCCACGGGTGCGACTTCTTGTAGACGTTGTACGCGTGCCACAGCAGCTCTTCCAGCGGCTTGGGGTACGAGATGTCCTGGAGCCGCTCCATGCGCTCCTCGTACTCGACGCCGTCCGCCTTCATCTGCCCGACGGCCTCGCCGCGCGCCTTGTTCTGCATGGCGGCGAGGATCTGGCGCGGGTCGTCCAGCGTCGACTCGACGACCGAGACCATGTCGAGCGCGTACGAGGGCGACTCCGGGTCGAGCAGGTCGAAGGCCGCGAGCGCGAACGTGGAGAGCGGCTGGTTGAGTGCGAAGTCCTGCTGGAGGTCGACGGTGAGGCGGATGGTGCGGCCCTCGGCGTCCGGCGTCTCCAGCTGCTCCACCACACCGCCGTCGAGCAGCGAGCGGTAGATGGCGATGGCGCGGCGGATGTGCCGCAGCTGGGCCTTGCGCGGCTCGTGGTTGTCCTCCAGCAGGCGGCGCATCGCCTCGAAGGCGTTGCCGGGCCGGGCGATCACCGAGAGCAGCATGATGTTGGTGACGCGGAAACGCGAGGTCAGCGGCTCGGGATCGGCAGCGATCAGCTTCTCGAAGGTGGTGTCCGACCAGGCGACGAAGCCCTCGGGGGCCTTCTTGCGGACCACCTTGCGGCGCTTCTTCGGGTCGTCGCCCGCCTTGGCGAGCGCCTTCTCGTTCTCGATGACGTGCTCGGGCGCCTGGGCGACCACGAACCCGGCGGTGTCGAACCCGGCCCGCCCGGCCCGGCCCGCGATCTGGTGGAACTCACGGGCGCGAAGGGTGCGCACGCGGTTGCCGTCGTACTTGGTGAGGGCGGTGAACAGCACGGTACGGATGGGCACGTTGACGCCGACGCCGAGCGTGTCCGTACCGCAGATCACCTTCAACAGGCCCGCCTGCGCCAGCTTCTCCACCAGGCGGCGGTACTTGGGCAGCATGCCCGCGTGGTGCACACCGATGCCGTGGCGTACGTAACGGGAGAGGTTCTGGCCGAACTTGGTGGTGAAGCGGAAGTTGCCGATCAGGTCGGCGATGGCGTCCTTCTCCTCGCGCGTGCACATGTTGATCGACATGAGCGACTGCGCGCGCTCGACCGCCTGCGCCTGGGTGAAGTGCACGATGTAGACCGGCGACTGCCGGGTCTCCAGGAGCTCGGTCAGGGTCTCGGTGATCGGCGTGGTGACGTACTCGTACGAGAGCGGGACCGGTCGGGTCGCCGAGCGGACCACCGCGGTCTCGCGGCCGGTGCGGCGGGTCAGGTCCTTCTCGAACATCGCGACGTCGCCGAGGGTCGCCGACATCAGGACGAACTGGGCCTGGGGGAGTTCCAGGATCGGGATCTGCCAGGCCCAGCCGCGGTCGGCCTCGGCGTAGAAGTGGAACTCGTCCATCACGACCTGGCCGATGTCGGCGTGCTTGCCGTCGCGCAGCGCGATGGAGGCGAGGACCTCGGCGGTGCAGCAGATGACCGGGGCGTCCGCGTTCACGGACGCGTCGCCGGTCAGCATGCCGACGTTCTCGGTGCCGAAGAGCTTGCAGAGGTCGAAGAACTTCTCCGAGACCAGCGCCTTGATCGGCGCGGTGTAGAACGTGACCTCGTCCCGGGCCAGCGCCGCGAAGTGCGCACCCGCCGCCACCAGGCTCTTTCCCGATCCGGTGGGGGTCGACAGGATCACGTTCGCGCCCGAGACCACCTCGATCAGCGCTTCTTCCTGAGCCGGGTACAGGGAGATACCCCGCTCCTCGGCCCAGGTGGAGAAGGCCTCGAAAAGGGCATCGGGGTCGGCACTCGGCGGCAGCTGATCGATAAGGGTCACGCCCCCATCTTGCCTGGCTTCACCGCGTAAGCGGGAACCGGTGGAGGGGCAAGAAGATCATGAACGATAGGCTGCCCTCTCAACTCGGCCATGGGACAACAGGAAATGGGGCGGGGCACGGTCATGATGGGACCTGCGCACTCACTGTCAGGAGCGGCAGCCTGGCTGGGGGTGGGGGCCGCCACCGCGGCCGCCGGGCACGCCATGCCCTGGCCGGTGCTCGTCGTCGGCGCGCTGATCAGCGCCGGGGCGGCGCTCGCGCCCGACCTCGACCACAAGTCCGCGACCATATCGCGCGCCTTCGGGCCGGTCTCGCGGGCGCTGTGCGGCCTTGTCGACGACCTCTCGCACGCCGTCTACAAGGCGACCAGGGGACCCGGCGACCCGCGCCGCAACGGCGGCCACCGCACGCTCACCCACACCTGGCTGTGGGCGGTCCTGATCGGGGCGGGCGCCTCGGCGGCGGCGATGTTCGGCGGCCGCTGGGCGGTGCTCGGCATCCTCTTCGTCCATGTGGTGCTCGCCGTGGAGGGCCTGCTGTGGCGGGCCGCCCGGATGTCCAGCGACGTCCTGGTGTGGCTGCTCGGCGCGGCCGGCGCCTGGATCATGGCCGGGATCCTGGACAAGCCGGGCAACGGCTCGGACTGGCTCTTCTCCGGCTCCGGCCAGGAGTATCTGTGGCTCGGCCTGCCGATCGTGCTCGGCGCTCTCGTCCATGACATCGGCGACGCCCTGACCGTCTCGGGCTGCCCGATCCTGTGGCCGATCCCGCTCGGCCGCAAGCGCTGGTACCCGCTGGGCCCGCCGAAGGCGATGCGCTTCCGGGCCGGGAGCTGGGTGGAGCTGAAGGTGCTGATGCCGGTGTTCATGGTGCTCGGCGGCATCGGCGCGGCCGGAGCCCTGGACGTCATCTAGCGCCGGTCCCGGTCACGACCCCCAGCCGTCGTCCGGGGTGCCCGGCGGGATCGGCGGGCACTCGTGCGGCGCCGCGGCGGCCACGATCTTGTTGAGCACCGGGGTGCGCAGCGGGATCTCCCGGTCGCTCTCGTAGCAGTACTCCTCGGTGGTGAAGACGAACTCGACGCGGCCGTCGACCGGCTCGGTCACCACCGTGCGCTGCGGCAGGCCCGGATACTCGTCCAGGTGCCACTCGACGCCCGCCGTGTCCAGCGCGGGCACGATCATCCCGTACGTGAGCGGCGGCACCCGGCGCAGCCGGTCCGGCCGGTCCCCGGGGACCAGGCACTTGCGGTGCCAGGTCGGAATGCTGATCATCTCGATCCGGCGGCAGCCGCACACGCACAGCGACACGTCCCCGTAGCCGAACCAGTGCGGCCACCGCCGCTTGTCGTACACCCGCCCGCCGGTCCACGGCGTGCCGTGCACGGCGGCGACCTCCGTCAGCCAGGCCCCGCCGTGCAGCGCGCCGAGGCGGCCGGTGCGGCCGAACTCGACGAAGGCGTCGACATGCGGACGCCGCTTGCTTCTGCGTGCCATGCCGTCACCCGTGCCAGGAGCGCCACAGCGCCGCGTACGCGCCGTCCGCCGCGACCAGGGCGTCATGGCTGCCGAGCTCGCTGATGCGGCCTTTCTCGACCACCGCGATAACGTCCGCGTCGTGCGCGGTGTGCAGCCGGTGGGCGATCGCCACGACCGTGCGGCCGTCGAGCACCCGGGCCAGCGAGCGCTCCAGGTGGCGGGCGGCACGCGGGTCGAGCAGCGAGGTCGCCTCGTCCAGGACCAGCGTGTGCGGGTCCGCGAGGACGAGCCGGGCCAGCGCTATCTGCTGGGCCTGGGCCGGGGTGAGGGCGAGCCCGCCGGAGCCGACCTCGGTGGCGAGGCCGTTCTCCAGGGCCCGCGCCCAGCCGTCGGCGTCGACCGCGCCGAGCGCCGCCCACAGCTCGGCGTCCTGGGCGCCGATCCTCGCGAGCAGCAGGTTGTCCCGCAGCGAGCCCACGAACACATGGTGTTCCTGGTTGACCAGCGCCACATGCTCGCGCACCCGCTCCGCCGGCATCCGGGACAGCTCGGCCGCGCCGAGCGTGACCCGGCCCTCGCGCGGGGCGTAGATCCCCGCGAGGAGCCGGCCGAGCGTGGACTTGCCCGCCCCGGACGGCCCGACCAGGGCGAGCCGGGTGCCGGGCGCCACCGAGAGCGACACCTCGTGCAACACGTCCACGCCCTCGCGGTAGCCGAACCGCACGTCGTCGGCCTCGACGTCACGGCCGTCCGGCCGCACCCCGGCGTCGCCCGCGTCCGGCTCGATGTCGCGGACGCCGACGAGCCGGGCCAGCGAGACCTGGGCCACCTGCAACTCGTCGTACCAGCGCAGGATCAGACCGACCGGCTCGACCATCATCAGGGCGAGCAGCGAGCCCGTGGTCAACTGCCCCGCCGTCATCCAGTCGTTGAGGACGAACGACCCGCCGATCATCAGGACCGCCAGCAGGATGGTGGTGTGCGTGAGGTTGATAACCGGGAAGAAGACCGACCGTAGCCACAGCGTGTACCGCTCCCAGGCCGTCCACTCCTTGATCCGCCGGTTCGACAGCTCGACCCGGTGGGCACCGAGGCGGTGCGCCTCGATGGTGCGGCCCGCGTCGACGGTCTCGGCGAGCACGGCCGCGACCGCCGCGTAACCGGCCGCCTCCGAGCGGTACGCCGAGGGCGCCCGCTTGAAGTACCAGCGGCACCCGACCACAAGAAGGGGAGCCGCGACCAGCACCGCGAGGGCCAGCGGCGGCGCGGTGACCCCGAGCGCGCCGATCAGCAGCAGCGTCCACACCACCCCGATGGCCAGCTGCGGTACGGCTTCCCGCATCGCCTCCGCCAGCCGGTCGATGTCGGTGGTGATCCGCGACAGCAGGTCGCCGGTGCCCGCGCGCTCCAGGACGCCCGGCGGCAGCCCGACCGAGCGCACCAGGAAGTCCTCGCGCAGATCGGCCAGCATCTCCTCGCCGAGCATGCTCCCGCGCAGCCGCACCATCCGGGTGAACACGGTCTGCACGAGCAGCGCGCCCGCGAACAGGGCGGCCGTGCGCTCCAGATGGAGCTCCTGTACGTCGTGCGACAGGTCCTCGACGATCGAGCCGAGCAGATACGGGCCCACCATCGAGGCGATCACGGCGACCGCGTTGACCCCGACGAGCAGTGCGAACGCCTTGCGGTGACGCCGCATCAGCTCACGTACGTACGCGCGCACCGTCGCCGGGGTGCCGACGGGCAGGGTGGTGGCCGACTCCGGGGCCGCCGGGTCGTATGAGGGTGCCGCCACGCCGATCATGCCGTCTCCTCCCACTTCTCCAGTGTCTTCTCGGCCTGCGCCGACTCGTCCGTCTCTCGGGTGACCACCGCCCGGTAGCGGTCGTCGGTGTGCAGCAGTTCGCGGTGCACCCCCACCGACGCCACCTCGCCGTCGTGCACGAACACCACGCGCTCGGCCAGGTCCAGCAGGAGCGGCGACGATGAGAACACGACCGTCGTACGGCCGGTCCGAAGACGCTTGACGCCCGCCGCGACCCGCGCCTCGGTGTGCGAGTCGACCGCCGAGGTCGGCTCGTCCAGGACCAGCACCTCCGGGTCGGTCACCAACGAGCGTGCCAGGGCGAGGCGTTGGCGCTGTCCGCCGGAGAGTGACCGGCCGCGCTCGGTGATCCGGGTCCGCATCGGGTCGCCGTCGGTGTCCACCGACGCCTGCGCCAGCGCGTCCAGGACGTCCGCGCACTGCGCCGCCGTCAGCGCCTCGGCGGCCGTGACCTGCCCGGACGACGGCACGTCGAGCAGCTCGTGGAGCGTGCCCGAGAGCAGCACCGGGTCCTTGTCCTGCACCAGGACCGCGGTACGCGCCCCGTCGAGCGGCAGCTCGTCGAGCGCGACCCCGCCGAGCAGCGCGGACGGCTTCCCGCCCGCCTCGGCGGCATGGCCGCCCAGGTGGTCGGCGAGCCGTCCGGCCGCGTCCGGGTCGCCGCACACGACGGCCGTGAACCGGCCCTTCGGCGCGAGCAGCCCGGTCGCCGGGTCGTACAGATCCCCGGAGGGGATCGCGGTAGTCCGGGACGACACCCCCGTAGTCGTCCCGGACGACCCCTCCGCCGCTTGCGCACCCGCCCCGGACGACACCCCCGTGCCCGTCCCGGACGGCTGCGCGACCCGCTGGAGCGCCAGTACGCGCGCGGCGCGCTTGGCGGAGGGCCGCGAGAAGGAGTACGCCATGGCGATCTCCTCGAAGTGGCTCAGCGGGAAGAGCATCAGCGTCACCGCGCTGTAGACGGTGACCAGTTCGCCGACCGCGATCCGGCCGTCGCGGGCGAGCACCGCCCCGTAGCAGACGACCGTGATCAGCAGGATTCCCGGCAGCAGCACCTGCAGCGCGGAGATCAGCGACCACATGCGGGCGCTGCGCACGGCGGCCTTGCGGACCTCCTGGGAGGCCTCGCGGTAGCGGCCGAGGAACAGCTCCTCGCCGCCGATGCCGCGCAGTACCCGCAGTCCGGCCACGGTGTCCGAGGCCAACTCGGTGGCCCGGCCCGCCTTTTCGCGCTGGATGTCCGCCCGCTTGGTGGCGTGCGGCAGCAGCGGCAGTACGGCCAGGGCCAGCACCGGTACGCCGATCGCGACCACCACGCCGAGCGCCGGCTGGTAGAAGACGAGCGCGACGCAGACGATCACCAGCGTGGTGGCGGCCGCCGCGAACCGGGACAGCGCCTCCACGAACCAGCCGATCTTCTCCACGTCACCCGTGGAGACCGCGACGACCTCGCCTGCGGCGACCCGGTGCGTGAGCACCGAACCGAGCTCGGCGGTCTTGCGGGCGAGCAGCTGCTGGACGCGGGCGGCGGCCGTGATCCAGTTGGTGACGGCCGTGCGGTGCAGCATCGTGTCGCCGATGGCGATCGCCGCCGCGAGCAGCGCGATCAGGCCGCCCGCGAGCGCGAGACGCGCCCCGGAACGGTCGATCACGGCCTGTACGGCCACGCCCACGCCGAGCGGCAGCCCGGCGATGCCGCACTGGTGCAGCAGCCCCCAGGCCGTCGACTTGAGCTGCCCTGCGAGCTGATTGCGGCCCAGCCAGAGCAGGAACCGGGGACCCGAGCGGACGTCCGGTTCGCCTGGATCCGTATAAGGAAGATCGCGAATCTGCATGACGTCCCAAGGATCGGAAAGGGCGGCCTCGTGAGCCGCGGAATGAGTTCGGTGAGAGTGGCCGGATGAGCGGCTGAGTCCGATCAAGGTTCGCCCTTCCGGACACCCGGAAGCAATCGAATTTCCCGCCCGCGGGACCGGAACGCGCCAAGGTCGGCGGTCGGGGCCTAGCGTCGAGGCCCCTTCTCACGCTTCACTCCTGACGCATGAGACGACTGAGGATCATGTCCATGATCGGCGGGGCGGTGCTCGTGGCGGGGACGCTGCTGGGCGCCGGACCGGCAACGGCCGTACAGCCGCCCGTGCCGCCCGCCGAGTTCGGAACCGACTGGCACGACCCGGTCACCGCCGCGCCGCCGGTCGCGACGCCGCACACCACGTCCTGCCAAGTCACCCTCGCCGAGGCGCAGTTCCGCGACTTCACGCCCTACAAGGGCTCCTACGCGCCCCCCAAGGGATGCGGCGACCGGTGGAGCAAGGTGGTGCTGCGGCTCGACGGCAAGGTCAAGGGCCGTCAGTACGACCGCCTCGGCTACCTCCACGTCGGCGGCGTCGAGGTGCTGCGCACCTCCACCCCCGAGCCGTCGCCGGACGGCATCGCCTGGAACGTGGAGAAGGACGTCACCCGCTACAGCGACACGTTCCGCTCCGCGCAGCCCGTCGAGATGCTGATCGGCAACGTCGTCGACAGCACGTACACGGGTGTCATCGACGTCAAGGTCACGCTGACGTTCTACGCCGCCGAGGGCCGCACCAAGCCCGCCCCGGCCCCCGACAAGGTGCTCCCGCTCGACGGCACGCAGCTGACGACCCCGCGCAACTCCGAGCGGATCGTCGCCGAGGTGTACGCGACCGGGTCGGGCGGCGGCTGCGAGGAGTTCTGGTACCTGGCGGTGCCGGAGCCCGCGCCGTACTCCTGCAAGGCGCCCGCGGGCCCCAACCGCGAGGTCCAGATCAAGGTCGACGGCCAACTCGCCGGAATAGCCAGCCCGTTCCCGAACGTATGGACCGGCGGCTGGTCGAACCCCTTCCTCTGGTACGTCGTCCCCGCGCCCCACGCCTTCGACGTACGGCCGATCGAGTACGACCTGACGCCGTACGCGGCACTTCTGAACGACGGCCGCGCGCACCGCGTGGAGGTGTCCGTGGCGGGCGTCCCCGAGGGGCAGTCGGGCTGGTCGACGCCGACCAATGTGCTGGTGTGGCAGGACAAGGGCAGCGCGGTCGTCACCGGCGCGCTCACCCGCCACGACGAGGGCGCCCCGGCCGCGTCCACCACGTACACACCGGGTACGGAACTTCGCCTCGACGCCACGGCGAGCCATCGGCTGACGACCGCCGGATACCTGAACACCTCGCACGGCCGCGTCACGACCACGGTCGCCCGGAGCGTCTCCGCCGAATCGGTTCACCGGTGGATCGATGGTGAGAACACCGATGGGCTGAAGGGCAGTTGGACGGATGACAGTGCGGTCACCACGGACGGGCGCGGCCCGGCCGTCACGGCGCGCGTCGACCGGACGTACACGATGGACGGCACCACGACCATCGGCACGGACAACCGGCTGCGGACGGTGATCACCCTCGGGGACCGGGCGGAGACGGCCACCGCGCGCGGTGGGCACGCCACCGCGTGGTCGCACCTCGACGACACCTACCGGGGCGACGCGTCCTGGACGATGAACGTGCCGCGCGAGCAGCGGCACGCCACCGGCACCTCCGCCGAGCGCTACCGCCTCTACGGCTCGGACGGCTGCTACGACCGGAGTCTCAAGACCGCCCAGGGCACCCTCACGGAGGACCTGCGGCGCTGCTGAGCGGGTTGTTGTGCGGGGCTCGTGCCGTATAGGGCGGGCCCCGTCCCTCAGGCTTCCTTGGGCTTCTCGGAGTCCATCCCGGGGCGGGACTTGTGCCACTCGCCCCGGGTGAAGTCGGGGATCGGCTGGGGCATGCCCTTCGCTTTGACCGACTGGTTGCTGAGCGGCACGGGCGCCGACCAGGTGGCGGCGTCGTACACGTCGAAGTCGGGGACCAGGCCGAGCCGGATGCACTGCATCAGCCGGAAGACCAGCATGTAGTCCATGCCGCCGTGGCCGCCGGGCGGGTTGGCATGCTCCTTCCAGAGCCAGTGGTCCCAGTCCGTGTACTTCGAGAAGTCGCCCCAGTTGTCGTCGTGCTGGTCCGGCTCGATGTAGATCCGCTCCGGATAGTCCTCGAAGAGGCCCTTGGTGCCGCCGAGGCTGTTGATCCGGCTGTACGGGTGGGGCGTCGACACATCGTGTTCGAGCCGGATGACGCGGCCCTTCGCCGTCTGGACCAGGCTGATCGTGCGGTCGCTCTCGATGTACGACTCCTTGTAGCTCGGGTCGCCCGCCGGCATATGGGCCGCGCGGTACTCGGCGAGTCCGAGCGTGGGCGAGCCGACGCTGACGATGGACACCACGCGGTCGCCGCGGTTGATGTCCATGTAGTTGGCGACCGGGCCGAAGCCGTGGGTGGGGTAGAGGTCCCCGCGCATCCGCGTGTGCCACAGCCGCCGCCAGGGGCCCTCGTAGTACTTCGGGTCGAACATCAGGCCGCGCAGATCGTGGATGTACGCGCCTGCGCCGTGCAGCAGTTGGCCGAACTTCCCGGCGTGCGCCATCCGCAGCACACGCATCTCGTTTCTGCCGTAACAGCAGTTCTCCAGCTGCATGCAGTGGCGTCTGGTGCGCTCGGAGAGGTCGACGAGCTCCCACAGCTGGTCCAGGTGCATCGAGGCGGGACACTCCACGCCCGCGTGGACGCCCGCAAGCAAGGCGGCCTTGGTGATCTCGAAGTGCGAGTCCCAGGGCGTGGCGATGTGCACGAAGTCGATGTCGCCGCGTCTGAGCAGGTGTTCGTAGTCGTGCTCGCCGTTCATGTAGAGCGCGGGCGCGGGCTGTCCGGCGGCGGTCACCTTCGCGGCGGCGCTCTGCGTCTTGGCCTTCACCGGGTCGCAGAGCGCCACGACCCGCACGCCGGGCACGTCGAGATACAGGTCGATCATGCTGCCGCCGCGGTTGCCGAGCCCGATCAGTCCGACCCGTACCGTGGAGCGCCGCTGGAACGGCACGCCGATCATGGACCGGCCCTGGCGCTTCGGCGCGGGCGCCTCGTGGGTCTGCGCCGGGACGCTCGTACGCTCGGTGGCGGAGGCGCTGCCCGCGCCCAGGCCGCCGATCCCGAGCCCGGCGCCCGCGGCCCCCGCGGCGCCCAGGACCGTGCGTCGGCTGATGTCGTGGTTCTGCGATGCTGCGTCGTTCATCGAGTCTCCTGGGAAGGGAGCGAGTCTCCTGAATGAGGGAGCTGATTTCTGCGCGGCGTTACACGAACCTCGGTAAGGACCATGGTTGTTGGGACTGCTGCCGCGCAAGGGGGCCTGTCGACGCCAGGGGCAGCCCCGGGGAGGTACACCGCTGCACGACGTCACGGTACGTCCGGATCCGTCCGGGGCGTGGGAGGCGTGGGGGAACGGCGCGGCCGGGTCGCTGACGATACGTCAGAAGTGGGCCGGATCAGGTGCGGCGCAGGTACTCCGGCCCCGGCCTGGTGGCCCGTTCGAGCTCCAGGAGCACGGAGACATAGCCATGCCCCGTCGCCCGCTCCATGCCGAGCTCGCACATGCGGTTGGCCGAGAGATACGCGTCGAAGTGACGGCCACTCAACTCCGCGGCCTCGCGCGCGGTGGCCGACGCCGTGAGCTCCTGGTGGAGCATCCCCCGGTCGCCCGCGAAGGCGCAGCACCCGGCGTCGTGCGGCACCACGACCTCGTCGGCGCACGCCTCGGCGACGGCCCGCAGCTGCGGCTCGTCGCCCAAGTGCCGCATGGAGCACGTCGGGTGGAGCACCGCCGAGCGCGCCCTGCGCAGCACGGTGAGCCGGGGCAGCAGCTCCTCGGCGGCCCAGACCACCGAGTCGACGACGTTCATCGCGGCATGCAACTCCCGGTTGTCGTCGGTGAGATACGGCACCACCTCGCGCGCGATGCCGAGCGTGCAGGACGAGGCGTCGACGACCAGCGGAAGCGTGCCGCCCGCCGTCCAGCCCCAGGCGGCCTCGACGATCCGGTTGGCCATCACCGCGTTGCCCTCGGCGTACCCCTTCGAGTGCCAGATGGTGGCGCAGCAGGTGCCCGGCACATCGTCGGGGATCCATACGGGCCGCTCCGCGCGCGTGGCGAGCGCCACCAGGGCCTGCGGCAGGGACGGGCCACGGTGTCCTTCGGGTCCGCCGAAGATCCGGTTGACGCACGCCGGGTAGTAGACGGCCACGGCGCCGACCCGTCGCGTACGCGGCAGGGCGCGGGCGGCCGCTCCCGGGATCTCCGGCAGCCACTCGGGCACCAGATCGGGGCGGACGGCCTTGCGGGCGAGGCCCGTCACGCGCGCGAGGGCGCGGTCGCCAAGACGGTCGCCGATCGTGCGCGCCGCCGCGACCGCGAGGCGCGCCGAGGACTCGACGGCCTTGAAGTGACGGGCGGCGAGCGCCGCGGCGCGTTCCTCGCGTGCGCTGTGCCGCCGATGGCGCAACTCCCGCATCAGGGCGCCGGTGTCGATGCCCACCGGGCAGTCGAGCGCACAGGTCGAGTCGCCCGCGCAGGTGTCCACGGCGTCATAGCCGTACGCGTCGAGCAGCGCCTCCTCGACGGGCGAGCCGACGGGCTGGCGGGTCATCTCCCGCCGCAGCACGATCCGTTGACGGGGTGTGGTGGTCAGGTCGCGGCTGGGGCAGGTCGGCTCGCAGAACCCGCACTCGATGCACGGGTCGCCGATCGCCTCGATCCTCGGGATGGTCTTGAGGCCGCGCAGATGGGCCTGCGGGTCGCGGTCGAGGACGATCCGGGGCGCGAGCACCCCGTCCGGGTCGATGACCTGCTTGGTCCGCCACATCAGCTCGGTGGCCTTCGGCCCCCACTCCAGCTCCAAGAACGGCGCGATGTTGCGGCCGGTGGCGTGTTCGGCCTTGAGCGAGCCGTCGAAGCGCTCCACCGTCAGTCGGCAGAAGGCGTCCATGAACGCGGCGTAGCGGGCCACGTCGTCGGGCCGGGAGGCGTCGAAGGCGAGCAGGAAATGCAGGTTGCCGTGGGCGGCGTGCCCGGCGACGGCGGCGTCGAAGCCGTGCTCCTCCTGGAGCGCGAGCAGCGCCTCGCAGGCCTCGGCGAGCCGGGCCGGGGGCACCGCGAAGTCCTCGGTGATCAGCGTCGTACCGGCCGGGCGGGCGCCGCCCACCGCCGCCACGAACGCCTTGCGGGCCTTCCAGTACCCGGCGATCGTCCGCGCGTCACGGGTGAAGTCATTGGTCACCGAGGCGACGGGCGCGACCAGTTCGAGCCCGGCGAGCACGTCGGCCGCCGCTCGCTCGTACGCCGTACGGCCTTCTTCGTCGGCGGCGCGGAACTCCACGAGCAGCGCGGCCGTTTCCCTGGGGAGGGCCGCCCAGTCCGCCGGCACGCCCTCGACGCTGACCGAGGCGCGCAGGGTGTTGCCGTCGATCAGCTCGACGGCGAGCGCGCCCGCTCGGTTGAAGAGCGGCACGGCGGCCGCCGCGGCCGGGAGCGTGGGGAAGAAGAGCAGCGCCGTGCAGAGCTCGCGCTCCAGCGCCACGGTGTCGAAGACGGTCTCGGAGATGAAGCCGAACGTGCCCTCGGAACCGACCATCAGCCCGCGCAGGATCTCCACCGGCGTCGAGCCGTCCAGGAAGGAGTCGAGCCGGTAGCCGTTGGTGTTCTTGATCTCGTACTTGGCCCGGATGCGGGCGGTGAGTTCCGGGTCCGCCTCGATCTCCGCCTTGAGCGCCAACAGGCCCGCGCAGA
Organism: Streptomyces sp. CBMA152; assembly: GCF_014596475.1. Taxonomy (GTDB): domain Bacteria; phylum Actinomycetota; class Actinomycetes; order Streptomycetales; family Streptomycetaceae; genus Streptomyces. The sequence continues at coordinate 168,532 of NZ_MECJ01000017.1, read as the reverse complement.
GCCGGGGTTCGGCGTGCGTCAGATCCTCGTCGGCGCGCGGATCGGCGGTGTCGACGACCGTGCCGCTCGGCAGGACGAAGGTGAGCGAGGCGAGGGTCCGGTACGAGTTGCGGGTGGTGCCCGCCGTCATACCGGAGGCGTTGTTGGCGACGACCCCGCCGATGGTGCAGGCCAGCGCGCTCGCCGGATCGGGGCCGAGCACGCGCCCGTGCCGGGCGAGCGCCGCGTTGGCCCGGGCGACCGTGGTGCCGGGCCGGATCCGGGCGCGGGCGCCGCCGTCCAGGACCTGGACGCCGGCCCAGTGGCGGCGCACGTCCACCAGGATGTCCTCGCCCTGCGCCTGCCCGTTCAGACTGGTCCCGGCCGCGCGGAAGACCACTTCACGGCCCTTGCCGTGCGCGTACGAGAGCACCGCGGAGACGTCGTCGATGTCCTCGGCGACCACCACGACCTGGGGGACGAAGCGGTACGGGCTGGCGTCCGACGCGTAGCGCACCAGGTCGGAGATCTTCCACAGCACCTTGTCGGCGCCGAGCAGCGCGGTCAGCTCGCCGCGCAGCGGCTCCGGTGTGCCGCCCGCCAACCGGTCCGGGACCCGGTCGGGGGAGGGGGCGCGCAGCCCCGCGGGTCGCAGTGCTTGCGGCGTCGGCTCCAGGAGCGGCATGCGGCGAATCCATTCAGCAGCGGCGCTCCGGCACTCCGTCGACCAGAGCGGACAGCAGACCGCCGAGCACCTCGCGCTCGTCGGCGGTCAGGGGCGCCAGGATCTCCTCGGCCGCGCCCCGGCGTGCGCCGCGCAGCGCACGCAGCGTCTGCCGGCCGGTGTCGGTGAGCTCGATCCGCACCACCCGGCGGTTGCTCGGGTCGGGGACCCGGCGCACGTTCCCACTCTCCTCCAGCCCGTCGACCAGGCTGGTCACGGCGCGCGGGACCACCTCCAGACGGGCGGCGAGATCGGCCATGCGGGGCGGCTGCTCGTGGTGCGCCACCATGCGCAGGAGCCGGGACTGGGCGGGGGTGATGCCGACCGGCTCCAAGTGCTGTTTCTGGATGCGGTGCAGTCTGCGCGTGAGCCGGAGCAGCTGTTCGGCCAGCATGCCGTCGGCGTCGGTAGTGCTCATGCGGGAACAATATCAGGACCTTGTTCATTGTGAGTATAGGTAACAATGAGCTATGCTCTGCAAAGTCTTGTCAGTGGCGTCGTCGCGATGGCCGGAACGGCCCTGTGACCGGCGCCGTCCTGTCGCCTCACCCCTTGTCGAAGGAGCTCATGCACCCCGAAGAATCCTCTTGGACACCCTCGTCCCGTGACCGTGCCGCCGAGCAGCCGCCCGGGCAGACGCGGCGCATCCTGCGGCTCTTCCACCCCTACCGCGGCCGGCTCGCCGTCGTGGGCCTGCTGGTCGCCGCGTCCTCGCTCGTCTCGGTCGCCTCGCCGTTCCTGCTGCGCGAGATCCTGGACGTCGCCATTCCGCAGGGCCGCACCGGGCTGCTGAGCCTGCTCGCCCTCGGCATGATCCTCACCGCCGTCGTCAACAGCGTCTTCGGCGTCCTGCAGACGCTGATCTCGACGACCGTCGGCCAGCGCGTCATGCACGATCTGCGCACCGGGGTCTACGCGCAGCTCCAGCGGATGCCGCTCGCCTTCTTCACCAGGACGCGGACCGGCGAGGTCCAGTCGCGCATCGCCAACGACATCGGCGGCATGCAGGCGACCGTGACTTCCACCGCGACTTCGCTCGTCTCCAACCTCACGGCCGTCATAGCCACCGTCGTCGCCATGCTGGCCCTCGACTGGCGCCTCACAGCGGTCTCACTCCTGCTGCTCCCCGTCTTCGTCTGGATCAGCCGCAAGGTCGGACGCGAGCGCAAGAAGATCACGACCCAGCGTCAGAAGCAGATGGCCGCGATGGCCGCCGAGGTCACCGAGTCCCTTTCGGTGAGCGGCATCCTGCTCGGCCGCACCATGGGCCGCTCGGACTCGCTCACGAAGTCCTTCGCGGCCGAGTCCGAGCGACTCGTCGACCTCGAAGTGCGCTCCAGCATGGCCGGGCGGTGGCGGATGTCGACCATCGGCATCGTCATGGCCGCCATGCCCGCCGTCATCTACTGGGCCGCGGGCCTCACCCTCCAGCAGGGCGGGCCCTCGATCTCCACCGGCACGCTGGTCGCCTTCGTCTCGCTCCAGCAGGGCCTGTTCCGGCCCGCCGTGAGCCTGCTCACCACCGGCGTCCAGATGCAGACCTCGCTCGCGCTCTTCCAGCGCATCTTCGAGTACCTCGACCTGCCGGTCGACATCACCGAGCCCGAGCACCCGGTCCGGCTGGAGAAGATCCGCGGCGAAGTCCGCTTCGAATCGGTCGACTTCGCTTACGACGAGAAGAGCGGCCCGACGCTGAGTGAGGTCGACGTGACCGTGCCCGCCGGCGGCAGCCTCGCCGTCGTCGGCCCGACCGGCTCCGGCAAGTCCACGCTCAGCTATCTGGTGCCGCGTCTGTACGACGTGACCGGCGGCCGGGTCACGCTCGACGGGGTCGATGTGCGCGACCTCGACTTCGACACCCTGGCGCGCGCGGTCGGCGTCGTCTCGCAGGAGACCTACCTCTTCCACACCTCCGTCGCCGACAACCTGCGCTTCGCCAAGCCGGACGCCACGGATGAAGAGCTGGAGGCGGCCGCGCGTGCGGCCCAGATCCACGACCACATCGCGTCCCTGCCCGACGGCTACGACACCCTGGTCGGCGAGCGCGGCTACCGGTTCTCCGGCGGCGAGAAGCAACGGCTCGCCATCGCCCGCACGATTCTGCGCGACCCGCCCGTGCTCATCCTCGACGAGGCGACCAGCGCGCTGGACACCCGTACCGAGCACGCGGTGCAGCAGGCCATCGACGCGCTCTCGGCGGGCCGCACCACGCTCACCATCGCGCACCGCCTCTCCACCGTCCGCGACGCCGACCAGATCGTGGTTCTCGACAGCGGCCGCATAGCCGAGCGCGGGACACACGAGCAACTGCTCGAACAGGACGGCCGGTACGCGGCCCTGGTCCGCCGCGACGCCCGGCTGGCACCGGTCGCCTCATGACGGTGGGCCGGGCGGGCGACGGTCCCGCCGGGGCCGGGGCGACCGGGATACCGTGCCCGTATGACGGAGTCCACGCGTAGTGCCGGGCCCCGGACCCGGCTGACCCGCCGAGGCCGACTGCTGCTGGCCGCGCTCGCCCTGATGCTCGTCGCGGGCGCCGTGGTGCTCGTCCTGGTGCTGCGGGAGACCGGCGGCAAGGTGAAGTCCCTGGTCATCCCGGAGGGCTGGCGGGCGGGACAGGTGTACGCGGCGGTCGACAAGAGCCTGGGCGTAGCGCCGGGCACCACCCGGCAGGCGGCGTCGTCGGCCGGACTGGAACTCCCGACCGACGCCAACGGCAACCCCGAGGGCTACCTCTTCCCGGCCACCTACCCGGTGACCAAGAAGACCACCCCGGCCGGGCTGCTCGCGTACATGGTCGACACCGCCAACAAACGTTTCGGCAAGGACCACATCGCGGCCGGTGCCGGGCGCAACAAGTTGACGGTCTATCAGACGGTGGTCGTCGCCAGCATCGTGCAGGCCGAGGCCGACACCACGGCCGACATGGGCAAGGTCTCCCGGGTCATCTACAACCGGCTGGCCAAAGGCATGCCGCTACAGATGGACTCGACGCTCAACTACGCCCTGAACCGCTCCACCCTGTCCACCACCCACGCCGACACCAGGACCGACAGCCCGTACAACACCTACGCGCGCGACGGCCTGCCCCCGACCCCGATCGACAACCCGGGCCAACAGGCCCTGAACGCGGCGATCGCGCCGCCACCGGGGGACTGGCTGTATTTCGTCACGGTGGCCCCGGGCGACACACGTTTCACGAGCAGCTATGCGGAACAGCAGCGGAACGTAAGGGAGTTCAACAACCACCGGAGCAAGCCGGCGGGTTAGCCGAGCCCCGTCCCCCGTCTTTTTTCTTTAGGGGCGCGGGGAACTGCGCGACAAGCCCACGGCGGCCCGCAGACGAATCACGGCACCTCCACCGGCGCACTCAGCAACTCCCGTATCTCCCGAACAGCGGAGCGCCCCGCGCGATTGGCTCCGATAGTCGAAGCCGACGGCCCATACCCCACCAGATGCACCCGCTCATCCCGCACCGCACGAGTACCGTCGATCTGGATCCCCCCACCCGCCGTGCGCAGCTTCAGCGGCGCCAGATGGTCGATCACGGGCCGAAACCCGGTAGCCCACAGGATCACATCGGCATCCACCGACCGCCCGTCGTCCCAGACCACCCCGCCCGGGGTGATCCGGTCGAACATGGGCAACCGGTCCAGCACCCCCTTCGCCCGCGCCGCGACAATCGCGTCGTTCAGCGGCAGCCCCGTCACCGACACGACACTCCTCGGCGGCAACCCGAGCCGTACACGCTCCTCGACCATCGCGACCGCCGCCCGCCCCAGCTCCTCGGTGAAGGGGCCCTCCCGGTACACCGGGGGCCGCCGCGTCACCCAGGTCGTCGAGGCCGCGTATTCCGCGATCTCCATCAGATGCTGCGTGCCCGAGGCCCCGCCACCGACCACCACAACACGCTGACCTGCGAACTCTTCCGGACCCGGATAGTTCGCGGTATGCAGCTGGCGCCCACGGAACGTCTCCTGGCCAGGGTAGCGCGGCCAGAACGGCCGGTCCCAGGTGCCGGTCGCGTTCAGCAGCGCGCGCGTGGCGTACGTCCCCTCGGACGTCTCCACGAGCAGCCGCCCCCGCTCGCCCTCCCGTACCGCGTTCACCTCCACCGGCCGGTGGACCCGTAGCCCGAAGGTGTCCTCGTAGCGCGCGAAGTACTCCGCGATCACCGCAGAGGACGGCCGCGCCGGGTCCGCGCCGGTCAGCTCCATGCCGGGCAGCGCGTGCATTCCGTGCACCTTGCCGTAAGTGAGGGACGGCCAGCGGAACTGCCAGGCGCCGCCGGGCCGGGGCGCGTGGTCGAGGACCACGAAGTCGCGGTCCGGCTCCAGCCCGGCCCGGCGCAGATGGTAGGCGCCGGACAGACCCGCCTGCCCGGCGCCGATGACCACCACGTCCACGTCCTGCGTGTCCCGTGCTTCCTGCGCCACGAAGTCGTTCACGGTTCCACTAACCAAGGGGGGTGCGCAGATCTTCCCGGCGCGACAGCAGGGTCGTCCCTGTGCGAGACCCATAGCGCGCTACCCAGGACCGGGCGGCAGGATGGAGGCATGCCCGATGTCTTCACCACCCAAGTACTCCGTGTCACCACCGGAAGCTCCGAGACCGTATTCGATCTGACCCGGGACTGCGAGCGGTTCCTCCAGGAGGCGGCCGGTGGCCGGGACGGCCTCCTGAATGTGTTCGTCCCCCATGCGACGGCCGGCATCGCCGTTCTGGAGACGGGGGCGGGCAGCGACGACGACCTGCTGGCGGCGCTGCACACGCTCCTTCCGGCCGACGACCGCTGGCAGCACCGGCACGGCAGCCCCGGCCACGGCCGCGACCACGTGCTGCCGGCCCTCGTCCCGCCGCACGCCACGCTTCCGGTCGTGGCCGGGCGGCTGGAGCTGGGGACGTGGCAGTCGGTGTGTCTGGTCGACACGAACAAGGACAACCCGCAGCGGCAGGTAAGGCTGAGCTTTCTGGGCTGATATGCGAGGGGCGAATTCTCGCCAACGCGTACACCGGGCGAACTCGCGCCAATCGTCTGCCAGTTGACCGTGTGGCATCATGGCCGCGTTGTCTGCTCGGGGTTCGGGACCCCTGAATCGTGGGCGTGTTGAATCAGCGAGGTCAGGGCCGGGGATGAAGGTGTCCGATTCCGCGTTGCCGTCGCCGGAGGACCGTCGGCGCAGGCGTCGCCTGAAAAAGGTTCGCCAGACGTGTGAGGCTCTGCTCGCCCAGTGGGGTATGGACCACGGCTGCGGCATCGATGAACTCCACCGCTATCTGAGTGCGCAGAACGAGCGTCCCATCCATCTCATTCCGATGCCGTTCCCGGAGCGCCATCTCTTCGGCCTCTGGCTGAAAATGGACGACTTCGACATCATCGCGTACGAGAAGGCGGCCTCGGCGTCGCACAAGGAACACATCATCGCGCATGAACTGGCCCATATCGCCTTTCAGCACCGCGGCTCGGTGAAATTCGAGGAGAGCGGAACCGGCCCGCTGTTCTCGGACGTCGGCCCGGGCGTGGTCCAGAGCATGCTGATGCGTTCCCGCTACAGCGACGACGAGGAGCAGGAGGCCGAGATGATGGCCTCGTTGATCCTGGCCAGGGCCACCAAGCGATGGCTCGAACCCGCCTGGGGCGTGCCGGCGGAGGCCGCGGAGGTCGTCGCGCGTATCGAGAACGGCGTCGGCAAACCGGATCACGGATGAACGACTTCTATGGATTCCTGTCGTGGACCTGTGCCATCGGCGGACTCGCGGCTTTCGCCTATCGCCTTCCTGACCTTCTGCGCAGAAGGAACGACCCGGCGCTGTGGGCGCTGTGCACGTATTTCTTCTGCTCCGGGATCAGTTTCCTGGTCGACCTCGACGTTCTGCGGTTGCACATCTCCGCGCTTTTCGGCCGCCCCAACATCACGTCGCTGATCGTGCAGGTGGCGGTGGTCGTCCTGACCGCCGCCCAGCAGGTGGTTCTCGTCTACTGGTCCTCGCCGCCCGAAGAAGCCCCGCTCAGGGCCCGGCGCCGCATGCTGTTCTTCGGCGTCGCACTGACCGTGCTCTTCGTGGCGTCGTTCGTGGCGACCCCGTTCGCCAAGTCGAAATCGGCCACATCGACGATCCTGCTCAGCATTCAGGACGGCCGCTACGCGCTCTACATGTCCTTCTATCTCCTGATCTGCGGCATCGGTCAATTCGAGACCGTACGGCTGTCGTTGCGCTTCACCAAGATGGCCAACCGGCAATGGCTGCGGTTCGGTATGCGTACGGTGACCGTCGGCGCGAGCCTGATCATGGTCTACTGCGTCACGCGCAGCATCCAGATCGCCGGCACCCGGCTGCACTTCGACGCCTCCGCGCTCGACCCCATCCAGTGGACCTGCGGCAGCGTCGGGGCGCTGCTCCAGATCCTGGGGTGGACGATTCCGTCCTGGGGCATCCATCTCACCCGCGCGCTGGGCTGGTTGCGCAGCTACCGCTCGTATCTGCGGCTGCGGCCCCTGTGGTGGGCGCTGTACCAGGCGTCGCCCGACATCGCCCTCGACCCGCCCCGCTGCTGGCCGCGCGACCTCATCCCGCCCCGAGATCCGCACTACAGCCTCTACCGCCGCGTCATCGAGATCCGCGACGGCCAACTGATGCTGCGCACCACGCTGTCGCTGGCAGACTTCTCCCGTGAGGCCCGCTCCCTGGATCTGCCCGACGACCCGACCTCGCCGCTCGGCGAGGCGTTGCAGGTGCGTGCCGTGCTGAGCATTCCGGCCGAGGAACGTGCTGAGCGGGCCGACGCGTCCGACATCCCCGCACGGCCGCCGTACGACGACTTCCGCGACGAGGTGGAGTGGCTGACCGAGGTGGCGTCGTCTTTCACTGCGCTCGCGCAGGCCCGGCCCCGGCGCACCAACGTGCAGCTCAGCTCATGACCGTACGGTCCGCAGCGGCTTCGAGGGCTCGACCGCGCCCGGCCACGGCGTCGAAGGCTCGGCCGCGCCCCGCAACGGCTCCCGACGCCGACCCCGGCACGCTGATCCCGCTGGCCCTGGGCACCGTGCAGCGGCTCGTGTCGATCGACGCCGAGTGCGGGGCAACGGCCGCCGTACCGGCGGTACGCGAGGCGCTGCGGAGCATTCCACACCTGACCTCCGACCCCACTCGGCTGCGAGGCCGCGAGAGCGACCTCCTGGCCGCCCTCGCCGAACTGTGCGAGGTCATCGGCTGGATCCTCTTTGACGCGGGCTTCTACGGCCGCGCCCACCACATGAACGCCCGGGCGCTGGCCCTCGCCGAACTCTGCGGCGACCGCGGCATGTCCCGCCTCGTACTCCTGAACGACAGCATGCTCGACACCCACACCGGCCGCCCGAGACGCGCCCTGGAGACCGCCTCGCGCGTTGCCGGTCCGAGGCCGCTCCCCGCCAGGGTCAGCAGCCTCGTCCTGGTCCGGCAGGCGCACGCGAGCGCGCTGCTGGGCGGCCGCCGGGAGGCCGTGGACCTCATCTCCCGCGCCCAGAGCCGCTTCCTGGACGGCGTCTCGGCCGACGACCCGCACTGGGCCTGGTGGATCGACGAGATCGAACTGCTCGGCCACCGCGGCTGGGTGCACGCCCGGCTGCGCGAGTGGGACACGGCTGTCCCCCTCCTCTACGAGGCGGCCACGGCCCCCGGCCCGTCCTACCGGCACCTGTTCACCGCCGAACTGCTGGCAGCGCTGGTTGATTCCGGGGCGTGGTCCGAGGCGGAGGACCTGATCACGGACATCGCGCCGCGCGCGGGCGCGATCGGTTCGGTACGCACGACGCAGACGCTCGCCAGCACGGCGGCCCAACTCCTCGGCTGCGCCGACGCCCCGACGAATCTGCGGGACGCGGCAGCGTTCTTGCTGAAGTGCGTGCCGGGTTCCCCGTAACGCGTACGAGGTCGGCGACAGACCGCCGACAGCCACACCCCGGTCGGCGTCACGCCACTGAGAACACCCCCACCAGGACCACACCAACAGACAGGGACACCATGCTGCACATACGGTTGTCGACGCCCGCGGCCGCCGCCCTCGTGGCGGTCGCGCTCCTCTTCGTCACCCAGGGCCCCACGTCGGACGTCGCCTACGGGACAGCCACCGCGTCGGCCTCACGGCCCGCCGGGGGACACGGCAGCCCGTACATCGCCACCCACCTCTACTTCGGCTCCGGCCGCCACGGCGGCCAACCGCCCATCCCCGACGACGAGTTCATGAAGTTCGTAGCCGACGTGGTCACCCCCCGCTTCCCCTCCGGCCTGACCATCCAGGAGGGCCGCGGCCAGTGGCGCGACAAGAACGGCAACATCAACCGCGAGCGCTCGTACGAGCTGACGGTGCTGTACCCGGCGGGGGAGTTCCGCGTCCACGACCCGGCGATCGAGTACATCCGTCACCTGTACTGCACGAAGTACGCCTTGGAGTCGGTCGGGCGGGCGGATGTTTGGGCGCAGGCGGATTTCTGACTGCGGAGTGGAAGGGTGCGGGTTCGAATCCTGCCGAGTGCACGCCCCGTATCGAGTGCCGTCAGTTGGCGGGGAGTTGGTAGGCGAGGACGAAGGCGTCGGCGGCCATGACGGTGTCGCAGACTTCGACGGCGCGGCCTTCGGTGTCGTACGCGGTACGGATCAGATGGATCACGGGGACGCCGGTCGCGAGGTGGAGCATGCGGACTTCCTGCGGGGAGGGCATGCGGGCGCGGATCTCCTCCTCGAAGTGGTCGAGGCGGTGGCCCTTCTCCTCCAGGCGGGCGTAGATGCCGCCGGGGCCGGGGTTGGGTTCGGCGATCTGGGTGCCGCGCGCGATGTCGAGGGGGAGGTACGAGGTCGCGAACTCGACCGGGCGTCCGTCGATGAGGTAGCGGCGACGGCGGGCGAGGACCTTGCGCGGGGAGCCGAGGCGGGCGGAGACGTCCTGGGAGGGCTTCTCCTCCTTCACCTCCAGGCCGTCGACCTCGGAGTGCACGCCCGCGGCTTCGGCCTCCACCGTGAAGGCGGACTTGCCCTGATCGCGGTGGCGGCGAGCGAACCGGTCGGAAGCGAGTCGGCGCACCGGCGGGCGGGGCCGTACGAAGACGCCCCTGCCGTGCTCGGAGACCGCGAGCCCTTCGCCCTGGAGGATCGAGAGGGCGTTGCGAACGGTCATGCGGGAGACGCCGTAATGGTCGACCAGTTCGGTCTCCGAGGGCAGTTTGTCGCCCTCGCGGAAACGGCCCTTGTCGATGGATTCGCGCAGGTGGTCGGCAATCTGACGGAAGACAGCGCGGTCACTGGTCGGGTCCAGCGCGCCCAGAAGACCGGACGGGAGAGCCATGTACGTACTCCTTTGGATATCTAGACGAGCAGGTGACCCGGATCGCTATGGTGGAGAGCCTAGCCAGACCCGGGAGGGCCGAGGAACGTGAGCACCGATCGCCCGCACTCCGTCAGCGTCGCTGGCGTCATCGTCGACGACGCGGGCCGCGCGCTTGTGATCAAGCGGCGCGACAACGGTAAGTGGGAGCCGCCCGGCGGCGTGGTCGAACGAGAGGAATCCCTCCCCGAAGCCCTGCAACGCGAAGTTCTGGAAGAAACGGGCATCAAGATCGCCCTCCCGGCGATGCTGACCGGCGTGTACAAGAACATGACCGGCCTGATCGTCTCCCTGGTCTTCCGCTGTGAAGCCATCGACGGCGCTCCCACGGTCGGCGACGAGACCCGAGCACTGCGTTGGGTCACCCGCGAGGAAGTGGTCGAGCTCGCCGACGAGGCGTACGCGATCCGCGTCCTGGACGCACTGGATCGCATGTCCCCGCCGGCCGTCCGCGCACACGACGGCGTTCGACTCATCTAGCACGAGCCCGTGAAAACCCGGTCCATGGGCCGCCTGCCTGCAACTACATGCAGCGGGAGCCTGGGGGCTGATCTGCCCAGGTTCCCCGGAAGAAGTGGCTCGCGCCCGGCGCTGGACCCGGGATGTCTTACGGGCGCACCCCCGGGTCGACGACGTCCTCGTCGTCAGCGAGCTGGGGACGAACGCGCTGACTCACACGGCCGCGCACGTGCTCCAGGTGATGCTGACGGTCACCGAGGGCCGGGTGACCGTGGCGGTCACGGACTCGGGCGGGACGCCGGAAGGCCCGAAGGTCACCGAGGCGGCGGAAGAAGCCATTCACGGGCGGGGGTTGAGCATCGTCATGGCGCTCGCGAGCCGCTTGTCGGTGACGGGCGATGAGGCGGGCCGCACGGTGACGGCGGAGCTCCCATGCTGAGGGGCCGGGGTTCCTGCGCGAGTTCTCGGCCGAGCTCCGGGACACGGGGGAGCGCGTCAATGCCGCCGCCCTGGAGGTCGACTCGGTCGAGGAGGCGGTGCGCTGGGTGCGGATCGCGGTGCGGACGGCGCTGCCGGGCTTCGAGGGCGAGACGCTGCGGGCGGCGCGGGCGTTCCTGGCGGATGGCCGGATGGCCGGATGGCCGGATGGCCGGATGGCCGGACGGCCGGAAGGCGGAACGGGAGCTTCGCGAACAGCAGTTGACGACGCTAACCCTGGTCCAAGGCTCCTTGGCCATGGTGTGGCTGGTGAGCCCGATAGCGGCGGGCGAGCGCCGACGCATCTGCGTATGGCCCTGGGCCTGAGCTTGGGCCTGAGTAACAACTTTCTCTACAGGTTCAAGGCGGCCCGCTGACGCGGGCCGGGCCTGCGGCCTGCGCTCCTGTCTCCGCCCCGCTCTGGCCCGGCGGCACCCGTGCCGCACGCATGGCGACCAGCCGCCTGATGCCAGAGAAGGGGTACGCCGTGGCTGGGGCAGTCGGCTCCACGGATTTACCCACCTCCCCGGTCCGGGTCCCACGTCGAGCAAGACCAGGGGGCCACTCGGACACATCAGCGGGCAGGCCAAGGCTGCCCGAGTCGCTGGCAAGCGTATGGCCCCATGATCATGCTCAACCCCAAACCGGGCAGGACACCGGCCAAAGCCGCACAGCCGACCTCAGGTAGCTCATAGAGTGCGGGTATGGCTACCCCGCGCGAGCCCAATGGCCGCCCTCTGACCTTTTACAGCTTGAGTCTCGACGCTGCCATCGAGTATGCCCGCGCGGCTCTCGCTGAGGGGCTGAACGTTGTGATCAAGGACTGGGATCTCCGGGACACGATCACTTACAGCAGCTTTCAGGAGTCGCCGACGTTGGTGAAGTACTGGGCTGTGGAGATATCGGAGATGGACAGCGCGATGGGCTATCGCTCGACTTCAGCTCACCACGTCATCCAGGCTGTCGATCACACAACGCCTGAAGAGTACGGTGCGCTGCATGCGGAGGATCTTGTGACGTTCTGCCGTGACTACTACAGCAAGCTCGGCAAGCAGCCTTCTGACATCAGCAGCTGACCCCAACAGTCGTGGATGCCGCCGACCAAGGCCGAACAGCAGCGGCAGGCCAGTCGGGGCAGCAAGGCGGTTGGCCGAGGTTCCGGCCGCCCTTGGATCGACCTGATAAGGATGAGGCCTGGCCGCAAAATCTATGCCAGCGCGGTGCCGGCCTCATCCGATGGCCGCACTTGCCGCCTTGACACGGAATCAGACTCCGCCGACCTCTGTGGCCGCCCGACCGCCGCTACAACGATGATCGGGTTGTTGGTGCAGGGCTGTCGGCGAGGGGCAGTGGTTGTGGATCGTCTTGACGAGCTTCGTTACTCGGAGAGTTGCGCGATGGCCGCCCCATGACCAGGGGCTACGCGGTGATCGCTGCTACACCACTTGGTGGGACGCCATCCCTCGCCGTGACGATTGCGCTCTCAATCTTTGCCTTAAGGTGTTCGATTTCACGGTTGGCGCGCCGTGCGTATGACATTGAGTCTGGGTCTTCCCGGTGCGGTCGTCCGCTGGCCGTGCTTAGGCGTTGGTCAGGCGCAGGCGGGTGGTCTCGTACGACGAATTGGATATAACCGTGAAACATCGCTGTGGCTGGCTTTACGATGACGTGGTCAATCTCTCGGACGGTGAGTGACCGAATTCCTTTCATGCGTGGGCCGTAGCCTTCCTTGCGGATGGTGACGGTTTCGCCGTCGAAGTTGATGCTCCCGAGCACGCCTTTGACGGTGGTTAGTCTCTTCTGATCGCTGCATACAACCGGCGGTGTGACGGCCTCTGCGGACACTGCGCCTGAGGGTCCCTGGCCTCCTGCGGCAGGTGCGGCATCAGCACTGATCTGCTGCTCTTCCTGGTTCCGTGCGGTGCCGGCGCCAGGGGTGGGTGCAGACTGCGGCCCGACAGACGGCTGCCTGGGTGATATGCGGCCTGGCATGGTCGCTCCTGCGTCCTGCGACACCGTGCGAAGCCCGGCGACGAAACCGTCGAGATATGCCCTGCTCGGAGTAAAGGACCAACGGTCATAGCCGATCGGGTCGACCAGTGCTCCGAGGTGATCGGCGAGTAGCGGCAGCCAAGTTGGCCTCGTGGTGCCCGAGGGGGCTTGTCCCATCTGTATTTCTAGCCACCCATTGCGCCAGCCATCCAACCAGCCTCCGAAGTCGAAATCTCGGTTGGCAAGCTCATCGAGAGTCAGCCAGCCAAGGTGAGGAGCTAGGCGCACTCCGTCCTGGTAGCCGCGCTCTCGCGTGTGATGGCGATCGGCCTTCAATGCAGCGACTGACGCGTCGAGAACGGATGACGGATCTGCCGGGTCATGCTCGGCGGTGACGGTGCTCCTCTGCTTCGGCTCCGGACCGGGTGCCGTAGGGGCCGTGCGCCCGTTCGCGGTTGTAGCCGCGCTCCCGTGCGCGGTGGGTTGCGCAGCCTCCGACAGGGTTGCCGGGGTGGTGAGACTCAGAATTCCCTTGGAAGACTTGCGGACTGCGGCGGGTGATTGGCCTGCTGTCTCGTCTTCGCTGGCGAGCCACACACTCTGCGCGTCGATGAACTCCTGAAGTTCAGCGATAAATCTGTGGAGAGACTCATCGGTCAACTCATTGGCCCGCGGAACCTGAATCCACGTCGTTTCGCTACCACGTCGCAATTCCTTGGTGAGGTTGACCCAGAAGAGTCGCTTTTCGTCGCGGTCATAGACCACGCCCACCACAGGGAGACGGCTCTCCTTCCAGTCATCCCGATGGTCGGCGACAGGGATGGCGTACCCCTTGGCCCGCTTGTACTTCTGGCCGCTCTTCACCTGGATAGCGATGACGTGTCCGGTACGCCGGCCTTCACTGGCGAACCCAACGTATAGGTCTTCGCCGTGATCAGCGCCCCCGTCGATCTCCTGGACAAGGTGGTCATGCTCCTCGAGCAGCGTTCGCAGGGCGTTGACTCCTGCACGCTCGATCTTCCGGCTCGCGCTGATGGCCGCCACGAAGGGCACCTCCCCCGACTTGTCCCGCTACCCAATGCAGCGTAGCTGCCGGGACCGACTGTCCTGCCCGATCGTCAAGCATCGCGGGGAAGTTCGGCCCAGCCTCACGGTCGGACGGCAATGGTCTGACCGTGCCGTTGACCCAGACCGTCAGCGGCCGAGTGACCAGCCCAGTGGACCTCAATGGCCCCATAGCCGAGACTTCGGGACGAAAAGGTCGTGCCAGACGCATGCCAGATCGTACGGTCCCGACGTTGCGGCAACGGTGCTGCCGTGTGTGGTCACGCGGTTGCGTAGGGCAAGCCGAGATCGCAACGGAAGCGGAGCTGGGCCACTGTGGACACGCACAGCGAAGCGCGACGTATCGGGGGCGCGACTAGCCGAGTAACTGCACCTGGCCTTGCTTGCTCGCGGCTTCTACATCCCGATGCGCGCGGCTGCCCCCATAGGGGGCGTGGACGTGGAGCCGGTACGGGATGACGTCGCGCACCACCCAAAGCCGCTCCGCCGACCACACCGCGCCAGCCGATTGACCCGCATCGCGCGGCCGATGAAGGATGTGATCATGATGCTTCTTGCGGGCCAGACCGAGCCCAGCCCCGGCCCGTTCCTCCTGGTCTGGGGGCTAGTGACGCTCATCGGCGGCGGAGTGTTGGCGACCAAGAATGCGTCCGATCGCTTCCATGCCTTCGTTGTGGACAGGCTGGAGCAGGGGTCCGTGCATCAGGTCAGGGCACGGTCCGTCCGTCCTGGATTCGTACGCGGTATCGGCAGTCTCTTCGCCGTCTGTGGTGTGATCGCGCTGCCAACGTCGGTGATCATGATGACGCGAGGCTGAGGCCGGCACAGCAGCGCAGTGCCGAAGTCCTCGGAGATCACCGCAACTGCCGCCGCACCAGCTCATGCAAGGCCCCACCCGTATCCGCCAACAGCTCCCCAGGCGGGCCCTCCTGGACCACTCGGCCCTCCGACATCACCAGTACGCGGTCCGCGTCCAGGACCGTGGAGAGGCGGTGGGCGATTACCACGCGGGTGGCGGCCAAGGCGCGGGTGCTCTCGATGACCACGCGCTGGGTCTCGTTGTCGAGCGCGCTCGTCGCCTCGTCGAAGAAGAGGACGCGCGGGCGGCGGACGAGGGCCTGGGCGATCATCAGGCGTTGGCGCTGGCCACCGGAGACCGCGCCGCCGCCGGCGATCATGGTGTGCAGGCCCATCGGCATCCGCTGGACGTCCTCGGCCAGGCCCGCCATCGCGATGGCCTGCCACACCTCCTCCTGGCTGAACACCTCCGCGCCGCAGACGCAGTCGAGGATCGAGCCGGTCAGCGGCTGGGCGTTCTGCAGGACGACACCGCACTGGCGGCGCACGGCCGCCGGGTCGAGCGCCGTCAGGTCCTGGCCGTCGTACAGGACGCTGCCCGAGATCGGTTTGTCGAAGCCGATCAGTAGGCGAAGCAACGTGGATTTGCCGCAGCCGCTGGGGCCTACTATCGCCACGAACTCGCCCGGCCGGACCTTCAGAGAAACTTCGTCGAGTACCAGCGGGCCGTCCTCGCCGTAACGGAAAGACACGCTCCTCGCCTCGATCTCGCCCGTCAGGACGCCTGGCTGCGTGCTGGTGCCGTGCGTCTCGGGGGCCTCGTCGAGTACCGGCTTGATCTGCTCGTACATCGGCAGCGCTGCGGCCGCCGACAGGAACGCGCCGGTCAGCTGGGTCACCGCTGTCAGCAGCATCGTCACCGAGGTGTTGAAGGTCAGGAAGGCGCCCGCCGAGAGCGATCCGCGTGCCGGGCCCGCCAGAAGGACGAACACCACCAAGGAACACAGCGGCAGATACACCGCGTTGAGCACCGTCGTCACGTTCTTGATGCGGTCCGCCCGCTGCTGGAGCTCGCGGCTGCGGGCGAACTCCCGCGCCCACGCCGCGTACGCGAAGCTCTCCGCGGCGGCGACCCGCAGCTTGGGCAGGCCGCGCAGGGTCTGGAACGCCTGGTTGTTGAGCTTGTTGCCTAGCGCGACCAGGCGGCGCTGCCAGCGCAGTTCCCACATCCCCAGCGTCAGGAACACGCCCGCGATGACGAGCAGCATCGCCATCGCCGTCAGCGCCAGCGGGACGCTGAAGCAGAGCAGCAGGACGAGGTTCACGACGCCGATCGTGACCGACTGGACGACGACCGGGGTGATGCCCGAGAGCACCCGGCGGATCGCGCTGACCCCCATCGCCGCGCTCGCCAGCTCACCGGTGGAGCGTTCGGCGAAGAACTTCGTCGGCAGGCGCAGCAGTCGGTCCCACACCGCCGGTTGGAGCGTGCTCTCTATGCGCCCCTCCATTCGCAGGATGGTGAGGTTCTGCAGGAGTGTGAAGGCCGCCGCCACTATTCCCGCGACCATCACCGCCAGCGAGACCTGCACGATGAGGCCGCTCTCGGCCCGGGGTACGAGCACGCCCAGCACCTGCCCGGTCGCCAGTGGCACCAGCGCGCCGAGGCCGACCGTCACCAGCCCGGCGAGGATCAGATTGCGCAGGTCGGCGCGGGTGCCGCGCAGGCTGAAGCGCAGCAGTCGCCAGGTGCTCAACGGCCGATCCGGCAGCGGCCGGTAGAACATCACGGCGCGCGGCTCGAACTCGTCGGCGTTGGCGTCGTCGACCCGGGTGCGTCGGCCGGTCACGGCGTTGACCGCCTCGTAGCCGCCCCGGCGCCAGAGCAGCGCGACCGGGGCTCCGCTCGCGGCGCGGTGGCCGACCAGGGGCCCGGCGTTGTCGCGCCACCACCGCCCGTCGAGGCGCACCGGGCGGGTGCGGATGCGCGAGCCGACCGCGACCCGTTCGACCGGGTCGATGCGTTCGCTCACCGCGCCGCCGCGTGACGGCTCCATGAGGGTGATTCCTGCTGCCTCGGCGACCAGTCGGCACGCCGCGTACGTGGCGTCGTCACCGGCTGCCGTTTTCGCCGAACTCGCTTTACGGGGGCGGCCGATGGAGGTCACAAGCGCCCGGTCGGCCTCGTCGCGGACGGCCTCGCCCGCCTTGATCCCGGCCGCCGCCCGGTCCTCGTGGGCGCGCTCAAGGCGTTCGATCCAGCGGTCGAGGGCGGACAGCAGACGGTACTGCCGGTTGACCATGCCCTGCCACAGCGCGCCGTCGACGAGCAGGTCACCGGCCGCCTCCGCGCTGAACGCGGCGCCGTACTGGACGCTGCCGGGCGACATCGGCAGCCACAGGACGTCGTCGTCGGCCACCGTCTCGTCGACCTGCGTACGGCCGTCGAGCGGGGCCTCGAACAACACGCGCTGGCCGCGCCCGACGCCGAGCGAGAAGGCGTGTTCAAGGAGGCTGAGCGCGGCGTCGCCGGTGTCGTACTGACTGGGGTACTGGCCCTCGTACGCGCCGTACTCCGTGTCGTACGAACGGTACAGCTCGCGCAGCGGGATCCGGCGCAGTACGCACTCGCGCAGCGGGCGGCCGATGAGGGTGTGGCGCGGGCCCTCGACGGGGCCCAGGAGCAGCGTGCCCGGTTCGAGGCGGCCCAGGAAGTGCCAGTGGCCCTGCTCCACCGCGTCGACCGCGAACAGGTCCAGGGCGCCGCCCATGACGAGCCACAGCACCTGCGGCCCTTCGAGGGCGAGGCCGCGCAGTCCGGTGCAGTCGATGTGCCGGCCGAGGCCGCCGAGTGCGCCGATGACCGCGTCGGGTCCGGCCGCGCCGGCGTTCGGGAGGTGGTGGACGGATGTCACCTCAGTGCTCCTTGACCAGCTCGGCGTACGGGCCCCCGGCGGCGACCAGGTCCTCGTGGCGGCCGCGTTCCACGACGGTGCCGTGGTCGAGGACGACGATCTCGTCGCTGTCGCGGACCGTGCTCAGCCGGTGGGCGATCACGACGCAGGCGCAGCCACGGCGGCGCAGGTTGTCGATGATGACCTGCTCGGTCTGCGCGTCCAGGGCGCTGGTGACCTCGTCGAGCACCAGGATGCTCGGGCGGCGCACCAGTGCGCGGGCGATCTCCAGGCGCTGGCGCTGGCCGCCGGAGAAGTTGCGGCCGTCCTGCTCGACCCGGCTGTGGATGCCGCCCGGGCGCCGGGCGACCACCTCGTACAGCGCCGCGTCCTTGAGCGCGGCCACCACCGCGTCGTCGGGGACCGACGGGTCCCACAGCGCCACGTTGTCCCGGACCGTGCCCTCGAAGAGGAAGACGTCCTGGTCGACGAAGGAGACCGACGCGGCGAGCGCGCCGCGCGCGATGTCCTCCAGGCGCTGCCCGTCGATACGGATCGTGCCCTCCCAGGGCGCGTAGAGCCCCGAAATCAGCCGGGAAACGGTCGACTTGCCGCTGCCGGAGCCGCCCACCAGCGCCACCTGCTGCCCGGGCCCCACGGAGAGCGAGAAGCCGGTGAGCAGCGGGGCGTCCAGCGGGCTGTACCCGAAGGTGATGTTCTCAAGCGTCACATGGCCCTTGAGCCTGCGGGTGCTCTCGGCGACCTCGCCGCGCGAGTACAGCGCGTCCACCGGGAAGTTCTCGACGTCCTTGAGCCGGGCGACGTCCGCCGCGAAGTCCTGGACCCGTCCGGCCACCGAGTTGAGCCGGGTGACCGGCGCGGTGAAGCGGGTCACCAGCGCCTGGAAGGCGACCAGCAGACCGATCGAGAGATGCCCCTCGACCGCCCGCAGCCCGCCGATCCACAGGATCAGCGCACTGTTGAGCGTCGCGAGCAGCGGCGCGACGACCCCCAGCCACGCGCTCGGCACCCCGAGCCGCTGCTGCTCCTCCAGCGTGGTCGCGTGCTGCCCCGCCCAGCGCCGGAAGTACCCGTCCTCCCCGCCAGTCGCCTTCATCGTCTCGATCAACTGCAGGCCGGTGTACGAGGTGTTGGTCAGCCGTGCGCTGTCGGCCCTCAGCTTCTGCGTACGGGTGGCCCGCAGCCGTACGACGATGCGCATCGCGACCACGTTGAGCAGGGCGATCCCGATGCCGATGACGGTGAGCTGCGGATCGTAGCTCCACAGCACGAACGCGTAGAGCAGCACCACGACCCCGTCCACGGCGGCGGCCGTGAGATCGCGGGCCAGGGTCTCGGCCACCGCGTCGTTGGACTGGAGCCGCTGGACGAGGTCGGCCGGGCTGCGCTGGGCGAAGAAGGTGACCGGCAGTCTGAGCAGATGCCGGAAGAACCGGGCGCCGCCCAGCGTCGACGAGATGACGCGCCCGCGCAGCAGGTTCGCCTGCTGGAGCCAGGTCAGCACGGCGGTGAGCGCCACCATGGTGCCCATCGCCGCGAACAGCACCCCGAGCAGCGAGGTCTGGTCGCCGATCAGGAACATGTCGATATACGTACGGCTGAGCGCGGGCAGCGTCGCGCCGACGGCCACCAGGAGCAGGCTGGCCAGGAGTGCGGCGAGCATCGTGCCGGTGGTGCCGCGCAGCCGGGCCGGCAGAGCGGCCAGGACGCCGGGCCGCTTGCCGCCGCGCCGGAACGATGCGCCCGGTTCCAGGACGAGGACGACACCGGTGAAGCTGGTGTCGAAGTCCTCGGCGGGCACGAAACGGCGGCCCTTGTCGGGGTCGTTGATGTACACGCCACGCCGTCCGAGCCGGCGGCCCGGGCCGTCGTACACGACGTAGTGGTTGAACTCCCAGAAGAGGATGGCGGGCCCCTGGACCTCGGCCAGAGCGGCCGTTTCCATCTGCATGCCCTTGGCCGTGAGGCCGTAACTGCGGGCCGCCTTCAGGACGTTGCTGGCCCGGGAGCCGTCGCGCGAGACGCCGCAGGCGATGCGCAGCTCCTCCAGCGGCACATGCCGGCCGTGGTGGCCGAGCACCATGGCGAGCGAGGCCGCGCCGCATTCCAGTGCCTCCATCTGGAGGATGGTGGGGGTGCGTACCGTCTTCGTCTTCTTCGGTTTCGGCGCCGACCGTGAACGGCGCCTGTCCGGTGGCGGGTTGTCGCGGCGGCGCCGTCCGGGCGGGGGAAGCTGGGGAGGTGCGGTGTGCGGGGCGGTCACGGGAGCAGCCAATCGATCGGACGCTGGTCGGCCAGATGGACGGTGCCGGAGGCCGGGGTCATGGAGTCGACCGCGTACGGCGGACCCTGCGCCGACGACCACGCGTAGCCGGACTTGGTGGCGGCCGAGCGATCGAGGCGCACCAGGACCGCGACCGGCCTGCCGTGCTGCGAGAACTGCTCGCCGAGCTGGGCGTCGCCGAGGAAGGCGGCGATCTGCTCGCGTGTCTGGGACGTCCTGCCGACGGCGGCCACGTGTCCGCGCAGCACGCCGAACTGCCCGGACGGCACGGACTGGACGCCGAGGTCCACCTTCGCGCCCACCGGGACGGAGGCGCCCGCGTCACCCGACACGTACAGCATCGCCATCAAGGGGTCGTCGCTGGAGCCGATCCGCTCCACGCTCGCCACGTCCGCGCCGGTGGCGACCACCGCGCCGATGGTGGCCTTGAGCGCCGTGAGACGGCCCGAGGCGATCGCGCGCACGACCCGGTCGCCGCGCTCCGTACGTACGGTCAGCAGCGGGGCTCCGGCGGACAGGGTCTGGCCCTCCTTGGCGAGCACCCCGGTGACCTGGCCCGCGTACGGGCTCTGCAGGACGTAACTGCCCTGCGCGTGCGTGAGGATGCCGGGTGCGCTCACGGTGGCGGAGACCGAGCCGGTCAGCGCCCAGAAGCAGGCGGCGGCCATCACGGCCACGGTGACGAGGAGGACGAGACGGCCCTGCGGGCGCGCGAAACGCACCGGCAGGTCGAGATCCTCCGGTGACTGGAGCTTGGACAGGGCCTGTTGACGAAATTGCACGGGACGCTGCCCTTACCTGCGTAACGATGCGGGGAGCCCCGGAACCGAGCGGGTTCCGGGGCTCACACGGCGTCTCAGAGACCGGCGGTGAGGCCCGAGGCGATGCCGGTGACCGCGCCGACGTTCACACCGGTCGTCGACTGCACGAGACCCGTGACCGAGCCCACGATGCCCGAGACCGGGAGGAGCGAGTCGGCGGTGCCGGTCACGTTGCCGAGCGCGGTGCCGACGAGGCCGCCGGACACGTTGTCGAGGTCGGCGTCGGAGATCTCGCGGGTCTCGACCTGCGGGGTGATGTTCATGGGGAAACTGCCCTTCATTCGGGGGGAATTCAATACCTGGAGCCCGTTGGCGGGGCTCCCGTATGGGGCAGGATCAAAGCATGCCGACGGCGTACACAGCCAATCCCCACCGGCCCTGATCAGGGGTTATCCACCGTGCTTATTACCGCCGCGTGCAGAGGTGTCCATAACTTGGGGGCAGCTTCTTCACGAGCTTCACTTCATGAATTCCTCGTCCCCGGATATCCAATTGCTCAACTGGGACACTCCGGCTGTTAAGGCCCTCGCCGACTGGTACGGACCAGGGTGAGCACAGGTGTGCGGTGACCGGTCTGCGCACGCGGTGTGCAGGTTTTCGGAAGGTGGGATTCCGGTGTGCGTCCCGGGCGGTCAACGCCCTTGCAGCGCCTTCACGTTGTCGCCGAAGGTCCAGCCCTTCGAGCCGTCCCAGTTGATCGACCACGTCATCAGGCCCTTGAGGGCGCCGCCGTAGTGCTGCCACGCCTGCGCGACCAGGTCCGGTGACATATAGCCGCCGCCGGCGCCCGGCTGGGCGGGCAGGCCCGGGACCTGCCGGTCGTAGGGGACCCTGACCGTGGTGCCCTGGACGACCAGACCCCT
This sequence comes from Streptomyces sp. CBMA152, assembly GCF_014596475.1. Taxonomy (GTDB): domain Bacteria; phylum Actinomycetota; class Actinomycetes; order Streptomycetales; family Streptomycetaceae; genus Streptomyces. Next base: position 146,794 of record NZ_MECJ01000017.1, on the reverse strand, counting down.
GTCGAGGCAGTCCGTCTGCGCGGTGAAGCCCTCGACCGTGCCGGCGGAGTAGGAGTCGCCGGAGCAGCCGTACATGTTGCCGTTGTAGTACTGCATGTTCAGCCACCACAGCCGGCCGTTGTCCGCGTACTTCTTCACGATCGGCAGATACGCGCCCCAGATCGAGCCGTACGCCACGCTGCCGCCGGTCACGTACGCCGTCTCGGGGGCCATCGTCAGGCCGAAGTTCGACGGCATCTGGGCGAGGACGCCGTCGATGATGCGGACGAGGTTGGCCTGCGAGGCCGACAGCTCGGTGATCGAGCCGCTGCCGACGAGGCCGGTCTCGATGTCGATGTCGATGCCGTCGAAGTGGTACGCCTTGAGGATCGGCACCACGGTGGCCACGAACCGGTCGGCGACCGCGCTGGAGCTGAGGTCGATTCCCGCCGCCGCGCCGCCGATGGAGAGCAGGATCGTCTGCCCGGCGGCCTTGGCCCGGCACATCTCGTCCGGTGTGGGGACCTTCACTGTGGCGTCCATCCCGTCCTCCCAGAGGACGGTCCCGTCCGAAAGGATCACCGGGAAGGCCGCGTTGATGACGTTGTAGCCGTGGCCGGGGATCCGGGAGTCGGTGATCGGCGTCCAGCCGAACGGCGGATGCACGCCGTTGGACGACCCGTCCCAGTTCTCCCAGTAGCCCTGGAGCACCTTGCCCGTGGGCCTCGGCTTGACCGCGCAGGTGTCGGCCGAGGGCGCGGCGGGCGATGCGGCGGCGGGCAACTGCGCGGCACAGGCCAGCGCGAGGCCGGCCCCCAGCAGACGTAACGTCCGACCGAGCATGGCGGAACCTCCTGGGTTGTGGGGAACCTGGAGACGTACGGGGTCCGGTTGCGCCACACCGTAAGGAGGTCCAGACCTTTCGTCAATAGGTCTGGACCAAGCGGGAGTCGGGGTCTCGAAGTGCCTGTCCGGGATGCCCGGAGTGCTCCCGTTGGCGCACCCCGGTGGCGGCCCCGGCGGTCGCCGCGTACCGATGACACGGTGAACCGTCCTTCCGGCCACTGGTGGGCCGACCTCCCCGCAGCGGCGGGCGCCGCGGTGATGGCGACCGGCATCGTCTCGGTCGGCCTGCACCTCATCGGCCACGAGACCCTCTCCAGGATCGCGCTGGCGCTTGCCTCGGCGGTGTGGCTGCTCCTTGCCGTCCGGTTCACCGTGCGGTTCCTGCGCGACCGCCCCCGCTGGGAGGCGGAGGCCGACACTCCGCCCGCACTCACCGCCGTCGCCGCCACCGCCGTGCTCGGCACGCGCCTCTCGCTGCTCGGCTGGCAGCCCGCCGCCGCCGTCCTGCTCGCACTGGCCGCCGCGCTGTGGCCTGTTCTGCTCTACGCGGTCGTACGGCACTGGCGGCGCCGGATGCCCGGCGGGGTCTTCCTGGTGTGCGTCGCCACCCAGGCGCTCGCGGTGCTCGCGGCGAACCTCGCGCTGGCGGGGCGCGGCGACTGGCTCGGCCGGGCGGCGCTCGTCCTGTTCTGCCTCGGGGTGCTGCTCTATCCGGCGGCGCTGGTCCGGTTCGACGTACGGCAGGTGTGGAAGGGGGCGGGCGACCAGTGGATCGCGGGCGGCGCGCTGGGGATCTCGGCGCTGGCCGGATCGAAGCTCACCGCGTCCCCGCTGTGGAGCGGCACCGCGCACCACGTGCTGCGCACGGCGACGCTCGTCCTGCTCGGGCTCGCCTTCGCCGCGTACGCCATCCTGCTGACGGCCGAGGTGGTCAGACCACGGCCGCACTACGACGTACGGCGCTGGGCGACCGTGTTCCCGCTCGGGATGACCGCCGTGGCGGCGCTGTCCACGGGCGTGGCGGCGCGCATCGGGGCGCTGCGCACACCGGGGGAGGTGCTGTTGTGGGTCGCGGTGGCGGCGTGGGTGGTGACGGTGGGGGTGTTCGTCGCGGTACGGGGGGTGGGGGTCGGGGCGACCGGACGAGGTGGCGTCTCGCGCAGCCGTGTCCGTACGCCTACATCACGGCGGTGACGGCCGTCAGCAGTACCGCCGAGTCCTCCAGGGCGAGCAGCCCGTGCCGTTCCTTGGGGATCTCGCAGAGTTGCCCGGCCCGCAGCTCTTTGTTGCCGCTGTTCGACGTCAGCCGCACATGGCCGCTCAGCACCTGGAGGCTGGACGCCAGTGGGGCGCTGTGCTCGTCGAGTGCCGAGCCCGAGGTGAGGGCGATCACGCTCTGCCGCAGCGCGCCGTCGTGGACGATGAGATGGGCGCTGCGGCCGTGCGAGGCGAGGCGTGCCTTGGTCAGATGCTCTCCGGCGAGCGCCGCGAGGTCCTGCATGGGTGTGTCCCCTCGCTGAGTCGGACGGCCGGGTCCGCGTCCGTACGTACAGTCGCTCCCCGGCCTTCGAACGCTCTCCAGCCTTCCGGCTCCTGCGCGGTACGCAACTCGGCCCGGTCAGGAACCCAGCATCTTGAGCATCTCGGCGGCCAGCGGCGCCGCCGAGCCCGGGTTCTGGCCGGTGACCAGGTTGCGGTCGACGACCACGTGCGGGGTCCATGGCTCGCGCTCCCGGAAGTCGGTGCCCGCCGCCTCCAGACGGTCCTGGAGCAGCCACTTCGCCTTGTCCGCGAGGCCCGCCTGGGTCTCCTCGGCGTTGGTGAAGCCGGTGAGGCGGTAGCCCGCGAACGCGTTGGTGCCGTCGTCGCGGGTGGCGGCGAGCAGCGCGGCCGGTGCGTGGCAGACCACGCCGAGCGGCTTGCCGGAGCCGAGCGCGTCGACCAGCAGCTTGCCGGAGTCGGCGTCGACCGCCAGATCCTCCATCGGGCCGTGGCCGCCGGGGTAGAACACCGCGTCGTACGCGTCGAGTTCGACCTCCGCCAGCTTCAGCGGGTGGCGGAGCTCGTCCATCGAGGCAAGGACCTTCGCGACCCGGTCGGCGTTCTCCTGGCCGCCGTTGACCTCGGGCGCGAGGCTGCCCTTGTCGACGGGCGGTACGACACCGCCGGGCGTGGCGACCGTGATCTCGTGGCCCGCGCCGGTGAACGCCTCGTACGGGGCGACGGCCTCCTCGGCCCAGAAACCGGTCGGATGCTTGGTGCCGTCGGCGAGCGTCCAGTGTTCGGCGCCGGTCATCACGAAAAGGATCTTTGCCATGGCAGATGTTCTCCGGGGGTGGTCGCGATCGTGCCGATGTCCTCGAACGTAGACCCGTCGCCGGACGGCGGCCATTCAGGACGCCGCGCTAGGGCGTGCCCGCGTCCCGCCCCACCGCTTCCACCAGCGGCAGCAGCCGGTGCGGGACCCGTTCGCGCAGGGCCACCTCGGTGCGGGTGCGCACCACGCCCGGCAGCTGGATCAGGCGCTGGATCACGTCCTCCAGGTGACCGGCGTCGCGGGCCACGACCCGGGTCAGCAGGTCGCCGCCGCCGGTGATCGAGAACGCCTCCACGATCTCCGGCACGGCCGCCAGCGCGTCGCCCACCTCGTCGAGATGTCCCTGGGTGACCTCGACGTGGACGAAGGCGAGGACCGGGTGGCCGAGGGCGGCGGGGGAGAGGAACGGGCCGGTTCCGGTGATCACCCCGTCCCGTTCGAGCCGGTCGAGCCGCGCCTGGAGGGTGCCCCGCGCGATGCCGAGCTGACGCGCGTACTCCCGCACGCTCGTGCGCGGCTGCTCGATGAGGAGCCGCAGGATGCGGGTGTCGAGCGCGTCCACTGCCATGGTCCGTTGGCCCCTTCATGGTCCTGCCGTACGCGATTTCACTGTACCAATGGCTCAGTCGGAACGAGAGCAGTTGAGCCAGTGTCACTGCGGATGCTTTCCTCTTCTCCGTAGCAAGTTGTACGTAGCAAATAGACGGCGCCGCAGAGCGCCGGGCGGCGACGACGCCGGTCCCGGACGCGGCGCCTTTGCCATGTCCGTCGACGCGTGCCCGTACGGGTCGCGCCGTGAGCGGGTGGCTTCTCCACTGAAGGGGGGCGCGGCGACCGCCGTGAAGAGGATGTTTGTGGCTCCGGACCCGGGGCTTGTACGACTGAGGGTCTCCGCGCGTGCCGTACTCGGCATCACTCTCGCGGTCACCGCCGCCGAGCTGTGCGGCATGTCCCTGCCCGCCTCCATCACCGGTGGCCTGGCGGCGCTGCTCGCACTCTTCACCGTCGCCGACCCCACCGTCCGGGGCCAGGCGGTCAGCACCGCGCTGCTCCCGGCCGTCGGATTCCCGGTCCTCGCCCTGGCCACCGCGCTGCACGGCGTGCCGCTGCTGCGCGACGCGGCCTGGCTGGCCGTCGTCTTCGCAGGCGTCTACGCCAGGCGCTGGGGCCCGCGCGGCCACGCGCTGGGCGTGTTCGGCTTCATGATGTTCTTCACGACCCAGTTCCTGCACGCCGTCCCGGCGCAGCTGCCCGAGCTGTACGGGGCCATCGGGCTGGCGATCGCGGCCTCGGCGCTGGTCCGCTTCGGGCTCTGGTGCTTCGAGCGGCGCACCCCGCCGCCCGCCGCCCCGGCCCCGCTCACCGGGCGCGGACTCGCCCGCCCCACCACCCGCCAGGCCTTCCAGGCGACGGTGGCCTGCGCCATCGCGCTCGGGGTGGGCCAGATGCTCTCCGAGCAGCGCTGGTACTGGGCCGTCGGCACCGCCTGGTGGATCTTCGTGAACACCGCGTCGCGCGGCGAGACCCTGGTCCGGGGCTTCCGCCGGGTGCTCGGCACGGTCGCGGGCATCGCCGCGGGCCTGGTCGTCGCACTGCCGCTGCACGGCGCGCCCGCGCCCACCGCGCTCGGCGTCGCCGTCTGCGTCTTCGGGATCTTCTACACGGCTCCGGTGTCGTACTCCTGGATGATGTTCTTCGTCACCGTCATGGCCGGACTGCTCTACGGGCTGCTCGGTGTGCTGCACCCCGGGCTGCTCGTGCTGCGCTTCGAGGAGACCGCGGTGGGCGCGATCGGCGCCGCGGCGGCCGTCGCGCTCGTCCTGCCGGTCACCACGCACGCGGCGACGGACGCCTGGATCGAGCGCGCCCTGCACTGCGTACGCGGCTGCACCAGCGCCGCGACCCGCCGCCTCGCCGGGGACGACAGCGCCGACCCGACGCCGCACGCGGCCGAGCTGGAGCTGCTGCTCGGCCGGGTCCGCCTCTCGCTGGCCCCGCTGGTCCACCCGCTCAGCCCGTTCAAGGGCCGCAGGTCGCGCGCCCGCCAGATCATCGCGCTGCTCGACGACTGCGCCCGCCAGGTGCACGGCCTGACCGCCGTCGCCGCAGACCCCGCCGCCTCGCACGACGCCCGCCTGACGGCGGCCTGCCGCCGCGTGGAGGCGGCGGTGGAGGCGCTGGTCACCCCGGCGGCGGTCACGGACCAGGTGCCGGTGGCTGTCGCCCAGACCGCCGCGACCGTCCCCGCACCCGCCAAGCACCACCACGCCGCCGAGGCCGCCCTGGCGCATCTGCACGACCTGGAGCGGGCGCTCGCCGACCTCGCCACGCCCCTGCGCACCTCGACGCGCGCCCCGGCCCTCACGGGCTGAGCCTCAGCGCCCGGCCGCCCGCCTCGCGGGGTTGGTCTAGACCGCCTGCTACCGTCGCGGCCATCAGCGCCGGGCGCGGCCCCGGTGCGCACAGTCGCGCGAGAGGGGAAGCAACGGTGGCCGAGAGCAGCGCCGGGCGGGCATTCATCGGGTCGTTCACCACGGCGGGCGGACGGGGGATCACCGTCGCCGCCGTGGACGCGGGGACGGGTGCGCTCACCCCGCTCGGCGCCACCGACGCCCTGGCCGACCCGTCGTTCCTGGCCCTGTCGGCCGACTCGACCGTGCTGTACGCGGTCGGCGAGAGCGAGCACGGCACGGCCGCCGCCTTCGACGTCACCGGCGACACCCCGGTCCTCCTCGGCGAACCGGTGCCGGTGGACGGCGCCGCTCCGACCCACCTCGCCCTGTTCGCGGGCCACCTCGCGACCGCCAACTACACCTCGGGCAGCGTCACCACGCTCCCGGTGCGCCCGGACGGCAGCCTGGGCCCCGCCGCGTACGTACTGAAGCACCAGGGCTCCGGGCCGGACCCGGAGCGCCAGCGGGGTCCGCACGCGCATCAGGTGCTGCCCGACCCGAGCGGGCGCTGGCTGGTGAGCGTCGACCTCGGGACCGATTCCGTACGCGTCTGCGCGCTCGACCCGGCGACGGGCGTCCTGCGGCCGCACGGCGAGTGCGCGCTGCGCCCCGGCTCCGGCCCCCGCCACCTGGCGTTCCACCCCGACGGCCGCCACGCGTACGTACTGAACGAGCTGGCGCCCACCGTCGTCCTCTGCCGCTGGGACGCCGTCCGGGGCGTCCTGGAGCCGCTGCGGGAGACCCGGGTGGTCCAGGAGGGCGTGACGGACCGGACGTACCCGTCCGAGGTCGTCGTGGCGCCCGACGGGCGCTTCCTGTGGGTCGCGAACCGGGGCCACGACTCGATCGCCACACTCGCCCTCGACCCGGACGGCGAGCGGGCCGCGCTGGTCGCCACGGTGGACTGCGGCGGCCACTGGCCGCGCGACCTCACCCTCGACCCGTCGGGCCGCCGCCTGTACGCCGCCAACGAGCGCTCCGGCGACGTCACCTGGTTCGACCTGTACGAAGAGAGCGGCATCCCGCGCCGGGCCGGTTCGGTCGAGGCGCCCGCGGCCTCGTGCGTGGTCTTCGGCTGAGGCGCCTTCACGCGCGCGCACGCGCGAGGGCCCGCACCGTTCGTCCGGTGCGGGCCCTTCGTGTGGTGCCTGGCGTCAGTGCACCGGCGAGCCCTGCGGCTGCGGGGTGATGCCGAGCGCCGCCGCGTACTGCGAGAGCACCAGCTTGCCGATGGCCGGGTAGGCGCCCAGCGGGTCGGCGGCCAGGCAGTCGGCCTCCTTGGCGGCCGCGTCCAGCAGACCGTCGCCGACCTCGGGACCGATCAGGTACGGGGCGACCGCGAGCTGCATCGAGCCGGAGCCGCGCAGCTGGTCGGCCATCGCGGCGATGGAGCCCTCCTGGTCGAGCGCGGCGGCCATCACGGGCACGGCGAGACGGGCGGCCAGCAGCATGCCGGTGATCCCGGCGGCCTGCACGGCCTCGTCGCCGCCGACCGTCGCCAGGATGATGCCGTCGGCGGCGGTCGCGACCGTGAACAGCCGGGCGCGGTCGGCGCGGGCCAGACCGGCCTCGGAGAGACGTACGTGCAGCGCCTCGGCGAGCAGCGGGTGCGGGCCGAGGACGTCGGTCAGCTCGGCGGCGGCGCGGCTGTCCATGACGGCCTGGCGCACGCGGCGGATCAGCGCGCTGTCGGGGCCCGCGAGCAGCGGCACGACGACGGCGACGGGGCCGTCGGGCGCCGTGACGTCCTGACCGGCGGCACGGGCCTGCTCGAAGCGGGCGGTGCGCTCGGCGGCGGCGTGCGCGAGCACGGCGTCGAGCGTGGGGTACTCGTGGTCGGCGCTGTCCAGGTAGCCGATCCGGGCGTCGAGGCCGGGCAGCTCGGAGCGCGCGATGCTGATGACTTCCTCGGCCAGCGAGCGCACGGCGGGGGAAGGAGTACCGGGAACGGCGAGAACGAGGGCGGGCGCGCCCTCGGGAGCGACCACCGGTTCCGGGCGGCGGTGCCGCCCTGGCTGGCGGGGTCGCGGCATTCGTACAGGCAGGCCGGATGCGGGCCCAGTGGGGGAGCTCATGGCGCCGCATGCTACTGGCTTTGCGTGCGCGGCTGTTCGGGTAGGGGGCAGGTGAGCGGTATCTGTCCGCATTTATCCGGTCAGTGATATTGCCCTCAAGTGTCCTGCTCTGTCGTGACGCACAACATGCGGGGGTCGTGCGGCAGTCGCAGCTCGCCACGGGCCAGCGCGGCGGCGATCAGCACCGCTCCGGCGAGCGGATCCCCCGCCGCGTCGACGGTCCGCGCGCGCGGCAACAGCGCGGCGAGCTCTTCCCGTACGGGGACGAGCAGCGGGCCGCCGATCCTGAACAGCCCACCGGTGAGCGCGACTTCGCATTCGCTCACACTTTCGCCCGCGCTGGTGGGAGGGGAGAGGAGGCTGCTGGAAACGTGCGAACCGGCCTCGCCCGAGCCGGTGGTGGTGGTCCCGCCGGTGGACGAGTCGGCGCTCGACTCCGCAGTGGTACGCACCCCGTCCGGGCACACCGCGGCCGCCGCGTCGGCGATGTGCCGGGCCGCCTGGCGCAGGATCGCGGCCGCGACCGGGTCGAACGGCGCGCAGCGCGCCACTTCGGGGGCGAACGACGCGAGCACCGCCGGCCGGTCGGTGCGCGGGTACAGCAACCCGGGCAGCTCCGGCGCCGGGCCGAACAGCGCCTCCACGCGCTCGCGCAGCGCCGCCGACCCGCCGGGCCTGCCGTCGTGGCTGCGCAGGGCCGCCTCCAGGCCCGCGCGGCCGATCCACGCGCCGCCGCCGCAGTCGCCGAGCAGATGCCCCCAGCCGTCAGCCCGCCGCCACCCCGTCAGATCCGTGCCGAGCGCGATCATCCCGGTGCCCGCCGCGACCACCGCCCCGGGCCGCTGCCCGAGCGCCCCCGCGTACGCCGTCACGGCGTCGGCGGCCAGCGCGAGGCGCGTCACGCCGAGGGAATCGGCGAGAGCCGAGGGCAGCCGGGCCCGCAGGTCGTCGCCGAGCGAGGCCATCCCGGCGGCGCCCACGGCCACCGCCGCCACCCGCTCGGCCCCGGTCCGTGCCAGCAACTCCCGGGCGGCGGGCAGCAGTTGGCCGAGGAGCTGCCCGGCGTCGATCCCGGCGGGGCCGGTCCGCACCGGCTCCTTTGACACCAACACCTCGGTCGGGGCGCCCGGTTCGGCCCGGCCCAGGGCGAACCGCACCCCGGACCCGCCCGAGTCGACCCCGAGCACCCAGGCGTCGGCGCCGGAGGTCACGGCAGACGCCAGTCGACCGGCTGCGCGCCCTGGCGGACCAGGAGGTCGTTGGCGCGGCTGAACGGCCGCGACCCGAAGAAGCCCCGGTCGGCCGACATCGGCGACGGATGCGCGGACTCGATCGCCGGGAGCTCGCCGAGCAGCGGCCGCAGATTGCGGGCGTCCCGGCCCCACAGCACCGAGACCAGCGGTGTCCCGCGCGCGACCAGCGCGCGGATGGCCTGCTCGGTGACCTCCTCCCAGCCCTTGCCCCGGTGCGCGGCGGGTTTGCGCGGCGCCGTGGTCAGCGCCCTGTTGAGCAGCAGGACGCCCTGCTGCGTCCAGGGCGTCAGGTCCCCGTTGGAGGGCCTGGGCAGGCCCAGGTCGGTGTGCATCTCGCGGAAGATGTTCTCCAGGCTGCCGGGCAGCGGCCGCACCTCGGGGGCCACCGAGAACGAGAGCCCCACGGCGTGCCCGGGCGTCGGATACGGGTCCTGTCCCACGATGAGGACCCGCACCTCGTGGAACGGCTGCTGGAACGCTCGCAGCACATGCTGTCCGGCGGGGAGGTAGGTGTTCCCCTGGGCGATCTCCTGACGGAGGAAGTCGCCCATCGAGGCGATCCGTCCGGCTACGGGCTCCAGAGCGTCCGCCCAGCCGGGCTCAACGATCTCTTTCAACGGTCGTGCTGCCACGGCCGTCACTCTACTGGCGGATCACCGCCGCCCGTACGCAGAGCACATCCGGCAGATGCGAGGCGAGCAGGTGCCAGCTGTCCCCGTCGTCGGCGCTCGCGTACAGCTCGCCGTTGCGGTTGCCGAAGTACACCCCGGCCGGGTCGGCGTCGTCGGTGCACAGGGCGTCGCGCAGCACCGTCCCGTAGTGCGCCTCGGGAGGCAGCCCCGCCGTCAGGGGATCCCAGCTGCGGCCCGCGTCCTCGGTGCGGTAGACCCGGCACTTGTTCCCGGCCGGGACCCGGTCGGAGTCGGCCGTGATGGGGAACAGATACGCCGTGTCCGGGCGGCGCGGATGCGTCGCGGCCGCGAACCCGAAGGTGGAGGGCAGTCCGTCGCCGATGTCCTGCCACTCGCCCCCGCCGTCGTCGCTGCGGTAGACACCCCAGTGGTTCTGCAGATACAGCCGGTCCGGGTCGGCCGGGTCCTGGGCGATCTTGTGCACGCACTGGCCGAACTCGGGGTGCTGGTCCGGCAGGAACACCGCCGACACGCCCTTGTTGGCGGGCGCCCAGCTCTCGCCGCCGTCCCGGGTGCGGAACACCCCGGCCGTGGAGACCGCGACCGTCACCGCCCGCGCGTCCCGGGGGTCCGTGACGATGGTGTGCAGCCCCTCACCACCGCCGCCCGGCACCCACTGCGAGCGTGTCGGGTGCTCCCACAGCGGCCGCACGAGCTCGAAGCTCATCCCGCCGTCCTCGGAGCGGAACAGCGCGGCCGGTTCCGTCCCCGCGTAGACCACGTCGGGCGCCTCCGGGCCCGCCGGGTGCAGCTGCCATACTCGCTCAAGCGAGCGCCCCGTGAACTCGGGGAATTTCACCGCCGGTTCAGGTGGCTCGACCCAGGTCTTGCCCAGGTCGTCCGAGTGGAACACGGAAGGTCCCCAGTGCGCGCTGTCCCCGCCGACGAGCAGCCGGGGGACCGCTCGCCGGGTGTCGATGGCGATCGAGTAGACCGCCTGGGCATTGAAGTGCGGACCGTCGAACTCCCAGCTGCCGCCGCCGTGCCTGCGGCCGACGAAGAGTCCTTTGCGTGTCCCCACGGTGAGCAGAACGTCGGTCATCCCGACCCCTCCAAAACGCCGTTGTTCCGGATAGTGGCCAGTCTGCACCCCACCACTGACAGCGGCCCCCGCAGACGGCGTCCGCGCAGGTCAGAGGGTGTGGAGCCGATCGCTTCCACGCCTCGGCGCCCTTTTCACCCGTACGAGTCACCGGTACGAGTCACCCCGCACGGGCCCGACGAGAGCGGAGCGACGATGACGTACGGAACGACCGACCCGGCCGACCCCGCGTTCCTGGCCGGGCGCGGCATCGCCGACATCACCGGTGAGGCCGCCGAGTGCGGCATGCTCGGGTACGGCAAGGCGGACCAGCAGAGCGCCGGGATCCACACCCGCCAGCGCGCCCGTGCCTTCGCCTTCGTGGACCGGGCGGCAGGTCACCGGGTGCTCCTGGTGGTGTGCGAGCTGCCGCTGATGGCCGACAGCGTCGTACGGGAGGTGCTGCGACGGCTGCCCGAGGGGTACGACGCGTCCAACGTCATGCTCACCGCGACCCACACCCATTGCGGCCCCGGCGGCTACTTCCACCACGAGCTGTACAACAGCAACACCGGGGGCTTCAGGGAGCGTACGTTCGCCGCGATCACGGACGGGATCACCGAGGCCGCGCACGCGGCGATCGAGGACCTGGCGCCGACCGTGCTGCGCCTCGCGCACGGCGAGCTGACCGGCGCCAGCGTCAACCGCTCCCACCGCGCCTTCGCGCGCAATCCGGCCGCCGACCGCGCGCACTTCCCGGCGGCCGTCGACCCCCAGACCACGTTGCTCACCCTCGAACGGGACGGTCAAATAGTGGGCGCCGTCAACTGGTTCGCCACCCACAACACCAGCATGACCAACCGCAACCGCCTGATCAGCGCCGACAACAAGGGCTATGCCGCCTACCACTGGGAGCGCCTGGTGGCCGGGGCCGACTACCTCGCGGACGGCACGCCGGAGCTGGTGACCGCCTTCGCCCAGACCAACGCGGGTGACATGTCGCCCAACCTGGGCCTGTCGCCGGGCAGTGGCCCGACCGGCGACCAGTTCGAGAACACCCGGGTGATCGGCACCCGCCAGTACGAGGCCGCGGCGGCGCTGCGCGGCGCCGAGATGTCCGGCGGCATCGACACACGTACTACGTACGTGCACTTGTCGGCCGTCGAAGTGGGACCCGAGCACACCGGAGACGGTCGTACGCATCGGACCTCGCCTCCCGTCGGCGGTGCGGCCGCGTTCGCGGGCGCGTGGGTCGACGGCCCCGGCTTCAAGGGCTTCAGGCCCGGCGTCAACCCCCTCTGGGACGCGTTCTCGCGGCGGTTCCTCTATCCGCTCGCACCGAAGCTCCGCGACGCGCAGCATCCCAAGGCGCTGGCCCTGCCCGCCGGGCCCGTCAACCGGGTCCGCCCCATGGTCCAGGAGCGCGCGCCCGTCCAACTCCTGCGCATCGGGCCGCTGTTCCTCATCGGGATCCCCGGCGAGGTCACCATCGTCGCCGGGCTCCGACTGCGCCGCACCGCCGCCGCGATCCTCGGCGCGCCCCTGGAGAACGTCCTCGTCGCCGGATACAGCAACGGTTACCTCCACTACGTGACGACGCCCGAGGAGTACGACGCCCAGGAGTACGAGGGCGGCAGCACGCTCTTCGGACGCTGGGAGCTGCCCGCGCTCTGCCAGACCGTGGCCGCGCTCGCCACCGCCCTGCGCGACGGCGTCCCCGTCGACCGGGGCGTCCCCGAGCCCGCCGTGCCCGTACGCAGACGGCACCGCCACCGCGCCTCGGACGCGCCGCACCCCGGCCGTGCCTTCGGCGACGTGCTCTCCTTCGCCGTGATCGGCCGCCGCGCCACGGCCTCGTTCGTGGCCGCGCACCCGGGCAACGACCTGCGCAGGGGCGGAACTTACCTGTCCGTGGAGCACTGGACGGCCGACGGCTGGAAGCGCATAGCGGATGACGGTGACTGGTCGACGATCTTCCGCTGGTCCCGCTCGGGCGGTTCGACGTCGATCGCCACCGTGACCTGGACCGCCCCGCCCGCGACCCCGCCCGGCCGCTACCGGCTCGCGTACCACGGGGACACGGCGAAGGGCCCGTTCACCGGAGTGAGCGAGCCCTTCGACGTCGGTTGAACGCGGCGGTCGGTGTCAGATCGCCCAGGAGTACTGGTTCGGGACGTGGACCTCGCCGCCCAGTTCGCGGGCCGCCTGGCGGGCCCAGGCCGGGTTGCGGAGGAGTTCGCGGCCGAGCAGGATCGCGTCCGCCTCGCCGTTGGCGAGGATCTTCTCGGCCTGGGCGGGCTCGGTGATCAGGCCGACGGTGGCGACGGGCAGCGCGCTCTCGTTGCGCACCCGGGTCGCGAACGGGACCTGGTAGTTGGGCGCGACGGGAATGCGCACGCCTGCCGCGTTGCCGCCGGTCGACACGTCGAGCAGGTCCACGCCGTGCTCCTTGAGCAGCACGGCGAGGCGGACGGTCTCGTCGGCGGTCCAGCCGCCCTCGTCCAGCCAGTCGGTGGCCGAGATGCGGAAGAACAGCGGCAGCTCCTCGGGCCACACCGCCCGTACGGCGTCGGCGACTTCGAGGGCGAACCGGACGCGGTTCTCGAACGAGCCGCCGTACGCGTCGGTACGCGTGTTGGAGTGCGGGGAGAGGAACTCGCCGATCAGATAGCCGTGGGCGCCATGGATCTCGACGACCTTGAACCCGGCGTCCAGCGCGCGCCGGGCGGCGTCGGCGAACTGGCCGACGATCTCCCGTATCTGATCAACCGTCAGCTCTGCCGGTACCGTGTGGTTCGGGCCGAAGGCGACCGGGCTCGGGCCGAGCGGCTGCCAGCCCTCCTCGGTGTCGGGGGCGAGCGGAGCGCCGCCCCGCCAGGGGCTGTCCGTGCTCGCCTTGCGCCCCGCGTGGGCGATCTGGATTCCGGGCACCGTCCCCTGGCTCTCCAGGAGCGCGGTGATCCGGCGCAGCGCCTCGACCTGGGTGTCGTTCCAGATGCCGAGGTCTCCGGGGGAGATGCGGCCCTCGGGGCTGACGGCGGTCGCCTCGACGAGGATCAGGCCGGTGCCGCCGGCCGCGCGGGCCCCGTAGTGGGCGAGGTGCCAGTCGGTCGCCACACCCGCGTTCGGGCCGAAGGCCTCGGCGCTGTACTGGCACATCGGGGCCATCCAGACCCGGTTCGGGAAGGTCAGCGACCGCAGGGTGTAGGGCTCGAACAGGGCACTCGCAGCAGACACGGCAGACTCCATCCAGGACGGGCCGCGGCGCCGGGGGCGACGCCGGGTTCGCTTAGTACGATACTCATCGTAGTACGGGGAATGTCAAACTACGATGACTCTCGTACAATGGGACGGTGTCCACAGCAACGAGCAAGCGTGAACTCGACCATCCGGCGCGCGACGAGATCCGCCTGGAGGGGGTGCTGCACGCGCTCTCCGACCCGATCCGGCTGAGCGTGGTCCGCGACCTCGCGGCCGCCGCCGACGAGCTCTCCTGCTCGTGCTTCGAGCTGCCCGTCACGAAGTCGACGACGACACACCACTTCCGCGTGCTGCGCGAGAACGGCGTCGTCCAGCAGGTCTACCGGGGCACCGCCAAGATGAACGGCCTGCGCCGCGCGGACCTGGAAGCGCTCTTCCCGGGCCTGCTCGACAGCGTCCTGGACGCGGCGGCCCGACAGGCGGCGAGGGTGAGCGGCGACGCCGTGTAGGCGGCTAGCCCGGTACTTGTCCCAGCCCCGCCGCCAACAGCCCGTCCCAGTCCGGGATCTTCACCGAACCCCGGCCGAGCGACTGCCCCAGCTCCGCCTCCGCGCGCTCGATGTCCAGCCAGCCGCGCCACTCCACCGGCCGGAGCCCCGACTCCCGCAGGGAGTCCAGAGGTTCACCCTGGACCGGGCGCAGGGCGAGCGCGGGAGCGTCCTCCAGGAGCGAGGTCACCGTCTCCTTGGCGCACGGCCGGTTGGTGCCGATCACGCCGGTCGGGCCGCGCTTGATCCAGCCGGCCACGTACTCGCCGGGCGAGGGCACCCCGTCGCGCAGTACGCGTCCCGCCGCGTTCGGCACCGTCCCGCTCGACGCGTCGAACGGGAGCCCGGCGAGCGGGACCCCGAGGTAGCCGACGGCCCGCAGGACCAGCTGGGCCTCGATGTCCTCGTACGTGCCGGTGCCGCGCACGCCGCCGGACCCGTCCGGCACCGTCCGCTCGAACCGGACGCCGCCGACCCGCCCGTCCCGCTCCAGGATCTCCACCGGGCGCAGGAAGAACCGCAGCCGCAGCAGACGCTCCACCTCGCGCGGCTCGCGGCCCCCGGCCCAGCCGCGCAGCACCTCCACGTTGCGGCGGACTGCGGCGGGCAGCGCGGACGGGTCCAAGTAGCCGGGATCCAGGGCCAGTTCGGCGCCGTCCACGCTCACCTCGGCGCCCGGCAGCGCCCCGAGCTCGCGCAGTTCTTTGGTGGTGAACTTCGCCTGCGAGGGGCCGCGCCGCGCGGCCATGTGCACCTCGCGCACTCGTCCGGCGGCCAGTGCGTCGAGCGCCGCGTGCGGCACGTCGGTGGGCCGCAGCTCGTCGGCGCCGCGCGAGAGGATCCGGGCGACGTCGACGGCCACATTGCCCGCGCCGATCACGACGGCCGCGCGCGCGTCGAGCCAGTCGGGGGAGAAAGCGTTGCCCTCGGCGTCCGGGTGGGCGCTGTACCAGGAGACGAAGTCGGTGGCCGAGCAGCTGCCCGGCAGGTCCTCGCCCGGAATCCCGAGCCGGCGGTCGGCGGCCGCGCCCACGCAGTACACCACCGCGTGGTACAGCCCAAGCAGCTGCTCGGGCGCGATGCCGCCGGGCCCGATCTGGACATGGCCGAGGAACGTGATCCGCTCGTCCTCCAGGACGGCCCGCAGGTTGTTCTGGAGCGACTTGATCTTCTCGTGGTCGGGCGCCACCCCGTACCGCACCAGGCCGTACGGACAGGGCAGCCGGTCGAGGACGTCGACCCGCAGTCCGGGCACGGCGCTCTGGGTGAGAAGTGACTGGGCGGTGTAGACCCCGCTCGGCCCGGAACCGACGACGGCGATACGCAGCACGAAGGGAACTCCCTTCCGCGGGTGGAACCCACCAGGGACTCCAGCATCGCACCGGTGCGCGCGCGGCGTCAGGGGACGGCGAACGGTTTCGCCTCGGGCGTCACGGCACGGCGAGCGGTTTCCCCTGCGGCGGCGGGTTGCCCAGCTCCCATTCGAGCCCGAACCGCTGGAACAGCTCGGCGCGCAGCCGGGGCACCTCCATGGGCGCGCCGGGCAGCAGCGCCGCGAAGACCGCGCCCATCAGCAGCGCGCGGAGCATCGGGTAGTCGGCCTCCACGTCCTGCGAGCCGTAGCGCTCCATCGTGTCCCGCAGCAGCCAGGACAATCGTTGCTGCTCGGGGCATTGCACGAATCCCTCGGCCTGGAGGATGCCGGCCATATGGGCCCGCATCAGGACGGGGTGCACATAGGTGAGGGCCAGTATGGCGTCGATGGCCCGGGCCAGGCGCTCGCGGCCGTCGTCGGTGCGCGGCTCCTGCTCAAGCCCCGCGTGCAGGGCCAGGTGCATGACCCGGTGGACCGCCGACTGGAGCAGTTGGCGCTTGCCCGGGAAGTAGTACGAGACCAGGCCGCGGGCCGACCCGGCCCGGTCGGCGATGTCGCCGAGGGTGGTCGCCTCGTAGCCGCGCTCCGCAACCAGCTCGACTGTCGCCTGGAGCAGCCGTTCACGGGAACGTCGGCGCAACTCTTCATTGACCGATGCGCTTCGCGGGGACATGCTGTAACTCCTGCGTTGACTGGCTCTGAGCCAATATACTCAGGTCACCGTATGCGGGAACCCCTCCCGGGGGTTCTGGCCTGCGGATTTGCTGCCCTTTCTGGGTGACGCGGGGGATCACCCAGAAAGGGCGGCCCGAATCTGCCCTGGTCGACGAGGTCCAGTACGGGAGTGAGCCCGGCGGGCCGTTCTCCGACCGGCAGATGGTCGACGAAGTGCACCGCACAGCCGAGAGCCGCCGCACCGCCGTCCGCCCGGCGGTCGTCGCCGACCATCAGCACCTCGCCCGGATCGCACCCGGCGGCCTCGCAGGCTGCCCGGAACAGCCGTACGTCCGGCTTCTGCACCCCGTGCTCGTACGACAGCACACAGGCGTCCACCAGGTCGTCCAGGCCGTGCGCGCGGAAGACCGGCCGCAGATCCCAGCCGATGTTGCTGACCACGGCCACCTTGACGCCCCGCTCCCGCAGCCCGGCCAGGACCGCCTCCGTGTCGGGGTACGGGTGCCAGGCGGCCGGTGTCATGTGCCGGTCGTAGAGCGCGGTGTACAACTGCGGATCTGACAATGTCACCTCCCGCGCCAGGCCCGTGTACGCGGCCCGGTGCAGCGCGGAGCTCTGGTCGCGGGTCGCCCACAGCTCCGCCAGATGCGGTGGTACGCGGAGGGGATTGCTGCCGCCCGGCAGCGCGCCCACGTCCGCCAACTGCTGTGCAGTTACTGCTAGTTGCTCATCGGTCAGTGCTGTGCCGGTCTCATCGAGAACGGCGGACAGCCATTCGCGCGTCGACTCGACGCGCAGCAGCGTCCCGGAGAAATCGAACAGCACACCCTCGATCGCCATGGTCGCGATCCTTCCCCGCGTGGCCCGGCCGGATCAAGCCCTGTCGGGCTCGGGTGGTTCGCGTCGCTGGAGCGTACGGATGGCTAGCCCAGCGCGCGCAGGCCCGGGACGAAGGCCACCAGGAGGGGGACCACCGGGACCAGTGCGGCCGCCGCCGTGAGGCGGAGCCGGTGGCCCGCGGTGAGCCGGGGCGCGCCGCCCAGCAGGCGCTTCACCCGCTGCCGTACCTCGCCGTGCGGGGCGGGGCAGGGGCCGAACAGCCCACGGTCCTCGTTGAGTTCGACCAGTGCGAGCGCGATCGTGAGCCGCCCGTAGCGCCGCGACGCCACGTCGTCCGCGGCCAGTTCGACAAGGCGGTGCATCTCGTCCCGGAACGCGGCGAACACCGGGATCTTCGGGAACCCGTTGGCCAGCGCGGCCGAGCAGTGCAGCAGCCAGTCGTGGCGGGCGCGCGCGTGGCCCTGCTCATGGGCGAGCACGGCGTCGAGCTGACGGCCTTTCAGGCGGCGAAGTGCCGCCGTGGTGATGACCAGTTGGTGCATCGGACCGGGCAGCCACCAGGCGTCTGGGCGCTGCGCCTCCAGGACCACCAGCGGCGCCCCGCCGGGCTCCTCGCCGGGCAGCAGGGGCGCGCGGACGAGCAGTTCGGAGCGGCGTGCCCGGCGCCGCGCGCGGGCCTCGCGGATCTCCCGGGTGAGCATCGCCGCGGTCCAGGCGCCGCCGCAGAACAGCAGCACCGCGAGCGCCGCCGACCACGGGCCGTACGGGCCGAGCGCGTACGCGTCGACCACCGCGCGCGGGGCCGGGGCGAACACCTGCCCCCGTACCGTCTGCCAGGCCGCCGCCGCGCTGAAGACCATCGCGAGCGCGAAGCAGAGCAGCACCGCCGCCACCACGCACTGCCAGACCCACAGCGCCACCACCGGCTCGCGCTCGGCCCAGTGGGCGCGCGCGAACAGCCGCGGGGCCACCACGGCGGACACGACGCCGAGCGCCAGCAGCGCGAGGGAGACCATCATGGCCTCAGCCTATGAGCGGGGTCCTGCCCATAGGTATGACCTCGTGCGTCAAGTGACGCACGCCACGTTTTGATCACGATCATCGACCAAGGTGCGCGGCTCGGGATCAGAGTGCGATGAGCATGGCGAGCATCGCGATTCCCATCGACAACCGGCAGGCCAGGGCGAGTTCGGGCCGTGCGCCCCAGGCGATCGCCGTGCCCTCGCGGGCCGGTCCCGCCGCCGGGAGCAGTCGCGCGCCCGTGGTGAGCACGTAGGCCACGTAGTAGACGAGCAGCGCCCCGGTGACGAGTGGAATGCCCCCGGCGGGGCCCGCGTGGTCGTGGTGCGAGGTGTGGCTGCCGGGCGAGCTCATGGCCAGGGCCATGTAGACCATGGCGAGCGTGCCGATCGCATGGTGCAGATGATGGGTTCCGGCGCTCTTCGCGGTCGTGGCGCGGATCAGCCAGCCCGCGCGCAGGGCCGCGGCGCCGAAGACCGCGGCGTAGGCGGCGGACAGCCACGACGGCGGGGTGACGAAGGCCGCAGGGACGGCCATCGCGGCCATGCCGAAGCCCATCACCGCCTCGCCGCCGGCCGAACTGCGCGCCCGCTCGCAGTCGCTGCGCAGCCGCATCAGGCAGTACGCGCCCGCCGCCGCGCACACCGCCACGAGCAGCCAGCCGGACAGCGCGGATCCGTGCATGGCCCACCTCCCCGCTCGACGTGTGGCCCTGCCGAGGAGTCGATGCCCACGGGAAGCGCCGCGCACGCGGGCGCAAGGGCACACCGGGGGAGCGCACGCCCGCGACCTGGAGCCGTCCAAGGGGGTACGGGGGAGAGGGATACGCTCGTGGTGCCCCCGTGACGTACGACGTATTGATGCAGTTGGGAGAAGGTTCGCCATGGACACCACCCGCGCCGGAGAGCTGAGCTACCGGGACGCCACCGAAGCCGATGTCGAGGAGCTGGTACCGCTCATCGAGTCGGCCTATCGCGGGGACTCCAGCCGGGCCGGCTGGACCACCGAGGCGGACATCCTCGAAGGCCAGCGCACCGACCCCGAGGGCGTGCGCCAGGTGATCCACAGCCCGGGCAGCCGACTCCTCACGGTGGAGCGGGACGGCCGTATCGTCGCCTGCTGCCAGCTCGAACACCGGGGCGACGCCGCCTACTTCGGGATGTTCGCGGTCCGCCCCGAGCTCCAGGGCAGCGGCCTCGGCAAGGAGATCATCGCCGAGGCCGAGCGCACCGCCCGCGAGGCGTGGGGCGTCACCGAGATGCACATGACCGTGATCTCGGTGCGCGACGAGCTGATCGCCTGGTACGAGCGGCGCGGCTACCGCCGTACCGGAAGGATGACGCCCTTCCCGTACGGCGACGACCGCTTCGGCATCCCGCAGCGCGCGGACCTCGAATTCGAGCTGCTGGTCAAGGAGTTGGCCTGACGGACCGCCGGGCCTCCGGCCGGTTCAGGCGGTGAAGCGGCCGGTGCGGCGGATCTCCGGGCAGTCCGTGATCGCGCCGTCGAGGCCCAGCGCGCGCACCAGCCGCAGATGGTCCTGGGTGTTCACCACCCAGCCGATCACCTGCAAGGACGCGGCGTGCGCGCGCTCGACGGCCGCCAGCGTGAGGTGGTGGATGTCCAGCGACAGCGCGTGCGCGCCCACCGCCCTGGCCCGGTCGACGAGTTCGTCCTCCCACTGGCTCGCGATCAGTACGGTCCGTACGCCCGGCACCAGCGACACCATCCGGGCCAGCGCCTCGTCGTGGAACGACGACACCGTGACGCGGCCGACGAGGTCGCGCGCGTGGATGACGCGCGCCAGCTCGACGGCGGCCGCCACATCCTTGATCTCGGCCTGGAGCGGTGTGCCGACCGCGTCCAGGACCTCCTCGAAGAGCGGGATGCGCTCGCCCTGACCGGCGTCCAGCTCGCGCAGCTCGGCGACCGTCTTCTCGGCCACCGGGCCCGTCCCGTCCGTGGTGCGGTCCACATCGGCGTCGTGCAGCACGACGAGGGCGCCGTCCTTGCTCAGATGCAGATCGAGTTCGATGGCGTCCATGCCCGCGCGTTCGGCGCGGACGAACGAACGCAGGGTGTTCTCCGGCTCGACACCCATGACCCCGCGATGACCGATGGTGAGGAACGTCAAGACAGGCCTCGCTTCCGTCGACGGCGGATCGCGCGCGGGCGGTCCCGTGCCCACGCGGCAGTGCCGCAGCCTAACGGCCCGCCCGCGCGATGGACCCCGGCTCGCGCGGGGCGGCGGAGTCGTTTCCCCGGGTGGCCGCGATGCCCAGGACGAGTCCGGTGATGAGGGCTGCGACAAGGACGGCGCGGGTACTCATGGGGTCACGCCTCCGCACTCGGGGGACTGGAGGGACCTCTCCGTCCTACCCGTCCGGGGTGTCCCGCGGCCAGAGGTGTCACCCGGGGGTGGGCGAGTCCCCCGGAGCTTGACGGGTTTGGCACTACGTCCGCGCTGTGATAGAAGCGTGCGCCTCGGGCGCCGATAGCAGGAAGAACAGCGGCCCGCGTGAAGGTGTGCAGGATAATTTCCCGATATCCCTCTTGAGCCGGTGAACCGAACACGGATACGGTGTCTTAACGCGAGGTTCTCCCGTGGAGGAAGTGACATGACGGAAATTCTTGTGCAGGACGTGGTCGCCGGCGCCATCGCCGACCGGCCGGTGGTCGAGCACCCTGCCTGGTCCGTGCTCAAGCGTTCCGTCGAGGAGATCCGGCCCTGGCAGTCCAAGGACGGATCCATCGACTTCGACGCCGAGGGCGCGCCCACCCGCGCGGCCGTCGAGGCCGTGGTCGAGCGGATCGTCGACGCGGTCGAGGAGCTGTCCCCGCTGCTGCCGCACGACGCCGCGTACCACCGCGCGCTCGTCGCGGACCTGCGCAAGTGGGCCGACGGCGCCTTCGACGTGCCGGACTTCCTGGACTCGCTGCTGGCCTTCCACCCGGCCGCGGACCGCGCCGACGGCCTGCAGCGCCTGGTCGTCTTCCCCATGTACACGCAGAACGGCAACCCGGACCGCAACCTCGAAGCGGTCGTGCTGCGCATGGTGTGGCCCGAGTGGCTGGCCGATCTTGAGGCCACGCGGTACGACAACCCGCTGTTCTGCGGCATCGCCTTCGAGGACTTCACCGCCGGGTACGACACCAACTCGGCCGTCCTCTTCCCGGAGACCATCGCCGTGCGCGAGGCGCCCGAGCGCTTCACCTGGGGCGGCATCTTCTGCGACCGCGAGGCCGCGCGCTTCCGCCGCGTGACCGAGGCGGCCGTCGACCTCCTCGGCGTCCAACTGCCCGAGGACATCGCCGAGATGGTCGGCGACCAGGAGCGCTGCGAGAAGGCGTTCGTGCTCTGGGACATGATCCACGACCGCACGCACAGCCACGGCGACCTGCCGTTCGACCCGTTCATGATCAAGCAGCGCCAGCCGTTCTGGATGTACGGCCTGGAGGAGCTGCGCTGCGACCTCACCGCCTTCAAGGAGGCCGTGAAGCTGGAGGCCGAGGGCAACCAGCACGGCCGCGATGTGCAGTACGCGGTGCTCTTCGACCGGATGTTCCGCTTCCCCGTCTCCGGCGACCGCGTGCGCAACTACGACGGCCTCGGCGGCCAGCTCCTCTTCGCGTACCTCCACAAGCACGACGTGGTGCGCTGGACCGACAACCAGCTGCACATCGACTGGGAGCAGGCCCCGGCCGTCACCAACCAGCTGTGCGCCGAGATCGAGAAGCTCTACCGGGACGGCATCGACCGCCCGAAGCTGGTGCACTGGTTCGCCGCGTACGACCTGGTCTCGACCTATCTCGCGCCGCACCCGGGATCCCGCTGGGCCAAGGGCCCCGACGCCCTGGACCTCTCGCAGCCGCCGCGCAAACTCGTCGACGACGTGCTTGCGGACGAGTTTCCCCTGAGCATGTTCTATGAGGCACTCGCCAAGAAGCTGAAGGACGTGATTGCCTCCACCAAGGGAATCACCGCGGCGAGTGCCGAGCGAGCCGCCGCGTGAGCGCTCGTGCGGAGGAGACGATCATGAACGGCAACGGGAATGGCAACGGGCCGCTCAGCGGCGCCGTGATCGCGGTGGCCGGGGCGGCGGGCCCGGCGGGCCGCGCCGCCCTGCTCACGCTCGCCGAGGCGGGTGCCGTCGTGGTGGCGTCCGACGCGGACGCGGCACGCCTCGCGGAGGCCGTGGACGCGGCGCGCTACGCGCACGGCGGGGCGACCGTGGTGGGCGACACCGTCGACCTGCTGGATCTGGACGCGACCCGCGAGTGGGCGGCGCGCACCGAGAAGGAGTTCGGCCGCATCGACGGCCTGGTCCACCTCGTCGGCGGCTGGCGCGGCAGCGCGTCCTTCGCCGAGACGGACCTCGCCGACTGGGAGCTCCTGGAGAAGCTGCTGATCAAGACGGTTCAGCACACCTCGCTCGCCTTCCACGAGGGCCTGCTGCGCAGCGACCGCGGCCGCTATGTGCTGGTGAGCCAGTCCGGCGCGCACAAGCCGACGGCCAACAACGCCGCGTACAACGCGGGCAAGGCCGCCGCCGAGGCGTGGACGCTCGCGCTCGCCGACGCCTTCCGCAAGGCGGGCGGCGACGAGGGCCCGGGCGCCGCCGCCGTCATCCTGGTGATCAAGGCGCTGGTGCACGACGCGATGCGCGAGGAGCGCCCGAACGCGAAGTTCGCGGGCTTCACCGACGTCAAGGAGCTCGCCCAGGAGATCGCCGGGGTCTGGGACAAGCCCGCGGCGGAAGTGAACGGACAGCGTCTGTGGCTGACCCCGAAGCCGTGAGGACGGACGCGCGCCGCCACCACGACCCCGAGGTGCGCGGCTTCGCCAGCGACAACTACGCCGGTGTGCACCCCGAGATCCTGGCCGCGATAGCCCTCGCCAACGGAGGTCACCAGATCTCCTACGGCGAGGACGAGTACACCGACCACCTCCAGCGGGTCATCCACAGCCACTTCGGCGCCGACGCGCAGGCGTTCCCGGTCTTCAACGGCACGGGCGCCAACGTGGTGGCGCTGCAGGCGCTGACCGACCGCTGGGGTTCGGTGGTGTGCGCCGAGACCGCGCACATCAACGTGGACGAGGGCGGTGCGCCGGAGCGCATGGCGGGCCTCAAGCTGCTCACCGTGCCCACGCCGGACGGGAAGCTCACCCCCGAGCTCATCGACCGGCAGGCGTGGGGCTGGGACGACGAGCACCGGGCCATGCCGCAGGTCGTCTCGCTCGCCCAGAACACCGAACTGGGCACGGTCTACACGCCCGACGAGATCCGCGCGATCTGCGACCACGCCCATCAGCTGGGCATGAAGGTGCACCTCGACGGAGCCCGGCTGGCCAACGCCGCGGCCTCGCTCGACGTACCGATGCGGGCGTTCACCAACGCGGTGGGCGTCGACGTACTCTCGTACGGCGGGACCAAGAACGGGATGATGTTCGGCGAGGCCGTCGTCGTGCTCAACCCCGACGCGGTGCGCCGGATGAAGCACATCCGCAAGATGTCGATGCAGCTCGCCTCCAAGATGCGTTTTGTGTCAGTGCAGTTGGAGGCGCTGCTCGCCAAGGACCTGTGGCTGCGCAACGCGCGCCACGCCAACGCGATGGCCCGGCGGCTCGCCGACGGTGTGAGCGCGGTCGGCGGCGTCGAGATCCTCTACCCGGTCCAGGCGAACGCGGTCTTCGCGCGCCTTCCGCACGACGTCAGCGAGCGGCTGCAGAAGCGCTACCGCTTCTACTTCTGGGACGAGGCGGCCGGCGACGTCCGCTGGATGTGCTCGTACGACACCACCGAGGACGACGTGGACGGCTTCCTGGCGGCGCTCAAGGAGGAGATGTCCCGCTAATCGCTGGATAGATATGTGGCCGACCGTAAAGTCATTGACTTACGGTCGGCCGCTTTCGTACGCTCCCGTGCCATGCGGCTCACTCAGCGGAACCCTGAACTCGCGGCCTACCTCGTGTCGGACGAGGTCATCGACCACGACCACCCGCTCGTACGCACCCTCGCGGCGAAGCTCGCGTCCGACGCACTCGACGCATACTCATACGCCAAGCGCGCCTATGAATTCGCCCGCGACACCATCCCGCACTCCCAGGACTCGGGCGACATGCGTGTCACCTGGCGGGCCTCCGACGTCCTGGAGCAGGGCACCGGCATCTGTTACGCCAAGTCCCACGCCTATGCCGCGCTGCTGCGGGCCGAGGGGATACCGGCCGCCCTCTGCTACCAGCGGCTCGCGGATGACGACGGCTCGAACCCCGCCGTCCATGGCCTGGTCGCCCTCAAGCTGCCCGGCGAGCGGGAGTGGGCCCGGCAGGACGTGCGCGGGAACAAGCCCGGGGTCGACGCCCAGTTTTCCGTGGGGGAGGAGCGGCTGGCCTGGAAGGCTCGCTCGGAGTTCAGTGAGGTGGACTACCCGGTACTCTATGATGTACCGCATCCTGTGGTGCTGGCCGCTCTGAAGGCCGCGCCCGACCGTCCGTATCTCTGGCGGACGCTCCCGACCGAACTGTGAGGCACGACCGATCATGACGTTCACGCTCACCGTCTCCGACGAGGTCCGCGCGCTCGCGCCCGGCTTCACCCATGTCGCCGTCGAGGCCCGCGAACTCGTCAACGGCCCCAGTGACGCGGCGAGTTCGGCCCTGCTGGACGAGGCCGCGCGGCGGCTGCGCGAACGGCTCGGCGGCCTCGCCCCGCACGAGGACCCGCACATGGTCGCCTGGCGCGCCGCGTACACGGCGTTCGGCGCCAAGCCGTCCCGTACGCGCAACTCCGCCGAGGCGCTGGCCAAGCGCGCGCTCGCCGACGGCGGGCTGCCGCGGGTCAACCGGCTCGTGGACGTCTACAACGCGATCAGCGTCGCCCATCTCGTCCCGGTCGGCGGCGAGGACGCCGAGCTGATCAAGGGGTCGATGCGGCTGGTGCGGGCCGTCGGCGACGAGCCGTTCCCCACGGTCGCGGGCGGCGAGACGGTGATCGAGCACCCGGACGCGGGCGAGGTGGTGTGGTGCGACGACGAGGGCGTGACCTGCCGTCGCTGGAACTGGCGCCAGGGGGTGCGCACCCGGCTGACCGAGGAGTCGACCAGCGCGTTGTTCCTGCTGGAGGGGATGGCGCCGCACTGCGATCTCCAGACGGCGGGAGCCGAGCTCGCCGAGCTCCTGGAGAAGGCCAGCCCCGGTGCGCGGATCACCGTGCACGCACCGGTGGGCGCCGGGGCGTGACGATTCAGCGGCTGGCTTCGCGCTCGCGTACCTCTTCGGGCGTGGGCGCGGTGCCGCCGAGGTGCGCCGGGATCCACCAGGTGTCGGCGGCGTCCTTCGGGCGTACGGGATAGGCGCGCTGGGCGGCTTCCAGGAGCTCCTGGCACCGCTCGCGCAGCCGCCGGGTGATGGCGCCCGCGTACTGGTCGGCGGGGGCCTCCACCGGCTCGCCGACCCGGATGGTGACGGGGATGTGGCTGCGCTTGAAGTTGCGCGGGCGGCCCTTGGTCCACACCCGCTGGGTGCCCCACAGCGCCATCGGGATCAGCGGGACGCCCGCCTCCTGGGCGAGCCGGGCCGCACCCGACTTGAAGCTCTTCAGCGTGAACGACTGCGAGATGGTCGCCTCGGGGAAGACGCCGACGATCTCACCGGAGCGCAGCGACGCCAAGGCGTGCGCGTACGCGGACTCGCCCTGCTTGCGGTCCACCGGGATGTGCTTCATGCCCCGCATCAGCGGGCCCGAGATCTTGTGCCGGAAGACCGACTCCTTGGCCATGAAGCGCACCAGGCGCTTCTGCGGCAGCGCGGCGAGCCCGGTGAAGATGAAGTCCAGATAGCTGATGTGGTTGCTGACGAGCACCGCCCCGCCCGTGCGGGGGATGTTCTCCGAACCCTGCGTGTCGATCTTCAGGTCGAGCGCCTTGAACAGGGTCAGGGCGGCGCCGACGACCGGCCGATACACGAGTTCTGCCATCTGGGGGAGGCCCTTCTGATCCCGGGGGAGGGTTCCTCCCGGTGGAAGTTACGCAGCCGTAGGTTTTCGGCATTGGGCAGATCGTGCCCGATACGCGCCGTGCTGGCCAGTCCTGGGGCCTTGTGCGAGGGAGATTCTCATCACGTACGCCCAGGTCGGGGCCGTGCGGGAATCTTCCGGCCGGTCCTGGGCGCTGTACAGGCCGGACATCGGAGTAAGGGGAGGGGTCGTGGTGCGCGAGGACGAGCCGAGGCTCGGAGCGGGGGAGTTGGGCCGGGAGCTGGGCGAGCGGGCCACCCTGGTCCAGTTCTCCACGGCGTTCTGCCAGCCCTGCCGGGCAACTCGGCGCACTCTGGCGGAAGTTGCCGCCATGGTGGACGGGGTCGAGCATGTGGAGATCGACGCCGAGGACCGTCTCGCGCTCGTACGGGCCCTCGACATCCGGGCTACGCCCACCGTCCTGGTCCTCGATCGCGAGGGCAGGATCGTGCGCCGGGCGTCCGGACAGCCGCGCCGGGCCGATGTGATCGCCGCGCTGGGAGAGGCGGTGTGAGCTGCGTGGAGCGTCCCGTGACGGATCTCCCACATCGTAGAACGCACTTGACTGAGCCCGTCCGCAATCGTCAGTCTGACGATGTGCCGATCCGAATCCTTCTCTATGGGCGCGTCCATGCGGACCTCGCCCGCACCGCAAGTGCGCGCTGTACGGGCCGCTGAGCATCTCCCGGCCCCCTCGCACCGACCGCAGAAGGACAACTCCATGACGGCTTCGCCCGAGCTCGGCACGGGACGCCTCGCCTCACCCCAGCTCTTCCGCGCGGTCTTCCGCCAGCACGCCGCCGGCGTCGCGGTGATCACCGCGCAGCGTGACGGCCGGCCCGTCGGCTTCACCGCCACCTCCCTCAACTCGGTCGCCGCCGAGCCCCCGTTGCTCTCCTTCGGCATCGGCACCGGCTCCTCCAGCTGGCCCGTGGTCGCCGAGGCCGAGCACATCGGCGTCCACATACTCGGCGAGCACCAGGAAGAGCTGGCGGCGACCTTCGCGCGCAGCGGCGCCGACCGCTTCGGCGCTCCCACCCGCTGGCAACCGGGCCCCGAGGGCGTGCCCGTGCTCGACGGGGTGCTGGCGTGGCTGGTGTGCCGGGTGGTGGCCCGCATCCCGGCCGGGGACCACCGCATCGTGGTCGGCCAGGCGGTCGTCGGCGAGCCCGCGGGCGCCGGCCGCCCGCTCCTCTACCACCAGGGCCGCTTCAACGGGCTGCGGGACTGACCCCGCCCGGGGACCGCCTCAACGTCCGCGAGGGCCGAAAAGTCTCCGTACTCGCCGGTTACTCAGCGTTGGCAACGTCACAGTTCAAAGCGCTTGCTTACTGGGAACACAGTGGGTGTACTGGCGAGTAATATTTCGTTCGGAGCGTCGGTCGCCCCGACCGGAAACCGCCCCATCAGGCGCCTATGCTGCGTGCAACAAGGCAGCCCAGAAATGACGATGCAGTAGGAGAGCCGGCGTGAGCTTGAGGATCGTTGTCTGTGTGAAGTACGTGCCCGACGCCACCGGCGACCGGCACTTCGCCGATGACCTGACCGTCGACCGCGACGACGTCGACGGCCTCCTTTCGGAGCTCGACGAGTACGCGGTCGAGCAGGCACTGCAGATCGCCGACGAGGCGGACGACGCGGAGATCACCGTGCTGACCGTCGGCCCCGAGGACGCCAAGGACGCGCTGCGCAAGGCGCTTTCCATGGGCGCCGACAAGGCCGTCCACGTCGAGGACGACGACCTGCACGGCACCGACGTCATCGGCACCTCGCTGGTGCTCGCCAAGGCCATCGAGAAGACCGGTTACGACCTGGTCGTCTGCGGCATGGCGTCGACCGACGGCACCATGGGCGTGCTGCCGGCCCTCCTCGCCGAGCGTCTGAACGTTCCGCAGGTCACGCTGCTCTCCGAGGTCTCGGTCGAGGACGGCACCGTCAAGGGCCGCCGTGACGGCGACTCCGCGTCGGAGCAGCTGGAGGCGTCCCTGCCGGCCGTCGTCTCCGTGACGGACCAGTCGGGCGAGGCCCGCTACCCGTCCTTCAAGGGCATCATGGCCGCCAAGAAGAAGCCGGTGGAGTCGCTGGACCTGGAGGACCTGGAGATCGAGGCCGACGAGGTCGGTCTTGAGGGCTCCTGGACCCTGGTCGACTCGGCCGCCGAGCGTCCGGCCCGTACCGCCGGCACGATCGTCAAGGACGAGGGCGAGGGCGGCAAGCAGCTGGCCGAGTTCCTCGCGAGCCAGAAGTTCATCTAAGGCTCGTCGACAGCTCGTAGCGCCCAACTGCCCCCCGATTCTTCGTACTTCGCAGGAGATTGAGTCCCATGGCTGAAGTTCTCGTCTACGTCGACCACGTGGACGGCGCCGTCCGCAAGCCCACCCTGGAGCTGCTGACGCTCGCCCGCCGCATCGGCGAGCCCGTCGCCGTCGCCCTCGGTGCCGGCGCCGAGGCCACCGCGCCCGCGCTCGCCGAGCACGGCGCCACCCGCGTCCTGACCGTCGACGCCCCCGAGTTCGCCGAGTACCTCGTCGTCCCCAAGGTCGACGCGCTCCAGGCCGCGTACGAGGCCGTTTCCCCGGCCGCCGTGCTCGTCCCGTCCTCCGCCGAGGGCAAGGAGATCGCGGCCCGCCTGGCGCTGCGCATCGGCTC
This sequence comes from Streptomyces sp. CBMA152, assembly GCF_014596475.1. Lineage (GTDB taxonomy): Bacteria > Actinomycetota > Actinomycetes > Streptomycetales > Streptomycetaceae > Streptomyces. Next base: position 117,835 of record NZ_MECJ01000017.1, on the reverse strand, counting down.
CGGCATCATCACCGACGCCGTCGACCTGGAGGCCGGTGACGAGGGCCCGGTCGCGACGCAGTCCGCGTTCGCCGCCTCCTTCACCACCAAGTCCCGTGTCTCCAAGGGCACCCCGGTCATCACGGTCAAGCCGAACTCGGCCGCCGTGGAGGCCGCTCCGGCCGCGGGCGCCGTCGAGGCCCTGTCGGTCACCTTCTCCGCGCAGGCCACCGGCACCAAGGTCGTCTCCCGCACCCCGCGCGAGTCGACCGGCCGCCCCGAGCTGACCGAGGCCGCGATCGTGGTCTCCGGCGGCCGCGGCGTCAACGGCGCCGAGAACTTCGCGATCATCGAGGCGCTGGCCGACTCGCTCGGTGCCGCCGTCGGCGCCTCCCGCGCCGCCGTCGACGCCGGCTGGTACCCGCACTCCAACCAGGTCGGCCAGACCGGCAAGTCGGTCTCGCCGCAGCTGTACATCGCGTCCGGCATCTCCGGCGCGATCCAGCACCGCGCGGGCATGCAGACCTCGAAGACCATCGTGGCCATCAACAAGGACTCCGAGGCCCCGATCTTCGACCTGGTCGACTACGGCGTGGTCGGCGACCTGTTCGACGTCGTCCCGCAGCTGACCGAAGAGGTCCAGGCGCGCAAGGGCTGACCTGCCTGTTCGCTCGACCGGGGGCCGCGTGGTGATCTTCACCGCGCGGCCCCCGGCCGTTTTGGGCAACCATTGACGGCAGAGGTACCCCGTAACTAAATTCTGCTATGCGGAGCATTGATTCCGCCACGTGGAAACCTGAACGCGGAGGGTGCAGGATGGGTCAGCAGGAGAAGGTGGCGACGAGCCTCGCCGGCGGCGTCAGCGAGGAGATCAGCGCCTCGCTGGTGGCCGTGGACGAGGAGCTCGCCCGCCGCTACCCGGGAGACCCCGGCACCCGCCAGCCCGTGCACACCGTCTACGTACCGGGTGACGTCTTCGACGCCGCCACCATCCGCTCCTGGGGCGACCAGGCGCTGGCCGCCCTGGACGAGCACGCCCCGGACGCCGCCTCCTTCGCCAAGGTGCTCGGCATCGCCGACGAGCTCGCCGCCCCCGTCTACGACCGGGTGCGCGCCAAGCTGGAGCGCGAGCCCGTCGAGGACCTGCGCGTCGACTTCGAGGACGGCTACGGCCCGCGCCCCGACGCCGAGGAGGACGCGGCCGCCGCCCGCGCGGCCCGCCTGATCCACGAGGCGTACGAGAACGGCACGGCGGCCCCGTACATGGGCATCCGCATGAAGTGCATGGAAGCGGCGGTACGCGACCGGGGCATCCGCACCACGGACGTCTTCCTCACCGGCCTCATGGAGCACGGCGGCCTGCCCGACGGGCTCGTCCTGACCCTGCCGAAGGTGACCTACCCCGAGCAGGTCTCCGCCTTCGTACGGCTCCTGGAGGCCTTCGAGAAGGCCCACGACCTGCCCGCCGGGCGCCTCGGCTTCGAGATCCAGATCGAGACCAGCCAGTCGATCCTGGCCGCCGACGGCACGGCCGCCGTGGCCAGGATGATCGACGCCGCCCGGGGCCGCGCCACCGGGCTGCACTACGGCACCTTCGACTACAGCGCGTGCGTGGGCGTCTCCGCCGCCTACCAGGCCAGCGACCACCCGGCCGCCGACCACGCCAAGGCCGTGATGCAGGTCGCGGCGGCGGGCACCGGCGTACGGGTCTCGGACGGCTCCACCAACGTCCTGCCCATCGGCTCCACCGCGCACGTCCACGAGGCCTGGCGGCTCCACTACGGCCTCACCCGGCGCGCCCTGGCCCGTGCGTACTACCAGGGCTGGGACATGCACCCGGGCCATCTGCCGACCCGTTACGCGGCCGTCTACGCGTTCTACCGCGAGGGCCTGGAGCAGGCCGCGGCGCGGCTCGCCGCGTATGTGGCGAAGGCGGGCGGCGACGTCATGGACGAGCCCGCGACCGCCAAGGCGCTCAGCGGCTTCCTGCTGCGCGGCCTGGACTGCGGCGCCCTCGACAACGAGGAGGTCGCCCGCCTCACCGGCCTCACCCGCGCCGACCTCGACGGCTTCGCCTCCCCGCGCCGCGCGGCCCTCACCGTCACCACCCCGTAGCCCGGGCGCTGTCACCGCCGCCCCGTACTCTGTACGCGACCACAACCGTCACAGGGAACGGGGCAGCGGTGTCATCGGGGGAGAACAACCGGCTGGCGGGCCGCTACCGGCTCGTCGAACAGCTGGGCCGGGGCGGCATGGGCGTCGTCTGGCGCGCCGTCGACGAGGTGCTGGGCCGCGAGGTCGCGGTCAAGGAACTGCGGACGTACACCGACACCTCGGGGCCGGAGCTCGGCGACCTGCGGCTGCGCATGCAGCGCGAGGCACGCGCGGCCGCGCGCGTGCGGCATCCCTCGGTGATCGCCGTCCATGACGTGACCGAGCACGACGGCCGCCCGGTCATCGTGATGGAGCTCGTCGAGGGCCCCTCGCTCGACGGCGTACTGGGCGAGCGCGGCACGCTGGACGCGCGCGAGGCGGCCGCCATCGGTGCCCGCGTCCTCGAAGCGCTGGCCGCCGCGCACCGCGTGGGCGTGCTGCACCGCGATGTGAAGCCCGGCAACATCCTGTTGGAGCGCGCGGGCCGGGTGGTGCTCACCGACTTCGGCATCGCCGCCATGGACGACCCCGGCGACGGCTCCGCCACCCATCTGACCCGCAGCGGTGAACTGGTCGGCTCCCTCGACTACTTGGCGCCCGAGCGGGCCAAGGGCCAGGAGCCGGGCCCCGCCTCGGACGTGTGGGCGCTCGGCGCCACGCTGTACGCGGCGGTGGAGGGCTCCTCGCCGTTCCGCCGCACCTCCACCTGGTCGACGCTGAACGCCATCGTGGTCGAGCCGCTGCCCGAGCCGGTCCGGGCGGGGCCCCTCGCACCCGTACTGCGCCAGCTCATGCACAAGGACCCGGCCCAGCGCCCCGACGCGGAGACGGCCGCGCGTCTCCTGTCGGCGGTGGCCGAGGGCCACGCCCCGGCCGCGACGCAGCCGCTGGGCGGGCCCGCCATACCGCCGCGCGAGGCGACCGTACGAGACGTACTGCCGCACCGCCCCGAGGGCTTCGGCCCGGTGGTCGCCCCGCAGCCCACGCAGTCCCCCAAGCGGGGACGCGCACGGGCGATGGTGGCGGCGGGCGCGGCGGCCGTCGTGCTCGCGGGCGCCGGGGTGACGTACGCGATGGTCGGCACGGGCGACGACAAGGGCGCCCACCAGCAGGCCGTCGGCTCGGCGAGCAGCCCGGTCCCGGGATCGACCGCCGACGACGGCACGGGCCGCGCCTGGGACGGCGGCGCTCACCCGTCCACCGCGACCAGCACCCGGCCTTCCGGCAAGAAAGAGCACAAGAAAAGCACCGCGGAACCGAGCAAGAAGCCGTCGGGCAGCCCCACCTCCGCATGCGAGCCCATCGGCGGCGGCAGGTACAACTGCCAGGTGTGGCGCACCGCGAAGACCTACCGCCACGACGGCGGCACGGCGGGTACGCTGCGCGCGGGCACCAACTACTTCTTCTGCCAGACCGACCTGGGCCGCCGCGAGACATACGGCAAGTGGACCAACACGTACTGGGCGAAGACGGACGACGACAACGGCAACAACAACGTGTACGTCAGCGTGGTCTACCTGAAGGGCGGCACCAACAACCACCCGGTGCCGGGCTTGAAGATCTGCTGACGCGAGGTGCCGCTTTTGCTGACGTGGAGGTGCCGCTTTTAGGGGCGCGGGGAACTGCGCGACCAGCCCCCACGGTCCGCAGCCGAATGACCAGCACCCCGCGGAGCGCCCCGCACTCAGAGATCGTCGCCCGGGGGCGCAATCTCCCCGGACCCCCGCGCGATGAGCGCGGTAGGCACGACCACCCGAGCAGGCGCCTCATCGACCCCGTCGAGCCGCCGAAACAACCGCTCCGCCGCAACGCGCCCGAGCGCCGCCGCATCCTGCGAGATCACGGTGATCCCGAGCAGATCGGCGAGCTCGATGTCGTCGAACCCGACGAAGGCGACCGGCCGCGAGCGCCCGGCCAGCGCACGTACCACCGTCACCGTCACCCGGTTGTTCCCCGCGAAGATCGCGGTGACCGGCGACGGCCCGCTGAGCATCGCCTCGACGGCCGACCGCACCCGCTCGGGATCGGTCGAGCCGAGCGCGACCCACGCGTCGTCGACGGCGAGCCCGGCCTCCTCCATCGCCGCCCGGTACCCCCGCAGCCGCTCGGTCGCGGTGTGGATGCGCGGCTGGTCGCCGATGAAGCCGATCCGCCGGTGGCCGTGCGCGACCAGATGCGCGACGCCCTCGCGCGCGCCCCCGAAGCTGTCGGAGAGCACCGCGTCCGCGTCGATCTGCCCGGCCGGACGGTCGACGAAGACCGTCGCGACCCCGGCCTTTATCTCGGGCTCCAGATAGCGGTGGTCGCCGCCGGCCGGAATGACGATGAGCCCGTCGACGCGGCGGGCGCAGAAGGCGAGCACCAGCTCCTGCTCGCGGTCGGCGTCCTCGGCGCTGGAGCCGTTGATCAGCAGCGCCCCGTGCGCCCGGGCGACCTCCTCGATCGCGCGGCTGAGCGGCCCGTAGAACGGGTCGGCGAGGTCTTCGAGGACGAGCCCGATGGACGCGGTGCGGCCCTTGCGCAGCACGCGCGCGCTGTCGTTGCGGCGGAACCCCAGCGCCTCGATCGCCTCCTGGACGCGCCGCTCGGTGTCCGGGGTGACCCCGGCCTCGCCGTTCACGACCCGGGATACCGTTTTCAGCCCCACACCGGCGCGCGAGGCGACATCCTTCATGGTGGGCCGGATGCCGTAACGGGGCTCATGGTGGCGGGCGGTCTCGGCCACGTGCGGTGTCCTGTCGTCGTCGGGAGGATCGAGGGGTGCGGGGGGTTACGGGTGGTGTGGCGAGCGGATCGCGGGGGATCGCCGTGTGGCGTCGAGCATAGGCCCTGGACAACGTTGTCAGGTGAATGGAGACTGTTGATCCGACTAGCTTCGCACCCACGCCCACCAGGAGATCCGACACCGATGCACACCGACCTCGTCGCCGCGCTCGACATCGGCGGAACCAAGATCGCCGGAGCGCTGGTGGACGCCGGTGGCCGGCTGCTCGTACGGACGCAGCGACCGACCCCCGCGCAGGAGGACGGCGAGACGGTGGCGCGTGCCGTCGACGAGGTGCTTACCGAGCTGGCCGGATCCGCGCTGTGGGCGCGGGTGACCGCCGTCGGCATCGGCAGCGCGGGCCCGGTCGACGCCTCCAACGGGACCGTCAGCCCGGTCAACATCCCCGGCTGGCGCGGCTTTCCGCTGGTAGAGCGGGTACGGGCGGCGACCGGTGGGCTCCCCGTCGAGCTGGTCGGCGACGGGGTCGCGATGACCGCGGCCGAGCACTGGCTGGGCGCGGCCCGCGGCTACGACAACGCGCTGTGCATGGTCGTCTCCACGGGCGTGGGCGGCGGCCTCGTCCTCAACGGCCGACTGCACCCCGGTCCCACCGGCAACGCGGGCCACATCGGCCACATCAGCGTCGACCTGGACGGGGACGCGTGTCCGTGCGGGGCGCGCGGCTGTGTGGAGCGGATCGCCAGCGGCCCCAACATCGCCCGCCGCGCGCTGGCGGGCGGCTGGACCCCGGGTCCCGACGGCGACGCCTCGGCCGCCGCCGTGGCCGAGGCCGCGCGCGCCGGGCATCCGGTCGCGCTCGCCTCGTTCGAGCGGGCCGCCCAGGCGCTGGCCGCGGGCATCGCGGCGACCGCGACCCTGACGGAGATCGAGATCGCGGTGATCGGCGGCGGAGTGGCGGGCGCGGGCGACATCCTCTTCGCCCCGCTGCGCCGCGCCCTGCACGACTACGCCACGCTCTCCTTCGTCCAGGGCCTCAAGGTCGCCCCCGCGCTGATGGGTACGGACGCGGGTCTGGTGGGCGCGGCCGCCGCGGCCGTCAGCGCTCCGACGACTGCTCGCCGGGCGGTGCGGGCGGGAAGGTGATGTCTCATCACCTTCCGCCGGATTCACGGCAGTTGAGCCGATGAGGCGCACTTCGCGGTGCGCTCATCGGCCACGCGCGTTTGCGGTAGAGCTTGTTGGAGTCTGTTGGAATAGAACTGGTAACGGTTACCCGGTGTCGCGTCAAAACCCTTGACGGCGCCCTCACTTGGGGGTGTGATCCAAGCCACGCGTTCGGTTGTGTTGGGTTGCACCCCAAGGAGGGGGACATGGCGCAGTCATCGTTCAGAGGTCCTGCTGTGCCCGGGAGCGTCGCGGGACATCGGATGTCACGGCGAAGTCTCCTGCGCGGTGCGGCGATCGGCGCCGGGGCGGTCACGCTCCCCTCGCTGCTCGCCGCCTGCTCCAGCGGACCCGGCGGTGACAGCAAGACGATCCGGATGGGCTCCAACTCGTCGGACGCGGTGCCGAAGAAGGCCTTCGCGGACGCTTTCAAGGCGTACGAGCAGCAGTCCAAGGAAGGCCGCACGGTGAAGGTCAACACCGTGGACCACAACACCTTCCAGGAGAACATCAACCGCTATCTCCAGGGCAAGCCCGACGAGGTCTTCATGTGGTTCGCCGGGAACCGTATGCAGTTCTTCGCCAAGAAGGGGCTGCTGCACGACATCAGCGACCTGTGGCAGGGCTTCCAGGGCTTCTCGCCGGCGCTGAAGGCGCAGTCGACGGGCGAGGACGGCAAGCAGTACCTCACGCCGTACTACTACTACCCATGGGCGGTGTTCCACCGCAAAAGCGTCTTCCAGCAGCACGGCTACCAGGCGCCCAAGACGCTCGACGACTACGTCGCGCTCGCCAGGCAGATGCAGAAGGACAAGCTCGTACCGCTCGCGTTCAGCGACAAGGACGGCTGGCCCGTCATGGGCACGTTCGACTACATCAACATGCGCAGCAACGGTTACGACTTCCACCGCGACCTGATGGCGGGCAAGGAGTCGTGGACGGACAAGCGGGTCAAGGACGTCTTCGACACCTGGCGCAGAATCCTTCCGTACTGCCAGAAGGGCGCCAACGGCCGCACCTGGCAGGAGGCCGCGCAGAGCCTGCAGAAGAAGGAGACGGGCATGGCGGTCTTCGGACTGCCGCACGTGGGGCAGCAGTTCCCGGTGTCCGAGCAGGACGACGTCGACTTCTTCCCGTTCCCCGTCATCAACCCGGAGCACGGCCAGGACGCGGTCGAGGCGCCCATCGACGGGTTCCTGCTCGCCAAGAACGCGAAGAACCTCAAGAACGCCAAGAGCATGGAGAGCGCCAAGGACCTCCTGAAGTGGCTCGCCACCCCGAAGGCCGAGGAGACCTACCTCGCCAGTGACCCCAACAACATCGCGGTCAACAGCGCGGCGGACACCACCAAGTACAGCGCGCTCCAGAAGAAGTCCGTCCAGCTGATCTCCGGCGCCAAGCAGATCTCGCAGTTCATGGACCGCGACACCCGACCGGACTTCTCCTCGACCGTGATGATCCCGGCACTCCAGCGGTTCATCGGCAACCCGAACGACGTGGACGGGCTGGTCAACGACATCGAGCGGCAGCGGAAGACGATCTTCGCCGCGGACTGACGTCGGGCGCCCGTCAACTGGCCCACATCCGCCCGGACTTGGAGTACTCAGCCGTGTCGCTCATCTCCGCACGGCGCGCCGGACGACGAGGGCCGCGGCGGTTCACCGCCCGCGACCTCGCCGTCCTCGGTGTGCTGCTCGGCATACCCGTCCTGCTCGACCTCGCCATCGTGTGGGGCCCGACCCTCGCGTCCGTCGTCCTGTCCTTCACGAGTTGGGACGGGATCGGCGACATCAAATGGGTCGGCACGCAGAACTACACCAACATCTTCACCAACTACCCGCCGTTCTGGCCGGCGGTCCGCCACAACCTGATGTGGCTGGCCTTCCTCGGCCTGGTCGCCGTCCCGTTCGGGCTGCTGCTCGCCGTACTGATCGACCGGGGCGTCCGCTTCAGCCGCTTCTACCAGTCGACGCTCTACATGCCGGTCGTACTGTCGCTCGCCGTCGTCGGCTTCATCGCGCAACTCGTCTTCTCGCGCGACCAGGGCGCGTTGAACGCGATGATCGGCGACAAGCAGAACCCGACCGACTGGCTGGGCGACCCGCACCTCAACATCTGGATGATCCTGCTGGCGGCGGCCTGGCGGCACACGGGCTACGTCATGATCCTCTACTTGGCGGGCCTGAAGGCCGTGGACCCGACTCTCAAAGAAGCAGCGGCGATCGACGGCGCCAGCGAGACCCAGACGTTCTTCCGGGTCGTGCTGCCCACCCTGCGCCCGGTCAACGTGATCGTGGGCGTGATCACCGTCATCGAGTCGCTGCGCGCCTTCGACATCGTGTACGCGGTCAACCACGGCCGCAACGGCCTCGAAGTGCTCTCCGTGCTCGTCACCGACAACATCATCGGCGAGGCCAGCCGCATCGGCTTCGGCTCCGCCATCGCCGTCGTGCTGCTGACCGTCTCCCTCGGGTTCGTCGTGACGTACCTGGTCCAGGAGATCCGAGGGGAGAAGAGCAGATGACCGTGGACACCGCACCGGTGGCCCCCGCCACCGCCCCGCCGGCGCCGCCCCAGGCCCGGCGCCGCCGGGTGCGCCCCGGCCGCCTGGGCGTGCACGCCTTCCTGATGACGGTCTCGCTGGCGTTCCTGGCCCCGCTGCTGCTGGCGGTCTACGCGTCGCTGCGCCCGTACGAGGAGACGTCGAAGAACGGCTACTTCTCGTTCCCGAAACACCTGTCGTTCGACTACTACAAACAGGCTTTCAGCGACTCCGGCATGACGAAGTACTTCGTCAACACGCTGATCATCGCGGTGCCGGGCGTGCTGGTGACACTGTTCCTGGCGTCGTTCGTGGCGTTCGCGGTCTCCCGCCTGAAGCTGCGCGGCGGCATCGTGCTCCTGATGCTGTTCACGGCGGGCAACCTGCTGCCCCAACAGGTCATCGTGACCCCGCTGTACGTACTGTTCAACCGCATCCCGCTGCCGTACTGGATGTCCGACTCGATGACGATGTTCGACTCGTACTGGGCCGTCATCGTCGTCCACATCGGCTTCCAGATCGGCTTCTGCGTCTTCGTCCTGGCCAATTTCATGCGCACGCTGCCACAGGAGATCCTGGAGGCGGCGATCGTCGACGGCGCGGGCGTCTGGACCCAGTACTGGCGCATCACCCTGCCCCTGTGCCGCCCGGCCCTGGCGGCCCTGGCCACGCTCCAGTTCACCTGGATGTACAACGACTTCCTGTGGGCCCTGGTCTTCATGTCGGACGGCGACAAACTCCCCATCACCTCGGCCCTGAACAACCTGCGGGGCCAGTTCTTCACGGACTACAACCTGCTGGCGGCGGGGTCGGTGATCGTGGCCCTGCCGACGCTGGTGGTGTTCCTGCTGCTGCAGCGGCATTTCATCGCGGGGCTTACTTTGGGGTCCAGCAAGGGGTAGGGCTTCGGTACCCTGCCGTTCGAAGCGGCCCGGCAACTGGCACGGGCAGGACAGCATAAGGTGAGAACGCGCCACTCCTCCAAGGGAGTTGCTTCGCGTCGCCATGATGTGATGGCAAGAAGCCAACTGGGGCGGAGGGGGAAGAACATGGACAGCACGGTCACGGCTGCCACTATCGCGGCGGTTGCTGCGGCCGTTGGATGGCTGGTCAATCACATTCTGTCCGAGCGATCCGAGCGCAACAGGAACAAGCACCGGGCGAGGTTGTCCCATGTCGAGAGACAACTTGAAGAGCTGTACGGGCCGCTGTTCTTTCTGCTGCACGAGGGGACGGCATCCTTCAAGGACTTCAGTGAGACGGTCGGTCGCAATATATTCTTCGCGAACGGATCAATAAGCTCCGAAGACCTGAACACCTGGCTCTTCTGGGTGGACAATGACCTGATGCCCAGAAACTCGGCCATTCAGGTGTTGTTGTCGACCAAAGCACATCTGATTGATGCGCCGCGAATGCCTGCCTCGTACATCGCCTTCATCGACCACCATAGCTCCTGGCGCGTAAGTCATTTGCGCTGGAAAGAGGAGGGGGTCCCCTATCGTTGGCATTCGAGGACGAACTGGCCCCGTGAATTCGAGCTGGACGTGATTGCCACGTATGAGAAGCTGAAGCGAATCCAGGAGGAAATCTCCGGAATCCTCGTGGGCGCCTGACCTCGGCGGCGCGGCCGCGCGGCGGCGTAAGAGGCTGTCTCGTGGCAGGTTCCGCGAGCTTCTTGTAGCTGCTCAGCGCGCGGTGGCCATGGCCGGGCCTCGGCTCTGCCAGTCGCTTCTGACCGTCGTTGCGGACCGCGTAAGGGATCTTGAGACCACGAGCAGCCCATGGCAGGCTGGTGCCGCATGATCGATGAATTCGCGAAGGACAACCTGCACGGGAGACTGCGGCGGGACCGCAAGGCGCTGCTCTGGAAGCTCGACGGCCTGTCCGAATACGACGCCCGCCGGCCTTTGACGGCGACCGGGACCAACCTCCTCGGCCTGGTCAAACACGTGGCCAGCGTTGAGGCCAGGTATTTCGGCGAGGTCTTCGACCGCCCTTCCCCGGAACCGTTGCCCCGGTGGCAGGACCACGAAGGCAGCGATCTGTGGGCGACCGAGGACGAGACCCGCGATCAGATCATCGAGTCCTACCGGCGCACGTGGCAGCACTCGGACGCGACGATCAACGCGCTTCCCCTCGACGCCCCCGGCCACGTGCCGTGGTGGCCGGAGCCTCATACCAACACGAACCTGTTCGCCGTCATGGTCCACGTCCTCAGCGAGACCAACCGGCATGCCGGGCACGCCGACATCCTGCGCGAAGGCGTCGACGGCCGAACCGGGATGCGTCCCGAACATGAGACGCAGATCGACGAGGAAGCCCGCGCCGCCTACTGCGCGAGGATCGAACAGGCTGCCAGATCAGCCGCATCGGTCGAGGCGTAGAAGGCTGCGCCGCGTGACTTGATGTTCGGCATGATGCCGCCCGTGAGTGGGTCGGCGCCGCCGTGGTCCCCGGCGGGCCCCAATTCACCCACCCGAGCCCCAGGTGAAATTACCGGCCCGGCCCCGCACTGCGGCCACCACCGCCTCGGTGTCGCGGAGGTCGGGCAGGACCAAGTCCGCCCCGGCCTCGCGCAGTTCCTGCTCACTGCTCCGGCCGGTCGCGACGGCCACGGCCAGTACACCGTGTGCGTGAGCCCCGGCCACGTCGGCAGGCGTGTCGCCGATGAGGACCGCGTCGGCAGCCTGTACCTCGGCCCGTTCCAGAGCCAGCAGCACCAGGTCGGCGCGGTCCTCGGCTTCCTCGCCGTAGGCGCCCAGCTCCCATCGGATGTGCTGGTCCAGCCCGAACACCGCCAACTTGACCTCGGCGGCGCGGCGGACGTTGCCCGTCACCACCGTCTGTGTCGCCCCGGCCAGCGCGTCGAGCGCGGCCGCAGCCCCCGGCAGCGCGTGCCCGCGCTCGCGCAGCTCGGCGGAGCGTTTCACGTGCTGGTCGGCAAGTGCTTCGGCGAACCGCTCGAAGTCGCCGTCGCCGGTGGTCAGTCCGTGGAGCTTGGCGGTCTCCCGGAAAATCACCCTCTCGGTGATCCCGTCGATCGCCGCCTGCTCCCGCATCACCACCCCGGTCGCCTCCGCGAACGCCGCCGCCGACAGCGTCCGGCCCACTCCACGTGTCGCGATCAGCGTGTGGTCGATGTCCCACAACACCAGCACCATGCCCCGGCCCTCCCCAACTGGACCCATTCCATTGGGTGATGAGACTCCACTAGAACGGGCACACGGCGCGCCCAAGTCCTGCGACCGCCCTTCGCTGAGGCCACGCACCCAGCACGGGAGACCAGCATGGACGCGCCGAGACTGCTCATCGGCGGGCGGATCGCCCACTACCGCCACAAGAACGGTAACCGCAGCCAAGCCGCCGTGGCGGGACTGTGCGGCATCAGCGTTCGCTACCTCTCCCTGATCGAAAACGGGAAACGGATCCCCTCCCACGACGTGCTCGTCCGGCTCGCCGCCGAACTCGGCGTTCCCGTCGCTGTCCTCCTTGCCGAAAGCGCCCCTCCCGAATCCGCAGCTCCCCTCACGATCAACCCCGGAGTCGCCCGCGCCCTCATGGGTTATCGGTCACCCGCTGACGTGACTCCGGCGACGGCCCCTGTACTGCGCGACCGTGTTGAGCAGGCGTGGACCAGCTGGCAGTGTTCCGAGCAGCGGTTCACCGACGCTGCCCAAACGCTTCCCGCACTCATCGACGACATCGAACACGCCATCCGCAGCCACCGCCACGACCCCACCACCCGGCGCGATGTCCTGCGCACCACAGCCGACCTGTACGGACTGCTGCGCTCGTACTGTAGACGCACCGGCCGGCTCGACCTGTCCCTTATGGCCGCCGACCGTGCCATGCGGGCGGCGGAAAACGCCGACGACCCGGTACGTATCGCCGCCGCCTCCTGGAACTTGGCCCAAGTACTGCTCTCCGACCCGCGTGACGGCGCCGTCCAGGAGGCCACCGAAGTCGCCCTTCAGGCCGTGGACCAGCTTCAGCGAGAGCCTGCCGGCCGGGAGAGCGCGGCCATGCAGGGTGCCCTCCACCTTGTTGCAGTCGTCGCCGACGCGCGGCAGCGGCACTGGTGGCAGGCTCGCGAACACCTCCAACGACACGCCGTACCCCTCGGTAGTACTGCGGGCGACGGCAATGTGCAGTGGACCGTGTTCGGGCCCACCAAGGTAGCCCCTCGTTCGTGATCATTCGACCGGTTCAGGTGACCGGGCTGGTCAGCGTGGATGTCCAGCCTACGGAGTGAGTACCTTCACTCCGTAGGCACGTCACCGCTTCCGGGCTTGATGAAGAGGGCTGAGGGCGAAGGACATCGGTGCCTGCTGCTAGCGCAGCAGCCTGCGCCGTAGCGGTCGTGTAGGCCCTCTACGGGCAAACAGCTTTCGCCAGCCGTAGTGCTTGGCACTTTGAACTCGCCAGCGGAGCCTGGCGAGGTAGCGGCGGCCGGAGTGTGGGTTGCGGTAGAGGCGTCGCGAGCCGAGTTCCCGTACCCAGTTGATGCCGTCGCCATCGGTGAAGCTGACAGCAGCTGGAAAGATCTTGCGATCGTTCATGCGTCTGGGGATCTGAGTGGTCGCCTCTTCGGTCGACTGGATGATGTTGGCGAGCCCGAACCCTTCGAACCCGTCGAAGGCGTCGAGCCTCAAGTCGACGAGCACTGAGGCGTTGTAGACCGGTCGGGACGAGGTGTTCAGCATGTGCACCATGTGCATGTCTTGGTCGGGCGTGCCTAGGTAGCCGTACTCCGACCAGCAGACGACTTTGAGTGCTTCCTGTCGTTCTTCCTTCCTGCGGTCGCGCAGCAGGATGTAGAAGCCGAGGAGCAGTGATCCGCTTGTGAGGAACGCGCTTGCCCATGCTGGGACGGTTCCCCAGTCCAGCCCTGTCATGGTTGGCGTTCTGTGCCTGAAGGAAGCTGCGCAAACTGAAATTGAGGGAGTTCTGAGCTGCTGACACCGTGTGTTGGGAGGTCGGGTTTGGCTGAGTCCGGCTGGTGGCTGTGTGGCCGGCTTCCATAAGTCGCAGCATGAGCACTGCGGGGTCGATCCAAGCTGCGCCCCGGGTGGGCCATGCCCAGTCGATCAGGTCGTCGAGGTCAGGGCGTGGCGTGTTCTGGAGCTTGGCCAGGGCGTCGGCGAGCAGCGGTAGGTCGGGGGAGCCGGGGGACTAGTCGGCGTGCCGGCCGACGAGGTGCTCGTATTCGAGCAGGTCCCATCCGGCGGTCCCCCCGACCCTATGACGGGTCGGGGGAAGGCCAGCGAACGGAGAGTCTTTAGAAGTGCTAGAGGTTCCAGCGGCGGCCGGTGGGGAAGTGCCATGCGTGGGCGCTGCCCTCGGGTTCGTGGGCGTAAAGGGTGAAGCTGCCTGACGTAGCGTGGGAGTTCCGCCCGCCGGGCCGTTGGCGGACGCCGACGGGTGGAGCGTCGGGCGAGTCAGTAGTGCTCGCGCATTTGCGCGTCGTATTCGGCGAACGGGCCGAGCCCGATCTCGGCCCGCCGTGAGTCAAGGCCGTTCGGCTCTCTGATGGTGTAGGGGCGTAGCCCCTGTTCGTCCTTGACGTACTGGGTGCCGTAGAGCTGTGGTTCACCCTCGTGGACGAGGCATCGGTCGGTCAGGTAGGCGAGGTGGCGCGGCTCGGCCTCGCCGGCGGCGACGGCCTCGCGGAGCAGTAAGAGGGCTTCCTGCTGGAAGTCTGGGTCGGCGTCGGCGTGCTGGGCGAGCAGCCATGCGGCGTCCATGGCTTGCTGGCCGACGAGGGTTCGGCCGGGCCAGCCGTGTTCGGCAGTGATCCGTTTGAGCGCCGTGACGTTGTCGCTGTCCACTGCCCGCATGGCGTCGAGGTCGGCGGCAACCATCCCGTGTTCACGTACGCCCCTGGCGTGCTGGTCGGCTGCCCTGCGGCGTAAGAGCTCGTCGGCGAGGTCGGGGCGTTGTGGGGTCACAGCTTCACGTGCCAGTTGCCGCGGGCGAGGATCGTGGTTCCGTCGGCCTTGACGAAGACCTGAGCACCGCGTGCGGGTAGCTCGCCTTCGGTGAGCCAGTGGGTACGCAGTTCGTCGAGGATGTCCCACAGACGGCGGGGGCCGCCCTGGTCGACGGCTGCGCGTTCGTTGGGCCTTCCTGTGGCGCGGGCCCATGAACCGTCGGAATGGGCCATGACGGCGACCCGTGTTCCGTCGCCCCGCTCCTCATAGTGGTGGGCGATGTCGGGCGCGGTGAGGTCCAGCATGGACGACAGGTCCCATGCGTTGGCGACGTCCACGACGGGATAAGGGCTGACCCTGGGGTGCTCGCTTGTGGCCATAACGGCTGCGTCGAGCAGGTCGTCGGCGCCGGGCGGATAGTCGAGGCTGGAGCGCGTGGGCATGAAGCCGGCCCGGTCCCACAGGACTTGCCCGGTCGCGGTGCCGTCCTCGGCTTTCTCGACGGTGATGATCAGGGTGGTTCCCGCGATGGTGGTCACGAGCCGTCCGCCGGGGTTGAGGGCATCGAGAATGCTGGGGTACACGCGGCGAAGCCCCACGGTGGCAACGATGACATCAAACGTTCCAGGGAGTTCTTCGGTGGCGTCGGCGCACACGACGGTGGGGCGGCGACCTGCCTCGGCGAGACGCTCGCGGCCGGTGATGCAGGCGAGGGGGTCGACGTCGACGGCGGTTACCTGCTGGTCGCTGAGCCGGTGGGCGGCGACGCAGGTTCCGTAGCCGGTGCCGAGACCGAGGTCGAGAACATCGTCGCGGTCGCCGATCTGTCCGTACCGGTACATGCGGACGACGAGGCTTGGAAGCGTGGCCGAGATGGTCGGGCGACCCATGGGGGAGTCGCCAGGCTTGGCGTCGTCGGCGTGAAGGGGACCAACCCGGGTGATCAGGGACCGGTCGGCGTACGCAGCGTCGAGCCACACCTGCTCGTCCGTCGCACCCTGACGCAATGCCCACGCGCGCCCGTTGCGCGTCCACCAGTTCGGCACGAACAGGTGTCGGGGGGTTGCGGCCACGGCTGCTCCCCATCGGGAGGCGCGGGGGGTAACGGTGGCAGCGAGGGCGTGTGCACGTTCTTCCCAGTTCACCGGGCGACTCCTGGAATGTGGATGATCGGCAGTTCGGCGACGCTGTCGAATGCGGGAGGGCATGCCTCGGTGTTGGCGGGGCTACAGTCGCCGCTGTCATCGGGCGGACAGGCTCCGGCGGACAGGCCCGGGACGCGAGCGGCGATGCTCGCCCATTCTGCGCCGCTCAGGATGTCGGCGAGAGACTGCTCGTGAACATTCCCGGCGGGCATGAACCGCGACAGCACGCATCCCGCCACATCCCCATTGGGGAGTACGGCGGCGCGGCCCCGGGTAAAGCGTCCGCAGAGGTCTGAGAGGTCGGGTGTCGTGCCACGGGCGCCTCGGCCGACGGGGCGCATGCGGTCGACAGTGATCTGCTCGACCCCGAGGGCGCGCAGGTCGGCTTCGGCTTCCCGGACCCGTTGGCCCTCGAAGCACTCGACGATGCCGGCTCGGACCGGGATGGAACGCTGAAGGGCTTCGATGATGTTCGCGCGGGTGCGCTTGTGGCTGTTGCGCGTGCGGGTGATCCGGTCGTGCTGCTCGGGCTGATCGCTGTAGTACGACGTACCGATGCCGACCCCGGGGAGTGCTAGCGCGTCCCAGAGACGGCGCGGTACGGCGATCAGGTTCGTGAACACCTCGACGTCGAGCCCGCGACCCAGGGCGCGCCGGATGAGTTCGGGGGAGCCGCGGTAGAGGGTGGGGTCGCCGCCGATCAACTGAACCGTTTTGACGCCGATTTCGGGGGCGTCGTCGATGATGCGGAGCCAGTCAGGGAGGGTCATGGTTCCGTCAGTGCCGGTCGGGCCTGAGTCGGCGAGGCAATGCTCGCACTGGGCTTGGCACTTCCCGGTCACCTCAAGCTCGATACTGCGGACGGTGGTGATCGCTTTGCTTGCGGTGCTCTGCACGGTGTGCCTCCTGTGAACGGGAGCGGTCGCGGTGCCGTGACACAAAGGCTTCGAGAGAGGGCTAGCGCCCCAAGGGGCGTGTTGCACACGTGTGTTCGCTCGATCGGTTGCACCAGTCGAACGGTGTGAGGCATAGGAACTGGGCTGGGCGAACGGACCATGCGGTGATCCGGCCCGTGTGTAGGCGGAGGGCGAACCCGAGCGGCTTGCCGAGTTCGAGGGTCCTTCGAGCGGCCGTGAACCCCTCATTGACCCATTGAACGGCCCTGCGTGATTCCTGAGAAGTCACGGCGAAGACATGGCTGGCACGCAGGTCGATACGCAGTGCCTGCACGGCTCGGGAGATCGTCTCCAGCACGGCACTTCGGACTAGGCGGGGTGACTTGTCGGCGGCAGAGCGGTAGAGCAGAACCTCGTACCAATATCCATGCTCGACGTCGGCCTCTATGAGGACCGGTCTAGACGGCAACATTGCTACGCCACGACTCATGTCGGCCTGCCCAACGAGCATGCGTCTGCCCTCCCTCGCAGAGGCATGGTTGCCCCGCCTCCGACAGGGGACAGGGGCAGGGCAACCGCTCGGGGGTCTCTTGAACAAGGTTGCAGTGCAAGAGAGTTGCACCACCACCGGGCACGGCCCTGCCTGGAGTTCAACCCGTACAGGCGGCGCAGCGCTGTTGCGACGCGCGTCGCAATGGTGCGCCGTCCCAAAGTTGTACTGGCATATGCCAAGCGTCCCCCACCTGCATAGATGGGGGACGCGCACGCTATCCGTTCACTAGATCAGGTGGTCGAACTCCCCGGCCTTGATTCCCAGAACGAGAGCACGAAGCTTCGCGACGCTCGTCGTAACGATCACGTCGGGATCGTCGCTCTCGCGAATCTTGATCTCTCCGTCGACAGGGGCAAGCTCGACGCAGCTCTGATTGTTGTCAGCTCCCGAGAAAGAGGACTTCTGCCACTGAATTCCGTCAGTCATGCCGATTAACTCACATTTCCTGTGCGATGCGTTGAATGTATTTGCATGACTCTTCCGCCCCGAGTGAGATCGACTCGATAGAGGAGAGCAATTCTCGGTAAGTTGTGAGCTGAGCCTCTGCGTTCAGAAAGCCGCCATCGAAAGCACTGTCGATCTGGACTGTGTCGAGTGTCGGGATTTCTGCGGCTGCGTACTGCATCGAGTGCACTGAGCCCGTGATTTGAGCGTCAAACGGAATCACTCGGATTGTGACGGACGGCCACTGCGAGGCTTCGCTCAGGAACTCAAGCTGTTCTCGCATCGTGTCGGCATCGCAGTACCTCATGCGCAGTGCTGCCTCATGGATGAAGGCTTCAAAGGGGGTTGGGCTGGGCCGATCAAAGATTGCGCGCCTCCGCATACGGTGCTCAACGCGCAAGTTCAGCTCTCCGGACGGAAGCGTGGCGGCGACACTGCTCTGAATCAACCCACGGGCGTACGACTGTGTTTGAAGGACGCCAGGCGCGTGCAACATGTAGATGCCCCGAAGCTTGGTTGCGTGAAACTCCAGCTCGGCCACGTCCAGGTTGCCGGGCGTCAGCGCTCCGCGGTAGTCCTCCCACCAGCCTTTGAAGCGTTCGTCAGCCATCTTCGCGAGCGCATCAACGAGGTACTTGTCTGTTGCTGAGTAGTGCACGGCGAGACGTCGTACGCGTTCGCTGCTCACGCCGTACCGGCCGGACTCGATATGGCTGATTTGGGCGCGCTCGCCACCCAAGATTGCTGCCGCTTCAGAGCCGGACATGCCGGCCCGCTCTCGCATCCTGCGTAGTTCAGTGCCCAACCGCCTTTGTCTGGCGGATGGGTAACTCCGTGGCGGCATGAACCCTCCCTCAACTGCCTGTACGAGTGTGCCGCCCGCTGTGCCATGAGTCCACCCTTGGGGGTGCGACGGCCGTACCACTGTTGCGCCGTCACAATGTTGTGCCCTACCTTCCAAGCAGCACCGCGTCGCACGCCAGTTAGCCCGAAGTGCAGCCGCGCGTAAGCCAGTTGAGGCATGCGCATCGTGCGGCCATTGCCACGCATGGCGAGCAGCGCGAGCACACACGCGTTGGGAGACGACGACATGACGACCGCAGGCTTAGTGCCTCCCGCACCACCCGTTTCCACATCCACCATGACCTTCCGCCTGACCACAGCGAACCGCGAGGAAGCCGCCGGCGGCATGCGTGATCTGGTCGCAGCGCTGTGCCGTAGCTCGGGGCACAAGCAGCTCGCCGAGGCTGCTCGGCTCTGTACGAGCGAGGTGGTCACCAACGTCTACCGGCACACCCGAGCAAAGCTCGTGTACGTCGACGTGACGGTCGGCAAGCGAGAGGTGAGCGTGTACGTACACGACGACTTGCCGCGTGGTCTGCCGATGCCGCGTGAGATCAGCGACGGAGAGGGCGGGTACGGCCTGTTCATCGTGGACAGCCTTGCGGACCGCTGGGGAACCGCGCAGTACGGGGGACTGCTCCCGACGTCCAAGTCGGTGTGGTTCTCCATGGTCGAGGGTGGGCGGGGTGCCTCGTGATCAAACCCAAGATCGTGCACGTGATGGCGTTTGGGCCCGAGAATAAGCCGGGTCCTGTGTGGTTTGCCCTCGGTACAGAGGTGATCGTCGAGCTCTCGCGAGAGCTCGCTCACGACGTCACTTGCCAACTCGGCGATCAACTGGGCTTGTTCGTGTCGGCGCGTGACGGTGTCGCAGAGGCAGCAGAGTGAGCCCCGGCATGGAGCGCGCATTCTGGGGTGTAATCGTCATCGCGGTCGCCCTTGGACTGCTGGCGCTGCTGGCGATCTACTGGTCGATGCCGTCGCCCTGCCGCGCGTATGTCGCGCCGCGGACGGACCGGAACGGCTACTCGTACACCTGCTACTGCTGGGCGCAGCCCGTGCGTGTCACCTTCTGCGCCGAGTCGGACCGTAAGCGGCGTCGGCACGCGAAGCTCGACCAGCCTCCCCAAGGCCGCGGCAGCCGCCCCGACCCGTCTCCCCGCGCTGGGGCGGACCGCGAAAAGGAGGGGGACATAGCGCCCGTGCCCGTGGCCGCATAGGTGCACCCGCACGGTGACTGTCCCCTACGAGAGGACCCTGGGCGTTGCTGGTTGCGGAGGGTCCTCCCGTGTCTGGACGCGACAAAACAAAGGCGCCCCCGTCGCCAGCCCGAGGGCGGCGGCGGGGGCATGCTGCGTTATAGAAGCAGGCTGAGGGCTGACAGGCAGATGACAAGCGCGGCACCCAAGGTCGTTCCGGCGTTCCCGGTCGCCTCGGCGCCAGAGCCCCCCGTACCTAAGGTGATGATTCCTGCCACCAGTGCGGCGGTGATCGAGAGAAGAAAGCACAGCGCTACGTACAGAGCCTTGTCTCGGCTAGGTGTTTGCAAAGGTCCGATCCCTCTCCGGTGATCGGACCTTGGGTGCGCAGACCTCAGCCCGACCACCACCATGGCGTGTGGTCTAGCTGAGGCTCTGCCGACGCGTGAGTCTCAAGAGGTGCCTTGCCAGGGCTACTCGGCATTCACCTGCGTACCGGTCGTAGGCTGCGGCGATTCGGTGACGGTGAGCGTTACCTAATCGGGGCGTCGGACCCGATCTCGCTTGCGCCTCTCTTGCAGTGCCTCAACTAGCCTACGGCAAAGGTGAGTTATTGCGTGGCGAACTGCCACGTGGTGAGCACGAGACCGAAGACGGCGACTAGGGCGAGGACGCTGGGCAGCGGCCACCGGCCGCGTTCGAGGGTGTCGAGGCGCTGTTCGTGGTCGGCGAGCTGCCGGTCGGCTTGGTCGCCTCGCTGCACGACGAGGGCGAGCTGCCCGTCGAGGCGCGCGAATCCCGCCTTGACGACCCCCCCCGGAGCCGTTCCAGTTCGAGGGCGACGTCGGACGGGTCCGGTTCGGTCACTTGGCACCCCGATCTCGGTCGAGGGCGAGCAACTCGTCGTCGGCGTCCGGGGCGGTAGACAACCATCCGGGCAGCAGGTTCTCGACGACCGGCAGGGCCATTATGAGAGTGAGGCCGTCGGCTATGGCGAGCGCGACGGCGACACCGGCCGTGGTCTGCGGGATGCCGGATGCGTCGATGATCAGAGGGAGGGCGGCCGCAAGGGAGAGGGCTGTCTGAAAGAGGGTGCGGATGGTGCGGCGGGTGGACTGACTCGGATTCATGGGTATGGGCTTTCAGTCTGTGGATGGCAGGCGCAGGTGATCTGGGAAGGGCTGAGGGGGTGACAGTGCTTCTTGATCAACTTCCGGCGCTGATCGGTGTTGTGGTGGGCTCGACGGCCTCGTACGCAACGCAAAACCTGACGGAACGCCGCAAGTGGAAGCGGCAGAGGGAAGAGCGGTGGGACGAACGGCGCTTTGAGACGTACGGTCGCTACGCCAATGCCCTGAAGGCCCAACTCCGCATCGCCCAGCGCATAGGCGCAGCCAAGGGATTCAATGACGTTGCCGACCCGGCGGACCCGGCTGAATGGCTGCCGTTGCTCGCCGAGGCCGAGTCCCGTCGCGCGGAGGAGTGGGAATCGGTGCTGCTTGTCGGGGATGCGGAGACGATCGCGGCGGCGCGGCGGTGGCACGAAACGATATGGATGATCGAGCTGCTCGTACGAGAGGGAACGGTTGAGTCCGACGCCGACAAGTGGACGAAGGCCCACCAGTTGGCCAGTGCGGCACGTGACGCCTTCTACGTGTCCTCGCGGCGCGACCTTGGGATCGCTGGCGCACCCCCTCCTTCTGGAGAGTGGCCGCGGCCCTGGCGGATCGAGCTCTCCGAGTGAGCGTTCATGATCGGGGGACTCTGAGCGCGTCCCAGGACGTGCGGCCCGGCCATCCGTCTGTGTCGCTGCCGGTGTAGCCGAGGCGCCTCTGTCACTTCGCGTAGCTCCTGCGGTCCGCCTGGCTCCGGTTCGGTGACGGGTGGTACGGCTCCGGCGCCGACGCCGCGGAGGTCACCGGTGTCCGCGACCGCCTGCGTGACCTCGGCGGCACCGAGGACGCGGACCGCCTGACGCTCGCTTCGGCCGCGTTCCTCACGCCGCCCGGTGTCCCCGCGGTGGCTCCGCCACCGGGGCGGCCGCTCGGTGGCGCCGAGCCCACCGCGGCGAGTGTCGTCGACGACCTCGGCCGGCTCGCCGAGGCAGGGCTCACCGCTTGCACCCTGTGGCTGCCTGTCGCGGCCGAGCAGGTCGAGAAGGCCATGGAGTGGGTCGCGGCGGAGGTGGCACCGCAGCTCGCCTGATGCCGCGGCGAGGGGGCGTCCGCCCGGGCGGACGCCCCGACGCACTACCGGTAGCCGGGGGCGCGGCTCAGCCCACCGCCTCCGGTACGTACTGTCGCACCACGACCAGGAACGCGTCCGACTCCAGGTCCATCACGACCTCCGCCGCCACGCCCTCGTTACGGCGGTCCCGGGCGAACTCCTCGGCGGGCCAGCTGCCGCGCGGGCCGCCGGCGGGAAAGCGTTCCAGCACTGTACGACGCATTCGTCGCACCCCCTCGTTTTCTTCCGGCACTCGCACAACGATGTCCCCACCGCGTGCGTTACGGCCCCCCGTGGGCCCCCCGTGGCCGGTGCTCCGCTGGTAAGGACGTGCCGCGCGGCCGGAACGGCGCGTTCAACGTGCAACAGCATCGCCACAGTTGTGGGCAAGATCAGGGCGCCCGGTTCCCCCCGGGGGTTTCCGTGGCACT
This sequence comes from Streptomyces sp. CBMA152, assembly GCF_014596475.1. Taxonomy (GTDB): domain Bacteria; phylum Actinomycetota; class Actinomycetes; order Streptomycetales; family Streptomycetaceae; genus Streptomyces. The sequence continues at coordinate 95,601 of NZ_MECJ01000017.1, read as the reverse complement.
CTGTTGCGGGCAATCCACTGGGGGCTACGGAAGAGGGGGAACCGTGATCGTCTGGATCAACGGTGCGTTCAGCGCGGGCAAGACCAGCACCGCGCGCGAACTGGTCGACCTGATCCCGAACAGCACCTTGTACGACCCCGAGGTGATCGGCGGCGTGCTGCGGCATCTGCTGCCGCAGAAACGACTCGCCGAGGTCGGCGACTACCAGGACCTGCCGATCTGGCGCCGCCTCGTCGTCGACGGCGCGGCCGCGCTGCTCGCCGAGGTCGGCGGGGTCCTCGTGGTGCCCATGTCGCTGCTGCGGCAGGAGTACCGCGACGAGATCTTCGGCGGGCTCGCCTCCCGCCGTATATCCGTACGGCATGTGCTTCTTACGCTTGAGGAAACGATCCTGCGCGACCGAATCGCCGCCCGCGTCGAAGTGCCCGACGACCCCGAGGCCAGCGAGCGCTGCCGTCAGTGGGCGTACGAGCACATCGCGCCCTATCGCGCGGCCCTCGGCTGGCTCACCGAGGACGCCCACGTCGTCGACAACGGCGCCCTCACCCCGCGCCGCACCGCCGAACTCATCGCCGAGGCCGTACGCAGCGGAGCGGCCCGCGCCTGCGAGATCGTCCAGACGCCGGAGCCCACGGCCGAGACCCTCGCCGCCGGAGTACTGCTCTTCGACGAGAGCGACCGGGTGCTCCTGGTGGACCCGACGTACAAGCCGGGCTGGGAGTTCCCCGGGGGCGTCGTCGAACGCGGCGAGGCGCCCGCCCGCGCGGGCATGCGCGAGGTCGAGGAGGAGATCGGCATACGGCTCGACCGGGTGCCCCGCCTCCTCGTCGTCGACTGGGAGCCGCCGACGCCCCCCAGATACGGCGGGCTGCGGCTGCTCTTCGACGGCGGACGGCTCGATCTCGCCGACGCCGGGCAAGTGCGGCTGCCGGGCTCGGAGCTGCGTGGCTGGCGGTTCGTCGGCGAGGAGGAGGCCGCTCATCTGCTGCCGCCCGCCCGCTACGAACGGCTCCGCTGGGCGCTGCGGGCCCGGGAGAAGTCGACCGTGTTCAACCTGGAGGCGGGGGTGCCGGTGGGGTGAGGGGCGTCGGGTGTGGGCGCGCCCCGGTCAGGCGGTCGCCCGGGACGCTTCGGTCAGCACCCGCGTGCCCCGCGTCAGGCGGTCGCCTGGGACGCACCGGCCGGCACCCGCGCGCCCGCTCAGGCAGACGCCTCCGTCAGCACCTTCGCCGCGTCCGTCGTCAGCGGGTCCCCGTGGCCGAAGCACGCCACGGACGGGGCGAGGGCGGCGAGCCGCCGGAACGAGGCCTGGGCCTGCGCCCGGTCCACGTTGAAGACGCCCAGCATCACCTGGCCCACCCCGGCCACGCAGTCGCCCGTGAACAGCACGCCGTGGCGCGGGAGATGGATGCCGATCGAGCCGTCGGTGTGGCCGGGGGAGTGGACCACGACGGCGCCGCCGCCGAAGTCGAGCACGTCCCCGTCCTCGACCTCGCGGTCGACCCTGGTCGACGGTGCCTCCGGAACCGTCAACGCGTGCTCCCACAGCGGAAGTTCCCAGTCCAGCAGAACCGGGTCCGCCCTCGGCCGCTCGCCCCGGATCACCGGCGCGTCCAGCCGATGGGCGATCACCTCGGCCCCGTACCGCTCGGCCAGCTCGCCGGCCGCCCCGTAATGGTCGTTGTGGCCGTGTGTGATCACGATCCGGCGGATCGCGGCCGGGTCGAGCCCGAGGCCGCGAATCGCCTCCTCGATGGGCGCGGCGGCGTTGACGTCACCCGCGTCCACCAGCGTCAACTCGTCCCCGTCCTGCCACAGATACGCCTGGCCGATCGGGAAGCGGAACATGTGCAGCTGCGACGTCACCTGTACGAGATCCATACGGCGAACGTACGTCGCGCCCGCCGCACACGGCATGGATCTACGCTCTGCGCGATTCCGCCCAGAGCGTGACGGGGGTCGTCACACTCCGGGCGGAACAGAGGTGATGAACCGTCAGGACTGCTTGGAGCGCGCGTAGTTGACCAGGAAGTGCGCCTCGGCGACCGACAGCCGCTCCAGCTCCTGCGGCGACACGCTCTCGTTCACCGCGTGGATCTGCGCCTCCGGCTCGCTCAGCCCGATCAGCAGGATCTCGGCCTGCGGGTAGAGCGCGGCGAGGGTGTTGCAGAGCGGGATCGAGCCGCCCATGCCGGAGGACTGCATCTCCTCGCCCGGGTAGGCGATCCGCATGGCCTCGGCCATCGAGGTGTACGCCGGGCTGGTGATGTCCGCCCGGAACGCCTGGCCCTGGCCGACCTGCTCGAAGGAGACCCGCGCGTTCCACGGCACGTTCTTCTCGATGTGCGCGTACAGCAGCTTGGTGGCCTCGGCCGCGTCCACGCCCGGCGGCACCCGCAGGCTGATCTGCGCCCGCGCGCTCGCCGGGATGGACGGCGTCGCACCCGCCACCGGGTGGCAGTCGATGCCGACCACCGTGACGGCCGGACGCGCCCAGATACGGTCGGCGACCGTGCCGGTGCCGGGCAGGTCGACCCCGTCGAGCACCTTGGCGTCCTTGCGGAACTCGGCCTCCGGGTACTGGAGTCCGTCCCACGCCGAGTCGGCGGCGAGCCCGTCGACGACCGTCTGCCCGTTCTCGTCCCGCAGCGAGTCCAGTACGCGGATCAGCGCGGCCAGCGCGTCGGGCGCCGCGCCGCCGAACTGGCCCGAGTGCAGGTTGCCTTCGAGCGTCTCGATGCTCACCCGGATCATCGTCATCCCGCGCAGGGTCGCGGTGACCGTGGGCAGGCCGACACGGAAGTTGCCGGTGTCGCCGATGACGATGGCGTCGGCGGTGAGCAGGTCGGGGTGCGCCTCGGCGTACCGCTCCAGACCGCCCGTGCCCTGCTCCTCCGAGCCCTCGACGATGACCTTCACCGAGACCGGGACGCCACCGTTGGCCTTCAGCGCGCGCAGCGCGAGGAGGTGCATGATGAAGCCGCCCTTGCAGTCGGCGGCGCCGCGCCCGTACCAGCGGCCGTCGCGCTCGGTGAGCTCGAACGGCGGGCTCAGCCAGGCGGACTCGTCCAGCATCGGCTGTACGTCGTAGTGCGCGTACAGCAGAACGGTCGGCGCGTCGGCCGGGCCGGGCAGGAAGCCGTAGACCGACTGGGACCCGTCCGGGGTGTCGAGCAGGGCCACATCCTGGAAGCCCTCGGCGCGCAGTGCCCCGGCGACCCAGGCGGCGGCCGCCTCGCACTCGCTCCTGGGCGCCACTGCCTCGTCCGCCACCGATTGGAACGCCACCAGTTCCGTGAGCTCCGCCTGTGCGCGGGGCATGAGAGAGGCGACGGTCTCGGCGATCGGATTCGCGGTCATGGGCACGCTCCTCGTGGGTGCGACGTTGAAGTACGTGAACGCGTACGTACGCGCACGTGTATGTACTACGAAGGTATGGCCGATCCTCCCACACGGTGGAGCGGGACCTACCGCGCCGTAGGATGCGGTCATCAGCATGGCCACGGGTCGGATCGGGAGCAGAAGCACATCGTGAGCAGCGAGAACGCAGATGCCGGGACGCAGCACGGCGAGCCGGGGACGGCGCCCGTGTGGGATGTCGTCGTGGTCGGCGCCGGGCCCGCGGGCGCCTCGGCGGCCTACGCGGCGGCCGTCGCGGGCCGCCGGGTGCTCCTCCTGGAGAAGGCCGAGCTGCCCCGCTACAAGACCTGCGGCGGCGGCATCATCGGACCGTCGAGGGACGCGCTGCCGCCCGGGTTCGAACTGCCCCTGAAGGAGCGGGTGCACGCGGTCACGTTCTCGCTGAACGGCCGCCTCACGCGCACGCGCCGCTCCAAGCAGATGCTCTTCGGGCTCATCAACCGGCCGGAGTTCGATGCCGGTCTGGTCGAGGCGGCCCAGAAGGCGGGCGCCGAGCTGCGCACCCAGGTCACCGTCCAGCGGGTCGAGCAGCACGGCTCGGCCGTCCCCGACCGGCGCACGGTCGCGGTGGTGCTGGCCGGCGGAGAGACCGTCCTCGCGCGCGCGGTCGTCGGCGCGGACGGCAGCGCCAGCCGGATAGGAGCCCATGTCGGCGTCAAGCTCGACCAGGTGGACCTGGGCCTGGAGGCCGAGATCCCGGTGCCCGCGACGGTCGCCGAGGACTGGGCGGGCCGGGTGCTCATCGACTGGGGCCCGATTCCCGGGAGTTACGGCTGGGTCTTCCCCAAGGGCGACACGCTCACGGTCGGCGTGATCTCCGCGCGCGGCGAGGGCGCCGGGACCAAGCGGTATCTGGAGGACTTCATCGCCCGGCTCGGCCTGGCCGGGTTCGAGCCCGCCGTCTCGTCCGGGCATCTGACCCGGTGCCGCAGCGACGACTCGCCGCTCTCCCGCGGCCGGGTGCTGGTGTGCGGGGACGCGGCGGGGCTGCTTGAGCCGTGGACCCGCGAGGGCATCTCGTTCGCGCTGCGCTCAGGACGGCTCGCGGGCGAGTGGGCGGTGCGGATCGCGGAGTCGCAGGACGCGGTGGACGCCCGGCGCCAGGCGCTGAACTACGCCTTCGCCATCAAGGCGGGCCTCGGCGTCGAGATGGGCGTGGGCCGCCGGATGCTGACGCTCTTCGAGAAGCGCCCGGCGATGCTGCACGCCGCGATCACCGGCTTCCGCCCGGCGTGGAAGGCGTTCGCCGACATCACCCGGGGCTCGACGACGCTGGCCGGTCTGGTGCGTACGCATCCGATGGCGCGGCGCGTGCTGGACGCGGTGGACCGCCGCAGCTCGTAGGGGGACCTCGTAGGAAGACCGGACGGGGGCCCGGGAGGCCGGGTCCCGCTCAGGCGTCGACGGTGATGCGGAAGACCGGGTGGTCGGGCGCGGCGGCGAGCAGTTCGTCGTCGCTCGACTTCGCGGTGACGCCCTGGAAGTACTGGTTGACCTCCCACCCCCAGCGCTCCAGGTAGGTGCGCAGGACGGCGGTCTTCTCGCTGTCCGACATCTCCACGGCCGTGAAGGCGCGGATCTTGCGGCCGACCCGCAGCTCGCCGCCGCCCGCCGCCCGCATGTTGCGCACCCACTGCGAGTGCCCGCGCGCCGAGATGAGGTACTGCGCGCCCTCGTACGTGTGCGGGTTGACCGGTACGCGCTGCATCTTGCCGCTCTTGCGGCCGCGTACGGAGAGCTCGGCGGTGCCGGCCAGGCTGAGGCCGTGGCGGGCGAGCCAGCCGATGGCGCTGTTCATCCGGATGGTGAAGCTGCTGCCCTTGAGGTAGTACGGCTGCGACGGCATCGGCTGCGACGACATGGGAACCCCTGCGTTTGGGAGAGCGGCGCTCTCGGCATTTCGAGAGCAGTGCTCTCGCTTGAGAGCAGTGTGCGCGCGATCGGTGATCCAAAGCAAGAGCAGTGCTCTCGAATTTGTGCAGAGATCTCTGGCCGGATCAGTGCTCTCGTTCTTGGGCACCGCTCTCGCCGATGGCAGAATGCCCCCATGAGCACCGTCAAGGGCGCCCGAGCCCGCGCACGTACCGAGATCACCGCCGCGATCAAGGACGAGGCGAGAAAACAGCTCGCCGCCGAGGGTGCGGCGAAGCTCTCGCTGCGCGCCGTCGCCCGCGAGCTCGGCATGGTGTCCTCCGCTCTCTACCGCTACTTCCCCAGCCGCGACGACCTGCTGACCGCGCTCATCGTCGACGCGTACGACGCCGTGGGCGAAGCCGCCGAGCGCGCCCTCGCCGACGCGGATCCCGCTCAGCCACCGGCTCAGCGCTGGGTCGCCGTCTGTCGGGCCGTGCGTGGTTGGGCGCTCGCCCACCCCCATGAGTACGCGCTGATCTACGGCTCGCCCGTCCCCGGCTACACCGCGCCCCAGACCACGATCGCTCCCGCCGGACGGGTCGGGTTCGTGCTGATCTCGATCGTGAGCGACGCCCACCGGGGCCGGGGCGTCGCGGTGCCCAAGCTCGCGCCCGAGCTGCGCGCGGAGGCGGAGCGGATGGCGGCGGAGTTCGCCCCCGAGCTGCCCCCGGCGGCCGCCGTCGCGCTGGTGGCCGCCTGGTCGCAGCTGTTCGGGCTGATCTCGTTCGAGCTGTTCGGCCAGTTCCATCGGGTCGTCGAGGAGCGGGACGCGTTCTTCGGGCACGCGGCCGCCGGGCTCGCGGCCACGGTCGGGCTGGTACTCCCCGGGGAGTAGCCGTGATCACCACGCCGGGCTGACGCCCGCGCCGCAGGCACGGGGCTAGCGTGGCCGGTATGGAACAGCAGCAGCCACCGCGCCCCGCCCGCTGCGGTGCCCCGGCCCGGCCCCGGGAGGCGCCGCCTCTGCCGCCCTGGGCGCGGTTCGGGGGCGCGGGGGCCTGGGGTCCGGGCCGCGCGGTGGGGGCCGACGGGCGGTCCCGGCTGCCGTGGGTGTCGACCATCCTGCTGACCGTGTTCGTCATGGCAGGCTCCGGCTTCGCCGCGCACGGCCAGCCCGATCGCGCCCCGCTCGACGTCTTCGCGCGGCTGCTCATCGTCGCGGCTTGCGCTGTGCTCCTGCTGCGCCGCCGCCACCCCGTGCTCGCCGTCTTCGGTACGGCGGGCGCCACCATGGTCTATCTGGGCGCCGGTTACCCGTACGGGCCGATCCTGATCGCCGTGGCCGTCGGCTGCTTCGCGGCGATCGTCGCCGGGCACCGCCGGGCCGCGTGGGCGGCGGTCGGGATGCTCTGGCTCGGCCATCTCCTCGTCGCCCACTGGCTCTACCGCTGGCTGCCCCCGCAGGGCGACCGGGCCGCGCCCTGGGGGCAGGAACTTGCCGTCACCGCCTGGGTGTTGGCGGTCCTGGCGGTCGCCGAGCTCATGCGCGTACGACGTGAGCAGTGGGCCAGGGCCGGGGCCGAGCGGGCGGCCGCCAACCGGCGGCGCGCCGACGAGGAGCGGCTGCGGATCGCCCAGGAGTTGCACGATGTGCTCGCGCACAGCATCTCGGTCATCAACGTCCAGGCGGGCGTGGGCCTCGCACTGCTCGACTCCGACCCGGAACAGGCGCGCACCGCGCTGACCACCATCAAGTCGGCCAGCAAGGAAGCGCTCGGTGAGGTCCGCCAGGTCCTGGACACGCTGCGCGCCCCGGGAGACGCGCCCCGCTCGCCCGCTCCCGGCCTGGACCGCCTGCCCGAACTCGTCGAACAGGCCGCGGCCGCCGGGCTCACCGTCGAGACCGAGACCACCGGCGTACGCAGGAACCTGCCGCCCGGGGCCGATCTGGCCGCGTTCCGTATCGTCCAGGAGGCGCTGACCAACGTGGTGCGCCACTCCGGCTCCCGTACCGCCCGGGTCGGGGTCGGATACACGCCGGGCATGCTCGAACTGCGCGTCGACGACGACGGACCGGCCGCGCCGGGCGACGCGGGCGGCTCCGGGAACGGGCTGATCGGCATGCGGGAGCGGGCCGCCGCGCTCGGCGGCACCATCGAGGCGGGCCCGCGCCCGGACGGCGGCTTCCGCGTGGTCGCCCGGCTCCCGCTCACCCGTACCGCACCCAGGGAGACACCGTGATCCGCGTACTGCTCGCCGACGACCAGTCGCTGGTCCGGGCCGGGTTCCGGGCGCTGCTGGACGCCCAGCCGGACATCGAGGTGGTGGGCGAGGCCGCCGACGGCGAGGAGGCGGTGGGCGGGGTGCGCGAACTGCGGCCCGACGTCGTGCTGATGGACATCCGCATGCCGCGCCTCGACGGGCTCGCCGCCACCCGCCTCATCACCGGCGACGAGGAGCTCGCGGCGGTGAAGGTGGTCATGCTCACCACGTTCGAGCTAGACGAGTACGTCTTCGAGGCGATCCGCGCCGGTGCCTCCGGGTTCCTGGTCAAGGACACCGAGCCGGAGGAACTGCTGCGTGCCGTAAGGGCCGTGGTGCACGGGGACGCGCTGCTCTCGCCGGGGGTGACCCGGCGGCTCATCGCCGAGTTCGCGGCCCGCTCCAAGGAACCGGCCACGGCCGAGAGTCTGAGCCACCTGACCGAGCGGGAGCGCGAAGTGATGGCGCTGGTCGGGATGGGCCTGTCCAACGAGGAGATCGCCCGGCGCCTGGTCGTCAGCCCGCTCACCGCCAAGACCCATGTGAGCCGCACCATGGTCAAGCTCGGCGCCCGCGACCGGGCCCAACTGGTCGTCCTGGCCTATGAGTCGGGCCTGGTCCGGCCGGGCTGGCTCGGCTGATTCCGGCGGCGCTCTCCCCGGCGGTTCTCACCCGCGTACGAGAAGCGCCACAGGACGTGTACGGTCCGGCTGACGAAGACGAGGACGGCGGCGGCCGTGCCCGCGAGGAGCAGCAACCCCCGGGCGGGATGGCGCAGTTCGAAGGTGAAGACGGGTCCGGCGACGGCCCCGAACGCGAGGAACGCCCCCAACAGGGCGGTCACCACGGCGTAGCCGATCTCGACGGTGACGGCATCGCGGTCGGCCCGGCTCCGGTTCCCCATGGGAGAAGTGTCCGCACAGATGCGGCCGACGGGCAAGAAGCACCCGTCGGCCGCATCTCCCCCCGTGGGCGCGTCAGTCGCGTACGGCGACCTTCGCGGGCTCGGGCGTCGCGACCGCGTCCGAGGCCGCGACCACCAGCGTCGGGCGGTCGGGCCGGGTGCGCAGACCGGTCAGGGTGATGAGGAGTCCGGCGAACGCGATGCCGGTGACGACCCACAGACCCGGCCGGAAACTGTCCAGCATGGCCTGCGGCGAATCGCCCTTGTGGCCCGCCGTGATCACGGCGGTCACCACGGCCAGGAAGATCGCGCCGCCCACCTGGATCGAGGTGTTCAGCAGCCCCGAGACCATGCCCTGCTCGCTGTCGTCCACGCCGGTGGTGGCCTGGATGTTGAGCGAGGGGAAGACGAGCGCGCAGGCTGCGCCGAGCAGCAGCATCGACGGCAGGATGACGGCCGCGTACTGCGGAGTCAGGCTGATGCGCAGGAACAGCGCGTACGCCACGACCAGCGACGCGAAGCCGACGGCGAGGATCCTCGGCGTACCGAAGCGGTCCACGATCGAGCCGATCCCCACCGAGGAGAGCGCGACGAGCACACCGGCGGGCAGGAAGGCGAGCGCGGTCTGCAGCGCGGACCACTCAAGGACCGACTGCATGTACTGGGTGACCATGAACTGGAATCCGACGTACGAGCCGAAGAACGCGGCCGCGCCCAGCTGGGTGCGCACCTGGGCCCCGGAGCGGAGCACGCCGAGTCGGATGAGCGGGCTGGCGGTGCGCTGCTCGATACGGACGAACACGGTCAGCAGCACGGCGACGGCGAGGAACGACAGGAGCGTACGGGCGGAGGCCCAGCCGACCTCGGGTGCCTGCACGACGGTGTAGACGAGGAGCAGCATCGAGCCGGTGCCGGTGACGGCGCCCGGTACGTCGTAGTGGCGCTTGCCCTCGGGGCGGGCGCTGCGCGGGATGAGCTTGAGGCCCGCGAACAGGGCGATCAGCGCGACCGGGGCCGGCAGCAGCATGGTCCAGCGCCAGCTGAGCTCGGTGAGCAGACCGGACAGGACCAGGCCCATGGAGAAGCCGGTGGCGGCGCAGGTGGTGTAGATGGAGAGCGCGCGGTTGCGCTGCGGGCCCTCCTTGAACGTGGTGGTGATGATCGAGAGGCCGGCGGGCGCGGTGAACGCGGCGCTGAGGCCCTTGATGAAGCGGCTGGCGATCAGCAGCGGCCCGGAGTCGACGAGTCCGCCCAGCAGCGAGGCCAGCGCGAAGACGCCGAGCGCGATGAGGAAGACCTGGCGGCGGCCCATCAGGTCGGCGGCGCGTCCGCCGAGCAGCAGCAGACCGCCGTAGCCGAGGATGTAGCCGCTGACGATCCACTGGAGCGTCGACGTGGTGAGGTGCAGATCGGTGGCGATCGAGGGCAGTGCGACGCCGACCATGGAGACGTCGAGGGCGTCCAGGAACATCGCGGCGCAGAGCACCAGGAGGGTTCCCCACAGTCGGGGACTCCAACGCTCTTGGGTGGACGGGGCGTTGAGCGGAGTGGTCATGCGGAGGACAGTACATGCACATGCATGAGGTGCAAACGCATTTAATTCCGATGCAACAAAGCCCGTCTTCTCTGCTAACGTGCGGACATGGCGGCCAAGAAGTCCGAGCGCATGCTCGTGGACGAGTGGCGCGGCATCCTCGCGGTGCACGCGCGCACGACGTGCGAGCTCGATCGCGAGCTGCATCAGTACGGGATCGGTGCGAGCGACTTCGAGGTGCTCGACGTCCTCGTCGAAGGGTGCGCGGAGGACGGTCATGAGGCCTACCGCGTGCAGGAACTCTCCGCGCGCGTCCATCTCAGTCAGAGCGCGCTGTCCCGCCTGATCGGCAGGCTGGAGAAGGTGGGCCTGGTGACACGCGGGATGTGCAGCGAGGACCGGCGGGGCGTCCGGGTCGCGATCACGGACGCGGGCCGGACGCGGCATGCCGAGGTGCGGCCGTTGCAGCGGGCAGTGCTGGCGCGCATGTTGGCGGAGCGGGCCGCGTAGGGACCGTTCGTGGACCGGTCCATGCGCTCGGCGCCAAGGGGCCGGCCCTCCTGGCAACTGCTCTGGTGGACCGGCCCTTCTGGCGTCGTGCGACCGCTCGCGGCTGCTACCGCATGACGATGGCCGAGTTGTCGCGCCACAGTTCGGCGAGCGACGCGTCGCCCGCAAGGGCAACGGATGAGAGCGGCCTACGGTTCCACAGCGTCAGATAGAGCTCGTACGCCGCGCCGCTCAGCTCGCAGTCGGCGGCGCCGTCGTCGTCGCGGACCGTGCGCGGCACCCCGTCCGACAGATGCACCGTCCACACCGCGTCCGTGTCCGTCGGCCGTACGCGCAGCACCTGCGGGGTGCGCGTGCGCACCCGGCTCTTCTCCCTGGCGTGGAACTGGCACAGCAGCTCGTCGATGCCGTCGGCGGCGAACTCCGGGGTGGGAAGGGTGAGTTCACCGCCCCGCGCGGACTCGGCGTCCACCCGGTGGATCGCCGTCTCGTGCGCCTGGCGACGGGCCCAGAACGCCACCGGCGACGACGCGGGCATGAAGTGCCAGCACGCAAGATCCTCGGGAGCCTCGGCGAGTGCGTCGACGAGCGCGCTGTGGCCCTCGCGGAACCAGGCAAGGAGTTCGGCGCCGTCGAGGTCGGGCTCCTCGGGGGCGGGGTGGAACTCGGTGAGGCACTCGACGATGTAGGTGGTGGCCCAGCGATGCACGGTGCCCGTGTGCCGTACCAGGTCCCGTACCTGCCAGTCGGGGCAGGTGGGGACGGTGGCGTCCGGGCCGGCCGAGGCGGCGGCCTCGGCCAGCAACCGGCCCTCGCGGCCGAGGATGTCGATGAGTTCTGCGGTGTCCATGTCGAAATTCTGCCAGCGGGACGGGCGTGCGGTCTGCTCTACGCAGTGCTCCCCGTCACGCGCCATGCGGAACATGACGATCCGTCATGTGCTGGCCGTGTACGACCTTCTCGTCACACCCCGGCCGTGGCGTGCCGCGAGCCGTATCCGATGAGCGCGGCCGCCGCCGACAGTACGGCGACCGTGGTCAGCGCGATCGGCAGCGACGACCACTGGGCCAGGAAGCCGATGGCGGGCGGGCCGAGGAGCATGCCGCCGTAGCCGAGCGTCGACGCGGCGGCGACCCCACCGGGTCCGGCCAGCGCGCCCGCGCGGGCCACCGCGACCGGGAAGATGTTGGCGAGGCCGAGACCCATCACCGCGAAACCGGCGAGCGCGAGCCATACGGTCGGGGCGAGCGCGCCGAGCAGCATTCCGGCGGCGGCCGTCGTGCCGCCCGCGACCAGCGTGCGGGTCTGGCCGAGCCGTTCGAGCAGAGTGGTGCCGCTGAGCCGGCCCGCCGTCATGGCCAGGGCGAAGAGGGAGTAGCCGATGGCGGCGACCCCGGGCGCGGCGTCGAGGTCCTGCTCCAGATGGAGCGCGCCCCAGTCGGCCATGGCGCCTTCCCCGTACGCCGTGCACAGCGCGATCACGCCGAACAGGAGCACCAGGCGGCGGGCCCGTCCGTCCAGGCGCCGCCCCTGGGCGTGCGGGGTGTCGGCGTGCGCCGGTGCCGGGTGACGCAGCAGCGCCGGTCCGGCGAAGGCGGTGACCAGCAGGCCGAACCCGGTGAGCGCGAGCAGATGCGTGGTGGGGGAGAGGCTGCCCGCGACCAGTGCGCCGACGCCCGCGCCGAGCATGCCGCCGAGGCTGTACGCGGCGTGGAAGCCCGGCATCACCGGGCGCCGCAGCGCGGCCACGAGGTCGACGGCCGCGCTGTTCATGGCCACGTTGATACCGCCGTATGCGGCACCGAAGAGCAGCAGTACCGAGCCGAGCGCGAGCGCGGAGTGGGTCTGCGGCGGCAGCGCGATGCCCAGCGCCATCAGCGCGGCGCAGGCGACGGTGACCGGATGGCTGCCGAAGCGGCGGCAGAGCCGTCCGGTGAGCACCATCGTCACCACGGCTCCCGCCGAGACGCCGAGCAGGGCGAGGCCGAGGTCACCGGCCGAGGCGCCGGTCTGCTGCTTGATGGCCGGAATCCGGACCACCCACCCGGCGAAGAGGAATCCGTCGAGGGCGAAGAACACGGTCAGGGCGGTGCGGAGGCGGGACAGGGAGGGTGCGGCGGTCTCCGCGCCAGGTTCCCCCGAGGCGGCCGTCCGGACTTTGTTTAGTAGCGGCACAAACTCAGGATAGGGGGCGGCGGCCGTCGGGGACAAGCCGGTAACGCGCGCGTGGATCCGGCGGTATGGCGGCTGCCAGGTCGACGGGCGGTGGCCGATGTGTGACCGGGGCAACGGCCGGAAGGGCGGCCTCCGTCCTGGATCATGGGAGACTCGCCCCCATGAACGGCAAGGCGACGCACACCAAGACGAGGCTGGACAGGGGCCGTGGGGCACTCGGCCCCGCGCTCGAACTGGTCCACACCGGCCGCGCGCCCACCCGCGCCGTCCTCACCGCCGAACTGGGCGTCACCCGCGCGACGGCCGGAGCGGTCGCCGCCGAACTCGAAGCACTCGGACTCATCCAGGTCGACTCACGGCCCGGCGCGGCCGCCGGATCCCAGGGCCGCCCCTCGCACCGCCTCGCGGTCAACGACTCCGGCCCCGTCGCCCTCGCCGCCCAGGTGCACGCCGACGGATTCCGCGCCGCGCTCGTGGGCCTGGGCGGCCGTACGGTCGCCACCGCGCCCGGCTGCGTCACCGTCTCCGCCGACCCGGCGCAGGTACTCGGCGAAGTCGTGGCGGCGGGCGCCGAACTGCTGCGCGGCAGCGGGCTGCGCTGTGTCGGCGCGGGTCTCGCGGTGCCGTCGGCGGTCGCCGAGCCCGACGGCACCGCGCTCAACCCGCTGCACCTGGCCTGGCCGGCCGGGGCCCCGGTCCGCGAGATCTTCGCCGAGCAGGTACGGGCGGCGGGCATCGAAGGCCCCGCCTTCACCGGCAACGACGTCAACCTCGCGGCCCTCGCCGAACACCGCCACGGCGCCGGGCGGGGCGCGGCGCATCTGCTCTGCGTCGCCACCGGACACCGGGGCGTCGGCGGCGCGCTCGTCCTCGACGGCCGTCTGCACACCGGGAGTTCGGGCCTCGCCCTGGAGGTCGGCCACCTCACGGTCAACCCCGAGGGCCGCCCCTGCTACTGCGGCGGCCGCGGCTGCCTGGACGTCGAGACCGACCCGCTCGCCTTCCTGTCGACGGCGGGCCGCGACCCCGGCCCCGAGGTCTCGCTCCTCGAACAGTCTCGTGAACTGCTGCGCACGGAGTACGACGACGTCTCGGTGCGCCACGCCGCCGAGGAGCTGATCGACCGCCTGGGCCTGGGCCTCGCGGGCCTCGTCAACATCCTCAACCCCGACCGCATCATCCTCGGCGGCCTCCACAAGGCCCTCCTGGAAGCCGACCCCGACCGCCTACGGGCGGTAGTAGCCGACCGCAGCCTATGGGGCCGCAGCGGCGGCGTCCCGATCCTGGCCTGCTCCCTCGACCACAACAGCCTGGTGGGAGCGGCCGAGTTGGCGTGGCAGCCGGTGCTGGACGATCCGCTGGCGGCGTTGGGTTGAGGGCGCGAGCCCCCTACACCCGCAACCCGAACGCCCCCGGCGGATTCCCGATCAGAATCTGTTCCACCAGCTCCTTGCCCAGGGTGAGTTCGAGTCGTGGGCGGACGCGGCGCAGGAGGTGGGGCATGCCGGGTGTGTCCGGGGTTACCGTGTCGCCGCCAAGGAGGAGGCGGTCCGCGTAGCCCGCGTCGGCCAAGGCCTTGAGCGCGTCCGGCATGCGCCAGTCCGTGGCGTGGTTGGTGCGGGAGGGGCCGTCGAGGGCGAGGTAGGCGCCCGCCTCGGCGGCCTGGCGGTGGGCTGTGAAGTCGGGGGAGCGGTTGAGGTGGCCGAGGATCACCCGGTCGGGCGCGACCTCCAACTCCCCGCAGAGCAGGTCGAGTACGTCCAGCGCACCGGTCCCGAGCTCCAGGTGTACGGCGATGGCCGCGCCCGTGCGCCGATGCGCCTTGGCGGCCGCGCGCATCGTGAGCCGGGCGTGTTCGTCCAGACCGTGGAACCCGCCCGCGACCTTGATCAGACCGGCCCGGACCGCCGTACCGTGGATGCCCTCGGTGATCTCGCGTACGAACAGTCCGGCCAGCGATCCGCGCAGTGAGGCGAGTGACTCGGGGGAGTAGTGGGCTGCCTGGTGCAGGCCCGTGGCGGCGACGACATGGACGCCCAACCTGGCTGACAGGTCCGGGAGTTGGTCCGCCTTGCGCCCCATCCCGTGCGGCGTCCACTGGATCACCGTGCCGCCGCCCAGGTCACGGAACGCGGCCAGCCTGGTACCCGCGTCCCGGACGTCGTCCAGCTCCTTGCCCGGCAACAGCGGGCTCCGGATGAAGAGATGGTCGTGGGAGTCCACGACTCCCAGGTCGGTGGCGATGACATCGCCGCGCACGGTGCGGACGACAGGAATCTCCGTCACCACTGCCTCCCCGCCGCCATCTTGTCGCGCTCCGGCGCCGACAGATGCAGCACCTCGAACCGGTCGCCCGGACCCTGCGGCGCCTTCCCCTCCCACAGCGTGAAGTGGACCAGCTCCCAGCGGCTGGGGTCGATCACGACGGCGCTCGCCACCGCGCCCTCAGCGGGTGTCCGGTCCAGCGATTCGGCCACGAAGTCCGCCGGCGGTATGCCGTCCGGCACCGGAACGCGCAGGCGTGTCGCGGACGCCGGGAGCGTGCCGGGCGCGTTCTCCTCGTACGACAGGACCGTCCAGTACCGGACCTCGGGCCGGCCGAAGGTGTCCACGAGACCCTGGAAGAGCGGGTTCCAGAGGAAGGAGTTCATGCCCTCGGGGGTGTTCCAGAGGTAGAAGGGCGCGTACGAGTTCACGGGTGAGTCCGTGCCGCGTTCGCGCATCAGATACGCCTTGAGGCCGAGCCCGGGGAAGTCGTCGAGCACATGGCCCCGGGCGGCGACCCGGGTGCGGATGGTGTCCATGTCGTAGTCGGCGGGCAGGACGATCTCGTACTGCATGGCGTGCATGACGTACTCCTGGAGTCGTACGGCTTGGAAAAGCGCAGGTCAGGTGGTACTCGGTGTGAGCAGCGCGAGCAGGCCCCGGACGCCCGCGTCGAACGCGGCGGGCGAGCCGGACGCGCGGGCCAGGACATAGCCGCCCTGGAGCGTCGCCACCACGGTCGCCGCGATCTCCTCAGGGACCAGGGAAGTGGTGAACTCTCCCGCGTCCACGCCCTCTTGGACGATCTGCGCGAGTCGGCCGCGCAGCCAGTCGATCATCTCCGTCACGGGCGCGCGCAGCTCGTCGCTGGCGATGATGTCCGGGTCCATCGTGAGGCGGCCCACCGGGCAGCCGCGCAGGACGTCGCGCTCGCGCAGCAGATAGCCGCGGATCCGCTCGTACGCCGTGCCCTCGGTCTCCAACTGGGCCTCGGCCGCGGCCCGCAGCTCCTCGGCGGTGCGGCGGATCGCGGCCAGCGCCAGATCGGGCTTGCCCGCGAAGTGGTGGTACATGCTGCCCTGGCCCGCGCCCGCCTGCTGCTGGATGGCCTTGGGGCTGGTGCCGACGTAGCCCCGCTCCCACAGCAGCTCCCGGGTGGCCTCGATCAGACGCTCGGGTGTGCTCATGCTCGTACTGTACATACGAGTAGGTACAGAATCCAGAGCAGTTCTCACGTGCCGGTCTACTCCCCGGGAGGTACGCCAAGAGCCGCTGGCTGTACGACGACCCGGGCCACCCCTCGGCGGGAGTCTCGAAGGAGCGCGAGAACGAGGCGTGCGAGACCAGTCGCTACCGAGGAGTTGAACCGCGATGAACACGCTGGCATACGACGGGCCCGGACCCTGGATCCTCTTCTTCCCGATCGTGTGGGCGGCCGTGATCTTCACGGTCGTGACGGTGCTGCGCCGCACGGCGTGGCGCGGGCGGCGCGGCCCCTGGCGGCCGCCCTTCGAGGACCGCCGGTCCTACGGCGACCGCCCGCGCGTCGACGAGCACTCGCCGCTCGCCGTGCTCGGCCGGCGGTTCGCCGCGGGCGAGATCGACGAGGACGAGTACTGGCGCCGGCTCTCCGTCCTGGACGAGGAGTTCGGCAGTCGAGGGAAGGCCGGGGCGGAGTGACCGTCGCCCCCGGTCGAGGGAGGCGACCCCGCCCGGTCAGCCCGCCACGGGCGACCGGGCGGGGGTGCGTGGATGGCCGGAGCGGCCGTCGGCGCGCGCGGCGGCGGGCCGTTTGTGCAGGCAGGGGCCGCTCGCCTTGGCGGCGGCGGTCTTCGCCTTGTACGCCGGCAGGGGAGGCAGCGCCACCACCGTGGGCGACGTGGGGAGCGTGAACCACACGGTCTTGCCCGAATCGCCGTGCGGGCGCACCCCCCAGCTCTCGCTGACCGCCGCGATCAACGCGAGTCCGCGGCCGTTGGTGGCGAGGGGGTCGGCGTCCCGTACGGCGGGCAGCCGCGGGTCGTGGTCGTGGACCGACACCGTGAGCCGGTCGAGCAGCAGCTCGATCTCCACGGTGCAGATCTTGTCCGGCTGGGCGTGCCGGTGGACATTGGTCAGCAGCTCGGTGACACCGAGCGCCGCCTGGTCTATCAACGGATCGAGATGCCAGTAGCGCAACTGCGCAGAAACGATTCTGCGGACTTGCCCGATCCGCGACGGCAGGGCTTGGAGCTCCACCGTGCAATGCCTGCTTGGCTGGCTGATCACGGCTGCGACTCCCCGATTGAGTCCGGAAGAAGCCTGTCTGGTCCGGCGGGCTGGATCACAGCGTGACCGCCGGTAAACCCTCAGTGATGTGAGACCAGGGTGGCGCAGGGGGTGGCACTCCGCAACTCGCGTCCCGGCAGTCCCTTCAGCCGCGCGGCCCGCTGGCCGGGCGTACCGCCTGGAGGAACCGCTGGGTGAGTTCCGCACCGCGCGGCCTGCCGCTCTGCTGCCCCATGGTCAGCCGGTACCGATGGCCGTTGAGCTTGGCCACCGTCCGGTCGGCCTTGGCGCCCCACGGCAGCCGGGGCTTGCCCGCGGTCACCGCGCGCAGCGGCGCGCTGTCGATCTCCCGGCCGTTGCTGGTGAGCAGCGCGAGTCGGCCGTCCTTGATCAGGACCTGGCCCGCTCGCGTCAGCGAACGCGTCCACCGCTCGATCCGCACACCCCTGACGCTGAACTCCGGCTCGGTCATGGCCGCTGTGCCCCCTTCGTACCTGATCCTGCTGGGCAGTCTGCACAACGTCGGTCGTACGCACCAGGGCGCGCGGAGGATCGGCCGTCACCCGCCGCCGTGCGCCGCTTCACCGGCGTCCCACAAGCCACCCCTATGGATCCTCAAAGGGAATGTTTGTGCAGGTGGGGGCGGTATTGTCAAGTGACGGAGCCGCGCGTTTCCAGCCGACTTCGGTGAGCCGCCCACCGGGCTCGCTCAAGGCATTTCCCCTCGGGTCATTCCCGTTCCCGGGGCCCGCGAGACATGGAGGAACGGCATGGAGACCATCGACGTGGACCGCAGCGACGCGGCCTACCGGGCGTGGCTCAAGGAGGCCGTGCGCAAGGTACAGGCCGACGCCAACCGCTCCGCCGACACGCATCTGCTGCGCTTCCCGCTGCCCGAGCGCTGGGGCATCGACCTGTACCTCAAGGACGAGTCCACCCACCCCACCGGCAGCCTCAAGCACCGCCTGGCCCGCTCGCTCTTCCTGTACGGGCTGTGCAACGGCTGGATCCGCCCCGGCAAGCCCGTCATCGAGGCGTCCAGCGGCTCGACCGCCGTGTCCGAGGCGTACTTCGCGGGGCTCATCGGCGTGCCGTTCATCGCCGTCATGCCGCGCACCACCAGCGCCGAGAAGTGCCGGCTGATCGAATTCCACGGCGGCCAGTGCCACTTCGTGGACGACTCGCGCAAGATGTACGAGGAGGCCGCGGCCCTCGCGCTGGAGACCGGCGGTCACTACATGGACCAGTTCACGTACGCCGAGCGTGCCACCGACTGGCGCGGCAACAACAACATCGCAGAATCGATCTACCAGCAGCTCAAGCTGGAGCGCTACCCCGAGCCCGCCTGGATCGTCGCCACCGCGGGCACCGGCGGCACCTCGGCGACCATCGCCCGCTATGTGCACTACATGCAGTACGACACGCGCATCTGCGTGCCGGACCCGGAGAACTCCTGTTTCTTCGACGGCTGGACGCGCGGCGACGCGCTGGCCTCCAGCGACTGCGGCTCGCGCATCGAGGGCATCGGCCGCCCCCGGATGGAGCCGAGCTTCCTGCCCGGCGCCATCGACCGGATGATGAAGGTCCCGGACGCGGCGAGCGTCGCGGCCGTACGCGCGCTTGAGCAGGCCATCGGCCGCAAGGCGGGCGGCTCCACCGGTACCGGTCTGTGGTCCGCGCTGAAGATCGTCTCCGAGATGGTGGCCGCCGGACGCACCGGCAGCGTCGTCACCCTGCTCTGCGACCCGGGCGACCGCTACCTCGACAAGTACTACTCGGACGCCTGGCTGGCCGAACAGGGCCTGGACATCGCGCCGTACACGGCCACGATCGAGGCGTTCCTGGCCAATGGAGTGTGGCCGGACTAGGTCGGTTCCCCGCCGGGCCTGCGGTCGGATGCGGCCAGCCGTCGGTCGAGGGCGGTCACGGCGTCGCGGAACGCGCGGCCCAGGCCCGCTCTTCCGATGCGCAGGACGAACCGGAAGGGCGCGCCCCCGGCCGCCGCGAACGTCCACTGCACCCGGGTGCCGGCGGCGGTCGGGGTGAGCCGCCACTCCTCCAACAGGGCGTGCGGGCCGGGGGCGTTGGTGACGTCGACCCGGTAGGCGTAGCGCGTGGCGGGTTCGGCGGCCATCACCGTCTCCTCGAACCGGGTGCCGCCGCGCAGCCGGATCTGGCGGCCGCCGTCGGTGGGCCGGGAGTGCGTCACGGCCGCGAACCACTCCGGCCAGGTCTCGGTCTCGACGGCAAGCGCCCGGTAGACGGCGTCCGCCGGGGCGGACACCTCGGCGGCGAAGACCAGACGCAACGGGGCGGACTCGACGAAGTCGAGCTCCACGGGGCGGAGTCGGCGAGCCATGCGGCCGCACCTCCAGCGGGTCGGTGTCGACAGGCACGAGCGAGCAACAACGAGCCCGCACACCATAGCTGGCGGTCCGTCAGGTGTCGTCGGCGGGGTCCGTCGGGGCCCTGGTCTTCGGTGGGAGTCCGGAGCGGTCCGTGAGGCGCCTTCGGTCGTCGGCGGAGTCCGGGGGCCTCGGCCGGTCTCCGCCGACGGCCCCGTCACATGTCTTCGGCGGGGCGCTGCTCCTCGGCGTCCGCGTCCGCGTCGTGCTCGCCCGCCACCACCAGGCCCGGCAGATGCTCGGCCATCTCCTCGCGGGCCGCGTCCGAGAGGCCCGCGTCGGTGACGAGGGTGTGCACCTCGTCCAGCGAGGCGAACGAACTCAGCCCCACCGTCCCCCACTTGGTGTGGTCCGCGACCACCACGACCCGCCGCGCGGACCGCACGAACCGGCGGTTGGTCTCCGCCTCCGCGAGGTTCGGCGTGGAGAGCCCCGCCTCCACCGAGATGCCGTGCACCCCGAGGAAGAGCACGTCGAAGTGGAGCGAGCGGATCGCCTGGTCGGCGACCGGGCCCACCAGCGAGTCGGACGGGGTGCGCACACCGCCGGTCAGCACCACGGTCGCCGCTCCCGGCCGGACCCCGACGCCACCCGCCGCGCGCTGCGCCGAGTGGAAGACGTCGGCGACCCGTACCGAGTTGGTCACCACGGTCAGATCCGGCACGTCGAGCAGCCGGTGGGCCAGCGCGTACGTCGTCGTGCCGCCGGAGAGTGCGATGGCGCTGCCGGGCACGGCCATCGCCGCCGCCGCGCGTGCGATGTCCTCCTTGGCGTTGAGCTCAAGGCCGGACTTGGCCTCGAACCCGGGCTCGTGCGTGGAGGCCTCGACCACCGGCACCGCACCGCCGTGCACCTTCTCGATGACGCCCTGGCGGGCCAGCGCGTCGAGGTCGCGGCGCACCGTCATGTCGGAGACGTTGAGCTTCCGGGTGAGTTCGTTGACCCGGACACCGCCACGCCGTCTGACCTCGTCGAGGATCAGGGCGCGACGCTGCTCCGCGAGCAGATTCTGATTGTCGCTCACTGCCGGGTCGGTCCTTCCACGTCGCCGTACACATCCGCCGCGCACACGTCTGCCGGTGCGCGTCCGCTGTACCTGTCGTCGTACAGCATCCGAATCCTGTCACGGGGAGATTCCGTGAGGACACCGCACTCCCGCCCCGGATCCGAGATCCTGAAGCCCGCACGACCGCACGACCCGCATGATCCGTGATCCGCGCACCGCCGACGCCGTGTCCCGCCGCCGATCCTCCCATCATGAGAGCGAGTCACAGAAGTGTCCCGTGCCACACCGGCCGCCGGCGACGGCGGGCCCGCGCTCGAACTGCTGGTGCACGGCGTCGGCGGCGCCACCCCGCAGTCCATGCTCGGCGACCCGCGTACGGTCCGGGTCACCGGTGACGACACCGCCGCCATATACCGGCGCGCCGAGGACGCCGACGCCGACGAGCACCCCGTCGGCCGTCCCGTCCGCGAGGCGTACTGCTGGTCCAATCTGACCTCCGGCAACGGCGCCCGCGCCCTGTGGCTGCTGCTCCTGCCGTTCATGGTGGTCAACCTCGCGCACTGGATGCGCCCACCGGCCCGGGGCGACGAGCGCACGGTCCGGCTGTACGGGGTGCTCGTGCGGCTCGTCGCGCTCAGCCTCACCGTGCTGCTCACCGCCGCCGCCTGCGAGGTCGCGCTGGATCTGGCCGCGTGGCAGTGCGCGGGTGTGGCGCGCTGCGCCGACGGGAAGTCCTGGCTCGGTTTTCTCTCCGCCGCGCGGCACGGATGGTGGAGCCAGCCCGGCCGCCGCCTGGCGCTCGCCGCGCTGGTGCCCGCCGCCCTCACCTGGCTGCTCTGGTATCTGTCCAACCGCACCTGGAGCGCGTACGAGTCACAGCAGCCGCTCACGGCCGCCGGGGTAACTCTGGGCGAGCCCTCGCAACGGCCCGCCCTGAGTCGCCCCGGTTTCTGGTATGGGCGACGGCTGGTCGCCCGCCTGCGCGCCGCGCACACCGCCGCCGGGTTCCTCACGGTCGCCGCGGCTGTCACCGGCGCCGCAGCCCGCCACGACCGCGCGGGCGGCAGCGCCCCGCTGGCGGTCATCGGCTGGTTCCTGGCCTCAACTGTCCTTGGCGCAGGGGTAGTTGTGCTCTGGGTCGTGTGCGGCCGGGGCCGCAGCGAGTCCGTGCTCGACGAGAAACTGGACCGCGCCGTCATCACCGGCCTGCCCGCCGCCGCTCTCGCGCTGCTCGCCTTGTCGCTGGGGTACGCGTCCTGGAACCGGCCCGGCTGGGTCTCGCACTCCACCCTGCCCGGCGACCGCGTCTTCGGCATCATCGCCCTCGCCCAGGGCGCACTGGTCCTCGCCCTGGTGGTGGCCGCGCTCGTCCTGCGGCGCCGCCCGTACGACGCCCGTACCGCGCTCCTAGGCCTCGGCGGGCCCGCCGTCGCCCTCCTCGCGTGCGCGCTCGGCGGGGTGATGACCGGCGGCGTCGCCCAACGCGTCGCCGACTGGCTGGACCGCTCCGGCACCCCCGGCGCCGCCGGTGACGTCTTCACGGGCCCGCCGCCGCTGCTCACCTGGCAGGCCTCCGCGATCCCCGCCCTGCTCGCCCTTCTGCTCCCGGCCGTGGCGTACTTCGCCGTCCGTACGTGGTGCACCGCGCGCGCCGAGGAGCGCGCCCTGCCCGCCGACTACCCGGGCGAGCCTCCCGACACGGCCCGCTCCCGGCAGATCGCCACCGCTCGCGCGATGGCCC
The DNA here is from genome assembly GCF_014596475.1 of Streptomyces sp. CBMA152. GTDB lineage: Bacteria > Actinomycetota > Actinomycetes > Streptomycetales > Streptomycetaceae > Streptomyces. Next base: position 73,257 of record NZ_MECJ01000017.1, on the reverse strand, counting down.
GCCTCACCGACCGCGCGCCCGCGTTCCTCGGCATCGTGGCCACCGCCACCCTGTTGCTCGGCGCGGGCGCGCTGACCGGCTCCTGGACCACCGGCGAGGTCCCCGGACGGGCCGCGTCCGGCGCGCCCGCGGTGATCGCCTCGGCCGCCGACACGGTGCAGGCGCTGGGCTCCTGGTTCACCGGCCTCGGCTTCCTGCTCTTCGTCACCTGGGGGCGCCGCGCCTACAAGGACGCCTCGGCCCGGCGCACCATCGGCATCCTCTGGGACGTCGGCACGTTCTGGCCGCGCGCGGCCCACCCGTTCGCGCCGCCCTGCTACGCCGAGCGGGCCGTGCCGGACCTCGCCTGGCGGATGAACACCTGGACCGAGCGGACCGGCGGGCGCCTGGTCATCTCCGGGCACTCCCAGGGCAGCGTCCTGTCGGCGGCCGCCGTGTGGCAGTTGCCCGCCCACACCCGGCAGCGGGTCGCACTGCTCACCTACGGTTCACCTCTTGAGAGGCTGTACGGGCGCTGGTTCCCCGCGTACTTCGGGTGCTCGGAGCTGACCGCCCTCCACCGTGAACTGCACTGCTGGCGCAATCTGTGGCGGGCCACCGACCCGATCGGCGGCCCGGTACTGCCCGGCACGGACGTGGACCGGGGCCCGCTGCTCGACCCGATCGCCTTCGGCCGGACACCGGGCCAGCCACTGCCCGCGCCGATCCTCGCGCACTCCGACTACCAGGCCGACCCGGCCTTCGCCGAGGAGCGCACAGCACTGCTGGACGAACTGGCCCCGGCATTGCCCCAGCCACGCTGACGGATCGTCAACATCCGTACAGTTCAGGGAAGTTCGGGCAGATCGTCCGGGTAGAGCAGAGTGAGGTCGTCGGTGTTCGCCTCGGCGAGCTGGGCGACCCGTCCCGCGTGCCGCTCCACCATCGACTCGAAGGTCTGGCGTGCGGTGCGACCGTTGCCGAACGCCGGACCCTTGGGCAACGCCGTGAAGTACTTCAACAGGGCCTCCGAAGACCCTTCTCCCAGGCGGTACTCGTGCTCCTCGGCCTGCTGCTCGACGATCCGCAGCAGCTCCTCGGGAACGTAATCGCTGAAGGTGATGGTTCGTGAGAAACGGGACGCCACACCGGGGTTGACCCGCAGGAACCGCTCCATCTCCGCCGTGTACCCGGCGACGATCACCACCACTGCCTCGCGGTGGTCCTCCATCAGCTTCACCAGGGTGTCGATCGCCTCCCGCCCGAAGTCCCGCCCCGAGTCCTCGGGGGACAGGGCGTACGCCTCGTCGATGAAGAGCACCCCGCCGCGCGCCCGGTCGAACGCCTCCTGGGTACGGATCGCCGTCGACCCGATGTGCTCGCCGACGAGGTCGACCCGGGACACCTCGACCAGATGCCCGCGCTCCAGCACCCCGAGCGAGGCCAGGATCTCGCCGTAGAGCCGGGCCACCGTGGTCTTGCCGGTGCCGGGGGAGCCGGTGAAGACCAGATGGCGGCGGACCGAGGCCGCCTTGAGCCCCGCCTGCTGCCGCTTGCGGCCCACCTCGATCATGTCGGTGAGCGCCCGCACCTCGCGCTTGACGCTCTCCAGGCCCACCAGCGCGTCCAGTTCGCCGAGTACGGCCTGCGAGGTGCGGGTGGGGTCGGTGGCGCTCACCTCGACGGTCGCGGTCGCGGTCGGGTGCGGGCCGGGGACGGTGGAGAGGAGCCCCATCGTCTGGGTGGCGGTCTGCGGGGCGGACGGCTCGTGCGCGGCCGAGCGCACGCCGCTCTCGTCGCTGGTGCAGTCCTCGACGACCGGCCCGTCCTCGCCGAACTCGTAACCACCGCGCGCGCAGCGCTCCGTACGGCAGCGCGTCAGCGTCGTACGGCAGCCGTCGACGACATGGAAGCCGTAGCCGCCGCTGCCGGTCACCCGGCAGCCGTGGAAGGTGCCCCGGCCCTCGGCGGAGACATAGAAACCGGCCTCGGCGGGGGTGGTGACCGTGCAGCGCTCGATCCTCGGGTCGGCGCCCTTGGTGACGATCACGCCGGTCTGCGCCGCGTCGATGGTGCAGTTGGCGAGGGTGCCGCCGCTGCCGTGGTCGCGGAACCAGGCGCCGGTGGAGGCCTCGCGGATACGGCAGTCGTCGAGCTGGGCGGTCGCGCCGTCGCTCACCGACACCGCCGTGTTGCGCACCTGGGAGATGTCGCTGTCGACGACATCGGCCCGCGAGCCCCGGTCCAGGACGAACAGCGCGTCCGGCACGTCGTGCACCCGGCACGCCTCCAGGACCACGGTCGCGCCGTCGCTCACCCACACCGCCGGGTAGTCGCCCGTACTGTCGTGGATCTCGCACTGGTTGGCGTCCACCCGGGTCCCCGGGTCCCACACCGACAGACCGTTGCGGCCGAAGTTGCGCACCGCCGAACGCGTCAGCGTCAGCACCGAACGGGACCGCAGATCCACCCCGTTCTCCGGGATGTCGTGGATGGCGCAGTCGGCCAGGGTCAGCACCGCGTCGGTGTCCAGCGTGACGCCGTCCGCCGAAGTGCGGTGGACCGTGCAGTCGGTGAGGTGGGCGGTGGCGCGCGCGGCGATCTGCACCCCGGCGCCCTTGATCTCGTACACCTCGCAGCCCAGTGCCTCCAGACCGCTGCCCTCGCCGGTCACCGACAGTCCCGCGCCGCTGGCGTGGTGGATCCGGCAGCGCTCCAGGCGCGGGTGGGCCCCGGCGCGCACCGAGACGCCCGACTGGCCGGCCGAGACCACCTCGCACTCCTCGAACAGCCCGCCGGCGCCGTCCAGTACGCCGATGCCGACGCCGCCCGGGTTGTCCACGACGCACCGGCGCACCGTGGGGCGGGCCGCGCCGCGCACCTCGATGCCGACCGCCGAGCGCGTGACCACCCGAAGGTCGCACAGCTCGGGCGCGCCGTCCTCGATCAACAGCGCGGGCGCCGCCGCGTCCTGGCCCTCCAGTTGCAGGTCGTGCACGGTGGCGGAGGCGCGCACGGTGAGCGGCACGCCGTCGACGGGGGCGATCCGGACCGACCCGGCGGACCCCTCGGGGCCGCGCAGCGTTATGGCCCGTCGCAGCACCAGGTTCTCCCGGTACGTGCCGGGCGCGACCGTGAGGACGTCGCCGTCCGCGGCGGCCTCCAGGGCAGCGGCGAGCGAGGCGTACTCGCCGGTGCGGCGCCGCCACCTCGACGTGCCGGTGTGGGTTACCTGGACCGTGCCCTGAGCCATGGCGTTGCTGTGCCCCCACCTCGTGCGTGCCAACGCTGTACGTGCGACTGATGGTCCACCGTAGCGCGCGCGAGGCCGGTGAGTTGACCGGTCAGCTGCCTGCTCCCGTACGGCCCCAGTCCGGACCGCATCGGGCCCAGGCGCGGTCGAGACGGGCGTACCGCCGGCGCACCAGACGCCATACGACCAGCCGTCGTATGCCCTCGACGAGCCCGGCCGCGGCCAGGGCCGCGCCCAGCCCGGCGAAGACCGCGTGCGCGTGCGCCGTGGCGGAGTCCAACGGGCGGCTGGCGCGCATGCCCTTGTCGTCGGTCCATATACGGAAGGTGGTGCCCGGCGGCACCGAGCGCCGGGGCGCCGAGACCGTGCCGCTGTGCGCACTTCCGTCGTACGCCGTCCAGTTGGCCACCACCCGCACCCGGCCCTCGCGGCCGCCGCCCAGGCCGTCGAAGTCGGATGCCGCCCTGTGGTCGTGCGTCTCGCGGACCACCACGGCCGTCGTCGCGTGCCGCGTGCGCTGCTCCCTGATGACCGTGCGGTGCAGCGCACGGTCCGTCATCACCCCGCACACACTCCCAAGCACCGGCATGGCCAGCACCGTCAACACCAGGGCGGTCAGCGCCACCCACGCCTCCACGAGATCCGTACGTCGGCGTAAGGGGTTCTTCCGCCAACGCCACACCCCCACTGCGGATCGCACCGAATCACACCCCCTTCCGCTTCCGTCCTGGCCCGGAACGGCACATCCCACGCACGGGCGGGACCAAGAGAGAGCAACGTCACCCGCGCCCCCTCCCACACAACGCGTCCACTGCCCCCACGAGTTCCCGCAGCCGCGCCCGCTATGCGAGAACGCGTACGGGATCACCGGTGCGAATGACGCCGGGGCGCTCGGGGACGACGTTCTGCCCGAAAACCAGCTTGGTGCCGAAGCGGCGGTGGCGGCCGAGCGTGCGCAGCGGCTCGCGGCCGCGCTCGGCGGACGACTGGTTCGTCGTGGTGATGACGCAGCGGCCGCAGGGCTTGGCGACCCGGAAGGTGAGCTCGCCGATCGCGATCCGCGACCAGTCGTCCTCGGCCCAGGCCTCGGTGCCATCCACGACGACATTGGGGCGGAACCGGTTCATCGGGAGTGGGCCCTCGTGCGGCCGGTCGCCCTGTGCGATCAGCGAGTTGAGCGCGTCCAGCGAGGCGCGCGTCGTCACCAGCAGCGGAAAGCCGTCGGCAAAGCTCACCGTCTCGCCCGGGAGCGCGAAGTCCGGGTCGATCGGCCGCCGGGTCGCGGGATCGTCGAGGTGGACCAGGCGCACCTCCACCCCGAGGTAGTCGCTGAACCACTCGTGTGCGGCGTCGGCCGCCGGTATCGCCTTGACCTTCTTGCCGAAGAGGCTGACCCCGCTCGCGCCGATCGGCTCGGGCACGGAGACCGTCAGGTCCTCCTGGCCGGGCGCGGACAGCCGGACACCGCCGCCCGGCAGTGTGCCGGCGGCGGTCAACGCGAGCCGCGCCTGCTCGCGTTGGGTCACGGCCTTCCCGTCCGCGTCGACGACCATCCAGCGACGGTCACCGGCCGGACCCCACGGTTCGACCTCCACCTCGTCCAGTCGGATCCCCCTGACCGACTTGACTGGGTAGATGTGGATATCGCGGACGACTGGCTGAACTCGGCTCTCCATGAACCAATCTTGCCAGCCGCCTCGGACATCCGGTCGAACGGCGGAAAGGGCGGCTCAGTACCCCGTGTTCTGGTACGGCTGGTTGTAGCCGTCGTACGGCGCGGGGGCGGGCGCCGGGCGCGGAGCCGCCGGACGCATCGCCTCGTAGCCGGTGGGGGCCATCGGGCGCTGCTGCTGGGCCTGCGGAGCCGGGTAGCCGCGCGGGACGCCGGCCTGCTGCGGGATGTACGGCGCGGGCGCCTGCTGCAGCGGCATCGACTGCGGCGCCTGCTGGTAGCCGTAAGAGGAGGCGTACGCGGGCTGCTGCGAGGGACCGGCGGGCAGGGCGGGAAGCGCGGCCGGAAGGGCCGGCAGATAGCTGCTGCCGGTGTCGTACAGAGAAGGCACTCGGATCGGGGCGATCTGAGGCGTACCCCGTTCTGCGACGAGGGAGTCGTAGATGGGGGTGTCCGGGAAGGACGGCGCGGAGTAGTAACCGCCGCCATAGGTGGAGCGGGGGGAGGTCATGGCACATAAGTTAAGCCCACGATGTGGTCGTTGGGGAGCCCGATAAGAGGGTTGTTTCACGGGTTCGGAGTGACCGCCCGTCCCCAATGCGAGCGAATCTGGGAAAATCGGTCGCCCAGGAGCGTACGAATCGTGTAAAGGCCGAGCTCGGGAGGGGTTACCGCCGGGTGCCGGAACGTCCGCCGGGGGTTAGGTTGACGGTGCGGAAAGTCCTTTTCGGCACCCGGAGTCGCGATGGGGGCGAGCATGTCCATGCTTAAGGGGTCCAATGTTCCTGTGTCGGCGCGGAGCGTACGCGTCGAATTGGCCTGGCGTTCGGGTCCCGGGGTGCCGGACGCGGACGCCTCGGCGCTGCTGATCGCGTCGGCCACCGGAAAGGTCCGCTCGGACGCGGACTTCGTCTTCTACAACCAGCCCGCGCACGCCTCCGGCGCCGTGCGCCACGAGGGCAAGCGGACCTCTCCCGACGGTGTGACGGACACGCTGTACGTCGACCTCGCGCGCGTGGAGCCCGACGTGGAGCGGGTGGTGCTCGCGGCCTCCGCCGACGGAGGAACGTTTGGCCGCGTCCCGGGGCTGTGCGTCCGCGTGCTCGACGCGGAGAGCGGCGCGGAACTGGCCCGCTTCGACAGCACGGACGCGACCGTCGAGACGGCGTTCATCCTGGGTGAGCTCTACCGGCGCCAGGGCGCCTGGAAGTTCCGGGCGGTCGGGCAGGGATACGGCTCCGGACTCGAAGGGCTGGCAACGGACTTCGGGATCACGGTGGACAAACCGGTTGCGGCGCCTTTCCCGTCGTCTCCGCCCGTCCCGGCCGTGGCGCCGGTGGTGGCCGCGCCGCCTTCGCCGCCCGTACAGCCCGCGCCGACGCGACCCGCGCCGACCGTCCCCGCCTTCCCGGCGGCCGCCCCGCCGCCCCCGGCCGCGCCGCCCGCCCCCGTACGCCTGAGCAAGGTGACGCTGACCAAGGCGGCGCCCACGGTCTCGCTCGCCAAGCAGGGCGGCGGCTCCGGGGCCCTGCGGGTCAACCTCAACTGGCAGGTGCGCAAGCAGTTCAGCGGCTGGGGCGCCAAGCTGGGCCGGGCCGTCGCCAACCACACCGACCTCGATCTCGACCTGTGCGCCCTCTATGAGCTCGCCGACGGCCGCAAGGGAGTCGTGCAGGCGCTGGGCAACGCCTTCGGCTCGCTCAACCGGCCCCCGTACATCCACCTCGACGGTGACGACCGCACGGGAGCCGTTTCATCCGGTGAGAACCTCACGGTCAACCTCGACCACAAGGACCAGTTCCGTCGCCTGCTGATCTTCGTCACCATCTACGAAGGCGCGCGCAGCTTCGCCGATCTGCACGCCACGGTCACGCTCCAGCCGCAGCACGGCGCGGCGATCGACTTCTCCCTGGACGAGTGCACCGTGCCCTCCACGGTCTGCGCCCTCGCGCTGATCACCAACACCGGGGGAGACCTCGTCGTCCAGCGCGAGGCCCGCTATCTGGTGCCCGAGCGCGGGGTCAGCCCGCAGCGCACCATAGACCAGGCGTACGGCTGGGGCATGAACTGGACACCGGGTCGCAAATGACGCGCGCGTGGGCGCGGTTCGGGCGACCCAGGTCGGTTGCCCGGCTCACCGGTCCGGCTCACCGGTCCGGCGACGCCTCCGGCCGCGCATAAGTGCGCCCCTTCCATGCCGCCCCGCGCCCCCGGTAGTGCTGCACCGCCGAGTCCACCGTCATCAGCAGATACAGCAGTGCGGTGAACGGGAGCAGCGGGGCGAGCAGCAGCGGCTGGCGGTAGTAGCGCAGCATCGGTACGTACGTCCCGGCCATCACCAGCCACGCGAGCGCGCCCGCCCAGCCCGCCACCGGGTCGTCCCGCAGCAGCCCGGCGAAGAGCGTGACCGGGGGTGCGAGATAGACGAGCGCGAGCCCCACGACCGTACCGAGCAGCAGCAAGGGGTTGTGCCGCAGCTGGGCGTACGCGCTGCGCGAGACCATCCGCCACAGGTCCACGAGGCGTGGATACGGGCGCACACTGTCGACGCGCTCGGCGAGCCCCAGCCAGATCCGTCCGCCCGAGCGCCGCACCGCGCGCGCGACCGACACATCGTCGATCACCGCTTGGCGCACCGACTCCGGGATGCGCGCCCGCTCGGCCGCCTCGGTGCGGAGCAGGACGCAGCCGCCCGCCGCGGCCGCCGTGCGCGCCCCCGGGGTGTTGATCCAGCGGAACGGATACAGCTGCGCGAAGAAGTACACGAAGGCGGGCACCACCAGCCGCTCCCAGCCGCTCGCGACCCGCAGCCGCGCCATCTGCGACACCAGATCGAGCCGCTGGGAGCGAGCCGCGGCCACCAACTCCCGCAGACTGTCCGGCTCATGGGCGATGTCGGCGTCCGTGAGCAGCAGATACTCCGGATCCCGGGTGCGAGCCAGCGCGATCCCCTCGCGCAGCGCCCACAGCTTCCCGGTCCAGCCGGGCCCCGGCTCACCGGGGGAGATCACCGTCAGCGGCAGTGCGCAGTCCTCCCGCGCGGCCAGCGCCCGGGCCAGTTCGCCGGTGCCGTCCGAACTGCCGTCGTCCACCAGGAAGATCTCGGCCTCGCCCGGATAGTCCTGGGCGAGCAGCGTGGGCAGGCTGCGCGGCAGCACCTCGGCCTCGTCCCTGGCCGGGACGACGATGGCGACATCCGGCCAGTCGGGCGGGGCGGAACGGGCGGGCAGACGCTGGTCGGTGCGCCAGAAGAACCCCTGCCCGAGCAGCAGCCAGAGCCAGCAGAGCAGTGACACCACGGCGATCCATGCGAGGGCGCTCATCCGCCGCAGTCTGCACCACCTGAGCCGGTGCGCAAGGGCGGTCGACTATGGTGACCGGGTGAAGATCGCGCTCATGGACTCGGGAATCGGCCTGCTGGCGGCGGCCGCCGCGGTACGCCGGATGCGGCCCGACGCCGACCTGGTTCTCTCCTCGGCCCCGGACACCATGCCGTGGGGCCCGCACACCCCCGAGGAGATCACCGAGCGCGCTCTCGCCGTGGCGCGCGCCGCCGCCGAGCACCGGCCGGACGCGCTGATCGTCGCCTGCAACACGGCCTCCGTGCACGCCCTGGTGGCCCTGCGCGCCGAACTGGAGCCCGCGATCCCGGTGATCGGGACCGTACCGGCGATCAAGCCGGCCGCTTCGGGCGGCGGGCCCGTCGCCATCTGGGCGACGCCCGCCACCACCGGCAGCCCCTACCAGCGTGGGCTGATCGGTGACTTCGCCGACGGCGTCGAGGTGACCGAGGTCCCCTGCCCCGGACTCGCCGACGCCCTGGAGCACGGCGACGAGGCCGCGATCGAGTCGGCCATCGAGGCCGCAGCCGCGCGCACCCCCTTCGATGTAAGGGCCGTCGTCCTGGGCTGCACCCATTACGAACTGGTCGCCGAACGCATCCGTACGGCGGTCTCCCGGCCCGGCTCGCCCGCACCCGAGCTGTACGGCAGCGCGTCCGCCGTCGCCGCGCAGGCGCTGCGCCGCGCGGGTATCGAGCCGGCCCCCGACGCCGCGCCCACGGGCGGCGTGACCGTGCTGCTCAGCGGCCGCGTCGCCGCGCTGCCCGAGGCCGCGCTCGGCTACCCGGAAGGCCTTCTGCTACAGGCGGTCAGCCCCGCTCACTGAGCGTGGAGTGGCTGCCGGTCGAGTGGATTCTGAGTAGTCTGCTAGGCATGAGGGATCAGCCCCCCGAGCTCCCGGCGCAGGAAGACGGCGCCGAGGCGGCCACCCCGCAGTCGGCGATCTGGACCGGTCGCGCGACCAACCGTGCCCAGTGGTTGCTCGCGGCGGGCGGTGCGGCCTGCATCGCCCTCGGTGTCGAGCTGGCGGTCGACTCCACGTGGACGTCCGGCATCGCGCCGCTGCTCATGTCGGTGATCGGCTGCGTCGCCGCCGGTCTCCTTGTGATCTACGGGACCCTCGCCTTCGTCCATGTGGCCGTCAAGGTCGACGACGACTCCCTCGAAGTGCGCTGCGGCCACATCGGCCTGCCGCGCCGCCGTATCCCGCTCGGCGACGTGGTCGGCGCGGACTTCGCGCCGCGCGTCACCCCGCGTCAGTGGGGTGGCTGGGGCTATCGCTGGCGCCCCGAGAAGGGCACCGCCGTCGTGGTGCGCCGGGGCGAGGGCGTCGTGCTGCGGCTCGGCGACGGCCGCGTCTTCACCGTCACGGTGGACGACGCCGAGGCTGCGGTCCGCGTGATCCGCGCCCGCCTGCGTCTTTTGAGCACGACCAAGGCCGCCGAGGCCTGATCGGGGTTTGGCCACCCCCCTACGCGCGCGTGGGGTGCGCTTCGGCCGCCCGTTCCGCCTCCGGCCGGCCGTCCCCGGGTGGCCGGGCGGTGGCCAGTCCGGCCAGCAGGCCCGCGCCCATGGTCACCGGGGTGAAGCTCAGCGCGTTGCCCACACAGGCGAACGCCGCCAGTGCGGTCAGCGCCGCGCCCGCCGTGAGGACCACCGTGGTGCTGCGGGGCGAGCGCCACAGCCCGTAGAGCATCCAGCCGTACGCGGCGCTCAGCAGCCCCGCGCCGACCACGCCCTGCTCCGACGCCTGCTGCAACAGTGCGGAGTGCGGCTTCCCCGCGGTCAGCGCCGATTGCTGGGCGACGGGGCTGAGGCCGCCGAACCGATCCGGCCCGGTGCCCCGCACGGGATGCTGCTCGGTGAGTTCCACCGCGTCCCGCCACAGCAGCACGCGCTCCGGCGTCAGCTGACCCTGCAAGGAGACGGTGAGCCCGCTGGGCAGCGCGTCCTCGGCGACGGCCACCGACCCCACCGCCACCAGCGCGGTGACCGCCGCGAGCCCCGCGAGACCGACCGCCCGGCGCCGCATCCGGGCCGCCGCCAGCGAGCAGAGCAGCACGCCGAGCGCCGCCGCGCAGCCCGCCACCGAGCCGAGGGCGAGGGCCACGCCCGCGCATCCGACGCCGAGCAGCCGCAGGGCGAGCCGGACCGCCGCCGTACGGGCCGCCCAGGCCGCGCAGCAGGCCCCGCCGGCGGCGAGCACAGGGAGCGCCGCCGAGACGCCTATGTGGCCCGGCAGAGGGTCGACGGTGGCGCCCGGCACCCCGTCCCGCGACGCGAGTGCCAGGACAAGACCGGCGATCGCGGCGGTGGTCGCTGCCGCGACCGGCACCAGGCTGCCGCTGATCCGGCCCAGCGCGTACCCGGCGGCGACCGCGAGCACCGCGAGCAGTACCCCCTCGGGCCTCGCCTCGCGCCCCGCCGCCGACACCAGCGACCAGCCCGCGCAGGCGCCGAGCACCAGGACGCCGACGAGATCGACCCCGCCCGCGCGTTCGGGTGCGGCGGACCGGCCTTCCCGTGCGCTCATCCCCGCCCCCCGACGCTCCAACCACTGGCGCACACCGTAACGGCGCGGAGCGTGGTGTGGGTACAGATGTGCAGAAACGTTCCAGCTCCGCCGTTTCGCCGAGTGAGCACCGGCGATCGTAGGATCCCGAACGCGGTGATCGTACGAATAAGGACGGTTACTGTACGAATCGGGCTGCCGCACCCACAGCCCGCGGCCGTAGACTCCGCCGGGTGAGCACGACCACCACCCCCACAGCCGAGCCAGAGCAGCTCGAACCGCAGCCCGCCGCCGCCTCGCGCGGCCGTCGGCTGCTGCACCGGCTCGTACGGCCCGCGACGGCCGCGCTGTCCGGTGTGCTCCTGTATCTGAGCTTCCCTCCCCGGCCCCTGTGGTGGTTGGCGGTACCCGCGTTCGCGCTGCTCGGCTGGTGCCTGCGCGGCCGGACCTGGAAGGCCGGATTCGGCCTCGGCTACCTCTTCGGCCTCGGCTTCCTGCTGCCGCTGCTGGTGTGGACGGGCGTCGAGGTCGGGCCCGGCCCCTGGCTGGCCCTCGCGGCCATCGAGGCCATCGGGGTCGCCGCCGCCGGCGCCGGGATCGCGGTGGCCTCCCGGCTGCCCGGGTGGCCGCTGTGGGGCGCGGCGATGTGGATCGCCTCCGAGGCGGCACGCGCGCGTATGCCGTTCGGCGGTTTCCCCTGGGGCAAGCTGGCCTTCGGCCAGGCGGACGGCGTGTTCCTGCCGCTGGCCGCCCTCGGCGGTACGCCGGTGCTCGGCTTCGCCGTGGTGCTCTGCGGCTTCGGGCTGTACGAGACCGTCCGCCAGGCCCTGCGCCTGCGCGCCACCGGTGTCCTGCGCAGGGGCGCCGCGGCCGGCGCGCTGCTCGCCCTGGTCGCACCTGTCGCCGCCGCCTTCGCCGCGACGCCGCTGGTCAGCGACGCGGCCGAGAACGGCACGGCCACCGTCGCGGTGATCCAGGGCAACGTGCCGCGTCTGGGCCTCGGCTTCAACGAGCAGCGCCGTGCCGTGCTCGACTACCACGTACGCGAGACCCTGCGCCTGGCCGAGAAGGTCAAGCAGGGCAAGGCCGCCAGGCCCGACTTCGTCCTGTGGCCGGAGAACTCCTCGGACGTCGACCCGTACACCGACGCACAGGCCTACAACGACATCGACCACGCCGCCAAGATGATCGGCGCGCCCATCTCGGTGGGTGCGGTCGTCCAGCGCAGCGACGGCAGCCTCTTCAACGAGCAGGTCCTGTGGGACCCGAAGACAGGGCCCGGCGCCACCTACGACAAGCGGCAGATCCAGCCCTTCGGCGAGTACATCCCGCTGCGCGGCTTCATCAAGCAGTTCAGCCCCGGCTATGTCTCCATGGTCCGCGAGGACTTCAGCAGGGGCACCCAGCCGGGCGTCTTCGACATGGCGGGCACCAAGGTGGGCATCGCCACCTGCTACGAGGCCGCGTTCGACTGGGCCGTGCGTGACACCGTCACCCACGGCGCCCAGATGATCTCGGTGCCGAGCAACAACGCGACGTTCGACCGCAGCGAGATGACCTACCAGCAGCTCGCCATGTCGCGCGTGCGGGCCGTCGAGCACAGCCGGACCGTCACGGTCCCGGTCACCAGCGGCGTCAGCGCCGTGATCATGCCCGACGGCAAGGTGGTCCAGAAGACGGCGATGTTCACGCCCGCCTCGCTCGTCGCCAAGGTGCCGCTGCGCTCCTCCGAGACCCCGGCGACCCGGCTCGGTACCGCCCCCGAGTGGGCGCTGGTGGCGCTCGCGGCGGCGGGCCTCGGCTGGGCGGTGACCCGCACGGTACGCGCGCGTCGGGAGGCGCAGGACGTCGCGACGGAGTCTCGTTAGGGTCGAGGCCATGGCGACACCTGAGTTCATCCGCGCGATCCGGGCCTCGGCCGGACACCAACTCCTGTTCCTGCCCGGCGTCAGCGCCGTCGTCTTCGACGACGAGGGCCGCGTACTGCTCGGCCGACGGGTCGACTCCGGCGAGTGGTCGATCATCGGCGGCATCCCGGAGCCCGGCGAACAGCCCGCCGAGACCGCCGTGCGCGAGGTGTACGAGGAGACCGCCGTGCGGTGCGTGGTCGAGAGAGTGATCCTGGTCGACGCGCTGAGCCCGGTCACCTATCCCAACGGCGACCACTGCCAGTTCATGGACATCTGTCTGCGCTGCCGGGCCGTCGGCGGCGAGGCGCGCGTCAACGACGACGAGTCCCTGGAGGTCGGCTGGTTCCCGGTCGACGCGCTGCCGGAGCTCCAGGAGTTCGCCCTCTTCCGCATCAAACAGGCGCTGGCCGATGGACCGACATGGTTCGCGCCTATGACCGAGCACTGAAGTGTGGGTGCGGACCACATGGGTGGTGGGCGGGCGCACTGCCTAGGGTCGAAAACATGACCACGCCCACCACACCTGGTCCCGTCCCCGCGCCCGTCGCCCTCGACCTGGGCGGCCGCACCGCGCTCGTCACCGGAGCCGCCGGCGGCATCGGCCGGGCCTGCGCCCTGCGCCTGGCCGCCGCCGGCGCCAAGGTACGGGCCGTCGACCGGGACGCCGCGGGCCTCGACGCCCTGGCCACGGCGGACACCGGCCTCGCCGGATCCATCGAGCCGCTGGTCCTGGACCTGACCGACCTGGAGGCCGCCGAACAGGCCGCCACCGGCACGGACATCCTGGTGAACAACGCCGGGCTCCAACTGGTGCGCCCCATCGAGGAGTTCCCGCCCGAGATGTTCCACACCGTGCTCACGGTGATGCTGGAGGCGCCGTTCCGCCTGATCAGAGGGGCGCTGCCGCACATGTACGGGCAGGGCTGGGGGCGCATCGTCAACATCTCCTCGGTGCACGGACTGCGGGCCTCCGCGTACAAGTCGGCCTATGTGTCGGCCAAGCACGGCCTCGAAGGGCTCTCCAAGACCGCCGCGCTGGAGGGCGCCGCGCACGGGGTGACCTCGAACTGCGTCAGCCCCGGCTATGTCCGCACCAACCTCGTCGAGCAGCAGATCGCCGACCAGGCGGCCGCCCACGGCATCCCCGAGGAACGCGTCCTCGCCGAGGTGCTGCTGAAGGACTCCGCGCTCAAACGTCTCGTGGAGCCGTCCGAGGTCGCCGAGGCGGTCGCCTATCTCTGCACCCCGCAGGCGTCGTTCATCACCGGGACCTCGCTCGCCCTCGACGGCGGCTGGACCGCCCACTGACGCACATCCGTCACTTGACTGGCCCCTGCCAACAGTTTTCCACAGGCCTGGCGCGGTGGCCCGTACGGCAGGTATCCCTGTGAACATGTCCCACGATCACCCGCAGTTCACCGAGTACGCCGAAGTCCCCTACCTGGAGCTTCTGGCGCGCGGCGCGGCGGCCGAGGCGTACGACCGGCCGGCGCTGCTCGCGCGCGCCGACGGCGCCGGACCCGAGGCGCTGGCCGCGCTTGAGTCCGCCCGGCAGCTCGCCCTGCGGGTCCGCGCCGACCTGGAGGGCAGACGGCGCAGGGAGGCCGAGCTCTCCGCGCTGTTCGAGACCGCCCACGACCTCGCGGGGCTGCGCGATCTGGACGCGGTGCTGCGGGCGATCGTGCAGCGCGCACGGTCCCTGCTGGGTACGGAGGTCGCGTATCTGAGCCTCAACGACCCAGCGGCGGGCGACACTTATATGCGGGTCACCGAAGGCTCGGTGGCCGCCCGCTTCCAGCAGCTGCGGCTCGGCATGGGCGAGGGCCTGGGCGGTCTCGTCGCGCAGACCGCCCGCCCGTACGTCACATCGAGCTACTTCGACGACGAGCGCTTCCGGCACACCCGGGCCATCGACACGGGCGTACGGGACGAGGGCCTGGTCGCGATCCTCGGTGTTCCCCTGATGCTGGGGAGCAATGTGATCGGCGTGCTCTTCGCCGCCGACCGGCACAGCCGGGTCTTCGCCCGCGAGGAGATCGCCCTCCTCGGCTCGTTCGCCGCCCACGCCGCCGTCGCCATCGACACCGCCAACCTCCTCGCCGAGACCCGATCGGCCCTGGCCGAGCTGGAGCGGGCCAACGAGATCATCCGGGATCACAGCGCGGTCCTGGAGCGCGCCTCCGAGGTCCATGACCGGCTCACCGAACTGGTCCTGCGCGGCGGCGGTGTCCATGACGTGGCGAGCGCGGTGTCCGAAGTCCTGGACGGCACGGTCGAGTTCGCCGACGCCGACTCACCGGCTTTCACCGCGCTCGACCTGACGGGCACGGACGGCCATGCGATACGGAACGGACGGGACTGGGTGGCCACGGTCTCGGCTGGCGGCGAACTGCTCGGCGCGCTCGTGCTGCGCGGCCACCCCGGGCTCGACCCCGTCGACCGGCGCACCCTGGAGCGGGCCGCTATGGTCACCTCGCTGCTGCTGCTCGCCCGGCGCTCGGCGGGCGAGGCCGAACAGCGCGTGCGCGGTGAGCTCTTGGACGACCTGCTGGACACGCCCGGCCGCGACCCCCGGCTGCTGCGGGACCGCGCGGCGCGGCTACGGGCGGACCTGGACGCCCCGCACCTCGTCCTCGCAGCCCGCATGGAAGGGCCCGAGGACGGTACGGCGGAGCGGCAGACCGCCGACCGGCAGCGCATGGGCTCGGCCGCCGCGCATCTGGCGGCGACCCGGCACGGCCTGGCCGCCGCGCGCGACGGCGGCACGGTCCTGCTGCTGCCGCTCGGCCCCGGCGACACCCCGGCCGACGTGGCCCGGCAGCTGGCCAAGCAACTCGGCGCGGCCCTGCGGGAATCCGTCACCGTCGGCGCGTCGGCCCCGGTCGAGGCGCCCGCCGCGCGCCCCGGCTCGGTCGCCGAGGCGTACGGGGAGGCGCGCCGGTGCCTTGAGGCGCTGCGGCTGCTCGGGCGGTCCGGCGAGGGCGCGGCCGCCCCGGACCTGGGCTTCCTCGGCCTGCTCCTCGCGGACACCCGTGACATCGACGGCTTCGTCGACCGCACCATCGGCGACGTCGTGACGTACGACGAAAGGCGCGGCACCGACCTGGTGCGCACGCTCGACGCGTACTTCGCGAGCGGGATGAGCCCGGCGCGCACCAAGGACGACCTGCACGTCCATGTGAACACGGTGGCCCAACGCCTAGAGCGAATAGGCCGGTTGCTCGGGCCGGACTGGCACTGTCCGGCCCGAGCGCTGGAGATCCAGCTGGCGCTGCGCCTGCACGCCATGTCGACGGCGGTCAGACGCTGACCGAGTCCTGGGCGCGGCCCGCGTGTTCGATGTCGTCCAGGTCGCGGTGGCGGGTCTCGTGGGCGAAGGCGATGGCGATCACCGTGAGGACGGCGGCCGCGATCACATAGAGCGCGATGGGGGTGGAGCTGCCGTAGTCGGAGAGGAGGGCCGTGGCGATGAGCGGCGCGGGCGCACCGGCGGCGACCGAGGCGAACTGGGCGCCGATGGACGCCCCCGAGTACCGCATCCGGGTCGCGAACATCTCGGTGAAGAAGGCCGCTTGGGGTGCGTACATGGCGCCGTGGAAGACCAGTCCGACGGTGACGGCGAGGACCAGGTTGCCGAAGTCCGCCGTATCGATCAACGAGAAGAAGGGGAACATCCAGGCACCGACACCGACCGCGCCGATCAGATAGACGGGCCGCCGCCCGATCCGGTCGGAGAGCGCGCCCCACGCGGGGATCACGGCGAAGTGCACGGCGGAGGCGATGAGTACGGCGTTGAGCGCGGTCTGCTTGGCCATCCCGGCCGAGGTCGTCGCGTACACCAGGATGAAGGCGGTGATCACGTAGTAGCTGATGTTCTCCGCCATGCGCGCGCCCATCGCGACCAGGACGTCGCGCCAGTGGTCGCGGAGCACGGCGACGAGCGGCAGCTTCTCGGTGAGGCCGTCGGCTTCGTCGGCCTCGCGCGCCTTGGCGCGCGCCAACGCGGCCTTGAACACAGGTGATTCGTCGACAGAGAGACGTATCCACAGACCGACCATCACCAGGACACCGGACAGGAGGAACGGTACGCGCCAGCCCCAGGAGAGGAACGCGTCGTCGGAGAGGAGTGCGGTGAGCGCCGAGAGCACCCCGGTCGCGAGCAACTGCCCGGCCGGCGCGCCGGTCTGCGGCCACGAGGCCCAGAACCCGCGCCGCCGAGCGTCCCCGTGCTCCGACACCAGCAGCACGGCCCCGCCCCACTCACCCCCGAGCGCAAACCCCTGCACCAGTCGCAACGCGGTGAGCAGCACGGGCGCGGCGGAGCCGACGGTGGCGTGCGTCGGCAGCAGCCCGATCGCGAACGTCGCCCCACCCATCATGACGAGACTGAGCACCAACAGTTTCTTACGCCCGATCCGATCCCCGAAGTGCCCGAACACCAGGGCACCCAACGGCCGGGCGGCGAACCCCACGGCGTACGTCAGGAAGGAGAGCAGCGTCCCGACGAGCGGGTCGGACCCGGGAAAGAACAACTTGTTGAAGACCAGCGCGGCGGCGGATCCGTACAGGAAGAAGTCGTACCACTCGATGGTCGTGCCGATGAGGCTGGCGGCGACGATACGGGGGAGGTTGGTGGGGCGTGGGGGAGCGGTTGCGGCGGAGGACATCAGCACCACTTCCTGGCGTTCGACGGGGACGGTTGTGTGTCGCCATACCGTAGGAACGTGCAGGTCAGGGGCGTATGTGGTGGGGCACCATAGTTGGTTCGGTGAGAGTGACGGCGGCCACCATGAGAAGGAACGAAGGGGCTCTGCGAGGGCATGAGCGTGGCCGCGAAACAGGCTGTCTGAGTTGTCATGTTCGGGCATGATTTGGTGGTGCGGTGCTGACGCCCGTGCTGGTTCGGTGCTGACTAAAATCCCACGTCATCCACCCCTGTCACCGCTCCCGTGCCGACTTGGTGCTGACTACGCGGCGTTGAACTTCCGCATTCGGCACGGATCGGACGCGAGAGTTGCAGAGCCGATCGTGACGGTCAGGCTTGGCAGGGTCGGTACTTGGTGTGCCGATTGGGCTCCGCTCTACGGCCGCCTCGGCGGCTGCAAAGCACGGGTTGGCCCACAGCAGTGACCGGATCAGAGCAGTCGTGCCTTGCCGAGTCGGCCTCAGCCCGGCGTGAAGCTGGGATGACGGCGGTGACGAGGTACTGCTAGTGCAGCGCCGCGTTGATCCTTCGGGGGTTCATGTGGTTTTGAGTGGGCTGCCGTCGTAGGTCCAGCGGTAGGGCTTGGCATCGTGTTCGTCGTAGGCCAAGACGAAGGTGTCGATGGCCGCGGCCAGTGCGCGACCGAACTCTTTGGGGCCGTTCGAAGTCCTGGATGATCCTGGAGATCGGCTGGACCGTCGAGACTCGATCACCACATGGGACACACTGTAAATGCCTCAACATGGAGTTATGGCATAGGGGTTGGCGGGCTTCCCGGGCGGAACGGTTCCATTGTGGGCTGTCCAAACGCAACGTAGCTTCTTGGTGGGCAAACCAGGATCCCAGCGTTCGATGCCGGCCAGGTCCGACAGTTCCCGCGTTGCGGGCTCCAGCCTGCCGTGTACCCGCGGTGCCGATGCCCGGCTCGATGCCGACGACCCCGGTTCGGCATCGACTTGACGAGACGTGCGGTCAACGGGTGTACGACGGTGTCCGGTTGGGGCCAGTGGGCGGCGATCCGGCCCAATGCCCGGGCTGTCGGCGGCGAGGGCGGTCGGCGACACCTGCTCGCCCACCCGGGGCACTCGGGTGGGTAGCGGAGGGGGTCGGGAGCGCACTGAACACCTCCGCGCTAGCGGGGAGGAGTGCGGCGTCCAACCCCGGCGCGGGTCAGCCATCGGAACCCCCTGCGTCGGCGGGGAGGACGACCCGGGCGGGGGGACCGTCACGAAAGGGTTCTGAAAGCTGCGCCTTCCTACGGTGACCGGCGACTTGGAAGACGCCTACTCGGACCCGATCTCAGGGGGATCTGATGGAACGACTCGGAATTTGGGTGACCCGGCACCGCCTGGCCGTCGGGCTGCTGTGGCTCCTCATCACCGCTGTCGGCGTGGTGCTCGCGCCCTCGCTGTCCGGCCGGCTGCAGCCGGGCAGCCACGTCAACGGCCCCGCCTTCACCGCCAACACCGCGATCGCCGCGCAATACGGTGGCGCGGCCGCCGACCCCGGCGTGCTGATCCTCAACACCCCGGCTGGGCAGACCGTCGACACACCGCAGGTCAAGCAGGACCTCAGCCGGATCGACGCCACGCTCGCCAAGGCTGCGCCGGATCTGCGCGTCGTCTCCTTCGCGGCCAACGGCGACGCCGCGCTGGTCGGCGCCGGCCGCACCAGCACCATCGTGCTCGCCTACCCGCCGAAGCCGAACGACGACATCGGCCCGGAGCAGGTCGACCAACTGACCGCCGCCGCACGGCAGGCCGCGCCGGGCCTGACCGTCCACGGCACCAGCTACCACGCCCTGGAAGCCGGGAACACCACGGGCAGCGGCAACTCCTCGGTGCTGAGCGAACTGCTCATCGGGGCGCTGGGCGCACTGCTGGTCCTGGCGTGGGTGTTCGGCTCGCTCCTGGCGCTGCTGCCGCTGCTCACCGCCCTCGTCAGCGTCCTGACGATGCAGGTCCTCATCTACGGCCTCACCTACCTCGTGCCGTCGTCCTCGCCGCTCAACCCCTCGGTGCAGTACATCGTCGCGCTGCTGGGGCTGGGCCTGTCGATCGACTACTCGCTGCTGGTGGTCACGCGCTGGCGCGAGGAGCGCCGGGCCGGGAGGTCCAACGACGAAGCGGTGCTCGCCGCGATGAAGCGGGCCGGGCACAGCGTCGGGTTCAGCGGCGTCGTCGCCTCGCTGGGGCTGTTCGCGCTGATCGTGATCCCCAACTCGGTCGTGCGCGGGATCGGGATCTCCGGGCTGTTCATCCCCTCCACCGCGACGCTCGTCGCGCTGACCCTGCTGCCCGCGATCCTGTCCAAGATCGGGCCGCGGATGGACTGGCCCCGCCGTGCGTCGCGCCGCGATGCGGCGAGCCGGTTCTGGACCGCCTGGTCGGTCGGTGTGATCAAGCACCGGGTGCTGGCGGCGGTCGTCGGCATTGGCCTGCTCGGCGCGCTGGCGGGCACGGCGGCCACGATCGACATCGCGCAGCCGACTACGCACGCGATGGCCTCGGCCGGCAGCTACACCGACGGTCTGCACGCGCTGGAGACCGACGGGTTCCCGTCCGGCACGCTGACCGCCGTCCCGGTCTACGTCCCGCACACCGCCGATGCCCGGGCCGTCGTCACATCGCTGGACTCGCTGTCCAGCCTGCGCGGCGCCGCCGTGGCGGCCGGGCCCGGCTGGTCGGCGAGCGACGGCTCGGCGCTGGTCGTCGCGATCCCGCGGACCGAGATCGGAAGTTCGCACAGCGGCACCGCGCTGGCCGACGTCCGGGCGGCGGCCGGCTCGGTGGCCCCCGGCGCGCTGGCCGGTGGCGACGGCGCGCAGCGGATCGACGCCACGAATGCCACGTACGGCTCGTTCCCGCTGCTGTTCGGGATCGTGGCGCTGGTGACGTTCCTGCTGCTGGCCCGGGGGATGCGGTCGCTGCTCCTGCCTGCGAAGGCGGTGCTGCTGAACATGCTGTCGGTGGCTGCGACGTACGGCATCCTGGTCCTGGTGTTCCAGCACGGCATCGGCATGCGGGCGCTGTGGGGCGTCGGCAGCTACGGCACGATCGACGCCTTCGCGCCGGTCCTGATCTTCGGATTCCTGTTCGGAGTCTCGATGGACTACGAGGTCTTCATCCTGGCCCGGGTCCGCGAGGGCTTTGATCGCACCGGGTCCACCCGTGAAGGCATCATCGAGGGCGTCTCCCGCACCGGGCGCCTGGTGAGCTCGGCCGCCGTGATCCTGTTCTTCGCGCTGGCCTCGCTGTCCACCGCCAACGACGTGACGGTCCGTGAGATCGCCGCCGGGTTGGCGTCCGGAGTGGTGCTGGACGCGATCGTGGTGCGGATGCTGCTGCTGCCCGCGCTGGTCTCGCTGTTCGGGGACTGGAACTGGAGGCTGCCGGACCGGGCCCGCCGTATCCTGCGCCTGAAGCCCGCAGCGGGCCCCGGCATTCCCGCGGCGCGGCGCGAACCCGCGCACACTGCGCACACCGTAAGGGACGCTGGATAGATGCGAGTGCTGGTGGTCGAGGACGAGCCGGACGTCGCCGAGGCACTGGCCTGGGGCCTGGCGGCGGAGGGCTACGTCGTGGACGTCGCGGGCAACGGCGTGGACGGGCTGTGGAAGGCCACGGAGAGCCCGCACGACGTGATCGTCCTGGACGTGATGCTGCCGGGGATGGACGGCTACCAGGTGTGCCGCACGCTGCGCGAGCGCGGGATCTGGACCCCGATCCTGATGCTCACGGCGCTGGACGAGGACCTCGACCACGCCGAGGGCCTCGACAGCGGCGCCGACGACTACCTGCCCAAGCCGTTCTCCTACCCGGTGCTCCTCGCCCACCTGCGCTCCCTGACCCGGCGCGCACTCGGCGCCAGGCCGGCGGTGCTCACCGCCGCCGGCCTGGCGCTGGACCCCGCCGCGCGGACCGTCACACGCGACGGCGAGGCACTGGATCTGACGGCGCGTGAGGTCGCGGTACTGGAGTACCTGCTGCGTGTGGCAGGACGGGTCGTTTCGAAGACCGAGCTGCTGGAGCACTGCTGGGACGTCCATTTCGACGGCGACCCGACGGCTGTCGAAGTGCTGGTGCACCGGCTGCGACGCAAGATCGAGACTCCTGGTGCGGCCGGCGGGTCGATCGTCGACACGGTGCGCGGGCAGGGCTACGTGATCCGGGAGCGGTCGTGACCCTGGCTCAGGTCATCACGAGGCTCCGACCCGCGACGGTGCGCTCGCGGGTGACCATCGCGGCAGGCCTGGCGCTGACCGCGGCCGTCACGCTCGGCCTCGTTGGCATGTATCTGCTCCAGAAGGACTCGGCACAACGCACGGTGCAGAGCCAGGTGCGCACCTACGCCACCCAGATCCAGCAGTCGGCCTCCGCCGACGGCACGTTCCCGAACCCGCTTCCGGCTTCCACCCTCGACCCCGCCGCCGAGGCCCAGGTACTGACCGCCGACGGCCGCGTCCTCGCCGCCACCCGGACCCTGGCCACACTGCCCGCCGTCTACGACCTGCCACCCCGTTCCACGTCCCCGGTCCGTCACAAGGCAGCCGACGGCGTCGTCCCCGGCGAGGTCACCGTCTACGGCGCGCACGTCACGGTCGGCGGACAACCGGTGTCCGTCGTCACCCTGACGCCCACTTCGCTGCTCTCCCAGGTGAACGAGACCTTCGCACGACTGCTGATCATCGGACTGCCGGCGCTGCTGCTGCTGGCCTGCACCACGGTCTGGCTCGTGGCCGGCCGGGCCCTGCGACCGGTCGAGCAGATCCGCCGCGCGGTCACCGACATCACCGACCTCTCGGCGACGGACCTGACCCAACGGGTCCCGGAACCCGGCACCGACGACGAGGTCGGCCACCTCGCGCAGACCATGAACGCGATGCTGGCCCGACTGGAGGACTCCTCCTCCCGGCAGCGCCGCTTCGTCGGCGACGCCAGCCACGAACTGCGCAGCCCACTCACCGCGATCCGCACCGGTCTGGAAGTCGGCCTCGCCCACCCGGACCGGGCCCCGTGGCCGGACATCGCCAGGCGCGCGGTGAAACAGGCCACCCGCCTGGAGACGCTGATCAACGATCTGCTGCTGCTCGCGAGGACCGACGCCGGTAAAGCCGCCGCCCGCCGCGGACGCGTCGAACTGGCGCCACTGCTGGCCGAGCTGACGGAGACCACCGCACCAGCCGACGTCGCCGTCTCGGTCGAGGCGCCGCCGGGGCTGGCCGTGACCGGCGACAGCGCGGACCTGTCGCGGCTCTTCCGCAACATCATCGACAACGCCGTCCGCCACGCGCACACGACGGTTCGCATCACCGCCTCCCCGAACGCCGCCGGCAGCACCGCGAACGGCCTGGTCCGGATCACCATCGCGGACGACGGCCCCGGCATCCCCGCCGAGGACCGGGACCGGGTCTTCGACCGGTTCGTCCGCCTCGACGCCAGCCGTGAGCAGGTCAGCGGCTCGACCGGGCTCGGCCTGGCGATCGTCAGGGAGATCGCCATCGCGCACCAGGGGACGGTGTCCATCGGCGCGGCGGTCGAAGGCGGCGCGCTGGTCACGGTGACGCTGCACGCCGCGGGCGATGCCATTTCATGAGGCCCCGCTGGCGTCGGCTGAACCTTGCGCGCACTGCCCGAACAGGCAGCCTCAGTCCGGCCGACCAGCACCTCCTCACCGAGCGGCTCGACCGAATCGCCTGTCAACCTCACTGGTATCCCATGGCGGTACCTGCCGACACGGTTCGGGAAGTGGACGACAGCCGCCGTCGCTCCGAGGGGGTGAGCATGCCGCCGCCCGCCGCCCGCGCCATGCGGAAGGTCACCAGCCAGCTGGTCGTGGGTGCCAGGCTGCACAGGGCCGACCCGGTGGTGACCAGCGCGAGACCGACCTGGAAGATCCGTCGGCGGCCTACGCGGTCGGCGGTGGCACCGGCCAGGGTCAGCAGCGAGGCCGGGACGAGGGGGTAGGCGTCAAGTGTTCATTGCGGGCCGGAGACCGAGGAGTTCAGGTCCTGCTGCATCGAGGGCGGTGCGACGTTGAGGATGGTGACGTCGAGACTGACCGGCAGCACGCTCAGGCAGCAGGCGGCCAGGACGGGCATGTGGGTTGCGCTGTTCAGCCGTTGGGCCGGTTGGTGGCGTGAGAGGCTGCGAAGTCCCATACCACCGGCAGGAGTTGCTCGGGCGTTTCGATCTGGGGCATGTGGCCGGTACGGAGCAGGAGTTCGAACCGGGCACCGGGAACGGCGGAGGCCCACGCGCGTCCGTACGCGGTGTCGGCGACCTGGTCACTCTCGCCCCACGCGACGAGGACCGGGCGCGTGACCTTGGCCAGGCGCTCACGCAGGGTGGGGTCGGCCATCGTGTGCGGGCCCGAATAGACCTGCAGCGCGGCCTGGTTGGCGGCTGCGACCCCACGCTGCGCGTCGGAGAATGTGCTGGGGTCCACAGCGAACTTCGCGGGGTCGTGGAAGGCCAGCGCGGAAAGTTCGGCAGGTGTCAGGGTGGAGGGGTCGGCGACCGGGTGGCCGGGGACGTGGATGCCCACGGCGTTGACGAGAACGACGCTGCTGACCCGGTCGCTGCGGAGCAGGGCGATCTCGGCGGCGATCCAGCCTCCTATGGAGTTGCCTATGACGGTGACGTCCGCCAGGCCGAGTTCGTCCAGCAGTCGTACGTAGATCTCGGCGAGGGCCGGGACGTCGGTCAGCCGGTCGGGTCGGGCGGTGCCATCGAAACCGGGGTGGACGGGGGTGATGACCTGGGCCGGCCGCTGCTCGGCGAGCAGCCCG
The DNA here is from genome assembly GCF_014596475.1 of Streptomyces sp. CBMA152. Taxonomy (GTDB): domain Bacteria; phylum Actinomycetota; class Actinomycetes; order Streptomycetales; family Streptomycetaceae; genus Streptomyces. The sequence continues at coordinate 49,095 of NZ_MECJ01000017.1, read as the reverse complement.
GCGAACCCGGCGACGGTCTGCGGGCCGGCGCCGCCGTGCAGGAGCAGGAAGGGGCGCCCCTCCCCCTGCTCCTCGAAGGTGAGGTCGACGTCGCCGGAGCCGAGGGTGAGGGTGAGGGTGATGGTGCGGGTGGTGCTGGTCATGGAGGTCTCCCCATCGGTTACTGACGTGGGTGGGTGACGGTCCGAGCCGTCATGCGTCGTACTCGGTGGCAGGGACGGTGGCGTAGCGGCTCATTACCTGGACGGTCGCCTCAGGGGTCAGCTCCTGGCCGCCGGCGATCATGTCCCGCAGGTCGCGGAAGTACTGCACGTACAGGTCGGGCGTGAAGGTGTTGAGCATCACCGCCGGCTCGTCGCCGTGGTTGGCGAAGGTGTGCGGGGCGCCGGGCGGGATCATCGCGAGCGCGCCGGCCGGGGCGACGTGGGTCGTCTCGCCGACAGTGAAGTGCACGGTGCCGGAGACGACGTAGAAACCCTCGTCGTGCTGGGCGTGGCGGTGCTGCGGCGGGCCCTGCGTGTGCGGGGCGAGGGTGATCTCACCGATCCCGATCCGGTGGCCGGTGGTGCTGCCGTCTTCCAGGATGCGGATCTGCGCCGGTCCCAGGCGGATCGTCTCGCCGTCGTCCGGGCCGACCACGGAAGCCTGTGTCATCGCGTCTCCTTCGTGAGGGTCGACTCTCAGGAGGGAGAGTAGAGGGTCGACTCTCGTCGTGCAAGTGAACTCTCGTGAAGAGAGTCGACAGTGATAAGCTGGGCCGTGAACGGGACGAGCGGGAAAGGGACGCAGCGATGGCGACGCCGATCGACACCGGCCGCAGTAACCAGAAGAGGCGCACGCGGGCTGCGATCGTCGAAGCCGCGAGCGGCCTCATCGCCACGGGCGGCGAGGTGAGCATGCCCGCGGTCGCACGCGCGGCCATGGTCTCCGAGCCCACCGCCTACCGGTACTTCCCCGACCTTCCGTCGCTGATCAGCGAGGCCCTGGTCGGCACCTGGCCGCCCCCTGCCGAGGCGCTCGCCCCGGTCGCGGACTCCACCGACCCCGCCGAACGGGTCGCCTACGCCTGCGAGTTCCTGCTCCGCGGCATACTCCGGCGCCAGGGGGCGGTGCGCGCCATGATCGCGGCCACCATCACCCGCCCCGCGGCGGCGGCCGCGAGACCCGGTGTCCGCTTCGGTCTGATCGACCACGCGCTCGCTCCTCTGGAGGAAACGCTGGGAACGACGGACCCGGAAGCCTTCGTCCAACTGAAGCGGGACCTCGCCGTGGCCGTCAGCGCCGAAGCCCTCTTCACCCTCACCGACCTGTGCGGCCTCGCCCCCGACGTCGCCGTCGCGAGCGCGGTACGGACGGCGACCACGCTGACCGAAGCCGCGGTGCGCGCGGCCGCGCAGGAGTGAGCCGCGGCGTCCGCGGAGGCCCCGGCCGTCACCGACGGCCGGCGGCGCAGAGTTCCCGGCCGAACAGCCTGCTCCGGGCCTGCTCGGTGGAGAGGTCGGGCACAGCGGAATCCGGATGAGGCCAGGCCGTAGCTCGCGCCGAACCGCACGACGTCCAGATCCGGGGTGCGTACCACCGTCTTCGTCTCGGCCGGCCCTGCCGGGCGCAGTGGCCGGCGGCCCTCTTGCAGGACGGCCAGGAATATGACGGGGTGGCGGCCGGGACTGCGTCGCTGTTCAGACAGACCTGGCCGATGTGGGCTTCGGGGGCGGTGAGGCACAGGTCGGTGGCTTCGTTGCGGAGATGGAAGCTGCCGTCGGGCTCGCCGACGGCGGTCCAGCGTTGTCGTTCTTGGTGTCCGCGTAATCGCAAGTGAAGATCACCGAGGGTGTGCCGCGGTGCGTAGCGTCGCTGTTGCGGACGTCGACGCACTTGCCGCTGTCCTTGCCGCGCAGCCGCACCAGGTTGTCGCCGTAGTTCTGGAACTGGACGTCCCGGAACTGGTTGTCCACGTTCTTGCGGGGATGAACGATGACGTCTGTGAGGTTGCCGGTGCCGCCACCTCGTGTGTCGAGGTAGGAGCCGTTGGCGGCGCGCAGCCGCTCCCGCTTTCCGCCGCCCTGCCAGGCCCGTCGGCACGGCGCGAGAGCTCTCCTGCCACAGTTGGGCATCGATGCCGCTGCAGGGTGCCGCCTGCATGTCCGTCTGCCTGCCCATGGCGGTCAGGCACAGGGACGGCCACATTTCGTTGCGCCAAGCACGGGTCCGCTGAGGTCGGGACTGCTGTCCTCGTCGTCATCGCGGGCGGCGGGGGTTTCGGGGTGCCACTGGGCGCCCGGCCCGCTGCAGGGCGCCCAGTGTGATCTTGAAGCCTTCGAACGGGTTGACAGCAGGGCACCGCTCGCACGCCGCGCCCAAGAGGGCAAGACCCGGCGCGAGATCATCCGTTGCCTCAAGCGATATCCCGCCCGCGAGGTCTTCAACCTGGTCAGAACGGTATCCACCGACGCCCCGTTATAGGGGCTGTGTGTGACAGAACGGGCGATGCAGAACCCCGGCTGGCTCGCCTCCATCTGGCGGGGACCCGTGATGTGGGGGATGGTCCGTCAGCTGACTGGAAGGAAGCGGTTGACCCCGGGCGCTCGCTGAAGGCCCGGCTGACGCCGGGGCGGTGCAGAGGTTGGTGTGCGGGGCCGACGGAACCGGGTAACGTCTTTGTCATGTTCTTCCAGACGCCGATTTACGAGTGAGAGCGTGATGGGCCCCTGCTGACGTCCTTCGACGTCGCCGCGCCCGTCCCCCCACCGATGAATCCGTAGATCACCGCACATCATCACCGGGAGAACCCGTGACCGACAGCAAAAACATCAACAACCCCGTGGGCCAGGGTGGCGGCCAGCGCAAGAAGCTGTCCCGTGCCGAACGGCAGAACAACGGTCCGCACCGCAACCTCGACCGCCAGAGTGCCGCCGACCAGAAGGCGGAGCTGGTGCGCAAGATGCGCGAGAAGGCGGGCGCGGCCGACGGCGCTGGGCAGACGGGCGACGACACCGCACAGAACTGACGCACCCCCCCCCGCTGGGCGGCACCGCACGGGGCAGGCCGGACCCCGACGCGCGGTCCGGGCCCTGCTGCCCTACCGGGCGCGGCCGGTCCCGCTCAGCTCTCGGCCGAGCCTCCGCGTCTCAGCTGACTACCCGCTACCGTCGCCTCAACTGCGGCGGTGACCGTCAGACCAATGCCATGGTCCACCGCATTGTGTTCAGCAGCGATGAGTGCGCCTTTCTTATCCGGCAAGTACGAGGTTGTGTAGGCGGGCGACGCCGAGCATCGCGTGGTGTACGCCATCTCCTTTGAGCCGGCAGTCGCGGAGGACTTTCCAGGTCTTCATGCGTGCGAAGACGTGCTCCACACGAGCGCGGACCTGCTTGTGGGACGTGTTGCGCGCTTCCTTCCAGCCGGGCAGTAGGCACAACTCAACGAAATGGCGCAGGTGTTTGATTCTTTGGGTCAGGATGCCTGGCTGAAACCGCGAGCACCGCAACGGCTGCGCCAGCACGTGCACTTTCCCTGCCACCCAGGGGAATCCTGTGCTTCTTCTGTGAAGTGGATGCACGGGTTCAGGGGGACGGCGAAGGCGGATCTGTCCGATTACAGGCAACGTCGAGTTGAGGGGATATCTGAGGATCCATCCCCAAGCAGCCATATGTGAAGTCTCCGGCTCGACGGCCGGTGCCCAGGTGCTGCGCGGAACCTTCAGTGCGGCGGTGCAGATGGTGTCGGTGAGGTTGTGCCGATCGAGTGGGTCAGTCGCCGCCCGCATGGTGAAGGCCGAGCCCCAGAGCTCTCCCCGCTTGCTGCCTCGGCCCGCGCAACGCCTGCCGCTGTGCCGTACGCCGAAGATGTGGCCCGCCCGTGGGACGTCGACGTGCCAGTCATGCATGCCAGCGGCTTGGGTGCTGAACTCCCTTTTGTTCAAGCATGGTTCGGCTTTCGGTGTCGCTTGGTTGCGAGATCCGGGGCGTGTGAAGCGGGCGGTACAGCGGCGAAGTCCCGGTTGTCGAAACCGGGGCCCGAGCTGGCGATGTCGCTTCACTCGATGCTGGTGCCGATGAGACTGGCGGCGACGATACGGGTCGGGGGTGCGGTGTGCGTGCGGCAACCATGACCAGGGGTTGAGGATTCTCGACGTTGCGTCAGGCGCGTGTCGGCCAGGGCAGGGTGACGCTGCCGCCCGTCGGGAGCGCGTGCCAGGTCGTGGCGAACTCGTCCAAGCGCGCCAGTACGCGCTCCACCACGGGCGACTTGAGGATGGCGGGATCCAACCGCGTGAACCACGACGGCGGCTCGGCGAGGTGGCCCGACCTCAGCTCCCACAGCGGCCGGCACACGGAGGCCAGTTCCTCGGAGCGGGCCATGTCGGCGTGCTCGGCCGGACTCGGTCGCCGCTTCGCTTCGTGGCGTGCCTGGCGTTTGCGCGCCGCCGGGTCGGCCGGCCAGAAGATGTTGTTGCGTCCGGCGGCGATCCGGCCGAAGGCACCACCGGACAGCCGCGCTTCGGCCTCGACCAGGAAGTGCACGGCGTCATGCGGCAGGTAGTCGTGGTAGCCGGGGCCCTGCCGTGGCGCCAGCTCCGGGCCGTGCTCGCGGACGACCGTCATCAGATACCGGCGCCCGGCGAGCTTGGTGAACGTCACGTCCATGGCGGGCACGGTAGTGGGCGCCATCAGCACACCGCACACGGATTTCGGCAACCTGGGCCGGTAGCTCTGTCCGTGGAGCGGCCACACCCCTCGTCGCCCCCCCCAAAGCCCCCCACCGCCCCCGGGCCACCCATGTGTCGGTAGAGGTTTCTGCTCGGTGCGGTCAAGTTGACATCGGTGTCTGTCAAGAGACTGGAAAGCCCCTTTCCATCGATTGACCGTGTCACCTCGGCTCTGCTTGGCTTCCGCGCAGCGATCGGCGCATCACCTTCCGCATTACGTTCTGCGTCACCATTCGCACCACCTTCCGCACCATCACTCGTACCACGCACAGCACGACGTACTACCGCCAACTACCGTGCTAAGGCGTGCGGTTGGCGTGCCATCCCGTCGGAGTGGGGCGGGAGGACTCGCGCGGAAGCTCCGGACCGGAGTCGTACCGGAGTCACACCTGAACCAGCCGGTGCCGCGCGTGTATCCCCTCTCCCGTCCCTGTCGTGCAATTCCGGCAACTCCGGCCGCTCTTCGCACCAGTACGACATGCGTCGCCTCGCTGCCCGCTTCCAGGCCGCGGACCGCCCCGCCGCCCCGGCGTCCGGCGATCTGCACGAGAGAGGAATCCCCCTACACATGGGCACCCCCTACATACGCGGCACAGCACGAAGAGCCCTGACCGGTCTCGCCTCGCTGTCCCTCGTCACCGGCGCCATGGTCGCCGCCACCGCAACCCAGGCGGCGGCCGCCCCGGCCCCGGAGTCGGCCAACAGCCACTCCGTGTCCAACCCGTACAGCCCCGCCTACGGGCACACCTACCGGCACGGTGTCGTGCCGACCGCGCAGCAGCACGCCAAGATGAAGGCGTGGGACGCCGCCCACCCCACCCCGAACGTGGCCACGGGACCGGAGACGCTGTCCTACGGCGGTGGCATCGACGGCATCGGCGTCCAGAGCGGTCACTCCAAGGTCTACCTGGTGTTCTACGGAACCCAGTGGGGCACGCAGACCACCGACGGCAACGGGAACGCCAAGTTCTCGGGTGACTCGGCGGGCGCCGCGGGCGCGGCCCAGCAGATGTTCAAGGGCATCGGCACCGGCAACGAGCTGTGGTCCGCCGACCTGACCCAGTGGTGCGACGGCCCCAACGTGGCGACGGGCGCGACCAGTTGCCCCTCGAACGCCAACTTCGTCCCATACCAGAGCGGCGGTGTGCTCTCCGGTGTGTGGTACGACAACGCGGCCGCATCGCCGAGCGCCGCGTCCGGGCACCAGCTCGGCCAGGAGGCCGTCAACGCGGCCGCCCACTTCGGCAACACCACGGCCGCGTCCAACCGCGACGCGTACTACGTGATCCTGTCGCCGCACGGCACCAACCCGGACAACTACCAGGGCCAGTACTGCGCCTGGCACGACTACAACGGTGACAGCACGCTGACCGGCGGGGCGGTGAACTCCCCGTACGGCGACGTCGCGTTCAGCAACCAGCCGTACAACATCGACTCGGGCCAGGGCTGTGGCGTCGGCTTCGTCAACTCGCCCGGCACCCTCGACGGCTGGACCATGACGCTCGGCCACGAGTGGCACGAGATGATGTCGGACCAGAACCCGGCGGGCGGCTGGACCAACCACACCGGCAGCTCGTACGACGGCCAGGAGAACTCCGACGAGTGCGCCTGGCTCAACCCCGGCACCGCCGGTGGCGCGGCCAACGTCACCATGGGCACCGGCACCTTCGCCGAGCAGGCCAGCTGGTCCAATGACACCAACGCCTGCGCGATCTCGCACCCGATCGTCGGCGGAACGTCCGGCAACACCGTGACGGTCACCAACCCGGGCAGCCAGACCACCACGGTCAACACGGCCGTCTCGCTGCAGATCAACGCCTCCGACTCGGGGAGCGGCCAGTCCCTGACCTACTCGGCCACCGGTCTGCCCGCAGGTCTTTCGATCAACTCCTCGACCGGACTGATCAGCGGTACGGTCACCACCACCGGCACCTCGTCCGTGAGCGTGACAGCCAAGGACGGCACTGGTGCCACCGGCAGCACGTCGTTCGGCTGGACCGTCTCGCCCGCCGGCGGAGGGGGCGTCACCAACGGCGGCTTCGAGACCGGCAGCCTCTCCGGCTGGACCGCCGCAGGCACCGCCACCGCCGCCACCTCGGCCGCCCACAGCGGGAGTTACGGTGCGATGGTCGGCTCGACCAACCCCAGCAACACGTCCTCGATCGCCCAGACCTTCACGGCGCCGAGCGGCAGCTCCAAGGTCTCCTTCTCGTACAACATCACGTGCCCCGACACCCTGACGTACGACTGGGCGACGGCCACCCTCAAGGACAACACGTCGGGCACCACGACGACCGTCCTCGCCAAGACCTGCACCCAGGGTGCGGGCTGGAAGACGGCCTCCGGCACCCTGACGGCGGGCCACAGCTACACCCTCACGCTCACCAGCAAGGACGACAACTACGCCGGTGACGCCACCTACACCTACTACGACGACGTGACCGTCTCCTGACGCTCACTCACCACCGTGTGACCGCAGGGGCGGGCCGTCCGGTCCGCCCCTGCGCTCCTCTTTTCCGGAGTTCCCATGGCTTTTCTGCCGGGCCGCCGTCGGCACACCGCGCGTCTTTTCGGGGTGACTCTGGCCGCCATCCTCGGTGTCGGTGCGGTCAACGGGTGCTCTCCTTCCGGCAGTTCGCACCCACCGGCTGACTCGCACACCGCCTCCGTGCCCCCGAAGACCGTCACCCTCGACGAGCATGCCCGCGGTACGGTCGTGAGAGTGAGTGTCGGGGCGGCCGTGCTGGTCCGTCTGCACAGTACGTACTGGTCCGTGCCCACCAGCTCCGACCCGCAGGTCCTGGCCCCCGTCGGCAAAGGCGGCAGCACGCCCGCGACGACGTGCCCGCCCGGCGCGGGCTGCGGCCTCGCCGTCGCCGACTTCACCGCCCGCCACCCCGGCACCGCGCACCTCTCCGCGCACCGCAACTCCTGCGGCGAGGCGATGCCGTGCCGCCCCGGCGACGGCAGCTACACCGTCACGGTGGAGATCACCTAGATCGGGGGTTTCGCCTGAACTCGGCCCCCATCAGGCAGAGCGTCGACTACCGAAGCCGCCCCGCGCTCTCTACCGTGGCATCGGTGATTCACTCGGGCGTGGGGGAGCCATGGAAGCTGAGCTGACGGCACTCGCGGTGTCAGGGGCGACGACGATGGTGACGCTCATGGTCTCGGACGCCTGGACACAGGCCCGAGGGCGGCTGGCGCGGGTGTTCAGCCGGGGCGGCGGGGACGACGACACGGGTCGGCTGGTCGACGAGTTGCAGGCCTCGCGCGAGGAGTTGCTGGCCGCTCGTGCGGCGGGCGACGACGAGGGCGCGGCCGACATCGAGGAGCAGTGGCGGCTGCGGATCCGTCGGATGCTGCGGGCGGACCCCACCGCCGCGCAGGAACTGCGGGAACTGCTTGACGACGTCGGCGTCCCGTCGCGCGGCGTGCGCAACGAGCTGTCGGGGGTGGTGCACGGGCCCAGCGTGCAGGCCGCGCAGATCCACGGTGGCATCACCTTCCACGTAGCACCGCAGCCGTCGCCCGGCCCGGACGTCACACCGGACGAAGTCCCGCCGCTGGTCGTCGACTTCATCAACCGTACGAAGGACATCGCGGCCCTCGACGACTGGTTCGGAGCCCAGCAAGGTGACACCTCCGCCAGAGTGCGGTTGGGGCTCGTCTACGGGATGCGGGGCGTGGGCAAGACCTCGATGGTCTGCCACTGGGCGGAACGCGGGCGGGACCTGTTCCCCGGCGGCCAGATCTACGTCGACTTCGCCCCGTTGGGCGGACTGTCGGGTGGCGGGGACGTCTCCGACGCCGTGCGCAGTTGCCTCATCTCCCTCGGCGTCGACGAGTCCGCGATCCCGCAGTCCACGGACGCACGTATCGCACGGTTCCGTACGCACTCGGCCAGCCGTCGGATGCTGGTCGTGCTCGACAATGTGAGCCATTCCGCGCAGATCAGGTCGCTGATTCCGAAGGGGCGGGGGAGCGCGCTGCTGGCCACGAGCAACGCCCGGCTCGGCGAACTTGCCATGGAGGGAGCCAAGTTGCTGCCGCTTGAGCCACTGGACAAGGACGGTGGGCTGCATCTGCTCGCCGCTACCTGTGGGGCCGAGGCGGTGGAGGCGGAACGGGCGGCCGCCGAGCGGCTTGTCGAGCTGTGTGGCGGGCTGCCGGTGGCGTTGAGTGTGCTGGCGGCCCGACTGGTCACCACCCCGGGGCTGACCATGGCCCGGCTCGCCGGTGAACTGGCCGATGAGGCCGACCCGTTGGAGGGCATGGCCCTGGGGTCCGCGCTGTCCGTCGGGGAGGAGCGTTCGGTGGCCGCCGTCTTCGATCTCACCTATCGCGAGCTCGCGCCGGAAGCGGCCCGGATGTACCGCCTGCTGTCGCTCCTGCCCGCCCGCACCTTCGACGTGGGAACGGCGGCGGTCGCCGCGAGCATCACTGCGGCGGCCGCCCGCGCACAGCTGACCGCATTGGAGGAGCTGCGCCTCCTCGACGTGGAGCCGAACGACGGCCGCTACCGCTTCCATGGTCTTGTACGTCTGCACGCGCGCCGGTGTGCCGAGCGGGAGGAGGCGGACGAGGTTCAACTGGCCCTCGTCCAGCGGGTGTTGACGCACTTTCTGGCGCTCACCGCCTTTGCCGACCGGGCGATCCGGGAGGACCGGTTGAGGGTCGCCGAGTTGGGCGCGCTGCTGCGTGACGCGCCCGATCCGTTCGCGGGTGACCGTGGACCGGATCCGCTGGACTGGCTGGAGGCCGAGCACCACAACATCCTCGACATGGTGCGGGCCGGGGCGCGGTACGGCCTCGCCGACCTGGTGTGGCCGCTGGCCGAGGCGTACACCGTACTGTTCCTCCACCATCGACATCTGGCGCCCTGGAAGGAGTCCCTGGAACTGGGGGCCGAGGCTGCGGCCGCGTGCATGGAGCCCGCGGCCGAGGCGCGGCTGCGCAGTCTGCTGTCGCGCCCGCTGATGGACCTCGGCGAGTACGACGCGGCCCGCGCCCAGCTGGAGGCGGCGGTCGCCTGCGCCGAGGTGTCGGGGAACGCGGTGGTGTGCGCCTCGGTGCAGGAGTTCCTGGGGCGGTACTGGGAGCGCTTCGACCTCGACCGTGCCATGGCGGCGTACCGGCGATCCCTCGAACTCAACACGGAGGCAGGGGAGTTGAGGGGTGCGGCCATCGCGTCGTACTTCCTGGGCTGTGCTCAGGACGCGCACGGCGAGCACGCCCTGGCCCTGGAGACCCTGCGCGGCGCGCGCCGGGCGCTGCTCGACTGCGACGACGCGAGGATGGCGGCGCGCGCGACGATCGCCCTCGCCTTCACCCACGACCACCTCGGCGACACCGACCGGGCGATCGTGGCCCTGACCGAGGCGGCCGCCGCGCTGCATGAGCAGAAGGCGGACCACTACGAGGCGCAGGCGCTGGTGGCGCTGGCCGCGATCGAGGAACGGACGGGCCAGGATCCGTCGGCCGTCCGCGCCCATCTGGCCAGGGCCCTGGAGATCTACGAGTCGCGCGGCAACCCGGAGGCGCAGGCGCTGCGGGAGCGGGTGATGGGGCTCGACGACGCGGGGTGAGCGCGGGCGGGGTGCGTGAGCGGCTCTACGAGCCGTCATCCCGGAGGCCGCAGCCGCACCACCACATCCTCCTCGCGTACGTCCCCGATCCGCAGCGTCACCACTGCGTCGTCCAGCGCGAGTTCGGCCCGCAGGCAGGTGTAGACGACGGCGGCCGCCAGGTCCGGGTCGCCGAGCGAACCGGTGGCCGTCGCCTCCACGATCCGCCCGTCCCGCAGCCCCACCACCGTGGTGCCGCCGCGCACCGGGGCGGCGGTCAACAGGCTGCCGGGGAAGCGGTCGAGTGTGTCGCGCGCCCAGCGCACGGCGGCTGACGCTGTGTCAGCCGGGTTCTGCCGGACCAGGACCGACGCGCTCTCCGTGAGGCGCCCGTCGCGCTCCTTGGTGTCACACGCGAGATGGACGTACGTGTCCGGCGCCTCGCCGACGTCGTCGGAGACCGCGGCGGGGCGCCGCCGCAGCGCCACGGCCGGGTGCCCCGCGACCGACGCGGTGAGCGATGTGGTGACCACCCAAGAGGTGACCGCAGCCCCCACCGGCTCCGGCAGCGGAGGGGCGACCACCGGCGGTGGGGTGTCCGTCGGCTCCGGCTGCCCCATGAGCTGGTACATGCAGGCCCGCAGCCGGGTCAGCGCCTCGCCGGGTGCGGCGAACGCGCGGTCGGCGATCTCCGCGTACTGGTGTGGCGTGTGCGTGCGCAGGGTTTCCTCGATCTGGCCGCGCAGATCGCCGTGCGGGTCGAGGTGGGGCGCGCTGCGGCCGAGGTCGGTGACGGCCGTGCCCGGCACCGCGTCCGCCCCGAACGCGCCGAGCAGTACCGGTTTGCCGAGCGCGGCCCCGTACAGCGTGACCGAACCGTGGTCGCCGATCACCACCGACGCGGCGAGCAGCGCGGAGCGCCACGCGTGCACCGGGGAGATGAGCATCAGCCCGGCGTCGAGGGCGGCGGCCTGGAGCGTACGGATCTGCCAGGCGCCGTGGCCCGACCAGATGTTGGGGTGGAGGATCGCGGCCACGCGGTACTCGTCGCAGGGCAGTTCGGCCAGGAGCCGGGCCGGGAGGTGGGGGAGCCGACCGAGCAGCGAGGTGGCACGCCAGGTGGAGCTGACCACCACCAACCGCTGCCCGTCTGCGACTCCGAGCGCTCGGCGGTACGCCTCCGCGTCGTCCAGTCCAGCGCGCAGTTCGTCGAAGCAGGGATCGCCGACGAGCAGGGTGTGCCCCGACGCCTTCGGGTGCGCGGCGAGCAGTTGCTCCTCCTGGCCGGGGTGCGAGACGGCCAGCCACGCGCGGCCCGCTTCGAGTAGTGGATCCGGTACGACGCCGGACAGTCGCTCGCGTGCGGAACGCGAATCCGGCACGTACTTCTGGAACCCGATGCCGTGCGGCAGGACCAGGACCGGGCAGTCGCCGTCCGGGACCTCGATGTTCTCGCTGGCGGAGACGATGAGGTCGGGCGAGATCCGGCTCAGCTGCGCCCAGGGCATCACCCGGCATCCGGCGTCGTGCAGCAGGTCGAGGACGCCGTCGTTGAAGGCGGACGTGGGGTCGTACGCGAAGACGACGGTCACTTTCTCGTCGCCGCGCAGCAGGGCGGGCAGGCACTCCAGTACGCGTACGGTCGAGGTGACCGTGCGTGCGGCTACGACGAGCGTCTTCTCGCCGCGAAACGTGCTCCAGCGGTGGGCGTCATCCCCGACGGGTACGCGAAGGGGCTGGCTAGCGTGCATGGCCACCCCGAAAAACTACGCGCCGCCCGCCCCAAAGCCCCGCGCGGCTCGCGGCTCGCGGCTCGCGGCTCGCGGCTCGCGGCTCGCGGCTCGCGGCTCGCGGCTCGCGGCTCGCGGCTCGCGGCTCAGCGTCGGCTTAGCGCACATCGGGTGGGGTGACAACCCTTCGGAGATTGAGGAGAGCGGCGGCTCGGTCGGGGGATCTACCGTACCGGGGTCCGCCCGGTACGGCCGGGCGGACCCCGCCGCCGGGCTAACGGTCCTGGGACAGTGCGTGCAACTCGCTGAACAGGCCGCCCGAGTGGAGCAGATCCTCGTACGTGCCCTGCTCGGTGATCCGGCCGCGTTCCATGACCACGATGCGGTCGGCCATCCGGGTGTTCTCGATGCGGTGCGTCACGACGATGGTGATGCGGTCGCGCGCGATGCCTTTGAGGACACTGAACATCCGGTGCTCACCGCGCGCGTCCATCTCCGACGTCGGCTCGTCGAGGATCAGGACCGGCGGACGGCGGTAGAGTGCGCGCGAGCACGCGATGCGCTGCCACTGGCCGCCGGAGAGCTCGCTGCCGCCCCACAGCTCGCGGGCCAGCAACGTGTCGAGACCGCGCGGCAGTTCCTCCACCGCCGCGCGCATCCCGACCGCGTCGACGGCGTCCCAGACCGGGTCGTCGTGGTGGGTGCGGGGCTGGCCGAGCGTGATGTTCTCCCGTACGGCGAGCGGCCACTGGCCGAAGAACTGCGGCACGAGCCCGGTGCGCCGCCACACCGTCTCCGGGTCGGCGGCGGCCACGTCGACCCCGTCCCACACCACCCGGCCCTTGTCGGCGAGGTAGAGCCCGGTGATGAGCCGGGTCAGGGTGGACTTGCCCGAGCCGTTCTCGCCGACCACCGCGACGACCTCGCCGCGCCGCAGGGTGAGCGAGACCCGGTTCACGGCGGGGGTCGCCTTGTTCGGGTACTGGTAGACGACCTCGTCGAGCCGGATCTCCTTCGGTTGCTCGGGTGCGGCCAACTCGCCGCGTTTCGGGGCGCGTTCGGTTGCGAAGTCGAGGAAGGAGCGCATGTCGGCGAGGTACAGGCTGGTGTGGAACATCGCCGCGCCGTAGATGACGACCTGCGACAGTGCCGCGAGCGAGCTCTGTACGGCGACGACGGCGGTCGCGGCCACACCGAGACCGACCCGGCCGGTCACCGCGAGCCACGCGAGGGTGGCCCAGGTGGCGAGCAGGAAGGCGCCGCCGAGGGCCGAGGTGGTCAGGGAGATGCGCAGCAGCCGGGGCGCCATCGCGAGGGTGCGACGGTCGATGCGTTCGGACAGGGACCGGTACCAGAACATCAGATAGCCGGTCATGCCGTTCGCCCGCACCTCGTCGGCGAGTTTGGGCGTGGTCGCCCACCAGCGCATCATGCCGCGCACATTGCGGTCGCCCACATTGGCGTAGTGCGTCTCGTAGTCGACCCGCGCCGACATGACCGCGCCGGCCCCGGCGGGCAGCACGGCGAGCACGAGCAGGCCCAGCATCAGGGGATGCAGCACGGTGAGGACGCCCGCCGCCGCGGTCATGCGGATGACGGCCGCCATGAAGTGCTGGGCGTCCTTCACCATCAAGTTGGTCCGCATCACGCCCATTTCGGCGGCCTCCTGCCGGTCGGCGAACCCCTCCTCGCCGTACGCGGCCGCCTCCACCCGGCACACCGCCTCGACCATGGCGGCGTCGGCGGCCGTCGTCAGCGGCGGGGTGATCCTGCCGTCCGCGTACGAGGAGAGCGCGGAGGTCACGCGCGCGACGGCCACGGCGAGCGCGATGACGATCAGGGCCGGTAACGCGGCGTCGAGCCGGTCGGCCGCCCGCCCGTCGCCCAGGATCGGCCGCATCGCGCGCGCCGTCGCGCCGAGCAGCAGGGCTGCCGCGAGGCCCGTCACGGCCTGGCAGACCACCAGCAGGACCACCGCGCCCCGGTCGATCCGCCAGGCCATCCGGCACGTCTGCCCGAGGACGGACGGCAGCCGGGAACACATATGGCGGAACGACGCCTCCCCGAGCGGGTTCTTCCCGTACGAACCCGAGAAGGTGATCTCGGTGGGCGGGGGCGGCTCCGGTGGTGCGCTGTTCGAACTGCGGTCGGTCTCGGCGGCGCTGCGGGACGGCTGCATGACGGCTCCTCGGTCGGCTTTCGCGGAACGTGACACATGCCTAACGCTGCTGATCAGCGCGGCGTAACGGCCAGTTCTCGATCGGAAGTTCGACTTTGGGGGCGCGATGCTTGGGAGGACTGGGCAGGGCGCCGGTCATCCGTAGTTCGAATCACTCGTGTGGGGTTGGGTACTCCGATCCGGGGATTGCCGGGCGGGCAGCTGAGGGTCAGTAACCTCCGGGCGCCGAAGCCGACGGTGTCGTCGCGGGCTCGTACGGCGTCGGCGTCCCAGGCGAGGTCGAAGGGGCCTCGGTGGACGGGGAGTTGGACTCCGAGGGCGGCGCCGACGTCACGGCCGTCGGCGCGCAGGGCGTCGGGGCGCCGGCCGAGGGCGACGGGTAGGGGGAACAGGGCGGGGACGCGCTGGGCGACGCGTACGTCTGAGAGGGCGGCGTGGTCTTCTTGTCGCCGCCTCCCTTGTCGCCCTTGTAGCGCTGGAACCATTCGTTGTGGTCCGGGTCGAACATGACGAAGACATCGACCACTTGGGTCGAGGGCGCGACCACGGCGACGTTCGACGGGCGGTACGCCGGCCAGGAGTCGCCCGTCGGCTTGGGCGTTCCTTGTTGGGCAACCGGCGGGGTCAGCGGATTGCCGCAGGCGCAGCGCACCCGGGGCACGCCCCGGTCGTCCACGAGGACGGCGGTGCCCGCCTGGAGCACGGCCTGGTAGGCGGTGGGGGAGCCGTCGCGGTAGCCGTGGTTGGTCACCCGGGTGTCGACGCGGAGCTGTACGGGGGTGAGCGCCCGGAGGTAGCGGGGGACGTCGCCGGGCGTGATGCCGAGGACCGAGGCGAACGCCTTCGTCTTCGCCGGGTCCGTCCCGAGCGCGGTGATCTGCTTCTCGACGTCGCAGCTCGCCACGTTCCGCGTACCGCCGTAGAGACCCGGCGCCGAACCGTCCACGCCACGCGTCACGTTGGCGGACGCCGACGTCGACGAGTTGGGCAGGGACGGGGGGCTGGGCGGCGGTGAACCGGTCCGTGCCGTGGACGGCGTGAAGGGCTCCGGGCCGTCCTTGCCCGCCGCCTGGAGGAAGACCTCGCTGCCGGCCCCCTTGCTGCCGCCTGAGCCGCTGGGGCGGGTGAAGACGATGATCAGGACTACGGCGGCGACCGTCGCGCCGGTCATCAGGGCGATTCGGGGGGCGGAGTGCCACCAGGGGCGGGCGTCGCCCGCGCCACGGTCCTGGGGGCCTTTGCCTTCGCCTTCGCCCGGGCCTTTGGGGTCTGTGGGGCCACCGGGACCTTCTGGGCCGTCCGGGCCGCCTGGGCCCTCGCCCGAGCCCCGGTCCGGGCCGCCGGGGCCGGTGCCTGAGCCACCTGGTCCGCCCGGGCCGCCCGGGCCGTACGCCCCGCCGCCCGTGTCGGCCGCGATCGTGTCGTCGTGGCCGCCGTCCTCGTGGGTGCCCCGGCCGGTGTCGCCCTCGCCCGCGCCGCTCGGTGGGCCTGTTGCCGGGCCCGGGCGGGACGGGCCCGAGAGGGGGCCGGACGGGGGGCCGGTGGGGCGGTCGGACGGGGGCGGTTCGTCGTCGCTCACGAGCTCTTCTTCCCAGGTCGGGGGCCCTGCGGGGACGCGGGGCGCGCGCCACCGGGGCGAACGGACGCCTCCGTACGACGGTGGGGGGAATCACCAGTTGCATCCGGTTCGTCCTCGGCCTGCCCATTGTGTGTACGGGCCCCGCCGCGCCCGCAAGCCGACGCGGTCGGCCCTCCATGACGGGCGGGACTCGCCGGGGCTGCTTAGCGTGACAAGCGTGAGCCAGGAGACACCGCCGGACACCTCCGCGAAGCCAGGACGCGCCCGCCACGGCTGGGGCGAGGCCTTCGTGGCGGTGCTCGCCGGGCTGATCGCGATGGCCCTCGTCGCCGCGCTCGGCCTGCTCGCGGCGGGTGCGGGGGATCTGCCCGACAACGCGTTCCCGCAGGTCGTGGGGGCGGTCATGGTGATGGCGGTCGGCGGTTCCGTCGCGGTCAAGGGCGACGCCGGTGTGCTCGCCGACACGAACGCCGGGCTGACCGTATTGCCGCTCTCGGTCACGCTCGTCGGAGCGCTGGTGATCGCCGCCGGTTTCCTGCGGCCCCTGCGCCACCGGGCCGTCGCGGGCGCCCGCGAGCTGGCTCTCTGGGCCGCCCGGGTCGCTGTCCTGTGGCTGATCGCGCTGCTCGGGCTCTCGTTCCTGGCCCGCCACCGGTTCGCGATCGGGCTCGGCGGCACGATCGGCGACATCGGCGACCTGCTCGGCGCCACGCCCAAGGTCGGGTTCGAGGCCCAGGTGTGGCCCACGCTGTTCTTCGGGCTGTGCTGGCTCGCGGGTCTGCTCTTTCTGGCCCTGCTGGTCTCGCGCAAGGCCCCGCTCCCCGCTCAACTGCTGCGCTTCCAGGAGTCGGTACGCCCGGCCGCCTTCGCGATGGTCGTGCTGCTCCTGGCCTATGTTGTGATCGGGCTCGTGGTCGGCCTCATCGTCGCCGTGGCCAGGGGGCACACGGCCGAGACGTTCGCCGTGATCCTGCTCGGCCTGCCGAACCTCGTCTGGCTCGCGCTCACTCTCGGGCTCGGCGCCTCGTGGGAGGGCCGGGTGGACGGGCCGTTCGGGCTGCCCATGCCGCACGTCCTGGACCAGGTGCTGCGTACGCCGGACCTCGCCACCCTGAACCTGCGCACCCTGGCCGACCACGACGGCCGGGTGTGGTGGCTCCTTGTGGTGGCCGCGCTGCTGGTCCTGGGCGCGGGGTTCCTGATGGCCGCCCGCTCCCCGGCCTACGTACGCTCCTGGCAACACGCCCTGCACCTCGCGATCGCCCTGGCCCTCACCGTCCTCGCCGTCTGCCTCCTGTCCCGGATCTCCGCTCATTACGGCCTGTCGCTGCTGGGAATCGGCGACATCGGCGGCGGCCTCGCGGGCCAGGTGTCCCTGCAGCCCCACCTGTGGCGGGCGGTGGGTCTCGCGGTGCTGTGGGGTCTGGTGGCGGGCTTCTTGGGGAGCGTGCTGGCGAGAGGCGTACGACGGAGAGGCGAGGTGGACCGAGTGGTCGGCCAGGACCCGACATCGGGCGATGCCGTTTAGGGGCGCGGGGAACTGCGCGACAAGCCACGCACGGTCCGCGGCAAAATGACTTCCACTGGAGCAACTCAGTGCCGGGGCGTGATAAAAACGGCCCGAGCCCACGGCGGAGGCTGAGGCGGCGGCTCCACAACTTCCGGCGCAGCAACGACCCGCAGATCCACCTGGGTCGGAGGATGCCCCTGCCCGGCAGAGCCGACGGCCGCTGCCCGCAGGGCAGAGACGAACGCAAGACAAGACCCGTACCGATCATCCGGCAGCTTGGCCAGCGCCTTGGCCATGACACCATCCACCGCATCCGCGAGCTGAGGACGGCTCTCGGTGAGCGCGGGCGGCCGATCGTACTGATGCGCCCAGAGCAGCGCCATGTCGTCGTCCCGCCGGAACGGCGGTGCCCCCGCCAGCATCTCGTACACCACGCACGCGAGGCTGTAGACGTCGCAACGGCCGTCCACCGGGCGCCCCGAGATCTGCTCCGGGGCCACATAGTCGAGCGTGCCGACGAACTGGCCGACCGTCGTGAACCCGGTCAGCGACAGCGACTTCTTGGTCAGGCCGAAGTCGGTGAGGTAGACGTGCTCGGGGTGCTCGCTGTCGGTGCCCGGGGCCACCAGGATGTTGCCCGGTTTGACGTCGCGGTGGACGAGGTCGTGCTCATGCGCCGCGTCGAGCGCGGACGCGACCTGCGCCGCAATACGGGCCGCCGTCGGCAGGAGCAGCGGACCCTCCTGGTCGAGCAGCGCGCGCAGGTCGCGCCCCGAGACGTAGCGCATGGCGATGTACAGGACGCCGTCGGTCTCGCCCGCCTCGAAGATCGGCACGATGTGCGGATGGTCGATCGCGGCGGCCACCCGGGACTCGTGCGTGAAGCGCTGGCGGAACGTGTCGTTGCGGGCCAGTTCGGGCGCGAGCAGCTTCAGCGCGACCGTGCGGTCGAGCCGCAGGTCACGGGCCCGGTAGACCACGGCCATCCCGCCGCGCCCGATCTCCGCCTCGACCCGGTAACCGGCGATCTTCCGCCCGATGAGGTCGGAGGGCCGCCCGGTGTACGCACCGTCGGGCGCCATCAGACGTCACCGGGCCCGACGATCCGGGTGGCGTCCGTCGGGCCCACGGCGGAGTCGTCGCCGGGAGACGACTCACCGACCTCCGACGGCCGTCCCGTCGTCGCATACGTACTGAGCCGCGTCCCGTCGCAGTACACCCACCGCTCGTGCTCCGCGTCGTACAGCCACACCGCCTCGCCGTCGACGATCATGCCGACCCGCAGTCCCTGGGTGTGCTGGCGGAACGACTCGCCGTCGAGGCGGCCCGCGGCCAGCTCCTCCGCCGCGCTGCGGTAGCGGATCATCATGTCCTGGGCCCGGGCGAGCAGCGGGCGCGGGTCCGCCGTACGGGCCAGGGGCGCGCCCGGGACCGGCGGATCCTGGGGGACGGCGACCAGCAGGCGGCCGTCCACCCACGCCGACCAGTCGTTGGCGCACACGATCCGCGCCCAGTCGCCGTGCCGCTCCGCCAGTCGTACGGGCAGCAGCGCGTCCAGCGGGACCGTGGGGCGCCCGGGGTCCGGGCTCTCCCAGGCCGCGAGCCCGCCGGGCGGGACGACGTGGGTGGGGCGGAAGTCCACCGGAGCGGTCATCGCGGCCGCCTACTTCCGCATCACGGACGGCTCGTGGCGCCGCAGCAGCCGGGCGACAACGAAGCCGAACAGTACGGAAAGCGCCACCAGCATGCCCATGTTGAGCAGCCATACGCCCGTGTCGTGTTTGAACAGCGGGTCGCCGGTCAGGTCGCCCGGCAGGATCCTGGCGAGCCCGATCGTGCCCGCCATCGCGCCCAGCGCCCAGCGGGACGGCACCAGCCACGCCAGCTGCTCGACGCCCGGCACGCCGTGGAGCTTCAACAGCGCGCCGCAGAAGACCACTTGGACGATGGCGAGCAGGACGAGCAGCGGCATCGTGACCTCCTCCTTGCGCACCAGCGCCGAGACGAGCAGGCCGAGCATCATCGCGGTGAACGCCAGCAGGGCCACCGCCGCCGTGATCTCCACCAGCGGTGGCATGAGCACGCCCTTGCCGCCGGGTGCGTTGAGCCGTACGCCGAACAGGCCGACCAGGGTCAGGACGACGGCCTGGAGCACGGTGACCGTCCCCAGGACCACCACCTTGGACATCAGATACGCGGATCTGGACAGGCCGACCGCCCGTTCGCGCTGGTAGATCACCCGTTCCTTGACCAGCTCCCGTACCGCGTTGGCCGCTCCGGTGAGCACACCGCCGACACACAGGATGAGCAGCGCGTTCATCGCCGTCTCCCGGGTCAGCTCACCGCCCGCGAGCGCCCTCGCCATCGCGCCCATCACGAAGGGCAGCGCGATCATGATCGCGAGGAACGTCCGGTCGGCGCCGAGCGCGGCCGCGTACCGGCGTACGAGGGTGCGCAGCTGGGAGCCCCAGCTCTGGGCCTTCGGCGGGGGTCCCACAGTCCGGGCGGGCGCGGCCCCGTCGAGGTGCGGCTGGGCGCTGGCGGCGACGACGTAACGCTGGTGCAGCGGCGAGCCGTCGTACTCGCGCGCCCAGTCGCGCTCGCGGTCCCGCTCGAAGGCCTCGAACGCCTCCGGCCACTCGGCGAAGCCGAAGAACGGCAGGGTCTCGCGCGGCGGCCCGTAGTACGCGATCCGGCCGCCGGGCGCCAGCACCAGCAGCCGGTCGCAGACGTCGAGGCTGAGCACACTGTGCGTGACCACGATGACCGTACGGCCGTCGTCCGCGAGCCCTCGCAGCATGTGCATCACCGAGCGGTCCATGCCGGGGTCGAGGCCGGAGGTGGGTTCGTCGAGGAAGAGCAGCGACGGCTTGGTGAGCAGTTCCAGGGCGACGCTGACGCGTTTGCGCTGGCCGCCGGAGAGGCTGTGGATGGACTGGTCCGCACGCTGTTCCAGGCCGAGTTCGCCGATCACCTCGTCGACCCGGGCGCGGCGCTCGGCCTTGGCGGTGTCCTGCGGAAAGCGCAGTTCGGCGGCGTAGCCGAGGGCCCGGCGGACGGTCAGCTGGGCGTGCAGGATGTCGTCCTGCGGGACGAGGCCGATGCGCTGGCGCAGCTCCGCGTAGTCCCGGTAGAGGTCGCGGCCGTCGTAGAGGACCGTGCCCCGGTCGGCGGGCCGCTGGCCGGTCAGGGCGTTGAGCAGGGTGGACTTTCCGGCGCCGCTGGGGCCGACGACGGCGAGCAGGCACTTCTCGCCGACCGGGAACGACACGTTGTCGAGCAAGGTCTTACGGCCCCGGTCCACGGCGACGGTCAGATCCTGCACATCGAGGGAGACCTCGCCGGTGTCGACGTATTCCTGGAGCTCGTCGCCGACCAGGCAGAACGCCGAGTGGCCGACGCCGACGATGTCGCCCGGCGCGACCAGGGCGCGGGCGACGGGCTGGCCGTTGAGGAAGGTGCCGTTGTGGCTGCCGAGGTCGACGATCTCGTAGCCGCCGTCCGGGTGCGCGCGCAGTTCCGCGTGGCGGCGTGAGACCACCAGGTCGTCGACGACGAGGTCGTTGTCGGCGGCGCGGCCGATCCGTACGGTCTTCGCGGGCAGCGGGCGCACCGACGTCGGTTGGCGGAAGACGCCGGTGGCGGAGGGCATGGAGACGGCCGAAAGCCGCTCCGGGGCGTGGACGGGCGGCGCGCGGCCCACCAGGACGGCGCGCGGGCCGTCGGCGGGGCTGCCGAACCGGATCTCGCTGCCCGGGCCGACGTCCCACTCGTGGACGCGTCGGCCGTCGGCGTACGTTCCGTTGGTGCTGTCCTCGTCCTCGACGGTCCAGTGGCCCGCCTCGGCGCGCAGCACGGCGTGGTGCCAGGACACACGCGCGTCGTCGATGACGATCTCGCTGAGGGGGTCGCGCCCGACGTGATAGTCCCGGCTCGGACTCATCACCGTGGAGCCGGTATCGGTCTCCAGGACGAGTTCGGGCGCCGTCGGTACGGCCGACCGCTCTCCCATGGGGTGAATTCTACCGATCCACACCTTTTCGCGCCTTGCGGTGGTGTGGGCGTGGCCGTCCAGGCGCTGCCCTGTACCACCAGGGTTTACCGGCGGCCGCTTCCCGTCGTCCGCCTGCTGGATGTGCGGCCGAAACCCCCGGCCCTAGATTGCGACGCGGACCGCGAGACCGTACCGAAACCCGCCGAGAGAGGACCTGGGCATGTTACGGATCCACCGAAAGAGCAGAAAGAGAAGACGCGGCGGCCTGCGCGCCCGTGCGGTGGCCCTGGCGACCGTCTGCGCCACCGCGTGCGGGGTGCTCGCGCTCGCGCCCCAGCCCGCCTCGGCGGCACCCCCCAACTACACCGGCGACCCCGTGCAGTACTGGAACGACGTGCTGCTCGGCGCGATCCGCACGGCCGGTGGCGCCCCCGGCCCGATCAGCCGGGCCGCCGCCATGATGAACACCGCGATCTACGACGCGGAGAGCTCGTACCAGCTGCGCTGGCGCACCATGACCTCCGACCCGTACCTCCAGGCGATCAACTACTCCAAGGGCTGGGGGTACGAGGGGCCGGGCGAGGAGGAGCGGGCGATCGGGCGGACCGCCTACAACGTCCTGCTCAAGCTGTTCCCGGACCAGACCACCTATCTGGACAACAAGTTCAAGGAGCGGTTCGGGACCAACTCCACCGACTTCGACATCATCGACCTCACGCTGGTCGGCACGATCGTCAAGAACATCCAGAACTTCCGTACGGCCGACGGCTCGGACGACAGAAGCGTGTACACGCCCGACGGCAAGCCCGGCGCCTGGCAGCCCACCAGCTACCCCGACCTGCCGGACCCGGCCTGCGCCCAGGGCAGCCAGGCGGTCACCCCCACCTGGGGCCTGGTCAAGCCGTGGGCGATGACGTCCGGCTCCCAGTTCCGGCCCCCGACGCCGGGAACGTACGCCTCGTACGAGAGTCTGCTGGCGAGCCCCGCCTACGCGAGCCAGGTCGACGCGGTGCGCACCCTCGGTGCCGCCGGGTCCACCGCGCGGACGACCGACCAGACCGCGGCCGCCTGGTTCTGGGCCAATGACGCCAACGGCACCTTCAAGCCGCCGGGGCAGCTGCTCGACACGACCGCGCGGGTCGCCAAGGACCACAATCTGACGCCGTATCAGAATGCCCGGCTCTTCGCGCTGGTCTCGGTCGCCATGGCGGACGCGGCCATCGGGGAGTGGGACGTCAAGTACCGTACGCCGATCGACCTGTGGCGGCCGGTCTCCGCGATCCGCGAGGGCGGGCTCGACACCACCTGGAAGCCGCTGTCGGGCACCTCGCCCTGCTTCCCGGCGTGGGCCTCGGGCCACGCCGCGTTCAGCGCCGCCTGGGCGGGGGTCATGCGGCAGTACTTCACCAGCGACAACGTGAGCTTCACCGTGACCACGGACGACCCGAAGTCGCCCATGCGGACCCGCTCGTTCACCAGCTTCAGCCAGGCCGCGCACGAGGACGGCGACAGCCGGGTCTGGCTCGGCGTCCACTACCCGTGGGACGCGAGCGACGGCTACACCCTGGGCGACTCCATCGCGACCTGGGTGTTCACCCACAAGATGAGGGCCGCCGGGTCCTGATCCGATGAGAGCGGGCGGCGCCCGCCCCAATGGGCGGGCGCCGCTCACGTACACCTGATAAACCGTCAGCCGTCCTCCGGCGGCCGCTGCGAGGTCGGCCGGTCGGCGGCCGACGGGTCGAGGATGCGGTTGAGGAAGTTCCTGGTCCGCTCCTCGCGCGGGGCGCCGACCACCTGGGCCGCCGGCCCCTGCTCGACGATCACGCCGCCGTCCATGAACACCACCCGGTCGGCGACCTCGCGGGCGAAGCTCATCTCATGGGTGACGACCATCATCGTCATGCCCTCGCCCGCCAGCACCCGCATCACCGCGAGGACGTCCCCGACGAGCTCCGGGTCGAGCGCCGAGGTCGGCTCGTCGAAGAGCATGACCTCGGGGCCCATCGCGAGCGCCCGGGCGATGGCGACCCGCTGCTGCTGGCCGCCGGAGAGCTGCGCCGGGTACGCGTCGGCCTTGTCGGCGAGCCCCACCCGGTCCAGGTTCTCGCGGGCGACGGCCGCCGCCTTCGCCTTGTCCCGGCGCAGCACCCGGCGCTGCGGCAGGATCAGGTTCTCGGTGACCGTGATGTGCGGGAAGAGGTTGAACTGCTGGAAGACCATGCCGATACGGCGCCGCACCGCGTCGATGTCGACGTCCAGGTCGGTGACTTCGGTGCCGCCCACGTACACCTGGCCCGCGCTCGGCTCCTCCAGCAGGTTGACGCACCGCAGCAGTGTCGACTTGCCCGAGCCGGAGGGGCCGATGACGCACACCACCTCGCCCCGGGCGACCTCCAGGTCGATGCCGCGCAGCACCTCGTTGTCGCCGAACGACTTGCGCAGCCCGCGGATCTCGATCTCGTTCTGTGGCATCGCTTCCTCACCTCGCCCGGTCGGCGCGGGCCTCTAGGCGGCGCACCACGAAGCTCAGGGGCACGGTCACTATCAGGTAGCACAGCCCGGCGACCAGGATCGGGGTGGAGTTGGCGCTCTCGCTGGCCAGGTCGCGGCCGTACTTGGTGAGCTCCCGCTCCTCCAGGGTGACCCCGAGGAACAGCACGAGCGAGGAGTCCTTGAACAGCAGCACCAGTTCGTTGGTCAGAGGTGGGATGACGATACGGAACGCCTGCGGGATGATCACCGAGATCATCGCCCGCGCGTGCGAGAACCCCAGCGAGCGGGCCGCCTCCATCTGGCCCTTGGGCACCGCCTGGATGCCGGCCCGGATCGTCTCGGCCATATAGGCGGCGGCGACCAGACCGAGTCCGAGGGCGACCTTTCCGTACGTACCGCCGGGGATCTCCGTGCCGGGGAACGCCAGCGGGACCGCCACCCCCACGAAGATGAAGATCAGCAGGGCGGGCAGTCCCCGGAACAGCTCGATGTAGATGCTCGCGACCCAGCGGTAGGGCGCCACCGACGACAGCCGCATCAGCGCGACGACCAGGCCGAGCACCAGACCGAAGACGAAACCGGAGAGGGTGTAGACGACGGTGTTGCGCAGGGCGGTGGTGATGATGTCCGGGAAGAGCTTGCGGACGAGGTCAGGCTGCGCGAACTGGTTCTGCAGCCTGCCCCAGTCGGCCAGCACACCGATGGTGATCAGCACGCCGAGGAAGACGACGTACTGGATGCCCTGCGAGACGCGCCTGCGCTGACGCCTCGTCAGGCGGGAGGTCACGACTGGGCCTTGGGAAGCGGGCCGATCCACTCCTCGTACAGCTTGTTGTACGTGCCGTCCGCCTTGGCGTCCGTGATGGCCTTGTTGATGGCGTCGAGCAGCTTGGTGTTGCCCTTCTTGACCGAGAAGCCGTACTGCTCGCCGGTCGAGATGTTCTCGCCGAGCGCGAACTCGTCGGCGTTGGCCTTGTTCTTGAGCCAGCCCTGGACGACGGGGTAGTCGATGATGACGGCGTCGACCTGGCCGGTGCGCAGCCCGTTGAGCACTGCGTCCGAGCTCTCGAAGGCGACCGGGTTGAAGCCCTTGCCCTTGGCGTAGCTCTCGCCGGTGGTCTCCGCCTGGGCGCCGAGCTTCTTGCCCTTGGCCTTGAGGTCGGCGAGCGAGGTGACGCCGCTCTTCTTGGTGGCGAGCAGCGCCTGGGTGGCGTCGAAGTAGGGCATCGAGAAGTCGACGTTCTTCTTGCGCTCGTCGGTGATGGTCATACCGGCGGCGGCGAGGTCGCACTGGCCCGAGTTGAGGAAGGCACCGGTCTTGAAGTTCTCGAACGGAGTGTCGAGGATCTTCTGTTCGACCTTGAGGTTCTTGGCCACGAGGTCGATGAGGGACACGTCGAAGCCCACGACCTTGCCGTTCTGCTCCGACTGGAAGGGCGGATACGGCAGATGGGTGCAGGTGGTCAGCTTGCCCTTCTTGACCACCGGAACACCGCCCGCGGCCTCTCCGGAGCCGCCGCCCGACGACGAGCAGCCGGCGACCGCGAACAGCACTGCCGCGGCTGCTGTGGCGGTGGCGGATGTACGGATACGGTGAGCCGTCCTGGTCACGGTTGACCTCCATGGATACGGGGGTGGCTGAGGAGCGGAACCGTTCAGCCATGATCGTATGAGACTGGGGGTCACTTCGCCCGGGAACCCGGCAGGCGCGCCGATGACGTCATCCGTACACCCGGAGTTCGGGCAGGCGGGGGAGGGGTATCGGCGACACGGCTCAACTTGGCCATCTAGGCTGATCATTGACAGTCCACCAGGCCCCCAGGAGACGACGCCCGTGACCGACAACCCGGCACACCTCGATGCTCCCGAGCACGTCCGGAGCAGGATCAACACCGCCCAGCCGCACACCGCCCGGATCTGGAACTACTGGCTCGGCGGCAAGGACAACTACGAGGTCGACCGGGCGGTCGGCGACCAGATCCGCGAGCTCCACCCGGGCATCGGCGACTACGCCCGGGCCGACCGGCTCTTCCTCGGCCGGGCCGTGCGCCACCTCGTCGCCGACCGGGGCATCCGCCAGTTCCTCGACATCGGCACCGGTCTGCCCACCGCCGACAACACCCATGAGGTGGCCCAGCGGATCGCGCCGGAGTCCCGGATCGTCTACGTCGACAACGACCCGCTGGTGCTCGCGCACGCCCGCGCCCTGCTGACCAGCACGCCCGAGGGCCGCACCGACTACCTCGACGCGGATCTGCGCGATGTGGACTCCATCCTGGAACACGCCGCCAAGACCCTGGACTTGAGCCAGCCGGTCGCGCTGATGCTGCTCGGCGTCGTCATCTTCATCGGGGACGACGAGCAGGCGTACGGGCTGGTGCGCAATCTGATGGACGCGCTCGCCCCCGGCAGCTTCCTGGTGCTCTCCCACACCGTCACCCACCCGGACATGCCGGACGTCGACGAGGCGGTGGCGTTCTGGAACGAGCACGGCACGCCCAAGCTCACCCAGCGCACCCCCGAGCAGACCGCCCGCTTCTTCGACGGCCTGGAGATCCTGGAGCCGGGCGTCGTCTCCTGCTCGCGCTGGCGGCCGGAGGACGCGTCGGCGCCGGAGCCGGACGAGGTGGCCATGTTCGGCGGCGTCGGCCGCAAGGCCTGACCGTCCCCGGGTCCGCTCCTGGCGGGGAATTGGTGCTGCCTTTGCCATTGCGGGGATCTCCCATGGGGAAGTCCCCGCAATGCGCCATTCGTCACGGGAAGTGTTTCGCCGCCCCTTGACGCAAGGTTGACCAAGTCGCGGACGGCGACCGGCGGTTACGGAAGTAGGTTCGGCCGCATGCCCCCCAATTCCTCCGCACTCCCGGTGCTCCCTTATCGCAAACCCACGCTCGGCCGGGACTACTGGGTCCTCGACGACGTCCTGCCCAATGTCGACGAGGTCCGCGCGCGCTGTCTGGCCAAGGACGACTGGGTCGAGGGATACCCCCGCAAGCCCGAGACCTGGCCGGGCATGCGCACCATGCCGGGCCTGGAACCCGCCGAACTCGGCCGGGTGGAGCGGCTGGTGAAGAAGTCGACCGGCGCCCGCGAGCTCTGGCTCCAGCAGGCACCGGGCGGCGCCACCCTCAACCACAACTGCGTCCAGGTCGTCGGCAAGGACGAGAGCGAGCAGCGCCCGCACACCGACTCACGTGCGCTGTGCCGCTATGCCGCGGTGCTCTATCTCAACCCGGACGTGCCCAAGGACTGCGGTACGAGCTTCTTCCGGCAGAGCCTGCCCGGCGGTGTCCTCGGCGGCAACCAGGTGGCGGCCCCGCACAACAACCTGGCCGAGGCGCTCGGCACCCGGTTCGTGCCGCCGAACTCCTTCACCGAGGACGTCCGCGTCGCGCACAAGTACAACCGGCTGCTCCTGTACAGCGCCAACATGATTCACAGCGCGACCAATTACTGGGGGAGCACCATGGAGGACAGCCGGATGACGGCGGTCTTCTTCTGGATGGCGTGAGCCCGCGCTGACGGTTCGTGCTCAGGGTCTGGTCGCGATGACGACCGTGGCGTACAGCTCGTCGCAGGTCGTCACGCGCGCCACCAGACCGCCCCGGGTCACCGTCTCGACGGCGGTCGGCACCTGGCGCTCGCTCGTCTCGAAGAGCAGATGCCCGCCCGGCGCCAGCCACCCGGCCGCCTCGGCGGTGACCCGGCGCAGCACGTCGAGCCCGTCGCCGCCGCCGTCGAGCGCCACCCGCGCCTCATGGACGCGTGCCTCCGAGGGGAGCAGTTCGATCTCCTCGGTCGGTACGTACGGGACATTGGCCAGCAGGAGGTCCACCCGGCCGCGCAGCCCGGCGGGCAGCGGCGCGAAGAGGTCGCCCTCGTAGACCCGGCCGCCGGCGGCGCCGACATTGCGCCGGGCGCAGGCCACGGCGGCCGGGTCGATGTCCGCCGCGTACAGCTCGGCGCGCCCGATCCCCGCGACGAGCGCCGCGCCCAACGCGCCCGAGCCGCAGCACAGATCGACCACGACCGCGCCCGGACCGGCGAGCGCCACGGCCTGCTCGACCAGGAACTCCGTACGGCGCCTCGGCACGAACACACCCGGGTCCACCTCGACGCGCACCCCCCTGAACTCCGCCCAGCCCAGGACGTGTTCGAGCGGCAGCCCGTCGGCCCGGCGCCGCACCATGGCGTCGAGCTCGGCCGGGGTGCGGGCGGTCGAGAGCAGCAGCTCCGCCTCGTCCTCGGCGAAGACGCAGCCTGCGGCGCGCAGCCGCGTGACGACGGCGGAGTGGGGGAGTGCGGTAATGGGTCTCACCTGGGGTTCGGCGGGCGGAGGACTGCTTGGCGGCGGCAACAGTACCCCCGGCCACCGCGCACCGCCGAGCGATTATGCACAGCAGGCGATGAAGCACGGCACGGGCCACGACCGGGCGGCACACGCGATGCCTGCGCAGCGCTTATGCACCGGCCTGCTTAGAATGCCTGAATGATCTTTATTTGCGTCAAGTTCGCCGTGAAGCCCGAGTACGCCGAGGAGTGGCCCCAGCTCGTCGCGGACTTCACCCACGCGACCCGGGCCGAGCCGGGCAACCTCTGGTACGAGTGGTCCCGCAGCCTGGAGGACCCGAACACCTACGTCCTCGTGGAGGCGTTCCAGGACGGCGCGGGCGAGGCCCATGTGAACTCCGACCACTTCAGGGCCGCCATGGAGACGATGCGCCCGCTCCTGCGCCGCACTCCCGACATCGTCAGCACGACGATCGAGGGTGCGGCGGGATGGAGCGAGATGGGTGAGCTGAAGATCGGCTAGCTCCGGCGTCGCCGGAACGCGGTGGCCGTCACTTCACGGTGACGGTCACCGACGGCGACGTGGTCGTGCCGTCCATGACCCGCAGCTCTTCCTTGGCCTTGGCCGTGAACTTGTGGTCCAGTGAGTAACTGCTGCCCTGCTTGATGGTGGTACTGGGCTGCAGGGTCGTCCACTTGCCCTTGTTCTTGTGCTGGAGCACGACCTTGCTGCCTATGGACAGGCCCTTCGACCGGCCGGTGAAGGTGACCGTGTCGCCCACCTTGACGTCGGTCTTGCTGGCCTTGATGGTCAGCGAACTCGTCGCCGCCGAGGCGTGCTTGCTGCCGCTCGGCGTCGGTTTGGGCGTGGCGGCGGTCGCGATTCCCGTGGCTCCACCGGCCACCAGGGCGAAGGACAGGGCGCCCACTGCTGCCATCCGGGCACAGCGGTTGCTCAGAGTGGATTTCACGATGGTTTCTCCCGTCTCGGCCGACCCCCCGATAGGCCAATTCGTAACCTTTTCCGAGGTTATCCATGGATACGCGCATTCGGCGACCGGTGGCGCCGCACCCCCGCGCTGACCAGGCCCGCTGGGTGCCACCCCTATGCTGAGGGCGATGTTCGCTCCCCAGGGCCCCACCGTCCGTGAACTCGCCGTTCAGGCACTGTCGTCGGTCGAGCACGGCTACGACCTGCTCGCGCCGAAGTTCGACCTCACCCCGTACCGCACGCCCGATGTCGTCCTGGACGCCGTCGCGCGGGCGCTGCGCGAGCTCGGCCCCGTCGATCACGGGCTCGACCTGTGCTGCGGCACGGGTGCGGGCCTGGACGTGCTGCGGCAGGTGTGCCGTGAGCGGGTCGTGGGGGTCGATTTCAGCGCGGGGATGCTTGAGGTGGGCCGGGCGCGGGCGGCCGCCGGGCGTACGGACTGGGTGCGGGCCGACGCCCGCGCGCTGCCGTTCGCGGCGGCCTTCGACCTCGTCGTCAGCTTCGGCGCGTTCGGGCACTTCCTGCCCCGGGAGCGGCCGGGCCTGTTCGCCCAGGTTCGCTCGGTGCTGCGGCCCGGCGGCCGGTTCGCGTTCCCGATCGCCGCCCCGCCCCGCCCTGGCTCGGCGGGGTACTGGGCCCTGCTCGCCTTCGACTCGGCGATGCGGGTGCGGAACGCGGTGTGGCGGCCCCAATTCGTCATGTATTACCGGGACTTCAAGCTTTCCGTAGTCCGCGAGGAGCTGATCCGCGCGGGGTTCGTGGTGGAGCTGCGCGAGCTGCCGGAGGTGGGACGGCGGGCGGACGGTACCCCGCGCTGCCGTCTCGTGGTGGCCACGGCCGTGTGATCGGGGTGTCACCTGCGGCGATGACAACCGGTGACCGCATGGGTGGCGTCGGGTGAGCATCGGTCGTAGCGTGACGGAGGTGCTTTCCACCGGGCCGCAGCCGCACGGCGGCGGCCCGGTGCTCGACAGACTCGGGGTCACGAGGTGAACACCCTTGCCCTCCGTGCACTTTCCTCTGATGCTGCCGCTGGCTGCCGCCGCCTTCTTCCTCTGGCGCAAAGGCGGCACCAAGCTCTCCCACGTGCTGATCTGCGCGGGTTTCGGTTTCTACTTCGCCGACACCGCAGCCGCGCCGTCGCTGCACAGCGCGGTCAACTCGGTCGTCGGCATGCTCAGCCAGCTGGGCTGAGCCCGTCCCGGCGCCCGGCGAGGAACGCGCGCTCGGCCGCGTTGTCGGTACGGGCCATCGCCTCCTCGTACGCCCGCGCCGCCTGAGTGCTGCGGCCGAGCCGCCGCAGCAGATCCGCGCGTACGGCGTGAAAGACGTAATAGCCGTCCAGGTCAAGGCCGTCCACGATCGCCAGCGCCTCGGCGGGGCCCTCGGTCTCGGCCACGGCGACCGCGCGGTTGAGGGCGACGACCGGGCTCGGCGCGAGCGCCAGCAACTGGTCGTAGAGCCGCAGGATCTGGCCCCAGTCGGTGGCGGCGGCCGTCGGCGCGTCGCTGTGCACGGCGTTGATCGCCGCCTGGATCTGGTACGGACCCGGCCGGTCGCGGCGCAGACACACGCGGACGAGCCGCTGTCCCTCGGCGATGAGCGCCGCGTCCCACAGCGTGCGGTCCTGGTCGGACAGGAGCACCAGCTCCCCGCTCGCCGTCGCGCGGGCGGCCCGGCGCGACTCGACGAGCAGCATCAGCGCGAGCAGCCCCGTCACCTCCTCCTCGTCCGGCATCAGCTCGGCGAGCAGCCGCCCGAGCCGGATCGCCTCCGCGCACAGGTCCTCCCGTACGAGCCGGTCGCCCGAACCGGCGCTGTACCCCTCGTTGAAGATCAGGTACACGACAGCGAGGACGGCTCGCAGCCGTTCCGGCAGGTCCGCTTCGTACGGCACGCGATACGGGATCCCGGCGTCGCGGATCTTCGCCTTGGCCCGTACGAGCCGCTGGGCCATCGTCGGCTCCGGCACCAGGAACGCCCGGGCGATCTCGGCCGTGGTCAGCCCGCCGAGCAGCCGCAGGGTGAGGGCGACGCGGGCGCCGGTGGCGAGGGCGGGGTGGCAGCAGGTGAAGATCAGCCGAAGCCGTTCGTCGCGCACGGGTCCCTCCTCGGGCTCCTCGTCCTCGGCCCGCCCGGCCCGCAGCAGGGCCGCCCGCGCCTGCCGGTCGGCCCGGGAGGCCTCCCGGCGCAGCCGGTCGATGGCCCGGTTGCGGGCAGTGGTGATGATCCACCCGGCCGGGCTCGGCGGCGCCCCGGCCGCCGGCCATCGCTCCAGCGCGGTGGTGAACGCGTCCTGGACCGCCTCCTCGGCGATGTCGATATCGCCGAAGACACGGACCAGGACGGCGACCGCGCGGCCGTACTCGGCCCGGAAGACGCGCTCGACGGATGGGCCCGGGGGCGTGCCGGTCGTCACTCCCCGGCCCCGCCCATGAACGGCCGCACCTCGATCGGCAGTGTCGTCGCCTCGGCGGCCTTGCGGCCCCAGCGCAGCGCGGCGTCCAGATCCGGCGCGCTGACGATGCACAGCCCGCCCAGATACTCCTTGCTCTCCGCGTACGGGCCGTCGGTCATCAGCACCTCGCCGTCCTTGACCCGCAGCACGGTGGCCGTGGCGGGGGAGTGGAGTCCCCCTGCGAAGACCCAGGCACCAGCCGCCTTGAGCTCGTCGTGGAAGCTCTCCACGTTCCGCATGATCCCTGCCAGGACCTCGGGCGCCGGCGGGGTTCCCTCGGGCTGCATGACGCTGAGCAGATACTGCTGCATGGTGTCCTCCTCGGCCGCACGACCGGCGCCTTGCCGGTCTCTCACCCTCTATACGAACGGCGCTCCCCGGGATCGACACGGAACACGGCCGAGCCGTGAACTTTTTTCGCCGCCGGCCTTCAGGCGTCCGCGACCCAGCTGCCGTGGAACCCCAGCGGCACCCGTCCCGGCAGATGGATACGGGCCAGCGGTCGCCCGGTGAAGTCCTGTGCCGCCAGAATCAGCAGGTCGGCGGCCCCGCGCTCCGGATTGTGGACATACGCCAGCGCGTATCCGTCGTCCTCGGCGGCCGCCGGTCCGTCGTGCGCCGGGACGAAGACGGCCTCGCCGACGGCGGCGTCGCGGGGGAGCCGGTGCAGCTGCGACGTGCCGCGCAGTAGATCGTGTTTGACCAGGGCGTTGCCGAAGGAGTGGTCCGGGGGAACGCCGTCGGCCGTCAGATACGCCGTGGACATCGCGGCGGCGGCCGCCGTGTACCCGTACCGGTGACGCCGGGACACCAGCGTCTCGTTGACCCGGGGGAACTCCTGCGGCCGGTCGTCGAGCCGCCGGGTACGGACCCGGCCGTGCGCCAGGTCGACCGTCCAGCGGTCCAGGGAGGCGGTCCCGAGCGCGGTCGGCCCGTCGGAGCCCTTCCCGCCGACGAAGAACGGCGCCGGGAAGGTGGTGAGGTCGACGACGACCGTGTCCCCTTCGTCGTACGCGTTGAGCGTGTGCGAGTAGAAGGCGGGCGCGACCTCGAACCAGCGCACGCTGCCGCCCGCGCGCGGCAGCACACCGACGCGCGCCGGGTGCCGGTCGTTCCACACGTACGGCACGGGCGCGCCGGACGCGGCCGCCGCCGCGTCGAAGGTGACCGGGAAGTCGAAGACGACCACATGCCGTTCGGTCAGCGCGAAGTCGTGCATCATCGGGCTGTCGGCCACGGGGATCCGCGTCGTCCGGGCGACCCGTCCGGTCCGGTCGACGACCAGATGACGTACGTGGTCCCAGGTCGGGTAGTAGGCGATGGCATGCAGTTCGTCGGCGTGCGCGTCGTACTTGGTGTGCGCGGTGAACGCGCCGCTCAGGGTGGAGCGGAAGTCGTACGGGCGCAAGGTGTTGAGCTCGCCGTCGAGTTCGTACGGCAGCGGCCCGCTCTCCTGGAGTGCGAGGATGCGTCCCTTGTACGGGATGACGTGCGTGTTGCAGGCGAAGTCGTCCTCGGGGACGGGCCCTTGGTGCGGCTCGCCGAGCTTCTTGGCGACGGCGGCCGACCGCACCCAGCGGTTGCGGTACCACTCGGCCCGCCCGTCCCGCAGCCGCACCCCGTGGACCATGCCGTCCCCGAGCATCCAGTGGTGTGCCCGGGGGTCCTCCAGGCCGAGCACATTGGGGCCGGTGCGCAGGTAACGCCCGTTCAGGGAGCGGGGGATGCGGCCGGTGACGGGGAGGTCGAACGCGGTGAGTTCTTCCGTGACGGGGGCGAAGGGGCCGTGGAGGAAGGGCTGGGAGGTGGCGGCCGTACGGGCCGGCGCGGTCTGTCGTCCACGCGGGACCGCGCCCGCTGTGCCACCGCTCGCGACCAGAAAACCCCCTGCGGCCGCGCCCGCCGCGCCGCGCAACACGTTCCGCCGACTGTGATCACCCATGGCTGAGCCCCCTGCTCCGGTCGTCCGTATCGGTCGCTGACGATCGTCCGCCGGGAGCGGGGGCCGGGTCAGGAGGTCTGGACCCCCGGACGGGGGTGGTGTCAGACCCCCGAAGCAGCTGCACCCGCCCCGGAACCCGTCCAGGTTTTTCGTACGAATTCCAAGGCCAGGTGTTGAATGTGTGACTATTGAGATGATGTGATGCGAGTCACAGATCGGGAAGCCGGGGTCCGTCCCAGGGGCCGTCTGCCGAGGCCGTACGGGCGAAGGAGCCGGAACCGCAGCGCCGGTCAGCAAGGAGCGAGCCGATGTCACCCACCGTCGAACAGTCCGTCCTGGCCCGCCTCGTCACCGATGCGTCCCACCCGGTCACCATCTCGGTGACCCTCGGCTACAGCGCCGCCGACCCATTGGCGGTCGCCATGCTGTTCCCACCCGAGGTCTCGCTCCACGACGAGGGCGTGACCTGGGTCTTCGCCCGCAATCTGCTCGACGGGGGCCTGCGCGGCGAGGTCGGCGCGGGCGACGTCCACCTGTGGCCGAGCAGCCGCACCCGCACCATGGTCGAACTGAGCTCCCCTGACGGCCGGGCGCTCCTGGAATTCGAGACGGCGGCGCTACGGAGCTTCCTCTTCCTGACGTACGCGGCCGTCCCCGCCGATGTCGAGGACCGGGACCTGGACATGGACAGCGCGCTGGCGGAGCTGCTGCGCGAGACCCGCTGAGCGCGCCGCCGCTGGATGCGTGGACATTCGGCTGCGGATCGTGCCGGGCTGATCGCGCAGTTCCCCGCGCCCCTATGGGGCACGCCCGCCAGACGCATTTAGGGGCGCGGGGAACTGCGCGACCGGCCACGCACGGTCCGCAGCCGAACGCATAGCTGCTATTGCCCGCCGCCGAGCAGGGAAGGTATGGCGTCGTCCAGGACCGTGGCGATCCGCGACCACGTCGACGCATCACGCGCGACCGGGTCCAGCACACGCCCAGCCCCCGCACCCCACCCGTTCGCGACACCCACCGCATCCCCACCCGTCGCCGCCGCCAAGGCAACCGCAGCGGCGCCGAGCGCGACCGGTTCGGCGACCCGAGGCACGATGAGGGGCCGCCCCGAGAGCCGCCGCACGGTCTCGACCCACGTACGCCCCCGCGCACCCCCACCGATCAGCCGCAGCGGACGGGCGGCGACGCCCGGGTCGAAGGGGTCGAGCCCGCACGCGCGCAACAGGTCGTCCAGAGCGCGCAGCGCGGTGAACACGGCGCCCTCGTACGCCGCCCCGAGCAACTGGCGCCCCGAGGTCGCATGCCGCAACCCCGTGAGCAACCCGGCGGCGGTCGGCAGATCGGGCGTGCGCTCGCCGTCGAGATAGGGCAGGAACACCGCCTCGCCACCGGGCACCGCGTCATCGCGGTCGAGGCCGAGCAGGGAAGCGACCTTGTCCACGGCAAGAGTGCAGTTCAGGGTGCAGGCGAGCGGTAGGAACGTGCCGTCCGTGGCGGCGAAACCGGAGAGTCCCACCGATGCGGGCCGCGTGCGGGTCGCGGCGAACACCGTCCCGGACGTGCCGAGGCTGAGGACGGGGTGGTCGAGCAGCCCGGTGCCGCCCAGGCCCAACCCCACGGCGGCAGCCATGTTGTCCCCGGTCCCGGCGGCGACGGCGATCCCGGCAGGCAGGCCGAGCGCCTCGGCGGCGGTGGCCGCCAGTGATCCGACACGGGTCGAACCGGTCGCCGCGACCTGCGGCAGCAACGCCACGTCCAATTCGATGAGTTGAAGCAGCTCGGCGTCATAGGCACCCGTCGCCGTCGAGTACCACCCGGTGCCCGAGGCGTCCCCGGGGTCGGTGACGGCGACGCCCGCCAGACGCTCGGTGAGGAAGTCGTGGGGGAGCCGCACCCCGGCCGTGGCGGCGGCGGTCGCGGGCTCGTTCTCGTACAGCCAACGCCACTTCGCGGCGGTCACGGCGGCGACCGGGACCGAACCGGTGCGGGCCGTCCACGCCGAGGGCCCGCCGAGCGCTGCGGTGAGGGCGGCGGCCTGCGGGGCGGAGCGGGTGTCGTTCCAGAGCAGGGCCGGGCGCAGCGGGCGTCCGCCCCGGTCGAGGACGACCAGGCCGTGCTGCTGTCCGGCGACCGCGATTGCGACGACGGCCGAGGCGGGCACGCCCGACTCCTTCAGCCCGGCCCCGACGGCCTCGCGCAGCGCCCGCCACCAGTCCTCGGGGTCGCTCTCGCGGGCCCCGGCCGTGCCGTCGACCCGGTGCGGGGCGCGGCCCACGGCGAGCGTGCGCCCGGTGTCCGCGTCGACGAACAGCGCTTTGGTGGACTGCGTGGAGCTGTCCACCCCGATGACGACCGAGCTCGGCGGCATACGGAAACCTTCCTCGACGGATCCCGAGCAAGGGTCACGAGCGATGCTCGGGTCTCATTTGCACGCGGCAGGAACAAATTAGGTGAACGCCCGGGCTTCCGGAAGTCGCCGCGATCATGCCATATTCGTCATGTCAGAAAACAAATAGCGTACCGAGGTGGCCAGGACAATGACGGAACGCTTCACCCCGACCCCCGAGGACAAGTTCACCTTCGGCCTGTGGACCGTGGGCTGGCAGGGGCGCGACCCGTTCGGCGACGCGACCCGCGCGGCCCTCGACCCGGTGGAGACGGTCCACCGGCTCGCGGATCTCGGGGCGTACGGGGTGACCTTCCATGACGACGACCTCATCCCGTTCGGCTCGTCCGAGGCCGAGCGGGACGCGCACGTCAAGCGCTTCCGTCACGCCCTCGACGCCACCGGGCTCGCCGTCCCGATGGCCACCACCAACCTCTTCACGCACCCCGTCTTCAAGGACGGTGCCTTCACGGCCAACGACCGGGACGTACGCCGGTACGCGCTGCGCAAGACGATCCGCAACATCGACCTCGCCGTCGAGCTCGGCGCGCGGGTGTACGTGGCGTGGGGCGGCCGGGAGGGCGCGGAGTCCGGGGCGGCGAAGGACGTGCGGGTCGCGCTCGACCGGTTGAAGGAGGCGTTCGACCTGCTGGGCGAGTACGTGGTCGGCCAGGGGTACGACCTGCGGTTCGCCGTCGAGCCCAAGCCGAACGAGCCGCGCGGGGACATCCTGTTGCCCACCGTCGGACACGCGCTCGCGTTCATCGAGCGCCTTGAGCGCCCCGAACTCGTCGGCGTCAACCCGGAGACGGGGCACGAGCAGATGGCCGGGCTCAACTTCACCCACGGCATCGCCCAGGCGCTCTGGGCGGGCAAGCTCTTCCACATCGACCTCAACGGTCAGTCCGGCATCAAGTACGACCAGGACCTGCGGTTCGGGGCGGGGAACGTGCGGGACGCGTTCTGGGTGGTCGACCTGCTGGAGTCGGCGGGCTACGAAGGCCCGCGCCACTTCGACTTCAAGCCGCCGCGCACGGAGGACACCGACGGGGTGTGGGCGTCGGCCGCGGGCAACATGCGCACGTATCTGATCCTGCGCGAGCGCGCCGCCGCGTTCCGTGCCGACCCGGTGGTACGGGAGGCGCTGCGCGCGGCCCGCCTCGACGACCTCGCCCGCCCGACGGCTGCGGACGGCCTCGCCGGGCTCCTCGCGGACCGGTCGGCTTTCGAGGACTTCGACGCGGAGGCGGCGGGGGCGCGCGGCATGGCGTTCGAGCGGCTGGATCAGTTGGCGCTGGATCACTTGCTGGGCGTGCGCTGAGCCCTGTTGAGCGCACGCAGGATCAGCGTGACTCGTCCCGCGCCCACCCCGCCGGGTCGTCCAGTACGTCCTCGACCACCAGCGCCGCCGCGCCCCGCGCCGCGTCTCCCGCCGCCGACGAGGCGCGCAGCCTGCCGCTGCCCCGGGACCACAGGCCCGACACCACGCGTTCGGCCAGTTCGGCGTCGGCCGGGGGCGACAGCCAGGGCAGCAGGGAGCGGTAGATCCCGCCGAGCACGACGGCCTCGGGGTCGAGGAGGTTGACCGCGCCGGAGAGCACCCGGCCCAGCATCAGCCCGGCCGTGGAGAGGGCCGCGACCGCGCGCTCGTCGCCCGCGCGGGCCCGGCGCTCCAGTTCGGCGACGCCCGCCGCGCCGGAGTTCTCGTCGATGCCCGCCGTACGCAGCAGTGCCAGCTGGCCCGCGTACTGCTCCAGGCAGCCGCGCGCCCCGCAGCGGCACGGGGGACCGGCCGGGTCGAGCGGCACATGGCCGATCTCTCCGGCGAAGCCGTGGGCGCCGCGCAGGAGTTCGCCGCCGAGCACCAGCGCGCCGCCGACCCCGATCTCGCCGGATACGTAGAGGAACGTACGGGCTTCGTCGCGGCCGCCGAACCAGAGCTCCGCGAGGGCCGCCAGGTTGGCCTCGTTCTCGGAACGCACCGGCAGCGCGCGCGTGCCGGGGCGCAGTGCGGTGAGCGCCTGCGCGAACAGGTCCTGCGCGGGCACCTGGTTCCACCCGAGGTTGGGCGCCTGGCGCACTTTCCCCGCAGCCACCAGACCTGGGAGTGCGAGCGTCACCCCGGCCGGGCGCAGCTCCTGCTGGTGGGCCGAGTCCAGGGCCCGTGAGGCGATCCCGGCCGCGCGGGCCAGGACCTCGGCGGGCGCGGCGCCCCGGTTGTCCAGATGCTCGGTGAGTCGCACTCGATCGGTTCCGGCCAGGTCGACGACGCACACGGTGACGTAGTCGACGTTGATCTCGACCCCGGCTCCGGCGGGTCCGGTCCGCGCGGGCTTGAGCACCGTGCCCGGCCGCCCGGCCTGGCCGCTGAACGTCTTGCCCGACTCGGTGAGGCAGCCGCTCTCCAGCAACTGCTCCACCAGCGACGACACGGCGGCCCGGGTCAGTCCCACCCGCGCCGCGACGGCGGCCCGGGTCGTCTCGCCCTCGTCGTGGACCGCCCGGAGCACCAGGCTGAGGTTGTGCCGCCGCACGGTGTCCTTGTCGGCCTTGGGCGCCAGCGGAGTGGGGTTGCTCTTCATCTCGCGGCCGAGCCTATGCGATCGGACAAGCGCCGCAGTTGACCGATCCGGCGCCACTCGAACGCGACTCGCGTCCCGGTCGCTAGTTTTTGACACGGAGTCCGATCGGGGAGGTCGGACACGGGGCCGCCCGGCGCGACCGGTGCGCGGGGCGGCGATATCTCTTTGAAGGGCATGACCATGAGTGAGAAGACCATCCAGACGCTGCCGGCCGACGAGACCTTCGCGGTCCCGGCGAGCGCCGAGAGCGTCGAGCGGGCGGCCGAGGCCCTGCGCGGCAACGGCTTTGCGGTGCACATAGTGGACACGGCGGCCGACGCCCGCAAGCTCGTGAACGAGGCCCTGCCCACCGACAAGTCGGTCTTCGCGGCGACGAGCGAGACCCTGCGGCTCTCCGGCATCCAGGCGGACATCGACGAGTCGGGCCGCTTCAAGAGCATGCGCGCCGAGCAGGCCGACTGGGACCAGCGCGGCGCCCGCCGCGACGACGTGCGCACCTCGCGCTCCGCGCCCGACGTGGTCGTGGGCAGCGTGCACGCCGTCACCGAGGACGGGCGTCTGGTCACCGGCTCGGCCAGTGGCAGCCAGCTCGGCGCGTACGCGTTCGGCGCGGGCAAGACGATCTGGGTGGTCGGTGCCCAGAAGGTCGTCGCCGACCTGGACACCGCGCTGCGCCGTCTGGAGACGTACTCGCTGCCCAAGGAGGACGTCCGCGCCCAGACCGTGATGGGCCAGCGCAGTGTTCTCGCCAAGATCCTCATCAACGGCCGCGAGGTCATCCCGTTCCGCAGCACGGTCGTCCTCGTCCGCGAGGCGATCGGCTTCTGAGCCCTCCCGCCGAGGGCCGTTGGCCAACGGCCCCTGAAGACCGCCCGAGCCGCCGTACGGACCGTCACCGTGCGGCGGCTCTTGCTTGGCACATCACTGCAATATCTTGCGGAGGTTTTTGCGGGCGACGGGGAGCGAGGTTTCCGCCATATGTCGAGGTGGTGTCCAAGGGGTTGACCGAAAGCTGTCGGCCGCTTTACGGTCTCGACCGCAACCTGTTGCCGGTTTTTTCAGCAAGAACATTCAGCAACTGCTCCGTCACCCGCGTCCCGCACGGAGGATCCCCCCATGGACGGTCGGACCCGCAGCACCCCCCGCACCCGCAGACCACTCGCCGCCGCTCTCGCCCTGGTCGGGGCGGCCGGCGGGCTCGTCGTCGGCTCTCCGCAGGCCCAGGCGGCGGCGCCCGGCCCCAAGGACGTGACCGCCGTCCTGTTCGAGTGGAACTTCGCCTCCGTCGCCAAGGCGTGCACCGATGAACTCGGCCCGGACGGCTATGGATACGTCCAGGTCTCGCCGCCCCAGGAACGTATACAGGGCGACCCGTGGTGGACCGCCTACCAGCCCGTCAGCTACAAGATCGGCAGCCGTCTCGGCGACCGGGCCGCGTTCCAGGCCATGGTGAACACCTGCCACGCGGCGGGCGTCAAGGTGGTCGCCGACTCGGTGATCAACCACATGACCAACGCGTCGGGCACCGGCTCGGCGGGCTCGTCGTTCACCAAGTACGACTACCCGGGCACCTACTCGGCGGCGGACATGGACGACTGCACCTCGCCGGTCACCAACTACCAGGACCGCTGGAACGTCCAGCACTGCGAGCTGGTCAACCTGGCGGACCTCGACACCGGCGAGGAGTACGTCCGCAAGACCATCGCCGGGTACCTCAACGACCTGCTCTCGCTCGGCGTCGACGGCTTCCGTATCGACGCGGCCAAGCACATCCCCGCCGACGACCTCGCCAACATCAAGTCGCGGCTGACCAACCCGGGCGTCTACTGGAAGCAGGAGACGATCTACGGCGCGGGCGAGGCCGTGCAGCCGACCGAGTACCTCGGCACCGGCGACGCCCAGGAGTTCCGTTACTCCTGGGACCTCAAGCGGGTGTTCAACAACGAGAAGCTCGCGTATCTGAAGAACTACGGCGAGGGCTGGGGCTATATGCCCAGCGGTCAGGCGTCGGTGTTCGTCGACAACCACGACACCGAGCGCGGCGGCCAGACCCTCAACTACCGGGACGGCGCCAGGTACACGCTCGCGCATGTCTTCATGCTGGCCTGGCCCTACGGCTCCCCGGACGTCCACTCCGGCTACGAGTTCAGCAGTACGGACGCCGGTCCGCCCAACAGCGGCCAGGTGAACGCCTGTTACCAGGACGGCTGGAAGTGCCAGCACGCCTGGCCCGAGATCCGGTCCATGGTGAAGTTCCGCAACACCGCGAGCGGGGCGGCGGTGAGCAACTGGTGGGACGACGGCAACAATGCCATCGC
Source organism: Streptomyces sp. CBMA152 (assembly GCF_014596475.1). Lineage (GTDB taxonomy): Bacteria > Actinomycetota > Actinomycetes > Streptomycetales > Streptomycetaceae > Streptomyces. The sequence goes on along the minus strand of NZ_MECJ01000017.1, from coordinate 8,365 downwards.
GTTCGGCCGGGGCGCCAAGGCGTTCGTGGCGATCAACCACGAGGGCTCGTCGCTCACCCGGACCTTCCAGACCTCGCTCGCGGCGGGCGGCTACTGCGACATCCAGAGCGGGAAGCCGGTCACCGTCGACGGCTCGGGGCAGTTCACCGCGACCCTCGCCCCGGACACCGCGCTCGCGCTGCACGTGGGCGCCAGGACCTGCTAGCGCCACGAACACTGCCGGGAACACCGCGATGAACACCTCGCGCGGCTGAGCCCCCACGGCCGGGCCGCCCGGCGCGTCCAGTCGGCGCCGGGCGGCCCAACGGCCCCCGCACCCATCCACGTACGACCGAGGAGTTCCCGGTGATCCCCCTGCGCAGAACCGCGGTCGCGCTTGCGGCCGCCCTGTGCGCGGCGCTCGTTCCCGCGCTGCCCGTCTCCGCCGTGCCACGGCCGCCGGCGCCGCCGAGCGACGCGCGGCTGGCCGCCGAGCCCGCCCGTCATGACGCCACGCGGGAGCAGTTCTACTTCCTGCTGCCGGACCGGTTCGCCAACGGGGACACCTCCAACGACCGCGGCGGACTTACCGGTTCGCGGCTGCAGACGGGGTACGACCCCACCGACAAGGGCTTCTACCAGGGCGGGGACCTCAAGGGGGTCACCCAGCGGCTCGACTACATCAAGGGGCTCGGGACGACGGCCATCTGGCTCGCCCCGATCTTCAAGAACAAGCCGGTGCAGGGCACGGGCAAGGACGTCTCGGCCGGCTACCACGGCTACTGGATCACCGACTTCACCCAGGTCGACCCGCACTTCGGCACCAACGCCGAGCTCGCCCACCTGATCGCCCAGGCGCACGCCAAGGGCATGAAGGTCTTCTTCGACGTCATCACCAACCACACGGCCGACACCGTCGACTACGCCGAGAAGCAGTACGGCTACCGCTCCAAGGGCGCCTACCCGTATCTGGACACGGAGGGCCGCCCCTTCGACGACCGCGCGGGCATCCCGAAGGTGAACGCCGCGTCCTTCCCGTACACCCCGGTGGTCCCGGCCGCCGAGAAGAACGCGAAGGTGCCGGCCTGGCTCAACGACCCGACGATGTACCACAACCGGGGCGACTCGACGTTCGCGGGCGAGAGCGCCGAGTACGGCGACTTCTCCGGGCTCGACGACCTGTGGACCGAACGGCCCGAGGTCGTCAGCGGGATGGAGCGGATCTACGAGAAGTGGGTCGGGGAGTTCGGCGTCGACGGGTTCCGTGTGGACACGGTCAAGCACGTCGACATGGACTTCTGGACGCAGTGGGCGACGGCCCTGGAAGCGTATGCGGCCCGGCACGGGCGGCCGAACTTCTTCCTCTACGGCGAGGTGTACTCCGGGGACCCGGCTATCACCTCCCCGTATGTGACGAAGGGCAGGCTGGACGCGACGCTGGACTTCCCGCTCCAGCAGGCGATGCGTGGCTACGCCTCGCAGGGCGGCTCGGCGGGGGACCTGTCGGCGGTCCTCGGTCAGGACTACCGCTACACCACCGACAAGGCCAACGCCTATGAGCAGGTGACCTTCCTCGGCAACCACGACATGGGCCGCATCGGCTCCTTCCTCCTCCAGGACAACCCGAAGGCCGACGGCGCCGAGCTGCTGCGGCGCGCCGAGCTGGCCCATGAGCTGATGTTCCTCAGCCGGGGCAACCCGGTCGTCTACTACGGCGACGAGCAGGGCTTCACGGGCCCGGGCGGCGACAAGGACGCCCGTCAGACCATGTTCGCCTCCAAGGTCGCCGACTATCTGGCCGACACCGAGATCGGTACGACCCGTACGCACGCGAGCAGCGCTTTCGATCCGGAGCACCCGCTCTACAAGGAGATCGCTGCTCTCTCCAAGCTCCGCAAGGAGAACCCGGCGCTCGCCGACGGTGTGCAGACCGAGCGGTACGCGGCCACGGGCAAGGGCGTCTACGCGTTCTCGCGCACCGACGCGAAGAGCGGCACCGAGTACGTCGTCGCGGTTAACAACGCGACCGAGGTGAAGAGCGCCGAGTTCGCGACCGGCTCCGCGAACACCGCCTTCCAGGGCGTCTACGGAGCCTCCGACACGGCCACCACTTCCGCCGACCGGCGCATTTCCGTACGCGTGCCCGCCCTGTCCGCCGTCGTCTACAAAGCCACCAAGTCCCTCGGCGCCCCCGCTGTGAAGCCCTCGCTCATGCTGCGGGCCCCGGCCGCCGGTGCCACCGGTGACATCGAGATCGCGGCGGACGTCGACGGCGGCCAGCTGAACCGGGTGGTCTTCGCCGCCCAGGTCGGCAACGCCAAGTGGCAGGTGCTCGGCTCCGCCGACCACGCCCCGTACAAGGTGACCCAGCATCTTCCCGGCACGGTTGCCGCCGGAACTCCCGTGCGCTACAAGGCAGTTGTGGTCGATTCGGCCGGGCACACCGCGAGCGCCACCGCCGTGACGACCAGTGGCACGCCCGCCGCCGACCCCGTGCCCACCGCCACCAGCCGCGACTACGCGATCGTCCACTACAAGCGCCCCGCCGGCGACTACGCCGACTGGCGCCTTTACGCCTGGGGCGACCTCGCCGACGGCGAGTCGACCACCTGGCCCGCCGGCCATGACTTCGTGGGCCGGGACGCCTATGGCGCCTTCGCGTACGTCAAGCTCAAGCCGGGCGCGTCGAGCGTCGGCTTCCTCGTGGTCGACAAGAACGGGAACAAGGACGTCGCCGCCGACCGCACCATCGACCTCTCCAGGACCGGCGAGGTCTGGGTCGAGCAGGGCAAGGACGGTCTCGCGACCACGCCGCCCGCCGGGGCCCACCCGCCGCAGGACACCACCAAGGCCGTCGTCCACTACCACCGCGCGGACGGCGACTACACCGGCTGGGGCATGCACACCTGGACCGGCGCCGCGTCGCCGACCGACTGGGCCAACCCGCTGAAGCCCGTCCGTACGGACGCCTTCGGCGCGGTCTTCGAGGTGCCGCTCAAGGACGGGGCGAGCAGCCTGAGCTACATCGTCCACAAGGGCGACACCAAGGAGTTCGCCACCGACCGGTCCCTGGACTTCTCGACGTACGGGCACGAGGTGTGGCTCCTGGACGGCGTCGAGAAGTACCTGCTGCCGTCGGTCGCGGGCTCCGCCGCCGACCTCGATCTGACCAAGGCCAAGGCACAGTGGATCGACCGTGACACCGTCGCCTGGGACACCGGGACCACGGCGGCGAGCTACCAACTGGTGTACGCGCCGAACGGCGGCCTCGCCGTCAAGGACGGCACCCTCACCGGCGACGGCCGCTGGCTGCGGCTCATCCCCGTCAAGGGCGGCCTCACCGACGCCCAGAAGGCCAAGTTCCCGCAGCTCAAGAAGTACGCGGCGTTCACGGTCGACCCGCGCGACCGCGCCCGTGTCACCCAGGCCCTCACCGGCCAGATCGTCGCCACCCAGCGCCTGGACAACGGCGCGCTGCTCGCGGCCACCGGCGTCCAGACCCAGGGCGTCCTCGACGACGTGTACAGCCCGGCGGCGGCCAAGGCCGCGCTCGGCCCGGTGTTCCACGGCGGCCGTCCCACCCTGTCGCTGTGGGCCCCCACCGCCCAGCGGGTCGCGCTCGAACTGGACGGCCACACGGTCGCGATGCACCGTGACAGCGCCTCTGGCGTCTGGTCGGTGACCGGCCTCAAGGGCTGGGCGGGCAAGCCGTACCGGTACGCCGTGACGGTGTGGGCGCCCAGCGTCCAGAAGGTCGTCACCAACCTGGTCACCGACCCGTACTCGACCGCGCTCACCACCGACTCGGCCCGCAGCCTCGTCGTCGACCTCGCCGACCCGAAGCTCGCGCCCAAGGGGTGGGCCACGCTGCGCAAGCCCGCCGCCGTGCCGCTGCGCGCCGCGCAGATCCAGGAGCTGCACATCCGCGACTTCTCCATCGCGGACCCCACGTCCCACCACCCGGGCCAGTACCTGGCGTTCACGGACACCGGCTCGGACGGCATGAAGCACCTGACCCAGCTCGCCCGCTCGGGCACCTCGTACGTACACCTCCTGCCCGCCTTCGACATCGCCACGATTCCCGAGAAGAAGTCCGACCAGGCCGTCCCCGCCTGTGACTTGAAGGTGTACGCGCCGGACTCGACCGAGCAGCAGGCGTGCGTGGCGAAGAGCGCCGCGAAGGACGCGTACAACTGGGGTTACGACCCGCTGCACTACACCGTGCCCGAGGGCTCGTACGCCAGCGACCCCGAGGGGACGCGGCGCACGGTCGAGTTCCGGCAGATGGTGCAGGGCCTGAACGGGGCCGGGCTGCGCACGGTGATGGACGTGGTCTACAACCACACCACCGCCAGCGGCCAGGCCGACCACTCGATCCTCGACAAGATCGTGCCCGGCTATTACCAGCGGCTCCTCGCGGACGGCACGGTGGCCACCTCCACCTGCTGCGCCAACACCGCGCCCGAGAACGCCATGATGGGCAAGCTCGTCGTGGACTCGGTGGTCACCTGGGCCAAGCAGTACAAGGTCGACGGCTTCCGCTTCGATCTGATGGGCCATCACCCCAAGGCCAACATCCTGGCCGTCCGCAAGGCGCTCGACGCGCTGACCCTGGCCAAGGACGGCGTGGACGGCAAGAAGATCGTGCTGTACGGGGAGGGCTGGAACTTCGGGGAGGTCGCCGACGACGCGCGGTTCGTGCAGGCCACCCAGAAGAACATGGCGGGCACCGGCATCGCGACCTTCTCGGACCGGGCGCGCGACGCGGTGCGCGGCGGCGGCCCCTTCGACGAGGACCCGGGCGTCCAGGGCTTCGCCTCGGGCCTGTACACCGACCCCAACTCCTCGGCCGCCAACGGCACTGTGGCCGAGCAGCGGTCCCGGCTGCTGCACTACCAGGACCTGATCAAGGTCGGCCTCTCCGGCAGCCTGGCCGCGTACACCTTCACCGACACCTCGGGCCGTACGGTCAAGGGCGCGGACGTCGACTACAACGGCGCACCGGCCGGATACGCCGCCGCCCCCGGCGACGCGCTCGCCTACACCGACGCCCACGACAACGAGTCGCTGTACGACGCGCTGGCCTTCAAGCTGCCGCAGTCGACGTCGCCGGCCGACCGGGCCCGTATGCAGGTGCTCGCGCTGGCGACCGCCGCGCTCTCGCAGGGTCCGGCGCTCTCCCAGGCCGGTACGGATCTGTTGCGCTCCAAGTCCCTGGACCGCAACTCCTTCGACAGCGGCGACTGGTTCAACGCGATCCACTGGGACTGCAAGGACGGCAACGGCTTCGGCCGCGGTCTGCCGCAGGCGGCGGACAACAAGTCCAAGTGGGCTTACGCGAAGCCCCTGTTGACGGCGTCCACGCTCACCGTCGGCTGCCCGCAGATCAACGGCGCCTCCGCCGCGTACCAGGATCTGCTGAGGATCCGTACGACGGACCCGGCGTTCCGTCTCGCCACCGCCGCCGAGGTGCAGGCCGCGCTCTCGTTCCCGCTCTCGGGCGAGGACGAGACCCCGGGTGTGATCACCATGCGGCTCGGCGGCCTGGTCGTCGTCTTCAACGCGGCCCCGGACCGGCAGACCCAGCGGGTGGTGGACCTGGCGGGCAAGGCGTACGCCCTGCACCCTGTCCAGGCATCGGGCGCCGACACGACTGTCAAGTCCTCGTCGTACGAGGCGAGTTCCGGCACCTTCGCCGTGCCCGCGCGCACGGTCGCCGTGTTCGCGCAGCGGTAGCTCCGAAAGAGACGGGCCGTCCTCCCCGGACGGCCCGTCTCAGCCTTCCGTGACCCGTACGAGCACGCCCCGCTCATCGCGTTCGTACCGTCGGCGGCGGTTCTTCTCCAGCTTGCGGGCGACCTCGTCGTCGAGGTCGACGCCGTTCATCTCGGCCAGCGCCACCAGATAGAGGAAGACGTCGGCCAGCTCCTCGCCGAAGTCGGGCAGCCGCTTGCGCCAGGCGGTGAACGCCTCGCCCATCTCGGCGCTCAGCAGACCGAACTCCAGGGGCACGTCGGTGACGTTGAACCCCTTGTCGATCTTGTTCTCCCAGGCCTGCTCCTGAGCGCTCCGGATCTCCAAGCTGCCCTCCGTACGTGCGGCCCCCGCCCGGCCAGCCTAACCCGGTTCAACACCGCGCCCCGAGCCGCCGATAGGAGAGGGACGGCGCGACGGCGAGGGGTACGGAACATGCTCAACGAGTGGCATACGGCGGCCAACATCGGGGCCGGTCTGGGCTACGGCGCGATCATCGGCCTGGAGCGCCAGTGGCGGGCCCGGATGGCGGGCCTGCGGACCAACGCACTGGTGGCGGCGGGCTCCGCGCTCTTCGTGCTGCTCTCGATCTACGGCTTCGCGGGCGCGACCAGCAGCACCGGCTACGACGGCTCGCGGGTGGCCGCGCAGATCGTCTCCGGCATCGGTTTCCTCGGCGCCGGTGTGATCATGCGCGACGGGCTGAGCGTACGCGGTCTGAACACCGCCGCCACCCTGTGGTGTTCGGCGGCGGTCGGCGCGCTCGCGGGGGCCGGTCTGTACGGGGTGGCCGCGCTCGGGACGACCGGGGGTGGTCGGGGCGAACCTGCTGCTGCGGCCGCTGGGGCGACGGCTCGACCGCGAGCCGCACGGCGGGGTCGAGGTCGGTACGGACTATCTGTTCGAGGTGGTGTGCGCCGAGCCGGAGGAGGCGCATGTGCGCACGCTCGCCGTGCAGGCCCTGTCCCGGCCGGGCTTCCGGCTGCGCTCGGTGCTCAGCCAGGACGCCGACACCCCGGGCAAGGTCACCGTGGCCGCCGAGCTCACCACCGAGCGCCGCGACGACAGCATGCTCGAAGAAGCGGTGAGCAGGCTGTCGTTGGAACCGGCTGTTTCGGCTGTGAGCTGGACCGTGCTGCACCACCCGGACGACAACGACGACGAGGAGTACCCCGGCGAGTCCCGGCGCCGCCGCTACCGGGTCCGTAACTTCTTCAACCACCCCTGACGAACAAATTCGGACCCCCGCGTTCAGCTTTCGAAGCGATCTTCATGTAAAACAGTGCGGGACCGGTCAATGACAGTGTGTACTGGGCACGTTCGCCTCCCGGGGCGCGCGTGCGCATGCCCTCCTTCTGATCCCCCCTGAAGGTCCATTAGATGATTGAGATACCGGACCTGGCCGCCGGAGGCCTGGCGGCCGGGACCCTGTCCGCGTTCGTTCTGGGGGGCGGGCTGCTGCGCTCCCGACGCCGGGTGGCCCGCCAGCAGGAGGAGATGGCCTCGCTGCGCTCCCAGGTGGAGGGCGCGCGCGGCGAAGTGGGCCGGGTCTCCCGGGCGTACGCCGCCGAGGTCGCCCATCTCGCCGAGCGGCGCGTGGCGGCCGAGGCGACGCGGGCCGCGCATCCGCATGTGCAGGTGCCGGGCCCGCTCCACCCCGATGTGGCGGGCACCGAACTCGGCGCGGGCCTGGACGGCGTTCTCGCAGGCGTCCTCGCCGCCGTCACCCAGGAGCGCAAGCGCGTAGACGCCGCCGCCCGCGCGGGCATGCGCGGCGCCACCCGCGAGATCCAGGCCGGTCTCTACCGCCTCCAGGACCAGCTGCGCGGCCTCCAACGGCGCTACGACGACCCCGAGCTCGCCCAGACGCTCTTCGAACTCGACCACGAGAACGAGCAGTCGCTGCGCCGCGCCCAGGTCACCGCCGTCGTCTGCGGCGCCTGGGTCGGGCTCGCCCGCGAGGAGTCGCACCTGGTGGACGCGGTGACCGGCGGCCAGTCCCGGCTCGTCGGCTACCACCGGGTCCGCGTCCACAACCATCTGGAGCCGGGCACCGCGCTCGTCTCGCACGCCGTCGAGCCCGTCGCGATCATCGTCGCCGAACTGCTCGACAACGCGCTGCGCCACTCCGCGCCCGACACCGAGGTCGTGGTGAACCTGGAGCGCGCCCACCACGGCGTCTCGGTCACCGTCGACGACGCCGGGGTCGGCATGAACGCCGACGAACGTGCCTACGCCCAGCGGATGGTGGCCGGGACCGACCCGATCCTCCTTTCCGAGCTGGGCGATCCGCCCCGGATGGGCCTGGCCGCGATCGGCCAGCTGACCCGGCAGTTCGACCTCTCCGTCGACCTGTCCTCGCCCTCGCCGTACGGCGGAGTGCGCGCGGTGCTGCTGGTCAAGAACCATCTGCTGAGCCGGATCGACCCGGCCGAGCGCCCGCCCGCCGCGGCCGCCCCGCGCTCGACGCGCCAGGCCGAGGCGCAGGCCGCCGCGCACCCCGCGCTCCCGCCCGCCCCGGCCCACGCGGCCCCGTACACGCCCGAACTCGCCCCGTACGCAGGCGGCGCGATCACTCACGAGAGCGCGCCCGACGGTGACGCGCTGCCCCAGCGGCGGCGCCGCAGCCGGG
>NZ_MECJ01000016.1 GCF_014596475.1 Streptomyces sp. CBMA152 | reverse complement strand
GGCAGGCCGGGGTTGTCAATCTGGCGTTGACTTTTGGCACGCTGTTGAGTTCTCAAGGTACGGACGCTTCCTTTGTTCCCGTTTCCGGGCCCTCCGGGCGCTTCCTTCGTTTCCGACTCTATCAGACTCTTTCGTGTCCGATTCCCGTGTCAGCGGGATTTGCTTTCCGGGGTTTTCGCTTTCGCGCTTTCCCTTTCGGCGTGGTCACTACTTTAGCTGATTTCCCCGGCCGCTCATAATCGAGCCGCTGAATCCGAATTTCGGCATGCCGAAACAGGGACCCGTTCGGGTCAGTCGTAGGTAGTGGGTGGCCGCTTCGGGTTGCTGAACAGCAGGGCCCGTCTCAAGCGGCTCGGGCTACGTTAGGCGTCCGGTGGGGCCGAGTCAAGTTGCGCGGCGGCGCGGCTGATGGGGGCGGTAGGGGCTGACTGTCGGGTCGTCAGAGATCCAGAACCGCCAGGGATGTGGGGCTCCCTCGCCGCCCACTCCCGTGCGCGGACCACTGCGCACCAGGTCGGGGGCCACGGGCGTACCCGTAAGTACGGACAGCGGGGCACCGGGGGCGGTGCACACGTCCGTACCGTCCAGGTCCCGGTCGATGTCCAGGGCCGTGGCCAGGCGGGCCGGGCCTTTGGCCAGTTCCATGTCATTTCTGGCCGAGATTCGACGTTTGCGGGCCAGCTCCGCGCCCACTTGGATCTCGCCCGCCCGCAGCAGCACCCCGCTCGCCCTGCCCTCGGGGCCGCACACGAGGTTGAGGCAGTGCCACATCCCGTAGGTGAAGTAGACGTACGCGTGTCCGGGCGGGCCGAACATCACGCCGTTGCGGGCGGTCCGGCCGCGGAAGGCGTGGGAACCCGGGTCGTTGGCTCCGTCGTACGCCTCCACCTCTGTCAGGCGCAGCTCGACCGGGCCGTCGGGGCTGCTGCGCACCAGGGTGCGGCCGAGCAGGTCGGGGGCGACCTCCAGGACTGGGCGGTCGAAGAAGGCGCGTGGAAGTGGCGTACGTTCGGGGCCCGCGATCATGGCGTACGAGCGTAGCGGTTGGCGGCGCGGAACCGGAGCCCGAGGTTGCGCGTTCACAAGGGGCGAGATCTATGGAGGGAAGAGCATGGGGTTCAAGCGTCTGCTTGCGAGCCTGGGGGCCGGTGGCGCTTCGGTGGAGACCGAGCTGACCGAGGCCAATGTCGTGCCGGGCGGTGTCGTCCAGGGCGAGGTGCGCATCCAGGGCGGGTCGGTGGACCAGAAGATCGAGGGGCTCTCCGTCGGCTTGCAGGCGCGGGTCGAGGTCGAGGGCGGTGAGCACGAGACCAAGCAGGACATCGAGTTCACCAAGGTGCGGCTCGGCGGGGCCTTCGAGGTGAAGGCGGGCGCGGTGCATGTGGTGCCGTTCGGGCTTGAGATCCCGTGGGAGACGCCGGTCACGACCGTCGACGGGCAGCCGTTGCGCGGGATGCACATCGGTGTGACGACGGAGCTGGAGATCGCGCGGGCCCTTGACGCGGGCGACCTGGACCCGGTCAACGTGCACCCGCTGCCGGCGCAGCAGGCGATCCTCGACGCCTTCATCAAGCTGGGCTTCCGCTTCAAGAGCGCGGACATGGAGCGCGGGCACATCCGTGGGACGCGGCAGCGGCTGCCGTTCTACCAGGAGATCGAGTTCTACGCGCCGTCGGAGTACCGCGGGCTGAACCAGGTGGAGCTGACGTTCGTCGCGGACGACCGCGCCATGGACGTCGTCCTGGAGATGGACAAGAAGCCGGGTCTGTTCAGCGAGGGCAGCGACTCGTACCGCTCGTTCCAGGTCGGTCTGTACGACTACCAGGGGACGGATTGGGCCGCGTATCTGCACCAGTGGCTGGCGGAGGTCGGCGGCAGGCGCAACTGGTTCTAGGGTCTGTCCCAACCACTGGACATCAATCAGGAGGTGCCCGCGTGAGCGAGCTCAAGAGGCCGCCGCTTCCCCATGACTTCCACCCCGAGGTGCCGTCGTTCACCGTGGTGAGCGAGGACGTCCGAGAGGGCGCGGTACTGAAGGACGCCCAGGTCTACGCGGCGGGGAACACCTCGCCCCACCTTCGGTGGGAGGGGTTCCCGGCCGAGACCAAGAGCTTCGCGGTGACGTGCTTCGACCCGGACGCGCCGACGGGCAGCGGGTTCTGGCACTGGGTCGTGTTCGACATCCCGGCGTCGGTGACCGAGCTGCCGGCGGGCGCGGGCAGCGGGAAGTTCGAGGGGCTGCCGGCCGGGGCGGTCCAGGTCCGCAACGACTACGGGTCGAAGGACTTCGGCGGGGCGGCTCCGCCGGCCGGGGAGTCGCACCGCTATGTGTTCACCGTTTACGCGGTGGATTCGGAGAAGCTGGGGCCGGACGCGGACGCCTCCTGCGCCGCCGTCGGATTCCATCTGCGTTTCCACGCACTGGGACGCGCCCAGCTGATCGGCACGTACACCGGTCCCTCGAACAGCTGACTCCGAGTAGCTGATCGTTCCTTCATTGTTTGCCCTGCTCTGGTCTTGGAGAGATCAGAGCAGGGCATTTTTAATGCGTTGTCCGTTGTGGCGAGCCCGGCCAGAGTTGATCCAAGCCCGCCAGGGGGTGGGCCGGCACTACGCGGAGGTGGGCATTATGCGGGACACACTGGTACTGAACGCGAGCTTCGAGCCGCTGTCGACGGTGACGCTGAACCGTGCCGTGGTGCTGGTCCTCCAGGACAAGGCCGTCGTCGAGCAGGAGCATCCCGAGCTCAGGATGCGTGCCGCCGCCGTCGAGATACCGGTGCCGCGGGTGATCAGGCTCTGCCGGTACGTAAGGGTGCCGTTCCGAAGACAGGCTCCGTGGTCGAGAAGGGGTGTGCTGGTCCGGGACCAGCACCGGTGCGCGTACTGCGGGCGGCGCGCGACGACCGTGGACCATGTGGTGCCGCGGGCCCAGGGCGGGCGGGACAGCTGGCTGAACACGGTGGCGTCCTGCGCCGAGGACAATCACCGCAAGGCCGATCGGACGCCGGAGGAGGCGGCCATGCCGCTGTTGCGCCAGCCGTTCGTGCCGTCGCCCGCCGACGCGATGCTGCTCGGTATGGCGGCGGGTGATCGGTCCGCGCTGCCCGATTGGCTGGCGCGCGGCGCCGCGTAACGCTGCGCGTGCGGTAGTTCGACTGCGGATCGTGCGTGGCTGGTCGCGCAGTTCCCCGCGCCCCTAAATGCCTGGGGGTGGCCCACCGCGAAAAGCGGTGGGCCACCCCCAGGCATTTTCTCAGCGCAGCACCAGCTGCACGATCGCCACCACCCCCACCGCGATGATCACGCCGCGCAGCACCGCGGGCTTCAGGCGGCGGCCTACCTTCGCGCCGATCTGGCCGCCGATGGTCGAGCCGACGGCGATGAGCAGGACCGACGTCCAGTCGAAGTCGGCGACGAAGAGGAAGAAGAGGGCCGCGACGCCGTTGACCACGGCGGCTAGGACGTTCTTGACGGCGTTGATCCGCTGCAGGGACTCATTGAGCAGCAGGCCCATCAAGGAGAGATAGAGGACGCCCTGGGCGGCGCCGAAGTAGCCCCCGTAGATGCTGGCGGCGAAGAGGCCGACGAGCAGCAGCACGCCGCCGTCGGGGTGGGTCTCCGTGCCGGTGGTCTCGCGGCGGCGCCTCAGCGCGGCGGCGATGCGCGGCTGGAACAGGACGAGCAGCAGTGCCAGGCCGACCAGTACGGGGACGATCGCGTCGAACGCCTTCGACGGCAGGGCGAGCAGCAGGATCGCGCCGGTCAGTCCGCCGATGAGGGCGGCCACGCCGAGGCGGAGTACGCGGTGGCGCTGGCCGGTGAGTTCGTCGCGGTAGCCGATGGCCCCGCTGATGGAGCCGGGGACCAGGCCGAGGGTGTTGGACACGTTCGCCGTGATCGGCGGGAGACCGGTGGCCAGCAGCACGGGAAAGGTGATCAGGGTGCCGGAGCCGACGATCGTGTTGATGGTGCCGGCGCCGACGCCGGCCGCGAAGACCGCGAGTGCTTCCCAGATGGACAAGGCCATCTCCTTACACAATCAGTGAGACGCCTCCCCGCCATGGAGGTCGAGGGGCCGTACCGATCATGCACGCTTACGTGGAGGAGACAGTCGTCCGGGTCGGATCGTGGACTTCGCGCCGCCGTGGTGCCAACTCGCCTCAGTCGACGGGGGGTTCCTCGCGGCGCTCGGCGCCCGTGTTGAACCCGGGCATGCCGCTGCCGAGGTTGCCGAACGCGCCGGACAGGCCCTTGAGCGCGTCGCCGATCTCGCTGGGCACGATCCAGAGCTTGTTGGCGTCGCCCTCGGCGATCTTCGGGAGCATCTGGAGGTACTGGTAGGAGAGGAGCTTCTGGTCGGGGTCGCCCGCGTGGATGGACTCGAAGACCGTACGGATCGCCTGGGCCTCGCCCTCGGCGCGCAGCGCGGCCGCCTTGGCCTCACCTTCGGCGCGCAGGATCGCGGACTGCTTCTCGCCCTCGGCGCGCAGGATCTCGGACTGCCGGACACCTTCGGCCTGGAGGATGGCCGCGCGCTTGTCACGGTCGGCGCGCATCTGCTTCTCCATCGAGTCCTGGATGGAGGTCGGCGGCTCGATCGCCTTGAGCTCGACGCGGTTGACGCGGATGCCCCACTTGCCGGTGGCCTCGTCGAGGACGCCGCGCAGCGCCGCGTTGATCTCCTCGCGGGAGGTCAGGGTCCGCTCCAGGTCCATGCCGCCGATGATGTTGCGGAGTGTGGTGACGGTGAGCTGCTCGATGGCCTGGATGTAGCTCGCGACTTCATAGGTGGCGGCCCGGGCGTCGGTCACCTGGTAGTAGATGACGGTGTCGATGTTGACGACCAGGTTGTCCTGGGTGATCACCGGCTGCGGCGGGAACGGCACGACCTGCTCACGCAGGTCGATGCGGTTGCGGATCGAGTCGATGAACGGGACGACGATGTTCAGTCCGGCGTTCAGCGTCCTCGTATAGCGGCCGAAGCGCTCCACGATGGCCGCGCTGGCCTGTGGGATCACCTGGATGGTCTTGATCAGGGCGATGAAGACCAGCACCACCAGAATGATCAGGACGATGATGATCGGTTGCATCGCGTTCCCCGTGCCTCTCTTGCCTCTAGAAAGTGCGCGGAAGCGCTGGCGCTTCCGGCCCGGATGATCCTGGCATGGTTCACATCACGATGGCAGTCGCTCCGTCGATCTCGACCACATCGACCTGCTGGCCGGGCTCGAAGGACTGGCCGTCGTCGAGCGTACGGGCCGACCAGACCTCGCCCGCGAGCTTGATCCGGCCGCCGCTGCCGTCGACTCTCTCCAGGACGACCGCCTGACGGCCTTTCAACGCGTCGATCCCGGTGGCGAGTTGGGGCCGTTCGCTGCTGTGCCGGGCCGCGATGGGTCGTACGACGGCGATGAGCGCGACCGAGACCACGAGGAAGACGAGGACTTGGGCGACGGTTCCCAGGCCCAGGCCCGCGCCGACGGCGCCCGCGACCGCGCCGACGGCCATCATGCCGAACTCCGGCATCGCGGTCAGTACGAGGGGGATGCCCAGACCCGCTGCTGCGATCAGCCACCAAACCCATGCGTTCACGAGGTCATGGTAGGTCCGGGCACCCCGTCACGGACAGTGCACCTTTGAACGGCCGGCGTCAGGCGAGCGGGAGGCCGGTCGCGGAGTAGCGGTCGCCGCGGTGCTCGACGACGAGCGGGAGCCCGAAGCAGAGCGAGAGGTTACGGGAGGTCAGCTCGGTCTCCATGGGGCCGGCGGCGAGCACCTTGCCCTGGCGGATCATCAGGACGTGGGTGAAGCCGGGGGCGATCTCCTCGACGTGGTGCGTGACCATGACCATCGAGGGCGCGAAGGGGTCGCGCGCGAGCCGGCCGAGGCGGCGGACCAGGTCCTCGCGGCCACCGAGGTCGAGACCGGCGGCGGGCTCGTCGAGGAGCAGGAGCTCGGGGTCGGTCATCATCGCGCGGGCGATCAGAGTGCGCTTGCGCTCGCCCTCGGAGAGGGTGCCGAACTTGCGGTCCAGGTAGTCGGTCATGCCGAGCCGGTCGAGGAAGGCGCGGGCGCGCTCCTCGTCGACGGCGTCGTACTGCTCCTGCCAGGTGGCGGTCATGCCGTACGCGGCGGTGAGCACCGTCTGGAGCACGGTCTGGCGCTTGGGCAGCTTGTCGGCCATGGCGACACCGGCCATGCCGATGCGCGGGCGCAGCTCGAACACGTCCACCTTGCCGAGCCGGTCGCCGAGGATCTTCGCCGTGCCGGTGGTCGGGAAGAGGTAGCTGGAGGCGATGTTGAGGAGGGTGGTCTTGCCGGCGCCGTTGGGGCCGAGGATCACCCAGCGCTCGCCCTCCTTGACCGACCAGGAGACGTCGTCCACCAGAGCGCGTCCGTCGCGGACCACGGATACGTCCACCAGCTCCAGTACATCGCTCATGAGCGCGTTGTCTCCCCATGCAATCGTCTTGAGGTCCGGGCTGTGCCTGTGGGCAGGGCCCCGGGAAATCTCCCAGACAAAACCTACGCCACTGACGGAGTGGACCTGCCGTGAGGGCCAGTCCCTAGGCTGGGGCCATGTTCTCGGAACCACGTTCAGGTCGGCTGGCCGCATGGGGAAATGCCCTGTTGGCCGGGAAAGTTTCGCCGGACGACGCCGCGCTGGCGATCGTCGGGGACGACACGGTGCACCGGGTGGCGGGTCTACCCGGGGAGGCGGCGCCGGTGGGACTCACGCTGGCGCTCGGGCGGCTGCGCGCTCTCGGTGTGTCCGGCTTCCGGGTCGCGCTGCCCGCGCCGGGGCATCCGCTGGGGCTCAGCGGGCCGCCGGAGTTCAACGCGCGGGCGCTGGAGGCCGGGGAGGCGGTGGTCGGCTTCGGGGCGCCGCACGGTCTGGTGCCGGAGGTCCGCGAGGCGGGCCCGGCCGGTGATGTGCGCACCGAGGTGGTGTGGCACTGCCTCGCGGTACGGGAGGCGCCGCCCGCCGATGTGCCCTCGCTCGGGGAGGCGGAGCGGGAGCTCGCGGAGGCTTTGCGGGACGCGACGACGGCGCTGACGCGGCTCGACGTCGCCGGGGCGGGTCCGGCGGCGGAGGCGGCGATCGACGCGTACCGGGCGCGGGCGGAGGTCTTGGGCTCGGACGAGGAGGTCCTGGCGCCGGGCTACCCGCCGCGTGCGGTACGGGTGTTGGAGCTGGCCCGCCGGGTGGGACTGCTGGTCTCCGTGGCGCAGGCGGCCGAGGGGCGCTCGGTGGCGGGCGCGGTGAGCGCGTCGGAACTGGCGGCGCGCAGTGCGGTGCTGCGCCCGGTGGAGCGGGTGGCCCGGCGGGCGCGGGTGGCGGCGTACAACGCGGTGGTGGAGGAACGGGAGCGGGGGTAGGGGGCCGGGGTTCCGGGGGCGCCGCCCCCGGGCCCCCGAACGGGGGCTTCGCCCCCGTGGTCCCCTACCCCCGCTTGAACCCGCGCCGCAGTCAGCTGTTCTCGCACTCGTTCCCGAACGCCGGGTTCAGCAGCCCGACGACGTTGATCGTGTTGCCGCAGACGTTGACCGGGACGTCGACCGGGGCCTGGATCAGGTTGCCGGAGACCACGCCCGGGGAGTTCTTGGCCTCGCCGTGGGCGTCCGCTCCGTGCGCGGAGGCCGCGCCGGCACTGGCGGCCATGAGTCCACCGGCGACCATGGTGATGGCGGCGGCCTTCTTCAGGTTCTTCACTTCAGGTTCCTCCTGGTCTCGCTGCGGCGAGCGCCGCAGCACGCCATGAAGAACGCCTGACGTACGAAGGGGATGCGCCGGACGGGTGACATCCACCCGACGGTATGAATCTCTCACCGGAGCATGACGATCCGTATTTACGGATTGTCGGCCGCACGGCCCCCGACCAGGCCCTACCCCGCCGCCCCGTGCCGTACCGCCCACAGCGCCGCCTGGGTGCGGTCCGCGAGGTCGAGCTTCATCAGGATGTTGGAGACATGCGTCTTGACGGTCTTCTCGGAGAGGACGAGCGCCCGGGCGATCTCGCGGTTGGAGCGGCCGTCCGCGATCAGGCCGAGGACCTCGCGCTCGCGCTCGGTCAGCGAGGTGCCCCGGCCCTGGCCGGTGCCCGCGTCATCCTGGGAGAGCAGCGCGCCCGCGACCTCGGGCTGGAGCAGCACATGGCCCGCGTGCACCGAGCGGATCGCCCCGGCCAGCGCCTCCGGGTCGACGTCCTTGTACACATAGCCCGCCGCGCCCGCCCGCAGCGCGGGCACCACCGTGCGCTGCTCGGTGAAGCTGGTGACGATCAGGACCTTCGCCGGGTTGGCGAGCGTGCGCAGCTTGCGCAGCGCCTCGATGCCGTCCATGCCGGGCATCTTCACGTCCATCAGGACGACGTCGGGCTTCAGCTCCTCGGCCCGCGCGACCCCCTCGGCGCCGTCGGCGGCCTCGCCGACGACCTCGATGTCGTCCTGGACCTCCAGGAACGTACGCAGTCCGCGACGGACCACCTGGTGGTCGTCGACCAGGAGCACTTTGATGCTGTCAGCCACCTGGCACCTCCATCTCGATCGTGGCGCCCTCGCCGGGTGCCGATTTCACGATGAGCCGGCCGCCGACGCCGCTCGCCCGGTGCCGCATCGACACCAGGCCGAGGTGGCGGCCGGCCCGGCGGACCGCGCGGGGCTCGAATCCCTGGCCGTCGTCGACGACCCGCAGGGCCGCGCCCTGGCCGCGCCGTACCAGGACGACGGAGACGTGCTGTGCCTGCGAGTGGCGCAGGGCGTTGTGCAGGGCTTCCTGGGCGACGCGGAGCAGCGCCTCCTCCTGGGCGGGCGGCAGCGCCCGCACCCCGCAGTTCTCGAAGGTGACCTGTGCGCTGTGGGCGCGGTCGAGCACCTGGATCTGGGTGCGCAGGGTGTTGACCAGGCCGTCCTCCTCCAGGGCGGCCGGGCGCAGCTCGACGACGGCCGCACGCAGCTCGTCGGCGGCCTCGGCGGCGAGCACGGCCACCTGCTGGAGCTCGCCCTTGGCGCGGGCCGGGTCGCGGTCGATAAGTGCGGCGGCGGCCTGGGCGGTGAGCCGCAGGGAGAACAGCTTCTGGCTGACCGCGTCGTGCAGCTCGTGCGCCAGGCGCGTGCGCTCCTCGGTGATGGTGAGCTCGCGGCTGCGCTCGTAAAGACGGGCGTTGGTCAGCGCGATCGCCGCGTGCTGGGCGAGGATGCCCAGCAGTTCGGCGTCGTCCTCGGTGAAGCCGCAGCCGCCGTCGGGCTTGGGGCAGCGCTTGTTGGCGAGGAAGAGGGTGCCCAGCGTCTCCTCGCCGTCGCGGATCGGCGCGCCCAGGAAGTCGGACATGTCGGGGTGCGCGGCCGGCCAGCCGCCGAAGCGCGGGTCCTTGCGCACATCGGCGATCCGCTCGGGCTTCTCCTCGTGCAGCATCGCCGCGAGGATGCCGTGCTGGCGCGGCAGCGGGCCGATCGCCTTCCACTGCTCGTCGCTGACGCCGTCGACCACGAACTGGGCGAAGCCGCCGTGGTCGTCGGGGACACCGAGCGCCGCGTACTCGGCGTCGAGCAGCTCGCGGGCCGACGCGACGATCGTCTTGAGGACGTCGCGGACCTCAAGATGCCTGCTCATCGCGAGGAGCGCGGTGCTCACGGCGGCGAGGCCGGAGCTCGGTCGGTGACTCATGGGATCACCGTACCCGCGGGGTGTGACGGTGCGTATCCGCCTGTGGACGGCCGTGGGGTGGGTCCCGGGGACTAGGTCGAAGTGCCTTGATCGGCTGGGGCGGTCGGCTGAGGCGGACGGGGCGTACGGGGAGTGACGCTGAGGTTGTCGGCGCAAGGAGCCCGGTCCGCCGACGGGAGAAGACGACGGGCACAGACGAACGGGCACTCGCCGAGGGGACGGACATCATGCCGGTAGCGATCATCACCGGGGCTTCGAAGGGGCTGGGCCGGGCACTGGCGCGGGCACTGGCCGCGCGGGGCTGGGATCTCGTGCTGGACGCCAGGACCGCGTCCGTACTGAAGGAGAGCGCCGACGGGCTCGACGCGCACGGCAGCAAGGTCGTCCCGCTCGCGGGGGACGTGACCGACGCCGCCCACCGCCGCGCCCTGGTGGCGGCGGCCGAGGAGCTCGGCGGGCTCGATCTGCTGGTGCACAACGCGAGCGCGCTGGGCGCCGAGCCGCTCGTACCGCTTGAGAAACAGCCGCTGGACGGGTTCCGGGCGGCGCTTGAGACCAATGTGGTGGCGGCGCTGGGTCTCGTCCAGGAGTCGCTGGAGCTGCTGCGGCGCTCGCCCGCGGGCGCGGTGATCGCGGTCAGTTCGGACGCGGCCGCCGAGGCGTATGAGACGTGGGGTGGTTACGGGGCGTCGAAGGCGGCACTCGACCAGCTGGCGGCGGTGCTCGCGGTGGAGGAGCCGGGGCTGCGGGTGTGGGCGGTGGATCCGGGCGACATGGCGACCGATCTGTACCGGGCCGCCGTGCCCGGGGACGAGGACGGGCGGCCCGAGCCCGCGTCCGTGGTGCCCGGCTTCCTGCGGCTCCTGGACGAGCGTCCGGCCAGCGGGCGGTATGCGGCCCCGGCTCTGGTGGCGGGGGAATGATGACGACCGACATCGCCGTCCAGGTGCCCGAGGAACTGCTGGCCTCGGTGCCCGCCGAGGTGCGCGGCTCCGGACGGGACGACGTACGGCTGCTGGTGTCGCGGGGCACGAAGGTCACGCACCACGCGTTCCGGGAGCTGGCCGGGCAGCTGCGGGCCGGGGACGTACTCGTGGTCAACACGTCGGCCACCATGCCGTCGGCCGTGGACGGCACGGCGGACGGTGAGCCGGTGGTGGTGCACTTCTCGACGTTGGGCCCGGACGGGCGCTGGGCGGTCGAGCTGCGTACGCCGGAGCCCTCGGGCAGCACCCGCCGACGCACCGGTACGCGCGCGTGGACGGCGGTGGCGCTGCCGGGCGGGCACCGGCTCGTCCTGGAGGAGGCGCTGAGCGCGGACGGGGACCGGCTGTGGTGGGCGCGTACGGACACCTCGGACGTGCCGGGACTGCTGCGGCAGTACGGGCGGCCCATCCGGTACTCCTACACCGCGGGCGACCAGCCGCTCTCCGCGTACCAGACGGTCTTCGCACTGCCGACTGCGGACGGGGCGGGCTCGGCGGAGATGCCGAGCGCGGCGCGGCCCTTCACGGTGGAGCTGGTCGCGGAGCTGGTGCGGCGGGGTGTGCAGTTCGCGCCGATCACGCTGCATACGGGGGTGGCCTCGGCGGAGGCGCACGAGCCGCCCTATCCGGAGCGCTTCGAGGTCTCGCAGGCCACGGCGTGGCTGGTGAACGCGGCCAGGGCGGGCGGCGGGCGGATCGTGGCCGTGGGCACCACCGCCGTACGGGCCCTCGAATCGGCGGCCGGGCCGGACGGGGTGGTGCGGGCCGCGTCGGGGTGGACGGATCTGGTGGTCACGCCCGGGCGCGGGGTACGCGTGGTGGACGGGCTGCTGACCGGGCTGCACGAGCCGGAGGCCTCGCATCTGCTGATGCTGGAGGCGATCGCGGGAAGGGCGGCGATCGGCGCCGCGTACGCCGAGGCGCTGGCCGGGCTCTACCTCTGGCACGAGTTCGGCGACGTCCACCTCATACTTCCGGACGACAACCGTCACTCACCGAATTGCTCTTGCAACGGATGGTGAAACTGATACATGACCGATGTGAGCCCGGGCATAGGACGCACATCACTTACGAAGCAGCGTAGTGGACGAATAAAGACGCTGTGAGCGGGGCGAGCGGGGGCGGGAGGCAGGTTTTCCCCGCCCCCGATCCACTATCCGGCTTCGTACGTCACACCTTTGCCACGGGATTTTGCGGCCGCTAAGAATGGCTCCCGTCGCACAGCGCTGCGGCTCCACGCCGCGGCGCTTTCGTGTGCCGTCCCCGTCATTCGGAAGAGGTCCAACAGCCATGCCCGAGTCCAGCAACCCTGGTCACAGTCGTCTGAACAAGACGCACAAGATCTCGCTTGCCGGCGTCGCCGCCCTCGGTGCCGCCGCCCTCGCCTTCTCGGTCCTGCCGGGCAGCGGCGAGTCGGGTACCGCAGTGGCCGCCGAGCCGGCCTCCTTCTCCGTGACCGCCGCCGGTGCCAACGCGAAGAACGTCGCCGAGAGCATCACCAAGCAGCAGGTCACCGCCGTCAAGCTGGCCAAGGCGCAGGCCGCGGCCGACGCGAAGGCCAAGGCCGAGGCCGAGGCGAAGAAGCGCGAGGCGGACGCCGCCGCGAGCCGCGCCGCCGCCCGCAAGCCGGTCTACGCGAACAACCTGGACGGCTGGATCCACCAGTCCCTGGACATCATGAAGGAAAAGGGCATCCCGGGTTCGTACAACGGTCTGTACCGCAACATCATGCGGGAGTCGACCGGCAACCCGAACGCCATCAACGGCTGGGACATCAACGCCGTCAACGGCACCCCGTCGATCGGCCTGCTCCAGGTCATCCAGCCGACGTTCAACGCCTTCCACGTGCCCGGCACGTCGAGCAACATCTACGACCCGGTCGCCAACATCACCGCCGCGGCCAACTACGCGGCGAAGACGTACGGCTCGATCGACAACGTCAACGGCGCCTACTGATCGCGCGCTGAGCGACGCCGACGGCATACGACGAGAGGGCGGCACCCCGGGTGGGGTGCCGCCCTCTCGTCGTATGCGCGGTCATTACTTCCGCATGACCTCCGGCTCATGGCGGCGCAGCAGGCGCGCGACCACGAAGCCGCAGAGGACGCCGAGGACGATCAGCACGGTGATGTTGATCCCCCACTGGCTCGCCGAGTGCTTCCACAGCGGGTCCAGGTCGTTGGGGTGGTTCTGGTCCCACGGCGGCATCAGATGCGAGAGGTCCAGGGTCGTACCCGCGCCCGCGATGGCCCAGCGGGACGGCATCAGCCAGGCGACCTGCTCCAGGCCGATCGAGCCGAAGACCTTGAAGAGGATGCCGGTGAACACGACCTGCACGATCGCGAACATGACGAGCAGCGGCATGGTCTTCTCGGCGGTCTTCACCAGCGAGGAGATGACCAGGCCGAACATCATCGAGGTGAAGCCGAGCGCGATGACCACCAGGCAGATCTCGACGGCCGGCGGCATGATCAGGCCCTCCTTGGGGAGGTCCCGGGTGGAGAAGCCGATGCCGCAGATGATGACGCCCTGGATGGCGGTGATCACGCCGAGCACGATGACCTTGGACATCAGGTACGCCGAGCGGGAGAGGCCGGTGGCCCGCTCCCGTTCGTAGATGACCCGTTCCTTGATCAGTTCTCGTACGGAGTTGGCGGCGCCGGAGAAGCACATGCCGACCGCGAGGATCAGCATGATCGTGCCGGCGTCGCTGTTGAACCTGAAGGGCGGGGTCGGCGCGCCGAGGCCGAACTTCGCCGGGATGACCACGCTGACCGAGCCGAGGACGGCCGGCAGGATCACCATCAGGCCCAGGAAGCCCTTGTCGGAGGCGATGACCGACGTGTAGCGCCGCATCAGGGTCCACAGCTGGGAGCCCCAGCCCTGCGGCTTGGGCGGGCGGATCTGGTTCGGCGCCGGCATCTGCACCGACTGGGCGGCGACGGCGTCGATGTCCGCGGCGTACATCTGGTAGTGCTGCGAGCCCTTCCAGCGGCCCGCCCAGTCGTAGTCGCGGTAGTTCTCGAAGGCCGAGAAGACATCCGCCCAGGATCCGTAGCCGAAGAAGTTGAGCGCCTCCTCGGGCGGACCGAAGTACGCCACCGAGCCGCCCGGCGCCATCACCAGGAGCTTGTCGCAGATCGCGAGCTCGGCCACCGAGTGGGTGACGACGAGGACCGTGCGGCCGTCGTCGGCGAGCCCGCGCAGCAGCTGCATGACATCGCGGTCCATGCCCGGGTCGAGGCCGGAGGTCGGCTCGTCCAGGAAGATCAGCGACGGCTTGGTCAGCAGCTCCAGGGCGACCGAGACGCGCTTGCGCTGGCCACCGGAGAGGGAGGTGACCTTCTTCTCCTTGTGGATGTCCAGCTTGAGCTCGCCGAGGACCTCGTCGATGCGCTGGTTGCGCTCGGCCTCGCTGGTGTCGGCGGGGAAGCGCAGCTTGGCCGCGTACTTCAGCGCCTTCTTGACGGTCAGCTCCTTGTGCAGGATGTCGTCCTGCGGGACCAGACCGATGCGCTGGCGCAGCTCGGCGAACTGCTTGTACAGGTTCCGGTTGTCGTAGAGGACGTCGCCCTGGTTGGCGGGCCGGTAGCCGGTGAGCGCCTTGAGCAGGGTGGACTTGCCGGAGCCCGAGGGGCCGATGACCGCGATGAGCGACTTCTCGGGGACGCCGAAGGAGACGTCCTTGAGGATGTCCTTGCCGCCGTCGACCGTCACCGTGAGGTGGCGGGCGGAGAAGGAGACGTCACCGGTGTCGACGAACTCCTCAAGGCGGTCGCCGACGATACGGAACGTCGAGTGGCCGACGCCGACGATGTCGTTGGGGCCGAGCACCGCGGTGCCGCCCTTGGCGACCGGCATACCGTTGACGTACGTGCCGTTGTGGGACCCGAGGTCGCGGATCTCCATCCGGCCGTCGGGGGTCGCGTGGAACTCGGCGTGGTGGCGCGAGACCTGGAGGTCGGAGACGACCAGCTCGTTCTCCAGCGCACGGCCGATCCGCATCACCCGGCCGAGCGCCATCTGGTGGAACGTGGTGGGGCTGCGGTCGCCGTAGACCGGCGGCGCGCCCGCGTCCTGGCCGGGGCCCTGCTGCTGCGGGACGTGCGGCTGCTGGGGCGGGGCCTGCTGCTGCCACGCCTGCTGGGGTGCCTGCTGCTGGGCCGCCTGCTGGGGCTGCTGAGGCGCCCAGCCCTGGCCGCCGTGCTGGGGCTGCTGCTGCGGCGGAGCCTGCTGCGGCGCCTGCTGGGCCGCGGCGGCGGGCTGCGCGTACGCACCGGCACCGGCGGGCGCGGCGGCCGCCGCGGCACCAGTGAGATTCAGCCGCGGGCCGTCCGTCGCGTTGCCCAGATGCACCGAGGAGCCGGGCCCGATCTCCATCTGATGGATCCGCTGGCCCTGCACATAGGTGCCGTTGGTGCTGCCGTGGTCCTCGATGACCCAACTCCGGCCGCCCCAGCTGATCGTGGCGTGCCGCCACGAGACCCTGGCGTCGTCGACGACCAGGTCGCCCTGCGGATCACGTCCGAGGGTGTACGACCGGGACGCGTCGAGCGTCCAGGTCCTGCCATTCAATTCCAGTACGAGTTCCGGCACTCCATGCCCCACTTGTTGTCCCCCGAGCAATCCCCCGATACGAGGAGTCTAGGGATGGCGAACATCGGGGGGAACTATTTCAGGCCCGGGCTCGTATCCGAAACCCGGCCCTTGTGAATTACGTGCACAGACGTGTAGCAGTCCCGCAACAGCCGTGCCCGAACGCGCCGTTGACTTGGGAGAAACGCCCCCGGACAGTGGTAACCACCCATGACTGCGTACGGATCATGCGCGAATGGGGCAAGTCGGAGCAAATCCCGGGGGGCCTGATGAGCATGGGCGACAGGGGCGCACAGAGGAATTCCGGAGCGCTCGCGACCCCCGGGGCGAAGGAGGCCCGTGGGACCTCCGGGCGCCTGCCCTGGGGCGATGTGCTGCTCGCGTCGGTCGCCTCGGTCAGCTGGGCGCTGGTCGGCATGGCGGGCGTGGCGGCCCTCGGCCTGCATCTGCTCGGCGCGGACGCGGCGGGCGCGTTGGGTCCGATGACCGCTGCCGTGGTGGTGCTCGGCGCGGGCGGTTCCGTCACCCCGTCCGGGGACGTCTCGGCGTTCGGGCTGACCGGTGCCGAGGCGAGGACGGCCGTCGACATCACGCCACTGGGGGTCTCGCTCGCGGGCGCGCTGCTGCTCGCCTTCTTCTTCCTGCGCTCGCTGCGGGCGGCGGGCGCACCGCTGCCCGGGGCCGAACTGGCCGCGCGGGTCGGCGGGGTGGCGGTGCTGTTCGTCGGTGTGGTCGCCGGGCTCGCCTGGGCCGGGCACGACCTCATCACCTTCGACGGCGGAGCGCTCGGGCTCGACAAGGCGAAGGTGCCGGGGACCGGCGGGGTGTCCATCCCCGGGCTCGGCGACCTGGGGGACATCGGCGGGCTGCTGCCGGGTCAGCTCGGCAAGCTCGCCGACGCCAAGGCGCGGGTCGGGTTCACCGTGGACACGGCGCACTCGCTGGCCGGAGCGGTGTTGTGGGTGCTCGGCGTGGTGCTGATCACACTGCTCGCGTCCCGGCGCACCCCGCTGCCGCGCGGCTGGGAGTGGGCGCACCGGACCGTACGGCCTGCGGCCTCCGCGCTGGTCGCGGTGCTTCTGGTGGCGGTGCTCGCGGGCCTCGCGGCGGCCGCGTACGCCCTCATCGGCGACGGCCACCCCAAGCGGATCGCGGGCGCCGCGCTGCTCGGCGCGCCGAACGGGGTGTGGCTGGCGATCCCCCTCGGCCTGCTCGTGCCGTGGAGCGGGCACGCGAGCGGCGCCCTGCTGAAGGTGCTGCCCGACCCGTTGAACAAGCTGCTGGGCGTCAAGACCGACCAGCGGGTGAGCCTGGGCCGCCTGGCCGAACTGGACGGCCGCGTCTATCTGTTGGCCGTCGCGCTGGGCGTGATGATGCTGTACGCGGGGGTGCTCGCGGCATCACGTACGCCGGTGCGCGGGCTTTCGCTGGGGGCGTTCGCGGGGCGGTGCGCGCTGGCGCTCGCGGCGGTGACCGCGCTCGCCCTGCCGCTGCTCGTGTGGCTGACGGGTGTCTCCGCCGACGCCTCGCTCTCCGTGCTCGGCTTCGACGCGTTCGGCGCGGACATCGCGCTGCACGGGAGCGCGGGTCTCGCCCTGGTGCTGGGCGCGGCGTGGGGCGCGGCCGCGGGCGGGGCCGGGGCGCTGCTCGCGTACGCGGTGGGGGCGGCGGGGCGACGGGTGGCCGGGCCCGCCGCCGAGCCGGTCCCGGCCGCTGCGGGACCGAGTGCGGACGAGGTGTACCGGCGGCCCGGGCCCTACACCCCGTCGCCGGTGTACCGGCCCTCGCACGACGAGACCAATCCGTATCTGCGCGCGCCCGAGCAGGGGGTGCACGGGGCGCCGACGGTGGTGGGACCGCTGACTCCCCCGCCGCAGCGCTCCCGGCCCCGGCAGCGCCCGCCGAAGCCGCAGGAGAAACCGCCGCCGCCTCCACCACCGCCGGGGGCGGGGAGGCAGGGGTGATCATGCGGCCGCCGGGCCCGCCGACAGGCTCGGCGCCGCGCCCGGCGACCGGGAGATCACCTCAAAGTGACCACCAGGTAGCGGTCCGCTGTCGATTTGCCGCCGGGCGGTGACACGCTGTCCGGTGGGCGGGACAGGCCGTCGGGGGCGCGCGCCGGGCCTATACGGTGGGATCACCATGAGCGCATCACAGCCCCCTCGCCCCGCTGGTCAGAACCCTGACGCGCCCCTCGGTGCGGCACCCGGCGCGGACACCCCCGCCCCCTCGGCCGGCGCCGACGTCCCCACCCTCCTCGTCAAGATCTTCGGCAAGGACCGGCCCGGGATCACCGCAGGACTCTTCGACACGCTCGCCGCCTACTCCGTCGACGTCGTCGACATCGAGCAGGTCGTCACCCGTGGCCGTATCACCCTGTGCGCGCTCGTCACCGAGCCGACCGTGAGCACGGCGGGCGAGCTGCGGGCCACCGTGCACAGCTGGGCGGACTCGCTGAAGCTCCAGGCCGAGATCATCTCCGGCATCGGCGACAACCGGCCGCGCGGCAGCGGGCGTTCGCACGTCACCGTGCTCGGCCACCCGCTCACCGCCGAGTCCACAGCCGCCATAGCGGCCCGGATCACCGCCACCGGCGGCAACATCGACCGTATCTTCCGGCTCGCCAAGTACCCCGTCACGGCGGTCGAGTTCGCCGTCTCCGGCGCCGAGACCGGACCCCTGCGCACCGCGCTCGCCATCGAGGCCGCGGCCCTCGGCGTCGATGTGGCCGTCGTCTCGGCCGGGCTGCACCGCCGCGCCCAGCGGCTCGTCGTGATGGACGTGGACTCCACGCTCATCCAGGACGAGGTCATCGAGCTGTTCGCCGCGCACGCCGGCTGCGAGGACAAGGTCGCCGAGGTCACCGCCCAGGCGATGCGCGGCGAGCTCGACTTCGAGCAGTCGCTGCACGCGCGCGTGGCGCTGCTCGCCGGGCTCGACGCCTCCGTCGTGGACAAGGTCCGCGCCGAGGTGCGGCTCACTCCGGGCGCGCGCACCCTGATCCGTACGCTCAAGCGGCTCGGCTACCAAGTGGGCGTCGTCTCGGGCGGGTTCACCCAGGTCACCGATGATCTGCGGGAACGCCTCGGCCTCGACTTCGCCTCCGCCAACACCCTGGAGATCGTCGACGGCAAGCTCACCGGACGTGTCACCGGAGCGGTCGTCGACCGGGCCGGGAAGGCCCGGCTGCTGCGCGAGTTCGCGGCCGAGGCGGGCGTACCGCTCGACCAGACGGTGGCGATCGGCGACGGCGCCAACGATCTCGACATGCTCAACGCGGCCGGTCTCGGCGTCGCGTTCAACGCCAAGCCGGTGGTCCGCCGGGCCGCCCACACGGCCGTGAACGTACCGTTCCTGGACGCCGTCCTCTATCTCCTCGGGATCACCCGCGAGGAGGTCGAGACCGCCGACGGGTTCGTTGACGAGCCCCACTGACGCGCGGACGACAGAAGGCCCCGGCAGCGTCCGCGCCGGGGCCTTCTGTCGTACCGCGTGACACGGGTGCTGCCTCAGTCGTGCGGCGCCCAGAAGTCCGTCAGGGTGCCGACGCCGTGCTCGACCGACTTCCAGGAGCCGGTGAAGGCGACGACCGCGAAGGCGGCGGTGGGGAAGCCGCTCCGGTTCATCCGCACCATCACATCGCCCTCGGCGCGGTCGGCCAGCGCGTCCGCGAGCGCGTGCATCCCGGGGTTGTGGCCGACCAGAAGCAGGTCGTTCACGTCGTCCGGGGTCTCGTTGAGGAGGGCGAGCAGCTCGCCGAGCGAGGCCTCGTACAGCCGCTCCTCGTACACGGTCCTGGGGCGGTGCGGCAGTTCGTGCACGGCCAGCTTCCAGGTCTCGCGAGTCCGGACCGCGGTCGAACAGAGAGTCAGATCGAATTCGATCTTGGTGTCCGCGAGCCGGCGCCCGGCCACGGTGGCGTCCGTACGGCCGCGGTCGGCGAGCGGCCGGTCGTGGTCGGACACCTGGGGCCAGTCGGCCTTGGCGTGCCGGAGGAGGACGATCCTGCGGGGTGTGTCGACGCTCATGTCCCCCAGCTTCGCATGAATCACGCCATCGGGCGCAGGCTGTCGGGGAGCTCTCCCGCCCGGGTTGACAAGGGCGTTCAGCGGGACAGGGCGTGCTGGACGCGGTCCACGAGGTGGCTGAGAGCGGGGGCACCGGAGGCGGCGTCGGCCTCGTGCGAGCCCGTGATGAGCACGAGCAGGAGGACGAACGCGACCGTCGGCAGGGCCACCGCCCACCACGGGAGCCTGAAGTCGGCGTCGGCGGTGGCCGGGTGGGTGGACCGGTTGTTCGTGGCCGGCATGGCCGCCTCCGTAAATCCGAAAAGGTGACGTACGTCGGGTCGCTGACGTACGTCGAACCTACGGATCACGGCGTCCTCCGCCCATCCGGTGACCCACCCACTTACCCCGGGGCTTTCCCCCCTAGGGGTCAGGGGGGCCAGCACCACCACCGGCTACGTCGTCCCAGCTCAGGAGGGGTGACGAAGGCCGTGCGGGGCTGCTCGGGAGGGGTGGGGCAACCAGGGGGCGGGCGGGGGTCAGGGTGAGGCGAGGGTGGCGATGACGGCGATGACCGCCGTGATCGCCAGCATCGCGCCGAGCACGATGAGCAGCTTCTTCTGACCGTTCTGGGGATTCGGTTCGAGCACAGGCATGCGCTCAGTCTCGCATTCCCGCTTCGTCCTCCACCGTCCGGTCCCGGCCCGCCAGCGAACCGACCACGATCTGCGGCACCATCAGGCCCGCCATCAGCGCGATCGGCAGGCCCCAGCCGCCGGTGCGGTCGTAGAGGGCGCCGACGAGGGTGGGGCCGGGGATCGAGATCAGATAGCCGGTGGACTGCGCGAAGGCGGAGAGGCGGACCACGCCCGTACCGGTCCGCGAGCGCATGCCGATCATCGTGAGGGCCAGCGGGAAGGCGCAGTTGGAGATGCCGAGCAGCAGCGCCCAGGCCCAGGCGCCTGCGGCCGGGGCGAAGTAGAGGCCCGCGTAACCGGCGAGTCCGCAGGCGCCGAGGACGGCGACGATCGGGCCCTGGTTCCGCATCCGGGTGGCGACGCGCGGGATGACGAACGCCAGCGGGACGCCCATCACCATCGTCACCGCCAGCAGGACGCCCGCGGTCCCGGCGGACACCCCGGCGTCCCGGAAGATCTGCGGCATCCAGCCCATCGTGATGTACGCGGCGGTGGCCTGGAGGCCGAAGAAGCAGGCGAGCGCCCAGGCGGTACGGCTGCGGGTGATCCGGAAGGCGGGGCCCTCCTCGGCCTGCGTCCGCGCGGCCGTCTGCCGGTCCTGGCGCCCCGACGGGTCGCGCACGAGCAGCAGCCACGGCAGTACGGCGACGACGGCGAGCAGCGCCCACATGCTCAGGCCGGTGCGCCAACTGCCGCCCAGGACGTCGGTCATGGGCACGGTCGCGGCGGCGGCGAGCGCGGTGCCGAGGGCGAGGGCCATCGAGTACAGGCCGGTCATCTGGCCGACCCGGTCCGGGAAGTACCGCTTGACGATCACCGGCATCAGCACGTTGCTGACCGCGATGCCCATCAGGGCGAGCGCGCTGGCGGCGAGGAAGCCGGGAGTGCCGCCCGCGAACGGGCGGAGCAGCAGACCGGCGGCTATCGCGACCATGCCCGCGCAGACGACCACGGCCGGGCCGAAGCGGCGGGCCAGGCGCGGCGCCATGATGCCGAAGACGGCGAAGCAGAGCGGGGGCACGGAGGTGAGGACACCGGCGACGCTGCCGTTCATGTGCAGCCCGTCGCGCACCTCCTCGAAGAGCGCGCCGAGGCTGGTGATGGCCGGGCGGAGGTTGATCGCGGCGAGGACGAGGCCGACGAGCACGAGCCGCGTGGTCCACGCCGCCCGGGCGTCCGTACGCGGGCCATCCGTACGCGGGCCCGTGCCGTCCGGGTTCACGCCCGTGGGGGCTTCAATGGAGTCGTCGGTCATGGTGCCCGGCGCGGGGCTCAGGGTGCGGGTCTCGTCGTCGGCCATGACGCCATCATAGAATCATGGGATGATTGGTTGTCCAATCGCTTTGGACGGCCACCGAACACAAGGAGCGGCATGACGCTGAGCTCTCCGCGGCGCTCTCCCCTCGCCGACCAGGTGATCGCGCAGCTGCGCAACCAGATCACCTCGGGCGAGTGGCCGGTGGGATCGCGCATCCCCACCGAGCCCGAGCTGGTCGAACAGCTGGGGGTCGCGCGCAACACGGTCCGCGAGGCGGTCCGCGCGCTCGCGCACAACGGGCTGCTCGACATCCGGCAGGGCTCCGGCACGTACGTCGTCGCGACCAGCGAGCTGGCGGGTGTGATGCACCGGCGGTTCGCGACCGCCGACCCCCGCCATGTGGCCGAGCTGCGCTCCACGCTGGAGTCCTCGGCGGCCCGGCTGGCCGCCGAGCGGCGCACCCCGCGCGATCTGGCCCAGCTGGACGCGGCGCTCGCGCGGCGCGAGGAGGCCTGGTCGTCGGGCGACGCGGAGGCGTTCGTCGCCGCCGACGCCACCCTGCACCTGGCGATCGTGGCGGCCTCGCACAACGACGTACTGACCGAGCTGTACGCGGACCTCGGCGACCTCCTGCGCGACTGGCTGCGCGACGACGTCGGCCGGGAGCTGCGGCCGGAGAACCACATGGACCACGCGCGCCTGGTCGAGGCGATCCGCGCGGGCGACGCGGACACGGCGGCGACGGAGGCGGCGGGCCACGCGTTCTTCTGCCTGAACCAGCGCCTCTAGGGCGCGCGTTTCCTCAGTCCTCCGCGAGCTCCGGCTCCTCCATCACGACGGGGGCCCGCCGGGGCCGGGGCGTCAGGGTCCCGGTCGACCGGGGACTCGGCTTCTCGTGGGTGACCCACACCGCCCGCACCTCTTTCCAGCAGCGGTCCGTGAGCCGCACGGTCTGCGCCGGGGCGACCGCGACCGGCGCCGCGTCCGCGGCGATGTCCCACCAGCGCACGCACTGGGTGTGCAGCCGCACCCGGTCGGTGTCCGGATACGGGTTGTGGCAGTACGCGATGACGTGCGAGCCCAGGACCGAGGTGCGGCAGTCGGCCCCGAAGGGCTCGGGCGGCGCTGCCTGCGCGGGCTCGTCGGGAGCGGTGGCGGCCCGTACGACCGTTGGGAGTGCGAACGAGGCCGGGATCGCGGCGAGCAGCGCCACCAGGGCGACGGCTCGGCGCTGCGCTGTCCGCAAGGGCCGCACTGCCCCACCTCCTCCCCGACCGAATGCCGGACATGTCCGCTTCGCTCAGTCTGCGGGGAAGGAGCCGGACACGCACGACGGCCGCCCTCCATCCGCACGAGGCGGAGGAGGACGGCCGTACGTACGAGCCGATCAGGCAGCGCCCTATAAGGGGCGCGGGGCTGTGACATTTGCGGCTCCGCCGCGTGGGCGCGACCAGCCACGAACGGTCCGCAGCCGAATCACCGCACTCCAAGCGAAGCGCTTACGCGCCGATCATGTGCACGCCGCCGTCGACGTGGACGATCTCGCCCGTCGTCTTCGGGAACCAGTCCGAGAGCAGGGCCACGATGGCGCGGCCGGTCGGCTCGGGGTCGGCCATGTTCCAGTCCAGCGGGGAGCGGGTGTCCCACACCGCCGCCAGGTCCGAGAAGCCCGGGATGGACTTCGCGGCCATGGAGCCGATCGGGCCCGCCGAGACCAGATTGCAGCGGATGCCCTCCTTGCCCAGGTCACGGGCGAGGTAGCGGGAGGTGGCCTCCAGGGCGGCCTTCGCCGGGCCCATCCAGTCGTACTGCGGCCAGGCGAACTGCGCGTCGAAGGTCAGACCGACGACCGCGCCGCCGGAGCTCATCAGCGGGCGGCAGGCCATGACCAGCGACTTCAGCGAGAACGCCGAGACGTGCATGGCCGTCGCGACCGACTCGAAGGGGGTGTTGAGGAAGTTGCCGCCGAGGGCGTCCTGCGGGGCGAAGCCGATGGAGTGGACGACGCCGTCGAGGCTGCCGAGCTCCTCCTTGACCAGGCCCGCGAGCCGGTCCAGGTGCTCCTGGTTGGTCACGTCGAGCTCGATGACCTTGGCGGGCTTGGGGAGCTTCTTGGCGATGCGCTCGGTCAGGGTCGGGCGCGGGAACGCGGTCAGGATGACCTCGGCGCCCTGCTCCTGAGCCAGCTTGGCGGCGTGGAAGGCGATGGACGACTCCATCAGCACACCCGTGATCAGGATGCGCTTGCCGTCGAGAATTCCGCTCATGTGATCAGTGACCCATGCCCAATCCGCCGTCAACCGGGATGACGGCACCAGTGATGTACGAGGCGTCGTCCGAGGCGAGGAAGCGGACCGCGGCGGCGATCTCCTCGGGCTGCGCGTAGCGGCCCAGCGGCACCCCGGAGATGATCGAGGTGCGCTGCTCGTCGGTGAGCACCTTGGTCATGTCGGTGTCGACGAAACCGGGTGCGACGACGTTGAAAGTGATGTTGCGGGAGCCCAGCTCGCGCGCGAGGGAGCGGGCGAACCCGACGAGACCGGCCTTGGAGGCCGCGTAGTTGGCCTGGCCGGGCGAGCCCATCAGACCGACGACGGACGAGATCAGGACGACACGGCCCTTCTTGGCGCGCAGCATGCCGCGGTTGGCACGCTTGACGACCCGGAAGGTGCCGGTGAGGTTGGTGTCGAGGACGGACGTGAAGTCCTCCTCGGACATGCGCATGAGGAGCTGGTCCTTGGTGACACCGGCGTTGGCGACGAGCACCTCGACGGGCCCGTGGGCCTCCTCGATCTGCTTGTAGGCCTGCTCCACCTGCTCGGTGTCGGTGATGTCGCACTTGACTGCCAGGCAGCCGAGCTCGGCGAGGGCCGCCGGCGGCTCGCCGGTGCGGTACGTGATCGCGACCTTGTCGCCGGATTCGGCGAAAGCGCGGGCGATGGCGAGGCCGATGCCCCGGTTTCCTCCGGTGACGAGAACCGAGCGGCTCAACGGATCACCCTTTCGATAGCGGTTTCGTACTTCCGCAAACTATCGGTACCTGCACGTGTACGGGGAATCGACCTGTGACAGTGGCGTGGAAGATGCGCTGTGGGGTCCCTACAGAAAGACGTAGGCAGACGGCCCGCGAACGCGACATGATCGGGGCGACCGGTCTCACACGACAGGAGACATCCGTGCCTCATTCCCTCGACGCGGCCTTCACGGCGCTGCCGCTGCGCGCCCTCGCCGACGCCGCGCTCGCGCGGGCCCGTGCGCTCGGCGCCGACCACGCCGACTTCCGTCTGGAGCGGGTGCGCAGCGCGGCCTGGCGGCTGCGCGACGCGAAACCGTCCGGGTCGTCCGACACGACGGACCTCGGTTACGCGGTCCGGGTGGTGCACGGCGGCGCCTGGGGGTTCGCCTCCGGCGTCGATCTCACCATGGACGCCGCCGCCAAGGTCGCCTCCCAAGCCGTCGCGATGGCGAAGCTGTCGGCGCAGGTGATCGCGGCCGCCGGTTCGAAGGAGCGCGTCGAGCTGGCGGACGAGCCCGTGCACTCCGAGAAGACCTGGATCTCCGCGTACGAGATCGACCCCTTCTCCGTACCGGACGAGGAGAAGAGCGCGCTGCTCGCCGACTGGAGCGAGCGGCTGCTGCGGGCGGACGGGGTGGCGCATGTGGACGCCTCGCTGCTCACCGTCCACGAGAACAAGTTCTACGCGGACACGGCGGGCACCGTCACCACCCAGCAGCGCGTCCGCCTGCACCCGCAGCTCACGGCGGTCGCCGTGGACGGCAAGACCGGCGAGTTCGACTCGATGCGGACGATCGCGCCGCCGGTCGGGCGCGGCTGGGAGTACCTGACCGGCACCGGCTGGGACTGGGACGCCGAGCTGGAGCAGATCCCGGCGCTGCTGGCCGAGAAGATGCGGGCGCCGAGTGTCGAGGCGGGCACGTACGACCTGGTCGTGGACCCGTCGAACCTGTGGCTGACCATCCACGAGTCGATCGGCCACGCCACCGAGCTGGACCGGGCGCTGGGTTACGAGGCGGCGTACGCGGGCACCTCGTTCGCCACCTTCGACCAGCTGGGCAAGCTGGCGTACGGCTCCTCGATCATGAACGTGACGGGCGACCGCACCGCCGAGCACGGCCTCGCGACCATCGGATACGACGACGAGGGCGTTGCGGCGCAGAGCTGGGACCTGGTGAAGGACGGCACGCTCGTCGGGTACCAACTCGACCGCCGCATCGCGAAGTTGACGGGCCTGGGCCGCTCCAACGGCTGCGCCTTCGCGGACTCCCCCGGGCACGTCCCCGTCCAGCGCATGGCGAACGTCTCGCTCCAGCCGGACCCGGGCGGGCTCTCGACCGAGGACCTGATCGGGGGCGTGGAGCGCGGGATCTATGTGGTCGGCGACCGCTCGTGGTCGATCGACATGCAGCGCTACAACTTCCAGTTCACCGGCCAGCGGTTCTTCCGTATCGAGAACGGCCGACTGGCGGGCCAGTTGCGCGATGTCGCCTATCAGGCGACCACCACCGACTTCTGGGGCTCGATGGAGAAGGTCGGCGGCCCTCAGACGTACGTCCTGGGCGGCGCCTTCAACTGCGGCAAGGCCCAGCCGGGCCAGGTGGCGGCGGTCTCCCACGGCTGCCCGTCGGCCCTGTTCCGGGGCGTCAACATTCTCAACACCACGCAGGAGGCCGGGCGATGAGCTCTCGTACGACCGTCAAGCCGCACGAGATCGTCGAGCGGGCGCTCTCGCTGTCCACCGCCGACGGGTGCGTCGTCATCGCCGATGAGCACTCCTCCGCCAATCTGCGCTGGGCCGGGAACGCGCTGACCACCAACGGCGTGACGCGCGGGCGCACCCTCACCGTGATCGCGACCGTCGACGGGGCCGAGGGCACGGCGTCCGGTGTGGTGTCGCGGTCCGCCGTCACCGCCGACGACCTGGAGCCGCTGGTACGGGCCGCGGAGGCGGCCGCGCGCGGGGCCGGTCCCGCCGAGGACGCCCAGCCGCTGATCGACGGGGTGCCGGTGGCGGCCGACTTCACCGAGGCGCCCGCCGAGACGTCCTCGGCGGTCTTCGCCGCGTTCGCCCCGGCGCTCGGCGAGGCCTTCGCCCGCGCCCGCGCGGGCGGGCGGGAGCTGTACGGGTTCGCGCACCACGAGATGACCACGTCGTACCTGGGTACGTCGACGGGCCTGCGGCTGCGCCACGACCAGCCGACGGGCACGCTCGAAGTCAACGCCAAGTCGCCGGACCGCACCCGCTCCGCGTGGGCCGGGCGCGCGACGCGGGACTTCAAGGACGTCGACCCGGGCGCGCTCGACGAGGAGCTGGCCGTCCGGCTCGGCTGGGCCGAGCGCCGAATCGATCTGCCCGCCGGGCGGTACGAGACGCTGCTGCCGCCCACCGCCGTCGCCGACCTGCTGATCTACCAGCTGTGGTCGTCCAACGCGCGCGACGCCGCCGAGGGCCGCACCGTCTTCTCCAAGCCCGGCGGCGGCACCCGGCTCGGCGAGAAGCTGGCCCGGCTGCCGCTGACGCTGCGCAGCGACCCGAACGAGCCGGGCCTGGAGTCCGCGCCGTTCCAGCTGGCCCACGCCTCGGGCGACGACGCCTCCGTCTTCGACAACGGTCTGCCGCTGACCCCCACCGACTGGATGCGGGACGGCAGGCTGGAGCGGCTGATCACCACCCGGCACAGCGCGGGGCTTACTCGGTTGCCCGTCACGCCCTCGATCGGCAACCTGGTCCTGGACGGCGGTGGCGAGCGCTCGCTGGAGGAGATGGTCGCCGCCACCGAACGCGGCCTGCTGCTGACCTGCCTCTGGTACATCCGCGAGGTCGACCCGGCGACGCTGCTGCTCACCGGGCTCACCCGGGACGGCGTCTATCTCGTGGAGAACGGCGAGGTGGTCGGCGCGGTCAACAACTTCCGGTTCAACGAGTCGCCGGTGGACCTGCTGTCGCGGGCCACCGAGGCGGGGCGGACCGAGAAGACCCTGCCGAGGGAGTGGAGCGACTGGTTCACCCGGACCGCGATGCCCGCCCTGCGGGTGCCGGACTTCAACATGAGCTCGGTCAGCCAGGGCGTGTGACCCCCATACACTGGCTGTTGCCAATCGATACATCAGGCCCAATCGATACATCAGACCTAGGAGACGTACGACCGTGACGGACATCGTCGATGAGCTGCAGTGGCGCGGGCTGATCGCCCTCTCCACTGACGAGGACGCACTGCGCAAGGCGTTCGCGGACGGTCCCGTCACGTTCTATTGCGGCTTCGACCCGACCGCGCCCAGCTTGCACCTGGGCAACCTGGTCCAGATCCTCACCATGCGCCGGATCCAGCAGGCGGGCCACCGTCCGCTGGGTCTGGTCGGCGGCGCCACCGGCCTGATCGGCGACCCCAAGCCGAACTCGGAGCGCACGCTGAACGCGCCCGAGGTCGTCGCGGGCTGGGTCGAGCGGCTGCGCGGGCAGATCGAGCGGTTCCTCGACTTCGAGGGCCCGCACGCCGCGACCATGGTCAACAACCTGGACTGGACGTCGGGCCTGTCGGCCATCGAGTTCCTGCGCGATGTCGGCCAGCACTTCCGGGTCAACAAGATGATCGCCAAGGAGGCGGTCGCGCGGCGGCTCAACTCCGACGTGGGCATCAGCTACACCGAGTTCAGCTACCAGATCCTCCAGGGCATGGACTTCCTGGAGCTGTACCGGCGGCACGGCTGTGTGCTCCAGACCGGCGGCAGCGACCAGTGGGGCAACCTCACTGCGGGCACCGACCTGATCCACCGGGTCGAGCCCGAGGCCGAGGTGCACGCGCTGGCCACCCCGCTGATCACCAAGGCGGACGGCACCAAGTTCGGCAAGACGGAGTCCGGCACGGTCTGGCTGGACCCGGAGCGCACCACGCCGTACGCGTTCTACCAGTTCTGGCTGAACGCGGACGACCGTGATGTCTCCAAGTTCCTGCGGATCTTCAGCTTCAAGTCCCGTACGGAGATCGAGGAGTTGGAGCAGCTCACCGAGGAGCGCCCGCAGGCGCGCGCCGCGCAGCGCGCGCTCGCGGAGGAGCTGACCACGCTGGTGCACGGCGCCGACCAGTGCGCGGCCGTCATCGCCGCGTCGAAGGCGCTGTTCGGTCAGGGCGACCTCGCGGAGCTGGACGAGCCGACGCTGGCCGCCGCGCTCAGCGAGCTGCCGCACGCCAAGGTGGCCGAGCTCGGCCTGGTCATCGATCTGTTCGCCGAGGTCGAGCTGGTGGCGAGCAAGTCGGCGGCCCGGCGCACCGTGAAGGAGGGCGGCGCCTACGTGAACAACGCGAAGGTGACGTCCGAGGACGCGGTCGTCACGGCCGAGGACCTGCTGCACGGCCGGTGGCTGGTGCTGCGCCGCGGCAAGAAGAACCTGGCGGCGATCGAGGTCACCGGCGCCTGACCTGCGCCTTCGATACGTACGGAGGGGGCGGTTCCGTCACGGGCCGCCCCCTTCGGCGTACCGTCGGACCCGCCGCCCCGTCCGCGTACCGTCAGGCCTGCTGTTTGTTGCCCCTCAGCGCCATGTACACCATGTCGCCGAGGAAGACGATCACGACCGCCGCCGCGACCTGGAGGCCGTGCCGGCCCCAGTCGATGCCCTTGGTCTCGGCGATGCCGATCGCCCTGGCGATCGAGTTGCCGACCACGCCGCCGATGATGCCGAAGATGGTCGTCAGCCAGAGCGGACTGTGCTGCTTACCGGGCAGGATCGCCTTCGCGATGATGCCCAGCACGAAACCCACGATGATCGCCCACAACCAGCCCATGGCTGCCTCCTCGTTCCGCCCGTCAGGAGCGCTGTGCTGAGCACCGCGCCGGGGCCTTCCGCTCGACATGAGCGGTCGCAGCCAGTGTTGACCCATCCGCCATACGGCGCATGTCGGACACGTCCATACGCAGTACGCACCGGATCATTCGCACACGTCGGACCTGCCCCGGTCTCGAACCCGGCGGACCCCGGGCGTACGGTGAGAGCAGTCCGGGCCGGGGAGAGTCCGGTGTGGAGTCGGGTGGTGGAGCGTGCTGCGGAAGCGGAGCGGGGCCGAGGTCTTCCGGATCACCGGGGCCCGGCAGGGACTCGCCGAGGATGTGCGGGGGCGCCAGCGGCGCTATGTGATCTCGATGTCGATCCGTACGGTGTCGGTCGTCCTGACCGCCGTCCTGTGGAACATCGAGCGCCCTGTCGCAATCGTGACCCTGGTGTTGGGAGCCCTGCTCCCCTATGTGGCTGTCGTGATCGCCAACGCCGGTCGGGAGAACGTGCCTTCACTGCCCTCGACCTACATTCCGGCGCCGTCGCGACCCATGCTCGGGGCCGCTCCGCAGGGCGGTCCGACGCGGCCTTCGGGGGCCGCCGGGACCCCTGACCACGAACAGTGGTCACGCGAGCAGACCTGATCCGTCACAGTCTGCAAAGCTCAAGAAAAGCTCAGATCAATCATGAAGTTCCGGTGCACCACACCGGGTCCCCCATGACATACTGCGTAGGCGCTCCGCATCCCCCGTCGGAGCGACGGACCGACGCCGGGCAGCTCCCCCCGTGGCTGCTCGGCGTCGCCATGTCACCCCTCGTTGATGGCGCAGAATGTATCCGTGAGTGACGAGATCGCCGACGAGACGCCCATCTGTTCCGCCAAGGGCTGCCGCACCGACGCCGTTTGGGTGCTGGCATGGAACAACCCGAAGCTTCACACGCCGGAGCGCCGCAAGACGTGGCTCGCGTGCGACGAACACCGCGAGCACCTCTCCCAGTTCCTCGGGATGCGCGGTTTCCTCAAGGACGTGGTGCCGCTCGCCGAGTGGGAATCAGCCACCGATCGCTGACATCGGGCGGTCGGGCTGGAGGAACGCCGGGTCGTCCAGACCGGATCCGGCCTTCTTTCCCC
This sequence comes from Streptomyces sp. CBMA152, assembly GCF_014596475.1. GTDB lineage: Bacteria > Actinomycetota > Actinomycetes > Streptomycetales > Streptomycetaceae > Streptomyces. Next base: position 39,397 of record NZ_MECJ01000016.1, on the reverse strand, counting down.
ACATCGCCAGCTTCCACAGCCGGGCGATCTCCTCGTCCGGCGCCCCCGAGCGCAGCGCGCCCCGCAGGTCCGACTCCTCGCGCGCGAACAGACAGGTGCGGACCTGGCCGTCGGCGGTGAGCCGGGTGCGGTCGCAGGCGGCGCAGAACGGGCGGGTCACCGAGGCGATGACGCCGACCCGGTGCGGCCCGCCGTCCACCACCCAGCGCTCGGCGGGCGCGGAGCCCCGCTCGTCGTCGCCCTCGGGGGTGAGCGTGAACCGCGTACGGAGCGAGGCGAGTATGTCACCCGCCGTGATCATGCCGTCGCGCTTCCAGCCGTGCTGGGCATCCAGCGGCATCTGCTCGATGAACCTCAGCTCGTAGTCGTTCTCCACCGCCCAGGCCAGCAGGTCGGGGGCCTCGTCGTCGTTGAGCCCGGGCATCAGGACCGCGTTGACCTTCACCGGGGTGAGCCCGGCCTCGCGGGCGGCCGCCATGCCCTCGATGACGTCCTTGTGGCGGTCACGACGGGTGAGGGTCTTGAAGACGTCGGGGCGCAGGGTGTCCAGGGAGACGTTGACCCGGTCCAGACCGGCCGATTTCAGTGCGGCCGCCGTGCGCTTCAGGCCGATGCCGTTGGTGGTGATCGACATCCGGGGGCGCGGCTCCAGTGCCGCGCAGCGCTCCACGATGCCGACGACGCCGGGCCGCAGCAGCGGCTCCCCGCCGGTGAAGCGGACCTCGGTGATCCCGAGATCGGTGACGGCGATCCGGATCAGCCGGACGATCTCGTCGTCGGTGAGCAGATCCGGCTTGGAGAGCCACTGAAGGCCCTCTTCCGGCATGCAGTAGGTGCAGCGCAGATTGCAGCGGTCCGTCAGCGAAACGCGCAGGTCAGTGGCGACCCGGCCGTACGTGTCGATGAGCACTGTGGGCCCCCTCCCCCGGTGTTCGGATGATGTATACCGCCGAGCCTACGCGAGAGGTGTGACAACCACAGGGGCCGTTTGCCACGAGGTGCGACGCGGCCGTGTCGTAGGTCTCTACGACACGGCCGCGGTGGGTTTCCGTACGGACGTCCTCAGTGCGCGCCGATCCCCGTGAGGGACTTGACCTCCAGTTCCGCGTACTTGCCGGCGTCCGGCTCCTCCTTGGACAGGAGCGAGCCGATCAGGCCGAGCAGGAAGCCGACCGGGATCGAGATCAGGCCGGGGTTCTCCAGCGGGAACCAGTGGAAGTCGACGCCCTTGAACATCGACGTCTTCGGGTTGCCGGAGACCACCGGCGAGAACAGCACCAGGACGACCGCCGTGGTCAGACCGCCGTAGATCGACCACAGCGCGCCCTGGGTGGTGAACCGTTTCCAGAACAGGCTGTACAGGATGGTCGGCAGATTGGCGGAGGCGGCGACCGCGAAGGCCAGCGCCACCAGACCCGCGACGTTCAGGTCGCGCGCGAAGGCGCCGAGCACGATGGCGACCGCGCCGATGAAGACGGTCGCCCAGCGCGCGGCCCGGACCTCCTCCTGCTCGGTCGCCTTCCCCTTGCGGATGACGTTGGCGTAGATGTCGTGCGCGAAGGACGACGACGAGGCGAGGGTGAGGCCCGCGACGACGGCGAGGATCGTGGCGAAGGCGACCGCCGAGATCACCGCCAGCAGGATCGCGCCCCCGTTGGAGCCGCTGCCGCCGCCGATCTCCAGGGCCGCGAGCGGCGCCGCGGTGTTGCCGGCCGGGTTGGAGGCGATGATGTCGGCCGGTTTGAGCAGCGCGGCCGCGCCGAACCCGAGCACGATCGTCATCAGATAGAACGCGCCGATGATCCCGATCGCCCAGTTGACCGACTTCCGGGCGGCCTTGGCCGACGGGACGGTGTAGAAGCGGATCAGGATGTGCGGCAGACCCGCGGTGCCGAGCACCAGGGCGAGGCCGAGCGAGATGAAGTCCAGCTTGGACGTGCCGGTCTTGCCGTATTTCAGCCCGGGCTCCAGGAACGCGCTGCCCTTGCCGCTGTTCTTGGCGGCCGTGCCCAGCAGGTCGGAGAGGTTGAAGTGGAACTTCAGCAGGATGAGGAAGGTGATCAGGATGGTGCCCGCGATGAGCAGGACCGCCTTGACCATCTGCACCCAGGTGGTGCCCTTCATACCGCCGATGGTGACGTACACGATCATGAGCACGCCGACCAGGGCGACGATCAGGATCTTGCCCGCGTCGCTGGTGATGCCGAGCAGCAGCGAGACGAGCACGCCCGCACCGGCCATCTGCGCGAGCAGATAGAAGATCGAGACGACGATCGTGGAGGTACCGGCCGCCGTGCGCACCGGCCGCTGGCGCATCCGGTACGCGAGGACGTCGCCCATCGTGTACCGGCCGGAGTTGCGCAGCGGCTCCGCGACGAGCAGCAGCGCGACCAGCCAGGCGACGAGAAAGCCGATCGAGTACAGGAAGCCGTCGTACCCGAAGAGCGCGATGGCTCCGGCGATGCCCAGAAAGGACGCGGCGGACATGTAGTCGCCGGAGACCGCGAGCCCGTTCTGGAAGGCGGTGAACTGGCGGCCGCCCGCGTAGAAGTCGGCGGCACTCTTGGTCTGGCGACCGGCCCAGACGGTGATGACCAGGGTCGCGACGACGAACACCGAGAACAGGGTGATGATCAGCGGCCGGTGCTCGCTGGTCGCGGTCGCCGCGAGCGGGACGTGGGCGTACGCGGCGCTCATGCGTCGGCCTCCATACGGGACTTGATCGCCTCGGCGCGCGGGTCCAGCTCGGTGGCGGCGTGCCGCGAGTAGAGCCAGGCGATGAGGAAGGTGGTGAGGAACTGGGCGAGGCCGAAGACGAGCGCCACGTTGATGTTGCCGAACAGCTTGTGGCCCATGAAGCCGCCCGCGTAGTTCGACAGCAGGACGTACAGCAGGTACCAGGCGATGAAGGCGACCGTCAGCGGAAACGCGAACCTGCGGTGGGTGCGGCGCAGTTCGGCGAACTCCTCGCTCGCCTGCACCGCGACGAACTGCTCGGTGGGGGGCTGGACGCGCGCGTCGGTACCGCCCGGGGGCGGTGGCACATCGGTGGCCACGGAGTCTCCTCGCGACGAGGGTGCGGTGGGGATGGACGACAAGGGGGACCTCACTGTCGGGGATCGGTGATGGTGGTCCCCCTGACAACGGCACGGACGGCGTCGCGTCTCGGTTCAGGCCGGTGGATTTTCTCTCCGTCGCGTTCACGGCACGCACACGAATTCTCGGACGAACACCGCCGAACTCGTTGATGGGCCGGGATGATCGGCGATAGCTTCGCTGGTCATGTACCCGTCCAACCGCGACCCGCGGGCGGACGGTTCTCACGGATGATGTGGAGAACCCATGGCGCATCTGGGATCCCGGCGGCGACGGGCGCTCGCGCTCCCGGCCGGTCTGGCGCTCACCGCCTCGCTCGGCTTCCTCCCGGCGGGCACGGCCTCGGCCGCACCGGCCGCCCCCGCCGACGGGCCGAACCTGTCGTACGTGGTCAACACCACCGGCGGACACGGCACTTCGGCCCGTGTGCAGAAGGCGATAGCCGAGGCGGGCGGCACGGTCGTCGTCTCGTACGACCGGATAGGCGTGGTCGTCGTGCACTCGACGAACCCCGCGTTCGCCCAGCGGATACGCGAGGTCAGGGGCGTCGCGTCGGCCGGCGCCACCCGCACCACTCCTTTGAAGTCCCTCGCCACCACCGAGGAGGGCACCACCCAGACGCTCACCCCGGCCGAGGCCGCGAAGGCGACGGCCGCGGCCGGGCCCGGCCAGGAGCCGCTTGAGGCCAACCAGTGGGACCTGCGGGCGATCGGCGCCGACAAGGCCGCCAAGATCTACCAGGGCAGCCGCCGGGTCACCGTCGGCGTGATCGACACCGGGGTCGACGACACCCACCCGGACCTGGCGCCCAACTTCTCCGTGTCCCAGTCGGCCAACTGCGTGGGCGGCGTCGCCGACACCTCGCCGGGCGCCTGGCGGCCGTACGTCGGCGGCAGCGACCACGGCACCCATGTCGCGGGCGAGATCGCGGCCGCCCGCAACGGGATCGGGGTGGCCGGGGTCGCGCCGGGTGTGAAGGTCGCCGGGATCAAGGTCGCCGAGCAGGGCAGCGGGCTGTTCTTCACCGAGGCGGTGGTCTGCGGCTTCGTCTTCGCCGCCGAGCACCACATCGACGTCACCAACAACAGCTATTACGTGGACCCCTGGTACTTCAACTGCAAGGACGACCCGGACCAGAAGGCGCTGCTGGACGCGGTCACCCGGGCCACGCGGTACGCCGAGAACAAGGGCGTCCTCAATGTCGCGGCGGCGGGCAACGAGAACTTCGACCTCTCGAAGCACGCGCTCACCGACACCACCAGCCCCGACGACCAGCCCGCGCCGCATCCCACGACGACCGTGGACCCGGCCAAGTGCCCTGATATTCCGGCCCAGTTGCCGGGTGTCGTCACCGTCTCCGCGACCGGTGCGCAGGGGATCAAGTCGTACTACTCCAGCTACGGCCTCGGGCAGGTCGACGTGGCCGGGCCCGGCGGTGACAAGTACCAGATCCCGGACACCCCGGACAAGAACGGCCGCGTCCTGTCCACGCTGCCCGGCGGGCTGTACGGCTACAAGCAGGGCACCTCGATGGCGACGCCGCACGTCGTGGGGGTCGCCGCGCTGCTGAAGTCCAGGCACCCATGGGCGTCCCCGGCAGCGCTGCGGGCGATGCTCAAGGCGCAGGCCGACAACCCCGGCTGCCCGACCGGCCTCTACGACCCGGACGGCAACGGCGTCCAGGACTCCACCTGCGAGGGCGGCAAGCGCGTCAACGGGTTCTACGGCTTCGGCGTCGTGAACGCGCTGCGCGCGGTGACCGAGTGACCGGGTGACCGAGTGAGCAAGCGCAGGACCGGATGACTGACTGACCGGGCGACCGGGCAGCACCCGCAAGGCACTTCCGTACGTACCGAGACATCCGTCAACCACATGGAGAACCCATGACGTTGCACATCTCCCGTACGCAGCGCGTCATCGCCGCATCCGTCGGCATGGCGACCGCCACCGCCCTCGCCGTGCTGCCCGGGAGCGCGTCCGCCGCACCGGCCGACGCGGCTCCGGCGAAGGCAACCGCGCGGACCGATGCCGCACCCTCGCTCAGCTATGTCGTCAACCTCCGCAAGGGACAGGGGGGTTCGGCCCGGATCACCAAGGCGATCGGGGACGCCGGGGGCACTGTGGTGCAGGCGTACGACCGTATCGGCGTGATCGTCGTCCACTCGGCCAACCCGGACTTCGCCAAGACCATCAGAGAAGTACGAGGTGTCGCCTCGGCCGGGGCGACGCGGACCGCGCCGCTGCCCGCGCAGGCGACGACCGATGTCGGTACGCCGAAGCTGCTCACCGAGGAAGAGGTGAAGGCCGCGACCGCCGGGGCTGCGGCCGGGGAGGATCCGCTGGAGCCGTTGCAGTGGGATCTGAAGGCCATCAAGGCCGACAAGGCGCATGAGAAGACGCTCGGCAGCTCCAAGGTGACCGTCGGCGTCATCGACACGGGCGTCGACGACACCCACCCGGACATCGCGCCCAACTTCGACCGCTCCAAGTCGGTGAGCTGCATCGGCGGCAAGCCGGACACCACGGACGGCGCCTGGCGCCCGTTCACCACCGGCGGCTCCCCGCACGGCACGCATGTGGCGGGCGAGATAGCCGCGGCGAAGAACGGGGTGGGCATCACGGGCGTGGCACCCGGGGTGAAGGTCGCCGCGATCAAGGTGTCCACCCAGGGCGGCAGCTTCTTCTACACCGAGGCCGTCGTCTGCGGCTTCATGTGGGCCGCCGACCACGGTATCGATGTGACCAACAACAGCTATTACACCGACCCCTGGTACTTCAACTGCACCACCGACCCGGATCAGAAGGCGCTGGTCGAGGCGATCACCCGGGCCAGCCGGTACGCCGAGTCCAAGGGCACGGTCAATGTGGCGGCGGCCGGCAACGAGAGCTACGACCTCGCGGCCGACTCGATCACCGACCCGGCCAGCCCCAACGACACCACTCCGGGCAACCGGACCGTCGACACGAGCAAGTGCTTCGACATCCCGACCGAGCTCCCGGGTGTGGTCACGGTCGCCGCGACCGGGGCCAAGGGACTGAAGTCCTCGTTCTCCAACTACGGTCTGGGCGTCATCGACGTCGCCGCGCCCGGCGGCGACTCCACCGCGTACCAGCCGCCGCAGGCCCCGGCCACCAGCGGCCTGATCCTCGGCCCGGTGCCCGGCGGCAAGTGGGCCTACATGGCGGGTACGTCCATGGCGACCCCGCATGTGGTGGGCGTGGCCGCGCTGTTGAAGTCCGAGCACCCGCACGCGCCCGCCTGGAAGATCAAGCAGCTCCTGAAGGACGGCGCCGACCCGACGGCCTGCCCCGACCCGTACGACATCGACGGCGACGGCAAGCCGGACGCGGTCTGCGAGGGCGGGCGGCACCACAGCGGGTTCTATGGGGCGGGGATCGTGGACGCCCTGAACGCGGTGCGCTAGCCGCCGGGTTGGGGCCGGGCGACCCGTTTCGCCCGGCCTCGGCCGTGCCATAGTGCGTGCATGACTCACGCAACGGGGAACGGTGGCGCGGACGGTACCGCGCAGGCTTGGGCGGCGTTGGGCGGCGACCCCGCGCTGACCGGGCGGATCAGCTATGGCGAGCCCATCGGGGTGCTCCCCGCCCGGTTGCCGGTGGCCGCTCTGGCCCGCGCCACGGTCGCGGTGTGTTCGCTCGCCGCCGCCGAACTGGCCGCGCAGCGCACCGGTTCCCCGGTGCCGGGTGTGCGGGTGGACGACGGGGCGGTGGGCACGGCGTTTCTCAGTGAGCGGCATCTGCTCGTGGACGGGCGCGCCCCGGTCTCCTTCGCGCCGCTCTCCCGGTTCTGGCGCACCCGGGACGGCTGGGTGCGCACGCACGCCAACTACCCGCACCACCGCACCCGTTTGCTCGCCGCGCTCGGGCTGCCCGAGCTCGACGACGAGCGGGCCGTGGCGGCGGTCGGGGCGGAGTTCGCGGGGCGGCGGGCCGAGGACATCGAGACGGTGGTGTACGAGGCGGGCGGCCTGGCCGTCGCGGCCCGTACGCCCGGCGAATGGGCGGCGCACGAGCAGGGCCGAGCGGTCGCGGCCCACCCGCTGCTGACGCTGGCCCGCACCGACGACGGCCCCGGACGCCCGCTCGGGCCGCTCTCCGGTTCGCCGCTGCTCCCGGCCGCCGGGGTACGCGTCCTCGACCTCACCCGGGTGATCGCGGGCCCGGTCGCCACCCGCACGCTCGCGCTGCTCGGCGCGGACGTGCTGCGGATCGACGCCCCGCAGCTGCCGGAGAGCCAGGACGCGCACAGCGACACCGGCTCGGGGAAGCGCTCGGCGGTCCTGGATCTGCGTGCCCGCGCGGACCGCGCCACGTTCGAGGAACTGCTCGCCCAGGCGGACGTGGTCGTCACGGGCTACCGCCCGGGCGCGCTCGACCCGTTCGGCCTGGCCCCGGAGGCGATCGCCGCACGTCGGCCGGGCGCGGTGGTGGCGCAGCTGTCGGCGTGGGGGCAGTACGGGCCGTGGGTGCATCGGCGCGGCTTCGACAGTCTGGTGCAGGTGGCGACGGGGATCGCGGCGGTCGAGGGCACGTCCGACGGACGCCTGGGCGCGCTGCCCGCGCAGGCCCTGGACCACGGTACGGGCTATCTGCTCGCGGCGGCGGTGCTGCGCGCACTGACCGAGCGCGGGCGGGACGGCGGTGGCCGGGTGGCCCGGCTCGCCCTGGCACAGACCGCGAAGTGGCTGGTCCATGACCTGCCGAGGCAACCGGCCGCGCCTGCAGGCCCGTACGACCCGGCTCCCTGGCTCGCGGAGGCGGACAGCCCGGTCGGCCGCCTGCGCCACGCGCTGCCGCCGGTCGCCTTCACGAGCGGGCCGACGAACTGGGCGCGCCCGGCCGGGCGTTGGGGCGCGGACAGCCCGAAGTGGCTGCCCGCGTGACCCGGCCGGGGTGCCGGGCCGTCGTACAAGACGCCCGACCCGTACCCGTACTCCGTACGAACTACGGCTTGACCAGCACCTTCAGCGCCGTCCGCTCGTCCATCGCCTTGTAGCCGCCCGGGACGCCGTCGATGCCGACCGTCAGGTCGAAGACCGGGGACGGGTCGACGGTGCCGGACAGGACGTCCGGCAGGAGCTCGGGGATGTAGGCGCGGGCCGGGGCGACGCCGCCGCGCAGGGCGATGTTGCGGTCGAACATGACGCTCAGGTCGAGGCCGGTGCCGCTGCCGTGCGGGACGCCGACATAGCCGATGGCGCCACCGTCGCGGGTGATCTCCACGGCCGTACGCATCGACTGCTCGGTGCCGACCGCCTCGATGACCGCGTGCGCGCCCTGGCCCCGGGTCAGCTCGCGCACCGCGTCGACGGCGGCCTCGCCGCGCTCGGCGACGACGTCCGTGGCGCCGAAGGTCCGCGCGATGTCGGTGCGGACCTGGTGGCGGCCGAGCGCGATGATCCGCTCGGCGCCGAGCCGCTTGGCGGCGAGCACTCCGCAGAGCCCGACGGCCCCGTCGCCGACGACGGCGACCGTGGAGCCGCGCTTCACACCCGCGCCGACGGCGGCGTGGTGGCCGGTGCCGAGCACGTCGGAGAGGGCGAGCAGGGCGGTGAGCAGATGGTCGTCGGAGGCCGCCGCTGCGGGCAGCTTGACCAGCGTGCCGTCGGCGAACGGCACCCGGACCGCCTCGCCCTGGCCGCCGTCGGAGCCCACCGAGCCCCAGAACCCGCCCTGCGGGCACGACGTCTGCAGCCCCTCGGCGCAGAACTCGCAGGTGCCGTCCGACCAGACGAACGGCGCGACCACGAGGTCACCGGCCTTGAACCCGTTCACCTCGGCGCCCGCGTCCTCGACGATGCCCAGGAACTCGTGCCCGATGCGCTGGCCGGGCTGGCGCGCGGACTCGCCCCGGTAGGCCCACAGGTCGCTGCCGCAGATGCAGGCGCGCAGCACACGGACCACGGCGTCGGTGGGCAGCTGCACCTTCGGGTCCGGCACCTCCTCCACCCGGATGTCGTGGGGGGCATGGATGACGGTGGCGCGCATGGGGCAGGTCCTTGCTGGTCAGTCGGGGGGCGTACGGAACACGGCCGTACGGGAAGTCCGGTTCTCACCGTACGCCTGTGCCAGGAGTGCCTGCGCGGCGAGATACGTGAGCATCACCCAGAAGTCCGGGCGCGGCAGCTGCGGCCAGTCGGCGACCCCGGTGGCGATCAGCGTGTCGGAGAGCAGGAACAGCGCCCCGCCGAGCCCCACGACCGGCCCGAGCCCGCTGGAGCGGTACGCCATCGCGGTGAGCAGCAGGCTGTACCCGGCGACGGGGATGCGCAGCCCGGCCGGAAGATCGCCCCACAGCGCGGCGACGGTCCCGACAAGCGCGAGCCCGTACGCGGCCCCGAGCGCCCCGGACGTCCGGCCCCGCCCGAAGAGCACCAGGTAGCAGACGTGCCCGGCCGCGAACGAGCCCATCCCGAGCAGGAACGCGGGGTCGGCGCCGGACAGCAGGAACACGTCCCCGCCCCAGCCGCACAGCAGCGCGGCCACCAGCAGGCGGGGCCCACCGCGCGCGTACACGTGCCCGGCGAGCAGTGGCATCAGGAGCGGCTTGGCGACGAGATGCCCGGCCCGCCACCCGGCGGCGAGGCAGAGCAGGTCGACGACGGCGACGGCCCCGAAGGCGAGCAGCAGCGGACGGGCGAGCCGGGCGCGGTTCCCCTCGGCGGCGACCGCCGTCACGCGTGCTGCTCGGAGACGGGCGCGGGGTCGGTGACGGGCGTGGCCTCAGCAGGCTCGGTCGTGACGGGGGCGGCAGGCTGCCAGCCCGGGCCCCGGAAGACCCGCCCGGCCCGCTCGCGCCAGCTGCTCGCGGCCCGTACGTCACGGGCGATCGCCGCGTACTCGTGGGTGGCGACCCGCAGCGGGTTGAAGGTGGAGATGTTCTTGGTGAGGCCGTAGACGGGCCGGTCGGTCTCGGGGGTGAACGACCCGAACATCCGGTCCCAGACGATCAGGATGCCGCCGAAGTTCCGGTCCAGATAGCCGCCCTGGGAGGCGTGGTGGACCCGGTGGTGGGAGGGCGTGTTCAGGACGAACTCGAACGGCCGGGGCAGCTTGCCGACCCGCTCGGTGTGCACCCAGAACTGGTAGACCAGGTTGGTGGCCGAGCAGAACGCGAGCGCCGCCGGGTGCACACCGAGGGCGATCAGCGGCACATAGAACGGCCACACCGTCCACGTCGTCCAGGGCTGGCGCAGCGCGGTGGTGAGGTTGAACTTCTTGCTGGAGTGGTGCACCACATGGCAGGCCCACAGGATCCGGATCACATGGTGGCCCCGGTGCGACCAGTAGTAGAAGAAGTCCTGCCCGAGCAGCATCAGCGGCAGGGTCCACCAGTGGATCGGGACGCTGAGCGGGGTCAGCTCGTACACCAGGGTGTAGATCGCGACGATCGGGATCTTCCACAGCGCGTCGAAGACCAGACTGCCGAGGCCCATGCCGACGCTGGTGGCGGCGTCCTTCGTCTCGTACCCGGCGGCATCGTCGTCCGGATGTATCCGGTAACTCACCATTTCGACGACGGTGAGCAGCACGAAGGCAGGTATCGACCACAGCACGACATCGGGCAGGTTCGGCGACATGCCTGCACCGTAGGGGCGGGGTGGCGGGCGCGCTAGAGGTTGTTACTGACAAGTATGCGAGACAAGTTGTCAGCGACTTTTGGCACCTTCTGCCAATGACGGCATCGCCGCCGGGCGTACGATTCCCTCCTCCGGGCCCCAGGGGGAGGTCAACTGCCGTGTCAGGCATGGAAGTTGTGCTCGTACGAGTGGCGAGCACGGTGGCCTCCACCGTCGCCAAGTCCCTCCTGAGCCCGAAGGCCGGCGCGGGCCTGGTCCAGGCCCCCGTGCGCCCGCTGCCGAGGCCCGCGTCGCCGGAACGCCTTGCGAAGGTGCTCGGGCGGCGGCTCACGGACTCGTACGGCTCGCTGCCCGAGTACGAGCGGACGGCGGCGGCCGACGCGGTGGCGGACGCGTTCGCGGCGGCGGGCGAGATCACGCCGGAGCGCCTGTTCGCGCTCGACCTGGACTCCGGGCGGCTGTACGCCGAGCTCCGCCGCCCGCACCCGGGCCCGGGCGAGGCGCTGTACGAGGAGCTGCTGGGGCACTGCTGCGTCCACGTGGTCGAGCAGCTGACCGCACACCCCGCGTTCGCCGCGCGTGCGGCGGTGGAGCAGGCGAGGGCGGCGGGCCGGACGCACACGCTGGTGGCGGACGTACGCGACCGGCTCGGCCCGCGCGCGGAGGCAACGGCCCTGAGCTTCGAGGAGCAGTACGCGGCCTATATGACCGAGACGCACGGGCGCCTTGAGTTGTACGGGCTGACGCTGGGGCGCTCGCGGAGCGAATGGGCGCTGGACACGGCGTACATCAGCCTCGCGGTGAGCGGGGAGCGCGGGGACTTCGGCCTTGCCCGGGGCGACCAGGTGGCGATCAAGGGCGAGCGGGCTCTCCCCGCCCGGGGCGACCAGGTCGCGGTCAAGGCCGAGCAGGCGCTCGCGGGCGCCGATCGCGTGGTGCTGCGGGGACCCGCGGGCTCCGGCAAGAGCACCCTCGTGCAGTGGCTGGCCCTCAACGCCGCCCGGCGCACGTTCACCGGCGACCTGGCGGACTGGAACCGGTGCGTCCCCTTCGTACTGCGGCTGCGCGCCTTCACCCAGGCCGACGCGCTCCCGCTGCCCGACGAGTTCCTGCGCGCGGCCGGGGTGCCGCTGCGCGCGCCCGCCGGGTGGGTGGAGCAACTGCTCGCGGGAGGACGGGCACTCGTCCTCGTCGACGGGGTGGACGAGGTCCCGACGCGGCTGCGCGCGCGTACCGAGACCTGGCTGAAGTCCCTGATCACAGCGTTCCCGAACGCGCGGTACGTCGTCACCACCCGCCCCTCCGCCGTCCCCGTCGACTGGCTCTCCCGGCAGGCCTTCGTGGCCCATTCACTGCTGCCGATGGAACGCGACGACATCCGCGCGTTCATCGGCCACTGGCACGACGCCGCGCGCGGCGAGTGCCTGAGCGACGCCGAACGCGCGCAGCTGGCGACGTACGAGGCCTCGCTGCGCCAAGCGGTCGGCAGCCGCCGCGACCTGGGACGGCTCGCCACCAACCCGCTGATGTGCGCCCTGCTGTGCGCGCTCAACCGCGACCGCCGGATGCAACTGCCGCGCGCGAGGAAGGAGTTGTACGACGCGGCCCTCGACATGCTGCTCGTACGACGGGACACGGAACGCGAGATCGCGTGCGTGGAGGGCGTCGAGCTCACCCGCGAGGAACAGACCGCGCTCCTCCAGCGCCTCGCGTACTGGCTGATCCGCAACGCCCAGGTGGAGGCCGAGCAGAGCGAGGCCATGGAGATGATCGCCGACTGGTTGACGGCGATGCCGCAGGTGCGAGGCACGGCCGAGCAGGTCTTCGCCCATCTCCTCATCCGCAGCGGCCTCCTCCGCGAACCGGCCCCCGGCACCGTCGGTTTCGTGCACCGCACCTTCCAGGACTACCTCGGCGCGAAGGCAGCGGTGGAGTCCCGCGACTTCGGCGTCCTGGCGGCGAATGCGCACGACGACACGTGGGACGACGTCGTGCAGATGGCGGTCGGCCACGCGCGGGCGGACGAACGGGCGCGTCTGCTGAAGCAGTTGCTCCGGCGTGCCGACCGGGCGCCGCTGCTGCGGCATCGGTTGGCGCTGTTGGCCGCGGCCTGCCTGGAGCACGCCCCTGAGCTGGACCCGGCGGTCCGGGAATCGGTCGAGGCCCGGACCCGGGAGCTGCTGCCGCCGCGCTGTCTGGACGACGCGGAGAAGCTGGCGAAGGTGGGCGAGCTGGTGCTTGAGCTGCTGCCGGGGCCGGAGGGGCTGGATGAGTTCGAGGCGGGGGCGGTGGTGCGGACTGCTGCGGCGATCAGGGGGGATGCGGCGTTCGAGGTGATCTCTCGGTTTCGGGGGGATGGGCGGTGGCCCGTGGCCAGCCAGGTCGCGGCTGCATGGGGGGCGTTCGACACCGAGGAGTACGCGCGGGAGGTGTTGGCTGCGGGGACGTGGGACAAATCCGTGCTTACTGCCACGACCCAGGAGCAGTTGCTCGCCTTTCGCCTGGTACCTGACGCTCGCCGCATCCAGGTGTCGGGCAACCACACCGATCTCACCCCGCTAGCCGAAGTCCGGGCAGCGGATTACGTCTTCGTCTACGACAATATGCGTCTCACAGATCTCACTCCACTGACCTCGCTCCCCCTGCTCAAGCAGGTGGGTCTGAGCCAGTGTTCGGCACTGCGGGATCTGACACCGATCGCTAAGCCGGGCCTTGAGCAAATCTCCCTCTACATGCTTGATCCAGAACTCTCGCTGGAGCCACTGCGGGAGGCGACCTGCCTCCAAAGAGCCTTCATCGGCTATCCCGCGCTCATCGAGAGCCTCACGGAACTTCCCCTGGGCCCGCAGCTGACCACGCTGACGCTTCAGCGTCAGATCCGATACGCAAGTCTCGACGGCATCGAACGCTGGCCGCTTCTCCGTGAACTGGCGCTCGCCGGACGGTCGCAACTACGGGAACTGTGCACGATGCCCAACCTGCTCGGACGGCTGACGCGCCTGGGCCTCTACCAGCTCGATTCTCTCGATCTGGGCGGGCTGGCCAGCGCCGCCCGGCTCCAGAGTCTGTCCCTGATCGAGTCCGAAATTCCGGCCGGGCTGGCTGCGTTGCGCGAACTGCCCCATTTGGCCGAGGTGTACCTCGCCAAGTCGACGACCGCCGGTGCCCCGCTCGATCTCTCGCCACTGGCAGACCTGCCCGCCCTCACCATCAGGGCCCCAGACGACATGCCCCTCATCGGCGCCGATCAGATCCCCCCAGAACGGCTAAAGATTCACCGCAACCGCCTCTGACCTCAAGCCCCCGCCGCCCCCAACAAAACCCCCGCAACATACGTAACCCCCATAGCCAGCGCACCCCCGCCCATGTTCCGCAGCACCGCCGCCCCCACCGGCGCCGAGCCCAGCCGCGCGCTCCACCAGCCGGTCAGGGCCAGGGCCGCCAGGACCGAGCCGACCGTCACGTACAGGCGCACCGACGCCGTGGGCAGCACGATGGCGAGCAAAGGCAGCAGGGCTCCGGCGGTGAAGGCCAGGAAGCTCGCGCCCGCCGCGTGCCACGGGTTGGCGAGCTCGTCGGGGTCGATGCCGAGCTCCACGCGCGCGTGGGCGCGCAGGGCGTCGCGTTCGGTGAGCTGTTCGGCCGCCTCCCGGGCCAGCTCGGCGCTGAGGCCGCGGTCCTCCAACAGGCCGGTCAGCTCGTCCAGTTCGGCCTCGGGCTCCTCGCGAAGCTCGCGCCGTTCCATCGCCAGCGCGGCCTTCTCGGAGTCGCGCTGGGTCGACACCGAGACGTACTCGCCCGCCGCCATCGACATCGAGCCCGCGAGGAGGCCCGCGAGGCCCGCCGTCAGGAGCGTCGAGCGGTCGCCGGTGGCGCCCGCGACGCCGACGACGAGGCCCGCGGTGGAGACGACGCCGTCGTTGGCGCCGAGGACCGCGGCCCGCAGCCAGTTCAGGCGCGCGCCGAGGGCTTCACCATGGGCCTCGTCGTGCCCGCCGGACTCGTCCGGGCCGGGCGCCGTCTCCGCTTCCGTCATGTGGCGAAGGGTCTCACCCCCGCCGTCACCACACCCGTACCGACCCACCAAGAGCGAACACCGGGCTCGTCGCGCCCGGCGGGATCTCGTCGATCGGCTCGGCGATCTCCTCGACGGTCGGGCCCACCTTCGCCGCGACCGCGTCCAGGAGCGGCAGGTCGAAGCCGTACACGCGCGCCGCGTTGCCGCCCACCATCCGTGCCACGTCGTCGCGCGGCAGACCCGCGTACGCGATGCGCAGTCCCTCGCGGGAGTACGGGGTGGTGCCCTCGTCGTGCGGGTAGTCGCTGCCCCACATGATCTTGTCGAGGCCGATCCGGTCGCGCAGCGGCACCTCGTGCGGGCGCATGAAGCTGGCGCCCACGTAGCAGTTGTCGCGCCAGACCCGGCTCGGTCCCTTGCCCATCGACTCGGCCAGGCCCGCGCCGAACTTGGACTCCGCCGTCGCCGCCCGGGTCGCCGACGACACCAGGCGCTCGTGGTAGTAGTCCAGCATCTCGATGACACCGGGGATCCAGCCCGCGCCCTGTTCGGTGAGGACCAGTTTGAGCGAGGGGTGGCGGCGGAACGCGCCGCCGAAGATCAGATGCCAGAGCGCCCGGTGCGAGAACCAGGTGGTCTCCACCATGAAGACGGCCCGCGCGGCCGGTTCCTCGCCGAGCGGCGGGGACGCGGAGCCGCCATGGTGGTTGACCGGGACGTCCAGGTCCGAGCAGACCGTCCAGATCGGGTCGTACGCCGACGAGTAGAGCTCCGGCAGTCCCGAGCCCGGCGGCGCGCCCGGGAGCATGACGCCGCCGGTCAGGCCCGCCTCCTTGGTGCGGCGGATCTCCTCGACCGCCCGGTCGACGTCGTTCAGGAGGATCTGCGCCACCCCCGCCCGGCGGCCCGGGACCAGCGCGCAGAAGTCGGCGAGCCAGCGGTTGTGGGCGCGTAGACCCGCCCAGCGCAGGTCCAGCTCCTCCCGGGTCGGCGCGGGGGCCATCAGGGACGCCGACGGGAAGAACGGCGGGATCGTGTTGGGGAAGATCACCTCCGCCACGATCCCGTCGGCCTCCAGGTCGGCGATCCGCCGCTCGGAGCTCCAGTTGCGGTCGGCGGTGTCGGCGAGCAGGTCCTCGTGCGGGTTGACGTAGGTGGCCGCCCACGCGTCGAAGTCGTCGTGGTACCGCTTCTCCAGGTACGGCCTGTAGTCCAGGAGGTCGGCGCCGGCGTGGCAGTCGGCCGAGATCACCGTGTACCGGTCGGCGTTCATGACGCCCCCAGGACCGGGAAGTCGTGGTCGGTGAGCCAGTGCCGACCCACCTCTCGCGAGCGCGCCCAGGACGCCTCGACGGCCGACTGGTCGTCGCTCTGGCCGAGTTCGGCCGGGGTCGGGCCGATGCGGCGGGCGATCGGGGCAAGCGCGGCGGTGTCGAAGCCGAAGACCTCGGCGGCCGCCAGACCCAGCATGCGGCGCGTCTCGGTCACCGGGATGTCGTGGAAGGTCTTCTTCAGCCACTCCCGGGTGTGCGGCCAGGTGCCTTCCGGGTGCGGGAAGTCGGAGCCCCACAGGATGTTGTCGATGCCGATCTCGTAGCGCTGGGCGAGCTCGCGGCGCTTGGTGTTGGTGGCACAGACGAAGATCTGGCGGTCCAGGTACTCGCTGGGCGGCCGCTTGAGCTCGGCGAACGGCGAGAGCTTCTTGCCGCCGTGGGCGCCCAGATACAGCCGGTCCATGAACCACAGCAGGTTCGGCAGCCACCAGCAGCCCGACTCCGCCACCCCGAACCTCAGCCCCGGATGGCGTTCGAAGACGCCGGACCAGAGCAGGAACCACAGCGGCCGGGCGGGCCACCAGGTGACCTCGCTGACGTAGATACCCAGGTGGTCGCCGTATTCGTGGCGGGGCGCGGCGCCCGAGTGGGTGACCAGCGGCATCCCGGTCTCGGCGGCCGCCGCCCACACCGGGTCGTAACGGCGGTCGTGGTACGGGGCCTTGTCGACCCACATCGAGGGGATCATCAGCGCCCCGAGCCCCGACTCCCTGGCCCGGTGGATCTCGGCCACCACGCGCGTGACGTCGCCGGTCACCGGCAGCAGGGCGACCCCGCAGTGCCGTTCGGGATGCTGCCCGACGAACTCGGCGAGCCAGCGGTTGTGCGCCTGGGCGCCCGCCATGCCGAGGTCGGGGTCCTGGTCGCCGGAGAGGCCCAGGCCCACGCCGAAGGGCGCGGCGGTCTGGCTGTCCACGGCGTCCGCGTCGGGGAAGACGACCTCGGCCGCCACCCCGTCGCCGTCGAGCTCCTTGAGCCGCCGTTCGACGTCCCAACCGCCTGTGAGGCCTTCCTCGTTGTCGGCGAACCACTTGGCCGCGAAGGCCTCGTTGCGTACGCCCAGGCGGGTCATCTCCTCGCGGCGCCGCTCGCGCCCGGCGAGGAAGTCGTCGAACTCCCGGTGGAAACGGGGGTCGAGATAGGGCCGGTACCGCTCGGTGGGCAGTCCGGCGTGGCAGTCGGAGGAAATGATCAGATACGGGTCGTTCGGCTCGGTCATCACTGCCGTCCTCGGTCCTCGGTCGTCAGTCCTCAGTCCTCTTGCCTCTGTCCTCAGTCGAGAACGAAGTTCTCCAGGTACGTCGGTTCGGCCCGGTCCAGCATCGACCGCGACCTGGCCCTGATCTGCGCGTCGCTGTGCTCGCTCGGCGGGAGCAGCCAGAAGCGGTCGGCCCGGATGCCGTCCACGACCGTCCCGGCGACGTCCTCGACCGGGGTGAAGTGGATCTCGCGCCCGGCCGCCCGCATCGCCGCCTCCCACTGGTCCAGGCTGCGGTAGGGCGTTTTGCGGGGCCGCTCCTTGGCGTACCGCTCGGGCCGGTTGCGGTGCGACTCCCACAGGCCGGTGCGCAGCATGTGCGGGCCGGGGAAGAGCACGGACGCGCCCACGCGCGCGTGCTCCGCCTTCAGATGCGCGTACAGCGACTCGGTCATGGTGACGACGGCCGCCTTGGTGACCGCGTACACGGACGCGGTGGGCAGCGGCGCGATCCCGCCGTCGCTGGAGGAGGTGTTGACCACATGGCCCGGCTCGCCCGAGGCGATCATGCGGGGCACGAAGGCCTGGATGCCGTGGAAGACGCCCCACACATTCACGGCGAAGGCCCACTTCCAGTCGTTGACCTCGTGCTCCCACATCCGGCCCTCGGCCCCGGAGCCGACGCCCGCGTTGTTGCAGAGCACATGGACACCCTCGAAGGTGTCGTACGCGGCGTCGGCGAGCGCCCGCACCTCCTCGCGCTCGGAGACATCGACCACGCGCGCGTGCACCCGCGCGCCCTCCTCGCGCAACTCCTCGGCCGCCTTGTCCAGGGCCGCCTCCTCGACGTCGGCGAGGACGACGTTCAGGCCCTCGGCCGCGAACCGGCGGGCCATCGCGAGCCCGATCCCGCTCGCCGCGCCCGTGACGACCGCGGTCTGCCCCTCGGCGAGCCGCATCAGACACTCCCCGCCGGCGGCCCGTCGAGGATCTGCTGCGGGTCGTCGTAACGCTGGTGGATGTACGGCAACAGGGCCTGCGCGCTGACCCGTTCGGCCACCCGGCCGCGCTGGTCGGTGGTCTTCTCGCCGATGGTGATCTCCACGACGCGGCGCACCGGCAGATCGGCGACGGGGTCGTACATCGACTCGCGCAGCACCACGTCCCCGGTGATCCGCTCCAGCTTGCGGACCTTCTCGTTCCGTACGCAGTGGACCAGGACGGGGTCCATCTCGAAGCCCTCGCCGTCCACGGCGGGCAGGAACTTGAAGTAGAAGTCGATCTTCTCGGTGGGCTCCGGCAGCGGCAGGACGCTGTCGACGGCCCCGCGCACCTCGACGAAGGCGATGCCGTGCCGGGCCAGCGCGGCCCGTACGACCAGGCCGTCCCGCTCGACGGTGACCTCCCCGAGCTTCTTCGGCTCGCCGAACACCTCGCGCCCGCCGATCAGCGCGCGCTCATGGGTCATCGGCATCACGAGCGGGTACCACCCCGGCAGCCCGTCATGGACGGCGGAGACCGCCACCGAGCCCGCGCCGAGCGGATAGCCGGGCAGCTCGACGCGGCTGATGTTCGCCCGTACGAGTGACTTCTCGGCGGGCTTGAGTGGCGGCGGCAGAACGGCCGCGACCGCGTCCGGATCGCTCTCCCAGACGGCCGTCACACCGGTGGACCAGATGTCGGGAAGCTTGGAGCTCGCGGTGCGCGCGGCCCGGATCTCCTCCTGAGTACGAGCGCCGTACCGTACGCGTGCCATGTCGTACCACCCTTCGTCGGTCGTGCCTCAGCCTGTGGTCGCCGTGCCGTCCCCCGGGGTTCTGTAACACAGTTACACCGCCGCCGATGAAGGGTAAAGAGCCGTGCGGGAACCGGAGTTGGAAGAAGGCGGACCATGACGCGTACGTCTCTGAGCCGCGAGGAGATCCTGACGACCGCCGAGGCCCTGGTCAGACAGCACGGCCCGGCAGCCCTCAGCATGCGCAAGCTCGCCGCCGAGCTGGGCACGGCGGTGACCTCGATCTACTGGCACGTCGGCAACCGCGAGTCGCTGCTCGACGCGCTCGTCGAGCGGACCGTGCGCGAGCTCGGTGAGATCCGGCCGCGCGGGCGCACCCCGGCCGCCCGGATCGTCTCGGTCGCCACCGCCCTGCGCCGGGAGCTGCGCGAGCGTCCGCATCTGATCGCGCTGGTCCATGAACGCGGCCTGACCGAGCGGATGTTCCTGCCCGCCCAGCAGGCCCTGGTCCACGAGGTCCACACGGCCGGGCTGCGCGGAGCGGCGGCCGCGCGGGTGGTCCAGGCCGTCCAGGTCCAGGTCGTCGGCCACGTCCTGGTCGAGCGCTACCGCGAACGCGCCCCCGCCCAGCACCCCGCCGAGGACGAGCTGTGGCACACCGCGGCCGCCGAACACGACCCGGCGCTCGCCCGCGCGCTGGCCCGGCCGGCGGACCCGGAGCGGCTGTTCGCGACCTCGGTGCGGGCCCTCGTGGACGGGCTGCTGGCGCAGCCGTGTTGACGGGCGCCGGTCGGACTGTCAGTGCGGCCCCGTATTCTCTGTGACCATGCTCGACGACCGTACGACAGCAGCGCCGACGTGGCCGACCGCCTACCCGCAGGGGTACGCGGTCGTCGACGTGGAGACCACCGGACTCGCCCGCGACGACCGGATAATTTCTGCTGCCGTCTACCGCCTGGACGCCCAGGGCAATGTCGAGGACCACTGGTACACGCTGGTCAACCCCGAGCGCGACCCCGGGCCGGTGTGGATCCACGGCCTGACCACCGACGTCCTGGCCGACGCGCCGCTCTTCCCGGACATCGCCGGGGAGTTCGCCGAGCGCCTGGACGGCCGCGTCCTGGTCGCGCACAACGCGATCTTCGACTGGCAGATGATCGCCAGGGAGTACGCGCGGGCCAAGCGGACCGCGCCGGTACGCCAGCGGCTGTGCACCATCGCGCTCTCCAAGGAGCTCGCCCTGCCGCTGCCCAACCACAAGCTGGAGTCGCTGGCCGCGCACTTCGGAGTGGTGCAGCAGCACGCGCACCACGCGCTCGACGACGCGCGCGTGCTGGCCGAGGCGTTCCGCCCGAGCCTGCACGAGGCGGCGCGGGTCGGGGCGCGGCTGCCGCTCCTGGAATGCCGCCCGCTGACCGAGTGGTCGGACGCGCCGGCCGCGCCGCGCATCGGCTACCAGGCGACCGGTTCGTACGGACGCGGCGCGAGCTGGCGCCCGGCCCGTAAGCGTCCGGCGTGCCCGTACCCCAACCCCGGGCGTTACGAAGCGGACAAACCACTCAAGCAGGGCATGCGGGTGGCGTTCTCCGGGGACACCTCCGTCGACCGGGAGCTCCTGGAGGACCGGGCGGTCGAGGCCGGGCTGCACGTGGCGACCAGTGTGTCCCGGCTCACCAGTCTGCTGGTGACCAACGACCCCGACTCGGCGACGTCGAAGACCGTCAAGGCGAAGTCGTTCGGCACACCGGTCGTCGACGAGGCCGCCTTCACCCAGCTGCTGCGGGACGTGGCTCCGGCAGACGGGTGAGTGCAGGGCGTGCCGCCCACCGATGCGGCCCGGCGCGCTCCACCCTGTGGCGCATGGCACGTTGCGAGGTCTGCGGAAACGACTACGGGATGTCCTTCGAGGTGCACGCGCAGGGCGCGGTGCATGTCTTCGACTGCTTCTCCTGCGCCATCCACCGCATGGCGCCCATCTGCGAACACTGCCGGGTCCAGGTCATCGGCCAGGGCGTCGAGGTCGAGGGCCACTGGTACTGCGGCGGGCACTGCGCCCGGGCGGAGGGCAGGGTGGGCATCGTCGACAAGGTGTGATCCCCCGTACCGAAGGCCGGGCCTCCCGTACCCCGAAGGTCCGGCCCTGCGTACCCCGACCCCCTGAGAACACCCCATGGTGGGAGTTGTACCTTCATGGGGTGTACCGCTTCCTGTTGTCCCGGCAGTGGGTGCTCGTCACCCTCCTCGCCCTCGTTCTCATCCCCACGATGATCGAGCTGGGCTTCTGGCAGCTGCACCGCCACCAGCACCGCGTCGCGCAGAACTCCGTCATAGCGGACAACCTGAAGGCGAAGCCGGTCCCGGTGACCCAGCTCACCTCCCCCGGACATGTCGTCCCGCACTCCCAGTACTGGCTGCGGGTCACGGCCACCGGTACGTACGACACGGCCCATGAGGTCGTCGTGCGCCGGCGGACCGCGGCCGACGGCCGGGTCGGCTACCACGTGCTCACCCCGTTCATCCTCGACAGCGGCCCGACCGTGCTGATCAACCGCGGCTGGGTGGCGGACAACGGCAGCCAGACCGAGTTCCCGAAGATCCCCGCCCCGCCCAAGGGCGACGTCACCGTCACCGGCCGGCTGATGGCCGACCAGACGACCGCGGCCAGCGGCATCAAGGACGTCAAGGGGCTGCCGCCGCGCCAGGTCATGCTCATCAGCAGCGCCCAGCAGCAAAAGGCGCTCGGCCGGCCGGTTCTCGGCGGCTACATCGAGCAGACCGCGCCCGAGTCGGACTCCCCCGAGCTGATCCCCGCCCCCGACCACTCCTCGATCGGTCCCCACATGGCGTACGCCGTCCAGTGGTGGCTGTTCACCGCCGGAGTCCCGGTCGGCTGGGTGATCCTGGTCCGCCGCGAGAAGCGCGACCGGGCCGAGGCGGCGGCGAAGGCCGAAACCGAACTGCCCGCGCCCGCGGCCGCCTGAACCACCACGCACCACCGCCGCACCACCGTCCGACGCGTACCGGCGGGCTCCGTTCGCGTACGTCCGGTCGTATTGACGTATCGGCCTGATTGACAATTCCGCCGGGCGGGAATGCGCCACTGCGTGACGCGACGTATCCAGCGCATCGAGGACTACGCCCTCATCGGCGATCTCCAGACCGCCGCCCTGGTGGGCCGGGACGGCTCCGTCGACTGGCTGTGCCTGCCCCGCTTCGACTCGGCGGCCTGCTTCGCGGCGCTGCTCGGCGACGACGACAACGGCCACTGGCGGATCGCCCCGGCGGGCGCCGGGGACTGCACGCGCCGCGCCTACCTCGACGACTCGCTCGTCCTGGAGTCCGTGTGGGAGACCCGCACCGGCACGGTCAAGGTCATCGACTTCATGCCGCAGCGCGATGTCATGCCGGACGTCGTACGGATCGTCGAGGGCGTCAGCGGCAGCGTGGAGATGAGCTCGGTCCTGCGGCTGCGCTTCGACTACGGCCGGGTGGTGCCGTGGGTGCGCCGCGCCGACGGCCACCGGGTGGCGGTCGCGGGCCCCGACTCGGTCTGGCTGCGCACCGACCCGCCGGTCAAGACATGGGGCCAGCAGATGAGCACCCGCTCGTCGTTCACGGTCGGGCCGGGCGACAAGGTCGCGTTCGTCCTCACCTGGCACCCCTCGCACGAGCCCCGGCCGTCGATAATCGATCCGCACGAGGCACTGGAGCAGAGCCTGGCGGACTGGCGCGAGTGGGCGGACAAGTGCCGCACCGAGGGCCCCTACCGGGACGCCGTGGTCCGCTCCCTCATCACGCTCAAGGCGCTCACTTTCGCCCCGACCGGCGGCATCGTGGCGGCCCCCACCACCTCGCTCCCCGAGGAGATCGGAGGCGTGCGCAACTGGGACTACCGCTTCTGCTGGCTGCGCGACTCCACGCTCACCCTGGAGGCGCTGGTCACCGCCGGGTATCTGGAGGAGGCGGCGGCCTGGCGGGACTGGCTGCTGCGCGCGGTCGCGGGCGACCCCGCCGACCTCCAGATCATGTACGGCCTGGGCGGCGAGCGACGGCTGCCGGAGGTCGAACTGCCGTGGCTGAGCGGCCACTTCGACTCCACCCCGGTCCGTATCGGCAACGCCGCCGTCGACCAGCTCCAGCTCGATGTGTACGGGGAGGTCATCGACTCGCTGCATCTGGCCCGTATGGCGGGCATGGCCGCCAAGCCGCACACCTGGAACGTGGAGCTCAGCCTGCTCGGCTTCCTGGAGTCGCGCTGGCGCGAGCCGGACGAGGGGCTGTGGGAGGTACGCGGCACCCGCCGCCACTTCGTGCACTCCAAGGTGATGGCGTGGGTCGCCGCCGACCGCGCGGTCCAGGCCCTTGAGAGCGACCCTGCGCGGCGCGGCGACGCCGAGCGCTGGCGGCGCATGCGCGACGAGGTGCACCGGGAGGTCTGCGAGAAGGGGTTCGACCCGAAGCGCAACACCTTCACGCAGTCGTACGGGTCCGAGGAGCTGGACGCGGCGACGCTGCTCATCCCGCGCGTCGGATTCCTGCCGGGCGACGACCCGCGCGTGATCGGGACGGTGGACGCGGTACGGGCCGAGCTCGGCCGGGACGGCTTCGTGCGCCGCTACAGCACCGAGGGCCGCGGCCGCGCCGTGGACGGGCTGCCCGGCGCCGAGGGCACGTTCCTGGTCTGCTCGTTCTGGCTGGCCGACGCGCTGCGGCTGACCGGCCGCGAGAAGGAGGCGCGGGAGCTGTTCGAGCGGCTCCTCGCGCTGCGCAACGACGTGGGGCTGCTCGCCGAGGAGTACGACCCGGTGGCCAAGCGCCAGTTGGGGAACTTCCCGCAGGCCTTCAGCCATATCGGCCTGGTGGCGACCGCGCTGGGGCTGGAGGCAGGATAGGCGCATGGATCTTGGACTGAAGGACCGCGTCTACGTCGTCACCGGCGCCTCCCGGGGCCTCGGCCTCGCCTCCGCGCGGGCGCTCGCGGCCGACGGCGCGAAGGTGGTGCTCAGCGCCCGCGACGAGAAGGCGGTGGCCGAGGCCGCTACCGAACTCGGCCCGAACGCGCTGGGCGTGGCCGCCGACAACGCCGATCCGGCGACGCCCGCCCGGCTGGTCGCCACCGCCCGCGAGCGGTTCGGCCGCTTCGACGGCGTGCTGATCAGCGTCGGCGGCCCGGCGCCCGGCTTCGTGGCCGACAACACGGACGAGCAGTGGCAGTCGGCCTTCGACTCGGTGTTCCTGGGGGCGGTGCGGACGGCCCGCGCGGCGGCCGCCGAGCTCGACGAGGGCGGCGTGATCGGCTTCGTCCTGTCCGCGTCGGTCCACGAGCCCATCCCGGGTCTGACGATCTCCAACGGGCTGCGCCCCGGTCTCGCGGGCTTCGCCAAGTCCCTGGCGGACGAACTGGGCCCGCGCGGCATCCGTGTGGTCGGCCTGCTGCCGTCCCGGATCGACACCGACCGCGTACGGGAGCTGGACGCGCTCTCCGGCGACGCGGAGGCGGCCCGCGCCGCGAGCGAGTCCCGCATCCCGCTGCGCCGCTACGGCACCCCGGAGGAGTTCGGCCGCACGGCGGCGTTCCTGCTGTCGCCCGCCGCGTCGTATCTGACGGGTGTGATGCTGCCGGTGGACGGCGGGGCACGGCACGGGTTCTGAGCGCGCTGCGGCCCGCCCTCAACTGACGCGCTGCGGGCGGTGCTTGACCGCGCGCATCCGTACCTCGGCCGGGAGCGCGGCCAGGCCCGCCGAGTCGCGGGCGTGGGCGAGGGCCTGCGAAGTGAGGAGCGCCAGGGTCTCGGCGGGGGCGGCGTGCGGTTCGAGCAGCAGGGCGGCGCGCGCCGCCGGGGTGGTGCGGCGGCCGTGCAGGCTCACCTGGGCGCGCGCCACCCCGTGCAGCGCCTCCGCCTCGCCCGCCAGGACCGTCTCCAGGGCCCGGCCGCGCAGCAGCGCGCCCTCGCCGTCGCCGGAGTCCACCAGGACCTCCGCCAGGCGGGCCCGGCGCAGTTGGGCGAGCAGCCACCACAGGGCGAGCAGGATCAGCACGGCGAGCGCGGCGATGACCACCGGCCACCACCAGCCGTAGTGGTGCCAGCGCTCCCGCCGGGCCCGGCTGAGCAGGACGTCATCGGTGCCGTGCCAGGGCCACCACGAGGGGACGGAGAGTCCGGCCCCGGCGGCGAGGGCCGCACCGCCCGCCGCGACCAGTATGAGCCCCACCAGCCCCAGCAGCACCCGGTTCACCGTCCTCAGCACGGCTTCACCTCTTCCTGGCGGCGCGGCCCACGGACACGGAGAGGCCGGGCTGTGCGGCGAGCCCGAGCTCCTTGATGCCCGCGTCGAGCGCGGTGTCCAAGTCGGCGCGTACCTCGTCGAGTTCACGGAAGTGCGAGACCGCGCGCACGGCGACCTTCGCGCGGCCCATGCGGACGCGCGCCGACTGCACGCCCGGGACCTCCATCGCCCGGTCGCGCAGCACCAGCGCGGCGGCGGTCCGGTCGAGCCCCGCCCGTACCTCGGCGGACGGGCGCCGCATCACCAGCAGTTCCCGCAGCCCGGGCGTCACCGCGAGCACGATCAGCCAGAGGCCGAGCGCCACCACGACACCCGCGCCGACGAGCACCACCACGTCGTCCAGGGCGTGCCCGGCCAGCCAGTCGGCGCTGCGGCGGCGCCAGCGCATCGCCGGGCGGTCGGCCCGGACGGCCGCGATGTCGTACAGCAGCGGCCCGGCCACGGCGAGCACGACGATCGCCACGACCGTGGCGGGCACGCGCCGCGTCGACCAGAACCGGCCGCCCCCGCCGTCGTCCCCTTCCGCGAGGACGGGGTCGTACGCGGCGGACGACTGCGACTGGTCGAGCCCGCCCTCGGGGTTCTTCTCCAGGACGACGGGGAGGCGGCGAGTCCGCTCGTCGCCACCGGACTCGTCCGGTTTCGCCTCGTGCGGTGTGGGCTCGTTCACTGAATCCTCCCCCGATCCGCTGCCGTCCCGGTGTGCGCGGAGTGCAGCCGTTCGATCTGCACCGCCACCTCGGGCACCTCCATGCCCGCCAACGCCCTTACCCGCTCGGCGACTTGTCGACGCACAGCGCCGCACTGGGCGCCGATGTCGGAGGGGTAGCCGAGCTCCAGGCTGACCCGGACCCGGGCCGCGTCCTGGTGGACCGTCACCGTCGCGTGGGGCGCGGCGCCGTCTTCGGGGGGCGCCTGAAGCGCCTCGCGCGCCGCCTGCGCGGCGATCTTGGCCACCACCCGGTCGGCGATCCGGGTCGCCCCGCGCTCGCCGGGCTCGATCCGCTGGGGCGACGCCGTCGACGACACCGTCATGGGGCCTTGTCACCGCCGCCGGTCGCCGCGGTCACGGTCCCGGGGACGGAAGAAGTCACCGGGTTCGATATCACCGTCCAGGAATCTGCCCGCCACGAAGCCGATCGCGCCGAGCGCCGCGACCAGCAAGAACGCCCCGAAGCCGCCGAAGTATCCGGCGAAGCCGAGGGCCATGCCGGCCACCATGCCGATCACCGCCATGCTCATGTTGAGCTCCTCAGTCGGGGGCCGGGGCCTCAGTGGAGACGCGGCTCCGGCTCGTCCTCTTCCTCATCTGGAAGTTTCACATCGCTGACCGCGATATTGACCTCGACGACCTCAAGTCCTGTCATGCGCTCGACGGCCGCGATCACGTTCTCGCGTACGGCGCGGGCCACATCGGAGATCGACACGCCGTAGTCGACGACGATCTCCAGGTCGAGGGCCGTCTGGACCTCGCCGACCTCGGCCTTCACCCCGCGCGCCACCGCGGCCTTGCTCCCGCCGGGGACCCGGTCCCGCACGGCTCCGAACGTACGGGACAGACCGCTGCCCATCGCGTGCACGCCACCGACCTCGCGGGCGGCGAGCCCGGCGATCTTCTCCACGACACCATCGGCGATGGTGGTACGCCCCCGGGTACCGGGGTCGCCACCGCCGCGCTTGGAGGCGGAGGCCTTCCTGGTCCCGGTCGTGCCTCCGTCCGGTGAGTCCTTGTCCGGACCGGAGTGCTCGGGGCGGTTGCGCTGTGCGGTCTCGCTCATGGCGGTCATCCCTTTCGACTTCCCCCCGATTGCCCACACTAAGTGCGGTTCCCCACTCCCGCGCCGGGGATGCGGCAGGCTGGAGCAATGACGGCGGACGCGTGGGGCGCGGAAGTACGGCGCCGACTGGGCCTCGGCAGACTGCTGCCGCTCGGGGAGGCGGCGGACGGGGTGTGGGTGACCGAGCGGGCGGCCGGGGCGGTGCTGCGGTCGGCCGCGGACGCGGTGCCGGACGTGGCGGTGACCACCCTGCGCCTGTCGCCGGTGTCCCCGGCCGAGCCCGTGCCCTGGGCCCCGCCGAGCGCGCTGGGGCCGGGGGCGGTGCGGGTGTCGGCGGAGGTGGCGGTGTGGGGGTCCTCGCCGTTGCCCGGGCGGGTGGGGCGGCTGCGGGAGGCGCTGTGGGAGGCGGCGGACGGGCGTCTCGGGCTGGCGCTCACGGAGGTGGACGTGCACGTGACCGCGCTTCTGTCCGCCCCGGCGCATCCGCCGCCGGACACTCCCCCGAGCGGGCGACCCCCGTCCACGCCGATGGCCCGGGCGGCGCTGTCGGTCCCGGGTGTGTCGTCCCTGACGGCCGAACTCGGCCCACCACCGCTGTCGGCCCGGCCCGATCCCCCCGCCGTCCTGGAGCTGACGACGGCGCCGGGGCACCGGGCACTGGATGTGGCGCGGGCGGTTCGGGGAGTGGTGGGGGGTGGGGTGGGAGTGCTGGTGACGTGGGCGGGGTGATTTTTCCCCACCCCACCCCTTCCCGAAAGCCTCCGGCGGATTGTCGGTCGGCTGGCTGCCGGTGGGGGCTTGTCGCGCAGTTCCCCGCGCCCCTTAATGGGCCCGAAGGGCCCTCCTAGGGGCGCGGGGAACTGCGCGAGCAACCCAGCACGGTCCGCAGTCGAAGCGGGGTGCAGGGGCGCAGCCCCGCCCGGGGTCCGGGGGCCTCGCCCCCGGGAAACCCACCTCAACCCCCACCCACCCCCGGAGGGTCTAGGTGAAGGGGCGGGGTGGGGCAAAACCTCAGTCGGACAGGCCCGCCAGGTCCCGCAGCCGCCGCGCCTGCGCCGCGCGCTCCGCGACCCGCTGGTCCTCGTACGTACGACCGGACGCGCCCCGCAACAGCGCCTTCGTCTCGATCACCGCATCCCGCGGCGCCGCGACCAGCGCACCCGCCAAGTCCCGTACAGCCGCGTCCAGTTCATCACCCGGCACGGAAAGGTTCGCCAGCCCGACCCGCTCCGCCTCCTCCGCGCCGACGAAGCGTCCCGTCGCGCAGATCTCCAGCGCGCGGGCGTAGCCCACGAGCCCGACCAGCGGATGCGTGCCCGTCAGGTCCGGCACCAGACCCAGACTCGTCTCGCGCATGGCGAACTGCACGTCGTCGGCGACGACGCGCAGGTCACAGGCGAGCGCGAGCTGGAACCCCGCACCGATCGCATGCCCCTGGACCGCCGCGATCGACACGATGTCGTTGCGGCGCCACCAGGTGAACGCCTCCTGGTACTCGGCGATGACCCCGTCGAGCTCCGCGTCGGAGCCGCGCGCGAGGTCGAGGAAGGACGGCTCACCGTCGAAGCCCTCGGGAGTGAAGGCCTGACGGTCGAGCCCGGCGGAGAAGGACTTGCCCTCTCCCCGCAGCACCACGACCCGGACGGTGCCGGGCAGTTCCTGTCCGGCCGCCGCCAACGCCCGCCACAGAGCGGGAGACTGGGCGTTGCGCTTGGCCGGATTGGTCAGGGTCACCGTGGCGACCGCGTCGTCGACGGTGAGCCGTACGCCGTCCTTGTCGAGTACGGGGTCGGGCGAAGCCATGGGGCGCCTCCGGGTCAGGTGCGGTCAACAAGTGACTGCACAGTAACCACCCGATCGACCACGCGGTCGACCGGGTGGCCACCAGACCCGGCGGGCCGTGGCCCCGCCCGGCCCCGGTCAGGCCGTCGCGGTCTTCTTGCCGCGTGTCGCTCCGCCGCGTCCGCGGAGTACGACCCCGGACTCGCTGAGCATCCGGTGCACGAATCCATAGGAGCGGCCGGTCTCTTCGGCCAGCGCCCGGATGCTCGCACCGGAGTCGTACTTCTTCTTCAGGTCTGCCGCGAGCTTGTCGCGCGCGGCGCCGGTAACCCGGCTGCCCTTCTTCAGAGTCTCGGCCACCCGTGCCTCCTCATGGGAAGTGCGCTCTGGACTTCTCATGATCACCCCTCTCGGGCTTCCTGGCCACCCATTCGGCAAGGTCCGTCCCAGCGGGTTTCGGCGCAGGAACGAGCGAGGCTCGACCGGAACACAAAGTTCCGGTCGAGCCCGAAGTGACCGCTGAGCCCGGCCCGCCACGAAGTGGCTGGTCAGAGGTGTGTTCCGGGTCACAGCCCGGAACCGGCCCGTCCCGTACGTACCGGATCTTGATCCCGTGCATGACACGCCGGGGTACGAGACGCACTCACTCAGATTGAGGATCACGCGTAAGCCGAATGATCCATATGGAGTGGATCAGTCGCGCTGGGTCACGCCAGAGCGACCAGATCCGCGTAGTCCGGACCCCACAGGTCCTCGACTCCGTCGGGCAGCAGGATGATGCGCTCCGGCTGCAGCGCCTCGACCGCGCCCTCGTCGTGGGTGACCAGGACGACCGCGCCCTTGTACGTACGCAGCGCGCCCAGGATCTCCTCCCGGCTGGCCGGGTCGAGGTTGTTGGTCGGCTCGTCGAGGAGCAGCACGTTGGCGGACGAGACCACGAGCGTGGCCAGGGCCAGGCGGGTCTTCTCGCCGCCGGAGAGCACACCGGCCGGCTTGTCGACGTCGTCGCCGGAGAACAGGAACGAGCCCAGCGTCTTGCGGACCGCGACCAGGTCGAGGTCGGGGGCCGAGGAGCGCATGTTCTCCAGGACCGTGCGGTCCGGGTCGAGCGTCTCGTGCTCCTGGGCGTAGTAGCCGAGCTTGAGGCCGTGGCCCGGGGTGACCTCGCCGGTGTCCGCCTTCTCGGCGCCCGCGAGCAGCCGCAGCAGGGTCGTCTTGCCGGCACCGTTCAGACCGAGGATGACGACCCGCGACCCCTTGTCGATGGCCAGGTCGACGTCGGTGAAGATCTCAAGCGAGCCGTACGACTTGGACAGGCCCTCGGCGGTCAGCGGGGTCTTGCCGCAGGGCGCCGGGTCCGGGAAGCGCAGCTTGGCGACCTTGTCGGAGACGCGGACCGCCTCCAGGCCGGAGAGCAGCCGCTCGGCGCGCTTGGCCATGTTCTGCGCGGCCACCGTCTTGGTCGCCTTGGCGCGCATCTTGTCGGCCTGCGAGTTGAGGGCCGCGGCCTTCTTCTCGGCGTTCTGGCGCTCGCGCTTGCGACGCTTCTCGTCGGCCTCGCGCTGCTGCTGGTAGAGCTTCCAGCCCATGTTGTAGACATCGATCTGGGAGCGGTTGGCGTCCAGGTAGAACACCTTGTTGACGACCGTCTCGACCAGGTCGACATCGTGGGAGATCACGATGAAGCCGCCGCGGTACGTCTTGAGGTAGTCCCGCAGCCAGACGATCGAGTCCGCGTCGAGGTGGTTGGTCGGCTCGTCGAGGAGCAGGGTGTCGGCGTCCGAGAAGAGGATGCGGGCGAGCTCGACGCGACGGCGCTGACCACCGGAGAGCGTGTGCAGCGGCTGGCCGAGCACCCGGTCGGGCAGGCCGAGCGCGGCCGCGATGGTGGCGGCCTCCGCCTCGGCGGCGTACCCGCCCTTGGTGAGGAACTCGGTCTCCAGGCGCTCGTACTTCTTCATCGCCTTCTCGCGCGTGGCGCCCTTGCCGTTCGCCATGCGGTCCTCGTTCTCGCGCATCTTGCGCAGCACCTCGTCGAGGCCGCGCGCGGAGAGCACGCGGTCGCGCGCGAGGACGTCGAGGTCGCCGGTACGGGGGTCCTGCGGCAGATAGCCGACCTCGCCGGAGCGGGTGATGGTGCCGCCGGCGGGCATGCCTTCGCCGGCCAGGCACTTGGTGAGGGTGGTCTTGCCGGCTCCGTTGCGGCCGACCAGGCCGATGCGGTCGCCCTTGGCGACACGGAAGGAGGCGGACTCGATGAGGACGCGGGCGCCGGCGCGCAGCTCGACGCCAGTGGCGGTGATCACGGAAATACTCCAGGGCGGGTGGGACGGCGGGGTGGACGGGGGTCGCGGAGCGTCGCCGCCGTCTAATGCGCGAGGAGAATTGCCATGGGCCAATTCTAGCGGGGGTGTGCAACTGCTTTTACGTGCGGTGATACGAACGCCGGTCCGTCCGGTCCGGGTCCCGGGAGAGGGGCTCCCGGCCCGCCTCACGCGCGCGTGGCAGCGTCCACGCGCGCGGGGAGGTCGTTTCCGAGCGGGGTACGGCCCGGGGTGATCCGCCCGAGCGAGTCCACCGCCACCAGCTCCTGGCTCCAGACGTCCCGGTCGCGGCAGGGCTGGGCGACGAGCAGGACACCGTCCACGCGCGCGACGCGGCCGGGATCGAAGGCGCAGGAGCGCCGCGCGGGCAGCGTCCAGCGCAGATCCCCGTCGGCGGCGCGGTAGGCGGTGATGCGCTCGGGGGTGACGACGGCGAGCATGGCGCCGGCCCGGGCGGCCGGGCCGAGCTCCTGGAGCACCCCCGACGCCCGCCCGGGCCGGCCTTCGAGCCAGTCCGCCAGGCCCGGCACCGCCCGGTGCCAGCGGACCGCGTCGACCGAGAGCACGCGCGCGGTGTCGGTGACCATCCCGTCGCTCCACAGCGCGAAGGCGTGCCCGGGCGCGGTGCGCACGGCGAGCGGGCGCCGCCCCTCACGGCGGTACGTCCAGCCGCGCGCCCCGCTCCTGGGGTCGTACGCCTCGACGGCCGCGCCCCGTACGCGCACCGCCGACCGGGCCGGGGCTGCGGGCGCCGCGGTGAGGCGGTCGCCGTAGGGGGCGGGCCGGGCGTGGTGTGCGGCGGTGACCAGCGGCAGGGCCAGGACGGCGGCGACAGCGGCCAGCGCGAGACGGTTCCGGTCCATGAGGCGCCGAGCGTATCGGCCACCACAACAAAAAGGGCGTAACGCAATGAACTGTTTGATAGTCGATGCCATACTCGGCAGCACACAGAGTGACATTCGCTGAACAGAGGGTGGTGCGCCCGTGCAGTTCGACGACGACGCCGATCTGGACACGTCCGAGGTCAAGGACGAGCGAGGCAGCCGTATCCCGGGCGGCAGGGCCACTGTCGGCGGCGGGATCGTCGGAATCATCGCGCTGGTCCTGGGGCTGCTGTTCGGTGTCGGACCCGAGCAACTGGGGCTCTCCTCCGGCGACTCCGCACCGGCGACCTCGGTGTCCGCGCAGGGGCAGGTGCAACAGAGCTGCCTCAAGGGCCGCGACGCCAACACCAAGGAGGACTGCCGGATCCTCGCCGTCGTCAACAGCGTGCAGGACTACTGGCGTCAGGAGTTCCCGCGCCGGGGCGGCAGTTACACGACCGCCCTGACGGTGTTCTTCACCGGCCGGGTCTCCACCGCGTGCGGCGCGGCGACCTCGGCGGTCGGGCCGTTCTACTGCCCGGGCGACCGGAAGGTCTATCTGGACCTCGGCTTCTTCGACGAACTGCGCACCAAGTTCGGCTCCACCGGCGGGCCGTTCGCCCAGGCGTACGTCGTGGCGCACGAGTACGGGCACCACATCCAGAACCTGATGGGCACGCTCGGCCGGGCACAGGACGGGCGTCAGGGCGCGGGCAGCAACGCCGTGAAGGTCGAGCTCCAGGCCGACTGCTACGCGGGCGTGTGGGCGCACCACGCGACCACGACCCCCGACAAGCGGACCGGCCGGCCGCTGCTGACCAAGCTCACCGACCAGGACATCCAGGACGGCCTGAACGCGGCGGCCGCCGTCGGCGACGACCGGATCCAGGAGAGGTTCCAGGGCCGGGTCACCCCCGAGTCCTGGACGCACGGCTCGGCCCAGCAGCGCCAGCAGTGGTTCGCCACGGGCTTCCGCACCGGCGACATGGGCCGCTGCGACACCTTCGCGCGCTGAGAGCCCGACCCCGCACCGCCCGCGCACCGCCGGACCGGCCGTTGTCAGTGCCCGGTGCCAGACTGAGATCCAGATCACATCGGCGGCATGACGCGGGCCCGGGGACGGGTCCGAGGACTCGGAAAGGGAGTTTCGGGATGAGTGTGTATCCGACGATTCTGTACGCGGACGCGAAGGCCGCGATCAGCCTGCTCAAGGACGCGTTCGGGTTCAGCGAGGTGAGTGTGTACGAGGGCGAGGACGGCACGGTGTTCCACGCCGAACTGGCCAGCGGGACCGGCGTGGTGATGGTGGGTTCGAAGGGACGCGGCGGCCTCTTCGACGAGACCATGCGGGACGCAGGTCCGGCGGGGGTGTACGTGGCGGTGGACGATGTGGACGCCCACCACAAGCGGGCCGTGGAGCACGGCGTGGAGATCCTGATGGAGCCCACCGACCAGGACTACGGATCGCGCGACTACATGGCGCGCGACGCCGAGGGCAACGTGTGGAGCTTCGGTACGTACGCCCCCGGCGCGAGCGGCTGACCGGCTGACGCCCCCGGCGTCCCGGGTCACACCCCGCCGGTGTGGACCTGGAACGCCGCACGGCGCACGGCCTTGGCGAGGGCCGGGTCCGGGTGGGCGGCGGCGAGCGCGACCAGGACCTGGACCGTGCGGGGGTGGCCGACGACCCGGACCTCGTCGAGCAGGGCGGGCACGGTGCCCTGCACGGCCGAGTCGAGGTGACGCACCATCAACTCGACCTCGCCGTGGTCCGCGACGGCCGCGGCGGTGTCCACCCAGAGCCAGGTGGACTCCTCGCGGGTGAGGACGGCGGTGGCGTCCTCGGGGTCGCTCCCCTCGTGTTCGGCGAGCCAGAGCAGGGCGTACGGACGCAGGAAGATCTCGTCGGTGGCCGCGCGCACCTCGGGCTCGGCCGGGGCGCCGACCACGCGCAGCGCCTCGAAGGCGAGGCCGCGCACCAGGGCGTCCTCGCCGCGGGCGGCGTCGAGGAGTTCGGTGACGGCGCTGCCGACGGGCCGGGCCGCGAGCCAGGCGCGGTACTCGGCGCGGGCCGGGCCGGGGGTGAGCCGGGCGCAGCCGCGCAGCATGTCCTCGGCGGACTGCTCGATGTTGCCCGCGGGGCTCTGCGCGGCGACGCAGATCTGCTCCAGCTTGACCCACACCGCCCAACTGCCGAGCGGGGTGAGGGTGGCCTGGCCCTCGCCGAGGGTGAGCGCGCCGACGGCGGCGAGCCCGGCCAGGACCCAGTCGAGCAGGAGGGAGAGGAAGGCGAGGGCGGCGGGCCCCTCGCCCCCGGCGCCGTCCGCCTCGGCACCGTGCGGCACTTCGCAGCGCTCGTCGCGCAGTTCCGCGACGCGCTGGCCGAGCAGATCGAGCAGGGCCGGTACGAGGACGGGACCGGCCGACAGCTGGAGGAGGGAGAGCACTTGGGGGACGGCTTCGACGACCTCGGCCACGGCGGCGGGCGCGATGGCGGCCGGGGCGGGGTGGACGATCGACCAGGCGTCGAAGAGGGCGACCCAGCCGCGCAGCACGGCGGCGTCGTCGCGGTCCCAGGCGCGCAGCCGCCAGCCGGGGCGTGCGGTGCCGCCGTGCAGCTCGACGAGTCCGGCGAGCCGGGCCCGGTCCCAGCCGGCCCGCACCTGCGCGGGCGTCAACCGCAGTGCGGCGGCGGCCTGTTCGGCGGCCGGGGCGGACAGGGTGCCCGTCGGCGCGGGGCGCGGGGCGTTGCCCCGGGCGCGCTCGGCGTCGGCCCAGCGGGCGACCCGTACGGCGTCGGCGAGGACCGCTCGGGCCTGGCGGGCCAGTTCGGCGGCGGCCGGGGTGCCCTCCGGCGGCCGGGAGCCCGGACGGGCGCGCCGGTCCGTCACGGCCCGGCGGGCGGTGGCCAGGGGGCGGGCTTCCTTCGAATACGGGGCGCGGACAAGCCGCAGTCTGGAGTCGCGCGGCAACTTCTCTTCAGGCTTCCGGGACGTCACAGGTGCAGTCTTCCCGCTCACAGCCGGAAAGCCCAAACGGAATGGGGTAAGCCCGGATACCGACGGGCCGGGGGTCCGGGGGTTGTCCCCCGGGAAAGCACAGTCCGCTGACAGCCGGAAAGCCCAAACGGAATGCAATGCCTTGGTTCCGGGCCCGGCCCGTGCCCGGCCCCGGACGCCGCTTCGGGGGCGTCGGTCCCGTCCGTCACATCAGTGGCGTGAGGAAGCGCCGCAGTGCCTCCTCGTACCGGGCGGGGTTCGCGTTCCACATCGAGGCGTGCGGGGCGTGCTGGACCGTGTGCAGGGTCACCAGTTCCGGTCTGCGGGCGGCCAGTTCGCGGGTCGGCTGCCAGGGCGCCAGGGTGTCGTCGGGGCCGTGGAAGACCAGCGCCGGGACGCGCAGGGCGTGCGGGTCGGCCGCTTCGCGCAGATGGTTTCCGTGCGGGCCGGTGCGGCCCTGGGCGGCGCGGACCGCGAGCGGGAGCAGGGCGCTCGGGGCGCCGTTGGCGACGGCGAGGGCGCGCAGGGTGCTCTCCCAGTCCAGGACGGGCGAGTCGAGCACGACGCCCCGGACGCGGTCGCGCAGCGCGGAGTCGGTGGCGGCACGCAGCGCCATGGTGGCGCCGGTGGACCAGCCGTGCAGGATGACGCGCTCGGCGCCGCTGCGTACGGCGTACCGGATCGCGGCGTCCAGGTCGCGCCACTCCGAGTCGCCGAGGTGGGCGAGGCCGTCCGGGGAGCGGGGGGCGCCCTCGTCGCCCCGGTAGGCGAGGGAGAGCACCGGGAGTTTCTGGCGGTGCAGGAACTCCATGGTGTTCAGGGTGTGCTCGCGGGTGGTGCCCAGGCCGTGCACGGCGATCACCCAGGTCTTGCGGGCGCCGCCGACCAGCCAGGCGGGCAGCGCGCCGAGTTCGGACGGGATCTCGACGTCCTTGTGGTCGAGCCCGAGGGCCTCGCCCGGGGTGCCCCGGTGGATCTGCGGGGTCATCCGCACCCGGTCGCCCGGCTCCGGGCTGCCCCGGGTGACCCGCTCCAGGCGGCGCACCACGGTGTCCGCCGGGTGCTGCGCGTGGTCGACGACCTCGCCGACCACCGCGTGGATGCCGGACCCCTCGATGCCGTACACCCCGGGGCGCAGGGCGGCGAGGCAGCGGGTCAGGGCGATCCGCCCGGGTGCCGTGGCGTGCACGGTGAGCTCGGGGTCGCTGGGCAGCGGGCGGCCGGGCGGCGCCTTGAGGGCCGCGTCGCTCGCATACCGTCCGGCGGCCACCGCGGCCGCGCCGACGCCGATGAGTGTGGTGACGGCCGCTGCCGTCGCTGTAGCCGGGCGCACCGTTCCAGTGTCGGCAGCCCTTGGCCGTACGGCCAGTGGGCGAGGGCCTACCGGGGCACGCCCCGGACCCGGTCCGGTCCCACGCGCCCCTCACACCTCGCCCGTCACCGCTGCCCGTACCCCCGGAACTGCTCGGCCGCCCGCTCTAGGTCGGCGTCGGAGAGCAGGGACGGGCTGCGGCCGGGCACGGAGGACGCGGCGAGCCACAGCCGGCACATCCACTCCAGCTGCGCGGTCCGGTCGTACGCCTGGGAGAGGGTCGTTCCGTACGTCATGGTTCCGTGGTTCTGGAGGAGGCATCCGGTGCGGTCCTGAAGCGCGCCGAGCATGTTCTCGGCCAGTTCCTGGGTTCCGTACAGCGCGTAGGGCGCGACCCGGACCGGGCCGCCGAGCGTGGCAGTCATGTAGTGGACCGGCGGGAGCTCGGTGACCAGCGTGGAGACGGCGGTGGCGTGCACGGCATGGGTGTGCACGACGGCCCGGGCGTCGGTGGCGCGGTAGACGGCGAGGTGCATCGGCAGCTCGCTGGTCGGCCGCAGCGTGCCGATGACCTGGCGGCCCGAGAGGTCGACGGCGACGGTGTCGTCGGGGCCGAGCCGGTCGTAGGGGACCCCGGTGGGGGTGACGAGGACCAGGTCCCCGACCCGTACGGAGACATTGCCCGAGGTGCCGACGACCAGCCCTTCCGCCGCTGTCCGCCGCGCTGTCGCGGTCAGTTCGGCCCAGGCGGCGGCGGTCGGTTCACGGTGGTTCGGCTCTCCCATGAACGCGATCCTCGCAGCTCCCGGACGGCGTGCCGGGGAGTGAGCAGAATCTCTTCTATGGGCTGTTTGGCCAGTTCACGGGGTTTGTCAGGGCCTGCCCCCAGCAAAAACCGGTCAGAGACACCATGAAGCCCGACCCAGTTCACCTTCCGTTCATCCAGGTTACTTACGTTCGTCCAGCCACTGACGTCGAACGATTGCCTGGGTAAATGGAACACATCACGCTGCTGCTCGCCATTGTGGTCGTGACAGCTCTAGTGTTCGATTTCACGAACGGTTTCCATGACACCGCCAACGCGATGGCCACGACCATCTCGACCGGCGCCCTGAAGCCCAAAGCCGCCGTGGCCATGTCCGCGGCGCTCAACCTGGTCGGCGCGTTCCTGTCGGTGGAGGTCGCCAAGACGATCTCCGGCGGGATCATCAACGAAAAGGGCATCAGGACCGAGGTGATCTTCGCGGCGCTCGTCGGCGCCATCCTCTGGAACCTGGTGACCTGGCTGCTCGGCCTGCCGTCCAGCTCCTCGCACGCCCTGTTCGGCGGTCTGATCGGCGCGGCCGTGATGTCGGCCGGCTGGTCCTCGGTCAACGGCTCCACCGTCGTCACCAAGGTGCTGCTCCCGGCCGTCGCCGCCCCGATCGTCGCGGGCCTCGCCTCGATGCTGGCCACGCGGCTGACGTACCGGATCAACCGGAACACGGACGAGAAGGCCACCGCCAAGGGCTACCGGGCGGGCCAGATCGCCTCCGCCGGTCTCGTCTCGCTCGCCCACGGCACCAACGACGCGCAGAAGACCATGGGCATCATCACGCTCGCCCTGGTCACCGGCGGTGTGCTGCACCCGGGCGCCAACCCCCCGATGTGGGTCATCGTCTCGGCCGGCATGGCCATCGCCATGGGCACCTACCTCGGCGGCTGGCGCATCATCCGCACCATGGGCAAGGGCCTGACCGAGCTCGCGCCGCCGCAGGGCTTCGCCGCCCAGTCCGGTGCCGCCACCGTCATCCTGGCCTCCTCGCACCTCGGCTTCTCGCTCTCCACCACCCAGGTCTGCTCCGGCTCCGTCATGGGCGCCGGTCTCGGCCGCAAGGGCGGTGTGGTCCGCTGGTCCACCGCGACCCGGATGTTCGTCGCGTGGGGCCTGACCCTGCCGGCCGCGGGTCTCGTCGGCGCCGGCGCCGAGTTCCTGACCGGCCAGGGCACCTGGGGCATCGCCCTGGTGGCGATCCTGCTGGTCGCGGGCTCCGGCTTCATCTGGAAGCTGTCGCGCCGCGAGCCGGTCTCCCACACCGACGTCACCAACGCCCCGGCCGACACCGCGATCGAGGCCCCGGCCGAGCCCGCGGGTGTCATCACCACCGCGATGGCCGCGGTCACCCCGCCCCCGACCGTCGCCGCCGTGGCCGCCGATCTGACGGCCACCATCCCGGCCCCGGCCCCGGTGGCCCCCGCCGACCCGGCCCGCCCGGCCGCCGTCTGACCCGGCCGCGCACCCTCTAAGGAATCGTCATGCACATCGACTGGGCAGCTCTCGGCACCGTCTTCGGTGTCAGCCTCATCGTCACCGTCGGCCTGGTGGGCCTGTTCACCGTCGGGATCGTCGGCCTCAGCAAGCAGCAGTCCGCCGCGTCCGGCAAGGGCAACGTCGCCCTGGCCCGCACCACCGCGTACGCCTGCTTCGCGCTCTGCGCGGCGGCCGTCGCCTACGGCATCAACCTGATCGTCGCCAAGTAACAGCGACTGTCCACGCGTCTCCAGAACCGCCCTCCGGATCCTTGCGGAGGGCGGTTCTCTGTGTGCCTCGGCACACTCTCCCGTCGCAGGTCAGCAGCGAGTTGACGGGCGTTCTTGGGCGTGGTGGACTGCCCGAGCCATTTACGGCGGCAGAAGAGGAAGCCGGTGCGAATCCGGCGCGGTCCCGCCACTGTCATCGGGGAATAAACCCCCGTGAGCCAGGAACTCTCACCGCCGGTCGACGTCGTACCAGGGCGCGGACACCCTGAGTGAGGACATACCGCCATGCGCGCCTGCCTGTTGCCGGCACCCCCCAGAAGTACCGGAGCTCTCCGCGGCGTTGCGGCGGGCTGACCTCATGCGTGCCGATCGCACTTTCGCGTACGGCGCCACCGCCGGGCTCCTCGGCGACCTGCTCCTGGGCGATCCCCGCCGGGGGCATCCGGTCGCCGCGTTCGGCCGCGCCGCGGCCGCCGTCGAGCGCGCGCTGTGGCGCGACCACCGGGGCTGGGGCGCACTGCACACCGCCGTGTGCGCCGGAGGCGCCGC
>NZ_MECJ01000015.1 GCF_014596475.1 Streptomyces sp. CBMA152 | reverse complement strand
CCTGCACCCTGCGCCCGGTGCGCGCCTGGGCGGACACCTGGTCCACCGACCCACTGCCGGGCAGCTACTACGTACGGCTCACCGCCGTCGCGCTGACCGCCGCCGCCACCTGGGCCGTCGTCGGCGGCACCTCGCTGGGCCGTGAGGCGCGCGCCATCGGCGCCGCCCTTGAGGCCGGGGACATCGAGGCCGCCCGCGCGCGGCTGCCGCATCTGTGCGGGCGCGACCCGCAGTCCCTAGACGCGCCCGGCATCGCGCGCGCGGTCGTCGAGTCCGTCGCCGAGAACACCTCCGACGCCGTGGTGGGCGCGCTGGTGTGGGGCGCGCTCGCGGGCGTGCCCGGCCTGGTCGCGTTCCGGGCCGTCAACACCCTGGACGCGATGGTCGGTCACCGTTCGCCGCGCCATCTGCGGTACGGGTGGGCCTCGGCGCGCCTGGACGACGTGGCGGGCTGGCCGGGCGCCCGGCTCACCGCCGCGCTCGCCGTGGCCGCCGGGGACGCGCCGGGAGCCGCCGCGCGCGCGTGGCGGGCCGACGCGGCCAAGCACCCGAGCCCCAACGCCGGTCCCGTGGAGGCATCGTTCGCGGGCGCGTTGGGCGTACGTCTTGGCGGCACCCTCTCGTACGGCGGCCGTGTCGAGCACCGTCCTGTGCTCAACAACGACGGGCGCGCGGTGGAAGTTCCGGACATCGAGCGGGCGGTGCGGCTGTCGCGGCGGGTGGGCTGGCTGGCGCTCGGCGTGGCGATCGCGGTGAGGAAGGTACGTACATGAGGGGCGGACTGCTGGTCGCGGGCACCACCTCCGACGCCGGGAAGAGCGTCGTGACCGCCGGGATCTGCCGGTGGCTGGTGCGCCAGGGCGTCAAGGTCGCGCCCTTCAAGGGACAGAACATGTCCCTCAACTCCTTCGTCACGCGCGAGGGCGCCGAGATCGGCCGCGCCCAGGCCATGCAGGCCCAGGCCGCGCGTGTGGAGCCGTCGGCGCTGATGAACCCCGTGCTGCTCAAGCCGGGGAGCGACCGGTCGAGCCAGGTCGTGCTGATGGGCAAGCCGGTCGGTGAACTGAGCGCCCGCGGCTACCACGGCGGTCGCCAGGAAGCGCTTCTCGGGACCGTCGTGGACTGTCTGGAGCGGCTGCGGGGCACATATGACGCCGTGATCTGCGAGGGGGCGGGCAGTCCGGCCGAGATCAACCTGCGGCGTACCGACATCGTCAACATGGGCATCGCGCGCGCCGCGAAGCTCCCGGTGGTCGTGGTCGGCGACATCGACCGGGGCGGGGTCTTCGCCTCGTTCTTCGGTACGACCGCGCTCCTTTCGCCCGAGGACCAGGCGCTGGTCGCCGGGTACATCGTCAACAAGTTCCGCGGCGACGTCTCGCTCCTTCAGCCCGGCATCGACATGCTGCGCGGCCTCACCGGACGTCATACGTACGGGATCCTGCCGTACGCGCACGGGCTCGGCATCGACGAGGAGGACGGCCTGCGGGTCTCCCTGCGCGGCGCCGTGCGCGAGTCGGTCGTCGCGCCGCCGGTCGGCGAGGACGTGCTGCGCGTCGCGGTCTGCGCCATCCCGCTGATGTCCAACTTCACCGACGTCGACGCGCTCGCCGCCGAACCCGGCGTGGTCGTACGGTTCGTGGACCGGCCCGAGGAACTGGCCGACGCGGATCTGGTCGTCGTGCCGGGAACCCGGGGCACGGTCCGGGCGTTGGAATGGCTGAGGGAACGGGGGCTGGCGCGGGAGCTGGCGCGCAGGGCGGCCGAGGGGCGTCCGGTGCTGGGGATCTGCGGCGGGTTCCAGGTGCTCGGTGAGCACATCGATGACGAGGTCGAGTCACGGGCGGGTTCCGTGACGGGTCTCGGACTGCTGCCCGTGCGGGTGCGGTTCGCGGCCCAGAAGACACTTGCACGGCCGACCGGCGAGGCGCTGGGCGAGCACGTGGAGGGATACGAGATCCACCACGGCATCGCCGAAGTGCTGGGCGGGGAAGCCTTCTTGGACGGATGCCGGGTCGGTGCGGTCTGGGGGACGCACTGGCACGGGTCACTTGAGAGCGACGGATTCAGACGACGGTTCCTGGAGCAGGTCGCGAGCGCCGCAGGTCGGCGTTTCGTGCCCGCCCCGGACACGTCGTTCGGCGCGCTGCGCGAAGAGCAGCTGGACCGCCTCGGCGACCTCATCGAAGAACACGCGGACACGGACGCGCTCCTGCGCCTCATCGAGCAGGGCGCGCCCGCAGGACTTCCCTTCATCGCACCTGGAGCACCCGCATGAGCACTGTGCTGTTGTTGTCGACCGCCGACACGGATCTGCTGGCGGCCCGGGCCTCCGGGGCGCCCTACCGAATCGGCAACCCCACCCGTATCGACGTGGCCGAGGAGCTGCCCGCGCTCGTCGAGGGCGCGTCCGTGGCCGTCGTGCGCCTCCTCGGCGGCAAGCGCGCCTGGGAGGACGGGCTCGCGGCGCTCAAGGCGTCCGGGATCCCGACCGTGCTGCTCGGCGGCGAGTCCGTGCCGGACGCGGAGCTGATGGCCGAGTCGTCGGTCCCGGCCGGCGTGGTCGCCGAAGCCCTGCGCTATCTGGTCGAGGGCGGCCCCGGCAACCTCGTGGAGCTCGCCCGGTTCCTCTCCGACACCGTCCTGCTCACGGGTGTCGGCTTCGCGGAGCCGCAGAAGATGCCGGAGTGGGGCGTGCACGGCACGCGCGCGTACGTGGAGGGTCGCCCCACCGTGGGTGTGCTCTTCTACCGCGCCCATCAGCTCTCCGGCAACACCTCCTTCGTCGATGTGCTCTGCGACCAGATCGAGGCCCAGGACGCCAACGCCCTCGCGGTGTACGTGAGTTCACTGCGCGGCGCCGAAACCGCGCTCTACGAGGAGCTGGGCAAGGCCGACGCGCTGATCGCCACCGTCCTCGCGGCGGGTGGCACCACCGCGTCCCAGGCGAGCGCGGGCGGCGACGAGGAGGCGTGGGACATCGGCGCCCTGGCCGACCTCGATGTCCCGGTGCTGCAAGGGCTCTGCCTCACCTCGTCCAAGGCCGCCTGGGAGGCGTCGGACGCCGCCGTCTCCCCCATGGACGCGGCGATGCAGGTCGCCATCCCCGAGTTCGACGGACGCCTCATCACGGTCCCGTTCTCCTTCAAGGAGCAGGGCCCGGACGACGTCCCGGTCTACGTCGCCGACCCCGAGCGGGCCGCGCGCGTCGCCGGAATCGCCGTACGGCACGCCAAGTTGAAGCACAAGCCGAACGCCGAGAAGAAGCTGGCGATCGTCTTCACCGCCTACCCGACCAAGCACTCGCGCGTCGGCAACGCGGTGGGCCTGGACACCCCCGCCTCCGCCGTCCGCGTCCTGGACGCGCTGCGGGACGCCGGATACGTGGTCGAGGGCCACCCGGACAACGGCGACGAGCTGATCCACCGCCTCATCAACGCCGGTGGCCACGACGTGGAGTGGCTGACCGAGGAGCAGCTGGCCGCCGCCCCCGCGCGCGTGCCGCTCGCCGACTACCGGGCCTGGTTCGAGAAGCTGGAGCCCGAGCTGCGCGACAGCATGCTGGAGCACTGGGGCGAGCCGCCGGGCCAGCTGTACGTGGACGGCGACGACATCGTGCTGGCCTCCCTCCAGTTCGGCAACGTCGTCGTGATGATCCAGCCACCGCGCGGCTTCGGCGAGAACCCGATCGCGATCTACCACGACCCGGACATGCCCCCGTCGCACCACTACATGGCTGCGTACCGCTGGCTGGAGAACAGTTTCGGCGCCGACGCGATCGTCCACATGGGCAAGCACGGCACCATGGAGTGGCTGCCGGGCAAGGGCCTCGGCCTGTCGTCGGGCTGCGGCCCGGACGCGGTCCTGGGCGACCTGCCGCTCGTCTACCCGTTCATCGTCAACGACCCCGGCGAGGGCACCCAGGCCAAGCGGCGCGGCCACGCCACCGTCGTGGACCACCTGGTCCCGCCGATGGCCCGCGCCGACACCTACGGCGACCTGGCCAAGCTGGAGCAGCTGCTCGATGAGTACGCGCTGGTCAGCGACCTCGACCCGACGAAGGCCCCGGCGGTGCGGGCCCAGATCTGGACGCTGGTGAAGGCCGCCGAGCTCCACCACGACCTGCATGTCGACGAGCAGCCGGACGACGGCGACTTCGACGAGTTCGTCATGCACATCGACGGCTACCTGTGCG
Source organism: Streptomyces sp. CBMA152 (assembly GCF_014596475.1). Taxonomy (GTDB): domain Bacteria; phylum Actinomycetota; class Actinomycetes; order Streptomycetales; family Streptomycetaceae; genus Streptomyces. Next base: position 483,856 of record NZ_MECJ01000015.1, on the reverse strand, counting down.
AGATCAAGGACGTCCAGATCCGCGACGGTCTGCACATCCTGGGCGGCGGCCCGGAGGCCGAGCCCCGGGTCAACCTGGTGCTCGCGGTGCTGCGCGCCTCCCAGGTATGGGGTGGCCAGGCCAACGCGCTGCCCGGTCTGCGCGCCTCCCTGGCCGAGCACTTCGGCCTGGTGGAGAAGGAGCTCCTGGCCGAGCCGGGGACGCCGGTGAAGGTCCCGGCCGAGCTCACCGACCTGGTCGACGGTCCTGCCCGTACGGCGGCGGACACCATCGACCTCCTGGAGCAGCTGTGCCGCCGCCTGGCGGAGGGCATGGAGGAGCGCGACTGGTCCGTGCCGGCGTGCGCCCCGCTGGTGGAAGACGTCCTGGGCACGCAACTCCCGGACGCGGTCGCCGTGTTGGAGTTCGCCTGCCGCGAGGTGGTGCCTCGTCTGGCCCGTACGACCGACGAGATCACCCACATCCTGCGGGCGCTCGACGGCGGTTACGTCCCGGCGGGCCCGTCCGGCTCCCCCACCCGGGGCCTGGTCAACGTGCTGCCGACCGGCCGGAACTTCTACTCGGTCGACCCCAAGGCCATCCCGTCCCGGCTGTCCTGGGAGGTCGGCCAGGCGCTGGCCGACTCGCTGATCGCGCGCTACCTCGCGGACACCGGGGCGTACCCGAAGTCGGTGGGCCTCACCGTCTGGGGCACCTCCGCGATGCGCACCCAGGGCGACGACATCGCCGAGATCCTGGCGCTGCTCGGCTGCCGCCCGGTGTGGGACGACGCCTCGCGCCGCGTCACCGGCTTCGAGGTCGTGCCGGTCGCGGAGCTGGGCCGCCCCCGCATCGATGTGACGGTCCGCATCTCGGGCTTCTTCCGGGACGCGTTCCCGCACGTGGTGGGCCTCATCGACGACGCGGTACGGACGGTGGCCGAGCTCGACGAGCCGGCCGACTCCAACTACGTCCGGGCGCACGCGGACGAGGACACCGCCGAACACGGCGACCGCCGCCGCGCCACGGCCCGTATCTTCGGCTCCAAGCCGGGCGCGTACGGGGCGGGCCTGCTGCCGCTGATCGACGCGCGCAACTGGCGCAGCGACGCGGACCTCGCCGAGGTGTACGCGGTCTGGGGCGGCTACGCGTACGGTCGCGGGCTGGACGGGCGGGCGGCCCGGGGCGACATGGAGACGGCGTTCCGCCGGATCGCGGTGGCGGCGAAGAACGTCGACACGCGCGAGCACGACCTGGTCGACGCCGACGACTACTTCCAGTACCACGGCGGCATGGTCGCCATGGTCCGCCATCTGACGGGTGAGTCCCCCGAGGCGTATGTGGGCGACTCGGCGACGCCGGACCAGATCAAGACCCGCACCCTGGGCGAGGAGACCCACCGCGTCTTCCGCGCGCGCGTGGTCAACCCGCGCTGGATGGCGGCGATGCGGCGCCACGGCTACAAGGGCGCTTTCGAGATGGCCGCGACCGTGGACTACCTGTTCGGGTACGACGCGACGGCGGGTGTGGTCGACGACTGGATGTACGAGAAGTTGTCGGCGGAGTACGTGTTCTCTCCGGAGAACCAGGAGTTCATGCGCAAGTCCAACCCCTGGGCGCTGCGCGGCATTACGGAACGGCTGCTGGAAGCGGCGGACCGGGGGCTGTGGGCCGAGCCGGACGCGGAGACCCTTGAGCAGCTCCGCGCGACCTATCTGCAGCTTGAGGGCGACCTGGAGGGTGACGACGCATGAGCACGCCTTATCCGTTCAGCGCGATCGTCGGGCAGGACGATCTGCGGCTCGGACTGCTGCTGAACGCCGTGTCCCCGGCGGTCGGCGGAGTCCTCGTACGCGGCGAGAAGGGCACGGCCAAGTCGACCGCCGTGCGGGCGCTTTCGGCGCTGCTGCCCGAGGTCGACGTGATAGTGGGATGCCGGTTCTCCTGCGACCCCGTCGGCCCCGATCCGGCCTGCCCGGACGGGCCGCACGAGGCCGGGACCGGGGCGGCGCGGGCCGCGCGGATGGTGGAGCTGCCGGTCGGCGCCTCCGAGGACCGCCTCGTCGGCGCGCTCGACATCGAGCGGGCGCTCGCGGAGGGCGTGAAGGCGTTCGAGCCCGGGCTGCTCGCCCATGCCCATCGCGGGATCCTGTACGTGGACGAGGTCAACCTCCTCCACGACCACCTGGTCGACCTGCTCCTCGACGCCGCCGCCATGGGCGCCTCGTACGTGGAGCGCGAGGGCGTCTCCGTACGGCATGCCGCGCGTTTCCTGCTGGTCGGGACCATGAACCCCGAAGAGGGCGAGCTGCGGCCGCAGTTGCTGGACCGGTTCGGGCTGACCGTGGAAGTGAAGGCGTCCCGGGAGCCGGACCAGCGGGTCGAGGTGGTCCGCAGGCGGCTCGCGTACGACGACGACCCGGCCGCCTTCGCGGCGCGCTGGGCCGACGAGGAGAGCGCGGTGCGGGCGCGGATCATCGCCGCGCGGGCGCTGCTGCCTGAAGTCCGGCTCGGAGACGGCGCGTTGCGCCAGATCGCCGCCACGTGCGCCGCTTTCGAGGTCGACGGCATGCGCGCCGACATCGTGATGGCGCGCACCGCGACCGCGCTGGCCGCGTGGGCGGGGCGTACGGACGTGCTCGCCGAGGACGTCCGGCAGGCGGCGCTGCTCGCGCTGCCGCACCGCCGACGCCGCAATCCCTTCGACGCCCCCGGCCTCGACGAGGACAAACTCGACGACACCCTCCAGGAGTTCGGAGGCCAGGGCGAGGACGACGACCCCGATCCGGACGGCCCGGGCGGCGGTGGCGGCGGGCAGCCGCCGCAGAACGACGGGCCGTCGCAGGACGGCGGCGCCGGGGACACCCCCGCGCGCCCCGAGGCGGGCGAGGGCGGCGAGCCGCAGCCTTCGGGGGCGGGCGAGCAGCAGGCCGTACGGGCGAGTGAGCCGTTCCGTACGAAGATGCTGAGCGTGCCGGGGCTCGGCGAGGGCGCGGCCGGGCGCAGGTCGCGGGCGCGTACGGCGCACGGCCGGACCACGGGAGCCCGGCGCCCCCAAGGCGCGCTCACCAAGCTGCACTTGGCGGCGACCGTCCAGGCGGCCGCGCCGCACCAGCGGGCACGCGGGCGTTCGGGGCGCGGCCTGGTCGTCCGGCGCGACGATCTGCGCCAGGCGACGAGGGAGGGCCGCGAGGGCAACCTCGTGCTCTTCGTCGTCGACGCCTCCGGCTCGATGGCGGCCCGGCAGCGGATGGGCGCGGTCAAGGGCGCGGTGCTCTCGCTGCTGCTCGACGCGTACCAGCGGCGGGACAAGGTCGGCCTGGTCACCTTCCGGGGCAAGGGCGCGGAGGTGGCGCTGCCGCCGACGTCGTCGGTGGACGCGGCGGCGGTGCGCCTGGAGTCGCTGCCGACGGGCGGGCGCACCCCGCTCGCGGCCGGGCTGCTCAAGGCGCACGACGTGCTGCGGGTGGAGCGGATGCGGGATCCGTCGCGGCGGCCGCTTCTCGTGGTGGTGACGGACGGACGGGCCACGGGCGGCGTCGACCCGGTGGCCCTCGCGGGCCGGTCGGCCCGGCTGCTGGCGGCCGAGGGGACCGCGTCGGTGGTCGTGGACTGCGAGTCGGGCCCGGTGCGTCTGGGTCTTGCGGCGGAGCTGGCGCGCGAGCTCGGCGGCCCGGCGGTCACGCTCGACGAGCTGCGGGCCGACTCGATCGCCGGTCTGGTCAAGGACGTACAGGGGATGAACAGGAGGGCCGCCTGATGCCGCAGGGACAGCCGAGTGTGGTGCCGGAGGACGGCCTGACGACCCGTCAGCGACGTAACCGGCCGCTGGTCGTGGTGCACACGGGCATCGGCAAGGGCAAGTCGACGGCGGCCTTCGGGCTCGCGCTGCGCGCCTGGAACCAGGGGTGGCCGATCGGGGTGTTCCAGTTCGTCAAGTCGGCGAAGTGGAAGGTCGGCGAGGAGAACGCGCTGAAGGTGCTCGGCGCCTCCGGCGAGGGCGGGTCCGTGGCCTGGCACAAGATGGGCGAGGGCTGGTCCTGGGTCCAGCGCGATGAGCAGCTGGACAACGAGGACAAGGCCCGCGAGGGCTGGGAGCAGGTCAAGCGGGACCTGGCGGCCGAGACGTACAAGCTGTACGTGCTCGATGAGTTCGCCTACCCGATGCACTGGGGCTGGATCGACACCGACGAGGTGATCGCGGTGCTGCGCGACCGTCCGGGGACCCAGCATGTGGTGATCACGGGCCGCAACGCACCGGAGAAGCTGGTGGACTTCGCGGATCTGGTGACCGACATGTCCAAGGTGAAGCATCCGATGGACGCCGGTCAGAAGGGGCAGCGGGGCATCGAGTGGTAGCACGTCTCGTCATCGCCGCGCCGTCGTCGGGCAGCGGGAAGACCACGGTCGCGACGGGCCTGATGGCCGCGTTCGCCGCGACCGGGCTCGCCGTGTCCCCGCACAAGGTGGGGCCCGACTACATCGACCCCGGCTACCACGCGCTGGCCACGGGGCGGCCGGGGCGCAACCTCGACGCGTACATGTGCGGCGCGGAGCTGATGGCTCCCCTGCTCGCGCACGGGGCGCGGGGTTGTGACATCGCCGTGGTCGAGGGCGTGATGGGCCTGTACGACGGGGCGTCGGGCCACGGCGAACTGGCGTCCACCGCCCAGGTGGCGAAGCTGCTGCGGGCGCCGGTGGTGCTGGTCGTGGACGCGTCGTCGCAGTCGCGGTCGGTGGCAGCGCTGGTGCACGGGTTCGCGTCGTGGGATCCCGAGGTGCGGATCGGCGGCGTGATCCTGAACAAGGTCGGGTCGGATCGGCACGAGGCGGTGCTGCGCGAGGCGCTGGACGAGTCCGGCGTCCCGGTCCTCGGCGCCCTGCGACGCGCCGCCCCCCTGTCGACCCCGTCGCGCCACCTCGGCCTGGTCCCGGTCGCCGAGCGCCACCCGGACGCGGTGGCCGCGGTGGCGGCGATGGCGGAACAGGTACGACGGGGCTGCGACCTGGCCGCGCTGGAGGCACTGGCACGGTCGGCGCCGCCGCTGGACTGCGAGCCGTGGACACCTTCGGCGCAACCGGGCGGGACCGAGCAGTCGCCGCTCGCCGCACCCCCCGTCGTCGCCCTGGCCGGAGGCCCCGCCTTCACGTTCTCGTACGCCGAGCATGCGGAGCTGCTCACCGCCGCCGGAGCAGACGTCGTGGTGTTCGATCCGCTGCGCGACGAGCAACTCCCGGACGGCACCGCCGGATTGGTCATCGGCGGCGGGTTCCCCGAGGTCTACGCCGCTGAGCTCAGCGCCAACGCACCGCTGCGCAAAGCCGTCGGCGAGCTGGCGCGGTCCGGCGCGCCCGTCGCCGCCGAGTGCGCCGGGCTGCTCTATCTGGCGCGGTCGCTCGACGGACAGCCCATGTGCGGCGTCCTGGACGCCGACGCGCGGATGTCGGAACGGCTGACACTCGGGTACCGGGAGGCCGTGGCGGTGGGCGACAGTTGCCTGGCCGAGGCCGGGACCCGGCTGCGCGGGCACGAGTTCCACCGGACCGTCCTCGACCCGGGGGCGGGTCCCGCGCCCGCGTGGGGACTGGTGCACCCGGAGCGCCGGGTCGAAGGGTTCGTACAACAGGGCGTGCACGCGAGCTATCTGCATACGCACTGGGCCGCCCGGCCCACCATCGCCCGTCGGTTCGTTGAGAGGTGTGCCGGATGAGCAGGCTGGTCGGAGTCGGAGTGGGGCCCGGGGACCCGGAGCTGGTGACCGTGAAGGGCGTCAAGGCGCTCCAGGGTGCCGACGTCGTGGTCGTGCCCGTCATGGACACGGGAGAGCGCGGGCGCGCCGAGGCGACCGTGCTCCACTACGTGGACGGGGCCAAGGTCGTACGGGTCGTCTTCGCGCTCAACGAGCGCACCGACCGGGGCCGGCGCGAGGCGGCCTGGGACGCGGCGGGCGAGACGGTCGCGGAGCTGCTGCGCGCGCACGAGCGCGTCGCCTTCGCGACCATCGGCGACCCCAATGTGTACTCGACGTTCACCTATCTCGCCCAGACCATCGGCGAGCTGGTGCCGGGCACCGAGATCGCGACCGTGCCCGGGATCACCGCGATGCAGGACCTCGCGGCCCGTTCCGGCGCGGTCCTCACGGAGGGGACGGAGCCGCTGACGCTGGTCCCCGTCACCGCCGGGTCCGCCGTGCTCAAGGACGCGCTTGAGGGCCCCGGCACGGTGGTGGCGTACAAGTTCGGGCGCCAGGCCGGCGAGGTCGCGGCGGCGCTGCGGGCGACCGGGCGGATCGACGACGCGGTGTGGGGCTCGGCGCTCGGCCTGGACGAGGAGTCCATCAGCCCGGCCGCCGATCTCGACGGCACCCCGCTGCCGTATCTGTCGACGCTCATCGCGCCCGCCCGGCGCGACGGCGGACGCGGCGGCAAGCTGTGACCGCGTCGGCGCCGGGTTCACTGCGCGAGCCCCACCACCAGCCAGATGAAGGCCACGCCCGCGACGGTGAAGAGCAGCGTCGAGCGGGCGGGGTGTTCGTGGTGGGCCTCGGGCAGGATCTCGGCGGCGGCCAGATACAGCAGCACCCCGCCGAAGAAGCCCAGATATCCGCCGAGCAGCTCGGCCGGAAGGGTGAACAGGAGCGTCGAGGCGGCGCCGATCATCGGCGCGAAGGCGTCCGCGACCAGCATCGCGACGGCCTTGCGCTTCTCGTTCCCGTACAGGCTCGTGATCGTGTACGTGTTGAAGCCGTCGGCGAAGTCGTGGGTGATCACGGCGATCGCCACGGCCGCGCCCATGCCCGCGCCGACCTGGAACGCCGCACCGATCGCGATGCCGTCCATCAGGCTGTGGCCGACCATCGCGGCGGCCGCCGTCAGGCCCACCTGCGGGGCCCGCTCGTCGGCGCCATGTGCCGCGCTGCGCACGGCGAGCAGACGTTCCACCAGGTGGGCGAGGAGAAAGCCGCCGACGAACAGGAGCAGCGCGGCCGGTACGCCGAAGATGTCGTCGCCCGCCGCGTCCAGCGCCTCCGGCAGCAGGTCCAGGCCGACCACGCCGAGCATCAGCCCACCCGCCAGGCCGAGCACCAGATGGCGCCGGTCGGTGACGCGCTGGGCGGTCCAGCCACCGACCAGTGTCATCAGGAACGCGCCGAGCGCGACGACCACCACCATGTGCCCTTGCTAACCGACTGACCCACCCCCGCGCATTTCGCTTGACGACTGTGTGATGTACGAGAGGACTCCTCCCATGGCCGATGCCACCACCGGCAAGGTGACGATCGTCGGCGCCGGCCCCGGCGCCGCCGATCTGCTGACATTCCGCGCCGCGCGGGCCATCGCCGACGCCGATGTGGTGATCTGGGCCGCGAGCCTGGTGCAGGCCGAGGTCCTGGACCACGCGCGCGAGGGCGCCGAGATCCTGGACTCGGCGGCGATGTCCCTGGAGGACGTCGTCGGGGTGTACGAGCGGGCCGCCCGGGAGGGGCTGAAGGTCGCCCGGATCCACTCCGGCGACCCGTCCTTGTGGGGCGGCACCCAGGAGCAGCTGGACCGGGTGGACGGGCTCGGCCTGGAGGTCGAGATCATCCCCGGTGTCTCGTCGTTCTCGGCGGTCGCGGCGATAGCGCAGCGCGAGCTGACCATCCCCGAGGTCTCCCAGTCCGTCATCCTCACGCGTCTGGGCGGCGGCAAGACGCCGATGCCGCCCGGCGAGGAGGTGCGCGAGTTCGCCCGGCACGGCACCACGATGGCGCTCTTCCTGTCCGCCGCCCGCTCCGGTCAGCTGGTGCAGGAGCTCCTTGAGGGCGGCTACCCGACGTCGACACCGGTCGTCATCGCGTACCAGGCGACCTGGCCCGAGGAACTGGTGCTGCGCTGCACCATCGAGACGCTGGAGGAGACGGTGAAGGAGCACAAGCTCTGGAAGCACACGCTCTTCCTGGTGGGCCCCGCCCTGTCGGCCTCCGGCACGCGTTCGCACCTCTACCACCCGGGCCACTTCCACGGTTTCCGCCGCGCCGACCCGGCCGCCCGCCGCGCCCTGAAGGCCGAGAAGGCGGAGCGCACCCCGTCATGATCACCGTCATCGGTACGGGAACGGGCGCGCCGCTGGCGCCGGACGCCCTGGCCGCGCTGGCCGAGGCCACGCTGGTCACCGGCGCCGCCCGCCACCTGGACGCGGCCGAACTGCCGCCGGACGCACGGCAGTTGGTGCTCGGCCCGCTCGCGCCCGCGCTCGACATCATCGCCAAGCACCGCGAGGAGGGCGGCCGCGTCGTCGTGCTGGCCTCCGGCGATCCCGGGTTCTTCGGGATCGTGCGGTCGCTGGCCGAGCGGTTCGGGCCCGAGGCGCTCGACGTACGGCCCGGGGTCGCCTCCGTCGCGGCCGCGTTCGCCCGCCTCGGGCTGCCGTGGGACGACGCGCTGGTGGTCAGCGCGCACGGCCGGGACCTGCGGACGGCCGCCAACGTGTGCCGGGCGCACCCGAAGACCGCCGTGCTCACCGGCCCCGGCGCCGGACCCGCGGAGCTGGGCGCCGAGCTCGCCCGCCGGGCGCCGGACCGGCTGCTCGTGGTCGCCTCCGCCCTCGGCGACCCGGAGCGGGAGCGCCTGGTCCGGGTCACTCCGGCTCAGGCCGCGGCCCGGGAGTGGGACGCGGTCAGCGTGATCGTCTGCCTGGACGAGGAGAAGGCCCTCTCACCGGTACGCACGGTCGCGGGCGGCCGCGCCACGCCCGAGCGATGGGCGCTGGACGAGAGCGCGTTCGCGCACCGCGACTCGATGATCACCAAGGCCGAGGTGCGCGCGCTCGCGCTGGCCCGGATCGGGCCCCGCATCGGCGATCTGGTCTGGGACATCGGCGCCGGGTCCGGCTCGGTGGCCGTGGAGTGCGCCCGGTTCGGGGCAGCGGTGGTCGCGGTGGAGAAGACCGCCGAAGGATGCGAGCACGTACGGGCCAACGCGACCGCGCACGGCGTGGACGTCCGCGTGGTGCACGGCGCGGCGCCCACGGTCCTGTCCGATCTCACCGATCCGGACGCGGTGTTCATCGGCGGGGGCGGCCGTGAACTGCCCGCCATAGTGACCACCTGCGCCCGCCGGGCCCGGCGCTCGGTGGTGGTGGCGCTGGCCGCGCTCGACCGCGTACCGGCCGTACGGGCGGCGCTCACCGGCGCCGGTCTGGTCACCGACGGCGTACTGCTCCAGTCCTCACGCCTGGCGCCGCTGCCCGGGGACGTGACCCGGCTCGCGGCCACCAACCCCGTCTTCCTGCTGTGGGGCGACCGCCCCGCGACCTCTGTTCTCGAAGGAGCTGTTCAGTGATCGGCCTGATCTCCGCCACGGCGGCGGGCGCCACCGCCCGCGACCGCCTCGCCGCGGCCTGGCCCGGCCGGGTCCAGGTGTACGAAGGACCCGTGCGGGAGGCCGTGGAGCGGGCCTTCGCGGAGTGCGACGCCCTGGTGTGCTTCCTCGCCACCGGCGCCACCGTCCGGCTGCTCGCCCCGCTCCTGGCGGACAAGACGTCCGACCCCGGTGTCGTCTGCGTCGACGAGGGCGTCCGCTTCGCGGTCTCGCTCCTCGGCGGCCACGGCGGCGGCGCGAACGCGCTGACCGAAGAGGTCGCGGACGCACTGGGCTGCACGCCGGTGGTGACCACGGCGACGGACGCGGTGTCCGTGCCGGGTCTGGACATGCTGGGCCTGCCGGTCGAGGGGGCGGTGGCGTCCGTGGGCCGCGCGATCCTGGACGGGGAGCCGGTGGCGCTGCGGGCCGACGCGCGGTGGCCGCTGCCCGCGTTCCCGCCGAACGTCACGGACGCGCCGGACGTATCCGACGTCACCCTCCACCTCACTGACCGCGTCCTGGAACTCGGCCCCCGCGAGGCCGTGTTGCGCCCTAAGTCCCTGGTCGTCGGCGTCGGCGCCTCCAAGGACGCGCCCGTCGAGGAGGTCCTCGGTCTGATCGAGGACGCGCTCGCCGACGCGGGGCTGAGCGCGCTGAGCGTGGCCGAACTGGCCACCGTGGACGCGAAGGCGCAGGAGCCCGGCATCGTCGGGGCCGCGTCCCGGCTCGGGGTGCCCCTCACCACGTACACCTCGCAGGAACTGGCCGCCGTCAGCGTGCCGAACCCCTCCGACGCACCCCTGGCCGCCGTCGGGACGCCCTCGGTGGCGGAGGCCGCGGCCCTGGTGGGTGGCGGCGAACTCCTCGTACCCAAGCGGAAGTCCGCGCCCGAGGGCCGGGCGGCGATGGCCACCTGCGCGATCGTACGGCGGCCCCCGCGCGGCCGGCTCGCGGTCGTCGGGCTCGGTCCCGGCGCCCGCGATCTGCTCACCCCGCGCGCCAAGGACGAGCTGCGCCGCGCCTCGGTGCTCGTCGGGCTCGACCAGTACGTGGACCAGATCCGCGATCTGCTGCGCCCGGGCACCACGGTGCTGGAGTCGGGGCTCGGCGCCGAGGAGGAGCGGGCCCGTACGGCCGTCGCCGAGGCGCGCAAGGGGCACGCGGTCGCGCTGATCGGCTCCGGGGACGCGGGGGTGTACGCGATGGCGTCGCCCGCGCTCGCCGAGGCCGCCGACGACATCGACGTGGTGGGCGTGCCGGGCGTGACCGCCGCGCTGGCCGCCGCCGCGATCCTGGGCGCGCCGCTGGGGCACGACCACGTCTCCATCTCGCTCTCGGACCTGCACACGCCGTGGGAGGTGATCGAGCGCCGGGTGCGGGCGGCCGCCGAGGCGGACATCGTCGTCACCTTCTACAACCCGCGCAGCCGGGGCCGTGACTGGCAGCTGCCGAAGGCGCTCGGCATCCTCGCCGAGCACCGCACCCCGCACACCCCCGTCGGTGTCGTACGCAACGCCTCCCGCCCCGACGAGAGCAGCCGTCTCACCACGCTCGGCGTTCTGGATCCGGCGACCGTGGACATGATGACGGTCGTGACCGTCGGCAACACCGCGACCCGCGAGATCGCGGGCCGTATGGTCACCCCGCGCGGCTACCGCTGGCAGTCCGGCACCCCCGGGGAGGCCAAGTGAGCAGGCCCTGGGAGCGCACGGTCCACCCGATCGAGGTGGAGTCGTACCGGCGGCTGCGCGCCCGTCTGGACACCTCGCACTTCGCGCCGCTGACCCGGGCCGTGGTCGAGCGGGTGATCCACTCCGCCGCCGACCTTGAGTACGCGACCGATCTGGTCTGTGACGAGGAGACGCTGAGCGCGGCGCACGCGGCGCTGCACGGCGGGGCGCCCGTCGTCACCGACGTCGAGATGGTCGCGGCCGGGATCACCCGACGCGAGACGGTCTGCCGCCTCAAGGACGCCAAGTCCGGCCCGGGACTCACCCGTTCGGCCCACGCGATACGGCTCGCGTACGAGGAGGTGGGCCCCGGCGCGCTCTGGGTGATCGGCAACGCGCCCACCGCGCTCGAAGAGCTCCTCACCCTGGACGCCGCGCCCGCGCTGGTCATCGGTCTGCCCGTCGGATTCGTCGGGGCCGTCGAGTCCAAGCAGGCGCTGCGCGAGAGCGGCCTTCCGGCCGTCAGCAATGTTTCCGAGAAGGGCGGCTCGGCCGTGGCCTCCGCCGCCCTCAACGCCCTTCTGTACCACCCCTTCGGCAAGGAGAACCCGTGACCACCCCCCAGACCCAGCCCGCACTGCTCATCGCCGGGCACGGCACCCGGGACGACGCGGGAGCCGAGGCGTTCCGCGCGTTCGTCGAGGAACTAGGCCACCGCAACCCCGAACTGCCCGTCGCCGGCGGGTTCATCGAGCTCTCCCCGCCGCCGCTCGGCGAGGCCGTCACCTCGCTGGTGGAGCGGGGGGTCAAGAAGTTCGCGGCCGTACCGCTGATGCTGGTGTCGGCGGGCCACGCCAAGGGCGACATACCGGCCGCGCTCACCCGCGAGAAGGAGCGCCACCCCGGCATCTCCTACACGTACGGGCGCCCGCTCGGCCCGCACCCGTCGCTGCTCGCGGTCCTGGAGCGGCGGGTCGACGAGGTCATCGGCGACCTCGACCGCGCCGAGGTCACGGTGCTCCTGGTCGGCCGGGGCTCCACCGACCCGGACGCCAACTCCGAGGTGCACAAGGCGGCCCGGCTGTTCTGGGAGGGACGCGGTTACGCGGGCGTGGAGACGGCGTTCGTGTCGCTCGCGGCGCCCGACGTGCCCTCGGGTCTGGACCGCTGCGAGAAGCTGGGCGCCCGGCGGATCGTGGTCCTGCCGTACTTCCTGTTCACCGGCATCCTGCCGGACCGGGTGCGGCGGCAGACCGAGGAGTGGGCGGCCGCGCACCCCGACCTGGACGTCCGCTCGGCCGACGTCATCGGTGCTACCGAGGAGCTCCACGAGCTGGTCATGGAGCGCTACCGCGAGGCCGTCAAGGGCGATCTGCGGATGAACTGCGACTCCTGCGTCTACCGCATCGCGCTGCCCGGTTTCGAGGACAAGGTGGGAGCGCCCCAGCAGCCCCACTTCCACCCGGACGACGACGGCCACCATCATCACCACCATGGCAGCCATGCGCACGCACACCACTGAGCACGATCTGCGCCACCACGGGGACGCCGAGGTCCGTGACTCCGGCGTGGCCCTCACCGACCTCGCGGTCAACGTCCGGGCGGGCACTCCCCCGGACTGGCTGCGGGAGGAGATCGCGGCGTCCCTGACCGGCCTCGCCGCCTACCCCGACGGGCGGGCGGCGCGGGCGGCGGTCGCGGGGCGGCACGGGCTGCCGGTGGAACGGGTGCTGCTCACGGCGGGGGCGGCGGAGGCGTTCGTGCTGCTCGCGCGCGCTCTGACGTTCCGTCATGCCGTCGTGGTGCACCCGCAGTTCACCGAGCCGGAGGCGGCTCTGCGGGACGCGGGGCACTCGGTGGAGCGGGTGCTGCTGCGTCCCGAGGACGGTTTCCGGCTCGACCCCGCGTCGGTCCCGGCCTCGGCGGATCTGGTCGTGGTGGGCAACCCGACGAACCCGACGTCGGTGCTGCACCCGGGCGCCTTGCTGGCCCAACTCGCCCGTCCAGGGCGGACGTTGGTCGTCGACGAGGCGTTCATGGACGCGGTGCCGGGTGAGCGGGAGGCACTGGCGGGCCGGACGGATGTTCCTGGCCTGGTGGTGCTGCGCAGCCTCACCAAGACATGGGGCCTGGCCGGGCTGCGCATCGGCTACGTGCTGGCCGAGCCGTCCGTGGTGGCCGCCCTGTCGCGGGCGCAGCCGCTGTGGCCCGTCTCCACGCCGGCGCTGGTCGCGGCGCAGGCGTGCGTGTCCGCGCGGGCGCTGGCGGAGGCGGAGGAGGCGGCGCGGCGGCTGGTGGTCGACCGTGCTCATCTGCTCGCCGGTCTTTCGGAGTTCGAGGAGGTACGGGTAGTCGCGGCGGCGCAGGGGCCGTTCGTGCTTGTACGTGTGGCGGGGGGCGGGGAGGTGCGGGCTCGCCTGCGCGGCCTCGGCTTCGCCGTCCGCCGCGGCGACACGTTCCCGGGCCTGGGCCCGGAGTGGCTGCGGCTCGCGGTCCGCGACCGCGCGACGACGAACCGCTTCTTGCAGGCGCTGGACCAGGCCCTCACGCTGACGGGCCCCACCCCACCCCTTCCCTAAACCCTCCGGGGGTGGGTGGGGGTGGAGGAGGGTTACCCGGGGGCGAAGCCCCCGGACCCCACCCGCTTCGTCTGCGGATCGTGCTGGGTGCTCGCGCAGTTCCCCGCGCCCCTTGATGGGCCCTTCGGGCCCTCTTTAGGGGCGCGGGGAACTGCGCGACAAGCCCCCACCGGCGGCCAGCCGACCGACACCCGCCGGAGGCTTTCGGGAAGGGGCGGGGTGGGGGAACGAACCCCCCGCCGTCACGAGCGTCGCCGCGCCAATACCACCGCCCCTCCCCCCACCACCAACAGCGCCACCGCCCCGCCCACCACATACGGCGTCGATGAACTCCCGCCCGTCTCCGCCAACTTCGGATCCCCCACCGACTCGGGCTTCATCGCGGTGCTGGACGCGACGTCGACCGAGGGGGACTCGCACGTCGCCTCCGCCAAGGTCACCTCCCCCGTCACCTCCGCCACATTCAGCTTCAGCGGGTTCACCGAGACCCGCAGCCGCAGGGCGGTGGCCGCAGCCGTACGGGACGTCGTGCGGGTCGAGGACAGGTCGAGGGTGACGTCGCCGACGCCCGGCACCGCGATCCGCGTCGTCCCGCCCGTCGACAGCGTGACCTTCTTGCCCAGGACCGTCACCGCACCGAGCAGGTTCGACGACGCCACCGGACGCGTACCCGCCTCACAGACGGCCTTCGACGTCACGTCCTGGACCTCGACCAGGGAGAGCAGCGGCAGGCCCGGGACGTGCAGACGGGCGTGGACCAGGTGCGTGTAGCCCTGCGCGCGGGCCCCCTCGACCGTCGCCTCCGCCTTGGCGACATCCGCGTCGAGCACGCTGAACGGCTTCCCCTTGGCCACCCCGTCCAGCTTCACCGCCAGCGCGGTCTTCTGCGAACTCGCGGGCGCCTGGACCTCGTTGAGGGTGACCTTCAGGGGGACGTCGACCGTCTTGTTGAGGAGCGACACGTCCAGGCCGGTGCGCAGCACTACCGCGCTCGCCTTTCCGCCGTGCCCGGCGCCGACGCCCGTCGCGTACGCCGGTACGGGAGCGGTCAGGGCCAGCGATCCGAGCGTGAGCGCCACGGCGGCCGAAGTGCGCGCGGGCAGGCGGAAGTTGATGGTGTTCAAAGTGGTGGAACCCCCACAGGAGACATGAACCGTCACCCGTCCGCCCTCCCACGGGGACTCGTGGGACTCGCGAGAGCCAGGGGCGCGCCGGTGACTTGAGACACCGGAATCTTTTACGCACAGAGAGTGAATCGATAGACACCTGGGGTGAGTTCACCCGAACGAGGCGACAACGGCCGCGTATTCGACCGTTCCCGTACGCGCGTTCCTAGAATCCGCCCCTGATGGCTGACTCTCGGCGTACGCCGGTTGACCCGCACCGGCGTACGCCGCGAATGCGCAGAGAACTACAACGACCCGCTACCCCGGACCGTCACCCTCCGCGTCAGCCCCGCGCCCCCGTCCCACGTCATCCCACGATCCGCCCCCGCAGCAGTATCCGACTCGGCGCCCCCAGCACCCGTACGTCCGCCCGCGGGTCCTGCGCGTACACCACGAGGTCCGCGGGCGCGCCCTCCTCCAGGAGCGGGCGGCCGAGCCACGTGCGGGCGTGCCAGGCCGTCGCCGAGAGGGCGTCGAGCGGGGGGATGCCCGCCTTGACCAGCTCCGCGACCTCCGCCGCTACCAGGCCGTGGGCCATGGAGCCGCCCGCGTCGGTGCCGACGAAGACGGGGATGCCGGCGTCGTACGCCGAGCGGACCGTGTCGTAGCGGCGCGCGTGCAGCCGGCGCATATGGGCCGACCAGACCGGGAACTTGGCCTCCCCGCCGTCCGCGAGATGCGGGAACGTGGCGATGTTGACCAGGGTCGGGACGATGGCGACGCCGCGCTCGGCGAAGAGCGGGATCGCGTCCTCGGTGAGCCCGGTCGCGTGCTCGATGCAGTCGATGCCCGCCTCGACGAGGTCGCGCAGCGAGTCCTCGGCGAAGCAGTGGGCCGTCACGCGCGCGCCGAGCCGGTGCGCCTCGGCGATCGCCGCCTCGACCTCGCCGCGCGGCCAGCACGCCGACAGGTCCCCCACCTCGCGGTCGATCCAGTCCCCGACCAGCTTGACCCAGCCGTCCCCGCGCCGCGCCTCGCGGGCGACGTACGCGACGAGGTCGCCGGGCTCGATCTCATGGGCGTAGTTGCGGATGTAGCGGCGGGTGCGGGCGATGTGGCGGCCCGCGCGGATGATCCTCGGCAGGTCGTCGCGGTCGTCGATCCAGCGGGTGTCGGAGGGCGAGCCCGCATCCCGGAGGAGCAGGACGCCCGCCTCCCGGTCGGTGAGCGCCTGCTTCTCGCTGGTCTGGTCGTCGACCGGACCGTGCCGGTCGAGGCCCACATGGCAGTGCGCGTCGACGAGTCCGGGCAGCGCCCAGCCCGTGACCGTGACGGCGTCGACCGCGCCCGGCGGGCGTTCATAGGTGATCCGCCCGTCCACCGCCCACAGTTCGTCCCGTACGTCCTCGGGACCCGCAAGCACCCGCCCCCGGACATGCACCACCGCGTGATCGCTCATGACCAGCACTGTACGAGGGCCTGGGTACCCTCGACCGAGAGGCTCGGCACTTCGGCGCCGGGCCCGTGAACACAAGCGCAGACGACCGAAGAAGGCACCGTGACTCACCCTCTGCTCGACCTGGCCCCGCTGTCCGCCGCCCGTTTCGCGGCCATCGAGCGACGGGTGGCCGCGCTGCTCGCCACCGAGCAGGACGTGGTGATCATGCAGGGTGAGGCGCTGCTGCCGCTGGAGGGATGCATCCGGGGCGCCGCGCACCCGGGTTCCACCGCGCTGAACGTGGTGACCGGCCCGTACGGGCAGACCTTCGGCAACTGGCTGCGGGACTGCGGCGCGAGCGTGGTCGATCTGGAGGTGCCGTTCCACACGGCGGTCACCGCCGAGGACGTCGACCGGGCGCTCACCGAGCACCCGGAGATCGACTTCGTCTCCCTGGTGCACGCGGAGGCGGCGACCGGGAACACCAACCCGATCGCGGAGATCGGCGAGGTGGTGCGCCGCCACGGCGCCCTGTTCATGCTGGACGCGGTCGCCTCGGTGGCCGCCGAGCCGCTGCTGCCGGACGCGTGGGGCGTGGACCTGTGCGTGATCGGCGCACAGAAGGCGATGGGCGGCCCGGCCGGGGTCTCGGCGGTGTCGGTGAGCGAGCGCGCCTGGGCGCGGATCGCCGCCAACCCGCGCGCCCCGCGCCGCTCCTACCTCTCGCTGCTCGACTGGAAGGAGCGCTGGATCGACGGCGGCCGCAAGGCGCTGCTGCACGCCCCGGCCCAGCTGGAGATGCTGGCTCTTGAGGCATGCGTGGAGCGGATCGAGGCGGAGGGCCTGGACGCGGTGACGGCCCGGCACGCGTCGGCAGCAGCGGCGACCCGGGCGGGCGCCTCGGCGCTTGGCGGCGGCCTGCAGCCGTACGTCCACGACGCGCGGGACGCGGCCCCGGTGGCCACGACGCTGCGTACTCCGGCGGGGGTCGACGCGTCCGAGCTGGTCGCGAAGGCGCTCGCGGCCGATCCGGCGCTGCCGCTGATCGCGGGCGGCGGGGCGCTGGCGAAGGAGATGATCCGGGTCAACCACTACGGCGTCGACGCCACGCGGGGCGCGGTGCAGTCGTCGCTCGCGGCGCTCGGCGCGGCGCTCGGCGAGACGGGCCGGGCGGTCGACCTGGAGGCGGCCCGGCGGGCCGTCTCGGGGACCTGGTGAATCACCGGTACCCGATAAAACGGCGGCCGTCCGCCTCTCCGACACCTTTTCCCCACATAAATTCCAGCCGAATTAACCATAACGGGAAGCTACTTATCACGAGTAGCTTCCCGTTTTCTTCTGCCCGGACTTGTTGATCTCAAACACCAAGTTTTCAACAAGATTTCCGGGTGGTCACGGGCATGTGATCGACTCCACAAAGGTGTCCTTTTGTCCCGGAATTACCGGACAAACCACCTCGCGCGTACACCTGCGTGATAACACAAGTCTCTCCCCGGCGCACCACCCTCCGCTAATGCGATTTCGATTTCCGCTGGGTAAATTCGCTCGGCATGACCGCCGCACAGACCGTCATCCATATCGACACCCCACGCGTCGAGGACGGCGCCGCGATCTGGCGTATCGCCCGCGACTCGGAGGTACTGGACCTCAACTCCTCGTACAGCTATCTGCTCTGGTGCCGCGACTTCGCCGCCACCTCCCTGGTGGCGCGCGACGGCGCCGGTGAACCGATCGCCTTCGTCACCGGATACATCCGGCCGGAGCGCCCGCAGACGCTCGTCGTCTGGCAGGTCGCCGTCGACCGCGACCAGCGCGGGCGCGGCCTCGCGGGCACCCTGCTCGAAGCGCTGACCTCGAAGGTCGCCGACTCGCACGGGGTGCGCCTGGTCGAGACGACCGTCACCCCCGACAACACCGCGTCCGACCGGCTGTTCACCGCGTTCGCCGAGCGGCGCGGGACCGCGCCGCACCGTGAAGTCCTCTTCGAGCGCGTGCTGTTCCCCGAGGACGGCCATCAGCCCGAAGTCCTCTACCGGATCGACCTGGGAGTACGACTGTGACCATCACCCCGCCCGCCCTGAGCGTCTTCGAGACCCTGGAGTCGGAGGTGCGCAGCTACTGCCGAGGCTGGCCCGCCGTCTTCGACCGCGCCCGGGGCGCCAGGCTCACCGACGAGGACGGCCACGAGTACCTCGACTTCTTCGCCGGGGCCGGCTCACTCAACTACGGCCACAACAACCCGGTGTTGAAACGGGCGCTGCTCGACCATCTCGAACGCGACGGCATCACCCACGGCCTGGACATGGCGACCACCGCCAAACGCACGTTCCTGGAGACCTTCCAGAACGTGATCCTGCGCCCGCGCGACCTGCCGTACAAGGTCATGTTCCCGGGCCCGACCGGCACCAACGCGGTCGAGGCCGCGCTGAAGCTGGCCCGGAAGGTGAAGGGCCGCGAATCGGTCGTCTCCTTCACCAACGCCTTCCACGGCATGTCGCTCGGCTCGCTCGCGGTCACCGGCAACGCCTTCAAGCGGGCCGGTGCGGGTATTCCGCTGGTGCACGGCACGCCGATGCCGTTCGACAACTACCTCGACGGGCAGACCCCGGACTTCCTCTGGTTCGAACGGCTCCTGGAGGACGAGGGCTCGGGCCTGAACAAGCCCGCCGCCGTCATCGTCGAGACCGTGCAGGGCGAGGGCGGCATCAACGTGGCCCGGCCCGAGTGGCTGCGCGCGCTCGCGGACCTGTGCCATCGCCGCGACATGCTTCTGATCGTCGACGACATCCAGATGGGCTGCGGCCGCACGGGTGCCTTCTTCTCCTTCGAGGAGGCGGGCATCACGCCGGACATCGTCACCCTGTCGAAGTCGATCAGCGGCTACGGACTGCCCATGTCGCTCTGCCTGTTCAAGCCGGAGCTCGACATCTGGGAGCCCGGCGAGCACAACGGCACCTTCCGGGGCAACAACCCGGCGTTCGTCACCGCGACCGCCGCCCTTGAGGCGTACTGGACCGACGGGTCCTCGCTGGAGAAGCAGACCCGGGCGCGCGGCGAGCAGGTCGAGCAGGCGCTGATCTCGATCACCGAGGAGAACCTGGTCGACGTCAAGGAGTACCGGGGCCACGGTCTGGTCTGGGGCCTGGAGTTCCACGACGAGCACCGCGCGGGCGCGGTCGCCCGGCGCGCCTTCGAACTCGGCCTGCTCATCGAGACGTCCGGCCCGCGCAGCGAGGTCGTCAAACTGCTGCCGCCGCTGACGATCACGCCGGAAGAACTGGACGAGGGGCTGCGCACCCTGGCCCGCGCGGTCCACGAGACCGCTTCCTGACCCCCCTTTCCCCCCACAAGAAAGGCGCCACCCCACCGTGATAGTCCGTTCGTTGAAGGACATCGAGAACACCGACCGCCATGTCCGGGCCGCCTCCGGCACCTGGGAGAGCAAGCGGATCGTGCTCGCCAAGGAGAAGGTCGGCTTCTCCCTGCACGAGACGGTTCTGTACGCCGGTACGGAGACGTCCATGTGGTACGCCAACCACATCGAGGCCGTGCTCTGCGTCGAGGGCGAGGCCGAGCTCACCGACCACGAGAGCGGCGAGACCCACTGGATCGCGCCGGGCACGATGTACCTGCTCAACGGCCATGAGCGGCACACCCTGCGCCCCAAGACCGACTTCCGGTGCATCTGCGTCTTCAACCCGCCCGTCACGGGACGGGAGGACCACGACGAGAACGGTGTCTACCCGCTGCTGACCGAGGAGGCCTGAGCCATGCCGGACCTGTACCCCACCCGTGGTGCCACCGAAGTCGTCACCCCGCGCCAGGACCCCGTCGTCTGGGGCCCCTCCACCGGGCTGGAATCGTACGAGCAGGACGGCTTCCTCACCGTCGACCAGCTGCTCGCGGACGACGAAGTCGGCTTCTACCGACGTGAGTTGGACCGTCTGATCGCCGATCCGGCGGTGCGCGCGGACGAGCGGGCGATCACCGAGCCGCAGTCCGGCGCGGTGCGCTCCGTCTTCGAGGTGCACCGGATCAGCGAGATCTTCGCGGGCCTGGTCCGCGACGAGCGCGTGGTCGGCACCGCCCGGCGCATCCTCGGCTCGGACGTGTACGTCCACCAGTCGCGCATCAACGTCAAGCCGGGGTTCGGCGCTTCGGGCTTCTACTGGCACTCGGACTTCGAGACCTGGCACGCCGAGGACGGCCTGGCGAACATGCGGACCGTCTCGGTGTCGATCGCGCTCACCGAGAACCACGACACCAACGGCGGCCTCATGATCATGCCCGGCTCGCACCGGGACTTCCTGGGCTGCGCGGGTGCCACGCCGCAGGACAACTACAAGAAGTCGCTGCAGATGCAGGACGCGGGCACGCCGTCCGACGAGGCGCTGACGAAGATGGCGGACCGGCACGGGATCCGGCTCTTCACCGGCCGCGCGGGCTCGGCGACCTGGTTCGACTGCAACTGCATGCACGGCTCGGGGGACAACATCACCCCGTATCCGCGCAGCAATGTCTTCATCGTCTTCAACAGCGTGGAGAACGCCGCGGTCGAGCCCTTCGCGGCCCCGATCAGGCGACCGGAGTTCATCGGCGCGAGGGACTTCACGCCGGTGCGGTGATGATCGTTGGTACGGTCGCTCCATGTCTGATGAAACGTCCCGGACCCCCGTCACCGCGGCCGATGTCGAACACTCCGTGCGGCTCTCGGTCACCGCGCTGCGGGCCGGGCTCGCCGGGGACTGGAGCGTGCCGGCCGGCTCGCTGGACTGGGACTGCTGGGAGACCGTCGAGCATCTGTCGGACGACCTGTTCGCGTACGCCGTGCAGCTCGGCCCGCAGCAGCCGCCGCTCGACGGCGACGTCCCGTACCTGTGGGAGGCGAAACGTCCCGGCGGGCCGCGCAACGCGGTGCACGCGGACCGCGCGGCCGGGCCCGCCGGGCTGCTCCAGACCCTGGAGGCGAGCGGGGCGCTGCTGACCGCGATGGTCCGCACCGCGTCCCCGGACGTGCGGGCCCACCACACCTTCGGCATCTCGGACCCGGAGGGGTTCGCGGCGATGGGCATCGTCGAGACCCTGCTGCACACCTATGACGTGGCGCAGGGTCTCGGCATCGCCTGGGCGCCGCCGCTGGGACTGTGCGACCGGGTGCTCGCGCGGCTGTTCCGCGAGGTGCCGGCGGATCCGGACCGGTGGCGGGTGCTGCTGTGGGCCACCGGCCGGGCGGAGCTGGCGGACCTGCCGCACCAGGACTCCTGGCGCTGGTACGGCGAACCGCTCAGTGACGCAGCCAGATCCTGAGCTCGCCGACCGGGGTGAACCCGGCGCGGACGGCGGCCGCCAGGTCGTCGCCGCTCTCGTAGCCGACGACCGGCAGGCCGGGCCAGTGCCGCGCCAGTGAGGCGAGGCACCCGGCCCAGGCCGTGTCGAGGTCGCCGTCGGCCGCGAAGAGGTTGGAGACCCCGGCCACCGTCTCGCTGCGGGTGGCTATGGCGCCCGCGACGATCGCACCGCCCGCGTCCCGGGCCGCGAGGAACAGCTGGTCCTCGTCGGCGAGCAGCGCGGCCGGGAACAGCCCGTCGCCCTCCCCGCCCGCCCAGGCATCCTCCCAGCGCGCCAACTCACCTTCCGTACGCACGAGTTCCCAGCCGGGGTCGGCCGCCTCGGGCGCGGGCCGGTGGATCCACTCGGCGCCGAACAGCACCTCGAAGCCCTCGTCCGTCAGGTCCAGGGTGGCGAAGCTGTCCTTGACCGAGGCGCCCGGCGAGGCGTCGATCCGCCCGACGATCTCGCGCGGGGAGGCGTCGGGGGCGAGGGTGACCGCGTCCGGATAGAGCGGCGGGGTGCGGCGCGGGCTGGTCCAGGCGTACGGGCCCGCCTCGCCGGTGATGCCGTGCGCCCGGCACAGGGCCGCGCACCACTCGGCGTTGTTGCGGGCGGCCGCGCGCACCCGTACCTCGTTCTCGCTGTCCATGATCACGGCCCGATCCTCCCCTGTGGGACCGGGCCGCGACCACTGGATATCGGTGGTGCGGGAGGTCACATGGCGGACAGGACGTCCAGGGCCCGGTCCACGTCCGCCGAGGAGTTGTAGAGGTGGACGGCGAGGCGGAGGTTGCCGCCCCGGGCGGAGCTGTACACCCCGGCCCGCAGCAGCTCCGGCTGGACGCCGCCCAGGCCCGGCACCGCGACGACCGCCGAGTCGTCGGCGACCGACCGGTGGCCGAGGTCGGCGAGCCCGGCCCGCAGTCGGTCCGCGAGGGCCCGGTTATGGGCGTGCACCGCGTCGATGCCCACCTCTTCGAGCAGCGCGAGCGACTGCTCGGCCCCGTAGGACGACAGGAACGAGCCCGGCTCGTCGTACCGCCGCGCGGAGGCGGCGAGTTCGCGCACCGGGCCGTAGTTGTCGCTCAGATCCTCGGCGGCGAACCACCCCGAGTGCAGCGGCGCCAGGTGCTCCTGCGCCTCCTCGGTGACAGTGAGGAACGAGATGCCGCGCGGGCACGTCAGGAACTTGAACCCGGCGGTGACCGTGTAGTCGTACGCGCCCGCGTCCAGCGGCAGCCAGCCCGCCGACTGGCTGGCGTCGAGGAGCGTACGGGCCCCGTGCGCGGCCGCCGCCTCCCGTACGGCCGCGAGGTCCGCGATCCGGCCGTCGGACGACTGGACGGAGGAGAAGGCGACGAGCGCGGTGCCGGGCCGTACCGCCTCGGCCAGCGACTCCAGCGGGACGTACCGCATCTTGAGGTCGCCGCGGACCGCGAACGGCTGGACGACCGAGGCGAACTCACCCTCGGGGGCGAGGACTTCGGCCCCGGCGGGCAGGGAGTGGGCGATCAGTGCGACATGGACGGTGACCGAGGAGCCGAGCGCGACCCGGTCGACGCCGACCCCGGTGAGCCGGGCGAAGGAGGCCCGTGCGGCGTTGGGCTGCTCGAAGCCGCCCGCGCCCAGCCGGGTGCCCGCCGCGTTCTGCCCGGCGAGCCGGGTGATGGCCTCGACGGCCCGCCGGGGCAGCAGCCCGGTGCTGGAAGTGTTCAGGTACGTCGTCTCGGGTGCGAACTCGTCGCCCGCCAGGCGCTTCAGGATCTCCATGATCCCACCCTGCGTCCCCCTCGGCCCCGGGTCAATCAATGTCGATCAACAAGGGCTGAGGGGAACCATCAAGGACTGCTTACTCGTTGGGCCCGATGAGCCCATCGGGCGAACGCGTGCGCCTCGGCGGCGCGTACGCGTTACGCGCGCGGGACCTCGCAGCCCTCCGGGCCGCAGACCTCGCCCTCGGCGGGCGCGGTACCGAGGGTCGCGAGGACCGGGCGGTGCTCCTGCCATGCCTGCTCAAGAGCCTGGGTGAAGACCTCGGCGGGCTGGCCGCCGGAGATGCCGTACTTGCGGTCGACGACGAAGAACGGCACGGCGTTGGCGCCAAGGGCGGCGGCCTCGGCCTCGTCCGCCCGCACCTCGTCGGCGTACGCGCTCTCGTCGGCGAGCACACCGCGCACCTCGTCCGCGTCGAGGCCCGCCTCCACGGCGAGCTCGACCAGGACCTCGGCGTCGAAGACGGAGCGCTCCTCGGCGAAGTTGGCCCGGTAGGCCAGGTCGAGCAGCGCGTCCTGGCGGCCGCGCGCCTTGGCCAGGTGCAGGAGGCGGTGGATGTCGAAGGTGTTGCCGTGGTCGCGGCCCTCGGTGAGGTAGCCGAGCCCCTCGGCGCGCGCGTTGGAGGCGACGTGCTCCTCCATGCCCCGGGCCTCGTCCAGGGTGCGGCCGTACTTCTTGGCCAGCATCGGGATCACCGGGCCGACGTCGCCCTTCGGGCGGTTCGGGTCGAGCTCGAAGGAACGGTGCACCACCTCGATGTCGTCGCGGTGGGCGAACTCCGCCAGGCCCTTCTCGAAGCGGGCCTTGCCTATGTAGCACCAGGGGCAGGCGATGTCGCTCCAGATCTCGACGCGCATGTCACTTCTCTCCGACTCGGTCACGGGCTCGATCTCGACCCCAACTTTGTATGACTTTCAAGTACTGCAACTATGGCGGCCGCCTGCGCATTCCCGCCCATTCCCACCGGTCAGCGCGCGCCCTCCAGCTGGTTGAAGGTGGCCCGGTAGGAACTCGGGGTGAGGCCGGTGCGGCGGACCAGGTGGGCGCGGAGCGAGTCGGCGCTGCCCAGGCCGCTGGCCTCGGCGATCTGGTCCATGCCGAGCGTGGTGGTCTCCAGGAGCTCCTTGGCCCGCTCGATGCGCTGGTGCAGCAGCCACTGGAGCGGGCTGACACCGCTCTCGGCGTGGAAGCGCCGGGTCAGCGTGCGCACGCTCACGCCCGCGTGCCGGGCGAGGTCCGTCAGCGTGAGCGGCTTGTCGAGGTTGCGCATCGCCCAGCCCCGGGTGTCGGCGCAGACCACTCCCCGCTCGGCGGGCAGCGGGGTCTGGGTGAACTGGGTCTGCCCGCCGGGCCGCACCGGCGGGACGAGCGCGGCCCTGGCCACCTGGTTGGCGACGGCGGCGCCGTAGTCGGTACGGATGATGTGCAGGCACATGTCGATCCCGGCCGCGTACCCGGAGGACGTCATCACGTTCCCGTCCTCCACATAGAGGACGTCGCCCTTCAGGTCCAGGGCCGGATAGCGGAGGCGCAGCTCGTCGGCGAGCTCCCAGTACGTGGTGGCGCTGCGCCCGTCGAGCAGTCCGGCCTCGGCGAGCACGAAGGCGCCACTGCAGATCGAGGTGATCCGCCGGCCCTCGGCACCGGCCCGCCGGACCGCCTCGACGGTGCGCGGGTCGGGCAGGTACCGCTGTCCGGTGCCCGCGACCAGCACGGTGTCGGCGTCCGCCACGGCGTCCAGCCCCCGGCTGACGTAGAGGTCGAGTCCGCCGGTGGTGGCGATGGGCCCCGGCTCCGGGGTGCAGACGGTGAGCTCGTACCCGGGAGCGCCGTCGATCTCCACCTTCGCGAAGAGCAGTTCGGGAATGGCGAGGTTGAACATCGACACCCGGGACGGCGCGATGACGACGAGGCGGTGCGGCCGCCAGGCGGCGGACTCGCTCACGGGAACCTCGGGACTCACTGAACCTGCGGCACTCATGGCCAGAACCTCCGGATGCATGGCATTCAGGTCACTACTGTAACCCGAGCGCGACCGACAAGCTGAGGGCATGTCAACCAACGTCGTACCGCAAGCCGCCCCCGCAGACCGCGAGTTGGCGCACCACAAGGCACCCCGGACCCCCCGTTCCTCCTCCCCCGGCGTCACCCTCGCCGCCGCCCTCCTCGGCTTCGCGCTGATCACGCTCGACGCGTCCGTGGTGAACGTGGCCCTGCCCGCCATCGGCTCCGACCTCGGCGGCGGGATGTCCGGGCTGCAGTGGGTGGTGGACGCCTACACGCTGGCCTTCGCCGCCCTGATGCTCTCGACCGGAGCCTTCGCGGACCGGATCGGCTCGGCCAAGGCGTACGCGCTCGGCACGGTCGTCTTCACCCTCGCCTCCGTCGCCTGCGGTCTCGCCCCGAACCTGGGCGTGCTGATCGGCGCCCGTACGATCCAGGGCACGGCGGCCGCGGTGGTCCTGCCCGCCTCGCTCGCCCTCGTACGCCAGGCCTACCCCGATCCGGCCCGGCGGGCCCGCGCGGTGGCGCTGTGGGCGGCGGGCGGCTCGGTGGCGGTGGCGCTCGGCCCGGTGGCGGGCGGCGCGCTGACCACCGTGTGGGACTGGCGCGGGATCTTCTTCATCAACCTGCCGCTGGGCCTGGCGGCCCTGGCCCTGACGGCCCGCGCCCCGCGCACGGCCCCCCGCCCGGCCCCGCTCGACCTGCCGGGCCAGCTGACAGCGGTGGTCGCGCTGGCCGCGCTCGCCTTCGCGGTGATCGAGCAGGGCACGGTACGGATGACGGCGGGCGCGATCGCGATCGTGGCGGCGGTGGCGTTCCTGCTGATCGAGTCGCGCGCGGCCCACCCGGTCGTCCCGCTGGGCCTGTTCCGTACGCCGACGGTCGCGCTGGCGGTCTCGGTGGGCGCGGCGGCGAGCGTGGCGTTCTACGGCGTGATCTTCGTCTTCAGCCTGTACTTCCAGCGCACCCGGGGCGAGTCGGCGCTGACGGCGGGCCTGATGTTCCTGCCGATGACGGCCCTGATCCCGCTGACGAACGTCCTCTCGGGCAAGCTCTCCAACCGCTACGGCCCGCGCCGCCCGATGCTGATCGGCCAGCTGGTCGCCATCGCGGGCCTGCTCCTGCTGCTCGTACCCGACGAGCACACGCCCACCCTGCTCGCCGCGTTCCTGATGATCCCCCTCGCGCTCGGCTGCGGTCTGTCCGTCCCGGCGCTGACCGCCGCGATGATGGAGGCCCTGCCCCAGGAGCGCGCCGGTCTCGCGGCCGGGGTACTGAACGCGGGCCGCCAGGTCGCGGGCGCGCTGAGCGTGGCGATGTCGGGCGCGCTGGTGGCGGGCGGCAGCGGATTCGTCCCCGGGATGCGGGTGAGCCTGGCGGTGTCGGCGGGGCTGTTCGTGGTGACGGTGCTGGTGACGCTGAGGGTGAAGATGGGGAAGAAGTAACGTGCGGGGGCGCCCCGGGCGGGCGCGCCGGTCGGGGCACTTGACCCTCACACCGTGTCAGGCAGTGAACTCGGAGACATCATGTTCACCATCGGAGACTTCGCCCGGCACGGCCGCGTATCGGTCCGGATGCTGCGCCACTACGACGCCACCGGCCTGCTGCGCCCGGCCCATGTCGACCCGGCCACCGGCTACCGCTTCTACACCGCCGCCCAGCTGGCCCGCCTGAACCGCGTCATCGCGCTCAAGGACCTCGGACTCACCCTCTCCCAGGTACGGGAGATCCTGGACGAACGGGTGAGTACGGAGGAACTGCGCGGCATGCTGCGGCTGCGGCGGGCCGAGCTGGAGGCGGCGATGCAGGCCGCGGCGGACCGGCTGGTCCAGGTCGAGGCGAGGCTCCGGTCGATCGAGAGCGAGGGTCACATGCCCACCGACGACGTAGTCCTGAAGAGCATCCCGGCGGTCCGGGTGGCCGAACTGACCGGCACCGCCGAGAGTTTCGATCCGCGGCACATCACTCCGGTGATCCGGCCGCTGTACGACGAACTGGTCGAGCGCCTGAAGTCGGCGGACATCGTCCCGACGGGCCCGGGAATCGCGTGGTACGAGGACGCGCCTGCGGGCGGCGGCGCGATCACCGTCCACGCGGGTGTGCAGGTCGCGGCGGCCCCTCGGGACACGGACGGCCTGCTCGTCCATGACCTCCCGGCGGTCGCGCAGGCGGCGACGATCGTGCACCGGGGTTCGATGAACACGGTCCTGCCGACCGTCCAGACCCTGGCGCACTGGGTCGAGACCCATGGCTACGAGTCGACGGCGTATCCCCGGGAGGTCACCCTGGAGTGCCCGGAGGACGAGACGGGGTGGGTGACGGAGCTGCAGGAGCCGGTGGCTCGGGTTTGATCCCCCACCCCGCCCCTTCCCGAAAGCCCTGGGCGGGCGGCCGGTCTTGATGGCTGCGGGCGGGTGGGGGCTGGTCGCGCAGTTCCCCGCGCCCCTTAAGCGGGCCCTTCGGGCCCTCCTGGGGGCGCGGGCCTTGATGGGCCCGGAGGGCCCACTTAGGGGCGCGGGGAACTGCGCGAGCAACCCAGCACGATCCGCAGACAAATCGGGGGCCGGGGCGCAGCCCCGAGGGGGTGCAGGGGCGCAGCCCCCGCCCAGGGGTCCGGGGGCGCAGCCCCCGGGAAAACCACCTCAACCCCCACCCACCCCCGGAGGGTTCAGGAAACGGGCGGGGTGGGGAAGAACCGCCCGTCGACCCACCGCGGCACACCCCCCTCCCCCTCCCGCAGCTCCACCGGCAACAACGCCTCCGGCGTGCTCTGATACGTCAGCGGCCGCAGCCAGCGCTCGACCGCCGTCGCCCCCACCGACGTGGACGTCGACGTGGTCGCCGGGTACGGCCCGCCGTGATGCTGGGCCGGTGCCACGGCGACCCCCGTAGGCCACCCGTCCACCAGCACCCGCCCCGCGAGCCCCGACAGAGAGGCAAGGAGTTCCGCGGCACCGCCGGACCGCCCCGCCGCCTCCCCCGCCGACACCTGAAGCGTCGCCGTCAGATTCCCCGGCAACCGCGAGAGCACCGCTCCGATCTCGGACGGGTGCTCATACAGCGCGACCACCGTCACCGGCCCGAAGCACTCCTCCAGCAACAGATCGTGCGGCCCCGCCGACGCCAGCGCGGCCGCCGGCACCGTCAGGAACCCCGCACTCACCGTGTGCTCCCCGCCCGCCCCCGGCGTGACCGGCGCCTCGACCCCGTCCAGAGAAGCCCGCTCGGCGACCCCGGCCACGAACGCGTCCCGCATCCGGTGGTCCAGCATCACCCCCGCCTCGGAGTCGCTGACCACAGCAGTGAGGGCCTTCACCAGCGCGCCCCCGCCCTCACCGGCCGGAGCAAGCACGAACCCCGGCTTGGTGCAGAACTGGCCGACGCCCAGCGTCATCGACGCGCCGAGCCCCGCCCCGATCGCCTCGCCGCGCTCCTGAGCCGCCCCCTCGGTGACCACGACCGGGTTCAGCGACCCCAGCTCGCCGTGGAACGGGATCGGCACCGGCCGGGCCGCCGCCGCGTCGAAGAGGGCGCGGCCACCCCGTACCGACCCGGTGAAGCCGGCCGCCGCGACCAGCGGATGACGTACGAGCGCGATACCCGCGTCGAAGCCGTGGACCAGCGCGACGACGTCCGCCGGCAGCCCCACCCGTACCGCCGCGCGACGCAGCAGCGACACGCACAGCTCGGACGTGGCCGGGTGGGCCGGGTGAGCCTTGACCACCACCGGACATCCGGCCGCGAGCGCGCTCGCCGTGTCGCCGCCGGGGACGGAGAAGGCGAGCGGGAAGTTGGACGCCGAGTAGACCGCGACCACGCCCAGCGGCACCTTCATGCGCCGCAGATCGGGCCACGGCGGGGTGCGGTCCGCGTCCGCGTGGTCGATGCGTACGTCGAGGAAGGCCCCCTCGTCCACGACATCGGCGAAGTCCCTCAACTGAGCGGTGGTGCGGGCGAGTTCACCGGTGAGCCGGACGGGCCCGAGCGCCGTCTCGGCGTCGGCGGCCTCGACCACATGATCCCCGGACCCGTCGAGCAGATCGGCGGCGGTCCGCAGCAGGGCGGCCCGTACGCTCCGGTCGGCGAGCGCGCCGCGGGCCGACCGGGCGGCCCGCACCGCCTCGTCGACCTCCCGGTCCGTCGCCTCCGCCGCGACCTGCTCCCGCGGCTTCCCGGTACGGGGGTCGACACTCCAGACTGGTGCTGTGCTCACCGCGATGTCCTTCCGGCTTCCGGTTCCGCCCGCGTACTGTCCACGGACAGGTCCGCGCACTGGTGCGCGTCACGCGCGCGTACCGTCCGCGTTCTGCCCGTAGTCCTGCTGGTTCGCCCTTGCTGGCACTGCCGCTCACCACCACTTGTTCGGTATTCTGAACAAGATTCCTGCTGGTGAATATGCTGGACTCTATTGACGGGCGTTCTGCGTTGGCAAGACGCGCAGACAAGAAGGGGCGAGGTCGGATGTCGACTGCCGAGACAGGCGGGGCCCAGGTCAAGTCCGCCGTACGTACGGTGGAGTTGCTGGAGTATTTCGCGGGGCGCCCCGGAATGCACTCCCTGGCCGCGGTCCAGGAAGCGGTCGGATACCCCAAGTCCAGCCTCTACATGCTGCTGCGCACCCTGGTGGAGCTGGGCTGGGTGGAGACCGACGCCACGGGCACGCGGTACGGGATCGGGGTGCGGGCGCTACTCGTCGGCACCTCCTACATCGACGGCGACGAGGTCGTCGCGGCCGCGCGCCCCACGCTCGACCGGCTCTCCGACGACACCACGGAGACCATCCACCTCGCCCGCCTCGACGGCACCAATGTGGTCTATCTGGCCACCCGCCAGTCGCAGCACTATCTGCGCCCCTTCACGCGCGTGGGGCGGCGGCTGCCCGCGCACTCCACCTCGCTGGGCAAGGCGCTGCTCGCCACCCACAGCGACGAGCAGGTGCGCAAGCTGCTGCCGGAGACCCTCCAGCAGCTGACCGAGCACACCATCACGGACCGCGAGAAGCTCATCGAGGAGCTGCACCAGATCCGCGAGCAGGGGTACGCGGTGGACCGCGAGGAGAACACGCTGGGCCTGCGCTGCTTCGGCGTCGCCATCCCGTACCGGACCCCCGCGCGCGACGCGATCAGCTGCTCGGTGCCGGTGGCGCGGCTGACCCCGGCGCATGAACAGATGGTCAAGGACGCCCTGTTCGACGCGCGGGACCGACTGACACTGGCCACCCGTAGGCTCTGACGCATGACTTCCGCGACCTTCGGACACCCCCGGCCCACCGTCGTCCTCCGTGAGATGCAGGACAGCGATCTGCCCGTGTTCTTCGGGCAGATGAGCGACCCCGAGTCGGTCCGGGTCGCGGCCTTCGGGCCCGAGGACCCCACCGACCGGGTCCGCTTCGACGCGCACTGGGCCCGTATCCGGGCGTCGGACGTGGTGATACGCACGGTGCTCGCCGACGGTGAGGTCGCGGGCCACGCGTCGGTGTACGGGCCGCCGGACCACCGCGAGGTGACGTACTGGGTGGACCGCGCGCACTGGGGGCGCGGCATCGCCACCGCCGCCCTGTCCGCGCTGGTCGCCCTCGTCCCGCAGCGCCCGCTCCACGCGCGCGCGGCGGCCGACAACGCGGGCTCGATCCGGGTGCTGGAGAAGTGCGGCTTCGTGATCGTCGGGCACGACCGGGGCTTCGCGAACGCGCGGGGCGCGGAGATAGACGAGGTCGTCCTCACTCTGAAGGACTGACCGTCGCTCAGATGAGAGCTTTCTGAGAAATCCGGCCATAAGGAACGAATTCGGCCGCCCGGCTCGTCCCTTTCATGGGATGAACAAGATGATCAGGCGCGCCGCGGTCTTCTGTCTGCTGATGGTGCTCGCCCTCCTCGGACGAGCCACCTATGTGCAGTTCTACAAAGGCCAGGCCCTCGCGGACGACAAGCTGAACCGGCGGAACACCATCGCGCAGTACGCGAACCCGCTCGGGGACATCATCGTGGCCGGCTCGCCGGTCACCGGATCGGAGAGGACCAAGAGCGGTGACCTCGCGTACAAGCGCACGTACAAGAACGGTGAGCTCTACGCGGCGGTGACCGGGTTCAGCTCGCAGGTGTACGGGGCGACCCAGCTGGAGGGGATCTACAGCAAGGTGCTCGACGGCACCGACAACCAGATGAAGGATCCGCTCTCGGTACTCACCGGCAAGCGGGCGGCCGGTGGCAACGTCCTGACGACCATCGATCCGGCCGTGCAGAAGGCCGCCTATGACGCGCTCGGCAACAAGAAGGGCGCGGCCGTCGCGATCGACCCGAAGACGGGCCGCATCCTGGGCATGGTCTCCACTCCTTCCTACGACCCGTCGAAGATCGCCGGATCGACGGACGGCGACGCCTGGCAGGCACTGTCCGACGACCCGGACAAGCCGATGGTGAACCGGGCGATGCGCCAGCCGCTGCCGCCGGGTTCGACGTTCAAGCTGGTGGTGGCCGCGGCGGCGCTGGAGAACGGGCTGTACCCGTCGGTCGACGTGAAGACCGACAGCCCCAACCCGTACACGTTGCCGAACACGCGGACCGTGCTGACCAACGAGAACGCGTCGGCGCCGTGCGAGAACGCCACCATCCGGACCGCGCTGCGGTACTCGTGCAACAACGTCTTCGCGAAGATGGCGGACCAGCTCGGCCAGGACAAGCTCCGGGCGATGGCCGAGAAGTTCGGCTTCAACGACGCCACGCAGGACGTGCCGGTGCGGGCCGCGGCGAGTGCGTACCCCAAGGGCATGGACCGGGCGCAGACGGCGCTGACGGGCATCGGCCAGTTCGATGTGACCGCGACACCGTTGCAGATGGCCATGGTGTCCGCCGCCATAGCCAACGACGGGCTCATGGCATCGCCCCATATGGTCTCCAAGACCACGGACGCGGACGGGAACACCCTCCAGTCCTACAAGGACGCCGACAACAAGCGGATCCTGTCGTCCGACACCGCCAAGCAGCTGCGCAGCGCGATGGTGACGGTCGTCGAGGAGGGCACCGGCTCCAACGCCAAGGTGAGCGGCGCGGAGGTCGGCGGCAAGACGGGCACGGCGCAGCACGGCGTGGGCAACTCCAAGACGCCGTACGCCTGGTTCACGTCGTACGCGAAGGACTCGTCCACCGGCAAGGAGGTGGCGGTCGCCGTACTCATCGAGGACTCGGGCGCGGCCCGCTCGGAGGTCAGCGGCAACGGTCTGGCGGCGCCGGTCGCGCAGAAGATGATGCAGGCGGCGCTGGGGTCGTCATAGGGCACGGGCGGCGTCGGGAATAAGGCATCCACCCGATTCGCAGGGACGGCCTCACCGGCCACCGTTACCCCTGTGAACAGGGCGGATGAGAGCACGACGACAGGCAGGACGGCACGGCAGCCGCTGGTGCGGGTCCTGGCGGACCGCAACGCGGGGCTGTATCTGACCGGGGTGGTGGTGTCCGGGTTCGGGTCGTCGGCGATGTGGCTGACGGCCGGGATCTGGGCCAGGTCGCTGACCGGCTCGGACAGTCTGGCGGCGCTCACCGTCTTCGCCATGTGGGCGCCGACACTGGTGGGCCCGCTGCTCGGAACGGTGGCGGACCGGATGCGGCGGCGGCCGCTGCTCGTGGGACTCAACCTGGGGATGGCGGCCCTGCTGCCGTCCCTGCTGGCGGTGGACTCGGCGGCCCGGATCTGGATCCTGTTCGCGGTACTGCTCGTGTACGGCGTGAACGGGGTGATCCAGGACGCGGCCGAGGCGGCGCTGGTGGCAACGGCCGTGGACAGGGACCTCCTGGGCGACTTCAACGGCCTTCGGATGGCGGTCAACGAGGGCATGAAGCTGGTGGCTCCGCTGGCGGGGGCCGGACTGTACGCGCGGTTCGGCGGCGGGGCGGTGGCGGTGCTGGACGCGGCGACGTTCCTGCTGGCGGCGGGGATCTTCGCGCTGATACGGGTACGGGAGGCCCGGCCCGTCCCCGGCGGCGCCCGGCTCGCCGACACGGCCGAGGGGGCGCGTACGGTGTGGCGCTCACCGGTGCTGCGGCCGCTGGTGCTCGCGGGTGCGGCGACGATGCTCTGCGCCGGGCTGAACGGGGCGGCGCTCTACGCGGTGGTGGACGAGCGGCTCGGCCACGCGGCGACGTACGCGGGCGTGCTGTACGCGGTGCAGGGCGCGGGCTCCGTGGCGGCCGGCCTGCTCTGCGGCCCCCTGCTGCGCCGCCTGCCGGAACGGACCTTCGCGGCGGCGGGGATCGCGCTGTTCGCGGTGTCGGTGTGCGGGCGGGCACTCCCGTACGACGCGGTGGCACTGGCGTGCAGCGCGGGGATCGGGCTTGGGCTGCCGTGCGTGCTGGTCGCGGCGATGACGGTGGTGCAGCGGGAGACCCCGTCCGCGATCCTTGGCCGCACGGCGGCGACGGCCAACACGCTGTTGTTCGTCCCGAACGCGGTGGGGTTGGGGGTGGGGGCGGGTTTGGTGGGGCTGGTGGATGTGGTGGTGCTGCTGGGAGCGGTGGGGGTGGCGGCCCTGACGCTGGCAGCGGTTTTGTCCACCCCACCCCACCCCTTCCCGAAAGCCTCCGGCGGATGTCGTTTGTCTGCGGATCGTGCTGGGTTGCTCGCGCAGTTCCCCGCGCCCCCTAAATGGGCCCTTCGGGCCCTCCTAGGGGCGCGGGGAACTGCGCGACAAGCCCCCACCGGCGTTCAGCCGAAGAAGGGGGGTCCGGGGGCGCAGCCCCCGGGTAGCCGCCTCGACCCCCACCCACCCCCGGAGGGTTTAGGGAAGGGGCGGGGTGGGGGCTAATCCAAGGCGCCAGATCGCCGCACCGCCCCCAGATCCCCCTCCGACGCCAACCCCGCGTGGTACAGCCGAAGTTCCGTCGCCCCGGAAGCCGCCGCCCGCGCCGCGTCGTCCGACAGCGCCCCCGGCCGACCCCCCATCCCCGCCACCACCGTGAAGTTCGCCGCGAGCACGGCCCCGGAAGCGTACGGTGCGAACGGGGCCAGCAAGTCCACCGCGCCGCCCACGCACGGCACCACCACCCCGTCCGCGACCCCGAACACCCCCGCCGGATCCACCCCCACGTTCGCCCCGCACCGATACACACGCGGGTCCGCGTGCAACAGCACCTGGAATCCGGGGGCGGCAGCAACGCGTACGGCCGCGACGACCTCCTCCTGGAGCCGCCGGGCCACCGCCGCCCGGTACCCGACCGTCGCCTCCAACAGCTCCTGTCCCGTCGCCCCCGCCCCCCGCCACACCGCATCCAGCGCGCCCCGCACCGCCGCCCTCAACTCCACCGCGTCCAGGCCCACTTCCGCGTAACCCGACCGGCACGAGCCGCAGAAGCACAGCGACATCAGGTACTGGGACACCTCGTCCAGCTCCACCCCCGCGATCTTGTCGTGGGCGTGCAGATGCGCCAGGCCGTACCATCCGCAGGACTCCAGCTCGGTCCCGCGCGCCCCGGGACGTACCGCCGCCTCCGCCGCCAACGCGACCAGATACGCACGGACTTCGGGCCGCGCTATGCAGGGCGCCCACGGGTAGCGGTCGCCGTACGCGTTGACCACCGAGGTCTCGGGGTGCTCGGCGCCCAGCCGGGAGTTGTGGGCGAGGACGACCCAGGAGTGGACGTCGAGACCGACGGCGGCGAGCACTTCGGCGGCCCGGCCGTACGCGTCCCCGGGCGCCCACGCTCCGGCCGCGTACGGACGCAACGCCCGTCCGGACCAGCGCCGTTCGTCGACCGGGTAGAGGACCGCCGCGTGCTCGGCCGTGACGATCCGGTGGCGCGGGTGGCGCGGAGTGAGGGCCCGGGTCGAGTGGTACGCGGCGGCCAGCGTCACCTGCCGCACCCCGAGGTCCGCGATCCGCGCGGCCGCGTCCGGGTCGCCGACGACGTCCCAGGGGTAGAGGAACGCCGACGCCTTCACGAGCCCGCGCCGCCCGACTCGACGACGCCCGTCCCCGAACCCGGCTCCGCCAGCAGCGCCCGCCCCCGCTCGATCAGCGTCCCCAACTGCTTCACGTGGTACGCATCCGGCTCGCTCAATGGCGGACGCACCTCGCCCACGTCCAGACCGGCCAGCCGCACCCCCGCCTTGACCAGCGAAACGGCGTATCCACGGCCCTGGTTGCGCAGTTCGACGAGCGGGACGTAGAAGCCGTCCAGGAGGCGGTTCACCGTGTCGTCGTCGCCGCTGTTCAACGCCCGGTGGAAGGCCAGCGCGATGTCGGGCGCGAAGCAGAAGACCGCCGAGGAGTAGAGCGTGACGCCGATGCCCCGGTAGGCGGGGCCGGTCAGTTCGGCGGTGGGCAGGCCGTTGAAGTAGAGGAAATCCCGACCGGGGAGCTCCCTGCGTACCGTGCTGACGATCCGCTGCATCAGATCGAGGTCGCCGATCCCGTCCTTGAGGCCGATGACGCCGTCGACTTGCGCGAGCCGGACCACGGTCGCGGGCGTGAGGACCGCGTTGTCGCGCTGGTAGACGATGACGTCTAGGGAGGTCGCGGCGGCGAGCGCGCTGTAGTGGCGCAGCAGGCCCTCCTGGTCGGCGACGACGAGGTACGGCGGCAGGGCGAGCAGCCCGTCGGCGCCCGCGTCCTCGGCGAGCTTCGCGTACTGGATGGCGACGGCCGTCCCGTATCCGGCGCCCGCCACCACCGGCACCAGCCCCGCGGCCTCCTCCACGGCGGCCGCCACGCACGCGTGGAACTCGTCCGGCGTGAGCGCATGGAACTCACCGGTCCCGCAGCACGCGAACACCGCGCCCGCGCCTGCCTCGATGCCGCTTCTGACGTGCGTACGGAAGGCATCGAGGTCGAGGCCGCCGTCCGGCCCGAACGGGGTCACGGGAAAGAACAGCAGGCCGTCGAGCCGGGCGGCGAGCGGGGCCGCCGAGTTCACAGGCGTCGCGGGTGTCACGGGCGTCACGGGCGCTCCCAGGGCAAAGACCGGCGTGCACAATTCTGATTAGTGTACATATCTCTGAACGCCGCCACGCTAAGGCAGCCGCTCGACGGCGGTCAAGACGCGAAACGGCGGCGTGCGGGGCTTTTCACGGGCTCCGCGCCACACTTGACGAGCTTGAAGCACGCTCCTTAGCGTGACCATGGATATGAATGGCATTCATGAATACGTATCCCGCCGCGTCCCGCCCGCGCACCGAGGAGATCCGCCCATGCCCGCTCCCCGTACCGTCCTGCTGACCGGCGCCGCCGGCGGACTCGGCACCCTGATGCGCGAACTGCTCCCGGCGTACGGCTACGACCTGCGCCTCTTCGACGTAGTACCCATCCCCGGGGAGCCGGACGCGATCACCGCCGACCTCGCCGACAAGGACGCGCTGCGCGAGGCGGTACGGGGCGTCGACGCGGTCCTGCATCTGGCGGGCATCTCACTGGAGTCGTCGTTCGACAAGATCCTGCGGGCCAACATCGAAGGCACGTACAACGTGTACGAGGCCGCGCGCGAGGAGGGCGTCGCGCGCGTGGTCTTCGCCTCCTCCAACCACGCGGTCGGCTTCACCCCCCGGCCGGAGGGCGACACGCCGCTGGAGCCGGGCGCCCTGATCCCCGTCGGCACCCCGCACCGTCCGGACACGTTCTACGGCCTCTCCAAGGCGTTCGGCGAGGACCTGGCCCAGTACTACTGGGACAAGTACGGCCTGGAGACCGTCTCGGTGCGGATCGGCGCGTGCTTCAAGGAGCCGACTTCCGTACGGATGATGTCGGTCTGGATGAGCCCCGGCGACGGCGCGCGCCTCTTCCACGCGGCGCTGACCGCCGAGCGCGTCGGCCACACCGTCGTCTATGGCTCCTCCGCCAACACCCGCCTGTGGTGGGACCTCTCGTCGGCGCGGGCGCTGGGATACGAGCCCCAGGACGACTCCGAACCGTACGCGGAGAAGCTGATCGCCGAGGAGGGCGAGCTCGACCCCGGCAACCCTGAGCACGCCTGTCTCGGCGGCCACTTCACCACCGATCCGCCGATCTGGCCGCACTGAGCCAGGCCACCGGAAACGGGGGACGAGATTCGCGGGACGTTCAAGGAACCGTAAAGCCGCGCCGCTCGTTCCCGTGACATGACCGCTATGACACCTGGCTCGAACCTTCCGCTCCCGACCGCCCGCGTGGCGGTGGATGTCGCCGCTCCGGTGCGGCTCGACGTGTCGGGCCTGCTGCTCACCGCCGACGGCAAGGTGCGCTCCGACGACGACTTCATCTTCTACAACCAGCCGTCGGGCCCCGGTGTCACCCACCGGTCCGGCGGCGGCAGCGCGCCGGACGCGATCGTCGTGGACACGTCGACGGTGCCGCCGGGCATCGAGAAGATCGTGGTCACCGCGAGCCCCGACGCCGCGGGCCAGACCTTCCAGGGCATCGAGCCCACGGCCACCCTGCGCAACGCCGACGACGGCAGCGTGATCGCCACGTTCACCCCGCCGCAGCTCGGCTCCGAGACCGCGCTGGTCGTCATGGAGGTCTATCTGCGCGGCGGCGCGTGGAAGGCGCGCGCGGTGGGCCAGGGTTACGCGAACGGACTGGCGGGCATCGCCACGGACTTCGGCGTCTCGGTCGAGGAGGAGCCCGCCGCCGCGCCCGCGCCCGCAGCCGCCCCCGTCGCGCCCGTGGCCGCGCCGCCCATGCCCTCGGCTCCCCCGACTCCGGTCCCGGCTCCGGCCGCGCCCGCCGCCGCGCCGAGCGGGAAGATCAACCTGGACAAGGGCCGGGTCAGCCTCCAGAAGAACCAGACCGTGTCACTGGTCAAGGGCGGCCGTCCGCTGCTCTCGCAGGTCAAGATGGGCCTCGGCTGGGAGCCCGCGTTCCGGGGCAAGGACATCGACCTGGACGCCTCGGTCATCGCCTACGGCCCGCAGCGCAACCACCTGGACAGCTGCTACTTCGGCAAGCTCTCCATCCTGAACGGCGCGATCAAGCACTCCGGCGACAACCTCACGGGCGAGGGCGCGGGCGACGACGAGGTGATCGTCGTCGACCTGGGCCGTATCCCGGCCGAGGCGACGGGCCTGGTCTTCACGGTGAACTCGTTCTCGGGCCAGAAGTTCACCGAAGTGGCCAAGGCGTACTGCCGGTTGATCGACGCGAGCACGGGCGAGGAACTGGTCCGCTTCGACCTGACCAGCGCGGAGCCGCAGACCGGCGTCATGATGGCCAAGTTGATCAAGCAGTTCTCCGGCGAGTGGGAGATGACGGCGCTGGGGAACTTCGTGAAGTCCCGGACGGTACGGGGGATGGTGAAGCCGTCGGCCGAGGCGCTGTGAGTTTTCGCAGCTCAGAGCTGCATTCCTTACAGACAGCGGGCCCCGCTGGCGCACGTCGCCCCTTCGGGCCGTGAGTTGGAGATCGATTGGGCCTCGTAAGGTAACTAGCGTTTCCTCGCAGTATCTAGCAGTTTCGCGTAGCTGAGCGGAGATCATTGCCGGTCGGATTTCCCATTCGCTCCCCAGTCGATCACCTCCGCCCCCACGACAGCACAGAAAAGCCGCTCCCCGGATCGCCCACTTGGGAGGTGGGACGGCGTTCCAGGGAGCGGCCATCTGCACAACGAGCGTCATCCATCCGGATGGCGCTCGTTGCGGTCACCCGATCGTGCGATTTCCCCGCCTGTCTTGCCACGGCGAGAGCGGCCCGCCCGTCTTCCACTAAAGGGGTGCAGTGGCCGACGGGCGGGCCATCGCCGCTCCAGGCACCTGATCCCGAGGCGGCGAGCTGTACCCCTGCGGCATGCCTGTGGCACGTGATGGACCGCAGGGGAGATCTTGATATATCAAGGTGCTCTGGTGGCTTTTAGCCTGTCGACCTCATCAGCAAGATCGCCGAGGGGTCGCGATGTCAGCAGCTGCGGTGCACCGCAGCATCGCCGCCGCCCTCGCCCGCCGCATCCACGACGGCGAGTGGGCTCCGGGCGAACAGATCCCCTCCCGCGCCGACATCGGCGCCCAGTACGGGGTGCACGAGCAGACCGTCCGCCTGGCCATGCTGATCCTGCGGCGCCAGGGCCTGGTCGAAGGCGAGAAGCGCAAACGACTGTTCGTGGCCTACCCTCCGGCCGTGCGCACGCTGACCGACCCCGACGCCCCATGGCCCCACGGCTCGGAGACCTACGGCGTCGAACGCTGCCGCGCGAGCGACGACGTCGCCGACCGGCTGGGCATCGGAGTCGGGCTGACGGTGTACCGCGAGACACAGGAGTGCTGGGATCCCGGCGGCCGGTCGGCCATGCTGGTGACGACCTGGTGGCGCGGAAAGCGGCAGCCGCACGCGACGTGGCTGGCAGATCTCGGGATCGCCGCTCTGGCTGAGGTGCAGGCCCACGCCCTGGGACTGACGGTGGACACGCTCGCGTACCGAGTGGTGCGGACGCGGCTGGATGCGGCGGGACTTCCGGTGGAGACGGCTGATCTGATCCTCCCGATGGACCGGTGGCTGATCCGTCTGCGGCCGGCCTCGCCCTGACGGTGTATCGGGCGGGTGGGCGGGCGCGGCTCGCATGATGACCCCCGTGGACGCGCTGGCGGGTTCTGGGCAGGGCGGCGCTGTACGTCAGGTGCGTGTGCCTCGGGCGACCTTACGGTTGTCACCCTGCCTGGCATATGCAGCTGATCGCTAGAGGTGTGCAGTGCATATATCTACGTGAGCGCCAGGTACCCCCGCCTGCATTGTTCACACCCGGTGCGCAATTTTCACCGTATGTAGCGGCGATGGCCAATGGTCGACCGCGACTGCCGCCGTCCCCTCGATACGCAATCCGGGTGCCGGTACTGGTCGGGCCGCACGCCATCGGGCGCGTACTCGGCGCCGGGGACGATGACAGCGTCATCCTTGATCGCCTGATCGCAGATAACGCAGATCCGGATCACGACTCCATCCCCAGGGACGAGACCTCGGCGGCCGCGCAACCGTCGTGGACGTACCGGGCGACCATGCTGCCGTCCTCGCCGACGAGGAGGGAGTCGGCGACGCTGGCGCCCGGCTCACGGCAGACCGCGCACACGCGGTGCGACGCCGGGTCGGCAGTGGTCAGCCGGTAGAGGACCGGCACGCCCCGGTCGCGGGCGCACAGGCCGTGCGCGTACACGGACTTGTCGGGTCCGGAAGTGCTGGGGATGATGCCGACGCAGCAGTCGGCGCCGGGCTCGCTGCAGTAGGTACACAGATGGGTCTGCGCCTCTTCGCCAGCGGTCGTGGCGTCCGTAGAATTCGTCATGTCGACTCCCACACAGTCGTCCGCGCCCGGGGCCGGTCACACGGCCGCCGGGGTTAATTGAGACCGCAGGATACTGCGGTCTACCGCACTGTACTGCGGTCGCGCGGTGTACTGCAGGCACCTAGCGTCAACCGCATGAGTGTGGATCTTGACCGGACGCGGCCCATCTGGAGGCAGATCGCGGCGATCATCGCCGGACGGATCAACGACGGCACCTACCCCGTCGGCAGCAAGGTCCCGTCCGTCGTCGAGATCAGCACCGAGTTCGAGGTGGCCTCCTCCACCGTGCAGAAGGTGATGGCACACCTGAAAGCCGAGGGGTTCGTCCGCACCGAGGTCGGGCTTGGCACGTTCGTCGCCGACCGACCCGAAGAAGGCTGATCCCCGCACCTCGCTTGTCCGACCGTCGCCATAGACTTGATCTATGCCCCCGACTCCCCTGCCTGACGGCACTGTGCGCCCGTCTGCCGTGGTCAACGAGGAGATCAGGAGACTGTGGGAGCATGCGCCGCTGACGCCAGCCGACGAGGAGCACTACCGGTGGCTGCTCGTCGAATGGGCTGAGGCCACGCGGCGCGAGGCGGCTAGGGGCTCTGTCAGTCCCGCCGCTTAAGATCCGTCGGTGGCTATCGAACTGTCTGACGAGTTGATCGAACTGGAACGCGCGGCATGGACGGAGATCCAGGCCGGTGCGCTGACCGTGGACACCGCGAACGCGGCCCAGCTCGCCGTAACCGAGCACGCGACCGCGACCGGACAAGACCGGGCCGCGGTCGAAGCCGACCTGAAGAAGCAGGTCCGGCACACGGACGACGCGTAGGAACAGCAAGGCCCCGCCCCCGTGCGCTGTACGGGGGCGGGGCCTTCAGCAGCAGCATCCCGACTTGCTCGGAATGACTGTTGGGATCACGGTAGCGGGCGGGACTGACAACGGGTGGGTCAGCGGGGCCAAATCACGGTCGCGGCGAGCGTGACCGCGATGCCGCAGACGGTCAGCGTCACCACCACGTCGAGGTTGTCGGCGATGGCATCGGCCACCCGACTGTTCCACCGCCAGTACGCACGGATAGC
The DNA here is from genome assembly GCF_014596475.1 of Streptomyces sp. CBMA152. GTDB lineage: Bacteria > Actinomycetota > Actinomycetes > Streptomycetales > Streptomycetaceae > Streptomyces. Next base: position 442,333 of record NZ_MECJ01000015.1, on the reverse strand, counting down.
GCGGAGCATGACGTGCACGATGCCCTCCTCGGTCAGGCGGCGGACCGCTTCTCCCACATGTCGACGACCAGGTCGATGCCCTGCGCGGTGGCGTAGGCCGTGGAGAAGGCCCAGCCGTTCTTCGTCTCCTGCTTCACGGTGAAGTGGCCCGAGTCCTGGTACGCCTTCCGCGGCATGTTCCGGTTGCCGCCGCCCTGGGACGTCTGCTTGCGGAAGACACCGTTCTCGACGAGCCAGCCGGTGAGGGACTTGACGTTGGTGTGGAGCAGGTCGGCGAGCTCCGTCATGCCGCAGAGCCCCTCGCAGTTGAGGAACTCCTCCCACTTGCCGGCCTTGGGGGCCAAGACCTTGTTCTCGGCTTCCAGGGCCTTGTTCTGCCGGACCTTGTCGAGGAGGGCGACGAGTGCCTCCTCGTAGTCCTGCGGGAGGACTGGTGCGGTGATGGCTGCGGTCTCGGCCTTGCGGGTCTGGATGGCGAAGTACGTCTGAGCGGCGGCGACCTCGGGCTTCCGGGGGTCACCGTTCATGGCGACCATGTACGCGCCGTACCGGGTGAGCTTGTAGTTGACGCGCTCCGTGTCAGGCACGTTTCCGCTGGTCGTGACGGGTTCCCGGCGCCGCGAAGCGTGCAGGTCGGCGGTCTGGCCGCTGTTTTCGATGGCTATCCGGGCGCGCTCGATGGAGTCGACGAAGCGCTCCCAGCGGAGGTAGCCGAGGAGAGGCTGGAGGTCGCGGGCGGACCACCATTCGCCAGTGGCGTCCTCGCGTCGGATCTGGTCGAAAGGACTTCCGTCCCCGCTGTTGACGTTAGGTACAGGAAGGTTAGGGTTGGGCACAGGAAACCTCATTCCTTGATCCAGGCCCCCGGCGGATGGCGTTCCGCGTGGGGGCTGATCTTTGTCCCGGTTCCGATCCGCGTGTGCGATTCGGTAGCGCAGCATTCTACGGCTCCGGGGCGGCACTGACGGGGAACCCCCCGTGGCGCAGTCGACGGCCCGCACGGGCGACCTCGTCCGTCTCCCCCGTCGGCATGGCGATCAGATCCGCCGTAAACTCGAACACGTGACCGATCAATCGCTTCGTCTGCACGAGCTGACCCTGCAGCTCGGCCAGCTGGAATTTCTGGCCCGCGTCCAGGAACAGCAGCTGGCGCAGACCCGGCGATGGATCACGGCGAAACAGAACGAGATCAGCAGCGAGGAGCATCGAGCAGCCCGCGCCGCCCAGCCGCCCCCGGAGTGGCTGATCCAGACGGGCATCGGGATCGGGCCGCCCACCGTCCACACCAGCCTGACCGACGGCGCCGACCAATGCTGGGCGCGGGCCGGCAACGAACGCTGTCGGCCTGCTACGCAGGAGCAGGCTCGGCAGGCGCTCACCGATGGCGGGCGGGCCTGCGAAACCTGCCGGCCCGACACCGCCCTCGGGATCCTCGACTGATCAGCGGTGTCGCGCTGGGTCAGCGCTGCGCGTCGCCCGGGGCGAGCAGGCTGGTGAGTTCGGCAATGGACTCGGCGGACGGCTTGAAGTACCTACGGACGCTCTCCGGCTTCTTGTGCCGGGACTTCGCCATCAGCATCAGCAGTGAGGCGCCCTGCTCGCCGAGGTGGGTGAGGCCGGAGCCGCGGTACTCGTGCAGGTCCCAGCCGGTCCCAGGCCCTGCTGTTGCCGTTGCCTCGTCGAGGAGGGCGCGGGCCTGGCCGTAGGAGAGGCGGACTAGACCGGTGTCAGGGCAGATGTCGCGGGGACTGAGGACCTTGCCCGGGCCGGGGCGTCGATGGGTGACGAACACCGGGCCTCGTGTTCGGCCGCGCAGCAGGCGCGGTAGGAGACGGGCGGTCCCGGCGTCCCAGTAGACGGTCTCCAGGACGAAGTCCTCCCGGGACTGGCCACGGCGGCGGACCTTACTTCGCGCGCCCTTGGCCTTGACTGGGCAGCGGCGCCCCGCGAAGTCGAGTTCCTCGATGTTGACGCCGAGGATCTCGTCCGATCGTGCGCACGTCTCGTAGAGCATCCGCCACAGCGTCTTCTCCCGCACGTGCACGTCGCGGCGGGCGATGAGCCGGTCGATGGCCATCTTGGAGCGGGTCGGGGTCTCGGAGTCGGGCACCGCCAGCCGCTTCACCCAGGCCGGGACCGCCGGGCCGTCGTATCCGTACTCCGCGCACCAGCCGAGCCACGAGAGCACTGACGCGCGCCGTGCGTTCCAGGTGTTCACCGCTGAGGTGCCCCACAGCAGTTCCAGGGCTTCGCCGATCTCGTCGTCCGTGACGGACGCCAGTGGCCGGCCCTCGCCGAGCTGCTCGGCGGTCTTCCCCACTCCGATCCCGTAGTTGCGGACCGTGTTCGGGTTGCCGAGCGAGTCGAGGAATGCGTCGGCCGCGGTGCGGACGGTCAGTGCCTTCCCGGTCGGCAGTTGTACGAGGGTGCCCACGATCCTCCTTGCCACAGATAACGGGGCCGCTTCGCGCACGCTCCGGGTGCCGTTCTCCCTGCTCGCATTCGGCTGTTCCACAGATAATAGGGCATTATCTGTGGGAAAATCAGGGGTACTTGCTACCGATCCGACCTCAAAGGAGCGTCATGGCAAACGCGTTTGAGTCCCTGAAGGTTCATGTGGAGGCCAGTGGGTGGGCGTTCGCGCTCGGCCACCTTGAGTAGTGGCGCCAGTCCCGTCCCGACGGCACCCTCGACGACTACCTCGCCGAGGTCCGCCAGGAGACCGCGAAAGCGAAGGCGCGCTTCGTGGAGATCGAGATAGAGAACGGCTCAACGCGAGAGTCCGCCGAGAGGGCGGCGCAGCTCATGCGCTGAAGCCAGGCGGGCTAGCCCACGTCGACCGTCGGGTCCTGAGCCCGGGCGAGGACGCTGCCTCCGTCGATGGGGAGGAGGAGTGTGAGGGCGTCGAGGAGCTTGTCGAGTGTGTCGGCGGCCTCGGCGCGGCCCCAGCTGCGGGCGGTCTCCACCCGGCTCATCTGCGGGTTGCTGTCGATCGCATCGGTGTAGGCGGCCAGCGCATCCCGCCGGGGCAGTGAGTCTCGGAGTTCTCCGAGCAGGGTGCGCATCTCATGGAGCGTGGTGGCGTAGCGCTCGGCGGCGATGACCCGCTCACCCTGGGGGACTGCCGGGTCGAGAGCCGTTTCCCGCAGGAATGAGTTGGCGGCGAGTCCGTCGAGCGCGTCAGCGAGTGCCCGGCGGCCGAGGTCGGTGAGGCCGGGGGTGGGCAAGGCCTGGTCGACGGCGTCACGCAGCCACTTTGCGCGCCTGATCTGCTGGCGGCGCGCGTCTTCCTCGACCCGGGCAAGAGTGTCATCTGGCAGGCGGACCTCGACCTTGGGGCCGACCGTGGGGCGGCCAACGGCGGCCGGCGGAGCGGCTTCCGCCTCGGCGGCGATCTCCGCACGGATGCGGGTCGCCTGCTCGGAGAGAACGTAGTAACAGCGCCCGTTCACCGCGATCTCGTCGATGAGTCCCTTCTCCCGCCACACGTCGACGCCGGGGAGCGAGGGGACCTTGAAGCCAGCGAGCGGGCAGGCGACGACGTAACGGCCAGCCAGCGCGGGGCGGTCGGCGCGGTGGCGTGTGTATTCGAGGCGGGCGCGCGCGATGTCGCGGAGGAGGGTCTGGTTCAGGTCGCTGGCGCTGATTCGGTCACTCATGTGCCGGTCCCCGATCTCGTCGTGGTGGCGGGCGTGGGCCGCTGCCCCTACGCGAATTTCCGCATGCGTTAATCCTAGCGAGGAGTTTCCGCATGCGTCAATCCTCTGAGCCTGCCCAGATGCTCGACGCCTGAGCGCAGCGCACTCTGGGATGTATGGACGGGGCGCCGATCGTCGTGCACCGGCCGCGTGGGACGGGTGGTCGGCGGGTGACGGTGCGCGGGCAGATCATCGGCCTCGCGCACTCCGACCGCGTCCTGGTCGAGTTCCTGCGGCAGGCCGGGATCGACGAGACGACAGCCGAGGCGATGGTCGACGGAGACTCGCGGCTGATCGAGTGGCGGGGCGGGCGGGCGCACGAGTACGAGGCGGCGTGAAGGCTGCCGGGCCTGGGGGAAGCAGTACGGCCGGGCCCGTTCCCTGCGAAGAACCCGACCCGGCCGTGTTGTAACTGGCGCTGAGGCCGGGCCCGTGTACTTCGCGAGGACCCGAGCCCGGCCTCGTCCCGGCAACGCAGTCACAGCCAGAACCGTGCTTGAGAGGACCAGTTCTGGCGAGTGCGCCACACGCGACTGACCTTATCCACGGGTGGGCGGCGGGGGTGGGAGTTCGGGAAAGAATCTTGGTTCACCCTCTTGCCAGTTCGCTGTACGTACAGCAATCTGAAAGTACCGCAAGGGAGAGGGGAATTCGATGAACACCACGACTGCCGCGCTCGAAGCCCGCGTCACCGTCCCCACCATCCGCACCTGGTGCCGGATCGGCGCCGTCGCCGCCATCAAGCAGGCCGGCCGCTGGGTCATCGACACCGCCTCCCTCCGCGCCCGCATCGCCATCGGCCACCGGAGGTCCCGCATGAGCGACCAGCCCACCTACCGCGTCCAGGAATCCCAGGTCACCCGCTACGGCAACGAGTACACCGTCTATCGCATCACTCGCACCGACGGCACCCCCGCAGGATTCGGTCCCGGCCAGGACAGCCGCATCTGGTCCGCCGAATTCAGCACCCGCAATCGTGCCGAGTTCTACGCCGAGTTCTACGAGCGCACCCCCGAGGGCTACCGCCTGGAGTACTACCGGCCCCCCGCCCGCTCCATCGGCGTCGACCCGGAGTGGCAGGTGAAGGGCGGCCTGACCGGCGACCCTCGCGACATCAACGCGAAGCTGCCAGCCGACTGGACCAGTGAGGGCACCAAGTGGGCGGAGGGCACCACACTCGTCGACGCACTCGTCAGCTGGGTGGAGCGGCACACTGCGGGAGCCGCCCAGCGAATCCAAGAGCAGGCCGAGAAGGACGCGATCGAAGCCGCCGAAGAGGCTGTCCGTGAAGCCCGCCGCGAGCAGCTCGCCGAAGCCCAGCGCCAGAAGGGGGCACTGGCCACGCCGCGCCAGGTCGACTACATCGTCCAGCTCCTCGCGGTCCGCGAGCGCACGGGCGAAGGCGGCGGCTTCTTCATCGGCCCCAAGGACCGGGCCGGCATCGAGCTGCTGTCCAAGGCTGAGGCCTCCTCCTACAGCACCTCCCTGAAGGGCGACTACTGATGACCGCCTCCTTCCGCGTCTCTCAGAACTCCAGCAAGGAAGACCTGCTGGAGAAGATCGACAGCCAGAAGCGTCACATCGCCAACCAGCTCAACAAGATCGAAAGGCAGCGCCATCAGATCAACATCCTGAACAACCGCGTCATCGAGCGGAACAACACGATCGCCGCGCAGGACCGGGTGATCGCGGAGCAGGGCGACGAGCTCCACGAGCTGCGCGGTGCGCTCGCCCGCCTACAGCAAGCCTCGAAGGCCGACTGAGGAACGCACGCCACCTCCCGCCCGCCCCGCCCCTCTCCCAGACAGGAACGATCACCATGTCCTACACGACGACCACGAGCTACGGCACCTGGTGCAACCGCGTCGCGCAGTACAGCACCAGCCCCGACGCCGACGTCGCCGACTACGTCGGCAGTGGCGACTCCGAGTGGGTGGAACGCCTGCAGGCGTCCGGCGCCCTGGAGCAGATGCAGAGCGACTTCCGGGCCGCGATCAACGCGGCGCTGCCCCCCAGCATCTCCCTGTGCGGCGACGAGTTCATCGGCCCCGCCTACCCCGAGGACGGCGAGTTCGACGACTACCCCAGCGACGAGGACGGCAGTCTCGACTTCAAGGCCATGGTCGAGGACATCGACCTCGCGGAGATCGTGGAACGCAACGACCCGGTCACCCTGGAGGAGATCGGACGCTGGGAGATGAAGTCGAAGGCCCAGAACCCCGCCAAGGCTGCTTCGATGGCGATGCACCGGGCGGGACTGAAGCCCCTCACCTACCTGCCCCACCCCGTTTCGGGACGACCCCAGGCCATCTACCTCAAAGGCGACGTGCAGGAAGCCCTCGCCAAGCGCCCGGGACGTGGCAAGCGCACCGAGCAGGCCTGATAGCGCGATGACGACTCAGGCGAGCTATTCACGCGCAATCCTGCCCTGGCAGCGCATGCCAGTCCGTATCGTGCCCGTATCTCGCCCGCTCACCGGCCGCCATCGTGGCGGACAACGCCCGAAGGGGGCTTCATGACCGTCCAGTTACGTCCCTACCAGCAGGAGGCGGTCACCGCGATCACCGCTGACCTGTCACGGGGAGGAACGGGGCAGCTGCGTGCGGCCTGCGGCAGCGGCAAGACAATGATGGGCGTGCACGCGGTGCGCCGCATGACCCCGGGCCGGGAGCCGGTGGCGGTCCTGGTGCCGTCGCTGGCGCTGGCCGCGCAGACCGTCCAGGTCTGGCGGTCCCAGCACGCTGAGGCGCTGTCCGTGCTGGCCGTGTGCTCGGACGACACGGTGACCGGCGACAGCCCTGTTCACATCGAAGACGTGGACGCCCCTGTCACCACCGACGCGGCACGCATCGCGCGCTGGCTGCAGGAGGAATCGACCGGCCCGCGGCTCATCGTGTCGACCTACCACTCCTGCCGACGCCTGTCCGAAGCCCTGCACCACACCGGCACCGTTCTGCACACGCTGATATACGACGAAGCGCACCACCTGACCGGGCCGACTGACGCGGCGCTGCGCGAGGTCACCCAGCCGCGCCTCCTCCCCGCCAAGCGACGGCTGTTCATGACCGCCACGCCGCGTGTGTACGCCGGCCAGGCACGCGCCGACCTGATCTCCATGGACGACACCGGTCTCTTTGGAGAGGTGCTGTACGACTACCCGTTCTCCCGGGGCATCGCGGAGGGCTACCTGGAGGACTACCGCGTGTTCGTGGTGGGGATCGCCGCCTCGGAGTCGAGGGCGCTGCTCGCCGACACCGAGCGCGACTACGTCGACGGGCCCGGCGCCCCGTCCTTGCAGACTCTGGTGGCCCAGGCCGCCCTGGTCAGGGCGGCCCAGCAGTTCGGGGTGCGGCGGGCCGTCGTCTTCCACCACCGGGTGCAGGACGCGGCCGAGTTCGCCCGCACGCTGCGCAGGACGGCGGCGATCGTGGCGCCGGAGCTGAGCCCACCGCAGTCTGCCATCGTGCACGGCACGATGGCGCAGGCGGTGCGCGAGAAGATCCTGGACCAGCTACGTCATCCAGGTCCGGGCGAATGGGTCAGCGTCTCCAACGTGCGCGTCCTGGGCGAAGGTGTCGACGTTCCGGCTATCGACGCGGTGCTGTTCGCGCACGCCAAGTCCAGCGCCGTCGACATCGTGCAGGCCGTCGGCCGGGCTTTGCGGCCTCACCCTGACACGCCGGGCCCCTCCACTGTCATCGTTCCTCTCATTCTTCCGCCCGAGGAGAATGAGGTCGGCGACCTGGAACCCGGTGACTACAGCACGGTCTGGGAAGTCCTTCGCGCTCTGCGCGCCCATGACGCGGTCCTCGGCAGCGAACTCGACCGCCAACGCAGCCATGGCCATTCTGACGAGGTGCGGCTTCCCTCGAAGATCACCGTGCAGTTGCCGCCCGGCACCAGCGCCGATGTCCTGCGTCAAGTCAGTCTGATGCTGGTCCGCCAGACCACGTCGTCGTGGTGGGACGGCTATGCCGCAGCCTCCACGTGGCACGCCGAACACGGGCACCTCGACATCCCCTTGCGCCACTCCACCGCCGCCGGCTTCAAGCTGGGGCAATGGCTGGCCAAGCAGAGAGAGTTCCGCCGCAAGGGCTGGCTCGCCCCCGACCGTGTCCAGTCCCTAGAGAAGCTGGGCATCACCTGGGACCCCAGCGAAGCGCGCTGGCAGGCCGCCTACCGCAAGGCCGTCGCCTTCCACGCCGAGCACGGGCACCTCGATATCAACTCCAAGCACCCACAACTCGGCAACTGGATCCTTCACCAGCGCCGCTACCGCCAAGAGGGGACGCTCGCCGAACACCGGATCGCCGCCCTCGACGAGATCGGCATGATCTGGCAGCACCGCACCAACGCCTGGCAGCGCAACCTCGACGCCCTGGCCGCCTACGCCGAGGAACACGGGACCACGCTGGTGCCCCAGCGGTACGTCACCCCCGAGGGGCTGCGCCTAGGCGCATGGCTGTCGCAGATGCGGGCCAAGCGCGCCGCCGGGAAGCTTCCCGCCCAGCGGATCGCCGACCTGGAGGACGCCGGTGTCGTCTGGCGGGTGGAGGTGCCCACGCGCACCGCCCGGGCGCTGGCCGCTGCCGCTTCCTGGCACGAGCAGCATGGGCACCTCGACGTCCCCTACACCGACCGGTATGACGACATACCCCTGGGGAACTGGCTCGCCCGTCAGCGGTCAGCGCACGCCAAGGGGGAACTCCCTACGACAGTCAAGGAGGCACTGGACGCCCTCGGTTTCTCCTGGGCCGACAAGCCGCCCCGCAAGCCCGCAGCCCGAGACCCCGAAACCGTTCGATCCCGCAGTAACGCAGTCTGGCAGCGCGGCTACGCCATCGCCGTCGCCTTCTTCGACCAGCACGGACACCTCACGCCACCCGCCAGGTGCACCTTCGGTGGGATTCGCATCGACGCATGGGTGGCCCGACAGCGCGCCGCACGCCGCCAAGGAAGCCTGTCCGACGACCGGATCCGCGCCCTGGACGCCCTCGGCATCAACTGGAACTGATCTCTCGCGAACAGCCGACGACGAACCCACAGGATTTCCTGCACGTCAAGTCTTCTTGCAGAACATGCAAACGGCCCCCGCCGCCCGAAGGCAGCGGGGGCACGACAACTAGCGCTTCTACGTGTCTGGTTGGGCGTCGTGGGCGGTGACGACTTCGGCGGGGGGCGCCATGTCGTGCCGCCACACCCGCAGCGGCTCCCAGAGTGGGCCCGGGAGGACGTGCACGCCTAGGTGCGTTCTGTGGTGAGTTGGGCACAATACTTCCAAATTGCCCGGTCCTTCGATCCACTCCGCGAACTGATCATCATTCTCGAAGTGATGCCCGAACGCCTGCGATGCGAGCTCCAGGTCGACGCCCCCGGCCAGCGAGAACTCCACGTGCGTGTGGTGGAGTTCCATCGGCCCCGGGAACGTGCAGCCGGGGATCGCGCACTTCAGTAGGCCGAGCCGTCGCAGCCGCTCCTTCGCCGCGTGGAACAGGTGATAGTGCGGATCATGCTCGCGCGGCTCGTGGGCAGGGATCGAGGCTATCCAGTGCGCCGAGCCAGCCTGTTGATGGGCCTCGACTATGTCGGGCGTCTCGTCGTGCTGCGTCATCAGACGCTCCAATCGGGGCCGGCGCCCCGCCGCGCCGGAGCGGGCGGGGCTGTTCGCCGCCGGGGTTCAGAGGGACAGGTTCAGCGAGAGCAGGAGGTGCAGGACCAGCGACAGCATGCGATCACCTCCCTCCCGAATCGGCTTCCCCGGCGATGACGGCCTGGGTTTCGGCGTGGCGGCGGTCGACGTGCCGACGCAGCGCCACGTGCTGGGCGACCAGCGCCGGAGTCCCCCAGATCACCGACGCCTCAAGGTTCCCGGCAACGTCCGGCCAGTGGCACAGCAGCAGGTAGGCGTCGAGACCAGCGACGACGAGGGCGGCGATCGCCCACCAGGTTCGGGTCACGGGAGCCTCCGGTACATCGACGACATCGCCAGCACCCCCACCCCGAGCAGGCCGCGCCTGCGCGACTTGGGCGACGGGGACGGCGAGGGGCTGCTGGTGGGCGTGCAGCTGTAGCGGGGCGCGTTCGGGTCGAAGCCGGAGACGGGCACGCAGCTGTAGGTCACGCCCTGCGGGTCGGTGTACGTCCAGCCGGCGGGCGGCTGGCCGTCCTTCCCGTCCTTGCCTGGTGCCCCGTCGGCGCCATCCTTGCCTGGATTCCCGGGAGTTCCGGGAGCTCCGGACGGGCCGACAATGCCCGGCTGGCCGGAGGGTCCCGCCGCCCCCGTCGGTCCGATGGAGCCGTTGATGCCCGGCGCGCCCGTGGCGCTGATCCCCGCCTGCCCGGTCGGGCCGACCGGTCCCGTGGGCCCGACGGGTCCGGGCTCGCCCTGCGGTCCGCGTGGTCCGGTGACGGACTGGCCCGGATCCCCCCGCGACCCAGGCGGCCCCGCGATCGGCTGATGCCCAAGCCCCTGCACCTGCCGGGCGAGCGCATCTCTGGCGCCGTTGGCGGTCCGCAGATCATGACCCAGGGACTGCATGGTGACGACGATCCAGCACAGCACCCCAACAGCGGCAAGGACCCCCAGGGCGAACCCGATGTCGGTGCGTCGGTGGCTCCCGGCCGGTGATGCGTGGTCACTCACACCCCGGCTCCCCTCGTCGAGAGGTACACCTGCAGCAGGATCACAAGGACAGGCACGACCAGGCCCGACAGGATCAGGCGTCGGTCGGCGGCGCGCAGCCGTTCCTGGTCCCGCCGCGCGTCCTCAATGCTCTTGACCCGCTCCAGGAGCGCCTTGTAGGCGTCGTCGCGTTGGGCCTGCTCGATCTGGTAGCGCTCCATGGAGACGCGGGAGTCGACCCGGGCGCCCATGACGTGAAGGTCGTCGCGGACATCGCCGTAACGGTCCTCTAGACGGCGGACCAGCTCGCCGATGGTCGGAAGGTCGGGCATGCCCGTCTCCGATCAAACAGCAGTCGGACGGCTGACGGCCGGGGCCGGGACCTTCGCGGTGACCTGGGTGCGGGTGTAGGCGGCGACGAGGGCGGAGGCGAACGTGAACACCACGGCCTGGGTATCGGCGGACCAGTGCAGACCAAAGCCGACGGCTGCGGCCATGGCTGCCTGGGTGAGGCCGAGGAGCGCCGCGCCGATTCCGTCGTGGACCTGGTAGGCGATGACGACCGCTACGGCTGCGGCGGCGACCGTGTTGACGGCGGCCTGCTGGTCTGCGGTGGTGTGGAGCCAGAATGCACTGACCAGCTTGACAGCGGCGGCGATGAGGCCGAGGACGAGGGCCGGCTCTCTCCCGAGGATCTTCATGGTGGCGGCCTTTCAGGCGTGAGGGTGGGCGAGGGCGTTGCCGAGCTCGGCGAGGGCCGCCTGGGCTCCGGCCTGGGCGGCGGCGGTGATTTCCTCGGCGGTGAGTCCCCCCTGCGCCGAGAGCGCGGCAACCTCGGTTGCCAGGGCGTCGACCTTGCCCGCGAGCGCCTTCACGGCCGCCGTAGCGCCGGCGGCATCGGCGAGGGTCTGGTGGACATCCGGGTGGTCGCCGTTGCTGTAGGCCCAGACGGCCTTGACGTCAGCGGGGGTGAGCGGCATTTCGGCCTCCGAGGATTGGAGCGCCCACGATCGGAGCGCATTGCTGTCGAGGTGGCAGTAGTCGTGATCGAGGCCACCGGACTCGCTGTACTGGTGGAAGAGCCACGGGGCCTGGATTCCGGGGTCGCCTGCGGGGCGTCCGGCGGTGGCGATCCACAGGAAGTCGCCGTAGAAGTTGCTGGTGTCGACGTTGTGCCAGTAGTCGGTGTTGGCGTACATCCCGACGGGGTTGTACGGCATGCGGCTCTTCACGTGGCGCAGCCACGCGTCCTTGTACGCGGCCTGCGCTGCCTTCGACACGTTCTGGTTGGCGTTGTCGTAGCCCTCCCAGTCGAGGACGATGACGTCTCCGTGCTGCCAGTTGACTTGAGAGAGGAAGAAGTCGGCTTCGTCCTGGGGGCTGTTGGCCATGTGTGGGTAGTGGTAGCCGCCCCACACCAGACCGGCGGCCTTCGCGTGATCCCGCTGGGTGATCCATACGGGGTTGATGTACGACAGTCCTTCGGTGATCTTGACGAAAGCGAAGGACAGGCCAGAAGTGTCAGGGGTCGCCGACTGGTACGAAGCCCAGTCCTGCCCGTAGGTCCCCACGTCACAGTCCCTTCTCAGTGATAGGTCGGGGGCGGGTGGTAACCGGATCAGCGGGAGATCCAGTAGACGCCCATGCAACTCGATGCGTCAGTGCCCACGAAAGTGTTGATCGCGCCGCCGGAATTCTGATATCCGGCGACGTCGACCCAATCGTTGACCGCACAGGTCTGGATGGCCCAGGAGGTGCCGGACCAGACGCCCGCGCTGGAGGTCTGCTGCTGAATGTGCGAGCCCCTGATCACGGTCCCATTGAGGCCCATACGGACACCGCGAACGCTCGTGGTGTTGGCGACGAACGCGCTAACACCGAGCAGGAGATAGGTACCTGCGACCTGAACCGTGTAGCGGTTCGTATTGGTGACGGTCGAGTGGCCACCATCCCCGTCCAATACCTCGGTGTCGAGCGTGAGCGACGTCCAGGTGTTATTTGAGATGGACTGGGCGCTCCCCTGATAGCCGAAGAACAGGGGCCGCAGAGTCTCGTAGTCGCCGAGCGCTTTGACGTTGGCATTCCACAAAGCGCCGGTGAGGAAATTACCCGGAGCCTCCTGGGCTATGACGGGCACGGTGCGGGCCATTTCCGCCCCCTCTCAGTAGGCAAAGGCAATCGCATCGAAAGCGCTGACGGCGTCCCAGGCGGTGGGGTCGGTGGTCCCGGCGGGCAGCGGCTCGCACACGGTGTCGCCGTTGGTGTGGGATTTGGTGGTGGCGCCGGTGAGGGTGACGGTCGCGGTGGTCCAGCCCGGCGATGTCGCGCCGACCGAGCCGATGGTGACCGTCTCCTGGTTGGCACTCCCCTGCCCGAGGACCAGCTGCTGGCCAGGCCACAACTGCTGCGAGGCCAAATTCGTCGTGTCCGCGCCTGCGTTGATGGTGATCGACGTGACACCCGATGCCGGGGAGCCGTTCAGGGTGGTGTGGAACGACGCGAAGATCCCGTAGGGGGTGAGGTCGGCCGGGGACAGCTGGAGCGTGACTGCCGCGCCGGCGGTGTCGTCGAGCTGCCAGTCGATCGCCTCGACGAAGCAATCCACTGTGATCGCGGGGACGCCCGGTGGGCGCCGCATCACCCGCACCCGGCTGCCGAGCTCCAGACTCAGCATCACCGGCCACAACGCCGGATTCGACGCCGGATTCAGCTTGATCGCACTCACGCGGGTTGCGGGCGCCTTGTACCGGGAGAGGAGATACGATGCCGCGTCCTGGCATTCGAGGGCTGACGACGCATTCACCGACCGGGTCAACGTGCTGGGAAAATACCGGGTGATTGACGCCTTGTCGTTGGCGGTGAAGGTCTGCCCGGTGCCAGTCTGCGTGACCGTGATTTGGTTGGCCAGTCGCGTCGGGTCGTAATCCATTTTGCAGTCTTCATACGGATACTCGCCGAGATCCGTCCGCTCCCCGAAGATCAATACGGGGGTGGTGGCGTTGTAGCGGGCGCTGCGCGGGCGGAACGTCAGCGTGCCGTCACGCGATACGAAGTGCTCGCCGTTCTCCGTCTCCACCACCGCCTGCAACGCGGTGACGACGTCCTGGCCCGAGAATGATGCCGGGCCCATCGACGTGGTCAGTCCGGCCTGGGCATTCCATGCGCCGGTGTACCCACACCAGCCAAGGATCCGCGTATACCTGAAATTCGTGGGGTCCCCTGTAAGGGAGTTCTTCCAGGCCGAGTAGATCGCCACATTGTCCGCATTGTTGAACCATACGGGCCACTCAGCAGCGAAGGCCACGTCGCCTTGGAAATTGTCGCCAGCCGCGCCGCCGAGGCCGAGGTCGTACCAGGCACCGATGGAGTCGGAGACGAGTCCGGTCGGCGTAATGGCGCTGCTGAGGCCGGTGTAGAACCAGTTGTTGCCGTCAAGGGACACGCGCGCCTGGGCGTTCGCGGCGTCGTAGGCGAAGAGGGCCCAGTGCCAGTTCCCATCGTTTACCGACGGGACGGAGCCATCGTTGGCGGTGAATGACATGACGGCTTCGACGTTCGTCGGGCCGCCGATGACCAGCACCAGCTTCCCGGTGCTGCTCACGGACAGAAAGATCCGCGACCCGGTGGCAAGGGCACCAGTTGGCGCATGCTGGCGGTCCATGCAGGACCAGATGCACGCCGCATCCGAGGGCAGCGGACCCGTGTAGCGGAAAGCGATGGCGCGCGTCCACTCTGCCGGGTTCGCCGGGCCGACGATTCCGGAAGTCGTCAGGTCGATGACACTGGACGCAACGACGGCGCCAACGCCGGGGCTGGGGTTGGTGATGGTGGTGACGGTCGCCCCGCCGCTGCCGGTGAAGATCCCGTTGACGGTGTCCGTCGCGGTGATCTGCGTGCCGGGTGCAACGGATCCGGCGCCGTTCTTCGACTTGGTGATCTTCGCGGCGGGGTAGACGCCGAGGCGGTCCACGAACGTCGTCGACCCGGAGGGGTCGCTGAGCGGGAAGAGGAAGCGGGGGCTGAATGCGGCGAGCGACAGTTGCTGGGTGAGGATGTCGGTCAGCAGCACCCGCGACAGCAGGGCGAGCGCGTCCACGCAGGTGGGGTTCACCGTGCCGTAGGTGCCCGACATCTCCCACTCGGGACTGAATCGTTCGACGTACCCGCTGTAGATCGGATACCAGACGCCGGGGACAGTCCACGACGATGCGGTAGCGCCCTTCTCCAACTGCCAGCCATCGACCTGCACACTGCACGTCGCGGCGGCCGTCACCGCGACCGCGACACCGACGTCGATGCCCATCGCACCCGTCGGCGCCGTCGCGGTGACGGTGAGCTGGGTCCATCCGGCCGTGGTGCTGCCCGTGAGCGTGGTGGTGGTGCCGTAGGTGAACGAGGTGGCTGACGCGCCGGCCGTCATATACCAGCCGACGAACGCCTGCACCGACAGCGATGTGGACGCGGTGATGTTCCTGACCTGCATCTGCATCGTGTACGTCTGGCCGGGGATCGCCGAGAACCGGGGCGTGTGCGCGATCCGCGTGGGAGCCGTCGACCCGGACGGCACAGCGAACTGCAGTACGCGGCCGCCCTGCCAGGCGTCCGTGGCCGCGACGATGGCACCGTTGGTGGAGTCGGTGACGCTGAAAATGTCGGGGCCCACGCCCGATCCGTCGACGGTGCCGAGCGGCCAGCCCCCCAAGTCGCCGCCGGTGGCGTGCACCTGGTCCAAGAGGTTTCGAGTCGGCGGCCACTGGGCGCGGAGCCGGTAGGGCTGATAGGGGGCGATCCGCCCGTACCAGGGGCCCGAGCTGTTGGTGGGGTCGAGGGCCGCGTCGGTGTTGGCGAGGCGGGTGGTGAGTTCCCCGGCGCGGACCTGGTCGAGTTCGTACTGGCGGCCGCGCCGCGTGGTGGTGGTGCCGCGCGTGCGGTTGGTGACCTCGACGTAGCGGTCGAGGGGGATGTCGCCGCCGTTGGCGTCCCAATATGCGCCCCAACCGTGTTCGAGCGTCGGCCAGTTGGGGTTCGCCGTCCCGCCGAGCGGGGTGTTGATGTGCGCGATCGTGGCGACGAGCCCGGCCACCTCGGTCGCACCGGCCGACGTTTGGATGGCGGCGGTCATGGCGGTGGCGCCCCAGCTGTAGGTGCTGGAAGTCTGCTGGGTCCAGGTGATGCCGTCGGGGGCGGTGTCGGCGTACCAGGTGCCGCTGTTCTCGCGGATGCGCCACCAGCGGTGGGCGTGCGGGTCGTAGGGCGGAAGCGTCGTGGTGGCGGTCGTTCCAGCTGTCTGGAGCGTCATCTTGAAGATGCCGCTCTCGACGCGGATGGCGACGGAGTTGTTGGCGTCGACGCGCAGCACGAGCGCGGTTTTGGTGGTGCCCGCGCCGTTGGGTACGGCGGCGATCTGCGCGTAGATGCTGGAGCCGGTGGCGTCGTACAGGCTGGTCGTGCCGAACGAGTTCGTGGTGCCGCTGACCGTGGGCTGGGCCAGCGTCACCAGGTCGTTCGTCGTGTCCAGCGTCGCCGTACCGGTGATGGAGTTCCAAAGCGTCGTGTTGATCGCCGCGCCGGTGAACGCGTCCGAGAATGTGGCCAGCTTGGGGTTGGGCACCAGGCACCTCCGGGGTGTGTCGGGGGCGCCTGGTGGCGCTCATCGGCCCCGGTAGCCGGGGTAGGTGGCGGAATTGCGCATACCGCGCCGCTCGAAGGACGCCTCGATCTCCCGGGCGATGCCGTCGATCGTGGCCACGCTGCCCGCAACCTTGATCTCGTAATGGTTGTGGACCACCGTGGATCCGCCACCACCACCGACCCCAGCCACAGCCGGACGGGAGGCGCCGAGCCCGCCGGAGGTGTTCAGCGAGAGGCTTGCGGAGGCGCTGCCGGTGAGGCGGGCCATGGCAGCGGCCACGTCACCGGTGCCACCGGTGATGCCCTGGGCCATCAGGCGCGCAATGTTCCTGCCGCCGATCTCCGGCGCACCGGAGCCCGACAGCGGGCCCTTTTTGGCTGGTGACCAGGGCAGGTACGACTTGATGTTGCTGACGACGCCGCTGATCGCGTTTCCGACAGAGCCGATCATGCTCCAGACCCCGTCGATCAGCCCCTGAATGATGTTCCGCCCCGCACTCCACAGCAGGGAGCCCGTGTTACCAAGGGCTCCCAGGATCCGTCCGGGGAGACCCCCCAGCCAGGAGACCATGCTGCGCGCGGTACTGGCCGCGCCGGACAGGGCCTGCCAGAAGGCGTTGCTGGCCCACGACCACAAGCGGCTTCCGAGGGAGGCCAGCGCGGAGAGGATGCGGCCCGGGAGTCCGGCAGTCCAGCTGATCAGTTGGCCGCCGGTGCTGACCACGGCGCGATAGGCGGAAGTGAACGCGTCGCTGATCTGCCGCCAGTATTTGACGATCAGCAGGACGGCGATGCCGATCGGGCCCGTCAAGATCGCCAGAAGTAGCGGCCAGTGCGCCTTCAGCCAGCCGACGACCGTACCCGCCGCCCCGACAATCGCGTCGAAGATGGTCTTGAGGAGCGTCCAGGCAGCCGACGCCGCAGCCTTGATCCCGCCCCAGGCCACCGACCAGGCGGTCTGGAACCACGTCGTCTTGGTCGCCACCCACACGATCGCCGCGACCAGCGCCGCAATCGCCAGGACGATCAACACAATCGGAAACGCGTCCATGACCACGTTCAGGACGGCCTGAGCACCCTCCCAGATGGTCGTGGCCACGGCAGCCAGTTTCTCCGCCGTGGCGAATTCCTTCACGGCCCGCCCGGCCGCGGCCATACCCTTCCCGGCCTCCTTGAGCCCCTTGAACGCATCCCTGATGCCCTCGATTTGCTTGAGCGGGAACCCGAGGATCGACGTCGCGAGATTGACGATGCCGGTGGCTGCCTTGACACCCCCGACAATCATGAGCTTCGCGGCCAGACCGCCAAGGACGACGTCGGCGAACGCCTTCACTAGGCCCTTGTTGTGGTCCAGGAAGTCCGCGAACCCCTTCAAAGCCGGGCCGACGACATCAGCGAGGATCTTCCCCGCCATCTGCAGGGCGCCAACGAGCGCCCCTCCGATCTGCGCGGCGACCGGACCAAGGGCCTGAGCCACGCCGTGCAGCGCCTTCCCCGCGTCCAAGGCAAACGACTTGAAGTCATCAGCGACGTGCCGCAGTTGCTGACCGAGCTTCTCCCAGCCCGTCATCTGCGGAGCACTGCCACCCTTGGACTTGCCTTCGTTGGCCTTGCCGGTGAAACCGGCAGCGATCCCGGAGAACATTCCGCCCAGGGACTTCGCGATAGGCGCGCCGTGCTTCTCGACCAAGGTGATGAATTTGCTCACCTGCGGGATCAGCGCGTCACCGATCCTGATGCCGAGGTTCTCGGCCCCTGCCTTGATCTGCTCGAACTGGAACTTCAGCGTCTTGGTGGTCTGCTGCCACGCCTGCTGGAAATGATCCATTGACGAGTCGTGGCTGATCGCGTTGAATTTCTGCTTCACCCCGTCGAGGTTCTGCATCAGCGACATGATCGCCTTGTCGGAGCGGCCACCACCAAAGACCTTCGCCAGGACACTGTCCGCCTCCGTGCCGGAAACCCCAGCCGCCTTGAGGTGGTCCTTCAAATCCTTGAGCGCGACGTACAGGCCATCGGGCTTCTTCAGATCCAGCGCGAGCTGGTTCTGCGTGATGTTGGCCTTCTTCATCGCCTCTTGCATGGCCGAGCTGGACGCCGAGACGTCCGAGGAAGCCACCCCAAGGCCCTCAAGCATTTTCGCGGCCTGCCCGGACGGCGTGGTCATCATCGAGATGCCCATCGTCAGCCGGGTCGCAGCGACCTCCGCGCTGTTGCCTCGGTCCGTCAGATAGGCCAGGCCGGCGCCCATCGAGTTGACGGAGATGCCCATCTGCGCGGCCGTCGGCGCCCAGTTCTTGATCGAGGCGTTGAGATCCTGGAAGCGCATGTCGCCCTCACCGACAATGGCGTTCAGGTCCGCCATCGTCGGCCCGGCCTGCGAGGCGGACATGTTGAACGCCTTCATCACCGATGACAGCGAGTAGGTGGTGTCGTCCAGCGACGCCCCGGAGATCTGCGCCTCCATCGCCGCGTACTTCACCGCCTGCAAAGAAGTCTTCAGATCCAGGCCGGCAGAGACCGGGTGGTACAAGGCCTCGGCCATCTGGGTGCCGGACACGCCCACGGACGTCGCGGTCTGCAGCACCTGGCTCCGCATCGCCTGAACCTGGGCGATCGGGGCGCCCGCTGCGGTGCTGATCCTGGTCATCTGCGTCTGGAAGTGCACCGCCAGATCGGTTGATGCGATCCCGATACCGGCGAGGCCGAGCGCACCCCACTTTTTGACCTTGTCGAACACCGGGCCCAAGCCGAGCCACTTTGCGCCCAGGGCGTCCGCGCCAGCGGCGGCCCGCCGTGACGACCGCTCGGAGGCGACGGCCATCTCGTCCATCGCTGTCGCGGCGGCCTTCGCGGACTCGGCCACCCGCACCAATGCCGCCGTGGCTTCGTCCGCGCCCGCCGCGACGCTGACGCCGACGGAACGGGCCTCGGTGTCCAGGGCTGTGATGCCCTCGCGGGCCGCAACGGTGGATGCCTCCACGGATACGGCCATCCGGTCCGCTGCCGTGCCGATCGAGGCCATACCTGCCTCGACCGATGCCGCAGCCGTATCCGTGGCCGTGGCGATCGACCGGCTGGCCCTCGCCACGCCCTGAAGCTGCTTTTTTGCGACGCCTGCAGACTCAGCGACGGACGAGAGCGAACTGGCGGACGCGCGCATGGCCGAGAACGCCTCGTCAGTTGCGGCGGCGGCGGCCCGCGCGGCCTCTCCGAGCCGTTCCAGGCCCGCGACCATCTTGTTGATCGCGGTCAGGACGCTGGTGGCACTGGCGGTGAACTCAACGGCGATCGGCGGCAAACCCGACACAACCCGCCTCCGATCCGCAGGAGAAGGGTGTGGTCGGGCGGCGCTCAGATACGAAGCGCGGTGCCCCAGGAACGCTCGAACACGGCAATCAGCGCCGTGTCCCGCAGCAGGTCATCGGCCGCAGGCCGCAGGTAGGGGCGCTTAGGGATCCGCGAACGGTGCCCGCGGCCTGCCATGCCGCCTTCTTCCTGGATCCGGGCGTATACGGTCGTCGGCCCTACTACCGCAGACCACATGCCCGCCCCGGCCTGCACCGGCGCCGTGCTCTGGAACGACGACCGCAGCCGGCCCGAAATCAGGGCCGGTGGCTGGCCGGGTGGGGACGGGGTGGGGGTGCCGCGTTGGTGGGAATAGCGGGACAGGTTCGACCGGGCTCGTCCCTCAAACAGGGCCATGCCCTGGTCGAGGGCCCTTGGGGTGGCCGCCTCTACCCGGGTCGCCATGGCGTGCAGGGCGGCGATGCACTCGCTGATGCCCGTTACTGCGCTCACGGGGCACCTGCCTTGGAATAGCTCCTGGTGTTTGCCTCGTGCTCCGCCTCGCGCCGCGCGCAGATGAGGTCCCAGACATAGCGGCGCACGTACCAGGGCGTTTCCTGGAGCGCCTGCCACGTCCAGCCCATCTCCCGCATCACCTCGAAATCAATGAGCTCCTCGGGTGCCGGGCCGGATGACCACGTGCCGTCGTAGATGCTCTGGGCTGGCCAGAGGACATCGTTGAGGTACGGGTCATCCAGCCCTAGATCCCCGGGGCGACGACGCCCTTGATGGCCTCGCTGATCTTGTTGAGTATTTCGAAGGGCAGCTTGGCCACCGACTGCGCGGTAGCGGGCAGCGGAAGAGGCGGCAGGTCGTCGGCGTTCGAAGTGCCGTCGTAGACATGCCAGGCCTTGATCATGCTGGCGATGACCGGGTACATGGCTTTGAGGGTGTCGATCCCAGACGCCTCGTCAGCAACATCGGGTGCCAGCTCTTCGACGGGCAGCGTCCGGGGGTTCTTAATGATCACATGGATGGGGGTGTCGCCTTCCTCGGTCAGGTCGGGGAAGTCGAAGCGAATGGTTCGGTTGGCGTACCCGGGCATGGTGGTGCTCCTTGCAGAGGGCGTTGAGGGCGTGGTCCCTGGCCGGGCGCGACGCCCTCACGCGCGGCCCGGCCAGGGAGTCGTCAGTACTGCGTCGAAGTGAAGTTCTTCAGGACGGCCTGGACGGCGCCGCCGTCGGTGGTGTTGTAGATCCCCGAGAGGCTGAAGTCGGCCTGCACGTAGGGCTGACTGAGGTCGCGCTTGCCCTTGATCCAGCCGGACTTGGACATGGTGAGCGACAGGGACTGGCCGCCGCGCGGAACCGGCTGAGCGAGGGAGGCGGTGCAGGCGGTCTGCGTGTAGTTGATGTACAGGTTCATGTCGAGCTGGTTCTCGAAAATGGCCTTGTAGGTGCCGTCCACCTCGATCGGCCCGGCGAAAACCTCGCGGGGCGTCTGAACGCCGTCCGAGGACGCAATGGCCTCCGTGGCGCGCTTGATGGTGGCGTCGTAGGTGAGGCCGCGCGTCGAGGACGAGCCGCCGTTGGTCATGTTCCAGGACCAGCCGAGCAGCGGGTCGTAGGTGGAGAACGTCTCCGTCTGCAGGGACTGGACGACGCTGGGGAAGCTGATGTACTTGAGGGACGCGGTGACCGCGCCCTTCGGGTCGATCTTCAGCTGGAGATCGGAGAGGCGGCAGTACGAGCACGACAGCGTCTGCGTCGTGTCGTAGATCGTCAGGGAGTATGTGGGCAGCGGCGTCGTGGACTGCTTGAACGTGTGCGTGGTCTGCCCGACGACGACAACCGAGGAGCTGTGCGCCTTGGTCAGGCCACCCGCCGGTACCGTGATCGGGATCGTGTACGGTCCCGACCCGGACGGCGTGCCCGTCGTGGCGTACTCCAAGTTCCCGGCGGTGTCGATCGCGATGGTCGTACCGAGCGGGATGCTGGCCGCCGTCGAGATCGACGTCGCACCCACGATCGTCGATGACGACAGGGTGGTCGACACCCCCGCCGACACCACATCGGGGCCGATGATCCCCGCGAGGAAATGCCCGGCCAGGTCCGGGTAGGCCATCACGTCCAGCTGCCACTCGCCGTGGACGACGCCCTGGTAGACGCCCTGCAGCACGGTGTCGTTGCCCCGGTACGACTCGTCCTTGACCTCGGTATACATGTCCTCAAAATCACCCTTGGTAAAGGGGATGCCGATGGTCGGCGCCAGCCATGTACCAGGGGTGACTTCTTTGGCGAGGCCGACTGTGGCAAGACGCGAGATCTGGGTCACGGCTGCGGCTCCTCACCGGTGGGCGCCGGCGCGGGCGCGGCCTTCTTGCTGCGGGGGGTCTTGGGGGCCTCCGCCTCGGGGGCCGGGGCGTCTTCGACGGACTCGAACCCCGCGACCGGATGGGGCCAGTCGACGGTTTCGCCGGGCTGGACCGTGGCCGGGATGTCCGGCACGTCCACCGCGGCCTCGTGGGTACTGCGCTGAAGCACGGGGGCCTCCGGGCATGCGAAAGGCCCCCGGCGTGGTCGCTCGGGGGCCTGGAAGGAGTGAGGGGTCAGCCGGTGATCTCGAAGTCGTCGGCGTAGTAGGTGATCTCGCCGTGGAATTCGCCGACGCTCAGCGTCTGCTCCGGGTCGGTGAAGCGCACGATCACGTACTCCGGATTCTCGGCAACGCTGCGGAACCGGCCGCCGTGCGACTTGTCGCCGACCAGCCCGCCGATGCGTTGCAGGAGCTTGTCCACGGCCACGTCGAACGCTCTTTGATCCGCCTCGGCGATGCCTTGCCCCGAGGACAGGGGCCAGACCATTTTCAGCACGAACTCGTGGGTGGCCATGCGGCGGACGTGCGCGAACCGCTTCTCGTGAATCTGCCGCCTCAGCACGAACACGTTCGTCGAGCGCTTGCCGGGGGTTCGGGGCTGGTACGCCTGGACGTTGCCCCACGGGCCTCCGCTGCTCGCCAGCAGTGCGGGTAGCCCGTCGCCTGAAGCGGTCAGCCACGCGACCTCGCGGTCCACGGCGTCGGAGGTCGACATGCTGGCTCACCTCCTGCGGCGGCGGATGCGGATGGGCTTCGACATCCTGATGTGGTGGCGGCCGAAGTGCGTGGCCCGGTGGTGTTTGATCAGCCCGAACCGCGTGTTGTGGGCATGGTGCTTGCGCAGCCCGAAATGCGTCGACGGGCGGAAGGCGCCATACCGCCGACCACGCCTGGTGCGGTGGGCCGCTGCGGCTGCGCTTGCGGCGGCTCGCGGATGCATCGTCGTCGGATGACGGCTACCGACAGCGGTGCGGTGACGGCCCTTCAGCCGTGCGGCGATCTTGGCGCGGGTCGCGGCGGAGAGCCGATGGCCCTTGTGGTGGTGGCCCTTCAGCCGGGCGGAGATCTTCGCGCGGGTGGTCGCCGACAGGCGATGCCCTTTGTGGCGGGGATGCTTGCCCTTCAAGGCGCGGGCGATCCGGGCACGCGTCGATGCCGAAATCTTGTGGCCCTTGTGGGGGTGCTGCTTCCCCTTCATCCGGGCCGAGGCCTTCGCCCGGGCCGTGGCGGAGACCACGCGCTTGCGGCGCGCCACCGTCAACGCCTGGTGTACGGGGCGAGCATCTCCAGCGCGTCCGAACGGAGCGCATCCGGATCATGCCCCGAGCGTCCGTCCACCGGATCGAGTTGCTTCACCGCCATGCTCGCGGCCATGTACTGACAGGCCTGCACCAGATCCGCCGGCACCGTCGCATAGCCGCCCGAGTAGATCACCTGGACTGTGGTGCCCGGTGGCACGAACGTGCCCAGGGCGAAACGGCAGTGGCCGGTGTCGGGCTCGTACTGGATCGTCGAGACGGACACGGACTGCTGCCCGGAGAAGGACCTGAACAGGTTGATCGCCGAGATGCTGCCCGTCCAGAGCTCCGGGTAGCGGGGCGGGTGCTCACGGACCCAGACGTGCCGGGTCAGCAGCGTCGAGCCGAGGGACTGCGCCCGGCTGAAGCCAAGCTGGCTCGTCGGGTCCAGCGGCACGTAGGCATCCATGGCGTCCTCAATATCCATGGCGTCCGCGCGCTGCGTTTCCACGATGTTCGTGAACGGGGCCAGCCTGCGGTCACACGCTGACTCGCACGCGCGGGTCGCCTGCAACATCAAGTTCGACTGCGCCTGCACCGAATAGCCAGAGACCAGGTTCGCGAAGGGGCCCTCAGTAAACGACGCCACCGATGCAAGAGGAATTGGGCTGTCCGCAGTCACGCCCGCTCACCCCCTTCTTCCGTGGGTGGACGGGCGGGCGGCTGCTACTCGCTGATCTCGGACTGTGTCGTCTTGCGGGGGCGTCCACGCTTCGGCGCGGTGGGTGCCTCCACGACCCCGCTGTCGTTCGGGATCGGCAGCGGCTCAACGCTGTCGGCTGACACCTCGTCCTCTCCATTCGGGGCGGGAGCCTCCACGAACGAGGCGCCCGGGATGGCGACCAGGTCCAGGCCCAGGTCGTCGGGAACGCCAACGACGTCGTCCAGGGTCTCCCACGTGTAGCCGCCCGGCGCCGACGCCGGTACCCCGGCGGTCTTACGGAGCCACATCGGACGTCCTTCCTGTCTGTGCTGCCTTCTTCACGGACTTCAGCAGCCTCTTCAACAGTTTCTTCTCTGTCTTGTCGAGCTGCTTGGGGTCCTGGATGGCCTCCCACCGGCGGAAAAAGTCCTCCTCGAAGGACAGGTGCTGCGGGCAGACCATGTAGCCCTTGACGATCGTCTCCGCCGGAACCTGATCACCGTGGAACAGATCCACGACGCACCAGCCAGGCGGAGGCGGCATATCCGCCATGGGAGACCTCCAGGAATGACGAAGGGCCTTGAGCAGCACGCCCAGGCCCTTCGGATGAACCGGTCAATCAGGAGACAGCCCTCTCAGACCGCCTCTTCTCCGTCCGCACCACCTCACGCGCCTTGTTGCACGTGCGGCACTGCCGGTGCCCCTTCGAGGTCACGTAGGTGTTGGCCTCGTCGTAAGCATGACCCTGCGGGCAGTGAGTGCGCTCCGCGAAAGCAGGCCCCCGATGGGCCTGCGTCCGCCTGTACGACTCCCGGGCTTTCTCCCGGCTGCACGCCCGACACGACCGCGTACCGTCCGCCGCGAAGTGCGAGTTCTCCTCGTCCATCGCGTGACCGTGCTTGCACACATCGACCCGGTGAACGACCTGCTTGTCCTCACGTGCCCGGTACTTTCGCACCTGGGCCCGCTTGCACTCGCGACACGACCGCACGCCTCGGTTCGGATCCACGTAGGTGTTCTCCGGCGTGAACTCGTGGCCGTGCTTGCAGAACTGCTTAGGCGCCTTCGGGGTGGGCGGGTTCTCGGCGCGCTTACGAGCTTGATACTGGGCCGACTTGAGCCGCCCACATGCTCGACAGCCTCGCGAGCCGTCTGAGGGCGGCCATGTCACGCTCCTCATAGGCGGCCATTTGCCGCCCCACTCGCGGCCAAGAGATTCCCCACGTACGGCTGGTTAGGCTCCCCGCCCGTCATGGATCTGTCCCGCTTTGGGAAGTCCCGGCGGGTGAAGAACAGCAGGGAGATCATGGAGATCCTTGAGGCATACGACCTCACTGGGAGTTACCGCGCCGCGGCCGAGCTCGCCGGGTGCGACCATCACACCGTGGCCCGCTATGTGAAGCTGAGGGCCGCCGGCCAGCACCCCGACCGCCGCCGTCACCGGGCTCGGGCCATCGACGACTATCTGCCGAAAATCGAAGAACTGGTAGTCCGATCGCAAGGCAAGATCCGGGCCGATGTGGTCCACAAACGGATCGTCGCGATGGGTTTCTCCGGCGGTGAACGAACAACTCGCCGCACCGTCGCGGAGGCCAAAACCCAATTCAGATCAGGAAGGCGGCGGGTTTACCGGCCCTGGGTGACCGAGCCGGGACTGTGGCTGCAATACGACTGGGGTGACGGCCCGACCATCCAAGGACGCAAGACGACACTGTGGTGCGCCTGGCTCGCCTGGTCACGATTCCGGGTGGTAATCCCGGTCTGGGACAAGACACTTCCGACGATCACCGCGTGTCTGGACGCCACGTTCCGCCGGGTCGGCGGGGTTCCAGCCTACGTCCTGACGGACAACGAGAAGACCGTCACCACGGATCACATTGCTGGAATCGCGGTCCGCAACCCCGAAATCGTGGAGGTCGCCCGACACTACGGAACGACCATGCGGACATGCATTCCAGCCGACCCGGAGACCAAGGGCGGTTCTGAGGCCACCGTTCGCATCGCTAAGGCCGACCTGGTGCCCACGGATGTCAACCTGCTGGACCACTACAAGACCTTCGGTGAACTGGAGGCCGCCTGCCGTCACTTCTGCGAGGAGGTCAACTCCCGTATTCACCGCGCCATTCGACGCAAACCGGTCGAACGGTTGGCAGAGGAACAGCAACGACTTCATCCTCTGCCCCGTCGTCCGTTCACCGCAGCTTTCGGCACCACACGACGGGTGACCTGGGAGTCGTGCATCTCCGTGGAATCCGTGCGCTATTCAGTCCCGCACGAACTCATCGACACCAGGGTCTGGGCCCGATTCCACGGCGACGAACTGATCGTCACCGCGGTCGACGAGGGTGGTTCGGCTCGCGAGGTCGCCCGCCATCGTCGGGGCCGCCCCGGTGATCCGGTCCTTGAGGACAGCCACTACCCACCCCGCGCGGACAAAGAAGCAGATCGCATCCCCAAAGCCCGGTCTGCTGAGGAGGCAGCCTTCCTCACCCTCGGTCCTGGCGCCGCATCATGGCTCGTGGAAGCAGGCGCGGCCGGCGCCCGCCGGGTCAAAGCAAAAATGACCGAAGCCGTCGCGCTCGCCAAGCTCTACTCGGCCGCGAAAGTCGACCGGGCCCTGGGCACGGCTGCGGTCACCGGCCGGTTCGCCGAAAAGGACCTGATGTCGATTCTCGACTACCAATCTGCCCACGGTCCCACGGAAGCTGTCCGCCGCGGCGAGGACCATTCACTGCAGCCCGGCACTTCCGCCTGGGCCTCCTTCGGCCAGCCCCACCAGCCCGCCTCGGACCCGTCTGAGTACGACGAAAGTGATCTCGCCTGATGGCCGCACCACTTCGCACCGTTCCCGGCACCAACGGCGACCCTCTGGCCGAGGCACTCGAACTGACCAAACGGCTCAAACTCCCGCACCTGCGACGGGCATTGGGCGACCTCATTCCCACAGCGAAAGCACAAAGATGGGACCCAGCCGAAGTCGTCCGCGTGTTGCTGGCTGAAGAAGCTGCCGGACGAGATCGGGCTAACCTTCACACCCGCCGCAAACGAGCCGGATTCCCCACCGGGAAGACATTCGGCGACTGGGACGAACTGAAGTCATCCATTCCACGACCCACACAGGACGCGCTTAAGACACTCGAATGGATCGGCCGCCGGGAAAACTTCTGCATTTGCGGCCCCAGCGGCACCGGAAAGAGTCACTTCACCGAGGCGCTGGGCCAGACCGCAGTCGAAGCCGGCCTGACCGTTGCCTGGTTCACCATCGAGGACCTGGGTGTCCTCGTCCGACGCCACCGAGCAGACGACTCCATCGCACGGGCACTAGCGAGAATTATTCGCTCGGACCTGATCATCGTCGACGACATCGGACTCCTGCCCGTTTCCCCGGATGCCGCGGAAGGCTTCTACCGGCTCGTCGACGCGGCTTACGAGCGACGCTCAATCGCTGTCTCCAGCAACCTGCATCCCTCGGGCTTCGACGAGATCATGCCCAAAACACTCGCCACGGCCACCGTCGACCGTCTGATGCACCATGCCCATATCGTTGTCACCCAGGGAGACAGCTACCGGCTCACCCAGGCCACCAGCGGGCAGGGGGTGAGGCCCTTCAGCTGAGCTCAGCAACCTCTCGGGCGGGGAATTTAAATGACTGCCAGCGGGGAGCACTTGACGGCCACACACGGGGAAACCGAACGGCCGCCAACGGGGAGCATGAGATGGCCATTGACAGCCGTCCTTTCGAACATACAGGTTGTCGCCCGAGTACGGATGGCCATGCGGGCAGTGGGTCTTGTTGCGCTGGAAGGCTGCCCCATCTCGGCCCCCCACTCCACGCCGGAAATTCTCCTGCTGCGTAACGGGCTCAAGGTGTTCCGGATTGCAGCACGTCCGGTTCAGACACAGGTGATCGAGAACATGGCTCTCAGGGATCGGGCCCACCAGCAACTCATACGCGAACCGGTGCGCGTACACCGTTTTTGTCTCGCCGTCATGCGTGGACGACCACAGGCCGTACCTGCTACGGGTGATGGACCCTCGCCACACCCAACAACCGGTGAGCGCCACCTTCTCCACGCGCTCCCAGAACCCCACCACGCAACGCTCACTCACGTCGGATACCGCCCCTAACGGTCTCCGGCAGATGGGCGGAGTGGTGACGCACTCCACCCGTCGCCGTCAGTGGACTAGATTGCAAAACAAGCCTAGCCCATCCGTGTGAAGGCGTCTCAAAAATGCTCTGACCAGGGACTAGAGGGCGGCCACGAGGCGGGAGAGCCTGCCGCCGTACTTGACGCCGCGGAACGCAAGCGTCGTGTCAGTCACACATGCGAAGGGGAGCGTGTCGGGCGCGGTGACGGTGGGCGCGAGCGGGATGATCTGCATGTCGCGCGTGTACGGGCGGACGAGGAAGTTCTCGTCACGCGGCACCAGGTAGATGTCTTCCTGGACGCCGTTGCGGGGCTTGGCGCCGGTGTTGCCGCCCTGGTAGCCGGTCGGGCCCGTGTTGCCGGAGCTGTTGGTGAGCAGGTTCGACCCGGTGTCGATGACGCTCGTGACAGCCGTGCCGGTGGTGTCGAAGGCGTCGACGGTACCGACCAGGGTCTCCGTACCGGACGAGGTGCCGCGGTACACCTTGTACAGGATCGGGCCAGCACCGTCGGGGAGGTTCGTGGGCGTGGAGAAGCTGAGCGTCACTGTCGAGGTCGCGCCAGTGGTGACCTGGGAGACCTCCACCGACGCCTGGACCTCGCCGAACCGGGCCGCGACGGCGGACACCTGGTAGTAGTAGGTCGCCGCGGCCAAGGTGCCGCCGGTGGTGGCGGTCGCGGTGGTGACGGTGCCCATCTGGTTGCTCCGAGGGCTCAGGAACGAACTCTTGATGATCGGCACGTCGCGGTAGGTCGGCACGTTCAGGCCGGCGCCCACGACGGTGGTGGGGGCGGCGAAGCGCTGCTGGGCGATGAATGCCTGCGACACAGCCGAGGCCATGCGCGGCGACATGACGAGCATGTACTGGGAGCCGATGGGCATCGCGGCGTTGGACTCGACGAGGTCGATGAGCTGGTCGAGGTAGTGCAGTGCGAAGTTGCCGTTGATGTCGACCGCGTTGGTGTAGTTGCTGGAGCCGGTGCCTGCGGTCCAGTTGGACACGAGGTAGTCGAGGCCGGAGCAAATCGGGTACGCGCCGTTCGCGGTGGCGCCGTCGTTGCCCCAGACGAAGGAGTTTTCCAGCGTCCACAGCATCGAGCTGACGGTGCCGTCGAGTTCGATCTGACGCAGGTCGCCGACGATGTCCCTGGTCACCGTCTGGGCGAACCCGGTGACGGAGCCTACGGCCTGGAAGAGCCTGATGTTGAAGACGGCCTGCTCGTAGACGGAGTTGCCGATGGGGCGGGCGCCGCCGTCGACGACGCCGCCGGAGTCGGGCCGGTTGACGCGCCTGTTGAAGAAGTACTGCGTGCTGTTCCACTGCCGGGCCGGGATCGCGGCGAGCAGCGGCGAGTACCGGCGCTGGTACTCCAGCAGGAGCGGGCTGATGGCCTTGGGGATAAGCGGGGAGACTGTGCCCGCCGTGGTGATGGCTTCCTCCAGCTCAGTGGGCATGGAGGCACCTCCTGTTCATGCAAAGAGCCAGCGCGGCATGGGGCCGGGCGGGCTCGAAAGGTCTGGGGTTATGCGAAAGCCCCGCGCAGTGGCGGGGCCGTGGAGGTGCTTGATGCCTACTGGGCGGGCTGCATGAGCCCGTAGTTGCCGAGCAGGGTGTTGGCGCGGTCCGCGAACAGGGCGTCGGCGTCGTCCTCGGACGCGGGACCGGCCTTGTCGTTCTCGTGGACGCGGTAGCCCTTGCGCTCGGGGAGGCCGTGCTCCTTGAGGAGCGTTTCGCGCAGTTCGTCACGCTGCTTGGCCAGTGCCTCGGTGAGCTTGGTGTCGAAGGTCGCCTGGAGTTCGGCGACGGTCTCTGCGAGGGCGGCCTTGCGGGCCTTCTTCGACTCCTTGGCCCGGTTGGCCGGCTTCGGGGCGGCGGGCGCCGACTCCTTGGCCTCCGTGTTCTTGTCAGCCTTGGGGGTGTTCTCGGCGAGGGCGGCGGTGACCGGTGCCATCGCTTCCTTCAGTGCGGTGCCGAACAGGGCGCCGAGGGCGGTGATGTCGGCGTCGGTGAGGCTGCGGGCGGGGGCCGCCGTGGTCTCGTCGGTCGGGGTGGGCTCGCCCATGGCGGCCTCCTCCTCGGTGTGGGTGGTGGCCGCGCCCTGGGTGGGCGGGGCGGTCTCGGTGAGGGCGAGGGCTTCGGTGACGACGGCCGAGGTGATGACCTGGCCGGGGGTCAGCAGTCCGGCGTCAGCGGCTGCTTCGAGTGCGGCGACGTGTTCCCGTGCGAGTGGCTGGCCCGCAGCGGGCGGCGCGCTCTCGCCGCTCCCCATGTCGCCGTCAGTGTCAGCGTTGGGGGCGCCGGGCACGTCGATGTCGGCGTCCATGTCCGGGTCCATGGCCTGGAGGGCGTCGACGGCCACGGTCATGGCGGCGGCGGTGATGGTCCGGAGTTCGGCGGGTTCGATTCCGCAGGCGCGCATGGTCAGGCTGATCGGCCCGTTGTAGGCGTCGATGCAGAAGCCGGCGCCGCCGCCGGGGCCGTCGGGGTAGTACTCGCGGATCTCCCCGAGGCGGGTCGTGGTTTCCTTCATCGATCCGTCCTTGTTCCAGGTGTCGGGGATCATCGATGTGAGTCCGAGAGCCTTGGCGCGGGCCACGATGTGGGCCCGGATTTTGTCGTGGTCGGCGCCGCCGCGACCGACAGCCTTGATTGCCTTGCGCAGGTCGGACTTGGACTTGATGGGGTACGACGGATCACCCGATGCGTTCTTCATCGCCTGGCCCTTGGCGAGCGCGTCCCGCTTCTGCTTCGCCGAGTACGCCTCGCCAGGATCCTCTTCAGTGACGGGCTCCAAGGTGACCTCGACACTCTCGCTGATGGCTGTGCGCCCGTCGACCGACTCTGCGGGCGCACGGCCGTCCAGGTAGGAGGCGACGGCCACCGAGGCGCCAGGTACGCCGGGGGTCGCGGTGAAGTCCAGCGCGTCGATCTCCAGGTCCGACCCCGTCGCGACCGTCTCGCCCTCGTACTGGACTCGCTTCACGGGCCCGAGCCAGTACCCGTGGATCGACACGGACTTGAGGGCCGGGTCCTTGCCGGTGACCAGGGCGGCGATGTCGCGTCCGGCGGCCGTGTCGTACAGGTCGGCGCGGTAGCGGGCCGCTCCGTCCTCGCCGACACGGACGTCCGTGAGGCGCCCCACGATGCGGGTGCTGTCGTCACCGGCCTCGTGATGCGACCGCATGACGATGGGCAGCCCGTCGGGGTCGGCGATCCGCTCCGTCATGCGTGCCGCGGCCTTGGCGATCAGTTCGCGGGAGTACAGGCGCTTGTTGCGGCTCACACCGGGGGTGAGCATCGTGCCGTGGATCGTGGCAATGCGCTTGTCCATCAGCGCCCCCTCCCCCGTAGCTGCGTGGTGGTGGTCGGGCGGGGCTGGCGGCGTGTCCCGGCGACGAGGCGCAGAATCGCGGCCCGTACCTGCTGGTCGGTGTCGATGGCTGCGAGGAGCCGGTCGGTGAATTCAGCGTCGGCGTCGGCGGCTTCGACGTCGGCGCGGGTCACGGCCTTGCGGACGGCGCGTCTCTTGGGTGGGATCTCGTACATGGGTGCGTCACCTGCCCTGCACGGACAGTTGGAACGTCAGGGCCGAGAATGTGCCGGTCAGCGTCCAGGTGAGTCGGTAGGAGCCGCCGGAGACGATCACCGCTCCGGTTGCCATGCCCGCGCCGACGGAGAACGTGGCAGCGCCAACGGCGGTGATCGGGGACGAGGAGCCGATGGTCTGCCACACGCCGTTGGCATCCTGCTGCTGGAGGCCAATGACGACATTGGTGCCGCCCGTGAAGGCCGTCACGTTCACGCCGACGATCACCTGCGAGACGTTGCTCGTCCACGTCTGTGTCGCGGTGTTGCCGGCGCTGGTCCTCGACTGGGCAGCCTCGGTGTACTGGGCGGTCGGCGGCTGCACGACGGTGAACACGGTGGGAGAGTTCGCGATGTTCACCGCTGCGGTATTGGTGACCGTCACCGAGGTCGGGCTGCCCGAGGCGCCGATCACGTTGCCAGATCCGTCGACCGGGGTGAACACCGGGTTCGTAGGCATGCGGTGGACCTCCAGGTCAGGACACAAGGACGCAGCGACAGCGAGGATGGGCTGGGAAAGTAGGCACTGCGAACGGGCTGTACGGGCCCGCGGCCTCGTTGGCCGAACAGCGGTCGCACACCCTGTCGTCCCCGGCTGCCATCCAGCTCACCGACTGTGTACCGGCGTCGAGGTAGGCGGCGAGGAGTCCGGCTCCGTAGGCGGCGGACGCGGCGACGTCGGCGGCGAGGGACAGGTCGTAGCCGTCATCGACGACGTCCTCGGCGTCGCCTTCGGAGTCGTCAGTGCCGTCCGCCATCGCGCGCCCGGCGCGGTTCGCGGTCGCGGCGAGGGCCGTGGTGAGTACGGCGGTGGCGGTGGCATCGGCGGTCGCATCGGGCATGTCCGGGGAGGTGATGCCGTACCCGCTGTCGGGGGTGTCGTCGTAGGGGGTGTCGTCGGCCTTGTCGCGGGTGACGAGAGTGTGGCCGGTGGCCCAGCCGATGCGGTGGGCTCGTTTGGCGGCGGTGGCGATGGCGGCCCGGGTGCGTCGCCACGGGTGGGCGTGGAGGGCCGTGAGGACGATCGCGGCGGCGGCCTGGCGCCGGTGGTGGTCGACTGTTTCACCGGTCGACTGCCGCCACGCGGCGATGACGTCGGCGAGGTTGAGGTCGGCAGCGTCACGCTTCCACGCGGCGAGGATGATCGCGTCGGCGGTGGCGTGGAGAGCGGTGCGGTGGGCGTAGACCGGGCGCCACACGCCTTTGAGGTTGCCGAGCTGGAGGGTGGCGTCGGGCATGGCCACCCCCTGCGTCAGCCCGCAGAGGAGATGCGGTACTCCTCGATCACCTCGCGTACATCGTTCTCATCCCAGTCACCGGAGTCCCACCACTCAACGGCCTTCCAGACATCTGCGAGTTCCTGCGCTGCCGCCTCAGCTTCGTCGAGCAGGGCCATGACGCGGCGCGTGGCCTCGGCGACCCGTTCGGCGTAGGGCAGGCCCGCGAGGCACTTTGCCATGGCCTCGATGTCGCCGCGCTGGTCTTCGAGTCCCCCAGCGTGTGTGTGCAGGTAGTTGTAGCTGCCGCCGCTCATCCGATCTGCTTCGCGATCAGCGGGAGTACGTCCTGGGCGCGTGTCGGGTGTCCGGGTCCCATGGCGGTCACCTCCCCTACGGCTCGATCGGCGCGAGGAACTCGTCGGGGCCCGGTAGGTCATGCCGGGCCATGTAGACGGTGAGCTCGTCCATGGTGAAGAAGGGGCCGGTCGTGCGGCCCCCGTTGTGGCTGTACCAGCGGACGTGGAACCCGTTGAGTCGGTCGGCGTCCACCTCGTCGGTGTGTCCGCGTAGTGAGGTCACAGCTTGGCCAGGGCCTCGTCGAGGCAGCGCCGGTACAGGTCGTCCCACAGTTCCTCCGGCGGCTCGCCCTGGGTAGCGTCCTTGGCGAGCCCGGGCTTGTCCTCGGGGTCCTGGGGTCCGTCGCCCGTCGAGGGCGGCGCCAAGTCGTTGGGGTCCTTGGGCGTCTGGTCGGGCTGCTGCGCCTGGGCACCCAGGTTCTTGATGATGAACGACTTGGCCATGTCTTGCATGCTGCCCCAGTCCGCGACGAACGTGCGTTCCATGAAGATGGGGTCGTCGCCGCCGTCGACGGGAGGTTCGCCGATCTCGGCACGCCACCGGTTGAGGGTGTAGGCGCCGTTGTGCAGCCTTTTCTCGCGGATTTCTTCGACGACCTTCGAGTCCCGGAAGTCGATCTCTTCGAACTCCAGGTGCCAGTCGGTGATCCCGAAGCCCTGCATCAGCAGGTGGAAGTTCAGCTTCTCCAGGATCAGGTTGGCGATCGGAATGATCGTGTTGACCCTGAACGTCTTATCCTGCGCCTCACCCGTGCCGCCGCCCAGGTTGCCGGTCTCAATGATGCCAAGCTTGGCCGGCGGGACCCCGAACGACGCGATGATCTGGTCCCGCAGCTGCCGGTCCGCGTCCAGATAGTCGGCGACCTTCCGCTGATCGAGTACCTGGATCACACCGCCCATGGTGGTGATCACCGGCTCGCCGACGGCCTTCGGGCCCAGATTGAAGACGCGGTACTGTTCCCGCCACCGCTGCACGTCCGCTTCCTGCTGATGCCCCAGGTCGACGTGCACGCGCGGCGGGTCGCCCCTGCGGAAACATTCCTTCAAGGTCGCCATCGTGAAAAGCCACGCCGTGACGGGCAGCAGTGCCTTCTGTGCCGGGCTGACGCCGTACAGACCGCCGCGCGGCGCATCCAGGCTGATATGGATCACCTGGTCGGCGCCGAACTTCACGGTACGCACCCCGTCGACGTCCTGGATGTAGCCGGACACCTCACCGTGCTGGTCGGCGACCACGGTCATGGTGGTGGCGTCCAGCGTGTACAAGGCGACCGGCTCCCCCAGCAGGAGCACCACTTCCAGGTAGGCATCGCCGAACAACAGCAGATCGGTGGCCACGTTCCGCAGCAGCTGGACCATGTCCTCGCGGGCGTTGCAGAACCTCATCAGGCGCCGCAGACGAGCGACTTGGGGAGTGTCCGCTGCTGTCCCGTCTCCGGTCGGACTGTTCTCGGGCACGGCCTGCAGGCCGCCGGCCGTCACCGTCCGCGCGATCAGGTCGACGCAGGCGGACACCCAGTTGCACGACATGTACGCCTGATGGAGCTGGGCGAGAACCTGCTGCCGCTCCGACGTCGCCGACGTCAGACTGCTCGTGTTCTGGATGTTGAGTGGGAGCCCGTACTCGTACCCGATACGGCGGACCTGCGCGGGAGTCGGTGCCTCCAGCGACTCCACGACCGGAGCCGACTCCGTCACGGGGGTGCGCCCGAAGCGCTCGCGCAGCCAGGTCACAGCGCCCACGGGTCACCCCCTGACAGGATCGGGAACCCGCCGATCGACGGCGGCGCCGCGACCGGCGCCGCACCCTGAACGTTCGGGTCGAGCGCCCGCACGGCAGGCTCGGGGGCCGGGAAGTGGAAGCGGGCCCCGCCACCCAAGTTGATCAATAGGTAGCGACCGGCGTCATAGGCGTGATCCTCTGCGTGCGTGTCGACGTCCTCGGGGTTGCCGCTCATGGCGTGCGGAAGGACCGGCAGCGTGCGGATCAGGTTGGCGCAGGTCGTGAACACGTGGACCTTCGGGCAGGTCTCCCATCCCTGAGCACGATGGTGCGGACAGGCCGGCGCTTCGGCGAGGTAGGAGTGCCAGCGTTGCAGCCCGGACAGACGCGAACCGGGTCCTTTACCAGCGGCGGTGAGTGGCACGCCGTGCTGCGCGTAGACATCGGCGACGGCCTGGGCATCGCCCCGGGTGGCCCACATTGAATCGTCCGCGTACCGGGCGGCGACCTGTTCATCTGCGGCTTCGGCGGCCAGGATCCGGCGCGCCTGTTCGGCCTCGCCAACCTGGGTGGCGTACAGCTCCCGGTAGAACCAGACGCGGCCGTCCTCGTCGACGGCCGCCCACAGCACACACCAAGGGGCGGTGTAGCCCCAGTCGATGCCGACGTAGCGGCGCCAGGAGGCGGGCAGTGCGATCGGGGCGATGGTGTGCCGTTCGTGCCGCCATTCGCTGAGGGCCTGCCCCATGAACGACTCCCAGTCCCCGTCGAGGAAGGCACGGCGGAGCTTTTCGGGGAGGGCTTTGAGGTCGTCGGCGTACTCCCTGTTCACGTGCGGGTTGTCGGCAAGCTTGGACGGGATGAAGCGGACTGTCCGGCCACGCTCGTCGATGACCACGCGCTCGCCGTAGCTGGTGGCATCGACATAGCGCTGCTTGACGCCGCCGTGGCCCGGGCCACCGGGATTCGTGCCGGCTCTTACTCCGATGACGGGGACGTCACCGCGGCCGGTCCGCAGCCGGGATTCCAGGAAGGCGACGACGTCCGGCGGGGTCAGGGTGAGCTCGTCGAAGACCAGGAGCTGGTACTGGCCGCCCTGGCGCCGGGTGGAGTCCTTGAGGGATTCGGCGTAGCGGAACATCAGCAAGGATCCGTTGGGGAAGCGGAGCTCGTACTCGGTGCCGTTCCAGGAGGCGCCGAGCGCTCCCGCGTAGCCGACCGACGCGAGTTCCGCGAGCAGGGATTCCTTCAGCTCGCCGTAGGTTCGGCGGAAGGCCCCAACACGGATGCCGGGGTAGCGGACGCAGGCCCGAATGGCTTCCATCGTGAGGGCTTTCGATTTCCCGCCGCCCGCCGCGCCTCCCATGAGCACGGCGAACTCTTCAGCATCGTGGAAGAGCTGCTGGCGGGCGGTGGGCACATAGTCGAGCAGGCCGAACACGTCGATCCGGCGGAGCCGTTCGGCCTCACGCTGTCGGATCTCGGCTTGGAGTTGCTTCAGTTCCCTCAGCCGTTGCAGCTTCAGCAGGCTGAGTGAGGGTGGGGGTGACGACATTGATCGCCATCACCCCCGCTTCTTACGAAGCCTCCGGAATGACGGGCTCGCCGAGCTCCGTTGACAGCCGTTCGATCTCCGCCTCAATCGCGTCGATCGTGAGGACCTGAACCTTGATCTGATCCAGGCCCCGCAGTTTCGCGATGCGGTCGAGGATTTTGACAAGCCGGTCGATGGCGGCGAGGACGGGCCCGTCGTCTTGCAGGGGCTGGCCGGTCTCGGGGTCCTCGACGATCCGTCCGCTGGCGGTGACGACGTAGTGGCGCGCGCGGAGGATCTTGTGGGCTTCCTCGGCGAGGTAGTCCAGTTCGATCAGCTGTTCCTCGCGGTAGACCTCGACACTGGCGTGCTGTGCTGCGATCGACTCTTCGAGGGCGCGGTGGAAGTCCTTGGAGGCGGCGTTCGCGTTGGCGTAGCCGAGTTCCTCGTAGATCTGCGTGTAGGGGATCTTTCGGCGCCGGTATTCAACGAGTTTGGCTCGCCGGTCAGCGGTGGCGGCGCGTTCGGCTCGGGGGCGGGGCATCGAATCCCCCTCAGTCCCAGCCGGGCGGCAGTTGCTGCGGCGTCGGGTCGGGTTCGGGCGCGGGTGCCGGCTCGGGGGTGCAGTTGCAGCCGGGCAGGTCGGCGACGGCCGGGGCTGTGCAGGTCTTGCTGTGGATGAGCGCGGCGGATTCCCGGCTGATGGCGTGGTTGACGCAGCCGTACACGGTGCGCAGGGTCTCGCCGGGTTCAGGCATCGGGCCGAAGTCGGGCACAGGCTGCTTCTTGTCGGCGAGGAGCAGGCGTTCGTCGCGGCGTTCCTGCTCCAGGGCAAGGTGCGCGGTGAACTCGTCGTCGGTGAGCCTGCGCCGCCAGTTGACGGCGGCACGCTGCCCGCACAGGCTGCACGTCGGTCCGGCGGGTGCTGGTGCCGGGCCGGTGGTGTCAGTGTTCACGTCGTCCTCCCTGACCGTGGGGGTGTTCCGTCGCCAGGCGCTGCTGGTGCACCATGACCCGGCCAGCCTGCGGGCCCTGTCCCGGCCCGGCCGGGCGACGGAAGTTGTGATCAGACGCGTTCGCGTTCCAGCAGCATCGCCGCCAGCTGCAACCAGGAAGCCGCTAGTTCGTCGAGGCGCTCCATGAGTGGCAGGTTCGTCAGTTCGATCTCGGCGCGGTCGAGGAGTCGGGCAGCGTTAGCGATGGCCTGGTCGGCTGTCACGGTCATGCGCGCCTCCGGCTCAGCATTCGTGGGGGTGTCCCGCTGCCGGTGGCGTGGGCGCGGTGGGCAGCGGGACGTCGGGGCTCCGCCGGGGGACGGCGGGAGAAGCGGCCCCGAGACTTGGGTTGTGTCCGCCTGGGCCCCGGTTCAGCGGACGTTGACGGTGGCCTCGGTGATGAACACCGCGCGGGCGCCGGTGGCGGCCTTGAGGGCGGCGAGCGGGTCGTAGTCGAGCCGCTCGATCGCGGCGTTCAGGTCCTGCGCCTGATCGAAGATCAGCACGAAGGGGGCGATCTCGTCGATGCTGTCGGGGAGTTGCAGGATCTGGATCCGTGCCACCATCGCCACCGCCTTCAGGGGGAGCGCCCGTCGCCTGGTCTGGGGTGCGCCATCAGGCGGCGGCCGTCCGTCGTGGATCAGGCCTCGTCCCAGTCGGGATCTGGCGAGTTCGGCGGATCCTCGATTTCGACGTGGTTGAAGACCTCGCGCTCGATCCGGCCCAGCAGCCACCCCGGATGTGTCTGGAATGCTTCTAGCCGCTCAGCCACGTATGCCTGGCGGGCCCCTTCGGCAACAGCGACGCGGGCCAGATTCTTTGTGGATTGGCGACCCCATTCGATGAGGTCGCGGTCGGTGGCCTCCGCCATCCAGATCCACTTGCCGTCGCCGAGCTTGAGGATGGACCTCGGGTGGAACATGCCCGATGGCCTGCCTGGCTTGGGGCTTCTGCGTTCTCCAAATCCACGGGCCAGACTTTCGGCGAGCCGATCGAGCGTGACAGCCCGGACGTGGTCCATCAGGCTGTTGTCGGCGAGGCGTTCACGGAGTTCGGCGACCAGTTCTTTCTTCTCAAGTCGGCCTGTCACTCCGTCTGTTACGGCCTGGGCGGCTTGTTCGACGATCTCCCAGAGGCGTGCGTCTGCGGTGCTCACGGCAGGTCACGCTCCTGCCACGCGCCCACCATCTCTTGCAAGGCGGCCATGGCCTTGGCGATGGTCTGGCGGGTGATTGCCCGACCAGGGAGCGCCTCGCCGGGGTCGTACTGACGGAAGGCGACCGTGCCTTGGGTCTGGGCCAGCGATGGCACGATCTCGCAGAGGAGGTGCGTGGAGACCTTCCGCTGCCGTTCCTCCTCAGCAGCGCGAGCCTTTCACTCCGCCCAGGCGCCAGGAAGGGTCAACTCGCCCTCGACGACGCGGTCTGCGAGTTCGGGGTCCTCTGCGCGGAGCCGCGCGAGTTGCGCCTCGACGCCTTCCGCCTTGGTCTTGTTCTCGCGCGCGATTTTGTACGCCTCATCCAGAGACATAGCCCCAGCAGTAACAGCGTCAGCGAGATCGGGAGCATGCTGGAGTACCGTGGCGGCATAAGCCACCCGCGAGGCGCTGATCTTCTGGTCGGCAGCGATGCCGCGCATCGTGTTTTGCGACAAAACAGCCCGCGATTTCGCGATCACCATTGCCTGCTGGCCCTTGGTCAAGTGGCGCCGCGTGATGTTCACCGAGACGGCATATCCGTCGGGGTCATCACCGTCATAGGTGGTGAACTCCGGCTCGACCCCTGCCCGTTCACACGCAGCGAGGCGGTTCCGTCCATCGAGGATGCGGCCTTGCGGGTCCAGAACGATCAGCTGGAGCAGGCCGCGCTGCTTGATGTCTTCCGCGAGGTCTGCCAGCTCGTCGTCGGCGAGCATCGGGAACAGGTCGGCGATGGGGTGGTGGTCCACTGGTCTCCTTGGGGAACTGCGGGGGAACTGGGGTGCGCACGGCCCGGCCTGTCCGCAGTTCCCCAACCGGAACAGGCGCGGGCCGTGGCACGAAAACGCCCGGCACGCACGGTGGCCGGGCAGGTCGGGGTGTCGGGGCTGCAAGGGGTCCCGCTGCCCCGGCGGATCGAGACCGGGGCAGCGGGCTTCGGGGCCTCAGCTGGGGGTGAATGAAGTGGCCCCGAGCGGGTGAGCCCGCCCGGCCCCCACGGCCGGGCGGACCGGGCCGAGCAACAGGGGGTACTCGGGCCCGGCCTGCGAGCCGCACCGCAGGCAGTTGGGGGTCAGGCGGCGTGGGCGTGGGGTCCGCGACTGTTGGCGGCCGGGTCTGCCGGGGTGAACTTGGCGCGGGCCTTGGCTGCGGCCTGAACGGTGGGGAGGTGAAAATACGTTCCGCCGTCGCCGGTGAGCACGGGTTCGATCTTGCCTCTGCTGACCCAGACGTGGATGGTGCCGGGCTTCACTCCCGCAGTGCGGGCGGCCTCCCAGAGGTCGCCGAGCTGACTGCCGTATTCGATTTGGGTGAAGTGCAGTTCGATGCCATCGGGGTTCGGGAAGGCGACCATGGCACCCCCCGGGTACGCGAAAGCCCCCGCCGGATTGTTCACGGCGGGGGCTCCATCAGCGTGTTGTGACTCGTGTGCCACGATCAATGAACAGATTTACAGCTCAACTAGCATCCGTCAAGGCGATGTCGCTCATGCTGCGACTCCAGCGTCCCGCTGCAAGGCCTTCTGTTGTTCGTCACGGAGGGCGTCCCAGCCGTCTTTCCCGATCCATGCGGCCCCGCATGCCGGGCAGCGGATTTGTTCTTTGCCGCTGCTGGCGGTCAGTTGGACGCCGCATGTTCCTTCCTCGGCGGGGGCGGGGCAAAGGCCGACCTTCACGCGGCCCGGCCGTCGTTCAGTAGTCACCGCGGCGGTCATCTCGCCGTGGAGGCGGCGGATGTCGTCAATGTCCTGCCCGACCTCCTCGTAACTGCCAGTCGCCCACGGCAGGTTGTTGGTCAGGAAGCGGACGTGCTCGGGAACGGCTTGGGCTGGTGATCCCCGCCAGGGTGCGATGGTCCAGCCGAGCGCGGCCCGCCAGGCGTCCTCAATGTCGCGGAGTCGGGCTGCTGCGCCGCCGGGGCCGGTGAGGGCGAGGACGTCCAGGCGGGGCGGGATCGGGGGTACGCGGCTGCCGGAGGTCGCGGCGCTGGGACTGCGGGAGCCGTGCATGAGGGTGGCGGTGCGGTTCAGCTCGGCGAACAGGCCGGGGAGGGCGGCGAGTCGGGTGCGGGCCTTGTCCTCGCAGGGGCGGCAGGCGTACCGGCCGTCCTCGATTTCACTGATCCAGAGCGGTTTGGTGCACGACGTACAGGCGGGCCACTGGTAGTCGTCCAGGTTCTCGGGGGTGTGGGGCACGGCTGGCTCCTCGGCGGTGAGGCGAGTGGCGGCTGAGCCAAGTGTGCACCTGGGGCGTGACGACGCCTGGGTGTCAGCCGTGGCCTTTGGCGATCTGCCGCATAAGTGCTTCCGTCTTTGCCTGCTCGTCGGCTTGGCATTGCGCGGTAAGGGCGCGTTCTCGTCGCCAGGTCCTCGTCACCGAGACGGCCGTCCAGACGACGCCAGCGAATGCGAAGGCCGCCCACGTCCAGGAGTTCACGGTGTCTCCTCGGTCCGGCCCCAGGATTCGGCGAGCAGGCGGACCCGGCGTGCAACGCGGGCGTCCCGGCCGCAGGTGCACTCTTGCGTGCCGAACTGGCCCGCCGCGTATGCGTCGCCAGCTGGGCAGCTGTAGTACTCGTCTTCACACGTCTGGTGCTTCTCTGCGAGGAGGTCGTCGAGGAGCTTCCGGTCGGCGGCGATCCGGTGAAGTACCGCAGCGGGGTCATGCCGGACGATGTGCTCGGCCATGTACAGGCCCTCGTAGGACCCGCTCCACCGCCTATGGATCTTCCGCTTCACGCCCGGATGCGGGTCGTTCACGATGAGGATCCGGCCTTCCGTCGCCTCGTCACCGAAGGCCCATGCCGGGGATGGCGGATGGCAGCCGCACAGCTCAGCAGCTTTCTGGGCCGCCAACTCGGCCGCGTCCATGGCTTCCCGCAGCCACACGACCATGCGGTCCGTGTCCGTCACCGTCACCACCTCGCCAGTGGATGCCGCGCCTCCGCTGGTGGCGGAACCGCCGCCTGCATCGCTCCAGCCAGCGTCGCTATCAGATCATCCCCACCATCCTCGGGCCGTGTCCGCATCTCCAGCTCCCGCCAGTACGGGCCCAGAGGGTCGTTGCTCCACTCGACGGCCACCGCCGCAACCTCGCTCACCGGCTTGTCGGATGCCGAGTCGAGCGAGTGAAGGACGAACCGGGACTCCCAAATCCAGATCCCGAGCATGCTGGAGCGGCAGTCGTAGCACTCGCGTAGGAGCCACCGGTTGGGGCGCCAGGTCCCCTCACGCCATCGGCGAATCCAGTACACCGCGCGGTCAGAGGGGGCGGGCGGGGCGTCGCTCCAGTAGGCGTACCGATCGGCGACCGGGGCGGGTTTGTGGCCCCAGCGTGGAGTGGTCACGCGTTCTCCTCTGCCTGCCGTTCGCTGGCGTAGTCGGCCGCCTCGACCAGCGCTGCCGCTATTTCCCTCGCCTCGGCGTTCGAGAGGTGGATGGGGCCTTGCACGTCGAGGTACACCTGACCGGTGCCGTTTACGTGCTCAGGG
This sequence comes from Streptomyces sp. CBMA152, assembly GCF_014596475.1. GTDB lineage: Bacteria > Actinomycetota > Actinomycetes > Streptomycetales > Streptomycetaceae > Streptomyces. Next base: position 400,527 of record NZ_MECJ01000015.1, on the reverse strand, counting down.
CCGAGGATGACGCGATCCCCGACAAAGCCATCTTTCGCGAAGTTGCTCACCGGCGGTTCTCCATCTCGCGCATGACCTGGATGTTCTCCTGCTCGTCTTCGCCCATCAGTAGCAGCCTCGGTTCATGTCGCCGATGCAGGTGGTGTTGGCGCGGACGAGCCGGATGATGTTCTGTGCGCGTTCGGCGGCATCGCTGGCGTGGCCGCCCGGGTCGACGAGCGCGGCGACTACCAGGACGAGTTGATCGTCCGGGAGGACGCCGTAGCCCGGCATAGTGCTGTACCTGTACTCGCTGACCCATTCGATCACGGTGACCGGCCCATAGTTTCCGGCGATCTTTGTCCAGGATTCGGGGTCGTGGACGTCGGCGTCGGGCTCAACCCAGCAGGCCGGGTAGTGGCCGTCGTTCTTCCATATCGTGCCGCAGTCGTCCCGCACGACGGTACCGGCGGGCGGCTCCGGGTCGCTGGCGGTCAGGACGCGGTCGACCATCGGATGCTGTGCGCTCACCGCTCCTCCAAGGCGTCGCTGGCCGGGGCGAGTTCCTTCACGTTGTCCCCTCGGTCTACATCGTCCAAATAGGCACGATGCGATGCCAGCAGCCCGTGAACGACACGCTCCTGACGACATAGGGATCGGAGTTGAGATCGGCGTCGACAGCAACATCCACCGGCTGCGCACCACACACCGGGCACAACGGAAGCCAGGAGTTGGGGTTGTCCGGCTCCCACCGTTCACATTCCATGACGAGTGCGTCGACGACGGTCGACTCCTTGTAGACGACGATCCACTCCTTCACCGCTCCTCCGCCCATTCGAACCGCAACCCGGCGGCGCGCATGTCGGCCGGGAGCAGCGTCTCCGTCAGCTGGGCGGCGATCGCGTCGAGGTCGTCCCGGATCCGCTCCCGGCCCGTAGCGACGTCGGCGCGGTTGACGCGGTACACCTGCTCGACAAGGGCCATCAAGGCGTCATCGTCGGGCGCGAGTTCGCTCATGGCGCCCAGTATGCGACTCCAGCCCGGCTACTGGTCGTCGTCCCCGTCGACGTCATCGTCCGCAGCGTCGTACTGGTCGGCGTAGTAGGCCCGGTCGGCCCGCGCGCACTCGTCGGGCGTCTCCTCCCACCACGGGAGGAGACGGGGCGGCGGCGCGGTCACTTGGTGGCCAGCCAGAGGGCGGCGACGAGGAGCGACTGCCCGCTCGCCTCACCCAGCTTGGTCAGCTCGCGGGGCGTGGTGTCGATCGCGGCGAGGACGGCGCGGGCGGTGTCGGGCAGGTCGGGGTCGTGGGGCTGGACGCCGAGGCCGAGCAGGCGGGCCATGACGTTGCCGCGCCGCATGGTGAACGCGTCGGCCCGGTTGTCGTCGTCGTGGCCGATCGCCCGGTCGTAGCCGACGGGCAGGCGCCGTCGGTCGACCTGCGACAGGTACTCGACCGCGGCCGCCTGCACGACACTGCGGCGGGCGGGGGTCATGCGGGTGAGCGCGGTGAGGGCGTGGCGGGTCTGACGGGTCATGACGACTCCAGCGTAGGCAGGACAGGCGGACGAGGCGGCGAAGTTGGACTAGGCGACCTCCGCGAACGAGGTGGCGGCGTAGGGCTGGGTGGCCTTGTAGCTGTGAAGCGCGGTGTACAGGGCGGGGTCGGCCGGGTCATAGACGTAGACGTGAATCCAGCGGCCGGTGGTGCGGTGCTGACTCCAGACGCGGACCGTGTCGGCGCCGAGGTGGCAGGCGCGGTACGCCTTGGCGACATGGCGGCCATACCAGGACTTCTGTCCGTCGGGGAGGTCGCCGGCGCCGATGCGGTCGAGGATGTCGCCGGTCCTCACGAGGCGGCCGGTGTTGACGTGGGCGCCGATGATGCCGGAGAGCGTGGCGTAGCCGAGCGGGCGGCTGGTGGTGAGGGCGGCGCGGATGCTGCGGCGGATCGCGGCGACGGTGTGGTTCATGGGGTCCCCCTTGTTTCGGCGTCTCCAGTGAGACCAATGTATGCCTACTCAGTTCTCCTGTCTACACAGTTGGCACACCTAGTTCGCCTACAGGGGTGGCACACTGGAGTCATGGCAGACATCGACGCACAGAAGATCGAAGAGATCCGCGCCCTCACCGAACGCATGGCCGCAGACCGGGCACGCATCTTCGATCTAATCCCGCAGGTCTTCCCAGAGAAGCGCGGCGAGGAGCAGGTGCGCGGGCGGCTCAACGAGGTCGTCAAGGCGTCCGGATTCACCCGCGAATACGTCGCCCGCATCCGCGATGGGAAGGTGAAACCCTCGTGAGGCGTAGCGACGGAGCGGCATTCAGGAGAGCGCAGAACCGCCACTCCCGGTCCGGAAACCCATGCCACCACTTCATCTACCACCGGCTCACGTGCGATGAGTACGACGAGATGTGGTCGCGCGCAGCTGGTCGCTGCGAGATCTGCCAGACACCCGCGCCCGAGACGGGCGGGCGGCGCCTCGTCGTGGACCACTTTGAGTCGTGGCAGCCCAGGCTTCGGGCAATCCGCGGGATGCTCTGCGACGCTTGCAACTCGACTATGTCCTGCCTCGACGGCACGAAAAGATGGGGGCCGAGGCGCAGCGCACTGGAGCCCCGAGCCCGCGCGTATCAGGCGCGAGCGCTCCGCAGCCTTCCACTCGACCAAATTGCCCTGATAGAGCAGGTCCAGGAACAGCAACGAGACCGGCTAGCTGGGACCCCGGCACGAGCACCACGTAAGCAGCAAGGTGAAGCGCACGTGAGCGAGCAGCCCGACGAGTACGAGATCCGCGCCCGCGTTCTTCGCATCCTCGCCAAGCGCCACCGCTTGAGGGCTGCGGCGTTGGAGGCGTCGGCCGAGATGGTGCTCACCACCCGGTCCATCGAGCGCTTCATGAACCTGCTGACCGAGGCGGAGGCCCGGGACGTCGCCGAGCACCCGGACTTGGCCGAGCTGAACGTGCAGTTGGACGGCTTCTACAGCGCGGATCCGGCGCGCCCCCGCGAGGAGCCCACCGCATGACGACGGCCCCTGCCGGGGATGGCAGGGGCCGCAGGGTGGCTGGCTAGACGTCGGAGTCGATGGGCTCGCCCTGCCGGTCGAACCAGATCTGTCGGCTGAACATCACGCCATCATTCTCCGAGCTGCACGGCTTCGTCGCGGGCTTGGTCGAAGGCGTCGGCGCAACGCTCGCAGAGGTAGTCACGCCCTTGGGTGAACTGGCCCGCACAGCCTTCCGCCTCGCAGCCGACATCGTCGTCGGGCCACGCGGTCGCGGTCGGCTCGGTGATGTCCACGGGTCAGTCGCCGACCATGTCTCGGTACTCGCTGGTCATGTCCCAGAGTGGCGTGAGGAGTTCGTCGGCCTTGCGGAGGAAGACGCCGCGCTCGATGCCGTCCGCGTTGATGGCCTCGCCGAGCAGCGTGCCGGCCGTCTCCAGGTCTTCGTGGCCGTTGATGCCAGCTATGTCGAAGTTCCTGGCCGCGCTGTCGAGTTGGCCGACGAGCGCGTCGAGGTCGGTGGCGGGGGCCTGTTCGGCGACGTAGGCGATGTCCTCGGCGTAGCGGCGGACGAGGTCGTCGGCGGTGATCGTGGCGGTGGTCATGGTGGTCTCCTCTAGTTCGGGTAGGCGGGGCCGTCGTATTCGACGGCGCAGATCTGTGCGTCGAGGTGTTCCTGCTGGGTGCGGAGTACGTCGGTGACGATGCAGTCGATGCTGTTCGTCGAGTTGAAGCTGAGCAGTCGCTTGGTGCGGCGGTCGTACAGCCGGTAGTGGATATCGGTGAACTTCCTGCCGCGTTCCGGCAGCGGCTCGCCATTCCAGGTGTCGGGCATGTGGTCTCCTCTACTGCTGGTTGATGGTTTTGGCCAAGAGGCCGCGGGTGTGCGTGTCCTGGATGCGGGTCAGGTCCACTCCCAGTTCTGTCCAGCGCGCGCGGCGCGGTTGGCGGCGTCTCCGAGTTCGGCGGCGAGGTCGCCCCAGTCGGCGGCCATGAGGCGGTGACGGGCGCCCTTGTGGAGCAGGTCGCCGATGCGGCCGGCTTCACGGGGCGGGACGCTGGCGATGTCGGCAAACGAGCCGTCGAACAGGTCAGCGATCTCCCGCCATTCGGCGGCGGTGAGGACGTGGGCGAGCTGCTGGCCGAGGTTGCTGATGGTGAGCGCGGAGCGGGGGCCCTTGGCGCCATGGCTGATGCTGATTCCCATAGTCACCGCCCCTTTGCTGCGCCGTGGGGACGGACTTCGCCGTCTTCCTCCAGGACGATCTGATCGTGGTCAGCGCAGAAGTACTTGTCTTTGGCCTTGCGTTCGGCGCAGTACTCCGACCACGGCATGCCGTAGGCGATTTGGTATCCGCAGATCTGGCTGCCGGGATCGGGGTTGGTGCGTTGCGTCATCATCGGTCTCCCTGGATCAGATGCTGCGGTTGTGGGCGAGTTCGGCGGCGCGGTCGAATGCCAGGAGAACGGGCGCGACGCTGGTCTGCTGCGCGTTCCAGCTCGGAATCGTCTCGGCCTGCCAGTGGCGCCGGATGGATTCGAGGAGCAGGACGCTCGCGTCATAGCCCTGCTGGCGGCTGGCTGCTTCGAGGCGGATTGCGTGTTCGGGGCAGATAGCGCCGGAGTCGTCGTACAGGGCGTCGCGGCACCAGCCGTCGGTCTCGATCCGGATGCGGGCCCGGTGCAGGAGCGCGGCGATCGGCGTGCTGTACGGGCTGGGGCACGGCACAGGCAGGGCAGGGGGCGCTGCGCCGACTGCGGGCGCTTCGGTGGCGATGTGGGCGCTGTTGATGTCGACGGCGAGGACGGCTATGCGGCAGCGCCCGTCCATTTCGGCGAGGGTCAGCGCCATCCGGGCATCGAGGCTGAGGTCGCCCGGCGCAACGGCCGGTGACGACTTCGTACCGGTCTCGGCAACAGTGATCATCAGACGCGCCAGGAGTTGAGGCGGCCGCGTTTCTGCGGGTCGCTGCCCTGGCGGACGCGCTTGTCGAGACCGCGGAGTTCGGCTTCGTCGAGGAAGGCCTCGTAGTCGCTGCCGAGCGGGGCATCGTCCTGGGGGCCGGGCGACGCGATGTTCCGTAGCCCCTTGGGCGGCCTGGTGTGGATCGGTCCGTCGCGCAGGACGATGCCCTCGACGGACTGACCCCCGACCATGGCGCCGCCGAGGAGGGGGTGGTCGCCGGTGACGGTGTACTCGCTGTAGAGGTGGCTGTCCTCGTAGGGGGCGATGTTCTTGGCTACGTCGAGGGTGACGTAGAAGGTGTCGCCCTTTTTCAGTTCGCGGCTGGCCTTCTTGGCGTCGCGGCGGGTGCGGTCGTAGGTGGTCATCAGGGTCTCCTGTTTACGGTGTTTATGATGGTTTGTTCACTCGGACAGGGCGTGGTTTGCCCCGGTCTGCACCCCAGGCGGGGTTGGATAGGGGGTGGACACGGCCCGGGCGGTGTCCGGGTGTCGTTCGGCCTGTCCGGGTGGATAGACCGGGGCATACCGGCTGATGTCCGGGTACTGATCTCGGGGCAAAGCTCACATATCAGTTGCCTTCGAGGAGGCTCAGCGCGTCGGCGATATCGGCCTTCTGGTAGCCGTTCACGCGGCCCACGCCGTCGATGTCGACCTTGACCGTGCCGCCCGCCCCCGCGTCGCGCAGGAGCTTGCCGAGCCGCGTCTCGGTCATGGTGTCGCCGATGAGTTCCGTCATCTCGGCCAGTTGGGCCACGTCCCGACCCAGCTCGCGCATCGCGGCGAGCGCACCGCGGCAGGCATCCATCTGCATGCGCTCCTCGGGCGTGTGGTGCAGCACGTTGCGGCCCGGCACTCCGTCTCGCTTCGGGCCGCCCGCCGCCGACGACAGGCCGGTGGCGTTGAGGAGGTGCTGCTCGATCGGGTCGTCCCACTGCCCGGCCAGCCGGCCCGCCGTCTCGCGGATCTTCGCGGCCTTCTCCAGCAGCATGGTGATCTCGTCGCGCTCGTCCTCGTCCAGATCGAAGCTGCGAGCCAGGTCGGTGACCCCGGCAAACGGGTTCACCAGCCAGCCGAAGCCGGGGCGCGGAGGATCGAACTTGCTGGCATCCCGGCCGGCGCCCGCCTGCCCTGCGCCGAGGATGGCGTTGGACTGGGTGGCGTTCTCGACGCGCATCGCCCACTTTGCCCCAAGGTTCGCGGACAGGGCCTGCGGGATGACGTCGACCTCCGGGTACTGAGTGATCAGCACGAGGATGATGCCCGCTCCGAGGGCGACCGCGGACAGTTCGATCAGCGCTTCGAGGATCTCTTCACGCAGCGGCTTGCCCGGCCGCGTGTAGGTGGCGAGCTCGTCGATGACGAGGAACTCCAGGCCGCCGATCTGCTCGATGATGGTGGCGACCAGCTTGCTCTTGCCGAGATCGTTGAGGGCACGTTCACGCCGGTCCTTGTCGGCGAGCAGTGCCTTCAAGAGCGCCAGCAGGCGGGCAGGGTCGGGCTTGAAGTAGGTGCTGGCGACGCCCGCCTTGGCGTAGGGGTTCCACTCCGCGTTCTGCTTACCGGCCACGATCCGCAGGTTGATGCGCGGGTCAAAGCCGGCGCCCACGACCAGGTTGGAGGCGCCGACGCCCTTCCCGGAACGAGCGGTGCCCGCGATGACGAACGACTGGTTGTTGATGGCCAGCCGGATGGTGATGCCGCGCTTGTTCCAGCCGACGGGTACGCCGTCCTTCCAGGCGTCCAGCTGAGTCGGCTTCCGAAGGAGCGGGGAGGGGCGTGTGGCCGCGAATGGATCCGTGTCGGTCAGCCACAGCGAGGTGCGCGCCTCCGTCCCTGCCTTCTCGACGTCGACCATGGACACGTCGCGGCCAAGGGCTCCGGCCAGCTTGGGCAGCTTCTTCTTCAGCTCGGCAACGGTGGTACGCGGCGGCAGGTCGAAGACGACAGTGGTGTTGCCGTCCTTCTCCCGCTGCGGCACGGCCAGGATCTGGATCTGCTCGTTCGGCCTGACCTCGCCAATGTTGCGGAGCGCCTGGTCAAGCTCCTCAACCGTGAGCGCGGGCGGCGGCGGGGCGTTGAAGTCCCGCTGTCCGGTCGGCTGTTCGGACTTCGTCATGCTCACCGGCGAGGCCAGCTGCACCGGGATGCTCGGGGCAGATGCAGGCTGGCCGTCGACGAAAGGGCGCGACACGAGGTACCAGCCGTAGCCAGCCGCCGTACCGAGGGCGGCGAGGACGAGCGGCTGCCCGTGGGCGGCCATCTCTATCGCCGTTCCGAACGTGGGCAGGGAGGCGAGGCCGCCACCGGCAAGGATCGCGGCGCGGCCGGCCCGCTTCCCGTGCCGCACATTGTTGATCTCGCGGTCGGTGGGCGGCAAGGGGGGCGTGGCTCGAAGGTGTTCGAGCCTCGACTCTGCTGCGGCAACGCGCCCGCCCGCCGTGGCGACGGTGCCGAAGCCGATGGCCTCTCCGGCTTCGGCGCGCCTCTCGGCGTGTCGGAAGTGTCCGCGTGCTTCGGCGACGGCCCGCTCCTGGTGGGCGACCTTCGCGGCGTGCTGGCGCTGCTTCTTCTCGGCGGCGATCTGGATGACGTCGGCCTCGTCGAGGTCGCCGGCGGCGAGCCACTCTCCGACGCGGGCTCGGGCGTGGCCGCGCTGCACACCGAACGCGGCCTTCATCCGGTCGCCGCGGGATGGTTCCGTGGCCTTTTCCGGCTGCTGCTCGACGGTGGGCTCTGTCTCGGTGGCCACTGGCCTGATTCCTTCCGTGGATTGGGGGGCGAGGCCTGGGTTGGGCCCCGCGGGCGGGTGGCTACAGGCCGCCGAGGACTCCGCTGAGGGAGCCGACGAGGGAGTTGGTCACCTGGTGGCCCATGGTGCCGACGACGGTTCCGGCGAGGGAGATGCCGAGCAGGGCGACGATGACCGCGTCGAGGGCCTTGATGTGGCCGTGCTTGACCTTGAAGAAAACGATGATGCCGAGGACGAGGATGGCGGTGGCGCCGACGGCGATGTACCCGCCGCCTGCCTGGGTGGTGACCTGCTGCGGGTTGTAGCCAGCCGGGTTGTACGCGCCAGCCGGTGTGCTGCTGTTGGGGTTCTGGATGGGGGCGCCCTGGCCGCCGCCGTCGGGGACGACGCCGGTGCCGACGGCCGGGCCGGCGCCGGGCGTCGCGTCGGTCTTGAACGCGGTGACGGTGGCGACGTGCTCGACGCTGGCCGTGTGGCCGTAGCCGCCCATGCCGGTGATCCGGACGGTGCGCCCGTCGGGCAGTCGGATGGGCGCGGTGGCGGCACGGTGGGCGACGGTCTGGGTTGCGGCGGACGCGGTCGGCGAGTCGACGATGGTGATCGCGGCAGCGCCTCCGAGGAGGGCTACGGCCGCACTGCCCGAGACGGCGATCCGACGGATGGCGGCGTTCATTGTGATCTCTCCTTGAGGGGTGGGCTAGTTGTCGCTCGGGCGGGAGTTTTCGGGTGCGGCGAAGGGGTGGTGCGGGGCTCCGTCGACGGTGCGTCGGGCGGCCGTCGTGCGGCCGATCTGACGCCTGGCCCCTTCGCTGTACGGCGGGGTGTCGCCGGGCCTTCGGACGGGCGGCGTGCTGCCGTTGTTGCGGCGTCCGTCGGGGGCGCCAGGGTCCTTCTTCTGGCGGGGCTTGATTTGGGAATCGACCAGCGATCGAGGACCAAGAACTGGCGCCTGCGCGGCGGTCGCCGCGCGCGCTTCGGCGGCGCGGGACTGGGTGTCGATGTCGAGGGTGACGCCGACCTGCCGGAAGCCGGTGACGCGGTGCCACGCCTCGGCCCAGATCTGCTCGGTGACGTGCTGGCAGCCGCGTGCTGAGCGGATCGAATTGGCGATCTTCCAGACGGCGGGATGGTGCTGCTGGCGGTCCTCGTCACGGTGCATCTGCTCGGCCTTGGTACGCGCTTCGGCAGCCTCGGCTGCGATGCGACTCCGCTCGTCGGCGGCGGCCTTTTCGGTGCGGGCCTTCGCGGCGGCTGTTGCTTCTGCCGCGGCCTGCTTCTTGGTCGCCCGGATTTCACGCCGGGACGGGATGCCGTCGGCCTTTTGGGCGATGCCGCGCTCGTAGGTCATGAGGACGACGGGGCCGCCGAGGGAGGCGATCGCGCCGATCAGTCCCGCGTTGAAACCGATCTCCGGGTCGGTCATGCCGCCGTACAGGTTGACCCCAGCGGCGATCAAAGCGCCGACCATGATCCCAATCCGGTATGGCAGGACGTCACGCCGGTGCGCCACAGCCCATGCGGCACCGAATGCCAGCGCCAGGGCGAACCCCTCCAGCAATCCGGGGGCGGCTACGAGGAAGGGATGTTGCGGGTCCCAGAAATGCTCGAACTGGACCGGCGCCGCGATGATCAGGCCGATGGCGTAGATGCCGCGCGCGCCCCACCGCCACCACCGTTCCGAGCGTTCCTGCTCGGCCAACCGCTGCGCTTCCCGGCTGGCCTTGTCAGCGGCCGTCTTCGTAACCTCATCGGTCTCGGCGTTGGAGCGGGCGATCTCGGTGTTCCTCTTCGCGACGAACGCCTCGTGACTGACCTTGTCCTTCTCCAGGCGCATCGCTGCCCGCTCGTTAGCCAGACGCTGCTTCTCGGCCTCCTCGGCGGCGCGCAGCCTTTCGGCTTCGACCTCTCCCTGTGCCTTGATGCGGATGGCCTCGGCTTCGGCTTCGGCGCGTTTCCGGATCGCCTCCGCCTCGGCCAGGGCCACCGGGTCGAACCGGGGCTCGGGCGAGGTCGCGGGCTTTCCGCTGACCTGCTTGACGACGGTGGTGGTCACGGCACTTGATCCTTTCGAGTGAGCGGGGGGCTGGCCGGTTCTCCTTGCCGCAGGGGGTGCGGGTTCCTGCGGCGCGGTCAGCCGGTCAGTCGCCGGTGATCTTCTTGCCGGATTCGAGGTACGCCTCGGCCCGGACCAGCTCGTCGGTGGTCAGGTTCCGATCGATGAGCTTCTCGGCGATCTGCTGGTCGCCGTTGGCAACGAGCACTGCTGCGACGGCGGTCCGGGCGCATTCCTTGTCGGTCTTGCGGCTGTGCCGGCCCATGGCGGGCTCCTTCCGGTCAGGCGTGCTAACGGTCAGCGGCGGAACAGTCCCGGCTTGCGGTCGCCGTAGAGACCGCTATTCGGGTCGGCGGTGTGGCTCTTGTGGACTCGGTAGCCATCGCGCGTCGTGACGGCCTTGTCGTTCTTGCCAATCGGATGTCCGCACGCCTGGCAGGGCTTGCTGAACAGGCCCATGGCGGGCCCCCTCTCAGTCAGGCGTGCTGGTGGATGTAGCGGGCGGCGGCTTGCAGCTCGTTGTGGGCGTCGCGGGCCTGATCGCCGACGGTCTTGACGTCCTCGTCAGGCACCTCGCCGAGGGCGAAGGAGTAGCCGACGAGGTCGCCGGCCAGGCGCAGGAGTTCACGGTCGTCGGTGGCGACGGTCAACGCGGTCATGCCGTCGGTGACAGCGGTGTGGGCCGCGTACCGCAGTCGGCGCGCCTCGGGGGTGTCGGGGATATCGTCCCGCTGGGCTTGGATCTTCTGGTACTGCTCTCCGCGGTGCGCGGCCGCCGCGCCAAGGACCCACACCAGGGCTTCCTTGACCTCCTCGCGGTGCGCATCCCGGCGCGAGGTCGCATGCATGGCGTACTGGGCGAACACGGCCATGGCCGCACCGGCGAGCACCCCAACAGCGCTGACGATCGCGGTACCCATCAGTCCATCAACCCGCGGTTGTGGGCCCGGAGGATCTCGGGGTTCGTGGTGTAGCGGACCTTGCAGCCGTTGACCTCGCAGCCGTAGTAGCCGTCACCCGCGTACTCCATCGTCTGGCCGCAGTGCTTCGGCAGCTTGCCCTCCTTTGCGAGCTGGGCGTGCAGCATGTCGTAGCCGTCGATCTCCTGGAAGCGGCCCATCACGGGCCTCCTTTCGTTGGTGTCGGTCGGACAGCGGTCAGGCGCCCCAGATTTCGTCGAGGTCGCGGTTGTGCTCATCGGCGATGCGCTGCCGTTCGCCCTGCTGATGCCGAATCTCGGCGTCGAGGGCGGCAGCGTCGGCGAAATTGCCGCGGTCGCGGTGGCGCTTCTGGCTGGCCTTGACTTCGCGGATGTTGTCGCTGGCCTCACGGATGGTGGTGGGGCGGCTGAAGTAGGACGTGAAGCCCACAACATCTCCTTGTTGTTGACGGTCCGCCGGTTGGCGGTCGCGCCCCGGGCGGGGGTCGATCCCGCGCCCTCGCGGCTGAATGCCGGGGCTGTCGTGCAGCGGTTCAGCGGCGTCGGATTCGATTGCCGGCCAAGACGGCGGCGCAGGTGATGAACAGGACGATCAGGGAAGCCTCGGCGCAGCCTTCGTTGGCGTGCTTCTTGGCGTGCGCCTCGCACTGCGCGCAGGGATCGTTCGCGGGGCCGATCCCGAACCAGTTGTCGCTGTGGAGCTCCGCATGCTGCTCGCACGGGTGGCAGCGTTCACCGGCCACGTCAGCCCGCCTCCCCGCCCGGCTTCGGCATGGACCAGCAAGCGGCGGCGTGGGCGTTGGCGTCGTCGCGGGCGTAGATCACGCGGCTGGAGTCGTTGTCGTAGTCGCAGCCCAGGCAGCGGTACGCGTACCTGCCGGTGCGGTACGTCTTGCTGACCTCGACGACAGCGCCGCCCCGGGTGCGGAAGCGCATGACGACCGTGTTCGTCGTTTCGGTGGTGGTCTCGGGCATCGGGGTTTCCCCTCGGCGGCGGGTCAGGAACGCGGGCAGAGCGATCAGGGACATCACAGGTCACCGCCGTTGCGGAGGTACGCCTCGAAGTCGGCGATGAGCTTGTCGCCGTCGACGGTCTCCGCCTGCATCGCCTTACTGTGCCCGGCCGCGAACTGGAGCCGCTCAACGTCGTCGAGAGACAAGAGCGCGAAACCAGCGAAGTCCCCGCCAGGGGTGAGGATCATGACCCGGGCCGCAATATCGGTGTCGGGGCTCATCGACGCCAGCGCCTTATGCAGGCTGCGGGCAGCCATGCCGTCGAGCTCGTGGGCTTGCTTGGCCCGGTCAACGGTGGCTTTGGCCCACAAGGCGGCGCAGTGCGCGTACCGGGCGCCGGGCGTCACGTCATCCATCACCGCTCACCGCCCTTCGGCGCCGGGCTGTGCGAACCGGCCGGGCACTGGTCGACCCAGCAGTGGTGCACCTGGCACTGGTCCGGCAACGGCACGAACAAGCCCTGCCACAGGGCGTCGGACATGACCGGGGCCGGGGTGCGGACGTAAGAGGCGGCCACGTGGGCCAGACGGTCCGCCGCCGACATCGCGGGGGCGGCAACAGGCGGGGTCATGACGCCTCCCCACGGTGGAACTCGCTGTCGGTGAGGATGAACGACGCGGCACCCCGGGCGTTGTGCGCGTAGTGCGCGTCAAGGCAGAGGCCCTTTGCCTCAGCGCTCGTGGCGCTGGCCAGCTTGCGGTTGATCTCCTCCAACCGGGCCGTCGCCTCAGCGTGCGCCTTCTCTGCGGCCTCGATCTCGGCCTTGCTGTAGCAGCCCATCACGCCACCGCCGCAGGGGTGTTGAACGCGTCGAGCTCGTCGACGAGCCGGGGCTCGTCGGGGTGGGCGGCATCGAAACCGGCAGCCGCCGCGACGATCGCGCTCATCGCCTCGGTGTCGCGGGCCTGCCACGCCTCGAAAAACCGGGTGTGGAGCTCGGCGGCGAGACGGTCAGCGGCCTCGGGGGATGCGACGAACGTCATCGCTCGGAGGCGGGCGGAGGCGTCGGTGGGGGTCGGGGAAAGGGTGGGAAGGGTCAGGTTCTTCATCAGGCCACCTCCGATCCGTCGTCGACGACGTACAGCAGCCCCGCGACCGCAGCCTCAAGCCGGGCTACGTTCTTCCGGACCGCCTGGACACCACTCCCGCCCGACGCCTTCGAGGCGGCCAGAGCGGCACGCGCCTCGCCGACGAAGAACCAGTCGGTCTCCGTCAGCACCGGGGCGCCGAACGACTCGATGGCGTGCAGCTCGTCGACGAGCGGCTGCTCGTCAGGGTGGGCGCGGTCGTAGTCGGCGGCCTCCGCCTGCAGACGCGACTTCGCCTTCACGTCACGGACACCGCGAGCCCTCACGTAAGCCGTCACCAGCCCGGCACGCAGCAGATCAGTGTCGGAGATGTCGGGGTTGGGGTTGCTGTCGATGGTGATCGCGGCATCGGCGTCCGCGAGGGAAAGAGTGAGGTTCTGCATCAGGCCACCGCCTTGGAGTCGTCGGTGTGGCAGCCGACTTCGGATTCGGGGATCCGGAAGGCGCCGCCGACGGCGGTGCCGGTACCCGGCTCGTAGGGCTTGCCGTGACGAAGGGCCCTCAGATGGCCCCCGTTGATCCATCGGTAGATGGTTGCGGGGTGCACGTCGAGGAGCTCCGCCACCTCCTTCACGCTCAGCATCGAGTCCTCCGTGGATTGGCTTCGCACGATGCCGCAACCATATCTGCTCGATCAGTTTTTTATCAAGGTGTTGCAGTCGTATTAGTCTGCATCCGAACCTCTATCCGTATTCATCAAGGGCTTAAGGTGGAGGTCAGGGCCCAGATGGGGCATCCGTGAAAATCAAGGAGTGCGCATGAGCGACAAATGGACAAGCACCTCACTGCCCTACGTGCGCCCCCGCCGCCCCAAGCAGGTCGACGCCTGGACCGAAGAGAGCGCCAGCCGAGGCGGATCGCAGCAACTCCTCGCCGTCGCCGAGGCGCCACCACCGCCTGAAGTCGCGCAAAATCTCGGACTTCAAGACGGCGACTCTGCCGTCGTGCGACAGCGCATCATGCGGATCGGCGGCGAGCCGGTCGAGCTCGTCGACTCCTGGTATCCGCGATCAGTCGCGGCGGGCACGCCCCTCACGGAAACCCGGAAGATCCAGGGGGGAGCCCCAACGCTTCTCGCCAACCTCGGATACCTGGCACGTCAGGTCACCGAGGAAGTCGGCATCCGCCCCGCCACCACCGAGGAAGCGTCGCAACTCGACATCCGCGAAGGCGAGAACGTCCTGACGCTGCTCCGAACCTCCCACACGCAAGGAGGTCAGCCATTCGAGGTATCGCTGATGGTCATGAAGGGACCTCGGCACATCCGCTACGAGATCGAGGTCGACTGACATGGCCAAGCACAAGGACAAGCGCCCCATTGCCGAGAGAGTCGCGGCTGACCTTCGGGCGCTCGTCATGTCCGGCGAGTTGGAGCCCGGGCAGCAGGTGCCCAGCAACAGCGCGCTGACCGAGGCATATGAGACGTCGAACGTGACCATTCAGCGCGCCCTGAACATCCTCAAGGACGAGGAACTCCTTGAAGGGCGGTCGGGCAGCGGTGTGTACGTCCGAGCGGACGCCGCGCAGATCATCACGCCCGCGTCTTACATGGCGCCGTCGGCACCCGGCGAGCCGTACCGCTGGGTCAGCGAGGCCGCTGGCCGCGAGCAGCGCGGCAGCAACAAGATCCTCCGCGTGGCGGAGGTGACACCTCCGAAGCGGGTTGCCGCCGCACTCGGCCTGGACGGAAACGGCAAGGCAGTACTGCGCTCGCGCATCGGCCTGCTCGACGATGAGCCGGCCGAGTTGGTCAACTCCTACTACCCGGTCGAGCTTGCCCGGGATACGCGGCTAGCGGATCGCCGCCGAATCCCGGGCGGATCTCCGACGCTCCTGGCAGACATGGGCTTCCCCCCGCGCGAGCAGGCCGACGAGGTGACCGCCCGCAAGGCGACGCAGGAGGAGCACGCCCTGCTGGAACTCCCTGACGACGTCCCCGTCTTGGAGGTCTTCCGGATCGTGTACAGCGACGATCGCCGTGTCATCGAGGTGAGTGACGTGGTGAAGCCGGGCCACATCTACAAGCTCGGGTACCACCTGCCCGTGAGCTGATCAGCCCCTTTAGGCGCCCCCGTCCAGTAGGTCGGGGGCGCTTTGGCGTTCCGACGGGCACGGCATCTTGATAGGTCCATGAATAAGGTCTACCGTTTCGTTGCGTGAGAGTGGCCCCGGTCACACCACGTGCCTGAGGAGAGTCATGCCTGAACCCACCCCCGACCGCACCGCGCTCTACCGCCTGTACGACATCGAGAGCGATCTGCTGTACATCGGGATTAGCCGCACCCCCGAAGATCGCTTCAAGGTTCATGCTCGCTATCAGTCTTGGTGGCACCTCGTGGAGTACATCGATCTAACCTGGCTCCCCAGTTACGCCTTGGCCAGGATCGAAGAACTCGCACGACAGCGGGCCGAGCGCCCACCGTTCAACTCAATGGATCACTCACAGTGCCGCCTGAGCTGGGACATGCCAGCACTGAAGTACGACGCCGGGCCCGAGACCGCGCTCACCGCGAAGAGGATCCGGGAGGCGCTCACAGAGGGGCGCTGGCAGGCCGGGGAGCGCCTGGCCGCGCACGTCGCTAGCCGAACCCTCGACCTTTCCCCCTACCTTGCTGCGCAAGCGCTGGAACAGCTTCACGCTGAGGGGCTTCTGCGATCGCTGTGCAAGACGTTCGTCGTCACCGAGCGACCCGTCGCATGACAAAGGCCGATGTTCGAAGTGACGGAACTCGCGCGAGTCCCGGGGCCAACTGACCCACGATCGTCCCCGACCGGCAGGTCGGGGGTGCACCACGCACGGCGGCGCGGGGATGGCCCTCGTGCCGGTACGGCAACGCGAAGGGATCCGTGATGGATCTGCGCAAGTTCGCCGTTCTGCGCGGCGACGAAGAGAACTCGTCCGGTGAGACGGGCGACGGTAGTGATGGCGGAGAGGGCAACCCCTCCCAGGGTTGCGGCGACAACTGATCTGACCTGCCGGTGATCTAGGTTCCCCGCCGCTACGGTGGCGGCGGGGAATCCCGGCTACCAGGAGGCGCGTATGGGCAGGATGTTGAACGGGACGTCGCGGGTTCATTTGGCGCCGTTCACGGTGTCGTGGGAGGACCAGGGGCAGTGCGTGCTCGCTTACGCCCGCGAGGGGGGGATGGGGATCGTCGCGGCGGTGCAGGTCCCTGAGGTGCCGTATGGGGCCCCGTCGTTGTGGGATGTGGCGGCCCGTCATCTTCCGACGAACACCACGGATCAGGACGAGGCTTATGGTCGTTGGCTGTTGTGTGCGGGCTGGAGCCGGTCGGTGCTGCCGGACCCAAACGGGCTGGATCTGACGGGTGAGGCGTGGACGGTGAACGTCTCGAAGACGGCGATGTTGAAGGCGCCGGCTTACGGCTCGGACGGCGTCTACGTCGGCTACTTGTGGTTCGACAACCCGGCGGTGAACGCGAAGGCGCAGGGGCTGTTGGGCGTCACGGTGTAGTTCCGGCCAGATCCCTCTGCCGCCTGGTCTGTCCGCACACTCCGTGGGGCGTGCGCCAGATCCTATCGATTCGGACAAGTCGACGTTCGGCATGGTCACGATCTGCATGGCTGTCGGCTGCTTCCCGTGGTCGGAGATGCGCGGCTCGCACCGCCTGCTCTACGGTCGGTTTCCTCCCGGCGCGGCACGCCGCACTTCCAACTCAGCGCACTGTCCAGTGCGTTGACCTGCGATTACGGAACATCCGGATGTCTGCGATTCGCCTGCGCGTGACGCGGTCGTCGCCGTAGTGTCCGGGCATGGAAAAGGCCGGAGCCCGAAGGCCCCGGCCAGTCAACCAGCGAGCTGGAACTCGCTGATCAGTAGAGATCCAACGGCGTAAGAAGGAGAGCTCTGCCATGCAGTCTACGACTCGTGCCGTCTTAGCGCGGCCTGTCTTGTCCCCTGCCCGTCTGATGGATGCCCCGCTCGCCGATCTCCTCGTCGAGCTGGCTGTGGACCTGTACGACTCATCGATCACCGACCCGGGGTTCTTCGGCTTCGCGGCCGTCCGAGACAGCGGCCAGATCGCGCTGGGCATGCCGTCGGGCCGTGACGAGTTCGAGCGGGACACGGTCGCCCGGATGCTGCTGGGGAAGATGCTGGACATCCCGATGCCGCCGCTCCCCGAGGGGTTCGAGACCACAGTGCTGAAAGACGGTGCGCCGGTCACGGAGAGCCCGGTTTTGGCCAACGGTCGGGCGTAGGATGTGAGTTCAGATACGGCAGCGGCCGGACGGTCATCCGTCCGGCCGCTGCTGCGTTGTGAGCGGGTTACCAGCCCGCTGCCAGTGACCCACCGCGAAGTTAGGCACTGCCATGAAGATAGCGTTCCCCATCCGCGCCTGCCAGATGGGGGCTGCCGGGTGATTGTGGTCCACCGGACGAAGCACGCGAAGAACTTCGTACAGATGGCGAACCAGACGGTCCTGGACGAGAGGCTCAGTCGGCTGGCCCGTCAGATCCTCACCGAGCTCGTGGCCCGGCCTCCCGGGTGGCAGACGACTGCTGACGCCATGGCGGACGAGGGCAAGCGGCAGCGTGGGCCACGGGCCGAGAGCCGTCGCGCGATCCGTGCCGCGTTCGCCGAGCTTGAGGAGTTCGGTTACATGATCCGGACGCGGTCGAGGATCCCGAAAGGGCAGCCGAACGGGGGCGGTTTCATGACCACTCTCGATGTCTACGACGTTCCACAAACCGGACAAAATGAGGGCGGCAGATATGAGGGGGTTGGTCGATGGACCCCCTCATGAACGAGGGGGTTCGTGAGAGGCACGTCTTTACCTAAGACGGAGTACTCAATACGGGGCCTCAAAACCGGGCTGGCTAAAACGCCTCGCTCCTGCCCGGCCTTAGTGCGTGCGCGCGCGAGGGCTTGATCGCTAGCAGGCGAGCGGAAACGGAGATCGCGATGACGAAGACCGTGCGCGTCCAGCCGCACGTCCTCGACCAGTGCCTGCGGGACCCGTTCGAGGAGATGACCTACCTCCCGAAAGACATGATCCGCAATGCTCCGCTGAGCGTCGGTGCAATCGGGCTGCTGACAGAGTTGATCGTGTCCGACGACTGGGACATCGAGAACGCGCGAGCGGCAGAGCAGGAACGGCGGGCGGCGGGGAACCCGCCGGAGGACATCGACGAGTTGGTGGCCGAGCTGGAGACCGCCGGCTACGTCACCGTCGCGGTCCGCTGAGCACGCCACGGCGTCCTCGCCCGGCGTAGGCGGAGGCGCCGACTGGTCGAGGGCGGTTAGCCGGCGTCGGGGAGTTCTCCGGGTTCGGGTAGGCGTTGTTGTTCGCGGTCCCTCTGGCGCCGGTTTTCCTCGCGCATGGCGGTCGCCCACGGCCGGGGATCCTCTGCTGGGACGTCTGGTGGGACTTCGGGGCATACGAGGCGGTGGGCGATGCGGCAGACGGCGCCGGGGGTGGGTTCGGCGTCCCAGGTGTTGTAGGCGGTGCCGTCGCTCCCGATGATCCATCGCCGTCGGGGCGGGACCCGGTGGGCGGGGGCGGTCACGCCCGGTTCGAGGAGCACCCAGTGGCCCGAGTGTGGGGTAGCGAACCGGTCCTGGGCGAGGCCACAGAAGCGGCAGTTGGGCGGGGCCGGGGGTGGCGGGGCGGTGGCGCCTTCCAGGGCGGCCTGTACGTCCGGGTCATGTGACTGGTCGGGTTCGTGGCCGGTGTAGGGCACGCGTGCCGTGTACTCGTAGTCGTCTGGGTCCCCCATGTGACCAGGGTCTTCGTCATTGCAGGGCGGGGGTAAGGGTCGATTAGGCCGGAACGGCGGGAATGTGGTGGGGCAGGGCATATGCCCGGGTGGCACGTGGGTGCGCAGCGGGCTCGATCGCCTCATAGGCCCTGACCGGACGGCGCCCCCAACCGATGTGGTCGGGGGCGCCGCACTGTCACTGCCCGAGTGCCGCGATCCACGCGTCGATGGCCTGCCCGTGCTGGGGGCAGAGTGCGGGCGCCGCGCCGATGAGCGCCCCGGTCTCTTTGGCGCTGAAGCCGAGGCGGGTCTGTGCGGCGGCATCCTCGACGGACTGGCCTTGGTCGAGGAGCTTGCAGATGTGGTGGCCTTGTTCGGCGACGATGCTGGGCGTGACGCCCTTGAGGTCGCCGGGGTCGCCCTTGGCGGCCTGGTCGGCGTAGACCGCTTCTTGGGCGGCGTTCTTGATGCTGGCGGGGTTGTTGTCGGGCTTGCTGTTGTCGGGTTTGTCGCTGCCGCACGCGGTGGCGGTGGCGGTGAGGAGCAGGATGGCGGCGAGTGGGCGTCTGACGGTCACGGGATCCCCCTGGGGTCGGTGGCCGCCTAGTCCACCGCCGGACGCAGCACTGTGGGGCGGGTGTTGCGGAGTCGTGACGGAGTGTCGCCCGCACGGGTGACGGCCCCGGACACAGCGAAGCGCCCCCGACCGTGTGGTCGGGGGCGCTGTTGCGCGTCTGCGCCAACAGGACGCGCGGTGCACGGTTGGAGCCAGTAGCACCAGGAGTCGGGTCCACCGTAGCGTCGCCGACGGCGGCTGCCCAGGTACAGCGGGATTCTGGAGCGTTTCTGCATCAACTCGACGACGGACGACGCCTGCCGTCCTAGGGCCTGTCCGGTGAGTCGCCGAAGATGTCCGGCATTGGGGTTCACGCGGAGACCGTCTTCTGCCTCTTACCTATGAGGACCCACCTACGGAAGGGAATACCGTGAGCGACGAGGACGAGGCCGTGATGCGCTGGCTGGGTGAGAGCTACCAGGGGCTGCTGGGCGAGTTGGTCGTGGTCCTTGATGTCGAAACCGGCTTGGCGTCCATCGTGGGTGACTCACCGGACAGCCCCTAGTCCTGGATGACGGGCTTGTCCACGTCGCGGTGCTCGACGTCGACGCCGACTCCGCCGGCTCGGAGTGTGGCGGCGATTTCTTCGGCGAGGGCGACGGCGCGGTGTCGGCCTCCGATGCAGCCGATGGCGATCGTCACGAGGCGTTGCCGCTGGTTGGCCGCGTCGTCGAGGAGGGTCTGGGCGTAGTTGGCGACGTGTTGGATGTTGCCGCGTGCGCCGGGGGTTGCGAGGACGTGCTGGCGCACGGTCGGGTTGAGGCCGGTCAGGTCGCGTAGTGCGGGGTCGGTGTGGGGGTTGCGCAGGTGGCGGCGGGCGTCGACGGTCAGGTCGGCTTGGGGTGCCGGTGCGTGGCCGTACCCGAATGAGGTGATCACGACCTGGATGTGACTCGTCGGGTACAGCGTGGACAGGTCCGCGGGCATGGCGCTCTCGCTCGTCATGCCTCCAGGGTCGTGGTGGTTTCCGGCGGGCGGAAGTGGTTGCCTTTTGCCTCTTTCGGCAGGCGTCAGTCGGTGCCGAGTTCATGTTCGAGTCCGGCCAGGTCGGGATGCTCCCGGAGTTCGGCGGTGTCGCGCTGGCGTTTCTCGGGGAGGTAGGCGGCGGTGAGCTCGTCGAGGGTGATGTCGAGCGCTTCGGCGAGCTGGGTCCAGTCGTGGCCGGTGTCGCCGAGGATGAGGTGCGCGGTGAGCATGATCTGCTTCTTCGTGGTCGGATCATCGACAGCCCAGCCGGCGTCGCTGAACTTGAGGGTCAGCCATTCTTCGAACTGGGTTCCTGTGGACTGGATTTCGTGCATTTCGGTCTCTCCTTGCGTCGGCGCCGGGATGGCTACTCGGCGGTCGGAATGGTCACTCGGCACCCGCGCTGATGACGGCTGCGGCGATGGCGATCCAGCCCTTGTGCCAGGACTGGTCCATCAGGTAGCCGGCGCCGGGGTCGCGTTGGAGCCAGCCTGCGTGGCCGGTGGCGGCGGCGAGCTTGACGACTCCGTGGGGTTCCTCGTTGCGCCAGTGGCCGCCTTGCCGGTCGGCGACGTAGTGGGTGGCGGCGGAGACGGCGAGACCGAGGGAGGCGCGGCGCCAGCCGATGCGGAGGCCGAGGAGCCGGTCGGCGGCGTACAGGGCGGCGGCTTGGGTGGCGGTGTAGGTGGCGACGTGGGCAGCGCAGGCGCGGGCTCCCTCGGCGCCGGGCTGGCCCTTGGCGACGGCCTGCTTGTCGATCTGCACCCAGTGGTCGGCGACTTCGTGGGATGCGGTGAGGGCGGCGTAGGCGGCGGCGAATCGTGCAGCGGTGCTGGGCATCGGCGCTCCCTGGCGGGGTGGGGTGATGCGGTGCGTCAAGCGTCCCGTCGCCCGCCTGGCCGTTGTGGGAACTGTTTCCCACAACTGGCGTGACCACGGCCACGCTTGACCGGGTCACGGGTGGGTGACCTTGAGTCGGTTGGGCCGGATGTTGGTGGCGGCCTGCGGGGTGACCGTGTAGCCGTGGCTGCGGAGCACCTGGGCGTATGCGGTCAAGTGCGCGGCTTCGTCCGGGCCGTCATGGATGACGCGGCAGGTTCGCGGGCTGTCTTCGCGGACGTGAAAGTCGTGGTGGCCTGCCTTGGTGAGGTGGTCGATGATGGCGTTGGGCGCGATCCGCCGGGTCATGGCGATTCCGTTCCGTCGAGCGCGGCGTCAAGCAGCCACTGCTGCTCAGGGGTGAGTTGGGCGTACCGGCTTGGGCTGATGCGCAGCACGGTGCAGACGTGGAGGGCACGGAAGGCTTCGGCCGCGTCGAGCCCGCGATCGGTCACGATGTCGCCTCCGTTCCGTCGATCGCGGCGAGGATGCGTCGTCCGGCTCCGGGTTCGTTGCCGTCCGAGTACGCGCCACCGGTGATCAGCTCGTTGGCGATCTCCCGCACGCTGGTGAGGGCGGCTTCGGCCTTGTTGGCGCGGTCGAAGGCGTTGACCCAGGCGGCGGTCGCGAAGTCGCTCAACCGGAAGCGCTCGACCTCCCGCCACGCCTCCAGTACGCCCTGGGCTTTGGCGAGGCGTTCTTCGGCGCTGGCCTGGTTCCACTTCCAAATCCACTGGCCGGGGGTCAGGGCCAGGTGCTCGTCGACGACGGGTTCCTCGCCGGCGCGAAGCCGCGTCACCTCGGCCCTGGCCGTCCCGGCGCGTTCGTGGTCGCGGATGCTGGCGTCGAGCATGCGGGCGCAGGAGACGCAGGTGGTCGCCCAGTTGATCGCACTCTCGTACTCGGCGAGCGTGGTCAACTCGGGCCGTATCGCGGTGAGGACGGCGTCGGCGCAGCAGTCGTATTCGTCGGCGGGGACCTGGTTGCCGAGGTGGACCATGCCGTGCTCGCGCAAGGCCGCTGCGATCCGTTGCCCCAGCCCCGACGGGGTGGTGACACCCTTCTCGCCCGCGTCGAACGCGGCTTGTATGGCGGCCGGCTCTTCGTCGGGTTCATCGACCTGGATCAGTGATGGCGCGAGTGGTGGCCCGACGTGGACGTGGCCATCTGCGGCCTGGATGGTGGCGACGGTCTCGGCCTGCCCGCAGGCGCAGCGCTGCGCAACGCCAGGTGGTGCCGCAATGATCCGGGCTGGCTCGCCGGTGGCCATGGCCGGGTCGAGGTCGGCCTCGGTGAGGTCCGAGTCTGGCTGCCGGGGCATGTCGTAACAGCTGAGCCGTTCTCGTGCCGGATTCCCGGCGTGTCCTTCCTGCCAGCCCCACCGGTACAGTCCGGCAGCCTGTTTCGTGAGGTCGGCCCAGTCGGGGGTGTGGCAGAAGACGCAGGCGCGGACGGTGAGAGGGTGGCCGCCGAGGATGCGGGATTCGTAGTGGTGCTCACACGCGGTGTTTGCGGCCACCGGCTCGATGCCGCCGCCCGAACAATCTGCTGCATCCCTGCTGGCCACGGGGTTGTTCACGGTTGCAGCGGCTTGTTCGGGCCCGGGGCATTCCCACGGGTAGCCGAGCTTCTCAACGCCGTTGGCGATGCAGCCGGGGCAGTCGTCGGCGTTGCCGCCGATGTGGACGGCCCGGTCGCCTGGATGGGCCGTGCCGTGCTGGCGGATCTCGCCGTCGAGGTGGAAGAGGGCCGTGTCGAGTCCCGCAGCGATGCCCTCGTTGGCCTGCCGCGCCTCGGGCATCGTGCACTGGGGTGCGCGCTCAACGGCCCGGTCACGGTCTTGGGCGAGCCGTTCACGAAGCGCACGGAAGGCGGCGAGGATGTCGGGCTGGTCGGTCATGGCTTCTGCTCCGGGTCGCGGTTGGTGATCAGGTCGAGGTGCTGTTCGTCGGGGAGCTGGTGGAGGAACTGGGCGTCGCCGTAGCGGGCCTGCTTGTCGGCGAGCGCTTCGGTCTCGCTGCCGCCGTCGAGGGGGGTCCAGGTGGCGGTGCACCAGGGGTCGCCGTCGAAGCGGTGAAGGCGGCCGTGGCTGAAGCACCACGCGTAGGTGACCTCGTTCACAGGTACTCCTTGTTGTGGATGTCGTTGATCGTGTCGGGCCAGTCGATGTGCGCGGGTTCGCGTGTGGCTGCCCACGAGCCGCCCTTGGCGGCGAGCTTGAAGAAGTAGCCGGGGGCGGAGCAGTGGGACTCCCAGTCGCCGGCTCCCAGGCGGTGCAGGTGGAGAAACGCCTGCTCGTCGGAGTCCAGCGGCTGCGCGGCCCCTGCGGCAACGCCCTCGGGCTGGGGGTAGTCGATGCATGTGCACTCGCGGTACTCGTCCGACCAGCCGCAGCGCCCCATGCCCCAGCAAGTCGGCGGGCGTTCGGTCACTGGGTGCCGCTCCCGCCGAAGGACATTTGGATGCTGGCGCACAGCCATGTGAGCGCGGCCTGCTCGGCAGCGGTCGGTGACCAGCCCCGAGCGTTGAGGTCGGCGCGGATCCCGTCGGCGGCGTCGTAGATCGGGGTCATCTGCTCCTGGATCATGAGCAGGTGCGACGACAACTCGTGCCGCATCCGGTCGAGTTCGGCACGGTCAGGCAGCTCGGTCATCAGGGTCTCCGTTGGTGCGGGCGGTCGGTCGGCTGCGCCACCACGCTTCGTGGAGGCGTTGGATGGTGCGCTCCCGGCGGGCCACGGCGAGTCCGGCGGCGGCCAGGAGCACGGTCTCGACCGCGAGGACGAGGCCGAGGTGCGGGGGCGGTGGGCACCCGATGTCGGCGCCGAGGAGCCACCACAGCAGTCCGGCCGGGACGCCGCCCAGGAGGAGGCCGAGGGCGGCGTACACGGTGACGGTTCGGTACGGGAGGCGGGTCACGGGGCGGCACCGGATCGGCCAGAGGCCCGTGAAGGGCCCTCAGAGGCTCCAGGAGTTCCCCGCCCCTCCCGAGCCCCAACAGCGGCTCCTGAAGCGCCCCGTGGCCCTTCTGTGGCCCCGCGTGGGGTCTGGGAGGGGTGAAGGGGCCCGGTCGTCACGGCTTCGCCCCCGTCTCGACGGTGAACGAGATGACGATCTCCGCGTCGGTGACCTTGAACCGCAGCGCGTCATCAGCGAGCGGCTGATCTCCGGCGAGGCCGTGCCGCTCCCGGTACGCCATGTCGGCGGCAGTCCACGCCTTGGCGACCTCCGCCCCCGCAGCACCCCACGGTTCGGCCGCCGGGACGATCCACTCGTAGCGGGTCGAGGTGACGGTACGGACGGTGTGCGTGGCCATCAGGTCTCCTTGGTGATCGGTTCGAGGAAGTCGGCGCACAGCGCCTCACGTTGGGCCAGGTACGTCTCGGCGGCGTCGAGGTCCTCGGGGAGGTCGCCGGACGGCCGGGTCTCCCGCAGACGCGGGGCTGGTCGCCGGTTGGCAAGCCGGGCCAGGGCCTCACGGCGGCGGTCGTCGAGGCTCATCGGTCACCACCCGCCGACCCGGCGAGGGCTTCGGGCAGCGACACGTCCTCGGCGGTGATGATCCGCAGGCGCATGGCGACCGCAACAGCCTGCGCTCGGTCTCCCACTCCGAGAACCCGATAGGCGCCCTTGAGGAGACTGTTCACGGAACTGGCGGCGAGCCCCATGGAGATGGCGATCTCATCGTTCGTCTCGCCGTTCGCCGCGCAGACCAGGGCGGCGCGCTGCCGAGCCGTCAGCAGGGCGATCGCCACGCCGCCGGGATCGAACAGGCCACGGCGGCGGGCGAGGACGATGGCGTGGACCAGGTTGCGGCCCCCAAGGGCCCTGGTGGCATGGCTCAGGTACACGTCCACCGTCGACCTGGTGACCGTGAGCGCGGTCGCAATCTCCGGCCTGGTGGCGCCCTGCGAGAACAACTCCAGCGCCTGGAGCGGCCGCTTACTGATCAGGCGCTCGACGCGCTGCCGCCCAGCCCCGGTCATGTCTGCCCCCGTTTCACGTCGCGGTCGGTGACGAGCCGGCCTCGGGCGTTGAGGTGCCCGTCGGCGAGGGCGAGGAGCCGCACGGCCCGGCGGATCACGTCCGGCGTCGCTTCGCGGCGCCTGTCGTAGTGGGCGAGGATCTTGGCGGTCTCGGGGTCGATCAGGCAGTTCAGGCGCACCATGCGGGAGGGAAGGCTCGTCACGCCGCCACCCCCCGCGTCTCGTCGCCGAGGAGGCCCTGCTGATGGGCGAGCGCCACAAGATGCGGGCGGCCGGTGGCACCGAACTCGCCGGACAGCCGGGCGATGTTGCCCTTGACCGCAGCGTGGCCGATGCCGAGCTTGCGGGCGGTCTCCTCGGTCGTCAGCCCGGCCGCGATCAACTCCAGTACGCGCAGGTCCCGTTCACGGAGGTCGACTAGCTGGCGCGGTTCGGCGCGCAGGCCGTCCATCAGCCCGTGCCGGTACGCCCAGTCGACGATCACCGTGGCGCCGTGGGCTCCCGTCGCCTGGGTGATGTCCCGGATGTGGCCCTTGACGCTCTGGTCGCTGAGGTGGAGGTGGCGGCCGATCTGCGCGTAGCTGTGGCCACGGGCGAGCCCGGCGATCACAGCAAGGTGGCGGCAGGTCAGCGGCGGCGGAAGGATGGTCATGGCGTACTCCGGTTGATCACTCGGGCGAGGGCGAGGGGGTCGGGGTGCGGGTCTTCGCCTGCCGCCACGGCGAGGTGGACGTCGCCGTGGCAGGGAAGCGCCCTGGCGCACCAGCACATGACGTCGCGGTCGGCGAGCTCGCTGCGGATGGCGGCAAGCAGCACGGGCTGGTCGGCGATCCACTCGGCGTACAGGTAGACCGCTGTCTCGTGAGCGGCGTACCGGGTGTCGCACTCCACCCAACGCTTGCCATCGGGCGGGGCCGGGGCGCGGTCCCCTGCTGTCCAGGACGCCGCCCAACCGTGCGGGGTCTGGGCGACCGCCCACGGGTTGCCCCACCGGCTGCCACGCCCGACGTACACGGGCCTACGGCCCTCGGCGTCGAGCGGCGCGGTCCAGCCGCGCTGCCGCTTGCGCTGGATGCGGGTCGACATCAGGCGCACCTCCCCGGCCAGTTGGCGGCCTGCCGGACGAGCGCCCGGACTTCTCGGGCGACGTCGGCGGGCGTGACACCGCCCCGCATCGTGACCGCTGGCTCGACGGGCTCAACGTCGACCTGCGCCTCGTCGGCCATGACGGCGCAGTCGCGGCGGTGTTCCTCGTAGGTGATGCCGGACAGGAGCGTGGTCGAAGCGAGCGGGCCGCCGCAGGTGCAACTCGGTGCCTCCTGCTGCGCCTCGTCGGCCTTGCGGCGGAGCTCATGGGCCCAGTCACACGGGCAGTCCATGAACGCTTCCTCGGCATCCGAGTGGTCCGGACAGTGAGCCGTCCAGTCATCGGCTGCTCCTCGCAGCACGGCCGCCGGATCGGCGACGAGGCTGCGCACCACCGCAACGTGCCGGGCGTGCTCGGCCTCGTACCTGGCCTTCCAGTCAATGCCGTCCGCAGCGCGGTCGGCGGGCTCGGGCAGCACGGCCAGGTCCACGGCGGGCTGCTGCGTCAGGTAGAGGCGGTCATCGACAGTCACGGTCGCCTTGTGCGCGGCTGCCGCCTCCTCGATGCGGTCCTTGAGATCGTCGAAATCAGGCTTCGCCAGATGGAACGCTTCGACGAGGATGTCGGCCGTGATGCGATCAGTCATGGTCATCTCCTTGGTGGTGGTGGTGTCCTGACGGCAGGCCCGGCGGTCTGAGCCACCGCCGGGCCGCGTGGGCGGGTGGTGGGTCAGTTCGTCGGCCACAGGAAAACCGCGGGGACGGCGTCGTCCGGGGCCTGCGTCCAGTCGTCCGGGTCGTCCTCGGCGAGGCGTTGCGACTCGGGCATGTACCACTCACCGGCCCACGTGGTGTCGGCGCGGTACATGGCGTGATGGGCTTCGACGAGGGGCGAGTAGCGGTTGCCCTCCGAGTCCTTGGCGATGATCACGATCGTGTCGCCGGGCAGACGGAGGGCGTCGAGCTGCTGGCGAAGTTCGGCGAGGGTCACAGGTGTTCTCCGTTCGGCGAGTGGGATGCGGCGGTCAACGGCAGGTGGTCCGGGTCGACGGGGCGCGGCGTCGGCGGCGGGGCAGGCGGGGTACTCACCGGGCCTCCCCGACGTACCGGTAGCCGGTGCTCGTTGGCCGGAAGCGGTTCAGACGGATACGCGTGCGGCGTCCAGGCTTGGCGTGCAGATGGCCCGTGCCGCGCGGCACGGCGAGTTCGACGAGCGCATGAGTGGCGTCGACTTCGACGATGCGCACCCGGCGGCCGAGGCTGCGCGGATCGTTGTCCTGCCAGACCTGGCCGACGGCGGGGGTGGGTGTTTCAGGCATTTCGGGTCCTTTCGGCTGAGGATCAATCACGTGGGCGGGACGGGAGGGGTACGAGGCGCTGTACGGGCCGTAGGAGCCCGAACGGGGAGCCGGAGCACCCGAGGGGCCCCGAGACGCCACAACGGCGCCAGGACGCGTCCCCGTGGGGCCCTGGGCGGCATCAGGGGACACGGATTCCGGGAGCACGGCCGTCGTCGTGGCACGGCAGGCAGTCATGCGGCGGCGCGGCGCTGGTGCGGCAGGACGACGCGCTCCAGGGCGGCGGAGATGCGGACCACGGGTCGGCTGGGTCACGTGGGCGTCCGGGCGGCCGCCAGCAGCTCCTCGTAGGCGCGGGCCGCAATCTGTAGCTCCCCGCACCGGGAGTCGCACCGCTCACCCGTCGACGGGTTCCGCACCTCGGTGCCGGCGCGGGCCAGTTGCTGGTGGTGCAGCCCGTCGTGGAGCTGTGCCGCGGTCTGCCAGGTGACGTCGCGTGCGGTCAGGGGTGGGGTGCAGGTGCAAGGTCGGAAGATCCCGCCGGCGAACAGGGTCAGCAGGTTCGTGTAGTCGTCGCGGCGCTTGGACTGGGTCCACAGCCAGCGGGCGAACGTCGGCCGCAGCGCCAGCAGCGGGACGGTGCCGTCGCCGGTGCAGTGGTGGGCGTACAAGCGGCCGTTGTTGCGGATGCGGATCTCGCCCGGGCAGTCCGCGCACCGGCCCAGGCGCGGCAGCGGGGCGGGGATGGGTGTGGTCGTGTGGGCGGGCCAGGCGGTGATGGTGATCGTCATGCGACCTCTCCCGACTGCGGCTGACAGTTGTGGCGGGCGGCCGGGTTGCCGCCGCATTTGGCGCACGTGCAGACGTCGGGCGGCGGTGTGGGGCCCGACGCCGCGGTCCCGAGCGGCCAACCGCCGACGTGGGTGATCCGGTAGGGGGCCGGTTGATCTTCGGTGGGCTGTGCGGGCGCGGGTTTGGCGGTAGCGCGGCCACTGATCTGGGCGAGGAGGGCGTCGAAGTCGCCCTGCGCCTTGATCGCGGCAACGTCTTCGGCGCTGATGTCTTTCACCAGGCGCCTGCCTCTTCGGAGTCGCCGGTGGCGCTGGCTGCTGGCCCGGAGATACGGGTGAACTTGAGCTCTGCGGAACCAGATTGGAATCCGTGCGCTTCGGCGAGACCACCGCTGCAGGCACGACAGCAGGGCGTGTCGAACCACGTAGTGCGCTGACAGTCTGGGCAGCGGACGAGCCATGCGGCGCGTCCTCGGGTGGAGCTCCACGTGGTGAATCCGCCGTGGCGCCACGCCAGGCGGCGCTTGGCGCGGTACGGCCAGTGGTCGTAGTTCTCGTCCATCGACGGGCTGAAGGGCCGCGGCGGGTGGCCGACCAGGACGAGTTCGCCACCGGGCCAGCGGCATGAGCAGTGCTGGATTCCCCGAACCTGCGGACAGGTGCAGGACAGCGATTCGCCGAATTCGAAGGCTTTCTCGATGCGGGGCACGCCGGTGCCTTTGACCTCCAGCCACGTGCCTATCTCCGGGAGCTTGAAGTCCGGCAGGTACCGCGCCCCGGACGGCAGCGTGACCATCTCGGGCTCGTACTCCCAGGTGATGCCGAGGGAGTCGAGGGTGGCGGCCCAGGATGCTTCCAGAGCGGAGCGGAAGGCTGTTCCCCGGTACACGGTCGGCAGAGACTCGAAGGTCATGTCGCCGTCGATGGCCGAACCCGTGGGGCTTTCGCGCCGAAGTCGGGCGGTCTCGATGCGGTCTGTGAGTACTTCGCCGATTGAGCGGCGAGTGGAGGCGTCCCAGGTGCTCATGCCGCGCCCCCGAGGGCATTGGTGGGCGTCCACGTGGGAGGGGCGACGGAGCGGAGCCGCCCGAACTCCCCCTGGAAGTTGAGGGTGATCTCCCGGCCCTGCTGGCCGTTGCGGTTCTTCCCGATGATCAGGTCGACGGTGCCTGCGGTCGGCCCGGTGTCAGATCCGTCGGGGGCGAGCTCGCGGTGGAGCAGGAGGATGACCGACGCGTCCTGTTCGATCTGGGAGGAGTCCTTGAAGTCAGTGACGAGGGGCTTGCGGCCGACGCTGCTCCGGTTGAACTGGGCAAGGGCGATGACGGGGACCGTGAACTCGTCTGCGATCAGCTTGAGCCCGCGGGAGATCTTTGCGACTTCCTGCGCCCGGCTGGCGTCGCCTCCCTTGCTGGACTCGGGCGTGATGAGCTGCATGTAGTCGACGACTACCAGGCCGGGTGGGGTGCCCTGGGAGACCATCCACCGGACCCGGGCCCGGATCTTCGGCACGGTGAGGGCGGCGGTGTCGTCGAGGATGAACTGGTCGGCTTTCTGGAGTCGGCCGGACACCTTCGCGATGCGGGCCCAGTCGTCGTCGGTGAGGCGGCGGCGGATCAAGTGGTCGAGCTTGACGCCTGCTTCGGCGGCCGTGAGGCGGGCGATGAGTTCCTTGCTCGTCATCTCCATCGAGGCGAACAGGACCGGCTTGCTTCGGCGTAGGGCGATGTGCGCGGCAAGGTTCATGCCGAGCAGGGACTTGCCGCCTCCGGTTGCGGCGCCGACGACAGTGAGCTCCTTGGGCTTGAACTGGACGACCTCGTTGAGGTCCTTCCATGGGGAGTCGAGGGCGTCAGGGTCGTGTCCTGCGTTGAGTTCGTCGACGAACGCCGGCCAGTTCGCGGCGACGGACAGGCCTTCCTCGGTGCTGGCGCCTGCAGCCTCGGCGAGGAGGGACTGGAGGTCTGCCGAGGCCTTGTCGAGGATGGCTTCGGGTTCGGCTTCGGCAAGCCGGGCGGCTGACGCCATTTCCGTGCCGATCTCCAGGAGTCGGCGCAGGCGGTAGAGGCGCTGGACGATGTCGGCGTACCAGGCGGTGTTGGCGGCCGTGGGGATCGTCTGGACGCAGTGGTGGAGGTAGTTGCGGCCGCCGACCTTGTCGAGGTCGCCGCTGCGCTTGAGGTGGTCGGCGACGGTGATGGGGTCGGGTCGGCTGCCGGGCTTGCCGTGGAGGTCGAGGACAGCCCGGTAGATCGTCTCGTGCTTGGGCCAGTAGAAGGCTGTCCCTTGGCCGAGCACACTTTCGGCGTCGTTGACTCCGAGGGGGGCCAGCAGCATGCCCCCGAGCACAGCCTGTTCGGCTTCCAGATTGCGGGGTGGTTCGAAGGCTGCGGGGCTGTCGAGGTCGTCGGCTGGCGGTTCGTCGAACAGGTCGGTCACGGTCGGACTCCTTGAGTGGAGGGGTGACATAGGCGACAGGGGACGAGGACGGGCAGGCCGTCGCCGTCTTCGATTTCTCGCAGTCGGCTGTCGGGATGGCAGTCGAGTTCGCCGCAGTGCGGCGGCAGGGGGGCAAGGGGCGAGTCACGGCTGGGCGGGGTGTAGCCGGGCGGCAGCGGAGCGAGTTGGCGCCAGCCGGGGATGAAGTACTTCGCGGACTCGACGCTGGTCCGGCTTGCGACTTTGACGGCGAAGTCGGTCATTGCGTTGATGCCGGACTTCTTGATCAAGGCTTCGATGACGAACCACTGGTTGCCTTCGAAGGGCCAGCGGATGTACCCGAGCCCGGCTCGGGTCATGGCGTCGATGAGGGGGCGGACGTTGCGGGGGATGCCGTAGTCGTGGTCGTGCTGCGGGCCCTCCGGCCCTCCCTCTTGCT
Organism: Streptomyces sp. CBMA152; assembly: GCF_014596475.1. Lineage (GTDB taxonomy): Bacteria > Actinomycetota > Actinomycetes > Streptomycetales > Streptomycetaceae > Streptomyces. The sequence continues at coordinate 369,511 of NZ_MECJ01000015.1, read as the reverse complement.
TGCTGGGTACTGGGAATGGGGAGTGTGGGCCTGATTCCGGCCCACTAGAGGGCCTGATTCCGGCCCACTGTGGGCCTGATTCCGGCCCACTAGCGTGATCATGGTTAGTGCCTAGTGGGCCTGATTCCGGCCCACTAGCTCCGGTCCGGGAACCTTCTAGTGGGCCTGATTCCGGCCCACTAGAAGTTGACGGCCGGATGAATCCGACGGCCTTCGGAAGGCTGTAGAGAGACGACCGGGTCCCCTTTCCCTGCTCGATGATCTGAAGCTCCCCGTCCTCGACGGCCTTCTGCACGGCACCCTTCGCCACGGACCGTGAAGCGTTGAGCGCCTGCATGAAGTCGGCATAGCTGAGCCGCACCTCGCACGACGAGGAGCGCACCTGGTCCGCCACGAAGAGCAGGGCGAGCCGGGCGTTTCCCCTTGACCGGGAGTGCTTCCACACCCAGTGCATCGCGTCGAGGGTCACGTGCTTCCTTCTTCCGAGAGGGCTTCTTGCTGGTCAGCGTGGGTTTGGGCAGCCCTCATGGAGGCGGCGGGGCCTGTTGCTGCGCGGCTTCGCTCGCATCTGAATTGTACAACCCGACGGACATTACAACAGGGCTAATGTGTATCCTGGGCGCATGAGTGAGTCCGCCGTAGAGCGCATGGGAGTCTCGGAGGCCCGCGCCAACCTGACCGAGGTCATCGCGAAGGTGCGCCTGCTCAAGCTGCAGGTCGTGCTCACGCGGCGCGAGAAGCCACAGGCCGTCCTCGTCTCCCCCGAGTTCTATGAGCAGGCCCTTGAGGACCGGCGCCGTGTCGCCGCCCTCGATGAGGGCACGGTGAAACAGCGCGCTGCGCTCCTGGCGTCCATGCTCAAGAAGCTCGACGAGATCAACTGACACCGCCCCCTCCTTCCTCCTCCGCCCCGCCATGTGCGGGGCGTTGTCGTGTGCGGGCGGGGCCGGCGCGTACCGGCCCCGCGGGTGCGGCTAGTGCTGGCCGGTGTGCGGCGGGCGGGTCATGCGGCGGCTGCGAGTGCGGGTTCGGCGTGGCGGTCGATGTCGTGGCCGGTGATGGCTTCGACGAGGGCGGCGACGATGACTTCGGCGCAGTTGGGGGTGACGGCGTTGCCGTATTGGCGGACGCGTTCGCGCTTGGAGCCGAGGACGATGTAGGCGTCGGCGAAGCTCATGGCGCGTCCGATTTCGTGGGGTTCGAGCATCCGGAACAGGACGTCCTGGATGTCGACGTTGCCTTTGACGAGGGCGTACCGGTCGCGGGTGGACAGGGTCCCGACGGGTTCCCGGACGGTGCGGGCCTGACCGTTGCCGTAGTACGGAACGAGCAGGTGCTCCCACGTCACGAGGGACTGATGTCCGGCCGTGGTCATCGTGCGGAAGTACTCGTTGGCGGCTGTGCAGTGCTCGCCGCCGTTGCCCGTACTGCCCTTGTTGCGCATGACGAATGCGGGCAGGTTGGGGGTGACGAGGCCGTGGTGGTTGCCGTTGGCGGAGACCGTGCCGACGGGCTCTTCGATGGATCGGCCGCGGAGTTGGTCGCCGCCGCCGCGCATGGTGACCATGAACGGGAACCAGGCGAGGCCGGTCTCGTTGCGGGCGGTCTGGGTACGCAGGGGGCTGTTGGCGCTCGCGGGCTCTTTGCCTTCGCGGCCTTCGACGGGGATGAGGAGCGGCGGAATGGCGAGGCCGTCGTTCTCGCGGGTGGTGCGGGTCGGCATCGGGTCCGACACGGGTACGGGATCGTTGCGCCAGGTGCCGCCGGCCGGGACGACGGTGGGGACGGCGAACTTGTCGAGTCCGGCTTGGATGCGGGCGAGGGTCTTGTCGGCGAGGGGCTTGGTGCGGTCGCCGATGCGCTGTCCGGCGAGTGTCCAGTCGATGGCGACGGCTGCGGGCAGGGTCTCGGGTTCGATGATCTGGTTGCGGCAGGTGGTGTTGGGGCAGCGGTAGACGTACTGCTGGCGGTAGCGGCCCATGTCGCGGCCGGGCTGCTTGAAGCGTTGTACGGCGTTGACCCAGGTGTCGCATCCGGGGCACCAGGCGCGGGGGCGCAGCCACTTGTCCCAGTCGGGGGTGCGGCCGAGGCTCTGGTGCCAGTAGGCGACGTAAAGGCGGTCCCGGGACTGGGGAGCCTTGTGGACGGTGCGCGGGTCGGCGTGCATGGAGTTCAGCGCGATGACGCGGGTCTCATAGCCGAGCTTCTTGATCTCGCCTATCCAGCGGTCCCACTGGTCCCAGGCGCGGACGTCGACGACGTTCTCGACGACTCCGGCCTTGACCAGGCCGCCGCGTTCCTGCACGCCCCGCAGGTACATGGGGACTTCTTCCATGAGGGCCCGGGAGCGTTCGACTTCCTCGGACGGCCCGAATCCGTCGAACAGGTCGCCTTGCAGGGAGGCGTCGAAGTCACGCTTCTTGCCGCGGGCGTTGGACCACTGGGGGCACTCCGGGGACGCCCAGAAGATGTCAGTGACGGGCCACTGCGCGACGGGGGCTTCGCGGATGTCGCCGCGATAGTGGTCGACGGTCGGGAAGTTCGCGGCGTGGGAGTCGATGGCGCGCTGCCAGTGGTTGGCGGCGCGTTCGACGCGGACTCCGGGAAGGGAGTGCATGCCCTGGGAGCTGCCGCCGGCGCCGCAGAACCAGTCCATGACGGTGAGCGCGTCGTTGTCGTTGCGTGCCATCACGCCGTCACCTCCGTGTCTTCCTCGGCCTGGGTCTCGTCGCTGTCCGCTTCGGGTTCGGGGTGGCGGCCGAGTTCTTGCTGGAGGTGTTGCCGGGTGACGCCCAGGCGGTCCGCAGCTCGTTCGTAGTCGTTGCCGTGGCGCAGGAGTTCGCGGGCGTCGGCGGCGAGGATGGCGCCGCGGTTGGAGGCGGCGGCGCGTGCGGCTCCGAGCTGCCGGAGGCGTTCCGCGGGGGCCAGGTGGCGGCGTTCGGCAAGCCACGTCTCGTGGGCACCCTGGCAGCGCGGGCACATGGGGATGTGTTCGAGGGTGTGGTGCCACCAGCCGCGGTCGGTGCCGCAGTGCCCGGTCCAGTCGGGCAGGGCTTCCGGGTTGTCGATGCTGTCGTCGTCCCAGGCGGCGGGCCCGTACCATCCGTGGCTGGCGGCCTGGTTGCGGCAGCGGACAGCAATCCACGGGGTGATGCCGTGATCCTCGGCGGTGCCGATGGACGCCCACCGGTACAGGTCGCGGACGGCTCGGGCGAGGCGGGCGGTGACGTGCTCGCGGATGCGGGCGTGTTCGATGGTTTTGACGTTGCCGAAGCCGAGTTGGCGGTGGATGGACTGGACGGGCCAGCCGATCACGGCGAGCGCCTGAAGCCGACGGGCTGTTCCTGCGGCCGAGATGACGGCGCCGTCGACGTAGTCGTCGAGTTTGGGCCAGTAGTTGAGGAGCTTGCCTGCGCTCTCAATGCGGATGAGCGCTGCCGGGGGTCGCCCTTGGCCACCGTAGAGGAGGTGGTCGAGGGTTCCCCCGCTGACGTTCGCCGCGGTGGACAGGTTGGCGAGGGACATGCCGGTGGCCTGGATGGCGCGCACGTGCTGGCGGACGGGTTCAGCGTCGGTGAAGGGCTGCCATTGGCCGTAGCCGATGAGCCGGCGACGGCGGCGTGCCCATCGGGTTTTGGCTTCGCGGACGGTCTGTTCAGTGGTCACGGCTGCTCCTTCCGGCGGGGGTTGAGGGTTCCGGTGTTGCGTTCGACGGTTTCCTGGGCGGCGATGTGGCGGCAGGTCCACAGGTCGTCGATGGCCTGGTCGGTTTCGTTGAAGTCGGGTTCGGGTGTGCGGGCCATGCGGCGCTGGTCGCGGGTGGCGGTGCGCTGGCGTATGCGGCGGAGGGTGCGGTGGCCGAGGTAGAGGGCGGCGAGGATGGTCGCGTAGGGGGTGAGGGCTTCGGCGGCGCCGCAGATCGCTTCGCCGGTCTGGGCGGCGGCGAAGAACACGTCGATGGCGGTCACGGCCGTCCCTCCTCGCGGGCGTGGAGGTCGAGGCCGTGCTGCTCCTCGTGGGCGGCGGTCTCGGCGGTCCGCTGCTGCTGTCGCTGCCGGTGGTGGCGGCGGATGCCGTCGATGGCGAGGTAGAGGAGGACGCAGACGGCGGCTGCGGCGAGGATCCAGTAGGCGACGGTGGCGACCTGGGCGAGGCGGATCCAGAAGGCGCGGGCGCTCATGCCGCCTCCTCGTACCGTCGGACGGGGATCCCGGCGGTTTCGGCGCGGCGGATGCAGTCGGCGGTTCCGGTGGACTGTCCGCGGTGGAAGGCGAGGCACAGCAGGGGGCCGGCGTTGACCATCTGCTGGTTGCGGCGGTGTCCGGCGGTCGGGCACCAGGTGTAGCCGCGGCGTTCCTTGCGGTGCCCGGGCGGGCAGTTGTTGGCGCAGTCGGTCCACTGGGCGTCGATCTGGTCGTGGCCGACGCCGTCTTCCTGGTGGGCGCGGGCCCAGATCCCGGCGAGGTGGTCGGCGCCGACGGCACCGCCGTGCATGACGGTGATCCCGCAGTGTCCGTCCTGTGTGGCGTCGTGCCAGGTCTCCAGGAGCGCGTCGTTGAGGGTGAGGACGTCGTCCCAGGAGCGGGAGCCGGTCACGAGGATCAGGGCGAGGTAGGGGCCGTTCACGCTGCCCTCCCCTGCATTGCTTCCGTGGTGCCGCGCCAGCGCCGGCAGGCGGACTTGTCGCGGGCGAGACCGAAGCCGTCGCAGCGGATGATGTGGTCGCGGTGAAGGCTTGCCATGAGCCGCGCCCAGTCGAGTTTCTGGCTCGGCGGCTCGGGGAGGTCGTGCTGTTGGGCAACCTTCCAGCAGAGGAAGGGGCGGCCAGCCTTGGCGACCTCGACGAACACGGGGCGGACGATGGACTCCCACGCCTCGTAGTCGTCGATGGAACGGCGGCTGACGGCGGGGGCCGGGGCGGCGAACTCGGTCCCGTCGAACGCGGGCTGCACGTGACTCACGAGACGTCTCCTTCGTTGCCAGCGGGCAGCGCCTCGATACGCAGGCCGGGCTGCTCTGTGTGGACGGTGTGGGTGCGGCCGTCGGGCGACTTGACGATGAAGCCGAGGCCGCGGTTACCGGCGCTGGACCACTGCCAGGCGTCCGCGATCTCGCCTTCGAACGTGACGCGGACCTTGGTGCCCTTGCGGGCCAGCGCCCTAAGCCGGGCTTCCTCGTCGCTGAGGGCGTGCATGGGCCGCTGCTTCGGCGCGTGCATGACGGTGACGCGGGTGGGGCGCAGGCCGGGGACTGGGTTCTCGCAGCGGCAGGCAATCTGTTCCGGGGTCGGCGGCTGGACCTTGCAGGATTTCCGGCAGCGACCGCAGTACCAGACCATCAGCGTCGTCTCGGGGAGAGTGGTCACTGGTTGCCTCCGGGCCTGCGCATGCTGGTGACGGAGATCGCGCCGGGTGTGCCGACGGGGACGTAGACGACGCGCCAGTCGCCGTCCCAGGCGCAGCCGCACGGGTGGTCGGGGTGCGGGTGGCGCAGGAAGACTGCGTACTGGTCGACGGGGAGCGGCTGCCGGTCCGAGTGGTCCTGGCCGTAGTCGTGGCGCTTCAGCCATGCGTTGGCGGCTGCCCACATCGCGGTCCGGGCGTGGCCGTGGCCGAGCGCGACCATCTCGTTCGGCGGGTCGTCTTCCTCGCCGATGCCACAGATCAGCAGACCGTTGTAGTTGAGGAAGCCAGCCTCGACCGCAGACTCACCGTCCGGGGTCCACAGCTGCTCGTCGGGCTGCGTGACGCCGTGCTCGTCCTCACGGGTTGCGATCGTGTACTGGGTGGAGGTCACGACGTGGCCTCCTCGCTGCGGGCACGGGCCTGGACGACCCAGCCCCAGGGCTCGTTGTCGCGGGTGAACGGCGCCACGTAGCGCAGCAGGTAGCCGTCGCCGGAGGGGCGAACGCCCCCGCCGTGGATCACATCGCCCGCGTCGATCACCTGGGTGGGCTCGGCGCCCAGCTGTTCGCAGAGTCCGGCGACGGGATCGAGGCCGTACTCCTCCAGCCGGTTCAGGGCGTCGGCGAGGTTCTGCCAGAGCGCGTACTCGATGGCGTCGTACATGCGGGCGTCGGTCGGGTTGTCGGTCATCGTGTCGCTCCGATCTGTTCCAGCAGCGGCCCCGAGTCGAGCTGGCCGTCTTCGTCTTCGAGGGCGGAGAGGCTGTGGCAGCGGGCGCACAGCTGGATCTCCTTGAACTCCATCCAGCCGTCCGGCATCCACGAGAAGGAGAAGAGCGGGCGCGTCTGGCGGCAGCGTCCGCAGCGCCCCTCGGGCGGGGTCGTGCCGGGCTTCGGTCCGCGGTCATGGAGGGCTGCGACAGCGGCGACCGTGTCGTCGAGGACACCGACGAGGAACGCGGCATGGCCGACGCAGGCGTTGCACCAGGTCAGCCCGTCGGGGGGTTCTGCGGGGAGCGGGTCGAGGATGACGGCCGGGGACTGGGTGACACCCCAGCCCGGGGTTCCGCACAGGCCCTGCTTGCCCGCGAACCGTCCGGTCTCGCGCATCACGTGGAGGCGGCGGACCTGGGCGGCACGGCGGCCGGTGGCGGCGTGGTAGCCGCGGTAGAAGGCCCTCATGACGCGGCCTCCCGCCGGTGCGAAGCGCGCTCCTTGAACTCCGTGATCCACTGCTCGGGGTCGAAGCTGAGAGCGAGCGCCGCGCGGTACGTCGGCCCCGCCAGATCGCCGAGCGTCAGGGTGTCGTTGAGGTGTTCGGCGAGGTCGTCGGCGAGGTCGGGTGCGTTCTGGCGCAGCATTTCCATGGCCATCGCGGCGACGTGCCCGTTGACGGCGGCGTGCGTGTGGGCTTCGCGCAGCCAGCGGTTGTTGATGTTCTCGCTCGCGAGCAGGTCCGCTTCGATCGAGGAGCGGAGCATCGTCTCGATGAACTCGCGGGGCGTGCTGGGTGTGTGGAACGTGGTCATGCGTGGTCTCCTGGGGCAATGGGGCGGCCGCATTGCCCGCGGCCGCCCCGTGGCGTGTGCGGGCTAAAACGGGGGCTCGGACGGGTCGGCGCCGAGGGTGAGTTCGCTGATCCGCTTCTCGATGTCGCTGGCGAGGTTGGCGCCCGCATGCTTCAGGGCGAAGGTGATCGTCTGACCCACGCCCTGGGCGTCGCCTTTACTGAGGAGCGCGGCGGCCAGGTAGTCGACGAGGACCCGGCGGACGGGCTCGGGGATCTCGGCGGTGATGTCGGGCTTGGCTGCCCACGGGTCGGCGGGTACGGCAGAAGCGGGCGCCTTGTAGGCGGACCGCGGGTCCCACCCGTCGTCGGAGAGGCGGGCGTCGACGAGGTTGTCGATGTTGCAGTCGGCTTCGTCGAGCGCCTTGGTGAGATCAAGCCCTGCCCGCCAGCGATCCTTCTCCCTGCTGGCGAGGGCCTTGGCGACGTGCTGCGACACGGCCTCACGGGTCGCGTACTCGCGGCGCCGGAGCAGGGTGATCACGTCCCGCAGGTCGGCAGTCGTCGCTGCGTGCTCTTCGTTGCGGGTGAGGGTGGCGTAGACCTGGGCGGCGGTCAGGGCGCGGGTTGGGTCGCCCCCGGGGCGGACGTGTTCCTTGGCGGCGACGGCGAGGAGCTCTTCGGCCTTTGCGCGGTGGTCGGTGCTCATGCCGCACCGCCCTTGCTGCCGGGCTGGGCGACGTCCTGGCCAGCCCACGGGTCGTCATCCGGGGGCGCCTGCTGCTTGCGGCCGCCACTGCTCTTGTTGGTGATCTCGGCGCCGGTGATGCGGGCTTGCGGGAACGCCTCGTCGACAGCGATCTCGCGGCGCTGGATCGACTTGTGGGTGATGAGCAGCTGGGCGATGTCGGCGCCGGTCCACTGGGCGCGGGGCCGGCCGAGCTTCTGCTCCAGCCGGTCGGCGTTGATGCCGAGCTGCTGGAACACCTTCACGGCTCCGTCAACGCGATCCGGGAGGGGCTTGCCGTCACCCTTGCTGAGGGTCTCCCGGCAGAGGTCTTCGGCCTCGTCGATGAAGAATTCCGGGATCACCGCGAAGATTGCTTCGCGGAGGCGGCGGGCGCCGTTGTTGGCGTTGTTGTCGTAGATGTCGCGAAGGTCGACGAGCGGGCTGACCTTGTTGTTGGCGAACTTGGCGTGAGGGACGATGAAGGTGAGCACGTGCCGGGTGTTGGCCTCGACGTCCCACGCCCACGCCTGCATCTCGGACTGGTGGAACTCGTCGTCGCGTCGCAACTCGGAGACGCCGTACTGGATGTTCCCCCACGCCTGGGCGAGGGTCTTGGCGAGGTGAATGGTGGAGCCGGTGACCTTGCCCCCGGCTCGCGGGAACTCGTAGAACGCTTTGTCGGCGAGGGCCATCGATCCGCAGGCGGACTGCATGGCGGTGCGGGAGCGGCCAATATCGCGGGGGAACTGTCGGGCCACATAAATGGCGGCCTGAACCTCGGCGACGGCGCGGGACTGCTCGACAGCGGTCTGCTGTCCGAGACGGTCGACGCCAGGCGCGGCGGGCATCTGGGCGGGGAAACTCATGGCAGGTAGATCTCCTTGTCGCGGTTCTCAGCCCATCCGGGCAGCGGGAGGTAGTTGGGTTCTTCGTCGGCGTAGCCGGGCCAGCGGCCGGTGCGCGTGCATTCGGCGAAGGTCTCGATGGCGTGCCGGTTCTTGGCGCCGGCGATGATGCGGGACCCGAGTTCGATGCCGATGACGTTGACGAGATAGGGGGCCTTCTTCTCCTGGGCGATCAGGAGGAGTTCGGCGTTCTGGTCGCCGAGCCCGAGGGCCCGGGCGCCGGTCTCGTACCAGTCGGCCTGGCAGTTGTAGCCGTACTTCTCGATGTCCTTCCGCATGGCGTCGTTGCTGGCGTCGGTGGTGGTCTTGTAGTCGGGGATGATCAGGCGCCCGGATTGAACGGACGGGAGCCAGTCGAATCGGACGCGGCGGCGGATGCCGGTTGCTTCGTCGATCCAGAAGCCCGATTGCTCGGGTGCTCCGTAGGCGGGGTCGAGGAGTGCGGCGGCGAGGGGGTGGCGGCGGATGGCGGCGGCCATGTCCTTGACCATCTGCATCTCGTGGTCCTTGAGCGGGATCCCTCCCCGCTCGCGGATCTCGGCGATGTGGGCCTTCGCCTTGCCCGTGTCCCAGCGGGGTCCGGGGACGACTTCGAGGTCGGGCCCGTTACCGAGGACGGTCTTGTGGGCCGCGTTCCCGTGGTCGAAGGTCTTGCTGGTCGGCTGCGGGTTGTCCTGCTCCCAGCGGAACTTTGCGGGACATGACGGGGGCAGCAGCTTGCGGGCTCCCGACGAGGAGAGGCTGGTCCTGTCGGCGTGATACTCCTCGTTCGACAGGTCCGTGTGCAGGCCCAGTCCGGGCGCGGTCGGCGCTTCGGCCTCCACGGCGGCGGTCACAGGACGCCGTCCAGGGGCACGGGCCGGGCGCACGCCTCGCATAGCCCGCCGTCGGTGAACGGGCCGTCTTCGCTCCGGCAGCGGGTGCAGTGGATCGCGGGTACTCCGGCAATGCGCTGGAGGGCGGGGATGCCGTCGGGGTCGAGGTTGGCGGCGATGAACGCGGCCGCGTAGTCGGGGTAGGCGTTGGCGAGTTTCGCGGTGTTGGCCATGTCGGCGGCGGCGAAGGCTTCCATCAGCCGCTGGGTGAAGCTGCCAGGCTGGTGGCCGCCGTTCTGGCCGTAGTGCCACAGGACGTGGCGGGCGGTCTCGGGCGGGATGGTGGGCTTGTTGATGCTCATGTGGCTCGTTTCTGGGTGTGGGTCCCCAGGCCCGCCCCGGAAATGGGGGTGGGGCGGGCCTGGGGGTGGCCGGAGCGCCCGGGGGGGGCGGTGGCGCTCAACGGCCGGTCTGGGGGTTAGGGGACGAACAGGTCGGAGAGGAAGTCCCCGACCAGGTCCGTGACTTCGGCGATCGTCTCGGCGCACCAGACGATGACCGCGACGGCGGTTCCGACGACGAGCGCCCAGCCGATGTCGACACCGACCGCCCAGGTGATCGCGGTCGTGGCGGCGCCGAGGAGTAGACCGATCAGGAAACGGATCACCGACCGGCCCCGACCCGACGGCCCTTGGCGGCCTTGCGCCTGCTGGCCTGCGGGTCACCGGCGGCGATGATCTGCCGAGCCCTCGCCGACACCCGGAACCGCATGCGCGCCATGGCGGGGGCCTGGATGATTTCGCCGGTCCTCGGATTGCGGCGCTTGCCCGCGACGGTCTTCGTGGCGCGGAAGGTTCCGAAGTTGGTGACCGTGACGTCTCCGCCTGCGGTCACGGTGGCCAGGATGGTGTCGAGGGCAGCGGTGACGGCGGCAGCGGCCTGGCGGCGGTCGAGGCCCGTACTGTCGGCGACGGCGTCGATGAGCTGCGTCTGGTTCATGCGGTACTCCAGGGATGGGTGAGCCCGAAGGCCGGGCTGATACGAAGTGGTGGCCCGCCGCGCCGTGGGTACGACGTCACCGCGACGCGGCGGGAGAGGGTGGGGTCAGGCAGGCCGGTCGAGGAGGGGGAGTTCCTGCGTGGTGTCGCTGCTGGTGTCGCGGTACGGCACCGGCGAGACGAACGGCAGCTCGTAGCTGGGCGAGAAGGGCCGCACGAGCTGGGTGTCGACCGCGTAGATACGTGGCCGGGCCAGGGTGACGGCAGTACGAAGCCGCTGATGCTCGACGCCCGCGTCGATCACCTTCCGCTGAAGGCGCTTCACCTCGGCGACGGCCCGGTCCCGTTCCTGGGTGAGCTGTGCGACGCGGATGCTGTCGGAGCAGGACCGGATCAGCACCCAGCGCGCCTCGCTCTCCAAAACCTCGTTCGCGGCGATGAGCTCGGAGTTGTCAGCCCTAACCCTCGCGTTGGCAGCCGTCAGCGTCAGAATCCGGTCCTTGAGGCTCTGCACGCTCTGCCCCGCATGCCGAGCACGCCGGGCATGCCGCGCCACATCGATGACGGTCACGAGGCCACCCCCGCCCGCAGCTCGACGACAGTGGCACGCAGGTAGTCGACGACGTGCTCCTGGTCGTGGCCGTCAGACCAGGAGATCGCGTCCTCGCCGAGGCGGTCCTGGAGGAGGTCGACGACCGCGTACAGCAGCGTCGTCTGCTCCGCCGTGGGCTGGTCGACCGTGTAGCGGGGCTGGCCGTAGATGACGTGGCAGGCCGCCCCGACCGTGCACGTCGGACAGTCCCCCAGCGGCGTCCCGCCGTCTGCTGCGTCTTCGTCGTACAAGGCGCCCTTGTGGAGGCCGACGCGGGCGATGTGGTCGGCCATCTGCTCCAGCGCATCCGCGATGTCAGTCAGCGACGGGATGATGGTGGTGGTCATGCGGGCACCCCCAACGACGCTTCGTAGTCGGCGTTCTCGGCCCTCAGGCGGGTGACTTCGCCGCCGATACGTTCGCGGATCATCCGCTCGTGCAGCGGGAGGATTGCGGCGACCCAGTGCTTGATCGAGTCGTAGATCGAGCTCTCGGGGTCCACGGCGTTCTCGGCTGCAGCGGCCGCGTGCACCAGCTCGCCCCACTCCGTCGCGGTCAGCTCAATGCCGTGGCGGTCAGGCGAGTTGAGGATCCGCTCCATCTCGGCCCCCACCTCGTCGGGTACATCGGGGCGGTAGCGCAGCAGACCCATGCGGCACAGACGGTTCGCGAGATCCGCGCGGTCGTCCTGCGCCCGCTCCAAGGCTTCGCTCACGGTCAACTCAGACATGGGCCACCTCCTTCGGGAATGCGTCGTGGGTACGGCCGTCGAGCTCGCGGCCAGCGGCCTTCTTGCCGACGCGGGCCAGCTCGACGCGATGGCCGAGGTCGTCGACGGGTTCACCGGCGAGGAGCGTGCCCTTGGTGGTGCCGCCGATGACGAGGTAGCCAGTGGGCGCGTACTCGCCGAACTGCTTGAAGAAGAACGGCACGTCGGCTGCGGCGCACTGGTCGCGTAGGGATGTCGCCCACTGGGGTGCCATCGGGCGAGCGCCGTGTCCGGACTCGCCGCCGACGATCACCCAGTCGATACCGTGGAACCTTCGGCAGCAGTCACCGGCATGGACGTAGGAGGCGGTCAGTCCGTGGCCGCGCTCACTGCCCATGGGGATGACGGCCTGCTTCAGGTCGACGGGCCCGAAGAGGGGTTCGCAGGACAGGAACCGGACGGCCGCAGGTGTCTGCAGAAGGGCGGGGATGCGGATGTTCGCCCACTTCTGGTCCTCCACGCTGACGCCCATCCACACGTTGGGCAGGGGCCAGATTCCACGGCCGTACACGCGCTGTTCCGCGTTATCCGGGACACCGGAGATACGGTTGGGGTTGGCCTTGGACACAGCCCAGGCCATGCCCGAGCGGAGGTGTTCCCCCGGCTGGTGGCCGCACCTGCAGGGGCCGCCGATCATCGACCGCATGCGGGCGTGCCGCTTGGTGAGGATCTGGTACGTGTGCTGAGGGGTGAGGGCCATCACCGCGAAAACCTGCGCGATGTACTCAGCGGGGACGTCCTTGTGGAACAGGTCGCTGAGCGAGTTCACGAAGATCCGGCGTGGCTTCTTCCAGCGCAGGGGCTGGGTGAGCCGTTCCGGGAGCAGGTTGATCTTCCCGGTCCAGTCGAGGCGGCCGCCGATCCGGTCCACGGTCCCGGCGAACGCCTCGGAGATCGTCGGGTTGGGGTTGTTCGAGCGGATCCGAGCCTGGGTGATGGCGTAACAGTTGTCGCACCCCGGGCTGACACGATCACAGCCGATGATCGGCGACCAGGTCTTGTCAGCCCACTCGATGCTGGTGTCAGTGGCCATCAGATCCACCGCCGTTCCATGTGCGCCGGCACCCGAGGCCGCCGAGCCGTCAGCGACCCGTCGGCCGCCCGCCACGTCTGCGCGACACTCCAGTCCGCAACGAACGCCGCCTGCAGCAGCCGCACGATCTGCGGAGTCGAACCCGGCGGCGGCTTCAACCGCTCGCCCCGGGCGTTCCGCACCAGCACCAGAAACACGTGCTCGACCGGTTCGGCGTCCGGCGCCTCCAGATCCGCCCACATCGGGACAACCAGGACCGTCGCGGCGCCCGGGACGAGCCGCTGCAGCCGGAAGCCCAAGTACTTCTGGTGGTGGCGGCGCGACGCGGCCGACGAGCGGCGCGGATGGGTTGTCAACATCTCCGACTCACGGACATGGGGGCGGCGGGAGAGCGCCACCGCTTCGAGGTACTCGCCGCGCACCGTCCTGGGCCACTGCGACACCTGGGGGCCGAACTCCCGCATGTACTCGGCGTCGACCTCGGCAATCGCATCGACCTGCAGGTCCGGCAGCGGGCGTTCGATCAGCGGGGTGGCCATCTACGCCACCGCCCCAACGAGCAGAGCCTGATTCGGCCCGTAGGCGACGAGCTCGACGGTGATCCCGTCCCGGACGGCAGTGCCGCGCAGCACGAGCGTCGTGTCGCCGCTCATGAGATGGTGCCGGACCGTAGCCGGGGCGATGTCCAGCGCCGCGCGCCACGCCTCGAAGTCCCCGAAGTCGTTGTGGAACGAAAGCTCGATCTGTTCCGGATAGATCGAGTTGATGGCGACGTGCCCGGCAGGCAGCAGTGGGAACTCGACAATCAGCTGTTGCAGGACATCCGTTGGACGAGACAGTTCGGTCAGCTTCATGACGCCCTCCCGGGCTGCCAGTCGGGATAGTCGGCGTCGCACGAGCACGCCTCGGGGTGAGCGGTCGCCAGGTCGCGGAACACGCTCGCGAACCAGTCGTGCCGCTCTTTCAGCGGCGCAGACTCCGCCACCGGATGGGCCAGCAGCCCCAACAGATGCGCCTCCGCCTCCACCACCACGAGCGGGGCATCCAGGCGGGCGATCGGATTCGTCGGAGGCGTCATGACGACCCACCCGCCTCGGGCTCGTCACCGATCGGCACCGGCAGCGCGCCCAGAGCGGACACGGCGGCCGCGGTCGAGGCGATCGGGGCGGCGTCGTCAGTAGCCTCAACGTGGCCGACGTACTGGTGGAGATCCCAGTCGTCCTCGTAGTAGGCGATGGGCTCCCACACGTCGTTGAAGAACCGCCAGCCGAGCGCGGCCCGCTCACCGTTCTCCGGATGCGTCGTGATGACGTCGACACGGAACCGCCAGCCGTAGCTGCCCAGGTAGGTGCGGCCGACCTCGAAGAACTCGCTGGCGTCGACCACCTCCGCCGTGACGCCATACGGGGCCTGCGGGCCGTCCTCGGCCAGACGGACATCCACCGCCCGCACGGTCTTGGCAACAAGCTCCGGTGACTCACCGTCGGCGAAGCGCGGCAGCTCGGCACGGTGCACATCCGCCGCAGCCTCGGCACGGACGTGCGCGTCATGCTCGGCGAGGAACGCGCGGGCGTCCTCCTCGTACATGGACGCGCCTTCGCGGATCGCCTGCACGATGTACTCGGTCTGATCGGCGGGCTTCATGACGCCCTCCGATCCTGCTGCGTCGGCAGCGGGTGCACCTTCAGGTACCGGCGGGTCTTCGCGAACGCGGGGTGCCGGATCTGTCGCGCCCCCACCGGGAAGCCGTCCTCAGCCGCCACCTGCGCCGCCACGTCGCTGTCGACCGGCAGCGAGTAGCGAATACAGCCGGGAAGGTGGATGCGCGGGTTGTCCGTACCGCAGTCACAGGTCATCGCACACCGTCCAACCGGACGCGCAGCCCCGGGTTGTAGGCGGCGAGGGTCTTGTTCGCGCGGGCCAGACCAGACAGCGCGACCTCACGAGTGGCGCCACGTACCGGCTCCAGCCCGTACAGCGCACGCTCGGCAGCCGCAGTGAACGCCACCGCCCGCTGCACCCGCACGGGCAGCCCGTCGAAAATGCGGTCTGCGATCCGGTCCGGCTTCGACACCGGCCTCGACGTCAACGCCATCGCGATCACGACGCGCCTCCCTGCACGGGAACCGCCGGGACCTGCACCGGGGCCGTACCGCCGAGCCGCTTGTGCAGCTCGTGCAAGCCCTTCACCGTCACCCGCACCTGCGGCGCATCCAGCACCAGTTCGCCCGTGCGCGGGTGGTAGTGCGACGACGGCAACTCCGACAACCGCCCCGCCTCAATCGCCGACTGGAACGCCCGCGTGCGATTGTCAGCGAGCTGCCGGTACGTCCACTTCAAGTCGGCGAGCAGCGTGAACAGCCGGTCCCGACCCAACTTGATCGACGGATCGCGGGCCAGGATCTTCGCCGCATCCGCCACCGAGAAATCACCCTCGGCAGCAGCCAGCGTGTTCCACGAGGTCGCCGCCGGCTCCAGCTCAGCAACCCAGGACTCCAGCGCCTTCGTCTCCCGGACCTTGCCGAGAAGCGCGACCAGCGCCTCCTCGTAGTCCTGCGGAAGAGCAGGGGCGACTGGCTCCAGCGAGTACGAGCCCGTGCGGCGGATGGAGGGGATGACCTCGTGGGTGATCCAGCGGCGGAACGACTTCACGCGCGGCGACCGGGAGATCAGCATGAGTGCGTACACGCCCGGCTCGGAGACCACGACCATCTGCTGTGGACCGCCAGGGGTGTCCACGGCCATGGACGCCCTCTCGTCTCCGTCGAGCTGAATGAGCGCGTCGCGGTACTTGCTGATGCCCACGACATCGCAGGCGTCCTTACCGACGAACCACGGCTCGCCGTCGATCATCACGGACCGCACATGCTGCGCGGTCTCCGGGAACGTGAACACCAAAGGGGTGCTCGGGGATGGGACCATGGTCATGGTCCACTCCTGTTCTCTCAGGGATGCGGGTGGATCTGCGCGGCCATCGGCCGCAGTGGCCCCGGCTGCCGGTGTAGGGCCGGCGGTTGGGGCCGCATAGCCGCTAAGCGGCGGAACGGGCCGGCGTCGACGCCGGCTTGCGGGGCCGTCGCGCGGGACGCCTCCACTGGGCGGTCTGCCGGTGCATCCTGCGGATCTCGGCGCGCTGCTGGCGGCTGAGCCAGATCGACTTGCCGTAGCGGTCGTGCGGGAAGCCGCCGTGGTTGATGCCGTCTCGGAGCCATCGCTCGCCGCAACCGATGTCCTTGGCGGCCGCGGCGACCTTCATGAAGTCGTCGTGCTCGTCGGTGTCGGCGGGCGGGTTCTGGGCGGTGGGCATGTTCACCTCGTTTCGGGGGGCTCGGCCGGTGGGGCGAGGAGCCGTTCGTCGGTGGAGTTGAGTGCCGTGCGGAGCCGGACGTAAGGCGCGGGTCTCATGCGCTGCCGAGTGCTGGTTTCCAGCCGCTGGAGATAGCTGCGGCTGATGCCTGCTGCTTCGGCGGTCTCCTTGATGCCGAGTCCTTGGCGCATGCGGTCCTCGCGGAGTGCAGCCCCGTTCACCTGGAAGGTGGCTGGGGGTGGTTCCATGGAGAGAACCTAGCTGTTTCTAGTAGCCATTTCTAGCAGTACGCGACAGTAACTTGTAATTTCTCGCAGTTGCTAGCACCTGCCAGGCCGGTGAGCCGCTAAGGATTGGCCAAGTTCTAGGTGTTCCTGGCTGTTCCTGGCAGGTCCTGCGATGATGTGGACATGGGCTCCCCACACGACGAAGCCGCACTTCAACGACTCGCCGCCGCCGTAAGGCAGCGCAGGGTCCAGCTGAAGATGTCCAAGATCGACGTAGCCCGCGCAGCCGACGTCACCATCACGACCTACGGAAAGATCGAACGCGGCGAGTCCGTGCGCGACGTCACTTACGGCAAGGTCGAGCCGGTACTCCAGTGGGCCGACGGCTCCTGCCGCGACATCCTCGACGGCGCCTCGGCAATGCCCGTCGCCCCTTCCCCCGTCGCAGGAGCCGTCTACGCGGAGATCGACGAGGCGACCCTGGAGGAGGACTTCGTCGAGTCGCTGCGGTCCGCAGTCATCGCCGTGTCCGACGACACGACGACGGCCGACATCAGGAAGCTGACCGAGGCAGCCCTGGAGGAGTGGAAGCGACGCCGGGCCGCAAACCCTGGCATCACCGACACGAATTGACCGGCTCTGCGGTACAACCTTTCGGGTTTACCGATTTGTTACGTGGCGTTCGATAAGCGCATGGGTCGAAACCAGCCACAACAAGCCGTCAACGTGCAACCATCAACCACCACTTGGGAGGTTCCCCTCGATCCCGAAAGGGGGAGCCATGCACGAAATGCTCCTGGTCGACCTGGGTTCGCAGTTCTTCGGACTCCGAGCCAAGATCGGTGGGAAAATCGTGTGCATAGCGACGCCAAGAGTCCAGCACGAGCGCGATGCTAGAACCGTCGTTCGTGGCCTGATCCGGCGTCAAGGAGGCGACTGCGCCAGCTGCAAAGGCTGCATCATCGGCCAGCGCAGCGACGAGGCGTAGCCGCAGCGGAGGACCGGCGGTAGGGGTGCCAGCCGGTCACCGCTCACCAGCCGCAGCGAGGGGGTCCGCATGCCATACGTCGAACAGCGCGGCAACAAGTTCCGGGTCAAGTGGTGGGCCGGCGAGTACCTGGACAACGGGAAGAAGAAGTACGAGAGCGAGTCGGGCTTCGACGACTACGACACCGCATACGACTACGGTCTGGACCGGGAGTACGAGGTCCGCCACGACAAGCACGTCCCGAAGGGCCGCGGCGACATCCTGATGAAGGACTACACGCTGCCGATCTGGCTGGAAGCGCAGGACCTGCGGCCCGGGTCCATCAAGCGCTACAAGTCGATGATCAAGTGCCACGTTGATAAGCAGTGGGGTAGACGCCGCGTCGGTGACATCACCACCCCCGAGTACGACGCCTGGAAGAAGGCCCTCAATCAGCGGGTCGCGCGGGGCGAGCTCGTCAAAACCTACGTCGATGACATCCTCATGATCTTCGGCATGATCATGGGTGACGCTGTCGTGCGCTACAAATACCGCACCGAGTCACCCGTCCCGCAGGCCACCCCGCGCCGCGGCAAGTACGTGAAGAAGGCGCGCAAGAAGAAGCGGCCGCTCGCGATGGGCCCCGTCTACCAGCTGGCCGTGAACGCGTACACGGTGTGGGGGTACACCGGCTGGGTGTACATCTGGGATGCGGCCTTCCAGGCCCAGCGGCCCGGCGAAATGTACGGACTGCAGAAGTGCTACGGCAGCCCAGCGTGGCCCGAATGCGAGCCCGATCCGGAGCTACGTGCGGAGTCGCTGGAGCGTTACACGAAGATGCCCGCCACCCGGGTGCAGTACCAGCACCAGTGGGTGGACGGGAAGCCGACGCTGACCAGCCCCAAGTACGACTCGTACCGCACCCTGGTCCGGGCCCCGTTCCTACAGGAGATGCATGTCGCGCTGGCCGCCTCGCATGCCTCGCCATGGACGTTCCCGGCCATGAACGGCGGCCCGCTGCTGTCGGCTTGCTTCAACCGCGACTACTGGTGTCCGATCCGTGACGGCTCCCCCGAACGTGATGCGCGCCAGGACTTCCTGCGTCCGGCGATTCCTGCCGTCCAGGAGTTCTCGGCCACCGAGGAGCCGATCTACCGTCTGCGGCACTGGATGAAGGAGTGCCTTGAGGAGGACGGGCATTCGGAGACCGCGATCGAGACGCGGATGGGGCACGAGATTGCGGGCGTGCGGGGGTTGTACGGCAACCTGACCATCAAGATGGAGCAGGATATCGTTGAGGCGCAGCAAGAGCGGTGGGACTCCTTCCATCGTGCTGCGGGGGGCCTGTGGATGCCCCCGTTTCCCACTCCTCTCCCAGTTGACCAAGTAGACGCCTAATCTGTGCAGCTCAGAGGCCATGAATCGCGACCTGTCCGATGATGGCCAAGTTGATCAAGCAGTTCTCCGGCGAGTGGGAGATGACGGCGCTGGGGAACTTCGTGAAGTCCCGGACGGTACGGGGGATGGTGAAGCCGTCGGCCGAGGCGCTCTGACGGGTGGTGGGCCCCGCAGCTGACGGCCGGGCCCGCCTCACCCACCCCGGGGCGACCACACCTGTGGAAACCCCACAACACCCACCGGACAAATCGATCCCCTTGGACCATCCCCCGCATCCGCCTCCGCCTGGCAGGCTCGGGGCATGAGCGATCTTGAAGACGTACTGGTGACCGGGCTCGGCGCGATCACCCCCCTCGGCACCGACACCGCGTCCACCTGGTCGGGGCTGCTCAGTGGCACGTCCGGGGTGTCCCTGCTCGCCGAGGAGTGGGCGGAGCGGCTGCCGGTCCGGGTCGGAGCGGCACTGTCCGTCGACCCGGCCTCGCTGCTCGACCGGGTCGAGGCCCGCCGCCTTGATCGATGTGAACAACTCGCCCTGATCAGCTCCCGTGAGGCCTGGCGGGACGCGGGCGCCCCCGAGGTGGAGCCCGAGCGGCTCGCCGTGGTGATCGGCACCGGCACCGGCGGCGTACTGACCACGCTGGGCCAGGACGACACGTACGAGAAGGGCGGCGCCCGCAGGCTCTCCCCGTACGCCGTGCCGATGCTGATGCCCAACGGGCCGGCGGCCTGGGTCTCCATCGACCTCGGCGCGAAGGGCGGCGCGCGCACCCCCGTGAGCGCCTGTGCGTCCGGGGCCGAGGCGATCGCGATGGGGCTCGACCTGATCCGTGCGGGCCGGGCCGATGTGGTGGTCGCGGGCGGCACGGAAGCCTGCCTGCACCCGTTCACGCTCGCCGCGTTCGCGCAGATGAAGGCGGTGTCGACACAGGGGGACGACCCGGAGTCGGTGTCCCGGCCGTTCGACGTGGACCGCAGCGGGTTCGTGATGGGCGAGGGCGCGGGCGTGCTGGTCCTGGAGCGGGCGGAGTTCGCGCGGGCGCGGCGGGCGCGGGCGTACGGGGCCGTGGCGGGGGCGGGCGTGACCTCCAGCGCCGACCACATCACCGCGTCCGACGTGTCCGGGCAGGTCCGGGCGATCGAGACGGCGCTGCGGGACGCCCGGTTGAGCCCGTCCGACATCGGCGTGGTGCACGCCCACGCCACCTCGACGCCGCCGGGCGACCTGGCCGAGGCGGAGGCGGTGGCCCAGGCGATCGGCACGCATCCGGTCGTCACCGCGACGAAGTCGATGACCGGCCATATGCTCGGCGCGTCCGGCGCGGTGGGCGCGATGGCGGCCCTGCTCGCCCTGCACGAGGGCACCGTCCCGGCCACCCGCAACCTCGACCGCCTGGACCCGGCGGTCACGCTCGATGTGGTCGCGGGCACCAACCGTACGGGCCAGTGGGACGCGGCCCTCGCCAACTCCTTCGGTTTCGGCGGCCACAACGTCAGCCTGGTGCTCAAGCGGACGACCTGAGCCCGGCCGGGGTCAGGCGGAGGTGCCGATCCCCTCGATGAGCAGCGTCAGATAGCGGCCCACGTCCTCGGGCCCGCCCCGGGAGAGCTCGGCGGCGGTGGCGAGGGCGTGGGTCAGGCGCAGGAGTTCGGTGCGCTTGAGGTCGCGGCGGACCGCACCCGCGTCCTGGGCGGCGGCGAGCAGCCGGTCGGCGGCGCCCTTCAGGGATTCGCTGCACGCGGACAGGACCGGCGAGCTGCCGTCGGTGACGGCCGCACCGAGCAGCGCCTTGAGCCCGCGGATGCGCATCATCTGGTCGGCAAGCTCGGTCAGCCAGGCGGTCAGCGCCTCACCGGGAGGCAGCTCGGCCCTCAACTCGTCGGCCCGGGCGGAGATTTCGTCGATGCTCTCGACGTACACGCCCTCAAGAAGGGCCTGGCGGGTCGGGAAGTGCCGGTAGAGCGTGCCGGATCCGACGCCCGCACGCTTGGCGATGTCGTCCAGGGACGCCTGCTCGCCGTGTTCCGCGAAGGCGACCGCCGCCTCCTTGAGGATGCGCTCGTAGTTGCGCCGGGCATCGGCCCGCATCGGCTTGACCGCCGCCGCACCGACCGCCGTCACGCCACCCGCCGAAGCCTTCGTGCCACCCGCTCCCGCCTGCGTCATCTGGTTCCTCCTTGCGAACCGGGGACTGTCTCCGTATCTTACCTGACATCAAACGGAGACAGTCCCCGCTTGAGGTGCCGCTTCGCGCTGCCCTCATACCGGGGGCTTCCAGTACGGGAGTTGACCATGCCGTCCGCGCGTTCCGCCCAGACCGTCGCACCCTCGGGCGCGACCCAGCAGCCCCCGGCCGACACGGCACGGACCCAGCGCCCCGGTGCCGTCCTGGCCGTCATCGTCACGGCGTACCTGATGGTCGGCGTCGACTCCACCGTCGTCAACGTCGCCCTGCCCGACATCCAGCACGACCTGCACTTCAGCACCACCTCGCTCTCCTGGGTGCTCAACGCGTACACCCTCGCCTTCGGCGGTCTTCTGCTGCTCGGCGGCCGGATCGGCGACATCGCGGGCCGCCGCCGCACGCTCACCATCGGCGTCAGCGTGTTCGCGCTCGCCTCCCTGCTCGGCGGACTGGCCGACGGCGGCGGCTGGCTGCTCGCCGCCCGCGCGCTCCAGGGCGTCGGCTCGGCGCTCACCGCGCCCAGCACGCTCGCGCTGATCACCACCAACTTCGAGGAGGGGCCGCGCCGCAACCACGCCCTGTCGATCTACACCTCGGTCGCCTCCATAGGCGCGTCGCTGGGCCTCGTCCTCGGCGGCGCGCTCACCGCGTGGGCGTCCTGGCGCTGGGCGCTGCTGATCAACGTGCCGATCGGCGTCGCCGTCGCGCTGGCGCTGCCCCGGTACGTACGCGAGACACCGCGCCGACGCGGACACTTCGACGCGGCGGGCGCGCTGACCGGGACCGCCGGAATGACGGCCCTCGTGTACGCCTTCGTGCGGGTCGCGGAGCGCGGCTGGAACAACGGCGTCGCCGAGCTCTCGTTCGCGCTGGCCGGTGTGCTGCTCGCCGCGTTCGTGTACGTCGAGTCACGGGCCGCCCAGCCCATCGCACCGCTGCGGCTGTTCAAGGACCGCAACCGGGCGGGCGCGTACATCGACATCCTGCTGCTGCCGGCCGGGATGTTCGGGGCGTTCTTCTTCCTGACGCAGTACGTGCAGCACGTGCTCGGATACGGGCCGCTGCGCGCGGGCTTCGCGTTCCTGCCGCTGACCGTCGCGATGTTCACGGTGCTCCGGTTCGTACCGAAGCTGCTCCAGCGGTACGGGGCGAAGCCGGTGCTGGTGACCGGGATGTCGCTGATGGTCGTCGCGGGCTTCTGGCTGACGCGGCTGCGCGCCGACGGGGACTACGTGTCCGGGGTGCTCGGGCCGATGGCGGTGCTCGGTGTGGGCGTCGGGCTCAGCTTCATGCCACTCAACGCGACGATCCTGACCGGGGTGGGGGCCGCCGACGCCGGGGCCGCGTCCGGACTGCTCCAGACGCTCCAGTGGCTCGGCGGGACGCTCGGGCTCTCCGTCCTGGTGACGGTGGCGGGCACGGCCACCCGGGGCTCGTCCGGGACCCCGGCCGAGGTGATCACGCTGAGCGCGACGAGTGCGTTCGGGGTGGGCGCGCTGATCGCACTGAGCGCGGTGGTGGTCGCGGCGGTGGTGATCAAGAGCAAGGGGCGGACGGCGCACTGAGCCGCGCGGACCGGGTCCAGCTCATTCCGGATGGCCCGCCTTCTCCGGGGGCGGACCTCGCGCTGATCACCCCGCCCATCGGGACGCATCTCACACCCCGGTATCTTCGTCCCCGCAACCGACCGGCGCGCCCCCGGCGTCGCACATCCTGACGACTGTGGGACTTGAGGGATGGACCAGGAGGTGCGGTGCGGGAGATCGGCGGGTACCGGCTCGTCGCGCTGCTCGGCGAGGGCGGTGCGGGGCAGGTGCATCTCGCCCGGGCCGGGTCGGGGCGGCTCGTCGCGCTGAGGACCGTGCACACGCGGCTCGCGGCCGACCCCCGCTTCCGCGAGCGGCTGCGCCGCGAGGTGGTCGCGGCCCGGGCCGTCGACGGGCCGTACACCGCCGGGGTGCTCGCGGCCGACCCGGACGCCGAGCCGCCGTGGCTGGCCACCGCGTACTGCGCGGGCCCCTCCCTCTCCGAGGCGGTCTCCGCGCTCGGGCCGCTCGACGAGGGTCAACTCGCCGCACTGGGCGCCCTGTTGGCGCAGGCGCTGACGGCCGTGCACGCGGTCGGCCTCGTCCACCGCGACCTCAAGCCCGCCAATGTGATCGTGACCCGGGACGGGCCGAAGGTCATCAACTTGGGGATCGCCAAGGGGATCAGCGGTTCCGGGGACGACTCGACGGTCGGCTCGCCCGGGTTCATCGCGCCCGAGCAGTTGACCGGCGACGCCGAAAACGGCCCGGCCGCCGATGTGTTCGCGCTCGGCGGGCTGCTCGCGCTCTGCGCCACCGGCCGCAACCCGTTCGGCGCGGGCAGCGCCCCCAAGGTCCTCCACCGCACCCTGCACGACGAGCCCGACCTCGACGGGGTGCCGGGCACCGACTGGCGCGAGTTCCTCGGGCGCTGCCTCGCCCGCGACCCGGCCGAGCGGCCCACCGTGGCCGAGGCCCTGGCCTGGTGCGCCGCGCGCGGCACGCCCGAGCCCTGGTGGGAGCGGGAGCCGGTCACCGGCCTGATACGCCAGCACGAGGAGGCCACGGCCGAACTGGTCGCGGCGGCACCCGTTCCCGAGGAACCGGTCCCGACCCCCGAGGCACCGGCCGCCGTCCCGGACACAGCCGCCGCCACCCCGCCGACCACCCGCCGCCGCTTCCTGCTCTGGTCGGCGTCCGGCGCCGTCGCCGCCACCGGGATCTCGACGGCAGTAGCGCTGGAGGGCGGCGGCAACGCGTCAGGGACGGCCACGGACACGAAGACCACGTCCTGGCCGCGCGGACGCACCGTATGGACCCGCGAGGTCGGCGACCTCCAGCACGGCGGCTCGCTGCTGCGCCACGGCGACGCGCTCTACGTCCACGACACCACGAAGCTGACCCGGCTCGACCCGGCGACCGGCGCGGTCCGCTGGCAGCGCGACGCGCACGGCGTCACCCAGGTCGTGCCGCACGACAAGGACCTCGTCCACATCGTGCGCGCGGACCAGCACGGCGCCCCGACCCTGGCCGCGCTCGACGCGACCACGGGCGACATCCGCTGGGAGACCCGTGGCCCGGTCGCCGAACTGGACGGCTCCTCCGGCCTGTTGGCGCTCGGCGACAAGGTCGCGTGCCTGGTCACGTACGAGTCGTACGGTACGGAGGGGCGCTCGTGGCGCGCGTACGGCTACGACCTGCTGACCGGCGCCCCGCTCTGGTCCCACGAGGGCACGGCGGCGGGGGTGACGGCACTGCGGCACGCGGGCGGACGGTTCGCGATCGCCGCCTCCACCCACTCCCCGTCGGACCCGCTGTATGTGCTGCGGGCCTCCGACGGCCACCAGGAGACGACGATCGAGGGCGGCGCACTCCGGCCCGACGCCCACCCCGGGGCCGTCGGCACCGGCTACTTCGCGGCGGGCGAGGCGGTCAGCGCCGTCGACCTGACGACCCGCACCACGCTGTGGTCCCGAGGCGTCACCGCTTCCGTCTCGGTGACGCCGACGGCCACCGGCGAACTCGTACACGCCGGTTCGCCCACGGAGTTGTGCGCCCTGGACGCGACCACCGGAAGAACGCGCTGGCTGCGTACGGACGTAGCCCGGATCACGACGCCGGGCAGCACCCCACCCCTACTGGCGAACGGCCACCTGTACGCCACAGGCCCCGAGCCCGGCACCGGCCAACCCGCCCTGCACGCCCTGGACCCGGCAACGGGAAAGCTGGTCTGGGCGACACCGTTCGAGGGCCACGGCGAGGTGTACGGCACGGCGGGGGACGGCTTGGTGCACATCTACGCAGGCACCACCCTGACAACGTTCAGCGCGCCGAGCTAAACGCTGTACCCGCACCCCCAGGAGGGCCCGAAGGGCCCTTTCAAGGGGCGCGGGGAACGGCGCGACCAGCCCCCACCGGCCCGCAGCCAAAGCCCGGGCACCGCACCTAAAGCGCTACGCCCGCGACCGGGCCTTAAACGCCGCTTTACGCGCTTCCTTCGCCACCTTCTTCTCCGGATGCAGCCGCCCCATCGCCTCCAGGACGTCCGCCGTAGCGGGGTGGTCGACCCGCCAGGCCGCGTCGAAGAAGCCGCTGTGCTGGCCGACGAGCCCCTCCACCAGGCCCTGGAGCTCCTCCAGATCCCCGTCCACCGCCAGCTGCGCGGCGATCGTGTCCACGGCGAGCCAGAACACCATGGCCTCTGGCGGCGCCGGAACGTCCGCCGCGCCGCGCTCGGCGAGCCAGACCCGGGCGAGGCCGCCCAGCTCCGCGTCGTCCAGGACCTCGCGCAGCGCGGGCTCGGCCTCGGGGCCGGTCAGGGCGAGCGCCTGCTGGCAGTGCAGCCGGCGCAGCGGTCCGCGCTCGTCCGAGCCACGCGCCGCCGCCAGCAACTCACGTACAGCGGAGGGCAGTTCATGCCGGGCCAGCCACTGCTCGGTCTCCGCGCGGGCGGCCGCCTCCGGGTAGTACGCGATGCCGTCGAGCAGCACGTCCGCGCCCTTGTCCGCGAGGTCGCCGACGGCCGGCGCCTCCACGCCCGCCTCCAGCATCCGGGCCCGTACGCCGTAGAGACCCAGCGGGGTGAGGCGGACCATGCCGTACCGGGCGACGTCCTCGTCGTCGACGGGCGGGGCGGGCTCCTCGCCCTCCTCGGCCATCAGCGCCTCGTCGACCGGCCGGTACTCGACCAGGCCGATCGGTTCCAGGAGCCGGAACTGGTCGTCGAGGCGCATCATCGCGTCCGAGACCTGCTCCAGGATGTCGTCGGTGGGCTCGCCCATGTCGTCGGGGACGATCATCGACGCGGCGAGCGCGGGCAGCGGCACCGGGCCGTCGCCCGCGCCACCCTCGGTCACGGTGAGCAGATAGAGGTTTCCGAGGACGCCCTCCAGGAAGTCCGTCTCGGCCTGGGGGTCCCATTCGAGCCGGTCGAAGTCGACCTCGCCGTCGTCGCCGATCAGATCGGCGAAGTCGTCGAGCACGGGGGCGGTCGCGTCCGCGAAGACCGCGTCGAACGCGTCCAGCCAGGTGGTCAGGACATCCTGCGGGGAGCCGGAGGTGAGCAGGGCCAGCGCCTCGCCCTGGGTGGCGCTGCCCTCGCCGTCCTCGTCCTCGGCGTCCTCCACGTCGACCAGCGAGGCGTCGACAGCGACCCGCCAGGCCTCGCTCGCGTCCGCCCAGCCGTCCTCGTCGGCCGGCAGGCCCAGTTCGGCGGCAGCGGCGGGCAGTTGCTCCTCGACGAGCTCGCCCCCGGCCCCGACCCGGGTGTCCGGCCCGGCCCAGCGGGCGAGCCGGACCGCGCGGGCGAGCAGCGGGGCGGCGAGCGCGTCGCGCGCGAGTTCGGCCTCGGAGTGCAGCCGCACCGGCGGCAGGGTCGGGCGGTCTCCGGACATCTGTGGGGTACTCCTCGGCGAAGCGGTCTGGATCGAGAGGCACCCAGCGTAGACGCATTTCACCGGGTATCGCCGCGCCCGGCCACGCCCCCGTTCGGCCCGGCGACGGGTTCCGGCCGGGGGCGCGACCGGTTGCGTACGAAAACCGCGGCGGGCACCCGGCACCCCGGGGCCGCCGGTTCATCTTCCCGTCGGGTTCCGGCCACCCGGCGACCCTTGACAACTGCCCCGCCCAGCCAAGAGATTGACGCGCGTAGAACTACACAGCGAGCTGCATCCCGAGCTTCATGTGGAACTACGACGCGCCACCGCACGGGCGCGGCACGACACCCGTCCTCCCTCATCCCTTCGGAGTTCCTTGATGCCCGTTCCGAGAACCGCCGCCGTCTCCGCCGTCGTCGCCGCCGCGCTGGGCGCCGGTCTGCTCACCGGCACCTCGTCGGCCGCCGCCGGCCCGGCCGCCCCCGTCACGGCCCGCATCCACGACATCCAGGGCACCACCCGCACCTCGCCGCTGGCGGGACAGCAGGTCACCGAGGTCCCGGGCGTCGTCACGGGCGTCCGGACGTACGGCTCGTCGAAGGGCTTCTGGTTCCAGGACACCGCTCCGGACGACAACCCGGCCACCAGCGAGGGCATCTTCGTCTTCACGGGCTCGGCCCCGACCGTGGCGGTCGGCGACGCGGTGAAGGTCGCCGGCACGGTCACCGAGTACGTCCCGGGCGGCCTGTCCTCGGGCAACCAGTCGCTGACCCAGATATCCAAGCCGACCGTGACCGTCGTCTCGTCCGGCAACGCGGTGCCCGCGCCGGTGGTCATCACGGCCCGTTCCGTGCCCGGCCGCTACACCCCGGCGGGCGACCCGGCCGCGGGCAACAGCGTCAACGGCCTCACCCTCCAGCCCAGGAAGTACGCCACGGACTACTACGAGTCCCTGGAGGGCATGAACGTCCGCATCGGCACCTCGCGCGTGGTCGGCCGCACCGACCAGTACAACGAGCTCTGGGCGACGGTGAAGCCCAACGAGAACAAGACCAAGCGGGGCGGCACGCTCTACTCGTCGTACGACGCCCAGAACACCGGACGCCTCCAGATCCAGAGCCTGATCCCGACGGCCCAGCAGCCGTTCCCCAAGGCGAACGTCGGCGACACCCTGACCGGCACCACCGAAGGCCCCCTGGACTTCAACCAGTTCGGCGGGTACACGATCGCCGCCCGCACGCTGGGCACGGTCAAGGACAACGGCCTCAAGCGCGAGAGCACCCGCAAGCAGCGCACCGGCGAGCTGGCGGTCGCCACGTACAACGTGGAGAACCTGCACCCGACCGACCCGCAGACGAAGTTCGACGCGCTCGCCGACGGCATCGTCACCCACCTCGCCTCGCCCGACATCGTGGCCCTGGAGGAGATCCAGGACAACAGCGGGGCGAAGAACGACGGCACGGTCGACGCGTCCGACACGATCAAGAAGTTCACGGACGCGATCGCCGCGAAGGGCGGCCCGGCCTACCAGTGGCGCTCGATCAGCCCCGAGAACGACAAGGACGGCGGCGAGCCCGGCGGCAACATCCGCCAGGTGTTCCTCTTCAACCCCGCGCGCGTGTCGTTCACGGACCGGCCCGGCGGCGACTACAAGACCGCCGTCGGCGTCACCGGCGCCAAGGGCCACCCGGCCCTCACCCTCTCCCCCGGCCGCATCGACCCGGCCAACCCGGCGTGGGTGGACAGCCGCAAGCCGCTCGCGGGCGAGTTCGTCTTCAAGGGCCGTACGGTCTTCGTCATCGCCAACCACTTCGCGTCCAAGGGCGGCGACGAGTCGCTTCTCTCGCAGCACCAGCCGGTGCCGCGCTCCTCGGAGGACAAGCGGCTGCTCCAGGCGCAGGCCGTGAACGGCTTCGTCAAGCAGCTGCTCGCGGTCGACAAGCACGCGCGCGTGCTCGCGATCGGCGACATCAACGACTTCGACTTCTCGGGCACGACCAAGGCCCTGGAGAACGGCGGCGCGCTGCGCACCGCGTTCCGCTCGCTGCCGAAGAAGGAGCGTTACTCCTACGTCTACCAGGGCAACACCCAGGTCCTGGACCAGATCCTGACCAGCCCCGCCATCCGGAACTTCGCCTACGACAGCGTGCACATCAACGCGGAGTTCGCCGACCAGACCAGCGACCACGACCCGCAGATCATCCGCTTCCGCCCGTAGGCCAAGGATGCGGCTCCGCGCCCCTTTCAGGGGCGCGGAGCGCTCAGGCGGCCGGGGCGCACCGACCTCAAGCTCGCTTGAGGTCAAGTCCATAGATCATGTCATCCGACAATTTCCGGCCATGATCCCGCACACTGGACCGGTCCGGCGGAAGTCCCCGGACGCAGCTGTTCAGGGGAGCGGAGTACGTCATGGACCGCGCGGCCTTCAGTCGCAGGATCTTTCTCGGGGCGGCGGGCGCCGTCGCGGCGGCCGGGGCCGCGGGCTGCTCGTCCGACGGCGGGCCCGCGACCGGCACCCGCAAGGACCCCGGCGCGTCACCGGGCACCGAGGGCCCGGCCAAGGAGAACGACCGCCCGGGCGATGCCGGATGGCGGCTCAAGGGGCGCGGCGCCAAGAACGAGATCGAGGGGTTCGCGGACCGCACCGGCGTCGCGCGGGGCGAGGCGTTCCGCCTCCATGTGCACACCACCGCCCCGACGTTCCGGGCCGAGGCGTTCCGGATGGGCTGGTACGGGGGCGCGCTGGCCCGCAAGGTGTGGGAGTCGGGCACCCTCAAGGGCGTCCGCCAGCCCGCCGCGAAGGTGGCCGAGCACACCAACACCGTCACCGCGCCCTGGTCCCCGACCGCCGAAGTCCCCACCAGGGACTGGCCGGAGGGCGCGTATCTGATCAAGCTGACGGCGTCGACCGGCGGCCAGCGCTATGTCCCGGTCACCGTGCGCTCCGCCACCACCAAGGGCCGGGTGGTGCTGGTGAACGCGGTGGCGACCTGGCAGGCGTACAACGAGTGGGGCGGCTACAGCCTCTACAACGGCCCGAGCGACGACGACGGCGACCGCTCGCGCGCGGTCAGCTGCGACCGCCCGTACGACCGCGACGGCGACGGCCTGTTCCTCACGTACGAGCAGCCGGTCGTGGCGCTCGCCGAGCGGCTCGGCCTGGAGCCCGCGTACGTCACCAACATGGACATCGAGCGCGATCCCAGGATCCTGGCGGGTGCCACGGCGGTGATCTCGCTCGGCCACGACGAGTACTGGACGCAGGCCATGCGCGACCGGGTCACCGCCGTCCGTGACGCGGGCACCAATATCGCGTTCCTGGGCGCCAACGCGTGCTTCCGCCGGATCCGTCTGGAGAAGACGGCGCTCGGCGAGCAGCGGCTCATCGTCTGCTACAAGAACGACTGGCCCAAGGACCCGGGCCGGGGCGAGGGCGAACCGCCGACCACCAACTTCCGCGAACCCCCGCACGCCCAGCCGGAGAACTCCCTCACCGGCACGCTCTACGAGTCCAACCCGACCACCGCCGACTATGTGGTCACCTCCCCCGCCCACTGGCTCTTCGCCGGAACGGGAGTGAAGCAGGGCGCCAAGTTCCCTGGCCTGGTCGGCACCGAGTACGACCGCGCCAACGGCGACGAGACCACGCCCCGCCCCATAGAGGTGATCTCGCACTCGCCGCTGACCTGCCGGGGCGTGCACTCGTACGCCAACTCGGCCTACTACACGGTGAAGTCGGGCGCGGGCGTCTTCAACACCGGCACCATGCGCTGGGTCCAGTCGACGATCGGCGAGGGCGGGCACGGCATCGACTCCCGTACGGCCGCGTTCACGTCGAAGGTCACGGAGAACCTGCTGCGGGCGTTCGCGGCCGGACCGGCCGGGCGGGCGCACCCGGCCAAGGACAACCTGGACTCCTTCCACCCGTACGCGGGCGACCCGACCTGGTCCCACCACAACCTCTGGTAACCGCGAGGATCAGCCGTCCTTCTCACCCAGGCGCGCCAACTCGCTCTGGAACCAGTCCAGTCGGGCCTGGAGCAGCGCCGCCTCGGCGACGAGCTCCGGCACGGTCCGGCCCGGCGGCGGAGCGCCGACGTCGGGTCCTGGCGCGGCGAGCACTTTCAAGCCCTCACCGCCGCGCGTAGCGAAGTCGGCGAAGGACACGGTCACGCGCGGCCCGGCGCACACCGCGCAGACCGGCTCCACCACCCGCCACCCCGGCCGCCCCCAGCCCGCGTCGGCGAGCCCGGACGCCCGGCGCCCGCAGCGGCACGGCCCGGCGGTCGCGGTGCACACCCGCTGACGGGCGTACCGCGAGCCGCGCTCGAACCTCATGTACCGCCCGAGCACCGCGACTTCCAGGAGCAGCGCGCCCCGGTGCTCGGCCACGCAGGTCAGCGCGTACGCCTCGGAGCGCTCGTGCAGACAGTGGAAGCCGCAGTCGCAGAGCCGCGAGGGCGAGCGATGGCGCCGCCCGTAGGCGCAGCGCGCCTCGTCCAGCACGCCGTACGGGAGCGCGGCGCCCAGCGAGACGCCCAGGAAAGCGGCCCGGGAGCCGTCCTGGGAGAGCGCCGGGTGGGCGATCTTGTAGCCGGTGGGCGGCTCCGTCGGGCGTTCCTCGGGGAGCCGCAGCCTCATCGGCCCGCCGTCACCTCGACGGGAACCTCGGCCGGGATCTCCTCGGACGCGAGGACGGCCTTGGCCCGTCCCGCATCCTCGTCCCGTACCGAAACGTCGGGCTGTTCTTCCGCGACACCAGTGGCGAGAGCCTTGCCGAGCCTCATGACGACCTCCGACGAGTACGACGGTACGGGCATGAACGGACACACCGGTCTCTCATGGTGACGTACGACGTGCCGCAGGCCAAGAGCGCCCGGGAAGAGGCCGGTTCAAGAACACTTCAGCACCACTTGTCATTCACCCCAAGAAATTCTAAGTAGACCTTCACCATTCATACGACCCAGACTTCACGAGTGACCCACTCACGCCCTTTCGGGCGCGCACTTTGCGCCATGATCACGCCCTTCACCGCCGACGACGAACTCGACCTGGACGGCGCCCAGCGGCATGCCGCGCGCCTGGTGGCCGAGGGCTGCGACGGCCTGGTCCTGAGCGGCACCACCGGCGAGTCGCCGACCACGACGGACGCGGAGAAGGCCGCGCTGGTCCGGGCGGTGCGCGAGGCGGTGGGCGACGACGTGCGCGTCCTGTCCGGGGTCGGCACCGCGTCCACCCGGCACACCGTCGAGCTGGCCCGCCAGGCCGAACAGGCGGGCGCGGACGGCCTGTTGGTGGTGAGCCCGTACTACAGCCGCCCGCCGCAGGACGCGATCGAGGCACACTTCCGTACGGTCGCGGACGCCACGGGGCTGCCGGTGATGCTCTACGACATCCCCGGCCGGGCGGGCGTGCGGATCGGCACGGACACGCTGCTGCGGCTCGCGGACCACGAGCGGATCGTGGCGGTCAAGGACTGCGCGTACGACCTGCTCGGCTCGACCAAGGTCATCGGCCGCACCTCGCTGGCGTACTACTCGGGCTGCGAGGAGATGAACCTCCCGCTGTACGCGGTGGGCGGCGCGGGATACGTCAGCACGGTCGCCAACGTGGCCCCCCGCCAGATGCGCGCCCCCCTGGACGCCCACGACAGGGGCGAAGTGGCCGAGGCGACCCGCCTCAACCACCTCACGCTCCCCCTGTCGGAACTGATGATGTCCTCGGGCCTACCGGGCACGGTGACGACCAAGGCGCTGCTGAGCAACCCGGTGAGGGAACCCCTGCAACCGGCGTCCCCGGACCAGGTCGCCGTGTTGCAGAGGGCATACGACGACCTGATCCACGACTAGCCAGGGCCGCAGGGCTGCTGGCTCTTACTACGCAGTGGGCCGAGCGCAACCCCCTAGGGGCGCGGGGAACTGCGCGACCAGCCCACCACGGTCCGCACCCGAAAACGCGTCAGTTGTGACTGTGCAGAATCTCGTTAAGCCCACCCCACACGGCATTGTTGGGCCGAGCCTCAACAGCGCCCGTAACCGAGTTCCGCCGGAACAGAATGTTCGACGCACCCGAAAGCTCACGAGCCTTCACGATCTGCCCATCGGGCATCGTCACCCGCGTACCGGCAGTGACGTACAGCCCGGCCTCGACGACACACTCATCGCCGAGGGCGATACCCACACCGGCCTCGGCGCCCACGAGGCACCGCTCGCCGATCACGATGCGGACGTTGCCGCCACCGGACAGCGTGCCCATCGTGGACGCGCCGCCCCCGATGTCGGACCCGTCGCCGACGACGACACCGGCGGAGATCCGCCCCTCGACCATCGACGTCCCCAAAGTCCCCGCGTTGAAGTTCACGAAGCCCTCGTGCATCACGGTCGTGCCCTCGGCCAGGTGCGCACCCAGGCGCACCCGGTCGGCGTCGGCGATACGGACTCCCTTGGGGGCCACGTAGTCCGTCATGCGCGGGAACTTGTCGACGGACGTCACCTGGAGGTGGAGTCCGGCGGCGCGGGCGTTCAGCCGTACGGTCTCCAGCTCGTCGACGGCGACCGGGCCGAGCGAGGTCCAGGCGACGTTGGCGAGCAGGCCGAACATGCCGTCCAGGTTCTGGCCGTGCGGCTTGACCAGGCGGTGCGAGAGCAGGTGCAGCCGCAGGTAGGTGTCGTGCGCGTCGAGCGGCTTGTCGTCGAGCGAGGCGATGACCGTACGGACGGCGACGACCTCGACGCCCCGGCGCGCGTCGACGCCGAGCGCGGCGGCGGCGCCCTGGCCGAGGAGGGCGGTGGCCTGGTCGGCGGTGAGCCGCTCGGTGCCGGCCGGGCCGGGCTCGGCCACCAGCTCGGGGGCGGGGAACCAGGTGTCGAGAACGGTGCCGTCGCCGGCGATGGTGGCGAGGCCGGCGGCGACGGCGCCGGTGGAGCGAGAAGCAGTAGCAGTCGTGTCGGTCATAGCGGAAAACCTAACCGGCGGCGGCCCGCCGGGGCCAACCGGTCTCATGTGACGGGCGCGCGTCACCCCCGGTCAGCGGGGTCCGCAGCCCCCGCGCCCGCAGCACGGCGAGCCCGGCGAGACCCGCGAGGGCGGCGCACACGGGCCAGAGAAGGCCGGGCGCGGCGGTGTAGAGGGCGCCGCCGAGCGGTGGGGCGAGCACCTGGCCGCTGATGGAGGCGCCCGCGTACAGGCTCTGGAAGCGGCCCTGGGCGTGGGCGGGCGCCTGGTCGGCGACGTACGCGGTGGCGGTGGTCTTGTACAGGATCTCGCCGAGGGTGAGCGACACCATCAGCGCGACGGCCCAGCCGATCGAGGCGCCCGGGATGAGCATCGCGTAGCCGAGGCCGACCAGGAGCAGCCCGCAGCCGACGATCGACAGCGGCGCACGGCGGCGCAGCACCTGGACGGCGGGCAGTTCGAGGCAGAGGATCACTCCCCCGTTGATCGCGATCAGCCAGCCGTACACATGGGCGTCCAGGCCGTGGTCGGCGAGGAAGACGGGCAGGGTGGAGTACTGCTGGCGGTAGACGAGGTCGACGCAGACGATCGCGGCGAGCAGGACGAGGACGGCGGGCCGGGCCCGCAGTTCGCGCCACAGGCCCGGGGCGCCGGGGTCGTACGAAGGCCGGGTGTGCGCGGCCGCGCGGGCGGGCAGCACCCGGGCCGCGTACGCCGCGAAGAGCAGGGTGCCGAGGCCGTCGGCGGCGAACAGCCAGCCGTACGACCACTGGGCGGCGACCAATGCGCCGAGCGGCGGCCCAACGGTGAACCCCGCGTTCGACGCGAACCGCATGACGGCGAACCCCTGGCGGCGGCTGCCCTCGGGGACGGAGACCGCGACGAGCGCGGAGTTGGCCGCCCGGACCACGCCCGAGGCGTACTGGGCGAGCGGCAGCGCGGCGTACAGCGCGGCGGTCGGCAGCAGTCCGAGGACGGACAGGAGCGCGCCGCTGACGACCGCGCCCGCGAGCAGGGCGCGCCGGTGGCCGTAGCGGTCGCCGAACGAGCCGCCGGTGAAGTTCCCGGCGACCAGTCCGATGCCGCCGACGCCGCTGATCACTCCGGCCTGGGCGACGCTGAGGCCGCGCGGGCCGGTCAGGTACACGAAGAGATAGACGAACGTGAAGCTGACGACGGCGTTGAAGAAGATGCCGAAACACAACAGCCGGACGGTTCTCGGCACCGCGCGCAGAGTCCTCACGCCGTCTCCCCCTGAGATCGTTGCACTATGAGTGAGTTCCTTATGGGAACGGACTATGTCAGCATGAGGGTCGCAGGTCAACGGCGTACGCAAGGATGGGAGTCATGCCTCAACGCACCCGTCTGAATGACGAGCACTGCGCCATCGCCCAGGCCCTGGACGTGGTCGGCGACTGGTGGACCCTGCTGATCGTGCGCGACACCGCACGCGGGGTGCACCGCTTCGACGCGCTCCAGCGCGAGCTCGGCATGTCCCGCAAGGTGCTCGCCGAACGGCTGAGGCTGCTGGTGGAGACGGGGGTGCTGAGCCGGGAGCCGTACCAGGACCGCCCGGTCCGGTACGAGTACCGGCTCACCCCGCGCGGCCGTGCCCTGCTGCCCGTACTGATCGCACTCCAGGACTGGGGAGACACCTGGGTGCTGGGAGAAGGAGAGACGATGGCCACGGCGACTCAGGCGTCCGGGGAGACCGAGCGAGTGCGGGAGCTGGTCGGCACGAAGGTGCCGGAGCTTCAACTCACCGACTACGACGGCGAGTTGAGGGACCCGGTGGCGTCCGGAACGCCGTACACCGTGCTGTACTGCTTCCCCGGCGCGTACGCCCGCAAGGACGCCTATCCGCCCGGCTGGGCGGGGATTCCGGGGGCGCCCGGCTGCACCCTGGAGTCGTGCACGTTCCGCGACCAGCTCGCCGAGTTCACGGCGGCGGGCGCGACCGTGCACGGGGTGTCCAGCCAACGCCCGGACGAGCAGCGGGCGTTCGCGGACAAGGAGCGGCTGCGCTTCCCGCTCCTGTCGGACGCGGACCTCACGCTGACGGCCGCGCTGCGGCTGCCGACGTTCCGCACGGCGGGGGTGAGCCGCCTCAAGCGCCTGACGCTGGTGATCGACGCGGACCGTACGGTGATCGAGGCGCTGTACCCGATCACCGACATCGAGGAGAGCGTGCGAGGGGCGCTGGCGGCGGTGCGCCGGGCGGGGACCGCGGGCTGAGCCTCAGTGCGTGGCGCCGCCCATGTTGACCAGCACCACGCCACCGATGATCAGCGCGATCCCGGCGAACTTGGCGGCCGTCATCGTCTCGCCCATGAAGAGCATCCCGATGGCGGCGATGACGGCCGTACCGGCACCGGACCAGATCGCGTACGCGGTGCCCACCGACATCGACTTCAGGGTCAACGACAGCATGTAGAAGGCGAAAAGGTACCCGCAGACGGTGACCAGCGAGGGCGCGAGCCTGGTGAACCCCTCGCTGTACTTCATCGCGGAGGTGGCGGCGATCTCCGACGCGATGGCGCAGGAGAGCAGGACGTACGGCATGCGGACAAGCGTACACAGCGATGCGTACGCCCGTACATAACGACAGGGTGAACGTCAGGGCAGCATTCGGGCAAGCAGCATGCGCGCGTACTCCTCGTCGTAGTCGCCGCCCGTCAGCAGCGCCTGCAGACAGATCCCGTCCATCAGCGCGACCAGGCCGCGCGCGGTCACCGGGTCCGTGTGCCGGGCCAGCACCTCGGCCACGCCCTCGGCCCACTCGGCGGCGACGGGCCGCAGCGGGGGCCGCCGGAGCGCGGCGAGATAGAGCTCGTACTCCAGCTCCACGCGCGCCCGGTCCCCCGCGATCCACTCGCCCATCAGGCGCGCGAGCTCGGCGGCCACGTCCACGCCGGGCTCCTCCAGCGCGCCGCAGTCGCGGATCGCGGCGGCGAACCCCTCGTTGGCCTGCCGCAGCGCGGCGACCATCAGCTCGTCGAGCGTCTTGAAGTGGTACGTGGTGGAGCCGAGCGGCACATCGGCCTCGGCGGCGACGCTGCGATGGCTGAGCCCGGCGATCCCGCGCTCGCCGACCACCCGGATCGCGGCGTCGATGATGCGCCCCCGCCGCTCGGGGTCGTACCGACGGGCCATCACTCACACGTCCCCGGGTCGCACACCATGCCCCCGACCGTACCGGGCCCGGCTACCCGGGCAGTTCGCGCGTCCAGCCGTACGCGATACGGACGGGAGACGCACAACGCCGGACGGCCCTCGCGCGAGCAAACGCGCAAGGGCCGTCCGGCGTACTGGTGCGACGGGGTGGTCAGACGTTGAAGCCCAACGCCCGCAGCTGCTCGCGCCCGTCGTCCGTGATCTTGTCCGGGCCCCACGGCGGCATCCAGACCCAGTTGATCTTGAGCTCGTTGACGATGCCCTCGGTCGCGGACTTCGCCTGGTCCTCGATCACATCGGTCAGCGGGCAGGCCGCCGACGTCAGGGTCATGTCCAGGGTGGCGACGTTGGAGTCGTCGATGTGGATGCCGTAGATGAGGCCGAGGTTGACGACGTCGATGCCCAGCTCGGGGTCGACGACGTCGTACAGCGCCTCGCGGACTTCTTCCTCGGAGGCCGGCTTCAAAGTGGCCTCTGCGTTCTCGGTCATGCGCTCTTCCTCTCGGCTCCGGCACCCAGTGCCTGGGCCGTCGCGTCCTTCCAGGCCATCCAGCTCAGCAGAGCACACTTCACGCGCGCGGGGTACTTGGAGACGCCGGCGAACGCCACCGCGTCCTCCAGCACCTCCTCCATCGCGTCGTCCGGCTCCAGCTGGCCCTTGGACTGCATCAGCTCCAGGAACGTCTCCTGGATCCGCTGCGCCTCGTCGAGGTCCTTGCCGACCAGCAGGTCGTTGAGGACCGAGGCGCTGGCCTGGCTGATCGAGCAGCCCTGCCCCTCGTACGAGATGTCCGAGATCTGCGAACCCTCGTACTTGACGCGGAGAGTGATCTCGTCGCCGCACGTCGGGTTCACGTGGTGCACCTCGGCGTCACCGTCCCGCAAGCCCCGGCCGTGCGGATGCTTGTAGTGGTCCAGGATGACGTCCTGGTACATCGAATCCAGCTTCACGTCGTTTAACCCCTAGCCGAAGAAGTCTCGTACGTGCTCCAGCCCGCTCACCAGGGCGTCGACCTCGGCGGGCGTGGAGTACAGATAGAAAGACGCTCGCGTGGTCGCGGGAATTCCGTAGCGCAGGCAGACCGGGCGCGCGCAGTGGTGGCCGACCCGGACCGCGATGCCCTGCTCGTCCAGGACCTGGCCCACGTCGTGCGGGTGGATGTCGCCGAGGACGAAGGAGATCGCGGCGCCGCGGTCCTCGGCCGTGGTGGGGCCGATGATCCGCAGGTCGGGGACCTCAAGGAGGCGCTTGACCGCGTACTCGGTGATCGCGTGCTCATGCGCGGCGATCTTGTCCATGCCGATGGCGGAGAGGTAGTCCACGGCCGCGCCGAGGCCGACGGCCTGGGCGATCGGGGGCGTACCGGCCTCGAACTTGTGCGGCGCCGGGGCGTAGGTGGACGAGTGCATCGAGACCGTCTCGATCATCTCGCCGCCGCCCAGGAACGGCGGCAGGTCCTCCAGGAGCTCCTGGCGACCCCACAGCACGCCGATGCCCGTCGGGCCGCACATCTTGTGGCCGGTGAAGGCCACGAAGTCGGCCTGGAGCGCCTGCACGTCCAGCGGCATGTGCGGCGCGGCCTGGGAGGCGTCGACGCAGACCAGCGCGCCGACCTCCTGGGCGCGGCGCACGATCGCCTCGACCGGGTTGACGGTGCCCATCAGGTTGGAGACCAGCGTGAAGGAGACGATCTTCGTCTTCTCGGTGATGATCTCGTCGATGTTGGACAGGTCGAGACGGCCGTCGTCGGTGAGGCCGAACCACTTCAGCTTCGCGCCCGTGCGCTGCGAGAGCAGCTGCCACGGCACGATGTTGGAGTGGTGCTCCATCTCCGTGATGACTATCTCGGTCTCGTGGTCCACGCGGTAGGGCTCGTCCGCCCAGCCCAGCATGTTGGCGACCAGGTTGAGCGACTCCGAGGCGTTCTTGGTGAAGATCACCTCGTTGCGGCTCGGCGCGTTGACGAACGCGGCGACCTTGTCGCGCGCGCCTTCGTACAGGGCCGTGGCCTCCTCGGCCACCGTGTACACACCACGGTGGACGTTGGCGTTGTGCCGCTCGTAGTACTCGTTGAGAGCGTCGAGCACCTGGCGCGGCTTCTGCGAAGTCGCCGCGCTGTCGAGGTACACGATCTTCTTCCCGTCGTGGACCACGCGGTCCAGCAAGGGGAAGTCCTTGCGGATCGCCTCGGTGTCGAGGAGGCCCGGCAGAATCGTCACTCGGAAGCGCCGCCCTTCGTGTAAGCCTCGTAGCCCTCGTTCTCCAGCTTGTCGGCGAGCTCGGCGCCGCCGGACTCGGCGATCCGGCCGTTCGCGAAGACGTGCACGAAGTCGGGCTTGATGTAGCGCAGGATGCGCGTGTAGTGCGTGATCAGCAGGGTGCCGACCTCGCCGGTCTCGCGGACGCGGTTGACGCCCTCGGAGACGATGCGCAGCGCGTCGACGTCCAGACCGGAGTCGGTCTCGTCGAGGATCGCGATCTTCGGCTTGAGGAGCTCCAGCTGAAGGATCTCGTGGCGCTTCTTCTCACCGCCGGAGAAGCCCTCGTTGACGTTGCGCTCGGCGAAGGCCGGGTCCATCTGGAGCTGCTCCATCGCGGACTTGACCTCCTTCACCCAGGTACGCAGCTTCGGCGCCTCGCCGCGCACGGCGGTGGCGGAGGTGCGCAGGAAGTTGGAGACCGAGACACCGGGGACCTCGACCGGGTACTGCATGGCGAGGAAGACACCGGCGCGGGCGCGCTCGTCGACGGACATCTCCAGGACGTCCTCGCCGTCCAGGGTGACCGTGCCGCTGGTGATCGTGTACTTGGGGTGACCCGCGAGCGAGTACGCGAGGGTGGACTTGCCGGAGCCGTTGGGGCCCATGATGGCGTGGGTCTCGCCCTGCTTCACGGTCAGGTCGACGCCCTTGAGGATCTCCCGGGGGCCGTTCTCGGCTTCCACGGAGACGTGCAGGTCGCGGATTTCAAGCGTTGCCATGGGGACTTCAGTTCTCCTGGGACACGGAGACGAGAACATCGTCCCCTTCGATCTTTACGGGGTATACGGGCACGGGTCGCGTCGCGGGCAGGCCGGAGG
The DNA here is from genome assembly GCF_014596475.1 of Streptomyces sp. CBMA152. GTDB lineage: Bacteria > Actinomycetota > Actinomycetes > Streptomycetales > Streptomycetaceae > Streptomyces. Next base: position 330,064 of record NZ_MECJ01000015.1, on the reverse strand, counting down.
GCTTGCCGGTGCGCAGGTCGAAGGTGGAGCCGTGCAGCCAGCACTCGATCTGGCAGTCCTCCACCTCGCCCTCCGACAGCGAGACGTTCGCGTGCGAGCAGATGTCGTGGATCGCGAACACCTCGCCCGACGTGCGGACGACCGACACCGGCGTGCCGTCGAGTTCCACCCGCTTCGGGGTGTCCTCCTCCAGCTCGCTCAGTGCGCAGACGCGGACGAAGGCGGTCATCAGACGGATGCCTCCAGCTCCGCCTCGATCTTGGCGAGCAGGCGCTCCTCGACGTCCGCGACGCCGACCTGCTGGACGAGCTCCGCGAAGAAGCCGCGGACCACCAGACGGCGGGCCTCGGCCTGCGGGATGCCGCGCGCCATCAGGTAGAACAGCTGCTCGTCGTCGAAGCGGCCGGTGGCGGAGGCGTGACCGGCGCCGGCGATCTCGCCGGTCTCGATCTCCAGGTTCGGCACCGAGTCGACCCGCGCGCCGTCCGTGAGGACCAGGTTGCGGTTCATCTCGTAGGTGTCGGTGCCCTCGGCCTTGGCCTGGATGAGGACGTCGCCGATCCACACGGCGTGCGCGTCGTCGCCCTGGAGGGCGCCCTTGTACACGGCGTTGGACTTGCAGTGCGGCGTGTTGTGGTCGACGAAGAGCCGGTGCTCCTGGTGCTGGCCCTTGTCGGTGAAGTACAGGCCGAAGAGCTCGGCCTCGCCGCCGGTGCCCGCGTAGGAGACCCGCGGGTGCAGCCGGACCAGGTCGCCGCCGAAGGTGACCACGACGGACTTGAAGGAGGCGTCCCGGCCGACCAGCGCGTTGTGCTGGGAGACGTGGACGGCCTTGTCGTCCCAGTCCTGGACGGAGACGACGGTCAGCTTGGCGCCGTCGCCCAGGATGTAGTCGACGTTGGCCGCGAGGACCGCGTCGCCGGTGTGGTCGATGACCACGACAGCCTCGGCGAACGCGCCGAGCTCGATGACCTGGTGGGCGAAGACGGTGCCGCCCTCGCCGTGCACGGCGATACGGATCGGCTCGGTGAGGACCGACTCCTTGGGGACGGTGACGACCGAGGCCTTCTCGAACGAGGAGTACGCCTGGGCGGCGACGCGGTCGACCGGCGTACCGGCCCTGCCGAGCCGCGCGTCGTCGCGGCCGACGGTCTCGACGACGACGCCCTCGGGAGCCGTCACCTCGACGCGCACGCCGTCGCCGGTCGCGATCGCGGTGCCGTCGTGCAGCCCGCGCAGCCGCTCCAGCGGCGTGAAGCGCCACTCCTCCTCGCGGCCGTGCGGGACCGGGAAGTCCGCGACGTCGAAGGACGGGGGCGCGCTCATGCGCGTGGCGACGGTCGACTCGGCGGCCACCGCGATCGAACCGGCGGTGGTGGAGCCCGCCGGGATGTTCTGAGCCTCAGCCATGGCTGTCGTAGTGCTCTCTTCCTGGATCAGTCTGCGTTCACTGCTGCGGGGACGGTCGCCGTACTAGCCGACCGAGCCCTCCATCTGCAGCTCGATCAGCCGGTTGAGCTCAAGGGCGTACTCCATGGGCAGCTCCTTGGCGATCGGCTCGACGAAGCCGCGCACGATCATCGCCATCGCCTCGAACTCCGTCAGACCGCGGCTCATCAGGTAGAAGAGCTGGTCCTCGGAGACCTTGGAGACGGTCGCCTCGTGGCCCATGGACACGTCGTCCTCGCGGACGTCGACGTACGGGTAGGTGTCGGAGCGGGAGATCGTGTCGACGAGCAGCGCGTCACAGAGCACGTTCGACTTCGATCCGGCCGCGCCCTCGCCGATCTCGACCAGACCGCGGTACGAGGTACGGCCGCCGCCGCGGGCCACCGACTTGGAGACGATGTTGGACGACGTGTTCGGCGCCATGTGGACCATCTTGGAGCCGGCGTCCTGGTGCTGGCCCTCGCCCGCGAAGGCGATGGACAGGGTCTCGCCCTTGGCGTGCTCGCCCATCAGGTAGACGGCCGGGTACTTCATGGTGACCTTGGAACCGATGTTGCCGTCGATCCACTCCATGGTCGCGCCCTCGTACGCCACGGCGCGCTTGGTGACCAGGTTGTAGACGTTGTTCGACCAGTTCTGGATCGTCGTGTAGCGGCAGCGGCCGCCCTTCTTGACGATGATCTCCACGACGGCGCTGTGCAGCGAGTCCGAGGAGTAGATCGGCGCGGTGCAGCCCTCGACGTAGTGGACGTAGGCGTCCTCGTCGACGATGATCAGCGTCCGCTCGAACTGGCCCATGTTCTCCGTGTTGATACGGAAGTAGGCCTGCAGCGGGATGTCGACGCGGACACCCTTGGGCACGTAGATGAACGAGCCGCCGGACCACACGGCCGTGTTCAGCGACGCGAACTTGTTGTCGCCGACCGGGATGACCGTGCCGAAGTACTCCTGGAAGAGCTCCGGGTGCTCCTTCAGCGCGGTGTCGGTGTCCAGGAAGATGACGCCCTGCTGCTCCAGGTCCTCACGGATCTGGTGGTAGACGACCTCGGACTCGTACTGGGCCGCGACACCGGCGACGAGGCGCTGCTTCTCCGCCTCGGGGATGCCGAGCTTGTCGTACGTGTTCTTGATGTCCTCGGGCAGGTCCTCCCAGGACTCCGCCTGCTTCTCCGTCGACCGCACGAAGTACTTGATGTTGTCGAAGTCGATGCCGGAGAGGTCGGAACCCCACTTGGGCATGGGCTTGCGGTCGAAGAGGCGCAGGCCCTTGAGGCGCAGCTTCAGCATCCACTCGGGCTCGTTCTTCTTCGCCGAGATGTCGCGGACGACGTCCTCGGAGAGCCCGCGCTTGGCAGTGGAGCCCGCCGCGTCGGAGTCGGCCCAGCCGTACTCGTAGTTGCCCAGGCCTTCAAGTTCGGGGTGGGCAGTCTCCGTGGGGAGAGTCATGCGGGGTTCCTCCCGGCCGTGCTTGTGGATGCTGATTCGGTGGTGGTCTGTGGTGCGCTGTGCGGGATGAACGTCGTGCACACCCCGTCGCCGTGGGCGATGGTGGCCAGACGCTGCACATGGGTCCCGAGGAGGCGGGAGAAGAACTCCGTCTCCGCCTCGCACAGCTGCGGGAACTGCTCGGCGGCGTGCGCGACCGGGCAGTGGTGCTGGCAGAGCTGCTCACCCCGTCCGGGGAGGGGAGCGCTGCGTGCCGTAGCAGCGTACCCGTCGGCGGTCAAGGCCTTGGCCAGAGCCTCGGTGCGCTGCTCGGGCCCGGCCGCGTCGATCGCTTCGCGGTACGTCTCGGCCTGCGCCTCGATGCGGGCGCGGGCGAACGCCACGACGGCCTCTTCGCCCGCGGCGCCGCCGCCGGCCGACCGCTCGATCCAGCGGAGCGCGTCGACGGCCAGCTTGTCGTACGACTGGTCGAAGGCGTCCCGCCCGCAGTCGGTGAGGGCGAAGACCTTCGCGGGCCTGCCACGGGTCCGTGCCCCGTACACCCGCTGTTCGCGGGGGGCCACGACCTCGTCGGCCACCAGTGCGTCGAGATGGCGGCGGACGGCGGCCTGGGTGAGGCCGAGGCGCTTCGCGAGGTCCGCGACGGTGGAGGGCCCATGGTCCAGGATGGAGCGCGCGACCCGGTTGCGGGTGGACCGCTCACCGGTCGCGAGTTCCTCCTGCGGAGCCTCGCCAACGTTTTTCACAACACCATTGTTGCGTAATTCCTCAGAGCCTGACAAGCCACGTCCCGATCACCGAACGGTGCGGTGCATCACTTAGGCATACCTAAGGTGACCTGCGGAAACGATCTTTGATCGATCAATTGAGACATCCTCGAAATGGACCCCGGCGACCGGTTTGACCTCGACGTATGGCCGCGCCGGGACGCTTTTCGGCTACCCGTGGGCGATCACTTTCGGCCGGGTCGCCGAGGGGCTCGGCGGGGCCCCGCGATGGCCGGAAATCAAAGGTCACGCATCCGCGCGTCCGTGCCTCCGTACGACCCCCGCCCCACGGTCCGGACCCCTTCCCGCGCTGCCTAGACTTGCCCGTCATGAAGAGCGAGCCCGTCGTCCAGGTGACCAACCTGGTGAAACGGTACGGATCGAAGACCGCCGTCGACGGCCTCGACCTGCGCGTCGCCGCCGGTACCGTCACCGCCGTCCTCGGCCCCAACGGTGCCGGCAAGACCACCACGATCGAGACCTGCGAGGGCTACCGCCGACCGGACGCGGGCACCGTCCGCGTCCTCGGCCTCGACCCGGTCACCCAGGCCGAACAGCTGCGCCCGCGCATCGGCGTGATGCTCCAGTCCGGCGGCGTCTACTCCGGCGCCCGCGCCGAGGAGATGCTGCGCCACATGGCCACCCTCCACGCCCACCCGCTGGACGTGCCCACGCTGATCGAGCGCCTGGGCCTGGAGAGCTGCGGCCGCACCACCTACCGCCGGCTCTCCGGCGGCCAGCAGCAGCGCCTCGCGCTCGCCATGGCCGTGGTCGGCCGCCCCGAACTGGTCTTCCTGGACGAGCCGACCGCGGGCCTGGACCCGCAGGCCCGCCGCTCCACCTGGGACCTCGTACGGGAGCTGCGCGCCGACGGCGTCTCGGTGGTCCTCACCACGCACTTCATGGACGAGGCCGAGCAGCTCGCCGACGACGTCGCCATCGTCGACGCGGGCAAGGTCGTCGCCCAGGGCTCGCCCGAGACGCTGTGCAAGGGCGGCGCCGAGAACACCCTGCGCTTCACCGGCCGCCCGGGCCTGGACCTCGCCTCCCTCCTCAAGGCGCTGCCCGACGGCACCGCCGCCGCCGAGCTCACCGCGGGCGCCTACCGCATCAGCGGCACCGTCGACCCGCAGCTGCTGGCCACCGTGACCTCGTGGTGCGCGCAGCACGGGGTGATGCCCGACGGGATCTCTGTCGAGCGCCACACCCTCGAAGACGTTTTTTTGGAGCTGACCGGCAGGGAGCTGCGCTGATGAGTGCCGGTACGTACACGCCGAACCCGGGGGCGGCCCCCGTCGGCCGGATGATCAAGGCGCAGACCGCGCTGGAAACGCGGATGCTGCTGCGCAACGGCGAGCAGCTGCTCCTGACGGTGATCATCCCGGCGCTGCTGCTCGTCCTGTTCAGCGCCGTCGACATCATCGACACCGGCAAGGGCAAGTCGGTGGACTTCCTGACCCCGGGCATCCTGGCGCTCGCGGTGATGTCCACCGCCTTTACCGGCCAGGCCATCGCCACCGGCTTCGAGCGTCGTTACGGGGTGCTCAAGCGGCTCGGCGCCTCGCCGCTGCCGCGCTGGGCGCTGATGACCGCGAAGACGCTGTCGGTGCTGGTCACCGAGGTGCTCCAGATCATCCTGCTCACCGTGATCGCCTTCGCGCTCGGCTGGTCGCCGCACGGCAACCCGTTCGCGGTGCTGCTGCTCATGGTGCTCGGCACGGCCGCGTTCTCCGGGCTCGGGCTGCTGATGGCGGGCACGCTGAAGGCCGAGGCGACGCTGGCCGGGGCCAACCTGGTGTTCCTGCTGCTGCTCGTCGGCGGCGGGGTCATCGTGCCGATGGACAAGTTCCCGGGCGGGGTGCAGGACGCGCTCGGCCTGCTGCCCATCTCCGCGCTCTCGGACGGCCTGCGGGACGTGCTCCAGCACGGCGCGGCCATGCCGTGGGGCGACCTCGGGATCCTGGCGGTCTGGACGGTGCTCGGCCTCGGCGCGGCGGCGAAGTTCTTCCGCTGGGAGTGAGCCCCTCTCCCGCTGAGAGTGAGCCCCGCTTCCGCTGGAAACAAGGGGTCCCGGCGGCGGGAGCCCCCCTCGTGAAAACATGCACAAACGGCCCCCTACGATAGAGCCCATGCCGAACGTGACCCGAGCCGATGTGGCTCAGGCGGTGCGCAACCCGCTCGCCTTCATCGCCGAGCGGTGGACCCCGTCGCCGCGGACCGTCCAGCGCGCGGCGCTGTCCGCCGTCGTCATGGCCGTCGTCATCGTGGTGACCGGCGGCGCGGTGCGGCTGACCGGGTCCGGGCTCGGCTGCCCGACCTGGCCCAAGTGCACCGACCAGAGCCTGACGCCGACCAGCGCGATGAACTTCCACAGCGCCGTCGAGTTCGGCAACCGGATGCTGACGTACGTCCTGTGCGCGGCGGTCGGCTGGGCCATCGTCGCGGCCCGCGCGGCCAAGCCGTGGCGCACCGGCGTCACCCGGCTCGGCTGGGCCCAGTTCTGGGTGGTCATGGGCAACGCGATCCTGGGCGGCATCGTCGTCCTGGTCGGCCTCAACCCGTACACCGTCGCGGCCCACTTCCTGCTCTCCACCGCGCTGCTCACGATCGCGATGCTGACCTGGCAGCGCACCCGTGAGGGCGACGGCGCGCCGCGCCCGCTGGTGGGCAAGGCCGTGGTGCAGCTGACCTGGCTGCTGGTGGCCGCGGCGGGCGCGCTGGTCGCGGTCGGCACGGTCGTCACCGGCGCCGGGCGGCACGCGGGCGACTCCAGCGACGTCGAGCGCATCCCGCTCAACTGGACCATGATCAGCCAGCTCCACGCGGACCTCGCGTGGGTCGTGGTGGCGCTCACGGTCGCGCTCTGGTTCGTCCTGAAGGCGGTCGACGCCCCGGTCGGCCCGCGCAACCGCGCCCGGGACCTGTTCCTGGTGCTGATGTCGCAGGGTGTCGTGGGCTATGTGCAGTACTTCATGAAGACCCCGGAAGCCCTGGTCGCGCTGCACATGTTCGGCTCGTGCCTGGTGTGGATCGCCGTGGTGCGCGTCCTGCTGTCGCTGCGCGAGCGCCCGGACGCGACCGCGCCGATCCCGGCCCAGTCAGACCCGGCTCTCACCCGCGCCTGACAGCCCGTACACCCGTCGCGCGTTGCCCGCCGCGACCATCGCGGCGACCCGCTCCGCGTCCGTACGCGCCCACGCGCCCTCGGCGACCCACGCCCCCAGGACCCGGCTCAGGGCCTGGGTGAACAGGCGCGCGCTCACCACGTGCAGCTCGGGCAGCCCGCGCGCGCCGCTGGAGTAGAGCAGCTTCCCGAACGGCGCGAGCTCCAGCAGCTCCGCCAGTACGTCGGCGGCCCGCGCGCCCGTACGCACCAGGGCTGGGCCCACATCCGCGTACACATGCGGGAAGACGCTCGCCAGATGGGCGGCCTGGCGGTGGTACGGATAGCCGTGCAGCAGCACCAGATCCGTGCCCAGACCGTTGGTCGCGGCCGCGAACGCGGCGAGCCCGGTCGGGTCGTCCATGCCGAGCCTCAGCTGGAGCGGCCGCCCGGACGCCACCGCGCTCCACAGCACATGCCGCAGCAGCACGGGGTCCTCCAGGGGCTCCTGGATGCGGCGCCGGGTGAGCCAGCGGCCCGCCGCGCCGCGCACCTCGCCCGGGCCCGGCGGATCGGCGTCGAGGCCTTGGCGCACGGCCGAGACGGAGACGAACGCGACGGCGGAGGCGGCCGCGGTGTGCACAGCCTCGGCGAGGTTGGCGAGGAAGGAGTCGACGGTGCCCGAGGTGTCGGCGACCTGCTCGGCGAGGAGTTCGAGCCGGACGATCTCATGGGCGTCGGCGGCCCCGGCGGCGGCGATCTCGCCCGGCCCGGTCAGATCCCCGGGCAGGCCCGTGTCCACCAGATAGGTGGAGATCCCCGAGCCGCGCAGCAGCCGCCGGCCGGTCTCCAGGACGCCCAGTTCACGTCGGCGGGCGAGATAGCGGGCCGGGGCGCAGTGCGCGTCGAGGCCCAGCAGCGGCGGGCACCAGCGGCGCACCGCGAAGCCGGTCTGGGTGTCGAAGAACGTGGTGCCGGGGGCGGGCGGGCCGCCGGTCCGGCCGAGCTGCGTCTCGAAGGTGCCGAGCCCCAGCTCCGTACGGAGCACTCCGTGGCAGCACTGGTCCACCAGGTCCGGTGGGGGCACAGCGTCGATCATCCGGGACTCCCTGGGTGGATGTGCTTCCACCCCTCCTAACGGGTGAGTCCCGGATCAGTGTTGCTGGCCGTATGTTCGCCTTGTGGGATCAGGCGTTCTTCGGCCCGCCGAGCTGGAGGCCCGCCATCCGGGTCCACTCGTAGCGCCCGGTCTTCACCTTCGCCGCGAACTCGCCGTCGAAGTCGTCGTGGACGGTGATCCCGGCCTTCTCCACGGCGCTGCGCGCGATCTCGTACGTGGGGGCCACCAGGTCGCCCCAGCCGCCGTCCTCGCCGACGAGCACGATCCGCGCGCCCTTCTGGCCGATGTACGCCACCTGGCCCTCGGCGCCGCCGTGCTCCTTGGCGAAGTGGCCGATCTGCTTGGCGAGCGTGGTGGCCCGTCGCTCGGCCTTGGCGGTCTGCTTCTCGTCAACCTGGGTGTCTGCGGTCTCTGCCATGTGCAGGATGCTACTCGCGAGTAGATCAACGCGCGACGGGCGGAACGCGTGGTCTGTGCCACGCGTTCCGCCCGTCGGCGAAAGTACTGGTGATCAGCGCAGGAACGGGTCCACGGCCACCGCCACGAACAGCAGCGACACATAGGTGATGGACCAGTGGAACAGGCGCATCTCCTTGAGCTTGGCGCCCGTCACCTCGGCCTTGGCGCGGGTCTGCAGCCCGTGCGCCTCCCACAGCCAGAAGGCGCCCGCGAGCAGCGCCACCGACGTGTAGAACCAGCCGGTGTAGCCGAGCGGGGTGAGCAGCAGCGAGACCGCGACCATCACCCAGCTGTAGAGGACGATCTGCTTGGCGACGACCTTGTTGGAGGCGACGACCGGCAGCATCGGCACGCCCACGCGCGCGTAGTCGTCCTTCACCTTCATCGACAGCGGCCAGTAGTGCGGCGGCGTCCAGAAGAACATGACGAGGAAGAGGATGACCGGCGCCCACGACATCGAGTTCGTCACCGACGACCAGCCGATGAGGACCGGCAGACAGCCGGCGATGCCGCCCCAGACGATGTTCTGCGAGGTGCGGCGCTTCAGGAGCATCGTGTAGACGACGACGTAGAAGAGCAGCGCACCGAGCGACAGCGCGGCGGACAGCCAGTTGACGAGCAGTCCGAACCACACGGTGGAGACGACGCCGAGGGTGAGGCCGAAGGCCAGGCACTCGCGCGGCGACACCATGCCGGTGACCAGCGGCCGCTGCGAGGTGCGGTCCATCAGCGCGTCGATGTCGCGGTCGATGTACATGTTCAGCGCGTTGGCGCCGCCGGCCGAGAGATAGCCGCCGACGGTGGTCGCCACCACCAGCCACAGCGACGGCACGCCCTGCTCGGCCAGGAACATCACCGGAATGGTGGTGATCAGCAGCAGTTCGATGATCCGCGGCTTGGTCAGTGCCACGAACGCCTTGACACGGGCCCCGAACGGCCGATGGCCCCCCGGGCTGGGAGTCAAGACGACCCCTGCGGGTCGGGACTCGACGGCCGTCACGCACACCCCTGACAGAGAATTCCCAGCAAGTCCCGGGCAACCAAGAAAGGGCTGGGCCCGGCACGTTTCCGGGCGTGAAGGCCCGGTAAAGACTTGCGCGTACCACGCCACTCTAGACGTTGCCGATACGCCGCCCTTCGCGGGGGTGGGCTCGTGTTGGGGGCGGGTCGCCGCGACTTCGCCATGACCTCCGGGCGACTTCGCCATGAGGCGCAAATGAGCACTTCCGGGCACTCTTGATGTGTGCGTCCCAACCAGCGGGCACTCGAAAAATTGAGCGTTCCGGCGGGGGTAGGCTCGACAGCGCCCGGTGCGCCCTCAGACACCGGGATTCACCATGTGGAGAGGAGCCCTGACTCAGGGTGAGCACCAAGCCGACCACCACAGACCTCGAGTGGACCGAACTGGACCAGAGGGCCGTCGACAACGGCCGCGTACTGGCCGCGGATGCTGTACAGAAGGTCGGCAACGGCCATCCTGGTACGGCGATGAGCCTGTCCCCGGCCGCGTACACCCTCTTCCAGAAGGTGATGCGCCACGACCCGGCGGACCCGGACTGGACCGGCCGCGACCGCTTCGTGCTGTCCGCGGGCCACTCGTCCCTCACGCTCTACATCCAGCTCTACCTGGCCGGGTACGGCCTGGAGCTCGATGACCTCAAGGCGTTCCGGACCTGGGGTTCCAAGACCCCCGGCCACCCGGAGTACGGCCACACCAAGGGCGTCGAGACGACCACCGGCCCGCTGGGCCAGGGTGTCGCCAACGCCGTGGGCATGGCCATGGCCGCCCGCTACGAGCGCGGCCTGTTCGACCCGGAGGCCGCCCCCGGCACCTCCCCGTTCGACCACTTCGTCTTCGCGATCGCGGGCGACGGCTGCCTCCAGGAGGGCATCTCCGCCGAGGCGTCCTCGCTCGCCGGTCACCAGAAGCTCGGCAACCTGGTCCTGCTGTGGGACGACAACCACATCTCGATCGAGGGCGACACGGAGACGGCCGTCTCCGAAGACACCATGAAGCGGTACGAGGCGTACGGCTGGCACGTCCAGCGCGTCGAGCCGCAGGCGAACGGCGACCTCGACCCGCAGGCGCTGTACACCGCGATCGAGGCCGCCAAGGCCGAGACCGGGCGCCCCTCCTTCATCGCGATGCGCTCGATCATCGCCTGGCCCGCCCCGAACGCGCAGAACACCGAGGCCGCGCACGGCTCGGCGCTCGGCGACGACGAGGTCGCGGCGACCAAGCGCGTCCTGGGCTTCGACCCGGAGAAGACCTTCGAGCTCGCCGACGGCGTCATCGAGCACACCCGCGCCGCCCTGGACCGCGGCCGTGAGGCCCGCGGCGAGTGGGAGAAGTCCTTCGCCGCCTGGCGCACCGCCAACCCGGAGCGCGCCGCCGAGTTCGACCGCATCGCCGCGGGCGAGCTGCCGGCCGGCTGGGAGGAGCAGCTCCCGGAGTTCGAGACGGGCAAGGGTGTCGCCACCCGCGCCGCCTCCGGCAAGATCCTCCAGTCGCTGGGCGCGGTCATCCCCGAGCTGTGGGGCGGCTCGGCCGACCTCGCGGGCTCGAACAACACGACGATCGACAAGAACTCGTCGTTCCTGCCCGTCGGCAACCCGCTCCCGGAGGCCGACCCGTACGGCCGCACGATCCACTTCGGCATCCGCGAGCACTCGATGGCCGCCGAGATGAACGGCATCGCGCTGCACGGCAACACCCGTATCTTCGGCGGCACCTTCCTGGTGTTCTCCGACTACATGCGCAACGCCGTACGTCTGTCCGCGCTGATGCACCTGCCGGTGACGTACGTGTGGACGCACGACTCCATCGGTCTGGGCGAGGACGGCCCGACCCACCAGCCCGTCGAGCACCTGGCCTCGCTGCGCGCGATCCCGGGCCTCAACGTGGTGCGCCCGGCGGACGCCAACGAGACCGTCATCGCCTGGCGCGAGATCCTCAAGCGCTACACCAAGGTGTTCGGCAAGGGGGCCCCGCACGGCCTCGTGCTGACCCGTCAGGGCGTGCCGACGTACGAGCGCAACGAGGCGGCCGCCAAGGGGGGTTACGTCCTGTTCGACGCCGAAGGCGGCGACGCCCAGGTCGTGCTCATCGGCACCGGCTCCGAGGTCCAGCTCGCCGTCGAGGCGCGCGAGCAGCTGCAGGCCGCGGGCGTCCCGACCCGCGTGGTCTCGATGCCGTGCGTCGAGTGGTTCGAGGAGCAGGACCAGGCGTACAAGGACAGCGTCCTGCCGCCGTCGGTCAAGGCCCGGGTCGCGGTCGAGGCCGGCATCGGCCTGACCTGGCACCGGTACGTGGGCGACGCGGGCCGCATCGTCTCGCTGGAGCACTTCGGCGCTTCGGCGGACGGCAAGGTCCTGTTCCGCGAGTTCGGCTTCACCGCCGATCACGTGGCCGCCGCCGCCCGGGAATCTCTCGCCGCCGCGGCGCGCTGACGCCGGTATACGAACTAGTAGGAGATGCAATTCTCATGACAGACGCACTCAAGCGCCTCTCCGACGAGGGCGTGGCGATCTGGCTCGACGACCTGTCGCGCAAGCGGATCACGTCCGGCAACCTCGCCGAACTGATCGACCAGCAGCACGTGGTGGGCGTCACGACCAACCCGTCGATCTTCCAGAAGGCGATCTCCTCGGGTGACGGCTACGAGCAGCAGCTCGCCGACCTCGCCACCCGCAAGGTCACCGTGGACGAGGCCATCCGCATGATCACGACGGCGGACGTGAGGGACGCCGCCGACATCCTGCGCCCGGTCTTCGACGCCACCGAGGGCCAGGACGGCCGGGTCTCCATCGAGGTGGACCCGCGCCTGGCGCACAACACCGCGGCCACCGTCGCCGAGGCCAAGCAGCTGGCCTGGCTGGTGGACCGGCCGAACACGCTCATCAAGATCCCGGCGACCAAGGCGGGCCTGCCCGCGATCACCGAGGTCATCGGCAAGGGCATCAGCGTCAACGTCACGCTGATCTTCTCCCTTGAGCGCTACCGCGAGGTCATGGACGCCTACCTGGCCGGTCTGGAGAAGGCCAAGGAGCGCGGCCTGGACCTCTCGAAGATCCACTCCGTGGCGTCCTTCTTCGTGTCCCGCGTGGACACCGAGATCGACAAGCGGATCGACGCGCTGGGCACCGACGAGGCCAAGGCCGCCCGCGGCAAGGCGGGTCTCGCCAACGCCCGTCTCGCGTACCAGGCGTACGAGGAGGTCTTCTCCTGCGACCGCTGGACCGCGCTCGACAAGGCGCACGCCAACAAGCAGCGCCCGCTGTGGGCCTCGACCGGCGTGAAGGACCCGGCGTACAAGGACACCCTGTACGTCGACGACCTGGTGGCGCCCAACACGGTCAACACCATGCCGGAGGCCACCCTGGAGGCGGCCGCCCACCACGGCGAGATCACCGGCAACACGATCGCCGGCACCTACGAGCAGGCCCGCGCCGAGCTCGACGCGGTCGAGAAGCTGGGGATCTCGTACGACGAGGTCGTGCAGCTCCTTGAGGACGAGGGCGTCGACAAGTTCGAGGCGTCCTGGAACGACCTGCTCAAGTCGACCGAGGCGGAGCTCCAGCGCCTGGCACCTTCGGAGGCATAGGACCTTGACTGCGATTCGCGCAGCGAATCCGCTTCGTGACGCCGCCGACCGACGGCTCCCGCGCATCGCGGGGCCGTCGGGCCTGGTGATCTTTGGCGTCACAGGCGATTTGTCCCGTAAAAAGTTGATGCCCGCCGTGTACGACCTCGCCAACCGTGGTCTGCTTCCGCCGGGCTTTTCCCTGATCGGTTTCGCCCGCCGCGAGTGGCAGGACGAGGACTTCGCGCAGGAGGTGCACGACGCCGTCAAGGCGCACGCGCGCACGCCCTTCCGTGAGGAGGTCTGGCAGCAGCTCATCCAGGGCATGCGCTTCGTCCAGGGCGACTTCGACGACGACAACGCCTTCGAGCAGCTGAAGTCGACGATCGCCGAGCTCGACAAGGCACAGGGCACCGGCGGCAACTTCGCCTTCTACCTCTCGGTGCCGCCGAAGTTCTTCCCGCAGGTCGTCCAGCAGCTCAAGAAGCACGGGCTCGCCGACCAGAAGAACGGCGCCTGGCGCCGCGCGGTCATCGAGAAGCCCTTCGGCCACGACCTGGTCTCCGCCAAGGAGCTCAACCAGGTCGTCCACGAGGTCTTCCCGCCGGACGAGGTCTTCCGGATCGACCACTACCTCGGCAAGGAGACCGTCCAGAACATCCTGGCGCTCCGCTTCGCCAACACCATGTTCGAGCCGCTCTGGAACCGGTCGTACGTCGACCACGTCCAGATCACCATGGCCGAGGACATCGGCATCGGCGGCCGCGCCGGCTACTACGACGGCATCGGCGCCGCCCGTGACGTCATCCAGAACCACCTCCTCCAGCTGCTCGCGCTGACCGCGATGGAGGAGCCCTCCTCCTTCGGCGCGGACGCGCTGGCGGCCGAGAAGACCAAGGTCCTGGGCGCGGTACGGCTGCCCAAGGACCTGGGCGCCAACACGGTCCGCGGCCAGTACGCGGCCGGGTGGCAGGGCGGCGAGAAGGCCGTCGGCTACCTCCAGGAAGACGGCATCGACCCCAAGTCGAAGACCGACACCTACGCCGCCGTGAAGCTGGAGATCGACAACCGCCGCTGGGCGGGCGTCCCGTTCTACCTGCGCACCGGCAAGCGTCTGGGCCGTCGCGTCACCGAGATCGCGGTGGTCTTCCAGCGCGCCCCGCACTCCCCCTTCGACCACACGGCGACGGAGGAGCTGGGCCAGAACGCGCTGGTCATCCGGGTCCAGCCGGACGAGGGCGTGACCGTCCGCTTCGGCTCCAAGGTGCCCGGCACCTCGATGGAGGTCCGGGACGTCTCGATGGACTTCGCCTACGGCGAGTCCTTCACCGAGTCCAGCCCCGAGGCGTACGAGCGGCTCATCCTCGACGTCCTGCTCGGCGACTCCAACCTCTTCCCGAGGGTGGAGGAGGTCGAGCTGTCCTGGCAGATCCTCGACCCGATCGAGCAGTACTGGGACGCCCACGGCAAGCCCGCGCAGTACCCGTCGGGGACCTGGGGCCCGGTCGAGGCGGACGAAATGCTCGCACGAGACGGACGGAGCTGGCGCCGGCCATGAAGATCGACCTTACGGACACCACGGCCAGCAAGATCAACAAGGCACTGGTCCAGGGCCGCCGTGCCATCGGCACGCCGGCCGTGGGCATGGTGCTCACCCTGGTCATCGTCACCGACGAGGAGAACGCCTACGACGCGCTGCGCGCGGCGAGCGACGCCTCGCGCGAGCACCCCTCGCGCAAGCTCGTCGTCATCAAGCGCGTCTCGCGCTCGCCCCGCGACCGCACCCAGTCGCGCCTGGACGCCGAGGTGCGGGTCGGCGCGGACGCGGGCACCGGCGAGACCGTCGTCCTGCGGCTGTACGGCGAGGTCGTCGACCACGCCCAGTCGGTGGTGCTGCCGCTGCTGCTGCCCGACGCGCCCGTCGTCCTGTGGTGGCCGGTCAGCGCGCCGATCGACCCCGCCAACGACCCGCTGGGCACCCTCGCCCAGCGCCGGGTCACCGACACCTACGCGGCCGAGCAGCCCATCCATGAGCTGACCGCCCGCGCCGAGACCTATACCCCGGGCGACACCGACCTGGCCTGGACCCGCATCACGCCCTGGCGTTCGATGCTGGCCGCGGCCCTGGACCAGGTGACGTGCAAGGTGACCTCGGTCGAGGTGGAGGGCGAGGAGTTCAACCCGAGCTGCGAGCTGCTCGCCATGTGGCTCGCGGACCGGCTCGACGTGCCGGTGCAGCGTTCGATGTCGTCGGGCCCGGGCCTGACCGCCGTACGCATGGAGACGGACTGCGGCCCGATCGTCCTCGACCGCGCCGACGGCTCGCTGGCCACGCTCTCGATGCAGGGCCAGCCGGACCGCGCGGTGGCGCTGAAGCGGCGCGAGACGGCCGAGCTCATCGCCGAGGAGCTGCGGCGCCTGGACCCGGACGACACGTACGCGTCCGCGCTGAAGTTCGGCGTGGCGCGGCTGTCGTCGGGTCCGGCGGCGGACGGGGCGGGTGCTTCGGCGACCGCCGACGCGTCGTCGTCCTCCGGCTCGTCGGCTGCGGATGCGGGTGCGGCCGCCGACGCCAAGCCCGCCGCGAAGAAGGCTCCGGCCAAGAAGGCGGCAGCGAAGTGAGTACCCCTCAGCTCGTCGTCCATCGCGACAAGGAGCTGATGGCGCAGGCCGCGGCGGCCCGGCTGATCACGAAGATCGTGGACGCCCAGGCCGCCCGCGGCTCGGCGTCGGTGGTCCTCACCGGCGGCCGCAACGGCAACGGGCTGCTCGCGGCGCTCGCCTCCTCCCCGGCCCGGGACGCGATCGACTGGTCGCGGCTCGATCTGTGGTGGGGCGACGAGCGGTTCCTGCCCGAGGGCGATCCGGAGCGCAATGTCACGCAGGCCCGCGCGGCCCTGCTGGACGCGGTGCCGGTCGACCCGAAGCGGGTGCACGCGATGCCCGCGTCGAACGGCGCGTACGGCAACGACGTGGAAGCGGCGGCCGCCGCCTACGCCGAGGAGCTGGCCGCCGCGGCCGGTCCCGAGGACCACGGGGAGGTGCCGACGTTCGACGTGCTCATGCTGGGCGTCGGCCCGGACACCCATGTGGCGTCGCTCTTCCCGGAGTTGCCCGCGGTGCGCGAGACCGAGCGGACGGTGGTCGGGGTGCACGGCGCGCCCAAGCCGCCGCCGGTGCGGATCTCGATGACGCTGCCGGCGATCCGCGCGGCCCGCGAGGTGTGGCTGCTCGCGGCGGGCGAGGACAAGGCGCAGGCCGCGGCCATCGCCCTGTCGGGCGCGGGCGAGATCCAGGCCCCGGCGGCGGGCGCGTACGGACGTGGCCGCACCCTGTGGCTGCTCGACTCGGCGGCGGCCTCCCGGCTGCCGCGCGCGCTGTACCCGCCGGCGTCGCCCTGACACCGGCGTCACCGCTGAACGCACGGGCCCGGTCCACCTGTTGGTGGACCGGGCCCGCTGTGCGTTGTGGCGCGCGTCAGAGGATGTTCTGCTCGCCGCCCGAAGCCTCCAGGCGGGCGATGGCGCTGCGGACGGCGGCCACGAAGTCGTCGTAGACGGCGGTGGTGCTGGTGGCGCGGCCCTTGATGGTGTTCACGGTGAACATCAGCTTGCGCAGCTCGGTCGTGAGCTCCAGCTGGACGCCCTTGGCGAGCAGGGTCCGGTTGCAGATGTTGGCCTGGTCGGTACCCGCCAGGTCCGGCTTGGTCGAGCCGTCGATGGTCTGGAACCCGGCGGCGCGCAGCGCGTCGTGCAGATACGTCTTGAAGGTGGTGTTGAGACCGCCGACCACGATCGCCTCGGGGCGCGAGGCGGGCGCCCCGGCCTGGGCGGAGGTGCAGCCGTGCAGGCTCACCACGTTGAGGTTCGCGGCGGCGATGGACAGGGCGATCTTGTCGTCGCAGTTCTTCGAGGTGACGTGCAGCTCGCTGTTGTCGGAGCTGCGGATGGCCTCGAACATCCAGTAGTCGTACGCCGGGCCGCCCTTGGCCGCGAGCGTCGCCGGGTCGTATCCGGCGATGCCCAGGCAGAGCTCGGAGGTGCCGCCCTCGATGCCGCCGCCGTGCAGCGCGAGGATCGCGGTGCGGCCGTACGGAAAGGCCGTCTTCTGGTCGCTGTCGAGCTGCTCGTGCCGCTTGTACCGTCTGGCGAAATCCGTTCCCTCCTTCCCGGCGAGCCGGGTGTAGAGGTCGGTGTTCGAGGAGTAGAGGTCCTTGGCCCCGGTGGCATGGGCGGCAGTCGCGCCGACCCCGCTCAGCAACGGGCCACTGACGGCGGCGGTGGCCAGTGCGGTGAGGACCGTACGACGGCTGGTGGAAGTCATACGACAATGATCCATACCGTGCACAACACGGACATAGCGGGGGTGCCTTTCGGCCAACTATGGCGGGGCCCCACCGCGCGGGGGAGCGGGCGGCGCGGGCCACCCGCTCCCCGTCATCGCATCAACGGCCGCGCAGCGAGCGGTACTTGGCGACCAGAGCCTTGCTGGACGCGTCGAGGCCCGGCACGTCCGCGCCCTCGGTCAGGGCGGGCTCGACGCGCTTGGCCAGCACCTTGCCGAGCTCCACACCCCACTGGTCGAACGAGTCGATGTTCCAGATGGCGCCCTGCACGAACACCTTGTGCTCGTACAGCGCGATCAGCTGGCCGAGGACGGACGGGGTCAGCGCCTTCGCCAGGATCGTGGTCGTCGGGTGGTTGCCCCGGAACGTCTTGTGCGGCACCAGCTCCTCGGACACGCCCTCGGCCCGCACCTCGTCCGGCGTCTTGCCGAAGGCCAGCGCCTGCGTCTGGGCGAAGAAGTTGGCCATCAGCAGGTCGTGCTGGGCGACGAGGCCCTGCTCCAGCTCGGCGACCGGCTCGGCGAAGCCGATGAAGTCGGCGGGGATGAGCTTGGTGCCCTGGTGGATCAACTGGTAGTACGCGTGCTGCCCGTTGGTGCCCGGGGTGCCCCAGACGACCGGGCCGGTCTGCCAGTCCACCGCGTTGCCGTCGCGGTCCACGGACTTGCCGTTGGACTCCATGTCGAGCTGCTGGAGGTAGGCGGTGAACTTCGACAGGTAGTGGCTGTAGGGCAGGACCGCGTGCGACTGGGCGTCCCAGAAGTTGCCGTACCAGACGCCGAGCAGACCCAGCAGCAGCGGCACGTTCTCCTCGGCGGGCGCCGTGCGGAAGTGCTCGTCGACCAGGTGGAAGCCGTCCAGCATCTCGCGGAACCGGTCCGGGCCGATGGCGATCATCAGCGACAGGCCGATCGCCGAGTCGTAGGAGTAGCGCCCGCCGACCCAGTCCCAGAACTCGAACATGTTGGCCGTGTCGATACCGAAGTCCGCGACCTTCTCGGAGTTGGTCGACAGGGCCACGAAGTGCTTGGCGACGGCCTCCTGACCGGCGCTCAGCCCGCCGAGCAGCCAGCTCCGCGCCGAGGTGGCGTTGGTGATGGTCTCGATGGTGGTGAAGGTCTTGGACGCGATGATGAACAGCGTCTCGGCCGGGTCCAGGTCGCGGACGGCCTCGTGGAGGTCGGCGCCGTCGACGTTGGAGACGAAACGGACCGTCAGCCCCCGGTCGGTGAACGAGCGCAGCGCCTCGTACGCCATCGCGGGGCCCAGGTCGGAGCCGCCGATACCGATGTTGACGACGTTCTTGATGCGCTTGCCGGTGTGGCCGGTCCACTCGCCGGAGCGGACGCGGTCGGCGAAGCCCGCCATCTTGTCCAGGACCGCGTGCACACCCGGCACCACGTTCTCGCCGTCGACCTCGACGACCGCCTCGCGCGGGGCGCGCAGCGCGGTGTGCAGCACCGCGCGGTCCTCGGTGGTGTTGATCTTCTCGCCGCGGAACATGGCGTCCCGCAGCCCGGCCACGTCCGCCGCCGCGGCCAGCTCGCGCAGCAGCGCCAGGGTCTCGTCGGTGACGAGGTGCTTGGAGTAGTCGAGATACAGGTCGCCGACCCGCAGGGTGTACCCGGTGCCCCGCTGGGGGTCGGCGGCGAACAGTTCGCGCAGATGGGTGTCGCCCAACTGCTCGCGGTGCTTGCCCAGTGCGGTCCACTCGGGCGTCTGGTTGAGCCTGCTGCGGCCTTCGTTGTTCTTCTCGGACATCAGCCCACTTCTCTCAGTACTCGCGTGCCTGCCCCGCTGCTCGACCAACCTAATTGATCAGGACGTAAGGGCAGGAATCAGAGCGCCCACCGCGGCCAGGAACAAGCCGGACGCCAGCAGGGCCGGTGTGTTGAGCCCCCAGGAGGAGGCCGCCGTGCCGCCCATGACGGCACCCAGCGGCGCCCCCGCGACGGCGAGCGTGCGGAACGCCGCGCTGGTCCGTCCCAGCATCGCCTCGGGACTGCGCTCCTGCATCAGCGTCACCTGGTTGACGTTCCACACCATTCCCATCAGACCGAACACCGCCATGGCGGCGATCGATACCCACAGTTCGCGCACCGACCCCATGGCCGCCAGGCACCCCGTCTGGACCGCGCCGGCCAGCAGCACGCTCCGCATCCGGCCAAGGCGCCTCGCGAGGCGCTGGGTGAGCAGGCCGCCCACCACGCTGCCCGCCCCGTACGCCGTGATCGCCGCCGCGTAGCCGCCGTGTCCTGAGTGCAGCCAGCCGGTGATGTGCAGGACGAGGGTGGCGATGAGCGCGCCCATGCCGATGTTGCAGAGGGTGGTGGCGACGCAGAGGGCGCGCAGGGCCCGGTCGGCCCACAGGGTGCGCAGCCCCTCGGCTATCTCGCCGCGCAGGGTGGAGCCGGGTGCGCGGGCGGGCCGGTCGGGAGCCGCCGCCCGCAGCGAGGCCACCAGGGCCGCCGCGAGCACATAGCTGGCCGCGTCCGCCGCGTACGGCACACCGGCGCCCGCCGCGAGCAGCAGCGGCACCAGCGGGGCGGCGAGGAAGCCGCCGGCTATCTGCTGGCCGGTCATCAGGCGGGCGTTGGCCCGGCCGAGCGCGGGCTGCGGCACGAGCGCGGGCAGCAGGGCGGTGGCCGCGTTGTCGAAGAGCGTCTGCAGCGAGGTGAGTGCGAAGGCGAGCGCGATGAGCAGTGCTATCGAGGCGTGCCCGAGCGCGACGGCCACCGCGAAGGCCGCCACCAGCGCGCCCCGCACCAGGTCGACCGCCCACATGGCCCGGCGCTGGTCCACCCGGTCCGCGACCGCGCCGCCGAGCAGCCCGAACAGCAGCCAGGGCAGAAAACCGCACGCCGTCACCAGCGCGATCAGCATCGGATCGCTGGTCAGCGACGCCGCGAGCAGGGGCAGCGCGGCACCGCGCAGCGAGTCCCCGAACCGCGAGACCACGGCGGCGATCCACAGCCGCCCGAACCCACCACGCCAGGCGGGCACCTGGGCCACCGCACGCTCGACCGCCTCGACTGCTGCCACAACTCCCCCTGGTGAACGACTGATTCACACGGTAGGGGGAGCCACTGACAACGCCCCTCGAAGACGGTGGAGAGGGCGGGCGGACGGCGCGCACCGGACAGCGGACGTGCCGGATCGACCGAAGGGCCCGGCAGGCGAACCGAGTTCGTCTGCCGGGCCCTTCGTTGTCAGATCTCGCCGCGGAGCTTGGCGAGCGCCTCCGCGAGGATCGCCTCGCCGTCCGCGTCGCTGCGCCGCTCCCGCACGTACGCGAGGTGGGTCTTGTACGGCTCGGTGCGCGGCGGGTCCGGCGGGTTGTCCCGGTCCTGCCCGGCCGGGAAGCCGCAGCGCGGGCAGTCCCACGTCTCCGGAACCTGTGCGTCACTGGCGAAGCTCGGCTGCGTCTCGTGCCCGTTCGAGCACCAGAAGGAGATGCGGAGACGCGGCGCGGACTCGCCGCGCTCGGCCTCCCCCATCGGCCCCGCTCCGACCCGGCTTCCCCGGATCGCGTTGCCACTTGCCACGGTCGTAACTCCCTGCGTGATGGTGCTCGAAGATGCCCCAGTCTACGTAAGGCCCAACGCGCGTCCAGCGATTGTAGTTACACCCCACCCGTGAACGCGGAAGACGTCCGTTACTTGTCGAGCTTCATCAGCAGACCAAGTACGACAATGCTCGCGAACCACAACAGACCGACCACGACGGTGATCCGGTCCAGGTTGCGCTCGGCGACCGAGGAACCGCCGACGGACGACTGCATTCCGCCACCGAACATGTCGGAGAGGCCGCCGCCCTTTCCCTTGTGCATCAGCACCAGCAGCATCAGCAGCAGGCTGAAGACGATCAGGGCAATCGAGAACCCGACAATCACGGCTGGACCAACTTCCTAGGACTGAATGTCGACGGGGGCCGGGGGGACGTATTCCATAATCCCGAGCCCGACCCCCGCAAGGGTACGACGGATCCGCGCTACCGCATACTCACTGGTCGCGGAAGCGGACGATCTTGACGAACTCGTCGGCGTCCAGCGCGGCACCGCCCACCAGGGCGCCGTCGACGTCCGGCTGCGCCATGATCGCGGCCACGTTAGAGGCCTTGACCGAGCCGCCGTACTGGATACGGACCTTTTCGGCCAGCTCCGGGGAGTACAGCTCGGCGAGGCGGCCTCGGATCGCGCCGCACACCTCCTGGGCGTCCTCGGGGGTCGCGACCTCGCCCGTACCGATGGCCCAGACGGGCTCGTACGCGATGACGATGGACTCGGCCTGCTCGGCCGGGACGTCCTTGAGGCCGCCGTCCAGCTGGTTCAGCGTGTAGGAGACCTGGTCACCGGCCTTGCGGATGTCCAGGCCCTCGCCGACGCAGAGGATCGGGGTCAGGCCGTGCCTGAACGCGGCCTTCACCTTGGCGTTGCAGAGCTCGTCGCTCTCGGCGTGGTACTGACGGCGCTCGGAGTGGCCGACGGCCACATAGGTGCACTTCAGCTTGGCCAGCATCGGGCCCGAGATCTCACCGGTGTACGCACCGGAGTCCTGCGCCGAGATGTCCTGGGCGCCGTACTTGATCTTGAGCTTGTCGCCGTCGACCAGGGTCTGCACCGACCGCAGGTCCACGAAGGGCGGCAGGACCGCGACCTCGACGGCGTCGTAGTCCTTGTCGGCGAGGGCGAAGGCGAGCTTCTGGACGTGCGCGATGGCCTCAAGGTGGTTGAGGTTCATCTTCCAGTTGCCGGCCATCAGCGGGGTACGCGTGGTCACGGTGTTCAGTCCTCCAGTGCGGCAAGGCCGGGAAGCGTCTTGCCCTCAAGATATTCGAGGCTCGCGCCGCCGCCGGTCGAGATGTGACCGAAGGCGTTCTCGTCGAAGCCGAGCGTGCGCACGGCGGCGGCCGAGTCGCCGCCGCCCACGACGGTGAAGCCGTCGCAGTTGAGCAGCGCCCGGGCGATCGCCGAGGTGCCGCCCGCGTAGTCGGGGTGCTCGAAGACACCGACCGGACCGTTCCAGAAGACGGTCTCGGCGTCGGCGATCTTCGACGCGTACAGCTCACGGGTCTTCGGACCGATGTCCAGACCCTCCTTGTCGGCGGGGATCTTGTCCGCGTCGACGGTGACGAAGTCGGCCGGGGCCTTGGTCTTCAGGTCCGGGAAGTCGGCCGAGGCCAGGATGTCGACCGGCAGGACCAGCTCGACGCCGGTCTTCTCGGCGCGCTCCATGTACTCCGTGACGACCGGGATCTGGTCCTCCTGGAGCAGCGAGATACCGACCTCGTGGCCCTTGGCCTTGAGGAAGGTGTACGCCATGCCGCCACCGATCAGGATGCGGTCGGCCTTGCCGAGCAGCTGGTCGATCACGGCCAGCTTGTCGGAGACCTTGGCGCCGCCGAGGACGACCACGTACGGGCGCTTGACGTCGTCCGAGAGCTTCTTCAGGACGCCGACCTCGGTGGCGATGAGGAAGCCGGCCGCGTGCGGCAGGCGCGCGGGCAGGTCGAAGACCGAGGCGTGCTTGCGGTGCACCGCGCCGAAGCCGTCGCCCACGTAGAGGTCGGCGAGCTCGGCGAGCTGATCGGCGAAGGCGCCGCGCTCGGCGTCGTCCTTGCTGGTCTCGCCCGCGTTGAAGCGCAGGTTCTCGATCACCGCGACCTGGCCGTCGGCGAGAGCGGCGACGGTCTCCTTGGCGGAGGCGCCGACGGTGTCGATGGCGAACGCGACGTCCGCGCCCAGCAGTTCGCCCAGGCGTGCGGCGGCCGGGGCGAGCGAGAAGGCCGGGTCCGGCGCGCCCTTGGGGCGGCCCAGGTGCGAGGCGACGACCACGCGCGCGCCGGCCTCGGCGAGCTTCGCGACGGTCGGCAGGACGGCGCGGATACGGCCGTCGTCGGTGATGTCGCTGCCCGCCAGCGGCACGTTCAGGTCGGCGCGGACGAAGACCCGCTTGCCCGAGACGCCTTCGGCGAGAAGTTCGTCGATCGTCTTCATATGTTTCTGCGACTCCTTGGAGAAGGACGAGGCAAGCCACAGGGCTCGTGCGGCGCATCGTTGCGCTGCCCGAGCCCTGTGCTCACATCGAGATGCCTGCCCTGAGACTTATCAGACTTAGAGCTGGCCGCCGACGAAGACGGTCAGGTCGACGAGGCGGTTCGAGTAGCCCCACTCGTTGTCGTACCAACCGAGGATCTTGACCGACTTGCCTTCCTGGACCATGGTCAGGGAGGAGTCGAAGGTGCAGGACGCCGGGTCGCCGACGATGTCGGAGGACACGATCGGGTCCTCCGTGTACGCCACGATGCCCCGCAGATCGCCGTCGGCGGCCTTCTTGAACGCGGCGTTGACCTCGTCCTTGGTGACCTCGCGCTCCAGCTCCACGACCAGGTCGGTGGCCGAGCCGGTCGGGACCGGGACGCGCATCGCGATGCCGTCGAGCTTGCCCTTGAGCTTCGGCAGGACCAGGGCGGTGGCCTTGGCGGCACCGGTCGTGGTCGGGATGATGTTCTCGGCGGCGGCGCGGGCGCGACGCAGGTCCGAGTGCGGGAAGTCCAGGATGCGCTGGTCGTTCGTGTACGCGTGGACCGTCGTCATCAGGCCCTTGACGATGCCGAAGTTCTCGTCGAGAACCTTGGCCATCGGCGCCACACAGTTGGTGGTGCAGGAGGCGTTGGAGATGACGTGGTGGTTGGCCGCGTCGTACTTGTCCTGGTTGACGCCCATCACGATGGTGATGTCCTCGTCCTTGGCCGGAGCCGAGATGAGGACCTTCTTCGCACCACCCGCGATGTGCTTGGCGGCGTCGGCCTTCTTGGTGAAGATGCCGGTCGACTCGATGACGATGTCGACGCCCAGCTGACCCCAGGGGATGTCCGCCGGGTTGCGCTCGGAGAGCACCTTGATGGTGTGGCCGTCGACCGTGATGGTGTCGGCGGTGTGGGTCACCTCGGCCTTGAGACGACCCAGGATGGTGTCGTACTTCAGCAGGTGTGCAGTGGTCGCGGTGTCACCGAGGTCGTTGACAGCCACGATCTCGATGTCAGCACCCTGCTCCAGCAGCGCGCGGAAGTAGTTGCGCCCGATGCGGCCGAAGCCGTTGATGCCTACGCGGATCGTCACGAACCGATCTCCTCGTGGTACGCCGGGTTTCGCACGCCGGCGAGTTTCAATTTGGGATGTCCCCGACCGCTTACGACCCTACCTCTCCCCGAGCCGTGGAGTGACATCGAGCGCATTCGGCCCAGCGGGGCGGTCACCCGTATATGACCGACGGCCCGTACCTACCAACGGGTACGGGCCATCGGGGGGACTTTCGTCCCCACTACCGAGCGTGACCGGTGGTGATTGGTCGGTCGGTGGGGCTTGACACGGACGGGATCAGTCCCGCAGTGCGCCGAGCGCCTTGGCGATCACGTTCTTGCGGTCGACGGCCGACGGGATGTGCTCCAGGCCGAAGCCGAGCAGCACGGTGTCGTGGGTGGTGACGGCCGCCTGGGAGTGGAACAGCGCCTGGGAGCGGGCCCAGTCGCCGACGTTGCCGGGACTGCCCGCCGGCGGTCCGGGCACGCGCCACGCGCCGAGCGACGTCTCGAAGCCCTCGGCGCCCTGGGCTGCGCCGCCGATGACGAGCTTGGTGTCGTCGACGAACGCGCCGACGCCGCCGGTGCCCGGGTCCGACACGTACGAGATCGAGAGCTCGACCTGCTTGCCCGCGTAGGCACCGAGGTCGACGTTCACCGGCTGCCAGCCGTTGGAGGAGCCGGTGAACCGGTTCCAGGCGCCCGAGGTGCCGGTCGCCTTGCAGGCACTGCCGCCGACGGTCAGGTAGTGCGCGAGGAACGGGTGGGCCTGGACGTAGTAGCCCTGCTCGCACTGGGTGGGCACCGTCTGGCTGGTACCGCCGTTGGTGTCCGGCAGGGTCGTCCAGTCCTCCTGCCCGACCGTGTGCGCCTCGACGATCACGTTGTCGAAGCCGGGCTCGGTGTCATAGCTGAGCTGGAACTGCAGGCTCGGCTTCGCGGCCGCCGCCGTGCCGCTCAGGTCGACGGTCCGGGACAGTCGCATATAGGCGTTGTCCTGGTGCTTGGCCGCCGCGAACCAGTCGCCCGCGGCCGGCTCGAACGGGGTGCGGATCCCCGGGTAGCTGCCCGCGGCCGCGCTCTTGAACTGCGGGAACTGGTCGGGCTTGAGGGTGTCCGAGGTGATCGTGTACGCCCCGGCCAGGTTCAGCGGGTTGTCCGCCGCGTCGCCGAGCGTGGCCTTCGCGCCCGCGAGCGCGCCGGCGCCCTGGAAGGCGGGCGGGGACTTGAGGCCGACGCGGCTGTAGGCGCCGAGGTAGTACTGGGCGAAGTCGTTGGAGTCGGCCCCGCCGAGGTCGACGCTGCCGCCGGCCTTCTCACCGGCGTTGACGAGCTTGCCGCCCTCGTTGAGGAAGTCGCGCACGGCCATGGTGACCGCGGCGGTGGGCCGGTCGGCGCCGGTGTACCAGACGGCCGTCCTGAAGTGGCTGAGCACGCCGAGCGCGCTCGGGGTGCCCTGGGTCGCCACGTCCCAGACCGCGGACTTGCGGCCGTTGTCGGCGAGCGCCTTGGTGTACTCGGCGACGTGCTTCGCGGGCGCGGTGCCGCCCTCCTCGGCGATCACCAGGGTGTCGCCCTTGGGCCGGTCGGCGACCGTGTACGTGAACGGTGTGCTGGAGGTGGGCTTGCCGGCCCGGGTGCGGCCGGTGTACCAGACCTCGACCTTGGAGCCGACGTCCGCGCCCTCGATCGTGGCCCGGTACTGGTCGAAGGAGATGTTGTCGTCGCCGCCGTAGACGTCGCCGCCCTTCCAGGGCGAGAGGTCCTCGGTCTGCGTACGGCCGCCGTCGATGCGGTAGTTGAGGGTCTTGTCCCGCACCGACTTGCGCGCGGTGACGGCGACTTCCTGGTCCTCACCACGGGCGTACGAGGTGGTGAAGGTGTCCGGGGTGAAGTCGGGCGCCTCGATGCCGACCGGGGAGACCGGCTGGTCGGGGGTGCGCGCGGTGTCCGCGACGGCCAGCGCGAACGGGAGGTTCTTGGTGAACTCCTGCTGGATCAGCTTCTCGCTGTCCGGGAAGTTGAAGACCGACTGGCAGTCGCCGGGCTTCCACTGGTCGTTGGGGTCGATCGCCGAGGCGGTCTGGCAGGTCGACATCTCCGGCGTGAACATGTGGATGCCGTTGACGTTGGCCGCGTGGCCGTCGGCCTCGCCGTTGGTCGTGTACAGCTCGGAGGAGAGCTGGGAGCGGTAGCCGGGGATCGCGGGCTTGTCGGGCGTACCGGCGAGCGCCTTGTACAGGACGTCGTCCGGGGTCGGGGTGGCGACCTGCCAGCCCACGCCGTACAGCAGCAGTTCGGCCGCCGAGTGGTAGTTGATCGCGTAGGTGAAGCCGATCCGCTTCTCGAACGAGTCCATCGCCCTCGTCTCCGGCTCGGAGGCCGGGGACGGGCCGCGGTAGGTCTCGTCGGCGGGGTCGGGGGACGAACCCTCGTTGTCGTAGCCCCATTTGTACGGGAAGTTACGGTTGGGGTCGACGCCGTCGCCGACGGTGATCTTCCCGTCGCCGTTGTTGTCGCGCAGGTTCTTGCGCCACAGCCGCTGCTGGGTGCCGGTGAAGGTGTAGTCGTAGCCGTCCGGGTTGGCGGAGATCACGAACCACAGCTCGGTGGAGTTCACGATCTTGGTGACCCGGGGGTCCTTGCCGTAGTTGTCGAGGTAGTAGTGCATCAGCCGCCGGGTCATCTCCGGGGTGATCCACTCACGGGCGTGCTGGTTGGACAGGTACAGCACGGAGGGCTTGGAGCCGTCCTTCGCCTTGTTCGCGCCCTTGGTGAGCTTGAGGGCGAGGATGTCCTGGCCCCGGACCGTCTTGCCGATCGACTCGACCTTGGTGAGGTCCGGGTGGGCGATCCCGGTGTTGACGATCTCCTTCTCCAGGCCGTTGTCCCCGCTGTAGGGGCGGAAGACCCCGTCGCCCTGGGCCTTCACGCGCTTCTCGGTCGCGGCCGACAGGGTGTGCTCGGTGATGTCGACGCCCTGCTTCTTGAGCGCGCCAGCCTGCTGCTTGGTGAGGTACAGCTCGACGGTGGCGGATCCCTTGGCGGGTACCTGCGCGGTCAGCTCCTGGCCGTCCGCGCCCTGTTTGAGCAACAGCGGCAGTTGCGACTGGTTGACGTTGGCGTGCCAGACGGAGAGTCCTTCGCCGCCACTGCCACTCGAACCCGCCTGGGCGGCGGGTGCCGCCGCCAGACCGGCCGTGAGCAGTGAAGCCGCGGCGAGGATCGCTCTCGCTCTGCGTCTCATTGGCCCCCCTTGCTGTTGTGTGCCACGAAAGTGACAGACGCCAGGCTCATGACACTTCATGATCATGTCAATACGTCGCGAAGGGTGCGGAACCGGAACCGGCGCCCACACAAGTGGGCGCCGTTCACGGCGAGTTGGACCCTAGGCGTACGCGGGGGTCATCGGCGGGCGGCGACGCGCGCCGGGGCGGGAAGATCGCCCGATCAGCCGACCGGGCCGCCCCTTCAGCCGACCAGGCCGTCCGCCATCTCCTCGGTGAGGTTGGACTCGGTACCGGGGATGCCGAGGTCCTGGGCCCGCTTGTCCGCCATCGCGAGCAGCCGGCGGATCCGGCCCGCGACCGCGTCCTTGGTCAGCGGCGGGTCGGCGAGCGCGCCCAGCTCCTCCAGGGAGGCCTGCTTGTGCTCCATGCGCAGCCGCCCGGCGGCCGCCAAGTGCTCCGGCACCTCGTCGGCCAGGATCTCCAGGGCGCGCTGCACCCGGGCCCCGGCGGCGACGGCGGCCCGCGCCGAGCGGCGCAGATTGGCGTCGTCGAAGTTGGCCAGCCGGTTGGCGGTGGCCCGGACCTCGCGGCGCATCCGCCGCTCCTCCCAGGCCAGCACCGACTCGTGCGCGCCGAGCCGGGTCAGCAGGGCGCCGATCGCGTCGCCGTCGCGGACGACCACGCGGTCCACGCCGCGCACCTCGCGGGCCTTGGCGGCGATCTGGAGCCGGCGGGCCGCGCCGACCAGGGCGAGCGCGGCCTCGGGGCCCGGGCAGGTCACCTCAAGGGAGGACGAGCGGCCCGGCTCGGTGAGCGAGCCGTGGGCGAGGAAGGCCCCGCGCCAGGCCGCCTCGGCGTCACAGGTGGCCCCCGAGACCACCTGCGGCGGCAGCCCCCGGATGGGTCGGCCGCGGCCGTCCACCAGACCGGTCTGGCGCGCCAGCTGGTCGCCGCCCGCCACCACCCGTACGACGAAGCGCGAACCGCGGCGCAGCCCGCCCGGAGCCATCACGATCAGCTCGGAGCTGTGCCCGAAGATCTCCAGGATGTCCCGCTTGAGCCGGCGCGCCGCCATCGCGGTGTCCAGCTCCGCCTCGATCACGATGCGACCGCTGACCAGGTGGAGGCCGCCCGCGAACCGCAGGATCGACGAGACCTCCGCCTTTCTGCAGCAGGTCCGGGTGACGGGGAGCCGGGAGATCTCATCCTTCACCGCTGCCGTCATCGCCATGGGCCGATCCTTCCATGCATCCGAAAAATACGGTCGTACGCGGCGGCCAACAGCTCCCGGTCGTGCTTCGGGGACCCGTCGAGGGCGGCGACCGCCGCCAGCTCGACCACGGCACCGAGCTGCTTGGCTGCGTCGGCGAGGGACTCGCGGTCGGGCACGGCGGCCTCGTCGGCCAGCACCACGTCCAGGGCGAGTTTAGGGGCGTGTCGTCCCAAAACCTCCAAATGACGCTGCGGAGAGAAGCCATCGGTTTCACCGGGCTGGGGTGCCAGGTTCAGCGAGAGGACCTTGCGGGCCTTGGTCACGGTGAGCGCGTCGAGCAGATCGGGGACCAGCAGGTGCGGGATCACCGAGGAGAACCAGGAGCCGGGACCCAGCACCACCCAGTCCGCGTCCAGGACGGCCTCCACCGCCTCCGGGACCGCGGGCGGGTCGTGCGGGACGAGGTGCACGGACTGCACCTCGCCCGGGGTGAGCGCCACCGTGGCCTGGCCACGCACGGTGTCCACGTCGGTCGGCCGGGCCGGGTCGTGGCCCTTGACCAGCGCCTCCAGCTCCAGCGGGACGGCGGACATCGGCAGCACCCGGCCGTGCGCGCCGAGCAGCTTGCCGACCAGGTCGAGCGCCTGGACATGGTCGCCCAGCTGCTCCCAGAGGGCCACGATCAGCAGATTGCCGACCGCGTGCTCGTGCAGATCGCCCTTGGACTGGAAGCGGTGCTGGATGACCCGGGCCCAGGTCTGCCCCCAGTCGTCGTCGCCGCAGAGCGCCGCCAGCGCCTTGCGCAGATCGCCCGGGGGCAGCACGCCCAGCTCCTCCCGGAGCCGGCCGCTGGAACCGCCGTCGTCGGCCACGGTGACGACGGCGGTCAGGTCGCCGGTGATCCGGCGCAGCGCCGCGAGCGACGCGGAAAGACCCATGCCGCCGCCGAGCGCGACGACCTTGGGCTGGGCGCCACGCTTGCGGCCGGTGCGCAGCACCGGTCCGCTCGTGCGCCGTCGGTACACCTTCACTCGCGCCCCATGTCCCGGTGGACGACGACGGTCTCGATCCCCTCGGAGGCGAGGCGGGCGGCGAGCTTCTCCGACATGGCGACCGAACGGTGCTTGCCGCCGGTGCAGCCCACGGCGATCGTCACGTACCGCTTGCCCTCGCGGCGGTAGCCCGTCGCGATCAGCTGGAGCAGCTCGCTGTACTGGTTGAGGAACTCCTTGGCGCCCGGCTGGTTGAAGACATAGCCCGACACCTCCTCGTTGAGACCCGTGTACGGGCGCAGCTCCGGCACCCAGTGCGGGTTCGGCAGGAAGCGGCAGTCCACGACCAGGTCGGCGTCGACCGGCAGGCCGTACTTGTAGCCGAACGACATCACCGTGGCGCGCAGCTCCGGCTCCTCGTCCCCGGCGAACTGGGCGTCCATCTTGGCGCGCAGCTCGTGGACGTTGAGGCTGGAGGTGTCGATCACCAGGTCGGCGTCGCCGCGCAGCTCGCGCAGCAGATCGCGCTCGGCGGCGATGCCGTCGACGATCCGGCCGTCGCCCTGGAGCGGGTGCGGCCGGCGGACCGACTCGAAGCGGCGCACCAGCGCGTCGTCGGACGACTCCAGGAAGACG
The DNA here is from genome assembly GCF_014596475.1 of Streptomyces sp. CBMA152. Taxonomy (GTDB): domain Bacteria; phylum Actinomycetota; class Actinomycetes; order Streptomycetales; family Streptomycetaceae; genus Streptomyces. The sequence goes on along the minus strand of NZ_MECJ01000015.1, from coordinate 299,641 downwards.
ATCCGCCGGGTGACCTGCTTGGAGTCCAGGTCGGCCAGCGACTCGCGGAGGTTGTCGAAGAAACGGCGGCCGCGCACGTCGACGACGACGGCGATACGGGCCACATTGCCCTGGGACCGGGCGCCGAGCTCCACCATGGTGGGGATCAGCGCGGGCGGCAGGTTGTCGACGACGAACCAGCCGAGGTCCTCCAGGCACTTGGCGGCGGTGCTGCGCCCGGCGCCGGACATCCCGGAGATGATCACCAGCTCGGGGATGGCCGGTTCGGCGGCGTCGTTCGTCGTGCCCGTACTCACGTGTGCTGCTCCAGCTTCTTCGTCTGTTCGGTCGTGCTCAGTCATTTCGCGGATCCCCCGTCGTCCTCTTCAATGATCTCTCCTGTCGCCGTGTTCACGGCGGGTGCGGCCGGGGCTACCTGCGCCAGGGCCGCGGCCACGGTCTCGGCCGTCTTGCGGCCTATCCCGGGAACTTCACAGATCTGCTCGATTGTCGCCGACCGGAGCTTCTTCACCGAGCCGAAATGCTTGACCAGCGCCTGTTTCCGGGACTCGCCCAGGCCCGGCACCGCGTCCAGCGGGCTGGCCTTGAACCGCTTCGTCCGCTTGGCCCGCTGATAGGTGATGGCGAACCGGTGAGCCTCGTCACGCACGCGCTGGAGCAGATACAGCCCCTCGCTGGAGCGGGGCAGCACGACCGGGTCGTCGTCACCGGGCAGCCAGACCTCCTCCAGACGCTTGGCCAGACCGCACACGGCCACATCGTCCATGCCCAGCTCGTCCAGGGCCCGCTTGGCGGCCGCGACCTGCGGCTGTCCACCGTCGACCACGACGAGCTGCGGCGGATACGCGAACCGTTTCGGCCGCCCGTCCTCGGTCCGGGGCCCCGTCTCCACGGGAGCCTCACCAGGGGCCGGAACCTCACCGGAAGGGGCCGGTCCGCCCGGGGCGCCCTCGGTGTCGCCCTCACCGTCCGCCCACTCCCCCAGCCGGGCGCTCTCGGCCAGATACCGCTTGAAGCGGCGGGTGATCACCTCGTGCATGGACCGGACGTCGTCCTGGCCCTCGAAGCCCTTGATCTGGAAGCGCCGGTACTCGCTCTTCCTGGCCAGGCCGTCCTCGAAGACGACCATGGACGCCACCACGTCCTCGCCCTGGAGGTGCGAGATGTCGAAGCACTCGATCCGCAGTGGCGCGCTGTCCAGCTCCAGGGCCCCGGCGATCTCCTCCAGGGCGCGCGAGCGGGTGGTCAGGTCGGAGGCGCGCTTGGTCTTGTGCAGGGCGAGCGCCTGCTGGGCGTTGCGCGCGACCGTCGCCATCAGGTCCTTCTTGTCGCCGCGCTGCGGAACGCGCAGCGAGACCTGCGACCCGCGCCGCTCGGCCAGCCAGGCGCCGACCGACTCGGGGTCCTCGGGCAGCGCCGGGACAAGCACCTCCTTCGGTACGGAGTCGCCGGTCTCCTCCCCGTACAGCTGCTGGAGCGCGTGCTCGACCAGGCCCGCCGTGTCGACGGCCTCGACCTTGTCGGTGACCCAGCCGCGCTGGCCCCGTACACGTCCGCCGCGCACATGGAAGATCTGCACGGCCGCCTCCAGCTCGTCCTCGGCGACCGCGATCAGGTCCGCGTCGGTGGCGTCGGTGAACACCACCGCGTTCTTCTCCAGGGCGCGGCGCAGCGCCCCGATGTCGTCGCGCAGCCGCGCGGCCCGCTCGTACTCCATCTCCTCGGCCGCCGCCGCCATCTCCTTCTCCAGGCGGCGGATGTACGTGCCGGTGCGCCCGGCCATGAAGTCGCAGAAGTCCTCGGCGAGTTCGCGGTGTTCCTCGGGGGTGACCCGGCCGACGCACGGGGCGGCGCACTTGCCGATGTAGCCGAGCAGACAGGGGCGGCCTATCTGGGCGGAACGCTTGAACACCCCGGCGGAGCAGGTCCGTACGGGAAAGACGCGGAGCATCAGGTCGACGGTCTCGCGGATCGCCCACGCGTGTCCGTACGGCCCGAAGTAGCGCACGCCCTTCTTCTTGGCGCCGCGCATGACCTGGACCCTCGGGTACTCCTCGTTGAGGGTGACCGCGAGGTACGGATAGCTCTTGTCGTCGCGGTACTTGACGTTGAACCGGGGGTCGAACTCCTTGATCCACGAGTATTCGAGCTGAAGCGCCTCGACCTCGGTGGAGACGACCGTCCACTCCACGGAGGCGGCCGTGGTCACCATCGTGGCCGTGCGCGGGTGCAGGCTGGTGAGCGGCTGGAAGTAGTTCGCCAGCCGCTGGCGCAGGGACTTGGCCTTGCCGACGTAGATCACCCGGCGGTGCTCGTCCCGGAATTTGTAGACCCCCGGCGAGTCGGGGATCTGTCCCGGCTTGGGGCGGTAGCTGGAGGGGTCTGCCATGCCCACCACCCTACTGGCGGGCAGTGACAACGCGGTTTTAAGGGGCGCGGGAAGGTGCCGCTTTTAAGGGGCGCGGGGAACTGCGCGACCAGCCACGCACGATCCGCAGCCGATCACGCAGTCCGAGGAGGGCTTACGCCCGGTTCACCCCACGCCTGCGGCGCAGAGCCACCGCGCCCAGCCCGAGCGCGCCGAGCGCACCCGCACCGGCCGTCACGGAGGTGGCCGTCACCGCGCCATGCCCGCCGGTGGCGGACGCGGCGGCCTGGCCCCGCGCCTCAGAGGGCGTCTGCCCATACCCCCCGGCCTTGCCGGACTTCGCGTACGCGGAGCCGGGCAGCTTGTCCCCGTAGGCGAGCTGAACGCGCTTCTGATACGCGGCCAGGGTGGTGCCCCGGGCACCCACGGCCTTCACCGCGTCCTCGTCCAGCGGCAGCACACTCGCCCCCTTCTGGACGTACCACGCGTTGATCTGCGGCTCCTGGAACACCGTGCCGCCCGGCAGCCGCTTCGCGCCCGCCGCGGCATAGCGGGACTCGTCGTCACCGGTGGCGATGTTCACCACCTTCCAGGTGGTGCCCTGCGGCACGGTCCACAGGGAGGCCTTCTGGCCGTCGGAGGAGACGGCCGTGGAGGCCAGGTACTCCAGCTTCGCGACCGGCGCGCCCGCCTTCCCGGCGACGAACTCCGGGGAGAGCGTGTAGACGGGCACCGCGTCGCCCTGGATGCGCGGGGCGACGGCCGCGAGGGCCACCTTGCCGTCCCGGGCGAAGAAGCGGGAGAGCGTGGAGAGCGTCGCGGGAGAGGTGGCCGCCTGGTGGGCGGCGGCCTTGGAGTCGGCGGACGCCGAGGGGGTCTCGGCGGCCGACGCGTACGAGGCGGCGAGGCCGGTGAGCAGCGCCGCCACGGCGGCGCAGGAGGACAGACGTCGGATGCTCATCGTCGTCACGCCCCGATCCGGTAGAGCGAGTGGGTCCAGGAGAACGAGTCGTTGTCGACGTACCAGTCGTGCGACGCCCAGTTGTAGCGGTTGCTGGAGGGCCAGGGGTCGCCCCAGTACACCCAGCTGTTGGCGGTGTCGTACCCGTACAGCACATGCATGTGACCGCCGCCGCTGGACCACTGGATACGGGTCTCGACCGGCCGGTTGGCGTTGATCTCGGTCTGTACGGTCGAGTAGCGCAGCCAACCGCTCACATATGAGCCGGAGTTGATCCCGGCCCAGTCGAGCGCGTTCTGCACATTGCCCAGGTCCGCCTGCGAGTTGGGGCAGTCGTACCCCTGCTGGCGGCCGAAGGCGGCGTTGCAGAACTGGTTCTGGCTGTAGTTCCGCCCGAACCAGGTGGCGATGGTGTTGCCACTGGCGGCCCAGCACCAGTTGTTCTTCTGCTGGGCCTGCATGGTGATGTCGAGCCGCTTCGACGTTGCGGCCGTGGCGGACGGCGTGTCGGTGGCGGTACGGGTGTCGGTGGCGGTACGGGTGTCGGTGGCGGTGGCGGCTGTGGTGGTGCGGTGTTCCTGCGGGGATGCGACGGCTGTCGCCGTGGGGGCGGCGAGCAGGGCCGTCACCACGAGGGCGAGGGCGGAAAGCCGTCTCTTGCGGTTGTGCATCGCGTTCCTCCCGAAGCGGGGGGTGTGGGGATGGAGGAGCGCGTCCGGACGCTTTCGATGAGCATCGAACGTTGTCGTGGGCCGGTCAACGCGCTTCAATGCGAGGTGAGACGCGGGTGTGAACGGAATGGCCGACATGTGAACGGACCTTCCGGGCCCACCAGGCCGCCCGGGTCCTCCGGCGGCCCGTGACCACCCCTCGCCGTGAACGTTCACTGTGCGGTCCGCACCACCAGCGGCGGCCCGGCGGTGAAGTCCGTCCCGGGGGCCCGGTTCACTCCGACCGTCCCGACGTCCCGGCGTCCCGGCGTCCCGGCGTCTTCCTGGTATTCCGTCCGTTCCGAGCAGTCCCGAGGAGTTCCCCCATGCTCCACACCGATGCCGATCTGGCACAGGTGCTGCACACCGGCCCGTTCCACCTGGCGCTGCGCGCCGCCCTCTCCGTACGCGGACTCCCACTCCAGCGAGTCCAGCACCATCTGGCCGGGCGTGGCGTCAAGGTCGGTGTGACCAGCCTGAGTTACTGGCAGCAGGGCGCCCGACGGCCGCAGCGCGCCGAGTCGCTGCGGGCGGTACGCGCCCTGGAGGAGGTCCTGGGACTGCCGGAACGCTCGCTGCTTCGGCTGCTCGACGACGGCGAGCGCGGGGCCGAGGCGGAACGTCCCGCCGCCCGCTCCTACCGCTCCCTCGTCGAGGCGTCGGGGGTCGTGGAACGGCTGATCACCGACCTGGAGTCACCCGTGGACGGCGGACTGCACACCGTCGGCCACCATGAGCGCGTACGCATCGGGGCGGGGCGGGAACTGCTCGGCCGCGACTCCCAGCAGGTGGTCCGCGCCCATCGCGACGGCGTCGACCGCTATCTCGCCATCCACCACGGCGACCCCGGCTGCGACCCGTCCCGGGTCGAGGTGCACGCGGCCGAGAACTGCCGTACCGGACGGGTGCGTTGGGACGCCGCGACCGGTGTCCTCATCGCCGAGCTGCTCTTCGACGCCCGGCTGCGGGCCGGCGAGACGTACCTCTTCGGCTACGGCTTCGAGGACGGCACGGCCGGGCCGAGCAGCGAGTACGTACGCGGCTTCAGCTTCGCGGGCGGGCAGTACGTGCTCCAGGTCCGCTTCGACGAGCACGCGCTGCCGGTACGCTGCCGCCGCTTCGCCCAGACCTCGGCGGGTTCGACCCGCTCCGGCCGGGGCGACCTCACGCTCAGCGGCCAGCACCGCACGGTGCACCTGGTGGAACAGGGGGTGCGGCCGGGGATCCTGGGGATCGACTGGGGGTGGGCGTGAGGCGGCCTTGAGCGGCAGCGGTCAGGCGTCGGGGCCCGCGACCAGTCGGCCGTTCTTCACCTTCACGGGGACGGACGGCAGCGGCACGGTCGCCGGGCCGTGCACGGGCTCGCCGGTCATCACATTGAAGCGGCTGCCGTGGCAGGGGCAGTTGCCGTGCCCGTCCTCGATCTTGTCGAGGAGGCAGCCGGCGTGCGTGCACTGCGCGCTGAACGCCTTGTACTCGCCCTTGGCTGGGCAGGCGACCATCACGCGCTGCTCGCGGTAGAGCTTGGCGCCGCCGACCGGGATCTCGTCGGGCGCACCGAGCGCGACGGGCGCGGTCGGGGTCGGCGTCTGGGCGTGGCCGAGCTTGGAGTCGGTGGAGCAGGCGGCCACTCCCAGCCCGGCGGCCCCGGCGAGGGCCGCGCCTTTCAGCACGGTGCGGCGGGCGGCGGGCTGGCCGGACATGGCTTCTCCACAGGTCAAGGGGGTCGGATGACCCGTCCGACGATACCGGCGCCGACTGTGCGCCCGGCGCGGGGGCCGGGGGTGGAGCGCGTACGGGGCAGGACCGGGAGCAATACCCGCAGGTCGGGCGGGTCGGACAGGGGGAGGGTGGGGAACGGGGGCCGGGTGGGGCCGAGCGGGATGGAGGCTGACGGGCCGGACGGCTGGACGGGCTGACGGGTCCCCTCCGGGGCAGGGCCGGGTGGGGCCGAGCGGGATGGGGGCTGGCGGGCCGGAGGTGGTCGGGCGGGCCGGAGGGCTGACGCGTCCCCTCCGGATGGGTGTACGTTCGCCGCGTGATCGTCGTCGCCGGAGAAGCCCTGATCGACCTGGTCGCCACGAGCCCCGGCGACCGGCTGAGCCCGTTGTCGCCCCGGCTCGGCGGCGGCCCGTACAACACGGCGGTGGCCCTGGGCAGACTCGGCGCCCGGACCGCGTTCTGCTCCCGGGTCTCGACGGACGGCTTCGGCGAAGCGCTCGTCGACGGCCTGCACGCCGCCGGGGTCGACACCTCCCTCGTACAGCGCGGCCCGGAGCCGACGACACTCGCGGTCGCGACGATAGGCCCGGACGGGGCGGCGGGGTACGGCTTCTACGTCTCCGACACCGCCGACCGCCTCTTCGAGCTGCCACCCGAACTCCCCTCCGTCGTAAAGGCGTTGGCGTTCGGCACCTGCTCGCTGATCCTTGAGCCGGGGGCGAGCGCGTACGAGGCGCTGCTGCGGCGGGAATCGGGGCGGGGCGTCTTCACCCTGCTCGACCCGAACATCCGCGCCGGCCTGATCCCCGACCCGGCCGCCTACCGGGCCCGCTTCCGCTCCTGGCTGCCGTACGTCTCCCTCCTGAAGCTGTCCGAGGAGGACGCGGCGTGGCTGGGCGGCGACGTGGAGGGCTGGCTGGCGGCGGGGCCGGAGGCGGTGGTGCTGACCCGGGGCGCGGCGGGGCTGACGGCGTGGACCCGCTCCGGGGAGGAGATCTCCGTCCCCGGCGAACCGGTCGAGGTGGTCGACACGATCGGGGCGGGCGACACGGTGAACGCGGCGCTGCTGCGTGTGGTGGCGGGGCGGGGCCCACTGTCCGCAGCGGAGTGGTCCGACGCCCTCCGGTACGCGGCCAGGGCGGCGGCCCTGACCTGCACGAAGGCGGGCGCGCAACCGCCACACGCGGCGGAGCTTTCCCCCACCCCGCCCCTTCCCTGAACCCTCCGGGGGCTGTTGTTCGGCTGCGGATGGTGCCGGGTTGCTCGCGCAGTTCCCCGCGCCCCTAAATGCCTAGGGGCGCGGGGAACTGCGCGACAAGCCCCCACCGGCGGCCAGCCAAAGAACCCGGCCGCCCGCCCAGGGCTTTAGGGAAGGGGCGGGGTGGGGAACTCGCCCGCCGCAGGCGGCAACCGGACGGCCAGGGAGCCCCCGGGGGGGCGAACCCCCGGGACCGAGCGGCTCAGGCCTTCCGCGCCCGGGCCGCCGTCTTCTTCGCCACCGCCTTCTTCGCCACCCGCTTCGCAGGCTTCCGCACCGGCGCAGCCGGCTCCGCGTCACTGATCCGGTCCGCGCCCAGGATGTCGCGCAGGAACTTCCCCGTGTGGCTCGCGGCCACCGACGCGACCTGCTCCGGCGTGCCCTCGGCGATCACCAGACCACCGCCGCTGCCGCCCTCCGGGCCCATGTCCACGACCCAGTCCGCCGTCTTGATGACATCGAGGTTGTGCTCGATGACGATCACCGAGTTCCCCTTGTCGACAAGACCCGACAAGACCTTGATCAGCTTCGAGATGTCCTCGAAGTGGAGACCGGTCGTCGGCTCGTCCAGCACGTACACCGTCCGCCCGGTCGACCGCTTCTGCAGCTCCGACGCCAGCTTCACGCGCTGCGCCTCACCGCCCGACAGCGTCGGCGCGGACTGGCCGAGCCGGACGTAACCCAGCCCCACCTCGTTCAGCGTCCGCAGATGACGCGCGATCGTCGGCACCGCCTCGAAGAACTCCAGCGCCTCCTCGATCGGCATGTCGAGGACCTCGGAGATGGACTTGCCCTTGTAGTGGACCTCCAGCGTCTCTCGGTTGTAGCGCGCCCCGTGGCAGACCTCGCACGGCACGTACACGTCCGGCAGGAAGTTCATCTCGATCTTGATCGTGCCGTCGCCCGAGCAGTTCTCGCAGCGGCCGCCCTTGACGTTGAAGGAGAACCGGCCGGGGAGGTAACCCCGCACCTTCGCCTCCATCGTCTCCGCGAACAGCTTCCGTACATTGTCGAAGACACCCGTGTACGTCGCCGGGTTCGACCGGGGCGTACGGCCGATGGGCGACTGGTCGACGTGGACGACCTTGTCGACGAGGTCGTCGCCCGCCACGCGCGTGTGCCGCCCGGGCACGGTCCGCGCGCCGTTCAGCTCACGCGCGAGGTGCGTGTACAGGATGTCGTTGACCAGGGTCGACTTTCCGGAGCCGGAGACACCGGTGACCGCGGTCAGTACGCCGAGCGGGAACGAGACGTCGATGTCCTGGAGGTTGTTCTCCTTGGCGCCGTGCACGGTGAGCTTGCGCGACGGGTCCGCGGGGCGGCGTACGTCGGGCAGCGGGATGGACTTCTTGCCCGCCAGGTACTGCCCGGTCATCGACTCCTTGTTGGCCAGGAGCTGCTTCAACGGGCCGCTGTGGACGACCTTGCCGCCGTGCTCACCGGCGCCCGGGCCGATGTCGACGACCCAGTCCGCCACCTTGATCGTGTCCTCGTCGTGCTCGACGACGATGAGCGTGTTGCCCATGTCGCGGAGGCGGACCAGGGTCTCGATCAGACGGTGGTTGTCGCGCTGGTGCAGGCCGATCGACGGCTCGTCCAGTACGTAGAGCACGCCGACCAGGCCCGAGCCGATCTGGGTCGCGAGCCGGATGCGCTGGGCCTCGCCGCCCGAGAGCGTCCCGGCGGCGCGGTTGAGCGAGAGGTAGTCCAGGCCGACGTCGACGAGGAAGCGCAGCCGCTCGTTGACCTCCTTCAGGACCCGCTCGGCGATCTTCTTGTCGCGCGCGTTGAGCTTCAGCTCGCCCAGGAAGTCGGCGCAGTCGCTGATCGACATCGCGGAGACCTCGGCGATGGACCGGTCCATCACGGTCACCGCGAGGACCAGCGGCTTCAGCCGTGTGCCCTCACAGGTCGGGCAGTGGACCTCGCGCATATAGCCCTCGAAGCGCTCGCGCGCCCCGTCGGACTCCGCCTCCGAGTGGCGCCGCTTGACGAACGGCACCGCGCCCTCGAACGACGTCGTGTACGCGCGCTCACGCCCGTACCGGTTGCGGTAGCGCACCTCGATCTGGGTCTTGTGGCCGTACAGCAGCGCCTTCTTGGCGCGCTGCGGCAGCCCCGCCCAGGGGATGTCCGTACGGAAGCCGAGCTCGTCGGCGAGCGCGCCGACCAGGCGGGCGAAGTAGTCCTTGGTGTGACCGAGCGACCACGGCGAGACCGCGCCCTCGTCGAGGGACTTCTCCTCGTCGGGAATGATCAGCTCGGGGTCGACCTCCATGCGCGTGCCGATACCCGTGCAGTCCGGGCAGGCGCCGAAGGGCGAGTTGAAGGAGAAGGAGCGCGGCTCCAGCTCCTCGAAGGACAGATCGTCGTACGGGCAGTACAGATGCTCCGAGTACATCCGCTCGCGCTCGGGGTCGTCGGCGGCGAGGTCGACGAAGTCGAGCACCACCATGCCGCCGGAGAGCCCCAGCGCGGTCTCCACCGAGTCGGTGAGGCGGCGCTTGGCAGAGTCCTTCACGGTGAGGCGGTCGATGACCACCTCGATGGTGTGCTTCTCCTGCTTCTTCAGCTTGGGCGGCTCGGAGAGCTGGATCGTCTCGCCGTCCACGCGCGCGCGGCTGTAGCCCTTGGTCTGCAGGTCGGCGAAGAGGTCGACGAACTCGCCCTTGCGCTCGCGCACCAGCGGCGAGAGCACCTGGAAGCGGCTGCCCTCCGGCAGTTCCAGCACCTTGTCGACGATGGCCTGCGGCGACTGGCGGGTGATCGGCCGACGGCACTCGGGGCAGTGCGGCTTGCCGATGCGCGCGAAGAGCAGGCGCAGGTAGTCGTAGACCTCGGTGATCGTGCCGACCGTCGAGCGCGGGTTGCGCGAGGTCGACTTCTGGTCGATGGAGACGGCGGGCGAGAGACCTTCGATGAAGTCGACGTCCGGCTTGTCCATCTGGCCGAGGAACTGGCGGGCGTACGAGGAGAGCGACTCGACATAGCGGCGCTGCCCCTCGGCGAAGATCGTGTCGAACGCGAGGGACGACTTGCCCGACCCCGAGAGCCCGGTGAAGACGATGAGGGAGTCGCGCGGGAGGTCGAGCGAGACGTTCTTGAGATTGTGCTCGCGCGCGCCACGGACGATGAGACGGTCGGCCACGCCGGTCCGCACCTTTCTTGGAGAGAAGCAGGGGGCGGAACCCCCGTCTCAGACTATGGGGGGGTCGCCAGGGCGATGGTTCGGTTTACAGCCAAGGATGCCTGATGCCACTGACGAGCCTATAGCACGCGCATTCGATTTACGGACTCGTCCAACCGGCTTCACCCGAATGAGTGGCGGGGCTATCGTCGGCCTCATGATTGATCACGCCCACGACCTGGACTCTGTACGGGAAGCCACCGACCGGCTGCTCAGCGCAGCCGCCGCACTGGACAACGCGGCGGTCGCCGCGCCGTCACGGCTGCCGGGCTGGAGCCGCGGCCATCTGCTCGCCCATGTCGCCCGCAACGCGGACGCGCTCGTCAACGTGCTCGCCGGGCGCCCCATGTACGAGAGCGGTGAGGCGCGTGACGCCGACATCGCGCGCGACGCGGCCCGCCCGCTCGACGTCCACCTCGCCGACCTGCGCGAGAGCGCGGCCCGCTTCCAGGAGGAGGGCGCCCGGCCCGCCGACTGGAGCCGCACGGTCGAGCTGCGCAACGGCGTGAAGGACTCCGCCTCCCGCATCCCGTTCCGCCGCCTGATCGAGGTCGAGCTGCACCACGTCGACCTGGGCGTCGGCTACGAGCTGGAGAACCTGCCGGACGAGTTCGTGCGGCGCGAGATCCAGTTCCTGGCCGACCGCTTCAGCGGCAACCCGACGGTCCCGCCGATCACCCTCACCGGCAACAACGGCCACACCCTGCGCACCGGCGGCGACGCGGGCACCCCGGTCACCGTCGGCGGTTCCCCCTGGGACCTGCTGGGCTGGCTCGCGGGCCGCCGCGACGGCGCCGCCCTGGAGGTCTCCGGCGGCTCCCTGCCCGCCCTGCCGCCACTGTGATCACCGGGCTAGGCTGAAGCCATGACGTACAGCGGAGCGGTGAAGGTCGGCGGTCCGGCGGATGTGCACGAGCTGCCGGATCTGATGATCTCGAAGGTCGCGGTCGGCGCGATGGACAACAACGCGTATCTGCTGCGCTGCCGGGCCACCGGCGAGCAGCTGCTGATCGACGCGGCGGCCGAGCCCCACACCCTCCTGACGCTGATCGGTGACGACGGCATCAAGTCCGTCGTCACCACCCACCGTCACGGCGACCACTGGCAGGCACTCGCCGAGGTCGTCGCCGCCACCGGCGCGACGACCTACGCGGGCCGCCACGACGCCGACGGCATCCCGGTCCCGACCGACGTCCCCGTCGAAGACGGGGACACGATCCGGGTCGGCCGGGTCGAGCTGACCGCCCGCCATCTGGTCGGCCATACCCCCGGCTCCATCGCGCTGGTCTACGACGACCCGCACGGCCACCCGCACCTGTTCACCGGCGACTGCCTCTTCCCGGGCGGCGTCGGCAACACGCACAAGGACCCGAAGGCGTTCGCCAGCCTCCTCCACGACGTCGAGACCAAGCTCTTCGCCGTCCTGCCCGACGAGACCTGGGTCTACCCGGGCCACGGCAACGACACCACGCTCGGCGAGGAGCGCCCGAAGCTGCCGGAGTGGCGCGCCCGGGGCTGGTAGCCCGCCCGGACCGGCGCGGGATGCCTTCGGGGCGGCGAAACCCCGTACCACCAGCTCACTTCTCCCGCGCTCGCGCTTCCGCACGCCCCCCGTAACCGCCGACGATCACGGGTAGTTGGCGCGATATGCGCTCCTCACCCATCTCTCCCGTCACACCACCCTCGATGCTGCGGCTCGCCGGCGCCTCCCTGGCGGGCACCGCGGTCGAGTTCTATGACTTCTTCGCGTACGGGACGGCCGCCGCGCTCGTCCTGGGCCCGCTGTTCTTTCCCACGTTCTCCCCGCTGGCCGGAACTCTGGCCGCCTTCGCCACCTTTGGGATCGGGTTCCTCGCCCGGCCGCTCGGTTCTGTCGTCTTCGGTCACATCGGTGACCGCTACGGACGCCGCCCGGTGCTCTTTCTCTCGCTGTTCCTGACCGGTGCGACGACGGTCGCCGTCGGCTGCGTACCCCCGTACGCGACGATCGGCGCGGCCGCGCCCGTACTGCTGCTGCTTCTGCGCTTTCTGCAGGGACTCGGGGTCGGCGGCGAGTGGGGCGGGGCGGTCCTGCTGGCGGTCGAGCACGCGCCCGCACGGCGCCGGGCACTGTGGTCGTCGTTTCCGCAGATGGGCCCCTCGGTGGGGTTCCTGCTGGCCAACGGCCTGATGCTGGCTCTGTCCGCAGGACTGAGCGACGCCGAGTTCCGGGACTGGGGGTGGCGAATTCCCTTCTGGGGCGCGGGAGTTCTGGCCGCGGGCGGACTGCTGCTGCGCTCGTCCCTCGCCGAGACCCCGCAGTTCCAGGAGATCCGCGAACCGGCCAGGCTGCCCCTGATGGAGGTGGCCCGCGACCACTGGCGCCTCGTCCTGCTGACCGCCGGGGCGCTCTCGATCGGATACGCCGTGTTCTACGCGGTCACCACCTGGTCCCTCGCCTACGGCACCGTACAGCTCGGCGTGAGCCGTACGGTCATGCTCGTCTGCATCATGGCCGCCGTCGCCGTCGAGGGCGCGGTGACGCCGCTGGCGGCCCTGCTCGGCGACCGCTACGGTCGGCGGCCGCTCTGCCTCGTGGGCTGCACGGCCAGCGCACTGTGGATGTTCCCGATGATCGCGCTGCTGGAGACCGCCGAGCCACTGCTGATGTTCGCCGGTTTCCTGGGCGCGATGCTCGCGTTCATCACCACGTTCGCGGTGATCGCCGCGTATCTGCCGGAGCTCTACGAGCCCCGGGTGCGGTGCACGGGCGCGGCCGTCGGCTACAACCTGGGCGGGGTGCTCGGCGGGGCGCTGACCCCGGTCGTGGCGACCGCGCTGGCGCGCGGCGACGGGCCGCCGTGGGGCGTCGCGGCCTATCTGACCGGGGTCGCGCTGCTGAGCCTGGGCTGTTTCGCGCTGCTGCCGGAGACCCGTCCGGCGCCGTCACCGGCCGAGACGGGAGCGGAGCCGGCACCCGCGTGACGCGGCCTACAGGTCTCCCTGCTCCTGGATGTCACAGTTGGTGAAGGCGGGCGCCCGGGTCGAGAGCGCGGCGAGCTGCTTGGAGAGTTCGGTGGTCTCGGGGTTGTCGCTGTTGGCCATGGCCTCCTCGTACGAGTCGAACTCGACCACCGCCAGATAGCGGTTCGGGTTGTCCCGGTCCTTGAGCAGGGTGCGGCGGACGGGCGCGATCTTGCGGCCCTCGGCGCGCGCCTTCTCCTCGTACCTGCGGATGAGGTCGCGCATCTCGTCGGCGCGCTCGGTCTCGAAGTCGATGATCTGCGCGAACTTCATGGGTTCCTCCTGGTCCGCGGCGCTCCCGCGAACCGGGAGCTCTCCCGTCCAAGCAAACACCGGCCGGCGGTCCCGGCAACCGCGATTCCGTCCGGCCGGTGTACGTGATTCCGCTACGCCGTACGAGGTCAGACCTCGACGTTCTCCGGCCGATCCACCTCGGCCGGAGCCTGCTTCCTGGTGGCCATCAGGCTGGTGACGGTGGTGATGACCAGCACGCCGCAGATGACGCCGAGCGAGAGGGGGATGGAGATCTCGGGGACGTTCACCCCGTTCTCGTGCAGCGCGTGCAGCACCAGCTTCACGCCGATGAAGCCGAGGATCACCGACAGGCCGTAGCTCAGGTGAACCAGCTTCTTGAGCAGCCCGCCGATGAGGAAGTACAGCTGGCGCAGGCCCATCAGCGCGAACGCGTTGGCGGTGAAGACGATGTACGGGTCCTGGGTCAGGCCGAAGATCGCCGGTATGGAGTCCATCGCGAACAGCACGTCGGTGGTGCCGATGGCGAGCATGACGACCATCAGCGGGGTGAGGATCCGCTTGCCGTTGCGCTCGATGAAGAGCTTGGTGCCGTGGTACCGGTCGGCGACACCGAACCGCTGCTCGATGGACTTGAGCAGCCGGTTCTCCTCGAACTCCTCTTCCTCGTCGCCGGAGCGCGCCTCCTGGATCAGCTTCCACGCGGTGTAGATCAGGAACGCGCCGAAGAGGTAGAAGACCCACGAGAAGTTGGCGATGACGGCGGCGCCGGCCGCGATGAATATCGCCCGCAGCACCAGGGCTATGAGCACACCGAAGAGCAGCACGCGCTGCTGGAGATGGCTCGGCACCGAGAACTTCGCCATGATCAGGATGAAGACGAAGAGGTTGTCGACGGAGAGCGACTTCTCGGTGATGAAGCCCGCGAAGAACTCGCCGGACGCCTGGCTGTTGCCGAAGATCAGCAGGCCGATGCCGAACAGCGCGGCGAGCACGATCCAGACGACCGTCCAGATTCCGGCTTCTCTGACCGACACGTCATGGGGCTTGCGCCCGATGAAGAAGTCGACCGCGATGAGGGCGCACAGACCGAGAATGGTCAGCACCCACAGGGTCAAGGAAACGTCCACTGTGCCTCCGGCTTCGTACCGCTACTGATCAGCGTCGTCGCTGCCGGAGGTCTCCTCCACCCGGGCACGTGCCGTGCCGCGAGCCGGTGTCCCGGGACCGGTCGATCGGTCCGTACTGACGGGAACGCCGCAGTCGGGAGTACTCCCCTCCGATATCGGAAGCCTACCCCAATCACCAAGAGAAGGTAAAGGGATGGGTAAGGGAAAGCCAAGTCGGTGGATGTGCAAGGGGAGTACGAAGGGGCGCGCACGAGCCCGCGCACGCCCCTCGCCTCGTCCGGCCCCGCTCTGCGGCCCCGCTCCGCGGCCCGCTCAACGGGGCCAAGCGCGGCGGGCCTCGGCGACCTGCCCGAGCACCTTCCCGAGGATCGCGCTGCCGGGCGGCACCAGCGGCGGCTCGTACGTCCAGGTGTGCCCCACCCAGGGATCCGCGAGGTGGTCGTCCGGGACCGGTGTGAGCCGCAGCAGCGAGCGCCACAGCGGCTGGAGCACCGGGCCGTACGCGCTGGCGTCCTCTCGGTCCGCGACCATCAGCAGATGGACCCCGACCGACGGGCCCTCGTCGGCGAGATAGCGCAGCTGGTTCACCGCGCGGTCGTCGAAGCCGTGCGGGAAGTCGTTGACGATCAGCAGCTGCTCGGCCATGTCCATGCCGGGCGGCAGCGCGTCCGCCCCGGCACCGCCGCGCGCGGCCATCTGCAGCAGGTCGAGGCGCTCGGTGAGCCCGGTCAGGACGGCCGCCACGCCCTGGGCGCCGACGGCGGGCGGCGCGGCCAGCACGCCCGACCCGGTCAGCGGGGCGAGGGCGCCCGCCGCCGCGCCCGCCGGGTCGATGACGTGCACCGCGAACTCCCCCGCCGGATAGACCGCGAGCAGCCGCGCCGCGAGCGCCACCGCCGTCTCCACGGCAAGACCCTTGACCTGCTCGGCGTCCATGAAGTCGGTGGCCTCGGCGTCGGACCGGCCGGAGTCGATCCACAGTCCGCGCTCAAGGGGCAGCCGCACCAGCATCGGAATCCGCAGCTCGGGCCGCTCCGGCAGCCGGAGGTCGCCGACGCGCAGCGCCATCGGGATCTCCATCGGGGTGCGGTAGCCGTGCCAGACGGGGTTGTCCCAGCTCGCGTAGGCGGGCGGCAGGGCGGGCTCGACGACCTCGGACTCGGCGGTCAGCTGCGCCACGTCCCGGTCGAAGGCCTCCTGGGCCCGGCCGACCAGCTCCTCGCGGCGCGCGGCGGCCTCCTCGCGCGCGTGGTCGCCGGTGGAGCCGATCCGGCTGCGCGGATCGGAGAGGACCCGGTCGAGCTCCTGCTCCATCCGCGAGTCCGCGAAGTCGACGGCGCTGCGGTACGCGGCGGTGGTGCGGGCCAGGTCCTCGAACATGCCCCACACCTGGTTGTAGAGCCGCTCGTCCATCGACCACCCGGTGGCGTCGCCCGCTACCGGACGCGGCGGCTCACCGGGGGCCGCGGGCGGGGCGGTGGGCGCCGGCGGGGGCGCGCTGGTCTGGCGGCGCGGGTGCGCGTAGTCGATGGGCCCGGCGCCTGTGAGGGGCCGCTGGGCGGCCGTCTGTGGCGGTGCGGTGTCCGCCTGGCCGCCGTCTGTCCCTGCTGTACTCGCCGCCCCGGCCCGCACCCGGGCCTCGTCGGACGTACGGGGCGGGGGCGCCGCGACCGAGCGGGAGGCGCCGAGCGCGACCGCGTCGAGGATGGTCTCGGCGAGCTGACGGGCCTGCGGAAGCCCCTGGTCGACGAGCATGTCAGCGAGGCCGCCCGCGTAGCCCTGGCCGATCGCGCGGACCTTCCAGGCGCCGTTGCGCAGGTACAGCTCCAGCGCGACGACCGCCGACTCGGCGTCCAGGCCGGTGATCGTGTAGCTGACGACTTCTGTGCCGTCGAGACCGGTGACGGCCACGAAGGGCGCGGCCACGGCGGCGAACCGGCTGGGCCCGGCGGTCCCGAGCGGCAGCGCGAGCAGCACGCTCACCCGGTGCACCTCCTGCGGCAGCGCCTCCAGGTCGACGGCGAGCCGGTGGTCGGCGGCAGCCTGCCGGGACACCTCCAGGCCCGGGAGCGTGGGCGAGCCGGGGTGCGCGACCCACTCCGTCCCGCGCACCGTGCCGGTCTCGTCCCCGAGGGTGGCGCCCGCGACGACCGGCGTACCGGCCGACACCCGGATCTCCAGTCGGGTCCGGGGCAGGGGGTGGTTCTGTCCCCGTACCAGCTCGGCCGTCATCGCTCTTGTCCCCTCGTCGAGTTGCCGGTGGTGCACGTGGTGCGCGACAGCTCCCGGCGGCGTACCTCCGGGAGCTGCGATGACGGCCGTGGCGGCCGGTGGTGCCTGCGTGCGGGCCGCGCCTACAGGTGCGGCAGGATCGCCGGCATCAGGTCCTGGAAGGTGCGGCCGTTGGACGGGTTGCCGATGGCGGTCATCTGCCAGCCGGCGCCCGAGCGGTGCACCTTGGCCATGATCTGCGCCGTGTACTGACCGCCGCCGTCCAGCGTGTAGCGCGCCAGCTCCTGGCCGTTGGTCTCGTCGACGATGCGGCAGAAGGCGTTCTGCACCTCCTGGAACGTCTGGCCGGTGAACGAGTTCACCGTGAAGACGATCTGGTCGATGTGGACCGGGACGCGCTGGAGGTCGACCAGGATCGACTCGTCGTCACCGCCCTGGCCCGCGCCGCCCACCAGGTTGTCGCCGGTGTGGCGCACCGAGCCGTCGTCGCTCACGAGGTGACGGAAGAACACCACGTCCACCGGCTGCTTGTCGGCGAAGAGCACCGCCGAGGCGTCCAGGTCGATCTCCCGGGTGCGCGAGCCGAACAGCCCGCGGCGCGGCGCCGCCTGCCAGCCGAGCCCCATCCGCACCGCGGTCAGGGTGCCGCCACCCTGCTTCTCCAGGCTGATCGCCTGGCCCTTGGTCAGATTGACCGTCACGCGCTGTCCCCTCTCCGCTTTCTTACGTTCTCCGGGCCGAACCCTACGCAGTGGCGCGACGGGCGCCACCACGCAGGCCTGTTTTGTGGCGGTCTTGCAACACACCGGGCGCGGCCCGCTCAGGCCTGGCCCGCCTCCCGCATCTGCCGCAACTCCTTCTTCAGCTCCCCGACTTCGTCCCGCAACCGGGCGGCGATCTCGAACTGCAGCTCGGCGGCCGCGGCCCGCATCCGGTCGGTCATCTCCTCGATCTGCTCGGCGAGTTGAGCGGCCGGACGGTCGGTCAGCACCTCGCCGCCCTTGCCCGCCTTCGCCTTCGACTTCGCCGCCTTGGCGCCGAGGGAGGGCACCGGGGCCTTGGCTCCCTTGCCGTCCTTGCCCTTGCGGTAGCCGGAGCCGAGCAGCTGCTCGGTGTCGACCTCCTCGCGCGCGATGGTCGCGACGATGTCGTTGATCTTCTTCCGCAGCGGCTGCGGGTCGATCCCGTGCTCCTTGTTGTACGCGACCTGCTTCTCCCGGCGGCGGTTGGTCTCCTCGATGGCCTTCTCCATCGCCGGGGTGATCTTGTCGGCGTACATATGGACCTGGCCCGACACGTTGCGCGCCGCGCGGCCGATGGTCTGGATCAGCGAGGTGCCCGAGCGCAGGAAGCCCTCCTTGTCGGCGTCGAGGATCGCGACCAGCGACACCTCGGGCAGGTCCAGGCCCTCGCGGAGCAGGTTGATGCCGACCAGGACGTCGTACTCGCCCGCCCGCAGCTCGCGCAGCAGCTCGACCCGGCGCAGCGTGTCGACGTCGCTGTGCAGGTACCGCACCTGGATGCCCATCTCCAGGAAGTAGTCGGTCAGGTCCTCGGCCATCTTCTTGGTGAGGGTGGTGACCAGGACGCGCTCGTCCTTCTCGGTGCGCTTGCGGATCTCGTGCACCAGGTCGTCGATCTGGCCCTCGGTGGGCTTGACCACGACCTCCGGGTCGATCAGGCCGGTGGGGCGGATGATCTGCTCCACGAAGCCGTCGCCGCGCGACAGCTCGTACTTGCCGGGGGTCGCGGAGAGGTAGACGGTCTGGCCGATACGGCCCAGGAACTCCTCCCACTTCAGCGGCCGGTTGTCCATCGCGGAGGGCAGCCGGAAGCCGTGGTCGACCAGCGTCCGCTTTCGGGAGGCGTCGCCCTCGTACATCGCGCCGATCTGCGGGACGGTGACGTGCGACTCGTCGAGGACGAGCAGGAAGTCGTCCGGGAAGTAGTCGAGGAGGGTGTTGGGGGCGGTGCCGGGTTCGCGGCCGTCGAAGTGCATCGAGTAGTTCTCGACGCCCGAGCAGCTGCCGATCTGGCGCAGCATCTCGATGTCGTACGTGGTGCGCATCCGCAGCCGCTGGGCCTCCAGGAGCTTGCCCTGCTTCTCCAGCTCGGCCAGGCGCTGCTCCAGCTCCTTCTCGATGCCGTTGACCGCCTTCTCCATGCGCTCCGGGCCCGCCACGTAGTGGCTGGCCGGGAAGATGTAGAGCTCGCGGTCCTCGCTGATGACCTCGCCGGTGAGCGGGTGGAGGGTGGAGAGCGCCTCGATCTCGTCGCCGAACATCTCGATCCGGACGGCCAGCTCCTCGTAGACCGGGAAGATCTCGATGGTGTCGCCGCGCACCCGGAAGGTCCCGCGCGCGAAGGCCACGTCGTTGCGCGTGTACTGGATGTCGACGAAGCGGCGCAGCAGCTGGTCGCGGTCGATCTCCTCGCCGACCTTGAGCGGCACCATCCGGTCCACGTACTCCTGCGGAGTACCGAGGCCGTAGATGCACGAGACGGAGGCGACCACGATCACGTCCCGGCGGGTGAGCAGCGAGTTCGTCGCCGAGTGGCGCAGCCGCTCGACCTCCTCGTTGATCGAGGAGTCCTTCTCGATGTACGTGTCCGACTGCGGGACGTACGCCTCGGGCTGGTAGTAGTCGTAGTACGAGACGAAGTACTCGACGGCGTTGTTGGGCAGCAGCTCGCGGAACTCGTTCGCCAGCTGGGCCGCCAGCGTCTTGTTCGGCGCCATGACGAGCGTGGGGCGCTGGAGCTTCTCGATCATCCAGGCAGTCGTCGCCGACTTTCCGGTGCCGGTCGCACCCAGCAGGACGACATCCTTCTCACCTGCGCGGATGCGTCGCTCCAGCTCGGCGATGGCCGCCGGCTGGTCGCCGCTGGGCTGGTAGGGACTGACGACCTCGAAGGGCGCCACCGTACGTTCGATCTTGGAAACGGGCCGCATGGAACCACCGTACGACCCCCCACTGACACTCGGGTCCGATCGGCCCGCGGGCGGGGCTCGCCGGGCCCACGATCACCAGTCGTGCGGGGACGAGGAACCCTCGCCGGGCTGGTGCCGAGCCGACCACGCGGTCGGCTCGGGGAACGACGGCAGGTGCCGGGGAACGGGCGCCGGGCGGGGCGGCCGCTTCTCCCAGTCGGGCCTGCCCATCACCACCAGCGGGTCGAACATCACGACCACGCCGGCGAGGACCAGGAACGCGACCGGGCCGATGAGCATCGGCGCCAGCACCGTGGCGGGGGAATCCCCCGCCGACGGTCCGGCGCCCTCGTGCAGATGGACGCTGAGCGCGGCCATCCCGGTGTAGTGCATACCGCTCACGGCGAGGCCCATGACGACGCTGGCCCCGAGGCTGGCCAGGAAGCCGTGGACGGAGACGGCCGCCCAGAGGGCGGCGGTGGCGGCGACGACCGCGATCACCACGGAGAGGCTGACGGTGAGGGTGTTGTACTCGAACTGCCCGTGCAGTCGAATTCCGGCCATCCCGAGGTAGTGCATGGACGCCACCCCGAGGCCGGTGATGGTCCCGCCGGTGACCAGCGCCATCGGCGTCGCTCCCCGGTAGCCGACGATGAAGATGCCGATGCCGACCATCACGATGGCGAGGCCGAGACTCGCGAACGTGATCCCCCGGTCGTAGCTCAGAACCTCCTGGCGGACCGTGAACCCCATCATCGCGATGAAGTGCATGGTCCAGATGCCGGAGCCGATGGAAGTGGCGCCCAGCGCCAGCCAGCCCGCCTTGAACGAGCGCTCCGTGCGCAGCGATCTGGCGGTGCAGCGCAGCCCGAGCGCACCGCCCAGACAGGCCATGAGGAACGCCACGACTGGCGTGACGATGCCGTAGGAGAAGCCGTCGACCGTCCCGTGCATATCCGTGTGCCCTTCACCCCGTACCGACTACCGACTGAAGAGGCCGACTGTGTCGCTCAGGCCCTGGTTCGGGGCGACATTAAGGCTCGCCGAGCGACAGGCAAACATTTTCACGCCATTTTGTCGACACCCTGAATGCGAGGTGCGGTCCGGGTGGTTCCGTTTCGGTCGCCGGGACGTGTCCGGTTGGTGCGGATTGAGCGTCCGGTGACCGGACGGACGGGTGCGGGTACGGCGGTTCGAGAGGTCGGCGTACGACGGCCCGGCGGGCGTTGTCAGTGGGGGGTCGTACGGTGGCGACATGAACAGCAACGGGCAGTTCGAGCAGGCCTCGCAGGAGCCGGGGCGGGTGGTGTGGGCAGTCGTGGGCAGCGACATCGGGCCCCTGCTGCTCGCCGCGACCGAGCAGGGCCTGGTGAACGTGGTCTTCCACGCCGACGAGGCGATCCGGGACAGGGCCCTGCGGGGTCTGTCGGCCCGGCTGGGCGCCGAGCCGACGCCCGCGCGGCCCGGCGACGCGGGCCCGCTGGCCGAGCCCATACGCCAGTTGGAGGCCTACTTCTCCGGTGAGCTGCGCGCGTTCGAGCTGCCGCTGGACTGGACGCTGTCCTCCGGGTTCAACCGCCAGGTGCTCCGCGAACTGGAGGCGACCGTTCCGTACGGAGCGGTGGTGGGGTACGGCGATCTGGCCGAGCGCGTCGGACAGCCCCGGGCGGCCCAGGCGGTCGGCGCCGCCATGGGCTCCAACCCGCTGCCGGTGGTGGTGCCCTGCCACCGGGTGGTGGAGAGCGACGGCGGGCTCGGCGGGTTCGGCGGCGGCCTGGAGACCAAGCGGAAGCTGCTCGCCCTGGAAGGGGTGCTGCCGCAGCCGCTGTTCTGAGGCGCGCGCGTCCGAGGCCGGGGCCCTTCGGTGCCCCGGACCGGAGCGGGCGCCACGGGATGGCGGCGGGCGCTACAGGCTGATGTGGTACGCCTTGCGCAGCGTCTCGTGGACGGTCCACGTCGTACGGTCGCCCTCGCGCAGCACACAGGCGTCGCCGGGGCCGATCTCCAGGGTGTCGCCGCCCTCCACCTCGACGGTCGCGCGCCCGCTCACCACGACGAACAGCTCATTGGCCTCGATGTCGGTGACCACGCCCGGCGTGATCTGCCAGATACCGCGGATCTGCTTGCCGTCGGGCGACTCCCAGAGCACCTTGCCGGTGACCACCGGGTCGCCGGAGACGATCTGGGCGGGGTCGAGCGGTTCCGGCTCCAGCTCGGTGCCCGGGATGTGGACCACGAAGGAGGCGGGCGACGCCGCGTCGGCGGAAGGGGTGTCGAGCTGATCATTGGTCGTCATGGCGGGCCAATCTAGCCAGGCCCTCGACGCCACCTCTGGCCGGGACCGCCGACCGGGAGCAGACTCCCCGTGAGTGGGTCGCGGGGGCGGGCCCCGTAGGCCTCGCGGCCTCCGCCTCCGCGCGCCTCGCACGGGTGATCGCCGCCGTGACGTTTACGCGGCACACGCGCGCGCCAGGGATGGTGCATGCCCTACGACGACGTACTCAAGGTGTCCGAGAAGGTGCGGGAAGCCCTGACCGACGGGCGTCCCGTGGTCGCTCTGGAGTCCACGATCATCGCGCACGGCCTGCCGCGCCCGCGCAATCTGCGGGTCGCGACGGAGCTGGAGGAGCTGGTACGGGGCCAGGGCGCCGTCCCCGCCACGATCGCCGTCCTGGACGGGCTGCCCCATGTCGGCCTCGACAAGGATCAGTTGGAGCGGGTCGCGAGCGGTGGCATGCGCAAGTTCGGCCACCGGGATCTGCCCATGGCGCTGGCCTCGGGCGTGAGCGGGGCGACCACGGTCTCCGCGACCGCGCATCTCGCCCACCGGGCGGGGATCCGCGTCTTCGCCACCGGCGGGCTCGGCGGGGTGCACCGGGGCTGGACCGAGACGCAGGACGAGTCGGCGGACCTGCGGCTGCTGGCCCGGACGCCGATCGCCGTGGTGTGCGCCGGGGTCAAGTCGATCCTCGACGTGCCGGCCACGCTCCAGCGGCTGGAGACGCTGGGCATCGGGGTGGTCGGATACGGCACGGAGTTCTTCCCCGGGTTCTATCTGGCCAGCTCCGGCGAGCCGGTGGACTGGACGGTGCGGTCGCCGCAGGAGGCCGCCGAGGTGGTGCGGGCGCATGACGCGCTGGGCCCGGACTCCGCGCTGATCGTGGCCAATCCCGTCCCGGAGGCCGAGCAGTTGGACCCGGCGCTGCACGACCGGGTGCTGGCCGAGGCCCTGACCGAGTGCCGCGAACTGGGCATCACCGGCCAGGCCGTCACCCCGTTCCTGCTCGACTACCTGATGCGGCACACCGAAGGGGCGTCGCTGGAGGCGAACGTGGCAGCGGTGCGGGGCAACGTACGCCTCGCGGCGGCGATCGCGGCGGCGCTGTGAGCGATGCGGCGGATGGTGCGGCGGGCCGCCTTGCCGGCGACCCTGCGGATGCGGCCGCCTCCGCCCGTACGGACCTCCAGGGCCGCGCGCGGCGTGGGCTGCTCGTCGTCGGGGACGTCGTGACCGATGTCATCGCCCGGCACCGGGGACCGCTCGCGGCGGCGACGGACACGGCGGCCGAGATACGCACCGTCCCGGGCGGGGCGGGCGCCAACGCGGCCTGCTGGGCGGCCCATTCGGGCTGCGCGGACGTACGGATGCTGGGCCGGGTCGGGAGCGACGCGGTCGGCTGGCACGAGCGGGTGCTGCGGCGCGCGGGCGTGCGGCCCCTGCTCGTCCCCGACACGGCGGCGCCGACCGCCACCGTCGTATCGCTGGTCGACACCGCGACCGCCGAGCGCACCTTCCTCACCGACAGCGGCGCCGTCCTGCGCATAGCCCCCGCCGACTGGAACCCCGCGTTCCTCGACGGGATCGGCCATCTCCACCTCTCCGGCTATCTGTTCTTCGCCGACGTCAGCCGCGAACTCGCCATCGCCGCCTGCCGTTCGGCGCGGGCCGCCGGGGTGCCGGTGAGCCTGGACCCGGCCTCGGCGGGCTTCCTCGCGGAGCTCGGCGCCGAAAAGTTCCTGGCGGCAGCCGAGGGCGTGGACGTCCTCCTGCCCAATGCCGACGAGGCGCGCCTGCTCACCGGGTTGCCCGAACCAGCCGACGCCGCAGTCGAGTTGAGCCGACGATTCCCCCTGGTCGCGGTCACGCTGGGAGCGGTGGGCGCGTTGGTGGCGGCGGATGGAGACGTGGTGGCCCGGGTTCCCGCCCCGCCGACGGCCTCAGCCGTCGACTCGACGGGCGCGGGCGACGCGTTCACCGGCGGCTTCCTCGCCGCGCGCCTCGCGGGCGCCCACCCGGCCGAGGCCGCGGCGGCAGGTTGCCGGGCGGGGGCGGAGGCGGTGACGCTGGTGGGCGGACGGCCACCGGTACGCGACTGACGACGGCGCACACGACCGACACCGCACCCCTGCGATTCGGCGGCCCTAACGGCCGGAACCCGTCCCGCTCCACGCCGGATGCCTCGGGTCGTCGGCGCGCACGACGACGTCGGCGGCCTCTCCCGGCCGCACCTCCTCCTCGTACCGTTCGAACGCGGGAAGCGTCCACAGGGCGCTGTCCTGCGTACGCCGCCGCAGCGCGCCCGGCGACAGGCGGACGTGCACGGTGAGGTCGAACGGAAACCAGCGCCCCAGCAGCATCGGCCCGTGCAGCAACAGCACTCCTCCCTTCGGGAGGAGTTGATAGGAGCTGCGGGTCGCCCGGTCGGTCACCGGGTCCCACAGGTCCGGCAGCACCCGTCCGGTGCCCCCGGGCTCCAGCGGGTCGAAGACCTCCCGCCACAGCGCGGCGGTGTCGAACCAGCCGTCCACGTACGTGTCCGGGTCCTCGCGGCCGTACTCGTACCGCAGCGAGGCGGGCCGAAGAAAGCCCTCGGTGGACAGGACCAGGACCGACCGGCCCCGTACGCGCAGGGCCCCCGCGACCGCCTCCGCCAGCTCGCCAGGCCGGGCGGCGGGCGCGCCGTCGACGCCGACACGCAGCCAGGGCTCGGCCTCCATGTCCATGGCCCGGTCCGCCAAGGCCTCGGTCAGCCGTTCCCAGGTGATCGCTTCGAGTCGCACGCCTCCATGATGCGCGCAGCTCAAAGTGGTGCGACGCGTGGCACCGCCTGCGTCGACATCTGAAGTGGCATACGGCGCGCGGTCACTCGCCCCGCAGCGCCACCGCGACCGGCCCGTCGCCGGACACCTCGATCCTGCCGTCCTTCACGCCCTCCTCGACCATCAGCGTGCCCTCGGCGAGCGCGCGGCACGTATCGGCGTCCATGACGAGCCGCGCGTCGGCGTCGGGCGCGGCCCCCTCCCCGTAAACCGGCCCCAGGCCGGCCGACGGCCCGTCGCCGCCGATCCGTACGTGGAACTCGCCCTCGTCCAACCGCACATCGAGGACGGCGGGCGCGTCCGGAAGCCCCCGCAGCCGCCGGATCAGCGGGATCGCGAACCAGTGCGCGCGCACGGCGTCGGTGAGCCGCCGCTCCGCCAGCTCCGGCGCGCCCCAGGCGGCGAGGGCGGTCAGTACGGGCAGCAACTCATGTCCGCGCGCGGTCAGTTCGTACACGGTCGCCACCCCGGGCGGTGGCAGCTTGCGACGGGTGGCCAGCCCCTCGCGCTCCATGTCCTTGAGCCGGGAGGCGAGAACGTCCGTGGAGACACCCGGCAGATCTGCGTGCAGATCTGTATAACGACGCGGTCCGGCGAGGAGTTCCCGGACGATCAGCAGCGTCCACCGGTCCCCGACGGCATCGAGGGCGCGGGCCGCGGCGCAGTACTGGTCGTAGCTTCGACGACGTGGCTGACGTGGCATACGACGCAGTCTAGACAAGATGTTGGACTTTCCAAGCTCCCACTTGGTAAAACCAAGCAAGCACTACGAGAGTGACGCCAGAGGGATCTGACGCCAGAGAGATCTGGGAACCCGGGAGGGCCACGGCATGGAGTTCCGGCAGTCGAGCAAGCTGAACGAGGTCTGTTACGAGATCCGCGGCCCGGTGATCGAACACGCCAACGCGCTGGAGGAGGCGGGCCACAGCGTGCTGCGCCTCAACACCGGCAACCCGGCGCTCTTCGGCTTCGAGGCGCCGGAGGAGATCGTCCAGGACATGATCCGGATGCTCCCGCAGGCTCATGGCTACACCGACTCGCGCGGCATCCTCTCGGCTCGCCGCGCGGTCGTCCAGCGCTACCAGGCGATGGGGCTCCCGGACGTCACGGTGGACGACGTCTTCCTCGGCAACGGTGTCTCCGAGCTGATCTCCATGGCCGTACAGGCGCTGCTTGAAGACGGCGACGAGGTCCTCATCCCGGCGCCCGACTACCCGCTCTGGACGGCCGTCACCACCCTCGCGGGCGGCCGGCCGGTGCACTACCTCTGCGACGAGTCGGCCGAGTGGTACCCCGATCTCGATGACATGGCCGCGAAGATCACGGACCGCACCAAGGCCGTGGTCATCATCAACCCCAACAACCCCACGGGCGCGGTCTATCCGAAGGAGATCATCGAGGGAATCCTGGATCTGGCCCGCCGCCATCACCTGATGGTGCTCGCGGACGAGATCTACGACCAGATCGTGTACGACGACGCCGTGGCGCACACCGCCGCCGCGCTCGCCCCCGACCTGGTCGTCCTGACCTTCAGTGGCCTCTCCAAGACGTACCGGGTGGCGGGGTTCCGCTCCGGCTGGATGGTCGTCACCGGCCCCAAGCGGCACGCGAAGAACTATCTGGAGGGGCTGACCATGCTCGCCTCCATGCGGCTGTGCCCCAACGCGCCCGCCCAGTACGCGATCCAGGCCGCACTGGGCGGCCGGCAGTCCATCAGGGAACTGACCGCGCCGGGCGGCCGGTTGCGCGAGCAGCGCGACCGGGCCTGGGAGAAACTGAACGAGATCCCGGGCGTGACGTGCGTGAAGCCGAAGGGCGCACTGTACGCGTTCCCCCGGATCGACCCCAAGGTTCACCCGATCGAAGACGACGAGAAGTTCGTGCTTGACCTGCTGCTGCGGGAGAAGATCCAGGTGGTGCAGGGCACGGGCTTCAACTGGCCGCGCCCGGACCACTTCCGGATCCTGACGCTGCCGCACGCCGACGATCTGGACGCGGCAATCAGCCGGATCGGGCGCTTCCTGAGCGGATACCGCCAGTAGCGTCCGGGGCGCGGTGGGGACACGTAGGAAAAGGGGCGGAAAAGGAGCGGACCCGGGGGGCGTAGCCGGCCCCCGAGTCCTGTGTGATGCCACCGAATTGCACACGCCGAAACGCTTGAGAACCCAGGTCAGTTTTATGTCGCCGCATCCTGCCTTTAGACGACCGCGGATCGAAGCTCCACGGGCCGGAGTCGAACCGGCATCTCGACGCACAAGGGCCTGGGCCCGGTTGGTCCGGCGATCGGCGGCGAATGCTGAGTCTGGAGCAATAGTCTGAGATTGATGACGGCACCCGCGTCTCGCGAGGCCGCACAGTCACGACGAACTTCAGTTTCAGCTTTGCGCTCCTCGCGCACCCCAGCCGTGAACGCGTCACAGCCGGGGAGTCTCTGACGCTATCTGTTCAGCCGGTCACTGGCTGAACAGATAGCCGAATATCGCGTCACCCACGCGCTGGTCGGTGACGTCGATGCCATTGGCCTCCTCGCGGGCGAACTTGACCGCCTGCTGCACCTTCTCGACCCGGGCGAGCAGTTCGTTGACCCGTCGGGCGGGCAGCGCGCCGGAGAACTTCACGGTCGTCCAGTAGCCGACCGGAACGTCCTCGTAATACACCTCGACCTGGGCCGGATGCTTTTCGGTAGCCTCCGCCTTGACGTGGTTGCGCGGCACCTTCTTCGTACGCAGTGTCCGTACCGGCTCGGTCTTCCAGGAGTCGGTGGACGGGTCCTGCGCCCATGACTCGGCGGCGTCGAGCACCGGCAGCCTGCGCACGAACGCATTGATGTCCGCGAGCTGCTTCTCAAGAAAGAGCAGATACGAAACCGGGGCCCCGGTGACGAGAACTCGCCCGTCGACCGTGATGTCGGCGCGAGCCTCGCAGTTCGCCCAGTCCTTGGTGGCGGTCACATCGAAAAGCCGGGTGAGCGTCACCGCGGTGTCGCGCAACACGTCCTCGGCCTTGACCTGCACCAACGTCGACTCGGGCGGCAGCTGCTCGCCCTCCTCGTCCTTCGGCTGGTAGGTCCGGGAGATGCCGGCCAGCAACGCGGGCTTCTGCAGGCCGTGCTGAGCTGACGTCAGGTCCTGATGGGACTTCGACTTGATTCCCTTTTCGACTGCGATGATCTGATTGAGTTTCGCCACGTGATGAACGCTAACAACGCCAACGCGGTTTGCACGAACGATTATTGAGGGATCGAGAAGGGGAGGGAGACCTCGTTCGCCGCATCTCGCGTGCCGGCGCCTCGGGTTCCCGGTTCCGGACTCCCACCGAGAGGGGGCCGCCCATTCTCGTCATAGAACCCCGAGGACGTCACCGCTGCGCCGAATGCGAGCAGGGCCCGCTCCCCCGGCTCGTCCTGGATTCGGGCGCGCCACGATGTCTGGACTGCGCGGACCTCGGCCATCTCGTCTTCCTGCCGCGCGGCGACACGGCCCTGACGCGCCGCGCCCGCGAGGAGAGCACGCTCGCCGCCGTCGTGATCCGCTTCAACCGCCGTCGGCGCCGTTACGAACGTCAGGGCGTCCTCGTCGAGGAGGCCGCGCTCGCCGCCGCCGAACAGCGCTGCCTGGCCGACGCGGAGGCCCGCGCACGCCGCCGCGCACGCGACGCGCTCCGGCGGGCCGCCGAGGACGTGCGCTTCACCGCCGGTTTGGAGGCCGAGATCCTGCGCCTGTTCCCCGGCTGCCCGCCCGATCGGGCCCGCGACATCGCGACCCACGCCTCGGTGCGCGGCAGCGGCCGCGTGGGCCGCAGCGCGGCGGGCCGCGCCCTGGACGAGGACGCGGTCACAGCCGCGGTCCGCGCGTCCGTACGCCACCTGGACACGCCGTACGACGAACTCCTCATGTCCCGCGTCCCCCGCAACCGGGCCCGGGCGCGGGTGGCGGCCGAGATCAAGGCGGTACTCGCGGCGTGGGCGGCGGGGCTGGGTTACACCTCGTCGGCCGACGGGCGCAGGGATATCGCCTCCACCGGATCCCGCCCCGCCCTCCCCCGGGGCCACCAGTCCTCGCGATCCGGGTCGGACTCGTAGGGGTACCAGAGGCCGTCGCGGCCGTAGCGGAGTTGAGTGGTGGGGGTGGAGAGGTGGTTGCGCCAGGGGCGGAAGCCGGGGTGGCCCGCGGCCGCCAGGGCCGGGCGTGCGCGGTCGAAGGGGCCGGCCGGGGGGTCCCAGGGCTCTTCGAGCACCGCGAGGGCCGCCTGGCCGCCCTGGCGCCAGGCCGCCACCGCGCGGGCCAGGTCGGTGGGGGTGCGGTCGGTGGCCCGGGACAGCGCGGCGTACAGCGCCCGGGTCGTGGAGGTGACGCCCGAACCGGGGTGCGCCGCGGCCAGGCGGACCGCGTCCTGCCAGGTCGTCAGGGGGGCGATCGGGTCCTCGCCGGTGGTCAGCAGGGCGTGGGCGCGGGCCGCCGCCTCGGTGGCCAGTAGGTCGAGCGCGAGCGGATCGGGGGCGCCCGGCAGCGCGGGAAAGGCGGGCGGGTGGCCCGCGCGCGCCGGGGGCGGGAACGGCGGCGGAAGCTCGGGCCGGGTGCGGGGCCGGACCGCCTCGCGGGCGGCGACGGTGGGGAGTTCGGGCGCCGGGGTGTCCCGCTCCACCACCATCCGGGCGGTGTTGCGGCGGGTGAGCGCGGCGAGCGTCTCCTGCTCGCCCCGGCCGCGCATCAGCAGCAGGACGAACGGGTCCTCGTCGAGGAGCCGCGCCGTCTGGTAGCAGAGCGCCGCCGCGTGCTTGCAGGGGTAACCGTCGTCCGGGCAGGAGCAGTCGGGGATCAGATCGCCCGAGCCGGGCAACAGGTCGACCTGGTCGGCGAGCGTGTGCGGCAGGTCCTTGTCGAGCAGGGCCGCGATATGGGCCGGGTCCTGCGCGGCCGTGTCCAGGAAGTCCTCCCACGCCTGGTCGGGGAGGGTACGCAGACGCAGTTCCGTACGGTAGGGGCGGGGGCGCGAACCATGGACGTACGCGGCGATCCGGCCGGGCGTGACCGTGATCGCGTCGACATGGCCCGATTCCGCGTACTTCCGGCCCCGGGCCAGCCTGGCCGGGTCCAGGGCCAGTCCCTCCAGCGCCTCGACCCAGGCCCCGCCCCACCACGTACCGGTCCGCTCCGTGCGGGCGCCCAGCGCGGGGAAGGTGCGGCGGCGGTCGTCGTACCGCTTGACCGGCAGAGGGCTCATGCGGTCCTCCGCAGGGAGATGAGGTCCGCCAGTTCGCGGTCGGTGAGTTCGGTCAGGGCGGCCTCGCCGGAGCCGAGTACCGCGTCGGCCAGGGCGCGCTTGGCGGCGAGCATATCCGCGATGCGGTCCTCCACCGTGCCCTCGGCGATCAGACGGTGGACCTGCACCGGCTGGGTCTGGCCGATGCGGTACGCGCGGTCGGTGGCCTGTTCCTCGACGGCCGGGTTCCACCACCGGTCGTAGTGGACGACATGGCCCGCCCTGGTGAGGTTGAGGCCGGTGCCGGCGGCCTTCAGGGAGAGGATGAAGACCGGCACCTCGCCGGACTGGAACACGTCCACCAGCCGGTCCCGCTCGGCCACCGGCGTTCCGCCGTGCAGGAGTTGGGAGGGGACACCGCGCGCGGTGAGGTGCGCGGAGAGCAGCCGGGCCATCGACACGTACTGCGTGAAGACGAGGACCGAGCCGTCCTCCGCGAGGATCGTGTCGAGGAGCTCGTCCAGGAGGGCGAGCTTGCCGGAGCGGGCGTGCAGGCGGGGCGCGGATTCCTTCAGGTACTGAGCGGGGTGGTTGCAGATCTGCTTGAGGGCGGTCAGCAGTTTCATGATCAGGGCACGGCGGGCGATGCCCTCCGCCGCCTCGACGCCGGCCATCGCCTCGCGGACGACCGCCTCGTAGAGGGAGGCCTGTTCGCGGGTGAGCGGGACGGGGTGGTCGGTCTCCGTCTTGGGCGGCAGCTCGGGCACGATGCCCGGATCGGACTTCTTCCTCCGAAGGAGGAAGGGACGGATGAGTCGGGACAGGCGCTCGGCGGCCGCCTCGTCCTCGCCGTTCTCGACGATCCTCGCGTGGCGTGCGCGGAACGACTTGAGCGGGCCGAGCAGCCCCGGCGTCGTCCAGTCGAGCAGGGCCCACAGCTCGGAGAGGTTGTTCTCGACCGGAGTGCCGGTGAGGGCGATCCGCGCGGGCGCCGCGATGGTGCGCAGGGCCTTGGCGGTCGCCGAGAACGGGTTCTTGACGTGCTGCGCCTCGTCGGCGACGACCATGCCCCAGGTGTGCGCGG
This sequence comes from Streptomyces sp. CBMA152, assembly GCF_014596475.1. Classification (GTDB taxonomy): domain Bacteria; phylum Actinomycetota; class Actinomycetes; order Streptomycetales; family Streptomycetaceae; genus Streptomyces. The sequence goes on along the minus strand of NZ_MECJ01000015.1, from coordinate 268,500 downwards.
CCAGTTGGGGCGCGCTGCCGCGCATGGTGCCGTACGTGGTGAGGACGAAGCCGCCCTCGGCGCCGGTCAGAGTGCGGCCGCTGCCGTGGAAGCGGCGGACCGGGACCCCGGGTGCGAACCGGGCGATCTCCCGCTGCCAGTTGCCGAGCAGCGAGGCCGGGCAGACCACCAGCGTCGGCTCGGTGCGGGCGCGTCGCAGATGGAGGGCGATCACGGTGATCGTCTTGCCGAGGCCCATGTCGTCGGCGAGGCAGCCGCCGAGGCCGAGCGAGGTCATCAGGTCGAGCCAGGCGAGCCCGCGCAGTTGGTAGTCGCGCAGGGTCGCGTCCAGACCGGCGGGCTGGACAGTGGTCCGCGGGCCGTCGGTGAGGCGGTCGCGCAGCACGGCGAGCGCGCCCGCCGGAACCGCCTCGACCATCTCGCCGTCGACCTCGGCGGTGCCGGTGAGCGCGACCGAGAGCGCGTCCACGGGGTCGAGCAGCCCCAGGTCCCGCTTGCGGGCCTTGCGTACGAGCTCGGGGTCGGCCACCACCCACTGGCCGCGCAGCCGCACGATCGGGCGGTGGGCCTCGGCGAGCGTGTCCATGTCGGACTGGCTCAGCGGCTCGCCGCTGAGCGCCAACTCCCAGTTGAAGGAGAGCAGTTCACCGGCGTCGAAGAACGCTGTGCCGTCCGTCGCGGAGCCGGGTGCGGGCCGCACGACAGCGGTGGCGGTCAGTCCACGGGCCAGCTCGCGCGGCCAGTGCACGGACACTCCTGCCGCGTCCAGGCGCGTCGCGGCGGCGCCCAGCAGGTCGTACAGCTCGCTCTCGGTGAGCGCCAGCACGTCCGGTACGGACCGTTCGAGCAGCAGGCCCAGCGGTGGCCACACGCGGGCCGCGCGGCGCAGCGCGAGCAGCGCGTCGATCCGCGCGCGGGGGCCGAACGCGTCGGCCCGCTCACCCGCCCACAGCCCGGCCGCGTCGATGACCAGGGTGGGGTCGGCGAGGCTGTGGACCTGGACGATCGCCGAACCGGCCCGCCGCGCGCCCTCCTCCTCGTCGCTGTCGAACAGCCCGTATCCGGAGAGGTCGAGCCGCAGCGAGACGCGGACGCCCGCGTCCATGCCGGCGGCGGCCTCCGCGGCCCATACGCGCGCGGTGGGCAGATGCTGGGGCTCGGCCGCCGCGAACGCCGGTCCCGCCGCGTGGGCGGCGGCCGGGGTGCGCGGGAGGCTGTCCGCGACCGCGTCCAGGAAGGCCCGCAGCAGCGCCTCCGGCTCGGGCAGCCGCAGGGAGCCGCGGCCGGGGGCGGGCACCCCGTACGCCTCGTACGGCATCGCGGCGGCGATCGCGCGCAGCTGCGCGATGTCGTCGGCGTCCAGCGGGCCCGCCCGCCAGGCGTCGTGGTCGGTCCCGGTCAGACCGGGCAGCAGCCTGCCGCGCGCCACGAGGTGCAGGGCGTGCAGCGCGGCGGCGCCCCAGGCGGCGGCCGCCGGGTGCGCGGCGGGGTGGTGGCGGGCCCGGACCAGCAGGGGCAGGGCCTCGACGACGGGCAGCAGCCGGGCGGCGACGGTACGGCTGCGGGCGCCGCCGCCGTGGCGCCGGACGACGGTCAGGTCGACCACCTCGGCACCCGCGCCGAGGTACGGCTCGGCGGCCGAAGCGCCCGGCAGCGCCCCGCCCGCCGGGTCCCAGAAGGCGACCTTGCCCTCGCGCGGCAGCCCGGCGGGCAGGAACACCGCGGCGGCGGACACGCCCGGCTTGGGCGCGAACGCCATCGTCGGCTCGGTCTGCGTCATGGTCCGGTCACCTCCCCTCGTCCGTAGAGCCGTGGATCAGCGGACGATCCGCGACTGACCTACGACCTTACGGGCGGGGTCTGACAATCGGGCATCGCGACCTATCGCACCCCCTCCCACAAGGCACGTTCCGCCGCACGCGGGTCCCGCGCGACCTCGGTGGGAGTGTCGGGCGAGGCACCGAAGACCATCGTCGTGCGGGTCTCCGGGTCGTACACGTCCCAGCCCGGATCTCCCGTCGCGGCGAAGGCCACCCACGCCGCGTGCATGGCGTCCGCGACGGCCTGCGGCGGGCTGTCGCCGAGCATCGGGGCGTTCGCCGGGTCGCGCAGGTTGTCGAAGACGAACGCGATCTCCGCGCTGTGGCAGGCGCCGAGCAGGCCCCCGTACGACGGCGAGCGCCAGGCGAACTCGTACATGTGTGAGCCGGGGACCGACTCGGCGGCGCGGATCGCCGGGATCCGGTAGAACCAGTCGGTCGCCACCGCGTCGAAGAGCTCGCCGGGGGCGGCGCCGGGACGGCTCTCGGCGTAGACGGGCAGGGCCTTGTCAGGATCGAGCCCGTACTCCGCCGTCGTGTGCCGCAGCTTCTCCTCGGGTAGGAGGTGCAGGCGCTCGGTGGGGACCAGGAAGAGGCGGTACTCCTCGCGGTTGCTGCCGACGAGCAGTTCCACCCCGCGGTCCGGGGACGGCAGCGGCAGCGCGTCCAGGACCGGCTCGAACGGCATCATGTTGAGGATCGCCTCGCCCCACAGCGCCGGGTCGGGGTGGGCGCCCATCTCGGCGCGCAGACCCGCCTGGGCCGGCAGCAGGTCCGCGAAGGGAACCCGGGCGAACGCCTCCGTGAGCGCCGTCCCCGTGGCCTCGATGCCCAGCTTCGCCGCGAGCCGTGCGGTGATCAGGTCGGCCGTGTCCGGCGGCAGGAAGTGGTGGGCGGCGCCGCTCTGCAGGATCGCCCGGCAGAACAGCCCACGCGCGCGTGGCATCGCGAGGAGCGTGCCGATGCTCATCGCGCCCGCCGACTCGCCGAACACCGTCACGCGGTCCGGGTCGCCGCCGAAGCCCTCGATGTTGTCGCGGACCCACTCCAGGGCGGCGATCTGGTCGAGCAGCCCTCGGTTGTCCGGCCTGCCCGGGAGTCGCAGGAAACCGTCCGTGCCGAGGCGGTAGTTGAGGCTCACGAAGACGACGCCGTCGCGCGCGAAGGACGTCCCGTCGTACACGGACACCGCGCCCGAGCCGTTGGAGAACGCCCCGCCGTGCAGCCAGACCAGCACCGGAAGGCCGCCGCCCGGCCCCGGGTGCGGGGTGCGGACGCTGAGGTTCAGGCAGTCCTCGCCCTGCCCGCTGTCGGCGTCGGGGATCAAGGCGTGCATGGGCGGTGCGTACGGCGCCCTGGGCGCGGACGGGCCGTGGCCGAAAGCGTCGCGTACACCGTCCCAGGGGGCTGCCGGGGCCGGTTCGAGGAAGCGCCGTGGCCCGAACGGCGGTGCCGCGTACGGGATGCCGAGGAAGGACGTCACCCCGTCGCTCCCGGTGCGTCCTCGGACCATCCCCTGCCGGGTCGTGCACACGCGCGTGCCCATCGATTCCATCCGCGCCTCAGACTCCTTCGGCCAGCGTCTCCAGCAGGGCCTCGCCGAACTCCTTGGGGCGTTCGACGTGCACCGCGTGCCCGGCTCCGGGCACTGTCACCTCTCGTACCCTGCCGCCCACGCGCGCGTAAAGGCCGAGAACATGCCGTGTCTGGCCAACCATCGGCTGCGCCGGGGTGCCGTCCCAGCCGGGCACCGCGCCTATCGCGCCGAGGTGGGCGAGGTCGAAGAGCGACGTGTCGGAGACGATCACGTCGTCCTCGCCGCGCACCCAGGTCACCGGCGGCTTGACCGGCAGCTCGGCGACCGCCGTGTGCAGGTCGTCGACGCGGAAGCGGGTGGGAGCAAGGCAGTTGAGGACCCCGCGTGTGCCGGGGGCAATGCCGGGCCACGCGCGCGAGGGGCGGCTGTCGCCCGGGTAGTGGTCGTCCCCGACGCGCGTACTGAGCATCGACTCGACGTACTCGTCCTCGCGTTCGGGCCGCAGCGGCGGCTTGACGTAGTACGAGGTGAGGACGGTGCGGGGCGAGAGCGGGGAATCCTCGCCCCGGTCGCCCTCGGCCAGCAGCCGGACGAAGTCGGGGTGGGCGGTGCCGCCGCCGGACCCGACCCCGTCCGGCGAGTTGAGCCGCCCGTCCACGCCGTGGGTGCCGCCGAACCCGTACGGGGACACGGGGTTGACCAGGGTCAGCGAACGGACGGCAGCGGGCCGGTTCTTCATGTGTTGCAGCACCACACCACCCCCCATGGACCAGCCGACCAGGTGTGTTCGCTCCATATGAAGCGCGTCGAGGAGCGCCGCCAAGTCATCGGCGTAGTCGCACAGTCCACGGGTCGCGTCCACCGGCAGCGGGTCGGTGCCGCCGAAGCCGCGCAGATCGACCGCGATCGGCCGGTAGCGCTCGGGCAGGGCGAGCATGGCGTCCTGCCAGAAGACGGACGACGAAACGTTTCCATGCACAAAGACGACCGGTTCGCCCGCGTCCTTGGAAACGTCCTCCAGGATGTGCTGGGTGAGGCGGGCGGTGGGCACCCGGCGTGCGGTCAGCGTGGTCATACAGGCCGTCCTCGGGCTCGGGGAGGGGGTCGGGGCGGTCAGGAGAGCCAGGAGGCGACCTGGGCCTCCGATGCGCTGTTCCAGCCCAGTTCGAGGTGGTTGGCGCCCGCCACGGTGGCCGTGGCGCCGACCTTGGCGATGCCCGTGGTGTCGAGGGCGCTGGAGACGAAGACGACCCCGTCGCTGGGGCCGCGGTTCTCGTTGAAGATGCCGATGACGTCCGGCGAGCCGCCCGCCAGCAGGTAGGTCGTGACAGAGGCGGGGATTCCGGCCCGCTGAAGCGGGCCGACCAGCGAGCCCGCGTCGATGGCCGCCTGGATGCCGTCGCCCGCCGTGTAGAAGCCCTGGCCTCCGTAGTACGTCGTGTACCAGTCCTGCGCCGTCTGGTCGACGCCGTACACGCCGTCCCAGCGGGCCAGCATCTGCCGCTGGCCGGGGTAGTCGTCATAGCCGCCGGAGGGCGTCATGGAGAACTCGGGATGCGCCGTGTACGTCCCGTAACAGGTCATCCGGGAGTGCGGCGAGGGCGCGTTGATCTTGCCACCGCACTCCGGCCAGATGGAGAAGTCATGGGCCCAGCCGTGGGCGTACGGGTAGTCGAAGCCTCCGTTGGGGCCGCCGAGCGTGATCAGCTTCCGTACGTCACCGGCGTACGCGCGGCCCCAGGCGGGCTTGAGTGACGAGACGTACGCGCGCGTGGACATCTCCCCCTTGCTCCAGCCGACCAGGTCCACCTGGGACACGCCGAGCTTCGCCTTGATGAGCGCGACCGCGTCGCCGACGGCCTGCGCCTGCATCAGGTTGTCGCCCTGCTTGTGGGCGAAGCCGATGGCGAAGACGCGGTGGCCCCGGGCCGAGAGGTACTGCATCAGACCGGTCGAGGGGCACGACAGCGCGCCGCAGCCATAGCCGCCCGCCTCGCCGGGGTTGGCCCACGCCCGGTCGGCGGTGTCGTTGGCGCCGTGCACCAGGAGGACGGGGGTGGCCTTGGCCCCGGTGTTCCAGCCGGGCGCCGAGTAGAGCAAGAAGCGGTCCGAGGTGGGGCGGGCGACGCCACCGAAATAGGTGACACGTACGCCGTCCTGGTTTCCGCGCCCGTCCGGCGGGTAGCCTTCGGCGGCCGTCGCCTGGAAGCCGGGGGTGGTGTCGCGGTAGCGCTCGACCTTCTCCCAGCCGTTGGTGACAGTGCCGGCTCCATAGGCGCCCTCCAGGGTGAGGTACGACGGCGCTGCGGCGCTCACGGAGGGGGCGCTCGCGGCGGTGACGCCGGCTCCGGTCACCAGTGCCCCGAGTGCTGCCGTCACGGCCAGCACAGCCCGCCACCCCGCACTGTGTCTGCTTCGCACGTCCGTGCCCCCTCGCCTAGGCTGATCCGACTCCGCGGTAGACGCTAGGCAGGCGGTGTACTGCTGGGGGATATGGGCGCACCACACAAGCGGATGCCCGGATGTGGGTGCTCATCATGTGGGTCATGTCGCCCGGCCGGCCGCGCACCGGATGCCCGGTGACCGTCCAGCGGTAAGAGTTGCGGTACTGACCGCCGCAGCACTGCCGTACAGACGAGGACCGCTCATGTCCGTGCCTGTTCCCCAGCCCGTGTCGCCCCTGTCCGCGTCGGCGCGTTCCGCCGCCACGCGCAGGCGGCTGGGGCTCGCCGCCGGTGCGGCGCTGCTCACGCTCGCCGCCACGGCCTGCTCAAGCCTCGACCGTACGGCGGTCGGCACCTTCTCGTACTCGACCGCGGCGGAACGTATCGTCAAGATCAGCAGCCCGCCCGTCAAGGGCTGTCATCTCATGGCTCCGGCCGGCGCGACGGCCGTGCTCAACAACACGCTGTCCGATGTGCGCGTCTACCGGACGCCGGACTGCAGCGGCGACGAGATGAAGTACATCCCGAGCCGCCTCTCCGACAACATCGCGCCCAACACCCTGCCCTGGCGCAGTTACGCCTTCGTCCACTGACGGGCGGCCAGGACGGCCCGGGCGGGCTCGGGAGCGCCGGTCGGCGCGGGGGCACGCAGGGCCGTCACAGCTCGAACCAGCCGTGTCCGCAGTACCAGTGCCCGCCCGCGAGCAGATGGCCCGCCACAGCGCGCTCCACGGGCGTGCGCTGAAGCAGGGTCTCGACCGGCAGGTCCGGATCGCCGAAGACGAAGCCGACCGGGAGCCGGTCGTACACCTCCGCATCCTGGAACGAGGTCCGGAACCGGCGCTGAAAGCACAGGATGTTGGAGTCCTCCGGCAGGTACTTCTCCAGCTGCGCGTCGAGCAGCCAGGAGTCGCAGACAGCGACCCGATAGGGCTCGTCCGGATAGTGGCGCGCGAAGAACTCCCTGGCCAGCGCGAGCGAGGCATCGCACGCCTGTGATGTCAACGGGCCACGGAAGTCCGGCACATGGATGCTCAGACAGGGGTCCCCCTCCCCCAGAGGCAGCCCCGCCGCGCTCAGCGCCTCGCCCGTCTGCCGCCAGAGCCGGGCACGCTGGAACTGCAACCGGCCCAACTGGTAGATCTCGCCACGGAAGTGCAGCGCAAACCAGTGCGGCTTGACCAGTCCGGCATTGCCGTACCGTCGCCGGTGCAGGGCCATATGCCGCCCGAGGTCGGCGAGGGTGCGGCGGGTGACGTCGGCGGGCACGCCGCGTTCGCGGTGGTACGCGCGCGTGAAGGGCAGCGCCGCCAGGAGCACCACGATGGGGAGCAGCCGCCCGGCCTCACCCAACCCCTCCGGGACAGGAGGAAGTTCACGACCGCCGGCCACGACACCGATGTCGTGCACCAGCTCCCGTACGGACCGCTCCACGAACGCCCGCAACTCCGGATCGTTCTCCACCCGCCGCGCCAGCGCGATCAGTTCATTGATGTCCTCGTGCGGTACGGCCAGGTCGAGCAGCGTCTCGGGCAGCTCGTCCCCGACCGGCAACAGCGCATCCACGTCCACCATGCGCGTCACCCTATGCGGCACCGTGGCGCGAAGCGGCGGGTTGCCGGGCACCCGCACCGTGCACGACGGATGGATCCGGCCACTCGGTGGGTAAAATCCACCTAGAAGAGGCGATGGCCATGCGCACTGGGAGTGAACCCACGACTGCGCGCAGTCCACTGCGGATGCGGTTCTGGCTGAGCGTATGGGGGCTGATCTGGGCCCTCGCGGGCACGGCGGGCTTCGCTGTGGAGCACCGCCCCGGCTGGATGGCCGCCTGCGCGGTCCTGGCCGCGGTGATCACGACCGACCTCTGCATGATCATCCACCACATCCACCAGGGCCCCCATTACCAGCCCGGCCCGGACATCCCACCGTACGAGCCGCCCCGGCGGCGCTAGGGCCGGTCCGGCGGTCCTCGCCAGGGTCGCCGCCCCCCCCAGGCATCGGGCCTGCGCCCTACGCGTCACCCGCCGTGTCGAAGCGGGCCGCTTCCAGGTACTCCGGCTTGGGGTCCAGGGCCGCCGCCAGGCGGAAGTGGCGCAGGGCCTGGTCGGGCCTGGTCGTGCGCTCGTAGGTGCGGGCCAGGGCGAAGTGGGCGAACGCGTTGTCCGGTTCGCGCTCCAGGACGAGCTGGAACTCCAGCTCGGCCGAGCGCAGTTGGGCCGCGGCGAAGAAGGCACGGGCGCGCAGCAGCCGGGCCGCGGTGTTCTCGGGGTGGGCCGCGATGACCGAGTCGAGGAGCTTCACCGCGCCGCGCGGGTCCTTGGCCGCGAGCAGGTGCTCCGCCGCGCGGAAGTCGATGACATGCGTTTCCGGGGTGCTCTCGGCCACGGTCGAGTCCTTTCCCTTGCTGCGCGTTGACAACGCACTGCCCAGTTGGGTTATTCCATATGCGCACCGCCCGCCATCGAGTCCGCCCGTGCCGTCACAGGGCGGCCACCGCCAGAATCAGTCCCACGGCCAGTACGGCGGCTCCTGCCGCTATGAACGAACGGTCCAGGCCCATGCGTTCCCGGCCGAGCAGGATCACTTCGCGCGGGTCGGCGGGGTCGTAGGAGAGCCGGACGCGGCCGCCGGGTGTGAGCGGCTCGCGGCGGGACGGCGGGACCGGGGACGGCAGTTCGAGGACTCGGCCGTCGACCGTCTCGTACTGCAGGAGCGGGCGTCCGGAGCCGGGCGGTGCGGGCTTGACCAGCGCCCAGGCGAGCCCGCCCGCCGCCACGAGGCGCCGGGTCTCCCGCAGCCCGTAGGCCCCGGCCAGTAACGCCACCAGGCCGCCGAAGGCCGTGAAACCCGCCAATACGAAGAGCACATCGCGATCGTATTCCTCGTGGGAACGGATCGGGGTGCGGTTTTGGCACGACCCATACGGGAGTGGTCATTCGCGGCCATCCGCCGCGCTATCGGGCGCTATTGCTGGGCCGCGCGCTCCACGAGCTTGCCCCACACCTTCCTGACCTGGGGTTCCAGCGCCTCCAGGGGGCCGTCGTTGTCGATGACCAGATCCGCCACCGCGAGGCGCCGCTCACGGGTCGCCTGGGCCGCCATACGGGCCTCGGCCTCGGACTTCGTCATGCCGCGCAGCCGGGTCAGGCGGTCGAGCTGGGTGGCGGGGGCGGCGTCGACGACGACCACTAGGTCGTAGAGGGGGGCCAGACCGTTCTCCGTCAGGAGCGGGACATCGTGGATCACCACCGAGTCGGCGCCCGCGGCCGCCTCCAGCTCCGCCGAGCGGGCGCCTACCAGCGGGTGGACGATCCCGTTCAGAACCGCCAGTTTCTCGGGGTCGGCGAAGACGATCGCCCCCAGGGCCGGGCGGTCCAGAGCGCCTTCCGGCGTCAGGATGCCCGCGCCGAACGCCTCGATCACGGCCGCAAGCCCGGGGGTTCCGGGCGCGACGACCTCGCGCGCGATCTTGTCGGCGTCGATCAGTACGGCTCCGTACGAGACGAGCAGCCGTGACACTTCGCTCTTACCGGCACCGATTCCGCCGGTCAGGCCCACCTTCAGCATGAGCGGCAGCCTAGGGGATGCCGCTCATGCCGTCGGTCACAGGTCTCCTTCACGCTCCGCGAGGAACCGCTCGAACTCCCGGCCCAGCTCGTCCGCCGACGGCAGGTCCGCCGGTTCGGCGACCAGGTTGCCCCGGGTCTCGGCGCCCGCGATCGCGTCGTACTGGTGCTCAAGGCCCTGTACCAGGGTGACCAGTTCCTCGTCACCCTCGCCGATCTGGCGCTCGATCTCGGTCTGGGTGCGCTGCGCCTCGGTCCGCAGACTGTGGGCGACGCTCGGCAGCACCAGGCCCGTCGCCGCCGTGATCGCCTCCAGGGCGGTCAGCGCCGCGTCCGGGTAGGCCGAACGCGCCACATAGTGCGGAACGTGCGTGGCGACGCCCAGGACGTCGTGGCCCGCTTCCATCAGCCGGTACTCGATCAACGACTCGGCGCTGCCGGGAACTTGGGCCTCGTCGAAGGGCGAGCGGTGACCCGGCATCAGATCCGTGCGGTTGCCGTGCGGGGTGATGCCGACCGGGCGGGTGTGCGGAACACCCATGGGGATGCCGTGGAAGTTGACCGAAAGGCGTACGCCGAGACGCTCGACGATCTGCCGTACGGCGACCGCGAAGCGCTCCCACTCGACGTCCGGCTCCGGGCCCGACATCAGCAGGAACGGCGCGCCCGTGGCGTCCTGCACCAGACGCACCTCGATCGCGGGCGTCTCGAAGTCCGTCCAGCGGTCCCGCTTGAACGTGAGCAGCGGGCGGCGGGCGCGGTAGTCGACAAGTCTGTCGTGGTCGAAGCGGGCCACCACCTGGTGGGGCAGGGTGTCCAGCAGCTTCCCGACGATCTGCTCGCCGGTCTCACCCGCGTCGATGTATCCGTCGAAGTGGTACAGCATGACCAGGCCTGCCGACTCCTGCGCGAGCGCCATGTCGACGACTGCGAGGCCCTTCGGCTCCCATTCGTACAAACTCTGCGGATCAAGCACGATTACCGCTCCTCCTCGTGTTCGTAGGGAAGAACGCCCCATGGGACAACGGCATTCCCGCGCGCGTCCGTTTCACATGCCGTTCTCATGACGGCCGGACGGACTCCTCGTCGCGGCATTCCGGGCCTGGTCCAGACCTTGGCATGCTCAGGCGTCGGCCTTGTGGAGTGCCCGTACCCCACAAACGATGTAAGGCCCGCTCCCCATTGGGGAGCGGGCCTTACATTCGGCTATCTACCAGCTGGGGTCAGAGCGTCAGCTCTGGCCGCCCGCCAGCTTCTCGCGCAGGGCAGCCAGGGCCTCGTCCGACGCCAGGGCGCCGGAGTTGTCGTCCGACTCCGAGGAGTACGAACCACCCGAGATGCCGGCACCGGCGTTGCCACCGGCGGCCGGGGCGGCAGCACCCTCGGCAGCGGCGGCCTCGTCGGCCTCGCGGGACTTGATGACCTGGGCCTGGTGCTGCTCGAAGCGCTGCTGCGCCTCGGCGTACTGGCCCTCCCACGCCTCGCGCTGGGTCTCGTAGCCCTCGAGCCAGTCGTTGGTCTCGGGGTCGAAGCCCTCGGGGTAGATGTAGTTGCCCTGGTCGTCGTAGGACGCGGCCATGCCGTACAGGGTCGGGTCGAACTCGACCGACGCCGGGTCGGCACCGAAGGACTCGTTGGCCTGCTTCAGCGACAGCGAGATCCGGCGACGCTCAAGGTCGATGTCGATGACCTTGACGAAGATCTCGTCGTTGACCTGGACGACCTGCTCCGGGATCTCCACGTGGCGCTCGGCCAGCTCGGAGATGTGGACCAGGCCCTCGATGCCCTCGTCGACGCGCACGAACGCACCGAACGGAACGAGCTTCGTGACCTTACCCGGGACGACCTGACCGATCTGGTGCGTACGGGCGAACTGCTGCCACGGGTCCTCCTGCGTCGCCTTCAGCGACAGGGAGACACGCTCGCGGTCCATGTCGACGTCGAGGACCTCGACGGTGACTTCCTGGCCGACCTCGACAACCTCGGACGGGTGGTCGATGTGCTTCCAGGAGAGCTCGGAGACGTGGACGAGACCGTCGACGCCACCCAGGTCCACGAAGGCACCGAAGTTGACGATCGAGGAAACGACGCCGGAGCGGACCTGACCCTTCTGGAGGGTGGTGAGGAACGTCTGGCGAACCTCGGACTGGGTCTGCTCCAGCCAGGCACGGCGGGACAGGACCACGTTGTTGCGGTTCTTGTCCAGCTCGATGATCTTCGCCTCGAGCTCCTTGCCCACGTAGGGCTGGAGGTCGCGGACGCGGCGCATCTCGACGAGGGAAGCCGGCAGGAAGCCACGGAGGCCGATGTCGAGGATGAGACCACCCTTGACGACCTCGATGACGGTACCGGTGACGATGCCGTCTTCTTCCTTGATCTTCTCGATGGTGCCCCAGGCACGCTCGTACTGAGCGCGCTTCTTCGAGAGGATCAGGCGGCCTTCCTTGTCCTCCTTCTGGAGAACCAGGGCCTCGATCTCGTCGCCGACCTTGACGACCTCGTTCGGGTCGACGTCGTGCTTGATCGAGAGCTCGCGGCTCGGGATGACGCCTTCGGTCTTGTAACCGATGTCGAGCAGGACCTCGTCCCGGTCGACCTTCACGATGACGCCGTCGACGATGTCGCCGTCGTTGAAGTACTTGATCGTCTCGTCGATCGCGGCGAGGAAGGCTTCCTCGTTACCGATGTCGTTGACCGCAACCTGCGGGGTGGTGGCGGTGGTCTCGGTGCTGCTCGTCATGTGGGAAAGGGCTCCGGTACGGACATGAAGTCGTAGGTACTGCTACGCCGAAAGCCCGTATCGCCTCTGCAGAAGCCGGACAGCCTAGGAAACGCCCGACCCGGCGGACCGGGGGCGCCTCGAAACCGAGGGGACATACAACAGTGGGAGCGCGCCTGCTACGTCTGAGGTGCGCAGGCTCGCAGCGCAACTTGTAGCATACGGGGGCAGCCGGACAGGGTCAATGCGCGAAGGCGCACACCCGGGGCGGATCCCCGCATTCCCGGCACAACTAAGGTTCTCCGAGGCCACGTAGGCCCAAGCAGGCCCCTGCAGAACGCGATGGACCATCCGCGTTCACGCTCTGCGCAAACTACAACGACGGGCACGATGATCCAAGAGCACGAGGCCGAATACGAGCCCGAGGCGACCCGGCGTGACGCCGGGGACGCGGAGAGCAGCCGCGCGAGCCGTGGCTGGTGGGACCGGAACGCCGACGAGTACCAGACCGATCACGGAGCGTTCCTGGGGGACGACCGGTTCGTCTGGGGCCCGGAGGGGCTGGACGAGGCGGAGGCCGCGCTGCTGGGCCCTGTGGAGTCCCTTAAGGGACTGGACGTCCTGGAGATCGGCGCCGGAGCGGCCCAGTGCGCGCGCTGGCTGGCCGCACAGGGCGCCCGCGCGGTCGCCCTGGACCTCTCGCACCGCCAGCTCCAGCACGCTCTGCGCATCGACGGCGGAGCGGTTCCGCTGGTGGAGGCGGACGCGGGGGCGCTGCCGTTCGCCGACGGCTCCTTCGACCTCGCCTGCTCCGCCTACGGTGCGGTCCCGTTCGTGTCCGACCCCGTGCGGGTCTTCCGGGAGGTACGCCGGGTGCTGCGGCCGGGCGGGCGCTGGGTCTTCAGCGTCACCCACCCCATCCGCTGGGCGTTCCCGGACGAGCCGGGCCCGGAGGGCCTGAGCGTGGCCGCCTCCTACTTCGACCGCACGCCGTACGTGGAGCAGGACGAGACCGGGCACGCGGTGTACGTGGAGCACCACCGGACGCTGGGCGACCGGGTCCGGGACGTGGTGGCCGGGGGCTTCCGGCTGGTCGACCTGGTCGAGCCCGAGTGGCCCGCGTGGAACACACAGGAGTGGGGCGGCTGGTCCCCGCTGCGGGGCAATCTGATCCCTGGCACGGCGATCTTCGTGTGCGAGCGGGACTGAGGGTGGGGGCGCGCGGTCGCCCCGGCCTGGTTCGGGGCACGGTCACCCCCCTCCCCTGAGCCAGGTCCGACCATTAGTCATACAAACCGGCGGGTCTGTGGACAACCGGAAACGGGCCCGGGCCGGGACGTACGAGACTGTGGACGTGATCCGAACCGACGTGATCGAGCGTCTTCCCGTACGCCATGCCGTGCCCGAGTTGCTGAGCGCACTCGACGAGCGCGGCACGGCGGTCCTGTCCGCGCCCCCGGGCACCGGCAAGACCACGCTGGTGCCACTGGTACTGGCCGGGCTGACCGGGATAGGGCCGCGTCGGCGGGTGCTGGTGGCCGAGCCCCGGCGGATGGCCGTGCGGGCGGCGGCGCGCCGGATGGCATGGCTGCTCGGCCAGGAGGTAGGGGACGCGGTCGGCTTCTCGGTGCGCGGCGAACGGCGCACCGGCCCCGGCACGCTCGTCGAGGTGGTGACCACGGGTGTCCTGCTCCAGCGACTGCAACGCGACCCCGAACTCGCCGGTGTGGACGTGGTGTTGCTCGACGAATGCCACGAGCGCCATCTCGACGCGGACACCGCGATCGCGTTCCTCGTGGACGTGCGGGCCACCCTGCGCCCTGAGCTCCAGCTGATCGCGGCATCCGCGACCAGTGACGCGGATGCCTGGTCGCACCTGCTGACCGTGCTGGACGGCACGGGCCCCGCTCCGGTGGTGCGGAGCACGGGCCAGGGCCACGGGGCGGCGTTCTACTACGCCCCGCCGCCCGCCGGGATCCGTCCCGCGCACGGCACCTGGGTGGACCCGCAGCTGCTGCGCCATGTGGCGGCGACGGTCCGGCTCGCCCTGGAGGCGCACGACGGGGATGTGCTCTGCTTCCTGCCCGGGACCGGCGAGATCGCCCGGACGGCCGGAATGCTGGACGGAGTGGACGCGGAGGTCCTGCAACTGCACGGAAGAGCTCCGGCGGCGGTCCAGGACGCGGTGCTGCGGGGCGGTGACGGGCGCCGTCGGGTGGTCCTGGCGACCTCGGTGGCGGAGTCGAGCCTGACCGTGCCCGGGGTCCGGATCGTGGTCGACTCGGGGCTGGCGCGCGAGCCGCGCGTCGACCACGCTCGGGGGCTCGGCTCGCTGGCGACCGTTTCGGTGTCGGACGCGGGGGCGACCCAGCGCCTGGGCCGCGCCGGACGCGAGGCGTTCGGCACCGTGTACCGCTGCTGGGCCCCGGCCGACGACACGCGGCGGCCGCGCTTCCCGTCTCCGGAGATCAAGATCGCGGACCTGACGGCCTTCGCGCTCCGGGCGGCGTGCTGGGGCGATCCGACCGCGCAGGGTCTGGCCCTGCTCGACGCCCCGCCCGCCGGGGCGATGGCGGCGGCCCGTTCCGTACTGACCGCGATCGGCGCGGCGGACGAGGCAGGCCGGGCCACCGACCGGGGCGTACGGATGGCCCGGCTCGGGGTGCACCCCCGACTGGCCAGGGCGCTCCTCGACGGAGCCGCCGAGGTGGGCGCCCGGCGAGCCGCCGAGGTGGTGGCCCTGCTGAGCGAGGAACCGCCGAGGGAGTACGGGGACGACCTGACGGCGGCGTGGCGCACGGCCCGCCGGGGCGGCGACGGGTACGCGGCTCGTTGGCGCCAGGAGGTGCGGCGGCTGACGTCGGCGCTTTCCGGGCCGACGGGTGGTGCCGCGACAGAAGGCGGTGGGCCCGGTCTGGATTCTGGCGCTCCGGGCGCAGCTGGCGGTGGCCCGGGGTCGAGTGCGGGTCGTTCGGACTCGGGCACCAGCCGTCCCGGGTCGAATGCCAACGGCCCCGGATCGCATGCCAACGGTCCCGGATCCGATGACGCCGTGGCCGGGCTGGTCACCGCGCTGGCGTTTCCGGAGCGGGTGGCGCGGGCTCGGGGTGAGGGTGCCCATCTGATGGTGTCCGGCACTCGTGCCGAGTTGTCCCAGGGGTCGGGGCTGCGGAGCGCGGGGTGGCTGGCGGTGGCCGTCGCGGATCGGCCGGTGCGGGCCGCGTCGGCGCGGGTGCGGCTCGCCGCGGTGGTCGACGAGGACATCGCACGCCTGGCGGCCGGGCCACTGCGGACCGAGGGCGAGGAGGTGCACTGGGAGGACGGTGATGTGGTCGCCCGGCAGGTGGAGCGACTGGGCGCGGTGGAGCTGGCGATACGGCCGTTGAAGGAGCCCGACCCCGCGCTGGTGCGGCGGGCACTGCTGGACGGGCTCGAAGAGGAGGGCGTCGGGCTGCTGCGCTGGTCGCGGGAGGCCGAGGGCCTGCGGGAGCGACTGACGTTCGTGCACCGGACGCTGGGTGAGCCGTGGCCGGACGTGTCGGACGCCGCGCTGCTCGCGCGGGCCGGGGAGTGGCTGGAGCCCGAGCTGTCGCGGGCCCGGCGCCGGGCGGATCTGGGGCGGCTGGACGCCGGGCAGGCGCTGGCCCGGCTGCTGCCCTGGGCGAGCGGGGAGGCGGCGCGGCTCGACGAGCTGGCGCCGGAGCGCATAGAGGTGCCCAGCGGGTCGCGGATCAGGGTGGAGTACGGCGGTGCGCAGCCTGTGCTCGCGGTGAAGCTCCAGGAGATGTTCGGGCTTGAGGGGACACCAAAGGTCGCCGGGGTGCCGGTGCTCATACATCTGCTCTCCCCGGCGGGCCGGCCGGCCGCTGTCACCGCCGACCTGGCGAACTTCTGGCGGGAGGGGTACCGCGCGGTCCGGGCCGAGCTGCGCGGGCGCTACCCCAAGCACCCCTGGCCGGAGGACCCGTCGAAGGCCGAGCCGACCCGGCACACCAACGCCCGCCTCAAACGCTGACCGTCCCGGTCACTGACGGCACGGGTCACTGACGGCACGGGTAACGGACCGCACCGGTAGCTGACCGCACTGGTAACCGACCGCTCCGGTCGCCGGCCGTCCCGGTCACACGCCGACCGGCGTCGGCTCAGTGTCGGCCGCCGGGGCCGGGGCGGCCGGGCGGCGGCTGCGGGCCTCCAGCCAGAGGGAGAGGGCGAGCAGTGCCGTACCGAGTCCGAGGAAACCCCATGGGAGATAGGAGGTGAGCAGCAGGACCAGGGTGCGGTTCTTCTTGATCAGAGCGACCGTGTGGTCCACGTAGTCCTCGCGCATCTTCACATGCCCGGAGAACACAGTGATCTTGTCCTTGCCGAACAGGGCCGTGGCGTTGTGGAGTTCGTCCTGGTGGATCTCCTCGCCGTTGACCGGGCCGCCCGTCACGGGGTCGACCCAGAACATCCGCTTGGTGCTGTACCACCGGGTCAGGCCGGTCTGCTTGACCACGTCGGCGGTGACACCGAGGGGCATGGTCTTGGGGAAGGGGACCTGGGTCCAGGGGATGGTCTGCTCGAAGTAGTAGACCTTGAGCCCGTGGAACGTGGTGGTGCCCATGTAGTGGATGGGGGCGGTGGTGCGGGTCTGGGCGTCGAAGTACTCGTAGTCCCGTTTCTCGGTCAGGAACGGCCACTTGAACTCGATGCCGTCGCGCCTGACCGGGTCGCCGTCGACCGTCTCGCCGGTGGCGTGGACCGGGGCCTGGCTGTGGGCGTCGAAGATGTAGCGCTCGGGGATCTTGGAGACGAACTGGCCCTTGTCGTCCAGGACATAGGACAGGGCGTCCCAGACGACGACGTCCTTGCCCGCGGTCTTCTCGATCTTCCGGGACTCCGCGACGTTGCCCTTGAGGGTCTGCACGATGGTCACCTTGGGCACCGTGACGGAGGTGAGGTGCTGGTAGTCGATGAGAGTGGCGTTCTTCGCCTCGAGCACCGTCTCCTGGTACTGGCTCGGCGGGACCTTGGCGAGCCGGGGGAAGGCGTACCAGCGCAGCAGCGGGGAGAGCGCCGCGAAGAAGACGGCGAGGGCGAGCAGGATCAGGCTGGCTTTGCGTCGCATGCGGCCGGCTCTCCTCTACTTCCCGGGCGTGATCGCCCCGGGTGCGCTGGGGACGGTGGTGAGCAACGGGTTGGGCGAGGTGGTGCCCTCGGGCCCGCCGATCGCCGAGACGGTCAGGACGATGGCGAGGGCGGCGGCGAGCCCGATGGCCGCGGCGATGAGGGCGCGCATGCTCGGCCTCCCGGAGAACTGATGGGGCGTCAGGATTGGGGCACCGTAGCAACGCGGAGGTGAGATGAGAACACGCAGGACCGCCCCCGCTGCCGGGTGGGGCAGCGAGGGCGGTCCTGGAAGAGACGCGGCGGGTTCCGCGTGGTGAGGGCGGTCAGGCCACCGTGAGCTTGACGTCGAGGGTGGCGCCGCCCGGGGTGGTGAGACGGAGCACGAAGGTACCGGTCTGACCGTCCGCGTAGACCTTGGGGAGCTTCAGCACGCCGTTGGCGTCGGTCTTCAGGTCCTTGAGGGTCCGGATCGGGTTGCCCTTGTCGTCCTTGAAGTAGGGGCCCTTGTCGTTGACCTTCGGGTCGGCGGGCGTGGCGCCGGGGGCGGTGGGCTCCGGGGTCACGATCATCGCGGCGGCCACCGCGATGCCGGGGACGACCGCTCCCTTGTACGTGGCCTTGACCTCCACGTAGTTGGCGAACTCGGTGCCGGGGGCGGCCTTCAGGTCCTTGGTGTCGATGCGCGCCAGGGCGTCGGCCTGGCGGGCGTTGACGGTGGCGGTCCACTTGATCTCGGGCAGCGAGGTGCCGACCACGGTGGCCCGGACCGTGAAGGTGCCGGTCTGCTCGCCCGCCTGCAGGGCGGGGGCGGTGGCCCGGCCGTCGTTGCCGGTGGTGACGGTGACCTGCGTGGCGCCGCCCGCGAACTTGGCGTCGGTGGCACCGATGACCTGGAAGCGGACGACCGCCTTGGCCATCGGCAGGCCGAGCTGGTCCTTGACGCGGACCTTGGCCTGTCCGGCGAACTGCGAGCCCGCGGTGGCGGCCAGCGGCGCGGTGCCCGCGTCCTCGAACGTGCTCGCCTGCTTCGACGGCAGCGGCTTGGGCGAGCCGGAGTCGCCCGGAGTGGGCTTCGAGGGCTCCGTGGGCTTCGGCGTCGGGCCGGGCTTCGACGGGGTGGGCTTCGGCGTCGGAGTCGGGGTCGTCGACGGGCTCGGGCCGGTGCCGGAGGGCCGACGGCTCGGGGTGTCGCTGCGGCTGCCCGGCAGGGTGCCCGTGCCGTTCGGGATCTCGTGCGTGCCGCGCTTGTAGTAGTCGAACCACGACAGGACGGTGCTCAGGTATTCCTGCGAGTGGTTGTAGCTGAGCACCGCCTTGTCCAGGTCGCTCTGGAGCGCGAGGTCGCGGGTGCTGCCGCAGAGGTAGTACCCGGCCGCGAGGGAGGCGTCGTAGACGTTGTTGGGGTCCTTGACGCCGTCGCCGTTGCCGTCGCGGCCGGAGCTCGCCCAGGTGGAGGGGATGAACTGCATGGGGCCGACCGCGCGGTCGTGGACCTTGTCACCGTCGTAGAGGCCGCCGTCGGTGTCGGGGATGTTCTCGAAGCCCACGCCGTTGAGGACCGGGCCGAGGATCGGGGTGAGCGTGGTGCCGTTGGCGTCGACGCGGCCGCCGTTCGCATGGCCCGACTCGACCTTGCCGATGGCCGCGAGTATCTGCCAGGGCAGGTGGCAGGACGCCTTGTCGCGGGCGAGCGCCGCCTCGGCCTTCTTGTAGGCGTCGAGGACGGTCGCGGGTATGCCCTGCGAGTCGGCGCCGGTGATGGGCGAGGCGGTGGTCGGGGCGCCCGGCGGGTTCGGGGAGACGAGGGGCGGAAGGTCCGTGTAGTACGGCGAGTTACCGCTGGCCGGGGCATTGGGAGTGGGCGTCGGGGTGCCCGACGCCGCCTGGTCGCTCGCCGGGCCGTTGGTGAGAACGCCCGGCCCCTGGGAGGCGGAGAGCGCTGCCACCGCCGCCGCGGCCACCGCGGTCGTGGTCGCTCCCCTGCGCAGTCGTCGGCCTATCTGCGGTGCCATACGTCGAGCCCCTCCCCGTGGTCAGCAGTTCGCGCTCCCCAGCGCTAGGACTCAGGAGACCCTACGGCACCCACGGGGTGTCGCGACACTGCCTCCTGAGCCTTATTCACCTTTTCACCGCTTCGTCACCCCGGGGTTGCCCAGGTATGGCGCAATCAGTGCCCCGCCGTACCCGTCGGGGCTGCCCTGCCTGACAGACCACATGGCGCGCCCACATGACAGGTCGGTATGACACGTGAATCTGCCCGCCGGGTGCGGCACCCGGCGGGCAGTCGGTCCGGGCCCGGTGTCCCGGGCCAGTGTTCCGTGCGGTCAGTGCGCGGCGGACTCCCAGTCCGCGCCGGCGCCCACCGACACATCCAGCGGAGCGCGGAGTTCGACCGCCGAGGCCATCTCCCGGCGGACCAGGGCCTCGACCTTCTTGCGCTCCCCCGGCGCGATCTCCAGGACGATTTCGTCGTGGACCTGGAGCAGCATGCGGGAGTTCAGACCCTCCTCGGTCAGGGCGCTGTCCACCTTCAGCATGGCGACCTTGACGATGTCCGCCGCCGTGCCCTGGATCGGGGCGTTGAGGGCCATCCGCTCGGCCATCTCGCGCCGCTGGCGGTTGTCGCTGTTGAGGTCCGGCAGATAGCGGCGCCGACCCAGCATCGTCTCCGTGTACCCCGTGGCCCTGGCTTCCTCGACCACGCGCTGGAGGTAGTCCCGCACGCCGCCGAAGCGCTCGAAGAACGTGTCCATCAAGCCGCGTGCCTCGGCCGCCTCGATGTTCAGCTGCTGGGAGAGGCCGAACGCCGAGAGCCCGTAGGCCAGTCCGTACGACATCGCCTTGATCTTGCGGCGCATCTCCGGGTCGACGTGGGTCTTGTCGACGCCGAAGACCTGGGACGCGACCGTCGTGTGCAGGTCCTCGCCGGAGGCGAAGGCCTCGATCAGGCCCTCGTCCTCCGAGAGGTGGGCCATCACGCGCAGCTCGATCTGGCTGTAGTCGGCGGTCAGCAGCGACTCGAAGCCCTCGCCGACGACGAAGCCGCGACGGATGGCCCGGCCCTCGTCCGTACGCACCGGGATGTTCTGGAGGTTGGGGTCGGTCGACGACAGGCGGCCGGTCGCCGCGACCGTCTGGTTGAAGGTGGTGTGGATGCGCCCGTCCGCCGCGACCGTCTTGATCAGGCCCTCGACGGTGACGCGCAGCTTCGCCTGCTCGCGGTGGCGCAGCATGATGACCGGCAGCTCGTGCTCGGTCTGGGCGGCCAGCCACGCCAGCGCGTCCGCGTCCGTCGTGTAGCCGGTCTTCGTCTTCTTCGTCTTGGGCAGGGACAGCTCGCCGAAGAGGACTTCCTGGAGCTGCTTGGGCGAGCCCAGGTTGAACTCATGGCCGACCGAGGCGTGCGCCTCCTTCACGGCCTGCTGCACCGCGCCCGCGAACTGCTGCTCCATCGCCTCCAGATGGGCGCGGTCGGCCGCGATGCCGTACCGCTCCATCTTGGCGAGCAGGATCGAGGTGGGGAGCTCCACTTCGTGGAGCAGGTCGGTCGCGCCCACCTCGCCGAGCCGCTGCGTGAACGCGTCGCCGAGGTCGAGGACCGCGCGCGCCTGCGTCATCAGGGCCTCGGCCTCGGCCTGGTCGTCCGCGCCGAAGGCGAGCTGTCCGTCGGCCGCGCCCGCGGGGGCGAGCTCGCGGCCCAGGTACTCGACGGACAGCGCGTCCAGGGCGAAGGAGCGGCGGCCGGGCTTGACCAGGTACGCGGCGAGCGCCGTGTCCATGGTGACGCCCGCGACGCTCCAGCCGTGCTCCGGGAAGACCCGCATCGCGGCCTTCGCGTTGTGCAGGACCTTGGGCTTCGCGGCGTCCGCGATCCAAGCGGCGAAGGCGCGCTCGTCGGCCTCGTCGAGCGCGGCCGGGTCGAACCAGGCGGCCGGGCCGTCGGCGGCGGCCAGCGCGATCTCGGTGACGCTGCCGGTGCCCAGCGCCCAGGTGTCGACCGACGCCAGGCCCAGCGGCCCGGAGCCGTGCTCGGCCAGCCACGGGGCCAGCTCGCCCGCGCCCAGGACCGCGCCGTCGAGCTCCACGCCCGCGGCGGGGGCCGGGGCCTCCTCCTCGCCCGCGCCCGGGTCGACGGCGAGCAGCCGCTCGCGCAGGGACGCGTTGCGGATCTCCAGTACGTCGAAGAAGCCGGTCATCGCCGACCGGTCGTACGGGGCGCGCTCCAGGTCGGCCGGGCCCTTGGGCAGCTCCACGTCGCGCACCATCTCGGTGAGGCGGCGATTCAGGCTGACGGACTCCAGGTGGTCCCGGAAGTTCTGCCCGGCCTTGCCCTTGACCTCGTCGGCGCGCTCGACCAGCTCGGCGAACGAGCCGAACTGGTTGATCCACTTCGCGGCGGTCTTCTCGCCGACGCCGGGGATGCCCGGCAGGTTGTCGGACGGGTCGCCGCGCAGCGCCGCGAAGTCCGGGTACTGCTGCGGGGTCAGGCCGTACTTCTCCTCGACCTTCTCCGGGGTGAAGCGGGTCAGCTCGGAGACGCCCTTGGTCGGGTACAGCACGGTCACGTGCTCGGAGACCAGCTGGAAGGAGTCGCGGTCGCCGGTGACGATCAGGACTTCGAAGCCGGCTGCCTCGGCCTGGGTGGCCAGGGTCGCGATGATGTCGTCGGCCTCGAAGCCGTCGACCGCGAACCGGTCGACGTTCATCGTGTCGAGCATCTCGCCGATCAGCTCGACCTGGCCCTTGAACTCGTCGGGCGTCTTGGAGCGGTTGGCCTTGTACTCCGGGAACTCCTCGGAGCGCCACGTCTTGCGGGACACGTCGAACGCGACCGCGAAGTGCGTGGGCGCCTCGTCACGCAGCGTGTTCGCCAGCATCGACGCGAAGCCGTACACGGCGTTGGTCGGCTGACCGGACGCGGTGGTGAAGTTCTCCGCGGGCAGCGCGAAGAACGCCCGGTACGCCAGGGAGTGCCCGTCCATGAGGAGCAGGCGCGGTCGGTTGTCTGGGGTCTTCTTCGATGCTGTCTCAGCCACGTCCCCGATCCTGCCACGCCCCACTGACAATCCCCGCCAGTGCGCTCCCGGGACCGCGCCGGGACGGTTGTCAGTGGTCCGTGACAGGATCGGAAACGTACGGATCGCACACGTCGCTCGAAGGGGAGCGCCATGGCCACCAAGCCGCCCGCAGGGGACCCGGTTCAGGACGCGCCGCAGGTCGCGCCGCCCAAGCACGCCGCGGCCGGGCTGCCCGCCATCGGGTACACGGCGCTGGTGGCCCAGCAGCAGATGGGTGCGGTCCGGGCGACGCGGACCCTACTCAAGGTCAACCAGAAGGACGGCTTCGACTGTCCGGGCTGCGCCTGGCCGGAGGGCGACAAACGCCACATCGCGGAGTTCTGCGAGAACGGGGCGAAGGCGGTCGCCGAGGAGGCGACGCTGCGCCGCGTCACCCCCGACTTCTTCGCCGCGCACCCGCTCGACGACCTCGCCGGGCGCAGTGGGTACTGGCTGGGCCAGCAGGGCCGGATCACCCAGCCCATGTATCTCCCCGAGGGCGCCGACCGCTACGAGGCGGTGACCTGGGAGCGAGCCTTCGAGATCATCGCGGCCGAGCTCAAGGCGCTGGACTCGCCGGACGAGGCGCTCTTCTACACCTCGGGCCGCACCAGCAACGAGGCCGCGTTCCTGCTCCAGCTCTTCGCGCGCGAGTTCGGCACCAACAATCTGCCGGACTGCTCCAACATGTGCCATGAGTCGTCGGGTTCGGCGCTCACGGAGACCATCGGCATCGGCAAGGGCAGCGTCTCCCTGGAGGACATGCACCAGGCCGACCTGATCATCGTCGCCGGGCAGAACCCGGGCACCAACCACCCCCGGATGCTCTCGGCCCTGGAAGAGGCCAAGCGGGCGGGCGCGAAGATCATCTCGGTGAACCCGCTGCCCGAGGCGGGCATGGAGCGCTTCAAGAACCCGCAGACCGCCAAGGGCCTCGCGCTCGGCGGCCAGGCGCTCAACGACCTCTTCCTCCAGATCCGCATCGGCGGCGACCAGGCCCTGTTCCGTCTCCTCAACAAGCTCATCGTGGAGACGGAAGGCGCCGTGGACGAGCTGTTCGTCCGCGAACACACCCATGGATACGAGGAGTTCGCGGCCGCCGCCCGGGCCGCCGACTGGGACGAGACGCTGGCCGCGACCGGCCTCACGCGCGCGGAGATCGAGCAGGCGCTGTCCATGGCGCTCGCCTCCAAGCGGACCATCGTGTGCTGGGCGATGGGCCTGACCCAGCACAAGCACGCGGTGGCGACGATCCGGGAAGTGGTCAACTTCCTTCTGCTGCGCGGCAACATCGGCCGCACCGGCGCGGGCGTGTGCCCGGTGCGCGGCCACTCCAACGTCCAGGGCGACCGCACCATGGGCATCTTCGAGCGGCCCGCGCCCGCGTTCCTCGACGCCCTGGAGAAGGAGTTCGGCTTCGCCCCGCCCCGGCACCACGGATACGACGTGGTGCGCTCCATCGAGGCGCTGCGCGACGGCAAGGCGAAGGTCTTCTTCGCGATGGGCGGCAACTTCGTGGGGGCCACGCCCGACACCGAGGTCACCGAGGCCGCGATGCGCCGGGCCTCGCTCACTGTCCATGTCTCCACCAAGCTCAACCGGTCGCACGCGGTGACCGGCCGGCGCGCGCTGATCCTGCCGACGCTCGGCCGCACCGACAAGGACGTACAGAAGAGCGGCAAGCAGTTCGTGACCGTCGAGGACTCGATGGGGCTCGTGCACTCCTCGCGCGGCAACCTGAAGCCCGCGAGCCCGCATCTGCTCTCCGAGCCCGCCATCGTCGCCCGCCTCGCGCGCGCCACGCTGGGCGCCGACTCCACGGTGGACTGGGAGGAGTTCGAGAAGGACTACGCGACGATCCGCGACCGCATCGCGCGCGTGGTCCCCGGGTTCGAGGACTTCAACGCGCGCGTGGCCAGGCCCGGCGGTTTCCAGCTGCCGCACGCGCCGCGCGACGAGCGCCGCTTCCCCACCAAGACCGGTAAGGCCAACTTCACGGCCGCGCCCGTGGAGTACCCGACGGTGCCCGAGGGCCGGCTGCTGCTGCAGACCCTGCGCTCGCACGACCAGTACAACACCACGATCTACGGCCTCGACGACCGCTACCGGGGCATCAAGGGCGGCCGCCGGGTCGTGCTGGTCAACGCCGAGGACGCACGCGAGCTGGGCTTCGCGGACGGGGCGTACGTGGACCTGGTCAGCGAGTGGAAGGACGGCGTGGAGCGGCGGGCGCCCGGGTTCCGGGTCGTGCACTACCCGACCACGCGGGGCTGCGCGGCGGCGTACTACCCGGAGACGAACGTGCTGGTGCCGCTGGATTCCACGGCGGACACCAGCAACACCCCTGCCAGCAAGTCCGTGATCGTACGTCTGGAACAATCGGCGACCGTCTAAGCGTTCGCTCAGACACGGCCAGAAGGAACCGGACCACGATCGGAGTCCCGCCCATGGGTGAGCAGAGCAAGGTGAAGTTCCCGCAGGAGGTCATCGACGAGTACGCGGCGCTGGGGATCGACCTTCCCGCGCTGTTCTCCGCGGGTCACCTCGGCACCCGTATGGGCGTGGAGGTCCTGGAGGCCTCGGCGGAGCGGGTCGTCGGGACGATGCCGGTCGAGGGGAACACCCAGCCG
Organism: Streptomyces sp. CBMA152; assembly: GCF_014596475.1. Taxonomy (GTDB): domain Bacteria; phylum Actinomycetota; class Actinomycetes; order Streptomycetales; family Streptomycetaceae; genus Streptomyces. The sequence continues at coordinate 243,612 of NZ_MECJ01000015.1, read as the reverse complement.
TACGGGCTGCTGCACGGCGGTGCCTCGGCGGTGCTCGCGGAGACCTTGGGGTCCGTGGGGGCGATGCTGCACGGGGGCATCTCGAAGGTCGCGGTGGGTGTCGACCTGAACTGCACGCATCACCGCGGGGTGCGGAGTGGGCTGGTCACGGGGGTGGCCACGCCGGTGCATCGGGGGCGGTCCACCGCGACGTACGAGATCGTCATCACGGATGAGGACGGCAAGCGGGTGTGTTCGGCTCGGCTGACGTGTCTGCTGCGGGACGCCGAGGGCGCCAAGGCCTGACGGCTGCTGGCCGCACCGTCTTTACGGCGGGGGCGGGCGGTGCCACGCTGCGGGCATGAGCGGCATCGGGCCCGTCGAGCCGGAGGAGTCGGCCGACGGTGGCCCGTGGGCCGGGCCGCCGCAACCGCCGGACGTGGTCGGCGGCCGGGGACGGGGCCGGGGTAGACGGAGACTCGTCGCCGCCCTCCTCGCCACCGCCGCCGCCCTGCCCCTCCTCCTCTGGCCCACCCGCCCCGGCCACAACACCCCCCGCCCGGCCCCCGGCCCCCCGCTCCCCCGGTTCTGGCCCGCGCAGACCGTCTCGCTCCACTACGTGGGACTCGACGAGCCGATCGCCGCGTACAAGGCCTCGGCCGTGTTCGCGTTCCTGCTCACCACCGATCCCCGGCACGACGGTTCCGTGACGGTTGATCAACTCGCCCAGGCGTTCCCGGAGATCGGGACCAGTACCGTTCCCGCCGTGCCCTTCACCGTGCCCGCAGGCGGTACCGTGCGCGTGGTCGTGCGGCTCACCGCCCGCGCCTGCTCCGGGTTTCCGCTCGACCCGGATCTGCCGTACCTGGATACGACGCTGACCAACAACTACGCGACCGAGCAGCACAGTTACCTCTTCGACGGGCGCTACGCCAGCGACCTCTCCCGCTACCTGCACACCATCTGCGCGTCAACACCCTTGACCCGTACGGCAGTTGTGTCACCGATCGTGACGCCCTAACGTTCCCCCCACGGCGACCCCGTCGGGAACCGGACAGCGTGCCGCACCACGGTACGAACGCCTCCGGTTCCTCTTAGATGGGCGGAACGACAACCCACCGCGCGCGCCTCGCTCCCTCCGGCCGCCACATCCGTCACCCCGCCCACACCCCCGCGGAGAAGCCTTCCGGCCACTCCCGACCGTAACGCTCCGTAACATGCGCGAATTACGCAAACGGGATCAGTTGCTCCGGTACGCCGCCGCGAGGACGGCGCGGAAAGCGCATAGATCCAGGTGGCACGCACAAGACCTTCAAGACCCGGCACATGCCGGTGTCAGTAGCAAGAACGACCCAAGCCCCTTAGCGGAACTGGGAATTCTCAGCATGTGGGCACCCCTCCACCTCACCAATGCCCCCATCTGTCCACAGAGTTCCCGCGCCGGTGTCCGCTCCCCATAACAAGAAAGTCACATCCTGACCTTCCCTGGTCCCCGACTCGGTCACCTGCGCTTAGAGTCACGGCCAGTCACCGCGCCGCCGGGCGCGTCTGCTGCACGGCCACCGGTACCACCCCAGTACGGCCCGGCGAGTCACACGGCGCCTCAGCGGAGGCGTCGCGCCAGGGAGAGGACATATCGTGCGACACCGTTCCTTGCTCATACTCACCACCGTGCTCACCACGGGGGCGCTCACCCTCACCGCCTGCGGGTCGCGCGGCGGCGGCGGCTCAAGCAGCGACAAGAACACCACCGTCGTGATCGGTGTGGACGCGCCCCTGACCGGCCAGAACTCCGCGACCGGCCTCGGCATCCAGTACGGCGTACAGATCGCCGTCGACGACGCCAACGCGAAGAAGCTGGTCCCGGGTGTCACCTTCAAGGTCAAGGCCCTGGACGACAAGGCCCTGCCGCCGACCGGCCAGCAGAACGCCACCGCGCTCGTCGCCGACAAGGACGTCCTCGGTGTGGTCGGCCCGCTGAACTCCGGCGTGGCCCTGACCATGCAGCAGGTCTTCGCCACCGCCAACCTGGTCGAGATCTCCCCCTCGAACACCAACCCCACCCTGACCCAGGGCAAGGACTGGGCGGCCGGGAACAAGACCCGCCCGTTCAAGACCTACTTCCGCACCGCCACCACCGACGCCATCCAGGGCGGCTTCGCGGCGGACTACGCCCTCAACGGCCTCCACAAGAAGAACGTCTTCGTCGTCGACGACAAGCAGACGTACGGCGCCGGCCTGGCCACGCTCTTCAAGCAGGGCTTCACCAAGGCCGGCGGCAAGGTCGCGGGCGAGGACCACGTCAACGTGGGCGACAAGGACTTCGCCGCCCTGGTCACCAAGATCAAGAACTCGGGCGCCGACCTGGTCTACTACGGCGGCCAGTACGACGAGGCCCAGATCGTCACCAAGCAGCTCAAGGACTCCGGCGCCAAGATCCCGCTCTTCGGCGGCGACGGAATCTACAGCGACACCTTCATCACCACCGCCGGCAAGGCGGCCGAGGGCGACCTCGCGACCTCCGTCGGCGTCCCGGTCGACACCCTGGACGCGGCGAAGACCTTCATCCAGACGTACAAGGACAAGAAGTACCCGGGCGACTACGGCACCTACGGCGGCTACTCGTACGACGCCGCCACCGCCATCATCAAGGCCGTCGGCAACGTGGTGAAGGACGGCAAGGTCCCGTCCGACGCCCGTCAGAAGATCGTCGACGAGGTCCAGAAGGCCCAGTTCCAGGGCATCGCCGGCGCGGTCGCCTTCGACCAGTACGGCGACACCACCAACAAGCAGCTGACCGTCTATCAGGTCACCAACGGGAAGTGGAAGGCCGTCAAGAGCGGCACGTACAACGCCGGCTGATCCAGCCCGCGCCAGCACCACCTGATCCACAGCGACACCTGATCCACCGCACGACAACAGGGCCGCGCGGCCACGACCACCCGTCCGACCGCGCGGCCCGACGTCTACTTCCTGCACGCTCCCCATCCCATGGAGGCCTTGCGGTGCACACTCTGCCGCAGAACCTGGCCAACGGGCTGCTCCTCGGCTCGATGTACGGGCTGATCGCCATCGGCTACACGATGGTGTACGGCATCGTCCAGCTCATCAACTTCGCGCACGGCGAGATCTTCATGACCGGCGCCTTCGGCGGCCTCACGGTCTATCTCTATGTGCTCCCCGACGGCATATCCATGTGGATAGCCCTCCCCCTGATGCTCATCGGCGGCGCGATCGTCTCCGTACTCATCGCACTGGGAGCGGAACGGTTCGCCTACCGACCACTGCGCGGCGCGCCACGCCTGGCGCCACTGATCACCGCGATCGGACTCTCGCTCGCGCTCCAGCAGGCGGTCTTCAACTGGTACCCGAAGGCCAAGAGCGACGAGAACTTCCCGCAGATCCCCGGCGGCCCCTTCCACATCGGGTCGGTCACCTTCGGCACCGGTGACATCTTCCTGATCTCGGCGGCGCCGCTCTGCATGGCCGCGCTCGCCCTGTTCGTCCGCTCCTCCCGCACCGGCCGCGCCATGCAGGCCACCGCGCAGGACCCGGACACCGCCCAGCTGATGGGCATCGACACCAACCGCATCATCATGATCGCCTTCGCCATCGGCGGTCTGTTCGCGGCGGTCGCCGGTATCGCCTGGGGCCTCAAGTACGGCTCCATCAAGTACGAGATGGGCTTCCAGGCCGGTCTCAAGGCGTTCACCGCCGCGGTCCTCGGCGGTATCGGCAACATCTACGGCGCGATGATCGGCGGCGTGGTCCTCGGCCTCGCCGAGACCATGGCCAGTGCCTACATCGCCAACGTCCCCGGGATGCAGCAGCTCGGCGGCTCCGGTTGGGCCAACGTCTGGGCCTTCGTCCTCCTCATCCTCGTCCTGCTCTTCAGGCCACAGGGCCTGGTGGGCGAACGCGTCGCGGACAGGGCGTGATCGACATGACCACCAGCACCACCAACGGCGTCACCGAAGCGGCCACCGAGCAGCGCGGTCTCGTCCCGCTGCCCGCGCCCGTCGCCCGGCTGCTCGTCGCGGTCGGCGCCGTCGCCACCATCGCCTCCACGTTCCTGGCGTGGACCTGGACCGCCGACTTCCCCGGCGACCTCACGGTCACCGGCTACCCGGCCGGACTGCAGACCCTCACCATCGTCGGCGCGGCGCTCACCCTGCTCTACGCCCTCAACCTGTGGGACATCCAGGGTCTGCGCTGGCTCAACCCGGGCCGCTCCCACAACCCCGTGCTCCTGGCGGCGGTCTCCGCGTTCGCGGTGGTCTGGTTCACCGCCATCGCCATCTCGTACGACCTCGGCGGCCTCGCCAACCTCGAACCCGGCGCGTACATCGCGGCCGTGGCGGCGCTCGTTCCGGTGATCGGGGCGCTGGCCCTGCCGCGCCCCGGCAGGTCCCTGCGCGACCACATCGCCAAGCCGGACGACATCCCGCCCGCCGCGCCGCTGCCCGGCTGGGCCCAGCGCGTGATCATCTCCCTGGCCACCGCACTCGGCCTGGTCGTGTTCACGTACGGCATCGGCGTGAACGACGACGAGAGCGAGACCTTCATCGGTCTGCTGCTGCTCGTGCTGTTCGGATCGATGGCGCTGTTCGCCGCCGGGCTCTTCGAGCGGTTCACCGTACTCAACGTGCGGCACAAGGGGTTCGCGACCACCGCCGTCTTCCTGGCGGCCGTGATCTTCCCCTTCACCCAGAGCGAGGACCACAACGCCAACCTCGGCGCCAACATCCTCATCTTCGGCACCGTCGCCCTCGGCCTCAACATCGTCGTCGGCCTCACCGGACTGCTGGACCTCGGTTACGTGGCGTTCCTCGGCGTCGGCGCGTACGCGGCCGCCCTGGTCTCCGGCTCCGAGTTCTCCCGGTTCTCCGGCGTCCAAGTCCCCTTCTGGGCTGCCGCGTTGATCGGCATGAGCGCATCCCTTGTCTTCGGCGTCATCATCGGCGCCCCGACCCTGCGGCTGCGCGGCGACTATCTCGCCATCGTCACCCTCGGCTTCGGAGAGATCTTCCGGATCACCGTCAACAACCTCGACGGCGGCTCCGGCCCCAACCTCACCAACGGCCCCAACGGCATCGCCAACATCCCGGACCTGGAGATCTTCGGGTTCAACCTCGGCAGCGCCCATGAGATCGCGGGCCGTACGATCGGCCGCTTCGGCAACTACCTGTTCCTGATGCTGCTGATCACGGCGCTGATCGTGCTCGTCTTCAACCGCGCCGCGAACTCCCGTATCGGCCGCTCCTGGATCGCGATCCGCGAGGACGAGACGGCCGCGACCGCCATGGGCATCAACGGCTTCCGGGTCAAGCTCATCGCCTTCGCCCTCGGCGCCTCCCTCGCGGGCCTCGCCGGTACGGTCTTCGCCCACGTCAACTACAGCGTGGTGCCCAGCCCGTTCCAGTTCGCCGGAGCCGCGCCGCCCAACTCGGCGTTCCTCCTGGCGGCCGTCGTCCTCGGCGGCATGGGCACGGTCAGCGGCCCGCTCCTGGGCGCGGCACTGCTCTACCTGATCCCCGAGAAGCTCGGCTTCCTCAAGGAGTACGAACTCTTCGGCTTCGGTGTCGCCCTCGTCCTGCTGATGCGGTTCCGCCCCGAGGGCATCGTCGCCAACCGGCGCCGCCAGCTCGAATTCCACGAGACCGGCCAACTGGACGTGCCCGAACAAGGGCTCCCGGACACCACCGTCGGCGTCACCAAGGCGGAGGCGTAACCATCATGACCACCACCATCGCCCCCAGCCCGGTGCTCGAAGCGTCCGGCGTCACCATGCGCTTCGGCGGTCTGACCGCCGTCCGCAACGTCGACCTCACCGTCAACAGCGGCGAGATCGTCGGTCTCATCGGCCCCAACGGCGCCGGCAAGACCACCTTCTTCAACTGCCTCACGGGCCTTTACGTCCCGACCGAGGGCAAGGTCTCGTACAAGGGGACCGTGCTGCCGCCCAAGCCGCACCTGGTCACCCAGGCCGGTATCGCGCGCACCTTCCAGAACATCCGGCTCTTCGCCAACATGACCGTCCTGGAGAACGTCCTGGTCGGTCGGCACACCCGGACCAAGGAAGGCCTCTGGTCCGCGCTGCTGCGCGGCCCCGGCTTCAAGAAGGCCGAGGCCAAGTCGCGTGAACGGGCCATGGAACTCCTGGAGTTCATCGGTCTGCAGCACAAGGCCGACCACCTCGCCCGCAACCTTCCCTACGGCGAACAGCGCAAGCTGGAGATCGCCCGGGCGCTGGCGAGCGAGCCCGGCCTGCTGCTCCTGGACGAGCCGACGGCCGGAATGAACCCGCAGGAGACCCGTGCCACCGAGGAGATGGTCTTCGCCATCCGGGACATGGGCATCGCCGTGCTCGTCATCGAGCACGACATGCGCTTCATCTTCAACCTGTGCGACCGGGTGACCGTGCTGCTCCAGGGCGAGAAGCTCGTCGAGGGCACCTCCGACGTCGTCCAGGGCGACGAGCGCGTCATCGCGGCGTACCTCGGCACCCCGTTCGAGGGCGCGCCGGGCGCGGAGGAGATCGCGGAGGTGGAGGCGGCGGAGGCCGCCGGAGGCGGCGACAGGGAGGACGCGGTATCGGATGCCGCGCCCGAGGCCGCCGAAGCCGCCGAGGAACCGGCCGAGGCCGACGCTCCAGGAACGACCCGTACTGAAGGAGACTCCCAGTGACCGCACTTCTGGAAGTCGAGGACCTCCGCGTCGCCTACGGCAAGATCGAGGCCGTCAAGGGGATCTCCTTCACCGTCGAGGCCGGGCAGGTCGTCACCCTCATCGGCACCAACGGCGCCGGCAAGACCACCACGCTGCGCACCCTGTCGGGGCTCCTCAAGCCCTCGGCCGGAAGGGTGCTGTTCGACGGGAAGCCACTCGCGAACATCCCCGCGCACAAGATCGTCTCGCTGGGCCTCGCCCACTCCCCCGAGGGACGGCATATCTTCCCGAGGCTGAGCATCGCCGAGAACCTCCAGCTCGGAGCGTTTCTCCGCAATGACAAGGCCGGGATCGAGAAGGACGTCCAGCGTGCCTACGACATGTTCCCCATCCTGGGCGAACGCCGTAAGCAGGCCGCCGGCACCCTCTCGGGCGGTGAACAGCAGATGCTCGCGATGGGCAGGGCGCTCATGTCCCAGCCCAAGCTGCTGATGCTGGACGAGCCGTCGATGGGCCTCTCCCCGATCATGATGCAGAAGATCATGGAGACCATCGTCGAGCTCAAGGCCCAGGGCACCACCATCCTGCTCGTCGAGCAGAACGCCCAGGCCGCGCTGTCCCTCGCGGACCACGCCCACGTCATGGAGGTCGGCGAGATCAAGCTCTCCGGCTCCGGCCAGGACCTCCTCCACGACGAGAACGTCCGCAAGACGTACCTGGGCGAGGACTAGCGCTCCGCGAGGATGCGGGTCTTTGTCTGCGGGCCGGTGGGGGCTGGTCGCGCAGTTCCCCGCGCCCCTGAAAAACAAGGGCCTGGCCCGTACCGCCGAGCAAGGCGGTACGGGCCAGGCTTTTAGGGGCGCGGGGAACTGCGCGACCAGCCACAGACAACCCGCAGCCGAACAACCCGCTACGAACCCTTCGCGGCCTTCTTCTCTTCCGCGTCCTCGATGACCGCCTCGGCGACCTGCTGCATCGACAGTCGGCGGTCCATGGACGTCTTCTGGATCCACCGGAACGCCGCCGGCTCCGTCAACCCGTACTGCGTCTGCAGAATCGACTTGGCACGGTCGACCAGCTTGCGCGTCTCCAGGCGCTGGGAGAGATCCGCGACCTCCTGCTCCAGCGCCTTCAGCTCGGTGAAGCGCGACACCGCCATCTCGATCGCGGGCACCACGTCGCTCTTGGAGAACGGCTTCACCAGATACGCCATCGCCCCCGCGTCCCGCGCCCGCTCCACCAGGTCGCGCTGCGAGAACGCGGTGAGCATCAGGACCGGCGCGATGGACTCCTTGGCGATCTGCTCGGCGGCGGAGATGCCGTCCAGGATCGGCATCTTCACATCGAGGATGACCAGGTCGGGCCGGTGCTCCCGGGCCAGCGCGACGGCCTTCTCCCCGTCCCCGGCCTCGCCGACGACCGCGTAGCCCTCTTCTTCGAGCATCTCCTTGAGGTCGAGGCGGATCAGCGCCTCGTCCTCGGCGATGACGACGCGGGTCGTCAGCGGCGGGACGTGCGACTGGTCGTCGTCGGCGGCGGGCTGGGGCGACTCGGGGGCGGTCACGGGGGCTCCTAAGTGCGGGGCAAGTACTGCTTCCCAAGAGCGTACCCAGCTGCGGTAAGGTGTGGTCACGGCGGGTAGCCGCCTACCTTTGGTTTAAAGGATGCCCCGGTAGCCCAGCGGTAGAGGCAATGGTCTCAAACACCATCCAGCGTCGGTTCGAATCCGACCCGGGGTACTTTTCGAGCGAATCCATGGTCACGCCTCCTTGAGGTGTGGCGTGCCCAGATACGGGAATTCCGGCAGCAGGTCCGTGTGCGGGCCGATGTGGTCCGTGGGGACCTTCCCGCCGGAGACCATGGCGAGCCGCGCCGATGTGACGTCGTCCGTCAGAGTTCGGCCGTTGGGATACGCGGCGGGCTTGCTCCGGTCGTAGCGCAGGATGTCGGGCAGCACCGTGCGCAGAACCTCTTCCGCCAGTTCCTCGCTGTAGCCGCCGGTGTGCCGCAGTACGGCCGTCCAGGGCGCGAGGTAGGTGTCCCAGTCGTCGACCGGTTCGCCCGCGTTGTACGCGTCCTTGGCGTCCTCGGCGTTGAAGTACGCCGTGAGCGAGGGGTGCCCGCCCCGGTCCACCGACGTGAGCTCCCCGCCCTGGTGCACGCTGACGCGGGCCCAGACGCCGATTACCGGCTGGGCGCCGAGCTCCATGTCGGGCATTTCGAGGACGATGCCGAAGACGTTCTTGTCGGCGCCCCAGTCGGTGCCGGTCCACTGGAAGTCGTTGACGATGCCGAAGAGGTCGGCGAAGAACGGGTCGCTGCGCAGCCCGGCCGAGACCATGTACGGGCCCGCCTCGGTGACCACGGGGTGCGGGCCGAAGCTGACGGGTGCGTCGACGAACAGCGGGGTGCCGGCGGCTTCGTGGGCGCGGGCCTCCTCGCCGGTGGCGCGGTGGACGGTGAGGGTCTGCTCGCCGTCGTCTGCGGGGTCGGAGAAGGTGAAGCTGTAGGCGATGTGGGCCTGGTGGTCGCCGACGGTGTCGATGTTGATCCGGTACACGGCGTCGGGGTGGAAGGCCCGTCCGCCGGTGGGGGCGTCGGGGTTGACGTTCATGATCAGGACGGTGCGGCCGCCCGGCACCGTGAAGGCGAACAGGTCGGTGAGGTCCAGGCGCGCGTCGCCCATGGGTGAGCGGAGGTCGGGCCCGCTGAGGTGATGTGACATGGCGTCAGCCTGCTGGCGGCGCGGCCCGTGACGTCGGGACCGGGCCGTCGGGTCATCCCTTCGGCCCGGCCCGCTCCCCGGTGTGGGCGATGCGCCCCTTACTCGTACGACCGCATGACGCGCTCTCGTACACCCGTCGCACGGTGTGTCAGCTCTTCGGACTGTCGTCCTCGCCGATGTGGTGGACGCGCACGAGGTTGGTCGAGCCGGGGACCCCGGGCGGGGAGCCGGCCGTGATGACCACGATGTCGCCCCGCTCGCAGCGGCCGATCTTCAGGAGTTGTTCGTCGACCTGGGCCACCATCGCGTCCGTGGACTCGACGTGCGGGCCGAGGAACGTCTCCACGCCCCAGGTGAGGTTGAGCTGGGAGCGGGTGGCCGGGTCGGGGGTGAAGGCGAGCAGCGGGATCGGCGAGCGGTAGCGCGAGAGGCGCTTGACGGTGTCGCCGGACTGGGTGAAGGCGACGAGGTACTTGGCGTTGAGGAAGTCGCCCATCTCGGCCGCCGCGCGGGCGACCGCGCCGCCCTGGGTGCGGGGCTTGCTGCGTTCGGTGAGCGGCGGCAGGCCCTTGGCCAGCACGTCCTCCTCGGCGGCCTCGACGATGCGGGCCATCGTGCGGACCGTCTCGATGGGGTACTTGCCGACGCTGGTCTCGCCCGAGAGCATCACCGCGTCCGTGCCGTCGATGACCGCGTTGGCCACGTCGGAGGCCTCGGCCCTGGTGGGGCGGGAGTTGTCGATCATCGAGTCGAGCATCTGGGTCGCCACGATCACCGGCTTGGCGTTCCGCTTGGCCAGCTTGATCGCGCGCTTCTGGACGATCGGGACCTGTTCGAGCGGCATTTCGACGCCCAGGTCGCCGCGCGCCACCATGATTCCGTCGAAGGCGGCCACGATGTCGTCGATGCTGTCGACGGCCTGCGGCTTCTCGATCTTCGCGATGACGGGGATACGGCGGCCCTCCTCGTCCATGACGCGGTGGACGTCCTCGATGTCGCGGCCGCTGCGGACGAAGGAGAGCGCGATGATGTCGGCGCCGGTGCGCAGGGCCCAGCGCAGGTCGTCGACGTCCTTCTCGGAGAGCGCGGGCACGGAGACGGCGACGCCGGGCAGGTTGAGGCCCTTGTGGTCGGAGACCATGCCGCCCTCGACGACGCGGGTGCGCACGCGCGGTCCGTCGACGCCGACGACCTCCAGGGCGACCTTGCCGTCGTCGACGAGGACGCGCTCGCCGGGGGTGACGTCCTCGGCGAGGCCGGAGTAGGTGGTGCCGCAGGTGTGGCGGTCGCCCTCGACGTCCTCGACGGTGATGGTGAACTCGTCGCCGCGTTCAAGGAGTACGGGACCTTCACGGAAACGCCCGAGCCGAATCTTCGGGCCTTGAAGGTCGGCGAGTACACCGATACTGCGGCCCGTTTCGTCGGACGCCTTGCGGACGCGGTGATACCGCTCCTCGTGATCGGCGTACGTGCCGTGGCTGAGATTGAAGCGGGCGACGTCCATTCCGGCCTCGACCAGTGCCTTGATCTGGTCGTACGTGTCGGTGGCGGGCCCCAGGGTACAAACGATCTTTGCTCGGCGCATGCTTCGAGCCTAGGGCTTACCGGTCGGTAGAGAATTCGTCCCGCATGACTACTCAACAACCTTTGCATGAAGGCTTATTGACAACTGTTGAATTGTGCGCCGGGGCGCTCCGATGAGCGGAAAGCACTGCCTTCGGACCCGGCGCACACCCTTGACATGTTCCGGTCCTGACGCTGAAATATGTTCGTTTTCGTTTGAGCTCGTTGAATTCGGCGCCACCACACCGACGGAGCCGCACATGTCATCGTTCAGAAAGTTCAGAAAACGGGCCGGCACCGCACTCGCCACGATCCCCCTGCTCGCCGGCGGCCTGGTCGCCCTCGCCGCCACGGCCGCACCGCCCGCCGCGGCCGTCGACAACGGCCAGGCCCGCACCCCGCAGATGGGGTTCAACAACTGGAACTCCACGCACTGCCGGGCCGAGTTCAACGAGGCCATGGCCGAGGGCATCGCCGACACGTTCGTCTCGCAGGGCCTCAAGAACGCCGGGTACACCTACGTCAACATCGACGACTGCTGGGCGCTGCCCAGCCGGGACGCGAGCGGCAACCTCGTGCCCGATCCCGTGCGCTTCCCCCACGGGATCAAGGCCGTGGCCGACTATGTGCACTCCAAGGGCCTGAAGTTCGGGCTCTACTCCAGCGCGGGCACCAAGACCTGCGACGTCCAGGGCTTTCCCGGCGGGCTCGGCCATGAGCAGCAGGACGCCAATCTGTGGGCGTCGTGGGGCGTCGACTACCTCAAGTACGACAACTGCAACAACAGCGGCGTGGACGCGCAGCAGCGCTACAAGGCCATGGGCGACGCCCTGAAGACCGCCACGCGCGCGACCGGCCGCCCGATCCTCTACAGCATCTGCGAGTGGGGCTCCAACCAGCCCTGGACCTGGGCGCCGAACGTCGGCAACTCCTGGCGGACCACCGGCGACATCAGCGACAACTGGTCGAGCATGATCTCCATCGCGCACCAGAACCAGTCGCTCGCGCCGTACGCGGGCCCCGGCGGCTGGAACGACCCCGACATGCTGGAGGTCGGCAACGGCGGCATGACGGACACCGAGTACCGCACGCACTTCAGCCTCTGGTCGCAGATGGCCGCGCCGCTGCTGATCGGCAGCGACCTGCGCAGCGCCAGCGCCTCGACGCTCGCGATCCTGAAGAACACCGACGTGATCGCGGTGGACCAGGACGCGCTCGGCAAGCAGGGCACGGTCGTGTCGAACTCCGGCGGCCTGGTCGTGATGTCCAAGCCCCTTGCGGACGGCGGCCGTTCGGTCACGCTCACCAATGAGAACACCAGCGCCCGCACCATCTCGACGACCGTGAAGGACATCGGCATCGGCGGCGCCTCGTCGTACGCGCTCAAGGACCTGTGGTCGAAGGCGACCAGTACGACGAAGAACGCGATCAGCGCGTCCGTGCCCGCGCACGGCACGGTGATGTTCCGGGTGACGCCGGGCAGTCCGGTGCCGCCGCCGACCGGCGTGAACCAGCTCAGCGACCTGCCGTGGACGTCGGCGGTCGGCGGCTGGGGTCCGGTCGAGCGAGACCGCAGCAACGGCGAGCAGGCGGCGGGCGACGGCCACACCCTGACCATCGGCGGCGTCACGTACGCCAAGGGCCTGGGCACGCACGCGCCGAGCGACATCTCGTACTACCTGGGCGGCAGTTGCTCCACGCTCGGGGTCGACGTGGGCGTCGACGACGAGGTAACGAACAACGGATCCGTGGTGTTCCAGATCTGGCGCGACTCCACCCTGGTGGCCGACAGCGGGCTGCGCACGGCCGCCGATCCGCCCAAGCACCTGACCGCCGACCTCAAGGGCGGCACCAAGCTGCGGCTCGTGGTGACGGACGGCGGCGACGGCATCAACTTCGACCACGCCGACTGGGCCGACGCCAAGCTGGCCTGCGGCCACGGCCCCTCGGCCGGTACGCATGACATCAGCGACCTGACGTGGGAATCGGCCACCAACGGCTGGGGTCCGGTCGAGAAGGACCGCAGCAACGGCGAGCAGGCGGCCGGTGACGGCACACCGCTGACGATCAACGGAACGGTGTACGCGAAGGGCCTCGGCACCCACGCGCCGAGCTCCGTCGCGTACTACCTGGGCGGCACCTGCTCCTCGCTGACCACGGCGGTCGGGGTGGACGACGAGGTCACCACGAAGGGCTCGGTGGACTTCCAGATCTGGCGGGACTCCACGCTCGTCGCCGAGAGCGGCACGCTGACCTCGGCGGACGCGGCCAAGCAGCTCACCGCCGATGTGACCGGCGCCATGGAGGTGCGCCTGGTGGTCACCGACGCCGGGGACGGCATCGACTACGACCACGCCGACTGGGCGGGGCCGCGGCTCACCTGCGCGTAAGCGATCACCGAGCGCCCGCCGTCCCGCGCCACGCGCGCGTGGGCGGCGGGCGTCCGTGTATCCGTGGGTAAGGAGGCGCGTGACTTCTCCAGGTCATCGAACAGAAACCTGAGAGGGGTGTTGCGAACGGCAGTTCTGCGCCAAAATCCTCTCGACCTTCTACGCGCGTCGAGCGTGTCTACGCGCGTAACACACCGTCAGGGAGTGCATGAAATGCCGCTGAACCGTAGGACGTTCCTGGGCAGCTCGGCCGCCGCCGGGGCCGGCGTCGCGATCGCCGGAGGCGTCGCGGTCCCCGCCGAGGCCGAAGAGCAGCACCACGGCAAGGGCCACGGCCGTCCGCCGAAGCGGTACTCGTTCACGGTCATGGGCACCACCGACCTGCACGGCCACGTCTTCAACTGGGACTACTTCACCGACAAGGAGTACGACGACAAGGCGCACAACGACGTCGGCCTGGCGAAGGTCGCGACGCTGGTCAAGCAGGTGCGGGAGGACAAGGGCCACCACAACACGATGCTGATCGACGCGGGCGACATCATCCAGGGCACCCAGCTCTCGTACTACTACGCGCGCGTGGAGCCGATCACGGGCACGCACGGCAAGCGCGGGCCCAAGCACCCGATGGCGCTGGCGATGAACCACATGCGCTACGACGCGGCGGCGCTCGGCAACCACGAGTTCAACTACGGCATCCCCACCCTGCGCGCGTTCCAGGAGCAGCTGCACTTCCCGCTGCTCGGGGCGAACGCGCTGGACGCGAAGACGCTGAAGCCCGCGTTCCCTCCCTACGCGGTGCGGCGGCTCAAGGTGCACGGCGCGCCGGACGTCAAGGTCGGCATCCTGGGTCTGACCAACCCCGGCATCGCCATCTGGGACAAGGCGAACGTCCAGGGGAAGATGACGTTCCCGGGTCTGGTGGAGCAGGCGAAGAAGTACGTGCCGCGGCTGCGGGCGCTCGGCTGTGACGTCGTGATCTGCACGGACCACTCGGGCCTCGACGGCAGCACCTCGTACGGCGACGCGCTGCCGTACCCGGAGAACGCGTCGTCGCTGGTTGCGGAGCAGGTGCCCGGCATCGACGCGATCCTGGTGGGCCACACCCACAAGGAGGTGCCCTCGCGCACGGTGGTGAACGCCGAGACCGGCAAGTCGGTGGTGCTGTCCGAGCCGTACATGTGGGGCATGCGCCTGAGCGTCTTCGACTTCGAGCTGGAGCTCTCGCACGGCCAGTGGCAGGTCACGTCGGTGAAGGCGGACGTGCTCAACGCCAACACCGCCGACGAGGACCCGGTCGTCGCCAAGCTGGTGCGGGCCGAGCACGAGAAGGTCGTGGCGTACGTCAACCAGGTCATCGGCACGTCGAAGACGGCCATGACCACGGCCGAGGCGGCCTGGAAGGACGAGCCGATCATCGACCTGATCAGCACGGTGCAGACGGAGACGGTGAAGGCGGCGCTCGCGGGTGGCGCGTACGCCTCGCTGCCGGTGCTGTCGCAGGCGTCCTGCTTCTCGCGGACCGCCGCGATTCCGGCCGGGACGATCACCATCAAGGACGCGGCGGGTCTTTACCCGTACGAGAACACGATGGAGGCCCGTCTGCTGACGGGTGCGCAGCTCAAGGACTACCTGGAGTTCTCGGCCCGGTACTACGTGCAGACGCCCGCCGGTGCGCCCGTCGACACGTCGAAGCTGACGAACGCGGACAACACGCCGGACTACAACTACGACGCGGTGTCGGGGCTGACGTACGACATCGACGTCGCGAAGCCGGCCGGGTCGCGGATCGTGAACCTGTCGTTCCAGGGCAAGCCGCTGGACCCGGCGGGTCAGTTCGTGCTCGCGGTGAACAACTACCGCGCCAATGGTGGTGGCGGCTTCCCGCATGTCGCCACGGCCAAGCAGGTGTGGGCGAACTCCGACGAGATTCGCAACACGATCATTGCGTGGGTGAAGGCGAAGGGGACGATTGATCCCGCCGCGTTTGCTTCCGTGGACTGGAAGCTCGTCCGCGACGGGGTGCCGGTCTTCTAGGTTCGCTTTCGGCTGCGGGGCGTGGGGGGCTGGTCGCGCAGTTCCCCGCGCCCCTGATTGTCCGGGGGGTGCGCAGGCTGATCGCGTTGCTCCCCTGGCCCCCTGACGGCAACCTCCCCTACCCCTCCAGCGGGATCAGGCCCTCTGGTGTCTTTGTCGGGCGGGGTTGCGGTGTTTCCGTCAGGCCGAACGTCGTGAACGCCGTGCGGGTCGGGAGCGGGTAGGGCTCCTTGCCCGTCAGGGTGTTCAGGATGCGGGCGCTGCGCCAGGCCGCCAGGCCCAGGTCGGGGGCGCCCACTCCGTGGGTGTGCTTTTCCGCGTTCTGGACGTAGACCGCGCCCGTGACCGAGCTGTCGAGCACGAGCCTGAAGTCGGCGTCGATGCGCGGGCGTTCGGAGGAGTCGAGGCGCATGTACGGGTCGAGTCCGGCCAGCATGCGGCTCAGGGGGCGCTCGCGGTAACCCGTGGCGAGGACGACCGCGTCGGTGGTGAGCCGCGAGCGCGCGCCCTGCTGGACGTGTTCCAGGTGCAGCTCGACCTTGGTGGTGGCGACCCGGCCCGCGGTACGGACGGTGACGCCCGGCGTGAGGGTCGCGTCGGGCCAGCCGCCGTGCTGGGTGCGGCGGTAGAGCTCGTCGTGGATCGCGGCGATCGTGTCCGCGTCGATGCCCTTGTGGAGCTGCCACTGGCGGGGCACGAGCTGGTCGCGCATGGGCTCGGGCAGGGCGTGGAAGTAGCGGGTGTAGTCGGGCGTGAAGTGTTCGAGGCCCAGCTTGGAGTACTCCATCGGCGCGAAGGTCTCGGTGCGGGCGAGCCAGGTCACCCGCTCCTTGCCCGCCGGGCGGGCCCGCAGCAGGTCGAGGAAGACCTCGGCGCCGGACTGGCCCGAGCCGACGACGGTGACGTGGTCGGCGGCGAGGAAGCGCTCGCGGTGGTCGAGGTAGTCCGCCGAGTGGATCACAGGCACGGCGGGCGCCTCGGCGAGGGGCTTGAGCGACTCCGGTACGTACGGCTCGGTGCCGACGCCGAGGACCAGGTTGCGGGCGTAGCTGCGGCCGAGCGCCTCGGCCTGGCCGTGCACGTCGAGTTGGGTGAAGTCGACCTCGAACAGCTCGCGTTCGGGGTTCCAGCGGACCGCGTCGACCTGGTGCCCGAAGTGCAGCCCGGGCAGGCTCTCGCTGACCCAGCGGCAGTACGCGTCGTACTCGGTGCGCTGGATGTGGAAGCGCTCGGCGAAGTAGAACGGGAAGAGGCGCTCGCGGTGGCGCAGATAGTTCAGGAACGACCAGGGGCTCGCCGGGTCGGCGAGGGTCACCAGGTCGGCCAGGAACGGGACTTGGAGGGTGGCGCCCTCGATGAGCAGCCCGGGGTGCCAGTGGAAGGCGCGGCGCTGCTCGTAGAACGCGGTGGAGAGGCCGCCGGGGACACCGTGCGCGAGGGCGGCGAGCGAGAGGTTGAACGGGCCCACTCCGATGCCGACCAGGTCGTATGGGTGGTCCAGGTCTGGGGCGAGTGCCGGTGCGGTCATCGGGGGATGCTGCCTTCCACGATCTTGAGAAGCTGGGCCAGGTCGTCGGTGGTGGCGTAGGGGTTGAGCAGGGTGGCCTTGAGCCAGAGCCGCCCGTCGGCGCGGGCCCGGCCGAGCACGGCGCGGCCCTCGGTGAGCAGCGCCCGGCGGATGTGCGCCACCTCGTCGTCGGGGGCGCCGGCCGGGCGGAACAGGACGGTGGAGAGCGCGGGGCGTCCGTACAGCTCAAGGGCGGGATGTTTCTCGACGAGGTCCGCGAACGTGTGCGCCGCCCCGATCGTGCGGTCGACGAGGTCCGCGAGCCCGGCGCGGCCGAGCGCGCGGAGGGTGACGGCGATCTTCAGTACGTCGGGTCTGCGGGTGGTCCGCAGGGAGCGGCCCAGCAGATCGGGCAGGCCCGCCTCGGTGTCGTCGTCGGCGTTGAGGTAGTCGGCGGTGTGCGCGAGCGCGGCGAGGCGGGCCGGGTCGGGGACGGCGAGGAGCCCGGCGGCGACGGGCTGCCAGCCGAGTTTGTGCAGGTCAAGGGTGACCGAGTGGGCTCGCTCGATCCCGCGCAGGAGGGCCCGATGGGTCGGGCTGAAGAGCAGCGGTCCGCCGTACGCGGCGTCGATGTGCAGCTCGGCGCCGTGCCGTGCGCACAGGTCGGCGATCTCGGGGAGCGGGTCGACGGCGCCGGTGTCGGTGGTCCCGGCGGTGGCGGTGACGAGGACGGGGTGGTGCAGATCGGTGAGGGCGTCGTCGAGCGCGGCGAGGTCGAGGGTGCCGGCGGGGGCGGGCACGACGACGGGGTCGGGGAGTCCGAGCAGCCAGGCCGCGCGCGGGACGGAGTGGTGGGCGTTGGCGCCGCACACCAGCTGGACCGCGCCGTGCCGCTCGCGCGCGAGGAGCAGGGCGAGCTGGTTGGACTCGGTGCCGCCGGTGGTGACCAACGCGTCGCCGCCGCCGAAGAGTTCGGCGGCCAGGGCTCGGGTGACATGGCCTTCGAGCTCGGCGGCGGCGGGTGCCTGGTCCCAGGAGTCCAGGGACGGGTTGAGGACGGCGGCGGCGAGGTCGGCGGCGGCGGCGAGCGCGAGCGGCGGTGTGTGCAGATGGGCGGCACAGCGGGGGTCGGCGGGGTCGGCCGCGCCCTCCGCCACCGTACGGACGAGGCTGGCGAGCGCCTCCTCGGCGCCGGTGCCCTCGGCCGGGAACACCTCCCGTACGGCGGCCGCCACCCGCACCGCGACGGCCTGCGGTCCGCCTCCCGGCAGCGGCCCGCCCCGGGCCACCGCGCCGTCCCGCAGCGCGTCGAGGACGACACCGATCAGGGGGCGCAGGGCGGCGGGGCCGGTGGGGCCGCCGGCGAGGGGCGGGGTGTGCATGGGGGGGTCCTTCGGGTGGGCGAACGACGGCCCCACCAGCGTGCTGCGTCACGCGGTGGTGCGGCTGCCCTGCACAACGATCTCAACCCGAAAGTGGTACTGCCTTGCGGAGGTGGGGTGTTGGGGGGTGGCGCGCTGGTATGAGCGTCACCCCCCTGGGGCCTCTGGACTGCTGCTGAGGGCCTGCACCCCCGGGCCCCGGACCTCCCGTCGTGCGCCTACGACTCCCGTACCGCCAGCGCCCGGCGCAGGTCGTCGACCTGGTCGGCGAGCTTGCGGCGCAGGGCCGGCAGCAGGTCCTCGCGGGCCAGGCACGCCTCGCCCAGAGACACCGCCTCCGCGTCGATCGCGAAGTGCGGGAAGGCGTGACGGCCCGCCGCCTCCGCGATCGCGGGGCCGCGCCGGTCCGCGAGCGGCACCGCGTCGGCGTAGAAGCGCGCCACGTACTCCCGTACGAGATCGGCCTGTTCGGGCTGCCAGAAGCCCTGGGCCGTGGCCGTGAACAGGTAGTTCGAGAGCTCGTCGCCCTCGAACATGGCCGCCCACGCGGCCGCCTTGGCCGCCGGGTCGGGCAGGGCCGCGCGACAGCGGGCCGCGCCTTCCTCGCCGGTGGCGCTGGGGTCGCGGGCGAGCTCGGCCGCGATCGCCGCCTCGTCGGTGGCGCCGAGGACCGCGAGGCGGTTCAGGACGCGCCAGCGCAGCTCGGGGTCGAGCTCCGGGCCGCCGGGCACGCTGCCGTCGGCCAGCCACTCCTGGATGGTGTGGGGCTGGGCGGCGCAGTCGATGAAGTGGCGTACGGCGGTGAGCCGCAGGCCGGGGTTGTCGCCGTCCTCGGTGCGCCGGATCAGGTCCCGGGTCAGCTCGGTGAGCAGCGCGAGCGCGGCCGGGCGGGCGTCGGGGGCGAGGTAGCGGTTGGCGGCCTGCGCGGCGGCGAAGGTGAGGACGCCCTGCACATTGGCGAGGTCCGACTCGTACGGCAGATGCGCGCGGGCCGTCTCCAGGTAGGCGACGGGCTCCAGTTGACCGTCGCGGACCATGTCACGGGCGGCGTTCCAGACGACCGCGCGGGCGAGGGGGTCCGGCAGGCCGGAGAGGGTACGGAAGGCCGTCTCCGAGGACTCCTCGTCCAGGCGCACCTTGGCGTAGCTGAGGTCGCCGTCGTTGAGGAGGACGAGCGCCGGGCGGGCGCCGGTGCGGGTCAGGGGCGCGCCCGGGACGTCGATCTCGAAACGCTCGCGCAGCACGAGACGGCCGGGGCTCGACCGGTCGATGTCGTACGCGCCGACGGCGATCCGGTGCGGCCGGTTGCCGTCCTGGTCGACGGTGAGGGTCCAGGAGCCCTCGGCCTCCTCGACGACGGGCGTCAGCGTGTCCACGCCCGTGGTGCGCAGCCAGCTCTCGGCCCAGCCGTGCACGTCACGGTCGGTCGCCGAGGCGAGGTTGTCGATGAAGTCGGCGAGCGTGGCGTTGCCGAACTTGTGCCGCTTGAAATGGGTGTTGATGCCCGCGAGGAAGTCCTTCTCGCCCATCCAGGTCACCAGCTGGCGCAGCGCCGAGGCGCCCTTGGCGTACGAGATGCCGTCGAAATTGAGCATCGCGGAGGCGGTGTCCGGCACGGCGTCCGGGTCCGGGGCGACCGGGTGGGTGGAGGGGCGCTGGTCGGCGTCGTAGCCCCAGGCCTTGCGCACGATGCCGAAGTCGACCCAGGTGTCGGTGAAGCGGGTGGCCTCGGTGAGCGTCTGGTAGCCCATGTACTCGGCGAACGACTCGTTCAGCCAGATGTCGTCCCACCAGCGCAGCGTGACGAGGTCGCCGAACCACATGTGGGCCATCTCGTGCGCGATGACCATGGCGCGGGTCTGGCGCTCGGTGTCGGTGACGGCCGAGCGGTAGATGAACTCGTCCCGGAAGGTGACCAGACCGGGGTTCTCCATCGCGCCCGCGTTGAACTCGGGCACGAAGGCCTGGTCGTAGGAGTCGAACGGGTACGGCTCGTCGAACTTCTCGTGGTAGCGGTCGAAGCACTGCCGGGTGATCTCGAAGAGCTCGTCGGCGTCGGCGTCCAGATAGGGCGCGAGCGAGCGGCGGCAGTGCAGGCCGAACGGCAGGCCCGCGTGCTCGGTGGTCACCGAGTGGAAGGGGCCGGCGGCGAGCGCCACGAAATAGGTGGACAGCAGCGGGGTGGTGGCGGCCTTCCAGCGGCCGTCCTCCTGCCGCTCGGTGATGCCGTTGGCCAGCACGCTCCAGCCCTCGGGCGCGGTGACCGTGAGGTCGAAGGCGGCCTTGAGGTCGGGCTGGTCGAAGGCGGCGAAGACGCGCTGCACGTCCTCCATGAACAGCTGGGTGTACGTGTAGGTCTCGCCGTCGACCGGGTCGGTGAAGCGGTGCAGCCCCTCACCGGTGTGCGAGTACGTCATGGCCGCGTCCAGGCGCAGCTCGTGCGGGCCCTCGGCGAGGCCGGTGAGCGCGATCCGGTTCTCGACGAGCGAGGCGGGGTCCAGCGGCTGCCCGTCGAGGCTGACCGAACGCAGAACGGCGGGCTTGACCTCGACGAACGTGTCCCCGGCCGCGCGCGCGGTGAAGTGGATGACGGTACGGGAGTCGAAGGTGTCCTCGCCGGTGGTCAGATCGAGTTCGATCGCATACCGCTGTACGTCGAGGAGCTGGGCTCGGGTCTGCGCTTCGTCGCGCGTCAGTACGGACATGGGGGCCATGCTGCCTGATGGCCCCCGGTCCGCACAGCGGGATTACGTTGCGCTCTCAGCGCACGGGGCGCTTGGGCGCGCGGCTACGAGGTGGTGCCCCGGACGCGGTGCGGGCGCCGCTCCCGTGCGGCGGTGCCACTGCGCTTCGCTGGAAGTGCCGTCATTCGACTGCGGGCCGTGTGTGGCTGGTCGCGCCCACGCGGCGGAGCCGCACATTGGCACAGCCCCGCGCCCCTTACGTGACCCAGGCACGCATCGGACTTCCATACCTCCGCTGAGCCCCCGTTATGACGACTTCGCGATCGTCTCGTGGTGCCTGATCACCTCGGCGATGATGAAGTTCAGCAGTTTCTCGGCGAAGGCCGGGTCCAGCTTGGCGTTCTCCGCGAGCCGCCGCAGCCGGGCGATCTGCTCGGTCTCGCGGGTCGGGTCCGCCGGGGGCAGCTTGTGCTGGGCCTTGAGGTGGCCGACCTGCTGGGTGCATTTGAAGCGCTCCGCGAGCATGTGCACGACGGCCGCGTCGATGTTGTCGATGCTGTCGCGGAGCCGGGCGAGCTCCGCCTGCACGGAGGGGTCGATCGTGGTCATGGTCGTCGAGCTTACGTGGCCCGGCCCGCGATCGTCGGAGGGTGTTCGGGATCCGGGACGCGGCTGCTCCAGCCGCCGGGGACGGCGCGGCCCTGCTGCTCGCGGAAGCGGACCGGGGCGATGCCGACCCGACGGGTGAACAGCCGGGAGAAGTACGCGGGGTCGTCGTAGCCGACGCGCCGGGCCACGGCGGCGACCGGCAGCTCGGTGGCGGCGAGGAGTTCCTTGGCCCGGCCGAGCCGGATGCCGAGGAGGTAGTCCTTGGGGCTGCACCCGGCACCCCGGCGCACGGCGACGCGCAGCTCGGCGGGGGTCATCCCGTGCCGTGCGGCGTGTTCGGCGACCGACAGCGGCTGGAAGGCGTCGCGGGCGAGCGCCTGGAGGACGGGGTCGCCGTCGGGGGCGAGGTCGGCGCGGGCGCGGCGCAGGGCGACCAGGAGTTCATGGACGGCCGCGCCCGTCTCGACCTCCAGGAGCGGGTTGCCCCGGCGGGCCGCCCGCGCGATCTTCCCGACGGCGGCCCGGGCGCCCCCGGTGTCGGCGAGCGGGACGACCGGGCGGTCCGGCTCGATGTAGCCGAGCTCGGTGTAGGTGGCCGTCGCGGGTCCGGTGAAGTCGACGAAGGACTCGTCCCAGCCGGTCGCCGGGTCGGGCCCGTAGTGGTGCGGAACGCCCGGGGTGAGCCAGATCAGCGCGGGCGCGACGACCGCGACCCGCACCCCGTCCGCGCCCCGGAACCAGCCGCCGCCCGCGCCGACGACCACGGCCACATGGTGGTCGAGGGTGCGGGGTCCGACCGTGGGCAGCAGCCCGTGCTGCATCCCGACCCCGAGGCAGACCAGACCGAGCCGATGATGGACCGGGCTCGGGGTGAAATAACGCATCCAGGTGTGATATCCACCCATTTCGCCGCCTCCCGCCCGCCCGTGCATCCAACCGTTGGCGTTCCGCCTCTTGCGTCCAATCAGCGCCGATCTTTGTCCATGGACCGGCGGGGCGCCAGGGACAAAAGTGGCGGGGGCGAGCGGACGAGAGACGGGCGGGGGCCGGTGGCTGACTTCACCGTGGGTGACGAGGACTTTCTGCTGGACGGGCGGCCGGTGCGGCTGCTGTCGGGGGCGCTGCACTACTTCCGGGTGCACGAGTCCCAGTGGGGCCACCGCCTGGCGATGCTGCGGGCGATGGGGCTCAACTGTGTGGAGACGTACGTTCCGTGGAACCTGCACGAGCCGGCGCCGGGCACCTATCGCGACCCCGGCGCGCTCGGCCGGTTCCTGGACGCGGCCGAGGCGGCCGGGCTGTGGGCGATCGTGCGCCCCGGCCCGTACATCTGCGCCGAGTGGGAGAACGGCGGGCTTCCGCACTGGCTGACGGGCCCCCTGGGGCGGCGGGTGCGCACCCGGGACGCGGAGTATCTGGGTCATGTGCGGCGCTGGTTCGGGGAGTTGCTGCCGCAGGTGGTGGCGCGGCAGATCGACCGGGGCGGCCCGGTGCTCATGGTGCAGGTCGAGAACGAGTACGGCAGCTACGGCTCGGACCAGGCGTATCTGAGCGCCCTCGCCGAGCTGCTGCGGGAACTGGGCGTCGCCGTACCGCTGTTCACCTCCGACGGGCCCGAGGACCACATGCTCACCGGCGGGTCGCTGCCGGGCGTGCTCGCCACCGCGAACTTCGGCTCGGACGCGCTCGGCGCCTTCGAGGTGTTGCGCCGCCATCGGCCGAAGGGGCCGCTGATGTGCATGGAGTTCTGGTGCGGCTGGTTCGACCACTGGGGCGCGGAACCGGTCGTCCGGGACGCGCGCGAGGCGGCCGGGGCGCTGCGCGAGATCCTGGAGTGCGGCGCCTCGGTCAACCTCTATATGGCGCACGGCGGCACCAGCTTCGCGGGCTGGTCGGGCGCCAACCGCGACGGCGAGGCGCATGTAGGAGCGCTGCTGCCGGACGTGACCTCGTACGACTACGACGCGCCGATCGACGAGGGCGGCCGCCCGACGGAGAAGTTCTGGGCGTTCCGGGAAGTGCTCGCCGAGTACCAGGACGGCCTACTCCCCCAACTCCCGCCCGCTCCAAGGAGCTTGGGCACCCCGGTCACCGTGCCGCTCACCGAGTGGGTGGCCGCCGAGGACATGCTGGAGGTGCTGGGCTCGCCCGAGAGCGAGTACGGGATACCGCCGACGTTCGAGGAGCTGGACGTGGACCGGGGCGTGGTGCGCTACCGGTTCGAGGTGCCGGGCCCCCGGCAGCCGTATCCGCTGCGGGTGGAGGGGCTGCGCGATCGGGCGGTCGCCTACGTCGACGGGGTGCGGGCGGGGGTGCTCACCGAGGACGACGCGGTGCTGCCCGAGCCGGTCACGGGGCCCGCCGTGGTCGAGCTGTGGGTGGAGTCGCTGGGGCGCGTCAACTACGGCCCCCGGCTCGGCGAAGCCAAGGGCGTCACCGTCGGGGTGCTCCACGAACGGCAGTTCCTGCACGGCGTACGCGCGCGTGGGCTGCGGCTCGACGCGTTCGAGGACGCGGACCGGATGCGGCGGCTGCCGTTCCGTTCAACTGCGGAGAACAGCGGACGGGGTCTGTTTCAGGGCACGTTCGACATTCAAGAACCCGGCGACGCCCGCCTCGAACTTCCGGGTCTGGTACGAGGTTTCGCCTGGGTGAACGGATTCAACCTCGGACGTTACTGGTCCAGCGGGCCACAGAGGCCTCTTCGCGTCCCGAGAGCGGTGCTGCGGGAACAAGCCAATACGGTATGGATTTGGGAGCTGGAGCTTGATCATTCAACTAATCTGGAAGTGAAATTCCACTAGCCTCGAAGAGCGCGAGGAAAGCGCGTTCCCTCTTCCGTCGCACACATCGAGGTTGACATGAAGGGTCTCATCACCCGGTCCCGCATCGCCAAGTTGGCCGCCTCCGGTGCCGCCGTGGCGGCGACCGTACTGCTCGCGACTCCGGCGAGCGCCGCGACCGCCATCTCGGTGACCCCGAACACCGGGCTCTCCGACGGCCAGACGGTCACGATATCGGCCTCCGGCTACACGCCCGGCGCCGCTGTGAACGTGGGCGAGTGCGCCTCGGCCACCGTCTGTTCCACCGATGTCAAGTACCTCACCGCCGACGCCAGCGGCGCCGTCTCGCTGAGCTACAACGTCGCGAAGGCCTTCACGGCCAAGGACTGGTCCACGGGCAAGGACGTCACCGTGGACTGCGCCACCACGCAGTGCAACATCACCGCCTGGGAGCAGACCACCGGCAACACGGTCCAGACGATCGCCTTCAAGTAAGCACACTGCCTCAACAAGCCCGTGATCTCCTCCTGATCATGTGAATCCCGCGGGCCGCCCCGCCCCCTCGCATCGGGGCGGCCCGCGTCCCTCCCGTCAGACCTCGCGCACCTCGAAGGCGTCGAGCACGAACTCCGCCGTCCCGTCGTCGCCGGCCTTGCGCAGCCCGACCCACGCCTCACCGGCCGCCGGAGCCGTGAACTCATAGGCGTACACGGTCGGTTCGTTCACCGTCGGGAGTGCTTCGCGGCTCAGCTCGCGCGTCGCCGAGCCGTCGTCGACGCCGGTGATCCAGGCGTACTGACCCGCCTTCTCGCTCTCGTACCGGAACGCGACGCGATAGCGCTTACCCGGGACGAACCGGACGGTGAACGGAACCGTCCGGTAGACCAGGCCGTCGTTCTCGCCACGCGACTTCAGCGACTGACCGCCGTCGATCACATCGTCGATCGCCTTGCCGTTCCAGCCGCGCTGGGTGTACGGCGCGTGCCGCTGCGCGATGTGCGTGCGCGGGTCGGTGGCGCCGCCCGCGTCGCCCTTGACGAAGACGCCCCAGCCCTGCGGCACGTTCTCGAAGTCCTCGTACGCGAGCGTGCCCGCCTTGGCGGTGCGGCGCGCGGCGACGATCCGTACGTTGTCGAACCGCACCCGGGCGCTCCCGGCCTCCGCACGCAAGGTCAGCTCGACCGGCCCGCCGCCTTCCGGGACGGTGAAGTACGTGAACATCCGCTGGAATCGGGTGCCGTGCTTGCGGTCGGCGGCCACGTAGTTGCCCGCCGTGGAGGCCCGCGTCCAGTTGCGCGCGGTGACGCCGTCGGCGGTGCGGACCTCCAGGGCCGCCGTGCGCCGCTCGTCCGCCCGCTCCCCCACCTCGACCTGCACGGACGCCGCGTACTGTCCGGGGGCGAGGCGGCTGAGGCGTTGGCCGACGGCGGCCGCCGCACCCGCGCCGATCACCAGCTCGTAGTCGCCGAGCTCGCTGCGGCGCACGGACGCGGGGCCGCTGACCGTCCAGCCGTCCAGGGAGCCGGAGTTGAAACCGGGGTCGTGCAGGGGGGTGCCCTGGCCCCAGTCGGGGCGGCGGGCGGTGACACGGTCGCGGTAGACGACGTACGGCTGGGCGGCCTCCGCGTCGACGGTGACGCTCCCGGCGCGGACCGGAAGATCGCGTACGTACACCCGGCCCTGGTCGGTCAGGCGGTACAGGGCCACCGACCGCGATCCGGCCCAGCCGCGCGGCAGGCGCCAACTCGTCGTCCCGCCAGCCGGGTTGTAGTGGTAGAGCTTCGCCGGATCCAGCGCGCTGCGGGGATCCCAGGGCAGCAGATAGGAACCGCCGTCGTACACCACGCGCGCGTCCGTGGTGATCCGGCGGACGCCGTCCGTGTCGGAGACGGAGGTGGCGGTCGGGCCGAAGAAGGTGATCTCGTGGTCGTTCCAGCGCCGGATCGGATACGCCTGGAGGTACTTGGCGGGCAGCGACTCGGTCCAGATCAGCCGGTAGAACGCCGTCCAGTCGGTCTTGCCGACCCAGCCCTCGAAGTTGCCCATATGGACATGACCGAGCAGGGTCGGCCATTTGTTGGCGAACACGTCCTTCTGGTGGTTGCGCAGGAACCGGATCAGCCGGGAGTTGATGCCGCGCGAGGTGTCGCCGCCGTAGTCGGTCTCGTTCGCCCAGTGCGACCAGAGCGAGGAGCGCTCCAGGCCGTGCCCCCACTCCGAGGCGACCAGCCAGCCCTGGTCGCGCAGGGCGCGCTGGAGGCGGTCGGAGGTCCAGCCGGACTCGCGGAAGACGTCGAGGTAGAGCGCGTTGAGGGCCGGGTCCGCGTCCCGGCGCAGCTGGGCGAAGCGCCGTGCGATGTCGCCGGAGACCAGGTCGCGGCGCTGGTCGATGCGGTACGACTGGTCGAGCCAGTCCCACTGCTGGTTCTTCTTGTCGACCAGCGTCTCGGAGAAGGCGTGGGCGACGGGGTACGACTCGGTGGCGTTGACGTGGACCGCGAAGTCGCTGTTCCACTTGCGGCCCTCGCGCACCAGGAAGTTGAGGTCCGCGAGGCCGCCCGCGCGTGCGTTGTAGTTGCCCGCGTAGTCGGGGTGGGCGGAGTCGTGGCCCTCGGACTGATAGCCCTTGAGCAGGGTGAACTGGCGCAGGCCGTCGGTGGCGAGCGAGATCCGCTTGACGTTGTCGAGGGTGGCGAGGAACGGGTTGGTCGCCTGTGAGGCGAAGTTGAAGGGGATGTGCGGGACGACGCGCAGATGCTGTTCGTCGGCGCCGAGCGGGGTCACCATGATCTCGCGCAGCGCGGTCGCCGCGTCCTGCCAGTCGACTGCGTTGCCGCCGCCCCGGCCCCTTGTGATGATCACGGTGGCGTACGGCAGTGGCTCGGTGGCCTCGACCGGGGCGGTCGCCGCGCGGTGCGTCCACTGGCCAGGGACGAGCTGTGCCGTGACGTGACCGTCCCGCTGCACCGTCCGGCGCCACAGCCGCCCGTTCTCCCAGGTGGTTCCGGCGGCGCTGTCGGGCTTGTCGTAGACGGTGTTGGTCTCGATCGCGCCGCCGAGGGTGTCGTGCGCGACGACGGCGTACGCGCAGCCGATGGGCGCGGGGTCCGGGGCGGTGTGTGGGGTGACCGTGACGAGGGTGTCGCCGCTCTTCGCCTTGTCCAGCTGGATCTTGGCGGCGAGCAGCGCGGCGCCGGGCTGGTCGTCGCGTACGGAGAGCAGGGCGAGGCCGGGGATCTGGATCGTGCCGATCCGTAGCGCGGGGGTGTCGTGGATGCGGGTGATCCGCCAGTGGACTCGTTGTCCGTCGACGCGGATGTCCGCGCGGATCTCGGTGCCGTTGTCGAACGCGAGCGTGTACGTGATGTGGTCGCGGGTCGGGTGGGCTGTGACGTGGGGGGTGTGGGGTGCGCCGTCGATGAGGACGTCCTGGACGGGGTCCTCCTGTCCGTACAGCCGGGCGCCGGTCATTCGGTCGGTGTACGAGATCACGCGGGGGAACGCGGGGTCGACGCGTACGTCCAGGTCGCGGGAGCGGATGACGCACTCTTCGGCCGCGCCGGCTGTGCCGGGTGCCCCGAGGGCGACCCCGGCCCCGGCCAGCGCGGTGGCCGCGACCACCGTCCTCCGCTTCGGTCCGCGTACTTCGGCGTCCACGCTTCCTCCTTGCGCCGGGGGGTCGGTGCGGTCACCTTGGGCCGGGGGGTGTGGGCGCGCCCATGGACAAAGGGGAGGGGGGTGTTGGACTTGTTCGTCCGCGGACCGTGGCTGGCTGATCGCGCAGTTCCCCGCGCCCCTATTCGCCGTGGGGGTTCCGTCGGTGCGTCAGTGCGCCTTGACGGTGGCTTGTCGCGCAGTTCCCCGCGCCCCTAAAGGCCTGTGGCCGAGCCAAGTTTCCGGGTGCGGCGGACTACCTAGGGGGCGCGGGGAACTGCGCGACAAGCCCCCACCGACCCGCACCCGAACTGACCGCGTGCTTTAGGGGCGCGGGGAACTGCGCGATCAGCCACCGGCGAGCCGCAGATGAATGACCGCCTCACTCCAGCGGCAGGACCGCCAGCACCAACCACCCGCCCTCCGGCGACGGGCCCGCCGTCAACTCGCCGCCCAGCGCCGTCACCCGCTCAGCCAGGCCGGCGAGGCCGAAGCCGTCGCCCCGGGCGGAGAGCGGGAGGCGGACCGCACGGGAGCCGTCGTCGGCGACGCGGACCTCCAGGCCGCCGTCGACCACGCGCAACCCCACCCGCACCGCACTCGCATCCCCCGCATGCTTGCGGACGTTCGTCAGAGCCTCACGCACCACGCGGTACGCGGCGGCCGCGATCTCGCCGGGCACACGCTCCTCCAGGCCGGGCTCGACGTGCAGGACGGCCGGCGGGCCCGCGAGGGAGAAGCGGTCGGCCAGTTCGCGGATCTGGGCGAGGCCCGCGACCGGCTCGGTCTCGGGGTCGCCCGCACGCAACACCCGCACCAGACGCCGCATCGCACTCAGCGCCTCACCCCCCGCCTCCTCGATCAGGCCGAAGGTCTCGGCGGCCCGCTGCCCCTCCACCGAGGTGAACCGGGCCGCGCGGGCCTGCACGACGATGCCGGTGACATGGTGGGCGATCAAGTCGTGCAGTTCACGCGCGAGTTCGATGCGCTCGGCCTGACGTACGGCCTGAAGATCGCGCACGCGCTGCCAGGACTGGGCGCGCAGCAGCAGCGAGTACGCGCTGACCACCACCGTCAGCACCGCGAACAGCAGGGTGAACCGGCCAGGCGAGGCATCCCGCACCGGCACCGCCGTACAGCCGAGCCCGAGCAGCGGGCCGAGGACGGCGGCGGTGCGCGAGGGCGCCCGCAGCAGCACCGCCGACAGCAGAACAAGCAGCGCCAACGCCTCGCCCATCCCCCAGACGATCTCCGGCCGGTCGAGGAACATCAGCCCCGTCGCGGTCCAGGTGACGGCCGCCGCGGCCCACGCCCGTACGACCAACGACACCCGGGGCCACGGCAGCGCGCACAGGCAGACCACCAGGCCCGAGGCCCAGACGATGGCGTGCGGCCGGGTGGGCTGGCGGGCAAGGGCCAGGCCCTCGAAGACCACCAGGCCGACGAGGACCGCGGCGAGCGCCACGCGGGCGGCCTCGGCCGCGTGCGGATGGGTGCGCAGCCAGGTGCGTACGGGGCTCACGCCGCGCCCGTGGCCAGGCCGCTCTCCCAGGCCCAGGCGGCGATCTCCACCCGGTTCCGGGCCCCGAGCTTGCCCTGCACATTGGCCAGATGGGTCTTCACGGTGGAGAGGGAGACGTACAGGTCGGAGGCGATCTCGGCGTTGGTGGCGCCGCGCGCCAGGCAGCGTACGACATCGCGTTCGCGCTCGGTGAGGGGTTCGGCGGGGCGGCGCACCGATCCGGTGGGCCGGGCGGTGGCGAGCTCCTTCAGGAGCCGGACGGTGATCGCCGGGGAGACCAGGGAGTCACCGGCGGCGGCCGCCCGGACCGCCTCGACCAGCATCTCGGGGCTGGCGTCCTTGAGCAGGAAGCCCGAGGCGCCGCCGTGCAGGGCGGCGTGGACGTACTCGTCCAGGTCGAAGGTGGTGACGATGACGATGCGCGGGCGCTCGCGGCCCGAGAGCCGCCGGGTCACCTCCAGGCCGTCGAGGCCGGGCATCCGGATGTCGAGGAGCAGGACGTCCGGGTCGAGCCGGTCGACCGCCGCGAGCGCGGCCGGTCCGTCCGGGACGTCGTCCAGGACCTCGATGTCGGACCGGCTCTCCAGGATCATGCGGAACCCGGTCCTGACCATCTCCTGGTCGTCCGCGATGACCACTGTGATCGGCATGTCCCTATATGACCAGGTTCGACCGGACGCCCGCAAATTTCCGGGCGTCCGGCCACAAAGGCGATCAGACCATCACAGCGTCGCGGCCGCCTGCGCTATGTCGGCGGCGAAGGTCGAGACCTCGCTGTAGACGCCGGGGTAGCCGGGCTCGGCGCAGCCCTGGCCCCAGCTGACGATGCCGACCTGGATCCAGGCGTTGGTGTTGTCCTTGCGGAACATGGGTCCGCCGGAGTCGCCCTGGCAGGTGTCGACGCCGCCCTGCTGGAGGTTGCCGGCGCAGATCTCGTCACCCGGGACGAGGTCGCCGCCGTACGCGGCCTGGCAGTCCGCGTCGGAGACGAAGGGGACCGTCGCCTTGTAGAGATAGCGCTGCTGGCCACCGCCCTCGCTGCGGGCGCCCCAGCCGGCGATGGTGAAGGTGCCGGTGTTGAACTCGGTGGTGGTGGCGATCTTCAAGGTCGGCTGACCGACCGGCTTGGCGAGCTTGATCAGCGCCCAGTCCTTGCCCTTGCCGTTGTAGCCGGGCGCCTGGAGCACCTTGGTCGACTTCACCTTGACGGCGCTGCCGCTCTGGAGGTCGACGACGCCCGTGGTGGCCGTGATGGAGGTGTCGTCGCCGGAGCCGTCCACACAGTGGGCGGCCGTGAGCACGATCTGCTGGCTGTAGAGGGCGCCGCCGCAGCCCATGGAGAGGCGGACCATGAACGGGAACTCGCCCTGGGCCGCGCGGGTTCCGCCGACGACGGGCAGGGGGGACGCGGTGGCGCCGGTGACGGGTTGCAGGGCGACCGCCGCGAGGGTGACCGCCGCGACGGCCACGCATCTCTTGAGCGCACGTACGAGGGTGTTCTTCAAGGGACTGCCTTTCGTGGGGGGTTGGTCGTTCCACACCCCGGCGCCACCCGGACCCGTTCACCACGGAACGCAGCACATGTCATGGGCGCGTCAAAGCGTGTCCGAGGATTATCCGGAGCCCGCCGTACCCGTTACAAGGAGCACTTTCCGGCCAGGTGTGCGAAACCCCCCGCCGGGCGACGATCGCCGTACAGTGGAGGCCGGTTCACCGTCGTACGGGGGTGCCAGCGTGTCCCACGAGAGCGCGGCCGGGTCCAGTCCGGTCGTCCACGGGTATCCGCACCTCGACACCGTGCGGGCGGCGATCACCGCACTGCACAAGCGGCTGTCGTACGACGGGCTCCAGTCGTACGCGACGAGCGTGCTGCCCGCCGACGTGGCCTTCGCCGACCAGGACGACCTGCATCTCGGGGCCCAGCGGGTGGCCCGGGCGCTCGTCCAGCACCTGCGGCTGCCGGAGGCCCGGATGATCGTGGGCTTCCGCGAGATGCAGCACGCGGCGGCGGTCGAACTCGCGGCGGGGCCGGAGTACTTCATCGAGCTCAACGACCGCTTCCGCCGCCACCGGCGGGACATCGGGGCGGCGCTCGCGCACGAGATCACGCATGTGCTGCTGCACCGGCTCGACCTCTCGTTCCCGGGCACGCGCGACAACGAGATCCTCACCGACACCGCGACCACCTATCTGGGCGCGGGATGGCTGCTGCTCGACGCGTTCCGGGAGGACGGGGTCTCCAGCCAGAAGCTCGGCTATCTCACGCCGGAGGAGTTCGGTTACGTCCTGGCCAAGCGGGCGGCCGCGTTCGACGAGGACCCCTCGCCGTGGTTCACCAGCCCGCAGGCGTACCCCGCGTACACGGCGGGCCTCGCCCTCGCCCGGCGCGACCTCCAGCAGCCGCCGCTGGTGGCGGCGGGCTGGGCGGGACGGCGGCGGTACGCCAAGGACCGCCGGTACGCGGGCGAGAACGGCGGCCTGCCGGCCGGGCCCACGACGGCGTACTCCTTCGAGAGCGACCGCGGGGAGCTGCGGGTCTGCTTCGCGTGCCCGACGTGTCATCAGCGGATCCGGGTACCCGTGCGGGGGCGCGTACGGGCGCGGTGCGGGCTGTGCCGCACGGTCCTGGAGTGCGACACCTGACGATGATCATGAACGGGGCTTTCGAACGTAAGGTCGACATATGGACCTGTTCGAGGCGGTACTGGCCGGTGACGACGACGCGGTGATGCGGGCGCTGCGGTCGGGGACGGCCGCGGAGAGCGTGGACGCGGAGGGCACGACCGCGCTCTATCTCGCCGCCGTCGAGAACCGGCCGGGCGCGGTCCGGCTGCTCCTCGCCGCGGGCGCCGACCCCGAACGCGCGAGCGGCCCGGACGTGTCGGACCTGCCGCTGTGCGGCGCGGCGTGCGGCGGCCACACCGAGGTCGCACGCTCCCTGCTCGCGGCCGGCGCCCACCCGGACCTCCGCGAGGCCTTCGGCTTCACTGCCATGACCTGGGCGGTACGCCTGGGCCACGCGGCCACAGCCGAGGCCCTGCTGGCAGCGGGCGCCGACCCGTCCCTACCGGGCCCGAACGGCGAACCACTCCTGGTCCTGGCGACCCGCCGAGGCTCCCTCCCCACGGTGCGCACACTGCTGCGATACGGCGCACCAGCACGCCGAGAGGCCCTGGCAGAGGCCCGGATCTGGCTCACCCGCGACATCGCCGACGAGCTTCGCCGACAGCTGGTACGGACATACGGCGAGGAGATGGAGACGGTCGTACGCCGGGTGGCAGACGAGAACGGCGTGACGATAGCGGCGGAGGCGAGGCGCGACGGCGTGACCTGGGCAACCGTGGACCAGCAAACCGCGCACGCAGAAATCGCCGCGGTCCTGGAAGCCCCTTAAGGGGCGCGGGGAACTGCGCGACAAGCCCCCACCGGCCCGCAGCCGACGAACGCACCCTCGACCTGGCCAAAAAGGCGCCAGCCGTCGCGGCTGAAAATCGCCCCCAACCCGCCGCCCACCAGAACCACCCCCGCCGCCCCCCGTTAACCGCCAGGCCACCCGTCACCCCCGTAATGAAGGAGTTGTCTGTACAACAGTTGGCTGTACAACTCCGTACGGCCTCGCCCCTCATGGAGCCCACGTGACGACCGCCCCCCGTATACGCCGCAACACCGGTATCGCCCTCGCGCTCACCGCATCCGCGTTCGCCCTCGCCGCGTGCGGCGCCAAGAGTGACGCCAAGTCCGTCGACTCGGCCGGGAAGGGCGGGCAGAACATCGCGACCGCCGGGTCCGCCAAGGACGCGGGCGGCATGGACGCGCTCGTCACCGCCGCCAAGAAGGAGGGCACGCTCAACGCGATCGCCATCCCCCGCGACTGGGCCAACTACGGCGCGATCATCGACGGGTTCAGCAAGAAGTACGGCATCAAGGTCGCCGTCGACAACCCGGACGGAACCAGCCAGGACGAGATCAACGCCGTCAAGACCCGCAAGGGCCAGGACCGCGCCCCCGACGTCCTCGACCTCGGCGCCTCCTTCGCGCAGGCCGCGGCCCAGCAGGGGCTGACCGCCCCGTACCGCGTCGAGGCGTACGACAAGATCGCCGAGGGCCAGAAGGACGCGCAGGCGCGCTGGTTCAACGACTACGGCGGCTATGTCTCCATCGGCTGTGACGCCAAGCGCGTCAAGGAGTGCCCGCAGACCTTCGCCGATCTGCTCAAGCCGCAGTACAAGGGCCAGGTCGCGTTGAACGGCAACCCCACCAAGTCGGGTTCGGCGTTCGCCGGTGTGTACGCGGCCTCGCTCGCGAGCGGCGGCTCGTTCGACGACATCCAGCCCGGCCTCGACTTCTTCGCCAAGCTGAAGAAGAGCGGGAACTACAACCCCGTCGAGTCCACCCCGGCCACCGTCGAGAAGGGCGAGACCCCGATCAGCATCGACTGGGACTACCTCAACTCCGGTTACGGCGAGGAGTTCAAGACCAAGGGTCTGGACTGGAAGGTCGCCGTGCCCACCGACGGCGTCTACGCCCAGTACTACTCGCAGGCCGTCAACAAGGACGCCCCGCACCCGGCCGCTGCGCGGCTGTGGCAGGAGTACCTGTACTCCGCCGAGGGCCAGAACCTGTGGCTGAAGGGGCACGCCCGCCCGGCGCTCATGACCGTCATGGAGCAGGACGGCACGCTCGACAAGGACGCGGCGGCGAAGCTCCCGAAGGTCGGGGGCACCCCGAAGTTCCCCAGCGAGCAGCAGACCGCCCGGGCGAAGACGGTCCTCGCCCAGGGCTGGGCCAAGGCGATTTCGGGCTGACTCCGTGACCATCGAGACCACCACCCCGGCCCGGGCCGCCACAACTGCCGTCACTAGCAAGGCAGTTACCAAGCAACGCCGCCTCCCCAGCTCCTGGTTCGCCGCCGTCCCGCTGCTACTCTTCGTCGCTCTCGCCTTCGGCCTCCCGGCGATCGCGATGCTCGACGGGGCGTTGACGGTGAACGGCTCGTACGGCCTGGCCAACCTGGACGCGTCCG
Source organism: Streptomyces sp. CBMA152 (assembly GCF_014596475.1). GTDB lineage: Bacteria > Actinomycetota > Actinomycetes > Streptomycetales > Streptomycetaceae > Streptomyces. The sequence continues at coordinate 209,088 of NZ_MECJ01000015.1, read as the reverse complement.
TGCACGGCGCCTACCGCACCGCGCTGCTCGGCAGCCTGAAGCTCGCGGCCACCACCGCCGCGATCGGCTCGGTGCTCGGGCTGCTGCTCGCGCAGGCCGTCGTCGCCTCGCGCGGCCGGGTGCTGCGCGAGAGCGTGCTCACCGCGTCCGGCGTCCTCGCCAACTTCGGCGGTGTGCCGCTCGCCTTCGCCTTCGTCGCCACCCTTGGCAACGCCGGTGTGCTCACCACCCGCCTCGGGCTCGGCGACCACGGCTGGAGCCTCTACAGCTTCTGGGGCCTGGCGATCACCTATCTCTACTTCCTGATCCCGCTGATGGTGCTCACCGTGGCGCCCGCGCTCGACGGGCTGCGCCCGCAGTGGCGCGAGGCGGCCCTCAACTCCGGTGCGAGCACCTGGCAGTACTGGCGGCACGTCGGCATCCCGGTGCTGCTGCCGACCCTGCTCGGCGGGTTCGTGCTGCTCTTCGGCAGTGCCTTCGCCGCGTACGCCACGGCCGCCGCGATGGTCGGCAGCTCGGTGCCGCTGGTGACGCTCCAGATCGCGGACGCGCTCTCCGGCAACGTCCTGCTCGGCCAGGAGAACGTGGCGCTCGCGCTCAGCCTCGACATGGTCCTGGTCGCGGCCCTCGTCATGGCCGTCCACCTGCCCCTCCAGCGAAGGAGCGCCCGATGGCTCGCCTGACGCAGCCGCTGCGCCCGTGGCGCGGCGCGGTCCTCGGTGTGGCCGGGGTCTACTTCCTGGTCCCGCTGCTCGCCGCCGCGGTCTTCACGATCGACATCCCGAATCAGGGCCTGGCCCTCTCCTCGTACACCCAGATCTTCGCCGCCGACGGCTTCAGCACCGCGCTGCTGCTCTCCCTCGGCCTCGGACTGACCACGGTCGCGCTCGCGCTGATCCTGACGGTCCCGGCTGCCCTCGCGGTGCGGCTCTCGGGCTCGGGGCGGCTGCGGGCGGTCCTGGAGACGGTGTGCACGCTGCCGCTGGTGGTGCCGCCGGTGGCGCTGGTGGCCGGAATCGGGACGGTCCTGAAGTGGGGGCCCGACCACCTCTCCACCACCCCGCTGTACCAGACGTTCGTGGCCATCCAGAACCCCGACTTCCCCGTCATCCTGGTCCTGGCGTACGTGGTGATGGCGCTGCCGTTCGTCTACCGCTCCCTCGACGCGGGACTGCGCGCCGTCGACGTGCGTACGCTCGTCGAGGCCGCCCGGGACCTGGGCGCGTCCTGGCCGCGTGCGATCTTCTCGGTCGTGCTGCCCAATCTGCGGACCGCACTGCTCAACGCGTCGTTCCTGGCGCTCGCGCTGGTCCTCGGCGAGTTCACGGTGGCGCAGCTGCTCGGGTTCCAGCCGTTCGCGGTGTGGATCGTGCAGGCGTCCGGCTCCAACGCCCAGTTGTCCGTGGCCGTCTCGCTGCTCAGCCTGGTGCTGACCTGGGTGCTGCTGCTCGTCGTGACGGGCCTGGCCCGCACCCGCTTTCGTAACCCCATCCGTAAGAACAAGAAGGAGGCGGGCGCGTGACGATCACCGACGCACCTGCGCGCACCGGAACCGCCCTGAAGATCCGGGGGCTGCGCCGCACGTTCGGCTCCGCCGTCGCGCTCGACGGGCTCGACCTCGATGTCGCGCCCGGTGAACTCCTCGCCCTGCTCGGCCCGTCCGGCTGCGGCAAGACAACGGCGCTGCGGGTCCTGGCGGGCTTCGAGCGGCCGGACGCCGGGCAGGTGCTGCTGGACGGCGAGGACATCGTGCCGGTGCCGGCCAACCGGCGCGACACGGGGATGGTCTTCCAGTCGTACAGCCTCTTCCCGCATCTGACGGTGGCCGAGAACGTCGCCTTCGGGATGCGGATGCGCAAGGTCGCGGCGGCCGAACGGCGTTCGCGCGCCGCCGAGTTGCTGGAGCTCGTGGGCCTGCCCGACCACGGCGGCCGCTTTCCGCACCAGCTCTCGGGCGGTCAGCAGCAGCGGGTCGCGCTGGCCCGCGCACTCGCGCTTCAGCCCCGCCTTCTGCTGCTCGACGAGCCGCTGTCCGCGCTCGACGCCAAGGTGCGCGTCAGCCTGCGCGAGGAGATCCGCCGCCTCCAGCTGGAGCTCGGCATCACCACGGTGTTCGTCACGCACGACCAGGAGGAGGCGCTTTCGATGGCCGACCGGGTCGCGGTGATGCGCGGCGGACGGCTCGAACAGTGCGCCAGCCCGGCCGAGTTGTACGACCGTCCGGCGACGCCGTTCGTGGCGTCCTTCATCGGCACGATGAACCGCATCCCGGGCCGCCCGACGGCCGACGGACAGGCCGAGGTCCTGGGCGTCACACTTCCGGTGGACGGGCCCGTCTCCGGTGCCACCGAGTTCCTGCTGCGTCCCGAGGCGCTGGACGTCACGGAGGGCGGCCCGGACCAGGTGACCGGCAGCGCCTTCCACGGCGCGAGCACCCGGCTGCACATCCGGCTCGCGGACGGTACGCAGGTCAAGGCCGACCTTCCCTCGCACGCGGCGGGCGCGTTCGGTGCGGGCGCGGCCGTGACCGTACGGCCGCAGCGGCGTCCGGTGCTGGCGGCGGGTGAGGACGCGTGAGCGGGCTGCGGGCCGTCCTGTTCGACATGGACGGCACCCTGGTGGACACCGAGGCGGCCTGGGTCGAGGTCGTCGAGCAGGTCTCGGCCCGGCACGGTTACGTACTGGCCGGTGCGGGGCGGCGGGCGGTGTACGGGCGGTCCGTGGAGGACACGGCCGCGATGCTGAGCGAGCCGCTGAACGAGCAACAGGCCCTGCTGGCCGCCGAGTTGGGCGAGGGATTCGCCGCGCGGCTCGTGGACGGGGCCGAGCCCCGGCCGGGCGCGGTCCGGCTGCTTTCCGTGCTGCGCGAGCACGGGGTGCCGACCGCGCTGGTGTCGGCGTCGCCGCGCGCCGTGGTCGACAAGGTGGCGGCCTCGCTGGCCGGGCACCGCTTCGACGCGGTCTACGGCGCGGAGGACACCGCACGGACCAAGCCCGCGCCCGACCCGTATCTGGCGGCCGCGGCAGCCCTCGGCGCGGAGCCCTCGCGGTGCGTCGCCGTCGAGGACACGGTGACCGGTGTGACCTCGGCGGAGGCGGCGGGATGCGCGGTGCTCGCGGTGCCGTCCATGGAACCCATCGCGCCCGCGGCGGGCCGAACGGTGCTGGCTAGTCTGGAGGATGCGGATCTCGCGTTGCTCCGCTCGCTGATCCGCACCGGCTGACACATCCAGGGGGAGAACGTGGCAGGCAAGGCGCCGCTGTACCGGAAGGTGGCCGCCGATCTGCGGGCCGCCATCACCGCGGGCGAGTACGGGTCGGGGGCGCGGCTGCCCGCCGAGGACGAACTCGCGCGTACGTATGGGGTGTCCAGGGGGACGATCCGCCAGGCGCTCGGTGCGCTGCGGGCCGACGGCCTGGTGACCTCGCGGCGCGGTGCGCGGCGGGTGGTGCTCGGCGGGACCGGCGGGGCGCGGCTGCAGAGCTTCGAGGAGCTGCGGTCCTTCGCACGCTGGGCCCGCTCGCTGGGCGAGGTGCCGGGCGGCCGGACGGTCTCGGTGGACCCGGGCGAGGCGAGCGAGGAGGAGGCGTACCACCTGCGACTGCCGCTGGGAGAGCGGGTGTTCCGGGTGCTGCGGGTGCGTACGCTGTCCGGCTCACCGGTGATGGTGGAGCGCACCACGTACCCGGAGCGGGTGGGCGAGCTCGTGCTCGCGATGGACCCTCGACTCGCGTCGCACGCGGACGAGTTGGAGGCGCACGGAATACTCTTCGTCGACGCCCATCACACGATCGACGTGGTCCCGGCGGACGCGGCCGACGCGGAGTTGCTGGGCTGCGGGGCCGGGGAGGCCCTGCTCCGTGAACGCCGCCGCTCCACCGACCCGGCGGGGCTGCCGCTCGAATGGTCCCAGGACCGCTATCTCCCGGGCACGGTGGCGTTCACGGTGCGGAACTCGACCGGGTCGCGCGCGATGGGCAGGAGCCTCGGCGGCTCCTGACCATCGGCGTTTTCCGGCCGTGCGGATCTGTCGGACCCGGCGGATCTTCGGGCTGCGGCTCAGCAGCGGATCTGTCAGGTCCGACGGGTCTTCAGGCTGCGGCTCAGCAGCCGAAGTCGATCAGGTTGAACGTCGCGTAGTGGTCCGAGGTGTAGTAGTCCTCGTTGTCCTGCTCACCGGTGACGACGCGGCGGGTACCGCGCGTCGGAGCGCCGGGCGTCGTGACGGTGTACTCGTGGTAGTAGCCGCTCGACTCCGTCGGCAGCACGTGCTCGCGGTTGGTGAAGACGACCCCGTCCTGCGAGTACGGGAACGGGCCGCCCTGGGCGATCAGGTCGAGCGTGTCGTGCGCCTGCGAGGGCAGGGCGCCGTAGCAGATGCTGCCGGTCGACTGGGTGGACGCGGTGGCCGTCAGCGCGGACGGGCCGACGAGGAGGGTCGCGGCGAGGGCGGCGACGCCGCCGAGCGTGGCGAGACGCTTGCTTATACGCGGGGGGTTACTCATGCGTCACATGATGACGCGCGTAGAGCGGAGGTAGTCAACGCCAAAACCATTGAATTTCCCACGAGTTAACCTGCGGCACCCTGGTGTAACGGAGGCGTCCACCGCTATTTGTCACAAGGGGGATAATTTAGCCATTCTTTCGTTTCAGCAAACTAAGGAGTTGCTACTCTCCCCCGCATGGACGACAGCAACGGCACTGACCGCGCCAAGGCGGTCGAAGACCTTCTGAGCGTGGCGCGCGAACACAGCGGCGTCACGGTGATGTTCCACACCGCCGTCGCCGGAAAGCAAGGCCTCGGCGCCTCGGAGAGCAAGACGCTCGATCTGCTCGAACGGTTCGGCCCGCTCACCGCCAAGGACCTCTGCCAGCACACCGGCCTCGCCCCCGCCTCCGTCACCGGCCTCGTCGACCGCCTGGAGACCAAGGGCTTCGTGCGCCGCGCCAAGCATCCCACCGACAAGCGCCGGGTGCTCATCGAGATCCGCCGCGAGAACGTGGCCGGTCTCAAGCGGTTCTTCGTCGACTGGTCGAGCGAGATGGCCTCGTTCTGCGACGAGTTCACGACCGATGAGCTGAAGTGCGTCGTACGGTTCCTGGCCGGTACGAGCACGCTGCAACGGGAGGCCGCGACCCGGCTGACGTCGTAACCCGGCAACCTTCCGCCGCGAACCGTCCCCAGCCTCCCCTTCACCCCGCCCCGTACACAGCCCCCGGCGCCTGCGCCCGCTCCAGCAGTTCGCGTGCCGTCTCGCCCGCCTCCGCCGGGGTCCTACGGGCGCCCTTGTCCGCCGTCGGGCCCGGTCGCCAGCCCTCCATCACGGTGATCCGGCCCGCCTCGGCCTCGAAGACGCGGCCCGTGACGCCGTCGCTCGCGGCCGAGCCGAGCCAGACCACCAGGGGCGCCACATCCTCGGGCGCGGCCGCGAGATCGGCGAAGGCACGTTCCGTCATACGGGTGCGTGCCGCCGGGGCGATCGCGTTGACCTGGACGCCGTACCGGGCGAGTTCGGCCGCCGCGACCAGCGTCAGACCGACGATCCCGGCCTTGGCCGCCGCGTAGTTGCCCTGCCCGACGCTCCCCAACAGGCCCGCGCCGGACGTCGTGTTGACGACGCGCGCTTGCGGCCGTCGCCCCGCCTTGGATTCGGCACGCCAGTACGCGGCCGCCTCCCGCAGCGGCAGGAAGTGGCCCTTGAGGTGGACGCGCATCACGGCGTCCCAGTCGTCCTCGTCGAGGTTCACCAGCATCCGGTCCCGCAGGAAACCCGCGTTGTTGACGAGCGTGTCCAGCCGGCCGAAGGTGTCGAGCGCGGCTTCGACCAGTGAGGCCGCGCCCTTCGCCGTCGCGATGTCCCCGCCGTGCGCGACCGCCTCGCCGCCCGCCGCCCGGATCTCGTCGACCACGTGCCGGGCCGGACTGTCGGAGCCGGGGGTGCCGTCGAGGCCGACCCCGAGGTCGTTGACGACGACCTTCGCGCCTTCGGCCGCGAACGCCAGGGCGTGGGCGCGGCCGAGGCCCCGCCCGGCGCCCGTCACCGCCACGACCCGGCCCGCACTCATGCCTGTCATTTCAACTCCCTTTGTTTTGAGTGGTGTTGACCGTCGCCGCATCCAGGAACGCCGGGCGCTCGCCTCCGCCGTGGATCAGGAGGGAGGCGCCGGTGATGTACGAGGCCGCGTCGGAGGCGAGGAAGACGACGGCCGCGCCGACGTCGGAGGGCTCGGCCAGTCGCCCGAGCGGCACGGTCCGCTCCACGGCGGCAACCCCCTGGGCGTCCCCGTAGTGGAGGTGTGCGAGCTCGGTGCGGACCATGCCCAGGACCAGGGTGTTGACCCGCACTTCGGGTGCCCACTCGACCGCCATCGAGCGGGCCAGGCTCTCCACCCCGGCCTTGGCGGCGCCGTACGCGGCGGTCCCGGGCGAGGGGCGCGTACCACTGACGCTGCCGATCATGACGACCGAGCCACCCGACGTACGCAGGTACGGGTACGCGGCGAGGGAGGCGGTGAGGGGTGCGGTGAGGTTGAGGGCGATCACGCGCGCGTGGCGCTCGGCGTCGGATTCACCTTTGACTTCGCTTTCGCCGAGAAGCCGGTACGGCGTGCCGCCCGCGTTGTTGACGAGGAGGTCGAGGCGCCCGTACTCCGTCGCGACCGCGCCGAAGAACTCCCGTACGGCCTCGCCTTCGCGCAGGTCGACCGGGCGGAACTCGGCCTCGCGGCCCGCCGCTTGGATCGGTCGCTCGGGTGGGCGGCGGGCGCAGACCACGACGTCGGCGCCCGCCGCGAGGAGCGCCCGTGCGATGCCCGCGCCGACACCCCGGGTGCCCCCGGTGACGACCGCCGCCTTCCCGGCCAGCTCCATCCGCTGCTACCTTCCTTGCCTAACAAATGTTTGGTGGAAAGGTAGCTGATCCGCTCATGGGTGTCTCCACCACCGCCCCCGAAAAGGGGATTTCCGTCGTCACGGTCGACTTCCCGCCCGTCAACGCGCTGCCCGTGAAGGGCTGGTACGAACTGGCCGACGCCGTACGCGCCGCCGGGCGCGACCCCGGCGTCCGCTGTGTCGTCCTGGCCGCCGAGGGGCGCGGCTTCAACGCCGGGGTCGACATCAAGGAGCTGCGCCGCGACCGGGGCCACAGCGCCCTCATCGGCGCCAACCGGGGCTGCTACGAGGCGTTCTCGGCGGTCTACGAGTGCGAGGTGCCGGTCGTCGCGGCGGTGCAGGGGTACTGCCTCGGCGGCGGCATCGGCCTGGTCGGCAACGCGGACGCGGTGGTCGCTTCTCAGGACGCCACGTTCGGGCTGCCCGAGCTGGACCGGGGCGCGCTCGGCGCCGCGACCCATCTCGCCCGCCTGGTCCCCCAGCATCTGATGCGCGCGCTCTACTACACCTCGCGGACGGTCACGGCGGGGGAGCTGCACGCGCACGGCTCGGTCTGGAGGGTCGTCGAGCGCGCGGAACTCCCCTCAGCCGCACTGGATTTGGCGCGCGAGATCGCCCGCAAGGACGGCACGCTCATCCGGCTGGCGAAGGCCGCCATCAACGGCATCGACCCCGTCGACGTACACCGCAGCTACCGCTACGAGCAGGGCTTCACCTTCGAGGCCAACCTCAGCGGGATCGCCGACCGGCTCCGCGCCGACTTCGGCGGCGGGGAAGGAGGGGATCAGGCATGACCGACAAGACCATGACGCCCGACGAGGTGGCGGCGCGGCTGCGCAGCGGCATGACCGTCGGCATCGGCGGCTGGGGCTCGCGCCGCAAACCTATGGCGCTGGTCAGAGCGATCCTGCGGTCCTCCGTCACCGATCTGACCGTCGTCTCGTACGGCGGTCCTGACGTCGGACTGCTCGCCGCCGCCGGGCGCGTCCGCAAGCTGGTCGCCCCCTTCGCCACCCTCGACTCCATCCCCCTCGAACCGCACTTCCGCGCGGCCCGCGAGGCGGGCGCGTTCGAGCTGATGGAGATCGACGAGGCGATGTTCATGTGGGGGCTGCACGCGGCCGCCAACCGGCTGCCGTTCCTGCCCGTACGGGCGGGGCTCGGCTCGGACGTCATGCGGGTCAACCCCACGCTGCGCACGGTCACTTCACCGTACGAGGACGGCGAGACGTTCGTCGCGATGCCCGCGCTGCGCCTGGACGCGGCCCTGGTCCATCTGAACCGCGCCGACCGCCTGGGCAACGCGCAGTACCTGGGCCCGGACCCGTACTTCGACGACCTGTTCTGCGAGGCGGCGGCAGAGGCGTACGTCTCCTGCGAACGTCTGGTGGACGGTGGCTTCGCGGACGCCGTCCCGCAGACCCTCCTCGTCGGGCGCCACTCGGTCACCGGTGTGGTGGAGGCGCCCCACGGGGCGCACTTCACGTCCTGTGCGCCGGACTACGAGCGCGACGAGCCGTTCCAGAAGCTGTACGCGACGACGCCGTGGGAGGACTTCGCCGTGCGGTTCCTGTCGGGGCCGGACGAGAAGAGCTACCAGTCGGCCGTCCAGGCCTGGCACGAGGAGGTCCGGTGATCAGTCGCGCGGAGTACTGCGTGACCGCGTGCGCCGAGGCCTGGCGGGGCGACGGGGAGGTGCTGGCCAGCCCGATGGGCCTGATCCCGTCGATCGGCGCCCGCCTGGCACGGCGCACGTTCGCGCCCGACCTGCTGCTCACCGACGGCGAGGCGACGCTGGTGGGGGCGGACGGGGCAGCCGAGGGCTGGCTCCCGTACCGCCGTCATCTCACCATGGTCACCGGCGGCCGCCGGCACGTGATGATGGGCGCGAGCCAAATCGACCGGTTCGGCAACCAGAACATCTCCTGCATCGGCGACTGGGCGGCCCCGACGCGGCAGTTGCTCGGGGTGCGCGGAGCCCCGGTCAACACCCTCAACAACCCGGTGAGTTACTGGATCCCCAGGCACTCACCCCGGGTGTTCGTCCCGGCGGTCGACATGGTGTGCGGCGTCGGCTACGACCGCGCGGCCGCCGCCGGGGCGCGCTATCACCATATCCCCCGGGTCGTGAGCGACCTCGGCGTCTTCGACTTCGCGACGCCCGACCACTCGATGCGGCTGGCGTCGCTGCATCCGGGGGTGACGGTGGAGGAGGTGCGGTCGGCGACGGGTTTCGCGTTGGTGGTCGACGCCGAAGTTCCGTATACGCGTGATCCGACTGCCGAGGAGCTGCACTGCATACGAGAGGTGATCGACCCATCGGGTCACCGTGAGCGAGAGGTCCGGGCCGTCTGATGGAGACGGCGCTGACGGCGCTCGTCGGGGTGCGGCACCCGATCGTGCAGACGGGCATGGGCTGGGTGGCCGGGCCCCGGCTGGTGACGGCCACGGCCGAGGCGGGGGCGCTGGGCATCCTGGCCTCGGCGACGATGACCACGGACGCGCTGCGGGCGGCGGTACGGGAGGTCAAGTCCCGTACGGACGCGCCGTTCGGGGTCAATCTGCGGGCGGACGCGGGGGATGCGCGGGAGCGGGTGCGGATCATCGTGGAGGAGGGCGTGCGGGTGGCGTCCTTCGCCCTCGCCCCGTCGCGCGAGCTGATCGCCGAGCTGAAGGACGCGGGGGTGGTGGTCGTGCCGTCCGTCGGGGCGCGGCGGCACGCCGAGAAGGTCGCGGCGTGGGGCGCGGACGCGGTGATCGTGCAGGGCGGGGAGGGCGGCGGCCACACCGGCGAGGTGGCGACGACGGTCCTGCTGCCGCAGGTGGTGGACGCGGTGGACATCCCGGTGATCGCGGCCGGCGGCTTCTGCGACGGGCGCGGTCTGGTGGCGGCGCTGGCGTACGGGGCGGCGGGGGTCGCGATGGGCACGCGCTTCCTGCTGACCTCCGACTCTCCGGTGCCGGACGCGGTGAAGGCGCGGTATCTGGCGGCGGGGGTGGGGGATGTGACGGTGACGCGGGCGGTGGACGGCCTGCCGCACCGCATGCTGCGTACGGAGTTCGTGGCCTCGCTCGAACGGGCGGGGCGGGTGCGGGCGTTGACGCGTGCGGCTCGGCACGCTTCCGCCTTCCGCCGCGTGTCCGGCCTGACCTGGTCCCGGATGCTCCGGGACGGGCTCGCCCTGCGGCACGGCAAGGACTTGACGTGGAGTCAGGTGCTGCTGGCTGCCAATGTCCCGATGCTGCTGAAGGCGTCGATGGTGGACGGGCGGCCGGAGTCCGGCGTGATGGCGTCGGGGCAGGTGGCGGGGGTGATCTCGGATCTGCCGAGCGTGGAGGAGCTGGTGGGGCGGGTGATGGGGGAGGCGACGTCGATCCTGACGGCCTTGTCCCCCACCCCACCCCTTCCCTGAGCCCTCCGGGGGTGGGTGGGGGTTGAGGTGTGTTCCCGGGGGCTACGCCCCCGGACCCCGGACCCCTTTTGCCTGCGGACCGTGCTGGGTTGCTCGCGCAGTTCCCCGCGCCCCTAGGTAGTTAGGGGCGCGGGGAACTGCGCGCTCAGCCCCCACCGGGCCGCAGCCGAAGAACCCGGCCGCCCGCCAAGGGCTTTCGGGAAGGGGCGGGGTGGGGGAAGGGGCCGGGGGCGAAGCCCCCCGGCCTTACGCCGTCGCGCTGCGACGACCCCCGCCGCCCTGGGGACGGCCTCCGCGCCGGGGCGCACCGCCCTGGCCCGCGCGGCCGCCGGCCTGGGTGCGGGCACCACCGCTGCCGCCCGACGTGCGGGCACCACCAGTGCCACCCGAGGTGCGCGTACCACCCGTGCCACCCGACGTACGGGCGCCCGAGGCGCTGCGCGCACCACCCGAGCGGGAGCCACGGCTGCGGCTGCGGCTCGTCGACGGGGCCGGCTGGGCCGGGACCTCGATCACGACCGGGACGCCGGACGGCTCGCGAGCGCCCGTCACGCGTACCAGCTCCTCGTCGCTCGACTTGACCGCCGCCGTCTGCGGGCGGATCCCCGCGAAGGACATGAGGCGGGTCATCTCGCGCTTCTGCTCGGGCAGGACGAGGGTGACCACGCTGCCCGACTCGCCCGCGCGGGCCGTGCGGCCGCCGCGGTGGAGGTAGTCCTTGTGGTCGGTCGGCGGGTCGACGTTGACGACCAGGTCGAGGTCGTCGACGTGGATGCCGCGCGCCGCGACGTTCGTCGCGACCAGCGCGGTGACCTGGCCGTTCTTGAACTGCTCAAGCGTGCGGTTGCGCTGCGGCTGGGAGCGGCCGCCGTGCAGGCCCGCCGCGCGGACACCGCTGGCGAGCAGCCGCTTGACCAGCCGGTCCACCGAACGCTTGGTGTCCAGGAACATGATCACCCGGCCGTCGCGCGCCGCGATGCGCTCGGTGACGGCCTTCTTGTCGGTCTCGTCCTGGATGTAGAGCACGTGGTGCTCCATCGTCGTGACCGCGCCCGCCGAGGGGTCCACGGAGTGGACGACCGGGTCGGTGAGGAACATCCGCACCAGGCGGTCGATGTTCTTGTCCAGGGTCGCGGAGAACAGCATCCGCTGGCCGCCCGGCTCGACCTGCTTCAGCAGCGCCGTGACCTGCGGCATGAAGCCCATGTCGGCCATCTGGTCGGCCTCGTCGAGCACCGTCGTACGCACCTGGCCGAGCACGCAGTCGCCGCGCTCTATGAGGTCCTTGAGCCGGCCCGGCGTCGCCACCAGGACCTCGGCGCCGCGTCGCAGCGCGTTGGCCTGCTTGGTGAGGGAGAGACCGCCGACGACGGTGGTCAGACGCAGGTTGACGGCGGTGGCGTACGGCGTGAGCGCGTCGGTGACCTGCTGCGCGAGCTCGCGCGTCGGCACGAGCACCATCGCCAGCGGCGCCTTCGGCTCGGCACGGTGTCCGGCCGTACGGGCCAGGAGGGCGAGGCCGAAGGCCAGGGTCTTGCCCGAGCCGGTGCGGCCCCGGCCGAGGATGTCGCGGCCCGCCAGCGAGTTCGGCAGGGTGGCGGCCTGGATCGGGAACGGCTCGGTGACACCCTGCGCCGCGAGCGTCTTGAGCAGCGCCGCGGGCATGTCGAGGTCGGCGAAGGCGGCCACGGAGGGCAGCGCGGGCGTGACGGTCTCCGGCAGCGTGAACTCACCCTGCGGCTGTACGGTCCGGCCGCGCGCGGGCTTCGCGGCGGGCTTGCTGGAGCTGGAGCTGGGGCGCTTGCGGGAGGTCATGCGCGTCATACGGAGGGTGCCTTCCGGGGCCGGGGGACGGACAGCACGCAAGCCGGGACCCGCACCTGCGCGGTGCGGGTCCCGGCTAGCGGAATTCGCCGAAGATCAGGCGGGGAGGATGTTCTCCGCCTGCAGGCCCTTCTGGCCCTGGGTGACCTCGAAGGAGACCTTCTGGCCCTCGAGGAGCTCACGGAAGCCGGAGGAGGCGATGTTCGAGTAGTGGGCGAAGACGTCCGGGCCGCCGCCGTCCTGCTCGATGAAGCCGAAGCCCTTTTCCGAGTTGAACCACTTCACGGTGCCAGTAGCCATGTCATTCTCCTGAATAGGTAGGGGCCCCATCCGGAGAAAGCCGGAAAAACAATAAAACGCGCCTGATGGAGAAACATTCCCGTCAGGCGCACATAAAGTCTATGGGTACCAAAACTGCAACGGGGAAACTGTACCACGCCACCCCGTTCCGGCCAGGCTCGAACGTGTGGGCCGCACCACTCCCCCGTCCACCCCCTGACCTCCCGCTACAGCCGCTCGATGATGGTCACGTTCGCCTGTCCGCCGCCCTCGCACATCGTCTGCAGGCCGTACCGGCCGCCGGTGCGCTCCAGCTCGTGCAGCAGGGTCGTCATCAGCTTGACGCCGGTGGCGCCCAGCGGGTGGCCGAGCGCGATGGCCCCACCGTTGACGTTGACCTTCGCCGGGTCGGCGCCGGTCTCCTTCAGCCAGGCGAGCACCACCGGCGCGAACGCCTCGTTGATCTCCACCAGGTCGATCGCGTCGAGTGTCAGACCCGCCTTCTTCAGGGCGTACGCGGTCGCCGGTATCGGGGCCGAGAGCATCCGGATCGGGTCCTCGCCGCGTACGGAGAGGTGGTGGACGCGGGCGCGCGGGGTCAGCCCGTGCTCCCGTACCGCCCGCTCGCTCGCGAGCAGCAGCGCGGCGGCGCCGTCCGAGACCTGGGAGGAGCAGGCGGCCGTGATCGTCCCGCCGTCGACGACCGGCTTGAGCGCCGCCATCTTCTCCAGGCTCGTGTCGCGGCGCGGACCCTCGTCCACGGTCACGCCTCCGTACGGCACGGTCTCGCGCGTGAAGCGGCCCTCGTCGATCGCGCGGAGCGCCCGCCGGTGCGAGCCGAGCGCGAACTCCTCCTGGTCGCCGCGGGTGATCCGCCACTTCCGCGCGATCAGCTCGGCGCCGTGGAACTGGTCGACCGGCTGCCTCCCGTACCGTGCCCGCCAGCCCTCGGAGCCCGCGAACGGGCCCTCGGTCAGGCCCAGCGGCACCGCCGCCTGCCGGGAGGCGTAGGCGATCGGGATCATCGACATGTTCTGGACGCCGCCCGCGACCACCAGGTCCTGGGTGCCGGAGAGGACCGCCTGGGCGGCGAAGTGCACGGCCTGCTGGGAGGAGCCGCACTGGCGGTCGACGGTGACGCCCGGCACCTCCTGCGGCAGCCCGGCCGCCAGCCACGCCGTCCGCGCGATGTCCCCGGCCTGCGGCCCGACCGCGTCGAGGCAGCCGAAGACGACGTCCTCGACGGCGGCCGGATCGATTCCGGAACGCTGCACGAGCGCGGTGAGCACATGCGCCCCCAGATCCGCCGGATGGACGGCCGAGAGCCCGCCCCCGCGCCGCCCGACAGGCGTCCGCACCGCTTCGACGATATAGGCCTCGGACATTCCAACTCCCTTTATGGAGAGGTGAGTTATTCGCGTACGGCGATTCCGTCCAGCACCATCGACAGATACTGGCGGGCGATTTCCTCCGGGCTGTGCTGCCCGCCCGGCCGGTACCAGGACGCGGCGACCCACACCGTGTCCCGAACGAATCGATAGGTGAGCCGGACGTCCAGGTCCGCCCGGAACGCCTTCGCCTCGACCCCGCGCTCCAGCGTCCCCAGCCACGCCTGCTCGAATTTGCGCTGCGAGTCGGCGAGGTAGGTGAAGCGGGGCTGGACGGCGAGGTGGCGGGACTCCTTCTGGTAGATCGCGACGGCCGCCCGATGCCGGTCGATCTCCCGGAACGACTCGGTGACCAGGGCTTCGATGGTCTCCCGCGGCCCGAGCCCGGCGGCGAGCACCGCGTCGTACCCCTCCCAGAGCTCGGTCAGGAAGGTGGAGAGGATCTCGTCGAGCATCGATTCCTTGGAATCGAAGTGGTAGTAGAGGCTGCCCGCGAGCATGCCGGCCTCGTCCGCGATCCGGCGGACGGTGGTGGCGTTGTAGCCCTGGGCCGCGAACACCTCGGCGGCGGTCGCGAGGAGTTCCCCGCGCCGCTCGGGCGAGGCGGTCACCTGCTGCTTCTTGTTCTTCGGCACGGGTCCATTGTGGTCCTGGGCGGCGCTAGGGGTGTTGGCTGCTGACCGCGACGACTTCGCCCGTCATGTACGACGAGTAGTCGCTGGCCAGGAAGACGATCACGTTCGCCACCTCCCACGGCTCGGCGTACCGTCCGAACGCCTCCCTGGCGGTCAGCTCCGCCAGCAGTTCGGCGGTGGTGACCTTCGCGAGGTGGGGGTGCATGGCGAGCGACGGCGAGACCGCGTTGACCCGTACTCCGTACGCGGCCGCCTCGATCGCTGCGCAGCGGGTGAGCGCCATGACGCCCGCCTTGGCGGCGGCGTAGTGGGCCTGCCCGGCCTGGGCGCGCCAGCCGACGACGGACGCGTTGTTGACGATCACGCCGCCGTGCCCGGAGTCGCGGAACGCGCGCAGGGCCGCCCTGGTGCACCGGAAGGTGCCGTTGAGGGTGACGTCGAGGACGCGGTCCCACTGCTCGTCACTCATGTCGACGAGCTCCGCCGTGCCGCCCAGGCCCGCGTTGTTGACGACGACGTCGAGGCGGCCGTGCAGCCGTACGGCCTCGTCGAACAGGGCGCGTACCTGCGTCTCGTCGGTGACGTCGCAGGTCAGCGAGGCCACCGCGGCGCTGCCGAACTCTGCCGCGAGGGCCTGCTCGGTCTCCTTGAGGCGGCGGGCGTGTACGTCGCCGAGCAGCACCCGTGCGCCCTCCTCCAGGAATCTGCGGGCGGTCGCGCCGCCGATCCCGGCCCCGGCGGCGGCGGTGACCACGGCGCTGCGGCCGTCGAGGAGGCCGTGCCCGGGCACGTACGCGACCTTGTTCCGAACCTCGTTCCGCACCTTGTTGTCGGTCACGGCCGCAGGCTAACCTACCAAACACTTGTTAGGGAAGCCGGTTGCCCGGTCGGCAGTCAAAGGGGCGAGGCACGTCATGGACCTGGACCACACGGCCGAGGAGGACGCCTTTCGCGCCGAGGCGCGGGACTGGCTCGCCGCACACGTCCCGGCCGAGCCGCTGCCGTCGCTGGAGACCGAGGAGGGCTTCGCGGCGCACCGGGTGTGGGAGGCCGAGCTGTACGCGGACCGCTGGTCGGTCGTCTCCTGGCCCGAGCGGTACGGGGGCCGGGGCGTCGACATCTTCGGGTGGCTGGCGTTCGAGGAGGAGTACTACGCGGCGGGCGCGCCCGGCCGGGTCGGCCAGAACGGCATCAACCTGCTCGCGCCGACGCTGTTCGACCACGGGACGCCCGAGCAGCGCGCCCGGGTGCTGCCGGACATGGCGAGCGGCGCGGTGGTCTGGGCGCAGGCCTGGTCGGAGCCGGAGGCCGGGTCCGACCTGGCGTCGCTGCGGTCGCGGGCGGTGCGGACGGACGGGGGCTGGCTGCTGTCGGGGCAGAAGACCTGGTCGTCGCGGGCCGCGTTCGCCGACCGCGCGTTCGGCATCTTCCGTACCGACCCGGCGGCGCCCAAGCCCCACCAAGGCCTGACCTACCTCATGTTCGACCTCTCCGCCCCCGGTGTGACGGTCCGCCCGATCGCCCGCCTCGACGGCAAACCCGCCTTCGCGGAGCTGTTCCTGGACGAGGTGTTCGTGCCGGACGAGGACGTCATCGGGGAGCCGGGGCAGGGCTGGCGGATCGCCATGTCGACCACGGGCAACGAACGCGGTCTCACTCTCCGCTCCCCCGGCCGCTTCCTGGCCGCCGCCGATCGGCTCGTACGGCTGTGGCGCGCGCACGGCTCGGATCCGGGCGTACGGGACCGGGTGGCGGACGCGGTCATCGGCGCCCGCGCCTACCAGCTCTTCACCCACGCCAACGCGTCCCGCTTCGCGGCGGGCGAGCGCATCGGCGCGGAGGCCAGCCTCAACAAGCTGTTCTGGTCGGAGTACGACATCGCGCTGCACGAGACGGCACTGGAACTGCTGGGTGAGGACGGCGAGTTGGCGGACGACGGGGGCGGGTGGGCCGAGGGGTACGTGTTCGCGCTGGCCGGACCGATTTACGCCGGGACGAACGAGATCCAGCGGGACATCGTCGCCGAGCGACTGCTGGGCCTTCCGAAGGGGCGCCGGTGATGAGGTTTCTGCTCACTGCCGAACAGCGTGAGTTCGCACGGTCGCTGGACGCGATGCTCGCCGGTTCGGACACCCCGGCGGTCGTACGGGCGTGGTCCGGCGGGGACCACGGGCCGGGGCGTGCGCTGTGGTCGCGGCTGGCCGACGCGGGGGTGTTCGGGCTGGGGGTGCCGTCGTTGTACGACGGGGTCGGTCCGCTTCCGGTGGAACTGGCTGTCGCGTACGTGGAGTTGGGGCGGCATGCCGTGCCCGGGCCTTTGGTGGAGACGGTGGGGGCGGCCGCGTTGCTGGCTCACCTTGCCGAGCTGGGTGACGCGGGGCCTGCCGAGCGGCTGTTGCCCGGGCTTGTCTCGGGGAAGGTGGTGGGGACGCTCTGCCTGTCGGGGGGTGGGGCGTACGTGGTGGACGCGGATGCGGCGGGGGTGGTGTTGGTGGCCGACGCGGGCGTCCCTGAGCTGCGGATCGCGCCGGGGCATGGGCCCGTGCTGGCGTCTGCCGATCCCGCTCGACGGCTCGCGCGGCCTGCGCCAGGTGGTGAACTCCTCGCTGTCGGGCCCCAGTTGGCCGATGCCGTTCGGCACGCCGTGCTGTGGGGGCGGCTTGCGGCGGCCGCGCAGGCGGTGGGAGTGGCGGAGGAGTTGTTGCGGCGTACGGTCGCGTACGTGAAGTCGCGGACGCAGTTCGGTGTCCCGATCGGGTCCTTCCAGGCCGTGAAGCATCGGCTTGCCGACACGCTGCTCGCGGTCGAGTTCGCGCGGCCGTTGTTGTACGGAGCGGCGGTTGGTCTCGACCCCGGGGATGTCGCTGCCGCGAAGGTGGCGGCGGGGTCGGCGGTGTACTTGGCTGCCCGTTCTGCGCTCCAGCTCCACGGGGCCGTGGGGTACACCGAGGAGCTCGATCTGTCGGTGTGGTTGCGGAAGGCTCGGCCGTTGCGGGAGGCGTGGGGGTCGGCGGGTGTGTGCCGAGCGGACGTGTTGGCGCACCACGTGCGGTGAGCACGCTTTCGGGTGCGGGCCGCGTGTGGCTGGTCGCGCAGTTCCCCGCGCCCCTTAATGGCCGCCTTTCAGGTGCGGACCGTGCGTGGTTCTCGCGCAGTTCCCCGCGCCCCTAAGTGCCAGGCACCGCGCTGCTTGAACGCCAGGTGCCGTGCCCCTTTAGGGGCGCGGGGAACTGCGCGACCAGCCCAGCACGGTCCGCAGACGACCGACGGCCCGATAAGGGGCGCGGGGAACTGCGCGATCAGCCACACACGGCCCGCAGACAAAGACCCGCACCCCGCGGAGCGCTTACGCATCCTCCCTCGGGGGCTCCGTTCCGCCTCCTCGGCGGATGGTGCGTAGGGCCGCGCCCGGGCGCCAGGCTCGTAGGACCAGCTCCTCGCCGTTCAGCGACGTGTGGACCACCTCCGTCAGTTCTGCTCCGAAGAGGAGGAAGGGCTCCGGGGGGTGCACCTCTGCCACGAAGCGGGCCAGGGTCGGCGGGTCGGTGATCTCGATGGCCCGGCCGCTGACGCGGACGTCGCCGTCGGCCATCTCCGCGTCGGGGCCCGGGTTCGCCTGGACCGCGAAGCGGGGGTCGCGGCGCAGGTCGAGGGCCTTGCGGGAGTTCGGCATCATGCCGAGCCACAGTTCGCCGGAGCGGATCTCGACCTCCAGACCGGTGACCCGGGGACTGCCGTCGGCCCGCAACGTGGCGAGGACATGGTGCTTGTACTGAAGGAAGCGCCTACGTACGGTCTCGGCGAAAAGCGGCTCGGCCACCTCGAACTCGGCCCAGCTCGATGTCTGTGATCCCATGCCTCAAGCTAAGCGCACACCACTGACAACGACGGCTAGTCGACGATGCCGCGCGCCCTCGCCTCCCGCAGCCACTGCGGGAACGCGCCCACGAGCCGGTCGTAGAGCTCCGCGTCGCTCACCCGGCGCGGATCGGCGCCCGCGTGGAAGAACCCCGCGTTGTCGACGGGTCGCCGCTCCGGCACCGCCAGCTCGTCCAGCCTGCGCAGGAAGGCGAACTGGCTGCTGTCCGGGTCGCCGAAGCCGATGAACTGCCAGAACATCGGCAGCTGCGCCGCCTTGCAGACGTATCGCTCGGCCGCGAGCTTGCTGCTCGGGCCGCCGTCCGTCTGGAAGATGACGAGGGCGGGCGCGGTGGCGCCGCTGTCCACGTAGTGGTCGATGACCGCGTCCATCGCCACGTGGTAGTTGGTGCGCCCCATGTGGCCGAGGTTCGCCACGATGCGCTCGATCCGGCCGTGGTGGTTCTCCAGCGCGATCTCGCCCTGGGCGTCGATGTCCGTGGAGAAGAGGAAGACCGGCACACGGCCGTCGTCGTCCAGGTGCGCGGAGAGGCCGAGCACCCGGTCGGCGAGGGCCTGCACGGTGCCGTCCTTGTAGTACGGGCGCATCGAGCCCGAGTAGTCGAGCACCAGGTAGACCGCCGCCTCCTCCCCGGCGAGGCCGTGCTTCTCCAGCGAGACGGCGGCCGTCTTGTAGAGCGAGACGAGCGCGGGCGCGCGCTCGGTCACCTTGTGGAGGGAAAGGGCGGCCATGACGCACGTCTCCGTTTCGCGAACCCGGGACCGGACCGCCGGAACAGTCGGATCATCGCCCGGCGGAACAGTGAGCCTAGCCCGGCGCCGCCCGCCCCGACCCCGCTAGCCCGCCCTGTCCTGGAACGCCGGCAACGTAAAGATCCGCTCCTTCGCCCCGTCGTCCATCAACTCCACCAGTGGCAGCACCAGTTCCCACAGGTCCCGCTTGTCCACCTCGCGGGCCAGCGCGTCCAGGTCCGCGGCGGGCAGCCCGCCCGCCGCGTCCGCCACCGTCTTGCGGGACTCCTCGGGGAGCAGGTCGAACAGCGGCAGGAACTCCGACCAGAGGGCGGTCGCCACCACCGCCGGGACCACTCCTGCCAGTACCTCGGGGTCGCGCAGTGCGGGCAGGACCGCGACCGCCCTGCGGTCCTCGTCCGACAGCACCGCCACCACCGGCAACAGCGACTCCCACAGGTCCTGCTCGGCCACCGTCCGTACGAGAGAGTCCAGTTGGGCCGGTTGCCTGCGCGCGGCCAGCGTGGCGATGCGGGTGCGCTGCTCGCCCGTGACCGCCGACGCGATCGCGAGCGCCTGCGGCCAGAGCCCGTCCGCCGCCGACGCCACGACCTTCTCCAGGCGGTCGTCCCCCATCAACTCGATGATGTGCGGCAGCCGTTCGGGCGCGTCCATCGCGTAACCCGTCCTCAGTACCACCTCGTCGCTCACCTGCGGCAGCACCCGTTCCAGTACCGAGTCGCGCAGATGGCCGACGAAGCGGCCCATCGTGAGGTGGTCGCCGCGTTCCGCCAGGGCGACCGAGACGCGGACCAGCAGGCCCTCGTCCAGGCCCGCGACGATCCCGGCGATGCGGCGCGGGTCCAGGTGGGCGCAGGACTCGGCCGTGAAGGCGACGGGCAGCTTGTCGATGATGTCGGCGGCGCGGGACGGTTCCAGCCTGCCCGCGACGGCCGCGGCCAGGCGCGGCCCCAGCGCCTTCTGCGAGATGGCCGCGGCGACCCCGGCCGGGACCAGTTTGGTGGCGCGGGCGATCCGGTCGAGCATCTCGGGGGTGTTGTCGAAGAGCGCGGCGACGGTCTGCTCGCGCAGCCGCCGTACGTCGTCGGCGGGGAGCTCCGTCAGGAACGCGAACTCGCCCGGGTCCCGGTCGAGCAGACGCGCGATCTTCTCGGTCTCGGCGCGGGTCGACAGCTTGTCCATGGGCTCTCCCCCGCTCACTTGAAGAGGATGCGGCGGACGGGGCCCCGGGCGAGGGCGGGGACGAGTTTCAGCGCCTCCTCGGCCGCCTCGCCGAGACCGGCGGCCCGGGCCTCCCGCTCACCCCTCACCGCGGAGGCCAGCAGATCCACCTGGGCGTCGGTCAGTCGGCCCACGCCCTCCGGCGGCGGCGCCCCCAGCTCCGTACCCAGTCGTGACAGCGCTTTCGTGCTCACGGAACCTCCCGGTGCTTCGAGCGGTGACTTCGAGCGGCAGCGGCCCGGTCCCGAGAGTGGAGGGTGTTTGACTTTTAGTCAATACTCTTGGTCCACCGCTCCCTCAGCACCTGCTCGGCCGGCTTGCCGTGCGGGGTGTAGGCGAGTTTGGCCGGGGTCTCGCCGCTGTCCGGCCAGTCGTCCCACATCCACCAGCACACCCCGGCCCACCAGTCGCGGCCCGCGAAGGTGTCGAGCAACGCCCGGTAGGCGGCGGCCTGTTCGTCCGTGCCCTCCTTCTTGCTGACCGTCCAGGAGTACGGGGCCGTGGCGGTGCCGCGCTGGCTGGTGTAGCCCGCCTCGGTGAAGAGGATCTTGCGGTGCTGGCGGCCCGAGAACGCGGCCAGCTCCCCCACGATCGGCTGCCACGCGCGGCTCAGCGCCGCCGTATCCGTGGTCGCGCTGGAGGCGAGCGGCCAGTACGCGTCGATGCCGATGACGTCGAGCTCCGGCCAGAACAGGATCTTGGCGTACTCGTCGTAGTTGGCCGCGTAGGTAAGAGGGTTCTTGTAGTGGGAGCGCACCGCCGTGATCACCTTGCGCCAGGCAGTCACGTCGCCTGACACGCCCGCCAGTTCGGTGCCCACCGAGAGGCGCTCGATGCCCGCGTCCTGCGCGAGGGTCGCGTAGTGGGTGATGAACTTCTCGTACGAGGCGAACCAGGCCGTCCGGTCGGTGGGACGGATCTCCGCGCGGTCCGTGCCGTCCACCAGGTCCACATGCGGTTTGAGCATGACCTTGAGACCGGCCTTGTGCGCCAGGTCCGTGATCCGGCGCAGGCTCGCGTCGCTCGCGGTCTCCTCGGTGGGTTTCTGCTCGGAGTCCTTGGTGGTCCGCTGGTACCAGGTTGGCGTGAAAACGACCCAGCGCGCGCCGGTGCTCGCGATGTCCCGCAGATACGCCGGGGCGCGCGGACTGTCGTAGTCCTCCGTCGACCAGGACGGCAGGGTCATCCCGCGCACCCGGCCGTCGTCGCCCCCGGACCCGCTCGGGTTCGGGCCGGACCGGCTGGGGCCCGTGTCCGAACCGCCGCCGTCGCCGTCGCCCGAGCAGCCCGAGAGCACCAGAGCGGCGGCCGCGGCGAGAGCCGCGACCGCCTTCTTCCCGGTCCTGATCACAGCGCCGCAGGGCTGACGAAGGTGTAGCCGAGGGCCTTGATGCCGTCGATCGTGTCCTTCAGCGGCTGGAGCGGATAGTAGGGGTGGTAGAAGAAGCTCGCGAAGCCGTCCCGGACCGCGAGGTTCGCCTTGGCCGACGCGATGAGGTCCGCGGGGAGCCGCGGCGGATGGTTGTTGAGTGCCACGGGTTCATAGTTCCCCAGGTTCTCGGGAAGCACCTTCGTCCCGTACACATCGTTGACGACGTACGGGAAGAACTGGCCGATGAACCGGTTCGGGTCCGCCGTACCACCGCTCAGTGTCCCGGCGAAGTACAGCGAACGTTCCAGCCGCGCCGAGAAGTTCTGACCGAAGACGCGGTAGTCGGCGGCCGATGCGGCGTAGTGCGGAGTGGTCCACAGCTGGGGGCGCGGCAGCCCGGCCGCGGCGAACGCGGCGAGTCCGGAGGTGACCCGGGACTGCGCCCAGAGGGTCGAGTCCTCGGCGACCGGACCGTCGTACACGACGTTGTTCGCCGAGTCGATGTGCGCCCGGTAGAACTCGAAGTCGTCGCCCGACACCCCGGTGTACGGGTTGTCGATGTTGCTGTACTGGTGCGTGTAGCCGTGCTCCTGCAGCACCGCGCCGTGCGACAGCATGTACTGCAGCGCCGAGACCACCAGCGGCTTCTGCGCCAGCGTCTCGGTCTGCGGGGTGCCGCCGTTGTAGACGCCGTTGGGGTCGGTGTAGACCGGGATGACGTTGATGCCGTACGGGATGTGCTGCGAGTACAGGTAGTCCGCCATCGACCGCAGCTGGGTGGGGTCGGATTCGGGGCTGATGTCCTCCAGGCGCATCATCGCCTGGTGACGGGTGGCGGTGCCCGGCGCGAGGGCGTCGAAGAGCATGTCCTCGAACGCGATCACCCGGTCGCTCTCGGAGACGTAGCTGAACGGGATCTCACCCACATAGGTGAGGTTCGCCGAGCGCACGGCCCACGGGAAGGTCGCCCCGCTCGCCGAGTCCAGCGCGGTGGCGACCGTGGTGACCGGCGGATATCCGGCTCCGGTGAGGACGTTCGGGCGCAGGATGCCGCCGTCCTGACCGGCCGGGATCTTGCGGGTCAGGGCCTGGCCGCCGTAGGTGACCTGGGTGACATTGCCGATGGAGCCGCTGCCGTCGGCGAAGTAGGACGTGGTCGGGTCCCAGCCGTACTTCTGGGTGAACTGCGGTACGCCGACGGCGTTCCCCATGTTCCAGATGTTGTCGCCGACCCAGGTCACCGGCTTGGTACCGGCCATGACGTCCTGGTAGAAGGCGGCCGGCACGGCGTCCGGCAGACCGCCGCCGTAGTACGTGGAGCCGAGGTAGATCGCCGCCGTGTACTGGCCGAGCATGCCCGAGGTGTACTGCTGGACGGGCTTGGCGGTGACGGTTCCGAAGTGGCCGCCGAGGTTGGCGGCCGCCATCGCGTACAGCTCACCGAGGTAGCCGTAGGGGCCCGCGGTGTCGTAGAGCACCAGAGTGGACGTTGAACTGGGCGTCTGGGCGAGGAGCTTGCTGACGGTGGAGGTCACCGTGCCGAGCAGGCCGGTCACCGGGTCGAGCAGGTTGTGCGGCGCCGAGCGGCGTGCCTTGTCCTTCGCGAGCTGGGTCTGTGCCCAGCCGGTGAGGCTCGCCTTGTTGAGGCTCGTGACCGGTGCGAGGCTCGGCGCGCCGGGCGGCGGCGGAGCGGACGCGGCGGAGGCCGCGACGGCGGTGCCCAGGAGCGCGGCGATCAGCAGGAACACCACGGAGAGCGGGCGTCGGCCCTGACGACGCCCTTGGGACGTTCTTCTCAAGGATTTCATGATTTCTTTCCCCCCTCTTGCCTCTTGCCATTCAAAGGCAGACCAGGAGCCGGCCCGGGAATCCATGGCCAGGGATCTTGGTCGAATGAGACCCATGATTCTTCAGCCCGGCTGTAAAGGCTGTCAATAGAGTCCGGGTCATTCACAGCTTTATGTGACACGCCCCAACGCGCCGTCTGTGAACTTTTAACTTCGGCCTCGCACCCACAGATCGATCTGCTACGTTCACCACCGCACGGAGACGTGTGCGGGAAAAAAATGGGGGGGAACCCATGTATGGAAAGCCTGCCCTGGGTACTGTGCTGCCCTTAGCGGGCATGGCGGCGGCACCCGAGGCGATACCCGGCCTACCTTTGGCCAAAGCTCTGCAGGCCATCGCGGGCGCGGGATTCGTTCTCTACTGCCTCACCGCCTGTGTCCTCATATCGATCAGAATTCGAATGCGTCGGCGCATCGCGACGAAAGCGCTACCGCACCCCGGCGACCAGGGGCAGATATGATCGTTGAGCTGCTCCTGTGGTCGAGCATTTCCATCATCCTGATGGCGGGCTGCTACAACACCGGCCTCTTTCTTCTCTCCAGGCGCAGGGCGCCCCGCCGGAATGGGCCGCGCAAAGAACGGCTCTACATATTCCTCCTCGCCTGTCTCAACGAAGAGCAGGTGCTGGCGGAGAGCCTGGCGCGGATCACCGAACTCCCGGCCGGGAATTTCCTGGCCCTGGTCATCGACGACGCCTCGGACGACCGTACGTCCGAGATCGCGCTCGCCGCGGGCGACCGGGTCCGGCTGCACCGGCGCGAACTGCCCGACGCACGCCGCGGCAAAGGCGCCGCCCTCAACGACGGCGTGCGCTACCTGACCGAGTCC
The DNA here is from genome assembly GCF_014596475.1 of Streptomyces sp. CBMA152. GTDB lineage: Bacteria > Actinomycetota > Actinomycetes > Streptomycetales > Streptomycetaceae > Streptomyces. The sequence continues at coordinate 184,755 of NZ_MECJ01000015.1, read as the reverse complement.
GGCCTCCTCGCGGGGCACGACCCGGACGACGTCATCCTCTGTGTCGTGGACGCGGACGGCCGGCTGGACGCCCATGTGGTCCAGTCCGTCGACCCGTTCTTCGACGACCCCCGCACGGGCGCCACCCAGATCTGCGTACGGATGTACAACCGCGGCAAGGGGCTCCTGGCCCGGCTCCAGGACATGGAGTTCGTCGTCTACGGCGATGTCTTCCAGAGCGCGCGGCGCTTCATCGGAAGCGTCGGCATGGGCGGCAACGGCCAGTTCATGCGGCTCTCCGCGCTCAACACCCTTGGCCCCGGCGGCCCCTGGAGCGACAGCCTCACCGAGGACCTGGACCTCGGGGTGCGGCTGATCGCCAAGGGCTGGAACACCCAGCACTGCACCTCGGCCTCGGTCTCCCAGCAGGCCGTCCTCGATGTCAAACGCCTTATCCGGCAGCGATCCCGCTGGTTCCAGGGCCACTTGCAGTCCGCCGGACTCGTCCCGCTCATCCTGCGGGAGGTCCCGACCAACCGGGCCGCGCTCGATCTGCTCTACCACCTCTCCAGCCCGGTGCTCATCCTGCTCACCTCGCTGCTGCCGCTCTCCTTCCTGGTGGCCGTCGGCGGCACTGTCCTCGCCTCCGTCGAGACGGGCCGGGCACTGGTCTCACCGATGTGGCTGCTCGGCCCGTATCTGCTCTCCTTCATGGCCGCGTACGCGTACGGACTCGTCTACGCCAAGCGGGAGCGCGAACTCGGACTCGTGCGATCGGTGCTGGTCGCCCATGTCTTCGTCATCTACGGCTACATCTGGTTCGCCGCCGGCTGGATGGGGCTGTGGCGGATGGTGACCGGCAAGCGCACCTGGCTCAAGACCGCCCGTACGTGAGGTAGCGGTCTTCCGACCGGCGGCGGGGGCCGCCGCTCCGCGCCCCCGCACGCCCTCTTCTTCCTCTCATCTCCTGTCCGACCATGTCCTAGGGGGGACTTGTGTCCACGTTTGAGTCCAACGCGCCCGTTCGCGCCATGCTGGTCCTCGGCACCCGGCCCGAGGCGATCAAACTGGCCCCGCTCGCCCGGGCGTTGGAGAGCGACCCGCAGTTCGAGCCGGTCGTGGTGACCACCGGCCAGCACCGCGAGATGCTCCACCAGATGCTCGATCTGCTCCGCGTCGAGGTCGGCTTCACGCTCGACGTCATGCGCACCCGTCAGCAGCTCTCCGATCTGACGGCCCGCCTGGTGAAAGGTATCGGCAGCCTGCTGCGGGCGCAGCGGCCCGATGTCGTCGTCGTACAGGGGGACACGACGACCGCGCTCGCGGGCGCGCTCTGCGCGTTCTACGAGCGGATCCCCGTCGCCCATGTGGAGGCCGGGCTGCGCACCGGCGTCCCGGACAACCCGTTCCCCGAGGAGCTCAACCGCTGCCTGATCGGGCGCATGGCCCGCTGGCACTTCGCCCCCACCGAACGCGCCGCGAGCCATCTCGCCGCCGAGGGCATCGCGGCCGAGCAGATCCTCACCACCGGCAACACCGTCGTCGACAACCTCCAATGGGTGCTGGCCGAAGGGCTCGGCAGCTGCGCCTTCCGCACCACCCGCCGACGCGTCCTCGTCACCCTGCACCGCAGGGAGAACCAGGGCGAACGGATGCGCGGCATGGGCCGGGCGCTGTGCCGGCTCGCGGAGCGCGGCGACGTGGAGATCGTGCTGCCGCTGCACAAGAGCCCTGCGGTACGGGACGCGCTGCTGCCGCTGGCCCGCCAGGAGGGCATCAACTTGGTGGAGCCGCTGGACTACCCGGACTTCACGGCCACGCTCGCGGGCTGCGACCTGGTCCTGACCGACTCCGGCGGCATCCAGGAGGAGGCCCCCAGCCTCGGCAAGCCCGCCCTCGTCCTGCGCACCACGACCGAGCGGCCCGAGGCCGTGGAGGCCGGGGCCGCCCGCCTGGTGGGCACCGACCCGGACGCCATCGTGGCCGCCACGGCCGCGCTCCTGGACGACCCGGTGGCGTACGAGCGGATGGCGAGCGCGGGCAACCCGTTCGGCGACGGCCGGGCGACCGAGCGGATCCTCAGCCAGCTCGCCGAGGACTTCGCCGCCGATGTCCCGGTCATCTCCGCGGAACCGGGTCCATACTCGACGGCATGACGACAGCTCCGCGTCTTCGGCGCCCGGTGATGCCGGGCGAACCCGGGAGCCGGCGGCGCAGAGCCCTCGCCCTGGCACTGGCCGCCGCGCTGCTCGCGGCCGGTGCCTTCGGGCTCAGCCAGTGCGCCGGCGGCAACGGCTCCGGGCAGCAGGAACCTTGGGCGGACGGCACCGCGCACGGCCACTGGCAGTCCGTCTTCAACGGCCACGGCGTCAACTCGGGTGACGACAAAGGCCTCCAGCTGGCCCCGGAGCAGGCCACCGACCCCGGTACGACCCACGCGGGCCTGGTGGTGAGCCTGGCCTCGTACGGCGATGTCCGTTACGAGGCCAGGATGCGCACGGTGAAACAGCTGCGCACCCCGGCACCCAACAGCTGGGAAGTGGCCTGGCTGGTCTGGGGATACACCGACCCGGAGCACTTCTACTACATCACTCTGAAGCCCAACGGCTGGGAACTCGGCAAGCGCGACCCCGCCTACCCCGGCGGCCAGCGCTTCCTGGCAACGGGCCAACAGCCGTTCCCGGTAGGCAAGTGGTACTCGGTAGAGGTGGCCCAACACGGCGCCCGCCTCCAGGTAGCGGTGAACACGGCGGGCCTGGCGGACTTCACCGACATAGAACGCCCGTATCTGCGGGGGGCGGTGGGGGCGTACACGGAGGATGCGAGGGTGGAGTTCCGGGACTTAAAGGTGCGCTGAGAACACGCTCCCGCCGCACCACCAGGGGCGCGGGGAACTGCGCGACCAGCCCCCACCGGCCCGCAGACAAACACCGGGCCCCCGCGGATGCGCGCCGCGGCACCCACCCAGTCGTCCGGTCGGGGACAGTGGGGCAGGCGCCGCGCTACGGGGGTCGAGGGGTGAGCCCCGAACCTACGCAGCCCGTACACCGTTGTACGGAACGATCTTGGTGAGCGGATCAGACGGTCAGGGCCCGGTCCGTCGGACGGATCGGGGCCGGCAGTTCGCTCGCACCCGTAAGGTACCTGTCCACACCCCGTGCCGCCGAACGGCCCTCCGCGATCGCCCAGACGATCAAGGACTGGCCACGGCCCGCGTCACCGGCGACGAACACGCCGTCGACGTTGGTCGCGAAGTCGGCGTCGCGGGCGACATTGCCGCGCTCGTCGAGCTCCAGGCCGAACTGCGCCACCAGACCGTTGGACTGGTCGGTGCCGGTGAAGCCCATCGCCAGGGTGACCAGCTGCGCGGGGATCTTCCGCTCGGTGCCCGGCTTCTGGGTCAGCTTGCCGTCGACGAACTCGACCTCGACGAGGTGCAGGAACTGGACGTTGCCGTCCTCGTCGCCCTCGAAGTGGGTGGTCGAGACCGAGTAGACGCGCTCGCCGCCCTCCTCGTGAGCCGAGGTGACCTTGTAGAGCATGGGGAAGGTCGGCCACGGCTGGCCCGGGTTCCGCTCCTCGCCCGGCTTCGGCATGATCTCCAGCTGGGTGACGGAGGCCGCGCCCTGGCGGTGGGCGGTGCCCACGCAGTCCGCGCCCGTGTCACCGCCGCCGATCACCACGACGTGCTTGCCCTCGGCGGTGAGCGGCGGGGACACGAAGTCGCCCTCCTGCACCTTGTTCGCCAGCGGCAGGTACTCCATGGCGAAGTGGATGCCGTTGAGCTCACGGCCGGGGACCGGCAGGTCGCGCGAGACGGTGGCGCCGGCCGCGATGACGACCGCGTCGTAGCGGCGGCGCAGCTTCGCCGCGTCGATGTCGCGGCCGATCTCCACCTCGGTGCGGAACTTGGTGCCCTCCGCGCGCATCTGCTCGATGCGGCGGTTGATGTGCACCTTCTCCATCTTGAACTCGGGGATGCCGTAGCGCAGCAGCCCGCCGATGCGGTCGGCGCGCTCGTACACCGCGACCGTGTGGCCCGCCCGGGTCAGCTGCTGGGCGGCGGCCAGGCCCGCCGGGCCCGAGCCGATCACCGCGACGGTCTTGCCGGACAGCCGCTCGGGCGCCTGCGGCCTGACGTCGCCCGTGTCCCACGCCTTGTCGATGATGGAGACTTCGACGTTCTTGATGGTGACGGCGGGCTGGTTGATGCCGAGCACGCACGCCGACTCGCAGGGCGCCGGGCACAGCCGCCCGGTGAACTCCGGGAAGTTGTTGGTGGCGTGCAGGCGCTCCTGCGCCGCCGACCAGTCCTCGCGGTAGGCGTAGTCGTTCCACTCGGGGATGAGGTTCCCGAGCGGACAGCCGTTGTGGCAGAACGGGATGCCGCAGTCCATGCAGCGCCCGGCCTGCTTGCTGATGATCGGCAGCAGCGAACCGGGAACGTAGACCTCGTTCCAGTCCTTGACGCGCTCGCCCACGGGGCGGGTCTTCGCGACCTCGCGGCCCGTGGTCAAAAAGCCCTTGGGGTCAGCCATTGGTCGCCGCCTCCATCATCTTCTCGGTGGTCTCCTGCTCGGAGAGACCGGCGAGCTCAGCGGCTTCCTTGGCGGCGAGCACTGCCTTGTACGTGGACGGGATGATCTTGCTGAACCGGGCGAGTGCGGCGTCCCAGTCGGCGAGCAGCTTCTCGGCGACGGTGGAGCCGGTCTCCTCCTGGTGGCGGCGCACGACGTCGTGCAGCCACTGCCCGTCGGCCGGCGACAACGGCTCGACGGCCGCCAGGTTGCCGGAGTTGACGTGGTTCGGGTCGAGGTCGATCACGTAGGCGATACCGCCGGACATACCGGCCGCGAAGTTGCGCCCGGTCTCGCCCAGGACCACCGCCTGGCCGCCGGTCATGTACTCGCAGCCGTGGTCGCCCACGCCCTCCGAGACCACCAGGGCGCCCGAGTTGCGGACACAGAACCGCTCGCCGGTGCGGCCGCGCAGGAACAGCTCGCCGCCGGTCGCGCCGTACGCGATGGTGTTGCCCGCGATGGTCGAGTACTCGGCGAGGTGGTCGGCGCCCCGGTCCGGGCGGACGATCACCCGGCCGCCGGAGAGGCCCTTGCCGACGTAGTCGTTGGCGTCGCCCTCCAGGCGCAGCGTGACACCGCGCGGCAGGAAGGCGCCGAAGGACTGGCCGGCCGAGCCGGTGAAGGTGATGTCGACGGTGTCATCGGGCAGGCCCGCGCCGCCGAACTTCTTCGTCACCTCGTGGCCGAGCATGGTGCCGACGGTCCGGTTGATGTTGCGGATCGCGACCTGCGCGCGGACCGGCTGGGCGTCCTCGGCGGTGGCCGCGCCCAGCGCGTCGGCGGCGAGCTCGATGAGCTCGTTGTCGAGCGCCTTCTGCAGACCGTGGTCCTGGGCGATCACCGCGTGGCGCACGGCGCCCTCGGGCAGCTCGGGCACGTGGAAGAGCGCGTCCAGTTCGAGCCCCTGCGCCTTCCAGTGGCGCACGGCCCGGCCGGTGTCGAGCAGCTCGGCGTGGCCGACGGCCTCCTCGATCGTACGGAAACCGAGCTCGGCCAGGAGTTCGCGGACCTCTTCGGCGATGAACTCGAAGAAGTTGACGACGAACTCGGGCTTGCCGGAGAAGCGGTCGCGCAGCACCGGGTTCTGGGTGGCGATGCCGACCGGGCAGGTGTCCAGGTGGCAGACGCGCATCATCACGCAGCCGGAGACGACCAGCGGGGCGGTGGCGAAGCCGAACTCCTCGGCGCCGAGCAGCGCCGCGATGACCACGTCACGGCCGGTCTTGAGCTGGCCGTCGGTCTGCACCACGATCCGGTCGCGCAGGCCGTTGAGCAGCAGCGTCTGCTGGGTCTCGGCGAGGCCGAGCTCCCAGGGGCCGCCCGCGTGCTTGAGGCTCGTCAGCGGGGAAGCACCGGTGCCACCGTCGTGGCCCGAGATGAGGACGACGTCCGCGTGCGCCTTGGAGACACCGGCGGCGACCGTGCCGACGCCGACCTCGGACACGAGCTTCACATGGATGCGCGCGGCCGGGTTGGCGTTCTTGAGGTCGTGGATCAGCTGGGCCAGATCCTCGATGGAGTAGATGTCGTGGTGCGGCGGCGGCGAGATCAGACCGACACCCGGGGTGGAGTGCCGGGTCTTGGCGACCCACGGGTAGACCTTGTGGCCGGGCAGCTGGCCGCCCTCGCCGGGCTTGGCGCCCTGGGCCATCTTGATCTGGATGTCGTCCGCGTTGACCAGGTACTCCGAGGTCACACCGAAGCGGCCGGAGGCGACCTGCTTGATGGCGGAGCGGCGCGCCGGGTCGTAGAGGCGGTCCGGGTCCTCGCCGCCCTCACCGGTGTTGGACTTGCCGCCGAGCTGGTTCATGGCGATGGCCAGCGTCTCGTGCGCCTCGCGCGAGATGGAGCCGTACGACATGGCGCCGGTGGAGAAGCGCTTGACGATCTCGGAGACCGGCTCGACCTCGTCGATGGAGATCGAGGGGCGGTCGGAGGAGAAGCCGAACAGGCCGCGCAGCGTCATCAGGCGCTCGGACTGCTCGTTCACGCGCTCGGTGTACTTCTTGAAGATGTCGTAGCGGCGGCCGCGGGTGGCGTGCTGGAGGCGGAAGACCGTCTCCGGGTCGAACAGGTGCGGCTCGCCCTCGCGGCGCCACTGGTACTCGCCGCCGATGTCCAGCGCGCGGTGCGCCGAGGGGACGCCGGAGGCCGGGTAGGCCTTGGCGTGCCGGGCGGCGACCTCGGTGGCGACGACGTCGAGACCGGCGCCGCCGATCTTCGTCGCCGTACCGTTGAAGTACTCGTCGACGAAGGCCTCGTCGAGACCGACGGCCTCGAAGACCTGGGCGCCCCGGTAGGAGGCGACCGTGGAGATGCCCATCTTGGACATGACCTTCAGGACGCCCTTGCCGAGCGCGTAGATCAGGTTGCGGATGGCCTGCTCGGGCTCGAAGCCCTCGATGAAGGTGCCCGCGCGGACCAGGTCCTCGACGGACTCCATCGCCAGGTACGGGTTGACGGCCGCGGCTCCGTAGCCGATCAGCAGCGCCACATGGTGCACCTCGCGCACATCGCCGGCCTCGACGAGCAGACCCACCTGGGTGCGCTGCTTCGTACGGATGAGGTGGTGGTGGACGGCCGCGGTGAGCAGCAGCGACGGGATCGGCGCGTGCTCGGCGTCGGAGTGCCGGTCCGAGAGGACGATCAGGCGGGCGCCGTCCTCGATGGCCGCGTCGGCCTCGGCGCAGATCGCCTCGATCCGGGCGGCGAGCGCCGTGCCGCCGCCGGAGACGCGGTAGAGGCCCGAGAGCGTGGCGGCCTTCATGCCCGGCATGTCGCCGTCGGCGTTGATGTGTATCAGCTTCGCCAGCTCGTCGTTGTCGATGACCGGGAAGGGCAGCGTGACGGAGCGGCAGGACGCGGCGGTCGGGTCCAGCAGGTTGCCCTGCGGGCCGAGCGAGGAGCGCAGCGAGGTGACGAGCTCCTCGCGGATGGCGTCCAGCGGCGGGTTGGTGACCTGCGCGAACAGCTGGGTGAAGTAGTCGAAGAGCAGCCGGGGGCGCTCGGACAGGGCCGCGATCGGGGAGTCCGTGCCCATCGAGCCGAGCGGCTCGCCGGCGGTGCGGGCCATCGGCGCGAGGATGACGCGGAGCTCTTCCTCGGTGTAGCCGAAGGTCTGCTGGCGGCGGGTGACCGAGGCGTGCGTGTGCACGATGTGCTCACGCTCCGGCAGGTCCTCCAGCTCGATCTCGCCGGCTTCCAGCCACTCCTTGTACGGCATCTCGGCGGCCAGGCCCGCCTTGATCTCGTCGTCCTCGATGATGCGGTGCTCGGCGGTGTCGACGAGGAACATCTTGCCGGGCTGCAGGCGGCCCTTGCGGACGACCTTGGCGGGGTCGATGTCGAGCACGCCGACCTCGGAGGAGAGCACGACGAGGCCGTCGTCGGTGACCCAGTAGCGACCGGGGCGCAGACCGTTGCGGTCGAGAACGGCGCCGACCTGGACGCCGTCGGTGAAGGTGACACAGGCCGGGCCGTCCCAGGGCTCCATCATCGTGGAGTGGTACTGGTAGAAGGCACGCCGGGCCGGGTCCATCGAGTCGTGGTTCTCCCACGCCTCGGGAACCATCATCAGGACGCTGTGCGGAAGCGAACGGCCGCCGAGGTGCAGCAGCTCCAGGACCTCATCGAAGGAGGCGGAGTCGGAGGCGTCCGGCGTGCAGACCGGGAAGATCCGCTCCAGGTCGCCGCCGAGCAGCCCGCTGGCGAGCTGCGACTCACGGGCGACCATCCAGTTGCGGTTGCCCTTGACCGTGTTGATCTCGCCGTTGTGCGCGACGAAGCGGTACGGGTGGGCCAGCGGCCAGCTCGGGAACGTGTTCGTCGAGAAGCGCGAGTGGACCAGCGCGACGGCGGTGGCGAACCGGCGGTCGGAGAGGTCCGGGAAGAACGGCTCCAGCTGCCCGGTGGTGAGCATGCCCTTGTAGACGATCGTGCGGGCGGAGAGCGACGGGAAGTACACGCCGGCCTCGCGCTCGGCGCGCTTGCGCAGCACGAACGCCTTGCGGTCCAGCGCGATGCCCTCGCTGCTGCCGTCGGCGACGAAGAGCTGGCGGAAGGCGGGCATGGTGGCGCGGGCGCCGTTGCCGAGCAGCTCGGGGGTGACGGGGACCTCGCGCCAGCCGAGGACGTCCAGGCCCTCTTCGGCCGCGATCGTCTCGATCTTCGAGACGGCGGACGCGTTGTCCTCGACGGGGAGGAAGGCGATGCCGACGGCGTACGCACCGGCCTCGGGCAGCTCGAACGAGGTGACCTCGCGCAGGAACGCGTCCGGGACCTGGAGCAGGATGCCGGCGCCGTCACCGGAGTCGGGCTCGGAGCCGGTGGCACCGCGGTGTTCGAGATTGCGCAGTACGGTCAGCGCCTGCTCGACCAGCTCATGGCTGGCCTCACCGGTGAGGGTGGCCACGAACCCGACACCGCAGGCGTCGTGTTCGTTACGGGGGTCGTACATCCCCTGCGGAGCAGGTCGACCGTCCATGGGCGACCAGGCGTCGGAACGCATGGGCTCTCCCGTCGTCGTCGTGGCATAGAGATTGCCGAGGGACGACGTTGGCCCTCTGCGAAATTTCGTGCAGGTTACATGATGGAGCGGATCTCGAAAACCGGATAGTTCCGTTCCACCATGCGGACATACGGACACTCTCGCGGCGCTCACCGCGCGTCCCAGAGCAGGCTTCATTGCCTGCGGCGGCGGAGTGTGTACGGCCTATGCCCGGCCTTCGAGGATGCGAAACCGCCGAGTAACGATTAGTTATGTGGGATCCTGCATACTCCCCCATTCTACGGGGGATGCCGGGTTTCCGCGCAGGGACGTAGGTCACACGCCGTTCACACGGATGCAGGAAGCCCGCCACGTACGCCGTTTCGTACACGAAAAGGCCCGCCGGGCGGATGTCGCCGGGCGGGCCTTCTCGGAGGTCGAGGACGTTACGTCGGCGGGTCAGCCCACCGCCGTGCCGAAGAGCGAGCCGAGGCCGAAGGTGAGGGCCGCGGCCGCGCCGCCGAGGGCCAGCTGGCGCAGTCCGCTGAACCACCACGAGCGCGCGGTGACCTTGGCGACCACGGCGCCGCAGCCGAACAGGCCGATCAGCGCGAGCAGCACGGCGGGCCACAGCGCGGTCGCGCCGAGCAGATACGGCAGTACGGGCAGGATCGCGCCCAGCGCGAACGAGCCGAAGGACGAGACGGCGGCGACGAGCGGCGACGGCAGGTCGTCCGGGTCTATGCCGAGCTCCTCGCGGGCGTGGATCTCCAGCGCCTGGTCGGGGTCGCGGGAGAGCTGCATGGCGACCTCGCGGGCGAGCGCGGGCTCGACGCCGCGCGACACGTACAGCTCGGCCAGCTCCTCCATCTCGTCGACGGGGTGCTTGCGCAACTGCTGGCGCTCGACGTCGAGTTCGGCCTCGACCAGCTCGCGCTGCGAGGCGACCGAGGTGTACTCGCCGGCGGCCATGGAGAAGGCGCCGGCGGCCAGCCCGGTGAGCCCGGTGATGACGAGGGTGTGGTGCGAGACGGCGCCGCCCGCGACACCGGTCATCAGGGCCAGGTTGGAGACGAGCCCGTCCATCGCGCCGAAGACGGCGGGGCGCAGCCAGCCGCCGTTGACGTCCCGGTGCGTGTGGTTGTCCCGGTGCGCTTCGTGCAGCGTCGCCGTCGTATCGATGATGGACACAGCTCTCCCCTTGCGTTTCAGCAGCGGGTCCTCATGTGTCCCGCACCCCTCGACAGAGTCGAAATTACGCTCGATGTAAGCCCCGCGCTAGCAAGGCAGGCCGTACTTACCCAGGTCAGAGCCGCTTTCTGCTCATCCGTGTCCACTCCTGCACACATGTGGCGGGCGGGTGACACATGGACTCGCAGATCGTTCGTCGTGGCAGAGATCAAGCGAAGGATCAGGCGAGCGAAAGGCCCTCCCATGGAGTTGATCGCCAGCGGCCCGGGAACAGCCGAGGCCATCCGCGAGCGAGCCAGGGGCGCGCTGCTGGGCCTTGCGGTCGGGGACGCGCTCGGCGCCCCCGCCGAGAACATGAAACCCTCCGAGATCCGCCGCCGCTGGGGCCGTATCGAGGGCTTCGTGCACGACGACCCGGCCGGTACGGACGACACGGAGTACGCCATCTTCTCCGGCCTCCTGCTCGCCCGGCACGGCTCGGCGCTCACCGTCCAGCACGTCGAACACGCCTGGCACGACTGGATCGCGGACCGGGACGAGGGCCCGTTCCGGGGCGCGGGGTTCAGCGAGCGGGGCACCCTGGAGAACCTGCGCCGGGGACTCGCCGCCCCGATCTCCGCCCAGCACCGGCACGCCTGGAGCGACGGGCTCGCGATGCGGGCGGCCCCCTTCGGGGTGTTCGCGGCGGGCCGTCCGCAGGAGGCGGCGCGGCTGGTGGCGATCGACGGCTGCGTCAGCCACGAGGGCGAGGGGATCTACGGCGGCCAGACGGTGGCGGCGGGCGTGGCGGCGGCGATGGCGGGCGCCGACCTGGACACGGTGATCGCCGCGGCGCTCGCCGTCATCCCGCAGGACTCCTGGACCGCGCGCTCCCTGCGGCGCGCGGTGTCGGTGGCCGACCAGGGCGAACGGGCGGTCCGCTCGGCCGTGGTGATCGGCGGCTACCCCTGGACGGACCTGGCCCCGGAGGCGGTGGCGCTGGCGTTCGGCGCCTTCGCCGCGGCCCGGGGCGACTTCACGGAGTCGGTCCTGACGGCCGTGAACATGGGCCGCGACGCGGACACGACGGCGGCGGTGGCAGGCGCCCTGTCCGGCGCGTTCGGCGGCACCGCGTCGATCCCCACGACCTGGTCCACAAGGATCGGCCCGGTCCGCGGCACCTGCCTCCCGGAGATGCGCGGCTACCACGTCCTGGACATCGCGGATCTGCTGACGCCGGACGCGGAGGAGGGGGCGTGATGGGAGAAGCAGTCCCGCGGGGGTCCGGGGGCGAAGCCCCCGAGGGGGGTGCAGGGGGCGCAGCCCCCGCCGGGGCTCCGGGGCGAAGCCCCGAGAGGCTTCAGGGGCGCGGGGAACTGCGCGACCAGCCCCCACCGGCCCGCAGCCGAACACGGGCTCCGGGGTCCGGGGGCGAAGCCTCCGGGAACACCGCCTACTCCCAGCCGCCCGCAGGGCTTTCGGGAAGGGGCGGGGTGGGGAACCAATCCCCCGACACCCGCACCCGCATCGAAGGCCTCCTCCTGGGCCTCGCCGCAGGTGACGCCGCCGGGTGGCCCGCCGCCCGGCACCGGGCCGCCCGTATGCCCGACTGGACCCGCAGACTCACCCGCGAGCTCGACACCTTCGCCGAGCAGAACGCCACGACCACCCTCCCCGTCCCCATCGCCCTCAACCAGCCCCCCGAACCCCTGCGCCTGGGGCCCTCCGACGACGCCGAGTGGGCCGCGTTCGCCGCCGAGTCCGTCCTCACCGCCGCCGAACCCCTGCTCGCCCACCTCGCCCCGGCCCGCCGCGTCCGCGCCGCCGTGGACCGCGCCTGGAACCTGCTCGCCGCCGAGGTCGCGGCGGCCGCCGCCCGCGCCCCCGAGGTCGAGTCGGCCGTACTGCCGCTGCGCGCCCGTATCTCCGTACGGGCCGGGCTCGGCAACCTCGTCACCGGCCTGCGCCCGCCCGCCACCGGCCACGACAACCCGCACTACTTCGACGACGCCGCCTGCGTACGGGCCGCCGTGCTCGCCGTGGTCCACCCGGGCGCGCCCCAAGCCGCCGCCGAACTCGCCGAGTTCGACGCCCGCTACACCCAGGACGGCGACGGCGTGCACGGCGCCCGGGCCGTGGCGGCGGCCGTCGCGGTGGCGCTCGGCGGGGCCACGACCGAGGCCGTCGTCGACGCCGCCCTCGCCGAACTCCCGCCCGACACCGAGATCGGCCGCAACGCCCAGCTCGCCGTCAAGCTCGCGCACGACTTCGCCGACGACACGGCGGGCGCGTTCGCCCTCGTACCGCTGCTTGAGCATCAGATCGTCGACCACGTCTACAGCTATGGGATCGCCGCCGCCGAGACCGTCCCCGTCGCCCTCGCCCTGACCCTCGCCTCACGCGGCACGGTGGCAACAGCCGTCCCGGCCGCCGCCTGTCTGTCCCGGGTCGCGGACTCGGCGCCCGCGCTCGCCGGGGCGCTCACCGGCGCACTCGGCGGCGGCGCCGCGATCCCCGCACCCTGGCGGGACGCCTGCCGCACGCTCTCCGGCTGCGCCCTGCCACGCCTGGCCGGTACCGACCTCGTGGAGCTCGCCGGACTCCTCGCCGACACGCTGCGCCACCACCCGGGCGGCTGACCTTTGCGCCACAATGCCGCGAACCACCCCGAACTGATCGCCCGGGGTGGACAATTCCGGCATGACGCTCACGACGTCGTACACGACGCCCACTCTTGAGGACCGCATCACCGGCGCGCTGGTCGGCGCGGCCGTCGGCGACGCCCTCGGCGGCCCGGTCGAGGGCTACTCCCCCGAGCAGATCGTGGAGCGGCACGGCGGCCGCGTCCACGGGATCGTCGGCCCCTGGCACGGCGACGACTGGCGCACGGCGCGCCCGATCGCCCCGTACCACAAGGGCGACGGCCACGTCACCGACGACACCTTGATGACGCATGCGCTGATCCGGGTGTACGAGAAGGTCCGCGACCACCTCGACGCGTACGCGGTCGCCGACCACCTCGTCCCCGACCTTCTCTCCCGCCCGGTCTGGATCCCGGAGCTGGAGGCCGAGACGATCCCGCTGCACCGGATCTTCCTCGCGGAGAAGTGGCTGGTGGCGCGGCTGCATTACGGGCATGTCGACCCGCGCGAGGCGGGCGGCGGCAACATCGTCAACTGCGGCGCGGCGATGTACATGGCACCGGTCGGCCTGGTCAACGCGGCGAACCCGGCGGCGGCGTACACGGAGGCCCTGGAGGTCGCGGCCCCGCACCAGTCCTCGTACGGGCGCGAGGCGGCGGGCGTGTTCGCCGCGGCGGTGGCGGCGGCGTGCGTGCCGGGCGCCACGGCGGACTCGGTCGTCGAGACGTGCCTGTCGCTGGCGAAGGACGGCACGCGCGCGGCGATCGAGGCGGTGGCCGAAGTCGCCGCGCGCCACACGGACTTCGAGTCGGCGCTGGCCCCCCTGCGGGCGGCGATCGCCCCCTTCGACACGGTCGGCCCCGACTACCGCGCCCCGTCCCTGGGAGCCCGCCGCCCGTCCCGCCTGCACGCGATCGAGGAACTGCCGATCGCGCTCGGCATGCTGCTGGTCGGCGACGGCGACTTCCGTACGACGGTCCTGGGTGCGGTGAACTACGGCCGCGACTGCGACTCGATCGCCACGATGGCAGGGGCGGTGTCCGGCGCACTGCACGGCGAGGCGGCCGTCCCCGCCACCTGGTCCAAACAGATCGCCGAGGCCAGCCGCCTGGACCTGCACGCCCCGGCGGCGACACTGGCGACGGTGACCCGCGAGATCCACGCCAAGGACCGCACCCGCCACGAGGCCCACGTCACGGCCTTCGAGGCCCTGACCCGATGACCCCCTTGCGCGTGACCTGGGTCCAACCGGAGGACCTGATCGCCCACGAACTCCGCCAGGCGACGGAGGACGGCCGGGACGCGACCGGGATCGCGAGCCGCTGGAAGGCGGCAGGCGGCACCACGACCCCGTTCCCCGGGGGCGCGTCCACGCCTCCGGCACCCCCGCCCCTGCGCGCCTTGGCGATCCGCCTGCTGGACGAACTGGCGGAGATTCCTTCCCCGTTGGCGACGCGTGAGCCGACAGACCTGCCGACGATCAGATCGCTCGGGAGCCCGCGGCGCAGCCCCGAAAGCGGCGGGGTGGGGGAAATCCACGCTCTCCACGCCGCCTGGCTCGGCCGAGCCGTCGGATGCCTGCTCGGCAAGCCCGTCGAGAAGCTGCCCCTCGACGGCATTCGGCAGCTCGCGCGGGCCACCGGCAACTGGCCCCTGACCAGCTGGTTCACCGCACGCGGCCTGCCCGAGGAGCTCGCCGCCGCGTACCCCTGGAACCGCCGCTCCGCACCCACCTCCCTCGCCGAGAACATCGACGGCATGCCCGAGGACGACGACCTCAACTACCCGCTCATCGGCCTGCTCCTCCTCCAGCGCCACGGCCCCGCCTTCACCACCACGGACGTCGCCCGGCTCTGGCTGGACGAGCTCCCGGCGGGGCGTACGTTCACCGCCGAGCGGGTCGCGTACCGCAATCTGCTCGACGGGATCGAACCGCCGCGCACGGCCACCCACCGCAACCCGTTCCGCGAGTGGATCGGCGCCACCATCCGCGCCGACATCCACGGCTGGACCCACCCCGGCGACCCCGTGGCCGCCGCCGAGCAGGCCCACCGCGACGCCGTCCTCACCCACACCGCCAACGGCGTGTACGGCGCGATGTTCGCGGCCGCCGCCATCGCCGAGGCGGCCCACGTCAAGGACGTCCACGCCTGCCTGCGGGCCGGGCTCTCGATGGTGCCGCCGCGCTCACGGCTCGCCGAAGCCGTCCGCCTCGGGATCCAACTGGCCCACGACGAGGCCGACTTCAACCTTGTCGTCGACCAGCTGCACACCGCCCTCGGCGCGTACCACTGGGTGCACGCCGTCCCCAACGCCGCACTCCTCGCCGCCGCTCTCACCCACGCCGACGGCGACTTCACCGGTTCCATCTGCCTCGCGGTCTCCGGCGGCTGGGACACCGACTCCAACGGGGCCACCGCCGGCTCGATCGCCGGACTCCTCGCCGGACACCCCGACGCGCTGCCCGCACGCTGGACCGCGCCGCTCAAGAACCGCCTCGCCACCACCGTCGCCGGTTTCGACGGCGTCGGCTTCGACACCCTCGCAGAACTCACCCAACGGGAGGTACGCAGAGCATGACCCGAATCGCGGTGCTCGGCAGCACCAACATGGACCTGGTCGCCTATGTGGCGGCCGCCCCGCGCCGCGGCGAGACCGTCACCGGTCACGACTTCCGTACGATCCCGGGCGGCAAGGGCGCGAACCAGGCCGTCGCCGCGGCCCGCGCGGGCGGTGACGTCGCGATGATCGGCGCGGTCGGCACGGACGACTTCGGCCCCCGGCTGCGGGCCGCGCTCGACGGCGCCGGGGTCGACACCGACCTGCTGCGCACCACCGAGGGCCCGTCCGGCACGGCTCATATCGTGGTGGACGCGAACGGCACCAACGCGATCGTCGTCATCCCCGGCGCCAACGGATCCGTCAGCCATCTCGGCCCCGGCGACGAGGCCGAGATCGCCTCGGCCGAACTGCTGCTGCTCCAGCTGGAGCTGCCGATGGACACGGTCGTGGAGGGTGCGAAGGCGGCCCGCCGCCATGGAGTACGTACGGTCCTGACCCCCTCCCCCGTCCAGCCCCTGCCGACCGAACTCCTCGCCGCCACCGACCTGTTGGTGGCCAACGAGCACGAGGCCACCTCCCTCACCCACGCCGACGACCCCAAGGCAGCCGTCCGCGCGCTGCTCGACCTGGTGCCCGAGGCCGTGGTCACGCTGGGCGCGCGGGGCAGTCTGTACGCGGCCCGGGGCCAGGACCCCGTCGCCGTGGCGGCCCCCGAGGTCACCCCGGTGGACTCGACGGGCGCGGGCGACACCTTCGTGGGCGCGCTCGCGGTCGCGCTCGGCGAGGGCCGCGCGATGCCGGACGCGCTGGCCTGGGCGTCGGCCGCCGCCGCGCTCTCGGTCCAGCGCGTCGGCGCCGTGCCCTCCATGCCGTACCGCGCGGAGATCGACAAGGCGGCGGGCGGGGAGCGGCAGGAATGACCACCCCCTTGCGGGACCTGCGGGTTCTCGACCTGGCCACGCTCTTCGCCGGACCGCTCGCGGCGACGATGCTCGGCGACTTCGGCGCCGAGGTCATCAAGGTCGAGCACCCCCGCCGCCCCGACCCCTCGCGCGGCCACGGCCCGGCCAAGGACGGCGTGGGCCTGTGGTGGAAGCTGCTCGGCCGCAACAAACGGGCCATCACCCTCGACCTCTCGGCGCCCGGCGGCCGCGACACCCTGCTCCGGCTCGCCGCGTCCGCCGATGTCGTCATCGAGAACTTCCGTCCGGGAACGCTGGAGAAATGGGGACTGGGCTGGCCCGAACTCTCCGCCACCAACAGCGAGTTGATCCTCACCCGGGTCACCGGCTTCGGCCAGTCGGGCCCGTACGCGCACCGGCCCGGCTTCGGCACCCTCGCCGAGGCGATGAGCGGTTTCGCCGCCGTCACCGGCGAGCCGGACGGGCCGCCGACGCTGCCCCCGTTCGGCCTCGCCGACTCGATCGCCGCGCTGGCCACCGCGTACGCCGTACTGACCGCGCTCACCGCGCGCGCCGCGACCGGGCGCGGGCAGGTCATCGACATGGCGATCATCGAGCCGATCCTGACGGTGCTCGGCCCGCAGCCGCTCTGGTACGACCAGCTCGGTTACGTCCAGCCGCGCACCGGCAACCGCTCCCGCAACAACGCCCCGCGCAACACCTACCGTACGGCGGACGGCAGTTGGGTCGCCGTGTCGACCTCCGCGCAGTCGGTCGCCGAGCGGGTGATACGTCTGGTGGGGCGCGCGGAGCTGATCGTGGAGCCCTGGTTCACCACCGGCGCCGGGCGGGCCGAGCACGCGGATGTCCTGGACGACGCGGTCGGCGGCTGGATCGCGCGCCGCACCCGTGAGGAGGCGATGGCAGCGTTCGAGAAGGCGGAGGCGGCGATCGCGCCGGTCTACGACATCCGCGATGTCATGGCGGATCCCCAGTACCGCGCGCTGGACACGCTCACCACCGTCGACGACCCGGAGCTGGGTCCGCTGCGGATGCAGAACGTACTGTTCCGCCTCTCCGAGACGCCCGGGTCGATCCGCTGGGCGGGCCGCCCGCACGGCGCGGACACGGAGGCGGTCCTGACCGAACTGGGCCTGTCGGGCCCGGAGATCACGGCCCTGCGCACGGCGGGCGCGCTGTGACGTCTGCGGCGACGATCCCTCTCACCTGGCTGTACGTTCCCGGCGACCGGCCGCAGGTGGTCGAGAAGGCGCTGTCGGCCGGGGCGGATGTGGTGATCGTCGACTTGGAGGACGCGGTGGGGGCGGGCCGGAAGGAGTACGCGCGGTCGGCGACGGCGGAGCTGCTGACCGACCGTCCCGCTGTCCCGGTCCATGTACGGGTGGCGGCCGAGGAGGACGTCCTGACCCTGGCGGACCTCCCCGGCGTCTCCGGCTTCCGCCTCCCCAAGATCACCCACCCGCACCAGGTGCAGCGCATGGCCGACCTGGCGCCGGGGGTGCCGCTGTATCCGTTGCTGGAGAACGCGCTGGGGGTGGAGCACGCGTACCCGATCGCCTGCTCGCACCCCTCGGTGGGGGGCATCGCGCTTGGCGAGGCGGATCTGTGCGCGGATCTGGGTGTACGGGGTGAGGCCGGGCTCGACTGGTCGCGCAGCCGGGTGGTGGTGGCGGCGCGGGCGGCGGGTCTCGCACCCCCGGCCCAGTCGGTCTTCCGCCACATCAGCGACCTGGCGGGTCTGGCGGCGTCGTGCGCCCACGGCCGTTCCCTGGGCTTCCTGGGTCGCGCGGCGATCCATCCGGCGCAGCTGCCGGTGATCGAACGCGCTTATCTCCCACCGCCGTCGGAGGTGGCGGCGGCGCAGGAAGTCCTGACGGCGTCGCGGACGGAGACGGGTGCGTTGGCGTTGCCGGACGGGCGCTTCGTGGACGCGGCGGTGGTCGAAGCGGCCCGCCGCACGGTATCGCTGTCCCACCGCCGGGTCTGATCCCCCACCCCACCCCTTCCCGAGACCCTCCGGGGGTGGGTGGGGGTGAAGGAAGTTTCCCGGGGGCAGGCCCCCGTCCCCCAGAGCGGGGGCTGCGCCCCCTGCACCCCGCTTGGGTGCGTTCGTCTGCGGATCGTGCTGGGTTGCTCGCGCAGTTCCCCGCGCCCCTAACGGGGCCCGGATGTTGCTCGCGCCCACGCGGCGGAGCCGCAAATGTCACAGCCCCGCGCCCCTAAGAAGGGCCCGAAGGGCCCATCAAGGGGCGCGGGGAACTGCGCGACAAGCCCCCACCGGCGGTCAGCCGACCGGACAGCCCCCGGCAGGGTTTCGGAAAGGGGTGGGGTGGGGTGGGGGATCAAACCCCCGGCCCCGGACCGTCTCAGCTCTTGCTCGGCGTCCCGTTCTCGGACGGCTCCTCGGCCTCGGCCTCCGCCGCAGGCGCGTCAGCAGGCGCATCCCCGGACTCCGGCTTCGCCTCCGCGTCAGCGGACTCCGCAGACTCCACGGGCTCCGACGCATCCGGCTCCACAACCGTCTCCCGGCCCGGCCGGACCCGCGACGAGATCACGATGTACGTGACCGCGAGGACGAAGACCGTGATCGCCGTCCAGTCGTTGAGGCGCAGCCCCAGCACATGGTGCGCCTCGTCGACGCGCATGTACTCGATCCAGCCCCGGCCCACGCAGTACGCCGCGACGTACAGCGCGAACGCCCGACCGTGCCCCAGCTTGAAGCGGCGGTCCGCCCAGATGACGAGGAAGCCGACGCCGACGCACCACAGCGACTCGTACAGGAAGGTCGGGTGGTACGTGCCCGCCACCCGGTTCGTACCCTCGCTGATCTTCAGCGCCCAGGGCACATCCGTGGGCTTGCCGTACAGCTCCTGGTTGAACCAGTTGCCCCAGCGGCCGATGGCCTGGGCGAAGGCGATGCCGGGGGCCAGCGCGTCGGCCCAGGCCGGCAGCGGGATGCCCCGGCGGCGGCAGCCGATCCACGCGCCCACGGCGCCGAAGGCGATCGCGCCCCAGATGCCGAGGCCGCCCTGCCAGATCTTGAAGGCGTCGACCCAGTCCTCACCGTCGCTGAAGTACAGCTGGTAGTCGGTGATGACGTGGTAGAGGCGGCCGCCGACGAGGCCGAAGGGCACCGCCCAGACGGCGATGTCGGCCACGGTGCCGGCTTTGCCGCCCCGGGCGATCCAGCGCTTGTTGCCGTACCAGACGGCGACGAAGACACCGATGATGATGCAGAACGCGTAGCCGCGCAGCGGGATCGGTCCGAGGTGGATCACGCCGGTCGACGGGCTGGGAATGAAAGCGAGGTTCATGGCAGGGTCGACGCTACCTTGCCGGGCGGGCGCTCGGACCACCCACCCGGCAACTTATGAGTAACGAGCCATGAGAGAGCGGTTACGAGGCCGCCGGGACGGGCACCGCGCCCGCCGTCGACGGGTGCTTCTTCGCCTTCATGCCGGTCTGTCCACCTGTCGGCGCCGACGGCTTCCCGGCCGCGCCGGGATGGGTGGGCGCCGGTCCGCCTCGTTCGTCGGCGGAACCCGGCGCCGGCGACGCCGAACCCGTCGACGGAGAAACCGCACCCGGCGTCGGCTTCCCCGGCTGCTTGCCCTTGTTCGCCTCCGCGACCCACTTCTTCAGGTTGGCCGGGGTGATCTGCTCGCTGCCCTTCTGCGGGAAGACCGACTCCCCGTTCAGCTGGACCGTCGGCGTGCCGTTGAAGCCGCCGTTCTGGAACGCGTCGTTGGACTTGGCCACCCAGCTGTTGTGCCTGCCGTCCTCCACGCACGCGCGGAAGCCCGCCGTGTCCAGGCCCGGGACCTTCCCGGCCAGCTCGATCAGCTTGGCGTTCTTCGCGTACGCGTCGTCCGTCTCCTGCGGCTGGTTCGTGTAGAGCACGTCGTGGTACTCCGGGAACTTCCCGGCGTCCTGCGCGCAGCCCGCCGCGTTCGCCGCGCGCAGCGAGCCGCTGCCGCCGAGGTTGCGGTCGATGAGGGTGGCGAGGTGGTACTGAACGCGGATCTGGCCGCTGTTCTCCAGCTCGTGGATCGTGGGCCGGAAGCTCGTCTCGAACGCCATGCAGGCCGGGCAGCGGAAGTCCTCCCAGATCGTCAGGGTGGACGGCGCGTCGGACGCGCCCACCGGGATCGCCAGGCTGTCCTTGCCACCGGCTCCGGAGGGCGCCATCACGGGGCCCGCCGCCTTCTTACTGCTGCCGCCCTTGGTGTTCGCCGCGATCACGCCGATCACCGCGGCCAGCCCCAGCACGCACACCACCGCCGCGCCGACGATCATCGTGCGCCGCCGCCGGTCGTGCGCCCGCTGCCGCTCGCGTTCCTGGGCCAGCCGTTCGCGGGCCGTTCGTTTGCCTTCGTTCTTCTCGCTCACACCCGGGGCAACGAACCGGGGAGGCACCCACGTGCCTCCCCGGTCCCAGATCCACCCGTACGAGCTAACGCGCTCCGCACCGCAACGACCCCGTGGAGGTTACGGAACGTCACGACGTACGGCCTACCCCCTACGGCGTACGGCGTACTCCACGGGCGAGTTCACCCGCGAGTTCGCGCACCGCGGCCAGACCGCTCTCGTGATCGGGAGCATCGAGCAGCCGCTGCACGAACGCCGAGCCGACGATCACGCCGTCGGAGAAGGCGGCGACCTCGGCGGCCTGGGCCGCGTTGGAGACGCCGAGCCCGACGCACACCGGCAGTTCGGTGGTCGCCCGGGTCCGGCGCACCAGGTCCTCGGCCTGCGCGCCGACCGACGCGCGCGTGCCCGTGACACCCATCAGGGACGCCGCGTACACGAAGCCGGAGCCGACGGCCGTGATCTGCGCGAGCCGTTCGTCCTTGCTGCTCGGCGCGACCACGAAGACCGTGCCGAGGCCGTGCTTGTCGGCGTGCTCGCGCCACAGCGCGGACTCCTGGACCGGCAGGTCGGGCAGGATGCACCCGGCGCCGCCCGCCTCGGCGAGCTCGGCGGTGAAGCGCTCCACGCCGTACCGGTCGATGGGGTTCCAGTACGTCATCACCAGCACCGGCTTGCCGGTCGCCGCGTACGCCTCGCGGACGGTGCGCAGCACGTCGGCGATCTTCACGCCGCCCTTGAGCGCGATGTCGTCGGCGGTCTGGATGACCGGCCCGTCCAGGACCGGGTCGCTGTGCGGCAGACCGACCTCGACCACGTCCGCGCCGCCGTCGAAGACGGCCTTGATCGCCTCGATGCCGCCGTCGACGGTCGGGAACCCGGCCGGCAGATACGCGATGAGCGCGGCCCGGTCCTCGGCCTTCGCCTTGGCGAGGGTGTCGCTCAGCAGAGTCACGTTCCCGCTCACTTCGCGTCCCCCTCGGTCCCGTTGTCGTACAGCCCGAAGTAGCGGGCCGCCGTGTCCATGTCCTTGTCGCCGCGCCCGGACAGGTTGACCAGGAGCAGCCCGTCCTTGCCCAGCTCACGGCCGACTTCGAGGGCGCCCGCGAGCGCGTGCGCGGACTCGATCGCCGGGATGATGCCCTCGGTGCGCGAGAGCAGCCGCAGGGCCTGCATCGCCGCGTCGTCGGTCACCGCGCGGTACTCGCCGCGGCCGATGTCCTTGAGGTAGGAGTGCTCGGGCCCGATGCCCGGGTAGTCCAGACCGGCCGAGATCGAGTAGGGCTCGGTGATCTGGCCCTCCTCGTCCTGGAGTACGTACGAACGCGAGCCATGCAGGATGCCCGGCTCGCCCGCCGTCAGCGTCGCCGCGTGCTCGCCGGTCTCGATGCCGTGCCCCGCGGGCTCGCAGCCGATCAGGCGGACGCCCGCGTCGGGGATGAAGGCGTGGAAGAGCCCGATGGCGTTGGAGCCGCCGCCGACGCACGCCACGGCCGCGTCCGGGAGGCGCCCGGCGCGCTCCAGGATCTGGCGGCGGGCCTCGACGCCGATGACCCGGTGGAAGTCGCGGACCATGGCCGGGAACGGGTGCGGGCCCGCGACCGTGCCGAAGAGGTAGTGCGTACGGTCCACGTTGGCGACCCAGTCGCGGAACGCCTCGTTGATGGCGTCCTTCAGGGTGCGGCTGCCGGACTTCACGGGGACGACCTCGGCGCCGAGCATCCGCATCCGGGCGACGTTCAGCGCCTGGCGCTCGGTGTCGACCTCGCCCATGTAGATGGTGCATTCGAGGCCGAACAGGGCGCACGCGGTCGCGGTCGCGACGCCGTGCTGGCCCGCGCCCGTCTCGGCGATCACGCGCGTCTTGCCCATGCGCTTGGTGAGCAGCGCCTGGCCGAGGACGTTGTTGATCTTGTGCGAGCCGGTGTGGTTCAGGTCCTCGCGCTTGAGGAAGACCCGGGCGCCGCCCGCGTGCTCGGCGAACCGGGGCACCTCGGTGAGCGCGCTCGGCCGGCCGGTGTAGTTGACCATGAGGTCGTTGAGCTCGGCGGCGAAGGCGGGGTCGGCCTTGGCCTTCTCGTACTCGACGGCGACCTCGTCCACGGCGGCGACCAGCGCCTCGGGGATGAACTTGCCGCCGAAGATGCCGAAGTACCCCTCGGCAGTGGGGACTTGACCCTCCGGGTCCGGGATGAAGAACTCGTGCTCGTGGGACATGGGGATACCTCCCCGGGGCGCCGTAGCGTGGCCCCGGTCCTGGGTTACGTGTGGTCACGGGTTCGCCCAGGCGCCGTACGTGTTGAGCTGGTCGCGCCCACGCGACGGAGTCGCATATGGACACAGTCCCGCGCCCCTATGGGGCGCTCAAACTCAGGCGGCGCTCAGGGCAAGCCGCGCCATCGCATCCCGTTGACCTGACCCGGCTCCGAGCCGATCACGTACCGCACGCGTCGCCCGTGCACCCGGCGTGCGGGGGCGCGGCAGCCGCGGGGGCGGCAGCCGGGGGCGAGGCGGGCGGAAATCGGCATCGTGGGGTCAGCTCCGCCCGTGCCGCAGGGCGGGGTGGGCACCGGCGGCCACCAGGTCGGCGACGGCCGCCCGGGGGTCCTTGCCGGTGACCAGCGACTCGCCGACCAGGACGGCGTCGGCGCCCGCGTTGGCGTACGCGATCAGGTCGTGCGGACCGCGCACTCCCGACTCGGCGATCTTCACGATGTGCGAGGGGATCTCGGGGGCGACGCGCTCGAACGTGGTGCGGTCGACCTTGAGGGTCTTGAGGTTGCGCGCGTTGACGCCGATGATCTTGGCGCCCGCGTCCACGGCCCGCTCGACCTCCTCCTCGTCGTGCACCTCGACCAGCGGGGTGAGCCCGATGGACTCGGCCCGCTCGATGAGGGAGACCAGGGCGGGCTGCTCCAGGGCGGCCACGATCAGGAGTGCCAGGTCGGCACCGTACGCACGGGCCTCCCACAGCTGGTACGCGGTGACGATGAAGTCCTTGCGCAGCACCGGGATGTCGACCTTGGCGCGCACGGCCTCCAGGTCGGCCAGCGAGCCGCCGAAGCGGCGCTGCTCGGTGAGCACGGAGATGACGGCGGCGCCGCCCGCCTCGTAGTCGGCGGCGAGGCCCGCCGGGTCGGCGATGGCCGCCAGCGCGCCCTTGGAGGGGCTGGAGCGCTTGACCTCACAGATGACCTTGACGCCTTCGCCGCGCAGAGCCGCGACGCCGTCCCGAGCCTGGGGCGCCTTGGCGGCGCGCTCCTTGAGCTCGTCGAGGCCCACCCGCGCCTGCCGTTCCGCCAGATCGGCGCGGACGCCCTCGATGATCTCGTCGAGCACACTCACGCGAGCGGCCCCCTTCCGAAACGGTGGTGACGTTGACGATCGGCCTGGATCAGCCATGACGATGGTATCCGCACCGAGCCGCCGAGCTCGCATCCGGTTGACGTCCGTCCCACTGTGCGGACAGCCGGGACATGCGCAGATATACGGAATGTCACGGTGCGAGCACAGACCCGAACGGTAGATTCCGGGCCACCGAGAAGATCACCAGAACCACTCCGATGCCCCACCAGTGGGCGTCCTTGAGGTCGATACGGAAGGGCAGCCCGCGCGCCGAACGGGTGGCCCAGAGGGTCCACAGGACGGCGAAGAGCAGATAGCCGACGACGGCGAGCGCGTTGGCTCCCAGGGCCGCGCCGAAGTGGCCGGTGATGAAGTCGTGGGCGCTGCGCAGTCCGCCGCAGCCGGGGCAGTAGATCCCGGTCAGCGCGTACAGCGGGCAGACGGGGTAGTGGCCCGGCTCGTTCGGGTCGACCGTGCCCACATACGCGAAGGCCGCGCCTACTGCGGCGAGGGTGCCCAGCGGCACGAGCAGCCGGCGCGCCGCCGGGGCGGGGGCCGCTGCGGGTCTCGGGGTCTCGGTGGCGTCCACCCGGCGATTGTCCCCGCTCGCGCGCGAGGGCGCAGCCCCGTCGTCCCCGCTCATACGGAAAGGCGCAGCCCCGTCGGGACTGCGCCTCACCTGCGTACGACGAATTGCGCGTACTGCCGTTCCGCGGAGCGTCAGCGGGCCTCGGCGAGGCGGGCGGCGGCCTTGAGGCCGGCCTCCTCGCGGGCGCGCGTCATCTCGGGGGTCTCCTTGGGGGTGCCCATGCCGGCCATCTTCATGACCCCGCCGACGACCGCGCCGAGCACCGTGAGGGCCGTGCCGGCCCAGAAACCGATCGGGTTGGCGGCGACGATGAAGACCGAGGCCGCACAGAAGCCGATGAAGGAGATGATGACACCGGTCCAGGCGGCCGGGGTGTGTCCGTGGCCGCCGCTGCTGCCCGCCATGAGTTGCTCCTCGTTGGTGAATCTCTGGGTCGACTGGCCGGCCGCTCTGTCCCGGGGACGCCGACCGCTCATCGACCATTGTCGCGCACCCGCGTGCGTGCCCCGAGCCCGGGGCCTCCCCCGTGGGGGAGCTCACACGCCGGTCGGGTCCTCGCCCCGGTCCAGCGCCTTCCACAGCTCCTCGGGCCGGTCCGGGTCCTTGACCGGGCGGGGCTTGCGCGCCCGGGGGCTGCCGTCGCGCTCGTAGCGGCCGCCCATGGCGGGCCAGTTCGCGCCGAAGCGCAGCGCGAGGAGCCCGGCGATCAGGATGAGGAGCCCGCCCGCGAAGGTCACGTACGGCCAGGCGGTGTGGGTGAGGCCGCCGATGGTCGCGGCCGCGTCGCCGCTGGTGCGGGCGGCCTTCTCGTCGAGGGCCGCGCTGTTGTCGGCGCCGAGGAAGGCGGCGACGGAGGCGCCGGCGCCGCTCAGCGCCAGCATCGCGGAGACCAGCAGCCGCCCGGCCCGGCGGACCGCGAAGACCGCGACGAGGGCCGCGAGGCCGACTATCGCGAGGGCGGCGGGGACTCCCGTCACGTTCTGCCCGGTGGCGTGCAGCGGCACCGTGCCGCCCCCGACGGCGGCGTGGCCCTTGGCCCAGGTCTGCCCGGAGGCGAGCAGGACGACGGCGGCTCCGGCGGCGCCGAAGAGCAGGGCGGCGGCGAGGGTGCGGCGGCCGCCGCCACGGTTTGGCGACGCGGATTCGGCACGCGACTGGGGTACGGGAACGGCACTCACGTACTCCACTATCGCCTGCGGCGCACCGATCTTGTCACCGGGGGCCGGGTAATGGCGTGATTTCGCACCGCCCCCTGGCCGGAGTCAACCCCCGGGTCGGGCAAGGGTCGCACCGGGTCCGGCAAGCGATCCGCCATCGAATCGCCCGTACGGCAAAGCGGAGGTAGATAGTCCAGCACTCATCTTGTTGACATGAGCCGGTCACCCCTACGGTCACGGCGGTTCGTGCCGCGTACCACGCGTCACGCCCGGAACAGCGCACCCGCACGTACTCCCTGGTTCACCCACCTCTCGGAGGAACTAAGTTGCGCAGAAACCTCTCCCCCACCGCCGTGGCCGCCTCACTGGCCGCGGCCGCGCTCGCCCTGGCGACTCCCCTGGCCCAGGCGGCGCCGAGCTCCTCGCGCGGTGTGACGACCGTCCGCTCCTGTGCGCTCCCCACGCACAAGGACGTCATGGCCTGCAAGGCGCTCAAGGTGACCGGCGGCACGGTCCGGTCGGCGAACGCCGAGCGTTCCCTGACCGCTGCCGCCGCGCCCTCGGGCTACGGCCCGGCCTCGCTCCAGTCGGCGTACAAACTGCCGTCCGCCACGGCCGGTTCGGGGCAGACCGTCGCCATCGTCGACGCGTACGACGACCCCAAGGCCGAGTCGGACCTCGCCGCCTACCGCTCCCAGTACGGTCTGTCCGCCTGCACCACCGCCAACGGCTGCTTCAAGAAGGTCGGCCAGAGCGGCACCAGCAAGCTGCCGCGCGCCAACTCCGGCTGGGCCGAGGAGATATCCCTCGACCTCGACATGGTCAGCGCGGCCTGCCCCAACTGCAAGATCCTGCTGGTCGAGGCCAGTACGGCGTCGATGACCAACCTCGGCACGGCCGTGAACACCGCGGTCTCGCTGGGCGCGAAGTACGTCTCGAACAGCTACGGCGGCGGCGAGTCGTCCTCCGACACGTCGTACGACAGCACGTACTTCAACCACCCGGGCGTCGCCATCACCGTCAGCTCCGGTGACGGCGGCTACGGCGTGGAGTACCCGGCGGCCTCCCGCTATGTCACCGCCGTCGGCGGCACCTCGCTCAGCTCGGCCTCCAACAGCCGGGGCTGGAGCGAGTCGGTGTGGAGCGGCGCGGGGTCCGGATGCTCCGGGTATGACGCGAAGCCGAGCTGGCAGAAGGACAGCGGGTGCGCGAAGCGGACTGTGGCTGACGTGTCGGCTGTGGCCGACCCGGCCACGGGTGTGGCTGTGTACGACACGTACGGGTCGGGGACGGGGTGGATGGTCTTCGGCGGTACCAGCGCTTCTTCGCCGCTGATCGCTGCGGTGTACGCGTTGGCCGGTGCCCCGTCTTCGGGCTCGACCCCTTCGTCCTTCCCGTACGCCCACACGTCCTCGCTCAATGACGTGACCAGCGGGTCGAATGGCAGTTGCTCGCCTAGCTACCTGTGCTCGGGTGGTACGGGGTACGACGGGCCGTCGGGGCTTGGTACGCCGAACGGCGTTGCTGCGTTCACTGGTTGATCGTTCGGCTGCGGGTCGGTGGGGGCTTGTCGCGCAGTTCCCCGCGCCCCTAGGAGGGCCCTCCGGGCCCCCAAGGCGCGCGGGGGTCGCTAGCCGCTGATCCTGTTCGCCGTGTGTACCGCTCGTAGTACCGCCGCCGCCTTGTTGCGGCACTCGTTGTCCTCCGCCACCGGGTCGGAGTCGGCCACCACGCCGGCTCCGGCCTGGACGTATGCCGTGCCGTCGCGGAGCAGGGCGGTGCGGATGGCGATCGCGGTGTCGGAGTCGCCGGCGAAGTCGAGGTAGCCGACGCAGCCGCCGTAGAGGCCTCGGCGGCTGGGTTCCAGTTCCTCGATGATCTGCATCGCGCGCGGCTTGGGCGCCCCGGAGAGGGTGCCGGCCGGGAAGCACGCGGTGAGGACGTCGAAGGCGGTACGGCCCGGGGCGACCCGGCCCGTCACCGTCGACACGATGTGCATGACGTGCGAGTACCGCTCGACCGACATGAAGTCGACGACCTCGACCGAGCCCGGCTCGCAGACCCGGCCCAGGTCGTTGCGACCCAGGTCCACCAGCATCAGGTGCTCGGCCCGCTCCTTGGGGTCGGCGAGCAGTTCCTCGGCGAGGTCGTGGTCCTCCTGCGGGGTGGCGCCCCGGTGCCGGGTCCCGGCGATCGGGTGCACCATCGCCCGCCCGTCCTCGACCTTGACCAGCGCCTCGGGGCTGGAGCCCACGACGTCGAAGCCGTCGAAGCGGAAGAGATACATGTACGGGGACGGGTTGGTGGCCCGCAGCACCCGGTAGACGTCCAGGGCGCTCGCGTGGCACGGCGTCTCGAACCGCTGCGAGGGCACCACCTGGAAGGCCTCGCCCGCGCGGATGCGCTCCTTGATGTCCTCGACGGCGTCCTGGTAGGCCGGGCCGCCCCACAGCGCGGTGTACTCGGGCAGCTCCGACGTCGGCAGCGCGACGGGCGCGTACTCGACCGGCTTGGCCAGGTCCGCCTCCATCGCGTCGAGCCGGGCGACGGCGTCCGCGTACGCCTCGTCGACGCCCGTGTCGAGGTCGTTGTGGTTGATCGCGTTGGCGATCAAGAGGACCGAGCCGTCCCAGTGGTCGAGGACGGCGAGGTCGGAGGTGAGCAGCATCGTCAGCTCGGGGAGCTTGAGGTCGTCGCCGCCGTGCTCGGCGATCTTCTCCAGGCGGCGCACGATGTCGTAACCGAGGTAGCCGACCATGCCGCCGGTGAACGGGGGCATCCCGGCCACCAGGTCGCGCGGGGTGTGCAGCGCCTCGACGGTGGCCTTCAGGGCGGCCAGCGGATCACCCGAAGTGGGGACGCCGACCGGCGGGGTGCCGAGCCAGTGGGCCTGGCCGTCGCGGGCGGTGAGGGTGGCGGCGGAGCGGACGCCGACGAACGAGTAGCGCGACCAGGACCGGCCGTTCTCGGCCGACTCCAGCAGAAACGTGCCGGGGCGTTCGGCGGCGAGCTTGCGGTAGAGACCCACCGGGGTGTCGCCGTCCGCGAGGAGGCGGCGGCTGACCGGGATGACGCGGCGGTCCACCGCCAGCTTGCGGAAGGTTTCGAGATCCATGCCGCCCGACCCTACTGACCGGTGGCGGGCAACAGCACGTCGGCGTCGAAACACGTCCGGTTACCGGTGTGGCAGGCGGCCCCGACCTGGTCGACCTTCACGAGCAGCGTGTCCGCGTCGCAGTCGAGCGCGACGGACTTGACGTGCTGGAAATGCCCCGAGGTGTCGCCCTTGACCCAGTACTCCCGGCGGCTGCGCGACCAGTACGTGCAGCGGCCGGTGGTCAGCGTGCGGTGCAGGGCCTCGTCGTCCATCCAGCCGAGCATGAGCACCTCGCCGGTGTCGTACTGCTGGGCGATGGCCGGGACCAGACCATCGGCGCTGCGCTTGAGGCGGGCGGCGACGGCGGGGTCGAGATTGCTGGTCATGGGCCTATTGTGCCGTGGCGCGGACGGTGGGCGGGCGGTGCGTCCACTGGGCGGACGGGGCCCGCGGTCGTACGCTGACCCCCATGTCGACCCATGCCAAGCGTGAACGGCTTCTGCTCGCCGATCTGTTGGAGGCGGCGGGCCCGCAGGCCCCGACCCTGTGCGACGACTGGACCACCCGGGACCTCGCCGCCCATCTGGTCGTGCGCGAGCGGCGTCTGGACGCGGCGGGCGGGCTGCTCGTCGGCGCGCTGAAGGCCCGGCTGGACCGGGTGCAGGCGGAGTTCGCCGCGAAGCCGTACGAGGAGCTGATCCAGCTGATCCGTACGGGGCCGCCGAAGTTCTCGCCGTACAGCCTCAAGCAGGTCGACGAGGGGGCGAACGCGGTGGAGTTCTACGTCCACGGCGAGGACGTCCGCCGGGCCCAGCCCGACTGGACCCCGCGCGAGCTGGATGCGGTGTTCTCGGATGCGCTGTGGTCCCGGCTGGAGAAGATGGCGCGGCTGATGGGGCGGCGCTCGCCGGTCGGCCTGGTCCTGCGCCGTCCGGACGGCCAGACCGCCGTCGCGCGCCGCGGCACCCCGGTGGTCACGGTCACCGGCGAGCCGGGGGAACTGGCCCTGTTCGCCTCGGGCCGCCAGGGCGCGGCGAACGTCCAGGTCGAGGGGGACAAGGCCGCGGCGGCGAAGGCGCTGGAGGCGAAGCTGGGGGTTTGATCCCCCACCCCGCCCCTTCCCGAAACTCTCCGAGGGATCTCTTCGGGTGCGGATCGTGCTGGGTTGCTCGCGCAGTTCCCCGCGCCCCTTAAATGGGCCCTTCGGGCCCTCCTAGGGGCGCGGGGAACTGCGCGAGCAATTCAGCGGACCGGGTGGCCCGCCGCCCGCAGTTCCGACTTCACGTCCGCGATCCGCAGGTCGCCGAAGTGGAACACCGACGCCGCCAGGACCGCGTCCGCGCCCGCCGCCACCGCGGGCGGGAAGTCGGCGAGGCGGCCCGCGCCGCCCGAGGCGATCACCGGCACGGTGACGTGGGCCCGGACCGCCGAGATCATCGCGACGTCGTACCCGTCTTTCGTCCCGTCCGCGTCCATCGAGTTGAGCAGAATCTCCCCCGCCCCCAGCTCGGCCGCCCGGTGCGCCCACTCCACCGCGTCGATGCCGGTGCCACGGCGGCCGCCGTGGGTGGTGACCTCGAAGGAGCCGGACGGGGTGCGGCGCGCGTCGACCGACAGGACGAGGACCTGACGCCCGAAGCGCTCCGCGATCTCGCGGATCAGCTCGGGGCGCTCGATCGCCGCCGTGTTGACGCCCACCTTGTCCGCCCCGGCCCGCAGCAGCCGGTCCACGTCGTCGGCGGAGCGCACCCCGCCGCCCACCGTCAGCGGGATGAAGACCTGCTCGGCGGTGCGCCGCACCACGTCGTACGTGGTCTCGCGGTTGCCGGAGGACGCGGTGATGTCCAGGAACGTCAGCTCGTCCGCGCCCTCGGCGTCGTACAGCTTGGCCATCTCGACGGGGTCGCCGGCGTCGCGCAGGTTCTGGAAGTTGACCCCCTTGACCACCCGGCCGTTGTCGACGTCCAGGCAGGGGATGACTCGGACCGCGAGGGTCATGCGGGGGCTCCTTCGGGGGCGCCGCCCAGGGCGCCCCGGTACGCGTCTACTTCTACTTCGACCAGCATGCGCGGGTCGACCAGGCCGGTCACGATGACCAGCGTGGCCGCCGGACGGACGGCGTCGAAGAGCTCCTTGTGGGCCCGTCCCGCCTCGTCGATGTCGCGCGCATGGGTCAGGTACATCCGGGTGCGGACCACGGACTCGACGCCGAGTCCGAGCTCCTCGAGCGCGGCCAGCGCGTTGCCGAAGGCGACCTTGGCCTGTTCGTAGGGGTCGCCCTCGCCGTACAGGACCGTGCCCTTGAAGGGTGTGGTGCCCGCGACATGCACATGGTCGCCCGCCACCACGGCGCGCGCGAAGCCGAAGGCCTCTTCCCAGGGACTGCCGCTCTGTACCCGCGCACCGGTCATGCTGACACAGCCTCCAGGGCTTCTTCGAGGGTGAACGCCTTCGCGTACAGAGCCTTGCCCACGATCGCCCCCTCGACACCCAGCGGGACGAGGCCCGACAGCGCCCGCAGGTCGTCCAGCGAGGAGACGCCGCCCGAGGCCACCACCGGCTTGTCGGTGGCGGCGCAGACGTTGCGCAGCAGCTCCAGGTTGGGGCCGGTGAGCGTGCCGTCCTTGGCGATGTCGGTCACCACGTAACGGGCGCAGCCCTCGGAGTCGAGGCGGGCCAGCGTCTCGTAGAGGTCGCCGCCGTCGCGCGTCCAGCCGCGGCCGCGCAGCGTCGTCCCGCGTACGTCCAGGCCGACCGCGATCTTGTCGCCGTGCTCGGCGATGACCTTGGCGACCCACTCGGGGGTCTCCAGGGCCGCGGTGCCCAGGTTGACCCGGGTGCAGCCGGTAGCGAGGGCCGCGGCCAGCGAGGCGTCGTCGCGGATGCCGCCGGAGAGCTCCACCTTGATGTCCATGGCGGCGGAGACCTCGGCGATCACCGCGCGGTTGTCGCCGGTGCCGAAGGCGGCGTCCAGGTCGACCAGGTGCAGCCACTCGGCGCCGGACTTCTGCCAGGCGAGCGCCGCCTGGAGCGGGGAGCCGTAAGAGGTCTCCGAGCCGGACTCGCCGTGGACGAGGCGGACGGCCTGGCCATCGCGGACGTCGACGGCGGGCAGGAGTTCGAGCTTGGCGGACATCACAGGGTTCCGATCCAGTTGGTCAGCAGCTGGGCGCCGGCGTCGCCGGACTTCTCGGGGTGGAACTGGGTCGCCCACAGCGCGCCGTTCTCCACCGCGGCCACGAACGGCTCGCCATGGGTGGCCCAAGTGACCTTGGGGGCACGGATGTTGGCGTTGCCGACTTCCAGCGTCCAGTCGTGCACCGCGTACGAGTGCACGAAGTAGTACCGGGTGTCGGCGTCCAGGCCCGCGAAGAGCTCGGTGTCCTCGGGGGCCTTGACCGTGTTCCAGCCCATGTGCGGGACGATCGGGGCCTTCAGCGGCCCGACCGTGCCGGGCCACTCGTCCAGGCCCTCGGTCTCCACGCCGTGCTCGATGCCCTTGGCGAAGAGGATCTGCATACCGACGCAGATGCCCATCACCGGGCGCCCGCCGGAGAGGCGCCGTCCCACGATCCAGTCGCCGCGCGCCTCGCGCAGCCCCTGCATGCACGCCGAGAAGGCGCCCACGCCGGGCACGAGCAGCCCGTCCGCGTTCATCGCCGTGTCGAAGTCACGGGTGATCTCGACGTCCGCGCCGACATGGGCGAGGGCGCGCTCGGCGGAGCGGACGTTGCCGAAGCCGTAGTCGAAGACCACGACCTTCTTACGAGGAGCGGTCGCGCTCAATTCCACACCTCCAGGCGGAGGATGCCGGCGGCCAGGCACAGCGCCGAGCTGATCGCGAGCAGCGTGATCAGGCTCTTGGACATCTCCTGCTTGATGAAGGAGTAGACGCCGCCCGCGAGGAAGAGCCCGAGGACGATGAGGATGGTGTTGAGGCCGGTCACAGCGCGCCCTTGGTCGAAGGAAGGATGCCCGCGGCACGCGGGTCGTGCTCGGACGCGTACCGCAGTGCACGGGCCAGCGCCTTGAACTGGCACTCCACGATGTGGTGCGCGTTGCGCCCGTACGGGACGTGGACGTGCAGCGCGATCTGCGCCTGCGCCACGAACGACTCCAGTATGTGCCGGGTCATCGTGGTGTCGTACTCGCCGATCATCGGCGCCATGTTCTCGGGCTCGGTGTGCACCAGGTACGGGCGGCCGGAGAGGTCCACGGTCACCTGGGCCAGGGACTCGTCGAGGGGGACCGTGCAGTTGCCGAAGCGGTAGATGCCGACCTTGTCGCCGAGCGCCTGCTTGAATGCGGCGCCGAGGGCGAGGGCGGTGTCCTCGATGGTGTGGTGCGAGTCGATGTGCAGATCGCCGTCGGTCTTGACCGTCAGGTCGAAGAGGCCGTGGCGGCCGAGCTGGTCGAGCATGTGGTCGTAGAAGCCGACTCCCGTCGACACATCGACCTTTCCGGTCCCGTCGAGGTCGATCTCGACAAGGACGGACGTCTCCTTGGTGGTGCGTTCGACACGGCCGACGCGGCTCATGCTCTCTGCTCCTTCTTCAGCTGACGGACCGCGTCCAGGAACGCGTCGTTCTCGGTGGGGGTGCCGGCGGTGACGCGCAGCCACCCGGGCACTCCGTTGTCACGGACCAGGACACCCTGGTCGAGGATCTTCTGCCAGGCGGTGTGGGAGTCCTCGAAGCGGCCGAACTGGACGAAGTTGGCGTCCGAGTCGGTCACCTCGTATCCGGCCGCGCGCAGCTCGGTGACCAGCCGGTCCCGCTCCTTCTTCAGCTGCTCGACATAGCCGAGCAGCGTGTCCGTGTGCTCCAGGGCCGCGAGCGCGGTCGCCTGGGTGACGGCGGAGAGGTGGTACGGCAGCCGTACGAGCTGGACGGCGTCGACCACCGCCGGGTGCGCGGCGAGATAGCCGAGCCGCAGCCCGGCCGCGCCGAACGCCTTGGACATGGTCCGCGAGACGACCAGGTTCGGGCGGCCCTCGATGAGCGGCAGCAGGGAGGCGCGGTGGCTGAACTCGACGTACGCCTCGTCGACGACGACCAGCGACGGCTTCGTGGCCTGCGCGGTCTCGTACAGCGCGAGGACCGTCTCGGCCTCGACCGCCGTGCCCGTCGGGTTGTTGGGCGAGGTGATGAAGACGACGTCCGGCCGGTGCTCGGCGATCGCCTTCCTCGCCGCCTCGACGTCGATGGTGAAGTCGTCGTTGCGCGGGCCCGAGATCCAGCCGGTGCCGGTGCCGCGCGCGATGAGGCCGTGCATCGAGTACGAGGGCTCGAAGCCGATCGCGGTGCGGCCCGGGCCGCCGAAGGTCTGGAGCAGCTGCTGGATGACCTCGTTGGAGCCGTTGGCCGCCCAGACGTTCTCGGCGCCGACCGGGTGCCCGCCGGTGCGGGTGAGATAGCGGGCGAGCTCGGTACGCAGCTCCACCGCGTCCCGGTCCGGGTAGCGGTTGAGGCCGCGCGCGGCCTCGGCGACCCGCTCGGCGATCCGCGCGACCAGCGGCTCGGGCAGCGGGTACGGGTTCTCGTTGGTGTTCAGCTGGACGGGCACGTCGAGCTGCGGGGCCCCGTACGGGGACTTGCCGCGCAGTTCGTCCCGGATGGGGAGGTCGTCGATGCCGATGTCGTACGTGCTCACTGGCCCGGCACCTTCCATCCGAACCGCGCCTTCAGGGCCGCCCCGTGCGCGGGCAGGTCCTCGGCCTCGGCGAGCGCCACGACGTGGTGGGTGACCTCGGCGAGGGCGTCGCGCGTGTAGTCGACGATGTGGATGCCGCGCAGGAACGACTGCACGGACAGACCCGAGGAGTGGCAGGCGCAGCCGCCGGTGGGCAGCACGTGGTTGGAGCCCGCGCAGTAGTCGCCGAGCGAGACCGGGGCGTACGGGCCGACGAAGATCGCGCCCGCGTTGCGGACCCTCCCGGCCACCGCGGCGGCGTCGGCGGTCTGGATCTCCAGGTGCTCGGCGCCGTACGCGTCGACCACCTTCAGGCCCTGCTCCAGCCCGTCGACCAGGACGATCGCGGACTGCTTGCCGGCCAGGGCGGGCTTGATCCGGTCCTCGACGTGCTTGGTCGCCGCGACCTGCGGCTCCAGCTCGCGCTCGACCGCGTCGGCGAGCGCGGCGCAGTCGGTGACCAGGACGGCGGCCGCCATCGGGTCGTGCTCGGCCTGGCTGATCAGGTCGGCGGCGACGTGCGCGGGGTCGGCGGTCTCGTCCGCGAGGACGGCGATCTCGGTCGGCCCGGCCTCGGTGTCGATGCCGATCCGGCCGGTGAAGTAGCGCTTGGCGGCGGCGACCCAGATGTTGCCGGGGCCGGTCACCATGTTCGCGGGCGCACACTCCTCGGTGCCGTACGCGAACATCGCGACGGCCTGGGCGCCGCCCGCCGCGTACACCTCGTCGACGCCGAGCAGCGCGCACGCGGCCAGGATCGTCGGGTGCGGCAGGCCGCCGAACTCCTTCTGCGGCGGGGACGCGAGCGCGATGGACTCGACGCCCGCCTCCTGGGCCGGGACGACGTTCATGACCACGGACGACGGGTAGACGGAGCGCCCGCCCGGCGCGTAAAGGCCCACGCGCTCGACCGGTACCCACTTCTCGGTGACCGTGCCGCCGGGCACCACCTGGGTGGTGTGCTCGCTGCGGCGCTGCTCGCGGTGGACGATCCTGGCCCGCCGGATCGACTCCTCCAGAGCGGCCCTGACCTGCGGGTCCAGCTGGTCCAGGGCCTCGGCGACCGCCTCGGCGGGCACCCTGATGCGCTCCAGGGTGACGCCGTCGAACCTCTCCGCGTACTCGATCAGCGCCGCCGTGCCACGATGATGGACGTCCTCGCAGATGGGCCGCACCTTCTCCAGGGCGGCTTCCACGTCGAACTCGGCACGGGGCAGCAGGTCGCGCAGGGCGCCCCCCTCGGGGAGGGCGTTGCCGCGCAGATCGATTCGAGAGATCACGGAACCAATTCTCTCAGACCGCTTCGCGCCACCGGTCGCCCGTATCACTGGCTGATACGTGTCCCGCCCGTCCCGCACTTCGACAGTGACCACTAGCGTTCACTCCGTTACACACGCACGCGAGGGTGCGGGACCGGCAGGGGACGAGGGGGACGGCAGTGACCGTGGCGGCGGACGACGAGACGCCACCGGGCTGGTTCAGCCCGGTGGAGCGGGGGATGTGGACGAACTTCCGCAACGGCAGCACCTACGACCTGCGCACCCGCAATCCGCTGCGGGACGACCCGTTCTCCGGGCGCGCCTGGGGGCCCGAGCGCACGGTGCGCGCGCGGGCGGTCGCGCGCGTGCTGCTCAACGGGCCGTCCGCGATGCCCGGGCGGGTCGCCGCGCTGAAGCTCAACGGCGTGCAGATCATGGGGCCCCTCAACCTCGCCGGCGGCACCGTCACGCCGTACGTCGAGCTGAACAACTGCCGGTTCGAGAACGAGGTGCTGCTGCCCGAGTGCCGGGTCACCACCTGGCGGATGGTCCGCTGCGCGATTCCCCGCCTTGAGGCGGCCCGCCTGCAGACCGAGGGCGATCTGCATCTGCCGCGCTGCCGCATCGCCCACGGCATCCGCCTCACCGACGCCCACATCGGTACGGATCTGCTGCTCAACGAGGCCGTGATCCACCCCGACCGCAAGGGCCGCTCGATCGCCGCCGACGGTCTCTCGGTCGCCCAGGACCTCCAGGCCGAGCTCATCGAGTCGTACGGCGAGGTGAGCCTGCGCTCCGCCAAGGTCGGGGTCACCCTGAGCCTGCGCGGCAGCAAACTCGTGAACCCGGAGGGCCGCCGCGCGCTCAACGCCCCGCAGCTCACCGTGGAGCGCACGGTCTACATGACGGCGGCCGCGGTCTCCCCGGGCGCGACCGAGACCACCACACCGCCGTACGGGACGAACTACACCAGCACCCCGGCCCGGGGTACCCGCGTCCAGCCGTTCGTCTGCGAGGGCGGGCTGCGTCTGGACGACGGGCGGTTCGGGGACGCCCTGGACCTGCAGAGCGCGCGCTTCGTGATGCGGGACTACCAGGAGCTGTCGCTGCGCCGGGTGCAGACGCCGGAGCTGCGCTTCCTCGGCGAGCGGCCGGAGCACGGCAAGGTGGTGCTCTCGGGCGCCCGGGTCGTCAACCTCGTCGACATGTCGACCAGCTGGCCGGGGCCCGGGGGCCTGGCGATGGGCGGCTTCAGCTACGAGAACCTGATCCCGCGCGGACTGTTCCCGCTGACCAGACGGCTTGAGTGGGTGGCGGCCGCGACCCCCGAGTACGCGCCGGAGCCGTACGAGCGCCTCGCGACCGTGCTGCGCAACAGCGGCGAGGACGCGGACGCGCGCGAGGTGCTGCTCGCCAAGCAGCGCCGACGCCGCGAGACGCTGCCGCTCGCGGGCAAGCTGTGGGGCGTGCTCCAGGACGTCACCGTGGCGTACGGCTACCGGCCCGGCCGGGCCGCGCTGTGGATGGCGATCCTGTGGGCGATGGGCGCGCTGGCGTTCTCGCACTACGACCCGCAGCCGATCAAGGCGGACGAACACCCCGACTGGAACGCCTCCCTGTACGCCCTCGACCTCCTCATCCCCGTGGTCAACCTCGGCCAGGACGGCTACTGGAAGCTGCACGGCGGCTGGCAGTGGGTCTCGGCGGCGCTCATCCTGCTGGGCTGGATCCTGGCGACGACGGTGGCGGCAGGCGCCTCACGGCTGCTGCGACGCGGCTGAGGGAGGCTTGGAGGACGGCGGGCGCCATGGCCACGTCCATGCCATGACCGGCACCGCGCCCGGCCGAAATTTGCAACGCCTTGACCCGCGCCCGTACAACCGTCACGGCCGCCACAGACTCTTCACCGCACACCACTGGCGGAGCTCCGACCTGCGGTTTTGAATGGTTCGCACCATGTCATTCGTACGCGCCCTGATCCGTGCCGTCCGCGCGGTCAGGCACACCCCGCACCTCGCGGCCGCCCTCCCGGCCGACGAGGAACTGCTCCTCGACGCGCCCGACGGGCGGCTCGGCCCCGCGCTGGTGGCCGCCGCCGGGGGCGAGTACGCAGGGGTGGCCGCACTCCTCGCCACCACCCGGGAGTCCGCCGAGTGGGAGAACCGCGACCGGTACACGATGCGGCTCGCGGCGTTCGCCGTCAGCCGTCCGGACTGGCTCGCCGACTGGCTGGCCGCCGCGCCACGGGACCCGGACGCCCTGCTGGTCAAGGCGGAGCTGGCGATCGTACGGGCCTGGGGCTCGCCCGCCCGCGCGGAACTGCTGCGGGAGGTCGCGCCGCTGATCGACGCGGCGGCCTCGGCCGAGCCCGCCGACCCGGTGCCGTGGCGCATCGCGCTCGACCACGCGCGCGGCACCCATGCGCCGCACACCGCCTTCGAGTCGCTGTGGGCGGAGGCGGTCGGGCGCTCCTCTCACCATTACGGCTGCCATGTCGCCGCCCTTCAGTACCTCTCCGCGCAGTGGTACGGCTCGCACCGCGAGTGCTTCGGCTTCGCCGAGGAGGCGGCCGCCGACGCGCTGCCCGGCTCGCTGGTGCAGGCGCTGCCGGTGCGGGCCGCGTTCGCGTGCCTGGCCGCCGGGGCGACGCCGCTGCCGGGCCGGCAGAGCCCGCAGGAGCTGTTCAGCGACCGCATCGACGCGGCGGCCGACCTCGCCGTCGCGCTCTCCGCCGCGTACGAGGTGGGCGACCCGTGGCCCGCCGAGGTGCGCAATCTGCTGGCGTACGTCCTGGTCGTGCGCGGGCGGTACGAGGAGGCGCTTGAGCAGTTCCGGCGCATCGGCCCGTATGTGACCGCCTTCCCGTGGGCGCGGCTCGACGACGACCCGCTGGGCCGGTTCGTGGAGCTGCGCGACGGGGCGCGCAGGCAGGTGGCGGCGGGCATGCCGCTGGGGCGCGAACAGGGTCCGGCGGCGGATCCGGCCGGCCCCGTGGACCCGCTGCGGAACGCACCGGCGAAGGCCCCCGGCCGGGCCGCCGGGCCGCCCGGTGCGAGCGCCCTGGGGAAGCCCGGACGCAGCCGGTCCGGCGACCATTACGCTTGAGCGTTGTGACCACCGCACGCCTCCCCCTCTTTCCGCTCAACTCGGTACTGTTCCCCGGCCTCGTCCTGCCGCTGAACGTGTTCGAGGAGCGGTATCGCGCCATGATGCGCGATCTGCTGAAGTCCGGCCCGGACTCCGGCACCGGCTCGGACTCCGACGACGAGCCGCGCCGGTTCGCCGTGGTCGCGATCCGCGACGGCCGGGAGGTCGCGCCGACCGGGCCCGGCCTGCCGGACCAGACGGCGCTGCCCGAGAAGGGCCCGGCGGCCGGGTTCGGCTCCGACCCGATCCAGGCGTTCCACCAGGTGGGCTGTGTCGCCGACGCGGCGACGATCCGGGAGCGCTCGGACGGCAGCTTCGAGGTCCTGGCGACCGGCACCACCCGCGTGAAGCTCCTCTCGGTGGACGCGAGCGGCCCGTATCTGACGGCCGAGCTGGAGGAGCTGCCGGAGGAGCCGGGCGAGGAGGCGGGGGCGCTGGCGGAGGGCGTGCTGCGGGCGTTCCGGGCGTACCAGAAGCGGCTGGCGGGCGCCCGTGAGCGCTCGATGACCGGCTCGGCCGAGCTGCCCGACGAGCCGTCGGTGGTCTCGTACCTGGTGGCGGCGGCCGCCGTCCTGGACGTCCCGGCCAAGCAGCGGCTGCTCCAGGCGCCGGACACGGCCACGCGGCTGCGCGAGGAGCTCCAGCTCCTGCGCGCCGAGACCGCAGTGATCCGCCACCTCCCGTCGCTCCCGGCGGTGGACCTGACCCGCTCTCCCACGAGCCCCAACTGATGTAGAGGACCGGTGCGTTGGCGAAGAAGAAGGCGGCCGGGGGCACACCGGCGACGGTGGCGCTGACGGCGGCGGGCACGTCGTTCACCATGCACGCGTACGAGCACGACCCCGCTTCCCCGTCGTACGGGGAGGAGGCGGCCCAGGCCCTCGGGGTGTCCCCCGACCGCGTCTTCAAGACGCTGGTGGCGGACGTGGACGGCGAGCTGACGGTGGCGGTGGTCCCGGTCGCGGGCTCGCTCGACCTCAAGGCGTTGGCGGCGGCGGTGGGGGGCAAGCGGGCGGCGATGGCTGATCCGGCGGCGGCGGAGCGTACGACGGGGTACGTCAGGGGTGGCATCTCGCCGCTGGGCCAACGCAAGCGCCTCCGTACGGTCCTGGACTCGTCGGCGTCCGCGCACGCCACGATCTGCGTGTCGGCGGGGCGGCGGGGCCTGGAGGTCGAACTGGCGCCGTCCGACCTGGTCGCGCTGACGGGAGCGGTGGTCGCGGCGGTGGGCCGCGCCTGACCGGTATTGCCCCTGGACACATCGCCGCGGGGCGAGCACGTTGCCCCCATGTCGAAACGCACCCGCAAGCGCAAGTGGCGCATCCGCAAGGGCAAAGCAAACCACGGCCGCCGCCCGGCGTAACGGGCGTCAGCTCCCCCACCCCGCCCCTTCCCGAAACTCTCCGAGGGATCTTTTCGGGTGCGGATCGTGCTGGGTTGCTCGCGCAGTTCCCCGCGCCCCTTAATGGGCCCTTCGGGCCCTCCTAGGGGCGCGGGGAACTGCGCGACAAGCCCCCACCGGCTCGCAGACGAACGACACCCGCCGGAGGCTTTCGGGAAGGGGCGGGGAGGGGCTAAATCTCCGGTGGGGCCCAGACGTCCGGGACCGGCTCCGGATCACGCGGGGCGAACAGCGCCGTCAGCCCCAGGTGGACCGCCATCGCGGCCAGCGGCCACGCCAGCAGCGCCCCCTTGGCGTTCAGCTTCAGGGGAGCGGAGAACGTCACACCCTTCCCCGCCGCCCGCGCCGCAGCGACCACGTCCTGGTTCGGCCCCAGCCACATCCCCACCCGCCACGCCAGCAGCGACCCGAGCAGCGCACCGAGCGCCAGCCCCGACACCACAGGAATCCCGCCCCGCTTGCGCAGCAGGAAGACCACGGCCGCGCACACCACACCGAACGCCAGCGCGAGCAGGATGAACGTTCCGTCCGCCCCGATCGCCTCCTCGCCCTCCGTGTCCTTCAGGAACACGGCCTTGTCGTCGGCGACGAGCGGCACCCGGGGCGCCAGCCACACCCACAGCAGTCCGAGCAGGACGCCCGAGACCGCCACGGCGACCGTCGCGACCACGGCGTCCCGCAGCTCCGCCTTCAGCTCGGTCCGCATCCCGCTTCCCTCCTCGCCGACGGGCACGGCATCGGCGGGGCCCACGGCCCCGGGCCCTGAGCCGGGCGTACGGTCCTGCCAGCCGTCGTTCGGGGGCGGCTGGTGAGGCGGAGTCAGAGGTGCGGTCACCCCGCCATCGTGCCAGGCGCTCCTGTGCGCCGCCTCACCGGGAGACCGCCGCCCGGCGGTACGCCCAGGTGGCCAGCGCGAGCGAGACGACGCCCACTGCCGCGCATACCCCCAGGTCGAGCCCCACGACCGCCCAGTCGGGATGCCCGCCGAAGGTCCGGGCGAACGCCTCCACCCCGTACGTCGAGGGCAGCAGATCACGTGCGTACGCGATCGGTCCCGGCAGCCGGTCCGCCGGGAGCACGCCGAGCAGCAGCGCAGCCGACATGCCCAACTGTCCGAGCAGGGTGGCGAGTTCCTGGCGGGGGGCGAGCAGCCCGAGCGCCGCGCCGAGGCCCGCGAGGGCCGCGCCCGACAGCGGGATCACCGCCGCGAGCACCCACAGATGCGCCAGCGGCAGCCCGAACAGCACACACCCGGTGACGGCCGTGACCAGCGTGCCGGGCACGGTGAACGAGGCGTACGCCGCCGCCGCGCCGAGCACCACGGAGGCGGGCGGCACCGGCAGCGTCGCGTAGTGGTCGAGCCCGCCGCCCGCCCGCAGCTGCCCGAAGTACTGGGCGAGCAGGTTGAGCGCCACGAAGGCGACCACCAGGACGCTGGATCCGGCGACCACGGCCCGCGCCTCGCTGCCGCCGTCCACGACGCCCCGCATCAGGACCATGATCCCGATGGACTGGAAGGTCGCCACGAACAGAAGCGGGATACGGGCCACCTTGGCCCGCGAGAGCTGGGCCCGGTAGACGGCCGCGAGGGCGGGGAAGAGCCGGGCCCGGGGCGCGAGCGGCGCCGCGGTCACCACGCGCGCACCGGGGGCCGCCGCCTCCACGGAAACCTCCAGGGGAATCGCGCTCACGCCTTCACCAGACCTTCCATACGTCCGCCGAGGGCGAGATAGACGTCTTCCAGGCTCGGCGTGGCCAGCGTGAAGTCGTCGAGGGCGGCGAACGCCGGGCCGCCGGTGACCGCCGCGACGGCGGCGCGCGCGGCGTCCGGGCCGAGCCGCAGCACCCAGCGGCGCCCCGACTCCTGCGCCGACGCCCGCAGCGCGGCGACCTCGGGAAGTTCGACGGGCGCCCGCTCGCGCCAGACCAGTTCGACCCGTACCTCGTCCGCGACCCGTTCCTTCAGGCCCGCCGGGGTGTCGCAGGCGATGACCTTGCCGCGGTCCAGGACCGCGACCCGGTCGAGCACGGTCTCGGCCTCGATGACGTTGTGGGTGACGAGCAGGACGGTCGCGCCGCGCTCGGCCCGGCGCCGGTCGACGGCGGCCCAGACGGCCCGCCGGGCCACCGGGTCCATGCCGGTCGTCGGCTCGTCGAGGACGAGGACGGGCCGGTCGCCGACGAGTACGGCGGCGAAGCAGGCGAGCCGCCGCTGTCCACCGGAGAGCTTCTTGAGCGGCCGCCCGGCGAGCTCGGTGAGCCCGAGCTCCTCCAGTACGGCGTCGCGCTCGGCCCGCGCGTCCCGGGCGCTCAGCCCGCGCAGCCGCCCGGTGGTCTCGGCCGCGAGCGCCACGGTCAGCTCGTCCAGGGCGGTCGACTCCTGCCCGAGGTAGCCGATGAGCCGCGCGGCCCGCTCCGGGTGGCGCACCAGGTCGTGGCCGAGCACGTCGACGCTGCCGGAATCCGGCCGCATCAGCCCGGTCAGCTGGCGCACCAGGGTCGACTTGCCCGCGCCGTTGGGCCCGAGCAGCCCGAAGATCTCGCCGCGCCGCACGTCGAGGTCGACCCCGTCGGTGGCCCTGATCTCGGGCGTACCGGCCCTGCCACGTCTGCCGCGCGCGGCAGGGTACGTCTTGACGAGGCCCCGCACCGCGCACACGGTGCCGCCCCCCGCCACTGCTGTGCCGATACTCACGGACAACGAGCCTACGGGGTCATCCGGCCAGTCCCACCCCCGGACCCCCAGTTAGTTCAGCAAGCCGAACGACCACCGAGGCCTCACACCGCGCCCCGCACACCGGTCACTCCCCCGCGGGAACCCGTTCCGCCGCGGCCCGGACGTCGATCTCCCGCCAGAACCCGGCCCGGATCGCATAC
This sequence comes from Streptomyces sp. CBMA152, assembly GCF_014596475.1. Lineage (GTDB taxonomy): Bacteria > Actinomycetota > Actinomycetes > Streptomycetales > Streptomycetaceae > Streptomyces. The sequence goes on along the minus strand of NZ_MECJ01000015.1, from coordinate 141,481 downwards.
CGGTCGTGCTCGTCGATCTGGTCGTCCTTGTGCGCGAGCAGCCCGAACCGCGCCGCGTACCGAAGCAGTTCACCGTCGATACGGTGCGGAATGCGCGGGTACATCGTGGACAGCTTCTGCACATGCGCCGACTCCGGCAGCCGCTCCATCCAGCGCCGCGCGAAGACCTGCCCCACCTCGTACGGATCGCCCCCGACCGTGGTGATGTCCTCCTCGCGGTCCGCCCACCGCTGCTCCGCGCTGGTCAGCTGGGCCAGCGTCGGCAGCGAGGCGGTCTCCGGGGACTCGCCGAGCGTGGAGCCGGGCCGCTCGACCCACCCCTTGTCGGAGGACCAGCGCAGGGTCGCGTGCGGGGCGTGCGGCGACGCGGGCGGCGTCCCGGGCCCGCGCAGGCCCGCCAGGTCCTTCGGGGTGGGCACGCCCTTGACGCCGGGCCCGGGCGCGGGGGCCGAGGAGCCGTTGCCGTTGGCCGTCGCGGGCGGCGCCGTCCCGTTGCGTACGGCCGCGGCCTGGGCCTCGGCGGCGCGCTCGGCGGAGGCGGCGAGCGCCGACTCGGGCAGCGGGGCCGAGAGGATCGCCGCGATCTCGGGGCGGGGGGCGGCGGCCGGGGCGTAGATGGTGGTGAGGTCCTTGACCCGGACCGCCTGGGTGATCCACGCCCGGTCGAGCACCCGCCGCTCGTCGGCCTCGGCCACCAGGTCCTCGGACTGGTTGTAGTCGCCGTCGGCGGCCTGTACGGCCCACAGGTGCACGGCGACCCCGTGTTCCTTGGCCGACATCAGACCGGGCAGCAGATCGCCGTCACCGGTCACGAGCACCACATCCGAGCAGGCGCGGTTTCTGGCCAACTCGGTGAGCTCGGCGTGCATCGCCGCATCGACGCCTTTCTGCGCCCACCGCCCGTCGCTCCGGGTCAGTGCGCCGAGCCGGACCGTCACCCGTGACATCACCCGCAGCCTGCGGTGTTCCGGCTGCGGTACGCGGTCGGGGGCCCCGTCGAACCAGTAGATCCGCAGCAGCGGCTGCTCGGTGTCGGCCTCCGCCCGCTCGCGCAGCGCCTGGATCAGGGCGGCGTGGTCGACGGTGATCCGTGAACGGGCCGGTTCTCCGGCCAGAAGGCTCGCGGCGGCGCCCAACAAGTAACCGGCATCCACCAGGACGACGCAGCGGTCCACGCGTTCCACCCTCTTTCATAACCTTGAAAATCAAAAGATCAGCGGCAAAGAGATCAGAGAGATAAGAGTGCAGGAGATCGAGAGATCAGGGAACGAACTTCGGGTTTCCTTCGAGTCTGCCCGACCTGGTGAGCCTTAACGGCCGGAACTCGATCATCGGCGTGGCGAACCCGCACACTGCGCGTCCCGCACGGGTGACTACGCACGGTAATGATCCGAAATGCGCGCTTTGTCAAGGTGTGTGAGTCTGGCAGCGGCCCTGGACCCTAGTCCCCCCAGGAGGCATCACCATGGCCAAGAACAAGCAGAACCGCAAGGAGAAGCAGGCTTCCCAGGCGGAGCGCGGGCAGCAGGAAGCCGTGCGGTCCGCGATGGAGTCGCAGGCCCAGCCGCAGACCCAGGCACAGGGCAGCCCTGCGGATGTTGCCCGTAAGCACCAGCGTCGCTTCGGTCACAACTGATAACTCCACACGCACCAGGCACACAAATACGGAAGGGGCGCACCCCAATGGGACGCGCCCCTTCCGTATGCCCTTATGTCCGTACGCGGTCGTATGCCCCGTACAACTGCGGGAAATAAAAGCGGTCGGCCGACTCAGCCCGCCAGGCAGGACGGGCCGAGCAGCACCTTGAGATCGCCGAAGAGCGCCGGGTCCGGCTGGACGCGGTGGCGGTCGAGCCGCAGCACCGTCGTCTTGCGCGGGCCCTGGAGCTTGATCCGCACCTCGGTGTTGCCCTTGTGGTGGCCGAGAATCTCACCCAGGCGGCTGACCATCGGCGGGGTCACCTTCACCGTCGGGATGGTCAGCACCACCGGCGCGTTGGTGCCCGCCGAGGACAGGTCGGGGACCATCAGCTCCATCGCGACCAGGCGCGGGATGTCCTCGCGCTTGTCGAGGCGGCCCTTGACGAACACCACTGCGTCCTCGACCAGTTGGGTCGAGACCAGCTGGTAGGTCGCCGGGAAGAACATGCACTCGATGGAGCCCGCCAGGTCCTCGACGGTGGCGATCGCCCAGGCGTTGCCCTGCTTGGTCATCTTGCGCTGGAGGCCCGAGATGATGCCGCCGATGGTGACGATCGAGCCGTCCGCGTAGTCCCCGCCGGTGAGCTGGCCGATGCCCGCGTCCGCCTTGTCGCTGAGCACGTGCTCAAGCCCGAAGAGCGGGTGGTCCGAGACGTACAGACCGAGCATCTCCCGCTCCTGGGCGAGCAGATACGCCTTCTCCCACTCCACGTCGCCGAACTCGACGTCGAGCCCGAAGCCCGGCTCGTCGGCGCTGTCGTCGCCCATCCCGCCGAAGAGGTCGAACTGCCCCTCGGCCTCCTTGCGCTTGACCTGCACCACGTTGTCGATCATCGGCTCGAACTGCACGGTCAGACCCTTGCGGGTGTGGCCCATGGTGTCGAACGCGCCCGCCTTGATGAGCGATTCCGTGGTGCGCTTGTTGCAGACGACCGCCTCGACCTTGTCGAGGTAGTCGGGGAACGAGGCGTACTTCCCCTTGGCCTTGCGGGACTTGATGATCGAGTCCACCACGTTCTGGCCGACGTTGCGCACGGCCGTGAGGCCGAACAGGATCACGTCGTCGCCCTGCGCCGAGAAGTTGGACTCGGACTCGTTCACATTGGGCGGCAGCACCTTGATGCCCATACGACGGCACTCGTTGAGGTAGACCGCCGACTTGTCCTTGTCGTCCTTGACGGAGGTCAGCAGCCCCGCCATGTACTCGGCGGGGTAGTTCGCCTTGAGGTAGGCGGTCCAGTACGAGACCAGGCCGTACGCGGCGGAGTGCGCCTTGTTGAAGGCGTAGCCGGCGAACGGGACCAGCACGTCCCACAGGGCCTGGATGGCCTCGTCGGAGTAGCCGTTCTTGCGGGCACCGCTCTGGAAGATGGTGAAGTTCTTCGCCAGCTCGTCGGGCTTCTTCTTGCCCATGACGCGGCGGAGGATGTCGGCCTCGCCGAGTGAGTACCCGGCGATGATCTGGGCGGCCTTCTGGACCTGCTCCTGGTAGACGATCAGGCCGTAGGTGACCGCCAGGACCTCTTCGAGCGGCTTCTCCAGCTCGGGGTGGATCGGGGTGATCTCCTGCTGCTTGTTCTTGCGCAGCGCGTAGTTCGTGTGCGAGTTCATGCCCATCGGGCCCGGGCGGTAGAGCGCGGACACGGCGGAGATGTCTTCGAAGTTGTCGGGCTTCATCAGCCGCAGCAGGGACCGCATGGGCCCGCCGTCGAACTGGAAGACACCGAGGGTGTCACCGCGCTGGAGCAGTTCGAAGGTCTTCGGATCGTCGAGCGGCAGGGCCAGCAGGTCGAGATCGATGCCCTTGTTGGACTTCACCATCTTGACGGCGTCGTCCATGATCGTCAGGTTGCGCAGACCCAGGAAGTCCATCTTCAGCAGGCCGAGCGACTCGCACTGCGGGTAGTCCCACTGCGTGATGGTCACGCCGTCCGTGTGCCGCACCCAGATCGGGGCGTGGTCGACGATGGGCTCGCTGGACATGATCACGCCGGCCGCGTGCACACCCATCTGCCGGACCAGGCCCTCGACGCCCTTGGCGGTGTCGATGACCTTCTTCACGTCCGGCTCGTTCTCGTACATCCCCCGGATCTCGCCCGCCTCGCTGTAGCGGGGGTGCTTGGGGTCGGTGATGCCGTTGAGGTCGATGCCCTTGCCGAGGACGTCGGCGGGCATCGCCTTGGTGAGCCGGTCGCCCATCGCGTACGGGTAGCCGAGGACTCGCGCGGAGTCCTTGATGGCGTTCTTCGCCTTGATCTTTCCGTAGGTGCCGATCATGGCGACCTTGTCGGCGCCGTACTTCTCGGTCACATACCGGATCACCTCGACGCGCCGACGCTCGTCGAAGTCGATGTCGACATCGGGCATCGAGACGCGCTCGGGGTTGAGGAACCGCTCGAAGATCAGGCCGTGCGGGATCGGGTCGAGGTCGGTGATGCCCATCGCGTACGCCACGATCGAGCCGGCCGCGGAGCCTCGGCCGGGGCCGACCGCGATGCCCTGCTTCTTCGCCCACATGATGAAGTCGGCGACGACGAGGAAGTAGCCGGGGAAGCCCATCGAGATGATGGTGTCCATCTCGTACTCGGCCTGCTTCATGCGGTCCTCCGGGATGCCTCCCGGGAAGCGGCGGTGCATGCCGCGCATGGTCTCCTCGCGGAACCAGGTGACCTCGGTGTAGCCGTCCGGGATGTCGAACTTCGGCATCAGGTTCTTGGCCTCGAACATGCCGCTGACGTCGACCTGCTCGGCGACCAGCGCCGTGTTGGCGCAGCCCTGCTGCCAGGCGTCCGAGGAGTCGATGGCGTACATCTCGTCCGTGGACTTGAGGTAGTAGCCGGTGCCGTCGAAGCGGAAGCGGTCGGGGTCCGAGAGGTTCTTGCCGGTCTGGATGCACAGCAGCGCGTCGTGGGCGGTCGCCTCGTGCGCGTACGTGTAGTGCGAGTCGTTGGTGACCAGCGGCGGGATGCCGAGCTCCTTGCCGATCTTCAGGAGGTCGTCGCGGACCCGGCGCTCGATGTCGATGCCGTGGTCCATCAGCTCCAGGAAGTACCGGTCCTTGCCGAAGATGTCCTGGTACTCGCCGGCGGCCTTGCGGGCCTCCTCGTACTGCCCGAGCCGCAGCCGGGTCTGGAGCTCGCCCGACGGGCAGCCGGTGGAGGCGATCAGGCCCTCCGACCACTGGGAGATGGTCTCCTTGTCCATCCGGGGCCACTTCTGCAGCCAGCCCTCGGCGTACGCGTCGGAGGAGAGCTTGAAGAGGTTGTGCAGCCCGGTGCGGTTCGCCGCCCAGATCGTCTTATGCGTATAACCACCGGAACCGGACACGTCGTCCCGCTTCTGGTGCGGCTGACCCCACTGGATCTTGCGCTTGTTGCGCCGGGACTCGGGGGCGACGTACGCCTCGATGCCGATGATCGGCGTCACACCGGCCTTCTTGGCCGTGTGGAAGAAGTCGTACGCCCCGTGCAGGTTGCCGTGGTCGGACATGGCGATGTGCGTCATGCCCATCTCATTGCACGCGTCGAACATGTCCTTGAGCCGCGCGGCACCGTCCAGCAGCGAGTACTGGGTGTGGACGTGAAGGTGCGTGAACGGCGGCTTTGACACGGCTGGGGCCTCCTGCGGCTCGGGGGGTCTCATAGCGAGGGGACAGCCTGGAAGTCTACGTGGCCCCACTGACACTCGGAGGGCTCTGTGGACGACCGCGGCGGGTAGCGGGACCCGGGGCACTACGAGGTACGGTCGCGCGTTGAAGGGGCAGCACAGCAGTCCCTTTTCGTACGCAGCACGACCTTGTCACCCAGCTTTACGCACCAGGAGGCACCCGGAGATGTCGGTCCCGCAGCACACCGCCGAGCAGCGCGGCGAGCAGATCCTCTCCGTCTTCGACACCGCCTTCGGTGAGCTCCTGGCCGCCGACCCGGCCGCGTTCCGGGTCAAGTTCCGCAAGATGGCGGCCTCCGCGTTCGCCTTCTACCGGGGCACGGCCTGCCTGTTCTACGCGGATCTGGACGCAGAGAAGCGCGGCGGGCCGTATCTGGACGAGCGGACCGGGCGGGTGTGGATCCACGGCGATCTGCACGCCGAGAACTTCGGTACGTACATGGACGCCAACGGCCGGCTGATCTTCAACGTCAACGACTTCGACGAGGCGTACGTCGGCCCCTTCACCTGGGACCTCAAGCGCTTCGCCGCCTCGCTCGCCCTGATCGGCCACGCCAAGGCGCTCAGCGACAAGCAGATCACCGAGCTGGTGCGGATCTACGCCGCCGCCTACCGCGAGCGCATCCACGCGCTGGCCGCCGGCGCCAAGGACGACGAGGTGCCGTCGTTCACCCTGGACACGGCCGAGGGGCCGCTGCTCGGCGCCCTGCGGGCGGCACGCGCGCGTACGCGCTTCTCGCTCCTGGACTCGATGACCGAGATCCGCGAGTACGAACGCCGGTTCACCGAGGGCGACGGCTCGATCGAGCTGGACGCGGCGACCCGCTACAAGGTCCTGGCCGCGTTCGACGGCTACCTGGAGACGCTGCCGGACTCCAGCCTGCTGCGCCCGGACTCCTACCGGGTGAAGGACGTCGTCGGTCGGCGCGGGATCGGGATCGGCTCGGCCGGGCTGCCCTCGTACAACATCCTGCTCGAAGGACACAGCGACGCCCTGGAGAACGACGTCGTGATCTACATGAAGCAGGCGCAGACCCCGGCGGTCTCGCGGCACATCACCGACCCGGCGGTGCGCGGCTACTTCGAGCACGAGGGCCACCGCACGGTGATCTCGCAGCGCGCCCTGCAGGCCGCCGCCGACCCGTGGCTGGGCTGGACGGAGCTGGACGGGGCCGGGCAGCTGGTCGCCGAGGTCTCGCCGTACGCGGTGGACCTGGACTGGTCGGACATCGACGACCCGGAGCAGATCGCGGCGGTCGTCGCCGACCTCGGCCGGGCGACGGCCACCATGCACGCGGCGGCGGACGACGAGAGCGGCCACTCGGACCTGGTGCAGTTCTCCACCGAGCGGGCCATAGACGCGGCGATCGCGGCCGACGAGGAGAGCTTCGCAGAGCTGCTCGTCGACTTCGCGCACAGCTACGGGGCGCGGGCCCGCGCGGACCACCAGATCTTCGTCGACCTGTTCCGTAACGGTCGGATTCCGGGTCTGTAGTCTCACCGATTTCTTAGGCGCCCCCGACAGCGGCCCATGGGAGACTCGTCGCCGACGACAGCATTTCCGGGGACCCTCCCCGGACCCCGGATCACCCCGAGGCCAACGCAGTGGACATATCGGATACGCGACTCAGAGCGGCACGCGCGGCGCTTTTCACAGCGCTCGTCGTGACGCTCTCCAGCGCGTCCCACGTCCTGCTCTCCCGGGTCCCGCTGCCGACGCCGCTGGTGGCCGGGGCGGCGGCGACGGTGTTCCTCGTCGCCTACGCGCTGGCGGGCCGCGAGCGCGGCTTCTGGTCGATCGCCGGACTGCTCGTCCCCCTCGAACTGGCCGCCGACACCGTCTTCTCGACCGGCCAGCACGTCTGTTACGGGCCGTCCGGCGGCCCGGTCGCGGGCGCGCTCAGGGCGGTCGGCGTGAACGTGCTGTGCGGCGGGGGCATGGGCGGCGAGCTGCCCGGTGTCGCGGACTCCCGGGCCCGCGCCGCCGCGCTGCTCGCCGGGCCCGGACCTGCCGTGCCGTGGCTGCTGCTCGCGGCGCATCTGGTGATCGGGCTGCTGGCCGCGCTGTGGCTGCGGCGCGGTGAGGCGGCGCTGGCCCGGCTGGTGCGCACGGTCGCGCTGCTCGCGTTCCGGCCGCTGCTGCTCGCGGTCGCCGTGGTGGGCGGCGCGTTCCGTACCGTACGACTGCGCGTGCGCCCCGTGCGCCGGAGCCCTTCGGCATCCCGCGCGCGGCTGCTCGTGCACTCCGTGGGCCGGCGGGGACCGCCCTGCTCGACGCTGCTCGTAGCCGTCTGAGCACGGCCGTACGAACACAGCAGTCCCCTCACAGCACTTTCTCACCTGCCACACCTGCCACACGGAGAAAACGATCATGAGTTCACGCAACAGCCAGGCCAACAAGGCGGCCGCCCGCGATCGGCTGCGACTGGAGCGCGAGCGCCAGGCAAAGAAGGACAAGGTCCGCCGCCAGGTGGTCGTCGCCGGCTCGATCGTCGGCGTCCTCGCGATAGCCGGCGGCGTCGGCTACGCGGTGATGCAGGCCAACAAGCCCGACGCGTGGGACGCGGCCAAGGACAAGGCGCTGGTGAAGCCCGCCAACAGCACGGGCACCGACGGCACCACCGTCGTCATCGGCAAGCCGACGGCCAAGAAGACCCTGGAGATGTACGAGGACCCGCGCTGCCCGATCTGCTCGGTCTTCGAGGAGCAGGTCGGCTCCACGGTGAAGAAGGACGTCGACGCCGGCAAGTACAAGATCCAGTTCATCGGCGCCACCTTCATCGACAACGGCAGCCCGGGCACCGGCTCCAAGAACGCGCTCAGCGCGCTGGGCGCCGCGCTCAACGTGAGCCCCGAGGCGTTCATGGAGTACAAGGCGCAGCTCTACTCGGCGAAGTGGCACCCGGCCGAGACCAGCGACAAGTTCGCCAAGGACGACTATCTGCTCCAGGTCGCCGACACCGTGCCGGCGCTCAAGGGCAACGCCAAGTTCCAGAAGGACGTGCAGGACGGCACGTTCGACAAGTGGGCGCTCACCATGTCGAAGAAGTTCGACGACAGCGGTGTGACCGGAACGCCTACGCTCAAGATGGACGGCAAGAAGATCACCGCCGAGGGCAGCGACAACGCGCCGCAGGACCCGGCCTCGTTCACCAAGGCCATCGACAAGGCCCTGAAGGGCTGACCCGGTTCGGGTAACGGTATGTGAACGGGCAGGCGAACATTGGGCGTGAGCCTGCCCGTTCTCACTACCCGTCAGTAAGGTGTGCGGCTGTGACCAGTCGATTCACCTCAACCCCCACCCGCCGCTCGGTCGTCAAGGCCGCTGCCGCCACCGCCGTCGTCGCCGCACCCCTGGTGGCCGGCGTGACCGCCGCCGTCGCCGACACCGCGTCGTCGGCCCCCGCCTTCCTGCACGGCGTCGCCTCGGGCGACCCGCTGCCCGACGGGATCCTGCTGTGGACCCGGGTCACCCCCGCCCCCGAGGCCGTGCCGGGCTCCGGCAAGGGCCCGGACACGGACGTCACTTGGGAGATAGCCGAGGACAAGGGCTTCGCGCGGATCGTCGCCAAGGGCGTCACGACCGCGACCGCCGCCTCGGACCACACCGTCCGGGCCGATGTGCGCGGTCTGCGCCCCGCGACGCCGTACTGGTACCGCTTCACGGCGGGCACCACGGTCTCCCCCGTCGCCCGTACGCTCACCGCCCCCGCCACGGACGCGGCGGCCGCCAACGTCCGCTTCGGCGTGGTCTCCTGCTCCAACTGGGAGTCCGGCTACTTCTCGGCGTACCGCCACCTCGCCGCCCGCTCGGACCTGGACGCGGTACTGCACCTGGGCGACTACATCTACGAGTACGCGACCGGTATCTACCCGGCGGCCAAGTACGTCGTACGACAGCACGAGCCCACGCACGAGATCATCAACCTCGCCGACTACCGCACCCGGCACGGCCAGTACAAGGCGGACGCCGACACCCAGGCGATGCACCACGCGCACCCGATGATCGCGATCTGGGACGACCACGAGTTCGCCAACGACGCGTGGAACGGCGGGGCCGAGAACCACACGCCGGGCGCCGAGGGCGACTGGTCGGACCGGGTGGCCGCCGCCAAGCAGGCGTACTTCGAGTGGATGCCGGTCCGCCCGTCGATCGCGGGCACCACCTACCGCCGCATCCAGTACGGCAAGCTGGCCGATCTGCACCTTCTCGACCTGCGCTCCTTCCGCTCCCAGCAGGCGAAGGTGGGCAGCGGCAAGGTGGACGACCCGGACCGTACGATCACCGGCCGGGCCCAGCTGGACTGGCTCAAGAGCGGGCTCTCGCAGTCGCAGGCCGCGTGGAAGCTGGTCGGCAACCCGGTGATGATCTCGCCGGTGGCCTTCGGCTCGCTCCCGGCCGAACTGACCGCGCCCATCGCGAAGTTGCTGGGCCTGCCCCAGGAGGGCATCGCCATCAACGTCGACCAGTGGGACGGCTACACGGACGACCGCCGTGAGCTCCTGAGCCACCTGGTGGACAACGGCATCTCCAACACCGTCTTCCTCACCGGTGACATCCACATGGCGTGGGCCAACGACGTACCGGTGAAGGCGGGCACGTATCCGCTGTCGAAGTCGGCGGCCACGGAGTTCGTGGTGACCTCCGTGACCTCCGACAACCTCGACGACACCCTGCATGTGCCCGCGCACACGGTCTCGCTGGTCGCGGCCGCCGCGGTCAAGGCCGCCAACCGCCATGTGAAGTGGGTCGACATGGACGGGCACGGCTACGGCGTCCTGGACGTCACCGCCCAGCGCTCGCAGATGGACTACTACTCGCTGTCCGACAAGCGCAGGCGCGACGCGACGTCCTCGTGGACCCGCTCGTACCGGACGCTCAACGGCACCCAGAAGGCCGAGCGGGTCTACTCGCCGGTCGTCTGAGCCGCGGACTACAGCGTTTCGAGGAAGGCGAGCGCGGTCCGCCAGCTCTGCTCGGCGGCCGCCTCGTCGTAGTCCGCAAGGCCGGGGTCGGTGTAGAGATGCCCCGCCCCCGGGTACCGGTAGATCTCCGCGTCGGCGCCGATCCGGCCCATCCGCAGGTACCAGGTGTTCAGCCAGTCGTGCGTCTCGAACGGGTCCGGGTCCGCCACGTGCAGCTGTACGGGCAGCTCGTCCACCGAGGCGTCCTCGGCGATGTCGGCGGTGCCGTGGAAGAGCAGCAGAGCACGCGCCTTCTCGTCACCGAGCGCCAGCGTCTGCGCGAGCGAGCCGCCGAGCGAGAACCCGGCGTAGACCAGACCCGCCTCGGAATGCGGTGCGGCGGCCAGGATGGCCCGCTTGAGCAGCTCGTCGTTGCCGATCTCGTCGCGGATCGTCATGCCCTCCTCCACGGTCTCGGCGGTACGGCCGTCGTAGAGGTCGGGCACGTGCACCACGTGTCCGGCGGCGCGCAGCCGCTCGGCCGCCTCGTGCACGGCGGGCCGCAGGCCGTACGCCGAATGGAAAAGCATGATGTTCATGGGGCCATGGTGCCAGCTACGGTCGGGGGCATGGAGAACGTGCTGCGCCCGTTGATCGTGATCGGCGGCTCGGTCGTGCTCACACTGGCCCTGGTGTGGCTGGCCGACCGACTGCTGCGACGTGCCGACGCCCGGCACAGCGAGACCCCGCTGTGGGGCCTGCTGCGCCGCTGCCGCGTCCCCTTGCAGGTCGTGGTCCTGGCCGCGCTTCTGAGAGGCACGTACGGGCAGATCAAATGGCGACCGGTCAAGGACCACGAGGAGGGCCTGGGACAGACGCTCTCGCTGGTCCTCATCGGCGCGAGCGCCTGGCTGGTGGTACGGATCGCGGCGGCGGTCGTCGAGGCCTCGTACGCCCGTTACGCGGCCTCCGCGCTGAATCCCGCGCGCGTGCGCCGGGTGCGTACGCAGGTGACGCTGATCCAGCGCGTGGTGACGGCGGTCGTGGGCGTGGTCGCGGCGGCGTCGATGCTGCTGACGTTCCCTGCGATGCGGACGGCGGGAGCCTCGCTGCTCGCCTCGGCGGGCATCATCGGCATCGTGGCCGGTGTGGCCGCCCAGTCGACGCTCGGCAACCTCTTCGCGGGGCTGCAGATCGCGTTCGGCGACATGGTGCGGATCGGGGACACGGTCGTCGTGGACGGCGAGTGGGGCGTGGTCGAGGAGATCACGCTGACCTTCCTCGCGGTCCGCACCTGGGACGAGCGCCGACTGACCATGCCGGTCTCGTACTTCACCAGCAAGCCGTTCCAGAACTGGTCGCGCGGCGGGGCGCAGATGACCGGCACGGTCTTCTTCCACCTCGACCACTCGGCGCCCATCGCGCTGATGCGCGAGCAGCTGGCGGACATCCTGCGCGAGTGCCCGGCCTGGGACGGCCGCGACAGCGCACTGGCCGTCACGGACACCACCCCGTCCACGATCGTGGTGCGCGCGACGGTCACGGCGAAGGACGCGGGCGACATCTGGACGGTCCGCGTCACGGTCCGCGAACAAATGATCACCTGGCTCCACACCCGCCACCCGTACGCCCTCCCCCGAATCGCCACGGCGGAGGCGGACGAACAGGGCTGAACCTCCTGGGGGCGCAGCGCATCAATTCCCTTGCCGTTGTGGGCATGCGTGCCGCCGGGGCGGCACGGGTGGGCACAACGGCCCACGGTCCGCAGACGAACAGGGGGTTCGGGGGCGAAGCCCCCGACGTCACCGCAGGCTGCGGACATCCAGCTGGCGCAGGACCCGGTCCACGATCTCCGGGTCCGCGCCCGGCTCACTGCGCGCAGAGAGCACTTCATGCCGCGCCGCAGACATCATCTCCCGCTGAATCCGCTGCACCGTCCGCAACCGCTGAACCCGCTTCGCGTACGCCTCCCGCCGCTCCTCGTCGACCATGTCCGGACTGATCCGCGCCCCCACGTCGTACGCCCTGCGCAGCAGCTGCTCCATGACCTCCTCCGGCAGCTCCTCCACGTCCTCGATCTCCCGCAGCCGCCGCTTCGCGGCCTTCGCCGCGCGGATCGCGAGCTCGCGCTCCAGCGCGCGCTCGGCGTCGGTGTCGGCCCGTACGCCGAGCCGCCGCACCAGGGACGGCAGGGTAAGCCCCTGGAACACCAGCGTCGCCATGATCACGCAGAAGGCGATGAACACGATCTCGTCGCGCCCGGGGAAGGGCGAGCCGTCGTCCGTCTTGAACGGGATCGCGAGGGCGAGCGCCACCGAGGCCACGCCCCGCATCCCGGCCCACCACATGACGATGGTCTCCCGCCAGCTGGTGGGGATCTCCTCGTCGTAGTCCCGGCGCGTGTGCAGCCGCTTGGCGAGCCAGGTCGCGGGCAGCAGCCACAGCAGGCGTACGCCCACCACGACCCCGACGACCGCCGCGCCCCAGCCCGCCATCTCGCCGACGCGGCCGGTCGCAGTGCCGAACACGTTGTGCAGTTCGAGGCCGATGAGACCGAACGCGATCCCCGTGACCAGAGTGTCGACGATCTGCCAGAACGTGGCCCCCGCGAGCCGCCCCTGCACATCGTCGGCGTCGAGCGCGTGCTCGGCCAGGAACAGCGCGAGGGTGAGCACGGCGAGCACTCCGGACCCGCCGAACTCCTCGGCCAGTACGTACCCCACGAACGGCACCAGAAGGGTCAGCCCGATCTGGAGCGTGGCGTCGTCGAGCAGGCCCATCAACTTGTTGGCGGCCCAGCCGAGTACGAGCCCGACGGCGACGGCCACCACGGCCGAGAGCACCAACTCGCCCACCGCGTCCGGCCAGGAGAAGTCTCCGCTGACGGCCGCCGCGATCGCCACGTGGTAGAGCACGATCGCGGTGACGTCGTTGAACAGCCCCTCGCCCTCCAGGATCGACACCAGCCGGCGGGGCAGCCCCAGCGAGCCCGCGACGGCGGTGGCGGCGACCGGGTCGGGCGGTGCGGCGAGGGCGCCGAGCGCGACGGCGGCGGCGATCGGCAGCCCCGGCACGACGGCCTGCGCGACGGCCGCGACGGCCGCCGTGGTGACGAACACCAGCGCCACCGCGAGCAGCAGGATCGGCCGTACGTTGGCGGCGAACTGCCGCCAGGACGTGCGCTGTACGGAGGCGTACAGCAGCGGCGGCAGGACGAGCGGAAGGATGTAGTCCGGCGGAACGGCGACGTTCGGCACGACCGGGACGAGGGCGAGGACGCCGCCGAGCAGGGTCATCAGCACCGGCGCGGGCAGCCCGAGCCGGTCCCCGATCGGGACCGTGACGACCGCGCCGAGCAGCAGCACGAACAGCAGGGCCAGCTGATCCACGGTGCCCTCCGGGCGAGGCGAGCCGATCAAGGCCCTCAGCGTGCCACGAACCCCCCGGGGGCGACGTGAGGCTGCGGACCGTGCGTGGCTGATCCCGCACCTAGGAGGGCCCGAAGGGCCCATTTAAGGGGCGCGGGGAACTGCGCGACCAGCCCCCACCGGCCCGCAGGCGAAAAACTCACGCGCGCAGCGCTAAAGCGCCCGTCGCATCGCAACATGCGGCATCCCCGCATCGGGGAACTCGGGCCCGTACGCCACGTAACCGAGCCGCTCGTAAAACCCCGCCGCACGCGTCTGCGCATGCAGATCCACCGCGGCCAGACCCAAGCGGCGGGCCTCATCCTCGATGGCCCGCACCAACGCCGCCCCCACGCCGAGCCCCCGCGCCGCACCGGTGACGGCAAGGCGCCCGAGGGACCCCACGGAGGCGTCACCACCGGTCCGGCCCACAGCGGCAGCGCCGTGCAGCAGTCGGCCGGTACCGAGCGGCGACCCGCCCGAGGCCGCGGCCAGGACATGCACCGCCACCGCGTCGAGCGCGTCGTACTCGATCTCCTCCGGCACACCCTGCTCCACGACGAAGACCTCCCGGCGTACCGCGAAGCACGCCTGGAGGTCAGCCGGGCCGTCGACGACCCGGACGGCGAACGCCGTCACTCGCTCTCCGCGCGGATCACGTCCAGCGCGTGCTGCAGGTCGTCCGGGTAGCGGCTCTCGAACTCTACCCACTCGCCGTCGCCGGGATGCGTGAAGCCGAGGCGCACCGCGTGCAGCCACTGCCGGGTCAGGCCGAGGCGCTTGGCGATGGTGGGGTCCGCGCCGTACGTCAGGTCGCCCACGCACGGGTGGCGGTGGGCGGACATGTGCACGCGGATCTGGTGCGTACGGCCCGTCTCCAGCTTGATGTCGAGCAGCGAGGCCGCCCGGAACGCCTCGATGAGGTCGTAGTGCGTCACGGACGCCTTGCCCTCGGCCGTGACCGCCCACTTGTAGTCGTGGTTGGGGTGGCGCCCGATCGGCGCGTCGATCGTGCCGCTCATCGGGTCCGGGTGGCCCTGGACCAGGGCGTGGTAGCGCTTGTCGACGGTCCGCTCGCGGAACTGCTGCTTCAGCGAGGTGTACGCCCGCTCCGACTTGGCGACGACCATCAGGCCCGAGGTGCCCACGTCGAGGCGGTGGACGATGCCCTGGCGCTCGGCGGCGCCCGAGGTCGAGATCCGGTACCCGGCCGCCGCGAGGCCGCCGATGACCGTCGTCCCGGTCCAGCCCGGGCTCGGGTGGGCGGCGACGCCGACCGGCTTCACGATCACGACGATGTCGTCGTCGTCGTGGACGATCTCCATGCCCTCGACCGGCTCGGCCACGATCTGCACCGGCGCGGGCGCCTGGGGCATCTCGACCTCCAGCCACGCACCCCCGTGCACCCGCTCGGACTTGCCCACCACCGAGCCGTCGACCAGGACCTTCCCCGCGGCGGCGAGCTCGGCCGCCTTCGTACGGGAGAACCCGAACATGCGGGAGATGGCGGCGTCGACGCGCTCGCCCTCAAGGCCGTCGGGAACGGGCAAGGTGCGGATCTCGGGAATCGTACTCACCCGTCGAGTATGCCTTGTCGCACCGACAACCCCGTTCGCACCGGGTTGTGGATCAGTCCCTGTGGACCGTTTCAGTCCTTGTGGACCGTTCCGTCCGGGTCCAGGCCCCGGAACGAGAGGATCACGATCAGGAAGCCGCCGCAGACGATCGCGGAGTCGGCCAGGTTGAAGACCGCGAAGCCCTTGGGGGCGATGAAGTCGACCACCGCGCCCTCGAAGACGCCCGGGGAGCGGAAGATCCGGTCGGTGAGGTTGCCGAGCGCACCGCCGAGGAGCAGGCCGAGCGCGATCGCCCACGGCAGGCTGTAGAGCTTGCGGGCGAGCCGGAAGATCACCACGATGACCGTCGCCGCGATGACCGTGAAGATCACCGTGAACGCCTCGCCCATGCCGAAGGCAGCACCCGGGTTGCGGATCGCCTCCAGCTTCAGCAGATCGCCGAAGACCTCGATCGGCTCGTGGTGCTCCAGCCTGGCCACCACGAGCATCTTGCTGCCGAGGTCGAGGAGGAACGCGAAGAGCGCCACCGCGAACAGCACGGCGATCCTGCGCCTGCCCCTGGGCCGCTCGGCGGGGACAGCGGCCTCGTCGGGCCCGTCTACGTCCGGCGTACCGATGATGCGCTCCGCCTCTGCCACGTGAGTCCCTCAACCCTAGGTACCTGACTGAGGACGAGGGTACGACACACACGTAAGGAGTCAGCCCCGCCGTTCCTGCTTCTGCTTGTCCTCGACGCAGAGGGTCGCGCGCGGGAACGCCTGCATCCGCGCCTTGCCGATGGGATTGCCGCAGACCTCGCAGTAGCCGTACGTACCGGCGTCCAGGCGCTCAAGCGCCCGCTCGGTCTGCTCCAGCATCTCGCGCGCGTTGGCGGCTAGCGCCATCTCGTGTTCGCGGGTGATGTTCTTGGTGCCGGTGTCGGCGTCGTCGTCGCCCGCGCCGTCCCCGGAGTCGCGCATCAGCCCGCTCAGCGCCTGCTCGGAGTTCTCGATCTCGCTGCGCAGCCGCAGCACCTCGCTGGAGAGCTCGTTACGGGCCTCGGCGACCTCTGCCGGGGTCCACGGGTCCTCGCCGGGCCGCACCGGCAGCACACCGGGCACGGCTGAGTCGACGGCCCGCGCCTTGGGCACGGTCGACGCCGCCGTGGACTTCCTGGCCGGCGCCCCGCCCGCCGTGTTCTTGGCAACCACCTTGTTGGCTCCCCTCTGCTCCGCGGCCTGGGCCGCCCCCTTGGCCGCGGTGGCGGCCTTCTTCGCTGCCCCACCGGCAGCCTTGCCCGGCAGTGCCTTCTTGGCAGACGCCGCCTTCTTGGCGGCAGCCTTCTCGGCCGGAGCCGCCTTTTCAACGGCTGCCTTCTCGGCCACGGCTTTCTTGGCCGGAGCCTTCTTGGCAGCGGCCTCCTCGGCCACGGCCTTCTTTGTCGCCGCCTTCTTTGTCGCCGCCTTCTTTGTCGCCGCCTTCTTTGTCGCCGCCTTCTTTGTCGCCGCCTTCTTCGGCGTGGCCTTCTTGGCGGCGGCCTCCTTGGTCGCGGTCTTCTTGGCCGGTTCCGTCCTGGCAGCCGCTTCCTTTGTCGCGGCCTTCTTGACCGACGTGCCCGTGGTCTTTCGGGCCGCGGTCTTCTTCGGGACCGCCTCCTTCTTGGCCGCGGCCTTCTTCCCGGACGAGCTCTTCGTGGCCGCGGCCACCACGGCGTCATCGGACGCCAACGCGGTCTTCTTCGCCACCATGGCCGCGGCCCCTTCACATATTGTGATCTTGCTCGCGAATCGTGCTGGGACGATAAATCGACCCCAGGCCCGCGGCAACGGGGCACGCCGCCGGTCCGGCCCCGCCACGCATGCCCGGAGACGAACCTGCATCCGTTGTGCCCAGCTCCGTGGCCCGTAATCCGCCACACGGGCGGAGCCGGACTCCGCCCGACCACGTATGGCCATTCGGGTCATCTGCGCACGCGGGGGCACCGCTCGGCGGACCACCGGTTCCGGCCCGTCGAAAACCGGTCGGCCGCTGTCGGTGCGGGCCCGTACACTGGGCGCAGCGAGAGGCGTGAATGGGACGAGTAGCGTCGTACGCAGCCAAGAGCGATCCGGGGACGGTGGGAGCCCGGAGGCGAGCGCGATGTGAAGATCACCCCGGAGCCGCCGGAAGAAAGCGCCCGCGTCGTGCGGGAGCGAGTAGAACCGGCTTCGCGACCCCAATGAGGGGGCGGTGTTCCGCACACCGCCAAGGAGGGTGGTACCGCGGGAGCGCAAGCTCTCGTCCCTCCGACGGAAACGTACGACGATCCGCCGGAGGATGAACGGATGTCGCAGTACCGCCAGGTGCCCGCCCAGGTAGACCTGCCCGCCCTTGAGCACGCCGTGCTCGACTTCTGGGAGCAGGCGAAGGTCTTCTCCAAGAGCCTCGAACAGTCCGAGGGCCGCCCCGAGTGGGTCTTCTACGAGGGCCCGCCGACCGCCAACGGCATGCCCGGTGCCCACCACATCGAGGCCCGCGTCTTCAAGGACGTCTTCCCGCGCTTCAGGACCATGCAGGGCTACCACGTGGCCCGCAAGGCCGGCTGGGACTGCCACGGCCTGCCGGTCGAGCTCGCCGTCGAGAAGGAGCTCGGCTTCAACGGCAAGAAGGACATCGAGGCGTACGGCATCGCCGAGTTCAACGCCAAGTGCCGCGAGTCCGTGACCCGCCACACCGACGCCTTCGCCGAGCTCACGACCCGTATGGGCTACTGGGTCGACCTCGACGACGCCTACCGCACGATGGACCCCGAGTACGTCGAGTCCGTCTGGTGGTCGTTGAAGGAGATCTTCAACAAGGGCCTGCTCACCCAGGACCACCGCGTCGCCCCCTGGTGCCCGCGCTGCGGCACGGGCCTCTCCGACCACGAGCTGGCGCAGGGCTACGAGACGGTCGTCGACCCCTCGGTCTTCGTCCGCTTCCCGCTCACCGGCGGCCCCCTCGCGGGCGAGGCGGCGCTCCTGGTGTGGACGACGACCCCGTGGACCCTGGTGTCCAACACGGCGGTCGCGGCCCACCCCGAGGTCACCTACGTCGTCGCCACCGACGGCGAGGAAAAGCTGGTCGTCGCCCAGCCGCTCCTGGAGAAGGCGCTCGGCGAGGGCTGGGAGGCCACCGGCCAGACCTTCACCGGCGCCGAGATGGAGCGCTGGACCTACCAGCGCCCCTTCGAGCTGGTGGAGTTCCCGGCGCCCGCCCACTACGTGGTGAACGCCGACTACGTCACGACCGAGGACGGTACGGGTCTGGTCCACCAGTCCCCCGCCTTCGGCGCCGACGACCTCCTGGTCTGCAAGGCGTACGACCTGCCGGTGGTGAACCCGGTCCGCCCCGACGGCACCTTCGAGGAGGACGTCCCGCTCGTCGGCGGCGTCTTCTTCAAGAAGGCCGACGAGAAGCTGACGCAGGACCTCGCCGACCGCGGTCTGCTCTTCCGCCACGTGCCGTACGAGCACAGCTACCCGCACTGCTGGCGCTGCCACACCGCGCTGCTCTACTACGCGCAGCCGTCCTGGTACATCCGCACCACCGCCGTCAAGGACGCGATGCTGCGGGAGAACGAGAAGACCAACTGGTTCCCGGACTCGGTCAAGCAGGGCCGCTTCGGCGACTGGCTGAACAACAACATCGACTGGGCGCTCTCCCGCAACCGCTACTGGGGCACGCCGCTGCCCATCTGGCGCTGCGAGGACGACCACCTCACCTGCGTCGGCTCGCGCGCGGAGCTCTCCGAGCTGTCCGGCCAGGACCACACCGAGCTGGACCCGCACCGCCCGTACATCGACGACGTCACCTTCACCTGCACGGCCGAGGGCTGCTCGCACACGGCGGTCCGCGTCCCCGAGGTCATCGACGCCTGGTACGACTCGGGCTCGATGCCGTTCGCGCAGTGGGGCTACCCGTACAAGAACAAGGAGCTGTTCGAGAGCCGGTACCCGGCGCAGTTCATCTCCGAGGCGATCGACCAGACGCGTGGCTGGTTCTACACGCTGATGGCGGTCGGCACGCTCGTCTTCGACAAGTCGAGTTACGAGAACGTGGTGTGCCTGGGCCACATCCTGGCCGAGGACGGCCGCAAGATGTCCAAGCACCTGGGCAACATCCTGCAGCCGATCCCGCTGATGGACCAGCACGGCGCGGACGCGGTGCGCTGGTTCATGGCGGCCGGCGGCTCCCCGTGGGCGGCCCGCCGAGTCGGCCACGGCACCATCCAGGAGGTCGTCCGCAAGACGCTCCTGACGTACTGGAACACGGTGGCCTTCCAGGCGCTGTACGCCCGTACGTCCGAGTGGGCGCCCAGCGCGGCCGACCCGGCCCCGGCCGAGCGCACGGTCCTCGACCGCTGGCTGCTGAGCGAGCTGAACGCACTGGTCGACCAGGTGACGCAGGCGCTGGAGGCCTACGACACGCAGCGCGCGGGCAAGCTCCTGTCGTCGTTCGTGGACGACCTGTCCAACTGGTACGTACGCCGTTCGCGGCGCCGGTTCTGGCAGGGCGACAAGGCGGCGCTGCGCACGCTGCACGACGTCGTGGAGACCGTCACCCGGCTGCTGGCCCCGCTGACGCCGTTCATCACCGAGCGGGTGTGGCAGGACATGGTGGTGCCGGTGACGCCGGACGCGCCGGAGTCCGTGCACCTGTCGTCGTGGCCGAAGGCGGACGCGTCGGCGATCGATCCGACGCTGTCGCAGCAGATGCTGCTCGTGCGCCGTCTGGTGGAGCTGGGCCGCGCCACGCGCGCGGAGTCGGGCGTCAAGACGCGCCAGCCGCTGTCGCGCGCGCTGGTCGCGGTGGCGGGCTTCGAGTCCCTCTCGCCTGAGCTGCACGCGCAGATCACGGAGGAGCTGAACGTCTCGTCCCTGGCGTCCCTGGCTGATTCCTCCGCTGGTGCAGCGGGAGGCGGCTCGCTGGTCGACACCACGGCCAAGGCGAACTTCCGTGCCCTGGGCAAGCGGTTCGGCAAGGGCGTCCAGGACGTGGCCAAGGCGGTCGCGGCGGCCGACGCGGCGGCGCTGTCGGCGTCACTGCGGGACACGGGTTCGGCGTCGGTCTCGGTGAACGGCGAGGAGGTCGTTCTCGCCCCCGACGAGGTGATCATCACGGAGACCCCGCGTGAGGGGTGGTCGGTGGCCTCGGACTCCGGCGCGACGGTCGCGCTCGACCTGGAGATCACTCCGGAGCTGCGGCTCGCGGGCCTCGCCCGTGACGCGATCCGGCTGATCCAGGAGGCTCGCAAGAACAGCGGGCTCGATGTGGCGGATCGGATCGCGGTGCGGTGGTCGTCGTCCGACGCGGAGGTCGTGTCGGCGCTGTCCGCGCACGCGGCGCTGATCGCGGAGGAGGTTCTGGCGACGGACTACGCGTCCGGCTCGGCGGACGACACGTACGGCGCCCCCTTCACCGACGAGTCCCTGTCGCTGACGTTCCGCCTGCGCAAGGCGTAGCCACTCGGCCGAGAGCGGCCCGCTTCCCCGTATGCCGGGGCGGCGGGCCGCTTTGTTGTCTCGACTGCAGGCCGGTGGGGGCTTGTCGCGCAGTTCCCCGCGCCCCTAGGTATTCAGGGGCGCGGGGAACTGCGCGAGCAACCCAGCACGATCCGCACCCGACCAGATCCCTCGGAGAGTTTCGGGAAGGGGTGGGGTGGGGGCGCAAAAGGGCCGGGCCCCCGGAGAAATCCGGGGGCCCGGCCCTTAGCCTGCCGACGGCTACGCGCGCGTCACGCGCGTACCGCCCGTCAGTTGTCGTCCTCGTCGATGAGGAAGCCGCGCATCGGGGACGGAGCCTGCTGCATCGGCGACGGGCCCTGCGGCCGCACCGGCGCCATCGGCTGCGTCATCGCGGGCGACATCTGCTGCTGCCCGCCGTACGACGGCGCGCCGCCCATCGACGGCTGGCCGCCCATGGTGTGGCCCATCGAGCCCGCACCGGCCGACGCCATCGACCCGCTCATCTGCGGGGCCGGCGGCAGCGACGCGGTCGCCGGGGTACGCGGCGGAGCCAGCGAGTCGTCCGCCTGGGTCTCCAGCTGACGCAGCTGCGACTCCAGGTAGGACTTCAGGCGCGTACGGTACTCGCGCTCGAAGCCGCGCAGGTCCTCGACCTTGCGCTCAAGCGTGGCGCGGGCGGACTCCAGGGAGCCCATCGCGACGCGGTGCTTCTCCTGCGCGTCCCGCTCCAGCGCGTCCGCCTTGGCGCGGGCGTCCCGCTCCAGGCCCTCGGCACGCGACCGGGCCTCGCCGACGATCTTGTTGGCCTCGGAGCGGGCCTCGGCGATCGCCTGGTCGGCGGTCTGCTGGGCCAGCGAGAGGACACGGGCGGCGCTGTCGCCGCCGGGGCCCTGGCCGGGCTGGGACATCTGCGGGCCGTGACCGCCCATGGGGCCGCCCATCGGCTGGCCCATGGGGCCCTGGCCGAGCTGGTTCTGGCCCATCTGGTTCTGGCCCATCGGACCCTGACCCATGGGGCCCTGGCCCATCGGACCCTGGCCGAGCTGGTTCTGGCCCATCTGGTTCTGGCCCATCGGACCCTGGCCCATGGGGCCCTGACCCAGCTGGTTCTGGCCCATGGGGCCCTGGCCGTGCTGGCCCTGCGGGCCGTGGCCACCGGGGCCGGCCGGCAGCTGCGGGGCGCCGCTCGGCAGCTGGGGCGGGCCCATCTGCGGCTGCTGCTGCACCTGCGGCGGTCCGGATATGGCGGCGGGCACGGGAGCGCCCGGGCCTCGCTGGTCCTGCGGCTCCGGCTTGCGCATGCCCTGCTGCTGCTGGTTCTGCGCGGCGGCACGCGTCGCGGCGGCCAGCTTGGCGCGCAGGTCCTCGTTCTCGCGAAGCAGGCGGGTCAGTTCGGCTTCGACCTCGTCCAGGAAGGCATCGACCTCGTCCTCGTCATAGCCTTCTCGGAGGCGGACGGTCGTGAACTGCTTGTTCCGCACGTCCTCAGGGGTCAGCGGCATCTCTTCTTCACCTCTACGTAGTCGTCGGCAGTCGGCAGGAACCCGTATCGCTCACATCTATCTCCCCACGCTGGTGACGATGGAGATCAGGATGTAGACGATGATCATCAGAACGAAGAAGGACAGGTCGAGTGCCACGCCCCCGAGACGCAGCGGCGGAATGAACCGCCGCAGAAGCTTGAGCGGTGGATCGGTGA
The DNA here is from genome assembly GCF_014596475.1 of Streptomyces sp. CBMA152. Lineage (GTDB taxonomy): Bacteria > Actinomycetota > Actinomycetes > Streptomycetales > Streptomycetaceae > Streptomyces. Next base: position 119,061 of record NZ_MECJ01000015.1, on the reverse strand, counting down.
CAGTGTAGGTGGCCTCAAGAACGACCACCATCGCCTTGCCGGGTTGCCATGAGCGGGCGAACTGCAGGACGTAGTCCATGACGAGCCGGAAGATCAGCACGATGAGGAAGCACATCAGCGCGATGTAGACCACCTGTAGTGCGACGCCCATCTCGCGCTTCCCTCTCCCCTTGCACTCAATGCCCCGGCCCCTTGGCCGGTTCGTTCCCGGTGTCGTGTTCTCAGCTCTGGTTGAAGAAACCGCCCTCTGCGATACGGGCCTTGTCCTCCGCCGTGACATCGACGTTAGCAGGCGACAACAGGAACACCTTCTGCGTCACCCGTTCAATGCTGCCGTGCAAACCAAACACGAGTCCGGCGGCAAAGTCGACAAGTCGCTTCGCATCCGTGTCGTCCATCTCGGTGAGATTCATGATCACAGGCGTGCCCTCGCGGAAGTGTTCCCCGATGGTACGGGCCTCGTTGTAGGTCCGCGGGTGCAGCGTGGTGATGCGGTACGGCTCTCGCTCGGACACGACCTTGGGCATGATCACCGGTGCGTTCTTCTCCAGGCTCGGACGTTCAGGTGTGATGGACGCCACGGGGGCGATTCGCGCCGGACGCCCTGATTCCGCAGGCAGCGCGGCCGCGTGGACCAGCGGCTCGCGCTGCGCGGGGGGTTGTGCGACTCGTACCGGTTCGTCCCGTTCGACCTGATGCGGAGGCTGATGCCGCCGACGGTCGGGCTCCGGCTCGGGTTCGAACTCGTCATCGGGGTCGAACCCCGGGCCGTCGTACCCGTCGTCCTCCACGAGACCGAGGTAGACCGCCATCTTGCGCATCGCGCCGGCCATTCTCCGATTCCTCCGCTCTGTGGTGGATCGCCCTTGTAGCCATATGTCGCAGTGTCACCAAGTGCCCACGATCCACTAGGTCTGCCCACCGAAGAGTGGGAATGACCATATTTTCTGCTGTGGTCCGACTTGCTTCGCGACGTTACCCGAGCCTGGGTCGGACTCCGAGTACCGCCGTACCGACGCGTACATGTGTCGCTCCGGCCGCAACAGCCTCTTCGAGGTCCGCACTCATCCCTGCTGACACCATGTTCGCAGCCGGATGAGCGCGGCGCAGGTCAGTCGACAAATCCATCAGCCGCCCGAACGCGGCCCGTTGCCTGTCCGCGTACTCGCCCGCCAGCGGCGCCACGGTCATCAGGCCGTCCAGGCGCAGACCGGGCGCGTCCGCCACAAGTCGGGCCAACTCCTCGATTCCGTCCGGCGCGACGCCCCCGCGGTCGCCCCGCGCGCCCGACTCCGCGTCCAGCGCGACCTGGATCAGACACCCCACCTCCCGCCCCGCCTTCACGGCGGCGGCGGAGAGGGCGGTGACCAGCCGGTCCCGGTCGACGGACTGCACCACATCCGCGTAACCCACCACGGAACGGACCTTGTTCGTCTGGAGCTGCCCCACGAAGTGCCAGCGCAGTCCGTCGAGGTCGGCGCAGGCGGCGGCCTTGGGGGCCGCGTCCTGGTCCCGGTTCTCGGCGACCTGACGGACGCCCAGTTCATGGAGGAGTCGTACGTCGTCGGCGGGGTAGGTCTTGGTGACCACGATGAGCGTCACCTCGTCCCGCTTGCGCCCGGCGGCCGCGCAGGCAGAGGCGATACGTTCCTCCACCTGGGCCAGATTCGCGGCGAGTTCCGCCTTACGGTCCGTCATGCCCGCTTCCTTCCCCCTCGGCGTCCAGCCAGACGTACCCGGCGAGCCGACCGGTGGTGCGGTCGCGGCGGTACGAGTAGTGGTCGCGCGATTCCAGGGTGCACACCGTCGAGGCCTGCCGGTCGCTCACGCCGAGCGCCGCGAGCTGGGCGTGCACCCCGGCCGTGACGTCCACCGCGGGCGTTCCCCAGCTGGTCTCGGACCGGGCGGCCGGTTCGGCCAGGGCGACCTCGTCCCGCATGGCGGCCGGGACTTCGTAGCACCGCCCGCACACCGCGGGCCCGGTCCGCGCGGTGATCCGGGACGGCTCGGCGCCGAGCGAGATCATCGCCCGTACCGCCGCGGGCACCACGCCCGCGACCATCCCGGGCCGTCCCGCGTGCGCGGCGGCCACCACCCCCGCGACCGGGTCGGCGAGCAGAACGGGTGTGCAGTCGGCGGTCAGGACCGCGAGGGCGAGCCCACGACGGGCCGTCACCACCGCGTCCACCGACGGAATCTCAACGTCCGCACCCCACGGCCCGTCCACCACGGCGACGTCCGGCCCGTGCACCTGGTTCATCCAGACCACCAGGCCGGGGTCGAGCCCCAGCGACTCGGCGGCGAGCTCGCGGTTGGCGCGCACGGACGCGGGGTCGTCGCCGACCGCCCCGCCGAGGTTGAGCTCCTCGTACGGAGCGGCGCTCACCCCGCCCCACCGGTCGGTGAAGGCGAAGTGCGCGCCGCTCACGAGGGAGTGCTGCCCTATCACTTCAAGAAGTCCGGGACATCCAGCTCTTCGGCCTGGCTGTCCTGGTACGGGCGGGCCGTCGGCACGTGCGGCGGGTTGGCCTCGGCGACCGGGGCGGGGTCGACCGGCGCGGGCGCCGGGGTGTCCTCGCGGGAGCTCACCGAGCCGAGTCCGCCGAGCGGGCGCTCGGTGGCGCGCACGGGCGTGGGCTCCTCGCGCTTGGCGCCGGCGCTGCCCAGGACGTTGTCCCGGCGGGCCGGCGGCTGTCCGCCGTCGAACCCGGCCGCGATGACCGTGACCCGGACCTCGTCGCCGAGCGCGTCGTCGATGACCGCGCCGAAGATGATGTTCGCCTCGGGGTGGGCGGCCTCGCTGACCAGCTGGGCGGCCTCGTTGATCTCGAACAGACCGAGGTCCGAGCCACCGGAGATGGAGAGCAGCACGCCGCGGGCGCCGTCGATGGACGCCTCCAGGAGCGGCGAGGAGATCGCCATCTCGGCGGCGGCCACCGCGCGGTCGTCGCCGCGCGCCGAGCCGATGCCCATGAGCGCCGAACCGGCCTCGGACATGACCGACTTGACGTCGGCGAAGTCGAGGTTGATCAGGCCCGGGGTGGTGATCAGGTCGGTGATGCCCTGGACGCCGGAGAGCAGCACCTGGTCGGCCGACTTGAACGCGTCGAGCACCGAGACCTGGCGGTCCGAGATGGACAGCAGCCGGTCGTTGGGGATGACGATGAGGGTGTCGACCTCTTCACGGAGCTCGGCGATGCCGTCCTCCGCCTGGTTGGCGCGACGGCGGCCCTCGAAGGTGAACGGCCGGGTGACCACACCGATCGTGAGGGCGCCGAGCGAGCGTGCGATGTTGGCGACGACGGGCGCGCCGCCGGTGCCGGTGCCACCGCCTTCGCCCGCGGTGACGAAGACCATGTCGGCCCCCTTGAGGACCTCCTCGATCTCCTCGCGGTGGTCCTCTGCCGCCTTGCGCCCGACTGCCGGGTTGGCTCCGGCCCCGAGGCCGCGGGTGAGTTCACGGCCGACGTCGAGCTTGACGTCGGCGTCGCTCATCAACAGAGCTTGTGCGTCGGTGTTGATCGCGATGAACTCGACGCCCTTGAGACCGACCTCGATCATTCGGTTGATGGCATTGACACCACCGCCGCCGACACCGATGACCTTGATGACTGCGAGGTAGTTCTGCGGTGCTGCCACGTCGAAGGCCTCTCGCCTCGAGTTACGGGTCGTCACGTGCGGTTGCCGCACGGCGACGACGACTGCCGATGTGGGACGGTCCGAACGCCGACCCGAACCCTAACGTTGAAGTTTAGGGTTACCAATGTGTCTGTTCCCTGGACTCTTCCGAACAGGACACTAAGTCGACAAGTGGCGCACGTTCAACGAACACGCCGAACCTCCCGTTTTTCTTTTCACCCTATGTGATCACCCGTAGCGATGACCAACCAGGGTGCTGGCCAGCGCGGATGTGCGTCAACTGCCCGATACCGCAGGGGCGGTGGGCGCACTCACATCGAAGTACCGCGCCCTGGCTGCCGCTTTCATGAGGGCGACCAGGGTACGGGCCTTGAGTTCACCGTCCTCGTCACTGCCCCACAGGACGGTACGCCCGCGGCTCAACTCCAGGGAGACGGCGTCGTACGACGTGACTCGTACCAGCCGGGTGTCCTTGGCCACCGGCGCCGGGAGTTCGCCCGTGACCTTCACCGCCTCGCGCAGCAGCGCGTCGACCGGAAACCGCCGCAGGCTGGGCGAGTTGTCCGGGTTCAGTTCGAGCAGCGGTACGCCCGCGGGCGCCTTGGCGACCGTGGCGAACCGCACACCCTTGGCGTCCACTTCGACGAACTTCGCGCCTTTTCGCATGAGGAGTACGGGCTTTCGCTCGGTCACCTCAAGCGTGATGCCGTGCGGCCAGGAACGGCCGACGTCCACCGAGTCGATCCGCGGCAGCGCGTGCAGCAGCCGCGCCTCGATCGCCCCCGTGTCGACCGAGACCAGCGGCGAGCCGACGGGCACCTTCGCGGCCGCCTCGACCTCGGCGGTGCTCAACACCTCGGTCCCGGTGGTTTTCACCCGCTCGACCCGCAGCCACGTGGAGCCGTACAGCACCCAGGTGGCGGCGGCGCCGAGCACCACGACGGCGGCCAGGATCAGCAGCGCCCGGGGCCGCAGCGGCAGCCGAAGGCGTCCGCGGCCCGGCCGGCGGGGGCCGGACGGGCCGGACTTCCTCGCCTGCCCCGCCCCGCGTCGAGCGGTCGCCTGTCCGGCCACGGTCCCCTGCCTTCTGCCGCTCCGTCAGCGCGCGGCGATCGCCTCGTACACCATGCCGACGAGCAGGTCGTCGGCGTCGCGGCGGCCGAACTCGCTGGCCGCGCGCGACATCTCGTAGAGCCGGTGCGGGTCGGCGAGCACGGGCAGGACCTGGCCCTGCACCCACTCGGGGGTGAGCTCGGCGTCGTCGACCAGCAGACCGCCGCCCGCCTTCACCACCGGCTGGGCGTTGAGCCGCTGTTCGCCGTTGCCGATCGGCAGCGGTACATAGGCGGCGGGCAGCCCGACGGCGGAGAGTTCGGCGACGGTCATCGCGCCCGCGCGGCAGAGCATCATGTCGGCCGCGGCGTACGCGAGATCCATCCGGTCCACGTACGGTACCGGGATGTACGGCGGCATTCCGGGCATGTTGTCGGCGCGCGGCAGCTCGTTCTTCGGGCCGACCGCGTGCAGGATCTGGATGCCGGAGCGCTGGAGCACCGGCGCGACCTGCTGGATCACCTCGTTGAGGCGGCGGGCGCCCTGCGAGCCGCCGGAGACGAGCAGCGTCGGCAGGTTGGGGTCGAGCCCGAACGCGGCGCGCGCCTCGGGGCGGACCCGGGCGCGGTCGAGGGTGGCGATGGAGTGCCGCAGCGGGATGCCGATGTAGCGCGCGCCCCGCAGCTTGCTGTCGGGCGTGGCGACGGCGACCCCGGCCGCGTACCGCGAGCCGATCTTGTTGGCCAGGCCCGGGCGGGCGTTGGCCTCGTGGACCACGATCGGCACCCCGAGGCGCTTGGCCGCGAGGTAGCCGGGCAGGGCGACATAGCCGCCGAAGCCGACGACGCAGTCCGCCTTGGTGCGCTCCAGGATCTGCTCGGCGGCCTTGATGGTGCCGCGCAGCCGCCCCGGGACGGTGATCAGTTCGGGGGTGGGCCTGCGGGGCAGCGGGACGGCCGGGATGAGCGCGAGTTCATAGCCCCGCTCGGGGACCAGCCGCGTCTCCAGGCCTTTCTCCGTGCCGAGGGCCGTGATCCCCACGGTCGGGTCCTGCCTGCGCAGGGCGTCCGCGAGGGCGAGCGCGGGCTCGATGTGGCCGGCGGTCCCCCCACCGGCGAGTACGACATGCACCGAAATTCACCGCTCTCCGGACGGACGCTTCTTGACGCGCCGTCTCATCGACTTCCAACTCACCCGAGGCTGCCGCATGGCCAGCGCCGCCCGCGCCGCGGGGTCGTCCCGCGCGAACGAGATCAGCAGCCCCACGGCGAACATGGTCGGCAGCAACGCGGACCCACCGTAGGAGAACAGCGGGAGCGGGACACCGGCGATCGGCAGCAGGCCGAGCACCGCACCGATGTTGATCACGGCCTGGGCCACGATCCAGGTGGTCACACCTCCCGCGGCGTACCTCACGAAGGGGTCCTCCGTGCGTCCGGCCACGCGGATACCCGCATAGCCTAGAGCCGCGAACAGGGCGAGCACCGACAGTGTCCCCGCCAGGCCCAGTTCCTCACCGGTGATGGCGAAGATGAAGTCGGTGTGCGGTTCGGGGAGTTGACCCCATTTTTCCACACTCGCACCCAGACCGGAACCGAACCATCCGCCCGACGCCAGCGCGTAGATTCCATGGACCGCCTGCCAGCACTTGTCCTGCGGGCCGGGGTCGGTGGCGCCGATGCAGGCGAGCCGGCCCATCCGGTTGGGGCTGGTCTTGATGAACAGCACCGCGAGCGATCCGGCCACCGAGAGGACGCCCGCGAAGAGCCGGGTGGGGGCCCCGGCGAGCCAGAGCAGCCCGAAGAGGATGGCCGAGAGAATCATGGTGGTGCCCATGTCGCCGCCGAGCATGATCAGCCCGAGCAGCAGGAAGGCGACCGGGACCAGCGGCACCAGCATGTGCTTCCACTGGGTGAGCAACCGTTTGTCCTGCTTGCGGGCGAGCAGGTCGGCGCCCCACAGGACCAGCGCCAGCTTGCCGAACTCGCTGGGCTGGAGCTGGAACGGGCCGCCCAGATAGATCCAGTTCTGGTTGCCGTTGACCCGCATCCCTATCCCGGGGATCTGCACCACGATCATCAGGAAGACGGTCACGACGAGGATCGGGTACGCCAGCGCCCGGTGCAGCTTGGCGGGCATCCGGGCGGCCGCCGCCATCAGCGCCCCGCCGATCATCGCGGCGAGGAACTGCTTGCGGAAGAAGTACGAGGCCGGCAGCGAGAGCTCCAGGGCCTTGATCATCGAGGCCGAGTAGACCATCACCAGACCGAGCACGGTGATCAGCAGCGAACTGCCGAGGATCAGGTAGTACGCGGTCAGCGGCCGGTCCCAGGCTCGCCGGACCTGCTCGAACAGACGCCTGGGGCCGCCTCGGGGGCTGCGGCCGGAGCTGCTGCTTCCGGTTCGCTTGACCGCCGGGCGGCGCACGGAACCGACGGCACGGCTGCGCAGTACGAGCCCGGGCGGGATCGCTTCGGCCGGCATGTGTGCTGTCCCCTCCAGTCGTGCCCGGCGCCGCCGGTCCGCGGGACGGGCCCCGGCCGGCTAGGCGCGCTCGGCGGCGAGTTCGCGGACCGCTTCCGCGAACGCCTCGCCGCGCTTGTTGTAGTTGGTGAACATGTCCATCGAGGCGCAGGCCGGGGCCAGCAGGACGGTGTCCCCGGCCTTCGCGAGCCCGGCCGCCTCGCGGACCGCCGCGGACATCGCCCCAGTGTCGGTCCGGTCGAGGTCGACCACCGGTACCTCGGGGGCGTGTCGCGCCAGCGCTTCGGCGATCAGGTGCCGCTCGGCGCCGATCAGGACGACCCCGCGCAACCGCTCCGCCGCATTGCGTACCAGCTCGTCGAAGGACGCGCCCTTGGCGAGCCCGCCGGCGATCCAGACGATCGACTCGTACGCGGCCAGCGACGCCTCGGCGGCGTGCGTGTTGGTCGCCTTGGAGTCGTCGACGTACGCGACGGAGTCGATGTCCTGGACGTGCGCGATCCGGTGCGCGTCGGGCGTGAACGCCCGCAGCCCGTCCCGTACGGCCTTGGGCTCGACGCCGAAGGCACGGGCGAGGGCCGCCGCCGCGAGGGCGTTGGCGATGTTGTGGGGGGCCGGCGGATTGACGTCCGCGACCTCGGCCAGCTCCTGGGCGTTCTTCTGCCGGTTGGCGACGAAGGCGCGGTCGACCAGGATGCCGTCCACGACACCGAGCTGGGAGGGGCCAGGGGCGCCGAGGGTGAAGCCGATCGCCCGGCAGCCCTCCTCGACGTCCGCCTCGCGCACCAGCTCCTCGGTGGCGGGGTCGGCCACGTTGTAGACGCAGGCGACCGTGTTGCCCTCGTAGATCCGGCCCTTGTCGGCGGCGTACGCCTGCATGGAGCCGTGCCAGTCGAGGTGGTCCGGCGCCAGGTTGAGCACGGCGGCCGAGTGGGCGCGCAGCGAGGGCGCCCAGTGCAGCTGGTAGCTGGAGAGCTCGACGGCGAGGACGTCGTACGTCTCCTCGCCGAGCACCACGTCGATGATCGGGGTCCCGATGTTCCCGACGGCGGCGGTCCGCAGCCCCGCCGCGCGCAGGATCGAGGCGAGCATCTGGGTGGTGGTGGTCTTGCCGTTGGTGCCGGTGATCGCCAGCCACGGCGCCGCTTTCTCGCCCCGCAGCCGCCAGGCGATCTCCACGTCGCCGACCACGTCGACGCCCGCCTCGGCGGCCGCCGCGAAGAGCGGGGAGTCGGGCTTCCAGCCGGGCGAGGTGACGACCAGGTCGGTCCCCTCGGGGAGCGTGGCCGCGTCTCCCAGCCGTACGGAGATACCTTCCTCCGCCAGGTCCGCCGCGCGCTCCCGGTGCGTACCGGAGTCGCCGCCGTCCACGACCGTGACCACGGCGCCGAGACCGGCCAGGGCGCGGGCGGCGCTGATGCCGCTCACCCCGAGACCGGCGACGGTGATCCGCCTGCCCTGCCAGCTCTGGCTCACTTGTCGGCTGCCCATCCCGCGTAGAAGAGTCCCAGACCCACGATGACGCACATGCCCTGGATGATCCAGAACCGGACCACCACAAGGACTTCGGACCACCCCTTGAGTTCGAAGTGGTGCTGGAGCGGCGCCATCCGGAAGACCCGCTTACCGGTCATCTTGAAGGAGCCGACCTGGATGACCACCGACATGGTGATCATCACGAAGAGGCCGCCGAGCAGCGCTATCAGGAACTCGGTCCGCGAGCAGATCGCGAGGCCGGCGAGCGCGCCGCCGAGCGCGAGCGAGCCGGTGTCGCCCATGAAGATCTTGGCCGGTGAGGTGTTCCACCACAGGAAGCCGAAGCAGGAGCCCATCAGGGCCGAGGCGACCACCGCGAGGTCCAGCGGGTCGCGCACCTCGAAGCAGGCGTTGGGGTTGGTGAGGGTCTGCGCGTTGGCGCAGGACTCCTGGAACTGCCAGAGCCCGATGAACGTGTACGCACCGAAGACCATCACCGACGCGCCGGTGGCCAGGCCGTCCAGACCGTCCGTCAGGTTCACGCCGTTGGACATGGCGAGAATCATGAACAGCGCCCAGACCACGAACAGGACCGGGCCGATCGTCCAGCCGAAGTCCGTGATGAACGACAGCTTGGTGGAGGCCGGGGTGTTGCCGCGGTGGTCGGCGAACTGGAGCGCCAGCACCGCGAAGGTGATGCCGACGATCAGCTGACCGGCCATCTTCGCCTTGGCCCGCAGACCCAGCGAACGCTGCTTGACGATCTTGATGTAGTCGTCCAGGAAGCCGACCAGGCCCATGCCGGCGGTCAGGAAGAGCACCAACAGGCCCGAGAACGTCGGGTCCTCACTGGTGATCACCTTGGTGGCGGCGTACGCGATGAGCGTGGCCAGGATGAAGGCGATGCCACCCATGGTGGGTGTGCCCTTCTTCCCGGCGTGGCCGCGCGGGCCGTCGTCGCGGATGAACTGGCCGTAGCCCTTGCGGGCGAGCAGCTTGATGAGCAGCGGGGTGCCGACCAGGGTCAGGAAGAGACCGATGGCTCCCGCGAAGAGGATCTGCCTCATCGGGCGGCGACCTCGCCCTCGACGCCACCGTCGAGCAGCGCGAGTGCCACCCGTTCCAGGCCGATCGACCGCGATGCCTTCACCAGCACGACGTCTCCCGGGCGCAGTTCACTGCGCAGCAGGTCGACGGCCGCCTGTGCGTCGGACACGTGCACCGACTCCTCACCCCACGAACCCTCGTTATATGCGCCCAGTTGCAGCCAGGACGCTTCCCGGTCCCCGACTGCCACGAGCTTGCTGACGTTGAGCCGGACGGCGAGCCGTCCGACCGCGTCGTGCTCGGCGAGCGATTCGTCGCCGAGCTCGGCCATCGGACCGAGCACCGCCCACGTCCGTCGCCCCTTGCCCATGGCCGCGAGCGCGCGCAGAGCGGCTCGCATGGACTCGGGGTTCGCGTTGTAGGCGTCGTTGACGACTGTCACTCCGTCCGGACGCTCGGTGACCTCCATACGCCAGCGGGAGAGGGTGCCCGCCTCGGAGAGCGCGAGGGCGATCTCGTCCACAGGCATGCCCAGCTCATGGGCGACGGCGGCCGCGGCGAGCGCGTTCGACACGTGGTGCTCACCGTACAGGCGCAAGGTCACGTCACTGCACCCGGAGGGTGTGTGAAGCCTGAAGGAGGGCTGTCCGGCGTCTGTGAGCCGGACATTCTCGGCGCGTACGTCCGCGTCCTCGGCCTCGCCGAACAGCAGGACGCGCGCCGTGGTGCGGGGCGCCATGGCCCGTACGAGCGGATCGTCCGCGTTGAGCACCGCGCAGCCGTCGGCCGGCAGCACCTCGACCAGCTCGCCCTTGGCCTCGGCGATCTGCTCGCGGCCGCCGAACTCGCCGATGTGGGCGGTCCCGACGTTGAGGACGAGGCCGATACGCGGCGGGGTCAGCCCGGTGAGGTAGCGGATGTGGCCGATTCCGCGCGCACCCATCTCCAGGACCAGGTGCCGGGTCTCGGAGGTGGCGGTGAGCGCGGTCAGCGGCAGGCCGATCTCGTTGTTGAGCGAGCCCGGCGTGAAGACCGTCGGCGCGTGCCGCTGGAGCACCTGGGCGATCAGGTCCTTGGTGGACGTCTTGCCGGACGAGCCGGTGAGCGCGACCACGTCGGTGCCCAGGCGGCGTACGACCTCGCGGGCCAGCGCGCCGAGGGCGCCCTGGACGTCGTCGACCACGATCGCGGGCACACCGACGGGACGGGCGGCCAGCACGGCCACCGCGCCCGCCTCGTACGCCACGCGCGCGTAGTCGTGGCCGTCGACGTGCTCGCCCGCGAAGGCGGCGAAGAGGGAGCCGGGCGCCACCTGGCGGGAGTCGATGACGACGGAACCCGTGACCTGGACGGACGGATCCGGTATGTCGCACGACTGCCCGCCGACGATGGCGGCGATCTCGGCGAGGGAGAGGGCGATCACTGCTTCATCCCTGACTGTTCTTGGCGGTGTTCGATCGGCGTTCTTCGATCGCGGCCCGGAGCACCAGGCGGTCGTCGAAGGGGCGGACCACTCCGGCGGTGTCCTGGCCCTGTTCATGGCCCTTGCCCGCGACCAGGACGGTGTCGCCCGGCTCGGCGCGGGCCACGGCCGCGGCGATGGCCGCGGCCCGGTCGGCCTCGACCACGACGTCGCCGCGCTCGTGCGCGGGCACCTCGGCGGCGCCCGCGAGCATGGCGGCGAGGATCGCGAGCGGGTCCTCGGAGCGGGGGTTGTCGGAGGTCAGTACGGCGGTGTCGGCGAGCCGTGCGGCGGCCGCGCCCATCGGGCCGCGCTTGGTCTGGTCGCGGTCGCCGCCGCAGCCGAGCACGATGTGCAGCTTGCCCCGGGTGACCTTGCGCAGTGAGCGCAGAACCGATTCGACGGCGTCCGTCTTGTGCGCGTAGTCGACGACGGCCAGGAACTCCTGGCCCGCGTCCACCCGCTCCAGGCGGCCGGGCACGCCGGGCACGGCGGCCACGCCGTCGGCGGCGGTCTGCGGGTCGATGCCGGCGATGGCCAGCGTGACGATCGCGGCGAGGGTGTTGGCGACGTTGAAGGGGCCGGGCAGCGGGGCGGTGGCCGAGATGCGCTCGCCCTTGGGGCCGACGGCCGTGAAGGTGGAGCTGTCCTGGCGTACGTCCACGTCCTCGGCGCGCCAGTCGGCGTCCGGGTGGCCCTCGGCCGAGAAGGTGGTGACCGGGATGCCGGACTCGACCACCAGCTTGCGGCCGTACTCGTCGTCGAAGTTCACCACGCCGAGCCGGGCGCGCTGCGGTGTGAACAGCTGCGCCTTGGCCCGGAAGTAGTCCTCCATGTCGGAGTGGAACTCCATGTGCTCCGGGCTCAGGTTGTTGAAAACGGCGACGTCGAAGACGCAGCCGTCGACCCGGCCGAGCACCAGGGCGTGGCTGGAGACCTCCATGGCGACCGACTCGACCCCGCGCTCGCGCATCACCGCGAACAGGGCCTGCAGATCGGTGGCTTCGGGGGTGGTGCGCTCGGACTTGATGCGCTCGTCGCCGATGCGGGTCTCGACGGTGCCGATCAGGCCCGTCCGGTGCCCGGCGCCGCGCAGCCCGCCCTCGACGAGGTACGCGGTGGTGGTCTTGCCCGAGGTCCCGGTGATGCCCAGCTGGAGCAGGTCGCGGCCGGGGTACCCGTAGATCTCGGCGGCCAGCTGGCCCATCACGGCGCGCGGGTCCGCGGTGACCAGCACCGGCAGGCCCGTGGCGGCGGCGCGGTCGGCGCCCGCCGGGTCGGTGAGGACGGCACTGGCTCCGAGGCCCGCGGCCTGGGCGGCGAAGTCGGCGCCGTGGAAGCGGGCGCCGGGCAGTGCGGCGTAGAGATCGCCGGGGCGGACCGCGCGGGAGTCGTGGGTGATGCCACTGACCTCGCCCGGTCCTGGGTTCCCGGCGCCCAGCCGGTCGGCCAGCTCGCCCAGGGATGTCGGGCGGACCTGGTCCGGGCGGGGCGCTCCCGGCTGCTGCGCGGGGGTCTCCTGCGGGGCGGTTCGGTACTGATCAGCGTGTGGCACGGCGGTGAGCGTACCGGGCGTACCCGCCGGGTCGCCAAAAGAGGGGGGCGGGGCGTGGTGGTTGCGGTCCTGGTTCCCGGGACCGGGGGTGATGGTTGTCACTGATGGTTCCGGATTCAGTCGTTGGCGCCGAAGCTGACGGGCAGATTGGGGGCCGGGGCGCCGGTCGGCGGGACCTGGAGGGTCTTGAGCGCGAACTCCATCACCTGCTTGTAGATGGGGCCGCAGATCTGGCCGCCGAAGTAGCTGCCCTTGGTGGGGTTCTGGATGGCGCAGTAGACGGTGACGGCGGGCTTGTCGGCGGGGGCGAACCCGGCGAAGGACGCGGTGTAGCCGTGGTAGCGGCCGGTCTTGGGGTCGACCCGGTTGGCCGTGCCGGTCTTGCCCGCGACCAGGTACCCGGGGATGCGGGCCTTGACTCCGGTCCCCTCCTCGTCGCCGACGACCGACTCCAGCATCTGCGCCAGGGTCTTGGCGGTCTTCTCACTGACCACCCGCGTCTGCTTGGGCGCGGGCGCCGGGGCGAACCGGCCGTCGGGGCCCTTGGTGCCCCGTACGAGCGTCGGCTCGATCCGCACCCCGCCGTTGGCGATCGTCGAGTAGACGGAGGCCGCCTGCATGGCGTTGAGCGAGAGGCCCTGGCCGAAGCGGACCGTGTACTGCTGGGAGGTCGACCACTTCTGCGGCGGGGCGAGGATGCCGGGGGTCTCGCCGGGGTAGCCGAGGCCGCTCGGCGAGCCGATGCCGAACTTGCGCAGATACGAGTAGAGGACCTGGTCGGCCTCGGCGTCGGTCTTGCCCAGCTGCTCGACCGCCAGGATCGTCCCGATGTTGCTGGACTTGGCCAGGACGCCGTTGAGCGTCAGGTTCCAGGTGGCGTGGTCGATGTCGTCCTTGAAGAGCCGGTCGCCCCGGTGCAGCCGGTTGGGCACGGTGACATGGGTCAGCGGTGTCGCCGCGTTCTCCTCCAGGACCGCCGCCATGGACATGACCTTGGCGGTGGAGCCGGGCTCGTACGCGTCCTGGACGGCGGCGTTGCCCATCGCGGCCCTGTTGGCCTGCGAGAGGTCGTTGGGGTCGAAGCCGGGGGCGTTGGCCATGGCCAGCACCTCGCCGGTGTCGGTGCGCTGGACCACCACATAGCCGCGGTCGGCCCGCGACTTGCGGACCTGGTCGGTGATGGCCTTCTGGGCCATCCACTGGATGTCCCGGTCGATGGTCAGCTCGACGCCCGAGCCGGGCACGGCCGGGGTCTCGTGGGTGCCCGCCGTGGGCACCCGGCGACCGCCGGACTGGGCGTAGGTGATCTTGCCGTCCTGGCCGGCCAGGGCCTTGTCGAGCTGGGCCTCCAGGCCGCCGCCGCCCCGGCCCTCGGCGTTGACGTAGCCCAGTATCCCGGCGGCGAGGTCGCCGTTCGGGTAGACCCGCTTGCTGCTGGACTCGTTGAAGACTCCGGAGAGCACATTGGCGCCGCGGCCGCCCTTGGCCAGGTCGGCGCGGGCCTTCTCGGCGAAGACCTTCTTCAGGTCCTTGATCTGGTTCCAGACCTGCGGGGTCTGGCGCCGGGCGAGGACCACATAGCGGCTCTTGGGCGTCTTCAGCTTCTTGGCGATCTCCTCCTGGTCCTTGCCGATCAGCGGCGAGAGCAGGGCCGCGGCCTGCTCCGGGGCGTCGTCGGCCTTGCTGGAGGCGAGGGTGAACAGCGACGGGTCGGCGGTGATGTCGTACGCGTCGACGCTGGTGGCCAGGGCGACGCCGGAGCGGTCGGTGATCTCACCGCGCTCGGCGGGCAGCGCGTAGCTGGCGTACCGGTTCTTCTCCGCCTTGGCGGAGTACGCGCTGGCGTCGACCGCCTGCACCTGGAGCAGCCGCACCACGAAGGCGGTCATGACGAGCGCGAGCAGCACGCTGACCAGGCGCAGCCGGGGCCGGGGACTGCCGAGCCTTATGCGGGTGGGGGCCTTGGGGCGGCGCGGCGCCGGGCGGGCCGCCGGACGCGGCCGCGCGGGCCCGGGCACCCGGCGGCGCGGAGGTTCCTGGGGGCTCACTGCGTCACCTGCCGGGGGTCGGGGAGGTCTTCGCGGGGGCGTGCGCCGGGGGCGCGGCGGGAACGGCGTCGTGCGGCGGGACGGCTTGCGGGGTACGCGTGGCCGGAGCGGCGGGTTCCGGAGCGGGGTGCGCCTGCTCGGGCACGGGGTGCGTCGGGGAGGCGGCGGGGGCCTCGGTGGCCGGGACCGTCACCGCCGCGCCCTGGACCATCTCGGGGCTGAGCGCCGGTGACGGCTGGACGGAACCGGCGGCGGGGACGCCCTTGACCGTGCCGTTCGGGTTCAGGAACAGGGGGCTGCCGCCGGGGACCATCCCGAGCTCGGTGGCCCGGCGCGAGAGCGCGTCGGGGGCGGACAGACCGTCCACGTCGTGCTGCAGCGCCTGCTGCTCGTCGGTGAGCTCGGTGGTCTTGCGGCGCAGCTCGCTCAGCTTGAACGAGCCTTCGTTGAGCGAGGAGTTGAGCAGCAGCAGACTGATCAGGCCGCCGCCGAGGAGCGCCACGACCAGCAGCACGAACGGGGTGCGGGCGGCGCTGCGCCCGCCCGTCGAGGGCAGCAGCCTGCCGAGCCGCGCGGCCCGCCCCCTGAACTGCTTGGCCGGTTCGCTCACGAAATGTCCTCCCGGATGCGCTCCGCGCCCCTGAACCGGGCGGGGGCGGCCCGCCGGTTCTCGGCGACCTCCTCCTCCGTCGGCAGTTCGGCGCCTCGGGTCAGCAGCTTCAGTCGCGGTTGGTACTGCTCGGGCACGACCGGCAGGCCGGGCGGCGCGGTGTTGGCCGCGCCCGCCGCGAAGACCTGCTTGACCAGCCGGTCCTCCAGCGAGTGGTACGAGAGCACCGCGATCCGGCCGCCCACGCCGAGCGCCTTCACCGCGGCCGGAATCGCCCGCTCCAGGACCGAGAGCTCACCGTTGACCTCGATGCGCAGGGCCTGGAAGGTGCGCTTGGCCGGGTTGCCACCGGTGCGCTTGGCGGCCTGCGGCAGCGAGTCGCGGATCAGCTCGACGAGCCGGGCGCTGTTGCTGAACGGCTCCTTCTCGCGCTCGCGGACGATCGCGGAGACGATCCGCTTGGCCTGCTTCTCCTCGCCGTACTGGCGCAGGATCCGCACCAGCTCGCCCGGCGGGTAGGTGTTCAGGACCTCGGCGGCGCTGACGCCGGTGGTCTGGTCCATACGCATGTCCAGCGGGGCGTCCTGGGCGTACGCGAAGCCGCGGTCGGCCTCGTCGAGCTGCATCGAGGAGACGCCGAGGTCGAAGAGGATGCCCTGGACGCGCGGGACGCCGAGCCGGTCCAGTACGTCCGGGAGCTCGTCGTAGACGGCGTGGACCAGCGTGGCGCGCTCCCCGAAGGGCGCCAGGCGCTCGCCGGAGAGCCGCAGGGCCTCCTTGTCCCGGTCGAGGGCGATCAGGCGCGCCTCGGGGAACCGGGTGAGCAGGGCCTCGCTGTGGCCGCCGAGGCCCAGGGTGCAGTCGACGACGACCGCGCCCGGCTCGGTCAGGGCCGGGGCCAACAGGTCCAGGCACCGCTGGAGCATCACCGGGACGTGTCGACTCTGGCTCATGCGCCCTCTCAGGTCCGGCGGGGCGCCGCGCATACTGCCGGGCCCCCGCCCTCCCCCGGCTGACGCCGGGAGGTGCCCCTCGTAAGGGGAGGGTCTGCTGGCGCCGGGGAAGTGGCGTCAGCCGACCGGCGAGCGGGAGGAGGCCGAGCCGTACGCACGCCGCGCACGCGGGGGGAAACTGTGCAACTGCTCTGTACTGCGGACACGAGGTGTGTCCCCACAAGCGGGCCGGAGCGTGTCACCCCTCCCACTTCGCGTCACTTTAGTCCACCGGTCCTTTCGGTCAATCAACGGCCCAGCGCGTCGCGGGGTTCGCTTTTCACCCGTACGGATTACCGGTTAGCACGCTTGTGGGTTACCTCACAACCGACCGAGTTGACGGGATTTTTCCCTCTCCAGGACGCGACTGGACGATCTCCGGCGACTACCGTCATAGACATGTCGACTCCTGCGCACCGCCCCGCAGAGCCCCCCGTCCGCCCCCACCTCGCGGTCAGTGACGGGGGAACCGTCACAGACCGGCTGGTCGCCGCGAACCGCCGGTACGCGGACGCGTTCAGCGATCCGGGCATGGACGCCCGGCCGGTCCTCCGCGTCGCCGTCGTGGCCTGTATGGACGCCCGACTCGACCTGCACGCCGCCCTCGGCCTGGAACTCGGCGACTGTCACACCATCCGCAACGCGGGCGGCGTGGTCACCGACGACGTCATACGGTCGCTGACCATCAGCCAGCGGGCGCTCGGCACCCGCAGCATCATGCTCGTCCACCACACCGGCTGCGGCCTGGAGTCGCTCACCGAGGACTTCCGCCATGAGCTGGAGGACGAGGTCGGCCAGCGCCCCGCGTGGGCCGTGGAGTCCTTCCGCGACGTCGACCAGGACGTACGCCAGTCCATGCAGCGGGTACGCACCTCGCCGTTCCTGCCGCACCTCGACGACGTACGCGGCTTCGTCTTCGACGTCACCACCGGTCTGCTGCGCGAGATCGACCCGACGGACTGAGGCCTCCGGCGGGTCCGCCACGCCGCTCGTACGACAAGCGGAAGCATCGCTTCGGCATCTTTTCGCAGCGTCTTCGGGGATAAAAACACGGCAACCCCCGACATATCCCCTCCAGTTATCCACAGGCGAGTGACACAACCCGGCGACGGCAACAAGAATGCGGTGGTGACACCCCGTCCGAACGCCTCGGGCCAGGTGTCCGTATGTCGAGGTGGGCCGGGTCGCTCTCAGTGCGCCGGCCCACCAGGTAACTGGGGTATCCCCGCTCGCTGAGCGCGGGGAAGGGCCGAGGAGGGCCGGGTGACGACCTATGACGAGCGAGCGAGCCTCACAGATCTGACCGCCACTGCGGAGCGTGTCCGCAGGTCGGTGGAGGGTGTGATCGAGGGCAAGCCCGAGGTCGTACGGCTCTCGCTGACCGTACTGCTCGCGGAGGGGCACCTCCTCATCGAGGACGTGCCCGGCGTGGGCAAGACCATGCTGGCCAAGGCGCTGGCGAAGTCCATCGACTGCTCGGTGCGGCGCATCCAGTTCACACCGGACCTGCTGCCGTCGGACATCACCGGTGTGTCGATCTACGACCAGCAGCGGCGGGACTTCGAGTTCAAGCCGGGCGCGATCTTCGCCCAGATCGTGATCGGCGACGAGATCAACCGCGCCTCGCCCAAGACCCAGTCGGCGCTCCTGGAGTCGATGGAGGAGCGCCAGGTCACCATCGACGGGCAGACCTACGAACTGCCCAGCCCGTTCATGGTGGTGGCCACCCAGAACCCGGTGGAGATGGAGGGCACCTACCCGCTCCCCGAGGCCCAGCGCGACCGCTTCATGGCCCGCGTCTCGATCGGCTACCCGTCGGCCGAGGCCGAGCTCCAGATGCTCGACGTGCACGGCGCGGTCTCGCCGCTGGACGATCTGCAGCCCGTGGCGCACGCGCACGACATCGTCAAGCTGGTCGACGCGGTCCGCAAGGTGCACGTCGCCGACGCCGTGCGCAGATACGCGGTGGAGCTGGTCGGGGCGACCCGCAGCCACCCGGACCTCAGACTCGGCGCCTCGCCGCGCGCCACGCTGCACCTGCTGCGCGCGGCCAAGGCGTCCGCGGCCCTGAGCGGGAGGGAGTACGCGCTGCCGGACGACGTCCAGGCGCTCGCCGTGGCCGTCCTCGCGCATCGCCTGCTGCCCACCGCCCAGGCCCAGTTGAACCGCCGCACCGCCGAACAGGTCGTCCTGGAGATCCTGCAGCGCACCCCGGTGCCGCAGGCCGGCGGCCCGCTCTACGGCCAGCAGCAGCCCGGCACCCGGCGGCTGTGATGGCGAGCGGCGGACCCTCGGCGGGAGCCGGACCCGAGGACGCCGAGAGGGGCGGCGCGCGCGCCGCCCTGTCCGGGCTCACCACCCGCGGCCGCTCGTTCCTGGCGGCCGGTATCGCCGCCGCGATCTGCGCGTACGTCCTGGGCCAGGAGGATCTGCTGCGGGTCGGGCTGCTGCTCGCCGTGCTGCCGCTGGTCTGCGTGACGGTCCTGTACCGCACGCGGTACCGGGTCGCGGGCAGCCGCCGCCTCTCCCCCGCGCGCGTGCCCGCGGGCTCCGAGGCCCGGGTGCATCTGCGGGTCGACAACGTCTCGCGGATGCCCACCGGCCTGCTCATGCTCCAGGACCGCGTTCCGTACGTGCTCGGGCCCCGGCCCCGGTTCGTCCTGGACCGGGTGGAGGCGGGCGGCAAGCGCGAGGTGTCCTACCGGGTCCGCTCGGATCTGCGCGGGCGCTATCCGCTCGGGCCGCTCCAGCTGCGGCTCACCGACCCGTTCGGGATGTGCGAGCTCACGCGCGCGTTCAGCGCGTTCGACACCCTCACGGTGATACCGCGCACCGAGCCGCTGCCGCCGGTGCGGCTGTCCGGCGAGGCCGCCGGGTACGGCGAGGGGCGGCACCGCTCGCTGGCGCTGGCTGGTGAGGACGACGTGATCCCGCGCCTCTATCGGCACGGCGACGACCTGCGCCGGGTCCACTGGCGCTCCACCGCGCGCTACGGCGAGCTGATGGTGCGCCGCGAGGAGCAGCCGCAGCGGGCCAGGTGCACGGTGCTGCTCGACACCCGTGACATCGCGTACGCGGGCGCGGGCCCCGACTCGGCCTTCGAATGGGCCGTCTCGGGCGCGGCCTCGGCGCTGGTGCACATGCTGGAACGCGGCTATTCGGTGCGGCTGTTGACCGACACCGGCAGTGCGGTCCCGGGCGAGGGCGGCGGCGGCTTCGCCGGCTCCTCGCAGGACACGACGGACTCAGCCGGGCTGATGATGGACACCCTCGCGGTCGTGGACCACTCCGACGGCGGCGGCCTCTCGCGCGCGTACGACGTGCTGCGCGGCGGCAACGAAGGGCTGCTCGTGGGGTTCTTCGGCGACCTCGACGAGGAACAGGCCGCGGTCGCGGCGAAGATGCGGCGGCGCAGTGGCGCGGCGGTCGCCTTCGTCCTCGACAGCGACCTGTGGACGCACGGCACACCGCCGCCCGGCGGGCCCTCCCCGGCCGAGCGGTCGCTGCGGCTGCTGCGCGAGGCCGGCTGGACGGCGCTCGCCGTGCCGCCCGGAGCTCAACTCGCCGCCCTGTGGCGGCAGGCGGGTCATGAACGGACGGGTCCGGGCGCCTCCTTCGGCAGCGCCCCGCACCCGTCGGGAACCTCGGGAATGTCGGGAGCATGGTCATGAGCGGGCGCGGACGGCTGGCGCTGTGCGCCTTCGCCGCCACGGTGATGGCGTCGTGCTCGCTGCTGCCGCTGGTCAATCCGGCTTCCTGGATCGTGCAGGCCGCGTTCCTGCTCGCGATCCAGAGCGGGGTGGGCATGCTGGCCCGGCGGGTGCCGCTGGCCCGGCCGCTCACGGTGCTCGTGCAGGCCGTGGTGACGCTGGTCGTGCTGACCCTGGTGTTCGCCCGGGACCAGGCGCTGGGCGGGCTGCTGCCGGGCCCGGACGCCTTCGAGCAGCTCTCCACGCTGCTGGGCCAGGGCTCCGACGACGTCGGGCGGTACGCGATCCCGGCGCCCTCGACCGACGGCATCCGCCTGATGGTGGTCGGCGGCACGCTGGTGATCGGGCTCGCGGTGGACGCGCTGGCCGTGACCTTCCGCAGCGCCGCCCCGGCCGGGCTGCCGCTGCTCGCGCTCTACTCGGTGGCCGCGGGGCTTTCGAACGGCGGGGCGAGCTGGCTGTGGTTCGTGCTCGCGGCCGCCGGCTATCTGCTGCTTCTGCTCGCCGAGGGCCGCGACCGGCTCTCGCAGTGGGGGCGGGTGTTCGGCGGGGCCGCGCGCTCCAACCGGCCGCAGACTCCGCTGGAGGCGGAGGGCTCCCCGCTGGCGCCGGTACGCACCGGACGGCGGATCGGCGCGCTCGCGCTCGGCATCGCCCTGGTGATCCCGGCCGCGCTGCCCGCCATGGGCAGCGGACTGCTCGGCGCCGCCGGAGGCGGCAGCGGTGAGGGCGGCGGGGGCGGCACGATCTCGGCGGTCAACCCGCTGGTCTCGCTCCAGAACAGCCTCAACCAGCCCGAGGACCGCGAGGTCCTGCGCTATCGCACCAACGCGCAGGAAACCCAGGACATGTACCTGCGGATCGTGGCGCTCGACCAGTTCGACGGCACCTCCTGGAAGTCGTCCGAGCGCAAGATCCGGGACGTGCCGGACGTACTGCCGCAGCCCGAGGGGCTGAGCCCGTCGATCGGCACCGCCGAGATCAGGACGAGCGTGTCGGCCGCGGGCTGGTACAGCCAGAACTGGCTGCCGATGCCGTATCCGGCGACCAAGGTCGACATCGGCGGGCACTGGCGGTTCGAGCCGGTCGGCCGGACCCTGGTCGGCGACCGGGGACAGACCACGCGCGGAGCGCAGTACCAGGTCAGCAGCCTGCAAGTGCGCCCGACAGCGGACCAGCTGGCCTCGGCGCCGCCCGCGCCCGGAGCGCTCGTACGGGAGTACACCCAGGTCCCGCCGTCCCTGCCGCGCGTGGTGAACAGCACCGCCCGCCAGGTCACCAAGGGCGCGACCAGCGACTACCAGCGGGCCGTCATGCTCCAGGACTGGTTCGCGGTGCGCGGCGGGTTCACGTACGACACCCAGGTGGAGTCCGGCAGCGGTACGGAGGCGATAGCCCGCTTCCTCAAGGACAAGCAGGGCTTCTGCGTCCACTTCGCGTTCTCGATGGCCGCGATGGCCCGGACCCTGGGCATCCCGGCCCGGGTGGCGGTGGGCTTCACGCCCGGCGAGCCGCGCCCGGACGGCACGATGTCGGTGGGGCTGCGGGACGCGCACGCGTGGCCCGAGCTGTACTTCGAGGGCGTGGGCTGGACCCGTTTCGAGCCGACCCCCTCGCGCGGTTACGCCCCCGACTACACCCGGCCGGACACCCCGTCGGGCTCGCCCACCAACCCGGTGAAGCCGTCCACGGGCCCGTCCGCTCAGCCCTCGGCCGAGCCGACCCCCTCGTCCTCCTGCACGGCGCAGCAGCGCAAGCAGAACGACTGCGGCCCGGTCGCCCCGGCGGCCACCACGGGCGGCGGCGACAGCGGGACCCCGCTGGCCACGGTCGCGGCGGTGTCCCTCGGCGTGCTGGCCGCGCTGGGACTGCCGCTGCTGCCCTGGCTGTGGCGGGTGCGGGTACGGTCCAGGCGACTCGGCGCGAGCGGGCACCCGGACGCCGATCCGACCGCCGCCACGCTGGCCGTGTGGCGGGAGATCATCGACACGGCCTGGGACCACGGCCTGGTCCCCGACGAGTCGTTGACCCCCCGCAAGGCCGCCGCGCGGATGGTGCGGCTCGGCCGACTGGACGGCATGGCGGCGGAGTCGGTGCACCGGGCGGCGAGCGCGGTGGAACAGGTGCTGTACGCGCCACAGCCGCGGCCGGTGGCAGACCTCGCCGAGGATGCCCACCGCACCCGCACAGGCCTGCGCGCCTCGGTCACCGCCTGGACCCGCCTGCGCGCGAACGTGGCCCCGCGCTCGGCCGTACGGGTGCTGTGGTCGGCCTCGGCCCGCTGGGAGAAGGCGACGGCGGGCCTGACGGCGCGCGCGACGACGCTGATACGGAGGCCTTCGCGACAGCGGGGGTAAATCCAGCCCGTCCGGCGCTTGAGGACGAGCAAGGCCGCAGGCCGAGCGATTCACCCCGCTCCGGCCTGCGGCCGACACACATACCGGGGCACCCGGGCCAGGGCGCCGGGAACACGACTGAGGGGTGATCACCTCAAAGGTGATCACCCCTCAGCCACATCCAGGTGCAGGGCCGCCAGGCCTAGCGGCCGCCTTCGTCGCGGCGCCGCTGCCAGCGCTGCTCGATACGGTCCATCATCGACCGCTTCGGTGCGCGCGCGGCCTGCCGCCGCGTCGTACCTCCGCCGCCCGCCGGCTGCTCACCGCGCCGTGGCGCCTTGCGCCAGCCGGTGACCGCGAGCACGGCGCAACCGAGCATGATCAGGAACCCGACCACGCTGATCCAGATCCCCTGCCCGATACCAATCATGAGGAGCGCGATACCCACCAGGAAGCCAGCGACCGCCTGGTAGACCCGTCGTCGGGTGTACGTACGCAGCCCGCTTCCCTCAAGCGCTGTCGCGAACTTGGGATCTTCGGCGTACAGCGCTCGCTCCATCTGCTCGAGCATGCGCTGCTCGTGCTCCGAGAGCGGCACGGAGTCCTCCTACTCGTCGGTCGCGGGGGGCGACCGGATGCGGCCCCTTCAGGATAGGCAGGGAATCGCCCCCGTGAAACCCGCCCTCTACGCCAATTCGCCAATCCGAGCCGCCACGGCGGCTCGGCCGGTGGGGAGTCAATGCCCCATCGACCGACCCGCCATGCCGGACCTTGTACCTCGATCATACGGGGCGAAGCCGCCGATCGGGCGGCCTGTGGCGTACTGCATGCGCTACTCCGTCCGGGACTGCGTCGCTGATCAGCGCCGGGACGGCCGGGCGCGGACCCGCGGGAGGCGGGCAGGCGTTCGCCGGGTTCGCCCCGGATCGGCCCGCTCCGCCCGGGACGGCTCAGGCGCGCTTCTCGCCCAGGACGTGGAGCTGGGTCGCCACGGCGTGGAACGCGGGCAGCTCGGCGGCCGCCGCCTCCAGCTTGAGCAGCGCGTCCAGGGCGCCCGGTTCGGTGTCCACCAGGACCCCGGGGACCAGGTCGGCGAAGACCCGTACGCCGTGCACCGCGCCCACCTCGACGCCGGTCGCGGCGACGAGCGCGGTGAGCTGCTCGGCCGTGAACCGCCGGGGCACCGGGTCGCCGTCGCCCCAGCGGCCGGCCGGGTCGCCGAGCGCGCGGCGGGCCTCGGTGAAGTGCCCGGCGAGCGCGCGGGCGAGCACCGCACCGCCGAGCCCGGCGGCGAGCAGGCTGAGCGCCCCCTCGGACCGCAGCGCGTCCACCGCGTTGCGCACGCCCGCGGCCGGGTCCTCGACGTATTCGAGGACGCCGTGGCAGAGCACCGCGTCGTAGCCGCCGCGCTCGACCACGTCGAACAGGCCGAGCACATCGCCCTGGACGCCGCGCACCCGGTCGGCCACGCCGGCCTCGGCGGCGCGGCGCTCCAGGGCGAAGAGCGCGTTGGGGCTGGGGTCGACCACGGTGACGCGGTGGCCGAGGCGCGCTACGG
This sequence comes from Streptomyces sp. CBMA152, assembly GCF_014596475.1. Classification (GTDB taxonomy): domain Bacteria; phylum Actinomycetota; class Actinomycetes; order Streptomycetales; family Streptomycetaceae; genus Streptomyces. Next base: position 95,091 of record NZ_MECJ01000015.1, on the reverse strand, counting down.
GCACCGCGAAGTTGCCCGAGCCGCCGCCGGTGTCGAGAACGTCCAACGCCTCGCGCCCGGTCGCCTTGACCCGGCGGTCGAGAGCGTCCTTGAGGACGTCCCAGACCACGGCGGTACGGAGGGAGGCGCGGGGGCGCATGGGGTCCGGCACGGCAGTTGACTCCTCGGCGCGGTGCCGCCGCGTGACGGCGGGGCAAATAACGGTGAAGACCCGTCCACCCTATTGCCTCGCGTGCCCGCCCCGGCTCATCCCCGCACCTCACCCGGCGCCTGCCCCGTGTCGCACCGCAGGCTCACCCCGCACCTCACCCCGCGTCCGGCTCCCGGGGCCTGGGCTGGGGCAGCAGCGGCTGGAGCACCAGGAGCCGTTCGACCAGGCGCAGGAACATGGCGGCGTCGCGGATCAGGTCGTCGGCGTCGCGACCCGTCGCCGCGCCCGGTATGCCCGCCTCGGCCCGGGCCCGGCGGGTGGCGCCCGAGGCGAACAGGGCGCTCCACTCGGTCAGTTCGGGCGCTATCTCGGACAGCACCTCCCACGCGGTACGGATCCGGCGCCGCCGATGGGGCTCGGTCTCGGGGCGGCCGCGGGCGGCGAGGACGGCGGCGGCGGTGCGCAGCGCGGCCAGATGGGCCGTCGCGTACCGCTCGTTGGGGGTTTCCAGCACGGCGGCCTCGTCCAGACCGCTGCGGGCCTGGGCGAGCAGATCAAGGGCGGCGGGTGGTGCGCCGTCGCGGCGCAGCACGGGGTGGATGTCGCTCGCGGGACCGGTCAGTGAGGGGGCAGGGCCGGTGGAGCGGCGCCGGTGGGCGGCTGCCGCGCGATGGCTGGCCATGACGAACCTCCTGTCGTCGTGTGACGGCGCTGTGGCCGTATGTGTCCATCGTGAGGGCGACCACTGACAATCGGCCGTCGCGCACCCTCGACCCGCCTCCCGGACCGCCCGCAGCCCACCTCCGGGGCGCCAACGGCCCACCTCCGGCCCGCTCTTGACCTGCCCCTTTGTCCCGTACGCAGGTTCGGGCTATCTTTTGTACTGACCAGTCAGTTCAAAAGTTCACCAGCGCGAGGGGGGACCGTGGACAGCCCGCACGGGGCAGGCGTCAGCGCCGAGGACTTCGGACTCAAGGGCCCACGCGGCTGGGCGTTCCGGGGTGTGCGGCTCGACGCCGCGCCCGGCTCGCTCATCGCCGTCGAGGGGCCGTCCGGCTCGGGCCGCACCTGTCTGCTGCTCGCGCTCACCGGCCGTATGAAGCCCACCGAGGGCCACGCCGAGGTGGGCGGCGAGCGGCTGCCGCGCCGGATGGCCGCCGTGCGCCGGTTCAGCGCACTGGGCCAGGTCCCGGGGGTCAGCGACCTCGACCCCGCCCTGACCGTCGCCGAGCACCTGCGTGAACGGGCGCTGCTCGGGCGCTGGTTCGACGGTTCCGTGCGCGCCCTGCTGCGCTCGCCCGCCGAGCGGCGGGCCGAGGCGAAGGCCGCGATCGCGCGGGCGCTGAAGGAGGCCGGGCTCGACCTCGACACCCTGCCCAAGGGCGAGCGCACCTCGGTGCGCGATTTGGAGCGCCTGGAGGCGCTGCGGCTGTCCCTCGCGCTCGCGCTGATCGGCAGGCCCCGCCTCATCGGCGTGGACGACATCGACCTGAAGCTCTCCGACGCCGAGCGGGCCGAGGCCTGGGCGCTGCTGCGGTCGGTCGCGGACGCCGGTACGACGGTGGTCGCCGTCTGCAGCCAGGCGCCCGGGGGCGCCGACATCACCGTACGTAGTACGGAAGAAGACCACGACGTACACACGGACACAGACACGACCGGTCCGGTCTCGGGGGACGAGGCGCGGGGGATCGACGAGGAGGGGGCGGGGGATGCGTTCGCCGAAACTGGCCGCGCTTGAGCTCAAGCGGTTCGGCAGGGGGAAGCTGCCGCGCGCCGCGCTGGTGGCGCTCCTGCTGCTGCCGCTGCTGTACGGCGGGCTCTACCTGTGCTCGTTCTGGGACCCGTACGGGCGGCTCGACAAGGTGCCGGTCGCGCTGGTCAACGAGGACAAGGGGGCGACCGCGGGCGGCCAGAAGGTCGCCATGGGCGACGGGATCGCCGAGAAGCTGCGCGCGAGCAAGACGTTCGACTGGCACGAGGTCAGTGACGCCGAGGCGCGCAAGGGCGTCGAGGACGGCACGTACTACCTGTCGTTGACGATGCCCGCCGACTTCAGTAAGAGGATCGCGTCGAGCTCCGGGGACTCCCCCGAGACCGGCGCCCTCCAGGTGCGCACCAACGACGCCAACAACTACATCGTCGGGTCGATCTCCCGCACGGTCTTCTCCGAGGTGCGCTCGGCGGCCTCCGCCAAGGCGTCCCGTACGTTCCTCGACAAGATCTTCATCTCGTTCTCCGACCTCCACGACGCCACCGAGAAGGCCGCCAAGGGCGCCGCCGACCTCAAGGGCGGCCTCGGCAAGGCCAAGAAGGGCTCCAAGGACCTCGCGGACGGGCTCAGCGACGCCAAGGACGGCAGCGACAAGCTGGCGGGCGGCATCAAGAAGCTCGACTCCGGCTCCGCCGACCTGGAGGACGGCGCCCGGCAGGTCGCCGCGGGCACCCAGACCCTCGCGGACAAGGTCAACGGCGCGGCGGACAAGGCGCGTCCGTTCCTCAAGGAGAACGCCAAGGCCATCGGCGACACGGCCAAGCTGGTCGACGACTCGGTGCAGCCGGTACGCGACCACCTCGCCGACGTCATCAAGGCGGCGCCAGCCGCCGCGTCCGCGTCCCACAAGGCCGCCGAGCGCCTGGACGGCGACTACAAGGCGCTGTGCCGGTCCACCGCGACGCCCGGCCCCCTCTGCCCGCAGTTGAAGGACGCCAAGGACGCGGCGGCCACCGTCGCGACCATCGCCGACGACCTGAACACCGTCGTCAAGGACCAGAACAGCGACGTCAAGACGCTCGACCGGAACCTCGCCGACCTCCAGAAGCAGGCGCGCAGGCTCGCCGCGAACGCCCCGACGCTCGCCACGGACCTCGACAAGGCCGTCGGCGACGTGAACGCCCTCAACAAGGGCGCCAAGAAGGTCGCCAAGGGCGCGAGCACCCTCCACACAGGTCTGGCCTCCGCCAAGTCAGGCATCGGCGAACTCGACACGGGTGTCGGCAAGCTCAAGAAGGGCGCGGGAACCCTCGACGGCGGGCTGCTCAAGCTCTCCGACGGCTCGGCCGACCTGGCGGGCGGTCTGCACGACGGCGTCGGCAAGATCCCCGACTACGACAAGCAGGACCGCGACAAGCGCACCGGCGTCATGGCCGACCCGGTCCAGCTCGCCTCGCACGCGCTGCACAAGGCGCCCAACTACGGCACCGGCTTCGCCCCGTACTTCATCCCGCTCTCCCTGTGGGTGGGCGCGATGGTCGCGTACATGCTGATCCAGCCGATGAACCGGCGGGCGCTCGCGGCGGGCGCGTCGGCGTGGCGGATCGCGCTGGCGGGCTGGCTGCCGGTGGCGGCGGTCGGGGTGCTCCAGGTCGGCGCGCTGATGGCGGTGCTGCACTTCGGGCTCGGCCTTCAGATGGAGCGCGCGGCCGGCACGATCGGCTTCCTGGTGCTGGTCTCGGGCTGCTTCGCGGCCATCGTGCAGTGGCTCAACGCCCGCTTCGGAGCGGCCGGAAGGATCCTGGTGCTCGCGGTCCTGATGCTCCAGCTGACCTCGGCGGGCGGCACGTATCCGGTCCAGACGAGCCCGGCGTTCTTCAACGCGATCCACCCGTATCTGCCGATGAGTTACGTGGTGGACGGGCTGCGGCGGCTGATCACGGGCGGCGGGCTCGGCCCGGTCTGGCAGGCGTGCGCGGTGCTGGCCGCGTTCACGGCGGGCTCGCTCGCCCTGACCGCGCTCTCGGCCCGCAAGAAGCAGGTCTGGACCCTGGACCGGCTCCACCCCGAGCTGAGCCTCTGAGAGGGCCGAGACCTGTGAGAATCGACGGCATGGACAGCAGCACCAGACGGCAGGCGACCCGGCAGAAGCTCTACGAGGCGGCGGTGACGCTCATCGCCGAGCAGGGGTTCTCGGCCACCACCGTGGACGAGATCGCGGAGCGCGCCGGAGTCGCCAAGGGCACGGTCTACTACAACTTCAAGAGCAAGACCGAGCTCTTCGAGGAGCTGCTGCGGCACGGCGTCGGCCTGCTGACCGCGTCACTGCAGGACGCGGCCGACGCCACCCACGCGCGCGGTGGCACCCGGGTCGAGGCGCTGGACGCCATGATCCGGGCCGGTCTGGAGTTCATCCACCGGTATCCGGCCTTCACGCAGCTGTACGTGGCGGAGCTCTGGCGGACCAACCGGGCCTGGCAGTCCACCCTGATGGTGGTGCGCCAGGAGGCGGTGGCCGTGGTCGAGACGGTGCTGCGGGAGGCCGTCGCGGAGGGCGAGCTGAGCGAGGAGATCGACATCCCGCTCACGGCGGCCGCGCTGGTCGGGATGGTCCTGGTGGCCGCCCTCGACTGGCAGGCGTTCCAGAGCGAGCGCTCCCTCGACGAGGTGCACGCGGCGCTCTCACGGCTGCTGCACGGGCGGGTCAGCGGGCGCTGAGCCCAAGAACGACGAAGGGGGCCGGGCCGGGCTCTTGAGCCCCGGCACGTCCCCTCCACGGGGTCTCCCCCGTACCCCGTTCGTCAGGGGAGGCGCGCCGTTCCGCCGCCCCGTGTCGGCGGTCCGGACGCGTCTGCCCCCTCCGTGCGCTCCACTCTCCCGTTCGCACAGGTGGCACCCCATCCGCGCAACTACTCATCTCATGTTCTAAGTACGGGTACTCAGGCGTCCGTGCTCAACCTCAGCCACGGCAAAGTCGGAAATCGTTACGATCATGCCCGTGTCCGTTCTCCCCTTGGTATTCACCAGCGGCTGGGCCAGTGGGGTCAACGCGTACGCGGTGGTCCTGCTGCTCGGCATCTTCGGCGCGACCGGCGTCACCGACCAGGTGCCCGACGCGCTCCAGCGCCCCGACGTCCTGATCGCCGCCGGCGTGTTGTTCCTCTGCGAGGCCGTCGCCGACAAGATCCCGTACGTCGACTCGGTCTGGGACTCCGTGCACACGGTGATCCGGCCGGTCGCCGGAGCCGTGGTGGGCGCGCTGCTCGCCGGGCAGAGCGGGTCGCTGTCCCACATCGCGGCGGGCGCGATCGGCGGCTCCAGCGCGCTCCTGAGCCATGTGGTGAAGGCCGGGACGCGGATGGCGGTGAACACCTCGCCCGAGCCGTTCAGCAACATCGCGCTCAGCACGGCCGAGGACCTGGGCGTGGCCGCGCTCATAAGTTTCGCGATCTTCCACCCGCTGGCGGCCGCGATCATCGCGGGCGCTCTGCTGCTGATCGGCCTGGTGATACTGGTCGTCCTGTGGCGCCAGATCCGCCGCTTCCGGCGCCGCCGCGCCCAGCGCCGCGAGGAGAAACGCCTGGCGGCGGCCGGCCACCCGGGCCCGGAGCGCTAGGCCTGCCCGGGCCCGTTGTCAGTGGTGGCGGATAAAGTCCCCGACATGGCAAGGATTGCGGTGATCGGCGCCGGGATGGGCGCCATGGCGGCTGCCGCCCGGCTGGCCGTGGCGGGCAACCGGGTGACGGTGTACGAGCGCACGTCGACGTACGGCGGCGCGCTGGGGCGGTACGAGCGGGACGGGTTCACCTTCGACACCGGCCCCGGTCTGCTGCGCCTGCCCGCGGTCTACCGGGATCTGTTCCTCAAGACCGGCAAGGAGCCCCTGGAGGACCGCGTCGAGCTCGCGCCGACCGACCCCGCCTCCCGGCACCTCTTCGCCGACGGCACCGCGCTCTCGCTGCCCAACGCCTCGCGCGCGGGCGTGGTCTCGGCCCTCGACGCGGCGCTCGGCGCGGGCGCGGGCGAGAAGTGGGGCGACTTCCTGGGGCGGGCGCGGGACGCCTGGGACCGCTCGCGCCGGCCGCTCCTGGAGGAGCCGCTCTGGCCCGACTGGCAGGTCCTGGCCCGCGATCCGTATCCGGCGCCCAAGCAGCGCCGCCTGCTGCGCTCCGCGCGCCAGGCGAGCACCCTGGCCGAGGTCGGCGCCTGGGAGCTGGGCGATGACCGGCTCGCCACGCTGCTGAGCGGTTACGCGCTGGCGGAGGGCCTGGACCCGCGCACCGCCCCGGCGAGCGCGGCCCTGCTGCCGTATCTGGAGCAGACGTTCGGCAGCTGGTACGTGCGCGGTGGCATGCGGGAGCTGGCACGCGCGGTGTACGAGCGGTGCCTGGCCCGGCGGGTCACGTTCGTCTTCGACGCCGACGTCACCGGGATCCACGAGAAGGACGGCCGCGCGGCCGGTGTGGAGCTCGCCGACGGCACCGTGCAGGAGGCCGACTCGGTGGTCCTCGCCGCCCAGCCCCGCCCCGGCTCCGGCCCGCTGCGGGAGCGGGAGCCCTGGCAGGAGGGCGATGTGAGGCCGCGTGAGACGCCTGCCCCCGGCCGGTTCACGGTGCTGCTCGCGCTGCGCGGCGAGCGCCCGGCGGACACGGTGCACCGTACGGTGGTCCACTCCCCCGACCCGGCGGCGGAGGCGGCCTCCGTCTTCGCCACCCGCCACCCGGCGATACGGCCGACGGTGACGGTGCTGCGGCCCGACGACCCCACGACCCGCCCGGACGACGACCACGAGGCCGTCACGCTGACCGCGACGGTGGCCCCGCACGGCCCGGTCGACTGGACCGACGCGGAGCTGCGCGAGCGGTACGCGGACACGCTGACGGAGATCGCCGAGGCGGCGGTGCCGGGGCTGCGGGAGCGGACGCTGTGGCGCGTGGTGCGCACACCCGCCGAGACGGCGGCCGAGACGGGCGCCGAGGGCGGCTCGGTCCCGGCACCCTCGCTCGCGGGGGCGCGGGCCCACCATCTCCACCCCGGCAACCGGACCCGGCTGCCCGGTCTCTACCTCGCGGGCGGCTGGGCCCACCCGGGCGGCGGGCTGGCGCACGCGGGGATGTCCGGGTCGCTGGTGAGCGGCCTGATCGTGGAGGGCGACGACTTCCGCGGCTCGCAGTGAGCGACATGGCCGCAGCGAGCGGGCGGGCCGGGGCACCTCACCGGCGCCGCCCGGCCCGCCACGGCCACTCGGCCACCGTCACTCAATAGCGGTACGGGTGCTGCTCGTTGGTGTAGCCGTTGCCGGTGTCGTACGTGCCGCCCGGCGGGTACGGCGGCGGCTGCTCCTCGCCGTACTGCTGCTGCTCGCCGTCGCGCTGCTGCGGCACCCAGACGCCTCCGGGCGGTGTGTCCATGCCGTACTGCTGGGCGTAGGGGTCGCTGTAGGGCTGCTGGGGCGCGGCATAGACGTCATAGGCACCGGCGCCGTACGCCTGGGTGGTGCCGCTGCCGATGTACGGGTCGGAGTACGCGGCGTACTGCTGCTGCCCGCCCTCCGTGCCATAGCCGTACTGACCCGCGTACGGGTCGGCGTACTGCTGCTGTCCGGCGTCGTAGCCGTACGGCTGCTGGGCGTTGGCGTAGGCCGTCTCGGTGTAGATGCCGTACTGGCCGGTCTCGTCGGGCAGCGGCTGCGGCTCGTAGACGGAGCCCGCCTGCGTGGCCGTGGCCGGATCGGTGGCATCGGCGTCCGTCATGTGCTGACCCTCGGCGGCGAAGCCGTCGGCCGGGCCCTCGGACTCGTCGCGCATGTCCGAGACCTGGAGCACCGGGTCCTGGAGCGGGGCCGTCTTCCCGCCCGCGCGGCGACGGCGGCTGGCGCCCGGCCTGCCGCCGACCGCCCACCCGGTCGAGAAGCCCCGGCGGAACGAGAGGGTGACGTACGTCTGGCCGACCGCGAAGGCGATGGCGCCCACGATGATCACGAAGATGGACGGGAGGAGCACGCCGAGGACCACGCACAGGAACCCCGCGAAGGCCAGCAGCCGCCAGCGCAGCCGCGCCTTGTACTGCAGGAGCACCTCGCCGAGCAGCCAGAGCGCGACGATGCCGAACGCGATGTAGAGGACCGCCCAGCCCATGTACGCCCCTCTTCCCACGGCCGCCGCCCCCTTGGCGGGACGGCCGGCCGGTACGCCTGATGCGACAGATCAGGGCTGCTGGTGCAGTCCCAGATTCTCGTAGATCTCGAGCGTCGCCGTGGAGTTGTTGAGGGTAATGAAATGCAACCCGGGTACGCCATCGGCGAGCAGCCGCGCGCAGAACTCCGTGGCGAACTCGATGCCAATGGAGCGTACAGCGGCCGCGTCGTCCTTGACCGCGAGGATCCGCTCTTTCAGCTCGGGCGGGAATTCGGCGTTGCTGAGCTGCGGCAGCCGCTCCAGCTGCTTCACGCTGGTCACGGGCATGACCTCGGGGATGATCGGGGTCGTGCAACCGGCCGCGGCGACCTTGTCGCGCAGTCGCAGATAGCTCTCGGGGCGGAAGAACATCTGGGTGATCGCGTAGTCGGCGCCCGCGCGGCACTTGTCGACGAAGTGCCGTACGTCGGTGTCCCATTCGCTGGAGCGCGGGTGCATCTCGGGGAAGGCCGCGACGCCGACGCAGAAGTCGCCGGACTCCTTGATCAGCCGAACGAGGTCGGCCGCGTAAGTCACGCCGTCCGGATGCCTCACCCAGTCGCCCATCGGGTCGCCGGGCGGGTCGCCCCGGACCGCGAGGATGTTGCGGATGTCGGCGTCCGCGTACTGCCCGATCATGTTGCGCAGCTCGGCGACGGAGTGGCCGACGGCCGTGAGGTGCGCGACCGGGGTCAGCGTCGAGTCGGCCGCGATCTGCTCGGTCGCCTTGACCGTGCCCGAGCGGGTGGAGCCGCCCGCGCCGTAGGTCACGGAGACGAAGCTGGGGGCGACCGCCTCGACCCGGCGCAGCGCGTTCCAGAGGTTCCGCTCGCCCTTCTCGGTCTTGGGCGCCCAGAACTCGAACGAATACGTCGTCTCACCGGACGCGAGCATCTCGCGCACGGTACGCGCGCGATGAGTCCTGGTAGAAGCTGTGCCAAGGGCCATACTCGCAGGTTAGCCAGGCTCCGCCGGTCGCCCAACAAGGGGAAGGTAATTTGTCCGCATTGCCGGACTCTTGTCCACCCCTCGGACAAATGACCTTTACCGAGCCACCGCGCGTTCACGTATGCGCTTCGCGAGGTTCGCCGTCGCCTCGGCGGGATCGTCCGCCTCGGTGATCGCGCGGACGACCACGATCCTCTCGGCGCCCGCGTCAAGGACCTCGTCGAGGTTGGCCGCGTCGATGCCGCCGATGGCGAACCAGGGCCGCGCGATGCCGAGCGAGGCCGTGTAACGCACCAGGTCCAGGCCCGGGGCGTGGCGGCCCGGCTTGGTCGGGGTGGGCCAGCAGGGGCCGGTGCAGAAGTAGTCCACGCCGGGCTCCACGGCGGCCGCGAAGGCCTCCGCGTCGGCGTGGGTGGAGCGGCCGATCAGGACCTCGTCGCCGAGGATCGCGCGGGCGGCCGGGACCGGCAGATCGCCCTGGCCCAGGTGCAGCACGTCGGCGCCGATGGCGTGCGCCACGTCCGCCCGGTCGTTGACCGAGAGCAGCTTGCCGTGCCGGCGGCAGGCGTCGGCGAAGACGGCCAGGTGCTCCAGCTCCTCGGCGGCCTCCATGCCCTTGTCCCGCAGCTGCACGATGTCCACGCCCGAGGACAGCACCGCGTCCAGGAACGCGGGCAGGTCGCCCTGGCGCCTGCGGGCGTCCGTGCAGAGGTAGAGCCGGGCGTCGGCGAGCTGCTCACGGGCCGTGGGCATGAAGGTCCCCCGTTGGGTCCGGTGCGGTACGGACCGGACGAGCCGGTCCGTACCCACCTGTCGAACGATCCAGGTCAGACGGCGAGCGCCTGGGCGCGGCGCTTCACCTCCGTGCCGCGATTCTCGCTCAGGGCCTGCGCGGGGGTGCCGGGCAGGGTCGGGTCGGAGGTGAAGAGCCACTCGAGCATCTCTTCGTCGGAGTAGCCGTCGTCCCGCAGCAGCGTCAGGGTCCCGGCGAGGCCCTTGACGACCTTGTCGCCGTCGATGAAGGCGGCGGGCACCTGCAGCGTCCGGTTCTCACCGCGGCGCACGGCGATGAGCTGGCCCTCCTTGACCAGCTGCCGCACGCGCGTCACCTCGACATCGAGCATCTCCGCGATGTCGGGGAGGTGGAGCCAGGCGGGGACGAGTGCATCGGTTTTTGCGTCAATCTCGGTCACGGGACAAGCCTGCCATCTGCCACTGACAGCCGGTAGCCGGAGCTCAGCCAGCTGCCGCCTTGAGAGGGACCGACGGGTCGGCGGCGCGGGCCGGATCCAGCGCCGCACCTGCCTCGATGAGCTTGCGGCCCTGTGCCAGATCGCGCGGTCGGCCGACGGCCAGGAGGGCGACGAGCACCCCGTCCCGCAGCCAGCACACCGTCCACGCGGCGCCCGACGGGTCGCCCCGCCACAGCAGCCGGTCGGCGCCGCGGTGGTGGCCGACGTACTGCACGAACCGCCCGAACTGCTCCGACCAGAAGTACGGCACCGGGTCGTACGGCCGCACCGCCTCGCCGACGATGTCCGCGGCGACCGTGCGCGGGCCCTGGAGGGCGTTGTCCCAGTGGTGGATGAGCAGCCGCTCCCCGTACCTTCCCGAAGGGAAGGAGGCGCAGTCGCCGACCGCGTACACATCGGGCAGCGAGGTGCGCAGCCGGTCGTCGGCCGTGATGGCGCCTTCGCGGCCGCGCTCGATGCCGGTGTCCTCCAGCCAGTCGGTGGTGGGCCGGGCGCCGATGCCGACGACGACCGCGTCGGCGACCAGGCGCCGCCCGTCGGCGAGCAGGACGGCGCCGGGTTCGAGGGCCGCCACGCGCGCGTGGGTGAGCAGTTCGGCGCCGCTCTCCGCGTACCAGGCGGCCATCGGCTCGGTGACCTCGGCGGGCAGCGCGCCCGCGAGCGGGCGTTCGGCGGCCTCGACGACGGTGACCGCGCAGCCCGCCTCGCGCGCGGCCGTGGCGAACTCGGCGCCGATCCAGCCCGCCCCCACGACCACGATCCGCCGCTGGTCGGTGAGGACCGCGCGCAGCCGCCCGGCGTCGTCCAGGGTGCGCAGCAGATGCACATCGGGCAGGTCCGAGATACCCGGCAGGGTGATGGGCTCCGCGCCGGAGGCGATCACCAGGACGTCGTACGGGACGGGCCCGGCCGCGGTGTCGATCTCGTGCTCACGCGCGCGTACGCCGGTGACGCTCTCGCCCAGGCGCAGCTCGACACCGAGCCCTTCGAAGTCCACCTCGAAGGCCGAGCCCTCCGCCTTGCCGAGCAGCACCGCCTTGGAGAGCGGGGGCCGGTCGTACGGCTGGTGGGGCTCGGCCCCGATGAGGGTGATCCGGCCCGGAAAGCCCTGTTCACGCAGGGCCACCGCCGTCTGGACGCCGGCCATGCCCGCGCCGACGACGACCACGTGCCGCTGTTCCGCATGCGTCTGCTGTTCGCTCACCCGATCACCATAAACATCTGACACAGCGTCAGGTACCCCGGCTCGGACGCTCCCTACTGCCGAGGGGGCGCTGGGGTTAGTCTGGCCGACGTACCGCCGTCGCCCCGGGGCCCTGCCCCGGGCGCCCCGGCGGGACGAAAACCATCTCGCGGGAGCCCGGACGCAACGGGCTGAGAGGGAGGCTGAAGCGGCCTCCGACCGTACGAACCTGATCCGGGTCATGCCGGCGAAGGGAGGGGCTGGACGCCCATGCATTCATCCGAGAACGGGTCGGACGTGCTCGTCGTCGGAGGCGGCATCATCGGCCTCGTGACGGCCTGGCGGGCCGCGCAGCGCGGACTGCGCACCGCGCTCGCCGACCCCGAACCGGGCGGCGGGGCCGCCCAGGTGGCCGCGGGCATGCTCGCCGCCGTCACCGAACTGCACTACGGCGAGGAGACGCTGCTCGGCCTCAACCTGGCCTCCGCGCGCCGCTACCCGGACTTCGTGGCCGAGCTGGAGCAGGCGAGCGGTCTGGAGACCGGCTACCGCGCCTGCGGCACGCTGGCGGTCGCCCTGGACGCCGACGACCGCGCCCATCTGCGCGAACTGCACGCGCTCCAGCAGCGCTCCGGGCTCGACTCGCAGTGGCTGACCGGGCGCGAGTGCCGAAAGCTCGAACCGATGCTGGCACCCGGCGTACGCGGCGGGCTGCGGGTCGACGGCGACCACCAGATCGACCCGCGCCGCCTGGCGAAAGCCCTGGTCGTGGCGTGCGAGCGGGCCGGGGTCCGCTTCCACCGCCAGTGGGCGGAACGGCTCTCGGTCGTACGGGAGCGGGCCGCCGGGGCCGTCCTGACCGACGGGACCGCGCTCACCGCAGGCCAAGTGGTGCTCGCGGGCGGCAGCCTCAGCGGGCGCCTCGCGGGCGTCCCGGCCGAGCTGCTGCCGCCGGTGCGGCCGGTCAAGGGCCAGGTGCTGCGGCTCACCGTGCCGCCCGCGTACGCGCCGTTCCTGTCCCGCACGGTCCGCGCGGTCGTCCGGGGCAGCCATGTCTATCTGGTGCCGCGCGCCGACGGCGAGCTCGTCGTCGGCGCGACCAGCGAGGAGCTGGGCTGGGACACCACGGTCACCGCGGGCGGGGTCTACGAGCTGCTGCGCGACGCGCACGAGCTGGTGCCCGGCATCACCGAACTGCCGCTGACCGAGACCCGCGCCGGGCTGCGCCCCGGCTCCCCCGACAACGCGCCGCTGCTCGGCCCGACCGCGCTGCCCGGCCTGCACCTGGCCACCGGCCACTACCGCAACGGGGTGCTGCTCACCCCCGTCACCGGCGACGCGCTGGCGCACGCGCTGACCACCGGTGAACTCCCGGACGAGGCCCGTCCGTTCACCCCCCGCCGCTTCACCTCCGCCCCGGCGGAGTCCGCACCGCAGGAGCTGACCGTATGACCGTCTCCGTGCTGACCGTCTCTGTGAACGGTGAGGTACGCGACCTCGCCGCGGGCACCACTCTGGACGTGCTCGTCGCCACCCTGACCCCCGCGCCCGCCGGGGTCGCCGCCGCCGTCAACGAGATGGTGGTGCCGCGCGGCGAGTGGTCCGCCACCACGCTCGGCGACGGCGACCGCGTCGAGGTCCTTACCGCCGTACAGGGAGGCTGAGCCATGGCCGACGACCTGTTCGCCCTCGGCGGTACGACCTTCACCTCGCGCCTGATCATGGGCACCGGCGGGGCGCCCAGCCTGGACGTCCTGGAGCGCTCCCTGGCCGCCTCCGGCACCGAGCTGACGACGGTCGCGATGCGCCGCCTGGACCCGACGGTGCAGGGCTCGGTCCTGTCCGTCCTGGAGAAGCTGAACATCGCGGTCCTGCCGAACACGGCGGGCTGCTTCACGGCCGGGGAGGCGGTGCTCACCGCCCGCCTCGCGCGCGAGGCGCTCGGCACGGACTGGATCAAGCTGGAGGTGGTCGCGGACGAGCGCACCCTGCTGCCCGATCCGATCGAGCTCCTGGACGCGGCGGAAGTGCTGGTCGACGACGGTTTCACGGTCCTGCCGTACACCAGCGACGACCCGGTGCTCGCCCGCAAGCTCCAGGACGTGGGGTGCGCGGCGATCATGCCGCTCGGCTCCCCCATCGGCTCCGGGCTCGGCATCCGCAACCCGCACAACTTCGAGCTGATCGTGGACCGCGCGACGGTCCCGGTGATCCTGGACGCGGGCGCGGGCACCGCCTCCGACGTCTCGCTCGCGATGGAGCTGGGGTGTTCGGCGGTGATGCTCGCGTCGGCCGTCACGCGCGCGCAGGAGCCGGTCCTGATGGCGGAGGCGATGCGGTACGCGGTGGAGGCGGGCCGCCTGGCCCACCGGGCGGGCCGCATCCCCCGCCGCCACTTCGCCGAGGCGTCGTCCCCGATGGAGGGGCGGGCCGCACTGGACCCGGAACGCCCGGCGTTCTGAGGCTTCGTACAGCACCGCGAGGCGGCCGCGCTGTTACAGGTCGGCTGCAGTACCGCCCCGGGATGCCCCGGGGCGGTCGGGGTGTCGGTGGCCGCTCGTAGACTCTCCTGCGTGGATACGACCCTTCAGGACCCCCTCGTCGGGCAGGTGCTCGACGGCCGCTACCGAGTCGAGGCGCGCATCGCCGTCGGCGGTATGGCCACGGTCTACCGGGCCGTCGACACCCGGCTCGACCGGGTGCTCGCCCTCAAGGTGATGCACCCGGCGCTCGCCGCCGACGGCTCCTTCGTCGAGCGGTTCATCCGCGAGGCCAAGTCCGTGGCCCGGCTCGCGCACCCCAATGTGGTGGGCGTCTTCGACCAGGGCACGGCCGGCGGATACGTGTACCTGGCGATGGAGTACGTGGCGGGCTGCACCCTGCGGGACGTACTGCGCGAGCGCGGGGCCCTGCAGCCCCGGGCCGCCCTCGACATCCTGGAGCCGGTCCTCGCAGCCCTCGGCGCCGCGCACCGGGCCGGGTTCGTGCACCGCGACATGAAGCCCGAGAACGTGCTCATAGGGGACGACGGCCGGGTCAAGGTCGCCGACTTCGGCCTGGTCAGGGCGGTCGACGCGGTCACCAGCACCACCGGCGGCGTCCTCGGCACCGTCTCCTACCTCGCCCCCGAGCAGATCGAGCAAGGCACCGCCGACACCCGCGCCGACGTCTACGCGTGCGGTGTCGTCCTCTACGAGATGCTCACCGGCGCCAAGCCGCACACCGGGGACACCGCCGCCCAGATCCTCTACGCCCACCTCCACGAGGGCGTGCCCGCGCCGTCCGCCGTCGTGCCCGGCCTCGCGGTCGAGCTGGACGAGCTGGTGGCGTCGGCGACCGCGCGCGACCCCGAGGTCCGTCCGTACGACGCGGTGGGGCTGCTCGCGCAGACCCGCCAGGCGCGCGCGGCGCTGGGCGACGAACAGCTGGACGCGGTGCCGCCGCAGGCCCGCCCGGCTGCGGGCAGTTCCGGCTCCGAGGACCGTACGAGCGTCATACCGCGCGCGGTGGCCACCCCGGCGCGGCCCGCCGCGACCCCGGCGGGCGCCGCCCCGCTCCCGGCCGAGCAGGACCCGATGAACCGGACGAGCAGGCTGGTGATGCCGACGCCCGAGCCCGCCCCCGCGCGCGGGCACGGCGGGCGGCGCCCCCGGCTCGTACTGAACGGGCGGCGCGGTCTGATCGCGCTGCTCGCCGCCGTGCTCCTGGTCCTGGGCGTCGGCGCCGGTGTCTGGTACATCAACTCCGGCCAGTTCACCCACGTCCCGGCCGTCATCGGGCAGAGCGAGAGCGCCGCGAAGAAGCGGCTCTCGGACGCCGGTCTCTCCGTACGCAAGGTCGAGGGCCGCTACAGCGACACCGTCAAGCGCGGCCAGGTGATCGAGACGGATCCGGCGACGGGCGCGCGCGTGCGCGGCAACGCGTCGGTGACCGTCGTGGTCTCGCGCGGCCCCGAGATGGTCAAGGTCCCGGACGTCACCGGCAAGTCCCTCGACGACGCCAAGAAGGCGCTCGCCGACGCGGGGCTGACCCCGGGCTCGGTGACCCAGGAGTTCAACGAGGACACCGACCAGGGCTCGGTCGTCAGCACGGCCCCGGCCGCCGGCACCCCGCGCCGCGCGGACGCCGCCGTCGCCCTCGTCGTCAGCAAGGGCGCCCCCGTCGAGGTCCCCAAGGTCGTCGGCGACTCGGTGGCCGACGCCACCGCCGCCATGAAGGACGCCGGTCTGACCGTGGAGATCGCGCCCGAGCAGGTCAACTCACCGGAGGACGCGGGCAAGATCGCGGCCCAGTCCACGGCCGCGGGCGCCCAGGCGGCCAAGGGCGACACGGTCACGCTCACCGTCTCCAAGGGCCCGCGGATGATCACCGTGCCCAAGGTGACCGGCGAGAAGTCGGGCGACGCGCAGAAGGAGCTGGAGAAGGCCGGCTTCAAGGTCAAGGTCGACCACGGGTTCCCGTTCCTCAGCGACGAGATCGCCAGCCAGTCGGTGAACGGCGGCGACCAGGCGCCCGAGGGCTCCACGATCACCATCAAGACCAAGGGACTCTGAACCACCCCATGCGCAACCCCATCGGCGGCCACGTCCCCGTGGCCGGCGGCCTCGCCACGGTCGGACTCAGCTACGCGCGCGAGCTGCGGGCGGAGACCGTCCAGGTCTTCGTCGCCAACCCGCGCGGCTGGGCGACCCCGGTCGGCAACCCGGCCCAGGACGAGCTCTTCCGTACGCAGTGCGAGGCCGAGCGGATCACGGCGTACGTCCACGCCCCGTATCTGATCAACTTCGGCTCGCACACCGAGGCGACCGTCGAGAAGTCCGTGGAGTCGCTGCGGCACTCGCTGCGGCGGGGCCGGGAGATAGGCGCGCTCGGCGTGGTCGTGCACACCGGCTCGGCGACCGGCGGCAGGCCGCGCGCCGAGGCGCTGGCGCAGGTACGGGAGCGGCTGCTGCCGCTGCTCGACGAGCTCACGCACGACGACGACCCGTATCTGCTGCTTGAGTCGACGGCCGGGCAGGGGTACTCGCTCTGCTCCCGGACCTGGGACTTCGGGCCGTACTTCGAGGCACTGGACGCCCACCCCAAGCTGGGCGTCTGCCTGGACACCTGCCACATCCACGCGGCCGGGCACGACCTCGCGGGCCCCGGCGGGGCCGCGCAGACGCTCGACCTGCTGGTGGAGACCGTCGGCCCGGGCCGCCTGAAGCTGATCCACGCCAATGACTCCAAGGAGGCCGTGGACTCGCACCTCGACCGCCATGTGAACATCGGCGCCGGCCACATCGGGTCGGAGCCGTTCCGGGAGCTGCTCGCCCACCCGGCGACCGAGGGCGTACCGCTGATCATCGAGACGCCCGGCGGCAAGGAGGGGCAGGCGGCGGACATCGCGCTGCTCAAGAAGCTGCGCCCATGACGGCGTTCATGACAACGAAGATGTTCATGAACCCTTGAGGAATACCCCCTGGGGGTATACCGTTCCAGTCATCGACAGGGACGGTCATCCGGCATTGGGGGAAGTCATGCAGCACGAGACGCACGTACACGCGGAGCACGAGCACGACGAGCACGCGGCGCACCACGAGCACGCCGACCACCAGGGTCACCAGCACCACGGCCACACCGGCGGCAAGGTCACCTGGTCCATGGCCGCTCAGGCCACGCTGCACTGCCTCACCGGGTGCGCCGTCGGCGAGATCCTCGGCATGATCGTGGGCACCGCCTTCGGGTGGGGCAACATGCCGACGATGATCCTGGCGACCGTCCTCGCCTTCTTCTTCGGCTACTCGCTCACCCTGCGCGGCATCACCCGGGCCGGTGTCGACTTCCGTACGGCCTTCAAGGTCGCCCTCGCCGCCGACACCCTCTCGATCGCGGTCATGGAACTGATCGACAACGGGGTGATCGCGCTGTGGCCGGCCGCCATGAACGCCACGCTCGGGCAGTGGCTGTTCTGGGGCTCGCTCGCCCTGTCGCTGGCGCTCGCCTTCGTGGCCACGACGCCCGTCAACAAGTGGATGATCGGCCGCGGCAAGGGCCACGCGGTGGTGCACCAGTACCACCACTGACCGGCCCGAAAAAGACCGGCGTGGTAGCAGGACTCAGAGCTCGGGGCCGTCCCCGGGCTCTTCCTGGTACGAGTAGCGCTGCTCCCGCCAGGGGTCGCCGATGTTGTGGTAGCCCCGCTCCTCCCAGAAGCCCCGCCGGTCCGCCGTCATGTACTCGATGCCGCGGACCCACTTCGGGCCCTTCCAGGCGTACAGATGCGGCACGACGAGCCGGACCGGGAAGCCGTGTTCGGCGGTCAGGAGCTCACCGCCCTTGTGGGTGGCGAAGACCGTGCGGTCCGAGAGGAAGTCGGAAAGGCGCAGGTTGGAGCTGAAGCCGTACTCGGCCCAGACCATCACATGGGTGGCGTCGGGGGCGGGCGGCGCGAGTTCGGCGACCGTACGGGCGAGGATTCCGCCCCATTCGGCCCCGGTCATCGAGAACTTCGTGACACAGTGCAGATCGGCGACCACGGTGGCGAACGGCAGCGCCGTGAACTCCTCGTGGTTCCAGCAGTGTTTGTCACCGTCGGCGGTCGCCCCGAAAACGCGGAACTCCCAGCGCTCGGGCTTGAACTTGGGGACCGGGCCGTAGTGCGTGACCGGCCAGCCGCGCTGGAGCCGCTGCCCCGGGGGAAGCTCCTGCTGCACTGCTTCCCGTTGCTCCGGGCGTTCCGGCTGACCCATGACTCCATGGTGACAGACGGCAAGGGGTGGTCATGACCAGGTGCGCCCGGATTCGGGCAACTCGTACTAAGCGTGCACTTACTGGACGGTCATTGCGCGCGGTGCGAGGATGCGCGCGAATCTGCCCCTCCCCCGTGGAAGGAGCCTCTGCGATGCAGGGCGACCCCGAGGTCATCGAGTTCCTGAACGAGCAGCTGACCGCCGAGCTGACCGCGATCAACCAGTACTTCCTGCACGCGAAGATGCAGGAGAACTTCGGCTGGACGAAGCTCGCCAAGTACACGCGGCACGAGTCCTTCGACGAGATGAAGCACGCGGAGGTGCTGACCGACCGGATCCTGTTCCTGGACGGGCTGCCCAACTACCAGCGGCTCTTCCACGTCCGGGTGGGGCAGACCGTCACGGAGATGTTCCAGGCGGACCGGCAGGTGGAGGTCGAGGCGATCGACCGGCTCAAGCGCGGGATCGAGGTCATGCGGGCCAAGGGCGACATCACCTCGGCGAACATCTTCGAGTCGATCCTGGCCGACGAGGAGCATCACATCGACTATCTCGACACCCAGCTGGAGCTGGTCGAGAAGCTCGGTGAGGCGCTGTACATCGCGCAGCTGATCGAGCAGCCGGAGAGCTGAGCGCTCCGCTGGACGGGCGGATATTCGACTGCGGACCGTGCGTGGCTGGTCGCGCAGTTCCCCGCGCCCCTGAAAACCTAGGCCGCTTCCGCCAGGCCCTCATCGGCGGCTAGCACCGCGGTGATCTCGCCCTTCTCCAGCAGCTCCCGGCGGGGGCAGGCGCCGCGGCCGAGCAGACCCTGGATGGTGCGCACACAGGAGCCGCAGTCGGTGCCCGCCTTGGTGGCCGAGGCGATCTGGCGCGGGGTGCAGGCGCCGGCGGCCGCGTGCTCCTTGACCTGCTTGTCGGTGATCCCGAAGCAAGAGCAGACGTACACGCGGTTCACCTCCCGGACGGGAAAAAGGTCGGACCAGCCATCCCCATTTCGGTGAGGCTTACCTAACCGTACCCAAAGTTAGGGTGACCTTAAAGCCCCGGGTACGACTGTGGGGCGCGGATCACAGTTCCGCGCCCCACAGGCTCGTACGAAGCTACCTACTGATCACGACTCACTGGTCGCGGTACATCTCCGCGACCAGGAACGCCAGGTCCAGGGACTGGCTGCGGTTGAGGCGGGGGTCGCAGGCCGTCTCGTAGCGCTGGTGCAGATCGTCGACGAAGATCTCGTCGCCGCCGCCCACGCACTCGGTGACGTCGTCACCGGTGAGCTCGACGTGGATGCCGCCCGGGTGGGTGCCGAGCGCCTTGTGGACCTCGAAGAAGCCCTTGACCTCGTCGAGCACGTCGTCGAAGCGGCGGGTCTTGTGGCCGGAGGCGGCCTCGAAGGTGTTGCCGTGCATCGGGTCGGTGACCCAGGCGACGACCGCGCCGGACGCGGTGACCTTCTCGACCAGCTCGGGCAGCTTGTCGCGGACCTTGTCGGCGCCCATGCGGACGATGAAGGTCAGCCGGCCGGGCTCGCGGTCCGGGTCCAGGCGCTCCACGTACGTGAGCGCCTCGTCGACCGAGGTCGTCGGGCCGAGCTTGATCCCGATCGGGTTGCTGATGCGGGCGGCGAACTCGATGTGCGCGTGGTCGAGCTGACGGGTGCGCTCGCCGACCCAGACCATGTGGCCGGAGGTGTCGTAGAGCTTGCCGGTGCGCGAGTCCACCCGGGTGAGCGCCGACTCGTAGTCGAGCAGCAGCGCCTCGTGCGAGGCGTAGAACTCGACGGCCTTGAACTCGGCCGGGTCGGTGCCGCACGCCTTCATGAAGTTCAGCGCGTTGTCGATCTCGCGGGCCAGCTGCTCGTAGCGCTGGCCGGACGGGGACTGCTTGACGAAGTCCTGGTTCCAGGCGTGGACCTGGCGCAGATCGGCGTAGCCGCCGGTGGTGAAGGCGCGGACCAGGTTGAGCGTGGACGCGGACGCGTTGTACATCCGCTTCAGGCGCTCGGGGTCCGGGATACGGGCCGCCTCGGTGAAGTCGAAGCCGTTGACCGAGTCGCCGCGGTAGGTCGGCAGGGTCACGCCGTCGCGGGTCTCGGTGCCCTTGGAGCGCGGCTTCGAGTACTGCCCCGCGATCCGGCCGACCTTGACGACCGGCACGGAGGCGGCGTACGTCAGCACGGCGCTCATCTGGAGGAGGGTCTTGAGCTTGGCCCTGATGTGATCGGCCGACACGGCGTCGAAGGCCTCGGCGCAGTCGCCGCCCTGGAGCAGGAACGCCTCGCCCTGGGCGACCGCCGCCATCCGGGCGCGCAGCTGGTCGCACTCGCCCGCGAAGACGAGCGGCGGATACGACTCGAGGTCCGCGATCACATCGCGCAGAGCCTCGGCATCGGGGTACTCGGGCTGCTGCGCCGCGGGAAGGTCACGCCAGGTGTTTTCGTTCACGGTCACCTCCACAACCTTACGGGGTCCGCCAAGCCGTCCACCCCCGCGCCCACCCTGTGAGACGCGAGTGACCGGCCGGTGATCGAGGTCACGCACCCGCCTGTTAGCCTCCCCCCGTTTCAGAAGCGAACAGAGTGAATTTTGGGGTGGGAGTTGAAGCGAAGACACCGCAGAGACCGCACGACGAAGCTGATTGCCTACGGCGTGGGCACGGCGGTCATCGCGGGTGCGGCGATCACGACGCTCGCGATGGCCTCGCCGGGGCCCGCGGACGCGAACGCGAACGCGAACGGCAAGGCGTCCGCGCCGGGCGCGGCGCTCCAGTCGGGGTTCGCGGACGCGGCGCGTGAGTTCGAGGTCCCGCAGAGCGTGCTGATGGCGGTCTCGTACCGCCAGACGCTGTGGGAGAGCCACGGCGGGCAGCCGTCGACGACCGGCGCGTACAACGTCATGGGTCTGACCCATCTGACGGCGGACGACGTCGAGCAGCCGAGCGACGCCGAGCGGCTCTCGCACATGAACATGAGCGGCGACCCGACCGTCATGAAGCACTTCGACGCCAAGCGCGCCCTGAAGAAGGCGCCCAAGGCCGTCGACACGGACGACCCCCGGCTGCACACCCTCGACGAGGCCGCCAAGCTGATCGACGCGTCCGTCGACTCGGTACGGGGGGACGAAAAGCAGAGCATCCGCGCGGGCGCGGCGCTGCTCGCGAAGTACCAGAAGGACGCGACGGGCTCGCTACCCGAGGACGCGGGCCGGTGGTACGCGGCCGTGGCCCGCTACAGCCAGGCCCCGGACACCAAGGGCCCGACGCTGTTCGCGAAGCGGGTGTACGAGTCGATCAGGACGGGCGAGAGCCGCGTCACGGCGGACGGCCAGCAGGTCGCGCTCCCGGCGGACCCGTCGGTGAAGCCGACGAAGCCGGACACGATGTCGCTCGCGGCGTTCTCCAAGGCGGACCAGACGCCGGAGTGCCCGACGGGGCTGAACTGCAACTTCATCCCGGCCGGCTACGCCCACAACCCGCCCGCCCCCGGGAAGCCGGACGACCCCACGGACTTCGGCAACTACAACGAGTCGAACCGCCCCGGGAACGGCGAGGACATCCGCTACATCGTCATCCACGACACCGAGGGCAGCTACGACGCGTCGCTGAAGACGTTCCAGAACCCGGCGACGTACGCGGCCGCCCACTACATGATCCGGGCCTCCGACGGCCTGGTCACGCAGCTGGTGGCGACCAAGGACGAGCCGTGGCACGCGGCCAACAAGACCGTGAACATGCACTCCATAGGCATCGAGCACGAGGGCTACGCCATCAACGGCGACGCCACGTGGTACACCGAGCCGCAGTACGAGTCGTCGGCCGCGCTGGTGAAGTACCTGGCGGGCCGGTTCAACATCCCGCTGGACCGTGAGCACATCATCGGCCACGACGAGGTGCCGGGCGTCCTGGACGCCAATGTGAAGTCCCAGCACTGGGACCCGGGCCCGTACTGGGACTGGAACCACTACCTGCAGCTGATGGGCGCGCCCACCGGCGACCAGGGCGCGGGCGGCCCGCTGAAGGTCGGCCAACTGGTGCGCGTGGTCCCGCCGTTCACCTCGGCCGACCAGCAGACCGTGACGTACGGCGGCGCCACCTTCACCAAGCCGGTGAACTTCGGCTACCTGTACGAGACGCCCTCGACGTCGGGCGTGCCGCTCCAGGACGCGTACCTCGGCACCCAGACCGCCACCGAGGGCCCCAACTGGTCCGACAAGGTCGTCGCGGGCGGCGAGTACGTCGTCGCCGACGTCCAGACCGACTGGACCGCGATCTGGTACGGCGGCCAGAAGGCCTGGTTCTCCAACCCGGCCGGCAAGTTCACCGCCCCGGTCGGCAAGACGGGCCGACCCGTTCTGACGCCGAAGGCGGGCCAGACGTCCATCCCGGTGTACGGGCGCGCCTACCCGGAGGACTCGGCGTACGCGGGGACCAACGTCCCGGCGCAGGCCGGTAATTCGGCGTCGCTGACCAAGTACGCGATCCCGGCCGGCCAGGCGTACACCCAGGTGGGCCCGGCGCAGCCCGGTGACTACTGGTACGCCGGTACGTTCGCGGGCACCGCGACCGGCGACCGCACCCTGGTCACGGGAAAGACGAATTCGTTCTACCCGATCCGCTACAACCACCGTCTGGCCTTCGTGAAGGCCGACGACGTGGACGTGGCCACCAGCACCGCCCCCGACCCCGGCACCACCCGCTACAACCTGCTCGGCCGGGACTCCTCCGGGGTGCTGTGGCAGTACCAGGGCACCGGTGGCGCGGCCACGCCGTTCTACGGGCGGTACCAGGTCGGCGGCGGCTGGCAGGGGTACAACACCGTCTCCGCGATGACCGCGCTGCGCGCGGACGGCACCGGGGACATGGTGGCCCGCGACGCCACCGGCACGCTCTGGTACTACCAGGGCAGCGGCAACCCGAACGCCCCGTTCAAGGGCCGCCTCAAGGTCGGCGGCGGCTGGCAGACGTACAACTTCCTGACCGGCGCGCGCGACCTCGACGGTGACGGCAGGGCCGATCTGATCGGCCGGGACAGCGCCGGTGTGCTCTGGTTCTACAAGGGCACCGGCAACCCGGCGGCGCCGTTCGCCACCCGCGCGCGGATCGGCGGCGGCTGGCAGGTGTACAACACCATGGTCTCGACCGGCGACCTCACCCGCGACGGCAAGGCGGACCTGGTGGCCCGGGACGCGTCCGGCGTGCTGTGGCTGTACAAGGGCACGGGCAACCCCACCGCCCCGTACGCCCCCAGGGTCCGGATCGGCGGGGGCTGGCAGGCCTACAACGCCATGGTCGGCCCCAGCGACCTGAACGGTGACGGCATCCCGGACCTGGTGGCCCGCGACTCCTCCGGCGTGCTCTGGTACTACAAGGGCACGGGCAGCGCGACGGGCGCCCCGTTCGCCGCGCGCACGCAGGTCTGCGGCGGCTGGCAGATGTTCAACCTGCTGGTCTGAGCCGGTACGGCAGACGCACGCGAAGAGAGGGGCCCGCTCCGTCCACGGGATGGGGCGGGCCCCTTCCGTACTCCCGTATGACTCGGTGCGGGTTCCGCAGATCCGCACATGATCGGGACGAGAGCGCAGGATGCCGGTTCTTCGGCTAGGGTGCGGGGCATGTTCGCGCACTCGAACCAGAACTGGTGGTGGACCGCTCATCCGGCGGCCCACTGATCGCGCGTACACGAACACGCGAAAGGCCGCCCGAGGGGCGGCCTTTTCTGCTTTCCACGGCCGTTCCTCTCCGCTCCACCGGAAGGAACACCCATGCCAGCCACGCACACCACCCTCGCCGGACTCCTCGACGCCGACTGCCCGCCCTTCGCACTGCTCAGGCGCCGCACACCGGGCCGCGACCACGACGTCGTGGAGCTGCTGATCGGCGAGGTGCGCGAGGTGGAACGGCTCGCCGACATCCCGTACGGCGACAAGCCGTCCCTCTCCCTCGTCCCGTTCCGCCAGATCCGCGAGCGCGGTTTCGACGTACGCGACGACGGCACTCCGCTGTCCGTCCTGGTCGCCGACGAGACGTACGAACTGCCGCTCGCCGAGGTCCTGTCGGCGCTCCCCACGCACGAGGTGCGGGTCGAGGGCGGCGGCTTCGACGTCTCGGACGAGGAGTACGCCCAGGTCGTACGGCGGGTGATCGAGGACGAGATCGGGCAGGGCGAGGGCGCCAACTTCGTCATCCGGCGCACCTTCACCGGCGAGATCCCGGGCTTCGGCCGGGCCGACGCGCTCGCCCTGTTCCGCCGACTGCTCGCGGGCGAGCGGGGCGCGTACTGGACGTTCGTGGTCCACACGGGAGAGCGCACGCTGGTGGGCGCGAGTCCCGAGGTGCATGTGCGGATGTCGGGCGGGACGGTGGTGATGAACCCGATCAGCGGGACCTACCGCTACCCGGCGACCGGCCCGACGCCGGAGGACCTGCTCGCTTTCCTCTCCGACGCGAAGGAGATCGACGAACTGTCGATGGTCGTGGACGAGGAACTGAAGATGATGTGCACGGTGGGCGACCGGGGCGGGGTGGTGGTCGGGCCCCGGCTCAAGGAGATGGCCCATCTCGCGCATACCGAGTACGAGTTGCGCGGCCGCACCTCGCTGGACGCGCGCGAGGTGCTGCGCGAGACGATGTTCGCGGCGACGGTGACCGGCTCGCCGGTGCAGAACGCGTGCCGGGTGATCGAACGGTACGAGCCCGCCGGGCCGGACGGCCTGGGACGCGGGTACTACGCGGGCGCCCTCGCCCTCCTCGGCCGCGACGAGGGCGGCGCCCAGACCCTCGACTCGCCCATCCTGATCCGTACGGCCGACATCGCGGCGGACGGGCGGCTGCGGGTCCCGGTCGGGGCGACGCTGGTGCGGCACTCGGACCCGGCGGGGGAGGTGGCGGAGACGCACGCGAAGGCGGCGGGGGTGCTGGCGGCGCTGGGCGTACGGGAGGGTCGCCCGTTGCGCTCCGTTCGCCCGGGTCCCTCTCTCGCCGATGACCCCCGGGTGCGGGCGGCGCTGGATGCCCGGCGGGCGGACCTGGCGCCGTTCTGGCTGCGGATGCAGGACCGGGTGGAGGTGTCGGTGGGCGAGGCGCTGGTGGTGGACGCGGAGGACACGTTCACGGCGATGCTGGCGCATCTGCTGCGGTCGTCGGGGCTGGGGGTGTCGGTGGTGCGCTACGACGCGCCCGGGCTGCGGGAGCGGGCCCTTGCCCACGTCGGCCCGGTGATCCTGGGCCCGGGCCCGGGCGATCCGTCGGACGCGTCCGACCCGAAGATGCGCCTGCTGCGCGGTCTGACGGCCGAACTCCTCGGCTCCCACCGCCACGGCCTGCTCGGCGTGTGCCTCGGGCATGAACTCATCGCGGCGGAGCTGGGGTTGCCGATCGTGCGGAAGCGGGTGCCGCAGCAGGGGGCGCAGGTGCGGGTCGACCTGTTCGGTCGGTCGGAGACGGTGGGGTTCTACAACAGCTTTGTGGCGCGGTGGGACGGGGTGTCGCGGGACGGGGTGGAGGTGTCGGCGGATGCGGCTTCGGGGGAGGTGCATGCGGTGCGGGGCCCCGGGTTCGCGGGGGTCCAGTTCCACCCGGAGTCGGTGCTGACCCTGCGGGGGCCGGGGGTGGTGGGTGAGCTGCTGTCCTCCCTGCGGGAGCCGTTCCCCACCCCGCCCCTTCCCTGAAGCCCTGGGCGGGCGGCCTGGGCCTTCGACTGCGGGCCGTCTTGGGCTTGTCGCGCAGTTCCCCGCGCCCCTTAATGGGCCCTTCGGGCCCTCCTAGGGGCGCGGGGAACTGCGCGAGCAACCGGGGTCGGGTGGGGGCTCACCCCCTGGGGACCAGGACGTTCTCCGTGTGGTGGCCCGCCACATAGTCCGCCACGTTGCGGACCGTCGCCGCCACGATCTGCCCCACCGCGTCCCGCGTGTAGTACGCCTGGTGCGACGTCACCACCACGTTCGGGAACGTCACCAGCCGCGCGAGCGTGTCGTCCTCGACGACCTCCAGCGACTTGTCGAGGAAGAAGAGACCGGCCTCGGCCTCGTACACATCGAGCCCGACCCCGGCGAACCGCCCCGCCCGCACCTCGCTCACCAGCGCCTCCGTGTCCACCAGCCCACCCCGACTGGAGTTCACCAGGATGGCGTCGTCCTTCATCAGCTTGAGCGCCGCCCGGTCGATGAGGTGGTGCGTTGACGGCAGCAGCGGCACATGCAGGCTGACCACGTCCGCGTTGGCCAGCAGCTCGTCCTTCTCGACGTACTTCATCCCGAGCGACACGCACGCCGGATTCTCCGCCGCGTCCCAGCCGAGCAGGTTCATGCCGAACCCATGGGCGATCCGGGTGAACGCCTCGCCGATCTTCCCGGTGCCGAGCACCCCCGCCGTACGCCCGCGCAGATCGCGGCCCATCAGCCCGTCGAGCCGGAAGTCGAAGTCCCGGGTGCGGTTGGAGGCGCGGACGATCCGGCGGTTGACCGCCATCGCCAGGGTCCAGGCGAACTCGGCCACGGAGTACGGCGAGTAGTACGACACCCGCGCCACCGTGATGCCGAGCCGCTCCGCGACCTCCAGGTCGATGTTGTTGAACCCGGTCGAACGCTGGGCGATCATCTGCGTCCCGCCCACCGCGAGCGTCTGCAGCACCGTCCGGTCGAGGGTGGCGTTCACACTGGTCGAGATCACCTCGTACCCGGCCGCGATGGGCGCGGTGTCCTCGGTGAGGAACACGTCGAGGCACCGCACGTCGTGCTGCCCCGCGAAGGCCGCCTCGATCAGCGGCCGCTCGTCGGCCTGCACACCGAAGGCCAGGATGTCCATGGGTTCACCTAGGGATCGGGGAGTACGGGCCGGACAGTCACGTTTTCCCGAAGCGCCCATACGCGTACATCACGCGCATCACGCCGAATACCGCGAATATACGACCCATCCCCGTGTCCCGCCCGCCCGCCGCCAGGCGCCTCGCGGCGTCAGCCGAAGAACACCCCCACCTCCGCGTACAGCGCCGGATCCACCGTCTTCAGCCGGGCCGTCGCCTCCGCGATCGGCACCCGGACGATGTCCGTGCCCCGCAGCGCGACCATCTTGCCGAAGTCGCCGTCCCGTACCGCCTCGATCGCGTGCAGTCCGAACCGCGTGGCCAGCCAGCGGTCGAAGGCGCTGGGGGTGCCGCCGCGCTGGACATGGCCGAGGACCGTGGTGCGGGCCTCCTTGCCCGTGCGCTTCTCGATCTCCTTGGCCAGCCACTCCCCCACGCCCGAGAGCCGGACGTGCCCGAACGAGTCCAGCGTGCCGTCCTTCAGGACCAGCTCGCCGTCCTGCGGCATCGCGCCCTCGGCGACCACGACGATCGGCGCGTACGACGCCTTGAAGCGGGAGGTGATCCAGCCGCAGACCTGGTCGACGTCGAAGCGCTGCTCGGGGATGAGGATGACGTTGGCGCCGCCCGCCAGGCCGGAGTGGAGCGCGATCCAGCCCGCGTGGCGGCCCATCACCTCGACGACCAGGACCCGCATGTGCGATTCGGCCGTGGTGTGGAGGCGGTCGATGGCCTCCGTCGCGATGCCGACCGCCGTGTCGAAGCCGAAGGTGTAGTCGGTCGCGGAGAGGTCGTTGTCGATCGTCTTCGGCACGCCGACGCACTTGATCCCGTACTCGTCGCTCAGCCGGGTCGCCACGCCCAGGGTGTCCTCGCCGCCGATCGCGATCATCGCGTCGATCTCGTGCTTGGCGAGGTTCTCCTTGATGCGGCGCACCCCGTTCTCGGCCTTGAGGGGGTTGGTGCGCGAGGAGCCGAGAATGGTGCCGCCACGGGGCAGGATGCCGCGCACGGCCGGGATGTCGAGCTTGACGGTGTCGCCCTCCAGCGGACCGCGCCAGCCGTCCTTGAACCCGGTGAAGTCGTATCCGTACTCCTGGACGCCCTTGCGGACGACGGCCCGGATGACGGCGTTGAGCCCGGGGCAGTCGCCGCCTCCGGTCAGTACTCCGACTCGCATGGAATTGTCCCTTCGCCGTGGCAGACGCGTGGAAAGACCTATACGAGCCACGCTAATGGTGACCCAGGTCACTCCGGGATGGGACGAAACGTCAATTCCGGGAATTCAAAGGGGTGTTGACGGCCTTTCATTCACCCGTACGAGCGTTGTACGGGCGGACGCACGCCACCCACCCCCGTCTGTGAGCCAAGGACCGCTCAGGCCTCGTCCAGGCCCTGCTCTATCGCGTACCGGACCAGCTCCACGCGGTTGTGCAGCTGGAGCTTGCCCAGGGTGTTCTGGACGTGGTTCTGGACCGTGCGGTGCGAGATGACCAGGCGCTCGGCGATCTGCTTGTACGACAGCCCCTTCGCCACCAGGCGCAGCACCTCGGTCTCGCGCTCGGTGAGCTGCGGGGCCTTCGGCTCGTCGGGGGCCGCGGGCGCCGGGTCCGAGGCCAACCGTCGGTACTCGCCGAGGACCAGACCGGCCAGGCCCGGGGTGAACACCGGGTCGCCGGCCGCCGTACGGCTCACCGCGTCGGTGAGCTCCTCCGTGCTCGCCGACTTCAGCAGATAGCCGGTCGCGCCGGACTTCACCGCCTCCAGGACGTCCGCGTGCTCGCCGGAGGCGGACAGGACCAGGACCCTGAGCGCCGGGTTGGCTCCGACCAGCTCCTTGCAGACCTGGACGCCCGGCATCCCGGGCAGGTTCAGGTCCAGGACCAGCACGTCGGGTGTGACGGCCTGGGCCCGGCGGACCGCCTGCGGGCCGTCCCCGGCGGTGGCCACCACGTCGAACCCGGCGGCCGCCAGGTCGCGCGCGACCGCGTCGCGCCACATCGGGTGGTCGTCGACCACCATCACCTTCACGCTCTGCCGCTCGATCGTCTGCGTCATGCCTTCGCCTTCCCCCGTGGAACCTTCAGCTCTACTTCTGTCCCCTGGCCCGGCACCGAGATCAGCTCGGCGGTGCCGCCCAGGTCCCGCAGCCGGCCGCGGATCGAGAGGGCGACGCCCAGGCGCCCCTCCCCCTCGGCCTGCGCGAGCCGGCCCGCCGGGATTCCGGGACCGTCGTCCCGTACCGTCACGATCACTTCGTCCCCCCAGTCCTCGACCAGGATCCAGGCCTGGGCGGACTCCCCCGCGTGTCTGTGGACATTGTCCAACGCGGCACTGACAGCGGCCGCGAGCTCGCGCGCCGCCGGGGGCGGGAGCAGCACCGGAGCGCCGGGTTCCGCGAGCGAGACCCGCGATCCGGCGTGCGGGGCGAGCAGCGCGCGCAGATCGAGCTCGGCCCCTTCGGGGTCCGTACGCCCGTCGTCCTCGTCGTCGACCGTACGGACCAGGGCGCCGAGCGCCGGGTCCTCGGACGCGCGCGTGGTGGGCACCAGACCACTGGAGACCAGGGTGCGCAGCGCGACCTCCTGCTCCCCGGCCATCCGGCCGAGCTCGGCCGCCTCGCCGCCGAGCGCCGTGCCCCGGCGCTGCACCATGGCGAGCACCTGGAGGACGCTGTCGTGGATGTCCCGGGCGAGGCGCTCCCGCTCCCGGGTGGCGGCCTCGATCTCCAGGGCGCGGGCGAGGGTGGCCTCACTCGCGCGGGCGACCTCCACCACGTAACCGATGGCGACGGAGGCGACCCAGACGAGCAGCACGTTGTGGAGCGTGTCGCGGGTGGGGGCGCCGCGCTCGACCAGGTTGGCGGCGGCGACCAGGGAGGACGCGAAGGCGGCCCAGCGCCAGCCGCCCTTGATGGCGAAGGCGAGCACCGACCCCGCGGCCCAGATGGTCGGCAGGGTCGGCCCGTTCACCGTCCGGGCGTCGGCGTCGGCCAGCGGGGTGATCAGGATGCCGGTGAGCGCGATCGTCAGGTCGGCGCCGAGGAACCGCTTGGTGCAGCTCGCCGCGTTCGCCACCCGGGGCAGCGTCGCCAGCGTCCACACCGCGAGCACCGACAGGAAGGCGATGCCCACCCAGGGCCGCTCGAAGTGCCGGTACTCCGAGACGAAGAGCAGCACCGCGTAGATCATCGTCAGTACGCGGTACCCGGTGAGCGCGCGCCACAGCGGCAGCTCGACGGACATCCTGATGACGCGCTCGCGCTTCGCCATGCTCCCCAACCCCTGAAAAACGAACGAACGAGGCTAGTCGCCAGGCCGTTCCGCCTGCTTGGCCTGCTCGGCCTCGCGGGACCGCTCGGCCTTCTCCTCGTCGGCCTTGCGCTTGGCCTCGTCGGCGATCTGGCGCTTGGCCGCGGTCGCGTAGATGTCCACGTACTCCTGGCCGGAGAGCTTCATGATCTCGTACATGACCTCGTCGGTCACCGAGCGCAGGATGAAGCGGTCGCCCTCCATGCCGTGGTAGCGGCTGAAGTCGAGCGGCTTGCCGATGCGGATGCCCGGGCGCATCAGCTTGGGCATCACCTTCCCGGGCGGCTGGATCTTCTCCGTGTCGATCATCGCGACCGGGATCACCGGCGCGCCGGTGGCGAGCGCCACGCGCGCGAGCCCGCCGGGCTTGCCCCGGTAGAGGCGGCCGTCGGGCGAGCGGGTGCCCTCGGGGTAGATCCCGAACAGCTCACCGCGCTCCAGGACCTCGATGCCGCTCTTGATGGCCGCCTCGCCCGCGCCGCGCGCGCCCGAGCGGTCCACCGGGAGCTGGCCGACGCCCTTGAAGAAGGCGGCCGTCAGCTTGCCCTTCACGCCGGGCGAGGTGAAGTACTCGGCCTTGGCGATGAAGGTCACCTTGCGGTCGAGGACCGCCGGCAGGAAGAAGGAGTCCGAGAAGGACAGGTGGTTGCTCGCGAGGATCGCCGGCCCCTCGGCGGGAATGTTGTCGAGGCCCTCCACCCAGGGCCTGAAGGCAAGCTTCAGCGACCCGCCGATGGAGAACTTCATAGCGCCGTAGATCAACTCGGATGCCTTCCCTTGTCTGTCGAACAGACCTTAACCCGTGTCGGAGCCCCCCTCCCGCGCGCGGGCCGGTGACGGCTCTGGTCGGTGTCAGTCCGGTCGCGTACCGTGAAGTACAACTCCCCCGCCCCTGCTCATGAACAGGAGATCCCGGTGCCCGTCCTCCCTGGAGCCGAGCCGTTCCGCCACGAGGGCGGAGAGGTCGGCGTCCTCCTCTGTCACGGCTTCACCGGTTCCCCGCAGTCGCTGCGCCCGTGGGCCGACCATCTGGCCGAGCGCGGCCTGACGGTCTCGCTGCCGCTGCTGCCCGGACACGGCACGCGCTGGCAGGACATGCAGCTCACCGGCTGGCAGGACTGGTACGCGGAAGTGGACCGGGCACTGCGCGAGCTCCTCGAGCGCTGCACCCAGGTCTTCGTCTTCGGCCTCTCCATGGGCGGCGCGCTGGCGCTGCGGCTCGCGGCGAAGCACGGCGACGACATCACGGGCCTGGTCCTCGTCAACCCGGGCAACAAGGTGCACGGCCTGGCCGCCCACGCCCTGCCGGTGGTCCGCCACTTCGTGCCGTCCACCAAGGGCATCGCCAGCGACATCGCCAAGGAGGGCTCGGCTGAGGTCGGCTACGACCGGGTGCCGCTGCACGCGGCGCACTCGCTGCGCAGGTTCTTCCAGGTGGTGGACCGTGAACTGCCGCAGGTGACACAGCCGTTGATCGTGCTGCACAGCCCGCAGGACCATGTGGTGCCGCCCGCCGACTCGGCCCGCGTGCTCGCCCGGGTCTCCTCCACCGACGTCACCGAGATCCTGCTGGAACAGAGCTACCACGTGGCGACGTTGGACCACGACGCGGAGCGGATCTTCGAGGAGAGTTACGCGTTCATCGGCCGCCTCGCTCCGAGCATCGGGAAGAAGGGGAGCACAACCGGTGGCTGAGCACGACGCGGACCGCGAACCGCAGCCGATCGACGAAGAGGCTGCGTGGGCGGCGATCGTGGCGGGGTACGGCGAGGAGCCGGCCGACCCGCCGGGGACGAAGCCGTTCAAGTCGGTGGAGGACCTGGCGGTCCTGGAGGGCGAGCGGAACGGGACGCCCGCTCCGGCGGCGGACGGGCCCGAGACGCCGGAGCCACCGGTTCCGCCGGTTCCGCCCGAGCCGAAGCCGCTGGGCAGCTCGATCGTGTTCGCGCCCGGCGTGGGCGGCCCGCGCGACTTCAGCGTCGCGGAGCCGTCCGATTCCGACCTCGACGGCTCCGACGAGGGCCACTTCATCCCGCCGGAGCCGCCGCCGCTGCCCGAGGCGGACGTCACGGCGAAGTTCGCGTGGCTTGCGGTGATCGGCGGGCCGCTGCTGATGCTGCTCGCGGCGATCTTCCAGTGGGAGTTCACGTGGTGGCTCACCACGCTGGGAGTGGGCGGCTTCATCGGCGGCTTCGGCACGCTGTTCGCGCGGATGAAGCATGACGACGAGGACGACGACGATCCTGGGCGGGGTGCGGTGGTCTGACCCGGAGCCGCTAGCGCGTCGGCACCCGTAGCGCCGCCAGAACCGGCAGATGGTCCGTCGCCGCGCGCAGGTCCGCGTCCGGCAGGCCCGTCGGGACCCCGCACCCCAGGACCTCGATCCCGCTCGTCGCGAAGATCGCGTCGATGCGTTGGTGGGGGTCCTCCGGGGTCGACGTGTACTCCGTACCCCACGGGCGTACCGACCAGCAGTCCTGGAGTGCGGCCGACAGCCGGCGGAAGGCGCGGCCGTCCGGACGGTCGTTGAGGTCGCCGCCCGCGACCGCGTGCTCGACGCCCAGCTCCGCGAGGCGTTCCAGCAGCATCCCGGCCTGGGCCTCGCGCTCGTCCGCCCGGAGGCTCAGGTGACAGCTGAGGACGCCCAGGCGGGCGCCCCCGACGCGTACCACCGCCGTCGCGAAACCACGGCGGTGCAGCCCGGGAGTGAGCGGCAGCAGGACGTCCTCGGTGCGCTCCACCGTCGCCCGCAGCGAGCACAGCAGCAGCGGGCCCGCGGCGGTCGCCCCACCGCTCAGGACCACCAGCTCGCTCGCCGCCGCGAGCCGCGCGGCCGCCTTGCGCCAGCGGAAGAACCGGGGCGCCTCCTGGATGAGGACCAGATCGGGGTCGCAGGCGCGGATGACCCTGGCCAGGGCCGCGTTGTCGTCCCGCATCGAGCGGATGTTGTAGCTGAGGACGCGGATCACGGCCGAGCCGTTCTCCGTACGGGAGGCGGGAAGATCCATGAGCGGCATGGGCCACAACATAGGGCAGCGCCCGCCGCTTCCCCAGAGGGACGCGACGGGCGCCGACAGTGCCTACGAGCGTACGGTCAGCCCTGGCGGGCCAGGTCCGCCGCGCCCACCAGACCGGCCTTGTTGCCGAGCTGGGCGGCGAGGACCTGGGCGTGCGGACGCCACTGGCCGCCGATCAGCCAGCGCCGGAACGACTTGCGGATCGGGTCGAGGACCAGCTCGCCCTCGTCCGAGACGCCGCCGCCGACGATGAACGCGGACGGGTCGAAGAGCGAGGCCAGGTCGGCCAGGCCAGCGCCCGCCCAGCGGGCCAGCTCGCGGAAGGAGTCCACCGCGACCGGGTCGCCCCGGCGGGCGGCGGCGCTGATGTGCTTGCCCTCGATGCCCGCTACGGTGCCGTCGCCCAGACCGAGCAGGATCTCGGCGTTCTCCGGGGTCGCGTTGGCGCGCTGACGGGCGTACCGCACGAGCGCGCGCCCCGAGGCGTACTGCTCCCAGCAGCCCTGGCTGCCGCAGCCGCACAGGAGGCCGTCCGGCACGACCCTGATGTGGCCGAACTCGGCGGCCACGCCGAAGCGGCCGCGGCGCAGCTTGTTGCCGATGATGATGCCGCCGCCCAGGCCCGTGCCGAGCGTGATGCAGATGACGTCCTCGTGGCCCTGGCCCGCGCCGAACTTGTACTCGCCCCAGGCCGCCGCGTTCGCGTCGTTCTCGACGACCACGGGCATCCCGACGCGCTGCTCGACCTTGTCCTTCAGCGGCTCGTGGCGCCAGTCGATGTTGGGCGCGAAGAGGACGGTGGCGCGCTTGTCGTCGACGTAACCGGCGGCACCGATGCCGACGGCCTCGATCTCGTGCCCCTTGCCCGCCCCTTCGACGGCGGCGCAGATCGCGTCCACGATGGCGTCAGCGGTCGGCGGCGTGGGCACGGTGTGCGTCTCGAGGATGTGGCCCTCCTCGTCGACCACTCCCGCCGCGATCTTGGTGCCGCCGATGTCGACGCCGATGGTGAGTCCCATTAAGTCCCTCAGTTTTCGGTCGAGCCCCGCTGAGGCCAACCGTACCCGAGGGCGGGCACCGGATCGTCAGTCCAGGTCGATGTGCTCGCCCGGGCCCGGGCCGTCGCCGTCCTCGTCCTTCTTGGGCCGCTCGGAGGCCCAGCGGCGCTCCTGGCCCTCGACGGCTGAGCGGTAGGCGGCGAGCAGTTCGCCACCGGCCGCGGCCAGGTGGTCGAAGACGTCCGGGTTGCGCTCGATGACCGGCTCGACGGCCGCCTTGGCCTGGTTGATCAGCTGCTGCACGGCGCTCTGCGCGGCCATGCCGGGCAGCGAGGACTGGAGCGAGGAGACCTTGTCGGCGACGGCGTCGACCAGCTTGCGCAGCTCCTCGGCGGCCGAGCCGGGCGGCTGGCCGTACTCGGCCCGGCGGCGCGCCTTCTCCGCGGCGAGGTCCTCGGCGCACGCGTCGGCCCAGGCATCCGCGTCGGAGGCGGGACGCTCGGTGGCATCGCTCATGGCGGACTCCAGCTACTGAAGAGAAGGGTCTTGTTCTCTCGACGTTACCCGAATGGGGGTACGGCGTTCAGTGCGCGCGGGGCCACAGGGCGGGGTCCGGCGTGAACCGGATCCGCAGGACGCCGTCGGTGAGGGCCGCGCCGGAGACCGTGCAGCGGCGCAGTGCGGACGGCAGGGTGACGATCCGGCGGAACGGCCCGGCGTTCAGAAGGAGTTCATCGCCCCGGCGCACCAGGCCGAGCGCGTCCTTGGCCGCACCCGGCAGGGGCACCACCCAGACGAGGACGCCGTCGTCGGCGAGGCGGTCCTCGACGGCCCAGGGCTGCGACTCCGGCCCCTGCACGTCCCACAGGCCCGTCTCGCCGGTCGGCCCGTCGATGAGTTCGTCGAGCTCGTCGACGCCCTGCGGCTCGCGCCCCAGATGCGGGACCTCGTGGACCGGTACGGCGCCGAACTCCTCGGCCAGTCCCTTGAGCGCGCACTGCTGGCGCCCGGAGAGCCCGGCGAGGAAGGGGTCGGCCGAGCTGGTGGGAAGTATCCGGTTGGCCACCACCGCGTCCAGCCGCAGCCCGTGCAGGGCGAGGCCCAGGCGGGCGGTGCGCAGGGCGGCCGAGGCCGCCGGTCCCGGCTCGGCGACCAGGCGTACGGTCGTCCGCGGGTCCTCCACCACGGCCTGCACGGCGGCCAGTTCCGCGTCCCAGCGCGCGGCCGTCTCGTACAGCCACTGTGCGGGCATCGGAACGCCCGCCAGCTGGGCGAGGACCGGGCGCAGCGAGCGCGCGGCCTGCCGCTCGGGCGGCAGCAGCCGACGCAGATAGCGGCGCAGCTGCCCGGGCAGGGCGAGGGCCGCCACGCACGCGTGGGTGGGCGGCATGTCGACGACGACCAGGTCGTGGTCGCCGGTGGCCGACTCGCGCAGCGCCTTGAGCAGGGCGAGCTGGTCGGCGCCGGGCAGCTCGGTCAGTTCCTCGCCGTCCAGGCGGCCCGCGCCGAGCAGGTCGAGCGCGGTGGCGGCCCGCTCCTGGAGCGCGAGGAGTTCGGTGCGGAAGTGGGCGCCCGCGTCGATCCGTACGAGGTCCAGGCCCTGGACCTCGTCGCCGCCGAGCAGCCGTACGAGGCTGTCGTCGCGGTCGGTGTGGAGCAGCAGGGCGCGCTCTCCGCGCCGCGCCGCCGCGAGCGCGGTCGCGGCGGCGACGGTGGTGCGGCCCGCGCCGCCGGGACCGGTGACGAGGACCGTACGCACGATCAGGCCTGCTCGGCCCCGGCGGCGCCGCCGCTCTCGACACGCTTCTTCAGCCCGGCGAGCGCGCGGTCGATGATGACCTTCTCGGCCTTGCGCTTGATCATGCCGAGCATCGGGATCTTGACGTCGACGGTGAGCTGGTAGGTGACCTCGGTGTGGCCGCCGGGGGCGTCCGCGAGGCTGTACGAGCCGTCGAGGGTGCGCAGCATCTGGGACTTGACCAGGCTCCAGCTGACCTTGTCGGCGCCGTGCCAGGTGTACTTCAGGGTGTGGTCGTCCTTGATGGCGCCGGCGTCGAGGACGAGCCGGACCTGCTCGGCGCGGCCCTCGGCGTCCTTGGACAGCACCTCGGCCTCCTTCACCTCTCCGGTCCACTCGGGGTACCGGGTGAAGTCGGCGATCACCCCCATCACGTCGGCCGGTGCCGCCTCGATGGTGATAGACGAGCTGGTGTGTTCCGCCATCGTCGTGGCTCCTCCAGTGCGCGGGCCGCTGTGTGGGGTGGTGTTGTGCAGGCTATCGCGTGCCCGCCGGGCCTCTTGCCGGAGGCCGCCTCACCACTCAAGGGCGAACGGCTTGGAGGTGGCGGCGAAGTGGCCGACGTTCACGCACTCGGTGCGTCCAATGCGTACCCGGCGGGCGAGCGGCTGGTGGACGTGGCCGAACAGGGCGTAGCGGGGTTTGGTGCGGCGGATGGCGTCGAGGAGCGCGCGCGAGCCGCGCTCGAAGCGGCGGGCGACCGTGTCGTAGACGAGCTCGGGGACCTCCGGCGGGATGTGCGAGCAGAGCACGTCGACCTCGCCGAGCGCCTCGACCTTGGCCGCGTACTCCTCGTCGGAGATCTCGAACGGCGTACGCATGGGGGTGCGCAGTCCGCCGCCCACGAAGCCGAAGACGCGGCCGCCGATCTCGACCCGCTGGCCGTCCAGGACGGTGGTACCGGGTCCGGCGTACTCGGACCACAAGGACGGTATGTCGACATTGCCGTAGGTCGCGTACGTCGGGGTGGGAAGGGCGGCGAACATCTCGGCGTACTGACGGCGCACCGCCGACTCGATGGCGGCCTCCCGGTCGAGGCCCGCCCAGAGCGAGCGGCCCAGGTCACGGGCCTCCTCGAAGCGGCGGGCGGTGCGCAGGGCGACGATGCGGTCCGCGTTCTCGACGCCGAAGAGGTCGGGGAAGATCCCGCGCGAGTGATCGGCGTAATCGAGGAAAAGGACGAGGTCACCCAGGCAGACGAGGGCGTCCGCGCCGTCGCCCGCCTTCGCCAGGCCTTCGGTGTTCCCGTGCACATCGCTGACCACATGTACTCGCATGACGACCACCCTAGGCCGCCGGACCTGCGGTTACTTCCGAGTCGCGAAAGGAGTGGACTACTGTGCGTGGAGCGGTGCGAACCGTGTGACGCAGCGAACATCTGGCCAGGACCCCCTATCGGGAACCCACTACCGATGGGTAACGTCCGGGCAGTCCAGTCGTGCTCGGAGTCCGCCCCACAGGTTCTCCGGGCACCTGCCCGATCTTGGACCGCAGCCGGTGCGTCACACAGAGCCGTGGCACCGGCGCCCGATGAGGAGCAGCAGTCTTGCGCGAGTTCAGCCTTCCGGCCCTGTACGAGGTCCCCACGGACGGCAACCTGACGGATCTGATCCGCCGCAATGCCGCTCAGCATCCCGATGTCGCGGTCATGGGCCGCAAGGTCGCGGGACGCTGGACCGATGTCACCGCCACCCAGTTCCTGGCCGAGGTCCGTGGCGTGGCCAAGGGCCTGATCGCCGCGGGCGTGGAGCCCGGCGACCGGGTGGCCCTGCTCTCCCGGACCCGTTACGAGTGGGTCCTCTTCGACTTCGCCGTCTGGAGCGCGGGCGCGGTCACCGTTCCCGTGTACGAGACGAGCTCGCCCGAGCAGATCCAGTGGATCCTCGGCGACTCCGGCGCCACCCTGTGCGTCGTCGAGTCCGAGGCGCATCTGGAGGCCGTGGCCTCCGTACAGGCCGGGCTCTCGGGTCTGAAGGGCATCTGGCAGATCGAGTCCGACGCCGTCGCCGAACTCACCGCCCTGGGCTCCGACATCTCCGACGAGGTGCTCGACCAGCGGATGTCGTCGGCGCACGCGGACGACCCGGCGACCATCGTCTACACCTCCGGCACCACCGGCCGCCCCAAGGGCTGTGTGCTCACCCACCGCGCCTTCTTCGCGGAGTGCGGCAACGTGGTGGAGCGCCTCAAGCCGCTCTTCCGCACCGGCGAGTGCTCGGTCCTGCTGTTCCTGCCGACCGCGCACGTCTTCGGCCGCCTGGTCGAGGTGGCGTCCGTGATGGCGCCGATCAAGCTCGGCTGCGTACCGGACATCAAGAACCTCACCGATGAACTGGCCTCGTTCCGGCCGACGCTGATCCTCGGTGTGCCGCGCGTCTTCGAGAAGGTCTACAACTCGGCCCGGGCCAAGGCCCAGGCGGACGGCAAGGGCCCGATCTTCGACAAGGCCGCGCACACCGCCATCGCCTACAGCCGCGCGCTCGGCACCCCGCAGGGCCCGTCGCTCGGCCTCAAGATCAAGCACAAGGTCTTCGACCGGCTCGTCTTCAGCAAGCTGCGCGCGGTGCTCGGCGGCAAGGGCGAGTACGCGATCTCCGGCGGCGCGCCGCTCGGCGAGCGCCTGGGCCACTTCTACCGGGGCATCGGCTTCACGGTCCTGGAGGGCTACGGCCTCACCGAGTCCTGCGCCGCGACCGCGTTCAACCCGTGGGACCGGCAGAAGATCGGCACGGTCGGCCAGCCGCTGCCCGGCTCGGTCGTACGGATCGCGGACGACGGCGAGGTGCTGCTGCACGGCGAGCACCTGTTCACCGGATACTGGAACAACGAGGCGGCGACCGCCGAGGCGCTGGCCGACGGCTGGTTCCACACCGGCGACATCGGCACCCTCGACGAGGACGGCTACCTCGCGATCACCGGCCGCAAGAAGGAGATCATCGTCACGGCGGGCGGCAAGAACGTCGCCCCGGCGGTGATCGAGGACCGCATCCGCGCGCACGCGCTGGTCGCGGAGTGCATGGTGGTCGGCGACGGACGCCCCTTCGTGGGCGCGCTCGTCACCCTCGACGAGGAGTTCCTGGCCCACTGGGCCTTGGACCACGGCAAGCCGGCCGGTTCGACGGCGGCCTCGCTGCGCGAGGACGTGGATCTCCTCGCGGAGGTGCAGCGGGCGGTGGACGACGGCAACGCCGCGGTCTCCAAGGCGGAATCGGTGCGGAAATTCCGCATTCTCACCTCCCAGCTCACGGAGGAGGCGGGGCACATCACCCCGTCGCTGAAGCTCAAGCGCAATGTCGTGGCGAAGGACTTCGCCGACGAGATCGAGGCGATCTACGCCCACTGATCAGGTGGGTGTGTCCTCCGCGAGGACGCGCTGGACGTTGCGCTCGGCGAGCGCCGTGATCGTGACGAACGGGTTGACGCCGATGGAGCCGGGGATCAGGGCTCCATCGGTGACGTAGAGGCCCGGATACCCCTTCACCCGCCCGTAGTCGTCGGTCGCCCGCCCCAACGGGCAGCCGCCGAGCGGGTGGTAGCAGAACCCGTCGGCGAACGGCGTGTTGTTGCCGAACAGGTCGTACCGGTAGATCGTCGCGTTGCTGAAGTTGATCCGGTCGAAGAGCTTCTTCGTCGCGTCGACCGCGGGCTGGTTCTGCGCCCGACTCCAGTTGAGCTTCGCCGAGTCGGTCGCCGGATCGTACGAGAACGTGCCGCGCTGCGGGTTCCTGGTGATCGCCAGATACAGGCTCACCCAGTGCTCGAAGCCCATCGGCAGCGGGGCGATCTCGGCGAAGACGGGGTTGGCGGTGTTGTCCCAGTCGTCGATGCCGAGCGCGGGCATGGTGGCCTCGTTGGCGCCGACCGTGTCCCACACGTGGTTGGCGCGGGCCGTCATGATGTTGCCGTTGGTGCCCCAGCCGGTGCCGACGGCCGGGTCGAGGGCGGGCAGGGTGCCCGTCTCCCGGGCGCGCACCAGCAGTTCGGTGGTACCGAGGCTGCCCGCGCCGAGGAAGAGCTTCCCGCAGCCGATCTCCCTGGTCTCGACGACCTTGCCGGTCAGGTCGATGCGGTCGGCGGTGACGACGTACGTGCCGTCCGGCTGTCTGCGGATCGCGCGGGCGTGGTGCAGGGTCTCGATGGTGACGTTGCCGGTGCCGAGCGCCGCGGCTAGGTAGGTCTTGTCCACCGACCGCTTGCCGTAGTTGTTGCCGTAGATCACCTCGCCCGCGAGCGCGGACCTGGTGGCGGTGCCCGCCGCCTCGCGCTGCATGTACCCGAAGTCGTAGACGTTGGGTACGAAGACGGTCTTGAGGCCGGTGTTCTGGGCCGCCTTGCGCGAGGTGCGGGCGAACTTGTACCACTCGGTGGACTCGAACCAGGCCGGGTCGACGGAGTTCACGCCGAGCATGGCGTTGGCGCGCGGGAAGTACGTGGCGTACATCTCGGCGGCGTCCACCTGGGGCAGGACCTCGGCGAAGTAGTCGCGGCGGGGGGTGACGGCCATACCGCCGTTGACCAGCGAGCCGCCGCCGACGCCGCGGCCCACGTAGACGGACATGTCGCCGTAGTTCACGCGGTCGAGTACGCCGGGGTACGGGCTGATCGTCTTGTTGACCACATCGAGCCAGAGGAAGGTGGCCAGAGGGGCCTCTGTTCTTGTGCGGAACCACATGGAGCGCTGGTCCGGTGCCGCGGTCGAGCAGAAGATCTTGCCGTCGGGGGCGGGGGTGTCCCAGAGTCCGCCCATCTCCAGGACGAGGGTCCGGATGCCCGCCTGTGCGAGTCGGAGGGTGGCTACTGCGGCTCCGTAGCCGGAGCCTATGACCAGGGCGGGGGTGTAGGTGGCGTCCTGCGGCTGTGCCGCCTCTGCGGCGTGGGCCGGGTCGAGGGTGATTCGGGTGAGGCCGAGCAGTGCGGCCGTCTCCAGGGCGGCGAGGCCCAGTAGGTGACGGCGCGTCAGATTTGGTGTCATGCGCGCAGCATGGGCGGAATTTGGGCTTCCGCCCAGCGGTCACGTTGTCTTAAATCTGAGTGACCGTCAGGGGTGGGAATGTGGTGGGCGGGGGTGCGTTGTGTTTTGGCTGCGGGTGGGTGGGGGCTGGTCGCGCAGTTCCCCGCGCCCCTTAAGTGCGGGCACCACGCCTCTTGAACGGTGGGCAGCGCGCCCCTTACCGGGCCTTCGTTCGCCTGCGGACCGTGCGTGGCTTGTCGCG
This sequence comes from Streptomyces sp. CBMA152, assembly GCF_014596475.1. Lineage (GTDB taxonomy): Bacteria > Actinomycetota > Actinomycetes > Streptomycetales > Streptomycetaceae > Streptomyces. The sequence continues at coordinate 53,801 of NZ_MECJ01000015.1, read as the reverse complement.
CAGTTCCCCGCGCCCCTGGGTGGTTAGGGGCGCGGGGAACTGCGCGATCAGCCCAGCACGGTCCGCAGGGAACCCACGCTTCTTGGGGGCGCGGCCACCCACCATCCGCAGACGAAGGCCGGGCCTACAGCAGCGCCCGCAGCTTCTCCGCGAGCAAGTCCCAGCGCCACTTCTCCTCCACCCACGCCCTGCCCCGCTCGCCCATCCTGCGGCGCAGGTCGGGGTCCTGGAGCAAGGTGACGATGCGGTCCGCCGACTCCTCCGGGGAGCCGCCTCGGACCACCCAGCCCGTTTCGCCGTCCAGGACCGCGTCGGGCGCGCCGCCCGAGTCGCCTGCCACCACCGGGAGGCCCGTCGCCGAGGCTTCCAGGTAGACGATGCCCAGGCCCTCTACGTCAAGGCCGCCACGGCGGGTGCGGCAGGGCATGGCGAAGACGTCGCCGGCGCCGTAGTGGGCGGGGAGTTCGGCCCAGGGGACGGAGCCGGTGAAGCGGACCGAGGGGGCGACGCCCGTCTCCTCGGCCAGTTTGCGGAGCTCCTGCTCGTACGGGCCGCCGCCGACGATCAGCAGCACCGCGTCCGGCACGCGCGCGAGGATCGCGGGCATCGCGAGGATCAGGGTGTCCTGGCCCTTGCGGGGGACCAGGCGGGAGACGCAGACCACGACCGGGCGGTCGGTCAGGCCCAGACGCGCGCGGACCTCGTCGCCGCCCGAGCCCGGGTGGAACGTCTTCTCGTCCACGCCCGGCGGCAGTTGGACCATCCGGTCGGCGGCACGCTCAGTGAGCGCGGCGGCGATCCGGGACCGCGTGTACTCACCCAGATAGGTGATCGTGTCCGTGCCCTCGCCGATCCGCCGCAGCAGCTGGCGCGAGCCGGGCAGCTGGGCCCAGCCCGCCTCGTGGCCGTGCGTGGTGGCGACCAGGCGTTCCGCACCCGCCCGGCGCAGCGCGGGGCCCATCAGACCGAGCGGCGCCGCCGCCCCGAACCACACCGAGGAGCAGCCGTGCTCCTTGAGCAGGCCCACCGCGCGGCGGGTGACCCGGGGCGTCGGCAGCAGCATCGTGGTGCGGTCGCGCACCACGGTGAACGGCTGCTCGGCGTCGAACGCCGCGGTCGCCTCGACGCCCTCCCGGCTCCGCTTCCAGGTCGAGGCGTAGACGACGAGCTGCTCGGGGTCGAGCCGCAGCGCCATGTTGTGCAGGAACGCCTGGATGCCGCCGGGGCGCGGCGGGAAGTCATTGGTCACGATCAGGGTCTTGTGCATCGCCGCCGACAGTACCGAACGGCCCCGCCTCATCGCTCGGGCACGCCCCCGCCCGGCATCATGACTCCTCCGCCATGGGAATTACCGGAGGGAAAACGGACGAGGTGCGCATGTCCCCAGTGAACGGTGCAGGACACACGAAGAGCACCGGCGCGATCCTCGCCGTGTTCGCCTTCACCCGGTGTCTGCTGCTGCTCTGCGTCTTCCGGGTCCTGGTCGCGCCCGGCCCGGACGTCACCAGCGACGTCAACGTCATCTACCAGGGCTGGTACGAGGTGCTGCGCACCGGCACGTATCCGCTGGACGACGTCACCTGGCAGTACCCGCCGGCCGCCGCCCTCGCCATCCTCGCGCCCGGCGCCGTCCCCTTCCTCGGCTACCCGTCCGCTTTCTTCGTCCTCGCGTTCCTCGCCGACTGCGCCGTCTTCGAGCTGCTGCTGTACGCGGGCGGGCGGTCGGGGAAGTCCCGTACGGGCGCGTGGGTCTGGGTCTGGGGCGTGCCGCTGCTCGGGCCCACCGCGTACGCGCGCTACGACCTGATGGTGACCGCCGTCGCGGTGGCCGCGCTGCTGGCCGGGGTCCGGCGGCCGGGGGTGCTCGGCGCGCTCGCCGCGTTCGGCGCGCTGCTGAAGGTCTGGCCGGTGCTGCTGCTGGCCCGGGCGCCGCGCCGGGCCTGGGCGACCGCCGCCGTGACCGGCGGCGGGTTCCTGCTGCTGTGCCACGCGGTCGCGCCCGGTGCCTTCGCGTTCCTCACCTTCCAGCGCGAGCGCGGCACCGAGGTCGAGTCGCTGGGCGCGCTCGTCTTCCATGTCGCCCGCCACTTCGGCTGGCAGGGCCATGTGCAGCTCAACTACGGGTCGGTGGAGTTCCTGGGCCCGTACGTCCCGCTGGTCTCCACGCTGGCCATGGGGCTGACCGTGGTGGCGTTCGGCTGGCTGCTGCTGTGGCGGCTGCGGGCCCGCGAGAGCGGACCCGGCACGCTCGCGGACGCCGCCTTCACCGCCGTGCTGCTCTTCACCACCACCAGCCGGGTGATCAGCCCGCAGTATCTGATCTGGCTGGTCGGGCTGGCCGCCGTATGCCTGGTCTTCCCTGGCAGTCCGATGGCCCGGCCCGCCAAGCTCGTGCTCGCCGCCGCCGGGGTGACCCTGCTCGAATTCCCGCTGTTCTTCTCGCATGTGGTGGCGAGTGACTGGCTGGGGGTGCTGCTCCTGTTCGTACGCAACGGACTGCTCGTGGTCGCGTCGGTCAGTGCGTGTCGGCGTCTGTGGCGCGCCACGGTTCCGGCGCCGGTCGGGGCGGCCCGCATGGTCCTCACCGCTCAGGCCAGCCGGTCCCGTACGTAAGAGCGCCACAGGGTGGTGAACTCCCTTGGCGTGGTGCCCAGTTCGTCGTTCATCGCCTTCTCCACGGCGCCCGCGCGGTGCTTCTGCTCGCCCACCTTCGCGTAGAAGGCGGCGAGTCCGGCCTCGCCCCAGCGCTGGGCGATCAGGGAGCAGGCCAGCCAGCCGCCCTCGTACGCCCGGGCCAGCCGGTCGGCGCCGCCCTCGAAGCCGAAGTCCGCGTCGGAGGGCAGCTCGTCGGGCAGTTCGCCGCGCCGTACCGCCTGCTGGAGTTCGGGCGCGGCCTGGGCGGCGGTGCGCCCGGTGCCCCGGTAGCCCACCCAATCGGCATAGCCCTCGGAGAGCCACATCGGGGTCGCGGGCGAGGTGCGGGCGCGGGTGGCGACGTGGGTGGTCTCATGGGTGAGGACGACGCGTTTGCCCAGGTCGCCGAGGACTCCGTACGCCTCGGGGTTGACGATCACGCGGTCCGCGGGGGTCGTCCCGGCCGCGCCCGCCTCGCCGGTGGTCACCGCCGCGATCCCCCGGTACGAGGCCGGGGGCGCCCCGAGCAGCGCCGCCATCGAGTCGAGCGAGGCGGGCACCAGGACGACCACCTTGCCCGCCCAGGTGCCCGGCCAGGCCGATGAGACGGCGGGCACCGCGCGGTCCTCGGTGCGGGCGATCTCCTGGAGCAGCGTGCGGTCCTGGCCGACGCCGAGGACGAGGCTGTGCGTGCCGCGCAGGACGGTGACCGGGCCCTGCTGCCACAGCGGCTGGGCGGCGCCGTCGGCCGGGCGGTCGCCGGTGACGTACCAGCGCCCGGCGCGCTCGCCGAGCTCCACGACCCGGTCCGAGACGACGGGCGCGCTGTCGTACCCGTCGATCCGGTAGCTCAGCTCCACCTGGGCGCTGGCCCGCGCGCCGTCGTGGCTCAGGCCCGTCACCCGGTACGCCCAGGCGCTCAGCGGCACCTGGCGCAGATTGACGAACTCGGCCCGCTGGGCGTCCCGCAGGGTCCCGGCGGCCGGGTCCACCGCGTCGAGATAGCCGCCTTCGTCGTGGTGCAGGACGGCGGCGGCCCGGCTGTCGAGGGTGCGCTGGACCTGGCGGGCGGTGGCGTCGGGAGCGGCGGCCGGGGCCGAGCAGGCGGAGGCGAGCAGCAGCGCCGCGAGTCCGTATCCCGCCGTGCGCCGTCGCCACCCGCCGGTGAACCGCCGATCCGCCATCCTCCCGATCGTACGGTCACACGCGGGTGACCGAGGAGACGGGCATCATGCCCACCGGGTCGTAGCGCACCGGCGCGCCCGGGTAGGGGGCGTGGATGACCTGCCCGTTGCCCACGTACATCGCGACATGGCTGGCGTCGGAGCGGTAGACGACGAGGTCGCCGGGGCGCGCCTGGGAGAGCGGCACCTGGGTCCCGGCGTACCGCTGTGCCTGCGAGGTGCGCGGCAGCCCGACGCCCGCCTGCGCGTACGACCACTGCATCAGGCCCGAGCAGTCGAACCCGGACGGCCCGGTGGCGCCCCAGATGTACGGCCTGCCCAGCGCCTGGCGGGCCGCGAGCACGGCGGCCGCCGCCCGGCCCGACGCGGGCACCGCACTGCCCAGGTCCGGGGTGCGGCCGCCGCCGCGCGAGGCGTGGTCGAAGGCGGCGCGGTCGGCGGTCGGCAGCGCGTTGAGCACCCGGCGGGCCTCGGCGAGCTTGGCCTCGACGGTCCGCTTGTGCCGGGCCACCTCGATACGGCTGCGCTCCAGCTCGGCGAGTTTGCGGGTGGCCTCGGTGCGCTGCTGGCCGATCCGCCGCAGTTCCTGCTGGAGTTCGCGCAGCTGCACGCTCTGGCGCTCGCTGAGCCGGTCGAGGGCGGCGGCCTTGTCGAGATAGCTGTCCGGGTTCTCGGAGAGCAGCAGCGCGAGGGAGGGGTCGATGCCCCCGGAGCGGTACTGGGCGCCGGCGATCGCGCCGAGCGCGCCCCGCATCCGGTTGATCCGCTCCTGGCCCCGGGCGACGCTGTCCTGCGCGTCACTGACCTGCCGGCGCAGTTCAGTGGCGTGCTCGTCCGCCTTGTCGTACTCCTCGGTCGCCTTCTCCGCCTGGGCGAAGAGCCGGTCGACCCGGGCCTTGCCGGTGTCGCCCGGGTCGGCGCTGGCCGGTGCCGCGAAGGCCGCGGCCGCGGTGGCCGCCGCCGCGGAGAGAACGGTGACCCGGGCGGTCTGGCCGAGGCCGGGCTGCGTGGGACGGCGATGGGACGCCACGTGAAGCCGCACTCCTTCCGGCGGTGCGGCCCCTGCCGCCCGGGGCGGGCGGACGAGTGGGAGGTTCACGGGGGCACCGCACGCCGGACAGTAGCGGGACCGGCACGGGCGTCCAACGACCCTTGTGCCTACGCAAAGTGACGCCCCACCGGAGAACACAGGTCACCGGCGGGGCGTGGCGTCAGCGTGAGTTACCGGAATTCGCCCGTTCGGGCGCCGTCGGCAAGCGGCCCGTGACCGGGCCGTACGCGTGGCGGGAGGCGTCAGCCGATGCGGACACCGAACTGGAACGGCATGTTGTCCATCGACTCGTAGCGCACGACCGCGCCCGGCTTCGGGGCGTGCAGCACCTGGCCGTTGCCCGCGTAGAGAGCGACGTGGTGCAGGTCGCCGTAGAAGAGCACCAGGTCGCCCGGCTTGAGCTGGCTGCGGCCTATCTGGGTGCCGGCGGTGGCCTGCTCCTCCGAGGTGCGGGGTATGTTCACGCCGGCCTGGCGGTACGCCCAGGAGGTGAGCCCGGAGCAGTCGAACGAGGCTGTGCCGGTGGCGCCGTACACGTACGGCTTGCCGAGCTGCGACTGGGCGGCCGAGAGGGCCGCGGCGCCGCGCTGCGAGGCGGGGACCTCGCTGCCGAGGTCGGTGCGGGTCTCGGTGCGGTTGGCCCGCGCGTCGTCGGCCGCGAGCGACGCCTTCTCGGCGGCGGTCAGCGAGTTGAGGAGCTTCTGCGCGTCGGCGAGCTTGGACTGGGTCTCGGCCTTCTTGTCGCCGAGCTCCTTGCGGGTGTCCGCGAGGTCCTTGAGCTTGTCCGTGGCTTCCTTGCGCTCCTGCGCGAGGCCGCGCTGCTTCTCCTGGATCTTCTGCAGCGCCTCGGTCTGCTTGGCGCTCAGCTGGTCCAGGGAGGACGCCTTGTCCAGGAAGTCGTCCGGGTTGGAGGAGAGGAAGAGCTGGACCGAGGGGTCGATGCCGCCCGAGCGGTACTGCGCCGAGGCCATCGAACCCAGGCCGTCGCGCAGCTTGTTGAGCTCGTCCTGGCCGCGGGCCACCTTGTCCTGGAGCGCGCCGACCTGCTTCTCCAGCTGGTCCTGCTTCTCCTTGGCGCCGTTGTACTTCTCCGTCGCCTGCTCGGCCTCGTCGTAGAGCTTGTCGACCTTGGCCTTCACTTCGCTCTTCGAAGGCTTCGGGTCCGCGTGCGCGGCCTGGGACGTGAGAGCGACGGCCGCGGCGGCGGTCGCGGTGAGCACGGTCACACGGGTACGGCTCGCGGGCTTGGGTCGACGGTGGGACGCCACGAAGGCGAGCTCCTTCTTCCTCAGCCGCCGAACAGCGCAGACTCGGCGGGACCTTCACGGTCACCCCGGACGAGTGATCAACCGCGTGAAGGTTCGAGCCCCGACCCTAGTGACCCTCTTGTGATCAGTTCAAATCCTGATACGCAAAAACTCGGTCGCAGGGAGGATTCTTTACAGTCATCCCACGCGTAGTAATGGGCACTTGACAGAGCGCTGGGAACTGATCACCCGAATTCGGGCATTGAACGCAGGAGTTACTAGACGCGCGAAAGCCGCTTCAGAAGCATGACGGACGCGACGGGCCGGGCACCGGCCTTGGCGACGCCGTCCGCGACCTCGCGGTCGGTCGAGACGACCACCACGGGACGCCCCGAAGGCTCGGCCCGTACGAGCTGACGGATCAGCTCGTCGGCGGTCACGCCCGGCTTGGAGAACAGCACCCGTACGCCTCTGGGCGGCGCCAGGAGCACCGGGGCGGCGAGCTCGGCCCCGTCGAAGACACAGGTGATCTCGGCGCCGGTCTGCGCGGCGAGCATCGAGAGACCGCCGAGCAGGCGCAGCCGCTGCTTCTCCAACGGCATCGTCGGATAGCCGGTCTTGGTGACGTTGTAGCCGTCCACCACCAGATGCACCTGCGGCAGCGCGAGCAGCTGGTCGAGCAGCGCCGGGTCGGTCTCGGACAGGGCCCGGGCCGCGATGTCCTTCGGGGTCATCTGGCCGGGGGCGACCGCGTCCACGGTGTCGGCCGGGCGCACCGAGGCCGGGGGCAGCGCCAGTTCGCGCCGCAGCCCGGAGGCCGCGTCCAGGACCGTGTCGAGCAGCAGCCGCAGCCGCATGTCCTCGATGGAGCGCCCCTCGCGCACCGCGCGCCGGCTCGCCTCGACGGACGCCTCGGCCTCACCCAGGCGCGTCTTGAGCCGCCGCGACTCGCTCTCGGCGGCGGCCACCCGGGCCGCCGCCTCCGCTCTGACCCCGTCGATCTCCCCGGTGGCCTTGCGCAGGGCGGCCTCGCCGCGCTTGACGTCGCTGAGCGCGCTGCGCAGCTTGCGCTGGAGCGTTTCGGCTTCCTTACGGGCGGCCGCCAGGTCGGCGCGCAGCTCCTCGTGCTCGGCGCGGCCCCGCTCGTGCGCCTCGGCCAGCTCCGCGCGCAGCCGCTCCAGTTCGCGCTTGCCCTCCTCGTCGGCGCGCTCGGCGTCCGCGCGCTGGGCCTCCTCGCCCGCGGCGGCGACGAGCTTGACCCAGCCGGTGGGGCGCAGCACATAGGCCGCGGCCGCGACGTCGACCGGATCGGCGGCCGCGGGCGGCGCGCCGGACTCCAGGGCGGCGGCCAGCTCCGGCTGAGCCTCCTTCAGACGCTCGCCGATGCGCTGGCGGAACAGCGGGTCGGATTCGAGGGCGGCGGCCATGGCGTTGCCCGCGAACTTGGCACGGCGGATCGGGGTGAAACGGGCGTACTGTCGCAACTGGGACGGCAGTTCGGTGACGGTCAGCCCGCCGAAGGCGTCCGAGACCAGCGCGACGACCCGGCGCCGCACCCCTTCGGGCAGCGGGCGGTCGAGCACCTCGGCGGGGCCGTCACCGGCAGCACCGGCCGGTTCGGCACCGCTTGCATGCTCCACAATCCGTCACCTCAACTGTCGTCCGTCGCTCACCGGGACCCCGTCACTGGGAGACGGCGCCCGGCCTGTCCACGAGCTCGATCTGGTCCACCGCGTTGCACCAGCGGCAGCGCACCGACTCGATGGTCTCACTGACCACCTCGCGCTCCTCGACCTTCGGCTCTCCGGAGAGGTCCAGATGGACGTACTCGACGACCTTCGACGAGCGGGTGACGTCGAAGCGGGTCAGGTTGCCGCAGAGCGTGCAGCGCCACCGGGTGTCGGCGGTCGGCTGGGGAACGGTGGTCATGGAGTGCAGTCCTTCTTCCATGCTGTCAATGATCGGCCATGGTCCAGGATCTCGCGGTGCGCCGTCGAACTGCGGATGTACTGCCCGTAACCCTACGGCCTACCGGCTGTGCCACGGCACGGCGAGGCGGTCTGTACCGTTCGCTCCCGTTACGCCATGCTCTGGTCATGATCAAGCGGAGTGCCCTGCGGGGAACGGCGGCGCAGGGTCCGGCGGTCACCTACACGGTGCTCGCGCTCTGCTGCCTGGTCTTCATCGTCAGCCCCGTATCCGGACTCAACCCGTCATACGGAACGGGGGACGCGCTGCTCGCCGCGCAGAGCGCGTATTTCGCCCGCTGGGGTGTCATCCCGAACGAACTCACGACCGGCGATCCCGCCACCCTCGTCACCCCCCTCACCGCGCTCTTCGTCCACGGCAACTGGCTGCATCTGCTGGGCAACATGCTCTTCCTCTACGTCTTCGGCGCGATGGCCGAGGAACGCATGGGCAAGGTCGCGTTCGCGCTGTTCTATCTGGGCGTGGGCTATCTGGCCCTGCTGGCGTACGCGGCGGCGCACTCCGCCTCCGACCAGACGCTGGTGGGGGCTTCCGGCGCGATCTCGGGGGTTCTGGGGGCATTCCTGTATCTCTTCCCCCGGGCGCGGGTGACCAGCCTCTTCCCGTTCCTCTTCTTCCTGCCGCTGCGCTTTCCCGCCTGGATCGTGCTGGTCTTCTGGTTCGTGCTCCAGTGGCTCGCGGTACGGGCGGCGCCGGCCGGGCCCGGGGTGGCGTATCTGGCCCATCTCGTCGGCTTCGGCCTGGGCTTTCTCTACGCCTGGGGACGTTATCGCCGTACGGCTAGAGTGAAACGACCGAAGCCGCCACCGGCGTCGGCCGCCACCGCCGCCACCGAGGGAGAAGACCAGCCGTGATCACCGCGATCGTGCTCATCAAGACCAGCGTGGACCGGATCCCCGAGATCGCGGAGTCGATCGCGGCGCTGGAGAACGTGTCCGAGGTCTACTCGGTGACCGGCACCTACGACCTGATCGCCCTGGTCCGCGTGGCCCGCCACGACAACCTCGCGGACATCATCCCCGGCCGCATCAGCAAGATCCCGGGCGTAGAGGCCACGGACACCCACGTGGCGTTCCGCACGTATTCGCAACACGACCTGGAGGCGGCGTTCGCGATCGGCCTCGACGCCGAGTAATTCGCCTGCGGCCCGCGCCCCTAGGTATTTAGGGGCGCGGGGAACTGCGCGAGCAACCACGCACGATCCGCAGACGAAACCTCACACCGCCGGGACGCAGCGCCCCTCTTCCGTCCGGTACGACCACTTCGCACCGTCCCGCACCAACTCCCCAACCGCCCGCACAAACCGATCCACGTGCTCGTCGGGCGTCCCCGCCCCAAAGCTGACCCGGATCGCGTTCAGCGACCGCTCCCCCGGCTCCGCCTCCGGCGCCCCGCACTCCCCCGGCTCCTGCGGCTCGCTCCCCAGCAGCGTCCGCACCAACGGATGCGCGCAGAACAGCCCGTCCCGCACCCCGATCCCGTACTCCGCAGACAGCGCCGCCGCGAAGTGCGAGCTGTTCCACCCCTCCACCACGAACGAGATGACGCCGACCCGAGGCGCGTCGTCGCCGAAGAGCGACAGCACCCGCACCTCCGGCACCGCCGCAAGCCCCGCACGCACCTTCGCGATCAGGTGCTCCTCCCGCTCCACGAGACCCGAGAACCCCGCCTCGGTCAGCGCCTTGCACGCGGACGCGATCGCGTACACACCGATGACGTTCGGCGAACCGGCCTCGTGCCGCGCGGCCGTGGTGTGCCACTCCACATCGACCCCGCCGTCACCGCGCCGCGCGACCCGCCGCGAGGCGCCCCCGCCCGCCAGATACGGCTCGGACGCCTGGAGCCAGTCGGCCCGCCCCGCGAGCACGCCAGAGCCGAACGGCGCGTACAGCTTGTGGCCGGAGAACGCGATCCAGTCGACGTCCAACTCCCTTACGGAGACGGGGTGATGAGGCGCCAGCTGCGCCGCGTCCAGCACGATCCGCGCGCCATGGGCGTGCGCGGCCGCCGCCAACTCCCGCACCGGCCACAGCTCACCGGTCACATTCGAAGCACCCGTCACACACACCAGGGCGGGACCGTACGGGTCACGGTCCGCGAGCGCCCGCTCCAGCGTGGCCACCGCCTGCTGCGGCGTACGCGGCGCGTTGAGGTAGGTCACCCGCGCGTCCCGCCACGGCAGCAGCGAGGCGTGGTGCTCGGTCTCGAAGACGAAGACCTGGCAGTCGGCCGGGAGCACCTGGGCGAGGAGGTTCAGGGAATCCGTGGTCGAGCGGGTGAACACGACCTGGTCGGTCGGGCGGCAGTCCAGGAACTCCGCCACCGCCGCCCGGCTGTTCTCGAACAGGTCGGTGGAGAGCTGCGAGAGATACCCCGCGCCCCGGTGCACGCTGCCGTAGTACGGGGCGTACGCGGCGACGTCGTCCCACACCCGCTGGAGGGCGGGCGCGCTGGCCGCGTAGTCGAGGGCGGCGTAGGTCACCTCGCCGCCGGTGACCAGCGGGACGGTGACATCGCGGCCGAGCACCGGCAGCGGCGCGGCGCAGCAGGGCTCTTCCGAAGAAGTGGAGGCGACGGTGGAGGACGTGGACGCGTATGCGGACATGACGGTATCTCCCGGCAGGACAAGGCGAACTGACTGTGAAGGCCCCGCGCGACGGCTCGACGGCCGTTCCGCGTACGGGGGTTGACCTCGACGTACGCCAAAGAAGGGCGTACGGAGGTGTACAGAAAGAGGGGCCGAAGGCCCTATCGCATTCGCTTGCTCACGAGACTGCTCCCTTGAGGACCAGGACCCCAGGGGCGCGCCACTCAAGGAAATGAGTGCGCAGGGGTCCGCGCTTGCCGTAGACCTCGCTGCCTACGACCTGGTCTTCACCCGGGGCACCCCGCCACGGACGGAGGGTTGCCGGACAGCGGGCCGGGGCCGTAGTCGCTGTCACTCATGACCTTGGAAAGCATCCTGCCATATGTCCGCGTACGCGCAAGGCGCGGTCCGGCATCCGGACCGCGCCTTGCGTCACACTCGTACGGGACCGCTCCGGGCCTACGCGTTGCTCGCCGCGACCCAGCGCTCCAGGGTGCGGCGGGCCGCCCCCGAGTCCACCGCCTCGGCCGCCTTGTCGATCTTGGCCCGGATCTGCTCGACCAGAGTGCCCTCGCCCGGCTCCAGGGCGACAAGCGCCGCCGCCGAGTTGAGCAGCACCGCGTCCCGCACCGGTCCCGTCTCCCCCGCGAGCAGCCGCCGGGCCACGTCCGCGTTGTACGAGGCGTCGGCGCCGCGCAGCGCCTCCACCGGCACCAGGTCGATGCCCACGTCCCTCGGGTCGAAGGGCTCCTCGCGCACGGCGCCGTCCCGCACGATCCAGACCCGCGAGGTCGCGGTGGTCGTCAGCTCGTCGAGGCCGTCGTCGCCGCGGAACACCAGCGCCGAGGAGCCGCGCTCGGCGAGCACCCCGGCCACGATCGGCGCCACCCGTGCGTCCGCTACCCCGGTGGCCTGGGCCTTCACCCGGGCCGGATTGGTCAGCGGGCCCAGGAAGTTGAAGGTCGTGCGGATGCCGAGCTCGCGGCGGGCCGGGGCCACGTATCTCAGCGCGGGGTGGAACGTCACCGCGAAGCAGAAGGTGATGCCCGCCTGCTCGGCCACCTCGACCACCCGGCGCGGGGTGAGGTTCAGATTGACGCCGAGCTTCTCCAGGACGTCGGAGGCGCCGCTGGCCGAGGACGCGGCCCGGTTGCCGTGCTTGACGACCTTCGCACCGGTGCCCGCCACCACGATCGCGGACATGGTGGAGATGTTGACGGTCTTGGCGCCGTCACCGCCGGTGCCGACGATGTCCACGGTCCGGCCGGGCACTTCGATGAGATTGGCGTGCTCGTACATCGCCCGGACCATGCCGGTGATCTCGGCGACCGTCTCGCCCTTGGCCCGCAGGGCCACCATGAAGGCGGCGATCTGCGCGTCGCTGGCCTCGCCGCGCATGATGCGGTCCATCGCCCAGGCGGTCGCGTCCGCGCTCTGGTCGGTGCCGCTGAGCAGCGCGTCCAGTACGCCCGGCCAGGAGTAGGCCGCCACGCTGTCGCCGCCGACCGGGGTCACAACGTTCATGGTCCACTCCTGGGTCCATCTACGGGTATGGGATGGGAACACCCTATCCAGCCCCGGGGACGGCGAAGGGCCCCGTCCATCGCCTGGACGGGGCCCTGTGCTGTGTGGCGTACAGCGATACCGCTAAGAGGGGATCAGTGGTGGCCGTGGCCGCTGGTGATCTCCTCGAACTCCTCGGCACTCGGCTTGGCGATCTGGCTCTGCTCGCCGAAGTACCCCTTGTGGATCTTGACGCGCAGCTTCTCCATGGCGGAGACCTTGCGCTTGACACCGTTCTCGTCGACCGCCGCGGGCAGCTCGTGCGGAACGGTCTGCTCGTGCGCGGTGAGCTTGTACAGCTGGCCCGCGTCGAGCGGCTCGTGCACCTCGATGAACTCACCGTGCGGCAGCCGCTTGATGATGCCGGTCTCACGACCGTGCAGCACCTTCTCGGCGTCCCGGCGCTGCAGGCCGAGGCAGATCCGCTTGGTGACGATGAACGCGAGGACCGGGCCGGCGAAGAACGCGATCCGGACGAACCAGGTGATGGCGTTCAGCGACAGGTGGAAGTTGGTCGCCCACAGGTCGTTGCCACCGCCGACCAGCATCACCATGTACGCGGTGATCCAGGCCACGCCGATGCCGGTGCGCACCGGAGCGTTGCGCGGGCGGTCGGCGATGTGGTGCTCGCGCTTGTCCTTGGTGATCCAGGCCTCGATGAACGGGTAGGCCGCGATCGCGAACAGCACCAGCGGGAAGATCACCAGCGGGATGAACACACCGAGGACCAGCGTGTGGCCCCAGGCGTTGATCTCCCAGCCCGGCATCACTCGGATCAGGCCTTCGGCGAAGCCCATGTACCAGTCGGGCTGGGCGCCGGTGGACACCTGGTCCGGGCGGTACGGGCCGATGGCCCAGATCGGGTTGATCGAGGCGACCGCCGAGATGACCGCGATGACACCGAAGATCAGGAAGAAGAAGCCACCGGCCTTGGCCGTGTAGACGGGCAGCAGCGGCGCGCCCACGACGTTCTTGTTGGTGCGGCCGGGACCCGCGAACTGGGTGTGCTTGTGGTAGAAGACCAGGATCAGGTGCGTGACCATCAGGCCGAGCATGATGCCGGGCAGCAGCAGGATGTGGACCGAGTAGAACCGGGCCACGAAGTCGCCGCCGGGGAACTCGCCGCCGTAGATGAAGAACGACAGGTACGTACCCACGACCGGGACACCGAGGACGGCGCCCTCCATGAAGCGGACACCGGTGCCCGAGAGCAGGTCGTCCGGCAGGGAGTAGCCGGTGAAGCCGGTGAACATGCCGCAGAAGAACAGCAGGAAGCCGAAGAGCCAGTTGACCTCGCGCGGCTTGCGGAACGCGCCCGTGAAGAAGACGCGCATCATGTGCACGAACATCGCCGCGAGGAAGATCAGCGCCGACCAGTGGTGGATCTGCCGGATCAGCAGACCACCGCGCACCTCGAAGCTGATGTGCATGGTCGAGTTGAACGCCTCGGACATCTGCACGCCCTGGAGCGGAACGTAGGAGCCGTCGTAGACGACCTCGTTCATGCTCGGGTGGAAGAACAGCGTCAGATACACACCCGTGAGGATGATGATGATGAAGCTGTACATGCAGATCTCGCCGAGCATGAAGGACCAGTGGTCCGGGAAGATCTTGCGCATGTTGGTCTTGGCCAGGGTGTAGATCCCCAGCCGACCGTCGGCCCAGTCGGCGAACTTCTCGCCGTTCCCGGGCTCGCGCCGCTCGTCAGTGGTGGTGGTGCTCATCCGCGCTCCCAGAAGGCAGGACCGACGGGCTCTTCGAAGTCGCCGAGCGCTTCGAGGTAACCCTCGCTGTTCACGCCGATCCGCAGCTGCGGCAGAGCGTGACCGGCCGGGCCGAAGATGACGCGGGCCCCGTCGGAGAGGTCGAAGGTGGACTGGTGGCACGGGCAGAGCACGTGGTGGGTCTGCTGCTCGTACAGGCTGATCGGGCAACCGACGTGGGTGCAGATCTTCGAGAACGCCACGATGCCCTGGTGCGACCACTCCAGCTCGCGCTTGTCCTTGATGTTCTCCGGCTGCAGCCGGACGATCATCAGGGCCGCCTTGGCGATCTGGGTCTGGAAGTCGTGCTGGTCCTCCTCCAGGCCCTCGGGCTTGGCGAAGGTCAGCGAGCCGACCGCGACGTCCTCGGGACGCAGCGGCTCGTTGGTGTTCATGTTGATGAGGGCCTTGCCCTTGGCCCACATCGTCTTGCGCAGCTTGTCCTCGGGCAGCGTGCCCAGGTCGCGCAGGAGCACCACACCGGCGAGCGGCACCATGGCCAGCGCGCCGTACATGGTGTTGCGGATCAGCTTGCGGCGGCCGAAGCCGGACTCGCGGACGCCGTCCGCCCAGTCCTGCATGACCTTCTCGCGGACCTCCGGCGGCGCCGCGATCTCGTGGCGCTCGTCCGACATCTCCTCGTCCGACATCAGCGTGCGGGCCCAGTGGACCGCGCCGGCGCCGATGCAGAACAGCGCGACACCCAGGGTCAGACCCAGGGAGAAGTTCAGCGCGCTGACGTGCCCGAACGGGAAGATGTAGACGATCTTGTCGATCGGGAAGATCACGAACGACGCGATGAAGCCGACCGTCGCGATCATCGACAGCGTGAAGAGGCCGGCGACCACGCGCTCGGAGCGCCTGGCGGCCGCCTCGTCGATGTCCTGGACACGCGGGCGGTGGGGCGGCAGCCCCGGGTCCGCGAACGGGTCGCGGGCACGCTCTACCGAGCCGTGCTCGGGGTCCTGCTCGCTGGGCAGGTTCTCGGAATTGTCTTGGCTACTCATGACTTCTTGGCCTTAGCGGAGTGGGCCGCGATCCAGATGGCAACTGCGATGAGGGCACCCAGACCGAAGATCCAGGCGAACAGGCCCTCGCTGACCGGTCCGAGGCCGCCCAGCTCAAGGCCGCCGGGGCTGGCGGTCTTCTCGCTGTTCACAGCGTCCAGGTACGCGATGATGTCCTGCTTCTGCTTCTGCGGCATCGTCGTGTCGGGGAACGACGGCATGTTCTGCGGGCCGGTCTGCATGGCCTCGTAGAGGTGCTTGGGTGTCACGCCCTCAAGGCTGGGGGCGTACTTGCCGTGCGTCAGCGCACCGCCCTTGCCGGAGAAGTTGTGGCACTGGGCGCAGTTGGTACGGAACAGCTCGCCACCCTTGGCGATGTCCGCACCGTCCGGGCTGTACTGCTTCTCGGTCGGCTTGATCGGGCCGGCGCCGAGGGACGCGACGTACGCGGAGAGCTGGTCGATCTCTGCCTGCGTGTAGATGACCTTCTTCTTCGGCACCTGCGCGCCGGGCTGCTGCGCCGGCATACGGCCGGTGCCGACCTGGAAGTCCACGGCGGCGGAGCCGACGCCGACCAGCGAGGGACCGTCAGAGGTGCCCTGACCGCCGGTTCCGTGGCAGCTGGCGCAGCCGACGGAGTAGAGCTTCTTGCCCTCGTCGATGGCGAGGGACTGGGCGGTTTCGTCGGCCTTCGCCTTGTCCGCGGGCGCGAACGCGGCGTACAGCCCCCCGGTGGCCGCCAGCGCGAGGAGTAGGACGACGAGCGCCGCCAGCGGATGGCGTCGTCGTGCGGAGAGCTTTTTCACGGATTACCCCGGTGTCAGGATCTTCTGCGTCGATGCGGGATGGGTTCGGGCCTGCGGGCCCGATTACTTGATCAGGTAGATCGTGGCGAAGAGGCCGATCCAGACGACATCGACGAAGTGCCAGTAGTAGGACACGACGATGGCGGCGGTTGCCTGTTCGTGGGTGAACCTCTTGGCCGCGTAGGTCCTGCCGAGAACCAGCAGGAAGGCGATCAGACCGCCCGTCACATGCATGCCGTGGAAGCCGGTGGTCAGGTAGAACACCGAGCCGTACGGGTCCGAGGACAGCGAGAGGCCGTCCTTCTTCACCAGCTCGGTGTACTCGAAGACCTGGCCTCCGATGAAGATCGCACCCATCACGAACGTGATCGTGAACCAGGTGCGCAGCTTCTTCACGTCGCCCCGCTCGGCGGCGAAGACGCCGAGCTGGCAGGTGAGAGAGGAGAGCACCAGGATCGTGGTGTTCGTCGCCGAGAACGGAAGGTTCAGCGAGGACGCCATTTCCTTCCAGTGCTCGGCACCCGTCACCGATCGCAGGGTGAAGTACATCGCGAAGAGGGCCGCGAAGAACATCAGCTCGGAACTCAGCCAGATGATGGTTCCGACGCTGGTGAGGTTCGGCCGATTGACCGACGGGTGCGCGTGCCCGGTTTCTACTGTCGTTGCTGTCGCCACGACCGACATTATGTCGGTCGCTTATCTCGCGCTCACTCCGGGGGGTGCCGTTCGGTGTGTCCGCGCCCCGTGTCCTGCTCGAACGGCCCATCCGGGCGCTCGCGGAACCGGTGTTGACAGGGTGTCGGACGGAGTAGCATCCGCGCATCGGCTCCCGAGCCCGTACCGCCGTCGATTCGGAGGAACAATGCATTCGAGCGCCACCGTACTTGTCTACAGCGACGACGCGAGCACCCGTGAGCAGGTGCGGCTCGCCGCCGGACGCAGGCCCGCCTCCGATGTTCCCCCGGTGACCTTCCTGGAGTGCGCGACGCCACAGGCCGTCCTCAAGGAGCTGGACCGCGGCGGCATCGACGTGTGTGTGCTCGACGGGGAGGCCGTCCCGGCGGGCGGCATGGGCATCTGCCGGCAGATCAAGGACGAGATCTTCCAGTGCCCGCCCGTGCTGCTGCTCATGGGGCGCCCTCAGGACGCCTGGCTGGCCACCTGGAGCCGCGCGGACGCCGCGGTGACCCTCCCGGTCGACCCGGTCGAGTTCGCGGGCGCACTGGCCGCCCTGCTCCGTTCCCGCCGCTCCGACGGCGCCGTGGCCGCCCGGGGCTGACCCGGATCCCCCCACCGGGCCCTCAGACCTGCGGCCGCAGCCGGGCGGAGTTCAGCTTGCTCTGCCCGGCCTTCAGGTCGGCCTGGAGCACGCTGCCCTTGCGCCACTTGTCCCATTCGACGTTCCAGTCGCCGAAGCCGTTGTCGAAGGGCGTCATGTCCTCGCCGATGCTGTTGACGACCTTGACGATGTCGCCCTCGGTCACGGTCTCGTAGAACCAGGCCGCGTTGCCGGTGGACATGCCCGTACAGCCGTGGCTGACGTTCTCGGAGCCCTGCGAACCGACCGACCAGGGCGCGGCGTGCACGTATTCACCGCTCCAGGTGACCCGTGTGGCGTAGTAGACGGGCAGGTCGTACCCGTCCGAGCTGCTGGCCGAGATGCCGACGGTCTCCCCGCGCATCCGTACGAAGTACTGCTTGCCGAGCACCACTTTGACGCCGTTACGGGTGGAAAAGCCCGGCTTGCCGGTGGTCACCGGAATGGTGTTGATCACTTCTCCGTTGCGTTTGACCGTCATGTAGTGCGACGAGGCGTCCGTGATGGCCTCGATCCGGTCGCCCGTGGTGATCTTCAGGGGGTGCGCGGCGCCGCCGTAGAGCTTGTTGGCGATTTTCACGCCCTCCAGGCGCGAGGAGACCCTGATGGTCGCGTCCGTCGGCCAGTAGTCCTTGGGCCGGTAGTGGAGCATCTTGTCGTCGACCCAGTACCAGTTGCCCTCGACCTTGGGCGTGGACTCGACCTTGAGCGCGCGTTCGACGATGGCGCGGGCCGCCTTGTCCTTGACCGGCTTGCTCAGCTCCGCCGTGATGGGCTGTCCGACGCCGTACTTGCCCGCCTCCGGGCCGAATTCGACCTTCACGGCATCCTTGGGCGCCGCCGTGTCGAACGTCAGCGTACGGCGGCCCGGAGAGCCGTCCGAGTCCTCCGTGGAGACCACGACCGTGTAGTGGGTGCCGGCCACCAGCGGGGCGGTGGAGTGCCAGCGGTGGCCGTCGCCGTCCAGTTCGCCCGCCAGATAGCGGCCCTGGGCGTCCGCGGCCGTCACGTCCGTGAGGCGGCCGTTGCCCCTGGCGGAGATCTCCAGGGGGCGCTCCGGATCCGCCTTCGCGCTGCCCGCCGGGCCGTTGTAGACGACCTGGCCGGCCGCGTCGTACGGCTTGGCCGAGAGCGGGTTGCTGTCGGACCGGCCGCACGCGCCGGCGCCCGCCCCGAGGGACACGACCAGCAGGGTGCAGCCAAGGACGGTACGGGTACGCGGTGCGTGACTCATGACCACACGTTATGAAAAATAGTCATATTCAGCGCGCGGTATGACTGCAAACGAGCCGCCCTCACCCGGACGGCGCAGAGAACGCGAAGACCCCCACGGCTCGGAGCGAGCCATGGGGGTCCTCACAAGTACTGCGGCGGAACTACTGGTTCTGGTTCTCACCGCGGTAGTACTCGAACACCCAGCCGTAGATGCCGACCACGATCAGCGGCGCCGAGAAGTACAGCAGCCACCAGCCCATCGCGATGGCGAGGAAGGCGAGCGCGCCACCCACCGCCAGCGAGAGCGGCTGCCAGCTGTGCGGGGAGAAGAATCCCAGCTCACCGGCGTCGTCCGCGACATCGGCCTCCTTGTCGTCCTGCGCGCCCGCGTCGACCCGCCGGGCCGTGAAGGCCAGGTAGAAGCCGATCATCACGCTCAGGCCGAAGGCCATCACGAGAGCGGTCGCACCGGCCGGCTCCTTCGACCACACGCCGTACACGACGGCCATGATCAGGATGAAGACGGAGAGCCAGAGGAACATCTTGCCCTGGATCTTCACTTGCCCGCCTCCTTGCCGCCGGCGAGGGCCTTGTCGCCGTGACCGTGGTTCTCGAGCTGGTCGAGAGCCGCGATCTCCGGGTGGTGCAGGTCGAACGCCGGGGATTCGGAGCGAATACGCGGCAGGGTGAGGAAGTTGTGCCGCGGCGGCGGGCACGACGTCGCCCATTCGAGCGAACGGCCGTAGCCCCACGGGTCGTCGACCTCGATCTTCTTGCCGTACTTGGCGGTCTTCCAGACGTTGTACAGGAACGGCAGGATCGACAGGCCGAGCAGGAAGGAGCTGATGGTCGAGATCGTGTTCAGCGCGGTGAAGCCGTCGGCGGCGAGGTAGTCCGCGTAACGACGCGGCATGCCCTCGGCACCGAGCCAGTGCTGCACCAGGAACGTGCCGTGGAAGCCCACGAACAGCGTCCAGAAGGTGATCTTGCCCAGGCGCTCGTCCAGCATCTTGCCGGTGAACTTCGGCCACCAGAAGTGGAATCCGGAGAACATCGCGAACACCACGGTGCCGAAGATGACGTAGTGGAAGTGCGCGACCACGAAGTACGAGTCGGAGACGTGGAAGTCCATCGGCGGCGAGGCCAGGATGACGCCGGTCAGACCACCGAAGGTGAAGGTGATCAGGAAGCCGACGGCCCAGAGCATCGGTGTCTCGAAGGACAGTGAGCCCTTCCACATCGTGCCGATCCAGTTGAAGAACTTCACGCCTGTTGGCACGGCGATGAGGAACGTCATGAAGGAGAAGAACGGCAGGAGCACGCCACCGGTGACGTACATGTGGTGCGCCCACACGGTCACGGAGAGACCGGCGATGGCGATCGTCGCGCCGACCAGGCCCATGTAGCCGAACATCGGCTTTCTGGAGAACACCGGGATGACTTCGGAAATGATTCCGAAGAACGGCAAGGCGATGATGTACACCTCTGGATGGCCGAAGAACCAGAAGAGGTGTTGCCACAGTAGTGCGCCGCCGTTTTGGGCGTCGAACACATGGGCACCGAACTTGCGGTCCGCCTCCAGGGCGAACAGCGCGGCGGCCAGCACCGGGAACGCCAGCAGGACCAGCACACCGGTCAGCAGGACGTTCCACACGAAGATCGGCATACGGAACATCGTCATGCCGGGCGCGCGCATGCAGATGATCGTGGTGATGAAGTTGACCGAGCCGAGGATCGTGCCGAAGCCGGAGAAGGCCAGACCCATGATCCACATGTCGGCGCCGACGCCCGGCGAGCGGACCGCGTCCGACAGCGGGGAGTAGGCGAACCAGCCGAAGTCGGCCGCACCCTGCGGGGTGAGGAAGCCACCGACCGCGATGGTCGAGCCGAACAGGTAGAGCCAGTAGGCGAACATGTTCAGCCGCGGGAACGCCACGTCGGGCGCGCCGATCTGCAGCGGCATGATCCAGTTCGCGAATCCGGCGAACAGCGGCGTCGCGAACATCAGCAGCATGATCGTGCCGTGCATCGTGAACGCCTGGTTGAACTGCTCGTTCGACATGATCTGCGTGCCGGGACGGGCGAGTTCGGCGCGCATGAGGAGCGCCATCACACCGCCGATGCAGAAGAACACGAACGACGTGACCAGATACATCGTGCCGATCGTCTTGTGGTCAGTGGTGGTCAGCCACTTCACGACGACGCTTCCCGGCTTCTTGCGCCGGACCGGCAGCTCGTTCTCGTACGAGTCGTCTGCTGCCGCGGCACCCTGAGATTCGTTGAGGATGCTCACAGTTTGTTCGTCTCCGCGTTCTTGGCGGGGTCGGTCTGAGCGATGCCGGCCGGCACGTAGCCGGTCTGGCCCTTCGCCGCCAGCTCCTTGAGGTGCTGCTGGTAGCGCTCCGGGGAGACGACCTTCACGTTGAAGAGCATCCGGGAGTGGTCGACACCGCACAGCTCGGCGCACTTGCCGAGGAAGGTGCCCTCCTGGGTCGGGGTCACCTCGAAGGAGTTGGTGTGCCCCGGAATGACGTCCTGCTTCATCAGGAAGGGGACCACCCAGAAGGAGTGGATGACGTCACGGGACGTCAGCACGAAGCGGACCTTCTCGCCCTTGGGCAGCCACAGCGTGGGCCCGGGGTTTCCGGTCTGCGGGTTCCGCGTGCCGGGGATGCCGACGTCGTAGACGCCTTCGGCGCCGGCCGGGAAGTCCTTGGTGAAGCGGTCCGGAATGGCGGACAGCTCCTTGGACTTCGCGGCGTCGCCCGTGGCCGGGTTGCCGTCCACGTCCTCGACGTAGTTGAAGCCCCAGCTCCACTGGTAGCCGACCACGTTGACCGTGTGCGCCGGCTTCGGGGAGAGAGCAAGGAGCTTCGACTCATCACGCGCGGTGAAGTAGAAGAGCACCGAGACGATGATGAGGGGGACGACCGTGTACAGCGCCTCGATGGGCATGTTGTACCGGGTCTGCGGAGGTACCTCGACCTTGGTGCGGCTGCGCCTGTGGAAGATGACACTCCACAGGATCAGGCCCCAGACCAGCACGCCCGTGGCGAGCGCGGCCGCCCACGAACCCTGCCAGAGGGAGAGGATCCGCGGAGCCTCTTCCGTCACCGGGGTGGGCATACCGAGGCGAGGGAAGTCTTTCCAGTTGTACGAGCAACCGGAGGCGGTAGCCAGGACCAGGCCCGCGGTCAGCACCTGCAGCAGCTTCCGCCGCATCGGGCGCCGCGACGAGCGGTCGGAGCCGTTGGGACTCACGTAGCGCCTTCCCGAGAGTCTCGCCCGCGCCGGCCGGCTACGGCCGTCCGTCTCGCTGGTCGGTCGCCGCCCTGGCCGCGGGCAGGGGTTTGGATGTTTATGCGGACCAAACCCTACTGGACGCTATTTGGGGTCGCGCGGGGAGGGTGCCCAACGCGCCGCCCGGGCCCCCGAAGGGGTGGAATACGGGCCTCCGGGCGGGTATCTGACGGGTGTTTGCGTGCCCCAAAGGGGCGCGGGGAACTGCGCGACCAGCCCACGACGGCCCGCAGTCGACCAACGGCCGCTCCCAGCGGAGGATCCCGCCGGGGTTAGCGTGACCGGGTGCCCTACTTTGACGCTGCATCCGCAGCTCCGCTGCACAACGTGGCCCGTCAGGCCCTGCTGGCCGCCCTGGACGAGGGCTGGGCCGATCCGGCCCGGCTCTACCGGGAGGGGCGCCGGGCCCGGCTGTTGCTCGACGCCGCCCGGGAGGCCGCCGCCGAGGCCGTCGGCTGCCGTCCGGACGAGCTCGTGTTCACCCCTTCGGGAACACGCGCGGTGCACGCCGGAATTTACGGAAGCCTTGCCGGGCTCCGGCGTGTCGGCCGCCATCTGGTGGTGTCGGCGGTCGAGCACTCCTCCGTACTGCACGCGGGCGAGGCCCTGGAGGCGGACGGCGGGTCGATCACCGAGGTCCCGGTCGACCGGAGCGGGGCGGTGTCCCCCGGCGCGTACGCCGCCGCCCTGCGCCCCGACACCGCGCTCGCGTGCCTCCAGTCCGCCAACCACGAGGTGGGCACGGTCCAGCCGGTGGCCGAGGTCGCCGAGGCGTGCCGGGCGGCCGGGGTGCCGCTCCTGGTGGACGCGGCCCAGTCGCTGGGCTGGGGCCCGGTGGACGCGGGCTGGTCGCTGCTCGCCGCGAGCGCGCACAAGTGGGGCGGTCCGGCGGGGGTCGGGCTCCTCGCGGTCCGCAAGGGCGTCCGGTTCGCCCCGCAAGGCCCCTCCGACGAGCGCGAGTCGGGCCGGGCGCCCGGCTTCGAGAACATCCCGGCGATCGTGGCGGCCGCGGCGTCGCTGCGGGCGGTCCGGGCGGAGGCGGCGGCCGAGTCGGTACGGCTGCGGGCGCTGGTCGACCGGATCCGCGCGCGGGTGCCGCAGCTCGTCCCGGACGTGGAGGTGGTCGGCGACCCGGTGCGGCGGCTGCCGCATCTGGTCACCTTCTCCTGTCTCTATGTCGACGGAGAGACGCTGCTGCACGAGCTGAACCGGGTGGATTTCTCCGTTTCCTCCGGTTCGTCGTGCACGAGCAGCACGCTGACGCCCAGCCATGTGCTGCGGGCGATGGGGGTGCTGAGCGAGGGGAACGTACGGGTGTCGCTGCCGACGGGGACGGCGGAGGCGGACGTGGACCGGTTCCTGGAGGTGCTGCCGGGGGTGGTCGCGTCCGTACGCGAGAAGTTGGGTGCGCCGGTGTCGTCCCCGGCCCCCGCGGCCCCGTCCGGCGATCTCACCGTGGACGCGCTCGGTCGGCGCTGCCCCATTCCGGTGATCGAGCTGGCGAAGGTGATCGGCGACGTGCCGGTCGGCGGGACCGTCACGGTCCTGGCCGACGACGAGGCGGCCCGGCTCGACATCCCGGCGTGGTGCGAGATGCGGGGGCAGGAGTACGTGGGGGAAGAGGCGCGGGAGCGGGGGGCTGCCTACGTGGTGCGGCGGGTGAGCTGAACGCAAGGCCGCCGGGGCGCAGGGGGAAGCGCAGCCCGGCGGAAACGGGGGTGCCGCGTGCCCACCCTCCCCCAAGCTCTTAAGGAGCAGGGGGGACCCCCAGCCCCAGCGGCACGCATGCCCACAGCGGCGGGGAGGGTGGGTGGGTGGACTACGACAGATGCGCGCGGACTTCCGCCGCTGCCTCGTCGCCGTACGCCTTGGTGAAGCGGTCCATGAAGTGGGCGCGGCGGAGCTGGTACTCCTGGGTGCCGAGGGTCTCGATCACCAGCGTCGCCAGCATGCAGCCGACCTGCGCGGCGCGCTCGTGGCCGACGCCCCAGGACAGGCCGGACAGGAAGCCCGCGCGGAACGCGTCGCCCACGCCCGTCGGGTCGACCTTCGCGTCCTCCTCCGGGCAGCCGACCTCGATCGGGTCGGCCCCGACCTGCTCGATGCGGACGCCGCGCGAGCCGAGCGTGGTGACCCGGTAGTCGACCTTGGCCAGGATCTCGGCGTCGCTCCAGCCGGTCTTGGTCTCGATGAGCCCCTTCTCGTACTCGTTCGAGAAGAGGTAGGTCGCGCCTTCGAGCAGCGTCTGGATGTCGTCGCCGGACATCCGGGCGATCTGCTGGGAGAAGTCGGCCGCGAACGGGATCGCGCGGGCCTTGCACTCCTCGGTGTGGCGCAGCATCGCCTCGGGGTCGTCCGCGCCGATGAGGACCAGGTCGAGGCCGCCCACGCGCTCGGCCACCGAGTGGAGCTCGATCTGGCGGGCCTCGCTCATCGCGCCCGTGTAGAAGGAGCCGATCTGGTTGTGGTCGGCGTCCGTGGTGCAGACGAACCGGGCGGTGTGCAGGACCTCGGAGATCCGCACCGAGTCGGTGTCCACCCCGTGGCGGTCCAGCCAGGCCCGGTACTCGTCGAAGTCGGAGCCCGCGGCGCCGACCAGGATCGGACGGCCGCCGAGCTGACCCATGCCGAAGCAGATGTTCGGGCCGACGCCGCCACGGCGTACGTCGAGGTTGTCGACCAGGAACGAGAGGGAGACCGTGTGCAGCTGATCGGCGACCAGCTGGTCGGCGAATCGGCCGGGGAAGGTCATGAGGTGGTCGGTGGCGATGGAGCCGGTGACAGCGATACGCACGGCTAGGACACTCCTGCGTGGAGGACTGTTGACAGTTAACGCTACCGGGTCGCGCGGGCTCCCCTGAAGTGCGGAAACTACCCAATAGTAGGTCTTTTTTCGCATGGTTCCTGATGCGTACGGTGCGGAATATGGAAACCATGAAGCGCACCGGGGATGTCCTGTCCATCGAGCCGGGCCTCGCGGAGCTGCGCGGCGACTGCGCGCGGATGGCGCCGCACTGGGTGGTCCCGGCGGCGGCCGCGCCCGCTCCGGTTCCGCCGTCCCTGATCCACGGGGTGTCGGTGCCGTCGGACTCGGTCCGGCTCATTTCCGGTATGTCCGAGTACGGGGACTGAGCCGGGCGATCGCCGAGGCGGTCGGGTCAGTCGGGCAGCGCGCGAAGGGAACCGTGCGCTCCCCCGCTCCGTCCAAGGCGTGTCCCCCGTAAAGGGGATGCGGGATACGACTGGACAGGAGCGATGCGGTGAGCAGCGAGCACACGCAGGAAGAGTCGCGTCAGCGGCGGACGCGACGATCCCCCTTCGTCCTCGCCTCCGTCGCGGCCGCGGTGCTGGTCGCGGGCGGCGGCGGGGCGTACTGGGCGTCCACCGCCTCGGGCGGCTCGTCCGCCGACGACAAGGCGGCCGGGGCGGGCGCGGGCTCCACCCCGCCGCCGCTGGCACTGGACAGCGGCAGCGGCGGCGGGCCGGGCATCGCCCCCGGCGAGCCCGACCCCAACGGGGTGATCTACCGCGCCGAGGGCAAGCTCCCGGACGGCCCCGCCAAGGCGGCGGTGTACCGGGCGGGCGGCACGGTCGGCGAGGCCGAGGTGGCCAGGCTGGCGAAGGCGCTGGGGGTGGACGGCACTCCGCGCCTGGAAGGCGGGGTCTGGCAGACCGGGGTGGTCAAGGACGGCTCCGGACCGGTCCTGACGGTCAATCAGAAGGCCCCGGGTTCCTGGACGTTCCACCGGTACGGCAGCGGCGGCTCGGACAACTGCCCCAAGGGCATGATGTGTCCGCTGCACACCACCGGCGCGGACTCCGGCTCCGCCGTCCCGGGCGGCCCGCCGGTGAGCGAGCAGGCCGCGGAGAAGGCGGCCGCGCCCGTGCTGAAGGCGCTGGGCGAGGACGACGCCAAGCTGAACGCGACCCAGCTGATGGGCGCGGTCCGGGTGGTCAACGCGGATCCGGTGATCGGCGGGCTGCCCACGTACGGCTGGACGACCGGCGTCCAGGTCGGCCCCGACGGCCAAGTGGTCGGCGGCAGCGGCCAGTTGAAGACTCCGCAGAAGGGCGCCACGTACCCCGTACTGAGCGCCGAGGACACCCTGAAGCAGCTCAACGGCTCGGGCGGCGCACGCCCGGCCAGCAAGGACTGCACGGGGCCGGTGCCGCTCGGGGACCAGAGCCAGGGCGAGCCCACCAAGGGCAAGCTCCCGAGCGACCCGCAGCGCAAGCTGCCGAGCGACCCGCAGGGCCCCATGCGGCCGTGCAAGCAGCCCACGCCCTCGACGGTGACCGTCGACAAGGCGGTGTTCGGGCTCGCCGCGCAGTACGTGGACGGGCAGCAGACGCTCGTACCGTCGTGGCTGTTCGAGGTGAAGCCGACCGGCGCTGCCCAGCCGGTCACGATCACGGCCGCGGCGGTGGCCCCGCAGTACGTGGTCAAGCCGCCGGCGCCGCCGTCCGGGACCGGCACGACCGTGCCCGTGCCGCCGTCCGGGCACCCGTCACCGGCCGGGCATCAGGCGCTGGTGTCGTACGCGATCGGCGAGGACGGGAAGACGCTGACCGTCAGCTTCTGGGGCGGGGTGTGCGACACGTACGCGGCGACCGCCGACGAGAGCGGCCAGGACGTGCGCGTGCGGGTGGGCGTGGCGCACCACGACCCCAAGAAGATCTGCGTGATGCTCGCCAAGAAGGAGAGCGTCACCGTGGCGCTGCACCAGACGCTGGGGGCGCGTCAGGTCGTGGACGCGGACACCGGGCAGGCGCTGCCGAAGGGCTGAGCGCCGACGTGGAGAACGCAGATGGGCGGGGCCCCCGGAGGAATCCGGGGGCCCCGCCCATCTCACGCAGGGTGTACGGCGCTCTTAGCTGAAGGAGTCGCCGCAGGCGCAGGAGCCCGTCGCGTTCGGGTTGTCGATCGTGAAGCCCTGCTTCTCGATGGTGTCCACGAAGTCGATCGAGGCGCCGCCGAGGTACGGGGCGCTCATGCGGTCGGTGACGACCTTGACGCCGCCGAAGTCCTTGACGACATCGCCGTCGAGCGAGCGCTCGTCGAAGAAGAGCTGGTAGCGCAGGCCGGAGCAGCCGCCGGGCTGGACCGCGACGCGCAGCGCCAGGTCTTCCCGGCCTTCCTGGTCAAGGAGGGCCTTGACCTTGGCCGCAGCGGCGTCGGACAGGAGGATGCCGTCGCTCACAGTGGTGGTCTCGTCCGATACGGACATCTGCTTCTCTCCCGGGTTGTACGGAGACTGCTTGCCGACCGGTGAAACCGGCGGTGCCCCGGATTCATTCCGGGCCATGCGTGTGTCTTGGCTCCCCTTCATGCTCGCATACCCGGCGACCGGCCGGAAAAGACCTGTGGACAACGTCGGAAAGGGGATGTGTCACATAGACGCTATGGCCATCGTCAAACTGACGTGAAGCGGTTATGATAGATAGCGTCATTTAGACGAAAACTCGTCTGCGGAACAGAAAGGGTGCGTGACGTGACCACCGCCCAGACCAGTGTGGACCTCGACGTCCAGCCGTCGCCGCTCGCTCTGCTGCTGCTCGGCCGCGAGGCCGACCCCAAGAGCGAGCGCGGTGTGGAGTGCCCCGGCGACCTGCCGTCCCCCTCCGACCCCGACCTCGTGGCGCGCGCCCGAGCGGCCAAGGAGAAGCTCGGGGACAAGGTCTTCGTGCTCGGCCACCACTACCAGCGCGACGAGGTCATCCAGTTCGCCGACGTCACCGGTGACTCCTTCAAGCTGGCACGGGACGCCGCCGCGAAGCCGGAGGCGGAGTACATCGTCTTCTGCGGTGTGCACTTCATGGCCGAGTCGGCGGACATCCTGACCGGCGACGACCAGAAGGTCGTGCTGCCGGACCTGGCCGCGGGCTGCTCGATGGCCGACATGGCCACCGCCGAGCAGGTCGCCGAGTGCTGGGACGTGCTGACCGAGGCCGGGATCGCCGAGCAGGTCGTGCCCGTCTCGTACATGAACTCCTCGGCCGACATCAAGGCGTTCACGGGCAAGCACGGCGGCACGATCTGCACCTCGTCCAACGCCAAGAAGGCCCTTGAGTGGGCGTTCGAGCAGGGCGAGAAGGTGCTCTTCCTGCCGGACCAGCACCTGGGCCGCAACACCGCCGTCCGCGACATGGGGATGTCGCTCGACGACTGCGTGCTCTACAACCCGCACAAGCCCAACGGCGGCCTCACCGTCGAGCAGCTGCGCGACGCCAAGATGATCCTGTGGCGCGGCCACTGCTCGGTGCACGGCCGGTTCTCGGTGGAGTCGGTGAACGACGTGCGCGAGCGGATCCTGGGCGTGAACGTCCTGGTGCACCCCGAGTGCCGCCACGAGGTCGTGGCCGCGGCCGACTACGTGGGCTCGACGGAGTACATCATCAAGGCCCTGGAAGCCGCGCCGCGCGGCTCCAAGTGGGCGATCGGTACGGAGCTGAACCTGGTCCGTCGTCTGGCGAATCGATTCGCCGCGGAGGACAAGGAGATCGTCTTCCTCGACAAGACGGTCTGCTTCTGCTCGACCATGAACCGGATCGACCTGCCGCACCTGGTGTGGGCGCTGGAGTCGCTCGCGGACGGCAAGTTGATCAACCAGATCCAGGTCGACGCGGAGACCGAGAGCTTCGCGAAGCTGGCGCTTGAGCGGATGCTGGCGTTGCCGTAGGCGCTGGTTGTTCGTCTGCGGACCGTGCTGGGTTGCTCGCGCCCACGCGGCGGAGCCGCACAATGTCACAGCCCCGCGCCCCTGGGTATTCAGGGGCGCGGGGTACCGCATGCCTACTCCACCCTTGGCCGCACCAAGCCCGACTCGTACGCGATCACCACGAGTTGGGCCCGGTCGCGGGCGCCCAGCTTCGCCATGGCCCGGTTGACGTGGGTCTTCACCGTGAGCGGGCTGACCACCAGGCGTTCGGCGATCTCGTCGTTGGAGAGGCCCGCCGCGACCTGGGTGAGGACTTCGCGCTCGCGGACCGTGAGGGCGGACAGGCGCTCGCCGTGGACGCCCGGCGGGTCGCCCGAGCCGTCCCAGGTACCGCCCTGGGCCAGGAACGTGGCGATCAGGCCCTTGGTCGCCGCAGGGGAAAGCAGGGCCTCGCCCGCCGCCGCGATACGGATGGCGTTCAGGAGCTCGTCCGGCTCGGCGCCCTTTCCGAGGAAGCCCGAGGCCCCGGCGCGCAGCGACCGCACCACGTACTCGTCGACCTCGAACGTGGTGAGCATCACCACGTGCACACCGGCGAG
The DNA here is from genome assembly GCF_014596475.1 of Streptomyces sp. CBMA152. Lineage (GTDB taxonomy): Bacteria > Actinomycetota > Actinomycetes > Streptomycetales > Streptomycetaceae > Streptomyces. Next base: position 24,879 of record NZ_MECJ01000015.1, on the reverse strand, counting down.
TTCGGGGTCCGCGCTGATCATCCGGGTGGCGGCGAGGCCGTCCGTGCCGGGCATCCGGATGTCCATCAGGACGACGTCCGCCCGGGCGGACCGGGCCACCGCGACCGCCTCGGCGCCGTCCGACGCCTCCCCGACCACCTGCATCCCCGGCTCGGAGTCGACCAGGACGCGGAACGCGGAGCGCAACAGCGCCTGGTCGTCGGCGAGTACCACCCTGATCGTCATGCGCTGCCTTCCCACGGCCCCTCGGCCGCGGTCCGGACGGCGTCGGCCGCCTTGCGGGTCCGCGCCGTACGGGCCGTGTCGGCCGTCTTGACCGGCAGTATCGCCTGGACCCGGAAGCCGCCGCCGTAGCGGGGTCCGGCGGTGAGGCGGCCGCCGAGCGCGGTGACCCGCTCGCGCATGCCGAGCAGACCGTGCCCGCCGCCGTCGCCGTCGGTGGTGCCGGTGCCGTTGTCGATGACGGTGACTTCGGCGTTCGGCCCCACCCGCACCACGCTGACCTCGGCCTTCGCGTCGGGGCCCGCGTGTTTGCGTACGTTGGTGAGCGCTTCCTGGATCACCCGGTACGCGGCGAGGTCGACGGCCGCCGGGAGTTCGGCGCGTACGGCCGCGTCGATCGGGGCGAGGTCGACCGGGAGCCCGGCGCGGCGGACCGCGTCCAGGAGGTCGTCCAGGACCGCGAGGCCCGGGGCCGGTTCGGTGGGGGCCTCCGGGTCGCCGGACTGGCGCAACAGGCCGACGGTGGCGCGCAGTTCGTTCAGCGCCGAGCGGCTGGCCTCGCGTACATGGGCGAGCGCTTCCTTGGCCTGGTCGGGGCGCTTGTCCATGACGTGGGCGGCGACCCCGGCCTGCACATTGACCAGCGCGATGTGGTGCGCGACGACGTCGTGCAGGTCGCGCGCGATGCGCAGGCGCTCCTCGGCGACCCGGCGGCGGGCCTCCTCCTCCCGGGTGCGCTCGGCGCGCTCGGCGCGCTCGCGGATCGACTCGACGATGGCCCGGCGGCTGCGCACGGCGTCGCCCGCGGTCGCGGCGAGCCCCGTCCAGGCGAGCACGCCGACGTTCTCCTGGGCGTACCAGGGCGCGTCCCCGAAGACCATGGCGGTGGTGGTGAGGATGCCCATGGTGGCGGTGCCGACGCGGTACGTGGTGGCGCGGTCGGTGTGGGCCGCGACCGTGTACAGCGCGACGACCGGGCTGATCGCGATGGGCGCGGGCGAGTTGCCCGAGAGGAGGTCGACGACGGTGACGGCGCTGGTCCAGGCGAGCACGGCCAGCGGGTTGCGACGGCGCAGGACCAGCGCGGCGGAGCCCAGCGTGACCAGCACGAGGGCGGTGGCGCTGGGGGTTCTGGTGCCGAAGACGGGGCCGTTGGAGCCGTGCGGGTCGGCGAAGGAGCCGACGATCATGCAGATGAGGACGACGGTGGCCAGGCCCGCGTCCCCTGCCAGGGGGTGGGCTCTGAGCCAGGCGTGCATACGGGCGAGCGTCACGGGTCCACGGTACGGGGCACTCCCCTGTCGGGGCCGCGCCCCGAACCCCGTACCTCGGTCAGCCCGGAATCAGGCCGTCGTCGCTCAGCATCTGGCGGACCTCGTCCAGGGACGCGTCCGGGGCCGGGAGGATCAGCTCCGAGGGCTCCAGGGCGTCGTCCGGGAGGGGTTCGCCCAGGCGGCGGACCGCGTCCAGGAGGGCGCCGAGGGTGCGGCGGAAGCCTTCCTCGTCACCCGCCTCCATCTCGGCGAGCAGTTCGTCGTCGAGCTTGTTCAGCTCGGCGAAGTGGCCGTCGGCCAGCTTCCACTGCCCCTCCCCCATGATCCGTACGATCATGGTGACTCCTCCTTGGCCTTGGCCTACTGCTTGTCGAAGCGCGGGGTCTGCTGCGGACGGTCCTGCGGGGTCGACTTGCCGTTGCCGCCCTCGATGGCCTGCTGGCCCGAGGTGCCGCCGGTGAGCTCGGCCTTCATCCGCTGAAGCTCCAGCTCTACATCCGTACCACCGGAGATCCGGTCCAGCTCGGCCTGGAGGTCGTCCTTCCCGAGCCCGGACTGGTCGCTCAGGGCGCCGGAGGCCAGCAGCTCGTCGATCGCGCCGGCCCTCGCCTGGAGCTGCGCGGTCTTGTCCTCGGCACGCTGAATGGCCATGCCGACGTCGCTCATCTCCTCGGAGATGCCCGAGAAGGACTCGGCGATCCGGGTCTGCGCCTGGGCCGCCGTGTAGGTCGCCTTGATGGTCTCCTTCTTCGTACGGAAGGCGTCGACCTTGGCCTGGAGGCGCTGGGCCGCAAGAGTGAGCTTCTCCTCCTCGCCCTGCAGCGTCTGGTGCTGCACCTCCAGGTCGGAGACCTGCTGCGTGAGGGCGGCGCGGCGGGACAGCGCCTCGCGCGCCAGGTCCTCGCGGCCGAGCGCCAGCGCCTTGCGGCCCTGGTCCTCCAGCTTGGCCGACTGGCTCTGGAGCTGGTTCAGCTGCAGTTCGAGCCGCTTGCGCGAGGTCGCCACGTCGGCGACACCGCGGCGCACCTTCTGAAGCAGCTCAAGCTGCTTCTGGTACGAGTAATCGAGGGTCTCGCGCGGGTCCTCGGCCCGGTCAAGGGCCTTGTTCGCCTTCGCGCGGAAGATCATCCCCATACGCTTCATGACACCGCTCATGGGCTTCGCGCGCCCCCTTCTGACGGACTCCAGCTCCAGCTGCTGCAACAGAACCCACAGTACGGGCCCTGCATCCATTACCGCACTGTTCGGACACGGATGCGCTCATCCCCAAGGACGACTGCGTCCCCGGGCGCTCCGGCGCAAGGAGTAGGTGACGGTCAGGGACCCCGCACTCACTTCCCGCACACCTTGGCCCGCACACCCCCAGTGACGCAAGGCGTTGCCGGATCGTTCCCCACCGGCCTGTGGTCGTCGCCCGCGACCCCGTACCCTTGGGCTTTGTGTTCCGTAGCCGTTCCAAGGAAGAGAAGGCCCCCACCGACAAGGTGACGGCGGACCTCTCCACGCAGCCCCGCGACCCCGAGGCCCCCAAGGGCCGGCCCACGCCGAAGCGCAGTGAGGCCCAGACCCAGCGCCGTCGGGCGTCGACCGTGCCGACCGACCGCAAGGAGGCCGCCAAGCGCCAGCGCGAGGCCCGCCGTGCCGATCTCGCCAAGCAGCGCGAAGCGCTCGCCAACGGCGACCAGCGCTATCTGCCGGCCCGCGACAAGGGTCCCGTGCGCAAGTTCGTGCGCGACTTCGTCGACTCCCGCTGGTGCATCGCCGAGTTCTTCCTGCCGCTGGCCGTGATCATCCTGGTCCTCTCGATGGTCCGGATCGGCAGCCTGCAGAACATCGCGCTGCTGCTGTGGCTCGCCGTGATCGTGCTGATCGTCCTCGACTCGATCGGTCTGGCGTTCCGGCTCAAGAAGCAGCTGAAGGCGCGCTTCCCGGACGAGCCCACGAAGGGCGCTGTGGCGTACGGCCTGATGCGTACGCTCCAGATGCGCCGGCTGCGGCTGCCGAAGCCGCAGGCCAAGCGCGGAGAGCGACCCTGAGCACGGAGGTCGCCGGTTTCAGCGGCGCCTCCGGCTCCTGGCTGAAGGGTCTGGGCGGGCTGCGCAACACCGTGCGCCAGGAGCTCGTGGCCCGTCAGCTGGACGAGCAGATAGCCGCCCGCTTCCCGGTCGGCCAGCGGCTGCGCGTCCTCGACGTCGGTACGGGACAGGGCACCCAGGCCCTGCGCCTGGCCCGCGCCGGGCACACCGTGACGGGCCTGGAGTCCGACCCGGAGATGCTGCGGGCGGCGCGCGAGGCGCTGTCGACCGAGCCCGAGGGCATCCGTGAGCGGGTGCGCCTGATCGAGGGCGACGGCCACGAGACGGGCGTGCACTTCCTGCCCGGCTCGTTCGACGTCGTGCTGTGCCACGGCGTACTGATGTACGTGCAGGAGCCGGACGCGATGCTCGCCGGTCTCGCGCGGATGCTGGCCCCTGGTGGTCTGCTGTCGCTGCTCGTGCGCAACGCCGACGCCCTGGCCATGCGGCCCGGTCTTGCCGGGGACTGGTCCGGGGCGCTGGCCGCGTTCGACACCGATGCGTATACGAATCGGCTCGGGCTGTCCGTTCGTGCGGATCGTCTCTCGACGCTGACCCAGACTCTGGATGGCATCGCAGCGCCGCTGCACGCTTGGTACGGCGTACGGGTTTTCACGGACAACGTGCCCAACGAGGTGCAGCTGCCTGCTGCGGATGAGCTTGATCGGTTGCTCGCCGCGGAGGACAAGGCCGGGCGGACCGATCCGTATCGGCAGGTTGCTGCGCTGCTTCATCTGTGTGGAGTGCGGGGCTAGTTCGTTTGACTGCGGGCCGGTGGGGGCTGGTCGCGCAGTTCCCCGCGCCCCTTAGTAGGTGCCTGCACTCAGGTGGGCTCGGGGTTTTCGCGTCCTTCCTCTGTGACCACTTCCGACATCAGTTCCAAACTGCCCGCCCGGGAGACCTGGCGGGCTTTGTATCGGCATTTTCGGGCGCATCGCGGGGCCGTCGGGCTCGGGGCGTTGCTGACGCTCGTCGGGGCCGCCACCGGGCTGGCTCAGCCGTTGGCCGCGAAGGCTCTGGTGGATCGGCTCGGTGGGGACGAGCCGATCGGCGGGGTGTTGGCGCTGCTCACCGCGTTGGTAGTGCTCGGGACGGTGGTGGAGTCGTTCGGGGCGTACGTCCTGGAGCGGACCGCCGAGTCCGTCGTGCTCGCCGCTCGGCGCACCCTCATCGGAAGGCTGCTGCGGCTGCGGCTTCCCGAGGTGGAGCGGCTGCCGCCGGGGGATCTGATGTCCCGGGTGACCTCGGACACCACGCTGCTGCGGGCCGTCACCACCCAGTCCGTGGTCTCGGCCGCCACCGGTGGGCTCACCTTCCTCGCCACGATCGCGATGATGGCGTACATGGACGCCGTGCTGCTCGGCGTCACCCTCGGCGTGATCGTGCTGATCGGCTCGGCCGTGGCCCTGGTGATGCCGAAGATCGCGCGGGCCACGGCACAGTCGCAGGCGGCCGTCGCGCAGATCTCCACGGTCCTGGAGCGGGCGTTCGGCGCCTTCCGTACGGTCAAGGCGTCCGGCGCCGAGGCGCGGGAGAGCGCGGTGGTGGACGCGGCCGCCGAGGAGGCCTGGCGGCACGGGGTGCGGTCGGCCAAGTGGCATTCGGTGGCCGGGACTTCGGTCGGCCTCGCGGTCCAGGTGTCGTTCCTGGCAGTGCTCGGCATCGGCGGGGCGCGGGTCGCCTCGGGCGCGATACCGGTGTCCACGCTCATCGCGTTCCTGTTGTTTCTCTTCTATCTGATCGATCCCGTCTCGAAGCTGGTGCAGGCGGCCACGCAGTACCAGGTGGGGTCCGCGGCCATCGCCCGGATCGAGGAGGCCGAGCGGCTGGAGGTCGAGCCTCTGGCCGAGGTTGCGGCGCCGCGCGGCGCGGTGCCCGCGCCCCGGTCCGGGGCCGCCTCGGTGGTCTTCGACGCGGTGACGTTCCGCTACCGGGACGACCTTCCGTATGTGCATCACGGGGTCTCGTTCGAGGTGCCGGGCGCCGGGATGACCGCGTTCGTGGGGCCGTCGGGGGCCGGTAAGACGACCGTGTTCGGCCTGATCGAGCGCTTTTACGAGGCGACCGGCGGCCGGGTGCTGATCGACGGGCGGGACGTGCGCGAGTGGCCGCTGGCCCAACTGCGCGGCGCCATCGGCTATGTGGAGCAGGACTCCCCCGTGCTGGCCGGGACCGTGCGCGAGAACCTGGTCTTCGGGGCGCCGGACGCGACCGACGCCGAGATCGCCGACGTCCTCGTACGGGCGAAGCTGGACGCGCTCGTGGAGCGGCTGCCGGACGGGCTGGAGACCGTGGTCGGGCACCGGGGGTCGAAGCTGTCGGGCGGCGAGCGGCAGCGGGTCGCGATCGCGCGGGCGCTGCTGCGCAGACCCCGGCTGCTGCTCCTGGACGAGGCGACCTCGCAGCTGGACGCGGTCAACGAGCTGGCGCTGCGGGACGTGGTGGCCGAGGCCGCCCGGGACACGACCGTCCTGGTCGTGGCGCACCGCCTTTCGACGGTGACGCTGGCGGACCGGATCGTGGTCATGGAGGCGGGCAAGGTACGGGCGGTGGGCACGCATGCCGAGCTGGTGGCCGGGGACCCGCTCTACGGGGAGCTGGCGGCCACGCAGTTCCTGGCCACCAGCTCCTGAACGGATCCGCACCTCATCGCGCCTCCACGCCTGATCGGACCTCCACAGGAGGCTGCTCGACGGAGCAGAAGGGACACTCCGGACATGGATGGATTGCTGAACCGCGGCCGTCGGCTGCTGGCGCCCATGGCCGCCGCCGTCGCCGCCGCCACGCTGCTCGCGGGCTGCACGGACACCGGGACACCGGCCAAGGCCGCCGACTCCACCCCGCAGGCCCCGCGCGCCCCACAGGCCGCCCAGGCCCCCGCCCAGGCCGCGCGCAAGGCCGACGGCAACGGACTGCAGAGCGACTACGAGCGGGTGATCAAGGACGTACTGCCGTCGGTCGTCCAGATCGACGCGGCCAACAGCCTGGGCTCCGGCATCGTCTACGACGACCAGGGGCACATCGTCACCAACGCCCATGTGGTCGGCGGCGAGCGCCAGTTCAAGGTGTCCACCGCGACCGGCGGCGGCTCGGTGGGCGCCAAGCTCGTCGCGGCCTATCCCGAGCAGGACCTCGCGGTGATCAAGCTCGACTCGGTGCCCAGCGGGATGAAGGCCGCGAAGTTCGGCGACTCGACGAAGGTCGAGATGGGCCAGATCGTGCTGGCCATGGGCTCGCCGCTGGGCCTGTCCAGCAGCGTCACCCAGGGCATCGTCTCGGCGACCGGCCGCACGGTCACGGAGGGCGCGGCGGGCGGCGGCCCGGGCGCCACCATCGGCAACATGGTGCAGACCTCGGCCGCGATCAACCCGGGCAACAGCGGCGGCGCGCTGGTCAATCTGAACAGCGAGGTCATCGGCATCCCCACGCTCGCGGCCGTCGACCCGGACATGGGCGGCAGCGCGGCCCCGGGCATCGGCTTCGCGATCCCGGCCTCGATGGCCAAGACGGTCGCGGACCAGATCATCAAGAGCGGCAAGGTGACCGACTCGGGCCGGGCGGCCCTGGGCATCACCGGACGTACGGTCGTGGACGCGAACTACCAGCCCGCGGGCGTCGCGATCGTGGACGTGAAGCGGGGCGGGGCCGCCGACAAGGCGGGTCTGAAGGCCGGTGACATCGTCACCAGGGTCGGCCGGACGGACATCACGACGATCACCTCGCTGTCGGAGGCGCTGGCCGCCGACAAGCCCGGCCAGACCGTCCAGGTGACGTACACGCGCGGCGGCGGAGCCAAGACCGCCACGGTCACGCTCGGCGAGATCTGAGGCCCCGCGGAACGCCACGGCGCCCGTGGACCGTCGATCCGGTCCACGGGCGCCGTACGGGCCGTTCGTCGATCAGGCGTCGACGGCGTCGTGCAGGCTCATCGGGCCGTAGATCTGCGTACTGTCCTCGAACAGGAACACCTGATCCGCGCCGCCCTCAAGCAGGTCCTTCCAGACCTCGCCGATCCAGGACTCCGCGTCGCCCTGGGTCGTGAACTCCTCCGGCGCCACCGCCGGCTCGACCTCCGTCCCGTCGGACTTCTCGAATCGCCACGTCCACGCCATGTGCGCCTCCCGGGTCACGTTGCTGCCCGCAGCGTAGCCGGGCGCGCACCGAGTGCGGTGACGCGGGAGGATCGTCCTCGTGGAACTGACTCTCCTCGGCACCGGAGCCCCCGACGGGCTGCCGCGCCCCGACTGTCCCTGCGCCGCGTGCGCCTCGGCCCGCGGCGACCAGGCGCGGTCCGCGACCGCGCTGCTCGTCGACGGGGCCCTGCTGCTCGATCTCACCCCCGGGGCCGCGCTGGCCGCCGCCCGGGCCGGGCACTCGCTCGCGGGCGTACGCCAGGTGCTGCTCACCCATCCGCACGACGGGCCCGCCGTGGAACTGCCCCCCGGGCTTCCGTCGGCCGGGCGGGTGCCGGACGGGCGGGTCCTCACGCTGATCAGCGGCCACCGGGTGCGGGCGGTGGCGATGGACGCGCCGGGCACGGGGTACGAGGTGACCTCACCCGAGGGCGAGCGGCTGCTGTACCTGCCGCCGGGGGGCGCGCCCTCCGGGATGGCCGAGGTGCACCCGTACGACATGGTCCTGTGCGATGTCGTGGGGCGGCCGGACGCGCTGGCGCGGCTGCGCGCGGCCGGGGCCGTCGGGCCGACCACGGACGTGGTCGCCGTCCACATCGACCACGAGGTGCCGCCCGGGCGCGAGCTCGCCCGAAGGCTGGCCGCAGCCGGGGCGCGGGCGGTGCCGGACGGGACGACGCTGATCGTCGGCGAGTACCACGCCGTGCCCGATCTCCCGCGCCGCACCCTGGTGTTGGGCGGTGCGCGCTCGGGCAAGTCGGTGGAGGCCGAGCGCCGTCTGGAGTCCTTCCCGGAGGTCGTGTACGTGGCCACCGGCGGCACCCGGGACGGGGACGCGGAGTGGGCCGCGCGGGTCGGGCTGCACCGCGAGCGCCGGCCCGGCTCCTGGCGTACCGAGGAGACCTGCGACCTGGTGCCGCTGCTCGCCGTGGACGGGCCGCCGCTGCTCGTGGACTGTCTGTCGCTGTGGCTGACCGACGCGATGGACCGGGCCGGGGCGTGGGAGGAGCCGAAGGTCCCCGACGCGCTGCGCGAGCGGATGACGGAGCTGGTGGCCGCGGTCCGCGCGACCTCCCGGACCGTGGTCATCGTCAGCAACGAGGTGGGCTCCGGGGTGGTCCCCGCGACCCGCGCGGGACGGCTCTTCCGCGACGAGCTCGGCAGGCTCAACGCGGCGGTGGGGGGCGAGTGCGAGCACGTCCTGCTCGTGGTGGCGGGACAGGCGCTCGCGCTGCGCGGCTGACGACGGACGCGAACCGGCCTTACCGGCCGCACCACTCGAAACACGGGGCACCCGTGCCGGTACTGTTCGGCGAATGAGCAGGCTGAATCTCGACGACTTCTCCGATCTGATCGAACGCCCCGACAGCGGTGTGCGGCGTGACGCCGAGGAACGCCGGGAGCGGCTGACCGTGCCGTCCGGCGCGCTCGGCCGGCTCGACGAGCTGGGCGAGTGGCTTTCCGCCGCGCAGGGTGTGGTTCCGGTCAAACCCATCGAGCACCCGCGCGTGATCCTCTTCGCCGGTGACCACGGCGTCGCCGAGCTGGGCGTCTCCGCCCGCCCGGCGGGCTCCGGGCACACGCTGGTCCGCTCGGTGCTGGACGGCGCGAGCCCGGTCTCGGTGCTGGCCCGCCGCCTGGGCGCCCCTGTACGGGTCGTCGACGCGGGTCTGGACTGCGACCCCGAGTTGCTGCCCGAGGACGTCGTACGCCACCGTGTGCGGCGCGGCAGCGGGCGCATCGACATCGAGGACGCGCTCACCGTCGAGGAGGCCGAGGCGGCCGTACGCCTCGGTGTGAGGATCGCCGACGAGGAGGCCGACTCCGGCACCGACCTGGTCGTCCTCGGCGACCTCAGCGTCGGCGGCACCACGGCCGCGGCCACCCTGATCGCGGCGCTCTGCGGCACCGACGCCTCGGTCGTCACGGGCCGTGGCGGGGCCGGGATCGACGATCTGGCGTGGATGCGCAAGTGCGCCGCGATCCGGGACGCGCTGCGCCGGGCGCGGCCGGTTCTGGGCGACCAGCTGGAGCTGCTGGCGGCCGTCGGCGGCGCCGACCTTGCCGCGACGACCGGTTTTCTGCTTCAGTGCGCGGTGCGCCGAATGCCGGTCATCCTCGACGGGGTGGTCTCCTCGGCCTGCGCGCTGGTGGCCCAGCGGGCCGCCTTCCGGGCTCCGGACTGGTGGCTGGCCGGTCAGCTGAGCGGTGAGCCGGGCCAGTCGAAGGCACTGGACCGGATGGCACTCAACCCTCTGCTCGATCAGGGCGTCACTGTGGGTGAAGGAACGGGGGCCCTGCTCGCTCTCCCTCTCGTGCAGGCCGCCGCCGCCCTGTCGGCGGAGCTGCCCGAGCGCGCGGAGGCCGAGAGGGACCGCGCCGAAGACTGAGCCGTGGTGCGGCCGGGAGGTCCCCGGCCGCATCCGCGACCGCCATGACGCGCGCTGTCAGTTGCCCCATATGATCGCGTTTCATGGGAGAAGTCCGCTTGACCACCGAAGGATTGAACCGGAGCACCGTCCGGTCGCGTCGCAGTGCGGCATTCGCCGTCTGGTACCTGCGCGCCGTGACATTCATCAACTTCCTGAGCGCCGTTTGGGTTTCACTGGGCCAGGACCTTCGGCGTCACAACACGGACAATTATTTCACGCCGTACCTGCTGGACGCGGGATTCGCGTCCGGCGTGCTGACCCTGTTCCTCGCCGTGACCATGCGCCGCCGCAAGCGCGCCGCCTGGATCCTCAACCTCGTGCTGAGCGGCCTGTTCCTGCTGCTGTTCGCGTTCGTCATGGTCTTCCCGGAGATCCGGCAGTACGCGCAGAACTGGGTGTCGCTCGTCCTGACCGCCGCGTTCGTGCTCGCCCTGCTGATGGGGCGCCGCGAGTTCTACGCGAAGGGCGACCGCTCCAACCCGAAGCTCGCGGCGGCCGTCGCGGCGGGCGGCCTGCTGCTCACCTCGCTGCTCGCCACGCTGCTGGTCACGGTGACCAACAACTACACCGGCTCGCACCCCTCCACGTTCCTGGGCCGCTGGCGCTACGGCGTGATGCGCCTGGTCTCGCTGACGCCGGACGACACCGACATCACCGGGATCTCCTCCCCGGGCTGGGTCGACGTGACCATCAACGTCATGTCCACGCTGCTGCTCATCGCGGTGATCTACGCGGCCTTCCGCAACCGCAAGGCCGTCGACCCGATCACCGTCGAGGACGAGGAGAAGCTGCGCGCGCTGCTCGACAAGCAGGGCGAGCGCGACTCGCTCGGCTACTTCGCGCTGCGCCGCGAGAAGAGCGTCATCTGGTCCCCCACCGGCAAGGCCGCCGTCACCTACCGCGTGATCAACAGCGTCTCGCTGGCCTCCGGCGACCCCATCGGCGACCCCGAGGCCTGGCCCGGCGCCATCGAGCTGTGGCTGGCCGAGGCCCGCGAGCACGGCTGGATCCCGGCGGTGACCGGCGCCAGCGAGGAAGCGGGCACCATCTACGCCCGGCACGGCCTGGACGCCCTGGAGATGGGCGACGAGGCGATCGTGGAGATCGCCGAGTTCACCCTGGAGGGCCGCGCCATGCGGACCGTCCGCCAGGCGTACAACCGGGTGAAGCGGGCCGGGTACGAGGTGAGAATCCGCCGCCACGCGGACATTCCTGCCGATGAGATGAGTGAACTGCTGCGCAAGGCCGACGACTGGCGCGACGGCGCCACCGAGCGCGGCTTCTCCATGGCCCTGGGGCGCCTGGGCGACCCGGCGGACGGCCAGTGCGTGATGCTGGAGTGCACCGACGGCGAGGGCGCCCTGCGGGCCGTCCTGAGCTTCGTGCCGTGGGGCCCGAACGGGCTCTCGCTCGACCTGATGCGCCGCGACCGCGACTCCGAGAACGGTCTGATGGAGTTCATGGTCATCGAGCTCCTCCAGCGGGCCAAGGAGATCGGGATCACCCAGGTCTCGCTCAACTTCGCGATGTTCCGCTCCGTCTTCGAACGTGGCTCGAAGCTCGGCGCCGGACCGGTGCTGAGGCTGTGGCGCTCGCTGCTCAGCTTCTTCTCCCGCTGGTGGCAGATCGAGTCGCTGTACCGCGCCAACGCCAAGTACCGGCCGATCTGGGAGCCTCGGTTCACCCTCTTCGAGAAGAGCGCCGACCTGCCGCGCATCGCGATCGCGTCGGCACGCGCGGAAGGCTTCCTGGAGGCGCCCGGGCTGCCCAAGTGGCTGCACCGCAAGCACCTGGAGTCCCAGAGGTGATGGTTCCCCGCTCCCTGCCGGGCCACGGACCAGTACGTCGGTTCGTCCGTCGGGAGTGGGGTCCGCTCTACCTCGCCGTCCGCTACGCGCTGAGCACCCAGCGCTGGCGGGCGGTCCCCATGACGCTCGGCGCGGTCGCGCTGACGTCGCTCTTCCAGCTGGTGCAGAACCAGTCCTGGGGCTTCCGTCCGGTACAGATCCTCGGCTCGGTGAAGGCCGAGGACGCCCTGTGGATCTCCCTGCTCCGCACCCCGCTGTCGCTCTTCGTGCCCGCCCTGGACCTGCCGGTCTGGGGCGCGCTCATGCAGCTCCTGCTGGTGTTCGGGATCGCGGAGATCTGCATCGGCCGCCGCTCCACCCTGCTCATCGCGTACGCGGCCACCCTGGCCGGGACGATGTACGCGCGCGTGGGCATCGCGCTCGGCCCCGGCATCCTGGGGCTGCCCGTCTCGGCCGAGGAGATGGTCGACACCGGCCCCTCGGCCGCGGTGGTCGGGCTCGCGGTGTACGTGTGCTGGCGCTACCGGGCGTACTGGACGGCCGGCGCGGTGGTCCTGGCCATGGTCGTCGAGGTGACGCTCAAGGCCAATCTCGCGGGCAAGGAGCACGTCGCCGCGCTGCTCGCGGTGGCGGTGCTGTGCTGGATCACCGCGGTGCGCCAGAAGCGCCGCCGGGCCCGCGCGGCTCAGGGCCGGCGCACCGGCAGCCTGTCCGGGGCGCCCCCGATGAAGTCGTGAAGCCTCCGCCGCAGCCGCGTCCAGCGCCGGTCGTGCCGGTGGACCCGCATCGCCGACCGGGCGCGGGCCCGGGGCCGGTTGCGGTAGAAGCGGCGGGCCCACGGCGAGCCGGGCCGGGCGAGCCGGATCGCGCCGATGAGCGCCACGAACGGGACCAGCGTTCCCATGATCGCCATCCGGAACTTCCCCTTGAAGAGCGCGACCAGCACGAAACAGAAGTTGATCCAGAGGGTCAGGATGAACGACGCCCGGTCGTGCTGCTCCTGCGGTGAGACGTCGTTGACCCCCAGCGGCGAGAACCCGGCGAGCGTGAGCAGCACCAGCGCGGCCGTCAGCACCACCACCTCGACGCTCTTGCGCCCCTGCTCGGTCCAGTAGACGTCGTCCAGGTGCAGGATCAGCGCGAACTCGTCGAGCACCAGACCCGCGCCCATCCCGAACACCACCGCGAACACGCTGGCGGCGACGCCGTGCCGCCCGGCACCGACCGCGCCGAACCCGCCGAGGATGGTCAGGATCACCCCCGGCACCACATGGTGGATGTGCAGCCCGCCCGGCTTGATGTTGCGGAACGGGCCCCGGCCGGCCCGGATCAGCCGGGTGATCATCCGGGTGACGAGGAAGGTCAGGACGAAGGAGCCGAGCGCGAGCAGCATCGGAAGCTTCCCCGGCTCGACGAAGTTCCGGTTGAACCAGTCCATGCCTTCGGCTTCCGCTCCCGTAGTACGCATTACGGGCAATTTACCGCCCGGCCGCACCGAACGGCGGGCGGACCGGCGCCGACACCACCGTGCGCCCCGGCGCGGGATACCCTGCGGCCGATGAACCCCATGGACGGCATACGTTTCGCCTTCGGCACCCTCACCGCGCTGCCGGTCCGGGTCACCCGCTGGGACCGCACGGCGGCCCGGGCCGGGATGCTCTGGGCGCCGCTGCCCGGTCTGGTGGTCGGCCTGTGCGCGGCGGCCGCCGGGGGCGCCTTCCTGCTCCTGGACTCCGGTCCCCTGCTCGCGGCCGTCGCCACCGCCGCCGTCCCGGCCGCACTCACCCGGGGCCTGCACCTGGACGGCCTCGCGGACGTGGCCGACGGCCTGGGCAGCGCCAAGCCCGCCGAGGACGCGCTGCGGATCATGAAGCAGTCGGACATCGGCCCGTTCGGCGTCCTCACCCTGGTCTTCGTCCTGCTGGCCCAAGTGGCGGTCCTGGCCGAGCTGTACGCGGTGAGCTGGACCCGGGGCGCACTCGCGGCGACGGTCGCGGGAGTGACGGCCCGCCTGGCCCTCACCCTCGCCTGCCGCACAGGCGTCCCCCCGGCCCGCCCGGACGGCCTCGGCGCGGCGGTCGCGGGCGCGGTCCCCGTACGAGTGGCGGCCCCACTGGCGCTGACGGTGACGGCGCTGTGCGCGACGGCGGCGGGAGCGACGTGGGGCCTGGACGCGGCGGTCCATTACGCGCTGGCGGTGGCGGCGGCGCTGACGGCAGCCCAACTACTGCTGTCGCACTGCGTGCGCAGGTTCGGCGGAGTGACGGGGGATGTGTTCGGCGCCGTGGCAGAAACAGCAGCCACGGCAGCCCTGATCGTGTCAGCGCTGGGTACGTTCTAGGGGCGCGGGGAACTGCGCGACAAGCCCCCACCGGCCCCCAGACAAAGAACTCAGCATGCCTTACGCCAAGTACCCAGCTCCTTCTGCTTCTGCATAGAGCTGAGCCCCAACTTGCGCGCCTGGGAGCAGAACGCGCCGGGGTTCCTGTCGTACTCGACATGGAAAACGGCCTTACCCGCACGGGTAAACGGCGCCAGCTGGTCACACTCCCCGAACTCCGCGCACTGCTCGTTCACGGCGAAGTCGAAGTCCCGTACCAGATCCGGGATCTGATCCAGGTCATTTTTCAGGCCAACGGCCAGCCCCCGGTCATGGGCAAGCCGAGCAACAAGCCGGTTGTACGCCAGCTGATGCGCGGCCGTCAGCGGAAAACCCGTCTCGTTGGAGTAGCCATCCATGTTGTCCGGCTCCACCGCGTCGAACCCCTTCTGCTTGCACATGTCGAACCGCTTGGCCATCAGCGGGCCCAGTACGTCGGTGCGGCGGATGTCGAGCCAGCGTTCACCCTTCCAGCCGTTGCCCTTGCCGAGGACCGACTTGGGGAAGCTGTCGGCGTCGGGCCGGAAGTCCTCCCAGGCTCCGGTGGAGACGTAACAGATGACCTTGCGTCCACGCCGGTGCAGATCGTCGACCTGCGCCTTGGAGATGTTGAAGCCGTCGACGTCGTACACCGGGACGTTCACCGTCGGGTCCAGCTTCCCGGTGAGCTGCCACTGCCAGGCCACTCCCGGCTTCGGCTGCCAGCGGCCGCGGTCGGCCTCCGGGGACGCGGACTGGGTCGGGGCCTCGGACGGGGACGAGGAGTGCGAACGGGACGGCGCCGGCTGGGCGTTGTCGCTCTCGTCCGGCCCCGGCCCGTCGTCGGAGGACGAGGAGGAGCACCCCGCCACCAGGAGCAGAGGCAGCAGCAGCGCGAGGGCGAGGCGGTTAAGCGAACGATTCATCGGACCGGCTCCAGGAAGTGCGGCAGCGTGCCCCACGGGTGCGGGGCCTCGCCCGGTACCGCGCAGTGCACCCGGGTGGCCGGGCGCGCGCCGGGCGGGGCGGCGTAGACGAGATGGCAGAAGCGGTCCGGCGGATGGCCGTGCGTCCACTGCGGGACGTCCACCGAGGGATAGGTCGCCCAGGTGCCCTCGTACGTGACGAGCAGGTCGGCCAGGTCCGCGTAACCGGGGTCGGGGTGGGCGCCGTGGTTGAGGACCAGCGTGCGGGCCCCGGCCGCGCGCGCGGCGACCGAGAGCCGCCGGTAGTGCGCGAGCAGCGCCGGGTCGGTGGCCGCCTGGTCCAGGAACGCGCCGTCCGCGCCGTACCAGTCGCGGTGGCGCAGCAGGTCCCGTACGACGTCGGCGTGCGGGCGGCGGCCGTAGTCGGTGTCCGCGTAGCCGAGGACCGGCACGCCCGCCGCGCGCAGCCGGGCCGCGGCCTCGGCGAACGCCGGGTCGGGCGCCTCGCCCGCCCCGTTGGCGGGGTTGAGCACCACCCCGTACAGCCGGGGCGCGGCGGCGATCAGTTTCTCCCAGGCGTCGGGCCGGTCGGCGGGGTGGTCGTAGAACGGCACGAGCAGATCGCGGTGCGTCAGGTGCATGTCGTACGGGGTGTCCGTCCTAGGTCGTCCGGCCGGTGGGGTCGCGTGAGTGGTCATACCCGGTGTGCCGTCGCCCTTCCCAGCAGGACGCCGACGAGTACGGCGTGCACGACGGCGGCCACGCCCGCCACCACCGGCCCGACCGTGCTCGGATGGCCCGCCCTGGTCAGCAGCGCGAGGACCTGTATCCCGCCCGCCGCGCAGCACACGGCGGCCGCGCTGCGCACCGCGCCGAACGACTGGAGCAGCAGCGCCGTCCACAGCACCATGCCGGTGGCGAGCAGCCCGGCGAGCCGCAGCGCGCCGAGCTCGGGGGCGCCCGGCCACAGCAGTGTCCCGGCGACCGTGAGCGCGAGCAGCACGGCCAGATAGCCGCCGAGGCACACCGCGATGGTGGCGGCGACGGCCTTGCGGAAGCCGTACGCCGTGGTGCTCGCCCGCAGCCCGGCCAGGCTCTCGCTGCGGAAGCGATACAGCAGCCACTCGGCCGGGCCCATGCTCAGCGTCAGCGCGACCGCCGAGGGCGCGGCGACGGCGGAGTCGACGCCGTCGGCGAGGACATCCCCAACTGCCGTGTACAGCACGAGAATTCCGGTGCCGAGCCCGAACAGCGCGTACGGGACGGACGCGACCAGCCGTGGCCCCGGGCGGTCGTCCGCCCCCGCGTCGCCGCCGTCCTCCTTGGCCAGGGCGCGGGCCGCGAAGCCCGCCGCCGCCGTGAGGGAGAGCAGGAGCAGCGCGGTGCGCAGCGCGTCCGGCAGGTCGTACGAGACGGTCGGCGCCGCGCCCGCCGCCATCGGCACCAGGGCGCACAGCAGATCGCGTTCGCGGCCGAGGGCGAGCAGGACGGTGGCCGCCGCCAGATACACCGCCTGCCCGGCGGCGAACGCGGCGGCGTTCAGCTCACCGGGACCCGCCGCCGCCAGCGCCACCAGCGCGCTCAGCAGCGCCCCCAGCGGCGCCCCGACACGCAACGCCCTTGCGGCGGCCGGGCGGTCGCCCAGGCCGAGCCAGGAGTAGGCGCGGTGCGAGAGGCCCTGGTTCCACACCCAGCCGGTGATCGCCCCGGCGAGCAGCGGGACCGTGCCCCAGGGCAGCCCGAGCCCGTTCGGCGGACCCGCGAGCAGTGGCGCGCCCAACACGTATGCCAGGCCCGGCAGGGCGAAGAGCAGACCGCGCAGCAGGCAGGCGGGCAGCGACGAGTGCCAGGGGTCGGCGGCCGGGCCCGCGACCGCCGGGTAGCGGCGCTCCACGCGCGCGTAGAGGTCCTCGGCAAGCGTGAAGGAGTCCTCGCGGCCGTAGGTGGTCCTTATATGGGCGTCGGTCATCCCGTCGGATTCGAGGATGGCGGCCACCTCGTCGGGATGGACGGCGGCCGCTATCAAGTCCTCCAGCCGGTCGGCGAGTTCGTCGATGGGGTCGGCGGCGGCGCCGTGCGGGCGCTGGCGCGGGATGTAGGGCAGGGTGTCCTGGCCCTCCTTGCCCAGCCAGAGCGAGCCGCTCACCAGACGGATCCGTCCGACGCCAGTTCCCGGTACCAGGGGTCGGTGAGCTGGAGCGTCCAGTCGTCGGCCTCCTGCGGCGTCTCGGGGCACCGGTCTTCGGCGAGCTGCGGCTCGGGGCACCCGGCGAGCTCCAGATAGATCCGGCGGAAGCCGTCCACGGACCGGTGCAGGGTGAACTGGTCGACGACCCGGGTACGGGCCCGCGCGCCCAGTTCGGCGCGGTACGCGTCGTCACGCAGCAGCGCGAGCGTGGCCTCGGCCATCAGCGCCGGTTCGCGCGGCGGGACCACCAGACCGGCGTCCCCGACCGCCTCGCGCACCCCGCCGACGTCCGTGGAGACCGTGGCGCGGCCACAGGACATGGCCTCGATGATGGAGAAAGGGAACCCCTCACTGATGCTGGAGAGCATCACCACGCTCCCCGCCGCGTACGCGCTGGCGACATCGCTGATGCGGCCCTCGTAGCTGATGCCGTCACTCACGCCGAGTTCGGCGGCGAGTTTCTCCAGCCTGGTGCGGTAGTCCGCGTTGCCCGCCGGGACGGGGCCGAACAACCGCAGCCGCACCTCGGGCAGTTCGGCCCTGACCATGGCGTACGCCCTGATCAGGGTCTCCAGGTCCTTGATGGGGTCGACGCGGCCGCACCAGCTGAGGGTGGGCACGGCCGGGTCGGGTCCGGCGTGCGGGAAGAGGTTGGGGTCCACGCCGTTGTAGACCGTGCGGATCCGGTCGGCCGGCGCCCCGCCGCGCTCCTCCCAGCGGCGGTTGTACTGGTTGCACGGGGTGATGAGGTCGGCCTGGCGGTAGCCCATCGAGTTGAGCTCCCGGTAGAAGCTCAGGATCACCGACTTCACCGGCCAGCTCTGCTCGCCCGTGCGGTAGCCGAGGTAGCGCTCGCGCAGATAGATCCCGTGTTCGGTGAGGAGGAAGGGCACACCGTCCAGGTGCTGGGCGGCGAGCGCGGGCAGGGTGGCGAGCCCGCTGCTGACCGCGTGCGCCACGCAGTCCTCCGGGAGCCGGGCGGCCAGCGGGCGCAGCGCGTGTTCCAACAGGTCGGTGGCGGTGAGGGCGTCGTGCACGGTGGGCCGCGCGGCGGCGATCTGGAGATGCGGCATCGTCCAGATCCACATGAGCGAGCGCAGCGCGGCCTCCGAGCGCAGCGCCGTGGAGAGCCGCCCGGCCCGGGCCAGCCGCGCCAGGGCGTACAGGCCCTGGGTGAAGTCGCAGCCGGACTCCGGGTCGAGCATCGAGAGCAGGAACCGCTCATAGACGTCTATGAAACGGCGCCGCTCCTTGCCGAGGAGTGGCCGCCGTGTCGGCGCCGGTCCCCACAGCGGGAACGCGGTGTGCCGGTACACGTTCGGCGGCAGCTCCCAGGTGACCGGTTCACGTCCGCTGCCGGTGAGGGCGAGGACGTTGAAGTCGACCTCCGGCATGCCCCGGACGAGCTGGTCGCACCAGGTGCTCACACCTCCGTGGATGTGCGGATAGGTGCCTTCGGTGAGCATGGTGACATGACGGCCACTGCTCGGCATTGGTGTCCCCCCTGGACAGCGATGGCAGACGGCTGGTCAGGCCGGAAGCTTCAGCGTGATAGCCGCCTGGAAGACATCGGGTGAGGACCAGGCGGAGCGCTGACCCGCGTACGGCGTGCCGAACACGGTGGTGCTGAGGAGCTGTTGCTTGACGGTGCCCTCGGGGGCGGTGACGGGTGCCACCACGCCCGACGGCGTCTGGACGGTCACGGTGTTCCCGATGCGGTACGCGGTGACCTTGCCGTCGGCGAGGGCCGTGGCCCAGGCGGACTGGCGGCTGAGCTCGGTGCCGATGTCCTTCTGTCGGAGGTTCACGATGGGAGCACTGTCCGCGAACAGGCCGCGGTAATCACCGAGCACCTTGTCGAGGACCGGGTACGCGATCCGCTCCTCGGCGAGATTGGACTGGTGCATGTAGTGCGGGCGCGGGTCGTTGCCCAGCACATGGCGCAGGGCGGTGGTGGCCTCCTGCGGAACGATGTACGACTGGTAGCCGGTGGCGGTGTCCAGCGGCGCCGGCAGACACGTCGACGTCGGGTTGTTCTCGCAGATCCCGCTGCCGCCATCGGCCTTCGACGTGTAGATCCAGTTGTACTCGTCGGTCATCTCGGCTGCCTTGCCGACGTTGTAGTACACGTTCATCGGGTAGCGCGGCACCGTGAGGGTGTTGCCGACCGGGCGCTGCTGCGGCTCGCGCGAGTCGTCGCTCCCGGTCCACTTCACCCCGGCGTCACCGAGCGCGCCGGCGAGGTTGGGGTTGTCCTGGGGCTGCTGCGGCAGGGTCTTCAGGCCGGAGTGCTCACCGGTGACCAGTTCGGTGCGGTCGACCGGAAGGCCGTTCTGCACGCCCCAGTTGTAGTTGTTGACGATCTGGCCGTAAATGTCGCTGCGGCTCACCCACTGCGTGCTGCCGTCCGGGTTCGTGGCGCAGCTCCAGGGCACGGTGGTGGTGTTCTGGACGCAGCCGAGGAACTCATGGGTGTAGGTGTGGTTCTCCCACCGGAACTTGGCCTTGTCGGCGAGCAGCTGGGTGGCGAGGGGATCGGAGCCCGCGTGTTCGGTCTTCCACTCCTCACCGGAACCCGCGTTGTACAGCAGGTCGAGGGTGAGACCGCTGGACTGCTCCCACTGGGCGGCGTACTGGGCGTCGGCCGCCGTCATCCGGATGTCGCTCGCCTGGCCCGCCCCTCCGGCGCAGTCGAAGTCGCCGGGTGTGCAGTGGAGCGTGGTGTCCCAGCGGGCGTCCGGCGCGAAGACATCGTCGACATGCACGGCAAAGTAGTTGCGGCTCTGCCCGAGGTGTACACCCTGAGTCAGCCATTCCACCATGCCCCGGGCCAGTACCTTGAACTGCTCCTGGTACTGGTTGTAGGCGAAGGTGACGACGAGTTCGCTGCGGCCGTCGTGGGTGTAGGCGCCGAGCAGGGAGCCGCCCGTGGGCGCGGTGAGATAGCTGGTGTAGCCGTCCCGGGGATGGCCCGCGTAGCCGTAACTCTCGGAGACGAGCGCGGAGTTGTCCTCGAAGAGGACCGGCCCGTCGAGGTAGCCGAAGGGGCCCGTCTTACCCGCGTCGGTGATCTGGGTCTTGGCGCCGTCCAGGACGCCGGCCCAGCCGCCGTTCTGGTCGGTGTAGTCGAGCCCGACCTCGGGGTGGGCCCAGGTGTACGCGTCGATCTGGCGGATGCCGAAGGTCTTCTCGTACGCCGCGAGCGCGGTCTGCTCGGGGCTGTCGGCGGTGCCGAACGGTATTTCGTTGGGCGTGATGACGCCCTGGAACTTGGCGCGGGGCCGCCCGCTCACCGTGTCGCTGAGGAACCCCGCGTCGACGGTCTGGCGCCCGGAGTCCCCGAGCTTCACCGTCTGGTAGGGCAGCCCGATGCTCTTGAGCTCCCACACCAGCGCGTCGACGGCGCTGCCGCCGTCGTCCAGCACGAGCACCTTCAGATCGATTCTCGGAGGTGTCGTCGCCGTGTCGGCCGAGGCCGCGGGTATGCCCGCCGCCAGGAGGCCGGCGGCGAGCAGCGCCACCGTGGCTCTGCCCGCGTTCGAGCCGTACGCCTTCTTCATGTTCCCCCCTCATGGGGGCCCTTCCGTATGCGTGCGCACCAGGGAGGACCTGTGGAGATGATGCAAAGGTGCTCCGTGCGCCCTTGCCCGAACGGGCCGAGTGTGACTGAGCGGTCACAGTCTGGCGGGGAAACGTTGAAGAGACACCACGGATGAGTGAATTGCTGTCGCCGTGATCGAAGCGCACTTGCGCGCGTACGCTCGTATCCGCGCCCAACTCGGCCGATTTACGATGCGCCGGGGCACAGCCGACCCATCCCTCGGCTCAAAAACTCAACGGAAGAGAGACTTCACCACCGTGACTGCTCTGACTCTCAGCACTGCCGGTGCCGCGACGCTGCGCGCCGACGCCATCGTCGTCGGTCTCGCCAAGGGCGCCAAGGGCGCGGTCGTCGCCGCCGGCGCCGAGGCCGTGGACAAGGCGTTCGGCGGCAAGCTCGCCGGCGTCCTGGAGACCCTGGGTGCCTCCGGTGCCGAGGGCGAGACGACCAAGCTGCCGTCGCCGTCCGGCCTGAAGGCCCCGGTCGTGCTGGCGGTCGGGCTGGGCGCGGCTCCCGAGAAGGACGAGGCGTTCGGCGCCGAGGCGCTGCGCACCGCCGCCGGTGTCGCGGCCCGCGCGCTGACCGGCACCAAGAAGGCCGCGTTCGCGCTGCCCATCGAGGCCGCCGAGGACGTCGCCGCGATCGCCGAGGGCGCACTGCTCGGCGCGTACGCCTTCACCGCGTACCAGGAGAACGGCAAGAGCGCGAAGGCGCCACTGGCCGAAATCGCCGTGCTCGGCGCCAAGCCGCGTGACAAGGCTCACAAGGCGGCCGCCGAGCGCGCCGTCATGCTGGCCGAGGAGATCAACCGCGCCCGCGACCTGGTGAACACCCCGCCGAACGACCTCTACCCCGAATCCTTCGCGGCAGTCGCGACGGCGGCGGCCAAGGAGCACGGCATCAAGGTCCAGGTGCTCGACGAGAAGGCGCTCACCAAGGGCGGCTACGGCGGCATCCTGGGCGTCGGCACCGGCTCGGCCAACCCGCCCCGCCTGGTCAAGATCGCGTACACGCACCCCGAGGCGGCCAAGTCGCTCGCCTATGTCGGCAAGGGCATCACCTACGACTCGGGCGGCATCTCGCTCAAGCCGGCCGGCCACAACGAGACGATGAAGTGCGACATGGCCGGCGCCGCCGCCGTCTTCGCCGCCGTCGTCACGGCCGCGCGCCTGGGCCTGCGGGTCAACGTCACCGGCTGGCTGGCGCTCGCCGAGAACATGCCGTCCGGCACCGCCACCCGCCCGGGCGACGTGCTGCGCATGTACAGCGGCAAGACCGTCGAGGTCCTGAACACCGACGCCGAGGGCCGGCTGGTCCTGGCCGACGCGCTGACCAGGGCCTCCGAGGAGAACCCGGACGCGATCGTGGACGTGGCGACCCTGACCGGCGCCATGGTCCTCGCGCTCGGCAACCGCACCTTCGGTGTGATGGCCAACGACGACGCCTTCCGCACCGCGGTCCACGAGACCGCCGAGGAGACCGGCGAGCCGTCCTGGCCGATGCCGCTCCCCGCCGACCTGCGCAAGGGCATGGACTCCCCGACCGCCGACATCGCCAACATGGGCGAGCGGATGGGCGGCGGCCTGGTGGCCGGTCTGTTCCTGAAGGAGTTCGTGGGCGAGGGCATCACCTGGGCCCACCTGGACATCGCGGGCCCGGCCTTCAACGAGGGCGCCCCGTTCGGCTACACCCCCAAGGGCGGCACCGGCTCCGCCGTGCGCACCCTGGTCCGGCTGGCCGAGCGCACCGCCGACGGCGAGCTTGGCTGACGCCCCATGACCTGGGCCGACGCCCGGTGACACAGACGGCCTCGGGCATACGTCCGAGGCCGTTCGTGTTCACCTCCCGGACACATCCGGTATCCATGCTCCGATGACGTCCGGATTCCGCTCTGGACGAAATCGGTACTTCCGTACGCGGCGATCGCCCCCGCAACCGGCGATCAGCCGTCTAACAGCCCGGCCCCGCGTCCCGCCTTCCGGCAACAAGTGCGAAGATGGGTTCTCGGCAGGACAGGGCCCCCACCACAGGGCCGAAGAAGACAGCGGCCGAGACACCAGCCGCCGACCGGTCAGCGGTGACCGGCGACCGGCGCACATGCATGGAGGACGTGACGTGGCGAACGACGCCAGCACCGTTTTCGACCTAGTGATCCTCGGCGGTGGCAGTGGCGGTTACGCCGCGGCCCTGCGCGGAGCTCAGCTGGGCCTGGACGTCGCACTGATCGAGAAGAACAAGCTCGGCGGCACCTGCCTGCACAACGGCTGCATCCCGACGAAGGCCCTGCTGCACGCCGGTGAGATCGCGGACCAGGCGCGCGAGGCCGAGCAGTTCGGTGTCAAGGCCACCTTCGAGGGCATCGACATCAACGCCGTCCACAAGTACAAGGACGACGTGATCTCGGGCCTGTACAAGGGTCTGCAGGGTCTGGTCGCCTCCCGCAAGGTGACGTACATCGAGGGCGAGGGCAAGCTCTCCTCCGCCACCTCGGTCGACGTCAACGGCCAGCGCGTCCAGGGCCGCCACGTCCTCCTGGCGACCGGCTCCGTGCCGAAGTCGCTGCCGGGCCTGGAGATCGACGGCAACCGCATCATCTCCTCGGACCACGCGCTGACGCTGGACCGCGTCCCGCAGTCCGCGATCATCCTGGGCGGCGGCGTCATCGGCGTCGAGTTCGCCTCGGCGTGGAAGTCCTTCGGCACCGACGTGACCGTCGTCGAGGGCCTCAAGCACCTCGTCCCGGCCGAGGACGAGAACTCCTCGAAGCTTCTTGAGCGCGCGTTCCGCAAGCGCGGCATCAAGTTCAACCTCGGCACCTTCTTCCAGAAGGCCGAGTACACCCAGAACGGTGTGAAGGTCACCCTGGCCGACGGCAAGGAGTTCGAGGCCGAGGTCCTCCTCGTCGCCATCGGCCGCGGCCCGGTCTCGCAGGGCCTCGGTTACGAGGAGCAGGGCGTCGCGATGGACCGCGGCTACGTCCTGGTCGACGAGTACATGCGTACCAACGTGCCGACCATCTCGGCCGTCGGCGACCTCGTCCCGACCCTCCAGCTCGCGCACGTCGGCTTCGCCGAGGGCATCCTGGTGGCGGAGCGTCTGGCCGGTCTCAAGACCGTCCCGATCGACTACGACGGTGTGCCGCGCGTGACGTACTGCCACCCCGAGGTCGCCTCCGTCGGCATCTCCGAGGCCAAGGCCAAGGAGATCTACGGTGCGGACAAGGTCGTCGCTCTGAAGTACAACCTGGCGGGCAACGGCAAGAGCAAGATCCTCAAGACCGCGGGCGAGATCAAGCTCGTCCAGGTCAAGGACGGTGCCGTGGTCGGCGTCCACATGGTCGGTGACCGTATGGGCGAGCAGGTCGGCGAAGCCCAGCTGATCTACAACTGGGAGGCTCTGCCGGCCGAGGTCGCGCAGCTCATCCACGCGCACCCGACGCAGAACGAGGCGCTCGGCGAGGCGCACCTGGCGCTGGCCGGCAAGCCGCTGCACTCCCACGACTGACTGCCCTCGGGCGCGACGACCACTTCCGCAATTCTGTAAGGAGAAACTGAAACCATGTCGGTTTCCGTAACCCTTCCGGCGCTCGGCGAGAGCGTCACCGAGGGCACCGTCACCCGCTGGCTGAAGGCCGAGGGCGAGCGCGTCGAGGCCGACGAGCCGTTGCTCGAGGTCTCGACCGACAAGGTCGACACCGAGATCCCGGCCCCCGCCTCCGGCATCCTGGCCTCCATCAAGGTGGCCGAGGACGAGACCGTCGAGGTCGGCGCCGAGCTGGCGATCATCGACGACGGCACGGGCGCGCCCGCCGCGGCTCCGGCCGCCGAGCCGGTCGCGGCCCCGGCCGCTCCGGTCGCCGAG
>NZ_MECJ01000014.1 GCF_014596475.1 Streptomyces sp. CBMA152 | reverse complement strand
CGGTGAAGCCCCGGTGAGGGCCTCCTCTGGCAAGCGATCTTGACCGATTGACAAGCAGTCTTGACGGCCGGTGGATCAGTGCTCATCGTCTCCGTCGACGTCGTCGAGCGGCTGCACCAGGGCGGGTACGGCGTGCGCGCAGTGTCGCGCGCCGTTCTCCGAGACAGTGCCGTCCGGGATCGTGGCGCCTGGCGGACGGTGGCTGGCGCGTTGTCCCGCGGACGGACGTCCTGCCCTGGCGATCGCGGACATCGACCTCGACTCGAAGGACGAGGACATCACCATGGCCATTCGCCATGCCCGTCCGTGGCGCCGCTCGGCCCGAGCCGGGCGCTACGACGAGCGGCTCCCAGTCGGCGACCCCCGCACAACGTTCTGAGACCGCCCAGATGCCGGCCCCGCCCGGACTCATGGAACCGGGCACCGTCGCCGTCAGGTATCCCGCCGATTCAGCGGCAGTTGCCGTGCTGACATGACCGAGAAGCTGCAGATCGCGTAACGCTGTCGGCGACAGCAAGCCTGCCGAGTTACCGACGGCAAGGGGGTCTGTCCAGCACTGCAGGCGGTCGGCGCGTGTGGTGCCGGCCATCCTTGACGGCGGTTGCCAGTGCGAGGTGGCGGCCGGTACGCCGGTGAGGCGGGGACCAACGGCGTGCCGTCAGGCGAGCAGAGTGCGAATCACCGTGCGCAGGACGGCCGGGTCGTCATCCGCGCTGCCGGCGCCGACGAGGCGGTCGAAGACGAGCCCGTCGACGCAAGCGACCAGAACAGCTGCCCGCCGCGCGGGATCGGGAACGCCGACGCGTGCCAACAGGCCGGCCACTTCGGCCCGTACGGACGCGCCGCTCGCCCTCAGGACCTCCCGCAGTTCGGGTCGCCGAGTGGCCTCCATGGAGAGTTCGAAGCGGGCGAGTTGCCGGTCACGGCCGCTCGTCAGCCAGCTTTCGACGACTGCGGCGGCAGCGTCGGCCAGATCGTCCGGATCGGCGATGGGAGCCAACTGCAGCTCGGCTGCAGTGAGTTCGGCGAGCCGTTCCACCGCCGCCTGCAGCAGCGCCTGTCGGGTGCGGAAGTAGTAGCTCGTGGTGCCCTCGGGCAGGCCAGCGAAGCGGTCGACGGCCCGGTGGGTCAGTCCGCGCATGCCTTCGCGAGCGAGCGTGGCGATCGCCGCGTCGGCCAGCTCCTGCCGACGGTCCAGTAGATCTTGTTTGCGAGTCACTCTACAAGTGTAGTAATTTTTGGCTCTACAGACGTAGAGGGGGCGGTTGTGGGAGCCACTGGACATCGGGACGCCATCGTCGTGGGCGGCGGCATCGGCGGGTTGGCCACGGCGATCGGCCTGAGCCGCAGAGGCTGGCAGGTCCAGGTGCTCGAACGCGCAGCCGAGTTCCGTGAGGTGGGCGCCGGGATCTCGCTGTGGCCGAACGCCCTGCGGGCGTTGGACGCGCTGGGGCTGGGAGCGCAGGTCAGGCAGCACGCACTGGCCGACACCGGCGCGGGCATCCGCAACCCGAAGGGTGCCTGGCTGTCGCGGACCGACACCCGGGCGATGGAGAGCCGCTACGGGCAACTCACCGTCCTGCACCGGGCCGAGCTGCTCGACATCCTTTGCGCCGCCCTTCCGGAGCAGGTGCTGCGGCCCGGAGTGGCCGTACGACGGGTGCGGCCGGACGGCACTGTCGTCCACGACGGCGGAGAGCTTCACGCGGACCTGGTGGTAGGGGCCGACGGCATCCGCAGCGTCGTGCGCCGCTCACTGTGGCCGGACGCTCCTGGCCCCCGATACGCGGGCTACACCACCTGGCGGGTGGTCACCGGCCCGGTGCCGATCGGCGCGGGCGGCGAGACCTGGGGCCGGGGCGAGCGCTTCGGGTTCGTACCGCTGCCGGACGGCCGCGTCTACGCATTCGGCGTCGCCACCGTCCCCGAGGGCGGCACCGGCGATGGACTGGCCGAGCTGCGACGCCGCTTCGGCACCTGGCACGATCCGATTCCGGCCGTGCTCGCGGCTGCCGACGAGTCAGCGGTTCTGCGCCACGACGTCCACTCGCTTTCGCCGCTGCCGACTTACGTGTCCGGGCGAGTCGCCCTGATCGGGGACGCCGCTCATGCCATGACCCCGAACCTCGGCCAGGGCGCGTGCCAGGCCCTGGAAGACGCAGTCGAACTCGCCGCCGCGCTCGACAGCAGCGGCGGGCTCGGCGCCTACGACCTCGCGCGTCGCCCGCGCACCCAGATGATCGCCCGGCGCGCGGACCGCATCGGCACTGTCGCCCAATTGTCCTCGCCGCTCGCCGCCGGACTCCGAGACCTGGCACTGCGCCTGACCCCGGCAAGCGCCTCGTTGCGCTCGCTCGCCCCCGTACTCGACTGGGGGCCCCGATGAACGAGAAAGACCACAGTCGCCCCGTCACCCATCGGGCTCCGGGCATACGCGGTACTCAACTCGCCAACTGAACCGCTCAGTCACACCCCGGCATGGAAGCTGCCGGGGACCAGCCGTCTCGCGGTCACGCCCTACGGCGTATGCACGCCCTGCGCCCGGTAGAGCTCCACCAGAGCCTCCATCCCAGTCAGGCCTGCGTCGAGCCCGAGTTGCCGGACCCAGTCGTCGACCTGCTCCTGGCGCTCGGCGGTGACTCGCAGGTCCAGGGCGGGATTGGCACGGAAGGTGCCACCGAACGAAGGACCGGCCTGAGGGATCTGCTTCAGTTGGCCGCCAGGTTGGAGTAGGCGGGCAACCTGCCCGTCCGCGACAAGGTGGAGTTCCCGCGGCTGCGGTACCAGAGCGGTGTCGATGTCCGCGATACGGGCCAGTTCCGTGACGACGTCGTGGTCGACAGCGGCGTTGAGAAGGCTGTCGAGCACGTCGATCAGGTCCGGCACGGGGTACTGGTATTCATGTGGGATCCCGACCACGTTGGCGTATCGCCGGACTCGGGAGACGACATCGATGGTGACACTCGCGACCGGGGCGACGGCAGAGGAGTAGTAGATGTCGGGGAGCGTGACCGTCACAACGGCTTCGACTGGGTGCTTGAGCGAGGAACCACTGACGGCCTGCCACACAAGCCGGGCCGTACGAGACCTGTTGTGGCCCAGCCGCCGGAATCCCATGAACTGGTCGAACGCCCCGTGCCCGAGCTTGAGTAGAGCACCGGGCAGGGCCGAGGCGGTTAGCGCCTGCGCGAGCGCGCCGACGGACCGCTCCGACAGCGGGCGCCAGGTGCCCGCTTCTCCCGTGGGGAGGGCGACGCCTGTGCGGAGGATGAAGTCCTCGGTCGGGCGTCCCTCATTGTCCGTGTTCAGGTGCGGGTCCAGGATGTTGTGGCTCATGGACAGCACTCCTGCGGCCGACGCCTCCCGGGCGAGCCGGAGCAGCCGGTCACGATCTGCCGTGGAGTTCTGTCCACTGAGCCGGATCGGCGCCTTCAGGTCGATCAGAAGGGGCCGGGGAGCGACGTTGGCGTCTACCCGGATGACCACCACGCTGAGCCCGGACTGGTCGCCGAAGGGGACCGGGATGAAAGTCGGTTCCCAGGGCGGGTCGAACCTCTCGCTACAGGCACTCGCGATCTTGTCGATCGTTGCCTGGGCGTCGACGCCGACCACGCGCTCGGAGCCCGGCTCGACCTTGTCGGCGATGCCCACCATGATCAGGCCGCCGTAGGTATTGGCCATCGCCGCGATCGTCTTCACCAAGCTGGAGGAGTACTCGCGCTTGAACTCAAGCGTCAGGCTTTCCACCTGGTCCGGACGTGCGGCCAGAGCACGGATGCGCTCGATCGTCAGATCCGCCGCCGACGCGGCCCACAAGGAGTTGCTCATCTGCTCAAGTTCCTCCAACCTGCCTTTCTCCGCCGCGAGTTATCGCTCAGGGGAATGCGACTTCGGATGAGGGGCTATGCGCCCGCCGGGGATAGAGATCAGCCACCGGGGTCCTCTGTCCACAGGCCGGTCCGGGTCTGCTGATCACATGACTGATGCCGATGCACAGCGCGCCGCCCGGACACGCGCCAAGATCATGGATGGCCTCACCCGCGCGGAGCGCGCCCCGTCCACCCGGCCTGCGCCGAAATCCGCGCGTGCCCGGATGAAATTCCTCCTCACGCGTGCCAAGGGCTCCACACAGGCTGTCGCGGAGCGCCTGGGCATCTCGCGGCGCACTGTGGAGCGGCTCCGCTCCGGCGCCATCACCAAGCCGCAGCAGCGCCTCCAGACCGCCTTGGCGAAGGAGACCGAGGCGAGTGGCAACCGCAGCTCAAGCACAAGCAAGGCACCGTGCGGCGACCTCCGCAGGGCTCGTCATCTCGTGCCGTGCGTACTTCGGATTCGGCCCGCTGGAGTGGCTCAAGATCTCGTTTTAGCCACGCACAATTCGAGCCTGTTGTAGACCTCGTGATGAGCCGAAGCACGATAGTTGTCACCAAGGCAGGCGTGCTGTCACAAGGGCCACCGGGCGCGTGATTGCTGAGCAGCGTTCTGGGCCACTGTGCAGTCTCAGCTGTCTACGCCGGCTTCCCACTTGCGTCGGCGCAGCACGTGCTCGCTGAAGAGGTGTCGGCTCCGGTCGAGCAGTTCACCCACCTCCGCGTCGCCGTGCCGCTCGTCTGGTGACGGATGCCAGCGCTGCACTGATTGTCCGGCCCAGGTGCGCAGCTTCATGTCCGGGTCCCCGAGCAGACCGACCGCCGCCCGTAGCGCCATGATGCCGCCGCGGGCGTCGAGCAGCCGGAATGCGCCGACGCGGACGTGCCGCGGCCGCTCGGAGCTGGTGCGCTCCAGTAGCCAGTCGGCGGGTAGTTTCTGGACTGAGGGCAGCAGAGCGGCGGCGGACTCGCGGACGACCCCGGCGGCAGGGTCGTCGAGGAGCGGCCACAGCTGCTTCGTATCCGCGCGGTCCAGTGCCCGCAGCCCTGCGACCGCTCGCGCCCGTACCCCGGCCGCCGGGTGCACGAGCAGCGGCCACAGCAGCCCGGCGTCCGCGCGGTTACCGCACTCGGCCAGCCCGATGACCGCACCGGGCGGCAACTCGGGGTCGTCCGGTGCCGTGCACCGCTCCCGGTACCAGGCCGCCGCGTCACCTCCCTGCTGTCGTACGACGTACCGGGCGCAAGCACGCACGAGCGCGGAACGGTCGCTGAGAAACGGCTCGGCCTGATCTCACCGCCCCGCTCGCCTCAGCGCGGTGACGCCGGCCGAACGGGTACGCGGGTTGCGGGCGGACAGCAGTGGGGGCAGCACACCCTCGTAGGCATCCTCATCCCCCAAGAGCCGTGAGCGCCGCTGTGGCACACAGGTCCTGGACCACGGTGTCCTGGTCCCGGGCGGCCGCGCGGGCCGGCTCAGCGGGACGGAGCAGTCGGCCTTCGATGGCCAGCCGGTAGGCGAACCGCCGGACGATGCGGTCGGGGTCAGCGAAGAGAACAGCGAGCTGCCCGTGGGATGCCTGGCACAGGATGTGGCCGAGCGCATCGACGCCGAAGGCGCCTCTGTCGCGGCGGCCGACGCGGAGGATGAGCGGCGCGAGGTCGAGGGCAGAGTCCACGTTCAGCGCCTCGCGCAGCAGCCGCCGGGCGTGCTCGCGCACCGGGCCGACCCAGTCGGTGCAGCGAATCACGACCAACGGCAGCGGGCCGGGGTAGGGGACCGACTGGCGCAGCGCCTGCTGACGGATCCTCCCGTCGCGGTGGCAGAGGGCGAGCGCGAGCCGGGACTCACCGAGCTGAGTGAGGTCGGCGGGCAGTGGGGCGGAGTCCCGGCGTCTCAGATACCTCGCGCCCTCTCCGTCCACACGGCGTACGACCAGATCAGAGCGGCCTGGACGGCGATCGGGATCCCATTGCTAACCGGCCAGCGCCAGCGCGCTTCTGGCGGAGGGAGGAGCCCATCTCCCCGGCGCCTCGGTCCACGGCAGCTGCGACGACCGGTTCGTCAGTACCCGGCTCCAGCGGCCCTCCACGGCGATACCGTGGTGACACACACCGGAGATGACAGCCCAGGAGCCCCGGATGAGCGAGCAGCCGGCCCGCGTGCCCGACCGCCAGCCCCTCGATGAGCGCGCCGCCGCTTCCGCCCGTGCGTACGCGGCCGACCAGCGCGCGCGAGTCGACGTCCTCGCCTCGGTACTGGAGGACATCGCCGCCAACGGCTACCCGTCCCCGGAGACAGGCGTGCTGTGGGAGGAAGCCCGCGACGCCCACCTGGACCGCCTCGCTGGTGAGCAGCCCCGTGTCGCCTGACCACGCCCCGCGCCGCTCCCAGGTCGTCCTGGTGGAGCCCGCCCTGAGCCAACTGGCGAAGCTCACGGCGAGCGAGACACACCGTCTGGACCGCGCGATCGTCGCGATCAGCGTCAACCCCGAGCTGGGCACTCCGGTGCCCGACACCCTGCTGCGCGACTACGTCGACGATATCGACGGGGTCCGCGTCATCTACTACGTCACGGCCCTTCGACAGATCACGATCGTCGCGTACGTCGAAGCCTGAATACGGCAGCAGCGCCTCAGATCCGATTGGGTCCGGGGCACTGCCGTGTCCGCTGCACGAGAGGCTGCTGCTGGTGGTTCGAACTGCCAGAGAGCGATGACATTTCGAAGGCCGGCCCCAGGCGCCGCAAGGCTGCTGCTCGGGTAGGCCGGCCGTGCTTTGCAGTCACGCGGGCAATACCAAGGTGGCTAAAGCGGCAGTGCGTGGCCTGTTGATGCGGCACCGTAGGGGCACGCTGTCGAAGAAGGACTTCACTCCCCTGTGGCTGGAGATCTACCGCCGCAAGGAAGGTCTGGACTCTGTCCCTGAATACATGGTGGTGATCTGTAACTTCGGCTCCTGGGACGTGGTCTACGCCGAGAGCACACCGGCGATGATCAACATGAAGGCTCGGTGGGCCCCTGCGATCCAGGCCGTTGCTGTGACCGAACTCCTTGGGTGACCTTGAGTACGGCGGGTCCTCCTCCAGCCTCGCAGACTTGGTTCGGCAGGCCCTTTCCCGGAACTGATCCGGCTACGCCTCAGGTAGAGCAGTCCGCTGCGGAGGCCTCTGCCAGCGCTCTTCGGCACGATTCGCATCGCCCTCTACTGCCACCGATGGGTCACGCGCACGATGACACCGTGATCCTTCCTTCCGCCCATGGCCACCTTCACGGACGCCGAGGTAGCCGCTGACGTGCAATCGCACACAGAGCTCATCGACAGACGGACGGCGAGCAGCAGGCTGTCGGCATCGAACAGGTCGGCCAGGACGCGGTAATGCCGCTGCCCGTCCAGCATGGCTCTCCGCATGATCCTGCGCCACGCGGACTGGACCCCGCCGAGGCTGAACTGACGGGCCGGGGGCGGCGGTTAGCGAGTTGTTAGCCCCATCTGTAACCCTCGTATTGCGAAGGGGGCGCGCCCGCAGGGGCCACCGAGTCTGTCGTGCTCACAACTGACGACTCGGTCGGCTGTCTGCCTGTTCCCCCTTGCTGCTCCTCGATCGAGGTCACGGTTCCCCGGCCGGCGCCGGCCGGGAAACCAGCAGCAGGAGGCGGCTTGACCGGCTGCCCCCTGCGGTCTTCGCCCCCGACCAGGGCGAGGGCGGAAAGTTGCACATCAGAAATGGGGATCACTGATATGTCACGTCTGCGTTTTGCGGGAACCGTGTCCACCGCGCTGGCCGTCGCGGCGGGCGCGATGCTCTTCGCCGCTCCGTCCGCGAGCGCCGCGAGCAGCTGCCACGCCTACAACCGGAACGACGGCGCCGGTGTGGGCTGGTGCGACCACGAGAACGGCCGCTGGCGGGTGCACGGCTACTGCGCCAACGTCGGCGGTGTGCGCGGCCCGTACACCGGCACTGAGGGCGGCCGCTCGATGGGCAAGGAGTGGGCCTCGATCCTGGACTGCGGCATGGGTGGCGGCGCGGTCAACATGTGGGTCGAGACGTACGGCTGACCTGCGGCCGGTCCGGGGCTGACCCAGCTGTGCCAGGACCGGCTACGCGTCCGCATCGGACGCCGGGGAATGGGCATGCACCGCACGGCGCATGTCCATTCCCCGTTTTCCCGCCGCACCCCATCCACCTCCTCAACCCATGCGGTAATCGCATATCTGATACGGTTATGGCATGGGACTGGAGGAGTCGCTGAGGCTGACGGTGGCCGCGTTGATGCAGGTGACCGGGGAGTCGCAGACGGATGTCGCGGCGGCGCTGGGGCTCTCGCAGACGCAGGTGTCACGGCGTCAGTCGGGGGCGACCGCCTGGAGTCTGCGGGACTGTGACGTGCTGGCCGAGCACTACGGTATCGGCGCGCTCGACGTACTCGCCGGGCCGACCCGGGCGTGCGAGGCGCTGCCGGTGGCACACCGTGTCGCCAACGCGCATGTCAGCGGCAACGGTAACGGTGCGAAGAACGGGGCCGGGGCGTGAGCGACTTCGACGCCATCGACTCGCTGCTCGCCGAGGTCGGCCCCGAGGCCGTGCTGCCCGAGCCCGCCGAGCGGATCCGGCTGCGTGAGCAGGCCCGGCTGTCCAAGACCCAGGTCGCCCGCGCGCTGGGCGTGAGCCCGAGTACGGTCACCGGCTGGGAGACGGGCCGCGAGCCGTCGGGCGAGGTGCGTACCCGGTACGCGTATCTCTTGGACGGCCTGCGCGCCAAGCTCGATACGACGGCCGAGCCGACCACAGCCGAGGCCGAAGAGCCGGAGGACTCCCCGGCCGATGTCGTACCGGCTGACGCCGATCTCGACGACGACGTCGAAGTCCTCGCCACCCCCGAGCCCTGCGTCCTGTGCGGCCACCCCGCCCGCACCCGCGTGGCCGGTTTCGCCCAGCACCTCGACCCGGCCGACTGCCGGACGGAACCCGAACCGGCACCGCAGGCGCCCCAGTCGAAGGCCCCCGCGGCTCCGGCAACCCACCCCCGACCGTCGTCGGCCAAGCCCCCCAAACCCCCCACCCGCCGCGCCTTCCAGGACCAGCCCGACGCGACCCACCTCATCGCCGAGGCCGTCCAGGCAGCCCTCGCCGAGCACAAGGGCGACATCGACGCGGCCACGGCCGCGCTGCTGCGGCGGGCAATCCCGGATGCCATGCGGCTGTTGGACGACACCCGCAAGGGCGCCCGTTACGACATCATCGCCCACCCCTGGATCCCCGACATCCTGCGCAAGCAGACAGCGAAGGGCGCCGACCAGATCTGGGAGGCGCGTCCCAAGTGGACCCGCCACGAGCTGCCGCCCGGCCGCCACGAGGTGACCGCGCTCGACATCAACGGCGCCTACCTCTCCGCGCTCAAGACCCATCTGCCGCTGGGCCAGTTGGAGCACTCGGCGGGCTTCGAGCACGACCGCCGCCGGGCCGGCGTGCACCTGATCACCCCGCCGGAGTGGGAGCACGACGCGGTGCTGCCGAACCCGATCGGCAACCGCGACGAGCCCGGCCCCCTCTGGGTCACCGAGCCGACCCTGCGTCTTCTGCTGCGCCTGTCCGGCCCCAAGTACGGCCTGTGCGACCCGCCCGAGATCCACGAGTCGTACACCTCGGGCGCGACGGAGAACCTGCTGGAGAAGTTCCGTATCGCCCTCAAGGACGCCCGCGAGGCGGCACTCGCCGACGACGACGAGGTGACACTGGAGTACGTGAAGGCGATGTACTCCAAGTTCGTCTCGACGATGGGCGAGTCGAACTACAACCGCGAGCTGTACCGTCCGGACTGGATGCACATCATCCGCTCGCAGGCCTTCGCCAACCTCTGGATGAAGGCGTACAAGGCGCACGACGAGGGCCTGACCGTCGTACGGGCGATGGGCACCGACGAGCTCCACGTCATCGGCGACTGGCGCCAGGTGTTCGCGGAGGGCCGTGGCGTGACCGAGGTCAAGCTGAAGGACGTGTACGACGTGGGCCAGGCCGAGGGCGACCAGGACCAGGCGTCGCAGGAAGAGGACTGAAATGCCCGAGCGCACCCATGAGTTCGGCCTGTTCGGCGCCCGTGGCTACAAGGGCAGCGAGCTCGTCTTCCGCACCCTCGACGACCTCGCGGGCGGCATCGCGACCCCCGTCACCGTCAGGCGCGGCCTGCTCGCCCGCCTGCACTATCTGACGCGTACACCGCATGCCCGCCAGGCCGCCCGCGAGGCGGGCCTTACGGTCACCGAACGCACCCTCAAGGCGTGGCTCGACGAGAAGCGCCGGCCGACCCCCGCGAACCTGGACCGCATCGACACGGCGTACTGGACGGTCCGCCGTCAGAACGTCGCCCGCCACCTGCTCAAACGCCTCAACTCCCGAGGCGGTACGCGCGTCGAGCTGCACCCCCTCAACCAGTCCCAGGTCGACCGCCCGCGCCAGCGGATCGTCGAGTACCGCACGATGAACGTACGCCGCTGGGACCGCATCGTGGAGTGCTGGGCGAAGGGCGACACCCAGGGCCTGGACGACGAGTGGACCACCGTCATCGAGGACCTGGGCTCGAACTGGGGCCAGTACGAGTACGTGACGAACGTGGGGTTCGCGGCCTGAAACCGCAGAGCTCTAGAGCTCCTCCCCGGACAGCAGCGGTTCGAAGGACCGATAGGCGTCGTAGTTCCGGAAGTGCCGGGTGTACAGCTCGGACCCGTCACCCAGTTCGGGGTCCGAGACCTCGTTGACGTCCACGACGTGGAGCAGCTTCCAGGTGACGGTCTCGCCGAGCTCGTTCTCGTAACGCGTCTCAAGGCGCTTGCCGTGGGCAAGCGCCTTGTCGCGGGCCTCGTCCTCGTCCTGTGCCGTCAGCAGGACGAAGTTCTCCTGATAGAGGGGAGCCTGGTCCTCGGCTGTGGTCGAGGCCGCGCACAGCAGGACGGCGACGAAAAGGCTCATCTCCCCGGCCACCTTCGCCTTACTTCTTGAACCGGTTGTCGTTCAACAGTTTCCAGGCAGTCTTGCAGGACGCGTCGCCGCAGCCCTTGATGTACCCGAGGGTGTCGCCGTAGTGCTGCCCGGGGAACACCGATCGGATGGAGCCCTTGCGGCAGCGCGAGATGAAGTTGGTCGCGATCTCCCCGAGGTTGTCGTTGGCGGCGCAGACGTCTTCGGCGACGACTGCCGTGGCCGAAGACGCGGACGCGGTCGCTGTCGCGGAGACGCCGGTGAGCGCGGCGACCGCGACGAAAGCCGCCGCCACCGCCCCTCGCACACGTACCGCCGTCGACGTCAGCAATTGGCCATCTTCCCGTACGCGATCCACACTTCGCCCTTGTTGTTGAGGCTCACGTTGCCGCTCTTGTGCAGATACGTGTAGGTGCCCCGGTACTTCCTGAGCTCGCCGAACTGCGACTCCAGGGTCATGTACGGC
Organism: Streptomyces sp. CBMA152; assembly: GCF_014596475.1. Taxonomy (GTDB): domain Bacteria; phylum Actinomycetota; class Actinomycetes; order Streptomycetales; family Streptomycetaceae; genus Streptomyces. Next base: position 105,096 of record NZ_MECJ01000014.1, on the reverse strand, counting down.
GAATCGATCTTCCAGTCCCCGGAGTACTTCGCGTACACGCCGTCGGTCCCGTCCGTACCGCTCGCCCAGCATGCGCGCGAGCCCGAGTACAGGACGAGATTGCCGTCGTACTGCATCTCGAAGCGGTAGCCGCCGTTGCGCAGGCACTGCCCGGGGAGCATCCGGTCGTCGAACGAGGTGCCGATGCCCTTGCAATCGGCGGCCCGGGCGGCCGAAGGGGCGTGCGCGGGGGCGGGGGCGGCGGACACCGGCCCCGCGGACGAGGTGACGGTCGCCAGGAGACCCGCGAAGGCGAAGACGCACGTACGGGAGAGATTCCGCATGCGGTGCCGGTGCTGCATGGGGTGCCTTTCTGCTCTGCTCTGTTCGGCCGTGTTCAGCTCAGCTCCCCGCGACAAGGCGCCATCGTGCACGGGGAGTAACGACAAAACTACTTCAAGTCACCGGTCGGCACCAGTCCCCCGACCGTGTACTCCCTTTGGCTGGTACTCCCTTGAGTGACCAGCGGTTCGGCGGTCTGCGAATATCGTGCACACAGCAACGTCGTGACAGGGCGTGAACAAGTGGTACGCGGGCGGCAGTGGGGGCGTTGAGCATGCAGACGGTGTCCGAGCTCGCGGGCCAGGAGGGCTTAGCGGCGGGACTGAGCGCGGTCGTCACCTGGATCACCCTGACCGACCGCTGCCACGGCAAGGGCCGCCTGCTGGGCAGCGTCCACGCGGCGGCCCTGGCCTCGGCGGTGTGTCTGCTGATGGCGGCGGCGGCCGGCGCGGGCGCGTATCTGCTGCCGCTGGCCTCGCACTTGCCCGCCGCGACCTTCGCGCTCGTGGGCGCGGGCGTGACCCGGCGGGGCCGCAGACAGCAGGAGGGCGTGAGCGCGTTCACGACCGTACTGAGTCTGGGCGTGGCCCGTCTGCTTGTACGTCTGGAGGAGCGGCTGGCGCTCGACCGGGCGGACTGGTGCGACCGGCTGATGGAGATGGACGGCCCCAAGGACCGGTGGCGCGCCCAGCGGTTCATGGACGACGTCGCCCACCATCTGCGCGAGCGCTGGGGCGCGGACAAGACGAGGGTGAAGCACATCGAGGAGCGGTACCGGGAGGCCGTCGACGCGTTCGCGCGGTGCGCGCAGGTCGAGGCCCGTATCGACACCGCGTGCGCCGAGGACCGGGGGGAGTGGACGGGCCTGCGCGCCCGGACCGACGCCGAGAGGCACGAGAGCCGCAGGGCCCACGGCACGGCCCTGCACCACTGCAAGCTGCTGCTTCATCTGGCGCACGAGTACGGACGCCGTACGGACGACCGCGCGGCCGAACGCCTGTGGCGGGCCAGCCAGGAGGGCAACGCCGCGGTGCCGTCCCCGCGAAGGCCGTTCCTGCACCGGGTGCTGCGCGGGAGCGGGGAGCGCAGCCGGGGGTAGTGGGGCCCCGGGCCCCCGAAGGACGGACCGCATCCTCCGGACGCAGCCACGGTCGCGGTCGCGCTGAAGGAGTACGGGGCGATCCGCAGGACGATCTACACCGCGATGTCGGATCCGGTGCACCGCCGCAAGATCGCCCGGCAGCGCGGTACTCAGGGCCGGGGTAGCGGCAGGCCGGGCAGCTGCGGGTGCCGCAGGTGCTGGCCGCCGTCGTAGACGTGCAGGGTGAAGGTATCCGGGCCCGGAGCACCGGCCGCGTCGTAGGCGTCCAGGATGCGCTCAACCCGTTCCCACAGGTTCACCGGCCCGCCCTCGCGTACGCGCCAACCGCCGTCTGTCGGGGTGAGGGTGGCGGCAGAGCCGGTGACGACGTCGGCCAAGTGGACTCTCTCGCCGACGGTGACCATCTGCGCGTCGGGCACCGCGCTCTGGGCCAGGAAGCGGAGGTGGAACGCTTCCTCGGTCGCGGCGGTGATCCGCTCCGGGCTGTGCCGAGATGTCCGGGTGTTCTCCGGCAGGCACGCGGCCCAGTGGGCGGGGTTGCCGAACGCGGGGGCGGCGTGCGTGCGGGCCGACATGAACGAGACGGTGCCGGGGAGCAGTTGGCCCTCGGCGGTGCCGTCCGCCGCCACGGTGAGCAGAACTCGGGCGTAGCCGTAGAGCCAGCCCGAGAGGGTGAGCAGAATCTTCCCGCCCGGCCGGGTCTGTGCGAGCAGTGCGGGCGGGACGGCGCGAAAGGAGCAGGCGGCCACGATCCGGTCGAAGGGTGCTTCGGGCCAGTACCCGTAACTGCCCTCCGCCACCGCCAGGGTGGGGGTGTAGCCGCAGCCGTAGAGCGCGCTCGCGGCCTGCTCCAGGCGGCGGCCGTCGACCTCGATGGAGGTGATGTCGGCGGAGCCGATACGTTCGCAGGCCAGCGCGGTCGAGTAGCCGGTCCCGGTGCCGATCTCCAGGACCGTGTGCCCCTCGTGAAGGTCGGCGTCCGCCCACATCCGCAACACGAGTGAAGGCAGCGTGGACGAGGAGGTAGGTGCCCCACCGTGTCGTGCCACTGGCTGCTTCCAGTTGGGTTCGTCGCCGTCGAACTGCGTGATCAAGGTGGTGTCGGTGTACGCGGCGGTCAGCCAGCGGCCGTAGTCGAGCTCGGCGGTGACCGGCTGCCACACCGTCAGGCCGTGTCCGTCGCGCTCGTCGGCGGGCAGGTAGAAGCCGGGCACGAACCGGTGCCGGGGCACCTGCTCCACCGCCTGGAGCCAGGCGGGATCGGCGAGGGCGCCGTCCTTGGCGAGGGTCTTCGCCATCGTCTCGCGCAGCCGTACGGCGTCGGTCTCATGGTCGGCGGGCATCGTCATGGTCGGCCCCGTTCCTTCCTGCTGAGGATGTCGGCGAACGCCTCGGTGATGGCCGGTGCATCGGGCAGCCAGCCCCATTGTCCGTTTGGGTTGCACTCGATCGCGGTCCAGTGCCCGGCCTCGTCGCCGTCGCCCGTCAGGGCGAAGTCGAAGCAGCCGAAGACCAGGCCGAAGGAGGCCAGGTAGCGGTGCAGCGCGGCCTGGACGGGCGCGGGCACGGTGATGGGGGCGTGGATCAGCTCGTCCCAGTTGCCGCGGCGCCAGTCCAGGGCGCCGTCCGGCGCGGCTATCTTCTGCGCGAACACCTTGGTGCCGACCACGGTCACCCGGACGTCGCCGGTCTTGGGGATCTCGGCCTGGAAGAGGTGCGCGGTCACCGCGAGGGCGGTATCGAAGCTGTCCGGGTTCACTCGCTGGGCCCAGATCGCCCCCGTGTGCCCGTCCTCGCCCGCCGGCAGGCCGCGGAAAGGCTTGTAGATGATGTGCTCGTGCTCGGCGGCGAACTTCCGCACGGCTTCGATGTCGTTGGTGACCAGGGTCGCCGGAATCGTGAGGCCGAGCTCGGCGAACCGCCGGAGCTGGGCGGGCTTGAAGTCTGCGGCCGTCACGGCGGCGGGATGGTTCACGTACAGCGTGGTGTGCAGGTCGTTCAGGACGCCGCCGAGGCCTTGCCGGGCCTCGGCGGTGCAGAAGTCCCGCTGCTGAGCGGTCAGATGCCCGAACCGGGCGGCATAGGGGGTGGGGCGGCGGCAGTACACCGCCGCCACCTCCCCCAGCTCCACCTCCCGGCTGCCGGTGCGCAGCCGCCCATCCCAGGCAGGGCTGTCCTCGCCGATGCGGAACCCGAAGGTCAGGGCGGGTCCGATGTCGGCGGGGTCGAGGCGGACGACGGGCACCTCGCGCTCGTTCAGCGCGGCAATCACCCAGTCCGCGGTGACGTCTTCCAGCGCGGTGACGACCAGGACAGTGGAGGCGGCCATGGGTCAGTCCGACTCGTAGTCGGTGGTGTTGTCGTCCTGGGTCTGCGGCTGGGGCTTTGCCCCGTCGCCGCCTCCGGACATCGAGGCGGTACCGGTCGTCCTCGACGTGCCGTGCTTGCCCATCTCGACCATCTGACCGGCGGTGCCGGTGTAACGGGCCATCTGCGTGGACGCGTCGAGCGTCACCGTCGCGTACGACGGCGGGCCGATCGGCAGCCGGTCGGTGACCAGCCGCATCGCCCACGGAGCCCCGGGTGCAAGCGTCGCCATGCCAAAGTCCCTTCCTCTTGTGCCGGGCGTCAGCCGGACAGCTGCCGCCTGCACAGAATCGGTGCCCGACACCCGCCCTGACCAGTACCGTAGGAGTCGCGAACCGTGGCGGAAATGTCACGTTCCGTCATTGCGGGCGAGGAGGACGAGCAGCGATGGCCAGCAGATCCGGCAACCCGCACCTGGCGCTGTGGACCGCGGCGACGGGCTTGTCCCACGGGGAGATTGCCCGGCGCATCGCCGCGGCGGCCAAAGCCCAAGGTCACCGCCAGATCGCGCCCGACGCGACCCGCATCCGCCGCTGGATCGACGGTGAACGGCCCCGCCCACCAGTCCCCGTCCTGCTCGCGGAAGTCCTCTCCGAGACGACCGGTCAGCTGCTCACTCCCGGTGATCTCGGTCTGACGACCGCCGGTCCGGAGCTGGATGGTATCCAGCTCCCGCTGCTGACCGAGGCAGCTGCCCAAACCCTGGCCGGATGGACGCGGATGGACTTGTTCACGAACCGCCGCGACACCCTCAAGCTCGCCCTCGGCACCCCGCTGATCCTCGCCGCGACACGGATGCTTGGCTCCACCGCTCGAACCCTCAACGCCACGACCAGCGGCTTCGACGCGGACACCGTCACCGCACTGGAGGAGGTGACGGCCTTCTTCACCACAGCCGACGCGTCCAAGGGCGGCGGCCTGTACCGCTCGGCGATCGTCGCCCAACTCGCCGAGGTCGCCCGCCGCATCCAGGACGGCGTCCCGAAGAGCCTGAAGACCAGGGTCTTCTCGGTGACCGCCGACTTGGCGGCCCTCGCCGGATGGGTGAGCCACGACAGCGGCCGGTACCCCACCGCACAGCGGTACTGGAGTTACGGCACGTACGCGGCAGGCGAGGCCGGGCAGCCGGATCGCGGCGTGGAGATCGTCACCCGCATGTCGCACCAGATGATCTATCTCGGCCACCTGACCGACGCCCTCGGCCTCCTCGGCATCGCCGCGGCGAAGGCCAAGATGCCCGCGACGCGGGCGCTGGTCGCCTCGCAGACGGGCCGGGTCCACGCGGCCCTCGGCGACCAGCGTCAGGCCGAGCGGCACCTCGGCGCCGCCGACGAAATCGTGGCGGCCGGACTCGGCGACAACGTCCCGGACTGGGTGGCGTACTTCGACGCGGCCGAGCACGCCGGTGCCCGCGCGGTATCCGCCCGCGACCTCGCCGGACTCGACCGAGGCAGCCGTGCGGCGAGCGTCCACTTCGAGGACGCGCTCGCCCTGCGCAAGCCCGGGTTCGACCGGGTCCGGGTGATGGACCGCGTCGGCCTGGCCGCAGCCCTGTTCGACGAAGGAGAGGCCGAGCGCGGCGCCGTCGCGGCCCACCAAGCGCTCGACGCCGCCGTCCGCATCGACTCCACCCTCGTGACCTCCCGGCTCAACACCCTGCTGAACGCCGCCCGCCTGTACGACACCACCGTCGTCGACGACGTATGTACGAAGGCACGAGAACTCGCCGCCGCCCGGCCGACTACGATCGCCGCCTGAGACCATCGAGACATGGGCAAGCACTCCCGTCCCGGGCCGCCGAACCAGCCGTCGCGCGCACTGCCGGGCGTGGATGCCGACGACCCGCTCGCCGCGTACGACAAGCGGCGACGCCCGCCGATGGACATCTGGCGCAAGCACCGGCCGCTGCACGGCGGCGGCAGTCACGTACAGCCCGACGCGGCGCGGGCCCTGATCACGTGGAACGGCTTCGCCTACGAGATGGCGGGCACGGCACCGAACCTGGCCACCGCACAGCAGTGGGTGACCGAAGCTCCAGGCACCGAGACCGCAGCCAAGTAGGCGGCAATGAACTGAGTCTGGTTGCTGCGTCAGCCGACGAGCTGATCTCCGGGGTGGTCGGACAGCGCGACGGGCCGACCCCGGCCCAGCTCCTGGGGCATCGACACTGGTGGATCCCCCACCACTCTCACCCGAGCGGGAAGAGTTCCTCGACGACGCCGGGGCGCCTGGTTCGGCACCATGCACACCCACATCTACCAGGAGATCGGCGTCCCCTTCGAGAACGTCACCGTCGACCACTGGCTCGCCCTCGAAGCGGCCCAGTGGAAGCCGGAGGCGCCTGCGGCGTAAGTAGCAGCCGCCCCGCGTACCCTCGCCCCTCACCGGATCTACTTCGCCGGTGAGGGGCGAGGTGCCCCCCGGAAATCACTGGCCCTGTGGCCAGGCAAGCCGGTTATGATCACGGCAAGGCGGGGTCGTAGCACAGAGGTAGTGCGCCTACACAGCATGGAGGAGGACGCCGGTTCGAATCCGGCCGCCCCGCCCCTTCAATCCTCCGGCCCGTGGCTCATCTGTTCGCTACAGAGAGTGCAGGCACAGGCGTCTCGGGCCGCAGCAGCCGTGAAGCTGCCAGCAAGGAACTGAGCGCGGTCCCCGCCACCATGAGTCCGCTCGTGACGAACGCGCCACGCGGCGAGGCATCGACGAGGAACGGCAGGAGCAGCATCCCGGCCGTGCCCCCGGCACGGATCACGGTCTGGTCCACGGACATGAGCCGCAGCCGCTCGGCGGGGGCGAACGCGCCGAGGTGCGCCCGCAGGGTAACGCTCGTCGCGGGGGTGACCAGACCAGTCACCAGGGCGAGCAACATCAACGCGGGAAGCTGCAACATCAGTCCCATGCACGCTGTCGCGACACCCTGCACCACCCACGCGCCGCAGTACACGGGCAGCCAGCCGCCCGAACGCCGGTTACTGGCCAAGGGATTGCCCAGGAGCGCCCCGGCGCCCACAGCAGCCGTCACAAGCCCATAGACGCCCGCCCCGGCGCCGTACCGGGTGGCGAGCAGCGCGGGCATGCCCACCGCCGCCACAGCCGAGCAGAACAGCGCGACACCGTGCAGCCCGACCGCTAGCCCGACGCGAGGGTGCGCCCGCAGTACCGGCCACGCTCGGACCGCCGACCGTGCCTTGCCGGGCCGCTCGCCCGTCCCGCTACCGGCTGCCATGGCGTACCGGCGTGCCAGCCAGCCGAGCGCCACCGCCGACACCGCGAACGTGAGCCCGTTCAGCGCGAAGAGCTGGACCTCGGAGACGACGAGCAGGAGCAAGCCGATGCTCGCCGGGCCCGCGATCCGGGCAATGCGCCCTGTGAGGTCGAGCAGTCCCGTGATCTCCTGCACCTTCTCCGGCTCGACCAGGTCGGGCACCAGGGCGCCGAGGTTCGGATCGAAAAGTGCCCCGAAGGTGCCGAGCAGCAGCACCCCGACGAGCAGCAGGGCAAAGCCGTGCGCGTCCGGCGACCACAGGAACGGCAACACGACCGCCACCACTGCCCGCGCCCCGTCCACCCACGCGAGCGAGGCGAACGAGGAGAACCGGGCGACCAGCTGTCGGCCGACGCTCCCCAGCACGATGTACGGGACGGATTCGGCGACTGCGACCAGGCCCATGAGGGAAGCCGAGCCGGTCGAGGCGTACACCACCCACATGACTGCGAGCGCGTACAGCCGATCCCCGAGGACGGACAGGCTCTGCGCGAGCCACAGCACCAGTACGGGCCGCCGTCGCAACAGCAGCAGGTAGTTCATGCGTCCTCCGGGGCGGGGCCACGCCAGACCAGGAGCAGCGGCCCCGGTCGAATCGCGGCTCACCCTAGGCCCGTTGGGCAGCACGGGTAGCGGCGTTCTCGCAGACCTCACACGAACGCGGCACGCCGCCTACAGAGGCTGGCGTGCCGCGTCCGGCCGGATGCAGCTCGGGGCGCTGATTGCCCCATGCGGGAACTGCCCGTACGAGCAGGTCAGCGCCCCCAGAATGTGAGCTCGATGTGAGCCCGGGCGCCTGCGGATCGGGCGTCATGGGCCGATCGGAGGAGTCAGGCGGGACACCCCTGACCAGCCGCAACGGCATACGCCGGCATGGGGCGATGACCACCGTCACTCGTCCTCCCCGTCTCGTCCACGCGGCTGTGGGCGTACATCTGCTTGCATGGAGGGCGCTGCGCGCCCGACGGGTCCAGGCGGCGGCCAGGTGGTGTCGCTGCCGGGCGAGGCCGGCCCGGGCCGTGGGGTGCGTCCGTTCGGCGGCCGCCTGCTCGTCGGTGGCGGTGGTTTCCCCGTAGGAACTCAGGTTGCTGCCGAAGGTGCGCACGGTGCCGTCCTGCAGCTCGGCGATCTGGTCGACGAGCTCCAGCAGTTCGCGGTCGTGGGCCACGATGATCACAGTGCCGCGGTATTCGGCCATCGCCCGGCAGAGCTACTGGCGGGCGTGACGGTCGACGTTGTCGGTGGGCTCGTCAAGGGGCAGGACGCCCGGGCGGGCCAGCAGGAGCGTGGCCAGCCGCAGCAGCACCGCCTCGCCACCGGAGACCTCGCCGACGGTGTGGTCCAGGCCGATGTGCCCAAGACCCAGGCGGGCCGGGGCGACCTGGGCGTGTTCCTCCACATTCCACTGCTCGCCCAGGGCGGTGAGGTGGTGTTCGCCGGCGTCTCCGGCCTCGATGACGTGCAGGGTGGCACGAGCGTCGGCCACGCCCAGGACATCGTCCATGCGCAGGGTGGGGTCCAGCGTGGGGTTCTGGGGCGGGAAGCCGGACTTACCCGTGACCCCGACCGTGCCCGAGGTCGGCCCGTGCTGTCCGGCGATCAGCCGCAGGAGGGTGGACTCCCGCTGCCGTTGCGGTCGAGCAGGCCCGTACGGCCGTCGCCTGTGGCCCGGTGAGGTCGTGCAGGACGTGGGTGCCGTTCGGCCAGTCGAACGACAGTCCGGTGCACAGGACAGGGGCGGTGCGCATGGTTATCTCGGCGTCTCCCGCGTGCGTACCAGGCAGACAGGCAGCTCGTTTCTGAGGGTCGGCGGCAAGCACTAGTGGTGCGTGGGCGCCAGCACCCGTCCGCGTTCGTCTGCGGTGGTGGTCTCAGCTGTGGTGGGAGCCTGCGGCGCCGGAGCTCCGGTGAACAGGACCTCGACGCCCGCGTCGAGCGCGGCGGCGGCCATGGCGAGCGAGCGGATCGTCAAGTTCGCGTCACCGGACAGGATCTGGCTGACGCGGCCTGGGCTCACGCCCATTCTGGCAGCCAGTTGGCTGCGGGTGAGCCCGCGCTCCTCCAGCAGCCCGGCCAGTGAGGCGGCGACCTGCCGGGCCGCCGCGCCCGCCACTAAGTCGGCACTGCCGGGATCATCCTTGGCGAACCAGGGCATGTCAGCTCCTAGACACTCGTCGACACTCCAACTGAACTCCTGCTGAGCTCCTACTGACAGGATGCCACCTTTAGTTGGAGCTAAAAACAGGCTTCACGCGAAAGCGTCAAGAAGTAGGCCGAGAAGTAGGCCGAGATGAAGGCCGAGAAGAAGGAGTACGTACGCGCATGACCAGCACCGCAGACGACGGCGCCGACCCGGTCGACCTGCTGGTGGTGGGCGCGGGCCCGGCGGGCGTGGCGGCCGCCGTGATGGCCGCGAGCCTGCGGATGCGCGTCACGCTGGTGGAAGCGGTCGCCGTCGGCTCGAAGGTGGCGGCGATCGGGGCCCTGGAGAACGTGCCGGGCGGCTGGACGACGGGCCCGCAGCTCGCCGAGGCCTTGGTGGCGGATGTCGCGAGGCAGCGGGAGTCGGGCCGCGTCACGCTCGTGCAGGGGAGGGCGACGGCGGTGAAGGGCTACGACGACCGGGCCGAAGTAGCCCTGGCAGACGGTCAGTTGTTCACGGCGGCGACGGTGGTGGTGGCGACGGGGGTGACTACGCTGACGCCTTGGGACGTGGACTGGGTGGAGGCGGCCGAGGCCCTTCATACGTCGCCGCTGTGGCGATCCACCCCCGAGGAGGTCGCGGCTCGCGAGGTGGTGGTCTTGGGCGCGGACCGCCCGCTGGGAACGTGGCTGCGCGCCCACCCGCACGCGGACGCCCGCTTCCGCGTACTCCACCCGGCCCATGACACGTACAAGACGGCCGAGGTCGAAGACGACCCCAGGGTGCGCTTCGACCTGGTGGAGAGGGTCGAGATCGCCGCGCGCCGGGGCGGCGGTTACGACATCACGGCGTACGCCCCGGACGGTACAAGTCACCCGACCATCACCGCCGACGCCCTGCTCGCGAACCTGGGCAGCAAACCGGCCGCGCTCCCCGGCCTGGTCACCGGCCCGGACGGCTACTGCCCACCGCACGCCCAGCACCCGCGCGTCCTGGTGGCCGGCGACCTAAAGGGCGCCCGGATGCAGCGCATCGCGGTGGCCCTGGGCGACGGCGGCAGGGCGGCGCTCACCCCGTACTACGGCTCGCTGGGGACGGCTCCAGGTCTCTTCAGACCGTGACGGGCAGTTCCTTGAGGGCGTGGGAGCGGAACGAGGTGCGCCAGGCGGGCCGTTCCGCCGAGGCGGCCAGGGTGAGGCGCGGGAAGCGGCGCAACAGGGTGTCGAGGGCGATCTGTATTTCCATACGGGCCAGGGGTGCGCCGAGGCAGTAGTGCATGCCCTGTCCGAGGGCGAGGTGGGCGGTGTCGGCGCGGTGGATGTCGAAGCGGTCGGGATCGGGGTAGCGGTCGGGGTCGCGGTGGGCGGAGGCGAGGCACAGCAGCACGGTGTCGCCGGCGGGGACGGTGGTTCCGGCGATCTCGATGTCGGAGGTGGGGAAGCGCCGGATGGCCATGTGGTTGGGGTGGGCGTAACGCAGGAGTTCCTCGACGGCCTGGGATATGAGTCCGGGGTCGGCCCGCAGCGCCGCCAACTGCTCAGGATGCTGAAAGAGCGTCAACATGCCGCCGCTGATGAGGTGTTGGCTGTTCTCGCTCCCGGCCATGAGGATGAGGAAGGCGAGGGAGACGAGTTCGTCCTCGGTGAGCCGGTCGTCCTCGTCGCGGGCGGCGATGAGCCCGGAGAGCAGGTCGGCGCCGGGGTCGGCCCGGCGGGCGGCCACGAGGCCGAGCAGGTACTCATGAATCCCGCCGATCGCCGCGGCGAGCTCCTCGCGGCCGGGCGGCGCGAGCATGGTGGTGACCCACCCCGAGAAGTCGCGCCGCTCCTGCTCGGGGATGTCGAAGAGATCCCCGATGACGGCGAGGGGGAGGGGGTTGGAGAACGCGCTGACGAGGTCGGCATACGGGTCGGAAGCGATCCGCTTCTCCAGCCCGTCGGCGAGGCGCTCGGCGGCGGCACGCACTTGGCCGCGCAGGGTCTCGACATGCCGCGGGGTGAACGCCTTGGAGACGAGACGGCGCAGCCGCAGGTGGTCGTCCGGATCGATGTTCAAGAGGTTGGCGTCCAGCGCGGGCGGCAGCTGGAATCCGGTGTAACCCCCGCGAGCATGCGCCTTGTTGACGGACAGCCGAGGGTCACTGAGCCCGGCGCGGACGTCCGCCTCACGTAGGACGAGCCAGACGGGGGAGCCGTCGGGGAGTGCGATGCGGTGGATGGGGGCTTGGGCGCGGAGTCGTCGGTACGTGGCGTACGGATCGGTGGAGTGCGAGGGGTGGTCGAACGGGCGGGGCAGGGAGTCGGCAGAGGCCGCAGAGGTCATGGGAAGTCTCTCAGGGTGGGTTCAGGCGGCAAGGGGCTGACGGACAGGGACCGCCATACCCACACCCAGCACGCACCCGGCGACGAGACCCGCGCCGTGGTTGTTGGTGACCAGGCAGAGGAGGAGTCCGGCGGCGGGGATGAGGAGGACGAGCCGGCGCAGGGCGGGGAGGCTGCCGCGCAGGGCGTACGAGGTGGCGAGTGCGCCCACCAGGCCGCAGATGGCCACGGAGTCACCGCCGCCGTGAGGGCTCCAGCTGGCCAGGCTCACGGCCTGCGCGGCCACACCGCTCACCGCGAACACCAGCACCATCCGCCCCGCCCCGAGCCGCCGTTCGGCGACGGGAGCGACAACGGCCAACGCGGTGACGTTGAACAGAATCTGGAACCACCCGGAGGACTGCACGGCCAACGCCGTCCCGGCCCGCCACCAGGCGCCTCCGGGGTGCCGCTCCAGAGCGTCGATCATGCCGGGGAACACCGTCTGCGCCACACCGAGCACCACCATGACGGACACCAGCACCGCAGAGGCTATGGGAACCGGCCGCCGCCACATCCGCAACACAGCCAACGGAGGAGCAACCTCCTGACCGCCCTGAGTGGCGAGCGTCGCCAGGAGTCGGGTGCCGGTGACGATGACAGCGGCTGCGCAGGCATAAAGCAATACGGTGTGGACGTTCATGATCGCAGCTTGTCAGAGGGATGCCTTCCTCCGACAGGCGCTGCTGTGCGGGGGTCGATACCTGCAATCCGCCTGGATCCACTGGCGACAGGTGAACGTGAAGGCCCCGGTCGGCGGGCGGAGCGGGGCCTTCACATCGACGCGGGTCACCTGCTGAACCGCGGAGTGGAAGTCGGTTCCATGGGCAGCTGGTTGAGGACCAGAGCGGGTCAGGGGCGGTTGTTCTTCCCGTCCAGCCAGAGGGTGTCGGACTCGTCGCGGTGGGAGCCGGTCGTGCCGACGTGTTTGGCGTCGATCTTCGGCCCGTTCTTGATGACGTGGACGAGCGCCATCCCGTGGCCGCGTCCCAGGTCGTGGTCGTCCTTCAGCCACGTCAGGATGGCCCCCGCCTTGGTCCCCGGCTCGTCGAACCCGCGCTCGTGCGCGAGCGCGATGAACTCGCGGGGCGTCAGTCCGGTCTTGTCCTCGATGTTGTCCAGGTACGCCTGAAACGACATGTGCTCTCTTCCGTTCCTGTCGGTGTGGGGTCAGTTCGGCGGGAGGGTGTAGTGGGCCTCGATGACGCCGTTGGCGAAGGCGCGGGTGGAGGCCGGCGTCAGGGGGATGTGCTCGCCGCCTGCGAGGGTGCGGCCGGTGCCGGCGATGACGGGCGCGATCTGCAGATAGAGGTCGTCCACCAGTTTGTTGCCCAGGAGCCACTGCACAGGGTGATGCTGCCGCCGGTGATCAGGTGGCTGTTGTTCCCCTCACCGACGTCGGTGAGGGTGGAGGAGACGACGTAGTGCTCCACTGCCCCGGAGCCTCGGCCACGCCGTCCAGTGACACGAACAGGCCCGCGACGATCTTCCTCATGGTGTTCCTCCCCTGGCGCCCGACCCTCGCGGGAACTGGACGGTACAGTACTCAAAGAGGAACTAGACTGTCCAGTACTGATGGTGAGAGGGGATGGCATGGAAGTGAACGGGCAGAGCCGGTCGGCGCGCAAACACCAGGTGATCACGGAGGCCGCGACCACGGTGTTCATGGAGAAGGGCTACTCCGGCACCAGCATGGACGACATCGCGAAACTGGCCGGGGTGTCCAAGCAGACCGTCTACAAGCACTTCAGTGACAAGGAGAAACTGTTCACCGAGATCGTCCTGGCCACCACCGACCGGCTCGACGGCATGATCGACCTCGTGGCCGACATCCCGGCCGACGCCGACACCCTCGAAGAAAGCCTCACCCGGCTCGCCCGCGGACTGCTGACCACCCTCACCCAACCCCAGGTGCTCCAGCTGCGGCGCCTGATCATCGCCAGCGCCGGCACCTTCCCCGGCCTGGGCACCACCTGGTACGAGCAGGGCTTCGAGCGCGGAATGGCCACCCTGGCGAGCGCCTTCCAGCGCCTGGCCGACCACAAACTGCTCCGGATCGACGACCCGCTCCTGGCCGCGAACCACTTCTCCGGCCTGCTGCTGTGGGCCCCGGTGAACAAGGCGATGTTCACCGGCGGCGCCCAGCCCACCGAGGCCGACCTCGACCGCTACACGACGGCGGGCGTCCGCGCCTTCCTCGCCGCCTACCGCTGAACCACCGCGTCACCGATCCGCAGAAGGGCAGAGCCACATGACCTGGTCCGAGCGAACGGTGGTGCGCGATGGCGTCCGCCTTGTCTGCCGTGACTGGGGCGGAGACGGGCCGCCCGTCGTTCTGCTGCACGGTCTGGCCGGGCATATGGGCGAGTGGGACTCTCTCGCCGAGGGCCTGAGCCCTCTCTATCGCGTTGTCGCCGTTGACCAGCGTGGCCACGGTGCCAGCGCGCCATCCGCGCGATACGAGCCGTGCCGCTTATGTCGCCGACGTCATCGCGGTCCTGGATCAGCTCGGTCTGCATCGGCCCGTGTTGGTGGGCCAGTCGTTGGGCGGCCACACCGCGATGCTCGCCGCTGCCACCCACCCCGGCTTGCTGAGCGGGCTCGTCCTCATCGAGGCGGGCCCTGGCGGCCCGAATCCGAACGTCCAGGCGGAGATCGGCGGATGGCTCGACAGTTGGCCGACCCCGTTCCCTTCATGCCGTGCCGCCGTCGAGTTCTTCGGCGGCGGCGCGGTCGGAGCGGGTTGGGCGGCCGGACTGGAAGAGCGTGACGGCGGCTGGTGGCCGCGGTTCGACCGCGACGTGATGGTCGACTCCTTGGGTGAGAACGCCCGACGCTCCTACTGGAAGGAGTGGGCGAGCATCACCTGCCCAACCCTGGCCGTTCTGGGCCAGCGGGGCATCATCGCTGCGGAGGAATCCGCCAGAATGCTTCAGCAGCGACCCGAGACGGTGGCCATGAGCGTCCCGAAGGCGGGACACGACCTCCACCTGGAGCAGTCCCACGTCCTGCATGAGGCGCTCCAGCGGTTCTTCCGAGACATCACCGAACCTCCCCACCCACAAGCGAACCTGACCTCCAGTCACCTGGCTGTCGTCCAGGGCGACCGGCATACGCAGCATCCACACCAGCTGCCCTTGGGGTGGCCGGTGGGCGGGAGCGTCGCGCGTGCGTTGTGTGTGAACGTGGGGCGGTGGTGATCAGGAAGCGGCTCAACTTTGCCGTGACATCAGCGAGTTGGTTGCGAGGTGGGAGCGGGGGTCGGTTTCCGTGCTCCGGCGCGGCGCGGCTTCTTTATAAGAACGGCCTCTTGAACGACGTCGGATCTACTCTGGATTAACCCTAGGGGTGTCCATTGGGCTGTCGATGACAATCGAACCTTCGTGGAGCTTCTTGTGAAGCAAATATCCGGCATGCAGGCGGTTCAGTGCGCCGATTTCCTTCATCATCTCCGCGATGTGCCGTTGAACTGATCGGAGGGACAAGCCCAGACCGTCAGCGATCCGTTTGTCGCTTACGCCCTCGACGAGCTGCCGCACGATGGACGAGCGGATTTCGTTTGCGGTGCTCTGTGTGGTGGCGCGATCGTATCGGAGTGGAAAATCCGTTGCGACGGCCCAAGCGTGTTCGAATGCCTGCACGACGGTTTCGACGATACTCGGGTCCCGGGCGATCAGTGCCCCGTGTCCGCCGCTTCCATGCAGTGAGAGCACGGCAACCCTGCGGTCGAAGATGAGGATACGGGGAAACCCTGCCACCGTTGTCCGGACCGCGGCTCCCTGGCCGGCCACGTGTTCCACATAGGCAATGGTTCCCGGACAGAACCGGGCGGAATGCTGATACAGCGTACGCATGCGCACTTGCCGCCGCAGGAGGCTGTCCGCCTTCGCCAGTGATTCGCGGATCAGCTCCTCCGGGCGGGGGCCTCCGGGCTGTGATGTCAGCACTTCCTCGTGGGCGTCGGCTGCCAGTCCGGTGATGAGGTTGCGAACGGCCGAGAGTGATCGCACTTCCTCCAGGCCGGGCGCCCCTTGTGTGCGGGTGTGCATCTCGTAGACAGGCGTGAGGGTTTCGAGTGCCGCGCTGGTTTCGGCAATGGTGCGCTGGAGGGAATGGAATTCTCGGTAGAGCGGGCTGAGTGTGATCCGGCGGGCGGCCTCGGGGGAGACGGCGTGGAACTGGCCGTCATCCGAGGGTCCCTGGAGCAGGCCGCAGTCAATCAGGGCGCGAATGGATTCCTCGACATCGGAGGGCTGGCAGCCGACAGCCGCTTGGATGTCCTGAAACGTCGCGTTCCCCTCGGTAACAAGGTGGGCGTAGACCTGCATGGTTACCGGAATGCCGGATTCCATAGTCTGGGAATGTCCCATTTTTGTCACAGCTGCAACCTACGTCCGGGGGTCGTATTACCGCCAACAACGATACGGCCCCTCACCCACTCTGGACCCCTTGGCCTCCGTCTGGCGATAGTGATGCATCGCCGCAGGTCACGAGCCTGAGCGGCGAGATGACAGACGGGGGAATCCGAAGATGAACACCTTTTCCACCTACCTCAAGCGTGCGCTCATCGTTGTAGCCGCGCTCGGCGCTGCGGCCTGGATCCAGGTCGACGTGTCTGCCACCACCGTCAACGCGCTGGGCAGTGGAACCGCTGTCACCGCACCCGGTAGCGACCTCGGCTGGGGATGACACGCCGCTCCGCGGGGTACAGAGGGTCATCGCGGGTCAGCAGTGCTCCCTTTTGCTGGATAACCCGCCCCTGACCTCCTCTCATGTATCTGCTGCGCCTATTCAGCCGCCAGCAGTGCGTTCATTCATCGGAGCGTCATGCGTTCCGCACTCTCGGATAGGCGCTCCCAGTCGCTTTCCTGAGAATTGATTGCATTCTCCGAAAATCATGCACCCGTATCTGTGACGTTCCGGTGCGTGCGGAGATGGTTCCAGCAGAGAAGTGCTCGCCGCTGATCTATTCGTGGCGCCGTAGAGATCGGGAAGTCAAGTGTCCGAACGACATGTGGAACTGCTGGCCATCGGAGCCGGGCCGGCAAACCTCGCGCTGGCAGTAGCGCTCAGCGAGGTGGCACCGCCGTGGCTGGTGGAAAACTCGCTCATCGTCGAGCAGGCGGAAGACGTGACGTGGCAGCGCGGCATGCTGATGCCGTGGGCGCGCAGCCAGGTCTCGTTCCTGAAGGATCTGGTCACACGCCGCAACCCCACCAGTCGTTTCTCCTTCCTGAACTTCCTTCACGCGGTCGGCCGCCTCGACGACTTCATCAACACGGGTTCGTTCACTCCGCACCGGATGGAGATCTCCGCGTATCTCCGGTGGGTGGCGGAGAACGTCCCCGTCCCGATCGAGTTCAACAAGAGGGCGGTCGGCATCCAGCCGATCGGGCTGGAGTCCGGGGACCTGACGGGGTGGAGGGTCACGTTCTCCGACGGATCGGCCATCGCCTGTCGGAACCTCGTCATCGGCGGGGGCCGCGACGCGCGTGTTCCCGAGGTGTTCCAGTCGCTGCCCGCCGAGCGCGTCATCCACAGCACGGAGTTCTCGGAACGCATCGGCAAGCTCGACCGGTCCGAGGCACATCGCATCGCCGTGGTCGGTGCCGCACAGAGCGCCGGGGAAATGCTGTGGGCGTCCTACCAGGACTTCCCGCATGCCCAGCTGACGCTGCTCATGCGGTCGATCGGCCTGGTGGGCTACGAAGGCAGCAAGTTCACCAACGAGCTGTTCTACCCGTCGTTCATCGACGAGTTCCACTCCTCGCATCCCGTGGCCCGCCACCAGATGCTCGAGGAGATGTACCGCACGAACTACGGCGGTCTCGCACCGGATCTGCTGAACACCCTCTACCACCAGATGTACCAGGACCGGCTCACCGGGACCGAGCGCATCCAGATGGTGGGCATGACCGATGTGGTGGCGACGCACATGGACGGTGACGACGTCGTGCTGACCCTCACCGACCGCAAGACCGGAAACAGCGACTCCCTGCGGTGCGACATGGTGCTGCTCGGCACCGGATTCGTTCGCTCCATGCCCGCCCACATCCGGGATCTGGCGACCTCTCTGGGTCTGGCCGACATCGAGGTCGATCGCCACTACCGCATGCTGATCCCCGGTCAGACCGGCGCCGGCTGCTACCTGCAGGGAGTCAACGAGGCCACGCACGGCATCGCCGACTCGCTCCTCAGCGTGCTGGCGAGCCGGGCCGGGGAAATCACGGCAGACATCATCCAGCAATACGAGGCCGGCTCCGTGTCGTCCCGTGCAGCGTGACCGAAGGAATTCTGATGGAGATCCGTCATCTTGACCGCAGCGGGCTTGTCCACGAGAACGGTCTGGACGCCCAACGCCTCGTACCCTGGCCCGCGTTGAACGCCCCCTTCGAGGGGTCCTGGTGCGTCATCAGACCGGGCACCGCCTCGACCCCTCACGCTCATCACGAGTACGAGATCTTCATCGCGATGTCCGGTACGGCGGTCCTCGACCACGACGGCGGACGAACGCCGTTCACCGCCGGTGACATCGTGCACTTCACTCCCGAGCAGCGGCACTCGATCGTCAACGAGAGCGAAGCCGACTTCGAGATGTACAGCATCTGGTGGGACCGCCCGATGGCCGAGCTGTTCCTCACGAAGGACGGGGAGGGCAAGTGAACGCCACCACCGTCATCATCGCGCCTCCGCCCACGCCCAACGGGAACCTGCACCTCGGTCACATCGCGGGACCCTTCCTGGCCGGCGATGTGTACGCCCGCTACCTGCGCGCCAACGGCCGACCGGTCATCTTCACCACCGGAACGGACGACAGCCAGACGTACGTGGTCTCCAGCGCCGCGAAGCTCGGTACCACTGCGCAGGAACTGTGTGCGCTGTCCGCGAAGCAGATCGAGAACACGCTCGACGTGATGGGCATTTCCATTGACGGATTCGCCGCGTTCGACGACGGATACCGGCAGACCGCCCTGGACTTCCTCACCGAGCTGCACGCAGCCGGCCGGTTCCGGCTCCGCACCGGTGTGTTCCCCTACCTGGAACGTACCGGCGAATTCCTGATGGAGGGCCTGGTCGCCGGTGACTGCCCGGTCTGCCTGGCCGAGAGCCGGGGCGGGCTCTGCGAGTCGTGCGGCCACCCGAACAACTTCGCGGAGCTGATCAACCCCCACTCCACGATCGACCCCGCCGAGCCGGTCGGCTTCCGCGAGGCGGAGATCCTCGTACTCCCCATGGAGGAGTACCGCGATCAGCTCACCGCCTACCACGAGAGCCAGGGCGCGAGCTGGCGTCCCCACCTCGTGCAGCTGTTCAAGGAGGTGCTGTCCCGGCCCCTGCCGGACTTCCCCATCACCTTCCCCACCGGGTGGGGAATCCCGGCGCCGTTCCCCGAGACGCCCGGGCAGGTGCTCAACGCGTGGGCCGAGGGCATGGCCGCGTCGATGTACTGCACCTGGTGGGCCCAGGGTGACGTCGCGGCGGCGACCGACGAGGCCTGGCGAGCCGAGCACGCGGCCAAGCTGGTCTACTTCCTCGGCTTCGACAACGGCTACTTCTGGGGTGGCACGCACCTCGCGCTGCTGATGGCGCACAACGGCAAGTACATCCTGCCCGACACCATCGTCTGCAACGAGTTCTACGAACTGGAGCACCAGAAGTTCTCGACCAGCAAGGGCCACGTGGTGTGGGCGGAGGACCTCGTCAACGAGGTGCCTCGCGACCTGATCCGCTTCTACCTCTCGCTGACATGTCCCGAGAACCAGCGCACGGACTTCAGCCGAGCGGCGTTCGAGCAGATCACTCTCGACCGCTTGAGCACCCCGTGGGGGCTGTTGTCGCAGAGGCTGGTGCAGCGGCTCGACACACTCCGCGATGCGGGTCCGTCGGCGACCTCCGCGGAGGGAAGGGCCCGCGCCGGCGCGATGACGGACAGGTTCCGGGCGTGCTTCGAACTGCCTTCGTACAGCCTGGCCAGGGCCGCGGACCTGATCGTCTCGCAGGTGCAGCGGCTCAGCCGCAACGCGGCCGACCCCACGGCCGACCCGGGCGACCTTCTCCTTGAGGTCCGGACGCTGCTCGCCTGCGCGTCCCCCATCCTCATCGACGTCGCCGAGCAGGCTCGCACAGCCGGCGTCGACCTCGGCTTTGAGGGTGGTTCCGCCGCCGAGGTCCTGCCGTTCCACCTGCCGGTGATCGGTGATGCCGCGGGGGCCGCCTCGTGAAGCTGCTCGCGATCGAGGCGTCCCAGTACGGCACCTACTACCGGACCCGGTATCAGCAGGTGGAGGAACTGGGTATCGAGGTCCACGTACTGAACGGCCTGGGTACGCAGGACTTCTGGCCCGAGGACCGGTACCGGGTCGTCGGCAGCAAGCACATCGACGACATCATCGAAGCCGCACGGAACTGGCACGTTCAGGAGCACTTCGACGGCGTCTTCACCTTCAGCGAGTTCAGTGTCATACCGGTGGCGCATGTCGCCGAGGCACTGGGCCTGCCCACGATCGGGGTGGAGGCCGCGCGGGCGAGCCGGAACAAGCTGCTGATGCGGCAGGCCCATGAGGAGCACAAGGCGCCCCACCCGCGGTTCCGGTATGTCTCCACGGCCGATGAGGCGGCCGCTGCCGCCGAGGAGTTCGGCTACCCCGTGATCCTCAAACCCACCCTCGGTGCGGCCAGCAGCTTCGTGTTCCGGCTGGATGACGCGGAGGACCTGCGCGAGCGGTTCCCCGTCGCTGCCCAGGGGGTGACGGACGCGCCCCTGTTCCAGATGGAAGCCGACGGTGTGGACGTCGGCCCCTCGGGCCTCCTGATCGAGTCCTTCCTCGACGGGAACGAATACCTGATCGAGGCCGTGGCCTGGGAAGGCGAGGTGTATCTCGGGTCGGTGGTCGATCGCGTCACCGTCGAGGGCGACACCTTCGACGACGACGTGCATCACGCACCCACCTCACTGACACAAACGCAGCTGGCTCAGGTACACCGGGCCGTCACCGCGGCGGCACATGCACAGGGACTTGAGCGGGCCGCGATGCATGCCGAGATCCGATTCCACGACGGCGAGCCGTACGTGGTGGAGATCGCGGCCCGGCCGGGAGGCGGCGGCCTGGACCACATGGCGAGGCTGAGCGCGGGATTCTGCCCCATCCGCGCCACGGCGTCCGTTGCCGCAGGGCTGCGGCCCGAGGTGGGGCACTACGCGCCCACCGGCGTCCACACGGCGGCGATGTGCCTGATCTGCGCGCCGGGCACCATCGGGGCGATCACCGTGCCCCCGGAGGTCGAGGAGTCGGACCGGCTCTTCTTCTTCAAGGTGACCGCCAAGCCCGGCGACCTCGTCAAGCGCCCGCCGGAGGGCAACAGCATTCTCGGTTTCCTCGGTGCCACCGGCACCTCCTTCGAAGACGCGATGAACACCGCCAGCGACCTGGCCGACAAGATAGAGGTGTCCCTCTCATGACCCGTGAGCGCATAGCCCGCCCGCGTCACTACCTGATGTGCCGGCCCACCTACTTCGCGGTCGACTACTCGATCAACCCGTGGATGGACCCCGGCAAGCCGGTCGATGCCGACCTCGCGATCCTCCAGTGGGAGCAGCTGCGCGAGCTGTTCGTCTCCCTCGGGCACACCGTGGAACAGATCGAGTCCCTGCCGGGCCTGCCCGACATGGTGTTCGCCGCCAACGGCGCGACCGTCGTGAACGGGCGTGTTTTCGCCGCCAAGTTCCGGTACCCGGAACGAGAGGCCGAAGGCCCCGCGTACGCCGACTGGTTCCGGGCTCGCGGTTTTGACGTCCATGACCCGGTCCACGTCAACGAAGGCGAGGGGGACTTCCTCGTCGACGACGACATCATCCTCGCCGGCACGGGATTCCGCACCGAACCCGAGGCCCACCGCGAAGCGGAGAAGCACCTGAGGCTTCCTGTCGTCGGCCTGGAGCTGGTGAACCCGCACTACTACCACCTGGACACGGCCCTGTCCGTCCTGGCGCCCGGTGAGATCATGTACTACCCGGCCGCCTTCTCCGAGAAGAGCCAGCAGTTCCTGCGCAACCGGTACCCCGACGCGATCACGGCAACGGACGAGGACGCGCAGGCCTTCGGCCTCAACGCGCTGTCCGACGGCCGCAACGTCATCCTGCCCGAGGCGGCGACCCATCTCGCACAGCGCCTGGCCGAGCGGGGGTTCACGCCGATCGGAGCGTCCCTTTCGGAACTGCTGAAGGCCGGCGGAAGCGTCAAGTGCTGCACGCTGGAGATCCGCAACCGTGACTGACCTCGACGGAAGGCGTTTTCGTAACGCCGCCTACGGTGAGCAGGCACCCGTCGCCCTGTACCGGCAGGACGGTGACCTGCTGTGGGCGGACTTCGAGGGCGGCGACGTCCGTCGTGGGGCGCTGTCCGGCAGACGACTGCCGGACGGAACCCTGGAGTTCGCCTACAGCATGGTCATGGCCAGTGGCGACATCATCGCGGGCCGGTGCCACAGCACGGTGGAGGTCGGCCCCGACGGCCGTGCCACGCTGCACGAGACCTGGGAGCGCTACGGGCCGCACGCGGACACCGGGGTCTCCACGTTGGTGGAGGTCTGATGTCCGCCGCGAACGAAGCCGTGATCCTCGTAGTGGGAAGCGGCGGGCAGGCCTACCGTGAGTACCTGCTCGCCGGCGCTCACCGCCAGCTGCCCGTATGGCTCCTGGACTCCGCGGAGCCAACCTGGCAG
Source organism: Streptomyces sp. CBMA152 (assembly GCF_014596475.1). Classification (GTDB taxonomy): domain Bacteria; phylum Actinomycetota; class Actinomycetes; order Streptomycetales; family Streptomycetaceae; genus Streptomyces. Next base: position 82,813 of record NZ_MECJ01000014.1, on the reverse strand, counting down.
CGTCCCTTCATCCGCGGCTGCACGGTGGTCGAACTCCTTGACCGGACCCGCCTGATCCCCGACCAGGAAGCGCTGCTCAAGGCCGCGCTGACCCTGGCCGACCAGCGGCAGATCGCCGGCGTGTGGACCTACGACGAGACACTGGTCGTCGCCGCCGCGCACATCGCGGAGGCACTGGGACTCCCCGGCCTGTCCGTCGAAGGCGCGCAGAACTGCCGGAACAAGGAGCTCACACGCCGGCTGCTGACCGCAGCCGGGTTGCCGCAGCCCCGCTTCCGCTATGCGCGATCTGCTGAGGAGGTGCGCGCGGCGGCGGCGGACATCGGGTTCCCCGTGGTCCTCAAGCCTCGCGGTATGGGCGCCAGCATCGGTGTGATCCGAGCGGACGACACGGCCGCCCTCGACCACGCGTACGAGGTCGCCGAGCAGGCGAGCCACGGCGGCAACCCCGCGTACGAAGGCGGCGTCCTGGTCGAGGAGATGCTGGTCGGCCCGGAGATCAGTGTGGACGGCGCCATCGTGGCAGGGGTGTACACGCCCTTCGTCCTGGCCCGTAAGCAGGTCGGCCTGGAGCCGTACTTCGAGGAGACGGGACACGTGGTGGACGCCGGCGATCCGCTGCTGTCCGATCCGTGGCTGCTCGACGTCCTGACGCGGGCCCACCACGTGCTCGGCGTCCAGGACGGCATCACGCACACCGAGGTGAAGCTCACCTCTGCCGGACCGGCCATCGTGGAGGTGAACGGTCGGCTCGGTGGGGGCCTCATCCCGTACCTGGGGAAGCTGGCCACCGGAATCGACCCCGCGCTGGTGGCCGTCCAGGTAGCCACTGGCCAGGAGCCGTCCGTGAACGCGACCAGCAGCGACTGCGTCGGCATCCGCTTCGGCTACCCGCCCCAGGACGGGCGGGTACAGGACGTCAAGGTCCCCCGTTCCGGTCCGGGCCTGATCGAGGCAGCCCCTCTGACCAAGGTCGGCGACACACTGCTCCTGCCGCCCCGCGGGGTGGTGGCGCGCTTCGGCTACGCCATCTGCCGGGGAGACGGCCAGGAGGCGTGCGAAGCGGCGCTGGACGCCGCGCAAGCATCGTTCGCGCTGACTCTTGAGCCGATCGGGGGATAGCGCGATGAGTATCGCGGTGATCGGTGGAGGGATCGCCGGCGCGGCCCTCGCCTGGCGGCTGCGGCAACTCGACCCCACGCTGGAGATCACACTCTTCGTCGGCCATCACCACGTCCGCGGAGACGCCACCGGTGCCTCCGGGGGAATGGTCCGGGGCTTCGAGACCGACGCCGAGCTGTGCGGCGCCGCGACGGAGAGCATGGCCGAGCTGGTGGCCAGCCCCGTGCTGCGGGACTGGGCGGACTATCGCGAAGTCGGGTCCCACTACTTCCTGGAACCCGCCGACGTCGATGTCGCGGCCCTGGCCTCGATCGTCGAAGCGAGACTTCCCGGCTCGCTCACCATCTCGGCAGCCGAGGATCTTCCCCGCTCCTTCCCGATGCGTGGCCTGCCCCAAGGCGCCGTCGCGGTGACGGAGCGCCGGGGCGGATACTTCTCACCCCACCGGCTGCGCACCTCGCTGGTGGGTGAGGTGCTCCGGTCGCGGGTCGTGGTCTCCCACGATCCTGTGGCCGGGGTGCGGCCCGACGGAGTGATCCAGAGTGCCGAACGGGTGCAGGCGCAAGGGTTCCAGGCCGTCGTGATCGCGGCCGGAGCGTGGACGCCGCACCTCCTGCTGGACCAGGACCCGGCAGTCGCCGGATTCCGGACCAAGGCGATCCAGTACGTGCGTTGCCCCCTCGCTCCGCCAGGACTGGGTGCCTTCACCGACGAGACGACCGGGCTGTACGGGCGCCCCCTGTCGGATGGTGGCCTTCTCCTGGGGATACCGACGGACCGGTGGGGTGTGGATCCGGACGCGGTCGGTGTCGACCCTGCTCTGGTCGCCACCCTGCTGGAGGTGGCGGCGACGCGGCTGCACCTGTCCCAACAGCCGTCCGACGTCGCGGGGTTCAGTTCGGCGGACTGCTTCCACCGGCAACCGGGCCTCGCACTGCGCGACCTGGAGAGCGGTTCGCCGGTGTACACCTTCTCCGGCGGAAGCGGCGGCGCCGCCAAGACCATCCTGGCCGCGAGCCGAACCGCCGCATCCCAGCTGCTCGATCGCCTCACCACAGATCATTCGGGGCCACCGCAGGCAGACCGGTAAATCCGGATTCCTCCGCACCCGCAATCCCCCCCCCCACAGACACGGCCCCGCTCGGGACCGCCACGCGAAAGATGATGCACATGACCACTGCTGCCCCTTCCCTCAACGCCAAGGCCCAGCTGCTGCGCTCGTACCACTGCGGGGACGCCCTCGTCCTGCCCAACGTCTGGGACGCCGCGAGCGCCGCGCTGTTCGCAGCGGCGGGTGCCAAGGCGATCGCCACCACCAGCGGTGGGGTCTCCTGGGCGCTGGGACGCCCTGACGGCCAGGGGCTGTCGCGAGCCGAGATGCTCGCGATGGCGCAGCGCATCGCCGCCACGGTCGACGTGCCGGTGACCGCGGACATCGAGGGCGGCTACGGTGCCACCCCTCAGGACGTGACCGACACCGTCGATGCCGCTGTAGCCGCGGGCGTCGCCGGCATCAACCTTGAGGACTCGGGCGCCGTCGACTCCCCTCTGTTCAGCGTGCAGGCGCAGTCGGCACGGATCGGCGCGGCGCGCGAAGCCGCGGCACAGGGCGGCGTCCAGGACCTTGTGATCAACGTCCGCACCGACGTCTTCCTGTTCGAGGTAGGCGACCCGTCCGGCCGGTTCGACGAGGTCATCGGCAGGGCCCGGGCCTATGCCGAGGCCGGAGCCGACTGCCTGTTCGTTCCGGGCCTGGTCGATCTGACGGTCCTCAAGCTGCTCGTCGACGCCTCCCCGCTGCCGGTCAACGCCATGACCGGCCCCGGTGGCCCGAGCGTGGCCGACCTCAGTGCCGTCGGCGTGCAGCGCATCAGCGTGGGCACCGCGATCGCTGAGATCGCCTACGCGGCGGCACAGACCGCAGCCCGCGAGCTGCTCTCCGACCCCGGTGAGATCCGCCCGGCCGCGCACCCCCTGACGTACACCGACATCAACGGGCTCTTCGCCTGAGCACGGAACCCGATTCAGCGGAGGAGGACACGTGAGCGACCCGAACTGGGGCGCGCTGGCAGGCCAGTTGCAGGGGAGAGTGTTCCACCCAGGAGACCCCGGCTACCGGGTGGCCACCCAGGTGCGCAACAAGCGCCATGAGGGCATCCGCACCCCTCGTGCCGTCGCCTTGGCGGCCCATCCCGAGGACGTGAGAAAGGCCGTCCTGTGGGCACGCGAGCACGACGTTCCCGTCGTCGCGCGTTCTGGCGGACACAGCTTCGCGGGATACTCGCTCAACGACGGGCTGGTCGTGGACCTCAGCAGGTGCTCGCTCGTCGACGTGGACGAGTCGGCCGGCCTGGTCACCACAGGGGGCGGAGCGCGGACCGGGCAGATGCACGACCGCCTGCGGCCCTACGAGCTGACCGTTCCCACCGGGACCAGTCCCCTGGTCGGCATCGCCGGTCTGACCCTTGGCGGCGGATGCGAGTACGCGTCCCGGAAGCTGGGGCTCACGTGCGACTCCCTGGTCGAAACCACTCTCATCACCGCGGACGGCGACCTGCTCACGTGCAACGAGAGCGAGAATCCGGACCTGTTCTGGGCATGCCGGGGCGGGGGCGGCGGGAACTTCGGCATCAACGTGTCGTTCACCTTCCGCGCGCACCAGGCCCGAGATGTCGCCATGTGCCGTCTCGCCTGGGAGTGGTCGGACGCGGCGAGGGTGATCGATGCCGTGCAGCGTCTCCTGCCGCAGGCACCGCACGACTTCTCCCTCAACCTGCGGATCGCCACCGCCGGTATCGACACCGCCACGTCCACCACGCACCGTGTCGTCGCGATCTCGGGCTACTACTTCGGCTCCTCCCAGGAGCTGCGTGAGCTTGTCGCACCCCTGCTGGCCGTGGCGCCTGTGACGAGGCAGCAGTTCGTCGATCAGACGTACTGGGAGGCGAAGGGGAACATGGCGCACCCCTCACCCGTCGACGACCACTTCATCACCCGCACCAGATATGTGAAGCAGGCCGTCTCCGACCAGGGAATCCAGTCGATCCTCTCCTGGATGGAACGCTGGCCGGGCAGCAGCAACCCGGACGGCGGCGGGCTCGGCATGTTCGCCTGGGGCGGCGCCATCAACGAAGTGCCCGCCACCGACACCGCGTTCGTGCACCGCGACACCATGTTCCTCGCCTCCATGGACGCGTCCTGGAGCCGCGAAGACTCCTGTGAGCGGGTTCGGGCGGTTCAGGACTGGGTGAACGGCCTCTACGACGACATGGGTTCCCACATGTCCCACTCGTCGTACCAGAACTTCGTCGATCCGGATCTGCCCGCATGGACAAGCGCCTACTACGGAGCCAACTACGCGCGGCTTGTCGAAGTGAAGCGCAAGTACGATCCCGCGAACGTGTTCGGCTTCGACCAAGGAATTCGGCCATGACATCTCTTCACGAAACGCGGGGCAGTGCACGATGAAGAAAACGAGTGAGGGCGAGCGCATAGGTGTCTTCGCCGCACTGAAAGCAACCCCGCGCACCGCGCGCTTCCTTCTCGGCGGAATATTCGTCAACCAGATGGGCGCGTTCGTCCAGACGTTCCTCGTGCTCTACCTGGTGCACAACCACTGGTCGACGAAGCACGCCGGACTCTGTCTCGGCGCCTACAGTCTCGGTGCATTGGCAGGCGGTCTGATCGGCGGCGAGCTGACCCAGCGGCTGGGTCCCCGTAACACCATCATCACCGCGATGAGCTGCTCGGCCTTGTTGGTGGCGAGCCTTCCGCTGCTGAAGGACCCGGGCAACTACGGCTTCGTCGTCGCCCTGGTCGGCGCGGCGGGTGCGGCGACGGCTGCGTACCGGCCGGGAGCCTCGGCGCTGTTGAACGAGGCGATGCCCGAGGAGCTTCGGGTGATGGCCTTCTCGATGATGCGGACCGCACTCAACCTCGGATCCGTGATCGGTCCGTTCACGGCCGCGGCCCTCACCCAGGCCAACTGGGATCTGCTCTACTGGGTCGATGGGGCCACCGCGCTGGGATATGCCCTGTTCTCCCTCGCCTTCCTCCCCGCCAAGGCTGCCGATTCCCACGGAACTTCCCCCCAGGCCGTGACAGAAGTGCAGCCCGCAAAGAAAATCGGGTACCTGGCGATCCTGCGGGACACCAAATTCGCTCTCTACCTCGCCTCGATGACGCTGAGCGCCATGTTCTACATGCAGTTCATGGCCGTGCTTCCTCTCAAGGTTCAGGCGGACGGGCACCCGATAGCTCTGTACAGCAGCGCCCTCGCACTGTCGTCGGGGCTTCTGATCACCCTGGAACTGAAGATCACCAGTTATGTCTCGCACTGGAAGGCGCCGGTGGCGGCCGGCATCGGGACCCTCGTCATGTCACTGGGCCTCACCGCGTACGCCATATCCGGTGCACCGGTGGTGATCCTGCTGGGCACGGCCGTGTTCGTGAGCGGGATGATGACGAGCGGACCCACCTTGTGGGCACATCCCGCCAAGAAGCCCGCGGAGGTCAAGGGGCGGTACATCGGCTCGTCGCAGGCGGCGTTCTCCCTCGGGTCGGCGACGGGAACGACCCTCGGCGTGCTCGCCTGGGGGATGCTCGGCAACGGCATCTGGCTGCTCTGCGGAGCGATCGGGGCCATCGCGGCACTGTGCGCCGCGTACGGGCTCAGCGAAACCCGGGAAAAGAGTCGGCAGCAGGACATCAGCAAGGTCGCGGATGCGACGGCTGCCTGACCCGATCCGTAGGCGCGTCCGTGTACTGGGCAGCGCGCGCCTGCCCACCCCCACTCAAGCTGGACAGCGGAAGAGGAATCAACAATGGCTGACCGCCCCGTAATCATGGTCGGGTTCGTCCCCGTGGCAGTGGCTTCGCTCGCTCAGTTCCAGCCCGACCGATCCGTGATCATCATCGATGAGCCGGACGTCATACGTAAGCGTGATGTACGTGCGCAGGTGGCGGACGCCCAGGTCGTCCGTGAGGTGATCGGCTGGGAATACCAACTCGCCGGAGCCGCCGATGAGTTCGCCAACGCGTTCCCCGACCTGGACCCCGCGGCGATTGCCGCGCTCCAGGAGTACGCGACGCCGTTCGCGGCCAGACTCGCGGAGCGGTACGGACTGCCGGGGGCCGGTTTCGGCGCGGCGCAGATCATGCGGGACAAGGAACTGCTGCGAAAGGTGACCGCCGCCGCGGGCATCCCCAACCCGCGGTCCGTGTCCGTCGCCGACGAAGCCGACCTGCGGAAGTTCATGGACCAGCACGAGGGGCCGGTGGTGCTGAAGCCGGCCAACCGGCAAGGCTCCGTGGGTACGAGGATCCTCTCGGGGGCGGACGAAGTGGACGCGGCCTGGATCGAGTGCACCGACCACGACGAGGGCATCTTCGTACCGGACCGCCCCCGCGATGTCCGCATGCTCGCGGAGCAGTACGTGGCCGGTGCCGAGTACAGCGTGGAAATGCTGGTCGACCGGGGCACCCCTCTGTTCGCCAACGTGACGGAGAAGACCCTTTTCCCCGGCGACCGTCCGGTGGAGATGGGGCATGTGGTGCCCGCCGACATCTCGCAGGAACTGCAGGACCTGCTCTTCGAGCAGACCAGGCAGGTGCTCAAAGCGGTCGGTTTCGGCAGCGGGGTGGTCCACTGCGAATGGATCGTCTCCGCGAGCACGGCCTTTCTCGTCGAGTGCGCGGGCCGTTTCGCCGGTGACGGCATCATCGACCTGATCGACCGCGCGTACTCGATGGACCTCGTCAAGCACTTCTGGACCGTGATGAAGGGCGAGCCGGTGCCGGGCCCCCTGCCCAGCAGCGCCCAGAGGGCGGCAGCCGTTCGCTTCCTGCACACCCGGCCCGGCCTGGTAGAGACGGTCGACGGCATGGACCAGGCCCGGCAGGTACCCGGCGTCGTCTCCTGCACCGTCGTGGTGAAGGCGGGTGACCGAGTGCGCAGGCTCCGCAGTTCCAAGGAACGCATCGGCGCCGCCACTGCTGTGGCCGAGACGGTACGGGAGGCGCGCTCGCGCACCGAGGAAGCCCTCGCCAGGATCAATATCGTCACGGTGCCGACGATCTGATGGCACAGGGCGGCGGGTCCGAGCCACCCTCCAGCCCGTCATCCACCACAACAGGAGGGGATCGGCATGGCCGTGACAGTTGACGAAGTGCGGGCCCACGCCCTGAGCTTGCCCCGAACGTACGAGGCCTTCGTGCGGGACCGGGTGAAGTTCCGTGTCGGCCGGATCGTCTACTTGGCGTTCTCCCGGGACGAGAGAGCCATGGGCTTCTCGTACCCGAAGGAGGAACGCGCCGCGCTGGTGGCCTCGGAGCCGGACAAGTTCGCGATGCCGTCCCCCAGGGACGAGCGTTTCAACTGGGCCCAGGTGCGGCTGACTGCCATCGACGCCGAAGAGATGCGGGAAATCGTCACGGAGGCGTGGCGGATGGTGGTGCCCAAGAGCGTGGCGTCGACACACCTGGGAGCCGGCTCCACGCCGGCCCTCCACACGCCCTCCCTTGCCGACCTCCGGGCGGCGGCCGACGTCTTCAACGGTTTCGCCGACATCGACAGGAGCTGGCACTCCCTTCGGGACGGCACCGGCCCGGCCCTGGACCTGGCCCGCGCCGACCATCGCGATGCTCTGCTGCGCTGGCTCAACTCCTGGGGCTGCCGCATCCGCTACCCCCGAGAAGGCGAGCCGGCCCTGTTCGACACCGGGCTCGCCGGTTGGTGGGCCACGTGGCAGGACGCTCTGCCGTCGGGCACCCTGGCGAGCCTGAGCGACTCTTCCGTGGCCGCCTTCGGCCGTGCCTGCGGAGAACTGGCGGCCATACCCGTCGCAGCGGGCCGGGCGGCACGCTCCCTCGGCCCGACCGCTGCCGCCAAGACCCTCTACGCCCTGCGACCGGAAGCGATCATGGCTTGGGACGCGGCGATCGCCGAACGCCTGCACGGCGCTCGCGACGCGGCCGCGTTCACCCGACACCTCACCCTCGGCCGTAACTGGGCCAGAGATGTCCTGAGCGAGACCGATGTGGCTGAGGACGCCCTCCCGGGACTTGTCGGCCGCCCGGGTATCCCTTTGTCGAAGATCCTGGATGAATACCTCTATGTCCGATTCTCCATGAAGAAGAAGATGCCTCGTTGACCTCGGCGTTTCGGCCGGGGTGAGCCCGGGTGCAGGCCCGCAACACGAAGGTGTTTCCTGAACCGCACTGCCGGGAGGGTCAAGCGCCAACGGGATGCCCATTTCCCCTGCTCCCGCCCGCCCCGCCACAGCGCGCCCACGCGGCCGGGTGGCCGGGACGGGGAGGGGTGGGGGTGCCGGTCACCATCTGAAGATCACGCCGCGCCAGGTCCATCCCGCGTCGAGGGCCACCTTCACCAGTGGGTCTCTCATCTCGCGTGTGTCGAAGCGGAACGTCTCGACCTTGTGTCGGTGGCCGTCGGCCCCGCGCTCGTACGACCACTGGCGGTACACCGCGGGTGCGTGCCCTCGGCCGTGCTGCCTGCCGGAGTGCTCGGGTGAGTCCTCCCACCGCTCCTCAAGGACACGGACCTCGCGGTCCGCCGGGACCAGGCGCATGCGGGTCTTGAGGGCCACGTTCAGTTGCGGGATCTGGAACTCGGCCACCACATCGGCGCGTTCTTCGGGGATGCCGTGGCGCACGCGGAAGCGCAGGTCGGGGGCGTTGGTGTTGAGTGCGAGCAGCGCGGCCCGCACCTCCATGGTGGGCAGTGGTTTCACACCGCTGTCGGGGTAGCGGGTGCCGGTCATCCTGTCCCGAAGTCGGCCCATCACCAAGCCCCCGCCCCTGTGTCGCCGGCGTCCTGATAGCCGGGGCGAACCGTGCGCACGAAGTCCCGCTCGGTCTCGACCGTGCCCACCCGCTGATCCGAGCCGCCCGCCCGCTCGCGGTCCGGCTCCTGACCTGAATCCACCGGCATGTTGCTGTCTCCTGATCGAAAGGATCTGATCCTATGCATGGCAACCCCGGCCAGGCCGGGCGTTCCGTGCAGGCAAAGGGCGCGGGCGTTGTCAGACCCGTCTGCGACGGGGGGTGTGTACGCGGTGGTGAGAGGAGCCGCCCCGGATCGGGGCTTGAGGGGGGCATCGTGGTGGGTCGCAACGACGGCTGGGCGGACGTGAGTGGGGAGGACTGGCAGGACTACGACGGCATACGGCAGCGCCTCGATCGGGGCGCCGATCCCGACGCGTGGCGCGGAGGCCTGCCCCTGCATTGGGCGGCGTCGCACGGCTCACCGCAGGTCGTCGCGGAGCTGGCCCGACGCGTCGCGGACGTGGACGCGCTGGAGGAGGAGAAAGGGACGACCGCGTTGTGGGAGGCCGTTCTGTCCGGCCGGCCGGACAACGCGCGGGCTCTCGCCGCCGCCGGAGCCGATCCCTGGCGGATCCAGATCGGCGGCTGGTCGCCGGGACGGCTCAGCCTGGCCGGACCGGTGCCCGACCTGTTCGCGCTGCCCGCCGGGCAACGCGGACTGACCGAGGCGGAGCGTACGGCGGTGCGGGAGGGCCGACGGCTCGTCGCGGTGCTGGGAGACATCCGCTACGAGGGCACGGGCCTCGCGTGCGTCGCGGGGATCGACGCCGAGGAGGCCGTACGCCGCTTGGAGGCGACGGAGGCGGAAAGCCGGGCGCTGGACGGGCTGCTCGTGGACCCGTACGCGTACGACATGGACGAGAGTCTGCGGATCGTCGGGGTGACGAGCGTGCCGGGCGGCTGCGTCGTCACCCAGCCGTGGGGCTACGCGCCAGCGATGCCGGGCCCGCTGGCCCGGCTGTCCGCCGGCACCGTCTGCTACGGCCTGTACGCCAACCCCAAGAGCGGCAACCAGGGCAGCATCACCCGCGACGGGGGCATCGAACGCGGGGGCCTCCACCCGGGCGGGCCGCCGTACCCGGACTCCACCGCGCAGGAAGTCCTGGCCTCCTACCTCTGCCGCTACAACGCGGTGGCCCACTCCTGTCTCTACGCGGGCCTGCGCCTCACCGACGCACGCGCCGTCGTCGGTCCACCCGATCTATGGGTCCGGCTGCCGCAGGGTGACTACTGGAGTCGCTGATGCCGCCATAGAAACAGCCGAGCCGGTCGGATTTCGGTTAGCCTTGCCGTCTTGGCTCCTGGGGTGGGCTGGCGCCCGTGGGCCTTGCCCGCGTGGGTGATACCGAGTGAGAGGGCGGCACGTCTGTGACTGTCGAGTTCAGCATGGCCGACGCCGAGCATCTTCCGTTCGTCAAGCACAGTCTGCTGGAAGTGCACGCGGAGGTCTGGCGCAAGGATGCGGAGCCGGCCGTGGACGCGGGGTCGGACAAGTCCTTCGAGGCGCGTTTGGAAGCGGCCGCGTCGATGCCGGGCTGGACGGTGGCCATCGGCTATGAAAACGGCCGTCCCGTCGGTTATTGCCATGGCTTCTGCCTTGCGGCGGACACCGACTGGTGGTCGAACATGATCCTGCCGCTGCCGAAGTACGTGACCTGGGAGACCGGTCAGCGTACGGCCGTGCTCAGCGAGATAGCGGTACGCAAGCCCTGGCGCGGCACCGGGGTCGCCTCCCAGCTGCACGAGATATGGCTCTCGCTGCGGCAGGAGGAGCGGGTCACGCTGCTCGTGGACCCCGCCGTCGGCGACGGAGCACTTCAGGCCGCCTGCGAAACCTGGGGATACCGCAGGGTCGCCGACCACCGGGAGCTCCACGCAACCACCGCCCACACGGCGATGATCCGCCCGGTACGCCACCCCTGACGCCCTGCCGACCCGGCGCCCTCGGCCCGTGAACTGCCTTTGCACGCCCATCAGTTGCTCACCGCGCCGACCAGTTCATGCGCCCGGTGGCGGACGCAGACGCCGCGCGTCGGCAGCGCCGGGCGGCCGCACGGCACACCCTCGGTGTGTGAACACCGAACCGGCTCCGGCTGCCCGGTGGGCGCGGACGACCGGGCAGCGCCTTCGCGGCAGGGCCCGCACAGCCCGTCGGTGAGCGCGCCTTTGACGAGAAGGATCCGGCAGCCGCAGTCGGCGCATTCGCCGCGCGGCGGCCACTGCGGTGCGCGTGCCGAGGCCGTCGCCGCATCCGGGTCGGCCATGGCGGGCCCGCTGTCGCACATCCCCGATCCGGGGCGCGCGGCGCCGTCGTCGGGACGCAGGGCTCGCTCTCGCCGCCGGGCCGCGCGCCGGTCGGCGACGACCTCCTCGCACAGCGCGCAGAGCGCGCCGGTCGACCACAGCACGCCCGCCTCGCAGTCGAAGTGCCCGCAACCCCAGCGCGGCAGTGCCACGCCCAGCAGCCACCGGCCGGGATCCCGGATCAGTGACGGCGAGGTCCCGGCGAACCGGACGGTCAGACGATGGCGCAGCCGGTCCACGGCGGTGCCGTCACGCAGCTGGCGGCCGGCCTCCTGGGCGATCTTCCGTAGGACGACGTCGCTTTCGACCCGCTTCAGCAGCCAGTGGACGGGCTCCAGCGCCGCGTGGACCTGCGGGCTCATGGCCAACCGGGCTTCGGCGTACGGGGACCGGGGCGATCGCGCGCCGCTGCCCCGCCCCTTCGTCGTCGGTGTCGAGGAGGCGGCGCGGGTGGTCTCCCGCGCGCGCGGCGCGCGATTTCGTGGCACCTCGGCAGCTGACGCGGCTTCAGGCCGGTCCAGGACAACGCCAGGGCCCCCACCTACCGGTAGTGCGCCTACGGCGGGTGGGAAACCACCCCGCTCGTCATCAGGTCGGTCAGTCCTAGGTGATTCCTCATTCGCGAGCGATCCCTCACCCACCGAGGCACCCGATCCCTCACCGACCACCGCGGTCGCAGCCCGGCCGGGCAGTGCCTCTTCGGCGCTGTGCGCGCACCGGGCCACGGCGACGACGCCGATCCGGGTACTCCGTACGGCCGCGGGTGGGATCTCGTGGGCGACGTACTGGTGGCGGCCGCGCGTCCCGGCTCGCCGTCCCACGCTCACCCAGCCCGCGGCTTCGAGTTGGCCGACGACGCTTGCGGCCGCCGCGGCGGTGACCGGCTGCCCGGCCCGTGTGCCCGAGTGGTGGCGCAGGAACCCGGCGAGCTCGCCCAGCGTCAGCGGGATCCGCTGGACCTGGGTGAACACCAGTACCGCGTACGCGCGTAACTGCCGGGGGGTGAGGGCCTCGCACGCCGCGACCGGCAGCCACACGAACCGCTCCGACGAAGTCATCGCCCGCACCTGTCGCCGCGCTGTCGTCCCGGTGCCTCCAGGCAGCGAGCGCCGCGCGTTCTGCGGCAGCTCGACCACGCCGTCGGGCGCCGGGCCGCGTAACTGCGTCAGCCCGCGCTCGACCGATGCCTTCGACATCCCCAGGTACGCGGCGAGGGTCGCCGTTGAGGCGGTGCACCCCTGCGGTCGCAGTCCGAGCGCCTTCACCTTCATGTAGACCGCCAGCGCGATGTCGGCGTAGAACGCCGACTCGACCAGACGCCACGGTACGCGTACCCGCTGCCGTCGCTGCGGTGTGTTCGCGGCCTCGTGCGACGGGGGCGGTGCGCACTGCCCGCAGGGCTGCGCCGCCGTGCCCCTCACCGCATCGCCCAGGGCGAAGGGCGTGCGATGCGGGGCCCCTCACCCCCACGGAACAGGATCAAGCAGACCAAGTTGACATCGTCGGGCTGGTGAAAGGCGAAACTCTGGTGCAAAATAGCGGCAGCCTCCATCTCATAGGGAGGACATGACACAACTGCTCGGTGGGCCTTGGTGGTTCGCTGCCGGTCTGTGTCATGGGTTCGGGCAGAACCAAAGATCGAAGTGTTCGCATCGGCTGGTACCGGGGCGAACAACTCCTCCGGGCGGCCTGGTAAGCCGAAGCCGGAGACATGTGGGGCGCACGGCCACGGTGCGGCAAACACCGAACGGCTGAGCGCCCCGGCGGCCGGGCCGCCCACTCCTTACGTCATCTCCACCCCCGTCGGAGCACAGACGTGTCCGCGTCCGAGCGGATACGGAAGCAGGCAGGCCGAGTCCGGGTGTCCGTGAGCCGTGTGGTCACCGGCCCGACTCGCCGTACAGGCCGAGTCCCTCCAGTGCCCGGATCGAGCGGTAGTCCGCGTCGATCGCATCGCGGGAGGTGGCGGCCAGGACGATCTGGCCGGGGCACGTCGTGCGGTCGACGGTGCGCCGCACGCGCATACCCGCCACCAGCGGCCCGACGCCGGCGACCACCGTCGGCAGGGAGTCGAGGGTATGCAGAAGATGTCCGTCGAGGACTCCGTCGTGCGGGGCGATCAGCGACACGCGGGACACGTGCCGGTGCGGGCCGGTCGCAGGCGCGAGCCGTCCGGTGACACTGACTTCGACGGCGGCCCGCACGGGGTCGATGCCCGTGGCCCGCGCCGCGAGCTCGTCGCCCGGTGACGTACGGGCAAAGGCCCGGGCGGAAAGCAGGGTGGGGCCGCGCTCGGTGGAGAAGGCGATCCGGCAGCGGGCCGCACCCGCCTCCACGCCCAGCACGTCCAGGGCCCGTATCGCGTAGCGCGTCAGGGTGCGGCCGAGCAGGCTGTCGGGATCCATCAGGTCGGAGCGGCCGTGCACGCCCTCGCCGGTGCGCAGTTCGGACCAGAGCGCGGCCACGCGCTGCCCGGTGCCCGGGACGGCGACGGTATGGGCGACGAACTGCTGGCCCGTCACCCTTTCCTGGATGACCAGGTCGCCGGTGCCGCTCTCGTGCAGGGCGGCGCGGCGCAGCCACGGCCAGGCCGAGCGGATCTCGGCGTCGCTGGTGCACACGGCGGCAGGCGCGGTCACCGCGCTGTCGGCGGCGGTGAGCAAGTAGCCGGGCAGGCCGCAGAGTTCCGCCCACCGCAGCGCCGCCGTCAGGCTGCTGGTGCGCAGGCTGCGCGGGGCCGCCAGACCCCGGTCGCGCAGCGCGGCCGCCTGGACGGCCCGGTCGGTGCGCAGCGCGGACGTCGAGGGCAGGTTGCCGACCATCCCCAGCGCATGGGCCAGCCGCTCGGCCAGGTCGACACCGAGTCCGCTCCCCGGCACGATCGCGCTGACGTTGCGGGCCCGCAGGGCGCGCGCGGTGCGGCTCACGCTGTCGTGCCGGATCGTGTCCTGATAGCCGGTCGGTCGGCCGCAGTTGCGGTGCGCCGCGGGCAGTGTCTCCGCGGGCAGGGTGACGGCGACACCGCTCCAGCCGTGGCGGTCGTACTGCTGGGCGTGGTGGCCGCCGTCACCGTACGGGGCGACGACGGCCACGCATCCCAGCGACGGCACGGAACGGGCGGACAGCGCCAGGGCAGTCGAGGTGTGGGACACGGTATGGCTCCGGAACGGGACGCTGGCCGGGAAGGCGAACAGGCCGAGCGGCAGGGGAGCGGGGCTCCCGTGGGTGGGTGGTCGGGGGCATGAGCGCGCCGGGGAACCGGGCGATCGTGCGGCGGTTGGGCGTCGGCCGGCGCCAAGGGCTCGCGGGCCGGCCGGGGGAGGGGGCGCCGCCGGGAGTGGACGGCGCCCCCTGCCGGGCCGAGGCACCCGCCCCAGGCGGCGGGCGTACGGCGGCTCGTCGAGGGAAACGAGGCCGCCGTCTCGGCTGGTCCCGGTCAGCTGGGGGAAGTGTGCTGACCGGACCTCTTGGGGGCGGAGCCGACGGTGGTTCGGCGGTGGGCCGGTCCGCCTGCCCGCTCCGGGCAGGCGCACGGGGCGGGCGGCACCGGCCGGCGGCACACGGCCGCCGCCGGGACCCCGCGGCACGCGGCGCCGAAGGCGGGGCTCGGCCGGGGCCGGGCATGGGACGACGCCGGCGGTACCTGCTCGCCGGGTAGTGGACCGGGACTGCGGACAACAGCGCACGAGGCTCCCCTCGGTGATGGGGAGCTCGTGCACCCTGACAACAGATGTGCCCCGTTCGCGCGTGGCGTGAGGTGATCGCGCACGTCCTGGGCATGACTGTCCGTCAAAGACGGCGCGGTGGCGGCGCGCCGTGAGCACCCCGGCAGTGTGAGTTCGGTTTCCTGGACCTGCTCGACACCGCGAGTGGCTTGGAGCATGAGGTCCCGCTCGCCGACCGGGCGCCGGTGGCGTCCTGCGGTACGGGGCCGCGAGGAATCAGTGCCCCATGATGATCCCGTTGCCGACGCAGAGGGCCGCGCCGGAGATACAGGCCTGGCCATCCGTCATACGGGCGGGCAACTGGCCGTTCGTGACTCTCGCGTTCGCCACCGGCGCCTGACCGTTGCCGTGGGCGGCCTCGACTTCTTCGAGGACCGGATCGGCCTCGGCGCCGCCGGTCACATCGCACGGCACACCGAGGAACCCCTCAGCGGGTGCGGTAGTGCGGTATACGGCGGCGACCCTGTCCCCACCCCGCGCGAGGCGGCGGGCCGTCTGCGGCCCGATGCCTCGGTTGCCGCCGGTCACCAAGACCGAACGGGCTTGTCCCCGTGCCATTCTCCACTCCCCGTCTCCGCCGGCCGGGAACCCTCTGAACCCGTCATCGCCGGACCAGATCTCTCTGGAAAGACAAACCTCCGCACCGGCCTCTATCGGCAAGGCCGCAGTGCGTGAGGGGTAAATCGGTATGCGTTTGTCGGCGCCGCGATAGGGGCCGCTCCTGCCTTGGCATGTTCAACTCGCCACCTCATGACCGGATTTCGATGTCCCCCCAGACGTCGGAATCCGTACGAGGCGAGAGTCGCCCATCGGCGAGATGCGGTTCTGACCGTGAAGGGATGTGCGGGGCGTGCGTGTCGAGCAAATGCCCGGCCCGTCGGCGCACTTCCCACACCGAAGAGCCATACGACACGTGTCCTCCATCCCCGTTCGCTCCGGTCGTCCGGATGACCACTGTGCATCCCGATGGTGGTTCATCCTGGCGGACGTGACACCCTTTTAACAACGGGAAGTAAATCTCCGGTATTCTCGTATCTGCTATTTAACTTTCAACTACTACTGCTCTGGGGGAAGAGGCGCGTGAATCGTGAGGTCATACAGCAGATAATGCGGGCCTGCAGGGAGGCACTCGGTCCGGAAGAAGCAGGGCTACCGCCGCGCCCTGCCGGCGGCCGACGCGGGCCGCGGGTCAAGGGATTGAGCCAGACGGACGTCGACTTGCTGATGCGGAAAGGCATCGGCACCTATCAGAAGGTCGAGTCGGGTGCCCTGCGCCCGACGCCGACGTATCTGCTGGAGCTGGCCCGGGTACTCAGATTCAAGGACAGTGAGTACATCTATGTCCATTTGGAGTACTTCGGGACGGAGCCGTCCCTCCCGCTCCACCCGTCCGCGGATCCGGATGTGCCGCCGATCTGGCAGCAGGTGCTGGACGGGCAGCGGGAGATGGCGTACATCACGGACTTCCGTTACAACCTGCGCCTGTACAACGAGCCCTTCGCCGAGATGTTCCTGCGCGGCGAACCGCCCGAGAACACCCTGGCCTGGATGCTGCTGGACCGGGAGGCCCGCGAATTCTCGCTGGTGGACTGGGAGTCCGTATGGCTGCCCACCCTCGTCTCGGCACTCAGGGCCTCCCTCGCCGCCCATCCCGACGACCCGGTCCTGCTGGGTATCCGTGCGCAGATCATGGAAGACCCGTGGGTGCGCGGTCCGTACCACGAGAGCGGCAGCACGAGAATCCACCCGGACGGCGACCGGCGGCCGCTGCACCACGCCGTGCGCGGGCAGGGCCATGTCACCATGATGCTCTCCCAGTTTCTCAGCGGGTCCGGAGCCCGCTATATGACCCTGCTGTTCGACCCGGTCCAGCCGTAAATCTGACGCCCGGTCGGCCTGGGCATCGGCTGTTTCCAGACAGAATCACGGTTGTGCGCTGTGGTGATCACCACAGCGCACAACCGGGCGGACGGGGAAACAATGCGTCCATGAGCTTGCCCACTGCACTCACCCATCTCGCCGAGGGAATCCATGCCTGGGTCCCGCAGAAATCCGGAACCTGGGGTTTCGCCAACTGCTTGGTAATCGCCTCGGGTACGGAGGCCGCTCTGGTCGACACTCCCTACGACGGGCCGATGACACGCGCCCTCATAGCGGCGACCTCGGCCGTGCTGCCCGAGGAAGCCCGCGTACGGACCGTCATCAACACCCACGCCAACGGCGACCACACCTTCGGCAACGCGTTTTTCCCCGACGCCGAAATCATCAGCACCCGGGCCAGCCTCGACCACATCTGCATCGAGCCGGACCCCGAGGCGATGCATCACCTCACCCATGCCACGCCCGCCGACGAGCCGCTCGGCTGGTACATGCGCAAGCATTTCGGCCACTACCGCTACGACGGCCTCGAACTCCAGCCCCCCACGCAGACCTTCACCGGACGCCACCGACTCCACATCGGAACCATTCCGCTGGAGCTCATCGAAGTCGGCCCGGCCCACACCGCCGGAGACCTGATCGTCCACCTGCCGGAACAGGCCGTCGTCTGCGCCGGCGACATCCTCTTCGTCGGCGACCACCCGGTCCACTGGCAGGGCCCCCTGTCCCGCGTAGCCGACGCCTGCGAAACCATCCTGGCCCTGGAGCCCCGGACCGTCGTCCCGGGGCACGGCCCGATCGTCGGCCCGGAGGGGGTCCGTACATACCTGCGCTATCTCCGCGAGCTCGAAGCCCGCATCCATGCCGGGCACGCCGCCGGCCGCAGCGCGCAGGCGACCGCCGCGAGCATCATCGAGTCGGGCTTCCACAGCCACCTGGGCCTGGCGGAACGCATGCTGATCCAAACGGCCGTCGAATACCGCCACTTGGACGGGGACACCTCCGACCCCGACCTGATCGGCCTCGCGAGCGAGGCGGCGCGGTGGGCCTTCGAGCGGCGAGGTGTCGGCGTCCGCGCCGCGTAGCGCCGGCATCACCGAAGCGCCGAACCCGTAGAAACGTCAAACGCCCAGGTGGGGGCACTGGTGAGCCCGATCGGTCAGCTCGGTCGGGCGCGGGTGCGGCTGTCCCTTCAGGCACTCCGTTCGCAGATTGTCGCCGGTGGCGGGTGCGAAGAGGCTGGCCTGCGTCGGTGAGGGCAACGAAGGGCGGGCGTGGTGGCTACGGATGGCGAGGGATATGTCGCGCAGGTCATGGCGGTGCTCTCGGAGAATCTCGGGCGCACCGCGCTGTACTGGCGCGAACGCCCGGTGTCGGCGGGAGAGTTCGTCGAGTCCGTGGACGGCGCGACGCGCCGGCTGCGCGGGCTCGGCGCGGGGGCCGGCAGCGTGGTCGGGATCCTGGTGGCGCCGAACAGCCCCGAGATGTTCTACGTGCGGTACGCGGCCCACCGGCTCGGCGCCGCCGTATGTCATCTGCGGACCATCAACCCGGGCTCCTCGGAGCAGCCCTTGAGTGTCCCGGCTCAGCTGCGGATCCTGGACTCCACCGCGGCGTCCGTGCTCTACACCGACGAGGAGAACGCGGACCGGGCACGGGAGCTGGCGGCACTGCGCCCCGGCCGGTTCGCCCTGGCCGGGTCCGAGGAGGCGGCGGGCTTCGAGGGGGAGGGCCTCGACGCGACGGGCACGAGCGCCGACGGGTCGCAGGAGCCGGCGGCATGGGACCCGCAGACGCTCGCCGTGATCGCGTTCACCAGCGGAAGCACCGGGCTGCCCAAAGGGATACGGCAGTCGGGGCGCAGCTGGCAGAGCATCGTCGAGGCGACGACCACCGCGGTGACCGAGCCCGCTGCACGGATGCTCGTCACCACCCCGCTCAGCCACACGGTCGGGCCGATGGCCGACGCCGTACTCGTCCGCGGCGGCACGGTCCACCTGCACGAAGAGGCGGACGCCGAACGGATTCTGCGCGCGGTGGCCGAACACCGGATCACCCGGACCCTGGTGGCCACCCCGCAGCTGTACCGCCTCCTCGACCACCCTCTGATCGACGCCACCGACCTGTCCTCGCTGCGCCAGCTGATCTACACCGGCTGCGCCGCGGCGCCCGCGCGCATCGCGGAGGCGGTACGCGTCTTCGGACCCGCCCTGGTGCAGGGCTACGGCACGACCGAAAGCGGCCGGATCACTTTGCTCAACCCCGTGGAGCACCAGGAGGAGCGGCTGCGTTCCACCGTGGGGCGGCCGTTTCCCGAGGTCGAACTCACGGTGTGCGATCCGGAGTCGGGCCGGGAGCTGCCGGTGGGTGCCACCGGCGAGGTATGGCTGCGTTCGCCGCACATGATGGACGGGTACTGGCAGGACCCCGAACTGACGGCGAAGGTGCTGCGCGACGGCTGGTACCGCACCGGTGATCTGGGGCAGTTGGACGCGGAGGGCTATCTGCGCCTGTTCGACCGCATCGCCGATGTCGTCAAGACCGGCGGTGTGAAGGTGTATCCGGCGGCCGTGGAGCGGGAGATCCAGACCCTGCCCGGTGTCGCGCACGCCGCCGTCTACGGGGTGCGCGACGCGGACGGCCTGGAGCGTCTGCACGCCGCGGTGGTGGCGCGCCCCGGCGCCCGGGTCGAGCCCGCACTCGTACGCGCCCGTGTCGCCGAGGCCCTCTCCGAGCGGCACGTCCCCGAAGCGGTCGTCCTGCTGGACGCGCTGCCGCTCAACGACTCGGGCAAGCCGGACAAGCCCCGGCTGCGCGCGCTCGCCTCCACCCCGGCGGCCGCGGCGACGTGAACCACGAGGAAGCAAACGATCGGCCGTACGCCAGTGACCAGAGAGCGAGTTGACGTCATGAACCAGCACTTGGAGCACTTCTCCCGCCAGATGCAGGAATTCTCCGGTCAGCAGCGGCAGTTCCTGGAGATCGGCCGCAACGCCGGACGCTTCCCCAGCGCCGTGGCGCGCGACCGGGCCAGCGGCGCCGACACCGAGATCAGCGTGTGGTGCAGCAACGACTACCTGGGCATGGGCCAGCACCCCGCCGTACTCGCGGCGATGAAGGAGGCCATCGACACGTACGGGGCCGGCTCCGGCGGCTCCCGCAACATCGGGGGCACCAACCACTACCACGTGCTGCTGGAGAAGGAGCTCGCCGCGCTCCACGGCAAGGAGGCCGCCCTCCTGTTCACCTCGGGCTACACGGCGAACGACGGCGCGCTGTCGGTGCTGGCCGGCCGTGCCCCGGACACCGTCGTCTACTCGGACCGGCTCAACCACGCCTCGATCATCGACGGCCTGCGGCACAGCGGCGCACAGAAACGGATCTTCCGTCACAACGACGCCGCCCACCTGGAAGAGTTGATCGCGGCCGACTCCGTGGACCGGCCCAAGCTGATCGTCCTGGAGTCGGTGTACTCCATGTCCGGGGACATCGCACCGATCGCCGAGATCGCCGACATAGCCAAGCGGTACAACGCCAGCACCTTCCTCGACGAGGTGCACGCGGTCGGCATGTACGGGCCGGAGGGCGCCGGCATCGCCGCCCGCGAGGGCATCGCCGACGACTTCTCGGTGATCATGGGCACGCTCGCCAAGGGGCTCGGCACGGCCGGCGGCTATGTGGCGGGACCCGCCGCGCTGATCGACGCGGTGCGCAGCTTCTCGCGCTCGTTCATCTTCACCACGTCGCTGCCGCCGGCCATCGCCGCGGGCGCCCTGGCGGCCGTACGGCACCTGCGTTCCTCGGAGCAGGAGCGGGAGTCGCTGCGCACCAACGCCCAGCTGCTGCACCGGCTGCTCGACGAGCGGCGGATCCCGTTCGTCTCGCCGATGTCGCACATCGTCTCGGTCTTCGTCGGCGACGACGCCCGCTGCCGGGAGGCGTCCGCGCTGCTGCTGTCGCGGCACGGCATCTACGTACAGCCGATCAACGCGCCCAGCGTCCGCGAGGGCGAGGAGATCCTGCGTGTGGCGCCGTCGGCCACCCACACCACCACGGACGTCGAGAAGTTCGCCGAGGCGCTCGACAGCATCTGGCAGGAGCTCGACATCCCGCGCACGAACCACTGACATCCCGCCGGCGGCGGCCGGGCCCGGCGCACGAAGGGCCCGGGCCGCCGCGCGGCCCTTCCCGGCAGGAGGCCTCATGACTCTCTCGGTGGCCGCGGTGCTCGCCGAGTCCGCCGCACGCAGGACCGGCCACCCGGCGGTGGTCTTCGGCGAACGGAGCATGTCCTACGGCGAACTGTGGCTGCGCTCACGGCAGTACGCGGCCGCGCTGCGCGCCCACGGCATCACGTCCGGCGACCGGGTGGCGCTGCTGCTGCCGAACGGCTTCGAGTTCCCGCTCGCGTACTTCGGCGCGCTCGCGCTCGGAGCGGTGGTCGTCCCGGTCAACGCGCTGCTCAAGGCGGCGGAGATCGAGCATGTGCTGACGGACTCGGGCGCCGTGGCCCTGGTCTGCGGCACGGATCTGCTCACCGAGGGCGCCCCGGCCGCCGAGGCCGCCGGGGTCCGGGTGTTCACCGCGGGACCTGGCCAGGAGCACGACGCGCCCCGGCTCGATGTGCTCGCCGGGCGGACGGCGCCCATCGCGGGCTGCGTCCCGATGCGGCCGGACGATCTGGCGGTGGTGCTGTACACCTCCGGCACCACGGGGCGGCCCAAGGGCGCGATGCTCACCCAGCTCAACCTCACCATGAACATCCAGGTCGGCATGGAGTCCCCGTTCGCCTTCCGGCCCGAGGACGTGCTGCTCGGCTGTCTGCCGCTGTTCCACACCTTCGGTCAGATCTGCGGCATGAGCACGTGCTTCAGGGCTGGCGCCACCATGGTGCTGATGGACCGCTTCGAGTCGGCGCGAGCCCTCGACCTCATGGTGCGGCATACGTGCACGGTGCTCATGGGTGTGCCGACGATGTTCCTCGCCCTGCTGGAGGCCGCCGCCCACGACGCCAGACGGCCCCCGCTGGACCGGGCCTTCTCCGGCGGCTCCGCGCTGCCGGTGCCGATCCTCGAGGAGTTCCAGAAGACGTACGACTGCCTGATCTACGAGGGGTACGGCCTGACCGAGACCTCGCCGGTCGTCGCCTACAACCAGCCCGCCTGGCCCTGCAAACCGGGCACCGTGGGGCGGCCGGTGTGGGGCGTCGAGGTGGGCATCGCCCGCGCCGAGACCGTGGGCCGCATCGAACTGCTTCCCGAGGGCGCCGTCGGGGAGATCGTGGTGCGCGGGCACAACGTGATGGCCGGCTATCTGGGCCGGCCCGAGGAGACCGCCGAGGCGATCGTCGACGGCTGGCTGCGCACGGGCGACCTCGGTGTGCAGGACACCGACGGCTATCTGTCCGTGGTCGACCGCAAGAAGGACATGGTCGTCCGCGGCGGGTACAACGTCTATCCGCGGGAGGTCGAGGAGGTGCTGGCCCGGCACCCGGCGATCGCGCAGGTCGCCGTCATCGGGGTGCCGGACGCCGTGCGCGGCGAGGAGGTCTGTGCCGTCGTGCGGACCCGGGACCGGACCCGGCCTGCCGGTCTGGACGAGGAGATCGTGGCCTGGGCGCGGCAGCGGCTCGCCGCGTACAAGTACCCGCGGCGGGTGGAGTTCGTGGACGCCTTCCCGCTCGGTCCCAGTGGCAAGGTGCTCAAGCGGGAACTGGCGGCGCGCTTCGCCGCGCCCCGACCGGCCGGGTGATGCCACCGTGCCGTGTTCCCCTGCCGCGCCGGACGCGGCAGGGGAACACGTGGTGCTACGGCCGGTGCGCCGCCAGCTGTGCGGCGAGTTCGGGCTGCAGGCGGGTCATGACCTCGATGAAGTCCTCGTGCGCGCCGCGTTCGGGCGGGGCCGCGCTGTAGGAGCGCAGCGCCTGCAGATTCCACTGGAAGTCCTGCAACTGCTCGACGTGCGGGCGGCGGATGCGCTCGTACGCCCCGATCCGTTCGGCGTCACCGGAGGAGAGCGCGTCGTGCACGGCCGCGGCCAGTGAAGCGCCGCTCTGCAGCGACTGGTTGAGGCCCTGGCCGCCGAGTGTGTGCAGGCCGTGTGCGCTCTCGCCGAGCAGCAGTACCCGGCCGGCGCGCCAGGACTTCGCCCGCCACAGCGAGAAGTTCAGCCGGATCAGCGGTGAGACCCGCTCCCGCGCCTTGTCCATCCATGCCGCCAACTCGGCGTCCACGTGCGCCAATTGGGTGATGGCCGCGTCCGGACCCGCCCCGTCGGCCGTGAGCTGTGACGCTCCTTCCTGGTCCGGGGACCAGACCACGGCGAGGGACGCGGGCGGTATCGGGATGGTGAACAGCGCGCTCGGCGCCTGGTGCCGTACGAGGAGGACCGGGTCGCGGTCCGGCACCGCGGGCGTGACGAGCAGCCATGCGGGCCGGTCGAAGTGCGACACGTCGAGCTCGATCCCGACCAGGTCGCGCAGTGCCGAGCCGCGGCCCTCGGCGGCCACCGCGTAACGGGCCCGGATGCGGGCGGTGGCGGCCGGGTCCGCGTCCGCGGTGCCCGGGCGGCCGACGGTGAGCTGCACCGCCAACTCGTCCTGGTCGACCGCGAGGACGCTCTCCGCGGTCCTGATCCGTACGCGGGGCTCGGCGCGCAGTTGGGCGAGTGCCGCCTGGACCAGGGTGCCGGTCGGGACGGTCAGGCCGTGCGGCCGGGCGACGCCGACGTGGTCGGTGTAGCGCCAGCTGGACAGCAGGCCCGCGCTGCCGTGGTCGTCGACGCCCAGGACGCGTTGGCCGGCCTCGGTGAGTTCGGCGTCGATGCCGTCCGCGGCGAGCAGGGCGAGCGTCGGCGGGGCGAGCAGTGGCGAGATGCCGGTGCCGGCCGGTTCGAACTCCTCCCGGGGCGAGACCAGGACGACCGACTGGCCGAGGCGCGCACAGCGCAACGCGGCGAACAGCGCGCTCGCGCCGGCCCCCGCCACGACCACATCGGCGTCGAACTCGGCTGTGCCGGGCGGGATTTCGGGCCCGTTCGGTGGGACGTGCGTGGTCACTGTCGCTCCTCCTGCTGGCGCCGAATGCGGTCAGTGGCATCCTCGCGGCGCCGGTGCGGCGCCCGTGTGCTCGCCGGGCCAGCACCTTCAGGGAACCGTGCGGGCAGCCCGCACGGGTACGCCGGACGGGCAGGGCGGCCGTTCCCGGAACCTGCAGGCTGTAAGCAAAGTTTAAATTACAGAGAAAATACAGCGGACTCGTGTTCGATGGGTCGGCGGAAGCGGGGCTACGGATCATTTCAATGGCGAATGATTTCGGGCAGGCCTCGACCAGGAATTCGGGGAGATTGTTTCCGTGACTGGCGGCATAGAAGTCTGGTCGTGGTCGGGGCGGTCCGCGGGGATTATTGAAACGGCGGACCTCGACATTCTGTCGGCGGAGGAACGGCGGAGGTTCACCGCATTCCGCGACCGGGTGCGCGCCGCGTATTTCGGCAGGGCGCATGCCGAAATACGCCGTCGTCTCGCAGGGGTGATCGGTGTCGGCCCGGAAGAGATCCGGTTCGGCCGCCTTCCGTGTCCCGGCTGCGGGCGCGCCGCGCATGGCCGACCCTATGTCCAGTATCCAGAGACCACCTGGGAGTTCAGCCTGTCCAGGTCCGGCCCGCGGTGGCTGTGTGCCGCCGTCGACGGGGTGCGGATAGGAGTCGACCTGGAGCGGGTGCGGCGGGCGAGCTTCGGGACGCTCGCGCCTGCCGTGCTCAGCAGGGGCGAGCGGAGCTACTTGGACGGGGTGCCGACCGAGCACCGCGACAGGGAGTTCATGCGGTGCTGGACTCGAAAAGAAGCCGTTGTGAAGGCGAGCGGAATTGGTATCGAAGGTGATTTGAGAAAGGTGGAAGTGGGGCCGGATTCGCTCGTTTCCAGAGTCTCTCACAGGGTACCCGAGTGCGGGATAAATTCCTGGCTCGTGATGGACCTGCCGACTGTTGCCGGATATTCTTCGGCGCTGGCCGTGCAGGATTCGGAAAAGGATCTAGTGTTCGTTGGGGGAGAGTGCAAAGGTGTTCATCCAGTCGATTGAGAGTGACGTGAGGATCGCGCTGATTCTGGAGAACGAGGTCAGCAGATATGGCGTCGAAGGCATGCTCCGTCAGCTCGACAGTGTGCACGTCATCCCAAGTTTCGGTGAGGGGAGCCATGCCTTCCAGGACGGTGCGGTTCCGTTCGACCTGGTCGTCACCTCGGCGGCGGAACTGGCCACGGAGCAGACCCTCGCGCTGGCGGAGAACCTCGGCGCCCGCGGTGTACGACTGCTGCTCCTCGTCGACGGGGCGGACGGGGTCGACCTGCCGCAGAGCACCCACTCCTGTGTCCACGCGCTGGTCGACTGGTCGGGGCTGACCCCGAGGGTCTTCGCCGATGCCGTGGCCGACATCCTGGCCGACAAGTTCTATGTGTCGGCCACGCTCGTGCGCAGGGTGCTGCGCCAGGCCCAGCCGGCGCCCGCCGATGTGCGGCCCTGGGGCCCGCCCGGCACGGTGCTCACGCCCCGTGAGCTGGAGGTGCTCCACCTGGTGGCCGAGGGCCTGAGCAACAAGCAGGCCGCCCGGCGGCTGCAGATCTCCGAGCACGGAGTCAAGCGCCTGGTCGGCAATGTGCTGGCCAAGCTGAACTGTCCCAACCGGACGCTCGCCGTGGTCCGGGCGATGGAGGACGGACTGCTCTCCGGCGTCGGACAGGGCCCCGGCACCGGCGGCCACTTCACGACACATGTCGCCTAGGGTGGGGTAGCCTGGAGCGATGTCCGCATCGACCGCGAAGACGGCACAGCCCGCAGGGTCCGCACAGTCCGCGCAGCGGCGCGTCGATCCCCGGATCCTGCGCACCCGCGGGCTCCTGCGGGCCGCCGCCCTGGAGCTCGCGGCCGAGCAGGAACTGCAGACCATCACCATCGCGCACGTGGCCGAGCGGGCGACGATCAACCGGGCCACGGTGTACCAGCACTACCGCGACCTGGACGAGCTGATGCTCGACGCGATGGAGGACGAACTCGCCAAACTGGTTGGCCTGGCCGCCCGCTGCCCGCTGGTCGTGCTCCCGGCCGCCATGCCGGGGGAGTTCGTCGACATGTTCCGCCACATCGAGGGCGACATCACGCTGTACCGGCGGATGCTCGGGCCTTGCGGGTCCGCCCGCTTCGTCAGCCGGCTGCGCCAGCTCCTCGCCGAGCAGGTCGCGGGCCAGTTGGCGGACGCCGGGGTCGGCAGGCCCGACGAGGCGGGCGTCGAGCTGCGGGCGCACTGCTCGGCCGGGGCGTTCATCGGCCTGGTCAGCTGCTGGCTGTTCCAGCCGCAGCAGCTGTCCGCCGAGGAGGCAGCGGAGCACGCGTGGCGGGGGCTGCACATGGTCGGGCGCCCCGCCCCGTAGGAGAACCGGGAACAGCGCACAGCAGGAGGCCCGCCGCGGAAGGTACGCGGCGGGCCTCCTGCCGTGCTGTCCGCCGCCGGGGCCGTGTCACCTGCCCGAACGGCCAGCTCGTGGGGGCCTTGGCCCGCCGCGCCCGTACCGGGATCGTGGGCGTGCGCAGCCGAGGCGACGCAGGTGCGCACCACCACACCCGGGAGAAGGATTCATGGGGAGCAATCGTCTGGCGGTCGACGCGTCCGGCACGGCGGCGCAGGACTCGCCCGTGCGCGGCAGCATGCTGTCCGCGCCCGCGGAGCTGGCCGACGAGCAACTGGCCGCGCGGATGGGCATCGAGGTCGTCTCGGCCGAGCCCGAGCGGGTGGTCGCGACGATGCCGGTGCGGGGCAACATGCAGCCCTACGGATGGCTGCACGGCGGCGCGAACGCGGTGCTCGCGGAGACGCTCGGCTCGGTCGCGGCCAGCCTGTGGGTGGCGCCGCGCGGAGCGGTGGCGGGACTCGAACTGTCCTGCACCCACCACCGATCGGCGCGCTCGGGGCTGGTCACCGGGGTCTGCACGCCCCTGCACCTCGGCAGCAGCGTGGCGACGTACCAGATCGAGATCACCGACGACAAGGGGCGGCCCACCTGCACGGCCCGTCTGACCTGCCTGGTGCACAAGCGCTGACGCACGCCCTAAGGAGAAGAGGAGCGATGGCTACGCAAACGGCACGGGTGGAGGGCACCACTGTCCCGGACGGTCCCGCCCCGGAGGCGTTCAAGGAGGCCATGGGCCTGTTCCCCACCGGCATCGCCGTCATCACCGTCGGCCAGGGGGCCGACACCGAGGCGATGACCGCCAGTTCGGTCACCTCGATCTCCCTCGACCCGATTCTCGTCCTGGTGAGCGTCAACGCCGGGGGCCGTCTGGTGGCGGCCATCGACGGTGCGGGCGGCTTCGGGGTCAACATCCTCTCCCAGGACCAGCACGAGCTCTCCCGGCGGTTCGCGACGCGCGACCGGCCCAGCGGGCTCGCCGCGCAGCGCCTGCTCGGCTCCGCCGTCGTCGGGCAGGGCGGCCATCTGCTGGTGCCCGAGGCCCTGGTGTCCCTGGAGTGCACCACCGAGCACCGCTACCCGGGCGGTGACCACGTCCTCTACCTGGGCCTGGTGCGCGCCCTGAGGGTGGCGGACCCGGTGCGGCCGCCGCTTGTCTACCACCGCGGTGCCTACACCGGCCTGCGTGCCTGAACCCTGTCGATCCCCGTCCAAGTGAGGTGTGTTGAATGACGCGATCGGTACTCGTCACGGGCGGAAACCGGGGCATCGGCCTGGCCATCGCCCGTGCCTTCCAGGCGCAGGGGGATGCGGTGGCGGTCACGCACCGGGGCTCGGGGGTGCCCGAGGGGCTGTGGGGGGTGTCCTGCGACATCACCGACTCCGAGCAGGTGGCCCGGGCGTTCGACGAGGTGGAGCGGGTGCAGGGGCCCGTCGATGTCCTGGTGTCGAACGCCGGCATCACCGACGACAAGCTGCTGCTGCGGATGACCGATCCGCAGTTCTTCAAGGTTCTGGAGACCAACCTCGGCGGCGCCTTCCGCACCAGCAGACGGGCCGCGGCCGCAATGCTGCGCAAACGGCAGGGGCGGATCGTGCTGATCTCCTCGGTCGCGGGGCTGCGCGGCTCCGAGGGACAGGCCAACTACGCGGCGAGCAAGGCCGCTCTCGTGGGCCTCGCCCGGTCCCTGGCCCGTGAGCTGGGCTCGCGCGGCATCACGGTCAACGTGGTCGCCCCCGGCCTGGTGGAGACCGACATGACCGCGAAGCTGTCCGAGGAACGGCGCGCCCGGATGACCGGTGACGTGCCGCTCGGCCGGATCGCCGACCCCGCCGAGGTGGCGTCCGCGGTGGTGTGGCTGGCGTCGCCCGGGGCGTCCTATGTCACCGGAGCGGTCGTCCCCGTCGACGGGGGACTGGGCATGGGGCACTGAACTCGCCCTTTCCGCCCGGCAGTTGACCGATGGCGGGAAGCTCGGAAGTGCTCGGTTGCCGAAGGGGATCCCTTCGGCAACCGAGCACTTCGGTGTGCGAGCGCGCCCCGTACGGCGCCCTATCCGCGGAACGTGGCCGCCAGTTCCGTCGCCCACGCCGCGGAATCGGTGACGCCGTCGAGGGCCCCGGTGAAGTGGGGGCGCACGAAGCGGGCCAGGAGTTCGAAGCTCCGCTTCATCTGCTCGCGCCCCGCCCAGTCCATGACGGTGACCAGGAGCCGGCCGAAGCCGCCGACGATGTCCTGGATGTCGTTGATGGCCCGCACACAGTCGTCCGGCGATCCGATGATCACCGATCGCCTCTCGATCGCCTCTTCCAGGGCCTTGCGGGCCTCGGCGGCCGAGTGCACCGGGGGCGCCCCGAGCATCGACCAGTACTCGTTGCGGTAGCGCATCCAGCCGTCGACTATCTCGTCCAGCGCCTGGGCGCGGCTCTCCGACACTTGCACGGCCAGGCTCACCCGCCAGTCGGCGCGGTCGACGGTCCGCCCGTGCTCGGCCGCCGCCTCCTCCGCGTGCCGCCACTGGCCGACCAGGTCGCCGATCTGGCTGCCGGGCCGCGGCGGCACCCCGAACGAGATCGGCGTGATGCCGTGCTGCCCGGCAAGGCGCATGCCGAACGGCGAGGTGGCACTGGACACCGCCAGCGGCAGTCCGGCGGCCGCATAGGGACGCAACTGCAGCCGCGCGTCGTGGAGTTCGAACCAGTCGGTGCGCCGCGTGACCGGCTTCTCGCCCTGAAGGAGCTGCAGGATCACCTCCAGCGACTCGGCGGTACGGCGACGGGTGTCCGCCGGGTCGATGCCCAGAAGGTGCATGTCGACGGGGATCGACCCGGCGCCGACGCCGAGGGTGAGGCGCCCCCGGGTCAGCTGGTCCAGCTGCACGGCGCGGGACGCGACCATGTACGGGTGGTGGTACGGCAGGCTCACCACACCCGTGCCGAACCGGATGTGCCGGGTCCGCTCGGCTGCCGTGGCGATGAACAGCTCGGGCGAACTGACCGTGCCCCAGCCTGCCGAGTGGTGCTCACCGACCCACAGTTCGGCGAACCCGAGCTCATCGAGCCACTGGGCCAGCTCCAGGTCGCGCCACAGGGTCAGGGCCGGGTCCTCGCCGAGCGGGTGCAGAGGGGAGAGGAAGGCGCCGAAGTCCATCCGGCTGATGCGGTTCAATGCGGGCTCCTCATACGTCATGGACGGGTCATGGGGGGGAACTACATGTGCGGTGCGGCCAGTTCGGCGAGTGGCGACAGCCAGCCGTACGGGGGCCACCGGTCGGTGGACAGGCGCGCGCCGACCGCCTCATGGGGCCGGTCGGCGCGCAGCAGCAGCGCCACGGCGGCGTCGCCGTGCGGGAGCGGGCCGAAGAGGGTTTCCGTCCCGACGTGTTCCCGCACCCAGTCGACGCGCTCGTTGGCCGCCGTCTCGACGCCGACGACCAGGACCTGTGACATGTCCTCGTCGTCGAGCAGGACATCCGCGAACTCCAGTGCGGCCAGGGCCGGTTCGCTGCCCGTCGACAGGCAGCTGAGCGGTCCCGTGACGCCGTACCGCTTGGTCAGATGGCCCAGGATGGAGGTGGTCACCGACTGGAAGAACAGCAGTGGGCTGTGCACCTGGCCGGCGACCAGGCGCTGGGTCGCCACATCCGACGTCGTGGTGTCGCCGTACGTGGTGGCCAGGACGACCGCGGTCGACGCACCGGCCCCCGCGGTCAGGTCGCCGTCCGAGCCCGGCTCGCCGAGACAGCCCACGACGACGTCGGCGATCAGCGGGTTGAACCGGGACAGTACGAAGCCGGGCACGCCGGGCAGTTCGGCCGGTGCCGCGCCGGGCAGTCCGGCGGCCGCAGGCCCCCAGGGCGCCCGGCAGGCCGCTGCCGCG
Source organism: Streptomyces sp. CBMA152 (assembly GCF_014596475.1). GTDB lineage: Bacteria > Actinomycetota > Actinomycetes > Streptomycetales > Streptomycetaceae > Streptomyces. The sequence goes on along the minus strand of NZ_MECJ01000014.1, from coordinate 52,596 downwards.
ATCGTGCGCGGCGGGGCGAGCAGGGTGGTCATGCGCGTGGTTCCTTTCGGTGGGGTGGTACCGGGGACGCTCGGCGCGGCCCGCCTACGCGGCGGTCCGCTTGAGCACGAGCGCGGCGTTCACGCCCCCGAACGCCGCGTTCAGCGACAGGACGTGGGTGAGGTCGGCGCGGCGGGCCCGGCCCGGCACATAGTCCAGGTCGCAGTCGGGGTCGGCCTGTTGGTAGCCGATCGTCGGAGGCAGCAGGCCCTCACGCAGCGCGAGCAGACAGATGACGGCCTCCACCGCTCCGGTGGCCTCCAGCATGTGACCGGTGCTGCTCTTGGTGGAGCTCACCGGGACACCCGGTGCGTCCGCGCCGAAGATCCGGTGCAGGGCCGCGGTCTCGGCCACGTCGTTCAGGGGCGTCCCGGTGCCGTGCGCGTTGACGTAGCCGATCCGCTCGGGCGCCACGCCCGCCGTGCGCAGCGCGGCGCCGGCCGCGCGGGCCAGGCCCTCGCCCCTGGGGTGCGGCTTGATGACGTGGTACGCGTCCGCGGCCATGCCCCAGCCGGCCACCTCGGCCAGTGCCTCGGCGCCCCGCGCCTCGGCCCGCCGCGCCGACTCCAGGACGAGCACCGCCGCCCCGTCGCCCTGCAGCAGCCCGGCCCGGCCGGCCGCGAAGGGTCGCACGACACCCTCCCTGCTCAACGCCTTGCCGGAGTCGAACTTGGCGAAGACGTCCTCCGTCACCAGATACGCGCCGCCGCACACCACGGTGTCGGCCGTGCCGCGCCGGATGAGGGCCGCGCCGTGCGCGATGGCATTGGTCGAGGCGACACAGGCGTTGACGAAGGCGAGCCGGGTGGTGCCCAGGCCGAACTCCTCGGCGAGCTGGTGCGGCAGCCGGGCCGGCACGCTGTCGAGGGTCCGCCGGTCCTGCGGCACCCGCTCGTGCGCGTGGTCCGTCCAGAACGAACGGCTCGCGCTGTGGTCGCCGTTGGTGCCGATCAGCACCGGCGCGCCCGGGGCATCGGTGCCCGCCATGCGCAGTGCCTCGGCCGTGCAGGCGCGCAGCACCTCGGCCTGGGTCGGCGTGTAGCCCGGCTTGACCGGGACGCCGGGGATCTCAGGGCCCTCGCCCTCGTACGTCGCGGCCTTCTTCGCGTGGAACGGCTCGGTGTCGAAGCGGCTGACCGGGGTGAAGCCGGGCCTGCCCGCGAAGACGCCGTCGCGCAGCGCCTCGGCGCCGAAGCCGAAGGCGGTGAGGACGCCGTACCCGGTGACGACCACGTCGCCCAGGCTGTTGCGCTCACGCGCCATGGCGCACCTCCTCGGGCAGGCCGGGACCACCCCGCGACTGCATCCGCAGCAACTGCCGGTGCAGCGCGCCGATCGAGTCGCTGGTGGCCAGTTCCTCCTCGATCTCGGACGTGACGACGATGCCGTGCCGCTCCTCCAGCAGATGCACCAGCCAGACGAACGTCAGCGAGTCCAGCGCGATCTCGGTGTCGCTGTCCCACTCGTCGAGAAGGTGACCGCTGTCGTGCAGCAGCCGGGCCACCTCGGTGTCGGTGATCACTTGGCCGCACTGCCCGTCGTCAGGGCCGCCCGCCGTTCGACGACCACGTTCACGAACGCACCGAGATCCGGGACGAGTTGGGGTTCGAGGTCCTCCTCCGGGAGGTCGATGCCGTACTCGCCTTCGAGTTGCAGCACCAGCTCGATCATGGCGAGCGATTCGAGGCCGAGGCCCTCCTCGCCGAGCGGCAGGCTGTCGTCGACGCGGCCGGGCAGCGGCAGGTTGATGATGTCCCTGACCACCGTCAGGATGAACTCTCGGGTTTCCTCATGCATGGCGTCTCCGTAGGTGGGTGTTCGACGGTGGAGGGCGGCCGGGTCAGCCGGCCGGCACCGGCTGCACGGCGGGCCTCGGGGACTCGTGCACCGCGGCCGACAGCGTGCGGATGACGCTGGCGGGCGTGGGGCTCTCGAAGAAGCCGCGGCCCACCGCGAGTCCGGCGCAGCCGGCGCCGATCGCGCGCGCGGCGAATTCGGCGAGGGCCGCGTCGCCCTTGCGTGGGCCGCCGGCCACCAGGACGGGGATCGGGCAGCTCTCGACCACGTCGGCCAGCCGCTCCATCGGCGCCGACCAGGTGGTCTTCACCAGGGAGGCACCCAGGTCCGCCGCCACGTTCACGACGTGCGACAGGAGCACCGGGTCGTGCGGGTCGGTGATCCGCGGCCCGCGCGGATAGATCATCGCCAGCAGCGGCACGCCCCAGCGCCGGCAGCCGTCCGCGACCGCGCCGAGGTCGGCGAGCTGCTGCTTCTCCGTGTCGGAGCCGATGTTGACGTGCACACTGACCGCGTCGGCCCCGAGCTGGACGGCCTCCTCGACGCTGCCGACAAGGACTTTGGCGTCGGCGTCGGCGGCGTGTGCCGTACTGGCGCTCAGATGGACGATGAGGGCGCAGTCGCGCAGCAGAGCCGGATCGAGACTCGCCGCCCGTCCCTTGTGCATCACGACGGCGTCGGCGCCGCCCGCCACCGCGGTGCGCACGAGCCCGTTGAAGCGTCCCGCGGCCACGATCGGGCCGTCGGCCACCGAGTGGTCCATCGGTACGAAGAGATAGCGTCCCTCGGTGTGCCGGGCCAGTCGCGCAAGGCGGACCGCCATCCCATCGGACCTTGATGTCATGACCACCCCTAGAGAGCCGGAAATCTGCTGCGGGACCGAGTCTCGCGCCGCGCGCGGTGGCCGCGCCCCCTCGAACGGCGTGCCTCAGCGAGTGCGCCCGGCGGCGTCGATGGGGGTAGCCGAACGGCTATCCGGCAGGGCCCGCCGCGCCGTCCGACGAGCAGCCCTTTCGAGGCTGTCGGCGCGGCCCGGGCCGCTGGGAGCCTTCCGTCGCGGGATCGGTACTGGCCGGTCGCAAGGCCACCGTGGAGAGGGCTGGATGGGGATGGGTACTGTGAAGTTCGCCTGGATCGACATTCGCTGCGTCGAGGAGAGCCGGCGGGAAGGGGTCGTGGACGCGGCGATCCACGCCGGCCTGGCCGGGGTCGTCGACGCCGGCCTGGAGGTCCTCAGGACGCTGCCGCCCACCGTGCAGAAGGTCCTCGTGGTGGGCCGGGACGGGGTGCTGGAGCCGGAGGCCGCCGATGTGGCCGACGTGGTGCTCACCGAGGTCGCCACCGTGGCCGAGCTGGACAAACTGAGGCTGGTCGCGGCCGACGCCCCGGCCCGCCACGGCGCGTTCGTCGACGTGGTGGACGATCCGACGCTGCGCCTGGCCTGTGCGGCGGCGCAGCAGCTGGAGCACACCCTGGTGAAGTTCCGCGACCCGACCAAGATCCCGCTGGAGATCGTGATCGCCGCCGCCGACAAGAGCCCGGGCCGGCTGATCTGCGAGGCCGCCGACCTGGAAGAGGCCGGCATCATCGTCGACGTACTGGAGAAGGGGTCGGACGGGCTGCTGCTCGCGGCCAAGGACGCCAATGACGTCTTCGGTCTCGACTCGCTGCTGCAGGCGAGCACCCCGGACCTCGAACTGACCACGCTGACCGTGCAGTCCATCGAGCACAGCGGCCTGGGCGACCGGATCTGCGTCGACACCTGCAGCCACTTCGAGAAGGACGAGGGCATCCTCGTCGGCTCGTACGCCCACGGCTTCGTGCTGTGCGTGAGCGAGACGCACCCGCTGCCGTACATGCCGACCCGGCCGTTCCGGGTGAACGCCGGCACCCTGAGCTCGTACGTGCTCGGTGCGGACAACCGCACCAACTACCTCAGCGAACTCCAGGCGGGCAGCACCGTCCTCGGTGTGACGGCGGACGGCCGCACCCGGCGGATCGTGGTGGCCCGGGTCAAGCTGGAGTCCCGCCCGCTGCTGACCGTCCGGGCCACGTCCGACGACGGCGTCGAGGTCAGCCTGGCGCTCCAGGACGACTGGCACGTGCGCATCCTCGGCCCCGGCGCGAAGGTGCTGAACTGCACCGAGCTCAAGCCGGGCGACAAGCTGCTCGGCTACGTCGCCACCGACAAGCGTCACGTCGGCTGGCCCGTGGGCGAGTTCTGCATCGAGAAGTGAGGGGTGGCGGCTCAGTGGATTCCAGGAAGGATGTGCGCCCCGCCGGGGACTTCGACGACTGGCTGGCGGCGCGGCTGGCCGACACCGGGCTCGACGCCGAACTGTGGGCGCACGGCCAGCAGGCGGTGACCCGGGCCGGTCTGCGCACGCAGACCGCCCGTATCGGCGAGGTCCTCGGTGCCCATGGCATCCGCCGTGGCAGCACCGTGGCGGTGCAACTACCGCCCAGCTTCACGCTGTTGTGGTCGGTGTTCGCGCTGTGGGGCGCGGGCGCCCAGGTGATGCTGCTCGACCCGCGGCTGACCGAGACGGAGACCACCCGTCTTCTGGAGGTCTGCGAGCCCCAGTTCCACCTCGGTACGGGGGAGGGGCCGCTGCGCGTGGTGTCGTTCCGGGACGAGTGCGAGGTCGTGGTGACGCCCCGTCGCTGGGGGCTCGCCGCCCGCACCGCGCACCGGCTGGTCCAGTTCAGCTCCGGGTCCACGGGACTGCCCAAGGTGATCGGGCGTACCGGTCCGTCGCTGCTGGCCGAGATCGAGCGGTTCGCGCGGCTGTCGGACATGCCGCGGCGTGGCGAGGGCGTGCTGCTGCTCAGCTCGCTGGTGCACTCCTTCGGCCTCATCGGCGGGGTGCTGCACGGGCTCGACGCGGGCGCGGCGCTGCACTTCCCGCGCCGCCCGCACCGCAAGGAGCTGCACCAGATGCTCCTGGAGCGCAGGCTCGCCGCGGTGTTCGGAGTCCCCGCCCACTTCGATCTGCTCGGCCGCAGCGAGGGGAGTGACGTACCGCCGGCGCTGCGGCTGGCGGTGAGCGGCGGGGAGATCCTGCCCGGCGAGGTCTTCGAGCGGTTCGAGCGGCGCTACGGCGTGCGGATCGGGCAGGCGTACGGCATGAGCGAGGTCGGCATCATCGCCACCGATCTGGCCGGAGCCCAGCCGCCGCCCGCTGTCGGGGTGGCGGCGCCGGGGATGTCGACCGCGGTCACCGGCGGCACGCTCCGGGTCCGGCTGTCCGAAAGTCCCTATCTGTTCGGGGACCACGGGGACCGGTACGCCGACGGCTGGCTCGACACCCACGACCTGTGCACCCTCGCACCGGACACCGGGGTGCTCACCGTCACCGGCCGCGCCGACTCGGTCGTCGCGATCGGCGGGCTCAAGGTCGATCTCACCGAGGTGGAGGCGGTCCTCCTGGCCCATGAGGCGGTGGCCGAGGCGGTGGTGGTCTACGGGCAGGCCATCGAGGCGCATCTCGTGGTGTCCGGCAGCACCCGGGTGACCAGCACCGAGCTGCTCGCCTGGTGCCGCGAGCGGCTCAGTCCGCACAAGATCCCCAAGGCCTTCCACTTCCCGCGGGTACTGCCGCGCACCTCCAACGGCAAGCTGATCCGCAACCGCGAGCTGCTGCACGCGGCCAGGGAACGGCCGCGGCAGGCGGCGTTTCGGTGATCGACCGACGTTTCGCGGGCGCCGCCCTGCCGCCGTACACGGTGGTGGTGGAGCGCGAGCGGCTGCGCCGCTACGCGTCGGCCATCGGCCTGAGCGGAGCGGTCTTTGGCGACCTGGACGCGGCGCGCACCGCCGGGCACCGGGATCTGCCGCTGCCGCCCGCACTGCTGGCGGGTCTGGAACGCGACGAACCCGGCGACTTCCTGGCCGAGATGGGCGTACGCCTGACCGATGTGCGCCATGTCGAGCAGGGGTTCATCCACCATGCGCAGGTGTACGCCGGGGACGCGCTCACCTTCGCGCCGGTGATCACGGACATCAGGGTCCGGGGCCCGCTGCAGTTCGTGGTGCGCGAGACGGCGGTCACCCGCGCCGGGGAGCGGGTCGCCGAGCTGCGTCAGGTCGTTCTCGTGCCGGTCACCGACTCGGGGGCCGGCCCTGTGGGGGAGGGGGAGAGGTGAGTACGGAGTTCTCGCTCGCTGCGGTGGAACCCGGCGCCCAGCTGCCCGATCTGCTGCCGGAACAGATCGACCGCGCCACGCTCGCGGCCTTCGCCGAGGCGTACGGCGACCCCAACCCGATCCATCTGGATCCGTCGGCGGCGCGTGCCGCGGGCCTCGACGACGTCATCGCGCACGGGATGCTCTCGATGGCGCTGCTGGGCCGGCTGCTGGTGGAGTGGGTGCCGGTGCAGGACGTCCTGTCCCTGCGGGCGTCCTTCGTCGCGGTCACCACGGTCCCGGCCCGGTTGCGCTGCACGGCCCGGGTCAAGGCGGTCGAGGACGGCGGACCGCACGGCCGCACGGCCCGACTGGCCCTCGCCGTACGGCTGGTGGAACAGGGCACACTCACGGTGCGCGGCGAGGCGCTGGTCCGGCTGCCGGGCGCTTCGCGGCCATGAGCCGGGCGGCCGAGCCGTGGCTGCGGCCGACGCCATCGGCCGGGGACGAGGTGGCGGCCCGGCTGTTCTGCCTGCCGTACGCCGGTGGCAGCGCCGCCGCCTTCCGGCACTGGACGCGGCGCCCGGTGCACGGCGCCGACGGGCGGCGCCTTGAGGTCGTCGCCGTGCGGCTGCCGGGGCACGGCAGCCGGCTGGACGAGCCGGCCGTCGACGACGCCCGGTTGCTCGCCAAGGGGCTGACCGCTGCGCTCGCCCCGTATCTGGACCGTCCGTACGGCATCTACGGCCACAGCATGGGCGGCCTGCTGGGCTGCGCCCTGGCCCATGAGATCGCCCGGGCGCCCTGGTTGCGCCCACCGGCCGCGCTGTTCGTGGGGGCGGGTCCGCCACCCGCGTCGGTGCGCCCCGATGCGGCGTGGCGCGGCTCGGACGCCGAACTGGTGCAGTGGCTGCGGGAGGCCGGCGGTACCCCGGCGTCGGTGCTGGACGCCCCGGTGCTCCTGGAGTCGCTGCTGCCGGCGCTGCGGGCCGATCTCGCCCTGGTGGCCGGGTTCCGGTGTGACCCGGGGGTGCGGCTCGCCGTTCCGGTACACGGCTTCGCCGGGGCCGACGACGCGCTGGTGCCGCGTGCCGCGATGCACGGCTGGGCGGCCGAGACGGACGCGCGTTTCGTGCTCTCCGAGGTGCCGGGCGGGCATTTCTTCCTCTCCGAGGACGCGGCGACCCGCGCCGTCCTCGATGTGATCACGGCACGGCTCCTGCCCGACATCTGACCAGTAGACAACATCTGTTGTGCAGACGACAAGTGTTGTGGAACGATGCCAACGGGATCAGCTCGTGGTCGATGAACCGTCGAAGGGGAGCATGCCGTCGTGAGCACAGAACAGGCGCCGTCCGGGCCCGAGAGCGGGGCGGACTCCGGCCGCATCACCCCCGAGCTGTGGTGGCTCAGCGCGATCATGGCCTTCGGCGGTTTCGCCAGTCTGCTCGACAGTACGATCATCAACGTCGCCATCGGGCCGCTCGCCCGCAACTTCGACTCCTCGATCTCCACCGTGCAGTGGGTGGTGACCGGTTATCTGCTGGCCCTCTCGGCGGCGATCCCGCTCAGCGGCTGGGCCGCCGCGCGGTTCGGCGCCAAGCAGATGGTGATCCTCGCCCAAGTGCTGTTCCTTCTCGGCTCGGTGCTCGCCGGGCTCGCCTGGTCGACGTCCAGCCTGATCGCCTTCCGGCTGCTGCAGGGCATCGGCGGCGGCCTGGCGGTCCCGGTCGGCCAGGCGCTGCTCGCCCAGGCCGCCGGACCGCAGCGGCTCGGCCGCCTGATGGGCATCGTCTCGATCCCGTCGATGTTCGCGCCGCTCGTCGGCCCGTCGCTCGGCGGCGTCCTGGTGGACCATCTCAGCTGGCGCTGGCTGTTCTTCATCAACGTGCCGTTCTGCCTGATCACCATCGTGCTCGTCGCCCTGAAGGCGAACAACGTCGTGGCGCCCGACAAGGACGCCAAGCTCGACGTGGTGGGCATGCTGCTGCTCATGCCCGGTCTGACCGCGTTCCTGTACGGCCTGTCGGAGGCCGGCGCAAAGGGCGGATTCGGCGACACCCGCACGATCCTCGCCCTGGTCGCCGGGGTCGTGGTGCTCGCGGTCTTCGCCCTGCGCGCGCTGCGGGTCCGCCTCGAACCCCTCGTGGACCTACGGCTGTTCAAGCGCTCCGCCTTCCGCAACGGGACGCTGGCGAACCTCTCCCTGAGTTTCGCGATGTACGGCGTGATGATCCCGCTGCCGATGTACTTCCAGCTGGTGCACGGATCCAGCGTCACGAAGTCCGCGCTGCTCCTGCTGCCGCAGAGCATCGGCTTCCTGATCGGCGTCGTCCTGATGAACCCGCTCACCGCGATGCTCGGCGCCCGCTGGCTGAGCGTGTCGGGCGTCGTCCTCGCCGTGATCGGCACCATCCCGTTCGCGCTCATCGACTCCGACCCCAACCAGGTGTTCCTGAGCGTGGCCATGATCGTCCGCGGCCTCGGTCTCGGCGCCTCGATGCTGCCGACGATGACGGTGGCGTTCAGCAGCGTGCCCAGGGAGCTCGCGCCGAAGGCCACCAGCGGCTTCAACGTCTTCCAGCGCGTCGCCTCCTCGCTCGGCACGGCGGTGCTCGCCGTGGTCCTGCAGCAGCACATCGAGGACCGGCTGCCGGCGGGCGGCCCGCCGCTCGCCCAGGTGATGCCGGGCAGCCACATGGCCAAGGACCTGGCGACCTCCTTCGGGCCGCCGTTCTGGTGGGCGCTGGTGTTCACCGCGCTCGCGATCGTGCCCTGCCTCTTCCTGCCCGGGCGCGCCGCGCTGCCGGCACCGGCCCGGGGCGGCGACGCGGCAGCCGAGGACGGCAAGGACATGACCACCCGCGCCGACGAATCGGCTGTCAATACCGGGTGAGACAGGGCGGCGAGAGGACATCCCCCGGCTCTCGCCGCCCTGCATCTCACCGGCGAAACCGCTGGGCGGCGCATGCCAGTCATGCGCCGCCCAGCGGTGTTTCGCATGCCTACCGGGGTGCTGCCCCGGGGTGCCCTTTCGAGCAGGGCGGTCGAGCCTGCCGGCGAGGAGCGGCGACACCCACAATGCAAGGGAGCCGGACGCCCAAGCGATCCGCCAGCCCCCTTCACACCGCCCTGCCCCCAGGGCCTGTCCATGCCTCAACACAGCCCTGCGGAGGACGACTTGGAGACCGCGACACTGCCGTGGCGGGATTACCTGGACCGCATAGGCCACCATGGCGACCTCGCCCCCTCGCTGGAGTGCCTGCGCGCCCTGCACACGGCCCATCTGCGGTCCGTCCCGTACGAGATGCTTCAGACCTTCGACGGGGTGCTGCCGGTGCTCGACCACACGGCGTCGTTCGCCAAGCTGGTCGCTCGGGGGCGCGGCGGCAACTGCCTGGAGTCCACGCCTTTGTTCGGCGAGCTGCTGCGCCACATCGGTTTCCGGACCCGCCTGGTGCCCGCCCAGATCTGGAAGGTCAGCGGCGAGTGGTGGGAGGCCTGGGACCACCTGCTGCTGATCGTCACCGTGGACGGCGTGGACCACCTCGTCGACGTGGGCTTCCTGATGGTCACCTTCACCGAGCCCCTGCGGGCCGACGGCACACCGCAGCAGCAGGACGGCTGGACGTTCCGGGTGACCGAGGAGGACGGCCATCCGACCGTCTCGCGCCAGGAACCGGACGGCAGCTGGACCCCGGTGTACCGGTACCGCGACGAGGCACAGCAGCGCAGCGACTACGAGTGGATCGTCGACTTCCATCTGAGGGCGGAGGACTCCCCGCTGATCGGCACGGTCCTGTGCGCACGGAATGTACCGGGCGGAAAGCTGATCATGGTCGGCGAGAACCATCTGCGGGCCTTCAAGGGCCGGGTCAGCGCCGAGTACGTCGAGACGCCGGCGCGCGCAGAGGAACTGTTCCGCCGGATCTTCGAAGGTCATGAGCACCTGGTCGGCGACGCGGTGCGGCACTGGGAGACCGCCCGTGCCGACCGTTCCCCGCGCCGCAGCCTGCTCGCACGGAAAGAGGAACAGTGATGCCCGACAAGCCGCTCGCGCTGGTGACCGGGGCCTCCCGGGGAATCGGCCGCGGCATCGCCGTGCGCCTCGCCGAGGAGGGCCACGACGTCGCCTTCTGCTTCCGCTCGGACAAGGAGGCCGCACAGGAGACCCGGCGGGCGGTCACCGCGGCCGGGGCCCGGTGCTTCGCCGAACGCTGCGACGTCACCGATGCCGGCGAGGTCAAGGAGTTCGTCACCGCGGCCGAGGCGGCGCTCGGACCCGTCGAGGTCCTGGTCAACAATGCCGGGATCACCCGCGACAACCCCCTGGTCCTGATGCCCCCCGAGGACTGGGGCGAGGTCATCGCCACCAACCTCACGGGCACCTACCACTTCAGCCACTGCGTGGCCTTCGGTCAGATGAAGCGCCGCAGAGGAGTCATCGTCAACGTCTCGTCCGTGGCCGGGGTCTACGGCAACGCGACCCAGACGAACTACGCGGCCTCCAAGGGCGGCGTGAACCTCCTGACCCGCTCGCTGTCCCGGGAACTCGGCCGCTACGGGATCCGGGTGAACGCCGTGGCCCCCGGCTTCATCGAGACCGACATGACCCGGGAGCTGACCGAGAAGGTCCGCAAGAAGGCCCTGGAAACCATCCCGCTGCGGGCCTTCGGCGAGGTCGCGCACGTCACCGACCTGGTCGCCTTCCTGGTCTCCGAACGGGCCGCGTACATCACCGGACAGATCGTCCAGGTCGACGGCGGCTACTCGCAATGACCCGGCCGGCAGCGCAGGACAACCACTCGACCCGAGGAGACACCATGCCCGCCACGCAGCAGCACCTGGACGAGATCCGGGAGATCGTCGCGGATTCGCTGGAGATCGAGCCCGAGGAGATGACCGAGACCAGCCACTTCGTCGAGGACCACGACGGCGACTCGCTGCGGGCCATCGAGATCCTGGCCCGCCTGGAGAAGCGCTACGGCATCGAGATCCCGCAGTCGGAGCTGCCCAGGATGGTCAACCTGCGGGCCGTGTACGACGTGGTCGCCGAGCGCGCGGCGCTGGACGCCTGACATGAAGCGCAGGGTCGTCATCACGGGCCTCGGCCCGATATCCAGCATCGGAACGGGAGCCGACGCCTTCGCCGAGGGCCTGCGTCAGGGGCGCAGCGGCATCTCGCCGATCTCCTCCTTCGACGCCTCCGGGTTCCCGTACCGCATGGCCGGCGAGGTGCCCGGCTTCGCGGCGGGCGACCACGTGCGGCGGATCCGGCCCGAGGAGTGGGGGCGCAGCAGCCAGTTCGCGGCGGCCGCGGCCCGGCTCGCCGTCCAGGACGCGGGGATCGACCCGCGCCGACTCGCCGCCGCGCGCGCCGGGTCCTGCATCGGCACCACCGGAGGAGAGGCCGGGGCGGTCGAGCAACTTTCCGAGCAGGAGGTGGCGGGCGGCTTCGAGAGCTGGCGGCCCGAGCTCGCCCGGCAGGTGCCCTCCTCCCGGCTCGCCGTCGCGGTCAACCGTGAACTCGGCCTCACCGGCGAGGCGTTGACCATCTCCACGGCCTGCTCGGCGAGCAACTACGCGCTCGGCTACGCCTACACCGCCATCGCCGCGGACGACGCCGACTACATGATCGCGGGCGGCGCGGAGGGCGTGTACCGGTGGTCGCACGCCGGGTTCTACCGGCTCGGCGCGATGACCGAGGAGCGCTGCTCGCCCTTCGACCGCGACCGTGAGGGCATGCTCACCGGCGAGGGCGGTGCGGCCCTCTTCCTGGAGCCGCTGGACAGCGCGGAGCGGCGCGGCGCCCGGATCTACGCAGAGGTGCTCGGCTACGGGCTCAACTGCGACGCCGGGCACATGGTGGCCCCGGACTCGTCGAGTATCGCCGCCTGCATGCGCCGCGCCCACCGCAGCGCCGGCATCGACGCCGAACAGGTCGACTACATCTGTGCGCACGGCACCGGGACACCGGCCAACGACGCGGCCGAGACCCGGGCGGTGCGGGAGATCTTCGGCGACACCCCGCCGCCGATGAGCTCCGTGAAGTCGATGCTCGGACACACCATGGGCGCGGCGAGCGGCTTCGGCGCCATCGCCTGCGCCCTGGGCATCGCGGGCGGGTTCATGCCGCCGACGATCAACTTCAGCAACCCCGATCCGCAGCTGCCCGCGATCGACCCGGTGCCCAACGCGGCGCGCCCGGCACGGCTGCGGGTGGTGCAGAACAACGGGTTCGCGTTCGGAGGGAACAACGCCATCACCATCCTGGGGGAGGTCGCATGATGGAGCGTCAGGCCACCGCCGCGGCGCGCGAGCCGGACGCGCTCGACGCGGACGCGCTCTATGTCACGGGCTGGGGCGTCGTCTCCCCGCTCGGTATCGGGGCCGACGCGTTCAGCGCGGCCTTCGTCGAGGAACGCGACGCGCTCGTCGAGGTCACGGGGATGTACGAGGAGAAGCTGCCGGCCGAACGGGCCTTCGCGCTGCCCGACTTCCGGGCCAAGGAGCTCCTCGGACGCAAAGGCACCCGGTTCTTCGACCGGGCCACCGGGCTCGCCCTGGTCGCCTGTGACGAAGCGCTGCGGGACACCGCGATCACGGTGACGGACGGCAACCGCGCCGACGTGGGCCTCGTCCTCGGCACCACCAGCGGCAGCGTGAAGTCCACCAGCGACTTCAGCCGCGACACCATCACGCAGGACCGCCCCTACCTGGTCAACCCGGTGCTCTTTCCGAACGCCGTGATGAACTGCGCCGCGGGGCAGGCCGCCATCTGGTTCGGCCTGAAGGGCGTCAACACCACCATCGCGGGCGGCCGGACGGCCCATCTTGCCGCCCTTCGCTACGCCTTGCGCAGCCTGAGCTGGGGCGACGCGAACACCCTCCTGGTGGGAGCGGTCGAGGAGTTCAGCCCGCACAGCGCGTGGCTGGCCCACCTCGGCGGCGGGAGGGCGCCGGTCGGCGAGGGCGCCGCCGTGTTCGCGGTGGAGCGCGGCGCTGCCCTGGCCGGGACGGACCGGCGGCCCGAGGCGGAGATCCTCGCTGTGCTCACGGGGTCGGCCGACCCCGACGACCGGCCGGGCTTCGTCACCGCCTTCGCGGGCTGCGTACGGCAGGCGCTCGCGCGGGCCGGGGTGGCGCCGGGGGACCTGTGGGCCGTCGCGCCGGGCCACGGCGAGGCGGAGTCGGAGCCGGAGCACGAGGTGCTCGCACTCGTGCTCGGCGCCGCCGACGGTCCGGACGCGGCCTTGCGGCTGCCGGTGACGCGCCTGGTCGGCGACTGCGGGGCCGCGCAGGGCGGACTGCAGCTCGCCGCCGTTCTCGCCCACCACCGGCGCGCCGCCGCGCTCGACGGCAGGCCCGCCCTCATCACCTCGTGCACCGCCGACGGGGCGTTCGGCGCGGCCGTGGTCAGGGGGTGGCAGCGGTGAGCCGCAGGCCCGCCCGTCCCGTCCTGTACTTCTCCTTCCGCAGCCCCTACAGCTGGCTGGCCCTGCGGGACCTTGAGGCCCGCTTCCCGCAGGCGCCCGAGGTCGTCGAGTACCGCCCGTGGTGGGAGCCCGACGGGCCCTCCCGCAAGGAACTGGATGCGCGCGGTGCTCCCTTCCCGTACATCCCGATGAGCAAGGCCAAGCACCTGTACATCCTGCAGGACGTCAAGCGCCTCACCGAGGCACGGGGGATCAAGGTGTCCTGGCCCGTGGACATCGACCCCTGGTGGGAGGTCCCGCACCTGGCCTGGCTCGCGGCCCGCCGCCTAGGCCAGGACCGGCGGCTGCTCGCCGCGCTCGTGGCGGCCCGGTGGGAGCGCGGCGCGAACATCTGCGACCCGGGTGTACTGCGGGCCGTCGCCGAGGAGGCCGGGCTCGACCCGGCACCGCTGGTCGGCGCGGTGGACGATCCGGCGATCCGGGCGGAGGGACTGGACTGTCTGCAACAGGTCCACGAGGACGACGCCTTCGGTATCCCGTACTTCACGTACGGTCGCCGCCGCTACTGGGGTCTCGACCGCCTCGACGGATTCCTCCGGGACGTCACCGAGGCCGGTCTTGGGGAAGCCGGTACGGATACCGCGGACGAGGACGCGGAGAAAAGCGGGCTGCCGGTCGGGGTGCTGAACCGAATCGGTGCATATGACCACGACACCGCCGGTGGGTGCGGCTGAGTCGTTGTCCCGGCCGCCGGCGGTGACCAGTCCAACTTCGGCCAGTGGACGCCGACTTACCGCCTTCATTCGGCCAAATCCCGGTTGATGGTTTCCTTTCTGCGAAGCTGTGGCCCACGGGGGGTAACGGGGAGGCGAGACGGGGTGTACGCGCGCTCGCCGGCTACCTGACGCCCACAAACAAGGTGAGTGTGTGAGCGGAGTCGACGAGTGCTGGAGATCAGGTTGCTGGGCCCCATGGAGATATCGCACGCGACACCGGTGGACTGGAAAGCGGTCGAAATACCCAAGGTGAGAACTCTGTTCGCGGTCCTGCTCGCGGCCCGTGGCCGGGTGGTCCCGCTCAGCCGCATCATCGACGAGATCTGGTACGACGGCCGGGGCCGCCAGGGCGACCAGCGCAACCTGGTCCATCAGTACGTGATGCGGCTGCGCCGCCAGCTCGGCGACCGCGGCCACAGCGTCCTCGTGACCCGGACCACCGGCTACAGCCTGAGCTGCGGGTCCGCGCGGCTCGACGCCCGCTGCTTCAAGGAACTGGCCGTGAGGGGCCAGGAGCAGTTCGTCTGCGACGACCTCTCCGGGGCCTTCGACACCCTCGGCGAGGCACTCGCCCTCTGGCGGGGCGCACCCCTGGAGGGCGTGCCGTCCGCGCCGTCGGTGGTGGCCGAGGTCGCCCGCCTCGAAGAGGCCCGCCTCGCCGCCGCCGAGATGCGCATCGACGTCAGCCACCGCCTGGGCCGCTACCTGGACACCCTCTCCGAGGTACGTGCCCTGCGCGACGCCCATCCGCTGCGGGAGGGACTCTGGGAGAAGGAGATCATCGCCCTGCGCGAGTGCGGCCGACGGGCCGACGCCCTGGAGGTCTACCAGGACGCGCGCCGCACCCTGCGCGAGGAACTCGGCCTGGAGCCGGCCGCCCGGCTGCGCGATCTGCAGCGGGAGCTGCTCACCGGCTGACCACGGGTCTCGCTCGCCGGAGCGATCGGCACCAGCCGTAGCCCCGGCGATCCCCGCGCCCCCTTGTGACGGTCATGCACATGCGTCACATGGGAGGACAGCGGCCGCACTCGGGACGGCGAACGGCGCGATCACGCCCGCAGCCACCCCGGCCTGCTGTTGTGGACCCCGGTGAACAGGGCGATGTTCACCGGCGGCGCCCAGCCCCGCGACGGCGTCCGCCTTGACTGCCGTGACGGGGGCGGAGACGGGCCGCCTGTCGTTCTGCTGCACGGCCTGGCCGGGCACAGGGGCGAATGGGACTCCCTCGCCGAGGGTCTGAGTCTCCTACAACCACGACATGGACCCCACCGCGTGCCCCTCCCAGGGCTGCGCCCGTTACTACTTCGAATCTGACGGCCGATACGGCCAAGGGCTGCCGGTCAAGAACCCGGCAGCCTCGCTCTACAACTACACCGATTACGAAGCGCGCGTGTATTACTACAGCGGCTGGGGAGAGACCTGGGACGCCTTCCCGTATTACGGCTACCAGGGCTCCACCAAGTGGTACGGAAACCTCAACGGCACATATAACGGGAAGGCCTCCCAAAAAATGATCATCCCGGGCCAAGGGCTGTCATAGGGGTTGAGCGGCCCGTCCACATCGAGAAACAGCAGTGGTCGCTTCACGATCTCCCCCTTGCCCGACACCAGCTGTGCCGTGGAAGCGTAGCTGCAACGATCGTCTCGCCGTCGGGCCAATTCTGATGTGATGATCCCGGTGTGGCTGGTGTGATCACGGCGTCGGAGCTGTCCTGGATACCCCCGTTCACCGGGCTGAGCCCTCGACGGTTCAGCAAACTGTTGGCTGCACTGCGACGCACGGAAGCCGACGCTGTCCACCGCGGAAGACCCTGGGGTGTGTCTCTGGAAGACAGACTGTTGCTGGTTGCGGCCTACTGGCGCACGAAT
The DNA here is from genome assembly GCF_014596475.1 of Streptomyces sp. CBMA152. Lineage (GTDB taxonomy): Bacteria > Actinomycetota > Actinomycetes > Streptomycetales > Streptomycetaceae > Streptomyces. Next base: position 36,554 of record NZ_MECJ01000014.1, on the reverse strand, counting down.
TTGACGCTCCGCCAACTCGCTCCGCTGTTCGGCATCTCCAAGTCGGCTGCGGACCGTATCATCAACCACCTCGGCCCGCAGCTGGCGCTCCAATCCCGTCAGAGATTCCGCAAGGACACCGTGCTCATCGTGGACGGCACCCTGGTGCCCACGCGCGACCACACGATCGCCGAGCAGTCGAAGACATCTCATGTCGTTGGTTGGTCAAGGAGATGCTCAGGCAGCAAGGTCCATAGGCGGCGCGAAGGCGCGATCGGGGTCGAACAGCGCGCGGTGCCGCAGACAGTGGTAGAGGCAGCCGAGCAGTTTGTTGAACAAGTTTCTGAGAGCTGCGGTATGGCGTTCTCCACCAGCTCGCCGACGGTCGTAGTGGGCTCGTGGAGCCTGCGTGCGCAGGGCTGCGAAGGCCCACATGTGCCCGGCTGATGCCAGTCGCTGGTTCTTGACGGCTCGAGCCACAACCACGTGGCTTCGGCCGGAGGCCCGTGTAACAGGAGCCGCGCCGGCGTATGCCTTCATGGCTCTGGCGTCCGCGAAGCGTTCGCGGTCGTCTCCGATCTCGGCGAGAATGCGTGCTCCAGAGAGCACGGAGAGCCCCGGGAAACTGGTGATGATCTCGGCATCCGGGTGCGCGAGGAATGCCTCTTCCGTCGCCACCGCCAACTGGGCCACGCTGACGCAAGCGGCGTCGACCTGCCGGATGAGTGCCACTGCCTGCTGTCCCAGGGCCTGTTCGACCTGCGGCAGCTGCCGCAGGGAGTCCGCGCGGAAGACTGTCCGAAGTCGCTCGACCTCGGCTTCGATCCCGCAACGTGGACGCTCACCGCGCTTGAGTAACGCGCGCAGTTGGCTGCGGGTGAGCTTGGCGGCGTCGGCCGGCGTGGGTGCGGCAGTCAAGATCATGCGGGCGCGCAGCGAGTCGAGTCCGGGCTTTCCGGCGCCGTGAAAGGCAGTGAGGGCGGCTGGATAGTACTCGCGCAGGTGGGACCGGAGCCGGTTGATCATCTGTTGCCGGTCCCAGATGGCGTCCTGGTGAGCGCGGGCCAGGACGGCGACGGCCTGCCCTGCTTCGCTGTCGTCGGGCAGAGGCCGGTGGGCATGCCGGTCGGTCCGGAGGATGTTGGCCAGAACCCGGGCGTCTGCTGCATCGGACTTGGCTCGGGAGACGCTGGCGCGGTCGCGGTATCGGGCCGCGGCCAATGGATTGATTGCGTAAATCTGGCGGCCGGTGGCCCGCAAGGCGGCGACGAGAAGCCCGCGGGGCGTCTCGATGGCGACCGGGGTCGGTTCTGCTGCGCTGTCACCGTGCTGAGCCAGAAGTTCCATCAGCGCGTGGAAGCCGGCGCTGTCGTCACTGATCCGTAGCTTTGCAACTTGGGTTCCGTCCTGGTCGACCAGGGCAATGTCGTGATGCCCTTCCGCCCAGTCAATGCCGCAGAAGATCTTGTTCAACCCTGTGCCTCCGTATGAACCTGCAGGTTGGACCTGTGCGGAGCACGCGGCGCTCTAATAGAAGTGCTCAAGGCACGCCATCTCATGAGCCGTTCGTGTCTCCAGCGGCCGACAGGGACCTCGGTCTGTTGGAGAGCTCATGGCTCGCGAACTGCTGAGAGGTGGCCCCTGTCGACGGCCTGAGGACATGAAACCTGGATCCGAGCTCCTGCCGGGCAGGACCGGTCTTTGACGAGAGATCAAGGTCCCGGAACTACCGAAGGTCTCCACCCGGCAGGACGCAGGCGAGGCAGAGCCGGCCTGAACACAGGGATCAAAGCCCCAGAATGGCGGCAGGCTTCCACCTCGCATCGGAGCCCTTGCACTGCCGTGCTCGGGCTCACCGATGACCTATTAGAACTACCGGTACTCCACCAACCACCAGGTAGTCATCGACGCCGACAGCCGCCTGGTCGTCATCATCGGTCGACCCTTGCCGGGCAACCGCAACGATTGCAAGGCATGGGTGGAATCCGGAGCCAAGGCTGCTGTCGGGCTGACTACAACGATCGCCGACGGCAGCTCCCCGGGCACCGGACTCGTCATGCCCCACCGCCACAAAGGAGAAGAACTGCCCGGCTGGAAGGAAGCGCACAACACGTCCCACAAGCAGGTCCGCGCTCGTGTGGAGCACGTCTTCGCACGCACGAAGACCTGGAAAATCCTCCGAGACTGCCGGCTCAAAGGAGATGGCGTACACCACGCGATGCTCGGCGTCGCCCGCCTGCACAACCTCGTACCTGATGCGGGGAGTCCAATACGGGCAGGTGGCGGAGCCGGGCCGGGCGCTATGGAGGGCGCATGCGGTGGCGGCCGCCCGGTACGTAGACCCACCAGCTCCCGCTGTCACCTCAACCTTTCGGCCTCAACGGCAGCAACAAGATTGGGAATCAGCCCGCAACACTCGATTCCCATGGAGGGTTGGGAGCACGCCTAACCCAATCCTCCAATCTCTCCACTACGCCCCTAAGGGTCGCGACGAATCCGTCATCTGATATCGATCCATCATGCCATCGATCCCGGTCATTTCTGAGGTGCTCGATGAGGTCAACGTAATCGATGATGAGATCTGTCGGACTACACCAGATGCGCGCCAGACCTCGTTTTACGACAGTGCTGTACCACCAATCGAAGCGGTGATCACTAGCCATCAACCGAATCGCTAGGTCGTCTACTTCAAATCTCGCAATTCGGTCATGGCTAAGAATCTCTTCCACGATGGAGCGAAGATCGTCACTTCCGGTCGAAACGGGACCGTCAACAGCGGACATGCCATTCATTCTCAAACTGCTCCCTTGCCCACTGTCGTCAGGAGCCCCCAGCGCAAGCGAGCGCCCCACCAGAATGAACCTGGTGGGGCCGCTCGATTTACATTCCTGTTCAGTATCAGGCCGCGGATGCAACGCCATGGTAGTAATCGGCGGCTTGCTTCAGCGCGAGGGCCAGTGCCGGCAGACCTTCAGAGTGGCGCCATTCCCGAGTCGCCTCTTCACAGGCTCGCCACACTCGAACATATTCGTCATCAAGCTCTGACGACTTGATCACGATGTCATCGAATTCGACATCGGAGAATTTACGCCTGTCGGCATCCAGGAACCGCTCATTCAATTCTTCGCGCGCGATGAGAAGTTCGCCCACTCTGCGAAGGTGCAATCCGCCGACTCTCGGGCTGGCGATAATCTCAGCCAAGACCTTGATGTACTCGGACGGGCTACCTGGTTGACTCACCCTCTGTTCATCCTTCCTCGTAGTACAGCCATCCCGCGACGCCCTTCCGGGAGGTTGACCCCACCAGCCCGCAGGATGTCAACACAGTAGGTCACGCAGCTATTGTCCATTCCGTCGTACGCTCCGAGGTCCGCATCAATGGTTCTCCTTTGAGCCCCGTAGGCAGCTTCTGCGTTCGGCAGATCGAAGGTGAGACTCCTCGTGTTAGGACCGAGGTCTTCGGGGAACGCGTGCGCACCTGTGGTAGGAAGACCGTTGTACTGGCCCGGCCTGGAAGGAATTCCATTAATTACCTGCTCGGTAATCTGCGATCGACCATCGGCCATATCGATTCGAATTATGGCGTGTCCGGTAGACCCCATATCGGGGTCATACGAAACGGTGGCAGTACCACCACAGTTATGGACGAGTACCGGGGTGGCCCCAGCCAGCACATAGTACGTGTGGAGTTGTGCGACGGTGAGGTTATGGGTGGTGACGGCGTACTGGTAGTTGCGGACCGCCGTGACGGTGAGCGAAGCACCTTCCGGCTGGCGGAGATGTTCGCCGGCGTGGAGTTCACCGGCGTCGACCCACTGGTGGCGGGTCTGGCTCCAGTAGGGGTGGTGGTGGGTGGAGGTGATCTTGGCCGGGGGGCCGCGGGGGTTGGCGTCGTCGGTGAGGGTGAGGTCGGTGAAGTCCTTGTCGTCGGGGGTGGTGATGGTGGTCGTGACGGTTTCGGGGCGGGTCTGGCCGGTCTGGGGGTCGGTGGCCAGGACCGTGTCGCCGTCGTGGATGTCCTGGATGGCCTTGGTGGTGCCGTCGGCCATCATGACCCGCGTGCCCGTGGGGAAGCTGTCGCACTTGGTGGGCGCTTCCTTGCCTTCGCCCGCGCCCCTGGCTTCGGCGTCGGCTTCACCTCTGGCGGCCTTTGACTCGGTGCCTGCCGCGTCGGTGGCTGTCTCCTTGGCGGCTTTCTCTTTGGCCGCCTTGGCCGCCGCCTTTTCTGCGGCGCGGGCTTCGTCGCCGGCCTTCTTCGCCTTGGCATAGGCCCTGGCCGCTTCGGCTGCTGTGCGTTCGGCGGCCCGGATGGCGTCGTAGGTCTTGTTGATCTCTTTGTAGATCTTGAATGCCTTGATGCCGACCTTGATGGCTTTGAAGAGCTTGCCCCAGGGCACCGAGCCGAGCGCGGTGTTGAGGCAGGCCATGACGTCGCCCTTGGTGAAGCAGTCGCGGGCGTCGTTGTAGCCGATGAGGTCACCGACGATGTGGATGACCTTCTTCATCAGGTCGTCGCGCTTCGTCTTGCCCTGGGTGACGGTGGTGTTGGCCTCGTCCAGCGCGGTTCCGGTGCTGATCTCTTCGTCGCTCTCACCGGCCTTCTTCTTCTCCTGCTCCGCGCGGTACTGGCCGAGGCCAATGCATTCTTCCGTCGTGTCGCATTTCACCTCCAGGCCGTTGGCGTCAGCCTTGTTGACCGGGCTGTTGTTGGCGTAGGCGTAGGCGTTCCACTGCTGTGGGTCGCCGCCGTCCACGACGGGGTCGGGGCTGATGAACCGCGCGGTTTTCGGGTCGTACTCGCGTGCCCCGAGCAGCGTGAAGCCGGTCGCCTTCTCCTTGGTGCCGCCGACGAAGCCCTTGTCGCCCGCCCAACTGCCCTCTGCCGGCTGGGTGCCGCGGTCGTTGCCGAAGGGATCGGCGGGGCGGCGGACCTGGGACAGGTCATAGGAGTTGAACTGGATGCCGTTGGTGCCGTGCGGGTCCGATCCCTGGTAGGCCAGGGTGGACTTGCCGCCTGTGGTGGTGCGGGTGATCGACAGGCCGCCGGGGGCTGCATAGGTGCGGACGTTGGTGACGGTGCCGCCGGCGGTGTCGAGAGTGAGCTGGTCGGCGCCGAGGTTGAGGGTGGTCTTGCCGGGGTCGCGGCGGATGAGCTGGTTGCCCTGGGTGTCGTACAGGTAGCTCGTGCCCGCGCTCTGGCTGGTGCCGGTGATCTTGTCGAGTTTGCCCTGGCCGTCCCAGGTCAGCGTCTTGGTGCCGGGTGTGCCGGTGATGGATGCGGTGTTGCCGGCCGCGTCGTACGTGTATGAGGTGGCCGTGGTGCCGGAGGGGCCGGTCTCCGTGGAGGCCATCAAGGCGTGCGGGCCGCCCGTGCCGCCGCCCGTCTTCGGGTCGGAGGAGGGGGTGTTCGGGCCGGTGCCGAAGGCCTGAGTGACCGTCACATCCTGGGCCGTCGCGCCGGTGACGTCCTTCTTGACGAGCTTGGTCCGGTTGCCGAGCTTGTCGAAGGTGTACTGCTGCCAGTACGGGGCGGGGCCTCCGACGCTCGGCTTGCCCGCGCCGTCGATCGCCGGACCGCTGCTGTTGGCGCAGGAGCCGATGCCGCGGACGCTGGGCTGGGGGGCGGTGGTCTGGGTGCCGGTGTCGGTCCAGGCCTGGGTGAGCCGGCCGAGGTAGTCGTGGGTGAAGCACTGCTGGTCGACGGCCTTGCCGTCCTGGGTGTCGCGGACGGAGGTGACCTGGCCCAGCGGGTTGTAGGTGTACTCGTTGACGTCGACGCTCGCGGTCGGCGCGTTCTGCTTGTCGAGGATCGAGCGGATCACACGGCCGGTCGAGTTGTCGTAGTCCAGGGTGGACACGATCTGGGCACCGGTGTCACCGACAGTGGTGCGAATGGTGCGGCCGTAGGGGTCGTAGCGCAGATCCGCCACGTACGGGACGTTGGTGAATCCGATGGTGCTGTCGAGCGAGGTCTGGTTGCCCATCACGTCGGTGCCGAAGGTCAGCGTCTCGGTGCCCAGGCCGACGCCCGGGAGGGCGGGCAGCTTGGTCGTCTTCAGGTAGCCGAAGGCGTCATAGGTGTTGGTGCTCGTATAGGTTCCCGCGAGCTTGCCTTCGGAGGCCGGGATGGTGGTCTTGGTGCCGAACGGGCGATAGCCCTTGTCGTAGCCGGTGACCTCCGATGTGTACGCGCTGCCGGAGGCGCCGCCGACGAAGCGGGTGGCGGCAGCGGGCTTGCCGAGGGCCAGCGTGTCGTAGGTGAACTTGCCGACCTGCTTGGCCGGGTCGATTGAGGTGCCCTCATACGTCGCGGTGGTGCGGCCCAAGAGGTCGACCACGGTGGTGGCGCTCTTGCCTCGCGCGTCCGTCGCGGTGACCAGGTTCTTGGTGTCGTCGTAGACGGTGCTCGCGGCGCCCGAGTCCGGGTCGGTGGAGCTGACCATGCGGCCGAGCAGGTCGTAGGCGAAGGTCCACTGGTTGCCCGCGGAGTCCTTGCGCCACAGCTCCTTGCCCTGGGCGTTGTGGCCGTAGGTGGTCTCGTCGTACGGGCCGGTCGGGGTGTTGCTCTGGTACTGGCGCAGCGCCACCGTCTGGCCGAGGCCGTCGGTGATGGTGGAGCTGGCGTAGCCACCGGCGGGCGGGGTAGTGCGGACCTCGTCGGCGCCGGGGTAGTCGGTCTTCGTACGCCACTGCTCGATGCCGTACGACTGGAAGACCGAGGCCGTGGTGCGGCCCATGCCGTCGTAGACCTGCACGGTCTGCGCGGGGATCTTGCTGTCCGGGTTGACTCCGCCGTTGGGCAGGAACAGCGCCCCGGAGGGGGCGGCTTCGTCGTTGTAGTACGCCGCGCTGGTCTTGGTCTGCCAGCCGTGCGAGTCGAAGAGGGCATCCGTGATCGTCCGGCCGAACACGCCCGAGGGGGTGGTGGCCTGGGTCTGCCGGATCCGGCCGAGGCCGTCGTAGATGGTGAAGGACGAGGTGTAGTTGCCGTCCTGCATGCGGGCTTGGCTGAGCACGGTGGACGGGGCGTTGGTGCCGTTCATCGCGTAGGAGAACTTGCGGTCGGCGGGTGCGCCGGTCGAGCGGTCGCTGTCGGGCTGCCAGGCGGCGACGACGCGGCCGAGGGCGTCGTAGTCCTGCTCGCTGACGCGGCTGTTCTCGTCGGTGGCCTTCAGCGGCAGCGAGCGGCCGGTGTCGAGGGTGGTGACGGTCTTCCAGCCGAGCGGATTGGTGTGGGTGACCTGACTGGGCAGGGCACCGGTGGACGGGCTGAACTCGGTCTTGGTGACCGCGCCGTCCGGGTGGGTGGCGTCGGTGCGGGTGGGGTCGGTGGTGCTGGTGACGCGGCCGTAGGCGTCGAAGGTGGTGGCGGCGTTCTTGCGGTACACCGGGCTGCCGTCGGCGGCGTAGCGCTCCAGGACCTCGGTGGAGGTCTGCTCCCCGGTGGCATTGGCCTTGCCGAGAGGCAGGTTGTCGAAGTAGACGCGGGTGTCGGCAACCGTGTTCGAGGAGGTGGCCGCCTGGTCGCAGGCACCGGAGAGGATCCGGGTGCGCGCGGCGAGAGGCCTGGGCGTGAAGTCGAGGCCCATGGCGTAGGTGAAGCTGGTGCACAGCCGCTTCTCGGGGTGGTCGACGTCGCTGTTGTCGTCGATCTGGACCGGGCGTGCGGCGAGCGAGCTGTCGTAGGTGGACGTGCGCTCGGATGTGCGCCAGCTGCCGTCGGCCAGCTTGGAGTGGGTGGTGACCTTGGCGGTGTTGACGGCGCGGGCGGTGATGTCCGGCATTCCGCCGGACTGGGCGCGGGTCGCGGTGACAGGACCCTGCCAGGGAGTGCTGACCTCGTCACCGATCACACTGCCGCCGTCGCGGTCGTACGTCAGGCTCTGGCGGACGAAGCCGGAAAGGACGTTGTCGTCGGTGAGGCTCTGGACCTTGGTGCTTCCGTCCAGGGCACCGGTGTCGACGGTGACACTGCGCTTGGAGCCGTCGGCGAGGACGTCGCCGTCCATGCCGCGGAAGTAGGTGGAGACGGTCTTGGTGCGCGGGGCTTCGGTCAGGTTGCCGGAGCCGGTGCGGGTGGTGACGGTGGCGTAGCCGCGGAACTGGTCCCAGGTGCGGGTCTTGGACTGCGTCAGCTCGGAGTCGTTGCGGTGCCAGGCGATGCCGCCGCCGTACTCGTAGTCGGTGACCTTGGTGGGGGCGGTGGCGAACGTGTCCTGTTCGGTGACGCTCTGGACGACGGTCTTGTTGAACCAGTCGCTCACGGGGTCGGGGTAGGACTGGCCGGGCAAGTACCACTTGACCGGCATGCAGGCCATCGTGTTGTGGTCCTCGGAGGACGGCATCGTGTGGTTGAGCCGGGAGCACTCCGCGGGCCGGTAGACGACATTGATCTTGCCGCCAGTTTCGGTGGTGATCGTCTGGATGCGCGGGCGGTTGAAGAGGGACGCCGTGGCCTCGGTGCCGTCGGGGCGTACGACGTTGCCGTCGACCCGGTTGGCGATCTGCAGCGGCTGGAAGGAGACCGCGGGCAGGGTGATGGGGGTGGTCTTGCCGTTGGAGCCGGTGCGCTGGACGGAGTCCAGCCACAGCGACGGGGAACTGCCGTCGCCCGGGTCCTGGAAGGACTGGTTGAGGGCGAAGGAGTCGACGCCGCGGTAGGTGGTGCCATCAAGGACCTCGGTGTCGATCCGCTTGAGGCGCTTGGTGGTCCAGAACGTGGGCGACAGGTTCAGACACTGACCACTGCCGGCGCAGTTCTGGTCGAGCGGAGTGTCGGGCCAGTACTTGGCGTTGTCCTTGGTGCGCTGGGACTCGGCGCAGGTGATCGTGTCCTTGGCGAAGCAGCGCTCATCGGGACGGAACCACACCTGGGCGGCGGGGTTGGCCTTGCCCTTGGCCGCGATCTGGTCCGGCAGGCGCTGGCCGTAGCCGATCCAGGTCGGGTAGCTGGCGCGCTGGTACTTGGTGAGGGTGCCGTTGCCGTTGTTCTGGCCGCCGCCGCGCGCGTAGTAGTTGTCCTCCTGCGCGTAGCGGTAGTTGATCAGGTTCTGGTGCGGGTCGACGACATAGTCGAGGTTCCATTGCCAGCCCATCTGCGACCAGGTGCCCTTGTCGGCGGAGCCGGTGCCGAGGCACTTGTCCGCGTCGCCGGGCCAGTAGACGGGCACGGTGGAGACGGAGCCCGCGGCGGTGTCGCTGCCGTCACCGCCGGGCAGGTGGTTGGCGCCGAAGTAGAACTGGGTGCCGTCGGTGGTGGTGACCTTCCAGCCCTCGCCCTTCCAGGCGCCGTTGTCCAGGCCGGTCAGCCGCTCGACCTTGGTGCCGTCCTCGCCCTGCAGGTGCCACACACAGGAGGTGTCGTCGCGCACCAGCTGGCCGGCATGCCCGGCGAGCGAGAGGTTCAGCAGGTCGCCGCCCCAGCACTCGTCTCCGGAGCCCTTGACTCCCGCGTCGTCGCAGCTCTTGTACGTACGGGAGATCGAGCCCGGGTGGTATCCCCAGCCGTCGCCGATCCAGCTGGCCTGGGCGTTGGTGGAGGCGGTCTTGCCGTCCACGGACGAGGAGTCGTAGCCCAGCGAAAGGCTGGGGGCGGGGCCGGCGAGGGCGGAGGGGACCTCCACGGTGTAGCCGTAGGTGAAGTTGCCCGCGTTGGCGCCCGCCTGCCAGGAAGCCGAGGGGCTGAGCGGAGAGGCCTTGAAGTCGCCGCTGGATCCCACCGGGCCGGGCTCCACTGCCAGCACCACGCTCTGCGCGGCGAGGTTCTGCGGGGCGGCGACAGAGCTGGACAGCGGTGACTTGGCGGTCTCACGCGCCATGCCCCACGGCATCGCGACCTCGGCCACCAGTCGGCCGGAAGAATCCGTGTGCGCGGCGACCGGGGTGCGCTGCATACAGCCCGCGGCCTTGGGCGTGGTCAGCGCGCAGCCGGGAAGCTGGACGACACGGGCGCGGTCGGCCCAGTTGGCGCCGGCGGTCTTGGTCCATGCGGAGACGTCCAGGCCGACCTGGACCTTCCCGGGGGCCGCGCCGGATCCGGTGTCGGTCAGCGATACGAGCGCGCCGTTGACACCCACCCTGCGGGCCTTGGCCGTGTCCGCTACCTCGACGCGCAGGGCGGAGTCACTGCCCTGCGGAGAAGCGGCAGAAGAACTCCTGGCCGCGCGATCCGGGCTCTGTCCCGGAGCAATCCAGACCGGCAATTTGCCGGCCTGCGCGAGCGCTGGGGCCTTGCCCGCACTCCGCGACACGGCCTTGCCGGACAGGGAGTTGGCCACGACGGCTGTCGCCGTACCCGACGGGGTGTCACTTGCGGCAGGTGGCGACCATCTCTTACCAGTGTGCGTCTTGGCAGTGGACGACTTGAGGTTTGAGCCCTTGACCGGCCTGGTGTCGGGCAGCGGGGTGTTCGGCGGCGTCCAGACCTTCGGGGGCGCCTCCTTCGCCTCGACAGCGGGGAGGCCGAGCCCGGCGAACAGCACCGACAGAGCGGCGACCACGGCAATCCGCGAACGCCCGGTATTCGAGCGCGTGAAAAGCCCACCCCGACGAGACAACTGGTTCCCCCCACAGGACACAGAAGAAAGAAAAACATGCAGAAACGCGAAAACACCCGGTGGATCACAGCCGGGGTAAGCGGCACCTTATGGAGCATCAGTTCGATACGTACAGAGGAATTTAATATTCCGATCACGTGGCCAATGTCACGCCTGGGGGCACTGTGTCAGCTCATGGGGCACAAGGGGCATTCCGCAAATCGGCACCATTGACAGGCAGAACGCTGTGAAGGAACTGTGCGCCTGACCTCTGCTCACTCACAGACCACAGCGAGGACCTCCACCTTGAGGCCATCACTTCTCCATCCACGGATACCGAGGCCGGGGGCCTCACCTCAGCGGCGGGCCATCCGCGCGCCGCTGGGACCGATTGCCGGTGCCGTCGTGCTCTCGCTGGGCATCGGCGTCCTCGCCGCGCCTGTGGCGGTCGCCGACGGCGGCCCAGAACACGGCCCGGCCGACTCCACCTGGCCGACCCCGCCCGCCAAGGAGTCCACCGGTGACGAGAAGGCCCTCGACGCGGCACGCGCGGAGGCCAAGAGCACCGGGAAGCCCGTGGTCATCGGGTTCATGACGTCGGAGAACTCGCGAACGGTCGCCAACCCCGACGGCACGCTCAGCACCGACACCTCGTCCAGCCCCTTGCGCGTCAAGTCCGCCGACGGCACATGGCAGGACATCGACGCGACACTGCGTGCGAACACGGACGGCACCGTCTCCCCGGCCACCGTGCCCTCGCAGCTGGTGTTCTCAGGTGGCGGAGACGGGCCGATGGCCACCATGACCACAGGCGACGGCAAAAAGCTCGCCATCAAGGCACCGTTCACACTGCCCAAGCCGACCCTCGACGGTGACAGCGCCCTCTACAAGGCCGTACTGCCCGATGTCGACCTGGAGTTGACCGCGACCCCGTTGGGCGGCTGGCGGCAGGTGCTGATCGTGCACACCGCGCAGGCCGCTGCCAACCCCGCAGTCAAGAAGGTCCATCTCGACGTGGTGGCCGACGGGTTGGCGGTGAGCGCCGACGCGGCAGGTAACCTCAAGGCTGCCGACGCCCAGAACCGGGCCCGCTTCTCCGCGCCCAGTCCCGTCATGTGGGACTCGACCACAGCCACCACGCAGGCAGCCGCGCCCAAGTCTCTCGCCCGCCGCGCCGCGCAGGCCACATCCGCCGACGCTCAGACAGTTGGCTCCTCTGCGGACGGCCCCGGCGCGGGCGCCACTGTCGCCAAGGTCACCGCTACCGCCGACACGACGGGTATCGACCTCGTTCCCGATGCCACGCTGCTGGGCAAGGGCACCGGGCCATGGTTCATCGACCCGGGCTGGAACCCGTCGGCCGACAACACCCTGCAAGCCTGGGCCCAGGTGCAGGAGGCGTATCCGTATACGAACGAGTACAGGGGCACCCAGTACGGCCAGGACACGCCGGCCACGGGCTACTGCGGCTACGTCGACACCGAGCACCCGTGCGACCCCGAGGGTCGAACCCGTGCCTACTTCCAGGTCGGCATCGACTCCAAGTTCTACGGAGCCACCGTCCTCGACGCACGTCTGTACGCCACGGTCATCGCCTCCTCCAGCCCGTCCACCAGCACCCCTATGGGCTTGTACGAGACCAGCACGATCAGCGATCCGACCAGTTGGAAGCAGCAGCCATGCGGGACCGATACCGATTCGGTCATGAGTGGCTGTTCCAAGATCGGTTCGAGTCTCTCGATCTCGGGCACCGGCAGCATCGCGTACAACGTGACCTCGACGATGAAGCGGGCCGCAGCCAACCGCTGGCCCAACTTCTCCTTCGGTCTCGCCCCCGACGACGAGAACAACAAGTACTACCGGCAGCGCTTCACATCGAAGGGCTCCGATGCCCCGCACGTCGTTGTCACCTATGACATCACCCCGACCATCGGCAACCTCCGCACCAGCCCGACCCCGGGTTTCGCGGGCACAGGCTCGTACGACACCTGCACCCCCGCGGGGGCACCCGGCTGGATAGGGGCCACCAGTACGGCGCTGACAGCGAGCACCAACTCGCGCACCAACGAGCAGCTGAACACGACGTTCAAGCTGTGGGACAACGACAACGGCGACAAGGGCCCCACCTTCACCACGGGCTGGAACTCCGGCGGCGACGTCACCGTCAACTCCGGCAGCCTCATCGACGGCCACCAGTACGGCTGGCAGGCGATCACCACGGACGGCACGCTGTCGAGCGACCCGAGCGGCAGGTGCTACTTCCGCGTCGACCGCACCCCGCCCACCGCAGCCGTCACCTCCAGCGACTTCCCTCCCTCGGGCACCCTCAACGCCCAGCCTCTCAAGGCCGGCCAGGAAGGCACCTTCACCCTCACCGGTACTGACCCCGCGCCCACTGACGGCGGCCGCAGTTCCGGGCTCGCGTGCGCCCGCTGGACCACCGACCCCGTCCAGGCGGCCGCCACCGGCTGGAAGTGCACCGACTCCGCCAAGGGCATCGTCAAGCTCTCCGGCGGCAAGGCCGACATCAAGATCACGCCGCCGCACTGGGGCACGAACTTCGTCTATCTACAAACCCAGGACAACGCGGGCAACATGTCCCAGCCCGCCGTCTACAGCTACTACGCGCCGTCCGACCTGAGCGGCCCCCGCCCCGTCTTCGGCGACGTCACCGGCGATTCCATCCCGGACGTCCTGCTGCCCGACAGCGCCGGCAACCTCCGCCAGATCGGTGGCGGCACCGACCCCAACACAGCGCCCAACGCCCGTATCCAAGCGGCCCCCGGCAACAACGGCTGGAACGGCATCCAGATCACCCACCGGGGCAGCCTCGCCAGCAAGAACGTCGACGACATCCTGGCCCACCAGCCCGGCGCCGCCACGCTCTACGACTACCTCAACGACACCAACGGAGGCCGATTCGACGGCCAGGCGGCCGTTCAGGTCGGCAAGCCCACAGCCTGTGTCGATGCAAGCTCCGCGGACCTGTCCTGCGCGGCCTACGGCTACGGCAGCGACTGGTCCAACGTCACTCAGATCGCGGCGCTCGGCTCACCGACCGGTGACTCCGGCACCACCCAGGGCACCGGCCAGTACGCCCTGCCGCGCACCTCGCTGCTGTTCGTGGAGAACGGACGGCTCTGGCTGGCCCTGCGCGACAGCAGCAACCACCTGGGCCAAGCCGTCCTGCTCTCGGCCAACGACCAGCAGTGGGCCAACTACGACCTGATCGCCCCGGGCCGCGCCAACGGGGACGACTTCCCCACCCTGTGGGCCCGTTCCAAGGGTGACGGCACCATCCGTGCCTTCCCGATCACGGGCACCAAGGACGCCCCCGTCCTCACCGGATTCACCGCCCCCTCCCAGGGCTCGGTCCTGGCGACCATCGACCCCAAGCGCTACCCGCGCGTCGGCTCCGACGGCGACCTCAACGGCGACGGCATCCCGGACCTGTGGGCAGTCGACAGCAATCAGCAGCTCGTCTCCTGGAACGGCACAGGTAACGCCCCCACCAGCGCAACTCCTTTCCCGAAGGTGACCGGCTTCGCCGCCGATGTCGTCCCGCAGGGCAACCTCAACGCGCCCAAGGCCGCCTGGACGCTGACCGGGCAGAGCGGCAACGGAACCGTCACCAGCAGTGTGGGCAACTACCCGGCCACCGCCAACGGCATCATGTGGCCGACGGCCACCATCGATGGCCGCAACAACGACTACGCCGCCTTCCAGAACGCCGGGGCGACGATCACCACCAGCACGCCGGTGATCGACACGACCAAGAGCTTCACCATCACCACCTGGGCGATGGCCGCGGAAGCCGGCGGCGTCGTTCTCAGCCAGGACGGCACCCAGGGCAGTGACTTCATGCTCTTCCCCGAGATGAACGGCAGCTACTGGCGCTTCGCCATCTCCAACACCAAGTACACCAGCTCAAGTTGGTCTTACGACAGCACCTCAGTCATCAATGAGCAGGCCCGCATCAAGCCGAGCGTGTGGACCAGGCTCACCGCCGTCTATGACGCCACGAGCGGCCGGATGAGCCTGTACTCCGACGGCATCCTCATCGGCTCCGGCCGCCACGACGCCGCAGCCAGCCCGACTCCCACAGGCCCTCTCGCCCTCGGTCGCTACCAAACGGGCGGCAAGCCCGACCCTGCGGGCAAGGGCCTGCACGGCGGTGTCAGCAACCTCGCGCTCTACCCGTACGCGGCCTCCGTCACCGCCCCTGGCACCACAGGACCGATCAGCGCTACGACCGGGACGGGAACCTGCATCGACAACAACAACGCACTGACCACCGAGGGCAACAGGATCCAGATCTGGGGCTGCGGTCCGACCGACGCGCAGAAGTTCGAGCTCCGGGACGACGGCAGCCTCCGCGTCCAGGGCAAGTGTGTCCAACCCGCCAACAGCGGCACTGCCAACGGCACTCCACTCCAGTTGATGACCTGCGCGGGAACCGCGAGTCAGCAATGGCAGGAGCTGGCCGACGGAAGCTACTTCCACCCAGCCTCCGGACGCTGCATCGACCGGCCGGACAACTCCTTCACCAACGGCACCCAACTGCAGCTCTGGGGGTGCGCACCGACTCCCGCGCAGCGCTGGACCACCCCGGTCCTCAACGCCGCCGCGCTGCCGACGCCCGCCCCGCTCCCGGACAACGGAAAGACCCCGACGGTCCCCGTGCTGACCACCGTCTACCTCCACAACCTCAACAGCGGAACCTGCCTGGAGATCGCCGACTCCAGCAGCGCCGACGGCGCCCTGGCCCAGCAGTGGGCCTGCGCGGGCCAGCCCGGTTCCCGCTGGGAGTTCCGCCCGACATCGACGCCCAACGTCTACGAGATCCACAACACGAACAGCGGGAAGTGCCTGGAGATCAGCAACTCAAGCCCCGACAACGGCGCTCGTGCTCAGCAGTGGACCTGCGGCGGCATCGCCACCCAGCAGTGGACCATCCAACGCGTCGGCAGCACAGGGCGGCTGAGCATCACCAACACCAACAGCGGCAAGGCCCTGGAGATCGCCGACGCCCGCAAGGACGACGGCGCCCCCGCCCAGCAATGGACCCACGCCACCGACCCCGCCTACCCCGCCCAGACGTGGTACCTGTAACCAGCACCGACGACATCTGACCCACCAACGGTGGCCTGCCCCAACAGGGGCAGGCCACCGTTCGCTTCCCGCCCCGCACCCGCGCGCGAACTCCCGGGACCCAGCAGAGACGGGCAGGAACTCCATCTGGGTACGGAACGGCCTTGACCAGTGACGATGAATGGGGAGCGCTACACGGCTCCTCGCGGCGTTCCGTGCAGGGAACGGTCTTGGGGGCGAGCTCTGTCCATGACTCCCTGCCCCCATCGGGGAAGCGCTGCGCGGGTATCTGAACAAGATCGCTGCGCGGTGACGGAACCTGCCTCCACGGAAGATCACGGTAATCGTGCTCCCCGCCCTTCTCCATGAGCAGCAGCTCCTCGGCATAGTCGGAGGCAACAACGTCTCGGCGAGCACGCTGGCCTTGTCGCGGGCGATGATGTCGGCCTGCTGGGCGCCGCAAGATCGGCTGGGGCTACCACACCTACCGCCTGATGTTCTGATCCGGAATCCACCGCAGCCGGGCGCGGTGACCCGGCGGGGCGCATGCGTTCTCGGATGACAAGACGGCCGGTGCATCGTGATCGCCCTGGTGGTGCGGTGGCCCCGGTTCTCCGGCACGAGCAACGGCTCCTGATGATCAAGATGTTTGAAGCCGACGATCGTCAGGAGCCGCTCTCGTGTGCCGGGGTCCACGATCGATACGCTTGCTGATCACCATGTCCACGTCCCGAACAGCGACGCTACGGTGGCGGATCAACTGCCTGAGCCAGCGGTGCTGTTCGATGCCCTGACTGATCCATCTGGGCATCCGGGGCCGCCCGGTCGGGGACAGGCGTGGCGCGTGCGGTGGCCGCGCCGCCCCCGGTACCAGCCCCATCGGTCCGGACTCCAGAGGGTGGGTCCGACAGTCGGGCCGGGCTTCGCTGGTGGCCCATCAAGCCAATCTCCTTGCTGCAGAACGTCATTCGCCTCCATCGCGCTACAGGATCCGAGCGGTCCGAGGAGGCGCGGAGAGCCCGTCCGGCGGTTCCGACGACGGAAGGGCGGCGCGCGGTGGCCTTCAGGAGCCGCTGGGACACGGGCCTTTCGCCCGGCTCATCGCCCGGCTGAGTCGCCGGGGCCCCGGCCAACCGTGCATACGCGGGCCGCTAGCATCCGTTCGTATGGCGATGCGGGGGTGGTGGCGGCCAAGTGCCGTGGTGGTGGCGGTGCTGGCGGCGGTCTGCGCCTCGGGCCCGGAACGTTCCGAGGCTGCCCGCACGGTGTCGGGTCTCGGCCCTCTCCCGGCCGACCGTTACGACTCGACGTCCAAGGACTACGAGCGATCCCAGCGGGCGTCGGCGTTGCTGGTTCGCCAGTGCATGGCCGGTCGCGGCCACCCGGACTACCCGCTGGATCCCCGCTATCCCACCGACCCCATCGTCGCCGCCGCGGTCAGTACCGACTACGGAGTCCTCGACCTCGCCGCCGCCCGCCGCTGGGGATACGGCTGGGACCCCGAGAAATCGCTGATGCCTCGGCCGAAGGGCCGCAGGATGACTGACGCCGAGTATGCGGACCTGCCCGCCTGCAGCGCTGAGACCAACCGGCGGTTGATGCGCGGCATCGACCTGCAAAAGGACTGGCCCTATGCCGGCCAACGAGCCGTCGAGGTCGACAAGGCGGTCAAGCGCGACCCACGCCTGCGCGCGGCCTTCGAGGTGTGGTCCCGCTGTGTGGCAGACCAGGGATTCACCCGCTACCCCGACCCCGTCGCCGCCTACGCGGACGGCGCCTGGCAACGGGCCAGTAACGGAAACACCCTGCAGACACAGCGGGAACGGGCCACCGCGGTCGCCGACGTCACCTGCAAGCGCCGCCACCACACGGCCGAACTCTGGCACGCCGTACGGGCCCGGAACCAGGCCGCGGACATCGCACAACATCGCGACCGCTACGCGGCCGGGCTGCGGGCGCTGCGGACGTACCGGGCCAACATCGCCGCGGTGCTGCGGCAGCTCGGCTAGCGACCCGGCCGTGAGCCGAGGTCCCTGGCAGCGCCGCCGTTACGTGGGGACGGGCTCCCGCGGTGTGCGACAACCGCGTGCGGAGCCAAGGCGGACAGCAAGGCGAGAACGCGGGCGTCGCCGGTGTTCGCGCGGGTCACGCATCCACGCTGCGCTGCGCAGACAGCCGGTCGGCCGACGACGAGCCGGGGCGAACAGCGCCAGGAGTCACGGGGTCGGCATCGTGGTGGGCAGTCCTGTCGCCTTCGCGCGAGGTGCCCGGACGTACTCCTGTCTCTCGCCGCCCGCCCAGCTCACCTCGATCTTGTCCCCGGTGCGTTTGACCGTGCCCGCGGTATACGCGGTCTCTCCGTCCGCGCACGTGAGCTTGAGGACGGTCGCCCCGGCCTCCTCGGCGAAGGGGCCGGTGCAGAAGTGCCTGCCCGTGAGAGTGGTGGTCCGCTGACTCGTGAACAGCAGAGCCCACTCCTTGTTCCCGTCCGCAGGAAGCCACATCCCGGCGAGGTCTTTGCTCGTGCCTGTCGGGGCGCTGCTGGGCTTGTCGGAAGCCTTGTCGGTGTTGTTGCTCGTGCTCTCGTTGCTGCTGCAGGCCGTCAGGGCCACCGCGGCCAAGAGCCCGGCGCTCGCGACGGCCATGGTGCGCCGATTCTGGTGCATGTACTGCTCTTCCCCCTCAATGATGTGATGAACGTGCCAAGTTGTCCCGGCCCGTGGAACCCACGGTGCTGCGTCCCGAACGGTCGGCGCGTCGTGCCTCGTCGGGTCGCCGGGTCAACGCCCCCAATGAGGTAGTGAGTATCACGTCGCTCTGACAACCGCACATTCGTTTGTGCCGGTGTGCGCGAGTGGGGATGGGGCCGGGGCAGGCGGGCTGCACTGGCCCGGCCGGCTTGGTGCTGTGGATGATCTGCGGTGACTCGTTCCGAGCCGGTCGTTGTCAGTGGTCCCGCTTACGGTCTGCCTATGGATGATCAGTGGTTGTCGCGTCGTCGGATGGACGACTTCACCGTCCGGGAGACCGGGCAGAGTTCCCCGGGTGCCAGTGAGGCAGGAGATGTACGGGAGGCGTGGGGTCGGGTGATCGCGTGGCTTGAGCGGCACGATCCCGCAGTGTTCGCTGCCCTCGGCGGTCCGGGGAGTCCGACGGCCATCAGCCGAGCCGAAGTGCGCATGGGTCTGAAGCTGCCGAGGGAGATGCGGCAGTGGCTTCTGGCGAACGACATCGATGCCGGCAGGCAGCCCGATGTCTCATCGTGTCTGGTGGCGCTGGGGTGCGGCGGGGTCATCCCCAGCGGCCCTCTCCTTCTCGGCCTGACGGACATCCAGCGGGTCTACCTCAGCCGGATGGACGCGGAGAAGAGGGAACCGTCCGACCCGGACTGTCCGTTCTGGCGCCGTGAGTGGGTGCCCATCGCCGCGGAGCGCGACGGCTTCTACGGGACGTTTGTGGACACGGTCAACGGAACCATCGGAACGTGGACTGAAGCATCCGGTCCTGAAGAAGGCGCATACGCCTCGCTGTTCGCCTTCTTCCAGGACGCGGCGGACCGGCTGGAAGGAGTCTCCTCGGGAGACTGGAGAAGCCCAGGCAGGCCCGCAAGACTCCGTGAGCTCGATCCCCGTCCGGAGGACGAGCCGATACGCCTGTGGGCCCGCACCAACGGCTATCTCGTCAATGACCGCGGGCGTATCCCCTCAGACATCCGCGAGGCTTACGAAGTGTCACGGAGGTGAGCACGGGAGCCGGCCGTACCGGTCAACGACCCTCGGTTGGCCACAGCCATTCGTATGGGACGTTGTGGCTGAGGGGCGATGTGCCGCGACCTGGCGCACGCCGACCGTGCGCACGGGTTCCGGCGTGCGTCGGGTTAACCCGTGTCAGTTGGCTTCCCCCAGGCAGCTCAGGGCGCGGCGATAGTCGTTGAGGGCGGGTTCGAACTCGTTGGCTGCGACGTGGAAGGTCGTACGGTCCATCAGGGTCTCGGCCAATGCCGAGGTTCCGTCTGCCGTTTGCTGCTGGGACAGCTGGCGGGCCAGGGATACTCCCTCGTCGAACAGAGAGCGCACCTTCTCTGCGAACAGATGGGTGCGGTCCTCCCAGTAGGTGGCACATCGGACAGTGAGAACCCGGTGCAGTCGCACGAGTTCGGCCAGATGTTGCTCGGGGTCTTCGGCGGCCGGCACAGCAAGGTTGTCCACCTCTTCACGCAGGGCGATAAGGCTGTCGGCGTAGCGCTGCTTGACATCGGGTGACCACCGCATAGGTGTTGTTCCCGAAGGCGGCCGGGGCTCACCTGGTGCCGGCCGCTCGCTGTCGGCACCGCAGAGAGGCAGCAGGACCGCCCAGAAGGACGCCTGATAGCTGCCCCACCTGCGCTCGCCGGTGGCGGCCAGCTCGGTCAGCAGGGCGAGCGCCTCCTGCCGTACGGCGGCGGCCTGTTCGCCTCGTCCACAGGTGTCCAGCATCCGTGCGTATCCGATGAGGGAGTAGAGATGGCAGGCCATGGAGCCGCGGTCGTTCGCGGCCTCGAGTGCTTCCATGCTGACGAGGGTGGCGAACGCGGCGAGTGCTTCGTCGAAGCGGCCGGCGTCAGCCAGAGCGGCGATCCAGGCCAGGAGCGACCAGGCGAGTGCTCCACCGCTGGGTCCGCGGGGCAGCATCGCCGCGACCAGCTCGGCCATCGCATCGGCGGATTCGGCATAGCGGCCTTCCTCGGACAGACCCATGGCCCAGTCGTGCAGCCCTTTGACCTCGGGCTCTCGGGACAATGCGGCCTGCGCGCGACCGATGGCGAGCATCTCGGCCCGCATGGCGAGTCCTTCGACGCGCCGGCCCGCGGTGTACAGCTGGCGCTGGCAGGCGTCGAGCGCTCGGTACAGGACATCCTCACGGGCAGGTTCAGCCGGATCGATGGACCGTGCTGCGGCCACCGCCTCTCGCACAGTGCGAGAGAGGCTGGGTGCCGTGTACCGGTGCTGGTGTCGTAAGTCAGCCGTTGCAGGGTGTTGACCAGGCGAGGCAGGTAGGCAGCGGGGCTGACCCGGGCAAGTACCCGGTAGGTGTCGACCTCCTCGCGTGGGGTGCGTCGTCCGGAAGCGAGCAGCACGTTCCGGGCCCACAGAATGTCGTCCTGATCCACTTTCCCCGAGTCATTCACAGCGGAGATTCTGGGGTCCTGGAAGACGACCGAACAACCCTTGCCCCCTGTGCCGTTCGTCCTACGCAGAAGGCCTCTGACCTGTCATGATGGTGGTGCCATGACGCGACCACGGGTCTATCGACCTGACCGTCGTCAGCGCCGGGCCCGGCACCGGGAAGGCCACCCTCACCCACGCACTCGGATGCTCCGCGATCATCCGCAACGAGATCGGCTCCCCCTCCCGCAGCCGGGGGACATCGCCTTCTTCATCTCGATGTCATCCACGAGGTTCCGCGGGCCCGTCATGCCGAAGTTCGCGATGGCGTAGGGCCGGTGTTCAAGGACGGGCTGGCACCGTTGTAGGGGATGTGCTCAGCCGGGAACGGCGGGACGTCGAAATGGATCTCGTGGTGGAAGTAGCGGCTGAAGGTCTCGGCTGCTTCCCGCGGTCGCATGTCGCCGGTCGCCTCGATCGGTACCGCGCGGCGGGGCTTGTCGGTGTAAATGAGAGGGGACACCACCAGCGCTCACCGCCAGGCCTCGGACTGTCCGTCGGCTGTCCGGCGGCACAAGTGCCGGAGTTCGGCCCGGCGTTCGGTTGGCAGCCGCTTGCGGTCTGCTGTGTCCAGGCCGTGCATCGTCATCGCGTCTTTGTCCCGTTCGGCGGACCTCCAGTGGGGTGGGAGTGGTGTGGGCGGGGTGGCCATGTGGGTGGGTATGGCCGTCGTGGCGTGAACGGTGCCCCTGCCTGCGGGCGACGCGGCCTCGTGGGCGAGGATGGAGTGATCGGATCCGCCCCGGGAGGCACTGCCCACACATGAGCCACCATCAGCCGGGCCCCTATGGTCCGCCGCCACCCGCGTTCGGACCGCCCCCGTACGAGGCGGTGGCGCCGCCGGTGCGGACGGGCGTACGCACGAGGACCGTAGTGCTGGCGACGGTGCTCGTGGTGGTGTTCTGCGCGGTGGGCGCCACCGGTTACGTGTTGGGCCGGGGCAAGAGCCGCCCGGCCGCCGCCCCAACGGTTGGAGACAAGCTGACGACGCCCCCGAGCATCATCGGTGGCGCTTTCGTCTACGATCCCCAGGTCGGTGTCCCGATCACCAATAACGAAATCGCGGGGTACGCCGCCGACGGGATCCGCAACCCGCAAGCCACGGGAGCTCACTACTACTCCTCCGCATCCAGGCAGTTGATGGTGTTCAACGGAGCCTGGGGCACGATCGACAACCCCGCACAGGCTGTCGACCGCGCGTTCGCCTGGGGCGCCCGCCAGGCAGCCGCCGACAAAACGCTCGTCATCGTCACCGGCCTCGGCGCTCCCCGCGAGATGTCCCGGAGCGGGCTCGGCGATGCCGTGATGAAGTGCCAGATGTTCAAGGCCGTCCAATCTGCCCATCCGTCGGGCCCCGCCACGACCAACTCAAGCTGCATCTGGGCTGATCACAGCACTCTGGGCATGGTCTCGGTCCGCGACGACACCCGCCCTGACACGGGCCTCACCCTCGACGAGGACGCCGACATGACCGTCAAAGTCCGCAACGACACCCGCGTTCCCGCAGCGTGAACACGAAGTCGCCACTCACCGGTTCACAACGTCAGCGGAACAGGTGCCGATGTACTCGGTGAGGGGAGCGAGTGGGCTGCGCCCTGGCCTTTGTTCCGCGCGGGGTCACTGGGAGAAGTACGCCTTGATGCTGACCGCTGGTCCGTTGGAGTAGCGGTCGACGGCGGTGGCGGCATCACTGGGCACGGTCAGGTCGGTGTGTCCGTCTGCGGGGACTTCGGTGAGATCACCGGTGGGGGTGAGCGAGGTGACCTGTTGGCTCTGGCCTTCGGGTGGCTTGTCGTAGACGAGGTAGGAGACCCGGACGTGGACGGGGTAGTGGTTGGGGTTGGTGAGGCGGACCGCGGAGAACCTGCGGAACCGGCTGACCGGGTTGCCCGCGCTGCCCAGCGCCTGCGTGGTGACGTCTTCCGTGCCCGCCGGCAGCCGGGCTGGGGTCAGGGCCGTGACCGTGACCCGGACATCAGCCACATCGTGCTCGCCGGGGCCGGAGAACCTCCCGCTCCCGTATTCGCGCCCGAAACCACCACGCCGCCTGGCTGCGCGGAGCCGTCAAGGACATGCTCCGCACCCCACCACCCCAGAACCCGGACGGCACCCTCCTGGTCCTGCTCCTCGACACGATCGTCCTCGCCGTCACCGCCACCGCCCGCTGGCACGACCTACAACGCTACGACCAGCAGGTCACTGCGGCACGCGAAGCCCTCACCCACCTCCAAGTTGTCGCGGACCAGGCAGCCGTCATTCCCCTGGCCACCCTGACGCGAGTGGCACCCACCAGTGCCACCACTCAGCTCCGCTACGAACACGCCGTCCGCGTCACTCTTCCCGAGCACGCCGAGAAGATCCTCGCCGCACCCGACTGGGACGCCCTCGCGGCGATGCTCGCGCGAACCGACGCAAACGCCCATGACCTCACCGAAACCCTCCGCAAGGCCGCCGACCAACGCCCCCTCGACGACGCCCGACGCCCCGCACGCCTTCTCGCCTGGTACAGGCAACACGCCACCCAGGGACCCCAGACACCCCGCTCCGCACCCGTGGCACCGTCGCCGGCACCGCAGCCGAGCACGAGCCGCACACGCCACTGACCACCGTCCGGCACACCACTCACAAGTCCGAACCGATCACACGACACCGCACAAGGAATCACCCATGCCCCAGCCCTCCATTTCGCCCCGACGTCGTTGTTCTCCTCACCGACCTGGACTTCGAGACCACCACGACGGCCCCTCGCGCTATTACCGCCGCGACGGACGCCCGTGCACCGCCGTCGAGCACGGACAGGACTAACCGGCCGCACAACGGCGGCCCACTCATGAGCCGCCGTCACGGCCCCCGCCCTCCGCCGTCCCGCAGCTCAGAACAGAGGGCTGGGGCGGCCTGGGGGCGGGATGCGGTCCAGCAGATCCCACAGGGGGCGCGAACCCGCTGCCCATTCACCGAGGGTGCGGCGGTCGACGAGGTGAATGTGGTGTTCTTTACCCCAGGGGATGGCTTTCGAGGAGAAGCGGCCGTTGGTGAGGACGACGGCGATATCTGCCCCGTGTATCTGCCGGGCAGTGCCGTTGACCTGCTGCAGCACGCCGACGCCGACAGCGGAACCCCGGTCGCCGTCTCGGCGGTGCTTGCACTGGATGGCCCAGACCCGGCCGACCGGGTCGATGGCACGTACGTCACAGGCGTTGTCGCCCGCACCACCGAGCTGCTCGGCTTTGCAACCGTCGCGGCGCATCAAGTCCCGTATGGCGAACTCGAACGCACGATGGTCCAGGGCATCTATCTCGGCGATACGCAGACGCAGAGCCTGAGCGCGTACGCGCGCCCACTGGGCCCGCCGGCGGACTTGCTGGTACCAGAGGACACCACCGCCGCCAGCAAACACGCCCGCCAGGGCAAGAACCCACCAGTGCGCGAGCAGCCACTGCACGGCGGCGACGACCAAGCCGACCGCGACGACCCCGGCTACCGCCAGTGCTGCTCGCTCGTCCTGCTTCCTGGAACGACGGGCCGGGCGGCGCCGGTAAGTACGCCGCACCGGACTGCGGCGGCTCACCGGTCCGCTCCCGGCTGCACGGGAGCGGTGGAAGTCGAGCGGTACGCCGGAGGTGTCCTGGCCTCGCCCTCGAATGTGATGCCGCCCTCCGAGGCATCCCAGACCAGGAGTGGCCCGATGCCCGCGATCGTGAGCTGGCGCCCCGAGCCGGGATAGGAACGGGTGTGGGCCCGTACAGGAACCCCGCCCCGATCGTGCGCCTTCACCTGTATCGCCATGAAGGAACTCCCCCCTTGTTGAAGGTTGTTGGCGTATCCCCACACAAGTCGCATGACAGCACGCGCCACTGACACCGAGTCCGGACTCGATCACCAAGAGTGCCAACCTTTCGGTCAGCGCGGACCCGCATCCGTGATTCCCTGACGTCAGCACTCTGCGTCTTCACGGCCCTGGCCGATCGACTTCAGCCGTTTCCGCCGCCGAGGCGGAAACGGCTAGCGAACAACTGTGCGATATGGGTAGCGTTTTCCCCGATCGATCGCCGCCACGCCTGACCAGCGCTGGATGACCGGCGACCGGACCACGGAGGGGAACACAACTTGAAACAGAGAACTGTCCCTTGTCTCGCACGGACGAGCATCACAGTCCTGATAGCCGGCATCGTGATGGCCAGCACTGTTGTCGGCGCTTCTGCCGCCGACGGCTCACCGGCCACGCGCACGGAATCGACACCTCACATCGTCAGCGCAGCTGAGTACGCCGAACAAGGTGGCGCGGACCCACAGTCAATGGCACCTGTCGGTGAAGTGTCGCCTGCCGAGGGCGGCAGTGTGTGGGAACTCGCCGACCTGTTGGCCAAGACGACCGGACTCAACCTCATGCAGGCGCCCGCCGTCGCCGAGTACGAGAAGGTCGGGCAGACGCTCACGTTCAGCCTCGGGGACGAGAATGCCGTGCGCCCGCTCAACATCACCCGCGTGACCGTCGACGGTGACGTGCCGTCCTCGGTGCTTGCGTCTGATGGCGACACAACGCAGGCGAGCACGCTCCCCAGCGGCAGTCAGCTGTTTACTGCTGCGGGCAACGATGGAGTGAGGGTGAGCACTTTGACCATGGATGGTCAGCTCACCCTGTGGGAAGCCCCGGCTCTCTCGGCGCAGGACACCTACAGCAGCGAGGACATGGTGCGCTGGGCGACCACGGTCGACGAACGCAATGTCCGGGCCTCGCACTCACCGGCACCAGGTTTCGCCCCGGCAGCCAAGCCGCAGTGCCAGCTGATCCACAGCAAGGCGCCCTTCCTGCACGGGGGTTCCCTGCGCATCCAGGCCGATGCGCTGATGCGGTGCGACCAGAAAGGCAAAGGCAACTTCGAAGCCTCCCTGCGCCAGTACCAGGGGCTGGGCATCTGGAAGACGAAGGACGTCCGGGGGTACACGAACACGCAGGGCCAGACCTTTCCGCTCCTTCTGCACTACCAGTGCTCACGGCTCACCATCAGTGGCTGGATCTACCGAGAGGACATCGGTAACGCGACCCTGCGCAACAGCAACGGGTACTGGGGGGACCACAACATCAGTTCCAACACAGCCACGATCCACTGCGCCTAGCCCCGAGCGGCTATCGTGGGTGCGCGGGGATGCAGGAAACCGCGCACTCTGAGAATGGGGAGACGAGTGCAGAACGAGCGGCGCCGCCCTGATTCGGCGGATCTCGTCGTGGCCGGGTGCGGATGGCTGCTCATCACGACTGTGATCGCCCTACCCGGCCTCCTACTGAAAGATGGACCGTTGACCGCGTACATGATTGTTGTGGGCGGGCTGATCGGGTTCCTCTGGGCACGCAAGAGACTGCACCGCGGGTAGCACAGAGCCCCCACCGAATGGTGGGGGCTCTACATGTATCTGCTTTCCGTTGGCACGGCGAGCGGCACATCAACCTACGGCCCGTCGTACAGCGTTATCGCGATCGTCTATGGAGTGCGGCCTCAAAGGAATGGTTGTCGATATACAGGTTGAAAGGATCACTGAGGTTCTTCCAACCTGACGTCAACGTTGGCGAGGCCCCCAGGGACGGCGCCCTGCTGGCGATGCCCCTCGACGCCCGATCCTCGCTGTCATGGCCGCCGCCCGCTGGCACCAGCTACGCCATCACGACCAGCAGGTGGCCGCCGCCCACCAGGCCCTGCTCCACCTCCAGGCCGCCTACGACCAGGCCGCAGCCACACCCCTGGCGGTGCTCGCCCAGCGCCGACCGCCCCAGCAGGCAGTGGAGCGGCACATCCGCTACATCCGGCAGGCCGTATCCGACCACACGGAACAGGTCCTGCAGGACCCGGCGTTCGACGCGCTCGCGACTGTGCTCGCGGACGCCGAGAAGGCAGGCCACGAGCCGAAGTAACTCCTGCAGCGAGCCGCCTGCCAGAGTGCCCTGGACAACGCCCGCCACCCCGTCCAGGTCCTGACCTGGCGCATCGAACGCCTCAGTGCAAGGCCCGCGCCCGGGCAGCGGCAACGATGCCCAGATCAGGGAAAACCCGGAGCGATTCGATCCCCCGGCACGCTCTGGGAAGCCCACCGAGCTGTGGCCAGCGCCGCTGAGTGCGTTCTCGTGCCTTCGCCGTCAGGGGCGATGAGGGCACGAGTGCGCGCTACCGAACGTCTCTACGTCACGCGGCTTCAGCGCCGGGCCCGCCGTCTTTCACGGCGGACGACCGCGCAGCCCATGACACGACCTCCTCCAGATGTTCCGGCCGAAGGCCGACGTGGCACTCGGGGCTGGACGACTGCCGTGATGGATGTGCGCGCACGCGGAAGGTAGGCCGGCTCAGGGGGAGTTGGCCCGGCTGGCTGGGCGTGGTCTACGAGGTGGCGATGGCGAATCCCAGTACGACGGCGGCGGAGACGACGACGGCGCCGGGTGCGAGGTCGGCGTCGGAGGCGCTGTCGGGGTTGCTGTGTCCGCGGTAGCGGCTGGCGCTGGTGCTGTCGGGGTCGACGTCCTCGATGTGGAGGACCTGGCCCAGCCGCACCCCGGCGGCCTGCGCGTACAGCTCGGCCTTGGCCCGGGCGGCCTGGACGGCGGCGGTGCGGGCCCGGGCCCGTAGTTCCGGCTTGGTGGATATGTCGAAGTCGACGCCTTCCAGCTCGTTGGCGCCGGCCTCGACGGCGGCGATCAGGAACGGCTCCAGGGAGTCGAGGTCTCGGTAGTCGATGGCGAAGGTGGCGCGGCAGCGGTAGCCGAGGAACGTCCGCTCCGGGCCGTAGCCGTTCCATGCGGTCTGGAGGTTGAGCCGGGATGCCGACACCCGCCCATCCGGGACACCGTGGCTTCGTATGGTCTCGCGCAGGCGGGAGATGGCCGTGCGCGCGGCGGTGAAGGCCTGCTGCGGCGAGCTCTCGGTCTGCTCGATGCCGAGCCGGATGCGGGCGAGGTCGGGGGCGGCCTGGACGCTGGCCGCACCGTAACTGGTCACACCCCAGGGGGCGTTGATCGTGGTCTGCATGCGCGGTAGTCAACCACGCGGCACCCGTCGCGGGGGCGAGGTGCGCTGATCCGCTGTCTTGCTCATCAACCGACCGATACCTGAGCAAGAGTGGAGGTCGGTTCGGTCGAGGAGTTCGGGGATGCGGTCGTGCTCTCCGCGCGATCCAGGGCGGGACCGGCCGCCCCTGCCCTCCGCGGGCCATGGCGTTGGCTCTCCGGGCGGCTCCTGCTGTGGACAGGCGACGGTGCGTGCCGGCAGGTGTGCAGCAGGAGGGGTGTGGCGGATGTCCGGTCAGCCGGTCAGTGCCGTGGGCATCTGGTCGTGCAGGGGTGGGGCGTTCTTGGTGCCGGACGGCGGCGTGACGCGGACGGGTGCGCCCAGTTCGGTGAGGGAGAGTGTGTAGGTGACGTGGGTGGTCTTGCTGTCCTTCAGGCGGTCCTTGAGGGTGAAGCGGGCCTGGACGAGGCGGCCCTGGGTGTCCACCCACGCCTCGGCGGTGACCGGCAGATCGCGCCCGTACAGCTCTCGCATCTCTTCGATCTTTGCCCGTGCCTCCTTGGCCAGGCGCAGGGTGAGGGCCGCATGGTCGAGGGTGCCCTGATAGCGGGTGGTCTGCACGCCGTGAACCGCCTCAGTGCCCCGGGCTCGCACATCCTGCATGCGTGTGACCTGGGCGAGCGAGTGGGACGGGTCGTTGAGCGGGGCACGGAACGGGGCGTGGGCCTCGGCGGCGCGGCGCTCGCCCACGGCCCACCGCTGATCCACGTCGATGCCTGTGTCCTGGACGACGACGGGGCGCATGTAGACGCGGTCGCCGAGCAGGACCTCCTCGGCACGGACGGCGGCCTGGGCGACCCCGACCGTCAACCGGCCGCTCCCGGAGGCCAGATCGACGGTCCCGGACGCCTCCACCCGGCAGGCCCAGTCGGTGACGGCGCAGGCATCCAGAACGGTGGTGAAGCGGGCGCTGGTATGGCTGGTGGCAGTCACCGCGTCGCGTACGGCGGCTGCCGCGTCCGCGCTGCCGCCGGCGTCGCTGTGCGTGCGGGTGCACGCGGCGCACAGCAGCGCGGCCGCGGCAGCCAGAATCAGGGGACGGCGCATCAGACCTCCAGGAGTTGGTGGAGCACTCCTTGGGGCCTGGGCCATTGCAGGGGTCAGCCTCGAACCAGCGGGTGCCAGGTGAACCTACGTCATCCGCCACCACCCGGCCAAATAGCCATGAATACCCCATGGTGTTCCCTGCGGGGAGGAGGTATGGCTTCCGTCACTGCGCCGAAGGGAGGGTGACTGATCCACTGGTCCGATGCTGCTGAACGTAATTCTCCGCATCCTGCCGTTCTGGGTCCGCGAACCCCTGCTCATCGCCATCGCACTCTTCCTCGGGGGTGCCTGTGTCTACTGGTTCGTCAGGATCGGAGGATGGCAGCGGGCCGCGTTCGCCTTCGTGTTCCTCGCTCTCGCCATCCTGCGGGTCGCGGTGCTGCGCCGCGAGTTGAGATCCCGCGGTCAGCAGGCTGCCCGGACCGCCTGAAGACGAGGATGTGACCCTCGTCGTCCAGAGGCTGCGGATCTGCACTGCACCGGCCAGGACGCCTGCCCCACCACGGACCCAGACGGCACCGAGGACTTCGAGAACACCGACGCTTCATCAGCGGCCCACGGCTACCGTGTCAAGGCAACGGGAGGCCGAGATCACCGTCGCATCCTTCGTGCCCACACTGTGCGCCACCCGCGCCGAGGCTCGGCTGGAGATCGCCACCTGGATCACGGAGAACTCAGCGCCCCTGTTGATCAACACGGGCCGCCCCTGGGCGGCGATCGGAGGCGCCGGAAGTCTTGATCGTGTCCGTCCGGAGAGGGGCGGACACTGATCGAGATGCGAGGAGAGTCCGCGCAATGGCATCAAGCGAGGACGAGGACCGCCGCCGGGCGGAGTGGGCTCGGCAGCTCGGTCTGTTCCGCTGTTCCCTGATCCATGACCTGCTGGATGACAGCCTGACAATCCGCGAACAAGGCTGCTGGGCACGGGAGTTGGCGGCGTGAGAACACACAGATCCGTTCGGTCGGCAGGTGCAGGTGTCCAGGGGCACGATAGACCGGCGGACCCGCCACTACCGCCGCGGGGGGTTTGCCGCCCTGGTGCCCGAGCCTCGCAAGGCGGTCTCCAGGACGCCGCCGGAGGTGCTGGAGCCGGCGGTCGCGCTGAAGCGGGAGACCCCGGCCCGCGGCCGCGCAGATCCAGCGGATTCTGCGCACGACGCAGGGCTGGTCGCCCACCGAACGCACCCTCCAGCGGCACTTCGTCGCGGCGGTCTGACCGGCACCAGCGGCGACAAGAGCGTCTTCGGCCGGTTCGAGGCCACCCGCGGCAACGAGCTGTGGACCGGGGACGCCCTGCACGGGCCGAAGATCGGCGGGCGCAAGACGATGTCGCGGACCTGGTCTTCTTCGCGGTACTCGGTTGAGCGTCCGGCGCACAGATCCTGCGGTACCGCGGTGAAGTTCTCCAGCGCGGATGCCGTGGTGGGCGGCATGTCCGGGGTGCGCCGGGCGGTGTTTGCGGTGCTGGCTCCGCAGATGGTCCGGCCCGGTGCCAGGGCGTTGAGGCCGGCGATCCCGCTCGCGGCGGCGGGGGCCGAGCGCAGCACCGGTGAGGTCACGCCGATGTGTCGCAGGACGGGCGGTGGGTGACGGGGCGGGTGATCGACGCGACGGGGGGTTCGGGTCTGTGAGTGTTCTCGCGGGCGTTCGGTGCGGGGCCGCGGGTTGGGCTGCGCAAGGGGGCTTCCGTTTGCGCAGGTCTCGGCCGGGCGGGTTGCGTGATTACCCGGCAGTGCCTGCTCTCTTGCCGGGTTTGCTGGGTTGGTCGTGGGTGGAGCAGTGGATGCCGCCTCCGCCGGAGGCGATGGTGTCGATTTTCACGGGTACGACGTCGCGCTTGGGGAAGTGTTCCTGCAGGATGCCCTTGGCGCGGTCGTCGGCCTGCGCGTCGCCGAAGCGGGGCATGAAGACAGCGCTGTTGGCGACGTAGAAGTTGGTGTAGGTGGAGACGAACGCGTCGCCGCGGCCGGTGATCTTGTCGAGGTCGGGCTGAGGCAGGTCGACGATCTCAAGTCGCCTGCCCCGTGCGTCCGTTGCCTGCTTGAGGACCTGCCGGGCCTGGTCGGCCGCCCGGGACCAGACGTCGGGCGGGTTTGCGGGAAAGGCCTGGTCGACCAGGACGACCCCGGGTGCGGTGAACCGGGCGATGCTGTCGACGTGGGCGTCGGTGATGTCCTTGCCCCGCACCCCGGCCAGCCAGAGCACCTTCTTGATGCCGAGGCTGCTCTTGAGTTCGTCCTCGATCCGGTCGCGGGTCTTGCCGGGGTTGCGATTGCCGTTGACGACGGAGCTCTCGGTGACCAGCAGGGTGCCCTGGCCGTCGGTCTCGAAGGAGCCGCCCTCGGCGACCAGCGGTGCTTTGGTACGGGCGATGTCGTACGTGGTGAGCAGTAGGCGGCCGACCTGGCCGTCGTTGGTGTGCACCTGCTTGTTGCCCCAGCCGCTGAAGTTGAGGTCGACGCCCAGGGTGTGGCCGTTCTCTTCCACGAACACCGGCACGGTGTCGCGGGCCCACAGGTCGTCCACGGCGAGAGGGACCACTTCGACCTGGGAGCCGCAGGCCTTCTGGGCGGCTGCCTGCTGGTCGGGCCGGGCCATCAGCACCACCGGCTCGTACTCCGCGACGGCCCGTGCCACGCGGGCGATGTCCTCGCGTACGGACGGCAGTTGCTCGCCCCACACCGAGTCGAGCGCCGGCCAGGACATGAAGGTCCGCGCGTGGCTGTCCCACTCGGCGCCGAAGCGGCGGTCCGCGGGCGTCTCGCCCGCGGCGGGCGAGGAGGAGGACGGTTGGGCCGGGGAGTCCCCTGGACCGCAGGCCGCGGAGGCCGGGGCAAGGACGCCGATCCCGGCGAACGTGCGCAGTGCGGTGCGGCGGGACACGGGGGGAGAGGTCACGGGGAAACTCCTGTGTTCTGGTCGGCGGGTCGCCGTTCGCGACGTACGCGTCCTGGAATCCGGTGCCCTTGGAGGAGACGGGTCGAGGGTGTGGTTCGTTCCAGTCGACGAACTTCGGACTCGGTGACCGCACGGTGCCCGGCCCGTCCATCCGGGCCACCTGGAGCCGTCTGCCGCGCGCATCTGCGGTTGCTGCCGGCCGTGAGCGGGAGTGGGGAGAGGTGGCTTGTGCAGATTTGGCGTGTGTCGGCCGGTGGGTGATGAGCGGGGCCGGTCATATGGTGGCCGGCCCCCGCGGTGCGTTCGGCGGGCTCGCGCTGAGGGTTCGCTGGTGATGGTTGGCTGCGCACCGACGGTGTCGTGCTCTGCGCACCCCGCACGACGCGCACCACGATGCGCGAGGCAGTGGACTCCACCTCCGATTCACCCGCACCCTGTGCGCACATCGAACGTGACGGGCATCGGTTGCCCTGCACGCGGTGCGCACTCCTTGTATGGCTCCCTCATCGCGTCAGCGTCCCCGTGGTCACCTTCACCCGGCCCGCTGGGCCACTCGTCGCATCCCGTGGAGGCAGGCGCCCGACGCTCGGGGGCGGAGGCGAGGAGTGCCGGGCTGGGCTCAGTGCTGGCTCAACGACCTCACGGAGCCCTAGAGGGCACCGGCCTGAGCGGGGTCCCGGGTTTCTGGGTGGTGTGGGTTGTTGGTGGGGGTGGCGGCGCGCAGTGCTGCCTCGACTCGGCGGTTGGTGGTCATGGTTGCGGTGATGGTGGTCATGGTGAGGAGGAGGGCGGCGGCGGTGTAGAGGGGGGTGCGTATGTCGTAGGTGGTGGCGAGCCAGCCGCCGAGGAAGGCGCCGATGGGGGCGGCGCACATGGCGAGCATGCGGGAGGTGGAGGCGACCCGGCCCATGAGGTGGGCGGGGACGATCGCTTGTCGGAGGGAGGGGGCGAGCACCATGGTGGCGCCCATGCCGGCCCCGCAGACGGCGAGCGTGAGGCCGGCCACGTATGCGTTCGGGGCGGCGGCAAGGCCGAGGACGGCGAGTCCTTCGAGGGCGGCTGTGCAGGTGAGTGCGGTGCCGGTGCCGAGTCGCCGGCCGAGGAAGGAGGCGATGCTTGCGCCGAGCAGGCCGCCGGTGGCCTCCGCAGTGAGGAGCAGGCCGAAGCCGATGGTGCCGATGCCGAGGCGGTCGTGGGCGAAGAGGGCGAGTACGGTTTCCACGGCGAGGAAGGCGATGTTCCCGATCGCCGGGCGCAGTGCGAGCCCGAGCAGCAGCTGGTCCTTGAATACGTACGAGGCACCGGCCCGCGCTTGCCGCAGCAGTGACTCGCGGGCCTGCGGTGCGGGGCGGGGTGTGGCGGGCAGCGAGCGTACGAGCAGTGCGCAGAGCGCGAACGAGAGGGCGTCGGTGAGCAGGGGAACCGCCCGCCCGAGTGCGAGCAGGGCGCTGCCTGCGGGCGGCCCGGCGAAGCCGGACGCGGCGGTCTGGGTGGCGCGCAGGCGGGAGTTGGCGCGTTCCAGGAGGGCGGGGTCGCGGCCGAGGAGATCCGGCAGGTAGGCCGTGGCGGCCGTGTCGAAGAAGAGTCCGCCGAGGCCGAGGAGGAAGGCGAGGGCGGCGAGCAGCGTGATGCTCAGCATGTCGAGGGCGGCCGCTGCCGCCGGTACCGTGAGCAGCACGGCACGGGCCGCGTCCGTGACCCACATCGTGCGCCGGCGGTCCCAGCGGTCCACCAGCGCACCGCCGAGGACCCCGAAGAGCAGCCAGGGCAGCGTTCCGGCGGCCGTGACGACGGCGAGCGCCATCGGGTCCCGCGTCAGCGTCAACGCGAGCAGCGGCAGCGCGGCATGGGAGACCCCGTCACCGAGCGAGGACACGGTCTGCGCGGTCCACAGCCGCCCGAACCCAGCTGGCAACTTCCTTACATCTGTAGTCACTTGGCGTCCCCTTCGGCCTGTGCGCGCTGTGCCGGGTGGAAGAGCGCGAAGACGAGTGACGCGTCCGGCAGCGACGGGTCGGACAGCTCCCGGTACTCGTCCGCCAGCGCCTCCAGCCGCGCCCCCAGCTGCGCGAACTGCTCTGCGGTGAGCCGCAGATGCGCCATCCGCACGTGCCGCTCGCCATCCGCCGGCGCTGCTTCCAGGTCCGCCACCGCATGCCGCATCAGCATGTCCGGCCCTCCCTCGCCCGGATCCGGCAGCACGATCGACCGCGCGGCCATCGCGTAGTACCGCTCGGTGACCCCACGCACCTTCCGCGTCCGTACCACCTTCACCAGGCCGGCCCGCTCCAGCAGCCGTACGTGGTAGCTGGAACTCCCCTTCGCAAGGCCCACCCGCTCGGCGATCTGCGTGATCGTGGCGGGCTCGAAGCGGAGCACGGCCATGATCCGGTGACGCGTGAGATTGGAAACGGCGCGTAGCTGCTCGTCCGTGGTGACGTGGAACGTCTCGGGAAGATCATCGGTAGGCATGCCCCCAATGGTCAACGTTTCTTGACCATTAAGCAAGGGGATTCCGCACGCTCTTCCGGAATCCACGGTTCCGGCGCGCAAGGTCCCTGCCCCCTGCGCAAGGCGGGCGGCTGCGAGCCCGATGGCTGCCGCGAGTTCGTGTACCGGGGGTGCTTCGCCGTGGTCGGCGACCGATCACCGGGCTGCGCGGGTGAGGCGTGTCTGGGTGTCGGTGAGGTGGCCGGCAGTTATGCACGAGCGCTAGGTGGCCCAGCGCGTCGTTGTGTGGCCCGGCCGATTCGGTTCGTGCTGGGCCGGGTGGCGATCGCCCATGTCTGGCGCGGCGACTGGAGGTCGGTCGATCCGGCGGAACGTGATCGTTGCCGGAAACTCCCTTCCCGGAAGTGTCACTGCGATGATGTGGCCTTCCTGCTCCGATCCCAG
Source organism: Streptomyces sp. CBMA152 (assembly GCF_014596475.1). Lineage (GTDB taxonomy): Bacteria > Actinomycetota > Actinomycetes > Streptomycetales > Streptomycetaceae > Streptomyces. The sequence goes on along the minus strand of NZ_MECJ01000014.1, from coordinate 1,853 downwards.
GGAGGCCGCCGTGTCCAAAACGCCGCGGGAAATCTTCGAGAGCTACCTCTACGCCGGCACGATGACCCGGAACGCGGATGCCCTTGCCGAGAACTTCACCGCGGACGGCGTCTTCGAAGCACCGCTCATGCCGGCCGGCGCCGCCTTCCCCAAACGGCTGGTGGGTCGCGAGGAGATCCGTAGCGCCATGGCGGCGTACTACGCGCAACCGGTGAACGACGACCGCTCGCCGAACCTGGAGAAGTCCGGGTACGTGCTGCACACCACCTCCGACCCCGACGTGTTCATCGCCGAGATCGACACGGTCTTCGACGGGGACGCAGTGGACACGTCTGTCTCGCTGGTACAGATCTTCCGCATCCGCGACGGGAAGATCGCACGGCTGCGTGACTACTTCGCGCCCGAGCTGATGAGCTGAGGACCCCCGAAGGGACAAGTGACCACTGGGTTCAACAACCCTGGCACACCGGTTCCAACAACCGTGTCACGCACCATGAGAGCAGCCAGGCCAACACGGATCACCGGTTCCAACCATCGCGCCTCGGCGCACGTCGGGCGCTCTGAACGACCCGTGGACATCACAAGCCAGGTCGGTGATGGTGGGCGGCATGGTCGACGTGCTGCTGCCCCTGGTCACGCTTGTTCTCGGCTTCTTCGCAAGCTTCCTGCTTGAACTGTTCCGTAACCGCTGGACGACGCAGAACGTGCAGGCTGTTCGCAACGCTGAACGTCTACAAGTCGCTCACCTGGAGCGAGTGGCGTTTGAACGTGACGGGCTCCGGGCTGTCCACGCCGCCATTCACGACCTTCTGAGTAGGGTGAACGCGATCGCCATACACCTGGCCACGGCCCAAACAGCGGGTCTGGACTGGCGCGAGAGCGATGGCGGGCAGGAGCTGAAAGCGGCGGCCATGCACGCGACCGTGAGGTGCAGTCATGAGTCCGCACTGCTGTTGCATCCTCCGGTGATCGAAGCGGTCGAGCGTCTGACAACTGCCGCTTACCCGATGTACTGGACTCGTGAGTCTGGAAGCGATCCGAATCATCGCCGCGAGTTCTTCGAAGCCAACCAAGCAGCAACGAGAGCCATCGCTGCTCGGCTTCGCGATCTTTACGGCTTCGCGACGGGCGGTTGATCAGCCGGATGTCGAGGCTATCCGGCGGCCAACTATGACCCTCAGAGTGGCCAACCATAGGTCACAGGTCTGACTGATGTGGCCGTGCACGATCGGTGGCCCGTGGGGCCAGGTCCTCGCTCGGCCGCGGCAGAGATGCCGGAGGCGACCCGATGGGTCAGGGCGTGGGGGAGGCCTCGGTGATTGCCATCGATCCCTGACCGGCTTCTGTACCACTGCGACGTGATCTCCATCAACGGTCCCAGCTACCGGCTGACGAACCGCCTCGGGTCTGCTGCAGGTATGGGTGACAGGTTCTGTCACGCGGCCCGGAGGGCCGGTGTGGTCATGACGGTCTCGAATTCAACGGGGGTCAGCCGGCCGAGCGAGGCTTGTCTGCGACGCCGGTGGTAGGTCTTCTCGATCCAGGTCACGATCGCGGTTCGCAGTTCTTGACGGGTGGCCCAGCTGTGGCGGTCGAGGACGTTCTTCTGCAGCAGACTGAAGAACGACTCCATGGCCGCGTTGTCGCCGGCCGCCCCAACCCGCCCTATCGAGCCGACGATCCGGTGATGGCCGAGGGCCCGGACGAACTTCCGGGACCGGAATTGGGCGAGTTCAACCAGTCGTTGCAACACCGGGTTGTTGCAGCGAGCGTAGCTGTTCTTCGAAGACCTCGGCCGGCGTCCGCCAACCGAGGACCTTGCGGGGCCGGTTGTTGATCGCCATGGCGACGGC
>NZ_MECJ01000013.1 GCF_014596475.1 Streptomyces sp. CBMA152 | reverse complement strand
CGGGCCCGCCGCGCGGGCGCTCACCGCCGTGGGCGCGGGGGCGCCCGCCGCGGCCGCCGATCTGACGGCGCTGATCGCGGACCGGCGGGCGTGGGTGCGCACCCATCCGGCCGACGACGCGTCCTGGGCCGTGCTCGGCTCCGCCTACCTGGGGCGCGGGCTGCGGGGCGCGGACTCCTCGTACTACCCGCGTGCCGAGTGGGCGCTGCGCCGCTCGCTCGCGGTGCGCACGGCCGCGAAGGGCAATCTGGACGCGCAGACGGGCCTCGCCGCGCTCGCCAACGCGCGGCACGACTACGCGGGCGCGCGCACGCTCGCCGAGGCGGTGCAGCGGCAGAATCCGAAGCGCTGGGCGGTGTATCCGGTGCTGATCGAGGCGTACACGGGCGTCGGCGATCTGAAGGCCGCGAGCAAGTCGGTGGAGCAGCTGCTCGATCTGCGCGGCGGTTCGCTGGCGCTCGCCGAGGCGGGCGCGGTGTACCGGGAGCGGGGCTGGCGGGAGGACGCGGCCGCGTCGCTGTCCGAGGCCGCCGCGTACGCCTCGTCGCCGGTCCAGAAGGCGGACTGCCTGCGGCAGTTGGGCGACCTGGCGTGGGACCGGGGCGAGCCCGCGGAGGCGCTGGCGCAGTACGAGGCGGCGCTGCGCACGGACCCGGGTGCGGGCTCCGCACTGGCCGGCAAGGCCCGCGCGGAGCTGGCGCTCGGCCGGGCCACGGCGGCGCGGCACGACTACGCGACGGCGGTGGCTCGGCTGCCGAAGCCCGAATACATCCTGGAACTGGGTGAGTTGTACGAGTCGCAGGGGCTCGGCGCCGATGCCCGCGCCCAGTACGAGCGGCTGCGCGTCCGGGCCGCCGCCGACGACGGGCACGGGGTGAGCGACACGCTCGTCCTCGCCCGCTTCGAGACCGACCACGGGTCGCCGGAGGCGGCGGTGGAACGGCTGCGGGCCGAGTGGAAGCGCGCGCCGAGCGCGGCGGTCGCGGACGCGCTGGGGTGGGCGCTGTACCGGGCCGGGGACGTGGAGGAAGCGCTCGGCTTCGCCAAGAAGGCGGCGGAGAAGGGGGCGCGGACGGCGGCCTCGTCGTACCACCGGGGCCTGATGGAACGCGACCTCGGCCAGTCCGGGCCGGCCCGCCGTGACCTGGACGAGTCCCTGCGCACCAACCCGTACTTCTCGGCGCTGGCGGCTCCGAAGGCGCGCGAGGCTCTGGAGGCGATGGGGGATCTGCCGGAGGGTGGGCCGAAGGACATGTACGGGTCGGTACCGGACGCGCCGTCGGGGTCGTCCAGCACCTCGTCGGGGTCGAGCTCCGGCTCCGCGACGGGCCCGGGCAAGCCGTCCCGGCGCAAGCCCTGAATTCCCCCACCCCGCCCCTTCCCGAAACTCTCCGAGGGATCTGGTCGTCTGCGGACCGTGCTGGGTTGCTCGCGCAGTTCCCCGCGCCCCTAGGAGCGCCCTTCGGGCGCATTAAGGGGCGCGGGGAACTGCGCGACAAGCCACGCACGATCCGCAGACAAACGACACCCGCCGGAGGCTTTCGGGAAGGGGCGGGGTGGGGAATCGCCCGCCGCAGGCGCAACCGGCCCGCAGGCGCCCCGGGCCCCTCACGACGCGCTGCGGCCCCCACGGGTCAGGTCCGTGGGGGCCGCAGGGTCTTGACGGTACTTCAACTGCCGTAAGCACACGGCAAGTTACGGCTCACAGGTTGCCGCGCTTCTCCTGCTCCCGCTCGATCGCCTCGAAGAGCGCCTTGAAGTTGCCCTTGCCGAAGCCCATCGAACCATGGCGTTCGATCATCTCGAAGAAGACCGTCGGGCGGTCCTGGACCGGCTTGGTGAAGATCTGGAGGAGGTAGCCGTCCTCGTCGCGGTCGACGAGGATCTTCAGCTCGCGCAGGGTCTCGACGGGCACGCGCGTCTCGCCCGCCCACTCCCCCAGCGTGTCGTAGTACGAGTCCGGGGTGTCCAGGAACGCGACACCCGCCGCGCGCATCGCGCGCACGGTCGCCACGATGTCGTTCGTGGCAAGCGCGATGTGCTGGACACCGGCGCCGCCGTAGAACTCCAGGTACTCGTCGATCTGGGACTTCTTCTTGGCGATGGCGGGCTCGTTGATCGGGAACTTCACCTTCAGGGTCCCGTCAGCCACCACCTTCGACATCAGCGCCGAGTACTCCGTCGCGATGTCGTCGCCCACGAACTCCTTCATGTTCGTGAAGCCCATGACCTTGTTGTAGAACGCCACCCACTCGTTCATCCTGCCGAGCTCGACGTTGCCCACGCAGTGGTCGATGGCCTGGAAGGTGCGCTTGGCCGGGGGCTCGACGATCGGGGCGGCCGCGACGAAGCCGGGCAGGTACGGGCCGGTGTAGCCGGACCGGTCGACCAGGGTGTGCCGGGTCTTGCCGTACGTGGCGATCGCGGCCAGCACGACCGTGCCGTGCTCGTCCTTCAGCTCGTACGGCTCGGTGACGCCGGTCGCGCCGTGCTCGGTGGCGTACTTGTACGCCGCGCGCGCGTCCGGGACCTCGATGGCCAGGTCGACGACGCCGTCACCGTGCTCGGCGACGTGGTCGGCCAGGAAGCGGCCGTGGTCGGTGGCCGCCTTGATGACGGAGGTGAACACGAACCGGGCGGCGCCGTTGGTCAGGACGTACGACGCGGTCTCGCGGGTGCCGTTCTCCGGTCCGGAGTAGGCGACCAGCTTCATGCCGAAGGCGGTCGAGTAGTAGTGCGCGGCCTGCTTGGCGTTGCCCACCGCGAAGACGACCGCGTCCATTCCCTTCACCGGGAAGGGGTCGGCCTGCCGGGCGGTGTCGGGGGTGTGATCGATGGTCTCAGTCATAGCGGCAGGCTCCCCCCGTACCGCAAGGTGCGCAATAGTTTGTGTATCCGCTGGTCATACTGCCCAGCGACTGGCCAGTATGAGCGGGCGTTCTGTACATCATGACCATCCGGAGGGCGTCATGGCGATCGATCATCTGGACGGGCGGCTCATCGTGCTGTTGGCGCGGGAGCCGCGTATCGGGGTCCTTGAGGCGTCCCGGCGCCTCGGGGTGGCGCGCGGCACCGTGCAGGCGCGGCTGGACCGGCTTCAGTCGAATGGAGTCATCCGGGGATTCGGCCCGGACGTGGACCCGGCGGCGCTCGGCTACCCCGTCACCGCGTTCGCGACCCTGGAGATCAAACAGGGCCAGGGCGCCGACGTACGGGCGCACTTGGCCACCGTGCCGGAGGTCCTGGAACTGCACACCACCACCGGCCACGGCGACATGCTCTGCCGCCTGGTGGCCCGCTCCAACGCCGATCTCCAGCGGGTGATCGACCGGGTCGTCGGTTTTGATGGCATCGTCCGGGCCTCCACGGCGATCGTCATGGAGAACCCCGTTCCGCTGCGGTTCATCCCGCTGGTGGAGCAGGCAGCGGAGGACTCCGTCAGGGGCTGAGGTATCAGATGCCGAGGTGAGGTGAGCACACGTGAGCTTCTGGGACTACCTGTCCAGCCGCCACCAGCAGCTGCTCACCGACGCCTTCCAGCACGCCAGCGCCGTCTTCCAGTGCATGGTGATCGCGACCGTGCTCGGGGTCCTGATCGGCGTGCTCACGTATCGCAGCGGCTGGGCGGGCACCCTCGCCGTCACCTCCACCTCGACCGTCCTCACCATCCCCTCGCTCGCCCTGATCGGTCTGCTGATCCCGCTGGTGGGGCTGGGTGTGGCGCCCACGGTCATCTCGCTGACGCTGTACGGGCTGCTGCCGATCGTCCGCAACGCGATCGTCGGGCTGCGCGGGGTCGACCCCGCGCTGGTCGACGCGGCGAAGGGCATCGGCATGTCCCGGCCCGCCCGGCTCGTACGGGTCGAGCTCCCGCTGGCCTGGCCGCCGATCCTCACCGGGATCAGGGTGTCGACCCAGATGCTCATGGGCATCGCCGCGGTCGCCGCGTACGCCTCGGGCCCCGGGCTCGGCAACGAGATCTTCCGCGGCATCGCCTCGCTGGGCAGTGCCAACGCGATCAACCAGGTGCTCGCGGGCACGCTCGGGATCGTGGTGCTCGCGCTGCTCTTCGACGCCGTGTACGTCCTGATCGGCCGACTGACCATCCCGAGGGGGATCCGTGCCTGAGCCGTCCGACACCGCAGCCGAGACCGCAGCCGCCACCCCCGCCGCCACCTCCGGCGCCTCCATCGAGCTGGAGAACCTGACCAAGCGCTACCCGGGCAACCCGAACCCGTCCGTGGACAACGTCAGCATGGAGATCAAGGCGGGCGAGACCGTGATCTTCGTGGGCCCGTCCGGGTGCGGGAAGTCCACGACGCTCAAGATGATCAATCGGCTGATCGAACCGTCGTCCGGTCGCATCCGGATCAACGACGAGGACGTCACCGACATCGACCCGGTGAAGCTGCGCCGCAAGGTCGGCTACGCCATCCAGTCCTCCGGGCTCTTCCCGCACATGACGGTCGCCGAGAACATCGCGCTCGTACCGAAGATGGTCGGCTGGTCGAAGTCGAAGGTGAAGGACCGGGTGGAGGAGATGCTCGACCTGGTGGGGCTCGACCCGCGCGAGTTCCACGGCCGCTATCCGCGCCAGCTCTCCGGCGGCCAGCAGCAACGGGTGGGCGTGGCGAGGGCGTTGGCCGCCGATCCGCCGGTACTCCTGATGGACGAGCCGTTCGGCGCGGTGGACCCGATCACCCGGGACCACCTCCAGGACGAACTCATCCGGCTCCAGCACGAGCTGCACAAGACCATCGTCTTCGTCACGCACGACTTCGACGAGGCGATCAAGCTGGGTGATCGGATCGCCGTACTGCGTGAGCGTTCGCACATCGCCCAGTTCGACACCCCGGAGGCGATCCTCACCAACCCGGCCGACGACTTCGTGTCGGGCTTCGTCGGGGCGGGCGCGGCGCTCAAGCGCCTGAACCTCACGCGCGTACGGGATGTGGAGATGGCCGACGTGCCGACCGTCACCGTCGACGACCCGCTCCAGTCGATCTTCAACAAGCTGCGCAGCGGCCCGCACAACGAGCTCTTGATGCTGGACCGGCGCGGGCGCCCGTACAAATGGCTGCGGCGCGGCGACCTGATGCGCGCCAAGGGCTCGCTCGCGCGGGCCGGGCAGCTGGTGCACGACACGGTGACCCGGGACGCGACCCTGCACGACGCCCTGGAGGCGGTGCTCATCGACTCCGGCGGGCGGGTGGCGGTGACCGGGCGGCGCGGCGAGTACATCGGCGTCGTCGACATGGAGACCCTGATGAACTCCGTGCACGAACTCCTGGAGGCCGACCGGCTCGCCGCCATCGAGCACCAGCACGACCTGGAGGAGACCCGCCACCATCTGACCGAGCAGGAGCTGGAGGGGGCGGACGGCGGTGCGGACGGATGAGCACCGCACCCGAACGCCCGCCCGGCGAGCACGACGTACGGGGCCACGCCTTCCGTGACGAGGAGGAGGAACCGGCCCCGCCGCCCGCTCCCCCGCCCCGCCGGATCACCTGGCAGAAGCTGATGTTCCTGCCGGCGGTCCTGGCCGTGGTCCTGCTGATCACGTTCCTGTGGATCACCAACGTCCACCTGGACTCGATCGCCAAGAACTCCCTCGACAACGGCAACGTCCAACTCCGGCTCTGGCAGCACGTGAAGCTGACCGCGATCTCCACCTTCTGGGTGCTGCTCGTCGCGATCCCGCTCGGCATCGCGCTGACCCGACGCCGCCTGAGCCGGGCCGCCCCGCTGGTCACGGCGGTCGCCAACATCGGCCAGGCGACCCCGGCGATCGGACTCCTGGCCCTGCTGGTGATCTGGCTCGGGATCGGCCCGTCGACGGCGATCGTCGGCATGGTGATCTACGCGGTGCTGCCGGTGCTCTCCAACACGGTGGCGGGCCTGCGCGCGATCGACCCGCAGCTGGTGGAGGCCTCGCGCGGCATCGGGATGTCCGCCCTCGGCACCCTGGCCAGGGTCGAACTCCCGCTCGCCGTCCCGCTGATCCTCGCGGGCGTCCGCACGGCGCTCGTCCTCAACGTCGGCACGGCCACGCTCGCCACCTTCGGCGGCGGTGGGGGTCTCGGCGACCTGATCACCTCGGGCATCCAGACCCAGCGCATGCCGGTCCTGGTCCTCGGCTCGGTCCTCACCGTCGCCCTCGCCCTCCTGGTGGACTGGCTGGCGTCCCTGGCCGAGGTGGCGCTGACACCGCGCGGACTGGGGGTGGGGTGATGGGTCACGTACGTACGAGATGGGCGGCCGGTATCCTCGCCCTGCTCGCCGTCTCCCTCTCCGGGTGCGGGTTGAAGAGCGGGTCGCCGATGGTCGACAACGTGAAGCCCGGCTCGATCGGCCAGGGCCACCCCCTCAAGGGCGCCTCCCTGACGGTCACTTCGAAGAACTTCAGCGAGAACATCATCCTCGGCCAGATGGCCGGTCTGGTCTTCAAGGCGGCCGGGGCGGACGTCGTCGACCGTACGAACCTGCCCGGCTCGATCAGCGCGCGCGAGGCGATCACCAAGGGCGACGCGGACGCGATGTACGAGTACACGGGCACCGCGTGGATCACGTATCTCGGCAACAGCAAGCCGATCACCGACCCGCACGCGCAGTGGCAGGCGGTGCGGGACGCGGACGTGCGCAACGGCGTCACGTGGTTGCCCCAGTCCTCGCTCAACAACACGTACGCCCTTGCCATCAGCAAGCGGAACAATGCGAAGTACCAGCTCAAGACGCTCTCGGACGTGGCCGCGCTGGCGAAGAAGGATCCGTCGGCGGTGACGGTGTGCGTGGAGAACGAGTTCGCGTCGCGGGACGACGGGCTGCCGGGCATGCAGAAGGCGTACGGGATGTCGATCCCTGCCGGGAACATCCAGAAGATGGACGCCGGGATCATCTACACCCAGGTGTCGAAGTCCAGCTCCTGTCTGTTCGGCGAGGTCTTCACGACGGACGGCCGCATCAAGGCGATGGACCTGGACGTGCTCACGGACGACCGCCACTTCTTCCCCAACTACAACGCGGCCCCGGAACTGCACGCCGCCACCTTCGCCAAGTACCCGGTGATCGCCGACCTGTTGAACCCCGTGGCCGCCAAACTGACGACGGCGGTGGCGCAGGACCTCAACGCCAAGGTCGACGTGGACGGCCGGGATCCGCACGACGTGGCGAAGGAGTGGCTGGTGGAGCAGGGGTTCATCCGGAAGGGGTGAAGGTCCCGCTAGCGGGTCCCGCAAAGAATTGGTTGCAAAGAAATCCTTGCAACGCTTCCTTTGCAAGGTTACGGTCCCGGTATGACGGAATCCGAACCCGCGTCCGCACCCGACTCCCCGGACCCCCAGCCCCGCGAGCGCATGCTCGACGCACATGCGCTGCGCGGCCTGGCCCATCCCCTGCGTATCCGCCTGCTCGGCACGCTGCGGCACGACGGGCCCGCCACCGCGTCCCAACTGGCCGAGAAACTGGGCGAGTCCAGCGGGGCCACCAGCTACCACCTGCGCCAGCTCGCCGCCCATGGCTTCGTCGAGGACGACCCCGAGCGCGGCAAGGGCCGCGAGCGCTGGTGGAAGGCGGCGCACGGCGGCACCAGCATGCGCGACGACCTGCGCACCAGCTCCGACCCCGAGGTGCGCGGCGCCGCCGACCTCTTCCTGCACGAGGTCGCCACCATCCACACCCAGGAGCTGTCGACCTGGCTGGGCACCTCGCGGGACTGGTCCGAGGACTGGACCCTCAGCTCGGACCTGAGCGACTTCACGCTGCGGCTCACCGCCGAGCAGCTGCGCGAGCTGACCGAGAAGGCGCACCGGCTGGTCGAGAGCTACTACGACCTCCCGCACGCCGACGAGGAGGACACCGCCCAGGTCCGCGTCCACCTCCACGCCTTCCCGCGCAGGAGCCGCTGACCATGAGCGCACACGGGGGAAACGGCCAGGAGCGGATACCGCTGGTGGCCGTACTGAGCGCCAACACCATTTCCATGGCGGGCAGTTCACTGACGCTGATCGGCGTGCCGTGGTTCGTCCTGCAGACCACCGGGAGCGCCGGGCGGGCCGGGGTCGTGGCGTTCTGCGCGACCCTGCCCATCGTCGTCTCGGCCGTGATCGGCGGTCCGGTGATCGACCGGCTCGGGCGGCGGCGGGTGAGCGTCGGCTCCGATCTGGTCTGCGCGCTCGCGATCGGCGCGATCCCGCTGCTCCACTACGCGGGCGCGCTCCACTTCTGGATGCTGTGCGCCCTGATGGCGCTCGGAGGACTGGCGGCCACCCCCGGCCGTACCGCCCGCTATGTCCTGGTCCCCGATCTCGCCGAGCGCGCCGGTACGACGCTGACCCGCGCCGCGAGCCTCTTCGACGCGGTGTCGCGCGGGGCGCGGATGACGGGGGCGGCGCTGGCCGGAGTGCTGATCGCGCTGGTGGGCGCGGAGTCCGTACTGCTCCTGGACGCGATGACGTTCGGCGCGTCCGCGCTGCTCGTCGCCGTCGGGATCCGGGGCATCCGCGCGGCCGATCCGGTACGGGACGCGGCGCCGGTCTCGCTGGCCACGTACAAGGCCGAACTCCGTGAGGGATACGCCTACTTGTTCCGCACCCCGCTGCTCCTCGGGGTCGTCCTGATGGTGATGATGACCAACGGCCTCGACCAGGGCTGGAACGCGGTCCTGCTGCCCGTGCACGCCGAGCGGGAACTGGGCGGCGCCACCCAACTCGGCCTGCTCACCGCCGCGTTCGGCGCGGGCGGCCTGCTCGGCGCACTGCTGTACGGGGTAGTGGGCCACCGTTTCCCGAGGCGCGCGGTGTTCACGGCGAGCTTCCTGCTGTGCGGCGCGCCCCGCTTCGTGGTGGCCGCACTGACCGGCTCGACGCTGCCGCTCGCCGTGACGATGACGCTGGGCGGGCTGGCGGGCGGGATGCTCAACCCGATCCTGACGACGGTGATCTACGAACGCGTCCCGCAGGAGCTGCGCAGCCGCGTCTCGGGGGCGATGACCGCGGGCTGCGAGGCGACGATGCCGATCGGCGGCCTCGGGGCGGGGCTGCTGGTCGACGGCGCGGGGGTGCGGACGGCGCTGCTCGTGGTGGGCGGGATGTATCTGGCGACGACGCTGAGCCCGCTCGTGTTCCCGGCCTGGCGGACCATGGACGGACAACCAGCAGGCAATGAGCGGCAGTTGACGTCTTCAGGGGCCGCCGTCAGCAGCTAGGGATGTCCCCGCCCTTGTCCAGGGCCTTGAGGGACGCGACCGCGCCCGACAGGGTCGTGACGGGGATCAGGCGCAGCCCGTGGGGCAGCTCGGCCTTGGCGTCCGAGCACTCGGCCTTCGGTACGAGGAAGACGGTCGCCCCGTCCCGCCGGGCCGCCTGCGTCTTGAGCGAGACGCCGCCGACCGCGCCGACGGTGCCGTCGGCGTCGATCGTGCCCGTACCGGCGATGACCCTGCCGCCGGTGAGCTCGCCGCCGGAGCCGTTGCCGTCGAGCTTGTCGATGATCCCGAGCGAGAAGAGCAGCCCGGCGCTGGGTCCGCCGACGTCGGCGAGGTTGAGGGAGACCTTGACCTGGCCGGCGTTGAGGTGGAGCTGGTTCAGGGCGGCCGCGGTGGCGCTGTCCTGGGACTGCTTCATCTCGGCCTGGTTGTGCGCGGCGATCTCCTTGTCGCTGCCGCCGCTCGGATAGACCGAGTCGTGCGGCATGACGGCCCGGTCGGTGCGGAACCACGCCCGTACGACGTCCGAGAGCCCGATCTCGGCGGACGGCCCGGTCGCCTCGATGGTCGTCATGCGCAGCTCACCGGTGGTGTGCCGGGCCGGTCTGCCCTGGATGGTGATCACCGGGGTGCCCTTGTCGTCGCCGAGCACGTTCGCGGTCAGCCCCGGCTGCGCCACCGAGAACGGCAGCGGCGCGAAGCCTGCGACGGCCAGCAGCGCGACGACGGGGGCGGAGCCGATGGCGAGGTTGCGGAGGCGTGAGTGACGGGGGTGCACGGATCCAATGTATCGGGCGAGGTCCGACGGCTACGGGGGCCGGGGGCGCGGGCCCGGGTGCGAGCCCGGGCAGCCAGGGCGGGGGCCAGGGTCGGGGCCGGGCTGAGGCTCGGGTCACCACAGCGCACCCGAGCCCCCTCCCTCACCGCAGCGCGTCCGCCACCTCCCGGGCCGCGTCCACCACTCTCGGGCCGACCCGCTCGGGCACCGCGTCCGCGAGCATCACCACGCCGACGCTTCCCTCTATGCCGGTCACCCCGACCAGGGGCGCGGCGGCTCCGCTGGCCCCGGCCTCCAGCTCGCCGTGGGTGAGGGTGTAGCCCGGGTCGACGAGGCCGCCGGCCTGGCGGGCGGAGAGGATGGCCCGGCCCGCCGCACCCCGGTCGAGGGGATGGCGGAATCCGGCCCGGTACGCCACGTGGTAGTCGGTCCAGGTCGGCTCGACGACCGCGACGGCGAGTGCGTCGGCCCCGTCGACCAGGGTGAGGTGCGCGGTCGCCCCGATGTCCTCGGCGAGCGAGCGCAGCGCGGGCAGGGCCGCTTCCCGTACGAGCGGATGGACCTGTCGGCCGAGCCGCAGGACCCCGAGTCCGACCCGGGCGCGGCCGCCGAGGTCACGTCGTACGAGAGCGTGCTGTTCCAGTGTGGCGAGCAGACGGTAGACCACCGTCCGGTTGACGCCGAGCTTGTTGGACAACTCGGTGACGGTCAGGCCGTGGTCGGTGTCGGCGAGCAGCTTGAGGACACGCAGTCCCCGGTCGAGCGTCTGGGAGGTCTCCGCGGTCACGACGCCCACTCCTTATGGTGAGTCGTCGGCGGCTCTCTACGAAAATCGCGACACCGGTCCCGCGGCGACGCGCACAGAGGCCGCCGGCAGGCCATGGCACCGGCTGCGCTCCGCGGCGGCGCTGCCACGGGGCGTTTGCATGGCGGGACAGTAGCGATCGGTCCCGCTCAGCGGAAGGCCTCGTCCAGAATCCGGGCGCGACCTTTGACAAGCCGGGGTTTTGATCCCGGTTCGGGACCAAAGTCCAGGGCGCGCGGGACCTTGGTCCACGCGGGGGACTTTGCCTTCCCATTACTGTTGGGGGTGTGCGAGGGCGACCGTGGGGGCCGTCCCTCGCCGACCATCCCCGTCCCCACGGGTGAAGAGGGGCGGGGCCCGGCGTCGCACCCGGGCCCCGCCCTCACCAACTACCTTCGGACGTACGGGAGTTGACCCGCGGCCGTCACTTCATCCGGGTGGCCCACTCCTGCACCTTCTTGATCCGCTCACGGATCTGCCCGGCCGTGGCCTCGGCGCTCGGCGGGCCGCCGCACACACGCCGCAGCTCGGTGTGGATGACACCGTGCGGCTTGCCGCTCTGGTGGACGTACGCGCCGACCATCGTGTTCAACTGCTTGCGCAGCTCCAGGAGTTCCTTGTGGGAGACCACGGGACGGCGCTCGGCGGGAATCTCCAGCAGGTCGGCCTGCTCGGCGGGCTTCTGCCGGCTGTGCGCGATCTGCCGGGCCTGCCGCTTCTGGAGCAGCAGCTGCACCTGATCGGGTTCGAGGAGCCCGGGAATCCCGAGGTAGTCCTGTTCTTCCTCACTCCCCGGGTGGGCCTGCATGCCGAACTCGGCGCCGTCGTAGAGAACCCGGTCGAAGACGGCGTCGGACTCAAGGGCCTCGAAGGGGAGCATGTCCTGCTCGCCGGTGTCCTCGTCCTGCTGCTTCTCGGCCTCGGCGAGGAGCTTGTCCTCTTCGGCGTACGGGTCCTCTTCCCCGTCCTTCTTCGGCTTGTCGAGCACGTGGTCGCGCTCGACCTCCATCTCGGTGGCGAAGCCGAGGAGGGTGGGGATGGTGGGCACGAAGACGGACGCGGTCTCGCCGCGCCGCCGCGACCGCACGAAACGGCCGACGGCCTGCGCGAAGAAGAGGGGCGTGGAGATGGTGGTGGCGTAGACGCCGACGGCGAGCCGGGGCACGTCGACGCCCTCGGACACCATGCGGACGGCGACCATCCACCGGGAGTCGCCGGCGCTGAACTCGTCGATCTTCTTAGAGGCACCGTTGTCATCGGAGAGAACGACGGTGGCCTTGCTGCCCGTGATCTCCCGGATGAGTTTCGCGTAGGCGCGGGCGGAGTCCTGATCGGAGGCGATGACGAGGGCGCCGGCGTCCGGGATGCCCTTGCGGACCTCGGTCAGGCGCTGGTCGGCGGCGCGCAGCACGTTCGGCATCCAGTCGCCGCGCGGGTCGAGCGCGGTGCGCCAGGCCTGCGAGATGGCGTCCTTGGTGAGCGGCTCCCCGAGCCGCGCCTCGATCTCGTCACCGGCCTTGGTGCGCCAGCGCATGTTGCCGCTGTAGGAGAGGAAGATGACGGGCCGCACGACGCCGTCGGCGAGGGCGTTGCCGTAGCCGTAGGTGTAGTCGGCGGAGGAGCGCCGAATCCCGTCGTTCCCTTCCTCGTACGTGACGAAGGGGATGGGATTGGTGTCGGACCGGAAGGGGGTGCCGGTGAGGGCGAGGCGCCGGGTGGCCGGGTCGAACGCTTCGAGGCAGGCCTCACCCCAGGACTTCGAGTCACCGGCGTGGTGGATCTCGTCGAGGATGACGAGGGTCTTGCGCTGCTCGCACCGGTTGCGGTGGAGCATCGGCCGCACGCCGACACCGGCGTACGTGATCGCGACCCCGTGGTAGTCCTTGCTCAACGGCCCCGCGCTGTAGTCCGGATCGAGCCGGATGCCTATCCGCGCCGCCGCCTCCGCCCACTGCTTCTTCAGGTGCTCGGTCGGCGCGACGACGGTGATCTGCTGCACGACATGGTGGTGCAGCAGCCACGACGCGAGCGTCAGCGCGAACGTCGTCTTGCCGGCGCCGGGCGTGGCGACGGCGAGGAAGTCGCGGGGCTGCTCCTGGACGTACTTCTCCAGCGCCCCCTGCTGCCAGGCACGCAGCTTGTTGGCCGTACCCCAGGGGGCGCGGCCGGGAAAGGCGGGTGAGAGGTGGTGGGAGGCGGTAGTAGTCACGGTCTCCGGTTCGTGCGGTCGGGGGCGGCGGGGGTTTTCGGTGCGCTTTACGGGCCGGTTGTGCGTCGGCGTTACGTACGACAACCGGGCCACCTTACCGGTGGGGCGGTCTTGATCCGGGGTCGGCGGGGCGGGTGGGGGGTGGGGTGAGAGCGGGTTCACAACGGCGGGGAGCTTCCCCACCCCGCCCCTTCCCGAAGGCCCTGGGCGGGCGGCCGGTCTTGTCGGCTGCGGGTGGGTGGGGGCTGGTCGCGCAGTTCCCCGCGCCCCTTAAATGGGCCCGAAGGGCCCTCTTAGGGGCGCGGGGAACTGCGCGAGCAACCCAGCACGATCCGCAGACGAAACGGGGTGCAGGGGCGAAGCCCCGCGAGCGTGCCCACCCACCCCACCGGGGCCCGGGGCGGAGCCCCGAAGCGGGGTGCAGGGGGCGCAGCCCTCGCAAAGGGGTCCGGGGGCGGAGCCCCCGGGTAACCACCCTCACCCCCACCCGCCCCCGGCAGGGTTCAGGAAACGGGCGGGGTGGGGGACCCCAACCGCAACCCCACCCACGCCCCCACCAACGCCACCCCCGCCATCGGCAGAAACACCACCGCAAACGCCCCACCATGCCCGGCGGCAGCCCCCGCAGACGCCACCACGTCATGCGCGGCCCCCACAGACCCACCCCCCAGCGCAGCGAACGCCGCCCCACCCCCCGCAAGCAGCAGCACGTTCGACAGCCCGTCGGAGATCTGCAGCGCCGCGGAGTTCGCCCCGGCTTCCCCCGGCGCCGACAGCTGAAGCAGCAGCACGCTCGTGGAGGCGATCACCATCCCCATCCCGAAGCACCCCACGCCCCACGCGACCGCCACCACCCACACCGGCACCGCCGGTATCAGCACACTCGGCGCCGACGCGATCGCCGCGGCCACCATCACCATCCCCACCACCATCAGCCGCTCCCGATGCGGCTCGGCCCAGGGCCGGCCTTGTACGTACGAGCCGAGCGCCCACGTCGCCCCGCCCGCCGCCAGCGAGAACCCGGCCATGGTCGGCGACAGCCCCCGCTGCGTCACCAGCATCAGCGGTACGAACGACTCGGCCGCGATGAACGACCCCGCCGCGATCCCCCGCAGCAGCACCACCGACGGCAGCCCCCGCGCGGCCCGGTACGTGCCGCGCGGCAACAGCCCGTGCCGCCCCGCGACGGCGGGAACGAGCAGCGCACCGCCCGCCACCGCAGGCACGAGCGACAGCCACCGCAGATCCTGACCGGCGTACTGCAACAGCCCCGCCCCCAGCGAGATCATCAGCGCCAGCCGGATCCGCCGCCGGTCGAACGCCTCGACGGGCGCGTCCGGATCGGCGGGCCCGGAGGCCATCCGTCGTATCGCGGGCAACGCGAGGGCCAGCGGAAACACGACCAGGACCGGGATCCCGACGAACACCCATCGCCACCCGAGCCGCTCGGTGATCGTCCCCGCCGCCAGCGGCCCGACCACCGACGGCACCACCCAGCTCGCCGCGAACGCCGCCATGATCGCCGGACGCAGCCGCTCCGGATAGGCCCGCCCAACCACGACGTACAGCGCCACGATGACGAGCCCGCCCCCGAGCCCCTGCACGGCGCGCCCACCGATGAACGTCCACATGTTCACCGCGGTCCCGGACAACAGCAGCCCCGCCCCGAACGCGGACACCCCCACCGCGACCGCCCCCAGCGGCCCCCGCTGATCGGCCCACTGCCCGGCGACGACCATCCCGAACAGGCTGGTCGTGAAGTACGCGGAGAAGGCGAACGCGTACAACGACACCCCGTCCAACTCCCGCGCCGCCACCGGCATCGCGGTCCCGACGGCGGTCGCCTCGAAGGCGATGAGCAGAACGACGGAGATGGCCCCGATGCTGAGCGCCCGATGGGTTTTGCCCAGCACGCCACCAAGGCGAGGAGCGGAAGCCACACGATCCGGGGCTTCGACTTCGACTGGGGCATCAGGGGATTCAAGCGCACTCATGGCCCCAGAGTAAGAGGCATGGCGCGGTATGACCCCTGTCAAAAGAAGGTCTCCCCACTCAACATTTGGTCGTACGCCCCAAGCCCCCCACGCCCCCCACATGAACGCAACATGGCAGTCCCGTTGCACCCCACCGCCGCACCTTCCCCCGCCCGCACCCACCCCCTACGGTCAAAGAAGTCAGCACACGGCCGTGTGCCCGAGTGGCTCAGGGACTCGCCTGCAAAGCGAGTTACGCGGGTTCGATCCCCGCCACGGCCTCCATGAATGGGTCACGCCCCATTCGCACACTTCAGCTCCCGCTTGGCGAACTGGACGTACTGCGTCAGCAAGGACGTGAAGGTCTCCCGGGTCTGCCGGGTGTCGGGGGCGTCCTCGGCGACGAGCGCCAGCTCAACGTACTTCTGGTCCTTGTACAGCCGGTAACCCGCACCTCGTGGCAAGTCCGGGCGTTCGCAGAGAATTACGGAAGCCGCGCCCGTCGCCCAGAGAAACCCCTCGTCGCCCACGGAAATACGGCTGGTCGAGCGCGGCCCCCAGTGGTTCCACTCCGTACCCCTTCCGCTGCGCCGCACCTGGGCCCAGGCAAGAAAGCTCTCGCGCCCGCGACCACGCCCACCATCGACGAATACCGAGCAATAGGTACTTGTCCGGTGCTCGAACACATCGAAGACTGGATCGTCGGGCATCTTCACTTGCGCCTTGTCGCCCTTGGGCAGCAGTGGCGAGACCGTACTACCGGCGAACTCCCCCTGCCAGCAGATGCTCTTCGGCAAGCTGGGTACGGAGTTTCCGTCCGCGCAGCCGGCAAGGACCAGCGTTCCGGCCAGCGCGACGGCGGAAATCCTGCCCGCAGCCCTCATCACTGGCCCGCTCCCCCGGCAGGGGGCGTGCTCGCCGCGTGATGATTTCGGCCGACCGAAAATGCGTCACCGGTTTCAGACGAGGCCAGGCCCTGGTACTCCCGGATGTCGCGTTGCGCGAGTCCGGCGCTCTTCCCGGCGTTGCCTACTGCGGACGCGGCAGACTCCTTGGCCCGCGCCTCGGCCTTGGAATAGGCGTCGGCAGCCTCCTGGCTCGCCTCCGCCGAGGAGTCTTTTTTCGCCCCCTCGACAATGGAGTCCGTGATGTCATCCTTCAGCCAGTTCACCGCATCGCCGCCGACCGGAAGCATTTCGATGTATTTTCCGCCGACCGCATCGACGACGCGGTTTGCCCACTTGGCCCTATCCGCGACCGCGTCGTTGAACTCGGCATCGGAGGCCGAGTGTGTCTCGTAGATCGCCTGGACCCGCGCCTGCGCCATGATTCCGGCGATTTCTCCCCCGGGATGAACAGCATTGTTCACAGCCGCCCCCACGTCACTTCCGTGGTTCTCCGGGTGCGCGAAGACATCACGTACCAGGAGTGTGGTGTAGGCCTGCTGGGCACTGTTGATCACCCCATAAGATCCCGGGTCTTGGGCCACCGCACCAAGGAAGTGCACCATCTGCCCGCTCTCGAAATGCGCCTGCACCCCCACCACCTTGGCCTGATGCGCCCCGTCCTCCGCCGCCGCCTGGAGGTCCGGCATGTACTCCGCCGCCATGTTCCCGAAATTCCCTGCCATCGCTGTCAGTTGGCCGGGGAGGGCGCCTTCGCCGTCGTCCAGGAGTTCGGGGTGGCTGCCGACCTTCGCCACCACCCGCTCCATCACCTTCGCCATCGCCTCGGTGTGCTCCACCGGACTCGCGTGGGTGTCCCCCGGCACCCGCCCCGTGACCGCCGCCTCCAGCGCGTTGCCGGTGGCGGTCTGGAGGGGGGTCGGGAGGGGGCCGTCGGTGGGGGCGTTGTCGAACCAGTCCGCCGTTGGCTTGCGGGCGAGGGCGTAGTCGACCATTCCCTGGGGGCGGCCCTGGTCGCCGGAGACCGGGGTGTCGTCGGTGGTGACGATCCCGTCCCCGTTGGTGTCCTCGCGTACGGGCTCGTTGAAGAAGGCCGTCGACGCCTGCGGGTTGTGGCCCATGGCCTGCATCAGGCCGGTCATGGGGTCGAAGCCGCGGCCGCCGTCCTTGTCGAGGTTGAAGGCCTTCGCCTGGGCGGTGGGCAGGTTCCCCTCCCAAATGCCCGGGTCCTGGTGCTCCATCCCGACCATGTCGCGCCCGATGGGGACCAGGAACTCCTTGTCGTACCGGCCGTGGCGCAACAACGCACCCAGCGCCTGGTACCCGTACACCTTCGCGCCGATGCTCGTGACGCCCGGGATGTCGATCCGTTTGCGACCGGCCCGCATCATGTCGAGGGTCCAGGTGCCGTCAAGGTGGCCGCGCGTCTTGGGATCCGTCGCGACGCCGAGCATCTCGCCCATGTCGTCCTGGAGACCGTGCACCATCGCGACCCGGTCCCGCCCGGCCACGCCGAGGCCGGTCGCGTCCAGGGACATCTTCGTGTACAGCTCAAGCGTGCCGTCCGCGCCCAGCCGACGGTAGAAGGCCGTGGCGAACTCCGGATCCTTCGCGTTGTCGTGCACGAGCTCCTGGAGTCGGCGAAGGGCCTCGACGTTACGTGCGACGCCGCCAACTCCCGTGGCTTTCCGGGCCAGTTCAACGGCGCGAGCCGCCTTCTCGTCTTCCAGCCCGCTGAACTTCGGCGCGGCGAAGTCGTGGTCGCCCCCGCCGTTCGCCGCCAGCGCCCGCCGTAACGACTCGTCCGCCTCGCCGCACTCCTCCACAATCGCCTTGATGCGGCGCTGCCACTGCGCGACGGCATCGTTCTGCCGCTTGAGGTCGGGATCGACGGACACGCCCGGCGCCGGGTTATGGGCGGCGTAGTCGCCGGAGACGGAATAGCGGGTGGTGACGCGGCCACGGGCGTCGACGGCGATACCCGCTTTCTCCGACCCGTCGACGATGGTCCGTAACTGATCCCTGGCGCGCTTGAACGCCTCGTATCCGTCGGCCAGTACGGCGTGAATCCCCTTGGCCTCCGCCGCCGCGTCCTCGAATTCCTTGGCCGTCTTGCCGATGAACTGCCGGCTGACCCCGGCGTTCACCCCGGCCCAGTCCGCCTTGTCGGCGTGCGCCTTCATGCCCTTGCGGGCTTCCTCGGCGAGGGTCTTGAGCTTGGCGGCCATGTCGGACCAGTCGTCGACGGCGGTCTTGAGCTGGTCGACGGGGGCATTGGCGACGTCTTCGTAAGTGAGCATGCGAATTCTTGAAGTCCCGTTCTTTCCCCGCTACTTCAAGTACGCGTTGATCCGCGACACCGCGAGCAGTTCGCCGCCGATGTGCTCGTCGTCCTTGGCGTGCGCGGCCATCGAATAGTCGAGGTGATTGGAGATCTGCGCGCACGCGTCGCGCAACGTCCTGAGCTGGCCGTCCCATTTGTCGCGGACTTTCGCCAGCTCCGCGCCGCTCGTGAAGTTGCGGGTGGTGAGGGCGGTGGCCGCGGTGTGGGTGGACTCGTGGGCGTGGTGGCCGTCGCGCCCGAGGCTGTCGTGGAGTTTGTACGCGTCTCCGCCGACCACGCCGAGGTCGTCGCGCCGCACACTCAGATCGGCTGCGCCGCCGCCTTGCTGCCGGTCACGGGTGCTGTTCAGACGCGTTGCGGCGTTCGCAGCCGCATTGGCGTGCGCCTGCCGCCACTCTTCCTCGAACGACATACGGGTCCCCGCTCCCCGGCCACCAGGACAAGTCTTTACCGTTTCCATACGGTAGGGAGACGTTGGGCTTCGCGCCAGCACACGGTCCGGCTATGGGAGTTCGTGGCCGTTTCGTCCCACCTGAATGGCTGGGAGGGGGGTGGCGGGTTGACCGAGTTCCCTATGCGGCGCGGCGTCGTGACCGTACGAGCAGTACGGCTACGGCCGCGACCACGATCCCCGCCGCGCCCAGGCCGACCCAGAGGCCGGTGTTGCTCCCGCCGCCGGACCCGGAGTCGGACGCGGCGGGGGCGGGCTTGGCCGAGGTGGACGGGGCCGGGGCCGGGGACGTGGGTGCCTGCGGGGACGGGGAGCCTGCCGCCGCCAGGTCGGGCAGCGGCCACTCGTTCGCCGGACCCGGGTCGCCGGGGGTCGTCAGCGCGATACGGGGGCGGACGACCCCGTACCCGATGTAGTCACTGCGCTTGTCCCCGTTCTTGGGGCCGCCTGCCGTGTTGAGCATGACGCGGAGGACCTGGTTGTTGGTCCACTGGGGGTATTTGGACCAGATGAGGGCGGCGGAGGCGGAGGCGAGGGCGGTGGCGTCGCTGGTGCCGTGGCTGAGGCAGATGTGGGTACCGCCGCCGCAGGCGTGGGTCATTTCGTCACCCGGCGCCGCGAGGTCGACCTGTGGCCCGTGTTCCGACTCCTTGGTCGCCTCGATCTTCTTGTCCACGGCTGCTAGACCCACGACGCCGGGAGTTGCGCCCGGGTACTCCACGAGGTTGCCCTTGTCGCCGCTATTACCGACGCCGGCGAAGACCAAAGATCCCTTCGACAAGGCGTACTTCACCGCGCTGGTGAGTTCGTCCGATCCCTCCGTAGAGGCTTGCGAAATATTGATCACCTTGGCGCCGTGGTCCGCCGCATAGCGGATTCCCTGGCTCAGCTTCTGGAGCCACATGGGGAGGTTTGTGAGCTTTCCCCCCTCATCGGCCTCCGGCAGCCTGACCGGAAGGATCTTCACCCCAGGCGCCAGACCATAGGCCCCATCCGCCACCGACTTCTTACCGGTACCGGCAATCAGGGACGCCATTCCGGTTCCGTGGCCATCCCAGTCGGTGTGTTCGTCACCCTGCTTATTGGAGAGATTGAGGCCGGGCAGCACCTGGCCACGGAGGTCAGCCAGAGTGTCATCAACGCCGGTGTCGATGACCGCGACGGTAACCCCCTTGCCCGTGCTGGTCTTCCACATCTCTTCGGCCTGCATGGCGTCGAGGTGCCACTGCCTCTCGCGGACCGTGTCCGCATGCGCGGGTGTGGCGGCAACGCCCACCAGCAGCGCCCCAAGGACGACGGACACGGCACGGCCGTGCCTCATTGCTCGATGGCTGCTGGTAGGCATGCGCTTCCTTCGTAAAGGCTCAGTCGATTACAGGCGGCACAATACGGCGGTCGCTCTGCTGCCAGGTTTCCTCGTCCTCGGTGAGGTAGTCCGGCCGCTCGCCGCCACGCTCGTCACGCCGCCCGGCGGGACCGTGCATCCCGGGCGGAATCATCCCGCGACCACCGGACCGACCGGCTTGCGGGTTGCCTTCGGCAGCGCCGTTGCGTACGAGACCCGAGCCGCCCTCCGTGAACGGGCGACCACTCCGGACGCCGGGCTCGGTCGGACGACCGCCGACGATGCCACCGGGCTCGCCCGCCAGTCGACGTCCGCCGGAGAAGCCTCCCCGGCTTCCACCGCCACCGCCCATGTGGCCACCGGGGCCATGGGCCATCGGCGGACGGCCCTGAGTGCTGCCCTGGGGCCCCTGGCGCCCCTCTTCGCCGATGACGGTGCTGCGCGGGATGCCGCTCGTCGGCTTACCCTCGCTGGGCGGTACGGGACGGCCGCCGACGATGCCGG
Organism: Streptomyces sp. CBMA152; assembly: GCF_014596475.1. GTDB lineage: Bacteria > Actinomycetota > Actinomycetes > Streptomycetales > Streptomycetaceae > Streptomyces. The sequence continues at coordinate 47,929 of NZ_MECJ01000013.1, read as the reverse complement.
TCTGTCGCGGCGGCGCGCTCGGGGGCAGACCGCCCACGGTGCTCCGCCCCGGGAGCGAGGGTCCGCGCAGACCGCCGGTCGTCTGCCGTCCGCCCAGGACACCGGGCTCCGGCAGCCCGTTCTTGCCGCCTCCGGTGAACGTGGGCGGGATCCCGATGGGCGGCATCGGTCCGACGTCCGGCCTGCCGACAGGCGACGGGGTGGGGGTAGTGACTGGACCGGTGGGAGCGACATGGGTGGGCGGCGGCAATGTGCCGATGCCGTCGATGTTCGTACCAACAGGGCGGTCAGGTACGTGAGTTGGAGTCGTCACGGCTGCCGGGGCCACGGCATGCGGCCTCGCTGAAGTGCTGCTCGTCGTCGCCGACGGGGTCGAGAGGTGACTGCCGGTCTGCGCGGTCGAGGTCCTGCGGCCCGATGCCGACGACGTGGATCCACCGCCCACATACTGGCTGCCGTCAATCCTCTGCGCCGGCGGCACGAACGCCGCCGGCGGCGGCGGAAACACCGGCGGCCGGAGGGCGGCGACCTGCTGCCCCGACTGCACATACACATCCGAGAGCCGCTTCAGCTCGCGTACCGCTTCCTGCCGCTGGCCCTCCATCTTCTGGTTGAGGCCGGTCAGTTTGGTCGAGGCGTCGCGGGCCTCCTGTATGGCGTCGGGGTCGTGGTGGGCCGCGATGTACTCGCTGTGGGCGTCGGTGGCCTGCTGCTTGAGGGCCGGGTCGTACGCCGGGACCGCCGACTTCGCCTGGGTGATGGCGTGCGAGACCGAGGCGAGCCAACTGGACGCGTCCTGGCTGTACTTGCCGAGCTCCAGCGTGGCCATGGCCGCGTCGTGGCCCCAGTCCGTGAACGCCTTCGCGCCCTCGCCCTGCCAGACCACCCGGCTCATGTGCAGCTTGAGGTCGTCGCCGATCTTCGTGATCGCCGTGGACGCCTTCGTCAGCTTCTTGGCCAGGCCGTCCGCGGATTCGCCCTTCATCCCCTGGACCATGGCCCACATTTCCTCGTGGGACTTGGACTCGAAGTCCGTACGCTCCACCAGGAGCGCCTTCGGCGCCTCCTCGGCGCCCTGGTCCTTGTTCTCAGCCATCTCGTCGCACCGCCATTCCCCGACTTCCGTCGTCCCCCGTCGCGTACGCGACCATCGCCACGTACGAATACATCAGATCGAGCCGCCCGTCGCGCCCTTGTCCGGCGTGGTCTGCGGCGGCGCGCCCGGCGTCGAGGTCCCCGACGGCCCCGGCCCGTACTCCTGGTACTGCTTCTGCAGCTCGCCGCTGATCGCACGCATCCGGTCACGGACGTCGGCGTCCACGCCGTCGTAGCCGTTCTCCGCCGCCAGTACGGCGATGCACAGGCCCTCGATCTGCATGCCCAGCGCCTTGGAGAGCTGGCCGATGCGCTCGTGGACGACCTCGTACGCGCCGTACAGGAAGGCGCTCTCCTTGAAGTCGTCGGGGCCCAGCTCGGACTTGGCGAGGCGGTCGGCGCCGATCTTGGCCGACGAGGCCTCCGACTCGTTCAGCTCGGTGAGCAGCCCGTCGACCCGCTTCTTGAACGTCATCATCGACTCGGCCTCGCGGGCCAGATCGGCTGCGGCCACCACGGCGGCACCCGCAGCCGCGCCGATACCCGGCATCAGCCCCAGCACCGCCGGCGCCACCACGTTCGCTCCGGGCCCGATGTCCCCGCCGTCCCCACCGCTGCTCGCCACAGAAGCCTCCCCGTTTCCCCGTTCCCCGTACTGCTCTGGAAGTAACTGTAGTCAGCACCACTGACAGACTGAACTCCTCCCTCTGCTTTCGGTCTTCGAGTTCCGTGGGGACACGGCTCGTACAGTGCGGCTACGAAACGAATGACCGCCCAGCCCGGGTTGACCCTCTCCCCTTCCTCCCGTCGTCCGATGGCTGGAACGCGCTGTGGAGATCACCGGCGGAACTCGGCCCGACCAGTGCCCAATTACAGTGCGATCACCTGAACACGACGCCGCTACTAGGACGTCCGTACGGATCACATCGGCAACCACGTGGGGGGCATGAAGTGGCGTGGGAAGAGTGGGAGCAGTTGAAGGCCGGGGCAGCGGACCGACAGCACGACCGTATGCGGCTGGACGGCGCCGACGGAGCGGCCGGCACCGACGACCTCAAGACGAACTACGCGGGCAAGCAGAGCGCGGCCAAGGCGTTGCGGGAGGAGTTACGGCCCAACACGGACAAGGCCGGCGGCCTCACCGAGGAGCCCTGCACCGCGGCCGCCCGGGAGTTCTCCGCCTGGGAGACCGGATCGGGCCTCAAGGACGCGCACGCCGAGTGGGAGCGGCAGGTCAAGAACTTGCAGGCGCGCCTTGCCCTGGACCAGGCGGCCCTGGAGCAGACCAAGCGGGAGTTCCAGCAGACCGACCACGGCGTGGAGAGCGAGATGGCACAGCTCGCCACCCGGCGCGACCGTCAACGCGAACGGTAGGACGGGGGGATCAGAATGCTCACCTATCAGGACGTCGTCACCATCCGGCTGGGTGCCCTGACCGAGGCGGCCGCGGCCTGGGACGCCACAGCTGATGGCTTCAAGGACCTGGAGGCGTTCTACGCGTCCGGCGTGGAAGACCTCGCGCACCGCGGCAGTTGGACCGGGGTCAGCGCCGAGGCGGCCGCCAAGCAGTTCGCGGCCACGCGCAAGCAGTACGCCGACGCCCAGACCGAAGCCCGCGCCGTCGCCGCCCTCCTGCGGGACGCCCACGGCCAGTTCTCCCGGCGGATCGACAGCGTGAAGGAGCTGGTCGAACAGGCCCGCAAGAACGGCCTGTCCGTCAACCACCAAGGGGAGGCGGCCCTCGACGTCGACCGGGTGAAGCAGGAAGGGCACGGTCCCGGCTACGAGAACTTCCTCGGAAAGGAGCATGCGGTGGAAGCCGCCTGGACCAAGAGCATCGAGGATGCCGTACGGGCGGTCGACGACACTGACCAGGGCGTCAAGCTCGCCCTGCACAAGGCGGCAGGAGTCAAGGGCTTCTTCGAGAACATCCTCGACCCGCTGGGGCTGGGACACACCTTCAACGGCAAGGCGGACGACGCAGTCGAGGTCGTCAAGGCCCATGAGGCCAAGCAGTACGCGGACCAGATCCTGGCCGGACAGAAACCGGACGATCTGGCGGAGTGGCAACGCCTGATGCACGACAACTCCGGCAACAAGGTCTTCAGCCAGACCCTGCTCGACTCACTCGGCGTGGACAAGACCCTGCGGCTTTCCAACAAGCTCGACGACCTCGCGTACTTCGACGACACCCGGCACAAGGACGCCTACCTCAACATCGCAGGCGGTCTGTCCGACTCGCTGGCCACCGCGATGCGCGTCCCGGACTTCACCGACCGCCAGGGCAGGCGTGTCCCGTTCGGGACGGCGGAGTACCAGGGCTGGTACAAGGGCTGGCAGCAGACGCCGGACGCGGACTTCTACTCCCGGTGGATGGGGGCACTGGGGGCACACGGCGGCGACAAGTACGATCTCGAAGCGGTCGCCGACAAGGTCCCCGAGCAAGCCAAGGGGGAGGGCCAGCAGGTTCGCGGCTACCAGACCCTGGCCACGCTGATGCAGCAGGGCCACGCGTACTCGCCGCAGTTCGTGGCGGACGTCACCGACGGCATGATCGCTGCCGAGAAGCAGCACCCCCACCTCTGGAACCTGTACGGCAAGTTCGACAACAAGAACGGCGACGGGTGGTTCGCCAACGACCCCGTCGACGCCGCACTCGGCGTCCTGTCCCACGACCCGGGAGGCGCCGCCGGGTACCTCGACCCGGGCACGAAGGCCGGCAAGGAACGCTTCGACTACCTGCTGGGCCACGGCAGCGGGAGCCGCGACTGGGACGTGGCCAACACCACCCGGTGGGGCGGTCCGGGCGGCAACGTCGAATACGACGCGAGCAACGTCCTCGACGTCGACGACCGCAAGGGCCTGGGCGACGTCCTGACCGCGGCGGCCACCGGCATCTCCCCCTCGGCACTCCACCCCGGCCCCACCTCCCACACCGACGCCAACGACCGCGTTTTCCAACAGTCGCTGGAGACCCTGTCTCAGCAGGGCGACGACATGCCGCCGTCGCTGCGGGACGACATGGCGAAGATCATGACCAATCACAGTCGGGAGGTGTACGCGACGATGGGCACCCCCAACCAGGACCTGGCGCCCCTCGACCAGAGCCAGGTCCTGGAGATCACCAAGCAGATCTCCAGGGACCAGCAGTCCTACGGAATGCTCCACGAGGGCATGCAGCACGCCATCGTCGAAAGCTTCACCGACAGGAGCAGGAAACCGGAGGACACGCTGAGCTCGGCAGGCTACGCGGTCGGCTTCATGGAGGAAGGCCGCTACCTCGCCCTCAAAGGCGACCAGCACGACTACACCTGGGACAAGGCGTGGAGCTACCACACCTCGGGCGCGCTGCTGAACTTCATTCCCGGGTACGGAGACTTGGCGCAGCGCGGAGCCGACGCGGTGACCACCGCCTGGATCATAGACGAGCAGAAGCGCCAGGCGGACCAGCTCACCAGCGACAGTCAGATGACCTATGACGCTCGACGACGCCAACTCAATGCCCTCGCCGATCAGTGGTATGCGGCCAACTCGCGCTGGGCGGAAAGCCACACCGGATACAGCAACCGCGGGATCTACAACCAGATCGCCACAGCGGCCAACGGCGGAAACTCCATGGCACGCGGGATCGCAGGAGCCCAGTAGTGAAAACGACGAAGGGAATCACAGCATCCATCTTGGTCCTGGCGATGGCAGCAGCCGGATGCAGCAAGGCCGTTGACGTACCCGGAGAGTTCTGCGGCGTGACGGTGTCAAAGCAAAGCCTGTCGCCTCTCCTCCCTCACAGCGGGAACCTCAAGGAAGAGGAATTCGACTTGCCATCTCACCCTGGGGCTACCTGCGGCATCAACATCGGTGGAACTCGCATTCTGACGGGGACAGTTCAGTACTTCGACCGTGCACCGGAGCCGGTGGACTGGAACAGGGTGGCTTCGCGCTACAAGCAGGGCAGAAAGCGCCAACTCCTCTTTCCCGGCGAGGGAGTAATCGGCAGCAGGAGCGCGAGCATTGAAGCTAAGTGCACCTCTGCGGCTGCATACGTGGATGTCACGGTGCACTTCAATGGAAGTCGTGTGGACGACTCGCCCGAGGGATACAAGAAGCTGCAGCGTTTCATCGAGGACTTCGTTCCCAGCGCAACGAAGAAGTACGGCTGCACCAAGTAACGGCCAGGGCCGGACCCGGCAGCGCGGTTCTGGGGCGGAGCCCCGTGCAGGAGCGCAGTCCCCTGTCGGGGTCCCGGGGCTCCGCTCGCGCGTTCCCTGTCACAACCACCATTGCCCGCAACCGAATCGGCAACCGGCTCACCGGGCGCCCCGTGGCGGCACGGACCACGGAGCGATCGCCGCCGACGACGCCCCGCCGCCGGACCTCGGGCATGCGGACGGGTCCGAAATCGCGCCCTGCAGCTCCCGTCCGGGGCGGTCGCGCGTCGCGTACACCAGTCTGCGGTCGGGAAGTCTCGATAGCCACGGCCGGGTCTACATGCCGAGGCTCAGCCCCTGATACGCCTCGCGCAACTCCTGGGCTTCGGGGAGCTTTCGGGCCTCAACTGCCCTCACGATCTCCAATACACGCCAGTGGTTTGCGCCCAGGAGACGGCCGGACAGAATCGCTCGCTGCGCCGTGTCGCATGCTTCGTCCAGCCGATCGGTGGAGAGCAGTGTCAGCGCCAAGTCCAGATGTGCGGAGACGGCGCGGCGCGGCCAGACCTTCGCAGCGCCGCCCAACCCAAGTTGTGTGATCACCTCACGCGCCGAGTCCTCGGCGGCGGGGTCGCCGACCCACGCGAGTGTCGTTGCCCTGTACGCCGTCGCCTTCGGAGGGTCGTACTGGTAGTGGTGCTCGGGGCCCGCTCGCATCTCCAGCCCGTCGGCAAGGCGCTGTACGCGATCGATCGCCGCGTACACCTCCCGTCGCTGCCCAAGGCGTGCCCGTGCGCGTCCCTCCTGAGCTGTGGCTTGCACCTCCGCTGATCCCCCGCTGGGAGCGAGGGACTGTGCGGCCTGGGACAGTTCGACGGCACGCGCGTAGTCGCCGGTTGTGAGCGCTCGCCACGCATCGGTCTCATACGTCCACGCGTGGATCTCGTCATGGTCGGCGTGTTGGGCGAGTAGCGCCGCTGTCTTGAGCCGGGATGACGCCGCGCGATTTTCCTTGAGATCCACATGCAGAGTGGCAGCAAGGAGAGACAACCAGCCGCCGATCACGAGCAGCCGTCGGTGTTCGCTGAGCGTCATCCGGCCGTCAAGGAGCTTGATCACGTATGAGGAGTGCTTCCGCACATCCTGCAACAGCTCCGGGGGCGGCGTCGTCTGGTAGCGAATGGCCATGTGGTCAAAGGCATGTTCCAAGCGGTCAAGCGTCTCGCGGCCGACGTCACTCGCCTGTACTCGCCGAGCCAGTTCAAGTGCCTCCAGGTCGCCGTCAGTTTCTGAGGCTGATTTCGCCGGCCACGGTGACACGGTTACCGAATCAGCACTGTTCGGCTCTTGCGATACACATGCCAGCAGCGTGCCGCCGGCGTCGGTGAGTTGATCGAGGCCACTCGCCAGTTTCAAAGACGGTTGTTGTTTGCCGTTCAATACGCGGCTGAGGTACGCGACGTCGTAGTTCAGCGCGCGGGCGGCCCGACGCATCGAGATGCCCTTGTCAGCGAGGGCGGCACGAGCACATGCAGCGAACTCGGTCATGGCTGCTCCGGGCGGTAGTTGACCGTTGACAACAAGTCTAGTCAACACCTGGTCAACTGGCGGTACTTCGTTCTCCGGCAGAAGCATCGAGAGCACAGACCCCCGCGACCGCGTGAACGGTCCGGGGGCGTGGCCCACCTGACGGAAGCAGGTCGACATGGCGAACTGTATCGTCCGAATCTTCGAGCCGCTGTGGCGGTTCCTCCGGCCCGCGCGGGGCCGTCACAGGGTGGTCGTCCGGCCGCCGGTGGCGGAGCCTGTGGATACGCCGACGCTGCCCCTGCCGCGCGTGCGGATGGGCCTACGGGTGCCCGCGCTCCGGGGAGAGGACACGGTGCTTGTGCGCCCGTATCTGGCCGCGTATGAGCGGCACGAGAAGGAGCGTGAGCAGCGGGCGCGACGGCGGGTGCTGTTCCTGGCGGTCCACGGGATCGATGTGGAGCCGCTGGTTGTCCACGGAGTGGTGGGCCAGTGAACGCCATGAACCGGGGTGCGGGGCCAAGGCACGTGATGGAGGACGGAAAGCCGTCCGGGCTGGGGTTGTGCTGGGAACCGGCGCCGGGCAATCCGGCCCGCAACTGCACCCTCGCAGACCTGCATGAGGGGCCTCATCGCCACGAGTACTCGGGTGCGGAGTGGGACCGGAGAGGCAGGCTGCGGGGAACGCGCTCATGAATCCGGTGCCGTATGCCGAGATGACGCTGCGGGTCTCGCGGGACGGCGGCCAGACCTGGGGGCCGACGCACGTGATCCCGGCCACCGCTCCGCTCGCACCGCTGTACACGTCCGAGTGGCCGCCGTGCCGCTGCGCCCGGTGCGCACCGACGCACAACAGCGCTGAGGCGATCGATCGGAGCGCGTGAGAAACAGCCGCCCGTCCCATGTCTCTCTGGGAGGCGGGCGGGCGGTGCCTGCTACGGCCCCGGAATCGTGCCGTTCCACGGTTGCCGGGCCGTCCGCCTGCCCGGCAGCGTGCGTTGGGCCGCCCCCGTCCCGCCCGGCCGCCCACGTACCCGCTGCCCGCCTAGACGTTCCCCGCCACAACCACCGCAGCCTGCGGCCGAATAGGCAACCGGTTCACCGGCCGCCCCGTCGCCGCGCGGACCGCCGACGCGATCGCCGCCGGGGACGTGACCACAGGGACCGCGCTGGCGGCCTTCGCGCCGAAGGGGGCGACCACGTCGCGTTCCTCCACCAGCTTCACGATGCGGATGTCGGGGGCGTCCAGGGCCGTGGGGAGGGCGTAGCCCGTCAGGTCGGGGTGGCGGATCACGCCTCGGGCCGTGCGGAGGTTCTCCGTCAGGGCCGCGCCCACGCCCTGGGTCACGCCCGCTTCGATACGGGCCGCCAGCTGCGCGGGGTTCAGGACGCGGCCCACGTCCTGCGCCACCGCCAGCTCCACCACCCGGACCGAACCCAGCTCGATGTCCACGTCCACCACCGCGCGGATCGCGCAGAACGCGAGGCCCACGAACGCGTCGCCCTGGCCCGTCTCGTCCAGGGGCTCGGTGGGGTGCGGGCGGCACTGGGCCGTGGCCCAGAGTTCCTTGCCGTCCATCGCCTCGGTGACCGTCGTCGACAGGACGCCGTCGTACGACGTGATCTTGCCGTCGGCGATCTGGAGGAGTTCCGTCGACATGCCGAACTTGTGCGCCAGCGGTTGGAGCAACTGGGTGCGGACCATCTTCGCCGCTCGCTCCACCGCTCCGCCCGACACCCACGTGTGGCGGCCGTGCGTCGCCGCGCCCGCGGGGGGCTGATCGGTGTCCACCGGGGCTACGTGGACCTCCTCGATGCCCAGCGTCTCCTGGACGATCTGGCGGGCCAGCGTCGCGAAGCCCTGGCCGGTGTCGACCGCCGCGCAGATCACCGTGGCCACGCCGTCCTGCACCTTGACCGTGGCCGTCGACACCTCGTCCGTGCCCTCCGCCCCCAGCATGTGGACCATGCCCAGCGCGTAGCCGACGCCCCGGCGCACCGCGCCCGGCTCGCCCGCGCCCTCGGGGCCGCCCGGCAGCAGCCAGTCGTCCTCGGGGTCGTCCTTGGGGAGGGTGGGGAGGGGGAAGTCCCGTACGGCTGAGAGGAGTTCGGCCACCGGGGCCGGGCACGTCACCGTCTGGCCGGTCGGGAGCAGGTCTCCCGTCGCCAGGACGTTGCGCATCCGCAGCTCCGCCGGGTCGATGCCCAGCTTCGCCGCGAGTTTGTCCATCTGGCCCTCGTACGCGGCGCACACCTGCATCGCGCCCTCGCCCCGGACGTGTCCGGACGGCGGGTTGTTCGTGCGGACCGCCCAGCCCTCCACGAAGGCGTGGGGAACGACATACGGGCCGCAGGCGAAGGCCACCGCCGCCGCCAGGGATTCGGATGACGCCTCCGCGTACGCGCCCGCGTCCAGGAGGATCTGGGCCTCCACCTTCACCAAGCGGCCCTCCGCGTCCGCGTGGTGGCGGTAGCGCAGCAGCGTGGGGTGGCGGTGGGAGTGGCCGAGGAAGGACTCCTCGCGGGTGGCCGTCAGCTTCACCGGGCAGCCGGTGCGCAACGCGAGCAGGCCCAGCGGGAGTTGGAAGCCGAGGTCCTCGCGGTCGCCGGTCGCGCCGGGGACGCCCGTCACCACGATCTTCACGCGCTCCGGGTCCAGGCCGAAGCACGCCGCCGCCAGGTCGCGGTCGGCGTGCGGGTCGGTGGACGCGGTGTAGAGCTCCACGCCGCCGTCGGGGCGCGGTACCGCGAGGCCCGCCTCGGCGCCGATCGGGGCCGGGTCCTGGCGGCCGATCCGGTACAGGCCCTCCACGACGACCTCGCCGGTGACGTCCGGGTCGCCGTACTGGAGCGGGATGTGGCGGATCAAGTTGCCGTCGGGGTGCAGCGGTTCGGCCGCGAACGCCTTCTCCGGGTCGGTGACCGGCTCCAGGACCTCGTACTCGACCGTGATCGCCGCGGCGGCGAGCCGGGCCGTGTCCGGGTGGTCGGCGGCGACGGCCGCGATGGGCTCGCCGTGGTGGCGTACGACGTCGGCGGCGAAGACCGGGCGGTCCGCGATGCCCCGGCCGTGGGCCGCATCGCCGGGCACGTCGGCGTGGGTCACCACGGCCCGGACGCCCGGCATCTCGGTCGCCGCCGAGGTGTCGATCGAGACGATACGGGCGGAGGCGTGCGGGGCGCGCAGGACGGCCGCCCACAGCAGGCCCTCGGCCCACAGGTCGGCCGCGTACGGGAACGTGCCCTCGGTCTTGGCGCGCGCGTCGATCGGGCGCAGCGAGGCGCCGATCCCCCGCCCGGGGGTGGCCTGCCGCTCCTGGCCGGTGCCCGCCCCGTCGACCGCCGCGGTCGTCGCGGTGGCTGCGTCGTTGCTCACGCGATGCCTCCGTCGTGCGTGTGCGGGGGCTGGACGCCGCCGGCCCCGGGACCTGCCTGATGGGGAATGCGCGCTTCGTCCGGGAACCCGGCGCCGTCGTCGGGCCCGGCGGCCTCGCTCGCCTGCGCCGCGCGCCCGGCCGCCACCTCGCGTACGGCGTCGAGCACGCCCCGGTAGCCGGAGCAGCGGCAGAGGTTGCCGCAGAGCGCCTGCCGGGTCTCCAGCTCGGTGGGCGCGTGGTTGCCCTCCAGCAGGTCGTGGACGGTCATGGCCATGCCGGGGATGCAGAAACCGCACTGCACGGCCCCGCACTCGGCGAGCGCGCGCTGCACGTCGGACGGCTCGCCGTCGACGGCCAGGCCCTCGACCGTACGCACCTCGGAGCCGGCGGCGGTCGCCGCGGGCACCAGGCAGGAGGCGACCAGACGGCCGTCTACCTGCACGTTGCACGCGCCGCACTCGCCCTGCGAGCAGCCGTCCTTGGCCCCGGCGAGGCCCAGGCGCTCGCGCAGCACATAGAGCAGCGACTCACCGACCCACGCCTCGGTGACCGGCCGGTCGGAACCGTTCACGCGCAGCACGTACGAGGCGCGCGGGTGCTCCAGGTCGGCGGCGGGGGTCAGGTCCGGGACCGGCTCCTGATCCGTCTCCGGCTCGGGTTCCGTTTCCCGTACGGGCTCGGGCAGCGGGTCCGGTACGTGCTCGGGCTCCGGCAGCGGCCCGCCGACGGCCACGGGCTGCGGCAGCGGCTGATGGGCGTGGGGCTCGGGGGCGTGGACCGGTTCGGCGACGGGGACGGGGACGGGCTGCGGCTCCTCGTCGACCACCGCGTCCGACTCCTCGCGGACCTCCGCGTGAACGTCCTCGCGCGCGTGGCCGTGCACGTCCTCCAGCGCGTCCGGCAGTACGTGCAGGTCGGGCTCGTGCAGCTCCGGCTCGTGCGCGACCGGCTCGTGCGGCTCCGGCTCCCGTACGTCCGGCGTGAACGCGGCCGACCACGGGGTCGGCTCGGCGCCGCCCAGGGTCGAGCCGGGGCCGGGCGCGGGCCAGGAGACGGCGTGCTCGTCCCGTACGGGCGCGTCGAGCTCCGCCGGGAGCGCGGCGGCGGCAGGCGCCTCCACCGCGGGCTCAGGCTCCGAGTGCTGGGTCGCCCAGGGCGCGGGCGCGCCGCCGGGCAGGGTCGCGGGCGGCGTCGTACCCCACTGCTCGATGAGCGAGGATGTACTGAATTCGCCCGATTCATCCGGCAGTTCGCCCTGGGCGACCGGGATCGTCCACTGGCCGGTCAGCGCGGAGTCGTCCTGGAACGTCCACTGGCCGGTGGCGTGGCGGTCCGGCAGCGGGTCGCCCAGCGGGTCCGGCTCGGGCTGCGGGGGCGCGGGCACGGCGGCCGGGTCGGGCCACTGCACCGAGCGCACCTGCCCCTCGCCCCGGTCCGGCTCGGGCAGCGGCGTCGGGATGCTCCAGGTGCCGGTCGCGGCCGGGTCGGTCGCGGCGGCGGGCGTCAACGGCACGATCATCGGCGGCACATAGCCGTGGCCGGGCGCGGCCAGCGGGTCGCCGCCGAGCAGCGCGTCGAGGTCGGCGGGCAGTTGCACGAAGGCGGTGGCGCCGTCGTCGTAGTCGCCCTGCGGGACCGGCTGCCAGCCGCCCGTACCGCGCTCGTGCTCACGCTCGTGGTTGTCGCTCACGACAGCGCCCTCCCCAGTGCTCGTCGGGCCAGCGCGGCGACCGTGCGCCGCAGGTGCAGTACGGCGGGCGACAGGGCCGGGCCCGGGGTGCCGTCGGCCGCGGGCGCCGGGTCCGGGATGCAGGCGGCGGCCACGTACTCGCCGAAGGCGTTCAGCGCCTCCGGGGCCAGCGCGGCGCGCTCCCCGTCCCAGTCGATCAGCGAGGCGATCCAGCGCTCGGCCTCCAGCGGCCGCAGCGGCATCGGGGCGATCGCGCCGACCGCGCAGCGCACCCCGCGCCGGGCCGGGTCCAGGACGACCGCGACGGAGGCGGTGGCGCGGCCCGGGCCGGTGCGGCCGGTCGCCTTGAGGAAGACCTGCGGGGCGTGCAGCAGCGGCACGCTGACGTGGCCGATGAGTTCGGCGGGGGCGAGCATCTCGCGCCCGGCCAGCAGGTGCGAGACCGGGATCTCGCGGCGGGCGCCCTCGGGGCCCGCGATGACCAGGGTGGCTTCGAGCGCGGCGAGCACGGGCAGCGCGTCACCGGTGGGCGCGGCCGAGGCGATGTTGCCGCCGAGGGTGCCCGCGTTGCGGATCTGCGGGGGCCCTGCGGCGCGCGCGGCCGCCGCGAGGGCCGGGATGAGCGCCGCGAAGTCCGGGCGGCCCATCCGGGCGTGCGTGAGACCGGCGCCGAGCAGCGCGTGGCCGTCCTGGTACTGCCAGCCGCGGATCTCGTTGATCCGGCCGAGCCCGACGAGGCCGGCGGGGCGCAGCAGCCCCCGGTTGACGGCCGCCATCAGATCGGTGCCGCCCGCGACGGGCACGGCGGCGGGCATGGCGGCGAGCGCCGCCACGGCCTCGTCGAGCGAGGCCGGCAGTGTCACCGACTGCGCCTGCTGCGGTGCGTGCGTGGTCAACCCAGCTGCCCCTTCCCGGTCTCCCGGCTGTCCCGACGGTGTCTGGCTGTGCGGCTGCATGCTGGCCGTACCGTACGTGCTCACAGCCCGGACGTGGCAACTCTGGCACATCTTCCGAGCCGACCGACGCGAGGGTCCGCGAAGGACAGATCCGTCCCCCACAAGGGGAATGGTCCGAATTCGCAGGTGTTGTACGACTTATCCGCACGGGGTGGTCGCGGCTCACGGTTCCAGGATCCCGGGCGGCGGGCCCCCGTCTTGCGCCCCGGCTCACACGTTTGGGGGCGACCCGTCGATCGGGCGTCCGATCACCCCCGGGCGCTTCTGCCACGGCAACGGGCCGCCGGGCGGGCGGAACGCGACGCCGAGCGCGTCAAGTCGCCCGTAATGCGCCTCCATTCGCCGTTCGAACGCGGCGAAATCACGCTCTTCGGGCTCGGGCAGCGCCGACCAGGCCACCTCGGCGAAGGCGGCGAGCCGGGGGAACACCTGGTAGTCCACCCGCGCCTGGTCCCGCATCACCTCGGTCCAGACGTTGGCCTGGGTGCCCAGCACATGCGCCGCCTCGGCCTCGGTGAGCTGCGGTGGAACGGGCTCGAAGCGGTAGACGTCTTCCAGTGTGCGTACGTATCCGATGGGCATCGGCTCGTCGGACCCGGCGGCCTGCCGGTGGTCCAAGTAGACCTGCTGCTCAGGGCACATGACGACGTCGTGGCCCGCCCGCGCGGCCTCGATGCCGCCCGCGTAGCCGCGCCACGACGAGACGGCGGCGCCGGGCGCCAGGCCGCCCTCCAGGATCTCGTCCCAGCCGATGAGGCGGCGGCCCCGGTCGGCGAGCCAGCGGTCGAAGTGGCGGATGAACCACGACTGGAGCGCGTCCTCGTCCGCGAGCCCGAGTTCCTTGATGCGCGCCTGCGCGGCCGGGGACGCCTTCCACTGGTCCTTGGGGCACTCGTCGCCGCCGATGTGGACGAACGGCGAAGTGGCCGCGGGGAAGAGTTCGAGGACTTCTTCGAGTACGCCCTCGTAGAAGCGGAGGGTGTTGTCAGTGGGGGCGAGTACGTTCGGATTGACGCCCCAGGTGTCCCAGACGGAGAGGCGGGTCGTGTCGATGACGTCGGTGTTGCCCAGTTCGGGGTATGCGGCGATGGCCGCCTGCGAGTGGCCCGGGATGTCGATTTCCGGAACCACCGAGATATGCCGCTCGGCGGCGTACGCGACGATCTCGCGGATGTCGTCCTGGGTGTAGTAGCCGCCGTGCGGCTCCTCGTCCCACAACTCGGACGCGCGATGGCCGTATTTGGTCCGTGAACGCCACGCTCCGACCTCGGTGAGCCTCGGGAAGCGCTTGATCTCGATGCGCCAGCCCTGGTCGTCGGTGAGGTGGAAGTGGAAGACGTTGAGCTTGTGCGCGGCGAGCAGATCGAGGTAACGCAGCACGCCGTCCTTGGGCGTGAAGTGACGTGAGACGTCGAGCATGAGGCCGCGCCAGGGGAAACGGGGGGCGTCCTCGACCGTGACCAGTGGCAGGTCCCAGTCACGCCCCGCCATGACGGGTGCCCGGCGGAACGCCTCGGGGCCGAGCAGTTGACGGAGCGTCTGAGCGCCCCAGAACACCCCGGCGGCACTGCCGCCCTCGATGAGGACGGCGACGTCGGCGACCGAGCCGTCCGTCGAGAGCCGGTAGCCCTCGGGGCCCAGCTCGCGCTCCACGTCGGCGCTGATCCGCAGCCGTACGGCGTGCGGCCCGGCGCCGTCCGGGAGCGGCAGCCCCGTGGCGGCGCCGACCGCCGCGCGCAGCCAGCGTGCGACGCCGCCGGTGCCGGGGCCCGCGTCCAGCGAGGTGCGTTCGTCGAGCGAGAAGTAGCCGGGGCTGTCGGCACGGCATTCCGAGCTGCGCGGCGCCGGGATCAGATCCGCAGAAGTCATGGCCATGCGGCACACGCTAACCCCGGTAGTACTGCGACTGCGGGCCGTCGGTGGCTAAGCGCGCAGTTCCCCGCGCCCCTCAGGCATCAGGGGCGCGGGGCATTGCGCGAGCAAGGCGGCACGGTCCGCGGCCAGAAACGCACCGCACCCCGAACGGCGCTACTTCTTGTCCTTGTCCTTGCCCTTGTCTCCGCCCGCGCCCATGGACTCGTAGATCTCCTTGCACATCGGGCAGACCGGGTACTTCTTCGGGTCACGGCCCGGCACCCAGACCTTGCCGCAGAGCGCGACGACGGGGGTCCCGTCGAGCGCGCTCGCCATGATCTTGTCCTTCTGGACGTAGTGGGCGAAGCGCTCGTGGTCGCCGTCGCCGTTCGATACCTGCGGTACCGGCTCTACGAGGGTCCCCGTACCTGCCCCGCGCTCGGGCTCAAGAGTGCTCATAAGTTCCTAGCGTACTGAAGCGCGGCGGCATCAGTTGAGCGAAGGGTCGTCGGGGTACGTCGCCACCATCGCCAGTTCGCTGCGCTGGCGGCGCAGCACCGCGCGCCACAGCGATTCCGGTTCCGGTGAGGAGACGTCGCCCGGTTCGGACTCCACCACGTACCAGGCCCCGTCGCTCAGCTCGTCCTCCAGCTGGCCCGGGCCCCAGCCCGAGTAGCCGGCGAAGATCCGCAGCGAGCCCAGGGCCGCCGCGAGCAGTTCCGGGGGCGCCTCCAGGTCGACCAGGCCGATCGCCCCGTACACCCGGCGCCAGCCGAGCGGCCCCTCGTCGCCGGGGATGACGGCGACGCCGAGGGCGGAGTCGAGGGAGACCGGGCCGCCCTGGAAGACCACCCCGGGCTCGCCCGCGAGCGAGGCCCACGGCTCCAGGATGTCGCCGACGGTGACCGGGGTCGGGCGGTTCAGGACCACGCCGAGGGAGCCCTCCTCGTCGTGGTCGAGGAGCAGCACCACCGCGCGGTCGAAGTTCGGATCCGCGAGGGCGGGGGTGGCGACGAGCAGCCGCCCTGTGAGCGAGGACACCTCGGTCATGCGGACATGATCCCGCATCTTCGGCCCCGGCGGGGAGCGCACGGCAGCAATGGGGCGCGACCGTTTCCGGCCACGGAGCGCGGTGACGCTGCGCAGAACTCCCTTGAGCGGAGCGTGTTGTGGCAAATTCATTACGGTTGCGAAGCCCCCTCGCCCTTACGGGACATGGGTCCAGGCCCCTTACCCTTTTCTCTGGCCCCCTGCCCGACGATTCCGGAACGCGAGATTCATGACCGGCACAGACGATGTACTGCTTGTCCACGGCGGAACCCCGCTGGAGGGCGAGATCCGCGTCCGCGGCGCGAAGAACCTCGTGCCGAAGGCGATGGTCGCCGCCCTGCTCGGCAGCGGTCCGAGCCGGCTGCGCAATGTGCCCGACATCCGCGACGTACGCGTCGTACGCGGCCTGCTGCAGCTGCACGGGGTGACCGTCCGCCCCGGCGAGGAGCCGGGCGAGCTGATTCTCGACCCGTCGCATGTCGAAAGCGCGAACGTCGCCGACATCGACGCGCACGCGGGGTCCTCGCGGATCCCGATCCTGCTCTGCGGCCCGCTGCTGCACCGGCTCGGCCACGCCTTCATCCCGGGCCTGGGCGGCTGCGACATCGGCGGCCGGCCGATCGACTTCCACTTCGAGGTGCTGCGGCAGTTCGGCGCGACCATCGAGAAGCGTGCCGACGGCCAGTACCTGGAGGCCCCGCAGCGCCTGCGCGGCACGAAGATCCGCCTCCCGTACCCGTCGGTCGGCGCGACCGAGCAGGTGCTGCTCACGGCCGTCCTGGCCGAGGGTGTGACCGAGCTCTCCAACGCCGCCGTGGAGCCGGAGATCGAGGACCTCATCTGCGTACTGCAGAAGATGGGCGCGATCATCGCCATGGACACCGACCGGACCATCCGGATCACCGGTGTCGACAGCCTCGGCGGCTACACCCACCGCGCCCTCTCGGACCGCCTGGAGGCCGCCTCCTGGGCGTCCGCGGCGCTCGCGACCGAGGGCAACATCTACGTCCGCGGCGCGCAGCAGCGGTCGATGATGACCTTCCTGAACACGTACCGGAAGGTCGGCGGCGCCTTCGAGATCGACGACGAGGGCATCCGGTTCTGGCACCCGGGCGGCTCGCTCAAGTCGATCGCCCTGGAGACGGACGTCCACCCCGGCTTCCAGACCGACTGGCAGCAGCCGCTGGTCGTGGCCCTGACGCAGGCCACGGGCCTGTCGATCGTCCACGAGACGGTGTACGAGTCGCGGCTCGGCTTCACCTCGGCGCTGAACCAGATGGGCGCGCACATCCAGCTGTACCGCGAGTGCCTCGGTGGCTCCGACTGCCGCTTCGGGCAGCGGAACTTCCTGCACTCCGCGGTCGTGAGCGGCCCCACGAAGCTCCAGGGCGCCGATCTGGTGATCCCGGACCTCCGGGGCGGTTTCTCGTACCTGATCGCCGCGCTGGCCGCCCAGGGGACGTCCCGGGTCCATGGCATCGACCTGATCAACCGGGGTTACGAGAACTTCATGGAGAAGCTGGTGGAGCTCGGCGCGAAGGTGGAGCTCCCGAACGGCGCGCTCAGCTGACCCTGGGGGTTCACCCCACCCCGCCCCTTCCCTAAACCCTCCGGGGGTGGGTGGGGGCGGAGGTGGTTCTCCCGGGGGCTACGCCCCCGGACCCCTGGCGGGGGCAGCGCCCCCTGCACCCCGCTCACGACGAAGGGCGGCCACCCCCCTCCACGGGGGTGGCCGCCCTTCGTCGTTAAAGCCAAGCGGTCCGCAAAGGGAACGCTTACTTGCCCTTCGCGGCTTCCTTGAGCTTCGAGCCCGCGGAGACCTTCACGCTGAAGCCGGCCGGGATGTCGATCGGCTCACCGGTCTGCGGGTTGCGCGCGGTGCGAGCGGCACGGTGGGTGCGCTCGAAGGTCAGGAAGCCGGGGATGGTGACCTTCTCGTCGCCCTTGGCGACGATCTCGCCGACGGTCTCGGCGAACGCGGCCAGAACGGCGTCGGCGTCCTTGCGGGTCACCTCGGCGCGGTCGGCCAGCGCGGCCACCAGCTCACTGCGGTTCATGTTCTTACTCCCGTGTTCTTCTTGCCTGTGAGGCGTGAGATCGAAGCCGATGCTGCCAGGGTCCTCGGTCAGTCCCCGGACCCGGGTCCGTTCCCACGACGCTCGCGTCCTTGGGGGTTCCCCCTGGACGAAGTCCTTGGGGGAGCATCCTGCCCCCACCTGTGGCGGGAAAGCCAATCCGGCACCCTCCGGAGTCACACGAAAAGCGCCACAGCCTGCTGTTGGTGACGCTCCGTCGACTCTGCGGAGACTGAATGGAACCGCCGGAGCGGATGCGGGGTCATGGTCCGCCACCCTACGGGCGGCCCCACAACCCCGCATCCCGCGACGCGCCGGACGCTCAGAAGGCGGCCTGGGCCGCCGTGCGCACCGCTCCCGCGACCGCTCCCGCGACCTTGTCGTTGAAGACCGAGGGGATGATGTAGTTCGGGTTGAGCTCGTCCTCGCTCACCACGTCCGCCAGCGCCGTCGCGGCGGCCAGCATCATGTCCGTGTTGACCGTACGGGACTGGGCGTCCAGCAGGCCGCGGAAGACGCCCGGGAAGACCAGCACGTTGTTGATCTGGTTCGGGAAGTCCGAGCGGCCGGTGGCCACCACGGCGGCCGTCTCGCGCGCCACGCCCGGCTCGACCTCCGGGTCCGGGTTCGCGAGCGCGAAGACGATGGCGCCGTCGGCCATCGCGGCCACGTCGTCGCCGTTCAGGACGTTGGGGGCGGAGACGCCGATGAAGACGTCGGCGCCGACCACGGCCTCCTTCAGAGTGCCCGTCAGGCCCTCCGGGTTGGTGTTCTCGGCGATCCAGCGCAGCGCCGCCATGTCGCTGCCCGCCTCGGGGCCCGCCAGGTCCGCGCGGCCCGAGTGGACGACGCCCTGGATGTCGGCGACGACCGCGTTCTTCACGCCGGCCGCGACGAGCAGCTTGAGGATGGCCGTACCGGCCGCGCCCGCGCCGGACATGACGACCCGTACGTCCCCGATGCCCTTGCCGACCACGCGCAGCGCGTTGGTGAGCGCGGCGAGCACCACGATGGCGGTGCCGTGCTGGTCGTCGTGGAAGACGGGGATGTCGAGGGCCTCGCGCAGGCGGGCCTCGATCTCGAAGCAGCGCGGGGCCGAGATGTCTTCCAGGTTGATGCCCGCGAAGCCGGGGGCGATCGCCTTGACGATCGAGACGATCTCGTCGGTGTCCTGGGTGTCCAGGCAGATCGGCCAGGCGTCGATGTCGGCGAAGCGCTTGAAGAGGGCCGCCTTGCCCTCCATGACCGGCATGGCGGCCATCGGGCCGATGTTGCCGAGGCCGAGGACGGCCGAGCCGTCGGTGACGACCGCGACGGTGTTGCGCTTGATGGTGAGGCGGCGGGCGTCCTCGGGGTTCTCGGCGATCGCCATGCACACCCGGGCGACACCCGGGGTGTAGATCATCGAGAGGTCGTCACGGTTGCGGATGGGGTGCTTCGACTGCATCTCGATCTTGCCGCCGAGGTGCATCAGGAACGTACGGTCGGAGACCTTGCCGAGGGTGACGCCCTCGATCCCGCGCAGCTTCTCGACGATCTCGTCGGCGTGCGCGGTGGAGGTGGCCGCGATGGTGACGTCGATCCGCAGCTTCTCGTGGCCGGAGGCGGTCACGTCGAGGCCGGTGACCGAACCGCCGGAGGACTCCACGGCCGTGGTGAGCTGGGAGACCGCCGTTCCGCTGGCGGGCACCTCCAGCCGGACCGTCATCGAGTACGAGACGCTGGGCGCCGTTGCCATGACCGGGTTCCTCTGCTTTCCCTAGCTTCGTTGCTAGCGCCGCGCCGGCTGTTGCCGGGCAACGCCATCCGATGTTCGCACCTACCGGCGGGTAGCCGGTAACGCGGTCTGTCCTGCGGAAAACAGTTTCCACCATACGAGAGTCGATCGCCGGGCGGAAGCCCCGAAAACGCGCGCCGGAGGACCCGGAAAGCACAACAGGCCCACGCCATCGGAAGATGACGTGGGCCTGTTGCTGACGTTAAAGACACCGACCCGCCATGCTCGCCTCGCGGCAAGTGGTCGCTCTAGGCGACTAAGGTTGGGCCCGGGGGCTTGGATCGAGCCGGTGCCGTATCCAGGCTAACAAACCACCCCGGCAAGTGATTCAAGCATCGCGAGTTGACTCGGATTCAGTACCGGGTCGGCTCAGCCCCTCCATGGCGCCCCCTCAGTCCCGCAGCAGGTCCGGCACCCCGTTCGCGTCCGGCTCGTCGCGCTCGCCCGCGAGGACCGTGAACTGCTGGGTGGCCCGGGTCAGCGCCACGTACAGCACCCGCAGCCCGGCGGGCGACTCGTCGGCGATCTCGGCGGGCGATACGACGACGGTGGCGTCGTACTCCAGACCCTTCGCCTCCAGGCTGCCGAGCGCCACCACGCGCTCGCCGAGGCCCGCGAGCCAGCGTGCGGCCTGCTCGCGCCGACGCATCGCCACGACCACGCCCACCGTGCCGTCGACCTGGTCGAGCAGCCGGGCCGCCTCGTCGCGTACCGACTGCGCGAGATCATCCCGTACGACCGCGAAGCGCGGCTCGACGCCCGTGGAGCGCACGGCGGCCGGGGACTTCATGCCCGGCATCGCCAACGCCAGTACGCGCGCGGCCAGTTCGGCGATCTCGGCCGGGTTGCGGTAGTTCACCGTCAGCTCGAAGCGGCGGCGCGGGCGCGAGCCCAGCGCCTCGTCGCGCGCGGCGGCCGCCTCGTCCGGGTCGGACCAGGACGACTGGGCCGGGTCGCCGACGACCGTCCAGGTGGCCGTGCGGCCCCGGCGGCCGACCATCCGCCACTGCATCGGCGTGAGGTCCTGCGCCTCGTCGACGATGACGTGCGCGTACTCGGTGCGCTCCTGGGCCAGGCGCTCCGCGCGCTCGCGCTGGGTCTCCTCGCGCTGCGGCATCAGCTCCTCAAGGCCGGTGAGCGCGTCCAGCGGGTCGTACTCGCGCTTCTTGCGGGGCCGGGCCGGGGTGCCGAGCAGCGTCTGGAGCTCGTCCAGGAGCGCCACGTCGTGCACCGAGAGCGGGCCGTGGCCCTTGGCGTCGAGGCGGGACAGCGAGCGCGCCAGACGCCGGGTCTCGCCGGGCGTGAGCACCCGTCTCGCCCAGCGGCCGAGCCGCCGCTCGTCGCCCATCGCGGCGAGCACCCCGCGCGGGGTGAGCTCGGGCCACCAGGCGTCCAGGAACGCGATGAAGCTGTCCTCGGAGGTGATGTCGTCGTCGAACGACGAGCGCAGCTCGGCGGCCAGCTCCGGGTCCGTGTGCCGCCCGGCCGCGCCGGAGCGGGACCACAGCGCGTCGAGCAGCAGCTTGCGGGCGCGCGGGCGCAGCAGGTTGACCGGCGCGGTCCCGCCGAGCACGGCCTGGCGGATGCGCCGCAGCTCCTCGTTCTCCAGCTCGACGCGGCGCCCGAAGGCGACCACGCGCAGCAGGGTGGGGGTCGTCGCCGCCTTCTCCGCCTGCGGCTCCTCGCCGAACGCGAGCTGAGCGGAGTCCTGTCCCCCGCCCGCGGAATTGGCACCCCGGCCGCCCCGCCGCGTCCGGTTCCGCCCCGGCTCGCCCGTCTCCAGGGCTCCCCGGGCCGCCTGGCGCAGCACCTGGAGCATCCGGGACGAGCCCTTGATACGGGCGACCGCCGGGTCGTCGTAGGCGGTGGCCTCGGCGCCGTCGACCAGGTTGCCGACCGCGCGGATCGCCACCTGGCCCTCCTCGCCGAGCGAGGGCAGCACGCCTTCGGTGTACGCCACGAGCAGCGGGGTCGGCGAGACGATCAGGATGCCGCCCGCGTAGCGGCGGCGGTCCTGGTAGAGCAGATACGCGGCCCGGTGCAGCGCGACCGCCGTCTTGCCGGTGCCGGGGCCGCCCTCCACATACGTGACGGACGCGGCGGGCGCCCGGATCACCAGGTCCTGCTCGGCCTGGATGGAGGCGACGATGTCCCGCATCGTGTGGCTGCGGGCCTGGCCGAGCGCGGCCATCAGGGCGCCGTCGCCGATCACCGCGAGCTCGGTGCCGTCGAGCGTCGCGTTGAGCTCCGGACGCATGAGGTCGTCCTCGACGCCGAGGACCTTGCGGCCCTTGGAGCGGATGACGCGGCGCCGTACGACCCGGCCCGGGTCGACCGGGGTGGAGCGGTAGAACGGCGCGGCGGCGGGCGCCCGCCAGTCGATGACGAGCGGCGCGTAGTCCGAGTCGAGGACGCCGATACGGCCGATGTGGAGCGTCTCGGCGATGTCGGCGTACTTCCCGCCCTCGTCCTCGCGTACGGCCCCCTCGGCGGGCTCCACGGCCGTGTAGGCGCCGTCGGGGCCCTTCTTGCCGTCCCTGCCGAGCAGCAGGTCGATCCGGCCGAAGAGGAAGTCCTCGAATTCGTTGTTCAGGCGGTTGAGATGGATCCCGGCCCTGAAGACCTGGGCGTCCCGCTCGGCGAGCGCGCCGGGCGTGCCCACCTGGCCGCGTTTGGCGGCGTCGTTCATCAGGAACTCCGCCTCGTGGATCTTCTCCTCAAGGCGGCGGTACACCTTGTCCAGGTGTTCCTGTTCGACTCCGATCTCGCGATCTCTGACCGAGTCGACAGCGGCTTCCTGCGCGGCCACCGAGGCCCCCTTCTGACGTGCATTGGGCAGCCGTCAACCGTACGCGAAGGGGGCGGGTCTGTCAGGCGGTGACCAGCCGCTGATCGGTCACGGATCAGGTCACATCCCGGCGCACGGCTCAGGCGGGCACGTCGACCAACGCCTTGCCGTCGAGGGTGCGGACCTCGAAATGATCGATCTGGTCCCGGTTCATGGCGGTACCGCCGTGCACATACAACGGGTACTCCGCCTCCTTGTTCGGGCTGTCCTTGATCCCGTAACCCCACTTGGGCACCGCCCATGTGGTGACCGTCTCCAGCTCGCCGTTCTTGCCGACGGCGATGAGGCTGCACTTCAGCGGGCCCTTGACGTTCTTGAGCTCCAGGACGGTGTGGGTGCCCCACGCCTTCGGCTCGGTGCCCACGGTCGCGGTGACGCCGGTCGTCGCGTCGGTCGCCGCCACCTTCTGGTTCATGTGGTGGAAGAACGCGTCCTCGGCGGGGCTCGTCGGGTGCGGCTCGGCGCTGATGGAGGTGCCGCTGTCGTTGCCGGACGTGGCCACCACCGCGACCGCCGGGCCGCCGATGGCCAGCACGGCCGCGGCCGCCACCAGGTACTGGGTGCGGCGCCGGCGCTTCGCGCGCACGATCGCGACCTCGCTGATCAGGCGCTCGCTCATGCTGGGCGGGGCCGGGCGCAGCGGGCGCTCGGCGGGGCCCGGGAACTCCTTGAGGGTGGCGAGCAGCGGCTCCATGCCGCCGAGCTGGTCGAGCTCGGCCGCGCACAGGTCGCAGCCCGCCAGGTGGGCCTCGAAGGCCGTGGCCTCGGCGTCGTCGAGGATGCCGAGCGCGTACGCCGCGACCGCCTCGTGTTCGGACTGGTACTCCGGCGTGGTCATGCCGTCACCCCCCGTTCCTCCAACGCGAGTTTCATGGACCGCAGGGCGTAGAACACCCGGGACCTGACGGTCCCGCTCGGTACGCCCAGCACCTCGGCCGCTTCATTGACGGTACGTCCTTTGAAGTACGTCTCGACCAGCGCCTCCCGATGGGCGGGCGTCAGGTCGTCGAGTGCGTCCGAGAGCGTCATCAGCCACAGCGCCTTGTCGATCTCGTCCTCCGCGGGCATGACCTCCAGCGGCGACGGATCGACCTCCTGCGGCCGGGCCTGCCGGCTGCGGTGGCCGTCGATGACGATGCGCCGTGCGACCGTCACCAGCCAGGGGCGGACCGAACCGGTCGCTCTGTTGAGCTGACCGGCGTTCTTCCAGGCACGGATGAGCGTCTCCTGCACGACGTCCTCGGCACGCTGGCGATCGCCGGCGACGAGACGGAGCACATACGCGAGCAGCGGACCCGCGTGCTCACGGTAGAGCGCCCGCATCAGCTCCTCGTCCGGAACGGAGCGGTGCCGGGCGCCCTGCGGACGGTCATCGGCCACGGCGGCATCCTTGCGCACCAGAACCTCCCGGTCGAGACCCTGCCCGGCCGCGACTGCGGACGGGCTCCTGTCCCTCCATACGGAGCTCCGGCTGATCCCATTCAACGCCCGGGAAAGTTTTTTCGCACGGGTGGGACGGGAGAGGTTTAAAGGCGGTACATAGGTCGCTTTAAGCGTTTTACGAGGTGACAGCGTCGGCTTGAGAGTTTTGGCCCATGAATTCACGAGGTGGCGGCAACAGCCGCGCGGCGGCGGTGGCGGGCGACTCGTTCCCGGTTGCCGCAGACCTCGCTGGAGCACCAGCGCCGACGACGCCCGCGCGAGGTGTCCAGATAGAGCCGGAAGCAGTTGTCGCCCTCGCACTGGCGCAGCCGGGACCGGTCCTCGGGGTCGGTGAGCAGTTCGACGGCGTCCCGGGCGACCACGGCGAGCAGCGCCGTGCAGTCGGGGTCCCCGCTGAAGGTGCGCACAAGGCGTCCGTCGGCGCCCCGGATCGCACGTACGCCCGGGGGTGCGGCGCCCGCGAGGGCGTTGACCCGCTCCAGGGCCGCGGCGGCGCCGGCGCCCCGGCCGGTGAGCTCGGCGTACACCAACTGCCCGATCTGGTCGCGCAGTTCGGCGAAGCGCACCAGCCACACACCGTCGGCCCGGTCGAGCGGGGTCCCGGCCGGCACCAGACCGGTGCCGAGCAGCCACTGTCCGAGCCGCCCGGCGCTGTCGAGCTGATCGCTGTCGTACGCCCCGGTCGCCACCAGATCCAGACAGATCCGCCCGGAGTCGAACCGCAACATGCGTCACCGCCTATGGGGGTTACCGGTGAGTGCTCTCCCCCAGAGTGCCCGCCCGGGGCCGACGCCGGAACCCCTCCTGCCGCGCCACAACGCCTCTACTCGGCTCTTTCCCTACGCATCCGCGTACTTCGCGTCCGACTCCGGGTCGAGCGCCAGCCGGTAGCCGCGCTTGACCACGGTCTGGATGAGCTTGGGCGCGCCAAGGGCCGTACGCAGCCGGGTCATCGCGGTCTCCACGGCGTGCTCGTCGGTGCCCGAGCCGGGCAGGGCGCCCAGCAGGTCGGCGCGGGAGACGACCCAGCCGGGCCGCTGGGCGAGGGTGCGCAGCAGGGACATCCCGGCGGGCGGGACCGGCCGCAGCTCGCCGTCGACCAGGACCGCGTGCCCCCGGATCTCCACCCGGCGCCCGGCGATGGGCAACGCCCTCGATCGGGCGGGAAGTTCACAGCAGAGCAGCTGGACGAGCGGCCCGAGGCGGAACCGTTCGGGTGCCACCGTCTTGATCCCGTGGGCCTGCAACGGCAGCGCGGTGACCGGCCCGACGCAGGCGGCCAGCACCTCGCGGTCCAGCGCGCTCAGCAGCTCCGGGAGCATCCCGCGCGCCTCGGCCCGGGTGAACAGGGAGGCGGCGGCGGGCGCGCTGGTGAAGGTGAGCGCGTCGAGCCCGCGCGCCACGGTGAGGTCGAGGAGGCGGTCGAGCGGGCCGATGTCCTCGGGCGGCAGCCACCGGTACACCGGTACGCCGACGACCTGGGCGCCCGCCGCCCGCAGCGCCTCCACGAAGCCGGGCAGCGGCTCGCCGTGCAGCTGGACCGCGATCCGGCGGCCCTCGACTCCGTGGTCGAGGAGGCGGTCCAGGACCTCGGCCATGGAGTCGGACGAGGGCGACCACTCCTCGGTGAGTCCGGCGGCCCGTATCGCGCCCTTGGCCTTGGGGCCCCGGGCGAGCAGTTCGGTGCCGCGCAGCCGGGCCAGCAGCGGCTCGCCCAGGCCCCAGCCGTCGGCCGCCTCCACCCAGCCCCGGAAGCCGATCGCGGTGGTGGCCACCACGATGTGCGGCGGCTCGTCGATCAACTCCTTGGTGGCCGAAAGGAGTTCGCTGTCGTTGGCGAGCGGCACGATGCGCAGGGCGGGCCCGTGCACGACGGCTGCGCCACGCCGCTGGAGCAGCGCCCCGAGCTCATCGGCACGGCGGGCGGCGGTGACCCCGACCGTGAAGCCTGCGAGGGGCCGGGGCCCGTGAGGTGTGTCGACCATGGCGGCTCTCCAGTGGGGTGGTGCGGCGGGTCGCCCGAGCCTGTCAACCCCCCATGACAGGGCCGGTTCACGCGCATTTCCCTGGCGTTACGGCAAGGGCTGGTGCGGCGCTGTCCGTGTGCTCTATTACACCCCGGCGTACACCCGCTCCGACGCGGTGGCTTTCGCCACCGGGAAGCGAAGGTATACGGCCCAGGTGACCATGAAGCAGACCGCGTAGAAGGCGAGGAACGACACGAATGCGGCGGTTCCGGTGCCGTTGGACAGGAAGGACTGCCGGAAGGCGAGGTTGATGCCGAGGCCGCCGAGCGCGCCGACCGCCCCGATGAGCCCCATCGCCGCCCCCGACAGCCGCCGCCCGTACGCGACGGCGTCCTCGCCCACCATGCCCTTGGACACCGCACGGGCCTGGAAGATCGCCGGGATCATCTTGTACGTGGACCCGTTGCCGAGCCCGCTGAGCACGAACAGCGAGATGAAGCCGACGAGGAAGACGCCGAGCGACTTCTCGACGGACGCGTAGATCACGACGCCGGTCGCGACCGCCATCGCGGCGAAGTTCCACAGCGTGATCCGCGCCCCGCCGACCCGGTCGGCGAGCAGACCCCCGATGGGCCGGATGACCGAGCCGAGCAGCGGCCCGATGAAGGTGAGCGAGGCGGCCTGGAGCGGGGTGCGCCCGAACTGCGTCTGGAGCACGAGCCCGAAGGCGAAGCTGTACCCGATGAACGATCCGAAGGTGCCGATGTAGAGCAGCGACATGATCCAGGTGTGCCGGTCGCGTACGGCTTCGAGCGCGGCCCCGGTGTCGTTCCTGACGGGCGCGAGGTTGTCCATCTTCCAGGCCGCGCCGACGGCGGCGGCCACGATGAGCGGCACGTACACGGCGAGCACGATGCGCGGATGCGTGGCCCCGGCGGTCCCGATCACGAGCAGCCCGACGAGCTGCACCACGGGCACCCCGATGTTCCCACCCCCGGCATTGAGCCCGAGGGCCCAGCCTTTCTTCCTCAAGGGGAAGAAGGAGTTGATATTGGTCATCGAGGAGGCGAAGTTCCCGCCCCCGATTCCGGCGAGGGCGGCGACGGCCATGAAGGTCGCGTACGAGGTCCCGGGCTTCATCACGGCGTACGCGGCGGCGGTGGGCACCAGCAGGGAAAGCGCGCTGAAAATGGTCCAGTTCCGGCCGCCGAACCTGGCGACGGCGAAGGTGTACGGAATCCGTACGACCGCGCCGACGGCGGTGGCGGTGGATATCAGGAAGAACTTCCCGGCCGGGTCGACGTGGTAGGCGGGCCCCATGAACAGGACCATGACCGACCACATGGACCAGAGGGAGAACCCGATGTGCTCCGAGAAGACGGAGAACAGCAGGTTGCGCCGGGCGATCCTCTCCCCGGTCTCCCGCCAGAAGACCTCGTCCTCGGGATCCCACTCCTGGATCCAACGGCCACTCATGACGCCTCCATGATCGATCGTGTCGTCGCGATGCCATGCGCTGCGCAGGGTTCGTTTCCGGACACCCGACGGTAGGGACACGGGATTTCACCCCCGTGCCGCCGTGTGACCGCCGGGCAACCTTGTGTTCACGCGAGGACGGGGGGTGCGGTGAGGGTGCGACCGACTGTAGGGCGGGGGGAGGGGGCGCGGCGGCCGGTGGCGTCCGCAGTCGAACAGAGGGGGCTGGAGCGGGAGCGGCCCCGTCGCCCGCGACTGACGTACGTCCCTCGCCTCAGTCGCGCTCGCGAAGAGCGGCGACCAGCTCGCGTCCTTCCTTGGCCCCTCGACGCATGAGTACGGCGGCGACGGTGTGAAGCTCGTCCCATGCGTGCGGGCGGCCGACGGCAGCGGCGTCGGGGAGGCTCGCCAGAGCGACGGTCACGGCCTCCGGGGCCTCGCCCGCTCCGGCGAAGGCGTGCGCGAGGCAGGCGCGGTACCACGCCTTGTCGCGCCGGTACTCGTCCGGCAGCGCGTCGAGTCCGACCGCGAGGCGGTCCGCGGCGGCTCGCCAGTCACGCAGGTGGAGCGCGGCCATGCCGCGTTGCAGCGCGAACCACGTCTCGTCGTAGAAGTACATCCAGACCGGCTCGTCCTCGGGGCGCTCGGACGCCCGGGCGATGAGGCTCTCCGCCTCGTCCAGCAGGCGGCGCGTGTCATCCCGCGCTCCGTCGAGCGCATGGCCCCGGGCAGCCATCTGCGCGGCCATGCCCTGCACTCCTGGAGAGGTTCCGGGGGCCGACCATCGGGCGGCCTCCGCGAGCCGCACGCACCGGGTCCCACGACCGCCGGACCACGCCATGTGCGCCTTCATGCTGAGCGTCGTGGCGGCCATATTGGCGTCCCCGGCCTCCAACGCCCACTCGTGCGAGCGGTCGTACCAGGCCAGGGCCGCAGCCGTCTGCGCCTGATCCTGCGCCATCCACGCGAGGAACTGCGCATGCTCGGCGGCCAGCCGTACGACACGGTCGGCCAGGGGCCCGCGCGCACCCGCGTACAGGTCCACGACCGTACGGAGCTGCTGACGCATCACGCCGACCAACGGCCTTGCCCCGATGAGGTCTTCGGCCCTGCGATGCTCGGCCAGCAACCGGTCGAGCCAGTCGAGGGTGGCGGCGTCCACGCGGAGCGAGGCGTCGACCACGCTGGTCACCCGGTGCAGGAGATCGTCGTCCGGCACCGCTCCGGAAAGCCGCAGGCTGGGAACCGCACCGGCGTCCGGTTGTTCCCCTTCCAGCAGGCCGGCGGGAACGCCGAGCCCGACCGCGATGCGCTGCACCACCTCGACAGAGGTCACCCGGCGACGCCCGCGCTCGATGTCCGAAACATCGGGCTGGGCAAGCCCGACGCGTTCCCCGAGCCTCGTCTGACTCAGCCCGGTGAGCTTCCGGTACGTACGGAAGACCGCACCCCAGTCCTCGTCGGCGACCGCCGCGACCAGCTGTGGGTGGGACCACGGGGTCCCGCGCGTTTCCCCCATACCTCAAATATAGGACGGTTCCATAGGGCCATGGGATGGGTTCAACCCACGCTCACCACAAGGGTCTTGGTGACGCACAGCGCCACGACCGGGCGACCGGTCCGGGGCGCGGCCATCAACCATGGGGAGTCGACGAGATGCCGAACCGTACGGACGACACCAAGCCTGCCGCGCTGACCCTACGGGTGTCCCGGGACGGCGGCCGGACGTGGGGCCCGCAGCGGACGATCCCCCTCACCGACTCCCTCATGCCGCTGCTCACCTCCGCCTGGCCGCCGTGTCGATGCGCCCGGTGTGCACCGGAATGAGGAGGGGCTCGGACGCGAACGTCCGGGCCCCTCGTCGTCGTTCAAGCGCTCAGCGCTTCTTCCGTCCCTTGGCGCGGCCGTCCGGCCACAGTCTCGGGCTGCGCTTGGCCGCCACGTCCTCGATCCAGCCCGTCGACAGGATCATCACGCCGATCAGCGGCCAGACCAGGACGAACATCCACTCGTCGTAGGTCTGGGTGAAGAAGCTGTCGAAGTGGGTTCCGAGGTACGGGATGTTCCACAGCTGGTCGAGGATCGGGACCGCGAGGGCGATCAGGGCGTTGTGCCACAGGTAGATCGTGACGGCCCGGTTGTTGGAGAGGGTCACCAGGCGGTCGTACCGGGCCAGCCTGCCGGGCAGGGCCTGCCAGGACGGGGAGTACGCCAGCAGGATCGCGCAGAAGCCGAAGGACCAGAAGGCCTGGGCGAGCGGGATGTCGTTGAGGTCCCAGCCGTCCTTGGTCGGATGCCCGGAGGCCCACCACAGGCCGAACGCCATCACCATCGCCGAGCAGGACACCAACAGATAGCGCGGCATCCGCTGGATGAGGCCGTCGTGGTGCGCGAAGCCGAGCACCCAGCAGGCCGCGTACGTCACGAAGTCGGTGATCACCGAGCCGGTGTCGCCGGGGATGGTGACCAGGCCCGTACCGAGGACCGCCGTCAGCGCGAGCGGGGCGGCCAGTACCGCCCACGGCACCTTGCGGAACAGCTTGAGCAGCAGCGGCGAGGCCAGCACGAACCACAGATAGGCCCGCAGGTACCAGAGCGGCTCGGCCGCCTGGACGGCCCAGGTCTGCTCAAGCAGGCCGTTCTTGCTGCCGACCGTCCACGGGAACGGCGGAGTGCCGAACGGCACCACGTAGTTGAAGAGCTTGGCCCACCACCACAGGCCCTGCGCCTTGTCCGGCTTCCAGCCCGCCGCGAACATCCCGGTCAGGACGATCGCGCCGAACGCCCACATGGGCGGAAGGAGGCGGCGCAGGCGGCCTCGGATGACGCTCCAGGCCGGGCGGCTCAGCGAGCGCGCCATCAGCGACCCGGCGAGCGCGAACATCACGCCCATGGACGGAAAGACGATGGACAGCCAGGCGAGGCCGAACAAGTGGTAGACGACGACCCGGACCAGGGCGAGCGAGCGCAGCAGGTCCAGATAGCGGTCCCGGCCGGACGCCGCCTTGGGCTTCGCCTCGGCCGGCGCCGCCATGGCCTCGGGAACCTCGACGTATGGCTGGGGAATGTGCGCGGTCACGCGACGGGCCTCCGGTCCTGGGTCTCGGCGGTGCGGCGCTGCTTGGTCGTGGACCCGGGCGCCTCGACCACACCGGTGCGCCGCAGCTTCTGCCAGCGCAGGCGGCCGCCGGTGAGGGCGGTGATCCAGGACTGGAGGAGCACCACGTACATCAGCTGGCGGTAGAGGATCTGCTGGAGCGGGAGCGAGACCAGGTGGGTCAGGCGCTCGCGGTCCAGGCGGAACGCGTAGGCCGCGCAGACCAGTTGGATCAGCAGCACGCCGAGCCACGCGAGGATCGTCTTCTGGGTCGGGCCGAAGACCAGGCCGTACAGGAGGAAGACGTCGATCAGGGGCGCGAGCAGCGGGGCCAGGACCATGAACAGGGACACCAGCGGCAGACCCACGCGGCCGAAGCGGCCGGACGGGCCGCGCTCGAAGACCGCGCGGCGGTGCTTCCAGATCGCCTGCATCGTTCCGTACGACCAGCGGTAGCGCTGGGACCAGAGCTGCTGGACGGTCTCGGGGGCCTCGGTCCAGGCGCGCGCGTTCTCCGCGTACACGACCCGCCAGCCGTCGCGGTGCATGGCCATGGTGACGTCGGTGTCCTCGGCGAGGGTGTCCTCGCTGATGCCGCCGACCCGCTCAAGGGCGGTGCGGCGGAAAGCGCCGACCGCGCCGGGGATGGTCGGCATGCAGCCGAGCACGTCGTACATCCGGCGGTCCAGGTTGAAGCCCATCACGTACTCGATGTGCTGCCAGGCGCCGATGAGCGAGTCGCGGTTGCCGACCTTGGCGTTGCCCGCGACCGCGCCGACCCGGTGGTCGCCGAACGGCTGCACCAGCTCGCGTACGGTCGTCGGCTCGAAGACGGTGTCGCCGTCCATCATCACGACGATGTCGTAACGGGCGTGCCGCAGGCCGTTGTTGAGCGCCGACGGCTTGCCGCCGTTGGCCTGGCGGATCACCCGGACGTTCGGCAGCCCCATCGCCTCGACGATGTCGGCGGTGCCGTCGGTGGAGCCGTCGTCGACGACCAGGACCTCGATGGGGTGGTCGCTGGCCATCAGCGAGCGGACAGTGTTGGCGATGCACTCGCGCTCGTTGTACGCGGGGACGATCACCGAGACCGGCTCGGTGACCTCCGGACCCCAGCGGAAGCCGCGCTTACGGACCTTGCGGGCGTGCAGGAACGACAGGATCAGCATCAGGCCGAACCGGGCGAAGACCAGCACGCCGATCACGGCGAGCCCGCCCACCAGGACGTCGGTGGTGTGCTCGGCCGCCTGGACGGCGAAGACGAACGCCTTGCCCTTCCACAGCTCCATCCCGGTCACCGGGGTGTGCGCGCTCGGCGCGTTCAGCGCCTCGGTGAGGTTGACGAACGTGTAGCCCTTGCCCTGGAGCTTGGGCAGGAAGGTGTCGAGCGCGGCCACGGTCTGCGAACGGTTGCCGCCGGAGTCGTGCATCAGGACGATGGCGCCCTTGCCGTGCTTCGGCGTCGCGTTCTTGATGATCGTGTCGATGCCGGGGCGCTGCC
Source organism: Streptomyces sp. CBMA152 (assembly GCF_014596475.1). Lineage (GTDB taxonomy): Bacteria > Actinomycetota > Actinomycetes > Streptomycetales > Streptomycetaceae > Streptomyces. The sequence continues at coordinate 16,051 of NZ_MECJ01000013.1, read as the reverse complement.
AGTCCTCGCTGTCGGTGGAGTCCAGGGCGGTGATGTAGCCCATGCTGCCGACGTACTTGATGACCGGCCAGTTCTTGTCGTCGATCGCGTCCGCGAACGACGAGTACGGCGGGCGGAAGAGCGAGGTGCGGATGCCCGCCGCGCCTTCGAGCGCCAGCTGGTTCTGCGCCAGCTCCCAGTCGATACGGGCGTGCGACTGGTAGGAGAGGTCGGGGTGGTTGAAGGTGTGCAGGCCGACCTCGTGGCCCTCGTCGACCATCCGCCTGATCAGGTCGGGATAGCGGGCCGCGTTGGCGCCGGTCACGAAGAAGACGCCGTGCGCGTGGTACTTCTTCAGCGCGTCGAGCACCTTCGGGGTCCAGGTGGGGTCCGGGCCGTCGTCGAAGGTGAGCACGAGCTTGTGCTTGGGGATGTCGAGGCTCGTCGGCTTGCCGGGGCCGCGCGCGTCGATGACCGGGCCGCCGTCCAGGATGCGGTCGGGCACCTGGTCGGTGGCCGCGTCGGGGCGTATTCGGTGGTCGGCGAGGATCTCGTTGTGTACGTACCCGCGCAGCATCAGCATCGCGAACAGCGCGACGAGGAAGAGCAGGGGCAGCAGATAGCGCATCGGAAGTCTTCGACGTCCGGGGGTACGGCGGGCGTTCACGTGCTGGCTCCAGTGTGCGGAGTCGGCCACGACAGACCGGAGGGGCTGCCGGTGGGGCCGGTGGGGAGACCCGGACCTGCCGAGTGGCCACCCGTCGGCGGCTTCGCGGTCTGCGAGGCGCCGGGGTGCGGGGTGGCCGTGGACTTGCCGGGGCGGCCGGACTTGCCCGGCTTGGGGGTGGCCTTGGCGCCGTTGGAGGCGCCGGCCTTGGGGTGCGGCTTGCCCTTCTCGGAGGCGTGCGGCTTGGCTCCGAGGGGCAGGTGGGCGGCGGATTCGGTGGGCGCGGGCGTGACCCTGATCGTCTCGGGCTTCTTGTCCTTGGCGGCCGGGCCGGGTATGCCGAGCCAGGGCGCGCGGGAACTGCCGCCGAGGAGGCTGGCGACGATCATCACCGCGTAGCAGGCGCAGGCCAGGCCGAAGAGCCAGCCGAGCCCGCGCAGCTTCTTGCCCCGGCGGCCGCTCTGGTCGACGAACACGGGTCCGTCGGCCTCGGCGGGCTGGATGGGGCCGAGGTTGGGGACGGGGGCCTGGTGCGTGACCGGCGCCTGATTCGCAAATGGAACGTGTTGCACCGGCGGGACCTGGTGCGACGTCGGAACCTGGTGTGGCGTCGGCTGCGTGAAGACGGGTATCGGCTCCGTCGCCGGACCCTGACTCGCCCTCGGTATCGGCTGCGTCGGGAGTGCCTGCTTCGCCACCGGCACCGGCTGCGTCGCAGGTGCCTGGTCGGCGACCGGCACCTTCTTCGCCAACGGAGCCAGTTTGGTCGTCGCTTCCCGGTCGACCGTCGGTACGGGCTTCGTCGGCGCGCCCTGGTCGACCGTCGGCACCGGCTTCGTCGGCGCGCCCTGGTCGACCGTCGGGACCGGCTTCGTCGCCGTGCCCTGGTCGACCGTCGGCACCTTCTTGGCCAACGGAACCAGCCTGGTCGTCGCTTCTCGGTCGACCGTCGGTACGGGCTTCGTCGGCGCGCCCTGGTCGGCCTTCGGGACCGGCTTCGTCGCCGGACCGCCGAACTGCCCCTTGGGGACGCTCAGTTCCATCGTCAGGTCATCGAGCGGGCCACGGGGCTTCTCGATGCGATTCCCGGGCTGCCCCTGAGGGGCTTCTTTTCGCCAATTGTCCACTTTGCGTACGCACTTCCCACCTGGATGATTCGCGGGTTGCGCGCACGACTCGGCGGGCATTGCAGCAGGACCGGACCACATCCGCTCCGCACGCCCCCACTACCACACCGCACCCGGGGGATGAATGTAGCGCACCCCAGTGACACCCGTGTTCGTACGCCAAGTGTTGTTCATCCTGTGGAAGGCACCAGATGGGCATCACTGGGACATGAGCGACAGATCGACGTCAGGAAGCCAACTTTTCTGGGGGATTTCAAGCCAAGCATTTGCCGTTGCTATGCCATGGGCGACCTCTCGGAGCACCTCCAGACCCGGGTGCCGCAGCCCCTTGCGCCACACCAGCGACACCGGTGACAGCGGTACGGGAGCGGTCAGCGGGCGGAGCGTCATCCCGGGTATCGCCAGGAAGTCCATGCTGGCCAGCACCGACCAGCCGCGCCCGCGCACCACCCGGGTGAACTCCTCCTCGCCGGAGATCTCCGGGAACGGAGGCGCCAGTTCCACCCCTCGCCCGGCGAAGAGCCGCGCCGCGAGGTCGGTCCACTCGGCGGTGGCCGGATTGCCCACGCCCGCGTACAGCGTCTCGCCCTTGAGCGTGTCGACCGGGATCTCCGCCAGGTGCGCGAGCCTGTGGTCGTCGGGGAGCAGCACCGCCATCCGCTCGTAACGCACCGGCTGATGGGCCAGGCCCGCGAGCACCGACGGCTCCAGACCCGCGACCCGGCCGAACGAGACGTCGACCCGGCCCGCCAGGATGTCGGCCGCGGCCCCCGTGAGCCCGGTGAGATAGCGGACGACGAACTCGGGGCCGGGCGCCACCTCCCGGGCCCGGGTCAGCACCCGGTGGCCGGTGCCGACCGGCGCGCCGATGTCGACGATCAGCGGGCGGGCGTCGACGGCCCAGGCGGCGCGGAGTTCGTCGTGCGCGGCGAGCACCCGGCGGGCGTGCGGCAGCAGCCGCGTACCGTCGGCGGTGAGCTCCACCGCGCGCGTGGTCCGCACGAACAGCTCGGCGCCCAGCTCCCGTTCGAGCCGCCGGATGTCCCGGCTGAGCGCCTGCTGGGCGACGAAGAGGCGGGCGGCGGCGCGGGTGAAGTGGAGTTCCTCGGCGGTCGCGGTGAACGCGCGCAGCAGTCGGGGGTCGATGTCCTGGGGCACCCGCCAAGTCAACCGCAGAGCCGTTCACAACAGAAGTGCGTGAATGGGCCCGGATCAGGTGTTGGACGCCGCAACACCCCTGCGGCGAGGCTCTTTTGCATGCCGCAACTGATGACCATGTCGGGCTCCACGCTCGTCCTCGCCGAGCCGGTCCCGTACGAGCAGAAGAGCCCGCGCCGTCCCCGCATACGCGCCCGTTGGGCCGCCCCCTACCGTCGCCTCTTCGCCGTCCCCGGCGCCCGTGCCTTCACGCTCGGCAACCTCGTCGCCCGGCTCCCGATGGGCATGTTCAGCGTCAGCGCCGTGATCATGATCGCCGGATCGCGCGGCTCGTACGCCCTGGCCGGCGCCGTCACCGCCACCGGTCTCGCCGCCACCGCGGTCGTCGCGCCCTGGACGGCCCGCCTGGTCGACCGGCTCGGCCAGGCCCGGGTCGCCGTGCCCGCCACCGCGATCGCCGCGCTCGGCTCGCTGGCCCTGCTCCTCTGCGTACGCCTGAACGCCCCGAACTGGACGCTGTTCGCCGCGTACGCCGCCACCGCCACCACCCCCAACACCGGCGGGATGTCGCGGGCGCGCTGGGCCCATGTCCACCGGGGCGACCCGGCCGCCCAGCACACCGCCAACTCCTTCGAACAGGCCGTGGACGAGCTGTGCTTCATGCTCGGCCCGGTGGCGGCCGCGTTCCTGTGCACCGCGCTGTTCCCAGAGGCGGGCACGCTCACCGGAGTGGTCCTGCTGATGACCGGCATGCTGATCTTCGCGGCCCAGCGCTCCACCGAACCGCCGGTCGCGGCGCGCACCGACCGCGCGCCCTCGCCCCTGCGCTCCCCCGGGCTGCCCGCCCTGCTCGCCGTCTTCCTCGCCACGGGCGCGGTGTTCGGCGCGATGGAGGTGGTCACGCTGGCGTACGCGGACCGGCTCGGCCACGGTTCGGCGGGCGGCGCAGTCCTCGCGCTCCAGGCGGCGGGCTCGTGTGTGGCGGGCCTGGTGTACGGGTCGGTCCACCCGGCGCGTGCGGTGTCCCGGCGGCTGCTGGTCTGCACGGGTGCGATGACGGCCCTGATGTGCCTCCCGCTGCTCGCGGCCCGTACGGGTTCGCTCGTCGTCCTGGCCGGCGCCCTGCTCCTCGCGGGCGCGGCGACCGCCCCGACGATGGTCACCGGGATGACCCTGGCCCAGCGACTCACCCCCGAGGGCCGCTTGAACGAAGGAATGACCCTCGCGGTCACAGCGATCCTGGGCGGCATAGCACTGGGCTCCGCCACGGGCGGCTGGCTCGCCGACCAGACGAGCACGACGACGGCCTACGCCGCCCCGGCCTGCGCGGCGGCGCTGGCGACGGCGGTGTGCGCGGTGGGCCCGGCACGGCGCCGGTGAGAAGGCGCGTACGTACGACAAAGGCCCGGCTGCTTGATGCAGCCGGGCCTTCGCCTCACATGGGAATTGTGGAGATGGCGGGAATCGAACCCGCGTCCAACGGTGCGGAATCAGGGCTTCTCCGTGTGCAGTTCGCTGCGATTTTCTCAGCCCCGGAGATCACGCGAACAAGTCTCCGACGGGCTCAGCCACTGTTTGATTTCCTCCTGGGCCCCGTGACCGGGCTCAGAAGTTTAGATCCCTTGATGATGCCAGGATCCGGGTCGGGATCACCCCCGGGCTGACACTTCGCAAGTCGCTACTTAGGCAGCGAGGGCGAAGGAATCGCGCTTGGTGTTGGCGATTATTGGTTGCGACATATGGTTTACGAGATCATTGCCGCTTCCTCGACACGCTTCCCCTGCTTCGACATCCGCTGTCGAAACCGATCATCCCCATGTTGATTTTTCAATGCGCGCACCCGCTGTGAGGTGCAGGACCCATCGTACGCGACGCGGACCGCGGCCCGCCAGGACATTTACGCCCGCTGGCGCCGCTTGGCCGCCGCGATGGCGCGGTTCGTCTCGCGGGTGTCCTGCTTCTCCCGCAGCGTCTGGCGCTTGTCGTACTCCTTCTTGCCCTTCGCCAGCGCGATCTCGACCTTCGCCCGGCCTTCCTTGAAGTAGACGACGAGGGGCACGATCGTGTGACCCGTCTCCGACGACTTCGACTCCAGCTTGTCGATCTCGGCCCGGTGCAGCAGCAGCTTCCGCTTGCGGCGGGCGCTGTGGTTGGTCCAGGTGCCCTGTGCGTACTCCGGGATGTGCACGTTGTGCAGCCACGCCTCGTGCCCGTCGATCTGCACGAACCCGTCGACCAGCGAGGCCCGCCCCTGGCGCAGCGACTTCACCTCGGTGCCGGTGAGCACCAGACCGCACTCGTAGGTGTCGATGATGAGGTAGTCGTGCCGCGCCTTCTTGTTCTGCGCGACCAGCTTGCGCCCGCTGCCCTTGTCCTTGTCTTTTGCCTTAGCCATAGTGCGGCCATTTTCGCACTACGACCGCCCCCCGAGGCCACTCAATACTGTCTCGGCCCGCTCCTGGGCCCGCTCGGTGACCGGTACGTCCGGGGTGATCCCCTTCCCGTCCACGCTGTGGCCCGCCGGGGTGCGGTAGTGGCCGACGGTCAGCTCGGCCACCGAGCCGTCCGGCAGGTCGGTCGGCATCTGGACCGAGCCCTTGCCGAAGGTGCGCGAGCCGACGGTGACCGCGCGGCCCCGGTCCTGGAGGGCCCCGGTCAGCAGCTCGGCCGCGCTCATGGTGCCGCCGTCGACCAGGACGACCAGTGGCTTCGAGGTGTCGGCGCCGTTGGCCGGGTCCGCGTAGAGCGCGCGCTGCCTGCCGTGCACGTCGTACGTGGCGACCAGGCCGCCGTCGAGGAAGGCGGAGGCGGCACGGGCGGCCTCGTTGACCAGGCCGCCGGTGTTGCCCCGCAGGTCGAGGAGGACGCCGGCGCCTTCGGGGGCCTCGCGGACCGCCGTGCGCACCCGCTCCCCCGAGCCCTTGGTGAACGCCGCCACCTTGATCATCACGTCTCCGCCGGGCAGTTCGCTGACCGTCACGGCCTCGGTGGTGAGCAGGGCCCGGCGCAGCGACTCGGCCCAGGTGCGCCCGGCCCGCTCCAGACCGAGCACGACCCGGCTCCCGGCGGCCGCCCCGTCGCCCCGCAGTAGCGAGACGACCTCGGTGACCGGCCGCTGGTCGACCGCGCGGCCGTCGATCGTACGGAGCCGGTCCCCCGCCTCGATCCCGGCGCGGGCGGCCGGTCCGCCGGGCTGGACGCGGGTCACCTCGACGCGGCCGTCGCCGGTGCGCCGCGCCCACAGGCCGACGCCGGTGTACCGGCCGTCGAGGGCGTCCTCGAACTGCTCGTAGGCGCTCGGGTCGTACACCGCGCCCCATCGGTCGCCGCTGCGGCTGACGACCTCGGCGGCCGCGGCGGAAGGAGACTTGCCGTCGGCCACCGCCTCGGCGGCGGCCCGGGCCACGTCCTCGCCGCGGTCGGATGCGGGGGCCTCGGCCGAGGCGGGGCGGGCGTGCAGCGGGGTGCCGCGCTCGTCGGCCCGGGGCAGCGAGCCGGTCACGGCTGCGGTCGCGAGGACCGAGACGAAGACCAATGTCAGAGTCGCCCCGCGGCGGACTCCGCGGGGCCTGGGACAGCGGTCCGGACCTGACATGGCGTCGAGTCTAGGACAACGCGAGGGCGCCGCAGGGGCTGTTGCTCCTACGGCGCCCGGGGCGCGTGTCACACCTTGAGGTACTTGCGGAGCGCGAAGAAGGCCGCGAGGGCGGGCATCAGCACGCTCGCCGCGAGGACCAGCGGCAGCTTGGCCAGGACCGCGTCCCAGCCGATGAAGTTGATCAGATTCAGCTTGTGCGACAGGTCGAGGCCGTGGTCGATCATGAAATAACGGCCCACGAGCAGCATCCCGGAGGCGGCGATGCCGCCGAGCACTCCGGCGAAGGCGGCCTCCATGATGAACGGCGCCTGGATGTAGAAGCTCGAAGCACCGACCAGGCGCATGATGCCGGTCTCGCGCCGTCTGCTGAACGCGGACACCCGGACCGTGTTGACGATCAGCATCAGCGCCACGACCAGCATCACGGCCATGACCAGCACCGCGGCCACGTTCATGCCGTTGAGCAGCCCGAACAGGTTCTCCAGGATGCCCTTCTGGTCCTGCACCGACTGCACGCCGTCCCGTCCGGCGAAGGCGGTGGCGACCACCTTGAACTTCTCGGGGTCCTTCAGCTTGACCCGGAACGACTCCTGCATCTGGTCCGGCGTGATCGAGCCGGCCATCGGGGAGTCGCCGAACTGCTCCTTGTAGTGCTTGAACGCCTCGTCGGCCGACTCGTACGTGACGGTCTGGACGATGTCCAGCTTCTTCAGGTCGCCCTCGATGTCCTTCTTCTGCTGGGCGGTGACGGCACCCTTGGCGCACTTGGCGACCTGTTCGGCGTCCGCCTTGTTGCAGAGGAAGATCGAGACGTTGACCTTGTCGTACCAGTAGCCCTTCATGTTGTTGACCTGGTCCCGCATCAGCAGCGAACCGCCGAACAGGGCCAGGGACAGGGCCACGGAGACGATGACGGCGAACGTCATGGTCAGATTGCGGCGGAGACCTACGCCGATCTCCGAGAGTACGAACTGCGCGCGCATGGCGACTGGTTAAGCCTTTCCGTGCTTTCGGGCTCGATGCTCAGCGCATCAGTGCTGGTAGCCGTAGACGCCGCGCGCCTGGTCACGTACGAGACGGCCCTTTTCGAGCTCGATAACACGCTTGCGCATCTGGTCGACGATGTTCTGGTCGTGGGTCGCCATGATCACGGTGGTCCCGGTCCGGTTGATCCGGTCAAGGAGCTTCATGATGCCGACCGAGGTCTGCGGGTCCAGGTTGCCGGTCGGCTCGTCCGCGATCAGCAGCATCGGCCGGTTGACGAAGGCGCGCGCGATGGCGACGCGCTGCTGCTCACCGCCGGAGAGCTCACCGGGGCGCCGGTCCTCCTTGCCGCCGAGCCCGACGAGGTCGAGCACCTGCGGCACGGCCTTGCGGATCTCGCCGCGGGGCTTGCCGATGACCTCCTGGGCGAAGGCCACGTTCTCGGCGACCGTCTTGTTGGGGAGCAGCCGGAAGTCCTGGAAGACGGTCCCCAGCTGGCGGCGCATGTGCGGCACCTTCCAGTTGGTGAGCCGGGCCAGGTCCTTGCCGAGCACGTGCACCTGCCCTTGGCTGGCGCGCTCCTCGCGCAGGATGAGTCGGAGGAAGGTCGACTTCCCGGAGCCGGACGAACCGACGAGGAAGACGAACTCACCCTTCTCGATGTCGAGGGAGACGTCCCGCAGAGCGGGGTGGCTCTGCTTGGGATAAGTCTTGGAGACGTTGTCGAATCGGATCACGGTGCACCACGGTCGCCGGGAATAGGTGTGCGTGACACTACGCGAACCGGCCTGGGCCGTGCAGGCACCGTCCGAGGATGTTCCGGGGATGCGCCTTATGTCCCGTTGACGGATCGCTTCTGGCCGTCCTCGGGCTCCCCTGCGGGTGCAGAATCAGGTGGGGCGCGCCGAAACGCGCGGGAGCTGGCACAGTGGTAGAGGGAACGGTTGCGTTTCCCTGAGCGTTGTGCGGAGCAGTACGTGCATACAGCGGCTCCGCCGCGCGGGAGGAGGAAAGCGCATGACCTATGACCGATTGGTGTGCGCGAACTGCGCGGCGCCCGTCAGCGAGGGCCGCTGCCCCGTGTGCCGGGCCAACCGGGAGCGGCTCCAGCAGGAAGGCCCGTGGGGCGGACTGAGCCCGGTGGCCCTGGTGACGCTGCTCGTGGTGCTGGTGGCCGCGGTGGCCCTGCTGGCCCACCAGGGTGTGTAGCGAGCTTTACGCGTTTTACGCATGGACGCAGGTGGGGCCCGGGGTGCTGGAATGCGCCCCGGGCCCCACTGTGCGTACTGGTTACCGCGTGTACCGCTTAGGCGACGGTACGGCCGCCGACCAGGCGCGGCATGATCCGGAAGCCGATGCCACCGGCGATCATCGTCGCGGCGCCGACCAGCAGGAACGTGGTCTCGCCCGCACCGGTCTCGGCGAGCTCGTCCTTGGCCTTGCCCTGCTCGACCGGCTTGGAGCCACCGCTGTCGGGGGTGGTGTTGTCCGGGCAGCTGGCGCCGTCGAGCGAGACGGTGCAGGTGCCGCCGGAGGTGGAGCCACCGGTGCTGCTGCCGCCGGTGCCGCCGGTCGCGGAGGAGCCGCCGGAGGTGGACGAGCCACCCGTGGAGGAGCCACCGGTCGCGGACGAGCCGCCCGTGGTGGAGGAGCCGCCGGTCGACGAGCCACCCGTGGAGGACGTGCCGCCGGTGGACGAGCCACCCGTGGTGGACGAGCCGCCGGTCGACGAGGTGCCGCCGGTGCTCGACGTGCCGCCCGTGGACGAGGTGCCACCGGTGGTCGAGCCACCCGTGGTCGAACCACCGGTGGAGCCACCCGTGGTGGACGAACCGCCGGTCGTGGACGAGCCGCCCGTGGTGGACGAGCCACCGGTCGAGCCGCCGTCCGTGGTGCTGCCACCGGTCGTGGACGTACCACCGGTGCTCGACGAGCCGCCGGTCGACGACGAGCCACCCGTGCTGGACGAGCCGCCGTCGGTCGTGGTGCTGCCGCCCGTGGAGGACGAACCACCGGTCGTGGACGAGCCGCCCGTGGTGGACGAGCCACCGGTCGAGCCGCCGTCCGTGGTGCTGCCACCGGTCGTGGACGTACCACCGGTGCTCGACGAACCGCCGGTGTCGACACCGCCGATGCCGCCGACCGTGCCGGTGCCGCCGTCCGTCTCACCCTGGACGCCGACGCCGACGCCGCTCTTGTTGACCTCGGCCTTGGCGTTGAGGCCACCGATGTTCACGTCGACACCGACGGCCGAGGCCGCCCCCGCAGCGGTCAGGGACGCACCGGCGGCGATCACCGCGCCTGCGGCTATCCGCGCGACACGCAGCCGCGTCTTCTTCGTCATATGTCTGCTACCCCCAGTAGCTGAATCGTCATGGGGCAGCGCCCGGGGGCCGCGGGACCGAGGGAGGCCGCTTGCGTCGCCCCCGTCACACGCGCCCCGGATATACGCATGCCGCGCGCCACCTTTCCGCACACCTAAGAATCACGTCAAGGTCGTTTAGGGATCGATGTCGCAAATGGCGTCAGTTGTCCGGTACATGGGGTTGCAACTGTGACGAAACAAGGGAACTGCCGCTCAGTGAGCGGCAGTTCCCTTGTCGACAAAGCCTCAAAAACGCGGCGGTCACTTCCCGCCGGTTACTTCTCCTGCTGCTTGCGCCAGCGAATTCCCGCTTCGAGGAATCCGTCGATCTCGCCGTCCAGGACGGACTGCGGGTTGCCGACCTCGAACTCGGTGCGCAGGTCCTTGACCATCTGGTACGGGTGCAGGACGTACGAACGCATCTGGTTGCCCCAGGAGCTGCCGCCGTCCTTGAGCGCGTCCATCTTCGCCTGCTCCTCCTGGCGGCGGCGCTCAAGGAGCTTGGCCTGGAGGACGTTCATGGCGCTGGCCTTGTTCTGGATCTGCGAGCGCTCGTTCTGGCAGGAGACGACGATGCCGGTCGGCAGGTGCGTGATGCGCACGGCCGAGTCGGTGGTGTTGACGCCCTGGCCGCCGGGGCCGGAGGCGCGGTAGACGTCCACGCGCAGTTCGCCCTCGTCGATCTCGACGTGGTCGCTGGACTCGACGACCGGCAGCACCTCGACGCCCGCGAACGAGGTCTGGCGGCGGCCCTGGTTGTCGAAGGGCGAGATGCGCACCAGGCGGTGGGTGCCCTGCTCGACGGAGAGCGTGCCGTACGCGTACGGCGCCTTCACCACGAAGGTGGTCGACTTGATGCCGGCCTCTTCCGCGTACGAGGTCTCGTACACCTCGGTCGGGTAGCCGTGGCGCTCGGCCCAGCGCAGGTACATGCGCTGCAGGCGCTCGGCGAAGTCGGAGGCGTCGACGCCGCCGGCCTCGGCGCGGATGTTGACGAGGGCCTCGCGCTCGGCGTACTCGCCGGACAGCAGGGTGCGGACCTCCATCTCGTCCAGCGCCTTGCGCACGGAGACGAGCTCGGTCTCGGCCTCGGCGAGGGTGTCCGCGTCGTCCATCTCCTGGGCGAGCTCGAACAGCACCGCGAGGTCGTCGATGCGGCCGCGCAGGCTCTCCGTCTTGCGGACCTCGGCCTGGAGGTGCGAAAGCTTGCTCGTGATCTTCTGGGCGGCCTCCGGGTCGTCCCACAGGGACGGCGCGGCGGCCTGCTCCTCAAGCACGGCAATGTCTGCCCTCAGCTTGTCGAGGTCCAGGACGGCCTCGATCGACCCCATGGTCGAGGAGAGGGACTTCAGCTCTTCGGATACATCGACGACTGCCACGGGTCCAGCGTAACGGCTGCGCGCAAGGACGTTTCCCCCTGTGCCCCGGCACGCGCGCGGGGCCCGGGGACTACGGCGTCGTCGGCGCGGAGTGCTTGGAGTCCTGCGGGGGCTTGTCGTCGCCGCCGGAGACGGCCAGCCAGGCGCCGATGCCCAGGGCCGCCGCCAGGGCGGCCGCCGAGGCGCCCAGGACGATACGGCGTCTGCGGAGCTGGTCCGCGCGGTGGCGGGCCGAGCCGGGGCGGGGCGTGCCGGACGGGCGGGGGGCGCGGGCCGTGCCCAGGGGGCCGCCCGCGAGCTCGTCGGGGCCGGGGACGCGCATGCTCGTGTGGGTGTCCCGGTTGGAGTCCAGGGGCGCGCCCGGCACCAGCGGCACGGCGCCCCGGCGGGGCGAGCCGGACGGGGGCGCGGGCTCCTCGTACGGGGGCTCCTCCGGTTCCTCGGACCCCGGCTCGTCCACGTCCAGCGGGGGCATGCCCGCGACCAGGGGGAGCAGTTCGCGCAGGCGCACGGAGAGTTCCGAAGCGCGAAGGCGGGAGGCGGGGGCCTTGGCGAGGCACTGGACGATCAGCTGCCACAGCTCGTCCGGGATGCCGGGCAGCGGCACCACCGTCTCGGTGACATGGCGGCGCAGGACCGCGCCGGGGTGGCCGCCGCCGAACGGCGTGAAGCCCGCGAGGAGCTCGTACAGGACCGTCGCCAGGGCGTAGATGTCGACCGCCGCCCTGGGCGGCAGGCCCTCGACGATCTCGGGGGCGAGGTAGTCCGGCGTGCCGATGATGCGGGTCGCCTTGGTGCGGCGCGGCGTGTCGATCAGCTTGGCCACGCCGAAGTCGGTGAGCAGGGCCGGGTGCGCGCCGCCGGGGCCGAGCGGGCCCTGCATGTCCAGGAGGATGTTCTCGGGCTTCACGTCCCGGTGGACGACTCCGGCCGCGTGCGCGGCGGCCAGGCCGTCTGCGACGTCCGCGACGATCGCCACCGCCGCCTCGGGGGCCAGGCGCCGCTCGCGGTCGAGCCGGGTGCGTACGTCCGTACCGCGCACCAGGTCCATGACCAGGGCGAGGTCGTTGCCGTCGACGACGAGGTCGCGTACGCCCACGACGTTGGGGTGGTCGAGCCCGAGCAGCGCGGTGCGCTCCTGCACGAAGCGGCCGACGAGCTCCTGGTCGGCGGCCAGGTCTTCGCGCAGCAGCTTGATGGCGACGGGCCCGTCCGGCCCCTCGCCTAGCCACACCGTGCCGGCGCTGCCCCGCCCCAGGATCTGGTGGGCGGTGTACCGGCTGCCGATATTCCGTGCCAAGACTGCTCCCTCAGCGGCTGGCTGTGCACGCCGAGGCTACGCGGCCGGGACGCCAACCTTCACTTCCGAGCGGGAAATCACCCCCTGGAAGTCGACATATCGATGAAGTGGGCGTCCTGGACCGCGTACGAGGTGCGTACGAGGTGCGTACGAGGGGTTTTACGTGCGGCCCTCGTACGCCGCTCATCAGCCGCCGGACTTGCCGCCCAGTTCGCCGATCCAGCCCGAGACCTTGGAGATCGCGTCGCCGATCGCCTGCCAGTAGCTCTTGCCCTGGGCCACCCAGTCCTGGAGCGGGGTCAGCTCCCAGATCAGCCAGCCCGCGACGAACAGCAGGATGAAGGTGAACAGGCAGCCCTTGAGGCAGCCGAGGCCCGGGATGCGCATCGGGTTCGCGCCGCGGCGGCGCGGCTCGCGGGGCGCGGGAGCCTGCGGCTGCTGGGGCGGATGAGGCTGCTGCGGGGGCGCGTACTGCTGGTGCTGGGGCTGCGGCGCGTACTGCTGGTGCTGCGGCGGCTGGGCGTACGGCTGCTGCTGGGGCTGCTGGCGGTACGGCTGGGGCTGCTGCGGGGCGTACTGCTGCGGCCTGGGCTGGTGGCCCTGCGGCGGACGCTGCTGCTGGGGCTGCTGCGGCGGCTGCTGGCGGTGCGGGCGGCGGCGCAGCGGGTCCTCGGCGGGGTCCAGGTACTGGAGCTGCGTCTGCTCGTTGCGGTCGCGGGCCGCCTGGAGCTGGGACTGCCAGGGGTGCGGCTGCTCGGGCTGCTGCGGGTTGTACTGACCCTGCGCAGCGGGCTGCCCCGGCACGGGGGGCATGACCGCGGTCGGGTCGGCGGCGCCCCGGTGGGGCAGGACCGACGTCGGGTCCGCCGCGCCCGTGTTCGGCAGCATCGAGGTCGGCGCGGCCGGGTCGTACGCGCGCGTGGTGCTCGGCAGGACCTGGGTGGGGTCGGCCGCGCCCGGGGTCTCGGGGACGGCGGCGGGCGCCGGGTCGGGCGCGAGCAGGGCGCCCACGCCGTCGGCCGCCTCGACCTGCGCCGGGGTCGAGTGGACCCCGATACCGGCCGCGACGACGCGCAGTCCGCGCGCCAGGTTCTCGGCGCTGGGCCGCTCGTCCGGGTTCTTGCGCAGACAGCGCTCGATGACCGTCCACAGCGGGCCGGGCACGGTCGTGGGGCGGCGCGGCTCCTCGCTCAGGTGCCGGTGCAGCACCTCAAGGGCGGTCCCGCCCGCGAACGGCGGACGCCCGGTGATCAGCTCGTACAGCAGGATGCCGGCGCCGTAGATGTCGACGGCGGAGGTCTGCGGGCGGCCCTCGGCGGACTCCGGCGCCACATACGCGGGCGTGCCGACGAACTCGTGCGTACGGGTCAGGCCCGGGGAGTCCGCAAGGCGCGCGATGCCGAAGTCGGTGAGCATCGGGTGCATCGCGCCGTCGCGCTCGTCCAGGAGGACGTTGGCGGGCTTCAGGTCGCGGTGGACGACGCCGTCGGCGTGGCTGGCGGCGAGCGCGTCGGCGATCTGCGCGGTGAGCAGGGAGGCGGCGACCGGGGTGAGCGGGCCGCTCTCGCGCAGGTAGCGGTGCAGATCGGGGCCGTCGATCAGGTCCATGACCAGGGCCAGGAGGTCGCCCTCGACGACGAGGTCGCGGGTGCGCACGATGTTGGGGTGCGTCAGGCGCAGCAGCACCGAGCGCTCGCGCAGGAACCGCATCACGACGTCGGCGTCGTTGGCGAGCTCCTCCTTGAGGACCTTGATCGCGACGGTCTCGCCGGGCTGGCCGGCCACGGCCGCCTCGGCGCCCGCGGCCTCTCTCTGGCGGGCGCGCCAGACCGTGCCCGTGGCGCCGCGTCCGAGCGGCTCCTCGAGCAAGTACTTGCTGCCTACCGGCCGCACGTCATGCGCTCCCTGCTGGTCTGGCTGTTCTGGCTGATCCGGGGTGCACCGGACGGGTGCCCCGGGCGGCCCACTGTAGTGCCGTCGGCTGTGCCGACGCGGGCTCACACGTTCTGGCTGTTCGAAGGAAAGACGTCACCGTCGCACGGAAGGTTGCCGAACGGTCGTACCGAAGCGGCGCGGTCGATTCCGGCGGGGTCCGCAACCAGCCACTTTGCGGCCACATTTGCGTCGAGAGCCGACCATTCAAGATCACTTGAAGGTGGGTGACGGGCGTGTTGTCAGTGGCAGGTGCGAGGATGCCCTCAGCACGACATGTGTGCCTGGTGGGGGGAATCACAAGGGCGTTTCCCTCCTGGCCCGGCACCCCCGCGCAGAAGGGACCGCCGAGGCGATGCAGATCCGGCTGACCGTCCTCGCGCCGCGCAGCGGCCACGCTGCGGCGCGCGCCTGCGACGTGCTCGTGACCGCGCCCGCGGGGACCACGCTCGCGGCCGTCGCCTCCGGCCTCGCCACGGCCGCCTCGGGCTCCGAGGTCTCCAGCGCGGTGGTGCTGTACGCGGGGCGCGAGCGGCTGGATCCACAGCGCCGTGTGCTCGGCGAGCCCCCGCTGGTCGACGGCGCCGTGCTCGCGCTCTCCTCCCCCTCCTCGTCCCCGGCGGCCTCCGCCTCGTACGCGGCGTACGCGTCGGAGCACGGCGAGGCCGCCCAGGCCCGGCTCTGCGTGATCGCCGGTCCCGACGCGGGCGGGGTCCATCTGCTGCACGGCGGCCAGATCCGCATCGGCCGCTCGGCGGACGCGGACGTGCCGCTCGACGACCCGGACGTGTCCCGGCTGCACTGCGCGGTGACGGTCGGCGAGGACGGCCGGGTGGCGGTGGCCGACCTGGGCTCGACGAACGGCACGCGCGTGGACGGCGCCCCGGTCGGCCCGCACCCGGTCCGGCTGCCCGCGGGCGCGCTGTTGCGCCTGGGCGAGTCGGCCCTGCGCCTGAGCCCCGGCACCCCGTCCCCGGACGCGCTGGCGACGGTGCCGGACGGGGAGGGGCATGTCCGGGTGGCCGTGCCCGGGACGCCGGAGGCGGTGGCCGGGGGCGAGGTGTACGGAGAGGGGGCGCCTGTCGGGGCGGGCCCGGGCCCTGGAACGCCTTCGGTTCCGTACGGCATCGAGGCCGGGCGCGTCCCGGGTCAGCGGGTGTCCACGGAGCCGGGTTCCGGTCCCCCTTCGGGCTACGGCCCGACCACGCACGGCACGGGCACGGCGCCCGGTACCTATGGCCAGGGAAGCGGCGACACGTACGGACCCGGCGGCGGTGATCCGTATGCGGCGGAAGGTGGCCGTCCGCACGCCCCGAGCGGCTCCACGGCGTACGGGCAGGGCCACGTGGGCGATGGGCGCGGGTGGTACGGCGAGGAGGCGGAGGTTCCGCAGCAGCCGGGCCACGACGACGGGTACGACCCGCGAGTCGCCGAGCCGTACAGAGACACGGCCGACCCGCAAGGCGGCGAGGCGGGCGGCCGTCGGGGCGGGACGCCCGCGCGCGGGACGCGCCTGCCGGACGAGGTGCAGCACGCGCGCGTGGAGGACGGCGCGCCCCGGC
>NZ_MECJ01000012.1 GCF_014596475.1 Streptomyces sp. CBMA152 | reverse complement strand
CGCACGGATCGGGCCGCCCCGGCGAACGCATCGCCGGCCGCAACGCACGGTCAGCACGCCACTGCCGACGCCGCCCCTCGGGAACATCGCTGGTCTTCAGAGCCCAGTCCGCCGTGGCCACGTCGCACACCTCCGAAATCAAGGTGTTGCGACGACCAGTTGAATCCGCCTTGCGACCCGCGATCACTGTGCAGAATGCACCCAGTGACGTGATCACGTCGGGCCACGGCGTTGTTCAGGGCTGCGACGGCCAGGCGGGACTTCATCCGTGCGTCGATGGAGTAGCCCACGATCCTCCTGCTGAAGACGTCCTTGATCGCGCAGAGGTACAACTTCCCTTCGGTGGTGGCGTGTTCGGTGATGTCGGCGAGCCACAGCCGGTTCGGTCCGGCCGCGGTGAAGTCACGGCGGACGAGATCGTCATGCACCGGCGGTCCGGCCTTCTTGATCCTGCCGCGTCTCTTTCCGAACACGCTCCACCAGCGGTTGTCCCGACAGATTCGCCACGCAGTCCGGTCAGCCATGGCGCTTCCCGCGCTGCGAGCCTCGTCGGCCAGGAACCGGTAGCCGAACTCCGGGTCGTCACGGTGGGCGGCGAACAACGCGTTCGCCCGGTACGCCTCCTCGAGCGCAGCATCAGCCACCGGCTTGTCGAGCCAGCGGTAGTAGGGCGCTCTGGCGAGCTTCAAGACCCGGCACGTCACCGCGACGGGCACCCCGTCCACGGCGAGCTCTTTCACGAGCGGGTAGATCCTTTTCCCGGTAGATGCGCCTGCGACAGGTAGGCTGCGGCCCGGCGCAGGACCTCGTTCTCCTGCTCCAGCAGCTTGATCCGCCGACGTGCTTCCCGGAGCTCCGTGCTCTCCTGGCCTGTCGTTCCAGGCTTCGTCCCCTCCTCAATGTCCGCGCGACGCATCCATTTCCACAGCGTCATCGCGTGGACACCGAAGTCGGCGGCGACCTGCTCGACCGTCACGCCCGGACCGCGATTCCTCGCGACCCGCACGACATCCTCGCGGAACTCCTCCGGATAAGGCTTGGGCACAGCAACATCCTTCCCACCCACCCCACAGGGCAAGCCAGTTCAGATGTCACCCGATCGTGCAGCCCCCCCACCTGCCAGAGCTATAGATGGAAAGGCTCCTGACTGGTGTCGACAGATGAGAATGCATCACCCATGACGACAACCCCGAGGCAAGGCGACAAGGTCTCCGGCCATAGTACTCGAGTTCGAAATAGTTCAACATTCCAGAATAATTTTCATGGAACCCACTTGAAGGGTGGGCGGACCAGTTTTCCCATCAGTTTCCTCTCGTCGGGAGTGAATTCAGATTTCTTCTTTTTCTCCCATTCTGATGCCGGTATTTCATTTACTGTCTTTATCCAGTTGGCGGGAATGTCAGTGAAGAAGGTGACCTCGCGTGTTTCGGTTTTGTGCCCGAAGGCGAAGACGGTTGCTTCCTCGAAGCTGTCGGCGTCGAGGACGATGTAGTCGGCGTCCGCACCGGCCGGGTTTATTATCCAGTCCACTTCCTTGCCGAGGGTCAGGTTAGCTCCCCAGAGAAATGCTCGCGCATTGGGGATTTCGATCACATAGTTGAAGTCGTCCTTGTACGCTCCCTCTTCGGTAGCCGCTGTCGCGATCGCATAGACTTTTCCCGATGCCCTCAGTGTCTGTGCGAAAGCCTGTACCTTTTTCTTGGGAAGTCCTCCTTCTCGGTTAATTTCATCCTTTATGGCTCCCCATACTCGGGAAACAATGGCTTGTCTTATCTCGCCTGGTTTGGGCTTCGGTGTCGGGCCTGGCGGCAACGGGTCGCGCACGGTAAGTCCGTCGCACAGCCGGAGGGTCGGGTGGCCCCATCTATCTTTCTTCTCTCCGCGGTAACAAGTCAATGTGGGCACGCTTGATCCTTTCGTGGTCGACGTCAAAACGTCTTGATGATTCCCGATCTATATTTTCGGGAAGGAGGCGAATGTGAGGCTGGCATGATCCGTCTTCGACTGTATAGTCAAGGCCTTCCTCGTGGGCTGGTACACGAGATTGAGCGCAAGTAGCTGGGGAGATATCACGCGCAGGGTATCCGGGGTGTCGAGGGCCATCGTAGAGAGCATGTCGGTAAGCGTGATGCCGGGGTCAGGCGATGTTGCCGTGAAGATCCAGCTGTCTGCAGATGACCAGGTTCCGGTCACGGTCACGGCCGTCTTTCCCACTTGCCAGGCCGCGCTGATGGTAGCGGCGACTTTGTCGCCCTCCTTCGCCACCCGCAAGCCCACCTTCGAAAGCTTCAAGCTCTCAGTGATCGGCAGGTGATCAAGATCGAGATCAAGGAAGTAGCCGCGTTCACTTCCCAGCTCGGCGGCCACGACCAGACGGCTCACAGTGAGATTTTCAAGAAGCGGAATTTTGCCGAACATCTTCTCCAGGAGCGCTCCGACTCTCAGGGTTCCGGCCAGACTGCCCTGAAGTGATTTCTCCGGAAGCATCACTGTGACGTCGACGTCGATCGCTTCCGTCAGGCGGACACGACCTCCGATGACCGTAGAAATAGTTGGTTTGCCCCGGGGGTCTCCTACAGTAAAACTTCCGTCCAGTCCTTTGATTTGAAGGACTCCTGGCCAGATATCCCACTGCCCGGCCAGTTTGAGTCCTACTCCGAGAGACAGCCACCGCGAGCTCTTAGCTCCGGTGCCAGATGGACCGATACCGGGACCAGGGACGACGTCAAGGGCTAGTGCACTGAGCGTCAAGCCCTTAGATGACACGCCGTCCGGGAGCTCGAAGTTCCCGCTGCAGATCTTCTTCAGCTGGTCGATGCTGTCGAGTGAAACATCCTTGAAGAACCCAAAGAAATTCCAGGGTTGTGTCTGTTTTGCTGGAGGGTATGCCCATATGTAGGGATGAGGCTCGGTTGCCTGGGCGGGGAAAAGCAGTTCGGCGCCAAGCCCTACCCTCGGGGACCCATCGGGGTCGATGCCGAATACTAAGTGCAGCGGGCCGCGCTCGAGCGGGTCCAGCGCGGCAGGAACGTGGGAGATTTCGGAGGGCAAGGTGGCTCCCTCGGGCAGAAGCGTGACGTCGACGCGGATGCCGACGAGATATTTCCCCGCATCGTCGGCGATAAAAACAACGTGCGCGGTGGACGGAGCCTGCCCATTAATCGGTACTTTCCCCTCCACTACCAGCGCCTCAACGTCGGCAGATCTATCTTTCACCTGCAACTGGCCATCTTTGAAAAATCGATGGAATAGTGGTCTTGCGTTCTTCAGTTTGAGATAGTCCGGAGATATATTGAGTTCGGAGCCGAATGTGAGTAGTGTCTTGAGGTCGGAGATGAGGAGTGGCATAGAGTTTCCTAACGCTCGAGACGCCGAAGTCGCTCAAAACTGCATTGCGGGCGCTGCATTTCAGGGGAAGGGGCGGGCGGTGGAGCCGACGGCGGCGGTCATCGACTCGCAGTCCGTCAAGGAGCCGCTTCGGTGCCCGCGGGCTCACGGGGCTGCGACGGCGGCAAGATCAACGGCAGGCGACGGCACGTCATCACGGACTGCCTGGGCCTGCGGCTTGGTGTTGGTGACGGCCGGGAACGTCACCGACCGGCAGGCCGCCCGCATGATGCTTCCCGGCCTGTGCGCAAGGTTCCGGAAGGTCACGCTGGTGTGGGCCGACGGCGGCTACCGGGACCGGCTCGTGGCCGGGGCGAAGGAGAAGCTGCAGCTCACGCGATCGTTACACGCTCGGACGACATGTCGGGGGTCGTGACGCTGCCGAGATGGTGGTGTGCGGACAGAAGTCTTGGGGTGGCTGATGAACTCGCGCCGTCTGGTGCGCGACTTCGCGACCCTGCCGGCATCCAGCGAGACGTTCATCTACTTCTCCCAGGCCATGCTGATCAGCCGCCGCGTGGCCCGGACTGCTTCCCGGCAACGGGCCGAGCAGGGCCGGTGGGCTGCCGCGGCGTGAACCGGCCCGTTGGCGACGCGGTCAGCCAGCCCCGCTCGGCCAGCCGCCTCACATTGGACCGCACTCACTCGATCTTCGCTGGCACCAGCTCCAACTCCAACGGGGGCGGCGAGCTGTTTCGTTAGATCCCCTCGTCGTCATCCGGGTACACCTGAACCAGTGCGAGGATCTGCCGATAGTCGACCGCGAACGCCTCCGGCGTCGCGTCGGGATACCACCGCAGCACCACAGACCCTACGACCGGCGGCTTCTTGGCCGCCCTGGCCGCCTCCTGGGGCTCGGGCACGGCAGCCTCCGCCTGATCGCGTGAAGCGGCCCGGGCCTCGGCGAGTTCTTCCCGCGCGAAACCCGACGCTCTAACACGGCTTCCGCCTGGACAAGTTCAGCCACGATCCGTTTTGCCTGGGCACGAGGCTTCTCCGCCCGCGCTCGGACAGCGTCCCTTCCAGAAGCCCCAGCACCGATGGCACTGGACAACTCCGCATCGTCGAGACCGAACTGATCGCCCGGACTCTCCCACCGCGGCATCGACACCATGCCTCACCGGCGGAAACTCAACGCTCACATACAGGCAACGGCTTCTGACGTCGGGGCTCCACGCCGTCACGAACGGCGTGAGGATCCTGATCCGTGGGGCTGCTGGGATGGAGGACGCAGCCCTGCCTTTCGACGGACACGCTTCCATCAGCGATCAACCGGCGCCAGGACCGGCGACAGCACCCCTCGGATCATCAAGGACAGGGGCAACAAGTCATACCGGCCCCGGAGGCCAAGAGCCCGAACCGGGCTCTACGAGGAAGGTAATGGGCGACGCGCACCTGCGGGTCTCGGCGGCACGGCCGATGACCCGGTCCACGGTGGCGACGGCCACGATCGTGGTGGGCTCCCGGGCGCAAGAGGCGCGGGTGTTGACGAGTGTAACCATTTCCTCCGGGCGCGAGTCTCGAGACGCGGCCGTGTGCGGGGAGGTTTTGGCTGGCTAGGGACCGGACGGCGACCGCTGCATGGCCGCCTTCAACTTGCAGGCCTCGCGCGCCGGGACAGACGGGCTTCCCGAAGTCTTCGCGCCGGGGCAGCTGGTGACAGTGTCGCTGCGCCATAACGTCCCGTCGGGCACTGCGTGCTTGACGTTCAAATCGCGCGTCTCGGACGACTTTCGCTAGATCGCCCAGGGGAAGCGGCCCCTGAACAGAACCGACCGGCTCGACGCCTGCGGTTCGCAGCTGCCCCGGTGGTGAGCGGCCGCTGACGGCCGCCACACCCCACACTCGCATCTCAGATCTGATCGGGGGCACGCCTGGCCAGGCGTCGTAGACGCGAAGCGCGCCGTCCTCGGTCAGCTGGCCGCCGTCCGCGGGGCCTTGGGCCGCATCAGGTTGGTGAGCCTGCGGCGTCCGGCTCGGCGGAGCTGGGCGGGCGACCCGAACTGTTCCAGCAGGGCCAGGACGGCCGGGTGCTGCATGCGCGGGCCGAGATCCGTTCCAGATGCGGGTGGACCTGTGTGAACAGGCCGCGAAGCCGGTTGGAGAGCCGGTTCGCCTCCGAGAGGAGGTCGTCGTCGAAGCCGACGAGCATTTCCAGCTCGGCGACGCTGTCGTCGTCCAGCTCGACCGAACGCAGAGTGTGAGGTATCGACCGGGCAGGACTCGGAGCGATCGTGTCCGATGAGCTGGAGCGGCATGTCAGCGGCGGCACGCTACTGCTCGCCGATCGCGGTTTCTGGGGCCTGGCCTGCAGGGTCGAAGACGTCCTGGCGGACAGCTACCTGGCCCGAATCCAGGCGAACAAGCACAGCAAAGCGACCGGGACCGTCAAAGCCCCGCCAGCCGTGGTGCGGGTGGTCGAGTACCGCATCGATGGCCAGACCGAGGTGATTCGGCTGATCACCAGTCTGATGGACCACGAGAGGTGCCCGGCCACCGAGCTGCCGAACTGTACGCACGACGCTGGGAGATCGAGCTCGTCTTTGACGAGATCAAAACCCACCAGCGCGACAGACCCGTTCTCCGCTCACAGACGCCGGACGGTATTCGGCAAAGAGATCTTCGCCCACCTGATCGTCCACCACGCCACTCGGGACCTGCTCGCCGAGGCCGCCCGCACCGCGCAGTGCGGAGCGACACGGACCTCGTTCACCCGGGACCTGAACGTCGTCCGCCGTTCGGTGTCCGAAGGCCGGTAGCCCCGTTGCGGGGCTACGAAGACGGTATTGGAGGGCTACCAGCCCGGATGGAGGCAGCGGCTCGCCGCCCTCGATCGGCTGGGTGCGATCGGCTCGGTGCTTGCCCGTTATGAGCAGCAACTGCCCCTGACGATCCGCCACATCTGGTAAGCGCTGTGTCGGACGGGGTTCTGGTGAAGGCGGAACGCACGTACAAGCGCCTGGTCGAAGTCATCGGGATGGGGCGCCGCTCCGGCCGTATCCCTTGGGACGCGATCCGTGACGACAGCGAGGTCGCCGCCCTGTCGTTGGTCTTCGAAGGCCCAGAAGACTTTGAGGAACGGGGTGATCGCCGCAGCGCGCAGCCTCCGCCTGGACGGGCAGAGCGGCCAGGCGGAACGCGTCGAGATCGTCTGTGAGACAGCGGGTATGGTGCCGCAGATCGTGGCCGGCTCCTGGGGATTCCCGTCTGCTTAGGTTCCGGCTTCAACTGCCTGCCCGGCAAGCGCGACGTGGCCCAGCGCGCGGCCGCCGGTCACCACACGCTCGCCCGGATCCTGCGCGATGCCATCACGCGGCGCTGGGACACGAATCTCCACCAGCGGGTGCTTCAACACGAGCACGCGCACTGGCAGATGCTGCTCGCCCGTCTTGAGTGCCGCGCGTAGCCCGCGCGGGGGCGAAGGCGAGGGGCTGGCCGGCGGCGTGCGCTAGCGGTCGTCGCCGGTCGGGCAACCCTCGCAACTCGGCTCCAACCCGGGCAACAGACCGCGGGATGCGGGCATGATCGCGGCCCGCTCCTGGTAGCGAGACGGGCCGGGTGGCTGGGCGGGACAGCGGACTCCTGTAAGGCTCAATGGCCCTGACTTTGTAACACCCCTGACCAGAGAGAAGGGAACTCGGAAGTTCCGTCTCAATGCAGAAAGGATCGACAAGCAGCCGTCAAGCATTCCAAGCATTTTCCACGACCGACTTGGCATCGATCAGACCGGCTCCGAATGCCAGATCTCCCTCTATTCCTCGCCCAACGCCCTTTTCTATCCGCTGACTCTGACGCTGCTCCACGTCTTTCTTACTGAATGCCGTAGACCAGTTTTCAGAGTTCGGCTTGGCGGCTCTTAGCGTCACCCCATCCGGGCGTTCAAACGCTGTCTGTTTTATCCAGTAGGCCACATCGGAAGCGCGCGGGTATTCCCCCTTGTGGTTTTCCCTCAGGGCGAACGCGAGCATGAATGTGTGGCGGCGGATGTCGCAGCGTGCGTACAGCCGCACCTTGCCGTCTGGGGCCACAACGTCCGCGCCGGCCAGATGTCCGACGAGCAGCGCGGGGGAGATGTCCACCGCGGCGGTGGCGACCAGTTCGGGCACACTCACTGTGACGTCCAGGACCATCTGCGCTGCTTCCAGTCGGGCAGCCAGTTCCGTGTGCACCTGCCAGTGGCCGGAGGTGACGGGAGGCCGGTTAAGGCTGAAGCGCGCCCGTACGCGGCGTAATGCGGCCTGGCCGGGAACAACCTGCCATGCAGGGGCGATTTCGATCTCGGCCCAGGCACTGGAGAGCGAGGCAGTGGCCTGAGACCACACCAGTTGCAGGCCACGCAGCATCAGCGAGGCCAGCCCCCGGGGGACGTCGGGTGGAAGGTCGAACCGGCGGATACTGGTGGTGCGGAGGCCGGGTAGCTCGGCCAGCGCGGTCAGTGATGCCAGGCTCAGGCCCTGGGGGAAAGCCGCGTTGAGCAGAAGGGTGTCATCGGCCTGGCGGTGTTCGACCAGGACCATGGCCGGGGACGGGCCGACGGTGAAGGAGGCGGCCGCCACGGCGGACTGTGTCATCGTGCCCCCAGCGTCAGGAACCAGCGACAGCACCAGGTGCGGCGCACCGAAGCCGAGTTGAGGAAGGAAGTCCAGGTTCATTTTCAGGAACGGAGTGCTGACCGACCATCGCGGAGGTCAACGGTCAAGACCATGCCCGTGACAGTGGCACTTTCGCGGTCGGCGGAAAACTGCAGGGCCACGGGAACCGGTGCATCATCCACGGCAGGCAAAGTCACCCGTCCGCGCAGGACTAGATCCTGAGAATCGAACTCGGGGTTCTCAACGACCAGGCGAGCGCCGACGTACTCGGAGAAGTAGCGCTCGGCTCCGTCGAGCCCCAGGTCCTGCGCGGACAGCTCGAACGAGGGCTGTCCGGCTCGGCGTTGCAGTTCGGACACGTGCATGGTTCGGGCACCATCCTTTTGTCAGGGAGGACCAGAGCCTCCTGTTTTCTTCACTCTGGCGGCCGTCGCACACAGCCCACCTCAGCGGGTCGCCCGGATTCAGGCCTCAGTTCCACGCCGTGCAGAAGGCTGGGGCCGGGGACACCGGTGTCGGCCTGGTGCGCCGCTGGGCCCGGGACGATGTCAACGACAACCTGGTCTCCCTCGGCATGCCTACCGGCGATGATCAGGTCTTCACGAAGAGCCTGCGCAAAAACTGGCTGTGAGACTTCCACCAGATGCTCATAGAGCTCAAAGTCACCGGCACTCCAGGTCGCGCAGTCGCCGTGATCGGAGCGGAACTGGGCAGGATTAGTGATCATCGCGAATCCTCCTCGGGCTCACCACGCTTTTGCTGGTCAGGAAGACGGTTCATTGTCTGGCGGTTCCTTCTGAGGGCGGGGCCCGGAAGGGTTGGACTCGGTGGTCTCAGGGAGGTATTTGTTCACCATCCGGAGCAGGGTGATGGTGAGCACACCGATGACCGGAGAGAGTATCTGCATCCAGGTTTCGTTCATTGTTTTGCTCCCCGGGTGGCCAGCCAGCACGCCCCGGATGCGACCGAGAGGCCGACGTAGATGAAGAGGTCGGCTATGCGATGCAGCGATGTGTTCTCTGCATGGAATGCGGAGACCGCGGCAGCCATCATGAAGTAGCCGGATACCAATAGCAGTCCGAGGCGGCTCTTCCCGGTGAAGATAGCTGCCAGGCACAGTGCGCTCATGACGAAGCCGAGTGTGGCGTAGACATCAGGGAGCCAGGAAAACGACCCCGGAAGGATGATCCTGTGGTCGGTCTCGTCCTCGTAGACGGCATTTCCCAGACTGCTGATTCCGAAGCCAAGAGCCGCAAGATTCGGAAAATTTAGATGAGCACGCATGCTTGATCCCCATATCTGAAACTCGTCGTCGTGGCGGTGTGAGAAACGCGTGGCGCTGCAGGACGCACAGCGGGATGGATGGGGCCCGTGAGGTTCGTGTCGTCCGGCACTGCACCGGGGCCGACGCTGGAGCCGGATGGCAGATCTGCTGGGGCTGCGCAACAGGGCAGTTGCCCACCAACGCCGCGACGTTTGCGATCAGGCCGGGGCCGTCACGTGGGTTTGCGAACTTCGCAGCATGGGTTGTTCGGTCCCACTGCCCCGGCCCGGTGTCTCTGTCAGAACGAGAGTCCGGACGACGCGTCGCCGGCAATGGCGCGGCGCGAAGGCGGGCAGCATCTGATGGGCCATCAGATAAACGCGGCCATCCTGGCACCCGGGCCCGCATTTCCAGTGCGGATACCGGGCACCAGCGACGGTGCACCAGCCCCGGTGCTGGTCAGTAGCCTCGGGGAGGCCGGTTCGGGTCGGCCTGCTGGACGCGGGCTGCGAAGTTCGACCCTGACTGGTTCACTCCGTAGCGGCTGCGGACGTAGTTGATCGTCGCGGACATGCACGCCACGACGTCGTACGGGGTCAGTGCTGTGCCCTGCTGGTGGTGCTCGGCGAAGGTCGGGGGGATGCACTGCGTCGCTCCGCGCGAGCAGTTCTGCGGGTGCCCGTCCGCCATCTGCGGACCCCAGGCGTTCGAATCGGTCGTGTTCACCCGCCACTTGGGGTGGTTGAAGGCTGATTCACGTCCCGCGATGGTGGTGAGTGCCGGCACCCCGTACTGGGGGTCCATGCCGGTCAGCTCGCATGCCCGCTGGGCGTAGGCGCGCATCGCGGTATCGCCGCTGGCGTCCCCGGGGTCGTTGTAGGCGACGTCGGAGAGCTGGAGCCTGCCCCGCCCCTCGGCCCCCGAGCCGCTGTCCTGACGGTCGTCCTGGATGCGGAATCCGTACTTCTGGGCGAGGGAGCGCAGGGTCTTGACGCCGATGGCGCCGTCGGCGTCGCTGCCGCTGTAGCCGAGGTTGCTCTGTACCTGGGCGACGGCCTCCCGGGTCTTCTCCCCGTACCTGCCGTACTCCGCCGATTCCAGCAATGCCGCTGGGAACTTGGTGGGAACCTCCTTGCTGAGGGCCCGCTGCAGGACCCGGACACTGTTGTTCGCCTGGCCAGGCCGCAGCTCGGCTAAGGAGACTGCGTCCGCCACCGGGGGCGATGGCGGGGGCGGGTCGGGCCGGTAGGGAGTGTCGAAATCCCGGGCCCGGAACGTGGCTGTCTGCCGGCCCAGCAGCACGAGGGAGCTCCTGCCCGGGAGCCCGTCGGAATCCGGGCCCGGACCGTACAGGGTCTCCTGCCACCTGCGGTAGGCATCCCTGGTTGCTGCATCCCATAACCCCACCTGGTGACCGCTCAGCCCCGCCTTCTTCTGTAACGCGGCCTGGGCCTTCTCCACATCGTCGCGCGGGGTATCGGGCACCGCCAGACCACGCTGTTCCTCCACCGTGTGGGTGGCTGCCCAGTAGATCTGCTGGAAGGACACCCACGGCAGATCATCCTCTGGCTCCGGTACGGGCTTCGGGTGGCTCCGGCCCCAGGCCGGGTCCGCAGAGTCGATGCCCTCCGCGTACGCCGGATATCCGTAGCCATAGACGTAGGGGTCCCGGCGCAGCCGCTGCTTCCGGTACACACCGTCCCCCTCGGCAGAACCACTCTCGTTTGTGTTGCCTTCGATCGTGTACACGTGGGTGCTGTCGTAGCGCTCGACAATTCCCACGTGACTGCCGCCTCCGGAGCCGAAGTACACGACGGCTCCCGTCGCAGGGTATGCGGAGAAAGCATTCCGGCTTTTGAACCATTCGACGCCGGTCGCGCACGAGGCGGTCACTGGCGCCAGACCCGGTATCCGCGCCTGCCGGAAAACCCAGGAAACAAACGTATGACACCACGCCTGCCCCTGGGACCACTCAAGACCAGGAACCGTGGGACTGAACTTCTGCTGATTATTCCAGTGGCCATTACTGTGACCCTCACGATATCCGACCTCTGCGGATGCAACAGAAATGACATCCTGTGCCCTTGGCATATTCTCCTCCTTGAGGGGCAGTGCGACTTTTACAGCATAGAATAATTGAATGACTCTAGCGTGAAAACCTCACATTTGACGTTTTCTGAGAGGCCTCTGCTGGTCTGATTCTGTCGGGAATTCTCGACGGTGGTCACAGTGTGTATTTAGTTATCCAATCAGAATCGGAGGGTTGCCTATGTATCATTCGCCGATCAGGGGTGGTGTAGGTAGGCGGCCGCGCCATCCGGCTCGATGTGTCGCGGTGTCCGGCAGTGAACTACTCGATTTCCGAACTGCTCTCTTCGGAGAGAATTGGAATGAAGCATACTGAAAGATGGTCCGCGCCATTGCTTTTGATGGGGTCGATGTTGCGCACGCGATATCCTTGATCTTTGTTGAGAGGGACGACGGCCGAGCCGCCCCAAGTGTCGGGTGAATCTCCGTAGTCGACCACTGCGCTGCCCATGTACTCCCAGTTATTTCCCACCTTGGCGTCAATGTGAACATTGCGCGTACGATGAGCACTTTCTACCCGCATTGTCACTATTAGGATGCCATTGCTGGGTGCCACTCTTTCCCATGGCATTTCTTCGAGCCTAGGCCATTCTATATCGGGTTTTCCGAGTATTGTTCCCTTGACGGCCAACGTCTTGTCGACTGTCGCCTTTCCTGTGATTCGGACGTTATTGTCGAGTGTGAGCACTTCCTTACCGCCTCGTAATGCATTGTGGATTTGAATATCACCTTTCTTCATGTCACCGAAGTCTGTTGATCCGACCACGAGTTTTTCAGTGACGGCGACATTGCCTGCTTCAATGTTTCCGGCTGCCTTCAGTTTTCCTTTTACTGTGAGTTCCTCCTTTTCTCCCTGGATGCCATTTCTGAATGTACTGGTCCCGCCGACCCAGGTGTCACCCTTCTCCATCCCGTCGAAGTTTTCTGACCCGACGATAAGTTTTTCTTCTGCGGCAATGTCTCGCGCCACGATCGTGCCGTTGAATTTTGGTGAGGTGACACCGATGGTGGTGGTGAGGTAGGCGTCTTTTTGGTGACCGTCGTCCTGTCTTGTGGCCTGAAGGATAAAGGTGGTGTCGCGTTTGACCAGCCCGGCTTCGACGGTGTAGTGACGTTTACCTTTCGCGATTTCCGCTTTTCCGTTTTCCAGGACGGTGCTGTGGAGGGTGTAGGCGGTGTCGGGCCCATCCCATCTGAGAGTAATTTTCTTTCCCCTGTCGATCTGGGTGATGACGTCGTTTGTGCTGTCGGGTCCGCCTTCGATGATGCGGAGGTTGGCGACGGGGACGAGGTCGGGGCGTGCGGGGTATTTGTCGAGGCGGTGGTGGTTGTGTTCCCAGGACCAGGTTTCGTCGCCGAGGCGGCGGATGTGTGCGTGGACTCCGACGGTGGCCGATCCGATCTGGCTGTTGATCTGGAGGTTGTCGAGGTGGAGGCGTAGTCCTGCCGCGGCGATGGTCTTTTCGCTTCCGGCTGCGGGGGTGGCTTTGCCTGCGAAGCGGTGTTCTTCGTCGGGGGGCAGGCCTTCGATGGCGCCGTCCTGGACTTGGGTGAAGGTCCAGGTGCCGGAGGTGTCGTGGGCGGTGGTGTGGATGTGTTCGTGGGTGTGGATGAGGTCTTGGGCGAGGTGGCCGACGGGCAGGGTCACGATGATCTGGTCGCAGTACACGTCCTGCTGGCCGCGGTTGGAAAAGATGACATCCAGCTGGGCTGGCTGGTCGACGGCGAGAGGGGCAGGGTTGGTCAGGACTGCTGTGGTGAGGGCCTGTGGCAGTGCGGGGGTGGTCATGGAGATTCTCCGAGAGGTGAGGGCCAGAGTGGTTGGGTGGGTGAGGGTCAGGAGGTGCTGTCGTCGTCTGTGGTCTGGGTGGTGGGAGTGGCAGTGAGCTTGAGGAGGCCGACGCGGGCGATGGGCGGGTCGGCAGGGAGGTGGGGGCGGGGGTCAGCGGAGGTGATTGTGAGCGGGGTGTCTGTGCCGGTGCGGTCGTGTTCGTGCCAGGTCCAGGTGCTGGCTCGCCGGGACGGGCGTGGCAGGGCGCGGCGAGCAGCGTGCCAGGGCTGCCGTTGCCAGCGGTGGTGCGGGTAGTGGTCAGCAACGGCCCGACGCGGAAGAAAAGTTCGAAGGTGCTGAGGGGGCCCTGGGTGAAACGGGCGGGGATGTCGAGGCTGGGGGGATGCCGGTGGTGGCATGGATCTGGGCGGAGGGGTCGACCAGCAGGGTGAGGCAGCGCAATGACTCTGCTGGCCATTTCACGTGGTGGGTTCTGGATCTCGTCGAGGTGGGATCCTCTTCGTGAAGCGTGGTTTCGCGGGGAGCCGGGAGCGGTGATCCGCGATGTCGATGTGGCGGAGGAAGTCGTACGAGATTGCGGTGCAGACGGTGCAGGTGGCGCGTGCCGCGTTCCCGAAGGGGGCGCTGGCCATCCGGATCCGTGACGCGCTGGGCGAGGTGTTCGAGGACGCCCAGTTCACCGATCTGTTCGCGGTGCGCGGGCATCCAGCCCTGTCACCCGCGAGGCTCGCGATGGTCACGGTGCTGCAGTACGCCGAGGGGTTGAGTGACCGTCAGGCCGCGGACGCGGTTCGCGGGAGGCTGAACTGGAAGTACTACCTGTCGCTGGAGCTGACCGATCCGGGTTTCGATGCCTAGGTGCTCAGCGAGTTCCGGACTCGGCTGGTCGCAGGGAACGGACCCGAACAACTGCTGGGACGGGTACTGGAAGTGCTGCGGGAGCGGCGTCTGTTGGCTGGAGGTGGCCGTCAGCGGACCGACTCCACCCACGTGCTCGCGGCCGTACGGGCCCTCGGCAACCTCGAACTCGTCCTGGAGACGATGCGGGCGGCGCTCGAAGCCCTGGCTGTCGCCGCCCCCGACTGGCTGGTGGGAACGGTACGGACAGCGGGCTTCCGACTACCGTCTGCCCCGTGCTGCTTCGGCGCGCGAGGAGCTGTCCTTGCAGGCCGGCAGGGACGGGTACCGGTTGATGGAGGCCACCTGGTCCCCGACAGCGCCGCACTGACTGCGGCAAGTGCCCGCGGTGGACGTGCTGCGCCAGGTATGGGTGCAGCGGTTCTTGCGCAATGGCACCACCGTCCAGCGCCGCGTGAAGGATGACGAGCCTCCCGGTGCCGTGCGCATCTGCAGCCCGTATGACACCCAGGCACGGTACGGACACAAGCGCGGGCACGGGTGGCTCGGCTACAAAGCACATCTCACCGAGGTCTGCACCCCGGGGAGTCCGCAGATCATCGTCCACGTCGCGAGCACTGAGGCGTCGCTGGCCGACGTGGAAACCGTCACCAGCCGGCACGATGACCTCGGCCAGGAAGGACTGGCCCTCGTCGACGCGGGCTACACCAGCGTCGGCCACATCCTTACGGCAGCCGAGCACGGTATCGATCTGATCGGCCCACTGCCGCCCGACTCGGGCTGGCAGGCCCGCACCCCGGACACCTACGACCTCACCCACTTCACCATCGACTGGGACGCACAGCAGGTCACCTGCCCCCAGGGGAAGACCTCCTGCGCATGGAGGCACGGCGTCAGCCGGGACCAAGTCCCCATCATCCGCGTCACCTTCCCGCCCGTCGGCTGCTTCCGCTGCCCTGACCGGTTGCGGTGCACCCGCTCGGGCACCTCCGGCCGCTGCCTGACCTTCCGACCGCGCACCGCATACGAGGCCCAGCAGCGCATCCGCGCCCAGCAGGCCATCGCCGAGTGGAAACACCTCTACGCCCAACGCTCCGGAGCCGAGGGCACCATCGCCCAGGCATCCCGGCGCAGCGACATCCACCACGCCCGCTACCGAGGGCTGGAGCGAACCCACCTCCAGCACATCCTGACCGCCCTCGCCCAGAACATCGTCCGCGCCGATGCCTGGCTCAACGGCAGTACACCCAGTGGGAGTTGGACCACACGACTCACCCGCCTCCACCGCCGCCTCACACCTTCCACGTGAAATGGCCAGCAGAGTCACTATGCACGGACCGGCCTTGTTATCGGTGATCACCGCACCGGGGTCATCGACTTAGAATATTGCGCGGGAACGGTGCGATTGCCTACTTTTTTATAGCACCATTGATGGGCCGGGCCAATATTCTCGGCTCAATGATTTCCAGACATCAATTCGCAAATCTCTGAATCCGCTCACATGGTGACGGTTGAACCGAATCTCCAGATATTTCTAACGAATGGCATTCCGGAATGATTCCCCGTATCCCCTTTATGGCAGGATGGGGGATAGGTATCCTTCGGTGCCTCCGCCGCCGCCATAGTTTGTTGTGATCTTGTACTTTTGACCCTTTTGAAGAGGTGCGGTGGTAGAGCTGCCTCCAGCGGCGCTTGAGCCACTCCAATCGAACGTGAAGTCTGTCGATACAACTAGGAGCTTTTCCTTGATGGCGGCACTACCGGCCTCGATTCCCCTCTCGGAAACCACCTTGTCGCCAATTGTGAGGCCATTTTCATGACCGCCCGTCGCTTGCGGAACGCCCAGAACGCTTCCACGGGTTGAACGGGAACACTCAGCCGCCCTCCTTGACTGGCCACCGGTCACTGAACGACAAGAAACGAGCACTGGCCTGCCCCCCTGCACCGATGCCCCACAGGGAGAACCTCTCTCCCGCGCAGATCGGAACCGTCACCGTCGACCAGGACTCCTCGTCTCCCGTCTCGCCCCCGTTGTTCTGCCAGTAGTAATGGCCCGGCGCGTCTTTCTTGTCGCTGTCGTTCGTCACGCTGACAGCCACCTTTTGCCAGGAGGACCCGTTGGACGAACGGCGCATGATGACGAACCCGTCGTTGAGCGCCGTGTAGTGCTTCGTCTCGCCGTCGGCCGTGCTGAGCCAGT
This sequence comes from Streptomyces sp. CBMA152, assembly GCF_014596475.1. Classification (GTDB taxonomy): domain Bacteria; phylum Actinomycetota; class Actinomycetes; order Streptomycetales; family Streptomycetaceae; genus Streptomyces. Next base: position 131,236 of record NZ_MECJ01000012.1, on the reverse strand, counting down.
GGTTCACCAGGCCGCTCACGGTCAGCAGCCTCTCAAGGTCCGCCGTACCCTTCACCGTGAGACCCTTTCCAGCCGTGACCGGCTCCTCGAACTTCGCCATGTCGCCGATTGTGAGAGTTTTGTCGTATCCGTACAGCGTGCCCGTCACGTGGAATGCCGAATGGAGCATGACTCCATCGAAGGATTTACTCCTGCCAAACTTCCCGCGGACGTCATCTCCGACCTTCATTTCGATGTCGCCGTCGACTGACACATCCCCCGTCACGCCGAGGCCCGCGGAGAGGTTCAGCTTTCCGCCGACCCGGACGTCACCTTTATTCATATCCCCGAAGTTTGTTGATCCGACGAGAAGTTTCTCTCTGGCGGCAACATCTTTCGCTTCGATCACGCCGTCCACGGTTAACTTGTCAAATTCCGGGTCGGTGACAATAACAGCGGTGGCGAGGTAGGTCTCTTTTTGATGGCCGCCGACTTCCTGGGCTCTGGCTAGGAGAGTGAAGGTGGCGTCTCTTTTGATACCGCCCTCGACAGTGTAGGAATGCTGTGATCCCAGAAACTCCTTGGGGCCCTGAGGTGCTCCGTAGAGGATGTAAGCCACTTTGTCGCCGGGCCCATCCCATTTGAGAGTGAATTCCTGGCCGGCATTGATTTGGGTGATGACTTCTTTGCTGTCGGGTCCGCCTTTGACGATGCGGAGGTTGGTGACGGGGACGAGGTCGGGGCGGGCGGGGTACTTGTCGAGGCGGTGGTGGGTGTGTTCCCAGGTCCAGGTGCTGTCGCCGGGACGGCGGATGTGTGCGTGGACTCCGACGGTGGCTGATCCGACTTGGCTGTTGATTTGGAGGTTGTCGAGGTGGAGGCGCAGTCCTGCTGCGGCGATTGCTTTCTCACTCCCGCTGGTGGGGGTGGCTTTGCCGTGGAAGCGGTGTTCTTCATCGGCGGGTATGCCTTCGACGGCGCCCTCCTGGATCTGGGTGAAGGTCCAAGTGCCGGAGGTGTCGTGGGCGGTGGTGTTGATGCGCTCGTGTGTGTGGACAAGGTCCTGGGCGAGGCTGCCGACGGGCAGGGTCACGACGATCTGGTCGCAGTACACGTCCTGTTGGCCACCGTTGGAGATGATGACGTCCAGCTGCGCTTGCTCGCCGACGGCGAGGGGGACGGGGTTGGTCAGGACCGCAGTGGTGAGGGTTTGTGGAAGTGTGCTGGTGGTCATGGGGGTTCCTTTTCCCGGGCTGGTGCGGGGGAGGGTTTGGTCGGCAGGGTCAGGTGGTGTTGGCGTCCTCGACGGTGGTGGGGGTGAGTTTGAGGAGGCCGACGCGGGCAACGGGAGTGTCGGCGGGGAGGTGGGGCCGGGTGTCGGCGGGTGTGACAGTGAGTTCGGTGTCGGCGCCGCTGCGGTCGCGTTCGCTCCAGGTCCAAGTGCCGGTCCGCAGGGAGGGACGCGGCATGGCCAGCAGGGTGTGGGGGGCGCTGGTGTCGCTGGCGGTGGCGCGGGTGGTGGTCAGCAGCGGCCCTACGCGGAGGAACAGCTCCAGGGCGTTGAGCGGCTGCTGGGTGAAGCGGGCTGGGATGGCGAGGCTGGTGGGGGGGAGGATGCCGGTAGTGGCGTGGACTTGGGCGGAGGGGTCGACTAGCAGGGTGAGGTAGCGCGCGTGGTCGGCTGTTCCTGCGCTCTGGTCGCGGTGGCGTGCCTGCAGGTGGGGATAGGTGGTTGTGTCGATGGGTTTGAGGCAGCCGCTGGGGTCGGTGGCGGGGTGGACGGTATAGAGGCGGCCGGGCTCGGCCGGGTCGTGGTAGGCGAGGAGGCCGTCGCCGAGCCGGTCGCGTTCGCCCAGGCGTACGGGCCAGGGGTAGTTGAGGAATTGCGGCGGGCGCCGGTCGAGGACGTGTTCCCAGTGGGGGTCGGTGAGCGGGGGTGTGTCGAGTTCGAGGGCCAGGCGGGTGCGGATGAGGGCCAGGGGGCGTCCGGCGAGTACGGCGGGGGTGGTGTCGCTGTGCGCGCTGCGGGGGTGGATGGTGGTGAGGGTTTCGTCGATGGCGTCCAGGGCCGCTGCCAGTGCGGCGGGTCCTGCGGTGTGCAGGGTGGTGAGGAAGCCCTGGAGGTGGCTCAGGCTGAGTTCGGGGTGGGAGAGGGCGTTGAGGTCCGGGGCCGGTGAGCCGGGGACGGCGTACCAGGTGACCTGGCGGGTGCCGTCGGTGGCGGTGATGGTGCGCAGTTCTCCCAGGGCGGTGCCGTCGGGGTGGTAGCAGGCCAGGGCCTGGTCGAGGTGGTGGGACAGGAGCCAGCCGCAGACGGGGTTGGCCGCGGGGTCGTGGTCCACCAGGACGCTGTCGTTGTGTGCGTCCACGAGGTCGAAGCGCAGGCGGGCGCCTTGGATGAGGCGGGGCCGCAGGTGCACGGGCTTGGTCGGAAGCTCAGTGATGCGGTCTTCCCCGGTGGCGGGGGTGGTGTCGTCGGCGGTTTGGGGGGCGTAGGAGGCTGCTTCGCCTTGCTCGACGAGGACGTGGGCACGCCCGAACCGGTCGACGATCTTGAGCAGGGTGAAGGCGAACTGGCCGGCGCGGATCTCCTGGAAGCCGGATGCGGGATAGGGCTCGAAGGGGTGGGGCAGGGGGCCCGGGTCGGGTGCGCTGCGCCAGGCGGGTCCGGTCAGGGTGCCGAGTTCGCCGTCGGGGCGTACGTTGCGGCTCTGGTCGTGGGCGGTGAGCTGGGTGGTGAAGCCGCTGAGTGTCTGGGCCAGCAGGTCCCAGCGGGCGGTGGAGTCGGCGAAGGCCTCCAGGCGCTGGCGTTTGTCGGCGTCGGGCTCGGCGTGGGCGTGCTGGCGTAGCCGCGCTCCCATGTTGAACGCGGTGTGTGCGCTGAGCATGCAGCGTCCGGTGAGAGTCAGGGCGTCGGGAGGGAGTTCCGCGTCTTTCTGGGGGGTGGTCCACTGGTAGCGGTCGCCGTCGAAGGTCCAGTTGGGCTGGTTGTCGGTGCCGGTGAAGGGGATGGGGCGGTAGGTGGCTTCCCATTCCAGATACAGCGGCTGCCAGGGCTGGGCCCAGGGGGTGACGGCGGCGTCGGGCAGCAGCTCGGTGTGCTGGGGCGGGGGAGTGGTGTCGGGGTCGAATCGGGCGGATTCGTGGGCCAGGGCGCGGACCGGCTCCGGCAGGTGGGCCAGGGCGGTGCCGAGGGTGTCCGCGTGGGGGTCGCCGCTCGGGGGCGGTGGGGTGGCCAGCACGGGGCGGCAGCGCAGGGCTGTGGTGGTGTCCATCGGCTCGTGCAGGCCCGCGCCGCGGATGAGGACGACGGGGTCCTGGGCACTGTGGAAGGGCGCGGCGGGCACCCGCTTGAGCACCAGGGCGCCGGCAGGGGCAGGGCTGGTATCGGTGGCGAGGACCAGGCCGAGTCCTTCGGGGCCGGTGAGCTTGGTGACGGCCTCGATGATGCGGTGAGCCAGGCTGGTGGGGGCGGCGTAGGCGGTGGCATGGCCGTCGGCGGAGACGGGGGCGCCCAGCTCCAGCTGTTTGTCGCGGACCTGCCGGGCGAGGCTTTCGGGGGCCTCCGGGTCGAGCTCGCGTTTGAGGGCTTGCCGGTCCAGGTCCCGGGGAAGCAGGGGAAGGCTGTGCAGCCACCAGGCGTCGTAGAGTCGGCGCTGCAAGCCGTGCAGGCTGCGGACGGCCGTGTCGTAGGTGTCCTGGGCGGCGTTGAGTGCGGCCAGGGCGGCGCGCTGGGCGGCGTTGGTCTGGGGAGCGGGCTTGCCGGCCGCGGGCGGGGTGTCGGCGATCTGCCAGAGGTATCCGCCGGGGGCGCGGGTGAACCAGTGTTTGTGGATCTGCCGGTCCAGGTCGAGCATGCCGTCGGGCTGGTCGATCTTGTCGAGCATGCCGTACTGGAGGGCTTCGAGCAGCTCGGGGGAGGCGCCGAGCACCTGGTCCTGCTTGTTTTCCTCGAAGGCGGTCTTCACAAGGGCGACGAGGGCGTCGAGGGAGCTGTTGCCGATGGCCATCCGGGAATTGACGACCGGGGTGTGCCTGAACAGCTGCTCGGGGTCCAAGGACACCTTGTGGCTGAGGCCCGCATAGTAGGAGCGGCAGGAGCTGGTTGCTGCGGCGCCCTCTCGTGCGGGACCGCGGGGCAGGGCCTGGTCCGGCTCCCAGTTGAGTTCGCTGAGGATACGGGTGAAGTCGTCTTCCGTTGCGGCTGGGGCCAGGCGGTCGTTACGGGGGTCGGAGTACCAGCCGGCGACGAGGTAGGTGAAGGACGCCTTGGTGTTCTCGTGGCCGGTGAGGTGGTCGTGGAAGGAGAAGACGTTTTCGTTGTAGGGCTGGTAGTGGCTGAAGGCGGGGATCCCGGCACCCACGGCGGTCAGGAAGGTGCCGGGGGCCGGCTTCCACTGCTCGGCAGGGGGCTCGGGTTCGGCCCAGGGCATGCCGGCGGTGACTTCGCGGGTGCGGCCGATGCGTGTGATACGGCGGATGTTGTCGGGTCCGGTCCACAGGAACGGTGAAGTGCCGGTGGCACGTCCCATGTGGTCGCTTTCGACGACCCACATCTTCACGCCCGTGTCGCTGCTTGTGGCGTTGCCGCGGCGCACGATGAGCCAGCGGTTGGGCACAACGGGGAAGACGGTGCGGCCGGTGGCTTCGTCGTGGGTGCCACGGCGCAGTGCGTCGGGGAGTTCCCACTGCAGGTATACGCCTAAGTCTTTCTGTATCACTTCTTTTGTGCCCGGATCGATGCCGAACGGCTTGATGTCGTCGAACGGTTCGGGTTCGGGGTTCAGGTGCAGGTTGAGGCGGTGGAAGTTGACCTGCCAGCGCTGGAAGTTGTAGCGATGCACGACGTCGGCGTTGACCACCAGGGCGGAGAGTCTGACGGGGACGACGAGGCCGGGGGGCGGAGTGGCGGACTGGTCCATGGCGGAGGCTCCGGTGGTCAGGGGCGGCGGAGGGTGATGCGCTCGGGGGAGGAGAGCATCTGGAGGGCGAACTGGGAGGGGGCCAGCGGCGTGGTCGGCGGGAACTGCTCGCCCAGGTGGCGGGCGAGCCCGCCGGTGTCGAGTGTGGTGATCCTGCCGGAGCGCCGCAGGTGCGGGGCCAGGGGCACCTCGATGGGCTGCTGCGTGGTGGAGTCGGGCCGGGGCTGGCCCGTGGTGAGGTCGCGCAGCTGGATGACGCCGGTGTCGGTGACGCCGAAGTGCAGGCCCTGGTGCGGCTCGGCCACCTCCACCGTCTCCGGGACGCCGTCGTAGAGCACCAAGAGGACGTCCGTGTCGAGCCGGTCGCGGCGCAGGACGGCCAGCGCGGTGCCGGAGGGGCCGGTGGCGTGGAAGGTGAGAGCGGGCCAGCCGCGTACGAGGGCGGAGCGGATCAGCAGCCCGGCGGCGGGAGAGGGGGCCGCAGGTGTGAAGAGGCTGTGCATGATGGTGTCCAGTGGTTCTGCTGCGGCGCGGCTGCGGCCGATGCTCAGCGCGCCGTCGCGCAGCACGCGCAGCCACAGCGGGTCGACGTGGAACCAGCGCAGGCTTTCGGCGGGCAGGGCCGTGCGGTCGGGTACCAGGTGGGCGAAGGGGACCGTGGCGAGCTGGGTCAGGTTTGTCAGCCACGTGCTGATCTGCTGGGTGTGGCGGCCCAGGCGCGTGCCGGGGTCGCGGGCTTCGGCGAGCAGGACCTCTACGGGCTCGGGGGGCGGAGCGGCGGCTGGCGCAAACCGGTGGGCGGGCATGGTGCTGTACTGCATGACGGGGGGTGCGAACAGGCGTTGGAGGCTGGCCTGGAGGCCGTGTTGCAGAAGATCGTCCAGGCGGGTGAGGGCGTCGCGCGGGTCGGTGAGTGCGGGATGCCGGGTGCGCTGGGTCAGGTGTGCGTGGCGTTCGGCGAAGGTGCGGTAGAAGGCGGCGATCTCGGTGGTGAAGTCCGCATCGGCCAGGGCCAGCGTGCGGCCGAGGCTGAAGGCGTCGGCGTAGCTGAGGTCGAAGACCCCGTGGTCCTTGACGTAGATGAGGGCCTGGGAGGGGTGGGTGCAGAGCTTGGGCAGCAGCGAGGTGTCGGGGGTGTTGACGGGCGGTACGGGGGTGAGGGGGCCGCGGTACCAGGCGAAGGTGTGCGCTCCGGGAGAGGTGTGGTGGGCCACTGGCAGGTAGCCGTCCCGCAGCCGCCGCACGGCAGCACTGTCTTGGCCGGGGGTCTCTTCGATGGGAGGCAGGGGGCGGCGCAGTAGTCCGGCGCGGTCGTCGGCGTCCGGGGTGGGGCGGGCCAGGTGCTCGATGAGGGGGCGGAAGCCTCCGCTTTCTTCCGGGTGGGAGGTGAAGGCCCAGGAGTGGAGCGAGAACAGACGTAGGGGCTGGTCTGCGCCGGGGGGCGCAGCCTCTTGGCCTGTGGCGGAGGGCAGGTGCGGGGCGTGGCCTTCGAGGGAGACCAGGTGGGCGGTGTAGGAGCCGCCGGCATCGGCCGGGAAGCGGTTGGCGATGACTACCGAGTAGGAGTCGGTGCCCACGGCCGCGGCAGGATCAGCGGCGGGGGCAGCGAGGGCGAGGGAGCCGGTGCGGACGTGGGTGAGCAGGTTCAGCTCCTCGGCCCGGGGCAGCAGGTCCGCGGCCAGGGCGGGCGGCAGGTCCACGGTGGTGCAGGCGCCGTCGAGTTCCGCATCGGTGAGCGCACCGGTATCCAGCGCGGGCAGTCGGACGGCGGGCTCGGCGGCGAGGGCCTGGCGGACCGTCCAGGCCCTCGGGGTCACGCTGTCGGCGGTGCTGAGCACGAGCAGGGCCAGCCAGGCTGGCCCGTCCCCGCTCATGGTGGGGTGCTGCGGGTCCAGGGCGCGTTCCCAGGGCAGCACCGCGCGGTTGAGGGTGATGTGCGGCAGAACGGTGTGGAAGGCGCCGTTCATGCCGGGCGGGGGGAAGACGCCGTGGACGAGGCTGTCGTCCAGGTGGAACTGCGGAGCCCTGACAACGAAGTCGTGTTCGGCGGGCTTGAGGTACTTCGTGTCGTCAACCGTCTTGTTCTGATCCAGAAGGTCCTGGGTGACGGTGAGGGTGTAGCGGCCGGCTTCGACGGACGGCCTCAGGGAGTCGGTGAAGGTCACGGTCTGGGGGGTGGTGGGCATGTGGTTACCTCTCCTATGCGCGGATCGGGTCAGCAGGCCGCGATGAGGGGCTGGTGGGCGAACAGGTGCCCGGCTTCGCGGGCGAGGGCGGACAGGTCGTCATCGGCCAGGTCTGTCAGCTGCCAGCGCTGCAGGTCCTTGAGTAGCGCGGCGCGGTTCGCGGCCGTGCCGGTGTCGGCCATCTGGCCGATGACAGCGACCGCCTCCGTGCTGCGGGCAGGGGGCCGGACAATGGCCTGGTCGTCGGCGCCTCCCAGCGGGTTCGTGCCGTCGGCGAGCGCCGTGCTGTCCAGCGCGGCGGCGTCCACGGCAAGCGAGTGCCCGCCCGGTGCGGGTGCAGGGGCGGTGATCCGCGCACCGGTGATCATGCCGGTCACCAGCTGCTCGTCGGCGGCGGGCAGGTGGTGCGGGTCCAAGGTGGGCGCTCCCCACAGGGCGGCGGGCACGTTGGTGCGCTGCGCGCGGATCGTCCAGTTCTTGCTCGCAGCGTCGAAGGCGGGGCCGGGTGCGCCGTCTGCCCCGTGCTTGCGGATGATGATGCGGTGCTGGGCGTCCAGACCCTGCTTGCCCATCGCCCGGATGTTCACCTTCTGCTCTGCCCGCTCGGCGGCGGGGGCGGCGTCGGCGGTCAGTAGCTCGCTGGCGGGAACCGCGGTGCGGCTCTCCAGCTCGAAGCCGTCGCTCGACAGCACCCAGACGGCATCTCCCGGCCGCGGGGCCGTCTGTCCGGCAGGCGCGGGCGGGGGAGGCATCAGTCCGCGTACCGGCACGACCTGCACGACCTGGTCGGCGGCGGGCAGCAGGGCGGTGAACTCCTTCCAGTCCAGCTTCGGGGCGGGCACTGCGGGGGCCGGCTGGCCGAAGGCGACGGTCAGCCCGATGCCCAGGACGTGGACGGTGACCTCGCCTCCGGTCGGCGGGCCCCACGCGTGGAAGTCGGCGCCGACTTCCACGCTCCAGGTGCCGAAGACGTGGGTGTTGAGCGAGGCGCCGAGGGTGATGCCGGCGGTGACATCGAAGTGGAAGGGCTGCCACTGCAGCAGCGCGTCGACGTGTGCGGTCAGCCAGGCCCGTACGTCACCGGAGTGGTACTGCACATCCAGGCTGCTGCCGACCATGAACGCGGCGGGGGTGAGCGCGAGGTAGGAGCCGCCCGTGATGGAGACCGCGTCGCTGGGGCTCCAGTTGATGCCCAGCCGCGGCGGGGCGGGATAGTGGGCGGGCGGGGTGAACTGCGGGTGGTAGCCGCCCAGCGTCAGCACGAAGTCACCAGGGTGGGCGCTGCCGTCGAACCAGCAGTGCAGTGCGAACCCGCCGGTGAGGTGGCAGGCCGGGTCCAGTACGAACGACCGGTCGGTGAGCAGGGCGTCCACCGCGAGCATGGCCTTCTCGGAGGTGTAGACGGCCTCCAGGTCCAGCTCCAGATTCGCGTACGGGGCGACCCCGGCCTTCGTTGCCTCCTTGGGCAGCGGGAAGGAGGCGCTGGCCCGCCCGAGCAGGCTGATGGCCAGGCCGGAGCCGAACTCCGCGGTCAGCAGGGCACGGGCCTGGATGAGTTCGCACACCGAGAACGCCACCCCGGCGGCGACCCAGATCTGGCCGTCGGCCGGACGCACCCACGGATCGTCCCCGGACGTCAACGACTCCAGCGTGCCCAGGAGGCCGCCCTTGGCGTCCGCAGCAGGCTCTTCCTTCAGAGTGCCGCTGCCCGTCTCGGAGGTCAGGCCGGCGATCAGGGGGAAGACGGACACCTCTGCCAGGGTGGGGATCCGCAGGTGGCTGTTGTAGCCGAAGCCGCCCATCAGACCGGTGAGCACGAACGGCGGCGGTCCCGGGATCTCCCCGCCGAGCTCGCCGAACAGGAACAGCGACGGCTGCCCGTCCATCTTGTGGAGGTAGGCGCCCACGGCACCGAAGGAGTACTTCGATGCCTTGACCGCCAGCAGCCCCGAGATGAACAGGTCATACCCGGCGGGCGGCGTGCCCTTGAGGAACGCCCCGCCGATCTCCAGCGTGGGAGTGGAGTAGTCGACGCTCAGCCCGGACAGCCGGCCCTCGGCTTCCAGTTCGCCGTGGAGGAGCTTGTCCAGACGCACCCCCAGACCGAGCCCGTCCACCCCGATCGTCAGGGGGCCGGCCTTCATCGTGGCGTCAGCCAGCACCGACAGTTCCTGGTCCTGGTAGCCGACGCCGAGGCGGCGCACGGTGAGCGGGCCGAGCGTCTTGTCGACGTTCAGCCACGCGGCGGCCGGTGCTGCGGGCACCGCATCCGGGGCTGTCGGCGTGCTGCGCGGCACCGGCTGGCGCGCCAGGAGCAGCGGCGCCTGGGGGGCCTGCGGGAGGGCGGGCTCCGTGCTGTGCGGCTTGGTCTCACCCCGCTCGGAGCCGCCGCCCAGGTGCAGGCGGAAGGTGTGCGGATTCATGCCCGGCACGGTGCATGTCGCCTGGAACGTCGCCCCCTTGGTGACCTTGTCCTTGGGTAAGGAGGGGGGATGGTCGCCGCCGAGTTGTCCCAGCTGGGTGTTGATCGATTCCACCTGCTCGGGAGTGAGCGTCGCGGAGGCAACAACCGTCCGCAGGCCGGAGAACTTCACGTCCATCTCCGGCGGGATGTCCTGGCCGACCAGGGGAAGCTGGTCGAGCCCGAACTCGGAGTCGTACTCGACCATGAGCACATAAGTGTGCCCGGAAGAAGGCTTCTTGACATCGCCCTCACCGGCTGACACCGGCGCGACGGCACGTGATGGCTGCATGGAGACCGCTCCTCGGAGAAGGGAAAAGGGGCACAGCAAAACGGCGCGCAGCCGGGCCGGTAGACCGGTGCTACGCGCAGAGGCGGGAGGAATACATGCGGGACGCGCGGCTGCGCTGACGGGGGATCACACGGGGCGCCGTGACGGTGGACCGCAGCACAGCCGTTGGTAGCCGCAGGACAGGCTCGTGCAAAGGGTTGGTCGCGTCGGCCGCCCAGCGGCGATGGGGCGCCGAGCGTGGCGGCGTCGCTTGGGCACACGGAGCAGCGGGGCCGGAAAGCGGGGAAACGGTCCTACCGGGGTGTCAGCTGCCCAGCGGGGCATCCGCGCGGGAAGCGGATCCAGATCTCGTCAGGGCCACATGGTGCCGGGGTTAGCGTCCACGTCGACGACCACTTGCGGACGCGACATACCGGGCGGGGCGCGCTCGTGAATATTGGGGTGCTGTCTGGTCAGCGAGACTACGCCGTCGCAACGGCTTGCCGTGGAGCGGTAGAACGCCGCTCTGCCACGGGCGGCTGCGCGCACCGTGCACCACCATCAAGAGCTACTGTGACATATATGACTTATATGCGCAATAGGGGTGTTCTGGCTGCGGCTGCCTCGGGCTGGCTCAGCAGGGCTGACCCTGCTGCGGGCGTGTACGGGGACCGGGGCTTCCCCCGGACAGGCAGCCCGCCCCGCGATGACTGGACCGTTCCGTTGAAGGGCTGTCACGAGGTCGCAAAGGCGCCTCGGCGCGCGGCCATGAACGGCCTCACGGGGGCATGAAGCCGCCCAACTCGCCGACAGAGCAGCTTGGTTGGAGCAAGGATTGGTGCAGATCCCAGGATCCGCACACGACCCTGATAGGGCGGGGGCGAGAGGGGGTTGCCATTGATGGCCGCACGATCGCGAACGGGTCTGCTGCATGGCTTCGTACACGGCAAGCAGCAGCGTTTCGACAGCAGTTTGGGCGGCACCACGACTGGCGGTGCTTCCCGGATGTTCACGGCTTCGGGAGGCGGCGCAGGCGCCCGGGAAGCGGGGCCGCGACACGAGCGTCCGCAGCCTGCGGTGTGCTGAGGACAAAAGCGCTGGCTACGGGCGTAGGTGGTCTGGTGTGGCCGTGCCGTTGCCGACTGCCGCGCCGCCGGGCCTGGGTGCCTCCCGAAGTCGTGAACATCGTCTCTCCGTACGAGCGTGCGACGCCCGGGGTCGTGTCGAAACGTCGGCGCGACTCGTGAACAAAGCCAGCTGCACGATCGGGTGACATCTCAACTGGCTTGCCCTGGTGGGTGGGTGGGAAGGGTGTTGCTGTGCCCAAACCCTATCCGGAAGAGTTCCGCGAGGATGTCATGCGGGTCGCGAGGAACCGCGGACCGGGATCGTGACCTGGATCGAGAGGACCTACCGCCGACGCCGCAGACAACTCTGCCTTGGCCGACTGACCCCCCGTCGAATTCGAGATGGGTGGGACGAGACAGCTCAAGTCGTTGGCGGAGCGCTTCAATCGCGATAGCAACTACGAGCCGCAGCTCGTCATGATTGTATGAGCCACGAGCCGCACCCATTGTCGAACTGGGTCTGCTGCATGGCACGGCGGTCATGTGGCCAGCGGGAGGGCTCCGGTCGGCGAAGGCGAGCTCGGCGCCGTCGAGAGTGTGCTTCTGCAGGCAGTGATCGAGACACCCGTGGTGTTGTCGCCTCGAGGGCTCCGGCACCGGTTCACGTGCGCCTGTGACGAAGGCAGCGCTCGTGCGGCTGCTTTACCCCGTGTGACCGCTGATCATTGTTGTCGTTATCTGGATCATGCTGGTTGGTGTGGCCACGGCGCAGGTGAAGGGGTGGGCGCAGGAAACGGCTGCGCTCACCGCATGGATGGGGCCGCCGTCGCTACCGAATTCCAGCTCGGCACCTCGATACTGCGCGGCGCCCACAGACGGAGCTGGCTCCTCGCCTGGGTGGCAGCCGGCGCCGGCCAAGGCAAGAACCCCGCCCTTCGCGGGCTTTCGCACGACAGCGCCTTGCGGTGAGTGGCGCTCGCCCTGCCGCCGCCCGGTCAGCCGAACCAGCACGCTGTGGCACGGGCGCGGACACGGTGCTACCACAGGCCGTGTACCGGGCCGTGGCCCGCTGGCAGATCGGGCAGGACAGCGAGCAGGCCGAACAGATCACGGGATTGGGCCTATACCAGATCCGCCGCTGAGCTTCCGGTCTGGCGGGGGAGATCGGCGTCTGCCCCGCCCGACCGTCGAGGCACCCGCCTGCGCACCGTCGCCCTCGCCGGTGACCCGGCCCTGCCTGCAGCGGCAAGCGAGCCGTCTGCCGGCCCCAGGCAGCCGTGCCACTGCAACCAGCGCGGTGCTCTGCGGCCCGCCTGCCTCCGCCCCGGCGGCCGTTGCCCGGGCCGCAACCTCAAGATCCGAGGCTGTCGTACATGCTTGTCGACGCGATCCCGCCCGAACTGGTTGCAGAGCTGCCCCTCCGTTTATGGGGGACAGACACAGAACTCCGTATTGTCCAGGCCATCGGCAGGCCTGAGCTCGACTATTACCTCTCTTCGGCCGGGGTTTTGCTCACCGACGGGAAAGAGCGGAGATATGATATTTCATACTCGCGGCATCCCGATGTCTCGGCACATCTGAGGGCGCTTCGCGGCGAAGTGGTTGCTTGGCGCACAGGCCCACTCGGTGTGATGCAGGCCTGCGTCGCACCGGTAAGCGACGCACGCGGAGAAGCGTGCGGAGTCCTGGGGGTGGCCGTTGACCTGGGTCCTGCCGCCGTGGAAACGAAAAGACGCCGCGATGTTGAATTCATACTGCGCACAGCATTGGACGCGATCTCGGCACCTATGTCCCTCAGCGACGAAAATGGCAGGATCCTCATCGCGAATCAATCGTATGCGAACGCCCTGGGGGTCACTACAAAGGAGATCGCAGCCAGAACGGAGAGGGAAGTGTTCGCGCAGTGGGATCCCGGCTACGGAGAATGGGAAATCTGGGACCGCATCACTTCCGGCCACATGCCGGGGGAATTCTCGTGGACCGGAGAAGGGGGAAGGAGATATCGGTCACTAGTCTTGGAGGCCAGGGAGGCAGACGCCCCGGTCCGCGTAAACATTGCCAGCGACGTAACGGAGGAAAAGGCCCTGAAGAACGGCATAGAGGATCTGACATGTCGCTACAGGAAGATTCTCGCCGTCACCAGGGACCCGTTGGTACTGCTCGACGGGAAGGGGGTTGTGCAAGATTCCAGTGGACAGTTCGAAAAACTTATAGGGATGCCCAGGATAAAGATTGCTGGAACCGACTTGAGGAACCTCCTCGCCCCCTCTTCCCGCGCCCAGCTTACTGATTTGCTTGAGGCGCAGGCCGAGGGGGCCGAGAAGGCGGCGCTCCTCTTGTTCTGCCCGGCAGGCGGCGGCGCGGTTCTATCGGACATTGCACTGTCCAGTATGAGAACCGCATCCGATGATGTCATTCACCTGATTGTGGTGCGGTCATGGGGTGACCCTGCGGAGCAGCTGGCTTCCCGGCGCGCCACAGAAATTTCTGAGATCGATGCCCGGATTATTGAGCTGCTTGCGATTGGCGCGAGCAACGCGAAAATTGCAGAAAATCTCTGTATCAGTCGGCAGGGCCTCGACTACCGCCTGAAAACTATCAGGAAGCAGCTGGATGCGCCAAGCCGAAGTGCACTGATCGCCCGCGCATACGCCCGCAGGATATTTGAGGACGGTAGCTGGCCTCCCAAAATCAGGAGGCCGGGTCCGGTGATCGAGATGCCATAGGGGCCGAGGTGGCGATGGAATAGACGTACGGGCTCAGGTAGCGAGTGACGTCCGTGATGATGTTGGCAATCGCTAGTAGCTCGGTCTGGCGGTTGCGCATGTCGATTTCGGTAAAGTCCTTGCCGAGGAACCTGATCCCGTTGCCTGTGCACTTCGTCACCTTGTGGTAACTGCTGTCACCGTCCGGCCCTGCGGAATTGCGCAGTGCTGTGCGTGCTGACTTCACCTCGTCCCTGTTCTGGCCTTCTGTCAGTTTGAGTCTGCCCGTCTGGTCGACCCAGGAGTTTCCGGGAGCATTTCCCAGTCGCGCAACCTCAGGAATATATTTGAGGAAAGCGTCCAAGCCTCCACTGGTAAGGATCCGCTCCCAGGCGGAGTATGGCCCGTGGGGCACAAACGCATCGGTAAGGGAGAACGCGGGGCAACCGCATCTTGGGCTGTTCATTGCTCGAACCCTGCTGACGTTGCGCTGCTGGCTGTTGACGTCTGGGTCTTTCCGGTGCGCCGGGCGCGTTCGGCACGCAGCACGTGGTCCTCGCGGTAGAGATTGGTGGTGCGGTAGCGGGCGATGGGTGTGAGGTAGCCCCGGCGTTGCCACTGGCGGATGGTGGAGATTTTCACCCCGGCTACCCGTGCTGCTTCGCGCGTGGTCAGCAGCCGGTGACTGGGTGCCCCGGTCTGGAGCGCTGCGATGTCTCGTCTGCTGTGGGGGAGGGCCATTGGAGTCTCCATGAGCTGTCGGGTGGAGGGTTTGGGGGCTGGCAGGGCGCCTGGGCTGTTGCGATGGCCCCGGGGTATAACCGGTGTGCTGGTTGCCTTCGTGACGACGGTCTGGTGATGTGCGGGCTGCGGGATCGGTCAGTGGCGGGACTGCTCGCGTGAGTGGACGTGGCTGGCGGGCCAGGTTCCTGGGCAGGACCTGCAGGTGACGAGTCCGTCGGTGTCGATGACGAGGGACCGCAGGTCGCACGATGGGCAGGGAGTGGGCAGTGGGCGGGATGGCTCGTCGTGTCCGAGCAGACGCAATGCCCGGGTGTAGGCCGTTGACAGGTCGTGCGCGTGCCGGCCGTCGGCGGGGGAGAGGATGTAGCCGGGCAGGTTGGCGGCGAAGGCCACACAGATGGTCTGCAAGAGATAGCCGGGACGGACCTGGTGACCGGGTATCAGGTCAGGGGCGGTGCTCCGGGCCCAGTCACTGGCGGTAGCCACGCAGTGCTCGGCGTGGGCGAGCAGGGCCAAGCGCAGGGGCGAGGGCTTGCCACGGTATGCCCAGGGGAGGCTGTTGGCGGCGTGTTCGAGCCGCCGGTGAGGGGTTCCTGGCGCGAGGGCCCGGTGCAGGTGTACGTACAGCAGCGGTAATCGGGTGACGGCCCGGTGAAGGCGACGCAGGCACCAGGCGCAGGTGGAGACACCGTCCTGCAAGGTCAAGGGCGCGCCGCACACCAGGCAGGGCCCAGCGGTTTCCAGGGGGTCGGCAGCCGCTGGGGTGATGGGCTGGAGGCGGGCACGGGACGGGATGTTCTGCCGACGCGATTCCGCTGTGCAGGGACTAGGGGAGGCTGGCGGAAGGCGCGCGGGCATCCGCGGTCCTTCGGGGGATTCCGGCTGCTGGGTGGTGCCGGTCCGGGCAGTGGGAGGGTGTGCAGACGGGGCGGCGGGGCGAAGAGGCGGGAGCGTCATGGCCGATGCCTTGATTCCTTGTATGCGCAGGTGCGCAGGGCGGCTTGTAGGGAGCCAGTGGTGGTGAGGCGTGCAGGACTTGAACCCGCGACCGGAGGATTATGAGTCCCCTGCTCTGACCGGCTGAGCTAACGCCTCGTGGGTCCGCTATGCGGCAGGTCACGGTGGTGCGGTTGTCCTGCGAGTCCTAGCGGCCCGGGGGAGACGGACAGTGGAACCCGTCTGCGGGTGTATCAGGGATGCGCAAGTGCGTTCTGAGCGGCTGGACGGCCAGCCTCCGGAGGTGTCCGGCCAGCAGTACCGACGCGAGCGATATCGGTGGGGGAGATGGCCTGTTGGGTGGCCTCCACGTTGCTGGTGCCGCAGGTGTGGGTCGGGCATTGCGTGTGCGGGCGACGTCCGGGTGTGTACTGCGGCACCGTGCCGATATCCGGCGGGACGAACCGTGATGGCACCGGGACAACGGTTGTGCGGGCGTTCTGCTGGGCGGTAGTGGGGGATCACCATAATTGGCTCCAGGTCTCCTGAGTGGGGTAGCCGTCGGCCTTCCCTCCCCGCCAGCCCTGGTCGAGCTGGAACAGTGTGCAGGCGGTGCGCAGTTGGTCGTCCCACGCCCGTGCCATGAGCAGGTCCGGGTCGCTTCGGAGTTCGGCTTGTTGTTCCTCGGCGTATCCGCGGCTGATCAGGCGAAGCCGCAGCAGGAGGACCCATACGTTGGCCTGGCCGGGGCCGAAGGCGTGGGTGCCGGGGAAGGGGGGCGGGGCGGTGGTCAGCGGCAGCAGGGCACTGGGGTGCGGCCGGATCGGGGAAGCGGAGTCTCTGATCTGGGAGAGCGCGAGGCGGCGGACGGGGGAGGAGAGGCCAGGGGCTGCTGGGGGAGCTTCGGGGGGATGGTCTGCGGGGTGATCGGGTTCCTGCGCAGGAGTGGAAGACGGGGAGAGCGGGGGAGGAGCGGGCGGGGGCGCCGCATCGACAGGTATGTGCGGCTGGTCGGCGCAGAGGTCAGGTGGGGGGGTATGGGGGCGACGGTGCGGTGAGCGTCGACCTCTGGTCCATCGGAACGGAAACATGGGGGAATCCTTTCTGTGGCGGGGCTTTGGGGTTGTTGCAGCGCGTCGGCTGACCGCTCCGCCCGGCGGCAGTGCTGCTGGCCGCGCGTACCGACAGCAGTCCGGCTGCTCCGCAGGATGTGGCTTCCGCGGACGGGACGGTCGGGTGGGCGGGTGGATGGACAGGCTGGCCGGGCGGTGAACTGGCACGGCGGTGGAACGGGTGACGATGCTCTCCCGTGATGCCGGGCGCCTGGCTGCGGTGGGCGCGGGCGGCTCGGCGCAGGGGACAGGGCCGTTGTCCACGGGAGCGGTGCCGGGCGGGCGCCGATCACTAGGGTGTCCCGTAGCCGCAGGTGGCGTACGGCGGCAGGGGTCTGGGTTGGTCAGCGGCGTCCTCTTCGCTTTTCCAGCGTCGGTATTCGCCAGGGAAGATCATCAAGCAGCGTCCGACGAAGTAGGTGGGTGCGCTGGTGCCCCGGCCGGGCTGCCATCCGGTGCCGGCGAGCGCGCGTCGGCGGAATCGGGGCAGGGCGCAGGCGACGGTCAGACCGCAGAGTTCAGCGATGGCGTCGTGGTCGTCGCGCAGCCGGTCATGAAGGTGGATCCGTTGTCCGGTGAGGCGGCGGACCTTGGCGGGCAGAGTGTTCTCGATGATCCAGTGGTGCAGTGCTGACAGGCCGTGATGTGCCAGTTCGATGTCGACCGCGGCCCACTGGCGGAGGCCTTCTTCGCGTGTGGTGATCAGCCGTTCTATCCGTGTGTCGAGGAGACACCCGGCTTCACCGCCGGAGAACGGCAGGCGCGGCAGGCGGCTGCGATGCCGGCGCGTGGGGGAAGGCGACATGGTGGGGTTCCTTTCGGGACGGTGCGCCTTGAGGGCCGGGCGGGCGCCGCCTGCTGGCGGGCAGCGCGTACGAGTACGAAGGGGCGGGAACGGTCCGTTCAGGGGAGAACGACGGGCCGCTGGCACATGCGTCGCAGGCGTGAGGCGGTCATGGGACGGCTTGGGAAGGAGCATGGGTGGGCCGCGCGGGGCGGGGGGCGGGTTCCGGTGGGCAGCAGCGGTCGAGGGCGGCGAGTTCGTCCTGGTGGAAGGTGGTGTGCAGCACGGCGTGATGGTTGGCGGTGAGGTGGTCCAGGCAGGACGTCCGCACCAGGGTGGATGTCACGGCGGGGGTGCGCAGGCACCAGCCGAGAGCCAGTTGCTCGAGCTGCTGTTGGCGGGAGGCGGCGATCTGCGTGAGAGCGGTGAGAGTGCTCTCGCTGTACGGGGCACAGGGGTGGGGGGTTGGCCGTGTGCGGGTGAGTGCGCCGTGGGCCAGGGGTGCGCCGGCGACGAACCCGATGCCCAGCTCACCGAGCAGGCCCAGCAGTTCGAAATCCGCCCACCGGTCCAGCAAGGAGTAGGCGCCTTGGTAGGCGACGGCGGGAGTGCCGAGTGCCGACAGCAGCGAGGCGGCCTGGTGCACGCGGGACGCGGCGAACGACGACAGGCCCGCATACAGGGCTTTGCCCTGGGCGACGGCGGACGCCAGGGCTCCCATGGACTCTTCCAGGGGGGTGTCCTGGTCGTCGTGGTGGGCGTAGAGGATGTCGACGTAGTCCTGGCCCGTCCGGCGCAGGATGGCGTCGAGACCGGAGAGGATCTGGCGGCGCGAGCCGTAGCCGGTGTAGGGCTGGGGGCCGGTGCCCAGCCCCACGCGCACGGTGAGGGTCATCTCCTCGCGCCAGGCGCGCCAGGGCGCCAGCACGGTACCGATCTCGTCTTCTGCCTGGTGGCGGTTGACGGACGGGCAGGAGAGGTCGAAGTGGGTGACACCCAGGTCCAGTGCGTGTCCGACCAGGACGGTGGGAAGTCGCGCGCGGGAGCGGGGGGCCAGGCCCAGGCCGAGCGGAGTCAGGCACAGGCCGCTTGTCCCGCTGCGCCGATAGGGCGGGGACGGGAGGCTGGACAGGGAAGCCGAGGTCGGCATGGGCGGAGCTCCTTGGGGGGAAAGCGGGACGGGCAGGCTCACGTCAGGTGGAGGGAGCCGGGGCCTTGGGCCGTGGTGAAGTGCGCCAGGGTGACGCCGCGGGAGCGCAGGGCTTGCTCGCAGCGGGGGCATGGGCGGGCGAGCGCAGGAGCACCGGCCCGGTTGATCCGGGCGACGTAGACCACGGCACCCGGCGGGACCTGGGCGCGTCGCAGCAGCATTTCCTCGGCGTGGAAAGTAGCGTGGAGGAAGTCCACCGCCGGAGCGTTGCGGTAGCGGTTCGGTGAATGGGTCAGCACCCGGCCGCTTTTGACCAGGACAGCTCCCACGCGGTAGCGGCAGCGGGAGCGTGCCGCTTGTTTGAGTGCCAGCTCCAGGTAGGACAGCATGTCTTCTCCGGTCGGATGGCTGGGAAGGGGGTCGGGGGATGTCCCGCGGCCGGGCCTTCGTGGTGCCCCGGCGCGTGGGCAGGGGCGCGGGAGCGGTGGGGTGAGCGAGGTGGGAGTCGAACCCACATGCCCCGAAGGGGCGGCGGAGTTTAAGTCCGCTGCGTCTGCCATTTCGCCACTCGCCCGGAAGAACATCTGCTACGCCCTGCTCCTGTGGGTCATGACCGCTGGCGGAGAGCTGCCGCGGGGCCAGCGGGGACGGGCGGCCGTGGTGTGCCCGGTTCGCGGGACATCCGCAGGGCGGCCGGCCTGGCCGTCGGCGGGCAGGGCCATGGTGATTGCGGGACGGTGACGGGCCACTGCGTCCTCGGCGCGCCGGCGGTGCGGTGTCGGACAAAGCGGCGGTAGGACGGCTCTGTGCTCGAGCGGGTTGTCAGCACGGTGGAAGGCGGGCGAGGTTCTGCTCGCGCTGCGGATGCCGGAAGGGGACACGGGGCGGGTCCGGGGTCGATGTATGGCCCCTGGTGCCCGGCATCCGCGCCGATGGGCGCGGACCCGTACCCCAGGACCACCGTGCATATGTGACCGTGTGCCAGGATCTGGTTGTCCGCGCATAGCGAGGCCTGCGGCGACGCCTTGGCGGGATGCTCGTTCTGGCGGACATCCACCGGATCTCGAATCCGCCCCGGATCTGCGATGCAGTGGGCAGCAGCCCTGGGGATGGGGCGCGCACGGCGCGGCCGGTCTGATCTGGAGGCTGTTCGGGATGAAGACCGTGACCGGAGGCCGGTTCCCCACAACCATGACGCGGTCGGCTCTCGCACGGATGCCGTGTCGCTGCAGAGGGATCCGCCGCATTGGGACCTGGAGAGCCATGGAACGCGGCCAAGAGCGGCGGCCGGGCAGGCGAGCGATCAAGGCGAGCACCGGGAGCGATGCCGCAGTGGCGGTCGGCGCGGCTCCGGGGGCAGGGACGCACTGATGAGGGTGCCGCCTGTCTCCCGCGCCTGGTCCAGACGCGGGCTCACACCGGTGGCCCAGGTCTTGGGAGGAGCCCGGTACAGGGTGGCGCAGGCGGCTCGCTTCGCTGACCTGCCTGGTCAACGGTCCCGCCCGGTCTGCCAGCCCAGGGTGCGGCGGCGTCCCACCCCAGGGTGCAACAGCGGTCATCTCAGCCCACACACCGGCAAGGCAGGCGGATGCAGCACGAGCAGGCGGCACGACCGGCCCGCTGCACCCCGGTACAGGACACAATCCCGATTCCCCCCGGTCCGCGTCAGCGGTCTCGGGGCCGGGTGCGCTCAGGAGCCCGGTGGGCCGGGCACGCCCATCTGGGCCTGCCCGGACACCTAGTACGCGGCCGTCTTCCGCAACGTCATCGGACACGACTGGATCACCGTCTTCCCTCGTCTGCTCTGCGCGCCGGCCACCACGGTGACGAAGGGCGCCTGTTACGCGCGATACCGCCCGCTAGGGCATCCACCGCGGCTCGCCGGTTTCTCCCTCCTCCTGATCCGGGGCACCGCACCCTCTGTCCTTGCCCTTAAGGGGTGCGTGGCAGGGGCGGTGCATCGGATGCAGACACGCTTCCCCCGCCGTTGCCCGTCGGCGGCGGTCCTGACTGAGGCCCAAGCGGGCGGCGCAGTTGCCGCACGGCACATGGCGAAGGTCATCGAGCGGCATGCACGGTGAGGGGAGGCAGCGCACGTCTGCGAGGCCGAATCGCCAGGAGCGGACGAGACAGGCGACCTGACGATGCCGCGCAGGCTGACCGGAGCGGCTTGCCCCGCGCGGCCGGGGCACTGGGCCGACCGCCCGGCGGCACCCCCGACAGGGCACGGCATGCAACCGCGAAAGGCGGAGGGGGAGGAACCAGGCGACCACGGTGCAGGCGGCAAGCCACACCAGCCAGCTGCACCGCGACAGCACGAGCGCACGGGCGGGTACCGCGGTCCACCATGCGATGCGTGCGGCGACGTCCCCGGTGCGGGACTGAGTCGTGCGCCAGATTGTCTCTAGCGCCGCGGACAGCGGGTGCGGTGGCCGGTGCGCCGATGCCGTCGGGTCATCCAGGCACGGTACGGGGCGCCGCAGCGGTAGCGGTAAAGGTGATCGAGGCGGGGGAAACACGAGTGGAGTCCTTTCCTGCCGAAGGGCGCCGGTCCCGAATGCCCCGGCTGCCGTGGCGCCCGGCGGCCAGCAACCTCTGAGCCGCACGACAAGAGAGGGACAGTCCGGTGCGCGGGACAAGGCCACGGGGCGAGATGAGAGGAGAAGGGGGCTGCGGGCAGCCGGGGGAGGTCAGAGCGGGCCGGACGGTGCGGCGAGGAGGAAGGGGAAACCGCAGTCGGCCCGCCGCAGGCGGGGCAGACCCAGAGCTGAGCTCCGTGCACTGGGTCTGGCCGCGGCGAAGACGTACCCGTTTCCCGCGTCATCACGTGCGTGCTTGCTCGAGCGCGGTAACCACGGGGCCCACAAGCTCCTTCGGGGTCACCGCAGCATTGCCCCAGGCCCTCTCCAGCACCCACAGCGCAGGGGACACGTCCTGCCCGGCAGCCACCACGCGGGCAGCAACGGCCCGCGCGCCGGGTGCTTTTCCCCTCCTCACCCCCGCCGGGACCGGATGGAGGACAAGCAACTCGCGCGGCCTTGCGGACGGCGTCCAGATCCGCACGCGCAGAGCGGGCACCAGCCATGCATCCGCGTCCGGATCAACTCCTCGCCAGGCAGCCGCGAGGCGCATCAGCAGCAGCCGCTGCTCCTCGGCGAGGAGGATGCCAGAAGCCGAAGAGGCGGATGAGACCGGCAGGAAGCGGGCACGGCCGCCGCCCCACTCCGGCACGTACGGGGGGAAAGGAGCCGAGTCCGTCTCCGTGAACACGGAGGCGAGCAGCCGCGCCCCCGCGAGAGCACGGACGATTTCGGTGTCGGCCCGTCCGTGCACGCAGCAGGCCCCGCACGGGCCGGACACTGCTGCCGCCACGCGCTGCACCCCGGCCGCACGCGCTGGCCGTACGGCGCCTTGGGACAGCACCGGGGGAACGAACGGCCGCCGCTCTACTGCATCCCCCAGCCGGTCAGCAGGAGGCATGGGCCAGCCACCGCTTCGGTCCGCCTGCCGTCCGCGACCGCCCTCTGAGCCAGCGGGAGACACCCCCACCGCCACGACGGTCCCGGGCAGTGCCGCACCCCCGCCCCGTCGCACCACCACGGCAGATGAAGGCCGATCTCCTCGCGGCAGGACAACGGCAGGAACAAGGAAACGGGGCCGAACCGCCGGGGCGAGGGACTGCACAGCTGCCGCAGCAGGCGATCCCCACCCTGCCCCCCGCCCTGTTCCTTGTTCTACGGTTCCTTCTCGTCCGAGCCCTTCGTGCCCGAGGCGGCTGCGCTGCGGCCCGGCGATAGGACGGGGGGTGGGGTTCGTATCGGCTCGCCTGCCACGGGCTCCGGGCATGTGCAGCCGGTAGGCCAGCGCGGTCCGCCAGGCCACGCCCGCTCCCCGCCGCCACGCTGACGTTCTGCCCCTGATCTGGGCCGTGGCGAGCCGCACAGGGACCGCGACTGCTTCCCGCGTCCTGTGCAGGCACTGGAGTACGGCGGCGACCGCCCGGCGGTGCCGTCCTGCGTCGGATTCCGACAGATGTCTTCTGATCACGATGGCGCTCACTCCTGATTCTATGGAATCGGAACTTCCCGGTTGCCTGCTGAAAATATGCGGGCTGGAGGTGATATCCGCACGCGGCAGACAATCGCGGCGTCCCGGACCACTATTTCTTTTCGCGACCGGTATTGAGCCGGTACCCCGAGGTTTCCATACGATCCGAAAAGGAGTGGAGCGGGCGTCGAGGCATATCCTTGAAATAATTTTCTGAGCCCGAGGAAGTGCAGGCAGATGCCTGCACGCGGGAAGGAAAGTTCCGTAGAAAACCTGCAACGAGGCGCCTGCCGGAGGGCACGTGTCGGCGCCGGCTGTGGCGGGCGCCGCCGAGCACAAAGGGTATGCCGCGGGCGTGGCGCTCCTCGTGGCACCCAGCATGTGTACGAGCCCGGTCGGCTGGTGTTTCCAGCCTGCAGGCAGCCGCCGTGCGTTCGTCCAGGTCGCCCCCGTGCGGCCGGGCGGGGAGGCCATCGAGCGCCGCGGCTTAGACGCCTCAGAGCCCGGGCGCACAGGGCTACCGGGCATATGCCCAATAGAGAATGTCTTGCGTTCAGGCAGATGCCTGAACGCTCGCCAAGCGGCATGTGGCGCAGGCAGGTGAAGTAAGAGAGCAAGGGAAACAGCCGGATTGCGTACCGTCCAGACTCAGGGGTTCCGGCCCCGTTGTGGGGAGAGTCTAGAGGCGGAGAAAAAAGAGGTCTTATCACCGTGGTAAGGAATCGTCTGCCCGCTGTTCCGCAATGGTGGGGCTACCCAGGTGTGTTTTACAGCGTGGCGGCTCTGGTCTATGCGCTGGCAGTCATCGCCGGAACCCTCACGGCCCAGCGCTTTCTCCCGCACGAGGAAGCCCGCCCGGCCGTGGCAGCCGCGCTGCTGCACAAGCCCCTCAAGGGCCCACCCGCCCACCCCTCCACACCTCCCCCTACAGCCCATGAACACGCGCAGCAGACCCCCGCACGGCCGTCCGCCGAGGACTGGCCCATGCACCGCTATTCCGCCACACGGACGGGAGCACCGCCGTCCTTCGCGGCCGTGACGCCCCAGAGCGTCGAGCGGCTGGCGGAACGCTGGCGCAGCGACCTCGGGGCGAGCATGTCCGCCCCGGCCGTGGCCGCGGCCGGCCGGATCTATGCACCGGCGGACGGCGGCACCCTGCTGGCACTGGACCTGGCGACCGGCCACGTGGCCTGGCGCTACCAGACAGGGGCACCCCTCGTGTTCTCGCCGGCCGTCGCGGCAGGGCGGGTGCTGTTCACGACCTCCGACGGCCGGCTCTGCGCGCTCGATGCCACCACCGGCAGACGTCTGTGGTCCCGCACCGCCGGATACGGCGCGTCCTCTCCCGTCGTCCAGGAAGCCGACCGGGCCGCAGACACGCGGATCTACCTGGGAACCGCCCACGGCACGATCGAGGCACTGGACCTGGACGGGCAGCTCACATGGACGTTCATGGCCAAGGGACCGGTGGAATCCTCACCCGCCCTCGCCGGCCACACCCTCTACGTCGGGTCGAACGACCGCCACATCTACGCCCTCGACGCCCGCACCGGAAAGCTCCAGTGGAGCGTAGCTACCAGCGCCGGCGTCTCCGCGACTCCGGTCGTCACCCGCGACACCGTGTACGTCGGGTCCCAGGACGCCACCATGTACGCCCTGAACGCCACCACAGGCAGCACGCTGTGGACTCACCGCACGAACGGCTCCATCCGCTCCTCCGCAGCCGTCGGCAGCCAAACAGGCCACGAGAGCGTCTACGTCGGCTCCGATGACGGAACCCTGTACGCCTTCGACGCCATTGATGGCCATACCGAGTGGAAGAGGAGCTTCACCAACCCGGTGGTGTCCTCACCGGCCCTCGCCGGCGGCCTCGTCTACCTCGGCGCGGACGACAGCGTCGCAGCACTGGACGCCCGGACCGGACAGACGCGGTGGACCAGGCAGCTCGCAGGACCCGCGACCGCCTCACCGGCACTCACCCACGGCTCAGTGATCACCGGATCCGGCCGTGTGCTGTACGCGTTCGCTCTGCATGCGGCTGAAGTGACGGCCAACGAGGTCGTTCGCCCGCCGAACACCGCAGGCCACAGACCCTGATGTGGGCGCCAGACGGGCCGCTTGCGCACTCCGCGGCGACATGCCGACTGCAAACGGAGGGGGCGTGCGCGAGGTCGCCAGTTTCACATCCCAAATCAGTGCCGAAGCCGGGCCGGGTCTACCTACTTGTCTCACTGCGGCTTTCGTGGGTGCCGAGATGTCGTAGCCGACCGACGACCTGTAGGGCGATCTTGATCGTTTTGGGCCGCTGTTTGGGTGCGCGGCTTGCCGAACTCATGGCGTGCGCGCTTCACGGATACCGCGAGGTCGCGGCTGAACCGGGCTGCTGCATCCAGTGCTGCTGAGAGGGCCTCATCCTCGTCCGGAGGGCTCCGGTTATAGCGGAGGGCGTTGACAAGATTGGCGGCAGCGAGCGTAGCGCTCTCGGCAGCCTCAGAGATCGAGTCGGTGGCGTCGTCGTGCGTGGTGATCTCGATGGCTGTGCGGATCAGGCGTAGAGACATGAGCCGCAGGCGGATGTCACTGCCAGTGCCGATGAGGGCGTTGTAGCCGGTTATCAGAGCAGTGAGGCCATCTGGTGGGTAGGCGGAGGGGTCGGCCCGAACAGCGGCGTCGAGTTCCGCCTTGGCCAGCAGTACACCGAGCAGCAGCGGTGTGTCCTCCGGCTGCGGGCCGTGTGGCCGCTGCTTCGGGTCGGCGGTTGGGGCAGCGCCGAGTGCAGCCAGCGCGCGGTGCAGCGCCTGCGCGGTGGCTGGCCCGGATCTGGGCGACCTCGCCATGAGTGAACCAGAGCCGAATGGCATCGGTGCATGCCCACATGATTACCGATCAGAGGGTCGCAGTGGTGCGCCGACGACGCCTCGTGGTCCCCTTCACCGGCTTGGGCATCGTCATGCTGGCCTTCCGCATCCTCTCTTCGAGGCGCATCATGTGGCCGATCTCGTCCTGGTACATCGCAAGGACGTCGTAGTTGCTGACGTCTTCGCCGAGGGGATTGATCCAGCCGGACAGCAGGCGCCGCAGTTCCGTGTTGATCCGGCCGAGCCGCCAGCCGACGCTCTCAGCGATCTTCGCGGGATCCGTCGTGATCAGGTACCCGCCTCGGAACGCGAGGAACGCTCTCCCCTTCTCCATCGTCACGTGGTCACGTATGTATCCCTTCAGCCGTGTGAACTGACTGTCGGTGGCGTGCACTCGGGCGATGATGATCTCTTTCGGCACGAGTACGTCCTCGCCAGCCTCCTCAAAGATGTTCCACGCGAGTTCGGCAAGATGTTGGGTGGCTACGGGCGGCGTGCGCGGGGTCGGCGCGGCCGCCGTGGCCTTGGATGCTGTGGAGGTGGGGCGGGGAGTCATGACTGGTCATCGCCTTCATCGAGGATCCGCGCCAGTTCCTCGTCCATTGTTTTCTCGCCGGTCGTGACGACGGTGTCGCACCAGTCCAGGGCGGCGCGGATGCGACGGTGGTTGTCCAGGACTGCCCGGACCTCGCGGTCGGTGAACTCGGCCACGTGCAGGCCGGGGATCAGCCGCTGCATCTCGACCAGGAAGCTCGTACCAACGCCGATCAGCTCCAGTACTTCGCTGGATGCCCTCGTGTAGTCCACGGCCGACTCCCGGCGGCGCACCTGCCGGGTAGGTTCATCGGCTTCGTCGTGCTCGTGAGCGGCTGCGAACCGGGCCTCGGCGGCTTCGAGACGCTGCTCGTGGTGTGCCCGGTAGAGGATGCGCTGGTTGGACTGGTCTCCCATGATCCGATGAGCTACGTCGGGGCGACGAATCAGTTCGCTCACTGCTTCCGCTGCATTCTCGTCCTGGTCCAGCAGGACCCGGACCCGGTCCAGCTTCTCGGCCTTTGTCAGCGGTCGGTGCGGCAGTCGTCCGGCGTGGCTGAGTGCCTTGTCCTCAGTCCACTGGGCGATCCCACGAGGGGGGTTGTGGATCAGGTCGAAACGGTCGTTCATGGCGTCTAGGGCTTTGTGAATTGACCAGGACAGGCCGTCCGCGCGCTTGTCTGGTGGCCAGGCAATCGCCACATGCCTGTAGCCAAGAAGTGTGTGGACGTTGATCCCGATCTCGTCCGCATACCGGTCCAGGACGATGAAGACGCCCCTGTTGCCGCCGTTGGGGACGGAGGGGACCATCTTCAAGGTCAGATCGCCCAGCCGGAACTGGATACGGGTCTCCTCCTCGACCATTTCGCGGCCCTGCTTGATGTACCGGGCCCACTGCCGATCGGTGAACTGCTTGGGGAAGGGGCTAGTGATCTTCGTCGCCGACATGACGCCTCCACGGAGTATCGGCCTGGCCCGATTTCCATTCGCCAGGATGTACGCCACGGTTTGCCCTCTATAGGTATTTTATAACGAAATATTACTTTCGATGGAGTGGGGAATCTGGCTGGGGAGGCCGGGGGTCGAGTCCCGCTTCCTCCCTAGATCACACAGAGTGACAGGGGAACGGGGCGAGAGCTCGCACCGGTGATCGCTGCGGGCTGTGCCGGGGCTGGGACGGCGGATGACCGGCCGGGCTCGGGCAGGTCACTGCGGGGGTACGGATCGCCCTGCTCCATTGTCAGAGTGTCCACACCGCCGGGGTCGCCTCATCGGCGCGTCTGCGGGGAAGGACCGACCGGCCCCGGGAGGCGTGGGCAAGCCATTCGGCGGCGGATCCGGCAGGGGGTTGTACCCACAGGTGTCTGCACGGGTGTCTGAACAGGTGCATCCAAGGATGCTCCGGAGGTACGGCCGGAGGTATGCACCCCACTTTCGCGATCTTTTGCGTTTCCCCTGGTCAGCCCCCGTGGGCAAGCCTACGTCCTACGCCGACACCTCTTTCTCTGCGATAGCCGGAGTAAGAGGAACGAGCGGACGGTCCGGCGGCTTGTCTCGCCCAGCTGCCCTTTCTTCCTTCCGGTCTTTCTTCCGGATTCGTTTGGCGCTTGGGTCTGCGGCGCGCCGCTCGACGGTGCTCGCCGTGGGGTCTGCGGTCGGCGCCGACAGGCGGGCGGGCGCGCAGGTGTTCTCGGCCAAGAGCGGCGGATCAACGTGCTTCGGTGCCGCTGCCCATGGACACTGAAGCCAGCCCCCGCCGTTCCCCCGTCGGCGGGGGCTACCTCTTGCCCCATCGTTTGACGCGGCACCGGGGTGGAAGCGGTTGGCACTCCGAGTCCGCCGAGGCGGGCGGCGAGGGCGTCGGTCAACCGAAAACGCACGCCTATCCCGCACAGTTGCCGCCCTCGGCTGCAGCTTCTCGCCTCCGGTATGCCCCGGAGCGCTGACCCTGGAGAGGCCGATGCCTGGCAGGACTGGAGGGCCGGCGGTTGTTCCTGCCCGCTTCACCGTCTTGAGCCCAGCCTGAGCACAAGCTTGCCCGCCTACGCGGAGCTCAGGCCGGATTCGTCGGCCAGTAACGTCGGCTCGACGTCCCTGACAACCTCACCGAGCGGGGTGGTCCTGGCATTCGGGACATCGCCTCGGACCAGGCTGCGGCACTCTTCGCCGAGCCCGACAACTCCTGACGGCAGCATGGACGTCGTGAGTGGTGCTGCTCTTGGTAAGAATCCTGCGAACAGGGGACTCTCCTGTGACAGGGTTGGACGGATCTTCATAGGAGGCGCAGGCGGTAATAGCGATCCCGGAGGGACTGGATGGTGAGTCGGCCACAGCTGACGCGCACGCATCGCATACTCATCGGGGTGGTGGTCGCGGGTGCGGTGGTCATTGCCGGGATCGGGTTCGCCGGTTCTTACGCGGCGGTGCGGGCGCTCGCCGAGAAGAAAGGTTTCGGGAACTTCTCCCTCGTCTTCCCGATAGGCATCGACGCGGGCATCTGTGTGCTCCTCGCGCTCGACCTGCTGCTGACCTGGATCCGTATCCCGTTCCCGCTGCTCCGCCAGACGGCCTGGCTGCTGACGGCCGCCACCATCGCCTTCAACGGTGCCGCGGCCTGGCCCGACCCGCTCGGCGTCGGCATGCACGCGGTGATCCCCGTCCTGTTCGTCGTCGCCGTCGAAGCCGCGCGCCACGCGGTGGGGCGGATCGCGGACATCACCGCCGACAAGCACATGGAAGGCGTCCGGCTCACCCGCTGGCTGCTCTCCCCCGTGCCGACCTTCCGCCTCTGGCGCCGGATGAAGCTGTGGGAGCTGCGCTCGTACGAGCAGGTCATCAAGCTCGAACAGGACCGCCTCGTCTACCGCGCCCGCCTCCAGGCCCGTTACGGGCGCGCGTGGCGGCGCAAGGCGCCGGTCGAGTCGCTGATGCCGCTGCGGCTGGCGCGGTTCGGTGTCCCGCTGTCCGAGACCGGCCCGGCGGGCCTCGCCGCCGCCGGGATCGAGCCCACCCTGCTGCCCACGGCCCCACAGCTTCTGGGACAGGCCGGTTCCCTGAGCACAGTGACGGTGGAGCACGCTGCGGCCGAGTATGTGGTCAGCGAGCACCAGCGGGCGCTGGACGCCGGCGAGGGAGAAGCCGTCAGACACAAGGTCGAGAAGCAACCGATGGAGGTCGAGGCGACGGCCATTCCGCAGGACATCGTGGAGGCCGGCCAGCCGGCGGAGCCGGTGACCGATCGCCGGGCGGCCGCAGCGGACCTGACCGATGGCCAGCTGGCCGTGGCCGACGATGCCGACGTCCGTCCCGGCCCGGGCGAGTTGACCGAGCGCCAGGCCGTCGCCGAGCCGCACCCGTTCTTCGAGCCGCACGCGCCGCACCCCTTCACCGCACCGGCGGCCCCGGTGGTCGAGGAGCCTTACGTTCGTGAGCCGGTGGCGGCGTCGACCGCCGCGGTGGCCGACGAGCATCGGCTCGGTGGGGGAGTGCCGGAGCAGACGTCCCTGGATCTTCCTGCTGCGCGGTCGGCGGAGCCTGCTTCCGGTGAGGCGGGGGTCTGGGAATCCACCGTCGCCGACACGAGCGCGGCGACGGCGCGGCTGCCCGAGCAGCAGGCCGACGAGCCGGAACTGGATCCCGTCCAGCAACAGATTGTGACCGTCGCCGATTGGATCATTGCGGCGGAGGAAGCCCAGGAGAAGCTCTCAGGCGCCGAAGTCGCCCGGCGCCTGGGCCTGTCCCCGCGGACCGGTCAGCGTCGCTTGGACAAGGCCGCGGAGTATCTGGCCGAGCAGCGCCGGCAGCAGGGCCGCGCACACCTGCGGTCCGTCCGGAGCTGACCGCCTCCTTCCTTCAGTGGCCGGTGACCGAGCCAGGCCATTGGCCGCCGTCATGTCCGGAGCGCGGCGGCCATGACCGGTCAGTGGGGGGCCAGTGGCTGTGACCGATGGCTGATGGCAATGCGTGGCCGATCTGGCTGGCCGGTGGCCGATGACCGGTCACGCGCTCGTCGGCCATCGGTCATGGCCGATCCGCCTCCGGTCGGCCACGCCGTGCCGTGACCGATCAGCTCCCTCCCGCCGCCCTCATCCGCTGCTGTGGGTACCGGGCTTGCCCACCCCTGGGAGGGGCTTGCCCAAAGTTGCATCGACCGGTCACCGAGGCTTGCCCAACCTCCTGAAGGGCTTGCCCAATCGGCCATCGCAGGCTTGCCCGGCACATGGGCAAGCCTGTCACCTGCTCTTTTGGTGACGTGGGCAAGCCTTTGGGCAAGCCGCGCTGAGAAGAGTTCACGGCACGAGATCCGAAAGGAGACGTGCCGTGCTCGACGTGCGACACCCCACCCGCCCCGCTGGCGGGATCTTTCACCGCCTGGATGCGGAGTGGGCGGCGCTGTGCGCCGACGCCACCGTCCAAGCCGCCGTGGCCGACTGGCTGGTGGCCGATCGGCTGGCCGACGACGTCGCCGCCATGACCGGTGGCGTGGCCGATGCGTGGGTGCGCACCCTCGGCCCGGCCCAGCTCCTCGCCGCACTTCGTCCCGTCGACGGTCGCCTGACCGACGAGCTGACCGATGCCGTGCTGCGCGCTTTGTTGCACCGGGCGGCCGGCCATGACCGATCGGCCATCCTCGCCGCCCGCATCGTCGTCCAGGCGATGATCCCGGCCGCCGTCCGGATGACCCGCAGCCAGGTCCGTCCTTTCGGCGGCCGGTCCTTCGACGACATCGGCCACATGACCGTCGCCGTCCTCTTCGAAGTGGCACGCTCCGGCCGGATCCACACCCGGCCCGGGCGGCCCGCCGCCAACCTCCAACTGGACACACTGCGTTACCTCTGCGCCGAGCTCGCCGCCGACCGCGAAGCGCACGGTGAGGCCCTGGCCGCCGCCGAGGACCTGCCCGATCACGTCCCCGGCCCGGCCCGGATGGCCGAGGCAGCGCAGGTCCGCACCGCCGCCGCGACCGCCGGTCTGATTCCCGCCGATCGGGCCGGTGAGGCCGAGGTAATGAGCGCCCGCCTGGAGCTGCTGGAGCTGGTCCTGGAGGCGATGGACGTCGGTGCCCTGACGCCCGAGGACGGCCGCGCCATTGCCTGGCACTACACCGCCGCCGTCTCGGACGCCGAGGCCGCCGCCCGCACCGGCACGACCCCGGGCGCCTGGCAGCGCCGGCGCTCGCGTGCCGTTGCCCGCCTGACGGCCGTGCTCCAGCCGCGGTGCGCGGCATGACCCCGACTACCGCTTCGGCCATCGTCCGCTCGCTGTTACGACAGGAGATCCGTATGCCCCAGACCACCAAGGCGCCGCTGGATGCCGACGAGGAGCGCGTCACCCGCGCTCAGCGTCTGCTCATCCAGCTGGGCGCCGCCCTGGTCTGCCAGCCCTTCGATACCCGCACCCACGACCAGCTTCGGGCCTTCCTCGCCGAGGACGCCCATGACGTCCTGGCCTCCCTTGAGGTGTTGCGGCAGCGCCCCGAGGTCGAACTGCGCCGCCGCGTCGCCGAGCTGGCCGGCCACCACCTGCTGTCCACCGGAGGCACGGCATGAAGACCGGTGCATGGACCCGCCGCCCCCCGAAGGCCGCTGCCGCACCGGGGGATGACGTCGAGCCGCAGGGCGGCGACGTGGGGGAGGAAGACGACGAGCTGGCGTACGTCGGCGGCTGGTCGACCGGTGCCCGCGCCAACACCTCGGCGCTGGTGCGCTGGGTGGCCTGGGGGCTGCTGGTCCTGGGGCCGCTGCTCGGGGCGGCCGCTCTGTGGTTGTCGCCCTCCCCGGCCGGACCGGCCAGGGCGACGGCAGCGCCCACGGCAGCGGCGGCCCCTGGTGCCCAGGGCGCGGCCGGCTTCGCCCAGCTGTTCGTCGCCGCCTACCTGGCAGCGGGGGAGGGAGACCAGGACAAGCTCGTCGCCTACTATCCGCCCGCCACCAGCCTGCGCCTGGAGGGAGCCTCCAACCGGCGCCGCGGCGAGCAACTCACCGTCGTCCGGCTGCGCCAGAGCGACCGCGACGTCTGGTCGGTGACGGTGGCCGCCCGCATCACTCCCGCCCCGACCGCCCCCACCGGCGAGACCCGCTCACCGGCCCCGGCCGCCAGCGCCCCCGCCTCGGCAGCGCAGACGGTGCGGTACTTCCAGGTCCCCGTCGCCACCGCCCGCACCGCCAGCGGCGCCAGTGGCTACACCGCCCTGGCCATGCCGGCCGAAGTCGCCGCCCCCGAGCGGATTCAGGCGCCGGAGCTGGTCTATGGCCCGCTGCGGCCCGCCCTTCCCACCGATCCGCGGACCCAGGCCGTCACCGAGTTCCTGACCGCCTACCTCACCCGCGGCGGGGAGTTGGATCGCTACCTGGCCCCCGGCACCCACCTCGCCGCCATCACCCCCGCCCCGTACACGCAGATCGCCGTCGACTCCCTGGCCATCGAGGGGGAGAGGGGCGCCGAAGCGGTCACGCCGGTGCCTGACGACGGCACCCGGCTGCGGCTGCTGGTCGCGCTGCGCGCCACCGGCCCCGACGGCATCCGTATGCCGCTCACCTACGCCCTCACCCTCAAAGCCCGTGCCGGCCGCTGGGAGATCGCCTCCCTCGACGGAGCGCCAGCTGCCGCCCCCACCACGCCCGTTGGCACCACCGCGCCGACCACCGCTCCCACGCCCTGACAAGGAGATTCCCAATGAACGACATCCCGCTCGCCGTTGGATGGATCCAGACCGGAACTGGTATGGGCAACGACCTCAAAACCCTGATCTTCACCGTGGCGATTCCAGTGATGTGCGGGGCGTTCGTCCTGATCGTCGGATGGAAGACCAAGGCCCCCGGTCCCACGATCATGGCCGTCATCTTCGCGGCGATCGTCTGGGGCGGCTCCGCGAATATGGACACCCTCAAGAACAAGACGACCGATGACATCACCCACTACGACGGCACCACCCGCATCGGCGGCGACCAGTGAGCACGCACCTGGCCGACGCGGCCGATGCCGATGAGCTGATCGGGCGTTGCTACACCAAGGCGCGCCGTACGCCGCTGGTCGTCGGCTCGGTTCCGGGGGGCGGTGGGCGCAGTCTGCGGCTGCCGGGCGGTCCGTACACGCTCACCCAGCTCGCCGCGATCGTGGCTGCGTTCACCGTCCTGATCCTGACGCGGGCCGTGTGGGGCGGGCACGGGCCCGTCGACGTCGGGGTGCTGCTCGGCTGCCCGTTCGGCGCGGCCTACCTGCTGCGGCATCTGCACATCGATGGCCGTAATCCGGCCGCGGCCGCCGCCAGCGTGGTTGCGATGCTGGCCGGCCCGCGCTGGGGCCGCCTGCACGGCCGGCCCTTCCGCCCAGCCTCGCCTACCCGGAGCCTCAGTCGCATCACCGTCGGCACCCAGGAGGCGGCCGCTGACGAGGTGCCCGCCGCTGCGGTGCCCGGCCCCGAACCCACGGCGTCCCGGCGGGTACCGCGCACCACTGCCCCGGCGACGCCCGCTCCCGCGCTAGTCCCCGCTGCGGCCACGCCTGTGGCTTCCGGCGTGCAGGCCCTGCTGGCGCGCCGTGCCGCCTCGCATCGAACCGGTCTGGAGGATTGATGTCGCTGCCGATCCGGCACGTCGAACGCAACCTGATCTTCACCACGCACGGCACCACCTGGGCGCTGTGGCGGGTGGCGGCGGCCAACTACAGCCACGCGCCGGCCCTTGCGAAGAAGCGGCGGCTTCAGTCGCTTGAGTCGCTGTTCAAGTCCCTTACGGGCGAGCCGATGTTGATGTCGCTGTGCCCGCAGGTCGACCCGATCGCCGTCGTGCGCGCCATGGTCGCCGACGTCGACCTGGCGCGCTCGCCGCGCTACGAGCGGCTCGGCCACGCCGTCCTGGACCAGCTCGAAGATATGGAGCTGACGGGCCGGACCGACTGGCTCGCGATCCCGCTGCCGCCGTTCTCGCACCAGGACGCCGTGCTGTCCGCGGTGCGGTCGGCGAGTGCCCATGTCGCGCTGCAGCTGGGCCTGATGCCCGCCCCGGTCACCGTCGAGGAGGTCGAGCGGCGGGCCGAGCAGGCGGCGCGGATGCACGCGCAGTGGCCCACCGGAGTTGCCATGCGGCCCGCCACTGAGGCCGAGATCCTGTGGATCTACGGACACAGCGCCCGCCGCGGTCTGACGGAACCCTTCTTGCCCGATGGCACCGAGTCGTCGGTGCGCGGTCGCGGCCGTACGGTCGCGGCGCTGGGGGAGGTGCTGCTCGCCGAGGGCGGCGCCGACTTCCACGAGCGCCGCACCGTGCCGGGCAACCCCTTCGAGCGGCGCTATCTGCAGGTCTCCAGTGAGTGGGGCGACTCCTACCAGGCCCTGCTCGCCCTCGCGGAGATGCCGGAGGCGTTCGCGCTGCCCGGGGCCGCCTACCTGCAGCAACTGGACGACCTGGCCTACCCGGTCGACTGGACGGCGCGCCTGGTCATCACTCCGGGTGCCCGGGCCGAGGCCAAGACCCGCCGGCGCGCGAGGCACCTGAAGGCTCAGGCGGCCGAGTATGCGGGCGACCCGGCCGGCCCGCCCGCATCCGTCGCCCAGCACGAAGCGGACAACGACGAATACCGCGACCGGCTCACTGCTTCGGCGCGGGAGGTCGAGATCCGTGCCATGGTCACCCTCGCCGTGTGGGGTGCGAGCCCCGACGACGCGCAGGACCGGGCCGCCTCCCTTGCGGCCGACTTCGGCGCCACGGACTACACCTTGTCCCGCCCGGTGGGCAAGCAGAGTGAGCTGTGGCAGGCGATGCTGCCCGGCTGCCGCACGCCGCGGGTGATGACCGGCTACGCCCAGTACCTGCTCGCCAAGGACTTCGCGATGGCCATGCCCTGGTGCGGCAGCGCGCTGGGCGATGAGCGCGGCGGTTTGTACGGCCTGCAGCTGGCCTCCGGCGGGGCCCGTCCGGTCCTGGTCGACCCGGCCCGCGGGCCGCGCGAAAACTCCAGCGCCTCCATGGCGTTCATCGGGGAGCTCGGGGCCGGCAAGTCGGTCGGCCTCAAGGCGGCCGTCTACAACGTCCT
Organism: Streptomyces sp. CBMA152; assembly: GCF_014596475.1. GTDB lineage: Bacteria > Actinomycetota > Actinomycetes > Streptomycetales > Streptomycetaceae > Streptomyces. The sequence continues at coordinate 96,447 of NZ_MECJ01000012.1, read as the reverse complement.
GGCCCGCGGCCGGCTGCGCGGCCGGGCCGGCTCGCGGGGCCGCGCGGTCATCGTCGACCGCACCCGCGAAGAGGAGTGGGCCCGTTTCGCGATGGCGTGCCCCGGCACGACCCAGCTCATCCGGATCGACCAGAACGCCGAGGTCTCCCTGGACCCGCTGCGCCTGTACGTCACGGACAGTCCGAAGAAGGCGGCCCGCTTCTGTGAGTCATTTTTGACCCTGCTGCTCGGCGTCAAGCCGATGGATCTGGAGGGTGTGGTCTTGTCCGAGGCCGTCCAGGCAGTCCTGGAGTGGCCGGCCCCGTCCATGCGCGCCCTGGTCGAGGAGCTCACCGCCCGTGGGGCGGAGGACACCGCCGCCCGCATCCTGGCCCGCAAGCTCAAGGCGGTGGCCCGCAAGGACCTCGCCGCCGTGGTGTTCGACGACACCCTGCCCATCGTGGACACGGCCCGCGCCGACAGCGTGGTCTTCCTGGTCAGCTCCCTGGCCCTGCCCAAGAAGGCCGAGCTGGCCAGCGAACACCGCATCGAGCGCCTGGAGTTCGAGAAGGTTTTGGGCCGCGCGGTGATGTACCTGATCGCGGCGGTCGCGCGCGAGACGGTGATGAAGAGCAAGTCGGAGTTCGGTGTCGCGGTCTTCGACGAATGCTGGTGGCTCACCTCCAGCGAGGAGGGCCTGGAGCTGCTCCTCGAACTCACCCGCGATGGCCGCAAGCACCTCGCGGCCGCGTACGTGGGCTCCCACGACCCGGATGACATCGGGCCGGCCGACAGCGACAAGGGGGCCATCGTCCGTGGACTGATCCCGCACCGGCTGCTGTTCCGCCAGACGAGCCGCTCCCTGGCCGCCCGGGGGCTGGACTTCCTCGGCGTCGACGCCACGGACGCCGACCTGCTGGACACGGTCACCCGGCTCTCGCCCCTCGACCTTCCCGAGGAGGAGCGGCTGGCCCGGGCGGGGGAGTGCCTCTACCGCGATCTGCTGGGCCGCATCGGCCTGATGAAGGTGCTCATCCCGCTCGACCCGGCGGTCATGGAGGTCATCCACACCACCCCGAGTACGGCCGGAGCCCCGGCATGACGCGGCTGCAGAGGGGGTGGGCGTGGCTGCGGCTGCTCGGATCGGGCCGGCTACGCATGGCCCTGGCCGGCGCGGCCCTGGCCGCCACCCTGGTCACCGGCGGCCTGTCGCTGCCCGCCCACGCCGACCCCACCCCCACGCCGTCCGCGACAAGCCCCACACCCGCCGCGCCCGCGCCCGCCACGCCGCCGGCGGGTGGGACGCCGGCGCCGACGGCCGAGGAAATGGAGCAGATCGAGCAGATCCTCAAGGAACAGAACGAGAAGCTCAGCGGCGCCGCGCAGGAGGAGATGCTGCGGCAGCAGACCGAACGCCTGCGCAAGCAACTGCCCCACGAGGGCGGCGTACTCGGTGTCTTCAACGTCACCGATGCGCACCAACTGCCGGTCAGCGCCTACACGGTCAGGGGGGACACCGGCGGGCTGACCGACTGGGACCTCGGTATCTACAACCTGATCACCGAATTCTGCTTCATGATCACCAAGTGGCTGATCGCGTTCTGCTGCTGGCTCATCGCCTGGGCCCTCTCCTTCGGCCTGGCGAAAATCCTCCTGGCCCCCGTGCTGACCGTCGCCCAGTCCCTCCACGCCCGCGTGATCCTGGAGATGGGCCTGCCCACGCTCTTCCTCGCGGTGTGTGCACTGATCTGCGTCGCCAGGATTTTCTTCGGGGACCGGGCCCGCGGCTGGGGCGATGCGGCGCTCTCCCTCATGCTCGCCGCCCTCACCACCACGCTGCTGTCCTCCACCCCCCAGCTGCTGCTCGGCCCCGATACCGGGGCCATCGCCGCAACCCGTGGCCTGGCCCTGGAGGTCGCCTCAGTCGTCGTCGACGCCAGCCCCCCGGCCCACACCCCGGCGAGCGAGGCCACGCCCGCGTCCTTGTCGCGGCCGCTGACCGATGCGCTGGTCAATGCCTTCGTCGTCCAGCCCGCCATGCTGCTCCAGTACGGCCAGACCTTCGACGGGGAGTGTGCCCAGGCCTACGCCGACACCAAGCTCTCCCAGCTCGCCTACGACCGCCAAGTCTCCGCCCGCACCAACCGCTTCAAGAAACTCCCCGGCCTGGCCAACTACCTGCCCGGCGGCTCACTGATCAGCTCCTGGTACGACACACAGATCGACATGACGCGCCGGTGGGCTGTTGACCACTTCGGCAACCCGCCCACCGAGAACTTCGAGAAGAAATGCGTCCACGGTGACGTCGGCGCCGCCAAGAAGGCCTCCCTCGACAAGGTCGGCGGCAGCGTATTCCTCCTGGTCGCCGCCATCATCGTCACCATCCTGCTGATCGGACTCACCGGAAGCTTCCTCGTCGCCCAGTGCCGCATCGCCTGGGACGCGGTCCGCGGCGAGTTCGCCCTGGTCGCCGGCACCGTTCCAGGCCCCGGCCGCGGTGTGCTGTGGGACTGGTGCGCCTCCGTGCTGCGCTCCCTCGCCCAGATGCTCTACTCCGTCATCGCCCTCGCGGTGTTCATCGTCGTCGTCCAGGCGGTCCTTAACCCCGTGCAGCAGGAATGGGGCCGTGAACTGACCCTGCGGTTCATCTTGTTGGACATCGTCTGCATCGGTGCCGTCAAGAAACGCAAGGACATCACCGCCCGGACCCATCAGCTCGCCTCGGGCTTCCGCGCCAAGATGGCCTCCGGCCGGATCGGCGGCACCAGCCTCGCCCCGGCGGCCACTCCCCTTGCCAAGTCACCCCGCATCGGCCGCGGGCTGGTCCGGGGCGTCGTGCGCGGCGGCCTGGTCGGCGTCTCCCTGGCCCAGGGCAATCCGCTGGCCGCCCTCGGCTATGCCATGCCGCGCACCATCGGCGCCACCGCCCTGATGACCCGCCTCAGCACCGCACGCCGCCGTCGCCGCCCCGGACCCCCTCGCAGTGCCCGGCCCGCCGGCCGACCGCTGCCGCCACCCGCCGCCCCGCCCGCAGTACCTCCTCAGCCTGCGGTGCCTCCGCTGCCGGCCACCGTGCCGCAGCCCGCGACCGGTTCCACCGGCCCTGCCCGCGGCACCGGTACCCCGCCTGCACAGCGTGCTGCCCGCCGCGCCGCGCAACGGTCCGCCCGCCGCGCCGCCCAGCGACGTCCCCAAGCCCCCCGCCAGGTCCCGCGCCAGCCCACCGCCTCCGCCCGCCAGCAGCAACTGCGCCAACGCCTCAACCGGCGCACCAACCGCCACACCGCGACCGGCACCACCGCAGCCGCCCGCCGCGCCAGTGCCCTGCGGCGCAATCGGCGTGGTCGCGGCGGTTCCAACTCTTCTGCGGGCGGCACTCCGTGACCGCGCGGCGCACCCGGTGGCTGCTCGGCGGCGGTGCCGGCCTGGGACTGTTCGCTGTCCTCTTACTGTGCGCGGTCGCTGCCCATGTCGCCGGCCTGGCCCAGGACCAGGCCGAGGCCGCCGCTCGCACTCGCTGCGCCCCGTCCGGCGCGTCCGGTGCGGCCGGCGACGTGGACACTGCCCAGGTAGCCCAGCAGGTCCGCGCCGTCCTCGCCCACAGCACGACCGCCATCCATGTGCCCGGACTTGACCGGCCCACGGAGCAGATCCCCAACGCCAAGATCATCGTGGCCACCGGAGCCCAGCTCCAGATCTCCGCCCGCGGGCAGGTCATCGCCCTGGCCACCGCCCTGGCCGAGTCCGGCCTGCGTAACCTGAACTATGGCGACCGTGATTCCCTCGGCTTGTTCCAGCAGCGCCCCTCCCAGGGGTGGGGCACCCGCGAGCAGATCCTCGACCCGGTGTACGCCGCCACCCGCTTCTACCGCGCCCTGAAGGATGTTCAGGGGTGGGAGCAGATGCCGGTCACCGTCGCCGCGCAAAAGGTCCAGCAGTCCGCCTTCCCTGACGGATATACCGAGCATGAACCGCTCGCCACCGCCCTTCAGCAGGCCATCGCCCCCACCCTTGGCGCCTCCGGCGCTGCCCCGGTACTGCCTGCTGCGGCGGGCGGGGCACCCTGCGGCGCTCCGGGCGGGAGCGACTACGGGGCCATCCCGGCGGGCACGCTCCCCGCCGGATACCGCATCCCGGCCGCCGCCCCCGTACCGGTCCAGCAGGCGATCCGCTGGGCGCTCGGGCAGCTCGGCACCCCGTACCAGTGGGGCGGTAGCTGTACCAACCCCCACGGCAGCGACCCCAGCGGCCGCTGCGACTGCTCCTCCCTCACACAACGCGCCTACGGCGTCGCAGGCATCCAACTCACCCGCACCACCTACACCCAGGTCACCGAAGGGCAAGCGGTCCCGGTCTCACTGATCCAGCCCGGCGACCTGCTGTTCAGCGAAGGCAGCGCCACCCACCCCGAACACGTCGCACTGGCGATCGGAGACGGACTGCTCGTCCAGGCACCCCGTCCAGGCCGGGTGGTATCCATCTCCAAGATCGAGGGCCACGGAATCCTCGCGGCGCGCCGCGAGGGCTGAGGAGCCCATGGGGGCGACGTGCAGGGGACCGACCATCCTGCTGGGGCGCGGGCGTTGACCTGTGACACCAAATAGAGTGCCAGCGACTCGATCTGACGGGGCATGGTGCCCATTGTGGCCAATAGATCCCGGTCTGAGGGGTTGGTGCCGACTATCTGGCATGCGGCTTTCCAGGGTCCGGGCAAGTGAGCTTATCCGGAGTCCAGACGGATCCGGGCGGAAGCGCCGGACCGGAACCCGGAGGGACTGAGATCTTCCCCGTATTCCGGGATGAACAGCTGAACCGTCCCCGGGCGGCTGGGCCCGCAGGCAATGACAGGCCGCTGCGCCATCGCATCGCGCTGGTCTGCATCTGCAGGTTCACCTCTACCCGGAGCCCGCGCTGTCCGCTTCACCGTCCCTGTCAAAGAGGCTCTTTGGCAGGTCGGCGTCGGACAGCGGGTTGACCAGGACTGTGACGGCCAGAGAACTGGGATGGACCGTGAGGAAGAACCGTGGGCTCAGTTCCAACACGCGGACCCTCGACGAGGGCGACATCTTCTGGAGTCCCTCTAGGTACGGGGGCGGGATCACCAGGCGAACCTGCTGATTGGGCAGGGTAAATACGCCTCGCCCGGACGTCTTCAGTGTGCCCTGGTAGGGCATCTGGGGCTGGCGGGTGGCGGGGTGGAGGGCGGCGTACAGGCCCGCGAACTGGGTGACATGCGCGAAGCCCGCGGCGGAGAGCTTGTAGAGGGTGATGTCGTCGATGCTCTGCTGGTCGACCAGATGGGGCGGTAGCACCGTGGTGTCCTCGGTCAAGAACTTCCCCACGGCCCACAAGGGCTCCCCACGCGGCACCGCGTCCGCGTCGTACAGATCGACCAGGAGCTGCCACACGTTGGAGGGCTGCGCGTTGCGATGGAAGGACTCAAGGCGTTCGGGAATTTGAGTCAGGCCGCGGGTGAACATCACATCCGAGCGGACCACCGACTGCTGCGCGCGAGCCTGCCGGGCCCGGTCGGTCTCGAAGTCGGCGAGGACACGCTCCCGAAGGCCGCGTGCATATCGCTGCCGCAGCCTGCCCAGTTCGTACGTCATGACGCGCCGTGTCCTGGCCAGGGGGCGGCCGTAGGCTGCAGCCAGCTCGATCACGTCGGGGTCCGTGGCGTCGGGCCCGTGCCATGGTCCTTGGGCCTGCACATAGCGTTCGGCCAGCTGCACAACGAGTTCGGCAACGCGGCGCCGGCGCAAACGTACCGCCGGGGTCCGGTCCATGGCCTGTTCCAACATCCTGCGCTGCACGCCGATGGCATTGGCGGCCTCGTCGAGGAACTGCGGCCGTCGGCTCGGCACGATGCCCTCGGTTTCGAACCGGCGGTAGATCTTCGGAGATATCCCAAGCACGCCCACGACGTCCTGCGCGCGCAGACCGCACGCCCGCCGCACGTCGGCGACGGTCCATTCGGCTTGCTGGTCAGCACGCATCAGGAACCACGGATGTACCCCCAGGGCGTGCGCCAGGGCCCGGATCCGCTGGGGGTCTGGCACCTGGCGCCCGTTCTCGTAGGCAAGGATCTGAGCCTTCGTCGCCCCCACGGCCTGCGCGAGCTCCTCCGCGGTCATTGCCTTCCTGGTGGCACGCGCATGGAGGTTCATGCGGTGGGCACGCAGCGCGGAGGGGTTGAAATCAGCCAGGCCACGGGTCATGAGAGTGCACTTTCTCGCCGTTAGGAGCAGTTTAGGGGTACCATCTGTGGCGTGTTGCTGTCAGAAAGAGGCTAGCGAAAAAGCCTTGACCTGCACCGATGCGGCTTTAAGTGGCAGAACTGGTAGATCTGCCCGTCAGAATGCGCGACGTTGGACACCGTAGGCCGCACGGTTTGGGGACAGCGGTCCGCGTGTATCGCTTACGAAAGTGGCCCTGCACCCCCACGGTTCCAACGCCGTTGGCGGGGGCACAGGGCCGGCGTGTGGGAGCGAAACTCCCGGTGGGCCCTCTGTGTCAGCAGGGGGCCCGACGCCGTTAGAAGAGGTTCTCGATCTGATGGCGCAGCCAGGCACTCAGTGCCTGGAGGGCCAGCCAGCCGAAGATCTTCTTGACGGTCTTCCGGTTGTCTCGCTCCCCGCCCTTCGGCGGGTTCTCCACTCGCAACACCTTCTCTCGGTCGCGGGGCGATCGACCCCGATCGGGGTAGCCGATCGCGAAGTGCGCCACGAGAGACGATGTTGAGATGAGCTTACCGGGCCGCGCATACACCACAGACCCTCGCAGGGGGACGTCAGGTGTTCAACTCCGGTCCCAAGCAGCGGTTTGACGCTAGTTCATGCCTGGACCCGTACCCCCGCGTAACTGGGTGACCTGCGAACTCCCGCCCGAATATGCCCCTGTCGGAGCCTTCGAGGACGCACGATGCGGGAGTAGCGCCGGTGGGGCATGCCGTTCTGGGTACGCAGGGCACCTACGTCATATGGCGCAGTTGGACACCTCTCCCTCCTCACGGAATCAACTTGTGTGTCGTCCGTCACCCTCCACAATTGCGCGCCGGTGCGCCCCTCGGGGGCTCGCGCGCGCCCCACGCGGAAGAGGAGTGCCCAGCGTTGCACCACAAAGCCGCAGTGCAGGTGCGGGGCCTCGCCGAACTCAGCGCGGGTAGCGGGCTGCTGCACTTCAGGGGCCATACGGCAATCGAGTTGCAGCGCGAACACCGACGAGAGCCGGTACCGCCTCGCGGTACCGGCTCTCTCGCGAGCATGTCTTCGGGCGGCTACTGCTGTGGCGCGCTGTCGCGGATTGCCTCGGCGACTTCGAGGAGCGCGAACGCGATGGCGGCCAATCCCTCGCCGACCGCGTCGGTCCGGTACTCCTCGCCCGTCCGCTCGGATGCCTTCAGCGCGAACTCGGTGGCCCGGTCGCCCATCCACTCCATGGCGGTCTCCCCTCCCTGCCCGGCGGCCCGTCCGCGCCGGCGCCCCCTGACCCTGCCCACCTGGGACCGGGGTCGAACGTGTGTCAGGGGCCAGCGATCAGCCACAGGATCAGGCAGGCGTCGAGGTCTTGGCTATGGCGGTAGACGACGGAGATCCCGCGGCCGCCGGTCTGCTCGGGGAGCAACTCGATGACGTACGACTCCGAGTAGGGGTCGGCGTCCGGAAGCCTCCGGGCGTGGTCGGGGTCGGGGTCGTCCTCCAGCGCCCGGCGGACCGTCTCGACAGCGGCTTGCTCGCCGCGGGACAGTTCGGCGCGCGCCTTCTCGGCGGCGTCGGAGTAGAACGCGTGGCTCACCGGTCGGTCAGCTTGCGGCGCAGCTCGGCAGCGACATCCTCGGTCGACCGGGCGAGCGCGGCCATGCCCTGGGCGTCGTAGCGGAGCAGCACGCGGTGCCGGTACGCCTGGGTGATCTCGCGGACCCGCGTGAGGTTGTCGAGGTCGGCGGCCGACAGTTCCTCCTCGAACGCCTGCAGATCGCCGGGGAACCCCCAGCTGCCGAGCGCGTCGCGCAGCTCGGCGAGCGTGCGCATGGGCGGGGCGAAGCCGGTCCGGGCCGGGTGGTCGGGCTGTGCGGTCACGGTGACCTCCTCGTCGCTGGTCTCGACGCTACTCGGCTACCGCCCGGCGGCGGTACGGCCCTGGGTAATCCGCACGCCCTGGAAGCTGGGACGCGCCCCAGGCGGCGCCCTTGGCGAGTTCATTGGCGAGGGCGAGGACCTGCTGTTCAGCTCCCGCAGACTGGCGAACTGCTCGCCCAGGGGCTCTTCAGCTTCGTGCGCCGCGACGGGCTGATCCCTGCCGGGCCCCGTATCCGCCCACCGACACAGAGGTAAATAGAAGGTAAAGCCTGGCGGGTGGTGTCTGAATCGGCCTTTCAGCTCGACTTGGGGGGAGCGAAGGGATTCTTCCTCACTGCGATCTGGAGGCCCCATGCGCCACCGTCACACGCAGCTGGCCTACTCCGGGACGTCGGGATGACCGACGAACTCCCGGCTGTACAACGGCTACTCGACGCCGCCCACGAGATCGCCCAGGCTGCCCCGTATCTCGCCGCCTTGGTGATGGCCATCGGCATCGCCTGGATCGCGGTCACCATCCGGCGCGCCCGCCGCGTCCATGCGGCCCTCGCCGACCGCGTCACCGTGGAGGTCGTGCCCACCAGCACCTTCGACCCGGGCGAAGGGGAGATCGGCCGCTGGGCACACCAGCTGGGCCGGGTGCGGCAAGCCGCCGCCGGGGTACCAGCCCGTGGATCGGCGGCCCGGCTGCGCTACCGCGTCGAAGCTGGCAAGATGCACTGCTTCATCGAGGGCCCGGCGCAGGCAGCCGCGGTGCTGGCGATGCCCGGCTTCGCCGAAGTCGAAATCCGCGCCCACCGCAGCCAGGGCATCCAGCCGGTCACCTTCGTTCTCCCCGCCCAGGGCAAGGGGGAAAAGTGACCGCTCCTGTCGACTTCGCCAAGCCCACAGCCAGCGACGGCAAAAGTGATCGTCGCGTGCGCACCCGGTACGTGGAGCGCGCCGAGCTCGTCCTGGCGTTGCCCGACCAGAAGCCGCTCGCCTCCCTCGGTCTCACTCCCGATCCGCTGCAGCAGCTGGCGGCCGCGCTGTCCACGGTGCGTACAGAGGCGGGGGAGCACGCTGAGGTCTGCCTGGACCTGGTGCCGATCCGTGAGCGTCAACTCGTCCGCCGCCGACGCAGACTGCTGGCGCAGTCCAGGCGTCGCGGCCCGTCGGCGTACGGCGAGAAGCTCACCGGCGGCCTGAGCGGCGGCGCGGGGGTGTGGGGGTCGGTCACCGCGGCCTGGTCCGGCGGCAAGACCTCGGCCAGCGCCTCGCGCGCGGAACGACTGCCGCGGATGAGTGACCTGGCTGCCGGGGTCGGCAAGTTCGCCCCTGCCGCGGGTGCGGTGTTCGCGGTGCAGCTGCTGTTGCGTACCGAGGCCAACCACCCGCAGGCGGCGCTGGAGCGCATGCACCAACTGCTCGCCGTCTTTGCGATCACCAGTGGGGAGAACTACCTCAAGCCCCGCACGCCGCACGGCCGCCGGGCGGTTACCTCCTTCGAGCGGCGCTTCACCACGGGCCAGTTCGCCCCGCTCAAGCGTCAGTGGATGACCGTGTCCGAGCTCGCCGGTTTCCTCAAGCCGCCCACCGCGAAATGCACCGCCTCCAGCGTCGTCCGCTCCGGCGGCCTCGTGCCTCCGGCGCCAGCCCACTTGCCCGTCTACACCGGCCAGGCGGACCTGGTGCCGCTCGGCGCGGTGACGTATGCCGACGGCAGTGAACGCATCGGCGCTGCCCGGGTCGAGGACTTGCTGTTCGGCCTCGGCTTGGGCAAGAGCGGCCACGGTAAGACCGAAGCGGCGCTCGTCCAGGCCATCTCCCTGGCTCACAACGGACACGGCGTCTGGTTCCTGGACCCGCATGGCGAGGCCTGGGCCCGCGCGAAGCCGTACCTGGCGCACCCGCACATCATGAGCCGCATCTGGGAGATCAACCTCGCCGAATCCGACCCGGACCAGCTGGTCGCCTCGTGGAATCCGCTGTCCATGGAGGGCCGCAGGGCCGGCGACGTCCAGAAGGTGGTCCGCGCGGTCACCGAGGCCATCGCGGCCGCCCAGGACTGGGGCGATCACGCCCCGCGGGCCCGTACGATCCTGGCCCGCACCGCCCAGGCCCTCGCCCTGCTCAACCGCCAGGCCGTGGCGGCTGGCCGTCCCGATCTGCAGTGCACCCTCTTCCAGATCCGCTCCTGGCTGACCGACGAGGACTGGCGTGAGGCCCTGCTGCCCCAGCTGCCACTGCGGGTGCGCCAGTACTGGAAAAAGACCTTCCCCAAGCTCGCCTCCGACGCGGTACCCACCGTCACCTACGCCATCGACCGCCTGGACACGAGCGAGGCCCTGCAGGCGTTCTTCGGCTCGCCCCGCTCCGGCTACGACGTACGCACCGCGATGGACACCGGGCGCGTCGTGTTCCTGTGCCCCGACGGCTCCGAAGCCGATGCGCTCGTCAGCTGCCTGCTGATCCACGACCTCTACCGCGCGGGCAAGTCCCGCCAGGACATCCCCCACAAGCTGCGCCGCACCTTCTGGGCCTGGGGCGACGAGCTGACCGCACTCGACTCCTCCTCCAAGGGCTTCCTCGCCGCGATCGCCGAGCAACTGCGCAAGTACGAGGTGCGGTTCACCGGGATGACGCAGATGGCGCTGCGCCTATCCGCGATCACCCGCCAGGCGCTGCTGCAGAACCAGTCCCTGCTGTCCACCTGCGCCGCCGACTACGACGAGGCGGCGTTCGTAGCCCGCCGCTGGAACGGCCACGTCAGCCCGGAGACGATCACCGAACTCCCCAAATACCACTACGTGATGTCGATCAACCTGGACGGGAAGCCCACCACCCCGTTCCGGGTCCGCGGCCTGCCAGTCGAAGAGATCTTCGCCCACTACAACAACCCCGACGGCGTCCCGGACCTGGACGCGGCGATCGACACCAACCTCAAGCGCCGCCCCATCGGCGAGATCCTCGCCGAGCTCGAAGTCCTGGACGCCGCGATCCTCGCCCACCACGCCGGCCACCACCCCGACACCGCAGCCGTAGGCAGCGACCCCACCACTACCCTCGACTAGCACCGGAGCCTGCCATGCCCTACCCGCACACCGGCCCCACGGGGCTCGGGCAGATCGCCCAGCAAGCGGTACAGATCCTCTACCAGCACCGCCTGGTCTCCACCCGGCAGCTGCACCAGCTCATCACCCCGCACCACACCCGCACCGAGTACCTGCGCCGCCAGCTCCACACCCTGCGCGGCGCAGGCCTGGCCGAGACCGTCGGCCGGCGCATCTCCGGCCAGACCGAACTGCTGTGGTGGCTCACCGAGAAAGGCGCCCAGAGCGTCGAGGCGGTCGGGCTGCTGCCCCCGCGCCCCTACCGCATGAGCCCCGAGGCAGCCCTCGGACCACTGCAGGAACACACCCTGGCCGCCATCGAAACGGGCCTGGCCTTCGTCGACCACGCCCGCCGGCTCGGCCACGAATGCGGCCCGCTCGACTGGTCACCCGAGACCGCGCACTACTACCGCGACGAGGCCCGGCCCGGCGAGGACCTCGCGCTCATCCCCGACGCGGTCCTCAACTACGTACACACCGACAGCAAAGCGAAGCAGCGCACCCTGCTCACCTTCTTCCTCGAAGTCGACCGCACCCAGATGACGATCGCGCGCCTCGCCCACAAGCTCCACGCCTACGCCGCCTACCAGACCTACACCCCGCAGCAGCCCCCAGCCCGCCGAGCCACCGCGGGCCGGCGCATGGCGGGAACACCGGCCTGGCGCTCCCGCTATCCCGTCTATCCGCGGCTGCTGCTGGTCCTCACCGGTGCCTCCACCAACCGCCTGGCCCGGCGCATCGCCGACCTGCGCAGCCTCGCCGCCAGCGACCCGCTCCTCGCCACCACCGCACTGCGAGCGGGCGTCACCACCCTCGACCAACTGCGCGAGGACGGCCCGTTCAAGAGCGTCTTCACCCCCGTCCTCGGATCGGCAGAACCCACCGACGCCTGGCTGCGGCCGACGTCCACCACCGCGCAGAGCCCCGCCGCGTGAGCGCCCGCACCACCAAGCCCACCACCTTCTCGGAGACCCCGATGACCGCTTTCCCTGCTGTTCCGCCCGTCGGCGGGTGTGTGCACGTACGGCACATCCAGGCAATCGAGACCCCCTTCATCACCGAACTGGTCGCCGCCCTGCACCACCTGACGAACGCCGCGGCACTCGCCGTCACGCCCAACGCGCTCGTGCTGCCCAACGGGAACACCGTCACGGCCCAGCAGATGAGCATCTGGGTGGCGGCGAACACCAGCAGCCTCCTCGTCCAGCTGGACGCGGTCACTGCCCGGTACCCGGACCAGCACGCCGCTCCTGCGCCCCGGAGTTGACGCATCGCTTGTTCCACCCCGCGCAACATCCCCTGCAGCAAAGGAGTCTCTCGTGCGCTTCCGTCGCTTCCGGACGAAGAACGCCCCGACCACCACGGCCGGCGTGCCGCTGCCGGCCTGCGTGCCGGCGGAGTGCGACGCGTTGTTGGCGAGACCCAAGGTCTACTCGCCCCTGCTCGCCGAACTGATGGCGATCTACTGCCACACCCGCCCGATCGGCGCCCTCTCCCAGAGCGAGCACTGCGTGAACGAATACCAGATGACAGCGCGCTCGATCATCAGCCACCTGCTCGAGGGCTGGCAGAATCAGACCCGAGGCCAGGGCACCATCGACGACCTACTCCTGGTGCCCCGCAACTCCCGTACCCCGGCACTCCCGTCAACCCGACGCGCCGAGAATCCCGCCTCGGGGGAGCATGGCCTTGCCCTCTGAACTGACGTCACCCGCCGCACGCCTAGCCTGGTCCAGCCGGGCCGACGACGCGATGGCCCGTCAGAAACCCAGGCACAACACGGCGGAGGGACCGGTGGAACGGGTGACAACTCGTGCGTCAAGGGGACTAGGGTGGGACCGCGTTGTTCGCTGTGGTCATCCGATTGCGGCGGACGGTTCCTCGGATACGACGAAGGCCCCCCGTAGCTCCAGGTCGGCAAACCTGGTACCGCGCTACAAGGGGCCGAGCCGGTGCGAGGAAGCTTTCGGTGAAGCAGGTCTCGCACGGTGCGAGACCGAGGTCTGGAAACGAGGTCTCGCTGCGATGCAGCGTACCCGCAACTGTCCCCCGGGACACAACAGCACCACCAGCTGGCGTCCGTGTCCGTACCGGGCCCCCTGGTGGAATTCTGCATGCCGTCCGGTGTGCGGGCTTCCTGCGGTCCCCCATGAGGGGAGCGGTATGACGTAGCCCCTTCGAGGGGCAGCTCCTCCGCGGTTCCTTTCGCAAGGCCCGCACCTGCTGCCCCGGCCAGTACGCCCGATCCTCATCGGGCCAGCTGGCCAACCTGCCACCGCCGTCCCCAGGGATACCAGCCCTGGTCAGGCGAAGCGTCCGGCCAAAGGCCAGACGGTAATCCGGTTCTTCCCTGAACCCCCACCTTCAGGCCACACGGCCAGAGGCGGATTTTTTGCGCCTCCGAACACGAAGGCAGTGCTCATCATGCCTGACGTTTCGGCGTGCCGCCATATCGACTCGGCGGCATGCCCTGATGTGTCCCAGTCCCGCGCGACTTCGGACACACTTCGTCATGCCTTCACGCTCGTCCGCGATGCTTCCGATCACGAGGTGGCCGCCACCGCCTCCCGGCAGTTGCGGAAGGCCGACGACTTTCGGGCGGCAGTGCAGTTCATGGTGGGCGCCGAGTTTCACCCGAAGGCCGGCCGTACGACGCTGCGCCTGGCGAATGCCTTCGCCGTACGGATGGAGAAGAGCAAAGACGGGCACTTCCCGTTCAGCGCCGACGCAACCGGGCGGATGCTCGGTCTGAGCCGACGCGCTGTCTTCCACCACGCGAGGATTCTGCGCGAGCTCGGCCTGATCGCGTACGTCGAGCACGGTACGAGGACGAACTCGCAACGCACCCGGCACGGTGCAGCCTGGACCCCGGCTCACGGGTACCGCGGCACGGCCACCCTGTTTGCCGCCGTCGCACCACCCGTCTGGGACGACGCCATGGGACGGCGGATCGCCGGGACCGGCTACCGAGCACGGCCGATCGGGGTCACCCAGCAGGGCCGGATCCGGGCCATCGACGAGGCGCGACGCTCGGCCGGAAGGGACAACTGTCGACGGAGTTCGTGCACCCCTTCTTTGGTGGTCCCACAGGACCACGGTCACCAGCAGGTAGGGGGAGGGGAGAAATACACCTCGCGCACGCGCGCGACGGGCCGAAAGACCACTTCCCGTCCGACTCAGCAGATCCTTCCCCGCACCTCGCCAGCAGAGTGCGCCCGCCAGATTGCCTTCGCCGAGCAACTCCAGCGAGAAGTGTGGTGGCTTCACCGATGCTGTGCCCGCCGCCTCGCGTACGTCCTGCGGCCCCTGTTCACCTCGGGATGGACCTGGCAGAGCCTGGCCGCAGAGCTGCGGGCCTGGGGCGTGCCCGGCTATCTGCGAGATCCGGCCGCCTACGTGCACTCCGAACTCGACCAATTCCGCCGACTGGGCCGCCTCGGCCATGCCCAACTTCCCGAGCGGGAGGTCCTGGTGGACGAGCAGGGCACCCGCCACCGAGAGATGGTGCACGCGCGTCAGCGGGCCAACAAGCTTGCCTGGCGGAGCTACACAGAACGCCTGCGCCCCGAGCTCCGCCGACAGGTTGCTCAAGCCCGCACGGCTGGGAACGGCGGTCCCCGAGCCGAGTATCTCTCTTGGCTACGCGAGCCGGAAGCTGTGCATCTGCACGCGCTGCCGCTTCAGGACGCACACGGTCCCGGGGGCAGTCCGCAGGAGATCTACGCGGCACGGGCCACTAACCGGCCGATGCCCGTACGCCACGCGGCGCCCGAAGCTGACCAGGGCTGGCTGGATCAGATGCGGGACGAGATCGAGGCGAAGCGAGCCTGCGCTGTGCTCCGAGCCGAACTCGACGACTGGGAAGCCGAGCAAGCCCAATATGGGGCAGGGCTGTTCAGGCGTGGCCGTCGCCTCGATGAGCGAGAGTCGTTGGACAGGCCGGGAAGCCCCTGCTCCTGATCGCCGCTCCCGGCGTCGCCGAGCAGGCCGAGGCTCTGGCCGATACCGCGTGCGACCTGCACGACGCCGTCGGCAGCGAGGCGAGCTGGAGTGTGACAGCCGCCACCGCGCTCGCCCTGGCCCGCATCCGACCGTCAGGCGTCGCCGCCATCCTCACCGTTGACTAGTACTCCAGCCGTAGTTGTGGATCTTGGAGAGTGAGGCGGTGCCGACGGGTGCGGCCATCGGTGATCATCGTGTGTGAAGACAGAAGATCAGATGGTGGCCGCAGGCCACAGCGTAGGCCCTGGCCGTTGGGACGAGGAGTTCGAGGGGCTGATGGAGCGCGTAGCCGGACGGTTCGCCCGTTCTGAACCCCGGCGCCGGGTGGGGAAGTTCGTTCGCGGACTGCTGGCCGATCTGCCCCGCAAGAACTGCTGGACGATCGCGGAGTGGGCCGGTGAGGCCACGCCGGATGGCATGCAGCATCTGTTGGAGCGGGCCAAGTGGGACGCGGACGCGGTCCGCGATGATCTGCGCGATTACGTCGTCGATCACTTCGGCGCCGATCAGGCCGTCCTCGTCGTCGACGAGACTGGCGACGTGAAGAAGGGGAACGCGACCGTCGGGGTGCAGCGCCAGTACACCGGAACTGCCGGGCGGATCGAGAACTCCCAGGTCGCGGTCTATCTTGTCGATGCCACACCGCGCGGACACGCTGCCGTCGACCGTGAGTTGTACCTGCCCAGAGCATGGACCGACGATCCCGAGCGGTGCCGTAGGGCGGGCCTGGACCCCGACGAGGTGCGTTTCGCCACCAAGACGCAGCTCGCCGCCGCGATGCTCGAGAGGTTCTGGGCCGGCGGTCACACGGCCGGCTGGGTCACCGGCGACGAGGTCTACGGCGGCAACCCGGCCCTGCTGTCATCTGCCAGCTGTTGATCCGCCGCAACCGCACCACCAGTGAGGTGGCCTACTACCGCTGCTTCAGCCCGCGGCCAGTACCGTTGCCCGCCCTGGTCCGCGTCGCCGGAACCCGCTGGAGGATCGAGGAGACCTTCCAGGCCACCAAGGGCCTCGCCGGTTTGGACGAGCACCAGGTCCGCCGCCACACCCCCTGGCTGCGCTGGGTGACCCTCGCGATGCTCGCCCACGCCTTCCTGGCCGTCATCCGCGCCGACGAGCACCGCGAATACCCGGCCCCCAACGGACTCATCGCCCTCACCTGCAACGAAATACAGCGACTATTCGCCCTGCCCTCCGCATCCCTGAACGGCCAACGTGACCATCGCCTGGGCTGGTCCCTATGGCGTCGCCGACACCAGGCACGCGCCCGCGAGTGCCACTACCGCCGACGCGCGGCCACAACATGAAGATCCACAATTGCGGATGGAGTATCAAGTGACCGACCTCAGAAGCAACCGACCGAAGCCAGCGTGGCCCGAGGGCCCCTCAGCCTGCCGTTAGCGCCGCCAGGGCTCGGTCCATCGCGGCGTTGAACTCTTCCGGCGTCAGCGGCAGTCGGGACTTGACGTCCCGACTCCACTGGTCGGCGAGGACCTCGGCGGAGCCCGCCTCGACACCGTCGAGCGCCGCGTCGGCCAGGTCCGACGGCGCGATCTTGTCCACGGGCCAGCCTGCGGCCATGTCGGTGTCGGCCAGGCCGAGATGCACCGCTGTCACGAGCGTGCGCTGCTCGGCGAGCTCCAGGCGGACGCCGTTGGTCATGGCCCAGGCGGCGGCCTTGGTCAGGTGGTAGGCATTGGCGCCCTTGCCCCCGAACCACGACATGGCGGAGAGGACGTTAACGATCGCGCCCCCGCCGTTCCTGGCGAGCGCCGGCGCGAACTCCCGGATCATTCCCAGGTGGCCGAACACGTTGGTCTCCAGCTCGTGCCGCACCGCGTCCAGCGAGCCGGTCACCAGGTCGGTCCCCGTCTGGATCCCCGCGTTGTTGACGAGCAGCGAGACGTCCGGGGCGGCCTCGGCGGCGGCCC
Source organism: Streptomyces sp. CBMA152 (assembly GCF_014596475.1). Taxonomy (GTDB): domain Bacteria; phylum Actinomycetota; class Actinomycetes; order Streptomycetales; family Streptomycetaceae; genus Streptomyces. The sequence goes on along the minus strand of NZ_MECJ01000012.1, from coordinate 79,362 downwards.
TCACGGATGCGGGATCGGCGATGTCGAGGGGCAGCACCTCGACCCCGGGCAGGTCCACGGTCTCCGGTCGGCGGGCCGTCGCGTAGACCTTGCGGGCGCCCCGTTCGAGCAGGCGCTGGGCGAAGGCGCGGCCCAGGCCGCGGTTGGCTCCGGTGACAAGGGCGACTGAGTTGTTGATGTCCATGTCCGGTACGCTAAAACCTGACGTTGACGTCAGAGGCAAGTGCTGGTCGTCAGGACCAGGGTGAGAGGAATCACCATGACCGTCACGGAGCCCGCGGCCGAGCGGCTGGTCCGCATCGGCGAGGTGGCGCGGGGCGCTGGCGTCTCGGTACGCGCCGTGCGCTACTACGAGCAGCAGGGGCTGCTCATCGCGGAACGCAGCCCATCCGGCCAGCGCCTCTACCGGCAGGACGCCGTCACCCTGGTGCGCTTCTTCCAGCAGATGTTCGCCGCCGGCCTGACCAGCCGAAGGATCACTGAACTCCTTCCGTGCTGGGACTCCGGGCACACCGACGCCGAGCAACGAACCATGCTGCGCGCCGAGCGCGACCGCATCCAGGCCAAGGTCGACGACCTTCAGGCCGCCTTGGACCGCCTCGACGAGGTCATCGCGATCACGGACACGCACCCATAGGCGCGGTCGGTTCGGACGGCGCACCAGCGATCTACGGCTGGAGTACTAGGCTCTGGCCCGGCACCGTAAGGATCTCGGCCTCTCGGCCCGGGACGACGAGGCGTGCGGCCGCCCGATCCTGCCCATCTTGGGCGCATCGTCGGACGACCCAAATAGCCAGCCTCCGAGCGAAGCTCCGGACCCGGGCACCGTGGCGATTCCCCAGTACGAACTCTCCAAGCTGTTCGCCAGGGAAAAGGATCAAGGCCGACGGGCAGGTGGACGGGATCTCCTGGGCCAGCTCGGCGTTGACTCGGCGAAGTCGCTGACCGATTTCATGCAGGGGCAGTGTGATGAGGAACAGCCCCGTAAGGACGCGGAGCGCGCTTTGCTGAGCGATACAGAGCGATGCGAGCAGAGCGTTACCGAGCGGGAGCAGTACCTCGTACGGCGCGAAGCAGCGGTCCTTGCCCGCGACGTGACGCGGCCCGGCGTGCCGTGCAGGCTCGGCGCGACGGGTGCCGAGCTAGAGGACGCCGCCGTCCTGCTGGGGTGCCTCGTAGACACCACTGCCGACGACGCAGCCGTGACGGCGGCAGCCGACGAACTCAAGAACAGGCGGCCCGAGTTGTTCGGCCGCCAGGCCCTGACACCCCGCTGCCCCGGCGCGCCAACAGGCGGGCCGCCCCCGCACGCCGGCGGAACCCCTGCCCGGCCGGGTTCCCGCGGGCTGGACATCGCCCGGCGGTGCGGGCATCTCAAGGCTTCCTGAGCACGGCCCGCTCGCCTCTGGGGACCGCGCCCCCTGCTCGCGGACGACGGCACCACCCCGGTGACCGCACCGACTCGCTACGGTTTGCCCGGAGGAATCACGCGTGGATCTCCAGCCGATTACCTACTCCGAGTCCGCGACCGCCGATCGGCTGGCTGTGAACGGCTTCTCTGGCCCCGGTGGAACGAGTCCGTTGGCCCCAGGCTCTGCGCGGCCATCGTGGACCGCCTCACCTTCGGCGGCAACATCATCGAGATCGGCAGCGAGTCCTACCGCTTGGCCCACACCAGAGCCCGCCAACAGGCCAGCGCGGGCTCCTGACGACCGGTGTCACCGTTCCCGAATGCGCCACCACCACCAGCGCCCCGCTGTCCACTCGCTCACCCAACCCGGGTTCGGAAGAGTACGCCGCTCGAACTCGATGTCGATCTGCTCTACCAAGCGGCCCAGATCAGCTCGGGCTCCTCTCGGGAAGCGCTGCAAAGCCACTTCCAGATCATCTCGACCGTCTTCGATCTCGATGCCGGGACTCTCATAAGGGCCAGTCAGATATCGTCCCGGCTGCCTGAAAGCCCACTCGAACCGGCTCAGTGCGTTAGCAACGGCGTCCGGCCACAAGTACTCGGCCTCAACACGTCGCACTGCTGCCCGGGTTCGAGCGGATACACCCGGAATCTGCCGGACCAGCACGTGCCTGGGTGGCCGCCACCGCTCAGCGCGGACGGCCTTCGGGCGCCTACGCGGCATCGCCCTTTCGGATCAGAACCATGCCGGCATTCTGCCACGACCCGCGCCTTCGGAGGCGGGGCCAACAGACTCGGTCACGTTTCCCCGCGAAGATCCCCAACTGGGGCCATCGGTGTCGTTCCGCTGAGGCCAAGAGACATTTTCGAGGCCAATCGGCCCTGGCTTGCCTCCCGGCATGGACTCGACTCCCCTCTCAGCGTCACCCTTGACATATCGCTCTTCACCAAGGACACCCACTGGGTCGGCGGCGGGCCCATGCAGCCGCGCAGCCTGATCGGTATCGGCGGTTCTGGCTCGGGCTCCTCCCTCGGCTGGTGGCCGGTTGTGTGGTCACTGGCGATGCATAGCGGGCAGTTCGGGTCGTATGTCATGGCTCCCCTTCATCCAGGGCCACAGCGGCGGGAGATGGGCGGCTCCCGCCGCTGCGGCGATCAGTTGTCGGTCAGGGGCGGGTGCTCGGTGGGGCAGCGGGCAGGAAGCGGGCCGGGGGGTGGTTGATTTGGAGGTCCGGCTTCCAGGCGGTGAGGCACTGGGCGGTGCAGTCGAAGAGCCTGTTGGGCAGTGCCGTCAACGGCCACCAGCGCCAGGACCCGATGGCTGCCTCACGGTCATGTGGTTCGCCGCGCCAGTGGGTGACCAGGACCGGGACGGTGATCCGGAGTACTCCGTCCACGTGGTCCAGGAGGGTGCCCAGCACGCAGGCATCGCCGACGTCGGCAAGGAGCCCGGTCTCTTCGGCTAGCTCGCGCACGGCGGCCTCCGCGAAGCTTTCGTCTGGGTCGACGGATCCACCGGGTGCCTCCCAGGTTCCCCGGGCATGGCGGCCCAGCAGAATGCCGTGTGGACCGTGCACGAGGACCCCGACGCCGACGGCGGCGTGAGCAATGGGCGGTTTCGTGCTGCGGGCCCGCGAGGTGGGGATGAGCGGTCGATGGGCCTGGAACAGTCGGTAGGAGACGGGACTGTCGGGCTGTGCGGAGTCCAGCACGGTGATCGAGTCGACGATCAGCCCGTTCTGGACCAGCAGGTCCTCCCACAGCGAGGGTTCCAGCATCCACATGTGGACCGTCCGCTCCTCACCGCTGCCGGGCAAGCGCAGGGTCTCCGGGCGAGGGGCGACGCGGGAGGAGGGGCCGGCCCCGGCTGAGGTGGTGTGCAAGGCGGTGAAGATGAGCTGGCCGCCGGGGGCGAGGGCGTCGGCGAGGACGGGTAGCAGCCGGTCGGGATCGAGGTAGGGCAGCCCGTTGACGGAGTAGATCACCTCGTACGGTTCGGCATCGGCCAGGTACCGGACTGCATCGGCCAGCTTGAACTGAACGCCGGGCAGGGATCCGTAGCGGTCGATGGCGCGTTGGTGCTGGCTGGGGGAGGCGTCTACGGCGTCGACCAGCGCTCCGTGCTGAGCGAGGTAGGCGGCGTGCAGACCGAGTCCGGAGCCCAGATCCAGGAACCGCCGGCCACGAGCATTGCCGAGGATCTCGACACCGGGGCCGGTTCCGGCGTTGCCCCAGTGCCACTGGGCGAGGTCGGGGATGTCAGGGCGGCGCTGGAGCTGGTGCTGGCCATAGGCGTGCCAGGTCGTGGCGTTGGCCTGCTCAGCGCCAAGAGCGGTGAGGCGGGTGCTCATAGGGAGTCTCCGGCGGGCTGGTCGGCGGACAGGCGATTGGCTTGGGCGGGGAGGGTGTGCTGGTAGGCGCTGGACTGCAACAGGTAGGCGTCGCGGAAAGCCCCTGTGCCGGTGACGGGGTCCATGAGCTGGTCGAAGGTGCCGTGCTCGGCGATGCGCCCGTGGTCGAGGACGACGATGGTGTCGGCGTGCCGGACGCTGTGGAGGCGGTGGGTGACCAGCACCACGGTCTGTCCTTGGTCGGCCAGGGCGCGGATCTGGTCGAAGGTCCGCTGCTCGGCCTTGGGGTCGAGGGCGCTGGTGGGCTCGTCCGCCACGAGCACGCGGCCCTGGCGGAAGTGCGTGCGAGCAAAGCCAAGCCGCTGCCACTGACCGCCGGAGATCTGCTGGCCGCCTTTGTAACCGCGCGACAGTAGCGTGCCGAGCCCGTTGGGCAGTTCGGTGATCACGTCGTCGGCGCCCGCGAAGCGGGCCGCCTCCAGCAGTTCGTCGTCGTCGAACGGGTCGACGGGGCGGCCGATGCCGATGTTGACCCGGGCGGTGAAGGGCCAGCGGTAGAAATCCTGGGCGAGGGTGGCGACCCGGTCGTAGATCTGTGCCCGGCTGGCGGTGACGGAGTCCACCTCGCCCCACCAGATCCGGCCTGAGTCCGGCGCGTACAGGCCGCACAGCAGTTTGACCAGCGTGGTCTTGCCCGAGCCGTTGCTGCCCACCAGCGCGATGGTCTTCCCTGCGGGCAGCACGAGGTCGATATCGGCGAGGGCGGGGTCATTCTTGCCGGGATAGGTGAACGACACCTTCTCGAAGCGGATCTCCGCGTGATCCGGCAGATCTACCCCGTCGGTGGGGGTCGCGCGCCGCTCGGCCTCGGTGCATAGCCGCTCGTAGTCGCCCACGAACAGGCTCTCTTGATGCATGTCGGAGATCTCCAGGACGGATCGGCGCAGGGATGCGGAGCCGGAGCGGATAGCGAGGACAGCGGTACCGCCGACGGACAGGGCCATCGCCCCGGTCCACAGCAGCAGCCCGAGCACCCCGAAGGTCGCCGCCGTCGCGGCGCCGGTTGCCGTGGCAGCGAGCAAGCCGGTGCGCGCGTCCTGGCGGGCGAGCCGGTCCTGCTCGCGTTCGGTGGTGTCGGCCATGCCCCGGAAGTGCCGCAACAGCCACGGACCGACGCCGTGCAGGCGCAGCTCGGCGGCGGCACTCTGCTCGATCATCAGCCGGGTCAGCAGCTGGGCCGCCCGCGCGTGCTGCACGAATCGGTGAAAACTGATGTAGCGGCGGCGGGCCTTGGCCATCGCCCCCCAGGCGCTGGGCACGGTCATCAAGAGCAGCAGCGGCAGCAGAACCGGGTGCAGCACGGTCAGGACACCAGCCGCCGCGATCAGCGAGATCAGACTGTTGACCACGTTGGTGGTGTACTTCACCATCCGCCGTGCCGACTCCGCTCCCCAGGACGCCGAGTCCAGCAGCCGGTGGAACTCGTCATCCTCGATCGCTTTGAGCTCGACCGCGGCCACGAGCGTCAAGTACCGCTCGGTGGCCACACGTTGGACCCGCGGCTCCAAGGCGCCGGTTGCGGCGGTGGACGCAGCAGTGCACAGCGCCCGGACCATCCCGGCCACCGCGACCGTGAGCAGCGCGGGCAGGGCATGGGTGATCCGTGCTGGGACTGTTCCCGAGGCCAGGAGCCGGGCGAGCACCGCGTTGACCGCCACGAGGGAGATGGCCTGGGTGATCCCCGAACTGATCTCGGCGGCCGCGACGGTGCGCAGCGCTCGCCGGTCCGCCAGAGCGGCCAGCCGTACCGACGTTGCCACGAGCCTCGGTAGATCCCGCGCCATCGACCACAGAGAAAGCCCGAGCCACGCGCCGTGGTGCGCGTTCCAGCCCATGTCGTACTGCAACTGCCCGCCAAACAGCAGCTCCTCGGACGCCGAGACGGCTCCAGCCTCGTCCGTGTCAGCCGGGGCCTTGTCGTTCCTCATGCTGTGCCCCTCTGCCCGGCGGCCGGCACGCGCAGGCATGCCTGGACGGTGCCCGTGACGAACAGCTCCAGGAGGGTGGCCGTGACCGGGTGGCAGTCGGCGGGCGGCTCACCGGGCTCCGCCCAGACCAGCTCTACGTCCCTATCGGCATTCGTGTTGAACGGCTCGCCCCTCCAGTACTGCGCGGTGAACAGCACCACCAGGTACCGCTCTCCGTCATCGACTTGGAGGTGCGCGGTGCAGCAGTACTCCACGTCGGCCGGATCGATGCGGACCCCGACGGCCGAGGTGGTGGCGCGGCGCGCACCGTCGTCCGCCCACTCGTCGTGCTTCAACTCCCTGCCGACCAGGACGAGGCGGTGGTCGTCTCCGGGGGCGTTGCGGCGCAGGAGCAGGACCCGGCCGTCCGGCCGGTGCAGCACGACAGTCGTTTCCACCGCGCTGCGGTAGCGGTCAGGTGCCCTACTCGGGTCGGGGCCGGTGGCCTCACTGGGGGGCGTAGGGGGATGCGGTTGATGAGGGAGGCGGGCGGTGCGCTGTTCGACGCACACGGAGTGCTGTTCGAACTCGGGCTGGTCGCCGGTGCTGTGCATGCGGTGTGGCATGACGCCTCCTCGTTGACGTGACGCTCGGACAGGTGCTCGGACTAACGGCCCTCAACGGCGCGCGTTCGGGTGGGGAGGGGGCGAACTCTTCGGGCTGATGTGCGGTTTCGTTCTCCGGGCCTTGTGTTGTCTGAGCCGGAGTCCGTTCGATCACGCAGATGGGTGTCCGAGTGCGCACCCCACACGATCCGGGGATTGTGCGGCACCGTGTACGGCAAGGTGTGGGGGCCGAAGGGTGGCGGGGGCTGTGCTCCGTCAGGCGCATCCAGGTGTGCCGCCCAAGCCGCTCCTCATCGCAGCATCGGCGACTGGCGACGCGTCGGGAGCCTAGGAACAGGGCGCGGCCAGGCGCCGGTGCCCTGCGGGCGGTGGGGCTTCCTGCTAGGCGGTTTGCGCTTCGGTGAGCTGGGCCAGCAGGGCGCGGGCCTCGCGTCGGCTGGTGACCACGTGGATGCTGGCCCCGGTGGCGTGCTCGTCGAGCAGCTCCCGAACCCGTGGGGCCATTGTCTTGCGGTAGCCCCACACGTAGCGGAGAAAGCCCCACGTGATCCGGTCGTACACCCCCGTCGCATCGTCCTGACCCCCGCCGTGGCGCAGGCGGCGCTGAGCGATGCCCCACAGGCAGACCCAGGTCGGGAGTTCGAGGAAGATCACGCAATCGGCGCGGCGCAGCCGGATGGGCAGTGTGCTGGCGTAGTTCCCTTCGATCACCCAGGCAGGTTCGGCCACGAGCCGCTCCTGGGCCGCAGCGAACTCCTCGGGAGGCAGCGGGTTCCACTCGTCGTCGTAGTACACGGCGTCCAGGTGCTTGACCGGGGCGCTGATCAGGGTGCCGAGCTGCTTGGAGAGGAACGTCTTGCCGCTGCCGCCGCAGCCAATGAGGGCGATGCGCTTCATGGCTGAAGAAGCTACTGAGCCCAGCGGGCGCCTTGAGTCCACATTTCATGATCTTCCCCCAAAGCAGTTCAAGGCCGTGTGGATGGTGGCGAGCTTCTGGGACGGACAGAACGGAGGTGGCGCCGATGCTCCCGTTAGGCGAAGAGCTTGATGAGGGTCCACATGAAGGCGACCCAGGAGCCTGCGACTGCCAGCACGATCACCAGCGTCGCGATGCGCGGAGGCCCCATCCGTTCCCCGGCTCTTTCCTTGGCCTCCGCCTTGGCCTTCTCCTCCGCGAGCGCGGCCTGCTGGTCTGTCCAGCATGGGTGGCAGTGCGCACCTGGCCCTGCGTGCGGTATGTGCCCCTCCATTCCGTGTTCCTCCTGCTAGTCCGCGGTGGTCCGGAGCGCGCCAGGGGCGTACTGAAGCGTCTGAGACACACGATCTTGGGGTTGCTCTAGAGTCGGGGCGAGCTTCCCGGCGGCCTCTCGCTGCCGGGATTTCGTGTTCTCCGGGCGGAGTTGGATCTTGCGAAACGCGCGGCCGCTGGACCGAGGGGGAAGAGGTGCTGTCCCCCGGATCGGTTGGGCGGCGCGTGTCCGGGAGGCGGGGGCGCCGCTCAAGGTCCGCCCCTACCGGCTCCACTTCACGGCCCGCCTGCTGTCGTGGACCGGCTCTGCGGTGTCCCCCATCGGTCTCGCGTTCGCGGTGCTCCACATCGGCGGAGGCGCCACCGCTCTCGGTATGGTCCTCGCGGCCAGCGTGGTGCCGCAGATCCTGCTCCTGCTGGTGGGCGGCGTCGCCGCCGACCGGCTCTCTCGAGCCCGGGTGATGGTGTGGTCCAACATCACCTGCGCTGTCGCCGAGGGCATCGCCATGGTGCTGCTGTGGTCCGGGCAGGCCCGGGTGTGGCACCTGGTGATCATGTCGACGGCCTGCGGTGCAGCGGCGGCGTTCTTCACCCCGGCGGCCGGCGGAATCGTCGTCGAGGTCGTCCCGGCAGAACTGCGGCACGCCGCGAACGCACTCCTCAAGATCGGCCAGAACACGGTGAAGGTGGCCGGCCCCGCGCTCGGCGGTGTCCTCGTCGCGGCGTTCGGGTCGAGCTGGGTGATCGGATGGGACGCCCTCACGTTCGCGGCGTCGGCGGCCCTGTTCGCGCGCATCGACCTCACCCCGGCCGCGGTGAAGGTACGGGCCCGCTTCACCGCCGATCTGCGCGAGGGCTGGGACGACTTCCGCTCGCGGCGCTGGCTGTGGGTGATGGTCTGCCAGGCCGCCGTCGTGGTCCCCGCGTGGCTGGTGGGCTACCAGCTTCTCGGGCCCGTCTACGGCGCCCATTTCCTGGGCGGGGCCGGACCCTGGGGACTGGCGGTGTCCGGGTTCACGGCCGGGCTGGTGGCCGGGGCCGCCATCGCGCTGCTGTGGAAGCCCCACCTGGTCGGCAGGGTGGTGTGCCTGGGCACCGGCACGATGGCCCTGCCGCTGGCCGCGATGGCGCTGTCCGCCCCACTCGCCGTGCTCGTGATGGCGACCGCCACGGCGGGGTGCGGGCTGGCGGTGAGCATGACCGTGTGGGCCGGGCTCGTGCAGGAACGCATCCCGGCCGACCGCCTCAGCCGCACCCTGTCCTACTCGACACTCGGCCAGATCCTGCCGGTCCCGGTCGGCTACCTCGCCGCAGGGCCGGTCTCCCACCAGGTCGGTGTGCGTTCCACCCTGGGCTTCGGCGCCCTCGTGATCGCGGCCGCAGCCGTCGTGCCACTGGCCCTTCATCAGGTACGCGGCCTGGCACTCGCACCAGCCGAAGCCAGCCCGGCAGACGGGACACCAGCGGAGCGGGCGCCGAGGTAGAACGCACGGGCGACCTCAACCGCCCCGGCGAAGTCACGGAACGCCCGGTCACGGGCCGCCGCATCCCGTTCCGCCCGGTCCGTGTCCGCAGGCAGCCCCCAGGCATCAGTGAGGTGGATGCCGATGCGCGCCCCATCGAGGTGGGCGATGCTGCGGCGGGGGTCGGCTGCTTCGACGGCCTGGTTGATCGCGAACGCGGAAACGACGGCGGCGGCCGACGCGGCCGGGGCTTCGAGGAGGTCTGCGGCCTCGGTGGCAGTGGTCGGCCACACGGACCAGGCGCCGTCGAAGCGCGCCGAGCGGACGATGATCCGCAACAGTGCCTCGCGGCTGTCCAGGCCGTGCAGTTCCTTGGGCGTGAGCCAGAAGGCTCGCTGCTGGCGGGACAGGCGCGCGCATGCCAGCCCGTCGTCGGCGGCGACCCGCAGGGCATCCGCCTCCTCGTGGGCGGGAGCGGCGACGGCGGCGAGCACCCGCTTGCGCCACCGGCCGGGGAACGCGGGGTCGTAGAGCTGCTGATGCTGGAGCACCGGGAGGAACGGAGCCTCCCACCCGGCGACCGGCCGGAACATCGCGGTCCAGAACCGCACGAAACTGGTGCGCCACGCCTCCCCGCCCCACACCCCGGTGTCGGGGGTTTGGAGTGTGCCGGATGCGACGAGGGCCAGGGCCTGCTCGGCGTCCTCCCGCTTGACGTCATAACAGTGCACGCGGCGCCAGGCATCCACCCGCCCGAACGCCTCGCCGCTGCCCCCGTCGGCGGCGCGGCGGCCCAGCGCGGCCCAGGAGCGGCGGGAGTAGGGCAGTGCGCGGGCGAGGTCCTCCAGCGCGCGGGCGTCTGCCTCGCTGATCTGGCCTGCTGCGGCGGCCCGGTGGAAGGCGGCGCGCAGGTTCACCAGTGCCTCGGTGACGGGGCGGCCGTCGGGGGTGTGCAGGATGGCCACCTCGTCGTCGGCGTCTAGGGCCCCGGCGGCGAACGCCTCGAAGACCGAGCCGACGCCGACCATGCCGTAGGAGGCGAGCTCGGCCGCCCGCAGGGCGGGCAGGTGGGGCTCGATGAGCGGGTTCCACCGCGCCAGCGCGTCCAGGCGTAGCCGGATAGAGACGCGCCCCTGTCCCTGGGGGGTGAACACCTGGCTGGCGTGGCCGTCGCCGCCCCCGAAGAAGGCGGTGTGCCGCGTGGACAGCAGGTCCAGGGCCTCGGGATGACGGGCGGCGAGGTCGGCGTGGATGGCCTGCCCGTCGGTCAGCAGGCATTCGCCGCCCTTGGCCGCCGGGTTGGCGCACACCAGCAGCATCAGCCGGGGCGGCCGGGGGATCCCGGAGCGTTCCGTGTGGGGGGCGAGTTCACTGCTGGTGAAGCCGCCGTACCCGGCCCGCCGCGCGTGGCGCCGGGTGTCGTAGATGGTGGTCACCCCGTCCCGTGCGTCGCTGTCGCGATGGGCTGTGACGCGCATGACGCGGTCCGTGAATGTGGTGACGACAGAGCGGACCATCAGCCGGTCCAAGGTGACCAGTCCGGTATCTCGTAGCTGGTCGGCGAGGTCGCCTACGGACATCGTGGTGGCCGACTGGAACGAGACGGGGCGCCCAGGGCGTGGCTCATCACGAAACTCTCCTTCGCTGGGTGGTGGACCAACTGTTCGTGGCCGACTCGCGAGCGGTAAAGCGACTGATTGTCGACTCGGTCAATTCCGGCAGATCGCACCGGAGTTGGTTGGTGCGTGCTACGTTCCGTTCGCCCCCCTGCACGTGCCGCTGGACGAGGACCGTCATGCCGTACACGCCGCCGCTGTGGCCCGTATCCATCAAGGGCGTCGCGCTCGACGCACACGGCCGGGTCCTGCTCCTGCGCAATGAAAGAGACGAATGGGAGCTGCCCGGGGGCAGGCTGGAGGTCGGCAGTCCGGACGGCACGCAGGCCCCGGACGGCTCGCCCGAGCAGGCGCTGGAGCGGGAGATCGCAGAGGAGACCGGCTGGAAGATCCAGGCCGCCTCCCTCATCGACGGCGGCACGTGGATCTACGAGCCCATCCCGGGGCGACGGGTCTTGATCGTCACCTACGGCTGCACCGTCCTGACTCCGGACCAGACTCCCGTCCTCAGCCGCGAGCACAAGCAACTCGGCCTGTTCACGGCCGAGGAGGTGCCGTTGCTGACGATGCCCCAGGGCTACAAGCGGTCCATCGCCGCGTGGTTCGCCCAGGTGTAGCCGGTGGACGGCACCGTGATGCGGTCCAGTGACGGAGCGGCGGTGCTGCCCTCGCCGTCCCGGTTCGCGGCCTGGCACTGGGCCACCGGGCAAGCACAGCAGATCCTTGCGACCGGCGATCTCGGCAAGATCCTGCGGCTGTTCCGCGCGGTTCACGGGCTGACCCAGACTGAGCTGGGGCAACTGCTCGGCTACGACAAGACGTACGTGTCCGCGATCGAGCTCGGTAAGCGCACGGTCGACGATGTCGGCTCGCGGCGGCGTATTGCTGATCAGCTGCACGTGCCCCCGCACCTGCTCGGCATCACCGATGTCGCCGATACCGATCACCGGGCGATGGTCCAGTTCGGGGAGTCCACCGTGCGGCTGGCGGAGATCGCTCGCCAGTCCGGCCATGCCACGGAAGCGGTCGCTGAACTGTGGCCGCTGGTAGCCCGGTTGGAGGCCCGCCTGGAGGACGGACACGCGGAGCGGGAGGCACCACGGCCGGTACGCCCTACCAGCCCGAGCACGGCAAGCAGCCCTCGTCGGACTGCGGGTATCACTACAGCGGCGCGTCCTCCACACAGCCCTCCGGGAAGTACCACGTCACCGCCACCTCGACGTGGACGATCGACTGGGCGGGTGCAGGGCAGACCGGGCAGCTCATCCAGACCCGGGCGAGTGCCGTGGACATCACCGTCGCAGAGGTTCAAGTCCTCAACTAGCACAGAGAGCAGAGGAATCCCCGCATGGATTCCCCCGCCGCTCCGCCACTGCCACGCCCCGCCAGCCCCCTCCGCACCGAGCTCCCGATCACCACCACGGCCCCCATCAAGCGGCAACGACGCTGGTCGGTAGCCGCGTTGTGCATCGTCCTCGCTGTCATCGCCGGCCTGGGCGCAGCAGCTGCCGTCACGTCGGCCGGCGACCGCGTCAAAGTCCTCGCGATCGCGCGTGACGTCCCGGCGGGGCAGGCGATCACGGACGCCGACCTGCGCATTGCCGAAGTATCCGCCGATGGTGCGCTGACCCCGATGCGCGCCGCCGAGTGGGCCTCCGTGATCGGCAAGCGCCCGGCGGTCGACACCAATCCCTCCGGTGCCGTCGGTTGGCTGGCAGCCGCGAGGGCGGCGGCCAGCAGGGGTATCGCTCGTCGTATCCGCATCGGTAGTGCCTCCAAGACGACGCGTCGGGGCAGGTAGATCTGTCTCAGAGCCAGCCGGTGGTCTCGCCGCGCAGCCAGGCCGTCAGGGCTGCCCGGTCGGTTTCCTCGGTGTCCTGGGCGAGGGTGCGCGGGTGGGTCCAGGACAGTTCGGAGCACCGGTGTGTTTCCGCGTTGCGGACGGGTCCCTCCCAGCGGGTGTGGAAGTACCAGCCGACGATGGGTTCTCCCTTTTCTCCGACTTTGTTGATGACGTGGACGGTGCGCAGGTCGTTCACCTGAACGTCCGCCGCGACTTCCTCGTTGGCTTCGCGGGCGGCGGCCTGAACGGCGAGCTCACCGGGGTCGACTCTGCCGCCGGGCAATGACCACTGGCCGTCGGCGAAGCCGGTGTTGGCCCGGCGCATCATCAGGACGTGCCCGTCCCGGTTTTCGAGGATGATCCCGGCGAAGAAGATCACCGGTGTCTGAGCGTCGGACATGGGTGCTCTCCTGGGCGTAGGTGGTCAGACGACGGGCGGGCGGCCGGCGCGAGTCAGGCGGAGCACGGTGCGCCAGGTCATGGGGGCGCGAGCACCGTGGCCGCCGCGCCATCCCTCACGGAACCCGGTCAGGGACGCGGTGAGTGCGGCGCGGTCGCGGACCCGCCATAGGGTGAGCAGCGCCCAGGTGGTGAGGTTGATCGGGATGAGTGGCAGGGGGAGGTTGCGGCGGGCGACCCAGACCCGGTTGCGGGCGTTGAGCCGGTGGAAGGTGGCGTGGCGGGCCGGGTCGGTTGCGGGGTGGTGGACGACGATGTCGGGCCGGTAGGCGCCTTGAAGTCCGAGGTCCCACAGCCGCCAGGCCAGGTCGATGCCCTCGTGGAAGAGGAAGAAGTGTCCAGGCCAGCCTCCGGCCTGGTCGAAGGCGCTGCGGCGGATGAGGACGACGCCCTCGGCCATCACCGTGACAATGCCAGGCCGCTGTGCGTCGGCCGCACGGAGCCGGGGCACCCAGCGGCGCAGTGTGACGCCGGTGTCCGGGTCGGCGATGCGGGGCTGGACGTAGGCGAGCTGCGGATCCGCGTGAAGGGCCTGGGCGAGGCGCGAGAGGACGTCGGGGGCCGGGAGGAGGGCGTCGTTGTCGAAGAAGAACAAGTAGTCGCCCTTCACCTGGTCGGCGCCGACGTTCCGGCCGGCGGGAATGCCCACGTTCTCCGGGAGTGCGGCGGTGCGCACCCCGTCGGTTTCGGGGACGTGTTCGGGGAAGCAGCCGTTGCCCACCACGACGACGTCCAGGACGATGTCCTGCTGGGCCAGCAGCGAAGCCATGGCCTTGGGGAAGTCGGCGGGTCGGTCGTTCATCGTCAGGACCACGGCGCCGATGGCCGGGCGTACGTCGGTGCTCACGGAAGTGTCCTTGTGCTGTGCAGGCAGGTCCGGGTCACCACGGGCCCGCCCTCATCACGTCATCGGGCAGATCCCTCAACGTAGTGCACCCGGCTGGCATGGTCGGGCGTCGGCGCCGAACGTAGTGAGCGCGGTGAGTGCGGCATCAAGCGCCGTACGGAGCCCCTGGCCGACCTGCGGGTGGTCCTGTCGGGGCTGACGGTCGACGAGGGAGTCGGCGACCGCGAGGACGGCGGCTGCCGGGATCCGCCGGTGGGCGGCGACCGCGAAGAGGCCGGCGGACTCCATGTCGGCGGTCAGGACTCCGGCCAGCGCGTACTGTCCGACCTCACCGGCCGTCTCGCGGTAGGGGGCATCCGTGGTCCAGGTCGGCCCCTGCCGCACCACGATCCCCCGCGCCTCGCACACCTGGGTGAGGTGGCGGGTGAGGTCCTGGGCCGGTGCGGCCCATGCGCCCGGCGGCAGGTAGTGGCGGGAGACGCCGTCGTCGCGCAGCGCCGAGCTGCACACGACGAGACTGCCCGGGGCCAGTTCGGGGGTGAGGGTGGCGGCGGTGCCGATGGTGATGACGCGGCGGGCCCCGAGCGCGATGAGCTGTTCCAGGACCAGGGCGGCGGCCGGGGCGCCGACTCCGAAGCCGCCGCACAGTGCCACCGGGTGGCCGTTCACGTTCAGGGTCCGCAGGTCCCCGCGGACCCAGTGGTGAAGGGGCCGGGTGGGATACGAAGCAAGGGCATGGTCGAGCAGGGGCTGCTGGTAGACGAGGACGACGCCAGCGGTGCCGGACAGCGTGGCGTTCGGGTCGCGTCTGCGGACGTAGGCGGCGTGCTCGGCGGGGTCGGTAACGGACACCAGGACGTGCTTGCCCTGGTAGAGCGGGAAGGAGACAGTCACGGCCGTGCCTCGCGTTCGGCCAGCTGGTTGGCGAGGGTGGTTTCGGCGGCGGCGGGAACGTGGTTGAGGATGTGCCAGGGCAGCACCGGGTCGTCCATGTGCCGCAAGTGCCGGTCGTAGTCGAGGCCGTGCTTGCCCAGGGCCGCCATTAGCTGATCCTTGGTGAGGGTGTCCAGGTCGGTGCCGGAGTTGTACAGGTCTTCCAGGACGTGTCCGATGCGCCGGTCGCCGCGTGAGCAGACGACTTCCAGGTGCATGCGGGCGGTGGCGAACTGTTCCACCCGGTAGTGCGTGTCGAACACGGCAGCGCCGACCAGTGCCTTGAGGCGTTCGCGGACCTGGTTGCCCCACAGGTGGACGAGGTCGGGGTCGGTCATCCGCAGCCGCTGGGTGAGGGTCCCCGGCTTGGGCATGAACTGGTGGAGTTTGACGATGACGTTGGCGTTCTGGCCGCCGAGCCGCTCACGGACGTCCACCGCATAGTCGGCGATCTTCAGGCGGTCTTCTTCCTTCTCGCCCGGTGCGCCGATGATGAAGTACAGCATCACGGTGGTGACGCCCTTCTCGCGACACAGGTTAAGGGCCCGGTTCACGCGCTCCAGCTTCTGCGTCTTGCCGTAGAGGGCGACCAGGTCGGGCGAGGCCCATTCCGGTGCCACGGTGATCACCCCGCGGGTCTGTTTGAGGTGCAGTTCGGTGAACAGGTGCCCGAAGTCGCCGAGTTCGGTCACCGCGTCGAGGTAGTCGGCGTTGATCTCGTCGGCGCGGATCGAGCCGATGATGGTGGTCACGCGCCGCCCGTCGGCATCGGCTCGCTCGGCATAGGCGCGGATGTGGTCCAGGAGCTGCTGGCGGTGGCGGTACTGGGTGAACGTCGGCGCACTGATGATGATCTTCGAGATGCCGTGCTCTTCCAGCCGGTCGACGTAGTCGGTCAGCACCTTGAGGGGCGTCTGCCGGAACGGCGGGTTGCCGAGGTTGCAAAAGAGGCACGTGTGGAGGCAGCCGAGGACGGGGTGGAACCCGGCGGCGCTGCCGTCGCTGATCGGATAGGTGACGTGCGCCTCGTGGATCTCCTCCGTCCTCAGATACTGGGGGTGGACCTGCTCCGGGACGAGCGCGGTGGCGGGGCGGATCGCCCGGATGCCGCCTCCGGGACGGAACTCCGGCGTGTACAGGGAGGGGACGTACAGGCCGGGAATGCGGGCGAGCTCGGGGAGCAGCATCGGCCTAGGGACGGTGCGGTGGGCGTGGACGGTGCGGATCAGCTCGGCGAGAGAGCGTTCGGCTTCACCGACCGCGATCACGTCGAGGTAGTCCGCCAGCGGCTCGGGGTCCGCCAGGCCCTGGTTCCCGCCGATCACCAGCGGGTGCTTGCCGGGGATCCTGTCGGTGCTGCGGCGCGGGATCCCGGCGAGGTCGAGGAGGCGTAGCAGGCTGTGCAGGTCCCCGGCGTTGATCAGGGAGACGCCGACGATGTCGGCCTCGTTGACGGGGGCGGGCGATTCGATGCTGCGGTAGGCCACCCCGTCGGGGGTGGTCAGGCGGTTCCCGTCGCGCCGCAGGCAGTCGTACTGCAGGGCGCGTTCGGCGACGGCGGGGATCTGGGGGCTGCGGTTGATCAGGTCGTGCAGGCCCATCGGGCCGGTGCACATCAACGAGTAGGCGTGCCCGAACGGCAGCAGGAACACCAGACGCAACAGTCCCTCGGGGTCCTTGGGCTCGTAGGGGGCGGACAGCTGGATCTCCCGTGCCCGGATGGCGTCGATCTCGTCGGTCAGCTGGGACATGGCGAACCCGGTTTCAGTCGGTGGGGTGGGTGCGGGCGAGATGGGCGATGGCCTCGCGGATCGCGTCGGCGACCTGCTGCTCCTCGGCGGGGCTCATCTGGGGGTGCAGGCACGGGCACAGCAGCCGGGCGGTGAGCTGTTCGGCGCGCGGGCAGCGCTGCCCGGCGGTGTGCTCGGCCACCAGGCGGTGGAACTGGTAGGCGGGACGGTCGCTGATGATCGAGCCGACCCCGTGCCGCTTGGCCAGCAGGTGCATCAGCCGGTCGCGGCCGTGCCCGGCCCACGCGTCGGGGACCAGGAGGTTGTGCCGGTAGTACAGGTGCCGCTGTTCGTCGAGCTGAGGCGGCGTGGTCAGCTCGTCGATGCCGGCCAGGGCCCGGGTGCGGTCGTGGGCCCGGAGGATGCGGGCCTGGTTCATCTCGTCCAGGCGCTCCAGCTGCACGAGCCCGACCGCGGCCTGCACCTTGCTCATCAGCTGGTTGGTGCCCCAGTGCTCGGTGCCGCCGTACGTGCGCAGCCACCGCAACCGGCCTGCCAGAGCGGGGTCGTTGGTGGTGACCATGCCACCCTGCCCGAACGTGCTCATCAGCTTCTTCGACTCGAAGGAGAACACCGTCGCCCAGCCCTCCGCGCCCACGCGCACCCCGGTGCCGCTGCACCCGCCGCAGGCCCTGGCCGCGTCCACGATCACCACTGGCGGGCCGTGCACCGGGTGCGGGTGGCGGTCGGCGAGGTCGAGGAACGGGCGCAGGTCGGCGACCGCCCCGTTCCAGTGCGTCACGATGATCGCCCGAGTTCGCGGCCCCAGGACCCGCTCGACGTCGCAGGGATCGAGGCTCAAGGTCTCCGGCTCGGGCTCGGCGAGCACCAGACGGCCACCCTGGTGGATCACCGCCAGGTGAGGGCCCGTGAACTGCACGGCGCACGAGATCACCTCGTCTCCCGGCCGCAGCTCCAGGTAGGCCAGGCACATCTCCAACGCGGTGCCGCCGGAGTTGAACGCGACCGCGCACCCGGCCCCGGTGTAGTGGGCGAAGGCGTCCTCGAACCGGACCGTGTAGTCGCCGGCCTTCCAGCCGACGCGCCAGTCGTCGGACTCGGCCATCACCGCCCGCACCGCAGCGTGCTCCGCCTCGGTGTACCAGCCGCCCTGTGCTGGCTCCACCGGCCACCGCAGCCCTTCCCGTCCCGCCGGGACGGTCGCCAGGTCAGTAGGCATCACAGCCCCCGCATCGCGGCGTCGTGGGCGCGGTGCTCGTACGCGGTGATCGCCTCGACCTTCCGCGCCGCCGACGAGGCCGGGTCGAAGCGGTAGCTCAGCCACTCCTGGACCAGCAGCCGGGCGTCATCAAGTCCGATCACGCCCTGTCCGAGTGCTAACACCTGGGCGTCGTTGGACAGGACGGCGTGCTGGACGGACAGCGAGTCGCGGGCCGTCACCGCCCGGATGCCCCACACCTTGTTCGCCGCGATGGCCATACCGAGGCCGGTGTGGCAGATCAGCAGGGCCCGGTCGGCGCTCCCGCGTGCGACCAGTCGGGCCGCGGCGAACGCAACATCTGGGTAGGCGGGTTCCGCGCTCATGTCGTCCGCTACACCGATCACCGAAACAACCTGGCGGCTGGCCCGCAGGTCTTCGGCGAGGGCGGCCTTGTAGCGCAGACCCGCCATGTCCGAGCCGATCGCGATCCGGAGCGGCTTCATGCCGAACCCCTCTCATTGTGAGATCAGTTGGGAACCAGTGGCACCGACCGGCCGTGGCGCCGGCCGGTGCCGTTCCGTCTGCGGCCGACTGCCACTGCCAAATCGCAGACGGAGACCGTGTGGCTACACAAGGCAGGGGTATCTGCTCGCGCCAGGCCATGGGACGGCGAGGCCAGGATCGGCCGGGCGTCAAGAGCTGGTGCCCGGCGCGGGCCAGCTGCGGAGCGCTTGGGCAGGCGCTCTGACAGGGCCTGCGCGGGGCGGGGGCCGCCGGTGCCGCTCCGCGCGAGCAGGCTCCCGGCGGTGGTCTATCCCGGCGCAGCCTGGCCCACGGGCAGGGCGGCGTTCATCGGACGGTCCGGGGAGGAAGGGAGCGGTCACTGGTCATCAGAAACTCCGTGTAGAGGGGGGGGAGGGTGAAGAGCGATGGCCGCGTACGCGGCCGACGACCACGGCGGCGACGCGTACAACCGGTGGCTGCGGTGTGCGTACGCGGTAGGCGCCAGACCCGCGCCGTGCAGCGGCCAGTCACCAACCAGGTCGGCGATGACCTGGCGGGGCCGGGGCACCCAGGGAACCCGGCTTCCTGGTACACGCCCGCGACTCGGCGCACCGTCAGCGGGTGCAGGTCAGCGGTTGCGTGGGTGAGGGCGATGACGCTCCCCGGAGGGAGCACTGCGCGCAGGGTCTGCATCGCCTCCGCCACCTGGCAGGTGTCGGCAATCCACGGCAGCACGTCGTGGATCAGGACCGCGATCGGCTGGCGTGCATTGAGGCAGTCCAGGGCAGGCGAGCCGAGGAGCCGGGCTGTTTCTGCGGCATTGGCGGCAACGAATGTCCAGGCTGCAGCGGCATGGGCGGCGCGGGCGTGCGGGCCCACGAGGGGATCGTTGTCGACGGCGACGAACACCGCCTCGGGATGCCATCGGCGCACGACCTGGTAAAGCGGCCAAGCCGTGCGGTCTTCGGTATGCGGTGACCATGGCGGTGGGTATCCGGAGCCCAGATCCAGGAACTGGTGATAACCAGCGCGGGCCAACATGTCGGCGGTCACTGCCGCGTGGGCGCGGTTGATGACGACGGACAGGCGCCAGTACGGGGCCGCCCACGTCAACGCGTCGGCGAGCGCACGATCGACGGCGTAGTGGTCATCGCCGCCGAGGAAGTAATCAGTCAGGCGGGCGCTGGAGGGACGGTTGGACAGGTCCTTGGGCAAGCCCCCGGTGGCAGGTGTCATGGTCATCAGCAGCCACCTGCCGGTAAGCCACCATTGGAACGGGTCGGGCTGGACGGAGTGCTGGCGGTCTCTAGGGCCTCGCTCAGGGCGGCGGGGTCGACCAGATTTGTGGTGGGGACCCGTATCCAGTAGGCGCCGGGCGGCCGGGTACGAGTGAGCGGCGGCAGCACCACAATGCCCCGGGTGTAACGGAAGGCCAGCAGGTGTTCCCACTGGGGCACGGGTGCGATAAGCCAGTACCAGAACGGTTGGTCGGGCATCGCGAACACCGGCCCACCGTTGCCGTGCTGATTCTCCAGGGCGGCTAGTACCGCGCGCGAAAGTGGACCGGCCTCGGTCAGGACCAGGTGGAAGGCGTCTTTACCGATGTCGGCCACCAGGCCCTGCGTATCTGGCGCGGCCATGGGCGTGATCAGGGGCGGGGTGAACAGGGTGACTGCCGACGGTGGCGGGACCGGCGGCCCCTCGATCACATCAGGCACTGCTTGTGAGTTCATCGTGAACCTGCCGGTGCTGCGATGTCGTTGAGGCACACCAGGCGCAACTGGTGTGCCAGCGCCCACTGTTCGAACGCGTGCCGCGCATGCTGCGGGTGGGCTGTCAGCAGGCTGTACGGCGGGATCAGTTCCTCCATCGACGCCACTGCGAGCAATCCGATGTGCCGCTGCTGGATCAGGCGTCCGACACGCTGCCAGCCCGGCCGATCGGCCAACGGCCACTCAGCCAGCCTGTGATCCTGGTGATACCAGCACACCGACCCGCCGCATTCCCGGGCCAGTTCTTCCAGACGCTGGTGCACGGGGAACAGGGCGGTGCCCTCAGGAGTGCACGTGTACACGGCTGCCGCCACACGGTGCGATTCCAACCGCTCCAGCACACTCCGCAACGTCCGTACGTACCGCCGGCTGGGGTGGTCCGGATCGCGGGGGCACAGCGCGAGGCACTGCCGGGTCATCGCAGCCACCGGCTCCAGCTCCGGCGATGCGACCTCCAGTGTCCGCAGCCGGCAACGAAGGCGCAGGCGCGTCTCCCGCACCTCCGTGACCCGGTTGGCGAACTCGTACGGGCGCAGCCCCTCCGCAATCCTGGCCAGCAATTCGGCCTCCGGCGACCGTGACCTGCTCTGCCGACTGGACACCGGGTTGAGCGACGTCTGCGGCACCGTCATCAGTCCCACCCCGGATCAGCAGGCTCGACTCCGGCACCGGTCGAGGCTGGATCCGTCCAGAACAGGCACCACACGCGTTTCCACTGCTCGCTCTCGTGCATGGTGACGCCCCAGCAGTTGCTGACCGCCGCGACGAGGAAGAGCCCGCGGCCGGATTCGTCGTCGGGTCCCGCCTCCGCGCAGTGCACGGAATCGACGGACTGGTCGACGACCGCCACGCAGACCGCTCGCGTACGCCGGGTGACCCGCACCTGAATGGGGCCCTGGCCGTGTTCCAGCGCGTTGTTGGCCAGCTCGGCAACCGCCGTTTCGACGCGGTCCGCGAGCTCGCCCAATCCCCAAGCATCGAGCGCGCCACAGCACATGCGTCGGCAGTACGCCGGCCAGCACCGGTCGGCCGCAGACAGCTCGGTCCCGCGAGTGCGGGCAAACCACACGGCGTGACTACTCAGGTCAGGTCCCGAGTCGTCCAGGCGCACCTCGAGGGGGGTGGCAGGCAATGGCGTGCGCTCGGCAAGAAGAGTCATGCCCGGTCCTTCGCAGATCAGGGCGGGTACGACGCACTGACTCTTCTCGCCCCGAAGGGCGCGTGTGCGTTGATGTCCCGCATGCGAGATGGCTCAACTACCGTCGTACATAGCGTCGTTAGGATTCAAGAGAATCCCCCCAGAATCCTCTGCGGGGAATAAAGTGGCACATGCCGAGACGCGCACATGGACTGTTGTCTCGGGCAGATGGAATGTCAGACTGCGCCCATCGGCACCGACGGCGCGCACATCACCGGGAGGGACGCACGTTGGTAGCACGAGCACGACCCACCGGACGGCGCATCGCGCTTGGCCAGGACCTGCGCCGCCTACGCAAAGTCGCCGGCCTCACCTTGGAAGAGGCCGTCGCCGATCTCCCGTTCTCCGAGGCTCAGCTCCAGCGAGTCGAAACTGGACAGTCGTCGCTCCGTCGAGCGGAGCACCTGCGAAGCCTCCTCGAAAAGCTTGGCGTCACTGACGACGACACGGTCGAGGAACTCCTGGAGATCCAGCGCGAAGCCTCGAAGGAGGAGTGGGTCATCGAATTCAAAGACTCGATGACGCCGCCCCAGATGCCCAAGTTCGTCGCGATCGAGGAATCGGCACGCACCATCCGAGCATTTCACCCCCTGCTCCCCTGGGGTTCCCTCCAGACAGAACCGTACGCCCGCGCGATCTTCGCCATGCAACAGCCGATCCTGGAGCTCCCAACCGAGTCAATCGACAAGGCTGTCCGGCTCCGGATGCGGCGACGCGAGTTCATCACCCGTGATGAGGATCCCGTGAAGCTCATGGCCATCATCGGCGAACCAGCCCTCCGGCACATCGTGGGCAGCGTCGACGTCATGCGCGAGCAGTGCAACGACATCATCAAACTGGCCAGCCGCGACAACGTGGAGATCCAGATCCTCCCCTCTGTCGGCACTCGGTACCGATTCGCCGGCGACTTCAGCATCTTGGACCTCGGAGACGGACTGCCGCCCCAGGTCCAAGTGGATACAGCGTGGGGAGCCCTGTCGATGTCCGGCAAGCCCCGCGACGTCGGGATCTTCAGCAGACGGTTCGAGCGGCTGAGTACCCATGCTCTGCCGCCCGAGGAGACCCCGGATTTCGTCCAACAACTAGCCCGAGAGATAAAATGACCAACACACTGGACCCGTACTTCACCGACAGCCACTGGAAGAAGTCCTCCTACTCGGAAGGCAGCGGCAACGCCTGCATCGAGACGGCCGTACTGACCGACCAAGTCGGCATCCGTGACTCCAAGGATCTGACCAGGCGACCCATCGCCGTCCCTACCACCGCATGGAGCAGGTTCGTCGACTTCATCACGGTCGACGAAGTACGTCCGTAGGTGCCCCCGTAAGCCTCGACCACGCCACACAGGAGGCCTCCTCTGAGCCAAAGAGGAGGCCTCCGACTCGAACGCGCCGACTCCAATATCGGGCTCTGCGCGCCTCGGCAGCGCGGGCGCGGCGCCTGCCGGAGCAGGCAGCGCGAAAGGGTTGGCGTTTCAACGTGTCTGGCGCACAGACCATCCGGCTTCTTCCACCAGTGCAGGCCAAGCGAGATACACGGTGTATACGGGAGTGAGTTGCGCCGTTGCCCGTGCACCAGGGTGCTCTTGCTGGAGTCGGTTGCGCATGCCGGTGCGTATTCGCTCCGCTTCCCAGGTATGTAGGCCCGGCTCCGTCATGAAGACCCTAAACGTCCGTCCGGACGCCAGGGACCAGAGCAGTGCCATGGCATTGTCCGGAAGCCGACCAGGGTGTCGGGGCAGAGGATGGACAACCAGGCCGTGGCGTAGCGCCATCGCGACGAGCCCGGCCCGCGTGGTCCGATGTCCCACGAGTCGGATCAATTTGCGCACGCACCACGACACTTCGTCGACGCCGGCAGTAAGGTCCGTGGCAATGGTGCCGTCAGTGCCGCCAAGAACCAGTCGTTCCAGGACTGCGCGTTCGGTCACGCCGAGCAGTCGGGCGACATGCGCTTGCATGGCATGGATCTGTCCCGTCTGACGAGATCGCGATGGCCGATATTCGGCCGACTTCGCTGGCCTTGCTGAAATGTGATGGTTTATTGCCTGCGCGTGAGCGCTCAACTGGCATAACAGGCTGTGTTGTTGGCCGGTCTTTGCGTAACGTAGGAGGCCGCAGACCTTGCCTGTGGCAGATGCAACATGAGCGATCCCCGGGCCACCCGCTCGGATCGTTGCCCGGGGCCTGCGGAACCTACGGATGTGGGGGAGAGGCAGTGGAGCGTCAGACAGCACTCGGAAAGCCCCGGTCTCAAGGACGGCATGCCAAACGTACGGCTGCCGCCGCCCTCACCGCCGCGGTGGTCCTGACCGTGACCGCCGCCTGTACCTCCGACAAGGGCAGTGCCTCGGGCGGCGAAGTGAAGCGCTCCCCGACCTTGCTCTCACCGTCCGGTACCCCACCGACGCAGCCGGACCCCGTCGAGACCGCCAAGAAGGACGCCATTGCCACGTACGAGGCGTACTGGCGGGAAATGGGGAAGCTCTACGCCGACCCCGGCGTCAATGCAGCGAACCTGAAGCGGTATGCCGCCTCCGCAGCTCTGAAGAATGCGGAGGGGGACGCGAAGCGTGCCCATGACCGCAACCACATGTACCGGGGCGATGTCATGGTCAGGAATCCCACTGCTATCAAGGCGGATACGAACGGCCAGGTCCCCTACGTGATGCTCTCGAGCTGCCTGGACATCTCTCGTTGGGAGGTCCTGGATGCCAAGAGCAGGAAACCGGTCAGCCTGCCGCCCAATCGCCTGACGAAATACGTCATTCTGTCCACCCTCGAACGCTGGCCCGAGGGTTGGCGTGTGACCCGCGACGAACCTCAGAACAAGTCATGCTGACCCGCTGGAGCATGGCTACCGCAGCGCTCACCCTCGCCGCGCTGACCCTTTGCACCCCGGCGTACGCGGACGGCAGCCCGCCGCCCGGCACGGGCGGGGCGGAATGCGACATGTTCATCTGCCAGGTTGAAGCCGACGCCCCCGGCACCGCAGGAGGCGGCAAAACCACACAGAGCGGCGAGGAGAAGGGGAACAGCGGGGAGGGGGGAGGCAAGACCAGTCTACGGACGTGCACCTACAAGCTTGCTGACCCTCAACCGCGCGTCGGCAGTCCGGACTGGGAAGGCCATACCCCTGGCGACGGTGCCGTCTACGAGCAGCGGTGCAAACTCGCCGGTGATGCGACGCTCACGGTGATCCGTATGGTGTGGGCCGCCGACCCGCCCCAGGGCGGCGGCGTCGATCCCGCAGTGCTGGCTCAACGTGCCGTGGACGACATGCGGTTACGCGGTCCGCAGATCGGCATCACGCCGAAGCCGGGCGGCAAGGGCGTGGTTGGCATGCCTGTCTACCTGTGGACCGCGACGGGCCCGGAGACCTACGGGCCGAACTCGGCCAGCGCGTCCGCCGGCGCCGTCACCGTGACCGCCACCGCCAGGGTCAGCAAGATCGATTGGCAGATGGGCGACGGGAACACGGTCACCTGCACCACAGCGGGCACCCCCTACCAGCCCGAGTACGGCAAGCAGCCGTCACCGGACTGCGGCTACCGCTACAACCAGCCGTCGTCGACCACGCCTTCCGGGAAGTTCCACGTGGCCGCGACGTCCACTTGGTTGATCGACTGGACGGCGACCACTGGTCAGGCCGGTCAGCTCACCGAGGTCCGCGACAGCGCCGTCGACATCACGGTGGCCGAGGTCCAGGTCCTGAACTAGCCCGAGACCAGAAGAGACAGAAGGCATCCCCGCATGGATTCCCCCGCCGCTCCGCTGCTGCCCCGTCCCGCCGGCCCCGTCCGTGCCGAACTTCCCATCACCACGACTGCCCCCATCAAGCGGCAACGACGCTGGTCGGTAGCCGCGTTGTGCATCGTCCTCGCTGTTATCGCCGGCCTGGGTGCAGCGGCCGCTGTCACGTCGGCCGGCGACCGCGTCAAGGTCCTCGCGATCGCGCGTGACGTCCCGGCGGGGCAGGCGATCACGGACGCTGACCTGCGCATTGCCGAAGTATCCGCCGATGGTGCGCTGACCCCGATGCGCGCTTCCGAGCGGGCCTCAGTGATCGGTAAGCGCCCGGCGGTCGACCTGCGTACGGGCGGACTGCTGACCGCCTCTCAGCTTGGCGCGGGTACCGGCCTGGGTGATGATCAGCAGCAGGTTGGCGTCCAGGTCAAGCGCGGCCAGGCCCCGGCCGGGACCCTGGTGCCTGGCGACAAGGTGCTCGCGGTGACCACCCCCGGCCAGGGCGAGCAGACCGGCTCCAAGACCGATGCGCCGCCGTCGACTGTCAAGGGCACGGTGGTGGCCGTCAGCCGCCCCGACGCCTCTGGCTCCGTTGTCGTGAACCTCGCCGTGGCCTCAACTGATGGTCCGCTGCTGGCTACGCGGGCCTCCCTCGGGCGCATTGCCCTGGTCCGCGAGCCCAGGAGTAACTGATGCCGGTCACCGCACTCGTCTCGGCGAAGTCCTGCGGCGTGACCGCCTGCGCGCTCGCTCTCACCCTGGCCTCCGGCCGTCCCTCACTCCTTGCCGAATGTGATCCGGCCGGTGGCACCATCCGGGCCGGCTACCTGCAGACCGAGGCGAGTGCCGGATACGGCCTCTACCATTTGGCGAAGGCCGAGCGCACCAGTCCCGACGCGCTTGCCAACGCCTTCGCCTCGCACCTGTGGCCCCTCGACGAGGCTGGCCACCGTCAGCTGCTGCCGGGGCTGACCGACCCGGCCCAGGCCGCGGCCCTGGGCCGGACTTGGCCCGCGCTCGCCCAGATCTTCCGCGTGCTCGCCGACCAGGTCGGGCACGACGTCGTCATCGACGCCGGCCGCCTGGCTCTGCACAACGGACAGCTCCACCCCACCTTCACCCCGGCGCCCCTGCTCCACCAGGCCGACCTGGTGCTGCTCACGGTCCGCGGCACCGAGCAGTCCCTCACCCTGGCCCGGCATATCACCGAACCGCTGGTCGCCGAGCTAGCTGAGCACGGCACGGGAGCGGATGCCCTGGGACTCCTGCTGATCGAAACCGGGCCCTACCGCGCCCATCAGGTCGCCGAGTCCCTCAAATTGCCGGTGCTGGCCGCGCTGCCGTACGAGCGGGAGACCGCCGAATACCTGACCCTGGGCGGCCAGCCGCCACGCGGCTACAAGCGCAGCCGCCTGCTGAGCCAGGCCCGTACCGCCACCGCCCAGCTCGAAGCCATCGCCGCGCGGCGCCAGATCCAGCAGCAGTACCCGCCGCAGCCCGCGACCGCCCAGCTGGCCGGCGTCCTGGAACGCCTGACCCGCAACCGCAGGGGAGGGGCGCGTGGCTGACATCCAGCAGCGCCCCGGCGCGGGCGGTCCGGCCCCGATGCGCCGCGACGAGCTCGCCGGCCTGCTCGCGGGCCACCTGAGTCCCGGGCGCATGGCCGAAACGAGCCCCGAATCCCTTCCGGCCCAGCCCATCGTGCCCGCGACGGCCGGCCCCTCGGCGGTGCCCCGGCTGGTCGAGCTGCCCGGAGAGCTCCCCGTCGACTACGCGGTCATCGAATCCCTTCAGGCCGAGGTCTCCAAGCAGCTGAGCGAGGCTGACCCGGACCGGCTCTTGCAGGAGAGCGACCGTCGAGCCCAGGCCCGTTCCCTGGTCACCACCGCGGTCGCCGCCTACGCGACCCTGCATGCGCAGGGCAGCACCCCGCTGACCCCCGAGCAGGAGCGCACGATCGGCAACGCGGTCTTCGACGCGATGTTCCGCGGCGGCCGCCTGCAGTCCCTGCTCGACGAAGAGGGCGTCGAGGACGTCATGGTCGACGGCCTGACCGCGCACGTCGAGTACTACAACCGCCCGCGGCGCACCCTGGACCGCGTGGCCGACACCCACGAGGAACTCATCGCGTGGGTCAACCGCATGGCACGCCTGTCCGGGCACGGCGAGCGCGGCCTGACCCAGGCCACCCCGATGGTGGGCTTCCGCATGCCCGACGGGTCCCGCGTCACCGCCTCGACCCTGACCAGCCGGCCCTCCGTCGTCATCCGCAAGCACCGCGTCCGCGACGACGGCCTGGACGAGCTCGTGCAATGGGGCACCCTCAACCCGCTGCTCCACGCGTTCCTCAAGGCGTGCGTGCACGCCCGGAAGAACATCCTGGTCGTCGGCGACATGGGCTCGGGCAAGACCACCATGGTGCGCGGCCTCGGGCGGGAAATCCCCGAAGACGAGCGCCTGGTCACGCTGGAATCGGACCGCGAGCTCTACCTGGACGAGCCCGGACCGGGCTCCAAGCCGGGACCGCTCACCTTCGCCTTCGAAGCCCGGCAGTCCAACGGCGAGCGCCAGAGCGGCGGCAAGCTGGCCGGGGAAATCACCATCGCCGACATGTTCCCCACCGCGCTGCGCTACAACGCCTCCCGGGTCATCGTGGGCGAGGTCCGCGCGGTGGAGATCCTGCCGATGCTGCAGGCGATGTCCGCGGGCGGTTCCGGCTCGATGTGCACGCTGCACGTACGCCAGCCGCACGCCATCATCAGCCGCCTCGTACAGCTGTGCACCGAGGCCGGCATGGCGACCGAGGCCGCCCACCACCTGATCGCCGCGTCCATCGACGTCGTCGTCTACATCACCTACCTCAACGAGGCCGGCCGCGGCGGCCGCAAGCACCGCTTCGTCTCCCACATCTACGAGGTCCACGACGTCGTCGGTGAACGCGGGCGGCCCACCACCACGGAGCTCTTCGCCCCCACCCCGGACGAACGGCGGGCCGTCTACCAGAACATGCCCACGTTCATCGACGAGTTGGAGCGCACTGGCCACTTCTACCGGCAGTGGCTGCTCCAGGACCCGAACACGGCATGGGGCGCGCCCTTGCAGACGGTAGGCCAGCGATGACCACTGCCGAGCCAAACAACCAGGGACCGGCCGACTCCGACCAGGCCGTCCCTGGTGGCGCACCTTCCTGGGAGGCCCGGTGACGACCGCTCAGCTCGCTCTGGTCGCGGCCTGCTGTGCCGTGCTCGCCCTGCTGGCGAGCGCTGGCGCGGTGCGAGAGCTCCGGGGCCGTATTCCGGATCCGCTCAAGCCGCCTTCCCCGTTGGTGGGGCGGATGCGCCGGGCCAAGGCCGAGCTGCCGCAGACGTGGCAGCACCGGTGGCGCTACCTGGTTACCACCGCCGTGATCGCGACGCTGGTGGTGTGGGCGTGGACCGGCTGGCCCGTGCACGGCCTGCTGGCCGGTGCGGCCGTGCTCGGCGTGCCGTACATCCTCAACCCCGGCACCGCCGCCCAGCTGCGCATTCAGCGACTCGAAGCGATCGCCCAGTGGCTCAACTACCTGGCCGGTGTCCACACGGCCGGTATCAGTCTGCCGCAGACGATCCGTGCGTCCGCCAAGAGCGCGCCGGGCCCCATCGCCGCTCCGGTGCGCCGGCTCGCCGAGCAGCTGCGCTCCGGGATGGACGCCACGGATGCGTTCGCGCTGTTCGCCGATGAGCTCGCCGACGGCGTCGTCGACCACGTTGTGCTGCTCTTCCAATCCCACGCCGTCTACAAGGACGAGGGGCTCTCCGATGCCCTGGAAGCCCTCGCGGTGACCATCGACCAGCAGGCCAAAGATGCCCGGGACGTGGAGGCCGACCGCGCCACCGTCCGCCGGTCCTCCCGGATCGTGTCCATCGTGATCTTCATCGTGGTGGTCTGCTGTCTGCTCAACGGGTCCTGGTCCAGCTGGTACCAATCAGCGGTTGGGCAGATCGTCCTCGCCATCCTGGGCGGCTTCTTCGCCTGGACCCTCGCGATGTTGCGGCGCATCGCCCGCACCAAGCCCGACCCGCGCCTGCTCGACCCCCTCACCCCGACGGAGACGCGGCCTCCGCACGGCGGCACGGGTGCCGGCCCGGGCGTGCCCGCGCCAGCCGTCCCGCTCGTGAAGGGAGCGGCCCGATGATCCCGTTGAACGCGGTGCTCCCCGCAGCCGCAGCCGGCGCCCTGATCGGCCTCGCGATCCGAGCGGCCTGGCCCGCCAAGGCGGACCTCACCGCGGTCCTGGACCGGCTGGACGCCACCAAGGCCCCCGCCCTGCTGCCCACCACCACGGAGCAGGCGGGCGTCGACACCCTCGCCGAGAAAGTCGGCCGTCGCCTCCTGGACGAACTCGGCGGCCGCCTGCGCCTGCCCATGAAAGACTTGGCGCTGCTGCGGAAGTCACCGGCCGAACACCTGGGCAAACGCGCCTTGCTCGCGGTCTTCGGGCTGCTCTTCCCCCAGTTGTTCCAGGGCCTCATGGCGCTGGCCGGCGCCCCCTTCCCCTACGTGATCCCCCTCGGCCTCTCCCTCGGCCTGGCCGCCCTGCTGTGGATGTGGCCCGTCGTTGAACTGCGCCGCGAGGCCGCCGCCACCCGCCTCATCGTGCGCCACGCCGTCGCCTCCTACCTCGAACGTGTCGCGCTCGCGCGCATCGCCAACTCCGGCGCCGCCCAGGCCCTGACCCAGACCGCCGAGGTCGGCGACGGCTTCATCTTCGCCCGCATGCGCCGCGTCTTCGCCCAGGCCGACCTGTCCGGCGTCGCCGTCTGGGACGCCCTCAAGCAACTCGGTGAGGAACTCGACATCCCCGAACTCACCCGCCCCGCCGACACCCTCGCCCTGGCCGGCGACGGCGCCGCCGTCTACACCACCTTGCAGGCCCAGGCCCGCCAGCTGCGCATCGCGCTCCTCGCGGACGCCAAATCCCAGGCCAACGCCGCCTCCGCGTCGATGGTCCTGCCCGTCACCTTCGCCGTCATCTTGATGCTCGCCTTCGTGATGATCCCGCTCACCGCGACCATCCTCGGCAGCTGACCAGTTAGGAGAATCCCCCATGGACATCCGCGCCCTGACCCTGCTCCTCCAGGACCGCTGGCAGCAGCTGAAGAGTGCCCGCGACGCCGGGCAGTCCTCCACCGAGGTCGCCGTCTTCGCGGCCGTCCTCATCGTCGTGGCCGGCGGAATCGCCCTCGCCATCAAGACCAAGGTCGCCGAGAAGATCGGCATCATCAACGGCGGCTGACGTACGACGAACGAGCCGACAGGAATCCAGCAGGGGGAGTGGCGTTGAGAATCCGGGAACGCATCCGGCACCGGATGCGCAGGGTCAGATCGGGCGACGACCGTGGCGTGGGCAGCGTCGAGTTCGCCGTCCTGGCCGTCGTCGTCCTGATGCTCGTGCTCACCGCCATCCAGGTCGGGCTGTACTACCACGCCCGCAAGGTCGCCCAGTCCGCGGCCCGCCAGGGCGTCGAAGCCGGCCGCCAGTTCGGCGCGAGCCCCGGCGACGGCGTCACCCAGGCCCAGGACTTCCTCGCCAAGTTCGGCGGCAGCGTCCAGGGCGCGAGCGTCTCCTCGGCCGGCAGCACCCCCGCCCAGATCCGCATCACCGTCCACGGCACAGTCGCCACCCTCGTGCCCGGCCTCCACCTGAACGTCACCCAGTACGCCGACGCCCCCACCGAAGTGTGGACCGCCCCATGAGCGCCCGCTCCCGCAGGCGCAGCCTCGCACACGCGGTGAGAGCCGACCGCGGCAGCTATGCGGTGGAGACCGCCGTCCTGGCCCCCGTCATCATCGCCCTCATCCTGCTGATGATCGCCTTCGGCCGGGTCACCGACGCCTCCGGCGCCGTCGACTCCGCAGCCCGCGCAGCCGCCCGGGCCGCCTCCCTCGAACGGGACGCCGCCAGCGCCCAGGCCCAGGCGGAAGCCGCGGCCACCCGGAGCCTGGACGGCGACGGCATCACCTGCCGGACCTCCAGCGTCGAGGTCGACACCTCCGGCTACTCCCTCGCGGTGGGCGTGGACGCCACCGTGACGGCGAGCATCTCGTGCACCGCGCCCCTCTCCGACATCGGCCTGCCGGGGCTGCCCGGCTCCAAGACCCTCCACGCCTCGTGGACGAGTCCCCTCGACACCTACCGGGGCCGCACATGATCACCAGGCTGATCGGCCTCGTTCGCCGCCGCACCGCGGTGAGCGGGGCCAAGGACCGCGGGTCGATGTCCCTGTTCTTCGCGCTGTCCGCACTGGCCATCTTGATGGTCCTGGGCCTGCTCGTCGACGGCGGCGGCGCCCTGAACGCGGCGAACCGGGCCACCAGCTTGGCCCAGGAAGCCGCCCGCACCGCCGGCCAGCAGCTCAACACCGCCCAGGCCGTCGAAGGCACCGCGATCACCGTCGACCCGGACGCGGCCGCCGGCGCCGCCCGCGACTACCTCGCCGCCCGCAACGTCGACGGCGACGTCGCCATAACCGACGGCGGACAGACCCTCAACATCACCGTCCACGACGCGTACCACACGTTCTTCGCGCAGCTGCTGGGTAAGTCCACGATCAACGTGACCGGCACCGCCCACGCCCATCTGCACACCCAAGCCGGAGGCTGAACACCCCGATGGCACCCCGCACCCCCGCCCCGCTGCGCACCCTCACCCTGCTGGTGCGCGCCGTGTTCGGCCTGGCCCTCCTGGCGGCCCTGGTCGGCGGCGTGCCCTACCTCCTGCTCCAAGTCGGCCACCAGCCCACTGAACTCTCGGGCGGCTGGAGCCTGTTCACCCAGCAGGACGACGGTTCCCTGTTCCTGGTCACTCTCACCCTCATCGGCTGGGCTGCCTGGGCCAGCTTCGCGGCCTCGGTGCTGCTGGAAATCGTGTCCCTGGCCCGGGGCCGCACGGCGCCCCGCGTCCGGGGACTGAGCAGCCTTCAGTCCCTCGCGGGGTTCCTGATCGGCTCGATCGTGCTGCTCGCCCCGACCGCCGCCTCGGCCGCCACCCCTACACCGGCCGCCGCCGCGGTCCACACCACCGCTACGCCGAGTTTGTCGGCCCCAACGCCCCGGACCTCCGCCGAGGATGCCTGGCCCACGCACACGGTGGCTTCCGCCACGGAGGCGCCCTGGGACCTCGCCGTCACCTACCTCGGAGACGGCCAGCGGTGGAAGGACATCGCCGCCCTCAACCCCGACATCCCCGCCCTCGCCGCGGGCGACGGCTACCTGCCCCAGGGGGCAGTCATCAAGCTCCCCGCCGACGCCCGCACCACCACGGCCACCGCACACCCGGCCACCCCCACCGCCGCGGCCCCAGCCCCGGCGCACACCGGCCCAACTGACCAGCCGACCGCGGAAAAGACCCCCGACCGGACAACCCCGCCCTCGACCCCGGGCAGTCACCCGCAGCGGGCGACGAGTACCACGGTCAGGGAAGGCGACAACCTCTCCCTGATCGCTGGCAAAACGTACGGGGACCCCGACAAATGGACCGTGATCTACGCCGCGAACAAGGGAGAGGAACAGCCAGGCGGCGGCCACTTCGACAACCCCGACCTCATCTTCCCCGGCCAGGTCCTGAACCTGCCCCAGCCCGGCACGGCCGCCGAGCCACCCGCAGACCAGAACACGACCGACCCGAAAACGCCGGACAAGCAGAGCCAGACGAAGCCGACACCTGAGAAGACCCCGGACAAGGACAACGACAACGACGCTCGGGCGGGGGCCGGCAAACCGAGTACGCCGACAGCGACCCCACCGCCCGCCCGCACGGTCCGGCCGACCCCGAGCAGCGCCACCCCCGCACCCAGCACGGACCGCACCCACGCCCCCGCATCAGCCGCGCAGACCAGGGATGGCCACGACACCGCCCTGGCGCCAGCAGCGGTATGGGCAGGCGCGGGAGCCTTGGCGGCCGCGCTGGTCGGTACCCTGGCCACCCGCCGGATCCTGCAGCAGCGCCGTCGGCGCCCCGGCCGGCGTATCCCCATGCCCACCGGCCGCGCGGCCGCGACCGAACAGGGCCTGCGCGCCGCCCAGCACGGTTTCGACCTGCTGGACACGGCGCTGCGCTCCCTCGCCCTCAACCTGGCTGCGGCAGGCCGTGAACTCCCCACCGTGGAAGCGGTCGTGCTTCATGAAGCCAAGGTCGTGCTGCACCTGGCCGAGGACACCGCGCCCATGACGCCCTTCAGCGCGGCGGCCGGCCGCACCGACCTGTGGACCTGCCCGGCGTCCAGTCCGGACCTGGCCACCGAAGACCAGCTGAAGAACGCGGACGCCCCGTACCCGGCGCTCGTCTCGATCGGCTGGGACCCAGCCGCCCACCTGGTCCTGGTCGACCTGGAACACGTCGGCATCCTGAACCTGGCCGGCGACGCCGGCTTCACCCGGCACGTCCTTCAGGCCATCGCGGTCGAACTGGCCAGCACCCCGCTGCCCGGCCACCTCGAAATCACCGCGCTCGCCGACACCGCGCCCGGCCTGGACCACGCCGTTCCCGAGCGCGTCGTCCGTATCCACGACATCACCGATGCCAGCGCCGACCTGACCAGCCACACGAACGACCAGCGTCGCGCCCTGGACGCCGTCGGCGCGAGCAGCCTGCGCGCCGCCCGCCTCATGGACGACGCCGCCGGCGCCTGGACCCCCCACGTACTGCTCGCCCAGGACCTTCCACACGACGCCAGCGAGGCACTGTTCGACGCCCTGGCCGAAGAGCCCCGCGCAGCCGGAGCGGTCATCACCGCCAGCACCCCCGCCGACCTGCCGAGCACCGCCTGGACGCTCGATTGCCAGGGCCCGGAGCACATCATTGCGCTGCCCGGCTCCCACTTGCCCGTCAAACTGCAGGGTCTGAGTGACGAGCACTTCGCCGACGCCATGGAACTGCTCACTCTCGCCGCGAGCGAGGCCGACGCTCCCGCCCCCGACTGGGTCCGCACGGACGACGAACCGAGCCTGGATGAGCCCCTTCTCAGCGACCAGGCTGCCCCCACGGCGGCGGCCAGCACCGGCGAATCGGTCGAGCCGGACCCTGACGAGGACGGCCTGCCTGCCGAGTACGCCGAGCTTGAACTGGACGCCCTCGCCCACGAAGACGAGCTCGCGCCTTCCGCCGAGTACGCCGCGAGCTCCGCCGACGTCGGCTATCCCGTCCCGAGACTCGACCTGGCGAAGCCGGAGGTCCACGACGCGGACGGCCCGATGCGTGAGCCCGCTGCCGGTTCCACACTCGCCGACGTTCTTGCCGAGGAGAACGAGGACGCGGCGGCCGCTGCCGGGGCGAAGGCTCGTACGAACCACGAGGACTTGGCCCCCCCGGCTGCCGACTCCGGGGACGCTCTCCCAGCGACCCCCTGCGCGACTGTGGCCGCTCCGGCCGTCCGCGTGACCCTCCCCGCACCGGAGCCCGCCACCGACACAGACCCCGCAGCGACCAACGCCGCACCCGCTGTTCTGCTGCTCGGCCCCGTCAGCATCGACGGCGCGAGCGGCCGGATCGACTCCAACCGCCTCAGCATCGGCACCGAGCTGGCCGCCTACCTCGCCCTCAACCCCGGAGTCGACCACCACGCCATCGACGACGCACTATGGCCCGGACGCCTGGTGAACAAACAGATGCGCAACGCCGTCATCTCCCGCACCCGCTCCTGGCTCGGCAAGAACACCGACGGCACCGCCCACCTGCCCCGCGTCCAGGACACCGGAGACAGCCGCTACCGCCTCGGCCCCGCCGTCACCTGCGACTGGACCCAATTCCAGCGATTCGCCCGCACCGGCCTCGCCCGCCACGACGAGGACGCCAGCCTCACCCTGCGCCGCGCCCTCGCCCTGGTCCGCGCCCGCCCCTTCACCGGCATCGACCCCCAGCGCTACGCCTGGGCGGAGCCGATCATCCAGGAGATGGTGTCCGCAGTGGTGGACGTCGCCTACGAGCTGTCCACCCGCTGCCGAGAAGCCAACGACATCCCCGGCGCTTTGTGGGCGGCCAGCCGCGGCCTGCTGGCCGCCGAGGAGAGCGAGCTGCTGCACCGCCAGATCTTCCTCGCTCACCACACTGCGGGCGACATCGACGCCCTGCGTGAGGCCGCTGCCCGGCTGGTCCGCATCAACGAACAACTCGGCGGCGGTGTCGACATGGAAGCTGAGACTGCCGAACTGCTGCGGAACCTGCTGCCTCGTCTGACTACCCGGACCCGCTTCTAGGATCCGCGAGCGCGTAAGCATTTCCGCGTGACCATGAGCAGGGTCCGAGCAGATTCGGGCGATTATGAGCACTGGTTACGTTCAGTAGCGAACACTTGTCGGCCTTCTGTGGTCTTTCAACTACGGCTGGTCAAGAGGCACGGCAAGGGCGCCGTGCCGCTGCCAGCCAGCACGATGGGCTACGAGCTGCTGCGGCCACTCTCCGACGGAAGCAACGCGCTCCGATATCACCCGCACGTGTGGCGTCCTGAGCCAGTCGCCCTTGGTGCGGACGCCAATTGTCTGACTCGTTCCAGAATTATGCGATCACTCGGTTACGTTACGCATGCGGACTGTGATACGCCTAGGGATCTTCGGCTCACCGACCCCCTCAGGGCTCGCGGTGCGCGTACGGCTTGGGGGTGGCTGTGGTCGACGTGACAGCGGACGCGGTGGATGACGCCGACGACTTCGTGCATCCGATCTTTCAGCGGGCGCCCGGCGAGGACGGCGGAACCGACAC
The DNA here is from genome assembly GCF_014596475.1 of Streptomyces sp. CBMA152. Lineage (GTDB taxonomy): Bacteria > Actinomycetota > Actinomycetes > Streptomycetales > Streptomycetaceae > Streptomyces. Next base: position 43,690 of record NZ_MECJ01000012.1, on the reverse strand, counting down.
CTCACGGCTGTATCGGTACCAAGCCGAAGTGGCGGCTCAGGCATGCCTGGCCATGCTTACACGGGACGAGATCGAGTACGTCGTCTGCGAGTGGCACGAGGACTTCGCCATCGCCTTCAAGGACGGCGCCGTCGAGCTGGTGTCGGTGAAGCACCGCCAGTACCACCGGACCCTGTGGAATGTCGGCGATCTGTGCAAGGACGGGGGCCTGGCACACCTGTTCAACAGCTGGCGCGCGTGTGGTTGTGCAGACAACGTTCGGTTGCGCCTCACCACGAACGGCGCCTTGAACACCGGCAAGGGCAATGCCGCTGTGCTCGCGAGAATGTGCGGCCCAGCCCCAGAGGTCACTACGGACGTCGACGCGATGGCAACGACCATCGCGCGGTACTTCCTGAAGATTCGCTGGAAGCAGCCGTACCCTCACATCCCCGAAGTGCCGGAGACCAAGGCGATGGCTGACATCGCCATACCCGCCGGCTTCGTCGCCACGATCAAGCAGTTCCTGGCCGTATTGCACATCGACTACAAGAGCGTGCCCTCGTCCAGGTTCATCACCGACCACAACCTGCAGCAGCTACTTCGGCCAGCCATCGTGGCTCTGGAGCTGGAGCACGTGGACGACGAAGCCACCTACCGCCAGATCGTCGAGCGCATCGAGCAGGCCAACCGCGGCGAGGGCGAGCGTGGCCAGTTGGCCGAGTACATCGCGAAGCCGAGCCGAGTCCTCCAGAACGTGCAGATGCAGCAGCGCATCGCCCGCCGGACGCTGTACGCGCGCACCGTGCGCGAGCAGTTCGTCTACCGCGAACTCACCGTTCCGACCTTCGCTCCTGGTCGACTCCCCATGGTCGCTCCCGGAGGAGTGAAACTCCGCAAGAAGCTGGTGCAGGGGCAGGTGCCCGATGATGAGGTCGTGCACGCGGAGAGCCTGCGCTCGGCCTGGTACGTCGCCTGGAAACAACACCAGTCGGGATTGCCAGGAGACAGTGCCGATCTCGCCAATATGCGACTGGAGGTCTTGGACACCGCCTTCGACTGCCGTGCGGATGCGCAGAGCGAGACGGCGGAGGGCAATCCGTACGGGGCGCGGATGAACCGGCTCTTGAGGCAGCGGCTGATGCCTGAGGCGATGTCGGTGACCCTGCCGTTCAAGATCAATGGCAAGCATCTTCGTGGCCTCGCGTATCAGCTGTGCGACGACTGCGACTACTACTTCTCCGATGTCTTCACGATCTCCGACGAGAAGGCATCGTGAGCAACGCCTCCGAGCGTCTGGCTTCCGGGACGCGCATCAAGGTGCAGGCTCGTAGCGAGGAGCGCCGTGAGGCTCACTACCACGAGGCGAGAGTCCTGCTGTTGATCGGACGCTTCACCACGGCACGCACGGGCCTTGCAGGACTCACCAAACTGGCCAAACTCGACTTCCTACTTCGCTATCCGGCGATGCTGGAGCGACTGCTCGACGAGAGCGGCGACAGCTGGCCCCGCGGCACTGAGCCCACAGCCGCCGAGCGACGGGCCGTCGAGAGTCGTATGACCCGCTACAAGTACGGGCCGTGGGATCAGCGCTACTACAGCATCCTCGGCTCGCTGGCGGCCCGTGACCTCATCACGTACGCGGGTGGCGACCGGACTGAGTTCCGCGTCACGGCCACTGGCGCTGAGGCTGCGGCGGCTCTGTCCGCGACGCCTGACTGGGTGCTCGTCTCGCAACGTACGGCGCTTTTGAAGAAGCACTTCGACAAGTCGGGGTCAGCCCTGAAGAACCTCATCTATGAGCGCCTGCCCGACGCGGTGGACAGGCCCTGGCGGACGGAAATCTGATGGCGGTCAACCTGAAGTTCCTCGCCCTGACTCTCACCACCGCCGACGCGGAGAAGACGTACCGGTTCGACCAGCCGGCCACCGTGATCAGCGGACCGAGCGGCAGCGGCAAGTCCAGCCTTCTCATGCTGCTCAAGCACGCTGTCGGCGGTGACGCCATCCTCACGCCTGCCGTGCGCGATCATGTCCACTCGGTGTGTGCGGAGGTCCTCGTCGGCGACGAGCACTTGGCGCTCCGGAGGCTGATCGGCGAAGCTGGCAGCAACCGGGTGGACGTGCTCGACCCCATCACACTGGAACTCCGCGAGAGCCTCATCATCCGCGCCGAGGCCGGTCAGACAACCCTGTCCGACCGGCTGTTGAGCGCCTTGAGGTTCCCTCGTACGTCGATTCCCGTGCGCCGGGAAGGCAAAGCAGCCAAGGCCAATGTGACCTTCCAGGCCCTGTTCGCCTACGTCTACCTCGAAGCGATCTACATCGACACCCAGATTGTTCGCCACCAGCAGACCTACTTCGACGGGATGCGCCGAGCCCTTTTCGAGATCATCTTCGGGCTGACGGATAGCGTGCTCCTAGATCTGAAGCAGCGCTCGGCACAGCTCCTGACGGACATGAAGACGAAAACCTCTGAGCACGACAACGTCAGCAACTTCCTCCGAGAGTCGGACTCGCGGAGTGATGACGCGCTCCGTGCGGAACTCGTTCAGCTACGCGAGATGCTGTCCCTCGCCGAACGTGCCCTCGGCGCTCTGCGCTCAGAGCTGGAGGAGAGCAGCGCGGCCGATGCTGTTCTCCGGCAGGAGCTCCGTCGGGCCGTCGCTGGTGCTAGGGACGCCAGCCAAGAGGTCGAAGCCGCACGCGAGCTGCTCGAAGCCCGTGAGTCAGTCGTCGCTCAGGTCGAACTCGATCTCCTGCGCCTGGAGCGCTCAGCATCCGCGATCGAGAAGCTGTCTCCCTTCGACTTCGTCGTCTGCCCTCGCTGCATGCAGCGGCTGGAGGGACGGCCGGTCCAAGAGGACCACTGCATTGTCTGCCTGCAACACGATCCCCCGGACGAGTCCGTCGACCCTGCAGCCATTCAGCAGACCCGGGAGGCCCTTGAGAGGCAGCTCCAGGACGCACAAGCTGTTCGCGAAGCTGATGCGCAGGTTCTCGCAGCTGCGCGCGACCGCGTCCAGCAAGCCGACTTCCTCGCCACCACCCTGCGACGGGAGCTGGACGTGCAGACCCAAGACATCGTCGCGCCCCGGTTCGACGCGATCGCCGGTTCCAGCGCCCGCGTAGCCTCGCTCGGAGCGAGCATCGACGCCGTCACCCAGCTGCGTGATGCCTGGGCTCGCGCGCGGTCCATCAACCAAGAGGTCAAGGACCTCAAGGCGACCCGCACGCGCGTCCAGGCCGACGTCAAGAGTCGCACCCTGGCCCTCGCAGCCCGCGGCCAACTCGTAGACGACCTGAGCCAGGATTTCTTCACCCTGCTCGCCGAGTTGCACCTGCCTTGGGTACAAACGGCGGTCATCGACCCGAAGACCTATCTGCCGGTGATCGACGGCAACCCCTTCGAGAGCCTGCAGGCTTCCGGCGGCGGCATCACGACATGCGTGAGCATCGCCTACAGCCTCGCCCTACTGGAATTCGGGCTCACCCATCCTGATGTCCTCGTCCCCTCCCTGCTGATCATCGACTCCCCGCGCAAGGCACTGGGCAACAACCCAGATGACCAGGAACGCGGGAACCGCATCTACGACCGCTTCAAGGCACTCGCAGACGCCTACGGCGACCGGGTACAGCTGATCATCGCTGACAACGACACCGCTCCCATCCCTAGCGACACCTTTAGCACCATCCCCCTCGACTACAACCGCCCTATGGTCCCCGGCGTAGCACACCCTGGGCCTGAGCATGTCCACCGTGCCGAAGACGGCTATGAGGCATAGGCCCGCGGTCAGCGATCGGCCGTTCCTAGTGGTCGGGCTGGTAGCAGTAATCCTGGACGGGCCGGGCTCCGTTCTCGACGGTGGCGGCGAGCTGGGGCGGCAGCAGGTGAACGAGACCGCCTCGGAAGGCGTACGACGGCGACAGGTGGAGAGACCAGGCCCACGAAGAGTCGATCAACTGGACGACGCCGCCGGGCGTGTGGATGGCGTGGTGGGGCTGGAGGTCGGCGTTGACCCATCCGGCCTGGTGAAGGACACCAACGGTCTCGCACAGCGCCTCGGCCCCGTGCGAGGGCGGCTGTGCAGCTGCCCTGGTTCTCGCGGACATCGTGGAACAGGTCCCAGGTCGAGGGGCCGTCGAACCATGGCGTGATCAGCCACGCGGACGTCTGACTGCTCCCTGCCCGCACGGTGACGCCGCGCCGGGGCGGAAGACGCTGGAGGACGACGGCTTCGCGGGCGGTGATGGCCGCGCCTTCGCCGTGCCCGGCCTTGACCGCGACGGTTCCGCGCGGACCGGCCGCCTTCCACACGGCCGATCCGCGCCGGTCGCTGACCGAGTCCCAGGACACCAGCGGGCCGCACAGCTTCTCGGCCGCCACGCGGGCCTCGACAGGGCACCGTGGTTCTCGCGTCTCCACCGTTTCGCCTTCCTCGTTGCTCTAGGGTGTCTCGCATTCCCGGTAGCGGTCGCTGCCGGGTTTCGTGCTTTCGCGGGCGAGGAGTGATCTTGGGCTACGTGCGGCTGCTGCGCCGGGGGCCGGTGCTGGGACTGTGGGCCGGACAGACGTTCTCGGTCTTCGGTGACCGCCTGTACGCCATGGCGATCATGTGGATCGCGTGGCAGAAGTCCGGGGCCGCCGCGATGGGGTTCGTGGCCGTCGCCGAGTCGGTGCCGTACATCGTGACCGGCACGGTCGGGCGGCGCCTCGTGGCCCGCCTCAACTCGTTGAAGGCCCTCGCCTGCGTCGACGTGGCCCGCGCCGGTGTCGTCGCGGTAATTCCACTGGTGTGGACCCATACCGGGCTCGCCGAGGTCCTGGCCCTGGTCGTGCTCGTCGGCTGGGGCGGCGCGGTGTTCGACCCGAACCTGTCCGCGATCGTGCCCGACCTGGTCGACAAGGACTCGGTACAGACGGTCATAGGGCTCATGGACCTGTCCGGGCGGATCGCACGAATCGCGGGACCGGGTACGGCCGGTGCGCTCCTCGCGCTCATGCCGATGCCTGCCCTGTTCCTCGTCGATGCCGCCACGTTCGCTGCCTCGGCCCTGTCCCTGGCGTTCCTGGCCCCGTACGCCGCCCGCATCCGCCACCGCACTCCACCGGCCGCACGGGACGTGGCCGGGCGCCCCAGGGCCCGTGACGTCCTGCGCAAGAACCCCGAGGTCGCGGCCGCGATCACCGTGCACGGAATCGGTATCGCCTGCACGGCCGTGACGATGGCGCTGCCCGCCCTCCTGGCCACCCGGCTGGACGCGGGGGCCGCCGCGTACGGGGCGGTGCTCGCCGCGACCGGCGCCGGAGCCCTGGCCGGGAACACCATCGCCGGGCACTGGCGCATCAAGGGCCCCGTCCTGTCCCTGTACTGCGGCCTGTGGGCCGTGTCCGGGGTACTGCTGGCCGTGATGGGGGCTGCGTTCTCGCTGCCGTTCCTGGCGGCCGTGGCGGCCGTGTCGGGGATGGTCGCGCCGTTCTTGCAGATCACCCTCGCCACCTACCTGTCGATGTTCGAACCCGCCCTGCGGCTACGGCTGATGACCGTGGACCTGACCGTCATCCGCACCGGCGGGACGGCCGCAATGCTGTTCGTTCCCGCGCTCGCAGCCCCCCGCCCCGGCGCCGCCTACGCCATGGCCGGAGCGGCCACGGCCGCCGCCGGACTCCTTGGCGCACTCCTCGTCCTGCGCCACCGCCGTACCGAGGTTCCTGAGAAGACGTCGGAGCGGGAGATGGCACGGGAGTAGCCGCAGCAGGCCCCCGGCCGGACATCCGGCCGGGGAACCCGCTGCAGCGCGGTTAGGCGATCAGCCGCCAGTGCGAGACGTCGATGTTCTCCAGCGGGATGCCCAGCTTCTGGTAGATCCGCTGGTGCATCGCCCCGAACCAGGCGTCACGCCGGTCGGTGAAGAACTCCTCGTGGTACCAGGCGACGCCGAGGATCACCGTGCCGCCGCCTGCCTCGCTGCCCTGCTCGGCCTCGAAGTACGTGGCGGCCCAGTCCCACAGCATGAGCTCTTCCGGACGCTCACGCAGCCGCCGGTCCGACTCCTCCAGGGCCTCGATGCAGCGGCGAGCCGTCGCCTCGTCGGGGCAGTAGTACGTGCACTCGCTCCGCACGAGAGGCTTCTTGTCGCCGCGCCGGGCGGCGTCGGTGTCCTCGCCGTTGAGAACGCGGACCCTGGTGGGAGCGTCCTGGTCGATGAACTCCTTGACGATCGTCATTGCTGTCTTTCCCCTTTCGTTCCGTTGGCCGATCGGGTTCACCAGCCGGACCCGGAGACCGGGTCGAGGCTGGGGCTGATGCCGCCGCGCGCGGTGTAGCCGCCGGGCGCGACGAAGCGGATGTTCAGGCCGATCCGGACACTCGTGCCGGTGTTCGGCCCGGAGCTGTGGACGGTGCGCGGGTCCATGAGGACGCCGCCGGTGGCCGGGACCGGAACCGCGATGCCCTGGACCACTTCGCCGATCTGGACGCCTAGGGCCCGGCCACGCGAGGCGCCCGAGTCCTGTTCCGGCTGGTAGGGCAGGTATCCGGCGCGATGCGAGCCGGGCACGATGCGCAGGCAGCCGGTCTCCTCTGTGGCATCGGTCAGGGCAAGCCAGGCCACCACCGACCGCTTGGGGTCGAGTTCGATGCGGTCGTTGATGCCGTCCTGGTGCCACGGCACAACGAAGTCGTGGCCGGGCCACTTGAGGACGGCGAACATGTTCTCCACCGCCATATCCGGGCCAACACCGCCTGGACGGCCGCCAGCAGGAGCGGCGATCTGACGGCTTCGCGCGCCCAGGCCTCGGAACAGTGGGGGTTGCGAAGGATCTCGGTGCCCGCAGTTTGGTGGGCGCGGGTCAGCGTGTCCGCCCAGGCGGCGACGGTGTCGGCCGGGGCCCATCCGTTGATGCCACAGAAGCCCTGGGGTGCGGACAAACCGAGGGGTCGGGTGATCACACGGGTCTCCTTACATCTGGGGGATGGTCGGTTGCTCCGGCGCCCGGGGCTTGTCTCCTACCGGGCGCCGGAGCGGTCTACGTGGACCCGGTGGGGGAGTGTGCGGCGGGTCCGGTGTCCGGCACGGACAACCCGACTCCCCGGCTGATCGGGTCGCTTTCGATCTCGTGCTGAGCAGTCATCCCGAGGAGCACGAGGCCCGACACGATCGCGCCCCACCACGCGACCCCGGCGACCACATCGCTGTCGACAACGAGTCGATGCCGCCCCATCAGTCCTGGCCTAACGCTCGGGCCGACTCGCGGGCCTCAACCGCGCGGCCGGTCTGGATATTGGCGGCGTACAACTGGCTGCCGCTCATCACCAGGTCCGTGCGGACGGTCGTACCGTCGCGGAACTGGACCTCGACCGGCATCCGGGCCACGCCGGTCTTCGGGGCGTAGGCGGTATCGCGTCGCAGCGGAACGACCTGGGCGACCATCGGCGTGAAGACCGGAGCCGAGGTGACGGGGGTCACCTCGCTGGCCGCGGTGCTGTGCGTCACCTCGGCGGTCGTGAGCGCCGTTCTTCCAGTACCAGTCGCGCGCATCGGGGGTCTCCGTGTTCCGTCGGTGTAGGGGACCCGGGTACGGGGGAGCCTCCACGCGTACCCGGGCCGATCTATCGGGAGCGGCTGACGACGTTTGCGGGGTCGTCCAGCCATACCCGGTGCTCGTACGGGGTGACGGTGAGGCGGAAGCGGTCCCGGACGGGCCGTCCCCGGTCGTCCCAATCGCGCCAGGCGGCCGCGACTTCGTCCCACAGGCGCCGGGACCCGTACTGGTCCGCCTCGAACTCGGTAGCGCCTTCGATGTGTTCGACGGCCGCCCACGAGTGGCGGTCGTCGCTGAGCAGCCACAGGGTGGCCTCGCCGGGGGCGTCGTCGTCGCGGCCGACCTTCGCCCACACCCCGGGCACCTTGAGCGAGATGTAGAACTCGGCGTCCGCATCGTCCACGAGAGACAAGGGATTGATGCGGGTGATGCCGGGGGTGCCGTCCTGTCCCTGGTAGACGTCGCTGACCTGCGCCATGCGGCCGCGTTGCTGGCGCGCCCACATGAAGTCGGGGTTGCCGGTGAACCGGCCGGTTCCCTCACCGCCGTCCACGTCCAGGACCAGGTACGAGTACGAATGGAAGCTCTCCCCGTAGGGGGCGACGATCCGGCCCCCGTCGGCTGTCTGCGCCAGCAGGGCCGGGGGGATGCGGCGCAGGGTGCACGTCGCGAGAATCTTTTGGTACGGGGCCCGGTGTGGGTGTCCGGCGAGGCCGTCGCCGTGCAGGAAGGTCGGTTTGTACCCGGCCAGTCGCAGGTTCTGCCGGGCCTGCCGGAACAACGCTTCGTCGTACTCGATCGTGGTGACCTGCTCGTCGCTGAGCTGTTCGCACAGCCACGCGGCGTTGTAGCCGGTCGCGGTGCCGATCTCGAAGACGGTGTCGTCGTCCTGGATGCTGGCGAGCTCCAGGGTTTCGAGCATGACGCTGGGCTTCGACGACGACGAGGTGGGATAGCCGGGGCCGTCGTCTGCACCGTCGTCCCACTGGGTGACGATCGGAACGTCCGCGTAGACGGTCGCCGCCCACTGGACGGGGTCGGTGAAGCGGTCGAGGTCGCGGGTACGGTCGGGGATGAACATTGCCCGGTCCACCCGACGCACCGTGTGCGCCCACCGGTCAGGCAGTACACCCCGGGCTTGAAGGGCCTTGGCGAGATCCTTCTGCGTGGTGGTCACAACGGCCTCACTTCTGCAGCGGCTTCGGCGGCGGGGGGAGGTTCGGCGGTTTCTCGCGGTGCCCGTCCTGCGGCGCGGTATCGGGCTTTCCGGAGTGCTTTCCACCTGCCATGGTCTTCTCCTCTGAAGGGGTGCGGGGTCGTACGAGCAGGCGACTGCCCCGGTCCGGGGAGATCGAGGTGACGGGAAGCACCTCGCCGGCCTCGGTCACCTCGTCGGTGGGGTGGTGGCATTGAGTGAACCGGCGCGCTGCACATGCCGGAACTGGCCTGCCAGGGTGGGGAGTTGAAAGCCTTGAATTTCAGGGAGGAGCCCTGCCATGACCGGCGACCGCAGTCCGAACACGCTGCTTGAGCAGTTGATGAGTGAGGCGCGGTGGACGAACGGGGAGCTGGCACGGGCGGTAAACCGCGCCGGGACCGAGGCGGGGCTGGAGCTGCGGTACGACGATTCGTCGGTGTGTCACTGGCTGTCCGGGACGATGCCGCGTGCCCGGGTGCGTCCGCTGGTCGTGGAAGCGTTCGCCCGGCGTCTTCGCCGTCCAGTGACCCCGGCAGAGACAGGATTCCGTGGTCCGCAGGGCGCCGGTAGCAGCGCTGGCGTGGATACGGCGGCGGCTCTGATCGAACTGGGGAGCGCGGACATGGACCCATCCCGCCGGTCGGTACTGGGGGCCGCCGGACTGTTCTCGGCGGCCCTCGTGCTGGGCATCCCTGAGTACGCCGACGCCGCCGACCGGTTCCAGGCCGTACGCCGGGACCCGCATATCAGGATCGGGTACGGCGAAGTCGACGCGGTGGCCGCGATGACGGAGAAGATCAGCGAGATCGACGACGAGTTCGGCGGCCGCACCGCGCGCCCGATGGCCGCCGCGTACCTGGTCAACACCATCGCCCCCGCGTTGCGCGCCCAGGCTCCCGAGGACGTGCGGCGGGCGATGCTGTCGGCCGCCGCCGACCACCTGTACCTGACCGGGTACATGGCGATGGATGAACGCCTCGACGGCCTCGCCCAGCGCTACTACACCAAAGCGCTCGAACTCTCGTCCGCCGCCCGGGACCATCTGACGTACTGCACCACCTTGCGCGGGATGAGCGTGCAGGCTGTCGACCTCGGCCATGCCCACCTGTCCGTACGCCTTGGGGACGCCGCCTCCGCCGCGTCTCCGGAAGCGGGGCCCAGGATGCGGGCGTTCCTGGCTGGACAGCAAGCCCATGCCGCGGCCACCGACGGCGACCGCTCCACTGCCTTGGTGAAGATCAAAGAGGCGGAAGTCGCCATGGAGAAAGCCGAATCCAAGGCGAAGGCGTTCGGGTCCTACGACCCTTCCTCGCTCGCCTACCACGTGGCCCAGGTCCGCCACGCGCTCGGCGACAGGCGCGCGGCCATCGAGGCGTTGGAGGAGTCCGACCGCTCCCGGCACGCGGTCTACCGGCGCGGCCGGGTCCGCCACCTCGGGCTCCTCGCGGAGCGCAAGCTCGAAGTCGGGCGACTGGATGAGGCGTGCGGGCACTGGCATCAGATGCTCGACGAGCACCCGCACGTCCAGTCCGGCCGGTGCGATGACCGGTTCCGCGCGATGCTCGCCGCCGTGAAGCCGTACACGGCAAACCCACAGGCGCGGGAGGTGCACGAACGAGGCCGCGCTGCTGTCGCGTCTCGTACTTGAGCCGCGGACCGAGGTGTCTTCCGGCCGCGTACGAGAGAGCCTGGCCACTGGCCAACTGACCGGGACAGCAAGCCTCGCGGCTTGGTGCCCGCCATGTTGTGCATGTGCGGCATGTCGCTGCGGGCTTCGACGAACTCGGCCAGAGTGAGCCCGCCGGGCAGGCCGTTGTCCCCGATAATTCGGTAGGACGGCCGGTCAGGGTCGTAGCCGCGGCGTTCCCTCATCGCTTTGTGGAAGGCCGCGTCGTACATCCAGGACATCAGCTGGCGGCGCCAGTCAGTGTGATCCCCGATGCCTATGTATGCGGGAGTCGGCGTACTCAGGCAGACGGACTTCCGCGAGGTCGCCGAAGTCGATGCGCAGGTCGGTGAGCGCACGGCCGGCGCGATGGACATCGCGGTCGTCGTACATCCAGCGCGCCTTGTGCTTGTAGCCGCGCAGCGCCACGTCACCGATGACGATGTGGCCGTGGTGGATCAGCGACTTGGTGCGGAGCAGAAGGTCCGGGACCAGGGGGAGCACGCAGTTCTGGGTGAGGTCCCCGAAGGTGGCGCACGCTGATTTCGGGCTGATGAGCATGGCCGGATGATGGCAGCCAGCTCTGACATCGGACCGGCCCTCCCGGCTGTATCCCACGCGGGAGAGGGGTCTGCGCGGGCGCCGAACGGTGAAGACAGCGGCTAGTGACGTGTGTCACTAGCCGGGTGACCTGCGGCAACTCTTTTTGTTTCTGGGGGAGTTCACGCTGGTGGGACCTGTGGGCTCTTAGCTCATGCCGGGCCTTCTGGGGGTCCGCGCCCAACGGAGAGGGAGACCCGCGTGGACTCGGCAACGGTCGTTGTCACCATCATCTCGATCGTCACGGCGAAGGGATGCGGACTGCTGGGGTTGTGGCTGCGGCTGCGCTGGCGGGTGCAGCAGGAACTGGCCCGGCAGCGGTGCTTGACGGGTGCGCTTCGGGCCGCCGGGGCCGGCGGCCGCCTCGAGGTTGAGACCTCGGGCATGAACGGGCAGCTGCTGCGGATGCGTCTGCTCACAGCACCGGCCGGGAAGGCACGGGGTGGCGTATGAGCGAGGACGACCTGGCGGGTGGCGGGGATTTACCGGCCCCGTCGTCACCCGCCCGGTGGGGAGCGCTGTATCAGCAGGGCCGTCAGCAGTGGGCAACCGACCAGGAATTCTCTGCGTTCTACCGCAGTACGGTGCGCCCTCTGGTGGCGTTTTTGGTAAATCACGGCGCCAGCGTGGCCGATGCTGCCGACATTGCCCAGGCCACGATGGTCAAGGCCTACCAACGGTGGGATGACATCCAGCATCCCCGGCCGTGGGTCTATACCGTCGCCTCCCGCTCTCTGGTCCGCAAGATCTCCGATGTGCGGGAGGACCTGGTCGACGAGGTTCCCGAACCGACCTCGTTGCTGCCCCGGACCGATGCGGTGAGCGAATGGGAATGCCAGCAGAAGACTCTGCACGTCCTGAGGGGCCTTCCGGCCAGACAGCGGCAGGTGCTCGCGTGGACGTTCAGCGGGTTCACCCCGTCCGAGATCGCTGAGCAGCTCCACCTCACTCCGGAGGCGGTACGGGCGAGCCTGAAGAAGGCCCGTCGGGCAGCAGTGGAGCGGCTTTACAGGTGGGAGGAGGAGCAGTGACCGGTGACGAGATCACGGTCGGCGACGGTGGTGTTGTCGAGGGCTGGATCGTTGATCAGCAGAGTCTTCTTCTCGATGCGGTCGGTGGTTTTTTGGATGTCGAGGCCGGTTTGCGGGAGGTGCTGCTGCACTCAAGCCACAAGACCCTGGTGGAAGGCCTGGATGCTGTGGTTAACGTCGAAGCCGGACTCGCCGCGATCCTCCCGCAAACGCCTCTGGCCAGGCACCTGCCGGTGCCAGTCGCTTCCTCATCCCGCGAGCCTGCTTCAGTCCGGGAGGTCCTGGCGAGGGTGAGCCCTGGGGCTCGGATCGCCCTGCGTGTACGCCCGTCTGTCGTTGCGGGGTACGAGGCGCTGGAAGCGCTTGATGTGGCACTCACGGACTGGCAGCAAGTCCACAGACTGGTCCGTCGGCTTGATGGCGTGCTGTCTGGCAGCGTCGTGGACGACTTCGAGCAGGCACGGACCCTCTCGCGCAAGCTCCAGCATCGTGCGGAGCAGATCTGCGACGTGCTGTGGGAAGCGAAGGGTTTCGTGCGGCACGGCTTTGACGAGGCCCTTGACGCGGTGCTTGTGGACATCCGGCGAGTATCGGGGGAACTTGCCGGTGCGAGCGGCCTGGCTGTTGAGTTCTCTTCCCCTCCCAGGGCGAGCAACCGCCGGTTTTTTCTGGAGGCTCGTGCGGCGCGGCGGGCCGAGCGTGAACGAGCAGAGCAGCTCAACCAGTTTGTGGACCGCCCGCGCGCCCTCGTTGACGACTTGAGTGCCCTTGTACGGCGGGGCGACTGGGCTGTCCGGCACCTCAGCCATGAATGCTCCGAGCGGGTGCGCGGGATCTTCATCCATGAGCTGGATGTCCACGACTTCCCCGTACTCGACTTCGCGCAGGTGAAGGCGTTTTTGGACGACTTCACCACAGCCGACCTGCGCACCGCTGTGCTGGCGGGCGTCGACTTGGACGGCGTGCGCTGGTCCGTCGCGAAGACCCGCTGGCCGGCATCTACAGATGTCGAGGACCTCAAGGCACGTTCAGTCGCCTCCCCTCCAGGAAGCGGGATCTTCACAATCCGCTCTGGGACGGCCACGATCTGCGAACCGGTCGACGCATAGGCCGCCCCAGAGCCGCTGGCACCGGCGGTGCTGGTCACCGGCGCCAGCGCCAAGGGAGCAGGCGGCTCCAGGAGAACCGGCGCCGGGGCGTTGCGGGGACGCGGGGGAGGGGCGGGTGCGGCGGGGCGGGCGGCAGGACGGGGCGGGGCGGCACCGGCAGCGTGGGGGCGGCCGCCGGTGCCAGCGGCACCGATGGAGCGGGCGGGCGAGCTGCCTGGTCCGCTGATGCGTCAAGGGGGAGCGGGTCGGGCACCGCGCTGTGGGCCTCGGCTGCGGGGCGTTGGGCGTTGTCGAGGGCGAGGCGGCGGCGGTGGGCTTCGCGGCCGTGCTGGGCGCTTTCCAGGGCGGCCATCAGATGGAAGGCGGGGGCGGGCCGGAATCCGGTGTGCTGGCCTAGGACGAGCAGGGGGACGGGGATCAGGCCCCACCAGGCGGCGCCGTCGCCCGGGTAGGGATGGGAGATCTTCCAGTCCCGCGCCCAGGACGCCACCTCGCCGCTCCAGTCCTCGCCTTCGAGGACGGGGTAAGTGCCGGGGTGGCCACCGTAGGGGATGAGGACGGTGTCCTGGGTGATCCAGCAGACCGCGCTGCCCACCTTGATGATCTGCCGTTGGGCGGGGGTGGGGCGGACCTTGTGGTGGGTGTCGGGCTTGCCGTGGGGGCGGACGTTGACGGTGCCGGCCGCCTCGTAGTGCAGCGAGTCGGTGCGGTCGAAGAACCACCAGTGGATTGCCTTCTGCCCGTACTGGGTGCGCACGGCCTGCAGGCGAGCGTCGACGGCGGGCTGGGTGAGCAGGCGGCGCGGCCGGTCGATGACGACCACGTCGTCGCCGCGCCTCACGACCAGGGCCGGGGGCAGGTCCCAGCGCTGTCCGGCGAGATGGGGGTCGATCTGGAGGCAGATGGTAGCGCCGGGCAGGGCGCGTACCAACTGGTCGCGGAGATCGAGGATGACGGTGAGGTCGGCCTGGACGTCGGCCTGGCGGGGGGCGGGTGCACTGCACCGGTCGGTGCCGGGGGTGCTGGTGTCGTGGCGGAAGCGAGGCGTGAAGCCGGAGTGCTCGGTGGCCGGGCCGGTGAATATCAGCTGGGCACCGCAGGCGCAGCAGCAGTAGCGGCCGGCGGCCTTGCCGCGGGGCAGACGCCCGGCTGCGTCTGGTTCGCGGCGCAGGTCGATGACCCGGCCGCCGTCGCCGGTATCGATTGCGAGTTCGCTCATGCGGGGCAGTTTGCTGCGCGAGCGGCCACCGCGTGATCGTTTCACGGGGATCGTCAGCTGTCCGGGGCCTGCGGTGCGGGCCGCGACGCGGCGGGATCGGGTGGCGGCCAGAGTGGCGGGGCGGGTCATGCGGGGCAACTCCCAGGGGACGAGGTCGGGTTGGGGAACCGGGTGGTTCCAGTCATGAGCCTTGCGCCCTGGTGTGTGTCCGGCACTTTGTCCGTACCCTTCGACCAGGTGAACTCCGGACAAGGAGCTCTTTGTCCGGGACACGGCCGGACAAAGCCGGGGGGCGCGATGGCAGGCCGCAAGGGCCGGGGACGGGCATGGGCGCCGCTGCGTGCCCAGACGGAGCAGGCCGCTCAGCTAGCCCAGTTCCTGCGCGGCCTGATCGATCTCCACGGCGTCACGCTGCGGCAGCTGCAGGACTCCGTGATGTACGGGAAGTCGACGATCAGCGACAACCTGAGCGGGAAGGTGCCACCGAAGGCCTTCGTCGATGCCGTGGTCCGGGCCGTCGTCACCGAGCCCCGCAAACAGGCGCTGGACCTCGAGAAGGCGTTCCGCCTGTGGGAGGCCGCCAACAAGCCGCCCGCCGCGCCACCCGCAAAGGCTCCGGCCGCCCCGGGCGGGGCACTCGCGGTAATCGAGAAGACCAACGACCGGCTCGCGGTCATGACCGACCGCGCCCTCGAACTCGAACAGGAACGGGTCAGCGCGCACCAGTTGACTCTGCTCCTGCTGCGCCTGGTGGCCGGCCTCCAGTCGCAGCTCGATGAACTGTCCGCAGCTCCGGCCGCCGTACAGGAGCAGATCGACACCCTGAGCGAGCAACTGCGCGTTGCCAAGCAGGAACTCAAGCTGGCCCGCCAGGCGCGGCAGGAAGCTGAAGTTCTCGCCAGCCGCGCCCAGTCCAAGGCCACCGTCCTCCAGGAGGAGCTCGCGCAGCTGCGTACCTCGATGCCGACCACCAGCATCGACGTCGCCCCCAACGTTCAGAGCGCCCAGCTGCCGCCGGAACTGCAGGAGGAGTACTTCCTCGCCGACGTCGACCGGGCGCTGCGCACCGCCGAAGACTTCCTCAAGGACGGTGTCCAGCGCCGCGAGCGCATCGCCGACGACCTTCCCGAGGGCCAGGACTCCGAGCAGGCCCGCCAGCTTCAGGTCTGGCAGACCATCGCGTTGTTCACCGGCCGGGCTCTGGGCGGCCTGCTGATAATGGGCGGCGCGATGCTCGACTACGCGATCACCACCCGCATCGGCCGCACGTGGAGCGGGTTCGGCACGGGCCTCTCCCTGGCCGGCGTTTTACTGCTGGTCGACCCGTGGGACCTGTACTTCCAGTACTGGCCGCTGCTGCGCGCGAAACTGCATCGGGAGGAGGCGCCCTACGCCTGGAGCGTCAATCTCAACAGCGTCTTCAGCCGCCTGTTCCGCGTGGCATGGGGTGTCGGCTCCGCCGTCGCCGCGGTGCTCAGCGTGGCGACCGTGTTCTGGTGGTCTGCGTGGCTGCTGCTGCTCACCGTTCCCGCTGCTGGCTTCTTCTGGATCGGCACCGTCCTCAGCGACAGCACTCCGCTCGTTGACGTGATGCTGGTGCTCACCAAGCAAGTTGCCCGGTTGTTCCCCGGCACCCCGCTCGCTGAGGCCTTCCAGATCGGGGCGGTGCCCACCTCCAGGCCGTCGTCCGCGCCGGCGACCGAGCGCTGATCCGTCCCCGTTCTCGCCGCATGATCGGCTACGGCGGTGACAGTGCAGGTCAGCGGACATATGAGGGTTCCGGGCTCCGAGTGGCGCAAGCCTTGGGGAAGCCACTGACCTGCGTTGTCACCGTTCTTTCGCCCTCTGACCGTGTTGATCGTCTGGTGTGAGGCGCTGACCTGGGCTGTCGCCGGTGTCACCGGTGTAGCCGTTGGTTCGGCAGGTGCGTTATGGGTGTTGACCTTTGCTCGGCCGCTGCGGGCAGTTAGGGGGAGGGAACCCACCGGCAGCTCGGGGCGTGTCCCGCGCAGTGCGGGCAGAGCTCGGTGACGGAGGTGAGGGGGAGTCCGTACACCCAGCGCAGGCACGAGGCGGAGCGCAGCGGCCCCGGGCTGGCACCACGCACATCGCAACGGGCCCGGCACGCGAAGGCCCCGAGCCGTTCATCGGCTCGGGGCCAGGGGGCTTGCGGTGGATTACAGCGTGCGGGCGGGCTGCACGGCCGGCTCGGAGCCGGGTCTGGAGGGCGTGAGCGCGGCCAGATGGCGGTGGGCTACCGAGTCGGCGCCGAGGAGCAGCGCGCTGGGGGTGAAGTGCGGTGTGCCGAGGTGGTGTTCGAGCGGGGGGAGGTAGTGCCAGCGCAGGCCGGGGCACGTCCTTGATCCCGACCTCCTCACCCACCGCGGCACCGCTGATCGTGGCCAGGTTCACCGAGAGTCAGTGTCGGCCTTGCGCGGCACCACCTCCCGCGAAAGTCACCGCACCGTGGGCTTTCCCCCGCGCGAACTCCGCGACCTGCAACTCCGCCTCCGCACCGAGCCTGCGTGAGTCGGGCAGCCAGGAGCAGGACGCCGACATCGTCATCCTGTTGCACCGGCCGGACGCGTACGAGAGCGCGTCGCCCCGGGCCGGTGAGAGGGCGATGGGCTGGTGGCCAAGCACCGCAACGGGCTAACTGCGGAAGTGTGCTTCTGGGTGGTTCCGGTAGTGCTCCAGGCCTCGGGATGGCTGCTTCCTTCAGGGCCTGTCCGGTTCATGGCGCCAGAGAGGGAGAAGTGCAGACCGATCTGCTCTACCGGCGGTAGAATCGTTGGTATGAGTAAGCCGACGAGCATCAAGACCAGTGAAGAGGTGCGCGATCGTCTGCGCACCCTCGCTGAAGAGCGCGGCACCACCATCATGGAGCTGCTGGAGGAGCTCGCTACCCGCGAGCCCACGGCTGCCGAGCGCGAGCAGCGCGCCCTGGAGGCCGCCCGGGAGCTCGGGATCGAGTACAGCGAGCAGGTCAAGGAAGCCGGCCAGGACGCCTGGGCGAAGATCCGTGCCCATCAGGGCGGCGCCGCCGCATGAATCTGACGGCCGTCCTGGACCACACCGCCTTGACCGCTCTCTACCGGGCCGACCCGTTTTTCATCGGCCTGTACATCGAGGCCTCGCGTGGAACCGGCCGCGTCCTGGTCCCGTCGCTGTCCGTTCTGGCTGCCGAGCGTCAAGTGGGAGGAGCGGGCAGGCACGCCGCGTCGCTGCGGTTCGCGGAAGCCGTCCCGTTCAGTGCGGCGCACGCCGTGGATGCGATGGACTGGCCGGGTGTGGAGTGGCCGGTGGCTCATGCGGCGGCGATCGCCTGGCAGGCGCTTAAGTCGGGTGAGCCGCTCACGGTCCTGTCGCTGGAGCCTGAGTTGTACGCGGGAACGGGCATCACCCCGCTCAATCCCACCTGACCGCGTTGCCTCCGTCGCCGGCGCACATCGCACGGGCAGCCGACGGCAGCGTGGACTCCAACGGCTCAAGGCCTCAAGGCCTCAAGGCGGATGAGCGTTTAGCTGGGATGGTGGATTGCCAATGATGCAGGCAGAGAAGGAATTCTGTTGCGGTACTCGGTGGAGGCTCGTGCGTCCACCGGCAGAGGGGATGACGAATTGAACGCCGACGAGCAACGCATCGGGTGGTCCGGCAGAGTACGGCGTGTGTGGGAGTCGCTGCGGGGGAGGGGCGGCTGGTACGTGGTCTTCTGGCCGGACGGCGAGCCGTACAGCGATGAGCGAGCTGTTCTCCTGCGTTCCGCCCAGTTCCGGTGGCAGGCCGCGCGGTGGGTCCGGACCTCTGGCGTTTGGCTGCGCTCACCAATCCAAGTCACGCCGCACGACCTAGCCCCGCAGTACGCGTCGCGGCGACCTCTCTACCCATACCCTGACCGGCCCCTTGCCATGGACGACCATGTTGAAGGTTCCCTGTCCGGAAATTCTGACGTCCGAGGAAACTGAAGTCGGCGCACGACCGCAGGGGCGAGCCGAGGGCCGCATGGGCTCGAATCGCCGCAGACTTGACGTCGCATGAGTGTTCATCCAGCTCGCGGATAGCTTGCGGCGGGGCCGACGGTGCCGGAGCCGAAGCGGGTGTTGAGCGCGCCCACGGCCTGCTCGGCGCGCAGCCGGTGCTCCCGGGCGGCGTCGAGGGAGAGCTGCTCGGCGACGGTGGCCCCGTCCATCAGCTGCTCGCAGCGCACGGCGACCGCCCGCACCCGGGCCCGCTGAAGCCCCAGAGCCCGGTACATCTCGTACGTGATGTCGCGCAGATCGTCGGTGTGCGCGGACGGGCCGCCGGGCAGCTGGCGGCTGCGGTGCAGCTGGGTGCGGTCGGCGAAGATCACCGTCATCGTGACGGCTTTCGCCGCCTGCCGGCGACTGCGCAGCCGCTCGCCCAGCTCAACCGCCAGCGACAGCAGCGCGGATCGCACCAGCTCCGGCGCCAGGGTGTCGGTGGGGAAGCGGCGCTGCGCGCCCACGCTGTACGGCAGCTCGGCCGGCACCACTTTGCGCCGGTCGATACCGCGGGCCCGGTCCTGCAAGAGTTGGCCGGCCCTCCCGCCCAGCACTCGCCTCACCGTCTCCTCCGGCAGGCTCGCCAGCAGCCCGATCGTGTGGATCCCGTACGTTGTCAGCGTCCGCTCCTGGGCTCTGCCGATGCCGTGAAGCTCACCGACCGGCCGGGGGTGCAGGAACGCGGCCACCGCCTGCGGGCTGGAGCCGACGGCACGCACGCCGCCCCGCTCCGGCTCCCGGGAGGCCATCGCCGCGACCGTCCAGTTGGGCCCCACCCCGATCGTCACCGGCAGGCCGTACAGGGCCAGGGCCCGCGCCCGGATCATCCGGGCCAGCTCGGCAGGGTCACGGTCGAAGAACCGGATGCTGCCGCAGGCGTCCGCCACGGCAGCGGACGGCGGCAGGGCCTGCACCACCGGCGTCACATCCGCCACCAGGCCGAGCAGCAGGCGGTACAGCTCGGGATCGACATCGCGCGGGCAGCGCAGATGGAGGATCGGCGACCCGGCCCCCACGGTCTGGTCGTGCTGCTCGTCCATGGCGACACCTCCCACCCCCCACCGTAATCGAACAAGAATCGAACATATATGATCTGGGGCGACGCACACACGGCTTGCCCAAGCCCATCGGGGGCTTGCCCACCCGCCACCGCCGGAGCTTGCCCAGCCACCTGATCAGCGGAATCGCCCAGGGCTCGCCGAGGGACGCACCGTTGGCCGACAGTCCGGGCTCTCCTTCGCGGCCGAGAAGGACACCCTGCGCCGCATGTTCGCCGACTGGCTCGCCGAGGTGGGCATCCTGGTCCTCGTCGTACGCGGCTCCGGTTCCCGGTCCGACGCGTACCTCGTACGGGCTCGTGGCCAAAGACTCGTGCCCTTGCGGTCCTGCTCTCGCACAAGACGTCGGCTGCTCCGGCGTCGGCGATGAACGCGCCTGGGCGCACGCAGCAGTTGCCCAGTCCAACGCCTTCCTCTCACCGGCGAGTAGCCCCGCGCCTACGCCGTGCCCCGCACTCGACGGTCAGAGCCTGTGCGAGATCCTCCGATTTGGAGGTGGGGCGTTGGCCAGGGGTTGCTACGGAGCTCGCTCCGGCAGCAAGCTCAGCAAAAAGCTATGGAGAGCCCGGTCGTGCGAGCGCGGCCGGGCCGCGCCGTGAGGCGGCGCCTTTGTCTGCGCCGCCTCCGGCCCACTGCGGGAAGTTCTCGCACAGGCAGGTCAGCCGCGGAGCTGGAGGTTGATCGTCTTGGTGACAGTCACCAGGGCAGCTCCCCCTCCGACCCTTCGCAGGGACACCACCGCCAGAGCCGGGCCCGTGTCCCACGATTGCAGCGGGGTGCTCGCCTCGACGCCGATGGCGTAGTTGACGTTGCTGGCCGGGCAGGAGACGACGGACCCGCCTGTTCCGGTGGCGGGGATGAGATGCTCCAGCTCCTGGGACAGGACGACCTCGATGACGGCCCGCCCTTCGGGGTAGTCACACGAGAATTGCCCCCGGACGACTGCCCCCTGGGTTCCGTAGATGGCTCCGTCGTCGTTCACGGACAAGCGCGTATCGGCCTGGGCGCTGGTGGCCAGGCCGAGAGCGAGCAGGGGCGCGGAGAGAGCGGCGAGCACGCGGGCTTTCTTCACGGCGGTCCT
The DNA here is from genome assembly GCF_014596475.1 of Streptomyces sp. CBMA152. GTDB lineage: Bacteria > Actinomycetota > Actinomycetes > Streptomycetales > Streptomycetaceae > Streptomyces. Next base: position 23,181 of record NZ_MECJ01000012.1, on the reverse strand, counting down.
CTTTCGTTGTGCGGTCGACCAGCCCTTTTCCCCACCCCGTAGATCGACTACCACATTTACGGATGGCGTCCGTCGGGTGGTGTAACAGCGATCTCTGTCGCCTCGCTTCGGCCGATCGGATGCACCCGCAATTCACCGCACCCCGCCTCTGACCCGGACCTGCCTGTGCGAGAACTTCCCGCAGTGGGCCGGAGGCGGCGTAGATGCCTTCGGAACAAAGGCGCCGCCTCACGGCGCGGCCCGGCCGCGCTCGCACGACCGGGCTCTCCATAGCTTTTTGCTGAGCTTGCTGCCGGAGCGAGCTCCGTAGCAACCCCTGGCCAACGCCCCACCTCCAAATCGGAGGATCTCGCACAGGCACTCAGCGGGCCGCCCCTGTCGGCTGGCCGGTGCCCGGCATAGATGAAGACCGGCCGGTCCAATGGGAGTTCGAGGCCCTTGAACCGGCCGAACTCCAGCGCCTCGTGCTCGGCGCGGCGGAACGGCATATCAGTCGGGCCCGCTGGCTCGGCAGCTCGCCGAATCGGCGCCGGTTCGACGGCCCGGCCGGCCCGTGCGGCGTGGGCAAGCCGTTCGGTGACAGGCCCGGCGGAGGGTTGCACCCACAGTTGTCTGCACAGTTGTCTGCACGGGTGCACCCAAGGGTGCTCCGGAGGTACTACCGGAGGTGTGAACCCCCCTTTCGTGATCTTGAGTGTTTCCCCAGGTCAGTCCCTGTGGGCAAGCTACTTTCCTGCGCCGACACCTCTTTCTCCGCGTAAGTCGGAGGAAGAGGACCTGGTTCGGCACGGCCCGGCATGGCCCACAGTTCAGCTCAGTTCGGCTTCGACTCGCTCTCCCTCCGGTGCCTGGCCGGCTGGGGTCGTCGCTGGATTAGGCCGTGTCCGGTGGGTCGTTTGTGCTGATCAGGGTGGTCTAGTGTTCGCTGGACCCTCGACAAGTCTCATCGTTCCTGGTCAGGAGGCACTTTCGCGTTCACGGCACGGTGACCGCCCTCACCCCAAGTGAAAGCGCGAGGTTAGGGGCGTGTTGGGTCGTTCGGGCGGCGACGCTGCCGCAGGCGCGGGCGATCGATCCTAGCTGTAGGGCCACAGGGTGAGATCCGTTGTAGTGGTTAGCGAATTGGTTCCAACTGGATTGCTCTGTGGTGAGTTGTCTGGTTTGCAGTCCCGCGAGGCCGTACATGGCTGCAGTGTGGTCGGTTGTCGGGTCCTGTGCGGTCCCGTAAAGGTGACCCAGGGCAACGGTCTGGCCATCGAGGGGGAGTCGTGTGCCTTCCGGAAGGCGTGTGAGGTTGCTGCATGCCCTGCCGTCGGGGGCGGCTCCGCTGTTCTGCACCGTGGCAGCAGGGGGTTCCAGCTATCCCTATTGCGCTGATAGGTGCGATGTGTCACAGTAGGTCTCGATCGTGGTGCACGGTGCGCGAAGGCGCCCGCGGCAGAGGTTCCCCTCTCTGTAACGCACGCTGTGGTGTAGGTGCAAGCTCGCCGATCCGGTATCACGCGGGTATTCGCGAATGCACCCATGCGCTGCCCCCACGCCGTTGGCGTGGATCTTGGCTGCCGTATAGCGGTAAAATGTGTTCCCGATGCTGGACGTCCCCATGAGCTGCCGCTCGTCTTGTGGCGCTGAGCTGCAGGCTGCCCGGCAGGCTCGCCTGTGCTGGTTTTCCCGCTTTCCGCCTCGCTGAGATATGCCGTGTGTTCAGCGGCATCGCCAACGCGCGCTCCGCTCCTGCTGGGGCGGCCAAAGCGATCACAGCCCCTTGTCGGGGCCGCTCCGTTGAGGCGAACGGCTGAGCCCTCCGTCACCGCCAGGCTGCCCGCTTGATCCCCCGTCAGCGCACCTGCTCATCGCGCATGTCTTTCTTCCGCTGCATGCGGCACCAGGGCCATTTGCCGGTGCCGCACGCGGTTGTGCTGTGACTCTTTCCCTTCTTTGAGGAGCGGTCTCCATGCAGCCTTCACGTGCCGTCGCGCCTTTATCAACCGGTGAGGGTGATGTCAAGAAGCCTTCTTCCGGGCACACTTATGTGCTCATGGTCGAGTATGACTCCGAGTTCGGGCTCGACCAGCTTCCTCTGGTCGGCCAGGACATCCCGCCGGTGAAGTTCTCCGGCCTGCGGACGGTGGTCGCCTCTGCGACGCTCACGCCCGAGCAGATGCAAGCGATCAATAACCAGCTGGGGCAGCTAGGAGGAGAGCGTCCCCCCTCGTTACCGGAGGACAAGGTCACCAAGGGAGCGACATTCCACGCGACGTGCACCGTGCCGGGCATGGCCCAGCACACCTTCCGCCTCCATCTGGGCGGCTCCGAGTACAAGGGCACCAAGCCGCGCGGCACGGCACCCGCTCTCCCCCAGGGGGCGCGCAACACCACGGCTCCGGTGCTCCTGGCCGCCCAGCCAGTGCCACGGAACACGCCGACGGCCCCGGACGCGGTCCCCGCGGCGCCCGCCGCCGCATGGCTGAACGTCGACAAGACGTTCGGCCCGCGCTCACTGTGTCGTCAGTTTCCCATGTTGACATTGTCACGCAATTCATATGCGACACCTTCAACATTTGCCCGACCTGTTTCTCGAGGGAGATAGTGATGCTGGTAGCTGACATCGAAAAGCAGGCATCCAGCGGAACGCTGGAACTGTCCGACGCGGTTCTGGGGCTGGGGGCGAGATCGCGAGCGGTGTTCTCCGATGCAAATCTCGGCACTACCTGGCGGGTTAGGGATGCCAAATTTGACAGATCTTCCCTATCGGTCTCGGGTACAGCGCAATTCGACAAGGCCGAGCGGGGGGTGAGAGTGGAGTTCGTTTCTGACCGGGACGAAAAGGTGATCGGATTGGTCATCTACGCCGATCTGGCCGGCCGCTGGGACCAGTTGGCAATCGGTCCCCAAATGCGCACCCCGGACATAAGCGTGTTCAAACCGCCGGAAGTGCACGATCCCGAAGCGCCGAAAGTGCACCATCCCGAAGCTCTTATTATGCTTGCCCCCCAGCCGTGGCGCGAGGATCCTATCGTTGGTGCCTGCTTCCACTTCGATACGCCTGGCACCACCGGTGGGCGCGGCACAACCGGTGTAGCAGGCACAGCAGCAACGAACCGTATCCATGTCATAGAAGTCGGCCAGGATAACTACAGGCTGCGTGGCAAGTTCGCGCCTATTCCGATCTCCGCCGGACTATCGGAATTGTCGGAATTGGTGTTCGGCACGGAACTTGGCACGGTGAAGTGGCCCGACGGCGTTGGCGGCTGGGTCAAAGATCTACCGGTTTCCGTAACTGATCTCGATGTGCAATACGACACCAGAACCAAAAAGGTCAACCAGATCGCCGTATCGGTCGGCGTGGTGGGAAGCGCCGGAACTCCGCTGGTCACACTTGCCGACATGATCGAAATCGACGCCGTGGAAGTCACTTTCAGCGGCCCGCAGAACCTGGAGACAGGCATCACCGTGCGCGGTGCCCTCGACGGCTACTCCGTGGTCCTGGACGGCAGGTATTCCCCCGGTCATGGCACTCGGCTATCTGGCCGCTTCAAGCTGCCTGGCTCCATCAAGGGCAAGGGCTTCACCGGCGGCTGCCCACCTGAACTCGACCTCACCGGTGCCGACGACAACACCCTGGAAATCCAGATCAACCCCGCCGCCAAGGAATACAGTCTCGAGTGTCTGCTCGGCGGCACGAACCCTGTGTGGCGGCTCAACGACAATCTCGCCGTCACCGACCTGTCGCTGAACGTCGCCGGCAGCGGCAGCACCCTGACCTACACCGGTTTTTCCGGAGGTCTGAAAATCGCCGACACCACAGTCCGCCTGATGGGTCATCGCGGCGACATCAGTTGGACCTTCAGTGGTGAACTCGAAAACCTGCCTCTGGCTGAATTCACCGAGTGGTTCAATAATTCCTTCACAGTCTTCCCCTTTCAGCTGCCCGCCACCACTATCAACACACTCGGCATCAGCGTCACCAACAGCAGCCTGCAACGTGTATTCGGTTTCACGCTGGACACCGCATTCGACACGAGCGCGCCCACCCCTGCGAACCTCACTGTCCGGGTCGACCTCACTCAAACCCGCTCTACGCCCGAGGCCGGCTGGAGCCAGCTCGATCTCGAAGCCGGTGCCGAGCTCCAGTTCGCCCTTCCGGGCACACCCGACCTCACGCTCAGCCTCGTCGGCGATCTCACATACGGGACCGGGGCCGATCCCTACTGGACACTCACCGGCAGTTTCACCACCACCGATGACACTCTCACCGTCGCCACCCTCCTCACCGCCCTCGATATCCCCGTTGCCGACTTACCCGCCGTCTTTTCCGGGATCGACCTCAAAGATATCACCGCCAGTCTCACCCATTCGAACGAAGGCCACGCCCTAGCATTCAACATCGCCGATACCCACATTACTTACGTGTCCCTCAAGAAAAAAGAAACCGCCACAACGGCGGTCGACCTGCTGGTACCGACCTGAAGCAGCCCGCTTTTCATCCGTTCGACAGTTCGACAGGAGCAGGAAATAACAGAAGCCGACGCCTGGGCCGTTTCGCGGAATAATTAAAGGACGATCAATGGACAGAACATACACCGTGTGCTTCAGCGGGACATCGTGCACTCGTGATGAGGGCGAGGAGTCACGCTCTGATAGTGACAAGCGGATCTACAGCAAAGAAACCGGCTATATCCCGGTCCGTATCCACATGGAGATCTCCGGCGACCGCTTGGAAGCCACGAATCCCAGCGTGATCGTGCGCGGCGTGGGAGCGAACGACTGGGGTAACGTAGATATCAGCGACGCGCTTACCTTGAATGCTCCGCTGAATATTCCCCCGGGCCTCAAAAAAGTTACTGAGAAGTATTCGCGGGGCGATCGGCGGTCTGATATTGGCGTTAAGATGGACACTGCCATCGGTCGGACGTCGGCGGCCGCCCTTGCTCTGCATGGCGCGAACCTGGCTGCCGCCAGCGATGCGACGGCGTATAACTTCATCGGGCACAGTCGGGGCGCCGTGGAATGCATGATGGCCGCCTGGTTCCTGTATGCCTACGGTGGGGCAAAGAAGGACGTCCCCGTGCGCATTTTCGCGATCGATCCGGTTCCTGGCCCCGGAACGTGGTACTCGATCATGACCAAGCTGGCCCCGAACGTCACCAACTACGTTGGGATCACCGCCTGGGACCACATCGGCGAATCCCTGGACGGACTCTTCGACCCCGGACTTGTGCCCAAGCCCAACGCGAAGATGGCACGGATCAGCACAGCCGAACCGGATGTGAGGAAGCTGAACAAGCTGGGATGGACAGACCTTGCCGACAGCTACCTGAGCGGGCGCGCGAACCCGCTGGAACCCGCCAAAATCGCTGGCACCCCTCAGCCCGACGGCTATCGGCTGTTCGCGTGCCGTGGACGACATGCGACGGTCGCCGGGAACACGACCCGTGACGGGAAGTACGACCCGACCAACGCCGACACCAGCGTCGCGCGGGTTCCGCACCTGGTCTACAAGATGGCCAGGGCCTATCTCACGGACTGGGGAACGGTCTTTTCACAAGCGTCGGCTGTTGATCTTGGTGCGCTGGAGCTGCGGCAGAGGATTAACCTCGATCACGGCGCCTTCGACAAGATGGGCGGTGGGTCGCGGCGCGACAAGGTCGTGCTCGGCGATTTACGCACCGCGATCTCGGGACGCGACGGCGCCGTACGGCACGTCTCGTCAGCCTACGGCAGAAACCCCACGAACAAGAAGTACCTCGAGGACGTGGCCGGGGACCCTTCATACCGCCAGCCCTATCCCGTGACCGCCCAACGCACCGGCGCCGGCTGGGTACACTGGACCTATCTTTAGGGCCTGTGGGCCTGTCCGGCGGATCATGGGCGGACCTGCGCTTGTAGATCGTCTTGCCGAAACCAGTGAGCCGATCGCCCTTGCTGCCGTGCGCTTGGCGGTTTGCCCGCTGGTTCCTCGGTTCGGGGATGGTGTGCTTGATCTGGCGTCGTCGCAGGGCGGTTGCGGCAGGAGGGATACGCCTTGTCGCCGCTGACGTGGTCCGGTCGGGTGCGGGGGTGTCCGCCGCCGGGCCGGCCGACACGGGTGCGGTCCATGACCGGGATGAACTGCGGGGCGCCACCCCGTTGGCCCGGCGCGATGGGCAGGGCCGGCGGGCGGCGTCCGCCCTCACCGGCGAGGTGGATTGTGTAGGTCAGGCCGCCCCGGGAGCCGTCCGAGTCCCTCGTCGGGGCGGCGCTGGCGGGGCGTGCGTCTTGTCCCGGCACTCGCGGCCGCGCCTTCGAGCCCCAGCGGCTGACCATCGACCAGTCGATACGGCCCTCCGCGTCGGCGTCGACCAGGACGGCCGCGAAGGTCTGGTCCCAGGTGCCGTCCGCCGGCCAGCGTCTATGGTGCTCATAGACGGTCTTCCACTTGCCGAAGCGAGCAGGCAGATCCCGCCACGGCGCCCCGGTCCGATTCCGGTACAGGATCTCGTTGATGATCCTGCGATGGCTGGCTCAACGCCCGCCACGCTGCCCAGACTCCGGCAGACGCGGCTTCAGCCGGACCCACTCATCATTCGTAAGATCTCCCCGCCCCATGCACATGCCAGCGAGCCGGGGCATGGCCAGTTGCAAGATCCGCCGGGCAGGCCCTGGCCACGAAGTCGTCGTCAGCACCCATCGGAGCGACCACGACACGCAGCCAGGCAGGCAACTTGTCACAGGCCGGGAAACGCCCGAACTCGGCACTGGGCGGGGGTGGTTCAGGGGCAAGGGGTTCGGGGCGCAGTGTGTAGTTCCACGTGCCATGCCACTCGTGCGGCGTCCGCGGCAGACGCTCCATGACGCTGTCGGGGACGGTGACGCCGGTGGGGTAGGCGCCGGCGTCGAGCTCGGAGTGGACGGACAGCCCGCTGCGTCACCCCAGCCTCACCGGACTCGAGCCTGCCGCCTTCGACGAGCTCACTGCCCGCTACCAAGCCTGGTGCACCGAGCACCCGCCGACCTTCCTGCCTGGCAAGCGCCCCGGCGCAGGCCCCGGAGCCGGCGGCAGACGGCTCTCCGCCGCCGACCAACTCGTCGTCTTCCTCCTCAAGAAGTGCTGGTCCATGGACCAGGCACCGCTCGCCGAGGCAACCGGCCTGCCCAAGAGCAGGATCGGCGCGACCCTCCGGGAGGCCACCCCCGTACTCGCCGCGCTCGGACACACCGTCTCGACCGGCGCCCGCACCGCGACCACGGCCCCACAGCTCGCACCAGCACGAAGCACCAACGCCAAAAGCATGACCCGATTCCCTCCGACACCAGACGTAAACCTACTTCAGACTCGAAACGCTAGGGGAGACAAGCCATGGATGAAAGCGTCAAAGTCAAACATCTGCCCAACGAAGCCCCTAACTATATCCGGCTCATGGACACGCCGCGGGTCTGGGGAAGGCCGTTCGGCCCGGCGATCATGCAGCAGTCGTGGGCCCGGCAGGGCGAGTTCCAGCGGGCATTGGAGGAGGTCGTCCAAAAATCTCGGTATCGCTGCGACATAGCGTCTCTCAACGCCCCGGATCCGGCTTGGGCCGGCATCATTCTCGGTGCCATGGACACCGCGCTGAGCCAGAAGATCCTCCGGCCCGCGCCCACACAGTTCCGGTTCCTGTTCGGCCAGACGCCAACGGCGCTTAAAGAATACGGCACCCCTGAGAACTACACGCTGTTGAAGCAGGCTGTCATCCGCATGGTCCTAGAGCGGAGAAAACACTGGACGCACCTCCCAGAAATCTGGTTGGGGCGTTACTACCAGGTGGCGGGCGGAATAGCGGCTGCCATCAACTGGAAACTCTTCGGGGACATTGTAGAAGCACCCGACGAGAGGATGACCTGGAACCACTCGAAGATCATTGTCGCCGACGCCACGGAGGTACTGGCCGGCGGGCACAACCTGAACATGGACCTGTTCCTGAGCTATCCGCCCGTGCACGACCTGTCGGTCGTGGTCCATGGGCCAGCAGCGGCGGACGCGCACACCTATTTGGATAAGATGTGGGCTTGCGGAAAAGACCTGCTGGCCGTCGAGCGACTCGAGGCACTCAAAAGCACGAAACCGAAATGGGAGGATCATACCAACACCCAGACCCGGCCCACCAACCCGCTCAAATCGCCGAATACAATCGAGAACGTCCGTAAAAGTCAGCAAGAGATTGTGGAATTGCACCAAGGCGTCGCCCCTGCGGTGTCGGCTGGTTCACCGAGCCCGGTGCCCCGCGACCAGTACCAGGTGCTCGACGGCGACCTCGACACAGACGTCTTCCCCGTGCGACAGACGTTCGCGGGATACGACGCGCTCGGCGAATATAAGCTCGCCACCAGATACGGGTCGGTGGGTAAGTACTGGTCCAAGACAGAAAAAGGGGGGTACGAGGACGACTCCGGGAAAATGAAGGAAGACCTCATCCTGGGCGCGGAGCGCACTATCAAGATGTCGCAGATGGACCTCATCAGCGCGTGGAAGAAGAATTGGAAGGACCACGTCGTTTGCCACTCGATCCTGAAGGCGTTGCTGGAAAAGAAGGATTTGACCGTGCAGGTGGTGGTGTCACCACTAGATGCCGGGGCGGGTGCGGGGGGAGACCAGTATTCGTTCGGATCCGGCGCGGTCCGCACATTCTCACTGATGCGCTACTACATGCTGCACGACGCGGAGACCGACGACGAGCATCCTGACCAGGACAGGCGACTTGAAGCTTTGAGCCGACTGTTCATTGCCCCGTTCTACTACACGGATGTCCCATCCCGAAACACCGTCGAGGGCAAGACCTACAAGTGGCCGCATCTCCCCACGGCGGGTTTTACCGCCACGCTCAAGCAGCCGCCACTGAGCGAGCGGCGCCCGAAGGAGGGCGTGATCGGCGATGCCTATGAGGCCGCGCAGAAAGGGAAGGGTTTTGAATTTGACCTTCTTAAATTGAGATTGACATCCACGACGGTTCCCTCGGCACCCGGAAATCACGCGAAGCTGATGGTGATCGACGACGAGGTGTACGTGGTCGGGTCGGACAACCTGTACCCAGGGTTCCTATCGGAATTCAACTACGTCATCGAGGGCGAAGAAGCGGTGGCCGACCTGCTCGAGAACTATTGGAATCCGCTGTGGAGATATGCGAGCAGGCATGCCCTGTCCGGTGGAAGGCCCGGTTCGTGTTGTGGGGGACCGGACAAATGCTGGTGTACTCGTGACCTGGCTCCCAGGGGCCTTTGCAAGCTCGTGTGATGGCGGGGTTCGTCGGGAGTGCCCCGTGACAGGGTGTGTCAAGCGGAGCGTGAGCGCGGCGTTCTCGGCGTCGCGGTCGCGTTCCAGTCCTCTGGTGAAGGCGTGCATGTGGGGCAGGTCGGCGCCGCGGACCTGAGTGATCCAGTGCGTGAGGGCGTCGGCGTTGTCGGCGTGAGGCGCAAGGAGCGGGGCGAAGTCTCGGATGCCGGTGGCCAGTTGGGTCATCTCGGGGCAGGCAGCGGTGAGGTTGTCCAGGAGCGCGTGCTGTTCGGCCTTGAGGTTGTCCGGCCTGGTCAGCAGCATCCGGGCGAGCCGGCGCGGGGAGATATGGCTGCGGTCGGCGTCCGCGCGGCCCTGGTTGATGTACTTGTGCAGCAGGTTCAGACAACCGGTGAACCCGAGGGCCTTGATCTCTTCGAAGTGTGACTGGGCGAGGTACCTGTCATCTGGTCGCGCGAACTGTCACCACGACCCTCTCGACGGCGAGCGGGACACGCGCACCCGCTCTGAGCAGCCGGTTCGCTCCCGGCGGTGGTGACAACAACCGCGACAAGGCGAGGCAGGTGACAACTATCTCGCCCAACTGGTGACAGATAGCGCGCTCAAGGCGAGCCGAACACGCAGGTCGCGGTGCGCGCCTGGTGACGACTACCTCGCCCAGTCACAGCAGGGCTGGTCCGAGGTGTCGTTGGCTTCCAGGCACAGGCGCGTCCCGTCGGTGAAGTGCGCCGGTGGAGCGTCCAGTGGACCGTCATCCCCCACGAGCGCGACCAGCTCACCGGGCGCCACGGCGTGACCGTGTACCAGTGACCGTTCGGCGAGCGGGCGATCAGCGCCGCTTTGACCCCGTCCTGGTGGCCCGTGATCGACCCGCCGGCACTCTCCACCAGCGTCCCCGCGCTGCGTACCCACAGGGTCACATCCCCCGCGCGGACCCGGGCGTCGGGTGACGCCGGAACAGCTGCTGCGCCGACCAGGAGGGACGCCGCCACGGCGGCGATCACTGTGCGTTTCATGCCTGGCCAACCGGCCGCGCCCCAGACGGTCACGGGTGTCGGGCACGATCACCCGTCCGGGAACGCGGCGCGCCTACGCCGCGTCGTCGGTGATGTCGCCGACCACCTCACCGGTGCGCCGCGACCGGGCCCGTACGACGTCGTACGGCGCCCCGTCCGCTCGCTCGGCGAGACGGATCACCACGCGGCCGACGCGGGCCACGAGACCGGTGTCGAGGCTCCGTCGATCGGCCCGGCAAAGAGGAAACACATCCATCTCGTTCCGCGTGCTGCGGGTGAACTCCCGCCTGCGCCCTGACGCCCGCCCTAGAAGACAGTGATCTTCAACGTCGGGAGCAGGCAGACCTTCTGTCCGGTCAACCACGCGGCCTCGCGTGTCTTATGCCAGGTGGACGAGGAGGTCCCGTTGATGCTGGTGGGGGCCAGGCCGCCTTCGATCCTCGGGAAGTAGTACAGGCAGCGCTGCAGACATCGAAACCCCTGACGGCAGCCGGTTCGAGCACCACAAGGTAGCCCTGCCCCCGGCCGCGATCGTGGCCATGGTCGACGGCCGGGACCGGGTGTTCATGATGTGGCGGCACCGGTTCGTCTCCGATACCTGGGGCTGGGAGCTTCCCGGTGGGGTCGTCGAAGACGGCGAGGAGCCGGCGGCAACGGTTGCTCGTGAGGTGGTCGAGGAGACCGGCTACGAGATCTCCGGGTCCCTGGATCACGTCGTGACTTACCAGCCGATGACGGGGACCGTCGACAGCCCGCACCACGTCTTCGTTGCTCGTGGCGTGACGAAGGTCGGTGAGCCGTCCGAGCGCGACGAGGGTCACCGCTCCGCATGGGTCCGCTGGATCGGATCAACAGTCTGGTCGAGAGCGGGCTGATCTCCAGCTCGGGGACGCTCGTCGCTGTCCTCCACCTGGTCGCGGCGCGCACCGGCTCATCCGGCGTCGCGCAGTAGGACCGTGGCGGGTCGGCGCGCGTACAGCCCCGATGGCGTACGAGCGGTCAGGCAGGCACTGCCTGGGGCCGGGGCCGGTGACACAGGACGCCGGAAAAGAGGAAAAGGGAAACTTCGCCAACCCCCTGCCGCAGTGCCCCGGTGGCAGGGATGGTGAAGGCACCGCCTATCAGACGACCAAGGAGAGCCCCCGCCATGCTCGCAACGCCCCACGTCGTCGTGACCTCGTACGGTGCCCGCTGGAATGACCCGCCGCGTCATGACGGGCCGGTGGTCAAGCTCGATGTGTCCGGCACGTTGTGGGACCCGGCCGCGCACGCCATCACCCAGGGCCTGGTCCCGCTGACCGGACTCGATCCGGCTGTACGCGACCACGTCCTCGCGACGCCCGGGGCTGCTGGTCTGATCGAGGGTGCCGGCCGCGACGTCCTGGCCGTGCGCGAGGGTCGTGGCGACGGCGGGCCGGTCCGCCTGGACGTGCACTGTTGGTATGGCAGGCACCGCGCCCCGGCCGTCGCTGAAGCCGTCGCTTCGTGGCTTCGCGACCACGGTGTGGACGTCGAGGTCGTACACCGGCATATCGGCCGTCCGCTGGTCCACCGCGACCCCACCGTGGGCGAGTCGTGTGTGTTCTGCCGGATCATCGCGGGCACCGAGCCCGCCACCCTGGTGCGTGAGTGGGACGACGCGATCGCCATCGTGCCGCGCGGCGGGGTGACCGCCGGGCACACCCTGGTCATCCCGCGCCGCCACGTCGAGACCGCGGTCGTCGACCCGGCCGTGACCGCGTGGACGATGGCGCGCGCCGCCGAACTGGGCGCCGAACTCAGCTGCGACCTGAACTTGATCACCAGCGTCGGAGCCACGGCGACCCAAAGCGTCCAGCACCTTCACGTCCATCTCGTTCCGCGTGCTGCGGGCGACGGGTTGCCGTTGCCGTGGACTCCGCAGCAGACCGCCCGCAGCAACCCCGAGGGGCATTACGAGGAGTGCCCCGCTCTCGACTCCCCTTCGGAGCGGTGCCGCTGTGTAGGCATCACGGCTGAGGCTGAGGCGTACTACGCCGAAGAGGACGACGTGTTTGCCCAGCAGCTGAGTTGGCGGCAGTCGCTCTGACGCTGAGTCGGTGGGTCCACCGCCCGTTGGGCGCAGTGGAGCGGGCGCGGCCGGGCGGTGGTGCCGGGGCATCGTCATGTCCGGGGCCACCCCAGAGTTGGAACCCGGGGCGGGAGTTCCGTGTCACCGGCCGACTGACCGGCCACCCGCCCCGGGGCCCGCCACCCTACCGACGGGTCTCACCCTCGGGGGAGCGGCTGCGGACGGGGCGCAGCAAGCCTTTCAGCGGGCTCTAGAAGCCCTTTCTTCCGTGGCGGTGGCCCAGGGTGCCACACGGCGCCCCGAGGGCCGCCCTCCGGGCCCTGGCGGGCCCTGCGGGTGAAGTCGCGGGCGCCTGCGGCGACTTGGGTCCGTGCAAGCGCGGACCGCGCCGCCGGGCTTGTTACCGATTCCAGGGCGGGGGCGGGGCCCGGGTGTGTGCTGCCCGGCCCCGCTGCCGTTGGGTTGGTGGTGTTACCAGCTGATGACGACGCGGCCGGTGCCTTCGCCGCCTGCGCCGGAACCATTGTTGGTGGTGGTGGCGCCGTTTTGGCCTCCGTCGGTGCCCGTGCCGCCGGATCCACCCGTGCCATTACTGCCGCCGGGTGAGCCGGTGCCATGGAGGCCTCTGCCGCCTCCGCCTCCTCCGCCTCCGCCTCCGTAGCCGTTGACGCCAGCTCCGCCCTTGCCGCCGTTGCCGCCGTTGCCGCCGTTGCCCGGACCGCCGAGGAGGCCGCCGGCTGTGCCGGCTCTGCCGTCTGTGCCGTCTGTGCCGTTACTGCCGCTGCCGTTGGCTACGCGGATGGCCAGGATTTTTCCGTTGTTGTCGCTGTTGCAGTTCGCGCCGAGGCCTGCGCTGCTGCCACCAGTGCCTTTGGTTCCGCCGCTGCCTCCGGCACCGGGGTCGAGGAAGGCGCCGTTTCTGCCGTCTCCGCCGTGTGCGCCAGCTGTGCCGCCTCTGCCGCCATCGGCTTTGACGCCGCTTGTGTCGGCGGCGGTCACCGTCGTTGCGCCGCCGGTCATGCCAGCTGAGGCGCCGGTGCCGATCTGCACGGTGTAGACGGTGCCGGGCAGAGTGTCGCCCTGAAGGTTGCATTTGACGTAGAACCCGCCTGAGCCCCCGCCGCCCCCGCCGCCGCCCCCGCCACCACCACCCCCGGCGTTGTCTGTTTGTCCGCCGCTGCCGCCGACGCCGCCGTTTCCTCCTGCGCCGCCGGCCCCCCATGCCTCTACGGTGATGGATTTGACGCCTTTGGGCACGGTGAACGTGGACGTGCCGCTGGTGAAGACTTGGGGGCTGGTGGGGGGCGGTGGGGGAGGGGCGGCCAGTGCCGGGCTGGTGATGCCGGTGAGCAGTACGGCCAGGGCTGCCGCGCTGCGGCCAACGCGCCGCCCGGGCGGACCGGCCGGGTATCGGCCGGATGTGTCGGGGGTGGGGGGATGAAGGTCCATCAGTTCTTGCCTCTCACACGGCCCGGACCCGCCCCGTACGGGGGCTGTTCCAGGTACCAAGGGGGGTGACGCCCGGCCCGCAGTACGCCGTGGCGTGGTGGCGGGTCTACCGCTCCGTACCGGTGGCGGCCCGGACGGAACAGTCGGTGTCACAGCAGAACGGAGCACTGCCGTGCGTCCCGCTGTGCCCACACCGTCACACGGCCCGAGCTCCCTCCACCACGGCCGCTACGCCACATGGACCAGGGAGCGCACCGTGGTGGCGGCGGGCCCGCGATCCCGGCGAGCTGCACGGGCTGGTCCTCGAAGTCGTCGACTGGCCCACCGGCCGAGCCGTCCTCGCCCAGGAGCGGTGCCAGCGCCGCGAACGCGACGCCTTCGGTGCCCTTCGGAGTCCTTTGACAAGCCAACGGCTGGCTGGTGCTGCTGTGGCCCTGGGGCGTCCGGGTACGAGTACCCCGTCGAAGTCCCGCCGCCTCCCGCCGCGCCCTCCCGCCAACGACCGCAGGCCCCTACCACTTCTTGGCTTCTTCGCGGGCGTCGATATTCGGCCCTGGTGTGGGTTGGGGTGTAGGGGTGGGGTTGAGCTGGGGTGTTGCAGGTTGAGTGAGAACTTTCCGGGGCGGTTTCGGGTGGGGTGACAGGTGGTCTGGCCTGCTGCTACGCCAACTTCGGTAAGAATTGTGGGTGTTGTCGCAGAGTGCAGCCCGCGTCTAATGGCACCGCCCGTATTCACGCTGGTCAGCGCGGTTTTGCCTGGTCAGTGGGGTCGGGGTGAGCGGCTTTGGCTGGTGTGGTGGGTTTCAGCTTGGTGGTCTAGCCGGATCTGGTCCAAGCCGGTTTTGGTGATGCGTTCGGTGCCGTCGAGGATGCTCGTGATCGCGGCTTGGCGGATCAATCGGGTGAGGCTCCCGATCCGGCCCGCGGTGCGCTGGTGGAGGTACGGGGCGTGGCGGGCCAGGGTGCCGGGCCGGTGCGCGCGGAGGTCGAGTGCTGCTTCGACCCCGGCGATCAGCTCGCGGAACGGCTCGCGTTTCCCGAGGCGTGCGGGGAACGGCCCGCATTCCACCAGGCTGGCGCGTGCGGCGAGTTGGGCCCCGCGTACGCCGGAGAATAACGCGGTCTGCGTCACGTCGATGCCCGCGTACACGAATGTCGCCTTGATGCGTTCGGTGAGGTCTTTCAGTAGATCGGCGGTTTGTGCGCCGGTGGTGGTGCGGGGGTTGAGGCGGTGGATCTCGTCGATGAGGACGAGGCGCACCCTGGCTTGGTTGTAGGTGTGGCAGACGGCGTCGGTGATGTGGGCCTGCGTCATGCGGCTGGTGACAGGGACGCCCAGGTAGCGGGCGAACTCGCCCGCGAGGGTTTTCGCGCTCGCTGCGGGCGGCACCAGAACGTAGGCGACGGGCACCGGTGCCTGCACGCGACTGTCCGGCACCGGGTGTTGCTGGGTGTGGGCGAGGTGGCAGGTACGCCCGACGGTCAACAGGGCGGTGGTCTTCCCGGCCGCGGCCGGCCCGGTCACGATCAGCGAGGGGCGGGCGGTGGTCTTCTGGTGCCTGCCCAGGATCATCAGCGTGCGCACGTTGGTCGTCAGGGTGTCGATGGCCGGGGTGCGGACGGTGACGAACGCGGAGTGATACGCCAGACGTTCCTCGTCGCTGCGCGCCGGCTCTTCGGGGGCGGGCGGCTGTGGGGGAGGGGTGGTGGCGAAGTGCTGCCAGCCCTGCCAGGTCGTCACCGGCCACGCCCCACCACCCGCGCCGTCGGCGTCTGCCGCGCCCGTGCCGTGTTCTGGCGGTCCAGCCACGTCCGTGTGCACCCCCGCGTGGCCTGCTCCCCGGCGGTGTCCGGTCACCATTTGCGGGCCTCTTCCTGGGCGTCGTAAAGCCCGTACCCGGCCACCGGCACGGCCGGAGTGCCCCATGCCTCGTCGTCTTCGGCAGCCTCCTCCGCGCTTCGGTCGAGGCCGTCTTCTTCCCCGTCTACGGCTGCGGTGTCCTGTTGCTGGCCCTCACCCTCACCCTCACCCTCGTCTTCGGGCAGGGGAGTGCGGGCGGTGGTGCGGCGGGCGAGGAGGTACTCCTCGCGGGCGGTGGCCCCTCCGGCGTGGGCGCGGCGCATCAGCTGATCGAGGGCTTCGGCCAGGTCCGCCTCGTACCGGTCGTGGCCCGTGTGGCGTGGGGTGAGGGTCTGCAGGTACTGCCAGATACGGTCGTTGAACGGCTGGTGGGCGTGGTCGCGGTGGATCCACGGGATCTCGGTGAGCCCGGGTCCGGGGAGGCGGACCCAGATCTGGCGGACGTCGTGCGGGTTGGTGTGGACTTCCCATTTCCCGCCCCTGGCCGCCACACCGGAGTCCTGCCCGCGGTACGGGCCGAGCACGTCGTGGTCGTAGGTGCGGTGGTGCAGCCGGATGCCGTGCTCAGTGATCGCCTGCCACCGCACCGGCAGCAGCTCCACGTAGTCGTTCCTGCTCAGCGGGACCGGAACATAGCCTGCGACGCAGACCAACGCCGCCCACATCTCGTTCGGCGACAGCACCACCTTCGGCAGCATCGGATGCCGCAGGCCCTGGTGCGGGCGGTGGTGGTAGAGCACCAGCCACTCATCCAGGAACTCCTGCAACTGGACGATGCTGTAACAGGCTTCGCGTGCGACGTCCCGGCCGCGGCGGGTGACGTCACAGCCGGTGTAGCCGGGCAGGTGCTGCCAGAGCAGCGTGTTGAGCGATCCGAAGGTGCGCTCCACGATGCTCTTGGCGGTCGGTGCGAATGGCGGTGAGGCCTGCACACTGATCCCGAGCGTCTCGCAGGCGCCCGTGAACGCCTTCGACAGGTACACCTTCCCCCGGTCCACGACCACCGTCTCGGGCACCACCACCGGCCGGGCAGCCGCCTTATGGAGACGTTCGTCCAGCGACAGCAACCGCTCCGCGGGCAGGACGGTGCTGCGGGCGAAGTGCAGGACGTCGGGCCACGTGGGTCGTGCCGGATGCGGCACCGCCATTTCCGCGAGCAGCAGAGCGGCATCGACAGCCTGCGTCCCACCAGGCCGCAGTACCGCAGCCAGGATCGCGCGGGTCGCGACATCGACCGCGATAGTGAGCTCCGGGCGCCCCACGCTCCCGTCGCCGTACAGCGCGAGGACGTCCAGGCGGGTGGTGTCGATCTGGACCTGCTCCCCGGGCCGCAACGCCCTGGTCGGGGTGAACTTGCGCCCGCCATCGGTGAGCGGAGCACTGCGGACGCGTTTCGCCGGGTGATCAGCTGGGTGGGCGAGCTGGTTGACGAGCCGGTAGAAGGTGGTCTGCGCGGGCATCGCGACCGTATCCCCGTGCCGGTCTTTGAGGAGTTGCGTGACCAGCGGCATCAGCGCTTTGACGGTGCCCTTGGAGCGCCCCCGCTGCCCGCGCAGTACGTCCTTGACCGCGGCGACGACCCGCTCGTCCTGACGCCCTCCAGCGTTGCCGTCCCCGCCTTTCGGCCTGCGGGCGGTGCGCTGGTCGACCAGCCCCCACAGCCCTTCCCTGCGGTACGCCAGCCGCATACGCTGCACCGTCGACCGCGACACCCGCCCGAAGCCCAGCGTCGTCAGCTCCGCGGCTTTGGCCTGTTCCCGCTCGGCCAGCGTCCACCGACCGGGGTCGTACTCGGCTCGCACGACCCCGCCGCTGTCCGGTCCGCCGGGCAGCCCGGACTCGACCTCGCGGATGTGCCCAAGCCAGGCCATCGCCTTTTCCCGTGCCGCGACCGGGGCGGTCTCGAACAGCCCCCACTGCGGCACCGCTTGCACCTGCTCCGCGCCTACGACGGCGAAGCCGGGGTCGGCGAACAGGTGCCCGGCGAGTACCACCTGGTCCGCCCCGTCCTCACCGACCAGGTGGAAGCTCTGCCCAGACAGGGCCACGACCTGCCACTGTGCCCCGCTGAAACGGATCTGCGCCCCGACCTCCACCACCGGCCACCCGCTCCGCCGCACCCCGCTCACCCCGCTTCCCCGCAGCCCGCGTCGGGCCTGCTGCCGCCTTCGGCCCGGACCACGGCGTGTCCGTGCAGCGGCATCTCCAACAGCGCCACCAGACGTCCCGACCACAGGGCGTGGAACGCGACGGGCAGCACCTCGATCGGATCGCCGACCTCTGCCACTCCCTTGATGAGCGGGCGCGGCTGTGCGAATACGTCCACCACCGCCTCCAGCAGTCCCGCCCTTCCCCGGTTGCGTGGGTGCCGGTAGCCGGCCAGCCACTTCACGTTGGCCTCCACTACCTCGTCCAGCGGCTCAAGGCGCCGGTAGACGAACCCCGCCTGTGTACACGCCTGCGTCATCACGGCTGCGGCAGCCAGCGCCCGCTGCCCGCCGGCCTCGGCGTGGCTGGGGCAGTCGGCCAGCATCCCGGTCCCGTCCGCGTACCGGGCGAAGAGCTGTGGCACCCAGGAACGCTCCCGCCCCCGGCCGTCGCGCCACAGCAGCCGCACCGGCCGCCCCGCTATGCCGATCACCTGCGGGTCGCGGTCGAGGACCATCAGCTGGACGCGCATCGCGTTCGACCCCGAGGCCACATGCCGCCCGCAGGTCGCCGACCACCACAGACCCGGACCCCACCGCCGCCCCGGTACGACCGGGAATGCCGACACCGGATCCAACTCCTCGAAGGCGACCGCTACAGCCGCGTCCGCCCACCGCTGCTGCACCATCCGGCCTACCGGGTCGAGGAACATCGCCTCGAACCCCGCCGCGACGTTCACCTCCGCCCGCCCGGGCCTGCCACCGACCCGGCTGCCGCACTCTCGCCGATCACCCGCCCCAGCCAAACCCCATCCCCACCGTGCCGGGCGCGATTCCCGTGTTCTGGACTCACAGCGCCACGCGATGCGATACAGCCCGCCGTCCCACGACAGCGAGGCCTGCCCGCACCACGCCCCGCGCTCTGCACCAGTAGCACCCGTCGCGACCGGCTACCGCTCCTCCCCGTCCCCGTACGCCTTCAGTGCCTCCGCCACGGCATCGGCGGGCAGGCGGGCCCACCGGGCCACATCGTCCACCGGCACCCCGGCGTTCGCGGCCGCGGCCGTGATCCGCAGCAGCACCTGGTCGAGCAGATCGAGACCACGGCCAAGGCCCTGCAGCAGATACTGCGCCGCGTCCGCGGTGGTACCACTCTGCGCACCGCGCAACTGCTGCAGCTGCTCCTCCGCGTCACCGAGCAGGTTCTCGATCAGGAAACGCTGCTCGGCGGACACCGTGGAGCGCCAGTTCGTGCCGGAACCGGGTGTCTTCCTCTCCTTGGACAGCGCCCGCAACTGGGCGGCCATGGTCGCCGCCTGGTGTTCCTGGCGCACCCACCACAGGTTCTCCTCAAACCGCGCATACGGCCCGGGCCGCCCTTCGGGGTGGCGGCGCCGGCGGACAACAGTTCCCATCCATGCGATCAGTGGGCCCCCGTGGTCGACCGCGACCAGCGGCCCCAGCCACTCCCTTCCCACCCGCTCCCCGAGCCGCCGGCAGAACGCCCCGTCAGCGGGCAGCGGCCGCGGCCGCTCCGCCCCGCTGTCCACCCACACCAACTGCGCCATCCCCGGATCCAGCAGTGCATCCGCGACGGCCACTACCTCAGGGAAGATGACCGCATCCCGCCCCACGATCCGCCAACGCTCCAAATCGGTCCCCGCGTTGCCGCCCGCGACCTGGTGCAGACGACGCGGCCAGATCTCCTCCCTCTCCCACCCGTACGCCCCCTCCCACCAGCGGGCCACCACCGCATACGCCAGAGCGAACACCTCACCCGGCTCCACCCCCGACCGCACCGCGCGCCGCGCGACACCCCACCACCGCCGCTGCGCCGCGACCACCTCCGGCAGGCCCCGCAGGTCCAGATACTCCAACTCCTGCTCGGCGTCGGCGTCCAGAGCCCACCGGCCGTGCCGCACGCACACCCGCTCCCACCGCTGCGCGTACCGCACCACACGCACCGCAGCCCCGGTACGCCGTGCCGTGCACAGCCGGCACCCGAACGCCACCGGCCCCGCCACCGCACCCCCGACCCGCCACAGCCCTCGCCCCCGGCCTTCCTCCGGTCCGTCGAACTCGGGAGCATCCCGCCCCCAGGACGGCAACGCCCGCCCTAGCGACTGCTCCCCAACTCCGCACAAAGAACCCAGCGCGCGCCGGCCCGCCGCATCCAGCAGCACCTCCGCATCCGCCCGCAGCCCACCCCCGTCATGCCGGGGCCGGTGACCGCGCCACTGCCAACCAGACAGCAGCGCCTTCTCCTCCAGCCCGTACCGGTCAGCGATCCGGCACAGAAACGACCACGTCGTCTCCCCACCCACAGGAGCCAGACGGAACACCCCGGAAACCATCTCCTCAGCCTTCCGGAAACCATGGCCGGACGGACGGATCCTTCCTTTCTCGGGACTCCCGCCCGTGAGGGCGTCAGTGGGACCGCGAAGCCCCCCCCACCAGCCGTACGCCCGATGCCGGATCAAGACTTCTGCCCCCTTGGCCTCCTCCAGCGCGGGAGGATAGGCCTGTCCGTTGCTGTCGTCTGCCGAGGTTCTGCCCCATGCCACCCACCCCCGGCCCCGCAGCCGCGGCCGCGACTCCTGCTCCCGCTCCCCGGACTGCGGTTCTTCGTCGTGTGCTGCGCGTCGATCAGCAGGCGGCGGTGGACAGTGGAGCACGCGGCCTGCGAAAGCCGGGTTCGCGTGGCCACATGGTGTCCGCGTGCGGGACGGGCAAGACGCTGATCGCGCTGCGCACCGCCGAGGCCCTGAATGCCGGCCACCTCCTCATCGCGGTGCCGTCTCGGGATCTGATCGGCCAGTGGGCCCAGGTCGCCCGTGCGGATGGCCGTACCGAGCCGCTGATGGCGGTCTCCTCGCTCCGGGCCAACAAGCATCCGCTGCTCGCCGGTGCCGCCGCGCACAGCACCAACTCGGGGGAGTACCTGGCGTACTGGCTGACCCGGCACAAGAAAGCGACGGTGTTCGTCACCCTCGACTCCCTCCCACGGATCGAGGAGACCCTGCACTCGGTCTTCACCGCCCCCGTCTTCGACCTCCTGATCGTGGACGAGGCACACCGCACGGCCGGGAGCTGGGACAAACAGTGGACGATGCTCCACGACAACCAGCACGTCCGGGCCGACCGCCGCCTGTACCTGACCGCGACCCCTTACGAATGGGAGGCCCCCCACCTGGCTGAGGCCCCGGACACCCGCCCACGCCCCAAGCGCACCGCATCGACCGCACCGGCATGGGAATCTCCCTCCCTGATCGCCTCCATGGATGACCCGAAGGTGTTCGGCCCCCGCCTGCACACCTACACCCACGCCGAGGCGATCGAGGACGGCGTCCTGGCCGACTACCAGCTCCTGGTCCCCACCATCACCGACACCGACCTGCGCACGGTCCTGACCGACCCCGATGGCGCGCACACCGGGTTCGCCCCGACCGCGCGGCGGACGACCGCCCTGCACCTGGCCGTCCTCAAGGCGATGACCGAGCACGACCTCAAGCATGTGATCGTCTACTTCCAACAGGTTGCCGACGCAGAAGACTTCGCCCGCCAGTTCCCCCACACCCTGCGCACCCTCCCACCCGAGCAGCGCCCCTCCTGGGCGAGCAGCCTGAGCATCTCCTCGATCAACGGCAACCACACCCCCCACCAGCGCGCGCAACTCCTCGACCGCTTCGCCACCGCCGACCGCGCCGTGATCACCAACGCCCAAGTCCTGGGCGAAGGCATCGACTTGCCAGCCGTGGACGCGATCGTCTTCGCCTCCCGCACCGAGAGCGTGCGCCGCATCGTCCAGGCCCTGGGCCGCGCCCTGCGCAAACCCCCCACCACCGATGTGAAGACCGCGAGCCTGATCATCCCCGCCTACATCCCACCCGAGGCCGACCCCACCGACCTCCTCGACACCCCCTTCGAGGCCCTCTGGCTGATCACCGCCGCGCTGCGCCACCACGACCAGACGATCGCCGCCCGTGCCCCACGCAAGGCCACTGCGCACCGCCTGGACGACACCACCCACCGCCTCCTCGCCCGCCGGTTCCGCTTCGACTTCACCCTCCACCCGGGCACGATCGCCCGCGCCATGGACCTGCTGGCCTGGCCGTCGGACGGCGCGGTGCTCTCCGCACCCCGCCGCGCCGGCCTGGCGGCGGCCGCCCGCTACCACGCAGAACACGGCCACCTGAAGGTCCCGACCAACTACGAAGACACCTACGGCTACCGCCTCGGCTCCTTCATCGCCGGCCAGCGCACCGCCCACCGCCGCGGCACCCTGACTGCGGACTGGATTACCGAACTCGACGAGCTCGGCATGATCTGGGACGAGAACGAAGCCGCCTTCGAAGGCAACATGACCCTCATCGAGGCCTTCCACACCGAACACGGCCACCTCGCCATCCCCGCCCAAGATCCTGGCGGCCAGTTCCTCGTCGACCAACGCGGCCTCGCTCGCAAAGGCCAACTCCCCACAACCCGCCACACCCGCCTCACCACCCTCGACCCCAACTGGCTCCTCCCGTACGGACCCGACTGGCACCGCAAGTACCACCTCCTGGCCCGCCACATCCAGGACGGACACGACCCCGCAACTCTGCGCCACGACACGGTGATTGACGGAGTGAAAGCCGGCGCCTGGCTGCAGCGCCAGCTCACCACCTGGAACACCCTCGACGACGATCAACGCCACCTCCTGGCCCGCATCGGCCTCACCCCGGACCACATCACCCTGACGACGACGAAGAAGACCACCACCGCCCCCGCCACATTCAGCACTGCCCAGACCAGAAAACGCCGCTCCTTCGAACAGACAGCCACCCTGCTGCGCGCCTTCATCGAGCGGCACGGCCGCCCTCCCGGCGCCCGGGAAGGCATCGAGGTCGACGGGGAACGCGTCATGATCGGCCCCTGGCTCTGCAAGATCCGCACCGGCCAGAAGAACGGCCAACTCTCGGACAACAGAAGCCAGTTGATCCAGAGCATCCTCCGCGAAGCCGGCGCTGCCCCCGCCGAAGAGGAGCGCCCCGAAAACTCAGAGATCCCGTAACTTTTTTGCCCCTGATCCCGCTAAGGAAGCACACTGGAAGTGCTACCGTGGAGACCGACGGGGAAGCCCTCCGGATCCGGAGGGACCACACCTTCGACATGAGAGCGGCCGGAACCTCGAAGCTCAGCAGGGCCCAAGATCCCGAAGACCTCTGACGAAACAGCCCCCAACACTGTAGCCAGCCGTAGGAGTTTGCGAAGCGAACTCCGTTGAGAGAGACCGCGGAGCGGGATCTCTCACGCTCGGGTCGCGGAGCGACCTGATGCTGCGTCACGGAGTGACGCAGCATCAGTGATGCGGAGCATCACGACGTATCCGTCGCGTAGCGACGGCGCGTCGTCTTCGCGGAGCGAAG
>NZ_MECJ01000011.1 GCF_014596475.1 Streptomyces sp. CBMA152 | reverse complement strand
TCCCGACGTGGCGGGGGGTGCCGATTTTCCCGTGCGGGAAGATCCCGGTGACGCCGGAGCGGACGACGTCGATCATCTGTATGCGTACGGGTGAGGACGAGCAGGGTGTGATCGGGCTGCGGCAGAGTGGGATTCCGGACGAGATCGAGCCGAGTCTGTCGGTGCGGTTCATGGGGATCGACGAGCAGGCGATCATCTCCTACCTGGTGACCGCGTACTACTCGGCCGCGATCCTCGTGCCGGACGCGCTGGGTGTGCTGGAGAACGTCGAAGTCAGCCGCTGGCGTGGCTGACGACGTGTTCCTCGGCCTCGGCCAGCCATCTGCGGAAAGGCAGAACCCCCATGCCCGAGTTCATCGGTGCCCGTGTACCAGGGTGGGACGGGCCACCGACGCTGTCCCGCCCGCCCGCACCCGCCCCCGTACGTGACGCTGCGGCCGCCGGGACGGAGGCCCTTCACGGCCTCCTCTCCGGTCCCACGGGGCTGGGAACCTCGGCCGCCCGGCTGTTCGGGCCGCGCTCGCTGAGCGACGCGGAACAACCGGCGGCCGAAGCTCCCGACCCGTCTCCCACCCCGGCGCACTCGGATTCCACCGAGTCCACGATCCGCGTACCACCGCTCTACTGTCCCGACGCGGTCCGCGACGACCCGGCGCTCGCCGAGGAGGTCAACGAGCGCCTGGTCGACTGGGCCGAGGAGATCGGGATCTTCCAGGGGCGCCTCGAACGGCTGCGCTCGCACAACTTCGGGCGGCTGTTCATGCTCGCGCACCCCGACTGCGACGACCCCGACCTGCTGCTGGCGGCCGCCCGGTGCGGGCTGGCCGAATGGGCCGTGGACGACCACTGGGTGGACGAAGGGGACAACACCGAACCGGAGTTGCTCGGTTCGCGTCTCGCCATGGCCCACGCGGTGGTCGACCCGGTCCGCCTGCCGGCCCGGTATCTGCCGAAGTTCGAGGAGGTCGTCGATCAGGAACCCGTACTGCGGGCGTTCCGCTCCTGTCTGTTCCACCTCGAACAGATCGCCAGCCCCACCCAGGTCGCCCGGCTGCGGCATGAACTCGCCGTCATGTTCGTCGGATACGGACAGGAGGGGGAGTGGCGCAACTCGGGCCGCAGGCCCGCGGTGTGGGAGTACCTGCTGCACCGCTACGAGAACGCCTTCTACCCCTGCATGGTCCTCATCGACCCCGTGGGCGGCTATGAGCTGCCCGCCCACGAGTTCGCCGACGCACGGGTGCGCCGTACCTATCTGTACGCGGGTACGGCCAACGTCCTGCTCAACGACCTGTACTCGATGGCGAAGGAAGACCCCACCGATACCAACCTGCCCAACCTCATCGCCGCCGAGGAGCAGTGCTCGCTCCAGGAGGCCGTCGACAAGGCGGCCTGTCTGCACGACGAGCTGATGCACACGGTGGAGGCCGAGTGCGCCCTCCTCAGTGCGGCGGGATCACCCCAACTGCGGCGCTATCTGGCCGGGTTGTGGGCCTGGATGGGCGGCAGCAAGGAGTGGCACGCCACGAGTCCCCGGTACCACGGCGTATGACGCACGGAGCCCGGCACACCACGTACGTATGACGGGGGCGCACCACGCACCGCGTACGTATGACACCACACATGCAGCGGCAATCAGGAGAACCACCATGACGATTCAGGACACCACCAACACCCCTGCTCCGTTCCTCGCCAGTGCCTACCAGAAGTCCGTGGCCGAGTACTGGAACCGTGAGAAGAACCCCGTCAATCTGCGCCTCGGTGAAGTGGACGGCATCTACCACCACCACTACGGCATCGGGTCCGTGGACTGGTCCGTCCTGGAGGGGCCCGAGGAGACCCGGGAGAAGCGGATCACCGAGGAGCTGCACCGGCTGGAATGCGCCCAGGCGGATGTGCTCATGACCAACCTCGGTGACATCGCCCCCGACGACCGGCTGCTGGACTCCGGTTCGGGGCGCGGCGGCAGCAGCTTCGTCGCCAACCAGCGTTTCGGCTGCCGTGTCGACGGCATCTCCATCTCCGAGACACAGGTCGCCTTCGCCAATGGCCAGGCCGAGGACCGTGGTGTGTCCGACCAGGTGCGCTTCCATCTGAAGAACATGATCGACACGGGCTTCGAGTCGAACAGCTTCCGGGCCATCTGGAACAACGAGAGCACGATGTACGTCGATCTGTCGGTGCTGTTCCCCGAGTACGCCCGCATGCTCGAACACGGCGGCCGGTATGTGACCATCACCGGCTGCTACAACGACGCGTACGGGCTGCCGTCCCGGGCCGTGAGCGAGATCAACGCCCACTACATCTGCAACATCCACCCGCGCAGCGCCTACTTCAAGGAGATGGCGGCCAACCGCCTGGTCCCGGTGAGCGTGCTCGACCTCACCCAGGCCACCATCCCGTACTGGGAGCTGCGCGCCCGCTCGCCGCTGGCCACCGGCATCGAGGACGCCTTCCTCAGCGCGTACAAGGACGGCAGCTTCCAGTATCTGCTCATCGCCGCCGACCTGGTCTGACGGCCGCGCCGGTCCCCGACGGGAGGGACCGGCGCACTTTTCTGCTCCATCTGGTCGCCGCCACCGCGCCGAGGTGGCGGTCTTGGCCGAGCCTGGGCGTGATCGTGTCGATGACGTCCCAAGGAGACCCTCGCGTGCCCCGTCCCACGCAGTTGTCCGGCGCCGCGCTCATGGCAGCCGTCGCCCTCATGTCCACCGTGCCGCCCGCCGTCGCCGCCCCGGCCATCGGCGCGGCGGCCTCCGTCGGGCTCCACCGAACGGCAGCCGAGGCGCCCGGAGCATCCCGTACGGGTCGTATCGACTGGGCGGCGGGCGCCTTCGGCGCGGTGTGCGGAGCCCGGCACGGGACGGGGCCCGACCGCCGGACCCTGCGGTTGTTCGCCGACACCCGGGTGGATGCGGTGGCCGACCGCGTGTCGCGGGACCGGCAGGGCACCCTGCTGTGGTCCGGGCACATCGTCGGCCGCCCCGACCAGCCGGTCACCCTCGCGGTGGACGGCGCCTGCGGGCGGGGTGTGCCCCGGGTGGCCGGGGAGGTGCATCTGGGCCGTACGGAGTACAGCATCGACGCCGACCGGCCCGGCGCCTCCACCGTGCGCGAGCTCCCGGTGAACCGGCACAGCCTGCTGCACGACGACACCGTACGGGTCGCGGACCCGGCCGGTCCCCGGGCGGCACTCCCCACACCGCGCCCGCGTGCCGCGATCAGCGCGCCCCTCATTGACCTGCTCATCGGCTACACACCGGCAACCGTCCGCAACACCAAGGGCGGTGTACCGGCGCTCGACCTGAAGGTGAAGGCCGCCGTGGAGGGGACGAACACGGCCTACGCCACGAGCCTGGTGACGGCCCGGCTCAACCTGGCCGGCACCTTCACCACCAAGGAGTGGACCGGCAAGGCCGGGGACACCGACGGCATCACCAGCGCCCTGTCCGACCCGAAGGACAGCAAATACTCCAGCGCGTTCGCCGTCGACGCCCGCAAGAACCGCGACGACAAGGGCGCGGACCTGCTGCACGTACTGACCCAGTTCACTCCCGCGCCCGGCACGCTCTATACCGCCGGGACCGCGAACACACCCTCGCTGGTGCGTCTCATCCCGGGCGCCGACCCCGCGTACAGCACGGACCACGCGGCGTTCGGCGCGCAGCAGTCCGACACCCTCGGCACCTACCACCTCGCCCATGAGATCGGGCACAACTTCGGCCTCAACCACGACTATCTCACCGACCCCATCGACCCCGCCGCCAAGGGATACCGGGCCGGAAACCTCAACCCGTACTACCCCGACAACCACGGTTTCCTGCCCAAGAGCCGCACCTGGACGGACATCATGGGCTACACGATGGCCTGCGCCGACGAGAACCGCTGTGAGACCAAGCTCTGGTTCTCCAACCCCCGGCAGAGTTACGAGGACGCCCCACGGGGTGTGCCGCTGGGCGAGCCGCAACCGGCCGACTGCGTACGCGTCATGAACCTCACCGGCCCCGTCCTCGCCAACTACCGTACGCCGTCGGACAGTACGGCCACCCCCCGCTACGCGCTCACGGCCGCGCCGGACGACCCCGAGCGCGGCACGGTGACCCCTGCGGCGACCGGTATGTTCGGCAAGGGCGACCAGGTCACGGTCACCGCCGCACCGAAGTCGGGCTACAGGCTCGACTACTGGACCGTCGAGGGCCGGATCCAGTCCAGCCGGGCGCCCGAGTTCACGGTCACCATGGACGGCAACCACTACGTGAGCGCGCACTTCGTCGAGACCACGGACACACTCACCCAGCTCCCGGCGACCATCACCAAGGTGTCTCCGGCCACCGGCCCGAAGTCGGGCGGTTACACCGTCACCCTCACCGGCGCAGGTCTCTCCGGCACGACGGCTGTATACGTCGGCACACGCACCGCCAACGGCTTCAGCGGCCGCCCGGCGAGCGGGGTGAAGGCGGTCGACGACTCGACGGTCACCTTCACCGCACCCGCCTGGCCGACGGCCGCGGCCGTGCAGATCGCGACCGTGGCGAACGGGGCGCTGACCGGGTCGGCCGACTTCACGTACACGTCCTGACCGCGCGGCCCGGTCAGTAGCCGGGTGTACCGGGGTCGGCCCCCGGCTGCTGCGGGCTCATGGACGGTCCGGGCTGGGCGGGTGCGGCCGGCGGGGGATTCGAGCCCGCGACGGGCGGCGGCGGGCCCGTGGGGCTGGCCGTCGCGGTGGCCGCGCCCCGGGCGAGCCCGTCGAAGTCCACGAATCCCGTGCTCTCCAGGACCTTCATATGGTCGAGCACGGTGGTGTTCGCGTCGTCGGCCAGCTCCCGCACCAGGGTGTTGCGGGTGTTCGCACGTATCTGGGCGACCAGGGCGAACACCTGCCCGTGCGCCGAGCGCAGGAAGTTGGCGAAGTCGCTCTCGTACTTCTTCCCGTTGTCGCCCGACAGCGTGCGCAGCCAGCCCTGCTGCAGGGCGTTGGGCTGGCTGGGGAGTTCCATGTTCAGCTGGGCCGCGACTTCCCGTACCCGCGCGTCGAGGAAGGTGTGCCCCTGGACCAGGTGTTCACCGGCCGTCTTGACCGCCGTGGTGGGGGCGCGCTCGATGGCCTGCTGTCCCGCGGGCATCTCCCAGAGCCCGGCGAGGCGCACGCGCGCGACGAAGTCGCGGTCGGCGGCGGACAGCGGTCCCCAACGGGTGGGCACGGTACTGGCGTTGAGGTTGGCGAGTCCGGTTCCGGAGCGGTCGGCGTACGACCAGATCGGGAAGGCCAGCGCGGCGATGGTCGCCATCAGTGCGACCACGACGAGGCCGGTGCCGGAAAAGACGATGCGCCGCAAAGGTTCCTCCTGGAGTGGGGTGGGGGTGGTTGGCCTGGGGAAGGTGGCTCAGTGGTCGGCGAACCGTGCGCTGACCGTGTCGAAGACCTTTCGGGCCTGCGGGCCCAGCCGTGGTCCGGCCAGCCAGACGGACGGAGTCGGGCCGATGGACGTGTTGGAGACGAGCGCGAGCGTTCCGTCCGCGCGGCGGGTGAGCCAGCCGCCACCGGAGGCGCCGCCGTTCATCGTGCAGCCGACGCGGTACAGCGTCGGCTGGTCGTCGGCCATGGAGAGCCGCCTGGCGGGGCCGGTGCAGCGGAACATCGAGAAACCGTCGAAGGGTTTACGGGCCGGATAGCCCCACACGCCCACCGGCACACCGCTCGCCGTCGGCGAGGTGTCGAAGTCAACCTGCGGTGCGGCGGTACCGATCGTCTCCTCCAGCGAGCCGGTGACCCCGCGTGCCTGGCGCACATGGAAGACCGCGAAGTCGAACGGCGCGCCCGCGCCCCCGGTCGCGGCGCCCGTACTGATCCACTCGGGCGAGGTCTCGGCCCAGTCGGCCCACCAGGTGCCCAGCGGGGCGATCGCGGTCAGGGAGCCCCCGGCGCGCCTGTTGCCTCCGGTGTCGTTGAAGTCGGGGACGAACACGACGTTGCGGTACCAGCCCCCGGCGCGCCCCGCGTGGACGCAGTGCCCGGCTGTCCACACGAGATCCGACCGCCCCGGGTGCGCGGGATCGTGTACCACGGTGCCCGAGCAGACGGCGGGCCCTTCCGGAGTGTCGAAGAAGATCTTGCCGGAGGCGCCGGCGTGCTCACGGTAGGGATGGTTCTCGGGCTGAGCCGGTACGGGCGAGGGCGCCGGGTCCGACACGCCCTGGGCGTCGGCGACACCCGCGCCGACCGTGTTGCTCCACCCCTGCGCCGCGCGCATACGGTCCGTACCCCATACGCCGTCGACCACCGGGTTGATGAAGTCGCCCGCCCGGCGCAGCCATTGGTGCACGTCCCAGTTCCGCCAGTCGCCGGACGCACCGCCGGTCCCGTGCGAGCCCGCGGGAAGCGCCGCTCCCGCGAGGGCTCTGTCGTCCGACGAACCGCCGACCACGAGATACCCGGCGCCGAGCAGCACCAACGTGGTGATGAACGCGGCCCAGGCGTATGACGCGCGGCGCGTGAGTGACATGCGGGTGGCCTCCTGCCCTGGGGGACGACTCGACTCGGGGAGCCATACGGTGCGGGAGCGCGGAATGTTCAGCGCCCACCGATCCGTCTCACCGCAGCCGCAGTCGGCGCAGCACGAAGACCATGGCGCCCATCAGCACGAACACCGCCCCCCCGATGAGCGAGTTGGTCCTGGAGAGGGCGGTCTGCACGAGGTCGTCACGCGTGACGACCGAGCCGAGGTTCTGCCTCGGCGTGCTCTTGTCGGCGCCGGGTGCACGTGAGGCGCAGCCCGCTCCCGTGCAGCCGTTCGCCGCTCCGGCCGACGCGGACGGGCTCGGCGACGAGGTCGGGCCGGACGCCGACCAGAAGACGGTGGCCTGAGCCGAAGTGGCGGACTCGCTTGCCGCGGCGGCGATTTGGGCCTGGCTGCCCTCGCTGGTGAACACGCGGCCGACGAGACCCGATGCTGTCGTACGGAACGTCACCGCGCCGCTGCCGTCGGACGCGGCGGCGGGCACGTCGAAGAAGAGGGTGCTGCCGTCGCCGACATCGCCGCCGACCTGATGGCCCGCCGCGTCGACGACCGTGACGTTCTGGCCGGTCAGCTCACCGGAGGGGGTGACGGTGACCCGGCCGCCCGGGGTGGTGCGCACGACGACCGGGCCGAGCCGTGTTCCCGGCCTGCCGGACACCGAGGTGTTGTCGAGGGTGAGCGGATCGGAGGGCTCGTCGACACTCTGCGCCTGGTCCCGCAGCCAGTCCGCGAACCGGTCGGCCTGCGGGTCGGTCGCGTCGACGTCGACGTTGTTCGCGAGGCGCCAGATGGCCACCTGGGTGCCGGCGGCTGCTGCCGCCGCGCTGAGCGGGGACGACAGACCGGCCCGCCGGGCCAGCCCGGCGAGGTCGTCTACCTGCGGGAACGAGTTCTGCGCGATCCAGCGGATCCGGCCCGCGCCGGGGTTGCCGTTGAGCGGCGTCGCGCCGGTGGCGGACTCCCGGTAGCTCGCCCCGGACCGGGTCGAGTCGCGCAGATCGATCCCGTACGTCTCCAGGGTGCCGCCGCCGTCGGTGTCCATCAGCAGCAGCCCTGCGGGCACGACCGCGTTCCGGCCGCGCCCATGGATGACGGCCCGGTCGAAGGCTCCGCGCCGCAGCCCACGAAGGGTGGCCGTCACAGCCGACTGCTGACCCGTCGACGGATCGGCGGCGGCCGCCTCTGCCGGAGCACTCGCCGCCACGACCACGAACGCCAGGATCGCGACGGCTCGCCGGGCGGGCACCCACTTCCGTACCCGAGGTCGGCGGCGCCCGGCCGAGGCACGTTCTCCATCGAGGTGACTCATTCACCTCAGTACGCAAAACCGGGGCGGCACGCTCAACACCGGGACGGAAAACACCCAGTGGGGTGGACGGGCCGGTGTCCGGGACTGCCCTGTTGCTGGCCGACGCCGGGTCATTCACGCTGTGAGCGGACGACGAGCGGGAGGGCTGCTGTGCGCACCGACCAGCTGAAGCGTGACGAGCTCCGATCTCTGTTCGCCCGGCCGACGGACACCTCCGAAGGTGTCGGGCTGGAAGTGGAGAGCGGGCTCGTGGATCCTGATACCGGGCGAGCCGCCCCGTATCAGGGCAAGAACGGAGTCAAGGCCGTCCTGGAGGCCATGCTCGACGAATGGGACGGCGAACCCGAGCAGGACGCAGGTGAACTGACCGGCGTGGCACTGCCGGACGGCATACGGATCACACTGGAGCACGGCGGCCAGATCGAGTACTCGTCGGTCCCGGCCGCCAATGTCACCGGCGCGGTGGCCGACATGCGGGCGGCCATGGAGCGCCTGAGCGAACTCGCCGGGCGGTTCGGCTGGGCCCTGGTGCCCGGCTCGCGCTTCCCGTTCGACCGGGTCGACACCATTTCATGGGTGCCCATGACCCGGGGGAGGGTGATGCGCCGGCACTTCAGCCGTATCGGCTCGGTCGGCAGCTACGCACCCGAGATCCTGACCCTGGCCATGAGCACCCAGGTGCACCTCGACTACCTCTCCGACGAGGACTTCACCCGCAAGCTGCGGATGCAGGCGGCCGCGTCGCCGGTGGTCGCCGCGCTGATGGTCAACTCGCCTTTCCATGGTGGCCAGTTGAACGGACTGCTCTCGCAGCGGTCGCGGGACTGGCTGTGGGTGGATCCGCAGCGCTGCGGGCCGCTGCGGCCCGCGCTGTGCGGTGACGTGAGCGTCGACGACATCATCGACTGGGCCCTGGGCCTCCCGATGATCTACTACGTGGACGCGGAGGGGCGCTACCGGACGGCCCCGCAGCGGTCGTTCGCCACCATCATGGAGCAGGGCTTCGACGACGGACTCATGCCGACCTTCGACCACTGGGTCTCCCATCTGACGCAGGTGTGGACGCATGTACGGCCGCGCCGGACCCTGGAGCTGCGCGCGGCGGACGGCCCGTCGTACCGCAACATCCCGGCCGTGCCCGCGCTGTGGGTGGGACTCACCTACCACCCGCCGTCCCGGGAGGCGGCCTGGGAGCTCCTGAAGCAGTACACCGTGGCGGAGCATGCCGCGGCCACCGCCAGGCTGCCCGTCGAGGGGCTGCGCACCCTGCTCGGCAAGGACCGGATGGACGAACTCGCCCTGGAACTCGTCAAGTTGGCCAGGGCGGGGCTGCGGGCACGCGTGGACGCGGGCCTGGAGGCGCCCGAAGTACTGGACTTCCTCGATCCGCTGGACGAGGTGCTGCGTACGGGAAAGACTTTCGCCGAGCAGTGCGCCGAGCGCTGGGACGGGGACCTGCGACGCGATCCGCGCCGCTATGTCGACGCGTTCCGTGTCTGAGGGGGTCGGGGGCGTTGGCGGAGTCCGGTGTGCGTGACGGCTGTGGCGTCGACATCGTGCTGTGCATCGATGTGACGGGCAGCATGAGCCCGGTGCTGGAGAAGGTGAAGAAGGGGGCACTCTCCTTTCATCAGCGGCTGGAGTCGGTGATGGTCAAGCGGGGCATGGCCATGGGGCGGCTCCGGCTGCGGGTGATCGCCTTCCGTGACTTCGGTTCGGACGGCGACCGGTCCATCGAGCGCACCCCGTTCCTTGAACTCCCGCAACAGGTAAAGGAGTTCAAGGACTTCGTGAACGCTCTGAAGGCGACCGGCGGCGGTGACGCTCCCGAGTCGGGTCTGGAGGCCCTGGCCCTGGCCGTGCAGTCGCCGTGGTCACGGAAGGAGCGGGGCGGCGCCGAACGGCACATCGTCGTGATGTTCACCGACGCCGCGGCCCACCCGCTGGGGAAGCACACCCCCGGCTGGCAGAGGGCCCCGCTCGCCTCGCGCACACGGTCGTGGCTGGGCCGGCGCCGGGGCGAGCGCGACGCCGGACCGGCCTCGGGGCTGGTGCCCGTCCCCGGTTACGACGGTGACGTCTACCCGCGCAGCTTGGACGAGCTGCACGAGCAGTGGGGCCGCCCCGGCCACGACGGCGCCGTCATGGACCAGTCCGCCAAGCGTCTGCTCCTCTTCGCCCCCGAGGCCGAGCCGTGGCGCGACCTGGCCGAGACCTGGGACAAGACCTTGTTCGTCTCCTCCAGGGCGGGCACGGGCCTGGAGGCGATCGCGCTGGACGAGGTGATCAGCACGATCGCGCGGAGTCTGTGACCGGGTCTTTGCGGCCGCGGTTCATATGGCGGGAGCGGCCGCCGCCTCCAGAAGGATCGCGGTCAGCTCGCGCGGCTGGGAGAACATGGGCCAGTGCCCCGTGTCCAGCGTGACCAGCCGCCAGTGCTCGCTGGTCAGCAACTCGGCCACGTCGTCGGTCGGTTCGGCCCCGTCGAGCAGGCACTTCACATACGTCGTCGGAAGCTCGCCCAGCGGGCGGGTCAGCACCGCGGGCTCGGTCAGTGAGGCGCCCGGATGCGGCGTCGCACCATCCAGGATCCGGGCGATCTGCTTCTCGTCGAGACCGTGGCCCTCGAACTCGGCCGCGGGCAGCGGAGGCCAGAAGCCCCCGTTCTCGGCGATCGACGCCTCAAGGACCGCGCGCCACTCGGGCCAGCGGGAGACGAACGACTCGCCGTCGGTCGGGACGTTGGAGTCGACGAACACCACCCGGGCCAGCCTGTCGCCGATCCGCTCGGCGGCCTGACCGACGGGGATGCCCGAGTAGCTGTGCCCGACCAGGACGACATCGCGCAGATCGAGACGCTCGATCTCGTCGACGATGTCCTGGACATGCGTCTGCTGCCCGGCCGGCACGCCCTGCTTCTCGGCGACACCCGACAGCGTCACGGGATGCACGCCGTGCCCGGCCGCGCGCAGCCCCGGCAGCACGTCGTCCCATGCTTCGGACCCGAGCCAAGCGCCTGCCACAAGTACGAATTCAGTCATGGAAGGAAGCGTAGTAGCGGGGTCTGACAATGCCCCGGAACCGGCTGTGGCCGCACGGAGGATGAGTGGCAGCCGTGAGACTTCGGGCGGAACCGGACACCCCGTGGACCTCCGGCACGGGCATGTGGACGTTCACCGGCAATCCGGCGGCCGGTCTTCTCCTGGACATCGCATGTCAGTACCGTCACGGTCGTAGCACCTCACCACGTACGGCCCAGGAGGACCCCTTGACCACGGACATCGCAGACGGCACGGACGGCGCGGGCAGCGGCATTTCGCGGCGGCGCCTGTTCGCCCTCGGCGGCGGCGCGCTCGGGGCGGTCGCCGCCGGCTCGCTGCTCCCGCCGTCGCTCCAGGCCGCGATGGCCGCCGAACCGGCGTCCGGCGGGCTCCGGGCGGTCAAGCACGTCGTGATCCTGATGCAGGAGAACCGTTCGTTCGACCACTACTTCGGCACCCTGCGCGGAGTGCGTGGCTTCGGTGACCGCAACGCACTCCAACTGCCGGACGGCAAGCCGGTGTTCGAGCAGCCGGGGCCGCTGGGCACCACCGTGCTGCCTTTCCCCGTACGCGGCGCCGCAGCCACGCAGAAGAAGGACCTGCAGTACATAGGCGCCCTGGACCACTCCTGGAGCGGCGGCGCCAAGGCGTGGAACAGCGGCTGGATGGACAACTGGGTCTCCGCCAAGACCTCCGCCACCATGGCGTACTACGACCGCCAGGACATCCCCCTGCACTACGAGCTCGCCGACACCTTCACCGTCTGCGACGCCTACCACTCCTCCATCCACTCCTCGACGAGCCCCAACCGCAACCACCTCTGGAGCGGCAAGACGGGGTTCGAGGCCAACGGGAAGCGGGCCGTCGGCAACGACGCCTACGACGAGGGGACGCACGCCGGATACGGCTGGGGCACGTACGCCGAGCGGCTGGAGCAGGCCGGGCACAGCTGGAAGACGTACACGGAATGGGAGAACTTCACCGACAACCAGATCGAGTTCTTCACCACCTTCAAAGCCATCGCCCGCAAGGCCCTCGCCAAGACCGGCGGACACACGTACATGGAGTCCTTCTACTCCGTTGTACGCGGCACCACTGACAACGCCGAACGCGGGCGGCTACTCGGCCTCCTGGAGCAGGGTGTCGCCACGCTGACCAAGGCCGAGCGCAGCCTGTTCGAGCGGGGACTGCGACGCCTGCCGACCGGCACGCTCGCCGAGTCCTTCGCGAAGGACGTGGCGGCCGGGACCCTCCCGGAGGTCTCCTACCTGGTGCCCTCCGCGCTCGACTCGGAGCACCCCAGCGTCTCGTCGCCGGTGCACAGCGCCACGATCGTCTACAAGGTCCTGGACGCGCTCGGCCGCAACCCGGACGTCTGGCGGCACACGGTCGTCCTGCTCAACTACGACGAGAACGACGGCTTCTTCGACCACGTCCCGCCGCCGGTGGCCCCGCCCGAGGTCGCCGAGGAGCAGTGGGGCGGCAAGCCGACGGGCCTCGGCGCGCGCGTACCGATGCTCGTGATCTCGCCGTGGAGCGTCGGCGGCTACGTCTGCTCCGAGGTCTTCGACCACACCTCGGTGATCCGCTTCCTGGAGAAGTGGACGGGGGTGCACGAGCCCAACATCAGCCAGTGGCGGCGCACCGTCACCGGCGATCTGACCTCGGCGTTCGACTTCTCCCGCACCCGGCGCCGCCCCCAGGTCGCGCACCCGGGCCCCATCCCGCCGATGAGCGACCGCTGGCGCCCGCTGCCCCCGGCCGTGCAGCACATGCCCGTCCAGGAGGAGGGCACGCGTCCCGCCCGTGCGCTGCCGTACCAGCCCGACGCCCACGCGCGCGTGGCGGGCGGCAGCCTGAAGGTGGAGCTGGCCAACACGGGCCGCGCGAGCGCGCACTTCGCGCTGTACCCCTACGCCAAGGAGTTCGCAGCGCCCCAGCACAAGGACGTCCGGGGCAAAGGTGAGTGGAGCGTGCCGCTGGCCCAACTCGCGGACGCCGCTTACCACTTCACCGTCACCGGCCCCAACGGCTTCCGGCGGGAGTTCCAGGGCACCGCGACGCCGACCGGGCCGGAGGTGACCTCGCATGTGGACTCCGACCACCGCGACCTCCACCTCACCCTGCGCAACACCGGCACCACCACGGTGACCTTCTCGGTCCGCCCCCTCGGCTACGCCGACGAGTCCGACCTGCGCGACTGGACCCGTACGATCACCGTCAAGCCGGGCCGCACGCGGACGATCGCGCACTCGGCCGCGGACGCGCACGGCTGGTACGACCTGGAGATCACCGCCGACCGTTCCGGCGGCTTCCGGCGTCGCCTGATGGGCCACATCGAGAACGGGCGGGCCAGCGTCTCGGGTTGAGCCTTCGGCCTCGTCACTCGCGCGGCGCCCAGATCCGCTGGGTGCCGTCGCGGACGGTGACGCGGTAGTCGGTCCAGGTGGGCCAGCCCAGCTCGGCGTACGGTCGGCGGGGGCGCTGGGCGCGGGTCTTCATGAAGGAGACGCCTGTGACGAGGTGGCCTTCGGCGCCACCCTTCCCGTCGGCGACGAGGCGTAACAGCGCCTCGTGGCCGAAGGGGGTGTCCAGCGGCGTAAGGATGGTGCCGCCCGCGGTCGTCTGGTCGAGCCATGCCTGGGGGACGCGGCGGACCGCGACGGTGGACAGGACGCGGTCGTACGGGGCGCGCGCGGCCCATCCCAGCTCGCCGTCGCCCGTGACCACCAGCGGCCGCACGCCCAGTTCATCGAGCTTGTGGTCGGCGTGGTCGGCGAGTTCGGGGCTGATCTCCACGGTGACGACCTGGTCGGCGCGGACCCGGCGGGACAGCAGCGCCGCGCTGTAGCCGGTGCCGGTGCCTATCTCCAGGACCGTGTCCGGTTCCTGCGGGTCGAGGTGGTGGAGCATGTCGACCACGACGGCCGCGCACGAGATGGAGCTGGTGAAGTCGGCGCGGTCGGTGGGTCCGTCCTCGGGGCGTACGGCACCGTCGGCGATCTGCGTGATGAGGGGCGTCCGGGGGTCGTAGACGGCCTGCAGCCATGGGTCGGGGGCGGCGGTACGGTCGAGGACGGGAAAGAGACCGGCGTCGTCCTGGACCGGCCACCAGACCACATCGGGGACGAAGTGTTCCCGTGGGACGGACAGAAACGCCTCGTACAGCCATGGGTGGTCATGGAAGTGCCCGACCTTCCGGGCCGCTATCTTCGCCGCGCACCGGGCGCGCAGTGTGGCCGCGTCCATCACAGCCCCCGGAGTGGCCCTAGTCCTCGTCGTCGGGCGTGTCGTCGCCGGTGTCGTCGTGGTCGTCGGGCACGGGATTGCCCGGGTCTCCGGGGCTGGAGTAGTCGCCGCCCACTTCGCCGTTGCCGTCCCGCCTGTGGCCCATCTCGGCTCCCCCTCATGGGTGTTGGACGGGACTCAGTGTGCGCGTCGGCGGGAGCTGATCGCCAGGGGGCGGCCGGTGCCCACGCGCGCGTGAGGCGCGCTCGGACGGCTCGTCGGCCATGGCCTCGAACGCGCCGGTGTCCTCGCGCGCGTGACGCGCGCGAGGACACGAAGCCGACCGCAGCCGGACACCCCCGGCTGCGGTCGCGTACCGCCGTTTACATGGGGTCGATGTTCTCGGGCCCCGTGCCGCTCTCCCGCTGGCTCTGCTGCTCGATGCGGCGGGCCTTCTCCTGGAGGCGCTTGCGCTGCTCCGGGTCGGTGGCACGTTCCGCCGCGTCGCTGAGCTGCTGCGCCTTCTCGCGCATCTGCTGAGCTCGTTCGCGGGATTCTCCTGCAACGCTCATGATCACTCCTCGGATCTGGGGGAGAGCGGGCATTGCCAGCGAATCAGCCGGGGAGTACGGCCGCATCTCGAACCCTCACTCGCCGTGACCGCCGCTGCTCACGTGGCCGGGCCAGCCGGCGGCGCCCCGGTGATCGCGTCGCGGTACAGGTCGCGGGTCGCGTCGCCGAAGTAGGCGCTGTACGAGATCTGCGGGGTGTTGCCGCCCGTGTGATAGCCGCCGATGACCCCGATCACGCCCCAGCCGTCGAAGGTCGGCACCAGCATCGGCCCGCCGCTGGTCCCGCCCACGAAGGCGTCGCAGGCGATACGCGGGAAGGTGCCCGGCTCGGCCGGGTCGTCACTGGCCCATTTGGTGGTCCAGCTCCAGCATTCGAGCGGCTTCTGCGCCCCTCCCGGGTAACCGATCATGCGTACGGGGGCGTGGAAGTATCCGGTGTCCGTCAGCAGCTTCACTCCGCCGACCGCGTCCTGGAGGCGGGTCCCGTCCTGGTTGGGCTCGGTGACGGCGAACCCGAAGTCGTACTCCGCGCCCGCGTGCTCGCCCAGGTCGTAGTACTCCTGCGAGACGTAGATGCCGTCGCTCTTGATCGGGAAGATGCCGAACGGCTTGAGCCCGTCGTGGTACTGCGGCACGAAGGCCAGATGGCGCTTGGGGGAGGTGCCGGAGTAGCCCTTCAGGCAGTGTCCGGCGCTGAGCACCAGGTCGTGACCGGGGCTGCGCACCACCGAGCCGCTACAGGTGCGTCCCGTGTTGGTGGCGTCGGTCCAGAAGAACGTGCCCGCCTGGGGCATGCCGTCGAAGCTGTGGCTGGGCGGGATGTATTCGCCGGGCCGGGGCCCGTCCACCGTGGGGGTGACGGCCCGGGTGGATTGCCCGGCCACGGCGCCCTTGCCGGCGTCGTCGGGCAGTGCGGCCGCCATGCGGGCCGCGGTCCAGTACGCGTCGAGCTGCACCGCGACCGGGTCCGGCCCGGCCGTGACGCCGTGGGCGGAGGCGGCCGGGGCGAGCCCGGCGGAGAGCAGGAGAGCCGCCGCGGCCACGGCGGCGTGCCGGATGAATCTGGTCCTACGCACCATCAGTTCCCCTCTGGGCGGACGCACATGACGGTTCACCATAGGGCGCGAGTGAGGCGGCAAGTAGCGCCAGGAGTGGCCAGAGTGCTGCGTCGCGGTAACCGGGTGACGACGCGAGGGTCGGTGGCTGTTGCAGGACAGTGACAATTGCGCCTACAACGCATTCGTGTGATGGATCGTCTTTTCAGGTGAGAAGGGCGTCAAGGGCGAATACCGTGCCATGGCGGCCAATTGAGAACTGTGCTTTGGAAAGGGACATCCATGACCATCACCAAGCGCCACTCCCTCCGTATCGCCGCCGTCGGTGTCATCAGCGCAGCCTCCGTCGCCCTGGCGGGCACCGCCGCGATGGCGGCCGCCCCGGCCGCCCCCACCGCGTCCGTCGCGCAGAAGGCCCCCGCCGTCAAGGCCACCATCAGTGCGAAGCCGTCGGTGACCTCGGTCAAGGCGTGGCAGCTGTTCCGGGTCACCGGCACGACGACCGGCCTCAAGGC
Source organism: Streptomyces sp. CBMA152 (assembly GCF_014596475.1). Taxonomy (GTDB): domain Bacteria; phylum Actinomycetota; class Actinomycetes; order Streptomycetales; family Streptomycetaceae; genus Streptomyces. The sequence continues at coordinate 420,145 of NZ_MECJ01000011.1, read as the reverse complement.
GGGCACCAAGGTGACCCTGCAGCAGAAGCAGGGCGCCAAGTGGGTCACCCTGCCCGCCTCCGTGCCCGTCGCGCACAACGGTGCCTACTCGCTGGGCGTCAAGCTCGGCCTGAAGGGCAAGAACAACCTGCGCATCGTCAGCAGCAGCACCGCCTCGCCCGTCTTCGACGTCACCGTGCGCTGACCGACCTGTCTCTCCGGGTCAACCCACCCCACTGTGCTCCGGCGCCGACAGAACAGGCGCCGGAGCACAGTCATGTTCAGGCCGTTCAGCCGGAGAGCGGGGTCACTCCGCGCATGCCGCACGACCCACCCCGCACCCCCACCCACCGTATGAAATCGCCCAAAAACAGACCGCACACGGGAAGTTGTGTGGCATACATCGCGTGGCGCGCACATTCTTCCCGTTAGCCATTGACCGAGATCAAGCCTCCCGGATAGAAAGATCAAGGCGAGTCACACCAGCGGCTCCGATGCCCGTCCTGCCGGGGAAACAACCGGTTCTCCGGGCCTGTTCAGCCCACAAGGCCGGCCCGACTCACCTCTGACCCGAGAGATTTCGCCTTGCCACGCATAGATTCACTCCGTCCCGCGCGCGTCGTCGTGGTCGAACCCGCTTCCTCCGGAGGTGCGACCCTCATCGGCGTCGCCGCCGAGATGGGGCTGCGGGTCGTCGTCGCCTCCGCCGACTCCGGTGACCGTCGGCTCTCCGACGCCGTGCGTGGCGCGGCGGAGTCGGTCCTCACGGTGGAGACCAACGACCAGTCCGCGCTGGAAGCCGCCGTGCTCGCACTGCACGAGCGGGAGCCGTTCGAGGCCGTGCTGCCGGGCTCCGACATCTATGTGTCGGCCACCGCGCGCGTCGCCGCGGCCCTCGGCCTGCCGGGTCTGCCCGTGGAGAGCGTCGACCGGGTCCGGGACAAGAGCGTCATGCGGGCCGCCGTGGCCGAAGCCGGGCTGCGTACACCCCGGTTCGCGCAGGCCACCACCGACGACGAACTCCGTACGGCCGCCGAGCACGTCGGGTTTCCCTGTGTGATGAAGCCGGTGGCCTGTTCCGGCAGCATCCACGTCAGCCGGGCCGACGACATGGAACAGCTCGCCGCCGCCTTCCACCGGCTGGTCACCGACCCCGTCCCGGACATGGGTCAGTTGCACGAGCACCGCGTGCTCGTCGAGGAGTACGTCCAGGGGCCCGAGTTCAGCGCCGACGGTTACGTCCTGGACAGCGGCGAGGTGAAGGTCGTCGCCCTCACCCGGACGCTGCTCGGCCCCGAGCCCGACTTCATGGAGATGGGTCACCTCACCCCGGCCCTGGTCGACGACGAGACCCTGGCGGCCGTCGAGGCGTATGTGGGCGATGTCGTCCGCGCCGTCGGCGTCACCGGTGGCCCGTTCCACTGCGAGCTGCGGATCGCCGCCGACGGGCCGGTCCTCATCGAGATCGGCGCCCGGCTGCCCGGCGACCGGATCGTGGAACTGCTGCGCCTGGTCACCGGTGTGAGCCTGCCCAAGGTGGCCATCGCCGCAGGTCTCGGCATCGGCTTCGAGGAGGCCGGGGTCTTCACCGAGCCCGAGGCCAAGAGCGCCGGTATCCGGTTCTTCGCCGCCGAGGGCCGCTCCTCGTACCGCGAACTGACCGGCTGGCAGGAGATGGCGGCGCTGCCCGAGGTCACCGAGACCTCGGTGTACTTCGCGCCCGGCGAGACCATTCCCGGCGTCGAGGACTGCCGCTCGCGTCTGGGTCACGCCCTGTTCACGGCGGACTCGCCGCAGGGTGCGCTCGACCGCTGGCAGGCTCTGGGCGACCTCGTCGTCCCCAACTGACCCTCGGGGACCGGACCATGAACGAACACATACTTGACTACGCCGCCGTCGGCGTCGGGCCCGCGAACATGAGCCTGGCCGCCCTCGCGCACTCGGTCGAGGGCCTGCGGGGCGCCCATCTGGAGCGTCGGGAGACCTTCTCCTGGCACCCCGGTCTGCTGCTGCCCGAGGCCACCCTCCAGGTCTCGCTGCTCAAGGACCTGGTGACCCTCGTCGATCCCACCAGCCCGTTCTCCTTCCTGTCGTTCCTGGCGACCGAGGGACGCCTCTACCGGTTCCTCGCGGCGGATTTCCCGGCCGTGCTGCGCACGGAGTTCAACCAGTACCTCAAGTGGGTCGCCGACCGGCTGCCCAGCCTGACGTTCGGCGCGGACGTGCAGAGCGTGGACTTCCGCGAGGGTGCCTTTCAAGTCCGTACGGGAGACAGCGAGGTGACGGCTCGTCATCTCGTCCTCGGTACGGGTCTGACCCCCTCCATCCCCGAGACGTTCCGCCCGTTCCTCGGGCCCTCGGTGTTCCACTCCGGGGAGTTCCTGCTGCGGGCACCCGACGTGACCGGCAAGCGGGTCGTCGTGGTCGGCGGGGGACAGAGCGGGGCGGAGATCGTGCGCCACCTCGCCACCGACGCCGCCCCGGAGAGCGTCACCTGGGCCAGCCGGCGCACCTCGTTCCAGCCGATGGACGACTCGCCGTTCGCCAACGACCTCTACTCCCCGGAGTATGTCCGCCACTTCCACGCGCTGCCCGCCGAGCGCAAGGCCCGCCTCCTGGAGCGGCAGAAGTACACCAGCGACGGCATCGACCTCCAAGTCCTCCAGGACATCTACCGGTTGAGCTACCGCGACGAGTACCTGGAGAACAACCCCGGCCGACTGCGGTTCCTGCCGGACTGCGCGGTCACCGCCCTGGAGGGCGGCCCGGACGAATTCAAACTGCACACGGAGTCCTCCGGCCTCGACGCGCCTGCCATGCTCGCCGCGGACATCGTCATCCTGTGCACCGGATACGCCTATGAGCTGCCCGACTTCATGGCGACCCTGGCACCCCGGCTGCGGCGCACCGACGGGCTGCTCTCCGTCCGCGACGACTTCTCCCTCGACTGGGACGGGCCGGACGGGAACCGCATCTACATCCAGAACGGTGCCCGGCACGCCTGGGGTGTCGCCGACCCCAATCTGAGCCTGCTGGCGTGGCGCAGCGCGGTCATCCTCAACAGCATGCTCGGCGAGACGAGGTACCAGGTATGACGGACCGTCAGCAGCAGGCCGACGCCCCTGTGTCCACGGCCGCCGTGCCCTTCCTGCCCACCGACGTCGAGCCGGACGGAGTCACCGTCGCCGAGGCGGACTTCGCCCGCTCGTGCTTCCCCTCCGTACCGTTCAAGATGGCCCGCTTCACGGTGCCGCCCGGCGGCACCAGCTCGCCCGACCAGCACGATGTGCAGGAGATCTGGGTGCTGCACGCCGGATCCGGCACGCTGGTGGTGGACGGCGAGCGGTCGGTCGTCGGCCCCGGCTCGGTGGTCGGCTGGCCGTCGCAGGTGGTGCACGAGGTCTTCGCCGACCGGGGCGAGGAACTGGTCATCTTCTCCTTCTGGTGGTCGGCCCCCGATGCCTGACACCACCAGCGGTGCCCACTACGACCTGGCCGTCGTCGGAGCGGGCGTGGTGGGCGCCCTCACCGCGTACTACGCCGTACGCCAGGACCCCGCGCGGCGCGTCCTCGTGATCACCCACGCGGCGCGCGGGACGGGCGCCACCCGCCTGTCCGCCGGGTTCGACACGCCCACGGGGCACAACCCCGCCCAACGTGAGCTGGCAGCCCGCAGCACCGTACTGTTCGACAAGCTCGCCGCCGAGCTGACGGATCTGCCGGACGCGGGACGCCAACAGGTCGGTGTCCACTGGCTGTTGGGGCGCGACAACCAAGCGGCGCTCGACGCGACGATGGCCGACGGCGGCACGACCTTCCCGGTGGAGCCGCAGCAGCGGCGCATGCTGGAGGAGACGTTCCCCGGGCTCGCCCACGCCGACGACGAGGTGCTGCTCGCCTCCGCCCCCATGACGGCCGGGCAGCCCCAACTGCTCGCGGACCACCTGCTCGACGAGGTGTTGAGCAACCCCGAAAACACCCTGCTCGAAGGGTTCCGGGTCGCCTCTATCGGCCGTACGAGCGGGCACATCGAGCTGGTCGCCACCGACGGCAGCCGGGTCACGGCGGACAAGGCGGTCGTCGCACCCGGCCCCTGGGCCCTCGACGGCCCGGTGGCGGATGCCGCCCGCGAGCGGGGTTCCCGGGTGAAGAAGGTGGTGGCGTTCCACATCATGGCGCCGCCCCCGCCGCACGCCCCCGCGCTGATCTTCGAGGACGCCGACGCGTTCCTGCTGCCCCACCACCCGGGCGGCCACTGGATCTTCAGCATCACCTCGCCCGACTGGGACCGGGGCCCCGACAAACCGCTGGCCATCGACGCCCGCGACCGGGAAGTGGCCGTCGCCCTGCTGGAGCGGCACGTACCGGGATTCGTCCCGCACCTGCTCGGCGGCCGAGTCCTCGGCGACTGCTTCACCCCCGGCCACCTGCCCGTCGTCGACACCGTCGGCGACGACGACGTGGTGATGGCGATCGGCGGCTCGGGCTCCGGCTACCGACTCGCCCCGGCCATGGCCGAGGACGCACTTGACCTGCTCTACGGGAGAACGCGGATATGAGCCTGCTGCTGACGGGGGACGCGCGCGTCCCCCAGCACTACCTCCTGGTGCCGCCCGAGGCCACCCCCAACGGCCCGCTGCACCTGGGCCACATCGGCGGCCCCTTCCTGTGGTCGGACATGATCGCGCGGCATCTGCGCGTACGCGGCGACCTGCCGCTGGTGATCACCGGCAGCGATGTGTACGAGTCGTACGTGACGCTCAAGGCGCACGCCGAGGACTCGACGCCCACCGAGGTCGCCGCCCGCTACGGCCGCCGCATCCAGGACGACCTGGCCGCCCTGCGCATCGGTGTCGACGCCTTCATCAGCCCCGACCAGGAGCCGTGGCGCGACCTGTTCGAGCAGGAGGTCGTCACCTCCATCGCGCGACTGAAGGACCGGGGCGCGGTGCTGACCCGCACCGAGCGCGTGCCGTACTGTGAGGCGTCGGACCGCTGGGTCGTGGGCGGCTGGCTCCAGGGGCGCTGCCCCGACTGCGGTGCGGGCGTGGCCAGTTACTTCTGCGAGGAGTGCAGCGCGCACTTCCTGCCCGAGTCGGTCGTCGAACCGCGCCCGCTGCTCGACGAGGGCCCGCTGACCTGGCGGGAGATCTCCAGCCTGTTCCTGCGGGTGCCCGAGAGGGATGTCCTCGACGCCACCCTCGCGGAGCTTGAGATCGCCGACCGCTATCGGGAGACGGTGGCGCGGTTCCTGGAGCGCGACGGTCTGACCGTACGGCTCAGCGCCCCGCAGAAGTGGGGCCTGCCGCTGCCCGCCCCCGAGGCGGACGTCCCGCACGCCCTCTTCCCGTACGCCGGGATCTTCATGTTCGCGCGGCTCGCCGGAGCCGTCCACGGACAGCTCTCCGGCACCGGGGTGAACGCCTTCGACCCCGGGTCCGGTGTCACCACCATCACCACGCTGGGCATCGACAACGTGATCCCCACGCTGGTCTCGATCGTCGGCACCAGCCTGCTGCACGGCGACATGAAGCCGTACGACCGGTGTCTGATCAACCACTTCTACCAACTGGCCGGCCGTAAGTTCTCCACCAGCGCCCGGCACGCCATCTGGGCCGCCGACGTCGCCGCCTCGCCCGCCATCGCGGTGGACGCCGTACGGTACTTCCTCGCCGGGGCCGACCTGGAGTCCGCACCCGCGAGCTTCGAGACGGCGGACTTCCTGACCACGGCCAACGCCACGCTCGCCGACGACCTCGGCAAGCGCATCGCCGCCGCCTGGGGCAGGCTTCCCGACGGCCCGCCCCACGCGCCCGCCACGGCCACCGTCGAACTCCTCGAAGCCCTGCTCGCCGAGCAGTCCGAGGCCCTGGACGCCACCCGGGTCTCCACCCGCCGCGCGGTCGCGGCCCTGGACCGCTGGTGCGCCGACGACGCGGTGGCGCACGCGGCCGAGGACGGCGCGTACTGGTGGCTCAAGGGCCTGTCCCTGCTCGCGTTCCCGGTGATGCCGGACCTCGCCGAGCAGATCTGGCAGGCGCTCGGCGGCACCGGCGAGCCGCGAGCGGCCGCCTTCCTCGCCCCTGCTCCGGCCGACCGGACGCTGCCCGCCCCCGGCTTCACCCGCGTGAGCGCCGCCGACCTCGACGCCTGCCTGCCCGACACCCTGCGACCGGGAGCGGACGCGTGAGCGACGAGACCCTTCCCCTGTGCGGCAACGAGCCGCTTCCGTTGTACGTCGTCCTCAACCGCTCCGGCGACGAGTTCGGCGAGTACCACCGCTTCCTCGACGGCACCCCCTGCCGGATGGTGTATCTCACCACTCCCGGCGGGCTGCCCGCGCTCGACAAGGAGAGCGCCCTGGAGATCCGGGTGCTCGACAGCCTCGCCTACGACGACGTGCTGCCGGTGCTGCGCGAGATCGCGGTCTGGCACGGCATCCCGGACGCCGTGTTCGGCCAGTCCGAGTACGACATCTTCACGGCCGCCCGCCTCTCGGCGGAGCTCGGCGTCGCGGGCGGCTACGGGCTCGATCTCGTACGCCGGTTCAAGGACAAGCCCGCCATGAAGAGCGTCGTCGGCGAGGCCGGTATACGTGTACCCCGCTTCCGCCACCTCGACGACGCGCCGAGCGCCGAGACGGTGGCCGAGGAGCTGGGCGGTCTGCCGCTGGTCCTCAAGCCCCGCGCCGCCGCGGGCTCCGAGGGCGTCACCGTCGTCGGCACGATGGAGGCGCTGCGCGAGGCACTGGACGGCATCGACTCCGCCGCGTACGAATGCGAGGAGTACGTGGAAGGAGAGATCTTCCACGTCGACGGCGTCTACCGCGCAGGCGCCCTCCACTTCGTCAGTGCCTCCCAGTACGTCAACACCTGCCTCGACTACGCCCACGGCCTGCCGCTGGGCTCGGTCCTCCTCGACGAGGGGCCCGAGCGCGACGAACTCACCGCCTTCGCCGACGGCTGTCTGCGGGCCCTCGGGCTTCTCGACGGCGCCTTCCACCTGGAGGCGATCCGCCGCCCGGGCGGCGAGCTGGTGTTCCTGGAGGTCGGACTGCGGCCCGGCGGTGCCCAGGTGCCGTTCGTGCACGTCGACCTCTACGGCATCGACCTGTTCGCCGAGGCGTTCCGCGCGGCGATCGGCCTGCCCCCGCTGTGGCGGGCCAACGGCACGGCACCGACCGGGGGAGGGTGGCTCATCTACCCCGCCCCGCGCGAACTGCCCAGCACGGTCACCCACCGCACCTCGCCCCGCGAGAGCGTCCCGGAGGTCTACCACGAGGAGCTGCCCGCGATCGGGCAGCGCATGACCGGCCCGGGCAGTTACGACGACGGCAGTGGCATCTTCCGCCTGCGGGGCGAGAGCGCCGCCGATGTCCGCCGGGCCGTGCTCGCGGTGATGAACGTGTACGGGCTGTGCACCGAGCCGTCGCATGGCTGACGCACGCCGCCTGGGCCCCGTGCTGCGCGGCTGGCTCCAGGAGACCCTTCCGGCCGCCGGGAACGCGCGCAGGCTGGGAGTGCTCACCCTGATCCAGTCGCTGGGGCTCGGGGTATTCCTCACCTCCAGCGCGGTGTTCTTCACGCAGACCATCGGCATCTCGGCCCAGCGTGTGGGCATGGCGCTGTCGGTGGCCGGGCTGTGCGGGCTGCTCTGCACCGTGCCGATCGGCCGCCTCGCCGACCGGCACGGCGCGGGCCGGGTGCTGACCGCCAACTTCCTGCTCGCCGCCGTCGGCTTCACCGCGTACTGCGCGGTCGACAGCTTCGCCGGGTTCCTGGCGGTCGCCTGTGGCATCGCCGTACTCGAAACCTCGGCGGGCGCCCTCCAGGCGTCGCTCACCGACGCGCTGGTGGGCGAGGAGGAGCGCGTCAGGGTCAGCGCGCAGATGCGCAGCCTCTTCAACCTGGGATTCCTGGGCGGCGCGGTACTGGCCGGAGCCGCCATCGCGGCCGACACCTCGACCGTGCTGTACGCCACCGTCCTGACCGACGCCGCGCTCCAACTCGTGTCCGTAGCCGTCCTGTTGACGATGCGTGGCACTCCGGTGAGTGCCACCGAGGAGCCACCGCAGAGCGAGGAAGCGGCAGGCGTCCTGCGCAGCTCCGCGCTGCGGGACGTGCGCTATGTCGCGATCGCATTGGTGTGCGGCGCCCTTGAGCTGTACCAACCGCTGCTCACCGTCGGTCTGCCACTGTGGATCGTCACCCGCACCGACGCGCCCGCACTGATGGTCTCGGGCCTGCTGATCCTCGACACCGTCCTGGTGCTGCTCTTCCAGGTCATGGTCAGCAAGGGCGCTCGGACCCCCGCCGGAGCAGCACGTATGCTGCGGTGGGCGGGCTGGTCGCTGGGGGCGTCCTGCCTGGTCTTCGCGCTGAGCGCGGGGCACGGCGGTCTCCTGGACAGTGCGGCCCTGCTGGGCGGCGCGCTGGTCCTGGTCCTGGGCGAGCTGTGTCAGGCGTCCGCGGGCTGGGGGCTCGCCTTCGGGCTCGCCCCGGCGGACCGGCAGGGGGAGTACCAGGCGGTGTTCTCCCTGGGGCGCGGACTCCAGCAGTTCGCCGGGCCGTGGCTGATGACCTCGCTGATCGTCGGCGCCGCGGCGACCGGGTGGGTGGTCCTCGCGGTGCTGTTCGCGCTGCTGGGCCTGGCCGGGCCGCCGCTGGTGCGGGGCCTTGAGAAGGCCCGCGCCCGGACCGAGCCCGTGGCGCTGTGAACCGGGCCCCGGCCCGTTTCCGGACCGCAATCGACACACCGTACGACCGAAACGAGTGAGCACGATGACCGTAGAGCGACGACACGACCCGGATGCCCGCGGCTTCGCCAGTGACAACTATGCGGGTGTGCACCCCGAGGTGCTGGCGGCGATCGCCCAGGCCAACGGCGGCCACCAGGTCAGCTACGGCGGGGACGTCTACACCGAGCGCCTCCAGGAAGTGATGCGCGGCCACTTCGGCCCCACCGCGCAGACGTTCCCGGTCTTCAACGGCACCGGCGCCAACGTGGTCGCCCTGTCGGCCATGCTCGACCGCTGGGAGGCCGTGGTGTGCGCCGAGACGGCCCACATCCACGTCGACGAGTGCGGCGCGCCGGAGAAGATGGCCGGCATCAAGCTCCTCACGGTGCCCGCCTGGGACGGCAAGCTGACCCCCGAGCTGATCGACCGTCAGGCCTGGGGCTTCGACGACGAGCACCGGGCCAAGCCCAAGGTCGTCTCCATCGCCCAATCCACCGAGGTCGGCACCTGCTACACCCCGGACGAGATCCGCGCGATCTGCGACCACGCCCACAGCCTCGGCATGCTCGTCTACCTGGACGGCGCTCGCCTCGCCAACGCCGCCGCCACCCTCGGTGTGTCCCTGCGCGAGATGACGACCGACGCCGGTGTCGACGTCCTCTCCTACGGCGGCACCAAGAACGGCCTGCTCTTCGGCGAGGCCGTCATCGTCCTCAACGAGGACGCGGTGCGCGGCATGGCCCACATACGCAAGGCGAGCATGCAGCTCGGCTCGAAGATGCGGTTCATGTCGGTGCAGTTCGAGGCCCTGCTCGGCACTGACCTCTGGCTGCGCTCGGCCGCGCGCTCCAACGAGATGACCCAGCGCCTGTACGAGGCGGTGCGCGATCTGCCGGGTCTGCAGATACCGCGCCCGGTGCAGGCCAACCAGATCTTCGCGATCCTGCCGCCCGCGGTCACCGAGCGCCTGCAGAAGCGCTTCCGCTTCTACACCTGGAACGAGCAGATCGGCGAGGTCCGCTGGATGACCTCGTACGACACCACCGAGGCCGACGTCGACGCCTTCGCGACGGCGATCGCCGAGGAGCTGGCGGCGGGCTGAGCCGCCCGCTGCTCGTGGCGGCGGCCGACGTCCCGGCCGCCGCTGAAGGTCACCGTCCGAGGCTGACCCCGGCCGGTCCGAGGGCGAACCGACTGCCGTCCCGCCGCACTTCGACGGCGCCCGCCCCGCCGAAGTGTGCGGGAACCACCAACTCCCGCTCGTCGGCGGCCCGTTCGAGGACCCGGCGACGGCTGGCCACCGCCTGGTCCGCGTCCATGCAGAAGCAGCTGTTGCAGGACGGTTCGAGGATCTGCACCGGGCTGTGCAGCACATCGCCCACGAACACCGCCCGATCGCTCCCGGACGCGAGCCGCAGCACGGACGAGCCGGGGGTGTGGCCGGGCGCGGACTCCAGGGTGAGGTGCTGGTCGATGCGGTACTCGCCGTCCCACAGCACGACCTGCCCGGCCCGGTGGACGGGCGCGATGCTGTCCTCGTACATCAGCCGGTCGTCCACCCGAAGGCCGCCCGCGTACGCGTTGTCCGGGCCGAAGTGGAAGTCGTCGGCGGCCGGAACGAGGTACTGGGCGTTGGGGAACGTCGGTGCCCAGTCGTCCCCGGCCCAGTGGGTGTTCCAGCCGATGTGATCGGCGTGCACATGGGTGTTGACCACGACGTCGACGTCCTGCGGGCGCACACCCGCCCGTGCGAGCCCGCCCAGGAAGTCGCCCTGCCAGTCATGGAACTGGGGCGAACCGGGACGCTCGCGGCCGTTGCCCACACCGGTGTCGACCACGACGGTCCGTCCGGCGCTGCGCAGCACCCAGGTCTGCAGGGTGACCGCGGCCCGGTCGGTCTCGGTCTCCCAGTGGTCCGGCGCCAGCCAGTCCTCGTTGGCCTTCCACACCTCGGCGTCGGACCCCGGGATGAAGTCACGGGCCGGCGTGAACGCCCCCTGCCACTCGACGACCCGGATGACTTCGACATCCCCCAGCATGACGCTCTGCACGTTCTCTTGGTTCATGTGAATGACCTTAGAAGGGACCGGATGACCCTCTCAATGCTCATCCAGGTCGTCTGAATACGCATCCGGCTCATATTCGCGTCGGGCGATACTCTGCACGAGTGGATGTGGTGAGTGACGCGATCTCGGCTGTACGCATCGGACAGCCCTCCTCCAACAGGGTGCGGGCGAGCGGGACATGGTGCACCCGCCTCACGTCGTACGACGGCGCCGGTTTCCATGTCGTCCTGGAAGGCGCCTGCTGGCTGCTGCCCGACAGCGGTGGCCCGCCGGTCACACTCGGGGCGGGGGACGTGGTGCTGCTGCCGCATGGCGCTGGCCATGTGATCGCCGATTCGCCCGTGGATGCCGCGGCAGTCGAGCGGGCGATACTGTTCGATCGATGGCTCGACGGTACTGACTCGGCACCGGCAGGCGGCGGTGACGTGCAGATGCTCTGCGGCAAATACCGCCTCGACCGCAACCGCGTCCACCCGCTGATGGCGGAGCTGCCCCAGGTCGTCCATCTGCCGAACCGCATCGGAGTCCACCCCGAACTCCGGTCCGCCATCGACCTGTTGGGAGGCGAGGTCGGCGCGGGGCGGCCCGGCGCGTGCATCGCCGTCCCCAGCCTGCTCGACCTCCTGCTCGTCTATATGATCCGGGCCTGGATGGAGGAGAGCACGACCGGAGCCTGGCCAGGTGTTCTGGGCGACCCAGTGGCGGCCGCCGCGCTGCGGGCGCTGCACTCGGACCCGGCCGCGCCCTGGACCAGCGACCGGCTTGCCGCCGAGGTGGGCGTCTCCCGCTCCACCCTGACCCGCCGGTTCACCACGCTGGTGGGCAGGGCTCCGATGGCCTATCTCACCTGGTGGCGTCTGACCCGCGCGGCCACCCTGCTCCGCGACACCCCGGACCCCCTGTCCACCATCGCCCACCACGTCGGCTACGGCACCCCGTACGCCCTCTCCCACGCCTTCAGCAGGGAGTTCGGCACGACGCCGGGCCGCTACCGCGAGGCAGCGGCCCGGCTGTCATGAGCGGGGGTCAGACGATCTGCCACTGCTGGAACGCCGAGCCGTTGGACGGCTGCTGGGTGACCAGGGAGCCGTCCGTTCCGGAGGCGGTGGTGAGTAGCAGTCCGCTCTTCTTGTCGGATACCGAATAGCCGCCATTGCCCAGGGCGGTGATCTGCCACCGCTGACTGTCGCCGCTGGTGCAGGTGGCCTGGACGACGGCCGCACCGGCCGAGGTGGAGCCGCCCGTGACGTCCGCGCACAGTTTGGAGGCGCCGTTGACCATGGTGTAGGTGCCGTCGGAGTTGAGGGTCAGCTGCCACTGCTGGTTGGGGCCGCCGTGCGGTGTCCAGGTGATCAACTGGGTGCCGGACGAGGTGGAGCTCGCCGGGTCGTCGAGCGCCTTTCCGCTCGCCGTGAGCGCCCTGGTGCCGCTCAACTGGCCCCCGTACACCTCGAATTCGTACAGCGAATAGCCGTAACTCGTGCCCCGCTGTGTGCCGTACACGCGGATGTAGCGTCCGGTGCCGGACAGGCCGGTGAGGTCCTGCACCCCGCCGGTGCCGCTGGTGGTGGAGTAGAGGGTGCGCCAGGTGCCGGCGTCGTCGGAGACCTGGATCTGGAACGACTTTCCGTACGCCGTCTCCCAGCGCAGCACCACACGCCCGATGCTCTGTGTGCTGCCGAGGTCGACCTGGAGCCACTGCGGGTCGCTGTAGGCGCTGGACCAGCGGGTGCCGGGGTCGCCGTCGGTGGCCAGGGCGGCCGGGAAGTTGGGCGTTTCGGTGCTGGAGGCGGTGGTCGGGCGGTTGCGGGCGAGGTTGCCTGGCTGGGAGAGTCCCGGCCAGGCGGGGTTGTGGCCGACGGCGGCCACGATCGGGGTGAAGGCGGCGTAGGTGCTCACCGGCTTCGGCGACCCCCAGGTCTGCTGGGCGAGGGCGCGCAGCGGATACATGATCCCCGAGGCGATCTGGTCCTCGGTCTCGGCGGAGGGGTTGTCGCACCACACATGGATCAGCGAACCGGGGTTCCTCGCAGGGTCGTTGACGGTGGTGCCGCCCTGGAAGAGGTCCGGGGTCCAGGTCTCGTACATCCACTTGGTGTCGGGTTTGGCGCCCCCGAGAACGTAGTAGGTGGGTGTCCAGGACTCATTGGCGACGATGTGCCCGGCGGCCGCCAACTGCTGAGGCATGAGCCCGTAGTTGTACCAGTACTCGACCACGATGTCGGCGTCGGGGCTGATGGTGCCGTCGCCGGACTTGATCCCGTCGTTCCACATCCGGGTGGTCTTGCCACCGGCCCGTACCAACGCGTTCGCCCAGTTCACATACCCGTAGTAGGTGTCCTTGGCGGTGGCGTTGGCGCCGTAGTGGGCGCGGGCGTAGCTCAGCAGCTGGGGGTACTGGCTGTAGTCGGTGACGTATTCGTCCGCGCCGATGTGCCAGTACGCGGCGGGGAACAGCGGCAGGTACTCGTTGATCAGGTCCTTGATCAGGGTGTACGAGCCGGGCAGCGAGAGGTCGATGAAGTCGGCGCTGGCACTGCCCGAGCTGTTCTTGAGCTTGAGCTCGGGGTGTGCGGCCAGGATCGCGTTCATATGGCCCGGGGTGTCGATCTCCGGGACCAGGGTGACGTGGTATTTCCGCCCGAGCGCGACGAGATCGGCGATGTCCTGCTTGGAGTAGTGGTCGGTGGAGACGATCTCCGGGTGGGTGGAGCTTTCGAGCCGGAAGCCGTATGTGTCCGAGAGATGGAAGTGGAAGTAGTTGAGCTTGAGGTAGGCCAGCTCCTGTATGTGCTGCTTGATCCAGGCCACGGTGAAGAACTTCCGCCCCTGGTCGATCATGAGCCCGCGCTCGGGCTTGGTCGGCCAGTCCACCGCCGTCCCGGCCGGTACCGAGGGCGATTGGTGCAGCAGCTGGAGGACGGTACGGGTTCCGTAGAAGACACCGGTGGCGGTTCCGCCCTGGATGGCGAGGATCTGACCGACCGTCATTCGATAGCCCTCGGCGGGCAAGCTGCTGTCACCGAGGGTCAGACCGATGTCGCCCGTGCTCGCGGTCCCCGTGGCGACGACCACGGTACGCCCGGTCAGCGCCGACAGATCGTCCGCCAACGTGCCTGCCTCACCGGCCAGTTGGGCGGAGTAGGCGGGATCGACGACGATCCGGCTGGTCGCGGTGAAGGTGTACGCACCGGATCCGGCCGTCCATTGCCGCAGCGCCGGAACGGTCTGCGGCGCCGACGCGGCGGCCGCGTGCGCGGGACCGGCGGCGACGGCGGGTGAGGAGAGGGTGGGCAGAGCGAGGGCGGCCACCGTGCAGACGGCGGCGATCAGCAATCTGAGCAGGCGCTTCGCATGGGGTGGTGCCGGGTGCGAGGGTGGACGCGGCATCGTGCCTCCAGCCAGGTCAGGGCCGCAGAGGATCGGCGCACAAGTGCAGCGCAGCGCCGCGTTCATGTCAAGAGATGACGGAAACGCCGCCGGAACGTGCACAAACGCGCAGCGGGGTAAGGCGGCCGACAAGAAAACCCAAGACGCCGTGACGAAAACACATGTACTCCGGCTCCTCGCGGGCGGTGGGATCGGGCAACGACCGCTCGGGGTGAACTCGGAGGACAACCATGGCTCTTCATCGCGTGAAAAGAGCGCTCGCGGCCACGGCCGCAGCGGTCTCGGTGATCGTCGCGGGCCTCGCGGCCCCGGCGTCGGCGACCGTGCCGAGCGCGACCTACACGATCTCGGTCGGCTCGGTCAGCCCCTACGCGTATCCCACCGACACACCCGCCTCCTCGTACATCGACAAGGACGGCACGTTCTACTTCCAGCAGTCCGCTGCGCTCTATGGCTCCACGGAGCCCCGGTACTGGGACTTCTACACCGGTACCACCTTCGACGACGCCAAGCGGTCGAGCGCGATCAGCGACGCGGTGAACCCCGCCAACTCCAGCGACCGCAACAACGACACGACCTGGCGCTGCAACAACAGCCCGACCGGCGTCGGCGCGACCTCGGCAGGCTCGGGCTCGGGCTACTCCCAGAAGAACTTCTGCGACCTGGTCGGGGTGTGGGTCGACCCGGACACGGGGGACTGGTACGGCCTGGTGCACAACGAGTTCACTCCCCAGCCGTTCGGCGACGGGCTGCACTACGACGCCATCGACTACGCGGTGTCGAAGAACCAGGGCAAGGTGTGGACCATCCTGGGCCACGCGATCACATCCCCGTACAGCACAGCCCGCAACGACTCGACGGCCTTCCCGAACCAGACGTACGACTACGGCGACGGCGACCAGCGGCTGTTCGTCGACCCGGCCTCGGGCTACTTCTACGTCTACTACGGCTCGCGGATCGTCCCCAAGGGCGGCGTCGGCGGCAGCACCGGCGGTCTGGCGCATGTCGCCCGCGCGCCGATCTCGTCGAAGATGGCGACCGGCTCCTGGTCGAAGTGGTACGACGGCTCGTGGTCGCAGCCCGGGGTCGGCGGCCTGGAGAGCAACATGGTGCCGGCGACGTCGGCCAATCCGACGGGATACACCCCGGTCGCCCACGACTACCACCCCGCGAACAGCGGAACCGTCGACCAGCAGGTCGCGGCGGGCCAACTCCCCGCCAAATCCGACCTGTTCATCATGAACATCGCCTTCGACGCCCACCTCGGCCTGTACATCGGCGAGCCCGAGGTCGTCTCCGGCACGGCGCCGCAGCGCTTCTACGTCACCGACGACCTCTCCACCCAGAAGTGGTCCCTGATCGGCGACTCGGGCAGCTACACCTCCGGCTCCTGGTACCGCTGGCTCGTCGACGGCGCGAACAGGACCAACTCGACGATCATCGGCAAGACGTTCCGCTCGTACTGCTCGATCGCCTGCGCCCACTCCGACGGTGAGTACGCCGACATCACCGTGGGATCCTCCGCGCCCGCCGCCCCGCCCGTGGACCCGAGCCGGACCTACCTCATCGGCAGCGGATCGGGCCGAGTCCTTGCCCAGGTCTCCGGCAGCACGGCGACCACATCGGTGCCGAGCGCGACCGGATCGACCTTGCAGACGTGGAGTTTCACGGGCAACGGCGACGGTTCGTACCGGATCACCAACACCGCCACCGGGCAGCTCCTCGGCGTCGACTCCGGCTCGACGGCCGCCCGTGCCTGGGCGACCGCACCGTCCGTCACCGCGCCGGGGTCGGGCGGCGCCACCATCGGACAGCAGTGGTTCATCGTGCCGAACGTGTCCGCCGCCGGTGTACGGAGCGGTACGTATCGGCTCGTCAACCGGTACAGCGGACTGGTTCTCGGTATGTCCTCGGAGGTGAGCCGGCTCGCCGAGACCACCCCGAACCGCAGCTGGACCAACACGACCGGCAACGCGGTTGGTGGATCGAGGACCGCCGCCGAGCAGACGATGACCTTCACTGCGTCTGGGACAAGCGGCGGCAACCTGAACGGCACGCACACCCTCTCCGTGTCCGGCAAGGCACTTGACGACCCCAACTGGTCGAAGTCGACCGGTGTTCAGCTGGACACCTGGTCGCTGAACGGCGGACAGAACCAGAACTGGAACTTCACCCAGCAGCCCGACGGCTCGTACACCCTCGTCAACGCGTACGCGAACCTGTGCGCCGACGACAACGGTGGCTTCACGGCACCCGGTACCTCCGTGATCCAGTGGACCTGCACCGGCGCCGACAACCAGCACTGGAAGGCGACGCGACTCGCCTCCGGCGCCTACACGATCGCCAATGTGCACAGCGGTCTGCTGCTGACGACGTCCTCGACTTCCGACGGGGGGCTGGTGACGCAGCAGGCCGACACGAATTCGGCGTTGCAGCACTGGACGATCAGTTGACGAGTCCGTAATAGCCAGCAGCGGCCTCGCGGGGGTGGCTCGGTCGGTTCCCGCTCAGGTGCAGGGCGCCCAGCGGGCACGGGTCCGCGCCTGATCTGCTGTTCAGTGTCCGGCCGGAGGACCCTCCTGGGGGCCGAGCTTCGGCTCGAACGCGGCGACGTACCGGTCGAAGAAGACCTTCCATGCGTCGTCGGCCGAGGTCTCGCCGGTCAGTCTGGCGAGGCAGACCTGCCAGCCGGCCGCGTTACGTGCGGCGGCCGCCGGGTCCAGTTCGTCGGTGAACACCAGGCGGGTGCGGCCGCCCGGTTCGGGCGTCAGGACGAAGCGGAGGGTTTCCTCGCCCCAGGTGTAGGCGAGGAGTCGGGGCTCGTCGACTTCGAGGACGGTCCCGGTGAGGGTGGGCGCGCGGTCGCCCGCGAACGGGAAGCTGATCGCGGCGCCCGGCTTCCACGCGTCGGCGATGACATCGCACGGGAACCACGCCTTGAGCTCCTCGCGATCGGTGATCGCGCGCCAGACCGCCTCGGGCGGCTGGGCGAGGACCCGCTCGAACCGGAGGACCGGGCGGGCTCCGTCTGTGCTGAGAGTGCCTTCGGTGTTCGGGGTGATGGAGTCGTTCATGATGCTCCTTCTTCCAGATGGCGTTCGAGCCGGTCCAGACTCGCGCTCCACAGCTTTCGGTACGGGGCGAGCCAGGCGTCGAGCGCGGCCAGCGGTTCCGGGCGTATGCGGTACAGCCTCCGCTGGGCGTCGACCCTGACCTCCACGAGCCCGGCGTCGCGGAGGGTGCGCAGATGCTTGGAGACGGTCGGCTGTGCAAGCCCCAGCAGACCGACGAGCTCGCCGACCGGCCGCTCGCCGTCCTTGAGGAGGTCGAGGATGCGTCGGCGGTTGGGCTCGGCGAGCACTTCGATGACGTCGCTTGCGGGGGTGCGCATGCTGCAAATATAGCTGGCGAGCTATATGCTTGCAAATGCATACGAGGCCAGGTGACGCATCAGTGCAGAAGGACGGGCAGGGCCTCGACCCCGTAGACGATCGACAGCTTCCGGAACGGGATGTCGTGCGGCTCGATGGCGAGGCGCATGGCCGGGAAGCGACGTACGAGCGCGGGATAGGCGATGCGCAGCTCCATGCGTGCCAGCTCGGCGCCGATGCAGCGGTGGATGCCATGGCCGAAGGCCATATGGGAAGGGTGGGCGGAGGCGCGCCGCGCCGGGTCGAACCCCCTGCCGCCCGGCCCAAGGGAATGATCGCGGTTGGCGCCGCTGAGGGAGCACACCACGACATCCCCCTTCCTCATCGTCACTCCGCAGATGTCGATGTCGCGGCGGACGAACCGCGGGAACGCCACCTGCACCACCGACAGATAGCGAAGCAACTCCTCCACCAGCCGGTCGACTTCCGGCCCACGCACCTCGTCGCGGATCAGCCGGAGGTGTACGGGGTCGGCGAGCAGGGCGACGGTGCCGAGGGCCAGCATGCTCGCCGTCGTCTCCAGTCCGCCGGTCAGTACGCCGTCAGCCAGTCCGGCGAGTTCCCGGTCACTGATCTCGTCGCCGTGCTCGCGCACCAGCATGCCGAGCAGTCCGTCGCCCGGTGACTCGCGCTGCTCCCGCACGAGAGGCATCAGATGGGACAAGGATGCTGACGCCGCACGTAATACGTCGTCCGGTTCGCCGGACACATCGAAGTGCGCCACGCTCAGCCGCTGGAACTCGGGGCTGTTCGCGTGCGGCACTCCGAGCAGTTCGCAGATCGTCAGAGCGGGCACGGGCAGGGCGAAGGCCCGCACCAGATCAACGGGCCCGCTCTCCTGGGCCATCGCGTCGAGCCGACCGTCGACGATCTCCTGGATCCGTGGCGCGAGCCGTCCGAGCCTGCGCATGGTGAACTCCGGTGTCAGCAGCCGCCGAAGCCGCGTGTGGTCGGGCGGGTCGCTGAACCCCAGACCGCCGGGGTTCGTCCCCGCGTCGAGCCCGGCCCGTTCGACGAGCCGCGAGAAGTCATTGCTGAACGCGCCCGCCGTACCGAGAACCGCCTTCACCTCGCCATACCCGGTCACCAGCCAGGCGTTCACCCCGAACCACCGAGCCGCCCTGACCACCGGCGCGGCCTCCCGCTTCCGGTCCAGGTCCACGACGGGCTCCAGCCCGTCGCGCCGTAAGGCCATCGCCAACGAGTCGGGGAGCAGAGTGGTAGGGGAACCGCCGTCGCCCCTCCGGCTGCGGCGGACTTGCGCAAGACAGATACGGGCCAGCTGGGCGGTGACGAGGGAACGGAAGTTCCTCATAAACGGGACCTTATCGCTCGGGTGATGGGCGCCACCCAAGATCCTGGATGCTCAGCGGGGCAAATAGTGACGTCCTAAGAACGGACAACCCGATCGAGCCATCAGGGTCCGCGGCCTCGTGCGCCGCTCGGGAGTGTGACGCGGAAAATCGAGGGGAGAGGCCCGAGGCGCTGTGCTACGTTCGGTGAGTTCGTACGGTTTCGGATGAGTCGGATGAGAGTGACGGGAGGTGGGTTGATGACCGTGTTCATGGTCGCTGCGGCGAGCCGTACCCGGATCGGCCTTGCGTCCCGGGTGATGGTCTGACGCAGTCGTACCGCCTCGTTGGGAGCGTGAGCTCGCGAGGCCGTGCGCGTACACCCACCACACCAACCTCACATGAAACGGATCCTCATCCCGTCATGCGTACACACAAGAACTGGATCACGCGCGCCGAGACCGGTGCCGATGTCCCCGCCATCCGTGAGATCACTCTCGCCGCGTTCGAGAAGCCGTACGAAGCTGAACTCGTCGATGCGCTGCGGGGCGATGCCTCGTGGATCGACGGGCTGTCCGTCGTCAGCGTCGACGACGACGGCGAGGTCGTCGGGCATGCGCTGCTGACCCGTTGCCACATCGACGACACCCCGGCCCTGTGCCTCGCGCCCGTGTCCGTACGGCCCGAGTGTCAGAGGACCGGTGCCGGGTCGGCCGCGATCCGGGCCGCGTTGAAGGCGGCGGCGGACCTCGGTGAGTATTACGTGGTCGTCCTCGGGCACCCGGCGTACTACCCGCGCTTCGGCTTCACCCGGGCGTCCACGCATGGCATCGGTTTGACGGTGGACGTCCCCGACGAGGCCATGATGGCCATGACCCTCGACGAGGCACATCCGCTGCCGAGCGGCACCGTCCACTACCCGGCGCCGTTCGGGATCTAGGCGACGGTCAGTTGTCCTGAGCGGCGCGTCGGGAGTCGGGCAGCGGCTCGCCCGTTTCCAGCAGGCTCTTGAGGCTGGACAGGACGACCGGCCAGCCCTGGCTGCACATCGAGTACAGCGTGCCCTCCGGGTCGAAGTCGTGCGTGACGGTCAACTTGACCAGTTCCCCCTGGGGTTCGAGGTTGAAGGTGACCTGCGAACGGGCTTCGGCCGCGAGTTGGGCACGCTGTTCCTCGCTGATGCCGTTGGCCTTCGCCCACTGCGGGCTGAAGGTGTGCCAGGTGTACGACAGTCGGCGGTGCGGCTCGTACGCGAGGACGATCTGTTCGGGGTCGGCGGTCGTTGCGCCGGACTCGTCCCAGACCATGGGCGAGCCCTCGGTCCAGTCGGTGCGGAAGCTCACGCCCCAGTAGCGGTCGGTGAAGGCCGGGTCGGTGAGGGCCTGCCAGAGCCGCTCGGGGGTGGTGCGGATGTATGTCGCGTACACGAAGGTCTTGCTGTCCATGGGGGGCTGCTCCAATGCTCTCTTCAGATCCGCGAGGGCGTGCGCCCGCCCGCGGTCGAAACGGCTGATCCATCGCTCTGCGATGGCGTTGACGGGAGCGGCGTTCAGGTAGTGCAGCTTCTCGCGCCCCTGCCACACCGTGGTCACCAGCTCGGCGGCCTCCAGTACGGCGAGGTGCTTGCTCACCGACTGCCGGGCCATGTCCAGCCCGGCGCACAGCTCGCGCAGGGTCTGCCCGTTGCGCTCCCGAAGACGGTCGAGCAACCGTCGCCGACTGGGATCGGCCAGCGCCTTGAACACCGCGTCCATCGCTTACCACCCCCAGTAATGCAACCATATGGCTGCATTTCCACGATAGGCAGCCTCCAGGCTGCATGTCAATCGCATCCGTCGTGTCAGTGGCGGAAAGCCAGGCCGGGCTGAGGGCGCGCGCCGCGTTCTCAGCGCCCCTGGTGCATCAAGGCGCGGCGGTCCAGCGTCGCGACGGTGGTGTTGAGCAAGGCCACGGCCGCGAAGATGACGGCGAGCATGTGGTGGCCGATGGCGTACAGCGCGGCCGCGGCGGCACCGAACACCAGCGCCTTTACGGTCAGAACACCCGCCAGCGGAACGTGGATCCGCGCCTTCGGGGCGGCGAACAACCCCCATGCGACGGCCGCGACCCCAGGTGCGGTCACCGCGAGCAACAGACTCACAGCGGTGTTCTCGCCCGTCCGATACCCCCACCAGGCGAGCGCGGCCAGCGCGCACAGTTCCAGGAGGAACGCCGATCCCTCGTTGAGGACGTGCAGGGGTCTGGACAGCATCGCGCGGTCCTTCCGTACGGTGGCGAGCCACGTGAACAGAACGCGCCATTAGAGCAGAACGCGCCAGTCGAGGAGAACCGATTCGGTCGACCGGTTTTCGGCAGGGGCCCGTCGCCGCCCCCGCCCCCGTCGTCGCTCACCGCCCGCACGCCATGTCCCTCGCCGGAAGCCTCCCGTCCGCCAGGTAGTCGTCGACGCTCTTCTTCGCGCAGGGGCTGTGGTCGGAGAGGTACACGGTGTGGACGCGGACGGGTACGGTCACCAGGTGCGTGCCGCGCATCGCGCGGTGCATGCCAAGGCCCTCCTCGTACGGGGTATGGGTGTCGCCGGTGGCCTGGATCTGGAGCGCCGGGACGCTGTTGTCGATCTTCGTCGGCTTCTCGCGCGGCTTCTCCTTCCAGAACGCGCACGGAGTCGGGCCGTTGTGCATCGGGCCGAACACCGGCTGTGTGGGCCGGGCCCGTGCGATGGCTTTCCGATACCACTCGGGGTCGCGGGGCATGGCGACATCGCCGCACAGCACCGCGAGTGTGGCCGACAGATCGACGTCGGCGCCGGTGCCCTGCGGATGGAACATGAGGGTCAGCAGCTCACGAAGATCCGGGGTCGCGTCGACCGGTTTGCCGTCGGCCGCGTCCAGCAACTGCCGCAGTGCACCAGCATATTGAGCGTTTTCGGCTTCGTCGGAACCGAAGGCGAAGAGCGCGTACGGCAGCAGGTAGCCGTCCAGTTGGAACCCCGCGATCGGGATCGGCTTCGCCTCGGCCCGACGGACCAGCCCCTCGATGGCGGCCCGGACGGCCGCCGGGGTGGCGCCCAGGCGGTACTCGGCATCATTCCGCGCGGCCCAGCGGGCGAAGTCGTCGATCGCCCGCTCGTTCGCCGGGCCCATGTCCTGCAGCATCCGCATCCCGTACTTGACCGGGTCGAGCGAGCTGTCGAGGACCAGCCGGTCGACCCGGCCCGGGAACATCTGCGCATACGTGGCACCCAGGAAGGTCCCGTACGACTGCCCGAAGAACGAGGTCTTCCGCTCGCCCAGCACACTGCGCACGAGGTCCATGTCACGGGCGGTATCGCGGGTGGTGAAGTAGGGCAGTACGTCGGGGTATTTGCTCCAGCAGGCGATGGCGTCGTTCCTCGCCAGCCGCCAGCTCTCGTCGAAGCCCGCCCGGGTCTTGCCCGCCGACCGCAGCCAACTCGCCCGAGTCAGCCCGCAGTTCAGCGCGCTGCTCTCGCCGACCCCACGGGCGTCCATCCCGATGACGTCGTACGCAGCCGCCACCTTGGGCGACATCTTCTGCCGCAGGTCGGACGGCATGGTCAGGCCGCGCGCGCCGGGGCCGCCGGGGTTGGTCTGGAGGATGCCCCGCCGCTTCGCCGGGCTGGTGGCCTTGATGCGGGAGATCGCCAGATCGAGGGTGCGGCCCTGGGGTCGGGCGTAATCCAGCGGCACCTTGAGCGTCGCGCACTCGGCGCCGCTCTCGGTGAGCTGCGCATCCTTGCAGGCGGTCCACTTCAGCGGTTGGTGACGGAACCGGTCGAGGTCGTCGGGCGCGGCGGCCTTCGCGGTGGCGCCCGGTACTAATCCGGTGGTGACGGCGGCGAGGGCCAGGGTGAGAACGGCGGCCGCCTTACGGTGTCCCATGTCCTCATGCTAGGGACGGCCCGGCCCTCACCCCAGGAGGCAGACCCCCGGGTCCGGCGGTGGATGACTGGAGGCCTTCCGGGGGGTTTCTGCCCGGTGGGCCACCGGGTACCTATGGTTACAGTGAGTAGCTGCTCGCGTGCGAGTCAGAGCAGGTTCTGGCTGCCACTGCCGTACGGGCCGTACAGATCCAGGAGTCGGATGCGGGCCGCGTGGAGGCGGTGGGCGAGTACGCGGCCCACCCACGATCCGATCGCGGCGGCGAACGCGGGGTCGTCGTCCATCATCGTCCGCACGGTCGCCGCGTCGAACTCGTGCGTACGGACCGGCGTCATCGCCTCGGCGCCCAGCTGCCACACGAAGGGGCGGAACATCCAGGACCAGCCCACCAGTTCACCGGAGCCCAGCTGCTCGATCACGGCCGGGCGTCTGCCGGGGATGTGCATGTCGAGCGTGATGGTGCCGGAGCGGACGATCCAGAACCGGTCGGCGTGGCCGCCTTCGTTGAAGATCCGCGTCCCGGCGGGGTGATTCACCTCGCGGGCGATGTCCATCAGGCGCTCGCGGTATTCGGTCGGCAGCGCGGTGGTGATCGAGGGAAGCGCAGGGGTGCTCATGGACGGCCTCCTTGTTCGAGTCCCCTTTCAGTGTCGCCCAGGGGGCGCTCGTGTGCGGGTGCGGCGGATGAGGGGCGCGTGGCCTGGGCGCGTTCACGGGCCGAACGTGGTTGGACGTACACCGTCAAGTCGACCGAATCCCGAGGCACCGCGCATGGTCGCAGGCTCTACCGTGCCTTCG
Organism: Streptomyces sp. CBMA152; assembly: GCF_014596475.1. Taxonomy (GTDB): domain Bacteria; phylum Actinomycetota; class Actinomycetes; order Streptomycetales; family Streptomycetaceae; genus Streptomyces. The sequence continues at coordinate 396,553 of NZ_MECJ01000011.1, read as the reverse complement.
TTGGCCAAATCCCTTCGAAGGGAGATTGACCCATGAGGAAGCGAAGGCGGCTGAGGCGGCCGGGATCTCTACGGTTGGCGGCCACCTGTAGCGCGGTCCTGTTGTTCGGGACGTCCGCCGGCCTCGCGTCGGCCGACCCGGCCGGTGGTACCCCCGGCGCACAGCGCAACCCCGCCGCACAGCGCACGGTGCAGTCGTTCGACTTCGACACCGGCAACGCCGCGTTCGAAGTGGTCTACCCGGCGCTCCAGCAGCAGGAGCGGACGGCGATCTCGCGGGACGGCTCCGACATCACGCTCATCGTCGACTACGGCATGCTCCTTGAGATCTCCTGGTTCGACTCCATCGCGCCGTACCACGACACAGCGGTGGGCATCTACTCGAACCTGGGCCGCCGCCCGGCGGCCGAGCGCACCACCCGGAACCGGAACATCGCGGTTCTCTACGCGTCCTACCGTGTCTTCACCGCCCGTATCCCGCAGGCCACGGCGGCCTGGCGGTCGATGATGACCTCGGTCGGCCTGGACCCCGACGACCACCAGGAGAACACCCGGACCGCGATCGGCCTCGGCAATCTCGCGGCCCGGCACGTCATGGAGACCCGGTATCACGACGGTATGAACCGGCTGGGCGACGAGGGCGGTAGTCAGCAGGCGCCGTACGCGGACTACACCGGATACGAGCCGGTCAACACCGCGTATGAGTTGCGCGACCCCTCGCGCTGGCAGCCGGCCCTCGTTCCCCGGGGCGACGGTACCTTCGAGGTGCAGAAGTTCGCGACCCCGCAGATGCGTCTGGTCACACCGTTCACGTATGACGAACCGGGCCGGTTCCATGTGCCACCGCCGGTCGACAGCAACTACCACAACCGGCGGGCGTACAAGCAGCAGGTCGACGAAGTCCTCGCCTCCTCCGCTGGATTGACGGATCGTCAGAAGATGGCCGCCGAGATGTTCGGCGACAAGTTCGTCGCGCTCGCGGAAGTCCCCGGGACGGCCGCGATCAAGGCCGGGCATCTGGACGTCCAGGGGTTCGTGCAGTTCATCGCGACCATCGAGATCGCGTTGTTCGACACCACGATCGTCGTGTGGAACGAGAAGACGCGCTACGACTCGGTACGGCCGTTCAGCGCGATCCGGTATCTGTACGGCGACACGCCGGTGACCGCCTGGGGCGGCCCCGGCAAGGGGACCGTGGACGACATCACGGGCAACCAGTGGCAGAGCTATCTGCCGGTCACCAACCACCCCGAGTACCCGTCCGGCTCGACCGCTGCCTGCTATGCGTACGCGCAGGCGGCGCGGCTCTTCCTCGGCAGCGACACCATCGGCATCTCCCTGCCGCGCAAGGCCGGTTCGTCGCACATCGAACCGGGTGTCACACCGGCGAAGGACCTCACGCTGACGTATGACACCTGGACCGACTACGCCGCGGCCTGCGGTCAGTCGAGGGTGTGGGCCGGGGTGCACTTCCCGTCCGCCGTCAAGGCGTCGTCGAGGCTGGGCCCGCAGTTCGGCACGCGCGCCTACGAGTTCGTCCAGCGCCACATCGATCCGCGCCGCACGAAGTAGCCCCCCGGCCGGCACCGCCGCCGTGGTGTGCGCGGCGGTGCCGGCCGGTGGTCGTGGGGTGGGTCAGAGAATGCCGATGCCGTTGCCGCAGACGTTGATGGGGATGTCGATCGGGACCTGGACGAGGTTGCCGGACAGGAAGCCGGGGGAGTCGGAGACGCGTCCGAAGGCTTCGGCGCCGCCGCCCTCGTTGCGGCACGTCCGGCCCGACTCGTTGAAGCGGTCGAATCGGTCGTAGCGCTCGTAGCGGTTGCGGTCGCCGTAGCTGTGGTGGTCGCGGCGGTCCCGGTCACCGTAGCTGTGGTGGTCCCGGTCCCGGTCACCGTAGCTGTGGTGGTTGCGCTCGTCGCCGTAGCCGTGGTTGCCGTGGCCGTCGGCCATGGCGGGAGCGGCGAAGCCGACGGACAGGGTGGCGCCGATGAGGGCGCAGACTAGGTACTTCTTCGGGTTTGTCATATAAACAGGAAAGAGGAGGAGTGGTGTCGTAGTGGGTAGCGACACCACAGATACACCCGTTTGTCCGAGTGTTGATACAAGCCACTCCCGGTGCGGCCGGGCCGTTCTTGCCCCAACCCGATGAGTCCATGACACTTGTGTCATCTAGAGCGGGTCCGGCGGTGGGTCCGACGTGTGGCCAGGGGGTGGCATGAGCGGCGTTACCAAAGTCGCGGTGGTGACGAGCGATGCCGGGCTTGAGTACGACGTCGATCTGCCTCTGATCGTGGACGCCCTCCGCGCCGACGGTATGGACGCACAGGCGGTGACATGGGACGCGGATCAGGGGAACTGGGAGCGGTTCGACCTGGCGGTCATCCGCTCCACCTGGGACTACGCGGAACGACACGACGAGTATCTGACCTGGGTGGACACGGCGGCCCGGGCCACCCGGCTGTGGAATCCGGCGCCGGTGGTGCACTGGAACAGCGACAAGCGGTATCTGCTGAAGCTCGGTGAGCGCGGGGTGCCCATAGTGCCCACGCGGATTCTCGCCCCGGGCGAGGCGATCGGCGAGGAAGCCTTCGACCAGGCCGATGGTGTGGTGGTCAAACCGGCGGTGTCCGCCGGAGCACGTGACACCGCGCGCTATCTGCCCGGCCGCCATGCGGATGCGCTGGGGCACGCGCGGATGCTCCTGGAGCAGGGTCGTACGGTGATGGTCCAGCCGTATCTGCCGCTGGTGGAGGAGGGGGAGCGGGCGCTGGTCTTCGTCGCGGGCGACTTCAGTCACGCGATCCGCAAGGGGCCGGTGCTGACCGAGGCCGGGGTGATCGACAACGAGCGGGTCGCGCATCCGGGTGTCACCCCGTACGTGCCCACGGACGCGGAGCTTCGCGCCGCGCGGGCGGCACTGGCGGCGGTTCCCCCGCCGGGCGATCTGCTCTTCGCCCGGGTGGACCTGGCGCTGGGCGAGAACCGGCAGCCGGTGGTGATGGAGCTGGAACTCGTCGAGCCGAATCTGTTCCTTGATACGGACCCGCGAGGGCTGGAGCGTTTCGTCGAGGCCGTGGCCGCCGAGAGCCGCAGAACTCGGGCATAGCCACCGGCCACTGGGAAATTGGGGGCGGCGTGCCCGGTGGTGAGCACTTACTGGCCGAATCGGCGACGGAGGAGGTCGCACGGAGACTTTCGGGACAGGGCTGGATGTTCGTGAACGGTGACCGGTTCGCGCTGGCGAAAGCCTTCTCGCGATTTCGGACCGACTCCCACGACACCTGGGAGGCATTGCCCGCCGACCCCTACGCACCACCGGACACCGGCCGCTATCGGCGCTACGGCCGTCTGCTCTGGCAGGGAAATGCGCGCGCGGGCCGGTTCCGGGGTCGATTGCTGCGCGTGCCGCATCTCCCGTATCACCAGAAGGCGGAGTTCAACGCCCTCGCGGGTGGTATCGACCGTACGTTTGCGCCGCTGCCGGATCACATCAGCGGTAGCGCTCTGGTGCGGCGGCTGCTGCGTTTCGATCTGGCCGCTGCCGGGGCGGGGCAGGGGCTCTGGGAGGTGGACATGCATATGGTGCGGATAGCGCCGGGGCCCGGCGGCCTTGGGCGGCCCGCTCCGGAGGGGGTGCACCGGGACGGTCTCGACGCCATCGCCATTCACCTGATCGAGGCCAGTGGGGTCGAAGGAGGCGTGAGTAGCGTATTCGACGACGAGGGGCGGGAATTGGGGCGCGTACGCCTGACGCGGCCGCTGGACTCCCTCTTGGTGGACGACCGTCGGCTGAGGCACTTCACCACGCCCGTACGACGTCGGCACACCGTCGTGACAGCGGGTCCGTCGCGAGGCTGGCGTGACGTACTCCTCGTCGGTATGCGGCGCTCGACGAGTGTGGACGGGCCGACCACCGGCACTCGGCGCAACGGTTGATCCACCCGGGTCCCTCTGGCGCCAACTCGCCCTCGCCCGGCGGAACACGGGCGGTGCCCTGGTGCGGAGCTGCTAGCCTCTGCGTTCTCCAGGGCACCCCTCGCCGAGATCTCGGCCCCCGCATGCCCGGACTCCCTTCCTGCCACCCGCAGCCCGGACGGAACGCGCTTGTGCATGAGAATCCCCCGACGTCGGCCAGTGAGCACGCGGCGGCAGAACGAGCCTTCCGCCGTTTGGGGTCCGTATACGAAACGTATGGCGCCCAGGACCGGCAGACGCTGATCGACTGTCTCAACCAGGGCCTTGAGCTGGCCCATGAACGCCGGCTCGGGCTGGGATGGCTGGTGGACGCGGCGTACGGATTCACGGCGGACCACGTCTGGGAGGGGACACTGCGCCCCCGTGTGCCGGGGGTGGGCGGGGACCCCGATGTTCCGCTGACCACTGCCGGGCAGGCGTTTGCCCTGGCGTTGGTGGCCGTGGTGGAGCGCCAGCACATGCATCGCCGGGTGACGGAGAGAGCCCTCGAACGGTGTCTGGACGCGGATCTGCTGAGCGGCGAGGCGTATGACCTGGTGTCCTACTTCCATGCCGAGTGTGCCCGTGACCTGGGACGATTCACCGAGTCGGAGGCCGAACTTCGGGCGCTGGCAGACGGTGGACGCCGAATCTCCGACACCGCCATGAAGGGCCTGCTCCATCTGCGGCGAAGAGCCGGGCAGTTCCGCGCCCTGCACGCTGATCTGGAAGCACTGCCTCCGGCGCCGGTCTGGTCGCGGCTCGCCGGGGACCTGTGGTGGACGCAGGCGTGCTTCGATCGGGCCGATGAGTGCTATCTGACCGCTCGCGATCTGGCCTGGTCCCGGGGAGCGGTGGGTGAATCCGCGCTCTCGGAAGCCTGTCGTGCCTTCGCGTCCGGGTTCGGGAGTCCCGCGTATGCCGCGCGTACGGTGGAGTCGGCGCGGGAACTGCTCACCGCTGTGGACATCACCTGGGCCGAGATTCAGGTGATCCTGGCCGCACTTCTCGCGGATGCGGGGAAGGCGGACGCGGACGGTGAATTCCATGCCCGTTGTGACGAGGTGGTCGCCAAGTCCCGTTCTGCCGGGCTGAGTTCCAGCGCCGCTTACGCCGAATTCACTCGGGCCTTTCATGCTGCCGTGCGGCGCGACCCCTCGGTGATGAGCGTCGCTAGTGACAACCTCGCCGCGCAGGTGGATTCCGGGCAGTTCACCTATCTGCTGGAAATCATCGATTTCTGGCTCGCCGAGCGGGAGCCGCACCGGCAGACCGTGTCGGTGTCCGACTGGATCGACTCGGCGCAGGGCACGGCGGCGCGCTGGCGCGAGGTCGTCGAGCAACGCCGGGTGCACCTCGCCCACCCCTGATCACCCACCTGACCACACCCACCACAAGGAGTGCCGCTCACCATGGCCCGCTACACCACGCTTGAGTCCGACGATGTCCAGCGTCTGTGTGAGGGCTATGAGTTGACAGTTCATCAGGTATCACCGCTCAACGGCGGAATGGCCAACTCCAGCTACCTGGTGTCCTGCTTCGAAGGCCCACACGTACTGACCGTCCTCGACAACCACACCGCCGAATCCGCGTACTCCCTGGTTCGTCTGCTGCATCACCTCAGCGGCGAGGGAGTATCAACTCCCGCCCCACTGACCATGTCTGACGGTACGTCTGTCGCGAGTCACCAGGACCGTCCCGTAATCGTCAAGCCTTTCGTGTCGGGCCGGTGTCACGACGTACTGCCGATCGATCTGCTTCCTGCGGCAGGCGCGGCGCTGGCCGCCGTTCATGTGCTGCCCGTCGACGGCGTCCCCGATGTGCCGCTGTACGGACGTCGGCTGCCCGCCGATGCCCGTCGGCGTTGCGAGACCTTCCCGGACCGGGAGTTCGCGGCCTGGCTGACGGCAGTGCGGCGCAGCGTCGACCGCATCACCGCGCGGGACGTGAAGCCCGTCCTGGTGCACGGTGACCTCTTCGCGGACAACATCGTGGTCGGCGAGGACGGTGAACTGGTCATCCTGGATTGGGAGACGGCCTCGTTCGACGACCCGCTCATCGACCTGGGCATGGCCATCGTCGGGCTGTGCCGTGTCGGCGCGGAGTTCCACGCGGAGCGTGCCCGGCGACTCGTGGAGGGGTACACGGAAGCCGCCGCGGACGCGGAGATCGACCCCGCCGAGCTGCTCGACGCGGCGGTCTACGCCTCCGTGGTGATCGCCTACCACCGTTACGTACGACACCACCTCACGCACCCCGACCCGGCCAACCACCACCTCTACCGGGAGATCCCGCCGTTCATCGACCAGATGCGACGCGAGTGGGCCGAGGTCATGACACCCTCCGTCGTGTCCGGCTAGTCGCGCTCGCGCAGCGTCCGGGTGCCCTCCGCCACCGAGTCCACGAACGTGATCATCTCCATGTGGTAGCCGCTCTTGCGCGGGTCGGGGAAGCGGATGTGGTGGCGGCGGTAGCGGTGGAACGCGATGATCAGCGCGGCGTGGGTGATCTCCATGGGCAGGTCGGCCCGGTCGGCGTCCGACAACGGGGCGACCTGCTCGTAACCGCTGACCAGCGCGCGCAGCCGAGCCGGTGCGAGCAGACCCGCCTCCCGTCCCACACCCACCGCCGCCGCACCCAGATCGAGGAGGGGGTCGTCGAGGGTGAGTGTCTCCCAGTCGAGCAGGGAGAGGCCGCCGTCGGTGCGTATCACGATGTTGTCGTCGAAGAAGTCGCCGTGCACGATCCTGGGCGTACGCTGGTTGGCCGCCTCGGCGGTGTGGACGCGATCGAGGTGGTCGGTGAGCCAGGCGGCGAATTCCTTGTCCGTGAACTCCCGGATGAGTAACTCGTGTTGAGGGGTCAGCCGACGTGTGCCGACCGGGAGGTCGGCGAGGCCGGGTGAGGTGGGTGGGAGTGCGTGGAGTTCGGCGAGCATACGGCCCGCCGCAGGGAGGTGGGTCAGGGGCAGGGGTTGCCGAACGATTCCTTCGATCCACTTCTTCAGGACCGCCCCACGGCCGCGCAGCCGGGTGATCGGTGCGCCGTCGACGGTCGGGACGACCTCGTTGGTCGGCACACCCAGCCGGAAGAGCGCCTGAGTGTGCGCGGAGAGTCGGCGTGCGCTGGCGGTGTCGTGGTTGTCGAGGATCGTCAGGACGTAGGTGCCGGTCGCCGCCGTGACACGGAAACTGGAGTTGGCGGCGCCGCCGGGCAGGGGGGCGAGCCGGATCGGGCCGAGGCCGTAGTGGTAGGCGACGGCGGACAGATCGATGTCGTCGAGCGTGGTGTAGGTCGCCATCGGCTCATTCCCCCCTCACGGCACGTGCGGCTGCTTCTCGGCGCCGGTCCTGCACGACGGCCGTCCAGCGCGCCCGCACCTGTGGTCGGCCGTCGAGCCACTGGGCGCGCGGCAGATCGGCGGGCGGCTCCTCGTCGGCCATCAGATAGGAGAGCTCGGCCAGATACGCGAACTCCTCACCCCGTACGCACGTACGCAACCGGGCCCGGGCGTCGTCGAGCTGATCGGGGTGTCCCAGAACGGCCGCGTGCAGGCACACGGCGAGGCGCACATATGCGATGGACGACGTCAGACCTGCCGCGCGTGCCCGGGCGAGGAGGTCGTCGGCCCGCTCGGGCAGATCCGAGGCCACGCCCGCGTCCCGGATCAGGGCCGCGATGTCGTTCTGGACCTCGGCCCAGCGGATGGAGACCCCGGCGAGCATGTCCTCGGCCCGGGCGATCTGTTCGGCGGACCGGGGCCGGTCCTGGAAGGCGGCGGCGTAGGCCAGACAGGCCTGGGACAACGCCGCCTCACCTGGCTGGCCCGCGCGCAGTGCCTCGTCACGGGCGGCGGCGTACGCGGAGCAGGCGAGCCCCATGCTGCCCTGGGTCCACCACAGATCACCCAGGACCCGGTCGCGTCGGCCCTCGGGGCCCAGGGCCTCGGCGGCGGTGCGGACGTGCCCGAACCGGCCGATGCGGCGCGCCAGATGCACCAGACCCCGGGCGGCCGTGGGGGCGAGGTGTCCACCGGCCTCGGCGACCTGCCGCATCCCTTCCAGCGACGCGTCGAAGTGGCCCAGGTCGCGGTCGCATTCGGCGAGGAAGTACCGGGGTAACTCCAGGAGTTCGGCGGGGAGTTGGCCGCTGGCTAGCACGGTGCGCAGCTGCTCGGCGGTCTCGCCCCGGTGGCGGCGCTGGCGCCGGGCGATCACCGAGAGCGTCACGGCGAGCGCTTCGGCCGGGCTGTCGATACCCGGAGGTGCCTGGGGAGTCTGGGGATCTGTCCCGGCGGCGGGTGGTAACTCGATGGGTTCCCAGACGAAGTCGTCCACATAACGAAACGCCGCGTCGGCCAGCCACGCCAGGTCGAGCCGGTAGTCACGCGCCAGGCGCAGGCCCTGGCGCAGCGCGGCCACCAGTCGCTGCCGCTCGCCGGTGGTCTGGGAGCCCAGGGCGTCGAAGGTGCGGCGCGCGGCCCGCTGCCAGTCTGCGGCGCTCCACCGGTCCTCGCTGGTGCAGTCGGCCTCTCGTACCGCGTCGCGTACGAGATCGTGCAGCCGGTACGGCCAGGGCGCGCCGTGGTCGCTGTCGACGAAGGGCCGCTCGACCAGGTCGAGGGCGGGCGCGTCGTGATCGAGCCCGGCGGAGGCGGTCGCCAGCTCCACCGAGAACGAGTCGAGCAGACTCACCGCGCGCAGCACCCGCCGCACATCGGCGGTGAGATCGCGGAAGGTGCGCGCGACCAGGGCGGGGAAGTCGAGGTTGAAGTCGGTGGGCTCGGGGGCGCGGCCGTCGCGCCGGTAGAGGTCCAGGAACCGCATGACGGCCAGATCGAGATAGAGCGGCAGGCCATGGGAGTTGGCGGTGATCAGCCGGCGGGTGCGGTCGTCTATCAGCGGGCTGCCGCCGAGCGTGAGCCGGTGGCACAGATACGTCTCGCAGTCGCCCGCCGACAGATAGCCCACCGGGTGCTGGCGCGGATCCTCCTCGGAGCCGCCGGCCAGCAGCGGCCAGTACTGCGGGCCAGCCCAGTCCAACTGGCCCTCCAACTGAGGGTCGTCCCACGGGAGTCGGTTGCGGCCGGTGATGATGAACAGCGCGTTCGGCATCAGCCAGACCACGCGCTGGATCAGCCGCTCCAGATCCCGGTGCACCCGGCTGCCGACGTCCTCGAAGGTGTCCAGGAGCACCACGAGCACAGCCCGGTTCCGGGCGGAGACCCGGCTGAGGTCCCAGGCCAGCAGATGGGCGTAGTAGCTCAGCGCCTCCAGGTCCGGATCGGCCTCCAGCAGATCGGCGAGGCGGCGGCAGTCGGCCAGCGCGCGCACCTGGCGCCGGTGCTCGCGCAGCCCGCGCACCACAGCGCGCAGCCCCTGCCCCACCAACGCCCCTGCTGTGCCTGGCAGTTGGAGTGCCTGGGCGACATCGGACAGGGCCGACTGCATCTGCCGGGGCATCGAGCGGGTCGCGGGGAAACGGCTGAACCACGTACGCCGACGTAAGTACTCCTCGATCGGCTCACCGGGGTGGTTGCGCTCCCAGTACCGCTGGAAGGCGAGGTCGAAGGTGGGCATCGGCACCCCGAGCTCCGCCACGGCGAGGCGCAGGGCCAGGATCAGCGCCTCGAAGTCCGTACCGGCGTCCCGCGCCAGATCGACCCGGACCGGAATGACCGGCCCGACCTGCGGGTCCAGCGGCGGCCAGTTCGCCCCGTGGGCCGCGCCGTCCACCAGGTGCTCCGCCACACCACGGGAGAGCGTGGACTTGCCGATGCCGCCCACGCCGTAGAAGACCAGCACATTGCGCCGGGGGGTCTCCAGGTCCTGGACGTCGAAGGCGGGATCGTTCACCCATCGTATGTGGCGTACGAGGCTGGAGGCCACGGTGACCCATTCGTCACGCCGGTCGGCGAAGAAGTCGACCGCCCGTAACTCCCGGTCGTTGGACCGGAACAGCGCGCGCAGATCCGCCCGTGATGACACCGCGACTCCCCACCCCTAGGTCGCCCAACTCACCTAGCGCAGCAGGGTGATGACGCTTAGTCAAGCGGGTTCCGGGCATCGGTGGCGGCCGGGGAGTCCCCGGCCGGACGCTCGGCCTGCCGTTCGGCCGCACGGACCTGCTCGGCGAACGCGCTCGCGGACAGCCGCTCGGCGGCGACGTCGTGGTCGGCGGCCAGCTGGTCGACCGGTGCGGGCGAGGCTTCGTCCAGGTCGAGGACGAGCAGCGCGGCGCCGTCCGGGACGCGGGCGCTCAGCACGATGAGACCGGCCATGTCGTCCAATTCGCGTCGGCCCTCGGCCGCGTTGCCGAGCGCGGCTCCCGCCGTGAAGCCGAGCAGCATCCCGAGCGGGCCGCCAAGCAGACCGATGAGGCCGCCGACCACGCCCGAGCCGACGGTGGGCACGCCCGCGCCGCGCACGTGGTTGTCGGGCACGTCCAGTACGCCGTCCGCCGAACGCTCCAGGATCGCGGCCTGGCGCAGCCCGGGCAGTTCCTTGGCCTGCGCGAACGCGGACCGGCACCGCGCCGGGTCGGCGAACGGCAGCAGGACGACGTGGTGGCGGTCGCTCATGGAGTCTCCCGGCGGCGGTCGAGGTGTCAACGCCCAGCATCACACCGGGCGTGTGCCCGCGCACATCCGTCGGCGCCCCCGCGCACATGCGGTGGCGTAAAAATGTTCAGGTGAAACTGTGCAGTCCAGACTGGACAGTCCAGCCTGAAGGATTTACGGTGGACGATATGACCACGGACGACAGAGAAGAGATCACCGGGGACATCTCCGGGTCGGCCGTCAGCGCGGCGCGTGACCTGCGGGTGGCGTTCAGTCGCCTGCGGCGACGGCTCCGGGAGATCGCCGAGACACAGGACCTCACCCCGTCCCAGGTGTCCGCGCTCACCCTCCTGGGCAAAGCCGGCACCACCTCGGCCAGCGCTCTGGCGGCCACCGAGGGGGTGCGCCCCCAGTCGATGGCCGCCACCCTCGCGGGGTTGGACCGGCACGGGCTGATCCAGCGCCATCCCGACCCCCAGGACGGCCGCCGCCAGCTGGTCAGCCTGACCAGAGCGGGCCGTGAGCGCGCCGAAGGCAACCGGCAGGCCCGCGAGGAGTGGCTGGCCCGGGCGCTCCAGGACCGCTACTCGGAGAACGAGCGGCGCACCATCGTCGAGGCGATGGCCCTGCTGGAACGTCTCACGCAGCCGTGAGCGCGTTAGTCGCACGGATAGCCCGCTCACTGCGCCGACCTTCGACCCGTTCGCAGGACGGCTTCGATCGTCGCCTGATCGCCCCGATGATCCTGGGTTCGGTCCTGAACCCGATCAACTCCTCGATGATCGCGGTCGCGTTGGTGCCGATCGGCGCCGCGTTCGGGGCGCCTCCGGCGCGGACGGCCTGGCTGGTTTCCGCGCTCTATCTCGCCACCGCCATAGGCCAGCCGGTCATCGGACGGCTGGTCGACGGATACGGCCCCCGCCGCCTCTACCTCGTGGGCACGGCCCTGGTCGGCGCCGCCGGGCTCCTCGGCATCCTCGCGCCCACCCTTGGCGTGCTGATCGCGAGTCGAGTGCTGCTCGGCTTCGGCACCTCGGCCGCGTATCCGGCGTCGATGTCGCTGACTCGCAGCGAGGCCGAACGCACTGGCCAGGAGAGCCCGGTCGGCATCCTCACCGCACTGTCGGTGGCCAACCAGGTCACCGCCGTCGTCGGCCCCGCACTCGGCGGACTGCTGATCGGTCTGGGCGGCTGGCAGTGGATCTTCGCGGTCAACATCCCGCTCTCGGCCGCCTGTCTCGTACTCGGCGCGCGGCGCCTGCCCAAGGCGCCCACTGGCGGGAAGGAACAGGACACACGCCTACCGAAGGCGCGGGTGGATCTGGCGGGCATGGGGCTGTTCGCGGTCGCGCTCGTCACCGCGATGCTGTTCCTGATGGGTCCTCAACTCACCCACTGGTACCTGCTGGTGCTCGCCGCTTTGGCGGCAGGAGGTTTTGCCGTACGGGAGTTGCGCACAGCGGAGCCGTTTATCGATCTGCGGGTGTTCGGGAGCAACGGCCCGCTGATGACCACGTATCTGCGGCAGGTGCTGAGCTTCATCACGTTGTACGCCTTCCTGTACGGGTTCACCCAGTGGCTGGAGGAGGGGCGCGGGCTGTCCGCCTCAATGGCCGGGCTGATCCAACTGCCGCTTTCGTTGAGCGCGGTGCTCGTCTCCGGAATCACTGGACGCCGTCCGTGGCTGCGCGGCAAACTCGTCGTCGGCAGCGTCTTCCAGGTGATCGGCTCCGCCCTGTTGCTGCTTCTGGGTTCCGGCAGCGCGGTGTGGCTGCTGATCCTGGTCGGCGTGGTCATGGGGGTTCCGCAGGGCCTCATCGGGCTCGCCAACCAGAACGCGCTGTACCACCAGGCCGACCCCGCCCGCATCGGCTCCGCCGCCGGGCTGCTGCGTACGTTCATGTATCTCGGCGCGTTGATCGCCTCGTCCGCCAACGCCGCCTTCTTCAAGCACGGCGCCGACACCCGGGGGCTGCACGACCTGGGTCTGTTCATGGCCGCCGTGTCCGTCCTGCTCGCCGCGGCCACCCTTCTGGACCCGTCCTTGCGCCGCGTCGGCGCACCGAACCCGTAAACCATGCGACATGACACCCGGCACATCAGAAAGGGCACACCCATGACCCTGACCACTCTCGACGCCCGCACCGCGCTCGTCGTGATCGACCTCCAGAAGGGCATCGTCGTCGCCCCGACCACTCCCCACACCGGCCCCGAAGTGGTGGCCCGCGCTGCCGAACTGGCCGCCGCCTTCCGCTCCCACGACCTCCCGGTCGTTCTCGTACGAGTCACCGTCGCCGCCGACGGAGCGGACGCCACACCGGGCCGCACCGAGGCGAGCCGTGGGGGAGCGGGGCTCCCCGAGGGCTGGGACATCGTTGTCGACGAGCTGTCCGGGCACCCCGAGGACATCAGGGTGACCAAGCGCAACTGGGGCGCGTTCCACGGCACCGACCTCGATCTTCAGCTGCGCCGCCGGGGCGTCACCCAGATCGTGCTGGCCGGAATCGCCACGAGCATCGGCGTGGAGTCCACCGCACGCGCCGCCCATGAGCACGGCTACCACGTCACCCTGGCCATCGACGCCATGGCCGACCTGGACGCGGAGGCGCATCGCAACAGCGTGGAGCGGATCTTCCCGCGCCTCGGTGAGAGCGGTACCACGGCCGAGATCGTCGAGCTGCTGGCCAAGACGCGTCCCTGAATCCGGGGAGCGCCCCCCCTTTGCGTGCGCGTGTTCGGAATTCGGGCAAGCTGGCCCATGCGAGCGATCTTCTGCGCGTCGCCGGGCCGGTTGGCGGCTCCTGGGCGCTCGACCGTTTCTGCTGGCGGGGTCCGCTGTTCGCGTCCCCGTAGATCGGAGCGTCCGTGCCGAACCGCGCCCGCGCAAGAAGCCTGCTGGTACGGCTTGCGGTGGTGACAGCCCTGGCCGGTACGCCGTTGGCGGCGGCCTGGCCCAGCGCCGCAGTCTCGCTGCCCCCACCGCTGGGTGCCTGTTCGGGCCCGCAGTGTCCGGGCACCTACCCGCCGCCGCACAACGGTGACTTCGTCGGGCGGGACGCCTCGATCAACGTGTTCGTCGGCGGCGACTACACGGTGCAGGGCCGGGCCGCCGAGGTGGAGGGGCAGGTCGTCACGCTCGGCGGTCTGAGCATCGCCAAGAACGGCGGCGGCGCGTTCAACATGAGTGTCGTCGGCGTGGGCTCGCGGGTGGTCCCGCCGGACGGCACGGACTTCGTCACGGTCGGCAAGGGCGTCTCGGTCGCGGGCGGCAACACGCTCTACCTCGGTGGTTCCGACTCCAAGACGACCGCCTGGGGGAATCTGCGGTACGGCACGACGGCCACCGGGACGATCAGTATCGCCCCGACCGGCAAGGCCATCCAGGACAGCGGCGCGGGCGCCAAGTACGCCGACCTGCTGCCGGTCATCGAGCGGTTCTCACACTCCATGGCCCGCCAGAGCGCCACCGGTACGGTCACCGCGTCGAGCGGCGCGGTCACGTTCAAGGGCGACGGCACCAGCAAACGGCAGGTCTTCAACGTCCCCGGTGACCTCGGTGGGCCGACGACGCAGGTGGGTCTGGCCTTCACGGGCATCCCGGCCGGCGCGACCGTGATCGTGAACATGCTCTCGAACACCCCCACCATCAACACCTACACCGGCACCGGTCTCCCGGGCGATCAACTGACCCAACTGCGGCCGAAGTTGATGTGGAACTTCCCCACCGCGACCACCGTGCGGCTCACCGGTGGCGCCCAGTTCCAGGGCTCGATGATGGCGGGCAACCCGGCCGGCACCACGACGATCTCCACACCGGGCATGAACGGCCGCGTCTACCTCGCCGGCAACCTGGTCCAGGAGGGCTCCGGCGGCTATGAACTGCACAGCTACCCCTTCGACGGGGATCTGCCGGACGACGAGCCGCCTGTCGTCCACGGCCGGATCAGCGTGACCAAGAAGGCGTCCGACACGGGCCGTCCGCTGCCGGGCGCGGTGTTCCAGCTGTGGCGGGAGTCCAATGGCCAGGCCGGGTTGCAGACCGGCGGCGCCACACCGGACACGGCGGTCGGCGGTGCGTGCACAACGGGTGCGGACGGCGAGTGCCGGGTGGCCGATCTGTCGCTGGGCTCGTACTACTGGCAGGAGACGAAGGCGCCGAACGGCTATGAGCTGCCCCGGCCCAATGTGTCCGGCCCGCACGAGCTGACCGCCGAGAACGCCGAGCGAGGCGTCGCCGTCACCGTCGAGGACGCCCCGATCCCGCCGGTCCACGGCGGCATCTACGTGCACAAGACGGACGAGACGACCCACCGGCCACTGAGCGGGGTGGTGTTCGAGCTGTGGCGGGAGACCAACGGGCGGCCGGGCCTGCAGACGTCCGGCCCCGGTCCCGACACCAAGACCGGCCCCGCGTGCGCGACCAACGGCACGGGCAGATGCGACTTCGACCGCCTTGACCTGGGCACGTACTACGTCCGGGAGGTCGCGGTCCCC
Organism: Streptomyces sp. CBMA152; assembly: GCF_014596475.1. Lineage (GTDB taxonomy): Bacteria > Actinomycetota > Actinomycetes > Streptomycetales > Streptomycetaceae > Streptomyces. The sequence continues at coordinate 381,544 of NZ_MECJ01000011.1, read as the reverse complement.
GAGGGGTATGTGCTGCCCGGCAACCCCGTCTCGGGTCCGTACGTCCTCACCGCCGAGAACGCGCCGAAGGGCATCGAGCTGCGGCTCACCAACAAGCGCGGCGAGCCGGACAAGGGGAAGGGCAAGGGCAAGGGAGGCCCGCGCCACTGATGGGGCACGGCGGCTCGCACTGACCCACGGCGGCCCCGGTCCGTACGCGAACATCGTGTACGGGCCGGGGCCGCCCGCCTGATCCGTCGTAGTGCACCGCCACCCGGATGGCCCCGGGCACCCGGCGGCCCGTGCCGTGCCGTGCTCGAATGGCGCCAAGGCGCCGGTGCCTGGACGCTGTCGCCGCATCCAGCGACCCGGAGCACGTGATGATCCCGCTCATACGCAGCCGCCTTCGCCAGGCGATATCCCTCGGCCTGTTCGCCGCGCTGGCGACCGGCCTGACCGCCGAGTCCGCGTCGGCGGCACCGCCGCCCGAGCCCGCGTGCACCGCGGACACCGGCCCGTATCAATGGCAGCTGGAGCGGTATCTGAAGCTCCCCGTCGACGGCCGCCAGTCGCCCGCCGACTGCGCGGCGATCCGGACCTTCCAGGCGCACAACGGCATCGTCCCGGCCGACGGCTACGCGAGCCTCGCCACGTACCGTACGACCTTGGTGATCGAAGAGCACCGCGCTCCCAACAAGGCCGGAAAGTGTCCCCGGCGGGAGGACCGGGTCGTCTGTGTCGATCTGGAGCGGCAGCTCCTGTGGGTGCAGCGGGACGGCCGGGTGATCTATCCGGCGGTCGCGGTCCGCAGCGGCCGCTGGGGTCAGACGACCCGCGACGGATGGCACGAGATCACCGAGCGTCGCATCGACGACCACTCCGAGCTCTACGACAACGCGCCCATGCCGTACGCCCAGTACTTCTCGGGCGGCCAGGCCTTCCACGGGGTGTACGGCGACCTCTTCAACGGCGGCGGCTCGGCGGGCTGCATCAATCTCCGGCTGGCCGACGCCCAGCGGCTGTGGAACACCATCGAGATCGGCGACGCCGTCTTCATCTGGGGGCAGAAACCGGCCACGGGGACCGTGCGCGGCGCATCCGCCGCTCACCGCTGACGCCGAGGGGCCGGAGACGGCCCCCGGAGGTGGAACGGATCCCCGCTGATGCTTATCTATACCGGTGCACACCCCTGCGTGGTGCTGCCCCCGGGCGCGCGTGCCCGCGTGCCCGGGTGAACAACTGGCAGAGAGCGTCACTGATTTCATGGGTCTCACGAGCGGCAAGGTCCTGGCTCTGGCCGTGTTCGGCGCGATGGTGCTGTTCGCGGTCACTGTCTGGCTGTGGCCGAACCTGGCACGGAACACCTGGCGAGCCATTCTGGGGAGGGTGGGGCTGATCCTCTCGGTCCAGCTCCTGGTGTTCGCCTCGGTGGGCCTCATCGCCAACAACACCTTCCTGTTCTACGGCTCGTGGGCGGATCTCCTCGGTCACCAGGACGGGGTCGGGGTCATGGACAACGCGGCCGCCGGCCCGGACGTGAAGCTGATCGCCAAGCAGAAGGTCGACGTCCCCGGCGGCGGAACGCCCCATATCGGCGGAGAGATCCAGAAGGTCATGGTGCAGGGCGAGAAGTCTCATATCGCCAGCCCGGCCTATGTGTATCTGCCGCCGGAGTACTTCCAGAAGGCGTACGAGGGCAAGAAGTTCCCGGTGTCGGTGGTGCTCACCGGGTTCCCGGGCACCGCCGAGAACCTGCTCAAGGGGCTGCGTTATCCGAAGACGGCCTGGATGCAGGCCAAGGACCACAAGATGCTGCCGATGATCCTGGTGATGATGCGGCCGACCGTGGTGCCGCCGCGCAACACCCAGTGCGTCGACATCCCGCACGGCCCGCAGACCGAGACGTTCTTCGCCGCCGATCTGCCGCGCGCGATCTCGTCCAACTACCGGGTCGGCACCAAGCCGCGCAACTGGGGCTTCATCGGCGACTCCACCGGCGGCTACTGCGCTCTGGCGGTGGCGCTGCACCACCCGGAGAAGTACGCGGCCGGGGTGGGTCTGTCGGCCGACTACAAGCCCGAGATCGACATGGACTCCGGTGACCTCTTCCACGGCAACAAGCGTGAGGAACACCGGGCGGACCTGCTGTGGGCCCTGGACCACCTGCCGCAGGGCAACTCCTCCTTCCTGGTCACCACGTCCAAGAAGGGCGAGAGCAACTACCGGGCGACGCAGAAGTTCATCGCGAAGGTGAAGGCCCCCGCCCGGGTCTCCTCGATCACCCTGGACACCGGAGGCCACAACTTCAACACCTGGCGCCGGGAGATCCCGCCGGCCCTCGACTGGCTCAGCAGTCGGCTCAGCGCGAACTGAGCGCGGCCGCCGGGCAGTTGAGTGGCTGCCCGGCCAGGCTCAAGCGGCGCGGGCCGCCCGGCGGTAGCCGCCGGGGGCCTCGCCGTACTCCCGCTTGAACGCCTTGGCGAAGGCGTACTCGGAGCTGTAGCCGGTCTGCGCGGCGACCGTGGTCAGCGGGGACTCGGACTCGCGCAGCAGCCTGGCGGCGGTCGTCATGCGCCACCGCGTCAGATAGGCCATGGGCGGCTCGCCCACCAGCGTCGTGAAGCGGCGGGCGAAGGCCGCGCGGGACAGACCCGCCCGGTCGGCCAGCGCCTCCACGGTCCACTGGGTCGACGGGGTCTCGTGGATGGCGGCGAGCGCCGGTGCGACTGCGGAGTCGCCGAGCGCGGCCGCCCAGCCCGCGGCGGCCGCGGGCGGCTGGTCCTCGAACCAGGCGCGCAGGATGTAGAGAAGCAGCGAGTCGATGAGCGCGGGGACGATGCCCGTCGACCCGATGCGCGGGTTCTCCAGCTCCGAGCCGAGCAGCTGGACCGCCGCACTGAGTTCGGGGTGCCGGCCGTGCCGGGTGGGCAGGTGGATGATCTCGGGCAGCTGTCGTACGAGTGGATGCGGACGGCCCTGGTCCAGTTGGTAGTTGCCGCACAGCAGACTGGTGCGTGGCCCGTCGCCGCCGAGGGTGACCGTGCCGATCGGAGTGCCCGCCCGGTACTGGCCGTGCCCCTCCATCTCGGCCGGGGTGGTGGGCTGATCGGCGAGGATGTGACCGCGACCGTCCCGCAGGAAGAGCACATCGCCGGGGCTCAGCGCGATGGGCTCGGCGCCGGGGGCGTTGTCCAGCGGGACCAGCCAGCACGTTCCGTACAGCACCACATGGAAGCCGGCGCCCGCGACCGGGGGGAGGCGCAGGCCCCAGGGCGCGCGGCCCTCGGTGCGTACGGAAGCGGGCTGCCCCGTCCGCATCGAGCTCAGTGCCTCGGTCAGGATGTCCAACGCCTGCCCCTTCTCTCCATGTCCCACCTGCGGTTGTGCCTGCGCACCCACCCTAGGACCTGTTGTCACTCGGCGACGGTCAGGACGACCTTGCCCTGGACCCGGCCCAACTCGACCACTTCATGGGCCTTGGCGGCGTCGGTGAGCGGGAACGTCTCGCTCACATGCGGGCGGATGCTGCCCGCGTCGATGAGCGCGGCGATGGCCTCAAGAGAGGCGTAGTCGGGCTCGACGGAGATGCCCGCGAAGCGCCGTCCGGCGGCCTCGACCTGGGCGGCGAGCTCCTGGTTCCCGTGCTCCATGATGGTGACGAGGGTGCCGCCGGGCCGCAGTATCTCCAGGGAACTGGCGCCCTGCGAGGACGAGTCGAAGACGACGTCGAGGTCGTGTACCGCCTCGGTGAGGTCCGTGGTCCGGTAGTCGATGACCTCGTCGGCGCCCAGTCCGCGCAGGAAGTCGTGCTTGGGCTCGCTCGCCAGGGCGATGACGTGGGCGCCGCGCGCCTTGGCGATCTGGACGGCGAAGTGGCCGACGCCACCGGCCGCGCGGTGGATCAACACCCGCTGTCCTTCGGTGACCCGGGCCGCGTCGACCAGACCCTGCCACGCGGTGAGCGCGGCGAGCGGCACGGCGGCGGCATGGGTGTGGTCGATCGTGGTGGGCTTACGGGCGACCTGCCGCGAGGGGACGGCGACGTACTCGGCGTAGCCGGTGGCGGCGCGCGGGAAGAACGGCATGCCGTACACCTCGTCGCCCGGCTTGAAGCGGGCGCCCGGGCCGGTCTCCTCGACGACACCGGAGATGTCCCAGCCGACACCGAACGGCGGCTCGCCGAGCAGCGGGAACGCACCCGAACGCACGGCCACGTCTGCCGGGTTGATACCGCTGGCGTGGACGCGGATCAGGACCTCACCGCTGAGCGGCGTGGGGCGCTCCATCTCGACGGTCTCCAGGACCTCGGGGCCGCCGAAGGACTTCTGGATGACTGCGCGCATCGAAGACATGAGAAGACTTCTTTCTTGAGTGTTTGGTCCGGCCCCTCGGTGAGGGCCGGTTCTTCATGTCGCTCAGCCTAGGAAGATCGAACGAGCCGATGAATATCTCTCTGTCTCCGGAAGATGTCCGATCGTCTCGCCGATGGTGCGGGTCGATCGATGCGTGCCGGAGGAGTCGGTGCGGGGCGCCGCGTGGCACCGCGAGGTGGTGGTGCGTTCCTCTTCGGCCGTCGAGCCGGCGCAGGAGGCACCAAATGGTCCACTGGGAAAGGATGTTGGAGAGGTACTGTTCGGCGAGCGCGGAGCTGTACCACGGATATCCGAGGGGAAAGAAGGCTGATCATGGCTTTGTCGACGTCCAGCCCTGTCACCCTGCACATCAACGGCGAGAAGCACACGCTGTCCGTCGATCACCGCACCACACTGCTCGACGCCCTACGCGAGCGGCTCGATCTCACCGGGACGAAGAAGGGGTGCGACCAAGGCCAGTGCGGGGCCTGCACCGTACTGATCGACGGGCGCCGGGCCGTTTCCTGTCTGCAGTTGGCGGTCGCCGCCGAGGGGCGTGAGATCACCACGATCGAAGGGGTCGCGGAGGGCGACCGGCTGCATCCGGTGCAGCAGGCGTTCCTCGACCTCGACGGTTTCCAGTGCGGTTACTGCACGCCCGGCCAGATCTGTTCGGCCCTCGCGGTGATCGAGGAGCATGCGGCGGGCTGGCCGAGCGCCGTGACCGCCGACGTGAGTCCGGAGGCGGGTGTGGCGCCGCTGACCGCTGATGAGATCAGGGAGCGGATGAGCGGCAACCTGTGCCGCTGTGGGGCGTACGTATCGATCGTCCAGGCCGTCGCACGGGCGGCGGCCGCGAACCCACCTGGCGTGGCCGGCGCCATCGATGAGGAGGTTTCGGCATGAGGGAGTTCGGCTATCGGCGTGCCGTCGACGTACCCGGTGCGGTCGCGCTGCTCGACAGCGAGCCCGATGCGCGCTTCCTCGGCGGCGGGACCAACCTCGTCGACCTGATGAAGGCGGGAGTGGAACGCCCCGGGCTCCTCGTCGACGTACGGGACCTGCCGCTCGACCGGATCGAGGAGACGGACGACGGCGGGCTGCGTATCGGCGCGACCGTCACCAACAGCGATCTCGCCGCCGACCCCCGGGTGCGCCGCCACTACCCCGCGCTGGCGCAGGCGGTGCTGGCGGGAGCGTCGGGGCAGCTGCGCAACATGGCCACGGTCGGCGGGAACCTGCTCCAACGAACTCGCTGCGCCTACTTCACCGACCTCGTACGACCGTGCAACAAGCGTGTCCCCGGCAGCGGTTGCGCGGCCGTCGCGGGGGAGCACCGCAACCACGCGATCCTCGGCGCCTCCGAGCACTGTGTGGCGGTGCACCCCTCCGACATGGCGGTGGCGCTGGCCGCGTTCGACGCGGTCGTGTCGTACGAGTCGGTCGACGGGCCCGGTGAGGTGCCGCTGGAGGCCTTCTACCTGCCCGTCGGTGACACCCCGCACCTGGAGAGCGCGCTCCCGCTCGGCGCGCTCATCACCGGGGTCACCCTGCCGCCCGCCCCGCTCGCCGCCCACTCCCGCTATCGCAAGGTGCGCGAGCGGGCGTCGTACGCGTTCGCGATCGGCTCGGTCGCCGCCGCGCTCGACGTACGGGACGGCCTGGTCCATGACGTACGTCTCGCCTTCGGGGCGGTCGCCTCACGGCCGTGGCGGGCCAGGACGGCCGAGCGGGCGCTGGTCGGCGGACCCGCGAGCGCCGAGGCGTTCGCGGCCGCGGCCGACGCCGAGCTGGCGGCCGCCGAGCCGCTGTCCGACAACGGATACAAGGTGACTCTGATGCGCAATCTCGTGGTGGCCGTGCTGACCGAGCTCAATGAGGAGGCCGGCCGATGACCACCGTGACTGGACCCACCGCGGTCACCGGGGCCGTGGGCACCGCCCACACACGTCTGGAGGGCGTGGACAAGGTCACGGGCGCTGCCCGCTACGCGGCCGAGGTGCCGTTCGCCGAACTCGCCCATGGGTGGCTGGTGTTGTCCACGGTCGCCCGGGGCCGCATCAGCGTGGTGGAGGCCGACCCGGTCCTCGCGATGCCCGGCGTCCTCACCGTCCTGTACCACGCCAACGCACCCCGAATCGCTGTGGACTTCGCCGGTCTCCTCGGCCCTCCCGACCCGGTCGTCGAGGTCTTCCAGCACGACCGCGTCCCGTACTTCGGCTGGCCGGTGGCGCTGGTCGTCGCCGAGACGTCCGAGCAGGCGCGAGAGGCCGCCGAGGCGCTGGTCGTACGGTACGAGGAGGAGCCGCACGACGTGGAGTTCCACGCCGGACGCCCCGGTACGTACACGCCGGACAACCCGCAGGCCGCGGCCGAGAAGGGTGACGTCGAGGGTTCGCTCGCCGACTCCGCGGTACGGGTGGACGCGCGGTACACCACTCCGGAAGAGCACCACAGCGCGATGGAGCCGCACGCGGCGACGGCCCGCTGGGACGGCGGTCGGCTCGAAGTCTTCGACTCCAACCAGGGCAGCAGGTGGGTGGCGGACGACCTCGCCAGGTTGTTCTCCCTCGACGCGGCCTCCGTGCGCGTACGCTCGGAACACATCGGCGGGGCCTTCGGGGCCAAGGGGGTGCGCCCGCACCAGGTGTGCGCGGTGCTGGCCGCGACCGTGCTGCACCGGCCGGTCCGGGTCGTTCTGACGCGTCGTCAGACCTTCTCGCTCATCGGCTACCGCAGCCCCACCGCACACCACGTCAGGCTCGGCGCCGACGCGGACGGACGGCTGCGCGCCTTCGAGCACGAGACCCAGAACCTGACCTCCACCGTGTCGGAGTTCGTGGAGTACAGCGCCAATGTGGGGCGGGTGATGTACGACGCCGAGGCGCATCGCACCGTGCACCGCGTGGTGGCGCTCGATGTGCCGACGCCGACCTGGATGCGCGCGCCCGGCGAGGCGCCCGGCTCGTTCGCGGTCGAGTCCGCGCTCGACGAGCTCGCCGAGCAGTGCGGCCTGGACCCGATCGAGCTGCGCGCCCGCAACGAGCCGGTCGTGGGGCCCGTCAGCGGACTGCCGTTCAGCACCCGCGATGTGCTCGGCTGCTTCCGCGAAGGCGCCCGCAGGTTCGGCTGGGCGGACCGCGATCCGCGCCCCGGCGTGCGGCGCGACGGACGCTGGCTGCTCGGCACCGGTACGGCCGCGTCCACGTATCCGTCCGGTGTCCTGCCGTCCACGGCGGCCGTGACGGCGGAGGCGGACGGCACGTTCACCGTCCGGATCAGCGCGGCCGATGTGGGCACCGGGGCGCGGACCGCGCTGGCGCTGGTCGCCGCGGACGCCCTTGAGGTCGCGTCGGACCGGATCCAAGTGCACATCGGGGACAGCGACTTCGGCCCGGCGTGGGTCGCCGGTGGATCGGCGGGCACCCGGTCGTGGGCCTGGGCGGTCATGGCGGCGGCCCGGGAGCTGCGCGAACAACTGGTCCCCGGGGGCGCGATCCCGCCCGAGGGGATCACCGCACGGTCGGACACCGCCGAGCTGGTCGGTGCGCTGGCGAAGAAGGAACGCCATTCGTTCGGCGCCCAGTTCGCCGAGGTCGCCGTGGACGTCACCACCGGCGAGGTACGCGTACGGCGCATGCTCGGCATCTTCGCGGCGGGCCGGATCGTCAACCCCCTCACCGCACGCAGCCAGTTCATCGGCGGTATGACCTGGGGCATCTCCATGGCCCTGCACGAGGAGGCGGTCCGGGACCCGGCGTCGGGCGGCCATGTCGCCCCCGACCTCGCGGGCTACCACATCGCGGCCAACGCCGATGTCCCGCTGATCGAGGCGGACTGGGTGGACGATCCCGACCCGGACGACCCCGTCGGGATCAAGGGCATCGGCGAGATCGGCATCGTGGGAGCGGCGGCGGCGATCGCCAACGCGGTCTGGCACGCCACGGGCGTACGCCACCGCCACCTGCCGATCCGGCCCGACCGGGTGCTGGCGGCGGGCGCCGTGGCCGGGGCCCCCGTCGGCAAAGGGAGGTGACGCTACGCATTCGGCGTAGGAGCGGTGGCTGAGGTGGTGGTCGTGCCGCACGGTGTGGACCAAGGGGTGCGGTGTTGTGTCCCGTCTCCTCGATCTCCCTTGTCGATCAATCGACCTATCGAACAGGAGAACCACCTCTGATGCGTGCCACCTGGACCGCTGCCGCCCTGACCGCAGCGCTCAGCCTGACCTCGGTCGCCTCGGCCGCCGCCGTCGCGCTTCCCGGTCCCGACACCCCGCGCCCGGTCACGGCACCGGCCTCGCCCACGGCGCAGCCCGTGGCAGCGGTCCCGGCGATGCCGATGGCGAAGGATCCCGTTGTCCCGGAGAAGGCACCGAGCCCATCGGTGTCCCCGAGCACGGCTCCGGCGTCGCCGAGCACCGAGTCGGCGGCGGTCGCCGACGACGGAGGCGGTGGGCTGTTGTCGGTCGTGACGGGGTTGCTGAACACCCTCCAGGGCCTGCTCGGCAGTCTCCTCGGGATCAAGCTGCCGCCGTTGCCCCCGCTCCCCGCGTTGCCGGGCGGCGCGCTCACCGACCATGCGACGACGACCCGGCACGTACCGGCGGACACGCTGGCGGAGCTGCGGAAGACGGTCGACGCGCTGCGCGCCGCCGAGGCCGCCGCCCGCCCGTAGTACGCGAAGGCCGTGCCCGGGGCGGAAGCGCAGTCGTCCCGGGCGCGGCCTTCGTCACGGCGCTCACCGGTAGTTGAGCTCGGCGAGGTTGGTGGCCAGGTTCCGGCGGAAGGCGGGGACGCGGCCGAGCAGGGGCAGAACGGTGTTGCGCAGGGCGCGCACCGGGCCGGTGGCGGTGGAGATCCGGGTCATCCGGTCGGTGAAGGCGACCACCTGCTCGGCGACCGGGCGGCGGCGTGCCTCGTACTCGTCCAGCGTCCTGGTGGCGAAGGCGCGGCCGAGGAAGTGGGCGTCCTGGATACCGGTGTTCATGCCCTGGCCGCCGGCCGGGCTGTGGACGTGGGCGGCGTCGCCTGCGAGGAAGAGACGGCCGGCCCGGTAGTGGTCGGCGACGCGGTGGTGGACGCGGAAGCGCGAGGACCACACCAGGTCGGTCACATGCGCCTGGCCCGGGGCGCGCTCGTCGAGCAGGCGCTGGACGTAGCCGAGGTCGGGCTCGGCCGGCGCCTCGTCGACGGTGGCGACCACGCGGTAGCGCTCGCCGGGCAGTGGCGCGACGACGAAGAGTCCGTCGGTGCCGAAGGCCAGGCCCACTTCCTCGGGGCCCGGCGCCCACTTCATGGTGACGTCCGCGAGCACGAAGGACTGACCGTACGAGCCGCCGGTGAAGCCGATGCCCGCCGCTTCGCGGACCACGCTGTGCATCCCGTCCGCGCCGACCGTGTACGCGGCCCGAAGCCGCTCGCCGGTGCTCATGGTGAGGGTGACCCCGTCGTCGTCCTGCTCGACGGCGCTGATCTCGTACGGTCGGTGAACATCGCCGCCGAGCTCGCGCAGCCGGGCCAGCAGGACCGCCTCGGTCTCGTACTGCGGGGTCAGCAGGGTGTACGGGTACCGCGTCGGGAGGTCGCCGAAGGGGATGGTGAGCAGGTGGCGGGCGCCGTCGCGCACGGTGAAGCGGTTCAGTCGCAGCCCCCGGGCGATCAGTGCGTCGGCGGCGCCGAGCTCTTCCAGGACCTCCAGGGTGCGGGCGTGCACCACACCGGCGCGGGAGGTGTTGGCACCCTCGGCGAGACGGTCGAGCAGGACGAACTCGATGCCCGACTGCGCCAGGGTGACGGCGAGTGCCAGACCGGTCGGCCCGGCGCCGACGATCGCGACGTGTGTGGTCTCGGGGAGTGCGGTACCGGTCATGGTGGAGCCCCCTTCTGATGTGCCAACGAGTGTTGGCCAACGCCTGTTGACAACGATGTACCCCAACTTATGGCGTGTCAACACTTGTTGGCCTACAGTTGTTGGCATGACGAACAGCGCGACGAGCAGTGGCACGGCGAGTAGTGCCGCGACGGGCATTTCCGCAACGAACAGTGCACCGTCCGCACGGCGGTCGTCCGAAGTCACCCGCGCCGCCATCCTCCGCGCCGCGCGCGACCGCTTCGCGGCCCAGGGGTACGAGCGCACCACCATCCGGGCGGTCGCGGCCGACGCCGGGATCGACCCGTCGATGGTGATGCGGTACTTCGGCAGCAAGGAGCAGCTCTTCGACACCGCCCTGACGATCGACCTGCGGCTGCCCGCGCTGTCGGAGGTCGAGCCCGACGCGCTCGCAGAGGTGATGGTCAGGCACTTCCTCGACCGGTGGGAGGGCGACCCGACCGACGACGCGCTCCTCGTGCTGCTGCGCTCGGCCGTGACCAACGAGCGGGCCGCCGAGCGTCTGCACCAGATCCTGGCCACCCAGGTCGGGCCCGCCCTCGCGGCCGCTCTCGGCCCCGACGCGGCGGCCCGGGTCGGCGGCATCGTGGCGGCCCAGCTGCTCGGGGTCGCGCTGGCCCGTTATCTGCTGCGGCTTCCGGCGGTCGTGGTGCTGACGCGCGATCAGATCACCGAGACGCTCACCCCGGCGATCCGGGCCACGCTGGAGGGGGCGCTGAGCCCCGAGGGGCAGGCCTGAACGGCCTTACGCCATACGGAAGTCAGGCGTCCCCGGCCCGAATCGCGTACTTGAAATCCGGCTGAATTACGCACCGTCACGGAGGTGCGAGGTGTCGGCAGGCTGGGCATCACGACTAGCAGGAGCTTTGCGAAAACGGTTCCTCTCCGTGGCTCGCCGATGTCACGGAGAGTAATAAATTCGGGTGCCGTGCGCGTCGCGGCACGACAGTGTCTTGGGGAGAACGGGCAGGCTCTAGTGAGCACAGACGAACTCGCCTTCTCCGTGCGGACTCGCACGGTCGGCGGGACCCTGATCATAGAATTACGCGGAGAGTTGGACATCCTGGCATACCACGAGTGCGCCGCGAGCCTACGAGAGCTCACACCCCGGGACGCCCTTGACGTGGTGCTGGACCTGCGCCCGGTGACCTTTCTGGACGCCAGCGGCATTCGGCTGCTGCTGACCGTGCGGGACGAAGTGGCGCGCCACGGCGGCAGGTTGCGGCTGGTGCGGGCGGTTCCCCGGGTGTGGCAGGTGCTGCGCATCGTCCGCCTCGACTCCGTCTTCACCGCGATCGACGACCTTCCGCCGAGCCTGACGGAGACTGCCGCCGCATAGGTTCATTACCGGCCATGAACACCTGCGTCGCACCGCGATCGACACCATCAACTCACCTGTTCAACAACCTCGTTGAGATACCGCAAGGAGACCTCTTCCGCGTGACGGCGGTGTTCGACGGCCGTGCCCGAGTCGTCGAGTCACCGCCGGTACAGCTCGACGCAGGCGAGGAGCGCCCGGCCCGCCTCGTGTCGGTCGTAACCACACACGGTCGCCCGAAGCGCGCGTGCCTCGTTGGGCGCGATGAATTCCAGGTGGCGTACGCCACGGGGCAGCTCACCCACGCGCCGGGCGACCTTGAAGTCGACATGGAGGAGAGGCGGCCCGACGAGCGTGATGATCAGGAGGGGTTCACCGACGTGTTCACCGGTGAACCCCGCCACGAGGTCAGCCCAGGAGCCGATGAGTTCGTCGGGCCTTGGCCCGGTGGGAACAAATTGTTGGAAGGTAGCACGGTGTCCCGAATGGGTCACGGGATATATGCGCAGGTCAGCACTGCCACAGGAAGGCGGCCCGGACGCAGGGCGCGCAGCTGAAGGCGTACGCCGAGCCGCAACCGCCGAAGTTCATGGCCGTCGTGTGGTCGGGGCCTTCCTCGAACTGCGCGACGAAGTCCATGGGATGCGTGCAAGCCGGGCATGTGGGTGTCTCCGGGTGCTGAAGCCAGTCGGGCTCGCCTCCGAGCTGCCCCAGCACGTTGCTCAGGTCGTTGTCGCCGAGGCCGGCCCATTCCTCGCGCGCGCTGCCGTAGTCGGCGGAGGGGAAGGGAGCCAGGGCCACGGCGTTGACGGCCCCGAGGTGCAGCACGTCCTCGTCCTCACCCGGCTCAAGCTCGGGTGCGGGCAGGGGTTGCAACCCATCGGAGGTGAACAGCAGGGCCTGGTTGCCGCCTGCCGTAGGACTCCACTCCTCGCACATGCCGGGATCGTTCTGGCACATGAATATCGCCATGACACGGTCGGCCGACGTGCCGTCCTGGGTGATCGGGCGGCCCTGGCCGTCCAGCAGGATCTGCGTCAGGAACTGCATCGGCCCGTCGCATTCCGCGCAGCTCGGCCACGCCGTCCCGGCCGGCGCGAGCGGGACTCCGCCTGTGCGTGTGACCAGGGCATCGGCTTCGCCCGGGCCTGCGTATGTCATCAGCGTCGTCATGGAACGAGACCCTACGGCAGGCCACTGACACCGCCCACGTCCCCGGTTCGGTGGGGCAGTGGGTCGGGCAGTGGCCTGCCTCTTGTGCAGCGTTCGTCGGTCCGTGCAGGCGCGCCGGTACTACTCGGGGGAGTCGCAACGGGGCCGCGGCGGCGGGTATGCCATGGGGATTCACCTCCTCACTGTCCTGGTGGGGAGCGTCGCCGACGGCTGTGGCGGCGACGAGTCGATGGGCGTGCGTGCTGACGGTGTGCTGCGCACCGCGTCAGCCTGCGGTCGGCGCCTGGAACACCGGGCGGCGGTCGATCCGGGCGCGGACCGCGTCCGAGCCGAAGTGGTAGTCGATGCGCCGGACCGCCTCGGCCCAGCCCCGCATCGTGCCCGCGTGGGACAGCGCCTCGGTGATGAACGGGTCGGTCCAGCGTGCCACCGCGCGCCGCCACAGCACGTCCGCCGGTTCCTCCAGGAGGCTGCCGACCGTGCCCTCGTAGATGAGCATGGCCCGCACCTGGCCGTCCGGTTCGATCTGGATCGCCTGGAAGTCGAGCCCACGTCGCACCTGGGTGGGGTTCATCTGCAGCTCGACGTTGCTGGTGGTGTCGATGCGCACGGTGGAGGGCGCGAGGGACTGGAGATGCCTGCGGTGCTCGTCGCCCGCGAGCCAGGCGACCTGCTCGTCGGAGAGCAGTTCGTGCTCGACGAATCCGGCCCGGCTGCCGAGCCCGGACGGGATCGCGGCGCCGAAGTCCATCGACCGTAACTCAGGAAAGCGCGGCGCGATGTCCGTGCAGAACTCGTCCAGCCGCGTCGCGTTGCTGCGCACCACGACGCAGTCGATGCCGAACTCGATGGGACGGCGGCCCTGTTCGCGCTGCCTGCGCGCGCCCGCGTCGAGCAGCGTCAGCGCGTTCATGGCCCGCGCGTAGGAGCCGACCCGGCCGCGAATGCGGTCGTGTATCTCGGCGGTCGGCCCGTCGAGGCTCACCACGACCCGGTGGCATACGCGCGCCAGCTCGTCCACCATCCACGGCTGGAACGTCCATCCGCCGGTGTACACGATCACCGAGATGCCCGCCTGCGTCAGCCGGTCCGCGACCTCGAAGATGCCCTTGACCAGCAGCGGTTCACCACCGGCGAGGGTGATCAGCTCCGGTCGCAGGGAGATGATCGCGTCGGCGATCCGGAGCATGTCGTCGTGGCCCACCTGCCGCGAGGGCCGCCTGCCGGACTCCGAGTAGCAGTGCGTGCAGCGCAGCGGACAGGCGTAGGTGATGTCCCAGATGACGGACTGCGGACTGTCGGCGACCTCTATCGCGTGTGCCACGGCATGTTCCCCTCATCCGCCCGGTGCGGCGGTACGTATCCCCCGTACAAGGACCGTGCAAGAACTGGCCACACCAGGCTAGGGGCGCTCAGGAGACCCCGGTATCCCTAACTTTGGGGATGGCGCGGGCCGTTCACGCACTGCCGCTGCGCCGCGGGCGGATCAGGCCACCCCGCCCCTCAGTGCCCCAACAGCCGCATCCCGCCCGTGAGTTCACGCAGACACCGCACCGCCAGCGCGCCCGGGGAGCCGGGGCCCGTGGTCGGGGCGTCCGTCCCGGACCAGGTTTCCAGGGCCACCCGGATCGCGTCGGTCGCCGCTGCCGCCGCGAGCCGTACCTCCAGGGGGTCCGCGTCCGGGCCGGCCAGTCGGGCGAGGACCGGAACCAGGCGCTCCTCGGAGTCCTGGTTCACCCGGTACCACACCGCCCGCAGCGCCGAGTCGGAGGCGCCAGCCCGCAACAGCCCACGGGTGCGGTCCAGTTGCTCGGCGCCCTCCTCGTCCCGGACGGCCAGCGCCTCGGTGACGGCTCGCTCCAGGGTTTCGGCGAGCGGGGCCGCCGGGTCGGCGGTGGCGAGCAGGGACCGCCAGCGTTCGGCGCCGCTGGAGAGCAGCGGGGCGACGGCGTCCTGCTTGGAGCGGAAGTACCGGTAGAAGGTGCGCAGCGCGACCCCCGCCCGCTGGGCGATCGCCTCGGCGGTGGTGCCGTCGGGGCCGTGTTCGGCGAAGAGCTCGGCGGCGGCGCGGGCGATGTCGAGCTGGGTCGCCGCCTTGCGGCGCTCGGTGAGGGAGAGGGGCTGCTGGGTGCTCACCCGGCAAGCTTACGTCCCCCAGCAGCCATGATGCATGAATCGCCATAGTGGCAAAACGTGCCACTTCGGCGTACCGTGCAAGGAGAGTGTTGCTGAGATCGACATATGGAGGAGCAGGACAGATGGACCGTTATGCAGGCCGCCGCGCACTGATCACCGGCGGTGGCTCCGGCATAGGCCAGGCCACCGTGCTGCGGATCCTGGCCGAGGGCGGCCGGGTCGTCGCCGCCGATGTGAGCGAGGCCGGACTCAAGGACACCGTCGAGAAGGCGGGCGCGTACGCGGACCGGCTCACCACGCTCGTCGTCGACATCTCCGACGAGACGTCCGTACGGGCCGGGGTCGTCGCCGCCGTCTCCGCCCTCGGGGGCCTGGACGTGCTGGTCAACGCGGCTGGCATCCTGCGCTCCTCGCACACCCACGAGACGAGCCTGGCCGACTTCAACAAGATCGTCGCGGTCAATCTGACCGGCACCTTCCTGATGATCCGGGAGGCGATTCCGGCCCTGCTCGAAGGCGACGGGCCGGCCGTCGTCAACTTCAGCTCCACCTCGGCCGCGTTCGCCCACCCGTACATGGCCGCCTACGCGGCGAGCAAGGGCGGCATCCAGTCCATGACCCACGCGCTCGCCGCCGAGTACGCCGGGCAGAGCATCCGCTTCACCTCCGTGCAGCCGGGCTCGATCTCGTCCGGGATGACCGACGGCAGCGGTGCAAGCCAGGCCAGCACGGGCCCCGGGCTGCCGCAGGACGCCGATATGTCCCTCTTCATGAAGCTGGCTCCCGCACTCGGCCAGGGCTTCGCGGGCCCCGAGACGGTCGCCGGGGTGGTCGCCATGCTGGGGTCGGCGGACGGCGCGTTCATCACCGGTACGGAGATCCGTATCGACGGCGGTACGCATTACTGACGGCCCCGGCCGTGACGGGTAAAGGGTGTGGCCGGGTGGTCGGATCCGGGTGGCCGCGATATGTCCGATGTGTGAATCGCAGCCCCCTGACCACAGGTTGACGGCCCAATTGGTGGCCCATGAGCTGGTCATGAACCAACAAAGAAAGGCTCGCCAGGTAAAACGTTCGGCAATCGAGCGATAAACGTACTTGTCCTGCGCATGACGCTGCGGGTGGGATCACAGCAGCCGCCGAAGGCGGCAACTCTCCACACAAGGAGCATTCATGCGCAGAGCCCGTTCCCGGACACGCGTCGCCGCCACAGCACTTGGGGCCACCGCCCTGGCGACCGCCGCGGCGTTGACCGCGCCGCTGCCCGGGTCCGCCGTCGCCGCACCTGCCGCGACCCCGCACACCAAGGTTGTCCCGGCGATCGCCGGACACAACCTGGTCCGCGCGGTGGGCACCCCGCTCACGACGGAACAGTGCCAGACCAAGTGGAAGATAGCCTGCTACGGTCCGCTCCAGTACCGCCAGGCGTACAACCTCAACCCGCTGTACCACGCCGGTATCACCGGCAAGGGCCGCACGATCGTGATCGTGGACTCGTTCGGCTCGCCGACGATCCAGCACGACCTGGACGTCTACAGCAAGCAGTTCGGCATCAAGAGCTCCAAGGTCTCCGTGGTCAAGTGGGGCAACGTCCCCAAGTGGGACCCGAAGAACCCCGACATGACCGGCTGGGCCGGCGAGTCCACCCTGGACGTCGAGATGGCGCACGCGATGGCGCCCGACGCGAAGATCGTGCTCGTCGAGACGGCCGTCGCCGAGACCGAGGGCGTCACCGGTCTGCCGGAGATGATGGACGCCGAGAAGGCGATGATCGACCGCGGTGTCGGCGACGTCATCACCCAGAGCTTCGGCGCCACCGAGAACACGTTCCCGGGCTTCGACAAGGGTGACTTCTCCAGCATCCAGAAGCTGCGGTACGCGTTCAAGGACGCCGCCAAGCACGGTGTCACCGTGCTCGCCTCCTCCGGTGACGGCGGCGCCACGGACAACACCGCGGACGGCAAGGGCTACTACACCAAGCCGGTCAACTCCTGGCCGTCGTCCGACCCGTTGGTCACCTCGATCGGCGGCACCCAGCTGCACCTCGACGACCTGGGCAACCGCCTCAAGCCGGAGAGCGTGTACAACGACAACGGCGCGGGCGGCGGCGGCCAGTCGCACGTCTTCAAGCGTCCCGCCTACCAGAACGGCGTGCGTTCGGTGGTCGGCACCCAGCGTGCCACCCCCGACATCTCGATGGCGGCCGCGGTCAACGGCGGCGCGTGGGTGTACTCCAGCTACGACCCGACTGCGGTGGGCTGGGACGTGTCCGGCGGCACCAGCGAGGCGAGCCCGCTGTTCTCCGGCATCGTCGCGCTCGCCGACCAGGCGGCCGGTCACCGCGTCGGCAACATCCAGGACGCGCTGTACGCCCTGTACAAGCACGAGGGCTACAAGCGCTCCAGCGGTCTGGTCGACGTGAACGACGGCACGAACAACAGCTACCAGGGCGTCACCGGCTACACCGCGGTGAACGGCTACGACATGGCGACCGGCATCGGCACCATCGACGCCGCCCGCTTCGTCCCGGCCCTCGTCCGCGCGAGCCGTCACCACTGACGACCCGCACGGTAACGACACCGGTCCCTCCCCGGCCGTTCAGGCCCGGGGAGGGACCGGCTTCGTTTTCCGGGTATCGCCCCGCCCGGATTGGCCGCCGACAGTCTGGCCCCGCTCCCGGTCGACCCGTACGACTGAAAGAGCCTGCGGATGGAACCCGCAGACGTCCATGAGCCACCGCATATCCGTGGCTCACGACGTAGGAGGCACCGTGACGAAGGACCGACCGGCGGACCAGGAACGGGAGCTGGATCTTGGCTCTCTGGACGCCCACTGGCGGGCCGCGAACTACCTGTCCGCAGGCCAGATCTATCTGCTCGGCAACCCGCTGCTGACCGAACCGCTGCGGCCCGAGCACATCAAGCCGCGTCTGCTCGGCCACTGGGGCACCTCACCCGGCCTCAACCTGGTCCACACGCATCTGAACCGGGTGATCAAGGAGCACTCGCTGGACGCCATGTGCGTGTGGGGCCCGGGTCACGGCGGTCCGGCGGTCCTCGCCAACTCCTGGCTGGACGGCTCGTACGCGCGGATCTACCCGGACATCGACCGGGACGCGGCCGGGATGGCGAAGCTGTTCCGGCAGTTCTCCTTCCCCGGCGGCGTGCCCAGCCATGTGGCGCCCGAGACACCCGGCTCGATCCACGAGGGCGGCGAGCTCGGCTACTCGCTCTCCCACGCGTACGGCGCCGCCTTCGACAACCCCGGCCTGCTGGTCGCCTGCGTGATCGGCGACGGCGAGGCCGAGACCGGGCCGCTCGCCGCATCCTGGCACTCCAACAAGTTCCTCGACCCGGTCCACGACGGCGCGGTGCTGCCCATCCTGCATCTCAACGGCTACAAGATCGCCAATCCGACCGTGCTCTCCCGGCTGCCCGAGGCCGAACTCGACGCGCTGCTGACCGGATACGGCCATGAGCCGCTGCACGTCACCGGCTCCGACCCGCTCAAGGTGCATCGGGCGATGGCGCGGGCGATGGACCTGGCCCTGGACCGCATCGCCCGGGCGAAGCAGTCGAGCACCCGCCCCCGCTGGCCGGTGATCGTGCTGCGTACGCCCAAGGGCTGGACCGGACCGGCAGAGGTCGACGGCGAACCCGTCGAGGGGACCTGGCGCTCCCACCAGGTGCCGCTCGCCAACGTGCGCGAAGACCCGGAGCATCTACGGCAGTTGGAGGCCTGGCTGCGTTCCTACCGGCCGCAGGAGCTCTTCGACGCGGACGGCCGCCCCTCGGCCCGGGTCCTGGCTTGCGTCCCGGACGGCGAGCGGCGTCTCGGCGCCAACCCGCACGCCAACGGCGGCGCGCTCACCCGCGATCTGCCCGTCCCGCCCCTGGAGCACTTCGCCGTCCCCGTCGACAAACCCGGCGCCACCCTGCACGAGCCGACCCGGGTACTGGGCGGCCTGCTCGCGCAGATCATGAGCGACACGGCCGACCGGCGCGACTTCCGCGTGGTCGGCCCCGACGAGACGGACTCCAACCGCCTGGGCGCGCTCTTCGAGGTCACCGGCAAGGCATGGCAGGCGCAGATCCTGGAGAGCGACCGCAACCTGGCCCGCGACGGCCGCGTGATGGAGGTCCTGTCCGAACACCTCTGCCAGGGCTGGCTGGAGGGATATCTGCTGACCGGTCGGCACGGTCTGTTCTCCTCGTACGAGGCGTTCGCGCACATCGTGGACTCGATGGTCGGCCAGCACATCAAGTGGCTGCGGACCGCGCGCACGCTGCCCTGGCGCGCCCCCGTCCCCTCCCTCACCTACCTCCTGACCTCGCACGTCTGGCGCCAGGACCACAACGGCTTCTCGCACCAGGACCCCGGCTTCGTCGACCACGTACTCAACAAGAGCCCCGACGTAGTACGGGTGTATCTGCCGCCGGACGCCAACACCCTGCTGTCCGTGGCGGACCATGTGCTGCGCTCCCGCGACTACGTGAACGTCGTCGTCGCGGGCAAACAGCCCAGTTTCGACTGGCTCTCCCTTGCCGAAGCCCGGGTGCACTGCGCGCGTGGCGCGGGCATCTGGGAGTGGGCGGGCACCGAGGACGGCACCCGCGAACCGGACGTCGTGCTCGCCTGCGCCGGGGACATCCCCACCCAGGAAGTCCTCGCGGCGGCCGAACTGCTGCGCCACCATCTGCCGGACCTGGTCGTACGGGTCGTGAACGTCGTCGACATGACGAAGCTGCTGCCCCGCGAGGAACACCCGCACGGAATGGCCGACTTCGAGTACGACGCGCTGTTCACCCGCGACCGGCCGGTGGTCTTCGCCTACCACGGCTACCCATGGCTGATCCACCGCCTCGCGTACCGCCGCACGGGCCACGCCAATCTCCATGTACGCGGCTACAAGGAGTCCGGCACCACGACCACACCCTTCGACATGGTCGTACGCAACGACCTCGACCGGTACCGCCTGGTCATGGACGTCATCGACCGGGTGCCGCGACTGGCCGTACGCGCGGCGGCCGTCCGCCAGAGCATGGCCGACGCCCGCACCCGCCATCACGCCTGGATCCGCGCCCACGGCACCGATCTGCCCGAGATCGCCGACTGGACGTGGAACGGCTGATCCAGCCCATGCCGGGAAGGGAGTAACGCCATGTGTCGCCTGTTCGCTCTGACCAGCGCCCCGCAGCGCACCCGCGCCACGTTCTGGCTGCTGGACGCCCCCGACAGCCTCAGCGACCAGAGCCGTCGCAACCCCGACGGGACCGGTCTCGGTTTCTTCGACGCCGACGGCATCGCGCAGGTGCACAAGGAGCCCATCGCCGCCTTCGAGGACCGTTCCTTCGCCGAAGAGGCCCGCCAGGTCCGCTCCGCCACGTTCCTCGCGCACATCCGGTACGCCTCCACCGGCGGCCTCGACGTCCGCAACACCCACCCCTTCGCGCAGGACGGGCGGCTGTTCGCGCACAACGGGGTCGTCGAGGGGCTGGACCGACTCGACGCCCACCTGGGCCCGGACCGCGCCCTCGCCGTCGGCGACACCGACTCCGAACGCCTCTTCGCCCTGATCACCAGGGAGATCCGGGCGCACCACGGAGACATCGCCGCCGGAATCGAGCACGCGGTCCGCTGGGTCGCCGACCAACTGCCCGTCTACGCCCTCAACTTCATCCTCACCACACCGGATGAGCTGTGGGCGCTGCGCTATCCGGACACGCACGAGCTGTACGTGCTCCAGCGTGCGGCCGGCGGTCACCACGGCACCCGGCACCTGGACCACAGCGGCACCGCCGGGCGGCTGCGCGTCCACTCCGGCGATCTCGCCGAGGCGCCGGCGGTGGTGATCGCCAGCGAGCGGATGGACGACCACCCCGACTGGCGCCTGCTGGAGCCCGGCGAACTGTTCCACACCGGCCCTGGCCTTCACGTGGACCGCCGAACAGTCCTGTCCGACCCACCGGCCCAACGCCTGACCCTGACCGATCTGCGCCCCGAGGCCGCCGCCTCGCAGAAGCCCGCCTGAGCCCGTATGCGTATCTGCCACAGTGGGAGCCATGGACTACGTCGCGCAGTTCCATCGTGAGACCGAGGCACTGGAAGCCGCTGTCAGAAGGGAGCTGGCGACGGGGGGTGAGCAGGCGCCGCTCGTACCGTCGTGTCCCGGCTGGTCGCTGTCGGACCTGGTGATGCATCTGGGCTCGGTGCAGCGGTACGTCATCCGGCTCATCGAGGAACGCGCACTGAGCCAACCCGACAGCACCGACCTCACCTTCCTCCGGTTTCCCGGCGACGCGGAAGGCTGGCCCCACCCCGAACAGGCGCCGAATCGCGGCCGGTTGCCGGTGGGTCTGCTCGACTGGTACGTGGACGGGGCGGCGCGGCTGGAGCGGCTGTTCGCCACCCGTGATCCGCGCGAGCCGGTGTGGACCTGGTCGTCGGAGCAGACCGTCGGCTTCTGGCAGCGGATACAGGCGATCGAGGCGGCCGTGCACCGCTGGGACGCCGAGAACGCGGTGGGAAAGCCCGGCCCCGTCGAAACCCTCCTCGCGGCGGACGCCGTCACCCACACCTTCCGCGTCATGGCCCCGTTCCGGCGGGCCCTGCAGCGGGCGCCGCTCGGATCGGGCGAACGGATGCGGTTCCGGCAGAGCGACGGCGCGGGCATCTGGATCATCCAGTTCGAGGGCGACGAGATCCTGGTCAACGAGGGAACCGCGTGCTGTGACGTCGAGTTGACCGCCACGGCATCGGACCTGATGTTGTTCCTGTGGCAGCGCGTGCCCGCCGACCACCTGGAGGTCCGGGGAGACCGGTCCCTGCTGGACCGCTACTTCACCCTGGTCCCGCCGGTGTAGCAGGCTCAGCGGCGCAATGGGACGGTTCGGGATGATTGAAGAGTGTATTTACCCTGTTTACCTTGTATCCTTATTTCTGTACCTCCCGACCGGACCGGGCATACCCGGCGGAGTCGCAACGCACGCGATAGGGGTGCGGACATGGTTGAACAGGGCGGCCCCGAGAAGAGGGGGCGGTTGAGTCGTCCGCTGGTGCTCGCCGCGGCCGTCTCGCTGGTCGACCGCGACGGGCTGGCGGCGCTCACCATGCGGCGCCTGGCCGCCGACCTGGGCGTGGAGTCGATGGCCATCTACCGGTACTTCCCCGGCAAGGAAGCCCTGGTCGACGGCCTGGTCGAAGCCTTCTTCGCCGAGGTCAACGAGCGGCTGCGGAGCTCGGCCGAGGAGTCCCGGGCCGACCGGGGCACCGAGTCCGTCGACCAGCCCTGGCGCACCGAGCTGCGACGGATCTGCCGCACCTTCGCCGTGGTGGCCCACACCCACCCCGAGATACTGCCCCTGGTGGCCACCCGCCCGCTGAGCGTGCCGGTGGCTCGGCGCCCGGCCCCGGCGCTCCAGCTCACCGAGCACATCCTCGCCGTCCTCGGCCGGGCCGGTTTCGACGACGCCACCGCGTTGCGGATCTACCGCGCCGTGGTGGCCTGGAACCTCGGCTCCCTCCTGGTCGACAAGCGCCAGGTCGTCGACGACCCCGACGAGCCGGACCCGATGCTGCGCCTCGGCCTGCACCGGCTGCCCGCCGCCGAGTACCCGAGGCTGCGCGCGCTCGTCCCGCTCTTCACCGAGTACGACGACGAGCAGGAGATGATCGCGGGCCTCGACGGCCTGCTGAGCAGGATGCCCGAGGCCCCGCTTGACTCGTTCTACGGCGGAAGCGCACGCTGAAGATACGAGGTATACATCGGGCATATCCAGACATCCGAACTACGCGTACGTCAGCGCCCGCGCCGTCGGCATCGCCGATGTGATCGCTGATGTGAGAGTCGGCATCGCCGATGTGGGACCCGAGGGCGCCCGGAAGAGGTCGCCATGTCCACTGATCCGTACGAGCTTCTCCGTGTCCGTGTCACGGCCAAGGACGCCGAGACCCTGCGCACGCTGCTGCGCGAGGCCCGTCCCGACGTCGGAGGCCGTCCCCGCCGGGGCGAGGACGGCAGCTTCAGCATCGACGCCTACGTATCCCCGGACGCAGCCGAAGCCCTCGAACGCGAGGGTGTGGTGGTCACGACGCTGGAGGACGCCGCCGCCACCGGACGCGCACGCCAGGCCGAGGTCGGCGTGGGAGACCGGTTCGCCCCGGCGGACGCGGTCCCGCGCGGACTGGCCCTCAAGGTGAAGGACACCTAGGAGGGACACCATGTCGTATCTCAACATCACCGAGGTCGAGTCCGCCGTGGCCAGTCTCGCCACCGCGTTCCCGGCGCAATGCGAGCTCGTCGACCTGCCCGAGACCTCCGTCGAGGGCCGCGCCTGCCACGCCCTGCGGATCGGCACCGCCCCCGCCGGGACCAAGGACAGCGTCGTACTGATCGGAGGCGTGCACGCCCGCGAATGGGGCAGCTGCGAGATCCTCGTCCATTTGGCGGCCGACCTGCTCGAAGCGTCCAGCACCGGTACGGGCCTCGCCTACGGAGGCACGACCTTCACCTCCGCCCAGGTGGGGACCATCCTCGACAACCTGGATGTCGTCGTCTTCCCGCTCGTCAACCCCGACGGCCGGCACTACAGCCAGACCGTCCAGGCCATGTGGCGCAAGAACCGCGACCCCGCGAACTCGGGCGGCAGACCCGCCTGCGTCGGCGTCGACATCAACCGCAACTACGACTTCCTCTTCGACTTCGCCACCGCCTTCGGCCCGACGGCGGGCCCGCAGGTCTCGGCCGACCCGTGCGACCCCCAGGTGTACGAGGGGCCGAGCGCGTTCTCCGAGCCCGAGACCCGCAATGTCCGCTGGCTCCTCGACACGTACCCGAGGACCCGCTGGTTCGTCGATGTGCACAGCTACTCCGAGGACATCCTCTTCGTCTGGGGCGACGACGAGAACCAGTCGGACGACCCGGACAAGAACTTCCAGAACCCTGCCTACGACGGCAGACGCGGGGTCGCCGGTGACCTGGCC
The DNA here is from genome assembly GCF_014596475.1 of Streptomyces sp. CBMA152. Classification (GTDB taxonomy): domain Bacteria; phylum Actinomycetota; class Actinomycetes; order Streptomycetales; family Streptomycetaceae; genus Streptomyces. The sequence goes on along the minus strand of NZ_MECJ01000011.1, from coordinate 357,715 downwards.
TACGCGGAGTACATCCCGAAGGAGGACGCCGACAACTCGGTCCTGCTCGCGGAGCGGTTCTGCCGGGCGCTGCACGGCGTACGCGGCCGTACGTACACCCCGATGTCCGGCTTCCACCTCTACCCGACCAGCGGGACCAGCGACGACTACGCCTTCTCCCGCCACTTCGTCGACCCCGCGAAGGGCAAGGTCCTCGCCTTCACTGTCGAGTGGGGCAAGAGCTTCCAACCGCCGTGGACGGAGATGGAGCGGATCATCCTGGACGTCGACGCCGGGCTCGTACAGTTCTGCCTGACGGCTCAGGAATAGCCCGCTAGCCCATAGTGCCGATAGCCCGTAGTTGAGGCGCCCACTCGCCGAGTGGGCGCCTCAACTACGGGCTCTACGCTGCCCGGTGGAAGAAGAACGGGTCGATCGACGGCGGCACGCGGGTCACGTTGTCGAGGTCGAGCAACTGGTGGTGCACGAAGTCGGCGTGGCGCTGATACGTCACACCGGCCGGGAAGTTGGCGTTGTCAGGGGTGTTGTTCCCCGAGAACACTCCGTAGAAGTCCTTCCCGATCGACAGCAACCGCATGTAGTCGCCGAGGAACGGCAGGCCCTGGGTGAGGGGTACGTTGGCCGGTGCTTGGTGCAGCACCTGCCGCTGCGCCGGTGTCTGCCAGCTGTCGGCGGTCGTCTCCAGCGCCGTCACCCACTGCGCCTGTGTGAACTGCTGGTAGCTCAGTCCGACCAGGGACTCGGAGTTCACCGCAAGCGCCGGGTTCTTGGCGTTGGTGATGGTGCGTACATCGTCGGACCACGTCTGTCCGTGGTCGGTGGAGTGCCGGACGTGCAGGGTGTAATCGCGCCCGGTGAGCCCGCCCACGCGGTCGCACCAGGCGATGTAGACGCTGCCCGCGTCCGTGGGGTCCACCGCGATGGACAGGTCGCCGCCGAGGCGGTCCTGGCCCATGGAGGCGTTGAACTTCACGAACCGTTTGGTCGCCACCCGCTGGCCGACGATGTTGTCGGCCGCGTCCGTGAGGTCCTGGAAGGGTTTGGCGCCCACACCGCCGTTGTCGTCGCGGGTGACGACGACGTCGAAGGTGACGTTGGGCCCCTGGGTGTTCTGCCAGCTCTCGAACGCCGCGTACACCGTCCCGCCCGAGTGAAGGGCGATCCGGATCGGTGGCCCGTCCTGGCCCGCGGTGCCACGCCGTTCGATCGGAACGGGTGCGAACCCGGCTGGTGCCGGCGCCGTCCGGGCATCGCCCGAGACGTCGACGGTCGCGGTCTTCTCGCTGGGCCCGGTGTTGTTGTTGCCGACGTAGACGCGGTCGTGGCTGGCGCCGTTGACCCCTACGCTGCCGGCCACGACCCAGGGCTGGTCCTCCGCGTCCCGGGAGACGAGGATGTCCATGGGCGCGGTCGAGGCGATGCTCGGTGCGCGCAGGATCTGCATTCTCAAGATGTTGTGCTCGGCGGCCTTGCCGTTGAGGATGCCCGCGTACAGGGCGCCTCCCTCGGACGCGAAGCTGACCGAGATGTCCCCGGTGCCTATGCCGTTGGCGTCGCCGGGAACGATGCTTCTGAGCACCCAGGTGTCCCCGCCGTCGGTCGACACGTAGACCGGGGCGAACGGGCCTCCCATCGGGTCGGGGGTGAACGCGGTCGCGACGATCTCGGTGGGTTTCTCGGGGTTGACCGCGAGGTTGGGCTCAGCGTCCTGGGTCGTTTCGCCGCTCAGGGCGACAGGGGTGATGTTGACGACCTTGAGGGTGGACATACGGGCTCACCTCCTTGCCGCCTGCAGTGCGTCGAGCTTCTGCACCGGCTGGTAGTCATCGGGATGGAGGAGCTGGAACGGCGCCTGTTGGCTGAGGTCGCCGGTCGTGGCGTGCAGGATCCACATCCCCTCCTGTGAGGCCTTGGGCTTCGGCACCTTGTACCAGCGGAAGTCCAGGCTGTTGGGGTAGAGCACGGCGATCTTCCCGGAGGGGACCTCTCCCCGCTCCACGTGTTCCACGTCCAGTTGCGCACGCCACCAGTCGGGGGAGTGCTCGGAGGCCTGGAAGCCGTCCGCCTGCTCCAGGCTCACCACGACGCCGACCACCACGGCGTCCGCGTCATCGGCGTGGGCGGCCATGTCGGCGTCGCGGATGTCGCGCTGGAGCGCGGAGAACGGCATCGCGTTGGCGGTGGTGGCGGCCAGGGCGACGTGTTCCTGGACGGCGTCGGCGGGCAGCCGTCCCACCTCGGTCACGGCCAGGCTCTCGCCGTAGACCATTCCCTGGGTGAAGAACGCGGCCGACTCGCCGAGCGCCGGCGGGTCCACCTCGCTGGACAACTGGACGGTGACCTCGGTACCCGCGAGCCGTTTGAAGGCGTCGGGTGCGTGCAGCACCTGGTCGACCTGGACCACGGCCGTACGGTCGTCGACCGGCACGGCCGTCATGCGCGCGCTGCCGAGCCGGATGACCGTACCGAGAAAACTCAGCGGGGCCTTTCGGATGAGTGCGGTGACATCCTCGGGCATGGCAATCCTCCTCTCGCATCGAGCCCGGCGTCGCTACCGCACGGCGTGTGCGGTGACCGGGTGCGTTCTACGCCATTCGGTCCTCGCGCCGAGCGCGCAGAGGACGGTGACCAGGGCCGTCGCGGCCACGACGAGCCACTCGACGGCTCCGCTGCCGGCGTCGGGATCGGCACCCAGAAGCAGTTCGATCCAGTCCCGCCAGACGAGCGTGACCAGGAACAACGCCCCGAAAACGCTCCCCAGGACGATCTCCAGCCAGAAGCGTGTACGGATGGTTCGGTCAGTGTGGAAGGGCATCTCGCGGCCTCCCTTCGGGGGAGTGCGGTGGCCGCGCCGACGCACCGCCCACGCGGGGCGCCGGCTCGGCGTACGGGGTCGGGGCTCGTATCCACGCCCGCACCGCTGTCCGCGTCCACTCAGCGAGGCGCGGCAGCGAACGAGCGGGAACCCGACGTCTCCGACGTATACCTACGAGGCACACATACTTCGTATACCAGTCTCCGCGCGGCAAAGACCCGGGTCAAGTGCCAGGTGGTGGTCAGCCGCGCCGGTACTCGGCGATCTCGGCGGGGACGGCGCCGAGCCACCACGCGGGATCGGCGGTGCCGTCGGTGGTGCGGCCGTCGCGGTGGACGTAGTGGCGCACATCGCGGCCGGGTTCGGTGAACTCGCCGTTCAGGGCGCGTTCGATCCACTCGGCGCCGAAGCGGAAGACCTCGGCCGCCACACCGCCCAGCGGGTGGAACTCGTCCTCGTACACCCGCATCTCCTTGGGTGCCCCGATGCGCTCATAGCTGGCCAAGGCCTGTTCCAGCCGGGTGAGTTCGTCGAACTCGCCGATGCCGTACAGGACCGGGCAGGTGATGTCGCGGACCAGGTCGCCCAGCGGCATACGGGCGACCAACTCGCGGTCGAACGCCTCCTCGTCGGTGTATCCGGCCATGTACATGTAGTTGTTCTTGAAGCTGGGCTGGGCGTGCTCGAAGATGGTCCGGAAGTCACCGGTGACGGCCTCGAAGGCGGCCAGCGCGGCGAGCCGGCGGTCGGTGGCGGCGGCGCGCGAGCCCCAGTAGCCGCTCATGCTGATGCCGAACATGCCGATCCGCGCCGGGTCGACCTCGGGCAGTGATGCCAGGTGGTCGATGTAGCGGCTGATCGCGCGCTCGTAGTTGGTGAGGTCGACGACCAGGCCGTTCGCCCGGGTCTCGCCCTGGCCCGGGCCCTCTATGGAGAGGGCGACCATCCCGCGCGAGGTGTAGTAGCGCTCGGCGGCGTGGAGATAGTCCTCCTTGATCATGTCCATTCCCGGCCCGAGGATGACCGCCGGAGCGTTCTGTACGGGCCCGGCGGGCAGGTGCAGCAGGCCGAAGATCTGCTGTCCCTCGAAGTCGAGGACCACCCGGCGGACCCGGTTCTCGCGCAGCGCCCCGATGCGCTCGACGCAGTGGTCGGCGTGCGTACGGAACGCGGCCTTGCGGGGGTCGGCGGCGTCGAAGACCGAGTACTGGGCGCGGCCCCACATCACGGCGGCGCGCACATAGAGATCGGCGGCGGTCTGGGCGAAGCCGCCCTTTTCGTGGTGGCGGGCACGCTCCTCGGCCTGCCCGGCGACGGTGGCCCACGCCTTGGGCAGCATCGCCCCGCTCCTGACCAGGGCGAAGACCTTGTCGAAGTCGGTGTGGTCATGGCCCAGCTGCTCCAGCGTGCCCTTGGCCTCGGGGTGCAGGGCGTCGAAACCGCCCTGGGCGAGGGCGATGTCCAGGGCCCAGCTCTGGCCCGTCGAACGGATGGTCATGGTGGATGTCCTCTCGGGGTGTGCGGTGCGCACGGGGGGCGGTGATTGCTAAGTACTTAACTAATAAGTACTTAGAATAGAGTGGCTGTCAACTCGCCCCGATTGGCACTCAGGAGTCCCGCACATGCCCAAGCAGCCGTCCGAACCGTCCGAACCGTCCGGCCCCGCCCGCGACCAGGCACTCGACCACCTCGCCCGTGCCGCCTATAGCCTCAGCGCCGCCGACTCACGGCTGCGCGGCCGGGCCACCCGTACGGCGGGCGCGCTCTCCCTCACCCATGCCCGCGCCCTGCGCGTCCTGGCCGAGGAGGGCCCCCTGTCGATCGGCCGCCTCGCCGCCAGTACGGAAACCACCGGCGCCGCAACCACCCAACTGGTCAACGGCCTCGTCGCGGCCGGTTATGTCACGCGTGAACGCCCCGCCGAGGACAAGCGCTCCGTCCTGGTCGCCCTCACCGAGGACGGCCGCCGCCGCCACGACGAACGGCAGACCGCGCTCGCCCGGTCCCTGCACACAGCCCTCGCCGACCACGACACGCAAGCGCTGGACGCGGCCACCGACGTACTGCGCCAACTGGCCTCGATCTACGACGAGTTGTGACGCGGGTGGATGTGGCTCACCCGGTGGTCGAGGGGGGCGTCAGTCGATGAACGGCCCGTTCACGAAAGCCAGTTGGGCGAAGCGTTCGCCCATGCGGTGGTGGGTGGCGGTGTCCGGGTGGAGGCCGTCGGGCAGCGGGAGTTCGGTGGCGTCGGCCTCGCCGTAGAGGGCGCGGCCGTCGAGGTAGTGCAGGTTCGGGTCGTCCGCCGACCGCTGCTCCACGATCCGGGACAGCTCGTCGCGGATGATGTTCAGGGTCAGCTTTCCGCTCGCGCGCTCCGCCGGATCGCCCGTCGCCGCGAACCGGAGTTGTCCGGTGCCGAGGGTGGTGACGTCGAAGGTGCTGGGGCCGGGGGTGTCCTCGTGGATGGGGCACAGGACGGGCGAGACGACCAGCAGTGGTGCGGTGGGGTGGCCTTCGCGGATGGTGTCGAGGAAGCCGTGGACAGCGGGGCCGAAGGCGCGCAGCCGCATCAGGTCGGTGTTGACCAGGTTGAGACCGATCTTCACGCTGATCAGGTCGGCGGGGGTGTCCCGCAGCGCGCGGGCGGTGAACGGGTCGAGCAGCGCGCTGCCCCCGAAGCCCAGGTTGATCGGCTCCACGCCGCCGAGGGAGGCGGCGAGCGCGGGCCAGGTGGTGGTGGGGCTGGCCGCGTCGGAGCCGTGGCTGATCGAACTGCCGTGATGGAGCCACACTTTGCGGCCCCGGTCCGGTACGGGCTCGACGGGGGCGTCGGTGCGCAGGGCGACGAGCTCGGTGGTCTCGTTGTGCGGCAGCCAGATCTCGACGTCCTTGACGTGGTCGGGGAGGCCGGTGAAGCGCAGGGTGCCGGGCGGACCGGGGCGGTTCTCGACACTCCCGGTGGTCATGTCGATGGTCAGGGTGTTTCCGCCGGTCACATGGTCCTGGCCCGCCAACTCGCCGTCGACGAGCAGGTCGTACACACCGTCCGGGCGGGGCGGGGCACCCACGTAGACCCGCTTGGTGGGTACGGTGTCCAGTTCCACAGTGGTCGCCCGGGTCCTGAAGACCAGCCGTACGCCGGAGGGTTGGGATTCCGCCATGGCCAGCTGTGCGTCGGTGCACTGGGCGCGGGCCCGGGCGGGCAGGCGGTGGGGGAGCAGCCCGTTGGCGGTGCGTTCCAGGTCGAGGGCGCCGCGCAGGATGTCCTCGGTGATGGGCGTGGTGATCAAGGCGGGCATGGTCTCGGCCTGTTCATCAGAGGTGCGGACTGGGGGATCGGACTGGCTTCGTGTGTGCCTTCGTACGGTGGGATCGGCCCTGCGGTCAGGGTGTGGGCCAGTTGCGCAGCAGGGCGTCGAGGGCGTCCAGGATCCGCGTCCAGGTCTGCTGGGTGTCGGGGGCGCTGTGGCTGAACCCGCCGCCCAGCTCCAGGCTGACGTAGCCGTGGAAGACGCTGCCCAGCATCCGGACCGCGTGCGTCTGGTCCGGCTCCGTCAGGTCGTAGCCGCGCAGGATCGCCCGTGTCATCTGTGAGTGCCGCATGCCCGCGCTGGCGGCGGCTGCCTCTGGGGTCAGCCTGAGCTGGGACGCGGCGTAGCGGCCCGGGTGCTCGCGGGCGTAATCGCGGTAGACGTTCGCGAGGGCGGTGAGGGCGTCCTTGCCGGCCCGGCCGGCCAGTGCGTCGGAGGCGCGGTCGGCCATCTCCTCCAGGGCCAGCAGGGCGATCCTGGTCTTGAGGTCCTGGGAGTTCTTCACATGCGAGTACAGGCTCGCGACCTTGACGTCGAACCGTCTGGCCAGCGCCGAGACGGTCACCTGGTCGAACCCGACCTCGTCGGCCAGCTCCGCCCCCGCCCGGGTCAGTCGTTCCGTGGTCAGTCCTACCCGTGCCATAACCATCCTCTCGTTCGCCAGAATCTATTATGCGTTTGCCTAAAGCTTTTAGGCGCAAACTAGCGTGAGCTTTATGAAGCAACTGACCGAGCAAGAGATCCGTACCGCGTTCGTGAACTGCACCAAGGGCGAGGCGAAGCGTCTGTCCGTCCCGCGTGACCTGGCCGACCGGCCCTGGGACGACCTGGACTACCTCGGCTGGCGCGACCCGCAGGCCCCCGATCGCGCGTACCTCGTCATCGAGTCCGCCGACGGCCGCCCGCAGGCCCTCGCGCTGCGCTGCCCGAGCCCGGCCGCCGCACAGATGCGCCGCAGCATGTGCTCGATGTGCCTGACCACCCACAGTGGCGGCGTCTGCCTGATGGTCGCGCCGAAGGCGGGCAAGGCCGGGCAGCAGGGCAACTCGGTCGGCGCCTACATATGCAGCGACCTGGCCTGTTCGTTGTACGTACGGGGAAAGAAGGACGCGGGCGTCGGCGGACGTCTCCAGGAGTCGCTGACGCCGGAGGAGAAGATCCAGCGGACCGTCGCGAACGTCGCGGCGTTCATCGCCAAGGTGACGGCGACCGTGTGACGCCGAGGACCGATACGGCCACGGTGCCGATCAGTCCATCGGGTTCGGACGCGCGAGCCCCAGGTCGTACGCGAAGATCACGGCCTGTACGCGATCGCGCGCGCCGATCTTCGCCAGGACGCGGCCCACATGCGTCTTGACGGTGGACTCCGACAGGACGAGCCGCGCGGCGATCTCGCCGTTGCTCCAGCCCTGCCCGATGGCCACCAGGATCTCGCGCTCGCGGTCGGTGAGGGAGCGAAGGCGCGGGTCGCTGTGGGGCTCGGGGTTCGGTGTGTGACGCGGCAGGTGGTGGGCGTAGGTGTCGAGGAGGCGCCGGGTGAGGGCGGGGGCGATGACCGCGTCGCCGACGGCCACGGCACGGATGCCGGACAGCAGTTCCTCCGGCCGCGCGTCCTTGAGCAGGAAACCGCTGGCCCCGGCGCGCAGCGCGGCATGCGCGTACTCGTCCAGGTCGAACGTCGTGAGGACCAGGACATGGGAGCGCCCGCCCGAGGCGATGATGCGGCGGGTGGCCTCGATGCCGTCCATGCCCGGCATCCGTACGTCCATGAGGACCACGTCGGGGCGCAGCTCCGCAGCCTTGCGCACGGCCTCGGCGCCGTGCGCGGCCTCGCCGACCACGTCGGTGTCCGGGACGCTCTCCAGGAGCATGCGGAAACCGAAGCGTTGCAGCGGCTGATCGTCCACGAGGAGCACGGTGGTCATGGAGTACCGCCTTCTGCTGCGGGGAGCGGTGCGAGATCCAGGGTCGCCTGTACGGTCCAGCCCGCGCCGGGACCGGGTCCCGCCACGACGCTGCCGCCGTAGAGCGCCGCCCGTTCGCGCATGCCCACCAGACCGTGCCCTTCCTCGTGCGGTGAACCGGCCCGCGCCGACCCGCCGGGCGGCCCGGTGTCCTGGACCCGGATGCGCAGCCGCGTGCCCTCCTTGGTCACCGCGAGGCGGACCCGGGTGTCGGCGCCGGCGTGCTTGAGGCTGTTGGTCAGTGCCTCCTGGACGATCCGGTAGACCGTCAACTGCACGCCGCTGTCGAGGACTTCCACATCGCCGCCGGTGCGGTACGCGATGTCCGGTCCGGCCGCGCGGATACGGTTGCACAGGGCGTCGATGTCGCCGATGCCCGGCTGGGGGCGGAACGCGGGCGCGTCGGCCTCCTCGCGCAGGACGCCGAGCATACGGCGCAGCTCGCCCAGCGCCTGGCGGCCGGTTTCGCCGATGAGCTGGAGTGCTTCCTTGCTGCGGTCGGGGGCGATGTCCGAGGCGTACGTACCCGCGTCGGCGAGGGTGACCATGACGGCGAGGTTGTGGCCGACGATGTCGTGCATCTCGCGGGCCACCCGGGTGCGTTCGGTGGCCGTGGCCAGCCTGCTGCGCTGGTCGCGTTCGATCTCAAGGCGTGCCGCGCGCTCGCGCAGACCGGCGAGCTGGGCCCGTCGGATCCGTACCGCGAGTCCTACGGCGACGGCCGCGATCGCGGTGCTGAAGAGGAAGAACAGCGCGTCCCAGACGGACACCACCGAGGAGACGCCCACGGCGACCAGCGCGAGGCCACCCGCCATGGCGGCGCAGGCCCAGGGCAGCCGCCGCAGTTCCCCGTGGAGGGTCAGGCTGTACAGCGCCACGAGCAGGGCGACATCGGCGCGCAGCGCCACCCCGAGGGACCACTGGAGGAGGAAGACGGCCGCGATGACGGCGAACGCCACGGAGGGCTTGCGGCGCCGCCACAGCAGCGGCAGCACCAGTCCCACCTGGAGCGCGAGCATCCCGGCGACGGGCGGGCGGGTGAACCTCAGGGCGATGTCGTGACGGTCGTGGTCACCGTCCCTCAGATCCGGCAGACAGAACATCAGGAAGATCACCACCACGACGGCCGTGTCCAGCACCCACGGACGCGCGCGGTCCGCCTGCCGCAGCCGCTGGCCGACCTGGGCCAGCCGGGCGACCAGGGGGCTCATTCCGGCGGTGTCGTCGCTGGTCACGGTCACGTTCGTGGTCATCGTCCCGGGTATCACCTGTCCATGAGGCACATCAGAGGGCTGGGCGCAGGGGCCCGGCGCATCGGTGCGGCACCCGGGCGAGCCGGGTGCCGCACCGACAGCGGAGGATACGCGCCGTACCTGAGCGACAGGTAGACGTACCCGTAAGGGTCAGGCGTCGCTGCGCACCAACCGGTACGCGGCCCCCGCCAGCGCCAGCACGGTCCAGGCGACGAAGACGGCGAGTCCGGCCGTCGGCGACAGGGCGGTGCTGTCGTGGGTCAGGGAGAACATCGACTCGCCCGCGTGACTCGGCAGATACGGGGTGATGTTGTCCTTCCACGAACTCGGCAGGAGCGACATCAGCCCCGGGACCAGCATCAGCGTGCCGACCAGCACCGAGATGCCGCCCGCCACGGAGCGCAGCAGCGCGCCGAGGGCGGCGCCGATCACCCCGACCAGGCCGAGGTAGAGCCCCGCGCCGAGCAGGCTGCGCACCACGCCCGTGTGCGAGATCGTCATGGCGGCCGGTGTGCCGGAGACGATATTGCTGGCGATCAGGAACGCGACGAACACACCGACCGTGCCGACCACCAGCGCGACCAGGCCGAACACCGCCGACTTGGACCAGAGAACCGGCAGACGGCGCGGGACGGCGGCCAGCGTGGAGCGGATCATGCCGGTGGAGTACTCGCCCGCCGTGACCAGCACGCCGAGCACACCCAGCGCCAGCTGCGCGAAGTTCGTACCGAACAGGGAGAGGCTGACCGCGGTGGAGTCCGCCCAGTCCTTGTCCATGTGCCGGCCGGAGTCGAAGTGGGACTTGAACTGTGCCGCAGCGATGATCCCGAAGGCCACCAGGAACAGCAGACCCAGACCGAGCGTGATCCACGTGGAGCGCAGCGACCACAGCTTGGCCCACTCCGAGCGCACCACCCGGGGCCCGGTCACCCGGTAGGCCGGACGCGCGGCGGGTGCGGGCGCCGGGGCGGATGTCTCGGTCGCGGTGATGGTGCTCATGCCGCCCTCCCGGGGGTCTCGGCGTCGGCGACGACGCTGGTGGAGCCGTGGTACTCGACGGCATCCCTGGTCAGGTCCATGAACGCCTCTTCCAGCGACACCGTCCGCGCGCTCAGCTCGAAGAGCGCGATCCCGTGCTCGGCCGCCGTCAGCCCGATCTCGCGCGCCGTCAGCCCCGTCACGTGCAACTCCTCGGAGCCGGCGTGACCGGTGATGTCGACCCCGGGACCGGCCAGCGCCTCGCGCAGCCGGGCCGGATCGGCGCTGGCCACCTTCACCGTGTCGCCGCCGACCTCGCGGATCAGATCGTTCACGGTGGTGTCGGCGAGCAGCCGCCCGCGCCCCACGATGATCAAATGGTCGGCCACCAGGGCCACTTCGGTCATCAGGTGGGACGAGACGAAGACGGTACGGCCCTCGCCCGCGAGCTGGGTGAGCAGATTGCGTATCCACAGCACGCCCTCGGGGTCGAGACCGTTGACCGGCTCGTCCAGCATGATCGTCTGCGGGTCGCCGAGCAGCGCCGCCGCGATGCCGAGACGCTGGCCCATGCCGAGCGAGAACGCCCCCGCCCGCTTCTTGGCCACACTGCCCAGACCGGCCAGCTCGATGACCTCGTCGACCCGGCGGCGCGGAATGCCGTGCGTGAGCGCGAGCGCGTTGAGGTGGTTGTACGCGGAGCGCCCGGGGTGGATGGACTTGGCCTCAAGCAGCGCGCCCACCTCCTGCAACGGGGCGGCGTGCTGGGCGTATCGACGACCGCCGACGGTCACGGAGCCGCTGGTCGGGGCGTCGAGACCGACGATCAGGCGCATCGTGGTGGACTTGCCCGCGCCGTTGGGCCCGAGGAAGCCGGTGACGGTGCCGGGCCGCACGACGAAGTCGAGGTGGTCGACCGCCGTCTTCTCCCCGTACCGCTTCGTCAGCTGGTGTGCCTCGATCATCGTTCTGTCCTTCGCCTCCGGGCGCCAGACCGTCCTGGCCCGCTACACCGGCGACGCTAGGATCCCGGCGGTCGCGATCCGTGGTACCGGGGAGTGAACTCCGGCCCTTGTGTAGTACCGCGGTACTACGTGCAGGGGTGGTATGCCGGGGCGTCCGTGATGGCGAGGAACACCTGGTCCTATGGGTGAGGCTCCTTGGGGAGCAGAGGGCCGAGCGGGCCCAGGTCGATGTTGAGATCCTCCGGGCGCAGCCCGAACCTCGACCTCAGCTCGCCCATCCGGTCGTCGAGCAGCATGAGGGTGAGCCCGATGCGCTCCTCCTGATCCTCCGTCAGCTCGCCGGTCTCGACCCGCCGCAGGGCCTGGCGCTCCATGAGCTGCCGCAACAGCTCCACGACGGTCAGGACCAGCCGTGCGATATCGCGTTCCACGGTGTCGGGGTCGAGCTCCACCCGACGCCGCCGATCTGTCTGGGTACCGTTGCTCCTGTCGATGATCATGCAGTCTTCTCCGGCTCGTCGAACGGTTGGTCGGTCGGTTCGTCGGTCGGTTCGTCGAACTCCGCGAAGGGGGAGGGGACTTGGGCGCTGACCGAGCTCACGAGCGCGTTCAGGTCGATCCGTACGAGGTCCACATCCGCGATCCGCAGGGTGAGGTCGCCCGTGATGACCACGCCGCCCGCGAGCAGCCGGTCGAGCAGGTCCACCAGGGCGACCTCGTGCTGTGCGAGGACCCTGCCGCCGCCCGTCATGTCTCCCTCTCGGCGTCCTGCCCGGCCTCGCCCGCGAAGGAGTGGGGCGCCCAGGGACCGGTCAGCTCCACGCGTACGCCGTCGGTGTGCGGGGTAAGGTGCCGGACCGTCGCGACGAACTCCTCGCTCTGTTCGCGCGGCACCAGATAGGCCGCGTTGAGGATGTTCTCCCCGGGGTCGCCGGAGAGGCGGACGTTCTGCGGCCGGTGCAGGCGGCCCGCCTCGGCGCGCCCGCTGAGCTCGGTGTGCAGTGTGCGCGAGAGCGCGTCGGCCCTGCGCCACACCTCTTCGCGGGAGCGCCGCTGACCGAGGCGCCGCCGCAGATACTCCCGCCCGTCGGCCGGCCTCGCACTGGTCGGTGGCGCACCGGCCGGTGCCGGGCGGATGTCCGCGTACACCTTCACGCCCCATTCGACACGCCCGTCAAGGCGTTCCAGAGCGCGTACGAAACCGGCGCGCCCGGAGCCGAGCAGCCGGCGCACCCCGGCCTCGCCCCGGCACACCGTGGCGAGCCGGAGCGGCACCGCGCAGGTCACCGAGAACAGTGCCCCGGTCACCTCCTGGTGGGTGGTGGCGGTGGCGGCGAGCCAGTCCAGGTCCTCCAGATGGTCGCGGAGCGGGATCGCGTCGAAGTCCTCGGCGTGCACCGGGCTCACCACCGCGCACAGGCCGCGGTCTTCGACCAACCGGGGCGGTGTGCCGTCGAGGCCGCACACCCCGTCGGGCAGCGCCCCGGCGAAGGGCCGCACCACCGCGTACACGTACAGCAGATCACTCCCCATCGCGCAGCCCCTTCATGGGTTCCGATCCCCGTCCCAGCGCCTCCCGGCTCCGAGCCCTGTTGTCAGGCGGTTGTTCACGTCCAGGTATTCCTGTTCTGCAGTCGATCGAGGAGCGCGTCCTCGCGGCGGTCGAACTCGGCCTAGTCGATCTCACCGGCCATCAGCAGCTCCCCGTCCGCCAGTTCAGCCCGTGGTTCTGGTTCTGTCGTCCTGTCGTCAGTCGGTGAAGCTGTACGGGGGCAGTGGGCCGTTCACGCTCAGCAGGAGCTGGGGTGCCTCGTTGCGCAACTTGTCGACGGCCGTGAGGAAGTCGGTGGCCTTCGAGCGGTCGATCAGGAAGGAGAGGTTCGCCAGCCAGCCGGTGGACTCGGGCCCGCTGCGCCGGTCCTCGGACGCGCCCGCCAGAGCCTGCTGGATCAGCTGGGCGTCCTGCGCCTCGCGCTGCTGCACGGCGGCGGCGATCCGCTCGCCGAGCGCCAGCTTCTGATCGTATGTGCCGCCCCCGGCCTTGCGGTTGGCCTCGCTCATGGCCCGCAGCTCCGGGCTGGCCGCGAGCACCTGGTGCAGGACGGCCGCTTCGTCGTGGGCGGCCTTGATGTTGTACTCGACCTTGCCCTCCAGCGCCTCCAGCCGTTCCAGATAGCGCTGCTCGTGTTCGGCGAGCACGAACCGTACGGCCTCGTCGTCGACGGAGATACCGCCGAACCGCAGCGGCAGCACCGGGCCGCCCGCACCGGCCTCCGCGAGGACGTTCTGGTGGGCGAGCAGATCGCGACGCCTGGGCTTCAGGTCCTCGGGGGCGTCGCTCACCAGCGCCACCAACTCGCCCTGGGCGACGGTCCGCACCGGCTTCGGCGGGTCACCCACCCCGCCCATGCTCTCCGGCAGTCGGTCATGCGTACGACGCGCGATGCCGTATACGTACGTGGTCATTCCTGCTCCTCCTTGCGGCGGGAGGCGGTGCGCCGGGCGCGCGGCCTGGGCTCCGGCTCGTCTTCCTCGTGTTCCTCACGTGTCCCCTTGAAAACGTCGGCGACGGTCTGCACGGCGCCGGAGAGCGCGCCCTTGGTCTTTCCGCGGGCGCCGGACTCGGTGATCTCGCCGACCATGTCCGGCAGTCCCGCGCTGCGATGCGGCCCGGCCTCCAGGTCGAGGTCCACCTCGTACGAGGCGAGCAGGCTCATGGTGTCGGGGACGCGGGCCAGTTCGAGGACGTCGATGCACAACCGCCAGCCGTTCTCGGTCCGTTCGAAGGACGAGACGGTCTCTGCGGGCATACCGGTGAGCTCGGAGAGCTGGTCGCGGGCGGCGCACAGCACGTCCATCGCGCCGGGCAGATCGTCGTCGACGTCCAGGTCCTGATCGGGCGTCGGTTTCTTCTCGGATGCGTTCGCCATGTCCCCTCGCGGCCACTCGAATTCCTTTGACGCGGACCTCTCAGGTGCTCCGGGTAGCCCCGACCCGGCGGGCCAAACCCCGAGGTGGCACGGTCGGGTGAAGGTCGGTGGATACGGCGGCCGAAGACGGGTACTCGGGGTGCGAGTTGAATCGACGCCCGAGGGAGCGGTGATGACAACGGGCCTCGGAAACATGCGTACGCGCAGGAGCCCCCGGCCACGGAACCGCAGGTGGCCCCGGACCGGGCCGGACCGCGCGACGCTCGGCATCATCGGACTGGTCTGCGCGATCGCGGGCTTCTTCGTCCTCGGCATCATTCTCGGGCCGGTCGCCGTCGCGTGCGGCTGGCTGGGGATGGGCCGCCGCTGGAACGGCGGCGCGGAGCCGATGCCGGCGCTGGTCGCCCTGGTGCTCGGCGCCATCGACACCCTACTGGCCTTCATCTGGCTGGTCGGTGTGGCCGCCCCGGGCAACGGGCTGCTGTAGCGCCCGATACGACCTCGTACCTCGAACAGAGCTGAAGAAGCAGAGCTGAAGAGATTGGAGATCGCTGTGAGCGACATGGACATGTGGGGCTATGCCCTGACCGCCGGATTCACCACCGGCGCCGACCTGACGGGCTTCAAGGTGGAGGCCACCGACGGCAGCATCGGCAAGGTGGACAAGCACTCGGACGCGGTGGGCGCGGCCTGCATCGTGGTCGACACCGGAATGTGGATCTTCGGCAAGCATGTGCTGCTCCCGGCCGGTGTCATCTCCCGGATCGACCCGGACGAGCGCAAGATCTATGTGGCGCGGACGAAGGAAGAGATCAAGAACGCGCCGGAGTTCGACAAGGAGAAGCACCTGGGTGACCCGACCTACCACGAGAGCGTCGGCACGTACTACATGGGCATGCCGGGCCACTGAGCCGAGCGTGTGGATGCCGGGGGGTGTGGTCCGAGGGGTGAGCGTTCCAGCCGGGGGCGCTCACCCCTCCCCGTTCCTCCGCACTCCTGCTCGATGTTGACCGTCCGGTCGAGGGCTGGTTAGCGTTCGCCCCATGCGCAGGAGTCCGAGGTGACGCGACGAGAGTCCCCGATGGCCGACACCCTCAAGCGGGTTCCCACGGCCCTCGGCGAGGTGGCGGTCGCCGTGCACGGTATCGGCCCCGGCTCACCGGTCGTCCTGCTGCACGCCAACCCCGGCGACCGGCGCGACTTCGACGCGGTGGTCCCCACGCTCGCCGAACGGCACACGGTCTATTGCGTCGACTGGCCCGGATACGGCGACTCCGCCCGCCCGGCGGCCGACCGGATCTCCGCGATGGCGTACGCGTCGATCCTGCCGCAGATCCTCGACGGTCTGGGCCTGGAGCGCGCCTCCCTGATCGGCAACAGCGTGGGCGGATACGCCGCCGCACGCCTGGCCATCACGGATCCGGATCGCGTAGCCGCTCTGATCCTCGTCAACAGCGGCGGTTTCTCGCTCGTCACCCCACTGAACGCCCCGCTGATGCGGCTGATCGGGACCACGTCGGCGATGCGCCTGCTGTCGGGCCGACTGCCCCGCCGCTACCTACGTGTACGTACACCCTTCCGTACGCAGATGATCGCCCGCGACGCCGCCCGCCGCCACGACCCCGCAGCCCTGGCCACGGCGGCGGCCATCTGGCGGAGCTTCGCTGCCCCGGCCCATGACCTGCGCGCCGCCGCCTCGGCCATCACGGCGCCGACCCTGCTCTGCTGGGGCACCCGCGACCCACTGGTAGGCCGCGACGGCCGTGCCGCCCGCCGAGCGATCACCCACGCCACCTGGCACCCACTACCCACAGGCCACGCACCCTTCGCCGAGGCCCCGGAGGACTTCCTGCACGCGGTCCTGCCGTTCCTCGAACGCGGGCTTGGCGACGGCCGATGAGTTTCTTCGTGGTCCGCAGTCAAAGGTGGTGATCGGTGCGTGCACCGGTCCTACCTGCCGAGAACCCGATACGGACACCGAGGAACCCAACATGCGTACTCTCATCAGCTCCGCCTTCATCTCGCTCGACGGCGTTGTGGACTCTCCCGGCGGTGAGCCCGGTTACCGCAACTCCGGGTGGACCTTCAAGGACGTGGAGTTCCTGCCCGAGGCGTTCGAGATCAAGGGCCGGGAGCAGCAGGAGGCAACCGCGATGCTGCTCGGCCGGACCAGTTACGAGGCCTTCAGTGCGGTGTGGCCGGACATGGCGGAGTTCGCCGAGTACAAGGTGATGCCGAAGTACGTCGTGTCCACCACGCTCACCGAGGACGACCTGGTGACGAACTGGGGCGAGACCACGATCCTGCGCTCGCTCGACGAGGTCGCCGCGCTCAAGGAGACCGAGGGCGGGCCGATCATCGTGCACGGCAGCGCCGCCCTGAACCGGAGCCTCTCGGACGCCGGTCTGATCGACCGCTACCACCTGCTGGTCTTCCCGCTGCTGCTCGGCGCGGGCAAGCGGCTGTTCAGCGCCACGGACAAGGACACCCAGAAGCTGAAGCTGGTCGAGCACGAGGCGTACGCCAACGGCCTGCAGAAGAACGTCTTCGACGTCGTGCGCTGACAGCCGTGGAGCGAGTTCATCTCGCACCGCCTCCGCCGTGCAGGGCCAGCGTGTCCCACAGTTTGGTGTCCTCGAAGCCGAGGGCCCACAGGCCGGTGCCGGTGACTCCGAAGCGGGCGAGTACGGCCAGGTGTGCGGCTGAGCCGTTCGCGTCCTGGTACCAGACCTCGTGGCGCTTGCGGTCCGTGTCCGTGTACGAGAAGTGGGGGGTGCCGGACGTGGTGTCGAAGACGTACTCCGCGCCCACCCTGCGCCGCAGGACCTCCGCTTCCTGTGAAGTGACGTGCTTGGCGCGGGCGGTGGAACCCACCGTCCAGTCCCAGCCGTACGCGGGCAGCGCGACCTCCAGTTTGGCGCGGGGGACCGTGGTCGTGGCGTAGGTCAGGAACTCCTCGTACCAGGCGACGGAGGACAGTGGGCCGGGCTTGTCGAGCGCGTCGTGGAGGTTGTACCCCATGATGCGCAGACGGTCGGCGACGGTGCCGAGGTGGGCGTAGTCGTAGGCGTGACCGGTGGTGCCGGTGCGGGGCATGACGGTGATGACGCACTGTTTGGCCAGCGCGTGAAGGCGGGCGCAGAGTTCGCTGGTCAGGGCGTTGTAGCCGATACGGACCTGTTCGCGCAGGGAGGCGTCCTCGGTCTCGGTCATCCTTTCGTAGTCGAGGTCGAGGCCGTCGTACGGGCGGCTCGCGACCGTCTTCATGAGGACGTCGACGTGCGCGGTGCGCCGGACGGGGTCGTTCATGAGGGCCGCCATCGACGCGGCGTCCGGGACCTCGGTGACGGTGGGGACGACCTTGATGCCCTTGGCGTGCAGACCGTCGATGATCCGCTGCTCTCCCGCACCCGTCTCACCCCTGACGTCGGTCCCGGAGGCGGCGGTGTACCAGAAGGGGCTGACGGTGTGCAGCTGGTCGGCATGGCGCAACGCGTCGTCGTACGCGACGTCGGTGTTCCACCAGGGAAGCCAGGCCGAGACCGTACGGGCGACCGGGGGAGGAGGCACGGGAGCGGGCCGGGGAGCGGCGGCAGGCAGGGCGAGCGCGGTGGCCGTGAGGAGAGCGGTGAGTGCGGTCTTCATGGTGCCGACCCTGACGGGCGGTGAGACGCGGCCAGGTGACGGCACGTCGGGCAGACGAGTGATGGGTGAGTGCGGTTCAACAGGGCGGGCGCCGCCCGTCGCGCCGCGCGCGAGGTCTTCCGGGTCAGCAGGACGTCTCCGGGGTCAGCCGGTCGGGTAGAACTGGCGGGCCCAGCGGCGGTACTGGCCGATGGCCTCGTCGCCGGGGGCGAGACGCGGGCGTGCTTCGTAACGTTTGGTGTTCCAGATGGGCAGGTCCTGCTTGACGATCCTGAGAGCGAGTCGGTGCACGCCCTGGGCCGCGCTTCTGGTCAGCGCGGTGCGCAGGGTCGCGAGGCCGCTGCCGGGCAGCCGCTTCGGGTCGGTCACCGTGCAGGCGGTGGCGAATCGCAGACGCGACCGCCACGGTCCGGTCGGCGTGGGCAGGCTCCACACGTGGAACAGCAGGCCGAGCCGGGGCAGGGGCAGCTCGGTGCAGAGCACGCCGAGGCCCGCAAGCAGCACCTTCTGGTCGCCGAAGGGTTCCCCGCCTCTGGGGAAGCGTTCCGGGGCGATACGCAGTCGTAGGTGCAGGAGAGGTCCGTCGGGCTTCGGCGGGGCCACTTCCCGCATGGCCTGCTGGTGCAGGGCGGACAGGTGCCGGTAGTCGGCGATATTCTCGATGATCTCCTGCGGGTGGCTGGTCACGTCCGTGGCCCACCACGCCGTGGGTGCCGCGTTGGCGCCGAGTGTGTCGGGCAACTCCCAGGCGGGCGGCGCATCGTCGTGACCGTGCCAGACGAAGAGCATCCCGTTGCGTTCCCGCAGGTGATGGTGTGCCACCCGGGCACGTGGCGGCGGTCCGTCCGGGGTACGGACGCACATCCCGTCCGTGGCGAAGCCGAAACGGTGGAACGGGCAGACCAGCAACTCGCCCTCGACCGTGCCCCCGACGCCGAAGTGGGCACCCAGGTGCGGGCAGTAGGGGCGTACGGCGTGGGCGGCACCGCTGCGGGTGCGGTAGACGACGACGTCCTCGCCCATGAACCGTCGGGTGGCCACGGCTCCTCGGGCGAGTTCATGGGAGAGGGCAACGCAGAACCACCCGGCGGGGTAGGGGAGTTCAGGGCCTTGGCCGAGCGGGTCGGACAGTCGTGCTTGCGTCGTCACGAACCGTAATGAACCACGATGAGGCGCGGCGCCGGAATCGCGTACCCCGTAAACCACTCGCACCGGGGACGCTCGTCCGTACGGACTGACTGCGCTCAGGCGCCGACGTACGCCGCCAGGTGCTCGCCCGTGAGGGTGGCGCGGGCCGCGACGAGGTCGGACGGGGTGCCCTCGTAGACGATCCGGCCGCCGTCGTGGCCCGCGCCCGGGCCGAGGTCGATGATCCAGTCGGCGTGGGCCATGACCGCCTGGTGGTGTTCGACGACGATGACCGACTTGCCGGAGTCGACCAACCGGTCGAGCAGGCCGAGCAGTTGCTCGACGTCGGCGAGATGGAGGCCCGCGGTCGGCTCGTCGAGGATGTAGAGGCCGCCCTTCTCGGCCATATGGGTGGCCAGCTTGAGCCGCTGGCGCTCGCCGCCGGACAGCGTGGTGAGCGGCTGACCGAGGCTGAGGTAGCCGAGCCCGACGTCGGAGAGGCGGCCGAGGACGCGGTGTGCGGCCGGTGTGGCCGCCTCACCGGCGCCGAAGAACGCCTCGGCTTCGGTCACCGACATCGCCAGCACCTCGCTGATGTCGCGGCCGCCGAGGTGGTACTCCAGGACCGACGCCTGGTACCGCTTGCCCTCGCACTCCTCGCAGGTGGTGGCGACACCGGCCATGATCGTCAGATCGGTGTAGATGACGCCTGCGCCGTTGCAGGTGGGGCACGCGCCCTCGGAGTTGGCGCTGAACAGCGCGGGCTTCACGCCATTGGCCTTCGCGAAGGCCTTGCGAATCGGGTCGAGCAGTCCGGTGTACGTCGCCGGGTTGCTGCGCCGGGAGCCCTTGATGGCCCGCTGGTCGACCGACACCACGCCCGCGTCGGCCGGGATCGACCCGTGCACCAGCGAACTCTTGCCGGAGCCCGCCACACCGGTGACCACGCAGAGCACCCCGAGCGGGATGTCGACGTCGACGTTCCGCAGGTTGTGCGTGGCCGCGCCGCGGATCGCCAGCACGCTCGTGGGTGTCCGCACCGTCTCCTTGACGGCGGCCCGGTCGTCGAAATGGCGGCCGGTGATGGTGCCGCCGGTGCGCAGCGCGTCGACGGTGCCCTCGAAGCAGACGGTGCCGCCCGCCTGACCTGCGCCGGGACCGAGGTCGACGACATGGTCCGCGATCGCGATCGTCTCCGGCTTGTGCTCCACCACGAGCACCGTGTTGCCCTTGTCGCGCAGCCGCAGCAGCAGGTCGTTCATCCGCTGGATGTCGTGCGGGTGCAGGCCGATCGTGGGCTCGTCGAAGACGTACGTGACGTCGGTGAGCGAGGAGCCCAGGTGGCGGATCATCTTGACGCGCTGCGCCTCGCCGCCCGACAGCGTGCCCGACGACCGGTCGAGGGAGAGATAGCCGAGCCCGATCTCCACGAACGAGTCGAGAGTGCTCCGCAGCGCCGTGAGCAGCGGCGCCACGGACGGTTCCGTGAGACCGCGTACCCATTGCGCCAGATCGCTGATCTGCATCGCGCAGGCGTCGGCGATGCTGATCTTCTTGATCTTCGACGACCGGGCACCCTCGCTGAGCCGGGTGCCGTCGCAGTCCGGGCATGTGGTGAAGGTGACGGCCCGCTCCACGAACGCCCGGATGTGCGGTTGCAGCGCCTCCGTGTCCTTGGAGAGCATCGACTTCTGGATCCGGGGGACCAGACCCTCGTACGTCATGTTGATGCCCGCGATCTTCATCCTGATCGGCTCGCGGTGCAGGAAGTCGTGCAGTTCCCTCTTGGTGTACTTGCGGATCGGCTTGTCCGGGTCGACGAAGCCCGACTCGCTGTAGAGCCGGGAGTTCCAGCCTCCGCCGGTGTAACCCGGGACGGTGATCGCGCCCTCCGCGAGCGACTTGGTGTCGTCGTACAGCTGGGTGAGGTCGATGTCGGAGACCGCGCCCCGGCCCTCGCAGCGCGGGCACATACCGCCGGTGCGGTTGTAGGTCGCTTTCACGGCCTTCTGGTGGGTGCCGCGCTCGACGGTGATCGCCCCGCTCGCCCGGACCGAGGGGACGTTGAAGGCGTACGCGCTGGGCGGGCCGATGTGGGGTTTGCCGAGGCGGCTGAAGAGGATGCGCAGCATCGCGTTGGCGTCGGTGGCGGTGCCGACCGTGGAGCGGGGGTCGGCACCGATCCGCTGCTGGTCGACGATGATCGCGGTCGTCAGCCCTTCGAGTACGTCGACCTCGGGCCGCGCCAGCGTCGGCATGAAACCCTGCACGAAGGCGCTGTACGTCTCGTTGATCAGCCGCTGCGACTCGGCGGCGATCGTGTCGAACACGAGTGAGCTCTTGCCGGAGCCGGAGACACCGGTGAACACCGTCAGACGGCGCTTCGGGATCTCGATGCTGACGTCCTTGAGGTTGTTCACGCGCGCGCCGTGCACGCGGATCCCGTCGTGGCTGTCGGCGGCGTGCGACGCGGGGCTCTTGGCCTTGCTCATCGTGTCTCCAGCGGTGGGGGCGGGCCCTGGGAGACGGGCCGCCCTCGGAGGGGGGAAGTCGATGCGTTCGCACTGTAGCGGGGCCGGCGGGGTCGGCAACTCGGCGGAGACGAGGAAGCCGACGGCGGTAGGTGCTACCGCCGTCGGCCTCGAACACGCGCATCGCGGCGTTTGCCGCTGGTGGGCTACCTGTTGGCCCGGGTGGGGGAGAGCCCGTCCTCCGGCACGGCCGCAGCCGCCATCGGCCGGTTACGCAACCGCTGGGCGACCGGCAGCACTGCGGCGCCGAGGAGGAAACCGTAGACGGACACGAGGCCGTGGCCGTTCTCCTGGGCCAGCCACATCGCGAGCCCGGCCACGGGCACGCTCACCGCAAGGAGCCGCTCCTTGGTGGCGCTGCTGGTGAGCACAAGGCCCGCCGCGAGGGTGGCCGCCAGGAAATACGTCGCGCCCGAACTCCCGGCGAAGTTGCGCGGGTCGGTGCTGGGGGCGGTGTCGCCGAACAGGGCGTCGATGTGCTCGGGCAGCAGGATGCCTGCAGCGAACAGCGCCAGCATCAGCGGCCCGCGCCAGAACCACTGCGCCAGCGCGGCGATCGCGGCGAGCGTGGCGATGTTCCAGGCGCCTCCGAGGAGCCC
The DNA here is from genome assembly GCF_014596475.1 of Streptomyces sp. CBMA152. GTDB lineage: Bacteria > Actinomycetota > Actinomycetes > Streptomycetales > Streptomycetaceae > Streptomyces. The sequence continues at coordinate 335,593 of NZ_MECJ01000011.1, read as the reverse complement.
GCCGTTCTGCATGAACACCGAGGTCACCACGCGCCACCAACCGGCCTTGCGCGGATCGCTGTCGAGGGCGTCCATCGCCCCGGACCAGAGGTGCTGCAACACCACCGCGCCGACCGCAACGGCGGTCACACCGACTGCCGCCCAGGGAATCGGCCGCTCGCGGACGGTGCCCTCACCGACCAGCGCCACGCCGCTCTTGAACATCAGCACCATCAGTGCTGCGGTCGTCAGGTTGAACAGAATTGAGTCCATGCAGGTCATCCCCCGATTGAGGACCGTTGATCCAGGTCGGCGATCACCATAGCCGGTCAACCGGTATGTGTCTGGAGGGATGAGTTCCGGGGCCGGTACCGGGAGTTGCGCACCCGCACGATGGGGTTATCCCCACCCCCGGGCGGTGGTCCGTCGGATGGGCAACGACACCCGCGTACGGAGAAGGTATGGCCAGGGAATCCGACGTCCCGGAAGTATCTGAAGCACCACCAAGGGGGAACAGTGAACCGTCCCATCGACCACACCTTCGCGCGCCGCACCCTGCTCGCCGGAGCGGCGGCCGCCGGCGCCGGAATCGTGTGGGGAACCGCGGGGCAGGCCGCTGCCGACGGGGGGAGAGGATCGGTGGGGCAACGTACGGTGGATGCCGAACTCGCCCGTCTGGAAGGGGAGTTGATCGCGCTGCGGCGGGACATCCACCAGCACCCCGAGGCTCCTGGTCAGGAGCAGCGCACCGCCGGGATCGTCGCCCGGGAGCTGCGGGCGGCCGGGCTGACCGTCACCACCGGGGTGGGCGGCACCGGCGTGGTCGGCGTCCTGCGAGGTGCGCGTCCGGGCCGGACCGTCGCGTACCGGGCGGACATGGACGCGGTGCCGCCGCAGGACATCGTCGGTGGGGGCACCGCGGTGGCCCACGTGTGCGGCCACGACATCCACACCACGGTGGCCATCGGGGTCGCCAAGGTCCTGGCACGGCTGCGGCGGCAGCTGAGCGGAACCGTGGTGTTCCTGTTCCAGCCCGCCGAGGAGGCCCTGGCCGGGGCCCGCGCGATGATCGACGCGGGCGTGCTGGAGAGCAACCGCGTCCAGGAGATCCACGCGCTGCACTGCGGACCGTTCCCGGCGGGGCAGTTCGCCGTGACACCGGGGTACGGGCTGCCGGGCCAGGACCGCGCGCAGGTGACCTTCTCGGGGCCGGACGCGCCCGATGCGGCGCGGCGCCTGGCCGCCGAGATCAGTGCGCTCGCGACGGTGGCCGTGCCTCAGTCGGCCGCCGATCTGGAGCGTATGGTCGCCGACATCCGGACGCCCGACGGGCCGCTGGCCCGGTTCGTGGCGGTCCGCGCCCGGACGCAGGACGCCAAGGTGAGCGTGTCGTACCGCTGCTGGCTGCAGGAGCGGTACGTGGAGGTACGCGAGGACATCCGGCGCCTGGCCAAGTCGTACGCGGGAAGCGGCGTGAGCTTCCCCGCCGAGCCGTTCCCGGCCATGGTGTGCCCGGAAGGCGACGCCCGCAGGGTCGCCCACCATCTGCGCCGCACGCTCGGCCCGGACGCGGTCACCGAGCTGCACGCCGCGTTCCCCTTCAACGGTGAGGACTTCGCGCTGTATTTGCAGCGACTGCCCGGCACGTACACCTTCCTCGGCGTCCGCGCCCCCGGCGCACCCATCACCACCGCTTTCCCGCACTACCCCGACTTCGCCCCGGACGAGCGCGCGATCGGCGTGGGTGTACGGGCGATGGCGGGCTGGATCGCGAAGCGGACGCACGTGTGAGATCTACGTCTACGCCGTCGTTCGTCGCAACTGTGCCGACAGATGGTGCTGCAACGGCTGGCCGACGGCCGCGAGGTCATGGACGAAGGAAAGGGTGTCGTCGTCGGTGAGGGTGTACTGGCGGCGGGTGGCGTTGACCTCCTTCGCGGTGGGCGTGATGGCCACCTCGTGGGTGGAGAGGTCCACGGTCTTGCCGGTCGCGAGGCCGACCGCGATCTCCGCGATGCCGGTGGGCTGGGTGATCAGGGCCTCCACCCGCCCGTCGGGCTGGAGCCGCCACCAGCCGCTCTCGCGGGCCGACGGCCGCAGCGGCGCACCGTCGGCGTCGAGCAGCCAGGCGCGGGCCTCGTAGCGCAGGAACGGGCGGCCGTCGTGGCTGAAGGTGACCTCCTGCGCATACGTGAAGTCCTTCTCGAGCGTCGGGTAGCCACCCTGCCCCCGACCCCGCCAACTGCCCAGCAGACCGAGCACGGGCGCGAGCAGTGCGTGCGGGGCGGGTGCCTCGTCCGGTGCGTTGCTCTCGGGGTACGGGTACTGGGGTGCGGCGTCGAACACGATGTGCGCTCCTGGGTCTGATGCGGAATGGGGCCGTTGTCAGACGGAAGCCTAGGCGTACGTACGCCGCCTTCAGCGGTGCTCGGGGTTGGGAAAGTCGAACCGGCAGCCCGCGTCCCATTCCGAGCGCTGGTTGCCGTGCGCGGGGATGCCGCCGGCCCGCTTCAGCATCGCGGCCAGGTGCATCAGGTTCCACGTCATGAACGCGGTGTTGCGGTTGGTGAAGTCGTTTTCCGGACCGCCCGAGCCGGGGTCGAGATAGGACGGCCCCGGGCCCGCCTCACCGATCCAGCCCGCGTCGGCCTGCGGCGGGATGGTGTAACCGAGGTGCTGGAGGCTGTAGAGGACGTTCATGGCGCAGTGTTTGACGCCGTCCTCGTTCCCGGTGATGAGGCAGCCGCCGACGCGGCCGTAATAGGCGTACTGCCCCTGGGAGTTGAGGATGCTGGAGCAGGCGTAGAGCCGCTCGACGACCTGCTTCATCACCGAGCTGTTGTCGCCGAGCCAGATGGGCCCGCACAGGATGAGGATGTCGGCGGCCATGACCTTCTCGTACAACTGCGGCCACTCGTCGCTCGCCCAGCCGTGCTCGGTCATATCGGGCCAGACGCCGGTGGCGATGTCGTGGTCGACGGCCCGGATGAGGTCGGTCGTCACCCCGTTCTTCTCCATGACGAGCCGACTCCTGTCGATCAGCCCCTCGGTGTTGCTCACCTCCGGCGAGCGCTTGAGCGTGCAGTTGACGAACAGGGCGCGCAGATCGTCATAGCGGTACGCGGTCGCGGACATCGGCCGACTCCTCGCAGCGGGACACAGTACGACACCAGCGTGCTCCCGATGGCGAGGCCGGGCCACCGTTCGGCGCCGAACGCGTGAGTGCCCCCGGCCCGCACCGACTCGTCGCACCGTGCGGTTTGCGCCGTTCTCGTCGGGGGAGACCAAGAAGCAGATCTCCAGTGGTGTTGGATCGTTGTACGGGGTGCGACGGTCCAAAGGCGTCGGTACGAGTCGGAGGTTGATGTGACGGTCTACGTGGACGGGATGAAGGACTACGGAGCCCTCGCGGTACGGCGTGGCCTGCCGGCCACACGCTGGTGTCATCTCACGGCGGACACCGAACGCGAGTTGCACGCCTTCGCGAAAGCACTCGGTCTGCGCCGTTCCTGGTATCAGCGCAAGGGCCCCAAGGACCACCGGTGGCACTACGACATCACCGCTCCCACCCGGGCCGAGGCCACCCGGCTGGGCGCGCGCGAGGTGGATCGGCGGTTCATGGGCCGGCTGATGATCCTCCGCAGCGAAGAGGCCGCCCGGTCCGGGCAGGGGTGAGCAGCGGGGGACCGGAGACGGGGCCCGTGCGGTCGGGCCCCTGCCCCCTCCCCTCACCGCCGTACGTCTCCCCGCGGCCGCTCCAAGGTGAACGTGTCCACCGGCGTGAGGTTCCCGTACGGGCCGTCGAAGGTGTAGTACGTGACCCGCATCCGGGTGCGGCCGGTCCGGGCGTCTCCCGGGTCGACGTCGAACGCCGCGAAGCCGTGGGTGTGCGCGCGGTCCTGGACCGCGCGCCAGGGCGCGTCCTCCGTCACGAAGATCGCCTTGCGGTGGCGGCCCTCGGTCTCCTTGCTCAGGTCGACCACGACACGCCCCTTGGGCTCCTCGAAGAGGTCGTCCTGGGTGGTCGCGAAGTTGCCGCCGTTCCCGATGATCATGTGGACGGTGCCCTGCGACGTGTCCGCGAGGTCGGTCCTGGTGGAGACAGGGATGGGCGTGCGGGCCTCGTTCGGCAGGGTGCCTCGGACCGGCAGTGAGCGCTCGTAGTAGTGCTCGTGGCCGCTGAGCACCAAGTCGACCCCGTACGCGTCGAAGAGCGGCCCCCACGCCGCGCGGATCCCGAGATCGCTTCCGCTTCCGCTACGGCTGCTGGAGATCATCGGGTGGTGCATGAACACCACGATCCAGTCGATGTCGCGGCTCGCCCGAGCCGCCTTCAACTCCCGCTCCAGCCATCGCCGTTGTGCCCCGCCCGAGTACCCGTGCACATACGTGTCACCGGTGTCCTGGATCGCCACGTCGTCGTTGGCGAGGCTGACGAAGCGGACCGAGCCGACCGTGAAGGCGTACCACAGGCCCCGGGTCTCCGGCTCGGTGGCGTTCGTGGCGCCGGGCAGTGTGAAGTAGGTCTGGTAACCGGTCACCCCCAGGGGGCCGTTGCCCTTCTCGTTCTCGCCGTTTCCGACGCACGGCATCCACGGCCGCAGCCGCGTCGAACGGCTGTTGCCGATGAACCAGTCCGCCCAGGTGGCGACCCGGTCCTGGCCGAAGACACCGGCCGCGGAGGCGTAGCACAGGTCGCCGTTGACCAGGTTGAACAGCGGGCCGACGCGCTCCACCGCGGCCACGATGTCGGCGGAGGCCGGGCTGCCGGCGTTGCTGCTGGTGTAGAGGGGGAAGCGGCCCGAGGGTGAAGGGGCGCCGCCGGTGGGCCACTTGAGGGCCCGGCGCAGGTTCGGCGCGCCCTGGTCCCCGAAGCTGGTGAAGGTGAAAGCCGTGCGCCCGCGCGGCGCCGTGGTGAACGACCCCGTCTCCGGCGCGGCGCCTTCGTGCCCGGCGGAGTACAGGTAAGTGGTGTCCGGCCGCAGCCCGGTGAGGTGGGCGTGATGGACGTACACCTCTTCGTTCGAGAGTCCGTCCCGGTATGTACGGGTCTCGGCGTCGATCACCCGGCCGACCCCTCCGTGCGGGGAGCCGAGGCGCACCTGCGGGCGGCGTACGGACTGGGGGCTGATCCAGGAGACGGTCATCTCGGAGGCGGCATCCGCGCCGAACTGGAGATGCAGCCCGGCCACGCCCGGCGCGCCCAGGCGGCTCGGCGTGCGCTGGAGCAAGGGGAGCGACGCGGGCCGCTCCTGGTCCGCGGCCTCGGCGGCCCCCGCGCCGCCGAGAGCGGTGGCGGCCGCGGCCACGGTCGAACCGGTCAGTACTGATCTGCGCGCGATCGTCATGTAACGACCTTTTCAGAGACGGAAGTTGGTCATGTGAACCATAAGACGTCATGGCGGGTCGAACCCGGAGCAGGCGCTGGTCGAGCGTCGCCCGGGCGCGGTCGCCCGGGGGGCTTCGGCCGGACCGTTGCCGAAAATACCGACCCGACCGATTACGCACTCTTTCCGCCCGTAATCCGCTGAACAGCGACCCGACCTCAATTCCCCCAAAACTCGCCGCGGTTGAACGGTCGGCCCCCGAGATCCTGGTCAATGGCTGGTCAAGGTCTTGCCATGCACTTCTGTTCCCTTGTCCTGGCGTCGGTCAATCACCGTCCAGCGGCGAGTAATGACGCACCTGACATTTACATGTTCTGGTGTTGCTCTGTCCGGACCGTTCACATTCCCGTAACGGGCGGAGTGCAGGAACCCGAAGTCATACCCGTTGACCGGTGCTCATCAAGTCTGGTTTGCTTCCGCCCGGCGGACGGTGCCACCACAGCCCGTGGTGACAGTTCGTTGGATAAACGGGGTTCGCGTTTAGGTCCGGGGGCTTACTTCCCTGTCTGCGGAGAGAGCAATTCCCCGCGGAACGGTCACCGCATGCCCAGGGATTTCCCCTGCGCGGTCGCGGTGTCGTATTCCACTGCTCTCTTTACGTGGATATTTCGGCGGGGTGGCGAGTGCCTGTTCTGAGGCGTGGCCCGGCATGCCGTCCGCCGCTGTCCAGCCGAGCGGTCATCGCGGTCGATCGACGCGTGGTGACCGGTACGAGAGAGGCACCCCCCACCCATGGGTATCCCCCGCATATCTAGAGCCGCGCAGCGGACCGCCCTCACCGGGCTCGTTTCGCTCGCCTTCGCCACCACCGGCCTGGTCGCGGCCGGTTCGGCCCAGGCTCAGACCGCCGGCGCGTCGGCAACGCCGCACGTCAAGCGGCTCTGCTCGCAGCCCACCAAGCACCGCGTGATGGCCTGCAAGGCGCTGGCCCGCACCGACGTCGTCCAGCCGCACGCGCTCACGGTCAACGCGGTCTCGCCGCTCGCCGTGCCGTCCGGCTACGGCCCCTCCGACCTGCTGAGCGCCTACAACCTGCCCGCCAACGGCGGCGCCGGTGCGACGATCGCCATCGTCGACGCCCAGGACGACCCCAACGCCGAGTCGGACCTGGCCGCCTACCGCAGCCAGTACGGCCTGCCGGCCTGCACCACGGCCAACGGCTGCTTCAGCAAGGTCGACCAGAACGGCGGCACCAACTACCCGACCGCCGACGCCGGTTGGGCCGGTGAGATCTCCCTGGACCTCGACATGGTCTCGGCGATCGCCCCCAACGCCCACATCCTGCTGGTCGAGTCCTCCACGGCCAACATGAGCGACCTGGGCACCGCGGTCAACACCGCCGTCGCCTCGGGCGCCAAGTACGTGTCCAACAGCTACGGCGGCTCCGAGGACTCCTCGGACCTGACCGCGGACAACCAGTACTTCAAGCACCCCGGTGTCGCGATCACCGTCTCGGCGGGCGACTCGGCGTACGGCGCCGAGTACCCGGCGGCCTCCCAGTACGTGACCTCGGTCGGCGGCACCGCGCTGAAGAAGGACTCCAGCGCCCGTGGCTGGTCCGAGTCGGTGTGGCACACCAGCAGCACCGAGGGCACCGGCTCCGGCTGCTCGGCCTATGACCCCAAGCCCAGCTGGCAGACGGACAGCGGCTGCTCCAAGCGCGCCATCTCCGACGTGTCGGCCGTCGCCGACCCGGCCACCGGTGTCGCGGTCTACGACAGCTATCAGGCCACCGGCTGGAACGTGTACGGCGGCACCAGCGCCTCCGCGCCGATCATCGCCGGCGTCTACGCCCTGGCCGGCACCCCCGGCACCGGCGACTACCCGTCGAAGTACCCGTACGCGCACACCAGCGCGCTCAACGACGTCACCACCGGCAGCAACGGCACCTGCTCGCCGAGCTACCTGTGCACCGCCGGCCCCGGCTACGACGGCCCGACCGGCCTCGGCACCCCGAACGGCACCACGGCCTTCGCCACCGGTGGCAGCACCGGCGGCGGCACCGGCAGCGCGCTGACCAACGGCGCGTTCGAGACGGGCAACCTCAGCGGCTGGACCTCCACCGGCTCCACCGCCGCCAGCACCGACGCCGCCCACAACGGCAGCTACGGCGCCCTGGTCGGCTCGTCCAGCCCGACCAACACCTCCTCCATCGCCCAGACCTTCACCGCGCCCACCGGCAGCTCCAAGGTCTCCTTCGGCTACGACGTGACCTGCCCCGACACCGTCACGTACGACTGGGCCACCGCCACCCTGAAGGACAACACCACCGGCACCACCACCACGGTCCTGCCCAAGACCTGCACCAACGGCGCCGGTTGGAAGACCGCGTCCGGCTCCCTCACCGCGGGCCACAGCTACACCCTCACGCTCACCAGCAAGGACGACGACTACGCGGGTGACGAGACCTACACGTACTACGACGACGTGACCGTCTCCTAATGCCCGACCGATGCCCGACTGACGTCTGACTGGCGTCCGACGTCACCGGCACGCATCCGGACCCCTCTCCCACCGAACGTGGGGGAGGGGTCCGTTGTCCGTGGCCTACGACAGCGCCGTGAGAGGGAACGCCTCGGCGTCCTCGGGAGGTCGCGACAGGTGCAGGGCGGTGTGAAAGTACCCGTCGGTTTCCCGCCCGCGAGGGTCTTCTCCGGCAGCGGTCACCGCGTCGACGGCGTACTGCTGCTCCTGCGCGCTGGTGAAACGGCGCTGAGGGAAGGTGGTCCCGGTGGCCTTCTCGGTGACGAGGCCGTGGGACAGCAGACCTGCGGCGATGGGGTGGTACGAGCCCGTACGCAACACGAACGCGGCCACCCACACCGGGGCGTCGGCAGCGGTCAGGAGCGGTCGGAAGGTACGCGGTGACAGGAAACTCGCCCCACCCGTGACCGTGATCAAGCGGATGTCGCGCGCGGCGCGACGCAGGGCCGGTGAGGGCGGGGCGGTTTCGAGGTTCTCGGCGTACGCCTCGTTCAGAAGGCCCACCGCGAGCGCGTAGTCGAGGGCGGGCGCTGACACGTCGAGTCCGGTCACCGGCACTGCGTCGTGGCGGCGCCGGGCCGCGTAATAGGTGCGGTCCCATGCGATGAGTTCGGTGGTGCTGAGCGCCTTCGCCTGCGGCGATGTGTAGTGGGTGTACAGGTCGTCCCACGTCAGGTCATGGTTGAGGAGGGCCGCGTTGATGCCGTAGGAGCAGCAGATGTCCAACACCGCAGCACTTTCCGCAAGTTGGGTGGACCGTGCGGCGGCCAGGCGTCGGAAGACTTCCTGGGCATGGTGAGGTGTCCGGTAGTCCAACGCGCCCAGCACGCGGAAGTAGGTCCGTGGGTCCGGTTGCTCGTAGAGGTCGTCGAACGGGGTCCTGCCCACCGCGGCGGAACCCCCTGTCGGCTCCGTGGCATCGGCGGCCCTCGCTTCAGTCATCCCTGCCCTTCCCCTCACTCGCCGGTTCGTGACCCGGACAGTCTGCGCCCGGCAGAAGCGCGGGCACAGGACTGCCGAACCAGCCAGGGTGCTCAGGCGATGAGGTCGTCGACCGTGGGAGCGATGACGCCGAACAGGTCGCTGATGGTGGTCAACGCCGCCGTCTGGAGGGCGGCTGCGGGAAGGGCGGTGCCTTCGGGGGTGGCCAACGCGCGGGTGGCGGTGGCCTCGGCGACGACCGTGGGGCGGTAGCCGAGGTAGAACGCGCCCTCTGCGGTGAACGTGATGCACATGTGCGTCATGAAGCCCGCCAGTACCAGTTCGGTCCCGGCGCCCAGCTCGCGCAGGGTCTTCTCCAGGTCGGTGTCGTGGAAGGCGTTGGGGACCCGCTTGACCACGACGGGCTCCCCCTCGATGGGGGCGACCTCGTCGCTGATGGCACCGATTTCGGCGCGGATGTCGTACGGGGTGTTCTCCCCGCCGTCGTTGATGATGTGGATCACCGGTATGCCGGCCGCGCGGGCAGCGGCCAGCAGACGGGCCCCTGCGGCGAGGGCGGGTTCGGCGCCTTCGAGCTCCATCACGCCGGTCCGGTAGGTGTTCTGGAAGTCGATCATGATCAGGGTGGTGTCGGCTAGCCGGGGGAGCTCGTTGCCGAGGCCGCTCACGTCACGCAGGCTGGGGGAACTGGTCATCGGGATGGTCCTTTCAATAGCGTTTGTGCAGGGCGAAGCCGTACGACGTGCCCAATTGCACGCGTACTGGGGGAGGTTGATCGTTGGTTCAGGTGGTCGTGCGGAACCGGCGACGGTATGCCGCAGGCGTGGTGCCGATCTGCTTGCGCAGTGCCCGGTGCAGGGTTTCCACGGAACCGAATCCGCAGGCGGCGGCGACCTGGTCGAGTGGCTGGTCGGTGCTCTCCAGCAGGCGGCGAGCCGCCTCCACACGGGCCGCCTCGACATAGGGGGCCGGACTCGTGCCGGTCTCCTGGCGGAACACCCGCGCGAAGTGCCGCTCGCTCAGGCACATCCGCTCGGCCAGTGCGGCCGCAGACAGATCGCCGTCGAGGTGTTCGGCGATGTACATCCGCAGCTCGTCGATGTCCCGGCGGGAGGCGACCGGTCGGCTCAGCGGGACCGAGAACTGGCTCTGGCCGCCTTGCCGTTTGAGGTACATCACCAACTGGCGGGCGACGCCCAGCGCGACCTCCTCACCCATGTCCTCGGCCACCAGCGCCAGCGAGAGATCCATACAGGCACTGATCCCGGCCCCGGTCCACACGTTCCCGGACCGTACGAAGATGGGGTCCGGGTCGACCGTCACCGCCGGGTGGTCGGCCGCCAGCTGTGCGGCCGTCGACCAGTGGGTGGTGGCCGTTTTCCCGTCGAGGAGCCCGGCCGCCGCGAGCAGATGTGCGCCCACGCAGACCGATGCCACCCGGCGGGCCAGTGGCGCCGCCTCCTTCACCCACTCCACGACGTCCTGGTCGATCCGCGCGACCGGGCCGTCGGGGTGCAGATCCACCGCGCCGGGAATGAGCAGCGTGTCCAGTACCCCGCCGACCTCGGCGAAGGCGAGATCGGCCACCAGCCGTACGCCGGCCGAGGTGACCACTTCGCCACGGGAGCGGCCCGCCAGCTGCACCTGGTAGCCCGCCCGGCCGCCGGTCTCCCGGTTGGCCAGGGCGAACACCTCGGCGGGGCCCGTCACGTCGAGGAGATCGACGTCGGGGAAGACCGCGATGACGACGCGGCGGGTGCTGGACATGCGTCTATCGTCGCCGCCGTTCCCGATGGCCGCAATGACGGCTTTCTGTCACATCCGGACACGCACGGGTCAGCCGGTCACGATGCCCGGCAGCGCGATCGCGCCGAGCAGAGCCGTGCCCACCAGAAGCCAGGCCACGTAGTCGCCGATATGGCCGGAGTGCAGTCGGCGCACCGGCTCCGTCCAGCCGTACGGTTCGACGCGCGCCGATCCCCGAACGGCTACCGCGGCAAGGGCGACGGCCAGCGCCGCCGACGCGATCCCGAGCAGAATTCCGAGGAGTGTCCAGTGCGGGGCGTGAGGTGGCTCGACGCCGAACGCGCGGCCGGTCGCCGCGGCGAGCCCCGGCGCCGTGCCCGCCGCGAGCGATCCGGCGAGCAACAGCGCCGGAACAGCGATCATGGTGGCGGGCACCCGGCTGATCCGCCCCTTCGTCTCCGGTTCCTCGTCCTCGCCACTCGTCTCGTGTGCCGGGTCGCTCGGCGGCGGCTGGCCGAGGCCGAAGAACACACGCGCGGCGACCCTGAGTACGGCCCCTGCGGTGACCGCCGACACGGCGACGAACACGACGGTGAAGGCGCCGCCCGCCGCTTCCTCGGTCACCGACTTGCCCAGGCACGTACCGAAGGGCGGAAGCCCCGCGAGGGCCAGCGCTGCCACCACGAAGAGCGCGGCGACGACGGGTGACTTCCGGGCGCGGCCGTGGAGTTCGTGCTCGTCGACGCTTCCGTAGCGGTCGAGGAGGATGCCCGTGCAGGCGAACAGGGCCGCCTTCGCGCCCGCGTGGCCCACCACGTACAGGGCCACTCCGCCGGTGGCCTCCGGGCGCACCAGGCCGATCCCGATGAGGAAGAGCCCGGTGTGCGCGACGGTCGAGTACGCGAGGAGGCGTTTGATGTGACGCTGCTGCCAGCACATCAGCGACCCCACGAGCGCGCTCAGCGTGCCGAGCGTCAGCAGGGCGTGTCCGGCGTCGGGCGCGGGGATGCCGCCCGGCCCCGCGAACACCGTCGTGTACACCCGCCATGTCCCGTACACCCCGAGCTGCACCATGACCCCGGACAGGAGCATGCACACGGGTGTCGGCGCGACCGCGTGCGCGTCGGGCAGCCAGAAGTGGAAGGGCGCGGCGGCCGCCTTGACCAGCAGGCCGGTCAGGACGAGTGCGAAGGCGCCGAGGGTGAGCGCGTCCGGCCCGCCGTGCGCGTCGAGGTGGGCCCCGATCTGCCGCATGCCGAGCTCGCCGGTGCGGGCGTAAAGGAGCACGATGCCCGCCAACGTGGCGTACGCGCCAAGGGAGTTGACCACCCCGAAGGTGAGAGCGCCCTGGACGGCCTTGGCCTCCTCGACCCGGTAGCCGGTCAGGGCGTACGCGACGACGCTCATCAGCTCGAAGAAGACGAAGGCGTTGAAGAGGTCGCCGGTGAGCGCGAAGCCGCACATACCGGCCTGGAAGAGCAGGATGAGTGCGGGGTAGGAACCCGCGTGGCTGCGCGGCGGTTCGTCGAAGTAGTGCCAGGAGTAGACGAGTACCGCCACGACCAGGACGGAGACCAGTGCGGCGAGACCGGTCCCGGGGGCGTCGCCGACCAGGACGATGCCGACCCCGGTGCCGTTCTCGGGACGCCAGCCGCCGACCCACTCGGCGGCGTCGGGGGAGGAGTGGAGGAGCAGGACCAGTGCGAGGCCCGCCGTCGCCGCCGCCGCGCCGGTCCCGATCGACTCGGCGGCGACCCGGGGCAGTCGGCGCCCGGCCGCGACCAGCACGGCGGCGCCGAGCAGCGGAATGGCCATGACCAGCGGCAGGAGGTGGTTCATCCGCGCAGCTCGGAGAGTTCGTCGGGGTCGACCGTGCCGTGGCGTTTGGCCACTTGCATCACCAGAGCCAGCAGCAGCGCCGTCACCGTCGCGCCGACCACGACGTCCGTGAGGGTCAGGGCCTGGACGACCGGGTCGACGACCGGTCGCGAGCCGGGTTTCAGATCGGAGTGGACCGGTGCCGTGCCGCCCTCGCGGTAGCCGAGGGCGAGCAGCAGGACGTACGTCGAGGACTGACAGACCGCCAGACAGCCCACCGCGTGGACCAGATGGCGGCTGGTGGCGAGACCGTAGCAGCCGGCCAAGAAGATCCAGCCGGCGACCAGATACGGCAGTACGGACATCACTGTGTGCTCGCGCCCCCGTTCATTTGGTGTGGTCCTTCCCGTTCGTGGGGTCCGCCTCGATCTCGACGGCCTGGTCGAGGAAGCGGGCGAGCAGCACGACCACCGCGCAGCCGACCTCCATACCGACCGCCGCGTTGAGGAGCGGCACGGTCCCGCCCGACGCCAGGGCGTTCAACGTGCCGTAGGGGAGGATGGTGTTGGCGAGGAACGACGCACCACCGATCAGCCCCGCGACACCGAGGATCAGATAGGCGGCTTCGCCGGCCGCGTCCCCGATCTCGTACAGGCCGACCGGACGGATCCGTTCTAGGGCGCGGTAGTCCGCCCCGATGTAGAGCAGATGGAGTGAGGTGGCCACGACCACGCCGCCCTGGAACCCGCCACCGGGGCTCAGTTGCCCGTGCGCGATGACGTAGAGGCCGACCAGCAGCGCGACGGGCAGCATGATCAGCGCATAGCGCCGTACGGCGGGAACGACCTCGGCCGGGGCCGGCCTCACCTGGCGCTCGTCGCGGGTCTGGCGCAGCAGCACGACGGTGCCGAGGACGGCGGCGAACAGGATGCTCTCCTCGCCCAGGGTGTCGAAGGCCCGCTGGTCGAAGTTGACGGAGGCGATGACGTTCGACGTCCGGCGGCTGAGGGAGGCTGCCACCGAGCGGTCCCCGTACGGGTGGACGTCGCCGCCGAAGGCGGGCAGCCGCAGAAAGGCGGCGGTCAGCAGGGCGGCCACCCCGAGACCGCCCACGGCCAGCACCCACATCCGCAGCCGTCGGCTCATCGGCCGCCGCCCTTCTGCTGTCCCCGGCGCCGTACTTTGCGTACGGACAGCAGGATCAGCAGCGGCGTCAGGGCCGAACCCACGGCCAGTTGGGACAGCCCCACGTCCGGCGCCTGAAGGATCGTGAACAGAACGGCCAGCGCGAGGCCGAGCACGGCGAGGGCCAGGGCCTGGCGCACCGGATCCCGGACCGCCACCGCCGCGGTCGCCGCGGCGGCGACGAGCAGCAGCGCCAGGACGACGGGCACATCAGCCATGCGAGGTCTCCTTGCCTCCCGAGAAACCACCGGACATGGCCCGCGACGCGATCACGTTCCCCGCCACCAGGAGCGCCCCGATCAGCAGCAGTTTCACCATGGCCCGGCCCGGCCCCGTGGCGACGCACAGGGCGACGGTCACCACCGAGGTGGCGAAGGCGGCCACCGCCGTCAGCAGGACGGTGTGCGGGGGATCGGAGGTGAGGTCGTCGGCGAGCAGGCGTGCGTAGACGAGGGTGCCGACCGGGCCGAGCACGGCGAGGACCAGTGCGAGATCGACGTAGGAGGGGCGTTGGTATCCCTGGGCCAGCAGGAGCATGACCAGGGTGACAGCGGAGGTGCCGAAGTTCTGGGCGACGACCCGGCGTTCCATCGGCCCGGTCGCCACACCCCACACCACGGGCCCGAGCCCGGCGGCGAGCAGCGTGCTCGCGGCCCAGAGCCACCCGTTCACCGGTCGGCCATCGCCCGGCGGGCCGCGCGCGCCGCGACCGCCGTCAACAGGGCGCAGCTCGCGCCGACGACGAGTTCCAGGGCGTCCACGGTGCTGATGAGCACGAGCCAGCCGCCCGTCAGCAGGAGCCACCACGCGAGGGTCTCGGCGGTCGCGGCCGCTGCTCGCCCCATCCGTTGATCACCTCGACAGCTGCCCGTGATGAGTTGGTTCGCCCGTATTTCCAAGGGGCCCGATCATGAAAGCACCCTCGGTGGCACCGATGGCCGAAGGCGCGCGACATCACCGCGTGCGCCCCACCCGTCACCGGCGCGGCGACGGGTACCCAGCGGCCCACCAAACAATCCAGGCTGTGAGGTGCGCTCTCAGCCGGCCCGCATGCGCAGAGCCGCCAGGACACCCAGCGCGGCCACCTGGATCGCGGCGACCACCGCGATGAGCACCGGGATCGAGTACGTGTAGAGGGCGCCGGTGAGCGCGCCGCCGGCCAGGCTCGCGGCGCCCACCGTCCCGGCGAAGACGCCGTACGCGGTGGCCCGGCGTCCGGCCGGGACCAGGTCGGCGACGGTGGCCCGCAGGGTGGACTCCTGGATGCCCATCGCCGCGCCCCACACCAGCGAACCCGCCACCGCCAAGCCCACCGTGTTCGTGAACGCCAGCGCGGGCACGGCGGCGGACAGCAGGGGCAGCACCACCAGGACCCGCGCGTCGAACCGGTCGTACGCCCATCCGGTGGCCAGCGCGACGCACGCGTCCACGGCCATGGCGGCCGCGTACAGCACCGGCACCCACGCCGTCGCGAGCAGCCCGCGCTGGACCAGGTGGTAGGCGAGGATGCCGAAGGTGGTGAACCCGGCGGTGGTGGTCGCGGTGAACGCGGCGTACGTCCAGAATGCGGTCGGCAGCCGCCCGGCCGTCTCGGCCGTTGTCGGTTCCGGCGTCAACTCGCGTTCGTACGCGGCCGGATCGGGCACCCGGGCCCGCAGCCACACCAGCACTCCGAGCACCGCGACACCGGGCAGGGCGAGGACGCCGAGTGCGGGGCCGTAGTCGCCGCCGGTGAGCGCGAGCATGCCAGCCACCGTCAACGGGCCGATCAGCGCGCCGACTTGGTCCATCGCCTCGTGCACGGCGAAACCGCGCCCCCGGCCGGTCGCGGCGGTGGCGTGCGAGAGGAGCGTGTCCTTGGCGGGGCTGCGCACCGCCTTGCCGACCCGCTCGGCGATCACCAGCGCGCAGGCCGCCCAGAGGACGCCGACCACGCCGAGGGCGGGCACACTGACCACGGTCAGGGCGTACCCGGCGATCGTGATCCCCCAGAAGCGGCGGGTGCGGTCCGCCATCGGGCCGGAGACGAGCCGCAGTCCGAGGGCGGCGGCCTCGCCCGCGCCGGTGACCACACCGACGACCAGCGCCGACGCCCCGAGCGAGGCCAGTAGCGGTCCGGTGACGGCCCGCGCGCCCTCGTACACGAAGTCGGCCAGCAGACTGACCGTGCCGAACGCGACGACGAACCGCCACGGACTCATGCGGGCCGCAGGCCGCGTGTGCGGCACGCCGGCGCTCACACCCACACGGCTTCCGCGACCGTGACCCCGAGGTAGACCGCCCCCAGACCCGCGACCACACTGGCGACCACATTCACCATCGCGTAGAACGCGGCGCCGTCCTCGGCCAGGCGCAGTGTCTCGTACGAGAAGGTCGAGTACGTCGTCAACGCCCCGCACAGGCCGGTGCCAAGGAGCAGTTGCAGGTGCGACGAGCTCGCCCCGGCGGTGGCCGCGCCGGTCAGGACGCCGAGGATCAGACAGCCGACGACGTTGACGGTGAACGTGCCCCAGGGGAATATCGAGTCGTGGCGGGTCTGCACCGCACGGTCGGTCAGGAACCGCAGCGGAGCCCCGACAGAGGCACCCAGAATCACGAGCAGCCAGTTCACGCGTTCTTCTCCCGGCCCACGTACCGGATGACCTCGCAGTCGTCGAGGATCACCAGCCCTTCCGCCACCAGCTCGTCCAACTGCGGCAGGAACGCGCGGATCCTCTCCTCGTCGTCCGCGATCACGATCGCCACCGGCAGGTCCTCGCTCAGCGACAGCAGCCGCTGGGTGTGGATCAGGGACGAGGCGCCGAAGCCCTCGATCCCCCGGAACACGCTCGCACCGGCGAGTCCCGCCTTGTGCGCCCGGTGCACGATCTCCGCGTACACGGGCTTGTGATGCCACAGGTCGTTCTCACCGATGAAGATCGTCACGCGCAGGGCCCTGCCCGTCAGCCTGGTCATCCGTGCCTCCGCAGCCCGGTCGTCGTCGCCTCGCGGCCGGTCATCGTTGCCTCCGTGCAAAGACGCGGCGCGTCGCCGTCACCGCGAGCCACACCGCCGCCAGTGCCGCGACCAGCGTCAGCGCGAGATAGGCGAGCCCCGCGCCGGGCCGGCCGCCGTCCACCAGCTTCTCGATGTCCACGGCGTACGTCGAGAACGTGGTGAACCCGCCGAGCACACCGGTGCCGAAGAACGGCCGCACCAGCCGGTGCGCCGCCCACACATCGGTGATGACCACCATGAACACGCCGATCACCGCGCAGCCGAGCACGTTGACGACCAGCGTGGTCGTGGGGAAAGCCCCGGGCGGGGCGGCCGGCCACAGCAGCCCGGCGCCGTACCGCGCCGATGCGCCTATCGCACCGCCGAGCGCCACCACCGCCACGACCGGTGCCAGCGCGCGCCGCGCCCGCCACCGCTGCTCGCGCAGGGAAGGACCGACATCGGGATCGACGGGCTCGTCCACCACGCGGGAAAACGGGGATCCCATGGACACATGTCTCCTACTCGCCGGGCACCTGGACATACGGGTGCACATCATCGCAAGTAGGGACCGTTGGTGGCACGCATGCCACGGTTCGGGTACGGCGGGCCCCACCGCCGCGCGGCGACCCGGAGATCGCCGCAGACGACCAGGGTAGCGCTCACAGGGACCAAGGCGCGGCATTGGTGCCCCTGGGGGCCCGGAGCCGCATCGGACGCTCGCGGAACGCGGCGACGGCGTCACCGACCGGGACGGTGGCGAGTCGGCCCCCTGCCCAGGGAGTTGACCCGCCGGCCGACCAGCGCCGCCCGCCTCGCAGCGTGACGTCCGAATCCCGCCGGATATGGCGGGGCGGAAGCCGCAGGGTGGAGAGCAGAAGCTCCCGGACCTGGAGAACGTCATGCTCGACACCGCTCATCGCTCACGGTCGCGAAACGTCGGCGACCGTGTCACCGCGTCCCACTGGCCCGCGCTCACCAGCGAACTCGACGAGTACGGCCACGCCCTCACCGGCCGACTCCTCACCCCCGCCGAGTGCCATGAGATCGCGGGCCTGTACGACGAGGCCGACCGTTTCCGTACGACGATCGACATGGCCCGCCATCGCTTCGGCTCCGGCCAGTACCGCTACTTGACACATGAACTCCCTGACGTGGTACAGGAGTTGCGCAAGGCGTTCTACCCGCTACTGCTGCCCATCGCCCGCGACTGGGCCGAGAAGCTGCGCAGGCCCGCGCCCTGGCCGGACACGCTGGAGGAGTGGCTGGGCATGTGCCATGAGGCCGGGCAGGAGCGCTCGGCGCAGATCCTGCTGCGATACGGCCCGGGGGACTGGAACGCGCTGCACCGCGATGTGTTCGGCGACATGCTCTTCCCGCTCCAGGTCGTCATCGGCCTGGACGCACCCGGAACCGACTTCACCGGCGGCGAGTTCATCATGACCGAGCAGCGCCCGCGCGCGCAGTCGAGGGGTTCGTCCACGACCCTGCTCCAGGGCCACGGGCTGATCTTCACCACCCGCGACCGCCCGGTGGCAACGAAGCGTGGTTGGTCGAACGGGCCCATGCGGCACGGCGTGAGCACGGTCCGCTCGGGGCGGCGGCGCGCACTGGGGCTTGTCTTTCACGATGCCGCGTGACGCATGCCTGGCGGGCGGGGCGACTACGTAAGTACCTTCAGCCCACCGCTCGCAAAGTGCGCTGGGCGGCGTCCCGGAGGTAGGTGACGACCTCCGGGGCCGCGTCGAGGGTGTAGTCGGTGTCGAGGCCGGCCAAGGTCTGGGCGATGCGGGGGAGCGTGTCGTCGGAGGCGTCGACCAGGCACGTGGTGTCGGTGAGGCGGTGGATGCGGGTGGCGAGGCCTCGGGTGCGGGCGCGGACTTCGTCGGCGGGGGCCTCGACGGTGGCGACGACCCGGTAGCGGGTGGGCGCGGCGGACAGGCGGGACGCCACGAAGGCTGCGGGGTCGTCGCCGGGGGCCGGGCGTGGGGGGGCGCGTCGGTCAGTGGGTGTGGGTTCGGTGATGCGGTCGAGACGGAAGAGGCGCCAGTCGTCTTTCTCGGTGTCGTGGGCGAGGAGATACCAGAGGCCGCCGGAGGCGACCAGGCGGCAGGGTTCGGCGCGGCGTGCCGTGGTGGCGCTGTGACGGGTGGTGCAGCCGAAGGTCAGGATCTCGTGGTCGCGGCAGGCGACGGCGAGGGTGGCCAGGAGGGCCGGGTCGGCGCGCGGTCCCCGGTTCTCCCAGGTGATGCCGGCGAGGGAGGTCTGGAGGGCGGTGACCTGGCCGCGCAGTCGGCGGGGGAGGACCTGTTCGAGCTTGGCCAGGGTTCTCAGAGCCGTCTCCTCGATCCCGGTCAGGCCACCGGCGGCCGTGCGCAGGGCGACCGCGATGGCCGACCGACTCGCCGGCAAGACGCTCGTCGACTACGCCGTCCCGTACATCTACAACCCCGATGTCGCCCACCCCTGGCCCACTCCCTGGGGAACCATGCCGAAGCTCGACCCGTGCGACACCGACAGCCTCGGTGAGCAGATCCAGCGCGCCCTTCCGCGGACCAAGGTCGTCAAGTCCTTCGTCACGCAGGAACAGGCGACGGTCGTCAACCCCGAGGTCGTCGCGGGCGGCGACCACACCATGTTCCTCGCGAGCGAGCACGCGGACGCCAAGCAGCAGGTCATCGAGCTGCTGAAGTTGTACGGCTGGACCGACATCCTCGACCTCGGCCCCCTGGTGTGCGCCCGCGGCATGGAGATGTACGCCCATATGCACTCGGCCATCGGCTTCGGTCTCGGCCAGCAGTTCGGCGGTCACTTCGGCATCAAGGTCGTCCGCTGAGGCCCGGCGTGCCTTCACCGCGCCGGACAGTCGCCGTCATCGGTGCCACGGGTGAGCCGGCCCGTGGCACCGGCGTGCCGGACGGCCGCGCCCTTCCGCACCCACCGGAGCGCGCCGACTCTCACCCTGAACCTGACCCTTACACACCCAAGGCCAGGCGCCGCACCATGTTCGTCGTCCCCTCCGCCGTCGCCCCGGCCGTCCACTCCGCGACCGCCGGGCCGCTCACCCCTCGCCACCGCGCCGACGCCCTGGTGAGACTGCGCGACGCCCTGGGGTGGGACGAGCGGCGGTACGTCGCCGCGGAGCGCTCGGTCCTTCAGGCGATGGCAGTCCGGGGCGAGGCCACCGCCGCTCAACTCGCCGTCGACGTACCCGATTTGCGCGGGCAGATCGTGGTCTCTCCCGGCAAACCGTACGAGTCACGGCAGCGCGCGAGTACGCCGGTCCTGGGTGTGCTCGCCTCCGAGGGGCGTATCCGGCGCGGCCGTCCGGTCGGTTCGTGGACCTCGGCGCAGTTCCGCTGGACATCGGCGCGTCCGCTGCCGGAGGTGCCGGTCGCCGAGGCGAAGACGGAGCTGGCCCGCCGCTATGTGGCGGCCTTCTGACCGGTCACCGTCGACGATCTGAAGTGGTGGACCGGCTGGACCCTCACCGACACCCGCAAGGCTCTCGCCGCCACCGGCGCCCAAGCCGTCGAACTGGACGAGGGCACGGGCTACTTGCTGCCCGAACACCTCGACGCGTCCGATCACCCCGACGCACCCGACACCGCGCCGGAACCCTCAGCCGCCCTCCTGCCCGGCCTCGACCCCACGGCCATGGGCTGGCGTCACCGGGACTGGTATCTCGACCCCGACCACACCAAGGCCCTCTTCTACCGCAACGGCAACATCGGCCTCACCATCTGGTGAAACGGCCGCATCGTCGGCGCATGGGCCCAGCACTCCGGCGGCCACATCAACCACCACCTCCTCACCGACCCCGGCCGCGCGGCCCGCACCGCCGTCGCAGCCGAAGTCGACCGCCTGTCGGCATTCCTCGGCGACACCCGGGTCACCCCGTGTTACCGCACCCCGCTCGAACCCCGTCTCGCGGCCGAGCCTTCCGGGACCCGTACGGCGGACTGATCTCCAAGCCTTTTGACGCCAACTCCGAGACATGTCAAAGCTTTACCGTGTGCATGACATGATTCCGTGCCCTCCGCATTGTGGCGGAAACATCACCCTGGCAGCATCTCGCCCCGTACGTGAACGGACTTCCCTATGTCCCCGCGGGTCCCCCGACCCGGCTGCGTGAAGGGTGAGTTCCATGTCGCATCGCGTGTGGCAATCCGTACGGAGAGCCAGAATCCCGCACATACGCCGCCTACTTGCCGCCTCCACCACGTTCGCCACCGTCCTGTTCTCCGCCGCGCTGCTCGCCCAACCGGCCGAGGCCGCCGTGAGCAACGGCGGCTTCGAGTCCGGGTCGCTCAGCGGTTGGACGTCGACCGGCACCACGACCACGGTCAACTCGGGTGCGCACAGCGGTACTTACACCGCACGGGTGGGAGGCACAACCCCCACCAACGGCGACTCGTCCATCGCCCAGACCTTCACCACCGCGACCGGTGAGAACCAGCTGTCGTTCTGGTACGACATCACCTGTCCCGACACCCTCACCTATGACTGGGCGACGGCCACCCTCCGCGACAACACCGCAGGCACCACCAGCACCGTCCTCGCCAAGACCTGCACCAACGGCCAGGGCTGGCAGCAGGTCGCCACCGCCGTGACCGAGGGGCACAGCTACACCCTCACGCTCGTCAGTCACGACGACAACTACGCGGGCGACGCCACGTACACGCTCTACGACGACGTCGCCCTCACCGGCACCACACCGCCGCCCTCGCTCACCCAGCTCAGCACCGACCCGTTCACCAACACCACCAGCCAGCACGCCACCGAGCTGGAGCCGGACACCTTCGCGTACGGCAGTACGGTCGTCGCCTCCTCGCAGGTCGGCCGGTTCACCGACGGCGGCTCGTCCGACATCGGCTGGAACACCTCCACCGACGGCGGCGCCACCTGGCAGCACGGGATGCTGCCGGGCATCACCGTCTACCAGGGCGGCAGTTGGGCGCGGGTGTCCGACCCGGCGGTCGCCTATGACGCCAAGCACGGCACCTGGATGGTCGCCGGTCTCGTCATCGATGCGAGCGTCAACGGCGCCGGGGTGACCGTCAGCCGCTCCGCCGACGGTATCTCCTGGCAGAACCCCGTTCTCGCGGTCGGCAACGACGGTCAGGGGTACGACAAGGAGTGGATCGTCTGCGACAACACCGCCACGAGCCCCTTCTACGGCAACTGCTACGTCGAGGTCGACGTCACCTCGTCCGGCAATCGCGTCATCATGAGCACCTCCACGGACGGCGGCACCACCTGGGCCGCGCCCACATCGCCCTCCGGCAACCCGGCCGGCCTCGGCGGCCAGCCGCTGGTCCAACCGAGCGGCACAGTGGTGGTCCCCTACTCCACCAACGGGACCTCGGTCCGCGCCTTCAACTCCACGAACGGCGGGTCCAGTTGGAGCTCCACCTCGCTGGTCGCGAACGTGACCAGCCACGGCGTCGCCGGTAACCTCCGCGACGGCGAGGGGCTGCCCTCGGCGGAGATCGACGGGGCCGGGAAGATCTACGTCGCCTGGCAGGACTGCCGCTTCCGCTCAGGCTGCCCGTCCAACGACATCGTCTACTCGACGTCCACCAACGGCACGTCGTGGTCGGCCGTGACCCGGGTCCCCATCGACGCCACCTCCAGCAGCGTCGACCACTTCATCCCCGGCATCGGCGTGGACAAGTCGACCTCGGGCTCGTCGGCCCGGATCGGGCTGTACTACTACTTCTACCCGCAGGCCAACTGCACGGCGACGACCTGCCAGCTCCAGGTCGGCTATGTGTCCTCGGCCAACAGCGGCACCAGCTGGTCCGCGCCGACGACCCTGGCGGGCCCGTTCCCGCTGAGCCAGATCGCCTCCACCACCCAGGGGAGCATGGTCGGCGACTACATCTCGACCTCCGTCGTGGGCGGCAAGGCGGTCGCCACCTTCGCCGTCGGCAAGGCCCCCACCAACGGCCAGGCGTTCGACGAAGCCCTCTATACGGCGGGCCCCCAGCCCATCGCGGGCGGCCCGGTCAGGTCCCACCAGTCCCCGACGTACACCTCGCCGGTTCCGACGGGCCGCGCCGCCCTCGTCACCGCGCACTGACCTCCGAGGGGTGCGGCCCGGCGTGCGGGCCGCACCCGCAGAGTGCGGTGGTGCAGGCCGAGTTGTGCTTCACCCCGATCAACGCGCACCTGGGCTGTGCGGCGGCTACATGAAGCACTCCAGGATCAGTGGCAGGTCCTCCAGCCACTCCCGCAGGTGGGTCCGCCTACGAGCGGCGAGCAGGCACTGATAGGCGGCACCGTTGTGAAGGTGGACGGTGACCTTGAGGTGTTTGGGACCTTCGGGCGCGTACTCGACCGTTCTGATCTCGGCCCAGGTGCACAGCAGGTCCCCGGCTTCCGAGCCGAGCGCGACGCCCGCAGCGTCTATCAGCAGGGAAACCTTCGAGTCCGTCGCCACAAAGGTGAGGTCGGCGTTGGCCGACGCGTCGCCCACAGGGGCAGGCTCGGTAGGGGCCCGGTGCGGCGGGACGGCGCCGAACGGCGCGTAGGAAGGCGGCGGGGGTACCGCCACCGTGGGCGAGTACGTCACGGCGTCCGGCACGAACAGGTCCAACAGGCGCTCCGGCGTGGGCCGTTGAGCCGGATCCTTGGCCAGGCACGACGCCAGGACCGGCCGTAGGCCGTCCGGTACCGCTGTCAGATCCGGTGACTCGTGTACCGACCGGTACATCAGGCCCATGGGCGTTCCCGCCCCGAACGCACTGCCGCCCGCCGCCGCGACGAGCACCGCACCCAGAGCGAACACATCGGCGGCGCCGCCGACTTCCTGCCCCTGCGCCTGCTCGGGCGCCAGGAACCCCGGCGTCCCGAAAGCCATACCGGTGGCCGTCAGGCGGGTCGACTCCAGCGCCCGGGAGATACCGAAGTCCAGAACCCGGGGGCCGTCCGCGGCCATGATGATGTTTCCGGGCTTGAGGTCACGGTGCACCAGGCCGCAGCCATGGATCGCCGCCAGCGCCTCGGCGAGGGCCGCGCCCAGCTGCCGCAGCCGGGCCTCGTCCATCGGCCCCTCGGCTTCGAGCAGCGCGGCGAGCGTGGGCCCGGGAACGTACGCCGTGGCCAGCCAGGGCGTCGCCGCTGCCGGGTCCGCGTCGACCACCGGGGCCGTATGGAAGCCACCCACGCTCCGCGCGGCCGCGACCTCGGCGCGGAACCGCTCTCGAAAGTGCGGGTCGGCCGCGAGCTCCGGGCGCGCCACCTTCACGGCCACCGCGCGTCCACCGCGCGAACGCGCCAGATAGACGGTGCCCATCCCGCCGGCCCCCAACTCCCGCTCCACGGCGTACCCACCGATACGCTCCGGCAGGCCGCCTGCACCGTCCGCCCCGTGCCCCATGTGCTGTGTACCCCCTGTGCTCCGGCGCCTCAGTATGGCTTACGCACTCCGAGCTGCAGGACGCAGGTCGCGGGGTGATCGTTTCGGGTGACAGCACCGGGGCCACCGGGTGCGGTCGTCAGCCCGCCGCGTCCTTGAAGCGGCCGGTCAGCACCAGATTGCCGTCCGGGGTGCGCCGTGCGAGGTGGCCGGTGCGGAGGTAGCCGTCAGGGGTGAAGGAGCGTGCGTCGGGCTCCCGGTAATAGCCGCGTGCGGTATACGGACCGCGTACGAGGAGTTCACCCGGTTCCCCGTCAGGCACCTCCTTGCCGTCGGCGTCGACGATACGAATCTCGTCGTCGGGCGAGAGCGGGCGGCCCTGAGTGGTGAGCACGGCCTCGTCCGAATCGGTGGGCCGGGTGAGCGTGAGCAGCCCCTCGGACAGGGAGAAGACCTGCTGGAGGCGGCAGCCCAATTCCGGGCCCATACGTTTGGCGGCCGCTCGGTCCAGGGGTGCGCCGCCGATCTGCACCAGACGCAGACTGCTCAAGTCAGCCTGGATCATGGGGAGTTCGTCGATCCAGCGCTGGGCGACGGCGGGTGTCATCGATGTGATGGTGACCCGCTCGCGCTCGATGACCGTAAAGCATTCGGCGGGTTCCAGGCTCTCGACCAGGACGACGGTACCGCCGACGGAGAGGGTGCCGACGATGCCGGGGCAGCCGAAGGCGAAGGTGGACTCGGCGGGCAGCGCGGCGAGATACACGTCGTCCTCGCTGAGCGACACCAGCTCGGCGGCGGCCCGCGCCTGGTAGGCGTAGTCGTTGTGGGTGCGTGGAACGAGCCGGGCGCCGGACGGCAGGAGGAACGCCACCTGGTCGGCGTTCTGTGTGCGCGCACGCTCGGGCGGGGCGTCGACGGAGTCCAGCGGGAAGTAGTGACAGCCCGACGGGTCGGTCGACATACCGCCGTACGGGGACGAGGTGCCCGGCGCCTCATACGTGAACACCCGCCGCAGGAACGGCCCTTGGGTCGCGATGTCCGCGGCCATCGCCATGTGGTCGAAACCCTGGTACGTCGAGGGACCGACGTAGCCGACGGCCTCGGTGAGCCGCGCGAGGTGGGACACCTCGGACGCGCGGTGCGCGACCGGGCAGAACACGGGGACCGCGCCGACCCGCATCAGCGCGAACACCGTGATGACGAACTCGGGTACGTTCGGCAGCTGGACGAGGACCCGTTGCCCGGGCCGCAGGCCGCGCAGCAGGAACCCGGCGGCCATACGGTCCACGCGCCGGTTCAGGTTCGCGTACGTGACGCGGGTGTCGCCGTGCACGAGCGCGGTGCGAGGCCCGTGCTGCAGGGCCCAGTCGCGCAGCAGGTTGTCCAGCGTATTGCCGCGCCAGTGCCCGGACGCCCAGTAGCGGTCGACGAACTCCTCGGGCCAGGGCGTGCAGCCGGCGAGCATGGATGCCATTCGGTTCCTTCTTGTTGACCGTGGCGATCCAAACCGTCAACACCCCTTGTCCGCAATGCGCTTTCCCGACCATGGACGCTGTACTCCATCGGCAGAACGTCCAATGAGCGCTGCTGACCAGGAAGAACGTGCTGTCCGGGACCAGGGTGCCGGGCTATGACGGGCAGTGGTCCAGCACCTGCTGGAGCTTGTTCTTCTCCGCGTTGGTGACGCTGAGCCCGTAGTAGTCCTTCACACCGACCCAGGAGCGGCTGTACATGCACTCGTATCCCTTGGGCAGCCACTTCTCGGGCCCCTTGTCGCCCTTCTCGCGGTTGCTCCAGGTGGAGACGGCGATGAGCTGCGGGGAGCCGCTGAGATCGTTGGCGAACGCGCGGCGCTTGTACTCCGGCCAGTCCCGGGCGCCCGAACCCCACGCCACTCTGAGCGGCACGATGTGGTCGATGTCGACCCGCAGGGGATTGGTGAGCGTCATCTCGTCGTACGCGCTGTGCCACCGCCCGCCGACGACCTTGCAGGTCCCCTTCAGGGTCACCGGGATCTCGGACAGCGCTTTGAGCGCGAGCTCGCGGGTCGGGCACTTGTCCGCGCCGTGCAGGACCCAGCAGCTCTTACCGCCGAAGTAGGTCCGCTGGAACCCGCTGCTGTCGAACGTGTGGACGTCCAGCTCGCCGAGCATGCGCTTGGCGTCGTCGAGGTCGGGAACGTTCTTGGGCCACTTGACGGCGTCGGCGCGGAGGCCGCGGTGGGTGGACGTGGGGTTCGCTGCCGGGCTGGACGTGGGGCTGGGCGTCGTGCCGCCGGGCTGGTGTACCCCGCCCTGGCCCGAATCGGACGGCGGCAGCCGGTCCTCCTCGGGTCCTTCGCAGTCGAGCTCGTCGAAGTTCCGTGCCGCCGCGTGCTGCCGGGTGGACTCCGGCCGGGCGGACAGGGCCGTGGCGTTGGCGATGGCGGGGAGCAGGGCCGCGGGCAGGGCGGCGGTGAGAAGTACGGATGTGATGGCCGATCCCATGTACGGGCGCACAAGGGCCTCCTTCGATATGACGTGGCAGGTGCCGGGGCACCGCTAGGAGGGATTGACCGCCCAGGCATGAACGACGCGGATTGTTCGGGAATTCGCCCGTTTGACGGCGTGTTGCCCAGTCTCCGGTCGGTGTTTTCCCGTTCGTACCGCGTGACGCGCAGACCTAAGGTGTGGACATGTCACTGAGTAACATCGTCCTCGCCTCCGGCCGCTCCATCGAGCTCTCCGATCTGCGGACGTCCTCGACGTACGGCAGCATGCTGGAGGGCTACCCGTGCAAGCCCATCAACGACATGAAGGTCACCGGCGCCGTGCGGACCGCCGAACGCGACTTCCCCACCTTGCCGGTCCACCTCGTTCCGCCCTCCCGTGAGTATCCGGACCAGACCGGGGGCGCCTTCGGTCCCGTCGAGGTGCTGCCCGCCGTGCGGTGTGTCGGCGTCTTCGGTTCCACCGCGATCGACCCCGACCATGACCCGGTCCTGTACCGCTCCGCGCTCGTCGTTGTCTGGTTCCAGCCCACCGCGGACGTCCCGTCGGGCGAGAGTGCCGTGCTCGGCGACATTTCCTGGGAGGAAGTGGCCAGGGACCACGAGCTGTAGGAACGCGTACGGGGTCTCTTTGCACCCAGGTGACCGGTGTGTGCCGACGCGTGTCGGCCATATGACGCGATGTGGACCGCGACATCCGGATGTGTCGATGAAAGCCGTGTGATTGTCGCCCGGCCCGATGGGATTTGTCGCCGGATATCCGCAAGGCTGAGCGAGCCGAAGTGGCCAGAGTGCGGGAATCCCGTCGGTGGAACCCCCGGCGCGCTAGCCGCCATGGAGCGCAGCCGCTTAGGATCGCCGACGCGGGCCGAGTGCGGACGCGCCCAGTCCGCGTGTTGCCTCAGGGCAACCGGAATATGCGGGGGAAAGCATAGGGGAGTAGAAAATGGTCACGGGGGAACAAGGGCGCGTCAGTTCCTTAGCGCCTTCATCCATCGACGAGATCCGATATCTGCACACACTGGGCCCCACCGGCACCAATCTGGAGGCGGCGGCCCATCGGTGGTTCAGTCGGCAAGGGCGTACGGACGACGGACAGGTCGTGCTGCACGCGACGCTCGAATACGCCATGGAGAGCGTGCCCAGGACCGGTGAGCACGCTCTGCTCGCCTGCGCGGTCTACCCGGATCTGCACACGCTCGTCTTCGGGAACCTCCAGGTCTGTCGCATGGTGGACTCCTTCGTCTGGCCCACCCACGAAATGGTGCTCGCCGTCGCGCCGGGTGCGCCCGCCGAGCCGCGCACCGTGGCCACTCACCCGGCCCCGGCCGGTCTCGTACCGCCCACCGGTGAACGGCAGTTGGTGAGCAGCAACGCGCAGGCGGCCATCGACTGCGCCGACGGCAAGGTCGACGGATGCGTCACCACCGTCGTCGCGGCGCGGGCCCACGGCCTGCGCGTCATCCGTAGCTTCGGCGAAGTGCCGATGGTCTACACGGTCCACCACGTACGGGACGACGCCCCATGAGCGGGACGTCCAACACGTACCACCGTGCGGACGCCATGCTCGGCGAGGCGGTGCGGCTCGGTCGCGGACTCCTGCCCATGGTCGACGCCTTCCGTCTCCGCCAGCGCGACGACGGCACGGTCCACGCACCGGGCGACGAGGACCGCCGCGCCCTCCTGGCCATCAAGGACGAGGCCGTTCAATGGTTCACCGGGCACGGCAGGGCGGCGCAGGCCGACGCGCTCGCCGCCGACGTCGACGACTGGCTGGCCGCCGGACTCGACACCGCACCCCACTTCGCCCGCAGCCGCGACGCTCTCGTCGCCCCGGCCGACGGGGACTGGGCGGCGTTCCTCGCCCCCGTCCAGACCACCAACAGCGCCCCACCGGTCGGCAAGCGGCTTGAGTTCTTCCTCGTGCGCCGCAAGGAACCCGACGCACTCGCCGACGTGGCCGTCCGCTATCCGCATCCCAAGAACAACTGCCAGGCCACCGTGCTGCTCGCGGGCAGCGAAGGAGTGGCGAAAGGCAACTGCATCGTCTTCTTCCCGGAGAATGTGGCGGCCCACGACAAAGTGGCCGAACAGGGCTATGCCATCTTCTTCTTCAGTAAATTCCGGATGATTCACGAGACGTTCGCCGTGCCGTCCGCGCGGACGGTCCTCAGCGCGGAATCCGTTCCACGTGCCTCGACCGGAATGGACCCCGAGGCGTGTTACCAGGCGCGCTCACTCTGGGGATATCTGCACGACTACTTCCACCACCAGGGGAGTTGGCCGCTCGACCAGCACATCAAACTCAAGATGAACTGGTTCATCGGCCTCCTCGAAGAGCTGAAGGTGGACGCCAAGACCGTGCTCGCCTGTCACGAGGACGACATACCGTACGCCGACGAACAGATCGCCATGGTTCTGGTCGAGCGGATGTTCCGCTATCCGCTCGACGCCCACGCGGTCCGCAACTTCGACGCGGGCACCGGCGTGTTCCTTTACTCCTGGCTGCGCGAACGCCACGCCATCACCGGCGACGGCGAACGGTTGCACCTGTCGTACGACCGCGTTCTCCACGCACTGCGCGAACTCGTCGATACGATCGAGGAGATGGAAGCGAAGGTCACCACACCCGCCGAGTACCGTGCGGCGGCCAAGGCGCTGGTACGCACACAGCTGCGCGAGGGCGCCGAGGGCGACCGCTACGCCTTCACGGACGACCAGCTCCGGCTCGTCCGCGCGCGGGACCGTCTCGCCGCCCTGCCACCCCTGCACTTCGCGCCGGCCCAGATGTGACCTGGAGAAGAAGGAGACAAGGCGACATGGACAGCGAAGCCACCACGGACGAGGGCGCCCCGACACTGCACCGGGCCGCGATGGAGGCCGCGGTGCGGCAGTACTTCGAGGCGTGCAACAAAGTCGACCGCGATCTGTTCGCCCAGTGCCTCTCCGAGCAGGTCGTGCACTACCTCGCCACCGGCATGTCCGGACCCGTCCGGGGTATCGACCCCATCGTGGAACGCTGGGGCGCCGACGTACGGGCCAACTCCTCGCACTGGGCCGTGGACGCCGTCTACGCGGACGAGCACAGTCGCACGGCCATCTGCGAGTGGACCGCGTTCAAACCACGCCTGGGCAAGGTGCTGCGCGGCGCGGAGGTCTACCGGTTCGACGACTCGGGACTGATCGACGAGATCCGTATCTATTACGCGTCCCGGCGCGACGACACCATCGACGTCAATGAACTGGAGGGCTTCCCGTACGCCGAGCGGGGGTTCGCCACGTGACCGAAGCCCGCATGACCGAAGCCCACGTGCCGTTCGCGCCGCTCGACGACCGGGACGGCGTCATCTGGCTCGACGGGGAGTTCGTGCCCTGGCGCGAGGCCCGGCTGCACGTCCTCAGCCATGGGCTGCACTACGGCGGCAGCGTCTTCGAAGGCGAGCGCGCCTACGGCGGCCGGGTCTTCAAGCTCCATGAGCACAGCGCCCGACTCGTCGCCTCGGCCCGCGAAATGGGGTACGAACTGCCTTGGACCGCCGAGGAGTTGGATGTGGCCACCCGTGAGGTCGTCGCCCTCGCGGCTCTCGACGAGGGCTACGTCCGCCCGGTCGCCTGGCGCGGCAGCGACAGCCTGCGTCTCGTCGCGCAGGGCACCTCCGTCCATGTGGCGATCGCGGCCTGGCCGTGGCCGCGTGTCTTCGACGGCGGGTCGCGCGGCATCCGGCTGCGCACCTCGCGCTGGCGGCGCCCCGCCCCCGACACCGCGCCGATCCGAGCCAAGGCCGCGGCCTTGTACGCGATCGGCCCCCTCGCCGGACAGGAGGCCGAGCAGGAGGGCTATGACGACGCACTCCTCCTCGACCACCGCGGCCGCCTCGCCGAGGCCACCGGCGCCAATCTGTTCCTGGTGATCGGCGGGGAACTGCACACCCCGCCGCCGGAGTGCGTCCTGGACGGCATCACCCGCCGTACCGTCATCGACATCGCCCACGGCCTGGGCCTCGCGGTCGTCGAGCGACACCTCGCGCCCGACCAACTGGCGTGCGCGGACGAGGTGTTCCTGACCGGTACGGCGTACGAGGTGCAGCCGGTCGCGGCCGTCGACGACCGGGAGTACGCGGTGGGTGATATCACCGCCGCGCTGGCGAAGGCGTACGCCGGGCTTGTGCGCTCGGCTCTCGTCGCCGATACGAGCGCGGGGCGAAGCGAGAGCGCATGACCGGCACCGAGTCCGAGCCCACCCCTCCGGCCGCGCGCGACGCACGGCGTGCGGCCTGGGCCGTGGGTGCGAAAGCCGCCGTGCCGTTCACCGTCGCGATCTTCGCCTTCGGCATCTCCTTCGGCGTGCTCGCCAAGGGCGCCGGATTCAGCGCGCTCGCCGCGACCTCGATGTCCGGCCTGGTCTTCGTCGGCTCCTCGCAGTTCGCCGCCGTCTCGGTGATCGTCAACGGCGGCGGCTGGGCGGCCGCGGCCGTCGCCGGGACGCTCCTGAACCTGCGCTACCTGGTGATGGGCTTCGCCATCCTGCCCGCGCTGCGCGGCGGACGGGCCCGGCGCGCGGTCGAGTCCCAGCTGGTCATCGAGGAGTCCTGGGCCATCGCGAGCGACGCGGACGGGCGCTTCGACCGCGTACGGCTGCTCTCCTCCGGTGTGGTGCTCTGGCTCGGCTGGGTCCTGGGCACGCTGCTGGGGGCGATCGGCCCGTTCAAGGCGGTGGACGTCCTCAACTACGGCCTGGACGCGGTCTCACCGGTGCTGTTCTTCCTCCTGCTGGCACCGCACCTGGGTGGCTCCCGCAAGCGATCGGCGGCCGCCACGGCGGCGGGCTGCGCCGCGCTCCTCACCGCCGTCGCGGTGCCCGACATGGCCATCGCCGTGGCGTGTCTCATCGCCGTCGTATGGACGTGGAGGGCGCGATGACCTGCCGGGGTCGGATGGACAACTCCCTTACGTGGAGGGCGCGTTGAGCAGCAACCCGTGGATCGTCGTCGGGGCCCTCGTGGTGACCACGTTCCTGATCAAAGGCGCCGGTTCGCTGGTGATGGGCGACCGTGAACTGCCCGGCTGGTTCCCCCGGTTCGTGGAGTATCTGACGCCCGCGTTGCTCGCCGTGCTGGTCGTCACCCAGTTGGTGGGCTCGGCGGGCGCGCACGGCCTGACCTTCGACGCCCGGCTCGCCGGATTCGGCGCGGCCCTCGTGGCCTGGCGGCTCAAGGCGCCGGTGCCGCTCGTCGTGCTGGTGGCGGCCGTGGTCACGGCGGCGGTGCGGGCGCTGAGCTGAGGTCGGCGCCGGCGCGCCGTACGGCGGCGGCCACCTCTTCGGCCTCCGCGAGGCCGGGCCGGTGCCCGGTGATCCGATGCAGCCGCAGCGTCCGCTCGACCGCCTGCGCGGCTTTGGTGTGCTGACCGAGCGCCAGGTGCACGCGGGCGAGCTCGGTCTGTGCCTCGCCTATGGCGAGCCTGAGCCCGGTCTGGCGTGCGGTGCTCAGCGCCCGCCGGGTGTACGCCAGGGCCTCGCGCTTGTCGCCGAGGTGTCGGTACACGGCGGCGAGCCCCACACAGGCCCCGGCCTCGGCCCGGCGGCACCCGGCCAGCTGGGCCGCTTCCAGGGCGCGACGGTGGTGGTCCAGGGCGCCGGGTACGTCGTCCAGGCGCAGCAGCACCGTACCGATCGTGTTGAGCGCGTCCGGCTCCACCAGACGGCGGCGGGTGCGGTGGGTGATGCTGAGCGCGTCGACGCCGTACTTGAGCGCGAGCCGGGGGTCGCCGGTGTCCCGGCACACCACCGCGAGGGCGTTGAGCGCGCCCTCCGCCGCGTACGTGGAGAGCAGCCTGCCGTCGGCGGCGAGGGCGCGGGTGAGCAGGAGATGTGCCTCGTCCGATGCGCCGAGCGCGTGGTGGACGGCGCCGAGGTTCCACAGGGCCAGCATCACCGTGTGCTGGTCCTGCGACACCTCGGCGCGTGCCAGGGCGTCGGTGAAGTGCTGCTGCGCCGCGACGAGGCGGCCCTGGTCGAGGCGGACCGAGCCGAGTACGACCAGCGCCCACGCCTCACCGGCGGGCTCGCCGCCTTCGCGGTAGAGGGCCAGGGCCCGTTCGGCGTCGCGGGAGGCCTGGCCGAGGGCGCCTTGCTCGCGACGGGAGGCGGCGAGCCCGAGCACCGCACCGGCCTGCTCCACCGGCAGTCCGGCCCGCGCGAACAGCGCGTCGGCGCGGTCGCTGTGCCGCAGCGCCTCGTCGTGCCGGGCCAGTTCCCACAGCACGTAACACAGGCTCCAGTGCATCACCGCCTGCGCGTGGTCGTCGCGCTCGGCCTCGGCGGCGCGCAGCCCGACGTGCGCGGCGCGCAGCCAGTCGGTGCGCCGGCCGTGCTCCATCAGATGGCCGTGCATGGCCAGGGCGGACCGCCAGGCGAAGAAGCGCGGCCCGTTCCGCAGCGCGTGCTGTGCACACGCCAGCAGGGCGGGCCGTTCGTCCTCCAGCCACACCAGCGCGGCGGTGGTACCGGGGAAGGTCAGGGGCGCGGTGGGGGAGCCGTCGGGCTCGGGCGGCTCGGCCGCGTACCAGGAGTAGAAAGTGCCGTAGAGCAGATGCGCGGCCTGCTCGGCGGTGCCCAGATACCAGGTGAGCAGGCGGGCGACGGCGCTCTCGCGCGTGGTGGCGCCGTCCTCCGCCTCGGCCCGTTCGCGGGCGAACAGGCGGACCAGGGCGTGCAGATGGAAGCGCCCGGGTCGATGCGTCTCCAGCAGACTGCGGGCGACGAGCCGGTCCAGGAGCCGGGCCGTGCCGGGCAGGGCGGTCCCGGCCAGGGCCGCGACGGCCGGGGCCGAGACCTCGGGGCCGGGGGTGAGGGCGAGCAACCGCAGCAGCTGCTGTTCCGGGGCGGGCAGGGACCGGTAGGAGAGCGCGAGGGCGCTGCGTACGCCGGTGTGCTGCTCCTGGTCGAGCGCGAGGTCGTCGAGGCGGTCGTCGCCGCGCAGCGCGCGCACGACCTCCGCGACGGACACGTACTGGTCGCCGATGAGATGCGCCGCCACGATCCGTACGGCCAACGGCAGATGGCCGCAGAGCCGGACGATTTCGGCGGCGGCCTCCGGCTCCTCCTGCACGCGGTCCGCGCCGATGACGCGGGCGAGCAGCGCGAGGGCCTCCTCCTCGCCGAAGACGGCCAGGTTCACCCGGTGCGCGTCGTGGAACGCGGTCAGACCCCGCAGATCGGTGCGGCTGGTGACGACGACGAAGCAGGTCGGGGAGCCGGGCAGCAGCGGGCGCACCTGTTCGAGCCCGGCAGCGTCGTCCAGCAGGATCAGCATGCGTTTGCCCGCCAGGAGCGAGCGGTACAGGGCGGTCTTCTCGTCCGTGCTCTCCGGCAGATGCCCGGTGCCGACCCCGAGCGCCCGAAGGAGCTGGGCCAGGGACTCGTCGGCCGTGGCCGGGGGATCGGGGGCGTGGCCGCGCAGGTTCGCGTAGAGCTGGCCGTCGGGGAAACGGTCGGCCACCCGGTGCATCCAGTGCACGGCCAGCGCGGTCTTGCCGACGCCCGCCATGCCGGAGACGGCGGAGATCACCAGTGTCTGCCCGGGTCCCGTGTCGTAATGGGACAGCAGAGCGTCGAGCTCACGCAGATAGGCGACCCGACCGGTGAAGCTGGCTATGTCGGGCGGGAGTTGGCGTGGAACAGGGCGTGGCGGCGCGGGCGGGGGCGCGGGCTCGGGGATGCGCGCGGTCTCCGGGCCGAGGGCGAGGCCGGGATCGCCGACCAGGACACGCTGATGGAGCTCCTTGAGCTGCCGCCCCGGCTCGATGCCGACTTCCGCATTGAGGAGCTGATAGAAATCGCGGTACGCGGCGAGGGCGTCCGCCTGGCGTCCCGAGCGGTACAGCGTCAGCATCAGCTGGTAGCGCAGCCGCTCGCGCAGCGGGAACTCGCTGACCAGCATGGTCAGTTCGGCCCCCGACTCCTCATGGCGGCCGAGCTCGATGAGCGCGTCGAGCCGGTCCTCCCTGGCCACCAGGCGCAGCTCTTCGAGGCGGTCGGCCTCGGCCAGCGCGAAGCTGCGGTCGCTGACCCCTTCGAGCGCGGCCCCGGTCCACAGGGCGAGCGCCTGGTCGAGCAGCCCGACGGCGGCCGAGGCGTCGGCGTCGGCCGCCGCCTTGCGGGCCTGATCGGTGAGATGGACGAAGTGCAGCGCGTCGACCTGCTCGTCCGTCACCTGCAAGGTGTAACTGGTGTTGCTCCGGGCGCCCGCGCTGACCAGCACCTCGAAGCCGGAGGTGGCGCGCCGGCCCGGCTCCAGGACGCGGCGCAGATGCATCACATGCGTACGCAGCGCACTGATCGCCCCGTCCGGCGCGTCACCCTCCCACAGGAGTTCGGCGAGCCGCGAGGTGCTGACGGGACGGCCCCGGGCGAGCGCGAGGGCCGCGAGGAGTGCGCGCTGCTGTGGCCCGAGGTCGATATGGCGGCCTTGGACTTCCACGCTCACCGGGCCCAGGAGGCAGATGCGCACCGACTCCTTCGGTGCCTGTTCCTCCTCGGGCCCCGAGGTGCGGCTCACACCATTGCCTCGGCTTCCGTGTTCCCTACTGCCCGTACCCGTACTGTGCGCTGTCGTTCCTTACGGCGGGTGTTCCGCGTTCCAGGTTCCCGCGCCGCACGGCCGGGTCGAGTATCGGCCCGGCGCCGAGGCCGGGCCGGTGCTCACCCGGGGCCGGTGACGAAGCGCCGGATTGTCCCGTCGGAGACCGAGAACTCCCACACTGTGTCGATGTCCCCCCAGATGTCGTTGTGGAAACGGGCGGTCATCGACAGACCGTCGGAGGACTCCCGCACCACCTCCATATGGGCGTGGGACGAGAAGAGCTCCCTCTCCACCCACGCGGCGAGGTCGCGTTCGGTTCCCACGTCGATCACGGTGGCGTCCTTGGCGAGGACGGACCAAAGGGCCTGCTGGTCCTGGGCGTTGATCGCGTCGACGAAGGCGCGTACGACCGGGTGGGACGGCATGTCGCGGGGGGTCATCTCACGTACCTCTCCTGGTAGGGGCGGCGACGGGCAGGCGGGTCAGCGGTCGGTCATGGCCAGGTGGAGGGCGTGGGTGTCCTCGAAGAGGTGATAGCGCACGATCTGTCCGTCGATGACGGTGGCATGGGCGGAGAACGGCGTGACCAGCGGTTTACCGGTGGCCTTCACGGTGTCCCGCAGATGGCCGATGATCACCCCGTGCTCGCCCTCGACCACGATGTGCGTGACGGTGAACTCCTCGGGCTTCAGGTGCTTGTGGAGCGTGGTGAAGAACTCCATGACCCCGGCCCGGCCGGTCCGCACTCCCGACCACGGCACGTCCGGGGAGCTCTGGGCGTCCCACACCACCGACTCGGCGCAGAGCTGAACCGCACCTTCCAGATCCCGCGCGGAGAGCCGGGCCAGATAGGCGTCGATCACACCGCGGGTGGACTGCGCGGCTCCGGCGGGGGACTGCGTGGACATCGCACCAACTCCTGCTCTCGTACGGTTCCTTGCCGTTCCATGGTCGTCGAGCTTCCAGTGTGGTGCGCCTGTGGCGGCGAGCGTAAACGCCGCCGCCTGTTTCTGGCCATGAGCCGGCGGCGGCGCGAACGGGAACGTACGTCAGAAGCGAACCCCGGCGGCCGTCAGTCCCATGCGTTGAACAGCACGCCACCCAGCGTGGCGACGCCGTGGTGGCGCACTTGCCGCCATTCGGCCTGGGACAGCGCTGAGGCATCCACGTCGGCGAGGGGCGTGGCCAGTTGTTCGCGTGACAGGACGACAAATCCCGCGGAGGTAAAGGAGTGGGCCCATGGTGGCGGGGAGAGGAATGCGTCCGTGTACCAGTCCCGACGTTCCATGACGAAAGCTATCCAAGGGTGATGAGCATGGCAGAGAATGACATTCTCGCCATCTACTGTGCCGTGGACCACCGATGCGGTGTGAAACGTCCGGGGGTACACCTGTTCCTCGATGTCGCCCACCCGACCTTCGGCGACCCTGGCGGCGGCATGCAAGGCGGTACGGAACGCCCGCTGATCTGTTTCCGGCAGCGCCCCGTCCCCCGGCTGGAAGAAGCCTGTCGCGCCCCGTGGCAGTGTGAATGCCGGGCGCTTCTTGTTGGCCATGTGGCTCATTGTGCCGAGGGGATCGGGTTGTTGTGTTGCCGGGGCGGTCTGATCTGCTGGGGCGTACTCAGGGCGACGGCGGCCCACCAGGACTGGCGGAGGCTCCAGTACCGGTTCCCCCACCCTGAGACGGCGGGACGGATTCCGGCTTGCGGACCATGAAGCTGGCTATCGTCCTCTTCATGCCTTCGCCGGGCTCCTGGACCAGGCGCGCGACGACGACGAGCCCGGCCTGGCCCAGCAGTTCCGTGATCCGGTCCGCCGGCAGCAGATGGGACTCGTAGGACACGGCATGGCCGCCGTGCCCCTGCGCAGGACGCAGACGTTCACCGTTTCCGACATAGCCGACGAGCATCAGATGCCCACCGGGCGCGAGCGCGCGGTGGAACTCGCCGAACACGACCGGCAGCAGCTCCGGTGGTGTGTGGTGAGTGGAGTAGTAGGCCAGAATGCCCCCGAGGGCTTCCGTGCCGATGTCGAGCCCGGTCATCGACCCCACCATGAACTGTAGTTCGGGATAAGCCTCTCGGGCCAGCTCGATCATCTTCGGCGACACGTCGACACCGAATGCCGACACCCCCAGCCCGGCCAGGTACGCCGTCACCTTGCCGGGCCCGCACCCGAGGTCCGCGACCGGCCCCCGGCCGGAGCCCCGTACGAGTTCGGCGAACGCGCCCAGCATCGCGCGCGACAAGGGATCCAACTCATCGGGATTCTTCACATGTGCGACATAGTCGACGGCGACGGTGTCGTACGACTCCCGGACGGCGGCGAGGTAGGAGGGCTCAGTCATGCGGCGAGGCTAGACGAGAGCACTGACAGACGGCGGCGGGAAAGCGGTTCCGGCGTACGGCCCGGGGCAGGCGGCATCGCGCAGCAGCGGTTGCAGTCCCGCACATTTGGTTGGCCTCCGAGCGGGCCTCGGCGCGTGGCGTGGACAGGATCCGCTGCAACATCTGGAAAGCCAGCACCAGTTCCATCAACGGTGCCGGGCGGTCGGCGACGGTGACTCTGAGCAGGTCGTCGTGCGTGCGGTGGATGCGCAGCCCATCACCGCCCCCGGCTGTCCGACGACGAACGGTTCAGCCCTCGCAGAAAGGATCGCGCCGATCCGTCGGCACCTGGAGCCTGTGGCGAGCCAAGCCAACCGAGTGCGAAAGCGGGAAACCGAATGGCCAAGCTGCTCGGGGACCACCTGCTCCGGATACAGCACGCAGGGCACCGCGACGTACCCCTCGAAGACGACTTCCGGTCGCGGCGGCCCGGCCAGCACCCGCCCACGGAACTGTCCGACACGCTCGGGTCGCCGGGACACGGGTGCAGTCAAACACGACGGCCGGAAGGTGTCAGTGGACGGTGTCGGGCATCAGCCCCTGGAGTAAGTAGATCTGCCCCAAGTGAGCGAAGCTGTCCGTGACCAGCCCGCGTAGGCGTTCCTCGACCGTATGGGCATTGCCCAGAGTGGGACTGACGACGACCCGGCTCAGATCGTTGTCGGGCGCTGTGGACAGGTATCGCTCCACCAGTTCGTGAACGGCACCGTGATAGGCCAGCAGTATGTCGCTTCCAGGGCTCTGGAAGCCCGCGGCCTGTGCCGTTGAATGGCCAAAACCGGTGTCGGACGGATCTGCCGGGCGATGACAGCGCCGCCCATCCGCCGGAGACCCAGACCTGAGGATCGCCGATCATCTCGGACACGTTCCGGTCCTGCCCCCTTGCGATGTGCCACGCGAGCCATCCCACGCTGTTGCCGGTCGGCGTCACCTTCCAGTCGAGCGACGCGCTCCCGGCCCCCTCCACCGACCCGGCGAGATCGCTCCGGACCCGCCGGAAGAGCCCCAACGTCATCCCCTGCCAGCCATTCGTGTCGGTCAACCTGCCGCCCGTCTCCCGCAGTTGCTGCTCCAGGACACCAACCATCCTCGCGGAGATCATCCGCCACAAGGGCGACTGGTCGCCAAACCCCCGGCGTGAGCCAGGGGAGTGCATCGCCACCCGCGCGCCCCACAACCCCGACCCTCCGCACCCCACGCGCCGGTTCGCGCCCTGATTGGGTGCTTCCGCTTCTGCGCATGGTGGTGCGGTGCATCGGGATACGAGGGACGTTCAGGTAGTGGTGGTCGGTGCGGGGTTCTCCGGGATCGGGGCTGCGATACGGCTGCGGCAGGAAGGTGTTCGGGACCTTCTCATATTGGAGAAGTCCCTTGATATTGGGGGGACTTGGCGGGACAACACCTACCCGGGGTGTGCGTGTGACGTTCCGTCCGTGCTCTACTGCTATTCGTTCGCCAAAAGTCCCGGATGGAGCAGAGTCTTCGCCGGGCAGCGCGAGATCCATACCTACCTCCGCGAGACCGTGGAACGGTGCGGGGTCGGTGACGTCCTGCGGTGCGGTGTCGACGTACAACAGGCGAGGTGGGATCAGGACGCCGGGCGATGGCGGCTGGAGACCTCGGACGGCGAGTACACCGCACGCGCGCTGGTGATGGCCACCGGCCCCTGGCATCGGCCGAGGTGGCCGGAGGTGCCGGGGCTCGACACGTTCCCGGGGCCGGTGTTCCACACCGCGCGGTGGGACCACTCCGTGGATCTCACCGGGCGGCGTGTGGCCGTGGTCGGCAGTGGGGCGTCCGCCGTGCAGGTCGTCCCGGCGATCGAGGAGCGCGCGGCGGCCGTACACGTATTCCAGCGCACGGCCCAATGGCTGCTGCCCAAACCCGACTTCACCCTGCCGAGCGCCCTGCGGCGGGGTCTCGCGCTGCGCGCCGTGCGGGCGGGGCAGTACGGGGTGCAGGAGGCGTTCGGATACGCCTTCCGGCATCCCCGGCTCGCGCGCCTGCTGCAAGTCGGCGGGCGGATGCACCTGCGGTTCGCGGTCCGGGACCGGAGATTACGGAAGGCGCTCACCCCGGACCACACGATCGGCTGCAAACGGCTGCTGTCGTCGAGCACGTACTATCCGGCGCTCGCCAAACCCCACGTCCACCTGCACAGCACTGCGGTCTCGGCCGTACGAGGCAGTCAACTCATCGGCACCGACGGCAGCTTGGCGGAGGTGGACGCCGTCGTCCTCGCCACCGGATTCCACATCGGCGAGCTGCCCCTGGCCCGGAGCGTCCACGGCGTCGACGGGCGTACGCTCCACGACGCCTGGCGGCACGGCCGCGAGGCCTACCTCGGCACCACCGTCAGCGGTTTCCCCAACCTCTTCCTCCTGCTCGGCCCCAACCTCCTCACCGGGGCATCGTCCGCCATCACCGTGCTGGAAGCGCAGCTCACCTATCTGTGTGCCGCGGTCCACCATCTGTCGGGCGTCACGTCCATGGACATCACGCCGGCAGCCCAGGCGCAGTACAACGCCGAGGTGCAGCAGGCGCTGCGCACGACCGTCTACAACACCGGCGGCTGCACCAGTTACTACTTCGGCCCCGACGGGCGGAACACGTTCTGCTGGCCCTGGTCCACCGGCCAACTCGTTCGCCGCCTGAGCCACTTCGACCCGACGGTCTACACGAACGGGAAGGAGCCCGTGAACGACCCGCCTCCGGCGACCTCGCCCGCGGCCGTATGACCAGGTCCTGCACGGCACTCGTGATGAGGAGAAAGCCGTTGGGGTGCAGGCCATGGCCGGGCCGACCGTCGGCTCAGGAGCGGTGGTGGGCTTCGGCGGTGGTCTTGAGGTCGGCGAGCCAGGCGTCGAGGCCCGGTGCGAGGTAGGTGAGGGAGGTGGCCGGGTCGGCCTCGATCTGCTTGCCGGTCCAGCTCTCCTCGGTGCGGACGAGGACGCCGCCCTTGACCTTGACGAAGTTCCAGACGTGGATGCCCTCGTCGATGCGCAGTCCGTCGCCGAGGGCGGGTCCGCTCCAGCGGATGCACCGGTTGTGCTGGATCTGCTGGACGGAGGAGGTGATGACGAGGGTGGTGGCGGGCGTCGTGGGTGTGGGGGGCGCCGGGGTGGTCCAGCGGAACTGTGATCCCATACGCAGCGGCCCCGGGTCCAGCCGCTTCGCGGAGGTGACGGACGCCTGCCAGGAGGGCCAGCCTTCGACGTCGGTGTGCAGCTTCCAGATGGTGCTCAGCGGTGCCTTGATGAAGGTCTCGGTCCGGTAGTGGATCTTGGCCGTGGGGTCGATGCCCTTGCCCTGACATGTCACCGCGCCGGGAGGCGTGGCGTGGCCGGCCGTCTCGTCGCGGACGGCGGTGGTGGCGTGGGCCGGTGCGGCGGTGGCGGTGCCGAGGAGTCCGGCGGCGGTCAGTAAGAGGGCGCCCAGGGCGGCGCGCGGCTTGGCCTGGCGCCGGGAAGGGCGTGGGGAGCCGGTGAGGGGCTGCGAGTTCGGCAGGTCCGGTGTGTTCGGCGAGGCGTACGGGCGGGTGTCGGTCATGACGTTTCTCCTCGTTCCTCGGCTGCTACGGAGGCTGTGCGTTAGCATTTCTTTCGATAGTTAGAAGCTATAACGACTCTAGCGTGAGCGTCAATAGGGAAAGTGAGACCCTCTAGCTAGACTTCGGTGGTGTCACACCGGCCGGGGAAGGGGCAGCTGATGACGGACCCGGATGGGCAGAGCCCGCGGGAGCGCTACCGGGCGCAGCTGCGCGCGGAGATCAAGCAGCACGCGTGGGAGCAGATCGCCGCAGCGGGAGTGCCGGCGCTGTCGCTCAACGCGATCGCCAAGCGGATGGGCATGAGCGGTCCCGCCCTGTACCGGTACTTCGCCAGTCGCGATGAGTTGATCACCGCGCTCATCCGCGACGCCTACCGAAGCCTCGCCGACACCGTCCGTACGGCATTCGACTCCGGTGCCGACCTGTTCGGGCTGGCAGGCGTCATCCGGGGATGGGCTCGCAGCGACCCGCAGCGGTACTTCCTCATCTACGGCACGCCCGTACCCGGCTATCACGCGCCCGACGACATCACCGCGATCTCCTCCGAGGTCATGACGGTGCTGCTCGAAGCGTGCGGTGCGCTGTCGGCGGGCAGTCCGGCGACGCCCTTCGACTCCCATCTGGAGAACCACCGCGAGTGGGCCGACGGCCATCCGGCGACAGCCGCGACGCTGCATCGCGCGCTGTCCTTCTGGACCCGTCTGCACGGTGTACTTTCGCTCGAACTCGCCGGCCACTTCACCGGGATGGCATTCGACCCCGAACTGCTGATCACCGAGGAAATGGAGACCCTGCCGCCTCGCTGACGAGATCCTCGGCCGGGGGGCGTTACTTTCCGCCGAGTGCCCGCTTCAGCTGGGCCTTGTCCATGGTGGAGCGGCCATGGATGTTGCGGCGCTGGGCCTCGGCGTAGAGCTGGTCGTAGGTCGGGCCCTGTGCGCCGGTGTGAGAGCGCTGTCCGCCTCGCTTGGACGACGACATGTCCTCGATGGAGCTCTTGCTGGCGGTCTTCGACTCGCCGGACCGGGCCCGCTCCTTGTTGACCGTCCTGGCGGCGATCTCCTTGGCGCGCTTTGTGCTCTCGCCGCGTTCTTCGGCGCTTTCCTTGATGTGCTCGTACTGACGCTCCCGCTTGGGGCTGGATCCGCGCGGCATTTCGACTCCTTGGCTACTTGAAGGCTTCGTGAAAGGACTGTGGGTTTACCTTCGACTCTTGCTGCTCACCCCGCAATTCGGGCGGCGGGCCGTCGGTGGCTTTAGGTTTACGAGTCATGCGCGGGCGACGAAGGACGGGTTCCCGTCGTGTGTCGATAGGCATCGAGGATGCGAGCGAACCGCTTTGCTCCACTGCCTCGGCAAGCGTGCGAGAAGTGTGCCCGACTGCCGCGGTGCTACTCGCTGCCCAGCCCGAGCGGCGGCGCGGCCTGGGCTTTGTGGTGGCCGGACCCGCCCAGATACCGCTCGGCGGCCGTCGCCGCCTCGCGCGCCGTTCGCTCTCCCATCAGCACGCACAGCGTGTACGCGGTGTCCTCGAAGCGTCTGCGCAGGCTCGCCTCATGGGGGTTCGCCAGTACGGAGCGCTCCTGCGCGCGGTAGTGGAAGAGCAGCCGGGCGAGGATGATCTTGTCGGGCAGCAGCATCGTGACCTCCTGGCCGTGGGCCGAGCGCACCCATCATGCCCACCCCCGGCCACCTTCGCGATCCGTGCGGTTGCGGGGAGTGATCGTCCCGCACCCCCGCATACCGCAGGCCGTACCGAGGGGTGGTTCACGCCACGCGCCGGGGCGTCTGGCGGTGCCGGGCGGCGTTCCGGCGCCGGACGCCCCACGCGGGTGGGGCATCGGCGCGGTGGTCCCGTACGGCGTGCAGGTGGCGCACGGGCGGCTCGGGCTGTGCGGAGTCCGGGGCACCGCCCTGTTCGGACTCGGAGACGCCGAATATCCGTTCTTCGTAACGGGCCAGACCGAGCACGACGCTCAGCATCAACGGCGGGAAGAGGACAGCCACGATGACCACGACGACTCCTCGAAGGTGGACGCGTCTGTCAGTTCGCGTAGCCCTCCACGCGCATCGGAAACACAGAATTCCGCGGCCGGTGCCGGAACCGGACGGCGGGGACGGGGGTGGGTATGTCAAACTCCGCCGTACGTAACGGTCCTCGCGGGACCGATCTCGCGGCGCAGCCGTTCGGCCAGTTGTCGGCCCCGCAGATCCAGTTCCTGCCGCCTGGCGTCGTCCCGGTCGTCGTCGCGGTCTTGCAGCCACTGGTTCATGGCGGCGTCGACGTCGTGCGCCCATTCGTATAGATCGTCCACGAGTTCGTCGGACAGACCGAGCGCGGCGGCCGGGTCGTCGGGAGCGAAGTCCTCGAAGCCGTCCGCGCGCAGCGGATACCACTTGTATTCGCCTTGGACGGTGATGTGCAGCGGATGCGGCGGGCTGCCGTGCGAGTCGAGCGTCCAGTGCAGGCGCCCGCACCCCCAGCACACGAACTTCGCCGTGTCGTGGCTCGCGTCCCAATAACGTACGACCCATGCGGGCCCGAGATGCGATGCGAGGGACTGCGCAAGCTCCACGCCCCGTTTCGCGTGCTTACGCAGCTCCGGGCGAGAGGCGAACCCGCCGGGCGGGAAGGCCCGCGACCAGGACGCCAACTGCTCCGCCGGCCGGCCGGGAAGCCCCAGGGCGGGGTCGTCGAGGGCGAGGGCGTGGGCGAACTCGGCGGGGTCTCCGTCGCCTTGGTCCTCCGCCGTGCACAAGGGAGAGCCTTCACCCTTGGCACGAACGACAAGGTGGCGCGGTTCGGGGGTGAGGCTCATGCGGGGTTTGCTCCGACGATGAATGCGATGAATCTGTTTGCGGCCCATCGGCATGGCTGGCCCGGCGGGACTTTCCGTTGAGGGACGTTCTCTCGGGGGGGGGGCTACCTCTGCGAGGCAAGCTCCTTCGGGCCGTACAGGGCAGCGGCCTCTCCGGCTATCAGAGCCCAGTAGCGGTCTCCGAAGGACCAATGCCACGATTCCGTGGGGTAGTTGACCAGCCCCACGGCTGTGAGTACACCGCCCAACAGCTTCCGGTTGGCGCGGGCCTCCTCGCTGATGTTCGTGGCGTGCGTGTAGCAGGCGCCGTCGCTTTCCTCCGGGTCCGCGTTCATCCGCGTGCCCAGGTCGAGTTCGCGCCCGTCGGCGTCGGCCAGGGTGAGGTCGACGGCCGCGCCGGCGCTGTGCGGAGCGATGTCGGGCGGCGATACGTAGCGGCTCGCCGCCGAGTGGACCTGGTCGGCGGACCAGTCGGGATGATCGGCCCGCAGCCGGTCCGCGTACTCCTCGAAGTACTCCCGTTGCAGGGACGGCGGCCGATACCCCTCGACGAACAGCAACCGCACGCCCTGCGGCAGCATCGCCTGCGCCTTCAACAACCGCTCAAGTACGCCTTCCCGCACGTATGCGAAGGCGTCCGCCGGGTCCTGCTTGCGTACGTCGACCAGCAACGAGCGGGATCCACGCACGTCGACGAGGCGTTCACCGCACTCCGCAACGGGTATGGCGGCGACCTTCGGATCCGACATCAAGACGATCTCAGTCATGGAGTGATCATGGCGCACAGCGCAGTGCGCGAGCTCAAGTGGTTGCACACTCACGGCCTCCAGTCGGCGACCGCGTCCAGGATCGTCCGGCATTGGCCGGGATCGTCCAAAGAGCTTCCCCGTGGGCGGGAGCAGTCGCAGAGTGCGCTGATGGAAGGAGAAAGGCAGCGAGATGTGCCTGCTCCGTCCGTATTCGCTATTCGCTCGTGGGGCCGGAGCCCGGGTGGTTCGTTGCC
This sequence comes from Streptomyces sp. CBMA152, assembly GCF_014596475.1. Taxonomy (GTDB): domain Bacteria; phylum Actinomycetota; class Actinomycetes; order Streptomycetales; family Streptomycetaceae; genus Streptomyces. The sequence continues at coordinate 290,880 of NZ_MECJ01000011.1, read as the reverse complement.
CGAGTGGGCCGGTTGTCCCGCAGGAGCCTGCATGGTGGCGATTGTGGGGCCGGGCCGCCTGGTCTCGCCAACCGACAGGGGGAGTCACGTATGTCCGTACGCAGGCGCGTTCGCGCCGCAGTCCTCGCCCTGGGGGTCCTCGCCTCCAGCCTCACGTTCGCCGCCACCGGTGCCACGGCGGCGCAGGCCGCCAGCTGTCTGAAGTTGCTCGGGCCGACCATCCCGATCAACAGTGGTCAGGGCCAGGTCGGTATCGTCTACCTCGGCTGGGACCCGTGCGCCAGCCCGAAGAAGGTGTACGCCGAGGTCCACTTCTCCAACCCCGTCTCCGGGATCAGGGGCGAGCCCGCCACCGACATCGCCATCTACAACTCGACCGTCGGCACGATCAGGCACAACGCCTGGTACGACTACAACAGCTCGTTCTGGTCCTCCCCGCTGATCTCCATCTACTCGTACCCGTCCACGGACCGCCAGTACCAGGGTGGCTTCAACCTGAGCTGGGACAGCGGGGCCTACTGCGACGGCTCGACGGTGATGTGGAACTTCAGCAACGGCAGTTACGACGCGAGCACGGCGGGCGCGTGGTGCAACTTCTGACGAGGCGGTGAAGGAGTAGTCGGCGAACACCCCCGCTGGGCGGTGTTCGCCGGCTTGCCTCTGCCTTCTGTGCGAGCGCGAAGACTAGGTGACCGGCGCGGGCGGGACCGCGCGCTTTTGTCATCTCCCCGTACCGCAAGGGGAGTAGCGTTCTGAACGTCCAGGTTCAGAACGGAGCTTCAGCATGCCCGGTCCGAGTGACACCACAGCAGAGAACACCGCCGCTTTCCCGGAGCGCGTGCGCCGCGCACGGGAGCGCAGGGGAATGACCCGTGCTGCGGCCGCCGCACGAGTGGGCCGCTCCTACGAATGGTGGAAGGCGATCGAGACCGGTCGCCTGCGCATGCCGCGACTGCCCATGCTCGTCCGTATGGCCGATGTCCTCGATGTCTCGTCGCTCTCCGACCTCACCGGCGACGACCGCGTCACCGCATCCTCGTACTGCAATGTCGCGCACCCCGCGCTCCAGCGGGTGAAGGACGCGCTCACCTCGTACGCTCTCGGCGTTGGGGACGAGGAGCCGGAGACGCCCGAGGTGCTGACCGCTCGTGTGCGCCAGGCATGGCAGCTCTGGCACGGCATCGGGGACCACCGTACGCATGTGGCCGACGTGCTGCCCGCACTCCTCGGCGACCTCCAGCACGCGGCACGAGCCTGGGACGGCACCTCCCGGCGGCGCGTGCTTGTCCAACTGGCACAGGCGTACCACCTCACGCAGCTGTACCTCAGCTTCCAGCCCGCCCCCGAGCTGGTGATGCTCACCGGTGACCGGGCCATGGCCGCCGCGCAAGACGCCGACAGTCCGCACGCCATCGCGGCCGCTGCCTGGTACATGAACCATGTGTACCGCGATGCGGGAGAAGCCCACGAAGCGCGTGTCGAACTCGCCATGCTCGCAGCCGAATTGCTCGACAAGGACCGTAGTGAGGAGGACATGGCCCTCTGGGGGCTGCTGCACCTCGCTGCCGCCCTGTCGTATGCCAAGGTCGGGGAGGCCGGCAGCGCTGACCATTACTGGGACCAGGCCGACCACGCGGCGACCAAGCTCGGGACGCCGTATGCCCACCCTTGGCTGATCTTCGGTCGGGGCATGGTCGACGCCTACCGGTTGACCATCGACAACGACTTGCCCCGCAGCGGGCCGGCGGTGCGGGCGGCGGCCGGGCTGAGCCTGGAGGCGATGCCGTCGGCCACCCGACGTGGGTTCCACTCGATCGAGCAGGCCCGCGCCTACTCGCTGGCCGGAGAGGATGTTGCGACCGTGCACTTCCTCACCGAAGCCAACAAACTCAGCCCCGAGACCGCGCGCTTCAATATCTTCGCCCGGAGCACGGTGGCGGACCTCGTCGAGTCGGGCGCGACCGCGATCCGGCCGAGCGCGCGTGCGCTGGCTCGGGAATGGGGCGTCCGGGCCGCGTAGGTACAGGTTGTGCCCATGGTTGAGGGGGCATGGTTCGTACCCAAGACGTGAACGACATGCTCCTACGGTCGGTGGTGATCTGACACCCACCGGAGGAGCCTCCCCGTGTACGCCATCAGCATCGGAACCGGCAGGCCCGAAGCCGCCCCCGCCACCCGCGTCGCCCTCTACGCCTGCATCGCGGACGGCCGTGATCCCGACGACGTCATGGGCACACTGCGGGCGCACGCCAGGGCGAAGGGCTGGAGCGTTACGGCCGCCCTGTACGACCTCGGCCCGCTGGACCGGCCCAAGAGCGAACGCTCCGCCCTGACCCGGGTCACCCGCCTGTTGGAGGGCGGCGAGGCCGACGGGATCGTGATCCTCGACGAGACCCACCTCGCCACCACGCCGCTCGCCAGGGCGAAGCTCCGCAGCTGGCTCGACGGCCTCGGCGACGCGGCGTTCGTCGAGGCGGTGTCGTCATGACGAACCGGCACACCAACACCGACAGAGCCATCGCCGACTGGCTCGCCTCCGCATCCTCGGCGACTGCCGGCAGGCGGGCCGATCAGGCGTGGCCGGCGCCGTGTCCGCGCAGGTGGGCGGGGGTGCGGCTGACGCGGACCAAGTGGTCGAAGTCGACCGCCGCCCCGCGCAGCAGCAGGTCCACGACATCGGCCGCCGACGGGCGGGTTGTCGTCGTCTCGCCGAGGAGCGCCCGTTGGTACACGGAGGCGGCGAGCAGGTCGACGAGTACGTCGGGGTTCACGTCGGGGCGCAGGTCACCCCGCCCGACGGCCCGTTCGACGGCGGTGGTGGCCGCCTGTCGGCTCGGCAGTACGAGTACGTCGGTCAGCCGCCGGTGCAGTTCCGGGTCGCGGGCGCAGTCGGCGACCAGCGGTGCCAGGACCCCGCGCGGCAGCCGCTCGTGCAGCGCCTCGTCCAGGAGTCGCACGCTCTGCATCAGGTCGCAACGCGTGCAGTTGTTGTCCGGGACGGGCGGTACGGCCAGTATCGAGGCGAGCGCGTCGATGAGCAGGTCCTGGCGGCGGGGCCAGCGGCGGCGGATGGCCGCCTTGGTGGTGCCCGCCTGCGCCGCGACCCCTTCCATCGCGAAGCCCGAGTAGCCGTGGGTCCGCAGGATGTCCAGGGTGGCGGTCAGAACGGCGGCGTCGATCGCCGGGTCGCGCGGACGGCCCGTCGCGCTCACTCGGCGTCCTGCGGGTACCAGCGCAGCTCGACGGTGTTGCCCTCCGGGTCCTGGACGTAGACGGAGATGGCGGAGCCACGCGCGCCGAACCGCGGAACGGGACCGTCCAGGACGGTGAACACGCCGGAGTCGATGACCTCCTGCCAGTCCAGCGGGTCCACCACGAGGCAGATGTGGTCGACGTTGGACTCGCCGCGCGGCCGGTCGAACAGGTCGATGATCGTGTTCGCGTTGACCCGGACGGAGGGGAAGGGCACCTTCCCGGCCCGCCACTCCTCGACGCGGACCGGCTCCAGACCGAGCGGCCCGGTGTAGAAGTCCAGAGCGCGCTCGACGTCCTGGACGTTGAGGACGAGGTGGTCGAAGTCCTTGACACGCAGCATGGGGCGAGCCTTTCAGTTCCGTGAGGCGAGTTCCGGTCGGGTGGTCCGTTCGGAGTTTCGTTCCGAACCGGATCGGATCGTAACAGGGAAATGAGCTGTTGGGGAAGAGGTGCGTGCAGGAGGTGGTCAGCGTCCGTCGAGCACCCGACGGGCCAGGGTTCGTCCTCGGCGATCGTCGGCGTACCCGTCGAACAAGTCGATCCGTCACACGGCGCCCCACCCACCGCACTTGAATCTGACACCAATGTCAACTTCTACGGTACGGACATGACGCACACACCCATGAACCCCGGACTCCTCACCCCCACCCGCCTCGGCCCGCTGCACCTGCCCAACCGGCTGGTCATGGCCCCGCTCACCCGGAACCGGGCCGATGCCGACGGCGCCCCGGGGGCCCTGATGGCCACGTACTACGCGCAGCGGGCCTCGGCGGGGCTGATCATCGCGGAGGGCACCACGCCGAACGCCGTGGGGCAGACGTACCCCAACATCCCCGGAATCCACAGCGCCGCGCACATCGCGGGATGGCGGCAGGTCACCGACGCGGTGCGTTCGGCGGGAGGGCGGATGTTCCTCCAGCTCCAGCACGGCGGCCGGGTCGGGCACCCGGACAACAGCGGCCTCATGCCGCTGGCTCCTTCGCCCGTAGCGCTCCCGGAGACCATCCACACACCCACCGGGCGCCAACCCTCCGTCGTGCCCCTCGCCATGACCGTCGAAGACATCCGCACGACCGTGGCCGACTTCGCCCAGGCAGCTCGCAACGCCGTCGAGGCGGGCTTCGCCGGGGTCGAGGTGCACGCGGCCAACGGCCAGCTTCTGCACCAGTTCATGGCGCAGAACACCAACCTCCGCAGCGACGACTACGGCGGCTCGGCCGCCGGCCGCGTGCGCTTCGTGGTCGAGGTGACCAGGGCCGTGGCCGACGCGATCGGGCCCGAGAGGACGGGCCTGCGGATCTCCCCGGCGAACACCGTCAACGGCATCGAGGAGGGCGACACCGAGCACATCTACCCCGCGCTCCTCGGTGAGCTCGCCGACCTCCAACTGGCCTATCTGCACCTTGAGTTCGCCGACCCCGACAGTGCGCTCTTCGCCGACATCCGCGACCGCTGGCCCGGCACGCTGATGGCCAACCCGAACCTGGGCTGGCCCGCCGCGATGCCCGCCGACGGCGGCCGGGACGCGGGCGAACGTCTGCTGGCCGCAGGCGCCGACCTGATCTCGCTGGGCCGCGCCTTCCTCGCCAACCCCGACCTCGTGGAACGCCTCCGGATCGGCGCGCCCCTCAACCAGGTACGGGACAAGTACACGATGTACGTGGGCGGTTCGACGGGCTACACCGACTACCCCACGCTGGGTGCGTCCGACGGACGGTCGCTCACGCCGCAACGTGCGGCGGCTTGAGGTTCGGCGCTCATCGGAACGCGTCCACGCGGGTGAGCTCGCTGGAGAGGTCCCAGAGCCGGGCTGCTGCGTCGGGGTCGGTGACCCATGGTTTGACGCCTCCGATCAGCATGTCGTCCGTCATGGCCGGTTCGGCGATGTCGCAGTCCTGGCAGTAGGCCCCTCCGTGGTCTTCGAGCAGGGGAGACGTCGCCGCCCACACGGCGGTCGCCGCGCCCTGCGCCGGGGTCTTGAAACCCTCAGCGGGCTCACCCTCCGGTGTCACCCAGCCCTGTACGAGCCACTCCTCGCGCGGGATATGGCGCTGCAACGGTGTGAGGATGCTGCCCGGGTGCACAGCGAAGGCGCGCAGGCGGGGGCCGGAGCCCGATCCGGGCTTTCCAGGGTTTCCGAGGTTGTCGAGATGGAGAGCGAAGAGGGCATTGGCGGTCTTGGACTGGGCGTAGGCCAGCCAGCGGTCGTAGCCGGTACGGAAGTGGATGTCGCTCCAGCGGATGTCGGACAGGAAGTGCCCGGACGACGCTACGGAGACGACTCGGGTTCCACTGGGGCTGACGGCCGGACGAAGGTGGTTGACGAGGGCGAAGTGACCGAGGTGGTTGATCGCGAAGTGTCCCTCCCAGCCGGGTCCGACACGGGTTTCGGGGCAGGCCATCACACCGGCGCCGTTGATGAGGATGTCGAGGGTGCGGCCGGTCTCCAGGAACCGTTCGCAGAAGGCCCGGACGCTCTCCAGGTCCGCCAGATCGAGCCCATGGACCTCCGTCCGGGGGATGCCGCGCAGGGCGTCCCAGGCGACGGAGGGCCGACGGGCGGGAACGATGACATGCGCTCCCGCGCGGGCCAGCGCGCGGGTGGTTTCCAGCCCGAGCCCGGAGTAACCGCCCGTGACCAGGGCGGTGGTGCCCGTCAGATCGGTTCCGGCGAGAACGTCGTCGGCCGTGCTGTGGGCACCGAATCCGGTGCTGAGCTTCCGCTGCTTCGTATGCCTCGTCTGCTTGGTAGTCATGCCGACGACGCTAAAATCTAGAGCGCACGCTAGGTCAAACTATGGTGGCTGTCATGAGCAAGGAACCGGGCGGCCTGCCCATCGGGAAGGTCGCGGAACTGACCGGGCTGAGTGTGCACGCTTTGCGGTTCTTCGAACGCGAGGGCCTGTTCCTGCGGGAGATTCCGCGCTCCGGGGGAGGCCAACGCGTCTACGAGCAGGCGGATGTGGACTGGCTCGCGCTGTGCGGCCGGTTGCGCGACTCGGGGATGCCGATCGCCACCGTCAAAGCGTTCGCGGAACTGGTCCGATCGGGGCCGGGCAATGAGCACGAACGCCTCACGCTGCTGCGGGAGCACGAGCAGAACGTGCGCACCAGGATTGACGACTTGAACACCAGCCTGAAGGTGATTCAGGGCAAGGTCACCACGTACGAACAGCACCTGCGCGATGGGACGGCTGCGGGGCTGTGGTCCCCAGTACCCTCGCGCTGACGTGCTCGTTCTCTGTCACCCGGCCACCGCCGCCCTGGTGCGCGCGTTCACAGGTCGCACCAGGCGATGCTCCCCTCCACCAGGCTGCCGAGAACCAGCCGCCCGTCGCGCTGGGCCACGCCGGTCGCCATACGGTACTGACGCCCCCGCCCTCGTAGTTCGCGCACCACCTGGCCGTTGACGTCGACCTCGACCACGCGCGCGGCGCGAGGTGGCGGGGCCGGCAGGCGGCGGGCCGCGGCGGCCGCGGCCCGGCGTACTCGGGGTGCGGTGCGATGCAGCCACTCCAGGGGTGGCATACGCGGTCCGGCGAGCGCGACCCAGAAGCCTCCGCCGGGACTGCGTGACAGGTTGTCAGGAAAGCCCGGCAGGTCGGCGGTCAGGGTGTCGCGCCGACCTGCGTCGGGGCCGGTCAGCCGCAGCCGGGTGAGCCGCCACGCGCCGGTCTCCGCCACCACGACGTACGACTCGTCGGGCGCGAGCGCCACCCCGTTCGCGAACTGCAGCCTGTCGAGCAGGACTTCGGGTTCACCCCCAGGCGCCAGTCGTACGAGAAGTCCAGTGGGTTGGTGCTCGACGATGTCGGAGAGCCAGTCGTCCAGCCCGTAACGGTGGCTGGAGACGGTGAAGTAGACCGTGCCGTCCGAGGCCGCGACCACGTTGCTGCAGAACCGCAAGGGTTTCCCGGCCACCGAGTCCGCCAGCACCTCGACGCCATGGTCGCCGTCGTCGGGATCGAGCCGGAGCAGTCCGAGCTCCGCGTCGCATACCAAAAGCCGCCCGTCGGGCAGGACGTCGAGCCCGAGGGGCCGCCCTTCCGTCCGGCCGACCTCCCGTACGACGGCGGGGTGATCGGGATGGTCCCGCTGGGGCAGCTCGATCCGCAGGATGCGCCCGTCCGCGACACCGGTCAGCACCCGTCCGGAGTTGTCGAAGACAACGTCTTCGGGGCCTGTGCCGCCGAGTTCGACGAGGCGGAGGGGAGGCAGCGGGGCACGGACAGCTGGGGTGCGGTTCACGCGGTGTTCCGCGTGCGGTGGGTTCGTAGGCAGCGACGCATTGCCTCAGCGTAGGGAAGTGCTGCGCTGAGGGCGATGGTTGGGGTCAGCGTGGCTGGACAGCGCGCAGGGCGGGGCCTGTCGCGCAGGTCCGGTCGCTCCATAGGTTCCGGACGCGCGTCATGGCCGGTAGTAGTCGTCGATGGGTGCGCGTGCCTCGTCGAACAGGGCCGGGCCCTCCTGCGCAACCGTCGGCCAGGCGCCGGACTTCGGGTTGAGCTCGATGAGTTGGTCGGTGGAGAGCGCGTAGACGACACGGCCGAGTCCGGAGCGGATGATGCCGCCGGCGCACATGGTGCACGGCTGGCAGCTGGTGTACATGGTGGTGCGTTCGGCGGTGTGAGGGTCGAGTTCGCGGGCGGCCCAGCGGGCGAGCTTCAGCTCCGGGTGGGCGCTGATGTCGTTGTCGCGCCGCACCGTGTTGTGGGCCTCGGCGAGGATCGTGCCGTCGGGACCCGCCAGCAGGGAGCCGTACGGAGCATCGCCGAGGGTGATGGCGCGGGCCGCGATGCCGATCGCGCGCCGCAGGAGGTCCTCGTCGACAGGGGTGATCACGATGCTGTCCTCCAGTGTGTGGCCACGGCCGTGAGCGCCTGCCAGGCCGCCGAGTGGGGCTCCCCGTCGCGCAGCACGCCGGGCTCGGTGCCGAGCTCGAAGGTCCGTACGGTGAAGCCAAGTTGCATGATCGGAGACTATCCGGGCGATCGGGTGTCAATGAACGGACTTCTCCCGGCAGTCTTGACCTTGCTCCGTCAATTTCCCGGTAATCTCGCGATATGACCGTGAATCTCGACGACGTCGACTGGGCGATCATCGACCAGTTGCAACAGGAAGCACGTATCTCCCTCAGCGAGTTGGGGCGGCGCGTGAGCCTCAGCCCGTCGGCGACCACGGAACGGGTGCGGCAGTTGGAGGCGATCGGCGTCATCTCCGGCTACCACGCAGTGGTCGACCTGGCCAAGGTCGGATACCCCGTGCTCGCCCTCGTCCGGTTGAAGTACCCGGGCAACCACCACCAGCCGTTGCGCCGACTGCTCGCCGAGCGGCGGGAGATCCTGGAGTGCCTGCGTACCACCGGCGACGACTGTTACACCCTCAAGGTGGCCGCGACGTCCATGGGGCACCTGGAGACACTCATGGACGAGCTGGCCGGTTTCGGCAGTACGACCACCAGCGTCGTCTACAGCCAGACGCTGCCCTACCGAGGACCCGACCGGCCGTGACCGTCAACACCCTTACAGGATGGCGAAGTACAGCAGTATGGGGATGACGGTGATCAGCCCGGTCGCCGCCGATGTCCAGACGAGCCAGGTGAGTGGAACGCGGTTCAGCTTCGTGGACTTGTGCGGCGGGCCGGTTTCCTCCGCCAGACGCAGCCCCTGCGTATCACTGGTCCAGCGACGTCCTTGTGTGTCCGAGAACGCGAGGCTCGGGGCGATTTGAGGGGCCGTGGTTGTCGGCTGCGTATCGATGGAACCGAGCGTCTCCGGGAGCGGCACGCGCTGCTGGTCCCAGGGACGCAATTCGGGGAGCTCGCACAGATCCGAGTCCTGGTAGCGCACGACGACGTCGCTGATCCGCTCGGTCGCCCGATTGTCGATCACGCAGAGCGCGGTCATGTCGGCCGCCCCGACGGGGGACGTGAGATACGCGATCACTTCGCCGGCACGGATACGGGCCGCCAGGAGCTTGGTCCGGCGGGCGGCGACGCGTGCCAGTAGGAAGGAGAACATGGCCGAGGCGCCGCTGGTTAAAGCCACCACGACGGCGAAGGATTCAGCGTCCATGACTACCTGCCGATTGGTTTGGGGAGCTGGGCGTATCCCGTGTCTTCCAGTTGTCGACGAAGCTGATGAGTCCGTATGTGAGGAAGGCGAGCATGACGAGCGCGGCCAGGCCGCCGCCGACTCGTTTGCTCACTTTGGTCATCCCCAGAGGGTTCTTGTGCGGCACGTAGTCATGGACGGTACGGGGAGGGTCGATGGCCTTGCGTACGCGCTCGGCCACATGATGTTTGTGCCAGACCCTGCCCTGGCCGTCCTTGAAAATGATTCCCACGGGATAGCTGGTGAACCCTGGATCAATGCGGCGGAGTGTCAGATCCGCTTCCTCATGACGGGTTCCGGCATTGATCACGCTGATCGGATGCTGTGGCCGCCAGCGCGGCTGCACGACGATGACGTCATGGATCGCGTTCTGCGACTGGTTTATGATGACGTACTTGAGGTGGCAATATCCCGCAGGAGTCCCCGGCGAGCTCGCCGCGAGTTCAGCGCATGCGCTGATTCCCGCAATGTAACTTTGTTCCTGCGTCGCTCTGGTCCCCTTGTATATCTCCACGACGAATGGAACGACCGCGCTTACTGTGACAGCGAAGACCGATATGAGTAGCGCCCCCATCCTTCGGCAGTGTAGAGGCGAATGAGCCGGCCCGCAGGTTTTTGGCCACCTCGCTCCGGAGATATCGATTCTTCAGATCCGCTGTCGGTAAAGGATCTACGAGGCGTTGGAGCACGACCGACGGCCGTTGGCTGGGTGCCAACGGCCGTACGGTTGTGGCTGGTTGATTCAATGGGTCACCGGAGTACGCCGTGGACGGCCTCGGGGTCGGTGGGGGAGAGGGGAGTGGCGGCGGTGTGCTTGGCGGTGAGCGCCGGGGTCGGGGTCACGTAGGTGGGGGTCGGGTCAGCCTCGGGGGCACAGGTCTTGGCGATGCGGCCCTTGCCCTTGGGGAGGCTGCCGTCGCGGAGATAGGAGGTGAAGGTGTCGTCGAGGCACGCGTTGCCGTGGAAGAGGATCTCGTGGAAGCTGCCGCCGTTCTGGACGACCAGCTTCGAGCCGGGCAGCGCGTCGTGCATGGCCAGCCCGCCCTGGTACGGGGTGGCGGCGTCCTCGGTGGCCTGGAAGAGCAGGACGGGCGGCAGGCCCTTGCCGGTGATCTTCATCCGGCCCGCCTGGTTGCCCTGGTAGGGCCAGAACATGCAAGCGGCGTTGTACCACATGTTGTTGTACGTGTAGAAAGGCGCCTCGGCGTTGACCTTGGCCTGGTCCTTCTTCCAGAACTCCCAGTCGCGCGGCCAGGCGTTCTCGGTGCACTGGGCGGCGTTGTACGCGGGGAAGGTGCCGTCGTCGGAGCCGGGCGCCGCGTACTTGTTGTACGCGATGTTCAGCGGCTGGGTGTCGTGCTGGGTGAGATAGGCGGAGAGCACGGTGGCCATCCGGGGCCAGCGCAGGAAGTTGTACCCACCGCCGTAGAAGGTGTCCTCGAACTCGGCCGGGCCGATCTTGCCGGGGGCCGGGGAGGCGACCACAGGGTTGGTCCGCAGCGCGGACTCGACCTGGTCGTACGCCTTCTTCACCGCGGCGGCGTCCGTACCGAGGTGGTAGACCGAATCGGCCTTGGCCGTCCACGCCGCGAACGCGTCGAAGCGGCGCTGGTGTTCCTTGTCCTGCAGGATGTTGTGGTCGTACCAGCTGATGGTGGGGCCGACGATGCTGTCCAGCACCATCCGTCGTACGCGCGACGGGAAGAGCTGGCCGTAGGTGGAGCCCAGCGAGGTGCCCCAGGAGCCGCCGTAGAAGTTGATCTTCGGCGCTCCGAGCGCCCGGCGGATGCTGTCCATGTCGCGCGCGCTGTCGACGGTGGTCATGTGCGGCAGCAGCCAGGACCAGTCGGCGGCGCAGTCGGCGGCGTATCCGGCCGCCTTCGCCAGCCAGGCCTTCGAAGTGCCCTGGCTCACCTGGTAGTCGGGCCGCGCACCGTCGAGGTAGTGGGCGTCGCAGATGACATGGGGCTCGCTGGCGTTGGTCCCCCGCGGGTCGAAGCCGATCCAGTCGTACGTCGAGGCGACGTCCTTCGGTATCTGCCCGGCGATGTAGGCGGGCATCCAGAGCCCTGAGTCCCCGGGGCCACCGGGGTTGAGCAGGATCGGGCCCTGCTGCTTGTCCTTGGGCGCGGTGGCGGGGAGCCGGTTCACCTTGATCTTGATCTTGCGCCCGTTCGGATGCGCGTAGTCCACCGGCACGTCGAGCATCGCGCACTGCAGCGCGGGCGTGGTGGTGTCGTTGCAGGAGCTCCAGACGAGCTTTCCCTGCCCGGTGTCCTCGTGGGATGTGGCGCCGGCGGATGCGGTGCCCGCGGACACTCCGGTGAGGGCTGCGACGGCCGTTGCGGCCGAGAGCAGGGCGATGACTTTTCTCATGGAGAGCATGATGTGACATGTGCAATGTTACAGCCAGGGTGCTGGCTGGACGTTATCAAGCTGTGACTGGAGGGGTGTTGGGGCGTACGCCCGGCCTGGTGCCCCCTGGTCGGGTCGGGCCTGATGCTCGCCCGTGGGGGTTGATGTGCGCGGGGGTGTCTCTGAACTCGCCCTGCCCGGCGGTCACTTAGGGCTACGAGCAGCAGGCCTACCAGGGAGGATCCTCCCCGGGTGGGCACGATAGGTTGCCCGCATGCCTACTGCACTTGTTCTCGGTTACGACCCGCAAGCGATTCCCGGCATCGACGGAGAGGCTCTTCGCGCGGCTCTCGAGGCGGAGTTGACCCGGTTCGGCGCGCACGGCATCGACGCGGAGATGACGCTCATCGAGTTCAACGAAGCGGCCGAGCCCACCCTCATCGCGTCGCTGACCAAGCGGCCGTGGGACGTAGTGGTCGTCGGGGGCGGGATCCGCAAGGCAGAGCCGCTGCTTCCGCTCTTCGAGCAGATCGTGAACCTGATCCGCCGCCATGCGCCCCAGGCTGCCATCGCGTTCAACACGAGCGGCGGGGACAGCGTCGAAGCGGCACAGCGCTGGCTCTGAACTCGGCGCGTCCGGCCGAACAACTGGGGCCGCAACACCACCAGATCGGAGGGGCGTTCACCGGCGCTTCCGGTGGAGTTGGGCCTTCCGTAAGTAACACGCCGAGGGGTGGATCCAGAGGTTTCGAAGGAGTTCGAAGGAAGACGGCATCGGGATGTATCTGGGACGTCGTTCGCGCCTCTGTATTGGTTGGCAGGCACGTTCGGCGCGGCTCCAGTGGGGAGGCAGGGTGTGAGACCCGCGAGGCAGAGCTGACCCGGACGGTTGTGGCCCAGCGCGCCAAGTGCCGGTGTTGTTCGGCCAGTTGAGCCAGGCGTGAGTTCCCCCGGGGTGGTTCTCGTCCGGGGGCTGACCCGAATACGTATGAAGGGAGTGGGTGCGTGACGGACCCCAACATCTTGAGCCTGCTCGATCCAGCTGCCCTGCTCGATCCCCATCCGATATACCGGCGATGGCACGAACAGTCCAGCGTTCTCTGGGACTCCGACATCGAGGCCTGGCTGGTGACCGGCTACGAGGAGTCCTTCGCCGCTCTGCGGGACGCGGAGAACTTCTGTCAGGACTGGCGGCGCGTGGGTGTGGACACCCCTCCGTCCCTGCTCAGCCTTCAGACCCTTGACCCACCGGAGCACACCCGGATCCGTCATCTGATGCTTGAGGGCTTCAAGGTGGCGGACCCCGACCGTCTGGAGCGGACAGTCCGGCGCACCCTTGACGAGTTGCTGGCCGCGGTGGAGGAGCAAGGGCCCTTCGATTTCGTATCCAAGGTGGCCGAACCTCTGACCCTGCGGGCAGTCACCCACCTGCTGGGCGTTCCCGAGCCGGACAAGGACTGGTTCGTCCCCCTGTCGAACACCATCGTGGACGGGATGGACTCCAGCCTCAGACCCGAGTGCTACGAGCCCGGGGTCGCGGCACGAGCGGAACTCACCGGCCTGGTCGGCGAATGGCTCAAGTCACCGCTGCCGGACGGGTTCACCGCCCATGTCGTCCATCGGGCGCCGAGCGCGGGAGTCGACCACGAGGTACTTCTCAACTCACTGCGCGTCGTCCTGCAGGCCGGCTTCCAGACGGCCAGCCGCTTCCTGGTGACCGGGTTGCTCGCGTTGCTCCGTATACCGCCCGAGCAGCGGGTCCCGGTGGACAACGACAAGGCGGTCAACGAACTCGTCAGGTTTGCCGGCCCCGTGCATGTGGAGAGCCGTGCCTGCGTGCATGACACCGTCCTCGGGGACCAGAAGATCCGCAAGGGCGAGATCGTCTCGATGTTCCTCGGCGCGGCGAACAGGGACCCCAAGATGTTCGCCGATCCCGAATCCCTGCAGTGGGACCGGACGCCCAACCGTCACCTCGGGTTCGGCCGGGGACCGCACGCCTGCCTCGGCGCCCAGGTCGCCGTCCAGGTGGCCCGTATCGCCTTCGGTGCCATCGGCCACCGGTATCCGAACGCCCGGCTCGTCTCCGAGCCCGTGCCCCGCCCCAACGTGACCGAACACGGGATGCACAGCCTTGAGGTTTCGTTCTGAGGAGGGGTCTCCGTAATCACGGGAGGCCTCCTTCGGAACGAGTCAGATACCCACCGGACGGGAGAGGGGGAAAGGCCATGCGTCACGTTCACTGATTTCCCATCGCATGTGAGAGCACGGAACGGATCAACCACTCTCGATGCGGGAGGGGGAGACATCATGCGTCACGTTCACTGATTCCCCAGGCAGCACATAGCTAGGTGAGGTTCCTGTTGGACCCGGCCAGTACCCTGCCCGGGTCCAGCAGGATCAAGGTGTGAGAATTGGGGACGGCCTGTGCAGCAGTCCGCGGTCGATACGATCCCGGCTTCAGGGGTCAGGTCGGTACTCCGCGTTCCGGGAATGCGTGCCGTGTTCGCCGCGCACGCCGTGTCCATGGTCGGCACCTTGGCCGCTGAGGTCGCCCTGTCGATCCTGATCTTCGAGCGAACGGGCTCGGCCCTGTGGTCGGCGCTGGTTCTCGTCTGCTCGTTTCTTCCCTACGCCGTGGGCGGCACCGTCCTTTCGTCACTCGCCGACCGCTTCCGGCCGCGGCGTGTACTGGTCTGCTGTGACCTGCTCAGCGCCGTCTGCATCGCGGGAATGCTGATACCCCGACTGCCGATTCCCGCCCTCCTGGGACTCCTGCTCATCACCGGGTTCATAGCGCCGCTCTTTCAGGGAGCCAGGGCCGCGAGCCTGTCGCACCTGCTGGACGCACATCTCTTTCCGTTAGGCCGTTCGCTCTTGCGGACCATAAGTCAGACCGCGGTCGTCTTCGGATTCGCGGTGGGCAGCGTTCTGGTGGCCGCGATCGGACCGCTGTGGCTGCTGACCGTGGACGCGTGCAGTTTCGTGGTCTCGGCCGTGCTCATCGGGTTCTGGACACCGGCTGCTCCCGCCACCGCACCGGACGGCGAACGCACCCTGCGAGCCGTGGTGAAGGAATCGGGGGAGGGGCTGCGCCATATCTGGGCCAACAGGCCGCTACGGCGACTGGTCCTGCTGACCTGGGCCGTCCCTGGATTCTCGTCCGTGGGTGACGGTCTCGCCGTTGCTTACACCGCCGAAGCGGGTTCCGCCGCGACAGCGGCTGGCTGGCTCTTCACCGGCTATGCCGTCGGTACGGTGGTGGGCGAACTCGTGGTGGCGCAGCTGTCACCGGACACTCGGCGTCGCCTCATCACTCCCTTGGTCGTGGGCTCGCAAATCCCGCTGATCGGATTCTTCTTGGGACCGTCCGTTCCCATGGCGGCGGCTCTGCTGGCTCTCTCGGGGGCCGGCTTCGCCTGCAACCAGGGCATCGACCCGCTGATCCTCTCGGCGACGGCTCCCACCTACCGAGGGCGCTTGTTCACGGTGCAGAACAGTGGCCTCATGACGGTGCAAGGACTGGGCGTCGCGCTGTCCGGCACTCTGGGTACGCATCTTCATCCTGGCGTCGTCATTGGAGCAACTGGGATTACCGGAACGGCAGTTGTTCTCACTCTCGCTCGTCGCCAGTGACCATCAAGGCGACAGCGGGCCTTGGCTTCCTGGAAGTGCGAGACCGGCCACGAGTGCTTCACCGGGTGAGCCGTAGCGCAGTTGACCCCCGCTGCTGCGGGCAGGATGAAATCCCGCAGCAGCGAGTTCAACCGGGAATTCAACGGGACTTCCCTCAGCCGGTTTTGCCTCCCCCCAGCTCGCCGCGCATCTTGGCGAGAATGCGGCGACGGGTCGGACCGATCGACCCTCGCGCCATTCCCACGGATGCGGCTATGTAGTCGTAGCTGAGCGGCGGTTCGGCGAAGAGCAGCTCCAGGAGGGCCCGGTGCTCTTCCGGCAGATTCCTGATGGCCGTGCGCAGCCGCTCGCCGTCCGAACGGGCAATGGTCCACTCCTCGGGTGCGGGGACAGCCATGTCCGCGGGGAGAAGGAAGTCCGCGGGATCGGGGACGCTGACCATCCTGCGAGCCTGCCTGGCGCGGCTGATGGCCTCACGTTTGGCGACGGTGACCAGCCACGCCGCCACCCTGCCGGGCTGTTCCAACTTGTGTATGTGCTCGAAGAGTTTCTGCCATGTGAGTTGATACACGTCCTCGCCATCGGCTTGCTTGAGGCCCTGCGAGCGAATGACGGCCCATACGAGAGGGCTGTACGTACGAATCAGCTGTTCCCATGCCCTGGGATCCCCTTCTCGGCAACGACCGATCAGCTGATCCAAATCGACTGGCGCCCGATCCTTGGGAGTGCGGTCCTGAGGTGTAGGTATTGCCTGCGCCAGTCCCTCGTTCCGCATAGTGGAGTGCCCCATGAGTCCCTCCCGTCAACCCCCGAGTTCCTGCATGCTAGGCAGCGCCGTTCTCGGCCCTCAAGGGGACCAGGGTGCGTTTCTCCCTACTGGCCTTAATTCGACTTCGCCTCGCGCATCCGGCTATCGAATACTCGGAGCTCACGCGCAATTTCGAGTTCATTGCCGTCGGAGGGTGTCGCTTCGTACGCCTACAAAGTGGCTGAATAAGGCCAGTCGCAGATAGTAGGCCTCCGCTGACTCAACACCACCTGGTGGGTATTGCTTGAAGTTCTCTTTGCGGGGTTTTTCAGTCCCAGTAGCCGTCCGGGAAGTCGCCCGGCTCGGTCGGGCGTGCCCAACCCGTCATCGGGACGGAGCCCGGCGATGACGTGGTGACTGAGGAGGGTTCCGCAGCTTCGTCCGGTGCGGTGGTGGTCTCGCGGCCGCCGAAGATCACCAACTCGCCCGTTTCGGGGTGCTCTTGGATGCCGAACGCATTGCTGGCTTACTCGCCCAGAGTGGCTCTCTCTCGGCTGAATGCAGGTCCAGGAGGATGCCTTGCCGTACAGGAGCGTACCGCCGCCTTGGGCGCCGTTGACGTCGTGGCCGGGTTCTTTGGTTTGGGGTCGGAGACGTCGAGCAGCGGGCTGCCTGGCCCGACACGGCCGCGTCGAGGCCGTTGTGTTGGCTAGCGGATGACGGTTATGTCGGGCAGCGGGTAATTCCAACCGCCGGTCAGTTCGGTCAGAATCTGACGGGCCTGGGCGCGGGCTTCGTGCCAGCCTGTATCGGTTGCCAGGGCCTGCGGAGTCCATCGGTGTGCGTTCTGCTGCCCGCTCATATTTGTGAAACGGGCGTCGATCGCCTCCAGGCGTGCCATGACGTCCGCTTCGATGCGTCCAGCCGCGGCCAGCGTTGCAGCGGTCCGGAGGGCGTGCTCGAAGTCGAGGGCCAGGTCGTCCGTCTCGACTCGATGCGCCGCGAGCCATGCCTGCTGGTCGGCCGCATCGGCCGCAAGCGCGGTCAGTGCGGCGATCAGCAGTCGCCAGCGGGAAGAACCGAGGAGGTCAGAGGTGTCATCCGGGGTGGTCACGGCGAGATCGTTGCACGAAGGGAGCGGACCGCAAAAGGCAAAGGCAAGGAGCACTACCCACTCCTTGACGCTCGACGTATAGCGCACGGGGGGGGGTGCCGCAAGGGCCCGGCTGGTGGCGCACAATCGCCAGCCGGCGCCAGAGCTGGACAGCGCGCATGCGTACGTCCTCGGTATCCCGCAGCCCACCACCGACCGCCTGTTGGCCGAGCACGCCACCGGACTCGGCGCCGAGATCCGTCGCGGCTGCGACGTGGTCGGGCTGAGCCAGGACGACGACGGGGTGACCGTCGAGCTGGGCGACGGCACCAGCGAGGAACTGGACGTACCGGCGGTGTTGCTGTGACCGGACAGCCACGTGGCGTGGGTCGGTGAGGGTCAGTGGGATCTGATCGACCACCTGCCGACGTGGTTCGGGGCCGCCACCAGCTGAGTTGGGCAACTCATACGGGCAGAGTGCTGGCCGGGCTGTGCGCGGGCGGCGTGGTGGGCCGCCGGCGCACCACATCAACTGCCGTCGCCCGCCCAGCAGTTCCGCCGGACCGTCCGCTACGGATGCACCTCCACGGAAACGTGCGGAGCCAGCGTGCGCAGAAAATCGGCGGCGTCGAAGATCTCGCCTGCGGAGGCGACGCCGATCGTGTGGGTCCGGCCTGCCAGGATGCGGGCGACCGCTTCCACCGCGAGCGGTGCGGAGACCGCGTAGATGTCCTGGCCGCTCGCCACGGCGCGGCGTTCGGCGCCGCCGGAGCGTACGACGACGTCGACCAGGAAGGTTTGGGAGGAACGGCCCTGCTCGTCGACCGCGCTCGGGGCCGGGGTGTCCGGGTCCCACAGGTCCCTGGCCGCCTCCGTCGTCATGTAGTTGTACACGTCGGGGATGGACAGATGGCTGGGGATGGTGACGGCGTCGGCCATCGTGAACTCGCCGATGACGGACCGGGTGCCCATCGGGTCCGGGAAAGCCCACTTCAGGGTGGGCCGGGCGTCGTTGTGGTACTCCAGCTTCCCGTTCGTGTAGCGGACGTATCGGCCCTTGCGTCGCTTGCCGGAGACTGTGCCCGCGGCGCGCGTGCCCTCCGTGGGGTGCCAGCTGCTCAGGCCGTACGCGATGTGGGCCTCGTCGGCCGCGGTCCAGTCGCCCATCGCGGCGGTGGCCAACAGGTCGCCGAGGCCGCCGTAGAAGGCCATGGCGGGGACGATGACCGTTCCGGCGGCGCGGGCGCGGTCCGAGAAGTGCGCGAACGTATCGACGTTGACCTCGATCTCGGCCGCCACATCCACGTACGGGATCCCGTGGCGCAGGGCCGCCTCGATCACGGGGGCGGCCGTGTTGACGAAGGGCCCGGCACAGTTGATCACGGCCGCCGCACCGGCCAGTGCGCGGTCGAGCGCGGCCGGATCGTCGACCGAGGCCGGCCGGGCTTCGAGTCCGGGGTGGGACGCTGCAATCGCCTGCAACTTCTCGGCGTCGCGGCCGACGAGCACCGGGACGAACCCGCGATCCAGCAACTGTGCCACCACGAATCGACCGGTGTGCCCGTACGCGCCGTACACCGCCACCATCTGCGCCGATGCCATGTCTTCTCTCCCCGTGCTCAAGATCCGAAGCGATCTGTTTGATCGACTACGACCATCCTGGCTCGGCCTGTGCCCGGCTACCAGTGTCCGGAACGACATGGTGCGTACAATTACGGACATGGATACTGTCGCGCTGGCCGTCACCGACGGGATGCTGCACTTCGAGCTGTCCCTGGCGTACGAGGTCTTCGGTACCGCCCCGGACGCCGTGTCCGTTCCCTGGTACGACGTCGAAGTCTGCGGGCCGGACGCCGTGCAGGTCGGGCGGTTCCGGCTTGAGCCCGACCATGGGCTCGACCGGCTGCGGCACGCCGACACCGTGATCGTCCCCGGGTGGGTCGACGTCGACGTGGACCCACCCGCCGACCTGGTCGACGCGGTACGCGCGGCCCACGAGGCAGGCGCGCGCGTGGCCTCGCTGTGCACGGGCGCGTTCGTCCTGGCCGCAGCCGGCCTCCTGGACGGGCGGCGCGCGACCACGCACTGGGCGCACACCGAGGAGCTCGCCGCCCGCTTCCCCGAGGTGGACGTCGACCCGGACGTGCTCTACGTCGACAACGGCAGCGTCCTCACCTCCGCCGGCAAAGCCGCCGCCATGGACCTGTGCCTGCACCTCGTCCGTCTCGACCACGGCTCGTCGGTCGCCAACATCGTCGCCCGCCGTCTGGTCGTGCCGCCGCACCGGGACGGTGGCCAGGCCCAGTTCGTCACCACGCCCGTGCCCGCCCCGGACAACCACCCGCTCGCCGGACTGTTCCCCTGGGTGATGGAACGGCTCGACCAGCCACTGACCGTGGAGGACCTGGCCCGCCAGGCACGTATGAGCTCACGCCACCTGGGCCGCCACTTCCGCGCGACCACCGGCACCACCCCACTGCAATGGCTGCTCACCCAACGCATCCGCCGCGCCCAGGAGTTGCTGGAGACCGGCGACGACAGTGTCGACGCCATCGCGACAGCCACCGGCATGGGCACCGCGACCACGCTGCGCCGCCACTTCAACCGAACGGTCGGCGTGCCCCCGGACACCTACCGCCGCACCTTCCGCTCGCGGCCCCGCAACCTCTCGTAGCGTCAAGCCAGCAGCAGGGCCCGGTCCCAGGTGGGGTGGGTGTCCGTCGCCGCCGCGAGCAGGGCCAGCGTGACGCCTGCGGCCCCGTCGAGGAATCCGGGCTCGGTCGGGCGGAAGTGCGTATTCGCTAACTCAGTGGCCAACAAGGCGAGGTCAGGGTCGCCGGTGTCGTGGGCGAAACGTGTGGTGATGTGGAGCAGGCCCGCCATACCGTGGCAGAGACCGGGGTCCTCGTCGACGCGGCGCACCTCGGGCGGTCGTCGGCAGACCGCTTTGATCGCCCGTACCGCGAGCTCGCGCAGCGCCACGTCGTCGAGTGCCGTGCCCGCCAACCACAGGGCACGGGCAGTCCCCGGGCTTCCCCGACACCAGGAGGCGCGTACGGGGTGGTTGTTCGTACCGGGCCAAGTGGGGCCCCAGGGGTCGGTGGTGCACCGAGAGGTCAGTGCCCCGGCCATTTGGCGTACGGCCTCGCGCTGGCCGGGTACGGCGATGCCTTGACCCAGAGCGAGTGACAGCAGGGCAAGCGGTCCGGCCAGCCCGTGTGCGACGCCGGAGTCGGGCGGGTCCCAGCCCCCTGAGAGCGCGGTGAGCACCTGCCGAAGTGCCGTGTTCGCCACGGGCTCGTGGTGCTCGCCCAGCAGGTACGCACCAGCTCCGGCCAGCCCGGAGACGACATCGACGGTACCCTCAGGGGGATCGTCGCCGAGTGCCCGGGCTCGCTCCAGCGCTTCGTCGAGGACGCGTTCGCGGACGGTCGGCAGGTCGTACGAAAGTACCTGCGCGGCGAAGGCCAGCCCGGTGGCGCCGCCGAAGAGGCCGAGCGAGGCGCCGAACCGCCGGTACCCCTCGGCCGCGGCGGCGAGGTAGCCCTCGGCCAGTGTGTTCCAACCCCGGCCGGGCAGGCAGCGGTCCAACTGGTGGTAGGCAAGCGCCAGTCCTGCGCCGCCTGCGGCGAGATGGGGCCGGACGCATTGCGGCACACGGTGGGTCCGCGCGGTGGCAAGCACGCGGTCGAGGACGGCGGCGGACTCGGGCGGGGGCAGCACGGGGGTCCACTTCCCGCCGGTCATACGCCGCCTCCTGCCACCGGGGTTCCGTGCGGCCGCACCAGGCGGCCCGGCCACACGGAACGGTTCGCTACGGGTGCCCACATCACGGCGCGCAGCGCGGCGGATCGGTGCAGTTACCGCTCGTATGGTCGGTGTCACAGCACATCGCGGGCTCCAGCGCCTCCTCGTCCGTCTCGGGCAACTCCTGGAGCTCCAGCACCGTTTCCTCCATGGTCCTCACCTCCTTCCGGGTAGGGGCGGGTGTAGCCGGACAGTCAGGGGTCCACGGTCCAGGCGCGGCCGCCGCCGTGTTTCAGGCGCAGCAGCAGATCCAGGACTCCGGCCAGGCCGACCTGATAGCTGACGCAGAAGTCACGCAGGGTGTCATCGGGGACGATCAGCCGGCCGTCCCGCAGCGCGGCCCGCGCGTGGAGGCAGAAGGCGGCCTCGGCGGCCCGGACGCGATAGGTGTCGTCACCGGTCAACTCGGCCATGTCGAGCAGGAGTTGGGCGTTGCCCGCCACGCCGTGACAAGTGCCGGTGCCTTGGCGCCAGCGGTCCCGGTGGACGGTCCGCGCGGCCAGTTCCGCGTACTCGCGAAAACGCGGCTCGCCGGTCATCTGCCACAGCCGGACGAGCGTGGTGCCGATGCCGGAGGCGCCGTGGCACCAGAAGTCGAGACCTGGGCGTTCCGCGCGGTCGGGCCCCTTGGGCCAGACGGCGATGTCGTCGCGGAGTTCGGCGACGGCACACAGCGCATGGCCGCCGCCGATCGCGATGTCGACGAGCTCCGGGCGGTCGAGGTCGCGCCCGGCGGCGAGCAGGAAGGAGGCGTTTCCGGCGACGCCGTGTCCGAAGCCGTATGAGCCGGACCCGGCGAGTTCGCGGCGGTGCGGTGGGTCGAGCGGCCAGTCGACTCCGCCGTCGTTCTGCGTCAGCAGGCCCAGTACACCGTCCGCGCATACGGAGGCCCGCTCGGCGAAACGCTCGTCGCCGGTGGTGTGCCACAGGTGCAACTGGGCGAGCCCCGCGCCGGACAGACCGTGGCAGATGTCGGGGTTGGTCGTGTCGAGGGGTATGTCGAGGGCGTACTGCCGTGCTCGGCTGGCGAGTTGAGAGTCTGCAAGGGTGTTGGCCGCGTCGTGCAGGGCCCATGCGGTGCCGGAGCGGCCGAAGTAGAGCCCGGGCAGGACGCGGCCGGGTCGCGAGAGTTGTTCGTCGAGCCAGTGGGCGGCGGTCCGCAGCGTCGGTTCGAGGGCGGGGGCCTCGCCCGTACGTATGGCTCTGTCGAGCACGGCCACCACGCCCGCCGCTCCCTGCTGGAGGTTGCAGGGATCGCCTTCGGGTAACGACTGGGGTCTGGGCCACAGATGTACGGCGGTGGGGTCGGCCGTCGCCGCGATGTACGCCAGTCCGTCGTGCAGCAACCGGTCGAGCTCGGCGTCGGCCAGGGCGGGGCCCGGTGACACCGTCGGCGTGGCGGGCTCCGCCCGGAGGAACGCCGCCGCCTTCTCCAACGGCCACCGGTCCGGAGCGTCCGCCGTGAGGCCGAGCACGAGCGGGGCGAGGGCGTTGAGGGCCGGGCAGTCCGGGGCGGCGGCCTCCACGATCGCCGACAGCCGCTCGCCGGGTGGACGCGCGGGCGAGGTGTCGGGGGCGAGCACAGGGTTGATCCCGGAGGTCGCATGCAGCAGGGTCGCGCCGAGGCTGAAGCAGTCGACTTCGGGGCCGGGCACGGGCCCGTATTCCGTACGGGAGAGGTATTCGGGGGCGGTGAAGCCCTGGGTGCCGATGACGTGGGCCGAGCTGTCGGCGCGTACCGCGCATTCCAGATCTACGAGTACGGGCTCGCCGCCGGGGCGTACGACGACGTTGGTCGGTTTGAGGTCGCGCAGGACTAACCCGGCCGCGTGCACCTCGCCGACCAGGCGTGCGAGGTCCCGCGCGAGCCGCCATGCCACCGGGACCGGAAGCCGACCGCCCGCGCGCAGCGCACCATCCGCCGACCACTGGCGCAGGTTGTCCCCGTCGATCAGATCCTCGGCGAGGAAGACGTGTCCACCGGCCTCGAAGACCTCGTGCGGAGCGGGGGTGACACCGAGCGGCGCCAACTGCGCCAGTACGTCGGCCTCGTGGCGCAGCCAGTCCCGGGCGTCCGTTCCGTCGGGCAGTGCACCGACGTACGGGCGGGCCTCTTTGAGGAGTACGTCCCGGCCGGTGCGGCGGTCGTGCGCGCGGTAGACCCCGCCACGGTTGGAATGGCGGATCGCCTCCCGGACCAGATAGCGCTCCACGAGGAGTACGGCGCCTCCGGTGTGGGCTCGGGTGGGCGCGTCGAACGGCGGCCGGGCCCATGCGGGCGGCGAGAACCACGGGTTTCGCTCGTCCGCGACGAGCGTCCCGTCCGGTGCCTGGAGCCGCCCCCGGTAGAAACCCTCGTCGTCGAGCTCGCGCGGCGCCGAGAAACAACCGTAACGACAGTGGACGAGGCTGCCCGGGCGGTACCGCCGGTCCGACAGGATCGCGGGACCCGCGAGTCCGGACGTGGCGCGGTCCAACTCAGCGGCCAGAAGGCGTAGTTGATCGTCATCGGCGGGATAGGCGGTGATGAACTTGCCGGAGTGCGCCCGCGCCGCCCGTACGTTGGTGAGATCGGCGGTGACGCGCGGCGACACCGCGAACTTGAACGCGCAGCCGTGCGCGACCAGGACGCCCGCCGCCCGCTCCAGCACCTCGTGGGCGGAGCCGACGGTCGCCGAGACATGGAGCTTCCACCCCTGCCTCCGGGACCGATGGCCGGGCGGCGTGACCATGCACCACGTTTCGCCGTCCCGCATCGTCCACGAGGAGCGCTCGGCTCCGAGAATCCGTGCCGCGATCGACTGGTAGCTCACCTCGGGGCTCGCCGTCACGCCGTCATGGTGGCACGGCCCGCAGCAAGGGGGAAGGTCGCGTCGGTCAGACCGTGACGGTGGCTTCCCGGTGCGTATCGGCCACGAAGGCGAGAACGGCGGGTACCGCTTCGCGCAGGCTCACGAAGTGGCGGTGTACGCCGTCGACGGCGACCGGGGTGTTGACTCCCCACACCGTCATACCGGCCCGCAGCCCCGACGCGACTCCGGACGGAGCGTCCTCGATGACCAGGCAGTCCTCCGACCGGTCACGCCGTGATCATGCCATCACCGGGAGGTCGGTGAGGACGTGGGTGGGGAGCTGGGCCGGGACGACGGTTGGGACGTGGGCGGGGTCGTCTGGCGGGGCTCGATGACCGGGATGTTGTACACGTGCCCAGGGGTCACGATACGGGTGATCGCCTGGCCGAAGAGGGTGCTGGGCTCCGACTTGTTGTGCAGCACGTCGGTGTTGAGGACCACCGCGAGTGTGGCCTTTGACTCGGGCAGGTAGATGGTCAGGGACTCGTACCCCGGCAGTGAGCCGTTGTGGCCGATCCAGCCCTGGATGTTGAAGATGCCCAGACCGTAGCTCGCGCCCGGAATCGGCGTGGGGATGGTCTTGAGGCGCTCGGCCTGCGTCTTGGCGGACAGCAGTTTGCCGGTGGCGAGCGTGGGGGCCCAACTGTGCAGGTCCGACAGGGAGGAGACCATCGCTCCGGCCGCCCAGGCCCATGAGGGATTCCAGTCCGTGGTGTCCGCGATCTTCCCGGACAGGGTCTGGTTGGTGTAGCCGTGGGCGTGCGGGCTGGGGAAGTCGGCGCCGGTCGGCAGGGACGTGTCGGACAGCCCGGCCGGCTTCACGACCTTCTGCGCGATGAACTCGTTCAGCGGCATACCGCCGGCCTTCTCCACGACCAGGCCGAGCAGGATGAGGTTGGTGTTGGAGTACTCGAAGTCCTGACCGGGCTGGAACTGCACCGGGTGTTTGAAGGCGTAGTCCAGCAACTGCTGTGGCGTGAAGGTTTGCTTCGGGTCGGAGAGCAGCGCCTTGACGAAGCCGTCGTCCGCGGAGTAGTTGAACAACCCGCTGCGCATGTCCGCCAGATCCCGCAGCTTGATCTTGTCCCCGTTGGGGACTCCCGGGATGTACTTCGAGATCGGATCGTCCAGACCCACCTTGCCCTGGTCGACCAGTTCGAGCAGGGCGGTCACGGTGAAGGTCTTGGTCTCGCTGCCGATCCGCATATACAGATTCGGTGCCATGGGGGCGTTGCTCGTCTTGTCGGCGACGCCGAAAGCCTTGACGTAGCTCCCCTTGCCGGGTGCCGACAGACTCACCATCACGCCGGGAACATCGGCCTCGCGTATGACCTGCCGGACGGCGGTGTCCAGACGTGCGGCGACGGCCGGGCTGAGCTCGGGGAAGCCGGTGCTGCTGGACGTCGACGCGGTGGGGGACGGTACGGGCGGCGTTGTGGCGCCGTACGCGCTTCCCGCGGACATCGGTACGGCCAGCATCGCGGCGGCCGCCACCCCCACGCACGTCTTGCGCCACTGACTCTGTGAACACCTCACGGGCAGGCCTCCTGCCGGACGAGAACGTCCGGACGACGACATCCGGACGAGGACATCACTCCCGTCCCACGCTAGGCCTGCCGTGTCGCCCGCGCATCGCGGCGCCCGGGTTGCGGGTCGCGCGAGACCGTGCAGGCGCGCTGGTCAGCGGGGTGGAGCGCCGTTCCCGGTGCCCGGCTGGCCGTCCACTCCGGGGGACTGGCGCCACGTGGCCATCTCCTTCCGGAAGGTGGGACACACGAGGATGTCCTCCTTGCCGCACTGGACGGCATGGGCCAGGAGCTGGTGGGCGTGGTCGAGGTCGACCATCCGTTGCTCGATCTCGGCGAGTTTGGCCCGGATCAACGCCTGTCTGCGTGGTTGGTCCTGCTGGAACTCTCTGATCTCGGCCAGGGTGAGTCCGGCTTGCTGACACTTGCGCAGCAGCACGATCCGCTCGGCGGCCTCGGGCGGATACCGCCGCTGGCCGCCCTGACGTTCGGGCGCGGGCAGCAGTCCGTGGCGTTCCCAGAAACGGATGGCCGACGCGGGTACCTGGGTCATCTCGGCGAGCCGACCGATCGTCAAACGCATGCTCCGCCCGTCCTTCCGCCCGACGCTTGACTTGAACCTTAGTTCAAGTTGAAGAGTGGTCTGCATGCGGACGGTGGCGCGCACGAGCGGCCGCCGGCAGACGACTTCGGAGATGAAGAAATGAACGAGATGACTGACACACATGACGTGACGGACCGGGCTCGCCAGCTTGTCGAGGCCGCGAGGCAGCTCTTCGTGGCCGGGGTGATGTCGCACTCCGGGCACGCCAACCTGAGCGTCAGGCTCGATGCCGAGCGCTTCCTGCTGACCCCGGGGTTCGTGCGGGACCTGCGGCCCGAACAGCTGGCGACCGTCAGCCTCGACGGGCGGGTCCTCGCGGGAGAGCTGCAGTCCGTCAGCACAGAGATCATCAGCATGCACAGCACCATCTACCGCGCTCGCCCGCAGGTGGGCGCGGTGATCCACACGCACTCGCCCGCCGCGACGGCGTTCGCCGTGGCCCATCGGCCGCTGCCGTGCCGCACCGAGCCGATGCTGCGCTTCGGGCAGGCCGAGGACGTACCGGTGGTGGCATGGGGGCCTCGTGGGTCCGACGTCTCGGTGCGGGGTATGGCCGAGGTCCTGGAGCGACGTCCCACGACGGCCGCGGTGCTGCTCGCCAACCACGGCCTGCTGGTGTTCGGCCCCGACTCGGCGGCCACCGCCCACCTCGTGGTGGCGATCGAGGAAAGCGCGGAGGCGGAGATCGCCGCGACGGCGCTCGGCGGGGCCGTGGACTTTCCCGTAGGCGCCCTCGAAGACGTACGAGCGGCGATTGCGCGGGTCTCGGCATGACGGACGACGCTCTCACTCAACCTGCTGAGACCGTACGTATCGAGGCCGTACGGGACCGCTACCGCGCGACCTTCGGGGCCGTGCCCAGCGGGGTGGAGGCGCGTCTGCGCGTGGCCCAGAGCCTCGGCCGACTGGACACGGAAGAGGCGTTCGCTGAGCTGCGGCACATCGTGCTGGCCGACAGTCCGCTGGGCGGACGCGTGCAGCAACTGGTCCACTTCGGGCAGCTGTTGGCGCTCGGCCGTACGGATCCGGCCCGCCTGCACGCCCGCGGAGCACTCCACGCGGGCGCCGACCTCGCCGATCTCGTCGGGGTCGCCGAGACCGCACTCATCACCGCGGGCACGCCCGCCTACGCGCTCGGCATCGAGATCGTGGCCGAACTTCTGGAGGCCGAACACCTGGAGGTCGGAGACCGCAAGGCTGTCTGAGGAAGCGTTCGGGGTGCGACCGGGTCGTGATGCGCTCAGTCCAGCGGTCCTCCCACGGTGAAGTACGCCCAGGACTCTCCTGGCTGGGGTTCGCGCAACCAGGAGACCGTCTCGAAGCCGTCCAGCCGCCCGTGCAGCAACGCTTCCTGGGAGAGCGTCAGATCGAATTCGGCGGCGATCAGGGCAAGGGCCCGGCGTATGTCGGGGGCGGCTGTGTCGTTGTCCGGCCCACCGGAGTTCGTACGGTCGAAAAGGAGACGGTCGGGGGCAAGGGCGGCGGGGGCCTCGCCGGTGGACGTCACCTCGCTGTCGTGGACGATGAGGGAATGGAGGAGGTGGCCGTCCTGGGCGAGCGAGAAGTGGAAGGTGTGGGGTCGGTCGTCTGCGGTGCCGTGGAAGAACGGATCGGGGTAGAGGACGAGAGTCAGCGCCCGAGTGCCGTGGGAGGCGTCCAGGGAGGGGGAACGGAACCGGGACTGCCGTGCGTCCGTGCCGTCCGCAGCATGGGCGAAGCTCCAGTTGGGCCCCGCGTTGCCGACGCGTACGGTCACCCTCTGCTCCCAGGTCTCGGCGTCCGGCGAACCGTGCCGGGTGCTCGCATCCCATGTGCGGAGCGCTGGCAGGAGGGGCCCGCCCGCGCCCATGCGCTGGTGCAGGTCGGCGGGTTCCACCCCTTCCACCAGCACCAGCCGGAAACCGGGCCGCATGTTGCCGTCGGTCTCGGCGAGCCAGGCCAGACCGTCGGCGTCGATGCCGTCGTCCGTTGGCGGAGCGGGCGATCCGGCGGTATCGGTTGATGGGGTCGCCGCGGCGCCGCGCGGTGTGGCCAGGAGCGCGCGCCCCCGCTCGGGTGTGACGACCGGCCCGAGGACGGAGTCGGCCAGCAGGCCCACGGGGGCGATGTGGTCGTCGGTCGCGGGCTGCCACGAGGGAACGGCCGCGGCCAGAACGCGCCACGCGGCTTCGGGTCGGGCCCGGCGGGCGAGGTCGCGGGCCACGCGTACCGCGTCACCGAACGGTCCGGACGCCTCGTACTCGTACGTCCCCTGACGTATCCGTTCCAGCACGCGCGCGACCGTCTCGCGGTCTTCCTCGGGGTAGCGCCCGAGGAACCACGCGTCGTCGCTGCGTCCGGAGCGGGCCTCCTCCGCGCAGTTCAGGGGCATCGACTCACCGGCGACGTACGGGTCGTCCAGCGAGGCGCCCGCCTCGACGTCGACGCCCTGGCCGGACAGCGGACGGATCTGCGCCAACAGCTGTGCGGCCCGCGGCCGTCCGCACGCGACCGCCTCGGTCAGCGCCTCGGCCGCCTCCTCGTACGCACCGCTCAACACCTGCTCACGTGCCCGCTCCACTCCCGCGTCCAAGGAGCGCGTCGTGTCGTTGTCGAAGCCGGGATCGTCGGCGGACATGCTCAGGAACTCCTGGTACATGTCCTCCATGAAGTGCCGGAACGACGGGTACCGCTCCGGGGGCGCCCCACGCCAACTGGCATACGTGTAGACGGCCCACTCGCCCCGCTCGTCCACGTCCTCCGGATCCAGCAGTACGTCCACCATGTCGGAATCCAGGGCCAGTTGGAGCGAACGCGCCCACACTCCGGCCTCCCGGATCTCCTCTTCGTCCGCGTCCTCGCCGAGCTGCTCCAGCCAGTCCGTGCTCATGCCGTGCGGGTCACCGCACCAGTCGATGCGCTCGGCCCCGGCCAGCAGGTAGACGAAGTGCCCGGCGTGCCGCCAGCCGTCGGTGACCTGGAGGAACGAGCGCAGTGACGGGGGCAGTGGGCGACCTATCCGTTGCTCCAGCGCGACGATGCGCTCTTCCGCGGCCGGCCCGAACCCCAGCCAGCGCGCCACCCAGGCGTCCCGGTCATCGTCCCGCCCACCCTGCCCCGCGTCGTACGCATCGGCCCACTCCTGGCTCCAGCGGGTCAGGAAGGGCTGCCACTCGAATCTCAACATGCTTCCGATGGTGACACCCGCCACTGACAATCCCCGGCCCGTCGGTCTCAGGGCGAACGGCCCTATGCCGCCGTGCTTGCGCTCGCAGGGCGGATGGAACTCGGGGCGGGAGAGGTGCGCGAGTTCGGGGCTCTGCCGGGAGCTTCCGCTCGTCTGCGCAGCCGGCTCGACCGGTGCCTCGGGGACCGCGCGTAACCCATTGACGACACGGGGAGCCGTGGGCCGTCAGCGGGTAACCAGGAGCCCGTCCACCAAGGCCCGGAGGCCGAGCGCATACGTGTCCTCGGCCGTCAGCGGTGCCCAGGCGTCTGCCACTTGCGCCAAGCGGGGCAGTTCGTTCGGGTCGAGGGCGGCGAAGACCTGCTCCCGGTAGGTGGGGCGGTCATCGTTCGTGCGTCGTCGGGTCGCTGTCGTGCGGATCACGATCTCTCCGGCCGTGTAGTACCAGATCGCGCGGTAGCCGTGGACCGCCTGCTCGGGGGAGAGGCCGCACTGGACCAGGCCGTCGACGATCTGTTCCACGAACCACAGGGCGGACGTGGACATCAGGTCGTCGGCGGTCAGTACCTCCACGATCCAGGGGCAGGCCGCGAGCGCCTCGTGGATTGCGGCTGCGGCGACGACGATCCTTTCGCGCGGCTCGGCGGGGAGTTCGGGCCGTTGCAGCGTCCGCGTGGCGTAGTCGTCGAGCAGCAGGACGAGCAGCTCTTCCTTGTTGCGGACGTGGTGGTAGAGCGCCATCGGCGTACTGCCGATCTCTGTTGCCAGCCGACGCATGGTCAGCCGGTCCACGCCCTCCGTGTCGATGATCCGGCGGGCCGTGTCGACCACTTCCTCGCGGGAGATACGGGGCGGTCGGCCACGGGGTTTGCGCGGTGCGGACGGTTGCGACATGTCCTCATCATCCCTCAGGTGTCGACAACAGCGATCCCCTGCCGTTACTTTCTATACATGTATAGAAACTTACGAGGGCGACCCGGCGTCGTGCTGGCGGCCGTCGCCGTCGCCCAATTCGCCGTCGCTCTGGACCTGTCCGTGGTCAACGTCGCGCTGCCCTCGATGCGCACCGCGCTCGGGTTCGCGCCGCTGGGACTGTCGTGGGTCGTGCATGCGTACGCGCTCACGCTCGGCGGATTTCTGCTGCTGGGGGGTCGTGCGTCCGACCTGTACGGCCGACGTCGGCTGTTCGTCCTTGGTCTGGTCGTCTTCGGGCTGTGCTCGCTGGCGGGTGGGCTGGCCCAGGCACCCTGGCAACTCATCGCCGCCCGCGCCGGACAGGGCATCGGGGCGGCCGCGGCCACCCCCGCCGCGCTGGCGATGCTCACCACCACGTACACCGAAGGCCCGCAACGCGTACGCGCGCTCGGGGTGTGGAGTGGCGTGAACGCCGCCGGGGGAGCGCTGGGTGTGCTGGCGGGTGGGCTGTTGACCGAGTACGCGGGGTGGCGGTGGGTGATGCTGATCAATCTGCCCATAGTGGCGGTGGCTCTCGCGCTGGTTCTCGCCGGCGTGCCGGTCGAAGTGCGACCTGTCCGGCGCGAGAGGTTGGACGTGCTCGGCGCCGTCCTGGTGACCGGGGGAGTCGGGCTGCTGGTGCTCGATGTCGTACGCGCCGACACCCAAGGGTGGGGTTCTCCGGCCACGTTGGTGATGTTCGTCGCGGCGGCCGCCCTCTTGGCTGCCTTCGTTCTCGTCGAATCCCGTTCACCTGCACCGCTGTTGCGCTTCGGCCTGCTGCGCAGCCGTTGGGTCGCCGGGGCCAATGTGCTGGTGTTCTTCGCCGCGGCCGGGCAGTTCGCGGCGTTCTACTTCATCTCCCTGTATATGCAGCAGGTTCTGGACATGGGGGCTGCGGCGACCGGCCTCGCGTTCCTGCCCTTCTCCGCGAGCCTGGTCGCGGGCACCGTCGTGGCGACCCGCGTCACGGCGACACGTACCCCGCGTGCGTCCCTGGTGCCCGGCGCCCTGCTCGCCGCCGTCGGCCTCGGCTGGTTCGCCTGCATCAGCCCCGACGGCGGATTCCTCACCGATGTGCTCGGCCCGTGCGTCGTCACCGGGGTCGGTGTAGGACTCGTCATCGCGCCGATCGTCGTCGCCGCGACCACCGGCGTCGCCCCACGCGAGGCCGGTATGGCCTCCGGCCTCATGAACAGCTCCCGCCAACTCGGCGGCTGCATCGGCCTGGCCGCCCTGGCGGCCATCGCCGCACACCGCACCGGCACGGCCACCGACCCCGCCGCGCTCAACGACGGCTACGCGCTGGGGCTGGCCGTCGCCGCCGCCCTGTTCGTGCTCGCGGCGGTCGTGGCGATCGCCGTGTTGCCGCGCCGCCGGGCCGACGTACGTATCCCGCAATCCACCGCCCCCACCGAGAATCTCCTGGAAGGAACGTCGTCATGACGACAACACCCATGTCACCCAGCTCACCCTTCGACCTTTTCGCCTCGGCTCTGCACATCCACCCCGACGGCGGCGACCTCCGAGTCGCCGAACGCCGCATGACGAGCAGCGAATCGGGCGCCTGGCAGATCGCGACGTTCCATGTGGAGACCGACACCGACGTTCACGCCGACCACTGGGAGATGCATCCGGAGGCCGACGAAGCGGTGTGCTGTCTGACCGGCGGCGTTCGCCTCTACCTCCGTCCCACCACGCCCGGCGGTGCCGAGGACGTGGTGCGGTTGCGGGCGGGCAACGCCGTGATCGTCCCGCGTGGCCGCTGGCACCGTCTGGAGTTGGACGCTCCCAGCGACCTGATGTCGATCACCCTTCGCCACGGCACCCGCCTCGAAAGGCACGCGGGCGCCAACTGAGTGGAAGGTGGCCCGGCGAGGCGCTGCCGGGCAACAGCGGGCTACGGTGACAGGAGGTCAGCTCGAAGCTCGGCTGACGCCCTGTTCAGGGTTGTGTCCTCATCAACCCGGGGCTGAGCGAGGACGAGGCCGAGGGGACGGCAAGCGCGCGAGGGCCACCGCCGCCGAACAGAGCGCCAAGAAGCAGTAGTTCACGCCCACGGCGGCCGCAGGCATCAGCAGGCGTCAGCAGATGTTTCGATAGGGCGCTTCGGGGATGAGTTGCTTCCATTGCGCCCTGTCGAAGCCGCCACGGAGCCGGTCGCACAGGTGCTGGGCGAGGGTCTGCGGCGCGGACGGGTAGGCGTGCCAGGGGGCACGGAGGCCCGCAGCGTACAGGGTGCCGCTGTCGGCGCTGAAGGCGAGGGAGTAGACGGGGTCGCCGCCGGTCGGCAGAGGGGCGCCCAAGGGGCGGTGGCTCCGTACATCCCACAGTTGCAGTGATCCGTCGCTCCCGGCCGTGGCCAGTGTGCGAACGTCCGGGGAAAGGGCGAGCGCCGTTACCAGCACGGGCTGGTCGGCCAAACGTTGCACGTCCCGCTCCGCCAGGGCGAGGGGATCCGTCTCCCACCGCTCGTCGCCGTCCCACACGGCGATCGCGGGGTACATCGACCCTGCTGCCGTCAACCCGTGGGCGCTCGTGGCCACCCCGATTCGCAGATCCTCGGCGTGCGCGTGCACGGTGGTGCGTCCGGTCTTCAGATCGGTGACGTAACCGCCTTCGGTGATCGCCTGCCGGTCCGTCGGGGGGAGTTGGAAGGACTTCCCGGGATCCTCGCCCACCACGGACATGCTGCCGTCCTCGGGGTCCCAACGCTCAAGGCTCCGACGGCCGTTGGTGGACCGGATCACCAGCAGGGCCTTGCCCGACGGGGTCAGGGCGATGTCGCTCGTCTCCCCGAGGGGCCGCCCGGTCGGGGTGAGGTCCACGACGGCCTTGGTGCGGTGCCCGACCACGTCGTACAGCGTGATCTGCTGGTTCGGGTTGGGCTTTTCCCAACGGAACGTGCCGTACGCGAGTGTCCGGCCATCGGCGCTGAACGTCATGCGGGCACCGCAGCGGTCGGTGTCTGTGGCCGGGCAGGTCTTGGCGGGCAGGTGGGCGATGCTCTTTCCGGTTGTCGCGTCACGGAGTTCGAACGTCAGCCGGGAGCCGTGGCGCACCCTGGTGGCGAACACCTTGGCGTCGGGGCTGAACAACGCCCAGTCGACGGACGCCGTGTCATCCGACGAGCGTGCGACCGGGCGGATGTCCAGTGACCGTACGGCCACCTTGGAGCGGCCGCCGAGATAGCGCAGGAGGCCGCGTTCGGTGTCCAGCCTCAGCGTCCTGGCTTGTTCGTTCTCCAGGCGGTAGCGGAAGACAGGGGTCGAAGGGGCGGTGGTCCGCCAGATCAGGATCTCGTCCGCCGTGGCCGCTGCCAGCAACTTGCCGTCCTCGCTCAACTCGGCGTCACTGATGCCCCGTTGACTGACTCGATCCTCCTCGTGGCCTGTGGTGATATTCCATGACACCATGCCCTCCGTGGTCATCACGGCGAGGCTCTGTGATCCATGGGTGAAACGCATGCGGTGGAACGCGTCGGCGGCCGGACACCGGGCGAACGACCCGACGGAGCTGGGTACGGGAAGTGTGCGTTTCGCCGCCATGTCCCAGACTTCGAGCGTGCCGCCCGCCGGGCACATGGCCAGGTAGCGCTCGTCGTCGCTCACCGCTGTATGCGGCGCGGTGGGTGGATGCCCGGGTGCGTCCTTGAACAGCAGACGCCTTCGGGTCACGTCCCACACCTGGATGGTCGGGACGTCGTACGAATCGGTCAGGACCAGGGCGCGTCCGTCGGCCTGGAAGCGGCCGACGAGCAAGACCGATCCCGGAAACGTCTCCTCGGCGTGCTCGGTCAGGCCGTGGTGCCACAGCCGTATGCCGTCGCGGCTTTTGAGCAGGACCGTCTTGCCGTCCGGGCTCGCATCCATCGGGTCCGCGTCCACCGGATCGGCGGAGAGTGTGCGGTGGCCGTCGACGTTCCGCTGGACGACGCCGCCGTCCGCGCGAGTGGTGAGGGTGCGGCCGAAGCGGTCGAGGAAGTGCGGGGCGTCGGGGTCGGGTTGGGGTTCGTTGTCGGTGTCCTGGTCAGGTCGGGACGCGGCGGCCAGGACGGCGGCGCGCGCCTCGGGCACGGGGGCGATCCGCCAGGCGGCCAGGCTCAGCCGCATGGCGGCCTGCGGGTCGCTCTGGTGCATGCTCTCGGCGAGCGCGGCGGCTGCGCGGGCGGCGGTCTGTCGGCTCTGCTCATCCCGGGCCCGGCCCTGCTGCCAGGCCACCGTCGTCGCCACCAGAGCGAGCACGACCAGGACCGACAGCGTGGCGGCGACCGCACGGCGGGTGCGCCGGGCACGTCGACGTGCCCGGCGGCTCGCGGTGAGCAACGCGTCCTCCAGCGCCGTGAGCTCACCGCGCCGGGCGGGCGTATCGAAGGCGGATTCGGCCTGGTCCAGACGCGTACCGCGCAGCAGTGCGCCGGAGTCGCGGCCCAGGTCCTGCCAGTCCCGCGAGGCCTCGGCGAGCTGGCGGTGGGCGCGCAGCCGCTCGCGGTCCTGGTCGATCCACCGGCGCAGCCGGGGCCAGGCGGTGATCAGCGCCTCATGGGTGAGATCGACGGCCTGCCCGTCGAGCGCGATCAGCCGGGCGCGGGCGAGGTGTTCCAGGACCGGGGCGACCTGGGCCGGGTGGACGGCGTCCACTTCTTCGCGGTCGGTGGGGCGGCGGGTGTCGGGCGTGCCCTCGCCGGGGGTGATCAGGCGCAACAGGATCTGGCGGGCCACCTGCGCCTGCTCGTCGGGGAGTCGGCTGTAGGCGGCCTCCGCGCTCTGGGCGATCGCGCCGTGCAGGCCCCCGGCCAGCTCGTACCCCTCCAGGGACAGGGTCCGGCCACGGCGGCGGCGCCAGGTTTCGAGCAGGGCGTGGGAGAGCAGCGGAAGGCTACCGGGCTCGGCGGCAGCCTCCTCCAACACCCGGGCGGTCAGGGCGCGTTCGACCATCAGTCCGTGCGCCGCAGCCGACTTGACGATCACCTCGCGCAGCTCGGTGGGCGTCAGCGGTCGTACGGGCAAGCTCGCCTCGCCGACAACGGAGGCGAGGTCGGGGTGTTCGAGGCAGTGGCTGTAGAAGTCGGCGCGTACTCCGAGGACCATCCGTAGTCTGCTGTCGTGCGTCCGTGCGCTCATCAGCAGCTCGATGAACTCACCGCGCTCGGCAGGGTCGTGGCAGAGGGTGAAGACCTCCTCGAACTGGTCGACGATCAGCCAGGTGTCCCCGGCGGCCGGGTCCGGCACGAACAGCGCGTGGTGGTCGCGCACGGGGTGCGGGCCGGGAGTGAGGACACGGATGGCGGCGGGTGGTACGTGCGGGGCGCCCAGGGCGCGTAATCGGGGGATGAGCCCGGCGCGCAACAGCGAGGACTTGCCACTGCCCGACGGGCCCAGCACCGCGCTGACGCGATGCCCGCAGGCCATCCGGGTCAGTGCGTCCGTGAGCCCGTCCCGGCCGAAGAACCGGTCCGCGTCGTCCGGTTCGTACCGCGCGAGCCCCCGGAACGGCGGGACGGCGTCCTCGTCGTCCGCGTACGGCTCGGCGGCCTCCGCCCGGGACGCCTCGCGCCAGCGCTCCTCCCAC
Source organism: Streptomyces sp. CBMA152 (assembly GCF_014596475.1). GTDB lineage: Bacteria > Actinomycetota > Actinomycetes > Streptomycetales > Streptomycetaceae > Streptomyces. The sequence continues at coordinate 255,200 of NZ_MECJ01000011.1, read as the reverse complement.
CCGGCGATGTCGGCGCCGCACGCTTGCACATAGGCCAGAACGACCGGAAGCGAGGGGAGTTTCTCGCCGGCGGCGGCCCGGGACAGAGCGGCGGCGGAGTACCCCGCGCCGCGTTCCATGGCCCGGTACGTCGGGCTGCCCGCCTCCTGGCGCAGCCGCCGCAACTCCTGGGCGAGGCGCTGTACGGGTCCGTCGGTCGGTTCGATCGGTTTCTCGCGGCGTCCCACTGTCTCCCCGTTGGGTGATCGGGTGAACTCACGGTATGGACCTGTCCTGGAGCAGACAAGGCGGCTCCAGGACAGGTCGTGGCGCATCCACTCGCGTGTCCCGGCAGGTGCTGCCGGAAGCCCGGTCCCGCATTCCACCCCCGTGGGCGGCGGAACCGGCGCGCATCAGCGATTTCAACGGCTGTTGCATTGATGCGCAGGCCCTGTTCGTGCGGGTAATCAATCCGGGTGGGCGATGTGCGTACGGGAGTGATCGCAAGCGGCACGTACGGGCACAGAACTGAGTACAGGCCGCCCTCACCGTGCTGGGGCGGCGGCCCGTACGGACTGAGCCGTTCCGTGTCGATCTGCGCGACACCGATCTACGCGGCCTGGACCTCCAGGGCGCCCGTCTGGAACGAGCGCGCCTGGCGCGCGCCCGGCTGGACGAGGCGGACCTGTCGTACGCCCGGCTGCAGGACGCTTGGCTTCCCGAGGTCCACCTCACGGCCGACCAACTGGCCCGAGCCCGGACCGATGTGACGACAAGGGTGCCGACTGGCCTTGCACCCGAGGGTGGGTGAAACGGTCAACTGGCCATGTACCCAGAGTTGATGCCCAGTTGACAGGTCACGCGGCGCCGCACAGCGCGGTGGAGACTACCTTCATCGCTGCCGCTCCCTCCGCGTTGGTCATGGTCAGGCCCACGTTGACGGACAGGGTGACCTGGCGCTTGCCGTCCGCCGAGGTGAAGCTGAAGGTCTGGAATCCGACGACCTCGCCCGTGTGCCCGACGACCGGGCCGCCGGACGGGCATATGGTGCCGTTGCTCTCCAGGCCCAGGCCGTACCAGCGGTTGGGGCGCTCGGGGTTCATCGGGTGCAGGGTGCGCATCTCCTTCATCAGGCGGGGCGGCAGCAGTCGGCCGTCGAGGAGCGCCTTGTAGAAGGTGTTCAGGTCGTGCGTGGTGGAGATGAGGGTCCCGGCGGCCCAGTACGCGGCGGGGCTGAACTCGGTGAGGTCGGTGGGCGCGGCACCCGGTCCCCGGCCGTCGATCCAGTCGTAGCCGTGCAGATGCGCACCCGCAAGACGCGAGGAGGTCGGGAAGGTCGTGCCCTTCAGGTGCAGGGGCCGCAGGATGCGGTGGTCGATCGCGTGCCCGAGCGACTGCCCGGTGACGTGCTCGACGAGGAGGCCGAGGACGACGTAGTTGGTGTTGGAGTACTCCCACGTCGTGCCCGGCGCCGGACGGTTCGGTATGTCGGCGATCAGTGCGATGAGCTGGCGCGGGGTGTACGTGGCCTTCTGCGCGGCCCGTACCGGGTCGGGCTTCTTGAGCAGTTCGTCGGTGTAGTTGGCCAGACCGCTGGTGTGATTGAGCAGCTGGCGCACGGTGATGTGCGCGCCGTTGGGCACCACGCCGGGCAGCTGTCGCTCGACGTCGTCGTCGAGTCGCACCTTGCCCTCGGCCACGAGCTGAAGGACGACGGTGGCCACGAAGGTCTTGGTCACACTCCCGGCCCGGAAACGGTCCCCGGCGTGGGCGGCGCGCCCACTGCCCAGGTCGGCGGTCCCACTGCTGCCCTTCCACACCCCGCGCCCGTCCCGCACCTCGGCAATGGCCCCGGGTATACCGGCGGCGACAGTGGCGTCGAGCGCCTGCTGGAGCGCGGCCCGATCGGCACTGGACGCGGGCGCGGCCGCCACGGCGGGAGTGGCGACGGGGATGAGCAGAGCTGCGGCGAGAAGCGCGGAGGCAGCGGTGGCCTTGCGGTGGGACATGGGGTGGTGGCCTCATCTGAAGTGAAGTGGTCGGTGTGACTGACGTTGCTTCAGCTTAGGCCGGTGGGGGAGTTCCGGTGATCATGAGCAGGGATGAGCGACGGACCTCGCTTCCCTTAAGGGAAACCCCAGGTGGTGGGTGGGGTGGCAGGCGTTCCACGTGATGGACAGGTGCCACCTGCGAGCAGGGGGACTGCGATACTCCGGGCCATGGATGCTGAGGTGGTGGGGACTCGGACGTGCTCCGACGCGACGGTGTCGGGAGGCAACCCGGGCTGGGTGCTGCGTGCCGGGTCGGCCGAGGACATCGAGGCGATCGCCGAGCTGCGGGCCGCCGTCATGCGCGCGGACCTGGAACGCCTCGGGCGCTACGACGAACACCGGGTGCGGCAGCGGCTGAGGGATTCCTTCTCCACGAGGTATACGTCGGTCATCGCGATCGACGACGAACTCATAGGCTGCGTCACGGTCCGGCCCGCCGAAGGTCCCGCCGACGGTATGCAGTGGCTGGAGCACTTCTACCTGGCACCGCGTCATCAGGGCCGAGGGCTCGGGTCCGACGTCCTGCGCACGGTGCTGGCGCGGACCGACGCGCAGGGTATGACCGTGGGTCTGCACGTACTACAGGGCAGCGCTGCCCGCCGACTCTACGAGCGCCATGGATTCGTCATGGAATCCCAGGACCCGATCGACGTCTTCATGGTGCGCCCGCCAGGGGCGTCGGCGAGCAACGCTGTGGAGGCCTGACCTGCGTCATCACCGCTCGCTGGGCACGGTGTACGAGAAAGGCGCCACGGCCTCAGTCCAGCGCACGCCGTTCGAGCAGGGCGCGGTCCAGCCGATGGCTCACGCTGTCCACGAGGCCGAGGGCGGTGAGCCGCTCCTCGATGTACTGCTGGACCGGTAGCACCACCCCGCACCGGGACAGGCCGGACACGGGGTCCCGCCAGCGTTGTTCGGGGGTGGATTCCGCTGCGAAGAAGCCCGAGCAGGAGCCGAAGTAACGGCAGCCGGTGCACGTGTCCCTGACCCTGTCCCGCGACTGGCGTAGCGCCTCGCCGAAGGTCGGGGAGCGGCGCATACCGGCGAGGGATTCGGTGAAGATGTCGCCGTGCCGAAGCGTCAGGTCGTACGCGTCGCCGTTCGAGTACACGGATCCGTCCGTGTCGATGACGAGAATGGTCTCGCCGCGCTCCTTGTCGTAGAAACGCTGCTCGCCTTCGCCGTGCAGGGCGTGCACGACGTTGGCCGCGTAACCCTCGATCGGCTCGACGTTGATGAAGCTGTCCGAGACCAGCCAGCGGTCGGTGAGTGTCTTGAGCGCGCCGACGATCTCCTCCGACGAGAGCTCGTGTTCCGCCTGCTGTCCCGGATAGCCCGTACGGTAGATGGGCAGGAGACGGAAGCCCAGGTCCATGTCCTCGAAGAAGCGGTGGATGTCCGCGACATGGGGTGCCGTGGAGCGGGACAGCACGGTGATGCAGCCGAAGTTCAGGCCCTCGTCCATCAGGCGCTGCATATGGGTGAGGACCCGCGGTTGGGCCTGGCGGCCGGCGACGTTGACGCGTTGGCCGCCGACCAGGTCCACCGATACACCCACGTCGTCGAAGACGTCCCGCATCAGGGCGAGGTCGTCGTCGGTGAGCCGGTAGAGGTTGGTCTGCACGGAGTTTCCGTACGGGATCCCGGCGGGCTCCAGGAACTCCTGCTGGGCCCGCTTGACCTCGTAGTAGAACTCGTGCGGCATCAGCAGGGGCTCCCCGCCGTGCCACACGAAGTCCGCCGTCCGGCCCGGCTGGTCCGCCAGCCACTCGCCCACGTGCTTGATCATGTTCCTGACCTGCGGAACCGTCATCGCGGTCCGGTCGCCGAGCGACGGGAACTCGTAGCAGTAGCGGCAACGCAGGTTGCAGAACTTGGAGACCTTGACCACGAGTTGGAGGTACGGCGGGGTCTCCTCCCGCGCCGACGGGCGGCCCGCCCGCCGCTCCTCGGCCGTGCCGACGCTCATGCGGACCCGGTTCCCAGCGCCGACCTGAGCCGCAGGTACGCCTCCGCGACGCGCTGCCGGCGCGGAGCCGGTCCCTGCTCCTCGCGATGCGTGACGAAGCCGGCCCGGCGCGGGCCCTTGTCCAGGAACCGCTCGTGCCAGCCGTCGCCCGTACGCGGGCCCTCGACCCAGAAGTCCGGGTAGTCCGGCCACATCCGCTCGGCGGGCCGCAGCCCGTCGACGATCGCCAGCCGCTCCCGCTGCTCCTGCCCGGCCCCGTCGGCCAGCGGCTCGTTCGGTCCGCCCGTGCGCTGGAGCGCGAGCAGCCGCAGATACGCGCTGCGGGAGACCGCCGGTGACCCGTTTTCGTCGTACTCGGTAGGTGTCCTTCCGGTCCTTTCGGCCATGGTGACCACCCTTCTCGCTCTGTCGGCCCGCTGATGCCGGCGTCCGTTCAGAATCATGAGAACTGGCCGGAAAGGTACTGCCAACCCCCCAATATTGGGGGGTGTTTGAGGGCCCTGGCGGCACCGGAGACTGGTTGCCCCAGTCCAGCAACCGGCTTCGGACACGATGGGCAGGAGAGTTCGTGATGACTACCTCAGCAGTGGCTGCCACGGCCAGGAGCGTGGACGTGGTGACCGTCCCGACCGATACCGCGGGCGTGACGGACGGCGGGATGCTGCCGCCCGCGGGATCAGTGGTGATCTACGTAGGGGATGCTTCGGCACTCTCGTGGCGGCGGCTGCGCGAAGCCGCGCTGCGCGGCGACTGGCAGACCGTACGGGACACGCCCGTGCCCGAACGGCCCGCTCCCGGAACAGAGTTGGTGGCAGCGTCGTGCTACTTCGACCTGCTCTGCGCGGGGCACCCGCTGGTGCGCGATCTCGCGCTGCCGCGCGGGTACGCGTTCAGGACGCTCACCTTCCCGTACACCGGTGGCCCGCTCCAGGACACGGACTTCCGTATCGTCGAGCACACCGACCGGGGTGTTCCCGAGGTCGGGACGACGTATCTGCTGATGCGCCGGGCGCCCGAACTGACGCCGCTGGAGCGGAGGTTGCTGGAGAGCGTGAGTTCCGACGAGCGGCATGTGCACATGGGGACGCGCGAGCCCTGCCAGACGATCACGACCATGGACATCATCACCGACCGCCTCCGTGATGCGACGAACGATGCCGTCCGCCAGAAGCACGGGGGCTTCGCCCGGGGCGAGAGCGCGACGGAACTGTCGGCCGCGGAGATCGAGGAGATCACGGGGGAGACGGGCGAGCCCGCGGCCTCGGTGGCCGGCCTGCTCGCGATGCGCCGCCGTCACTTCCGCTTCTAGGGGGGGCGCCGCGTGGGATCCGTACTCGTGGCTGTCGTCCTGACGGCGTGGTTGATGGCGACCGTGGTGGCGGCGCTGCCCCGGATCGGTGAGGCGCTCCGCAAGCGGGTCCCCGCCTGGTTCTCCCCGTTGCTGCCGTCCTGGACGTTCTTCGCGCCCAACCCGGCGACGAAGGACAAGGTGCTGATGTACCGCGACGTCCTGGCCAACGACACGGTCGGCCCCCTGCGACTCGTCCTGCCGGAGGGCGGCGAAGGGGGCCGGGCGGGCAAGGCCCTGTTCGACGCCGCCGCGCACCTGGTGCGGCGGGCCGCGCAGGGCTGGGAGGAGGAGTCGGACGCGCGGACCCGGGACGCCCGGCTGATGATCAGCACTCCGTACCTCCTGCTGCTCAACAGAGCGGCCTCCGCGCCGCACGACGCCGCCGCCGTCGGCTTCGAGTTCGTCATCGCGCACGCGAGTCTGCGGGACGAGGACCCCCAGGTGATCTTCGTGTCCGTGGTGCATCGGCTGGGGACGGGAGACGACCTGGAGGCGGACGTGCGGGAGGTCGACGTACGGGACGCGGATGTACGGGAGGTCGACGTACGGGACCCCGGCGCTCGGGAAGGTACGCCATGCTGAACGAGACCGAGACGGCCCGGGCGATCCTGGCCGTCTGCGGTGCCGGGCTCGCGGTGTCGGCGGGCCGCGACCTGCGCCAGGCTCGCGAGTTCGCCGAGGACGGCACGCTGGCGTGGTCCGTGGTCGGGTCGTACCCGCACCGCTGCCCGCCCGCGGTGCGCGGGCTCTTCGTCTGGGAGCGGTACCGGGCGGTCCTGGCCGTCCAGTTCGGGGCGGGGCTCGCCGCCCCGGTCGTGGCGCCGCTGTCCACGCGCGGCTCGGCCGTACTGGCCTGCGTGCTGCTGACCACCCTGCTCCTCGGTCTGCACCGCAGCGACTACGGAACCGACGGCGCGGACCAGATGGCGGCTCTCGCCATGCTCACCGCCGCCGCCGCGCTGACCGTCGGGGGGACGGTCGGGAAGCTCTTCCTGGCGTTCCTCACCTGCCAGTTGGTGCTGAGCTATCTGATCGCCGGGACGGCGAAGCTGATCTCGCCGATGTGGCGCGACGGCTCCTGCCTCGCGATGATCCTCTCCACCCGCTCGTACGGTTCACCCCGGCTGGCGGCGTTCCTGCGGGCCCGGCCGCTTCTCGGGCTCGTGCTCGCGTGGGGCGTCATGGTGCTGGAGGTGACGTTCTGGCTCGCCCTTTTCGTGCCGGGCGTTCCGCGCTGGGGGTTTCTCCTCGCCGGAGCCGCGCTGCACATCGGGATCGCGGTCACCATGGGACTCAGTACGTTCGTCTTCGCCTTCATCGGGGCCTACCCGGCGCTGGTGTTCATGGCCGCGACCCTCACGGGGTGAGCGCGGGGATGCGCCACAAACACCGGAACCGCGATCGCACCGACCCGGACAGTGTGCGGCCCTCGCACTCCGAGCAACTGCTGTTCGGCGGTCCTCTCCGTTACGACATGGGCTGGTCCCAGCACGAGGAGGCCTACCTCGAACTGAACCTGCGCGCGGTGCTGCGACGGCTGCCCCGGCTCCTGGCCTCCGGGTTCCGGCTCGCCTGGCGTGCCGACCCCCGCGCCGCCCGCCTCCTCGTCGTCGCCAACCTCGGGCGCGGGCTCGCCCAGGCCGCGAGTCTGCTGGCGGTCAACCACATCCTGGCCGGGCTGCTGACGGGCGCGGCCATCGAGGACCGCCTGCACCGCGCACTGCCCGCGCTGATCGCGGTGAGCGTCACGATGTCGGCGGGGGCGCTGTTGCGGGCCGTCACCACGTATGCGACCGGGCGGCTGGAGCCAAGGGTCGAGCGGGTGGCGACCGAGGTGTATCTCGAACGGGCCTCGCAGGTGGAGCTGGCGGCGATCGAGGACGACCAGTTCCACAAACTGCTCGACTCGGCCCGGTACGGGGCGTCCTCCGCGCGCCGGATGATGAGCATCGGCAACCGTGCCATCAACGCGGCGACCTCGTTCATCACCGCCGCGAGCGTCCTGACCGTGCTGCACCCGGTGTTGCTGCCGCTGCTGGCCCTCATGACGGTGCCCGGTTCGTGCAGCGCGCTGACCACGGCCCGGCGCCGCTATCTGTCCTTCCACGCCTGGACCCAGCACACCCGCGCCGGCTCTCTGATCGGGCACATGCTGACCGACACCGGCGCCGCGCCCGAGATCAGGGTGCACGGCATCGGCCCGTTCCTCCTGCGGCACTTCCGTGCGCTGTCCGAGTCCGCCGAAGCCGAACAGGCGCGGCTGGCCCGGCTCGAAGCCCGGACCGGGCTGATCGCGGCCGTCTGGATCGGCGCCGCCACGGCCGCCACGTATCTCACCCTGGGCGCTCTGCTCCTCGGCGGCGCGATGGCCTTGTCCGTCGCGGGCACGGCTGTGATCGCGATCCGCACCGGATCAGCGAACCTCACCACCCTGGCCCTGGAGGTCAACGCGCTGCATGAACAGGCCCTGTTCGTAGGGGACTTGGAGCGACTGTGCGAGGAGGCCGAGCGGCGCACCCTGCCCACCGGAGGCCTGCCGCTGCCTGAGTTGCCGCAGCGGATCCGCTTCGAGCACGTCACCTTCACGTATCCCGGCCAGGCCGCGCCCGCCCTGGACGACGTGACCCTCACCATCCCCACCGGCAAGATCGTCGCCCTGGTCGGGAGCAACGGCTCGGGCAAGACCACCCTCGCCAAACTCCTCGCCGGTCTCTACACCCCGCAGCAGGGCCGGATCCTCTGGGACGAGACCGACGCCGCCCACGCCGACCGGAACCAGCTCACGGACCGGGTGGCGATGGTCGCCCAGGACTTCACCCGATGGTCCTTCACCGCGCGCGTCAACGTCCTCATCGGCCGCCCCGACGCCCCGGCCAGCGACGACCGCGTCGACCGCGCCCTGCACCACGCGGGCGCCAAGGAACTCGTCGCCGAGCTGCCCCGTGGCCTCGACACCTTGCTGGCCCGGGGGTTCCGCGGCGGCCACCAGCTGTCCGGCGGCCAGTGGCAGCGCATCGGCTTCAGCCGCGCCGCCTATCGGGAAGGACAGATCCTCATCGTCGACGAACCCACCGCGGCCCTGGACGCCCGCGCCGAACTCCAGGTCTTCGACGAGATCCGCGCCCTGGCCGACGACGGCCGCACCGTCCTCCTCATCACCCACCGCCTCGCCTCCGTCCGCCACGCCGACCTCGTCCACGTCCTCGACAAGGGCCACCTCGTGGAATCCGGCACCCCGTCAGACCTCCTGGCGGCGGACGGCCTGTACGCGGAGCTCTACCGGCTTCAGGCGAGCCAGTACGCACCGGAAGGCGATGTGTGCCGCTGAGCGCGGGGCCGCGTGGGCGAAGGCCGATCAGCTCATACCCCTATACGATCTTGGTGGCTGAGGGCTAAAAGACCGGCCCTCCGCACAAAAAGCCGGGAAACAGGGGTATTTCTCTTATGGCTGGAACCACCATCGCCCGTACCGTGACCGTACTCGCGACCACCGTGGTGCTCGCGGCCGGGAGCGCCGTGGGCGCGTCCGCCGCTCAGGACCGGACCGAGACGGACGTGACCGGGGTGCGCGCCGCGCTGCAACGTGTCGTGGACGCGGGCGCGCCGGGGGCGTTCGCGGTGATCCGCGACCACGGGGACAACTCCGAGCGCGGCCGCACGCTGACCGTCGGCAAGGCCGATCTCGACGGTACGCCCATGAACGCCGACTGGCGTTTCCGGGTGGGCAGCAACAGCAAGATGTTCGCCTCGGTCCTGGTGATGCGCCTCGCCGAGCAGGGCCGTATCGACCTGGACAAGCCGCTGCGCGACTACCTGCCCGCCGGGACGCTGCCCGAGAGCTGGGCGATCACCGCGCGCCAGGTGATGGAACACCGCGCCGGGGTGTACGACCACACCAACGACCTCCTGGAACAGAGCGGGGAGGAGACCACCGAAGCCTTCGAGAAGCGCATCCGCAACAACGTCTACGAGCCCAAGGACCTCGTGGCGATGTCGGTGAAGCACGGCCTGCAGTACACCCCGGGGACCGCGTACTCGTACTCGAACACCGACTACGTACTGATGGGTCTGGCGGCCGAGCACCTCACCGGCCGCCCCTACGCCGAGCTGCTGAAGGAGCAGATCTTCGAGCCGCTGAAGCTGCGTCAGACCAGCTTCACCGTGCCCCAGAAGACCATCGCGGGCCCGCACATCACCGGCTACCTGACCAATGACGACCGGACCAAGCCGCTCCTCGACTCGACCGAGCAGACCGCGTCCTGGGTCTGGAGCGCGGGCGGTGTGGTCTCCTCCGCCCGTGACCTCGACCGCTTCATGACCGCGCTGCTCGCCGGCAGCTCCGGCGGGCTGGTCTCCGACGAGTCGCTGCGCCAGATGACGAGCGTGCTCCCCACGCCCACGGCCAAGGTCAGCTACGGGCTCGGGATCAGGGAGATCGCCCTGTCCTGCGGCAAGGTGCTCGGCCACGGCGGAATCGTCCAGGGCTACCAGACCCAGACGTTCTCCACCCCGGACCACAAGCGCACGGTCGTCGTGTTCGCCAACGCCTCCAACAACGGTGCCGTCACCTCGGCGCTGACGAACACCCTGGAGCCCGCGTTCTGCGGCAAGGCGCCGGCCGCCACCAAGCCCTCGCCCCGGTCGCTCACCGGCAACGGGACGGCGGACCGCTCGGTTCCCGCCGTCGAGGACAGCCGTATCTGACGATTCGCAAGGTCCCTGGCGTACGCGGCGCTCACGGGACGCGCCGCGTACTCCGGGGCTCCGGAACCGTAAATGGCTGGCACTGGCTCTGACTCCAGCGGGATGATTCCGTAGGCGTTTTTCCTCAAGGCGTTACCCGTCCCCGGGAAGGGACTGCGATGGCGACTGGCGCTTCCGAGCCGACCTTCGAGCCCGAGGTCCGCACCGCAGCCGGTGCGCTGCGCGGTCGAGTGGAGGAGGGCGTGGCGGTCTTCCGTGGCATCCCGTTCGCCGAGCCACCGGTGGACGCCCTCCGGTTCGCGGCGCCGCAGCCGGTCAGGGGGTGGGACGGTGTGCGCCCGGCGGTGTCGTACGGGCCGCCGCCTCCACAGGCCGGTCACTTCGGCATGGACGCGCTGTCGCCGGACGCGGCGAGCACCGACTGGCTGACGGTGAACGTGTGGACGCCCGCCCCGGACCCGGGAGCCGGGCTTCCCGTCATGGTGTGGATCCCCGGGGGCGCGTACGTCATCGGCATGGCGAGCCTGCCCGAGTACGACGGGGCCCGCCTCGCCCGGGACGGCGGTGTCGTCGTGGTGACGCTCAACTACCGCGTCGGCATCGAGGGCTTCGCACAGATCGAGGGGGCGCCCGCCAACCGGGGTCTGCTGGATCAGGTGGCCGCGTTGGAGTGGGTACGCGACACCATCCGGGTCTTCGGCGGCGACCCCGACAAGGTCACGGTCTTCGGCCAGTCGGCGGGCGCGGGGTCGGTCGCCGCGCTCCTCGCGATGCCCCGCGCGGCCGGACTCTTCCGCCGGGCGATCGCGCAGAGCGTGGTGGGAACGTTCTTCTCACCGGAACTCGCCGCCGACATCGCCACCGCCTTCGCCGCCGAACTGGGACTGCGGCCTACCGTCTCCGACCTGTCGACGGTGGAACCGAACCTGCTGTGCGCCGCCGGTGACGCGGTCACCGCCAAGTCAGCCTCGTTCACGGGGCGTTGGGGTCAGGCCGCACACCGGTCGATCCTGGTATCGCCCGTCGTCGACGGCGATGTCCTGCCCCGTACCCCCTGGCAGGCCCTCGCCGATGGTGCCGCCCGGGACATCGACGTCCTCGTCGGACACACCCGCGACGAGCAGCGGCTGCTCACCGCGCTCGCCGGCCGCCTCGGCCAGGTGACGCAGGAGCAGGCGGACAGCGTTCTGCGGACCTTCGCCCCCGGCCCGGACGGCGCACGCCGCTACCGCGACGCGAACCCCGCCGCATGCCCGGACGCGCTCTACGAACTGGTCCTCTCGGACTGGCTGTTCCGTATGCCGAGCCTCCACCTCGCCACCGCGCAACTCACCGGCGGCGGAGGCGCCCACGTATACGAACTGACCTGGCCCGCCCCGGGCATGGGAGGCGTCCTCGGGGCCTGCCACGGCCTCGACGTACCCCTCGTGTTCGGCAACCTGAGCAGTGGCCAACCCGCCGTGCTCATCGGTGAAAGCCCCGCACCCGCTGCGGAGGAGCTGTCCGCGTCGATACGCACCGCATGGACGGCCTTCGCTGCCCACGGCGACCCCGGCTGGCCCGCGTACGACGCCGAGCGACGCCTCACCCAAATCTTCGACACGCGATCGACCGTCACCGCCTACCCGGAGGAGACCTCGCGCCTTCTCTGGGAGGACCACACCTTTCCGGTGCTGTCGCTGATCGACCGGTAGCAGCCGGTCAACGACCGTCGAGCAGGGCACGTACCCCCGCCGCCAGACGCTCGTACTCCTGCGGCCGGTTGTACAGCTGCCCGCTGATCCTGATGCCGCCGCCGTCCGCCCAGGGCCAGATCAGCACCCGGCAGCGCAACCGAGCGGCGATCTCGTTCATCAGCGCGGCGGCCTCGTCCCGGGTGCGGGCCATGCCCGACGGCAGGCGCAGGGCGCGCATGGCGAGGGCGTCGTCGGTGGGGAGCGGGGTCACTCCGGGGATACGGGCCAGCAGCTCGGCGCCGTACGCGGCCAGGGCGCTGTTGTGGGTACGTACGCGATGGGCGCCGAGCCGGGCGATCAGGTCGAGGCCTTCGGGGGCGGCGAGCCAGCCGGTGTAGTCGGCGGTGGCCCGGTACTCCACGGCGCGTGGATAGCCGCGGTGATCCTCCCAGGACGGCACGGGCGGGGACACCCGACCGCGATGGGCGGGTGCCACGGCCAGCACGGCACTGCCCGGCGGGGCGTATCCCCACTTGTGCAGGTTGCCGAACCAGAAGTCCGGTCGCCCGGCCAGTGGTTGGGCGAGCATACCGAGTGCGTGGGCACCGTCGACGACCGTAGTCACGCCCCGCTCGGCGAGGTCGACGAGCAGCCGGGGACCGGCGATCACGCGGGCGGTGGGTGAGCTGATGTGGTCGAGCAGGGCCACCGTCGTACGGGGAGTGACAGCGGCGAGGACCGCTTTGCGTATCGCGTCCTCGTCGGGCAGTGCCGGGTCGAGGACGACGGTGTTCAGGCGGGCCCGGCGGGCCGCGGCCGCGACGACGGTGCCGTAGCCGTGGTCGGTGACCAGGATCTCGTCGTCGTCCTTGAGGTCCAGGGCGTCGAGCGCGAGGTTGGCGGCCTCGGTGGCGTTGGCGACGAAGGCGATCGCCTCGTGGTCGGTGTCCAACTGCGCGGCGATACGGCCCCGGGCCGTGGCCAGGCGGTCCGGAACGGCCAGGAAGAAGGCATCGGGGTCGGCGTGCAGCTCTGTTTGCAGCCGCCGCTGCACCCGGCTGACCGGGAGTGGCACGGCGCCGTAGGAGCCGTGGTTGAGGTGGGCCACCGCAGGGCTCAGCTGGAACAGTTGCGGGCCACCGGGGAAGGTGGCGGGCGCCATGGTCATCGCACCTCGATGGTGACGGTCCGCCCGGGGGAGACCCGGGTACGGAGGTAGGTGTACGTCGTTCCGTCCACCACTTTGGTACGGGCCGACTGCCGCACCCCGTTGACGAGCAGCGCGCGATGGGTGCCCGGGAAACGTGCTTCCCAGGTGTACGGGGTGCTGCCCGAGGCGTGTGTGAGCGTCGACTTGCGGACGCCGTCGTGCCGCAGGGCGAAGGTGGATTGGCCTATGTGCAGGTCGTCGAGCTTCAACCAGCCCATACTGGTGGGCAGTTGGGACTGTGTGGTGAGGGTGTGGTCCGGGGCGTCGGGGGTGAGGCCCATCAGCCCTTGGACGGTCTGGCCGATCAGGGTGAAGGAGACCTCGGGGTAGTCGCCGTTGGTGCCCTGGCGGGAGTTGACGTGCGGGAGGTCCTTGTGGTCGTAGACATACCGCATCCACTTCCATGCGGTGTCCGGGCGATCGCCCGCGAAGAAGACGTCGGGGAGGTAGGTCAGCGCCTCGATGTTGTCGGGCTGTCCCGCGCCACCGGCCTGCTCGTCGATGAAGTCCAGGTAGGCGGTGAGACGGCTGCCGGGGTCGATGATGTGCTTGAGCGGCATGAACCAGCTGTTCTCCTTGCCCCAGCCGGTGAGCGCCCGCCCGTCGGTGGTGTAGCCGCGCACCATGTCGGCGCCCGAACCACCGCCGCTCCAGGTGGAGTTGAAGTACGCCTTGAGATCGCGAGACCGGCGCTCGAAGCGCCCGGCCAGTGCGTTGTCGCCCTTGGCACGGGCCAGGGCGGCCATCGCGCGGTAGGCCTGGTACTGGGAGCCGATGGCGTCACCGGCCTCGGCCAGTGGTTCCCCGCTGACCTCGTCGTAGCTGGCGGTGCCCTGGAAGATGCCCTTGCCGGTGCCCTCGGCGACGCGTACTCGGCCGTTGTCCTTCTGCCCGTCGTGCAGAGTCACGAACTCGTCGGTGACATGGCGGTAGAAATCCCACAGGACGGGGTCGGTGAGGTAGGCGCGGTCCCCGCTCCAGCGGTACGCCTCCTCGGCCTTCTGCACCAGCTCGAAGGGGGCCGGGACCTCGCGTACGAAGGAGTCGGGGCCGTGGTAGTCGATGGAGAGATACGTCCGGGCGTCGAAGTTCATGGCCCATACGGGGTAGTAGGCGTGCTCGGCGGTGGCGGAGGCGGCGAACGAGCGCAGCATCGTCTTGTTCTCCGTGCGCAGGCCCAGCACTTCGGCTCCGGCCAGTTGATGGGCCGTGTCGCGTGCGTAGTAGCCGCTGCGGTTGGCGTAACCGGCCCAGTACGAGGGGGCGTAGACGCCGGAGCCGGTGCCGCCGGTGTTGCGTTCGTCGACGTTGAGCGGGCCCTGGGTGCCGGGCAGTTGGACCCAGCTGTTGGCCTTGCGCTCGGCCCAGTCGAACATGGCGACCACCTCGGGGTCGCTGGAGCTGATCCGGGGGTCGGCGGGCGCGGACGGTGAGACCATCACGTCGTCCACGTTCACCCAACCGTCCCCCGACTCGAACGCGATCTCCAGCCGGTCGCCGGGAGCGAGCGCGATGCGGCTGAGCGTGTAGCGACGGTACGCGGCGGACGCGGGCAGGGACACGGATGCAGCGGTCACGCCATTGACCCGCAACACGTACCGCCCGCCCGGGCCACCCGTGGCGATCCAGACGGAGAGGTCATAGCTGCCGCGACCGGTGGCCGTCACGGTCTGGGAGACCTTCTTGCCGCCCGCGTCGAGGTAGGCCAGTCGGCTGCCGCCGTGCGGGTTGTTGGTGGCGACCCCGGTGCCCGGGCCGAACTCCCAACCCGATCCGCCCGTTTCGAACCCCGGATCGGCCACGCTCAGTAGGGCGGGCGCTCCGGCGGATCCGTCCCCGGGACGGGCGGCGGCCATAGGGGCGAGGGCGAGCGGAACCAGTAACGCGGCCGTGGCGAGCAGCATCGCGCGGGAACGGCTCATCGGGTTCTCTCCCGGATCGGTGGGGGCTGTCCTGTGTGGAGCGGCTGTCCTACGGCGGTTCGGGGCGCGGGCGGCACGCTAGCAATCGGCCTGGAAACGTTTCAATGGTTATGACGAAACAGAATGGAAGACAGAGCTGAAAACTTTCAACAGATCGGTGTAAGTTGCGCTGGACGCAGGCGTGTTGGAGGGTCGTGCAACCGTCACGGAAGGAGCGCGATGAAGGTCGGCATCACCGACGTCGCAGCCCATGCGCAGGTCAGCGAGGCCACCGTCAGCCGGGTCGTCAACCGGCGGCAGGGGGTGTCGCGCAAGACCCGGGAGACGGTCGAGCGGGCCATGGTCGAACTCGGCTACGAGCGGCCGACCCAGGGCCAACTGGTGGCAGTGATCACCGAGTTGGTGTCCAACCCGTTCTTCGCCGATGTCGCCGAACGTATCGAGTCCGCGCTCGCGCCGCACGGGCTGAAGGCCATATTGTGTCCGGCCTTCGCGGGCGGTGTGCCGGAGCGGGACTTCCTCTCCGCCCTGGTGGACAAGGGAGTCGCGGCGGTCGTCTTTCTCTCCGCCTCCAACACGGTGGAGGGCGCGGACACCGACGGCTATGAACTGCTGCGTCAGCGCCGGGTGCCGTATGTCGGGATCAACGGCGAGTTCGCCGACGGGGTGCCCGTGCCGGTCTTCTCCACCGACGACGTCCTCGCCGCCGAACTGGCCGTGGACCATCTCCACCGCCTCGGTCACCGTCGTATCGGCATGGTCTCCGGACCGACGGGCAACCGTCCCGCCGACCGGCGCGTCCAGGGTTTCCTCGACGCCATGGCCCGACGGGGCGTCGACGACGCGCGGCCGTGGGTGATCCGGCAGTGCTACACCGTGGAGGGCGGACAGGCGGCGGCCGCCCCGCTGCTCGCGCTCGGCGTCACGGCGATCGTCGCCGCCAGCGACTACATGGCGCTCGGCGCCATCCGGGGGATCCGCCGGCAGGGGCGATCCGTGCCGGACGACGTCTCGGTGGTGGGTTACGACGGCACGGCGATCACCGACTTCACCGACCCGCCCCTGACCACCGTCCGCCAGCCCGCGGACCGGTTGGCCCTGGAGGTGGGCCGCAGCGTGTTGGCCCTGGTCAGCAACCGAGAGGTGCCCACGGGGGAACTGCTCTTCGACCCGGAGCTGGTGATCCGCGCGTCCACGGGGCCGGTGCTGCGGTAGCAGGGCGCGGTGTGCTCTTGGTTCGCTTTGGTTTGCCAGCCGGATACACCCACCCGGTTGGCGCTTGCGAGCTGCGTCCGGACGAATGTGTGACGTGTGGTTAGAGTGCGCAGGGAATAAGGGAATGAGGGGAAAAACCCGGCATTCCACCTCCACTCAAACACCCCGTATGCGAGGCGTTCCGTCATGAGCCTGTCCATCCGCAATCAGATCCCCGGCACCGTCACCTCGGTCACCCCCGGCGAGGTCATGGCCACGGTCAAGGTTCGCCTGGAGGGTGGTCAGGACATGACGGCCGCCATCACCCTGGAGGCCGTCAAGGAGCTGGGCATCGCCGAGGGCTCGGCCGTGCGCACTCTGATCAAGTCGACCGAGGTGTCCCTGGCGACCGGCCCGGTCGAGGGTCTGTCCATTCGTAACCAGATCGCCGGCACCGTCGCCGACGTTGCCACCGGCGGCGCCATGGCCTCGGTCAAGGTCGACATCAACGGCGGCGCGCTCACCGCCGCCATCACCAAGGACGCCGTCGCCGACCTCGGCCTGGCTGCTGGTGCGTCCGTGGTCGCGCTGATCAAGTCGACGGAGATTGCCCTCGCGACGGCCTGAGCCCTGCCGGGCCGTTCGAGGGCGGCAGGGCCGGTCGACCGTCACATCCGGCGGTGCGCGTGCAGCAGATACTCATCGCGGTGCAGCGGGTTGTGGTCCGTACGCACCCGGGCCCTCGGGACCGCCGCCGCGCGGTAGTGGTCGAAGGCCGTCTCCAGAACGCCCTCGCCGCCGCACAGCTCGGGCAACTCCCGCTCAAAGCCGTGCACTTGGTCGGCCGGGAGGTGGCCTTCGACGACGTACGCCTCTCCGAGTGCCGTCGGTGTGCCCGGCAGGGCGCGGCGGCGGGCCAGGGCGAGCGACACCACGGCGTATGCCTGCTGCGGGAACTCCAGGCGGAACCGGTGCATCGGCTCATGGACGACCGTGTCGGCCCGGTGCAGCGCGGTCATCAGGACCAGCGGGGTCAGCCCGCGGAAGTCGCCCGCTGTGCTCCGGATGCTGCAGAACCCCGAGTGGGTCATCGTCACCACGCAGTCGGGCACCTGCCAGCCGTGCAGTCCCTGCCGGAGCGTGGTGTGGACCGTCTCCTCGACGGCCCGCATATAGCCGAGCGGCAGTGAGCCGAGTTCGACGTCGAGCCGGAAGACGACACCGCCGCCGATCTGCCCCGGCCCCACCCGCAGTCCCACCGTCGCCAGGAACGGATTCCCGTCGTGGTCGATGATCTCGTGGGCCGACCCGGTGCCGGTCACGCGCTCGACGCAGATCGGGGTCGTCTCGCGGAACTCGACGGCGAGGTCGTACTCCTCGGCGAGGGTGGTCTGCAAAACCTCTTTCTGTACCTCGCCGTAGAGCGAGACGGACAACTGCCGGCCGTCCGGGTCCTGACGCAGTCCGATCAGCGGGTCCTGCTCGGCGAGCTGGGTCAGGGCCAGGTGCAGTGCGCCCCTGTCGGCCGGGGCGGCGGGTACGACGACGGTTTCGAGGGAAGGCGGCGAGAAGACACGGCCGTCAGGGCGGCCGTCCGGAACCCGCCCGATCACGTCCCCGATCCGGACCGCCGACAGCCCGCGCAGCATCGCGATCTCCCCGGCCCGTACCGAGGTACGGCGTTCAAGGGCACCCCGGTCGAAGACGGCGACATCCGTGACCTTGGCCTCGGCGCCCCCGACCGGTACACGCTCGCGGGCCCTGAGCTCTCCCGAGAACATCCGGGCATACACCATCTTCTCACCGCTCCGCCCGCGCTCCACCTTGAACACCCGCCCCGACAGCGGACCTTCACCGCTGGGGCGCTCGGCGGGCAGCAGCTCCCGGATCGCCTCGACGAGCTCCGGGATACCCGCGCCGGTGATCGCCGAGCCGACGTACACCGGATGCACCCGCCCACCACGGGTCTGCGCCACGAGTGCGGCGCGCAGCCGGTCGTACGAGACGTCGGCCTCGTCCTCCACGTACGAGGCGAGGAGAGCGTCGTCGTGGACGGTGAGCGAGTCGAGCAGCTGTCGCACGAAGGGAGCGTCACCTTCACCGAAGGCGGTGGCGCGTGCGGTGGACGTGCCGAGTCCGTCGGTGACATGTCCCATCGCGATCACGGGCACATCGAGTCTGCGCTCGATCTCGCGCAGTACACGTCCGTCGTCGGCGCCGCGTCGGTCGGCCTTGTTGATGAACAGCAGGGTGGGGATGCCGAGCCGCTTGAGCGTACGCATCAGAACGCGGGTCTGCGGCTGCACGCCCTCCACGGCGGATACGACGAGGATGGCGCCGTCCAGGACACCGAGGACACGTTCGACCTCGGCGATGAAGTCGGGGTGGCCGGGTGTGTCGATGAGGTTGACGGAGACGGCCGAATCGCCGCTCCCCAGCACGAAGTTGACGACCGCCGACTTGATGGTGATACCGCGCCGCCGCTCCAGCTCCATGCTGTCGGTCCGCGTGTTGCCCGCGTCGACGCTGCCGAGCGTGTCGATGACCCCGGCCGTGTGCAGCAGCCGTTCGGTCAGACTCGTCTTACCGGCATCGACGTGCGCCAGGATCCCCAGGTTGAGCGTGCGTGACGTACTGCGCATGAAGCGTCATGTCCTTCAGGTTGATGAGCATTCCTTTCGTCTGGGACATGAACGTTCCGCGCATGATGATCTCCTTGGTCGCAGAGGGCCTCTCCCGTCACACTCGCACAGCGGGGTCGGGGTCGGCGACTGGTTTTCGGCAGGGTACGGCGATGTCCGGTGTTGCTCACCCGCGCGGCCCGGCTGGCAAGCTGTCCTGGTCGGGGTGCCGTCGGGCGTCCGTCAACCGAGGGGAGCTCTTGTCGTGGGTGTCGGTGACATACCGCTGGAGCGCGGGTCTGCGTCGACGGCTCGGTACGTGCCGCCTCCCATCGATCCGGAGCTGCGTGTCGTGCTGGCAGCCCTGGGGGAGGAGGCGCGGGAGCCGGTCACCCCGGAGAGCCTTGTTGCCTGGCAGAAGCGGGATGCGGCGGGGCGGCCCAGGCCCACGGTGGGGGATCTGCGGGCCGATGACCGCTTCGAGGTGGAGGAGCTGCGTGTGCCGGGGGCGTCGGGCGGGCCGGATGTCACGCTCGTGAGCGCGCGGCCCGCCGGGGTCGATGGGCCACTGCCGCTCCTCTACTACATGCACGGCGGCGGAATGATCACGGGCAACGCGTGGTCCGTACTGCCGCGCCTGCTCCGCGAATGGGCTCTCCCGTTGCAACTCGCCGTCATCTCCGTCGAGTACCGCCTGGCGCCGCACGCGCAGTACCCCGGACCGGTGGAGGACTGTCATGCGGGGCTGGTATGGGCCGCTGATCACGCGGCTGACCTCGGCCTCGACGTCGATCGCATCCTCGTGGGCGGGAAGAGCGCCGGGGGTGGACTCGCCGCCGCCCTCGCCCTGCTGACCCGCGACCGTGGCGGTCCGACCCCGATCGGCCAACTGCTCCTCAGCCCGATGCTCGACGACCGTAACGACACGTTTTCCAGCCATCAGATGGCCGGTCGTGACACCTGGGACCGGACCTCCAACGCGACCGCGTGGCAGGCCCTGTTGGGCGACTTGTACGGGGCCGAAGACCTTCCTCCGTATGCGGCCCCCGCCCGCGCCACGGATCTGTCCGAGCTGCCCCCGGCCTACCTCGAAGTCGGGTCGGCCGAGACCTTCAGGGACGAGGTCGTGGCCTACGCCGATGCGATCTGGCAGGCGGGTGGCGAGGCCGAACTGCACGTATGGCCCGGCGCGTTCCATGGCTTCGACACCCTCGCGCCGCAGGCGGACCTCAGCCGGGACGCCCGCGAAGCCCGTACGCGCTGGCTTCGGCGGTTGCTCGGCCGATGAGCCGTTCGCCGGATGTCCGGATCACTCAGTGAAGGCTGTCAATACCCAATATTCGTGATTCCTGGCCCAGTTGGGATCGGAGCAAGGTTGGCGCAGCCCGAAAGGAGTGAGCACATGACCGATCAGCAGCAGAGCCGTCGCAGGGTCATGAAGGCGGCGGGAGGAGCGACCCTCGTCGCCGGTGCGGCCATCATGGGTACGCCCGCCGCCCGCGCCGCCGCCTCGCACAACCAGGCGCGAGCCTTGGCAGGGCTTCCGATCCCGGACCGTGTAACGGCGTACCAGGACAACTGGCGCTTCTGCAACTACTGCTTCAGCCTCTGGTGGAACGGCGCGCCCACCAACGGCGCCTGCGCCTCCAGAAACTCCCCGGACGGCCAGCACCACGGTCCGGGAAGCTGGAACTTCTTCCTGCCGGCCAACCCTGCCGAACACCTCTGACGGCAGCGCATGCCCTTCCGGGGGCGAGGACGTGCCGGGTCCATGCCCTGGACCCGGCACGTCCTCATGTTGCCGTGGGTACAACCGCACCGCGCCGCCGCTGGCTGATTTCCAGCCGCCCGTGGAACCGGCGCACGCCCGCTCACGCCCAAGGGGAAACGGCCCAGGGCGAGACGGGGGAGACATCATGCGCAGAGCGGTCTCGACGGCGGTGGTCGCGGTGGTCGCGATGACGGCGGGTGCGGTGCTGGCGGCCGGATGTTCCGGTTCCGACGGGGATGCGGTGAGCATCCCGGCGAAGGACGCCGACGCGCGGATGAAGAAGGTGGCCGACGCCTGGGACGGATCGCAGGCGGCCCGGCAGTGGCGCGGGGGCGTCTACCTGCTCGAAGACGCCATCCAACTGCCGCAGGACGCCTTCCGCTCCGAGCAGGACAAGGAGGCGTACCGCAACAAATGGCTGGAGCTGCGCGGCAGCCTGCCCGACGGCACCCCGCCGGCCAGTGTCCACTGGGCGGACGGATCCACCACGGCCACACCGGTGCTGACGGCACCTCAGACATTTGCGTTACTGGGCGCCCGGAGCAGCGAGAAGGGTGCGCCGCCGCTGGTGGTGACCGGCGCCGATCGCGGTGAGCGGACGGTGCTCACCTCGCGCGGCCCGGCCCGCCTGCCCGTATGGCGGTTTTCCGTCAAGGGTTACGCCACCCCGCTCACCCGGGTGGCGATCCCCTCCCCGGAGTTGCCCGCGTCGCCGGTGGGCGTGCTGCCGCGCGCGGGCGGGTTGATGCCGATCATGGGTATCGGTGCCGTGTCGTCCGAGGGGTATTTGCTGACAGTGGACACAGGCTATGGCGCCTGTGCCAAGGGTGTGGACGTGCGGGTGCGGGAAAGCCGCGACAGTGTCGTGCTCGCCGCCGTTGAGCGCAAGGGGACGTTCAAGGGAATCTGCGACGCGTCGCTGAAGGTCGCGAAGGTCACTGTGCGCCTCAAGGAACCCCTCGCCGGACGGGTCCCGGTGAATGCGGATTCCGGCGCCGCACTGCCGTACCTGCCTCGGATGGACTGAATCGGCAAGCCGGGTCAAGCCGGTCAAGCCCGGCAACTCAGTGGTGTTCAGGGCGAAGTGGTCGGCGTTCACGCCCACCACAGGCACCCCGCGCTGACTTCATAAAGTGAACGTATGCACGCCGCTTGACAGTCAATCAGCTGCGCTGGCTTCATGTGTTGTGGCGTGAGCGAGCTGGGCGAGCTCGTCCGCCGCGTACTGGTTCTTCTGCTTCTCCGCTTCGGAGACGGCTCCGGCGAGCCGTCTTGGTCCGAGTGCTCCCGCATGCCCTTTTCCGGAAGGAGCCGGCGTCGCCGCGTACGGGAGCGCTCCCATCGATCACGGCGCATCCCCCCCACCGCCCGGGTGCGGCAGAGGCCCACCCGGCGATCGAAAGGATCCCCCATGCCCAGATCGCGCCTGAAGCCACATGGGGCCGTGGCTGTCGTGGTTGCTCTGCTCATGGTCGCCCTCTCTCTGGCCGGCGCGTCCTCGGCGTCCGCGAGCACCACCCTCTGCGGCAGGACCGACAGTACGAAGGTGTCGGGCGGCAAGTACGTCGTCCAGAACAACGAGTGGGGCGACTCGGTCGAGCAGTGCATCGACGTGCGCGATGACGGCTTCGACATCACCAAGGGCTGGCACAACGTGGGCAGCGGCGGCGCACCGGCCGCGTACCCCTCGGTCTACGCCGGCTGCCACTACGGCAACTGCTCCACCGGTAACGGTCTGCCCCTGCGGGTGTCGTCCTTCGGCAGCGCGTACAACCCGCGGTCCAGCGTCGACTTCGGCACCGCCGACGGGCAGTGGGACGCCTCCTACGACATCTGGTTCGACACCAGCCCCAACCCGTCGGGCCAGAACAACGGCGAGGAGCTGATGATCTGGGCCAACCACTCCGGGCCGCCCACACCGTACGGCAGCAAGGTCGCCACCGTCTGGATCGAGGGCGCCAACTGGGATGTGTGGTACGGCCGTCAGGGCAGCGGCATCACCTGGAACACCGTCTCGTACGTCCGTCAGCAGCCCACCCATACGATCACGGTGAACATCAAGGACTTCACCGACGACTCGATCACCCGCGGCTTTCTCCAGTCGGCCTGGTACATGACCAGTGTGCAGTTCGGTTTCGAGCCGTGGGTGGGCGGGCCCGGACTGTCCGTGCACTCCTTCTCGTACGACTCGAACGGCTCGGGCGGCGGTGGCGCGACGCCGGGCACGGTCGTCGGGCAGCAGAGCGGCCGCTGCCTGGACCTGAAGGACCGGGGCAGCTCCGACGGCACGGCCGTGCAGTTGTGGGACTGCGGCAGCGGGTGGAACCAGCAGTTCAAGCGTGACGGCGGGCAGATCGTGAACCCGCAGAGCGGCAAGTGCCTTGATGTGGCCGCCGGTTCCACGGCCAATGGCGCACAGGTGCGGCTCTGGTCGTGCAACGGCACCGGCGCCCAGCAGTGGCAGTTCAACGCCAACGGCACCGTCACCAACCCCCGGTCCGGGAAGTGCCTGGACGCCGAGGGTTCCGCCAATGGCGCGCTCCTGCAGATCTGGGACTGCTACGGCGGCGGCACCCAGCCCAACCAGTTGTGGACGCAGAAGTAGCGCGATCCCCGCACCACAGGATTCGGGCGCCGCGTGAAAGCAGCGGATTCGCGGGGCGCCACTCCGGACAACATTTCGGCACCGTAACCCGGTCGCGCCCCGCGAGGCGGCCACGTTCCAAGGAGCATCGACGTGAGACTTCACCCCGCACGCGGCGCCCGGCCGCGAGCACGCACCACCGGTCGACGCACGGCAGGCGTACTGCTGGTCGCGGCCGCCCTCGTCGCCACCGCCATGCCCGCCTCGTCGGCCCTGGCCGACCCCGGCACCGCGACAGCCCCCGCGTACCTCGACCCGAAGCTGCCGGTGGCGCGGCGGGTCTCCGATCTGCTCGGCCGGATGACCACGGCCGAGAAAATCGGCCAGATGACCCAGGCCGAACGCGGCTCGGTCGACGCCGACCCCACGCAGATCACCCACCTCAACCTCGGCTCGCTGCTGTCCGGCGGCGGATCCACCCCGACGCCCAACACCCCTGCGGCGTGGGCGGACATGATCGACGGCTACCAGACGCACGCGCTCGCGTCCCGGCTGCACATCCCGCTGCTGTACGGGATCGACTCCGTGCACGGGGACGGCAATCTGGTCGGCGCGACGATCTTTCCGCACAACATCGGCATGGGCGCCACGCGTGACCCCCGGCTGGTGGCCGAAGAGGAGCACATCACGGCCACCGAGACCCGGGCCACCGGCCCGCAGTGGGTCTTCGCACCGTGCGTGTGCGTCGCCCGCGACGACCGCTGGGGCCGTACGTATGAGAGCTTCGGCGAGGATCCGGCGCTGGTCCAGCGGATGGAAAGCGCCATCGACGGCTTCCAGGGCACCCGTACGAAGGACCTGGCCCGGCCCGACCGCGTGCTGGCCACCGTCAAGCACTACGCCGGTGACGGCGACACCACCTACGGCACCTCCACCACCGGCGACTACACCATCGACCGGGGTATCACCCGCACCAGCCATCAGCGGTTCGCCGCCGTCGACCTGGCCCCGTACGTCACCGCCGTCCAGGTCCACGGCGTCGGCAGTGTCATGCCGTCCTACTCGTCCGTCCAGTGGACCGACGTGCCCGGCAGTCAGCCGGTCAAGATGAGCGCCAGCAAGGAGCTGCTCACCGACGTCCTGAAGCGGAAGATCGGCTTCGACGGGTTCCTCATCAGCGACTGGGACGCCATCACCCAACTGCCGGGCGACTTCGCGACCCAGGTCCGCACCTCGGTGAACGCCGGTATGGACATGTTCATGCAGCCGTACGACGCCCCGCAGTTCGAGCAGACTCTCGCCGCCGAGGTCCAGGCGGGCCGCGTCCCGATGTCCCGTATCGACGACGCGGTCTCCCGTGTTCTGCGCGCGAAGTTCCAACTCGGCCTGTTCGAGCACCCGTTCACGGACCGGGCCAACATCGACACCGTCGGCTCGCCCGCCCATCGGGCCGTGGCCCGTCGTGCGGTCGCCGAATCCCAGGTCCTGCTGAAGAACGACCACCACGCGCTGCCGCTCAAGCCCTCCCAGCACATCTATGTGGCGGGAGTCAACGCCAACGACCTCGGCAACCAGGCCGGCGGCTGGACCGTGACCTGGCAGGGCCAGTCCGGCAACACCGCCTTCCCCGGCACCACCATCCTCCAGGGAATCCAGCGCGACGCGAAGAACGTCACGTACAGCGCCGACGCCACCGCCCCCATGACCGGCTCCGACGTAGGCATCGTCGTCATCGGCGAAACCCCCTACGCCGAAGGTGTCGGCGACGTCGGCACCGGCGGCCACACTCTCAACCTCTCCGCCACGGACCGGGCGAACATCGACCGCGTATGTTCCGCGATCAGGACATGCCTCGTCCTCGACGTCGCGGGCCGCCCGCAGATCATCACCGACCAACTGCCCAAGGCGGACGCCTTCGCCATGTCCTGGCTCCCCGGCAGCGAAGGCGACGGGGTCGCGGACGTCCTGTTCGGCAAGCGCCCCTTCACCGGCAAGCTCCCGGTGACCTGGCCCCGCAGCGAGGCCCAGGAACCGATCAACGTGGGCGACGCCCATTACGACCCGCTGTTCCCGTACGGATACGGCCTGACCGCCCAGCGCTGACCCTCCGCCCCGGCTGCCATGGGTGAGTCGGGTCTCACTCGGGCGGTGAGACTTGTTTATGCAACGAGTTGCATAGAAGGATTCGAGGTATGGCGCGCGAACACGCGATCCTCGTCTCTCCGCTGCAGAAGCCAGGCTCCGGCCATGAGCCGGCCCGGCGATTCGAGCGGAACCCTCACCCCCTCGAAAGGCGACTCTTCATGGCCGACGCTCTGCTGTTCAACCCGCGTACCTACGACCCGCAGCACTTCGACGCCGAGACCCGTCGGCTGCTGCGGGCCACCGTCGACTGGTTCGAGGAGCGCGGCAAGCGCAGGCTGATCGAGGACTACCGCTCCCGTGCCTGGCTGGCGGACTTCCTCGCGTTCTCCGCCAAGGAGGGTCTGTTCGCCACCTTCCTCACCCCGGCCGCCGATGCCGGGAACGAGGACCAGCGCTGGGACACCGCCCGGATCGCGGCCCTGAACGAGATCTTCGGGTTCTACGGCCTCGACTACTGGTACGCCTGGCAGGTCACCATCCTCGGCCTCGGCCCGGTGTGGCAGAGCGACAACGCCGCCGCCCGCGCCCGCGCGGCCGAACTCCTCTCCCAGGGTGAGGTGTTCGCCTTCGGTCTGTCCGAGAAGACGCACGGCGCCGACATCTACTCCACCGACATGCTCCTTGAGCCCGACGGCGACGGCGGCTTCCGGGCCACCGGCTCCAAGTACTACATCGGCAACGGCAACGCCGCCGGGCTCGTCTCGGTCTTCGGCCGCCGCACCGACGTCGAGGGCCCGGACGGCTACGTCTTCTTCGCCGCCGACAGCCGCCACCCGGCGTACCACCTGGTCAAGAACGTGGTCGACTCCTCGAAGTACGTGAGTGAGTTCCGCCTGGAGGACTACCCGGTCGCCCCGGACGACGTCCTGCACACCGGCCGCGCCGCCTTCGACGCCGCCCTCAACACCGTCAACGTCGGCAAGTTCAACCTCTGCACCGCCTCCATCGGCATCTGCGAGCACGCGATGTACGAGGCTGTCACCCACGCGCACAACCGCATCCTCTACGGCCGCCCCGTCACCGCCTTCCCGCACGTGCGCCGCGAGCTGACGGACGCGTACGTACGTCTCGTCGGTATGAAGCTCTTCAGCGACCGCGCCGTCGACTACTTCCGCTCGGCCGGGCCCGACGACCGCCGTTACCTCCTCTTCAACCCGATGACGAAGATGAAGGTGACCACGGAGGGCGAGAAGGTCATCGACCTGATGTGGGACGTCATCGCGGCCAAGGGCTTCGAGAAGGACAACTACTTCGCCCAGGCGGCGATCGAGATCCGCGGACTGCCCAAGCTGGAGGGCACGGTCCACGTCAACCTCGCGCTGATCCTCAAGTTCATGCGCAACCACCTGCTGGAGCCGGTGGAGTACCCGGCCGTGCCGACCCGCCTCGACGCGGCCGACGACGACTTCCTCTTCCGGCAGGGACCGGCCCGCGGCCTTGGTTCCGTACGCTTCCACGACTGGCGCGCCGCCTACGACGCGTACGCCACGCTGCCGAACGTCGCGCGCTTCCGCGAGCAGGCCGACGCGCTGTGCGAGTTCGTCACCACCGCGGCTCCCGACGAGGCGCAGAGCCGGGACCTCGACCTGCTGCTCGCCGTCGGCCAGCTGTTCGCGCTCGTCGTCCACGGCCAGCTGGTCCTGGAGCAGGCCCGTCTGACGGGTCTGGACGAGGATGTACTGGACGAGCTGTTCGCGGTCCTCGTACGGGACTTCTCCGCGCACGCCGTCGAGCTGCACGGCAAGGACTCCGCCACCGAGCAGCAGCAGGCCTGGGCGCTCGGCGCGGTCCGCCGCCCGGCCGTCGACGACGCCCGCTCGGCGCGGGTCTGGGACCGTGTGGAGGCGCTGTCCGGCGCGTACGAGATGGCGGAGTGACAAGCCGCCCGCTGAGCCGTCGGAGAGCCGTCGGCTCAGCGGGCGCCCCTCCTTGGTGCTCCTTCATGGCGTGAATGCTGTCAATACCCAATACGCGGTATTCCGGGCCGAGTTGGGTCCGCAGCAGTGTGGGGGCAGCCTGTAGGGGGTTGCGATGGAGGCCACGGGGTTGTCCCCGGAAGTCCCGCGACGACGGGGAGTCGGCGCCGGGCGGGGTGTGCTGGAGGGGGCGTTCGCGCTGTTGGAGGGGCTCGCCGGGGTGGATGAGGCCGGGCTGAGCGATCTGGCGGCCCGGGCGGGACTGCCGAAGGCGACCGCGCACCGGCTGCTCGACCAACTGGCGGGTCTTGGCGCGGTGGAGCGCCGGGACGGCCGCTACCGCATGGGCGCGACGGTCGCCCGCCTCGGGCGCGCCTGGCGGACCCATCGCATGGTGGAGAGAGCCGCCGCGCTGCCGCTGCGGCGTCTCGTGGCGGTGACCGGGGGCGGCGCGGCCGCGGTGGCTCCCTGCGCCGGTGACATGGTGGTCATTGCTCGGCTGCCAGGGCCGGCGGACGCGGGCATCCCTTTCCCCGCCGGCGCGGTCGTGCCGCCGGGCAGCGCGGCCCACATCGTCGTCGCGGCGTCCGGCACCGCGACGCGGCCGCCGGTCGGCTGCTCCGCCGCCGAGTGGTCACGCCGGGTCGGCAGCGCGAGGGAGCACGGCGTGGCCGTTCAGCACTCGGAGGGGGAAGTGCCCATGTGCTGCGTGGTGGCAGCGGTGCGCGCCCGGTCCGGGGCCGTGGTCGCTGCCATCGGCGTGACGCTCCTCGACGACCGGCGATCGGGCTCCGCCGCGGATGCCGTCAGGCACGCGGCCCGCGCGGCCGGCGTGAACCTGGCCCGTATGCCCGCCGCCCGGCGGCTGTGACGCGGAATGGCCGCGGGGTGCGGCGGCCGGGCAGCGTGAGGCCGTCCCGTACTTTTGAGGCTTTTCGGCCCACCCCGAAAGTCCAGGCGCGCGAGGCCCGTACGCGATGAACTGGCCGCGGCATCCAGTCGCCCTCTGCGGGCGGCTCCACCGACGTGACGGTCAGGAGACCAGCCACATGGCCATGCTTCGCAGGACAAGACGTGCCGTGCCCGCGATCGCCGCCGTCCTCGCCGGGGGAGCACTCGCGCTCTCCGGCGCGGGCAGCGCACAGGCGACCGGCCACACCTCCACCGCCATGCGGCCGATGGACGGCGGTACCTGTACCGGGAACTGGCACTACATCGGGAGCCCGGGGAACTTCTTTATGTACGGCGAGTACGCCGGGCAGGTGCAGCAGCTCTGGGACTCCTCCTGCAACCGGACGCAGGCCCACTGGCAGTGGGCGGGGCAGTTCCAGAGCGACCACGCCCGCGACAACCCCACGGTCTGCGTCGCCTTGGTCTCGCCCACCTCGGGTGCGGTCGAGCCGTACCTCTGCGGCGACATCAACCAGAAGAACGTGTCCTCCTGGGGCTGGGTGCACGACGGCAGCCCGGACGACTGGCGCGCCCAGGCCAACATGTGGACGGCGAACCGTAGTTGCGGCAACGACGCGTGGGGCACCGACCACTGGTACGGCGGGGCGGACTGGGCCGCGCCGCATGACGGCGGGGGTTGCTGAGGCTCCCACTGATCACCCGGCTCGAGCGGTGGACGCACCGCTCGGGCCGGGCTCTTCAGCGTTCACTCAGGTCAGCCGACCAGTTTCGCCAAGGCCGCATCGATCCGAGCCAGGGTCTTCTCCCTGCCCAGGATCTCCAGGGACTCGAAGAGCGGCAGGCCGACCGTACGGCCGGTGACGGCTACGCGGACCGGGGCCTGCGCCTTGCCCAGCTTGAGGCCGTGCTCCTCACCGGCGGCAAGAACGGCTTCCTTCAAGGACTCGGGGCTCGTCCAGTCGGCCGACTCAAGGTTGGCGCGAGCCGTCTTCAGCAGGGCGTCCGAGCCGTCCTTCATGGCCTTCGCCCACGACGGCTCGTCCTCGACCGGCTCCTTCAGGAACATGAAGTCGACGTTGGCGGTGATGTCCGAGAGCACGGCCAACCGCGTCTGGGCGTGGGGTGCGAGCGCCTCCCAGGCCGCCTGATCGAAGTCCTCGGGGGCCCAGCCGGCGTACGGCGCACGCAGCCACGGCCGGCACGCCTCGATGAACTCGCCCAGAGGGAGCCCCCGTACGTATTCACCGTTGAACGCGGTCAGCTTCTTGATGTCGAAGAAGGCGGGGGAGGTGTTGACGTCCTCGACGCGGAACCTCTGCTCCAGTTCGTCGTACGGCCGCAGCTCGACGTCGTCGCCCGGACCCCAGCCGAGGAGCATCAGATAGTTGGTCATCGCCGCCGGGAGAAACCCCTCGGCGAGGTAGTCCTCCAGGGCCACCTTGTCGCGGCGCTTGGACAGCTTCTGCCGCTTCTCGTTGACGATGACCGGAAGGTGCGCCCACACCGGAGGCTCGGCGCCGAGCGCCTGCCACAGCAACTGCTGCTTCGGCGTGTTGGACAGGTGCTCCTCGCCCCGGATGACCTGGGTGATCCCCTCATCGAGGTCATCGACGACGTTCGCGATCAGGAACACGGGGGAGCCGTCACCGCGAGCGATCACGAAGTCCTCGATGGCCGAGTTCGGGAAGCTCGGCTCGCCCCGGATCAGGTCCACTACGACCGTCGCGCCCTCGTCGGGAGTACGGAACCGCAACGCCCGCCCCTCCGCGTACTCCAGCCCCCGTTCGCGGCAGAAGCCGTCGTAGCCGAGCTGCTGGGACCCGGTCCGCTCCTGCACCTGCTCCCGTGTGCAGTCGCAGTAGTACGCGCGACCGGCCGCGTAGAGCTGCTGCGCGGCTTCGCGGTGCCGGTCGGCGTTCTGCGACTGGAAGTACGGGCCTTCGAACGCGGGGTCCGTCTCGGAGATCCCGATGGCGGCGAGGGCGTTGATGATGCCGTCGATCCACTCGGGTTTGTTGCGCGCGGTGTCGGTGTCCTCGATCCGCAGGACGAACTTCCCGTTGGACTGCCGTGCGACGGCCCAGTTGTAGAGAGCGGACCTGGCTCCACCGACATGGAACATGCCGGTCGGAGAAGGAGCGAAACGTACACGTACTGGGGCAGCGGACATGCCCGCAAGCGTACCGATTCGTCGCCGGTGCGCGCGGCCACGGGAACTGACGACCGGGGTCGTTGCCGTGGCGGGCGGGGACGGGGTTCACGGAGAGCGCGTGCGATTGCGCACCACACACGCTTCGTGCGTGAGCGATGAGTTCGGGCGGTGAATCGGGTCTGCCCTGGCGTGACTCGAATCATCGCTGATGAGATCGCCCTGGGCACCGAGTCGTTCGGTGACGACGACGCGCCACTCGTCCTGCTCGCGGGCGGGACGACGATGCTCTCCTGGCCCGACGCGCTGTGCGAGCGCCTCGCCGCCGGCGGGCGCCGTGTGGTGCGCTACGACCTGCGCGACAGCGGGGAGTCGACGACGTCGGATCCGGAGGCGCCCGCATCTGGGACCGCACGCCCGGCACCGCACCCGCGGTCCAGATGGCCAACCAGATGGGCATGGTGTTCTCCAGGCTGGACTGCACACCCCGCTGGCGCGAGCGCCTGCCCGAGATCGAGGTCCCCACGCTCGTCGTCCACGGCCGCGTATCGAGATCGACGTCGACATTTGTATCCGGTAGGTATCAGGAAGCGCTTGGTTGTCCATCGAATCAGCGCGTCGACCCACGGCGAAGGGGCCTCACAGGGAGCCGGAGTGACGTGGTTCCACCGGCCGTCCGAGGCGGTGTCACCCCGTCTGACCTGGGCATTCGCGTTGGGTAGTGCCCGCCGGAACGGGTTGCGTGTTCACACGTGTGACGCCGTCGCCGCGTCCGGTCTCTGCCGTATCGTTCCCTTCGGGTCGCCGGCCGCACGCGAGTACCGCCGGGATCGCCCGCCCGGACCGTTTCTGACAGGAGTCATCCGCCCGTGTCCTCGTCCGCCCCCGCTGGGGCACCTTCGCGGCCTGTTCGTGTGTTGCTGGTGGAGGACGACGAGCTGATGCGGCGGTCCTTCACCGTCGCCCTTGAGCGCTACGGCTACGAGATGGCGGCCGCGGCCGATGGGCTCGAAGGGCTTGAGCTCTTCCGGGACCGCGATGAGGGCTTCGACCTGCTCATTCTCGATGTGATGCTGCCCGGTCTCGACGGCATCGGGCTGTGCCGCAGAGTGCGGGAGACAAGCTTGGTGCCCGTCCTGATGATGTCCGCCCGCGGCGACGGGCTCGACGTCGTCGCCGGTCTGGAGGCCGGGGCGGACGACTACGTGGTCAAGCCCGTGGATACGTACGTACTCGTGGCACGTATCCGCTCGCTGCTGCGGCGGGCGACCTACGCGCCGACCGCTCCGGGATCCGAGAACGCCGCGGACACGGGGTCGCCCTCCGAGGGCGAGGTGCTGGTCTTCGGGGACCTGACCATCGACACCGCCGGCATGGAGGTGTCCATCTCCGGGAGCCCGGTGGCGCTGACCCCGACCGAGCTGAAACTGCTCCTTGAGTTCGCCGCGCACCCGGGCGTCGTCCTGGAGCGGCACACCCTTTTGCGTGACGTCTGGGAATACGGCTGGGACGGCGACAGTCGGGTCGTGGATCTGTGTGTGCAACGGCTGCGCCGGAAGCTGGGGCGGGAGCGGATCGAGACCGTCCGCGGCTTCGGCTACAAGTTCAGGCGTTGAGACCGGTGCGTATGTTCCACCGGCTGTGGTCGGCCCGCGCCTCGTTGCGGTGGAAGATCGCCGCGCTGGCCGCGGCCACGGCATGCCTGGTCGTGGCGGCGGTGGGTGTGCTCGTGCACCTGTGGATCGAGCAGGACATCCGCGACCGGGCCGAGGCGCGGGCCTTCAACAGCGTCTACTCGGCCATGGAGGTGTACCGGAGTACGGGAACGCTGGCGGACGGCGCGCACCTCGATCCGCCCGACCTGCCCGCCGCACTGCGCCACCCGGTCGACGGCGACCGGCACACCGCCTACGACGGGCACGTCGACGGCAATGACGGGCCGAGCTTCTGGGCCGCCCAGCGGACCGCCGGTCCGGGCAGCCCGGTGCTCGCCTTCCAGGTCAACATGAACAGCGAGCTCTACACCCTGCGCCAGCTCGACATGACCATGACGGTGGCCTCGCTGGCCGCGCTCGCGGCGGCCACACCTCTGGCGGTGTACGGGGCCGGGCTGCTCGCCCGCAGGCTGCGGCGCGTCTCGGAGACCGCGGGCCGGATCTCCGCCGGTGACCTGGACGCCCGGACCGGGCCCACCAAGGGCCACGACGAGGTGGCCGACATCGCTGCCACCGTCGACCTCATGGCCGACAGCCTCGGTCAACGGCTGCGCACCGAGCGCCGGTTCACCGCGGACGTGGCCCACGAGTTGCGTACGCCCGTCGGCGGTCTGCTGGCCGCCGTCGACCTGCTGCCGCCCGGCGAGACGGAGGATCTGCTCCGTGCCCGCGTACGGGATCTGCGCGGCCTGGTCGAGGACCTCCTTGAGATCTCCCGCCTTGACGCCGGTGCCGAACAACCCGTGCGCGCCCGGGTGCCGCTCGGCGCCGTAGTCCGCGAGGCTGTGACGCGTACCGGCTTCGACGCCGAGGTCACCGTCGGCGACGCACAGGGTGCGGACTTCACCGTGGAGACCGACCCGCGCCGCCTGGAGCGGATCGTCAGCAACCTCGTCGTCAACGCCCACCGGCACGGCGACACCCCGGTGCAGGTCACCGTCGAGGGACGTACGGTCGTCGTACGCGACCACGGCCCCGGCTTCCCGAAGGACCTGCTGGTCCACGGGCCGCGCCGGTTCCAGACGGGTGCGACGGAACGCGGCTCGGGCCATGGCCTGGGCCTGACCATCGCCCTGGGACAGGCCCGGCTTCTCGGCGCCGAGCTGCGCTTCGACAACGCCCCGGACGGCGGCGCGGTCGCCACCCTGCGCCTGCCGGATTGACGTCTTCGTAGCAGCCCCTACAGAACTGCTACGCAGCGGAGCGGCCGCCGATACACAGCCGCCCAGGCCCCGATACGTTTCCCGGACACCCTTTGAAGTGCGCATTTCCGCACTTGAAGAGGAGTCCCTGTGAGCGTCACCCCCTTTGCCCCGCACGCGATGCACCTCACGCCCGGGGTCGCGGCCGCCACCGCCGACCTGAGCAAGGTCTACGGCAGCGGCGATACGCAGGTCGTCGCCCTGGACCGGGTGAGCATCGACTTCCGCGAGGGGGAGTTCACCGCGATCATGGGACCGTCCGGCTGCGGCAAGTCCACCCTGATGCACTGCGCCGCCGGTCTCGACACCCCCACCTCCGGCTCCGTCCGCATCGGCACCACCGAGCTGAGCAGGCTCAACGACCGGCAGCTCACCCAGCTGCGCCGGGACCGGATCGGCTTCATCTTCCAGGCGTTCAACCTGCTGCCGACACTGACGGCGCTTGAGAACATCACGCTGCCGCTGACCATCGCCGGACGCCGCCCCGACCGGCAGTGGCTGGACCGCGTGGTCGCCATGGTCGGTCTCTCCGAGCGCCTCGGCCACCGGCCCGCGCAGCTCTCCGGTGGACAGCAGCAGCGCGTCGCGGTCGCCCGCGCCCTGGCCTCGCAGCCCGCGATCATCTTCGGCGACGAGCCCACCGGCAACCTCGACTCGCGCGCCGGGGCCGAAGTCCTCGGCTTCCTGCGTGAGTCAGTGCGCGAACTCGGCCAGACCGTGGTCATGGTCACCCACGACCCCGTCGCCGCCGGGTACGCGGACCGCGTGGTCTTCCTCGCCGACGGCCGCCTGGTCGACGAGATGACCCATCCCACCCCGGACCGGGTGCTGGACCTGATGAAGCAGTTCGACGCCAGGTCGCGCACCAGCTGACGCACCGTCACCTCGTCGCCCCAGGTCCGAACCCGCCACCCGCTCGCATCCGTTCCGGCGAGCCCACGTCCCTGAAAGATCCCATGCTGAGAACAGCCCTGCGCAACCTCCTGGCGCACAAGGCCCGTCAGATCATGACCGTCCTCGCGGTCTGCCTGGGTGTCGCGTTCGTCAGTGGCACCCTCGTCTTCGCGGACTCCACCGCCGAGGCCCACCGCGCCGCCGCGTCGAAGAGCTTCGCCGACATCGCGGTCACCGTCACCGCGAAGGCGTCCCCGTCCGGGACCCCTGCGGACCCGCAGACCAGCGTGCTCGACGACGCGCTCGTGCGGAAACTGGCCGCCGTGCCCGGTGTCGCCACCGTACGACCGTCGGCCGACGGATCGGCCGCTCTGAACGCGGCGGACGGCACCCCGCTGCGGGTGAAGCCGGGGGCGAACCCGGCCGGTGCCTACGTACCCGGGGCGGACGGCAAGGACAGCCGCTACCCGCTGCTCAAGGGCCACGCCCCGAGGCACAGCGGTGAACTCGCCGTGGACCAAGGCACCGCCGCCGCCGGGCACTTCAGCATCGGCGACACCATCACGCTGGCCACCGACGGCCCGGTCATGACCAAGCGGCTCGTCGGCATCGTCAGCACCAAGGACACCCGGGTGACCGCCGGTGGCACCCTCGCGCTGTTCGACAAGGCGACCGCCCAGAAGCTGTTCGCGACTCCGGGCCACTACACCGGCATCGATCTGTCCGCCGCGCCCGGCACCGACCAGTTCCAACTCTCCCGCCGGGTCACCGACATGCTCCCGGCCGACCGTGCCGAGGCCACCACCGGCGCCGGGCAGGCGGCCCAGCAGGCCATCCTCGTCGACACGCTGACCAGGGGCTACGAGAAGCTGCCGATGGTCTTCGCCGGGGTCTCGCTGTTCATCGGCTCGTTCCTGATCGTCAACACCTTCACCATGCTGGTGGCGCGGCGCACCCGTGAGATCGCGCTGCTGCGGGCGATCGGCGCCTCGCGCCGCCAGGTGGCCCGCTCGGTCCTGCTGGAGGCCCTGCTGGTGGGTCTCGTCGCATCGGCGGTCGGTTTTGTGCTCGGCCTCGGCATCGCCTCAGTGTTGCCCGATGTCCTGAGCACCGGTGGGAACACACTGCCCCACGGCCCCCTGGTGATCGGCCCGAGCTCTGTCATGGCGGCGCTCGCGGTGGGCGTGGGTGTCACCGTGCTCGCCGCGTGGCTGCCGTCCCGCCGGGCGGCGAGGATCGCGCCGGTCGAGGCGATGCGTACGACGGAACAGCCTCCCTCTGCCACGCGTTCGCGGATCCGTGGCGCGGTGGGCCTCGGCCTGCTTGTCATCGGCGCCGGTTGGCTGGTGTCGCTCTCCGGCGCGAAGGACGCCTCGGAGGCGAACTTGCAGAGCGCCATGTTCGGTTGTTCTCTTCTCGTCGTCGCCCTGATCGTCCTCGCGCCGCTGCTCGCCGTCCCGGTGATCCGGCTGACCGGACGGCTGACCGGCCGCTTCGGGGTCGTCGGCCGGCTCGCCCAGGAGAACGCCCTGCGTGATCCGCGCCGTACGGCTGCCACCGCCGCCACGTTGCTGATCAGCACCGCACTGGTCGCCGGGCTCG
This sequence comes from Streptomyces sp. CBMA152, assembly GCF_014596475.1. Classification (GTDB taxonomy): domain Bacteria; phylum Actinomycetota; class Actinomycetes; order Streptomycetales; family Streptomycetaceae; genus Streptomyces. The sequence goes on along the minus strand of NZ_MECJ01000011.1, from coordinate 219,633 downwards.
CCGTCATCGGCAACTCCACCGGGCAGGCCCTCGACCGCCAGGCCGCGGCCGGGCTCGGCGCGGATTACGTCATCAGCTCCCGTACGACTACGACCGGCGTCGACCCGGCCGCCGTACGGCGGGTGGCCGACACCTCCGGGGTGCGGACCGCGAGCGCCGTCACGGACTCCAGCCTGTTCACCGGCGGCGGTGCCGCGGACATCTCCGGCGTCGACCCCGACACCGTGAACGACGTCATGAAGCTCGATTTCGTCAGCGGGTCCGTCAAGGACCTCGGGCCGGGCCGGATCGCGGTCTCCCAGACCGTCGCCCGGAAAAACGGTGTGACGTCGGGCGGCCAACTCAACGCCCGTATCGGCCTGAAGCAGGAGTTCAAGAAGTACACCGTGGTGGGTGTCTACAAGGACAACCCCATCGCCCACGACGCGCTCGGCGCCCGTACCGAGGTGTCGAAGAACAGCTTCATGCCCGGCTCCGTCCAACGCATCCTTGTCCGCACCGACAACGGCACGGTCTCGAAGACCACCGAGGAGCAGCTGCGCGCCGCCGTCGGCAACAGCCCGCTGCTGAAGGTGCAGGACCGGCGGCAACTCGTCGACGAGGCCGCCGGCACCATGGCCGACCTGCTGAACGTGATGTACGGGATGCTCGCCATCGGCGCCGTGATCGGCGCGCTCGGCATCGTGAACACCCTGGCCATGTCGGTCTCGGAACGCACCCGCGAGATCGGAGCGCTGCGCGCCATCGGCATGGACCGCGCCGGCATCCGGCGGATGATCCGCCTGGAAGCGGTGACCGTCGCCGCGTTCGGCACCCTGCTCGGCCTGGTGGGCGGAGTGTTCGGCGCGTGGGCGGTCGGCTCGCTGGCCAATGGTGCGCTGGAGCAGTACTCCCTGGCGCTGCCGTGGGGTCCGTTGCTCCTCCTGTGCCTGGTCTCGCTGGCTATCGGCGCGCTCGCGGCCGCCGTACCGGCCCGCCGGGCAGCCGCGTTGAGTCCACTGGAGGCCGTCGCGGAGGCGTGACGAAGGTCGGGAAGGCAGAGGAGGGCCCTGGCGTTTGCCGGGGCCCTCGGTGCATCTTCTCGATGGCTCGGGGGTGTTGGAGCGGATGCCGGTTCAGGAAGAGCCCGGGCTCAGCGGCGCAGGGCCGTCTCCCGCTGCATGTGCGACAGCTTCTCGGGGTTGCGTACGGCGTAGAGTCCGGTGATGAGGCCGTGGTCGATGCGTACCGCCACGACGGTGTCGATCGCGCCGTCGAGCCGGAGAACCAGTGCCGGGTAGGCGTTGACCTGCTCGGGCCGAAGCGACGACGCGGTGATTTTGCCGAGACCGGCGGCCAGCAGACGAGCCACCTTGTCGGCACCCCTGACCGGGTTCAGGACGGCCTGCTTGACTCCGCCGCCGTCGCCCATGAAGACGACGTCCGGCGCGAGGATGTCGAGGAGGCCCTGCAAATCACCTGTGGCGGCGGCCCGTTGGAACGCGTCGAGCGCGTGCTGGGTCTCGGCCCGGGAAACGATCCCGCGTGGTCGGCGCGCCGCTACGTGCGTACGTGCCCGGTGCGCGATCTGGCGGACCGCGGCCGGGCTCTTGTCGACGGCCTCGGCGATCTCCTCGTACTCGACGTCGAACACCTCGCGCAGCACGAACACAGCCCGCTCGGTCGGCGCCAGCGTCTCCAGTACGAGCAGCATCGCCATCGAGACGCTGTCGGCCAGCTCGATGTCTTCGGCCACGTCGGGCACGGTGAGCAGCGGCGCGGGCAGCCAGGTGCCGACGTAGGACTCCTTGCGGCGGCCGAGCGTACGCAGCCGGATCAGCGCCTGACGGGTGGTGATCCGGACCAGATACGCACGCTGATCCCGCACCGCGTCGAGATCGACCCCGGCCCACCGCAGCCAGGTCTCCTGAAGTACGTCCTCCGCGTCGGCGGCCGAGCCGAGCATCTCGTAGGCGACGGTGAAGAGGAGGTTGCGATGGGCGACGAACGCGTCGGTGGCGGTGTCCGTACGTATGCCCCGGGCGTCCTCTGTACGCAGGTTCTGCTCACTGATCTCGCTCTTCACCGGCTGCTCCTGCCTGTCCGCTCTCGATGGTGCCACGCGCACAAGACACCGGTCCCCGCAGTTTTGTGACACCTGTGGGCGGTGGCACACGTCACACTGACGACCCGTCACAGGGCGCGGGCCGTCGGCATCTTGTGGTCGTTCATCGCAACACCACGAGTGAGGACGAAGTCATGAACGCGCGATTCGACCTGTTCGACAACGAGCTCGCCGCCAAGTTCACCAAGCGGTTCGCCAACTCCAGTCTGGTGATCAGCCAGTCGCCGCTGCCGAAGTCCACGCAGGAGCTGGTGTCGCTGCGCGCCAGCCAGATCAACGGCTGCGGCTGGTGCATCGACCTGCACACCAAGGAAGCCGCGGCCGCCGGTGAGACCGCGGTCCGGCTCAACCTGGTCGCCGCCTGGCGCGAGTCCACCGTGTTCACCGAGGCCGAGCAGGCCGCACTGGCACTCGCCGAAGAGGGCACGCGCCTCGCCGACGCCCACCAGGGTGTGTCCGACGAGACCTGGGCGCAGGTGCGCAAGCACTACGACGACGACCAGATCGCCGCGCTGGTCTGCCTGGTCGCCCTGATCAACGCGGCCAACCGGCTCGCCGTGATCGTCCACCAGAAGGGCGGCTCCTACGAGCCCGGCATGTTCGCCGCTGCCCTCGACTGACCGCACACCGCACTCGGCCCGACCCGGGATCACCCGGGCCGGGCCCGCGTATGTCCGGGCGGCTCCCAAAGTGAGGTGCGAGGTGTGCGGGGCAGGCCGTAGCGTCCGGGGATGAGCAGCTTCACCACGCACCGCCGACGGGCCTGCGACGAGGGCCTTCCGGCGTACGCCCGGCTGAGCAACCTGCGGTCGTGCCTGGTCCACTTCGCGCCCTACGGCTTCCGGGCCACGTATCACCACCTCTGCGTCAGTGCGGGGATCCCCAGGAATCTGGAGAAGGATCCGAACTCGGTCGTACGCGCGGTCGAGGAGCTGCACGAGGCCCGGCAGCTCTGGCTCGCCGACGAGCGTGTCTACGCCGCCAGGCGCCGAGCGGACAAGGCGCGTGGCTTTCGTCAGGTGAGGCTGGACGAGTCCTGGCGGGGCTGGCAACGTGGGTGGGGGAACATCGCGTATTGTCCCGATCCCACAAACCACCCCGATGAACCACTGCCGGTGGTGGTCGAGCGGGTGCTGCGTTCATCGGTCCCGCTCGATGACGCTCCCGCGCTGATGTGTCGCGTATGCGGAAGCCGGGACAACACCAGCGACTGGGATGACGGTCTCCACTCCGTCCACCAGCTGTGCGGGGGATGCGGGGTCAGCCTCGCGGAACGGCGGGCCGATGAGCGCGACCCGCTGTTGGTGGCTCACAACGAGCGGCAGTGGAAGGAGATCTGGAGGCTTCGCAACGACGCTCCTCGCGGATATCCAGGTTGAGTTCGCCACCGACGCCTCATGGGCGGGAAGGCATCAACCGGCCGTCGTCGTGTCGCGCGTGGGCGGAGGTCAGCACCGCGTCGAGTACTCCGTGTACGGGGTCGAGTCCTGCCAGGGCTGCGGCCTTGTGCATCACGCCGCCGGGGGTGAGGGTCGGCAGGCTGTTCACCTCCAGGAGGTACAGCGCCCCGTCCGAAGCCAGACGGAAGTCGGCGCGCGCCAAGTCGCGTAGTCCCAGGGCGTGTACGGCCGTGACGGTCATCGTCCGAGCGCGGTCGCCGATGCCGTCGTCCACCTTGGCCGGGACGTCCAGGCGGATGTGCTCGCCCGGGGCTGCCTTGCGCGCGAAGTCGAACATGCTGCCCGGTTCCGTCCCTGACAGCAGCACATGCTCGGCGGGCGTGAGGGCACCGTCCTTGACGGCCTCCAGGTAGGGAACGGTGATGTCCCGGCCCGGGACATAGCGTTCGACCAGCACCCCGTACGGATGCTGAGCCAGCAGACGCACCGCTTGTACGCGGGCCTGCTCGGGCCGGGTGACGTACGAGTCCGCCGTGATACCCAGCGAACTGGACTCGAAGTTCGGCTTCACCACTGCGGGCAAGGGAAACGCGTCGCTGTCCGCGCGGAACACCTCGTCGGCGTCGGAGAAGAACAGCCAGTCCGGCGTGGGAAGACCGCATCGCGCGGCGATCGTCTTGGTGAGGTTCTTGTCCAGGGCCCGGTACAAGGCCGCCGGATCGGAACCGGTGTACGGCAGACCCAAGTCCGCGCACAGCGAGGGGACCACGGACTGCCGCCACGGGTGGCCCCGCCCCTCCGCAAGGTTCAGCACGAGATCCGGCCCGACCTGCCGCAGCCACCGCGCGGTCTCGTCCAGCGGCGCACCGACCTCGCGCAACACCGCGCGGTGCCCGAGATGCCGCACGCTGTCCACGACGGCCCGCACCGTCCCGACCGGGGTGAACCCCCGCCGATACGGATCCTCGTCACGCCGCTGGTTGTACGTCACCGCGATCCGCACCAGACCCCCTCGCCGAAGAACCAGCCGCGTGGACCTGCGGCCTGCCGGGTCCTGTCCAACCGTCTCCACCGGGAAACGTGGTGCCGGTAAGGGAGTTGAGAGAATGAGTCGGACCCCGCAGCCCACTGGGAGGAATCTGCCGCGCGGGTGGTTTGGGTGCGTCGGACGCCGCCTTCGCCCGGATCGCCGAGGAACGTGGGGTCAGCCCCCGACAGGTATGCGCGGCACCGTCGGGTCAGCTCGCGGCGAGTCGTGACTTCTTGACCTTGTTGCCGCAGGTGTTCATGGAGCACCAACGGCGGTTGGCTCCGCGGCTGGTGTCGAGATAGAGCCCCGCGCATCCGGGGCCTTCGCAGTTCTTGATGCGGCCGCGATCGGGGCCCCCGAGGATGCGGATGGCATCCGTGGCCAGGACGCCGAGGGCGTCACCGACAGGGGTCGTGTCCGTCAGGTGCCATTCTGCGCGTTCGTGCTCCAGCGCGGCCTTCGCGTGCCCGGCGGCAGCGACCGTGTTGAGGGTGCGGACGTCCTTTGAATCTGGCTGTTCACCTGCGGCGATCGCCGACCCGATGCGGTAGATCGCCTCACGGAGTTCGACGGCGTCCTCCAGATCGTCCGGCGACACGCCGGTGACGTCGAACCCTGTGGCCTGCAGCCACATCGTCAGTCGTGCGGAGCTTGTCAGCCGCTCTCTCGGCTCCATGTTGGCTCTCTCGCTGACGGTGGCAGTGAAGCGGAACGCCAGGACCTCGTTGTCCATCCGGAACACCCGTCGTACGTCCTCGGTCATTTCCAGCCTCCGCAGTGAGCGACAACACCCGTAGAACCCTCTTAGGCGGTTCGACGTGATGGTAACTCCATGGCATTCTTGAACTGTCTTAGGCAGTTCAGTGAAAGAGGTGTCTCTGCATGAGCAGCATCGCGGTCATCGGTCTGGGAGCGATGGGGAAACCCATCGCACGCAACCTGTTGAAGGCCGGCCACGACGTCGTGGTGTGGAACCGCTCCGACGCACAGGCGGAGCAACTGGTTGCGGCGGGTGCCCGTCGTGCCGCCTCGGTCGCAGAGGCGATGCACTCGCCGATGGTCTTCTCGGTCCTCTCCGATGACCGGGCCGTCGCCGAGACGTTCATGGACTCCGGTGTCCTCTCCCAGATCCCGGCCGGGACTGTTCACGTCAACCTCGCCACGGTGAGTGCCGGGCTGGCCCGCCGGGTCGGCGCGGCGCACGCCGAGTCCGGTATCGGGTACGTCGCGGCACCGGTCTTCGGCCGTGTTCCGGTCGCCGAAGCCGGAGCACTCAACATCCTTGCGGCCGGTGAAGACGGGCTGATCGACCGCGCGCAGCCGTTCTTCGACGTCATCGGCTCGCGCACCTGGCGACTCGGCGACCGTCCGGAGCAGGCCAACATCGTGAAGATCCTCGGGAACTATCTGATCGCCTGCGCAATTCAGTCACTGGGCGAGGCCGTCAGCCTCGCGGAGGGCGCCGGTGTCGACTCCGGACAGTTCGTCGAACTGCTGACCTCGACACTCTTCCCGGGAGCCGTCTACGCGGGCTACGGGTCGATGATCGCCGAACAGCGCTACCAGCCGGCCGGATTCACCACAGTCCTGGGCCGCAAGGACCTCCACCTCGCGCTCGACGCTGCGATCGACCACGACATTCCGCTCCCGATCGGTCAGCTGCTGCGGGCTGTCTTCGATCAGGCCGTCGCCGACGGCCACGGGGCGGACGACTGGGCGGTCATCGCGGAACAGCAACCGCGGTGACCACCGACGGCCGATGACCGTGACCGCGACCCGGCGATCGCGCCAGGAGACAGCCCTTCGTGTTCTCGTCGGCTGACGGTTGTCGTCAGCGGATGTCGTGGTCCGGGTGCGTTCGGTCGTACGCACTGCGTGCCTCGGCGATGTCGGCGCGGTGGGCGAGGGACCAGTCGGCCAGTGCCTTGACCAGGTGGGTCAGGCCGGTCCTGGTCTCGGTCAGACGGTAGTCGACCTGGGCCGGGACGGTCGGGTACACGGTGCGCACGGACGTACGTATGACCTCGTCGGTACGCCGATCACGGCCGGGCAGGTGGCCGATCGGCTCAGTGTCCGGCATCGGACCATCGGCCTGGGCGAGTACCGGCGCAGGCTCCTCGACGACACGCCGGGTCTGCTGCCGTTCCAGCCGCCCATGCTCGCCTCGATCGCGACCGGCATCCGGCACGGTTTCCTCGACGTCACCGCCCCTGACCTCGCGGACCTCCTCGGCCGCCCCGTACGCGACCCGCTGGACACGGCCGCTGCGGTGGCGTCCGAGGCGAGGCCGGAAGCGAGGGTTTAGCGGTTCAGCGGCGGGTGTTTCTTCTGCTTCCCTTCCTCGAAGCGGAGGACGTGAGCGGAGCCAGTGCGGTGGGCCGCACCGCGCCCGCTGCGGCGGACGCGCGCAGCAGGTCGGTCAGGTCGTGGGAGTGCGCCGGTTCCGTGGTGGGAGTCGCCGCTGTGATGCGGTCCAGTCGGAAGCCCCGGCCGGCCTGTCGCGTGCGGCACCAGGCGATGAGGTACCAGCGGCCGTCGGCGGTGAGCAGTCCGGCCGGTTCCACCTCGCGGTCGCTTTCGTGTCCCGCCGCGTCGATGTAGGACAGCCGCAGCACCGTGTGGGTGGTGAGGGCCTGTTCCACCGCGGTGCGGACCGTGGAGTCGGACGGCGAGGGCAACGCGACGATCCGGGCGGCGAGTTCCTGTGCCGCCGCCGAGGCGGGGCCGGATGCCGAGGCCGCGATCTTCTGGGCCGCCGTGCGGGCCGCCCCGGCGTACGGGGCGGACGCGTCGGTCGCGGCGAGGGCGACGGCGAGTGCCGAGGCTTCGTCGGCGGCGACGCTACCGTCCCGCAGTGGACAGGAAGTCACACTGGCGCCGCAGTTCCCGCTCGGTGACGGTCAGCGGGAACAAGGTGAAGCCGTGCATCGCGCCGGCGACGAGACCGAGCTGTACAGGCGCGCCTGCCGTCTGCCACCGCCCGGCCAGGAACAGCGAGTCGTCCAGCAGCGGATCCTCGGTGCCGACGACGATCCGGGCGGGCGGCAGACCGGCAAGGTCGGCGTACAGCGGTGAGAGTTCGGGATCGCGGCGTTGTTCGGCGTCCGTGCCGGGCGTGAACAACTCGTAAGTCCGCCGCAGGGATTCGGTGTTGCTCAGCAGCCGCTTCGATCCGAACGATCGCTGACTCGGCGTCATCGACAGGTCGTAGCAGCCGAACAGCAGGTGGGCCGCCCGGAACGCGCCGGTGATGCCATGTCGGTCACGAAGGCGCAGCAGCGTCACGACACTCAGGTGGGCACCGGCCGATTCACCCCCGATCAGCAGCCGTTGCGTGCTGAACTCGGCAGCGGCGTGGTCCACCAGCCACCGGGCCGCCGCTTCGCAGTCGTCGGGCCCGGGGGGGAAGGGGTGTTCCGGCGCGAGGCGGTACTCCACGCTGACCACGGCCAGCCGGGCCCGCTCGGCGAGCTGCCACAGTCTCTCGTCCTGCCCGTCCGAGGACCCGAACGCCCAGCCGCCGCCATGTATGTGCAGATACACGCCGTTGACGTGGTCGGGCACGAAGACACGTACCTTCACCCCGCCCGCAACGACGCGGTCCTGGCCGTGCGGCAGCCTTACCGGTGGTGTGTCGCCGGCGAGCCGGTTGCGCCGCAGTGTGGCCAACAGGGCCGCGTCCGGCGTCTGTTCGCGCGCCGGGCGGCTCGCGGCGGCGGCTTCGAATTCCTTGTTGAACGCCTGGGTTTCGGCGAGGCAGTCCTCATCGGTGATCGTCATGCCGTCGACCATCGCAGTCGTATGCGACAGCATCCTGTCACCCTTTCCTGGTGAGCCGCGTCACATGGCCGACGCCGTAGCATCGAGAGTCGGCACCTCATCGCAGCGCAGGAGCAACGAAGTGCATCAGCTCACGTACGGCGACATCAAGGCCGCCACCGAACGGATCACCGGGCGCGTCCGCCCCGTCACCCTCGCCGCGGTCGAGCACGGCGCGATCGGCACTGCCGACCAGGTGTGGCTGGCGCTGGAGTTCATGCAGTACACCGGCTCGTTCAAGGCCCGTGGCGCGCAGAACTTCATCCAGGCCCACCGTGACGCGGGCACCCTGCCCGAGGCCGGGGTGACCATCGCGTCGGGCGGCAACGCCGGTCTGGCGTGCGCCTGGGCCGCCCAGCAGCAGGGTGTGCGTGCCACGGTGTTTCTGCCCACCATCGCACCGCCGGTGAAGGTGGCCAAGCTCCGGGGCTACGGCGCCGACGTGCGTCTGGTCGGTGCCGAGTACGCGGAGGCGCTCGCGGCGTGCGAGGAGTTCGCCACGGCAACCGGTGCGCTCGCCTCCCACGCGTACGACCACCCGCTGATCGCCGCCGGGGCCGGCACCCTGCTGGAGGAGATCCACCGGCAGATCCCCGACCTGGACACCGTGGTCGTCGCGGTCGGTGGTGGCGGCCTCTTCGCCGGGGTGGCCACGGCCGCCCGTCACCACGGGATCCGTACCGTCGCGGTCGAGCCGGAGAACTGCCGCGCGCTGAACGCCGCCATCGACGCCGGCCGCGTGGTGGACGTTCCCGTCGACTCGATCGCCGCCGACTCCCTCGGCGCCCGCCGCACCTCACAGATGGCCCTCGCCGCCGCCCAACACGACGGCGTCCGCTCCGTCCTCGTCCCGGACAGCGAGATCGTCCGCGCCCGCCAGGCGCTGTGGGACGACCGGCGGATCGCGGTGGAGCACGGCGCGGCCACGGCGCTGGCGGGCCTGCTCACCGCCGACCAGCAGGTTCTCGGAGAGAAGGTCTGTGTGGTGCTCTGCGGCGCGAACACCGACGCGCGCACGCTGATGCAGCCCTGAGTACCGACCGGCCATCTCGTAGGGCTGCTGTTTGTGCTGGTCACCGGTGCGCATGAACCCCGTTGTCAGTGGGCCCCGCTAAGGTCCCCTCTCAAGATCCCGGACATCAGATCCTTACGGGGGAGATCAGCATGAGCAGCACCGGCGACAGTACGTACGAGGGTTTCACGCCCGAGGAACGGGCCGCGATGAAGGACCACGCCAAAGAGCTGAAGGCGGTGGCGCGCCGCAGTTCGCGCGAGGAGAAGGCGGCCCAGGCCGCGCAGGACGTGCTCGCGAAGATCGCCGAGATGCAGGACTCGGACCGCGTGATGGCCGAGCGTGTCCACGCCGTCATCGCCGCCAACGCCCCGACGCTCGCGCCGAAGCTCTGGTACGGGATGCCCGCCTACGCCCTTGACGGCAAGGTCGTCTGCTTCTTCCAGTGCGCGGAGAAGTTCAAGACGCGTTACGCGACGCTCGGCTTCAGCGACCAGGCGAAGCTGGACGAGGGCACGATGTGGGCGAACGCGTTCGCCCTGACCGAGGTGACGGCCGAGGTGGAGGAGCGGCTCGGCGCACTCGTGAGGCGTGCGGTGAGTTGAGGCGCACGCCTGGGTGCGCCCGTTGTGCCGGGGCCTCGTCCCAAGCGCTGCCAAGGCGGGCTTGCGGCATGATGATTTGGTGGACTTCGAGGCGTACCGGGGTGAGTTGACGGCGTACTGCTACCGGATGCTGGGCTCGTTCCACGATGCCGAGGACCTGGTGCAGGAGACGCTGCTGCGGGCCTGGAAGGCCCGGGAACGCTACGACCCCGCGCGGGCGTCGGTGCGGACCTGGCTGTACCGGATCGCGACCAACGCGTGTCTGACCGCGTTGGAGGGGCGCGGTCGGCGCCCGTTGCCCTCCGGACTGGGAGCGCCGAGCGACGACCCCTGGGCGCCGCTGGCACCGGCGCTCGACGTGCCCTGGCTGGAACCGTTCCCCGACGCGCGGTTCGACCCCGAGGTGCGGGCCGACCTGCGGCTCGCGTGGCTCGCGGCGGTGCAGCATCTGCCGGCGCGGCAGCGGGCGGTGCTGGTGCTGCGCGATGTCCTGGCCTTCTCCGCCGCCGAGGTCGCCGAACAACTCGGCACCACGGTCGCGGCGGTCAACAGCGCCCTGCAGCGCGCCCGCGCGGTCCTCGCCGACGTAGGTGATGCCGATGCGGTCACCGAGCCGGACGACCCCGAGGTGCGTGCGGTGGTCCAGCGGTACATGCGGGCGTTCGAGGCGGCCGATGTGCCCGCCCTGGTGCGGCTGTTGGCCGACGACGCGGTGCTGGAGATGCCGCCGGTGCCGCTCTGGTACCGGGGCAGCGGCGCGTACGGCCGGTTCCTGGAGCGGGTGTTCGCCCTGCGCGGCACGGGCTGGGCCATGCGGGCGCTGACCGCCAACGGGCAGCCCGCGCTCGCCGCTTACGCCCCGCAGCCCGGCGGCGCGTACGAGCTGAACACCCTGCAAGTCCTCACCGTCACCGCGGGGCGGGTCGCGCGCAACATCGTGTTCGCCGATCCGGGTGTCTTCGACGCCTTCGACCTGCCGCGCGAGATTCGTAAGGACGAATTGCGCCGGGAGCGATGAGTCGGGGCGGTGCCGCCGGTATGTACCGGCGAACACCAACCGAAGGGAAACACCCGCATGAGTGTCATCGTCGTCGATCTGATCACCTTGGACGGGGTCGTGTCCGACCCGGACGGGTCGCAGGGCACGCCGCTGGGCGGCTGGATGTTCCGGCACGGAGGGGAGGCGGTCGGGACGGAGGACAGGTTCCGCCTCGGCTCCGCGCTGGACGAGGGGGTGCTGCTGCTCGGACGCGTCACCTGGCAGCTGTTCGCGAAGATCTGGCCCGGTCGCGAGGACCCGTTCGCCCGGCGGATGAACGCCGCGGCGAAACTGGTCGCCTCCCGCACCCTGACAGACCTGGAGACGTCGGTCTGGCCCAACTCGACGGTCCTCGACGGCGACCTGGTCGAGGCGGTCCGGAGCGAGCGGCGGGACGTGCTCGTCCTGGGAAGCCTCGGCATCGCGGACCGGTTGCGGGCCGCGGACCTGGTCGACGAGTACCGGCTGCTGACCTTCCCCACCGTCCTGGGAGCCGGCCGTCGCCTCTTCCCCGTCGAAGGCCCCCGGGCCGACCTGGAGCTCCTGGACGTCGAGCAGGTCGGCCCCGGCGTCCTCACCCGCTACCGGAGGGTATGAGACACCCGTCTCACGAGCGACGAACTCGTCCTGGAACCAGGTTGGTTGCTCAGTGCGAGGCCGAGTCGTATACGTGGTGGGTGTCCCGTCGCCTGCGGTGGATGCGGAAGCGGTCGAAGAGGACCGGGGCGGGGTCCGGGTTCGCCGCCGTCGCGGTCGGGGTGTGGTAGTAGCTGACGGTGATCGTGGTGCGGCCGCCGATCAGCGATCCCGGATCGACGTCGAAGACCGCGACGCCGTACGGGTAGGTCTGGTCGGGGTCGCGCACCGCGGACCAGGTCGCCTTCTCCTTGGCGTCCGGGTCGGCCTTGTACGTGAGGCGCTGGGTGCGCACGAAGGCGTCCGGGACGCCGCCGTCCGGGTCCGTCAGATACGTGTCGTCGTGCGAGGCGGTGCCACCGCCGCCCAGGATGAGGTGGACGGTGCCCTTGGAGGTGTCGATGTCGTCGGGCCGGTCGTCGACGACGGCCGGGCGCAGCAGGCTGCCCGGGTCGGTACCGCGTACGGGGTGGGTGCGCTCGTAGTCGTGGTCGTGGCCGCAGAGCACCAGGTCCACGGCGTGCCGGTCGAGGACCGGCAGCAACTGCTCGCGCAGTCCCATGTCGCCGCCATGGCTGGCGGCGGAGGACGACATCGCGAACTGGTGCAGGGACACCACGATCCAGTCGACGTTCCGGCCTGCCCGGGCCCGCGCCAACGTCCGCTCCAACCAACGGAGTTGGGCACCCTCGCTGTAGCCGCTGATGTAGACGGACTGCCCGGTCGCCGGGTCGATGCTCGCGTCGTCCTCCACCGCGAGGTCGTTGCCGTCCAGGACGGCGAAGAGCACGGAGCCGACCTGGAAGCTGTACCAGTTCCCGCAGTAGTCACGGGTGTGGTTGTCGGGCAGGTCGAAGCGGGTGGCGTACGAGGCGTATCCGAGGTCGCCGCCGCCCGCCTCCACCTCGTGGTTGCCGGGCGCCGGCATCCAGGGGCGGTTCGCGGCGGACACCGACATGTTGTTCATGAAGGCGTCCCAGCACTGCGGCTGGGTTTCCTGGTTGTTGTTGGCGTACGCCAGGTCGCCGTTGAGCAGGTGGAAGAGCGGGTTGAACCGCTCCACCTGCCGCACCGCGACCGCCCCGTTGACCGCGGACTTCTTCCACTTGGGGTCACCGGCCCCGAGGTCGCCGAAGCTGGTGAAGCGGAACGGCACCCGGCCCGGCGCGGGCGCGGTGCGGAAGGTGGAGCGGCGGGGCGCGGAGCCGTCGTGCAGCACCTCGTACACGTACTCCGTGTCCGGCCGCAGCCCGCGCAGCCGCACCCGATGGGTGTACGTCTCCACCTGGTTGAGGCCGTCCACGTACGTGGTGGTCTCGGCCCGTACCGTACGCCCGAAGTCCCCGCCGGGGCGGCCGAGGCGCAGGCGGGGCCGGCGCACCGACGCGGCGGTCGCCCAGGAGACGGTCATCTCCCGCGAGGGCTCCTCACCGTAGGCCAGGTGTATCTGCTCGGCGCCCGGCGCGTCCGCGACGGCGGGCTGCGTCCACAGCAGGGTGGAGGCCGGACCGGCCGCCAACACTCCTGCCGCAGCCGAGGCTTTGAGGACTGTCCTGCGTGCCGGCTGACTCACTGCTGTTCTCCTACCGCTGGGCTCTCGGAATCGCCCGAAGGCTCACAGCGGCAGAAGAACAACCCCGTGGGGCAAGGGAAACGTCCGGCGGACAGCAGATGAAGGACGCTCGCCGAACGGATGAAACGGACGCCCGCCGGCGGTGTCGTACACCAGCTCAGCCGATCGCGTTGGTGGGGTGCGCGACGGAGATATGAGCGCCTCTTCTCCGTTTTATGAGCAAACGATGACGGCGGGCGATCCGCGGTGCACGTGATGGTCTGCTGGGGCCATGAACAGCAACAACTCGGCCCGTTCCGGGCACCACCCGTCCCGTCGTCTGTCCCGATACACCGTGCGTACGGTGGCCGCGGCCGTTGTGCTCGGCGTCGCCATGGTCGGCTGCGGCGGCCAGGGCAAGGATTCCGGAGGGGACTCCGGCGCCAAGGCGCAGGCGAAGAACGACACCAGCACCGGTTCGAAGGTGCTGTGGATCGGCGACTCGATCGCCGGTGCGGAAGCCCCCGCTCTGGGCGCGGCCCTCAAGGCCAGCGGCGTGGAGTTCAAGGACTCCTCGTCCGACGGCGGCGGCACGGTCGTCGACAGCGGCGAGGAGATCACCGGCATGATCTCCGCCGATACGTGGAAGCAGCTGGCCACGAACATCAAGTCGTTCCACCCCACCGTAGTCGCCTACCAGGTCACCACGTACGACTGGGGCAGCGCGGACCAGCAGCGCACCGCCTACGACAAGCTCGTGAAGACCGTCAAGGACGCCGGGGCCAAGCTGGTGATGGTGCCGTCGCCTCCGGTCACGATCGGCGACGGCCCGTACAAGCAGCACGAGGCACAGATGCGTACCGCCGCCAAGACGGCCTCGGAGGTCGCCAAGAACAGCGGGGGCGCGGCGGTGTTCCTCGACGCCTCCCAGCTGTGGGGCACCGATCCCGCCGCCAAGAAGGCCCTGCGGTCCTCGGACGGTGTGCACAACTGCCAGCAGGGGGCGGCCACTTTCGCCAAGTGGTTCACCGCGGAGCTCGGCAAGCAGGCCGGGTTCACGCCTGCGTCCGTGGACACATGGGCCAAGGGCTCGTGGACCGGTGACGACCGGTACGGCAAGCTCCACTGCGGCAGCTGACGGGCCCGCGTTCCCATGCCTGCTTCTCTCCTCGGGGCTCTCGCGCCGGTGCGCGGTCGTGCGGTGTCGGCCCGGCACCGTGCGGCGCGGACCGGTGGGTCGGGCCGTGCGCACATCGCCGCTCTCGACGGGCTGCGAGGGTTCGCGGTCGCGGCCGTACTGCTCTTCCACGCCGGGCACCTCAGCGGCGGGTTCCTGGGCGTCGACCTCTTCTTCGTGCTGTCCGGGTTCCTGATCACCGGGCTGCTGCTGAGCGATGCGGCGAACGGTGGGCGGATCGCGCCGGGTGTGTTCTGGGTCCGCCGGGCCCGCCGTCTGCTGCCCGCGCTCGTCTGTGTCGTCGTGACCACCATGGCGCTGACCTGGGCATTCGGTTCCGTGACGCAGCTGCGGTTCGCGCTCGACGACACACCCTGGGTCGCGGCCCAGGCGGTCAACTGGCACTACATCACCGAACAGATCGGCTACTGGAACGCCTCCGACACCCGCGTCTTCGCCCACCTGTGGAGCATCGCCGTCGAGTGGCAGTTTTATCTGGCCTGGCCGCTGGTGGTGGCCGTGGCCGCCCGGGGGCGGCACGCCCAGCGCGTCGTGGCCGCAGTCGCCGGGGCGGGCGCGGTGGCGGCGGGCGCCCTGATGGTCTCGCTCGGCGCGGCGATCGACACCACCCGCGCGTACGAGGGCACCGACACCCGGGCGGTTGCGTTGCTGCTCGGAGCCCTCGCGGCCACCGCGCCCGTACGGGGCCTCGCCGCCCGGGTGCCGCGCCGCGCGGCCGACGCGCTCTGTCTGGTCCTGGCGATGGGACTCGCGGTGGCGTGGGCGATGACCGACGGCGAGAAGGCGCCGATGCTCTTCAAGGGCGGACTGTTCCTGCACTCACTGGCTGCGGCCGTACTCATCGTCCTGATGGCGCAGGTGCCCGGCACCCGCGCGGCCCGGATCGCGGGCAGCCGCCTGCCACGCCGCCTGGGCGAGCTGTCGTACAGCCTGTATCTATGGCACTGGCCCGTATACCTGCTGCTGTTGCCCCGGCTGTCCGCGCTGGGCGACTGGGGTGCGACGGCTGCGGCGATCGCCGTGTCCCTCGCCGCCGCTGCGGCCACGAAACGGCTGGTCGAGGACCCGGTCCGGTTCCGGTCGGGGTGGGCGCGGGGACACCGGGGGCTGATCACGATCGTGGCGCTGGCTCTCGTCGGGGCCGCGCTGTGGGCGGCGATCCCGGTTCCGGTGCCGGGCGCGGGCACCGTCGACATCGACCAGTTGGGGTAAGCCCGCGCGAGCGGCCTGCGAACGAAAGCCGCAGGCTATTCCATAGAAATACCCAATTCGGCGAAGTACTCCGAATGCACCCTGCGAAATGCTGCGAAAGGGACCCCGTTCATGACGCGCGTCCTACTGATCGAGGACGATCCGGCCGTGCGCCGAGGTGTCGTCCTGGGCCTGCGCCGCCACGGGCACGAGACCGAGGCGGTCGGCACCGGCGAGGACGGTCTGGAGGCGCTGGCCGCCTTCGGGCCGGACCTCGTACTCCTCGATCTGATGCTGCCCGGCATGAGCGGTCTGGAGGTGTGCCGCCGTATCCGCGAGACCAGCCAGCTCCCCATCGTGATCCTGTCCGCGCGTGGCGACGACATGGACATGGTGATCGGCCTTGAGGCCGGCGCCGACGACTACGTGGTCAAACCCGCCAGCGGTGCGCTCATCGAGGCACGCATGCGCGCGGTCCTGCGCCGTGTCGCCCCGTCCCAGACCGACGCGGACGTCCCGGCGGGACCCACCGTGGTGGGCGACCTGGAGATCGACCGGGGCGCACTGCTCGTACGCAAGCACGGCAAGGATGTCCCGCTCGCACCCTCCGAACTGAAACTGCTGCTCTTCCTCAGCGCCGCCCCGCAGCAGACCTTCAGCCGCCGACAGCTCCTGGAGGACGTCTGGGAGCACAGCTACTACGGGGACGCCCGCCTGGTCGACGCCTGTGTGATGCGGTTGCGCGCCAAGATCGAGGAGGACCCGCGCCACCCGGTGTACGTGCAGACCGTGCGGGGGTTCGGCTACCGCTTCGGCCCGGTACCCGTATGAAGCTCGCGGTTCCCCGCAGTCTGCGGACGCGCCTGATCGTCGCGTTCCTCGTCGTCTCCGCGCTCAGCGCGCTGATCACCGCCGCCCTCACCTTCCGGCAGGCCCGCAACGGGATCCTGGACCGCACCCAGAACACGGTCGTCCACGACCTGCGACTCCAGATCGACTCGCTCGCCCCGAACCTGCCCACCGACCCCACGGACACGGACCTGCGCAACTTCTCGCTCCAACTGGACCGCGCCGGAGGCGCACGCGGCTGGCACACCGCCGTCTCCCGTGCAGGCGGGCCTCTCATCGGCACCGCGGGCCCCGTCGGCGACTCCTTGCGCGAAGCGGTTCACGACAGCCGCGCCACGTTCTACGAGCGCGTCGGCCGGGCGGCCGAGGGCCCCCAGCTGCTCATCGGCATGCCCATCGCCTACGACAACCAGAGCACGGGAGCCAAGGGAACGGGGAGGGCGTCCGGCCTTGTCGTCTACGCCGTGCTCTCCCTGCGCGCCGAGCGGGCCGACATCTCCGCCCTGGTCACCGCCGCCTGGGCGGGAGCAGGTCCGGCGCTCGCCCTCGCGGTCGTTCCCGCGCTGCTCGCCGCCCGCCGGGTGCTGCGTCCCGTACGACAGTTGCGTACGGCCGCCGAGAAGATCACCTCGGGCGCCCTCGACACACGGTTGGACGTCACCGGCGGCGATGAACTCGCCGAACTGACCGGCACCTTCAACACCATGGCGAGCGCGCTGGAGCGGGACGACGCGGAACTGCGGCGCATGGAGGCCAACGCCCGCCGGTTCGCCGCCGACGTCTCGCACGAACTGCGCACCCCGCTCGCCGCGATGGCGGCCGTCACCGACGTCCTCGACGAGGACGCCCGCTCCGGCGACCTGCCCCCGGACACCGCCGACGCCGTCCAGCTCATCAGCGACGAGACCCGCAAACTCGCCCGTATGGTCGAGGACTTGATGGAGATCTCACGCTTCGACGCGGGCGCCGCGGCCCTGCATCTGGACGATGTGAGCCTGCGTACGCTCGTGCACAAGACGCTCGACCTGCGCGGCTGGCGGGAGCCGGAAGAGGTGACCACCGAGCTTCCGGCACAGGACGTACGTATACGGATCGACGCGCGCCGGATCGACGTCGTCCTGGCCAACCTGATCGCCAACGCGCTGCGGCACGGCGCCGCACCCGTCACCGTCCGGGCGTCCGCCACCGGGGCGACCCTGGTCATCGAGGTGGCCGACCGCGGCCCCGGCATCCCCGACGACGTCCTGCCGCACGTCTTCGACCGCTTCTACAAGGCGGACACTGCCCGTGCCCGCTCCGAGGGCAGCGGCCTCGGGCTCGCCATCGCGCGGGAGAACGTGCGTCTGCACCACGGCACCCTGACCGCCGCCAACCTGCCGGGCGGGGGAGCGGTGTTCACGGTCACGCTGCCGTCCCGCCCCGCGCAGGGGGACTCACAGGAGGGGCCATCATGAGGCGTCGTACCTGCCTCACCGCTGTGTTGTTCGCGGCCTGTCTGGCGGGCTGCGGCATCAGTCCCACCGGCCCGGTCCCGGCCGGTGCGCCTGCGTCGGGTCTGCGGCAGCCGGGGAGCGTGTCGTACCAGGCGCAGGTCTACTTCGTCAGCCCGTACGGCGTCCAGGCGGTCGCACGCCACGCCACGACTCCCGTCGGTCCCCAACAGGCGCTCGATCTGCTCCTCGAAGGCCCCGACGACGCCGAACGCGCTCGTGGTCTCATCACCGAAGTGCCGCCGATGTACGGGCAGTTGGTGGCGAAGGCCGGAGAAGGGGCGGTGGATCTCTACCTTCCGGTGCCGGTCGCGAAGATGAGCGGCGGCGGTCTGGGCCTCACCCAGATCATCTGCACCGCCGCCAACGCCCAGGTGCCCGGTGGCAGACAACCGCCTGATGTGGACGTACGGGTCCACGAGAAGGGGATCGACACGATCTGGACCGTCCGCTGCAACGCGGCGGGGAATGTGGTTCCGGTGCCGGAACCTGCGGCGAGCAAGGGATGACGTGCGGGTTTCATGGGCGGGGCTTGCTTCAAGTGCGCTTGAAGGTTCTAACGTTGCCGACATGACGGCGATCGACAGCACCCCCGTGAAGTCCCCGCCCGTGGACGCCTGTGTGGTCGCGGGGTCGGACCATCCGCGCCCCGACGGCCAGGACCGCTACACGATCCGCGAGGTCGCGGCGTACACCGGGCTCAGCGCGCCCACGCTGCGCTGGTACGAGGAGATAGGTCTGATGCCGGACGTGGAGCGGTCGCACACCGGCCAACGCGTCTACAGCAACCGGGACCTGGACTGGCTCTCCTTCGTCCGCAGACTGCGGCTGACGGGTATGCCGGTCGCCGACATGGTGCACTTCGCGGAGCTGGTCCGCCAGGGCGAGGACACCTACGACGAGCGGCGGCAGATCCTCGAACAGACCCGGCGAGATGTCCTCGTGCGGGTCGCGGAGCTGACGGACACCCTCGTCGTACTCGACGCCAAGATCGACTTTTATACGGGCGCCCACCAGGCGCCGGAAAGGGCCTGAGCGCCATCATGAGCAACACCATCGAGCAGATCCGCAAGGTCGAACTGGGCACCGGCGGCCCCCTCGTCGGGGTCCAGGGCTTCGGTGCCATGGGCATCAGCGCCGCCTACGGGGAGACGGACACCGCGACGGCCCGCGACACCCTGGAGGCGACCGTCGAGGCGGGCGTCACCCTGATCGACACCGCCGACATGTACGGCGTGGGCGCCAACGAGGAGTTCCTCGCACCGTTCGTCGCCGCGCACCGGGACGAGATCACTCTGGCGACCAAGTTCGGCATCGAGTACCGCGCGGACGACCCGAGCTACCGGGCCATCCGCAACGATCCCGCGTACATCAAGAAGGCAGTAGAAGCGAGCCTGCGCCGCTTGGGCGTGGAGGTCATCGACCTCTACTACATGCACCGCCGCGACCCCGCCGTCCCGCTCGCCGAGTCGGTCGGTGCCATGGCCGAACTCGTACGGGAGGGCAAGGTCAAGCACCTCGGTCTGAGCGAGGTCACGGGCGCCGAGTTGCGCGAGGCGCACGCCGTGCATCCGATCACCGCGCTGCAGACGGAGTGGTCGCTCTTCAGCCGGGACGTCGAGCGCAGCGCGGTGGGCGCCGCCGCCGA
Organism: Streptomyces sp. CBMA152; assembly: GCF_014596475.1. GTDB lineage: Bacteria > Actinomycetota > Actinomycetes > Streptomycetales > Streptomycetaceae > Streptomyces. Next base: position 200,060 of record NZ_MECJ01000011.1, on the reverse strand, counting down.
ACTCGGTGTCGCCTTCGTGCCGTACTCGCCGCTCGGCAGGGGCTTTCTGACCGGCGCGTTCACCGACGCGAGCACGGAGCTCTCCAGCAGCGACTTCCGGCAGTTGCTGCCGCGCTTCACCGGCGACAACGCACGGGCGAACGCGGCTCTGCTTGCGCCTCTGCACAAGATCGCAGCCGATCACGGCGCCACCACGGCGCAGATCGCCCTGGCCTGGGTGCAGCACCGGGCCCAGGTGCACGGCCTGACCGTCGTACCGATCCCCGGCACCCGCAAGCGCACTCGCCTCCTTGAGAACGCCGCGGCCACCCGGATCACGCTGACCCCCGAGGAGCTGGCACTCCTGGAGCCGATTGCGGGCCGGGTCGCGGGCGATCGTTACGCGGACATGTCGCTCACCTCGGCGGCGCGGGAGGGCTAGTCCCGGCTGTGAAAGTGCCGCCTACTTGGGGCAGTTGGCAGTGATCAGCCAGGCGGGGGCGCGCAGTCGCAGTGCGCCGTTCTCCTCGTGGGTGCTGAGGATGTCGGCGAGCGTCCGGTGGGCCCGGTCCTGGACCTCTGGTGCGACCTGGCTGGTCAGGTGGCGTCCGGGGCCGGAGGTCAGCAGGAAGGAGGCCGCGTCGGCGGCGTTGCGCCCCCACGTCCCGTACGCCTCGACGCGCACGGCATCGATGTGCTCGAACCCGGCGGCGGACAGGATTTGGCCGGTGCGGTCCGGGTCCGCCAGCGAGAACATTCCGGGGCTTCCCGGTGTGCCGAACTCTCCGACGGGCAGGATGTCGCGCAGTGCCGCGACGGCCTGAAGCCACTCGTTGTCCTCGGCCCCGGCCGCGCAGATGAACGCCAGACGGCCACCGGGGCGCAAGGCGCGCCGGATGTTGCTGAACGCGGCGAAGGGGTCGGCGAAGAACATCACCCCGAAGCGGCTGATCGTGACGTCGAACGCGCCCGGCTCGAAGTCGTGGACCTGGGCGTCTCCCTCCTCGAAGGCCACGTTGGGGATCTGCTCGCGCTGCGCGCTCTCGCGTGCGCGCGCCAGCATCGGTGCCGAGAGGTCCAGACCCAGGACCCGGCCGTCGGGGGCCCGGCGGGCGGCCAGTCGGGTCGTGCACCCGTTTCCGCAGCCGATGTCCAGGACGCGGTCGCGCTCCTGGATCGCGGCGGCGTCGAGCAGGGGCTCGTTGAACCCGGCGTTGACGGCGTCCCAGCGGTCCTGGTTCTGGGCCCAGTGCTCGCCCTCGTAACCGTTCCACGCCTGTGCCTGGTCGGTGTTGACGATGTGTTGCATGCGAGGCCTCCTGGTGGATGCGGTGCGTGCCGGAACTAGTATGGGCGTGTGCCCAAACAGTATGGGCGCGCGCCCATACTGGCAATCCCCTGTGCGCCGGAGCGGGCCGCGACGCCGTAACACCCGTATGAGCCATACCAGGAGAGGCGAGGCCGATGTCACCGCGTGGAGTAGCGATCCCCGATGTTCGCGAGCGGCTCTTCGATGCCGCGGAGCGGGTCCTGGCCCGTGAAGGTCCGGCCGCGCTGACCAGTAGGGCGATCACTGGCGAGGCGGGGTGTGCCAAGGGATTGCTGCACACGCATTTCGACGGCCTGGACGAGTTCGTCGCTGAGCTGGTCCTCGACCGGTTCGCGCGTACCGCACGACAGGCCGACGGGCTTCCTGACCGAGCGGGTCAGGCCACCGTGGCCGACAACCTCACCACGGTCGCGCTGGCACTCCTGAATTCCCTGGACCCCGCGGTCATCGGCCTGGCCATGACCCGCCCCGCCGCCTCCTTCCGGATTCGCGGGGCCCTGGAGGCCGGCGCACCGGGCTTCACCGCGATCCAGGACGCGATCACCGCCTACCTGGACGCCGAGCGGCACCTCGGACGCCTTCCGGCCGCCACCGACACCCCCTCGATCGCCCTCGCGCTCGTCGGAACCGTCCACCACCTCCTGATGGCCAGCTGGACAGACGCGCCTGATGCCAGTGAGCAGGCGGTGCGCCTGGTCGCGCTGCTCGTCGGTGCCGCCCCTCAGCGGGACGACTAGCTTGGAAACTCCCCGGGTACTACCCCCTGTTCTAGGGATGGCGGTGTCCGTCCTGGCAAGAGCAGGATGTGAGGGTCAGTCATGGTCTGTGGGGGAGTGGCCGCTTCCGGCTGTGCTTCCCCGGTTGGGAGGACAGTCATGCGTCGTCGTATCGCGGGGGTCGGCATGCTCGCTGCTGCCGGTGTGCTTGCGCTCGCTGTTCCCGCTCAGGCAGCGACGGGATTCCTGGTGGTGAACGGTGTGCCGCACCAGAACCCGCAGCGGGGCTGCTACGCGACATCGTCGCCGGTTTCCCTCCGGAACTACACCAACTCGCTGGTTATGGTGCACGCAGGGCCGAACTGTCAGGGTCCGGTGACGGCAGAGGTGGACCCCGGACAGTCGGCGAACACGTTCGGGACGAGCTACTTCGTCTTCTGAGCCGGGGTGTGGTCCGGGCCTGTCCGGAAAGCACTGCCGACGTGACCGTCCCGCTTCGTGGCGTCGTGCCGTGGGTAGCCGTGTAGCCGTCCCGGACAGTCCCGCCCACCGTGCTCCCGCACCGGAGGTCTCGTGCTGTACGCGTTTGGTTTCGAGCGGATCGGTGTGGCGGTGAGCGATCTGTATCTGATGGATCCCTCGTTGCCGCCAGGACGGGAGGGGCCGGAGCGCGGTGTGCGGGTCGAGGTGCGATTCTTCGAACCGGGGGACTGGGGCGGGTCGTTGTACCGGGCGGCGCCCATCGCGGTGCACCGGCCACTGTGGAGGGCGGACCTGCTGGAGTCCGTGTCCAGCCCGCCCGGCAGCCTGGACCGTGCGCACTACCATCCACGGTTCAACGGCTGGGGCCCCGTCGACGACGTCTTCACCGACGAACTGACCGCCGACCCCGTGGGCTGGCTGACCGGCAAGCTGTCCCACCCCGAGGACCTGCTGGCCGAGGCGGGCGTGGCAGTGGACGAGATCGGCCCGCACGACGCGGGCGACCTGTGCGACGCGACCCCCGAGATCATGACCGTCGTACAGCGGCTCATCGATACCGCGGCGAGCGGGAAACAGGCCCGTCCTGCGGACTGGGAGCGACTCGACCGTGCCCGTATCAGCTGGCTGTAGCGGAGGATTCGGCGTGCTCGTGCCACCGTTTCCGGACGAGGAAACCGTCGTGACCGGTGTGGGCTGCCGGATGATTCTGAATACCCATCTGGAGTGGATACCTGAGTTCACGGTCCGCCTCGCCGATGGGCGAACTGGGCAGGGCGCTGCTCCCCGGGCCGATACACCGAGTATGTACGAGACCGGTGCGGTCGGGAGTCCTGGCGAGGCGCAGCGTGTGGTGGCGGAGGCTCAACGGGTGTTGAGCGGCGGGGCGTTCGGTCAGGTCTCCTTCGACGAGGTCCTCGACCACCACCGTTCCCACTGGGGCCGTACGGCCTGTTACGCACTCTCGGCCGCCTTCTTCGAGGCCCGATTCCGTAACGTCACCACCGGAACGCGACGGCCTCCGAAGCTGCTCCTCAACCTGCTGAACGGCGGTCTTCACGCCTACAGCCTCCCCGTGACCAGCGACTTCACCGAGTTCCTACTTGTTCCCCGGCACGACGATCCGGTGGCCGCGATCGACGGCTACCGCCGCCTGCTCGCCGACGCCCGTGCCGCGCTGACCGGCTTCCCGCTGCGCGAAGTCGGCGGCAACCCGGTGCACGATCTCGGGCTCGATCCCAACGAGGCCGCACTGTCGCTGGTGACCACACTGCTGGAGCGCGCCGGGCTCGCCGAGACCTTCGGCATCATGATCGACGCTAGTGCCGGCGACTGGCTCGACAGCGACAAGTACGCGCTGCCGGTCAGCGGCGCACGGTTGGACCGGGACGAACTCATCGGCCACTGGCTCGACTTGGTCGCCCGGTTCGACATCGTGCTGCTGGAAGACCCCCTCGCCGAGACCGACATCGACGGCTGGGCAGCGTTCCACGCCGTCCGCCCTTCCCGCTGCGGTCTGCTGAGCGACAACTTCACGTCCACCAGCCCCGCACAGCTGGCGGCCAAAGCGACACATGTGGACGGGGTGTTGCTGAAGCCCGATCAGATCGGCAGCCTGACCGGGGCGCACCGGTTCGCCTCTCTGGCCCGCGAGCTCGGTCTGCCGCTCATCGCCTCGGCCCGCTCCGTGGAGACGGGAAGCCCCTTGATCAGCCATGTCGCGGCGGCATGGGATCTGGACTACCTCAAGGTCGGCCCGTACCAGGACTTCAGCTCGGTGATGCGGACCAACGAGCTGTTACGTGGACGGGTGTTGTGACCGCAGGCGGAGTGCGGTCGCTCACCACCGTGCGGCACTCGCTGACCGCCCACAACACCGCCGGTGTCATCACGGGGCGCCTGGATGAACCGCTGTCCGCCGAAGGGCACGACGCCGTACGTCGGTTCGTCACAGCCCATGGCGTACTGTCCGCGGACGTCGTCCTGTCCTCTCCCGCCCGCCGCGCCATCCATACCGCGACTCTTCTCACGGGCCTGCCGGAACGCGACATCGCGATCGACGCGCGCTGTCACGAGCGCGACTATGGCGTGCTGCAAGGTCTGGACAGGGAGCAAGTCGCTGCTTTTGCGACCCGGATCACGTACGTCGACGCAGGCGGAGTACGGCACTCGGTTGACCCGCCCGGAGGCGAGACACTTACTCAACTCCGCGAGCGCGCCCGGTACTTCCGGCACGCGGTCCTCGCCCTCCCGGCGCGGTCAGTCCTGGTGGTGTCCCATGGAAGTTTCCTTCAGCAGGTACACGGGGTGCTGTTCCGGCGAACCACGATGGACACGCTCGCCTGCCACGTCCGCAACCTGCAGGTCGACCGCTTCACGCTCACCGCTGACGGCGAGCCGTCGCACCACCAGACCCATGCGGGTCTGGACACCGGCCTGATCTGGTGAGCCCAGGGCTGCCCGGTGGAGCGGACGTACGCATTCGCGCTTTCTAGGATCTCCGGTCCCGAGTAGCGTGCGTCCTGCGCCCGCCAGGTGTCCGACCACACCGCATGGGCCCGCAGCACCTTCCCCTGGGAAACCACGTTGACCCGGAAGGAAACGCCAGTGATCTTCGAGCGAGACACCCGCAGTAGACCCAGATCCGGACGACGCAGCCTGCTCGCGCTCGTCACGGCCGTGTTCGCGGTGCTGGTCATCGCCATGACCGGTGCACCCGCGCACGCCGACGGCTTCAGCCCGATCAACGTCTGGAATTCGAGCCACTGTCTCGACAACGCGACCGAAAACGCCGCGAAGCTCCAGATGTGGTCGTGCACCGGCGGTTCCGAACAGAAGTGGCTCGAAGGGTTCAACACCCAGACCGGCCTGTTCACCTTCACCAACCAGCACACGGGACGCTGCATCACGGCGCCCGCCTCCGGGCCGGGAACGGTCGTCATGGCGTTCTGCAACGCTGCCGACCCCACCCAGCAGTGGAACGTCTTCTTCGCGGACAACCCCAACGGGCCGCCCTCGGGCTGGTACGACGTATGGCAGAACGCGTCGAGCGGGCTCTGCCTGTCCACGCCGAGCGTGCGCAACGGCACCCTTCTGCAGACGACGCCCTGCGATCCCTCCGACCAGTACGACCGGTGGCACCAGCAGTAGCCGCCGCCCCCGTCACACCCCGCTGAGCGACAGCTTCGCGGCGAAGCCGAGGAAGAGCACACCCGCCGCCGACGTTGCTCCGGCCGACAGCCGCTTGCGGCGGCGGAAGGCGGCGGAGAGGCGGGTGCCGCTGAATATGAGCGTGGACAGGTACAGGAAGCTCGCTGTTTGCAGCAGTGTGCCGAGCACCAGGAAGGACAGCGCCGGATAGGCGTACCCGGGGTCCACGAACTGCACGAAGAACGAGACCAGGAACAGGATCGCCTTCGGGTTGAAGAGGCTGAGCATCAGCGCACGCCGGTACGGGCGCTCGACGGCGACCTCGGTGGCCTCGCCCTCGGGGCCGGGGGCCGCATCAGCCCCGGGTGACGCATGGCGGGCACGCCACATGCCGAGTGCCTGCCGCAGCATGCCGATCGCCATCCAGGAGAGATACCCGGCACCGGCGTACTTGACCACCGCGAACAGCAGCGGCGTCGTCTGCAGCAGCGACGCCGCCCCGAGCGCGGAGAGCGTCATCAGCACCGTGTCCCCGGTCCATACCCCCGCCGCCGCGACATACCCCGTCCGTACTCCACGCCGGGCCGCGACGGAGAGCACGTACAGCGAGTTGGGCCCGGGCGCCAGAATGATCAGCACCAGGCCCATGAGGTATGTCGGAAGATCGGTTACACCCAGCATGCCGCCGAGTGTCGCACAGCGGTGTGACAGTCGGTCCGGGTGTTTCACGATGTGGCACCGGGCCGCATGGTGTAGCGGCTGGAGCGGCGCGGGGACGGTGTGGCGGCCGAGTTGGTTGCGGGGAGTAGGTCCTCCGTTTGAGGACTTCGGCCTCGTGTGGCGCATGGGCGCCGGGTGATGAAATCCCGGCATCCGATATCGCCCGGAAGACCGGAAGGTTTGTCATGCGTCTTCGCTGGACCGCTGCAACCACCCATGTCCTGCTCCTGAGTTCAGTCGTCGTCGCCGCGGATCTCTCCGTGGCCCAGGCCCAACCCGTACCGCCCGCGATGCAAGAAATGGTGGCATCGCGCACTCTGCCGGACTTCGTCTATCGCGGGGCCAATCTCTGGCCGAAGGAGCCGCTGGCCAAGAACCCGGCCTATGAGTCGTCCGACCGCTATACCGAGCCGAATCCCGAGCGGGCCTTCAAGGAAGGCATGCACGCACGGCTGGCCGATGAGGCCCAGTCCCTGGACTTCTCCATCGAGCGGCACTTGCAGGGCGGCGAGCGCAACATCAGTCCGTACATCTCCACCACGGAGAACCTGGCGACCGCCAAGCAGTTCGCCCTGGGAACGGGAAACCAGCCGGCCGCCTACGGATATGAATTCCGGCAAGGCGCGGACGGAAAGGTGCGGAAGTTCGCGGTCTCCCGGGGCATCGTCTACATCATCAAGCCCACCAAGGGAAACATGGTCTCCGTCGAGGACGCCGCACAGCGGGAAGGTGTGGCGGACAAGCCCTCCGTACGGCAGAAGTTCGGCCAGCGGGAGTGGGCGGCGTTCCGGAAGATCGATCCGCAGAACATTCACTCGGCCCAGGTCTATGAGCGCGTGGCCGAGGTGGACGAGAGCGGAAAGATCGGCACGTGGTCCGAGGCCGTGATAGCCAGGGGCGAATTCACGGTGGACGGGAAGCGAATCAAGAGCCTTCAGGTCAACGACGCCTTCGACGCGGACCATCCCGGCTTCGTCCCCGCCCGTATGCCGTGCTCTCCCAGCGGCTCCGGCGGCCGCGCCAAGCGTTCCGTGAACCTGTGCGGGACCACCGCGCCCACGGAGGAGAAGCCGAGCGGTCAGGCGTTGGAAGAGCTGGAGGCGGGGCAAGTCGAGAAGGTTTTTGGGGAACTGGCGGGCAAGTACGGGCTGAAGGTGGTCGCGCGTGACGGCAAGACCTTGTCGCCCGCCGATGTCCACGCCCGGATCCGGCAGTACACGAGACTGTCGCCCGAGGCGAAGGTCAAGCTGAGGGCGGGGCTGAAGTCGGCCGCCGGGACGGCCAAGGGAGCGCTGGTCGTGGCCGGAGGCGCGCTGTGGGCGAAGGGTGTGTACGACGCCTTCGCCGAGGACACCACCAGTCTGGACAAGGCCGCCGCTCTCACCGCGATCGTCCCGTTCGTGGGCTGTGGCACGCAGGCCGCGGCCAACGGCGACCACGGCCGGTTCGACGCCGATGACACCGCGGCCTGTTTCGGGGCCGACGCGCTGCTGGTGAGTCCGTTGTGGCCGGCCGGGCTGACGTTGCACGGCGCCCGGTATTTCACCGCGAAGTGGCAGGAGGCGCAGATTCCCTCGATCACGGTGTTCCAGAAGGCGCGTGACGAGGCGTGGGGGCAGACCTTCGCGGACTTCCGCAAGCAGGGCCTGCCGAAGTTGGTCGCCTCGGCCGCGCAGGCCGAGCGGCAGCAGTTGGAGGCGGAGAAGGCGGTGGTGCTGCACAACACCGCCGAGAAGATCGCCGAGATCCAGCGCGGTGGTGCCTCGGATTCGGCCAAGCGGCTGCTGACGCGCAGCGCCGAGCGCGCCGCCGAGGGGCGGATCGACGGGCTGCCGCAGCAGATCCGGCAGCGGTTCGACACCGCGATCCGCGACGCCCTGGTGGAGCGCGCCAGGCAGTACAACGAGGAGTTCATCAAGCAGGAGGTCGACATCGACCGCTGGAAGGACGAGTCCTGGCAGGCGGCCCTGCACGGCCCCAGCCACTCCCGCGAGGACCGCCAGGAATACCTGGACAAGCTCACCCAGCGACTCCGCGACGCCGACATGCTCCCGCCGGTACCCGACGCGAAGTCCCTCGCCCCGGACATAGCCCGCGCACGCGAAGCACTGGCGGCAGGTGGCGGTAGCTGACCACCGGCCCTGCCCACCGACCGACCAGCGTCAGCGTAAAGTACGCAAATGCTGACAAATCCCCTCCCGGGAATGATCGAGGTTCCCCCATGGCACACGCACCCCACCCTCCCCACCGCACCTCCCGCGCCGGCGTCCTGCTCGTCGTGATCGGCTTGGGCTTCGCCGTCCTGGTGGCCGTCGGGCTGATCTGGTCCCGGGAGATCGCGTTCTGGATCAAGGGGCACACGGCGGGGAGCGCCTGGTTCCTCACGTACGAAGGAGCTGCGGTCGGCGGCGGGCCCCGGGCCACCGATGTGCGGTACGGGCACAACCCCGACCGTTACAAGTCGCAGTACGCGCAGGAGAGCACCGGTCCCGTACAACTCCCTTGGAGCACCGAGGTGTTCGTGAACGTCGGCAAGGAGGCGCGGGTGGAGGTGGTTCCCGCTGCGGACGGGGTGGTCTCCTGCCGCATCCTGCTCGACGGGGTCCGGGTGGTCGCCGAGGGGAAGTCCCCAGGGCCGGGCACGCCCGCTGTCTGCCGGGTGGACACACCCTCCACTCCGGAGAAGTGGCCGCGCTGACGCCGTCGGTCAGGGTGTGGCGGTCGGGAGGGTGGCGGTGACCAGGAAGCCGCCGTCGTGCGGGAGTGGCCGCCGCGCGCCGCTCCGGCAGGACGGCACCAGACAGCAATGCGTGCGCGCCTCTCGGCTGTGGTCAGGCGGCCAAGCCCTCATACCGTGGGCGTGGTGGGGCGGCTGACGGCGTTGAGGAGGTTGTCCGGCTCGCCGCACCAGGCGTGTTGTCCGGTGGAGTCCACGGTCAGGCCGAAGTCGGTGACGGCGGGGCAGCGCTGTTCCGCGCACGGTGAGCCGGAGCAGCCTGGAGTTCGCGTACGCGGTGCCGGAACGGCGTGCTGATCACCCCGCCGCGCGCGTACTGACGCACCCATGCCCACGGCGCCCCGTGCACCGCGGGCGACTGCCGCCGCCAGAACCCCGTGGACTGTGCCGAACGCCCTCCCTCTACAGTTGCAACCGCACGTATTTTGATAAAAAGAGTGGGTTTTTAGTGACAAGCAGGGCAAAGCGGTTCGCGATACTCGGCGCGGCAGGGGCGGTGCTGACGCTGACTGCCTGCGAAGGCGGGGCGAGCAGCGCGGGCGAGAACGGGCGGCGTGCGGACAGTGAGCTTTTGTCGCAGTCCCTGCAACTGTTCAAGGCGGCTTCGTCGGTACGAGTCTCGGCCGACTCCGCAGTGGCCATGGGAGGCCGCGTCGACATCTCCGTTGATCGTGACGACAACTGCCGTGTCACGGCCCAGAACAGGGTTTTCCACGTCGCCGTCGAGCGCGGCGGCCGCACCTGGATGAACTGGAGTGACGACCTCCTGGACATCGGCGCCGTCAGCCCGGAGGGCGTACAGCTGAAGCAGGAACTGAGCGGTAAATGGCTGGAGTTGAGCCCGAAGGGGAGAATTCACCGAAGCATGGCCGACCTGTGCGCCCTGACGGCCGTGCGTCAGCTCGCCGACCAGATGGCCACACCCGGCCGGCGCGCCGTCCGCGACACGGAAATCACCGAGCAGGGCGAGCGCCTCGTCCCGCTGCGGCAAGGCGGCCAGGGGAACTCGGTGACCGTCTACGTGAAGGCCGACGGAACGCCCTACATGCGGAGGCTCACCGTGGACATGCCGACCGTCGCGCCTCAACCCGTCGACTTCCAGTTTCAGGGGTATGGCGAGTCGGTCACAGTGCAGCCGCCGAAGGTCACGCAGACCGTGCGCTCAGCGCGTATCGAAGCCCTGGCCGAGAAGAATCTTGCGGCCGGGCTGCCTGGCAGGTGAGCCGGGCCGGTCGGGATGAACGACGAGCTAGCCCATGTCGACCACTTCGGTCGCCGCCAGAGCCCGTACGTCCAGCGGTTTGTCGAAGGCGCTGAACGACGTGGTGCTCTGGAGCTTGGCGCCCTTGTAGAGGACCTTGAGGATGTACGGCTTGCCCTCGGCGGCGACGTAGAAGGTGTACGTTCCGCCCTTGTCCGCATCGTCCGTCACCTGGAGCGGGATCGTGCGGGTGCCGTCGACGTCGACCGGGTCGCTCTGCCGCGCCTTGCCGAAGGAGGCGAACTCCCGGGTGCACTCGACGAGTCCGTCCCCGGGCGTCGCCTCGCTGGTGAGGGTTTTCACCCACCGCGACTGCTGCCGCGCACCCGTCATCGGGTGACCCGCCGCCTTGAGGTACGCGGCGTTCGGGCGGGCGTAATCCGTGTCGCCGATCCGGATCTGCTCGAAGACGGCGCCCGAGGCCCAGGTCGTCTTGGTCGCGCAGGTGTGTTTGAGGTCGGTCGTGTGGTGGCTGGAGGTGGTGCCCCACGTACCACCGGTGGATTTGGAGTCGATGGTCACCGAACGGAGCGCGCCCATCGTGCTGTTCGCGTCACGGAGCAACTCCTCGGCGGAGCGCCCCTTCCCCGTACCGCCCCCGGAGCAGCCGACCACGGCGGCACCTGCCGTCACGCACGCCAAAACCCCTGTAACGGCCCTCGTCACAGCCACCGGTGCCGTACGCACGACGCCCCTCCCTGGTCGCTCCTGCTGATGAAGTGATCACAGTAATCGAACGTGTCGCGAGTCGGCCGGGAAGGAGGGTTATGGGCGGCGGCCCCACGCCGAGATCATCGGGGCGGTGGCCAGGTCGAGTCGGCCGGCGGCGACGTTGGCCAAGTGGCTGTCGATCTCCTCGTCGGTCGCGAGGCCTTGCGCGACCAGATGGTGGCGGACCTGTCGCACCGTCGCGTCTTCGAGCACGGCGCAGGCCGGGGAGGTGATGGGGAAGTACGCGTCGGCCTGCACATCGGCCAGACCGGCTTCGCGGAGCACCCTGGGCAGGGTCCGCCCGTACGCGAGGTCCGCGCCGCGTGCGGCCATCAGCGTACGGAAGCCGGACCGCAACCGGTTGGCGAGCCGCTGTTCGGGACCCGACTCGTCAGGGCACACCAGCGGTAGCAACATGGGGTCGGCGTCCTCCAGAAGCAGCCACCCACCGGGCCGCAGCGCCTGGACCATCCGGCGCAGTGCCTCGGCGCGGTCGGTGACATGCACCAGGACCAGCCGGGCGTGCACAAGATCGAAGGCGCCGGGCGGCGGGGGATCGGCCGCCACGTCGTGGGACAGCACCTCGATCACCCCGTCGGCGATACCCCGCGTCCAGGACACATCGATGTCGGTGGCGATCACCGTACCGGTCGGACCCACTCGCTCCGCTAGCCCGAGAGGTACGGACGTTCCGCCGGCCCCGACCTCCCAGCACCGCATACCGGCACCGATCCCGAGCCGGTCGACGTGCCGGAACGTCACCGGGTCGAACAACTCGCCCAGGGCGCGGAACCGTACACCCGCCTCGGACTGTCGGTTGTCCAGCAGATAGCCGCGGTCGCTGTCGTTCTCAGCCATGGGGTGAGTGTGGCAGAGGGGTTGAGGACGGGGTGCTCGGGATGGGGTGATCAGGCGCGGCGCCCGGAGCGGCACTTGGCACACCGATGAGTTTCTCCCGCTCCCCCCGTCTTACTAGCGGCAGACCGCACCGCGCGGTCGCCTGGGAGGGACATCATGAGGAAGATCACGGCCGGCCTGTTCATCTCGCTCGACGGGGTGGTGGAGGCCCCCGACCAGTGGCACTTCCCTTATTTCAACGACGAGATGGGCGAGGCGGTCGGCGCGATGCTCGGCGCGGCCGACACCGTGCTGTTCGGTCGCAAGACCTACGACAGCTTCGCGGGGGCGTGGCCGGAGCGGGAGGTGGCGGGCGGCGAGGACGCCGGTTTCGCCAAGACGCTCGGCGGCGCCCGCAAGATCGTCGCGTCGAACCGGAAGCTTGAGTTCACCTGGCGGAACTCGGAGCAGTTGGAGGGTGACCTCGTCGACGCCGTCACCGCCTTGAAGAACGAGTCGGGCGGAGACATCTCCCTCAGCGGCTCGATCTCGGTCGTCCGCCAACTGCTGGCCGCCGGGCTGTTGGACGAGCTGCATCTGCTGGTGCACCCTCTCGCGGTACGCAAGGGTATGCGGCTGTTCGACGAGGGCGAGAGCCCGATCCCGCTGCGGCTGATCTCCTCCGAGGCGTTCCAGACCGGAGTGCTGCACCTGGTCTATGCCCCGGCCGAGCCTGCCGGCGACGGCGCGTACGACGACGCGAAGGAGCATCTGCCGCGAACCGGGCAGTGACGACGCAGACGTCCGGCCGGGAGTCTGTCGGCGGTGCCGACCGTAGTTCGCGCGCGGCGAGAGAGCGGGCGCGGCACCGGGCCTATCGGCGGGACCCGTCGCCCGTCGGCCACGGTCCGGGAGTTGTTGGCTGAGGGGGTGCTGTTGTGCCGTGGGCGGTGGCTGCCACGCTCGTTGGAGCCCCATGCTCCGGCGAAGCGGCTTTCTCCTGGCCCGGTCGCCGGTGGCGGTCTACGCGGAGGTCCCCCGTCTCGGCGTACACCGCGGGTGCCTGCCCGCCCATCAGCGGCGGGCGGGCACCCACTCACTGTGGACTGACACCCGGACCCGGCGTCAGCTACAGCCAGCCCCGCCGGGCCTCGGTGACCGGCTCGTCACCCGGTGGCTGGGCCAGGCGGCCGTCGCGGATCCCCTCAAGGAGCAGGTTGATGGCGTCCATGATCTGCGGAACCGTACGACGCAGGTCCACCGAGTCCGCCGGCCCCACCTCGTCCGGGGCCACTCCCGCCTCCTTGAGCAGCCCGTCCAGGTCACAGAGCCGCTCTGCCACCCAGCCCAAGGGGTCTGCGGTGAGCTGCTCGACGAAGACCCGAAGGCCGGGTTCCCACGCGCGGAACCTCGGGTGATGGTGCGTCCGGTCAAAGGTCGCGAAGGGGCCGTCCGCGGACTCCAGCAGGTCGCCCCGCCACAGCGGACGGTCGATCATGATGGGCCGCGCGGAGTAGATGGACCCTTTCAACTCGCCCGGCTCCAGCATCCGCAGCTCGATACGGACTCCCCGCTCGGGACCCTCCTGTCCTGGCTCGGGTTCGGGATTGACGAAGTAGAGATCACCGACTACGACACCGACCCGCTCGAAGCCGAATGCGTACAACACGGGACCGCCTCACTTTCGGCTGCCACACGATGAACTGCCCCATGCCGCCCGCCTCGTGGCGGGGACCAGAAGTTGCCTGCCCGGGATGCCGACCGGGGACACTTCCCGACTCAGCCGGTCGGCCGGATCCTGTGCACGAGCCGCGTTCGGCGCGAGGCGGACGTCAAACCGTTGTGGTTCAGCGGGCCGGTGGAGGCGTAGGCGTCGCCGGGGGTGTACGGGGAGAGCGAGATACCCGCCGACACCACGGTCGGCGTCTACCGGGGGACCCCCAGATCTGAGGGTTGCCGGTCTCTCCTCTACAGCGTCAGGTCGACGGCGTCACCTGCCGGAGACCAGCCCGGCCAGGTGGTGCAGCGAGTTGGTCAGATGCTCGGGGCCGAAGGGCGGGAACGGGATGCCGCGGTCCCGGATGTACTGCGGCACCGCCGACCAGTCGTAGGTGAGCGTGACCTCGGTCTCGGACGGGCCGAGCGGCGCGAGATCGTAACGCCAGACCCAGCCGCCGAACTCCAGGTCACCGTCGCCCTTGTCCTGCCCGGTCAGCCAGCCGATGGTGCGCGGCGGGTCGAGCACCTGGACCTTGTTGACCGTCTGGTAGTCACCGTCGGGATGGTTGGGGTGGTACATGTCCATCCGGAAGATCTGCCCCACCTCGGTCAGCGGCGCCGTGTCGGCGGCTTCCTGGACCCAGCCGGTGCCATCGATCGCCGCATGGGTCGTCGGGTCCGCCAGCACCGCGAACACCCGCGCGGCGGACACCGCGAAAGTCAGGGTGGCGCTCACGTTCTCCTGGTCCACGGTGTGCACGCTCCTCGTCGTCGGGGACGTTCCCCCTGTGCAGACGACGCGGCGAGGCGGAACTCATCGGTCGTGCGGGCGGAACCCGCGTCCGTACGACCAACTCGCGGTCAGAACCAGTGGAGGCAGTGCGGGGAGCGCTCGGCGCCGAAGAGGGCGTCGGCGAGGGCGGCCGCGCCCGGGCGGTGGGCCCGGATGTGTCCGGCACGTACGAGCGTGCTCGGGGCGGTGCCGCCGAGGTAGATCGAGCCCAGGTCGCTCACGTCCAGGGACAGGTCGGGCTCGCGGTCCGTCGGGACGCAGTCGGCCTTCCCGTCCTTGACGGTCAGCAGGTGGCGGCCGTGTTCGCCGAGGAACGGGTCGTCGACGTCGAGGACGAGCTCGCCGTCCAGGAAATAGCCGCGCGCGGTCAGCGCACGCGGCACGTCGAGCAACCGCACCCAGAGCCAGTCGGTGTCGCCGCTCACCTCTCCGGCGCGGAAGTCCTCGAACTGCCAACGCAGCGGGTGCCCGGTCGGGACGTGCTTGAACACGACCTGGGTGACCAGGTCGTGGCCGAGCAGGAACCGGGCCAGGGCCGCGTACACGGCGTCGTCGGTGGCGATGGTCTCGTCGACGGTCAACGTCTGGGACTCGCCGAGCGAGTAGCTGGCGTACCCGTCCGGGACGCCGTCGGCGTCACGGTGGACGGCGATGTAGCGCGGCGCCGGAGAGATCGGCGGCTGGCCCGCGCCCGAGGACCACCAGCGGTGCGGCCGGGACAGCGCGCCGGGCTGGGCGCGGCGGTAGCGGTCGTAGACCTCTTCCAGGATCTCGCCGCACTCGGCACGCCGCAGCACCTCGATCGAGCCGGTCGCCGGGGCGTCGGCCGCTCCGCGCGCCCGGGGAAGGGCGAGGGTCGCCTGGTGGCGCGGCACCGTCAGCCGCGCCGTGTAGGTCGCCGGTCCGTAGCCGAACCTGCGGTAGATCACGGCCTCGGCGGCCAGCAGTACGGAGAGGTACTCCCCGCGGGCACGCAACTCGGTGAGCTGATGCCGCATCATCGCGGTGAGCACGCCCTGGCGTCGATGCGAGGGCAGGACACCGACGCCGGTGACCCCGGAGGTCGGGACGACGATCTCACCGGGCAGGGTGAGCTCGAAGGAGTACGCACCAGCGGTGCCGACGGGCCGCCCGTCCGCCGTCACGGCCAGCAGGTTGCGGTCCATTTCGAACGCCGACCAGAAGACCCCGCCGCCGTCCTCGGCCGGGGTCTCCGGGAAGCGCCCGAACGCGGTATGGAGTGTGTCGACGAAGACGTCGAGGTCCTGGTCGGTCGTGGAACGTATCTCCATTGCTGCCGCTGCCTCCAGCGATACCGGCACCACCCCGCGTAGTGCCCCGCCACAGTGCAGCGTTGACCCGTGGTCAGGTCAACCGAATTACTCCGCGTCGCGGCAAAGGAGGAACCTGCTCGTCCTCCTCAAGCGCTGGGCTCCACCGGTCGCAGCCACAGCAGCGCCGCCGTGGTGGCCGCAAGCAGTGCGACGCATCCGCTGAAGATCAACCCCGACTGTCGCAGCCCCAGCGTGACCGCCATGATGCCCACTCCGACCACGGGAATCGAGATCGCCACGTAGAAGACGACGAACAACGCGGAGGTGATCTCCGCCCGTCGCTCGGCGGGGCTGCGCTGGCTCACCGTGGTGACCCCGGCCCGGAACGACAGCCCCTGCCCCGCGCCCGCCGTGAGCGCCCCCGCGATCAGCAGTGGCAGCGAGGCCGCGAGCAGCGCGGAGGCGACCAGCGCCATGCCCACCACGAGGACCACGCATCCCCACGGCAGCGCCCGGTGCACACCGACCCGCCCCATCAGTAACTGACCGGCCGTGGATGCCGCGAAGGCCAGGAAGACCACCGTGCCGGACACCGCCGGATCGCCCACCCCCACCACCTCTTTGAGGAAGCTCGGTGCCACCGACGTGAACAGGCCCAGTGTCGCGAACCCCGCGAATCCGGCCATGGCCGCCGGTACGAAGGCGGGGCGCACCGACGGCGGTACGCGCAGCCGCCGGGGGCCACGCGGCCTGCCGTGCCGGTCCCGTACCGTCTCCGGGATCAGCAGCACACCGATCACGGCCGCCGCCACGAGTACCAGATCCAGGAGGAACACCTGGTGGAGCGGGTCGGGCGCGTACTGCGCGATCAGACCGGCGAGCAGCGGGCCGCTGCCCAGGCCGCCCATGTTGGCGGCGGTGGCGACCAGTGTGGCGGACGCGGCCCACCGCCGAGGGGCGAGTTCCACCACGGCGGCGGTCGCCGTCCCCGTGAACAGCCCGGCCGACAGCCCCGACAGCACTCGGCCCGCGAACAGTTCCGGCAGCCCGCGTTCGAAGAGGAAACACCCCGCGCTCATCGCCGACAGCACCAGCCCGGCCAGCAGAACCGGCCGTCTGCCCACGGAGTCCGACAGCTGCCCCAGCAGGAGCAGCGCCACGATGACACCGACGGCGTACACCGCGAAGATCACGGTCACCATGAACGAGGAGAAGCCCAACTTCTGCTGGTACAAGGCGTAGAGAGGAGTGGGCAGCGTCGTGCCGCACATGGCGACGGTGAACGCGTAGGCGGCCAGGGCGAACGGGAGGCCGCGCCCGGTGTCGTACCGGCCAGGGCTGACGTCGTCCGCTAGGCGCGCGGATACGGGGTTGCTCACCGCGTCTGCCTATCAGGAACACGCGAGTGAGGACGTGACGCCCCGCCGCCGATGGCCATGACACACCGGCTGGGCGAAGACCCGACGGCGTGCGGCTGTCACGCCCCCGTACCGTCGGCATCCGGGACCCGACGATGGGTCCCAGACGGGGCCGCCGCCTCATGTGTACGGGGCCCGGGCACACCGACGCTGAAGGGGCATCGATCACCCCTCGGGCAGCGCCCGGTCTGCGAGTCCCCTCATGTGCGCCTCCTCCGCATCCGTAGCCCTCGACCGGAGCATCGGCTCCGGTCCGGCCCGTTTCCCCCTCCAGGTACGGGCCGGCGCCACCTCGTGGTGCGAACTGACGGACACAGCCCGGCAGTTGGACGCGGAACGTTTCCTGCTCGTGTCCGACCGTGGTGTCCCGGCGGCGCATGTCGACCGCGTCCTGCACCACCTCGGCGCGGCCGCACCCACCCAGCTGGCATGGGCGTCCGGTCCGGGCGACATCTCTCCCGACGCCGTGATCGTCGCTCTCGGCGGTACGAGCGTCCTTGAGGCAGCCGCCCGCCCGGCCGCACACACCCGCCGGGGCCCTCTTCTGCTGCCGACCACTCTGCCCGCCGTACTGGACACCGCACTCTCGCTGGTGGGCCCCGACGGGCCGCGCCGTGTGCCGGTTCTGGTGCGTGCGCAGCTGGAGTTCCTGGACACGCTCGCGCCCAATGCCGTGCGGCCCGGGCTGTATGCGCTGGTCAGGAATGTGCTGTCGGTGTGCCCGGCCGCGTATGACCAGGTCAGCGCCCGGCTGCGCCCGGACGACAGGTACGACCGGAGCGAGCTTGCCTCGTTCATCGCCCTGTGCGCCGATGTCCGTGCCGCTCTCACCTGCTACGACCCGCTGGAGGACGGTCCGGCCGGGGTGTTCCGGTACGGGCATGTGGTGGCCGACGCCCTGCGCACGCTCGGGGTCGGCGCCCTGCGGTACGGCGACGCCGTCGCCCAGGGCCTGCTGGTGGCGGCCCGGTGCGCCCGCCGGATGGGACTGCTCGACGCGGCGGGGGAGGCCGCGCACCGGGAACTGCTGGGGCGCTGGGGTGCTCCCGGCCTCCTTCCTTCACCCGTCACCGCGCAGGACGTGCTGAGGGCCCTGCGGCACACGGCGAACGGCACCGTCGGCATGGTGCTCCTCGACGCCCTGGGAGAGCCCCACGTATCCGGCGGTCACACCGTCATCTCGGTCGACGAGGACGTCCTGCGGGCCGCCCTGGGCGGGGCGACGGACGGCCTGGTGGCCCGTCCCCGGCGGCCGGGATCCGGCCGGGACACGGTCGGGACCGGCGCCTCATGTGCCCGGGGCGCCGGGCGTCCGAACGTGGTGGAAGACGTTCCGATCCGGCCCCGACCGGGGTCGCGCATTCTGTGAGGAGACCACTCGTGACCACCTTGGCCCCCCGTTCCCCCCACGGCCTGTTCACCTCGGGCGAGCCGGTCCGTTCCTGGACCGTGAGCACCGCCAAGCCCGTCCGCTACGAGGTGGGCTTCACTCCGGACGTACTGGACCCGCGCAACCCCGCGCTCGTGGGCGCGGGAGTGCCCGACGGCGACCCCGTGCCGCCTCGCCGCCTCCTCGTAGTGGAGACCACCGTCGACGAGCTGTACGGCGACCGCCTCCGCGCTTACGGGGAGGCCCGCGGTCTGGACTACGAGATCCATGTGCTCACCGCGCACGAACAGCTGAAAACGATGGACGCCGTCTTCTCGGTGACCGAGGCGATGGACCGGTTCGGCATCGCCCGGCGCAGCGAGCCGGTCGTCGCCATAGGCGGCGGCGTGCTGATGGACGTCGTCGGCCTGGCGTGCAGCCTCTACCGCCGCAGTACTCCGTACGTACGGGTCCCCACCACACTGATCGGGCTCGTCGACGCGGGTGTCGGTGCGAAGACCGGTGTGAACTTCGGGCCCTACAAGAACCGGCTCGGCACCTATCACCCCGCCGCTCAGACGCTCCTGGACCCACGTTTCCTGGCCACCCTCGACCGGCGGCACCTGAGCAACGGCATGGCCGAGATCCTCAAGATCGCCCTGATCAAGGACCGTGATCTGTTCGGCCTGTTGGAGAACCACGGCGGCCGACTGGTCGACGAGCACTTCCAGGGCGACCGGGGCCTCGACCCGGTCGTACGGGAGGTGCTGGGCCGGGCGGTGCACGGCATGCTGGAGGAACTGCAGGGCAACCTGTGGGAGAGCGAGCTGGAGCGGGTCGTCGACTACGGCCACTCCTTCAGTCCCACGCTGGAGATGCGCGCCCTGCCCGAACTGCTGCACGGCGAGGCGGTCTGCCTCGACATGGCACTGACCACGGTGATCGCCGAAGAGCGCGGCCTGGTCCTGCCCCGGGAGCGCCGCCGGATCCTGGACGTGATGTGTGGGCTCGGCCTGCCCGTATGGCATCGGCTGTGCGAACCGGGCGTGCTGGGCGAGGCGCTGGCCGACACGGTCCGCCATCGCGACGGCAGCCAGCGGCTTCCGCTCCCCCTCGGCATCGGCGACGCCGTCTTCGTCGACGACGTGACACCCGGCGAACTGGCCGACGCCGCACTGAGTCTGACGCTGTATCACACAGCAGACAAGGAGGACGGTCATGCGTGAAGCAGTCATCGTCGCCGACGTCCACGAACCGGCGGACGTACACGGAGTGCACGCCGCCGAAGGCCTCTCGCGCTGGACGTGCCTGGCTCGGCGCACCGGGCTGCACGGCCGGTGGGAAGCGGTCGAGTGGGCCTGGCTGCCGCCGGGCGGCGTCAGCGGGGAACACCGTCACTCCCGCACCGAGGAGCTGTACTTCGTCCTGCGGGGGCGCGGCGAGATCACCCTCGACGGCCGGGCCCACCCCGTCCGCCCCGGCACGGCCGTTCTCACCGCGCTCGGCCGTCGCCACGCACTGCGCAACACCGGCCGGCGGCCGCTGTCCTGGCTCGTCATCGAAATACCCGCAGATACGCCCTATCCGAAGGACACCGCCATGCACCACACAGCCGACACCGACGCGGTCATCGCCGACCTGTACCGAACGGGGCCGGTGGACGCCGCCACCGTGCTCAGCGGCCCCCTGCGCACCGTGCGTGTGACCCGTCTGCTCCCCGTCGAAACGGCCGAGCTCGCCGCCCGCGATGTCGAGCACACCGTCTACGTGACCGACGGCGCCGGTACGGCCCGGGTCGGCGCGACGAGTGTGGCGCTCGCTCCCGGCGTCTCCGTGACCCTGCCCCTGGGCACCGAGGCCCGCGTAGAAGCCGGTCTCGACGGACTGGAGTACTTCCACGCCGTCCTCGACGTCCCGCGAGAGGAGCAGCCGTGATCGTCAACGCGAGCCGACGGACAGCAACCCTGCACAGCGGCGGCCGGACACCCATCCGCATCCGCTGCCTGGCCCGGCGCGGCATGCTGCACAGCGAGTGCGAGGCCGTCGACCGGGTGAGCCTGGCGCCGCACGTGCACTACGACCTGGTCGGCCGGTCCGGCACCGAAGCGGCCTGGTACGTCCTGCGCGGCCCGCTCACCGCCCACTGGCCCGGCGCCCCGGTCACCGGCACCGCGCTCGGCGACGGCGCTCTGATCCTGGCCCGCACGGCACAGGACATCACCCTGCGGGCCGGGCCGGACGGCGCCGAACTGCTCTGCCTGACCGTGACTCCACTGGCAGTCACCCGCCAACTCCCGCCCCGTACCCCCGACATGACCAAGGACCGGACATGACCACAGCCACTACGACGCGCGCCCCCGGCCTCAGTGCCGTCCACCACATCGCCTTCACCGTGCCCGACCTCGACGAGGCGGTCGTCTTCTTCACCGAGGTGCTGGGCGCCGAAACGGCGTACCGCACCGGACCCATCGCCACCCCCGACAGCGACTGGATGCACCGGCACCTCGGCGTCCACCCCCGCTCCACCGCACACATCGCGATGCTGCGCCTCGGCCCCACCCTCAACCTCGAACTCTTCGAGTACACCGGCCCCGGCCGACGCGAGCGGATGCCCGGCAACAGCGACTGGGGCGGCCACCATCTCGCCTTCTGGACAGACGACTTCGACGCCTGCATACGTCACCTCGCCGCCACGCCGGGTGTACGGGTGCTCGGCGAGCCGGAACAGGTCGGTGAAGGCCCGATTCGCGGCACCCGCTGGGTGTACTTCACCACCCCGTGGGGCCAGCACCTCGAACTCGTCCACGCCCCCGACCACCAGCCCTACCAGGACCACACCGACGTACGCCTCTATCAGCCGCAGGCCCCGCACGAAGGGAGAGGGACATGACCGGGATCTGGGGACCGGGCACCCCGCCGGTGGTCCGGGACGACGCCACCCGCTACGACGCCGACATCGTCGTCATCGGCTCCGGCGCCGGGGGAGCGACCATGGCGTGGGCCCTTGCCGGGACCGGCGCACGTGTCCTCGTCGTCGAGCGCGGCGGTTTCCTGCCGCGCGAGGAGGCCAACTGGTCGCCGCAGGCGGTGTTCGCAGACGCCCGCTACCGCAACGCCGAGACCTGGCACACCACCGCCGGAACGGCGTTCACCCCCGCCGCCCACTACTACGTCGGCGGCACCACCAAGGTGTACGGGGCGAGTCTGCCCCGGCTGCGCGAGAGCGACTTCGACGCGGTCGATCACCTGGACGGCACCTCCCCGGCCTGGCCCTTCGATTATGGGGAGTTGGAGCCGTACTACGCCGAGGCCGAGCGGCTCTACCGTGTGCACGGCCAGTGCGGTCACGACCCGACCGAGCCGTCCCGGTCCGGCCCCTACCCCCATCCACCCGTCGCCCACGCGCCCCGTATCGCCGAGCTGGAGCAGCGTCTGCGCGCCCAGGGGCTCCACCCCTATCCCCTGGAACTCGGCGTCGACCTGGCCGAGGGCGGGACGTGTGTGCGCTGCGACACCTGCGACGGGTTCCCGTGCCGGGTCGGCGCCAAGAGCGACGCGGAGACCCGTGCCCTGCGCCCCGCACTGCGCGCACCGACGGTCCGGCTGCTCACGCATACGTACGTCTCGCGGCTGTGCACCGATCCGTCCGGGGGCATCGTCACCACCGTCGAGGCGCACCGGAACGGCCACCCCGTCACCATCGTCGCGGGCACTGTCGTCGTCTCGTGCGGTGCCGTCAACTCGGCGGCGCTGCTGCTCCGTTCGGCGAGCAGTGCCCACCCGGATGGGCTGTCCAACGGCAGTGGTCTGGTCGGGCGGAATCTGATGCTGCATCACAACAGCATGCTGATGGCCGTCGACCCCCGGCACCGCAACCCGTCCGTCTTCCAGAAGACTCTCGCCGTCAACGACTTCTACCGGGCCGGTGACCACACCCCCCATCCGCTGGGCAACCTCCAGCTGATGGGCAAGGTCCACCCGGCGGCGATGGCGACCGCGCACCCGCGCGTGCCCCGCCGGGTCCTGGGCGAGCTGGCGGACCGCAGCGTCGACTGGTGGCTGATCTCGGAGGACCTGCCCCGGCCGGAGAACCGCGTGCTGCTCGGGTCCGGGGGAGGGATGACCCTCGACTGGCACCCGGTCAACGCCCGGGCCCACCGGCGTCTGGTGCGCCAAGGGGCACGGATGATGCGCCGCGCCGGTTACCCGCTGGTCCTGACCCACCGCATGGGCATCGAGCACACCGGCCACCAGTGCGGCACGACCGTCGCCGGTCACGACCCCGCCCACTCGGTCCTCGACCCGTACTGCCGCAGCCACGAGGTACGCAACCTGTTCGTCGTCGACGGCGGTTTCTTCCCCTCGTCCGCGGCCGTCAACCCGACCCTGACCATCGTCGCGCAGGCCCTGCGCGCGGGCAGAGACGCCGCCGTCCTGCCCTGACACCGCCCGAGGAGACCCACCATGTCACTGCACCGTCTGTCCTCCGTCACCATCGGGGTCCCCGCCCCCGCCGCGACAGCGCCGTACTACACCGAACTCGGTCTGCGTTCGCACGACGACGGGTGGTTCTCCACCCGCGACGGTGGCCGCCAGCTGCGGATCGTGCGGGCGCCCACTCGGCGGCTGATCGAGATGCGCGTCGGTGTCGACGACACCGACGACCTGGACGCCGCCTTCACCCGGCTGCGCCGCATGGGCATCGCCGCCACCCGTGGGGACGGGCCGAGTCTGATCGCGGCCGACCCCGTCACCGGGGCCCGGGCCGTGCTCCAGGTGGAGCCGCGCCCCACTCCGCAGCCGACGCCTCCCACCCCGTACAACGGACCGGGGCGCTTCGAACGCACCGCCGGTCGAGCGCCGGGCATCCTGCGCCCCGACCGGGTGCGGCCCAGCAAGCTGGGGCACGCGGTCCTGGGCACCCCCGATCCCCGCACGACGGCCGCGTTCTTCGGCGACGGCCTCGGCTTCAAGGTCAGCGACTCGCTGGGCGACGCGGGCTCCTTCCTGCGCTGCACCACCGACCACCACAACCTGCTGGTTCTGCGGGCGCCCGTGCCCTTCCTGCACCACACGTCCTGGCAGGTCGACGACGTCGACGACATCGGGCGCGGCGCCATGGCCATGCTGGAGGGCCATCCCGAACGCCATATCTGGGGGTTCGGCCGCCACCACATCGGGTCCAACTTCTTCTGGTACCTCAAGGACCCGGCGGGCAACTTCACGGAGTACTACTCCGACATGGACTGCATCGTCGACGACCAGCTGTGGGACCCGGAGGTCTTCGACGTCAACGAGAGCTTCTTCAGCTGGGGCCAGCCGCCCCCGCCGTCGTGGATCTCGCCGGAGGACATGGCCGCGCTGATGACCGGTACCCACACGGCCTGAGCCCCGTCCGGGGCGAGCAACAAAACGAGAGATCGCCCCGGACAGGCTCTAACGTCGGGCTGTGAGACAAGACGAGGACGACACCATGCCCCGTGTCCTGATCGTCGACGACCATCCGTTGTTCCGCAGCGGCCTGAAGGCCGCCCTGGAGAGCACCGGCGGCGCCGACGTCGTCTCCGAGGCCGCCACGGGCGGCGAGGCGCTGGAGGCCGTGGCGCGCCAGCAACCGGACGTCGTCGTCATGGACCTGTCCCTGCCCGATGCCTCCGGCATCGACATCACCCGGCAGCTGCTGGGGCTGTATCCCGGGCTGCCGGTACTGATGCTGACCATGTCCGACGACGACGGGAGCCTGCTGGCCGCCCTCCAGGCCGGTGCCCGTGGCTATCTGGTCAAGGGCGCGGGTGCGGGGGAGGTGCTGCACGCGGTCCGTACGGTGGCTGCCGGCGGCGCGGTGTTCGGCCCGCAGACCGCCTCCCGTCTCACCTCACTGCTGGTCGAGGGCCGACGCCACGACGCCGAGCAACTGTTCCCGGCGCTCACCGCGCGCGAGGCGGAGGTCCTGGACCTCATCGCCCGGGGCCTGGACAACCGACGCATCGCCCGCGAACTGGTGCTGTCCGAGAAGACGGTCCGCAACCACGTCACGCACATCTTCGACAAGCTCCAGGTGACCACCCGCGCCGAGGCCGTGGCCAGGGCGCGGGACGCGGGCCTGGGGGACGAGGACTGAAGGAGGCGCTGTGATGGACGATGCGGCAGCCGTGCGGGGCGGGCGCTCCACTCCGGCCTTCGTCGCGTACGGGCTGACCCTCGCCTCCGCCGTGACCTGGGCCGTCCTCGCCCTCGCCCACCTCGACGACGCGAAGCTCATCCCGTACATCGTTCCCGGCGGTGTCCCCGCCGTGGCCTCCACCGGAGTCGTGCTGCTGGGCGCGTTCATGACGGCCCACCGACCTCGCAGTGTCCTGGGCCCGTTGCTGGTCGTGACAGGGACGGCCAACGTCTTCTCGGAGGCCGTCCTTCTCCTCGCGGCCACCACCGGCCCTCCGTACGGCGTCGACATCGCCCTGGCCATCATCTCGCGGCTCTCCTTCGCACTGGCGGCTTTCACCTTCTACGTGCTGCCGTTGTATCTGCCCAGCGGCCAACTGCCCCGGCACTGGATCTGGCGGCCCTACATGGTCCTCGCCGCCGTGTGGAGTCTGGTGCCCGCGTATACCGACCCCCCGAGCAACTACAGCCTTCCCGACCCGCTGAGCGGCGGCGCGTGGGGGCATGTGAGGACGGCGTTCGTCTCCCACCTCCCCGTCCTCGACATCATCACGGTTTTTCTGCTGATCGGCCTCACCGTCATGGCGGTGCGCTGGTGGCGCACCCCCGACCGGCGCCAGATCATTCCCGTCCTGCCGTATGTGATCTGGCTCGTCTTCCTCTACGTCGGCCGCCTCGCCCCGCCCACCGGCGCCCTGTGGACCTACGCGTACGCGGTGGCATTCCTCTGGCCGTTCTGTGCGATCTACGGCATCAGCCGCGACCGCTCCGGCCAACTGGACCGCGCCACCCGCAAGATGCTCGCCTCCCTCCTGCTCACCGCGGCCCTGATCGCCGTGTACACCGTCGTCTCCCTGCTGGTCCTGCGCGCACTCCCCGGGGGCCTGAGCACCCAGGCCCTCGTATCGGGCGCGGTGGGTCTGGCCTCCGGGGCTCTGCTCTACCCCTGCGCGCGTTTGGCCGTACGGGTGGTGGACCGCATCTACTACGGCGACCGCGCCCGCCCGTACCACGTGGTCCGGGCGCTCTCGCAGCGGCTCAGCCAGGCCGCCCCACCCGCCCAGGCCCCACGTCTGCTGTGCGACACCGTCGTGACCACCCTCAACCTGCCCGGCGCCAAAGTGGTGGTCGACACCCGCAGCGGCCCGCGCACCCTGGCCGCCGCCGGGGAGCCGGTGTCCGACTCGTACGGATTCCCCCTGACGTACGAAGGCAATGTCGTCGGTCATCTGCATGTCGCCCCGAGGGCGGGCCAACGGGCTCTGGACCGCCAGGACATGGAGGTCCTGCGGTTCCTCGCCGACCAGGCGTCCCCCGCGCTCGCCTCCGTACGCCTCTACGAGGACCTGCGGGCGGCCCGCGAACGCATGGTGGTGACCCGGGAACAGGCGCGCCGCACCCTGCGGCACGACCTGCACGACAGCCTGGGCCCCGCCCTGTCCGGCGCCCGGCTCCAGATCGACACCGCGCGTTACGCCGTACCGGACGACTCCAAGGCCGCTCAGCCGCTGGATACGGCCTCCGAGGGCATCGGGCAGGCCATCGCGGAGCTGCGCCGGATCTCCGCCGGCCTGGCACCGGCCGCCCTGGACCGCAACGGGCTGTGCGGTGCGTTGCGGCAGCTCGCGGACCGGTTCGGGCAACGGCTCCCGGTGGATGTGCGCTTCGCCCCCGACCCGCTGCCAGGACTGCCGGCCGCCGTGGAAGTGGCCGTCTACCTCATCGGGGGCGAGGCGCTGAACAACGTCGTACGGCACTCCAGGGCGACTGCGGCCGTGCTGAGTGTGCGGGTGGTGCCGGAGGAGGTGACGATCGAGGTCAGCGACGACGGGTACGGGATCGTGGAACACCGTACGGGCGACGGGGTGGGCATCCGGTCGATGCGGGAGCGGGCGACCGAGCTGGGCGGGGAGTTCACGCTGGCCCGGGGCGAGAACGGCGGCATGGTCGTCAGGGCGTCGTTCCCGCCGGTGGCGGGTCCGTTCCCGGGATGACCGGGTGCGAGGGTGCACGATCGGTCGTGTGTGCCCCCTTCCGGGCGAAAGCAACCTGCCCGGCCACGGGTAGAGACTCCTCATGGCCTTTACACGCAGCCTGTTCGTCCCCGCTCTCCTCGGACTCTTCGGGTTCCTCGCCCCTGCCGTCGGAGTCCCCGATCAGGTGGCACCGGGCGACCCGGCGGTGGTCACCACTGACTCGGGAGCAGTACGCGGAGTGGTCAGCGACGGGGGCCGCGCCTTCCTCGGTGTGCCGTTCGCCGCGCCGCCGGTGGGGGAGCGGCGCTGGCGAGCGCCACAGCCCGCCGTCGCGTGGTCCGGAGTGCGGGACGCCAGTCACTTCGCCGGTGCCTGCGCCCAGCAGGCCCGGCCGGTGCTCGGCAACCCGGAGGTCACCAACGAGGACTGCCTCTATCTGAACGTCTTCACCCCGCCGGGCGGCAGTGGCGGCAAACCGGTCCTGGTGTGGTTCCACGGCGGCTCGTTCGTCTCCGGGAGCGGCGCCCACTACGACGCGTCCCGGCTGGCCCGCACCGGCGACATGGTCGTGGTCACCGCCAACTACCGGCTCGGCGCGTTCGGATTCCTGGCCCATCCGGGGCTGACCGCCGAGGCCCCGGACACCGGATCCGGCGACTACGGCCTCATGGACCAGCAGGCGGTGCTGCGTTGGACCCGGGCGAACGCGGCGGCCTTCGGTGGAGACTCCGCCAACGTGACGGCGGCCGGTCAGTCGGCGGGCGGCCTGAGCGTGTGCGGGCACTTGGCCGCACCCGGTTCGCGGGGCCTGTTCGCGCGTGCCGTCATCCAGAGCGCCCCGTGCGGCGTGGCGTCCCGTCCGGCCGCCGAGGCCGCCGCCACGGGCAGGGCCTTCGCCACGGGGGCGGGGTGCCTGGGCAGTGCGCCCGCGATCGTGGCGTGCCTGCGGGCCAAGTCGGCCGCCCAACTGCTGAAGGTACCCACCAGCGGCGCGGCCCCCTGGTGGCCGGTGTCCGGTACACCGGTGCTGCCCGTAGCGCCTGGACAGGCCATCGCGGCGGGGGAGTACGCCAAGGTGCCGACGCTGATCGGCAACGGCCTCGACGAGGGCACCATCGATACCCTGATCGTCGAGTCAGCCGGGGTGCACCTGAACGCGCTCACCTACCCCCTCGTACTCTCCGACCTCTTCAAGACGAACGGCCCGAAGGTCGCCGCGCGGTATCCGGCATCGCGGTACGGCAACGACTACCGCCTCGCGTTCGGGGCCGCGTTCGGCGACTACCTCGTGGCCTGCCCCACCCGGGAGGCGGCCCGGCACCTGGCCACCGCTGCACCGGGCCGCGTCTACGCCTACGAGTTCGCCGACCGGTCCGCGCCCATGCTGTACAACATGCACCCGGATTTCCCGCTGGGTGCCTACCACGGCGCCGAGATTCCGTACCTGTTCGGCTATCTGCCGGCGGGAGACGTGAAGTTGAACCCGGCGCAGACCCGGCTGTCGCAGACGATGACCACCCTGTGGTCGCGTTTCGCCGCCAACGGGGCCCCTGACCCTGCCACTTGGACGCCCACCACCGCTGACCCCTACCTGACGCTCTCCCTGGTCCCCGACGCGATCACCCCTCGGACCGACTTCGACGCGGCCCATCAGTGCGACTTCTGGGCCACCCTCCCGCCCCCGACCTCCCAGGGGTCGATGTAACGGTGGCGAGAGTTGTCAGTACTGCCAGTGCGGGCGGCCGCTGACGATCCGGCAGGAGATCTCGCGCCCGTTCGCGGCGTGGGTGGACCGGCCCAGATCGGCTTTACGGCAGAACTGGCCCGCGTTGTAGCAGTTCCCGGCGTTGGACACGATCTCGCAGTCGCCAGAGCCGGTCGGTTTCGTGCTCGGGGCCGGGGCTTTGGGGGTATGCGACTTCGGCGGGGCGGGCGCCGGGGTGTGCGGTTTCGTGCTCGTCCGGCTCGGGGTCGGCGACGGGGTGGGGGAGTCGGCGGGAGCTGCGGCAGGCGCGGCCGAGGACGACACGGGAGTCGGGGAAGACACGGCAGGGGACGAGGCCTTGGGGGCGGTGCCGTCCTGACACCCCGCGAGCGTGAGGGCGGTCGCGAGGACAGCACCGACGACAGCGGCTCGCGCGCGCCGCGAGCGCGAGGGGCCGGTTATGGACAGGGGTCTGAATAAGGACATGGCTGAACTCCTGCTCCGGGCATGGGACGTGTGCGCAACGGGCGTGCCGCATGCGCTGCGCAGCAGGTTACGCGCCCGGCGGCTCCGCCACGGTGCAAATGGACTCCATGGCGGCCGGGCTTTTCCGGTGGCCCGTTCGGATCGCTCGGGACGACGGATGCGCGATGGACTGGGTCGACGGACCCTCCTCGGTGCCGGAGCCACGTCGTAGTTCGTGCGCCTTGTGCATGAGTCGGCGGGCGTGCTCGTGGTCTCCCAGCGCCCATTCGATCTTGGCGATCAGGCGGTACGCGTAACCGAGCCCGGCCGGGTCGTCCACCGTTTCGAAGCGTTCGAGCGCCAGAGCAGCATGGTGACGGGCCGTCAGGAGAGTTCCGGCCTTGCGGAGAGCTTCGGCGGCCGTCGCGTGGGCATGGGCCGCGCCTTCCTGATCGCCCCGGTCGTCCAGCAACCGTGCCGCCGTCCGGGCAGGTTCCACCGCGTCCGGATGCTGCCCGGCGTATATACGTAACGCGGCCTCGCCCACGAGGCACTCGGCCAACAGCGCCTCGTCGTCGGCCGCTTCCACACAGGAGCGCGCCTCGGCCTGGAACCGCATGGCCTCGTCGACGAGATCGGCGGCCAGCGCCCGCTCGGCCAGCGCCATGAGGTGGCGACCGCGCTCGGCCCCGCCACCGGGTGCGGCCTCGGCCGCGCGTACGAGTTCGGCGGCCACGTCCTCGCGCGTGGCCGAGGGGGCGTGATCTGCCGGTTGTGCGGGTCCGGGCTGTGCGCCCAGGCGGGCCAGCGCCGCCCGGGCCCGCGCGATCCCGGTGCCCTCGCCCCTGTCCGTCGCGTACCGGAAGGCGGCCTCGGCCTCCTCCCGCGCCTCTTCGGTCCGCTGCTCCGCGTGCAAGGCGTCGGCCACGTCGCAGCTCAGCTCGGTCGCGAGGTTCCACCGGTCCGCACGCGCCGCCCGTGCCGCCGCGCGTAGCTCACCGAGCGCGGAGGCCCGCCACGCGGTGCGTGTGTCGTCCTCGCGTACGGGACCCAGGCAGCGGCGCAGGTGCAGATACAGCGAGGTCCGCCGCAGCACTTCCGCCTCGGGTGTGGTGCGCGAATAGCTGCGGTAGAGGTCGTGGAAGGCATAGCGGCCGTTGGCGCGTTGCAGAAGCCCCACGTCGACGAGCTCTTCCAGCATCAATCCGCAGATGCCCGGCGGCAGTTGGCACAGGGCGGCGGCCGAGCGCCGGTCGAAGTCCGGACCGGGGTGACCGGCACAGTGCTGGAGCACCTCTCTCTGCTGGTCGTTGAGTGCCTCGTACGACACCGTGAAGGCCGTACGCACCCGATCGTCGTCGGAGTGCAGGTGCTGCAACGGGCGGTCCGACTCCCGCATGGCGTCCAACAACAGGTCGGGCGGGGTACGGCGCAGTCGGGCGGCGATGGGGCGCAGGGCGAGCGGGAAGCAGCTCAACAACTCGGCGATCTCGGCGAGTTCGCCGTCGTGCCCGATGAGCCCGCTGATGTCCTGGAGCAACGCCACCGCGTCGGCCATCTCCAGCGGAGCGAGCGCGTACCGGCGTACGTGGTGCGGCGTCTGCGGCATCGCGTCGGTGAGCGAGGCACGGCTGGTGACCACGACCAGCGCGTCGGGCGCGGTCACGTCGGTCGTGTCGATCCGGGTGAGCTCAGCGGCGTCCGTGACATCGTCGAGGAGCACGAGGGGGAAGTCGGCACTTGCATGCGCCCTGAGCCGCCGGTAAAGCTCTGCCGCCAGCGCCGACTTGCCCACGCCAGGAGGCCCGTGGATGACGAGGACGCCGGGCCCCCGCAGGGCCTCGGCAGTCAACTCCCGCAGCTCACGGTCCCGGCCGAACAACCGCGTGGCGGGCAGCGGCCCGGGCGCGTCGGTGCTGCGGCCCAAGTCCTGCGGTGTCGGGTCGTCGTACGCCGGGTTGTGGAAGACGGCGATACGCTCACCCGAGTTGTGGGCCCCGATCTGGGGGTGCTGCGGGTGTTCGCGGGTGCTCAGCGTCTGATGCATCCAGGCGTGCACCGTCCCGAAGTCGAGTACCGGGCCCGCGTCGGGCACCCCCGTCCGCAGGAGCCCGAGCAGGGCTCCGGTGAAGGCGGACAACTCTTCGTCGGCGAGCGAGTAGGCGACTTCGGTGGCCGCGCTGGAGGTCAGTACACAGACGCCGTCGATGTCGGCGGCCTGTTTCAACAGCGTCTCGCGGGAACTCATACCTCCTTCGACGGCGGCTCCGCTGAAACAGCAGTCGAGGACCATGGCGCACTTGAGCCCGTGCCGCCGGTGTGCCGCACGCACCTCGTCACGGATGTGCGCGTACGGCAGTGCCCGCCACATCTGGTGTTCGTTGGAGTCGTGCAGCGCGAGATGCAACTCGGTCGGCCGGTCGGGGTGCAGCAGCCCGTGCCCGGCGTAGTAGACGAGCAGCGTGTCGGTGGCCGCGTGCACGGCGGTATCGATGGCCCGCATCACGTCGACTCCGTCGGCTTCGCTGCCGAGCACCTGGCAGCTTGCGGGGGCCAGTCCCCAGACAGCGTCGTCGCACAACGCGTCGCGCAGCGCCGTGAGATTCCGCTCCACGGCGGGCAGTTGGGCGAGCCGACCGTCTGCGGCATACGTGGGGATGCCGATCAATACCGCCCGGGACGCCGCCGGGTCGGACAGCAGAGCCGTCATGTGTCGGACGGCTCCTGCTCCCTGCGGGCCCGGAGCACCCGGAGCACGTCCTCGGCCGTCCCCTCCAGCACGGTGCCGTCGCTCTCGGTGATCCGTACGGTGGGCGTCGGCGCACCACGCGGGCGCCGCCAGGCGGCCGTGGTGACCAACAGCCCGAGCAGCCCCACCGCGCTGTCCGCGACAGCGGTGATCGTGTCCAGGGAACCCATGGGGGCGGGCGGGGGCGATCCCGGAGCAGGTGGCTTGGAGGAAACCGCGGTCCTGATGGTGACGCCCGAACGACCCACCGACGGATCGCGGAGCAACCACCCGCTCAGAGCCGTGGCGCCGGCGGCGCTCCCTACCATGATCCGTACCTCGGCCATGCGGCTCCCCCGTGGATCGTGCGACCGACACCGGAGAAACCAGGATTCCACCTCTCCCTTGCGCGTGGAGAGACTTCGCGGGGTTTCCCCCGTCCGGAGGCGCAGCCACGTCGCTTTCGCGTCGCGTCGGCAGCCGGACATCTGACCGGGGTCATGGCGTGGATGGCGGGCGCCCGGGAGCGGCATCGCCGCAGCCCCCGTTACCGGGACTCAGGCTGACACCTCCCCGCCGGGACTCCCCTGAAGGTCAGGGCCACGTTGTGGCCGCCGAATCCCGCCGAGTTCTTCACCGCGACGACCTGCTCGCCCTCCAGTTTGAACGGGCGGCCGTGGACCACGTTGATCGAGAGGTCCTGATCGAGGCGGGTGAAGTTGCAGGTCGGCGGCACCATGCCGTGGTGGAGGTCGTCGTACGCGGTGAGGTCGACGAGGCGGCGACATACCGCGAGGCCGGTCCAACCCGGCGCGGCCAGCCAGCGGCGGCCCCTGTCACCTTGCATGTCGCCGCAGGTCAGCACCCCGGAGACGGCTGTTGCGCGCGCGCTCCACCGAGGGCGGAAACGGATCTTGATCGTCCATTATCGGCCACCTCGCCGACAGCGCGCGCACCCGTCTCCGCCCCCGTGCCGTACCCACAACAGCTTGATCAAAGTATCGGTAAATTGAGCATAACCGGCGCCCTGGTCACTCCATTTCGGGATGGCGTGACGCGACAGGCCATGCAGTCGGTGGCGTAAACCCGTCGGTATGTCATCCGCCGTCTCGACCAACATCAATACCCGCTGGTTCACTTGCGCCCCAGGAGCCTCTTGTCACCCGATCGGGTAACTCCGGGGGCTCCTTCTTGACGCATGCGCCCCAATGGGAGGGACCAGGATGTCGACCGGAGCGTACGGGCAGGAGCTTGAGGGGCCGGCCGGGCGGGCACAGCTCAGCCTGGGTGTCGCCGCCGCGCGGAACCTGTCGACCACCACCAAGAGCGTCCCGCAGATGCAGGGCATCAGCTCGCGGTGGCTGACGCGCATGCTGCCCTGGGTGGAGGTGAAGGGCGGCGCGTACCGGGTCAACCGGCGCCTGGTGTACGAGGTCGGCGACGGCCGGGTCACCTTCGTCCAGGAGGGGAGCGCGGTCCGGGTCGTACCGGCTGAGCTGGGAGAACTCCCGCTGCTGCGGGGGTTCGAGGACGACAGGGCGCTGCGGGCGCTCGCCGACCGGTGCCGTCAGCAGCAGTACGGACCCGGCCAGCTGATCGCCGAACAGGGCGGGGCCGTCGACCACGTGTATCTGATCGTGCACGGCAAGGTCGAGAAGGTCGGCACCGGAAGCTACGGCGAGGAGACCCGCCGTGGTGTGCTGTCCGACGGCGGGTTCTTCGGCGGGCAGGCGGTGGCCGAGGAGCCGGGGGAGTGGGACTTCACGGCGCGCGCGATGACCGCGTGTACGGTGCTGGCCCTGCCCCGTGCCGCGTACGAGGAAGTGGCCGACCGCCACGACGGGTTGCGCGACCACGTCCGGCGGCGTCAGGCCGAGAAGACGCGGCCGCAGAACAAGAGGGGCGAGGCGAACATCGCCCTCGCGTCCGGCCACACCGGTGAGCCGGTGATCCCGGGGACCTTCGTCGACTACGAACTCGACCCGCGCGAGTACGAGTTGAGCGTGGCCCAGACGATCCTGCGCGTGCACAGCCGGGTCGCTGACCTCTACAACGACCCGATGGACCAGATCGAGCAGCAGCTGCGGCTCACCATCGAGGCCCTGCGCGAACGCCAGGAGTCCGAGCTGGTCAACAACCCCGAGTTCGGCCTGCTGCACAACGCCGACTACAGCCAGCGCATCTCCACCCACTCCGGTCCGCCCACTCCGGACGACATGGACGAGCTGCTGAGCATGCGGCGCGGGACGAAGGCGTTCTTCGCGCACCCCCGGGCCATCTCCGCCTTCGGCCGCGAGTGCAACAAGCGGGGCCTGTCGTTCGACACCGCCGACATGAACGGCCACCCGGTGCCCGCCTGGCGCGGCGTACCGATCCTGCCCTGCGGCAAGATACCCGTCTCGGACGAGGGCACCTCCGCCATCCTCGCGATGCGCCTGGGCGAGGCCGAGGAAGGCGTCGTCGGCCTGCGCCAGACGGGCATCCCCGACGAGTACGAGCCCGGCCTCAACGTGCGGTTCATGGGCATCAACGACCAGGCTCTGATCTCCTATCTGGTCAGCACCTACTACTCGGCGGCCGTTCTCGTGCCCGACGCACTCGGCGTTCTGGAGAACGTCGAGGTCTTCCACAGCCCGTCCTGACGTCCACCGCACCCCCACCTGACGTCAACGGCGCGAACGGAGAAGAAGAACCGGTGTCACAGCTGTCCCGGATGACCGCGCCCGCGGCTCGCCACCCGGTGGCGCGACTCGTCGCCACGCTCCTCACCCAGAGCGAGGGAATCCGTCCTTCGGCCCCGCAGGCGCTGCCGGGATCCGCCTTCCGGCCGGTGGGCACCCTCGTGCCCACCGGGCCGACGGGCCTGGGCACGTCCGCCGCCCGTATCGCGGCCCGCAAACCGGCCGACGACGCCCCGGCGGAGCGCGCCGGCGGTGTCCCCGAGCTGTACTGTCCGCCCGCGATACGGGACGACCCGGCGCTCGGCCAGGAGGTCAACGACCGGCTGGTGGACTGGGCCGAGGAGATCGGGCTCTACTCCGGGCGCCTCGACCGGGTACGCGCGGCCGACTTCGGGCGCCTGATGATGCTGGCCCACCCCGACAGCGACGACCCGGAGCGGCTCCTCGCCGCGGCCAAGTGCGCGCTGGCGGAGTGGGCCACCGACGACTACTACTGCGACGACGAGACGATGGGGTCGCGGCCCGAACTCCTCGGCTCGCACCTCGGTCTCGCCTACGCGGCGCTCGACCCGGCCCACCTGCCGGGCGGTTACGCGTCCGCGTGGGAGCAGGACATGCGCGACGACCCCGTACGGGTCGCCCTGCGGGCGGGGCTGCGGGACCTGTCCACGTATGCGGACTCCTCCCAGGTGGCAAGGCTCCGCCATGAGGTCGCCGTGCTGTTCGTGGGGTACGGGCAGGAGGGCTCCTGGCGCTCGCGTGGGTATATGCCCACCGTCCGCGAGTATCTGGCACACCGTCAGATCAACAGCTTCCTGCCCTGTATCGCACTCGTCGACGTGGTCGGTGGTCAGCCGCTGACGGCCTCCGAGTACGGCGACCCACGGGTCCGCCGGGCCGTGACGATGGCCGCCACGGCCAGCACGCTCGTCAACGACCTGTACTCGATGGCCAAGGAGCACCACTCCTCCGGCGTGGAGTTCAACCTGCCCACCGTGATCGCCGAGGAAGAGCGGTGCTCACCGCGCGAGGCGGTCGAGCGGAGCGTGGCGATCCACGACGAGCTGGTGCGCACCTTCGAGACGGAGGCCGCGGCCCTCGCCGTCGCCGGATCGCCTCAACTGTGCCGCTTCCTCGCGGGAGTCTGGGCCTGGCTCGGCGGCAACCGCGAATGGCACAGCGGCAGCCTGCGCTACAACGAGGCCTGAGCCCACCTTCCTGTGTCATCACCGACTTTGTTTTTGTCATCACCGACGCGGTCATCCCCGCATGCAGCAAGGAGTCCACATATGACGACCACGCCCACCTCCTCCACCGCCCCGGTGCTGCGCACGGCCTACCAGAAGTCCGTCGCCGAGTACTGGAACAACGAGAAGGACCCGGTCAACCTGAGCCTGGGCGACGTCGACGGCCTCTACCACCACCACTACGGGATCGGCGATTACGACCCCTCGGTGCTGGAAGGCCCGCAGGAGACCCGCGACGCACGCATCATCGAGGAGCTGCACCGGCTGGAGTCCGCGCAGGCGGACGTCCTGCTCGACCACCTCGGACCCATCGCCCCCGAGCACCGTCTCCTCGACGCCGGCTGCGGCCGGGGCGGCTCCAGCATCATGGCCAACGCGCGCTTCGGCTGCCAGGTCGACGGTGTGTCCATCTCCCAGTCCCAGGTCGACTTCGCCAACGGCGAGGCCCGCAAGCGCGGTGTGGACGACAAGGTGCGCTACCACTTCCGCAACATGCTGGACACCGGCTTCCCGACCGGCGCCTTCCAGGGCATCTGGAACAACGAGTCCACCATGTACGTGGACCTGTTCGAGCTCTTCGCCGAGCACGCGCGCCAGCTGGCCTTCGGCGGTCGTTACGTCGTCATCACCGGTTGCTACAACGACGTGACCGGTGGCCGCTCCAAGGCGGTCAGCCGGATCGACGAGCACTACACGTGCAACATCCACCCGCGCAGCGCCTACTTCAAGGCCATGGCCGCCAACGGTCTCGTCCCCATGAACGTCGTCGATCTCACGGCCGCCACGATCCCGTACTGGGAGCTGCGCGCCCAGTCCTCCCTCGCCACCGGCGTCGAGGACCCGTTCCTGACCGCGTACCGCGAGGGCAGCTTCCACTACCTCCTCATCGCGGCCGACCGCGTCTGACATCGTCATCCGTAAGGCTCATGTCGCCCCCGCCTCGGCGGGGGCGCGGGCGGAACAGGCACGCAGGCCTACGGAATGACGATGGGGTGGCGATGGTGTTGTCGACGGCGTTCACCGACATGTTCGGCGTGCGATACCCGATCGCGCTCGCGCCGATGGGTGGTTCGGCCGGTGGTGCGCTGGCCACAGCCGTCTGCCGTGGTGGCGGGTTCGGGATTCTGGGCAGCGGGGACGGGGATCCGGAGTGGCTGGCACGTGAGGTGCCGATCGTCGCGGACACCGGTAGGCCGTGGGGTGTCGGCTTCCTGACCTGGGGGATCGATCTCGCCGCCGTGGAGTTGGCGCTGAGTTACGGGCCCAGGGCGGTGATGCTGTCCTTCGGTGACCCGAGCCCGTACGCGGAGCAGGTCCGCCGGGCCGGGGCCCTGCTGATCCTCCAGGTCACCGATCTGGAGGAGGCCAGGCAGGCCGCGGACCTGGGCGCCGATGTGATCGTGGCGCAGGGAACCGAGAGCGGCGGGCACGGAGCCGCGCGCGGGCGGTCCACGTTGCCGTTCGTGCCCGCGGTGGTGGATCTCGTGGATCCGGTGCCGGTACTGGCGGCGGGCGGCATCGCCGATGGACGCGGTGTGGCGGCGGCTCTGGTGTTGGGCGCTGCCGGAGCGCTCGTCGGCACCCGCTTCCAGGCCACCACCGAGGCCCTGGTCGATCCCTCCATCACCCGGGCGATCGTCGAGGGGCGAGGGCAGGACACCGAGCTCAGCAGGGTGTTGGACATCGCGCGCGGTTCCCGCTGGCCGTCCAAGTACCTCGCCCGCACCCTCGGCCACCCCTACCTCGACCGCTGGCGCGGCCGGGAGGCCGAACTCGCCGCCGACCCCCAAGCCCGTCAGGACTACCAGGACGACGTGGCGCGCGGCGCGATCCCCCCGCGGCCGGTCTGGGCGGGCGAGGCCGTCGACCTCATCAACGACCTGCCCTCGGCGACCGATCTCGTCGCCAACATGGCCGCTCAGGCCGAGGCCGCGTTGACCCGCGCGGGACGCCGCTGACGCGGCCGGCAGCCGGGACTGAGCCTGCACGTCCTCGTGCTGCACGAAGACGGCGTCCCACCCGGTCAGGAGAACCGCGCCTCACCCGAGGGCGACGCTGCCGGATCCGGGGCGCCCGACGAGCGATTTGCTCACTGCCGTCGGGCAAGCGGCCGGTTCCGCAGGGGAGAAGCATGAGCAGTATGCCGAACAGGGCCAGGATGTCGGCCACCCGTTGGGGCAGGAAAGGTAACTCCTGCACCACGGGGACGTAGGCACAGAGCAGAGCGGTCAGCAGCTCGGATCCATGAGCCGACCGGCTTCGGGAGCGAGCGGAATCGCTCTTCCTGCTTTCCGTGACGCGGCTGCGTACACGGTGTTTTCGTGTCATTCGAGCATCCCCTTTCCACGGCCTTCCACTTCGACAGGGGACCAGGGGCGGCCGAGGTCGGGGCAGGGCTCACAGGGGGGCTCATATGTCGTGAGGGCGGCTCATGCCAACTCCGCGTGGCTATCCTGGTGTTCAGACGCAGTCGGCCCAGAAGGAGTGTGGCGGACGTGACGGGTGTAGCGGAATTGAAGGACCCCAAACGTCAGCAGAATGCCCAGCTGGAGAGTCTGATAACCGCATCGGGGATCAGTCACAAGAGACTCGCCCACCGGCTGAATGAAATCTGCCAATCACAGGGGATCGCCTGCGACTACACGCACACCTCCGTCGCGAACTGGTGCCGTCGGGGCGTTCGGCCGCGGTGGCCCGTGCCGCGGCATATATGCGCCGTACTCTCGGAAGGGTTGGGCCGGCCGGTTGGCCTGGACGAAATCGGCATGGAGTGGGGCGGCCGGATCGACCAGGATTCCGGACTGCGCTTCCCGAGGAACCAGCAGGAAGCACTCGCCGAAGCCTCGTCGTATTGGAGTACTTTGAACCGCCGGGACTTTCTCACCACCTCGCCATTCGTCGCCTCGGCGTTCTCGGAGCCGGTGACACGATGGCTGGTCAATCCGTCCGAGCCGCTGGACTCGTCCTCCGGACGCATCACGATCGGTCCCTCGCACATCGAGGAGTTGCACGAAGCAGCTGAATCGGCACGGCTGTGGGACTCCCGATTCGGGGGTGCGGCATGGAAGTCCCAATCGCTCACCACGTATCTGTACGAGCGGGTGACGCCCCTGCTCAGCGGCCGGTTCACCGAACGCGATGGGCGTGAACTGTTCTCCGTGACCGGTGAAATGGCCCGGCTCGCGGGGTGGACGGCCTTCGACGCCGGAAAGCACCAGGTGGCGCAGCGTCATTACATCCAGGCACTGCGCCTGGCCAAGGCCGGAAGCAATGTGCATTTGGGTTCGTACATCCTCAGCACCATGGCCATGCAGGCCATGATGCGCGGATTCACCTCCGAGGCCATCGACATGGCCCAGGGCGCGTTCGAGCGCGTTCCTTCCGCGGATCCAAGGGTGCTGGGATTCGCCAAGCTGATCGAGGCCCGGGCGCACGCCAAGGGAGGAGACGCCCGCCAGGCATCGAGTTGCCTGGCGTTGGCAGAGCGCCTTCAGGAACGTGGATCGCGCGAAGGCAACGGTGAGCGCCCCTGGATCGATTTCTTCAGCCGACAGAGGATCATCACAGACGCGGCTGAGATCTTTCGGGACCTGAGACTTCCACGGGCGACTTTCGCATGGCACGCGCTGGGTGAAATGCCAGGAGACGCCTACACACGATCGCGTGGAATCCGTCTGTCCGTACTTGCGACCGCTCACGCACAGTCGGGAGACCTCGACCACAGCCTGCGGTTGGGCCGGGAGTCCCTACGGCTGTTCTCGCGACTGCAGAGCGTACGCGGGCTCGACTACCTGAAGATCTACACCGCATCACTGACGCCGTGGCCGCGGGAGAAGGAAGTCGCGGCCTATCTCCGTGAAGTACGCGGACTGGGGCGGTACTTGGCAGCCGCATGACCGCTGTCATGGGTAGTGAGGAACGGCAATCCGACAGGAGGTCGGCATCGTGGATCGTCGCGTACTGCTTTCAGGAGCAAGTGGCTCCATTGCCCTCTCGGCCCTGGCCGGCGCACCCGCCACTCGTTCGAGGCGCCGTGTGGGCCGACGCGAGGTGGCGGCTCTACGGCAGGCCGCGGAGGCCGTCCGCCGTGACGACTCGCGCCACGGCGGGGGGAGCGTACAAGCGGGTTCAGCCCTCCACCTGTTGGACAAAGGGGCCGTGCCGCTGCTCAGTGGCCGGCTCACTTCGGGGACGGAGCGCGAACTGTGTTCCGTAAGCGCGGAATTGGCGCGACTGGCGGGTTGGGCCGCGCTCGACGTCGGTCGGCACGGTGCTGCCTTCCACCACTTCGACCGTGCGTTGAGCTGGTCCCGTCAGGCAGACGACACCGACCTCAGCTGCTACATACTCGCCACGATGGCGCTGCTGGCAACCCTCCGAGACTGCCCTGCCGTTGCCCTCGATCTGACACAAGGTTCTGTTGAGGAAGGTGGAAGCCGAGTGAAGGCCCGGGTTCTGGCCTTCACTCGGCTCGTCGAAGCCCGTGCGCATGCCAGGGCCGGCGACGCCCGCTCCGCGTCGGCGGCCGTGGCCACCTCGGAACGTCTGCTTGAGCGTGCATCGGAACAGGACGACGCCCCACGGTGGATCGATTTCCTGACCCACCCCCGACTGGCATCCGACGCGGCCGAGGTCTAC
Organism: Streptomyces sp. CBMA152; assembly: GCF_014596475.1. Classification (GTDB taxonomy): domain Bacteria; phylum Actinomycetota; class Actinomycetes; order Streptomycetales; family Streptomycetaceae; genus Streptomyces. The sequence goes on along the minus strand of NZ_MECJ01000011.1, from coordinate 159,964 downwards.
CGCGACCTCGGCAATGTGCGCGCGTGCCTCACCTGGAACGAGCAGGCCACCGCCATGGCACCCGACGACTTCACCCGTTCGGTCGGAATGCGGCTGTCGGTTGTCGCCACAGCCCACCTGCAGAACGGTGAGCTCGACGAGGCCCTGGCGCTCGGACATCGCTCGGTCGACATCCTCCGGCGCGTCGACTCGAACCGCGCCCGCGGCTATGTGCGCGGTCTGACGGTTGCCCTTGAACCCCACCGCAACACACGTCCTGTCCGCGTCTTCCTCACCCGTGCACGGCGAGAACTCGGGCTTGTGGTGTGAGCGCACTAACCCGGCTCTAACGAAAGTGGTGTGATCCTGTTCGTCCTGCATACCGGCATCCAGTGGGAGTATCTGCCGCAGGAGCTCGGCTTCGGCTCGGGCATGACCTGCTGGCGGTGCCTGGCGGCCTGGAACGAGACCGGTGTCCGGGCGCCCCGACATGCTCTTCGCCGACCGCGGCTACGACCACGACAAATACCGCCCACCGCCACGTCCAGAGGCTCTGTCAGGGCCAGTTGCAGGCGTCAGCCGCCGGGCGACGTCGGCAGATTCTGACTCAGATCTACTGAGGCGAGGGCCAGGAATGCGGACAGCTCCTTGCGAAACCCTCTGAACTTTTCACGGAGGTGACCTGGCTTCTGCGCTGCACCTGCGCTTGGACGACCCCGGTGACAGCGGCTCCCACAGCTGCCCCGGCAACGCCGAGCCAAGACGTATCCATGCCGACAGTCTGCTGGCGCACCGAAGCCGACCGCACCCGAATCACGCCGGCCCACGCCGCAGCCGTTACGTGCGCGGCGGAGCCTGCTGGGTGTCGTATTCCTCCTGCGCGGCCAGGAGTTCGTCCCCGTGGCGGCCGAACCACTGGATGAGTTCGGTCAGCGGCCCGGCCAGGCTGACACCGAGCTCTGTCAGGGTGTAGGTGACCTGGGGCGGATTGGTGGGCGCGACATGGCGGTCGACGAGACCGGCCCGGGCCAGTGCCTTGAGGTTCTGCGACAGCATCTTCTGACTGATGCCACCGACGCGTTGGTGCAACTGCGCGAAGCGGTGCGGGCCCGCGATGAGGGCCGAGATGATCAGCGTCGCCCAGCGGCTTGTCGTCTGGTCCATGATCGGCCTGAGTACGCACTTGTTGTCGAAGGTGTCGTGGGCCAGGAGTCGGGCGGCCGTCGCGACCTGCTGAGTTTCCATCACGCTATGAGGTTACAAAAAAGTACGTACTTCCTCGCAGTGACCAGCTTTCCTACGGTGACTCCTGCAAGCACTAACGTTCGAGGAGTCACTGTGAGCAGCAACAACGCGCGTACGGCGATCGTCACCGGTGCGTCGAAGGGACTCGGCGCGGGGATCGCCAAGGCACTGGCCGGGACCGGTGCGGCCGTCGTGGTCAACTACCGGGAGGACGCCGAGGGCGCCGAGCGGGTCGTCGCGGACATCACCGCCGAGCGCGGCCGGGCGATCGCGGTCCGGGCGGACGTGACCCGCGGCGACGACGTGCGCCACCTGTTCGATCGAGCACGCGAGGAGTACGGGCCGGTCGACGTGCTCGTGAACAACGCGGCCGTCGCCAACTTCGGGCCGCTGTCGGGCATCACCGAAGAGGAGTTCCAGCGAGAGATGACCACGAACCTGCTGGGCCCGATCCTCACCACCCAGGCCCTGGTCGCACAGGACGACATCGACAACGCGTCGATCATCAACGTCTCGACGGCCGGCACTCTCACCCACCCGTCGTACGCCTCGCTCTATGTCGCGTCCAAGAGCGCCGTCAACGCGTTCACCATCGTTGCGGCAAAGGAGCTCGGCCCGCGCGGCATCCGGGTCAACGCGATCATGCCCGGACCGTCGGACACCGAAGGCACCAGGGCCATGGGATTCCCCGGCTCGGCCCAGGAAGCACAGGCGATCGCCGACACCCCGCTGGGCCGGACGGGCACCCCCGACGACTACGGCCCGCTGGTGGCGTTCCTGGCTTCCGACGACGCGCGCTGGATCACCGGGGACGTCATCCTCGCCTCCGGCGGCATGCGCTGACGCCCCGTTCGTTCGGCTGCGGGCTCTGCCGCATGCCGAGCCGCTGTGCCTCGACTGCCAGTTCGTCGGACGGCGGGGCCGTCAGGCGCAGCGCGACGCCTTCCCGCCGCTGGGTCGTGGAGCTCGCATTCGCCTATCTGCACTGGCTCCGCCGCCTGCTGATCCGGTGGGAGATCCGCGACGACACCCATGAAGCCTTCCTCAAGCTCGCCTGTTGCATCGTCTGCCGGCGGCGCCTGACGAAGCCCGTGCCTCACTCGGCGCCGGTCGAGCCGAAGCCGTGGTCCTGAATCACCGGAAAGGCCTTCTCCGCAGCGGCAAGCCACGCATCGATCTCGTCGTGGGAGGACCGGATGGCGCTGATCAGCTCCACGAGGGCGTCCAGCTTCTGCCTGTCGACGTTCAGGCGCAGCTCCTCAACCGAAACTTCCAGGAGTTCTAAAGCGACGACATGAGGGGCGGGGCGGTGGAGGCACGTTGTCGCCGGGCGGCCTCGTTCCCCTAGTCTCCCGCCATGAGTCGACCACCCAACCTCACACTGCCGCCTCGCGCCCGCGTCCGGCGCATGGAAACGAGCCGGGGCTCCTTCGCGGTCCTGGAGTGTGTGCCGCCCGACAGCGTGCCTCACATGGGTCGCGTGCTCATGCTGCCCGGCTTCATGGGCAGCAAAGAGGACTTTCTACCGCTGCTCGAACCGTTGAGCGCGGCAGGCATCCATACCGTCGCCGTCGACGGACGCGGTCAGCATGAAAGTCCCGGCCCGCGAAGCGAAGAGGCCTACGCCCAGGGCGAGTTGGCTGCCGACGTACTGGCGATGAGTGTGGCGATCTCCGAGGCCACCGCTTCAAAAACTCCCCTGCACCTGCTGGGACACTCCATGGGCGGACTCACGGCTCGCGCAGCCGTGCTGTCCACCGTCTCCTCCTGCCCGTGGGCCTCGCTCACCCTGATGAGTACGGGCCCGGCCGCGATCCAGCTGGAGCAGCAGAAACGCATCAAACTCCTTGTCGAGTTGCTACCCGTACTCGGCAAAGAGCAACTGTGGCATGAGATGCAGAAGCTGGAGGAGAGAGATCGCCCGAGCGATCACACCGCGGACTTTCTGCGACGACGCTGGATCAACACCGTCCCCGAGCAGCTGATGGTGACCGGCCGTCAACTCATGACAGAGCCGGACCGGGTGAACGAACTCGCCGCGGTGGCACTGCCGATGATGGTCGTCTGCGGACAGGAGGACTATGCGTGGCCCGTCCCCTGGCAACGCGAAATGGCCGCACGGCTGGGTGCCCGCCATGCCGTCATCACCGGGAGCGCGCACTCTCCCAACGTGGAGAACCCCGCCGACACCGCGCGGGCCCTGATCTCCTTCTGGGAGTCGGCGACGAGGCCCACACCGCCGAACCCCCGACAATCGTCAGCCGTACCCGGCAGGCCTCGTGCGGGGAGTGAGCGTGGGCCGCTGCCGGTGCACCGCTGATCGAGCCGGTGAGATCGGCGGCCGTCGCTGCCGGGTCAGCGGAACTGGTTGGGGAGCTGCTCGATGACGGATGTCGGCCGCGGTGAGGATGTGCACCCGCAGCAGGGCGGTGAGGCGATCGCCGGCCTTAGCTCACGCATCTGGTCGTGAAATCGCTGTGCCTTCACGTGGTGCGGGCCGGTGTGACTCTGGGCGGCGAAGCCCTGCTGTACTCCTCCGCCCAGGGCGGTCAACGACAGCGCCAGGGCCGCGACGACCGTGCCGCGACGAACAGCTCCCAGGCGGGACGTGCGCACCGGGCGACGGTGTTCCAGCTGAAGAGCCACGCGCACGTACCGCCCGAACAGCTCGAACCAACGGGCGGAGCAGCAAAGCCGTGGTCAGCCGATCAGCGCCGCGTAGAAGGCGGGCACCGGGCATGCCACGGCGCCCAGCAGAAGCAGACGGCTCGCCGGGGCCAGGCGGCGGACGCCGGGAGCGAAGGCCAGCGCGGCGAGCGCGCCGGCGGCACCGATGATGATCCCGAAGTAGGTCAGTACGAAGTCCCCGACCGGCGCGCCGTCCGCCGCGCCCCAAAGTGTGACTATGCCTACCAGAAGTGTGATCCAGGCAAGCGAGCCGAACGTGACGGCCCACAGCACGCAGGCCAGCACAATGACGACGGTCCGCCCTCGGCGGGGGCGGCGCTGCGGCGGCTGGTAGGGGCTGTACAGGGTCGCGTAGCTGCTGGGGTTCACGGTGTTCCTTCCATCGGAGGCTCTACAAAATCCTCATGCGGGGGACACCGTCGGGGCATGGGCGCGGGTACTCACCTCTACATGGGCTCGTACTCACCTGTACGAGCCCATGCCCCTACCTGGCAGCTTGTCAGGAGGCCGTTGTCGGGGTGTCCCGCAGGGTGACGTTGGCGTGGCTCTCCTGGAAGCTCTGGTCCGAGACGAGGGTCAGGCGGGCCGTGGACTGGAACTCCGGCAGGGTGGCGGAGCCGCACGAGACCATCGTGGTCTTGAGCTTGGCGACGGTCAGGGCGAGCCCTTCGTTGAGGTCGCCCGCGTAGGGGACGTAGCCGTCCACGCCTTCCTCGAAGACCAGCCCCTGACCGCCCTGGCCGTAGCGCTGCCAGTTGCGGGCCCGGTTCGAGCCCTCGCCCCAGTACTCCTTGACGAAGCCGTCACGGGTGGGCAGCTTCGCGCCGGCCGCCTGGTCGAAGCGGGCGAAGTAACGCCCCATCATGACGAAGTCGGCCCCCATCGCCAGCGCCAGGGCCACGTGGTAGTCGTGCACAAGGCCGCCGTCGGAGCAGATCGGCACGTACTCGCCGGTGCGTTCCAGGAAGGCGTCCCGGGCTGCCGCGACGTCCAGCACGGCGCTGGCCTGGCCGCGGCCGATGCCCTTCTGGTCGCGAGTGATGCAGATGGAGCCACCGCCGACTCCGACCTTCACGAAGTCCGCCCCCGCCTCCGCGAGGAAGGTGAACGCTTCGCCGTCGACCACGTTGCCGCCGCCGACCGGGATCTCCGGATAGTGCTTCTTCACCCAGGTCAGGGCCTGCGCCTGCCAGTCGCTGTAGCCGTCGGACGAATCGAAGCACAGCGCGTCCGCGCCGGCCTCAAGCAGGGCCGGGACGCGCTCCTCGTAGTCGTGGGTGTTGATACCTGCACCCACGCGCAGACGCTTGGCGGCGTCCACGAGCTGGTTCGGGAAGCGCTTGTTGTCCGTGTAGTCGGAACGGAACACCAGATGCTGAAGATGACCCTCGGCATCCAACACCGGGAGGCAGTCGAGCCGTTCGTCCCACAGCCGCGCGTTGGCCTCGGAAAGCGTGATGTCCGGCCCGGCATGGGCCAGTTCGGCGACCGCGGTCATCCGGCCACTGACCGGTCCGTCCAGGTCATGGCGCTGGGGGTGGAAGTCCCGCGAGGTCACCAGGCCGAGCAGGCGGCCGGTGGCGGTCCCGTCGTGGGTGACCGCGGCGGTGCTGTGACCGGTGCGCCGCATGACGTCGACGAGGAGGCCCAGGCTGTCGTCGGGGCGGACGTTGGTGTCGCTGGTGACGAATCCCGCCTTGAAGTTCTTCACCTGGCGGACGGCCGCGACCTGGTCCTGGATCGACTGGTTGTGGTGCAGGAAGCTCAGACCGCCGTTGCGGGCGATCGCGATCGCGAGTTCAGGCGTGCTGACAGCCTGCATGATCGCGGACGTGAACGGTGACTGCAGCTCGATCGCTGACGCCTCGCCCCGGATGTGCCGCACCAGAGGTGTGCGCAGGTCAACGGTCGCAGCCGAGCAGTCGGTTCGAGTCCGGTTCGGCAAGAGCAGAAACTCGTTGAACGTCCGCGAGACCTCGGCGATGATCTGTGCCACTCGTTCCTCCTGACCCGTCGGCCGGGGCCGGCTGCCCCGCCGTGAGGACCGCCCCCGTATACGCAGGGCGTGGGCAGGCAGAGACCGGCACGGCAGCGGTGGAGGTGCCACCAACTGCGGCAGAGCCCTGACCGGCCCGTGGATCGAACGGGGTGCGGTCGTGACCTGGCACCTTAGCGGTCAACTCGGCAACTGTACGAATCGTGATCCTCAGCCACCCCCGGGTGGTTGCTCCAGGACGTCGGCCCGAGTTGCCAGCTGAGGACGCCCCAAGAAGCACGCATCATCAGCGTGTTGCGAGCTTTCCGCGTCAACGCGTGGGTGAAGCCGCGTCGGTGCTCGCGCTCTCCGACGCCGTATCGATCACTTCGTCCAGGACATCGCGGGAGCGGACCAGGTCGGTGATCAGGCGGTTGATACGGTCGCGCTCCGCGGTCAGCTCGTCGACCAGCTCCGGGGTGGCGATCTCGTTCGGGCGGCCGTCCGCATCCCTCATGCACGGCAGCAGTTGGGCGATCTTCCTGCTGTTCAGGCCTGCGGCGTACAGCGTCTGGATGCGTACGACGCGGTCGACCGCCCACTCGCCGTAGTCCCGGTGGCCGCCGGGGGTGCGCTCCGCGCGCAGCAGTTCCTGTGTCTCGTAGTAGCGCAGGGAACGCTCGCTCACACCGCTGAGCCGGGCCAACTCACCGATCCGCATTCCACACCTCACATGACGCCATCACGGCGACGGGAACGTGACACTGATGTCAACTTCTACCATCCCGACACCACAGCCGTTACGTGACGGAGGCCACAGCCGTTCGGTGTCACGGTCGGGGATCGTGCGCTGTCCCATACGTGTCCGCAGTGAGAGGAGCATCGCTATGAAGGCCATGATCGTGTGTGTTTCCGTGTCGCACGGCAACACGAAGAGGATCGCCGACGTCATGGGCAACGTTCTGGAGGCCCCTGTGATCGCCCCTGAGCAGATCGACAGGGCGGAGCTCGCCGCCTGCGACCTCGTGGGATTCGGGTCGGGGATCTTCTCGACGGCCTTCCATCCACGGCTGCGCGAGTTCGTCCAGTCCCTCCCGAAAGAGGAGCGGGGCAGGGCGTTCGTGTTCGCCACCAGCGGGCTTCCCGAAGTGCGGTTGCGTCCCTTCACCCGCCCGCTCGCGGGGCTTCTCGGGCAGAAGGGCTTCGACGTGGTCGACACCTTCACGTGTCGCGCATGGGACACCTGGCTCCCGTTCAAGCCCGTCGGCGGCATCAGGAAGGGACGTCCCGATGCCACCGATCTGGAGGCGGCACGCAGGTTCGCCGAAGGGCTACGGGAGCGGAACTCGTAGGTGCACGCATGTTGGAGCTGCCGGTGCCAGTGCTGAGGAGGAGGTGGCCGAGGTCGATCGCCGTTGCTACGAAGTGATCGAGCTTTTCAAGCGCGACCTCGGGCTCAGAACACCTCGATGAGCGTCGCCCTGCCCATGGCTCACTCGGCCGCGGCGATCCAGTTCTCCAGCTGCTCCACGGTGGTGGACGGATCCGCGACGAGCGTGGCGAGTTCGTCGTCGGGGGAGTTGAGGGTGGCCAGGGCGGGGCAGCGGTGGCAGGCTTCCACTCCTGTCTGGTTCCACCACTTGCAGTGTGGGCGGAGGTGGCACCGGGGTACCGCTGCTGGGGTATTCGGCGACGGCACCGTACGTATGCGCTCGATCAGGCCGCAGGCGTCGCCGTCCCGGTTCGCGCAGTCGGACACGCAGTGCGAGGCGAAGCGGAGTACCCGGTTGGGTGCGATGCCGTCAGGGATGGTGGGGAGGATCTCCGATGCCGGCACCGGTTCGGCCAGATAGACGACCTGGCCGTTCTCCCCGGATCTGACCCCCAGGACGACGGATTCCGGACGCTCGGCGTCCCCACTGGGGCACCAATTGACGTGGTCCTCACCGGGGTTGTCCACGGTGCACACCTCCGTCCCGGTCAGGAGTGCGCGGCGTCGGGGCTCGTGAGCACACCCAGGATGGGCCCGCCCGTCGTCGTCGCGCCGCCCTCCTGCTCGGCGGCGACCGCCTTTTGTAGGTGTGCGGCCAGGTGCTGCGAGTCGATGCGTTCGGCCGCCGTGGCGGCGCCGCCGGCTGCGAGGAGCCCGGTGACCAGTGCCGCCGTGACGGCCGCCGCACGAAGGTTGCTGTTCATGCTGTTCCTCCTTGACGTTGTCATAACAACTGCCGAAGGCGACCGTATGGACCAACTCCCGTCCGTGGAAGTCGTTTTGCGACGTAGTTTTTCCGTCAGGGCGTGCCTGAAGTGGAACGCGGCGCCCGAGTTCCCGTACGTACGTTTCCATGCCTGCGCAACCATGCGAGGATGCGCCGCGGAACCACGGGCACCTCACCTACCCCTGCGCGATCCTCAGGAGGATCGATGGTTCGGTTACGCAGATCCCGCCCCGTGCAACTCACGGCAGCCGCCTGTGCGATGGGTTCGGCACTGCTCGTCGCCGGTCCCGCGTCCGCGCACGCGGCCCCGGCGGGCGGCGGCGCCCACCCGGCGGCGTACTACCAGACGGAGATGGGCTTCGGCGACGGCTCGGCGCTCGTCACCCGGGTGGACACCGGGCAGGTCACCACCACGCCGGCACGAAACGGCTCGACGCGGAGCGAGGCGGCGCGGGCGGCGGCGGACGGGAGTGTCACCACCACCGACGGCCGGGTCGTCGAACCCCATACCGACACACCGCGCGGCTACACCCTCCAGGGCAACAACAAGATCGACGACTACCACTACCGGTCCGACATGGGCGTGGCGAAGCTCGACCGCTGTGTCAACGGCCGCTGCAACGTGGAGGCGTTGGTCCGCATCCAGATGAAGGAGACCCTGTTCGGCGGGTCTTCACGCCGCTGGGCGGTGGGCCTGTTCACCCAGTACTGGGCCGGCGACCCGTACTCGTTCAGCTACGACTACTACTGCGGGGTCAACGTCCCCAACGACACGGACTGGACGTGCGAGACCAAGGACGCTACGGCCGACGGCCACCACTCCGAAGCTCCCGTCTACGCGTCCAGGGGCACGTATGCGTACGACCTGAACCGCGGCTTCGGTGTGAACGAGTCCACCCGGGTCAAGTTCCCCATGGTCGGGTACCACATCAGCTGGCCCGGGTACTCTCCGGTCGTGACCGTGAAATACCGGGGCTGGGACGTCCGTAACTACTCCGGCACCTGGAAGCTGGCCCCCGCGACCGGCACGGGTGGCTGAATCCTTCTTCTGTGGGGCCCAGATGAGCGAACACCACGGCTCGTACCGTCCTGACGCGGACCCCCCGCAGCCCGGGGTCACCTGGGGCGATCAGTCCTGCCTGGTGTGCGGACGGGCGGAGGTGGTGTGGAGCTATCGGCTCGCCGCTCCCGGCCCGCAGGCGGCCTTCGTGTTGCCCGGGCGTTGCTATCTGTGCGAGGAGTGCCAGAAGCTGCTGGCCCGGGGTGACGAGCCCGGTCTCGCTCAGCGCCGCCCGGCCCACGAGGACTGGCCGGAGCCGACCGAGTTCGTACGGACCCTGCGGGCGTCTGTGGACGGGGCGGCGGTCCACAAGTAGGTGGATACGCGAGGGTGATCTGTCTAGACGGCCACCTCGTCCTTCAGCATCTTCCGCAGTTCTTCGCGCAGTTCGGGGCTGTCCGTGTGGCCGTGTACCGATGCGGCGTGCTCGGCGGCCGCCCGGACGACTTCCTCTTCCTCGCCGGAAATCGTCAGACTGCAGTTGGATTCGCTGGGGTAGTCCCGGCAGTCGGCAACCTTACGCATGAGTGCCTCCTCGGGGGTGATAAGTCCCTGTTCCAGGATCCCACCGCTGCACACCCCCGGCGACCTGGCAACTTCAGGTGATCGCAGGCTGGCTTTCCGTCGCCTGACGGCTGGGGTCACGGTGCGTGACCGTCGGGCGTGCGGTGGGTGAGGGGTCGTGTCACGGTGAAGGAGTTCCACCCCCATCCCCACACCCGCATCAGGAGTGAATCTCCATGGGCAAGGCTGACAAGAACCGGAACAAGGCGCAGGCGGCCGACGAGGCCCGGGCGAAGGCCCAGCAGGCCAGGGAGCAGATCTCCGGCAACACCGGGGACGCCCGGCGGCAGGCCGACGAGCAGCGCGAGGAAGCCGAGCGCATGATGCGCGAGAGCGACGCCGGCCACAACTGACGCCGCTGCCTGTGAGAGCCGGGGCGCCCCCCTTCCGTGTGGGCGCCCCGGCTCCCGCATGCGCCGCCGCCCCGGCGCGGTCAACCCGGCACCCTCACCCCTCGGCGTCAACTCGGCTGCTCCTTAAGGCGGTTCGGTTGAGGGCCCGGGGCGCGGTGGAGATGCTGGCTCCCGTTCGGTCCCGCCGAGGTGAAGTGGGCTCCATGGACCAGGAACGTACGCCGCCGGACCTGCTCGGCCTTCTTGATCTCGGTGCCGCCCTGGACGGGGGTGAGGACCGCTTCGTCGGGCGCCCTCCCCGGGAGCAGACCTCCCCGGTGTACGGAGGGCACTCGGCCGCGCAGGCGCTGGCCGCGGCCGGGTGCACGGTGTCCGGTGAGCTGCCGGTGCACTCGGTGCACGGCTTCTTCGTCCGGCCTGCCATGCCGACCGTGCCGTTCGATCACCACGTCGAGCGGGTGCGGGACGGCGCCTCGTTCGCCACCCGGCGAATCCGTACGACCCAGCGCGGCCGTGAGGTGTTCTCCCTGACCGCCTCATTCCACCGCCCCGAGCCGGGCCTCGACCACCAGGATCCGACGCCGCCCGTGCCGGGCCCGGAGAGCCTGCAGACCTACGAGGAGCGGCTGACCAAGGCGTTCGGCACGGTGACGCAGCCCCTCGGGACGCCGTACGAGCTGCGTTCGTCGGGCCGTTGAGCTTCGACACGGAGAAGGATCCGTCGCTGCGGTCGCCCCGGAGTCAGGTGTGGGTGCGTATCAGGGGCGAGCTGTCGGCCGAGGTGACCGGCGGCCCTCAACGCCTGCTCCATGACTGCCTGTTGGTGTACGTCTGCGATGGCGGCGCCGATTGAGGTCGGAGGCGAGGAAGCGCACGCGGGTGTGGAGGAGACGCGCCGGAACGGAGGTGGTCGGATACGGAGCGTGGCGGGTGGCGGTCACGTAGTTGTGTGCACTCCCGCACCGGAGGACCCTGGAATTACGGCGCGATCAAGGGGGCCGCGCGCGTCCGGAGCCAGGAGCGTCGGGCTGGCCCACGCGGGTCTGAACGTCACGGCGCTGGCGCTGTTCGCGATCAGCCTCGGTGTGTACGCCGGCCACTGGAACGGTCCGGCCAAGAGCGCCACCCTCGGGCTCGCGCTCGCCTCCGCCGGAGTCGTGTGCACGGTTGCCGCCGGCTTCCTGGGCTGGATGCTGGTCCAGGATTACCACATCGGCATCCGCCTCACCGAGGTCCAGGAACGCGACGAACTGTCCGAGAGCCACCGGCTGCTCCACCATCACGCCAAGGCGGCATGAGAGGCCCGATGAACACCCAGGAGCTGACCTCGCGCCTGCTGCGCGCATACGGAAGGACGTACGCCGACGAGGCGGGCATCACGCTGCGCGACACACCCGCGCCGCTGTACCAACTGCTGGTGCTCACCGTGCTCTGCTCGATCCGCATCAAGGCGGACATCGCGACGGCTGCCGCCAGGGAGCTCTTCGGCGCCGGGCTGCGCACTCCTCGGGCGATGGCTGATTCCCGCTGGCAGGACCGGGTGGACGCGCTGGGCCGTGCCCACTACGTCCGGTACGACGAGAGCACCGCGACCGCGCTCGGCGAGGGTGCCGAGCTCGTACTCGACCGCTGGAAGGGCGATCTGCGCAATCTCCGCGAGGAAGCGGACAGGGAGCCGTCCGCGGTGCGGGAGCTGTTGCAGGAGGTCCCCAGGATCGGCCCGGTGGGCGCGGACATCTTCTGCCGGGAGGTCCAGCAGGTCTGGCCCGAGCTGCGTCCCTTCTTCGACGACCGGACCTGTGAGACCGCGGCGTCGCTGGGACTGCCGCACACCCCGCGCGGTCTGGGGCGGCTGGTGGAGACGGAGGAACTGGCCCGGCTGGCCGCCGCCCTGGTCCGTGCCCGTCTGTCGAAGGACGCGGTGAGCGAACTGCGCGCTGCCTGAGGCCGGCGACCTCACCAAGATCGAGGGCCCCACTTCGGCGCACTGCCGGTGGGGCCCTCGACGGCGATCACTTGATGTCGGCTTCCTCCGGAACGACGACCTGGTCGATCATCCGCTGGATCTTCTCGGTCGGCAGGGCCACCGCGAGCGCCCAGTAGTAGATGACGAGGCTGAACGCCGCCACCACGGCCATGTCCCACCACAGCGGGAACCACGGGTGTTTCAGCGGGCCGAAGTCGCTGGCGTAGACGATGAGTCCCATGCCGATCAGATAGACGGGCAGCCACTGCGCCGCCTTCAGGTCGAGCTGGGGCTGGATCGGGTTCATCTTGAAGACGCGGTTGGCGATGAGGATGACGTAACCGATCAGGATCGCCACGCCCAGCTTCCAGTCCGTCTGCCAACCCGACCACAGAATCAGCAGGTTGGCGACGGCGAAGGCCAGTGGCGACATCCAGGACCCGCCGGGCAGGCGGTACGGACGGTCGGCGTTCGGCAGACGGTTGCGGAAGACGCCGAAGGACAGCGGCGCACCGGCGTACATCAGTACGCTGGCGCTGGTGATCAGTCCGACCAGCGACTGCCAGCTCGGGAACGGCAGGAAGCAGATGCAGCCGGTCACGAACGCGGCGATGAGGCCGGGCCAGGGGACACCGCGCCGGGTGGTCTTCTCGAAGACCTGCGGCACATAGCCGTTACGGCTGAGGCCGTAGGAGACCCGGGAGGACCCGGTGATGTAGATCAGGCCCGTACCGGCAGGGGAGACCACCGCATCCAGATAGAGGATGGTGGCCAGCCAGCCCAGGCTGATGAGTGTGGCGAGCTGGGCGAACGGGCCGGTCAGGGTGTTGAACGCGGCGGTGGTCCAGGTGCCCTGGACCTGCGAGGCGGGCAGCGCCGCCAGGAAGACGATCTGCAGCAGGATGTAGATGATCGCGCCGATCACGATGGAGCCGATGACCGCACGCGGAATATCGCGTTTCGGGTTCGCGCTCTCACCGGCGAGCTGGTCGGCCTGCTCGAAACCCAGCAGCGCGAAGATGATGCCGCTGGTGGAGACCGCGCTCAGGATGCCCTTCGCGCCGTAGGGGTTGAAGCCGTCGGCGGCGGTGAAGTTGCTTCCGTGGAACGCGATGATGGCGAACACGAAGATCGTCAGCAGCGGGATGCCGACCTTCCACCAGGTCGCCGCGCTGTTGGTACGTGCCAGCAGCCGGATGCTGAGGAAGTTGATGGCGGTGATGACCGCCATCAGCACGATCGCGACGGCGATCCCGGAACCGGTCAGCAGGTCCTGGCCGCCCTTGACCTTCAGCCAGCCTTTCGCCCAGGAGTAGTGCTGGCCGTACGTGATCATCGCCAGCACCTCGATGGGTGCGACCGTGGCCGCCTGGAGCCAGGAGAACCATCCGAACGACGCTCCGGCGGCCCCGCCGAACGCGTAGTGCGGGAAGCGGGCCGTTCCGCCGGAGACCGGATACATACCGCCGAGCTCCGCGTGCACCAGCGCCAGGATCAAGATCGCGACGCTGCCGATTCCCCAGGAGATGATCGCGGCCGGTCCGGCCACTCCCAGCGCTTTCTGTGCGCCGAACAGCCAGCCCGATCCGATGATCGATCCCTCCGAGGCCCAGATCAGCCCGACAAAGCCGATCTCTCGCCTCAAGCCGGGATGGCCGCTGTCCGTGACGGGTGTCGCTTCGGATACGCCCATGGCCCCGCACCCTTCATCCAAAGGTGAGGTACATCACAATCGTATCGCTAGATCACGCGCCGCACCCGACGCGGGAAGCGCCCGGTTCTGGAACTGGTCCTTCAGCGCAAGTGGCCCCGCACTCCCCAGATGGAAGAGTTGAGGCAGGAGACATCTCGCTCAACAGCTGGGGAGCCGTGCCCGTTCTGCCGCAGATGCACTTCACGTCGTCCGATCGGTGACTGCTCCGTAAAGGGTCAGTGGTAGAGGTCGACGACGACGCGGTTCGGCGAGGTCAGGGTGAAGACCTTGTAGCTGGAGTAGTCACCGAGGGACAGGCCGAACGTCGTGGTGTGGTCCATCTCGAAGCCCCCTGCCGTCGCCAGCTGAACTCCCTTGAGGGAGGGCAGGGAGACGGGCTGCACGACGGGGCTGGTGTAGGCGTCGGGACCGGTGGACGTGACGTCGGCCGGGGCGATGTCGACGAACAGATACGACTTGCCGGTGATCGCGAGCTTTCTGTCGTCGTCACTGGCGTAGACGTGGTACGAACCGTCGGCAGAGACACGTGCGTGCACCGTCGGGGGCGCGCCGTTGTTGGTCAGGTCGAGCACCAGGCGGTCATAGTCGGGGTGGGCCCCGCTCCGCGCGTCCAGCACACAGATGCGCGCGCACGAGGGAGCGGTCGTGGTGGCGGCGTGGGCGGGTACGGCCGAGGCCGTCAGTCCGGCCAGGACGGCGGCGATGGACGCGGCCCGGCGGGCGGTGAGGGGGATAGCCATGATGAGTTCCTTAACTGCAGGGGTGCGTGTGATGCCCGTGGCGGTGATCTGAGGGCACCTCATACGGGCGCGGACGTCGTCTCGTCGCGCTGCTCGTGGACCGGGGTGTTCGACGACGATAGGCCCGACGTGGGCAGGTCCGGAGGCCGTCCCGGACCGTCCCGGCCCTCCGCACGGCGCTGACCTGGGCAATGGGACGCCGCGCCGCGAAGACCAGGGACGTCCCTCATCTGACGGCGGGCTCGGGCGCGGCGCGGGAGTGTGGTGATCCACACACCGCGCCGTGTTCCGTCATGTACGGAACCTCGCGGAGCCGCGCCTCGGAACTCCCGGGCGGAATCCCCTTGATCGGCTGCCGCGCCGATTGGAGAGAACGTGGCATCGAGGGCGGAAGAACCACTTTCATGTGCGGATATGCAACCGAAGTGCCGCATCTTTTCCCTGGGCTCGGCGGCGGCCGTGGCGTTGCCAGATATTCGGGACCGATCCACCCCTTCACGGCGACCCGGTGGTCGTCCCGGTGCGGTGCGGGACGGCCCGGGACGCCCGTGGGACGCGTCCCAGGGGCTCGCAACGCCGGAACGGGCGGGTCGCCGGTTCTACCTGCGGGAGGCAAAACGGTGAATCCACCCGGACCGGAACGAACCGGTGGCACTGGGCACTCAGCCGTCCAGCCGAAAGGAATTCCGTACGACGCATGCGGGGGCCACCTACTTACTGCACCTGCGAATCAAGGCTGTTCGGCAGAGAGAAATGACGGAGTCGGCCCTTGGGCGGGACCGGGTCCGACCGTGGTGGGACGGGTGTCGTAGGCGTCCGTAAACCGGTCAGCGGTCCGGTTACTCTATGGTCCGCGCGGACGGCCAGGGGAGTTGCCGTCCGCCGCGAGTGAATGACGGGGGAGGCACATGTCCGATCAGACCAATGCGCCTGTGTACACACAGGAACAGCTCTTTGCGGAACTGCGCCGGATCAAGCAGGAGTCCGGGTTCAGCTATGGACAGCTGGCCGACAGGACGCACTACAGCCGCTCCTCCTGGGAGCGATTCCTGAACGGGAAGCAACTGCCTTCGAAGGTCGCCGTCGAGCAGTTCGCGGCCGCCACCGGGGCGGACGCGCAACCGTTGCTCGATCTGCTCGTACAGGTGGGGCAGTCGTCGGCCGAGGAACCGGCCGCCGACGAGGCGTACGTACCCGAGCCCGTGACATCGGCACCCGTTGCCGAGACCTCGGAGGCGCCGGAACCGCCGCAGGCGGCCGAGGAGCCGCACCCGGCCGTGCGCCGCGCACCCCGGTGGATCCCGCCGGTGCTCGCCCGGCGCCGGGTCGTCATCCGGCCCGCCTGGCGACGCAAGCTGGGGGCCGTGGGCTACATCGCGTCGGGCGCGGTGATGGGTGCGGTCGCCGCGGTGCTGGCCCTGGGGGGCGGGGTGGGATCCGGCTCGCACGGTGCGTCCGACGGCACCTCCGGCGACCAGGCGTCGGGTACCGGCCAGGGGAAGGTGGTGCCCGCAGCCGGAAAGGTCCAGGTGCGGTGTTCCGGGGACACCTGTCTGCGCCGTGATCCGCAGTCCATGGACTGCCAGTGGGACGCGAACACCGCGCACGACACGTGGCTGCGCGGTATGCACATCGAGCTGCGGTACAGCCCCGCCTGCCATGCGGTGTGGGGGCGGATCGAGAACGGTGCCGTCGGGGACGTCGTCACGATCAAGGACCGGACCGGTCTGGAGCAGGAGGCCACGATCCGGACGGACCGGGACACCTACACCCGGATGCTCGCGGTCACGGACGACGCGCCGCCCAGCTCCATCACGGTGTGCGGGGCGATACCGAGCCAGAAGCAGTTGGAGTGCTCGCCCATCGCCAGCGTCGAGCCGTAGAAAACGGGTCCGTCAGCTGCGCTTTTCGGGCGCCAGCAGTGTCAGCGAGCAGATCAGGACGGCGAGGGCCAGGCACGTCCAGCCGACCAGGTGGACGAGCCTCCCCGCCGCTCCGCCGGTGGACACATGCAGGCCGAAGGCTGCGATGAGGCACAGCGGAAGGGAAGCGCTCACCGCTCCCCGTTTTCTGCCCTGGGCCAGGGTCCAGGTGCCCCGGAGGCTGAGCAGGCCGAGGAGGCCGAAGAGGAGCACGAGGAAGGGCGCGAAGACCAACCCGTAATAGACGGAGCCCACGATCAGACACCCGAACAGGGACGTCGAGACGCACCCGGTGAGAGCCGCATGGCGCAGACGGCTGTGCCGGGCGAGCACCCGGCTCGCCAGCCAGGCGGAGAGTACCGCCGGGAAGAGGCCGATCGTCGAGGCGAGGACCACCTGGTCGGCGGGGAGACCGGACGGCAGGGTCACGGCCAGGGGAAAGAGCAGGGGCGGTAGCGCCACCAGCAGCCCTGGCAACGTGAGGTGTCGCACCATGGTCCGCATCCTCCTTCGTGGGCACGGGCGAAGGCCCCGGCCGGGCCCGCGATCGCGGACCTGGCCGGGGCCGGGACATCAGCTGCTGGAGTGGCTCCCGTCATCGCAGAACATGGGGATGTTGGGGGTGCCTCCGGGGAAGCCGGAAGGCACGGCCTTCAGGCTCCAGGGGTTTCCACCGTTGCCCTTGACCTCGGTTCCACAGGAGCCGTAGCCGGTGTGGTGGTCGTCGCCGAGCGGCAGGTTGGAGAACGACTTGAAGTCACCGCGCTGCACGGGCCCGTTCGCCGGCTGCCCGGTCTCGTCGACCATGTGGCCGTCGAGGTAGAGGTACAGGTTGGGCATGTAGCTCTGGTACACGAGCCCTGTCGTCGGGTTGTCGTCGATGTTGGCCGCGCTGGTGGGCTTGACGGTGCCGCCACCGCAGAAGGCCATGCTGACGTTCTGCCAGATCGGCGGCGCCATGTTGAACAGCGACCCCTGGGGGTTGCCGCCGCCGTCGAGGGCGGGCGAGCGGAAGAACAGGCTGTAGATGTCGCCCGCGGTGTCCGCGACCTCGACCGGGATCTGCCGCTGGTCGGCCAGGCTCTTCAGCTTGTTCACCCAGGCGTTCATGTTGGTGTC
Source organism: Streptomyces sp. CBMA152 (assembly GCF_014596475.1). GTDB lineage: Bacteria > Actinomycetota > Actinomycetes > Streptomycetales > Streptomycetaceae > Streptomyces. Next base: position 142,420 of record NZ_MECJ01000011.1, on the reverse strand, counting down.
GGTGTTGGGCGCCTCGTCGAGCGGGCGGTAACCGATGCTGCCGCCGCTGACGAACTTGGTCGTCACGCACTTGCCGGTGGAGTCGATGGTGGTCGGCTGCTGGCCCGAACGGTAGGCCTGTCCGGGGGTGAGGCCGGTCTCCAGCGGGTTGGCCACATGGGTGGTCTGACCGGTGACGTTGCCGTCCTTGGCGTCGAACGACAGGTCGGGCAGGGTGACGCCGAGCGAGCCGTAGTCCTTGACCGTCGCCTGGATGAAGTTACGGGCGAACGGGGCGATCTCGGTGTTGCCGGTCCGGCCCGAGTCCACCACTTCCTCGGTCCCCGGGATGATCTTTCCATCCGGGCCGACCACGTACGACGCGTCGATGTGCGTCTTGATCTTGTACGAGCGGTCCTCGTCGAAGGTGTGCTCGTTGATGGTCGACGGCGGCGCGGGAATCGCGAAGCCGAGCCAGTCGGCCTGCGAGGGATGCGCGTTCGGGTCGGTTCCGGCCGCGTCCACGTCGGACTGCCAGGACTTGATCGCGGCGGAGGTGTTGCCGCCGAGGCAGAGGTCGTTGTACGTACCGTTGCAGACCTGGAAGTTCGACAGGCCGACCAGCTTGTACTGGTTGTCGAAGGTCGTACCGCCGGCCGTGCGCGAGTGCGCCCAGTCGTAGATGGTCTGACGCGTCCGCATGGGCGTCTTCATCAGCCAGGGGGTGTCGGTGTCCAGGTTCTGGTTGCTCTCGAAGATGGCCGCCGCGTCGAAGGTGTGGTGCTCGTACGTGCCGTCCACGGGGACGAACGCGAGCGCGTCGTACGCCACGTCCAGCTCACCGGAGGTGGAGTCACCGGTGACGTTGGTGAGAGAGACCTTGGCGTTGGAACCCAGCTGGAAGTAGCCGACGGTCACCCAGTCGTTGTTGGCCTTGGACTGGTCGACGATCCGCTCATGGGTCTTGCCGTCCTTGGCCGTGACCTCGTAGTGGGCGCTCTTCGTGGTGTGCGAGGGATACGGGACGAACGCCTGCACCTTGTAGACGTGATCGGCGAGATTGGGCGTCCACGTACCGCTAGTGGTGAGGTAGTTGTCCCAGTTGTTGGGCTGACGCGCGTGCGAGAACCAGTAGTGGCCGCCGAAGCCGCCGCCGATCTGGTGGAGGTCCTCCTTGGCCTCGTACTTGCCCTCGTCGTCCGTGCGGAACTCCCAGGAGAAGGAGCCGTTGCTCGACCAGCCACGGGACCCGCAGCGGTTCTGCGGTGCGCCGTCGGGCTCGTCGTCGACGATCACGGTGCCGCTGGGCAGGGCGTTCGCGTCACAGGGGCCGAGCTTGGGATGGGCGTCACCGGGCTCGCCGCGCACGGTCTTGTACGTGAGGTACTCGTTGCCGCACTCATTGGCCAGCCCGCTGGGGGGCGCCGGCTTGCTGCCGCAGTTCTTCCACGTGACGTCGTGGCGGAACCAGTGCTGGTTGTAGCAGGAGACGGTGTGGCAGACCGGCGGGTTGGCCCAGTCACACCCGTTGGTGGTGTCGCAGAACGCGGACAGTGGCGGCTTGACCGAGGAGGTGCGCTCCATGGCGTTGGACCACCAGGCCGAGGAGAAGCCGTGCGTGTTGCCCTTGTTCGGGTTGCCGTTGTCGTCGTACGAGTGGCCGGTGTCGATGGGGAACGCGCCCCAGCCCATCACCTTCTCCTCGTACGCCCAGTTCTGCGGCTTCGCGGCGTCCGCGTAGTGGTTGTTGTCGAGGAACGCGCCGCGGTCCGCCGGGTACTTGGGGTTGGCGGGGTTGTTGGCCCAGCCGAGTCCCCAGGCCGACGCGTCGTCCGGGTTGCTGCCCCGCACGTTGAGGCCCGCGTTGTAGTCCCAGACGGCGGCGAACCAGTTCTCCGGACGCGTCGGGTCGTCGTCGTTCAGCTTGATCTGCGTACCGGCGGTGTGGAGTTCGTTCCACTTGTCCTGCAGGATGCGCGTCGAGTAGGCGATACCGGTGGCGTAGTCCAGGGCGACGGCCCGCTGCTGGTCCGGCGGAAGGAGCACTTCCCCTTCCTTGGGGTGCCCGGCGATGCGCATACCGTCGGTGGCCTGGCCGATGCCGTAGCCGCAGTCGGCCTTGTCCCAGTTGATCTTCCAGATGCGCTTCGGGTCGTACCCCGTCGTGCCGGCGTAGATGTTGGTGCCGTAGTAGTTGCCGATCAGCGGGTTGCCGTACTCACCCGGCTCGGCGTGCGAGCTGGCCTGCCAGAGGTTGGACTCCTGGGTCAGGATGCCCAGCATGACCTGCGCCGGGATCCGGCCGCCGGTGACCAGGGGGTGCGAGGGGAACATGCCCTGCGGCGACCAGGCCGGCAGCCCCGAGTTGTGCCAGTTGGCGGGCCGGTTGGCGTGGTCCGAGGTCAGCAGGCCCCGGATGGCCATGTCGGCCGCCCACTCCACCTGGTTGGGGGTGGGCTGGTAGACCTGCGTGTTCACGTCGTTGCGCGGCACCGCGCAGTAACGGTCGCCGTCCACCGGGTCGGTGGCCGGGTCGCCCGAGGCCGCGGCCTTGGCGCCGGACGCGGCGAGCGCCTTCTTCACGGTGCTGCGGCCGCCCGCGATGAACGGGAGCAGCGGCGAGGGCTTCGCCCCCGTGTCGGCCTGGGCCGGGGTCTGCTGGGTGGCGACCGTGAAGGCCAGCGGCTTGTCGGTGGCGGTCGCCGTCGCCTTGATCTCGACGGCCTCGGCCACCGGGGCCTTGGCCCGCATCAGCGGCGAGGCCACCTTGTCCGCGAGGTGCTGGGGAACGGCCTGGACGACGGCCAGTTGGCCGTTGGTCGACAGCTCCGCCTGGGCGGGTGCCTCGGTGACGCGGCGCATCGTCGAGGGCAGGTCGCCCGCGGCCGTGGACTTGCCGGTCACGAAGACCTTGCCGGCCGCGCCCTGCACCAGACCGACCTGCCCGAGGGCGCCGACGGCCAGGGTCTTGACCGTACGGCCCCGAAGGTGCTGGACGTCGACCTTGCCGCCCTTGGCGGGCTCCAGGAAGGCGACGTTGCCGTCGGCGTCCGGGTGCAGTCGCGTCGCGGTGCCGTGCGTGGTGGCCACCACGTCCGCCTTGCCCGCCGGGCCGACCTTGACGAGGTGCGACCCGGCGGCGGCTATGACGTCCTTGCCGACCGGGACCGCGGAGGTCGCCTGGCCGTCGACCGTCCCAGTGGAGACGATCTTTCCGGTGGCGGCGTCGACGGTCTGGAACTGGGTCTGCTCGCTGTTGCCGTCGGCGCTCGCCTGTGTGACCACGGCGGTCTCACCCGCACCGCAACCGGGGTCGAAGTAGGCCAGGCTGGCGTTCAGCGCCAGCTTGGTCACCTTCCCCGACTGCAGGTCCACGACCGCCGTGAAGGCACCCCGGTCGAAGAGGTCGTCGCGGTTGGTGAACGCGCGGGGTGCGTAGACCACCACGGCCCGCTTGCCCGAGCCGGTCACACACGCGTTGCCGATCCACTGATCGGTATCGAGGCCCGGCTCCGACAGCGTCGCCACGGTCCGCCAGGTGTAGCCCGCGTTGGCGTCCGCGACCAGCACGTGGAATCCGGTGGCGTCACCGGCCGTCGTCCAGGCGCGGTCGGTCGACTTCTTCCAGTCCTTGCCGAGGGCATCGCCCCGCTGCTCGGGCGCCACCGTGTTGGGCGCGGCAGCACCCGGCGCCGGGGGCTGACTTCCGGCGGCATCGGACTGCCCGGCCCAGGCCATGGTGCCCTGCAACAGCCCGGCCACCATGGCCAGACCGGCCGACGCGAGCACGGGCACCCGCGCTTTACGGGCGGTTCTGCGAGGTCTCAAGGAGATCTCCGATTTCGTACGTGCACGCGCCACGGCGACGCGTGATGGTGAGTCATGAGGTCGTGGTCAGGACGTCGTGAGAAGGAGAAAGACGGCGCGTCGCGGCGACGGTCCGGGGGAGGGGGGCGGCACCCCGGTGCCGTGCGCACGACGCCGTCGAGACTCCGGTGGTCGGCGACCGACGCACCCGCGTACAGCGACGGGTCTGCGAGGTCACCGCAAGCTAACCTTCTGGCCCGCGAGTTCGGGCGTCCCAAGCGTCCCTACAGCGTCCCTGGGACCGTTGGGACGACCGGACTGCTCGGGTCCGGAAACGCATGTATGGGGCCGCCCAGAAGGCGGCCCCACGTCGAACGGCTGATCAGAGGTCAGAGGGTCAGGGAGTCAGCGCCCACTTCTGGTTGGCCAGGCCGTTGCAGTCCCAGATGCCCAGCTGCGTGCGGTTGGCGGTGCTGAATCCGAGGTCGTCGAGGCACTTGCCGGTGAGGACGTTCTTCAGCGATCCGTCCGGCTGGGGGATCCACTGTTCACCCTGGGTGCCCACACAGTCGTAGATCTCCACCTTGGTGCCGTTGGGGCTGTCGCTGCTCCCCCACACCACGTTCAGACACATGCCGAGGCCGCGCACGCTGTGGTCGTTGCCCAGCGTCCACCACTGGGCGCCGGTGCCGTTGCAGTCGTAGATCTGCACGGGGGTGGCGACCGTGGTCTTCCCGCTGGCGATGTCCATGCACTTGCCGCCGTAGCCCACCAGACGGCCCTGGCGGCCGGCCACGCCCACGACCTCGGCCGAGATGTGCTTGGTCGCCCAGGAGGCGCCCGTGCAACCGCCGACCGAGGTGCCGTTGCCGGTGATCACGTTGCCGAGCACCGTGAACGGGTACGGCTGGCCGTCGACGAGGTAGAAGCAGCCGACCACGGCCCGCCACTGGACGCTCGGGTCGACTCCCGTGCACGAGGCGCTGCCGTACGGGCCCTCGTAGTGGGTGGAGCAGGAACCGGGGCTTGAGGCATGCGCGGTGGCGGGCAGGGCGGCAGCGGTGAAGATCGCCAGCAGGGCCGTGAATAAGGCGGCGACAGTGCGTCTCATGTGGTGCTCCTTCGTTCGCGAGCGTGCGTCGGAGGGGCGCTCGATCGAAGTTGGTCAGGCTCGATCGGATCAGGCGCCCAAAGCGCTTCGAAGCTTGGCCGACCGATCCAACAGGTGTCAACTGGTGTGAAGAAGCTGGCCAGTTCATTCATCTCAGTTCATGTCGTTGCCGTCGGCTCGCCCCTGGCCGAGGGTGGGAGGTCGGTTACTATGCCGCTACAGAACGGAGGTGGGGCAGTGCCGGAGGCCGGAACCCAGTCATTGGCCGAGCGAATAGAGGCCCTCTTCCAGGCGGTACGCCGCCCGGACCGCACTCCGTACAGCAACGAGGACGTCGCGCGGGCCTGCCGCGATTCGAGCGGAGAGACGTTCTCGGCCACCTATCTGTGGCAGCTGCGTACGGGCCGCCGGGACAACCCCACCAAGCGGCATCTGGAGGCGCTGGCCACGTTCTTCCAGGTGCCGGTCGCGTACTTCTTCGACGACGCCGAGAGCGCCCGGATCTCCGAGGAGGTCGCCCTGCTCTCCGCCATGCGGGACGCCGGTGTACGCGATGTCGCCCTGCGCGCGGTCAATCTGTCCCCCGACGGACTCGGCACCGTACGCGACCTGATCGAGTCCATCGCCCGCCGGGAGGCCGATCGTCGCAGGTCAACCGAGCGGTGAGACACCGCCGTTGGGGTGCCGACCGGGCAGTCCACCCATCCGCTGCGGCCAAGAACCTGCTGCGACGGTGCCGGGGCATCGCCGCCTCACTGGAACTCCCCGTTCCGTTCGACGCGGTCGAGCTCATCGCCGACGCGGCCGAACAGCGCGGCAGACCGATCGAGCTCATGCCGATCCCGTGGACTCCCGGGGTGCCCTGCGGTCTGCTGGTCAGTGCGGACCAGGCCGACTACATCGCCTACGCGGAGGACACCTCTCCGCTCCACCGCCAGCACATCCTCGTGCACGAGCTGTCCCACCTCCTGTGCGGCCACGACGGCACACTCTCCACCGAACTGACGCCGCACCTCGCGGACGAGCTGGTGCACCGGGTCCTGGGCCGGACGGTCTACACCGAACCGCAGGAGCAGGAAGCCGAGTTACTGGCCTCGCTGATCATCCAGCGTGCGGTGTGGGATCTTCGTGAGCAGCCCCCGGATCCCTTCCTCGGCCCCGCACCCCGACGGAGGCGGCCATGACCGATCTCCTCCAGTGCCTCGTCGGGCTGGCCCTGTGCGTGTTCGGTGCGTACCGGTGGAACACCGTACGCGGCGAGCGTCAGGCGACCGCCGCCCAGCGGTATGTCCACCGTTCCGTCTTCTGCCTCGGCATCGCCCTCATCGTCCTCGCCCCCGCCACGGCCCGGGCCGTCGAGCACACCATCGCCCTGCCGGGCCTGCCCATGCTGATGGGCGATCAACTGCGGATGCTGGCCGTCTCCTGCCTGGGCCTGCTGGCCGCCCGATCGGTGCGGCGGCAGGCCATCGCCACCGCGCTGACCCTCCTCATCATGGTGGTGCTCTTCTCGGCGGCCGATCTCCAGCACGCCTCCGGAGAACTCTTCGTCGATGTCGGTCGGCGTCCGTTCCTGGCCGCGTACAACACGGTCATCACCCTGTTCCCGGCCTGGCACTTGGTGGCACTGGTGCGGGTGACCCTGCGCAGAGCCCGACGCGCCGGGCCAGGTGTCCAGCGCGTCGGGCTGCGGCTGTTCTGCGGCGGCGTGGCCGTGGGCGTGGTGTGGACGGCGTGGGGCCTGGACGACATCCGGCTCGCCCTGTTCACCGGGCGCCAGACCGACGGCGAGGACACCGTCTCCACCGTCCTGGGCCTGCTCTGCGCGACCCTGGCCATCACCGGAGGCAGCACCTCCGCCTGGACTCCGCTGCGGCACTGGTGGTGGTCGTACCGCACGTACCGGGCGCTGAACCCGCTGTGGTCCGCGCTGCATCGGGAGTTCCCGGAGATCGCGCTTCAGTCGCCCCGGCACGGTATACGTATCCGTCAGTTCACCCCAAGCGCAGTGCGTTTCGCCCTCTACCGCCGGGTCATCGAAATCCACGACGGGCTGCTTCTGCTGCGCCCGTGTATGGAAACACTGCCGGAGCCGGTGACGGCCGCCGAGTGGGCGGCGGCCATCGCGGCGGCGCTGGACAAGACGACAGCCGACTCGCCCGTCCTGGCGCCGGAGCCCGGGTACCGTCCTCTGCCACTAGAAGCCGATGCCGAGGGAGGGGAGGTGGGAACGGACGCCGAGGCCTCCCAACTGGCCGCCATATCAAGGTCCTTCGCCACCCGAGCGGCATTCGCCCCACGCCGGGCAGACCTTTCTGTCCAGTGATGCGACCGAGGTGTCGTACCGTGGCCGCGTGGGGAACGTATTCGGTGGTGGCGGCACGAGCCTGGACCTGTCCAACGGCGGCACAGAGGTGTTCATCGACGTGCTGATGCTGGCGGTGTCCGATCTCGCCGATGACGTGTGGGACTACCGCTTCGCGTCTCTGCTGACTCTTCAGGACCAGAACGTGATGGGCCGAGGGGCTGTCGGATTCGACCTGGAAGACATCGCATGGGGCACGACTCCAGCGGAACGTGCCCGGTCGAAGGACTTCGTACTGCGTGCCACGACGCTTGCGCTGAGCGGCCATCGCTGGAGCGAGCTGGGTTACGACCCACCCTTCGCCCGTGACTACCTGCACCAGTTCAAGGCCATGGTCGAGTCCTTCGTACCGGCTGACGACACCCACCTCGGCGGAGTCTTCCCCGGGCCGGACGAACGCGCGATGGCCTCATGCGTACAACACCGGATCCTCAGTGCGCTGCCGCACTGGGAAGGGTGTTTCCTCTGCACCAGGTCGATCCTGTCCTGAGCGTGGTCGAGCGGAGTGGGTCTAGCCGTCAGCCGGGCGCCACTTCCGAGATCAGTGCGCGGACGCGTGTCTCGATCGCGTCGCGGATGGGGCGTACGGCCTCGACGCCTTGTCCGGCCGGGTCGTCGAGCTGCCAGTCGAGGTAGCGCTTGCCGGGGAAGACGGGGCACGCGTCGCCGCATCCCATGGTGATCACGACGTCGGACGCCTGGACGGCCTCCGCCGTGAGGATCTTCGGGGCCTGGGCGGAGATGTCGATGCCGACCTCGTTCATCGCTTCGACCACGGTCGGATTGACGGTGTCGGCGGGGGCGGAGCCTGCGGAGCGGACCTCGACGCGGTCGCCCGCGAGGTGGGTGAGGAAGGCGGCTGCCATCTGGGAGCGGCCGGCGTTGTGGACGCAGACGAACAGCACCGACGGGCGCGAGGCGGGAGTGCTCATGGTGGGTGTCTTTCTCGGGGGGTGTGTCAGGAGGCTGCGGGTTCGGGTTCGCTGCGCGGGACGCCGATCTCACGGTGTGCCGGGGCGGTGTTCGGGCCGTATACCGCGGCCACGATGGCGAGTCCGAGCGCGGCGCCGAGCAACTGGGCGGCGATGAACGGGGTGACGGAGGCGGGCGCGATCCCGGCGAAGGTGTCGGTGAAGGCCCGGCCGATGGTCACCGCCGGGTTCGCGAACGATGTGGAGGAGGTGAACCAGTAGGCGGCCCCGATGTACGAAGCCACCGCGGCCGGAGCGAGCGTGGCACGGCCGATCCGGGTCAGGCCGAAGATCAGCAGGATCAGCCCGGCCGTGGCGACGACCTCGCCGAGCCACAAGTGGCCGGCGGACCGGTCGTGGGTGGAGAGCCTGACCAGCGGCTTGGCGAACATCGCGTCGGCCAGGACCGCCCCGCCGATCGCACCCGCGATCTGGGCGGGCAGGTACGCGGCGATGTCCCGCAGAGTCAGGCCGTCCGGAGTGCGGCGGCCGGTGAACCAGGCGGCGAGGGTGACGGCCGGGTTGAAGTGCGCGCCGGAGACCGGCCCGAGCAAGGCGATCAGTACACCCAGGCCGAAGACGGTGGCGAGGGAGTTGGCGAGCAACTGCACGCCGACGTCGTGCGACAGCTCGGTGGCCTGGATGCCGGAGCCGACCACCACGGCCACCAGCAGCCCGGTCCCGATCGCCTCGGCGGCGACGCGGCGGCCGATCGGCGCGGTCACGCGGTGGCTCCGGCGGGCTGTGGGACGGTCAGGAACGCTGCGAGATTGTCCAGGACGCCGGGCAGCACCCAGTAGTACACCCAGGTCCCGCGCCGCTCGCAGTCGATGAGCCCGGCTTGGCGCAGCAGCTTGAGGTGGTGGGAGATCGTGGGCTGGGACAGGTCGAAGGCCGGGGTCAGCTCACATACACAGACCTCGCCGCCCTCCCCGCGCGAGGCGATCATCGACATCAGGCGCAGCCGGACCGGGTCGCCCAGAGCCTTGAACACCTTCGCCAGCTCGGCCGCCCGGTCCTCGCCCAGCGGCGCGACGGACAGGCCGGGGCAGCAGGCGGCGTCCTGGCCGATCACCTCAAGCTCTTGTTTCGACATACTTCTATGTTGACGTTTGTCGATTCAAGGCGCAAGGTTGAATCGATGAAGCTCAATACAGGCTGTTCAGGGGAGTGAGCCATGAGCGATCAGTCCAACGGCATGCGTGAGACCGTCCGCCGACGGTACGCGGCTGCTGCTGTCAAGGTCACCGAGGGTGGCACCGCCTGTTGCGGGCCGCAGCCGGTCGAGATCGACGAGAACTTCGGCTCGACCCTGTACGCCGCCGACGAGCGCGACACCCTGCCCGCCGAAGCGGTCGCCGCCTCTCTCGGCTGCGGCAATCCGACCGCCGTGGCCGAGCTGCGCGAGGGCGAACGCGTCCTCGACCTCGGCTCCGGCGGTGGCATCGACGTCCTGCTCTCCGCCCGCCGCGTCGGCCCCACCGGTAGGGCGTACGGGCTGGACATGACCGACGAGATGCTCGCCCTGGCCGTCGCCAACGCCGCGAAGGCGGGCGCGACGAACGTCGAGTTCCTCAAGGGCACGATCGAGGCGATCCCGCTGCCCGCGCACACCGTCGACGTGGTGATCTCCAACTGTGTGATCAACCTGTCCGTCGACAAGCCCGCCGTCTTCGCCGAGACCTTCCGCGTGCTCAAGCCCGGCGGCCGGATCGGTGTAACCGACATCGTCGCTGACGACACCCTCACCGTCGAACAGCGTGGGGAGCGCGGCGACTACGTCGGCTGCATCGCGGGAGCCCTGTCCTTCGCCGAATACCGCGCGGGCCTGGAGGCGGCCGGCTTCACGGGCATCGAGATCACCCCCACCCACACGGTCGCCGACGGCATGCACTCGGCCATCGTCCGCGCCCACAGGCCCACCACATCTCATACGTAGCGGACCCGCCGCTCGCCATCGAGCTCGCCCCAACCCGTCCCAGGGTGTCCCGACCTGTCCAAATGGGTTGCTGGACAGGCGTGTTGACGAGAAAGCTCGGCAGGGCACGGGAAGGGGAGCAGTACCAGGGCTGAGACGCCGTTGCCGCACTCATCAAGAAGCTTGTCCATCGAACGGGGTGGACATCGACAGCTCGCGGCCGGTCACGGTGAGGGGGAACACCCTCAACGGGGGCCGGGCCGGCCGCGACCCTCATGGCGGTTTGCGTCCTCGTCGGCCCGGGGTGCGAGGTGACCGGGTCGGCGCTGCGGTGTGTGACCCGTACGAGCTGATACGGCCTGCCACCCCTCGCTGGGAGGCAGAACGCGGGGCGGGGACGCATCGTCCCAACCGTGCTGTCGTATGAGGTTGGTACCGCGCCAGTGGCGGGCGGCAGCCCGCAGACGGACGGTGTTCGCGAGGGTCGCGCTGCGCCACATCTACGGGGAACTCCATGCCCTCAGCCTGGAATCGCGCCTCTTCGGGCGTCCCCGCACAGGTCCGTACGGGGCACGGACCAGCCAGAGAGCCGGGGCCCCGGCTCGGGACCCCGGATAACTGCCCGGTCCGCGCTCAGCTCTTCGGCTCACTCAGGATGCAGAACTCGTTGCCCTCCGGGTCGAGGAGGGTCACCCAGTGCTGCCCGTCCTGCGCGGTGTCGACGCGCCGGGCACCGAGGGAGAGCAGCCGGGCGACCTCGGCCTCCTGGTCGTCGGGGCGGAAGTCGGGGTGGAGCCGGTTCTTCGACGTCTTGCCTTCGGGGACAGGCACGAAGAGCAGGCCCGGCATCCGGTCCGGCTCAGGCCGGATCTCGATGATTTCCTCGGATTCGTCGACCACAACCCAGCCGAGGGCCTCGGCCCACCAGTGCCCGAGAGCGACGGGGTCGGCGGAGTCGACGATGATCTGTTCCCATTCCAGTGCCATGGGCCTGAACATTAGGAGACCGGTGGCTCACCCCGCAAAACCGCCACTCTTCCCAGTCCTCCACGTCCTCCGCGGCCGCCTCAGGCACCAACCTCGTGAGACAGCACACCTATCGGCGCCGTGCCGCCCTCAAAGCGGCTCCGGGCGCTCACAACCGTGCCCATCTGGCCACGGCGGCTAGGAGGTACGGGACATGGGCCCGTTCACAGGGTGGCGTGCACAATGAGTGTGCCGATGTGATCGGGCTCGGGGGCATCGACAACCGTCACCTCGGCGCCCGTGAAGCCAGCCTTCGTCAGTAGGTTGTGCCACTTGCGGGGCGTGTAGCTGTAGCGGTAGGTGAACATCGCCTTCCCGGCGAATCCGCCCTTGTACATGCCCTGTGGCCCGTACGCGCCAGGGATGGCCGGGGGGTGGGAGAACGCCAGGACTCCGCCAGGGTTCAGCCGTTCGGCGATCAGCGGGAGCAGCTTCTGCGGGTCGGTGAACCACACGGCCCCGAAGATCGAGTAAATGGCGTCGTACGTGTCCGTGGTGGCGCTCAGATGGTCCAGCACTTCGGCGCAGACGAACCGTGCCCCCAACGGACCCCACCTCGCAGTGGTGTTGGCGACCATGACGGGCGAGAGGTCCACACCCGTTGCCTTCACCCCTCGCTGTGCGAGGTAGGCGAGTGCTCGCCCCGTGCCGCATCCGATCTCCAGCACGGTTGCGGGGTCTCCCAGCAGTTCGGGGCCCGGTCCGTGCCCGGAGTACTGCGTCCAGCAGAAGACGGGGTCGGCGTCGAACACCTTGTCTTTGGTGCTCTCCGCGAAGGTGTCCCAGAGTTCGCGTTCGCTGTCGATGTTGTGCTGGGCAGGCAACGGGACTTCCTCCGTGTCGGGCGGGCAAGGGGGTGCCCCCGCCCCTCGTGCGAAGTCTGGGGGCGAGGGCACTCTAGTGCCGTGTCAGTGGCTGTCGGGGACCTTGTCGTCGCATGGCGAGCAGTCGGACGCGTCCACCGCCCACAGCTCGGCATCGACGGTGAAGCCGTTCTTGCGCAGCAGTTCGGCCGTGCGCATCACGGTGCCGTCCCGGCGGCGCTCGATCAGCGGCGCGTGGTGCTTGTACCGTCCGCCGTTGTACTCCTCGCACAGGGCGAAGTAGAGCGGGGTGTCGAGGATGAGCTGATGGACACCTACGTCCACGGTCTTGCCGACGCCCATGTCCACGCCAGGGCATTCCATGGCGGTGATCAGGTACGCGATGCCCTGTCCGAGGATGCGCTCAGCGAGGCTGGGAACTTCCACGCTGTCTCGCAGCAGGAGCGCGACCTCCCGTTCCCACAGGTCGGCCACGCCCACGTCCGCGACCAACTGCGGGACACGTTCACGCACCGCGTTGAGGATGATTCGCGGATCACGGGTCCGCGTCTGAACGACTGTGCTCATCGTGCGTCTCCTCCTACTGCTGTCGGAGTGGTGCACTGCACTTGCCGAGTAACCGGCTCATCCCCTGCCCCTAAAGGCGGCGAGGTCACGCATGTTCCGGCTGTGCCTCGCGAGGGCTGCGAGCTGAATCTTCTCCCGGTCGTTCGCTTCACGGAGGGCTACGACACGGGTATCCCACCTCAGCCCGGAAGGTCGCTTCAGGGTGACCTTGGGCCCTCGTTGCTCGTGGACGACCCCGACCATCTGCGAACCCCTGTCGAACACTGCCGCACCGGGCTTCCACTCCGCTGCCTGTCTCATCCCGCCCGCCTTATCACTCCGTCGTTGACTGGCTCGTACAACCAGTCAACGCCTCTATGTGCAGGGGAACTTGCACGGAGTTTGCACAACGGACCTGCGGACACCCGTGTCGCCTGTGACGATGGCTGACAGGACCCCTATCCGCGAGGAAGACTGAGCCCATGAGCACTGATCTCGCCCCCGGCGCGAACCTGGCAGCGCTCCGAAAGGAACGCGGTTGGTCACAGGCGCAGATGGCTAAGAAAGCGAACATCTCAGTCTCTCTCCTGTCCAAGATCGAGGTAGGAGACCGGGCTCTGACACCTGCCGTCGCGGCTGCCGTCGGCAAACCCATGGGACTGTCCATGGCTGAGGTCATGGGGACGACCCCTGTTACACGGGGCGCCAAGCAGCCCTTGGAAGACCTGCGGGCGGCTATCAGGGACTACGACCTGCCGGGTCGCGAGGCAGTAGAGGAGAGCAGGCTGAGCGCCGACATGGGGGCGGCGGACAGGTACCGGAAGAAGGTCGACGTCTCGAGCCTGCTGACCATGCTTCCGAAACTGCTCAGGGACGCTACGACGAACGCGTACGCCGTGAACACGGCGCAGTCCTGGATGGTGTTGGCAGACGCCTACAGCACCGTCTATTGGCTTGCTGCGCGGCACCGCTGGATGGACATGGCCGAGCTTGCCGTCACTCGCCAGCGGTGGGCAGTCGAGGAGAAGTCAAACCCCTTGGGGGTGGCTGTGGCAGCTCGGGACCGTGCGGGCACCTACCTGAACTTCGGTGACGTTGAACGAGGGCTGAGCCTTGTGGACAGGTCCATTGCAGAGGCTCAGCAGAAGCTCGACAGCACGGACCGTGACATTGCCGTGTGCATCCTCAACCTTCGAGGAATGACCTTGGCGGGCAGGCTCAGGGACAAGAAGGAGGCCAAGCGAGAGGCGGAAGGCACATTCGGTCCGCGCTGGCCACGTCTCAGGGGATGAGTCGTGAGCTGGACGTACACGGCCTGACGGTCGGTCCTCAGAACGTGTTCACGCATCGGTTGGCCACCAATGTGGATCTCGGTAGGCCTCGTGAGGCTCTGGCTCTGACAGATGACCTAGCGGCCGCCCTGGAAGGGATGCCTCCTACCCGCGTGGCCCCGACGTACATCAACGCGGCGCGGGCACGGCTCGACATCGGGGACCGTGACGGAGCCCTGGAAAACCTGTCGATGGCCTGGGCCGTGGCCCCCCAGTTCGCGCGCATCCATCCGATGGGCCGGGAGGTGTTCCGGGTTCTCTCGTCCTTGCATCGCCGCAGCAACCCCGAGCTGCTGAGGTTGTCCAAGCTGTCTGGGATTTCCTTCTGAGCGGTCTTGGTGATTTGCCGTGCGGCTTGGGGAGACGGTCGTCCAGTAGTTGGGTGGAGCCATGCCCGTGGTAGCGTCGCGCTCTTCTCCGGCGTGTCCGGACGGAGTCTCGTCAGGCACATCCATGACCAACCCGCAGCAGCAACTCCAGGACGCACTTGAGGCCCTGGACGTTGCCTCCGCACCGCTTTCCGGGCTGCCGTTCTCGGTGGGCGGCTGTACCCACTGCTACACCGAAGCCGATCTCGAAGTCCTGGGCGAGCCCGTGCACCGGGTGCCGGACCAGCTGCTCTTCTCCGTCGCGCTCAAGACGCCCGACCACTGGGACAACTTCCCCGGCCTGTACCGCCGGTTGATGCCCCGCATCGTCCGCCTCCTCATCGCCGACCAGCTCGACCACGGCCTGGTCGCCTCGCGGCTGCTCGCCGCCGGGTGGCGCAACTGGCCGGCGCCGGAACAAATAGCCCTGGACGAGGTCTGGCACGCCTGGTGGCGCTCCGTCCTGCACTCCCGCCCGATTACGGGGCATATCACCGATGTCCTGGAAGCACTCGCGGTCACCGCGGGCACCCTTGCCCCCTGGCTGGACCTGTGGGCCGAAACCCGCACTGAGGCGGCCGACCTGCATCTGAGCGACGCGCTCGACTACTGGCTTGTCGAAGATGAGCTCGCCGACCTCCATCTCGGCTTCTACGACGAGCTGCACGCCACTCCACAACTGCTGCCCTGGCTCCTCTCCTTGGAGGACGGCCGCATCGACGCCACCCAGCTGAGGGAAGTCGAGCGCGTCTCATCCAGCTAAGCGATCTTGGATGTAAGGCCCGGTCTGATCCGCCGCCCTGGCTCGTTGCGTGAGCGCGCGGTCGACGGCGAGGCGGAGATCCGCGCCGGTGGCGTAGGCGCGGACCGGCATGTCCTGGTACTTGACCGAGCGTCACACACACTCGATCCGGAACAGATGGACCCCGAGCACGGCCAACCGCCCCACGGTCAGGCGCTTCTCCACACCAGTGACGACGCGGCAACACGCCGGGTGAGGGTCAAGCGTCCGCCTCCCCGCGCGCTCGTGTACTGGTTCATGAGTAAGGTAGTGAACCAGTAGAGCAATGGAGGCATGATGTCACTGCTTGACGGCGACGGCCCGATCTTCGCCCAGATCGCTGCCGAGTTGGCGAACCAGATCGCCGACGGAACGGTGGGCGAGGGAGAGCGGGTCGCGTCCAGCAACGAAATCGCGGCGTTCTACCAGGTCAACCCGGCCACGGCGGCGCGCAGCCTCACCGTGCTCGCGGAGCAGGGTCTGGTGGAGAAGCGACGGGGCGTCGGCATGTTCGTCGCGAAGGGGGCGCGGGACCGGCTGGTACACGAGCGGCGGCGCCACTTCGCCGACCGCTACCTACGCCCGCTGGTGGTCGAGGCGGCAAGGCTCGGGATCGGCCTTGACGAACTGCTCGGGCTGGTGCGCGAGGAGTTGGCTTCGGTCGAGGTGACGACGGGAGCAAAGACGACGGAGGCGAAGGCGTGACGCCGACGATCTCGGTCACCGGCCTGGAGCGCCGCTACCGCGGTCACCAGGCGCTGACCGATGTCACCTTCGACATCGGCACGCCGTGCATCACCGGACTGCTGGGCCGCAACGGCGCCGGGAAGAGCACGCTGCTGCGCATCCTGGCCGGCCAGGAGTTCGCCACCGCCGGACGCGTGCGGGTGTTCGGGGCCGGGCCGCTGGAGAACGACGCGGTGCTGCGCCGGATGATCCTGGTGCGCGAGGACCAGACCTACCCCGACCTGCGGGTGCGGCACGCGGTCCGGGCTGCGTCGCTGCTGTACCCGAACTGGGACGCCGAACTGGCCGGCATGATGCTCGACGCGTACGAGCTGTCGCCGACCCGGCCGATCAAGAAGCTCTCACGCGGCATGCGCACTGCCCTCGGCGTCACCATCGGGCTGGCCGCCCGCGCCGAACTCACCCTGTTCGACGAGCCGTACGCGGGCCTGGACTCGGTCGCCCGCGCTCTCTTCTACGACCAACTGCTCGCCGACTACACCGCCCACCCGCGGTGCATCGTGCTCTCGACCCACCTCATCGACGAGGCCGCCGAGCTGCTGGACCGGGTCCTGGTCCTTGACCGAGGCCGGCTCGTCCTCGACGCGCCCGCCGACGACCTGCGCGGCACCGCGACGACCGTCACCGGCCGGGCCGGCAACGTGGACCGGCTGATCGCCGGCCGCGCGACGCTGAACCGGCGCTCGATGGGTGCCCAGACCACGGCGGTGTTGGTCGGCCGGCTCGACGCACGCGACCGCGAACTCGCCCACCACCTGCACCTGCGCCTGGAGCAGGTCACGCTCCAGCAGCTCGCGGCCTTCGCGGCCGAGCACCACGACGGCTCCGACCTGCTCGCGAGGACACCCTGATGCGACCACCCACCCCGACCCTCACCGTCGTCCGCTACTTGCTCCTCGACCGCGTCACCTACCTGGTGCTGCCCTGGGCATGGGCTGCCGTCAGCTTCGTCCTCGACGTGGTGATCCTGCGGCTCATCCCGGCCGGCCACGGCGACCACCGCTGGGTCGCCGGCCTGATCGCGGTCCCGCTCGCCATGCTCGGCGTAGGAGCCCAGTCGGCCTCCCGGGCGCTGCCCTTCGCCCTCGCCCTCGGCGTGAGTCGGCGTAGCTACTTCCGCGCCGCCACCACGCTGGCCCTCGCCCTGGCCACCTGCTTCGGACTGGTCATCGCGATCGGCCGGGCCCTGGAAGGCGCGACCGGCGGCTGGGGCATCGCCATGGACTACTTCGGCGTCTCCCACCTGCTCGACGGCCCCTGGTACCTGTGCTGGCTCACGGCGACGCTCACGCTCCTCCTGATGTTCGCCTACGGGATGTGCTACGGCCTGATCCACCGCCGCGCCGGGCTGCCCGGCATCACGGCCTTCGGCGCGGCACAGCTCGGCACACTGGCGCTCGCCGCGCTCGTCGCGACCTGGACGCACTCCTGGACGGACATCGGCCACCACCTCGGCACCGCCACCGGCCTCACCAGCGTCCTCGCCCTTGCCTGCGCCGTACTGCTCGTCAGCGGCTTCGCCACGATCCGGAAGACGAGCATATGAGCGCGGCAGGGCTGGTGGACGCGGGACATGAGGCGCGGGCCGGGGAGGACGGCGGGCGGATCGCACCGCTGGACCGGCGGGTGTTCGCCGTCGCGGGGACGGTCCTCGCGCTGCTGATGGCGCTGTCCCAGCGCTACGGCTTCCACCGCGACGAGCTGTACTTCCTCGACTGCGCCCGGCACCTGCAGGCAAGTTACGTGGACCAGCCGGTACTGGCGCCGCTGATGGCCAGGCTCTCGCTGTCCCTCTTCGGGGTCTCGGAGGCGGGACTGCGGCTGTGGCCGGCGCTGGCCGCCGCAGGCACGGTGGTCGTGGGTGCCCTGACCGCACGGGAGTTCGGCGGCACGCGACGCGCGCAGCTGCTCGCGGCGATCGCCACGGGTACCATGCCCGTGCTCCTGGGCAGCGCGCACGTCGCCAACACGACCTCGTTCGAACTGCTGGCCTGGGCGGCAATCGCCTGCGTGGTCGTGCGGATCGGCCGCACCGGCGACACGCGGTGGTGGATCGCCGCCGGAGCGCTGGTCGGCGTCGGCGCGGAGTTCAACCACCTCGCGGCGATCTTCGCAGCCGTCCTGCTGACCGCGGTGCTGCTCGGCCCGGCCCGGCGGACCGCGGCCGACCGCCGGCTGCTCGCGGGCGCGGCGATCGCCGCTCTGGCGGTGTTGCCCGACCTGTGGTGGCAGGCTCACCACGGCTGGGCCATGTTCGAGATGACCCACGCGCTCAACCGCGAACACGGCGGCCCGGCCAACATCCTCACGTGGATCGTGGGACAACTCGGTATGTCCTGCCTGGCGATGACGCTGTTGTGGCTGGCGGGCCTGCGGTTCCTGTGGCGCTCCGGCCGACCGCTGTGGCGCTGCCTGGTGATCGCCTACGCCGTCCTGTTCGTCCTGTTCGCCGCGACGACCGGAGCGCAGGTCTATTACCTGGCCGGACTGTACGTGTGCCTGCTGGCGGCCGGCGCGGTTGACCTCGACGGCTGGCTGCACGCCCGCCCGGGGCGGCTGCGCGACCTGATGATCGGAACCGCCGTCTCGGCCACGCTGTCAGCCGTGGTCGTCCTCCCGGTGCTGCCGGCCTCCGCCACGGCCTGGACCTACGGCATCAGCCCGATCTCCGGGGAGACCCAGGGATGGCCCCAACTGGTCGGCACCGTACGGCAGGTGTGGAACGGACTTCCGGCCGAGCAGCGCGCGAACGCCGTCATCTTCGCCGCGGACTACAGCGAGGCCGGCGCCATCAACGAACTGGGCCGCGGAACCGGACTGCCCACCGCCGTCAGCTCCCAGAACACCGACTGGTGGTGGGGCCCCGGCAACCCGAACGCCACAACCGTGGTGGCCATCGCCCCCGGCCCCGACCACGCACCCGGATACGAGACCCACCTCCGCCAGTACTTCCGTACCGTCCATACCGTCGCCACCCTCCCCACCCTCGGCGGCACCCACACCATCGAATCCGGCGGCCACGTCTACGTCTGCATTGACCCCCTCCGCCCCTGGGGCACGATCTGGCCCGAACTGCGCAACTACGGGTGAAGCTCACCGAGCTGGAAGGACTCCGGCGTCGTCCTCGGTCAAGATGCTGGACGGGCCGAGGCGGCCGGGCTCGGCCCCGACCCCGGCGCCATCCTGCTCGACAGGGGTGACAGGAAGCGGAGTTGGCGCGGGCTTAAACCTGTCAACTCCCTGACATGTACCCAGATCTGGACATTCGGGGGCGCATTTCGGCCGGGCGGCACTAAACAGATTGCCCTGTACAGCCGCTTTATAGGATCGTCGTTGTGCAAGCGCGAGACGACGCGATGGCCGCATTACGGGGGCATGGTGATGCGTGTTCAGCATCACGCCGCCCGCGCGGTCGTCGCGAAGTGAACTCCCGATTCGATATTCGAGTTTAGGAGAACTTGTGATCTCAAAAACAAAGAAGGTCGCGCGTTCCGCGGCCGTGGCGTTCGCCGCAACTGCCGCGATCACCATGGCCATGCCGACCGGTAACGCTTTCGCCATTGACCACGTCGCCTGCCGCGGTGGGGAAAACTTCCTGAAGATCTGGTCGCACAGCAATGGGCGAGACAGTGTGGACTGCTACGCGAACAAGGGGAGGACCGATTTCGGCGGGTGGTGGGTCGACAAGATCTCCACGGGGAACAACGACTTGATCTACTACGACGCCAACGGTGATTCGGTGAAGATCGAGCGGTGGCACGAGATCACCTTCCCGAACCGTCCGCCGAAGGTCAACTCCATCGAAATTCTGTGACGATGTGACGGGCTGGTCGCCCGGGATGGCAATTTTCACTGATTATCCACTCACGGATACCGCCGTTTTCCGGGCGGGCATCGGATTCCCGGCAGGGTGAATCTGTTTGCACCCGGCTCACTGATGCTGGCCACTCCTTTCCGGGCGTGGCCAGCATCGGCAGGCGGTGGAAGGCAACGCGGCTCCGGGTGTGAGAGTTTGGCCGGCGGCGAGTTTGCGGTAGGCAGGGCTGGTGGTGAGCAGTTCTTCGTGGCGCCCGCAGGCGATGGCTCGGCCGCCTTCCAGGACGACGATCCGGTCGGCATGCCGGACGGTGGACAGGCGATGCGCGATCACCAGAAGGGCGCACTCCTGGGCGGCATCCCGCATGACCGTGGTGAGTGCTGCCTCGTTGATGGCGTCGAGGTGTGAGGTCGGTTCATCGAGCAGGAGCAGAGAGGGGCGGGCCAGCAGCGCGCGGGCCAGGGCGACTCGCTGCCGTTCCCCTGCGGAGAGCGTCGCGCCACGCTCGCCGAGCACGCCCGACAGACCGCCGGGCAGACGCCGGACGACCCCTTCCAGCTGGGCGAGTTCGATGACGCGGCCGATCTCGGTGTCGCTGGCGTCTGGTACGGCGTACGTGACGTTGTCGCGCAGGGAACCGTGCACGACGTGGGTGTTCTGGTCGACGACGGCGATACGCGCCCGGCACCGGTCGCGGCTCAGCTCGGTCGTGGGCCGGCCGTCGAACAGGAGGGTTCCCTCATCCGGTTCGTAGAACCGTGCCACCAGCGCGAAGAGGGTGCTCTTGCCCGCTCCTGACCGTCCGACCAGGGCGACTTGCTGACGATGGGGGACGGTGAAGGAGACGCCGCGCAGTACGGGCCGGTCCGGCTCGTAACCGAAGTGGACGTCCCGCAGGGCGAGTGCTGCCGTCGGCTGCGACGCGGGCCGGGTGTGTGCGATCGAGCAGGTGGTGGTGGGCTGCTCCGGTTCCGTCGGGAGGTCGTGTGCCTCCGCCACCCGTTGGTAGGCACCCATACCGCGCTGGATGAGACCGACGGCCCGGAAGACCGACGACAAGGGCAGGACCAGATACGAGGCGTACAGCAGGAAGGCGACCAGGTCGCCGAGCGAGCCCGTGTGGCTGTTCACGCGCAGACCGCCGATGACCAGGACGAGCAAGAAGGAGCCCTGGACGGCCAGTTCGACGGCGGGGCTCATCACCGAGGCCAGCTGAGCGGTCCGTACCCCCGCGCTGTACGCCTGGTCGATCCGCTCGCCGATCCGCGCCGCCTCGCGCTCCTCCGCCCGGTGCACCCGGACCATGGGCAACGCGCCCAGTGCGCGCTCCAGTTCGGCGGCGATGGCGCCGACCGAGTTCTGGATGCGTTCGGACGCGGCCCTGATGCCCTTGAGCAGAGAGGCCACGATCACCGCGGCCGCGGCCACCGTGAGGGCGACCAGAAGCAGCAGCAGCGGATCCAGCCACATCATCAGGGCGATCGCGCCCGCTGATACGACGGCCCCCGTCCCCAGGTCGACCAGCGCCTGGGCCACCACCTCCCGCATCAGGGTGGTGTCGGCGGTGACCCGGGAGATGAGGTCGCCGGTGCGATGCCGGTCGTACTCCTTCATCTCCAGCCGGAGCAGATGCCTGACCAGGCCGTGCCGCAGCCGGCACACGATGCCCTCACCCATCCGTTCCAGCAGGAACCGGCCGATGGCCCCGGTCACCGCCTCGACGGTGAACAGCGCGCCGAGCAGCGCCAGCAGCGACCAGAACGTCCGGCCCGCGCCGCTCGCGTCCACGATGCGTTTGGCGACGAGTGGCTGGGCCAGCCCCAGGGCGGAGCCCACCAGGGTGAGCACCGTGGCCAGCGCCATGGCGCCCCGGTGTCCGGCGGTGAGCCGGAACATGGCGGCGACCGCGCCCCGGGTCGTACGGTCGGGGGCCTCCCCGTCGGACCGGGTCATCGAGCGGGCCGGCCCACCGGGGTGACCGCCATCAGCCGGGTGAAGTAGTCGTCGGGCACTCCTTCGTCTACGGGGCGGCCGTCCGCCTCGATCCAGGCATGGGCGGTGAAGGGCGGTACGACCCGCGCCCCCGTGCACCACGTGGGCCAGCTGCCGCCAAGCCGGCACAGGAGTGCGGCGCCCAGGGAGCGGGGCAGGCAGCCGCGCGGGGCGGCGCAGAGCAGGCTCACGGCGCACATCGCGTCGCGGGCGTTCTTCGCCTGGACGGCCGTCGCGGGCGCGGCGCCACGGCGGACGAGGTTGAGGATGGCGCGGATGCGGCGCGGCGGCAGGAAGGAGAGGGCGACGGCGGGCAGCAGGACCAGTCGGGCGCCCAGTCGCCGGGCGAAGGGCACACCGGCGGGGCGCTCCAGCGCGCTGGGTGTGGTCATGCGGCGAGTCCAGAGGCGCGCAGTTCGGAGACCAGCTCGGTGACGTCCCGCTGCGCCCGCTCGCGGTCGATGTCGAACTCCACGACGAGCGCGTCCGTGGCCGCCGCCTCGTCCTTGCCCGCGAGCAGCGTCTCGATGATCAGCGTGGCGGTGGGGTTCAACTCCCAGTACTGGCCGCTGCGTTCATCGAGGAGGACGGTTCCGTAGTCGGTGTGCGCGGTGGAGACGTCGGGGCCGAACCGCAGTGCCATGGTGTACGTACCTTTCGCTCAAGGGTCAGGTGGAGGTGGTCGCCCCGGCCTTCGCGCCGCGCGGCAGACCGCGCAGCCATACCTCGGTGGCGATCGTGGAGTAGAGGATGGCGTGCTGGAGTCCGGGCGTCGCGGGTCGCCGGGCGAGGCCGCGCAGCGCGTCGCCGTTCACCAGGCCGAGGCGTTCCAGTCGTGAGTCCTCCCACAGAGCCAGCAGATCGGCGCGGTGCTCGCGCAGCCCGTTGGAGGCGTCCATGGATGCGGCGGCCTTGTTGCTGCGCCGCAGACATACGTCCGGTACGACGCCCTGCATGGCGGCGCCCAGCAGGGGTTTGTACTGCCAGGGCGACACACGCTCACTGGGCCGTACCGCGAGGAACGCCTCGATGACACGGTCGTCCAGGAACGGCGACGCCATCGGCACACCGGCCTTGGCGGCCATCACGTCCCACTGGCGGATGATGCGGGTGCAGGAGCGGATCTGTTCGAGATCGGCGTGCATACCGCGATCACGGTGGAGCGGCTGAGCGTCCTGGGCCGCCGCGCGCAGCGCCCGAGCGGCCAGCCACTCGCCCTCGGGTGTCACCCAGTCGAACAGGCGCGGCTCCCCGCCCCAGCCCAGCGCGCCGGCGACGGTCGCGGGAAGGGGATCGCGCAGCCGTCCGACTGTCTCCGCCAGCCACTTCCCGTACGGCCGTGAATCGCTCAGGACGTGCGCCGTGCCACCGAGCGGCCACTGCCACAGGGCACGGAAGCCCCGCAGCTGCCGCAGGGCGAACAGTGGGCGGGTGCGCAGCAGGCGGTGGTAGTACGCCTCGGAGCACCAGGCCACATGGTCGCCGCCGATACCGGTGAGATGCAGTCGGCTGCCCCGCTCGGCCATACCGGGCAGATGGTGCAGCACGCGTGAGCGGTCCATGACGCCGATGGTCGGTTCGTCGAGCAGGTCGTCGATGGTGAGCAGATCGGTGTACACGAGCGGAGAGGCGTCGGCGTCCCAGACGACGTGTTCGACCTCCGGCATGAATTCGGCGGCTTGCCGGGCCCAGTGCAGATCGGTGTCGGCCGGGTCGCGTCCGGGCCAAGTGCTGGCCACGACATGGGCGGGTGAGCGGTCGGCGAGGAAGCAGACGGAGGTGGAGTCCAGGCCCCCCGACAGGTCGCAGCTGACGGTGCCGCCTTGCTGTGTACGGGTGTTGACGGCGTCGGCGAGTGCGTCGCGGGCCAGGTCCGCGCCGGCGGTGAGCGTCCGTACCGGCTCGGGAGGAGTCCACCAGCGCGAGTGGCGGGCGGCCCGGCCGTCCGCCGCGACCACGAGGGCGTCCTCCGGGGACACGGCGGTGACGTCTCGCCACAGCGGTGCCTCCTGCATGGGATGGGGGATCGGCCACAGCAGCCTGACCGCCACCTGCTCCGCGTCCGGTTCCCGGCCGAGGGCGGCGCCGAGTACGTCGGCGCGGGTGGCGGCGACGCACACCCCGTCGATCTCCGCGTGGAAGACGAGCCGCAGTCCGGAGGCGGTGCCGTACATCCGGAGCCGTCCGTCGAGCGCTGCCACCAGGTGGAAGCTGCCGGGAGTGGAGCGGGCCAGTGCGTCGAGCTGGGCGAGGTCCCGCAACTGTGCGGCGCGACGCTGTAGTTGAGTGGTGTCGAGCGGACAGCAGCCGATGGCGGCGAGGGCTGCCGGACCGGCCTGGGCGGTCACGAGCTCGTCGTCGTGCCACCGGCCGATCAGCCAGGGACGACCCGAGGCGTAGGGCAGGGTACGAGTTCCGGGGCGGGCGAAGAGGCGGGCCGCGGCGGCCGTGTCCTCGCGGTCCGGAAAGACCGCGAAATGCATGTCGCCGCGGCCCGGACTCGCACCTGCGTGCGTGTCAGTCATGACGTCGAATGGACGTACCGTCGACCGTCAGTTCTTGCTGAGAATGAGGCGGTCGTTTCCGTGACGTCCCAGAAGCCCCGTGTTCTTCCGGAAAGAACCCAGCCGGACGAGCGTCGGCGCCTCGTACGCCTTCTTCATAACGACTCCTTCTGTTCCCTCTGACTGAACGTCACCACCGCCCGGGAAGTCGGGAGGCGGCCAGGGACAAAGGTAGGCGCAGGTCAAGTGGGGCTGGCAAGGATGGCGAACGTTATAGGATTATCCGACAATCGGACCAAGAGGGGAATGTTTCGGCCTACCAGGTCCGGACCACAGGTTCGTGCGGAATATGAACTCAACCCCCCGTGCGCGACGAGCGGAACGATTTCATCAGCACGCTTGGTGAGGCCTTGACTATCGCTGGAAAGGGGCGCACCAGCGCAGCGCGATCTCCTAGTCAAGCGCCCTTGTTTCCCTCTCGCTACTTTACTGGCCCGCGCCCGGCAATTGTGCGCCCCTCTCGCGCGTCGGTCAGAGGCTCTTGAGGAGATCGTCGAGCGGGGCCGGTACCTGTTCGGGGCCGAGGGCCTCGACGAGGAGGCGGCCGTAGCGGATCTTGCGGCCCTTCTTCGTCCCGAGGAAGCGCCGCAACTGCTGGTGCCGGGGCCGACCGTGCTGTGCGGGCTGGTGCAGGAAGGTCTGCCAGGCACGGAGGTCGCCCTCGGCCCGGACGATCTCCTCCACTCGCCCTGTGCCCAGTGCGCGGACGAGCTCGTCCTCCAGGTCCTTCACGCACACGAAGAACCCTTCGTGCGGCGCCCCTGCCCGCGCCAGGCCGCGCTCGTAGAAGGGCTGCTCGTTCTCGTCACACAGCCCCACCAGGCGCAGGCCGAGGCCGGGCGGCCCGAGGAGGCCGGCGTAGCGGCCGACGCTCATCGCCCCGCCCATCGACACGACGCACACCCCCTCGTCGGCGAGATCCCGCCCACGACGTGCGGCCAACGCCTCAACGGCCGCGAGATCACTGGGCCCTTCCAGCAGCACCGCGCTCCGCACCCGCAGCCGCCCAGCCAGCTCACTCGCCGATTCGCCGGAACCGCCGCTCGCCCATTCACTGATCGCGTCCCGGAACACCTGCATGTCCGCCATGGGGCGAGTCTGCATGTCCCCCGAGTGGACGGCACGCAAATTTCTCAGTGGCCACCGCTCGGGGTCTCGCAGCCGCTGTGGTCGGGGTAACCGCCGAACGCGTCCGCCCGGGTGGTCGCGTCGTTCATCGTGCCCTCCACGCAGACCGGCCAGGGGTCGGCCTCGACGAGGAAGCCGACGCCCGAACCGTCTTGGTAGGTCCGCACCTTCTCCGTGGGGTAGCCCAGGCCGGTGAGCGCGCTGAGGGTGTGCTCGGGCGCGAAGTCACGCTGCTTGCGCAGCGGTTCGAGCGCGCTCTTGACGCGCTTGATGGCCGCGAGCCCGTCGCAACGGTGCTTGCCGTGCAACTCGAAGGGCACCCTGAAGCCGTGGTTCTCGGCATAGTGATCGCCGGGCGCGGCCGTGACCGAAGCGGTCGCGGCCGGCGTCGGCATGGGGCTCTCGCCGGGGCAGGTGAAGTCCGCAGGTGTGCTCGGTGTCGAAATCCCGGTCGGCGTGGGATGCGAACTGCGGTACGCGTCGCCGACGTCCCCGGACTTCTGCGTCCCGCATCCCGCCGCCAGCACGGCCAGTACCGCCATCGGCAGCATTCCGCGCCGCATCCCCGTCAACCTGATCATCGTCATGCCCCGATCTTCCCTCGCGTAGTGGCAGGGTGCCATGCGTCCTCAGACTGAGCAGCAGAAACGCCGCCCGGCGCAGACCGGGCCGGGCGGCCGCGAGGCATCACACCAACATCCGCAGGTGACTCCCTTCAGTTCTGCGCGAAGTCGGTGGCGGGCTCGGTGGCGTAACGGCTCATCGTTTGGATGGTCGCCTGGGGAGTCAGCGCCTGGCCGGCGGCGATCATGTCGCGTAGGTCCCGGAAATACTGCACGTACAGGTCCGGTGTGAACGTGCTGAGCATGACGGCCGGTTGGTCGGTCGTGTTGGCGAACGTGTGCGGGGCTCCGGGCGGGACCATCACGAGCGTGCCCGCCGTCGCGTCGTAGTCCTTGTCCCCGACCGTGAACCGCACCGTGCCGGAGATGACGTAGAAACCCTCGTCGTGCTGGGCGTGGCGGTGCTGCGGCGGTCCGGGGGTGTGCGGCGCCAGGACCGACTCGGCGAGCCCGAGGCGGTGTCCGGTGTTGCTGCCGTCTTCGAGGACGCGCAGTCGCGTGGTGCCCAGGAAGATCGTCTCACCGTCGTCCGGACCGACCACCGATACGGCGGGGTCGACGGTGGGCTCGCTGGCCTTCGGTTCGTCTGTCATGCTCCGATTCCACTGCCGGAGCACCGCGACTGTCCAAGACCCGTTCTCCGACGTCGATACCGTACGGGTATCGTTGCAGCGTGGAACTACGCACGCTGCGCTACTTCGTGGCGGTCGCCGAGGAACTCCATTTCGGCCGGGCCGCCACCCGGCTGCATATGAGCCAGCCGCCACTGAGCCGGGCGATCAAGCAGTTGGAGACCGAGCTCGGCGCCGCGCTGTTCGACCGGACTTCCGCCGGTGTCACCCTGACCGCGGTGGGCACGGTGCTGCTCGATGAGGCGCGCGCACTGCTCGACCGGGCCGAGCGGGTACGTATACGTGTGGCCGCTGCGGCCGGCGCTGCGACCATCACCATCGGTATCCTCGGTGACAGCACCGACCCGAGCGCGACCCGGCTGGCCGACGCCTTCCATCGGCGGCACCCGAGCGTCGAAGTCCGCATCCGCGAGACCGATCTGACCGATCCCACCTGCGGGTTGCACGCCGGTCTGGTCGACATCGCCCTGACCCGCGGGCCGTTCAACGAGACCGGCCTGAGCGTGCGTCAACTGCGTGCCGACCCGGTGGGCGCGCTGCTGCGCGCCGACGATCCGCTGGCCAGCCGCGCCAGCCTGACCCTCGCCGCCCTGGCCGACCGCCGATGGTTCCTGTTCCCTCAAGGCACCGACCCCATCTGGCAGTTGTACTGGAACGGTGGGGAATCCCGTGAGGGTCCGGTGGTACGCGCCGTCCAGGAATGCCGACAAGCCGTCCTCTGGAACGGCACGGTGGGTGTGACCGTCCTGGGCCACGAGCCGGGAGACGGGCTCACCGTGGTCCCAGTGACCGACATGGCACCGAGCCAGGTGGTGGTGGCATGGAACGAGGGCGATACGAATCCCTTGGTCCGCTCGTTCGTCGAGATTGCGACTGCCGCCTATCGCGACTGAACGCCCCTCGGCGCGGTCAGGAGCGGTTCTCCGGCGGTGCGGTTGGGTCCGCGCCGTCGAGGAAACCGATGGCCTGGGCCTCGATGTGTGTAGCGCCCAGGGCTCCCGCCCAGCGGGCTGTCTCACGTGCCAGTGCCGTGGCTCCGGCCTGGTCGCCGCTGTCGCGGGCGAGGACTGCCAGCAACACCTGCTGCGAGAGGGTGCCGGGGACTGCGCCGGCGCGGGCGCCCAGTTCGGCCGCCCGCCTCCAGCGCTCCAGCGCCGACTGGTCGTCGCCGTCGTCGTGGTCATGGTCGCCGAGGTGGCGCAACGCCTCGCGGGCGAGCAGGTCGTCACCGGCCTCGCCGGCGTCGAGCGCGGCCCGGTAGTGGGCGGGTGCGGCGTCGCGGTCCGCGAACAGGTTGTCCGCGATCAGACCGAGGTACATCTCCGCCCAGCCGCGACGCACTTCATCGGGAGCCTGGTGGCGCAGATCGTCGGCGCGGCGGCGGAGGTCCGCGATCACTTCCGGATCTTTGCCCTCCGGCCCCAACTGCCACCCTCCGGCGCCGACGATCTGGCCGGAGTACTCGTGCCTCAGCCGCAGGAAGGCCAGGTCCCAGCGGCTGGCGGGAGCAACGTCCCCGACCTCGAAGACCTCCTGCGCGGCGGCCAGGCGTCCGGCCGCCATGCTGGTACCACCGAACCAGTCGCCTTCCAGGGCGACTTCGGCAGTCGCCAGAGCGAGCAGGGCGCGCGCCGGTATGTCCGTTGCCGTTGTCGCATCCAGCAGACGCGCGGCGGTGTGCCACCGGCCGCCCTTGGCCAGCTCACGAGCCGCCAGGACGACCTCGGCCACCGGGATGCCGACCGGGGTTGCAGTGCTGTCGGTACTCGTGTCCTTCGCGGTGATTGTCATGGCGGGGAAGGTAGTTATCCGAAAAAGTATCCACAAGAAAACTACTTCGGAGGTACGGATGCGGGACTCGGTCGACCAGCACGTCACGCTCTGGTCGAAGGAACTCCACTGGATGGACCCGGTCAAGGAGGCGATCTTCGCCCGGCTGGCGATCCTGGCGCGTCACGCAGCTCAGGCCCGACGGGACACCCTGGACTCCGACGGGCTGCAACACGGTCAGTTCAAGATCCTTCTCATGCTGCGCCGCCTCGGTCCGCCGTACGCCGCCAGCCCGTCACAGCTCGCGGACATGCTCGGCCTGACCCGCGGCGCACTGTCGGTACGGCTCGGGCCGCTTGAGGAGGCCGGACTGATCAGCCGGACGAACGCCCCGGCCGACCGCCGCCGGGTACGCGTAGAACTCACCCCCGCCGGCTACGACGCCTTCGAGCACCATGCGAGTTCCGAGGAACAGGACGAGGGCGCACTGCTCTCGGTGCTGACGGCAGAGGAGAAGCAGACACTCGCCGACCTGCTGCGCAAGCTGGTCACCGCTGTTGAGTCCGGTCCGGATGAGACCCGGGCGCTCGACGGATGACGATGTCGGCCAGCACGCCAGGACGTCCGGCAGTGGGAACGCCGTGACGATGCAGCGTAGTGGGGATGCGGGCGCTGTCAGTGTTCGTACTGATCACTCATGGTCGGCGGGGAGTTGTGGACGGCAAGGGAGTTGAAGGACGTCCGGGCAGTCTGCGCGTAGATCCGCCGCTGCTGCTCGATGAGAAGCCCGTCGGCGTTCTCGGTACGGCTGCGGCCCCGCCGCACCACCACGACACTCAGGAACACCACCAGCGTCAGCAATAACCCGAAAAACACGATCATGGTCACCACGGCCTACCCCCTGATCCACGCCATCGATGCCGTCCGCAACGGTAGCCCCACGCCCAGGCCTGCCGCCAGAGCTTGACCTTCCGCCTGCCAGGGCCAGGGCGTGAACGGCGGGGGTCAACGCCTCGCGTGGAGCCGGTTTGTCAGTGGCGTCTCGGTGGACGGGAGGCGGACGCGCTCCATTTCTTCGTCCAGCTGACCAGAACGGGGGCTTTCTGTGTTGGTTGATACGAGGGTCACCCGGTCAACTTCTTTGTGTCATCTGCCAGTACGGCGTCCGGACAGGGCGGGGGGAGACTTTCTGCCACGACGGCGGCTCGGCGCGGCTCTGGTTCCGGAGGGTCGGTGTGGCCGCGTACAGGATGGACCACAGGACGGGGTAGCACGTGAGCGTGCAGCAGTACGACGAGATCGGTGAGGCATTCGAGGGGTTCAAGGCCCTGCCGCTGATGCGTTTCGGGGAGGTGCCGAGCTTCCTGGGCATGGTCGGGGACGTGAGCGGCAAGTCGGTTCTCGACCTGGCGTGCGGCACCGGTTTCTACAGCCGGGAGTTCAAGCGGCGCGGCGCCACGGATGTCCTCGGTGTCGACATCTCCGTCGAGATGATCGCCGCCGCGCGGGACATCGAGCAGCGTGACCCGCTGGGCGTGCGCTACGAGGTCGGTGACGTGGCCGAACTGCGGTCTGTTGAGCGGCGCTTCGATGTCGCGCTGGGAGTGCAGTGCCTCAACTACGCAAGGGACATCGCGGAGATGGAGCGGATGTGCCGCAACATCCACCGGAGCCTGGTGCCGGGTGGGGAGTTCTTCGTGCTTGCCCAGAGGCCCGACTACCAGTTCGACTGTGCGTCCCTGGAGACGTACGGGTTCCGCTGTGAGCCGGCCGGTGAGATCGAGACGGGGCCGAAGGTACGGGTCACGGCGCTCCTCGACCCGCAGCCCATCAGCATCGTCAGCTCGGCCCCGCGCCGCGAGGTCTACGAGGAGTGTCTGCGGGCGACCGGGTTCAGCGAGGTGGAGTGGGTTCCGCTGCAAGTGTCCGAAGCCGGCATCCGTGAGTTCGGTAAGGACTTCTGGACCGACGTCCTCGCGCACCCGCCGCTGGAGATGCTGCGCTGCCGCGCCTGACCGGCCGACTGACCGGACCTCGCGTACGGTTGCGCCCTGCGAAGGGCCGGTCGCCTCACGATGGGTCGGCCAGGGAGCTGAACAGCATCATCCAGGGGCCATCGCGATCATCAGGGAGTCCTCCTGGCAAATCCCTAGGGGAGTCGAGCCGTTGCGGTACATCGCCGTGCTGATGTCACGTCAGACGGCGGGCCCTACGTTGACGTCATGGTCCGAACTCATCGCATCGCCTTACCCGGCGTGCTCGCTCTCGCGCTCGCCCTGCCGATGATTCTGCCGGTCGCCACGGCACAGGCCGAGCCCCCGGCCCCTGCCACCACCCGGTCCGTTGCCTCGGCGAGCGTGGGTGTGCAGCTGGAGCTCCCTCGTCCCACCGGCGCGCACGCGGTCGGCCTCAGCACACTGCACCTGGTGGACACGGGTCGGCCGGACCCGTGGGTTCCTGCCGCCGGTCCGCGCCAGTTGATGGTGTCGCTGTTCTACCCCGCGCGGCGTGGGACCGGTGACCCCGCGCCCTACATGACCACCCAGGAGGCGGCGCTGCTGCTTGAGCGGCAGGTGCCGGGAGCCGGTATCCCGCCCGAGACGCTCAGCGGCACCCGCTCCTGGGCGCGGAGCGACGCCCGCCCGGCGCACGGCCGCTTCCCCCTGGTCCTGCTCTCACCCGGCTTCACCATGCCGCGCACCACCCTCACCAGCCTTGCCGAGGACCTGGCCAGCCGTGGATACGTGGTCGCGCTGGTCAACCACACCTACGAGGACTCGGGAACCACTTTCCCCGACGGTCGCACCCTCGGCTGCGTCGTGTGCGACGACATCCCGGGCGGGTGGCCGGTGGTGAATCAGAGCCGGGCCAAGGACGTCTCGTTCGTCATCGACCAGCTGACGAGTCGTCATTCACCTTGCCGATACCGCCAGATGATCGACCGGGACCGTATCGGCATGGCGGGCCACTCCGTCGGTGGCAGCGCCGCCGCCTCGGCCATGACCGCCGACAAGCGGGTGCGCGCCGGGGTGGACATGGACGGCACGTTCGACATCCCCATCCCCGCCACCGGCCTGGACCACCGCCCCTTCCTGCTGCTCGGCACCCAGTCCGGGCACGCCCCTGGCGAGGACCACTCCTGGGACCGGGCCTGGACGAATCTCGACGGCTGGAAGCGCTGGCTGACCGTCACAGGAACCGATCACATCAGCTTCACCGATCTGCCCGTCCTCGCCGGGCAGTTGAACATCCCGATCCCGGGCGCGACCATCTCCGGCGAGCGTTCAGCGGAGATCACCCGCGCTTACGTCGCCGC
The DNA here is from genome assembly GCF_014596475.1 of Streptomyces sp. CBMA152. GTDB lineage: Bacteria > Actinomycetota > Actinomycetes > Streptomycetales > Streptomycetaceae > Streptomyces. The sequence goes on along the minus strand of NZ_MECJ01000011.1, from coordinate 110,804 downwards.
CTTCTTCGACCTCCATCTGAAGGGCCGTCCCCAGCCCCTGCTCGACGGCCCGTCGTCGGCCAACCCGGAGGTCACGTTCCAGCACCACCCGTGAGAGGGGGCGCCGCAGGTACGTCATGGCCTGGTGGCGACGCAGATGTTGTAGCGCCAAGTCTCCTGGTGCCGGTACATCTCCACCCCGCTCATCGCGTTGACCAGGCTGTCGCCACGGCCCACGCCACGCGCGACCGTATACGGCAGTCGGCCGAGCACTGAGAAGCACCGCAGCATCGGCAGGACCTTCTCCGTCGCGTCGTAGGCCGCTTCGACAACGAATCCGGCCTGCCGGAGAAGGAGCTCCAGGTGCCCGTGGGTCATCGTGAGCATGCCCGGCATGCCGGAGAGCTCGCAGACCCTGAGCAGCGCGGACCGTGCCCTAGGCAGCAGATGGGCCTGGGGAGTGCTCGAATACTCGGACATCACCAGCCTTCCGCCAGGGCGCAGGACGCGGAAGAACTCGGCGAGTCCCTGTCGGGGGTCGGGGGAGTGGACGAAGGATTCCATCGTGTAGACGCCGTCGAAGGAGGCGTCGGCGAACGGGAGGGCGTGATAGTTGGCCACGAGGAAACGCGTGCGCCCACCCGACTCGCGGGCCCGGGCCGACCGCTGCCGCGCGATGGCGACGTCGGGCTCGATGCCGTCGATCCCGGTGACGTACACCCCGCTCGCCCGGGCGACCGTGCGGGCCGTGTCGCCGACCCCGCACCCGGCATCGAGCACCTCGGACGCCGCGGGCAGGGCCAACTTCCGGGCCACGACGAGTTCCATGCGCCGCATGGCTGCCGTGAATCCCCAGGGGGAGTGGCCCGGTTCGTACCAGCCGAAGTGGCGCGTACGACCGAGCAGCGTCGCATACCCGAAGCGTGAGCCGAACGCCCGGTAGTACGGCAGGACATGTTGCCGGTAGTGGACATCGCTCCCGAGGCTCATCGCTCCGGCTCCTTCGGTCGCCCGGTTCGGGAGTTGCCGCTGAGACTCGTCGTACTCGCCGGCGTCAGGACTCGTCCGCCCGGGACAGTGCTTCGGTGATCATCCGGGTGGCGAAGTCGGGGTCTTCGGTGAGGCGGTTGATGTGTTCCGCGAGCAGGAAGGTGGTGGCTTCCAGGGGAGTCATCTCGAACCCGGTCCAGTCTCCGTACTGTTTGCGCCACAGACTGGGGCTCAGGTCGGTGCCCGCGGCGACGACCAGTCCGGCCATGGTGGGGATGGCCTCGGGGCGGACGCTCTTGGGCAACCTGCGCAGCGTGGCGACGAGGTTGGGCACCACGTACTCGATGACGTCCTTGTCGTGGTCCTCGTAAGCCATCCGCAGCCACTTCATGAACATGAAGATGAGCGTGCACGCGCCGTCCAGCAGGTCATCGGCTCCCGTGGGACCCAGGGACGCGATGTACTGGTCGATCAGCGCCTGTTGTTCGGGGTCGGTACCGGCCTTGTCGGCGTGGACGCTCTTGAGCCGGGAGTCGACCATCATGAGCGCTCCGCCCACATCGCCGGCGGGAGCGTGCTGGGGGTCACAAGGTGATGACACAGGTTTCCTCCTCATGCGACCGCGGCGGGCAGCGCGGCGTGTCCGCACAGTAGACCGCCGACGATGTGGGCGTCCGGCGAATCCCGGCGAACCGCTAGGAGGAGCGAGCCGCGCGTGTTGTAGCCCCTACCGGGTGACGGACGCCGAAGCCGCTCGGGCGCTAACGGCGCCCCGCGCCGGCGCCCGCCGCCGCACGTGCGCCACCTGTCGCATGTCCCACCCAGACGGGGGGTGTGCGCCGCTCCCATGGGGCGGCCCTCTCCAGTTGGCCGGCGAGGCGGAAGAGAACGTCCTCGCGCCCGTACCCGGCGGCGAACTGGATGCCGATGGGCATGCCGGTGGCCGGATCGGCCGCCAGTGGCACCGACATGGCGGGGGTGCCGGCGACGTTGAAGGCCGCGGTGAACGGCGACCTGTGGAACAGGTGCTCCAGCCAGCCCCGGCCGTCCGTCCCCTCCGCGCCGTGGTGGTAGGTGCCTATGGCTACGGGAAGTTCGGGAAGGGTGGGTGTCAGCAGTACGTCATGACGGTCGAAGTACGCGCCGATCGACCGGGCGACCCGGTTGCGCACATCGAGGGCATGCACGAATTCCGCACCGCTCACCCGACGTCCCCAGGTGTAGCTCGCCAGCATCTCGGGCTCGACGGTCGTCTCGTCGACGGGGCGGCCGAACGCCTCGGCGAAGCCGTCGATCCATGTCACCAGGTTCGCTGTCCACAGCCGGGCGTTGGCGAGGACGAATTCCTCCCAGCTCACTCCGAGGTTCACGTCGGTGGGTTCGACCCGGTGGCCGAGTGATTCCAGCAGGCGGGCGGCGGTGAGGGTGGCCTCGTGCACGGCCGGCTCCACGGCGCGTCCGTTCCAGGGGGTGGTGAGCAGTCCGATGTCCAGTCGCCCGGGGTCGAGGGTGCTCTCCTCGGCGTACGGGCGTCGAGGAGGTGCCGCGAAGTAGGGATCGCCGCTTTCGGGGCCTTGGATCAGGTCGAGGAGCGTCGCGCTGTCGCGTACGGTCCGGCTGAGGGCGCCGTGCACGGCCAAGCCGTTGAAGACCTCGTCGGCGTCCGGGCCCATGGAGACGCGGCCGCGGGTGGGTTTGAGTCCGAACAGGCCCGTACTGGCGGCGGGGACGCGGATCGAGCCGGCCGCGTCGGTGGCGTGGGCGAGGGGGGTGATGCCGGCGGCGACGGCCGCGGCCGACCCGCCGCTGGACCCGCCCGGCGTCCTGGTGAGGTCCCAGGGGTTGCGGGCCGCTCCGTGGAGGACCGGCTCCGTGGTGGTGCTGTAAGCGAATTCGGGGGTCGCCGTACGGCCCAGCGTCACCAGGCCGGCCCGCCTGAACCGTCGCATGAGGAAGGAGTCCGCCGCTGCCACATTGCCGGCGGCGAGGCGGCTGCCCAGTTCGACGCGCTTGCCCTTCATGGCCACGGCCAGATCCTTGATGAGGAACGGGACGCCGGCGAGTGCTGTGCTGCCCGGGCTCGGGGCGTCCTCGGCCGGCCAGCTCTCCACGACGGCGTTGATGTGGGGATTGACGGCGGTCATCGCGTCCTGGGCCGCGGCGGCGAGTTCCGCGGCGGTGACGTCTCCTCGTGCGACGAGCCCGGCCAGCCCCACGGCGTCGTACCGGGTGTATTCGTGCAGCTTCAAGTCGCTCGGTCCTCTCGGTGGTCCGATCGGTCCCGCGTGATACCGATCGGTATCGTTCGGGGTCGGTCGGTAACGTAGCATCGGTGGGGAGAGGTCGGCGACGGTGACCGAAGTGAGGCGGAGATGGCGAGCAGCCCCCCAAGGCCCGGCCGGGACACGAGAGTGGCCCGCCTGCCCCCGCGTGAGCGCATCCTCGACGCCGCCGAGGAGCTCTTCCTGCGCGAGGGCGTCCGGGCCGTCGGGGTCCAGGCCATCGCCGAGCGGGCGAAGACCACGAAGATGGCCCTGTACCGGCACTTCGTCACCAAGGACGCCCTGATCGAGGAGTGGCTGAGAATCGTCGCGGCGGGGTACTCGACCGCCTTCGACCGGACGGAGGCCGAGCACCCCGTCGACGGCCGTGCCCAGGTCCTCGCCGTGACGCGATTCATCGCCGAGGGGTTGCCGGACATCGCGCGACGGGGCTGTCCGTTCGTCAACTCCATCGCGGGCCTGCCCGACCGGGAACACCCGGCCCGCCGACTGATCGAGGACCACAAGGCCACCCAACTGCGCCGGCTCACGGGCATGTGTGAGAGGGCGGGTGTGCGGGCCCCCGAAGAGGCCGCCGCGGAGATCACCTTCCTCATGGAAGGCGCTCAGATCAGTGCTCAGAACGGGAGCGTCGACCGTGCGGGGGAGCGGCTCCTCACTGCGGTCGAGGGCGTCCTGGACCGAGGCGGGACGGGCGGCGGACGCTGAGCCGGGTCCCGGCACCGGGGTCCGACCCGATCAGCTCACCAGTCACCTGTCCGTCGCCGCGTAACCCGCCGCCGAGTGCGCTCTCCGCGACGGCCACGAGCGGAACTCCGCTTCGCCGGGTGACACTCAGGAGAGCGCTGGACGCCGTCGCGGACGAGGCGCCTCGCCATGCGCCTGCCTCACCGTCCTGCGGGCCCGCGAACCCGACACCGGGAAAGCGGAAACGGATGCACTGGCGACGGCGACGGCAGTTCCAGGCCCGCATCAGCCACTGCGAGCGACGCGGCCACACACCACCCGAAACTGCCCACCCGTCACGGCAGACACCGTTGCAGTACTAGTAGATCCAGGGTGTGGAAGCGCTGCCGGTCAGCCGCCCGGACTCGGTCGAGTACGACGAGCCCTTGAACGGTGGGGTGCACGACACGATCAGCCTGCCGCTGCGCTGCTGGAAGTCGTTCACGGTGTCATTGGTGCCGTAGCAGCTGGAGGTGAGATTGAAGTACATCCGCTCGTCCGTCGACGCGAGTGAGGTGTCGATGTTCCAGTCCATCTCCGCACCGGTGCCGGAGGCGTACACGCAGAAGCGGACGATAGCCCCGTAAGTGGTGCGATAGCCCGTGCAGATCGACGAGTTGGCGCTCGCCGAGCCTGCTCCCAGGCCGATCACGCCCGCCCCGGCCAGGGCGAGCGCCGTCGCGCCGGACGCGATCCGCTTGCCGATCCTCATGCTGTTTCCCCTCCCCGTCACTTCCTCCAGCCGTGCGCCGGAGGCACATGTGGTTCGGGCATGAGCCTTGCCGGTTCCCGGGGTGTCCCACCAGGGTTTCGGCCCGTCTTGGACGACTTCGGACGGAATGGGCCAGCGGTGGAGGGGCATCGATTCGTCAAGACCCCGAATAAGGACAACGTCGGCTCGGTTTTTGGGAGTTCGGCTCGACGTTGCGTATCGCCAGGTCGAGGCGTTTCGTCGGGACGGTCCGGGGGCGTGGCGTCGAGTGGCCGATCCGAGCGCATGTACGGACTTCGCCGTTCCATTCGTGCTGGCCGGCTGCGTGACAACCGGCATGGGACGCGGGGCGCGGGAGGGAGGCCGGATACCGATGGGGCTCTGAACCGCGTGAGGTCGATCTTCCGTCTCCTCTGACTGACAGACCGCCACGGGCAGTCGGCGGGCTGGGCAGTCCCCCCGCGCCACCCGGCGCGGGGGCAATGGGAGAGGTTTGATCGTTGAATTTACGTAGAGACAACCATCCGCAGACTTTAGGGACCACGAGAACGCGACGACGGTCAGGGCGGTGGATCACCACCGTGGTCGCCGTCATGAGCGCGGCGGCGACCCTGCTGGCCGTTCCGTTGACCGCTGCGCCCGCGCAGGCGGTGGAACGTGACGGCACGTCGCCGTTCGCCACTTACAACATGCACGGCGCGGACAACGGTTCGCGGTGGACTTCGGAGATCCGATCTCTGGTCGCGAGCTACCCGGTGGTGATGCTGCAGGAAGCCGGCAGCGGGCCGCCTACGGCGGTGGACGAGCACCGGACCAATTACCGGGAGATACGGATCGTTCCGAGCCGCAACCCCCAACCGAGTAACTACACGCTCTCGCAGTGGGCGGGCGGTCCGAACCACACCAACCGCTTCGTGTACTTCCTGCAGACCGACCCCCGCAGGATCGGCGCGACGAACGAGGACACGTGGGACGGCGGCCAGATGAACCTGGCGACGGTCACCGACACCCAGGCCCATGAGGTCCGCGTCCTGGAGAACCCCTATTACGACCCGAACCCGAACGCCCCCAACAACCGTTACCGGGCCCGCCCGTTGCTCGGTCTGCGGTTCGGGAACACCTGGTACTGGAACACGCACGCCCGCGGCGAGGACGTGACCGGACGCCAGGGCAGGCCCGGACTGCTCGACCAGGTCCGCAACTTCATGGCCAGGCGCGACCAGCGCGGCCGGAACTGGGTCCTGGCCGGCGACTACAACGTGAACATCCTCAACCGCGACAACCAGCAGGCCCGCCAGTCGCTGCACCTGCGCCCCGGCGAGGCCCTGCTGCGCACCGAGCAGCCGACGTTCATCGGCACAAGCGGCCCGAGCGAGCTGGATTACGCGGTCACGAGCGGCCTGCCCGGCGGCTTCACCGCGCACCGCTCGAACGGTGCCGGATCCGACCACGTGTCCGTGACCTTCTCGCGGACACCACCGCCTGTCGCGCCCACCGGCCCGTCACGCGCCTACGCCACCAGGGTGACCCTGTCCAACGGCGATTCGGTGCGGGAGAACCCGAACGGCACGATGGCGGTCGCCAGTCCCGGTAACGACGGCAGAGACATCTGGCGCATGTACACCGACGGCGAATCCCAGACCCACTACGTGCGGAACGGCGTCACGAAACACTGCATGGCCGCCCCGACGGGTACCCGCCGGGACACGTCCTCGCAGGTCGTCGCTGGTGACTGTGCCGATCCGCGGTCGCAGTGGACGATCAGCCACCTTGAGGACGACCCGGCGTGGAACGGTGACAGCGGCGGGCCGCAGCGCTGGCAGAACGTGGCCTTCCCCGGGATGTGCCTGACCCCGTCCAACAAGGAGGTGACGGTGAAACCGTGCTCGGAGGACCCCGCCCAGCGGTGGTGGGAGACCTCCGCCTCGCTGCCCAAGGACTGGCCGACGACCGCCGGCAACGTACGCCTGGAGAACCTGGCGTTCGGCGGCCGCCTGCGGCGGTCCGGCTCGGTGCCCGGCACCCCGGTCTACACCCGGCCCACTCCGCCCGGATGGTGGTGGATCTACTGGCTGGCCTACGAGCGGCAGGACTACGGCTGGGACATCCAGCGGATCGACTCCGCCGACAACCTGGTGCGCATCAAGAGCCTGGACGGCGACAACCGGTGCCTGGGCTCCCGGGACGAGCACGCCACCGAGCTCACGGATGCCATGCTGCAGGCGTGTGACGAGGCGCGTGGCGTCGACGCGGCCGGTCAGCGCTGGCTGGCCGAGACCTACGCGGACGGCACCGTCCGCTACCGCAACGAGGCCAACCACCTGTGCCTGCTGGGCCCGTCAGGCGTGAGCGGCAACGCCAGGCTCGCCTCGTGCAACGACATCGAGGCCGAGCGCTGGAGCGTGGTGAACCCCTGAACCTGTGAGTCCCACCGGGGCGCCCGGGCCGACGTACGGTCGGCCCGGGCTCCCTGGCGGGCAGAGGGGAGCGGTCCTGGAAGCCCTCGAAGCAAGGGGCTGTGTGGCCCTGCTTGACCTTGACACAGTGACAAGGTTTTCACTGTGGCCGAGGAGGTGGTCCCGATGGCCATGCCGACACAGGACACCGATACGTTGCGAGTTCTTGAGGGACTGGAGGGCGCCGATTCGTCAGTACGGCTGCGGGCTGCGCTGGCGGTCGGCACCGCCCCTGACCCGGCGTATATCGACAAGCTCATCGAACGATGCGCGATCGAGCCCGAGTTCCATGTGCGGGAAATGCTGACGTGGGCACTCACCCGCCACCCAGCAGCAATGGCGGTTCCCAAGCTCATCGATGAACTCCGCTCGGAGCGTGCGCAGGCGCGGAGCCAGGCGTTGCACACGCTGTCCAAGATCGGGGATCGGCGGGCGTGGCCGGCGATCACGCGGGAGCTGCTGTCCGACGCCGACGACGAGGTGGCCCGGAGCGCCTGGCGGGCAGCTGTCGTGCTCGTGCCCGAAGGCGAAGAGGCCGAGTTGGCAGGTGTGTTGGCGGCGCAGCTCGGGCGCGGCGAGCGTGAGACGCAGTTGAGCCTCAGCCGGGCGCTGATCGCGCTCGGTGAGGTGATTCTGCCGACTCTGCGCACTGCGGTGACGGATCTCGACCCTCGCGTGCGTACGCACGGGATCGCCACGGGACGGCTGTTGCGCGACCCGGAGGCCGGGTTCGAGTTCGCGATCGAGGAGGCGAAGCGCATCATGGCCCTCGGCACGACCGGCCAGGAGGGGTGAGGGGCAGTGTTGATCGGTGACGTGGCACGACGGTCCGGGGTCAGCGCCCGCATGCTCAGGCATTACGACTCGCTCGGCCTGGTGCGACCGACGGGTCGTACCGTGGGTGGTTATCGGGAGTACTCCGGCGACGACATTCGGCGGATCTTCCACATCGAGAGCCTGCGGTCATTGGGGCTGTCGCTGCGTGAAGTCGGGTACGCGCTGGACGATCCCGGCTTCACGCCCTCGGAGCTCGTCGACGACCTCATCCGCCAGACGCGAGAACGCATCGCGGCTGAGACGGCGCTGCTCACACGACTCCGTCGGATCGGGGCCGCGGAACCCGACGGCTGGGAGGACGTCCTCCAAATTGTCGCGCTCCTCCAGGCGTTGGGATCGGAGAGCGCCGCGAAGCGTCAGCGTGCGGCCTTGTCCTCGGTTCAAGAGGTCCCTGTACCTGTGGAAGCCCTGGTCGAGGCGGTGTTGAGCGAGACGGACCCGAACGTCGCCGGAGCCCTTCGGTGGGCGCTGGCGCAATCAGGTGACGACGTCTTGGCGCTGCTGGCGCAGGGCCTCGGCTCGCCGGTGGCCGAGGTGCGCAAACGTGCCGTCCAGTCCATCGCCGAGATGCCGAACGGCGAGGCGACCGCACTGCTGCGGGACGCCCTCGCGAACCCCGACATCGTGGTCCGCAGATATGCGGCTCTGGCGCTCGGCGCACGTGGAGTGGCCGACGCGGTCCCGACGCTCATGGACATGATCGTCGAGGCGACGCACGACGCCGATGCGGCCGATGCGCTGAGCGCGTTGGCGAGTTGTCCCGCGTCGGCGGACCGGATCGCCACCGGTCTCGTCGACTGCCTCGCCCACAACCCCCTTGAACCGTCCGCACGTCGACGCCTGACGCAGGCACTCGCGGATATCCCGGGAACCACCGCGTCACGTGCGCTCGCAGAGCTGTCCCAGGACGAAGACCGTGCCGTTGCGCTGACTGCGACATACGTTCTCGGGATACGCGACGCACGATGACGGCTGGGTTGCCGGTCACCGCCGAGAGGGTTGCGGCATCTGTTTGCGCGGCAGCTTCAGCGCCGCGAGAGCGCTGGCCAGGGCCCCGATGACGATGAGCATCGCCGTGACGAAGATGGCGTGTGCCGACGCGTTCGGTGTGTGGTGGTCGGCGGTGCTCAGATAGACGCTGCCGTAGACCGCGATGCCGAGCACCTGGGCGATCTGGGCCGAGGTGGTCAGCACGCCACTGGCGTCGGCCGCGTCGGCCGGGGCGACCCTGGCCAGTGACACGGTCAGCAGCGGGCTGGTGATGAAGCCCATGCCGGTGCCGACCACCAGTTGCAGTACCGGCAGGGCGAAGCCGCCGTGGCCGCCCGAGCGCATGGTGAAGCCGATGCCGAGGTAGCCGACGGCCGCGACCACGCACGCGGTGGCGATCAACGTCCTATGCAGGCGTCCGGGCACCTTCTGCCAGGTGAGGCTGCCGGTCGCGACACCGACGGCGAGCGGCGCGAAGGTGAGGCCGGTACGGGTCGCGGACTCGCCCAGCCCCGACTGCATGTGCTGCGAGAAGGAGAAGAGGAATCCCGCGTAACCGGCCATCGCAAAGAACATCGCGGTCGCACCCGAGACCAGACCGGGCGTCTTGAGGACGCGGCCCGGCACCAGTGGCGCACCGCCACGGCGCTCGACCGTACGCTCGACGAGAGCGAAGACGATCAGCATGGGGACGGATGCGACAAGGGAAATCCGCATCCACAGCGGCCAGTTCTGCTCACGGCCCATCACCAGCGGCACGACGAGCAGCAGCAGTGCCGCCGTCAGGGTGAGCAGGCCGGCGATGTCCAGGCCCTTGGGGTGGGCGGGCTTGTCCTGGGGGAGCAGTCGCAGCCCGGCGATCACCAGTACCGCGCCGACCGGCACATTGACCAGGAACACCGGACGCCAGCCGCTGCCGAACAGATCGGCGCTGACCAGCAGTCCGCCCGCGACCTGGCCGACGACCACGCCCAGGCCGATGGTCGCCGCGTACAGGCTCAACGCCCGGGCGCGCGCGGCCCCTTGGAACCTGAGCTGGATCAGGCTGTAGATCTGCGGCATCATCGCCGCCGCGCCGACGCCCTGCACTGCGCGGGCGCCGATCAGGGTCGGCGCGTTTGGCGCGATGCCGCAGGCGAGCGAGGCCGCGGTGAAGGTGATGAGGCCGGACAGGAACATGGCCCGGAAGCCGTTGCGCGCACCGAGCCGGGCACCCGTCACGAGGAGCGTCGCGTACGCGATGGTGTAGCCGGAGACGATCAGTTGGAGCGCCGACCCTGTGGTGCCGAGGTCGGTACGGATGGTCGGGGCCGCGACATTGACGATCGTCGAGTCGAGCAGGGCCATGAAGACCGCGCCCAGCATGACGCCGAGCATGCGGTTGTTCCGACGGTCTTGTGCGGCGGTGCCGGAGGCTGCCGGTGTGCCGGTTCCGGGTGGAGCCATGACAGCCCGGGTCTGTGTCGTCTCACTCATGGCGGCGATGATCCTGATACTCACCTGGGGGTACCAGGCATCCAGTCATCCCGGTACTGACGGTATCCGGCTCCGCTGCGGCAGCGTCCTGCACACTGGGGCGGTGAAGTCTGAAAACCACGTCGGCGAGGCCCGGCGCCGCCTCGAACTGGGCGCTTTCCTCAGAGTCCGCCGCGAGCGCATCACCCCGGAGGACGTGGGTATATCGCCCGGCATCCGGCGCCGTACGCCGGGGCTCCGCCGGGAGGAGGTCGCGCAGCTCTCCGGGATCGGGGTCGCCTGGTACACCTGGTTGGAACAGGGGCGCCGGATCAACCCGAGTGTGCAGGTGCTCGACGCGATCGCCCGCACCCTGAAGCTGGACCGGACCGAGCGCGACCATCTCTACCGGCTGGCGGATGTCCCGAGCGTGCCACCGGCCGCATCGGCGGGACATCCGCAGCCGCCCGAGATCCAGACGATTCTGGACGCGCTGACCCCGTTCCCGGCGAGCGTCGTGTCCGCCCGCTACGACGTGCTCGCCTTCAACGACGCGTACGCGGCGCTCGACCCGGCGATCGTGCTGCTGCCGCCCTCGGAACGGAACGTCCTGTGGCACCTGTTCACCGTCGAGGAGCATCGGCAACCGCTGGTCGAGTGGGAGCAGGAGACCGCGTTCATGGTGGCCCAGCTGCGGGCGGAGTCGGGCCGTCGGCTGCGGGATGCGCACTGGGCGGAGTTCGTACGCGGGCTCTCCGAGGCGAGTCCGCGTTTCGCCGACATGTGGGCGAGACACGAGGTCGCCGCGTCGGACACCCGGCGCAAGTCGTTCTGGACCGTGGACGGCGAGGTGCTGAACGTGATCACGAACGGGTTCACGATGGCCGCCGAGCCCGGTACCAAGATGTGGATCCATACGCCGGACGGAGACGAGACGCAGCGGCTGCTGACTGAACTGGTGCGAAGGTACCGGGAGATGGGGGCGGCGGAGATGTTGCGGCAAGGCATACGTACGGGCCGCCGTGACGGGGTCACGCACTGAGGGCTCGCCGCCGCGTAGCGGGGCCTTGGCCTACCAGGGCACGACGTGTCCCTGGTAATCGAGGAACTGGAGGCCGGGCTTCCCCCGGTGGCGTTCGATGGTTTCCGCCACCCCGGGAATGCTCTCCTCCACGCTGAGCTCTGCGTGGGGTCCGCCGAGTTCGGTGCGGACCCAGCCCGGGTCCATGAGCAGCAGCGTCCGGGTGTCCTCGGCGTGGCGGGCGGCGTAGCCGCGCATGAACTGGTTCAGCGCAGATTTGCTGGCTCGGTACAGGTCCTGCCCGCCTTCGGTGTTCAGGGTGATGCTTCCCTGGTCGGAGGACATGACGCCGATGGTCCCGGTCGGCGCGACCAGTGGGCGAAGGGACTCCACGACGCGCATCGGGCTGAGTGCGTTGGTGATCATGACTTCGGTGAACATGTCCGTCGGGACGTCGCCGATCGGGATGTCGCCGCGTGTGATGGCGGCGTTGACGAAGAGCAGGTCGAGAGTGCGCCCTGCCAGGCGGTCGCGCAGTGCGGAGATCTGCTCCGGGTCGGTCATCTCCAGCGACTCGACGGTCAGCCGCCCTTCGGATGTGTCGGCCAGGTCGTGGAGGCCGGTGCGGTGGCTGCCTCGGACGGTGCCGATGACGTCCCAGCCGCGCCGGAGGTATTCGGCGGCGAGCCCGAGGCCCAGGGTCCGTGAGGCCCCGATGATGAGGGCGGTCCTGCGGGTGTCGTTCATGTGATTCCTTGCATGGTCAGGGCGTCAGGACTGTGGTGAAGCGTCGTTCATGGCCGTCGGTGGAAGGTTGCATCGAAGAGCAACACGGCTGTCTGGTGGTGTGGTTGGGGAGCCTCGGCGTCAACGTGCGAGCCGGTGATGCAAGTCTCCGAGTGGGCCGCCCGGGCGTCCAATACCCTTCGGAACGCATTGATACCGTTACGGCATGGATCTGGATCTGCGAAAGCTCCGCTACTTCGTCGCGGTGGCCGAGCACCGGCACTTCGGCCGGGCGGCTCAGGCGCTGTTCATCGCTCAGCCGGTCCTCAGCCGGCAGATCCGCGCGTTCGAACAGGAGCTGGGGTGCCCGCTGTTCACGCGGTCCACGCGCAGCGTCGAGCTGACCGCTGCGGGGAAGAAGCTGTATGACGAGGCGTCAAGAATCACCACGGTGGTGGACGTGGCGCTGCGGCGCGTGCACGAGGCCCGGCGGGGCGAGCAGCGGCTGGTCGTAGCCTTCTCGTCCGGCCTGCACGTGTCGGACGCGATCCGGGAGTTCACGGTGAGCAATCCGAACGTCGAGATCGATGTCCTTCCGCTGCCCTGGTCGGAACGGGACGCGCCGCTCCGTGACGGTCGCGCGCACGTGGGATACCTCCGACGCCCCTTCGACGACTCGGGGCTGCGCACCGTCCCCATCGGTCATGAGACCAAAGTCGCGTGCCTGCCGGTGGCGCATCCGCTGGCCGGCCGCAGCGCCCTCACCTCGGCCGACCTCGACGGCGAGCCGATCCTCGATGTCAGGGCACGGCGGACGTTCTCGCTGGATGAGAAGTTCGAGCTCATCGCCTCCGGCCAAGGGATCGCGCTCATCCCTGCCAGCATCGCGCACTCGTACTCCCGCCCCGACCTCGTCTACCTGACGGTCACCGACGGCCTGCCCGTCGAGACCTGCCTGGCAGTACCCGAGACCAACTGCTCCGGCCCCGCAGCGGACTTCCTGGACATCGCCACCGCTGTGCTGCGCCGGGACTCCGGCGATGGCGATTCGCCGAGCGAGGAGGAGCCGGGGGCCGCGAGCGTGGTGCCCGCGTTGTCCGCGGACTGACCGAGAGCCGCACGCGAAGCGAGAGATACCCTCCCTGGGTATAGTGTGTGACGGGCGCTGGCGATGCGCCCAGGGCATTGGCGACGAAAGGGGACGGGACGTGCGCAGCGGACCGGCGAGCGGGCGGGGCATTGCCCGGCTGCTGGCGGTGTGCGCGGTGCTGTTCGGGCTGTTTCTCATGCATGGCGCCCCGGCGAGTGCCGCCGAGGGCTGCCACGGCTCCATGACCGCCCCGGCGCCGATGGCCACCGGCCATGACGCCTCCCCGATGGCCCACGTACTGGCCACGCATCGTCCGGGGCCGACCGTCCAGGCCGCCGAAGGCATGGCGATGCACGGCGCGCTCTGCGTATCGACCCCAGCGCAGGAGCGGATCTCCCTGCCTGCGCCGGGTCTCATGGCCGTAGCCGCCATCACCTTGTTGATCGCGTGGGTGCTGGCCCGGCTGCGGGCAGGCAGTGGAAGTCGGCGGCGCGGGCCACCGACCGGCGGAAGGGATCATCTGCTGCGGGTGTGCATCGCGCGGACGTGACAGGCGCACGTCGGACCCCGGTCATCGGCCGGGACCGGCAGACGTGCCCTCACTGTCTCCGCGCGCCACCGGTGTGGTGCGCTCACCGGAAAGACCCCAGCCATGTTCTCCGCTTCCCGTTTCACCGCGCGCCGCCGCGCGATCGCCATGGCAGCTGCCGCAGCCTCACTCGCGCTGACGCTGGCCGCCTGCGGCTCCTCCAGTGACTCGTCGTCCATGCCGGGCATGGACCACGGCAGCAAGTCCTCCGCGTCGTCCTCGCCCAGCGGGTCGCCGTCGATGGGCGACATGCCCGGCATGGATCACATGGCGTCCGGCAACGGCCTGTCCGACAGTAAGGACGGCTACCGCCTCACCTCGAAGGACACCACGCTGCCGGGCGGCAAGCAGGCCCCGTACCGCTTCACGGTGACCGGCCCGGACGGCAAGGCGGTCACCGACTTCGCCGTCGACCAGACCAAGCGGATGCACTTCTACGCCGTCCGCTCCGACCTGACCGGCTTCCAGCACCTCCACCCGACCATGGCCGCCGACGGCACCTGGAGCGCGGACCTGTCCGCCCTGGCCCCGGGCTCGTGGCGCATGTTCACCTCCTTCACTCCGAACACGGGCACCGCGAAGGGCAAGGACTTCGTGCTCTCGCGCACCGTCACGGTGCCCGGCGACGCCGCGAAGACCCCGCTGCCCGCACCGGCCACCAGCACGGAGGTCGACGGGTACACCGTCACCGTCAAGGGCGAACTCATGGCGGGCATGGCGCACCCGCTGACCGTGTCGATCGCCAAGGACGGCAAGCCCGTCACCGACCTCCAGCCGTACCTGGACACGTACGCGCACCTGACCGCCTTCCACGAAGGCGACGCCGCGTTCGCCCATCTGCACCCGACCACCAAGGTGACCGGCGACAACGGCGGTCCGGACCTGTCCTTCCACGCCGAACTGCCCACCGCAGGAAACTGGCGGCTGTTCCTGCAGTTCCGGACCGGCGGCAAGCTCCACACCGCCGCCCTGACGCTGCGCGTCGGCTGATCCCCGGCGGGGCGCCGCCCGCAACGGCGGCGCCCCGCAATTCCGGGCCGGACGGACCCGTACCCGAAAGACGGCGTGTCCGTCGGCCGCGCGCCTCACCTTCGCCGGGAAGGCTTCACAGATGCACGCCGTACTGCACGCACTGTCGATCACCGGATCCATGACCTGGGAGATCACCTGGGCCCTGATTCTGGGCTTCGCCCTGTCCGCCGTCGTTCAGGCCGTCGTCCGTAAATCCACCGTGGTCTCGCTCCTGGGCGATGACCGGCCCCGCACCCTGGCCGTCGCCGCCGGACTGGGCGCGGCGTCCTCGTCCTGCTCGTACGCGGCCGTGGCGCTGGCCCGCTCGCTGTTCCGCAAGGGCGCGAACTTCACCGCCGCGATGGCCTTCGAGATCGCCTCCACCAACCTGGTCGTCGAACTCGGCGTGATCCTGGCCCTGTTGATGGGCTGGCAGTTCACCGCCGCCGAATTCGTCGGCGGCCCCATCATGATCGTCCTGTTGGCGGTACTGTTCCGGCTCTTCCTGCGCGACGGACTCCTGCGGGCCGCCCGCGAGCAGGCCGAACGGGGCCTGGCCGGGTCGATGGAGGGGCACGCCGCGATGGACATGTCCGTTCACGGCGAGGGTTCCTTCGTCCGGCGCCTGTTCTCGCGCGACGGCTTCACCGCCACCAGCCACGTCTTCGTCATGGAGTGGGCGGCGATCGTACGCGACCTGATCGTCGGCCTGCTCATCGCGGGCGCCATCGCCGCCTGGGTTCCCGACTCCTTCTGGCGCACCTTCTTCTTCGACGGCCACCCCCTCGCCGCCAAGCTGTGGGGCCCGATCGTCGGCCCGCTGGTGGCGATGGCCTCCTTCGTGTGCTCCATCGGCAACGTGCCGCTGGCGGTGGTGCTCTGGAAGGGCGGCATCAGCTTCGGCGGTGTGGTCGCCTTCATCTTCGCCGACCTGCTGATCCTGCCGATCCTCAACATCTACCGGAAGTACTACGGCGCCAGGACCGCCGCCTTCCTGCTCGGCACCTTCTACGTGGCGATGGTCGTCGCCGGGTACATCGTCGAGTTCACCTTCGGCGGCCTCGGTCTGATCCCCGACCAGGCCGACGCGAAGGTTCCGATGGAGGGTGTGAGCTGGAACTACACCACCTGGCTCAACATCGCCTTCCTTGTCCTGGCCGCCGCGCTCCTGGTGCGCTTCTGGCGCACCGGCGGGCCGTCCATGCTCCGCATGATGGGAGGCGCCCCCGACCCCGGCCACGACCACACAGATCACGCGACCCGTGGACACCCAGCCGGGGACACGTCCGGCGGTCACGACCGCTGAGGGGTGGCCCTCTATTCGCCGTATCCCTGCGGGTTGGGTCAGGACGCGAGCTGGGTCATGATGGACCGTCAAGGACTGTGCAGTGATGGGGAGTTGTCGGGCGTCACCAATCCAGGAGGTCGTGTTGAACAGATCGAACCTCGACCTGCCCAGTCGGCGTGGGCTGCTGGCGGCGGGGGCGGTGGCTGCGGCCGCGAGTTTCGTCGGCCCGTCGGCTTCGGCGGATACCGGGGAGGTGACGGAGGAGGGGACGGGGTTCGGGCCGGTGACGGTCCGGCCGGGCGACACCCGGTATGACAGCCTCCTGCGCGGCAACAACTTCCGCTTCGTGGGGCGGCCGGACGAGATCCGTGTCGTCGGTTCGACCCAGCAGGTGGTGCGCGCGGTGACGGATGCCGTACGGTCCGGACGCACCGTCGCGGTCCGCAGTGGCGGGCACTGCTTCGAGAACTTCACCGCCGACCTGGCCGTGCGGATGCTGCTGGACCTGTCACCCATGGACGCGGTCGGTTACGACGCGGCGCGCGGCGCGTTCTCGGTGCAGCCGGGAGCCACGCTCGGGCACGTCTACCGCACACTGTTCAAGGGCTGGGGCGTGACCATCCCCGCGGGCGGCTGCCCGGAGGTGGGCGCGGGCGGGCACTTCGCCGGTGGCGGGTACGGACCGCTGTCGCGCCGGTACGGATCGGTGGTGGACCACCTGTACGGCGTGGAGGTGGTGGTGGTCGACCGGGAGGGCACCGCCCGCGCCGTGGTGGCGACGCGGGAGCCGGACGACCCGCACCGCGACCTGTTCTGGGCGCACACGGGCGCGGGCGGCGGGAACTTCGGGGTGGTCACCCGGTACTGGCTGCGTTCACCCGGGGCGAGCGGAAGTGACCCGTCCAAGCTCCTGCCGTCCGCACCGCGCGAACAACTCGCGGTCCTGGTCAACTGGGCCTGGGACGAGCAGATGACCCAGCGGGCGTTCACCAGGCTGCTGCACAACTTCGGAACCTGGCATGAACGTCATAGCGCGCCCGACTCGCCGTACGCCGGTCTGTACGCGATCCTCATCCCGACCCACCACAGCGCGGGCGGCTTCCTGATGACCGTTCAGATCGACGCGGACATCCCCAACGCCGCGGGGATGGTCACCGATTTCGTGAAAGCGGTGACGGCGGATACGGGTCTGGCGGGCAAGGTGACCCCGTTGACGATGCCCTGGCTGCACCCGACCACCTGGCCGGGCACCGGCGAGCCCGGCAACGTCGGCACCCGCCGCTACAAGATCAAGGCAGGCTATCTGCGTCGCTCGTTCACCGGCGCACAACTCGCGGCCATCTACCGGAACTTGACCAACAGTACGGGCACGCCGGGCGGTGGCATGCTCCTCGTCGGATACGGCGGCCAAGTCGGCGCCGTACCGTCCAACGCCACCGCCGTCGCCCAACGCGACGTGATCATGAAGGCCGTCTACCAGACGATCTGGTCCGCCGAGTCCGCCGACGCCACCAACCTCGCCTGGGTCCGTAACTTCTACCGCGATGTGTACGCCGACACGGGTGGCGTCCCCGTACCCGGCGCGGTGAGTGACGGCTCATACATCAACTACCCCGACACCGACCTCGCCGACCCCACGTGGAACACCTCCGGCGTCCCCTGGCACACCCTCTACTACAAGGACAACTACCCACGCCTCCAACAGATCAAGGCCCGTTGGGACCCACGCGACGTCTTCCACCACGCACTGTCGATCCGGCCGCCCGCCTGACCGCATGGATGACGGCGGGTCAGTATTGGCGCAATGACGGCCAGAGCGCGGACCACCGCTGGTGGGCGCCATCGCACAGCACGACCTTCGCGTGCTGCTCCTCGTTGCTGATGCCGTGGCCGTTGTCGATCCGGCCCACGGTGCGGCAGTTGGTGAAGTGCTGTTCCAGTTGGTGGCCGTTGGCCTGCTCCACCAGCAGGACGGGGCCGTCGTGACTGTCCGGGGGTGGGCCCCAGTCGTACAGGCTCATGTGACCGGAGTACACGGTGGGAAGCCCGTAGGCGGGTCCGTAGCGGGCGAGCGCGCCTGCCTCGCCGTAGTTCGAGGTGAGCAGGACGGCGTGGGTGCGCTGTGCTGCGGGGATCGCGGTCCAGGCGGTCGCGATGGTACGGGTGAATCGGGGCCAGCCGACCTGCTCGCCCTGGTCGATGTCGACGGCGTTGGTGACGGCGACCGCCGGGACCGGCAGTACGGGCAGGGCGGCCAGTGCGCTGGTGGCCGCCGCGAGGAGAAGCAGGGGTGTGAGGGTTCGCCAGGACCGGCGCGCACGGCGGACGACGGGTTCGCAGCCGGCCGCCGTCACGGCGAGCAGCAGCGGGAGCGGGTAGTACGGTTTGCCGCCGCCGATGAGCACCAGGACGCAGAGCACCGGGTAGGCGAGCGCCAGCGGCCGGGCCCAGCGGAGCTCGTCATCGCGCAGCAGCCCCCGCAGGCCCACGATCGCGACGGGAACGAGGACCGGGGAGAACTGGAGCAGTTGGAGCGGCAGGAAGAGCAGCCGTCCCGACACGCCGCTGATGTGGCTGAGAACCCGGGCCACCTTCAGCTCGGGCCAGCCGTGCGTGGCCTGCCACCAGAGTGTGGGTGCGGTGATGAGGAGCGCGAGGAACAGTGCGAGCAGCGGTCCGAGCAGCAGCCGTGCGCTGCCGGGCCGGGGACGCCGCGCGAGTTCACGCCAGGGGCGGTCCAGCAGCAGACCCAGCAGCAGGGCGAGGAGCAAGGACAGGACGAGCTGCTTGTTCAGCAGCGTCACCCCGACCGCCACGCCCAGGGCCGGCCACCAGCGGCCGTCCCGGGTCCGCAGCAGCCGCAGCGTCAGGAGCAGGACGCCCAGCTCGGCGGTCAGATCGAGGGTGCTGGTGGACAGCAAGTGGCCGATGGCCAGGACGTACCCGGAGCAGGCGCAGCACCCGGCTGCGAAGATCTGCCCGCCACGGCCGGCCCCCAGCTCCCGGGCCAGCAGGGCGGTCAGCACCACGGAGCATGCGGAGAGCAGCGCCGGGACGACCCGCAGACCCGTCGGGCTCGCGCCGAAGACGGCGCTACCGGCCCGGGCGAGCAATGGTGTCAGCGGCGGTTCGTCGACGTAGCCCCAGGCCGGATGGCGGCCTGCGAGCAGGAAGTAGAGCTCGTCGCGATGAAAGCCGTACCGCCCGGACAGCGCGACCAATACCGCGGCGAGAACAGCCGCCACCAACGCGACCGGCTGTAACGCGAACGGCCTCAACACGAACGGTTGTTGCGGACCGACCCGCCCATCCCCCCGAATGTTCACCGGCGCAGTCTGGCAGTCACGACCGGCGCGGCCAAGGCGGCTGTCGCAGATCGCCCAGTGGGGAGGGCAACTGGGATGCCAGGCTCCGCGTGGGGCCTCCTCACTCCTGCTCTTCCAGCGCGAAGGATCCGTACTCGGGCTTCCCTGCCCGTTCGTACGCGCAGTACTGCATGCCCGAGCCGGTGGCACGGGATTCGGTGAGCGTCCAGGCCACCGGGGTGGCGCCCCCGCTGAAGAGCCGTTTGCCGGTGCCGAGGATCACGGGGCTGACGAGCAGTCGGTACTCATCGACGAGATCGTGCTGCTGGAGGGTGCTGATGAGGTCGCTGCTGCCCTGCGTCATGATCACGCCGCCGAGCTCCCCCTTGAGCCGGGCGATCGACTCCGCGGCCTCGCCCTCCAGCAGATGGGAGTTGTGCCACTCCAGTGTGCGCGGGGTGCGCGAGGCGACGTACTTGGGCATCGCGTTGAGCTTCACGGCGATGGGGTTGTTCTCGTCGGTGACCAGCGGCCAGTAGGACGCGAAGAGGTCGTACGTCCTGCGGCCGAGCAGGAGATGGTCGGCGGTCTCCTCGAAGATCCTCGTCATGAGGCTCCCGAAGTCGTCGTCGGCGTACGGCACCAGCCAGCCGCCGTGCTCGAAGCCCGCGTCGACGTCCTCACCCGGCCCGCCAGGGGCCTGCATGACACCGTCCAGGGTGACGAACGCGGTAACGATGAGTTTGCCCATGGCTCTGCCTTTCACGTACGAAGCGGAATGCGCCTGTACATGGGGTGACTCCCGGGTCGGCGAAAACTCATCGCGCGCACTCGCCGCATTGACGGCCTTCGGGCGCGGGCCCGAAGGTCGTAGGTGGGGCTGATCAGTACCAGTAGTGGTCGTTCCACTGGCCGCACGGCCACTGGATGACCTTGGTGCCCTGTGCCGTGCTGCCGCCGGGTATGGCCAGGCACTGTCCGCTGTTGCCGTTGGCGATGTGTGTGACGCCGGCCCTGTCCGTGGCGAACGCCCAGTAGTGGTCGGCCCACTTGCCGCACGGCCACTGGATGACCTGGGTGCCCTGCGCCGTGCTGCCGCCGGGCACGGCCAGGCACTGCCCGCTGTTGAGGTTCACGACGTGGTACCAGTAGAAGCCGCCGGACGTGAACTGGTACTGCACGGACCAGAAGTGGTCGCGCCAATTGCCGCACGGCCACTGGATGAGCCCGGTGCCCTGGGCGGTGCTCCCGCCGGGCACGGCCAGACACTGGTTGCTGTTGTAGTTGGTGATGTGGTCGTAGACGCCGTCGGTCCGCAGCGTGGGTGCCATGGCGGAACCGGAAGCCTTGGCTAGCAACTTGGCGAGGTCCGCCGGGGCCACCGGGGTCATGCCCTTCAGTGCGGTGACTGCGGCCGGGGACACCGGGGGATGGGCCGTGAGCGGAGCGGCGGCCGCCACGGACGTCTGTCCCGGACTGGCGGGTTGCGCGTACGCCGTCCCTGTGATCGGTACGGCGAGCAGCCCGAGCGCTGCGGCCAGCAGCGCGATTCTCTTGAACACGCGTGGGTTCCTTCCCGAGGGAGCAGTGGCCCTGCTCAGGCGCGCTCGATCGCACGTTTGATCGAGTTCGTGTCGAGTGTGGGGGGAAGGTGACGGGGACGTATTGTTCGCATGCGACGCGAACCGGCGACGTGTCATCCGGTTGCCCCGAGACGGGCACCCAGTGTGTTCGGCGGCGCGTCCTTCGGCTCGGGGTGGATGGGCTTCCTGGTGTGGAACTTCGGATCCGGCGAGCCGAGATGAGTCCTGCGGCGTTTGGCGGTCGTACTGTCGAACCCGTAAGCAAGGAGGACTTTCGATGCGCAGCGTGACCTATTCGATGGGTATCTCACTCGACGGCTACATCGTCGGGCCGGACGGCGGCTTCAACTGGACGGCGCCCGACGAGGAGATCTTCCGCTTCGCCACCGACGAGATCCGAGAGGTCGGCGTCCATCTGATGGGACGTCGGCTGTACGAGACGATGCTGTACTGGGAGACCGCCGACCAGGATCCATCGCTCGACGACTCGATGCTTGAGTGGGCCGCGATCTGGAAGCCGCTTCCCAAGGTGGTGTTCTCCACCACGCTGTCGGCGGTGCAGGGCAACGCCCGCCTGGCCTCCGGCGGCCTGGCGCGGGAGATCGAGCGGTTGCGAGCCGAGCCGGGGGAGGGCGACATCGCGATCGGCGGCGCGACCCTCGCCGCCGAGGCGGCCGCGTTGGGCCTGATCGACGAGTACCGGCCCAGGGTCTACCCGGTGCTGGTCGGCGGCGGCATTCCGTACTTTCCCCGGCATGAGCGCCGGGTGGATCTCGAACTCGTGGAGACCCGCACGTTCAGCTCGAAAGTCGTCCACCTCCGCTACCGCGTGGCGCGCTAGCCCGACTCATCGCGGAGTGACGCCGCCCATCAACGAGGTCTCGCCATCACCAGGGCACGGGCGTTCCGTCCCAGGATAAGAAACCACCGGTGGGGCCGTCGTCCGGCAGCAGGGCCAGGCGGAGTGCGCCCTGAGCAACCTCGGCCGGGTCACCGCCGGCCCGGGGGCCCCGGACACCGCACCAAGACCGTTGACCACCAGGGAGTCGGCAGGAGGTGACTCCAACACGGGTCACCGGCAGGTTCGTTGGTCAGGGCAGGCGACGGGCTGAGCTTCCCGCTGCCGCCTCCCTGTACCGGGCGCCGGGCGAAGCCGAGGAGACCGCGGCGATTCCCCGGCCGACCGGCCCCGGTCGCGAACGGCCCGGTCGGAGAAGATAGCGCGGTGAACACTGCGCTGGCGGAGGCACTCTCCGCCGTTCTTCTTGTGGTCGTGCTGGCGTGCGCGGTCATCCGCCCGTTCGGCTGGCCGGAGGCCGTCGTCGCCGTCCCGGCCGCCGGCCTCGTCATCGCCACCGGGGCGATCTCACTCGACCACGCCGCCGACGAGGCCGCCCGGCTGGGTCCGGTGATCGGGTTCCTGGCGGCCGTGCTGGTCCTGGCCCAGCTCTGCGACGACGAGGGACTGTTCCACGCGTGTGGGGCGTGGATGGCGCGCACCGCGGCGGGACGGCCGCGCCGCCTGCTGGTGCAGGTGTTCGCCCTTGCCTCGGTGATCACCGCGGTGCTCAGCCTGGACGCCACCATCGTGCTGCTGACCCCGGTGGTGTTCGCCACCGCCGCCCGGCTCGGGGCCCGGTCCCGGCCGCACGTGTACGCCTGCACGCACCTGTCGAACACCGCCTCCGTGCTGCTGCCGGTCTCCAACCTGACCAACCTGCTGGCGTTCGCCGCGAGCGGGCTGAGCTTCACCCGCTTCGCCGCCCTGATGGTGCTGCCCTGGCTGGTGGCCATCGGCGTCGAGTACGTCGTCTTCCTCCGGTTCTTCGCCACCGACCTGGACGCCGGCGCCTCCGCGCCGGCCACCGCGGAGCCGCGCGAGATGCCGGTGTTCGCCCTGGCCGCCGTGGCGTGCACGCTGGCCGGGTTCGTCCTCACCTCCGCGCTCGGCATCGATCCCGCCTGGGCGGCGCTCGCGGGCGCCGCCGTCCTCGCCGTCCGCGCCCTGGCCAAGCGCCGCACCACTCCCACCGCCATCGTGCGCGCGAGTGCGGTGCCGTTCCTCGCCTTCGTCCTGGCCCTGGGCATCGTGGTCCGCGCCGTCGTCGACAACGGTCTCGACACGGCCCTGGGCCGCCTGATCCCCGGCGGCACCGGCCTGGCCGCGCTGCTGGGCATCGCGGCGCTGGCCGCCGTCCTGGCCAACGTGATCAACAACCTGCCCGCGGTGCTGGTGCTGCTGCCGCTGACCGCCCCGTCCGGGCCCGGCGCCGTTCTCGCGGTGCTGCTCGGGGTGAACATCGGGCCGAACCTCACCTACGCCGGTTCGCTGGCCACCCTGCTGTGGCGGCGCATCGTGCACGCGCACGACGCCGAGGTGGAGCTGAAGGAGTTCACCCGGCTCGGCCTGTATGCCGTACCGGCCAGCCTGGGCGCCGCGGTACTGGCACTGTGGGTATCGCTGACCGCGATCGGAGGAGGCTGACCGGATGGCTGTGGTGGTCTGGATCGTCGAGGGCACCTGGCCCGCCTGCGTGGACGCCGCCCGCGCCCACGTGCCCGAGGGCGCAGACGTCGTCCTGCTCCATGTCACCCCGGCCGACGTCCCGGGCGCGGCGCACGGTGCGTTCGCCGGGCTGCTCGGCCGCGGCCACCCCGAACGCGACCCCGGCATCCGCGTCGAACAGCTGGCGGCCGCCTCCGCCGGCCGGCTCCTGACCGACGCCGCGCAGCGCCTGGGCCGCGAGTGCACCCGGACCGAGCGCACCGGCCGCATCGAGCGGGAAGTCGTCGCCGCCGCCGAAGGCGCCGAGCTGCTCATCCTCGCCCGCGACGGCGACCGCACCCACCTCGGACCCCGCAGCCTCGGCCCCGCCAGCCGCTTCATCGTCGACCACGCCCCCTGCCCCCTCCTGCTGGTCTGGCCCGAGACCGCACCCGGCATCGCCACCATCCCGACCCCGCCACCACACCCGCCCCACCACCGGTAGCACCGGACACGCCCTCGCGCCGGGTTTCGTTCCGATGGTCCTCAACCCCGGGCTCAGGCGGCGAGTCCCGCCGGTTGAATCGACCGGTCACACCGAGCGCCACCGGTTGCCCCACCGCAAGCGCTATGTCTGCGGGACGTCCTTGACGAACACGATCCCGTCGGTGTCCGTCAGGTGGGCCGGGTCGAGCGGGGCGTAGCCGAACCAGGGAGATACGCGGGGCGCGGGCCTTGTGTCGGCGAGGGTGGTGGCCAGCTGGTGGGCGTCGATGACGCAGTGGTCCGCCGGGAGCGCGTACAGGAGGCCTTCGACGGTGTCCGGCGGTGGTGTGTCCACTCCCTGGTGCCGGATCGTGCCCAGGGCCGTGGCCAGGAAGGCAAACCCCTCGCCCAGGTGGGCGCTCACGATCGCGCCGGCGCTCCACCACTCCAGCGGCATCCCGCCCATCCGCATCGTGCTCTTGTGCCGCTGGAGATGGCCGTTGTGGGCGTGGACCAGCGCCGGGCCCCGTTCGGCGAGGGCGAGGAGGTTGTCGGCCATCATCTGGCCCCGCAGGCCCACCAGCCGCGTCATACGGGCCGGTGAGGTGTCGGCCATCCAGTGGTGGTAACGCAGCAGGCCGGTGGCGGTGCGCCCGTACAGACGCGCACGACGCCAGTCGTCCCGCGAAGTCGTCATGATCAGGTGGGGCGTCTGCTCGTCGAGCAGCGCCACCAGATCGTCGGCGAGCAGCCGCAGTTGACCGGCCTCGGCCGACTGCCCCACGGACTGGGCCGGGTCCATCATCGCGGAGGGGTTGGTCCACCGGTCGTCGGCGCCGAGCAGACGGTCGAGGGTTTGTGCGGTGCAGGGGAGCAGGTCCGCGTCCACCCGGGCCGAGAGGTAGCCGTGGAGTGCGGTGAGGGCCTGTCGGGGGCTCGCGGCCTCGGTCATCTCCAGCGGGCCGTCGAACCCGGCGAAGCGGAGCCGCTCGGACGCGGGCCGGCCTTCGTTGTACGCGCGCATCCAGCGCACCAGCTCGCGATTGGGCGCGGACGCGTTGAACCACGCGTGGCTGAAGCCGCGCTCCATGACGTCGTCGAGGGTGCCCGTGCCCGAGGTGACGTAGTCGTCCACGACCAGGCCCATCATGCAGTCGCTCTCGATCGCGATGGTCCGGTACCCCTCCTGCTCGACAAGGTGCCGGAACAGTTCGTTGCGCAGTTCG
Organism: Streptomyces sp. CBMA152; assembly: GCF_014596475.1. Lineage (GTDB taxonomy): Bacteria > Actinomycetota > Actinomycetes > Streptomycetales > Streptomycetaceae > Streptomyces. The sequence continues at coordinate 85,567 of NZ_MECJ01000011.1, read as the reverse complement.
AGCAACGTGTCCTCGCCGTGGGTGGGCTCACCCAGGGCGAGCAACCGCGGCCGGGTCCGGAACAGCCTCATGACGGCGGCAGCCTCAACGGAATGGGCGGTGTCTTTGATGTCAGTCGCCATACCTTCAACGGTATCGTTGAACCTTCGCTTGAAACTTTTCATGCTGTCGCCCCGCTATTGTCGAAAACGTGGGACGAAACCTTCAAAGTGGTGAGCGGCTGAGGCCGGTTGATCTGGCGCGCGTTCATGGTCTGTCCACGCAGGCGGTCAGGAACTACGAGGAGGCCGGCATCCTTCCGGCCGCCGGTCGCACACCCCACGGCTACCGCACCTATACGCCGCTGCACGCCCGGGCCCTGCGCGCGTTCCTCGCGCTGCTGCCCGGCCACGGTCACCCGACGGCGACGTCGATCATGCGGGCGGTGAACCAGGACGCGGTGGATGAGGCGTTCCGTCTCATCGACGAGAGCCACGCCCAACTCCTCGACGACCGCCGGACCCTCCAGGCCGTGGAGCGCGCGCTCAGTGACCTGGAGGGTCAGGCGGCGCCCCACCCCGACACCGGGTCCGGGCCCGAGCGCACTTTCATCGGGCCGCTGGCGGAGAAGCTCGGCATCCGGCCCGCGACGTTGCGCAAATGGGAGCACGCGGGACTGGTGCGCCCGCGCCGCGACCCGCGGACCGGGTACCGCGTCTACGACGAGGTCGACGTACGGGACGCTCGACTGGCCCACCAACTCAGGCGCGGCGGCTACCTGTTGGAGCAGATCGCCCCGCTGATCGCCCAGGTACGGGCGGCCGGCGGCCTGGAACCGCTGGAGGCCGCACTCGACGACTGGCGCGGCCGACTCTCCGCCCGGGGGCGGGCGATGATGTCCGGGGCCGCCGAGTTGGAGACGTACCTCTGCGAGCGCGGCAGCGACCGGGAAACGTCACCCTGACCGGTCGAAGTCACCAGCCGCTTGAGCATTTCGCAGCGCGCGGCGCTACGCGGAAGCCTGCGGCGTCGACTGGTCGACCACCCACGCCAGATACGCCTCGCACCCCCCTGTGACCGGGAGTGTGATCCACTCCGGGACCTCGTAACTGTGCTCTTGAGAGGCCCAGGCCTGCAGGTCCGAGACGCGATCCGTCTCCCAAGTGGGTCTATGACGACGTTACCCAGCCGGCAGTATGAGCGCTCTGGGAACGCGGTGCCCGCGGGGCGCACCGGGCCGGTCAGACCGGCCGTCGGCGCCCCGCGGGCCACCCCTGTCCGGTCAGAGCAGGTTGTAGATGTTGTAGCCCCAGCCGATCTTGACGCGGTTGTCGAACGGGTCGCTGCTGTCACCGTTGCCGGAGTAGCGGTACAGGTCGCCGTTGTTGGCGCGGGCGACGAGGTCGGAGCGGCCGTCGCCGTCGAGGTCGCCCACCGACAGGATCCGGTTGTACGCGTTCCAGCCGCCGCCGATCTTGGTACGCCGGTTGAACGGGTCGTTGCGGTCTCCGGTTCCGGTGTACAGCCAGAGCACGCCGTCCTTGTCGCGGGCGACGATGTCCGTGAGCCCGTCGCCGTTCAGGTCGCCCTGCCCCGCGATCTCGGTGTACTGGCCCCAGCCACCGCCGATCTTCGTACGGGCGGTGACCCGGCCGTCGGAGTAGCCCAGGTAGAGCCACAGCACCCCCGCCTTGTCGCGGGCGATGATGTCGGCCTCACCCGCACCGGCGAGGTTGCCGGGGGAGAGGACCTTGTCGTAGATCTGCCAGCCCCCACCGATGGTCTTGTTGCCCAGGTCGAATTCCGACGTGTGGTAGGTGTAGGTCAGCTGGCCGTTCTTGTCGATGTGCCAGGTGCTCTCGCTGTGGCCGTCCTTGTCGTTGTCGACGTCGGCCTCGAACGCGGCGAAGCTGTAGTCGACCCCGACGTCGTAGCGGGCGTCGAAGCCACCCTGACGGTTCGGGAAGTACAGGTACAGGTTGCCGGTCCGCTTGTCGACGGCGGTCATGGCGAACGTGGGCGTCTCCACCCGGCCCTGCGCGGCGGCGCGCGGGGCGGCAAGACCCTTGGGGCCGTGCGTCCGGTGCTGGGCCTCGGCCTCGGCGCGCTGCTCCTTGGCGTCGGCCGGGTTCCCGGCGGCGAACGCGGTCCCGGCGGTGGTGGCCATCGCCGTGGCGATGGCGGCGGCGAGTGCGCGCTGGAACGCACGCCGCTGGACGAACTTCATGAACTAGCCCCCCGGCTGGTCGCGAAAGGGCGCGATTGGTCTGTACCGCGCCGCAGATATCGCACCTTACACAGACACTTCACTGGTATCTCACAGAGGGCCCACGGGGTGTTCGCGCCGGCGAATGGGCCCGGTCCCGAGCAAAATCGATGTTCCGGCGAGCGCGTTGCCGCGACCATGGAGCGGATACCGACACGCACCCCAGAAGGAACGCGCCATGCCCGTGCCTGCCGACCCGACGGTCCTGCATCCGATGCCCGAGCAGCCGCGGGTGGTGCTGCTCAAGCCGCTGGTGAAGTCCCCGCTGATCGAGGTCGGGGAGTACTCCTACTACGACGACCCGGACGACGCGACCGCGTTCGAGACGCGCAACGTGCTCTACCACTACGGGCCGGAGAAGCTGATCATCGGCAGGTTCTGCGCGCTGGGGACGGGCGTACGTTTCCTCATGAACGGCGCCAACCACCGTATGGACGGCCCCTCGACCTTCCCCTTCCCCACCATGGGCGGCTCCTGGTCCGAGCACTTCGACCTGCTCACCGGCCTGCCCAACCGAGGGGACACCGTCGTCGGCAACGACGTCTGGTTCGGCCACGGCACGACGGTCATGCCCGGTGTACGGATCGGACACGGCGCGATCATCGCCTCCGGCGCGGTGGTCACCGGCGACGTGCCCGACTACGGGATCGTCGGCGGCAACCCGGCCCGCCTCATCCGCACCCGCTACGACGACCAGGACATCGCCCGGCTGCTGGCCGTGGCCTGGTGGGACTGGCCGGCGGAGCACATCACCGAGCACGTACGGACGATCATGTCGGGCAGCATCACCGACCTCGAAGCCGCCGCGCCCGGAGACGCCTGAAGGGCCGAAATCGAGGTGCGCGCACGTGTAGGGCTGGCTAGAGTCGCGGCCATGCACTTCCTTCAGATCTACGGCTGACACCGTCGGGGCAGGTGCCCCGGCCTCCCTCCCGCATGCCCATGTGCGCGCCGACGACCGAGCCATTCGGAGCGGTCGACGCGTCGGCTTGCCGTGTCCCTTTCGCCGTAGACCTGAAGTGAGTTGATCCTCGGTGTCCTCCATGCCTTCCGTGCTCCGTCGCCGTGCCCATATCGCGATGGTCGGCATCCCCATCGTCAGTCACGTCCTGCCGAGCCTTGAGGTCATCCGCGAGCTGGTGGCCCGCGGCCATCGGGTGACGTACGCCAACGACCCGGCGGTGGCCGATCTGATCACGGCCACCGGCGCCGAATTCGTCCCCTGCACCTCTGTGCTGCCGGTCGCCGACAACAACTGGCCCGACGACCCCATCGCCGCGATGGGACTCTTCCTCGACGACGCCGTCCAGGCACTTCCGCAGCTGCGTGCCGCCTACGACCACGACCCGGCGGACCTGTACCTGTACGACATCGGCGCGTACGCCGCGCGCGCTCTCGCCGAATCGCAGGAGCGGCCCGTCATGCAGTTGTCCCCGACGTTCGTGGGCTGGGACGGCTACGCCCAGGACGTCGCGGCCTACCTGCGCCAACTGCCGGGCGCCGACGCCTTCCAGGCGAAGTTCGCCCAGTGGCTCGCCGACTGCGGGGCCTCGACCACCGACGTGGACGACTTCCGCGGCCCTCCCGCCCGGGCCCTCGCGCTGATCACCCGGGCGATGCAGCCTCACGCCGACAAGGTCGACACCGACACGGTGACCTTCGTCGGGCCGTGCTTCGACATGCCTGCGGGAGGGGATGGTTGGACCCGTCCGGCGGACGCGGAGAACGTACTGCTGATCTCCCTCGGGTCGGCGTTCACCCGGCAACCGGAGTTCTACCGCCAGTGCCTGGCGGCCTACGGCAACCTGCCCGGCTGGCACGTCGTACTCACGATCGGCAAGTACACCGACCTGCGGGAACTCGGCGACATACCGTCCAACGTCGAGGTGCACTCGTGGGTCCCGCAGCGGGCGATCCTGGCGCAGGCGGACGCCTTCGTCACCCACGCCGGCATGGGCGGCTGCAGCGAAGGACTGCTGGCAGGCGTCCCGATGATCGCCGTGCCGCAGGCCGCCGACCAGTTCATGAACGCCGACCGGCTCGTGGAACTCGGCGTGGCCCGCCGCATCGACACCGCGCAGGCCACCGCCGAGACCCTGCGGACGGCCCTGAACGACCTGGTCACCGACGCCGAGGTCGCTCGGCGCTCGGCGCAGCTGCGCGTCGACGTGCGGGCCGAAGGCGGCACCTCGCGCGCCGCCGAGCTCATCGAGAACATGCTGGCCTGAGGCTTAAACGCCGCAATCGGCGGGGTGGTGAGGCAGTGCGCTGCTCTCACCACCCCGTTCTTCTCACCCGTACCTCTCACCTTCGGGCCACAGGGCGGTTACGCCACCAAGCCCACGTCGCAGACCTCATGTATTCGGAACTTGATTAATAATGCCTAGCTATTGACGTGGATCGTTCAGGAAATTTATGGTCCCTGGACCCTCGCAGGCGAACCAGAGTGACGGAGAACAATGACGTACTCCCTCGGTGTGCGGCCGCGTGCCGCCCGGCTGACCGCGGTGCTGCTGGCCGGAGCGCTCGTCACCTCCGTGCCGTCGGCGGCCTCGCAGCCGGCGCGGAACACCGCCGCCACGACCGCGAACTGCCGCGACAGCGACGGCTGGACCCTCGGCACCACCCGTATCGATGCGGCGGATACCCACCATGCCTTCGTGGCCAACGGCTACCTGGGCCAGCGCGTGCCGCCCAACGGTGCCGGATACGCCGACAGCACGGCCAAGACCGGCTGGCCGCTGTTCACCCCGCGCTACGACGGCTCCTTCGTGTCCGGCCTGTACGCGCACAACAAGCAGACCGCCGGGGACCGGCAGGCCGTCGCGGCGCTGCCCACCTGGACCGGACTCACCGTCACCACGGGTGGAGCGCACGGCGATACCTTCAACTCTTCGACGTCGCCCAGCCGGATCTCCCACTACAGCCAGTCGCTGTCCCTCTACTGCGGCGTGGTGCGTACGTCGCTGACCTGGACCGCCGCCGACGGCCGCCGGACCGACCTCGTGTACGAGGTACTCGCCGACCGCGTCAACCCGCACGTCGGCGCCGTACGTATGACCATGACGCCGCACTGGAGCGGCGAGGCGGCCGTCACCGACGTCCTGGACGGCCGCGGCGCGCGGCGTATGCAGCAGACCGGCGGCGGTGACCGGACCAGCGGGAACCGCAGTGGCGGGCAGGTCGCGCCGAGCATGGATGTGGCGTTCCGTACGGACGGCACGAACGTGGACGGAGCCGTTGTCTCCACCCTGCGCGCCGGACGCGGAGCGCATGCCGCCAAGGCCCAACAGGCCAAGCAGACAAAGGATATGACGACTCATCAGGGTCTCACTCTTGCGGTCCGGAGCGGGCAGTCGTACGACTTCGCCAAGTACGTCGGCGTAGACACGGCGCTGACCTCGCGCGCACCGCGCCGGGACGCCACCGCCACCTCGCAGCGTGCCGCGGACCGTGGCTGGGATGCCCTGCTGCGCTCGCACACCGCCGCCTGGTCGCGGCTGTGGCGCAGCGACATCGAAGTGGCCGGGCAGCCCGAGATGCAGTCGTGGGTGCGGTCCGCGCAGTACGGGCTGCTCTCCAACACCCGTGAAGGCGCGGCCAACAGCATCGCTCCGACGGGCCTGACCAGCGACAACTACGCGGGCCTCGTCTTCTGGGACGCCGAGACCTGGATGTACCCGGGCCTGCTCGCCACCCGGCCCGAACTCGCCAAGACCGTGGTCGACTACCGCTACCGGACCCTCGCGGGGGCACGCGAGAACGCCCGCAAACTCGGCTATCAAGGGCTCTTCTACCCCTGGAACAGCGGAAGTTCGGGCGATCTGGCGCAGGAGTGCCACAGCGTCGACCCGCCGCACTGCCGCACCCAGATCCACCTCCAGTCCGACATCTCCCTGGCCACCTGGCAGTACTACCTGGCCACCAACGACACGCGGTGGCTGCGCGAACGCGGCTGGCCGGTGCTGCAGGGCATCGCCGAGTTCTGGGCGGGCCGCGTCAGCCGCAACACGGACGGCAGCTACTCGATCAAGAACACGGCCGGGCCGGACGAGTACAGCAACGGCGTCGACGACGCGGTCTTCACCAACGCCGGCGCCGCCACCGCCCTGCGCCACGCCACCCGCGCCGCCGAACTGCTCGGTAAGCGGGCCCCGGCGGAGTGGAACGCGATCGCCGACCGCATCCGGATCCCGTACGACGCGAAGAGCAAGGTCTTCCAGCAGTACGACGGTTACAAGGGCAGCACCATCAAACAGGCCGACACGGTCCTGCTGATGTACCCGCTGGAGTGGCCCATGCCCAAGGGCGCCGACGCCGCCACCCTCGACTACTACGCTCAGCGCACCGACCCCGACGGCCCGGCCATGACGGACTCGGTGCACGCCATCGACGCCGCCGGAATCGGCGAGCCGGGCTGCTCCACGTACACCTACCTGGAGCGTTCCATCAAGCCGTTCGTACGCGGCCCCTTCGGCCAGTTCTCGGAGGCCCGCGGCGACAAGGCGGGCGCCCAGGACCCCCTGGCGGGCTCGCCCGCGCACGACTTCCTCACCGGCAAGGGCGGCTTCCTCCAGGTCTTCACCAACGGCCTGACGGGTATGCGGATGCGCGAAGGCCGCCTGCACCTGGACCCGATGCTGCCCCCGCAGCTCGACCGCGGCGTCACCCTGCACGGCCTGACCTGGCAGGGCCGCACCTACGACATCGAACTCGGCGCCCACCGCACCACCGTGCGCCTCACCGCCGGCGCGCCGATGACGCTCGACACCCCGCAGGGCGAGCAGATCGTCAGCAAGAACGCCCCGGCCGTCCTCAAGACCCGACGCCCCGATCTCACCCCCACCACCAACGCGGCCCGCTGCACCACCGCCACGGCCTCGTCCGAACAACCCGGCATGTACGCGAACGCCGCCGTCGACGGCAACACGGCCACGGCCTGGGTCCCGGACGGCGCAAGCGGCCAACTGACGACGGACCTCACCAGGCCCGTCCCCATCAAGAAGGTCACCCCCACGTGGACCACCACCAAGCCCACCGCCTACAGCATCGAGCTCTCCCTCGACGGGCGGCACTGGCAGCGCGCGGTGGCCGGCGATGTGCGACTCGCACGGTACGTACGGGTCACGGTGCGCGGTGACGCGGAGGCCAAGACGCACCCGGGAGTGGCGGAGTTGACGGTGAACTAGGCAGAGCGCGGCGGGGGAGTGGGCTGGATCGACTACCCCGCCGAGCACTGGATCCACCTGCGGACCACCAACCCCATCGAGTCCACCTTCGCCACGGTCGGACTCCGCACCAAGGTCACCGAGGGCGCGGGATCCTGCGCCGCAGCCCTCGCCATGGTGTTTGAGCTCGTCGAGCCGGCGCCAGGCGCATGCTCGCCGCGCTGGGGACGGAAGTCGGCCAATACATAGCCGAGTTGGCCGCCGAACGGGACGAACGCGTGCATCGCTAGTGCAGACCACTCACCGCCGCTAGCATCCTGCTGGGCCGCGCCCGTGGCCTGCCGAGAAGGGGGAAACGCATGCGTCTCAAGAGTATCGCCGGCACGGTCGCCGCGCTCGGACTGGCAGCCGCCGGAGTGGTCGGCACCGCAGGCACCGCGAGTGCCGCCGTCATCGGCGGGTGCACGCAGACGTATCACAGCTATTACGGGGCCGAGTACTACATCTGCGATTCCGGCACCAACCATGTCTATTGGGTTGTCGGCAACGGCAACGCCACCACCGACGAACGCTTCTACGCTGTGGCGCACGACTACTGCGGGCACACCTACAGGGTCAACTGGAACGACATAACCCAGTCCGGCTACAACAACGCCGGCTGGTACATGCCGTGCAACATCGACTACGCCTACATCTACCCGACCGAGGCGAGCAGGGGGCAGGACGGCCCGACCCTCTGGGCTATCTGAGCCTCTTCGCACGACCCAGCGCCCCGCCTGCACCTGGCGGGGCGCTTCGACATCCACAGGTATCGACTATTGCTCGATCAACGCGGCGCTGCACTAGTGCTGGAAGAGTACTTCCGGATTGTTCGGCGAGGGGCCGTCCAGCAGCGGACTGTGGATCCCCTTCAGCGTCTGGTCGAAGAACGCTGTCACGTACTCGCGGGTGATCGCCACCCCGCGTTCCGGGGAGAGGGGCGGCGTCGGGAAGCCGGCCTGCTCCTGAAGCACGTCTTGGTCGGCGAAGCTGAAGTGGTCGGCGCCGGAGACCGTCAGCCACTTCTTGTAGCCGCCGAGGGCGGCCCATGCCTGCTCCCATGTGGTGTCGTGGTCGCCGGGCGAGTGGTCGGCTCGACCCAGCATGAGGAACGGCCGGTTGATCTGGCCGGGCATCGGGGCCGGGAAGAAGGCGCCGTCCATGTCCACTCCGGCCCGTACGCGCGGGTCGGCGATCATCGTGGCGGCGGCCGCAGCTCCGCCGAGGGAGTGTCCGGCCATGCCGATCTCGTGCTTGTCGATGAGGTGTGCCAGGCGCCACGCGGTATTGCCATGCGTCAACTGGTCGATCACGAAGGACACGTCCCGCGCGCGGCTGGCGGATTCGAAGTTGAAGTCGATCTGCTCCGGGTGATCGCAGATCGCGCACGGCGGCGTCTGGCCGTTCGCCAGCGTCTCGCCGCTGTCTTCGTAGGTGTGGCCGACGAGTGCGACGACGTAGCCGTGACTGGCCAGGTCGGTCGCGAGCGAGGTGAGCGTCATGCGCGGGTTCTCGGCCGCGGCTGAGAGGACCACCAGCGGATACTTGCCGTGCTGCGGCCGCGCGTCGTCGAAGGCGTGAGTGGTGACGCTGGAAAGGGTCTGGGGGGTGATGCCGGAGCTCGCCTGTATCTTCCGGTGCTGGAGGACTCCGGCTGCCTCGCCGAGGGTCATGTAAGGGGCCCGAGTCCCGGTCCCGGGGACGGCCGGGTAGACCATCGTGACGGTCAGTTGGCGGGGGCCGGATGACGGCACCCACGGGTCGGGGCGGCTCGTGTCGGTGAGGTGGATGACGTCCTCGCCGGCGGCGTAGGGGCCGGTCGGCGCGGGGAGCGTGCCGTGGAAGGACCGCGTGGGCGCGGTGGCCGTGGCCGGTGCGGTGTCGAACGCGTGCGTGGCCACCGGTGTGGCCGACGGTGTGGTCGTGGCGGCGAACCCGGCGCCGGTTCCGGTGACGAGGGCGGCGAGCGCCAGCGCCGCGACGGCGCTGATACGGCGATTGCGTTTCATGAGATCGACGCTAGGTTCCGCGGCTCCGTATCGAATCAGCCCATAGATGTGTGTCGTTCGTAGCCCCCGCGAGGTACCGGAGTCATCCGCCGGGACTATGTCGTGCGGCGTGGGGTTCCCTTCACCGGCATCGTCGAGCGCCACTTTAGTCATGGCCTACGACGAACACGACGCCAAGCCCCCACCGCTGGACCTACGACGTCAGCCCACTCAAGGCCGCATGAACCCCCGAAGGATCAACGCGGCGCTGCACCAGACCTCCTGCTGGAGGTGCCCCAACCGGCTGTATTCATCGACCCGTTGTCCCCCCCAGGGCAGGTCCGCATCGAGGATCCGCGGGCCGCCTTCGTAAGCGGGCGCCGGCGGTAGAGCGAGATCACCCCAGCGCTGGCGTGGCCGAAACGCGTTTGCCGACGGTAGGCCTGTTGGTGAACTCGGGTGTGTTGCCGACGCGTCAGCGAGGTGCCGCCGCCGCCTCGTTCTTGATCCTCATCATTCGCTCGGGGGAGTCGGCCAGGACGGCGTAGGCGCCCAGTCTCGTGGCGGTTGCGTAGTCGTTCTTGGTGTCGATGCCGATCAGTACGGTCTTGACCGAGGGGTGGGTGTGGAAGCAGGCCGAGGTGGTTCGGTCCCACATCAGGGCCTTGACGGGGCTGCGGCCCTCGCCCAGGGTGAACTTCTCCGTCACCGTCACATCACGGCGCAACTCGAACGCGGCCCATGTTCCCGACCGGGGTGCATCGACGCAGTCGCCGGTCAGACGTGAGGTGACCAGGCGTGTGCGGGTGGTGTCACGTTCCTCGAACAGCTGCGCCCGGGGGTAGGTGGCGATGGCATCGAGGTTGCGCTTCTCGGTGGAGTAGAAACGCACCCGCTGCCACTCCCCGCGTCCCTCGCTCTGCAGAGCGTCGAGTGTTTTGGCGATCGCGGGCGCCAGGGTGTGGGGGTCGGGCGACTTCATGTCCAGCAGTACGCCCATCCGCTGCGGGATACGCCGCAGAGCCTCCTCCAGCGTGGGCATCGGGGTGGGATGCTCCCGGTAGGGATACTCGCCCGCAGTGTTCTTGAACTGGTAGCCGGCGTTCAGACGCGTGAGTTCCGCGGCGTCCATGTCCGCGACGCTGCCCGAGCCGTCGGTGAGCGCGGCGAGGTCGGCGGGCCGGTAGAGAACAGGGACACCATCCCGGCTCACCTGCACACTCAGCCACATCATGTCCACCTTGTGGGCCAGCGCTCCGTCGATCGCCCGCACGGTGTTCTCCGGGAAGTCCGCGGTACCGGCCCGATGAGCGATCGCCAGCGGGAGCCGGGCACCTCCCGAGGACTGCCGTCCCCCGTCCATCGCCACTGTCGCCCGTTGCGTATGCGCAGCAGATCCCTGCGCCGGAACCATGGCGACCGCCGTGGCAGCGCCCGTGACAGCAACCGTCGCGGCCAGACCAGCCACCCACCGCCGCACCCTCAACATCGCTCCCCGCTCTCCCGCATCCCCAGAGGACATGCCGCCTCCGACCCGTCTGGCTCACCGCCGTACGAGTAGACGATGCCCAACAGGTCCGCCGGGACTCACCGGACACGCCCATATCTGCAGTCTCCTGACGTACCAGACCTGCGGGCGGTCAGGCCGCGGCGTGCGGGCTCGGGGTTCAGGGCTTCGGCGGTACCGCCGCGTTCGGCGTCAGCTGCTTGATCAGGTCGGCAAACTCCTTCCGGAGTGCGTCGATCTCCTTCTTGAATTCCGCGATCTCTTTCTGCGCGTCGTCCTTGGCTTCCTCGGCGTCTTTCTTGGCGTCCTTGACGTCCGCCTCCATGTCCTTCTTCTCGTCCGCGATGAGCTTGTCCAGCTCGGCCATCCACGTCGCCAGCTCGGTCTTGTCGTCGTCGCCGTCCCGGCGGTCCTGCCTCAGCGAATTCCCGCCTGTGGGCGGGGGCTCGGGCGTGGCGGCCGCAAAGGCAGGTCCCGTGGTTCCCGCGGCGACTGCCCCGCACAGGGCGATCGCGACGACGGTGGCGCAACGGCGCATGACGCGCCTCCTCATCAGTAGACGGGCTCCAAGTCACCCCCACTCCCGGCCCACTCTTGGCCACCCTCCCCTCGGGAGCCACCCGGCCCCCTCGAACGGGTGACCCTGCCGTCATCGCGTGTGTGGTGATCGTGGGATGACCCGATCCTGCCGCCCCGGGCCGCAACCCGTGATCGTCGCCGTCGTTATGCGAGCCGAGGGGCCGAGGCGATCACGAGGGACCACTGGACGGGGCAAGGGTTCGATGACACATATTCCGCCGCACGGCGTCGGCCTGCTGGACGGGTCCGGGACCAGGGCGGAAGGCGAGGAGCTCCTGCAGCGTGGGACGGAGCTCGTCGAGCCCACGCTGCGCGCGGCCGTGGACCGGTTGCACCCGTCCGTGGCCACGGTGTGCCGCTACCACCTGGGGTGGGACACCGGCGACTCCCCGGCGCCGGTGTCCCGGGCGGGCAAGCGGGTCCGGGCGGCGCTCGCCCTGCTGTCGGTCCGCTCCGTCGGCGCGCCGGAGCGGTTCGCCGCCGTGGCCGGTACGGCCGTGGAACTCGTGCATCAGCTCTCCCTGCTCCACGACGACGTCATGGACGGCGACGCCGAGCGGCGGGGCAAAACCGCCGCATGGGCCCGATTCGGCACCGGCGCCGCCGTGCTCGCCGGGGACGCGCTCATCGTCCAGGCCGTGGCCACGGTCGTCCGGGCCCAGGTGCCGGGTGCCCACGCGGCCACGGAAGAGCTCGCCGTCGCCGCGGAGCAGATGGTGTACGGCCAGGCGGAGGACCTCGCCCTGGAACACCGGCCGCCGCGGGAGACGTCCCAGAGCCAGTACGTGCGGATGGCGCGCGGCAAGACCGGTGCGCTCTTCGGCTGTGCCGCGGCCCTCGGCGCCGTGCTGGCGGACGCGCCGCCGCACATGGTGCGCGCCCTGCGGGCGGCGGGAAGCGACCTCGGCGTGGCGTTCCAGATCTTCGACGACGTGCTCGGTCTGTGGGGTGACAGCTCGCTCACCGGAAAACCCGTCGGCGCGGATCTGCTCCGCGGCAAGAAGACGCTGCCGCTGGTCCTCGCCGCCGGCTCGGGCACCGCCGACGGCCTGCGCGTCGCCGACCTGCTCGACTCGGCACCGCTGTCCCCGGCCCAAATCCCAGAAGTCATGCGCCTGTTGGAGGCGACGGGATGCCGTGAGCTGGCCAAGGAGGCGGCAGGCCACCACGTGGCGTCGGCCCTCGCCGCACTGGACGAGGTGGGCAACCCGGAAAGCGTCCGGCAGCAATGGCAGGCGCTCATCGACTGTCTGTCGCGCCGCAGACGTTGACACGGAAAACACGGAAGAGCTCTGTACGAAACGGGACAGCCCTGCACGAACCCGCGCGCCGTCCCGCGCACGAGGAGGAGACCCACCGTGCCGCCCACCCCGTACACCCTGCGCGTGCACGACGTACACAAGGCCTACCGGTCACGGCGCGTCCTGAAGGGGGTCTCGTTCCGCCTCGAACCGGGCACTCTGACGGGGGTCGTGGGGGAGAACGGCTCGGGCAAGAGCACCCTGCTGCGCGTGCTGTGCGGGCAGATCGCCGCCGACGCGGGCGAAGTGGAGCGCCACGGTTCGCTGGGGTACTGCCCGCAGGAGGCGGTGCTCAACGACGCGCTCACCGTCGACCAGCATCTGCGCTGGTTCCGGACCGCCTACCGGCTGGAGGGCACCGGCCGCGCCGAGGAGCTGTTGGAGGAGTTGCACTTCGCCGAGTACCGGCATACGCGCGTGGAGCAGCTCAGCGGAGGAACCCGGCAGAAACTGAACCTCACCCTGGCGCTCCTGCACGACCCTCACGTGCTGCTGCTCGACGAGCCGTACCAGGGCTTCGACTGGGAGACGTACGTGCAGTTCTGGGACGTCGCGGCCCGGCTGCGCGACCGGGGCCGCTGCATCCTCGTGGTGTCGCACCTGGCCTGGGACACCCAACGCCTCGACGTCGTCCACCGGTTGCGGGACGGCGTGACGACGCTGTGGCACGAGGAGGGCCGCCCGGTCGGCGCTCGGGGAGCCGTGCGGTGAGCCGGGTGTGGGAAGCGTTCCGCACGGGCGTCGGCTTCGCGCTGCTCGAACACGCCCGCAATCGGCTGGCTCTTGTGCTGATCGTCGTCTACATCCCGCTCTGGCTGACGCTGGAGCACTGGTTCGTCACCCCCGAACCCGTGAGCTTCGTGCTGCGTGCGACCGGACGCACCGTGACCGTCAATGGCAATCACCTGACCATGGTGTCCGGGGCCATCAACACGGTGACGCTCATCGTCGGGTTCATGATGTTCATGACCACCTTCAAAGCCCTCGCCTTCGACCGCAGACTCGCGCTCGCCGGATACTCACGCGCCTGTCTCCTGGTGGCCAAGGTCATCGCGATGACCACCGCGTCCGCACTCATCGCCGCGTACGCCACCGCCGTGGTGTGCTGGTACTGGGATCCGGTCCGGCTCCTCGTCCTCGCCCTCGGCCTGTTCACCGCCGCCCTCAGCTACGGCGGAATCGGCATCCTGCTCGGCGCGTTCCTGCGCAACGAACTGGCCGGTCTCTTCGTCATCATCATGGCCAGCCTGCTCGACACCATGCTGCAGAACCCCATCAGCAACCGGGCGGCGGACAGGGGCGGGCTCCAGTTCCTTCCCTCATACGGCCCCACACAGGTCGGTTTCACGGCCGGGTTCACGTCCACGGACACTCCGTACGGTCATCTGCTGCTCGGCCCCGCCTGGTTCCTCGCGATGTGGCTGCTCGGCACGGTCGCATTCTTCGCCCGGACCCGCAGCCACCTGCCCGCTCCTCGTGTCCCACTGCCGAACGGGAGGACCGTGTGAACCGTCACGACATCCGCCTCACCGGCCGCTGGAAGGCACCGCTCCCGCCGGACGCGATGTACGCGAAACTCGCCGACGTCGGGGACTACGCCACGTGGTGGCCGAGCATCCGTTCCGTGAGGCGGGCCGGCGAACGGGAATGCGAGTTGGTCATCAGGTCCACCCTTCCCTACTCACTGACGACCCGTCTGACGGCGGTCGTCGAGGACTCGATCGAGCGCGTCCTGGAAGCGACGCTCGACGGTGACATCACGGGCAGCGTCCGCTGGGCCGTGGAGCCAGGCGAACCGCACGGCTGCATGGCCCACTTCACCGAGCACGTCGTGGTCCGCAAGGCCGCACTGCGACGCTGGATGCCCCTGGCACGGCCACTGTTCCGTCTCAACCACTCCTTGGCCATGCGGGCCGGGCAGCGTGCTCTGAACGGCCTTGGCTCCTGATGAAGCGTCATCATCAACAACCCGGTGTGCCATGCGAGGATTCCCGGTTTCACTGTGACATTCCTCTGCCACGTGATGCCTTCTCGTCGCCACTCTGACCTGGGCATACTCCACCCCTGCCGCGCTTCAAACCGTCACGGGGCGAGGGTTGTTCCAGAGGAGTGGATGCAAAAGATGACGTCGGAGACAGTCCGTGCGGGGGCCGCAGGCACATGGTTGCTCGGAGACCTCACCGTCAACCGGATCGGTTTCGGTGCCATGCGCCTGACCGGCAGCGCCGCCTTCCACCAGGGCACCCCGCGCGATCGCGGCCAGGTGATCGCCGTACTGCGCCGGGCGGTCGACCTCGGCGTCAATCACATCGACACCGCGGCGTTCTACTTCTCCCGGCTGCGCTCCGCCAACGAGCTGATCAACTCGGCGTTGGCCCCGTACGCGGACGACCTGGTCATCGCCACCAAGGTCGGGCCCGTACGGGACGCGTGCGGCGAGTGGACCGACCGGGCGCGGCCCGACCAGCTGCGCGGCCAGGTGGAGGAGAACCTGCGTCAGCTCGGCCGCGACCACCTCGACGTGGTCAACCTGCGGGTCATGGGCCAGGACTCGATCAGTGAGGACTTCGGGGCCCTCGCCGAGTTGCGTGACGCCGGACTCGTCCGCCACCTCGGCCTCTCCAACGCCCGCCCCGCGCACCTGGCCCAGGCCCGGGCGATCGCACCGGTGGTGTGTGTCCAGAACCGCTACGGCATCGACGCGCGCGGCGGCGCGGAGATGCTCCGCTCATGCGCCGCACACGACATCGCGTTCGTGCCCTTCTTCGCCATCGCCGGCGCGGGACGCGAAGCGGGTGCCGTCCACACCGAGCACGAGCAGGTCCTCACCGTCGCCCGTACGCACGGAGTGTCACCCTCGCAGATACGCCTGGCCTGGACCCTGCACCAGGGCAAACACGTCCTGGCCATCCCGGGAACGGGCAACCCGGACCACCTCCTCGACAACCTGGCGGCGGGCGCCCTGCATCTGACGGAGGAAGAGCTCGCACTCCTCGATTCGGTCGACTGCACCGCATCCTGATCGCTTACTCGGGCCCGTCATCTGGTCCATGGAACGTGCTGGAGCCTCGGTCCGGGCGCAGCCAGAAGGTGGCGGGCAGTGCGGCGACTTCACGGGCGGCCTGGTCCAGCTCGGCGGCAACCGGCTCCAGCGCGACGTAGACCGGGTCGCCGTCGGCGGCCATGCGGCGGATGACCTCGGCGTTGGTCCTGGCCCGCGCGGCGACCACGGTTCCGAAGGCCGAGCGGTCGCCTTCGTACTCGTACGCGTCGAGCAGGAGGTGCAGCCGTCGGGAGCGGTCTTCGAAGGCGGTGAAGCCGGTCCGCTCGGCAAACCCGCGCGCGTGCAGGGGAACCCACGTCAACGCCATGAAGGCCAGGTCGAACTCACGCGATGACGGGCCGGCGGTGTCCCAGTCGAAGAAGCCCGCCAGGCTCCCGTCGCGCCAGACCGCGTTCCACGGGGCGGCGTCATGGTGGCCGATGACCAGGCCGGGCCGCCACGTCTGCCCGGCGAGCCAGCGCGCATCCGGTGGCGGGACGAAGGACCGGGTCGCATCGTGCAGCCTCCGGGCCCACCGGCCGACGTCCTCCAGCGCGGTGTCCGAGTACACCCAGGCGGGCCAGGGCAGGTCCTCGCCCGCCGTCTCGCCGTCGAGGTGGGTCAGGACCTCACGCCCTTGCTCGTCCATTCCCAGGACCCGAGGCGCGCCTTCCCACCCGACCGCCTCCAGATGGCGCAGCAGCGCGTGCACGGCGGGCGTCCACGGCTGGACGGGCCGGTGGACCGCGTCACCGCGGCGCACCGCTCCCACTGTCCTGCCGCCGGGCAAACGCTGCTCGTCGTCCATGAGTCAGTTCTAGCGTGCCCCGCCCGCCCGTGCAGCCGCATTTGCCGGTGACGGGGCCGCTGGTGGGGGTGGCCTCACTGAGGGTGGGGGGACAGCGGTAGTGAGCGGGGACGGTTGTTCCACTTCGCGTCTGACGGTGTGAGACATATACCGAACCAGGTCAAGGTCTGATACCGCCCGCCCTGCCTCTGGGCCCGCAGCCCATCCCGTGGTGACGAGTGGGTGTCAGCCGGTCGTGAGGACCATCCGGAAGCGGGCCCTGCCGGCCAGCATCTTCCGGTACGCCTCCTCGGCGCGGTCCAGTGGCACTGTCTCGGTCATGGGGCGGATGTTGTGCAGGACACTGAAGGCCATGGTGTCCTGCACGTCCTGCGCGGTGCCGCTCGCGTGGCCCCGGATGACGGGGAGACCTGTGAGCAGCTGGTTCGGGTTGATGTCCAGAGGGGTGGTGTCCGCTCCGATGACCACCAGTTCCCCGCGCGGGGCCAGGCCGTTCACGGTGGCGGTGATGGCGTCGGAGTTGCCGGCCGTGGCCAGTACGGCCCTGGCGCCGCCGAGGGACTGCAGCGCCTCGGCGACCGGGGTGGCGGAGGTGCTGTCGATGTAGTGGTGGGCGCCGAGTTGCTTGGCGAAGCCGGCCTTCTCGGGGCCGCGGGCGATCGCCACGGTCTCGTATCCCATCGCGGTGGCGTACTGCACGCCGAGATGTCCGAGGCCGCCCAGACCGAGCACCGCGACGAGATCTCCGGGCCGGGCGGCGCTGCGGCGCAGGGCGTTGAAGACGGTCACGCCCGCGCAGGCCATGGGTCCGGCATCGGCCGCCGCGAGCGCGTCGGGGATGCGGGCCAGGGCGTCGACCGGCGCGATCACCTTTTCGCCGAACCCTCCGTCGTACGCCCATCCCGGGACCTTCAGGTTTCGGCAGACGATGAAGTCGCCTTCCCGGCACGGCCTGCAGTGTCCGCAGCTGCCTCCGAACCAGCCGACCGCGACCCGGTCGCCGACCTGCCAGCCCTGGTCCCGCGCGCCTTCGCCCAACTCCTCGATGTGGCCCGCGATCTCGTGCCCCGGTACTTCGGGGAACGATATGCCCGGAATCGCGCCGCTCACGAACAGGGCGTCGGTGTGGCAGACACCGCACGCCTCCACCGCGATCCTGACCTGGCCGAAACCAGGCTGCACCACCTCCCCTTCGGTGAGCTCGAACGGGCCGTTCGCGGCGGCCACTTGCACCACTCGATAGGTACTCATTCTCAGCGCTCCTCGGGGACGTAGTCACCGAACATCGGCAGCTCGCTCAGGGATCGATGCCGGGAAACAATTGACTTGTTCCTGGTTTCGGCGATGCGCACGAGGCGACCCCCCTTCTCTGCGGCCCTGCAGGAAAGGGTGCAAGCACCCGGGGGAAGAAGCGGAGGGCCTTACCGGTCAAGCCGCGCGCCCCCACCATCCCGAGCGATACGGATCTCAGCCGCGCGTGCCCGGTGCGGCGAACGACGTCCGGTAGGCGTGTGGGCTGGTGGCGAGGTGCGACGCGAAGTGCTGGCGCATGGTGACCTCGCTGCCGAAACCGGACCGGCGGGCGATCTCCGGCATGGGGAGGTCGGTCCGTTCGAGGAGCTTCTGCGCCGCCGCGATGCGGTGGCCGAGCAGCCAGCGCAGCGGGGTGGTCCCGGTGGCCGACGCGAAGTGCCGGGCGAACGAGCGCGGGGACATTCCGGCGCGGGCGGCGAGCGCGGCCACGGTGAGCGGCTCGTGCAGGTGCGCCAGGGCAAAGGCGCGCACCTCGGCCAGCGCGTCCAGATCGCGGTCGGCGTGTGGGGTCGGATGCTCGATGAACTGGGCCTGGGTGCCGGTCCGGAACGGTGCGGTGACCATGGAGCGGGCGATCGCCGCGGCCGCCTCCGCGCCGTGTGCGGTGCGCACCAGGTGCAGACACAGGTCGATGCCGGCGGCGGTGCCGGCTGATGTCCACAGATTGCCGTCCTCCACGAACAGGGCGTCCGCCTCGACCCGCACCCGTGGGTGCCCGGCGCGCAGCAGGTCGGCCAGCGCCCAGTGGGTCAGCGCCCGGCGGCCGTCAAGGAGCCCCGCCTGCGCGAGGGCGAACGCGCCGCCGCACAGCGCGGCGATGGTGGTGCCCCGGGCGTGGGCGCGGCGCAGCGCCGCGAGCATCGGCTCGGGCGCCGGGGTGACGTGGTCGTCCAGACCCGGCACCAGGATCAGCTCGGCACGGGGCAACCAGGCGAGGGTGCGGTCCGGGGTGAGCGCGAGCCCGCCACGCATCGGCACTGGATCGGGGCCGACGGCAACCCGGCGCAGCTCGAACGCGGGCACCCCGCGGTCGGTGCGGTCCGCACCCCACACCTCGGTGATCACCGAGACGTCGAAGGCCCGGATGCCGGGGAAGGCGAGCAGGGCGATGCGATGGGCCGGTGCCGGTCGGGTCATGCTGGCAGTAAATCATCGATCGCTGTCTTTCCGTCTCCTGTGAGCCGGACCCGCGGGGCGGCAGGATCGTAGGTATGGAGATCACACAGAACGCGGCGTTGGTAGTGGTGGACGTGCAGAAGGGCTTCGACGAGTCGGAGTTCTGGGGCCCGCGCAACAACCCGGCCGCCGACGAGAACATCGCATCCCTGATCGCGTCCTGGCAGGACACCGGCCGGCCCGTCGTCTTCGTACGCCACGACTCCGTCGAGCCCGGCTCGCCGCTGCGGCCCGGATACGAGGGCAACGCCTTCAAGGAATACGTCGAGGAGCGGCGTGGCAAGGGCAGCGCGCCGGAGCTGCTCGTCACCAAGTCCGTGAACTCGGCGTTCTACGGCACCCCCGACCTTGGCGACTGGCTCAAGGCGGCAGGCATCACCCAGGTCGTGCTGACGGGCATCCAGACCAACATGTGCGTGGAGACCACGGCTCGTATGGGCGGCAACCTGGGGTACGACGTGCTGGTCGCCCTCGACGCCACCCACACCTTCGACCTGACCGGCCCGAACGGCTGGCGCCTGACCGCCGACGAACTGGCCAGGGCGAGTGCCGTCTCGCTGCACGGCGGGGGCTTCGCCCGGGTGGTGACGACCGACGCCCTGGTCGCGGCCGCCCGCCCCTGAGCCCGTGTCATGCCTGGCCGTCTTTGATGCCGCGCCCACGCAAAGCGTCGGATGCGCGGGCGGGGGAGGAGTACCCGCCCCGCACGAGAACCCAACGGCGCCCCTGCGTAGGCGACTTCTCAGTGGCGCTGGGTCATGTGGGCGAGGGTCTGGGTGGCGCTGTCGGGGGAGAAGGCGCCGTTGATGCCTTCCGCGGCTCCTTCGGCTGCCTCGGCGGAGCGGGGCAGCATGACGGTTTCGTAGGCGCGGAGGGCGTCGTCGACGGTGGGGGCTTCGATGAGGGTGTAGGCGAGGTCGGCGCCGTCGAGCATGGCCAGGTTGGCGCCCATGCCGGAGAAGGGGGACATGAGGTGGGCGGCGTCGCCGAGGAGGGTGACGCCGGGGGTGTGGGTCCAGGTGTGGGGGACGGGCAGGGCGAACAGGGGCCGGTTGGTGTAGCCGGTGTCGGTGTCCGTGATGAAGCCCAGCAGGTCGGGGCTCCAGCCGGTGAACTTCTTGAGGAGTGCCTCGCGGACCGCGGCGGTGTCGGTCAGGGCGAGACCCGCCTGCTCGTGCCAGTCCTGTGCGGTGCGCATGCCGATGTAGATGCGGATGTGGCCGCCGCTGTTGCGCTGGGCGACGAAGCCCTGGTTGTCGTCGAGCGCCATCATCGTGCCGTTGCCGGTGAGTTCGGCCAGGCGGGGGTGGCGGGCGTCCGCGTCGTCGAGGCCGGTCTCGACGAAGGTGACGCCGGTGTAGCGGGGGGTCGCGTCGGAGAGCAGGGGGCGGACCTTGGACCAGGCGCCGTCCGCTCCGACGACGAGGTCGACGTCGGTGGTGCTGCCGTCGGCGAAGTGCAGGCGGTGGGTGCCGTCGCCGAGGGGTTCGGCGCGGGTGAGCTTGTGCCCCCAGCGCACGGTGTCGGGCTTGAGGGAGTCGAGGAGGAGGTCGCGGAGCTGTCCGCGGTCGATCTCGGGGTTGCCCTCGGTGGTGTCGGCCTCCGGGGGCATCGCGTCGAACAGGATGCGGCCGTCGCGGCTGACCAGGCGCATCTGCTGACCTTCGGGGCGGGCCTGCGCGAGGAAGTCGTGCCAGAGGCCGGCCTCGCGCAGGGCGTGCTGGCCGGAGTCGGGGTGCATGTCGAGGGTGCCGCCCTGGTTGCGCACGCTACGGGAGGCGTCCAGGTCGTAGACGGCCGCGGTGATGCCGTGCTGCTGGAGGATGCGGGCGCAGGTCAGACCGCCGGGGCCGGCGCCGATGATCGCGATGCGGGGAGTGGGCATGGCTGATCGAGCCTTTCGGGGCAGAGGGAGAGGACGCGGAAGGGCCGGACTGTGCCGGGCTGCCGCCATTCCAGAAGAGCACACCGGCTCAATAAGTGCAACGACTCAACTTTTGAAGTTGAGCAACCCAAGGGTGTACGGTCCTTGTATGAGCGAGACCACCACGACCGCCGCCGCGGGGAAGGCCCCGGAGGGCCGTCGCGAACGCAAGAAGGCCGCCACCCGCCGAGCCCTGGCCGAGGCCGCTCTGCGGCTCTTCCTTGAGCGCGGATACGAGCAGGTCGGCATCCGCGAGATCGCGGACGCCGCTGATGTGTCCACCACGACCCTGTTCAAGCACTTCCCGGTCAAAGAAGCCCTCGTCTTCGACGAAGACGCCCACCAGGAAGCCCGCCTGCTCGCCGCCGTGGTCGATCGACCCGCAGGCCAGTCGATCCCGGCGGCCCTGCGCGAACACGCCTTGCGCCACCGCATCGCAGCCGTGGACAGCGACGCCGACTTCAGCGCGTTCACGGAACTCGTGGACAGCACCCCTGCCCTGCGTGACTACGCCCAGGGCATGTGGCTGCGCCATGAAAACGCCCTCGCGCGTGTGATCGCCGAGGAGAGCGGACTTCCGGCCGACGACCCGATCTGCGCCGCCCTGGCCCACTTCGCCCTGGAGGCGCCCCGTGCCGCTCGCGGCTGCGCGGATCCCCGCCAGGCCGTCACGCGTGTCTTCGACCTCCTGGAGAGCGGCTGGGGCGCCGTCGCCCGCCACTCGCCGGTCAGTGGCTCCAGTAGTCGTGGGGTGGCAGCTGGACCCACAGATCGGGCGGTCCGATGACCGCGCGGGCATCGGTCAGGCGCAGCCCTGCGAAGGAGCATGAGAAGGCCACCGCGTTGTACTGGTAGAGGTAGGAGGCAAGGACCGCCTCGCGGGAGTCGCCCACATCGGGACCACCGCCCGGGTGCAGATCCCAGCCGTCTATGGACCCGTCGCGGGCGATGCTGCCCTGGTTGCCGCTCTTGGGGTTGGCGTACAGGCCGTAGCAGACGGTCCCGGCGGACAGCCGGGTCAGCACGCCCGGCATCTGCGGCGCGTACCCCCACGGCTGGGTCACGACACAGCCACCCGGCACGGACGTCACACCGACGATCGGCAGGATCTCGTCCATCTCGTACGCGTACGGATCCTCCAACACCTCGTCGACAACCTCGTCCTGCGCCGGCGTCGCCTCCAGGCGGCGTATCGCTTCGGCCGCGTCGATCCCGGCCACACAGGCCAGACCCGTGCCCTCGTAGTAGAAGCTGCCCAGTGCGCCGATGAGCCGCGCGGCCTCCTCGGCCGCCGCGCGCTCCGTATCGGTCAGGCGCTCACCGGCCGGCACGGTGAACAGCCTTGGCGTCGGCCCGGCCAGGCTCAGCCGCCCCGGCGACCAGCCCGCGATCGACGGTCGCCACGGATCGGCCCCGGCGGCGACAAGGGCCCGTGCGTTGTCCGGCTGCCTGGCAACGACGGCCTCCCACAACGCCGTTACGCCGTTCTCCAGCGCGTCCACGTCCGCCACCCGCCGGGCCAGCTCCCCGACAACCTCCGCAGAGCCGAGCACCGCCGCACGGTGCAGGGGCCGCCCCCCGCTCCATGCCTCCGGGTCGGCGCCCTGGTCGAGGCGCTGACGGATGTCGTCGTGGTTCGTCCAGTCCCAGCCCATACCGGTCCAGCCGTCATCCTGCACTGTCACCGTGCCCCCTCCAACAGTGATCCGAAGGGCTCCGTACGAGTCCCGATACCCCCACGCTCGCACACGGGTCTGACAACGCCCCGGCCCCACCGAGCGACTTCGGATCCACGACAGTCGTCGGCGGGGGAAAATGCCGGGACTTCGCGCACGTCGCGTATTACCCTCCCCGAATGCCTCAACTCCCCGGTGACGAGCCCCCGTCGGCCTGCTCGCGTTCGCTGTGGCGCGACCGTGACTTCGGCGTCTTCTGGGCCGCGCAGACGCTTTCCGTCGTCGGTGACTCGTTCGCTCTGATCGCTCTGCCGCTGCTGGTGCTGCACGCGACGGGTTCGGTCGCGCAGATGGGTCTGCTGACCGGCGCGGCGGGCGCGGCCGCGGTCGGCGCGGGGGTGTTCGCCGGGGTCGTGGTCGACCGGCTGGACCGCAGGAAGCTCCTGATCGTGTGTGATCTGGTCCGTCTGGTGCTGTACGCGCTGATACCGCTGGCGTGGGCGCTCGGCCCGCAGATCTGGCTGCTGTACGTGGTCCTTCCGCTGGCCGAGGCCGTCGGAATGCTGTTCTCCGTCACGTATGTCACCGCCGTACGGGCGCTCGTGCCGGGCGACCGCATCACGGAGGCCAACGGGAGGCTGAACGCGACGGCCGCCGCGGCCGGGGTCGTCGGGCCGCTGCTCGCGGGTGTGGTGGCGGCCTGGCTGGGCCCGGCGGCGGCCGTCGCCGTCGACGCGGTGAGCTTCGGGGTGTCGGCCGCCTGTCTGCACTTCGTACGGTTCAAGGACCGCGCGGAGCCGTCCGGTGACGCGGCGGAGGGCCCGCGGCGGGAGTCGATGGGCAAGGAGTTCGCCGCCGGGGTGTCGTTCCTGCGGCGGCATCCGGTGCTGCGGAGCCTGACAATTCTGCTGTCGGTCTTCAGCTTTCTGACGCTCGGCCTCAACGACTTGATCATCTATCACCTCAAGCACGACCTCGGCCAGGGCGACGGCGCGGTCGGCACCGTCTTCGCGGTGGGCGCTCTGGGCACCGTCGTCGGGGCGCTGTTCGTCGCCCCGATCCGCCACCGGCTCGGCTTCGGCGTGACCTGGACCGGCGGCGTCGCGGTCTGCGGGCTCGCCCTGGCGGCGATCGGCTCGGCCGCGAGCGTGGCGGGCATCGCGGCCCTGAGCGCCGTGTTCCTCGGATGCGTCAGTGTGTCGGGGACCTGCTCGATGTCGCTGCGGCAGGAAGTGACCCCGGACCACCTGCTCGGCCGCGTCACCTCGGCCTTCTGGACCATCCACTACTCGGCGGCCCCCATCGGCGCGGCCGTCCTCACCTGGGCCGCGCAGCGGTACGGCACGGGCGCGGTGTGTCTTACAGCCGGAGCGTGCTGTCTGCTCACCGCGGTGCTGGCGCTGTTCACCCCGGTCCGCACGCGCCGACCCGAGCAGGCCGGGCCGGTCGCGGTCGACCCCGTCCGGCGCGAGATCCTGGGCGACGGCGCCGACCCGACAGGGAACAGACTCGGGCAGGATGAGCTCTCATGACGGGTGGGAGAGACAAGTTCAGGGAGTTGCTGCGGCATGCCGGGCTGCACATCGTGGGGGACGGCAAGACCGAGGACGTACTGCCGCCCCGGGCCGCGTGGAGCCCGGTCGTCGCCGGTGAAGCGACGCCGACCGTGAAGGTGAGGGCAGACCGACCTGACCTGGTCGCCGAGCTCAACGCCCAGTGGCACCGACTCGCGGCCGCGAGCGGGATCCTCGGTGAAAACGGTGTCTTCCTCGTCGACGTCGCGGGCAACGGGACAGGCTGCGTGGCCAGGAGCTGGACGCGGGTGCGGCTCATGGATCAGTGGGACCTCGCCGGGGTGCTGGGCGAGCGGCCCGGGCAGCCGGAGTTCGTCACCCTCTCCATCGACGGGGACACGTTGCTGGGGGTGACCACGGGAGAAGGCGAGGTCCGGCTGATCGCCGTGGACCGCGTCCGAGAGTGGCAGGAGGCAGCCGCTCGGGCGGCGTGCCAGGAGAGCCCGCACGAGGCGGCAGCCGCTTGGGCGTCGCTGTTCCAGGGGCCGGGGCCGTCGGAGAGGGTGCGTGAGATGTGGGCGCACGGGCTGGCACTCAACCCGGCCACCCCCGATGAGCTGCGCGCCCGTCTCCTGGGGCTGTCGCATTACCTCCTGTGGCGCCGTCTGCCGCCAGCGGTCGTCGAGGCGGCCATCGTCCACCCGGACCGCAAAGTGCGGCAGTTGCTGGCCGAAGCCCAGCCGTATCTCACGCCGGAGCAGTGGGCTCGTCTGATCCTGGGCGAGCAGGAACCCCGGCACCGCTGGATCTTCACGCTGCTCGCGGCGGATCGGCGCGCCGAGCTCACCGACACCGCGTACGAGCAGCTCGCCGCCGATTCCCGCGCCCACATCCGTAAGGAGGCGGCTCGCCTGCACGGACTGCCCCTACCTATGGTGACCGCCCTGGCCGCTGACGACGACGCGTCCGTACGGGCCTCCGCCTGCCCTAGGGCCTGGCCTCATCTGGACACTCCGGCTCGGCGCGAACTTCTCCACGACCCCTCCGGCAAGGTTCGCGTCGAGGCGCTGTTCCAGTACCACCAGGAGCACCCGATGCCCCGGTCGGTCTTCGAGACCGAAGGACTCAAAGACCGCGCGGTGGACACCTGCCGCCTGGAGCGCGACCTCGCCGAACACCTGGCCCACCACGGCGAACCGGCCCAGCGCCGCGCCCTCGCCGGCAACCCACATCTGGACCCGGACCTGGTCGGCCTCCTCGCCCGGGACCCCGACGCGACCGTCCGTTCCGTGGTGGCCCGACGCTCCGACCTCACCGAGGAGCAGCGGGCGGCCATCCCCGTCGACTTCGACCCGCGCGTTCACTCCTACCCACTTGACTGGGTCATGGCACTGCACGAGGATCCCGGCGCCATGCGCCGCTTGGCCGCCTCCTCCCACCCCCTCGTACGCAGAAGCGTCGCCCGGGCCCGGCACCTGCCGCCGGACGTCGTCGAACTCCTCGCCCGCGACGACGACCGCGTCGTCCAGCTCTTCCTCGCGGAGTCCTGTGACGACGCGCCCGCCGACATGCTGCTGCGGGTATGGCGGTGGTGGACCGGCAGCCTCAGCAATCCCGACCGCCCGCACGGCCACCCCAACTTCCCCCGTAGCAACCTGCTCCGCTACGCCGACGACCCGAACGCGCGGATACGTCAACTGGCCCTGGACGACCCGGAGTCGACGGCCGAGCTGGTGGAGAGGTTCAGCCGGGACAGCGATGAGGAAGTACGGCACCGGGCCGCGTCCGACCCACGGCTGACACCCGAGTCGGCCGTTCGGCTGCTCGACGACCCGCGCGAGCGCGTACGCGACGCGGCCGCCCGGTATCCCGGACTGCCCGCCGGGGTGTTGATCCGGCTGCTGCGGGACACCGACACCGCACAAACAGCCGCCCAGCACCCGGAGTTGCCCATCCCCGTCATGGAACAGATGCTCCAGCGGATCGACCCTTCGGCCAGTGCCACACCATGACGAGGCGGGGCCTGTTCGGCTAGCGCGTGTGGTGGGCGACGGTGCGTCCCATTCGGGTGATCGCTTCGGTGAGGACGGACTGTGAGGTGGCGAAATTCAGCCGGACGTGCCCGGCTCCTCCCGTTCCGAAGATGTGGCCGGAGGAGAGAGCCACCTTGGAGTGCTCCAGGAACAGCCGTGCGGGGCCCGCCAGGTCGGTGACGACGGCGAGGTCCGTGGAGCCCACTTCCGGGGCGAGGCCGAGGGACCGGCAGTCGAGCCAGGCCATATACGTTCCCTCCGGCCTGGCGTAGCCGATCCCGGGCAGGTGCGCGGCGATGAGCCGACCCAGCAGGGCTCGGTTCGCGTCGAGCCCTGCCAGCAACGCGTCGAGCCACTTCTCCCCGTGGCGAAAGGCCGCCGTATGGGCGATGACGCCCAGGTGGCTGGCGCCGTGGTGGACCTCCTCGGGCATCCGGCGCAGATCGGCAGCGGCCTCGGGCCCGGCGATGGCGAGCGCCGCCTTGATTCCGGCGAGGTTCCAGCCCTTGCTCGCCGACATGAGCGAGAAGGCGTCCTCGGCACCGGGCATGCTGAGGTAGGGCGTGAAGTCGGCGCCCGGCAGTACGAGTGGCGCGTGGATCTCGTCGGCGACGACACGGACTCCGTACCGTCGGGCCGACTCCGCCACGGCGGCGAGCTCCCCGGCGGTGTGAACCGTGCCGGTGGGGTTGTGCGGACTGCTGAGGAGATAGGCGATCTTGCCCTTGCCACTCTGCTGCCGGGTGCGCCGGAACGTCTCGTCGAGCGTGTCGAGGTCGATGCGGAGATCGGGCCCGAGCGGTGCCTCCAAGATCCGGCGGTCGTCATGAGTGACGAAGGCGTAGAAGGGCGCGTACACCGGGGAGTTGACGATGACCGGGTCGCCGGGGTCGGTGATCAGCCGCAGCACCTGGACCGCGCCCATCATCACGTCCGGGACGACGGCGGTCCGGTCGACCGCCGTCCCGTCCCATTTCCAGCGGCGCGAGGCGAAACCGGCCACCGACTCGGCGAACTCGGTTCCGGCGGGGTATCCGGTGTCACCGGCGTCGATGGCCTCGCGCAGCGCGTCGACGACCGGCCGCGCGAGGGGGACGTCCATCTCCGCCACCCACAGGGGCAGGACATCCGCCGGATACGTGCGCCACTTCATGCTCCCGCGCTGATGCAGCTGGTCGAGCGAAAGCTCTTCGAGAGGGTTTGAGCACTCTTCGGCCCCGGCGCATGGGGAGCCGCGCCCACCAATGGCAGTCACCTTCAGTATTTGACCGCCATCTCGATCTCGACGCAAGCGCCCGGAAGCGCCGATGCGGAGAGCGCGGACCCGCTCTCTCGTCAGCAGTGCGGTACGGCTCCGTCGGGGGTGTGGGGCCCGTGTACTGCCCGGTGCCGATCGCGTAACCCTTGTCGCCGACGAAGTACGACCGCCCGGCCAGGTTGTGTGAGACGTTGTCCGTGGTCCAGCAGTTCGCCAGGGGCGTTGTCGCTGTCGTGGTCGTAGCCGTCACAGGGGCTGAACGGAGGCCGACCGTAACGGAGTTGTCGACGGGGGCGACGGTATAGGTGGAGGCCAGGCCGCTGTCGGTGTAGGTCGTGCCGTCGAGCGGGGCGGGGAGCGCAGGTCCGGTGGGGGTTCCGGCGATCGCGTTCACTCGGTCAGCACGGTCGTGGTGGCGGGCCGCGCACGCGTACCGCGGGTGGTGAGACCGCCCTGCGTGCAGTCGTATGGTCCTCGGGAGAGACACATTCGACGGGCATTGGGTGGTGGGCGTCACCACTCCGTTCGGAGTTGAGGCACCATCAGAGACCGGGTGTATGTACGCATCTTGATGTGAGCGCCGCAGACCTCAGAGAATGCCGAAGTTGCTAATCACCGTGCAAGAGGGCCCGATAGTCGCGACTGCGTGGCAAGCCCTTCACCAGTTGCAGGAACTCGTCGTGCAGTCCGCCGTTGGTGACCAGCACCGACATGTCGCCCTCCAGTACGGACGCCCCGCCCAGGTCGGTCACCCGGCCGCCTGCCTCCGTGACGATGACCGGCATGGGGGCGACGTCTTCGTAGCCCATCGGCGGGCCGGCGATGATGCCCGCATCGGCGCGGCCTGTCACAAGGGCCGCGATCATGCCTGTTGAGGGCACCAGGAGGACCCGGCGGTGGAGGGCGGAAAGGAGTTCTTCCGGCCATCCGGCCGGATTGTGCATCAGCGTCCACGCCCCGCCCAGGCTGGTCCGCTCCGTGACCCGAGCGCGGTGGCCCGTCCGCAGATCCGGGTCCGGACCGGGCAGCACCCAGCAGCCCAGACCGCGACCCGCCACGATCATCTGCTGACGCATGGGCATGTTGATCACGCCGATGGCAGGCCCGTGCTCGTCCTCGTAGGCGAGATCGTTCGAGAACAGCGGTACCCGGTGCGTGAAGTACTTCGTGCCGTTGATGGGGTCGATGATCCATCGCCGTCCTGATGACCCGCTGGTCGCGCCTCCCTCCTCTCCGAAGACCCCGTCGTCCGGCACGTGGAGGCTCAACTCGTCCCTGATGAGTTCCTCGACCGCCACGTCGATGTCGGTGAACTCGCTGCCGTCTTCCTTGAGATGACCGTGCCAGCCCTCACTGAAGAAGCCTCGCGCCGACATCTGCCCGGCACGGCCGGCCAGGCGAACGGCGAAGTCCACGAGCTCACGGTCAACGGGTGGGGCATCGCACGCGTAGTCCATCCGCCGAGCCTTTCACGGCTGGCCCCATCTGACAGCCCTCGCCCCGTTCCTCCCCTCTGGTCCCCTCCTCACAGCTGCCCCGGGCAGCCTCGGCGGGACCCCAACTGCCAGGTATTGCCGCCGGTTTACCCGCGCTCCCTTCACAAGCCATGTGACATGTGCAATTTTACGGCTGCGACCACCGCAAGTCGCGTTCAAGCCAACGGATCAGCACGGCCCGCGGGTCATCGGAGCCTGCCCGGACACGCCCGTACGTACAGGGGCGGCGGGCCGGGCGGGCCGGGCAGCCTGCGGGATCCCCCACCGCCGCGCGTCGCAGCGCGGCTTTCACTCCGCTGGGAGGCGGCACGTGAACACCCCACCAGTACGACCAATACGGCCAAGAGGAAGACTCGGCGGCCTGCTCATACTCGCGCTCGCCCTGTGCCTGTCGATAGCCATGTTCGCGCAGGCGGGCCGCGCCGCTGCGGACGATCACCGAGGGTCGGCCCCGCGACCCGTGAATGGCGGAGCGGCCCAGCCCAAGGCACACACTGCCCCGCCGCCGGTCGGCTCGGCCGCGGCCGTGTCCGACCGCGCGGACGAACGCCGCACCCCGGTCGACGCCACGCACCGGCCTCCGCAGAACCCGGTCCCGTCCCGCACCGCCCCGTCGAAGCCGAGCCATGGGAAGGGCCTGACCGCGGCCTCCTGCACCCCGGCCGACTTCGGCAGCCGCAGCGGATCGGCCCTGGTCGCCTTCGTGCAGGCGTCGACCTTGGACTGCGTCAACACGCTGTTCGCCGTGACCGGCACCGACGCCCACAACGTGTTCAGTGAAGCGCAGATGGTCACCATCGCCAACGCGTTCCAGAACACGGCGCGGACATACCCCGGGGACAACTCCACCCAGGTGGCACAGCTCGTGCTGTTCCTGCGCGCCGGTTACTACGTGCAGTACAACCACGCCTCCGACGTCGGGCCGTACGGCGCGACCCTCGCCTCGGCGACCGAGGCCGCGCTGGACACCTTCTTCGTGTCCTCGCACTTCATGGACGTCAGCTCCGCCAACGGTGACGTCATGGGCGAGGTCATCATCCTGACGGACAGCGCCAACGAGCAGGCCCGCTATCTGAAGACGTATCAGAAGGTGCTCAACGGCTACAACAGCTCCTACGACGCGTACTGGAGCATGGACACCGCCGTCAACGACGTGTTCACCCCGATCTTCCGCGGCCACTGGAACCCCGCGTTCATCACGGCGGTGACCGCCGATCCGAGCATCATCGACACGCTGAGCACGTTCGCGCACAACCACCTGGCCAAGCTGAACGACAACTGGTTCTACCTCGACTCCAACGCCGGGACCGAGACCGCGCGCTTCCTCGACACCCCGGCGCTGCAGGCCAAGGTCAGGCCGCTGGTCAAGGGGCTGCTCGGCGACTCGGCCATCACCGGTGCGACCGCGCCCCTGTGGGTAGGGGTCGCCGCGATGACCGACGCGTACGACAAGGCCCAGTGCTCGTCCTACGGGACCTGCGACTTCGTCGGCCAGCTCACGACCGCCGCGCTGCCGATCACGTACCACTGCGACGCCGCCCACACCTTCCGCGCCCAGTCCCTGACCAACGCGGCCCTCACCGCGGCCTGCACCAGCCTCCAGGGCCAGGACGCGTACTTCCACTCCATCGTCAAGGACAACGGCCCGGTCGCCGACGACCACAACGCGAACATCGAGATCGTGACGTTCGCCAGCCCCAAGGACTACCAGACGTACTCCGGCTGGATCTTCGGCAACAGCACCAACAACGGGGGAGAGTACCTGGAGGGCAACCCCTCCGACCCGGCCAACCAGGCCCGCTTCCTCTCGTACGTGAAGAGCGTGGGCGACGGCTTCCCCGGCGACATCTGGAACCTCAACCACGAGTACACGCACTACCTCGACGGCCGCTACGACATGGCCGGCGACTTCAACGCCGGACAGGCCGTCCCGGACATCTGGTGGATCGAGGGCTTCGCCGAGTACGTCTCCTACAGCTACCGCGGCCTGCCCGACACCGAGGCCATCGCCGACGCCGCCCAGCACACCTACGCACTGAGCACCCTGTGGCAGAGCACCTACGCCAACTCGGATCTGACCCGCACGTATCCGTGGGGCTACCTGGCCACCCGCTACATGGTCGAGAAGCACCCCGCCGACGTGCAGAACATGCTGGCCAAGTTCCGCACCGGTGACTACGCCGGTGGATACGCGGTCTACAACACCGGCATCGGCACCCGCTACGACGCCGACTTCAACAGCTGGCTCGACGCGTGTGCCGCCGGAGCCTGCGGCGCCACGGGCAACGGCCCGACCGCGGCCTTCGACGCCGCCGTCAACGGCCTGACGGTGAACCTCACCGACAAGTCCACCGACACCGCCGGCACGATCACCGCGCGCTCGTGGAACTTCGGCGACGGCACCACGTCCACCGCGACCAACCCGTCCAAGACCTACACCGCCCCCGGCACGTACACGATCACCCTGACCGTGACCGACGCCAAGGGCCTGACCTCCACCGCCACCAAGTCCGTGACCCTCAGCGGTGCCCTGCCGGCCTGCACCGGCGCCGACACCCGCGCCCTGGGCCAGAACTGCTCGCGCTCCGGCCGCTCGGCCAACGCGGGCGACCTGGACTACCTGTACCTCTACCTGCCGGCCGGCACCGTGACCCTGCACGTCACGACCGCCGGAGGTACGGGCAACGCCGACCTCTACTACAACCCCGACAACTGGGCGACCCCGTCGGCGTACACCGCCCGCTCGACGAACACCGGGAACACCGAAAGCATCACCGTCACCAACACCACGGCCGGATACCGGTACATCAGCCTGTACGCGCAGACGGCGTTCAGCGGCGTCACGGTCACCACGGCCTACTGAGGTCCTCAGACGCAGCCGATCCTGCTCGCTCCACCTCGCCCGTCCGCTCTGCGCGGGCGGGCGAGGTGGCGAGGCACCCTTTCCAGGCCGGTCCGTGGTATGTCACGCTCCGGTCGGGCCGGAGTGGGCGCCCACGCCATGCGACGGGAGGCTGATAGGCAATGCGCACATCACGCCGCAGCACAGAACGGGTGACCGCACTCGCACTCCTGGCAGCCGCCGCACTGGCGGTCGGCGCGACGGCGACCACTTCCGCGGCGGGGGCACCCGCGGCGAAGAAGCGGGGGCCGACCTCGGTGGCCTACATCGAGGTGAACAGCGACAGCATGCTCAACGTCGGCAAGTACAGCCTGGCCAACGGCGGCGGCAACGTCTTCGACATCGCCGTGGTGTTCGCCGCCAACATCAACTACGACACCGCCACGAAGTCGGCGTACCTGTACTTCAACCCGAACGTGCAGCGCGTCCTCGACAACGCGGCGACCCAGATCCGCCCGCTGCAGGCGAAGGGCATCAAGGTCATGCTGTCGGTGCTCGGCAACCACCAGGGCGCCGGGTTCGCCAACTTCCCCTCCGGCGCGGCCGCTTCGACGTTCGCCAAGCAGCTGTCCGACGCCGTGAGCACGTACGGACTCGACGGCATCGACTTCGACGACGAGTACGCCGAATACGGCAACAACGGCACCGGGCAGCCCAACGACAGCTCGTTCGTGTACCTGGTCTCCGCGCTGCGCGAGAACATGCCGAACAAGCTGATCTCGCTCTACAACATCGGCCCGTCGGCGACGAGGCTGTCCTACGGCGGCGTGGACATCTCGTCGAAGTTCACCTACGCCTGGAACCCGTACTACGGCACCTGGGGTGTGCCCGGCATCGCCCTGCCGAAGGCCAACCTGTCACCGGCCGCCATCGACTTCGGATCGACGTCGTCGAGCACTGCGGCGAGCCTGGCCAGGCGGACCGTCAGCGGGGGCTACGGTGTCTACTTGACGTACAACCTGGACGGCTCGGACCGGCACACCTATGTGTCCGCGTTCACCCGGCAGCTGTACGGAAGCGATGCCGTGTACACCCCGTGAGTGGGGAGTGGGCTTGCCTGGACCGGCTCACGAGCCCGTTCGCTGTCGGCGCGTCAGATGACGGTCGCCTTCCGTTCCCTCGTCCTTCAACCGGCAGCCCCTGCCCGCGTCGTGTGCCGTCCCTATGTTCTGTTGGGGGTACTCCCGGAAGAAGGGGCTCATGGACACACTGCTGGCGCTCCAGGCTCGTGGGATCACGAAGTGCTTCGGCGACGTGATCGCGCTCGACAGCGTCGATCTGGATGTGGCGCAGGGTCAGATCCACGGCCTGGTCGGACCGAACGGCGCGGGCAAGACGACCTTGCTCGGGCTCCTGCTGGGACTGGCCGTCGCCGACAGCGGCCGCCTGGAGATCCTGGGGACGCGGGTCGGGCGGGGGCTCGCCGCGCCCGACGGTGTCGCCGGCTTCGTGGACGGGCCCGGTCTCTACCCCTCGCTCACCGCCAGGCAGAACCTCGCCGCGCTGGCCACCCTGCGCGGCCACGACGCGCGCACAGCGGGGATCGACGCCGTGCTCGACGAGGTCGGGCTCACCGATGTCGCCGACGACCGGGCCCGCGGCTTCTCGCTCGGCATGCGCCAGCGGCTCGGACTCGCCGCCGCACTGCTCACCAGGCCCCGACTGCTCGTACTCGACGAACCGGCCAACGGCCTCGACCCGGCCGGCACGAGACACGTACACGGTGTCCTCACCCGGCTCGCGGCCAACGGCACCGGTGTCGTGCTCTCCAGCCACCGCATGGACGACGTCGAGGCACTGTGTTCCGAGGTCACCATCCTCGCCACCGGCAGGGTCGTCTTCTCCGGCCCGCTCGGCAAGCTGGCCGCCGAGAACCGTGAACTCGACTACCGGCTGCTCACCTCCGACCCGCACACCGCTCGTCGGCTGGCGGCCGAGACGGACGGGGTACGGACCGTCGACGACGTCGAGAGGCGGTACGACCCCGGCGTGCTCGTGGTGCGTGCTCTGGTGCCCGCCCTCGACGAGTTGGTGAGGCGGCTCGTCCATGCGGGCATCGCGTTGCGCGAGCTCGCGCCCGTGGCCTCGCCGCTCGAAACGGCGTTTCTGTCCCTCACCGAATCCTTCATCGAGCAACCGACCGTCGAAGGACAACAAGAGTCGCGGACCGAGCCGCAGGAGGCCGGACGATGACCGTGGCTGTCGCCGCCCATCCTGTTCCCGGTGCTCGCCGCGTCCCGGTGGTGCGCGCGTACCGCTTCGAGCTGGTCAAGCTCGTCTCGCAGTGGCGCGTACGCCTGCTGGTTCTCGCCTGCTGGATCGTGCCGGGCGTCTTCGTCGCCGCGGTGGCCCAGCAGAGCACGCTGCCCACGGACACGCTCTTCGGGCGCTGGATGCACGCGACCGGGTGGGCCGGACCGCTGGTGACGCTCGGCTTCTCGGGGAGTTGGGCGCTCCCGCTGCTGACCTCGGTGGTCGCCGGTGACGTGTTCGCCTCCGAGGACCGGCTCGGCACCTGGCGCCACCTCCTGGTGGCGGTGCGCTCGCCCCGGCGGATCTTCGCGGCGAAGGCGCTGGCCGGTCTCACCGTCATCGTGCTGCTCGTGGTGGGACTTGCCTGTTCCAGTACGGTCGGCGGGCTCGCGGCGGTCGGCGATCATCCGCTGGTCGGCCTCGACGGGCACACGGTGACTTCGTCGGACGCCGCGGGGAAGGTGCTGCTCGCCTGGCTCTGTGTGCTGGCCCCGACCCTGGCCCTCGCCGCGATCGGGCTGCTCGGGTCCGTCGCCCTCGGCCGCTCCCCGATGGGGCTGCTGCTGCCGGTGCTCGTCGCGCTGGCGATGCAACTCGCCCAGATACTGCCGCTGCCCGTAGCCGCACGCCTCGCCCTGCCCGGCTACGCGTTCATCGCCTGGAACGGTCTGTTCACCAGCCCGGTGCAGGGTGGCCCGCTCCTGATCGGCGTCGCGGTCGCCCTGCTGTGGGCCGCGACCGCGACCGCGCTGGCCTATCTCCTCTTCGTACGGCGCGACTTCACCAACCCGGCGCACGACGGGCCGGGGCGCCGCGCGCTCGGCGTCGCGGTCCTGCCGTTCGCCGGGCTGCTCGCCGGGACGGTGGCCGTCGTCGCCGCGGCCACGACGGCCACCGGCTCCGGCATCGAGCAGGAGAAGGTACAGCGCTCGGTGGCCGCGGCATTCGCCCACCTCTATCGCACCCAGACCGAGCAGCTCAACCGTCCCGCCGTCACCGAGGCGCAGCTGAAGGCCACGGCGGCGTGCACCAAGGGCAACGTCAGTTCCGGCGCCCATGGGCCGGGCAACGACTGGCGCTGTGTCGTCTCCTGGCACCTCCCCGGCATCGCGACCACCGGACAGGCCATTTACCAACTCGACGTCGCCGCGGACGGGCGGTTCGTGGCCGACGGCGACGGGCCGAAGGAAGTGAACGGCTACTTCCTGGTGCGGACCGCGACCGGGGACGCGCCGAACCCCCTCTGGCAGTTCGACGGCAATGTCGAGCTGCTCTCCGCCACCCCGAAGGGATGAGTCCATGCAGGTCACCCGCCGTCGTCGGAGTGCCGAGAAGGGGCGCTCCGGCTCTGTCGGCAAACGCATCGGCAGACGCGTCGGCCGCCGAACACCCCTGGCAACGGCGGGCATCGCCGCTGTCGCCCTCGCACTCGCCGGCACCGCCTTCGCCCAGACGACGCAGTTCGGCACGGATCAGGTCGGCCAGGTCACCCGTCAGGGCCAGGTCGTCTCCAGCGACCAGTACATCGCCCCGTACGGAAGCCGTCTCGTCATCAACAACGGCAAGATCATGTCGTCCACGGTCAGCCCGGACGGCACCCACCTCGCGGCCTCGGTCGCCGACGGCGGGATGGCGCTGGACATCGTGAACCTGAAGAAGGGGAAGGTCCAGCAGCTCATCGGCGACTCCGCCTCGGCGGATCTGCGCATCAGCGGCAACGACGTGGGCCAGGAAGGCCCGACGTACTCGCCTGACGGCAAGCAGCTCTGGCTGGGTCAGACCGACGGCTACACCAAGTTCACGGTGAAACCGGACGGCAGCCTCGCCACCCCCGTGTCCGTCAAGATCCCGGCGGACGGGCTCAAGCACGCGCTGGTGGGCGCGGCGGCGTTCTCGCCCGACAGCTCCACCGTGTACGCGGCGGTCAACGGCCAGAACCGGGTGGTCGCCCTCAACGCCACGACCGGCGCCGTCCAGCAGAGCTGGACCGTGGGCAACGCCCCGCGCGACATCGTCAAGGTCGGCTCCAAGCTGTACGTCAGCAACGAGGGCGGGCGCCCGGCGAAGCCCGGCGACACCACGATCAACTCGTACAACACCCCGGTGCCCGCCGACCCGGTGACCGCGGCCACCACCACCGGCACGGTCAGCGTCATCGATCTGGCGCACCCGACCGCCGCCGTCGCGAGCATCGACGTCGGTCTGCACCCCACCGCCCTGTACGCCAGGAAGGGCGCGCTGTTCGTCGCCAACACCTCCACCAATGACGTCTCGGTCATCGACACCGCGAAGAACAAGGTCGTCCAGACCATCTCCACCAAGCCGTGGCCCGAGGCGTCCGTGGGTTACGAGCCCAACGCGGTGACGTTCTCCCGCGACGGCCGCCTGCTGGTGACGCTGGGCCGCGCCAACGCCGTCGCCGTCTACCGGTACACCACTCCGCAGGAGCCGGTCAGCTACGTCGGGCTGCTCCCCACGGACTACTTCCCCGCGCAGATCGCCACCGTCGGCAACGAGGTGTGGGTCTCCAACACCCGTGGCATCGACGCCCGACGCCCGGCCAACAGCGCCGGACACGGCACCCACGACACGACATCGAGCCTGCAGCGGTTCCTGCTGCCCAAGGACAGCGTCATCAAGTCCGAGACGGCCAAGGTCTTCCAGCAGAACGGCTGGACCGCCGGCTCGGTCGCGGCGGGCAAGGGCCACGCGCAGCCGGTGCCCGTTCCCGTGCGGCTCGGCGACCCGTCGACGATCAAGCACGTCTTCCTGATCGTCAAGGAGAACCGGACCTACGACCAGGTCTACGGTGACATGCCGCAGGGCAACGGCGACCCTGCACTGACCGAGTTCGGCGAGAACGTGACGCCCAACCAGCATGCGCTGGCACGGCAGTTCGGGCTGTACGACAACACGTATGACATCGGCACGAACTCCGCCGAGGGACACAACTGGCTGATGCAGGCCGACGACCCGGAGTACACCGAGTCGCAGGCCGGTGAGTACGAGCGCAGCTACGACACCGAGGACGACGCCCTCGGCCACCAGCGGACCGGTTTCCTGTGGACCGGTGCCCAGGCCGCAGGCAAGTCCGTACGGGACTTCGGAGAGTTCCACCAGTTCCTGACCAAGCCGGCGGACGCGAGCTGGCAGAACCTGTACTGCGACACCAAGAACATGCGGTCGACCGGGCAGGACACCGCCTACCCCCTGACCTCGTCCTCGCCGATCCCGTCGCTCAACGCCGTGTCGGTGCCCGGCTTCGCGAAGTTCGACACCAGCGTCCCGGACATCTACCGGTACGAGATCTGGAAGCGTGACTTCGAGAAGCACGGTCCGGCGAACCTGAACATGTTCTGGCTCTCCAGCGACCACACCGGTGGACCGCCGAGTGCGGCCGCCCAGGTCGCGGACAACGACCTCGCCACCGGCCGGCTCGTCGACACGATCTCGCACAGCCCGTACTGGAAGGACTCCGCGATCTTCGTGGTCGAGGACGACTCCCAGAACGGCCTCGACCACGTCGACGGCCACCGTGCCCCGATCCAGATCATCAGCCCCTGGGCCAAGCACGGCGCCGTCGACAGCCACTACTACTCGCAGATCACGATGATCCGCACCATCGAGCAGATCCTCGGGACCCACCCGATGAACCAGAAGGACAGCGCGGCCAGTCCGATGGCCGCGGCGTTCACCAGCAAGCCGGACTTCACCCCGTTCACCGCGCTGCCCAACCGCACCTCGCTGACGGCGGGTCTGACGACCCCACCCACCTGCGGCGAGGACAAGGCGGCGGCGCAGAATCCGCGCGCGGCGGTCGTGCCGTCGGCGAAGGTGCCGGCGGACAAGCAGCAGCTCGCGGCGCAATGGGAGACCTGGAAGTCGCACCAGCGGCTCACCGGACCGGACGCCAGGCCCGACTTCGCGAACCCTGAGCAGATGAACCACTTCACGTGGTACGAGACGCACGGGTGGACGAAGCCGTATCCCGGCGAGAACAAGATCTACGCGCCCAAGGATGTGCCGGGCGCGTACATCCCGTCGGCGGAGAACGACGGCTGACGCAGCGGAGCTGTGACAGGGCCCCGGCCGACGACACCGTCGGCCGGGGCCCTGTCGCGATGCACCACAGCGGAAATTCGGATGCGGGTGCCGCACGGCCACCCCTAGGCTCCGCTCGCAGGGCGGGTCGGGGGGCACCGCATCGATCGTCAGTGGAACGGAGATGCACGGGGTATGACCAGTCATCTGTTCGCGATCTGCTTCAACGCGACCCGGCCGTCGGACCTCGCACGGTTCTGGTCCGGGGTCCTGGGCTGGGAGTTGGCCGACGGGCCGGAAGACGAT
Organism: Streptomyces sp. CBMA152; assembly: GCF_014596475.1. Taxonomy (GTDB): domain Bacteria; phylum Actinomycetota; class Actinomycetes; order Streptomycetales; family Streptomycetaceae; genus Streptomyces. The sequence goes on along the minus strand of NZ_MECJ01000011.1, from coordinate 46,996 downwards.
GTCGCGATCCTGCCCCCTGATGCCGCCGGGTTCCGCATCCGTTTCCTGCCGAGCCAGGAGCCGAAGACCGGTCAGAACCAGGCGCACTTCGACTTGACGAGCACCTCCCCGGAGGGTCAGCAGCAGACGGTGGCCAGGGCGCTGGAACTCGGCGGGAAACACATCGACGTGGGCCAACTCCCGGAAGAGGGGCATGTGGTGCTCGCCGATCCGGACGGCAACGAGTTCTGCGTCATCGAGGCGGGCAACAAGTTCCTCGCCGACACCGGCTTCATCGGAGCACTGTCCTGCGACGGTACGCGGGAAGTCGGTTACTTCTGGAGCGAGGCGCTGCGGTGGCCGCTGGTCTGGGACCAGGACCAGGAGACCGCGATCCAATCGCCCGACGGTGGCACGAAGATCACGTGGGGTGGTCCTCCGGTGGCGCCGAAGACGGGCACGAACAGGCTGTACTTCGAGCTGGCACTCCCTGCCGACGCCTCCTGGGAGACAGAGGTAGACCGCCTGATCGCGCTCGGCGCGACGCGCATCGACACAGGCGAGGGCGACGGCGGCCGGACGCTGCTGCTCGACCCCGACGGCAACGAGTTCGCCGTACGGAAGCCCCGGTAGCAGGGCTTCCGTCGGGCGTGCGGCGTCGCGAAGCCCTACGAGACCGGTGTCAGCACCCCCACCCGGGACTCGATCTCGGCGGCCGCCGCCAGGCATAGGTCCTCGCGGAAGGGCCGGCCGACGAGTTGCACCCCGGCGGGGAGTCCGTCGGCCAGGCCGGTGGGCACGGCGACGGCGGGCAGCCCCGCGAAGCTCGTCGCCGTGCACAGCCGCATCGCCGACGCGACCCGGTCGCGGCCCGCCCGGTCGCGGGACTCCAGCCCCGGCTCGACCGGCGGTTCGGTGAACACCGGCCCCAGCAGCAGCGGATGGGCGTCCAGGAACTCGGCCCATGAGCGGCGGATGCCCAGCCACGTCCCCATCAGCCGCATCACCTCGTCGGCGGTCGCGGGGGAGGCGTCCGCCATCACCATCGCGATGTAGCGATCGCCGCCCTCACCCAGCAGGGTGCGGACGACCGGCCAGTTCGGCGCGAACTCGGCGAGCGTAATGCCCATGTACGCCTCCAGGGTCTCGTCGAGCCGTGGCACGTCCGCCACCTCGCGGACCGTGTACCCGGCGTCGGCCAGCGCCTCGGCGGCCACGGCCACAGCGGCGGCGATCGACGGATGGACCCCGTGCCCGCCCGGATCGGTGACGACCGCCACCGTCGCCGGTGCGGCGAGGGGTTCGCCGTACGCGGGTACGGGCACCGCCCACGGGTCGCGCGGGTCGGTGCCGGCCAGTGCCTCGTACGCGAGTCGGAGGTCGGCCACGGTGCGGGCCAACGGGCCGTCGGTGACGAGGAGTTGGGATGCAGGTCCGGGGTCCTGGGGGCCGATGACCCGGCGGTCGGCGGGGAAGCGCCCGGGGGTCGGCTTGAGGCCGGTCACCCCGCAGAACTGGGCGGGGACGCGGATCGAGCCGCCGGAGTCGTTGCCGAGGCCGAGCGCGGCCATGCCGGTCGCGACGGCCACCGCGTCGCCGCCGCTGGAGCCGCCCGGGGTGCGGGAGGCGTCCCAGGGGTTGAGCGTGTCGCCGTAGAGCTCGCTGCGGGTGTGCATGCCGGCGAGGACGAGGGTGGGCATGTTGCTGTGCCCTATGGGGATGGCCCCGGCCGCGCGCAGCCGGGCCACGGGCGGGGCGTCGGCGGTGGCGACCAGGTCGCGGAAGCGCGGCGAGCCGAACGTCGTCGGTACGCCCTCGATGGGCGTGGTCTCCTTCACGGTGAACGGCACGCCCGCGAGCGGCCCCAGCGGCTGTCCGGCGGCGCGGGCGCGGTCGGTGGCGACGGCGGCCTCGCGGGCGCGGTCCGCCAGCAGCTGGGTGACGGCGTTGACGCGCGGGTTGACCTCGGCGATGCGCTCCAGATGACTGTCGACGAGCTCGCCGGCCGAGACCTCGCCTCCGCGTACAGCGGCCGCCTGCTCCGTGGCCGACAGCTGCCACAGGTTCTCCCGCCGGGGCGTTCGCATGACCATGTCCGTTCCTCTCCTCACGCCGCGACGGCCGTTCCGATGCAAGCGCATCGGAATAGTAGACTGGGATCCGATGCGAGCGCATCGGAATATGGCGGGTCAAGGGAAGGCGGGCCGGGTGCCGAAGCAGGTGGACCACGAGGCGCGGCGGCAGGTCATCGCCGAGGCCGTGTGCAGACTGGCCGACGAGAAGGGCCTGGAGGGCGTCACGCTGCGCGATGTCGCCGCGCGGGCGCAGGTGTCGATGGGCGCGGTCCAACGCTGCTTCCGCACCAAGGAGGAGATGCTCGTCTTCGCCCTCGGATACGTGGGCGAACGCGTCGCCGACCGCGTACGGGCCCGGCGCCTGCGCAGCCCCGCGCAGTCCGCCGGCACCACACTGGGCCACGCGGCGGCCGAGGTATCGCTGCTACGGGCGGAGCATCGGGCCGAGGCCCGCGTCTGGCTCGCCTTCCTCGCGCAGGCGGCTGTCAGCGAACCCCTCGCCGCGATCCTGCGGGCCAACTACGCGGCGCTGGAGGACATGTTCACGACTCTGATGGCGGAGGCGGCCGCCCTGGCCGACGAGCCGGACGCCCGCCGCGCGGCCCGCACCCTGCTCGCCCTCGCGGACGGCCTCACCACCCACGTCCTCATCGGCCACCTCACCCCGGAGACGGCCCACGACGTCCTGGACGCGTACCTCGTCGGCCTCCAGTGAGGCCCTGTAGCCAGGGTCAGACCGTCGCCGGGTCGTCCGCCGGGATGCCCAGGTGCTCGGCGACGGTGGTGAGGGCTGTTCCCAGGGGGAGCGCGACCCGGGTGACGGCGTGCTGGTCGCCGCGGGTCGGGTCCCGGTTGACGATCACCACCGGTGTCCCGGCCTGGGCGGCCTGGCGTACGAAACGCAGCCCGGACATCACGGTGAGCGAGGAGCCCAGGACCAGCACGGAGGTCGCCTCGCCCACCAGCGTGCGGCAGTGCGCGACCCGCTGGGGCGGAACGGATTCACCGAAGAACACCACGTCCGGTTTGAGGATGCCGCCGCAGACGGTGCAGGGCACCACGTGGAAGTCCCCGACCTGGTCGTCGGTGAGGTCGGCGTCGCCGTCGGGGTTGATTCCTCCGGCGACCGGCGCGAAGCCCGCGTTGGCCTCCTCCAGCCGCCGGGCGAGCTCACGGCGCGGGCTGAAGTCGCCGCACGAGAGGCATACGACCCGGTCGAGGCTTCCGTGGAGTTCCACCACGCCGTCGCTGCCCGCGGCCTGGTGCAGACCGTCGACGTTCTGGGTGATCACACCGCTGAGCAGGCCGTGCCGCGCGAACGCGGCCACGGCACGGTGCCCGGCGTTGGGCCGGGCGCGGCCGAAGGTGCGCCAGCCGAGGTGACTGCGGGCCCAGTACCGGCGCCGGGCCTGGGCGCCACCGGTGAAGTCCTGGTAGGTCATGGGCGTGTGCCGGCTGAGGCTGCCGCCCTCGCCCCGGTAGTCGGGGATGCCCGACTCCGTGGAGAGACCGGCTCCGCTGAGCACCAGCACACCGCCGGTGCCCAGCGCGTCGGCGACCGGTCCCAGATCGGTGGTGCCGGGCGGCAGGCTCGCGTCGGGGGTCCAGCTCAGAGTGGGGCGCATGCGCATGCAGCCAGCGTACGAAACGGGCGGGGCAGAGGGACCGGCCCCGTCAGGAACGGGCGTGGCGGCCCCACCACGGCCGGCGCCGGGCCAGCCCCGGAAAGGGCCCGCAGGCCCCGGTCAGTATGCTGCCCGGATGGTGATCAACGGGGTGGAGATGCGCGAGGTCACACTCGCGGACGCGGCAGGTCTGGCGGAGACGTTGCGCCGCAACCGCGGGTCCATGCGGCCCTTCGAGCCGTACCGGCCCGAGGAGTTCTACACCGAGCACGGCCAGCTCGACAGGATCGGCGGACTGCTCGCGGAGCGTGAGGCCGGGCGCGTACGGCCGTACGTACTGATCGACACGACAACCGGCGCGCCCGTCGGGGGCATCAACCTCGGCAGCATCGCCCTCGGCCCGTTCCGTAGCGGAGGCCTCGGCTACTGGGTGGACCAGGAGTGGGCGGGCCGGGGACTGGCGACGGCCGCCGTGCAGGAGGTCTGTCGCATCGCCCGCGACGAGCTCGGGCTGCACCGTGTGGAGGCGAGCACCCTGGTCGACAACACCGCCTCGCAGCGAGTGCTCGCCAAGGCGGGATTCGAGCAGTACGGCATGGCGCCCAAGTACCTGCACATCAACGGCGCTTGGCGCGACCACCACCTCTTCCAGCGGCTGCTGCACGACGACCCGCCCACCTACTGACGGCGGTCATACCCGAGAGCGAGAGGGAGACGCCACCGTATGCATACGCTGCCATCGCCACCTGGAGCGGAGTGGCCTGACGGATCATCGGTCCGGATCGGCGCTCTCGTTCCGCTGACTCGGCCCGGCTGGGTCGAGGCGGGCCGACACCTGCTCGCCGGACTTGAGCTGGCCGTCGGCGATGTCAATGACACCGGCGGGATCGGCGGAAGACCGCTTGAGTTGGTGGTCCGGGACACCGCGGCTGATCCAGTGAGGGCCGCGGCGGCCGTGGACGAACTGGCCCGCCTGGGCGTGGCCGCCATAGCGGGGGAGTACCACAGCGTCGTCGCCCGCGCGGCCGCCGCCAGGGCCGACGCACTCGGCCTGCCGTTCCTCTGCTCGTCGGCGGTTCTCGACGCGCTCACCGAACAGCCGACCCAATGGGTCGCGCGCCTCGCCCCGGCACAGTCCCACGGCTGGCAGATCTACGCGGACTTCCTCCTCGGCGCGGGCCACCGCCGCATCGCCGTGGCAGCCGATCCGAGTGTCTACTGGGCATCCGGGACCCGCATACTGCGGGACCACCTCGCTCCACGCGGCGGCACCGTCATCGACCTCGACATGCGCGCGCTCACCCCAACGGCCGTGTGCGACGCACTAGTTGACCAACGCGCCACAGCCCTCCTCCTTCTGGTCGGCCACCCGGAGCCAGCCGTACCGATCGTCCAGGCCGTCCGCGGCGACCAGCGCCTCGCGGAGATCCTGATCGGTGCTCCGGCCGGGCAGCCGGAGTTCGCCGAATGGACGGCGCTGCTGGGCGACGACGGCGCCGCGATCCCCTTCCTGCGCTATCTGCCCCAGCGCCTTGGCCCACTCGGCGTACGCGTCGAGACGGCCCTGCGCGAGCGGCTGGCCCAAGCACCCTCGTTCGTCGCCTTCGAGGGCTACGACACGATCACCGTTCTCGCCGATGTACTGCGTTCCCAGGGCGTCGACCGGGCGCGCATCGCCGAGTCCTGGCCGCGCGTCGCGGTCGAAGGCACCCGGGGGCCGATCCGCTTCTCCCGCACGCCGGGCATCAGCGTGTGGCAATGGGCGTGGGCACCCGTCCAGGTAGTTGACCGAGATCCGGCGGACCTCGATCGCCTGCGGATCCTTCACGTCGGCTGAGAGAGCACGGAGGCGCGGCAGCCGCCGCCGTCCCGGGGCCGTACGCTCCGGGACGGCGGCGGGGACGAGTCCGGCAGCCGGGTCTGCGGGGTTACGCGGGTTGTTCCGGCGCGTGGGCCTTGATTACGGCGAAGCCGCCGCCCTGTGGGTCCGCGAGGACGGCCATGCGGCCCGCGGCCATGTCGAACGCCGGGGCGCGGACCGATCCGCCCGCATGCACGGCGGCGGCCTGGATGCTGTCGACGTCGTCCACGCAGAAGTACGGCATCCAGTGCGGCGGCACGCCCGGCGGGAGGGCGGCGAGGTCCATCATCCCGCCGATCGAGCGCCCGTCGACCTTGAACTCGATGTACCCCTCGGCGCCGGGCATCTGTGTGGGCGCGGCTTCGAGCGGGAGGACGGACCCGTAGAAGTCGGCGGCCGCGCTGGTGTCGCCGGTGTTCAGCTCGTTCCAGATGAGCGCGCCGTGCTCGTTGACGATGCCCGCGCCGTCGAAGGTGCCGGCCTGCCACAGACCGACGACCGCGCCGGTCGGGTCGGTGATGACGGCCATCCGGCCGAGGTCCATGACGTCCTGCGCGCCCATCATGACCGAGCCGCCGGCGTCGGTGACGGCTTTGAGGGTGGCGTCGACGGAGTCGGTGGCCAGGTACGTTGTCCACACGGTCGGCGGCATCGGGTCGGGCAGGGTGCCGTCCGGGTTCATCGCCTTCATGATCCCGGCGACGGGCTTGCCCTTGAGCTCGCACACCGAGTAGCCGCCGGTCTCCGGCGGGCCGATCTCGCCCTGCCAGCCGAAGAGGTCGCAGTAGAAGTCGAGGGCGGCCTGCTGGTCGGGGACCATCAGGTCGATCCAGCAGGGGGTGCCGGGTTTGTAGGGGCCGCTCATGTCGGGCACGGGTGCCTCCGGGGGTTGCGCGGGGTGGGACGGGGCGTTCTGTACCCGGTTCGCGGGCCGCCAACCGAGCCGAACGGGTGAACGATGGCAGCCCGGCGGGGATGTCGGTCGTCAAGATCGATTGTCAGTGGTGGGTGGGAGGATCGAAGTATCAAGTCGGTCGGAAAGAGGGGGGACCTGTCATGTCCGGAAGCCAGAACTACATCAACCACGTCGCTCTCGTGCTGGATGCCAGCTCGTCGATGTCGCACCTGAGCAGCAAGGTCGTCGAAGTCGCCGACCAGCAGATCGCCTATCTCGCCCGCCGGTCCAGGGAGTTGGAGCAGGAGACCCGCGTAACGGTGTACGTCTTCGCGGACAAGGTGGAGTGCGTCATCTACGACAAGGACGTGCTGCGGATGCCGTCCTTGAAGCAGTTGTACCGGGTCGGTGGGATGACGGCTCTGCTGGCGGCCGCGCTGAAGTCGCAGCGGGAGCTGGCGCAGACGGCTCAACTGTACGGTGACCACAGCTTCCTGACGTTCGTGCTGACCGACGGGCAGGAGAACGCGAGCCATCGCAGCCCGGACGCCCCGAGCAGGGATCCGCGCGCACTGGTGAAGGCCGTCGCCGAGATGATCGAGACCCAGCAGGACAACTGGACGCTGGCCGTCCTGGTGCCGGACCAGATGGGCAAGCGCGAGGCCATGCAGTGCGGTTTCCCCAAGGACAACATCGCCATCTGGGACGCCACCAGCACCCGGGGTCTGGAGGAGGCCGGGCAGGTCATCCAGCAGGCCACCGAGAACTTCATGGTGGGCCGCGCCCAGGGCATCCGGGGATCGCGGGCGGTGTTCTCCACGGGTGCCGAGGCGGTCAACAAGGACACCATCGAGGCCGCCGGTCTCACTCCGGTGGATCCGTCCCAATACCAACTGATCCCGGTGGCGCGGGACGCGGCGATACGTGACTGGGTCATCGAGTGCGGGCACACGTACCGTACGGGTTGCGCGTTCTACCAACTGAGCAAGTCGGAGAAGATCCAGGCGCGCAAGCAGATCGCTGTGCTGGAGAAGAAGACGGACCGGGTGTACACGGGGCCGGAGGCCCGAGCCCTGCTCGGCCTGCCGGACGCGGAAGCCCGCGTGAAGCCGGACCACAACGACGACTTCACGATTTTCGTGCAGAGCACCAGCGTGAACCGGAAGCTCGTGGCACACACACGACTCCTGCTGATGATCTGACGGCTCGTAAGCCCCTGGTGCAATCGGGGTGAGGCGCGCAGTATCGAAGTCGCGCTGACGGCGCCGGAGACGTACCCGACCACGGGTTTCGGTACGTGGCCACGCGGCGGGCAGGTCGTGTGCAACAGGAAGGCGCACTGACCGCCGCACGGGCCCTTCTGGCGCGGCTTCGACTTCCGTCGGACACCGCATGACCCACCCAATGGGGCAGGCTCGGGGTCGTGCGGTGGCGGGGGGCGGGCATCTTTTCGATGCTGGCATGGTCGGGGCTTGGGTCCCGGATCGAGGCCGACGGAAGGCGCACGGCATGACCATCACCCTCATCGACCATGCGGTGCCGCACATCTCGACCGTGCCCGCGAACAAGGGCCAGTACGTCGAGCTGTTCGTGCGGGAGCGCAATGGCACGCCGTTGGGGGCCGGCAGCCGCAGGGCCGTGCTCATGTTGCACGGCAGGAGTATTCCGGCGCTGGCCGGGTTCGATCTCCAGTACAAGACGTATGGCTGGGCCGATGCGCTGGCCGAGGCCGGTTATGACGTGTTCGTGATGGATCTCCAGGGTTCCGGCAGGTCGCCGCGCCCCAGGATGGAAGACCCGTGCAACGTCAACCCCGCCCTGCACGAGTCGCTCCTCAAACCCAACCCGCTGGCCGGCAAGCGCACCCCGAGCTACCCGTTCCAGCTGAACAACGCGCAGAGCGACTGGGACGAGCTCAATACCGTCGTCGAGTACATCCTCCAACTGCGCGGTGTCGAAGCCGGTATCTCGTTCATCGGCTGGTCCGCGGCGGCGTTCACGATGGGGCCGTACGCGGCGAAGCACTCCGACGTGGTGCGGGACCTTTTCCTGCTGGCGCCCATTTTTCCGCCCGCGGGCAGGACCGACCCGCCCACCACGCTGCCCGCACCCGGCTTCCCCACGAACCTGCTCACGAGGAAGGGCTTGGTGGACACCTGGGACAAGGAGACGTTGTGCGACGGCCAGCGCGAATCCGCCATGGTCGACGTGGTGTGGGACGCGCTCATGGACAACGACCCGATCGGCCGCACCTGGGGAAACCCGCCCGCCTACCCGGAAGGCGTCAACCGCTTCAGGAACGCACTTTGGTGGGGCTGGAACAACACCACCGTGGGTTCGAGCCTCCTGGGGAGCGGATCAGGCCCGCAGGTGTGCATCGTGTACGGGGAGCATGACCTGACGGCGAATTCGACCAACTCCGACCCCCTGCTGACGTTCTCCGTCCCCGCGCTGTACGAAGCCATCCCCGGCTCCGGCAAGATGCTGATCAAGGTGGCCTGTGCCGGCCACAGCATGCCGTGGGAACGCCAGCACACCAATCTGCACAAGCTGTCGAAGCGGTGGCTCAAAAACCAGATCTTCGGCGGGGTGGGCATGGGCGTCTACACCATGGACGAGCAGGGTGTGCTGACCCGAGTCCCGTAATCACCGGCCACCGGGCCTCCCCGGATGCAGTAGTTCAACCTGATGCCGCGCCGGGTGGGCGCACGGCGACGACCACCGGTACCGCGGTATGCCCCGCTTCGCGGGCCGAGCGGCGTGCGCCGCCGGGGGACGGGGCGTGGCCGACGACACGGCCGTCGCTCACGGCCAGCCATCCACCGTCGGGGTGCCGGTCGGCGATCGCCAGGGCGACGGCCGCGTCCTGGCCTTGGAACGGGTCGGCGGGCGGCTCCATGGCGCCAGTGCCGCGCCAGTCGACGGTCCGGCGCTCGGGTCCCCGGCGAGTTCGCCAGTAGGCGTACTGCGCGACGATGCACGGGCCGAGCCCGGTGAGGAGCGGTACACCGCCGTGGACCCAGCCTCCGACGGCTCCCGCGAGCACCACGGACACCACGGACAGTCCGATGATCGCGCCGTACCAGCCGGCCGCTCGCCCGAAGGCCTTGGCGGCGACGAGCGGCCACAGCGCCAGCATCAGGCAGTCACCGAGCCCCGCCCCGATGGGCGAGGTGCCGTTGTTGACGGCGAGCATCGGGCCGAGCGGCATGCCCGCGAAGTGGTGCACGAGGTGCTCGGTGACCGAGGTCAGCCCGGTGGCCAGCAGGTCGTACGGTGCCAGGAGAGCGGCCAGGGCCGCGACCTGGCCGGCGGTCATGCCGGTCTGGGCCCACAGGTTGCTGACCGCGATCACCGCGAGAGCCAGCAGCAGATCACCCGCGGCGATCCGCGCGGGCACCCATCCCGCCAGATGGGCGGTGAGGATGAACGCACCGAGGGCCAGCGTCACGGCCGCGCTGCGCCGTCCGCCCATGACCGGGGTGAGGGCCAGTGAACACGCTCCCAGGAAGACCGCTCCGAACGCACAGGCCACCAGGACCCGCGGCAGGTGCAGGTAGACCAGTGGCATCGATACCAGGGTGACGGTCATCACCGCGATGTCCGAGCGGACGAAGCGGCCGACCGGGGGGCGCGGCATGCGGACGCGTTGCAGGTACAGCGCGGCGAGTGAGATGACGGCTGCCAGTGCGGCCAGCAGGGTGAGGGCCTGGGCGAGCTTGCTCATGGAGCACTCCGTACCGGGTGGCGGCGCGGGGACGGAAGCTCGAAACTGTGCTCGCGCAGGTCGGCCCTGACCCGGCACGGTTCGGGAAGTTCGGCGGGATCCTCCACCAGGACGACGCCGCTCAGCGGGAGATCGTCGAGGCGTTCCTCGATCCGGGCCAGCAAAGCCGCCGACGGGTGGTCGGCGACCACGTACAGCCGGGGGCCGTCCGGGTTCCCCGACACCGCGTACCGGGTCGGCAGCGGAAGCTCCCGTTCGGCCTGGAGACGGTCGAGCACGGCACGAGGGGTCAGCTGCGGGGGGCCGCTGCTGTGCCGGCCGAGGATCCGCGAGGTGGCCGGCATACCGCGCAAGGAGCAGGTGGGGAGCTCGGTGCCCGGCAGGCGGCGGACGAGATCGCCCGTGTCGTAGCGCAGCAGGAGAGTGGTGTCGCGGTACTGCGTGTACGGCGTCACGACCAGGGTGCCGGCCTCGCCGGCCCCGGCCGGGGTGTGGGTCACCGGGTCGAGCACCTCGATGTGGGCCTGTTCGGCCGCGAGGTGGAGGTGCCCTTCCTCGCAGGCCAGCCCCGCGGTCGGCATCGTCTCGGTCATCGAGTACGTGTCGGTGACCTGCGCCCCGAACACCTCCTCGGCGCGGCGGCGCAGCGGGTTGCTGAGCACCTCGCCCCCGACGAGGATCTGCCGCAGACCGAAGTCGGCGGGGTCCCAGCCGTCGCGTTCCGCGATCTGTACGAGGCCGCCGAGGCCTGAGGCGGTCACGATCAGATGAGTGACCTGGGGTTCCTTGCCCGGCAGCCGCATGGGGGTGGCGAGCCGGTCGATGATGATCGCGGGGTCCACCGTCCCCATGGCGATGAACCCTGCGCCGACCATCGCCAGCGCGCGCTGGACGTTGAGTTTGGCCAGGGTCGCCCGGGAGCTGATCGTGCTCAGCACGATGTGCCTGCTGCGCAGGGCGGAGCCCATCAGGAACGACATGGCCGACAGGGCGGCGGCGAGTTCGAGTTCGTACTGCGAGAACCACACACTCGTCGGGGTGCCGGTCGTCCCCGTGGTCTGGGCCAGCAGCACCGGCTCGGAGCGCTCGGAGACGAAGGCCGACGACGCGGCGCGCAGCGCCGATTTCGGCGTCGGCGGGAGGAGCGCGAGCGTGTCTAGGGAGATGTCACGGGGGTCGAGACCCAGCTCGGCGAAAAGGTGGCGGTAGTACGGAACGTGAGCGGCGGCGTGCCGTACCGTCAGTTTCAGTCTTCGGTCGGCCATCGTCCGCTGGATCTCCGGATCCGGCTCCGTGCCGCCCGGCAGCATCACGGCGGCTTCCTCACCCGGCTCGCCGAACTCCTCGATGGTCGCCCGCAGATCGGCGACGGTGGCCTGCAGACCGCTCACGTTCAGCCGCCCGCCGCGCAGCATCTGTGCGCCGTACCGGATCTGCCGGATCATGGTTCCGAACACACGCGTCGGCCTCTCTGCGCATCGCACGGGTGGCCGGTGACGTACCGGCCACCCGCTCGGGTTCAGTCAGTGACAATCACCCGTGCAGGATGTCAGCCGCTCGTGAAGACAGCGGCGGTCATCGTGCTGATCGCGTAGCGGGCGTAGCGCCCGAAAACCTTCACCATCTGTTCCTCCGTGAGTTCGACGGCGCGGGGGATCCGCGACTGCGGGAAGTCTTGGATGCCTGGTTACGCCTGTCAATAGAGCTCTCCAGCTCTTTCAACACCCTTGCATTGACGCCGAGTTGAACTTTTGGTTCCGTCAGGGCCCCAGTGGCCGACGAGGTTCGCGTAGAGGGCGGACGTGCGCACCAGTTGATCGTGCGTGCCCAACTGGGCCTTGTCGCCGTCGAGTACGAGGATGCGCTCGGCGCGGCGGGCCGAGCTGATGCGGTGGGCGATGACCACGAGGGTTCCCGGGCGGCGTGCGAACGCGGCCTCCACTGTCGCTTCCGCCGAGCCGGTTGGCCAGGGCCCGTCCGGTGGTTGGTGCCGGACGGGCCCTGGTCCTGAGGAGGGCTCAGCGCTTGAGCGTGAAGGTGAAGTCGTCGGAGAGCTTGGAGCTCAGCCGGACTGCCGAGACGAGATTCCCCTCCGTGATCAGTCCCTCGACCTCGGCCCGTGAAAGACCGAAGCCTTCAGCGATCAGTCGCACCGGTCGGACAGGGATCCGCGCCGCGAAGCGGACCGAGACGTCGATCGCCTCGCGGTCCAGGTGATCCGGTTCGCCGGTGTCGAGGCGCCAGGCGCCCGCCCAGTCGAGGGCGATGCGATTACGGCGCCGCACGACCGGGTCCTGCAACAACTCGGCTGTCAGGCCAAGGTCGTTGTCGTGCAGCCGGTCCAGCAGCTCAGGTCGTACGGAGCGCACGTTCACCCGCTCCAGGACGGAGAGCTTCGCGGTGTCCCCGCACGAGGTGCAGAGCACGAGGAGCCAGGCGTCGAGGAGCTTGTGGTGTGCGTTGACACGGAACTTGCCGTTCGCCCGGAAGCGCTCGGACGCGCAGGTATGGCAACGGCGGAGGACGAGCGGCAGGCAGGTGGGTATGACCACCCAGTTTTTGAGCACAGAAGTACACCGGTTTCAGTGAGAAGTCCGCAGCAAAAAGCAGCGCGGCGCATATGCGCGACGCGCGACCAATCAGCACTCGGGAGGTCTCACAGGGTGTACAAGGGACGTCCTTGCCTAGACGACTTGGCTCGGCAGCACAGTAAGGGCGCACAGCGGCGCTGTTCCACTGGTTTTCGCGCGCGGCGACGTGGGTGCGCTCGTCGAGTGCCCCGGCGGGTGCGCTCCATACACCGGCTTGGACACGCGGCCGCCCTTCCATACGTGGAGACGGCCAGGACTGAGGGGCTCCGTGTCACTGAGAGCGACTGCGGTGGGCATGAAAAGCAACATTCAGTCCGCTCATCTCCTTCGATTCGAGAGCGATCCCGTCGTTTCACCCTCACCACCAAAGAGAACAACGTGCTACTCCGTGTGACATTTGGGCGGTGTGGGGGTGACTCGCCCCATAGGGCCCACGTCACATACGTATGGGTTTAGTAGCCCCTGACAACCCGGATTCCCGCTACTCAAACCGCCTCTCACCTGCAGAAATACCTCGCTGGCCGACCGGCGGTCGGTGTGCCCCCGCTGCGAGACCCCCTAGTAGGAGGGGTCGTTGCCAGACCGGCGGTGCGTCGGTAGAACTGGATGAGTCGCCAAGCGGCACGGGCACTCCGCCCGCCGCAGACGAACCCCTCTCCCTCGCGTGAGTGGCTCACGCATGCCTTCGGCATGCCGCGACCGTCCTCGTCCCCTGCGAAAGGCCCGTTCGTGTCCTACTCCGTCATCCGCCGCATCGCCGCTTCGAAGAAGACTCTTGCTGGTGCTGTCGTCGCCCTTGGTGCCGCCGGTTCCCTGCTCGCGACGGTTCCCGCCCAGGCGGCCCCGCAGAGCGAGAAGGCGATCGCCCAGCAGATGATCAAGGACCCGGCGCAGTTCGCGGCCTTCAACAACATCGTTTCCCGCGAGAGCGGCTGGGACCACACCGCCACGAACGCCTCCTCGGGCGCCTACGGCCTGGTCCAGGCTCTGCCGGCCTCGAAGATGGCCTCTGCCGGTGCGGACTGGAAGACCAACCCCGCCACCCAGATCAAGTGGGGCCTGGACTACATGAACTCCCGCTACGGCAGCCCCGTCGGCGCGTGGAACTTCTGGCAGGCCCACCACTGGTACTGAGCCACCAGCGGATAGTACGTATACGAGAGCGCTCGGCCGGGACATCCCGGCCGGGCGCTCTTGTGTTTCCACTACTGGCCAGCCCGGTTTCGTGGCACCGTTGCGCCGATCCGTACGGGCACGTACGCACGACAGCGACGGGCTGCTCAAGGACTTCTGGGGCATCCGCGGCAAGTACAGGTGACGGTGCGGATGCGTGCGGCAACCCTCCGACACGGGGGTCCCGTCACACGTCCGTGAGTGCCACCGGCCTGCGGCCCGAGCCCGTCGGGTGGGTGCCGGTGACGCCCATCACGACCGAGTAGAGACTGGTCCGCGCGGCGATGAAGAGCCGGTTGCGCTTGGCGCCGCCCCAGCAGATGTTGGCGACCGTCTCGGGGACGACGAGCCGCCCGATCAGCGTGCCGTCGGGGTCGTAGCAGTGCACGCCGTCGTTCATCGCGGCCACCCAGAGCCGGCCGCCGTCGTCGAAGCGGAGGTTGTCGAAGCGTGCGTTCTCCCGCCCCGCGGCTTCGGCGAAAACCTCGCCGTCCGAGAGCGTGCCGTCCTCGCGTACATCGAAGACACGGATAAACCCCGCCCGGGTGTCGGAGACGAAGAGCTGCCTCTCGTCGGCGGAGAAGACCAGTCCGTTGGGGGCTCCGAAGCAGTCGGCGACGAGGCGGACCTCGCCGTCGTCGGGATCGACGCGGTAGACGTTGTTGGCGCCGATCTCGCTCTCCGCGCGGTGGCCCTCGTAGTCGCTGGTGATGCCGAAGTCGGGGTCGGAGAACCAGATGGACCCGTCGGACTTCACCGTCGCGTCGTTGGGGCTGTTCAGGCGCTTGCCCTGCCATCGGTCGGCCAGGACGGTGATCGTGCCGTCGTGTTCCGTCCGGGTCACCCGGCGGTTGCCCTGCTCGCACGTGATGAGACGGCCTTGGCGGTCGAGGGTGTTGCCGTTGGTGTGCCCGGCGGCGCGCCGGAACACCTCGACCGCTCCGCTCTCCTCGTCCCAGCGCAGCATCCGGTCGTTGGGGATGTCACTCCAGACGAGCTGGCGCCAGGCGGGCAGATAGAGGGGCCCCTCCGCCCAGCGGCTGCCGGCGTGCAGAAGCTCCAGGGCGCTGTCACCGTTCATGCACCGCCCGCTGCGGAACCGCTCGTCGAACATCTCGTACAGCGCAGGGCTTTCGCCGGCCATCGGACCCCCTCCATCATCGGAACCGAATGATCTTCGGCTTGATGCAGAGATTGCAAGATGAGGTACGGTCATTGCAAGGTTGTTCAGGATGGAGAGTTGTGGATCACATTGACCGGGCCCTGCTGGCGCAGCTTCAGCAGGACGCCACCCAGTCCTACGCCGCGCTGGGCGAGGCCGTCGGCCTGTCCGCCGGGGCCGCCCATGAGCGCGTACGCAAGCTGCGCGAGCGCGGTGTCATCCGCCGCACGATCGCCGACGTCGACCCGGCGGCGGTGGGTAGCGGAGTCCTGGCGTACGTGATGGTGGACTCGACCTCCTGGATGGGGGACTCGGCCGAGGCGTTCGCCGCGCTCCCCGAGATCCTGGAGGCGCACATCATCGCGGGCAGTTCTTCCGTGCTGGTGAAGGTGAGGACCGCGACCACCGTTCAACTCCAGGACGTACTGCGCCGCCTCTACGCCATCGACGGGGTCAGCGGCACCCAGGCGACCGTGGTGCTGGAGACGTTCTTCGAGCGGCCGGTCGACCCGCTCATCGGTTCCCTCGGTGACTCCTGAGCAAGAAGTGACGTAGGTGGGCCGGAGCCCTCCCCTCCGCAGGGTCCCGACCGTACGCTCGGTCCTCGACGCCGGGCTCGCCCGGTAGCGTCAGCCGGGCTACCCGGGGACCTTCCGAGACTGGGCGGCACCCGTCGCCGAGCCGCTGCGTCTGATGTCGCGCGCGCAGCTCGGCGTCTTCGACCAGTTCCACCGGCGCCGCGCCCCCCGTCTCGTCGGCGCGTTCGCCTAGTTCGGGCAGGGCGCGCTCTACGACCCGCGCCGGGCGCCGGGCGACAACGGCGTGCACACCATGAACCGGTTCTCCGGCTACCACGCCTGGCACGTGTACGCGCGGGCCATGGCGCTGCTCGGCATAAGGCGGTGTACTGGCTGCCGCGCGGTCTGGTGCGCCAGGACGCCGATTTCCTGTCCGCCCCCTATCCCAAGACGCCCGGGCGGGGCTGAGGTTCGGGAGCAGGGGGGCATGGACGTCGTGGGACCCGAGAGCGCCAGGAGCCTCGCGCCCGGCGGGGTCGCCCGCACCACCTTCTCCGGCGTGATGCGGGCGGGGTGGCCGGGTGGTCAGCGCACCTGAACCGTCTTGACCTGAGAGATCTGGTGTACCCGGATGTGCTTGGACGTCGGCGAGGATGCCTCGGTGAGCACGGCGCGGTACTGCCACTGGCCTCGATGCGCCGCGCGCACCGTGAAGTCCAGTTTGCCGCCACCGTGGTAGCCGCCGTGCGAGCACCGCAGGGTCACCCACCCGCCGGAGCCCGAGCGCTGCTGCACGCAGAACCGGTTGTAGGTGGAGTTGTCATCCCCGCCGTGCCCGGTGAGGTGGATGGCCGAGCCGAGGCGTGCGGTGTGCGGGCCGGCCGTGAACGTGATGTCCGACTTCGCCCAGGCGCCCCCCGCCGCCAGGGCGATCGTGGCGGCCGCCGCCGTGCCGACGACCGTCCCTCGCAGTGCCGCACGCCGATTACGCATGATCATGGCTTCCCTCTCCTGTGGTCGCTCTGGTCACCGCCGGACTGGTTGAGAATGGTCAGGCTCTCGACCGGTCCGGCGGACGTTCGTAAGGGAAGAGAGCCTGGACGCAACGGTCGTTGCCTGGACAATGTCACCGTTGTGGAACAAGGCATCTGCTGGGCAGTGTGGATGAATTCGATTGCGCCGCTTGGTAGTTGGGCGGAAGGGAAGCGTTCGCACAAGGGGGCGGGCGCTTGTGGTCAGGGTGTTTGAGTCTGTGCCCAGCGGTAGAGGCGGTGGGCGCTGTCACCCAGGCGTGTGGCGTAGAGGGTGGGTGCGGGGCCGCCTGCGAGTTCGTGGGTGGTCGTGGTGACGCCGACGACGGTGCCGATGCCGCTGCGGGGGTTGAACCGGGCGAAGTGGGGGCCGCCGCTCGCTCCGCTGGACATGTCGCAGCGCTCGCCCCACAGCAGGGGCGCTTTGGGGCCCGGCCGGGCGGGTCCGGCGCAGTGGATCATTCGTGATCCGGCGTAGGGGGCGGTGGGGTCGTTGAGTTTGCCCTTCGGGTAGCCGAAGGTGTCGATGAACTCGTCCTGGACCGGCTGGGTGAAGGCGATGTTCTGGCTTCCTGTGACGTCCGCGATCCGCCGTCCCTCGGCCGAGGGGTTGGCGACGAGGAACGCCGCGTCGTGACCAGCGACTGCGATGTCCTCCGATGTCGTCTTGGCCGGGTCGGTATTCCAACGGGAGGACGTGACCATGGACTTGATACTGAAGCCGCCGAGAGGCTTCGTACCGTTGCGGTAGCCGGGCACGAAATACAGGTGGCGGTTCCAGGTGCCGTCGGCGGTGGGGGCCCCGACACTTCGCAGGCAGTGCGCGGCGGTGACGACGGTGCTGCGGTTCGCGCTGTTGACGACCGTCGCGGTGCAGCTGCCGTCGTAGCCGTCGGAGAAGGTGAAGAAGAGCCGTCCGACGCTCTTGTCCACCGCGCCTCCGTGCCGCCAAGTGGCGCCCGGGTCAGGCGTACCGGCGGGCAGCGGCTGCGGATCGTCGGGCGTGTTGTCGTCCTCGGGCAGCGGGGTGGCCTCGGGGACCAGGGCACCTGCCAGCTTCATACGTGCGGGGGTCCAGTAGGCGTCGATCTGCTGGCGCTCTTGTTGCGTGGTGGCGCCGGAATGCGTGGTGATGGTCTCCGGCTCCGCGGCCAGGGCCGTGGTCGGCAGCAGTAGCGCCGCCGTGGCCGCACTGAGCAGGAAGGCGGCCGCGGCGGCAATTCTGCCCGGGAAAACCTGGTGTGTGGCTGGCATCGTTTCGCCTTTCTTGGTGCTTCGCGTACGAGGGGGGCGGCGCAGCCTGCCCGAGCAGGCCGCGGCCGATTGATGCGGTGGGGACTGGGGTGAACCCCCCTTGCCCTGTACGACGTGCGACCAGGCGCGGGGTTGCCGCTCCGGAGAAGTTGCCGCTCCGAACTTCACGACGCTATGGGAAGTTCGACCTGCTGTGGAGGGTCAGGCGGCTCAGCCGAGGCTCAGGGTGGCCACGACCGGCGCGAGGTAGAGGAGGGGGAAGACGACGGTCGCGTAGGAGCGTGCCCGCAGCACGGCGACGACGGCGCCGAGGAAGTACAGCACCAGGGCTACTCCGGCCGCGATACCGACCGCGGGGAGCGCCAGACCGACCAGCAGGCCTGTGGCGCCCGCTGCCTTGGCGAGGCCGAGCGGGGTCCACCAGGTGCGCGGTATGCCGTACTGGACCAGCGGCTGTGTCACGAAGTCGGCCCGGCGCAGCAGGGAGAAACCGGAGAAGCCGACCCAGGCTGCGGTGAGGACGGCGACGATGACGTAGGTCATGGGCATCGGATACTCCTGTGCGGTGTTGGTTCAGCGGATGTTGCGGAGCGAAGGGGGCTCGGCATCGCTGCGCGCCCCCACATCTCGCTGACACGCGGCAGCGCTGGTGTGTGACATCGCGAGGGCGGAAACCTGAAAAGTCGACGGACTCCGGACGGAGCTGGCCGGGGCGCCGGGGCGTCATCCAGCTCCGGGCTGCGTGCAGAGCAGCCGAGTCAGCCGTGATGCTCTGCGCGCTCGGTCAGCCCCAGACCGGCCTTCTCATTGAGCAGGTCGGGCGACTTTGGGGACTGCCGCCAACCGGTTCGTACGGGAAGGGCTGGCGCCTGCCGGTGACCCGATCGGGTGGTTGTGATCGAGCGTGGGGCTGCACGGTCCACTCTGTGGGCACGGTCCAGGGGGCCCGGTGATCGGAGAGTCAACCGGCGGCCGTGGCTTTGGCTTTTCAACAGGGCATGTGGCAACGGGAGTTCTCATCGACACACTACGCATCACCAGGCGCCTCGGCATCGCCGGAGCTGTGCTGACGGCGGTCGCGGTCGTAGCGTCGCCCGCCGGGGCGGGTTCGGCCGTGGCGGAGTCGGGTTGTTTCGACCGGGCGAGAGAGCCGTATACCTCGCAGGTCGACAGCCATCTGCACTTCCGTCCGTTCGGCGGCCAGGCGATCCCCTTCGAGGAACTCACCGGCTATCTGCACAAGAGCGGTGTCCGGCACGCGAGCATGTTCGGCATCGGGCAGATGCTGCCGGTGAGCTCCGGCTGTACGTACTACCTGGACTGTCCCGGCACTCCCGTCGTACCGAGCATGAAGAACGACTTCGTCAACGCCGAGAACTATGTGGCGGACAAGTCCGAGGACGCGGAACTCACCGTCTCCATGACCTTCATGGATCTGAACCGCCCGGAGACCATTCCGTCCGGAATCGCCTTGTACGACAAGGAGTTTCCCGGAGTCTTCCGGTGGGCCGGCGAGGTCAACCTCGTCAAGCAAGCGTTGTTCCCCAACCGTCATCAGCCCTCGACGACCGAGAACATCAAGAACTGGGCGCCGATGATGAAGGTGCTGCGGGACCGTGGAATCCCGATCACCATCCACTCGGATCTCGGCAGCGACAAGGAGCCGACGAAGTACCTCCACCTGATGGAGGAGACGCTCAGGCTCTATCCGCGGAACAAGGTCGTGTGGGCGCACATGGGGCTGTCGAAGGAGCTGACCACGATGGACTCCGATCGACATATCGGGATCATGAAGAAGCTGCTCGACGAGCACCCCAACCTCATGGTGGACCTCAGCTGGCGGGTGCTGGAGGACAACTACTTCAGCAAGCCAGGGGGCCGGGAGAAGTACGCCGCGTTCCTCGACCGGTATCCCACCAGAGCCATCCCCGGGACCGACTTCGTGGCGTCGCGGAACAAGGACTATCAGGTCTATGAGCAGGAGCTTGAGGCCACCAGCCGCATCAACAAGGCGCTCAACGACGAGGCGTTCCGCGACATCGCCCTCGGGGCGAACTACTACCGGTTGCTCGGGGTGAAGGAGAGCGTGCCGAAGGTGTGCACGGGCCATCGAGTCGACAGGGCTCTCTGAGAAGTCGGGAGCCGCTCGCCGCCGTCGACTTCTCGGTGCGTCGCCACTTCGTGCGGCGTGGGCACACGTTCGCGGGACGGTCCGCCAAGACCGTCCCGCACCCGTCGCACTCTCCACACCAGCTGGGCAGCCGTAAGGCTCAGCCCCCGGCGACCCCGACACGGTCCGCCGCCTCGGGCACGGTGGCGGCCTTCGCCCGGCGCATCACGAGGGGGAAGCCCGCCGCCACGAGGACGCCGGTGACGAGGCAGCCGCCCCAGAGCACCCCGGGACCGGGTCCCGCGTAGACGGCGGCGCCGATCATCGGGCCGAAGAGCATGGAGCAGGAACGCGCCATCGTGAAAGCGCCCTGGTAGGCGCCGCGTGCTTCCGGGGACGACAGGTCGGCCACGACGGCCTGGGTGTTCCCCGCCATCGCGCTCTCCCCGAGCGACCAGAGCACCACCGTCGCCCCGAACTCCCACACGGTGTCGGCCAGACCCGTGCAGGCGAGGCCCGTCCCGAGCAGCAGCGTGGCAGCGGCCATGACCCGTCCCCGTGGGTACCGCCCCACCACGGAGCTGATCCACGGTTGGAAGAGGATGATGAACACGCCGTTGACCGCGATGACCGCTCCGTACGCCGCGGTGGGCAGACCGGCGTCCCGTACCGCCAACGGAAGGGCGACGTACGCCTGCTCGTAGACCAGTGCGTATCCGGCCGTCAGCAACAGCAGGGCGACCACGGTGGTGTGGGAGAAGACCATGCGGTACCCGCCGGAGCGCCGGGTCGGCCGCACCGCGCGCTGGGGCTCGGGGAGACCCACGTACATGAGGACACCGCAGGCCAGACAGGTGGCCGCGTCGACCGCGAACAGCAGTCCGTAGCCCAGGGACGCCAGGTAGCCGCCGAGGGCCGCGGAGACCGAGAACCCGGCGTTGATGGCCCAGAACGTCAGACCGAAGGCACGGGTGCGGTCGGCGGGGGCGACGATGTCGGCGACCAACGCGTCCGCGGCGGGCCGGTAGATGTTGGAGGTCACGCCCGCCAGCAGTGCCGCCGCCAGCAGGAAGGGGAGCCCGCGGGCAGTCCCCAGGCCCACGAGTGCGGCGGCGGACAGACACATCCCCCCAAGGACGGTGGCGCGGGGCCCGATGCGGTCCGCGGACCACCCTCCGACCACCGCTCCGCCGATCACCCCGGCTCCCCACACCGCGGCGACCATGCCCGCCTGCGGAACGCTCAGCCCTCTCGACGTCGTGAGGTAGAGAACGAGGAACGGCTGGACGAACGTGGCCAGCCGGTTGAGCAGCGTTCCCCACCACTGGACCCAGAACTCCCTCGGCAGCCCCCGTAACATGCGTGGTGCTCTCACCGGTTCCGCTCCCCGGGGCCGACGGCGGGGGAGCACTCGTCCGTGTAGACGGGGCGGAGCATGCCGAGGGCGGTGTCCGCCGCCCGCTGCGCCTCGGCGGGTGACCCCGCGGCGGCGAGTGCGTAGGCCAGCCGGCTGTGGCTGTCGGTGGACGCGCCGAGAACGGTGTTCCGGCCCACCAGGCAGCGCACCTCCCGCACCCCGGGGACACGTTCGGCCGCGTCACTTCCCTCAATGGTGTCGAACAGGCCCGGGCGGCCGACCGGCAGATACGAGATCGCCGCCGCGCCGCGTGCCCCTGTCACCGCCTCCTCCACCTCCGCGATCGCCCCGTCACCGGGCCGGTGGGCTTGGACCAGCAGGCGGCACAGGTCGAGGCCGGTGGCCGAGGTCACCAGATCGGTGATGTGGTCGCCGGGCGGCCGGGCGTTGATCTCGATCAGCACCGGTCCCGAGCGCCCGCACCGCAGCTCGACGTGGGCGACACCGGTGTCGAATCCGACCGCGGCGGCCGCGCCGGTGGCGAAACGCGCAAGTTCCGACGCCTCTTCGCCGTTGAGCGGGGCGGGGAAGAGATGGCCGAGCTCGACGAAGTGGGGGTGGGGACCCAGCCGTTTCGCGGTGACACCGACCACCGCGAAACGCCCGTCGGCCGCGACCAGTTCGACGCTGTACTCGGGCCCCTCGACGTACTCGCTGACCACCATGCCGCCCGTACGGCGCTGGCCGCGGGCGTTGGTCCGCTCGCGCAGGCCGTCGCGTACGGCGGCGGCCACGGCGGCGTCGGTGTCGCACAGGACGACACCCGAACTGCCCGTTCCATCGGCCGGCTTGACCACCCAGGGGCCGCTCAGGCCGCGCACCGCCGTCTCGGCGTGCCGGGCCTCGGTCACCCGCCGATGCGCGGGGACCCGCACTCCCCGGGCGGCGGCGCGCTCGTACGTGGTGGCCTTGTCGCGGCAGGCCTCGGCGGCGGACGGTGCGAGCCCGCTCGCGCCGATCCGCGCGGCGGCCTCGGCGGCGACCCGGACATGGTGCTCACCCGTGGAGATCACCGCTGTCACATCGAGCCCCGACAGTGCCGCCACGACGGCGTCCACCTCGTTGGTGTCACAGACGACCGTGTGGTCGACCAGTCCCGTGTCGGGCGGAAAGGGGCTGTGACGCGACCGGTAGTACTCGGGGTCGCGGGCGAGGAAGACCACCTCGCCGCCGTCGGCCCGGACGGCCTCCATGGCCCGCAGGCCGGTGCCCGACAGGGCGGTCTCGCAGAAGGCGAAGCGCTCGGTCACGCGGCGGCCGCCCCGTCTTTCAGTACGAGCAGCACCCCGGCGCCCGTGGGAACGGTCGTAGTGGTCATGTCCGGGTCCCCTTGCACCAGTTCGATGAATTCACGCACCTGCGCGGCATGGGAAAGTACGTTGTCGACCGCGAGGATGCCGCCCGGCCGGATCGTTCTCCGCAGTTCCGGCCAATACGCCGGGTAGTATTTTCGCTCGGCGTCGAGAAACACGAAGTCCCAGTGGTCTGCGGGGCTGCGGGCCAATGTTTTGGAGGCGTCCTCGACGAGCAGTTCGACCCGGTCGCGAAGTCCCGCTTCCGTCAGATTCTCGGCGGCTGCTCTCGAACGCTCCGGCAGGATTTCCACGCTCGTCAGATGCCCTCCGGCGGCCGGCAGAGCGGCTGCGATCCAGGCGGTGGAATGTCCGTTGGACGTCCCGATCTCCAGAGCGGTGCGTGCGCCGGTCGCGCGCACGAGAAAGTGGAGCAATCGGGCCGATTCGGGTTCCACGTTCCGTAACCGGAGCAGCCGGTCCTCGTACTGCGCGTCGTGTTGCTTTCCCTGGACGTACAGATTGTCCAGAAAAGTCTCTAGATAGCTGTCCACATCTGAGCGTAGCATGCACGCAAGTAAGCAGAAAAGAGTACGTGGGCGCCCGTGCGGCAGCCGTTTTCCGCTGTCGCACGGGCGCTGTCTCTCACGGTCGGATCAGTTTCCGGCCATGCCTCGACTACTTGTCGATTTCGACGATCTGGCTGTCCTTGGCCTGACGCTTCGAGAAAGCGGAGTTGGCGCGGACAAGACGCGGCGGCTCCATGCCCTCAATGTTCAGTCGGGTACCGAGAACGTCTTCGAGACGCTTCTTGAGCTGGTCACGCGTAGCCATGGTGTTCTCCCATCACTTTCGTGGATACATTTCAGGTCAGCGTTACGTCGGGGGTGAGCTCACCCACGAGGAAACGTGACTTCGGTACATCCGCAGCGCTGACGTCGGAGTCGCCGAAGACGACTTCGAAGTTCGTCGCCAGCCATGCGGTCATCGACGAGATGTCCTGCCAGGTCTCCCTGTTGGTGTGCTCAAGGCACTCGTCGAAGACTGTTTGCAGCGCAGGGTCCTCGCGCAGCCAGAGGTCTATCTGCTCCCCGGTGTAGACGACGTGGTTGATCTCGTCGGCCATGATGTTCTCAAGGACCGGGAGTGCGTCGTCGGAAAGGTCGGGGAATCGGCGTTCCCGCAGGATCTGCTGATATATGCGCAGAACGGTCCAGGACCTGAGTTCGATCGAGTGCACCCGGCAGATGAAAGGCTTCAGTCCGTCCTCGAAGTCGAGGACCTCTTCCGCGATCTGCTTCTCGATGTACTCGTCGAGCGTCTCGTAGCCGGTCGCCTGCACCAGGGCCTTGAACTGCTTGGAATGCTTCAGTTCCTCGCCCACGTGCCGGGTCATCTTCTTGTGGAACTCGGGGTCGGCATACCGGTCGGCGATGATCTGGATCCGTGCGGCGCCCTTGGCCTCGTCGATCGCGTTCTGCGTCAGATTGTAGGCGACCATCCGCCTGCTGGACAGAACCGTCGCCGTGACTCCGTACATCGCCGGCGTGGCATAGGCGAGCTGAGGTCCCAGGGCGTTCTGCATCGATTCCTGGTAGAGCTTGCCCGTCGTGATCCCATGCTCCTGATAAAGCGCGTGGAGATCCGTGAGTACATCGAACATTAATTCCTCCGCGGGACGCTTCGCTTTTGGGCCGCACACAGCCGGCCGCTCGGCAGGGCGTCGACTGTCCATTTCGGAAAATATCTGCGGGCGGCAGGCTGCTCTGCTTCCTGTCACCGGCGGATCTGTTATCCGTTCGATCTGACGAAAGAAACATTACCTTCGATCGATGTAGTCGCCAGGTATCTGTGCGGTGATCAAGGTCACGGGGGTTGAGAATTTAATGAATGGTGAATGAAATTGGCTGGTTTCATCTCCGCTTGCCGCCGTGGCGTGGAGGGTGGGAGTGGTGGAGGGGTCGGGTATCCGGGGCCGTATGTCCGGATTTGGGCGTGCTCTGTCGTGCCGCTGCCGCGGAAGGTGCCAGCGGAATATGTGACATGCACCGACAACGCCTGGCCCGTTCGTGCATGTTGACAGGAAATGTGCATGAGGAGGCCTCGTGCGCGGTGAGGGCCTTGCCGAGTGCAGTCGAACCGTCAGAACTGTCAGGGCATCGCGCCGGAACGGAATGATCTCCCCGCCCGCGCAGCACATCCCCGCAAGTGGATCCTCACCGGTATCGGGTTGCTCCTCGTGGCGCTGGGCCTACGGGTCGACCCCCAGGGCCAGCTGGACTGGTTCTCCCTGTTGTTCGGCGCGGTATTCCTCACGTTCGTTCTGGTGATCGCGCCACGCCTGCAGGCCCGCCAGGCCCACCGGCGTGCCCAAGCGGGGGGACAGCGTTGGGTCATCGTGGACGCCACCGGATTTACCGTGTCCACGCAGCACGATCGCCGGTGCTCCGGCTGGCCCAAGTTCTCCTACTACCGGGAAACCACCCATCTGTTCGTGGTGATCTCCGCCGACAAGAGGTGCATGACCTTCGTGCCCAAGCGCGCGCTGCACAAGCCGGACGGGACCGACCGGCTGCGGAGGATCCTCGACCAGCATCTGCCCGAAACCACTCGCGCCACTCCTGCCCGGTGACCAGAGGCGGAGTCGGCCTTCTACGGTAGGACGTCGGGGTTTCAGGCGGTGGGGTGACCGGCGCGGCGCCGGTCACCCCGCGCGCCCATCGAGGGGCACTTCCGGTTCAGCGGCCGAGCGTGTCGAGGTGCTGATGGAGCACCCGGTGGCCTTCGGGGTTGGGGTGCAGGCCGTCGACGAGCAGGTCGGTGCGCTTGCGCAGGGGCTCCCACAGGTCGAGGAAGTCGACGTGGTTCTCCTCGCACCAGGACCGTGCGGCCTCACGCAGGGCCAGCGCCCGCTCCTCGGTGAAACGCAGGCCCTCGTAGTCGCGGGTGCGTTCTTCATCGAGCCAGATGGGTCCGGCGACGACGAGCCGTGCGTTGTGGCTGAAGGCCGTGGCGGCAAGCGCGCCGAGCCGGTCTGCGACGTACGCCAGTGCGTCATCACCGGTCTGTGCGGCGGCGACGGGCAGGGCGGAGTCGTTGATACCGGCGGCGACCAGGAGCGTGTCGGGCAGGCGGGCGGCCAGCAGCCCGGGGGTCTGCTCGGTGACGTCGCGCAGGGTGCTGCCGGGTATGGCCAGGTTGAAGACGCGGTGTTCGGCCTCGTTCGCGGCGATGTGGTCCGCCGCCAGGCGGGCAGTCCATCCGCCGCGCGGGTCACAGCGTCCGTAGGCGATGCTGTCGCCGACCACCACGATGCGCGCTGCCGAGCGCAGCGGGTCGGCATCGAGGTAGGCCCAGGCGCTCTCGCCGGAGGAGAGCCGTACCCGTCGGCGAGCGTAGTCGTCGACTTCGTACGCATCGGCCGCGGCGAGGTCCTCGTCGGTGAGGTGCAGCACCGCCCCCTCGACCACGGTGCCGTACTTGCGCCGAAGGGTCAGGTGTACGTCGAGGCCGCTGGTGGCGATCACGGACGGGTCGGTGATCGGGAGGGGCCTGGTGGTGTATCCGGTCAGCGACGCGGGAGACGTGGGCACGGCATGGCCGAAGAGCGCGGTCTGGACCTGCTCGTCCATCAGCGTGCCGAAGGAGAACAGGGTGTGGGGACGTGACGTGGTCACACGTGGCCTTTCTCAAATGATCTGTCGGATCACCCTAACGGCCGCCTCGGACCACCTGACCAGCACTCTTGCCGTCCTGCATGCCCTCGCCGGTCCGGCGCCCCGACCGTCGGCACCAGAGGCGTATCCGGCCCTCGCACAGCCGCTGTGCCGAATAAACCGGTGTCGGCAACCGCCTCCCGCTCCCTACACTCGCCTCACATGGCCACGGAGTCCCGGGGGCCGCACGTCGACGAATGAGGGGAGCCCGGCATGTGTGAGCGCATCGCCGTCGCTGTTCCCCGGTCGCGGTACGACGTGATCCTGGTGTCCACGCGTTCCCGGTGCCGGCTGCGCGGCCGCCACCGGATGCCCGCGACGTACGTCTGACCCCTGCCCACACGGGACTCACCCGGCAGAGCCGGTGGTCCGGCGCCAGCCTGACGTAAACACACCTGACGTTACGTCAAAAATCTTGCCCCGTCTAAGACTTGGGGCACAACACGTCCGGGAATCGCGCTGCCCATTTCCACCGTGTTCAGCATTCCGAAAGGCCTCGGGCCGTGCGTACCAACCTCGACCTCCGATCCCACCATGTCCCCGCGCTCGCCGTCGTACGAAACCTCGGCATCCTCGCCCATGTCGACGCGGGCAAGACCACCGTCACCGAACGCGTCCTCTTCGCGACCGGTACCACTCACAAGCGGGGTGAGGTCCACGACGGCACCACCGTCACCGACTTCGACTCTCAGGAGCGCGACCGCGGTATCACCATCTTCGCCGCGGCGGTGAGTTGTGAATGGGACGGCCATCGGATCAACCTGATCGACACCCCCGGCCATGTCGACTTCTCCGACGAGGTGGAGCGCTCCCTGCGGGTGCTCGACGGCGCGATCGCGGTGTTCGACGCCGTGGCGGGCGTCGAACCGCAGAGTGAGTCGGTGTGGCGCCAGGCGGACCGGCACCGCGTGCCCCGGATCGCGTTCGTCAACAAGCTGGACCGCGCCGGAGCCGACCTGGACACGGCGGTCGCGTCGATCCGGGACCGGCTGCACACGGTTCCGCTCGTCGTGCAGCTGCCGATCGGCCGGGAGGACGGGTTCACCGGAGTGGTGGATCTGCTGCGGATGCGCGCGCTGAACTGGGGTGCGGACGGCGACGGTTACCAGGAGGGGCCGGTGCCCGAACCCCTGCGGGAGGAGGCGCTGCGGCGGCGCCGACTGCTGGAGGAGTCGGTGGCGGAGCTCCACCCGGTCGCGCTGGAGGAGTTCTGCGCCCGTACGGAACTGACGCAGGCAACGTTGGTCGCGGCGCTGCGCGACCTCACCGCGAGCGGCGAGGGAGTTGTCGTGCTGTGCGGATCGGCGTACCGCAACCGGGGGATCGAGCCGCTCCTGGACGCCGTCGTCGCCTATCTCCCCTCGCCGGTGGACATGCCGCCGGTGCGGGGCACCCTGGACGGCGAGGTGCGGGAGCGGACCGCCGACCCGGACGAGCCCTTCGCGGGCCTGGTGTTCAAGGTGAACGCGACCGCCACCGGACGTCTCACCTACGTGCGGGTGTACGCGGGAACGATACGAAGGGGGGACACGGTGCTGGACGCGACCGCTCGGCGCACCGAGCGCATCGGCCGGATCCTGCGCGTACAGGCCGACCGGAACACCGAGGTGGACCGGGCGCGGGCCGGGGACATCGTCGCCGTGATCGGGCTCAAGTCGGCCCGCGCCGGGGCCACTTTGTGCGCACCGGCGCATCCACTGGTCTTCGAGCCGCCGACGGTCGCGGACCCGGTGGTCTCGGTGGCGGTCGAGGCCCGCCGCAGCCTCGACACCGACCGACTGGCCTCGGCGCTGGCGCAGTTGGTGGTGGAGGATCCTTCGCTGACTGTGCGCACCGATCCCGAGACCGGTCAGACGGTGCTGTCGGGGATGGGTGAGCTGCACCTGGAGGTGGCGGTGGAGAAGATCCGCCGCAGCCACGAGGGACTGGAGGTCGGGGTCGGGCGTCCGCAGGTCGCCTACCGCGAGACGGTCGGGCGCGGGGTGTCCGGACTGCTGTACCGGCATGTCAAACAGGAAGGAGGAGCGGGCCAGTTCGCGCATGTCGTGATCGATGTGGAGCCGTTGGAACGAGCGGCCGACGCCGTGGACAGCGGCACCGGCGTGGAAGGGTTCGAGTTCCGCTCGACCGTCACGGGTGGCCGGGTGCCGCAGGAGTACATCCGCGCGGTCGAGGCCGGTTGCCGTGACGCCCTCGCCGCGGGTCCCCTCGGCGGACATCCGGTGACCGGGGTGCGGGTCACGCTGTCCGACGGGGCCACCCACCCCAAGGACTCCTCGGAGATGGCGTTCCGGACCGCGGGCCGCCTAGCGCTGCGCGAAGCCCTGCGCGCCAGTGCGATGGTGCTCCTGGAACCGGTGATCGAGGTCACCGTCACCGTGCCCGACAGTGCTGTGGGCGGGGTGCTCGGCGATCTGGCGGCCCGGCGCGGCCGGGTCGGCGGATCGTCCGCACGGGCGGGCACGGCGGTCATCACCGCGAGCGTGCCGTTGGCGGAGCTGTTCGGCTACGCGTCGCGGCTGCGCAGCCGCACCCAGGGCCGGGGCACCTTCACCACCCGGCCCGCCGGTTACGGTCCCGTCCCGGCGGGAGTGGTGACCCGGTAGCCGGTTGGGTACGCGGCCCGCCCTGCTCAGCAGGGCGAGGCCGTCCCGTGGGACTCAGCCGGGTCGCTTGGCCATGACGACCACACCAGGCCCGGTCTGCTCATCGGCGGGGAGCCGCAGTTCGGCGACCGGGCGCAGTCCGGCCTGCTCGATCAGGTCCACGAGTTGTTCCGGCCGCCATTTGTGTGTCGTCCAGCGAACGGGTACCTCTCCGTAGGCCTCGGTGCGCACCAGGTCTTCGTCGCCGACGTGCGTCGCGGTGATGAAGTGTCCGCCCGGCTTCAACGCGCGCGCGAACATGGCGAGAACCTGCGGAAGGACGTCACGGGGGAGGTTGAACAGTGACCACCACCCGAGCACGCCGCCGAGTGACGCTTCGGCCAGGTCGAGGTCGGTGGCGGAGGCGACGCTGAAGCGGCACTGCGGATGGAGACGGCGCGCGTTCTCGATCATCCGAGGGGAGAGATCCACCCCGGATACGTCGAGTCCGCGCTCGGCAAGGTAGCCGGTCACCGTTCCGGGTCCGCAGCCGACGTCGAGGACAGGCCCGAGCTCGCCCACGGTGTCGGCGAAGGCGTCGATCGACGCCTTGAGCCATGGGTGGGTACGGATGTCGCCCATACCCGTCGTCAGGACCATGTGGGCGTAGTTGTCGGCCACCCGGTCATAGGACTCACGTACTACGTCGAGATCGGCTGGGCGGTCAATATGGTGTGCGCGCATCAGCCAACGATAGGGCTGCGCGAGGGGCTTGGGGCGGTGGGGTGGGGATACGCCAGGGGGGATCACTCCGTTATGGGCAGGCACTCGGCGAGCAGGTCGACGATGTCGCGCCAGGCTCGCTGCGCGTGCCGTGGATGGTGGCCGACGCCGGGGCGCACGGTGTGGTCGACCGGCGGGTGGTGGAAGGCGTGCAGTGCGCCGCCGTACACCGCGAGGCGCCAGTCGACGCCTGCGGCCTGCATCTCGGCGGTGAACGCCTCCCGTTGGGCGGGCGGCATGATCGGGTCCTCCGATCCGACCCCGGCCCACACCGGGCAACGGATGTGCGCGGCCTCGCCCGGTCGGCCCGTGGTCAGTGCGTTGACCGTCCCGATCGCGCGCAGGTCGACGCCGTCGCGCCCGAGTTCCAGCGCGATCGCGCCCCCGGTGCCGTAACCGACGGCGGCGATCCGGTCGGGGGCGGTCCGCGGTTCGGCGCGCAACACGTCGAGCGCCGCGTGGCCGATGCCCCGCATCCGGTCGGGGTCGGCGAGCAGTGGCATGCAACGGGCCAGCATCTCCTCGGGGTCGCCCAGATAGCGCCCGCCGTGGAGGTCGAAGGCCAGCGCCACGTATCCCAGCTCGGCGAGCGCATCGGCCCGGCGGCGCTCGACGTCGCTGAGCCCTGTGCCCTCTGGTCCGAGCAGCACCGCGGGCCGGCGGTCGACACCGGCCGGGAGCGCGAGGTGCCCGATCATCGTGAGGTCGTCGGCCGGGTATTCGACCGTGCGCGTGGTGATCGTTGTCATGAGACGGGAGGGTAGTGATCGTCGAGCCCGATCGGGCCGGAGTTCACCGCCGGCGGAACAGCGCGGGTGTGCCTCCGCGATGCGGCGACGCAGGATCGCAAAATCCA
Organism: Streptomyces sp. CBMA152; assembly: GCF_014596475.1. Lineage (GTDB taxonomy): Bacteria > Actinomycetota > Actinomycetes > Streptomycetales > Streptomycetaceae > Streptomyces. The sequence goes on along the minus strand of NZ_MECJ01000011.1, from coordinate 16,346 downwards.
TATGGCGGGGGCACCGGCGTTGTGTGAAGCGGTATTTCGTGCCCTCTTCGGCAGGCCGATACGGTCGGATTCATGGAGCGGACATATTCGACGGCCGAAGAACTTGCGGCTGACTTGCGTGCCGGTGAAGTGACCTCGGTGGAACTCACCGACGAGGCGATCGCCCGTATCGAGCGGGACGACAAGGAGATCAACGCGATCTGTGTGCCGGACTTCGACCGTGCACGGGCCGCCGCGCGCGACGCCGACCAGGCGCGCGCCCGTGGTGAGGACCGGCCGCTGCTCGGCATTCCGGTGACGGTCAAGGAGTCGTACAACATCGCAGGGCTGCCCACGACTTGGGGCATGCCGCAACACCGGGACTTCATGCCGGCCGAGGACGCGGTGCAGGTGTCGCGGCTCAAGGCCGCGGGCGCGGTGGTGCTCGGCAAGACGAATGTGCCCCTGGGGTTGCAGGACATACAGAGCTTCAACGAGATCCATGGCACCACCAACAACCCCTGGGATCACGCCCGTACGTCGGGCGGATCGTCCGGCGGATCGGCGGCGGCCCTGGCGTCCGGATTCGGCGCGCTGTCCATCGGCTCCGACCTCGCTGGTTCGTTGCGCACCCCCGCACACTTCTGTGGTGTCTACGCGCACAAGCCGACGCTCGGGCTCGCGGCGGTGCGCGGTATGGTTCCGCCGCCCGCGCCGGCACTGCCGGTCGACTCCGACCTCGCCGTCGTCGGCCCGATGGCGCGCAGTGCCCGCGACCTCACGCTCTTGCTCGACGTCATGGCCGGACCGGACCCGCTGACACACGGTGCGGCGTACGACTTGAGGCTGCCGCCCGCGCGCCACGAGCGGCTCGACGACTTCCGGGTCCTGGTCCTCGACGAGCATCCGTTCATTCCGACCGGGTCCGCTGTGCGGGCGGGCGTGAACCGAGTGGCCGACGCGCTGGTCGACGGAGGCGCCCGCGTCGAGCGGCACAGTCCGCTGCTGCCCGATCTGACCGAATCCGCGATGCTCTACCGGCAGTTGCTGTTCTCGGGCTCCGTCGCACGCTTTCCCGTCGAAGCGTACGAGCAGCTGCGGACCAGCGCCGCCCAACTGAGCGCCGACGACCAGAGTCTCGATGCGGCAATGCTGCGTGCCATGGTGTTCAGTCACCGCGACTGGATCGAGGCGAACAACCGTCGCGAGCGCCACCGCCACGGCTGGCGGCAGCTGTTCGCCGAGTTCGACGCCGTGGTGTGCCCGATCACGCCGACTCCCGCGTTCCCGCACGACCACAACCCCGACCCGAGGGAACGCCGGATCGACATCGACGGCGTCGAGTACCCGTACTTCGACCAGCTCGTCTGGGCCGGTGTGGCCACCATGCCCGGTCTGCCCGCCACCGCCATACCGACGGGCAGGTCGCCCGAGGGTCTGCCGGTGGGAGTGCAGCTCATCGGGCCGATGTACGAGGACCGCACCCCGCTGCGGCTGGCCGAACTGCTTGAGCAGAAGATCGGCGGCTTTCAGGCGCCGGAGTAGGGCGTACTGCCTGGGTGTCCGTCGAGGGGAGGGGCGTTGCCGGGGGCGGGATCGGGCCAACTGGCCCGGTTCCGGCCGCTGCTCGCGGAGAGTTGTCCGCGATCTCTACCGAAATTGTCCGTGATCGGTAACAGAGGCATCCCTGGGCCTCCGTCCCTCGTCCTGCCAGGTGGTCACAGGGTGACCGGGGATCGGCGAGGGACTGTAGGTAAGGGGCGGACATGGCACGGCACAGTGGCGGGCGGGGCTGGTACGGCAAGGTGGTCGGGTCGGCGCTCGGGGTGGCGGTGCTCGCCACGGGTGCCTCGGTGTGGACGGCGCAGGCCGGTGCCGCGGGCGACTCGTCACCGAAGGCGGCCGCGTCGGCCACGCCGGGCAGTGACGTCCAGCGGGTCGAAGCGACCATCGTGCACACCTCGGACGCGGGGACGCGCGGCGTCAACATCACCATCGACGACGGCCCCGACCCCCGCTGGACCCCTCAAGTGCTCGACGTGCTGCGGGAGTACGGGGTGAAGGCCACGTTCTGCATGGTGGGGACGCAGGCGCAGGCCCACCCGGACCTGGTGAAGGAGGTGGTCGCCGCCGGGCACCGGCTGTGCGACCACTCGGTGTCGCACGACACCACCATGGACAAGAAGCCCGAGGCCTACCAGTCGCAGGAGATACTCGACGCCGAACGCATGATCACCGAGGCGTCCGGAGGCATACGCCCGATGTACTACCGGGCGCCCGGTGGCGCCTTCACCCCCTACAGCCGCGACCTCGCCGCTTCCCGGGGCATGCGACCGCTGGGCTGGAACGTGGACTCCAAGGACTTCGAGCGCCCGGGTACGAACGCCATCGTGGCCACCGTCGAGCGGGAGCTGCACCTCGGACCGACAATCCTCTTCCACGACGCGGGCGGTGACCGCACCCAGACCGTCGCGGCCCTGCGCCGCATCCTTCCCTGGCTCAAGGATCAGGGTTACTCGTTCGGCTTCCCGGTGCGCTGAGCCCCGGCTCTGGGGCAGGAGTCAGGGCCGGGTGGTGGTGCGGAGGCGGCGCGGGGCGTGTCGGGCGCGCTCGGTAAACGACGACAGCGCGGCGGCGAGGCTGACGGCCTGTCCGACGATCTGCCGATAGTGGAACGGGCTCCTGTCCCCTGCGCGGTGCTCCTCGTCGTCCCAGTCCGCGTCGTCCACGACCTCAAGGCGTACGTGCGCGGTCAGCTCCAGGTGCTCAGCGCGCCGCGCGCACCGCCGAGACCAGCCCGCCGGTGCCCTCGTCCTGCTGCTGCGGGGTGAGCACCGGACGGCCGTAGGCCTCGGCTCGCTCACGCAGGGTGAAGGTCTCCGCCTCCCAGCCGAGGCCGTCCAGCCAGCCGACCGGGTCCTCCGGCATCTCCGAGACCCACATCGACGCCGCCGACCCTGGAGCGGCGTCCCCGCGGAAGCGTTCGATCACACCGGGCGAGCCCAGTGTCAGGCCCATCCTGCTGCCTGCGGAGGACAGCGCGCCGATCCGTTCGAGCAGCGACTGCACCGCGTCCTGGGGCAGATAGATCAGCAGTCCCTCGGCGATCCACACCGTCGCCTGCGCCGGATCGTGCCCGGCCGCGGCCAGAGCGCGGGGCCAGTCCTCGCGCAGGTCGACCGGTACGGTGATCCGCTCGCAGCGCGGAACGGCCCGCTCCTGACGCAGCACCGAGGCCTTGAAGCCCAGCGGTTCGGCCGTGTCGACCTCGAACAGCCGGGTCCCCGCAGGCCAGTCCATCCGGAAGGCCCTGCTGTCCATCCCGGCTCCGAGCAGCACCACCTGCCGGACGCCGGACGCGACCGCCCGGTCCAGCAGGTCGTCCAGGAACTTCGTCCGGATGACGATCGAGAAGGCCACGCCGAGCCAGCGGCGCCGCGCCACCTCGTCCGCGCGCGGGGGCGGCGGCGTCCCGGGGCCTCTCCCGCCGGCCGTGGCGAAGGCCAGCGCCAGCGGGTCCCGGAACAGCGGCTGCTCACGTGCCGTCTCCATCGCCCTCACCCGAGCCACGCCCACAGCCGTGGCCCACACCCCGGACGGCTCGACCCGTCCCTCCGCATCGGTCATGCGTTCAGCCTAGCCAGGCCGCCGAGGCGTCACACCGGCGTGGTGGGGAACAGCGCTCCGGGGCCAGGTCCAACCTCGTCGCGACGACGTACTTGGGCGGGGTGAGGTCCAAGTTCCAGTCGCCGAAGCGGCGTATGGTGCGCGTGATCAGCGGGCTGAGGGTGGCCAGGTCGTCGGGGTCCACGAGACGGCCGGGGGTACCGATCGTGGATGCGAGCCGACCGGTGCCCGCAGCTCGGACACCCCCCCCGTGGGCTCGGCCCCGAGCTCGTACGTTCGTCACCCCGATGCCGCACACGGCGACGTCGACGACCACCCCAATGCCCGCGAACAGCAAGTCCTGCGAGGGAAATTCACGTCCCTTACCCGGTCAGCCTGATCCCGACAGACTTGAGGGAGCGTCCGATGGGCGGCAGCACGCCCGGGCAACAGCCGAGACCCGGACGCCATATCACTGGCGCTGCTTGCGAGTGGCGACAGCCTTCACGGCGCTGAGGAAGGACCCGAACTCGACACGCCGAACGTCCGGGACACGTAGTCGTCGAGGAGCTCTCCGAACACCTGGGGCGAGGTGACGTCTGGGGCCTCGCTCACGACCGCGTCAGCAAGTCCCGCAAGGAAGTCCACGTCAGCCCAACCGCCTCGGAACAGCACCACAGAGAGCTCGGCATCCACCGGACCCGTAATGCAGACTCCGACCGAGTCGGGATCTGCCACCCGTGAACGATCCTCTTCGAGCGTCTGCGGCCATGCCCCAGCCTCATCCCGCCAGGTGAGCGGACCGGTCACGAGACCACCGGCCGTCCATCCTTGCCGACGAGCAACAATCTGCGCAGCCGCTCGATCAAGATCGATATTTCTCTCCACCAACCGATCATCGAGCACGCGACACGACCAAGTCCACCGGCCATAGACCTTGGAATGCTGTGAAGTCACAGACAGACCCACACATCACCGACCGTGACAGCTCCCCGTGATCGCTGCCAGAGCCCAGCTGAAGCCGTCCCTTCGTAGGCAGGCGTTCAGGTGAGGAGTTCGGTGAGTTGGGTCATCTCGGTGGGTGGGTCGATCACCGGTTGGATGAGGAGTTCGTCGATGCCTGCCTGTTCCAGGGTGGTGATGCGGGTGCGGAGGTCGTCGCGGGTGCCGACGAGGGCCAGGGTGTTCATCAGCGAGGGCAGGACCAGGTCCCGGTCCTGTGGTGCGATGCGTCCGAGGTAGTTGGGGTAGAGCTTGGTGTACCGGTCCGGCGCGGTGGCGGTGGTGCCACGCCGGTCGAGGAGTTCTCGCACCGCCTCGCGTTGGTCGGGGCCTAGTTGCCCGGCGAAGGCGGGTGTGTCGGCGGCGTAGTCCAGCAGCGACAGGACGAGGTGACCTGTCGCGTCCCGGGCGGCGTCGCCGTGGGCGTCCTCGTTGTCGCGCAGCAGGTGGAGCGCGGTGACCACGTAGGAGTGCGCGGGGGAGTCGGGGCCGTGGAGTGTGCCGTGGGCGGCTTGGCGGCGGGCGTCGTGCAGTGCGTGCCAGGCGGTGGGGTCGAGCAGGCCGAAGGAGATGAGGCCGGCGCCGCGGCGGCCGGCGACGGCGGCGGCTTTGGGCCCGAGCGCGGCCACGACGAACTCGACCGGATCGGTGGTGTTCACGTGCGCGCCGGTGTGCAGGAACCGGATGTCGCGAACTCGGTCACCTTCGCGGTACGCGGTTGAGCGCCCGGCACACAGGTCCTGCAGCGTTGCGGTGAAGTTCTCCAGCGCAGCCGCCGTGGTCGGCGGCATGCCCAGGGTGCGCCGGGCGGTGTTCCCGGTGCCCACCCCGCAGATGATCCTGCCCGGTGCCAGGGTGTTGAGGCTGGCGAACCCGCTCGCGGCGGCCGGGGCCGAGCGCAGCGCCGGTGAGGTCACGCCGATACCGAGCTTGATGTGACGGGTGGCTTTCGCGCACAGGCTCAGGGCAACGAAGGGGTCACCGTGGACCATGGGGGTGTCGTTGACCCAGAAGCTGTGCAAGCCCAACTCCTCGGCCCGCACGGCGAGATCCTCCACACCGGGGTGCGCTGCGACGACGACACCTGCACGCATCAAACCTCCAAAGGTACGAGCATCGGATCGAGCTTGCCCATGCTGCCGGGCCCCAGTGCTGCGCTCTTGCGTTTGAACCACTCTTGGGGGTCTGGCCACTCGATCCGGTGATTGTCATGGGTTGATCACCAGTGCCTGGACGGTGCCCCTTCGCAGACGTCTTCGTACGCATGCAGGGGCGGCTGGAGGCGGGTCAGGAGATCGGTGGTGGGTTGCTGTGACAATCAGGCGTCTGGTCGTGCGAACACTGCCTGGACGGTTTCGGTGGCCAGCTCGCGCAGCCAGGCGTGGGCGCGGTCGTCGTCGTAGCGCTGGTGCCACAGCAGGTACAACGGGACATCGGGCAACGGCAGTGGCAGCGGCAGCGTGGTCAGGCCGAGTTGGTGCCGGGCCGCGCGGGTGACCGCGTCGGGAAGGGTCACCACCAGATCGCTGTCGAGGGCGAGTTGCAGCGCGAAGGCGGCCGTGGGCCCGGCGGCGACGACGCGCCGGTCCAGGCCGCGCTTGGCCAGGGCTTCGTCGACCGGGTCGCGCAGACTTCCGCGCCGCGAAACGGTGAGGTGTTCGGCGGCCGCGTAGCGCTCCAGGCTCATCGGGGTTTCGGTGAGCGGGTGGCCCGGGCGGACGGCGACGATCAGCCGGTCCCTACCGACGAGACGGTGGCGGATGTCAGGGAGTGCCGGCTGGCTGGAGCTGGATTCGAGGTCGATCTCACCCCGGCGCAGTTCGGGGCCGTCCGTGCCGGGTTCGGCGGACAGGCGCAGTCGGACGCCGGGGGCCTGGTGGTGGACGGCCGTGGTCAGGGCGGTGCCGCAGGCGGCAGTCAGCGCGTCGTGCCAGCGCACGGTGAACACCCGGTCCAGAGCTGCCAGGTCGAGTTCTTGCTCCGCGGACAGAAGGCGGTGTGCCTGCTGTACGAGGGCGTGGACCTCGGCACGCATGGCCAGCGCGCGGGTGGTGGGGAGCATGCTGCGGCCGGTGCGGACCAGGATCTGGTCACCGGTGGCCTTGCGGATGCGGCCGAGGGAGCGGCTCATCGCCGGTGAGGTGACGTGGAGGCGGGCTGCGGCGCCGGCGACACTGCCCTCTTCCAGCAGTGCGTCCAGAGCTGTGAGCAGATTCAGATCCAGTTGCATGGCAGTAACTCTACAAGTGCAAAGCATGCACTTGTTGTTAATCGATGGGCCGCCTAACTTCGAAGTGCGGGGGCGAGACAGACCGCCCGCTTCGACAGAACTCAGGGAGTCCACCATGGCTACACCCATGCCTTTCGACGCCGGTACGACGCTCATGTCCGAGGTGACCGCCGCGGTGAAGGCCGCCGGCGTCACGCTGCGCGACCGCTACACCCCGCACGCCCGAGGCGTGAGCCTCGACGAGGTCGTCGACGAGATCCACGCCAACGACGACGCGGTGCTGGACGTGCTGCGCGAACCGCTGCTGCGGGCCCGGCAGGGGTCGCAGTGGGCCGAGGACGAGCTGGCCGGCGGCGCGCTCCCGCCCGGGGAATGGTGGGTCGTCGACCCCGCCGAAGGCAACATCAACCACGTCCACGGCATGGACGACTGGGCCGTCACCGCCACCCTGGTCCGCGACAACCAGCCGGTGCTCACTGTTGTCCACCTGCCGCTGACCGGCGACACCTACACCGCCGTCGCCGGCGGCGGTGCCCGCCTCAACGGCCAGCCCCTGAAGGTGTCCGCCAAGACCGATCTGGGCGCCGCGCTCATCGGCACCGGTCAGGCCAAGCCCGGCGAGGACGAGCGAACCTTCCGGCGGATCGGTGACTCCGTCACCGCCATGCTCATCAACGGCCTGGTCGTGCGCGTGTCCGTGCCCGCCACCATGCAGCTCATCCACGTCGCCGCCGGACGCATGGACGCGTTCTGGCAGTTCTCCGACGTCCGCTCCGGCCTGGTCGCCGGCGCCCTGCTGGTCTCCGAAGCCGGAGGAACCGTCACCGACCTGGCGGGCGAAGCCTGGAACACGGGCAGCCGCGACTTCCTGGCCGCCGCCCCCGGCCTCCATGCCGCCGCCCTCAAGGTCCTGTCGCCGATCGCCTGACCGGACGCCCCGCACGTCCCACCTGATACCGCAAACCTGATACCGCAAGGAGTTCTGTCTCATGACCAACATCGGCATCCTGGGCACCGGCCGCGTCGGGGCCAACCTCGCCGGCAAGCTCTTCGCCGCGGGACACCACGTCACCCTCGGCAGCCGGGGCTCGGAAGACACCGCCGCCCGCGCCGCCGGGGTCGACCCGCGGATCGCCTTCGCCGACCAGCGCACCACCGCCCACACCGCGGACATCGTGATCAACGCGACACCCGGCGACAGCTCCCTGGACCGCCTCACCGGCCTGCGCACCGAGCTCTCCGGAAAAATCCTCATCGATGTCTCCAACGCCACCCGCGACGCCGACGACGGCCTGCCCGGCGACCTGTGCTATCCCGGCAGCAGCCTCGCCGAGAAGCTTCAGCGCGCACTCCCCGACACCCATGTGGTCAAGACCCTCAACACGATGCTGTTCATGGTCATGACCGCTCCCGAAACGCTGGCCACCCCGCCGACCGTCTATGTCTCGGGCGACGACGAGAACGCGAAGAAGACCGTCACCGGCCTGCTCACCGACCTGGGCTGGCAGCCCGCATGGATCGAAGACCTCGGAGGCATCAGCACAGCCCGAGCCACCGAGGCCATGATCCTGGTCGTGCCCCACATCCTGCGCCGACACGGCTTCAAGCCCTTCGCCGTCTCCCTCTCCCGCTGAACCCGCCTCCCGGACCGAGAGAAACAGGTCGATGGTGCCCCAGCGCCACGAGATCAGGGCCAGGGAGCCGGCTGGGGAATTCAGGGGATCTGAGTCTCGATGTGGGCGAGTTGCGCGGCGAGGATGTCTTCGAACGCGGCGCGGCGGTCTGCCCCGAGGGGGCGGACGTCGCGGGCGAAGTGGGCCAGGGCGGGGAAGCGTTCGGGGTCCGCGCCCAGTACCGCGACGCGGAACAGTTCCACGCCCTGTTCGTACTCTTCGGGAGCGAGGGTGCTGACCCCGGCGTCGGAAGCGATCAATGCGGCGAGGAGGATCACGATCCGGTGGTAGCGCGCCGGGATCTCCTCGTCGGGCAGGCCTGACGCTCGCAGGGCCTGCAGCAGTTCCTCCATGACCAACCGGGACCCGGTGCCGCTGGACGCATAGCGTCCCCAGATCGCGGCGAGTTGGGGTTGCTCGCCGAAGGCCTCGCGCAGGCGCAGGGCCAGGGCGGTGACTCGCTGCTTCCAGTCGCCCTCGGGGCGATGGCCGTCCATGGCGGCCAGAAGGATCCGGTCGGCGACCGCCCGCAGCAGTTCCGTCTTGTTGCGGAAGTGCCGGTAGAGGCTGGAGGAATCGGTCCCGAGCGCTGCGGCGAGCTTGCGCACGCTGAACGACTCGGCGTCGCTCGTGCGCAGCAACTCCGTCGCCGCGTCCAGGATCTCCTCGGTCGACCAACGCCTTCGGCCAGTCATCTCGCCCCTCTCGTCCGGAGCCAGCGTAACCCATGCGCTTGCTGTTGCACGCACTGCGTGCATAATGGGGTCGCAAGCCTGCCGAGAGACCCAACTCCTGGGGCAGCACCCCTGGTTGAGCCGTACGCCCCCGTACGCATGACCACCACGACATCCCCGGCATCCGGCCGTGGAAGAGAGAAGGAGACATGAGCGAGGACACTGCCGCCCAGCGCCCGGCGGAGCCGGACTGGCTGGCGATCACGGCCGAGGAACTGACCGCCTACCGCGAGGCGGAGAACCGTTTCCGGGCGTCCAGTGCGGCGCGGGCGATCCTCGGGCATCCGGACCCGGACGCCGTGATCGAGTGGCAGGAGATAGCGCTGCCCGGCCGCGAGCTGCCGGTCCGGGTGTACCGGCCGGCGGCCGAGTACGGCGGCGAAGGGGTCGGCCGGGCCGATCTGCCCCTCGTGCTCCATGTGCACGGAGGCGGCTTCGTGGGCACAGCGGTGCAGTGCGACTGGACCAGCAGTCACCTCGCCACCCAACTGCCCGCGGTCGTCGTCTCGGTCGAACACCGCCTCCTCGACCAGCGATCTCCACTGTCGGCGGCCGCCGATGACGGCTGGGACGTGCTTCAGCACGTGGTGCGGCATGCGGCGCAGTGGGGCATCGACCCGGCGCGGACCGCCGTCTTCGGCGAAAGCTGCGGCGCGTTGATCACCGCCCTGACAGCGATCCGGGCCAGGGAGGCGGGCCTGCGCCTGCGGGCGCAGGTGCTGGTCAACCCCGCTGTCGATGTGACCGGGACGATGTTCGACCATGCCTCGATGGTCGAGTACGGGCACAGCCCGACCCACGCCGAGCCGCTACTGCGCCTGGTCCAGCGGCTCTCGGTTCCCCCGGGAACCGACGCCCGCGCGCTCTCGCCGCTCTACGCCGACGATCTGAACGGGCTGGCCCCGGCACTCGTGGTGGTACCGACCCAGGACGCTCTCGCCGACCACGGCCGCCGCTACGCCGAGCGACTGCGCGCGGCCGGGACATCCGTGCGGCTGACCGAATATCCCGGAGCGAGGCACGCGTTCCTCACCCTGCCGGGCGTGGAGCAGCAGGCCGAGGCCGCCCGGACGGAGATCCTCGACTTCCTCCGCTCCGTGCTGTAGGCGCCGCCTCAGTACCCGTCAGAGGCGGCGGCCCTTCAAGTTGTGGCACAGGTTCAGGAACAGGTCGGCGTTGAGTATGTAGTGCAGGTATTCGGTGTTCAGTACGTCCTTCTTGTCGGCGCCGACGAAGTTCACCCGGCCGTCGTGCAGGGACAGTTCGGCGATGTCCGCCCAGGCGGCCGAGCCCTTCTTGCCCCGCAGGCCGTGCCGGTCGGCCTGGATGGCGCCGAAGTCCACCGTCTCGCCGTACTGGATGGCCTCGACGACACCCCGCAACTGCGCCTTGGTGATGTTGCGCTGGATGTAGTCGCCCCAGTCGCCCGGGTACCGGAACGGCGCGCCGGTCACCAAGGAGGTGATCCCGAACATCTCCTTGTGACGGTTCATCATGGCGTGCGCGCCCGGCCCGATGTTCACGGCGGCACCGCCCGGCGGGATCAGTGTGTAACGGGCGTCCCGCACACCGCCGTTGACGTTCCTGCGGTACACCACGACCGCCGTGCTCTGCCAGTCGAAGGCGGCTTGGAAGCCGTTGGGCGCCGTCACGACCAGACCCTCGGTGTGAAGGTACAGCCGCCAGTCGCGCCACTTCTTGTACGTCCAACCCTGCCTGGTGGCGAACGTTCGGACTCTGTCCCCCAGACGGCGCTCCGCCGCGAGCGCGGCGATGGCCGTGGGCGGCTCTTCCTGGAATATCTGGTCGTCACCCATGGGGATCAAGGTAGTCCAGGCCCGCCACCGACTCCACGGCCACCGCCCGCAGTGGCATCCGACGGCGGTTTGCACGACCGCGTTGTTGGTTCGGGTGACAAGGAGAGACTGAGTGTGATGCTCTTGGCCAGAGCGATGGACAGGCTGGCGAGTTCGGGGCTGCACCACAGGCTGATGGCTCCCGTGCTGGTCAAGTCGGATACGACGGGGGGCTCGTTGGTGGGGAGTTGGCGCTGTCGGTTCCGACCTGCGCGTGGGAGCCGATCACGGCAAGCCACCGCACGCCGACCGGACGCGGTGGGCGTATGACCGGTCGGCGGGTGCCCGCGGTGCTGCCCCCATCGTTGCGCGCGTGGTTCGGGGTGATCGCGACCCTCGCCACGCTGGTCGTGGCGCTACTCGGTGTCCTGTACGCCGGTCACGACCAGCCCGGCAGGGTGGACAGGTGGATCATCGAGCCGACCGCGGACAGTGTGCGACCGCCGTGGCGGCGCGTCGCTCTGGCCTTGGACTTCTTGGGGGAGCCCGCCGGATCGACGATGCTGGTCGCGGCCGTCGTGGCGGGCTGCCTCCTGCTTCGGCGTCCTCGCGCAGCGGTGCTCGTCGTTGCCGGGGTCGCCATGGCCGTGGGCACGGCGACGCTGCTCAAACACCTGGTGGGACGCACCATCCACGGCGACGGCAACCTGTCCTACCCGAGCGGGCACACCGCCTTCTTCACCGCGCTCGCCCTCGTGGTGGCGCTGCCCGCGACCGCCCGGCTCGGCCTCGGCAGGACGGCCAGCACCTTACTCGTGCTCGCCGCCGCGCTGGTTGCCGGCGCCGCCATGGGCTGGGCGCAGGTCGCCCTTGGCGCCCACTATCCGACCGACGTCCTCGGCGGCTGGTGCACCGCGCTGGCGGTGGTACCGGCGACCGCGTGGCTGGTCGACCGGACGGCCGACCAGCGGGCCAACATGGTTCGGTCGGAGCGTCGCTGACGTCACGTCACGCCCGGGGGCGGAATACGGGCTTCACCGGTCGCCCGCCCACCCAGGGGGTGGGGTCACCGGCGTCAAGTGCCTTGCGGTACACCGCACATGCCTGGGCCACCACATCGACGGTGTGATCGATGTCCGCGTCGTCGAGTGCGCTGCTCACCACGAACGACGGGGCGAGGATCCCGCCCGTGAGGAGCCGGCGCAGGAACAGGGTGCGGTACTGCTGCGACGGCTGCCCCTTCTCGTCGAGCGTGGCGAAGACCAGGTTGCTGGCGCGGCCCCGGACGACGATGTGGTCGCCGACACCCATGGCGGCTGCGGCGTCGCGGACACCGGCGGCCAACCGCTCGCCGAGGGCGTGCAGCCGCGCGGTGATGCCCTCCTCGACGTATGTGGTCTGCACGGCCATCGCGGCTGCCAGGGAGTGCGTTTCCGCACCGTGCGTGGTGGACAGCAGGAACACCCGCTCGTCGGAGTGACGCAGCCCGCCCCGCTCCATCAACTCACGGCGCCCGGCAAGCGCGGAGACGGCGAACCCGTTGCCCAGCGCCTTGCCGAACGTGGAGAGGTCGGGGACGACGCCGTACAGGCCCTGGGCGCCCGCCTCGGACCAGCGGAAGCCGGTGATCATCTCGTCGAAGACCAGTACGCAGCCGTGCCGGTCGGCCAGTTCACGCAAGCCGGTGAGGTATCCGGGCGGGGGCTCGGTGTGGGTGGCGGGTTCGAGGATCAGGCAGGCGACCTCGTCCTGATACCGGGTCAGCAACTCCTCCGTGGCGGCCAGGTCCCCGTAAGGGAACGCCACGGTGAGTTCGTTGGTCGCCGCCGGAATACCGGCGGACATCGGCGTGGTGCCGATGAACCAGTCGTCGGTGGAGAAGAACGGATGGTCGGCGCAGATGGCCACCCGTGCGCGCCCGGTGGCGGCGCGGGCGAGGCGTACCGCGGCGGTGGTGGCATCGGAGCCGTTCTTCGCGAACTTCACCATCTCGGCGGTCGGCACCGTGGCCAGAAAGCGTTCCGCCGCCTCGGCCTCCACGATGGACGGCCGGACGAAGTTGCTGCCGCGGTCGAGTTCCCGCCGCACCGCTTCGATCACGCGCGGGTGGGCGTGGCCGAGGCTGACCGACCGCAGGCCGGAGCCGTACTCGATGTAGCGGTTGCCGTCGACGTCCCACACGTGGGCACCGCGGCCGTGGCTGATGACCGGGGCCAGGTTCTCGGGGTACTGGTCGTCGCCCTTGGCGTAGGTGTGCGCGCCACCGGGGATGACGGCGTGCAGCCGCTCGTTCGCCTGTCGCGACCGAGGAAGGCGGAACTCTTCGGTGTCTTCGGTGTCTTTGGGGTCCACGCCGACCTCAACTCTCCTTGTTCTTAAGAACTGTTGCTTCAGGGCCTTTGCTTCAGGACCTCGGCGAGGCTCGGCGCCTCCCGGTCCCGCTGGGACATCAAGGTGGGCGGCAGCGGCCAGCCAATGGCGAGCTCCGGGTCGTCGAAGGCGATCGTCACGTCCTCGGCCGGATCGTGCGGGCGGTCGATCCGGTACGAGGTGTCAGCGGTCTCGGTCAGCGCCTGGAAGCCGTGCGCGCATCCCGCCGGGATGTACAGGGTCACCTGCGTCTCGCCGGACAGCTCGAACGAGGCCACGTTGCGATACGTCGGTGAGTCCGCCCGCAGGTCCACGACGACGTCGAAGATCCTCCCGTACGAGCACCGCACCAGCTTGGCCTCGCCCGCGCCGGAACGCAGGTGCAGGCCGCGCAGCACGCCCCGGACCGAGCGGGACACGCTGTCCTGGATGAAGGCGCTCGGGTCGAGGCCCACCGATCGGACCACGTCGGCGTCGAACGTACGGCAGAAGAAGCCACGCTCGTCGGCGTACGGCGTCGGCTCGAAGAGGTACGCGCCGGCGATCTCCGGGACTTCGGTCGCTTTCATACAGCCTCCTGCCGAGCGTGGGCATGTGTGGGGTCGTTCGCCGGGAACAGGGCGGCGGTCAAGTCGCTGAACTGCTGCTCCAGTTGCCGGGTGGCGACCAGGTTCCGCTCGGCGAGGGCCTCCCGCAGCTGCGCTGATTGCTGCTCCAGCGCCCGGAACTGTTCGAGCAGCCGGTCGGCGTCGACCTCGCGGGCCGGGTGGCAGTACGCGCCAAGGCCCATCCGGTCCATGAGCGCGTCGCTCTTCGCCGCGTAGCTGAGGGCGAGCGTCGGCGTGCCGACCTTCAGCGCGCAGACCAGGTTGTGGTACCGGGTCGCCACCACGGTGTCGGCGGCCGCCATCTCCTTCATCAGGTCGGCAAGCGAGGCCGCCTCGGAGGCGGTGACCAGCGGCGAGTCCACCGCGTCGAGGATCGCGGCGACCACCGTCGCATCGCACGCGTCGCCGGTAAGCAGCCGGACCGGCCTGCCGTCCTCAACCAGCGCGCGGACGAAGCGAGTTGTCCCATCCAGGTAGCGCCGGTGGATCTCCTCGGCACGGGCGCGGTCGCCGTTGCCGCCGTGGAAGTCCATGACGCCGACGCACACCGGCCCCGGCGGGTCCGAGGGGCCGGTCGCGGGGAGCGTCGGCAGGGCGAACGCGAGGTCCGGGTAGACCTTGTCGCGCGCGGTGTTTACGCCCATCGCCCGCATCGCGTCACGGGACAGGGCGTCCCGGTACGAGCGGTAGGTGGCAAGCCGTGCCGACCAGCGCACCAGGGCCCGGGTCGGCCGGTCGCCGATCGGGGCGGCGCCGACGCCGACCAGCGCAACCCGGGTGCCGAACAGCCGGCCGGATGCGCAGAGCAGGAACAGCGAATACGGGAAGCCCCACGGCCGCAGCGGCAGCGTCGCTTCAAGGACGCCCATGCCCGGCACGATCACCACGTCGTGTTGGCGCACCCACGCGGCGGTGCGGACGGCGTCGACGAGTTTGCCCAGACCCTTGGCCGCGACCGCGCCCGCACGTGACGCGGTCCGGTACTCCCCGCGGTACCAGTGCAGCCGCGTCGCGGGGATCCGGTACCGGGTCGCGACGACCTCGGGTCCGCCGCACAGCGCGTCCACGACCGCCTCCGGGTGCTCGGCGCGGAGGTACCCGAGCACGGCCTCCAGCGACCCGTCGTTGCCGAGGTTGCCGGAGCCGAGCAGGCCGAACACCCCCACCCGCGTCGAGGTGTTCACGCCTGCCGCCCCTCGCGCCCGGCGACGAGGGCGTCGACGGAGACCGTCAGCTTGGCCGGGTCGACCGGGGCGCGGTCCTCGACCCGCTCGCCGGCGCCCGGCCGGACCCGGCTGGTCATCCACGCGGCCAGATGGATATAGCACGCGCGCCGGTCGGCCGCGGACAACGGCGCCCGCCGGATCGCCGCGACGAAGCCCCAGACGTACTCGGCGAGCAGCCGGGGCGTCGGGTGCAGCAGGCCTGCCCGGCGCGGGTCCAGGTTGACGCACCGGGAGCGCTTGCCGGGGTTCGCCCGCTCGGCGCGGGTGGGGTGGTCGCGGCGGAAGTACAGCAGCTCCGGCACCTGGTGGAAGGGTCCGTGCAGGACTATCTCGGCGACGAACGTGCGGTCCGCGTGGTGGTAGCTGTCGTGCGGCTTCACCCGCCGCAGCACGTCGGCCCGCATCACCCCGTAGAAGTCGTCGCCACCGGGCTCGAACAGGAAGCTGCGGAAGCGCTCCGGTGCGCGCGGCGAGTCGGTGGCTATCCCGTACTCGTACGGGACCTTCACCTGCCCGTCTTCGTCGATGACCGCCTGGCCGGAGTGCGCGAGGACGATGTCCGGCCGCTCGTCCAGCGCCTCGACGCAGCGTCGCAGCAGGTTGCGGGCGTAAAGGTCGTCGTGCGAGGCCCACTTGAACAGCTCGCCGCGGCACTGGGTGAAGACGTAGTTGTGGTTGGGTGCGGCGCCGATGTTCTTCGGCAGCCGGATGTAGCGGATGCGCGGGTCCCGCGCGGCGTACTTGCGGCAGATCTCCTGGGTCCCGTCGGTCGAGGCGTTGTCGGAGATGACCAGCTCGAAGTCCTCATAGGTCTGGCCGAGCAGGGCGTCGAGCGACTCGGCGAGATACTCCTCGCCGTTGTACACGGGCAGGCCGATGCTCAGCCTGGGTTGGGCGGTCATGAGGTCCTCACTTCGGGGATGGGGTTCTGGTGGCGCTCGCGCAGGGCGGAGCGCAGTTGCAGCCACCACACGGCCGAGCCGCAGGCGGTCGCGGTGGCGACGCCCCAGGCCGAGCCGACCGTGCCGGCCGCGGCCGCCCCGCCGAGCCCGCCGCTGACGTAGCAGGCGGAGGCGAAGAGCTGGCTGCGCAGGCTGCGCCGGGCCGCGGCGAGCGCGCGCA
>NZ_MECJ01000010.1 GCF_014596475.1 Streptomyces sp. CBMA152 | reverse complement strand
CATAGTGTTTCGGTGGTCATAGCGTTAGGGAAACGCCCGGTTACATTCCGAACCCGGAAGCTAAGCCTTTCAGCGCCGATGGTACTGCAGGGGGGACCCTGTGGGAGAGTAGGACGCCGCCGAACAATTTTTAGCCTCAGTCCCCGGCCTTTATGGTCGGGGACTGAGGCATTTTTGCGTTCAGGACCCTTTTTGCCCGGCCGGTACCGCGATGGGCCGTGCACCCCTGTGCACTCACCCCTCCTCGCTGCCGGTAAGGTCATGAGGCATCGTTGGCACGTTCACAGGAGGCCCCCGGGTGGAGGTCCAGGAGACTCGCGTTCAGACGGACCGGGTGCTCACCATCCCCAACATCCTCAGCATGGCGCGTCTCGTCGGCGTACCCGTGTTCCTGTGGCTGATCCTCCGCCCCGAGTTCGGCGGGCCGAAGAGCGATGGCTGGGCATTGCTCGTCCTGGCATTCAGCGGCGTCAGCGACTACCTGGACGGGAAGCTCGCCCGGCGGTGGAACCAGATCAGCAGTCTTGGCCGACTGCTCGATCCGGCGGCCGACCGGCTGTACATCCTTTCCACGCTCGTAGGGCTCACCTGGCGGGAGATCCTGCCGGTTTGGTTGACTGCTGCCCTTTTGGCCCGGGAACTGATGCTTCTGGTGATGGTGGGAATCCTCCGCAGGCACGGCTATCCGCCCCCGCAGGTGAACTTCCTCGGTAAGGCCGCCACGTTCAACCTCATGTACGCCTTCCCGTTGCTTCTGCTGAGCGACGGAAGTGGGTGGCTCGCCGATCTGGCGGCGATTTTCGGATGGGCGTTCGCCGGATGGGGTACAACGCTGTATTGGTGGGCAGGAATCCTGTATGTGGTTCAGGTCCGCCGACTCGTCAAGGCGGACCCAGCGGCCGATTGAGCTCGTCGAAGCGGTTCCGTCGGAGTCGACGGAACCGCGCATGATGCCAGGGGTCCCACCCGGACGGGTGCAGTCGGCTAGACCGTCGTCTCGTCAAGGAGGACGCTTCCGACATGAAGGCCGTCGTGATGGCCGGTGGCGAAGGTACCCGCCTTCGCCCCATGACCTCTAGCATGCCCAAGCCGCTCCTGCCGGTGGCCAACCGGCCGATCATGGAGCATGTGCTGAGGCTGCTCAAGCGGCATGGGCTCAATGAGACCGTCGTAACCGTGCAGTTCCTCGCCTCGCTCGTCAAGAACTATTTCGGCGACGGTGAAGAGCTCGGGATGGAGCTCACCTATGCCAATGAGGAGAAGCCCCTCGGCACCGCCGGCAGCGTGAAGAACGCCGAGGAGGCCCTCAAGGACGATGCCTTTCTGGTGATCTCGGGCGACGCCCTCACCGACTTCGACCTGTCGGATCTCATCAGCTTCCACAAGGAGAAGGGCGCGCTGGTCACGGTGTGCCTGACCCGCGTACCCAACCCGCTGGAATTCGGCATCACCATCGTCGACGAAGAGGGAAAGGTCGAGCGGTTCCTGGAGAAGCCGACCTGGGGGCAGGTCTTCTCGGACACGGTGAACACCGGCATCTATGTGATGGAGCCCGAGGTATTCGACTACGTCGAAGCCGATGTGCCCGTCGACTGGTCCGGTGACGTCTTCCCTCAGCTGATGAAGGAGGGCAAGCCGATCTACGGCTATGTCGCCGAGGGCTACTGGGAGGACGTCGGCACGCACGAGAGCTACGTCAAGGCGCAGGCGGACGTGCTCGAAGGCAAGGTCGATGTCGACATCGACGGGTTCGAGATCTCTCCCGGTGTCTGGGTCGCCGAAGGCGCCGAGGTGCATCCCGACGCGGTGCTCCGGGGACCGCTCTACATCGGGGACTACGCGAAGGTCGAGGCCGACGTAGAGATCCGTGAGCACACGGTCATCGGGTCGAACGTCGTCGTGAAGACCGGGGCGTTCCTGCACAAGGCCGTCGTCCACGACAACGTCTACATCGGGCAGCACAGCAATCTGCGCGGCTGCGTGATCGGCAAGAACACCGACATCATGCGGGCGGCCCGGATCGAGGACGGCGCCGTCATCGGGGACGAGTGCCTGGTCGGTGAGGAATCCATTGTCCAGGGCAACGTTCGCGTCTATCCCTTCAAGACGATCGAGGCGGGCGCGTTCGTCAACACCTCGGTGATCTGGGAGTCGCGCGGCCAGGCCCATCTCTTCGGGGCGCGCGGTGTCTCCGGCATCCTCAATGTGGAGATCACCCCGGAGGTCGCCGTGCGGCTGGCCGGTGCGTACGCCACGACCCTGAAGAAGGGGGCGACCGTCACCACCGCGCGCGACCACTCGCGTGGCGCGCGGGCGCTCAAGCGCGCGGTGATCTCGGCGCTGCAGGCCAGTGCCATCGACGTACGCGACCTGGAGAACGTACCGCTGCCGGTGGCCAGACAGCAGACCGCGCGGGGCAGCGCCGGCGGGATCATGCTGCGGACCTCGCCCGGTGTGCCGGACTCCGTGGACATCATGTTCTTCGACGAGCGGGGCGCGGATCTCTCGCAGGCCGGTCAGCGCAAGCTGGACCGGGTGTACGCACGTCAGGAGTACCGGCGGGCGTTCCCGGGCGAGATCGGTGATCTGCAGTTCCCGTCCAGCGTCTTCGACTCGTACACCGGGTCCCTGCTGCGCAAGGTCGATACGACCGGGGTCACCGAGGCCGGGTTGAAAGTCGTCGTCGACGCCTCCAACGGCAGCGCGGGGCTTGTGCTGCCCAGTCTGCTCGGACGGCTCCAGGTGGATTCGCTGACCATCAACCCCGGGCTCGACGAGTCCCGGCCGACCGAGACGGCCGACGGCCGACGGGCCGGTCTGGTGCGCCTCGGCGAGATCGTGGCGTCGGCGCGGGCCGCGTTCGGCGTGCGGTTCGACCCGGTGGGGGAGAAGCTGTCGCTGGTCGACGAGCGCGGGCGGATCGTGGAGGACGACCGGGCGCTGCTGGTCATGCTGGATCTGGTGGCGGCCGAGCGGCGCAGCGGGCGGGTTGCGCTGCCGGTGACCACGACGCGTATCGCCGAGCAGGTCGCGGCGTACCACGGTACGCAGGTGGAGTGGACGACGACCTCGCCCGACGATCTGACCCGGGTCGGCCGCGAGGAGTCGACGATCTTCGGCGGCGACGGGCGCGGCGGGTTCATCATTCCCGAGTTCAGCAGCGTCTTCGACGGGGCCGCCGCGTTCGTACGTCTCATCGGGCTGGTCGCGCGCACTCAGCTGACGCTCAGTCAGATCGATTCGCGGATACCCCGGGCGCATGTGCTGCGGCGCGACCTGGCGACGCCGTGGGCGGTCAAGGGCATGGTCATGCGGCGGGTCGTGGAGGCGGCCGGGGACCGGTCCGTGGACACGACCGACGGCGTACGGGTCGTGGAGGCGGACGGCCGCTGGGTGATGGTGCTGCCCGACCCGGCCGAGGCGGTCACCCATCTGTGGGCCGAGGGCCCCGACGACGCCTCCGCGCAGGCACTGCTCGACGAGTGGTCGGCGATCGTCGACAGCGCAGGTCACTGAGGTCGTAGCCGGCGCCGGGCGGGGTCGTGGGACGCCGCCCGGCGCACCGGTGGGGCCATTCGGCGGCCGGGGCGCCGACGTGCGACGATGTGCGGCATGTCGCAGCAGCCCCCCGTTCGGAGCACCCCCGCTCCACCCCCTCGCCCCGACGCGTCGATGTCGCTGCTGACCAATGTGATGGACCATGCGCTGGACGAGGGGTACGCGGAGGCGACCGCCCGGCGCAAGGCCGAGGGCGACGAGGGCATGCCCCGGCCGCTGCGCGCCAAGCTCGGGCTCGCCGCGGGTCTGGTGCTCGCGGCCGTCGTGGTCACCATCGGTGCCGCGCAGGCGCGGATAACGGCACCCGTGGTCGCCAAGGAGCGCCAGGAGCTGATCGGCCGCGTGGAGGCCGAGACCAAGGCGGCGGACGACCTGCAGAGGCAGGTGGACACGCTGCGCGACCAGGTCGGCGAGCGGCAGCGCAAGGCGCTGGAGAAGCACGGCGGCGACCAGGCCGAACTGGTCGCGCTGCTCTCGGGCGCCACCGAGGTGCACGGCCCGGGCGTGAAGCTGGTCGTCGACGACGCCAAGAACACCGAGACGGGCGGTGGTGGCGGGCCGCGCGAGAACACCACCTTCGCGGACACCGGCCGGGTGCGCGACCGGGACATGCAGCGGATCGTCAACGGTCTGTGGCAGTCCGGCGCCGAGGCCGTCGCGATCAACGGGCAGCGGCTGACCGCCCTTTCGGCGATCCGGGCCGCGGGCGACGCCATACTGGTCGACAACCGGCCGCTGGTGCCGCCGTACACGGTGCTCGCCGTGGGTGACGGGAAGAAGCTCAGCACCGCCTTCCAGGACAGTGCCGACGGTCAGTATCTCCATGTGCTCCAGGAGAACTACGGCATCCGCTCCAGCATCTCGGACCAGGGCGAGGTGCGCCTGCCGGCCGCGCCGAGCCTGATCGTACGTACCGCACAGCCGCAGACCACGGGCGCCGGCCCAGGCGCGCCCGCCACAAGGAAAGGCACATCGTGATCGCCGTACTTGGCCTCGTCGTGGGAGTCGTGGTCGGACTTTTGGTCCGGCCCGAGGTGCCCGCGGTGGTCGAGCCGTATCTGCCCATCGCCGTCGTCGCCGCGCTCGACGCGGTCTTCGGCGGTCTGCGGGCCATGCTCGACGGCATCTTCGTCGACAAGGTCTTCGTGGTGTCCTTCCTGTCGAACGTCGTGGTGGCGGCGCTGATCGTGTTCCTGGGTGACAAGTTGGGCGTGGGCGCGCAGCTGTCGACCGGCGTGGTCGTCGTGCTCGGCATCCGCATCTTCTCCAACGCCGCGGCCATCCGCCGGCATGTCTTCCGGGCGTGAGGCCGATGAGCAGCGACGACACGCCCGAGCCCGACAGGGTTCCTGAGCCGGAACCGGCCGCGCCCAAGCCCGCCCCGGCCGAGCCCGTGCCCTCCGCGGCCGAGCCCGCCCCGGCCGCCGAAGGCGCGCCGCAGTTGACCGGCCGCCAGCGGCTGGCCGCCGGGCTGTGGCCGCCCCGGGTGACCCGGGCCCAACTGGTCGTCGCCCTGCTGCTGTTCGTGCTCGGTCTGGGCCTGGCCATCCAGGTCCGTTCCAACAGCGACAACAGCGCTCTGCGCGGTGCCCGCCAGGAGGACCTGGTGCGGATCCTGGACGAACTCGACTCCCGTACGAAACGCCTTGAGGACGAGAAGACTCGTCTGGAAGGTCAACGCACGGAGCTGGAGACAAGTTCCAACCAGGCGGCCGAGGCGCGCAAGCAGACCCAGGAGAAGGAGCGTCAGCTGGGCATCCTGGCCGGTACGGTCGCGGCGCAGGGTCCCGGTATCACGCTGACCATCAGCGATCCGAAGAAGGCGGTCGAGGCGGACAAACTGCTCGACACCATCCAGGAACTGCGGGCCGCGGGCGCGGAGGCGATCCAGATCAACGACGTACGAGTCGTCGCCAACACGTACTTCTCGGACGCCGACGGCGGCATCGAGGTGGACGGTGTGAAGGTGACCGCGCCGTACCGTTTCAAGGTGATCGGGAAGCCACAGGATCTCGAACCCGCGCTCAACATCCCTGGTGGTGTGGTGCAGACTCTGGAGAAGGAGCAGGCCACGGCCAGTGTGGTCCGTTCGGAGAAGATCGTTGTGGATGCCTTGCGACCGGCGAAGCGGCCTGACTACGCTCGGTCGACCTCGCGGTGACGCGTGGCCGCATGCGAGCTGTCGTACAAGGGCATGAGCTTGCGGGGGGTCGGCGCACCCAACTCGTGGTGCGTGGTGGAAACTGTTTGGCGGATACGGACGTTGTGAGGATGTCCGGGTCGGCCGGTGTGTTGAATGTGGGTTCGTCCTGCCCCACGGGCGGGTCTGTTTCGGTCAAGGGGAATCGCCCGTGAAGTTGTTTGCGAAGTTGTTCGGCAAGAGCGCACGCCGGGACGGCGGCGGCGCCGCCAGGCACCGTGCTCAGGGCTCTGGAGAGCCTGATGAGCAGGGCGGCGGGCGTCCGCTGTTCCGCGACGAGGTCGGCGCGCACGGTGGTGACATTCCGGGCGGTCCGGGCGCGTCTTCTGTTGACCCTGCCGGTCCCGGCCGCATAGGTTTCGGGGAACCATCAAGTACGGGTGGAGGGTTTGTTCCTGACCCGTATGCGACCAGCTCCCACGCGGTCCAGCCGGGTCAGGAGGATCCGTCCATGCCGGTGTGTACGAGGTGCGGGCACAGCAATGCCGCGGCGAGCCGATTCTGCTCCAACTGCGGCGCTCCGCTGCGGGCCGGTGCGGTTCCGGAGCGGGCCGCGGAGACCACGTCGACCATTTCGATCTCCGGACTTGAGGCGTACGACTCCGAGGTGACGGGCCAGACGGCGCTGCCGTCGCTGTCGCCGGAGGCGCAGGCCGCGGTGGACGCGCTGCCGATGGGCTCCGCCCTGCTGGTGGTGCGCCGCGGGCCGAACTCGGGCAGCCGCTTCCTGCTGGACGGCGAGCTGACCACGGCGGGCCGGCATCCGCAGAGCGACATCTTCCTCGACGACGTGACCGTGTCGCGGCGTCATGTGGAGTTCCGCCGGGGCTCGGACGGCCGTTTCACGGTCTCGGACGTCGGCAGCCTCAACGGCACCTATGTGAACCGGGAGCGGATCGACTCGATCACCCTGTCCAACGGCGACGAGGTGCAGATCGGCAAGTACCGGCTGGTGTTCTACGCGAGCCAGCGCGCGGTCTGACCCTCCCGCGGACTGCGTCCGGGGGAACTCCAGGGGGAAGACCCATCCAGGGAAGGCCCATGCTGCATACACCGACGGGCGGTGCCGGTCACGGCACCGCCACCGCGGGCGACCGGCTGATGAGCATCGGCACCGTCCTGAATCAGCTGCGCGACGAATTTCCCGAAGTCACCATCTCCAAGATCCGGTTTCTGGAGTCCGAAGGCCTCGTCGAGCCGCGGCGCACGCCGTCGGGGTATCGCAAGTTCAGCCCCGAGGACGTCGAGCGGCTCGCCCAGGTCCTGCGGATGCAGCGGGACCACTATCTTCCGCTGAAGGTCATCCGGGAGCATCTGGAGGCGCTGAGCCGGGGCGAGCAGCCCGCGCTGCCCGCTCCCGCCGGCTCGCGCGAGCTCCTGGACGGCGTGGTGGATCCCGACCCGGACCGCCCCACGGCGGCCCGGCTGGGCCGTGCGGAGCTGCTGGTGGCCGCCGAGATCACCGAGGAGGAGCTGGCCGACTGGGAGTCGTACGGGCTCATCTCGGCCGGTCCCGAGGGCGGCTACGACGCGGAGTCGGTGAATGTGGCCCGTCTGGTGGCGGATCTCGGCCGATTCGGTCTTGAACCGCGTCATCTTCGCGCCATGAAGGCCGCCGCCGACCGCGAGGCCGGACTGGTCGAACAGGTGGTCGCACCCTTGCGGCGGCACCGCAACCCGCAGACCAGGGCCCATGCGGAGGCGACCGTCAAGGAGCTGGCGGCGCTGTCCGTACGGCTGCACGCGGCCCTGGTCCAGACCGCTCTCGGGGTCCGGCTGCACTGACCTGGGGGGTGCCCGACTACCCAAACCTGCCGGGCACGTCCTAGGGTTGCTGTGTGAACGAGCTCGACGTCGTGGGTGTCCGGGTGGAAATGCCCTCCAACCAACCGATCGTGCTCCTGCGTGAAGTGGGAGGCGATCGGTACCTCCCCATCTGGATCGGTCCAGGGGAGGCGACCGCGATCGCCTTCGCCCAGCAGGGGATGGCTCCGGCGCGGCCGCTGACGCACGACCTTTTCAAGGACGTGCTGGAGGCCGTGGGCCAGGAGCTGACCGAGGTCCGCATCACGGACCTGCGCGAAGGTGTCTTCTACGCGGAGCTGGTCTTCGCCAGTGGCGTCGAGGTGAGCGCGCGTCCGTCCGACGCCATAGCGCTGGCCCTGCGCACCGGAACGCCGATCTACGGCAGTGACGGGGTGCTCGACGACGCGGGGATCGCCATCCCGGACGAGCAGGAGGACGAAGTGGAGAAGTTCCGCGAGTTCCTCGACCAGATCTCGCCCGAGGACTTCGGCACCAACAGCCAGTGAGCCGTACGCGGCCGGTGGGCTCCAGGAAGCCGATGTGCCGTACGCGCCGACGGCTTTACGCGCCGGGCGGCTCCGGCGCATTCGAGTAGCCTTTCCCCGAAGAGGGGTACGCGAAACCACTCTCAGGGTGATTATCACTCGGCGTGCCGAGTGTGGCGATCGTTGACGCACCCCGAGTGACTGCCTACCGTCGTGAGGGCAGTTCTAGGACGGAGGGTCGGCGTGAGAAGCAGCGGCGACAGTACGGCAGGGGAGGCTCCCGGACGCAGTCCGGGGGAGAGCGGGCCGTACCCTCCCCCGAGCTCTCGGCCGGGCCCGAGCAGCGGACACCCCATGGACGACAGTGCGGCCGACACCGGCACCGAGACCGTCGGATACCGGGGGCCGACCGCGTGCGCGGCGGCGGGGATCACCTACCGGCAGCTCGACTACTGGGCCCGCACCGGTCTGGTCGAGCCCAGCGTGCGTCCGGCGTACGGATCGGGCACCCAGCGGCTCTACAGCTTCAAGGACGTGGTCGTCCTCAAGATCGTCAAGCGCTTCCTCGACACCGGTGTCGCGCTCCAGAACATCCGCACCGCCGTGCAGCACCTGCGCGAGCGCGGCTTCCGTGATCTGGAGCGGATGACGCTGATGAGCGACGGGGCCACCGTGTACGAGTGCTCCTCGCCCGACGAGGTCGTGGATCTGCTCCAGGGCGGCCAGGGCGTCTTCGGCATCGCGGTCGGTGTGGTGTGGCGGGACGTCGAGGCAGCCCTGTCGCAGTTGCACGGCGAGCGCGTCGACACCGGCGAGACGCTGGTCGGGCACAACCCCGCCGACGAGCTGGCCCGGCGCCGTAACCGGGCGGTCTGACCAGGCACGGGACCGGGCGCGGAGGCACGCGCGGGGCCGTCGGAGGCCGATTGTCAGTGCCGTGAGGCAGCATCGGTGATGTGAGAGCCGCGCCGACCATTCTGCATCTGGACATGGATGCCTTCTTCGCCGCCGCAGAGCAGGCGTCGAAGCCCAGCCTGCGCGGAAAACCGGTGATCGTCGGCGGCCTCGGCCCGCGCGGTGTGGTGGCCACCGCGTCGTACGAGGCGCGGCGGTTCGGCGCGCGGTCGGCGATGCCGATGGCCCAGGCCCGACGGCTGTGTCCGAACGGTGCCTATCTGGTGCCGCGCTTCGGCTTCTACCGCTCGATCAGCGAGCAGGTGATGGCGCTTCTGGGCCGTCTGTCGCCGCTGGTGGAGCCGCTGAGCCTGGACGAGGCCTTCGTGGACCTGGAGGCCGGGGGAGTCGCGTGGGACGCGTCCTCGGCGCGGGAGGCCGGTGAGCGGCTGCGCGCGGACATCAGGGCGGTGACGGGCCTTACGGGATCGGTGGGGCTCGCGGGCTCCAAGATGCTGGCGAAGATCGCCTCGGAGGAGGCGAAGCCGGACGGTCTGGTGCTCATAGAACCGGGCACCGAGCGGGAGCGCCTGGCGCCGATGCCGGTCAGGACGCTGCCGGGCGTGGGGCCCGCCACGGGGGAGCATCTGCGCCGGGCCGGGATGACCACGGTCGCGGATCTGGCCGAGGCGGGCGAGGACGAGCTCGTACGGCTCCTGGGCAAGGCGCACGGGGCGTCGCTGCACCGGATGGCGCTCGGCCTCGACGACCGGCCGGTGGTGGCCGAGCGGGACACCAAATCGGTTTCGGTCGAGGACACCTTCGACGTGGATCTGCACGACCGGGTGCGGGTGATGAACGAAGTGGGCCGCCTCGCCGACCGTTGTGTGCAGCGCCTGCGGGCGTCGGGGCACTCCGGCCGCACGATCGTGCTCAAGGTCAGACGGTACGACTTCTCGACCCTGACCCGCTCCGAGACGCTCAGAGGCCCCACGGACGACCCGGCGGTGGTCCGTGAGGCAGCGGGCCGCCTGCTCGATTCCGTGGACACCACGGGCGGCGTGCGGCTTCTGGGAGTGGGTGTGAGCGGCCTCGCGGACTTCACACAGGAAGACCTGTTCGCGCAGGCCGCCGGTGAGCTGGCGGGGCAGGAGGAGCCCGCTGTGGCGGACGAGGCGGATGCGGCCGTCGCCGAGCAGGCCGAGCCCGAGGACCCGGCCGAGCGCCGCTGGGTCGCCGGGCACGATGTGCGGCACGCCGAGTTCGGGCCCGGGTGGGTGCAGGGGAGCGGGGTGGGGCGGGTGACCGTCCGGTTCGAGACACCCACGTCGACTGCGCCCGGGCGGGTACGGACGTTCATGGTGGACGACCCCGCGCTTGAGCCCTCCGAGCCGCTGCCGCTGGTGGCAGCGCCGGAGGGGTCGGAGGGGGAGGACGGGGTGGATCAGACGTCGTCGTCGCCGGCGAGCCTCCCGAAGTCGCGGTCGGGGCCTGCGGGCGGATCGGGGGCGGCGATGTCCAGACCGTAGTGGTGGTAGAGCTGCAGCTCCTGTTCGGGGGAGAGATGGCGGCCGACGCCGAAGTCGGGGGCCTCCTTGATCAGCGCGCGGTCGTAGGGGATGTGGAGGGCCTCGTCGACGAGGCTGCTGGGCTCCAGCGGGACGAACGCGTCCCGGCTGAAGAGGCCGGTGCGCACGGCTGCCCACTCGGGCACTCCGGTGGCGTCGTCGAGGTAGACCTCGTCCACGGTGCCGATCTTGGTGCCATTGCGGTCGAACGCCTTGCGGCCGATCAGGCTGCGGGGATCGATATCGGTCTGCACGGTCCCTCCAACTGGTCGCAACTGCTCGTTAACCCCTACGAAAGTGCACATCGCGGGCGTCGGCCACTCGAAGGATCAGGGCCGGGACGCGCTGGTACCCTGGCGATGGCTGCTGACCCCGTGCGGGAGAGTCCTTCGGATTGATCTCCGGAGGCGCCGAAGGAGCAAATCCTCCCCGGAATCTCTCAGGCACACGTACCGCGCGGACGAGGTCACTCTGGAAAGCAGGGCGGGGGACGTACGGGCACAGGCCTGCGCGCACCTCACCCTCACCGACGGTGAAAGTCGGGTCGCCCCCATGCGCCCCGGTGAAGCTCTCAGGTTGAGATGACAGAGGGGGAGGCCGTCCGGGCACCCGCGCCGTGGTGCCCCTCGCAGGTCGTGCTGACCAGGAGGCCTCCGTAATGACCGCCAACCGCATGCCGCTCACCGAGCTTGAGCGTGGCATCCCCTTCGAGCACCGTCACATCGGGCCCGACGCAGAGGCCCAGGCGAAGATGCTCGCGCAGGTCGGCTACGGCTCGCTCGACGAGCTGACCGCCGCCGCGGTGCCGGACGTGATCAAGAGCGCCGAGGCGCTGGGCCTGCCCGGCGCCCGCACCGAGGCCGAGGTCCTGGCCGAGCTGCGCACGCTGGCCGACCGCAACCAGGTCCTGGCCCCGATGATCGGCCTGGGCTACTACGGCACCTTCACGCCGCCGGTGATCCTGCGCAACGTCATGGAGAACCCGGCCTGGTACACCGCGTACACGCCGTACCAGCCGGAGATCTCGCAGGGCCGCCTGGAGGCGCTCCTCAACTTCCAGACCGTCGTCGCCGACCTCACCGGGCTGCCGACCTCCGGCGCCTCCCTGCTGGACGAGGGCACCGCCGCCGCCGAGGCGCTGGCGCTGTCCCGCCGGGTCGGCAAGGTCAAGGGCGGCGTCTTCGTCGTCGACGCGGACACGCTGCCGCAGACCGTCGCCGTCATACAGACGCGCGCCGAGCCGACCGGCGTCGAGGTCGTCGTCGCCGACCTGAGCCACGGCATCCCGGCCGAGATCGCCGAGCGTGGTGTCTTCGGTGTGCTGCTCCAGTACCCGGGCGCCTCCGGCGAGGTCCGCGACCTCAAGCCGGTCATCGACGAGGCCCATGAGCTGGGCGCGATCGTCACCGTCGCCGCCGACCTGCTGGCCCTGACCCTGCTGACCTCGCCCGGCGAGCTCGGCGCGGACATCGCGGTGGGCACCACCCAGCGCTTCGGCGTCCCGATGGGCTTCGGCGGCCCGCACGCCGGTTACATGGCGGTCCAGCAGAAGTTCGCCCGCAGCCTGCCCGGCCGCCTGGTCGGCGTCTCCGTCGACGCGGACGGCAACAAGGCGTACCGCCTGGCCCTGCAGACCCGCGAGCAGCACATCCGCCGCGAGAAGGCCACCAGCAACATCTGCACCGCGCAGGTCCTGCTCGCCGTCATGGCCGGGATGTACGCGGTCTACCACGGCCCCGACGGTCTGCGGCAGATCGCCCGGCGCACCCACCGCCACGCGGTGATCCTCGCCGAGGGGCTGCGCGCCGCCGGTGTCGAGGTCGTGCACGGCTCGTACTTCGACACGCTGACCGTGCGGGTGCCCGGCAAGGCCGCCGAGGCCGTCGCCGCCGCCCGTGACGGCGGGGTCAACCTGCACCTGGTCGACGCCGACACCGTCTCGATCGCCTGCGACGAGACCACCGATCGCGACCGCGTCGCCGCCGTCTGGGCCGCGTTCGGCGCCGAGGGCGACATCGAGGCGCTGGACGCCGCGGCCGCCGACACGCTGCCGGGCGCGCTGCTGCGCACCGACGAGTTCCTGACCCACCCGGTCTTCCACCAGCACCGCTCCGAGACCGCGATGCTGCGCTACCTGCGCAAGCTCGCCGACCGCGACTACGCGCTGGACCGCGGCATGATCCCGCTCGGCTCCTGCACCATGAAGCTGAACGCGACCACCGAGATGGAGCCGGTCACCTGGCCCGAGTTCGGGCAGATCCACCCGTTCGCGCCGGTCGAGCAGGCCGGTGGCTACCTCACGCTCATCCATGAGCTGGAGGAGCGCCTCGCCGAGGTCACCGGGTACGACGCGGTGTCCATCCAGCCCAACGCCGGTTCGCAGGGCGAGCTCGCGGGTCTGCTCGCGGTCCGCGCCTACCACCGCGCCAACGGCGACGAGCAGCGCACGGTCTGCCTCATCCCGTCCTCCGCGCACGGCACCAACGCCGCGAGCGCCGTGATGGCCGGTATGAAGGTCGTCGTGGTGAAGACCGCCGACGACGGCGAGGTCGACATCGCCGACCTGCGCGCCAAGATCGAGCAGTACCGCGACGAGCTCTCGGTGCTGATGATCACCTACCCGTCCACGCACGGTGTGTTCGAGGAGCACGTCGCCGACATCTGCGGCGAGGTGCACGACGCGGGCGGCCAGGTCTACGTCGACGGCGCCAACCTCAACGCGCTGGTGGGCCTCGCCAAGCCGGGCAAGTTCGGCGGCGACGTTTCGCACCTCAACCTGCACAAGACGTTCTGCATCCCGCACGGCGGCGGCGGCCCGGGCGTGGGCCCGGTCGGTGTGCGCGCGCACCTCGCGCCGTACCTGCCCAACCACCCGCTCCAGCCGACCGCCGGTCCCGAGACGGGTGTCGGCCCGATCTCGGCCGCCCCGTGGGGCTCGGCCGGCATCCTGCCGATCTCCTGGGCGTACGTCCGTCTGATGGGTGGCGAGGGCCTCAAGCGCGCGACGCAGGTCGCGGTGCTCGCGGCCAACTACATCGCCAAGCGCCTGGAGCCGCACTACCCGGTGCTCTACACCGGCCCCAACGGCCTGGTGGCGCACGAGTGCATCGTGGACCTGCGGCCGCTGTCGAAGTCGACCGGCGTCAGCGTCGACGACATCGCCAAGCGTCTGATCGACTACGGCTTCCACGCGCCGACGATGTCGTTCCCGGTGGCCGGCACGCTGATGATCGAGCCGACCGAGTCCGAGGACCTGATCGAACTCGACCGGTTCTGCGAGACGATGATCGCGATCCGTGCCGAGATCGAGAAGGTCGCCTCCGGCGAGTGGCCGGCCGACGACAACCCGCTGGCCAACGCCCCGCACACGGCGGCGGCCCTCGGCGGCGAGTGGAACCACGCGTACAGCCGCGAGGAGGCCGTCTTCCCGGCCGGTGTCTCGGCCGCAGACAAGTACTGGCCGCCGGTGCGCCGGATCGACGGCGCCTTCGGCGACCGCAACCTGGTCTGCTCCTGCCCGCCGCTGGACGAGTACGACAACTGACGTAGGGCCGTCCACGGCTGACATACGTCGGGGCCGGTTCGGGGGTGTTTCCCCGGGCCGGCCCCTTCTTTTTCTTTTGTTCTTTTGTCGCGCTGTGCGGGTGTTTCCCCGTGTCGCGCCGTTCGCCGGTACGAGCCAGGAGCCCGCGCCCGCGCTGCCGCACTAGGCGGCCTTCGCCACCTGCCCGGCGGTCAGTGCCCGGTGCGGGGCGATGATCCGCCCGTCCGGCAGCAGCTCACCGGTGTCCTCGAAGATCAGGACGCCGTTGCACAGCAGGCTCCAGCCCTGTTCCGGGTGGTGCGCCACGAGCTGCGCTGCCTCCCGGTCGGCGGAGTCGGCTGTCGGGCAGGCTGGCTGGTGCTGGCACATGGATGGGTTCTTTCGCTGCGTCGTAGAGTTGAGTGTCCTGCGGCTCGATGCGGTGTTCATGGCCGCCCCCCGTTGGTAAGTCGGTCGGTCCGCTCCCAGTGTTGCCCCACGGGCGTCAATCCGCAGGGATTTCGCGGCACCACTTCCTACTGCATATTGACGCATCACTCGTGCGGCCGGTTCAACTCAACTGCCCTGTCCCTTCGGGTGGTTCGGTGTGGCCGGGACGGGCTAGCCCGTACGGAGGACGCGCCGGGCGCACAATACAGCGCCCCGGGCCGCGTGGCGGGCTCCGGAGCGCTGCGGGTTTTCGGGTTGACGACTGAGGCAGGTCAGGCGGGCTGGCTCAGCAGGGGCGCCGGCGTGAGGCGCAGGGTCATGACCGGCAGCAGCTCGGAGACCCGGCGCGGCCGGTGGGCGCAGATGCCGGGCGGCGCGGGGGCGAGCGGCACCAGCAGATCGGCCGGGTCCGGGGCGCCGTCGGCGGGGTCGGAGCCGATGTCGCGGCGCAGCCACAGCGTGAGCATGTACAGCTCCGGCACGGAGAGCAGTCTGGGCTCGAAGTCCCGGGGAAGGGCCTCCGCCTGACGCAGCGCCTGCTGGGTGGAGGCGAGGTAGGGGCCCTCGAAGAAGTGCGAGAAGGCCCAGCCGTCCGGGGTGAGCACGGTGTCCGCCGCGGCGACCGCGCGGTCCGCGTCGCTGATGAGGAAGCGCCAGCCGGCCAGGCGGCTGCGCGGGGCGCGGGCGCTCGGGGTGATGCGGTCCAGGACGTGGACGGGGAGCGGGAGTTCGGGCGTCAGCGGTCCTTGCGCGGAGCGCAGGGCCGGGGTGCGGGCCGCGCGGACGGCGGTGGGAGAACCGAGTGCCGCGAGGACGCTGCGCAGGGCGGGCGCGGGAGCCGGGGGGACATGCAGCGGCATGGTGGGTCGCCTCTCACTTCGGAGACACGTTGGAGCGTGGGCGGTGCGGACGGCGCTGTCTGCGTGCGGGGTCAGAGGGGGGCCGGGGGGACAGTGGCCGGGGCGCCAACTCTCTGCCTCGTTTGCGGAGTTTATACGACACGTGTTCAGGGCGTGTTTCGGCTAGCAGTCGTCCGTATTACCGGCAAGTCGGTATCCGGACCCGCTGATGCGGCTTATCTCCCGAGTTCAGAACGGGATACGCCGCTGGCCTGGAAAAGTGCAACTGCGGCGGTAGGCCGAAACCCGTCGGTGTTTTTCACCATTGCCGAAGCCGTGGTAACCGCACATTGCCGTATGCCAAATGCATGTGCCCGAGGCCGGTTCGTACCAGCTTACCAACCGGCCCCCTGTCATGGGGCGTTATGGATCAGTCAGCCTGGGCATTATCGACCGTGACGCACGCGGCCGGCCGTGCCGGCTGCCCATTCGAGGAGGGACGCTTCGATGGGTGAGAAGGTCGTGGCGGGCGAGTTCGACCTGTCCGATCGGCACGCGTACCGGCAGAAGCTCCAGCAGTGCCTGGAGGGGCTGGGGCGGCTCCTGGCGGAACGGAGGTTCGACCGTCCGAGGAATCTGATGGGCCTGGAGATCGAACTGAATCTCGCGGGCCCGGACGGCATGCCCCGGATGATGAACGCCGAAGTTCTCGAACGGATAGCCAGCAAGGATTTCCAGACCGAACTCGGCATGTTCAATCTTGAAGTCAACATCGCCCCGCACCGGCTCGGCGGCCGGGTTTTCGATCAGCTCTCCGAGGAGCTGCGCACCGGCTTCGGGTACGCCGAGCGCAAAGCGGGCGAGGTCGGCGCCGGGATCGTGATGATCGGAATTCTCCCGACGATCACGCAGCGGGACCTGGTCTCCGCCAACCTTTCCAACGTGGACCGCTATGTGCTGCTCAATGATCAGATAGTGGCGGCCCGCGGCGAGGATTTCACCCTCGACATCGAGGGCGTCGAACGCCTCGTCTGCACCTCCACCTCGATCACTCCGGAAGCCGCCTGCACCTCTGTGCAACTGCACCTCCAGGTCACCCCGGCCCGGTTCGCGGCCGTGTGGAACGCGGCGCAGGCCGTCGCGGCCGTGCAGATCGCGGTGGGCGCCAACGCGCCGTTCCTGTTCGGCCGGGAGCTGTGGCGCGAGTCGCGGCCACCGCTGTTCGAGCAGGCCACCGACACCCGGCCGCCGGAACTGCGCGCCCAGGGGGTGCGTCCGAGGACCTGGTTCGGGGAGCGCTGGGTGAGCTCCGCGTACGAGCTCTTCGAGGAGAACCTGCGCTACTTCCCGCCGCTGCTGCCCATCTGCGACGAGGAGGAGCCGCTGCGGGTGCTGGCCGGTGGCGGGGTGCCCCGGCTCCAGGAACTCGTCCTGCACAACGGGACGATCTACCGCTGGAACCGTCCGGTGTACGGGATCGCGGACGGGGTGCCGCATCTGCGGGTGGAGAACCGGGTGCTGCCCGCCGGGCCCACCGTCACCGACGTCATCGCCAACGCGGCCTTCTACTACGGGCTGGTGCGCGCCCTCGCCGAGGACAGCAGGCCCGTGTGGACCCGGCTGCCGTTCGCGGTGGCCGCCGCCAACTTCGAGACGGCGTGCAGGCTCGGCATCGACGCGGAGCTGCTGTGGCCGGTGCCGCGCCGGGCCGGCGGCGTCGCGCGCGTACCGGCCGTCAAGCTCGTACGGGACGAGCTGCTGCCCCTCGCGTACGCCGGTCTCGACGCGTGGGGAGTCGAACCAGCTGACCGGGACCGCTACCTCGGCGTCATCGAGGAGCGCTGCCGGCGCCGGGTCAACGGGGCGTCCTGGCAGGTCGACACCTACCACCGCGCCCTCGAAGCGGGCCTCGGGCGCCAGGACGCGCTGGCCGCCACCACCCGCCGCTACACCGAGCTGATGCACCAGGGCGAGCCGGTCCACACCTGGCCGGTCGGCTGCCCGGGCCCGTGCCCGCCGGGCGTCACCCCCTCGCCGAGCCCCGACCCACCGTCATGATCGCCTCGAGGATCACCGACTGGATCTCGGCCGGGTCGCTGACCTGGTAACCCCGCGCCCCCGGTGGCCCGGGCGATCTCCATCACCGCGTCCTTGTCGGCGGCCGACGCCCGGACGGGCCCTGGTTCCCGCTGCGGCGTGGTCGTCGGGCAAGCTGTGACGTCCCATGGCGGTGGTGCCCTCCTCGCACCCTGAACAAGGGAAACGTGGATCCCGTAGAAGGAGCAAAGGGGGACCGCGCCACCGAAATGGCGCCCGCCCGGCCTGTCGCGCGCGATCTTCGTACTTTCTTTCGAGACCCTGGCGGGGCAGTGGTGGGCGTGGGACGGGTTCGGTCAACTGGAGGCAGGGGTGCAGGTGGAGGCGGGACGCGTGGCTGATTCTCTTCCCGGGGAAGGGGTTTCACCGCGGATCTTGCGGTCCGAGACGGTGCTGGTTCTGGCGCTCTCGCTCGGCGCGAGCGGTGTGTCGGCGCTGATCAGTTTTGTGGGGTCGGTGACCAAACCCGGCGGCCTGAAGGAGCAGGCGGCCAAACTCAACACCTCGTACGCGCCCGGGCGGCCCTGGCTGGATCTCGCCTGGCAGCTCTTCGGCATCGCGACCGCGCTGGTGCCCGTGGCGCTCGTCGCGCATCTGCTGCTGCGGGAGGGCACGGGCGGGCTGCGGGTCCTCGGGTTCGACCGCCGCCGGCCGTGGCCCGACCTCGGCAGGGGCGCGCTCGTCGCTGCCGGGATCGGCAGTGTGGGGCTCGGCTTCTATCTGGTGGCGCGGGCGGTCGGCGGCAATCTGACGGTCGTCCCGGAGTCGCTGCCGGATGTGTGGTGGAAGTACCCGGTGCTCGTCCTGTCGGCGGTGCAGAACGCCGTCCTGGAGGAGGTGATCGTCGTCGGGTATCTGCTGCGCCGACTCGGCCAGTTGGGGTGGAGCCCACTCGCCGCGTTGGCCGCGAGCTCGGTCCTTCGTGGCTCGTACCATCTCTACCAGGGCATCGGCGGCTTCCTCGGCAATATGGCGATGGGTGTGGTCTTCGTCCTGCTCTACCGCCGCTGGCAGCGGGTCGGACCGCTGGTGGTGGCCCATTCGCTGCTCGACATCGGGGCGTTCGTGGGGTACGCGCTGCTCGCGGGGAAGGTGAGCTGGCTGCCAACGCTGTGAGCGGCCACGCACGCGTGGTGCGTGGGTAAGGGGCGTACCGCAATGGTGAACGCCCCTTACCGGACCGCTTAGTTGTAGACGAGCTCAGAGCCCCGTCCGTCAGGGTGCCGTCAGCAGCTCGCCGTCGATGACCGTGATCGCCGTACCGGTCAGCAGGGTGCGCTCGCCCCGCAGGGACACGCGGACGAGCCCGGAGCGGGCGGACGCCTGGAGGCCGGTCAGCTCGGTGCGGCCCAGGCGCGGCGACCAGAAGGGCGCGAGCGCCGTGTGGGCGCTGCCGGTCACCGGGTCCTCGTCGATGCCGACGCCCGGGAAGAAGCCGCGCGAGACGAAGTCATAGCCCCGGGACGGGTCGTCGGCCGCGGCCGTGGCGATGATGCCGCGCGCGGAGTGCGCGATCAGCGCCTTGAAGTCGGGGGTCAGGCCCCGCACGGTCCGCTCGTCCGCGAGCTCGACCACCAGGTCGCCGATGTACTCGGACGTGTCGTGCGCCGAGAGGGGCTCCGCGCCCAGCGCCTCGCCGATCCCGTCCGGGATCTTCACCGGGGTGAGCGGCGAGGTGGGGAAGTCGAGGGTGATCGACCCGTCCTCGTGGGCGGTGGCCGCGAGGATGCCGCACTGGGCCGCGAACCGTACGGTGCCGGTCGCGGCTCCCGTCGTACGCAGCACATGGGCGGTGGCCAGGGTGGCGTGCCCGCACATACCGACCTCGGTCGCCGGGGTGAACCAGCGCAGCGCCCAGTCGGCCTCGCCGCCGGGCGGCAGGGGGTGCGCGAACGCGGTCTCGGAGAGGTTGACCTCCCGGGCGACGTCCTGGAGCCAGGCGTCGTCCGGGAAGGAGTCGAGGAGCAGCACCCCGGCCGGGTTCCCGGCGAAGGCGCGATCGGTGAAGGCGTCGACGATTCGAATCCGCATGCCCAGGACCGTACGGCCCGGACAAACCAGCAGGCCAAGGCCAATCCGGGATGTCTGGCCCGAAGAGGTGCCCGAAGAGGTTCTCGACGAGGCTTGCCGAACGAACAGTCCCGATATATCGTTGAGGCATCGCGACAGATCAACGATGGAAGGAGCGTAGCGATGCGTTCACATGGACATGGGTGCGGACAGCACGGACCCGACCATCGCGGTCGGGGCGACTTCGAGGGGCGGCGTGCCGCTTTCGGTCCCTTCGGTCCAGGCTTCGGCGGCGGACCGTTCGGGCCCGGCCGTGGTGGCCGGGGCGGTCCGCGGGGAAGGGCCCGGCGCGGGGATGTCCGCGCGTCGATCCTGGCCCTTCTCAAGGACCGGCCGATGCACGGTTACGAGATGATCCAGGAGATCGGCGAGCGCAGTGGCGGGGCCTGGAAGCCCAGCCCCGGCTCGGTCTACCCGACCCTCCAGTTGCTGGAGGACGAGGGCCTGATCACCAGTGCGAGCGAGGGCGGCAAGAAGCTGTTCACGCTGACCGACTCCGGGCGCACCGAGGCCGAATCGGGGGCCGAGGCCCCGTGGGAAGAGGCCGGGCGCGGAGTCGACTGGGAGAGCATGAACGAGATCCGGCAGGCCGGTTTCGGTCTGATGGAGGCGTTCGGCCAGGTCTGGAAGACCGGCACCGCCGAGCAGCGCCAGAAGGCGCTCGGGGTCATCAACGACGCCCGTAAGAAGCTGTATCTGATCCTGGCCGACGAGGACTGACCCCGCCGACCGCCGAAAGCCCCGCGACCGTGAGGTCGCGGGGCTTTCCCGTCTGTGCGGGGCTTTCCCGTACGTACTGAAGGGGCTCAGGCCACCAGGGCGCCGAGCTTGCGCAGCGACTCGTTCAGCGCGGCCGTCGCCGAGTCCTTGAGCTTGCCCGCCATCAGCGAGACGGCCGCACCGGTGAACTCGCCCTCGATACGGACGACGGTCGCCTCGCCGTCGGGCGTGAGCGAGTAGCGGTTGCCGACGCTCACCCCCATCGGGCCCTTGCCCTTGACGCCGAGGAGGCGGCCCGCCTCGAACTCGTCCACGATCCAGGTGACTTCGGCGGGGAAGCCCATGAGCTTCATGTTCTCGGTGTAGGTGGCACCGAGCTCCAGCTTCTCGGGGCCGCCCTGGGGGAAGCTGGTGTGGGTGGCGTTCCACTCGCCGTACGCGGTGAAGTCCGTCAACCGGGCCCAGACCTTCTCCGCCGGAGCCTCCAGGCGCGCCTGAGCGCTGACCTCGGCCATGCGACCACCCCTTCGAGTCGAGAACGTGTCGCGGAACGTAGCCGGGGTGACGCCAATACTCAATACTGATGGACCGTCACATCCGTGCGGTCTCAGATCACCGAACCGTTGACCGCCAGCGCCCATATCTGCGCCGAGTCGAAGAGGTCCGACGCGCGCGGGCGCGACGACTCGTCGTGGCAGTGGAAGGCGGCCCAGAACAGATCGCCGCGCAGGGCGTCGCCCGGGGCGTACACGCGGTACACGTACTGCATCCCGTCCTCGGCGAGCAGGGCGACCATCCAGCACATCGGGCCCCCTTCGCGATTGCCGTGGCGGCTGTGTCGTACGGGAGGGGACGTGTGCGGCGGCGGTGTGGTTGCTCGCAGGGCGTACGCCAGGCCGTGTGCGCCCCCGAGGGGTAAAACCGCAAATCTCATCCAGAAGGAGGAGAACCCGGTCAACCACCCCCACCCAACGTGGGATGCGGAATGCTTCTGCGCGGGGATGTTCCGGGCGTCCGTGCCTGATGGGGTAGAAGGGTGCACCTCCCCCTCCCGCGGATACCGGCCCCGGTCCCCGCCGCCCCGGATCTCGAAGCCCGCCTCACCGACGAGATGGCTTCGGTGGTCGCGGGTGCCCGCAGGCGGGCGTTGCGCGACGGCGACCGGCAGATCGACACGGCCCATCTGCTGCACTCGCTGATGGAGACCGACCCCGAGGTGCGGGACGTCTTCGACGGCGGGCCGCAGGTCGCCCGGGTGCTCGGCTATCTCGTCCAGCGCTCGATCGGATACGGGCTGCGCTGGCAGGGCTCGGTGGAGGACTCGGGGGCGATCCCGCTGCTCACCCAGCCCGGCTGGTCGCCGTCGGCGGTCACCGCGATGGAGGGCGCGCTCGCCCGCGCGGCCGCCCGGGGGCAGTCGCGGGTGCGTGGCACCGACCTGCTCGCGGCCCTCGCGGCCGACCCCGCGTGCCGTGCCGTCGAGGTCCTGGAGCACGCCGGAGCCGACGCCGACACCCTGTGCGCGAGGCTCGCCGAGGAGCCGCTGTCTCGACAGGTGTCACAGGGGTGACGGTGCTGACTTCTCCTGTCATGATGTGCCGATGCAGGCGTCTCAGGGGAGAAACGTCGGCCTGGGACTGGCCCTGGCCTCGGCGTTCTCATTCGGTGGTTCAGGTGTCGCGGCCAAGCCGCTGATCGAGGCCGGCCTCGACCCGCTCCACGTGGTGTGGCTGCGGGTGACCGGCGCGGCCCTCGTGATGCTGCCGGTGGCCTGGCGTCACCGGAGCCTGCTGCTGCGCCGGCCCGCGCTGCTCGCCGGGTTCGGCCTGCTGGCCGTCGCCGGAGTGCAGGCCTGCTACTTCGCGGCCATCTCCCGTATCCCCGTCGGTGTCGCGCTCCTCGTGGAGTACCTGGCGCCCGCGCTCGTCCTCGGCTGGGTCCGGTTCGTCCAGCGCAGGCCGGTGACCCGGGCCGCGGCCGTCGGCGTGGTCCTCGCCGTCGGCGGGCTCGCCTGCGTCGTCCAGATCTGGTCCGGGCTGAGCTTCGACGTCCTCGGACTGCTGCTCGCGCTCGGCGCCGCCTGCTGCCAGGTCGGCTACTTCGTCCTGTCCGACCAGGGCGGCGACGCGGCCGACGCACCTGACCCGCTCGGCGTCATCGCGTACGGACTGCTCATCGGATCCGTCCTGCTCACCGTGGTCGCCCGCCCCTGGAGCATGGACTGGTCGGTGCTCGGTGGCAGCGCCGACATGAACGGCACTCAGGTGCCCGCTGCGCTGCTGCTCGGCTGGATCGTGCTGATCGCGACCGTGATCGCGTACGTCACCGGGGTGATCTCGGTGCGCAAGCTGTCGCCGCAGGTGGCGGGCGTGGTCGCCTGTCTTGAGGCGGTCATCGCGACCGTTCTGGCGTGGGTGCTGCTCGGCGAGCACCTCGCCGCGCCGCAGATCGTCGGCGGCGCGGTGGTCCTGGTCGGCGCCTTCATCGCGCAGTCCTCGGCCCCGAAGGAACCGTCCGGTCCGGTGGCCGGTGGGGAACCGATGCCCGCCGAAGGTCAGTTGTCGGCGGGCGCGACCGCCCCGTAAGGTGACGATCATGCATTCGACCGTACTGCCGCCTCCCGCCGCGTAAGCGCGGGCGGCCGCGCCCCAGACGAAGACCGGGCTCGGGCAGTCCCCGAGCGGCTCGTCGCTGCCCGCGTACTCCAGGCATGCGACCTCTTCCCGTCTTCCTCTTCGGAGTACGTACGTGTCGAACCATTCCTCCGGCCTGCCCGTCGGGCGTGGCCTGCTCTATCTCGTCTTCGCCGGTGTCGCCTGGGGCACCGCGGGCGGCGCCGCCGCGCTGGTCTTCGGCGCCAGTGACATGGGCCCGCTCTCCCTGTCCTTCTGGCGCTGCGTCGGCGGTCTGGTGCTGCTGCTCGGCGCCCGTGCGCTGCGCCGCCGCAGGACACCGGCCGTGGTCGAACCGCGCGGCAGGCGGCTGTTGCGGATCCTCGGCAACGGCATCGGTCTGACGATCTTCCAGAGCGCCTACTTCGCGGCCGTCGCCTCGACCGGCCTCGCCGTCGCGACCGTGGTCACGCTCGGCGCCGGTCCCGTGCTCATCGCGCTCGGCGCCCGGCTCACCATGGGCGAGCGGATCGGCGGCGCCGGGCTGACCGCCGTGGGCGGGGCGCTCGCCGGGCTCGCGGTGCTGGTCCTCGGCAACGGCGGCGGCACGGTCCGCCCCGCCGGGGTGCTGCTCGCGCTGCTTTCGGCGGCCGGTTACGCGGGGATCACCCTGCTCACCCGGTGGCTCGGCCGCGATGGCACGGCGATCGACCCCTCCACCACCACCGCCTGGGCGTTCGCCGTGGCATCGGTGGCGCTGCTGCCGCTGGCGGGCGCGGAAGGACTGATGCCGCACACGGCCGACCCGGTCCGGGTGGTGGCGCTGCTGCTGTATGTGGCGGCGGTGCCCACGGCGCTGGCGTACGCGCTCTACTTCGCGGGAGCGGCCGTCGTCCGTGCCACCACCGTCTCCGTGATCATGCTCCTTGAGCCGGTGAGCGCGGCGCTGCTCGCGGTGTCGGTGCTGGGTGAACGGCTGAGTACGGCCACGGTCCTGGGCACCTTGTTGCTGCTGGTCGCGGTGGTCGGGCTCGCCGGGGCCGAGGCGCGGCTCGCGGCGCGGGCCCGCCGGGAGCCGGTCGCGGTCTGACCGAAGGGGGGCTTCCGGAACGACTTCCGGAAGCCCCCCTTCGGTGTCAGAGCGCGGCGAGGTAGTCGGGCAGCAGCACCGACGGGTCGAGGTCGTCGGCCGGGACCGGGACGCCGTACGTCTGCGTCAGCGGTACGACACCGGTCCAGTGCGGCAGGCCGCTGTCCTCGGGCTCGTCGTTGGGGCCGCCGGTGCGGATCTTCGCGGACACCTCGTTCAGATCGAGGCGGATCACCGAAGTCGCGGCGAGCTCCTTGGCGTTGGCCGGGCGCGAGTCGTACGAGCGGCCGGGCACCACCTGGTCGACCAGCGCGTCGAGCGCGACGCGCCGCTCCTCGGGGTCGGTGACCTGGTGCGCGATGCCGTGCACCACGACCGAGCGGTAGTTGAGGGAGTGGTGGAAGGCCGAGCGGGCCAGGACCAGGCCGTCGACGTGGGTGACGGTGAGGCAGACCGGGAGTCCGGGGTCGGCCTGGCCGGCCATGCGCAGCGGCCGCGACCCCGTCGAGCCGTGCACGTACAGGCGCTCGCCGATCCTGCCGTAGAGCGTCGGCAGCACGACCGGGGCGCCGTCGCGGACGAAGCCGAGGTGGCAGACGTATCCCTCGTCGAGTATCCCGTGCACCACCTCGCGGTCGTACGAGGCCCGCTCGCGCGAGCGGGTGGGGACGGTGCGCCCGGTGGGCTCGTAGGAAGCGGTCTCCGACATTGCGCTCTCCATTGCACTAGTGCATAATATTGTTTGTGCTAGGAGAGTATCGGATTGTGGGGCGTCGCGCATCGGAGATCGCCGTCGACGTGGAGCGTGCGGTGGGCACCGGGGAGCTGGAACCGGGCCAACTGCTGCCGCCGCTGCGGGAGTTGGCGACGGATCTCGGGGTGAATCCCAATACGGTCGCGGCCGCGTACCGGCTGCTGCGCGACCGTGGGGTGATCGAGACCTCGGGCCGCCGGGGCAGCCGGGTGCGGTCGCGACCCGCCAGCACCACGCGCGATGTCCAGCGGATCGACGTGCCCGCCGGCGTGCGCGACATCGGCGACGGCAACCCGGACCCGGCGCTGCTGCCGCCGCTCGCCGACGCGCTCGCGGCCGCCGCGCGCGACCATGCCGAGCATC
This sequence comes from Streptomyces sp. CBMA152, assembly GCF_014596475.1. GTDB lineage: Bacteria > Actinomycetota > Actinomycetes > Streptomycetales > Streptomycetaceae > Streptomyces. The sequence continues at coordinate 55,823 of NZ_MECJ01000010.1, read as the reverse complement.
CCGCGCTGTACGGCGAGGACCCGGTCGATCCCGAGCTGGCCCGGCTCGCGCGCGCGGCCCTGGACGCCGACGCGGTGCCCGACGGGCCCATCGGTGTCTTCTCCGGCTCGCTCGACGCGATCGAACGCGTCCTCGCCGCGCATCTGCGGCCGGGCGACGCGGTCGCCATCGAGGATCCGGGCTGGGGCGCGCTGCTCGACCTCGTTCCGGCGCTCGGGCTGCGGCCGGTGCCGATGGCGCTCGACGACGAGGGGCCGCTGCCCGAGGCCGTCGAGAGCGCGCTGGCGGGTGGCGCGCGGGCCCTTGTCGTGACCTGCCGGGCGCAGAACCCGACCGGCGCGGCCGTCAGTTCGGACCGCGCGCGTGCGCTGCGCGAGGTCGTGGCGCGCCACCCCGGCGTCCTGCTGATCGAGGACGACCACGGCCACGGCATGGTCGACGTGCCGCTGGCTCCCCTCTCGCCGGTCGCCGAACACTGGGCGTTCGTACGGTCGGTGGCCAAGGCGTACGGGCCGGACCTGCGGCTCGCCGTGCTCACCGGGGACGCGGTGACGATGGGCCGGGTGCGGGGGCGCCAGCGGCTCGGGCCCGGGTGGGTCAGTCGACTGCTCCAGCGGACCGTCGTCCATCTGTGGACCTCGGGCGTCGTCGACTCCGCGCGCGTGGCCCGCTCTTACGGGGAGCGGCGCGACACGCTCGTACGGGCGCTGCGGCGGCGGGGTGTCGCGGCGCACGGCCGCAGTGGGTTCAGCGTGTGGGTGCCGGTGCCGGACGAGACTGCGGCGGTGGCGCGGTTGTTGCACGCCGGGTGGGCCGTGGCGCCGGGGGCGCGCTTTCGGCTTTCGGCGCCGCCGGGGATTCGGCTGACCGTTTCTTCGCTGGCCCCGGCCGAGATCGGGCCCGCCGCGGATGCTGTGGCTGCGGCCATGGGGTCTTTGCCGGGGCGGCGGTACGACTAGCTTCGCTGGGCAGAGGGAGGCGTGGTCGTTTGACTGCGGGCCGTCTGTGGCTGGTCGCGCAGTTCCCCGCGCCCCTTGGTGGCTTGGCTCTGCTGAGTCGCTCGGCTCTGCGTCAGGGCCGCGCCCGCCAGGACTATCGCCGCTCCCACCGGGGTGTTCCAGCTCAACGATTCGCCCAGGACCAGGACGCCCGCTGCCGTGGCGATGACCGGGATGAAGTACGTGACCATCTGTGCGGTCGTCGGGCCGACCTCCTTGACCAGGCCGTACTGGATCAGCAGGGCGAGGCCCGTGCCCAGGGCGCCCAGGGCCGCGATGGCGAGCAGCGAGACCGGGTGGAACGCCGTCGGGAAGCCTGCGAACAGGGGGGTGACCAGGGCCAGTTGGAGGGTCGCGACGCCCAGTTGGGAGCCGATGAGGGAGAGGTTGGAGTGGCTGCTGCCCGCCAGCGTACGGCGGACGTAGATCCAGCCGATCGGGTAGCAGAGCGAGGCGAGCAGGGCCATCGCGGTGCCGGCCGGGTCCAGGCCGTGGAAGCCCTGCCAGGCGCCCAGGACCGTGAGCACCCCGAGGAAGCCGAGGCCGAGGCCCGCGACGCGGCGCCTGCTCGGGCGGTCCTCCGAGAGCGCCACCAGTGACAGGGCCATGCCCCACAGCGGTGAGGTGGCGTTGCAGATCCCGGCGAGCGTCGACGGGATCGTCAGCTCGGAGTAGGCGAACAGCGAGAACGGCAGGGCGTTGAGGAGCAGTGCGGCGACTGTCAGGTGGAACCAGGTCCGGACGCCGCGTGGCAGTCGTTCCCGCTTGATGATCATCGCTACGGCGAGCACCGCCGTGCCGAAGAAGAGCCGCCCGAAGGTGACTTGGAACGGGGCGTAGCCGTCCGTGCCGACCTTGATCAGGAGAAAGCTGAACCCCCAGATCAGCGAGAGCGCCGCGAACCGGACGCGCCAGTCGAGGGACGGGCGGCGCAGGGTGGGGGAAGGGGTCGACAGGGAACTGGAGGACCTGGATGAGGTGACGGTGCTCATGACACCCAACCTTGAGCCCTTCAACCTCGTAGCACAAGCGAGAAAATGTGGATGGGTTCGGTTAGCATTCCTTATATGTTGAACCTGGAGCGCCTGCGGACCCTCGACGCGGTGGCCCGCCATGGCTCGGTGGGTGGCGCCGCCGACAATCTGCATGTCACGACCTCCGCCGTGTCCCAGCAGCTGGCGAAGCTGGAGCGGGAGGCCGGGCAGCCGCTGCTCGCCAAGAACGGCCGGGGCGTACGGCTCACCGACGCGGGCCGGTTGCTCGCCGAGCACGCGGCCCGGATCCTCTCCCAGGTCCAGGTCGCCCAGGCCGATCTGGAGGCGCAGCGCGGGCAGGTCGTCGGCGAGCTGCGCATCGCGGGGTTCGCCACCGCCGCGCGCGGGCTGTTCCCGGCCGCGCTGACCTCTTTGCGCGCCGAGCATCCCCAACTCGCCGTCCGCTCGGACGAGTTGGAGGCCGAGGATTCCGTGCGGGGTGTGATCCTCGGTGACCTCGATCTGGCGGTCGTCCTCGACTGGAACAACAAGCCGCTGCCGCTGCCCGACGGGCTGGCCAAGCGGTCGCTGTTGGATGACCTCGCCGATGTGGCGATGCCTGTCGGGCATCGGCTCGCGGGGCGGGAGGCGGTGGATCTGGAGGAGTTCGCCGAGGACGAGTGGATCACTTGGCCCGAGGGGGAGTTCTGCCATGAGTGGCTGGCGTTCACGCTGCGCGGCAAGGGGGTCGAGCCTCGGATCGGGCATGTGGCGCGGGAGCATGCGACGCAGCTCATGCTGGTGTCGGCGGGGCTCGGTGTGAGCGTCGCGCCCCGGCTCGGGCGCGGGCCCGTTCCGGCGGGGGTTCGGCTGGTGCCGGTGCGGGGTGCCATGCGGCGGCATGTGTACGCGGTGTGGCGTGCGGATGCGGATCGGCGGCCGTCCATTCGGGCTGCGGTGGAGGCGTTGGCCCTGGCGGGGGCGGCGGTTGGTGGGTGAGGTGGGATGCGCCTGCGGCGGGCTTTTTGCCCCTCCCCGCCCCTTCCCAGAAGCCCTGGGCGGGCGGCCATGTCGGGGTTGAGCGCCGTTGCCGGGGGCGCTGCCCCCGGGCCCCCGCTCCTCAAACGCCGGAGGGGCTGAAATTGCCGGAGGTGCCCCCCAGCTTCCTGAAATCCCACGACACGATCGCCTCCGGCGTCAGTCGTAGCCACGCGTGGCGGCCGTCGTGGGGCAGCTCTTCCAGGCCGAAGTTCTTGCGGGCGAACTGGCGCTCGGGAGCGTCCAGTTCCGGGCATGGCTCGCCCGTGCGGGGGGATTCGCCGACCGGGACGGCCTTGCCGCGTAGTTCCACGCCGCGCAGCTCCCCGTACGACTCGCCCGCGTCCACTACCACCGCGATCCGGGGGTCCTTGCGCAGCTGGGTCCAGCGCAGGCTGCGGGTGATCGAGTAGAGCCAGAGCGAGGTGCCGTCCCAGGCGTACCAGAGCGCGCCGACGTGCGGGTGGCCGTCGGGGGCGACGGTGGCGACGCGGCAGGTGCGCTGTTCGGCGAGGAACGCGTCCCGTTCCGCGTCCGTCATCATGATCCGGCGGCCCCGGCGCTGGACTGCGGCCATCTGCGGCTCCTTCGCGTTCCGACCACCACGGTGTCTGACGGGTCGTCAGGAATCATGCGCGCTCTTTCCCTCTGGCGCAATGGCCGTTAACCTCGCGCGCCATGGCGACCCGCGAACATCTGGCCGAGCAGTTGGACCCCGTCTCGACGGTCCTGATGACCGTCGAGTGTCAACGGGGAGTCGTCGGCGTCGACAGCGCGCTGCCCGAACTCGCCAAGGTGGCACGGTCGTCGGGCGCCCTTCATAACATCGCGCGGCTGGTCGCCGTCGCCCATGAGACCGGCGTACAGGTGCTGCACGCGGTGGCCGAGCGGCGGCCGGACGGGCGCGGGGCGTCCCGCAACGCCCGTCTGTTCCGGGCCGCAGAACGGCTGCCCGTACAGCAGCACTCCGGCTCGACGGCGGTACGGATCGTCGAGGGCATCGAGGTGGCGGACGAGGACATCGTGGTGCGCAGGCTGCACGGGCTCTCGCCGATCGCCGGGACCGACGTCGACGCGCTGCTGCGCAACCTCGGCTGCCGCACCCTGATCGTCACCGGCGTCTCGGCCAATGTGGCGATCCCCAACGCCGTCTTCGACGCGGTCAACCTCGGCTATACGGCGGTGGTCGTGGCCGACGGGATCGCGGGGGTGCCCGCCGAGTACACCCCCGCGATGATCCGCAACACGCTGGCCCTGGTCGCCACGGTCGCCACCACGGACGACATCGTCAGCTGCTGGAAAGGGCCGCGCCGGGCCACCCGGGCCTGAGCGCGCGAGGCAGGTCAGGCGAGCTTGATCGCGCCCCCCTCCACGGTGATCTTCTTCGCCGGGAGCGGGCGGGGCGCCGGGCCCGCCTTCACGCTCCCGGTCGCCGGGTCGTACTTGCTGCCGTGGCACGGGCAGTTGATGGTGCCGCCGACGACGTCCTTCACCGTGCAGCCCTGATGGGTGCAGGTGGCGGAGAACGCCTTGAAGGTGCCCGCCGTCGGCTGGGTCACCACCACGCCCTGGTCCGGGAAGACCTTGCCGCCGCCCTGCGGGATGTCGGCGGTCTTCGCCAGCACCCCGCCGCCGGCCGAACCGGCGTCGCCCCCGGCGGTGCCGCCCGTCCCTCCGGTACCCCCGTTGCCGGAGGGCGGGGCGGCATCACTGGACTTGTCCGAACTGCCGCACGCGGTGAGCGCGGCGGCGAGCCCGGCCACGCCCGCCGCCGCGACGACGGTACGGCGGGCCGGGCCCGGCTCGGACACAAGCGGTTGGGTCGTCATACTGGCTTTCCCTTCACCTTGCTACACGGGGCTGCGTGAAGGGATACGGTCCCGCCCCGCCCGGTGTTCAGGCGTTCAAGGACTTCTTCAGGAATTCCAGATTCAGCCACAGCAGTGTGTCGGCCACACCTTCCTTGGTGACCAGGTGGGTCTCGCCCGGCAGCGGGAGCACACTGTGCAGCCGTCCCGCCGCGACCAGCGCCTGCGAGAACCGCAGCATGTGTGCGGGCACCACATTGTCGTCGGCCATGCCGTGGACGAGCAGCAGCGGCCGGGTCAGCTTGTGGGCGTGGGCCACCAGCGAGCAGCGCTCGTAGTTCTCGGGCAGGACGTCCGGGTGGCCGAGGAACCGCTCCTTCCAGTGGGTGTCGTAGAGCGCGAGATCGGTCGGGGCGGCACCTGCGACGGCCGCGTGGAAGACGTCCGGCCGGTGCAGCACGGCGCCCGCCGCGAGATAGCCGCCGAACGACCAGCCCCGGATGCCGACCCGGTCCCCGTCCAGGTCCGGGAACCGCTCGACGGCCGCCCGCACCGCGTCGGCCTGGTCCTCCAGGACCGGCGTCAACTGGTCGCCGTGGACGGCCTTGCGCCACTCCACGCCGCGCCCCGGAGTGCCGCGCCCGTCGATGGACAGGACCGCGAACCCCTGCTCGGCGAACCACTGGTTCACCGCGTGCTGCCAGCCGTTGCCGCGCTGCACGGTCTGGGCGCCGGGACCCGCGTACGAGTGGACGACGACCGGGAGCCTCGCCGAGCCCTCCTGGTGCCATGACGGCAGATAGAGCGAGGTACGGAGTTCGCGCTCGCCCAGGGCCAGGAAGACGGGCCTGGGCGTCACCAGCGGCTGCTCGGCGAGCACTTCGATCCGCCCGGCCGGCTTGCCGTCGCGCAGCACGGTGACGGTCTGCCCGTCGAGCGTGCGGCTGTCCAGGACGACGGTGTCGCCCCCGAGGACCGCCGTGTGCACCCCCGGCTCCTCGGTGAGCCGGACGTAGCCTGATCCCGGTGTGTACGTCCAGACATGGGTCTCGGTCGGCTCGTCGCTCGCCGTGAAGTAGACCGTCCCGCCGACCGTGCCGAGCACCGCGCGTACGTCCAGAGTGGGGGGAAGATCCGTACCGAGGGTGAGACCGGAGCGGGCGAGCCGGGTCGCACCCGGCAGGAACTCCAGCCAGGCGTCGTCGTGTTGACGGTCTGTCGGCTCCACTTCGCCGGTCTCCGGGGCGATGGCGAGTTGGTACGCGGTGCGCTGGTCCCTGGTCTGTACGGTGGCGAACGCGCCGCCCGCGTCCCAGCCGCCCTCGACGATGTACTCGAAGGCCGGGGCGGTCCAGGCGCCCGCCGGGTGCGTGTCGAGGTCGGCCGAGCGCGGCAGTCGGACCGGTACCCGCGTGCCGTCGACGCGGACGAGGTGCAGCGACACCTCCGCGTTGGCCGTGCCCGCCGCCGGGTACGCCATGGTGCGCGGGGCCTTCGTCGGGTTCGCCGGGTCGCTGAGGTACCAGCGCTGCACGGGCGCGCTGTCGGCCCGTACGACCAGCAGCGCGCTGCCGTCTGGCGACCACCAGGAGCTGGCCTCGCGGTGGATCGACTCGGCGGAGGCGTGGTCGGCGAGGCCGTAGGTCACCTCCGGCCCCTCCGGCGCGGCCAGTTGGCGCTCACCCGTGCCGTCGGCGCGTACGACGTGCAGGGCGCCGCCTGTCACGTACGAGACGAGTGTGCCGTCGGGGGACAGGCGCGGGTCGACGGCCGGGCCCGCCGTGGGGAGCGGGCGCGGGGCGGAGCCGTCCGTTGCGGCGAGCCAGAGCGTGCCCGAGACGGCGAAGACGACCGTGCGGACCGCCGCGTCGGTGGCGTACGCGACGATTCCCGCGCTCGTCTCGCGGGCCCGCTCGCGGCGGATCAGCTCCGCCTCGGGAACGTCGTCGTCGGCCCCGGTCAGCGTCAGCGGGTCGACGAGTATCCGCTCCTCGCCGCTCTCGTGGAGCCACAGCGAGCTCACCGAGGAGCGCCCGTCGGCGGTGCGGACGAACAGGACGCGCTCGCCGTCGGGGGAGACCGTGAACTGCTTGGGCACACCGAGCGAGAAGCGCTTGGTGCGGGCGAACTGCAACGGCAGGTCCTCGGTGGTGGTGTCCTTCTCGGTGGTGTGCGGTGCTGACATGGCCGACGTCCCCTCGTGAATAAGTGATCGAACAGTCCCATCCGCCCCAGTAGCCTGGACGGATGCTCAATGAAGTCACAGCGACCCGCTATGTCACGCCGCTGCGTGAGGGCGGCTCGCTCCCGGGCATCGTCGAGGCCGACGATCTCGGGACCTACGTCATGAAGTTCACCGGCGCGGGGCAGGGGCGCAAGACCCTCGTCGCGGAGGTGATCTGCGGTGAACTGGCCAGGCGGCTCGGGATGCGGGTCCCCGAGCTGGTCACCATTCAGCTGGACCCGGTCATCGGGCTCTCGGAGCCGGACCAGGAGGTGCAGGAGCTGCTGAAGGCGAGCGGCGGGCTGAATCTCGGAATGGACTATCTGCCCGGTTCGATCGGGTTCGATCCGCTCGCCTATGAGGTGAGTGCCGCGGAAGCGGGCCGGGTCGTGTGGTTCGACGCGTTGATCAACAACGTCGACCGATCGTGGCGGAACCCTAACATGCTGGTCTGGCACGGCGATCTGTGGCTCATCGACCACGGCGCCACGATGATCTGGCACCACAACTGGCCGGGCGCGCAGGCCTCGGCGGCCAAGCCGTACAACGCCTCCGACCACGCGCTCGCCCCCTTCGGGCCCGATGTCGCCACCGCTGCCGCCGAGTTGGCGCCGCTGGTCACCGAGGAGCTGCTGACCGAGGTCACCGCCCTGGTGCCCGACGAGTGGCTGGTCGACGAGCCGGGCTTCGAGACGACCGACGCGCTGCGCCGCGCGTATGTGGCGCCGCTGCTCTCGCGCGCCCGTGACATCCACGAGCGGATCACGCTGGAGGCGCCCACCAAGGACCGCCCGTCGCAGGCCCCCGGCTGGCTCACCGACCACCTCACCCCCTGGCCGCACCCCACCAAGAACAGCAAGAAGGACGGCCAGTGAACGACCGCCATGTCTTCGAGTACGCACTGCTGCGCGTGGTGCCACGTGTCGAGCGCGGGGAGTGCTTCAACGCCGGGGTGCTGGTCTACTGCCGTGCCCAGTCGTTCGTCGCGGCCCGTACGCATCTGGACGAGGCCAAGCTGAGGGCGCTCGACCCGAACGCGGACGTCGTCGGTGTACGAGCCGCTCTCAAGGCCGTGGAGGGGGTCTGCCACGGCGGCGAGGCGGCCGGGCAGGCGGCGCGCGACGACGCGGGGCGGCGCTTTCGCTGGCTGATCGCGCCGCGCTCCACGGTCGTCCAGCCCGGCCCGGTGCACACCGGGCTCACCGCCGACCCGGCGGCCGAGACCGAGCGGCTGCTCGACCTGCTGGTGCGCTGACGGGTGTGACCTTCGTTGGCGGGATCCGTGGGCCGTTGACACCGCGTGCCAGGGCTTCTAGCGTCTCGACTGCTGAAGCTACTAAGCGGTTGCTCAGGGACGAGGAGCCGCGGATCCCCAGGGCGAGGAGAACAGCATGTCCACCACCGAGCAGCGCGTAGCCATCGTGACCGGGGCGGCCCGGGGCATCGGCGCCGCGACCGCCGTCCGGCTCGCGGCCGAGGGCCGCGCGGTCGCCGTACTCGACCTCGACGAGGCGGCCTGCAAGGACACCGTCGAGAAGATCACGGCGGCGGGCGGCCGGGCGATCGCCGTCGGCTGCGACGTCTCCGACAGCGCCCAGGTGGAGGCCGCCGTGGCGCGCGTCGCCGCCGAGCTCGGCGCGCCCACCATCCTCGTCAACAACGCGGGTGTGCTCCGGGACAACCTGCTCTTCAAGATGAGCGAGTCCGACTGGGACATGGTGATGAACGTCCACCTCAAGGGCGCGTTCCTGATGGCGAAGGCCGTGCAGAAGCACATGGTGGACGCGGGCTGGGGCCGTATCGTCTCGCTCTCCTCGTCCTCCGCGCTCGGCAACCGAGGCCAGGCGAACTACTCCGCCGTCAAGGCGGGCCTGCAGGGCTTCACCAAGACCCTCGCCATCGAGCTCGGCAAGTTCGGCGTCACCGCCAACGCGGTGGCCCCCGGCTTCATCGTCACCGAGATGACCGCGCAGACCGCCGCCCGGGTCGGCATGGACTTCGAGGACTTCCAGACCGCGGCCGCCTCGCAGATCCCGGTGCAGCGCGTGGGCAGGCCCGAGGACATCGCCAACGCCATCGCCTTCTTCGCCGGAGACGACGCGGGCTTCGTCTCCGGACAGGTGATGTACGTGGCCGGCGGACCGCTCAACTAGGGCTGAGGGAAAAAGAACATGACTGACACTCAGCTCCCCGAGCTCTCCGGCAAGGCGGCCCTGGTCACCGGCGCGAGCCGGGGCATCGGCTACGGCATCGCCGAGGCGCTGGTCGCGCGCGGCGACCGCGTCTGCATCACCGGCCGCAATGAGGACGCCCTCAAGGAGGCCGTCGACAGGCTCGGCCCCGACCGCGTCATCGGCGTCGCCGGCAAGGCCCACGACGAGGCCCACCAGGCCGCCGCCGTGGCGCGCGCGATGGAGGCCTTCGGCCGGGTCGACTTCCTGGTCAACAACGCCGGCACCAACCCGGTCTTCGGCCCGATCGCCGAGCTCGACCTCAATGTGGCCCGCAAGGTCTTCGAGACCAATGTGATCTCCGCGCTCGGCTTCGCCCAGCAGACGTGGAAGGCCTGGCAGCAGGCGAACGGCGGCGCGATCGTGAACATCGCCTCCATCGCCGGCGTCTCCGCCTCGCCCTTCATCGGTGCGTACGGCATGAGCAAGGCGGCCATGGTCAATCTGACCCTCCAGCTGGCGCACGAGTTCGCGCCCGGGGTGCGGGTCAACTCGATCGCCCCGGCCGTGATCAAGACCAAGTTCGCCCAGGCGCTCTACGAGGGCCGCGAGGAGGAGGCCGCCGCGGCCTACCCGATGGGCCGCCTCGGGGTGCCGTCCGACATCGGGGGAGCGGCGGCGTTCCTCACCTCCGACCAGTCGGAGTGGATCACCGGTCAGACCCTGGTGGTCGACGGCGGGCTGTTCCTCAACGTCGGGGTCCACTGATCGTCGACGCCGGGGTTCGTTGATCACCTACCGGGTACGCTGATCTTGGTACCGGCGAGTAGTGAACCGGTTTGCTCCTAAATGACCCCAAGTGCCCCGTCTGGTCGCTCAGTTGACCGGGCGGGGCGCTGCGGTATGGTCTGCCGATCCATGGCTGAACGAGGAGCGTGCACGTGTTCAACCGGACCATATGCCTGCGCACCACCGCGGCCCTTGCGTCCATGTCGTCGGTGGCCCTGACGGGCGGCTGCGGACTGCTCTCGGGGGGCAGTTCGAACACCCAGCAGACGATCAAGGTCGGCACGGTCAGCGAGCCGAGCACGCTCGACCCGGCCGCCTCCTGGGACGGCTCCTGGGAGCTCTACCGCAACGTCTTCCAGACACTGCTCTCCTTCCCCACCGGCAGCAACACACCCCAGCCGGACGCGGCCGAGGCCTGCGAGTTCAAGGACCCCGACAGCCGTACGTACCAGTGCACACTCCGCAAGGACCTGCAGTTCTCCAACGGCGACAAGCTCGACGCGGCGGCCGTCAAGTACTCCATCGACCGCATCGTGAAGATCAACGTGAAGGCGGGCCCCAAGGGTCTGCTGACCAGCCTGGACAAGGTCACCGCCGAGGACGGGCGGACGGTCACCTTCCATCTGAACAAGTCCGACGCGACCTTCCCGTACGTCCTGGGCGCGCCCGCGATGTCCATCGTGGACCCCAAGGCCTACCCCGCGGACGCGGTGCGCGACGACGGCGGGCTCACCGGCTCCGGCCCGTACACCCTGGAGTCCTACCACGCGGGCGACCGGGCCGACCTCAAGAAGAACCCGCACTACCAGGGGTTCGCGCAGCTCAAGAACGACGCCGTCTCGATCCGGTACTTCAAGGACTCCTCCGACATGGTGGAGTCCCTCAAGAAGAAGCAGATCGATGTCACCTACCGGGGTCTGACCGCCGACGAGGTCCTGGACGTCCAGAACCAGAAGGCCGCGGGCAAGCCGCTCCAGCTGGTCGAGACGGTCGGCACCGAGATCCGCTTCCTGGTCTTCAACCCCAAGGACCCGGCCGCCGCCAACCCCGCCGTACGCAAGGCGATCGCCCAGCTCGTCGACCGGGACGCACTGGTGGCCAAGGTCTACAAGGGCACCGCCGAACCGCTGTACTCGATGGTGCCCAAGGGCGTCGCCGGGCACACCGTGAGCTTCTTCGACACCTTCGGCGCGCCCAGCGTCCCCAAGGCGAAGGCGATCCTGCGCAAGGCCGGGATCACCGACCCGGTGCCGCTCACCCTCTGGTACACCACCGACCGCTACGGCTCCTCGACCGCGCTGGAGTTCGCCGAGCTCAAGCGGCAGCTGGAGGCCTCGGGGCTGTTCACGGTGAACCTGCAGAGCCGCCCCTGGAAGACGTACACGCAGGGCATGCAGGCCGGTGACTACCCCGTCTTCGGGCGCGGCTGGTTCCCGGACTTCCCGGACCCCGACAACTTCATCGCGCCCTTCGTGGGCAAGGAGAACGCCGTCGGCACGCCGTACGAGCCCAAGGAGATCGTCAACCAGCTGATCCCTCAGACCCGCGAGGTCTCCGACCGGGGAGCGGTCAGCAAGAAGTTCGAGCGCGCCCAGGACATCCTGGTCGACGACGTGCGGCTGCTGCCGCTGTGGCAGGGCAAGCTCTATGTCGCGGCCAGCGACGACATCGCCGGCGGCGAGCGCGCTATCGACCCGCAAACCGTCATGTGCATGTGGGAGCTGCACCGCAAGACCAGCTGGTAGGGGCCTTGCGGAGGTGGGCGGCGGGGGCGTTGTCAGTGGGGCCCGGTAGGTTCGGGAATCCGCACCGAAGAGTGCGGGAACCGTACGTCCCACGGAGGTTGTTGACGTGACCGACATCGCCATGCTGCCCGAGTCCTGGCGCGGCGTCCTCGGCGAGGAGCTTCAGAAGCCCTACTTCAAGGAGCTCACCGAGTTCGTCGAGGAGGAGCGGGCGAAGGGTCCCGTCTACCCGCCCCGCGAGGAGGTCTTCGCCGCCCTGGACGCGACGCCGTACGACAAGGTGAAGGTCCTGGTCCTCGGCCAGGACCCGTACCACGGCGAGGGCCAGGGGCACGGTCTGTGCTTCTCCGTGCGGCCGGGCGTGAAGACCCCGCCCTCGCTGCGCAACATCTACAAGGAGATGAAGGAGGAGCTCGGCCACCCGGTGCCGGACAACGGCTATCTGATGCCGTGGGCCGAGCAGGGCGTCCTGCTGCTCAACGCGGTGCTCACCGTCCGCGCGGGCGAGGCCAACTCCCACAAGAACAAGGGCTGGGAGAAGTTCACCGACGCGGTGATCCGCGCGGTCGCCGAGCGCCCCGACCCGGCGGTCTTCGTGCTGTGGGGGAACTACGCGCAGAAGAAGCTCCCCCTGATCGACGAGGAGCGGCACGTCGTGGTGAAGGGTGCCCACCCCTCGCCGCTGTCGGCCAAGAAGTTCTTCGGCTCGAAGCCCTTCACCCAGATCGACGCCGCGGTCGCGGCCCAGGGCCACGCGCCGATCGACTGGCGCATCCCCGACCTGGGCTGACCCGGGCGGCCGCCGGAGGGCGCCTCACGCGCCCTCCAGCTGCCGCTCCAGGCGGTCGAGCGCGGCCCGGATGCCGTTCCCGTACGCGTCGTTCGCGAGCGCGTCCAGGGCCGTGTGCGCCCGCTCCAGATGGATGCGGGCGGCGTCCGGGCGGTGCAGCTTCACATAGTCGGCCGCCAGGTTGAGGTGGAGCGACGGATACAGTGCCTTGACCGCCAGCGAGGCGTGGTGCTCGTCGAGACGGTCCTGGCTCAGACCGTCGGCGGCCGCCAACGCCCGTAGATCCCAGGCTAGTTCATCGCCCGCGTCGTCCTGCGCGTCCGCCATGTAGTGCGCCAGCGTGCAGCGGTGCAGCGGGTCGCCGTGCTCGCCGATCTCCGCCCAGATGGCGCCCAGGCGGTTGCGGGCCTCCTCGCGGTCGCCGCCGTGCAGGAGCATCAGCGCCTGCCCGATCCGGGTCATGACGACGTCCTCCGACGTCTCCTGCTGCTCCGTCACCGCGTCCTCCGCCGACCTGTTCGTACGCATCCGATCAGGGCGACGCTAACCGCAGCCACTGACAATCGGGCTCATCTCACGACTTCCCGTATGTCTCGCTGCTTCCCCGTACCTCCTGTCACCTCCCGTATGTCTGGTCGCAGATACGGGATGCGGGGCTGTCCGGGGTCCAGCCGCCCAGCGACCGGCCCAGGGCGCAGACGTCGTCGCCGGTGGCCGACGGCGGCGGGGTCGGGGCCGGGGCGTGCGGGGCGGCCCGGTGGGCCGTGGGGCGCGGGCGGGGCTGGGGCACCCGGTCGGGGCGGCGCGGGGCCGGAGCGGGAGCCGGGGTCGAGGCCCGAGGCGAGGGGACCGGCGGGAGCGCCGTGTCCAGGGCCTCGCGGACCGGCGCCTGGACGATCTGCGGCGCCACTTTGCGGTCGGCGCGCTCGCTGGTGAGCCGGGGAGGCGGCGGCGCCGGTGGCCGTTCGCCGGGTCCGCGCTCGACGGTGACGCACCCGGATACCGTCAGGGCGGCCACGCCGACCAGGAGCCTCGCTGCGTTTCGTGTTCGGTGCACCCGCTCAACTCTGGTGGGTGCGGGGCCCGTTGGGGGAGCGTGCGGGCCAGGAATGGCCCGCACGAGTGACGGCGATCAAAGCGAGGGGAGTCGGTGACAGGTCTGCGGTCAGTCGCCGGTCGTGCCGTCGATGGCCTCGCGCAGCAGGTCGGCGTGGCCGTTGTGGCGCGCGTACTCCTCGATCATGTGCGTGTAGATCCAGCGCAGGTTGACGTGCTGTCCCTTGCGGGCGGTGCCCTTGCTCAGGGTGTCGAGCGAGTGTCCGGCCGCCTGGGTGCGGGCCTTGTCGATCTCGCCCTGCCAGGTGGCCAGCGCCACCTCCATGGTGTCCGCGGGCCCGGGGTGGAAGTCGCCGTCCGGGTCCTCGTCGGTGTAGAAGTGCGCCTTGCCGTTCTCGCCGCCGAAGACATTGCTGAACCAGTGCTGCTCGACCTCGGCCATGTGCCGCACCAGGCCCATCAGGGTCAGCGTGGAGGGCGGCATCGAGGCCGTCCTGAGCTGTTCGTCACTGAGCCCGGAACACTTCAGGGCCAGCGTCTCGCGGTGGTAGTCCAGCCACCCCACGAGCATGGGCAGCTCGGCGGCGTCGAGGGCGGGCTCATGGCGGTCGGGCGTCTGAGTCGTCGTCATGGCGGCCATCCTCACGGATGGGCGACGCGGCCGCCAGGGGTTTAGGACCCCGGTGGATCCGGCCACCTATCGGGCGGTATGCCCGGCACCCGTATGCTGATCAGGCAAGCAAGCGTGACGTCGGACGGCGACAGGAGACTTCGTGAAGGTCGGCTGCATCGGACTCGGGGACATCGCACAGAAGGCCTATCTGCCGGTCCTGACCACACTCCCCGGCGCGGAGCTGCATCTGCAGACCCGCACTCCCGCCACCCTCGCGCGCGTCGCGGACACCCACCACATCCCGGCCGAGCGGCGCCACACCGAGCTCGACGCGCTGATCGCGCAGGGCCTCGACGCGGCGTTCGTGCACGCGCCGACCGCCGTGCACCCGGCGATCGTCACCCGGCTCCTGGAAGCGGGCGTCCCGACGTACGTGGACAAGCCGATGGCGTATGAACTCGCGGACTCCGAGCGGCTGGTGGAGCTCGCCGAGGAGCGCGGTGTGAGCCTCGCCGTCGGGTTCAACCGGCGCCTCGCGCCCGGCTATGCCCAGTGCGCCGAGCACCCGCGCGAGCTCATCCTGATGCAGAAGAACCGCGTCGGCCTGCCCGAGGACCCGCGCACCATGGTCCTCGACGACTTCATCCATGTCGTCGACACCCTGCGCTTCCTGGCGCCGGGCCCCGTCGAGCACACGGTGGTACGGGCGCGGGTGCGCGAGGGCCTGATGGAGCACGTCGTCCTCCAGCTCTCCGGCGACGGCTTCACCGCCATCGGCACGATGAACCGGATGAACGGTTCCACCGAGGAGATCCTGGAGGTCTCCGGGCAGGACACCAAGCGCCAGGTGCTCAACCTCGCCGAGATCGTCGACCACAAGGGCCAGCCGACCCTGCGCCGGCGCGGCGACTGGGTGCCGGTGGCCCGCCAGCGCGGCATCGAGCAGTCGGTCCACGCCTTCCTCGACGCCGTACGGGCCGGAAAGCTGCTCAGCGCACGCGACGCGCTGGCGACTCATGAGCTGTGCGAGCGGGTGGTACGGGAGGCTCTGGAGCAGGCCTCCTGAGCGAGCGCCGTCCCTCGACGGCGCAGTACGCGGCGAGGACGACCAGGGCCGAGTACACCGCCCAGTCGCCGAACCGGTCGTAGAGCGTGGAGCCGTGCGCCAGCGGCATGTCGTAGACGGCGCTCGCACTGCGGTCGGTGCCCAGCCGGTGGCCGATGCGCTCGCCGTCCGGACCGTACGCCGCGCTGATCCCGGTCAGCGTGGCGTGCACGGCCGGGCGGCCCGTCTCGGCGGCCCGCAGCGCGGCGAGCGAGGCGTGCTGCGCGGGCGCCCAGCTGTGCTGGAAGGACGAGGTCGAGGACTGGGCGACGATCAACTGGGCTCCGTCGCGCACCAGATGGCGGCTCATGTCGGGGAACGCCGACTCGAAGCAGATGACCGGGCCGACCCGCAGCCCGTCCGGGAGCGTCATCACCACCGGTGTCGTGCCCCGGCGCCGGTCCTCGCCCGCCGCCTTGCCCACCGAGGTGGCCCAGCCGAGCAGCGAGCGGGCCGGGATGTACTCGCCGAACGGCACCAGGCGCATCTTGTCGTAGCGGTCACCGGTCGGCCCGTCCGGCCCGACCAGGACCGTGCTCTTGAAGATCCCGGGCCGGTCGGCGCGGCGCGCGTCCACGTTCACCAGGATGTCGGCGCCCACCGCCCGCGACAGCGTGGCGATCCGGGCCGCGAGATCGGGCCGGGCCGTCAGATCCGCGCCGACGCTGCTCTCGCCCCACACCACGAGCCCGACGTCCTTGCCCACCAGGGACCGGGTCAGGGCCTCGCTGCGGGCGAAGCGGGCGTCGCCGTTCTCGTAGACGCCGGGCTGGACGACGGCGACCCGCACCCGGCCCGCCCGTTCGGTGTGCGGGGCCCACAGCCACACCGCTCCGGTGGCCACGGCCCCGGCCAGCACCGCGGCCGCGGCCGGGGTACGGGCCTGGGGCGCCACCACCAGGACCGTCACCGCGACATTGGCCGCCACCACGAACAGGCTCACCAGCCACACCCCGCCGACCGAGGCGAGCCGCAGCGCGGGCACCACCTGCCACTGGCTGGATCCGAGCAGCCCCCACGGCCCGCCCAACCCCTGCCAGGACCGGACCAGTTCGACCATCAGCCAGCCCGAGGGCAGCACCGCGAGCGCGGCGAGCGCGCGGCCGGTGGACACCCTGCCCCGCAGCAGCGACCGCGCCATCGCGCCCCAGGGCGCCCACAGCAGCCCGAGCAGCGCGGCGAGGACGACGATGAACACGTTCAGGCTCGGCATCAGCCAGTGGTGGACCGCCATCATGAACCCGGTCCCGCCGAGCCAGCCGTCCACGGCCGCCCGGCGTCCGTCGCGGGCCGAGCGGATCAGCAGCAGCCACGGCACGAGCGCGACGTATGCGAACCACCACAGGCTCGGCGCCGGGAAGGCCAGCGCCGGGAGCGCCCCGGCGAGCAGGGCGGCGCCGCCGCGCCACCACCGCGAGACCGCCACGCGGCGGCGCAGCCCCGCGAGCAGATGCCGCAGCCCGACCGGAATCCGCATGCGCGCCTCCTCGACCACCCTGAGCGGTGCTTTTCGCGTGTCCGCCCCCAGTGTGCGTCTTCAGTGTGCTTTCCGGGTGTCTGCCCCGGTGCGCGTCTCCCATGTGCCGGGTCAGGTGCCGAGCGCCCCCGACACATGCCGCCACTTCTCCTGGACGGTCACCGCGTCGATGCGCCAGCCGGGTTCCGTACGCCGCAGGGCGAAGGCGTACCGGCCGCCGGAGACGAAGTTGGGCTCGGCCGGTCCGCCGTCGCCGTTGGCGCCCGCGCCGAAGCACATCGGGTTGATGTAGTCGGCCCGCACGCGCGCCCGGTCGCCCGGGTAGCCGCCCAGGTCCTGGAGGGTGAGCAGCCGGTTCACGATCAGATGCTGGCGGACGGGGAAGAGCCGCATGGTCTCCGCGAGCCAGGCCGCCACCTCGGCGGCCGGTCCCTCGGTGCCGCCCGCCGCGCGGTAGTCGGCGCGTCCGTCGGGGGTGAACAGCGCCCCGTACGCGGCCCAGTCGGCGTCGTCGACGGCCGCCGCATAGCCGGTGATGAGTTCGTCGATGGCGAGCCGGTCCATCACGGTCGCGAGTTCCACACGCTGGGTCATCGGGTCAGTCTCGGGCAGCGGGGGCGGCAGGCCAAGAGTGCCGACGGGCCGGGCCGCGGTGGCGGGGTGGCTCTTGTGGGCGGCGGAACGTACGTGCTACCCGTGGGCGCCATGACCGTACGCAGTGAACGCAATGGCCCCGTCACGACCGTGGTGCTCTCGCGGCCCGGCGCGCGCAACGCCGTCGACGGCCCCACCGCCCGCGCCCTCGCCGATGCCTTCCGGGCCTTCGAGGCCGACGACGAGGCGGCGGTCGCCGTGCTCTGGGGCGAGGGCGGCACGTTCTGCGCGGGAGCGGACCTCAAGGCGTTCGGCACCGACAGGGGCAACGTGGTCGCCGAGGAGGGCGACGGCCCGATGGGACCGACCCGGATGCGGCTCTCCAAGCCGGTGATCGCGGCGGTGGCGGGCCACGCCGTGGCGGGCGGTCTGGAGCTGGCGCTCTGGTGCGATCTTCGGGTGGCCGAACAGGACGCGGTGTTCGGCGTCTTCTGCCGCCGCTGGGGCGTCCCGCTGATCGACGGCGGTACGGTACGGCTGCCCCGGCTGATCGGCGCGGGGCGTGCGATGGACCTGGTCCTGACCGGGCGCCCGGTGGACGCCGCCGAGGCGCTGGCCATCGGCCTCGCGGACCGGGTGGTGCAGACCGGGACGGCCCGGGCGGCGGCCGAGGCGCTGGCGGCCGAGATCGCCGCGTTCCCGCAGCTGTGCCTGCGCGAGGACCGTCTCGCGATGCTGGAGCAGGAGGGCATGAGCGAGCCGGAGGCCCTGCGCAATGAACTCGCCCACGGCGTACGGTCCCTGAAGGTGGCGGCCGAGGGGGTGGCGCGGTTCGCGTCGGGTGAGGGGCGGCACGGATCCTTCAGCTGACCCCGGCTCAGTCGCCCGTCGGCTTCCCGGCCAGCCGGTGGCGCTTGAACCAGGCCAGGACCGCCGCGCCCACGCCCGTCACCGCGATGAAGCCCATCGCGATCAGGAACACCGGCGAACTCGGGGACGCGGCGCGGCTGCCCGCGACCACGTACGCCGCCGTGTTGGGGATCGAGCCGAGCCCCGTCGCCAGCAGGAACGGCAGCCAGCCCATCCGCGAGACGGCCGCGCAGTAGTTGGCCGCGGCGAACGGGACGCCGGGGAAGAGCCGGATCGCCAGCATCGAGCGGAAGCCGTGCCGGCTCAGCTGGCCGTCCGCCGCCGTCAGCCAGCGGCCCCGCAGCAGCGGCCGCAGCGCGTCCTGGCCGAGCACCCGGCCGAGCCCGAACGAGATCCCGGCGCCCAGCACGGTCCCGGCGAGCGCCGAGGCCAGGCCCGCCGACGAACCGAAGAGGGCGCCCGCGGCGAGGTTCAGCAGGGGGCGCGGCACGAACGCCGCGGTGCACAGCCCGTACGCCACACCGAAGAGCACGACCGCCGCGCCACCACTGAGCTGCGGCGGCCAGCCCGTGGCGAGCAGCCGCTGCGGCTGGAACAGCAGCACGGTCGTAACGGCCGCCGCGAGCACCAGGACCAGCAGGGCGAGCCGGGACCAGGGCGAGAGCAGGGCCCTGGTGCAGCGCACGGCGAGCCCGGCGGACGGGCGGGCGACGGGGTCGTCGAGCATCCGGGGAGACTAACCGACCCGGGCATGTGATCGCCGTAACGGACATCGCACCGGCCCCGACGACGAGGTGAACACCCGGCTCCGATCCCGAGGCGGACCCCCGGCGCCGGAAGCCGCCCGCAGACCCCGCGCGGCGGGGTGCCGCCCCAACTCCCCGCCGGGGAAAACCATTCGACGGAGCCCCGCCCACCGGGCATGATCGGCCACATGTTCCGGCACGCCTTCCTCGCAGCGCCGTCCGCAGTCGCGGACGCGCCGAAGGCTGCCCTCGCGGCGGCGGCGATCGCGGCCGCCGCAGCGTTCATCGCTGCCGCAGCGCCCCTCGACGGCGCCCGAAGCTGACCCTTCCCGGAGAGACCGGCGGACCCCGCAGGGGGAGGGTCGGTCGGACTCAGGGGTCCCGTCGCGGCTTCGAGCCATCAGCATCCCGAGGGACACAGCCATGCCCAAGACGGCATACGTACGCACCAAGCCCCATCTGAACATCGGCACCATGGGCCATGTCGACCACGGCAAGACCACGTTGACCGCCGCCATCACCAAGGTGCTCGCCGAGCGCGGCACCGGCACGTTCGTCCCCTTCGACCGGATCGACCGGGCGCCGGAGGAGGCGGCGCGGGGCATCACCATCAACATCGCGCACGTCGAGTACGAGACCGACACCCGCCACTACGCCCATGTCGACATGCCGGGTCACGCCGACTACGTAAAGAACATGGTCACCGGCGCCGCCCAGCTGGACGGGGCGATCCTCGTCGTCTCGGCGCTCGACGGGATCATGCCGCAGACCGCCGAACACGTGCTGCTCGCCCGCCAGGTCGGCGTCGACCACATCGTGGTCGCGCTGAACAAGGCGGACGCGGGCGACGAGGAGCTGACCGACCTGGTCGAGCTGGAGGTCCGCGACCTGCTCTCGGCGCACGGGTACGGGGGCGACTCGGTGCCGGTCGTCCGCGTCTCCGGGCTGAAGGCCCTGGAGGGCGACCCACGCTGGACGGGGGCCGTCGAGGCGCTGCTCGACGCGGTCGACACCTATGTGCCGATGCCGGTCCGCTACACCGACGCGCCGTTCCTGCTGTCGGTGGAGAACGTCCTGACCATCACCGGCCGGGGCACGGTCGTCACCGGCGCGGTGGAGCGCGGCACGGTCCGGGTCGGCGACCGCGTCGAGGTCCTGGGCGCGGACGTCGAGAGCGTCGTCACGGGTCTGGAGACCTTCGGCAAGCCGATGGAGTCCGCCGAGGCCGGGGACAACGTGGCGCTGCTGCTGCGCGGGGTGCCCCGAGACGCGGTGCGGCGCGGGCATGTGGTGGCGGCGCCGGGCAGCACCACGACGAGCCGGCGGTTCACCGCGCAGGTGTACGTCCTGTCGGCGCGCGAGGGCGGCCGCACCACCCCGGTCGCCACCGGCTACCGCCCGCAGTTCTACCTCCGCACCGCGGACGTGGTCGGCGACGTAGACCTCGGCGAGAGCGCTGTCGCGCGCCCCGGCGACACGGTCACCATGACCGTCGAGCTGGGCCGGGACATCCCGCTGGAGCCGGGCCTCGGCTTCGCCATCCGCGAGGGCGGCCGCACGGTCGGCGCGGGCACGGTCACCGAGGTGCTCTGAGCGGCGCCACAAGGAGCCCGTCTTCTTCGGTACCCCGAGGGAGGCGGGCTCCGCGCGCTCCGTCAGACTCTGCGGCATGGGACACACGGCACTCGTGCTCGGCGCGGGCGGAATCACCGGCGTCGGCTGGGAGATCGGCATGCTGTACGGGCTCGCCGAGGCGGGCATCGACGTGACCGGCGCCGAGCTGGTCGTCGGCAGTTCGGCGGGCTCGGTGGTCGCCGCGCAGATCACTTCGGGGCGCATCGACCTGCCCGCGCTGTACGAGCGCCAGCTCGCCCGCCCGGACGGCGAGATCCCGGCCCACCTCGGCCCCGCCACGCTGTTCCGTTTCGCCCGTGCGGCGCTTACCTCCCGTACGCCCGAGGAGTACGGGCGAAAGCTCGGGCGGATGGCGCTCGCCGCCGACACACCCGGCGAGGCCGCGCGGCGCGCGGTGATCGCGGGGCGGCTGGTGTCCCACGAGTGGCCCCGGCGGCGGCTGCGGATCACGGCGGTCGCGGCGGACAGCGGCGAGTTGCGGATCTTCGACCGGGAGAGCGGGGTGGAGCTGGTGGACGCGGTCGCCGCCAGCTGCGCGGTGCCCGGAGTGTGGCCGACCGTGGGCGTGGAGGGCCGCCGGTGGATCGACGGGGGTGTGCACTCCCCGGCCAACGCCCAGCTCGCCGCCGGGTACGACCGGGTGGTGGTGCTCGCCCCGCTGGCGATGGGCGGCGGCCCGCTGGACTCGCCCCGCACCCAGGTGGCGAAGCTGATCGCGGCGGGCGCGCGCGTCGAGCTCCTCACGCCCGACGCGGCCGCCCGCAGGTCGTTCGGCCGCAACTCCCTTGAGCCCGCCCGCCGCGCCCCGGCCGCCCGAGCGGGCCGGGCCCAGGCGGCCGCCCACGCGGCGGCCGTGGCCGAGCTCTGGTCCTAGGGACCATCCGCTGACGCACAATGGGACGGTGAACGAGCCGATACCGGTCAGCCGGACAGTGGACTGGGGCACCGCCAAGCTGATGCCCGACGTGGACCGGGAGCGGGCCTGGCTGCTCACGGTGAACGGGGCGCCCCAGTCGTACGTCGACCTCGACGACCCGACGTACATCGAGTTCGAGTACGCCCGCAGGCTCGCCCATGTCGTCGACCGCGCGGGGGAGGAGGGCGCCCCGCTGGACGTCCTGCACCTCGGCGGTGGCGCGCTCACGCTGCCCCGCTATGTGGCGGCCACCCGGCCCGGCTCGCGCCAGGACGTGGTGGAGGCCGACCGGGGGCTGATCGGGCTCGTCGGCGAACATCTGCCGCTGCCCGAGGGGTGTGGGATCCGGGTGCACGCGGACGACGCGCGCGGCTGGGCCGAGAAAGCCCCGGCCCACTCGGTCGATCTGCTGGTCGCCGATGTCTTCGGCGGCTCCCGGGTGCCCGCGCACCTGACCTCGGTCGAGTACGCACGGGTCGCCGAGCGGGTGCTGAAGCCCGGCGGGCTCTATGTGGCCAACCTCGCCGACGGCGCGCCCTTCGCCTTCCTGCGCTCCCAACTCGCCAATTTCCGGGCGGTGTTCGCCGAGGTCGCACTGATCGCCGAACCGGCGGTGCTGCGCGGGCGGCGGTTCGGGAACGTGGTGCTGCTCGCCTCGCAGCGGCCGCTCCCGATCGCGGAGCTCGCCCGGCTGACCGCCGGGGACGCGTTCCCGGCGCGGGTCGAACACGGCGACGCGCTGCGGCGGTTCATCGGTGCCGCGGTGCCGGTACCGGACGCCGAGGCGCAGCCGTCACCCCAGCCCCCCGACGGGGCGTTCGGCATCGGCTGAATCGGCAGCCGCGTCCGAAGGCATCCCGGACGCCACCGGCGTGGTGCGGCGCACCAGATTGCGTACGTCCGGGACCAGCAGCACCGCTGCCGTCAGGACCACGATCACCACCGCGCAGCCCCACAGCGCGGACGTCCGGCCGAACGCGCTCTCGGCCGGGCCTGCCAGCGCCGTGGCCAGCGGCACCATGGCGAGCGAGCCCAGCCAGTCGTACGCGGAGACCCGGGACAGCTTCTCCTCGGGGATCTCCTGGTGCATCGCGGTCATCCAGGAGACGCCGAACACCTCGATCGACACACCCGTCACGAACATCACCGCGACCAGCACCCCGACCGGCGCGGGCACCGCGAGCGCGGCGGACGGCAGGGCGAGCGGGAAGACGCAGAGCGTGCCGACGAACAGCAGTCGGCGCGGCTTCCAGCGCATCATCACCAGCGCGCCGCCGACGGTGCCCGCCCCGAACGCGGCGAGCGCCAGACCCCACGGCCCCGGCCCGCCCAGATGATCCCGGGCGACCAGCGGCCCGTACACCGCGTCGGCGGCCACCACCACGGCGTTGACGAGGGAGAACTGCGCCACGATCGCCCACAGCCAGGGGCGGCCGATGAACTCCTGCCAGCCGTCGCGCAGATCGGCGAGGATGCCACCGCCGGGCGCGCGGGCCGGGACGTCGCTCACGTCGATGAAGGCGCGCAGCGCGCCCGCGACGGCGAAGGCGGCGGCGTCGACGGCGAGGACCCAGCCGGGGCCGACCGCGGCGATGAGCGCGCCGCCGAGGGCCGCGCCGCCGATCCCGGCGCCCTGCATCGCCATCCGGTAGAGCGCGAAGGCGCGTCCGGCCTGCTCGCCCTGCACGCTGGACATCAGCATGCCCTCGGAGGCCGGGCTGAAGAACGCCTGCCCCACTCCGCCGAGTGCGCTGAGCGCCATCATCTGCCAGAGCGCGGGGGTGCCGTTGAGAACGAGCAGCGCGAAGGCGCCCTGGGAGAGGAAGTTGAGGGTGTTGGCGGCGACCATCACCCGGTGCCGGGGTATGCGGTCCGCCAACGCGCCGCCGACGAGCAGGAAGAGGACGAGCGGCACGGTACGGGCCGCCGCCACCAGACCCACGTCCCCGCCGTCGCCGCCCGATTGCAGCACCGCGAACGCCGAGGCGATGAGCGCGCCCTGGCTGCCCAGGTTGGTCACGATCGCGGCGGCGGTGAGCAAGGAGTAGTTGCGGCCCGCCCAGGTGGGACGGCGGAAACGGGAAGCGGCGGCGGCAGATGTCACGTGTGGACTATCTCCGCCGCCGCCTCGATGTGCCAAACCGATTGCGGTACCGGGGGTGCTACCGCGCTCGGAACCGGCCGGTTCTACGGCGTGTCGGCCGGATCAGCCGGTGGGCGCCGTGCTCGCCAGACGGACGGTGCTGAGGATCTTCTGGATCGTTTCTTCGGAGACCGCGCCGTTGACGCCGGTGGCCGAGTACAGGTTCCAGGCCACGAAGTCGCCCTTGGCGTTCTTGAAGCCGAAGACGATCGCCTGGCCGTCGGTGGAGCACTTGCCGGTCTTCTTGACCCCGGTCGCCGAGGCGCGGGCGACGCTGCCGGTGATGCCCGACTTGGTGGTGTACGGGACCGGCTTGACGGTCTTGATGATCTTCTTGTCCGGCTGCGTGTACGCGCCGTACACCCACCAGGGCACCTGGTTCTCGGCGACCTCGTCGGTGTTCTTGGCGCCGTCGGCGCCCTTGGTGCCGGTGCCCGCGAGGTCGGTGTACTCAAGGTTGCCGTCGTGGTTGGAGTCCTCCGAGCACCACTTGGGCTTGTAGTACGCGGGCGCCGACTGCACGATCAGCGGCTTGCCGGTCGGGTCCTTGTGGTCCTCGAAGCCACCGGTCCAGTCCGGCCCCTTGAAGTCCCAGTCCGCCGGGACGTCGAAGGACGTGCCCCACTTGGGGTTGGTGATGACCTTCCACCCCTCGATGGTCGGCTTCTCCTCCACGGTGGAGCCGCCACGCGGGTTGTCGGTGGGGGCGCCGGACGACGCGGACTGCTGCGGTGCGGCGCTCTTGGTCGGCTTGTTGTCGGCCTTGTCGTCCTTCTTGCCGTCGTCCTTCATGACCACGACGCCGGTGACGACGGCCGCGATCACGACCGCGCTCGCGGCGACGATCGCGATGATCGTCGTCTTCTTCTTGTTCCCGCCGTCCTGGCCCGGCATCGGCGGTCCGGGCGGAGCCGCGACGGGGTACTGCGGCACCGTCGGCTGCTGGTACGGGTTGGGCTGCTGCGGGTAACCCGGCTGCTGGTAGCCGCCGGCCGGAGCCTGGTACCCCGGCTGCGTCGGCTGCTGGTACGGGTTGGGTGCTTGGTACCCCGGCTGCTGATACGGGTTCTGGTTAGGGTCCTGCGGATTCTGCTCGCCCCCGGGCGGCTGCTGTCCTTGCCACATGGCGAGTAACCATAGAGGGGCCACGTCACTCCTGCTACGTCCGCCCCTGTGGGGGGATGGTCAAGGTCTACTACTCGCGGGTAACATCGCTCCCCATGAGCGCTGATCAGATGTCCGTCGGCGAGATGCTCGCCGCCACCGTTCCCATGGCCAGGACCCTGAACCTGGAGTTCCTGGAGACCACCCCGGAGCGGGCCGTGGTCCGGCTGCCGGACCAGGCCGACTACCACAACCACGTGGGCGGACCGCACGCCGGCGCGATGTTCACGCTCGCCGAGTCCGCCAGCGGCGCGATCGTGATCGCGGCCTTCGGCGACCAGATGCACCGTGCCGTGCCGCTCGCCGTCAAGGCGGAAATCGGCTACAAGAAGCTCGCGATGGGTGTGGTCACCGCCACTGCGACGCTCGGCCGCCCGATCGCCGACGTCGTCGCCGAGCTGGACGCCGGGCAGCGCCCGGAGTTCCCCGTCGCCATCGCCATCCAGCGCGAGGACGGCGCGGTCACCGGCGAGATGACCGTCGTGTGGACCCTGCGCCCCAACGCCTGACGGACCCACGTCCGGACCTGCCCCGGCCCCGAGTGCTGACGCGCTCGGGGCCGGGGCTATTTCTTGTTCAACTTATTGACTCCTTCAGGGGGCAGTCCTAGCTTTCTCGGACAACACGTGACGCCTGACGGCGTGTCAACACTGTTGTGGCGCATGGTGGGTTCACAAGCCGAAGCACGTCCGCCCGTTTGCACGTGTCATCTCGTGGTGCCCGCACACAAAGGAGTGACGGTCATGTCCGACACCGTTTCCCGGCGCTCCGCACTCTGGCTGCTCGGCGGCGCCGTCACGGTCGCCGCGGCCGCCACCGGCTGGAGCGCCGTGCCCGCCCACGCGTCCGGCCACCGCGTAGCGGCGCTCCTGAGCCGCCTCACCCTCGACGAGAAGCTGACCCTCCTGCACGGCGCCGACGACCCGCACAGCCTCGGCCAGGCCGGCTACCTCCCGGGCGTCCCGCGCCTGGGCATCCCGCCCCTGCGCCTCGCCGACGGCCCCGCCGGGGTGCGGGTCGCCCGGCACGCCACCGCCCTGCCCGCGCCCGTGATGCTCGCCTCGGCCTTCGACCCCGCGCTCGCCCGCGAGTACGGCGAGGTCATCGGCCGCGAGGGCCGCGCGCTCGGCCAGGACGTGCTGCTCTCGCCGATGGTCAACCGGATCCGCACCCCGTACGCGGGCCGCAACTTCGAGACCTTCTCCGAGGACCCGCTGCTCGCGGCCGACCTCGTCGCCGAGGAGGTGCGCGGCATCCAGGGGCAGGGACTGATCGCCACGGTCAAGCACTTCGCCCTCAACAACCAGGAGAAGGACCGCATGTCGATCGACGTGCGGGCCGACGAGCAGACCCTGCACGAGGCGGAGCTGCGCGGCTTCGAGGCGGCGGTCGGAGCCCGTGCCGGCGCGGTGATGGGCGCGTACAACAAGGTCAACGGCACCTTCGCCTGCGAGAACGCGAGCCTGCTCACCGGGGTGCTGCGGGACGCGTGGGGCTTCGAGGGGTGGGTGATGACCGACTGGTTCGCCGCCCACTCCACGGCCGCCGCGATCGGCGCCGGGCTCGACATGGAGATGCCGAACGACGCCTACTTCGGCGAGGCACTCAAGCGGGCCGTGCGGGACGGCAGCGTCCCCGAGGCGCTGGTCGACCGCTCGGTGCGCCGCGTCCTGTCCGTCATGGACCGCTTCGGGCTGCTCGACGGCGGCGCCCCGCCCCGGCCCGCGCGCGACGCGGCGGCCGGGGCCCGTACCGCTCTGAAGGTCGCCAAGGCGGGCGCGACCCTGCTGCGCAACGAGGACCGCGCCCTGCCGCTCACCGGCGCCGCCGCCCGCTCCCTCGCCGTCATCGGCCCGACCGGCGCGCTCCCGTTCGTCAGCGGCGGCGGCAGCGCCCATGTCGTGCCGGACCGGGCGGACAGCCCGCTGGACGCGATCACCGCCCGGGCGGGCGAGGGTGCGCGGGTGCGGTACGCGCTCGGCGAGGACCTGTTCGGCCGCGCCCTGCCCGCCACCGCCGTCTCGCCAGGCGCCGACTTCGAAGGCCAACACGTGGCGGCCGGGGCGACCTGGACGTACGACGGAACGCTCACGGTCGCCGAGGCCGACGAGTGGACGCTGGTCATCCACTACTCCGGACGCGAACGGCCCGTCGTCCTGCTCGACGGCACCGACCTCTTCCCGCTCGCTCCGGGCTACGGCGAGTACTTCGCGGGCGGCCTGGTCAGCGCGGCCCCCGACGGCCTCGCCGTGCGGCGCGCCACGCTGCGGCTCGCGGCCGGGCCGCACACCCTGAAGATCACCGCGAAGGGCGGCGCCGACGGGCAGCTCTTCCGGCTGCGCCGGATCACCGGGGCGACCCGCGCCGCCGATGTCGCCGAGGCGGTACGCGTGGCGCGCGCGGCCGCGAGCGTCGTGCTCTTCGTGTACGAGGACGCGACCGAGGGCGCCGACCGCACCACCCTGGCCCTGCCCGGCCACCAGAACGCGCTCGTCGACGCGGTCGCCGCCGTCAACTCCCGTACCACCGTGGTCCTCAACACCTCCTCCAGCACCACGATGCCGTGGCTGGAGCGGACCGCCGCCGTGCTCCAGATGTACTACCCGGGCCAGGAGGGCGCGGCCGCCACCGCCGCCGTGCTGTTCGGAGACTGCGACCCGGGCGGACGGCTCACCCAGTCGTTCCCGGTCTCCGACGACCGCCACCCGGTGGCCGGGGACGCGCGCCGCTACCCGGGCGTCGACGGCGTCGAGGAGTACTCCGAGGGCATCCACCTCGGCTACCGCTGGTACGACGCGGAGGGAGTGGAGCCGCTGTTCCCGTTCGGCCACGGGCTCTCGTACACGACGTTCGCGTACGACGATCTGGACGTGCGGGCCGAGCACGGGGGACTGGTGGTGGGCTTCACCGTCCGCAACACGGGGCGGCGCACCGGCATCGAGGTCGCCCAGGTCTACGTCGGGCCCTCGCCGGAGCTGCGGCTCGACCAGGTGGAGCGCGCGCTCGCGGGCTACCGGCGCCTGGAGTTGGACCCGGGCGACTCGCGCCGGGTCACGGTCCGCATCGCGCCCCGCTCACTCTCGTCCTGGGACGCGGTGCGGCACGGCTGGGTGCTCGGCACGGGGCGCCGCCGCGTCGAGGTGGGCGCCTCGGCGCGCGACCTCAGACTCACGGGGTACGGGGAGGTGCGCGTCGCGGACCGTCGGTGAGCGGACCCGAGCGGGTAGGCTTCCCGACGTGCGCCAAGGGGGGCGTACGCCGGGCGTCAGCCCGTCGCTATCGGGAGGAAACGGGCGTTGCACATCCAGGAGTGGCTGGAGAACATCCCCGCCGTCAGTGTCTATCTCCTGGTGGGGCTGGTCATCGGCTTGGAAAGCCTCGGCATTCCGCTGCCGGGCGAGATCGTCCTCGTCAGCTCGGCGCTGCTGGCCTCCCAGCAGGGACACATCAACCCGGTGATCCTGGGCGCCGCCGCCGTGGTCGGCGCGGTCGTCGGCGACTCGATCGGCTACGCGATCGGCCGCAAGGGCGGCAGACCGCTGCTCGCCTGGCTCGCCGCCAAGTTCCCCAAGCACTTCAGCGAAGGCCATGTCGCCATGGCGGAGAAGTCCTTCCAGAAGTGGGGCATGTGGGCGGTGTTCGTCGGCCGCTTCATCGCGCTGCTGCGGATCTTCGCGGGGCCGCTGGCGGGCGTGCTGCACATGCCGTACTGGAAGTTCTTCATCGCCAACCTGCTCGGCGGCATCTGCTGGGCGGGCGGCACCACGGCCGCGATCTACTACATCGGCACGGTCGCCGAGTCGTATCTGAAGAACTTCTCGTACGTCGGCCTCGGGCTCGCGGCGGTGTTCGGCGTGGTCTCGATGCTCGTCGTCAAGAACCGCGCCAAGAAGGCATCGGCCGAGGTCGAGTCGGCCCCCGCCGAGAACGTTCCTGCCGCTGACTGACCGTCAGCTCTTCAGGAGTACGGTCAGCGCTCGCCCGAAGACCAGCCGCCCCGCCGGGGCGACCAACGGGTCGAGCGCGCGCGGCAGTCCGCGCACCCGCAGCTCCTCGCGCCAGACGAGACGCGCCCCGGTCCCCGAGGGATCGGGGCGCACCTCGATCTCGGCCCAGCCGATGACGAGCCGCCCGCGCTTCTCCATCCGGCAGTGTCCTGGGAGCCGCTGCGCCTGCGGCGGCTCCCAGACCACGACCTCCATCGGGTCCTCGAACGCCAGGCGCCCGATGCCGGTCCGCGCCACGAAGACCGTGCCGACGCCGGTCGGCGGCGGGGTGGCGACGGTGATCCGGGTCAGCGGCACGCTCCCCGAGTGGCGGGGCCAGTCGGTCAGCCGCCGCCACGCCTCGGCGCAGCTCAGCTCCGTACGCCGGTCGATCCGGAAGAGTGCCATTCGACGATCGTACGGACCACCCGCGCGCACGCCCGGGCGCACCGTCGCCTACCGTGCCCCCTGGGTGCGATGAGATCCGTACGAAGGAGTGGCGCATGGCAGAGCGGGCGTTGGTCGTGGGTGTGGGCGGCAAGAAGCCGCAGATCGATCCGGCGGCGTTCACCGCACCCACCGCCGTGGTGCTCGGCGAGGTGACCCTGGCCGCCGGGGCGAGCGTCTGGTACCACACGGTGCTGCGGGCCGACTGCGGCCCGATCGTGCTCGGCGCCGACAGCAACATTCAGGACAACTGCACGGTCCACGTCGACCCCGGCTTCCCGGTCACCGTCGGCGAGCGCGTCTCGGTGGGGCACAACGCCGTGCTGCACGGCTGCACCGTCGAGGACGACGTGCTCGTCGGCATGGGCGCCACCGTGCTCAACGGGGCCGTGATCGGGGCGGGTTCGCTGGTCGCCGCGCAGGCGCTGGTGCCGCAGGGCATGGTCGTCCCGCCCGGCTCGCTGGTCGCGGGCGTACCCGCCAAGGTCCGCCGGGAACTGACGGAGGAGGAGCGCGAGGGCATCAAGGTCAACGCGGCGATGTACCTCGGGTTGGCGCGCGACCACCGCGAGGCGCACGGCGGTTGAGGGCGGGGCCGCGCTGTGCAGGTGGCTGAGCGGAAGATCACAGGTCCGGCCGCTGACCAGGGAGTCGTCGGTGAGTACCGTGTGCTGGTGCCGAAGAACAGAAACACGTTCTCATCCCTGACCGCCTGGCGGCGCCGCACCGTCGCGGGCGCGGTCCAGCGCGGCTGGCAGTGGGTCCAGAACGCGGGCGCGGTCACCGCCGAGCACCCCGGGCGGCTGCGTTTCGGCCGCATCGGCCACGGCACCCGGCTCGCGTTCCCCCAGGGCACGGTCTTCGGCGAGCCGTGGATCGAGCTCGGCGACCACTGCATCATCGGCGAACAGGTCACGCTCACGGCCGGGATGATGCCGGGCCTGGACCTCGGCGCCGAGCCGATACTGCGGCTCGGTGACGGCGTGGTGCTCGGCCGGGGCAGCCATGTCATCGCGGACACGACGGTGACCATCGGCTCCAACACGTACTGCGGCCCGTACGTCTACATCACCTCGACCAACCACAGCTACGACGACCCGCACCAGCCCGTCGGCAAGCAGTGGCCGCGCATGGAGCCGGTGGAGATCGGCCCGGGCTGCTGGCTCGGCACGGGCGCCATGGTGCTGCCGGGCGCCCGACTCGGCCGCAACGTGGTCGTGGCGGCGGGCGCGGTCGTCCGGGGCGAGGTCCCCGACCACGCGGTGGTGGCTGGCGCCCCCGCCCGGGTCGTACGGACCTGGGACGAGCAGAACGGCTGGCAGCCACCCCTGCGCACCCCGACCCCGGTCCCGATCCCGGAGGGCGTGACGCCCGAACAGCTGCTGGCGGTGGCCGAGTTGACGCCGGACGAGGTGTAGGGGTCAGTTCCTTGCGGGGCGGTCGACGTGCGCGTCACCCCGCCGCCAGAAGCAACGTCCCCACCAGCGCGATGCCCGCCCCCGCGGCCTGCACCCCGCGCAGCCGTTCCTTGAGGACGCCCCGCGCGGCCAGCGCCGTCACCACCGGGTAGAGCGAGGCGAGCACGGCAGCGACGGTGACGGGGCCCTGGTGGGCGGCCATCGCGTACGTACCGTTGGCGGCCACATCGGCGAGTCCCACGAAGGCGAGCGCGGGCAGCGCCGCCCGGACGACGCCAAGGCCGCCCTCGGGCAGCGCCTCCCCGCCGCGCTTCACGGACACGTACAGCGCGGCGCCGCCGACGGCGACATTGGTGACGCGCTGGACGAACAGCGCGAGGAACAGGCCGGTGACCGTGGTCGACGCCTCGGAGATCAGCGCCATCACCGCGCCGAACCCGAACGCGGCGAGCAGCGTGAGCACGATCGCCTGCCGCTGCACCGGCGCGCCCCGGAACTGCGGGCCGCCCGCCATCACGACACCCGCCACGGCGACCGCGATCCCGGCGAACTGGAGGACGCCGGGGCGCTCGCCGAGCACCAGGCCGACGCCGACCGGCACGGCCACGCCGAGCGAGCCGAGCGGGGAGACCACGCCCATCGGGCCGAGCGCCAGCGCCTTGTAGAAGCTGAGCATCGCGACCGGGCCGACCACGCCCGCGGCCACCGCGAACCAGAGCCGGTGATCGGCCTGGTGCCAGCCGCCCGTCGCCACCACGATCGCGCCGAGCACCGCGACGGCGATGCACTGCGAGACGACGACCACGGTCAGCGCGGGGACGCGTCGGGTGAGCAAGCCGCCGCCGAAGTCGGCCAGCCCCCACAGGAGGCTGGTGGCCAGGGCGAACAGTGCTGTCATGGGGGGCCTCGCAGTACAGTGCGGTGAACGGTGGGGTGCACCGCACCGTAGTGCAATATATTAGACCTGTCATTCAGAATATTGGATGGCGGGATTGATCGGCCGCCACCGCGGCCCACACGATGGACGGAATGTGTCGGACCTCGACCTGCTGACCCAGTCCCTGGCCCGCAACGTCAAGCACTGGCGCTCCGAGCGCGGCTTCACCCTGGAAGCGCTCGCGACCCGCGCCGGGGTGAGCCGCGGCATGCTCATCCAGATCGAGCAGGCGCGCACCAACCCCAGCGTCGGCACCGTGGTGAAGATCGCCGACGCGCTCGGCGTGAGCATCACGACCCTGCTCGACTACGAGAGCGGACCCAGCGTGCGGATCGTGCCGCCGGACCAGGCCGTCCGGCTCTGGTCCACCGAGCGGGGCAGCTACTCCACGCTCCTCGCGGGCACGGAGGCGCCCGGTCCGCTGGAGATGTGGAAGTGGCACCTGATGCCCGGCGACGGCAGCGCCTCCGACCCGCACCCGGCGGGCACGATCGAGCTGATCCATGTCACCGAGGGCACCCTGACCCTGGTCGTGGACGGCGCCGACCACCCCGTCCCGCCCGGCCACTCGGCGTCCTTCGAGGCCAACGCGCCCCACACGTACCGTAACGACGGCACGGAACCCGTCGAGATGACCATGGCGATCTCGGTCCCCTTCGAGCGCTGAGACGTTTCGAGCGCTGAGGCGTGGGGCGCGGTGCCCGAGTGGCCAGGGAGCCGACCCCGTGCCCTCGTCCAGTGGCTCGAACAAGCCGTCCCCGTAAAGGGGTTGTACTCCCGCACGGACTCCTGTGCGATTATTCGCACTGAGCGGGGAAAAGTATGTGCGGAGAGGGCATCCGCCCTCGATCTTCCGTACACCTGTCTGCGGGGGCTCCTCTGGAATACCTCGTCACGGCCGCCGAAAGGCCCTGTCCCACGATCGACCGGCAGGGACGCGAGCGGTCGCAGCTGCAAGTGCAGGCGGTCAAGGCACGCGCCGGCGAACTGCCGGTCGGCGTACGGAGACTGATGGCGGCCGACGACGGCCCGACGGTACGGGTCGCCGCCTTCCAGTCGTCGCTCTAGCGCCGTGGACCGGCCGCCGACGCTGTCGCAGATCGTGCTGAAGACACACAGCCGCTGCGACCTCGCGTGTGACCACTGCTACGTCTACGAGCACGCCGACACCAGCTGGCGCGGCCGGCCCAGAGCGGTGTCGCAGGAGATCCTGGCCGCTGCGGCGGCCAGGATCGCCGAACACGCCCTCCTCCACCGGCTGCCCACCGTCCATGTCGTCCTGCACGGCGGCGAACCACTGCTCGCCGGACCGGCCCTGCTGCGCCGCGCCGCCGAGGAACTGGGCCGCGCCCTGGACGGGATCAGCGCCCTCGATCTGCGTATCCACACCAACGGGGTCCTGCTGGACGAGGAGTTCTGCGAGCTCTTCCGTGAACTCGGCGTCCGCGTCGGCATCTCCCTGGACGGCGACCGCGAGTCCAACGACCGCCACCGCCGGTACGCCGACGGCCGCAGCAGCCACGCCAAGGTCCTCGACGCGGTCGCCCTGCTGAGCCGCCCGCGCTACCGCGAGCTGTTCGCCGGGCTGCTGTGCACCATCGACATCGAGAACGACCCGGTCGCCGTCCACGACGCGCTGGTCGCCCTCGGTCCGCCGCGCATCGACTTCCTGCTGCCGCACGCCACCTGGGACACCCCGCCGCCGCGCCCCGCCGGACGCCCCACCCCGTACGCCGACTGGCTCGACGCCGTCTACCGGCGCTGGGACGCGGCGGGCCGTCCGGTCCCGGTGCGGACCTTCGAGTCGGTGCACCGCACCCTGCGCGGCGGAAGCAGCCTCACCGAATCGCTCGGCCTCGCCCCCGCCGACCTCGTGGTGATCGAGACCGACGGCGCATACGAGCAGGCGGACAGCCTCAAGACGGCGTACGACGGCGCCCCGGCCACCGGACTGAACGTCTTCGAGCACTCGTTGGACGACGTCCTGCGCCATCCCGGGATGCTGGCCCGGCAGAAGGGCATCGAGGCGCTGTGCGCCCAGTGCACCGCGTGTCCGGTCGTCGAGTCCTGCGGCGGCGGCCTGTACGCCCACCGCTACCGCACCGCGAACGGCTTCGACAACCCGTCCGTGTTCTGCCCGGACCTACTGGCCCTGATCACGCGCATCCGTACGTACGAGCAGATACCCGAGGACGCACACACCCGTCCGCACGAGGCGACCGCTCACGCGGCGGTCGGGGAAGCCGCCGAGATGGCCGAACACCCTCTGGAACCGGGCGACTTCGACGAGCTGGCGGCCGGGTTCGGCGGCGCCGCGACCGTCCGGCGCCTGGCCCTCGCGCAGCTCGACCTCAACCGGGACCTGCTCGCCGCCGTCGGCGGCCGCGTCCGGGACTCGGACCGCCGGGCGATGGCCGCCTGGGAACTCCTCGTCGACCTCGACGCGGACGCGCCGCAGGCCCTTGAGGCGGCGCTCGCGCACCCCTACTTCCGGCCATGGGCGCTGCGCGTCCTCGGTGACGACACCCGGAGCGCGCCCGCCACCGGCCTCGCCGAGCTCGCGGCGGCGGCCGCGCTGCGCGCCCGTCGCGCCGACGCCGTCACCGTCCCGCTGCGCGCCGGCACCCTGCGGTTGCCCGGCATCGGCCGCGCCCTACTGCCGGGCGATGCCGAGGAGGCCGAAGTGACCGCCGAGTCCTATGGGTTCACGGTACGGTCCGGGGGCCAGAGGCTGCGGATGGGCTGGGGCGACGGGCTCGACGGGCGCACTCCGTACTGGCAGCCGGTCAGGCTCTTCGAGGCGGACGGCTGGACGGTCGCCCTGGAGGACACCGACCCGCTGCGCGACCGTTACGAGTGGCCCGTCGCGGACCGGCTCCCGGCGCCGGGAGCGCGCGCGTGGGCTCAAGGGCTCGCCATCGCATGGTCCCTGATGCAGCGTCAACTCACTGCGTACGCACCGGGAATCGCCGCGGGGCTGCGGGTTGTCACCCCGCTCACCCCGCGGCCCGGCTGCCACACCAGCGCCACGTGTCGCGACGCCTTCGGGGCGGTCGCGGCGGCCCGCCCGTCCGACCCGGACCTGTTGGCTCTGTTGATCGTCCATGAGTTCCAGCACGTCAAGCTGGGCGCGGTGCTCGATGTCTGCGACCTGTACGACCCCGAGGACCACAGCCACTACTACGCCCCTTGGCGCGATGACCCCAGGCCCCTGGACGGGCTGCTGCAAGGGGCCTACGCACACCTCGCCGTCACCGACTTCTGGCGGGTGCGCCGCTCCACCGCCGAGGGACCGGCGGCGCGCGAGAGGGCGCAGACGGAGTTCGCGCGCTGGCGCCAGCAGACCACGGACGCCATCGACACCCTCGCCCGCAGCGGTTCGCTCACCGCGCACGGGAAGCGTTTCGTCGCCGCGATGGGCGAGACGGCGGCCGCCTGGCGGGCCGAGCAGGTGCCGCCCCGGGCGCTGACCGGCGCGCGGGACGCCGCCCGGCGCCACCGCGACGCCTGGCGCGCCCGCAACGCGCCGCGCGGTTGACCGGGAGCCGTCGATTCGGCGCGTACAGGCGGTTCCGCCGTGGATCGTCGGCTTCCTACACTGAGGACCCACCCACTCGGACCGGGAGGGAGCGGTGCCGCACGAAGCCGCTGGGGGCGGGGGGCGCGAGCCGAGGCCGTACTTCTTCCTGAGCTATGCGCACACCCCCAAGAACGACCCCCGGGACAGGGACCCCGATCTGTGGGTGCAGCGTTTCTTCCGCGACCTGTCCGCGCACGTGATGCAGTTGACCGCGCTCCCGGCCGGGGTGCCCGCGGGCTTCATGGACCAGCACGTACGCCCCGGCGAGGACTGGCAGGGGCAGATCACCGAGGCCCTGGCGCTGTGCCGGGTCTTCGTGCCGCTCTACTCGCCGCGCTACTTCCTGAGCGAGCAGTGCGGCCGGGAGTGGTTCGCGTTCGCCGGCCGCGACACCCTGCACCAGTCGCGCAGCGAGCGCCGCACACCCCCGGCGATCATCCCCGCGCTGTGGACCCCCGTACTGCCGCACCAACTGCCGGAACCCGCCCGCAGGTTGAGGTTCAATCACGCGGACTTCGGCGACGAGTACGCCGACGAGGGCTTCTACGGGATGATCAAGCTCAACTATCTGCGCGACCACTACGAACACGCCGTCTACCGCCTGGCCAAGCGCGTCGTCAGCGTCGCCGAGCAGACCCGGATCGCCGACGGGGACCCCTACCAGGACTACGCCACGCTGACCTCCGCGTTCGGCTCCGCCCCCGGGCCCGGCCGCCAGCTTGAGGTCACGGTCCTCGCATGCTCCCGCGACGGTCTGCCGCCCGGGCGCGGCCCCGACTGCTACGGCTCCCGGCCGCAGGACTGGAACCCGTACCACCCGATGTCCGCCAGGCCCCTGGCCAGCCACACCGCCGACCTGGTCAGCAACCTCAACTACTCGGTCGTCCTGGGGGAGTTCGACGAGAACGCCGAGCGGATACTGAGCCCGGGGCCGCCCGCCGCCCCCGGGCTGCTGCTGCTGGACCGCTGGGCGCTCGGCTCGGCCCGCCATCGCGAACTGGTACGGCGGTTCTCGGCCGAACCGAGGCCCTGGATCAGCGTCATGATTCCCTGGAACCGGGTGGACCCCGAATCCCGGCTCCACGAGGGCGAGTTGCGCGACACCGCCGACGACGTGCTCGCCGCGCGCGCCTGGGACAGCGAAGGACACCTGACGCGCGGAGGCGGACTGCCTACTCTGGAAGCCTTCAGCCAGGAGCTGCCCCGGGCGGTACGGTCGGCGGTCAGGCACTACGAGAGCGCCGGCCGCACGGACGCGACGCCCGGGCCGGGCACACCGCTTCCCCGGGTCCTGCCGCACGGAGTCGGATACGGGCGGTCCCAGGAGGCCGAGGGG
Organism: Streptomyces sp. CBMA152; assembly: GCF_014596475.1. Taxonomy (GTDB): domain Bacteria; phylum Actinomycetota; class Actinomycetes; order Streptomycetales; family Streptomycetaceae; genus Streptomyces. The sequence continues at coordinate 19,263 of NZ_MECJ01000010.1, read as the reverse complement.
CGGCGCGAGCGGCGAGCCGCCGACCAGAGCAAGGCCGACCGGGTGGAGGGCCCCTCAGATGGCCGAGAACCGTGACGGGACCGTCATCACGTTCTACTCGTACAAGGGCGGCACCGGGCGGACCATGGCGCTCGCCAACTGCGCCTGGATCCTGGCGGCCAACGGCCATCGCGTGCTCGCCGTCGACTGGGACCTCGAAGCGCCCGGACTGCACCGCTTCTTCCACCCCTTCCTCGACCTGCGCGCCCTGGAGGCGACGCCGGGGCTCATCAACCTGATCACCGAGTACCAGGAGGAGGTGCGCCGCGCCGCCCCCGACCGGGACCCCGACTGGTACCGCGGCTACGCGCGCGTGCGCCCGCACGCCGTCTCGCTGGACTGGTCCTTCCCCGGCGGCGGCAGCCTGGACTTCCTCTCCGCCGGCCGCCGCAACCGCGACTACGCCTCCGTCGTCGGCCGGATGGACTGGGACCACTTCTACGAGCACTCCGGCGGCGGCCAGTTCTTCGACGCCATGAGCGCCGACATGCGCGCCCACTACGACTACACCCTCATCGACAGCCGCACGGGCCTCAGCGACATCGCCGACATCTGTACGGTCCAGATGCCCCAGGTCCTCGTCGTCTGCTTCACCCTCAGCGACCAGAGCATCGACGGCGCCTCCGCCGTCGCCCGCGACATCGAGGAGCGCTACGGCGAGCGCAACATCCGCATCCTGCCGGTGCCGACCCGCATCGACGACGGCGAGAAGGAGAAGGCGGACGCCGGGCGGGCGCTGGCCAGAGAGGCGTTCGCGGGCTTCCCCACCGGCCTCGGCATCGAGGGTGCGGGCGCCTACTGGGGCACCGTCGAGATCCCGTACCGGCCGTTCTACGCGTACGAGGAGGTCCTGGCCACCTTCGGCGACCCGCCGGGCGTCGCCAGCTCCGTGCTCGCCGCCTGCGAGCGGCTGACCTCGGTGCTCACCCATGGCCAGGTCACCGGGCTGCCGCCGATCGACGAGTCGCTGCGGACCGCGCACGTCGGCGCCTTCACCCGGCGCCGCCCCAAGTCGCCGGTGAACATCGTGCTCAGCCATGTCTCCGAGGACCGGATGTGGGTGGACTGGATCACCTCCGTGCTGGAAGCGGCCGGGTTCCACCCGGTGGCCGCCGACGCCCGCACCCCGCAACCGGCCCGGATCGAGGAGGAGTTCGCCAAGGAGGGCGCCTACCGCGTCCTGCACATCGCCTCCGCCGCCTACCTCAAGTCCCGCGAGGGGCGCGGCCTGTGGGACGGCGGCTCCGCCCAGGACCGCTCGGGCGGGCGCCGCAGGATGCTGCCGGTGCGCGTCGGCGACGTGCGCCTGACCCCGCCGCCGGGCAGCCGGGGCCCGGTCGACCTGGTCCGCGTCGACGAGACCCGGGCGGCGGCCGCGCTGCTGAGCGCCCTGGAGCGGACCGAGGCGATACCCGCCCTGCCGACCGGCCCCGACCGGCCGCGCTTTCCCGGCAACGCGCCCCGGATCTCCAACATACGGCCGCGCAACAGCTGGTTCACCGGCCGCACCACCCTGATCGACCGGATGCGCGACCAGCTGCGCGGCGACAGCCGCTCCACCCATCGCCGTGCCCAGGTCCTGCACGGCCTGGGCGGCGTCGGCAAGACCCAGGTGGCGCTGGAGTACGCGCACCGGTTCCGGGCCGACTACGACCTGGTGTGGTGGATCGAAGCCGAGCGGCCCGACCGCGTGGTGGCCTCGCTCGCCCAACTCGCCGTGGAGATGGACCTCAAGGCCGGCGACGTGGTCGGCGTGGCGGCCCTCGCGGCGCTCCAGGAGCTGTGGAGCGGCGAGCGCTATCCGCGCTGGCTGCTGATCTTCGACAACGTGGAGGACCCCGACTCGGCGCTGCGACGACTGTCGCCGAGCGTCGCCCCGCTGCCGGGCCGGGTGTACGGGCATGTGATCGCCACCTGTCGCAGCAAGCCCGCGTCCGCCCGGGCCGAGACCATCGAGGTCGAGGTCTTCACCCGGGCCGAGAGCGTCGAGCATCTGACCTGGCGGGTCGCCGGGCTGCCGGGCACGGACGCAGACCGGGTCGCCGCCGCCGTCGGTGACCTGCCGTTGGCCGTGGAGGCGGCGGGGGCCTGGCTCGCCGAGACGGCGACGCCCGTCGACGCGTATCTGGAACAGCTCAGGGAGCAGAGCACCCAGGTCCTCTCGCTCGGCACACCCGAGGACTACGGCCATCGCATCGGCGCGACCTGGGCCATCTCCATCAACAGGCTGCGCGAGAAATCCCGCTCCGCCGTACGGCTGTTGGAGCTGCTGTCGTTCTTCTCGGCCGAGTCGGTCTCGATGCGGCTCATCAGCAGCGACGCGATGATCGACGCGCTCCTTCCGTACGACGCGGACCTGCGCGAGCGGTACATGCTGGGCCGGGTCATCCAGACGCTGAACCGGTTCGCCCTCGCCAAGGTGGACGCCGCCGACAACAGCATCCAGGTGCACCGCCTGGTCCAGGCCGCCGTACGGGCCGGACTCAACCCCCAGGAGCAGGTCGAGGCCAAACACGTGGTGCACCGCGTGCTCGCCCAGGCGCGGCCCACCGAGGGCGTCGGCCGGGAGGACCCGGTCAGCGACCCCAGGAGCTGGCCCGAGTTCGAGCTGATCTGGCCGCATCTGAGCGCGTCGGGCGTCGCCGACTGCGACGAGGGGAGCGTGCGCCAGCTGATGGTCGACCGGATCCGCTACCTCCTCAAACGCGGCGAACTGGAGAGCGCCCGCGCCCTCGGCGTCCAGCTCGACGACATCTGGACCCGTCGGCTCGGCGACGACGACCTGCAGACCCTCACCATCCGCTTCGAGCTCGCCAACGTGCTGCGGGCCCAGGGGATGTACCACGAGGCCCTGGAGCTGGACGAGAACACCCTGGAGCGCCAGCGGCAGCACTTCCACGCGGACCATCCGGCCGACGACCACCCCAGCGTCCTGATCGTCACCGGCAGCCTCGCCGCCGACCTGCGCGCCGTCGGCCGCTTCGCGGAGGCGCTCGACCGTGATCTGTGGATCTACCAGGGGATGCGCCGCCTCTTCGGCGAGGACCACCGGCGCACCCTGATGGCGGCGAACAACCTCGCCATCGACTACCGGCTCACCGGCAACAGCGAGGCCGCGCGACGGCTCGACGAGCGGACCGTCGAGGGCCTCGCCCTGCTGCTCGGCGACGAACACCCCTTCACCCTCGCCACCACCGGCCACCTCGCGACGGACCTGCGGGAGAACGGCGAGTACGCGGCGTCCGTGCAGTTGCTGAGGGAAGTCCTCGACGGGCTGCGCCGTGTCCTCGACCCGCGCGCGCCCGAGGTGCTGCGCACCGCGAAGAGCCTCGCGGTCTCCCTGCGCCGCGCCGGCCACCCGCATGAAGCGATCCGCATCACGACGAAGTCGTACGAGCGCCTGTACGAGCGGTACGGGCCCACCGCGCCCGACACCCTGGCCTGCGGCCTCAACCTCGCCGCCGACCACGCGGCCGTCGGCGACCCGGGCCGGGCCCTGGACCTCGCGTGCCGGATGCTGGACGGCTACCGCCAGAAGCTGGGCGAGCACCATCCCTACACCCTGGCCTGCCGGGACAACGTGGTCGTCCACCGACGGGCGACCGAAGGCGCGCAGGAGGCCGCCGACGACGCCGAGAAGGTCCGCGCGGCGCTGGAGGGCGCACTCGGCCCGGAGCACCCCTTCGTCCACGCGGCGGGCATCAACTTGGCCAATGTGTACGGCGATCTGAGCCGCCCGGACCTCGCCGAACGCTGGGAGCGCGCGGTCCTGGACCGGTTGCTGGACACCCTCGGCCCCCGCCACCCCGACGTCCTGATCTGCCGCTCCAACCTGGCGGTCACCCTACGAGCGGCAGGCCGGGGCGAGGAGGCCGCCCGCCTGCGCGCCACGGTCCTGGAACCGGCGGCGGAGCAGCTGGGCGTGGACCACCCGATAGCGGAGGCGGCGAGGGCCTGGCGACGACTGGACAGGGACATCGAGATCCAGCCGGTGTAGCCGGGTCACCAACGGGCCCACCGAAGGGCCCGGGTGAACACCTCCAGCGCGCCGAAGTGGGCTGCGTCCGGCGGCACTTCGAGGCACGCCCCCGGAATCCGCTCCGCCAACCAGCGCGTGTGCAACGCGGGCGCGAAGACATCCTGCGCCCCGTGCCACAGCAGCACCGGCACCCCGATGTCCTCGGGCCGGAACTGCCACGGCGAGCTGAGCGCCAGCACATCGTCGACCCATCCGTCGGCCGAAGTACGCAGCCCCTCCGCGAAGTTGCGCACCAGCAGCGCTCTGATCGCCGCGTCGGTCAGGACCCCCCGGTCCGGATCGGGCACCATGCCGTGCATCGCGGCGACCGTGGCCCTCGGGTCGGCCCGTATCGCCTCGGCCCGCACCTCCAGCGCGGCGGTCACGGCCTCGGGCCCGCCCGCCGCGATGGTGTACGCGCGCACGTTGTCCTCGGTCATGCCCTCGAACCAGTCGAGCCCGTCGGCGTCGCGCGGCGCGAGCGGGACGAGCGCCACCGTCCTGGCGGCACGGTCCGGAAGCCGTGCGGCGCACCCCAGTGCGTGCGGCGCACCGCCCGAGCGCCCCACCACGGCGAACCGGTCGATCCCCAGCGCGTCGGCGATCGCCGCCACGTCGTCCGCCGCGTCCACCACCCGGCGTCCGGGCCGACGGTCGGAGTCTCCGTATCCCGGCCGGTCGAAGGTGATCAGCCGGACGCCCATCCGGTACAGGACGGTGCTGCGCGGGGCCGGGCCGTGCCGGCTTCCGGGTGTGCCGTGCAGCAGGAAGACCGGCCTGCCCAGGGGGTGCCCACGAGTCTCGACGGCCAGCTTGCGGCCGTCCGGGGTGCGTATCACCTTGTGCAAGGAGCGCCTCCCGTGCGTCTGTTCGCAGGCTGCGGCTGGCGCCAGTATGCGCGTACGGAACGCGGCCGGTACAGCGGCTACCGGTTCCGGGTGTTCCGTATCGCGGGCGTTCTGTTCCTGGGAGGCGACCGATGCGCGGCCGGGGTCGAGGTGTGGCAGTGACCGACGTGTGGGGGCGAGCGACGTGTGGCGCGCGGCCGAGGGGTCAGCCGAGCCGGGGTATCTCGATCGCGGGGCATCGGTCCATGACCATGTCCAGCCCCGCCGCCCGGGTCCGCTCGTACGCCGCGTCGTCGATGACCCCGAGCTGGAACCAGACGGCCTTGGCGCCGACCGCGACGGCCTGGTCCGCTATGTCCCCGGCGAGCTCGCTGTTCACGAAGACGTCCACGACGTCGACCTCGAACGGAATCGCGTCCAGCGACGGATACCCCTGCTCCCCGTGCACCGTCTCGGCCTTGGGATGTATGGGCACGATCCGCTTCCCGTACCGCTGGAGCACGTCCGCGACCCCGTGCGCGGCCCGCCGCTCGTTCGAGGACAGCCCCACGATCGCCCAGGTGTCCCCGCTCTGGGTGAGGACCCTGCGGATCGTCTCCTGCTCGCTGTTCACGCCGTGCCTCCCGCGGACCTCGGGTCCATCAGCTGGTCTGGATGCTCTCCTCTCCCTGGGAACGAACGGGATGGTCTTGGAATTCCCCGGCACCGGGAACATTCACGCCACCGGGAACGGTCCTTTGACTGGGGCCGGTCCCGTCGCCCGGCACGGTCCCGACCGCCAGCACATTGCCCTCGCTGATGTACCCGTCGGGCGAGTCGAGCGGATGGTCCGGCGCGTCCGGGTCCACGAAGCGCCGCCACTGTTCACTCAGGCCCAGCTCCAGGGCCTGTCCGGCGAGCTGCGCGCAGGTGGGCGCGTAGAACGCCCGGGCCTGTGGGGTGAGCGGGGCGAAGTGCTCGATGAGGACCGTCTGTTGCCGCACCCCGGTCAGTCCGACCGCCTTGAGATGGCGGTACAGGTCGCGGGTGCGCAGCAGCTGGGCCGCGTAGCCCGGGGTCCGTCCGGCCGCGCGGAAGAAGTCCGCGAAGAGGTACGGGTCGGTGGGCCGGGCGGTGATCAGATGCGCGTCCAGGTCCTTCACCGCCACCGTCCCGCCCGGCCGGACCACCCGCCGCATCTCCCGCAGGGCGAGGGCGAGTTCGGCGTCGCTGAGGTACTGGACGGTGTTCGCGCACCACACCGCGTCGAACGAGTCGTTCGGATAAGGGAGTTCGAGGAGATCGGCGCGGCGCACCTCCACCGGACAGGCGGGGGACCACCGTGTCAGACGTTCGGTGGCCAGCTCGGCGTTCTCCTCGGCCAGGTCGACGGCCGTGACCCGGCCCTCGGGGCCCACCAGATCGGCCAGCCACGGCAGGAAGTCCCCGCCGCCGCAGCCCGCGTCCAGGACGTGTGCGCCCGGCCGGATCCCGGCCTGCCCGAGCAGGCCCAGATACGCATCCCGGCAGGCGTCGAAGTGGGCGTCGACGATGGTGTGATGGGTGAAGCCGAGCCCGGTGGAGGAGGTGAACCCCCAGGCCCGGTGGTCGTCCGTCAGCATCAGCGGGCATCCTCCGTTTCGGCGACCACTTCGGCTATGAGGGCGTCCAGCTCGGCCAGCGTCGCCGCCGGGACCTCCAGCGGCGGCAGATGGCCCGAGCCCGGGATGACCGAGTGGCGTCCCCGGGGCAGGGCCTCGACCATCGCGCGCGCGTCCGCCGCCGAGACCAGCTGGTCCTCCGCGCCGGTGAGCACCACGGCCGGTATGTCGGCGGCCCGCAGCACGTCCGTGGCGTCCGTCCGCGCCGCGATGGCCTGTTGGGCCCAGGCCAGCGATACGGGGGAGACCCCGGCCAGTACGGCACGCAACCGGGCCACCACCTGCGGCCGTTCGGCGTGCGTGGTGGCGCCCACCAGCCGGGGCGCCGTCGACTCGATGACCGCCCGGGCCTTCACCGGGTCCGCCATCAGCGCGGCGAAGCCCTCCCGCCCCGCCCGCGCGGCCTCGTCGTCCGCCTCCGCGCGCGTGGACATCAGGGCGAGACCGAGAGCCCGACCGGGGTGTCGGCGCAGGAACTCCATCGCGACATAGCCGCCCATGGACACCCCGACCAGCACCGCACGGTCGATGCCCCGCCGGTCCAGCTCCCGGGCCAGGTCGTCGGCGACCGTGTCGAGCGACGGCGGCCCGTCGCCGAGCGGGGATGTACCGAAACCGCGCTGATCGGGGGCGACGACGGGATGCCCGCGCCGCTCCAGCGCGTACCGCTGCGCGTCCCACATCGAGGAGTCGAGCGAGAGCGCGTGCAGCAGCACCACGGGGACGCCCTCTGCTGCCCGTGTCATCGCGTGGGTCGTTGCCTGTGCCGTCATCGGGCCGTGCTCCCGTTCTCCGCGTCCGTGATGAACTGCCGTACGTGTGCGCCCGGTTCGAGCTCCCGCAGCCACGCCAACGCCACGGGCGCGGGTGACAGATCCGCGATCGGGACCACCTTGATGTGCGGCGGCGTGATGGTGTCGAGCGACTGGAACGAGATGTGGACGGCGTCGGTCCCGGCCAGCAGCTCCATCAGGCCCTGCACGGTGCCCATGTCGTACCGCCGCCGTATGGTGCGGCCCGCCGGGGTGCGGGGTGGTACCACCTCGTCCCACACATACGCGGGGAAGGCGCCGGGGCAGCGGAACGCGTCGTAGTCGGCCAGCTCCTCCACCGACACCGACGCGCGCGTGGCGAGCGGGTGATGGGCGCCGACGATCGCCGCACGCGGGTCGTACGCCACCGGACGGCTGAGCGCCAGATCCGGCTCGCGCAGCCCGTACTTGACGATCATGACGTCGAGCTCCTTGGCCCGCAGTCCCCGGAACGGGTCCTCGACGTCGTATCCGACCATCTGCACGGCGCTCCCGTCGCGGCCCGCCGCGCGCACCACGGCTGAGGCGAGGTGCGGCGAGCCGTGGATGCCGAAGCGGACGGGCGGTGCGCCGGGGGCGCTGCTGGTGGACGGGTCAGACATCGGGAGTCTCCTCGGTCAGCGCGGCGAACGCGCGGAGCTGGTGCGGATGGGTGCGGTCGACGTCGACGCGGAGCGCGGCGAACGGCGTGACCGCCCCGGTCAGGCTCGGGACGGACCGCAGGGTCAGCCGGTCGCCCGGCCCGATCAGCCCGTCCAGGGCCGCCTCGACCACCAGGTGGTTGAGGTGGACCAGCGCCTCGGGCACGGGCACGCCGGACGCCGCGACGTACAGATCGCGGTGGACGGCGGCCCTCGGCGCGGGCCGGTGTGACGCAGGCCCGTGTGGCAGCGGCACAGTGGGCCGCCCCAGTGCGCGGCCGAGTGGGCCCGAGGTGGTGTCGCCCCCGTTGGCGGCGGGGGTCGGCACGGTGATCGTGGTCGGAGGGCCGACCGGGAACGGAGCCGTGGACAGGAACAGCTTGAGCAGGCGGCGCAGCCCCGCGCTGTTCCCGGCCGGTGCCGGGCCGCACCAGCCGACCGACCCGTCCTCGGCCAGGTGGTCGAAGGAGTAACGGCCGAGCAGGTTCTCCGGGTTCCCGGCCAGGTACACCGTTCGGGTGAATGAGCGCCGCCAGGCCGCCGCGGTGTCCGGGGCGAGCCCGAGCGCGAACGCGGCCGCGTCCCTGACCCAGGCCGCGGGGTCGAAGCCGCGCAGGACCGCCACCGCCAGGACAGCGTCCGTGCCCGGCCGCTCGACGGCCTCGGCTCGGGCCCGCAGAAGCGCGGCCAAGTCCGACTCGCCCGCCGGAGTGGCGAGTTCCGGCCGGACGTCCCGCAGCCGCCGGTACGCCTCGTCGTGAAGTCGTCGCTGGGTCAGGGGCACAGGAACACCGCCGAGAGCAGATCGCGCGCGGGCGCGGCGCGGTGCCGGGCGAGCAGGCCGGTCGTGAGCCGGTACGGGTCCACGTACACGTGGTCGCGGCGGTGGACGCCCAGCCGCTCGGGCAGGTCGTCCGCTGCGGTCGCCGGGGCGCCGGCCAGCAGGCGTTCGGCCCGCTTGAGGCACTGGCCCAGCAGGTCCGGCCGATGGGACTGGCCCTGGCCCGGGCCGAGCGTGGCGATGAAGTAGAGCCGCATGCCGAGGTGGGTCGCCGCCTCGTCGTGCCCGGCGGTCGCGTCCAGGAGCGCAGCCGCGTCCTGCCCCCGCCAGCCGCCCTTGCGGGCCGAGCGGATCTCGCCGTCGACCGGCACCCGTCCGACCGGAACCCGGTGCACGGTCGGCCCCAGGGGCGCGAGCACGCGCGCGAGCAACTGGTAGTCGGGGTCGAGGTCGGGGTCGTACAGGAACACCACCTCGTCGTACTCGGGCGCGAGCGGCAGGAGTTCGCGCAGCGCGCAGGCGAGGTAGTTGGGGCGGCCGTCGGCGGTGACGATCCGGCGCAGCGGCAGCCCGTGGCGGGTCAGGTCGAGATAGACCGGGCCGCCCAGGCCGCGGTGGTCCAGGCACAGGCCACGCGCGCGTAGGTGCTCCAGCATCTCCTCCAGGCCGAGGCCCGGCGGCTGGTGGGCGAGGAGCCCGGGGTCGTGCAGGCCGAGCCGGGCGTACTGCGTCCGCCACAGCTCAAGCACCCGGGTGGCGGCCGGGTGCACCCAGCCGTGGTGCTCGACGGCGTCGGCGTACGGGCGCAGTGCGGCGGCCGGGGCCTGCTCCTGCGCCGCCCGGTGACGGACGTAGAGCATGCCGATGTCGTCCTCGGACAGCTCCGTGTAGTCCCTGTCGCCCTGGGTGCGGTCCAGGAACTCCCAGAAGGCCAGGGTCTGTTCGGTGAGGTGGTACGTGGTGTGGCTGAAGCGGTAGTCGACCTCGGCGAGCGCGCCGGTCGCCCGGTACATCACGTCCGTCCAGAACAGCCCCTTGAGGTGGGACGGGCCGAGCGGTTTGGACGGGGTGATCGTGACCGGCGCGAGCAGGACGCGTCGGCGCGCGCTCGTCGCCTGCCGGGGGCGCGGGGAGGGGGCGAGGGCGGGTGAGGTCACGGCCGGACCTCCTCGGCCTCGTCGAGGGCCCGCAGGAGCTCCTGGCGGGGCAGTGGCGCGGTGCCCGAGGGTGTGGCGCCGCGCGGTGCGTGGGCGACCCGGTGGTGGAACTTCTCGTCCCCGAACACCTCGTCCGGCGTCCTCAGCCCCATCAGGACCCGCATCAGACCCCGCCACACCATGCCGTCGTGCACGGCGGCCGCGCGGATCTGACCGCTCGGGCAGCCGGGGTCGACGGGCGGCTGGGAACGGCCGTGGACGGCGGCGCTCCACTGTCCGATCCGCTCGCGGTCGCTCCCGGCCGCGTGCTCGTACCACGGCCGCAGCAGGGTGTCCGCGAACCGCGCCGCCGCCTCCGACCGCTCGGCCGCCGGGTGCGCCGCGAGCGCGTCGGCGAGGCCGAAGGCCTGGGCGAGCGCCAGCGACATGCCTCGCCCGAAAAGCGGATTGGTGACACAGGCCGCGTCGCCGACCGGGAACAGACCCGCCACGGAAGGCCGTACGGCGGCGGCACGCAGGGCGTTGGCCGGGCCGGTGATCACATGGACGCCCGAGAGCGGTTCGCTGACGCTGTCGTCGAGCCACGCCGACAAGCCCGGTGTCGCACGGGCGAGGGCGGTGAAGACGGCCGGGTGCCGCAGCCGGTCCAGTTCGAGGTCGCCGGGCAGCGTGCCCAGGGCGATCGCGAAGGTGCCCGCGTCGCCGGGGTGGAGCACGCCCGCGTAGTGGTCCCAGATGTCCCCGGCGGCGTGGCCACGGGTCAGCGGTCCGGGCAGCGAGCTGCCTCTGAGCCGGTAGAACCGGGTGAAGCCGCGCAGGCCGGACGGCGTGGTCAGATCGTTGCCCAGGCCCACCCCTGCGTCGGCGAGCCAGGTGCGGGAGGCCGCGCGCCGGCCGGTGGCGTCCACGACCACGTCGGCGGAAAGATGCGCGCCGTTGGCGGTCACCACACCGCGTACCGACCGCTTTTCGGCGTCGAGCCGCAGTCCGCGCACGGTCGTGCCGTGCCGGATCTCGACCTGCGGCAGCGCCTCGACCGTCCGGTACAGGACGAGTTCGAGCGTGGTGCGGCGGCAGCCGATCGCGACCAGGTCGTCGTCGCCGACCTCGCGGCCCCGGTCGGTGGCTCCCGGCGGCAACGCGCGCGTGAGGTCGAACAGCGGGGCACCGGACGCCAGCAGCCGCTCCAGGACCTCGGGCGCGCGCGTGCGCAGCGTCTGCACCCCGAGCGAGGTCAGCGTGTGGGACTGCTGGGCCTGCGGCACGGTCGGGCGCTGCCAGCGGTTGTGCAGATCGGCCATCGCGCCCCGGGGCGGCGGGGCCGAGCGCTCCAGGACCACGACCTTGCGGCCGGACCCGGCGAGGGCGAGCGCGGCCGCCAGGCCCGCGACGCTGCCTCCCACGACCAACGCGTTGGCCATGTCAGCGCCGCCGACCGTGCAGGAAGAACACCCGGCGCACGTTCTCGACGTCCCGGGGCGGTACGGGGTCCGGCCAGCGGCCGAAGTCGGCGCCCGGTTCGCCGGGTTGGAGCGCCTCGACGGAGAAGCCATGGCCGTCGAAGAGCGCTTCGGGCTCGTCCGTCCCGAACAGCCAGGGGCAGCCCCAGCCCGCGAAGATGTCCAGCAGACCCCGCATATGAGGCAGCGTCAGGGCGGCGGCGTTGACCAGGTCGGCGGCGATCCGGCTGCCCGGCGCCGAGAGGGCGGCTACGCGGCTCAGGATGCGGTGGGTGTCGGCCTCGGGGATGTAGTACAGCAGCCCTTCGAGCAGCCAGGTGGAGGGCAGCGACGGGTCGTATCCGGCCGCCTTGAGGTCGTCCTCCCAGTCGGGCGAGGTGAGGTCGACGGCGACCGTGCGGTGGTCGGGGAGCGGTGTGATCCCCTCGAGGCGGCTTTCCTTGTACGCGAGGACGGCGGGCCGGTCGATCTCGAAGTAGCGCAGCCCCTCGGGCCATTCGAGGCGGTACGCGCGCGAGTCCATACCGGCCGGGGCCAGCACGATCTGCCGCATCCCGGGCTCGCGCGCCGCCTCCTGGAGGTAGTCGTCGAAGAACCGGGTGCGGATCGCGTTGTAGTCGGGGGTGCTGGGGAGCGTACGGGAGGAATCCGCCGGGAACGTCGCCGCCCGGATCTGGCAGAGCAGTTCGGGCCCGATGTCGCCGCACAGGACGTCCGCGTACGGGTCCTGGTAGATGCGGTCGGGCCGCCGTGTCTCCGCGGCGCGCAGGGCGGCGGTGAGCAGGGCGGTGCGTTCGACGGCGTCGAGCAGTTCGGTCACGCGGGCTCGTCTCCTTCGGTCGGGCGGATGGCGATGGACGGGTGGGGGCGGGGGTGCGGCGGAATCGAGTACGGAGTGCGACGGTCGCGCGCGTGGAGGACGTTCGTAGCTCACGCGCGCGTGCCGTTGGAAGGGACCGGCAGGCCCAGGACCGCCGGTCGGGGCATGGCCGGGTGGGGAATCCGGCCGTGCGCCCGGGTGGCGTCGGTCAGGCGCCGGCCCCGTCGGTGAGGCGGTGCCACTGGGCCGGGTCCTGGCGGAACAGCCGGTCCTTGACCTGGGTGGGGCGGATGCCGGTGGCGACGGCCGCCTGCCAGTCGCGCAGGAACGCGTCCGGCCGCAGCCGCACCAGGGTGGGCGCGCCGAGCCGGTGCTCGGCGCGGGCCCGGCGGTACCCGGCCGACTCCCGGCCGAGCGCGTCGTCCAGGCGCGGCAGGAACCGGCGGGACTCGTCGTCGCTCCACGGGGTCGCCGGGGCCACCGCGAACTCGTAGGCGGGGGCGCCCTGTTCGGCGTTCCGCACCCGGCACGCGGCGTTGCGCAGGTCGAGCCCGCCGGCCGCCAGCGCCTCGCCGAGCGCCCGGATCACCTGGGCGTCCCGCAGCCGCTCCCCGGCCGCGTCGGAGAGCGTGCTGCGGCCGGTGTACTCGACGCGCGGCACACCGTCCTCGCGGTCCACCACACGCACCACGTCGCCCACGCCGTAGCGGTAGAGCCCGCCCACATGGCTGAAGATCACGTGGTAGTCGCGGCCCGGTTCGAGCTCGTCGGGCCCGAGCGTCGCGGTGTCCGGCGCGAGGTCGGTGTCGGCGTCGGCGAACTCGTACACCGACGCGGTCACCACCAGGCTGCCGGCCGACGGATGCCGGTCGAGGGCCACCCCCACCGGACCCTCGGACGCCGCGACCGGGGCGGGCAGCGCGGTCACCCCGGCCCCGAACTCCTCGCGCAGCCTGGGCAGATACAGCGAGGCGAGCCCGGTGGTCCAGCAGAACAGGGCGCGCATGTTCGGCCAGATGTGAGCCGGTCGTACTCTTCCGAAACGATCGGCCAGCCGCTGGAGTTCCGCGGCGCGCGCCGGGTTGGGGGCGCCGTGCGGCAGCCCGCCGAGCGTGCCGTCGTGGACCTCCTTGACGATCCGGGGCCACCACAGGTCCAGCTGGTACGGGAGGGCCGCGACCATCGCCGGGTTGATCCCGATGACACAGCGCACATCGCTCTCCACGGCCATGCGCAGCCGCAGATACATCTTCTCCAGGTGCTCGCCCGCCTCGACGGGCACGGGCAGGGTCGCCCAGGGGGCGCCGGTGCCGGGCTCGGCGGACAGCGGCTCGCCGAACCGGGTGCCGAAGTCGACCTGGCTGGCGCCCACATGGGGGCTGCCGGAGGCGGTCGTGGGGGGCGCGGCCAGCGGGTCGTGCTTCAGATTGAGCACCGCGTCCGGGCGCGCGAGGACATCGGGGAAGTGCTCGATCAGGGGCGCCCACGCCGCGTAGTAGAACGGGAAGAACGTCGTCCGCATGAAGCGCGGGGTGACCGGGACTTTCTTGTGCGCGCCCGTGCTGCCGCTGCTGGTGAAGAACACCGCGGGCCGGTCCGCGGTCAGGACGTTCTCCTCGCCCGCCGCCGCCCGCTCGATCCAGGGCGCGAGAGCGGAGTAGTCCTGTACGGGGACGGCCTTGCGGAAGTCGTCGAGGGTACGGATCCGGCCGAAGCCGTGGGCGCGGCCGTACTCGGTGTCCGCGTTGAAGGCCAGCAGGTCGGTGAGCGTGCGCCGCTGGTGGCCGGCGGCGTCCGCGAACGCGGCGCGCAGCCGGGCCCGCTCGCCGAGCACGCGCGCGTGGTAGCGGCGTACGCGCTCCGGGCTCGCCCACGAGGTGTCGTCCCGGTGCGGGTCAGACGTGGTCATGACGGACCGCCTCCCGTACGACTTCGGCGGTGCGCTCGGCCGAGTGGTGCTGCTCGACCACCGTGACGGGCAGATGGCTGATCTCGTCCCACAGCAGCTTGTCCAGGTCGCTCTGGTAGCGCTCGAAGGAGGCCCGGTCCGGCCGGTCGCCGTAGTACTCAAGGGAGTTGACCCGCGTCCCTCGGCGGCTGCGCAGCCAGGCCTCGCGCGGTGAGACCTTCAGGTAGACGACACGGGACGGCTGCGGAAAGGAGCGCCACCAGTCGTACATGGGGTTCTCGCGCACGCCCGCGAGACGGCACTTCGCAAGGATCTTGTAGTAGTACGAGTCCACGACGAGCGGCCGTCCGTCGGCGGTCTCCGCCGCGGTCAGGAGCTGGTCGCGCAGATGCACCACCGCCGTCTGGAGCATGCTGGCCATGAAGTCCGGCGAGTAGGCGCCGTCGGGCGCGGCGACGGTCTTGACCACATCGCGCCGCAGCCGTCCGATCAGCGTGTGCCGGGCCTCCAGGAACCGGTCGTCGACCGAGACGACCCGCACCGGCTCCGGGTCGGCCGCGAGCCGGGACATCGCCGATGACTTGCCCGCGTAATCGCCTCCCAGGAGGACGGTGAATAACGGCAGATGTGGTGACATATAAGGCTGCTCCTCGTGAACCGGCGCACTCTCTGCTGTGACACGACTCCTCCCCGCAGTCTGTCGCCTCTTGCTATAGCGAGAGTTGAGGATCAAGGGGGAGCCGCAGGTGGGGGTTCATTTGGCAGCCGTCCGACAGCCATCCCGGGAGGCGATCTGGCAGCTTTCGTCCCGAACCGCGTGATATCCATCACCTTGCGACCTCCGGCGAACCGCCGGTCCCGCGCCCTTGCGGCCGCTACGCGCGCGTGGGCCGTGAGCGGGGTGGTCGGGTGTGCGGCACCGCATAGGGTGGCCGTATGCAGGAGCAGTACCGGACGATCGCCCGCGAGGGCGTGCACGAGACCGAGATCAACCGATCGCGGTTCCTCTGCGCGCTCGCGCCCGCCGCCACCGAAAAGGAGGCGCAGGAGTTCATCGCGCGCGTGCGCAAGGAGCACCCGACGGCGACTCACAACTGCTTCGCGTACGTCATCGGTGCCGACGCCTCCGTGCAGAAGGCCAGCGACGACGGTGAGCCCGGCGGCACCGCCGGAGTCCCCATGCTCCAGATGCTCACCCGTCGCGAGGTGCGCTACGCCGTCGCCGTCGTCACCCGCTACTACGGCGGTGTGAAGCTCGGCGCGGGCGGCCTCATCCGCGCCTACGGAGGCGTGGTCGGCGAAGCCCTGGACGCGCTGGGCACTGTCGTGCGCCAGCGCTTCCGCCTGGCCACCGTCACCGTCGACCACCAGCGTGCGGGCAAGCTGGAGAACGATCTTCGGGCCACCGGCCGCGCGGTGCGCGAGGTGCGCTACGCGGAGGCCGTGACGATCGAGATCGGCATCCCCGAGGCGGACGTGGACGCCCTGCGCGCCTGGCTCGCCGACACCACCGCGGGCACCGCGACGCTGGAGCTCGGCGGAGAGGCGTACGGGGACGCGTGACAGCTCTGCGCCGTACCGGTAAGGCAGTTGCCGCCCGGGATGTCCGACCCCACCGTTACCCTCGGGGATCATGAGATTCCTGCATACGTCGGACTGGCACCTGGGACGGTCGTTCCACCGGGTGAGCCTGCTCGACGCCCAGGCCGCGTTCCTCGACCGCCTGGTGGCGACGGTGCGCGAGTTCGCCGTGGACGCGGTGCTGGTGGCGGGCGACGTCTACGACCGGGCCGTGCCGCCGCTCGCGGCCGTGGAGCTCTTCGACCGGGCCATCCACCGCCTCGCCGACGCGGGCGTGCCCACGGTGATGATTTCCGGGAACCATGACTCGGCCCGGCGGCTCGGTGTCGGCGCGGGCCTCATCGAGCGGGCCGGCATCCATCTGCGCACCGACCCCGCGGGGTGCTCCACCCCGGTCCTGCTGGCCGACGCGGACGGGGAGGTGGCCTTCTACGGGCTGCCCTACCTCGAACCGGCCCTGGTCCGGGACGAGTTCAAGACCGCGAAGGCCGGGCACGAGCAGGTGCTGAGCGCGGCCATGGAGCGCGTCCGCGCCGACCTCGCGGCCCGCCAGCCGGGCACCCGTTCCGTCGTTCTCGCGCACGCCTTCGTGGCGGGCGGGGAGCCGAGCGAGAGCGAGCGCGACATCACGGTCGGCGGGGTCGCCGCCGTCCCGGCCGGCGTCTTCGACGGCGTCGACTATGTGGCGCTCGGGCATCTGCACGGCAGCCAGACCCTCACCGAGCGCGTGCGCTACTCGGGCTCCCCGCTCGCGTACTCGTTCTCCGAGACCACCCACCGCAAGTCGATGTGGCTCGTCGACCTCGCTCCCGACGGTGCCGTGAGCGCCGAGCGGATCGACTGCCCCGTACCGCGCGCGCTGGCCCGCGTCCGGGGCCGGCTCGACGACCTCCTGGAGGACCCGGCGCTTGAGCGCCACGAGGAGGCGTGGGTCGAGGCGACGCTGACCGACCCGGTGCGCCCGGACGACGCGATGGCCCGCCTCGCCGCCCGCTTCCCGCACACCCTCAGCCTCGTCTTCGAGCCGGACCGCGCCCCCGAGGACCCGCTCGCCTCGTACGCGCGACGCCTCCAGGGCCGCACCGACCAGGAGATCGCGGAGGACTTCGTGGCCCATGTGCGCGGCGGCAGCGGCCCCGACGAGCACGAGCGGACGGTGCTGCGCGGCGCCTTCGACGACGTACGGGTCGAGGAGGCGCTGACGCTCGACCACGCGCGCGTCCGCACGGCCGTGACCGGCGCCGGACAGGAGGCCGGGCGATGAGACTCCACCGGCTGCGCGTCACCGCCTTCGGCCCCTTCGGCTCCGCCCAGGAAGTCGACTTCGACGAGCTCTCCGGCGCCGGACTCTTCCTGTTGCACGGCGCGACCGGCGCGGGCAAGACCTCCGTGCTCGACGCGGTCTGCTACGCCCTGTACGGGGCCGTGCCCGGGGCGCGCCAGAGCCCCGGCGCGACGCTGCGCAGCGACCACGCGGCGCCGGACACCGTCACCGAGGTGCTGCTCGAACTCACCGTCGGCGGACGGCGGTTGGAGATCACCCGGCGGCCGCAGCAGAACCGCCCCAAGAAGCGCGGCACCGGTTTCACCACGGAGAAGGCGCAGACCTGGCTGCGCGAGTACGACTCCGAGGACGGCTGGCAGGCGCTGAGCCGCTCCCACCAGGAGGTGGGGGAGGAGATCGGGCAGCTCATCGGGATGAGCCGCGAGCAGTTCTGCCAGGTGGTGCTGTTGCCGCAGGGGGACTTCGCCAAGTTCCTGCGCTCGGACGCCGAGGCGCGCGGCAAGCTCCTGGGGCGGCTCTTCAACACCGGCAGGTTCGCCGCCGTCGAGGACCGCCTGGCCGAGCTGCGCCGGGGCGCCGAACAGCAGGTGCGAGGCGGTGACGAGCGGCTGCTCGCCCTCGCCCAGCGCATGGCGCAGGCCGCCGGGGACAGCGCCGACGCGCGCGAGTGGCCGCTGCCCGACAGCCGCCCGGGCGAGCCGGGGCTCGCCGAGGACGTCCTCGCCTGGGCCGCCGTCGCGCGCGCAGGGGCCCGTGAACGGCTCGCCGTCGCCGACTCGGCGCTGGCCGCGGCCGAGAGCCGCGAGGCGGCCGCGCGCACCGCCCTGGACGACGAGCGCCGCCTCGCCGAACTCCAGCGCGGCTACGCCGACGCCCGGCGCCGCGCCGACGAGCTGGCCGCCGCCGCGCCCCGGCGCGATGCCGTACGGGAGCGCCTGGAGCGGGCCCGTAAAGCCGACCTCGTGGCGCCTGCCCTCGCCCTGCGGGAGCAGGCCGAGCGCGAGCACCACGCGGCGAGCGGCGCACGCGAGCGCTCCCGGGCCCAGCTGCCCCCCGACCTCGCCGAGGCCGGAGCCGAGCAACTGGCCGCGCTTGAACGGAAGATGCGCGAAGACCTGGGCGCCCTTGACGCCGCCCGCCGCGCCGAGCGGCGCAGCGCCGAGATCTCCGCCGAGCGCGCCGACCTCGACCGCCAGGCCAGGGCCGACGACGAACTGCTCCTGGAGGCGGGCGCCTGGCTCGCCGCCTGGGACGCCACCCGGCTGCGCCACCAGGAGCGTGTGGAGGCGGCGCACCAGGCCGCCACGCGCGCGGAACAGCTGGCAGGACAGCTCGACCCGGCCCGGCGCCGACTGGCCGCCGCCCGCGACCGGGACGCGCTCGAAGGACGTCTGCACGCCGCCGAGGCACAGCAGAGCGCTGCCCGCGAACGGGCCAACGCGGCCCATGAGCACTGGCTCGAACTGCGCGAGGAGCGGCTGCGCGGCATCGCCGCCGAGCTCGCCGCCGGGTTGCGCGACGGAGAGGCGTGCGCCGTCTGCGGCTCGCCCGAACACCCCGCCCCCGCGCGCGTGGGCGCAGGCCAGGTGGACCGTACGACGGAGGAGGCCGCGCAGCAGGCGTACCGAGGCGCCGACGCGGCCCGTGCCGACGCCGAGCGCGCGCTCGCCTCGGTCCGCGAGCAGTACGCGGCGAAGCGCGCCGAGGCGGGCGTGGCGGCCCTCACGGAACTCTCCGACGAGGTACGGAAGTTGGACGCCGAGTACGGCGAGGTCCGCTCGCTCGCCGCCGGGCTGCACGCCGCGCGCGAGGCCTTCGAGAGCGCGGAGCGCGAGCACGACCGGCGGCGCGCGGAACAGCAGCAGGCAGCCAACCGCGCATCGGCCCGTACGACCCGATGCGAACTGCTCGACCGCGAACAGGGCGCCCTCGAAAAGGAGTTGGCGCAGGCGAGGGGTGAGGCGGGCAGCGTCGCCGAGCAGGCGGCGCTCCTGGAGCACCGCGCCGGACTGCTCGCAGCGGCCGCCACGGACGTCCGCGAGGTCGAGGCGAGCGCGCAGCGCCTCAAGGACGCCGACGGACGGCTGTCGGAGGCGGCCTTCCGGGCCGGGTTCGACACCCCCCGGGCCGCGGCCGCCGCCTTCCTGGACGAGCGGCAGCAGAGCGAGCTCCAGCACCGGCTCGACGACTGGCAGCGCGAGGAGGCCGCGGTCGCCGACCGGCTCGCCGAGCCCGCCACCGTCGCGGCGGCGGCCCGCCCGCCCGCGCGGAC
>NZ_MECJ01000009.1 GCF_014596475.1 Streptomyces sp. CBMA152 | reverse complement strand
AAGCTCGACCGGCGCGCCCTGCCCGCCCCCGGCCACCGCGCGGGCGGCCGCGCCCGGCGCACCGCCCACGAGGAGATCCTGGCGGGCCTGTTCGCCGCCGTCCTCGGCCTGCCCGAAGTCGGCGTCGACGACGACTTCTTCGAACTGGGCGGCCACTCCCTGCTCGCCATGCGCCTGGTCGCGCAGATCCGCGGCGCGCTCGGTGTGGAGCTGGGCATCCGCGAGATCTTCGGCGCGCCCACGGTCGCTGCGCTGGCCGCCCGCCTCGACGGCGCCCGGCGCGCCCGTCCCGCGCTGCGCCCCGCCGAGCGGCCCGCCACGCTGCCGCTGTCCGCCGCCCAGCGGCGCCTGTGGTTCCTGAACCGCCTGGACGGGCCGAACCCCGCCTACCACAGCGTGGTCGCCGCCCGCCTGACCGGCCCGCTCGACACCGACGCGCTCCGCGCGGCCCTTGCCGATGTGGCCGAGCGCCACGAGACCCTGCGCACGGTCTACCCGGAGAGCGACGGCGAGCCGCGCCAGCTGATCCTTCAAGACGCGGCACCCCAGCTGGAGATCCTCGACGCGGACCGGGCCGACCTCGCCGAGATCGCCGCCCGCCCCTTCGACCTCGCCGCCGAAGCACCGATACGGGCCGCCCTGCTCACCGCCGGACCCGACCGCAGCACCCTGGTCCTCGCGCTCCACCACATCGCCACCGACGGCGAGTCCTGGGGCCCGCTCCTGGACGACCTCGCCCGCGCCTACCGGGCCCGCACCCGGGGCGAGCGGCCCGACTGGGCGCCGCTGCCGGTCCAGTACGCCGACTACACCCTCTGGCACCGGGAACTGCTGCGCGACCAGGGCGAGGACCAACTCGCCCACTGGTGCGAGGCGCTGGCCGGGCTCCCCGAGGAGCTGGCCCTGCCCACCGACCGCCCCCGGCCCGCCGTGGCGAGCCCGGCCGGCGCGGCCCACGCCTTCGACCTGGACCCCGCCCTCACCGGCGAGCTCGACGCCCTGGCCCGCGCCCACGGCTGCACCGTGTTCATGGTGGTGCAGGCCGCGCTGGCGGTGCTGCTGTCGCGGCTGGGCGCGGGGACGGACGTTCCGCTGGGCACGGTGGTGGCGGGGCGTTCGGACGAGGCGCTGGACGACCTGGTCGGGTTCTTCGTCAACACGCTGGTGCTGCGTACGGATGTGTCGGGCGATCCCACCTTCGCCGAACTCCTCGGCCGCGTCCGCGAGGCGGACCTCGCCGCCTTCGCCTACCAGGACGTGCCCTTCGAGCAGGTCGTGGAGGCGGTCAACCCGCGCCGCTCGCTCGCCCGCCACCCGCTCTTCCAGGTCGCGCTGACCATGCGGCGGGCCGGCACGGCCGCCGCCCTGGAGCTGGTCGGTCTGGAGACGGAGACCACCGAAGTCGACGTCACCGAGGCCGAGTTCGACCTCGCCTTCCAGATCACCGAGCAGCCCGCCGGACTGCGCACCGTGGTGAAGTACCGCACCGAACTGTTCGACGCCCGCACCGTCGAGACCCTCGGCGAACGGCTGCGCACGATCCTTGCGTCCGTGGCCCGCGCCCCCCGGGGCCGGATCTCCCAGCTGGAGACCGTGCTGCCGGCCGAGCGTGCCCGTCTGCTCGGTGACTGGCTGCCTACCGCAGCCCGGCCGCAGGATGCCCCCGACACCGTGCACCGGGCGTTCCAGGCCCAGGCGGCCCGCACCCCGCACGCCACCGCCCTGAAGTACGGTGCCACCCACCTCACCTACCGCGAGCTCGACGCCCGCGCCGACGCGCTCGCCCACCGCCTCACCGCGCTCGGAGTCGGCGCCGAGACCCCCGTCGGTATCCTGATGCACCGCTCCCCGGAAGTCGTCGTGGCGATGCTGGCCGTCCTGAAGGCGGGCGGCGCGTATGTGCCGCTGCACACCAGCTACCCCGCCGCGCGCATGCGGCGGATCCTCGACGACACCGGCTGCCCGGTGCTGCTCGTGGACGAGGCGTTCCAGGCGTTCGAGGCGGACCGCGCCCGTACCGTCCTGGTCACCGCCGCCGATGCACCGGCCGGCCCGGACACCGCCCCCGCACCCCGGGTCCTGGCGGGGCAGCTCGCGTACCTCATGCACACCTCGGGCTCCACCGGCGAGCCCAAGGGCGTCGCGGTCACCCACCAGAACCTGCTCGACCTCGCGAACGACCGGGGCTGGCACACCACCGAAGGCCACCGCGTCCTGTTCCACGCGCCGCACGCCTTCGACATCGCCGACTACGAACTGTGGGTGGCCCTCCTGTCGGGCTGGGAGGTGGTCGTCGCCCCCGAACGCGAACTCACCGTCGCCGCCCTGGGCGCACTCATCCACGACGAGCGGATCACCGCCGTCCACCTCACCGCCGGACTCTTCCGCGTGGTCGCGGAGGAGCGCCCGGAGATCCTGGCGACCGTACGGGAGGTGTTGACCGGCGGCGACATGGTCGGCGCGGCCGCCGTGCAGGCGGTGCGTGCGGCCTGCCCCGGCATCGCCGTGCGCCATCTGTACGGACCGACCGAGGCGACCTTGTGCGCCACCTCCCATCTGATCACCGACGACGTCCACGGCCCGGTGCCGATCGGCCGTCCCCTCGACAACACCCGCACCTACGTCCTGGACGAGCGGCTGCGCCCGGTGCCGCCCGGCACCCCCGGCGAGCTCTACCTCGCCGGCGCGGGAGTCGCCCGCGGCTACCGGGGCCTGCCGGCGCTCACCGCCGAGCGGTTCGTCGCCGACCCCCATGGCGCTGCCGGCACCCGGATGTACCGCACCGGTGACCTGGCGCGCTGGAGTGCCGACGGTCTGCTGGAGTTCCTCGGCCGCGCGGACCAGCAGGTGAAGATCCGGGGCTTCCGGGTCGAGCCGGGCGAGGTGGAGACGGTGCTCGCCGCCTGCCCGGGCGTGCGCCAGGCCGTGGTCACCGTGCACACCGCCGACGACGGCGACAAGCGCCTGGTCGGCCATGTGGTCGGCGAGGCCAGTGAGGCCGAGCTGCGCACCCGACTCGCGGGCCTGCTGCCCGACTTCATGATCCCCGCCCACCTCGTCCTGCTGGACGAACTCCCGCTCACCCCCAACGGAAAGGTCGACTACCGGGCGCTCCCGGCACCCGCGCTCACGGCCGCCGCCAGCCGCGCGCCCCGCACCCCGCAGGAGGAGATCCTGGCCGGTCTCTTCGGAGAACTGCTGGGTCTGGCCACCGTCCCCGCCGACGCCGGATTCTTCGACCTGGGCGGCCACTCGCTGCTCGCCACCCGCCTGGTCAGCCGCATCCGCACGGCTCTGGGCGTCGAACTATCGCTGCGCGACGTCTTCCAGGCCCAGACGGTCGCGGCCCTGGCGGAGCTCGCCGCCCGCGCCGAGGACGCCCGCCCGGCGCTGCGCCGCCACGAGCTGCCCGCCCGGCCGCCGCTCTCCTTCGCCCAGCAGCGGCTGTGGTTCGTCCACCAGGCGGAGGAGCACTCCGCGAGCTACAACGTCCCCTTCGCCTACCGGCTGCGCGGCCCCGTGGATCCGGCGGCCCTGGCCGAAGCCCTCGGCGATCTGACCGCCCGGCACGAGGTGCTGCGCACCGTCTTCCCCGAGTCCGACGGCGAGCCGCAGCTCCAGCTGCTCACCGGCGCCGACGCGGCGGTGGCGCTGGAGACCGAGCGGATCACGGAGGAGGCGCTGTCCGACGCCGTACGACGTGCGGCGGGCTACGAGTTCGACCTCGCCGGGGAACTTCCCCTGCGCGCCCACCTCTTCGAGCTCGGCGCCGAGGACTTCGTCCTCGTCCTGGTGCTCCACCACATCGCCACCGACGGCTGGTCATGGGGCCCCCTCCTGGACGACCTGGCCACGGCGTACGAGGCGCGCCGCGACGGCCGCGAGCCGCGGTTCGCGCCGCTGCCGGTGCGGTACGTGGACTACACGCTCTGGCAGCGCGAGACGCTGGGCGCGGAGAGCGACCCGGACAGCCTGATCTCCCGTCAGCTCGACTTCTGGCGCAAGGAGCTCAGCGCCCTCCCGGCGGAGCTGGCCCTGCCGTACGACCGGACCCGTCCGGAAATAGCGAGCTTCGCGGGCGGTTCGGTGCCCGTCCAGGTGGACGCCGACCTGCACACGCGGCTGTCGGCCGTGGCCCGCGAACACGGCTGCACCGTGTTCATGGTCGTGCAGGCGGCACTGGGCGCGCTGCTGTCGCGGCTGGGCGCGGGGACGGACATCCCCATCGGCACGGTGGTGGCGGGGCGCGCCGACGAGGCGCTGGACGACCTGGTCGGGTTCTTCGTCAACACCCTGGTGCTGCGCACCGACCTGGCGGGCGACCCCACCTTCGCCGAGCTGCTGCACCGCATCCGCGAGGTCGACCTCGCGGCCTTCGCCCACCAGGACGTGCCCTTCGAGCGGGTCGTCGAGGCGCTCAACCCCGAGCGGTCCCTCGCCCGCCACCCCCTGTTCCAGGTGCTGCTCCAGGTGCAGGGCGAGGCTCCGGCCGTGCCCCTGCTGCCGGGCGTCGCGGCCGAGGGCGTTCCCGTCGAGTCGCGGGTGTCGAAGTTCGACCTCGGCGTCGACGTCGTCGAGAGCCGCGCCGAGGACGGCAGCCCGCTCGGCATGAGCGGCGAACTGACCTACGCCACCGAGCTGTTCGACCCGGCGGGCGCCGAGCGACTGGCGCATGACCTGCTCGCCGCGCTGAAGCAGTTCGCGCACCACCCCGAGCGGAAGGTGAGCGCGCTCGAAGGGCTCACCCGCCGCACGTCGGACCAGGGGCCCGCGATGGCGACCGGCCCGGCCGAGCGGGCCGGCGCGGCGGACGACGTCGAGCGGCGCGTGCGCGAGCTTTACGCCGAGGTGCTCGACCGCGCGGAGGTCGGCGCGGACGACAACTTCTTCGCCCTCGGCGGCCACTCGCTGCTGATGACTCGGCTGATCAGCCGCATCCGCACGGAGCTCGGTCTGGAGCTGAAGATCCGCGACCTGTTCCAGCACCCGACCCCGGCCAGGACCGCCGCCCGGCTGGCCACCGCCCCCAAGGCGCGTCCCGCGCTGCGCCGCCTCGGCAGCTGAACCACCCCGTCGTCCCCGCGTACTTTTTCAGGAGAATCCCGTGTACCCCGTTTCCTTCGCCCAACGACGGCTGTGGTTCCTCAACCGGATGCCCGAGACCGGCTCGGCCTACAACTGCCCCCTGACCACCCGACTGACCGGCAGGCTCGACCGGGCGGCGCTGGCGGCGGCCCTCGGCGACGTGGCCGCCCGGCACGAGGTGCTGCGGACCGTCTACCCCGAGGTCGACGGCGAGCCCGTACAGCATGTCCTGGACCGGACGCCGACCCTGAAGGTGGTCGAGACCACCGAGGACGCCCTGGCGTCCGCCCTCGCCGACGAGGCGGGTCACGTCTTCGACCTGGCCGCCGAACTGCCGGTACGGGCCTGTCTGTTCGTCCTGGGGGACGACGAGTTCGTCCTGTCCCTGGTGCTCCACCACATCGCCACCGACGGCTGGTCGTGGGGCCCGCTCCTGGGCGACCTCGCCAGGGCGTACGAGGCGCGCGGTGGCGGGCATGCGCCTGAGTTCGCGCCGCTGCCGGTGCAGTACGCCGACTACGCCGTATGGCAGCGCGAGACGCTGGGCGAGGAGGACGACCCCGAGAGCGTGATTAACCGTCAGCTCGGCTACTGGCGCGAGGAGTTGGCCGGGCTTCCGGCGGAGCTGGCGCTGCCGTACGACCGGCCGCGCCCGGCGGTGGCGAGCTTCGCGGGCGGTTCGGTGCCGGTGGAGCTGGACGCCCCACTCCACGCGCGCCTCGCCGAGGTGGCCCGGGAGCACGGCTGCACCCTGTTCATGGCCCTCCAAGCCGGTCTCGCGGTGCTGCTGTCGCGGCTGGGCGCGGGGACGGACATCCCGCTGGGCACGGTGGTGGCGGGGCGTGAGGACGAGGCGCTCGACGATCTGGTCGGGTTCTTCGTCAACACCCTGGTGCTGCGTACGGATGTGTCGGGCGATCCCACGTTCACCGAACTCCTCGACCGCGTACGGGAGTCGGATCTGGAGGCGTACGAGCGGCAGGACGTGCCCTTCGAGCGGGTCGTGGAGGCGCTCAACCCCGAGCGCTCCCTCGCCCGCCACCCCCTCTTCCAGGTCATGATGACCCTGGAGAGCGGCGAGGGCCCGGCGTTCGCGCTGCCCGGCGTGGCCTGCGCCGAGCAGCCGGTCGGCTGGGACATCGCCAAGTTCGACCTGACCGTGGACTTCCACGAGCGGCGGGACGCGCACGGCGCCCCGGCCGGAATCACCGGAGCGCTGGAGTACGCCAGCGACCTCTTCGACCGGGAGACCGCCACCGGCGTCGCCGCCGCGCTCACCCGCGTACTGGAGCAGCTGACCGCCGACCCCGCGCGACCGGCCACGCTCGCCGACCCGCTCTCCGCCGAGCAGCGCCACCAGGTCCTCAGCGGGTGGAACGACACCGCGGCCCCGGTGCCCGAGCAGACCCTGCCGGAGCTGTTCGAGGCGCAGGCCGCCCGCACCCCGGACGCGACCGCCCTGGTCTTCCGGGACACCGCGCTCAGCTTCGCCGAGCTCAACACGCGGGCCAACTCCCTCGCCCACCGCCTGGTCGCGCACGGAGTCGGCGCCGAGGACCTGGTCGCGCTGGCGCTGCCCCGCTCGGCGGAGTCGGTGGTCGCGCTGCTGGCGGTGCTCAAGTCCGGCGCCGCGTTCGTCCCCGTCGACACCGACTACCCGGCCGAGCGCATCGCCAAGCTGCTCGCCACCGCGACCGCGGTCGTCACCGACCGCGCCACCGCGCCCGACCTGCCGGCCACGGCCGCCGGCCATGTCCTCGTCGACGCCCCCAGCCGCTTCCCGACGAGCGACCTCGGCCGCGCCATCCACCCGCACCACGCCGCGTACGTCATCCACACCTCCGGATCCACCGGCGAACCCAAGGGCGTGGTGATCGACCACGCCGGACTGCGCAACCTCTACGCCTTCCACCGCGCCGGGGTCATCGCCCGCGCCGAGGAGCTGGGCGGCGGCCGCCGGATGCGCACGGCGCTGACCGCCGCGCTCTCCTTCGACACCTCCTGGGAAGGGCTGCTGTGGATGGTGGCGGGCCATGAGCTGCACCTCGTCGACGACGACACCCGCCGCGACGCCGCCGCCCTGGTCCGCCACATCGCCGCGAGCGGCATCGACGCGCTCGACGTGACGCCCACCTACGCCGAACAGCTGGTCGAGGAGGGGCTGTTGGACGGCCCCGGCCGCCCGAGCGTGCTGCTGCTCGGCGGCGAGGCGGCGGGCCGGACCCTGTGGACCCGGGTCCGCGCCGCCGAGGGCGTGCTCTGCCACAACCTCTACGGCCCGACCGAGTGCAGCGTCGACACCCTGTGGTGGGACGCCGCCGACAGCGAGGAGCCGCTGGTGGGCCTCCCGCTCGCCAACACCCGCGCCTACGTCCTCGACGAGCGGCTGCGCCCGGTCGGCCCGGGCGTCGCGGGCGAGCTCTACCTTGCAGGCCAAGGCCTGGCCCGCGGCTACCTCAACCGCCCCGCCCTCACCGCCGGCCGCTTCGTGGCCTGCCCGTTCGAGCCGGGAGCGCGGATGTACCGCACCGGCGACCTGGTCCGCTGGGACCGCCACGGCCGCCTCGACTACCTCGGCCGGGCCGACGACCAGGTCAAGATCCGCGGCTTCCGCATCGAGCCCGGCGAGGTGGAGGCCGCGCTGCGCCGCTGCCCGCAGGTCGCCCAGGCCGCGGTGATCGCCCGCGACGGCGGCCCCGGCGGCAAGCGCCTGGTGGCGTACGTGGTCCCGGCTGCGGGCACGAGCGCGCAGGCGGGCTCCTTGCGCAAGCAGCTCGCCGAGCACCTGCCCGACCACATGATCCCGTCGGCGTTCGTGGCCGTGGAGAGCTTCCCCATGAACCGCAACGGCAAGCTGGACCGCGCCGCGCTGCCCGCGCCCGACTTCACCGCAGAGAGCACCTCCCGGCCGCCGCGCGGCCCGCGCGAGGAGATCCTGGCGGGACTGTTCGCGCAGGTGCTCGGCGTGCCCTCGGTCGGCGCCGAGGACAGCTTCTTCGACCTCGGCGGACACTCCCTGCTCGCCACCCGGCTGCTCTCCCGCGTCCGTTCGGCGCTCGGCGCCGAACTCGGCATCCGCGACCTGTTCCAGCACCCCACCGTCGCCGGGCTCGCCGCCCTTGCGGGCGCCACCGACGGCCCGGCCCAGGCGCGTCCGGCGCTCGCCCCGGCACCTCAGCGCCCCGCCGCCCCGCCGCTCTCGCCCGCCCAGCGCCGCCTGTGGTTCCTCAGCCGGGCCGGCCAGGGCGACGCGTACCACTGCCCGTTCGCCCTGCGGCTGCGCGGCCCGCTGGACGCCGATGCGCTGGCCCTGGCGCTCACGGATGTGACGGTCCGTCATGAGGCGCTGCGCACGGTGTTCCCCGAGACGCACGGCGAGCCGTACCAGCGGGTGCTGCCCGCCGCCGAGAGCGCGGTCCGCCTGGACGTCGTCCCCTGCGGTCCCGAGGGGCCCGGCGCCGCCCTGGGCGCCCTGCTGGCCGAGCCGTTCGACCTGGCCGCCCGCCCGCCCGTGCGTGCGGCGCTCTACCGAACGGCCCAGGACGAGCACGTTCTCGCGCTCGTCGTGCACCACATCGCCCTCGACGGCTGGTCCTGGGGCCCCCTCTTCAATGATCTTGCCGAGGCGTACGAGGCACGTCGTGACGGGCGTGCGCCGCAGTTCGCGCCGCTGCCGGTGCAGTACGTGGACTACACGCTCTGGCAGCGCGAGCTGCTGGGGGAGGAGGGCGACCCGGCCGCCCTGTTGTCCCGTCAACTCGACTTCTGGCGCCAGGAATTGACCGGGCTCCCTGTGGAGCTGGCGCTCCCGTTCGACCGGCCGCGACCGGCCGCGCCGGGCTTCACCGGGGCGGCGGTGCCGGTGGAGCTGGACGCCGAACTCCACGCCCGCCTGCTGGAACTCGCCCGCGAACACGGCTGCACCCCGTTCATGGTGGTGCAGGCCGGTCTCGCCGTGCTGCTGTCCCGGCTGGGCGCGGGCGGCGACATCCCGATCGGCACCCCGGTGGCGGGACGCGGGGATGAGGCGCTGGACGACTTGGTCGGGTTCTTCGTCAACACCCTGGTGCTGCGTACGGATGTGTCGGGCGATCCCACGTTCACCGAACTCCTCGACCGCGTACGGGAATCGGATCTGGAGGCGTACGAGCGGCAGGACGTGCCCTTCGAGCGGGTCGTGGAGGCGCTCAACCCCGAGCGCTCCCTCGCACGCCACCCCCTCTTCCAGGTGATGCTCCAGGTCCAGGACGGTACCGACGGCGCACTGGAGCTGGCCGGTCTGGACGTCTGTCCCGAGCCGTTCCGCTTCGACGTGGCCCAGTTCGACCTGACCGTGGACGTCCAGGAGCGGTACACCGCCGACGGCACCCCGGCGGGCATCGCCGGACACGTGGAGTACGCGGCCGAGCTCTTCGACCGGGCCACCGCCGAGACCGTCGCCGCCGGGCTGACCCGGGTGCTGGGACAGCTCGCCGCCGAGCCGCACCAACCCGTCGCCGCCGCCGACCCGTTGACGCAGGCGGACCTGCACCAGCTGCTGACGGAGTGGAACGACACCGCGCTGCCGGTTCCCGCCGCCACCGTGCCCGAGCTGTTCGCGGCGCAGGCGGCGCGCACCCCGCAGGCCACCGCACTCGTCCACGACGACACCCGGCTCACCTTCGCCGAACTCGACGCCCGCTCCAACCGCTTCGCCCACCGCCTGATCGCCGCCGGAGTCGGGCCGGAACAGGTGGTCGCGCTGGCGCTGCCCCGCTCGGCCGACTCCGTCGCCGCCCTGCTGGCCGTCCTCAAGGCTGGCGCCACCTTCGTCCACCTCGACACCGAGTACCCCAGCGAGCGCATCGCCCATATGCTCGCCGACTCCGCCCCCGCGCTCCTGGTGACCGACACCGCGACCGCCGCCGGGCTGCCCCTGGGCGACGCCGCCCGCCCGCCCCGGATCCTCGTCGACGACGAGGCGGTCATGGCCGCGCACCCCGCCGACGGGCCGGGCCGGGTGCCGCGCCCCGGCGACGCCGCGTACATCGTCTACACCTCCGGCTCCACCGGCCGCCCCAAGGGCGTCGTCGTCGACCACGCGGCCCTGCGCAACCTCCACGCCTTCCACTGCGCCAACACCATCGCCGCCGCCGAACAGGCCACCCCAGAAAGGCAGTTGCGGGTGGCGCTGGCTGCCTCGCTCTCCTTCGACGCGTCCCTGGACGGCCTGATGTGGCTGGTGGCCGGGCACGAGCTCCATCTGATCGGCGACGCCGTCCGCCGCGACGCGGCCGCCTTCGTCCGCCACATCGCCGCGGCCGCCCTCGACGTCGTCGACGTCACCCCCACCCACGCCGCGCAACTGGTCGAGGAGGGGCTGCTCGACGCCCCGCCGAGCGTGCTGCTCATCGGCGGCGAGGCCGCGGACGAGAAGCTGTGGACCCGGCTGCGCCGCACCGACGGACTGATCGGCTTCAATCTGTACGGGCCCACCGAGTGCACCGTCGACGCCCTGTGGTGGCAGACCTCCGGCAGCGAACGCCCGCTGATCGGCCAGCCGGTCGCCAACACCCGCGCCTATGTGCTGGACGAGACCCTGCGCCCGGTGGCGCCGGGCGTACGGGGCGAGCTCTATCTCGCCGGGGCCGGGCTCGCGCGCGGCTACCTCGGTCGGCCGGGGCTGACCGCCGGCCGCTTCGTGGCCTGCCCGTTCGAGCCGGGAGCGCGGATGTACCGCACCGGCGACCTGGTCCGCTGGGACCGCCAGGGCCGTCTCGACTACCTCGGCCGCGCCGACGACCAGGTCAAGATCCGCGGCTTCCGCATCGAACTCGGAGAGATCGAGGCCGCGCTCGCCGACGCCCCGGGCGTCGCGCAGGCGGCGGTCGCGGTGCGAGGCGACGGGCCGGGCGGCGACCGCCTGGTCGGATACGCCGTCCCGGTACAGGACGCTGCCGCTCTTGAACCCGACGTGCTGCGGGCCCACTTGGCCGCCGTGCTGCCCGACCACATGGTGCCGTCGGCGTTCGTCGTCCTCGACGCGTTCCCGCGTACGCCCAACGACAAGCTCGACCGGGCGGCGCTGCCCGCACCGGAGGGCGCCCGGACGGCGGGCGTGGCTCCCCGGACCCCACGGGAGAAGGTCATCGCGGCCCTGTTCGCCGAGGTCCTGGGCCTGCCGGAGGGCAGCGTCGGCGCACAGGACGGCTTCTTCGCGCTGGGCGGCCACTCGCTGCTGGCGGCCCGGCTCATGTCCCGCGTCCGCGAGACGCTGGGCGAGGAGCTGGGCGTGCAGGACCTGTTCGCCGCCCCCACCGTCGCGGGTCTCGCCGCCCGCGCGGGGAGCGGCCGCACCGACGACGAGCCGTCGGCGCCGCTGATCACCCTTCAGCCCGGCCTAGTGGGGGAGCCCCCGCTGTTCTGCGTCCACCCGGGCGCCGGTATCGGCTGGGTCTACCGGGAACTCCTGGACCACGTCGGGCCCGACCGGCCCGTGCACGCCCTGCAGGCCGAGCCGGGGGCGCGGCCCGCGAGCGTGGCGGAGATGGCCGACGACTACGCGGCCCTCATCCGCACGGTCCAGCCGACCGGCCCGTACCACCTCCTCGGCTGGTCCTTCGGCGCCCTGGTCGCGCACGCGGTCGCGGTGCGGCTGCGCGAGGCGGGCCAGGAGGTGGCGCCGCCGGTGCTGCTCGACGGCTACCCGGGCGCGGAGGCGGAGCCCATGGCCGACCCGCTGCGGGAACTGCTCGACTCCCTCGGGTACATGACCGGATCACTCCCCGCCACCGAGCCGCTGTCCCCGCCGGACTTCCTGCGCACGGCCCGTACGGCGGACGGCCCGCTGGCGGCACTCGACGAGCGGACGGTCGCCGCGCTGGGCGAGACGTTCGTCCACCACGACACGCTCGCGGTGGACCACCGCCCCAGCGTGTTCGACGGGGACCTCACCCTCGTATCGGCCGCGCACGAGGCCGACGCACCGGATCCGGAGACCTGGCGGCCCTACCTCACCGGCCGGATCACCCACCATGAAGCGCCCTGCACCCACGGCGAGATGATGACGCCGAAGCCGGCCTCCCAGATCGGGGCGCTGCTGCGCCGCGCACTGGTCGGCGAAGCGCTGGTGCGCCGATGAGCGCGGCGGCGACGGCCCGGCAGGAGAAGGCGTCGGGCCCCCTGCGCCACCGCGACTTCCGGCTGCTGTGGACGGGGGAGTCGGTGAGCCAGTTCGGCAGCGCGGCGACCCGCGTCCTGCTGCCGCTGATCGCGGTGGACGCGCTCGGCGCCGACTCGTTCACCATGGGCCTGCTCAATGCCGCCGCATGGCTGCCCTGGCTGCTCATCGGCCTGCCGGTGGGCGCCTGGACGGACCGGATGCGACGGCGGCCGGTGATGATCGTGTGCAACACCGTCTCGGCGGCCCTGATGCTCTCCCTGACCGCCGCGGCGTGGCTGGACGCCCTGACGACCACTCAGCTGCTTATGGTGTCGCTGCTTTTGGGCACGGCCGATGTGTTCTTCCGGGCGGCCTACAGCGCGTATTTGCCGTCTCTGCTGCCCGCCGAGCAACTCGCGGACGGCAACGCCCGGTTGCAGACCAGCGAGTCCGCCGCCGACGTCGTCGCCCCGGGCGTGGGCGGCGCCCTGGCCCAGGCCGGGAGCGCGGCCGTCGGGTTTCTCGCCGACGGGCTGAGCTTCCTGGTCTCGGCCGTGCTGCTGGCCAGGATCCGCACCCCGGAGAGCCCGCCGGGCGGCGAGGAGCGTGCGTCCGGGAAGAAGGCGCTGGTGCGGGAGATCCGCGACGGCGTCGCCTTCCTCGCCGGTGATCCGTTCCTGCGGACGATCCTCGCCTGCGACGCGGCGATGAACCTCTTCCTGGCCGGTGCCCAGTCCCTGGCGATCGTGTTCCTGCGGCGCACGGTCGGCGCCGACGGCACTGTCGTCGGTGTGCTGATCGCCCTGGCCGGGCTCGGCGGTGTGCTGGGCGCGGTGCTCGCGCCGCGCCTGGCCCGCCGGGTCGGCACGGCCCGCGCGGTCCTGCTGTGCGCCTTCGGTGCCGGTCCGTTCGGCCTGTTGATCCCCCTGACCGGGGGTGGCGCGGGGCTGCTGGCCTTCCTGGTGGGCGAGTTCTGCCTGATGGCCGGGATCGTCGCCGGAAACGTCGTCATCGTCAGCTTCCGCCAGACGTACTGCCCGCCCGAGATGCTCGGCCGGGTCAGCTCCGGCATCCGCTTCGTGATGTACGGAACGGTGCCGGTCGGCAGCCTGCTGGGCGGCGCCCTGGGCATGGCCGTCGGCGACCGCGACGCCCTGTGGATCCTGTACGCGGGCAACGCCCTGTGCGCGCTGCTGCTGTTGAAGGGCCCCCTGCGCACCCTGCGGGACCTGCCGACGCCGGTGGCGGAGGCCCCTAGGTAGCCGCCGCGGCGCCCGGCGCCTCAAGTAGAGTGCACAGACGTCAGTCCAGCTCTCGCAGCACCTCGCCCAGCGCCGCCACCCCCTCGGCGATCGCGCCCGGCGGGGTCGCGGCGTAACCGAGTACGAGGCCGGGGCGGCCGGGGAGCTGGGTGTGCCACGACAGCGGCTGGCACTTCACGCCCCGGGCGAGCGCTGCGGCGGCGAGGACGGTGTCGGGCACGGCGGGTGTGTAGGTGAGCGTCAGATGCAGGCCCGCGGCGGCGCCGTGCACGGTCGCGCCGGGCAGGTGCTCGGCGATGGCGCCGATCATCGCGTCGCGGCGGCACCGGTGGCGTCCGCGCAGCAGGCGCAGATGGCGTTCGAGGTCGCCGGACTCCATCAGCCGGGCGAGTACCAGCTGAGGCAGCACGGGGTTGCCCAGGTCGACGAAGCGCTTGGCGTCCGTCAACGCGTCGCGGTAGCGGGGAGGAGGCACCACCCAGCCGATGCGCAGCGCGGGCGCGAGCAGCTTGGAGACGCTGCCCGAGTAGCACACCCGGTCGGCCAGCAGGGACCGCAGCGCGGGCACCGGCGGCCGGTCGTAGCGGTGCTCCGCGTCGTAGTCGTCCTCGATGATCAGCCCGCCGTCCTCCGCCCAGCGCAGCAGCTCGCGGCGCCGCTCGCCGCTCGTCACCACACCCATGGGGAACTGGTGCGCGGGGGTGAGCAGGACCGCGCGGGCGCCGGTCGCGCGCAGGGCGTCGACGCGCACGCCGTCGTCGTCGACCGGCACCGGCGGCGTCGCCAGACCCCCGTTGCTCAGGTGCTGCCGGGCGCCGAGCGCACC
This sequence comes from Streptomyces sp. CBMA152, assembly GCF_014596475.1. Taxonomy (GTDB): domain Bacteria; phylum Actinomycetota; class Actinomycetes; order Streptomycetales; family Streptomycetaceae; genus Streptomyces. Next base: position 326,091 of record NZ_MECJ01000009.1, on the reverse strand, counting down.
CGGGTCCTCCACCGCGACGCTGTCGATGCCGTCGGCCCGCAGTACGGGATGGAGCAGGGTGAGGGACTGCGCGGTCCCGGCCACGATCAGCACCTCGTCGGGCTCGGCCCGGATTCCCCGGCCGCGCGCCAGCCAGTCCGCGACGGCCCGGCGCAGCCGCAGGTCGCCGCGCGGGTCGCCGTAGCCGAGCTGGTCGGCGGAGAGCTCGGCGAGCACGGCCCGTTCGGCGCGCAGCCAGGCGGTCCGCGGGAACGCGGCGAGGTCGGGCCGACCGGGCGTGAAGTCGATACGGGCGGGAGCGGCGCGCAGCGCGTCGAAGACGTCGGCGCCGGGCGCGTTTGCGAAGAGCGCGCCCGACGCGGCGCCCTGGGCGGGCACGGTCGCGGGACGGGCCGGCGGTGGCTCCTGCGGTGCGGCGACCACCACCGTGCCGCCGCGTCGCCGCCCCTCGACCTGGCCGTCCTCGGTCAGCCGCCGGTACGCCTCGGTGACCACGCCCCGGGAGACGCGCAGTTCGGCGGCGAGCACACGGGTGGGCGGCAGCCTGCTGCCCAGTGCCAGTCGTCCGTCGGCTATCGCCTGCCGCAACCGCCCGGCGAGCCAGTCCGCCTTGCCGCCCTCGGGGGCGGTGCCCGCGTCGAGTTGCAGGAAGTCGGAGCCGTACGCGGGTGATGCGCCGTCCGGCGCCGCCGCCGTGGATGCGGCGCCCATCGCCCGTTCCCCCTCGTTCACCAACTCATGGTGTCATGCGCGGCCGGGCCCGCTGTACGACGGGAGTGCCCGCCCGTCCGTCGGCGCGGACACCTGGTCGTCCGGTCGTAGCACCTGCTCGTCGAAGTCGAACTCCGGTGCGGAGGCGGTGAGGAGCGCTGTCGTGGGCTCGACGGACCAGTGCGCGGCGAGCTCCCGGGCGACCGTCCGCAAAAGCTCCGGCATGACCTGTGCGCCGCCGTCGTGCATGGCTTCTGCCACCACCAGGATCCGGCTGGTGCGCCGGCCGACCGCGGAGTACCCGCTCTGCCGGTTGGTCCAGCGGCGGGCGTGCGCGTGTCCGGCGGAGTCGACGAAGGTCACCTCGCCGGGCGCGGGGCGCTCGGTGTCACCTCCGAAGGTCGTGTACCGCTCGTCGCCATGGGCGTAACGCACTTCCAGGAGCGGGCCGGTGATGCGGTCGGCGTCGAGGACCGCGACCGGCACGGCGTACGCGACCGAGATCGCGTTGCACAGGTCGACCACCGGATGGATACGCGGCAGTTCCCCGTCCTTGCGCAGCCGCCGCAGCAGCGACTCCGAGGCGCAGCGGTACTGTGTCGGCCTGAGCCCCATCCGCGTGAACGTGCGCCGCCAGGCCAGGACTTCGGGCAACGCACCCTCGGCGGATCCGGCCAGCCGGGCCGTGGCCCGGGAGGTGTACGCCGCGACCGCGGGGCCGGTGTCGACGGCGGGGTGGATGCCGGTGGCGTGGAGCACTCCGGCCGTGAGTTCGGGGTAGTCGGAGCGGAGCGCGTCCGCGTGTCGGAATCGCATGCTCACGCCACCGCCAGCCGTGCGCCCAGGCCCAGGAAACCGACGGCGAACACGCGGCGCAGACCGGTCATCACCTTCGGCCGGGCCAGCACATGGTCGCGTACGGAGGCCGCGCACAAGCCGTATGCGGCGAAGACCACGAAGGTCAGCGCCATGAACACCGCGCTGAGCCGCAGCATCGCCTGGAGGGAGCCGGGCTCGTCGACGGGGACGAACTGCGGCAGGAACGCGACGAAGAACATGGTGAGCTTCGGGTTGAGGAGGTTGGCGAGGATCCCGGAGGCAATCACGTGGATGGTCGGACGGGGCTCGTCCCTGGTCTCGACGGTGAGCACATCCTTGTCGCGCAGTGTCGCCCACGCCATGTACAACAGGTAGCCGACACCGGCGTACTTGACCACGTCGTACGCGACCGGGCTGGTGCGCAGCAGAGCGGCGAGCCCCGTGATGGTCGCCAGCAGATGCGGCACGATCCCGAGCGTGCAGCCGAGCGCGGCGACGACGCTCGCCCGGCGGCCGTGGGACAGACCGGCGGACAGGGTGTACAGCACACCGGTGCCGGGAGTGGCGACCACCGCCAGGGTGGTCAGCAGGAACGCACTGCTCAAGGGGACCTCCGAAAGGTTCAAGGTCCTCTCACCCTGCCGTGGTCATGGTCCCGTGGACAGGGCCAAAGTGAGTGGGGTTCACTGGTCCATAATTCCGTCCGTGTCCTTGCTGTCCGTGGAGAGCGGTCGATGCGGGCTGTTGCCCCCACCCGTTCGCGGGTTATGGCCAGAACATCACGTTCAGCCTCATATTCGCTAAAAGGACTGTTTCCGGAAGGACTTGGGCAATGTGTCGCCAAGCGAGTGGGTAAGCAACAGTTTCCCAAGGGGGGAATCCATGCCGGATGATCAGTCAGGCGACGCGGTCCGCGCCGGAAGCCCGGACTCGGCAGTCGATCGGGTGGCCGACTTCTACGGTGCCTACGTCGACGCCGTCGACGACGGAACCGATGACCTGGGCCAGGAGCTTCGTGCCCACTACCTCACGGAGGATCTCCGTCAGCGTCTGGCCGCCTGGGAGGAGGCCAACCACGCCGACGGCGTCCTGCGTGCCCAGGACGTGCCCACCCACTGGGAAGTCCGCTACCACGACTCCGGTGCGGGGCACCTGTTCACCACCGTCACGCTCACCTGGGGTACCGGCCCGGACGCCGGGCACACCCGGCTGGCGGTGCAGAGCGACCTGAGCACCAAGCTCATCTCGGACATCGAGGACGGCTGACTCGGGCCCTGACGTGGGCAGCATCCCGGCATCGCCGTACCGGGACGGCCTGACGTGTGCGGACAGGCTTATCCGTACGAGAGGTTGGAGCAGGGGTCGTCGTCGGCGGACCGGGCGCCGTCTGCCACGTTGGAAGGCACCGTGGTCGGTGTGGGTGAGGCGGCGGACGTGTCGGCGTATGCCGTGCCGAGGATCACGCTGACGCCGCTGGCGGTCGCGGACTCCTGCACGTCCGCGCCGGGGAAGAGGCGGGCGACGGTGTCGGCCTGGTCCTTGTGGCCGGACTCGTACTTGATCACCGTGTTCTGGTGGCTCTGGCTGGCCGCCGTCGCGGTGCTCGTGACGGTGAAGCCGTGCTCGGTGAGGGTGTCGGCGGCGCGCGAGGCCAGACCCGTCTCGGTGGTCCCGTTGTAGACGGCGACCGAGATGCCCTTGCCGGAGACCTGCTCGGTGGCGCCGGGTGAAGGCGAGGCCGCGGCCTGCTTGTCGTGGTGGCCGCCGGCGTCCTGCCCGTCCAGGGTGCGGTCGGCCTTCAGTACGGCCCACAAAGCCTCGGCGTCCGGGTGCACGATCGCGACCCGGTCGCCCTGGTAACGCCAAGGAAGGGTGACGAACTTGGTGTCGTGCAGGTCGATGCTCTTCAGCGACATCGCGAACGACAGCATCTTCCCTGCGGAGCCCAGCCCCGGGTCCACCGTCAGCGACTTCGTCGCCGCGTCCGCGAGCGGCAGCAGCCGGGTGGGGTTCAGGCCGTCGCTCTTCACCTTCTTCAACAGGGCCGCGACGAAGGCCTGTTGGCGCTTGATGCGCCCTATGTCGGAGCCGTCGCCGATGCCGTGCCGGATCCGTACGTAGTCGAGGGCCTTCTGTCCGGCCACCGTCTGCGGGCCCTTGGCGAAGATCTGGTCGCCCCGGGTGGCCCGGTTGGGGTTGAGGTCCTTCTGGTAGACGTCCTGGGGCAGGCAGACCGGGACACCGCCGACGGCCTTGGTCATCTGCGCGAAGCCCTTGAAGTCGACGACCACGGTGTGGTCGACGCGCAGCCCGGTCAGCTTCTCCACCGTGTTCTGCGTGCACGCCGGGTTGCCGTTGGCGCTCTGACCCACCGAATAGGCCTCGTTGAACATGGTGTTGTGCTGTCCCTTGGTCCAGCTTCCGTCGGGCAGCCGGCACGGCGGGATGTCGACCAGGGTGTCGCGGGGGATCGAGACCGCGACGGCGTGCTTCTGGTCGGCATAGGTGTGCAGCAGGAACGCCGTATCCGAGCGGCCGATGTCGTCCTTGTCGCCGCCGCCCAGGTCGCTGTTGCCGTCGGTGCGCGCGTCCGTTCCGATGACCAGCACGTTCGAGCCGTGCGTGGAGGCGGGAGGCCGGTCGCCGGAGATGCCGTCGGCACTGAAGGTGTCGATGTTCCCGTCGAGTCTGAAGTAGATCCAGCCGGCGCCCGCGGTGAGCAGGACCAGCACCGCGACCACTGTCGCGATCCCGATCTTCACCTTGCTGAGCTTCTTGCGCCGCCCGGTCCCTGCGCCCTGGCCCTGAAGGCGGTTCGACCCCCCGCGCCTGCCTGCCATGTGCGCGCCCCCTCGTCCGTGTGACTGAACCTATGAGGAGAGACGGTCAGCCCCACCCAATAGTTGTACAGTTGCGCAATGTAGCAAGTGTCTCTGAGGGGGCTGCCTCATCGGGGTGGTGTCCTCTGTCAGTGAGACAAGGCGCGTCAGGGGCTGGCCACGTCGAAGCCGTACCGCAGCGGCTCCCGGTGTACGCGAGAGTCTCGCCGGTATACATACAGCGCCTCCACCTGGGCGCCCCCGGCCGGGCCGTCGACTGCGCAGGGGTAAGTGACCTGGATCACTCCCGGCCGGTCGGCGACCCGCATCCGCAAGCCGTTGGCCGGCCCGCCGTCGAGCACCGCGTATTCCCAACCTGTCGCACCATCAGCGTTCATGACCACACTTTAAAGGTTGCGCAATAGTTGAAGTGTGGTGAGGTCCATCACGCGGGCTCGCGATGAGCGGGCACGGCGCCCGGCATGTCCGGCGGCTAGGTCGCGTCGGGGTCGAAGGCGGGGTGTGCGGGAGGTGTCGCCGCCCCGTCCTTCGTGAGCCGAACAGGGGTCGGCGTCGGCCCGGCCTGATCGGAGCCTGCCGTGGAACCGCGCCCCGCAGCGCTGTCGGCCGCGCCGCGCACGGCGTCGGCGACCTCCGCAAGCTCTGGACGCGGATCGAGCGCGCTGCGGATCTCGTCCAGGCCCAGCCCGTCACCCTCGCCGTTGAGGACGTGCTTGCGTACGAACGTCTTGGGGTGCAGGTCCTCGAAGTCGAAGTCCTTGAACTCCGGGCCCAGTTCGGAGCGGATCTCCTGCTTCGCGTTGTCGGAGAACTCCCGGATCTTGCGCAGGAAGCCCGTCACGTTCCGGATGACTTCGGGCAGTTTGTCCGGGCCGAACAGGAGGACCGCGAGGATCGCGATCGTGACGAGCTCCATCGGACCCACATCGGTGAACACCCTGCTACTCCTCGGCCCAGCACTGCCCCTGGCGCCCGGTGCGGTGGCGGGCTGCCGCTTCCCCTCGCAACACTTTAGCGGTTGCGCAACTGATCGAACTATAGCGATGAGGTGTGCGGGCCGTCGGGCCGCGTCACCTGCCGGGGTGGGTCAGCAGCAGCTCGGTGTTGTGGTCGGCGGAGGAGCCGAGCTTGACGGCCGGGGTGGCGTACGGGTCGTTGTACGACAGCTCGCGGTAGAGCGCCGCGAGCCCCCGGTCGGAGGTGTCGGCGAAGTCCGTCGCGTAGGGCGCCGCGGACTCGATGAGGGTGGTGAAGAGCGACAGGGTGCCGTCGCCGTTGTCCGCGATCTCGATGATCCGGGCCTGCTGCGGATAGTCGATGTGGGACGCGGTGTTGATCTCCCAGAAGGCGCGCTCGGGCACGGCGTGGCCGTGCGGGGTGATCCGGTTCTCGTGGGTGTGCCCGTTGACCCACGCCACCACGTTCGGATAGCGCTGCAGCAGCGACACCAGGGCGTTGCCGTCGTGCCGCCCCTCGAAGGGGTGGTACGGGTCGGGCAGCAGGTTGCCCATGGTGGTGCTGGTGTGGTGGCTGAACAGGACGATGAGCGAGTCCGTGGATCCACCGCGCACCACGTGTCCGTCGGTGTCGTACCAGCGGCTGCTGTGCGACTTGAGGACCGACTCCAGCCACTTGAGCTGCGCGGTGCCGAGTGAACCGTCCGCGAATCCGGCCCGGTTGGTGGTGTCCAGGCTGACACCGAGGACACCGCTCGCCAGCGGGAAGGTGTAGTACAGGTGCCCGCTGCTCGCCGCGTCCGAGGTGAAGCCGTGGCCGACCGGACCGGCGCCGGTGTAGGCGGGGTCGAGGTGCGCCTTGGCGAACTCCTTCGGGGTGAAGGGGCGTCGGCGTTCGTCCGGGGTGACCTTGCGGATCGCACCGCCGTTGCCGAGCAACTGCCCGAGCAGGAGCACCGCCTGGGCCGGGTCGTGCTTCAGCGCGTAGGCGAGCTTCGCCGCGGTGGCGTCGTCGCAGCCCTCGATCTTGCGGTCACCGGTGTAGAGGTCATTCAGGAGGCCGAGGTCCGGCAGGCTGCCCTCGATGCTGTCGTCGTGGTTGCCCACGGTCGTGTACCACGGAACGCTCAGGCCCGGGGCGTCGAAGGGGCGGCCCGCACCCGCCAGGAAGCCGGGGATCTGCGGAAGCCCCTTGGCCTTGTAGGAGTCCTGGAAGGAGGACTCCGGGTTCCAGTAGGACGCGCTGCCGGAGTTCTGCACGCCCTCGTAGCGCGAAGGGTCGCCGCTGCTCGGGGTGATCCGGCCGCCGCTCATGACGGACAGGTACCAGTCGAGCTCGATGAGCTCGTGGTTGTCGGTGTTGTCGCCGGTGGCCATCACCATGCCGAACGGCAGCCCGGTGTACGGGCCCTGGCGCACCGAGTTGACCCGCTCGACCAGGGCCGAGGCGCCGCGCACGGTCAGCGCCTCCTGCGGTCGGTATGCGCTGTCGTTGTACTGGGCCAGGTACTCGAACCGTACCGGCGACTCGGTGTCCGCCACGTGCAGGTCGGTGAACTGCACGAAGGAGGTGAGCCCGGTGCGGCGGTCGTCGCGGCCCGCACCGGCGCCGGCCAGCTCCCCGCGCACCACGAGCGGCCAACCCGGGCCCGCCACGAGGCGCTTGTACGGGCCGCTGCCGACGGGCATCGCGGCCTGCTCCAGCGTGGTTCCGCCGATGCGCACGGCCCGCGCGGCGGTGGCCGCGAGGGCCCGGTCCTGCGCCACCGTCGACCACAGGGCCGCACCTGCGGCCGCAGCGGACATTCTGGACACGAACTGACGGCGGCTCATCCCGGGCATGGCTATCCCCCTGGTGGTACTGGTCGTTGAGACGCGGACGATGTCGACGCGCGGCGCAAACACTACTGATTGGTAGCCGTATGTACAGGGGGTCGGACGGAAACTTGAGGGAAACAGGAGATCGCGTGTGCGTCCCTGACGCGTGAGATCGGCGCGAGGTCAGTCAGTTGTGGACACTGCGGAACAGGGAGATCGGGGGTGCTGTCCGGGGAAGTACGTGTTCTGCTCCGGCGAGGTCAGATCGCGGCCGGAGGCGGTGCAGATTTTGCGGATGGCTGCTGCCGGGTCGCTGGGGGACACGCTCCACTGACGCAGGGTGCCGTCCTCGCCGGTGGTGAAGAGGCTGTGGCCGTCGTGGCCGAAGAGGACCCTGGTCACTGAGCCGGTGTGCCCGGTGAGTATGGCGAGCGTCGCGTAGTTGTGGTGCTCTGCCACGTCCCACAGGCGTACGGTGAGGTCGTTTCCCGCCGTGGCCATGGTGCGGCCATCGGGGCTGAAGGCGATGTCCCGGACCGTTTCGGCGTGGCCGGTGAGGACCGCGCGGCGACGGCCCGTGGCCACGTCCCACAGCCGTACCTGTTTGCCGTCCCCGATGGCCAGAGTGCGGCCGTCGGGGGTGAACACGATGTGCGCGAGGGAAAACCTCGGCCCGCTACCGTCGCACGAGGTGGTGAAGGCGGTCCGGACACGGCCCGTGGCGACGTCCCAGAGTGTCACGCGTTGCCGGTCACGGGCCGCCAGGGTGCGGCTGTCCGGGCTGAACACGATCTCCCGCATCTCCTCACACACGCCGTCCCCGGTGGAACCCCTGGGAGAGGGCGACGTGGTGGCCCGGCCGGGGTCGGGGGTGAGTGTGGTGCGCAGGCGTCCGGTCGCGTTGTCCCACAGATGTAGCGCTGTGCCGTTGCCGGTGGCCACGGTGCGGCTGTCGGCGCTGAACGCCACGGCTTGGGCCCGGTCTTTGCTGCCCGGCACGGTGACTCGGAGGCGTCCGGTCGAGATGTCCCACAGGTTCAGCGTGCTGTTGCGCGCGGAGACGGTGGCTCTGGTGCGGCCGTCGGGGCTGAGCACTGCGTTCACCACTCCGGTGTGGTCGTCCGTACGACCGGTGCTGACATGGCCCGAGGCGGGGTCCCACAGCCGTGTGTCCAGTCCGCCCGTGAGGGCGAGGGCGCGGCCGTCCGGGGTGAACGCCAGATCCTGGACCTCTTCCATGCGGGTGCGGTCGGGCAAGGTGGCGCGCAGATCTCCGGTCGCGGTGTCCCACAGGCGCGCGGTGGCATCACCGGTGGCCAGGGTGCGGCCGTCGGGGCTGAGGGCGACGGCGTACGGCTCCTTGGTGTCGCTGGTGAACAGGGTGCGGGTGCGGCGGCTGCGGGTGAGGTCGTTGAGGCGGACCGTGCCGTCGCCGCTGACGGTGGCGACGGCGTGCCCGTCGGGGGCGGCCGCCAGCGCCCCTGGGCGCTCGGTGTATCCGCTGAGCGTGGCCACGCTGCGTCCTGTGGCCACGTCCCAGATGGCGGCAGCTCCCTGGCCTTCGAAGAGGCCGGAAGACCCGGCGGCGGCGAGGGTCCGGCCGTCGGCGCTGAATGCCAGGTCGTACGTCCCCCTGCTGCCCGCCAGCGTGCGTACGTCGCCGCCGGCGGGGTTCCACAACCGCACGGTCCCGCCGTATCCCGCCGCGACCGTGCGCCCGTCCGGGCTGAACCGAAGCACGCCGATCACGCCGGAGTTCCCCTTCAGTGTCGCGGTCGTCCGGCCGGTGGCGGTGTCCCGCACCCGCACCGTCCCGTCGAAATGACCCAGGGCGACCGTGCGCCCGTCGGGGCTCAGTGTCGGCGGGAAGCCGATGTGGGTCGCTACCGGAAGGGTGCGCACCTGCCCGTCGGCCGGATCCTTCAGCCGTACCGTCGCGTCGTAGTCGTCCGGGGCGGCGGCATCCTGTTTCCCGGTCACGGTCGGCAGGTCGTCCGCACCGAGTATCAGAGTGCGCGCGTGGCCGGTCGACGGCTCCCACTGACGTATGGTGCCGTGGCCGAGAGAGACGGTCAGGGTGCGGCCGTCGCGGTCGAACGCGAGGGTCTCCGGCGCGTAGGGCAGGTCCTTGAAAGTGATCTGAGCCCACGTACGATCGGAGACCGTGTTCCATACGCGCACCGTGTCGCTCTCAGTGCCGACGGCGAGGGAGTGGCCGTCGGGACTGAACGCCAGGGCGTACACAGTCGTCCCGCGACCGGTCTTGGTCGGGGCGCTCGCCTTGGCCAGGGTGCGGGAGCGGCCCGTCGCTGTGTCCCACAGCCGCACCGCCCCGTTGCTGCTGCCCACCGCCAGGGTCCGGCCGTCGGGGGCGAAGGCCACCACACTCGCCTTGCCCTCCGCGGTGCCGAAGGCGAGGCGGCGCTGGAGCGGGAGGGCGGCGGCCGCGTACAGACTGGCCGACGCCTCCGCGGTGGGGCTCGTGCGGTAGGCGGCGACGGCCAGCAGGGAGGCGAGGTCCGGGTCGGTTGCCAGCAGCGTCTGCGACTGGGCCGCCAACTGCCGTGACTGGGCACGGTGGTTCGCGGCGACGGCGTCCTTGCGCTGCCCCCAGGCGAGCCCGGCCGCCACCAGCGCCAGCACGACGAGCACCGCCAGTACCGCCACGGCTGCCCGCCGAAGTCTGCGTTCCCGGGCCGTCGCCGCTCGGCTCGCCGTGAGGAACTCCCGCTCCGGCAAGGTCAGTTCCGGCGCGCCGCCGTCCGCGCCGAACGCCTTCCACGCCGTCTCCAGCCGCCCGCCCCGCAGCAGTGCCCCGCGGTCGCGGGCCTGTTCCCGCCACGCCTGGGCGGCGTCGGTGAGCCGGCGGTGCAGACGCAGCCGTTCGCGGTCCTCGTCGATCCAGCCGCGCAGGCGGGGCCAGGCGGTGATTACGGCCTCGTGGGCGAGGTCGACTCGGTCGTCGTCGAGGGTGATCAGGCGGGCGCGGGCCAGCTGTTCCAGGACGGTGGTGGTGTCGTCGGGGTGGCCGAAGTCGAGTTCGGTGCGGCCGACGGGGCGACGGGTGTCGGGGGTGTTGTCGCCGGGGGTGATCAGGCGCAGCAGGATCCGCTGTGCGCACACGGCCTGGTGGCCATCGAGGTGGGTGTAGAGGCTTTCGGCGGTGTGGGCGACGGCACCGTCGAGCGCGCCCGCCGCTTCGTAGGCATCGAGGGTGAGGGTGCGGGCGGTGCGGTGGTGCCAGGTCTCCAATAGAGCGTGCGACATCAGGGGCAGGGCGCCCGGCTCGGCCGAGACGTCGTCGATCAGGCGGGCGGTCAGGGCGCGTTCGACGAACAGGCCGTGGGCGGCGGCGGGTTTGACGATCGCTTCGCGCAGCTCGTCCGGGCTCATCGGCCCGACGGGCAGGCCCGCTTCGCGCAGGACCTCGGCAAGTCCGGGGTGTTGGAGGCAGTGGGTGTAGAAGTCGGCGCGCACCCCGAGCACCACACGCAGGCGGCTGTCCGGATGCCGGGCGGCCAGGACCAGATCGATGAACGCCTCGCGTTCGTCCGGGGAGGTGCAGAGGGCGAAGACTTCCTCGAACTGATCGATGATCAGGAAGGTGTCCTCCCCGGCCTCTTTGGTCGGCTCGGTGTCGCGGGGGGTGAAGAGTTTTTCGTGCTCGTCGGCGGGGTGGGGGCCCGGGGTGCAGATCCGCAGGGCGGCGATGCGTAACCTGCTGACGGGGTCGGGGTGTTGGAGGCGGGGGATGAGGCCGGCGCGCAGCAGGGAGGACTTGCCGCTGCCGGACGGGCCCACGACCACGCTCACCCGTTGGCGGGCGACCAGGTCGAGGAGCCGGTCGGCAAGCCCGTCACGGCCGAAGAACAGGGCACTGTCCGCCGGTTCGTAGCGGGCCAGTCCTCGGTACGGAGCAGGACTGTCCGCCTCCTGTTCGGCGCGGGCGGCTGCTGTCTCGCGCCGGACCGCCTGTTCCGCCTGGTGCCAGCGCTGCTCCCACGCGTCGCGGTCCGCACCCGCGCCGCAGGCCTCGACGTAGGCGAGGGTGACGGCCAGGGAGGGCAGCTTCTGTCCGGCGGCTGCCTGGGAGAGCACGGAGGGCGAGTATCCGCTCTGCTGCGCCATCGCGCGGTAGGACGAACCTGCGTCGTGGCGCAACCCGCGCAGGGCAACAGCGAACCGCGCAACAGGTCCCGCGTCCGGGTCCAGCGGCTTTTCGGGCCGTGCCATCGCATCCCCCTGCGCAACTGATCGGTTCCCGTGGGTGATCAAGGGCACCCACGCTAGGGGATGGCCGACCCGGCCCGGCAAGCCATCCCCCGGCCACGTGCCGTACGCCGTCTCCGTGCCGGGGAGGGGTTGTTCGGCCTGGCGGGAACGGGATGCAGGGGACCACTGCTGCTCCGTGACGTGGCGGGTTCGCGATGTCGCCGTGTGGGTGGCGGGAACCGTCGTTGGGGGGGTGGCCGTCGTATCGCCATCGTGGCAACAGGCCGACGGCGCTGGGAATCAGGGGGGCGTTGTGAGACGGAAGATCGTCGTGCTGTTCTTCGTATGTGTCAGCGGCGTGGCCGCTTTGCTCGGTGTGTCCGGCTGCGGACAGGACGGAACCGAGGGCGCCGCTCCCCCCGCGTCTGTCGACGCGTCGGGCACCCCGTCTCATCAGGGGGCCAGGCAGTGCCCGACGACGGATGACGCACTGAAGCGGCCGTCGGCGCCGCCGACGGTCATCGACGGGGTGGGGGACAACACGCCTGCGGCGACCCGTATCTCCCAGGCCGTGGGCGACCAGGGGTACGGGGCGTATGGGGATGTGTACGGGACCCAGGCCAACGACTTCCCGGTGGGCCGGGTCGCGCTGTGCGTCACCGACCTCGCACGCGGCCGTGACCTGGTGAAGGCGGCGGCAAAGGCCGATCCGGGAGCGGACCCGAAACTCGTGGACCTGTATATGAGCCGGTACGCGCACCGGACACTGCAGAAGGCCGTCGACAAGGTCTTCGGCCGGAAGTTCGCCTTCCCCCTCTACTCCGCCAGTGCGACGTCGGACGCCTCGGGTATCCGCGTGACCACCAACGCCGCCGGGGCGGGTTCGGCGTCGTTCCGGCGCACTCTGGAGAAGGCGACCGGAGGCATTCCGGTCGTGGTCGAACGGGGCGCGCCCGCCGTCGCCGACGTCGGCCGAAGTCCGTCCCCGTAGGTTGTCAGCGCAACGGGATCGCGCATAGCGCGAAGTCCAGCGCAGCTGGAGGTGGGGCCGTTCACGAGTACTCTGGCAGCAGCCGTGTGACGAGACAAGCGGTGGCGGAGGGCCCGTGGACCTCGTGGTGCGCACCGTCGTGGCCGGTCAGCGGGGCGGGAAGGGAACGAGGGCATGATCCCACTGGTCAGCCGCGTGGAGCAGCGCAGCGGTATCCGTCCTCACCTCCACGACGTACTGGTAAAGGTCATCCCGGTCATCTTCCGGTTGCCATGGGGGTGCTGCCTCCAGGGACAGGTGGATGCGAATCGCCGCCGTCCCATCCTCGCTTCGGTCAGCGAGGCTGAAGGCCACGAGCGGCTCGATGAACGACGTGTCCGGGGACAACTCACCTTCGGTATCAGGTTCGGTCACGGCCACCGTCCCCGCGGCCACCGCGCGCAGCCATGCGGCCGCCTGGCGAGCCTCGTCGGTGAGCAGACACGGATCGGTGAAGGACCAACTGCCCTCGGGAGTCGTCACCGTGCCATGGATGACCAGCCAGTTGTCGTCGTACGAGTCACCCCGGACCGTGGCGAACTGATAGCGCACCGGACGGAGGCCGACACTGCTTGCGGAATCGCTCAGGAACACCGAGCCAGGATGTCACGCAGTGGCCCGCAGGACGGACTGCGGTGCACGGACGAACGCTGGTCTTTCAGTCCGTGACGAACGGGGCGTAGCCGACGGGAACCTCGGTGACCTGTAGGTCGGAGAAGAGCAGAGTGAGTCGGTGGGCGTTGGTTTCGATCAGGACGTGGTGGAAGTCGATCCCAAGGGTGTGCGACCAATGGCGGGTGGCATCCGACTGGGGGAGCAGCTTCGCTCCCGGATACATCGGATGCCACTTCACACCCCAGACGAACCCGTCGAGGTCGGCACCGGTCTCGTGGTCGATGAGGCGGTCGTCCAGGGAACGCTGCCATGTCTCGCCCGATACTGAGGTCTCACATCGGGCCTCGACGCAGTACCGGAAGAGGTACCGCAGGTAGGCCGGCTCGATCCCCGTGCTCGGAGCCGCGGTCATGTAGAGGATGACCTCGTAGTCACGCATGTAGTTCGTGTACCCGTGATGCACGACGGCGTGATCGAAGGTCTCGTCCAGTATCTGCTCAAGTACTGCGGCATCCATGTCGACGTTCTACCCCAAGCCCCCGACTCTCCGAAAACGAGATACGGGCACAGCGGCCGTAGCCAATGACGTATCAGGAAGCCTTTGTCCTGTAGCCACGGTGACGTGGCGGTCGGTTTTCGGACCGGACAGCGCGGTGTTCAGGCGCGTGGTGGGACGCCGGTGAGCTCTCCTGGCACGACGGCGGACACCGATCGGCAGCTGTGGGGCCGACTGCTCGATCTCTTCCCACTCGGACGACGTGACGTCACCGTCAAGAGCTCACCGTGAGCTGCTGTCCCATCGTGGGGTGTCGTCCGCGTACGTACCGCCGTGTGCCGCACCCCAACTCCCCACCCCGGCAAGGCTATTCGGGTGCGCGGGCGAAGTGTTGCTCCAAGTGGGCGGTGATGCCGCCCCCACCCCCGACTATGGGGCGGGGGCCGGAATCGGACACGCCGGGGGCGTGAATCAGCCACTCCCGTGAGAAGCCGAACGGCCCGTGGGGCGCCCGGTGCCAGGCTTGCCGCGTCCGCCGACCGGTGGACGAGTTCGTCGATTTCCTCAACGGGGAGGAATTCACGTGAAGTTGAGAAGCATGGCCGTGGCCGCGACAGGACTGGCACTGGCGGGTTCGACGCTCGCCGGCACCGCGCACGCGGCCTCCTCGGACCAGCTGACGCTGCGCGTCACCCAGACTCCCATCACCCGCGCCGACGCCGCCGCCGTGCCGAATGGTTCCTGCACGCCCGGCCTCACCCGGACCCATGAGTGTCAGATGATCAGTACCGGGGCCGTCGTGCTGGTGAACGGCAAGCCCGTGGGCGTGGTCCGGTTCATTGTCACGCACGAGATGACGTTGCAGATCAAGTCCCGCAAGTGGTCGGAGAACGTCAGCGTCGGCAAGGCCACCATCACCGGGAACGCCGGCGGGATAAGCGTGGGAATCAGGGTCTCCTGCGGTGGTCCCTGCTCCGCCGTCAACCACATACCGCAGGGCCGTATTCTGGGCGCGCCCTTCTCCGGGAAGGTCGACTACACCGACAACATCGGTGCGTTCAAGAGCCATGGCACCGCCACGAAGTACGAGTACACGTTCTTCAAGCCCGGCTACATCCAGGGTTCGAACTCGTACTCCTCCGCGAGCTACCGGTGCGACGACATGTTCGCCAAGAAGCCGGGCAACAAGAAGCCCCGGCAGTCGCCGGGCTGCGTCTTCCCGCAGGTCACCCCCACGTTGACGGGCATGGGGGCGTTGCCGAACATAGGCCCCGGCATCAGTGCGATCCAGTCGCGCGGCGGACACTACGGCAAGCCCGGCTCCGGGCACCCGCTGCACTTCCTGGTGGACGAGACGAAGCAGGGCGACAACCGTAGGGCCGTGTGCCGGGGGCAGAGGCCGCCGACCGGTGCGGCCGGGCCGTCCTGCGACGAGTACCCCTTCGCCGCCTCCTACGAGGGCGGCACCGCACTGCCTGCGGCCAGCCGGGGTATCACCTGGGTGCCGGTCAGGGAGAACAACCGGCAGGGCGGCATCCTCAACAAGTTCCAGCTGCAGCAGAGAGTCCTTGACCGCGACGGATTCTGGGTACAGGTCTGATCCATGACCACAGCACTCCGCGTCTACGCCTCCTACCACCAGTTCAACCTGTTCGAGACCGACGCCGAGGACGACCTCGACGACGGTGATCCGACCGCCGGGAACGGGCTGGTCCGGGTCAACGCCGACGGCGACTTCGTCACCGTGTGCACCGGCGTCCAGAACGGTTACGTGCGCGTCGACTACGACGTACTGGAGGGTGAGCCGCCGCCGGCAACCGGCTCGTGGGACGAAGTGGTCGACATCAGCGCCGTCTTCGAGCCCCCCGGCGCGGGCATCACCTCGCCGGAGGGCGACGGGGACGGTGGCGGACTTGAGCCCGAGGGCGCGGAGTACGGCATCGACCTGCCCGGCCCCGAGGGCGAACCCCGGTGGTGGCGCCTGCGGATCCACGCCCGCGGACGGGACACCGACCCGGAGGGCGACAACCACTCCGAGCGGTACCTGATCCTGGTCTGGCCCGCCGAGAGGGCCCCGGAGATCCGTCACAAGCTCACCGACCGGACCGGGGAGCTGTTCCGCACGGGCCGTTGACCGTGGGTGAGGCCGTGGCTGCCGACGCGGAGCCACGGCCGATGGAGACCACCTCGGGCCGTTCCGAGGAACTCGCCCCCAACACACCCGAGAATGAGCGGGAATCCGACAATCCCGGTGCGACAGGACACATGACGAGGTCTCAACATCGCGTCGTATCCGATCTGTCCGACATCAGCGGTGAGATTCCGACATGAAATTTGAGACAGTACGGGATTTGTAGGTTCTCGCGGTTCATGTCATGAAGCACTCCGCTGACCTGGTGCTCTGCGACCCATCTCACCCTGCGGCGTAGAAAATCCGTCTCCCAAGGGTGGCCATTTCCTGGCGCAGACGGCAGACTCCGGCGGTGACTTCGAACTCCCCGGTTGCCGCTCGACACGAACCCACTCCCGCCGACCCTGATCTCTATCCGGATCTTGCGGCTGCCGGCAGTCTGGCCGAGGCCCTGGCACTGGCTGCTGCCGAGCAGGGACTCGATCTGGGTGCGGTGCTGAGCAACGATGCGAACCCGCTGCGGACGGCTGAGGTGGTCAGCACGGTCTCCGGCCGGGCACCCTGCTTCGTCTTCATCGGGTCGGAGAGCCGCTGGTTCAACATCCATGGCCTGCACCAAGGCGTTCAACTGCTCTCGGGCTCGACCTCCGATCTGGGAGAGCTGGCCCGAGCCGCAGCAGGTTGGCGAGACGGGGCCCGGCTCCGCGAGATTCAGAAGGCCGCCCCCTTCATCAAGGTGAGCGAACTGGCCGAAGCCCATGAACGCGGTCCAGCGGAAGCGGTCACCGTGCAGTGGCGGCTCCTCTTGGAGGGCCTGCGCCAGAAGGCCGATCGGCTCCCCCTCGCCCGCCAGGCACTGGCACTCGCCGAGATGGCAGCGGCTGAACCGAAGTTGCGGCAGCTGTATCCGTTCACCAGCCACTGGTCACTCCACTTCACGACCTGCACCGGATTCCCGTACGCATGGGACGTGCCGTTCGTCGATCCGCTGCGCGACGGTCGATACCGCGTCTGCGGTCCTTCTCGTGGAACGGTCATCGGCGAAGCCGACACCGTGGCGGCGGCCATCGCCATGGTGGTGGCCGCACTTCCGGCGAACTGCGGTCCGGCTGTCGCGGGCACCGCGAACGATCAGCGGGGCTGACGCTTGCTTCGGCCTGACTTGGTGTCTCAGACCCGGGTTTCATGAGTCACTGCGGCGGCCGCGTATGAGCCATGCCCTCGGTGGCCCACCGAGACCCTGGCGACCGCTGGTTCTACCTCGGCCTCGACTCGCCCCCGGCCGACGCTGAGGAAAGGCAAGCGACGTCCCAGGCTGCCTCGATCATGCGGAAGATGTCGTCCACCGCGGCCTGGGGGTCGGGCGCCTCGCGGGCCAGTGAGTAGGCGTCGATCACGAATCTCGCGATCGCCCGGCTGGCCGTCGTGGTCTGTGACAGGTCGGGATCGGCGGCGATGGCCATTGCCAGCGACTCCGCGTGGCGCAGCCTCATCGACTCCTCGTACTCCCGCAGGGCGGGGGATGCGTCGATCATGCGCCAGATCGGGGCGGCGCCGTCCGCCGTGCAGTGGCGTACCAGGGCGTGGATCTCGTGGCGCAGCGCGGGGATGATCGGCTCGTGCGGTGCCCGGCCGGTGACCGCTTGGGTGAGGCGTTGCTCGAAGTCCTGGTCCTGCTCGAACACTAGGGCCTCTTTCGAGGCGAAGTGGGAGAAGAGCGTGGTGACGGCCACGTCGGCCTCAGCGGCGATGTCACGGATGCCCACCGCGTCGTATCCGCGTTCCAGGAAGAGCCGCAGCGCGGTGTCGGCGATCTTCTGGCGGGTCGCGGCCTTCTTGCGCTCACGGCGTCCGGGCGGTTCGGTCATGGCGTAAAGCTATCAGGTACAAAGCCGCAACCGTTTCTAAACGCTAACCGTTAGTGTTACGGTCGGTCGCATGAAGAGAGTGAGCTTCGCCGAGTTCGGCGGTCCGGATGTCCTGCGCCTCACCGATGCCGAGGAGCCCCACGCGGGCCCCGGCCAGATACGCATCGCCGTGCGCGCGGCGGGCGTGAACCCCGTGGACTGGCGGATCCGCGAAGGCCAGTTCCAGAAGGTCCGTCCGATCGAGTTGCCCGCCGGAGTCGGGCAGGACGCCTCGGGGGTGGTGGACGAGGTCGGCCAGGGCGTCGACGGCATCAAGGTCGGCGACCACGTATTCGGCAGAGGTTCGAGCGCCTACGCCGAGTTCGCCGTGCTGTCGGCCTGGGCCCCGATACCCGAAGGGCTGTCGTTCGAAGAGGCGGCCGGATACCCCTCCGTGGTGGAGACCGCGCTGCGCATCATGCGTCAGGTCGGGGTCCGGCCCGGGCAGACGCTGCTGGTCAGCGGTGCGTCCGGGGGAGTCGGATCGGCGGCGCTGCAGATCGCCCGCGACCGCGGCATCACGGTGATCGGCACGGCCGGGGCCGCGAACCAGGACTATCTGCGCGGCCTTGGTGCCGTGGCGACGACGTACGGCGAGGGCTGGGTCGAGCGGGTGCGGCAGCTCGGTCGGGTGGACGCAGCCCTCGATCTGGCCGGCTCGGGCGTGATCGGCGAACTCGTCGAGCTCACCGGGGATCCGCAGAAGGTGATCTCCATCGCCGATCTCACGGCCCCGGACTTCGGCGCCCGGTACTCCGGCGTGACCGGCAACGTGCCGGAAGCGCTCGCGGAGGCCGCCGACCTCATCGCGCGTGGGAAACTCCACATCCCGGTCGAGCGGTCATACATGCTCGCCGAGGCCGCCTCCGCCCACATCGACAGCCAAGCCGGTCACACGCGCGGGCGCCGAGTGATCGTCATCTGACCGCTTGCTGCGCGGCCGTCGGCCCGGTCGGCCCAATTCCTGCCGGAACCCCTGGCGCGTGTGGATACGCACGGAGTCCCATGCAAACTCCTGTCGCGATCATCGGTTCCGGCCTCGGAGACCTCGTACTGGCATCGCGCTGCGTCTCCGTACGGATCGTCATCAGTTTCTCCAGCGTGCCGGTTTCCGTATGGGTCGGGCGGCTACGCTGCGCCCATGACACGAGCGCGGAAGCCTCCTGCACGCCCGCCCTCGCAGCCGCCGCCGGGGCGTCCTCCCAGTGGTCCGGGGCCGGACAAGAACCCGCCTTTCCCGCCGAATCCGCCGGCGCCCGGAGCCTGATCATGCGCGTCGAACGCCTCTCCTTCACCCAACTCCCCGAAGAAACCCGCACAGCGGTGGGCGACCGGGTGGGAGGGGGCTGTCCGAGCGTCGACATGACCACGGGGGAGAGTTCCGGTATCGCCACGCTCCTCTTCCTCCCGGACGGCACAAGGATCTTCGTCAAGGGACTCCCCGACGGCCACGAGCGGTCCGGCGAACTGGACAGGGAGGCGAAGGTCAGTTCCTTCCTGCCCGAGTTCGCTCCCAAGCTGCTGTGGTGTCTGTCGGCAGGTGGGTGGCGGCTGTTGGGCTTCGAGGGCGTCACCGCCACCCCCTGGGCCGACTTCACCGCAGAGGGAAACCACTTGGAGCCGGTCGCGGCAACGCTGCGGGAGTTGAGTGTCCGCCCCGCCCCGGGCATCGGCCTGATGACCGCCTGGGACCGGTGGGGCCCCTACTGCGATCCCGAGGACGAGCCTCTGCTCCACGGCCACCAACTCCTGCACACCGACCCCGTCGCCACGAACTTCCTCATCGCCGCCGACCGGGTGTGGCTGGTCGACTGGGCGTGGGCGGCACGGGGGCCGGGATGGATCGACGCGGCCCTGTGGGGCTTCCGTCTCGTCCTGGACGGGAAACAGACCCCCCAGCAGGCACAGCAGTGGGCCTCGACCATCCCCGCCTTCGCCACGGCGCCCCGCCAGGGTGTACGTGTGCTCACCGAGGCCGAGGCACGCTCCTGGGAGGACTGGAAAGCGTACGGCGCGGCGGGGATCGACGAAACCGCCGAAGCCGCCCGCCTATGGGCCGACTTCTGGGCCTGACCCCTCGCCCACGGGCCTCGCCGCCCGCCCCTGTGAGTTGGGGGTCGGGCGAGCAACGGCCGCTGCTGGCAGTGGACTTGGACGCGCCGTGGGGCTCGCCCCGGCCCGGCGCTCCGTACTGAGTGCTGTGTTCCCGGCAGGGCAGGCTGATCGGGCAGGCGGAACCTCAGCTTTCCGCCCCAGAAGCCAAAGGCTCGACTGCGCGTCCAAGGTTGTCCGAGATCGTCCGGGACCGTCCAAAGCCCTGGTTAGACACCCCGCCGGACAGTAAAGCTGCCTGCCGGGACCGCACCGACGAACCATCCACGACGTCAGGAGACAGCGTGATCAAGCTCCCCAGGACCCGACGCGCCCTCGCCCTCAGCACCGCCAGCCTCGCCCTCGCCGGCGGCAGCGTCATCGGCCTCGGCGGCACCGCCCACGCGGACGGCACCCAATGCGGCCACTACACCACGACGCACAATGCGTACGTCAACATCTGCCTGACCATCCACCAGGGCTCCTGGCCGCAGGCCACACTGAGCTACTACGTCAACAGCCAGAGTGCGAGCACCGACGAGCGCATCTACGTAGAGCTGGACGGGTGCGGCGGCAGGGGCCCCGTCGACTTCAACGACGAGCAGAACGGTCAGCGCGTCTGGAATTACCACATCGACGGATACTGCCCCTCGGGGTTCTCGAACTGGGACGGATACTCGAAGGCCACCGAATCGGGCAGCCCCGTCGGCTCGACCAACACGGGCTGGTTCTCCTGATCCACGGCGGCGTCGCAGGCGGCTCCCCTCGCTCGTGATCGCCTCCGATTCCTATCGGCCCCTGGTGAGGGCCCTGGACAGGCTGCAGGCTCGCGGCGGGGAGGCCGTCAAGGTGCCTGTCGGGAACGCGAAGAGCTCCGCCCTCCTGCTTGTGCTGGAGAGCGGAGCTGCCCGTCATAACCGTGTCAGGACCGTTGGCACGGCGGCGTGCGGGACATCGTCAGCCTTTGGGTTCCGGACCACAGGAGGAGCGTCCCGCGAAGTAACCGGCGATGACCCCGAGCGTGAATCCGGTCGCCATTCCGGGCAGGCCGCCTGCCGCTCCGCCGATACCTCCGTAGATCATTCCATCGGACATTTTGCCCTTCATGCATTCTCGCCACGTCTTGTGCTTATCTGACTCACCGTCAGAAGCTTGCCGCAGGGCGACCGATGTCAGGGGAGACGCGAGGGCTGTCTTCGGCACCGTAGCCGTGGACGCCGCCTGCTGGGCGCCGCCCAGGGAGAAGACCGGCGGGGCCATGGTGCCCTTGACCGTGGCTCCGGGAGCGTTGGCGATGGTCTGGGTCACCGTGTTGCCGCTGACCGACAGCCGGACCGTGTGCGCCTTGCCCTCGGTGTCGGTGAACTCGCCGGGCAGGACCGTGCCCAGCGTCGTTCCCTGGTCGTCGACGAACCTCACACCGTTGTCGTGGACCGCGAGGTGGGTGTCGGCCGGAGGCTCATAGGTCTTGGTGGCCGTGGTGGCGAACGTCTCTGCCGTGGTGTCCCCGGTGGTGGGTTCGCCCGAGGGCGGGGTGACGCCCGGCGGGGTCGTGCCGGTGTGTGCGATGTACATCGTCGAGCCGACCGGGGAGTCGACGACCGGGACCGTGACGGTGGCGTCCGCCGTCCAGGGGAAGCGGCCCTTGTCGAACGTCCAGGTGCCGGTGACCTTCTTGCCGACGGCCGCGAAGTCGACCCAGCCGTACTGCTTGGGCGCCACCGTGACGGCCACGCCGTTGATGGTGGACTCGTCGGAGGTGTAGACCGTGGTCGCCGTGAGCTGCTGGGAGATCATCGCCTGCACCGGGGTGGAGACACCCAGCGAGGTCGAGAACCCGGCGGACAGGCTCTGCGCCCAGCCGCTGTGGTAGATCGTCGTGAAGACCTGGGTCACCTTGTCGGAGGTGTCGTTGTACCAGACCGAGGACGCCTTCTCGCGGGGCAGGGCCTCCGGCCGGCCCTCCGACGTCTGCTTCCAGGAGCAGGTGGAGGTGTTGGTGGAGCACAGGCGCGAGTAGTACTCGACCGCGAGCTTCATCGCCTCGGGTGTCTTGGCCGCCGGGACGATCCACTGCTGCGCGGAGGTTCCGTTGCAGCCGTATACCTGGGTCCAGGCGTCTGAGCGCTGGGCGTTCTGGACGATGTCGAGGCAGCGGTCGTTGCCGCTGCGGACCAGCATGAACGTGTTCGTCTTGCCGGTGACCGGGCGGAAGTGCCATTCCTGGCCGCTCTTGCCGCACGACTGCTGGGTCAAGGGGAAGGATTCGGACAGGCACTTGCCGGTGAAGTTGTTCGCGACCTGGAACTCGCCGTTGCCGAGCGGGATCAGGCGCCAGTCCTGGTGGTAGCCGGGAGTGTTGTTGGCGACGATGAACACACCGTCGCCGCTGTTGCCGTTCTGGGCGTCGAGGCGGCGTCCGTTGGCCGCGGCGAACGTCCATGCGTCGCTGTCGGCCGCGTGCGCCGCCGAGGGGGTGGCGACGACGCCGGTGGTGAGGAGGAGCAGGGCGAGGAAAGGGGCCCCTATGAGGCGGCTGAGGCCCCTGAGATGTCTGTGCATGTCAGCTTTCTGTGGTTGACCTGTGGAGATCCTGTCGCGCCCTGTGAGACTACGAAGATCCCGAACGCTCAGCCCACTCCTAAAGGATCTTTGACGTGAAATTAGCTGCGCGGCCATGACCGGCCCGGGCGCGATCCACTTGTGAAGCCGGTCAAATCGCCCCGACGTCAAGAGAGTTCAAAGTGCACGCCCCAACCCACCCTCTGTGCAGCCATCCATCGTGCGGAACAGCTGTGGCTGGAAAACCCTGACGATGTGGATACTGACTGCTCCGTTGAGGGTGGTGGGTACCCTGCCCACCAGCCACTACTGGGGAAAACAAGCCCTGCGCCGTGTCGCGGGAGGCGGCGTTCTCCTGGCGCAGCGCGCGGACGAGGTTGCGGTGTGGGGAGCGGTGGGACGAAATGCCGCCAGGTATAGATTCAGTAAATGAGACCACTCGTCAGGCGGCGGCGACCTACCCGCCAACGAGCAGGGCCCGTAAGGCTGTTCGGCATAGCTCGATCGAAGAATTCGGTCCGCGAGTGATAACCGGGTATGACGTTGTGGCTGGCCGGTCGAGGGTGGGCGGGAGCGGCTCGGGAGTCGGCGTCACTGGGGCCCGGCGCCGATTCTGCTAGGTGCTGGTCGCCACGCAGGCCAGTGCCTGGGAGAGGGTGAAGGCGCCGGAGTACAGGGCGCGGCCGATGAGGGCCCCGTCGACGCCGTGCGGGGCCAGTGCGGCGACCGCGCGCAGGTCGTCCAGGGTGGCGATACCACCCGCGGCCAGTACGGCAGCGGTGGTTCGGTCGCATACCTCGCGGAAGAGGCGCATGTTGGGGCTGGAGAGTTTTCCTTCCCGGCTCACGTCCGTGACGACGTAGCGGGAACAGCCGGCGTCATCGAGCGCGGCGAGTGTTTTCCACAGGTCTCCGGCGTCCGTGCCCCGGCCTGGTCCGGCCAGGCGTGGGCCACGGTCGGTCAGGTGGACGGGCAGGCTGACGCCGATCCGTTCGCCGTGCCGGGCGATCGCCTCAGCGCACCAGTTCAGGTCGGTCAGGGCGCTGCGGCCGAGGTTGAGGCGAGCGCAGCCGCTGGCGAGGGCCTGTTCAAGTGCCGTCTCGTCGTTGACACCTGCCCGGCACATGAGTTGGACGTCGATGCTGACGGCCTTGATGACGCGCCGGGCCAGATCGAGGTCGAAGCCCCCGTCTTCCTCTTCAGCCATCACCAGGTGCAGCCACGTGGCCCCCTGGTTCTGGAAGGCCACTGCGGCCGCGACCGGATCACTGCGGTCGGGCTCTGGTACCTGACCGTCTCCGACCAGGTGCACCACCCGGCCACCGGCCACATGCACCGACGGGAAGAGCTCGAACCGGGCCCTGACCCCAGCCTCCTGCCCAGGAACCGTATCCCGCGACACCCGCGCCATCCCCACCACCGCACTCTCTCCCACGTACGCCGAAGAACCCCACCCACTCCAAGAGCACGGTAGGAACGCAGCCTCCAGCCGTATACAGCGCGAACGCGCCCCCCCCCGGCCGACAGGCGCTCTTACCGACCCGCGCTGGAGCGGGGCGTGACGGTGTGCGTCCAATCGGATCTCCTCGGCTGTGCACCGCCAGAGCACGACCCCGCCGGGTTGCTGTCACCGCCTCCCAGGGCCTTGTCGGTGTGCGCGTATGCTGCGCGCTCGATGAGCGGACCGGCGTACGAGGTGGTCCGCCGGGTTTTTGGGAGGACGGCCGTGAAGGCGTGGATCGGTGCGCACCGGCGCTGGGTGCTGGGCGGTGGTGCGGCGGTGGCCGCGGTGGCCGTGGTGGGAGTCGTCGTGGCGACGACGGGCGGTTCGGGCGGGGGCAGGAGCATTCCGCCCACCCGGGCGCGGGCGTACACCGAGGAGCAGGTGTGTCTGCTCACTCCCGAGCACGGGCTCGCGGATGCGTCGGTGGGCCCGGTGTGGGCCGGGATGCAGGACGCGTCGGCGAAGACGCATGCCAAGGTGAGCTATCTCGCGGTGGCGGGGGAGCAGAGCGCGGGGAACGCCGCCCCGTATCTGGCGTCTCTGGCGGGTCGCAAGTGCACGGTGGTGCTGACGGTGGGTGCGGCGCCGGAGGGGGCGGTCGCCCTCGACGGGCCGAAGTTCCCCAAGACGCGGTTTCTGGTCGTCGAGGGCGCTGGTGGCAAGAAGTCGGTCGGCGCGAATGTGCAGGCACTCGCGTCCACCGGCGACGGTGACGTCCGGAGCAAGGTCGCGTCGGCGGTCGAGAGCGCGCTCCAGGGGTAGGGGCCGCGGACCGGCCGAGGCGGTTGACGCGGCGTCAGTACGTGTCCCGTACGTGTCCCGATGCCCGGGCCCGGAAGGTGTCCCGTCGTCAGGCGGCCGTGACCCGGGCCCGGTTCGACGTGTGCAGCTCTTTGCCCGGGTCTTGTGCGGCGTTGACGTCCAGTCGGTCCCGAGCCCTCATAGGCATAGACCAGGACTGGTGTTGGCAAAGAATGTGACAGGAGCAAAACGGAATGAAGGGCGTGAGTCGCGCAGTACTCCCTCCGTACGCTAAACCCCTGGTCAAGATCGTTTGTGGAGGGCTTTTCACGACGTAACCGGAACAGGCAGGATCAGCGCGTTTTGTGTGTCGATCTTGTTTGGAGTCCGTGCCGTGCGCGCTCGCCCCTTCCGCCGTGACCCTCGGTGGATCGCTCTGCGTCGACGGTGGCTGCGCGCCACCGCGATGGTGGCGTTCGTCGCCATGGCACTGCTCCTGACGACGGAACAGGCCGCCGCCGACGGCGCCACGTTGCCCGCGCTGTCCATGCCGCGCCTGTCCTGGGCGGGCCTGGCCTCCTGGTGGAAGGACCCGACGTGGGGGCACATACCCCGTCAGCGGGGCGGCAGCGCGGCCGGGTTGAGCCACCGGGCGAGCGCCGCCGCCACCCGGGCCGGTAAGGGCGCGGGGCACGCGCCCGGCAAGGGCAAGGGCGAGCTGGACGCGTACCACCCGTACGCGAAGGCGTCGAAGGCCGGGCCGAGTGCGGCGGCCGGCAGCTTCTCCGCGAAGACCAGCAGGCGCAACGCCGCCAAGTCCACTGCCACCGACAGTGTCTTCGACAACGCGGACGGCACCACCACCCGCCAGATCGCCAAGATGCCGGTCAACTACCGTGACGCGAACGGCGATTGGCAGCCCATCGACACCCGGGTCCAGTCCGGCAGCGACGGTCGCCTGCACGAGAGCGCCAACTCGCTCGGTGTCGACTTCGCGCCCCGCAGCACCGACCCCGCCGTCGTCTCCTTCCGCACCGACGGCGACCACGCGCTGTCGTACGGGCTCCAGGGCGCGACCCCGGTCGCGGGCAAGGTCTCCGGCTCCCAGGTCACCTATCCGGGTACCCTCCCCGGCACCGACCTGGTGGTGGCCCCGACCGCCACCGGTGTCAAGGAAGCCGTCGTCCTGCACTCCGCGCGGGCCGCCAACTCCTGGGCCTTCCCGCTCACTCTCAAGGGCCTGACCGCCGTCCAGGCCAAGGACGGCTCCATCGACCTGCGGGACGCGAACGGGAAGGTCACCGAGCGGATCCCGGCGGCCTACGCCTACGACTCCAAGGTCGACCCGCACTCCGGCGACCCGGCCACGACGTACGCAGTGAAGTACCAGCTGGCCGGCGACGCGGGCCACCAGGTCCTCAAGGTCACCCTGGACTCCGCCTGGCTGCACGATGCGGCGCGCGTCTTCCCGGTCACCGTCGACCCGACCATCACCGACGGCTGGACCACCACCTACGCCGAGTCCGGCGCCCCGGGCGACCACTCCTTCGAGCAGACCGTCAAGATCGGCTCGTACGACTCCGGTACGCACTCCGCGGCCGCCTACGTCAACCACTGGTACAGCGGCTGGGACGGCTCCAAGGTCACGGTGACCGCCGCCGACCTGAAGCTGTTCGACACCTGGGCCTCCACCTGCACCGCCGAGCGCCTCGACGTCGCCCAGGTCACCCAGGCGTGGACGCCGACCGGTGTCACCGGCTACCCGGGACCCTCCTACGGCGCCTCCATCGGCAACGTCACCCCGTCCGTCCCGCACGCCTGCGCCAACACCACCGCCGACCGCAGTGTCGGCGACTGGGTGGATGTGCCGCTGACCACCTCCTCCATCCAGGGCTGGATGAACGGCACCACCCCCGACTACGGCCTCGCGGTCTACGCGGCCACCAACGACGCGCTGCACTGGAAGCAGTTCGGCTCGTTCAACGACGGCACGCTCACCCCGCGCATCGTGGTCACCTACACCGGCACCACGCCGCCGCAGGTCTACCAGCAGTACCCGAACAACAACGCCACCGCGTACACCACCACCCCCGAGCTCACCGCGTGGTCCGGCGGCGCGAACTCGCAGGCCGACACCACCACCAAGTACGAGTTCCAGGTCTACGACAACTCCGGCACCAAGCTCGTCGACTCGGGTCTGCTCGCCACCGGCGACTACACCGTCCCGGCCGGCAAGCTCAAGTGGGGCCAGAGCTACTCCTGGACCGTGCAG
Source organism: Streptomyces sp. CBMA152 (assembly GCF_014596475.1). Lineage (GTDB taxonomy): Bacteria > Actinomycetota > Actinomycetes > Streptomycetales > Streptomycetaceae > Streptomyces. Next base: position 299,386 of record NZ_MECJ01000009.1, on the reverse strand, counting down.
TCCTACGACGCCGGTCTGTACTCCGGTGCCACCTGGTACGCCCTGAACGTCCAGGTCCCGCAGCCGCTGATCACCTCGGGCCTCTCGCAGAACAGCAGCGAGCACGGCTTCGACGCCGCCATCGGCAACTACACGACCGAGGACACCGACGCCACCGTCTCCACGGTCGGTCCCTCGCTGGACGTCAGCCGCGACTACAACTCCCGTGACCCGCGCTGGAGCGGGGCGTTCGGCGCCGGCTGGTCGAGCATCTTCGACTCCCGCGTCACCGAGCAGTACAACCCGACGGGCGCCGTCACCTCCGCCGTCGTCGGCTACCCCGACGGCTCGCAGGTCGGCTACGGCAAGAACGGCGACGGCAGCTTCTCGCCGCCGGCCGGCCGCTTCGCCACCTTCAAGTCCGTCACCGGCGGCTACACGCTGACCGACAAGAACGACACCACCTACACCTTCACCCAGGCACTGGGCTCCGGCGGCTACGGGCTCACCTCCGTCACCGATGCCAACGGCCGTGCCATCACCCTGAGCTGGACCGGCGGCCAGGTCACCAAGATGACCTCGGCCACCTCCGGCCGCTCGCTGAACCTGACCTGGTCCACCCCGTCCGGCGCGAGCGCCGCCCACGTGGCCACCGTCCTCACCGACCGCGCCGACCCAGCTGTCGATACGAGCGCGCAGACCTGGACCTACCGCTACACCGGCGACCAGCTCACCGCCGTGTGCGCGCCGCTCACCACCACCGAGTGCACCACCTACACCTACACCTCGGGCTCGCAGTACCAGAACGCCTCGCTCGACCTCGGCCCGCACGCCCTGTGGCCGATGGGCGAGGCCTCCGGCACGACCGCCAAGGACGCCGTCCTGGCCAACCAGGGCACCACCAACGCCACATACAGCAACGTCACCCTCGGCCAGGTGGGCCCGATGGCCGGCGGCGCGGGCACGGCAGCGGGCTTCAACGGCACCAGCTCGTACGCGACCCTGCCGTTCGACATGGGCAACAACACCGACTCCGGTGCACTGTCCCTGTGGTTCAAGACCTCGGCGGGCCCCGGCGTCCTTTACTCGTACGCCTCCCAGCCGGTCACCGCCGGCAACTCGCCCGGCGCGTACACCCCGACGGTCTACGTCGGCACCGACGGCAAGCTGAACGCCGAGTTCTGGAACAGCGCCGGCATCGCGCCCATCACCACCAGCGGCGCCGTCACCGACGGCAAGTGGCACCACGTGGTGCTCTCCGCCGCGGGCAACACCCAGTCCCTCTACCTGGACAGCGCCAAGGTCGGCTCGCTCTCGGGCACCGTCTCCATCCAGCCCGGCGTCGCCTTCGGCAAGAACCAGCAGTACAACACGCTCGGTGCCGGCTTCCTCGGCAGCAACTGGCCGGACGAGCCGCACCAGAGCAGCACCGACAAGACCGGCTACGCCACCTACTTCAACGGCTCCATCGCGGACGCCGCCTGGTACGACCGGCCGCTGGTCGCCGCCGACGTCAACGCGCTCTACAACTACGGCACGCACGCCGCCGGCCTGCTCTCCTCGGTCACCCGTCCCTCCGGCAAGACGTACGCCGCGATGACGTACGACCCGGCGACCACCACGCTCACCCAGCTCACCGACGAGAACGGCGGCCTGTGGAAGCTGGGCGCGCCCACCGTCACCGGCTCCAGCCAGACCTATCGGGGCGCGGTCCTCGGCGGGGCGCCCGCCACGTACTTCCGGCTCGGTGAGGCGGCGGGTGCCACCACCGCGCTGGACGAGACGCGGGGCGGCACCGGCACCTACAACGCCGTGACACTCGGGGCGGCAGGCCCCTTCAGCGACCAGAAGGCCGCGACCTTCGACGGCACCAGCTCCTACGTCAAGGTCCCGGACGTGCAGAGCGGGGACACCTCCGCGTCGGCCGAACTGTGGTTCAACACCACACACGGCACCGCGATCCTGATGAACGCGCAGAACGGGCCGATCGGCGGCACGGTCACCTCGACCGTCCCGCAGCTGTGGATCGGCTCCGACAACAAGCTGTACGGCGGCTTCTACACCAGCTCCGGCTCGGTGCAGATGGGCACCGCCACCACCGTCACCGACGGCAAGTGGCACCATGTGCTGCTCTCCGCCTCGCCCACCAGCCAGACCCTCTACCTGGACGGGGTGCAGGCCGCCACCAAGACCGGCACCGCCTCCCTCAACTCCGGCAGCCGCACCACCGACTACCTCGGAGCCGGCACCACCGGCCCCGGCTGGACCGGTCTGACCAACGGCACGGTCGCGTACTTCAACGGCACGCTCGCCGAGGCCGCCACCTACCGCACCGCGCTGACCGCGCAGGACGCCGCCGCCCACTTCCAGGCGGGCCTGAACGCCACCGGGCTGCTGCCGGTCTCCACCGTCAAGGTCACCTCCCCGGCGAACGCGGTCTCCACGTACACGTACGACGTCGACCACAACATGCGCAAGCTGTCCGAGACCGACGGCCTGGGCAACACCCACTCCTTCGGGTACGACACCGGCGGCTTCGAGCACACCGTCACCGACCCCAACGGTGCGACCACCGTCACCGGTCACGACGTGCGCGGCAACGTGGTCTCCTTGACCACCTGCCAGAACCAGGCCGCGAACGTCTGCTCGACGGAGCACTTCACCTACTTCCCCGACGACACCACCGCGCAGCTCACCACCGCCGACCCGCGCAACGACATCGTGCTCACCCAGCGCGACGGCCGCTCCGCATCGGCGAGCGACGCCACCTATCTGACGAGCTACACCTACGACACCTCGGGCAACGAGACGGCCGTCACCGGGCCGCCGGTCGCCGGGTTCCCGGGCGGGCGCACCTCGACCACCGTGTTCAGCGACGGCACGGCCACCTATCCGGCGGCCGACTCCGGCAACGTCCCTGCGGGGCTGCCGGTGAAGACCGTCTCGCCCGGCGGCGCGGTCCACACCATCGCCTATCTGCACAACGGTGACATCGCCTCGACCACGGACGCGGGCGGCCTGGTCACGACGTACAGCTACGACGGTCTGGGCCGGATCACCTCGAAGAAGGTCGTCTCCGACACCTACCCGGCCGGGCTGATCACCTCCTACACCTACGACAAGGCCGGGCAGATCGTCGAGGAGGACGACCCGCAACTCGTCGACCGGGTCACCGGCGCCACCCACGCGGCCGCCACCAGCACCGTCTTCGACATCGACGGCAACATCACCTCGCAGACCGTCAGGGACACCAGCGGCGGCGACTCCTCCCGCACCGAGACTCAGACGTATGACGCGTACGACCACGTCGCCACCAAGACCGACGCCAACGCGAACGCGGGCGGTAGCAACGGCGGCACCGTCACGTACACGTACGACACCTCCGGCAACAAGATCCAGGAAGTGTCGAAGTCGGGCAACACCACCACGTACACCTACGACGACAACGGCCACCTGCTCACCCAGGTCCTCACCTACACCGGCGACCCGGTCAACCCGCAGTCCGCGACCCAACTGACCGAATCCTCACGGGCCTACGACCCGGCCGGCCGTCTGGCGTCGGTGACCGACTCCATGGGCAACACCACCGCGTACACCTACACCGACAACGGGCTCGCGGCCAGCGCCACCAAGAAGAGCGCCGACGGCAGTTCCTCGACGCTGCTCCAGTCCACCATCTATGACGCGGCGGGCAACCGCCTGTCGCAGACCACCGACAACGGCCAGACCGTTACCAACTACACGGTGGACGCGGCCTCCCGGACCACCAGCACCGCCGTCGACCCGGCCGGTGTCAACCGCGTCACCTCCCTCTCCTACACCCCCGACGACAAGGTCGCCACCCGCAACGAGCACGACTCCTCGGGCTGGGACCGCACCACCTCGTCCACCTACGACGCGGCCGGCAACCCGCTGAGCGAGACCCTCTACGGCGACGCGTCCGGCCACCCCTCCGGCTGGTGGAAGCTCGACCAGAGCGCGGGCACCAACGTCACCGACACCTCCGGCAGCGGCTACACCGCCAACGCCACCGGTGTGACCTGGGGCAACAACGCGGCGACCTTCGCCGCGACCAGCGGCCAGCAGGTCGCGACGAACGGCCCGGTCCTTGACACCAGCAGTTCCTACACCGTCTCCGCCTGGGTCAACATGGCCTCGCTGCCGACCCACAACGCGACCATCGTCGCCCAGAACGGCACCAACGCCAGTTCCTTCTACCTCCAGTACAACTACGCGCACACCGGCGCCCCGCTGTGGAGCATGGAGCAGACCGACGGGGACACGGCCGCGCCGAGTTTCCCGTCCGCCTACGCCACCGCCGTTCCCACCTCGGGCAGCTGGACGCACCTGGTCGGGGTCTACAACGTCGCCACCGGCACCAGCCAGATCTACGTCAACGGAGCCCTGTCCGGCACCGGCACCAACACCACCCCGTGGAACGCGACGGGCCCGCTGACGATCGGCGCGGGCAAGTACCAGGGGACGGCGGTAGACCTCCTGCCGGGCTCCGTGTCGAACGTGCAGGTCTACCCCCGAGCGCTGTCGGGCTCCGACGTCACCGCGCTCTACGGAAACGGCCGCACCGGCGGTACCGTCGGCTCCTCCAGCCAGCGGACCACCAGCTACACCTACGACAAGCGCGGTCTGCCGACGTCGATGACCGACGCCAACGGCAACACCACGAGCTACTCCTACGACGAGGCCGGCCACCTCGCGGTCACCACCGCACCCGCCGTCCAGGTCGAGACGGCCGGCGCCGCTCCCGTCACCCAGCGCCCGGTCACCACCAGCGGGTTCAACACCTTCGGCGAGGCCGTCGAGGAGCAGGGCCCCAACGGTGACGTGACCACCACGGTGTACGACGCCAACGGGAACAAGGTCTCCGAGACCCAGCCGCCCTACACCCCGGCCGGTTCCTCGACACCGCTCACGGCCACCTCGACGTGGACGTACGACAGTGACGGCAACCAGCTGACGTCGACCACCCCCGGCGGCCAGACCACCGCCTATCTGTACGACCAGCTCGGCGACGTCGCCCAGATCACCGAGCCGGACGGCACGACGCTGCACTCCACCTACGACACCAACGGCGAGAAGCTGTCCTCGACGGGCGGCACCGGCGCCACCACCCAGGCCACCTACGACTACCTGGGCCGCCAGCTCACCGCCACCACTCTGGAGCGATACCCGAACACCCGGACCCTGACCACCACCAACTCCTACGCGGTCACCACCGGCAACCCGTACGGCGCGAACCTGGCATCGACCACCACGCCGGGCGGGGTCACCACGTCCTACGGTTACGACCGGGCCGGTGAGGTCACCTCGGTGACGGACGGAGCGGGCAACACCACCGGCTACACCTACGACTTCATGGGCAACCGGCAGAAGACCACGCAGCCGGACAACACCTGGAGCGAGACCGGTTACGACGCGGCCGGACAGCCGGTGTCCAGCAAGCAGTACGACGCGTCGAACACCCTGCTCAAGCAGACCAGCCGGGTCTACGACGGCGTCGGCAACATGGTCGCCTCGACCGACGCGAACGGCAACACCAGCCACTTCACGTACGACGCCGCGGGCACCATCACCCAGGAGACCCAGCCGGTCACCGCCACCACATCGATCACCACGTCCTTCGGCTACGACGCGGCCGGCCACCGCACCCGCTTCACCGACGGCCGCAACAACTCCTGGCTGTACACCTACACCCCGTGGGGCCAGCAGGAGACGGTCCAGCAGCCGGCCACCGCCCAGTACACGTCGGCGGCCGACTCCACGACCACCAATGCGTACGACGCCAACGGGCAGCTGGTCTCCACCACCCAGCCGGGCGGCGTCTCCACCGCCATGACCTACGACAAGGTCGGCAACCTGCTGACCGCTTCGGGTCAGGGCGCCGACGCGGCCACCGCCACGCGCACCTTCACCTATGACCGCAACGGTCAGGTGCTGACGGCGGACACCGCCGAGGCGGGCACCGCAGGTGCCAAGGACCACCAGGCGGCCACCCACGAGTCGTTCTCCTATGACGACCGCGGCGACCTGCTCTCCGCCGGAGGCTCGGCGGGCGCTTCCAGCTTCACCTACAACGGCGACTCGTCGCCGCTGACCCGCACCGACGCCGCAGGCACCACCTCCTACGGATACGACACCGCGGGCCGCCTCTCCACCCTGAACGACGCGGCGTCCGGAAGCGCCCTCAGCTACACCTACGGGAAACTCAACGAACTCTCGACCATCAAGTACGGCAACAGCGGCCAGCTCCGCACGTTCACCTACAACACCGCGCACGACCTGACCGGCGACACGCTCATGCAGGGCGCGACGACGCTGGCCTCGATCGCCTACGGCTACGACAACAACGGCAACGTCACCTCGAAGAACACCACCGGAGTCACCGGAGCCTCCAGCAACACCTACACCTACGACCAGGCGGACCGCCTCACGTCGTGGAACAACGGGAGCACCACCACCGCCTACGGCTACGACGGCTCGGGCAACCGCACGCAGGTCGGCTCCAACGTCTACACCTATGACGCCCGCGACCAGCTCACCTCGGACGGCGTGCACAGCTACGCCTACTCCGCGCGCGGCACCATGATGTCCGACACCTCGTCGGCCAACGGCCAAGTCACCTACAGCGCCGACGCGTTCGGCAACCAGATCACCGCCGGAGCACACTCGTACACGCTGGACGCGGCCGGGCGGAACATCGCCGACGCGGTGACGGCGAACCAGTCCTCGCGCACCTTCCAGTACTCGGGCGCGGGCAACACCATCGCCTCCGACGGCGAGTTCACCTACTCCTACGACCCCACGGGCTCGCTGACCGGCATCAACGGCGGTACCTCACCGGGCTCGGGCGTCCTGGCGCTCACCGACTCGCACAACGACGTGATCGGCACCTTCGCCTCCGGCGCCAACGCCCTCACCGGGTCCGCGACGTACGACCCGATGGGCAATGTCACCGCCGGCCTGGGCCTGACCGGCCACCTCGGCTTCCAGTCCGGCTGGACCGAGGCCGACACCGGCAAGGTCGGCACGGCCTCGCGCTGGTACAACCCGGCGACGGGCACGTTCCTGAACAAGGACTCCGTGAACCTGAACCCGGTGCCGAACGAGGCCGCGGCCAACCCGTTCGCCTACGTCGGTGACAACCCGCTGGCCGGCACGGACCCGTCCGGGCACTGGGGTTTCGGCTCCCTCTGGCACAAGGCCAGCTCCGCGGTCTCCAGTGGCTGGAACTCGTTCAGCTCCTCCGTCTCCAGCGGCTGGGAGTCGGCCACCTCCTCCTTCTCCAGCGGCTGGAACTCCTTCAGCTCCTGGGCATCGGACTCGTACTACCACTACGTGGCCCCGGTCGTGCACACGGTCGTCCACGCCGCGAGGCACGTCGCCCGGCGCGTCGTGCACCGCGTCCGCGACTACTACCGTGCCACCGTCCGCTACACCCGGCGCGTCTACCACTACGCGGCCCGACATGTGCGCCGGTACTACCGGGCAGCGGTCCATGCCGTGCACTCGGCCTACCATGCGGTGAAACACGTGGCGAAACGAGTGGTCCACGTGGTGAAGAAGGCCGCCCACGCGGTGGCGCACGCGACCAGAACCGCGTACCGCGCCACGGTCAAGGCAGGGAAGACCGCAGCCACTTTCGTCAAGCACCATGCCGCCGCGATCACTTCGTTCGTGGTGTCCACGGCGGTGTTCATGGGCTGTGAGGCGGTGACGGCCGGCGTCGGCACGATCGGCTGCGCGGCCGCGGCGGGAGCCGCCGGTTCACTGGTCGAGCAAGGGTTCAAGTGTGCTGAACACGGCGGATCCAGCTGCAGCGTCGGTGCGTTCGCCGGCTCGGCGGTAACGGGCGCGGTCTCGGGTGCGGTCGGCGGTGCCCTCGGCTCCCTCGGCGGCAAGCTCCTGAGCAAGTTCGCCCCCAAGGCCATGGAGGCCGTGGGTGGTCTGTTCGGCAAGGGAGCGGGCGAGGCGGAGGAGACAGCGGCGAAGGACGCGACGGAATCGGCGTCGTCCCGGGCTCAGTCGAACGACGCGCGTTCCAGCAGTGAGGGCGGTGGTTGCCGCACTGGAGTGCCGCACAGCTTCACCGGCGGTACGCGTGTCCTGATGGCCGATGGCACTGCGAAGGCCATCGACCAGATCAAGGTCGGTGACACGGTGGCCAACGCGGTCCCGGGCGCGGCGGGCACACAGGCGCACACAGTCACGGCGGTCATCGTCACCAAGACCGACCACGACTTCGTGGACGTGACGGTGAAGTCGGGTGCCAAGTCGGCGGTGGCTTCGGCGAAGGACCTCGCGAGGAAGGCGGCACGCAAGACCGCGCTCGGCCTGGCGGCCTCGGCGGCGCTGTTCGCCGTGGCGGCCCCGGCGCACGCCGCGGACCAGCAGGCGGCCAAGCCGGCGGCGACGTCGGCCGCAGCGGAGGTGACCGCGCAGGGCGACCACCTCACGACCACCTTCCACCACCCCTTCTACGACGCGACACAGTCCGCCTTCGTCGAGGCGAAGGACCTCCATAAGGGCGACGTCCTCCAGACCCCGACCGGCACGGCCGAGGTCACGGGCGTGCGGCTGTTCCACGCGAACACCACGACGTACGACCTCACCGTCGACGACCTGCACACCTACTACGTGCTGGCGGGTACCACGTCGGTCCTGGTGCACAACTGCGGTACCGGGACAATTCACAAGTACGATCTGGAAGATGGGCCTCACTACACCCTTGAGATCAAGACGGCGAACGGTGAGTCCTACAACACTCACGCGATGGATCCAGGCGGCACCTTGAAGCCGATGCCGCACACTTCCTCCTTCGTCGGTGCTCACCGAGGCTCTGTTGATGTCGATCTCCCGAACCCCGAGGCGGCAATCGCGTACGCTAAGAAGGCGTACCGAGGCAGCGCGGGACAAGGGCCGTACGACGCCCTGACGAACAATTGCCTGACGTTCTGCAGCAGAGTCATCCAGGCGGGCGGCGGCGAGGCACTGCCCGAAGGCCGGGCAATCGTCCCCTGGCTGCGGAGAAACTTTGGCTGAGAGAAAACAAGGAAAGTCTGGATTCCATGAGTGAGCGACCGTCTTTCACCGACATGATGATCGAGCTGAGATCATGGCCGACGGCATGGAGCTACCCCGTCAGGGAACTTGCAGGGCGGATCATCCTGGCTGATGCCCGCCTGTCGTGGTGGTATTCGGCAGTGGGGAAGGTTCCCGGCGCCTCTCCGGAAGACGGCTTGGAGCTCTTGGACAAGTTCCTTGAACAGCATGAGAATCTGGAGCACAGGTTCAGCTCATGCAAGCGAGGCGAGATCACCATGGATGAGTTCACGGTGACGATGCGACGTGTGGCCGGGCAACTGGAGTCTCTTGTCGCCAGCCTCCCTCAGCCTCCTTGGCTGCAGAACGCGGTGTGCGAGGGTATGCCCGAGTCGTGATCCATGTAGAGGCCCGTCAGATTCCCTGGCGGGCCTCTACCGTGCATCGTTCATTCAGATGCGAGCGAAGACGGCTTTGACGGTACGGGCGCGGTCCATGGTGATCGTGGCCTGAGTGGTGGTGAGGTCGTACCGGACGCCGTCGGCCTCCCACCACGCCACCCGGTACCCGGTGTCGGGACGGGCGGTGATGGTGACGGCGGTGTCGGGACGGTAGGGGCCGTAGGTGGAGGGGCGTAGCGTCCCTCCGGAGGACGAGCCCAGTGTCAGGGCATAGCGCTGGCGGGCGATTTTGAGCGTGCGGTAGCCGGCGACGATGGGCGTGGTCAGGCGGGCGACCGCGGCGTTGTTGTTGTCCTTGTCGCCGAGGGCCTGACCGGCCCAGGTGTTCTCGGTGTTCGAGTACTGGTTCACCGCCGTGCACGGCTGTCCGCAGGAGCTGGCGTACGCCATCAGAGTATGGAACTGACGGTTGCGGGTGATGTAGCCCGTGCTGTACGGCGTCGCCAGATACGGGCGGTAGTCCTGGCCTTGCAACTGCTCGGTCAGCGTCGCGCGGTCGTGGAAGAGAGCCAGGTTGTGGCCGACCTCATGGCCGAAGTTGTACCAGTTGACGATCGACTGCACATCGACGACCGAAAAGGCCTGGCTGTCGCTCTTCGCGCTGATCGGCATCGGCAGGTTCGCCTGCCCGGACGAGCCATAGGGCACGTCGTTGACGACGGAGACCAGGTCCACCCCGTACTGCTCGCGCAGCTGCGCGGCGCGTGCGCCCAGCTGGGGATCGTCGCGCTTCTCAAGCTTCTGCAACATGACCGACGCGGTCTGGTCTCCCTGATAGCCGGTGTTGTACCAGCCGATCACATCCACGCTCGCCTGGACGTTGCTGTCGGCGAACGCCTGGTTGAGGAGGGACTCGGCGAGTTGGATACGGGACACCATGGCCTGCTCGCCGCCCACTCGCCGGGCTGCGGCCGGGGTATAACCGACGATCATGTCGATCACCACTGGTTCGCTGGGTGCCCGGCCTTTGAACGGCCGGAGCATTGTTTTCATGGTCTGCCCTGCGGGTGGCCGGGGGTGTTCGAGTTCGGCGTCGTCTCCCGTCGGCTTCTGGCGCTGGGCCGGGTCCTCCTCGGTCACCCGCAGCCAGCCGGGCCGGTCGGGCAGCATCGAGATGCGGTACACCCGCTCACCGAAATTGAACTCCGCGTCGATGTCGGCCTTCTTCACATCCGGGTTGGCGGCGCAGATGCCCGTCGCGGACAGGACCACCTTCCACTCCGGTCTCTCCTGGGCATGCCCGGTCCAGGTCAGCGAGGCGCCGTCGCGATCCAGTCGGTCCTCGACGATGTGAGGTTTGACGTTGTCGAAGAGTTCGAACGAGTGGTCGTACGCAGGGTGGAGCGCGGGCTCCGTGTCGGCGGGCTTCCGGCACAGCCATTGGTACTCGACCGGGTTCAGCGGGACAGTGCGTTCCCGCAGGATCTCCTTCCCGTTCCCTGCGGGCTTTTCGGGTACGGGCGGGGGTGCGGCAGCGACCGGCGCCATTGCGGCCAGCGGCGGAACCAGCGCGGCCGTGCACACCAAGGCCACGCTTGCACGCGTCATGCGGCGATGAAAGGTCATGCCATAGGAAGTCAAGGTTTCCGGAAGAAGCCCAGCTGACACACCGGGCCGCCTCCGCGTTCACCTGCCCGGCCGGTCGTCCTTCGCGGGCCAATCACCGTGCGGGCGCGACCCCGAACCGTGGGCTCGCTATGTCCTTGGCGGAGGGCTGCCCGACCCAAGTGGAGCCGGGGCGGCGGCTGTTGGCACGGGTGGGGGCATCCGGCGTGGCCGTTCCCCCTGGTGCCGCCCCGGTCCTGGCGGCCGCCGACCCGGGCACCGGCGTCTCGGATGCGTCGCCGCGCTCGCCGCGGCCCCGTCCTCCTCCCACCACCACCAGTCCGGCCTCGTAGGCGACGGCGACCGCCTGGGCGCGGCTGCGTAGCCTCAGTTTGGTCATCGTGCGGTGCAGGTGCGTCTTGATCGTGGCCTCGCTGACGACGAGCTCGACGGCGATCTCCTCGTTGGAGAGGCCCTTGGCCACCAGCCGCAGTACGTCCTGTTCACGGCCGGTGAGCCGGGACAGGACACCGTCCTCGGCGCGTGGCTCCCCGGGGCGCGTGGTGTAGGCCTCGATGAGCCGCCGGGTCACGGCGGGGGCGAACAGCATGTCCCCGGACGCGATCGTCGTGATGGCGGAGATCAGCCGTTCCGGCGGGGTGTCTTTGAGGAGGAACCCGCTCGCGCCGGCGCGCAGTGCCGCGTACACGTACTCGTCCACGTCGAAGGTGGTCAGGACGATGATGCGCGGTGGCGGCACGGGTTGCGCGGCGAGGATGTGCTCGGCCGCCGTGATGCCGTCGATGCCCGGCAGCCGGATGTCCATGAGGATCACGTCGGGGCGGTGGGCCCGCGCCGCGGCCACCGCCGATTCGCCGTCCGCGGCCTCCGTGACCGTGGTGAAACCGGGTGCGGCGCGCAGCAGTGCGGCGATACCCGCCCGGATGAGGATCTGGTCGTCGACAACTAGCACATCGGTCACGGTCGTTCATCCCCCTTGAATGCCGTCACGGCCAGGCCTCATGCGTCTTCCAGGGGCGCCGAGCTGGTCGGAAGGGAGAGGTGGACCTCGAATCCCCCTTCACTCAGCGGCCCGGTGGACAGCCTGCCGCCGCAGATCCTCACGCGTTCTCGCATCCCGATCAACCCATGTCCACGGCCGGGTGACGCGATGGCCGGTTTCCCGGTGCCCCCGTCGTCGCGGACCAGGATGCTCAACTGGTCCTCCTGATAGGCGATATGTACGCTTACTTGGGCCGATTCAGCATGTTTGACCACATTGGTCAGGGCCTCCTGGAGCACCCGGTAGGCGCACACCTCCAGGCCCGGATCCAACCTGCGCGGCACCCCCGTCGTCTGGATTTCGACGGCCAGTCCCGCCGCCTCCAAACGCTGGGCGAGTTCCCCGACCCGGCTGAGTTCCGGCAGCGGTCCCAGTGGCGCGGCCGAATCGTCGTGCGCCTCCATGTCGACCCGGAGCACGGTCAGCAACCGCCGCAGGTCCTGCAGTGCCTCACGGCTGGCGCCGCCGATCGTGGAGAGTGCCGAGCGGGCGGTGAGCGGGTCCGAGGTGAAGACGTACTCGGCGAGCCCCGCCTGAACCGAGATCACCGACATGTGGTGGGCGACCACGTCGTGCAGTTCGCGCGCGATGCGGATGCGCTCGTCGAGCACCGCACGCCGCGCCTTCTCCCGCTGTTCATGGGCCAGCGCCTCGGTCAGCCGTTTCAACTCGGCGTTGCGCAGAGAAAGTTTGCGCTGGCCCTGGCCGAAGAGCAGGCAGACCACCGGCACAAGGAGCGCCTGGGTGAGGGCCAGCAGTGGGCCCAGATGGCCCGCGAACCCACTCTGGACGATGGTCACGGCGGCGACCAGGGCGCCGGCCGCCGATGCCCGCAGTTCCCGCCCCGCCGCGAGGCTGACCAGCGCGATGATCACCGCCCACCAGTTCAGCGACGGCTGGTAACCGGCCGTGAGATAGAGCGAGTACCCCAGGCAGCACCCGGTCAAAGACGCCATGGGATACGCCCGCCGCAGTGCGAGGGGCAGCGCCGTCAGACAGGTGAGCAGATACGCCCCCACGCCGAACGTCGCCCAGTCGCCGGGCGGATAGTGCGTTCCGGCGACACATCCGCTCACCGCGACGCCGACCGCGAGCGCGCTGTCGAAGAGCGCCTGACGGAGGCGCGACCTGGTGCTCATCGCAGGAAGGTATGCGGCTTGGGCGACGTAGTCGTCAACCGTGCGGTTGATCTCCGGGATGTTCGCGGTGCGGCGTGAAACCGCGTCAACCTCGGGTTGAGCCTGCTCGTCGACCAATGGGTCTACGTCGACGCCCGGGTCAACCCCTCGGTGTACGCGAGCGCCACGAGAGTTCCCACCAGCAATGGACGCAACGACCGGGTGCCTTCTCCTAGCGTTCGGGCCGTTGGGTTTCCGACCGAGAGGGAAGACCGTGAAACGCATCCTCGGCGCGCTGCTGGCCACAAGCGCCCTCCTGGGTGGGGGAGTTGTGGCCGCGGCCCCGGCCTCCGCCGCCACCAGCTGCTATGCCAGTAGCTGCAACGGCCTCGACCCCGGCAAGACCACCTGCGCCAACGACGCGAAGACCATCGCGACCGGCAACGGCAGTGGCAACATCCAGCTCCGCTACAGCCCGTCCTGCCGGGCCGCCTGGGCACGCCTGCTGTGGAGCAGCGGCGCCGGAACCATCGAGGTGAACAACGATCTGCACAACCGCTACAAGGCGTCCGTGCCAGCATTGGGCAGCGTCAACGTCCACACCCGCATGGTCAACGACAAGGGCATCACCTCAAACGCCATCTACACGTACAACGGCGGCCGAAGCTGGGACGCCACCCCGCGGCGCTAGACGACCAACGCCGCCACGACTCGAAATCCCCGAACATCCTGTCCGTATATGAGGAGTTGAATCAGTGAGTCCTCTTGGCACACCCCGGCAGTACGCCCGCAGGGTCGGCACCGCGGTCGGCGCGGGCGTCCTCATGGCGCTGGCCGTCCCGCACGCAGCCTTCGCGGCCCCCGCGACCGCGGCGTACTCCTACAGCAGCACGATCGACGCCAACAGCAGCCTCCGGGAGGGGCCTTCGACCATCCTCAAGCGGTTGGGCGTCACGACGGCCAAGGACCCGGTCCGTATCGACTGCTACTACCACGGCGGGGACGTGAATTCCGGCGGATACCACACGGATGTCTGGTACCGCATGAGCCGGGTCACCGACCCCCGGCTCGGCACGGTGGAAGATGCCTGGTCCTGGGCCGGAAACGTCAACACGCCGCACGACCCGCCGGCGGGCATGCCGAAGTGCTACTACGAGTGACCTGCGACTGACGCCCCGTCGAAGGGGACGTCACGCCACATCACACCGCGACATCGCGCCACATCACACCGGGACATCGCGCCTCTTGCCACCGTCCCGCACGCCCGGCGGCCGCCCTGCGCCGGTGCCTTTCCCGATCTTCCTCAAGGAGCCCTGAGTGAGAGCGATTTCCGCTGCCCGAATACCGGCCCTGGTCACCGTCACCGTCACGGGGGCCCTGCTCCTCCCGGCGTTGGGCGCGGCCGACGCGTACGCCCTCGACGCGGTGCGCGTCGAGCAGACCAACCTGGCAGGACTCGGCTACCTGGCGCAGAACCAGGTGGACGGAGCCGACGGGCCCGCGACCCACGCGGCGCTCAGGGACTTCCAGCGCGACAATGGCCTGGACGAGGACGGCACGTACGGTGCGCGCAGCGAACTCGCCCTGCACCACCAGGTGCAGAACGTGCAGGCGAAGGCGGGTGTGTCCGCCGACGGGATCTTCGGGGACGGCACCAAGGCAGCGGTCAAACGCTGGCAGAGCGCGCACGGACTCGGCGCCGACGGAGCCGCGGGCGCGGGGACCATGTCCTCCATGGGGGTGGCCCGCACCGTCAAGATCGCCGCCCAGAGGCAGTTCGGCGCCCACGGCTGGACCGTGTCCGCGCAGTTCGACTGCCTGAACAACCTGTGGAACGGCGAGAGCAGTTGGAAGGTGTACGCCACCAATCCGAGCAGTGGTGCCTACGGGATCCCGCAGGCGCTGCCGGGCACCAAGATGGCCACCGCCGGGGCCGACTGGAAGACCAACCCCGCCACGCAGATCAAGTGGGGCCTGAAGTACATCGGCGACCGGTACGGGACGCCCTGCAAGGCCTACAGCACCTGGAAGTCCCGCTCGCCGCACTGGTATTAAGCGTTCCGCAGGAAGCACCCATGACCTGGAAGGACATCCACATGCGCACGTTCCACCGTCTGTCCCTGACCGCGGGCGCGCTCGGTGCGGCCGCCGTACTGGCCCTGCCCGGCAACGCGTTCGCCGTCACCAAGCTCTCTCAGTCGGCGGCCGCGTCCCAACTGCGGGGCGCCGGAGTCACCTGGTCGTCCAGCGGCAACTGCGTCACCCGCTCGAACTCCTCCTGCACGTCGTTCGAGCAGATGAACGTGGCCACCGTGACCGGCCTCAAGACGCTCAAGAGCGCCAGTAAGTGCGCGATCAACGTCACCGGCGGCACCGAAGTCGGCCACGCCTCCGGCACCTACAGCCACTACAACGGCTACAAGGCCGACATCAACCCCAACTCGTGCGTCAGCAACTACATAACCCACAACTTCACGCACATCGCGACGCGCGGCGACGGCGCCGCCCGCTACCGGTCCTCTGCGGGCAACGTCTACGCGCGCGAGGGCAGCCACTGGGACATCGCCTTCTGCGGTGGCAGCTCGGCCTGCACCGCCGCGACCAGCCGCTGATCACCCCACGGCCCCACCCGCACCCGGCGGGGCGCACGAGGCGCCCCGCCGGGTGCACACCTCCTCCCCTCCCATCTGAGAGGTACGTCATGAAGCACCGCATCGCCGTCCTGCTGGGCACCGGAGCGCTCCTGGCCACCGGCCTGGCCGCCGCGCCCAACGCCTCGGCGGCCACCAGCTGCCTGGGCGCCACCTGCAACGGCAAGAACCCCGCCGCCACGACCTGCGCCAACGACGCCCGCACCGTGGCCGAGAACAGGCAGGCTCCCATCGGCGCCATGGAACTGCGCTACAGCCCGTCCTGCCGGGCGGCCTGGGGCCGCTTCAAGATCAGCGCCCCGTCCGGCTCGAAGATCGAGATCAAGAACAAGCAGGGCAAGAAGTACACCACGTACGGGAGCGGGAAGTTCTACAGCGTCATGATCAACGACAAGGACGTGAAGGCATGGGCGTGCGGCTACTTCTCCGCCAACACCGAGTGCACGTTGGACTACTGATGGGCTTTCAGCTGCGAAACGCCATGGCGACCGCAGGAGTGCTCGTCGCGGCCGCCGGGGCCCTCATGGCGCCCGCCTCCTCCGCCTCGGCGGCCCCCGCTCAGGGACTCGCGTGCGACTACCCGTACGTCTGCTTCTACGTGGGGGAGGGCGGGGTCGGAAAGTTCAAGGACATCACCCCCGGCTGGCAGACACTGACCCGCAGCCGGGGAGCCGAATACGTCGTCAACACCCGCCACGACGACGGCGCTCTACTGCACTTCACGAACGGCCGGACGGCCTGCGTCGGCCCCGGGGCGACGCTTCATGCCCCGTCCATCGGCACCGTGGACAAACTGCGGATCACCGATTCCCCCCAGTGCCGGGGGTGACCGCGCCCGCTTGCCGTCGCGTCGGCCCCACGCATCGGCGGTGACAGCGGCCGGGCAGGCACGCAACCTGCCCACGCCGCTGTCGCCGCCGGTAGTCCGTCCCCACGGAGGTGCGATAGCTCCAGGGTCTACCTACGATGGTGCTATAGGTCTGGTAGCCGCCCGCACGCTGGTCGTGGCCGGGGCGGTATTGAGAGTCGACCCTTACCAGGGGAGGTCTCGTGCGACCGGAACGCCTCCATCACAACGGGCACCGCATCGAGCTACGTGTGGCCGGAACCGAACTCGTACTCTCGATCGACGACGAAACCATCAGCTACGGCCAACTGCCGGACGGGCGCTACTTTCTGCACCAGTACGCCTATGACTGGCGCGACGACCTGATGGACCTAGCGAGGGCCTTCGTCGACTATCAACGGACGTCGGACAGAGTCCGCCGCGATCGTGCGCGCAGCAGCGGGGGATGAGATGGTACTCCGAAAGAACTATCACAGCCTTACGGATGACGAGCGGAACAGGTTCGTGCAGGCCGTCTTCCAGCTGAAATCGAGCGGTATTGTCGACAGTTTCGCCCAACTGCACAGCAGGATATTCCACCAGGGTATTCACCAGACCTCACACTTTCTTCCGTGGCATCGCGAGTTCCTGCTCCGCTTCGAGCGTGAACTGCAGCGGATCGACCCGACGGTCTCGATCCCCTATTGGAACTCGTCGGTGGACAATAAAGTGGACGATCCATTGTGGTCCGATGCTTTCCTGGGTCAGTTCGACACGCAGTGGAACCTGCATCGAATGCTTGGAGTAGGCGGACTGCCAACACCGAAGCAGGTCGAAGCAAATCAAGAGCTCGGCACTTACGACGAGTTCTGGCCGGATCTGGAACAGAACATCCACAATCCGCCGCATTCGTGGGTCGGTGGCGTCATGTCTGGGTTCACCTCGCCCGGCGACCCGGCCTTCTACTTGCATCACAGCTGGATCGACCTGCTGTGGGTGCGATGGCAGCGCGGGCATCCCGAAGCTCCGTTCGTGTCGAGCGGCCCGGGGTTTGGTCTCACCGACCCGATGAGGGAGTTCTCTGGTCGCACACCGGCAGATGTGCTCGACCATCGCGCACTCGGATATCGGTATGACGAGTTCGAGGGCCCCTGGAACGACCCGATCGCCGATGTAGCCCCTAACCCTGGCTCGGCCGACCTGAACAGCGGCATCGCCGCTGTCAGTGCCACTCCGGGTCTCGCCGAGGCGTTCTGGATCGGACAGGGAAGAAACGCCGGTGTCCTCTTCACCAACGCCCGTAACGCCAACGGGACGTGGAACAACCCGATAGCCAACGTTGCCCCCAACCCCGGTTCGGCCGACCCCAATGGCGGCATTGCTGCCGTCAGCACTGCGCCCGGCCTTGTCGATGTGTTCTGGATTCGGTCCGACGGAATTATCTTCACCAATGCCCGTAACCCCGACGGGACGTGGAACAACCCGATCGCCGATGTCGCCCCCAACCCTGGTTCGGTCGAGCCGAACGGTGGCATCGCCGCTGTGAGTACCAGGCCGGGCCTCGTCGAGGTGTTCTGGATTCGGTCCGACGGCATTGTCTTTACCAACGCCCGCAACGCCAACGGGACGTGGAACAACCCGATAGCCAACGTTGCCCCCAACCCTGGTTCGGCCGATCCCAATGGTGGTATCGCTGCTGTCAGCACCGCGCCTGGGCTGG
The DNA here is from genome assembly GCF_014596475.1 of Streptomyces sp. CBMA152. Classification (GTDB taxonomy): domain Bacteria; phylum Actinomycetota; class Actinomycetes; order Streptomycetales; family Streptomycetaceae; genus Streptomyces. The sequence continues at coordinate 280,966 of NZ_MECJ01000009.1, read as the reverse complement.
TCGACGTGTTCTGGATCGGGCAGGGGGAAAACGCCGGCATTGTTTTCACCAATGCCCGTAACCCCGACGGGACGTGGAACAACCCGATCGCCGATGTCGCCCCCAACCTCGGTTCGGCCGACCCGAACGGCGGTATCGCTGCTGTCAGCACCAGACCCGGGCTCGTCGACGTGTTCTGGGTCGGGCAGGGCGAGAACGCGGGAGTCGTCTTCACCAACGCCCGCAACCCCGATGGGACCTGGAACGACCCGATCGCCGATGTCGCCCCCAACCCTGGCTCGGCCGACCCGAACGGTGGCATCGCTGCTGTGAGCACTGTGTCCGGCCTCGTCGATGTGTTCTGGGCTCGGCACGACGGAAAACTGTTCACCAACGCCCGCAACCCCGACGGGACGTGGAACAACCCGATCGCTGATGTCGCCCCTATCCCTGGTTCGGCCGACCCGAACGGTGGTATCGCTGCCGTCAGTACCGCACCCGGGCTCGTCGACGTCTTCTGGATCGGGCAGGGACAGAACACCGGAATCGTCTTCACCAACGCTCGCAACCCCAGTTGACCGGCGCCGAGCCCACCACTTGCCCCGGAGGCTTACTTTCATAGAGCAGCAGCCGGTATTTTTCGTCGCGACCGCCCCGCTGGGCCGCGATGGCACGGTCAACCTCTCTGCCAAGGGCCTCAAGGGCTCCTTCGCGGTGCTCGACGAGCAGCGGGTCGTCTACCTCGACTTCGCCGGCAGTACTGCCGAGGCGATTGCGCACCTGCGGGAGAACGGCCGGATCACGGTGATGCGGTGTGCCTTCGAGCGATCATCGTGGTGACGGCCGAACTCGTCCGTGACTCCTGCGGATACGGGGTGCCCTTCATGTCGTACGACGAAGACCGCGACCTGCACGGCAAGCGCTTCTCGCGCGAGGACGACGCCTCGTTGAGCGCGTACTTCGCCAAGAAGGACCACATCGCGCAGAGCATCGACGGCCTGCCCGGGCTGCCTCTTCCGCTGCCGCCCAGCAACTTCTGAGCCCGGTGAAGCCGAGCCCGTCCGGGCCTTGTGTGGCCCTTAACGGCAGGCCTGCCGTCTGTGCGTCGACGCATCGGCGAGGCCCTCGCCGAGCAGTAGTGCGGCGACCGCCTCCGGGGCCTCATTCATGGCGTCGTGGCCGGTGGGGAGGTCGTGGACCTGCCATTCGGGGTCGGCTTGGAGTCGGGTGCGCAGGTCAGCGAACGGTGTCCGGTCTTCCCATCCCGAGCAGTAGATGAACTCCCGACGGGGGACCTGGGCGAGGGTGCCTGTGAGCCGTATCGTCTGCAGGAACGAGGCGAGGGGATGGGGGCGGCGGCGGGGATCGCCGCCGTCCGGCGGCCGGACGGCGTAGCCGGTGGCCCCAGCGCCGGCAGCGACCAGTTCCCGGAAATACCCGTTCGCTGACGACCACCACGACTCGCCATCGAGCGGTACAAAGGCGTCGAGATGCACCAGTCGCGAGATCCGGCCGTCGGCGCGATCAGCGGCGGCGGCGATCACCATCCCGGCGTAGCTGTGGCCGACCAGCGTCGCGCTGGTGGTGTGGGTGCGATCGAGGAGTCGCAATACGTCGTCGGCGTGCGTGTCGAGGTTGGAGCTCGCCACCGTCGCGTGGTCGTCGTCCGGCCGCAGACCGGTCAGGGTCAGGGCGTGCACGGTGTGACCGGCACGCTCCAGCAGCGGAACCACTGCCTCAAAGGCCCAGGAGCCCTTCCAGGCACCGGGCACGAGGACGAACGTCGCCATGTGTTTCTCCTTCTCTCAAGTCGCGGCATCGAGGCACGCCGCCTCGATGGCGAGTGGTGCGGTCGGGCGCCTTGCGCGACGGAAGACCACTCCGCATGGAGGAAAGTGTCACCAGATCAAGGTGTGGCTTGCTACCGCTAGAATGCCAACTGATGCCTGTTCGCCGCCAACCTTCCCCGACCGCCGGTGTGACGTCACATGTGTGGCCGTCAGGCGGGCGCCACCTCTGGCCGTCCGGCGAAACCAGCGCGGTGCAGTCGCACGCACGGGGACACCTGGTGTATGCAGCCAGCGGTGTCTTGGCAGTTCACACCGAGCGCGGCACGTCGATCGCTCCCGCCAACCGGGTCGCCTGGACGCCCGCCGGGTTCACGCATTACCACCACGCCCACGGCGACACCGATATGCGGATCGTCTTTCTCGCACCATCCCTCGCCCGGCTCATACCGGACCATCCCGCCGTGTTCCTGGCCTCCGACCTCGCCCGTGAGGTCCTGCTCGCCCTGACCGGCCCCCGCAACTACGGGGACGCCGTGCCTGGTTACAGCCGCTCCGCGCGCTCTCGCCTCCTTCGCGTCCTCGTCGATGAACTCCGCGATGCACACGAGCAGCCATTGCACCTGCCGGAGCCACAGGACGACCGACTGCAAGCCATCGCGCGGATGCTGCACGAGACGCCGGCGGACAACGCCACCCTGGCCGAACTCGGGAAGACGATCGGAGCGAGCACACGCACCCTCAGTCGACTGATCCGCAACGAACTCGGCATGACCTTCTATGAGTGGCGCACGCAACTACGCATCTACCACGCGCTCGTACTCCTCGCCGACGGCCACGACATCACGCAAACCGCCTACGCCTGCGGTTGGGCCAACCCCAGCAGCTTCATCGCAGCGTTCACCAACATCATCGGAACGACCCCGGGCCACTACCGAACCAGTCGCCGAACCACCGCCCGCGCATCTCAACTCCCGCCGGTGGCCGAGTCCTCGGAGTGATTCGTACGCGCGCCCCGGGCCGATGCGGTCCGCGATCGGACAGAAGATGACGCTCGTCTGCCTGGCGATTCCCGCACAGTTGCGGCGGCGGCACCATCCATCGGCTTGACCAGGCGACAGGCCAGGACCGCATGACGTGGTCTGCCAACTCCCCACCGCTGGCAGCAGCGTAGGTAGGGTCCAGGCGGAGGCCTCCCGCATGTCACGCTGAGGGGGAACGGGGACCACGCCCGCCCACAGCGCGATCGAGGTCGTGGCTGCCGACGCGGACGCTGTCCGGTTGGCTTGGCGGCATGTGGTGGACCTGCCCGAGGAATTCACGGACGCCGCACAGTCGTCGTTCAAGACCGCCATCATCGGCGTCGACCGGACGACTGCTGTGGTGAGTGTGAACGAGAGGGACAAGGTGGGTGTTGTGGCGATCGACCTCGCCATGGGCAAGGCGGTCTGGGGGGATCCGCAGCTCAAGCCAGTGGAGGTCGCCGCCGGTCGGGTCATCGGCCTGAAGTCGTCGGGCTCCTGGTCGCCCGAGAGTCTTCAGGCGCGGGCCGTAGGGGACGGCTCCACGGCGTGGTCGAAGGCGACGGACTCCGCGACGGCTGTGGCTGCCGGGCCCGAACTGCTCCTGCTCCAGGGGCTGAAGGGAAAGCCCTTCGGCAACGTCACCGCCATCGTGCCCGCCTCCGGCGAAGAACTGAGCTTCAAGGTCCCGTCGGGCCACGGTATGCACCGGTTGGTGCCAGTACGACCAGCAGTCTGTCGTGGTCTGCGCGAGCAGTGGCTCGGAAGCCTTCGGTATGGACCCACACACCGGGAAGGCGCTGTGGGCCCTGCCGGACAGTTCGGGGCGGGTGGCTCCCAACGTGACCGGTGCCCGGCACGGGATGGTCTACGGCCGGACGGAGCAGAACGGTCTGGTGGTCCTGGATGCCCGTACGGGCCAGGACAAGGAGACCTCGCCTGGTGCGGCGCCGTACTGGACCGACGGTCGTTACGCCGTCACCGACAAGGTGATGGTGCCGGCCCGGGGCTGAGCCCCGCTTCGTTCCCGGTCACGTCGCCGCACGGTGCGCGTCTTGGAGCGCGCTGGTGCGATCCATCAAGCCGCGCAGCGATGCGCGTATGACCCATGGTCATGAGTTGCGCAAGTGAGCAACTAATATGCCGGGTGGGGCTTCGCTGATCGGGCGGGCCCGAGTCGTTGGCGCCCGGAGCCCGGGTGCCTGAGCGATCTGGACGGAGGTATCCCATGCGCTACCTGGTACGCGACCGCATGCTCGCCTTCCATGAGGAAGCGTGGGTGGAGACCGAGCACCGGGAGAAGCTGTTCAAGGTCGACCGCAAGCTGTTCCGGCTGCGGACGACCTTCGACTTCGTGGACACCCGGGGCAACCACGTTGCCAGCATCGTCAAAAAGGTCTTCACGCTGCACCACACCATCCTGATCAAACAGGACGGCGAGACGGTGGGCTTGATCAGCAAGCGGACGCTGCGGATCTTCGGCGACCGCTTCAAGGTCCGCCTGGGGGACGGTCGCAGGCTGCGCGTCGTGGGCAACCTCTGGGACCGCGAGTTCGACATCCAGCACCACGGCACTACTTTGGCGCATGTCTCGCGCCGCTGGTTCACCATCCGCGACGCCTATGCGGTCGACGTGATGAGCGAACGGGACGCGACCATGCTGATCATCCTTGCGGTGTGTGTGGACCACATACTTGAGGACCGCGAAGGCGAACGACTCACCAATCTCTGACACACAGACACAGGGCGTGCGCTGCACCCGTGGCGCCGAATCGGGGGAGAACAACCACACCATGATGGGTCATTCGCATGCCGTCAGCGGCGCGCTGCTCTTTGCGGGCGCCGCACCCTATCTGCCGCCGCTGATGCTCCACACGCATCTGGCGCCCCAGGAGATCCTGATGGGAACGGTGCTGTGCGCCGGTGCGGCGCTGCTGCCCGATCTCGATCACCATGACGGGACGATAGCCAACTTCCTCGGCCCGGTCTCCCGGCTGCTCTGCCGGTTCGTCGCCTGGGTCTCCGGCGGGCACCGCCACGCCACGCACTCGCTGTTCTTCGTCGCCTTCATGGTGCTGGGCAGCTGGGCCGGAATCGCCTATCTGGGGCGGCCGTTCACCCTCGTCATGACCTTCTTCCTGCTGGCCCTCGCCGTGCGGGCGCTCAACCTCTGCCCGCCCGGGCACGGGTTCCACGCCTGGGGCACCATCGTCGCCCTGGCCGCTCTGGGGACCGCGGCCATCGCCAAGTTCATTCCCTCCGCGCCCGGCTGGCTGCCGTACGCCATCGGCCTGGGCTGTGTGGCCCATCTGCTCGGCGACTCCATCACCAAGCGCGGCGCCCCGTGGCTGTGGCCGCTCAAGACCCGGTACGAGATCGTCTTGATCAAGCGGAGCGGCAACAAGCTGGAGACCGAGATACTCACCCCGCTGATGGGGGTCGCCACCGTCGTCCTGCTGTGGCTGACCGTCCTGTCGCCGCACCCTCTCAACTGATCAACCCATCGGCAGCGGTGGCTGGTTGGGTGCAGTCGCCGCAGCCTGCCGGTCGGTCGCCGACGGTGTCTTGGGCTTCAGTCGGCGGGTGCGGTCGGCGACATCAGCGGCCGAGCAGGTCGGCGAGGGCCCGGCCACCAGCTGGCGATCTTGTGATGTCAGATCTGGCAGGGCCAGAGGGCGACGTTGTCTGCTTCGATACGGATCTCCACCCAGGTGCCGTGGCTGCACTCAGGGGGAGGCGCAGAGAAGTCGAACAGGATCTGTGCGTCGCCCATTTCCAGGATCGCCATGCCGTCCTCGGTCAGGGCAAGCCGGCCGCGCAGGACCAGCTGATCGTGCTCCTGCCAGAGTCCTGGCTCGGCACGGGCAGCCAACTGTGTGTTGTGGCCCCAGAGAAGGTTCTCGTCCACGCTCCACTCGATGTGATGGCAGCCGTCTGCCTTCTCCGGATCACCACGCCAGGACGCCACGGCGGTTCCGACGGGCGTGTGAACCCGGACCTTCAGCGGCCGAGGACTCTGCGGCAGCTTCTCGACACGGACCAACATTCCCTCTCCTGACTAGCGCTGGCGTGTGCGGAAGCCGCCGGGGGTGTGGCCGGTCTCGCGGGCGAGGAATTTGCCGAAGTTGGTGGGCTCGGAGAAGCCGAGCGTCCGGCCGATCGCGGCGACAGGCAGGTCGGTGTGCACCAGCAGGCGTTGCGCCTCCAAGACGACGCGGGCGTCGATGAGTTGCTTGGCGGTGCGGCCGGTGGCGGTCTGGCACGCGCGGGTCAGGGTGCGTGGTGAGTAGCCGATCCGGGTGGCGTAGCTCTGCACGGAGCGGATGGTGGCGAACGAGCGCTCCAGCTCGTATCGGAAGGCGCGGAAGACCTCGCCGCCCGTGGGCGGGAAGGTGGCGCGGTCCGGGTGCGGTAACCGGGCCACGCGCAGCAGCAGCGTGCCGAGGAGCTGGCGCAGCAGTTGAACGGTGAGGTCGGCGTCCAGGTCCTCCTGGTGGCTCCCCGCTGCGTGGTATTCGGCCGCGATCTCGGTCAGGGTCCGGTCGAGGGCTTCGTAGTCGCCCGGGGACAGTGTCCAGTGGGCCGGGCCGAAGCCGTCGAGAAGGGGCGTGGCCAGCGGCAGGGGTGGCAAGAACGCGGCGGTGAAGAGCACCAGCACGGCATCCAGTTCGGCGAGGCGGCCCGTCGCGTCGGCCGGGAACCGCTGTACCTGCCCGGGCCGCACGTGCAGCAGCGTGCGCGGTGCGCAGGGCCGGGGGACGAAATCGACCATCGCGGTTCCCGTGCCGCCCCGTACGAGAAGCAGTTGGTGGAAGTCCGGCCGGCTCGTGGTGCGGGCCACCGTCCTCCTCAGACGGCGGCGCAGGGCGTCAAATGTCAGGACCTCGATTCCCAGCCGGGGGAGGTCAGGATTGCGGTAGGCGATGTCGATGACGTCGCGTTGTCCAACTTCAACCATGGCAGGTCCCGACCCTACCTCGCTGTGGGAGCCCCCGGACACGGATCGTGGAGGCAGCGCCGCGCGCCGCCGGCCCCAGGGCCCGCCGCGCACGCGGACATCACTGCCCTGATCCCAGGAAGGACCAACCACTGTGAAATCCGCTATTGCCGATCCCGCACAGCTGCCCGTCGCGTTCGAGGACGCCCTCAACCGTGGTGACGTCGGGGGTGTACTGGCCTTGTTCGCGCCGGGGGCCACCATGCGTACAGTGACCGGCGAGGTCATCGTCGGCCACCTGGCGCTGCGTCAGGAGATCAGTGGGACGGTCGCCGCCCGTGGACGGCTCACCAACATCTTCCGGCACGCTCTGCTCGGCGCCGAGTCCGCTCTGCTCGTCACCGACTGGACCCTCGAAGTCACTGCCCCCGACGGCGAGCGCGTCGTTTCGACCGGCACCACGGCCAACGTCGCGTGCCGAGACGCCGACGGCTGCTGGCGGTTCGCCGTGCTCAACCCGCTCGGCACGTCCTGACCATCAGGAGCGCCAGCATCCACTGACCCGGGTGGTCCGCCCCGCCGAGAGCGGTCGGGCGGACCACCGGGGCTCCGCAGTACCACTGGGGTTGCCGAGATCGGAGCCGCCGAAAGACGTCCAAATAATGCCGAACCGGCCGGAGTCCGGATCAGGCAGTCTTCGCCGCTGCGGCGACCAGCTTCCCAGCGGCCTTGGACAGAGCCTTGGTGAACGCCTCCAGTCCACGGTCGCCATGGTCCGGGTAGTTGTTCAGCACCGTCGTGATCGCACCGTGGCTGCGGACCGTACCCATGTCGAAGTCCATCTGCATGTCGCCCTGGACGATCTTGACGGTGTAGCGGATGGACTCGTCGGCGTACTTGGGCTGCTCGGCAGTCTTCTTGACCGTCACCGTGGCCTTGTGGCCGCCCTGCTGTGCGGTAAAGGTTCCGCACTGCTCAATGGCTGCTCGCAGCCCTGCCATCGCCCGCTCCGCCTGGGCGCGCGGGTAGCCGCTGACGTCCTGCGCCACGGTGGTCTGGTCGCCCTTCTTGGTGAAGACCTCCTGGGCATTGGCCTTGTAGTCCGTCCCCAGCCGACCGCTGTTGAGGACAGCGGTCACCGGAGCGCACAGCGCCTTGGCGCCTGTCATCATGTCCTCTTCCGCGCCCTGCGACTTGTCCAGGCCCGTGTTCGCCTCCAGCTTCCATCCGGCCGGCAGGTCCCCCAGCCCGACGAGGGCCTGCTGTGCCTGCTCGGCGGTGATGGAGTCCGGGACGGCCGGGGCCGACGGCGCAGCCTTGCCCTTCTTGTCGGCCTTGTCGGCGGAGTTGGAGCCCCCGTTGCAGGCGGACAGCAGCAGGAGCGACGAGGCGGCCAGGGTCGCGAGGGCGAGACGGCGGGTGCGAACGTGCACGGATGGTTCCTTTGCGCAAAGAGCAAAATGTCGACCGTAAGTATGCACAGCCCTGGCAGTGGTCTCTCGGCGGGGAGGCTCGAAGGTACACAGCGCATCCACTCGGCCCTGGCTGCTGGCTTCGGAAGCTCGGGTCGACTCACACCGCCGACGTGACAACGCCTCCACGATCACTTCGTGTAGTACCAGAACTCCGGTTCATAGCCCTCGAACGGGTCCTGGACCGGCATGTGCAGCCCGTCGGCCACCTCGTAGATCGCCACGGTGTTCTCGTTGTAGATCACCGGCAGATGGTCGTTGATGTAGTCCTCGTACGCGTACATGTCCTGGATGTCGTTGCTGGTGATCGTCTTGGCGATCAGCTGGTCCAGGTGCGGATCCGAGTAGCCCCACACGTTCGCCCCGGCCCCAGTGGCGAACAGGGCGTCGCCGGTCGGGTAGAGCTGAGGGGAGTAGACCCAGCCTCCGTACAGGACCGCGTCCCATGTGCAGCCCGCCGGGTTTGTCGCACCGCACAGCGATGCTTCGCCCTGCAGGTGGTCCACCGGCTTCTCGGCCAGGTTCACCGCGATCCCCGCCTGCGCGAGACTCGTCTTGTACGAGGCCATGATCGCCGGCAGATCGGCGTTGCCGGACTGGTAGTCCAGGGTGAACTCCGCCTTGTCGTCGGCGGCGATGTCGGCCCCGCACTGTCCCGCTCCCGTCCCCGGGTTCCTGCACACGGCCGGGGTGGTGCTGAGGTCCCAGCCGTTCGCTGCCATCAGGCTCCTGGCCTCGGCCGGGGCGAACTTGATCTGGTGCTGCTGGGCGTTGGGCGACAGCGGGTTCCCCGTCGGGATCGACGGCACGGCGCCCGTCGTCGGGTACCCCCAGCCCTTGAGGGGGCCGTCGATGGCGCCTTGTTGGTCGTACGAGTCCTGGAGGGCCTTCGTGAAGTAGGGCTGTCGGAACAGCTTGCCGTGTTGGCTGCTCTGGAAGTTGATCTGGTAGTAGGTGATCGAGTCCAGATAGGTCACCGGTGCGATGTGGTAGCCCTGCCGGGCCAACGGATTGCCCGCCTGTGGGTCGTTCTTGTTGAACTGCGCCGCATGCGCCTTGGGCAGGATGCCGATCTGCAGGGCGTTCGGGCTCGATGCTCCGGCCCGCAGATCCGCGTATTCGGTGTCGGCGTCCGTGTACGCGACGAAGTCGACCTCGTCCAGGTACGGCTTGTGGACGCCGGAGTATGCCTTGTTGCGGACGATGGAGTAGGCGCCGGAATCCGCGTCGTAGGACTTGAGTTTCCAGGGGCCGTCCGAGATCTGCCAGAGCGGGTTGGTCGCGAAGGTCTTCTTGTCGACCGATGCCGCGCTCAGGTACCGGAAGACCGGGTCGCAGTCGGCCTTGAGCGTCGGAGCGTCGAACGCGTCCGACGCGCACTTGCCCCTTGTGCCGTCGGGGCCGGTCACGTCCCACGCGGAGGGCATCGGAGTGATCGTGGTCAGGACGTTCTGCAACACCCACGTCCGGTTGTACTGCCGGTCGAAGGTGATCGAGATGCTGTGCTTCGCGGCCGACGTGGACACCACGTTGTCCGGGAAGTAGTTCGTCGTGGTCCCCGCGATGGTCATCGGTGGCGTGTAGTAGCCGTCGTGGTCCTTCTCGGCCTTGGCCATGTTGATCCAGAACTGGACGTCTTGCCCGGTGACCGGGTCGCCGTTGCTCCACTTCCAGTTCTTGAGCCGGATGCTGACGGTCTTGCCGTCGGTGCTCCAGACCGGGGCCCGGGCGGGCGACAGGTCGTCGTCGATTGCGATCTTGTCATTGCGTCCGGCGAAGTAGAGCGGCCGGAAGAAGAACTGCTGGAACTCCCCGATGTTGATCGAGGTGATCTGGTTGGCGTCCATGAACGGCCAGATCACGTTCGGGCTGTCGTTCGGCCGTTGCGCGATGCGGACCGTTCCGCCGTGCTTGGCGTCCGCTGCTGTGAGTGCCTCGGAGCGGTGGGAATGGCTGGCCGACGTGCTGACGGCGGCGCCGCCGGGGTTCGCGGCTGCCGCGACGGTGGTGACGGCGATGGCCGCCGCGATACCCGCCTTCGTCAGGGTCCTGCGGACTGTGCCGATGCGCATGAGAGCCTTCCGCTCGAAAGGTGTGTCAAGTCGGGTGCGTGGTGCGGGAGTTGGCGCGCGTTGATGGTGGCGGTGCCGCTGGCGTGGCAACGCCTCGCCGCAGGGGGATAGGGGCCGCGCCCTCGCCCGGCGGCGATCAGGCCGGTGTCGGGGCGTCGGCCTCATCGGTCGCCGCCCGGGCCGGAACCGGTGTGGCGAGGTGTTGGTAGGCGATCGTCAGGGCTGCCAGGGCCGCACCGGTCATGCCGGTGACCGCGAAGCCCCACGCCGGTGCGGAATGGTCGATGACGGTTCCGGCCAAGGGCGCGCCGATCGCTCCGCCGATGGTCATCGCCGAGCCCTGCAAGCCCGAGGCCTGACCGAGCGCCGAAGGCGGCACCGCATGGGTGACCTCCTCGGAGGCCGAGGCGAGGGTCGGTGCGCACACGAAGCCCGAGGGGAGCAGGGCCAGCGCCAGCCAGATCCATCCCGCGTGGCCGATGAACCCGGCGGGGGCGATGGCGATGCCCATGACGAGCATCAGCCTCGGCAGCCGCCAGGGCCGGGAGGTGGCGCCGTGCCAGAAACCGCCGATGAGCGAGCTCGCGCACCAGACCAGGACGCAGATCCCCGCCCATTCGGTGGCGTCGATCCCGCGCAGGACGGCGATGATCGAGACCTCGCTGCCGGCCAGGACAAGGTTGGCCGCCAGGCTGACGCCCAGGACCAGCAGGAGGCCGGGGCGGAGCCAGACACTGCGCTCGCCCGGTGCCAGGGGTGCTGCGTCGGCCGGTTCCTCGTCAGCGTCGTCGTTGGCCGGCGCCCCGTCGGGTGCGGTGAGTCGGGTGAGCAGGACCGCGGCCCCGATGTTGAGCAGACCGATCGCGGTCATCGTCACGGTCGCGCCGTGGAACGCGGTGATGGCCGCGACGGCGGAGGCCGGGCCGACCATGAACACCAGCTCGACGAGGATCGCGTCGAGGGCGAACGCCTGCCGCTGCTGATCGGCGGGGATGCGTACGGCGATCGCACGGCGGATGGCCGTGAACACCGGGAGTCCCAGGAACCCGCACACCATGGCGGCCGCCAGCAGTCCCGGATAGCCGAGATGGGGTGCGCCGACCCAGAAGGCGGCCTCGACCGTGCCGGTGAGCAGCACCACCGGGCGTACGCCGTGCCGGTCCAGCATCCGGCCCAGCAGGGGCGCGCCCGCGGCTCCGCCGATCGTCATCATGAGGTCCGCGAGCCCCGCCGCGCCGTATCCCTTGTGCATGTCCAGGACGACGTGCAGGGCGAGTGTCATCGACGCCGCGGTCACCGGCAGGCGCGCGAGCAGCGCGACGGCGAACAGGGTGCGCGCGCCGGGGGTCGCCAGGAGCCCGCGATAGGGCGCGAAGGCTTTGCGCACCGCTCATTCCTCCCCGACGCGGACGAGCATTTTCTCGGCGGGCTGGTCCGGGTACAGGTAGACGGCGGCCAGCTGCCGGTCGGCGGACGTGGCCGGCGCACCCGAACGCACGAGCCGCGCTCCGCCGCCACCCAGACCGCTCGGCATCCAGTACAGGCCCAGGCAGGCGTCCCAGGGCTCGGTGCGTCCGGTCGCGAGGTCCACCACCGGTTCCTCGCGCGGGACAACCCGTTCCTGGACCACCGCGCCGTCGAGGGCGCCGCGCCGCAGCGCGTCGGCCCACCGCTGATCCGAGACCAGCCACCCACAGGTGATGCCCTGGCCGCCGAATCCGCCGTCGGGCTTGAGGATCAGGTGTTCGCGGCGCTCGCGGCAGTCCGCGATCACCTTGTCGAGTCCTGCCGCACCCGGTATCAGGGCCCGGGTCCACGGAAGCACCCGGTCGATCAGTGCCCGTTCGTCCTGCGACATGTGCCCGCGCAACCGGGGGTCCGACAGGTACGCCAGGAACCGCTTGTTGTCGTGCAGATCGCACTCCAGCGGAGCCCACAGCACCACCTGTCCGGATCGGTGCGCGTCCTGCAACCGGGCCGTGATCAGCCACGTATCAGGGGCGTCGGCGACCTGGTCCAGGTCGAACAGCCGGTACACCAGGTCCACCCGGCTGCCCTGGAAACGCACCCCGGACGCGCTCACGTCCAGTTCACGGAGCTCTCCGATCCGGCAGTCGAGTCCTTCGGCCCGGAGCAGGCGCTGCAACGGGTACCACGCTTCGTCGCCGTACAGGCCGAGGCCGCCCGCCCCTTCGACCATGGCGACGACCGGCTCGCGGCCCGAGCAGAGGGGCGCGGCCGCCTCCCGCAGCGCACGGGCCAGCAGTTTCGTCTGGTCCAGGTAGTGCAGGCCGTGTGCTGTGCCGAACTCGCGGAACGCGGACTCGGCCCAGAACGCCGCCGCCAGCGGCCCCACCCATTCCTGGCCGCCGACGGACCCGCCGGCGTTGAACTCCAGGATCCGCAGCGCCTCGCCGTCGTGATAGGCGTCGATACGGCCGAAGCGCGGCGGGCTCTGCTTCTCGAAGGCCCCGATCAGCTCGGCCTTGCGCGCGGACAGGCCCAGCGCCCCGCAGGTCCGCTCGACATCGCCGTCGAACAGCCGCGTCGGCAGCGCCACGAGCAGCTCGACCGCCGCGAGCAGATCGGCTTCGAAGGCGCGCATCTGGGATTCGGGATAGACCAGCGGCCGTTCGAGGAACCGGCACCCCAGGTCGGTGAGGTCGGGATGGCGCTGGAGGTCGATCGCCCGCAACGGGCTGTCCGGCCTGGCGAGTTCCGCGTTGAGCAGCGCGGCTGTCGGTTCCGTCGGCATCACGGCTCCAGCCTCCGGTCGATCACGGTGCGGACCTTGCCGCTGACCGGGTGGCGCGGCAGCTCGCCTTCGCCGTGGCACTCCACGACGAAGCGGAACAGCACCTCATCGGACTCGAACTCCTGCCGCGTGCCGAGGAGTTCGAACGTCGACTCCAGGTGTGCCCGCAGCGCCTCGGGATCCAGCGGACGGGAGGACTCGGTCCGGATCACGACGGATTCCACCCGGTCGTGGGAGGCGACCTCGATCTGCACCTGGGAGACGCCGAACGGGGCCAGTTCGGCCACGACGTCCGCGTACAGCATGGTCTGGCTGCGGGCCTTGATCAGCCCGTCGGAACGGCCCAGATAGTCGAGCACCCGGCCGGTCAGGCCGCAGCCGCAGCTGTGCTCGTAGATACGGCCGACGTCGCCGATCCGATAGCGGATGAGCGGTCCTTCGAACTTCTGCATGCTGGTCACCAGCAGCTCGCCGAACTCGCCGTCGGGCAGCGGCCGTCCTTGTTCGTCGACCACCTCCAGCAGGTTGTAGTCGTCGCACACATGGTGGCGTGTCCCGCTCATCTCGGAGCACTGATAGCCCAGCTGCGCGCCGTCGTTGGCGGCCAGGACGCTGGCCACGATCCGGGTCCCCAGCTCGTCGCGGAGCCACTGCTTGTCCGACTCCATCATCGGGCTGCCGCCGTAGAGCACCTTCTCGATCCGCAGGTCCGGGCAGGCGGCCTTGGCATTGCGCAGCACCGGCAGGAGCAGTGCGGGCATGCCCAGGACGACGTTCGCCTCGAAGCTGCGCACCAGCATCAGCACGTGGTCCGCGGTCGCGACGCCGCCGACGGTGTACGTCTCCAGCGGCATGCGGGACAGTTCGTTCTGGCTGGTCACCATCCCGCCGTAGAGCTCCCCGCCGAACAGGGTGTTGATGACCCTGTCGCCCGGCCGCAGGCCCAGCGCGTACAGCACGGGGATCGCCTCGCGGACCATGTTGGTCCAGTCGGCGCGCGAGAAGACGATGTAGCGCGGGTCGCCGCTGGTGGCGCCGCTGCGGAGCACCTCGCCGCTGGGCCGGTCGCCGCTGCACAGCTCGCGCCCGGCTGGCAGGGAGTGCCGCTCCAAGGCCGACTTCTCCAGGATCGGCAGGTGTTGCAGGTCGGATCGGTCCGCCACCTGTGGCAGGGAGAGCCCCCGGTAGTACGAGGTGCGCCGCGCGCGCTCGACGAGATAGCGCAGGCGCGCCGCGATGCGGGCGTCCTGCCAGGCGCTGTCCGTGGCCCGGGCCTGGGCCAGTGCGGTGCCCGGGAGGTACTCGCGCCGGGACAGTGACTGGGCCCAGCCGGACGTGCAGTCGAGCCGGAAGCGCCGGGCATCGAGGGCGGCGTCCCGCAGTTGGCCGCGTACCGGCGGCAGCGGTGGGACGTCGATGTGGTGGGCTCCCGGGCAGGGCGCGCCCGGCTCGACGGTCAGCAGGGCGGGAAGCGGGAATCCGGGAGCCCGCATCAGGTTGTCGAGCGTCCGCCACCAGTTGGGCCGTGCGGTGCGCACGATGACGTCGTTTCCGGCAGCCCAGGCCAGCAGCAGCCCGCGCAGGGGCTTCTCGGTGGTGTCCGGTGCGGCGTCGTCGAGGACGACCGTGCCGAGCGGCGAGAAGGCGATCACGTCGTTGCTGTCCGTCAGCGGCTGCCACGGGTACTGGCACACGCCGCCGAAGAGTTCGTCCAGCCCTTCAGTGAGCTCTTCCGTGCGGAACAGGAAGTCGACGCCGGCGTCGGCGAGCGCCCGGGCCGCCGGCGAACCGGGCTCACGTGCCAGCGTCTGCTCGACGTGCGCGACGGCCAGGAGCAGATCGGTCGGGTAGTGGGGGGTGGTGTCGGCGGTCTGCGCCTGGGCCGCCGAGCGGATCGGGGTGGTCATGGCGGTCACGACGGGGGACCTCCTGGAGAGGGAACGGGCTCGGGCTGGGTCACGCGGATCGAGCGGGTGCAGTCGTCGAGGAAGCGGGCGAGTTCGACGGGATCGGGATGCGAGGCCTCGACGAAGGCGGGGACCTGCCATTCCTGGTACGTGGTCCGGCCGGATTCGCCGTCGGAGGTGATCGCGGGGTCTTCGAGCAGATGCAGCCGGTCCAGCGCCGGGTGGTCGCTCAGGCGCTGGGGCACGTCGGTCCGCCAGGGCCGGGAGGGATCCAGCCGGTGTCCGGGGAAGATCGCGAAGCCGTGGTAGTGCCCGCTGGGTGCCAGTCGGTCCGGCCGCGGCAGGCCGAGCCGTATCGCGATCTCGTGGTGGGCCAGATGGACTCCGGTGCGCCGCAGGTGGGCGGTGACGATGCCGCCGCCGCCGAGCCGGTTCGCCACCTCCAGGAACACCAGCTCCCCGGCCGCCGTCTCGAAGAACTCCAGATGGATGCACCCGGCCTCGATCCGGAGCGCTTGGACCACGTGCTCGGTGAAGGCCACATGACGCGGGTCGGCCGGTAGCTGCCCGGTGGCGATGGGGGCGCCGGCGGCGAAGTCGACGGGCTTGCCGACGTACCGGCTGACCACCAGGTCCATCACCTGGCCGACGGCCACCAGCCCGTCCGCGTGCAGCAGTTCACCGTCGATGTACTCCTCCAGCTGATAGGCCTGCGGATCGGGCAGAGCGCGGTAGTGGGCGACGGCGTCCTCGGCCGTGGCATGGACGGTGACTCCGTCGCTGGAGGCACCCAACCGCGGCTTGACGACTGTGCGGCCCGACCACGGCAGCGGTCCTGACGCAGGGGGCGTCGCCGCGAACCGCGGGTGGCGCACGCCGGCTTCGACCAGCGCCTGCTTCATGGCGACCTTGTCGCGGATCAGCTCCAGGTCCGCGCGACCGGGGCCGGGCAGGCCCAGGTGCTCACGGACCGCTGCGGCCTCCAGGATCCCGAACTCCGAGAGGGCCAGCACCTGTTCCCAGCCGTCCTCGCGGCTCGTACGGGCGATGATCTGCTCGGCCAGCCCGTCCGGGCCATCCAGCACCACGCGCCGGCACCGCAACTGCTGTGGGATCTCCGCGATCGAGGCGGCGGTCCCGAAGTACGCGATGTCGTGCGCCTCGTGGTCGATCGCCAGGTGGTAGCCGATCTTGCGATACGGGACCTGATGCATCACCAGGATCTTCACGAGCGACACTCCAGGGCCGTGATCCCCCAGCTGAACCCCATCGCACTGGTGGCCAGCAGGATCAGGTCGCCGTGCCGCACCCGCCCGGCGTCGACCAGCTCCCGCAGGGCGATGAGGGTGTCCGCCCCGCCCATGTGGCCCAGCCGGTCGTAGGCGAACACCGATTTCCCCTCGGGCAGGCCGAGGGTGGCCAGCAGCCGCTGGTGCATGTTCCGGTCGCCGTGGTTGATCAGCAGATGGGCGACATCGTCGAGCTTGGCTCCCAGCGCCCGCAGGGTCTGGTCGACGAGCATCGTGAAGTTCTCGACGTAGGCGTCCGCCAGGCCGCGCCGGTGGGGCTCGCGGCGGATCACGACACCGTCGCCGCGGTGCTCTCCGTGGTAGTAGTCGGCCCAGCCGCCGTCGGTGTGCAGGGCGGAGTGCGCCAGGGTGAAGGCCCCCGCTCCGGCGGTCAGAAGGACCGCGGCCGCCGCGTCGCCGAAGTTGAACAGGTCCACGCTGGCGGCGTCGGAGTGGTCGACCAGACGGCTCAGCCGGTCGCCGACCAGGACCAGGGCGTACCCCGAGCCCTGCGCGTCGAGCCGGTCGCCAGCGATCCGCAGCGCGGCGGCGGCCGCGTTGCAGAAGTTGCCGACCTCGAAGCAGTGCGCCCGCTCGATGCCCAGAGCGTGCGCGACCTTGGCCGCCGGCGACCAGAACGGACGGTCCCACTGGCCCGAACCGGCGTAGATCACCACGTCGATCCGCTCCGGTGCCACTCCGGTCCGGTCCAGGACCTCACGGGCCGCGTCCCGCGTCAGCTCCCACGCGGTCTCGTCCTTGCCCAGCGCGGGGAACTCCGCGACGTGGGTGACGGCCAGGATGTCGTCCACCGGCACCCCGGAGGCGGCGTGCAGGCTCTGTACGTCGACCCGCCCCTGCGGATACCGGACGGCGAGGTCCGCGATGGCGCTCACTGCACCCGCTCTTCGACCGGCGCCGCGTCGCTGTCCGCCGCCTCGATGCTGACCCGGTGCACGGTGCGCCCCACGCCCGGTTCGACCTCGGTGGCGATGTGGTAGGTCGTGCGGGTCTTCCAGATGACCAGGTCGTTCGGGGTCCACTGGTGGGTGTAGACGTGGCTCTCGTCCGTGATCAGCTCGTCCAGCATCGAGAAGAAGGCCTCGTTCTCGTTGGGGTCGAAGCCCTCGACGCCGTCCATGTACTCCCGGCTGCCGTAGACGTACGCGCGGCCGGTCTGCTCGTCCTTGCAGATCACCGGGTGCTGGACCGGGGGGTGCTCGTGCTCGGCCTGGGCCCGGAACTCGGCCGCGGACAGACCCACGTGCTCCGGACGTATGCGCAGCCGCTTGCTCACGGTGTGGTTGCCGGTCCTGTCGGCCAGCCGGACCCTCCACTCCTCGGAGAGGCGCTCGTACACGTCCACCGCGCTGGCGAACTGGGTGTGCCCGCTGGTGGACGGCACGTTGACGCCGTGCAGCATGGTGAACGGCGCGGGGTCGGCCACGAACGTGGAGTCCTGGTGCCAGAAGTTGCCGACCCGGGCCACGCCGACCGGCTTGCCGTCCTTCTGCTCGTTCGAGGAGATCATGATCTCCTCGAACTCCGGGTGCCGGTACTTGCTGATCACGAACGGCACGGGAGAGCCCAGCCGCCGGGCCAGCTCGATCTGCTGATGCGGCGTCAGGTCGATGGAGCGGACCACGACCACGTCGTGCGCGTGCAGCGAGTCGACCAACTCGGCCCACAGGGTGGGGTCCTGCAGGTCGTCGTAGTCCACACCGGTGTACTCCACGCCGACGAACGGGTTGCACGGCTTCTTGGTCATCACGATTCCTCCGGTATCAAGGTCGGGGTTAAAGGGCCTGCAGGCAGTGGTGCAGCGATGCGGCGAAGTGCGCGATCTGTTCCGGCGTGCGGAACGGGGCCACCGTCACGCGGTAGCGCTCGCTGCCGGCGGCCACCGAGGGGTAGTTGATCGGCTGGACGTAGATGTCGTGGTGGTCCAGGAGCATGGCGGCCACGTCGCGGACCCGCTCGGCGCCGCGCACCATCACCGGCACGAGGTGGCTGTCGGCGTCGAGGAACTCGATGCCGCGGGCCCGTAGTTCGGCCTTCATGAGGGCGGTGTTGTCGGCCAGCGCGGCACGGAGCTCGGTGCCTTTCTGGACGAGGTCCAGCGTGCAGAGGGTGGCGTCCATCGAGGCCTGCGGCAGTGCCGTGGTGAAGATGAACCCCGGCGCCTGCGAGCGCACATAGTCCAGGGCCACGTCGGGGCCGGCCACGTATCCGCCCACGGTGCCGAGCGACTTGCCGAAGACCCCTTGTACGAAGGTGGCGCGGCGGTCGCCGAGCTCCTCGCTGAGGCCGGCGCCGGTGACGCCTCGTACGCCGATCGCGTGCGTCTCGTCGAGCCAGGTCAGCGCCTGGAAGCGCTCGGCGAGATCGAGGATGTCCGACAGCGGCGAGGTGTCGCCGTCCATGGAGTACACGGACTCGAACACGATGAGTTTCGGCAGGTGGGCGGGGGTAGCGGCCAGGCGTGCGCGCAGGTCGTCCAGGTCGTTGTGCGCGAACACCTGCTTGGCCGCGCCGGAGCGGACGATGCCCTCGATCAGCGAGCGGTGGTTGAGCGCGTCCGAGAAGACCACCATGCCGGGTGTGGCGGCGATCAGGGTGCTGAGCGACTCGAAGTTGGCCACGTAGCCGCTGGAGAAGATGAGGGCGCGTTCCTTGCCGTGCCACTGGGCCAGCCGGTGTTCGAGCTCGACGTGCGCCACGCTGGTGCCGGCGATGTTGCGCGACCCGCCGGTGCCGGTGCCGTGCCGTGCGACCGAGGCCTGCTGCGCCGCGATGGCATCCGGGTGCTGGCTCAGGCCCAGGTAGTCGTTGCTGCACCAGACCTGCACCAGGCGGTCGTGGTGCCAGGTGTGGCCGGGCTGGGCCGCCTGGTGGGCGACGGGGAGGAAGTCCCGGTAGAGCCGCTTGGCCTTGAGCTCGTCGAGCTGGAGCCGCAGGGGGTCCAGGATCGACGTCCGTCTCGGTGTTTCCAGGATCTCGACAGTCATGTGATTCCCCTCAGGGCGCTGTCAGGTTGGTTGGTGGGGCGTGGGGATGGGCGGCTGTGGGAGGGGCCGGTCGTGGGGGCCGGGGTGCCGCTCGCACAGGGGAACCGGTTCCGGCCGAGGTGATCGCTCACGCGGCGTGGCGGTATCGCCGTCGTTCTGCCGGTGCCTTTTGACGGCTTCACTGTTGCGGAGTGGGCTTCCGGGAATCTTCCGGAACTCTTCCCGGCGACCGGTACCGGCGGACCGCAGGTCTTGAGGAGGACACGATCATCTGGATAGGCTGACGCGCCGTTGGCCGGGGGGCGGATGGCATCTCTCACACCGTTGCCTGCTGACCACACGACCGGGGAGAGCCATGCTGGATTTCCGTGTGCTCGGCCCCATCGAGGCATGGCGGGACGGACGCACCGTCCGACTCAACGGCCGCAAGACGCGATCCGTGCTGGCCGCCCTGCTGCTCCGCGTGGACCAGGTCGTGCCGACCGAGCGGCTGGTCAGCGTGTTGTGGGGGGAAGCCCCGCCGGCGACCGCCGCCACGCAGGTGCACAAGTGCGTATCCCAACTGCGCGCCGAGCTCGGCCCCGACGTCATCGTCCGTTTCGGAGGCGGGTACCAGCTGCATCTGGGGGAGAACCGGCTCGATCTGCAGGCCTTCGACCACGATGTCTGCGCCGCGCGCGCGGCGCTGGAGGCCGATCGGTGTCCGGAGGCCGCCGAGTCGTTCCGGACCGCGCTCGCGCTGTGGCGAGGAGAACCCCTCGCGGACGGCACCGAGTATCTGATCGACATGGAGGCACCCGCCTTGGCGGAGCGGCGCATCGGCGCCGTGCTCGACCTGATCGAGACCGATCTGTCCCTCGGGCGGCACAGCGAACTCGTCGGTGAGCTCCGCTCCCTCGTCGCCGACCATCCTCTGCGCGAGCAGCTGCGCGGCCATCTGATGACGGCCCTGTACCGGTCCGGCCGAGTGGCCGAGGCGCTGGCCACGTATCACGACGGCCGTGTGCTGCTCGCCGAGGAACTCGGTATCGACCCCGGACCGGAACTGCAGCGCCTGCACGAGTCGATCCTGGCCGGAGACCCGGGGCTGGAGTCACGCGGAGGCGAGGGAACGCGCCTGCGTCCCGCACCGGCCCAACTGCCGCCCACCATCGCCGATTTCACCGGTCGCCTCGTACAGACCCAGCGGATCTGCGCCCTGCTCACGGCGGCCCACGAGGACGCACCCGCCCTGGTGGGGGTCTCCGGAAAGGGCGGGGTGGGCAAGACGACCTTGGCCGTCCACGCCGCTCGCCGGGTCAGCGATGCCTTCCCGGACGGCCAGCTCTACGTCCGTCTGCGGGGTCCCGAAGCGCAACCGGTGGCCCCGCTCGTCGTCCTCAAACGCTTCCTGCGCGCCCTGGGAGTCGACGACTGGCTGATCCCGGACGACATCGACGAATGTGCGCAGCTGTTCCGCAGCCGCAGCACCGGACGCCGCCTGCTGATCCTTCTCGACGACGCCGTCGACGAGGCGCAGGTACGCCCTCTGCTGCCGAGCTCGCCGGGGTGTGCGGTGCTCATCACCAGCAGGCCGCGCCTGGCCGGGCTTGAGTCCGCCCATCACCTGGCGCTCGATGTCTTCGGCTCGCAGGAGTCCGTGGAGCTGCTCGAACGCACCGCCGGTGCCCACCTGCTGGGCAGCGATCACGTCACCACCCTGGAGGTCGCGCGGCTGTGCGGCCACCTGCCGCTCGCGGTACGGATCGCCGCGGCACGCTTCGCCCTGCACGCGCGCGGAGATCTGGCGTGGTTCGCCCGGCGGCTCACGGACGAACGCAGACGGCTGGACGTCCTGGTCGCCGGCGATCTGGAGGTCCGGGCCAGCCTCGCGATCGGCTACCAGGGCCTGCACCCGCGAGAACAGCGGGCCTTCTGCCTGCTGGGCCTGCTGGAGGTGGCCGACTTCGCGGCGTGGGTCGTCGCTCCGCTCCTCGACGTCTCGCTCGACGAGGCCGAGGACATCATCGAGGAACTCGTCAACGCGCAGCTGCTCGACATCGCCCACTGCGACGCCACGGGCCAGACCCGCTACCGCTACCACGACCTCGTCCGGCTGTACGCGAGAGAGCGGGCGGAGAGCGAACACCCCGAGCCGCAGCGCCTGATGGCGCTGGTCCGGGCACTGAGCACCTGGCTCACGCTGGCAACCGAGGCCGCGGAGCGCTTTCGCGGAGCGCGCTTTCGCGGCTGGTCACCGCTGTCCTTCGTGGGCCCGGACCGCTACGACGGCTTCCACTCCGCCGACGTGGACCTGATACTCGCCTCGCCCCTGGCCTGGTGGGAAGCAGAGCGGGCGTCCCTCATGATCGCGATCCGGCAGGCACACGACCTGCGGCTGAGCCAGGTCGCCTGGGCCCTCGCCGACGGCCTGACCGACTTCCTCGATCTGCGGCATCGCTACGGCGACTGGGAGGAGTCCCACAGTGTCGCCCTCGCGGCCTGCCGGCGCGCGGGCGACACGGTCGGTGTCGGTGTGATGCTGCTGCGGCTGGCCCCCCTGCGCATCCTCCAGAACGATCCGGTGACCGGCCTGGACATGGCGGTGCGGGCCCGTGGTCTGCTCCAAGATCTCGGCCACAAGGCCATCGAAGCCGAGGCCGCCGTTGTCGAGGCGGCCGCGCTGCGAGCGGCAGGCGAGCACGGTGCCGCGCTGGTACGGGTCTCCGAAGCGCTCGAACTCGCCCGAGCCGGTTCCAACCGCGTCGCCGAAGCCCAGGGAACACGGGAACTCGGCACGATCCACTATGCGCAGGCCGATTGGGCAGCGGCCGCGGAGGCCCTGCGCGACGCCGTCGCGCTCGGCCGTGGACTGCACAGCCGACGTGAGGAGGCGCTTGCCCTGCGCTACCTGGCGGTGGTGCTGCGCCATCGCCAGGAGGTCGAGGAGGCACGCAGGTCCGCCGAGTCCGCACTCGCGGTCTTCCACGAGCTGGGGGATCGCCCGTACGAAGCCTTCAGTCATCTGACGCTCGGGCTGATCCTGCTCGCACTCAATGATCCCGCGGCCCGGCGCTTCGTGGAGGAGGGCAGCAGGCTGCTGCAGGAGATGCAGCTGGGGTTCGGCACCGGCGAAATGCTCTACGTCTGTGCGGCGTTGGAACTCGCCGACGGCCATGCCGACCGTGCCGTGTCCCGGCTCGGCGAGGCGATCAGCATCATGAGCGCGGAGCCGGTGCACCACCTCCTGCTGTCCACCGCCGAGCTGCTCGCCGACGCCCTGAGCGCGATGGGCGCCGAGGAGCGAGCGGACACCGCGCGCCGGTACGCGAGGAGCCTCGTGCAGTACCTGGGCCACCGCCTGCCACCCGGTCTTGCGGCCCCGGTCGAGTCGGTGACCAGGTGGAATGACACCGGAAGGAAATAGGTAGCCTGCCCGGCTAGCTTTCGCGTGCCATCCCAACGACCCAGAACGGAACGTGCCGATCATGAAGAAGACCACGATCCTGGTCGACCCTCGGACCAGGTCCAAGAACGGCAACTCGCCCGTCGTCGGTATCGGGAGTCCCAAGACCAAGAGCAGCGAACAGCGTTGAGATCTCCGTCGGAAGGAGCGGGCGCCGTGCGTGCGACGCTGGTGAACATGCCGTGGGCTGCGCTGGACACGCCCTCACTCGGCCTCGGCATCCTGCACGGGATCGCGCGTGAGCACGGCGCCGAGGTCGAAACGCTCTGCGCGAACCTGGACTACTACGACTGGGCCGCCCGCGAGAGCGGCCTCACCGCCGAGGACTACGACTTCTTCGCCACCCGCGCCTATTTCGACGGCTACGGCGACTGGGTCTTCTCCAGTGCCCTCTACGGCGATCCGGCGTGGCGCATGACCGAGTTCCGCAAGGACATGGCGAGCGGTCTCGACGAGCGGCTGCGCGAGACGAGCATCCGGCTGCACGAGTCGGCACCCAGGTTCATCGACGAGCTGGCCACCCGCATCGTGGAGACCGGCTGTGAACTGGTCGGCTTCACGACCACGTTCCAGCAGAGCACCGCCGCACTGGCCGCGGCGCGACAGATCAAGCGACTCGCGCCGCAGACCGTCGTCGTCCTCGGCGGCGCCAACTGCGACGGCCCGCAAGGAGCGGCCCTGCACCGGAACTTCCCGTATCTCGACTACGTCGTCCGCGGCGAGGCCGAGCGGGCGTTCCCGGCCCTGCTCGACGTCCTGCGCGGACACGGGGACGCGGCAGCCGTGCCGGGACTGTGCTGGACCGCCGAGGACGGCACCCGGGTGGCGAACGACATGTCCGCGGCTCCGCTGCCGCCGCGCCACTGGAGAAGTCCGGACTACGACGCCTACTTCACCCGGGTCGAGCACTCGTCCGCGCGTTGCCACATCGAGCCGAAACTCGTGCTCGAAGGGTCGCGCGGCTGCTGGTGGGGCGAGAAGCACCACTGCACCTTCTGCGGTCTGAACGGCTCGTCGATGGCGTTCCGCAGCAAGGAGCCGGTGGACTTCCTCCACGAGATCACCTCGCTCGCGCGACGGCATCACGTGCTGGACGTCGTGGTGGTGGACAACATTCTCGACATGGGGTTCGTCCGGCACCTGCTCCCGGCACTGATCGACACCGGAAGCGACTTCCGGTTCCACTACGAGATCAAGTCCAACCTGCGCTACCGCGAGCTGCGTACCCTCGCCGATGCCGGGCTCGTGCACGTCCAGCCCGGCATCGAAAGCCTCAGCACGCGCGTGCTGCAGCAGATGAACAAGGGCGTGACCGGCTGCCAGAACGTGCGGCATCTGCGCGACGCCCAGTCCGCAGGACTGTGGACGGTGTGGAACTACCTGTACGGCTTCCCCGAAGAGAGCGACGACAACTACACCTCGGTGATGGGCCAGCTGCCCGCCCTGCACCACCTCGCCCCGCCCGAGGGGGTGACCCGTATCGCCATCGAGAGGTTCAGTCCCTATTTCGACCGGCCGGAGCTCGGCTTCACCGACTTGAAACCTGCCCCGCACTACGCGCGGATCTACGATCTTCCGGAGCAGGAGCTGTACGACCTTGCCTACGTCTTCGACGCCCCGCCCGCCGGGATCGACTCGGCTCTGGCCGAGCAACTGGAACAGTCCGTCGCGCGGTGGCGTGAGCTGCACCGGACCAGCATGCTGACGCATCACGACCTCGGCCACAAGATCGTCCTGGTGAGTCGCCGTCATGGGTTCGACTGGTCGACGCTGACACTTGACGAGCCGATCGAGGTGGCCGCCTTCCGGCTGCTGGAGGAGCCACGCAGCGTGCACACGCTGACGCGGCGGCTCACCGCCCGGTTCGGCTCACCCGTACCGGAGTCGCGGGTGAGCCAACTGCTCGCGGACTGGCGCGCGTTGGGGATCCTCTTCGAGGACGCGGACCGTTTCGTGCACGTCGCCCCCCTCGCCACCAACGCGGAACTCACCCGGATCGGGGAAGCCGCACCCGACATGACACGGAACTTCCTCATCGCCACCGAGGCCGCGGACGAGCAAATCCCGGTGGCGGCACGATGAGAGCGACTGCATCCCCCCTCACCCTGAGCCTTTGGCGCGACTACCGGGACGAGGTGCTCCGGTTGCCGGGGATACACCTGGGTACCGCGGCGGTCACCACGGACACGGCTGCGGCGGCGCGCGAGTTCTACGCCTCCGGTGCCCGCAGGGTGGAGCTGATCACCGTGGCCGATGTGTCGTCCGACGCCGATCCGCACACCGTGGTGCGGATCCTCGACCTCCTTCGTGAACTGACCGCATGGGGCATGGTGGTCGACTGGCGTGTACGCCTGACCGATGTGCCGGCGGCCGGGATGCACCTCGGCCATCTCTATCCGCCCCGGGAGATCGACGGCCCCGAGGGTGCCGCGGACCTGCGGGCGGAGTGGGCACGGGGTTTCTTCCTCGGCAAGTGCCATTACCGCAAAGGCCCGGGCTTCCTGGAAATCCGGGACCACCGGTCGGGGGTCCTGAACCGGATCATCATCGACGAGGCCGAGTACCTCGCCGCCGTGGACACGCTGCGAGAGGACCCCACAGCCCGTGGCGTCCCGGCCGGAATCCTTGACGACCTGGCCGCGGAGTCCCTGACCTTGCAGTTCGGCGACTGCCACTGGTGGAGCCCGTGCCCGGTGTACCGCTGGCCGCAACAGCCGTTCCTGGTCTGACGTTTGAGCTTGCCGCTCATCTGGTGCGGCGGGGTGCCGACGCGGCCCGCTGGGGCGCGTCGGGCGGGACCACTGCGTGCGCTGCCGCCGGGGTGACGGGGGTGAAGAAGTTGACGAGGTTGCCGTCGGGGTCGCGGAACAGCAGCGATCGGTTGCCCCAGGGCATCGTGGTGGGTTCGTTGACGAAGTCGGCGACGAAGCCGGTCAGGTTCTCGTGTACGCGGTCCACGTCGTCGACGAGGAACTCGATGATCACGCTGTGGTTGTCGGCCGGGCGAGCGGACCCCGGCGCGAACAGCGGCACCGTGCGGGTGCTGCCGATGGCGAGGGTGGCGCTGGGGGTCTTGAGTTCGGCGAAGTCCTCGGTGGACCAGGTCGCCTGCACCCCGGTGGCCTTCTCGTAGAACGCGACGAGTCGCGCGATGTCGCCGGTGATGATCCGGAGCGAGACGAAGTCCATGGTGTTCTCCCTGCATTCGTGGTGCCGTTGGACTCCGCACGCTAGAACAAATAGTGGACAGAATCGGTCCGGTATGGGCGCTAGGCTCTGGGTATGTCTCGACCTACCGGCCGCGTGCTCACCCTCCTGGAGCTGCTGCAGTCGGGGGGCATCCGGACGGTTGCCGAACTGGCCGACCGGCTCGGTGTCGAGGGCCGCACCGTGCGGCGGTACGTGGACCACCTGATCGACCTCGATGTGCCCGTCGAGGCGGTGCGCGGCCGCTACGGCGGCTACCGGCTCGGCCCCGGCTACCGCGTGCCTCCGCTCATGTTCAGCGACGACGAGGCGCTCGCCGTGCTGCTCGGCCTGGTTGCCGGCCGCCGAGCGGGGTTGACGACGACGGCGGACACGGCGGGCGAGACGGCTGCGGCCAAGATCCGCAGGGTGCTGCCCGAGCGCGTCGCCCGCCGACTCGACACGGTCCTGGAATCCCTCGCCTTCACGGCTTCGCCCGGCGAGTTCGCCACCCCGGACGCCGACGTCCTGCTCACCATCGCCGACTCGGTGCACCACCGCCGACCGGTCTCGATCCGGTACACCGACCGCGACGGCCGGCGCAGCGAACGCGGGCTGCACCCGTACGGGATCGTCGCCCATGCGGGCCGGTGGTACGTCACGGGTACGGACCCCGAGATCGGCGAGGACCGGACCTTCCGGCTCGATCGCATCACGGACGCGAGGACCCTGCCCGGCTCGTTCGAGGCGCCCGTGGGCCCCGGTCCGGCACAGCGCGTCCTGTCCGGGTTCGCCACGGCCGAGTACCGGCATGAGGTGACCTTGCGGATCCACGGGACGGTCGAGCAGATCCGCGCCCGGCTGCCCGCCACCGTCGCGAGCGTGGCGGAGACCGCGCCCGCGGCAGACGCGGATCCCGCGAGCGAGCGCTGGCTGCTCGTCGAACTACGGGCTGAGCAACTCGACTGGTTGCCTCCCGTACTCGCCTCACTCGACCGGCCGTTCGTCATCGAACGCCCGGATGAACTGCGCGGCCTCGTCCTCGCGTTCGCCGACCGCCTCGCGTCCTGCGCCCGCCAAGCCTGACAGCACGGAACCAAGGTCATGAGCCGGCACAGCCAGATGGCGGCACGCGCAACGCGGCCAGCACCGGCAGATGATCCGTGGCTGCCCTGAGGTCTCGTTCCGAGACCCCGGCGAGTCCCATCGGCACGCCGCATCCCAGCACCTGAACCCCCTCCGTGGCGAAGACGGCGTCGATCCGCTGCAACGGATCACCCAGGCGGGTGGTGTGCTCCCGTCCCCACGGCTTCGTCGCCCAGCCGTCCTGCAAGGCGTTGGCGAGCAGGCCGAAGGTGCGGCCGTCGGGCCGGTCGTTCAGGTCTCCCGCGGCGACGGCGTGCGGCACGCCCATGGCGGACAGCCTCTCCAGAAGCAGCCGGCCCTGCTCGTAGCGCTCCTGGTCCTTGATGCTCAGATGGCAGCTGAGCACCCCGAGCCGGGCCCGGCCGAACCGCAGCACGGCGGTCGCGAAGCCGCGCTGGTGCAGGCCGGGGGTACGGGGGAGCAGGACGTCCTCGGCGCGCTCCACGTGGGCGCGGAGCGAGGAGAGGATCATGGGGCCGGAGGCGGTGGCACCGCCCGAGACGTACACGAGTCCGGAGGTCCTCGCGAGGCCGGCGGCGGCCTTGCGCCAACGGAAGAACCGCGGCGCCTCCTGAACGCAGACCACGTCAGGCCGGCAGGCCCGGATCACCCGTGCGAGGGCCGCGACGTCGTCGCGCATGGAGCGGATGTTGTAACTGAGCACGCGCACGACCACGGAGCCGTCCGGCTCCGTCGCCGACGTCGGCAGATCCTCCACGCTTCCCCTCTCGACGATGTGGACCAGGGGGCTTTCACGGTTCGGTCCAGGTCAGCGAAGCCGGTCGCAGTGTTCGACGAACGTGCGGAGCCTGGTGGCGAACCGTCCGGGATCGACGAGGTGGACGAAGTGTCCATCGCCCACCCACTCCTCGATCTGCGCATCCGGCATCCGGCCGAACCGCTCGCGCTCGCCGTCGGTTGCCGGCCGTCCGAACACCGCGAGGCACGGTACCCCGATGCCGCTCGTCTTGGCGTCGATCCACGCCTGCAGGTCAGCCGGATCGGTGCCCAGTAGCCGAGCACCACGTCCTGCCTGACCTTGTGCGTGTCCAGCACCAGCGTGCGGGTCGGCTGCGGGATGCGGTCCAGCCCGAGGCTGTTCTCGATGTTCTGCCACACCTGCTCGAAGGCGGGGCCGCGCAGCAGCGGCGCGATCTGGTGGAGCATCCGCGCGAAGGGAAGGACCTCCATCGCCTGGTCCACCAGGACGATGCCCTTGGCCGGATGGGCGGACGCGTAGAGTCCCGCGATCCCGGCGGACATCGAGTGCCCCACGACGACGGGGCGCTCGACGCTCAGCGATTCCAGCAGGTGGTGGAGTTGTCCGGCGACGTCTTCCAGGTCCGTCGGCTTGCCGTCGCTGTCACCGTGCGCCGGCAGATCGATCGCGACGCTGGTGACCGAGCCGTCCAGCCGCTCGATGATCGGCCGCCACGTGCGGCGGTCGAACGTCAACCCGTGCAGGAAGACGACCGGTGTGCCGCTCCCCTCCATGGGCAAACCATGGGACGACGACGAGAACACGGCGGCGCTGCTGGCCGCAGCGGAGCAACTGCTTCAGGAGCGCGGTGCCGCCGCGCTGTCGCTGCGCGAGGTCACCAGCCGCGCCGGCACCTCGACCCGTGCGGTCTACAGCTTGTTCGGATCGAAGGAAGCGCTGCTCGGAGCACTCGGCGCGCACGCCATGGAGATGCTGCACGAGGGCGTCGACGCCATCCCCGTCACGGACGATCCACGGCACGACCTCGTAGAGGCCGCTCTCATGTTCCGGCGGTTCGCGCTCGACCACCCAGCCCTGTTCGAGGTGGCCTTCCAGCGCGTCGACCCCGCCGTGTGGCCGCGCTTTCAGGCGACGGCCGCCGACGCGCTGGTCGCCCTGTCACGGCGGTTCGAACCCCTTGTCGCGGCGGGCCTGCTCGGCGGGCGGCCCGTGCCGGAAGCGGTGTGGGCCTTCCATTCCTTGTGTGAGGGCATGGCCGGCGTCGAGCTTCGGCGCACGCCTTTCGGGGTCGATCCGGAGTGGCTGTGGCGCGAGGCCGTCCGCGCACTCTTGAGCTTCGCCGAGCTGTCGCGGTAGGGCTTGCCCGACGGTGGGCGTCCGTCGAACGGCCCGGCCGCGTTGCGGGGCATGCCAGGCAAACGTCGGATGGGAGGCGTGTGCCGCCGCGTCGGCGGTGCCCGTCGACTGGAGGGATGCCTGATGTTCGTCCGAACCATGTACGTAACCGGTGACCCGGCCGAGATCGAAGGAGCGATCGACCGGCTCCGTAACGAGGGTGTGCCGGCGGTGTCCAAGCTGCCCGGCTTCAAGGGCGTGGGGTTGTTCGCCGACCGTGAGCTGGGCAAGCTCATGTCCGGAACGTGGTGGGAGAGCGAGCAGGCCGACCGGGACAGTGACGCCGAGCTGGCCGACAAGCGTGCCGAGTGGATCTCACCGTTCGCCCGGACGGTGACGGTCGACCACTGGGAGGCGGCGTTCTCCACCCAGCCGCGTCCGCAGTTGACCAGCGGCGGGTTCCGGATGAACCGGGTGGACTTCGACCCGAAACAGCTGGACCGTGCGGTGCAGGCGTTCAAGGACTCGGTGGTGCCCGGGCTCCAGGAGATCGACGGTTTCCTCGGTGCGGCCATGCTGGTCAACCGGGCGGACGGCCGGGGATCGGTCGGCATGCTGTACCGGGACCGGGCGGCGCTGATCGCCTCTCGCGGGCCGCAGGCGCGTGTGCGCGGTGAGGGTGTCAAGGCGACCGGCGCCACCTTCCGCAGCATGGAGGAGCTGGAAGTCATCCTCGTGCAGTGACATCCTCGCCGCCTCGAAGGCAGCGATGTCCCCACAGTTGGATGCGAAGTGGGAGACGTTTGGCGGCACCGCCCCGGAGCAGGGCTGAGGGCTTTTCTGGACACCCCGAGCGGTGCGCGGGACGCCGGCCGTCGCATCCCATCGAGGCTCGCCCGCAGCCTGCGCCCCGTCGGGTGCACTGCTCACTGTCGAGAGTTGCTGTGAGCGGGGAGGCGAGGGGCGTCCTGATGGATGGTTTGGAGGAACGCCTGGACGAGGGGACTGTTGCTGGTTCGGGGCCAGGCGGCGACGTACTCGAAGCGGGGGAGGTGGGGGAAGGGGAGCCGGGCGGTGTCGGGGCGGGCGTAGTACTGCTCGGCCCGCGCGGATGCGAAGGTGGCCCCCTTGCCGGCGCCGACCATGGCCAGCGCCTCTTGCCAGTAACCGGCGACGAGACGAGGGATGGGCCGCCCCGAGGGCGTCTGGCGCGGGCAGTGGTATTCCTGCCAGTACTGGGGTATGGCCGCAGCGAACGTGATGATGGTTGTGGCTGCCAGGTCCTCCAGCGTCACCGTGGCGGAGCGGGTGAACGGGTGCTGGTGGTGGACCAGGAGCTTGCGGTCCTCTGCGATGACAGGTCGGCATTTGGGCCGTGGGCGGCACCTGACCTGGCCGCGACGGCCTGCCGACGTAAGCGGATAGCCCCCCTAACTTGCCGCAGCAGTACGGGGGTTGAGCGAGCGGGCCCAGGCCGAACCCTGCCCCCGGGTTCGGTGCACCCACGGCGTCGGGTGCGTCGCGTATTTCACCCTGGGAGCCAAGCTACCAGTGAGCGGACCCCCACATATCGTTCGCGGCGCCTTGCTCGGACTGCAAGGAGCCGCCGCTGTCTGGCCGACAACGGTGCTAGGTCCTGTCTGATAAGTGATCAAGCTATGGGCGGGCGAAATCGTCGGCTGTGTGGCCACAAAGTCAGCCGTAGCCATCGAGGCCCGCTGGTACGTGGAACTTGACTGGTCCTGCCAAGGCCGCAGCGGCACGATCCGCGTCGATGATCCCGGCGGGCCGTTCGGGACAACGGCCATCGAGGGAATGCCGCACTACTGGTACGGCAGGAACGACGTGGGCGCGCATGCCTGGGTCCCGTACGCCGGATAGTCCCGTCGGCGAGCGGACCCGCACGGATCGGGGCGGCGGGCCGTTGCCGTCGTCACCGGGGCGCCCACGGCTCCGGCGTGAGCATTTTCGGAAACAGAATGGCCTGAAATATCACGGCGCGACATGGACGCCTCTGACTCCATGCCGCAGAATCTAGCTCGTGATCGGTCCGTGAAGATCGCGAACTTCTTTTCCTTGGGACGCTCGCCCTGCGGCAGGCTCCTTCTTCAGTGGCACATGTTGCGCTCGGCCGTTCTCCGCTAATCAAGCGCTGCGCTGCGGCGGTTGACCACCGTGCTCAGTCTCCCCTCTCCAGATCGAGGTTGCATGCGCACTAAAATATTGGGCTGCCTGTTCGGCGTGGCCTCGATGACCGCTGTCGCGCTGATCGGCGCCCCCGGCGCTCAGGCCGCTCCGCCCACCGCCTCCCACTCGGCCCACGCGGCCACCATCAGCGTGCCGGCCGGCGAGAACAGCGCGACCATGACGGTGGGCGGAAGCACAGTGACCGTCACCAGGTCAGCACCCTCCGTGGCCGTACTCACCTGCACCGTCAGCCCCGGCAAGCCGTACCACGGCGCTGCCGGCGTGACATCCACGGTGTGGGCCCACTGCAACAGCAACGCGGCCACACTGTCGTTCGGGACGGCCCTGTACTTCTACGGATCCAACGTCAGTCAGAACAATGCGACCAAACACAACTGCACATCGTGCTACGTGACCGTTACGGCGCCCTACCAGGCCGGCCAATGGAAATCGGGCGCGATTCTTGGATACTTCGACAGCAGTGGGAACGGGCAGTTCACCGATGAGGCGTACAGCGCAACGGCGAGTCTGTAAAGAGCCGTTGTCGTACCGATCATGGAGCTCGTTGATCGAACGGGAGTCGCGTTCGGGTGATCGCGGTGAGGGCGGCGTATGAAGGCAGGGCCTCCTGCACAGCTCGTGGATGTCGAAGCCCGCGCAGAGGTTCGGCTCATGTCACAGCTCGATGCGCTGGATGTCCCGCAAACGGCGTTCACGGCTCAACCTCGCAGGCGGCGAAGTCTGTTCGCCCGGTGGTCACGGCAGCAGATCGCGTAGCCACAAGATCAGCGAACACACCTGCAGTCCCGCCTGGTAACGGGTGGCAAGCTTGTCGAACCGTGTGGCGACGGCCCGGAACTGTTTGAGCCGGTTGAAGCAGCGTTCCACGACGTTCCGGTGCTTGTATGCCTCCCGATCGAAGGCGGGGCGGCGGCCGCCGCCCCGCCCTTTCGACGCCGGTTGCCGACCCGGTCGGAGCGTTCGGGGATTGTGGCCTTGATGCCACGACGCCTGAGCGCGGCCCGGATAGCCCGGGAGGAGTACGCCTTGTCGGCCAGCACCAGGTCAGGTCGGTTTGCCTTCCAGGCATGCCGGTTCGGGCTGGAGGGCACAAACGTGAGTACGTCCGTGGCGATCACGGCGTGCACTTCCACCGCCCCGCCGAGCCGCCCGGCTCGGGTGGCGGATCGGCGAGCTGGGAACGGTGCCTTGGCCGTCGAGGACGGGCTCGTACCGGCCCGGGAGCTCGGGCAGCACGAGTCTGTCGGCGCGGGGCTCCGGGCGTTCGTCAGCCGACGCATGCAGCGGTGCCGAACGCTCGTTAAGACCTCGGTGGCGATCGCCGACCTGGAGCGGGCGCAGCGTCACCATGAGGCGTATCCGCCGGAGGATTGAGGAATTGTCAATTCCTGTGGATGGGCTGGTCCAGCACGCTGCGGCAGTGTGCCCAGGCCGGCGCGGACAGCAGCGGCCTCCACCGAGTGAAAAGGTCAAGTAGGTCGGCGCCGTAGCGGATGCGGACCTCTGGACTGATTGCGGCGATGTCCAGCTCGTTGGCGGCGGTAAGTTCGGCGAAGTCCCGACGCGCTTCGAGGCTCGGATACATCGGTGCGCCGGTGAACCGATCGACGAATGTCCCTCGGTTATCGGCCAGTCCGGAGTAGGAGGACTTGCGGTCGCAGGAGGCGTAGAAGTAGACGAGTGCTTCGGCCTCGACGCCGATCGCCTCGACCAGTTCCGCCCGGCACCCCAGGTCCAGCAGCGCGACCGGGAACCCATCGGTCCCGTAGAACGCGTGACACAGCCCAGCCGATGCCAGCGCCGAGCGAGCGCCCCACGAGGCGAGAAGGTCGCTGACTCGCTGCAGGTGCGCCAGCAGCGTTCCGCCGGGGTGCTCGATCCTTTCGGCTCCGGCCGCCTGCAAGATCGCCAGCGCCGCTGCGGTCATCTCAACATCACCCGTCCGAACGATCGCTGTATGTTCTGAAATCAACCATGATCATAGGGCGGAAAGCTGCCGATCATGCTGCAATCGCGTCAGCTCGTTCGGCCAGAAGCCCGCGTTCGCAGCCTGCGCTGGCGCGGTCGAGCGGGACGAGGTGGGCGCCGTTGACGGCCCGCCAGCGGGCCTGGGCGGACTCGACGAGTTTGAACACCATCGCGAGCGCCGCGGCACGGGAGTCGACGCCCTTGGTGACCTTCGTGCGGAGGTGGACGGTGGCGAAGGTCGACTCGACGGGGTTGGTGGTCCGCAGGTGGATCCAGTGCTCGGCGGGGTAGTCGAAGAAGGCCAGCAGGACGTCCTGGTCGCCGGTGATCTTCTCGACGGCCTTGGGGAACTTCGCGCCGCGGAGCTTGGCGAAGGTCTTGATGGCCCGCTCGGCGTGTTCGCGGTCCTCGGCGTTGTAGATGTCCTGGATCGCCTTCTTCGCCGTCGGCTGTGCCGACTTCGGCATGGCGTCCAGGACGTTGGCGGTTTTGTGAACCCCGCACCTCTGCTCGCGGGTGGTGGGGAAGACCTCGCGCAGGGCCTTCCAGAAGCCGAGCGCGCCGTACCGATGGCGAGCACGGGGGCGCGCATGCCCCGGCGCGCGCGCAACCCCGTACTACGGGCTGGTGGCGATGCGTGGCGCCCACCGGCCGGGCTGGCTGTCCATCGATGTTCCCGTGCTCAACGGCTTGCCAGCAGCCCGTACAGCAACGGAATCCGGGGCTGCGGCAGCTGCCACCAGCCGGTCGGCGTCCGAACCATCTCCGGCCAGCGCGGCCACGGCAGCTCGTCGCTCTCCCGCAGCCTGTCCATCGTCATCCCCGCCTCTGTGACCGCGTTGACGACCTCGGCGATCCCGTGCATCCACTCATAACAGTCCGTCGCACCCTCGACTGCCGGACCGTCGGTGTACGTACGGCTCGCGTCGCGGTGCACGGGTCCGCTGCCGCCCAGGTAGTCATGCCGTAGGAGCAACTCGTTCCCCTCGCCGGGCGCGGGCGACGGGCCGAGCGCGTTCAGCAGCGGATGGAACTCCACGACATACAGCCGGCCGCCGGGACGCAGCAGTTGTGCCACGATCTGCGCCCACCGCGCGAGATCCGGCAGGTAGCACAGAGCACCCTTACCGGTGTAGACGACGTCGAAGCGCCGTTCTCCCAGAGCTTCGACGGCGTCGTACACATTGGCCTGGACATAGGTCACGTCGGACCCCGCCCGCTCCGCGATGTCCCGAGCCGCCGCCACCGAGGCCGCGGAGAAGTCCAGCCCCACCGCCCGCGCACCGCGCTGCGCGAAGGCGAGCGTCTCGGTCCCCAGATGGCACTGAAGGTGCAGAACGTCGCGTCCGGCCAGTTCTCCGAGGTCCTCCCACTCGAAGGGGGCGAACCACCGCTCGGAGTCGAGGCCCTGCCCCAGCCCGTAGAACCGGCTGCCCACGTGTACGGGAGTACGCGCATCCCAGTTGGCCTGATTGACCCGCATCAGCCGCTCGTGCTCGTTTGCACTCATGTGGTCATTCAACCCCGGGGCCACGGGGTTGGGTGTGGAGTCGGGCGGATGCGTCGGCGATCGCCGTGAATCAGTGCCCGGGCCCGGCAAGGTGAAGGCTGTGGAGTGCCGAGAGGTGCGGTCCCTGAACTCGCCGAGACCGAAGGGGTCATGAGGGTCCGTCAGCGCCAGGTGGCTGTGGTTGCCGCAGTCCCTGGAGGAGCAGTTCGATCAGGCGGCGGGGGTCGTAGCGGGGATCGCTGTCCTGTCCGATACAGAGGTTGCCGATGCCGCGCATCAGTTCGTAGGGCTGTACGCCGGGCCTGATCTCGCCCGCGTCGACCGCCGCGTCGAGCAGTTGGGCGCAGACGGGCATCAGCCGGTCGAGGAAGTCGGTGTGCAGCGCGGCGAACCGGTCGCTGTCGGAGTGGAGGGCGTCGGCGAGTCCGTGCTTGGTGACCAGGAAGTCGACGAAGAGATCGACCCACTGACGTAGTGCCTCGAACGGGAGGGCGGCTTCGGCCAGCAGCTTCGGGCCGGCCTCGGCGCACGCTTCGATCTGGTGGCGGTAGACGGCGGTGACGAGGTCCGCCCGGGTCGGGAAGTGGCGGTAGAGCGTCCCCAGTCCGACGCCCGCGCTGGCGGCGATCTCCCGGATCGGCGCGTCGATCCCGGAGGTCACGAATACCTCTGCGGCGGCATCGAGCAGCGTCTGCCGGTTGCGCATCGCGTCTGCCCGCTTGCTGCGGGCAGACGCCTCCTTGGGCTGGCCGTCCGGCGTGGGCACCACGCTCTCCTTCCGATCACCGATAGTTGACGAAACGGATCGTCGATCCGTATCGTAAGTGGAACGGTGATCCGATTCGAGGATAGCCGAAGCCGGGCGCTCCGGACCGCCTTACCCGCCGCTGCCCGCATGCGACCAGCGGCAGAAGCCATCGAAGGGCATTCCCACCATGAGTGAAGCTGCATACACAGCCGACACCGACATCCAGCCCACCCCCGTCGTCTCGGTCAGCCCGGTGGTGCTGCCGGCACCCGGCCGTGCCGCGGACCTGCACGTGCGCATTTCCGCCCCGGCGACCGGGAGCGACCTGCCGGTCATCCTCCTGTCGCATGGTCTCGGCCCCTCGAACAACCTGTCCTCGCTGAACGGCTACGCCCCCCTCGCCAACTACTGGGCGGCACACGGCTTCGTCGTGATCCAGCCCACCCACCTGGACTCCAGGACGCTGAGCCTGCATCCCGACACCCCCGGGGCCTCGCCGCACTGGCGCACCCGTGCCGAGGACATGACCCGCATCCTCGACCAACTCGACGCGATCGAGGACGCCGTGCCGCAGCTCGCCGACCGCCTCGACCCCAGCCGGGTCGCCGTCGCCGGGCACTCCATGGGCGGCCACACCGCGAGCCTGCTCCTCGGCGCCCGGCTCACCGATCCGCACGACGGAAGTGAAGTGGAACTGGCCGAGCCCCGGATCAAGGCGGGCGTGCTGCTCGCCGCGCCCGGCCGGGGCGGTGACGCCCTCACCGAGTTCACCGTCGAGAACTACTCCTTCTTCCTGACCACGGACTTCTCCAGGATGACGACGCCCGCGCTCGTGGTCGCCGGCGACAAGGACGACTCCGCCTTCCTGACGGTCCGGGGCCCGGAGTGGCACACCGACCCGTACGCCCTCTCCCCGGGCCCCAAGTCCCTGCTCACCCTGTTCGACGCCGGGCACGGGCTCGGCGGCATCTCCGGATACGACGTCGCCGAGACCACGGACGAGAACCCCGAGCGGGTCGCCTCGGTCGCCCGGCTCACCTGGGCCTACCTGCGCAGCGAGCTCTATCCCGGGGACCCCGCCTGGCAGACGGCGCGCGACGCACTGGCCGCCGGCCCCGACCCGCTCGGACGGATCGCGTCCAAGTAGGCAGACGGGACGCCGTCTGCGCGGTTGCCGAAGCCGCGTGCCCTGGCCAGTGGCTATGTACCTGAGTGATGGATGACGGGCATCAACGCCTCGTACGTGGGCGCCTGGCGGGGTGATCCGGTCTCCTGGCCCGGAGCTGCGGCTCGGCACTCGCCGTGACCTGCCGGAGGCCCCGGCCCGACACGGCCCTCTCCGCAGCCCATACCTGCAATTCCCCGCACGGCATCGCCAGTTGACGCCCACAGCAGACACCGATTTGCTGGTCCGATGAACGACCTGCGTGTCCAAACGGTGGACGATGACGCCTCGATCCGCGATTGGCAGTACGCCCACAACCTGATCGTCCCCGGCGACGTGCTGTCGCTCGACGACGTCCGTGCCCGCACTGGCCGCAACCTCATGGAGGTCGCCTACCTCGGCGACGCCCTGATCGGCTGCAGCACCGTGCGCCCGCCCACCAAGGACAACGGCGCCACCGCGACGGTCATCGCCCGCGTTCTGCCCGAGCACCGCCGCCGCGGACTCGGCACTCGACTCTACGAACGCGCCCTGGGCCAGGCCCGCGCGCTGGACGCTCAAGTGATCGAGACCGTAGTGCTGGCGTCGAATCCGGACGGGCTGCGCTTCGCCGAACAGCACGGCTTCGTCGAGATCGACCGCTATCTGCTGCGCGAGGGCGACACCGTGCCCTGGATCGACCTGCGTCTGAGTTGATCCGCCGGACGGGCCTCAGTTGTAGAGCAACTCGTAGGCAGCCTACGCATCCTTCGCGGTCACGGCACTGGCGAGCAGCTACACAGGCGGGGGTCGGCGATTTCCGGCCCGTCGCGGGTTCGAATGTCTGGTTTGATGCTTCCTTCCTGTCGCGGCGCACCGCAAGCATGCGGGGCAGTCCCGGGAAAGGCCGCAATGCTTTCGGTCCTGTCCGAACTGTGTGGTTGTCGGCCGGGCCGCGGAGGCAGAAGGAAGGCAGGGGGAGGCGGCACGAGTGCTGCGTGTGCGTTTTACGGCTGAAGATCTGCTGGCGGTGACCTTCGCTCCGGCCCCGGCACCGCTGATCGATCTGGAATTCGCCGTCGCCCTGGTCCAGCGCCGCCAGGTTCCCCCGGTGCTCAGTCGCTGGCAGCACAGGGCGCGGCAGTCATTACCGCGCGATGCGTTGCCTTTGCTGTCTCTGATACCGCCGACGGCCCTGGGACCGATGTTCCTCGACCCGCTCAGTCAGGGCTTCGAGGACGGTCTGGACGCGGTGCGGGCAGCCCCCGCCGAGCTGGTGCGCGGTCACTTGCGGCGACAGTGTCCGGCCCGACGCCCGCTCACCCCGTGGGTGCGCGCTCTGGCCGACCAGGACGGCGAAGCCTGGCGTGTACTGGAGCGGGCCCTGCGCGCAGCCCACAACAGCCTGGTGGGCCCGTCCTGGAGCCGCGTCCGGTCGAACTTCGATGCGGAGCGGGTCTGGCGGACCCGGCTGATGGCCCAGCACGGGATTCGTACGGCTCTGGCATCGCTGGCCCCGGGCGGCCGGTGGGAGGGCACGACGCTGATCTTCGACTGCCAGGAGGACGTCCAGGTCATGCTCCGTGGCCACGGCGTGGTCCTGCTGCCGTCGGGCTTTTGGGCCGAGCGCCCGATCGTTGCCGTCCACGACCACGCCCCCAGCATCCTCATCTACCCGTCGGCGGCCCCGCTCCCGCTGGTCGACGAGCGCACCGACACCGAGCCACTGGGCGCCCTGCTGGGCCGTACTCGCGCGGCAGTCCTGGAACTCCTCGCCCGGCAGCACACCACAACCGACGTCGCCCAGGCGCTTGAGATCAGCAAGCCCTCCGCCTCCCAGCACGCCAAGGCCCTTCGCGAGGCCCGGCTGATTACTACTCAGCGCGTGGGCAAGGCCGTCTGGCACGCGTGCACCCCCTTGGGCATGGACCTCCTCGCCGCGGCCACCGACCTGCCGTCCACCCCGACTGCCTGACGACCGCCCGGGAGAAGGCCGCGCACGCGGCGCACCCGGTGCAAGGTGTGAGCGACTTGGGGCCAGAGCCATCGCGATGAGAGTGAACTGGCCGTCGGCACCTGGGTGGTTACCACTGCCGGTGGGGATCAGCGCCCCTGGGGAAACCATGCCGCTGCTCCGTAGCGTGCAATGCCTCGCAACACGTCGGCCCCGCCGCTGCCCGAACGATTCAGCCCTCGCTGAAAGCATCGCGGCGCAGTGCCGCGCTGGGCAGCCTGTACACGCCAACTGGCAGTCGGCCTTTGCGTCGAGGAGACCGCCAAACCGCCCATGCCGCACGTTCTCTGCTGTCGTCCGGACCCGGTGTCGGCATCCCTCCGTGGAACTGATCGGCTCCTGTGGGTGATCAAGCGCACCCACGCTAGAGAGGAGCCGGCCTGGATCGGCAAGGCTCCCTCGGCCACCCCGCGCAAGCCGTATCCCAGCTGGGCAGGGTTGTTCGGCCCTGCTGGGAGGGGGTGCCGAACAACTGTGGGGCTGCTGGAGTTGGTGCCCGGTGCCCCGCTCAGGCCGTGACATCAGACGGCGGGAGCCGCGTGGGACTGGTGTTACCGACCTGGTCGGGAGCGCCAGGGCCGTACGTACGCGGCGCGGCGGGCGACACCCGCACGACACGTCAGACACGCCGAAAAAACCGGCGACACGTCACAACTGTCGAGCTCAGGAGGAACGAAGTGCCTCACACAGTGAAAATTACGGCGGCTCTCGTCGCGTTCGCCCTCGCGGGAGGGGCCGGACCCGCCCTGGCCGCCGCGGACGTATCCGGCAAACCGGCCGCGCAGCCCGCCGACGGGGCGGTGATGCAGAAACTCACCAGGGCGGAGATGCGCTCTCTGGCCCAGAAGTATCCCGCGCAGACGAAGCGGATGAGGGAAGTCACCGGCAGGGCGGACGCGGTGGCTTACCGGATCTACAACTGGCATAGCGACAAGTGCCTGGCGATCGGGTCCAGCAGTACGGCCAACGGCGCGAACGCGATCCAGTGGGACTGCATCGACAGCAACGCGCAGTTCTGGTACGCGGACGACGACCTGCACATCCTGAACTTCAACAGCGGCAAGTATCTGGCGATCGGGTCCAGCAGCACTGCCAACGGTGCCAAGGCCATCCAGTGGGACTACACCGGCAGCGACGGACAGCGCTGGTACGGGGACAACGACCACCACATCATCAACCTGCACAGCGGCAAGTACCTGGCGATCGGGTCCAGTAGTACCGACAACGGTGCCAAGGCCATCCAGTGGGACTACACCGGCAGCGACGGACAGCGCTGGTACTGAGTCAACTGCCTCTCCTGGGGCCGGAGACGGACCGGTCCAGGGACGGGCAGTGGGCTGCGAGAGCCGAGCATGAAGGCATCGCGAGGGCGGCAGACGAAGCCGTGCACACCGCACGGAAGGCCAGCGGGCGCGTTCCCGCCCCGCTTCCGTTGGCCACGCGTGGTGCTGCGGCGGGGGAGGCGTATCGGTCGGGCAGGTTCCCGGTCGTGTGCCCGAACCCGCGGCACAGCAACAGACCGATCGAATAAGAGAGTAAAGAGGAAGCCATGCCCATACGGAAGATCGTCGCCGCTGCTGCGACGGCCGCTGCCATCGGCGCGCTCGCGGTGCCCGCGTCGGCGGCCGGGAAGCCGTTCCACGCGCCCGAGTCCATCACGGCCCGGAAGCTGACCGCTCCGACCACGGTGGCTTTGGCCTACCGGTGCAAGCCGGGCGTGGAGCGCTCGCTCAACATCGGGCTGACCGCGCCGGGAACGGACTTCAACATGTGGGTGGAGGGACCACAGGTCGTCTGCAACAACAGGTGGCAGCAGTTCACGGGGGTGCTCACCGAGTCACAGTTCGGGCTGGACCGCAAGCCCACGCCGGGCGAGCGAGTCACCGTGTGGCTGTCGCTCTACAGCGGCCACCGTGACATGCCGGTGGCCCGCGAGATGCGCACCCTCACCGCCAACTGACCACCCCGCCGGGCAGGGCCGCCCGGCAGGACCGGTGCCGGAGCACGGCCGGGCCTGCGCCGCTCCGTCGCGACACGTATGTCCGGCGACTGGACAGCGGCGTGGGTCCGGTCAGCGGCGGACGCGCTGCCGAACCCGTCCCGTTGCACACCGACTGC
The DNA here is from genome assembly GCF_014596475.1 of Streptomyces sp. CBMA152. Taxonomy (GTDB): domain Bacteria; phylum Actinomycetota; class Actinomycetes; order Streptomycetales; family Streptomycetaceae; genus Streptomyces. The sequence continues at coordinate 240,195 of NZ_MECJ01000009.1, read as the reverse complement.
CTCGCCGTCTGGGACCGCTCCGGTGTAGGCGGGGTCGCTGTGCCGGCCCTGTCTGCGGGCCGGGGGAGGCGAACGTCCCTTCCCTCACGCTCGTACGGGGGCAGCCCTCGCGCATCGTCCCCGCTGCAAGCGCCTCTGGTGCAGACGAGGCCGCTCGGCCCGGGCGCGGTCCTGTGGCGAACGAAGCGGGACCATGGGGGTGGTGAGGGGGCGGCTCGATCCGGCGTGAGGGGCGGGTGCTGCCTTGGGTGGCGACTGCCGGGGCCCGGTTGGGCCATCCGTCTGGCATCTCCCCCCGTGCGCCGCGATCACCACCATGTGACGCTCACCAACAGGGCTGCACACCATCGGTGCCCTGACAGACCGGACCGCGCTACCCATGCAGGACGGCCGCACCGGTGCAGCCCCCTACGAAACGGAGCGCACCATGTCTCAGAAGAATGCCACCGCCGTGGCACAACTGACTCTGGCACTGGGGACCCTGACCGCCTTCGCGATCACCGCCGCCGCACCCGCCACGGCCCTGCCCCGCACGGAGCCCCGGCAGCCGCATCCCGCACACAGCACGCCCCTCGCTGCCACGGACCACTACCTCAAGCAGATCACCGAGACCGCGGCTCCGGCCGACCGGGTGGGAGCCGGTGCGGACCGGCTCCAGGACGCTCCCCACGCTCTGGTCGCGGAACCACCCCTCGACCCCCTCGCAGCGGGAATCGACGCACTCAGCCAACCGGTCTCCACACTTGAGACCATCGTGGCAATCAGGGGGAAGATCCCCCTCGCGTTCAAGGAACTCCTGCCCCCGGAAGTGGTCGGTTTCTATCGTGGTCTGACCAGCGAAGAAAGAAACATTCTCAAGGAAGTCGCGAGCAGTCATCAGGAATTCCAGACCGAGGAACAGGCCCTCGAAGCCCTCAAGGAAAGATCCCAGAAGCTCTACGGCAAGGCCGTCGAGCTCAGGCAGCTCCTGAAGACAAAACTCGATGCTCTCAACCCGGCAGCCAAGACGTTCATCGACAGCCTCGTGGAGGAGGCAAAGGTTCTCAGGCCCAAGGGAGGCGAGCGTCCCAACCTGCAGGAAATCCAGCAGAAGGCCAAGGAAATCATCGAGAAGTACAAGGCGCTCTCCGATGAAGCGAAGGAGAGCCTCAAGACTAACTTCCCCAAAATTACGGGCATCATCCAGGACGAGAGGTTCCTAGCACTGGCACCGTCGATTTTCTTTGAAGGCTGAAGCCGAAGCCACGCGGAAGCTGACCGCCGACCCCGAAGGCACCCGGCTGAGCCATATGGTCTGTCCAGCGGCAGGACGTGCACGCGGCTCGCCCAGTGAGTGTCACCGGACTGCCTTAAGTCTGTTGGGTTGGCTTCTTGGGAATGCCGATGCTGTTCGCGTGCGGCGCCCGGCTGTCACTCACCTGTCGGAGGAGCGCGAGGGCTTCCTCGGAGGGGGAGCCGGCGGGGGTTGTGCACACGATGAGCGCCTGGTCCGGTGAACGGGCGATCGACAGTGTCTGCTGTGTCACCGTCACCGTGCCGACGACAGGGTGGTGCAGCTCGTAGGAGGCGGCGTCGCACGGCGCCACGCGGTGGTCCGCCCACAGTGCGACGAACTCCGGGCTGTTCATTGTCAGTTCGCCGATCAGCTCGGCGAGCAGTGGGTCGTCCGGGTGCCTGCCGACGGTGATACGCAGGTTGCCGACCACTGCGCGGGCCTTGGCCTTCCAACTGGCGTACAGCTCCCGGCAGTGCGGGTCCAGGAACAGCATCCGGCTCATGTTCGGGCGTCGTGCCGGGTCGTCGGGGCCGTGGAAGTCCAGGTGGCCGGCCAGCAGGGCGTGCGCGAGGGTGTTCCAGGCCAGTACGTCCGTACGGCGGCCGAGCACTATCGCAGGGATGCCGTCGAGGGCGCGGAGGAGGTCGCGGGTTTCGTCGGTGAGCTTCTCGGGCCGCGGGCGGCGCGGCCGGGACGCGTGGCGGGCGGCGCCGGCGAGTCGGTCGAGGTGCTCGCGCTCATGGTCGTCGAGCAGGAGGGCGCGGGCGATCGCGTCGAGCACCTCGGCCGAGGCCCCGCGGGACTGGCCCTGTTCCAGCCGTGCGTAGTACGAGACGCTGACGCCCGCCGCCTGGGCCAGTTCCTCGCGCCGGAGCCCGGCCACCCGCCTGCGGGGCCCGAGGTCACGCAGGCCGATGTCCTCGGGTCGCAGTCGCGCCCGTCGGGCTTGGAGGAAGGCGCCGAGCGGGCCGGGTCCGTTCATCGCCCCAGTATTTGCTGCGCGGCCCGATCCCAGCCACACCCTGCGAGGGGTAGGACAACCCGGGAGTGGTGCGGGCCCGTCCGTGCGTCCAGGCTCGGTCTCATTCGGCGACATACCCCAGGCTTGAGGACGGACCCATGGATCAGAGCCCGGAGCAGATCACTCTTGGCGACGTCACCGTCACCCGTATCAAAGAGTTTTACGGCTCGGCGGAGATGTCCCCGGGCCAGTTCTTCCCGGGCAGCCCGGACGGCTCGTGGGACGAGCACCGTGCATGGCTGGCGCCCGACTTCTGGAACCCGCAGACGGACGAGTGTCACACGGCGGTCCAGTCCTGGCTGCTGCGCAGCGAGGGACGCACCATCCTCGTCGACACCGGCGTGGGCAACCACAAGGAACGGCCCTACGCCCCGGTGTGGAGCCGCCGGGACACCCACTACCTCGACCACCTTGCCGCCGCCGGCGTGCGGCCCGAGGACGTCGACATCGTGGTCAACACCCATCTGCACATCGATCACGTCGGCTGGAACACCCGTCTGGAGGGCCGGAGTTGGGTGCCGACCTTTCCCAACGCCACGTACTTGATGAACCGGCGGGACTTCGACTTCTGGGACCCGGCCAACGAGAACAAGACCGTACTGGGCCGCGGGAACCAGAACGTCTTCGAGGACAGCGTCACGCCGGTCCACCAGGCGGGACTCACCCACCTGTGGGAGGAGACGTATCGGATCGACAAGAACCTGCGTCTCGACCTCGCGCCCGGGCACACCCCCGGCTCGTCCGTACTCACCCTGGAATCCGGCGGCGATCAGGCCCTGTTCGTCGGGGACCTGGTGCACACCGCGCTGCAGGTCGCCGAGCCCGAGACCAACTCCTGCTTCTGCGAGGATCCAGTGGAATCCCGCGCCACCCGGCACAAGCTGCTCGGCAGCGCGGCCGACAACAACGCGCTCGTCTTCCCGGCGCACTTCGGCGGCCACGGCGCCGCGGAGATCGCTCGCAACGGGTCGAAATTCGCGATCAAGGAGTGGGCGGCCTTCTCCCGCATCTCGTGATGTCCCCTTCCAGTTCCAGAGAGGAAATGTTCCCGTGCCCCGACAGGCAGATCCGGTAGTCGAAACTCCCGCGGGCGCCGTGCGCGGCGTCCGTGACGGATCGGGCGAGCGCTACCGAGCCCTCCCGTATGCGGTGGCACCGGCCGGCGCCGGGCGTTTCGCGCCGCCCGCACCGCACCCGGGCTGGTCCGGCGTCCGCGACGGTACGCAGCCCGGGCCCACGGCTCCCCAGCCGGTCCGCGACTTCGGTCGGCTCGACATGACCCCCTACTTCGGGCCGGGCTGGGTGCCCGGCGAGGAGTACCTGACCGTCGATGTCCACACGCCCGCCGCAGACAGCGGCAGACGCCCCGTCATGGTTTTCGTGCACGGCGGCGGGTTCGTCACCGGATCGAGCCGGGCCGCGCTCTACGACGGGAACGCGTTCGCCCGCGACGGCGTCGTTCTCGTGACGGTGAACTACCGCCTCGGCATCCCAGGGTTCCTCGATCTGGCAGGTGCTCCGGCCAACCGCGGACTGCTCGACGTGCTGGCCGCACTGAGCTGGGTGCAGGACACCATCACGGCATTCGGCGGCGACCCCGACAACGTCACGCTCTTCGGCCAGTCCGCGGGTGCCACGCTCACCGGCGCGCTCCTCGCGACACCGCAGGCCAACGGCCTGTTCAGGCGAGTGATCATCCAAAGCGGTAACGGCACCGGCGCGTTCACCCCCGAGCAGGCGCAACGTGTCACCGCCGCGGCGGCCGCCGCGCTGGGCGTCGAACCGACCGCCGAGGCGTTCGCCCCGATCCCGGACGAGCGCTTCCTGGCGATCCTGCCCGCGCTGGCCGGCCTCGACCTGCGCACCAGCACTGCCACGGACCCCCTGGCCGGGCTCAGCCCGTTCAGCCTGGTCCTGCCGGTCCAGCCCGCCGACGCTCTCGCCGACGGCCCGGCCGCCGACGTCGACCTGCTCATCGGCACCAACACCGGAGAGGGGCACCTCTACCTCGTACCGCAGGGTCACCTGGAGTCCACCACGGAAGCCGACCTGCTCGCCGCCGCCACCCAGGCCCATCCAGACCCGGAGGCCGCCCTCGCCGCGCTCCGCGCGGCACAGCCGGGCGCGACACCCGGCGAGCTGCGCTCCGCCCTGCTCGGACAGGCACTGTTCCAAGCCGGTACGGAGCGCATGGCGCAGGCCCACGCGCGGATCTCCGGCGGCCGCACCCACCTCTACTCGTTCGGCTACCGCTCGACGGCCTTGGGCGGGCGACTCGGCGCCGCCCACACCGTCGAACTGCCCTTCGTGTTCGACATCGCCGACACACCCTGGCTGCACGGGGACACCTGCCTGCTCGGCCCCGACCCCGCCTCACCAGGACTCGCCGCCCGGGTCCATGGCGCGTGGGTCGCGTTTGCCCGCACCGGGAACCCGGGCTGGGCCCGCTACGACCCGCAGCGACCCACGGCGGAGATCCTCGGCAACCATCACCCGGATTCGCCGCTCTGGCCCCGAGCCGGTGCAGGCAGGACGGGGCGCGCCAGGCGCACCCTCGCTCCACCACCGTGACCCCATCAGGAGAAGTCTGCTTCCGTGATGCCATCGGGATGTCCGGGCGGCCACTCCACCAACTCGATCCGGTAACCGTCCGGGTCGGTGAGCCACGACGTCTTCGGGCCGTGGGGGCCGCCCAGGTGTTGGACGGGCCCCGGCTCCAGGCCGGATTCGGCCAGCGTCTCCACGGTGGTGGCCAGCGTGTCCACCTGGATCGCGAGATGGTCGAAACCGCTGCCCACGTCGACGCGTCCGGCGCCGGGACGGTGGGCCAGTTCGAGCGTGGCTGCCGGTTCGCCAGGGAACTTGAGAAGGACGAGGCGAGCCCCGTCGTCGCTCTGGGCCCGGACACGGCGGCCCGGTCTGCGCAGGCGCCCAAAGGGATCGAGCGTCAGCCTGCTGGCTGGGGGGAGCGGCCGGAATCTGTACGCCGCCTGCCCGTCGGTCCGGCCGGACATGGCGATCACTCGCTCTCGTGCGTCGGTCGGCCGCCGCCGCGCCCCGATGGGAAGGCGAGCTCGGCCCAGAGCGCGGCATCCACAGGTATCGGCACCGCCCCGGCGCGCGGCTGCCACACTGCCCCCGTCTGCGGATGGACCGGCACCAGCACCACGGCAGTGGCCGGCTCGCCCAACCCCGGTCCCGCCACGAGATGCCGCACACCAGACGAACCCGTCGAGGTCCTGCGGTACCTCTTCCGCATATAATTGGTGTACCCGTGGTGCGCGACGGCGTGATCGAAGGTCTCTTCCAGCATCTGCTCAAGTGCTGCGGCATCTACGCCGACGTTCTATCTCAAGCCCCGGACTCTCCGGCAGCGAGATGCGGCCACAGCGGTCGCAGCTATGTAGAGACGATAGGCTTGACCTGCCCGGACGGGGGCCCAGGCGGTCCGTCAGGGGTCCGATCAAGGGCCGTGCCGGGGCCGACAGCGCAGGAGATCACCCACCTTGTCCGAGACATCCGAGAACCGCGTGCACGAGCAGGTCCCCGCGGGCCGTCCCGCGGGCGACCGCTCCGAGCTGCGGGCCGACTGTGCGAACTGCTTCGGCCTGTGCTGTGTCGCGCTGGCGTTCTCCCGTTCGACGGACTTCGCGATCGACAAGGCCGTCGGGGACCCGTGTCCCAACCTCCAGCAGGACTTCCGCTGCGGCATCCACGACAAGCTGCGCCCCACGGGCTTCCAGGGCTGCACGGTGTACGACTGCTTCGGCGCGGGCCAGAAGATCTCGCAGGTCACCTTTGTCGGCCGGAACTGGCACGAGAGCCCGGACGGCGCCCAGCAGATGTTCGCCGCGCTCCCGGTGATGCGGCAGTTCCACGAGCTGCTCTGGTACCTCTCCGAGGCACTGGCCCGCCCGGCCGCCCGCCCTGTCCACCGCCAGGTGCAGGCGCAGCGGGAGAAGATCGAGCGCCTGACCCTCAGCGACGTGGACACCCTGCTCAACCTCGACGTGGCAGCCCACCGCGCCGAGGTGAACACGCTGCTGCTGCGCACCAGCGAGCTGGTGCGCGCCGAGGTCCGGGGCAAGAAGAAGGACCGCCGGGGCGCCGACCTGTTCGGTGCCCGCCTCAAGGGCGCCGACCTGCACGGGGCCGATCTGCGCGGCGCGTATCTCATCGCCGCCGACCTCAGCGGCGCGGACCTGCGGCTCGCCGATGTCATCGGCGCGGACTTCCGCGACACCAACCTCGCGGGCGCCGACCTCACCGACTGCCTCTTCCTCACCCAGACCCAGGTCAACGCGGCACAGGGCGACGCCGCCACCCTCCTCCCCGACGGCCTCGACCGCCCGTCCCACTGGAGCAACGACGCCCCGGCCCCGGCCACCCGCAAGGAAGCCGCACGCGGCGACGCCCCGCGCAAGGGCTCCCAGGGACGCAAGCCCGGCACCTCCGGCCGCAAGCGCTCCTCCGGCTCCCGGAACAAGTAACCGCCGTCCCGGCCGCCCCACGCAACGCCTCCGTACGCCCTTCCCCGTCACTCAGCGCCTCGGCAGCGGAGCTACCTCCGGTATAGCCACCGGCGGGGAGGAGGTCCGGCCCCTCAATCCACGTAAACCCCGGGCTGTCGCTCCGTCCAAGGCACTGCCTGCTCCAGCTGCGCCGCCACCCGCAGCAGCAGGTCCTCGCGGCCATGGGCGGCGATCAGTTGAACCCCGATGGGCAGGCCCTCGCGGCTCTGGCCCAGGGGGAGGCTGATCGCGGGGTGGCCGGAGACGTTGAACAGGGCCGTGAACGGGCCGTGTTCGAAGATGCGGCGGAGCCAGGAGCGGACGCTGTGGCGGGCGTCGTCATAGTCCAGGGTGCCGTGCGGGGCGGGGAGTTGGGCCAGCGTCGGGGTGATCAGCAGGTCGTGCTCGAGGAAGAAGCGGCCGATCGGCCGGGTCACCAGGTGCTGGGCCTCCATCGCGGCCAGGACGTCCAGCGCGGTGAAGGACTCGGCCTCGGCCAGGACGCGGCGCGAGACGCCTTCGAGTGCGGACGGGTCGGGTCGGCGCGGGGCGCCCCGCAGCACTGCGCCGCCGGTCGAGACGGCGCTGAGCATGACCGCCTCCACCAACTCGTCGGCATCGACGTCGGGGCTCGCCTCCGTGACGGTGTGGCCGATCCACTCCAGGACCTGGCCGACGGCGACGGTCGCCTCCGCGATCTGGCGGTCTACGGGCACGCCCGACCACGGCACGGTCGTCAGCGCGACCCGCAGTCGGCCCGGGTCGGTGCGGATCTCGTCGGCGTACGGGCGGGCGACCGGTGCCAGCGGGTACTTCTCGCCGACCGTCGGCGCGGATACCGCGTCGAGCAGGTGTGCCGCGTCCCGTACGGTCCGGGTGAGGCCGAACTCGACCAGCTGCCCGAAGGCGGCCTCGCCGGTGAGCGGTCCGGACGGGGTGCGGCCGCGGCTCGGCTTGAGGCCGACCAGGCCGCAGCAGGAGGCCGGGACGCGGATCGAGCCGCCCGCGTCGTTGGCGTGTGCGAACGGCACTGCTCCGGCGGCCACGAGCGCGGCCGAGCCGCCGCTGGAGCCGCCGACGCCCCGCTCCAGGTCCCACGGGTTGCGGGTGACGCCGTAGCGAACCGACTCGGTGGCGAAGTTGAGGCCGAACTCGGGGGCGGTGCTCTGGCCGAGAGCGACCAGTCCGGCGGTGCGGAAGCGGGCCATCAGATCGTGGTCGACCAGGGCGTAGGCGCCACGGATGCTGCGGCTGCCCAGGGTGAACGGCACGCCCTGGGTGAAGGGGCCGCTGTCCTTGATGACGAACGGCACTCCGGCCAGCGGCCCGTCCGGCTCATGCGCCGGGGCCGGGTCGAACAACGGCCCGGTCAGGGCGTTGAGATCGGCGTTCACCTGCTCGACCGCACGCCGGGCGGCGTCCTCCACCTCGGCGGCGCTCACTTCGCGCGTACGGATCAGCTCGCGCAGACCGACCGCGTCGAAGGCTGCGTATGCGTGCGGCTCCATGCGGTCGTCCACTCCTTGGTTGCGTGCTCGGGTCAGGGTGACATACGGGTACGAGCCGGTCGGCGCCGGGGTTCGACGGCCCCGGCGTCGGAACCGGTCAGCGGGCGTTCGCGGTCGCGATGTGCTCGCGGATCTCGCGGGTGATGGCGGGGAGGTGGTCGTCGACGAAGAAGTGGCCGCCCGAGAACACCCGCATCCGGAAGGACGCCGAGGTGTGCCGCTCCCACAGGGCGACCTCGTCGAGTTCGACCACCGGGTCGTCGTCGCCGGACAGGGCGACGATTGGGCAGCTCAGCGGCGGGGCCGGGGAAGGGCGGTAGGTCTCGATGGCGTGGTAGTCGCTGCGCATCGTCGGCAGGACCATCCGCAGCAGCGTCTCGTCGGCGAGTACCTGTGCGGTGGTGCCGCTGAGCCGCTTCAGCTCGGCGAGCATGTCCTCGTCGCTGCCGAGGTGGACATATCCGTCACGTACGACAGAAGGGGCACGGCGTCCCGAGGCGAACAGCCCCAACGGGACGGTGCCGCGCCGCTCCAGGCGCAGCGCGACCTCGTACGCGACGACGGAGCCCATGCTGTGGCCGAAGAGGGTGAGCGGCCGGTCCGTCCAGGGGGCCAGCTGCTCGGCGATGCGGTCGGCAAGGACGGATATGTCCTCGATGCACGGTTCGGCCAACCGGTCCTGGCGGCCGGGGTACTGGATCGCGAGCACATCGACCTCGGGCGAGAGCGACTGGGAGGCCTGGAAGTAGTACGTGGCCGAGCCGCCCGCGTGCGGGAAGCAGACGAGCCGGGTGGCGGCCTGCGGGGCGGGGCGGAACCGCCGGATCCAGGGGCTGCTCATGGACGATCCTGCCACGGTCGATCCTTCTTCCCAGGCGCACTTCGGGTGAAGTCCAGCATTCAAGTTCTTAGCGGAGTCGTCCATCAGCCTAGGGCTCGCGGCCGGCGCCCCGGGCGCCCGTCGGCGGTCGCGACGTGCAGCGCTTGACGATTCCGGGGGCGTCATGTGAGATACGGAACCGGGCGGTCAACCTCTTCTGGTGAACTTCCCGATCGAGTGTATATTTTGCGGCTGCCGCAGCCTGCCGCAAGCGGAAATTACGGTCGTTCGGCCACTGTGAAGTGCCCGGCACTCGGGGGACGGGTCGCTTCATCTATGCTTCGCGAGCACAAGGGAACCATTCGTCGTGCCCGGCTGTCCGATCTCACCCGGCTCATGGAGCTGGAAGAGATGTGCTGGGCCGAGGAATTGCGGGTCTCGGCACGGGTGATCCGGCGTCGTCTCACGGTCAACCCGCAGAGCCAATTCGTCATCGAGGACGAGGGTGCGGTCTGGGGCGTCATCTATTCCCAGCGCATCGCCGACCCCAATGCCCTGCGCACCGTACGGTTCGACACGGCGGACCGGCTGCACCGCGCCGACGGGGCCGTCGCCCACGTGCTGTCCCTCAACATCGATCCGCGGAAGCAGAGCTTCGGGTATGGTGATGCCCTGCTCGAACACCTGCTGGAGTGGAGCGGCGAGGTCGCTGGCGTAGCCATGGCCGTCGGTGTCACCCGTTGCAAGGACTTCAAGCGGCATCCCGGGATCGAGCTCGCGGACTACATCCAGGCAAAGAATGTGCAAGATCGTTGCCTGGACACCGTATTGCGCATGCACCAGCTGCACGGTGCTGAGATACGTTGCCTCGTGCCGGGTTATCGACCGGGCGATCTGGTCAACGGCGGTAACGGCGTTCTGGTCGAGTACGATCTGGCCACCAGGCTCGACAATGCGAAGCGGCTGGAGCGGGAAACGGCCGTTGAATCTCAGACGAATTCCCCGGCAGCGGTGCCCGCGACCACCGAATTGACCGCCGAAATCCTGGCATTCCTGGAAGAGCTCCTCGGCGATACCTCCGACGCCGAGAACGTGCAACTCTCCCTGGAAACCCCGCTGTTCGAACTCGGCCTCGACTCGGCGAGTCTCCTGGACCTCCAGGACAAAATCGAGGGCCGTTACGGGATCTCGCTCGAACCCCTCTTCTTCTTCGAGTACAACACCGGCGCCAAAATCATTTCCTTTCTCGACGGCGTGCGCGGCAACGAGCCGGAGCCGGCGGAATCCGCCGACGTCCAGGCGTCGGCGCCGACAGCCCGCGAGGCCGCCGACGGCGACATCGCGATCATCGGCATGGCCTGCCGACTGCCCGGCGCCGTCGACGACTACAGCGCGCTCTGGGAGCTCCTCGCGGACGGACGCTCGGCCGTCGGCACCCTTCCGGACGGCCGCTGGCAGTGGCCCGACGGCATCGGTCCCGACACCCACCCCGGCATCGACCGCGGCGGCTTCGTCCAGGACGCGGCATGCTTCGAGCCCGGGCTCTTCCGTATCTCGCCCAACGAGGCCCGGCGCATGGACCCCCAGCAGCGCTGGATGCTGGAGCTCGGCTGGGCCTGCCTGGAGGACGCCGGATACCCGGCGAGCGCCGTCTCGGGCACCCCGATGGGCGTGTTCATCGGCGCCAGCGGCTCCGACTACCAACGCGTCATGGACACCCGCCGGTTGCCGGTGCACGCGCACGGCGGCCTGACCACCTCCATGGCCATCATCGCCAACCGCGTGTCCTACTTCTTCGACCTGCGCGGCCCCAGCGTTCAGGTGGACACCGCCTGTTCCAGCTCGCTGGTCGCCGTGCACTCGGCGGTACGGGCGCTGCGCGCGGGCGACTGCGAGACCGCGCTGGTGGGCGGCGTCAACGTGCTGTGCCACCCGGCCAACAGCGTCGCCTACCACCAGGCGGGCATGCTGTCGCCCGACGGAATGTGCAAGACGTTCGACGCGTCCGCGAACGGCTATGTGCGTTCCGAGGGCGGCGCCGTCGTCCTGCTGAAGCCCCTGGCGAAGGCGCTCGCGGACGGCGACCGCGTGCACGCCGTCATCAAGGGCACCGCCACCAACCACGGCGGCCAGTCGGGCGGTCTGACCGTGCCCAGCGCCGCCATGCAGGCCGGGCTCATCGGCGCGGCGCTGGCCGACGCGGGCGTCGAAGCCTGCGACGTGAGCTATCTGGAGGCGCACGGCACCGGGACCGCGCTGGGCGACCCCATCGAGGTCCAGGGCATGACCCGGGCGTTCGCCGGGAGCACCACCCCGTGCGGCCTCGGCTCGGTGAAGACCAACCTCGGCCACCTCGAAGCGGCCGCGGGCATCACCGGCCTGCTCAAGATCGTCCTGTCGATGCGGCATGGCGCTCTGCCCGCCTCGCTCCACTACACCGAGCTCAACCCGCAGATCAGCCTGGCGGGTTCACCGTTCTCGGTGGTCGACCGGCTCACCGACTGGGAGCCGCAAGGCGGCCGGACGCGGCTCGCCGGTGTCAGCAGCTTCGGCTCGGGCGGCAGCAACGCGCATGTGATCGTGGCCGAGTACGTCGAGTCCATGACGGGCGACGCCCGGCGGCCGGCCCTGCCCGCCGCCCCTGCACTCGTCGTCCTGTCGGCCGAGAGCGAGCCGCAGCTCGTACGGCAGGCGGAGCTCCTTCTGGGCCACGTCCGCCGGGCGCGGCCGGACGCGGCCGGGCTTGCCGATCTCGCGTACACCTCGCAGGTCGGCCGCGAGGCCCTGAGCGAGCGCCTGGCACTCGTGGCGGCGGGCACGGATGCTCTGGTCGCTCTGCTGGAACGTTTCCTCGCGGGTGGCAGTGGTGCGGACAGTCATCGGGGCAGCGCCAGGCGGCGGGCCGGAGCACCGGCTGCCGCGCCAGTGTCCGGGCGCGATCCCGGGCCGCTGGCCGATGCCTGGGTGCGCGGCGAGGACGTCGACTGGGAGCGGCTGTACGAGGACGGCCCGCGGCCCCGGCGTGTACCGCTGCCCACGCACGTCTTCGCCAAGAAGCGGTACTGGCTCGACGACGAGCCAGGAACGGGAGCGGCCCCTGAGGCCGAACCGCCGCTGCGGGTCCACCCGTTGCTGGGCGCCCCGGAGTCGCACGAGGCCTCCCGCTACGGCGTGACCCTCTCCGGCCGGGACTTCTTCCTGCGCGACCACCGGGTGCACGGCCGGCGGGTACTGCCCGCCGTCGCGTATCTGGAGATGGCCCGGGAAGCGCTGGTCCGTGTTCTCCCGGCCGACACCGACGGGCCGGTGCGGCTCGCCCATGTGGTGTGGCAGCGGCCGTTCGTCGTCGCCGACGAGCCCCGCGCCGCGTACACCGCCCTGACGGACGACGGCGAGGGCCGCTTCACGTACGAGATCGGCACCGGGGGAAGCGACGGTGTCGTGCACTCGCGCGGCACCGGTTCGCGCGGGGCCGCTCAGGAGCCCGGCGTACTGGACCTGGCCTCGCTGAAGACCCGGATGGACACGGCCGAGCTGGGTGGCGAGGAGTGCTACGCCGCCCTGCGCGGTGCCGGGCTCGACTACGGCGACGCACACCGCTCCCTGCGCGAAGTCCGCCTGGGCGACGACGAGATGCTGGCCGCGCTCGCCCTGCCGGACGCGCTGGGCGAGGACCGGCACGCCTTCGTGCTCCACCCGAGCATTCTCGACGGCGCACTCCAGGCCGTCTACGCCCCGCAGATCCACGACGCCCGCACGGGCACAGCCTGGAGCGCGGCGCTGCCGTTCGCGCTCGACGCGCTGGAGGTGCACGGCCCGACCCCGGTGACCGCGTACGCCTGGATCCGCGCGGCCTCCGCAAGCACCGCCGGGGTGCGGCGGTGGGACCTGGACCTGTGCGACGAGCACGGCAGCATCTTCGCGGCCCTGCGCGGCTACTCCACGCGTGAGACGGCCGGTGGCCAGGCCGATGCCCCGGTGACCCTGTTCCGGCCCGTCTGGCACGACCGGCCCGCCCCCGCGAGCGTTGAGCCCGCCGCCCTCACCGCACACACCGTGCTGGCCTGCGGATTCGGCGAGCGGCTCGCGGAGCTGCGCCGGCTGGCGCCGCAGATCACGTTCCTTGACCCGCCGGAGACGGCCGACAGCGATGGCGCCCCGGCGGCCGTCACCGCTCACGCCGTCGAGCTGCTGCACGCCGTCAAGGGCATCCTCCTCGGCAGGCCGACCGCTCCCGTACTGGTGCAGGCACTGGTGCCCACCGGCGACCAACCGTACGCGTACGAAGCGCTGTCCGGTCTGCTGAAGAGCGCGCACCTGGAGAACCCGCTGCTCCTCGGGCAGGTCGTCGCCGTGCCCGCCGACGCCCCGGCCGCGGATCTCGCCGAGGCGCTTGCCGAGGGGGCGCGCGCCCCGCGGGACCAGCAGGTCCGCCACGAAGGCGGGCGCCGCCGGGTCCTCGGCTGGGAGCCGGTGGGCGAACTCCCCGATGCCGGGCCGGTGGTATGGCGCGAGGGCGGTGTCTACCTCATCACCGGGGGCGCGGGCGGCCTCGGTCTGATCCTCGCCCAGGAGATCGCCCACCGGGCGAGCGGCGCGGTGCTGTGCCTCACCGGCCGTGCCGAGCCGGACGCGGAGCGGCGGGCCGCGCTCGACGCGCTGCGGCAGACCGGCGCCAGCATCGAGTACCACGTCCTCGACGCGGCGGACGCGGACGGCACCGCCGCACTCGTCGCCGACCTCGTGCGCCGTCACGGCGCCGTGCACGGAGTGGTGCACGCCGCGGGCGTGCTGCACGACAACTTCCTGCTGAAGAAGTCCGCGGCGGAGTTCGCCCGGGTGCTGCGCCCCAAGCTCGCCGGGGCGGTCGCTCTCGACCAGGCGACCAAGGACGAGGACCTCGACTTCTTCGTCCTCTTCTCCTCCGTCATGGGCGCGACCGGCAATGTCGGCCAGGCCGACTACGCCGTGGCCAACGCCTTCCTCGACCACTTCGCCCGCCACCGCGACGCCCTGGTGGGCGCGGGCGAGCGCGCCGGGCGCAGCGTCGCCATCGGCTGGCCGCTCTGGGAGAGCGGCGGCATGGGCGTCGACGCGGCCACTCGTGACGCGCTGCACACGCGCGCCGGGATGGTCCCCATGGCGACGTCGGCGGGCATCGAGGCCTTCCACCGCGCGCTCACGGCCGGCGAGCCGCAGATTGTGGTCGGCGCGGGTGAACGGGTCCGGCTGCAGGCGTACTTGGAGACGGGTTCCGCTGCTCCGCGGCCCATCGACGTCGTCGCCGAGGTCACCGTCGCCGAGTCACGCGCGGTCGACGACCGTACGCTCACCGCGCGGACCGTCCGCTTCCTGAAGGAGGCGCTCGGCCGGCTCACCGGGCTGGCCGCGGGGGAGATCGAGGAGGACGAACTCCTCGGCGCGTACGGGATGGACTCCATTCTGGCCACCGAGCTGACGGCAGGGCTGGAGGCCACGTTCGGTCCGCTCTCCAAGACGCTCCTGTTCGAGTACCACACGCTCGCCGAGCTGGGCGGATACTTCCTCGCGCGGCACCGGGCGGTACTGGAGGCGCTGTTTGCCGAGGCAGCACAGGCAGTGGGGACCGCCGAGGCAGCCGCTGTGGACGGCGCCGTCGCGCCGACCGGCGCCGTGGTCGCCGACGTGCTGCCCGCGCCCCGCGCTCAGGTGACCGAGCCGGCCGCGCCCGGCTCGTCCGCACTCGACATCGCCGTCATCGGCATCTCCGGCCGTTACCCCGAGGCGCGTGACCTCGCCGAGTACTGGGCCAACCTGCGCGACGGGCGCGACTGCGTCGTGGAGGTGCCGCAGGACCGCTGGGACTGGCGCGAGCACTACAGCGAGGACCGCACCGCACCCGGCCGCCACTACAGCAAGTGGGGCGGCTTCATCGCCGAGGTCGACCGCTTTGACCCGCTCTTCTTCAACATCTCCCCGCACGAGGCCGACTACCTCGACCCACAGGAGCGGCTGTTCCTGGAGCACGCCTGGACGGCGCTCGAAGACGCGGGCCACACCCGCGAGCAGCTGCGCCGCGTCGGGGGCCGGGTCGGTGTGTACGCGGGCGTGATGTGGGGGCAGTACCAGCTGCTCTTCCCGGGCGGGGCCGCCCCGCGTGGCAACCCCAACGCGCTGGGCAGCAGCTACGCGAGCGTCGCCAACCGCGTCTCGTTCGTGATGAACCTGCACGGCCCGAGCATGACCGTGGACACCATGTGCTCCAGCTCGCTCACCGCGATCGAGCTGGCCTGCCGGGACCTGCGCCAGGGCCGGACGAAGCTGGCGTTCGCGGGCGGCGTCAACGTCACCGTCCACCCCAACAAGTATCTGAGCCTGAGCGCGGGCCAGTTCATCTCCAGCAAGGGCCACTGCGAGAGCTTCGGCATCGGCGGCGACGGCTACATCCCCGGCGAGGGCGTCGGGGTCGTGCTCCTGAAGCCACTGCGTGACGCCGAGCGCGACGGCGATCACATCTACGGCGTCATCAAGGGCAGCGGCGTCTCGCACGGCGGCCGTACCAACGGCTACACCGTGCCCAACCCCCGGGCGCAGGAAGCCGCGATCAGCGACGCGCTCGACGAGGCGGGCGTCGACCCGCGTGCCATCAGCTATGTCGAGGCCCACGGCACCGGCACCAAGCTCGGCGACCCGATCGAGATCACCGGTCTCAGCCAGGCCTTCGGCGCGGCGACGGCGTCCGCCGACACCCAGTACTGCCACCTCGGCTCGGCCAAGTCGAACATCGGCCACTGCGAGAGCGCCGCCGGGATCGCCGGGCTCACCAAGGTGCTGCTGCAGCTGCGGCACGGCCAGATCGCGCCCTCTCTGCACTCGCGCACCCTCAACCCCAACATCGACTTCAGCGGCACGCCGTTCGTCGTCAACCAGGAACTGCGCGCGTGGGAGCGCCCGGTCGTCGACGGCGAGGTCCGGCCCCGGCTCGCCGGGATCTCTTCGTTCGGCGCGGGTGGCTCCAACGCTCACCTTCTGGTGGAGGAATACGTGGAAAGCGCAGCCCGCCGCCCCGGCACCGCTTCCTTGGGGCAGCCGCTGCTGTTCGCGCTGTCGGCCAAGGACGAGGAGCGACTGCGCGCCTACGCGGCCCGGCTGCTGCGCTTCGTACGGGAAGAGTCGGCGGACGGCCCCGGTGCGGTGGCGCCCGCCGATCTGGCGTACACGCTGCAGACCGGCCGCGAGGCGATGGACGCCCGGCTCGCCGTCGTCGCCGACTCGTTCGCCTCGCTCGCCGACCGCCTTGAGCGGTATCTGGCGGCCGAGGCCGATGTCGTGGGCCTGGTCCACGGCAGTGTGAAGGCAGGGCGTGAAGCCCTGTCGCTGATCCCGGCCGAGGAGCTCGCGCGGACCACCGACCGGCTCGCCGAGCGCGGAGATCTTGCCCGGATCGCGGAACTCTGGGTGCGGGGTGCTTCGTTGGACTGGCAGAAGCTGTACAGCGGCGCGGACGCACCGCGCAGGGTGAGTGCGCCGACGTACCCGTTCGCCCGGGACCGCCACTGGGTACCGGAGTCGGCCGCGAGCACGGCCGACGGTGTCGGCCAGGGTCTGACCGTCGTCCCGCGCGCCGATGTGCGCTTGCTCGCCAAGCGGTGGCTCCCGGCCCCGCTCGACGGGGTTGCCCCGGGCCGGGTGAGCGCCCTCATCCTGCACGACGCCGCGACCGCGCCGCTCGCCTCGGCACTGGCCGGGCTGTGCGACGAGGCGACACTGGTGGAGTCGGGCCCCGGCGCCGAGCAGTGGCTCGCCGGCCGGATCGAGCGGGCCACCGCCTTCGTCGATCTCACCGGCCTGACGCAACGGGAGCCGTCGGGCGAGTTGCTGGCGCTGCTCCAGAGCGTCCTTGCGGCGAAGTCGTCGCGGGACATCGATGTGCTGTACGTGACCCAGGGCCTCGAAGCGTTCGGGCGCACCCGGACCCGGCAGGACCTGGCGGGAGCGGCGCGGGTCGGGCTGTACCGGATGCTCCAGAGCGAATACGGCGGCCTCACCTCGCGCCACCTCGACCTCGACCCGGCGACCCGGGGAGCCGCCGAGCTCGCCTCCGTCGTACGGCGCGAGCTCGACGGGCCCGGCGCCGAGTCGGAGATCTGTCACCGCGACGGCGTCCGGCATGCGCCCGCCCTGGAAGATCTCGCCCCGCGCGAGACCACCGCACGGGCCGACCTCGCCGAGGACGAGGTGCTGCTGGTGACCGGCGGCACCCGGGGCCTGGGCCTGCTCTGCGCCCGGCACCTCGTGGAGCGGCGCGGAGCGCGCCGACTGGTGCTGACCGGCAAGGATCCGCTGCCCCCGCGCCACCTGTGGCACGACCCCGAGGCCTGCGCCCCGGCGGTCCGCGCGAAGATCCGCGCCGTGCTCGACCTGGAGGCGCGGGGCGTGGAGGTGCGCGTCCTGGCGCTGCCGCTCGACCGCGTCGACGAGGTCGCGGCGGGCATCGAGGCGATCGAGACGACGATGGGCAAGATCGCCGGCGTCATCCACGCCGCCGGGCTCGTCGACACCGAGAACCCGGCGTTCGTCCGCAAGCCCGTCGAGGGCATCGCGCGCGTGGTCTCGCCGAAGATCGAGGGCACCCGCAACCTGCTGGCCGCCCTGGACGCCGCGGCACTCCGGTTCGTGGTGCTCTTCTCCTCGGTGTCCGCCGCCGTCCCCGCGCTCGGCGCGGGCCAGAGCGACTACGCCATGGGTAACGCGTTCCTGGACTACTTCGCCCAGGCGCACGCCCACGCCCTGCCCATCACCAGCGTCCAGTGGCCCAGCTGGCGCGAGAGCGGCTTCGGTGAGGTCAAGAACCAGGCGTACACCGACACCGGACTGCTCAGCATCACCGACCGGGAGGGGCTCGACCTCCTCGACCAGGTCCTGACCTCGCGCTACGCCCCGGTGGTCATGCCGGTGCACGTCGACCCAGCGCGCTTCGACGCGGCGGCACTGCTGCGGCCGAAGCGGCGCGCGATGGCGGAAACGGCCCCGGCGGCTGGCGCCGTGGCGCACACCTCCCCGACCCCCGTCGCGCCCGCGTCCGCCCCCGGCGGCGACGCCGGTCCGCGTCTGATGGCGTTCCTGAGCGAGACCTTCGAGGCCGAGCTCAAGCTGAAGTCGGGTGTGCTGGACGAGCGCACCTCGTACGCGGACTACGGCGCCGACTCCATCCTGCTCGCCCAGATCCTCCAGCGGATCAAGCAGCGCCTGGGCGTGCCGCTCGAACCGTCCACGCTCCTGGAGCACCCCACCCTTGACGAGCTGACGGCGTGGTTGCTCAGCGCGCATGGGGTCGAGGTCGCGGCCGAGTTCGCGCCGGTGCGGCCCGCGCCGCTCCCGCAGGAGACGCCCGCCCCGGCCCCGGCCGTCGTCGCACCCGCCCCGGCCGTCACCGTCCCCGCGGTGGCCGAGCCCGCGATCACGGCACCGGCCGCGCCCACCGCGGGCCCCGTCGCCGTCATCGGCATGGCCTGCCGACTGCCCGGCGCGCCCGACCTCGACGCGTACTGGGACCTGCTCTCGCAGGGCCGCTCCGCCATCCGTACGGTCCCCGAGGACCGCTGGGGGCGGGCGACCGACTTCACCGCCGGACTCGTCGACGACATCCACGGGTTCGACCCCGGGTACTTCATGCTCCACGCCGAAGACGTCCGGGCGATGGACCCGCAGGCGCTGGTGCTGCTGGAGGAGAGCCTCAAGGCGGTCCACCACGCGGGCTACCGCTTCGGCGAGCTCGACGGCAGCAACACCGGCGTGTACGTCGGCGCACGTGGCTGGGGCCGGGCCGACAAAGCCCTGGTGGCCGGGGCACGCAACCCGATCATGACGGTCGGGCAGAACTACCTGGCCGCGAACATCTCCCAGTTCTTCAACTGGCGTGGCCCGGCCATGGTCCTGGACACGGCCTGCTCCTCCTCGCTGGTGGCGATGAAGCTCGCCACCGACGCGCTGGCGGCCGGGGCGGTGGACCTCGCGGTGGTGGCGGGTGTCAGCCTGCTCACCGACTCCGAGGACCACGAACTCTTCGGCCGCCGGGGCCTGTTGCAGGACGGGGGAGAGTTCCACCTCTTCGACCGCCGCGCCGCCGGAGTGGTCCTCGGCGAGGGCTGCGGTGTGGTCGTACTGAAGCCGCTGGAGCAGGCGGAGCGGGACGGCGACACGGTGTACGCCGTGGTCGACGGCATCGCCATCAACAACGACGGCCGTACGGCCGGGCCCGCCACCCCCAACCTCCAGGCCCAGAAGCAGGTCATGCGCGACGCGCTGCGGCAGGCGAACCGCGCGCCGCAGGACGTGCGCTACCTGGAGGTCAACGGCTCGGGCTCGCAGCTCACCGACCTCCTTGAACTCAAGGCCGTCCAGGCGGTCTACCGCGACGGCGAGCCGACCGCCGCGCCGCTGCACCTGGGCTCGATGAAGCCCAACATCGGGCATCCGCTCTGCGCGGAGGGCATCGCCGCCTTCATCAAGGTCGCGCTGATGGTCCACCACCAGCGGATGGTGCCGTTCCGCTCGGGCCAGGAGCCCATGGAGCACTTCTCCCTCGACGCGGCCAACCTCGCCTTCCCCCGGCAGGCGGCGGACGCGGCGCTGCCGTACGCGGCGCTGAGCAGCTTCGCCGACGGCGGCACGAACGGACACGTCATCCTCAAGCACCGCCCCGCGCCCGCCGATCCGGCCACCCGCCGTCCGGTCGCACTGCCGGAACTGACCCGGACCGATGTGCGCACGGGCGCGCGGGTCGCGCCTGCCGAAGCCGCCGGGACACGGGTGTGGACCCGGCGCGTCGCGGCCGGTGACCCGGTCATGGACCACCACCGCGTCTACGGCCGCCGTCTGCTTCCGGGCCTGGCCTGGATAGACCTGCTGTACCGGTGCTTCGCCGAGGCGGGCTTCGCGTACGACACGCTGGAGCTGCGCGACCTGTCGATCTACCGCCCGCTGGGCGTGGACGCCGACAGCGCCCTCGACATCCGTGTCGAGGCCGTCGAGCACTGTGCGAACGGCTGGCGCATCGAGGTCACCGGAGGCGACGCGGAGCGGTACATCACCGCCGAGATGCACCGCCTCACCAGCGCGGTCACCTTCACCGAGCGGGTTGCTGCCGACGTGGAGCCCGGGGCGCGGGTGACCGGCCTCGACGAGGTGTACGGCGCCTACCGGGACCGGGAAGTGGCCCACTCCGGGCCCATGAAGGCCGACGGCACGGTGTCCGTCGGGGCCGAGGACATCTGGGTGCGGCTCGGCGTCGCCAAGGGCGCGGGCGGGGAACTCTTCCACCCCACACTCATCGACGGCAGCGCCGTCGGCGCGAGCGGCGCCCTGGCGTACGCGGAGGGCGGCGCCCCCGCGCTGTTCCTGCCGCTCCACTACGGCTCGTTCCGCGCCTGCGCCCACTTCGGCGACGCCTGCCGCACACGGGTGCGGCGGTCCTCGGTCCGCCAGAGCGAGGAACTGCTCGGCTTCACCATGGAGTTCTTCGACGCGGAGGGCCGCAAGATCGGTGAACTGGCCGACTTCAGTAGCAAGCTGGTGCGGCACGCGGGCCTGATCGACCCGGCCCGCCGCGCACAGGCGCCGGTCACCCCCCTGGTCACGGTCCCGGCTCCCGTGCCGCCGTCGGCCTGCGCCGACGCCGTCGGCGCGGTGGTCGCCTCCGTCATCGCCGAGCAGCTGGGCATACCCGCCGGTGAGGTCTCCACGACCACCAGCTACTACGAAATGGGCCTGGACTCGGCCAAGTTGCTCCAGGTCGCCGCCCGCCTCGAGCAGGCCCTGGACACACGTCTGTCGCCCACGCTGCTCTTCGAGCACGCGACGGTCGGGGCGCTGGCGGACCACCTGAGCGCGGCCGGAACGACCGTCGCCGCGCCGCCCGTACGGGTTCCGGTTCCGCCGGAGCACCGGATCGCCCAGCAGCCGCAGGCCCCGCAGGCGGCCCGGCCCTCCGCCATCAACGGCCAGGACATAGCGATCGTCGGCATCGCGGGGCGCTACCCGAAGGCCGCAGACGTCGCCGAGTTCTGGGAGAACCTCAAGGCGGGCCGGGACTGCGTCGGCGAGGTGCCCGGGAGCCGGTGGCTGCAGGACGCGAGCCTGTCCCGCTGGGGCGGGTTCGTCGACGACGTCGACTGCTTCGACGCCGCCTTCTTCGGCATCCCGGCGGACGAGGCCGCCCAACTCGACCCGCAGGAACGGCTGTTCCTCGAAGTGTGCTGGGAGGCCGTCGAGGACGCCGGGTACACCCCGGACGCGCTGGCCGCCGCCCGGGACGGGGAGCGACGGCGTGCGGTGGGTGTGTACGCCGGCGTCATGCACCGGGACTACGCCCTGCTCCAGGAGGAGGCCGTACGCCAGGGGCAGCGCGTTCCGCAGGCCCTGAACGCGGCCACCATCGCCCACCGTGTCTCGCACTTCTGCGACTTCCACGGCCCGTCCCTGGCCGTCGACACGGTCTGCGCGTCCTCGCTCAACGCCGTGCACCTCGCGGTGGAGGCGCTGCGGCGGGGCGAGTGCGACGCCGCGCTCGCCGGCGGGGTCAACCTCTCCCTGCACCCCGGCAAGTACCGCACGTACGGCCTGCTCGGTCTGCTCGCCCAGGAGGCGCCCGCGCGGTCGTTCGGGGCCGGGGGAGACGGCTATGTGTCGGCCGAAGGCGTGGGCGCGGTGCTGCTCAAGCCGCTGAGCCGGGCCGTCGAGGACGGCGACGCGGTGTACGCGGTGATCAAGGGCAGCGCGGTCAGCCACTCCGGCCGCACCCCCGGCTTCCGGGTGCCCTCGGCCCCCGCGCAGCAGGCCGTCGTCGCCGACTGCCTGGACCGGGCCGGGGTCGACCCCGCCTCGCTCGGATACGTGGAGGCGCACGGCACCGGTACCGAGATCGGCGACCTGATGGAGGTGGAGGCCCTGGAGCGGGCCTTCCGGGCGCGCACCGACCGCACGGGCTTCTGCGCGCTCGGCTCGGTCAAGTCCGCGATCGGGCACGCCGAGTCGGCGGCCGGGATCAGCGCGCTGACCAAGGCCGTGCTCCAGCTCCACCATCGCACGCTCACCCCGCTGGTCCCGGCGGAGCGCGCCAACCCGTACCTCGACCTGGCCGACTCGCCGTTCCGGCTCCAGACGGAGTTGACGGCGTGGGAGAGCGAGGACGGCGCGCCGCGCCGGGCCGGGGTCAGCGCGTTCGGCGCGACCGGTGCCAACGCGCACGTCGTCCTGGAGGAGGCGCCCGCGCCGCCCGCGCCGAGGCCGTCCGAGGTCCCCGGCGGGGTGCTGGTCCCGCTGTCCGCCAAGGACGAGGACCGGCTGCGCGCGTACGCGCACAAGCTGCTGCGCTTCCTGGACGCGCACGACGATCTCGACCTGTCCGCCCTCGCCCACACCCTCCAGACCGGCCGGGTCGCCCTGGAGGAGCGGCTGGTTCTGCGCGCCCACAGCCTCGACGAGGTGAAGGACGGCCTCGGCCGCTTCCTCACCGGTGACGCCGCCTCCGGAAACCTCTGGCGGGGCCGCGTCGACGCACGCCCGTCCGGCGTACGGCTGCTGGACGAGGACGAGGTGCGCGAGCAACTGGTCGGCCGGTGGGCCGCGCAGGGCAACTGGCGCAAGATCGCCGAGCTGTGGCTGGAGGGGTACGCGATCGACTGGAGCGCGCTCCACACGGTCCCACCGCACCGCCTTCACCTGCCCACCTACCCGTTCGCCAAGGACCGGCACTGGGTGTCGGCGGCAGCGGACACCTGGCCCGCACCGGCTCCGGAGCCCGCAGCCCCCGTACGGCCGCAACCGCAGCCGCAGCTTCGGCCCGCCGCCCCGCACTGGCGTTTCCTCGCCGACGGCGAACCGGTGCCGCGCCTCGCGGACACCACCGACGTCGCCGAAGAGCGGGCGTCGAGGTTCCTGCGCGGGCTGCTCGCCGACCAGTTGGGCCACGACGCTCAGGAGATCGCACCGCACGCCGGATTCCTGGAGCTGGGCCTGAACTCGCTGGGGATCGTCCGGCTGACCCGCGAGCTGGGCGGGAGCGTCGCCCCGGGCTTCGTGCCCAGCGCGCTCTTCGAGTACGCCACGGTCGGCGAGCTGGCCGCGCACCTGGTGGACGCGTACCCCGAAGGGGTCGCCCGTCTGGTCCCCGCGGGCCCTGCGCGCCCTGCCCCGGAAACCGCCCCGCAGTCCGAGGTCCTGGAGGTGCTGGAGCGCCTCGGTGACGGCGACCTGGACCTCGACGACGCCATCGCGCTCCTCGACGGAGAGAGAACTCAGAAGTGAAGCACGAGCTCAGCGCCCTCATCGCCGACTACAGGGCGGGCAAGGTCACCGACAGCGAGGTCGGGGACCTGCTGCGGCGGCTCAGGGCGGGCGCGCGGACGTACGAGCTCTCCGAGGGCCAGCGCGGTCTCTGGGCTCTCCAGAAGGCGTATCCGCAGATGGCCGCCTACAACGTCCCCCTGTGCTTCCGGATCTCCGGGCTCGACGAGGGGGTGTTCGAGCGGGCGTGCCGTGCGGTGGTCCGGCGGCATCCGGTGCTGAGCACGGTCCTGGGCCGCGACGGCGACCGGCCCGTGCAGTCGGTCGACCCGGACCGCGAGCTCGACTACGCGCGCGTGGATCTGCGCGCGCTGCCCGAGGCGCGGATGCTGGAGGCCGTGGAGGCCGAGCACAAGCGGCCGTTCGCCATGGAGGGGGAGCCGCTGCTGCGGATCCGGGTGTTCGCCCGCCCGGCGGACACCTCGATCGTGCTCGTCAGCGTCCACCACCTCGTCTTCGACGGCAGCTCGGCCCGGCTGCTGGCACAGTCGCTGTTCGACACGTACGAGACGCTGCTGGCCGGGGGCGAGCCGGAAGCGGCCCGCGCGGGCGCGGACTTCGAGGCGTTCGTGCGCGAGGAGCGTGCGACGCTGCCGGGTCGGCGCGCACAGCTGCTCGACTACTGGCGGCAGAAGCTGGCGGGCCCGTCCGCCGCGCTGAGCCTGCCCACCGACCGGCCGCACACCGAGGTCGCCGACCGGTTCGCCGGAGAGACCCGCTTCAGCGAGCTGTCCGGCGAACTCGCCCACGCCGTCCAGGAGATGGCCGCCTCCGGGCGCACCTTCGCCTCCACAGTCATGCTCGCCGCGTACGCCGTCATGCTCGCCAGCTACTCCACCGAGCGCGAGGTCGTCGTCGGGATGCCTGTGAACGAGCGGGGCGGCGAGGAGCTCGCCGACGCCATGGGACTCATGATCAACATGATGCCCGTACGGGTGGACCTCCCCGGGGCCACGACCTTCGGGCAGCTGGTGGCCCAGGTGCAGCGTGAGGTCGTCGACGGGATGCTGCACAGCTACCCGTTCGCCGCGCTCACCCGCGATCTGGCCCAGGCCGCGCCGTCCGGCCGCGCGCCGGTCTTCCAGACCGCGTTCGTCTTCCAGGACGTGCTCGACGGCATCGCGGACCCGGACCGGCCCTACGAGTTGGTCGAGGAGCTGCACCAGGAGGGCGAGTACGAGCTGTCCGTCGAGGTGTGGGGCAAGGGCGATGGGTACGCGCTGCACTGGAAGTACCACCCCGAGCTGTTCGGCGCCGACTTCGTGGCGGACCTGGGTGAGCGCTACCGGCGCGTCCTCGAAGCCGTCACCGCCGACCCGGAGGTCCGCCTCGACGACCTGCGCGCGCTCTTCGCCGACGACTCCGATGCCACGCCGGCCGACGGACCCTGTGTGCACGACCTGTTCGACGCGGCCGCGGCCCGGACCCCGTACGCGGTCGCGGTGACCGGCACGGACGAGATCCTCACGTACGACGAACTGCGCCGCCGCAGCGACGCGCTGGCGTCCCATCTGGTGGCGCGGGGCGTGCGCCCCAACGACCTGGTGACGGTCTTCCTCGACCGTTCGGCCGCGATGGTCGTGGCGCTGCTCGGCATCCTCAAGGCGGGCGCCGCCTACGTCCCGCTGGACCCGGAGCTGCCCGCCGCGCGGCTGTCCGACATCGTGGGGGACAGCGGCACTTCCCTGGTGGTCACCCAGGCCCGGCTGAAGGCGCGGGCCCAAGCTCTGCTCGACGCGCGGTCGGCCGAGGCGCGGGCGGCAGCTCCGGGCGACCTCGTCGTCCTCGACGAGCAGCGGGACGAGCTCGCGGCCGCCGCGTCCCGGGGCGAGCGCCCCGGGGTGACGGTGACCGAGTCGGACCTCGCGTACGTCATCTACACGTCCGGCAGCACCGGCAAGCCCAAGGGTGTGATGATCCAGCACCGGGGGTTCACCAACCTGCTGCGCTCGATGGCCGTCGAACCCGGACTCGGCCGCACCGACACGCTGTTCGCGGTCACCACGGTCAGCTTCGACATGGCGCAGGTCGAGCTGTTCCTGCCGCTGGTCACGGGTGGGCGCTGCTATGTGTGCGACAGTGCGACGATCAAGGACGTCGACCGGCTGAAGGAGCGCATCGGCAAGGTGCGCCCCACGGTCATGCAGGCCACCCCGGCGACCTGGAGCATGCTGTTCCACTCGGGCTGGCGCAACACCGAGGGCGTGCGGATCCTCACTGGCGGCGAGGCCCTGTCCCGTACGCTCAAGGACCACTTCCTGAGCACCGGCACCGAGGCCTGGAACCTGTACGGGCCGACCGAGACCACCGTCTACTCGACCGGCACCCTGGTGCGGCCCGACGCGCCCATCACGATCGGCAGGCCGATCGCCAACACCGAAGTCCTCATCCTGGACGAGCAGTTGCTGCCGGTGGCCGAGGGCGAGCCGGGCGAGCTGTGCATCGCCGGGACGGGGCTGGCCAAGGGCTACGTCAACCGCCCCGAGCTCACGGCCGAGAAGTTCGTGCCCCACCCCCTGGTCGCGGGCGCACGGCTCTATCGCACCGGGGACCTGGCGCGCTGGAACGAGGACGGCGAGATCGACTACCTCGGGCGCCTCGACTTCCAGGTCAAGATCCGGGGCAACCGGGTCGAACTGGGCGACATCGAATACCACCTGGGCCGTCACGCGGCCGTCGCCGAGTGCGTCGTGGTGGCGCGCGGCGAGGACGCGGCCAAGCAACTCGTCGCCTACTACCGGCCGGGCGCGGGACGCACGGCGGGCGCGGCCGACTTCAAGGATCATCTGCGCGAGAGGCTGCCGTCGTACATGGTCCCGGACTTCTACGTGCCGATCGACGACATTCCGCTGACGGGCAGCGGCAAGGTGGACCGCAACGCGCTGATGCGGCGCGAGATCTCGCTGGCGCCCGCTCCGGCCGCGCCCGTCCCGGCGACCCCCGAGCAGGTGCCGCTCGCCGAGATCGAGGAGCGGGTCCTCGCCTGCTGGCAGGACGTCCTCCAGGTCCGCGACATCGGACCCACCGCTTCCTTCTTCGAGGTGGGCGGCAACTCGCTCGCGGCCGTGGTGCTCGCCGAGCGCATCGCCGACCGCCTCGGCGTGCCGTTCGCGGCGGCCGACCTCTTCAAGTACGCCACCGCCCGCAGCATCGCCGCATACGTGTACGAACACGCCGCACCGCCCGTCCCGGCCGTGCGGGCCGAAGAGCCGGTCGTGGTCGCCCCGCAGGCCGGCGCGGACCTGCCCGACGACGCCGTGGCGATCGTCGGCATCGCCTGCCGCTTCGGGGACGCCGAGGACCACTGGGGGTTCTGGCAGGACCTGCGGCGCGGCGACGGCACCACCCGGTTCTGGACCGAGGAGGAGCTGCGCGGGGCCGGGGTGCCCGAGCGGGTGCTGCGCGAGCCCGGCTATGTGCCGCTGCGCTCCGCCCTCGCCGGCAAGGACGTCTTCGACGGCGAGTTCTTCCGGCTCTCCCCGAACCACGTCGCCCTGATGGACCCGCAGTTCCGCCAGCTGCTGCTGCACGCCTGGAAGGCCGTCGAGGACGCGGGCTACGACCACCGCGACATCCCCGACACCGGTGTCTACGTCACCAGCGGCAACCACTTCTACGGAGCGCCCGCCCCGGACGCGGCGCCGGTGATCGAGGACCCGCAGCAGTACCTGTCGTGGGTGATGTGCCAGAGCGGCACGGTCGCCTCGATGATCTCGTACCAGCTCGGTTTCGGCGGCCCGAACCTGTCCGTCCACTCCAACTGCTCGTCCTCGCTGAGTGCCCTCTCACTCGCGGCCCGCGCGGTGCAGAGCGGCGAGACCGCCTTCGCCCTGGTTGCGGCGGCCTCGGCGGCCGCCGCCGACGGGCGCGGCTACGTCCACCAGCCCGGCCTCAACTTCTCCGGCGACGGCCGCGTCAAGGCGTTCGACGCCGACGCCGACGGCATGGTCGGCGGCGAGGGCGTCGCGGCCCTGCTGATCCGCCGCGCCAAGGACGCCGTCGCGGACGGCGACCACATCTACGGCCTGCTGCGCGGTGTGGCGACCAACAGCGACGGCGCCCAGGCCACAGGCTTCTACAGCCCGAGTGTCGACGGCCAGAGCCGGGTGATCCGCCAGGCCCTGGAGCGCACCGGCGTCGACGCCCGCTCCATCGGATACGTGGAGGCGCACGGCACCGGCACCAAGCTCGGCGACCCCGTGGAGCTGGCCGCGCTGACCGAGGCGTACCGCGAGGCCACCGACGAGAGTGGCTACTGCGGCATCGGCTCGGTGAAGTCCAACCTCGGCCACCTCGACTCGGCCGCCGGGCTCGCCGGGACCGTCAAGGTACTGCTCAGCCTCTACCACGGCGAGCTCGCCCCCACCCTCAACTACACGCTTCCCAACCCCCAGTTGAAGCTGGAGCGGTCGCCGTTCCACGTCGTCGACCGGCTGCGGGAGTGGCCGCGGGGCGAGGGCCCACGCCGGGCGGCGCAGAGCTCCATCGGCCTGGGCGGCAGCAACGCGCACGCGATCTTCGAGGAGTACGCGGCCGCCGAGCCCGCCGACGACGACCGCTCCCCGCAGCTGGTCCCGCTGTCGGCGCGCACCCGGGACAACCTGGCCGCCTACGTGCGCGAGCTGCGGGCAGCCCTGGAGAGCCCGAGACCCACGCTGCGACTGCGCGATGTGGCATACACGCTCCAGGTAGGCCGAGTCGCGATGGCCCACCGGGTGGCGTTCGTCGCCCGTGACCTGGGTGAACTCGCCGACGAACTCGCGCTGTTCCTCGACGGCCAGGACTCGGCCCGCCGCTTCACGGGCGAGGTGCCGCGCGGCGGCGCCGTCGACGGCCCCGGCGCCGCCAAGCTCACCCGCTGGCTGGAGAAGGGCGAGGAGAAGGGCAAGCTGAAGAAGCTCGCCCAGGCGTGGGCGCACGGCGCCGACATCGAGTGGCGACGGCTGGCCAGGACCGCGGCGGGCCGCCGGACCAGCCTGCCCGCCTACCCCTTCAGCCAGGTCGTCCACCCGTGGCCGTCCCGCGCCGTCAAGGCGGCCGGGCCCGTCCCGGCGCACCCCCTGCTCCACGAGAACGTGTCCGGGCTCGGCGCGGTCCGCTACCGCACCCGGTTCACCGGCGAGGAGTTCGTGCTCCGCGACCACGTGGTCGACGGGAAGCGGCTGCTCCCGGCCGTGGCGAGCTTGGAGATGGCGTACACGGCCGTGCGCCGTGCGCTGCCCTCCGCCGGATCGCGGGTCACGCTGAAGAACGTCAGCTGGGTACGGCCCGTGGTCGTCGGCGGCGAGGGCCGCACCGTCGAGTTCACCCTCACCGAGGACGCGGCGCCGGGCTCGCCCCGCTTCGAGCTGACCGGCTCGGCCCAGGACGGCGGACAGGTCCACGTCCAGGGACGCGCGACGGCCGCGCCCGCCACCGAGCGGCCCACGGTCGGGCTCGACCGGCTGCGCGCCGCCCTGCGGTCACGCCCGCTGTCGGGCGACGAGTGCTACGCCTATATCGCCCGCGCCGGAGTCGCCTACGGCCCCGGCTTCCAGCTGGTGCGCACCCTGCACCGGGGCGCAGTCGACGGGCGGCGCGAGGTGCTGGCCGAACTGCGGCTGCCGGATGGGTCGCGTGGCTCCCTGGAGTCGTACGCGCTGCACCCGGGCTTCTTGGACGCGGCGATCCACGCCTCGCTCGGCCTCGACGCCCGCTTCGACACGGAGGCGGGCGCGACGGCGCGGCCCCGGGAGGCGTCGGCCACACCGGTGCCGTTCGCGCTCGACCGGCTCGACGTCTTCGCGGAGTGCGAGGAGGAGATGTACGCCTGGGTGCGCCCGGCGCCCGGGGAGCGGGCCGAGGGCGCGGGCCAGGTGCTCGACATCGACCTCACCGACGCCCGCGGGCGGGTCTGCGCCGCGCTGCGCGGCCTCGCCTACCGTGCCCTCGACGGGAAGACGGACGGCGGCCGGACCTCGGCCCTGCGCACCCTCGTGCCGGTGTGGGAGCCCAAGCACGGCGAACTCCCTGCTGCCGGTGGCGAGGTGGCGGGATCGCCCGGTGAGGTGTTCGTCTTCGACGCCGACCGGCGACTGCGCGACGAGCTTGCGGCGCTGGCGCCCGGACACCGGCTGGTGGAGCTGCCCGCGGGCGCCTCGGTGGCGGAGATCGCCGAGCGGATCCGCAGCACCGGGCGGACGCCCGCGCATCTCATCTGGGTGGCGCCGCACGACGGGCTTGACCCCGTCGCGGGCCAGGAGCGCGGCGTCGTCGAGGTGTACCGCCTGGTGCGGGCGCTGTTGTCGCTCGGCCTCGGCACCAAGTCGCTGACCTGGACCGCGCTCACCTTCGCCACCCAGCGCGCGAAGGCCCGCGACCTGGTCGCGGCGACCCACGCCGGCGTGCACGGACTGCTGGGCAGCGCCGCCAAGGAGCACACCCGCTGGATGGTCCGCCTCCTCGACCTGCCCGCCACGGCGCCCGGCGGCGCGCTGCGCGCGGCCGGACTCGCCCTGCCCACCGTCCCGGCCGGAACCACGCTCGCCCTGCGCGACGGCCGCTGGCTCGCCCAGGAGCTGCGGCCCGTCGCCCCGCTCGCCCCCGCCACCGCGCCCTACCGGGACGGCGGCCGCTATGTCGTCGTGGGCGGCGCGGGCGGCATCGGTGAGCTGTGGAGCCGGCACATGGTCGAGCACCACCAGGCGGCGATCGTCTGGATCGGCCGCCGCCCCCTCGACGGCACCGTCGCGGCCTCCCTCGCCGACCTGGCGGCCCGGGCCCGGGCCGTCGGCGCCCAGGAGCCTCTCTACGTCCAGGCGGACGCGAGCGACGAGACGGCGCTGGCCGCCGCGTACCGGCGCATCAAGGAGCGCCACGACCGGATCGACGGCGTGGTCCACTCCGCGATCGTGCTGGCGGACAAGACGCTGGCCAACATGGACGAGGACCGGTTCCGCGCGGCGCTGAGTGCCAAGGTCGACGTCGGCGTCCACCTCGCCCGCGTGTTCGGCGCCGAGCCGCTGGACTTCGTCCTCTTCTTCTCCTCGGTGGAGAGCTTCGTACGGGACGCGGGCCAGGCCAACTACGCGGCCGGGTGCACCTTCAAGGACGCGCTGGCCCTGGACCTCGCGGACCGGTGGCCCACCGCGCCGGGCGCCGCCCGTCCCGTGGTGAAGTCCGTCAACTGGGGCTACTGGGGTGTGGCGGGCGTCGTCAGCGACGACTTCTACCGCGCGCGCATGGCGGCGGCGGGCATCGACTCCCTCGACCCCGAGGAAGCTCTGCGCACCCTCGCGGACTTCCTCGGCGGCGAGCACGCCCAGATCGCGCTGATGCGCACCTTCGACGAGGCGGCGCTGCGGGGGCTCGTGCCCGACGAAGGCCGGGGCGCGCCTGCCGAGGTGCCCGAGGACGGACCGGACCGGCTGCCCTCCGTGCTCGACGCGGTCGTGGCGGCGCACCGCGCACCGCACGGCGAGGTCGAGCGGCTCGGCCGGTTCCTGCCGCACCCGCGCCTGTGCGAGCTGGCCGAGCGGCTGCTCTTCACCACGCTGCGCGACCTCGGCTTGGACGGCCTGGAAGGACGGATCCCCGCCAAGTACGGCCGCTGGCTGGCGGAGAGCGACCGCGTGCTCACCGCTGCCGGGCTGATCGACGTGCGCGGCGGACGGCGCGCCCTGCCCGCCGCGCGCGACCTGGACCCGGCCGAGCTGTGGCGCCAGTGGTACGCGGAGCGCGCCGACTGGCAGCCCAACGCCAACCAGCGCGCCCAGGTCGACCTCGTGGAGTCCTGCCTGCTCGCCCTGCGCGAGGTCCTGGCCGGCGAGCGGCCCGCCACTGAGATCCTCTTCCCCGGTTCCTCGATGTCCCGGGTGGAGGGCATCTACCGGGGCGACCCCATCGCCGACTACTTCAACGACCGGCTCAGTGAGTTGGTCGTCGACGCGGTGCGCCGCTGGCGCCGCACCCACCCGGGCCGCCGCCCGCGCATCCTGGAGGTCGGGGCGGGGACCGGTGCGACCAGCGCCAAGGTGCTCGCGGCGCTGGAGCCGATGGGCGACGCGATCGCGGAGTACTGCTACACCGACCTCTCCAAGGCGTTCCTGTTCCGCGCCGAGGAGCAACTGCTGCCGCGCCACCCGTATCTGACGACCCGTATTTTCAACGCGGAGAAGCCGCCCGGGGGGCAGGGCATCGCGCCCGGCGGGTTCGACATCGTGGTGGCCACCAATGTGCTGCACGCCACCGCGGACATCGCGCTGACACTGCGCAACGTCAAGGCCGCAATGCGGCCGGGCGGGCTGCTCTTCATGAACGAGATGAGCCGCAACACACTCCTGGCGCATCTGACGTTCGGCCTGGTCGACGGCTGGTGGCTGTACCGGGACGTGGACCTGCGCATCCCGGGCAGCCCGGTGCTCACGCCCGAGAGCTGGGTGGACGTGCTGCGGGCCGAGGGCTTCGCCAAGGTGGGTCAGCCGGACGCCGGGGCGCACGTCCTGGGCCAGCAGCTGACCGTCGCCGAGAACGGTGGTGGTGCGGCGGTCCGCACCGACGCCCTCGCGGCAACCTGCCCGACCGTCACCGTGACCGCCTCCGTCCCGGACGCCGACCTGCGGGCGCACACCCTCGCCTACTTCGAGCAACTCCTGCGTGCTGCCCTGCGCCTGACGGGTGATCAGCTCGACCCGGGCCGGAACCTGCACGACTACGGTCTCGACTCCATCCTGGTCTCCGGCATGAACAACGCCGTCGCACGGGACTTCGAGGACGTCCCCAGCACGCTCTTCTTCGAGCTGCGGACCCTCGACGAACTCACCGACCACTTCCTGGCCACCCGCCGCCCGGAGCTGCTCAGGCTCTTCGGGCAGGAGTCCGCCCAGATCGTGTCCGCGCCCAACCCGCCCGCGCCCGCCTCGCTCGCCGAGCGCACCATCGCGTACGTCACCGGGCTGGTCGCCGACACACTGCGGATGGCGCCCGGGGACCTCGCCCCCGATGCCGACCTCTTCGACCTCGGGCTCGACTCGATCCTCGTCATCCAGCTCAACAACGCGCTCGGCCGCGACTTCGACGAGCTGAGCAGCACGCTGTTCTTCGACTGCCCGACGGTCCGCGAGGTCGCCGGGTACTTCACGGGGACGCACCCCGAGCGACTGGCCGAGGTGCTGCCCGCCGAGGAGTCACCGCGCGCCATGGTCCGGAACGAGGCCCCGGTCCCGAAGCCGGTCCAGGACGCGGCCCCGGTCCAGGTGCCCGCCCCGGTCACGCCCAGCGCCCCGGTCCCCCGCCTTCGCGACATCGCCATCGTCGGCCTCGGCGGCCGCTACCCCCGGGCCGCCGACCCCGCCGAGCTGTGGGAGAACGTGCGGCAGGGTCTGGACTGCACCGCCGAGTACCCCCAGGACCGCTGGTGGCTGCGCTGGGATGAGGACGGCAAGGAGCGCCCGAGGGGCGGGTTCCTGGCGGACGTCGCCTCCTTCGACGCCGAGTACTTCGGCATCCCGGACGCCGAGGCCGCCGCCATGGACCCGCAGGAGCGGCTGTTCATCGAGACGGTCCACAGCGCCCTCCAGGACGCCGGATACACGGCCGACGCGCTCAACAGGCAGGGCAGGGTCGGGGTGTTCGCGGGCGTCATGAACGCCACGTACAACGGGCGCACCGCCCACTCCTCGATCGCCAACCGGACTTCGTTCCTCTTCGACTTCCAAGGTCCGAGCATCGCCCTCGACACGGCGTGCTCGTCGTCGCTCACGGCGATCCACCTCGCGCTGGAGAGCCTGTACAGCGGCGACAACGACTGCGCGGTCGCCGGTGGCGTGAACCTGCTTCTGAACGCCGACCACTTCGACGTGCTCGCCGAGCACGGGCTGCTGTCCGCCGGTGACCGCTGCCGTCCCTTCTCCGAGCACGCGGACGGCTTCCTCGCCGCCGAGGGTGTCGGCGCGGTCGTGCTGCGGCCGCTGGAGGACGCGCTGGCCAACGGCGACCACGTCTACGCGGTCATCAAGGGCAGCGCGGTGAACGCGGGCGGCCGGACCAGCCGCTACAGCATGCCCAGCCTCACGGCCCAGCGCGACGTCGTCGCCCGCGCCCTGGAGAAGTCCGGGGTCGAGCCCGCCACGGTCAGCTACGTGGAGGCGCACGGCACGGCGACCGCGCTCGGCGACTCCATCGAGATCTCCGCGCTCAGCCGGGCGTTCGGCACCGCACGCGCGGGCCAGTACTGCGCCGTCGGCTCGCTCAAGTCCAACCTCGGCCACGCCGAGAGCGCGTCCGGCGTCGCCGGTCTCACCAAGGTCCTGATGCAGCTCAAGCACGGGCAGCTCGCGCCGTCGATCAACGCCGAGGAGCTGAACGGCGGGATCGTCTTCCAGCGGACGCCGTTCGCGGTGCAGCGCGAGCTCGCGCCGTGGGCGCCGGTCGACGCCGAGGGGCGGCCGCTGCCGAGGCGCGCCGGGATCTCCTGCTTCGGCGCGGGCGGCTCCAACGCACATCTGATCATCGAGGAACACCCTGGAGGCGGCGACGTGGCCCCGGCGCTTGCGCATTCGACCGACGAGCCCTGCCTCGTGCCGCTCTCCGCCCGGACCCCGGACCAACTGCGCGAGGTGGCCGGGCGGCTGGCGGACTTCGTCGCCAGAGCCGACCGCGCCGGGCGTGCGGTGCCGCTGCGCGACCTCGCGTACACCTTGCAGGTGGGGCGCGACGAGCTGCCGGTGCGGCTGGCCTTCGTCGTACGGACGGTGGCGGAGCTCGCCGCACGGCTCGCGGCGTTCCTGGGCGAGGGCCTGGTGCCCGGCGCCGAATACGCCGACCTGACCGGCCGCGAGGCCGGACGGCAGACGCCCGCGCCGGTCACCGACCTTCGCGAGGCGGCCCGGCAGTGGCTGGCCGGGACGGCCCTGGTGTGGGAGGCGCTGTACGGCGGGGCGCCGCTGCCCCGGCGCGTCAGCCTGCCCACCTACCCGTTCGCCAAGAAGACGCACTGGCACGGCGAGCGGCTCACCCCTGCCCCGGCGGCAGCGGTCCGGGCCGCCGCGCCCGCGCTGCGCCCCGCCGAGGACGGTGGCGTGCGCGCCCTGCTCCGGGACGCCGTCGCCGAGCAGCTGGACGTGGCACCCGCCGAGGTCCGCACCGATGTGGACTTCCCCGCCCTCGGCCTCACCTCGATGGGGCTGGTGCGGCTGGCCAAGGAGATCCAGCGCGATCTCGACCCGGGGTTCGAGTCGGCGCTGCTCTTCGAGCACGCGACGGTCGACGAGCTGGCGGCCCACCTCACCGGACGAGGCGTCGCCGCTGCGCCGCAGCCCGTGGTGCCCGCCGTGCGCCATCCACTCTCCGAGGGCCAGCAGGGGCTGTGGACCCTGCAGAAGGCGTCCCCGGAGTCCGGTGCGTACAACGTGCCGCTCTGCTTCCGGACCACCGGCCTGGACGTCGG
Source organism: Streptomyces sp. CBMA152 (assembly GCF_014596475.1). Lineage (GTDB taxonomy): Bacteria > Actinomycetota > Actinomycetes > Streptomycetales > Streptomycetaceae > Streptomyces. Next base: position 205,309 of record NZ_MECJ01000009.1, on the reverse strand, counting down.
CGCCCTGCGGACCGCGTTCGGTCGGGTCCGGGCCCGGCACCAGGTGCTCGGCGCGGCCGTCGACGTGGCGGGCGGCAGCCTCCTGCTGGCTCAACAGGCAGAGGGACAACCCGTGGTGACGGAGCATCACTTGTCCGTGGCCGACGAGAGCGAGGCGGTCGCGCTGATCCGCGCGCACGCCAAGGAACCCTTCGACCTGGACCGCGGCCCGCTCTGCCGCCTCGATGTCTTCCACGGCCCGCGCGCGGCGACCTGGGTGCTCCTGAACACCCATCACCTCGTCCTCGACGGGGCCTCTGCCGTGCTGCTGGTCAAGGACCTGCTCGCGCAGTACACGGCGCTCACCGAGGGCCGGACCCTCGACGCGCCGCACCCGAGCGCCCCCTACGAGGAGTTCGTGGCCGCTGAGGCCGAGGCGTTGGGCGACGCCGGGGCCCAGGAGCGGCTGGCGTACTGGCGCGAGCGGCTGTCCCAGCCCCTGCCCGCGGTGGCGCTGCCCGCCGACCGGCCGCGCCCCACCGGCTCCGGCGCCGGGGCCACCGCCACCCGGCGCCTTCCGGCCGGACTCGGCGCGCGCATCCAGGAGTTCGCCCGCGCCCGGCGGGTCTACGCGTCCGCCGCCTACCTCGCCGCGTTCAAGGTCCTGCTGCGCCAGTACACCCAGCAGGACGACGTGATCGTGGGCATGCCGGTGAGCACCCGGCCCGCGAGGGGCTTCGAGCGCACGGTGGGCCATTTCGTCAACATGCTGCCGGTCCGCAGCCGCGTCAGCGGCGCGGTGCGCTTCGCCGACCTCTGCAAGGACGTCCAGAAGAACCTGGTCAACGGCCTTGCCCAGAACTACCCGTTCACGGCCCTGGTGCGCGAGCTCGGCCTGTCCACGGACGACGGCGGTGCGCCGGTCTTCCGGTACGCGTTCATGTACCAGGACTGGCACGAGGACGTCACCGCCGGTGCCCCGGCCTTCTCCTACGTCGAGGGCGTCCACCAAGAGGGCGAGTACGAGCTCGTCCTGGAGGTCGTCGAGCCCGCCGGGCCCGGCGGCTCCTGGACCGTCAACTGGAAGTACGACACCGCCCTGTTCGACGCCGCGACGGCCGAGCAGCTGCTGCGCCAGTACGTCCACCTCCTGGAGAGCGTCCCGGCCGATCCGGAGCAGCTCGTCGACGCGTGCTCGCTGCTCTCGCCCGAGGAGCGCCACACCCTCACCGTCGAGTGGAACGCCACCGAGGCCGTCCACCCCGAGCGGCCGGTGCACGAGCTGTTCGCCGAGCAGGCGGCCCGCACTCCGGACGCGCTCGCGGTCGTCGCCGGGCCGGACTCCCTCACGTATGCGGAGCTCGACGAGCGCTCCAGCCGTCTCGCCGGCCATCTGGCCGACCTCGGCGTCGGCCCCGGCAGTCTGGTCGCGGTGTACCTGGAGCGCTCGCCCGAGCTGCTGATCGCGCTGCTTGCGACGGTGAAGGCTGGTGGCGCCTACATCCCGCTCGACCCCGACTACCCCCAGGACCGGCTCGCCTATATCCTCGGCGACGCCCGCCCCCAGGTGGTCCTCACCCACAGCGCGCTGGGCACCCGGCTGCGCGAGCTCGCCGATGTGCCCAGCACGGTCCTGATGGACCGGCCGTGGCCCGCCGGCGGCCCGGTCCGCGCCCGCGTCGGCGCCGACGACCTCGCGTACGTCATCTACACCTCGGGCAGCACCGGCAACCCCAAGGGAGTGATGGTGGCGCACGGCGCCCTCACCAACTTCCTCTGCTCGATGGCCAACCGGCCGGGCCTGCGGGCCGAGGACCGGCTGCTCGCGGTGACCACCCACAGCTTCGACATCGCCGCCCTGGAGCTCTACCTCCCGCTGGTCGTCGGGGCGCGTGTCCACCTCTGTGACGCCGACACTGCGCGTGACCCGGGCCGGCTCAAGGCGCTGCTGGGCGCGGTGCGGCCCACGGTGATGCAGGCGACCCCGTCGACCTGGACGATGCTGCTGCACGCGGGCTGGACCAACGACGAGCGCGTGCGCGTGCTGTGCGGTGGCGAGGCGCTGCCCGAGACCCTGCGCGAGCGCCTGACCGCGCTCGACTGCGAGGCATGGAACCTGTTCGGGCCGACCGAGACGACCATCTGGTCCACGGCCGGGGGGATCGAGGCGGACGGCCGCATCACCATCGGCACGCCCATCGACAACACGCAGATCTACATCCTGGACGGCCTGGGCCGCCCCGCGCCCGCCGGTGTTCCCGGTGAGCTGTGCATCGCCGGCGCCGGGCTCGCCAAGGGCTATCTGAACAAGCCGGAGCTGACGGCCGAGCGCTTCCCCGAGAACCCGTTCGCGCCCGGCACCCGGCTGTATCGCACCGGCGATCTGGCCCGCCGGCTCAGCGACGGGCGGATCGAGTGCCTGGGCCGCATCGACTCCCAGGTGAAGATCCGCGGTTTCCGGGTCGAGCTCGGCGAGATCGAGCACGTCCTCGCCGGGCACCCGGCCGTGCGCGAGTGCGTGGTGGTGGCCCGTACGCGTGCGGAGAGCAAGCAATTGGTGGCGTACTACGTCCCGACGGCGGGTCCGGTGGCGGCCGAGGAGCTGACCGCGCAGTTGGCCAGGAAGCTCCCGCCGTACATGGTCCCGTCGTTCGTCCTGCCCATCGACGCATTGCCGCGCACCCCCAACGGCAAGGTCGACCGCAAGGCCCTGGAGGAGCGTGCGGTGGTGCTCGCCCGGACCCGTACCCAGGCGCCCCGGCCCGTCGAGACGGCACCGCTCTCCCCGCTGCCGCACGAGGGCGATGTGCTCGCCCTGTGGCGCGAGGTGCTCGGTGTCGACGACCTCGGCCCGACGGACGCTTTCCTGGACGCGGGCGGCAGTTCGGTCCTGGCGGCCGTGCTCGCGGACCGGGCCGCCAAGCGGTACGGGGTGCCGTTCACGGCGGCCGAGACCTTCAAGTGCGTCAACGCGCGGGGGATGAGCGAGCACCTGCGGGCGAGCGGCACCGGGGCCGAGGGGGAGGCGGAAACCGTGCAGGCGGCACCGGCTCCCGCCGCCCCCCTCACGGGCAGCGTCGCCGTCATCGGTATCTCCTGCCGGCTGCCCGGCGCCGAGGACCACCACGCGTTCTGGCGCAACCTGCTCGCGGGCGAGGAGAGCGTCGAGCTCTGCTCCGCCGACGAACTGCGCGAGCTCGGCGTCGAGGAGAGCCTGATCGCGCACCCCGACTACGTGCCGGTGCGCGCGAGCATGCGTGGCAAGGGCCTGTTCGACGCCGACTTCTTCCACGTCTCGCCGCGCGACGCTGAGCTGATGGACCCTCAGCTTCGGCTGCTGCTCCAGCACTCCTGGAAGGCCGTGGAGGACGCCGGACGGCTGCCCGGTGACATCACCGACAGCGCGGTCTACGTGTCGACCAGCAACGCCCTCTACCAGGCGCCGCTGGCGGCCCGGGACGGGCGGCGCGACTCCGAGTCGCTGGTGAGCTTCCTCCAGGCCCAGCCCGGCACCATCCCCACCACCGTGTCGCACCGCCTGGGCCTGACCGGCCCGAGCCTGTACGTGCACAGCAACTGCTCGTCCTCACTGGCCGGGCTGGCCCTCGCCGTCCAGGGCATCCAGTCCGGCCAGACGCGCCACGCGCTGGTCGGCGGCGCCGGAATGTACGCCGAGAACGCCGTCGGCTACCTCTTCGAAGAGGGCATGACCCTCTCCTTCGACGGCCACTGCAAGCCGTTCGACGCCGAGGCGAGCGGGATGATCGGCGGCGAGGGCGTCGTCGTGGTCCTGCTCAAGGACGCCGAGTCGGCCGTCCGCGACGGCGACCACATCTACGCGCTGCTGCGCGGCGCCGGGATGAACAACGACGGTGACCGCAAGGCCGGTTACTACGCGCCGAGCGTGGCCGGGCAGGCCGAGCTGGTCTCGGCGGTCCTGGACCGCGCCGGGGTGCACCCCGAGACGATCGGGTACCTGGAGGCACACGGCACTGGCACCCGGCTCGGCGACCCCATCGAGGTCATGGCCGTCTCCGAGGCCTACCGCCGCCACACCGACCGCACCGGCTTCTGCGGCATCGGCTCGGTCAAGTCCAACCTCGGCCACCTGGATGCGGCGGCCGGGCTCGCCGGTCTCGTCAAGACCGCCCTGGTCGTCGCCAACCGGCGGATCCCGCCCACCGTCAACCACCGCGTGCCCAACCCGCAGATCGACTTCGCGGGTTCGCCGTTCTATGTGGTGGACCGGCTTGTCGAGCACACCCCCTCGGCCGAGCCGATGCGGGCGGCCGTGAGCTCGTTCGGCATCGGCGGCACCAACGTCCACGCCGTCCTGGAGCAGGCGCCCGCGCGCGGCGCCGAGGACGCCGTCCTGGCCGGTCCGCGTCTGGTGCCGCTGTCGGCGCGCGGGACGGAGAACCTGCGCCGGTACGCGGACGACCTGGCGAAGCGGCTCACCGAGCTGGAGGAGGCGGGCCCCAGCGCCCGCCGTCTCGCCGACGTGGCGTTCACCCTCCAGGTGGGCCGCACCCAGCAGCGCGAGCGCGTGGCGTTCGTGGTGAGCGATGTGCGCGAACTCATCGACGCCCTGGGGGACTTCGCCTCGGGCGGCGAACAGCGCGTGTACGGGGGCGACGGCGCCCTGGCGCACACCGCCCGGCAGTGGGTGGACGGTGCCCAGGTGGACTGGCCCGCCCCGCACGCCGACGCGGCATACCCTGCGCGCCGGATCAGCCTGCCCACGTACCCGTTCACGGAGGAGTACTTCTGGCTGCGCGAGGAGGAGGCCGTGGCGCCGCAACCCACCTCGACCGACGTGTCCCGCAAGGAAAGTGACGGCTCGCCGGACCTGGAGTTCTTTGAGGAGCGCTGGGTGCCGACGCCCGCCGCGCCCGTCGCCGACGCCCCCGCGTCCGAGGCGCAGGTCGTCGTGTGCTTCCTCGACGGGCCGGCGGAGCGGGCCGCGTACGAGCGGTCCCTGCGCGAGCGCGCGCCCGGTGCCGAGCCGGTCTTCATCGGCGCCGGGTCCCCGTATCCCGTGGACCGCGACGACGAGCGCAGTTGGAAGCGGGCGCTCGGGGCGGTCGCGGCCGAGTACGGGCGCGTCGACGCGATCCACTACCTCTGGCCGACCGGGCACCGCGACGGCGGGCCGGGCGAGCTGTCGCCCCTGCTGCGCGAGCTGCGCGATGTCGCTTCGCTGATCCGGGCCGTGGCCGCCGCCCGCCTTGAGGTGCCGCACCTGCTCGTCGCCGGGCACTTCCGCGACGCCGTGGAGCAGGCCGCCCTCGACGCCCTGATCGGGTACGAGCGCTCGCTCACCGAGGTGCTGCCGGGCACCACCCTGCGTGTGATCCTGCACGAAGGTGTGCTCGACGCGTCCCACTGGGCCGCGCTGCTCTTCGCGGAGCAGCGCCAGCAGGACGGGGCGAGCGCGCAGTACCGGGCGGACGGCGTGCGCCGGACCTGCCGGGTCGAGCGCGTCGAGTCCCCGGCCCGGCCCACCCGGAGCGTGCTGCGCGAGGGCGGAACATATCTGCTGACCGGTGCCTTCGGTGGTCTCGGCCGCCGTCTGGCCGAGTACCTGGCGCGTGAGTACCGTGCCGACCTCGTCCTGCTCGGCCGTTCGGAGATCGGCGCGGCCGAGGAGGCCTGGGCCGAGACCCTGCGGCGCTTCGGCAGCCGCATCGTCTGCCGGCGCGCCGATGTCGGCGACCCGAGTGCCCTGGCCGCAGTGCGGGCGAGCCTGCCCGAGGAACTGCGCGCCATCGACGGCGTCCTGCACCTCGCGGGCGCGGCCGAGCCGGTCGCCCTGCCGGCGAAGACGATCGCCTCCATCGACGCGGTCCTGGGCGCGAAGGCGCACGGCACGCTCGCCCTGGAGCGCGCACTCGACGCCGAACGCCTTGACTTCGTCTGCCACTTCTCCTCCTGCGCCGCCGTCCTCGGCGACTTCGGCAGCGGCGACTACGCGGTGGCCAACCGCTTCCAGGCGGCCTATGCCCGCGCCCTCGGGGAGCGGCCGACGCGACACCGCACGCTCGCGATCCAGTGGCCGCTGTGGCAGGAGGGCGGCATGGGTGCGTCCGCGCAGCGGAGCGCGGATCCGGAGTTCATGGACGCCTACCTCCGATCCAGCGGCCGGCGGGCGCTGGAGACGGCGGCGGGACTCGACGCGTTCGAGCGACTGCTGGCGGCCGACCTCGCCGCGCCGATGGTGCTGCGGCCCACCGCGCAGGCACCGGCGCCCGTCGCGGGCGCGGCAGGACCGGTCGCGCCGCCCGAGCCCGCCGCACGTACACAGGCGCCGAAGACCGGTGAACTGACGTGCGCGGTACGGGAAGTGGTCCAGCACGTTCTCAAGGCGGAGGCGCATCGGATCGACGACCGCAGCAACTTCGTCGACCTCGGCTTCGACTCCATCCGCCTCACCCAGCTCGCCCACCAGCTCTCCGACCGCGTCGGGGTGCGGCTGCTGCCGACCGTCCTCTACGACCACCCGTCGATCGAACGGCTGGTGGAGCACCTCGCGGGGGAGGACGTCCGGCTGGCGGACGAGGCTCCGGCCGTGGCCGCCGAGCCCGTCGCCGTGGTCGAACCCACCGTGCCGGTCGCGGCGGTCGAACCCGCCGTCGGGGACGAGCCCGTCGCGATCATCGGCATGAGCGGGATCTTCCCCGGCTGCCGCTCGGTGGCCGAGTTCTGGGACGCGCTCGCCGACGGCAGGGACATGGTCCGCGAGCTCCCGCCCGTACGGTTCGGTGAGCTGGCCCCGGCGGAGCCGGACGGCGAGCGCTACCGGTGGATGGGCAGCATCGACTGGGCGCACGAGTTCGACGCCGCCTTCTTCGAGATCGCCCCCAAGGAGGCCCGGACGATCGACCCGCGCCAGCGCCACCTCCTCCAGGAGTCCTGGAAGGCGCTGGAGGACGCGGCGCTCGGCGCCGAGGAGCTCAAGGGCAAGCGCGTCGGCGTGTTCGTCGGCGTGGAGCAGGGCGACTACCAGTTCCTGGTGAAGGACGGCGGCAACGTCACCTCCAACCACGACGGTGTGCTGGCCGCCCGGCTCTCGTACTTCCTCGATCTCAAGGGCCCGGTCCTCGCCGTCAACACCTCCTGCTCCTCGGGCCTGGTGGCCCTGCACCAGGCCTGTCTGAGCCTTCGTCAGAAGGAGTGCGACATCGCGGTGGTGGCCGCTGCCAACTTCGTGCTCACCCCGCAGTCGCTGGACGCGATGAGCCGGGCGGGCATGCTGTCCGAGGCGGGCCGGTGCTTCACCTTCGACCAGCGTGCCGACGGCATGGTGCCCGGCGAGGCGGTCACCGCTCTGGTGCTGCGGCCGCTCGCGGCGGCCGAGGCGAACGGCGACCCGGTGCACAGCGTGATCGCCGCGAGCGGCCTCAACTACGACGGCCGCACGAACGGCATCACCGCGCCTGCCGGAGAGTCCCAGCGCGAACTGCTGTCCACCGTCTACGAGCGTGGCGGCATCGACCCGAGGGACCTCGGCCACATCGTCACCCACGGCACCGGGACCAAGCTCGGAGACCCCGTCGAGGTCAACGCCCTGCGCGCGGCCTTCCGTACGGATGCGGGCGTCGCGGAGCGCGGGTTCTGCGCGCTGACCTCGACCAAGACCAACTTCGGCCACACCTTCGCGGCGTCCGGCCTGGTCGGTCTGATGAGCCTGTCCGAGTCGGTGCGCCGGGGCGTCATCCCGGCGAGCCTGCACTGCGAGCAGGACAACGAGTACATCGACTGGAGCGACAGCCCCTTCTACGTCAACAAGGCGACGAAGGAATGGGCGACCCCGACGGGCGCGCCCAGGACGGGCGCGGTGAGCGCCTTCGGCATGAGCGGGACGAACGCGCACGTCGTGGTGCGGGAATACGTCCGCGCCGACGCGGCACCCGCCGCCGCGCCCCGTGCGGTGGGGCACCTGCTGCCGCTGTCCGCCAAGACCGAGGCGGCGCTCGCCCAACTCGTGGACCGGCTGCTCGACCTGATCGCCGACGGAGAGCTGCGCGACGGCGATCTGCCCGCCCTGGCCCGTACGCTCGGCCACGGCCGCCACCACTTCCGGCACCGCTGCGCCGTCGTGGCCGACACCCTCGACGGGGCGGCCGCACTGTGGCGCGGCTGGCGCGACGGCTCGGCCGGAGCCGGTTGCTTCGCGGGGACGGTCGCGCGCGACTTCTCGGCGCGTTCGGCGGCCGAAGCGGACGCCGGGCAGGTGAACGCACCCGGCGCCGGCTTGGACGCCGCCGAGCGCCGCCGGGCTCTGGCCGCCCTCGCCGAGCGGTATGTACGCGGCCACGACCTACCGTCCGCGGACGCGGAGACGGCCGCCGGCCGACCGGCGCGCCTGCGGCTGCCCACCTACCCGTTCGCACGGAACCGGTACTGGGTGCGGGAGGAGGCGCCGGTGGTCACGCAGACGGCGGCCTCGGCTGCTGTGCGGCCCGCTGACCACGCTCCGGCCGCACCTGCCGTCAGCGCTTCGGCTCCGGCCGAGCCCGCCGTCCCGGCAAAGCCCGTCGTGCTGGCCGACCTGGCCGATTTCCCGCATCGCCTTGCCGGGCCCGCCGAGCCGCGACCGCACACCGTCACGCTCTCCCCGCTGCCCGCGCCCGCGCGTCCCGTCACGCGGGAGCACGACATCCTGGAGGACCTGAAGTCGGCGGCCAACCTCGACTTCGGCGGCATGGTGGCGACCCTGAACCGGACCGGCGTGATGGTCGAGCACCTCATCCCGTACTCCTCGGAGTTCGCCGAATACGCGGGGGAGGGCGGCGGCGAGGTCCTCGACCTCGGCTGCGCCTACGGCATCGCCAGCATCGCGGCGCTGGAGCGCGGTGCGCGGGTGGTCGCGCTCGACATGGAGAAGAAGCACCTCGACATCCTGGAGCAGCGCGTCAACGACGACGCCCGCACACGGCTGACGCTGCGTCAGGGAGTGTTGCCGGACGTCGACTTCGAGGACGGGCGGTTCACCGCAGTCCACGCCAGCCGCGTCATGCACTTCCTCACGCCCGAGGGCGTCGGGGTGACCCTGCGCAAGATGTTCCGCTGGCTGGAGCCGGGCGGAAAGGTGTTCCTGAGCACCGACTCGCCGTACTTCGGCTACTGGGCCTCCAAGGCGGCCGACTACGAGGCGCGCAGGCTGGCGGGCGACCCGTGGCCGGGCTACATCGAGGACGTGGCGGCCCACTTCGAGGAAGCCCACGTCATCGGCGGGCCGAGCCTGATCAACGCCCTCGACCCCGACGTCTTCCGACGGGAGTGCGAGGCGGCCGGGTTCGTGGTCGAGCGGGCCGGGTACTTCGGCGCGGTCGGGGTGGACCGGGGCTCGTACGGGGCGCCCGGCCCCGACATGGAGCACGTCGGCATCATCGCGCGCAAGCCGGACAGCGCCGGGGCGGCCCAGCCTCAGGCACAGGTCCAAGGCCACATCCAGGCCGTGGCCCGGACGGCCGTGCCGCGCGACGAGACCGGCCGCGTCGGCGACATCGATTACCGGGTACGCGGCACCGGCACCACGGCTCTGGTCCTCATCCACGGTCTGGGCTGCGACATGACGTACTGGGAGCAGCAGGCCCGGTACTTCGCCGACCGGTACACCGTCGTCACGCTCGACCTCGCGGGACACGGCGGCTCCGGCCGCGACCGGCGGCACTGGACCGTCGAGGCGTACGCCCGGGACGTGGCCGACGTCGTCGCCCGGGTCGCAGCCGAGGACGTGGTCCTGGTCGGGCACTCGCTCGGCGGGCCGGTGATGCTGGCGGCCGAGCCGCTCCTGGGGGGCCGGGTGCGGGGCATGGTCGGCGTGGACACGCTCCACACCTTCGACCCGCAGCCGCTCAGCGCCAAACAGCTGGACCGGTTCGTGCAGAGCTTCGTCGACGCGCCCGTACGGGCCGAGGAACTCTTCCTCGACACGGGCCGGGCGGACCTCGTCGCTCTCGTCGAGCGCACGCGCGCGCACGTCGGCGAGGCCATCGTCTCGGCGTCCTTCCGCGAGATGCTGACGTACCTCCAGCGGCTGCCCAAGCGGTTCGGGGCGCCCGTGACCCTGGTCAACTCCACTTCGTGGATGCCCACGGACACGGCCTCGGCCGCGAAGTACGGCGTGGACGTCGAGTTCGTGGACGGCGTCGGCCACTTCGTGATGCTGGAGGCGCCCGAGGTGCTGAACGCCACTCTCGAACGGCTGGTCAAGGGGTTCGGCGACAGCCGTCGAGCGAGCGAGGCCACTGAACGATGAACCGAGAAACAGGTACTAAGATCCCGATGAAGCGTGACCTGCAACGGTTCTTGCGAGAGACGCTGAGCGGCGTCCTGGGAACCGATCTGGCCACCAGCTCCGACAGTGTTGCCCTCGTGGAGCTGGGGCTCGACTCGATCAGCTGCGCCGTGTGGCTGCGCGAGGTCAACCAAACCTTCGGGCTTTCCCTCACTGTGGCCGAGGTATGCGGTCACCCCACGTTCGGCGAGCTGGCCGCCCTCATCCAGGGCGCCATGGGAGATCTGATGAGTGTCACGAGCCCTCGGTCTTCGGCTGCCCAGGTGGCCTCGTACCTGCGGCAGAGCCTGGCCGACGAGCTGGAGCTCGCGGAGCCGGACATCGACGACGACGCGCCGTTCGTCGAGCTGGGCCTGGACTCCATCACCGGCGTCACCTGGACCCGCAAGCTGAACACGCACTTCCAGCTGTCGCTCTCCGCGACGCAGGTCTACAGCCACCCGACGATTGCCGAACTGGCCGAGCATCTGGTGGAATGCCTGGGCGGTACGGGTACGCCGACGGCGGCCGAGGAGGCCGCGGCCCCGGCCCCCACTCCCACCTCGGCCCCCGCTCCCGCCCCGGAGTCCGCGCACGAGGGCGGCGCTGGTGACGAAGAGCGTGCCGTGCTCGCCTCCTGGCTACGCGCGAGCCTCGCCAAGGAGCTGGAACTGGACGAGGCCGACCTCGACGACGAGACGCCGTTCGTCGAGCTGGGCCTGGACTCCATCACCGGCGTCACCTGGACGCGGTCCATCAACACCCGCCTTGAGCTGTCGCTCTCGGCGACCACGGTGTACGGCCACCCGACCGTCGCCGCACTTGCCGCGTACCTCGCGGACGAGCAGCGGGCGGCGCTACCGGCCGAGCCGGCGGTGGTCGACGTGCCGGTGGTCGAGGCGACCGTCGAGCCGGAGCCGGAGCCGGAGCCCGAACCCGTACGCGTATCCGCACCGGCACCCGCCCCCGCCCCCGCTTCCACTCTCACCCCCCGCCCGGCCGTCGGCCTCGTCGACATCGCCGTCGTCGGGATGTCCGGCGCCTTCCCCAAGGCGGAGAACCTGGACGAGTTCTGGCGGAACATCGTCGAGGGGCGCGACTGCGTCTCCGAGGTGCCCGACTCGCGGTGGTCCGTCGAGACGTTCTACGACGAGCGGCCCGGCACGCCCGGCAAGTCGTACAGCAAGTGGATGGGCGTGCTGGAGCACGCCGACCGCTTCGACCCGCTGTTCTTCGGCATCTCGCCCGGCGAGGCGGAGTACATGGACCCGCAGCAGCGGGTGCTGCTGCAGGAGAGCTGGCGGTGCGTCGAGGAGGCCGGGTACAACCCGGAGGCCCTCTCCGGCACCCAGTGCGGTGTCTTCGTCGGCTGCTCGGTCAACGGCTACGGCGGACGGCTCGACGAGACCGAGCTGAGCGCCCATCAGAACCTCGGCAGCAACAGCGCGATCCTGGCCAGCCGGATCTCCTACACCCTGAACCTCAAGGGGCCCTGCCTGTCGATCGACACCTCGTGCTCGTCGTCGCTGGTGGCGATCGCCGCCGCCTGCGACAGCCTGGTGCTCGGCGACAGCGACACGGCGCTGGCGGGCGGTGTCTGGGTCATCCCCGGCCCCGGCGTCCACGTGGCGATGAGCCAGTTGCGCGCGCTCTCCCCGGACGGCCGCTGCCACGCCTTTGATGAGGGCGCCAACGGGTTCGTCCCGGCCGAGGGCGTCGGCGTCCTGCTGCTCAAGCGGCTCACCGACGCGCAGGCCCACGGCGACCGCATCCACGCCGTGATCAAGGGCTGGGGCGTCAACCAGGACGGCAGGTCCAACGGCATCACCGCCCCCAACGCCGAGGCACAGACCCAGCTCCAGCGGCGGGTGTACGACAGGTTCGGCATCGACCCGGCGGACATCCGGCTCGTCGAGGCGCACGGCACGGGCACCGCGCTCGGCGACCCGGTGGAGATCGACGGCCTGGCCGGGAGCTTCGGCGCGCACACCGAGGAGCGCGGCTACTGCGCGATCGGCTCGGTCAAGAGCAACATCGGCCACAGCGCCTGCGCCGCCGGAGTCGCCAGCACCCTCAAGGCCGTGCTCGCCCTCAAGCACAGGACGCTGCCGCCGACGATCCAGTACGACCGGCTCAACGAGCACATCGACTTGAGCGGCACCCCGTTCTACGTCAACACCGAGGTGCGCGACTGGCCGGAGCGCGCTGCCAACGCCCGTATGGCGGCGGTGAGTTCATTCGGCTACAGCGGCACCAACGCCCATCTCGTGGTCGCCGAGGCCCCGCCGGTCGCCGTAGCGGCCGACGAGCCGGGTGACCGGCTGATCACCCTGTCCGCACGCACCGCCGACCAGCTCGACCGGCAGGCACGGCAGCTCCTCGCACACCTGGACGCCGACCCGGCGCAGAGCCTGCGCGCGCTGAGCCACACGCTGCTGCTCGGCCGCAAGCACTTCCGCCACCGCCTCGCCCTGGTCGCCGGCGCGCCCGGCGACGTGGCCCGCGCCCTGCGTACCTGGCTGGAGACCGGTGCTGATCCGTCGGTCCGCACCGGCGACCGCAAGCCGGAGCGCACGGTGGGCAACCGGTCGACCGTGCCCACGAGCGCGTCCGACGAGCTGGACCGGCGCCACCTGGAATCGCTCGCCGAGGAGTACGTACAGGGGCGCACCCCGTCGTTCGGCGCGCTCTTCGAGGCGGGCCGCCCGGCCCGGACCTCACTGCCGACGTACCCGTTCGCGACGGACTCGTACTGGCTCGCGGGCCCCACCGTCGAACCGGCCCGCGACGCCGCTCCGGTGGCCGGTGAGCCGCTGTGGCTGGAACCGCGCTGGGAGCCCGCGCGGCCGTCCGCCGCCGCGGCCGTCCCCGGCGAACACACCGTCTGGCTTGTCGGAGACGGCATCGACGACACCCTCGCGGACGCGGTGCGCGACCGGCTGCCCCGCGCCACCACCGTACGGACGCTCACGACCGGCGCCGACACCCTCGACGCGGACTACCTGCGGCTGACCCGCTCGCTCCTCGCCGACGTGCGGGGCCGCGGCGCGGCCTGCGAGGGCCTGCTCCAGGTGGTCGTGGCGGGATCGGGGGAGTCCCGCGTGCTCGCGGGCGTCTCCGGGCTGCTGCGCACCGTGAGCCTGGAGCACCCCCGGCTGCGCACGCAGTGCGTGGAGTCGGCGGATCCGCTGTCGGCCGACGCCCTGGCCCGGCTCGTCGGCGAGTGCGCGGGCGACGGTTACGAGCCGGAGGTACGCCAGGCCGATGGTGTGCGTCTGGTGCGTCGCCTGGCCGAACTGCCCTCCGCTCAAGGTGCGTTGGCCACGCCGTGGCGTGCCGGCGGCGTGTATCTGATCACCGGTGGTCTCGGTGGGCTCGGCCTCGCCCTCGCCCGCGAGATCGCCGAAAGCATCGGCGAGGGCACGCTCGTCCTCGTCGGCCGCTCCGCCCCTGACGCGGCCGCCCGCCGCACCCTCGCCGCCCTGGCCCGGCCGGGCGTGACCGTCACGTACGAGCGGGCCGACATCGCCGACCGTGCCGTCGTGGACGCGCTCGTCGGCGAGGTGGTTGCGCGCCACGGTGCGATCCACGGCATCGTGCACTGCGCGGGCGTGCTGCGGGACGGGCTGGTCGCCGGGAAGGCGGACGACGACGTACGGGCCGTGCTCGCGCCCAAGGTCGCTGGCCTCGTCCACCTCGACGAGGCCACCCGGGACCAGCCGCTCGACCTGCTGCTCTCCTTCTCGTCCACGGTGGCCGCGCTCGGCAACCCCGGGCAGGCCGACTACGCCGCGGCCAACGGTTTCCTCGACGCGTATGCCGCCCACCGCAACGAACTGGCCGCCCAGGGACGCCGATCCGGCCGCGCCATGAGCATCGGCTGGCCGCTGTGGGCGGACGGTGGGATGCATCTGGATACGGCCGGGCTCGACCGGCTGGCTCAGCTCGGGGTCGCCCCGCTGGCCACCCGTGACGGCCTGGGCGCCCTGGACGCGGCCATCGCCTCGGGCCGGGAGCGGACGCTGGTCCTGTGCGGCGACCGCGAGCGACTGCTGGCGCGGCTCTCGGCGCTGATCACCACGGCAACGGAGCCGCAGCCGCAGTCGGCGAGCGGACCGACGCCGTCGGAGTGGGAGGAGCTGCTCGTCGCCGAGATGTCCGCCCAGCTCAAGGTCCCCGTCGAAGAGATCGACGCGGATGGTGAGTTGGGGGAGTACGGGTTTGATTCGATCAGTTTGACCGAGTTGGCGAACCGGCTGAACGAGCGGCACGGTCTGGGCCTGGCCCCCACCGTGTTCTTCGAGTACGCGACACCGCGCCGCTTGGCGGAACACCTGGCGGCACAGGGGCACACGGCTGCGGCCTCGGCCGCCTCCCCGGCCGACGTCGATCTCCTGGCCGTGACCCACGACGTCCTGGTCGCCGAGATGTCCGCCCAGCTCAACGTGCCCATCGAAGAGATCGACGCGGATGGTGAGTTGGGGGAGTACGGGTTTGATTCGATCAGTTTGACCGAGTTGGCGAACCGGCTGAACGAGCGGCACGGTCTGGCGCTGGCCCCCACCGTGTTCTTCGAGTACCGGACCGTGGGCAGCCTGGCGGCGCACCTCGTCGACGCGTACGCGCCGCAGATGGCGCGCGTCCACGGCGAGCGGCGGACGGCGCCGAAGCCTGTGCACACGCCCGCACCCGCCGCCCCGTCCGAGGACACCGCACCCCACGACACGGCCCCCACCGGCCCCGCCGAGCCCATCGCCATCATCGGCATGAGCGGCAGCTTCCCCCAGGCGCCCGATCTCGCGGCCTTCTGGGAGAACCTGCGCGACGGCAAGGACTGCATCACGCAGATCCCCGAGGACCGCTGGGACTGGCGGGCGATGCACGAGGACCCTGCCACGCCCGCGAACAGGCGGCACGTGCGCTGGGGCGGCTTCCTTGACGCCGTCGACCGCTTCGACCCGCTCTTCTTCGGCATCTCGCCGCGCGAGGCCACCGCCATGGACCCGCAGCAGCGGCTGCTGCTCACCCATGTATGGAACGCCCTGGAGGACGCCGGGCTCGCGCCGTCGAGCCTGGCCGGCTCCGACACCGCCGTGCTCGTCGGCACCGCGCCCAGCGGCTACGGCAGCCTGGTGCTGAAGGAACAGCAGGGCGAGGACGGGTACGCGGCCACCGGGGTCTCCGGTTCCGTCGGTCCCAACCGGGTCAGCTATCTGCTGGATCTGCACGGCCCCAGCGAGCCGGTCGAGACCGCCTGCTCCAGCTCGCTGGTTGCCCTGCACCGCGCGGTCGAGCTGTTGCGCTCGGGCGCGAGCGGACTCGCCCTGGTGGGCGGCGTGAACACCATCGTCAGTCCCGATCTGCACATCAGTTACAGCCGGGCCGGCATGCTCAGCGAGGACGGCCGCTGCAAGACGTTCGCGGCGGGCGCCGACGGCTATGTGCGCGGCGAGGGCGTGGGCATCCTCGTCCTGAAGCCGCTCGCCGCGGCCGAGCGCGACGGCGACCGCATCCACGGCGTCATCCGCGCCAGCGCCGAGAACCACGGCGGCCGGGCCCACTCGCTCACCGCCCCCAACCCGCAGGCGCAGGCCGAACTCC
The DNA here is from genome assembly GCF_014596475.1 of Streptomyces sp. CBMA152. GTDB lineage: Bacteria > Actinomycetota > Actinomycetes > Streptomycetales > Streptomycetaceae > Streptomyces. The sequence goes on along the minus strand of NZ_MECJ01000009.1, from coordinate 189,447 downwards.
TCAAGTCCGCCTACCGCCAGGCCGGGATCGACCCGCGCACCGTGACGTACGTCGAGGCGCACGGCACCGGCACCGAGCTGGGCGACCCCGTTGAGTTCGGCGGCCTCAAGAGCGCCTTCGCCGCGCTCGCCGAGGAGGCGCCCGACAGCCTGGGCGAGCCCGCTCGGTGCGCCATCGGCTCGGTCAAGAGCAACATCGGGCACCTCGAACTGGCCGCGGGCGTGGCCGGGGTGATCAAGACGCTGCTGCAGATGAAGCACGGCGAACTGGTCGAGAGCCTGCACTGTGCGGAGCTCAACCCGTATCTGGACCTCGCGGAAGGCCCCTTCCATGTCGTGCGCGAGCGGACGCCCTGGCGGCGGCTGCGAGACGCCGACGGCGCCGACGTACCGCGCCGCGCCGGTGTCAGCTCGTTCGGGTTCGGCGGGGTGAACGCCCACGTCGTGCTGGAGGAGTACCGGGGCGGCGAGCCCCGGCAGGAGGCGGCCGGGAGCCGTCCGGCCCTGGTCGTACTGTCGGCCCGTACGGATGAGCAGCTCACCGGCCGGGTCCGGGACCTGCTCGGCCACCTGAGGGAACACCAGGTGACGGACGCTCAACTCCCCGCCCTCGCCCACACGCTGCAGACCGGCCGTGACGCCATGGAGGAGCGGCTCGCCGTGGCCGTCACCTCGGTGGCGGAGCTGCGCGACCGGCTCGCCGGCCTCCTCGACGGCGTGGCGGACGGCTGGCACCGGGGCTCCGCGCCCCGCCGCGCCCCGCAGGCCGCCGGGCGCGACACCGCACGCCTCGCCGATTCGCACGCCTGGCTGGACGCCCGGGACAACACCCGGGTGCTGGCCGAGTGGGCCGGCGGGCACCCGGTCGACTGGCAGCGGCTGTACGCCCCGGGCGCCCGCCCGGAGCGCCTCGGCCTGCCCACGTACCCCTTCGCCGACGAGCGCTACTGGGCGGGCCGCACCCGCCGCCCGTCCACACCGGCCCGTCCGCACCCGCTGCTGCACCGGGCCGCGTCCGGCGACGCCGACGGAGCCGAGGCGTACGAGTCGCGCTTCGACGGCAGCGAGCCGTTCCTGCGCGACCACCGCGTCCAGGGCGGCCGGGTGCTGCCCGGCGCCGCGCACCTGGAGATGGCGCGTGCCGCGCTCGCCCGGGTGATCGGCCCGGAGCACGCCGACCGCGTCCGGCTGTCCGACGTCGTGTGGCTGCGCCCCGCGCTGTGCGGGCCGGACGGCCTCGACCTGCGCGTCACGGTGCGCAAGCCCGTTGAGAGCACGGGCGCGTACGAGTACGCCATCCACGGCGTCGACGGCGACGGCGAGCGCACCCTGTGCAGCCAGGGCCGGGCGAGCGTGAGCGGCGGCACCGAGAGCCGTCCGCCGCTCCTTGCCGAACTGCGCGCGCACTGCGCCGAGGCCGCGTTCACGGCCGAGGACCTGTACGACCTGTACGCGAAGGTCGGCATGGAGTACGGCCCGGCCCACCGCTCCCTCGCGGGCCTCGGCGTGGGCACCGACGGCGAGGGGCGGCCGCAGGTCCTGGCCGAGCTGCGCCTTCCGGCGGCGGCCGAACCGGTGGACCGCTACCGGCTGCACCCGAGCATCGTCGACGGCGCCCTCCAGGCCACGATCGGCCTCGGCCTGAGTGCCGGGGCGCGCACCGAGCAGGCCGGGCGGCCCGCGTTGCCCTTCGCCCTGCAGGGTCTGACGGTTGCGGGCCCGACCCCCGCGACGGCGTACGCCTGGATCCGCCACCAGGACGGCAGCCGCCCCGACGCCGCCTCCTCCAAGCTCGACGTGAGCATCCTCGACGAGCGCGGCCAGGTGTGCGTGGAGCTGACCGGGCTGAGCGCCCGGGTGCTCCCGGGCGTCCCCGGTGAGCGGCCCGCGCCCGCACCACGTGCGCAGGCGGCGCCGGTGACCGCATCCACCGACGCGCCGTCCGCCGACCGTGCCCTCGACTACCTCCGCGAGCAGTTGGCGGCCGCGCTCGAAGTCGCTCCTGAGCGGCTGGACGTGGACACCCCGCTGGAGCACTACGGCATGGACTCCTTGATGGCGATGGAGCTCACCCGCCACCTCGAAGGGCCGTTCGGACCGCTGTCCAAGACGCTGTTCTTCGAGGTGCGCACCATCAGGGCGCTGAGCGAGCACTTCCTGGCCGAGTACCCGGAGCAGGTGCGGGCGGTCCTCGGCGCGTTCGGTGCCGAGCCGCTGACCCCGTCCGCGTCCGCCGCCCCGGTCAAGCCCAGTGGTGAGCCCCGTGCCTCGCGTGGGCGCACCGACATCGCCATCGTTGGCGTGAGCGGGCGCTATCCGGAGTCTGAGGACCTCGACGCCTTCTGGCAGAACCTGCGCCTGGGCCGCGACTGCATCCGTGAGGTCCCGCAGAGTCGCTGGGACCACCGGGAGCACCCGGGTGGCAAGTGGGGCGGATTCCTCGACGGCGTCGACCGGTTCGACCCGCTGTTCTTCCACATCTCGCCGCGCGAGGCCGAGTACCTGGACCCGCAGGAGCGGCTGTTCCTCCAGTGCGTGCACCACACCCTGGAGGACGCTGGATACACCGGTGCGAACCTGGCCCCGGCCGGCAAGGTGGGGGTGTTCGTCGGTGTGATGTACGAGGAGTACCAGCTCCACGGCGCACAGGCGCAGGCACGCGGGCAGCACGTCGCCCTGTCGGGCAGCCCCTCGTCCATCGCCAACCGCGTCTCGTACTTCTACGACTTCCACGGGCCGAGCATGGCCGTGGACACCATGTGCTCGTCGTCGCTGACCGCGATCCACCTCGCCTGCGAGGCGATCCGCAGCGGTCAGTGCGCATCGGCGGTGGCGGGTGGCGTGAACGTCAGCGTTCACCCCAACAAGTACCTGATGCTCAGTCAGGGTAAGTTCACGGCGAGCGACGGCCGCTGTCGCAGCTTCGGCGAGGGCGGCGACGGCTATGTGCCCGGCGAGGGCGTCGGCGCGGTCCTGCTGAAGCCCCTGGACCGGGCGATCGCGGACGGCGACCACATCCACGCCGTCATCAAGGGCACCGCGCTCAACCACGGCGGCCGCACCCACGGCTTCTCCGTGCCGAGCCCGGTGGCGCAGGGCGAGGTCATCGCGGCGGCGCTGGCCGAGGCCGAGGTCTCCCCGGCGGCGCTGAGCTACCTCGAAGCCCATGGCACCGGCACCGCGCTCGGCGACCCGATCGAGATCGCGGGCCTGGTGAAGGCGTTCCGCACGGCAGGTGACGGCGCGCTGCCGCAGAGCCTGGCGATCGGCTCGGTCAAGTCCAACATCGGCCACTGCGAGAGCGCGGCGGGCATCGCCGCGGTCACCAAGGTGCTGCTCCAGCTCAAGCACCGCGAGCTGGTGCCGAGCCTGCACTCGGCCGTGCCCAACCCGCACATCGACTTCGAGCGGACGCCGTTGCGGGTCCAGCAGCACCTGGAGCCGTGGCACCGCCCGACGCTGACCGTCGGCGGCGAGGAGCATGAACTGCCGCGCGTGGCTGGGGTGTCGAGTTTCGGCGCGGGCGGCTCCAACGCCCATGTGATCCTCGCCGAGTACGAGCCGGAGGCCGCGCACCGCGAGGTGCCAGCCGGGGAGACCCGGCCGGTGGCCGTGGTGCTGTCCGCGATGAGCGAGCAGCAGCTCGTCCAGCAGGCTCGCCAACTGCTGGCCCGCGCTGATGAGTTGGACGATGCCGAACTCGCGGCCGTCGCCTGGACGCTCCAGAGCGGCCGTGTCGCGCTCGACGAGCGGCTCGCCTTCACGGCGACCTCGATCGAGTCCCTCAAGCGGCACCTGGACGCCTTCGTCACCGACCCCGCCGTACCCGGAACCCGGCTGCGCGGGACCGTACGGCCCGACGGCGACGTGCCGCGCGAGAGCGCCGAGACCGTGCGCGCCTGGTGGGATCAGGGGCAGTACGACGAGGTCCTGGCCCGCTGGGTGCGTGGCCTCGCGGTCGACTGGGCGCAGCTGCGCGGGACGGGCGCGCCGGTGCGGCGTATCAGCCTGCCGGGCTACCCGTTCGCCCGCGAGCGCCACTGGCTCGACGCCGACGACGCGGTGGACGTAACGGCCCGGCCCCGCCGCGACGAGCTGCTGCTTCTGCGGCCGGTGTGGGATGAGGCCGCCGCAACGGATGCGGCCGGGTCCGAGGAGTACGCCGAGCACCATGTCGTCCTGATCGGCTCGCTCGACGCCGCCGCGCGCGACGCGTACGCGTCCGAGCTCGCCGGAACGACCACCTTCGAGGTGGTCGAGCAGGGCGAGGGGGCGCTGGATGCTCAGTACATGGACGTCACCCGGCAGGTGTTCGCCCGGATTGGTGAGCTCCTGGCGGGCGGCCCGCGCCGACCGGTGCTGCTCCAGGTGGTCCTGGTGGGCAGCGGCGGCGCCGCGGAGTGCTTCACAGGCCTCACCGGGCTGCTGAGGACCGCCCAGTTGGAGAACCCCCGGCTGCGTACCCAATACCTCGACTGCCTGGACGGGGCCGAGGCTGAGGCCGTCGCCGCCCGGCTGCTCGCCGAGGCGGGTCGCGCGGCCGAGCCCGAGGTGCGGTACCGGGACGGGCGACGGTACGTGCGGCGCCTGGACGAAGTCGCGCCCGCACGCCCGGCGGCGGCGCCGTGGCGCACCGGCGGCGTCTATCTGATCACCGGCGGGGCCGGAGCCCTCGGTCTCGTCGCGGCGCGTGAGATAGCCGACGGCGTCGAGCACGCCACGGTCATCCTCACCGGCCGCTCCCCGCTGGACGCGGAGCAGTCGCGCGCGCTTGACGCCCTGCGGGCGGCCGGGCTGCGCGTCGAGCACCGGCGGGCGGACGTCACCGACTGCGCGGCGGTGGACCGGCTGATCGCGTATATCGAGGACGCCCACGGTCCGCTCACCGGCATCGTGCACAGCGCCGGTGTGCTGAACGACGGCTTCATCGTCAAGAAGACGCCCGAGGAACTGGCCCGCGTGCTGGCCCCCAAGGTGTCCGGCCTGGTCAACCTGGACGAGGCGAGCAAGGGGCACCCGCTGGAGCTCTTCTGCTGCTTCTCGTCCACCAGCGGCGCCTTCGGCAACCCCGGGCAGGCCGACTACGCCGCCGCCAACGCCTTCATGGACGCCTACGCGGCCCACCGCAACCGCCTCGTCGGCGCCGGGCTGCGGCACGGCACGACGCTCTGCGTCAACTGGCCGCTCTGGGAGGACGGTGGCATGCGGGTGAACGACGCGACCAAGGAGCAGCTGAGGCAGATGGACCTCGCGCCCCTGGACACCGGCAGCGCCCTGCGCGCCCTGCGCGTCGGCGCGGCCGCGCACGACAACGGCCTGGACGAGGGCCGCCTGGTGGTCGTCGCGGGCAACCGCGAGGCGCTGCTACCGAGGCTGACAGCCCGTCATATGACAACCGGGGAAGGGGAAGCGGTGCAACAGGAGCAACCCGCATCGGGCGCCGACCGCGCGCTCGTGGACCGTACCGTCCGCCACCTGCGGCAGCTGCTCGCCGGGGCCCTCAAGCTGGGCGTCGAGCGGCTCGACGCCGACACGGCGCTGGAGCGGTACGGAATGGACTCGGTCGTGGCGACCGATCTGATCGCCCGCCTGGAGGAGAGTTTCGGCCCGCTCTCGAAGACGCTGTTCTTCGAGATCCAGACGGTCCGCGCGCTGGGGGAGCACTTCGTGGCCGAGTACGAGGGCGTGCTGCGGACGATGTTCGGTGAGCCCAGGGCGCCGCGCCCGGCCCCGGGCGTCGCCCGGCCCGCCGAGCCCGTGCGCACGGCGGCGGCCGTCACCGCCGTGGCCGACCGGTCCCCGCGCCCCGCTCCCGCGCCCGTCGACCAGGACGTCGCGATCATCGGGATCAGCGGGCGCTACCCGCAGGCCGCGGACCTGGACGCGTTCTGGGGGAACCTGCGGTCCGGCAAGGACAGCGTCACCGAGGTGCCGGCCGAGCGCTGGGACCACGACGCCCTGTTCGACACGGACCGGGACGCGCCCGGCCGCACGTACTGCCGCTGGGGCGGCTTCCTTGACGGCATCGACCGGTTCGACCCGCTGTTCTTCGGTATCTCGCCCCGCGAGGCCGAGGCGATGGACCCGCAGCAGCGGCTCTTCCTGGAGACGGTGTGGGACCTGCTTGAGGGGTCCGGGATCACCCAGGACACCATCGAGCGGCGCTACGGTCGCCGGGTCGGCGTGTACGTCGGCTCGATGTACCAGATGTACCGGGCCGACGAGGCCGATGTGCCGCGCGCGGCGCTGACCTCGGCGACCTCGTACAACATGATCGCCAACCGGGTCTCGTACTTCTTCGGGCTCGAAGGCCCCAGCCTGGCCGTGGACAGCATGTGCTCGTCCTCGGCCCAGGCGATCCACCTCGCCTGCGCGGACCTGCTGCGCGGGGAGAGCGAGCTGGCGATCGCAGGCGGTGTGAACCTGACCGTCCACCCGGACAAGTACCTCGCGCTCTCCCAGGCACAGCTCCTGGGCAGCCACCCGGGCAGCCGCAGCTTCCGTGACGGCGACGGGTACCTGCCCGCCGAAGCCGTCGGCGCGGTGCTGCTGAAGCCGCTGGCCGCAGCCCTGCGCGACGGCGACACCGTGCACGCGGTCGTCAAGGGGAGCGCCTCGCTGCACGGCGGCCGGGCCAACGGTTTCATGACGCCCAGCCACCGCACCCAGGTCGCCGTGATGCGGCGGGCGTTGGAGCGCGCCGGTGCGGCGCCCGAGTCGATCGGTTACGTGGAGGCGGCGGCCAACGGGTCGGCGCTCGGCGACGCCGTCGAGTTCAGCGCGCTGCGCGAGGTCTTCGGCGCGGTGCCCGAGCCGGTCGCGCTCGGTTCGGTGAAGTCCAACCTCGGCCACCCCGAGGCGGCCTCCGGCATCGCCCAGCTGACCAAGGTGGTGCTCCAGCTGCGCCACCGTGAGCTCGCCCCGCTGGTCGGGTCCGGTAGCACCAACCCGAACCTCGACTTCGAAGCCGCGCCCTTCGAGCTGTCCGAGCGGCTCGCGCCGTGGCAGCCGCGCGCCACCGAGGGGCAGGGCGTGCGCCGCGGTCTGATCAACTCCGTCGGCGCGGGCGGCAGTTACGTCAGCCTGGTCGTCGAAGAGGCCCCGGCTGCGGCCGTGGAAGCGGTGGCGGACGACGGCGGGCCGCAGCTCGTCGTGGTCTCGGCCAAGGACCCCGAGCGGCTGCGCGACACGGTCCGACAGCTGCTCGACTGCATCGACGGCGACGCCTCCACCGGCCTCGCGGACCTCGCGTACACCCTCCAGAGCGGGCGCGAGGCGCTGCCTGAGCGGTTCGCTGCCGTCGTGGGCTCGCGGGCCGAGCTGAGCGCCGCGCTCGCCCACCACCTTGGCGAGGCGGACGCTGCTGCCGAGGCGCTCGGAGTCCAGGTCCACGCGGGCAACGCCGAGGACGGCGCCAACCCGCTGACCGCCCTGCTCTCCGGCGTGCACGGCGAGGCGTTCGTCGCCGCGCTGGTCGCCGACGGCGACCTGGACCGGCTCGCCGGGCTGTGGGTCGGCGGCGCCAAGGTCGACTGGGACGCGCTGCACACGGGCCGGCCCCGCAGGAGGGTCACCCTGCCGACGACGCCGTTCCGGCGCAAGCGGTACTGGATCGGCCGCACCTGGCAGCAGCCGCGGCCGGACGGGCAGCAGCCCGGGCGGGACGAGCAGCCGGTGGCCGACAGGGAACCGCAGCCCCGAGAGGCCGCGCAAGGCGCCGGTGCACCGCAGCCGTCCGGGGCCGCGCAGGCCCCCGACGACCTGACCGCCTACCTCGCGGGCTTCTTCGCCGACGCCCTGGGCCTGGACGCGGGCGAACTGCCCGCCGACAAGGACCTGCACGGCTTCGGCGTGGACTCCATCCTCTGGTCGCGGCTCCAGCGCCGGGTCGAGGCCGACCTCGGGCTGCGCCTGTCCACCCGCGACCTGCTGGAGGGCGGCACCCTCGAACGCATCGCGGCCCGCCTCACCGAGCTCCGCGCCGCGACCGGCGCCGCCGAGCCCGCCACCGACCCGGCTCCCGGCCCGGGTCCGGACACCGAAGACCCCCGTGCCGCCAAGGCCCGGGCGCTGGAGCAGTTCCGGCAGGGGCACGTCAGCCTCGAAGATCTGAAGGCACTCATGAAGGAAGCACCGAGCGCGTGAACGAGGATCAGATACTGGCGGGCTTCAAGGCGGGCACCCTCTCCGCCGACGACGTTCTCGCCTTCTACGAAGAGCTCCAGCGGCACCCGGCCGAACGCCCCCTCTCCGAGGGCCAGAAGGGCCTGTGGCTGCTCCACCGGCTGCGGCCCGACGCGGACGTCTACAACGTCCCGGTCTGCTTCCGCACCGAGGCGCCCCTGGACGTCGACCGGCTGCGCCGGGCCTTCGCCCTGGCCGTGGCGGCCCATGCCCAGCTCTCCAGCGGGGTGACGGAGCGGGACGGCTCGCCCTACCTCATCGCCCGCCCCGACCGGCCGGTCCACTTCCGCCACGAGCGGGTGCCGGGTCTTGGCGAGGACGCGCTGCTCGCCGAGGTGCGCCGGGCGGCGAAGACCCCGTTCGACCTGGCGTCGGACCCGCTGGCGCGGGCGTACGTCTATGAGACGGACGCCCCCGGAGCCGTCGTCCTGCTGGTCTTCCACCACCTCGTCTTCGACGGCGCCTCCACCCCGCTGTTCCTGCGGGACCTGGCGTCGGCGTACGAGGCGCTGGTGCGCGGCGCCGACTGGAGCTCGCCCGCGCCGGATGCGTACGACGAGTTCGTCCGATGGGAGCAGGCCTTCCTCGACGGGCCCGAGGGCGCGCGCCACCGCGCGTTCTGGCAGCGGACGCTGGCGGGCGACCTGCCCGTGCTCCGCCTCGGCGTCGAGCGCGCCCCGGCCCCCGGCGCGCCGGTGCTCGGCCGCAGTGCCTCTCTCGCGCTCTCCGGCGCGGCCGGCGGCCGGATGCGCAGCTGGTGCGCGGAGAGCGGAGTGCGGCCCGCCGTGCTCTTCCTCGCGGTGTACGAACTGCTGCTGCACCGCTACAGCGGCGAGCGCGACCTGATCGTCGGCGTGCCGTCGATGGGCCGCCCGGACCTCGCGTACGCCGATTCGGTGGGCTACTTCGTCAACATGGTGCCGGTGCGGTTCGGGCCGCAGCAGGACGTGCCGTTCCGCGACTACGTGCGCGAGCTCTCCCTGGTCCTGGCCGATGGGCTCGACCACGCCGGATACCCGTTCCCGCGCATGGTGCAGGACCTGAACCTCAAGGCCGACCCGGACTCCTCGCCGGTCTTCCAGGTCTCCTACGTCTTCCAGAACCAGCGCATGATGCATGTCGCGGACGAGGTGCTCGGCCTGGAGCTCGCGCGATCGATGCGGTTCGTCGAAGGCATCTCGCAAGAGGGGGAGTTCAAGCTCCACCTGGAGGTCTTCGAGAACGCCGACGACTACGCGCTGCACCTGAGGTATGACGCCCAGCGCTTCGAGGCAGCCGACGTCGAGCGGTTCCTCGGCCACTACCAGCGGCTCCTGGACGCGCTGCTGGACGGCCCCGAGCGGCCGCTGTCGGCCGCCTCGCACCTGTCGGACCAGGAGCGGCACCGGCTGCTGGTGGAGTGGAACGACACCCGGCGCCCCTACTCCGACGCCAGCTCGCTGCCCGAACTGCTCGACGCCGCCGTGGCGCGCCACGGCGAGCGCACCGCCGTGGTGTTCGGCGAGCGCTCCCTGACGTATGCCGAGCTGGCCGCGCGGATCGACGAGGTCGCCGCCGAGCTGCGCGGGCGCGGCGTCACCGCGGACACCGTGGTCGGCGTCTGCATGGAGCGGTCCGTCGAGATGGTGGTCGCCCTGTGGGCGGTCATGAAGGCGGGCGGCGCCTATCTGCCGCTGGAGCCGGGCTATCCGGCCGACCGCCTCGCGTACATGATCGAGGACTCGGGCGCCCGCCTGGTGCTCGCTCAACGGCACGTGAGGGGCGACGTCCTGTCCGCCGCCCGCGAGGTGCTGTACCTCGACCGGGAGGGCCGCGTCGAGGGCGCCGGGTCCGAGCGGTCCGTCGCGGGCGCCTGCGCCGCCACCGCGCGCAGCCTGGCGTACGTCATCTACACCTCCGGCTCCACCGGCCGCCCCAAGGGCGTGATGGTCGAGCACCGGGCGGCCGTGAACCGCATCGAGTGGATGCAGAACGCGTACCGCCTCGACGTGGACGACGTCGTGCTACAGAAGACGCCGTTCAGTTTCGACGTGTCGGTGTGGGAGTTCGTCTGGCCGCTCCTGAACGGTGCCAGGCTGGTCGTCGCCGAACCCGAGGGCCACAAGGACCCCGACTACCTCGTCTCGCTGATCCGCCGTACCGGTGTGACGACCCTGCACTTCGTGCCCTCCATGCTGCGCCTGATGGTGGAGAACGAGGGCTGGGCCCGCTGCACCTCCGTGCGCCGGGTGTTCTGCAGCGGCGAGGCCCTGCCGCCCGAGCTACCGGCGCGCCACTACGCGGTGCACCGCGCGCCGCTGCACAACCTGTACGGCCCGACCGAGGCCGCCATCGACGTCAGCCACTGGACCTGCCCGCCGGGGGAGGGGGCGCGCACGGTCCCGATCGGCCGCCCGATCCAGAACATCCAGCTCCATGTGCTCGACGACTTCGGCCAGTTGGCGGGGGTCGGCTGCGCCGGTGAGCTGTACATCGCGGGGGACGGCCTGGCGCGGGGCTACCTCAACAACCCGGAGCTGACCCGGGACCGGTTCGTGCCGAACCCGTTCGCCACGGTTGCCGGCGCCCGGATGTACCGCACCGGCGACCTGGTGCGGCGTCTCGGAGACGGCACCCTGGAGTTCCTCGGCCGCATCGACAACCAGGTCAAGGTGCGCGGCTTCCGCATCGAGCTCGATGAGATCGAGGCCCGGCTCGGCGCCCACCCCGAGGTGCGCGCGTGCGCGGTGCTGGCCCGCGAGGACAGCCCCGGCGACCCCCGCCTGGTCGGCTACGTGGTGCTTGAGACGGCCTTCGACGAGGTGCCCGGCCGCGACCATCACGCCGAGTTGCTCGCCCACCTCAAGGACGCGCTGCCCGACTACATGGTCCCCGGCGCCCTGGTCCGCCTCGACGCCCTGCCCGTCACGGCCAACGGCAAGCTCGACCGCAAGGCGCTGCCCGCGCCGGACGCCGGTGCGTACGCGGTGCACGCCTACGTCGCCCCGCGCACCCCGGCCGAGGAGGTCCTGGTCGGGATCTGCGCCGAACTGCTCGGGTTCGCGGCGGACCGGATCAGCGTCGAGGACAACTTCTTCGCGCTGGGCGGCCATTCGCTGCTCATCCCCAAGCTCACCGCGCGGCTGACCGCCGCCGGGCTCCACTGCGACCTGCCCGCGGTCTTCGCGGCGGCCACGCTGGCGGAGCTCGCCGCGTCCGTGGACGGCAGCGGCGCGAGGGACACCTTCGTGGTCCCCACCGCGCGCGTTCCCGAGGGCTGCATCCGGATCACGCCCGACATGCTGCCGCTGGTGGAGCTGACCGAGGACGAGCTGGCGGCGGTCGTCGCGGCCGTGCCCGGCGGCGCCGCCAACCTCCAGGACGTGTACCCGCTGGCCGCCCTCCAGGAGGGCATGCTCTTCCACCACCTCAAGGAGAGCGGCCGCGACCCGTATGTGCTGTCCGGAGTGTTCTCCTTCGACAGCCGCGACCACCTGGACCGCTTCGCCGACGCCCTGCGTGCGGTGATCGCCCGCCACGACGCACTGCGCACCGCGATCCTCACCGACGGTCTCGCGCAGCCCGTGCAGGTGGTCGTCCGCCGTGCCGAGCTCACCGTGGACGAGCTCGCGGTCGCTCCTGACAGCTGTGCGGCCGACGAGATCCAGAAGCTGCTGGCCGGTTCGCAGGCGATGCGCCTGGACCGGGCTCCGCTGATCCGGCTGCGAGCGGTCCGCGACCCGCACAGCGGGCAGTGGTCCGCGGTGCTCAATCTGCACCACGTCATCGACGACGCCACCTCCCTCGGCTTCCTGTTCAAGGAGCTCGTGGCGCACATGACGGGCCGGGCCGACGAGCTGGCCGCCCCCGAGCCGTACCGCAACTTCATCGCGCACGCCGCCCACCGGGCCAAGGCCCTGGACCCGGCCGCCTACTTCGGCGACCGGCTCGGCTCCGTCACCGAGCCCACCGTGCTCTTCGCCATGCACGACGTGCACGGCGACGGGCGCCGGGTCGCCGACCTGCGCAAGCCGCTCGATGCGGAGCTCGGCGAGCGGGTGCGCACCCGGGCCAAGGAACTGCGGGTCAGTCCGGCGACGCTCTTCCACGCCGGCTGGGCGCTGGTCGTCGCGGCCTGCGCCGGGCGCGACGACGTGGTGTTCGGGACCGTGATGTCCGGGCGCCTGCAGGGCCCCCGGGGGATCGAGCGGATGCTCGGCAACTTCATCAACACCCTGCCGGTCCGGCTCGACCTCACCGGGCGCGACGTGCGCGAGCTGGTGGCCGAGACCGACCGCGCGCTGCGCGAACTGGTGCGCCACGAGCAGACTCCGCTCGCCGTCGCCCACCGCCACAGCGATGTGCCCCGCGACACCCCGCTCTTCAACGCGATCTTCAACTTCCGTCATCTGGAGTCCGACGACCGCATCGACGAGGACGAGCTGGAGCGCGCGGGCGTAAAGTCACTGGCCGGGGTGATCGAGCGCAGCAACTACCCGGTCGCGCTCTCGGTCGACGACCTGGGGCACTCGTTCTCCGTGGACGCGCAGATCGACCAGGCGCAGGACGCCGCCCTGGTCATCGCGTACCTGGAAGCCGCCATGACCGGGCTGCTCGGCGCACTCGACGCCGAGGAGCCGGTGGCCGCCCTGGACATCTCCGTGCTGCCCGAGGCGATGCGCCGACAGCTGCTCGTCGACGACAACCGCCGCCCGCGTTCGTACGCGGACGACCGCGCGCTGCACGAGCGGTTCGAAGCGGCCGCCGCCGCGACGCCCGACGCCGTCGCCCTGTCCTACGGCGCCGAGAACCTCACCTACCGCGAGCTGAACGCCCGTGCCAACCGGCTCGCCCGCCATCTGCGCGAGCTGGGCGTCGGCCCGGACGTGCTGGTCGCGCTCTGCCTGCCGCGCAGCGAGCACATCGTGATCGGCCTGCTCGCGGTCCTCAAGGCGGGCGGCGCGTATGTGCCGCTCGACCCGGCATCCCCGGTGGACCGCCTCGGCCATCTGCTCACCGACAGCGCGCCGCGCGCCCTGCTGGTGGACGGCCCGCTGCCCGAGGGGCTGCGCGCCCCCGAGGTGCCGGTGGTGGACGTACGGGCCGACGCGGGGCTCTGGGCCGACCGCCCGGACACCGATCTGCCCGTCGCCACCACGGGTCTGACGCCCTCTCACATGGCGTACGTGATCTACACCTCAGGCTCCACCGGCACGCCCAAGGGCGTGATGGTCGAACACCGCAACGCCACCCGGCTGTTCACCGCCACCGAGCCGTGGTTCGGCTTCGGCCGCGACGACGTGTGGACGCTGTTCCACTCGTTCGCCTTCGACTTCTCCGTGTGGGAGATCTGGGGCGCGCTGTTGCACGGCGGCCGTCTGGTGATCGTGCCGCAGGCCACCACCCGCAACCCGAAGGACTTCTACGCCCTGCTGTGCGCTGAGGGGGTGACCGTCCTCAACCAGACGCCCAGTGCCTTCCGGCAGCTGATCGCGGCCCAGGGCGACAGCCCGGCCGCGCACCGGCTGCGCACGGTCGTCTTCGGCGGCGAGGCGCTGGACGTCCCCGCCCTCAAGCCGTGGCTGCGCCGCGCGGCCAACAAGGGCACCCGGCTGATCAACATGTACGGGATCACCGAGACCACCGTGCACGTCACCTACCGGCCGCTCACCGAGGCCGACGCCGAGCTCGCGGTGAGCCCGATCGGCGAGCGGATCCCCGACCTGCGCACCTACGTCCTGGACCGGCACGGGCGGCCCGCCCCCGTCGGCGCGGTCGGTGAGCTGTACGTCGGCGGCGATGGGGTGGCCCGCGGCTACCTCAACCGGCCCGAGCTGACCGCCGAGCGCTTCCTCGACGACCCGTTCTGCCCCGAGCCGGGCGCCCGGATGTACCGCACCGGCGACCTGGCCCGGGTGCTGCCCGACGGCACCCTGGAGTACCTGGGCCGCAACGACGACCAGGTGAAGGTGCGCGGCTTCCGTATCGAGCTCGGTGAGATCGAGGCGAAGCTGCTGGCCCACCCGGGCGTCCAGGACGCGCGCGTGGTGGTGCGCGAGTACGGCGAGGGCGACCAGCGCCTGGTGTCCTACGTCGTGCCCTCGGCCGAGCGCGCGCACGCGGTGCGCGAGCTGCTGCGGATCGAGCGCACCGAGCCCGAGGTACTGGAGCGGACGTACGAACTGCCGGGCGGCATGACGGTGTTCCAGCAGAACCGCAGCGAGACGGACTTCGTCTACGAGGAGATCTTCACCAACCTCGAATACCTGCGCAACGGCATCACCATCCGCGACGGCGACACGATCGTCGACGTCGGTGCCAACATCGGCCTGTTCACCCTGTTCGTGGGGTCGCGTTGCCCCGGCGCGCGCATCTTCGCCTTCGAGCCGATCCCGCCGGTCTTCGACTCGCTGCGCCGCAACGTGGAGCTGCACGGGCTGAACGCCCAGGTGTTCGCGTGCGGCCTGGCGGCCGAGGCCAAGGAGGAGACGTTCACCTTCTACCGCCACAACACCGTCATCTCCAGCAGCGTCACCACCGCCGAGCAGGCGCACGAGATGGTCCGCTCCTACCTGCGCAACCAGGAGGAGCTGACCGAGGACGGCACGGTCGCCGGTGACGAGCTGGTGGCCGAGCTGGTCGACGCGCGTCTGGACAGCGAGCGGTTCACCTGCCAACTGCGTACCTTCTCGGAGATCGTGGCCGAGCAGGGCCTGGACCGCATCGACCTGCTGAAGATCGATGTGGAGAACGCCGAGTACGAGGTGCTCAAGGGCATCTCCTGGCGTGACTGGCCCAAGATCCGCCAGCTGGTGGTGGAACTCCACGACGTGGACGGCCAGTTGGAGAAGGTAGAGACCCTGCTGCGAGCGCTCGGCTACCGGGTGGTCAGCGAGCAGGACAACCGGCTGCTCCAGGGCACCCCGCTCTACAACGTGTACGCGATCCGCGAGGAGGGCGCCCGCGCGCCCGAATCCGGCGAAAAGGAGGCCCCGCCGAGCTGGGCGGCGCGCACCGCGCTGCTCGACGACGTCCGCACCGCCCTGAGCGAGACCCTGCCCGAGTACATGGTCCCGGCCGCCCAGGTCCTGCTCGAAGCACTGCCACTCACCCAGAACGGCAAGCTGGACCACCGGGCGCTGCCTGACCCCGAGAGTGCCCGGAGCCGGGGCGAGCGCCTGGTCGCGCCCCGCACCGACACCGAGCGCGCCGTCGCAGCCGTCTGGGCCGAACTGCTGCACACCGACGTGGAGCACCTCGGCGTGGACAGCAACTTCTTCGCCCTGGGCGGCAACTCGCTGCTGGTGACCCGACTGGTGAACCGCCTCAAGCAGCACAGCGGCGCGGACCTGCCCATCCAGGTCGTCTTCGACGCCCCGACGCTCGCCGGCATGGCCGCTGAGCTGGAGCGACATGCGCCCCCGGGCGGGCAGGACGGCCTGCTCGACGTGGATAGGATCCGCGAGAGCCTCGGTCTGATCGAGAGCATGAGCGACGAAGAGCTGGACGCTCTGGAAAGCCAGAACCAGGAAACCCGGGGCCGATGATGACCACTGTGAACGACGCCAGCGCCGACCTGATCAAGAAGATCAGGTCGCTGCCCGCCAAGCGGCAGCGCGCCCTGATCGCGCTGCTGCGCAAGCAGGGCGTGGACCTCTCCGCGCTCGACACCATCCCCCGGCACCCCCGGTCCGCGACCGAGCCGGTGCGGCTCTCCTTCGCCCAGCAGCGGCTGTGGTTCCTGGCCCAGCTGGACGGGACCAGCGCGTACTACAACATCCCGATGGCGCTGCGGCTCAGCGGTCCCCTGGACCGCCCCGCCCTGCAGCGGGCGCTGGCCCGGATCGTCCAGCGCCACGAGGCGCTGCGCACCCGCTTCGTGGAACGCGACGGCGTCCCGTACCAGGAGATAGGCGACGGCAGCGACTTCGCCGTGGCCTACGAGGAGCTCGCCGACCCGGCGGAGCTCGCCGGAGTGTGCGAGCGCGAGGCCGTCGCACCCTTCGACCTGGCGCACGAGTCCCTGATCCGGGTCCGTCTGCTGCGCGAGTCCGAGCGGGCACACGTCCTGTTGGTGACCATGCACCACAGCGTCTGTGACGGCTGGTCGCTCGGCGTCTTCTTCCGCGAGCTGGTCACGCTGTACGAGGCGTACTGCGCGGGCGCCGAGTCGCCGCTCGACGAACTGTCGATCCAGTACGCGGACTACGCGCACTGGCAGCGCCAGTGGCTGGTCGACGAGGTGCAGGAGCGCCAGGTCGGCTACTGGAAGGAGCGCCTGGCCGGGGTCGACGCCCGGCTGACCCTGCCCGCCGACCTGCCGCGCCCCGAGCTCAAGACGTACCAGGGCAGGCACGAGCGGTTCACCTGCCCGCCCGAGCTGCTGCGGCGGCTGCGCGAGGTGAGCGAGCGGCACGACGTCACCCTATACATGACGCTGCTCGCGGTGTACACGCTGGCCCTGCATCAGTACACCGGCCAGAGCGACATCGCGGTGGGCACCCCGGTGGCGGGCCGCAATCGGCTGGAGGCCGAGGGCCTGATCGGGTTCTTCGCCAACACCCTGGTCATGCGCACCGACCTGTCCGGCGACCCGTCCTTCCCCGAGCTGCTCGCCCGGGTCAAGGAGGGCGCGCTGGAGGCCTACGACCACCAGGACGTGCCGTTCGAGGCGGTCGTGGACGCGCTGAACCTGGAGCGCAGCCTCAGCCACTCGCCGGTCTTCCAGACCATGTTCGTGCTCCAGGAGGCGCAGTCCGAGCGCGAGGTCCGGCTCGGCGCGCTCGACGTCTCGCTGATCGAGTTCGACTTCGACATCACCAAGTTCGACCTCACCCTGGATCTGCGCGAGACGCCGGACGGGCTGGTCGGCGCGGTGGAGTACACCACAGCGCTGTACGAGAGCGCGACCGTGCGGCGCTTCATCGCCCACTACACCCGGCTGCTCGCCGCTGTCGCCGACGAGCCCGGCGCGCGCATCTCCCGCCTCTCCGCGCTCGACGAGGCCGAGCGCCACCAGGTCCTCGACCGGTGGAACGACACCCGCCACCCCTTCTCCGACGAGAGCTGTCTGCACGAGCTGTTCGAGGCGGCCGTGGCGCGCCACCCCGAGCGCATCGCGCTCGTGTTCGGCGACGACACGCTCAGCTACGCCGAGCTCAACGCCCGCGCCAACCGCCTCGCGCACGCCCTGCGGCGCCATGGCGTCGGCCCGGACACCGTGGTCGGCCTGCGCATGGAACGCTCCGTGGAGATGGTGGCCGCGATCCTGGGCATCCAGAAAGCGGGCGGCGCCTATCTGCCCATCGAGCCCACCCACCCCGCCGAGCGCACCGCGTACGTGATCGAGAGCTCCGGCGTCGAGGTCGTCCTCACCCAGCCGCACCTGGACACCGACGCGGTGTCCGGCGTATCGCATCTGCTCACCGTCGACGCCCAGGGACGGGTCGCGCACGCGGGCGAGGAGCTCACCGGCCTGGGCGAGGACAACCTCGACCCGGCCGAACTCGTGCTGAACGCGGGCCACTTGGCGTACGTCATCTACACCTCCGGATCCACCGGCCGCCCCAAGGGCGTGATGATCGAGCACCGCGCGGCGGTGAACCGCATCGAGTGGATGCAGCACACCTACGACCTGGGCGAGGACGACGTCGTCCTGCAGAAGACGCCGTTCGGCTTCGACGTGTCGGTGTGGGAGTTCTTCTGGCCGCTGATGGCGGGCGCGCGCCTCGTCGTCGCCGAGCCCGAGGGCCACAAGGACCCCGCTTACCTCCTCTCCCTCATCCGTCGCACCGGCGTGACCACCCTGCACTTCGTGCCGTCGATGCTGCGCGCGGTCGTGGAGCAGGCGGGCTGGGCCGACTGCGCCTCGGTGCGCCAGGTGTTCTGCAGCGGCGAGGCCCTGCCCGGCGATCTCTGCGCCCGGCACTACGCCCTGCACCCCGCCCCGCTGCACAATCTGTACGGCCCCACCGAGGCGGCCGTCGACGTCAGCCACTGGACCTGCCCGGCCGACCGGCCGCTGCGCAGGGTCCCCATCGGCAGCCCCATCCACAACATCCAACTGCACGTCCTGAACGAGGCGTTGGAGCCGCAGGGCATCGGGTGCGTGGGCCAGCTGTACATCGCCGGGGCCGGGCTCGCGCGCGGCTACCTCAACAACCCGGACCTGACCCGCGAGCGGTTCGTGCCCAACCCGTTCGACGACGCGCGGGGCGCCCGGATGTACCAGACCGGCGACCTGGTGCGGCGGCTCGCCGACGGCACCCTGGAGTTTTTGGGGCGCATCGACGACCAGGTCAAGCTGCGCGGCTACCGCATCGAGCTCGGCGAGATCGAACATCGCCTGGCCCAGCACCCTGCAGTGCGCGCGTGCGTCGTGGTCGTCCGTGAGGACCAGCCCGGCAGCCCGCAGCTGGTGGCGTACACGGTCCTGGAAGGCGAACCCGCCGACCACCGCGGCGAGTTCGCCGCGCACCTGGAGCGCGCCCTGCCCGAATACATGGTGCCCAGCGCCTTCGTGGTCCTGGGCGCGCTGCCCGTCACCGCCAACGGCAAGCTCGACCGCAAGAGCCTGCCCGCACCGGGCATCGACGCCTACGCCCAGCGTGCCTACGTCGCCCCACGCCCCGGTACCGAGCAGCTGCTCGCGGACGTCTGGGCCGAGTTGCTCGGCTTCGACGGGCAGAAGATCAGCGCCGAGGACAACTTCTTCGCGCTGGGCGGCCATTCGCTGCTCATCACCGTCCTGATCGCCCGCCTGAAGGAGCACGGCCTCGCCGTCACCGTCCGGGCGGTGTTCAACGCCCCCACCCTGGCGCTGCTCGCGGCAGAGATCGACGGCGCCGAGGCGCACGCCGACTTCACCGTCCCGCCGAACCTCATACCGGCGCACTGCGAGCGGATCACCCCCGCGATGCTGCCGCTGGTGGACCTCACCCAGGCACAGCTCGACACGGTGGTGGCGACCGTGCCCGGCGGGGCGCCCAACGTGCAGGACATCTACCCGCTGGTGCCCTCGCAGGAAGGCATCCTCTTCCATCACCTGATGGATCCCGACAACGACCCGTACGTCATCCCGATCCTGCTGGCCGCCGGGGACGCGGCCGCCGGGGACGCGTTCGCCGCCGCGCTCCAGTCGCTGATCGACCGGCACGACGTGATGCGCACCGCCGTGCTGACGGCCGGGCTGAGCGAACCCGTGCAGGTCGTCCACCGCACCGCCCAGCTGCCCGTCGAGCACGTGAGCCTCGACCCGGACCGGGACGCCGAGGAGCAGGCCCGCGCTCTGCTGGAGCAGCCCGGACGGATGACGCTCGGCCGAGCCCCGCTGCTGAAGCTGGCCCTTGCCCAGGACCCGCACTCCGCGCGGCAGTTCCTGCTGCTCAGCGCACACCACCTCATCGAGGACGCGACCTCGCTGCGCCTGATCCTCGACGAGCTCGTCACCCATATGTCGGGGCGCGTCGACCGCCTCGCGCCGCCCGCGCCCTACCGCGACTTCGTCGCCCACACCCTGCACCGGGTGGCCTCGGACGACGCCGAGACGTTCTTCCGCGACCGGCTCGGCGACGTCACCGAGCCGACCACGCCGTTCGGCCTGAGCGATGTGCGCGGCGACGGGCGCGGGGTGCGCGATCTGCGGCGCTCGCTGGCGCCGGGCCTGACCCGCGATCTGCGCGCCCAGGCCCAGCGGCTGCGCACCAGCCCGGCGGCTCTGTGCCACGCGGCTTGGTCCGTGGTGGTGGCGGCGTGCAGCGGCCGCGACGACGTGGTGTTCGGCACCGTCCTGTCGGGCCGTCTGCAGGGCGTCCCCGGCGTGGAGCGGATGCTGGGCAACTTCATCAACACCCTGCCGCTGCGGGTGCGCCTGGCCGGGCGCACCGTGGGCGAGCTGGTCGCCGAGGTCGACTCCGCGCTCAAGGAGCTGATCACGTACGAGCAGAGCTCGCTGATCGCCGCCCAGCGGTGCAGCGGGGTCGAGGGTGACGTCCCGCTCTTCAGCTCGATGGTCAACTTCCGTCACTTCGAGCCCGGCCGCGACGACGACGCGCCCACCGGCACCGACGCCCAGGGCGTGCGCTGGCTCGGCTCGGTCGACCGCACCAACTACCCGGTGGGTCTGTCCATCGACGACACCGGCACCGAGCTCTCCCTCAATGCCCAGGTCGACGCCTCGCTGTCGCCCGATGCGCTGATCGGCTACCTCGAAGCGGCGCTGACCGGCATCGTCACCGCGCTGGCCACCGACGGCGGCGCGAGCACCGAAGCGCTCACCATGGACATCCTGCCCGCACCCGAGCGCCGTCGGCTGCTCATCGACTGGAACGCCACCGCGCACCCGTATCCGCAGGACAGCTGTCTCTTCGAGCTGTTCGAGGAGCAGGTGGAGCGGCGGCCCGACGCCGTCGCCGTCGAGCACGGCGACACCGCGCTGACCTACGCCGAGCTCAACGCCCGCGCCAACCGCGTAGCCCACGCGCTGCGTGAGCGGGGGGTGGGCCCGGACACCCTGGTGGGGCTGTGCGCCGAGCGCTCGCCCGAGCTTGTCGTCGGCCTGCTCGGCATCCTGAAGGCGGGCGGCGCCTATGTGCCGATCGACCCGGGCTATCCCGAGGCCCGCATCCGTACGCTCATCGAGAGCTCCGGCGTCACCCTGGTGCTCAGCCAGTCGCATCTGCCGACCGCCCTGCTCGACGGCACGGACGTGCTGCACCTGGACACCGGGCAGCGCGCGGCGGACGGTGTCCAGGTTCTGGCTGAGCGCCCCGAGCACAACCTGAATGGCGCCGAACTCGGTCTCACCCCCGACCACTTGGCGTATGTGATCTTCACCTCTGGCTCCACGGGTGTGCCCAAGGGTGTGCTCGTCGAGCAGCGGGGTGTGGTGCGTCTGGTGCGCAACCGGGAGTACTTCCCGACCGACGAGCGGACCGTGGTGCTGCACCACTCGTCGATCTCGTTCGACGTCGGCTCGCAGGAGGTGCTCGGCCCGCTGCTCAACGGAGGGCGGCTGGTGCTGCACGACGGCGACTCCAAGGACGTCGGGCAGCTGCTGGACCGCGTGGAGCGCTCCGGGGTCACCATGATGGCGCTGACGGCCGCGTTCCTGCCCGCGTTCGCCGAGGCCTCCCGCCACCGCACGCTGCCGCTGGCCTATCTGGGCGTGGGCGGCGAGGCGTTCTCCGCCCGCGACGTGCGCACGCTGTACGCGGCGCACCCGGGCCTCACCGTCGTCAACGCCTACGGCCCCACCGAGAACAGCATCGCCTCCACCTGCCACGAGATCCCGCGCGACCTCGCCGAGGACGCGCCGATCCCGATCGGCCGCCCCATCGGCCAGGCCACCGCCCATGTCACCGGCCCCGGACTGCGCCTGGTGCCGTGCGGCGTGGTGGGCGAGCTGTGCGTGGGCGGCGCGGGTGTGGCGCGCGGCTACCTCGGCAACCCCGAGCTGACCGGGGAGAAGTTCGTCGCCGACCCGTTCTGCGACGCTCCGGGCGCGCGTCTGTACCGCACCGGCGACCTGGTGCGCCGACTGCCGGACGGCGCCCTGGAGTTCGTCGGCCGCATCGACGACCAGGTGAAGGTGCGCGGTTTCCGCGTCGAGCTCGGCGAGATCGAGAGCGCGCTGCACACCCACCCCTCGGTGCACAGCGCCGTCGTCACCACCCGCGACAGCGGCGACACCAAGACGCTCGTCGCCTACGTCCGCCCCACGGACACCTGGCTGGACGCGGCCGCCGAGGAGCAGAACGGCGAACACCTCGGCCAGTGGCAGAAGCTCTTCGAGGACCAGTACGCAGCGGCCGACGACGCGACCGCCGACGCCGAGCTCAACCTGGTCGGCTGGAACAGCAGTTACACCGGTGAGCTCATCCCCGAGCCCGAGATGCGCGAGTGGATCGACGGCACGGTGGCGCAGATCGAGGAGCTGCGGCCCCGGCGGCTCCTGGAGATCGGCTGCGGCACCGGACTGCTCCTGTACCGCTACGCGGGCGCCTGCGAGTCGGTGCACGCCGTCGACATCTCCACCTCGGCGCTCGCCGGGGTGAAGCGCGGCGCCGCTCGGCGCGGCTGGTCGCACGTCACCCTGAGCCAGGGCGACGCCCTGTCGGTGACGGCACCCGAAGGCACCACGTTCGACACGGTCGTCCTCAACTCCGTCGTCCAGTACTTCCCCAACCGCCTCTACCTGGAAGAGGCCATCGCCAAGATCCTGCCGCTGGTCGAGGACGGCGGCCGCATCCTGATCGGCGACGTCCGCAACCTCGACCTGTTCTCCGCGCACCTGGGCGCGATGGAGCGCAGCCGTACGCAGGTGCGCACCTCGGCCGGGGCGCTCGCCGCCCAGGTCCAGCGCCGCCGCCGGCAGGAGGGCGAGCTGCTGGTCAGCCCGACCTTCTTCGCGGGCCTGGGCGAGCGCTTCCCGGAGCTGGGCGCCGTCGACCTGATGGTCAAGCGGGGCCTGGGCGACAACGAGATGCTCAGCTACCGCTACGACGTGGTGCTCACCAAGGGCGCGAGCGCGCCCGCCGAGCCGCTGCCGTGGCTGCGGGCCGACTCGCCGCAGGCGCTGCGCGCCCTGCTGGCGGGCGAGGTGCCCGAGCGGTTCGGTGTCACCGGCCTGACCAACCCCCGCATCGAGGACGACGTCCTGGTGGCCGAGGGCCTGACGCGCTGGCCCGCCAACCGCCCGATCGACCCGCTGCCGGGCGGCGCCCGCCTGTCCGCGGCGGCCACCGAGCGGGTACGCGAGCTGGAGTCGGCCCTGCGGTACGCGGAGGAGAGCGGGTTCACCGTCGCCGTGACCTGGTCGCAGGACCGCCCCGAGGGCCTGGACCTCGTCCTCGGCAAGGGGGAGCTGCCCCGGGTG
This sequence comes from Streptomyces sp. CBMA152, assembly GCF_014596475.1. Classification (GTDB taxonomy): domain Bacteria; phylum Actinomycetota; class Actinomycetes; order Streptomycetales; family Streptomycetaceae; genus Streptomyces. Next base: position 166,410 of record NZ_MECJ01000009.1, on the reverse strand, counting down.
CGGGCACGCGGCGCCTACCGCCGCCCACAGCTCGCCAACGCCCCGCAGGTGGCGCGGATGGGCCAGAGCATGACCCGGGTGCTGCGCGAGCACCTGTCGGCCAGAGTGCCCGAGTACATGGTGCCCAGCGTGTTCGTGGCGCTCGAAGAGCTGCCGATCACCACCAACGGCAAGGTCGACAAGAAGGCGTTGCCCGCCCCGGACGAGAGCGACCTCCACAAGGAGGTGTACGTCGCCCCACGCACCGAGACCGAGCGGACGCTGTGCCGTCTGGTCGAGGACGTGCTGGGTCTTGGCCGGGTCGGTCTGGAAGACGGCTTCTTCGACCTGGGCGGCCACTCGCTGCTCGCCACCCGGCTCACCATCCGGGTCAAGCAGGAGACCGGCAGGGAACTGCCGCTCCAGGTGATCCTGAGCGGCGCCACCGTCCAGGAGATGGCGGCGGCCCTGGAGTCCCCGGCGGACGAATCGATGGCGCTTGAGCTGCCCGCGCCGGGCGAAAGCGCCCTGAGCGCGCCGCTCTCGCTGCAGCAGAGCGAGCTGTGGTTCCTCAACCACCGTGCGCACCTGGGCACGGCGTACGACAACGTGCAGATGGCCTACCGGATCGTCGGCACCCTGGACCGCGCCGCCTACGCCCGCGCCTTCGAGGCGCTGGTGGCCCGGCACGCGGTGCTGCGCACCAGCTATGTCCTGCGCGACGGGGCATACGTCCAGCAGGTCAACGGCGCCGGCGGTTTCGCCGTCGCCTTTGAGGAGATGGCCGGGGACGCGGCGGTGGCCGAGTGGCTGCGGGCCGAGCGTGCCCGGCCGTTCGCGCCGCAGGACCGCCATATGCTGCGGGTGCATCTGCTGACGCTGTCGCCGCACGAGCACATCGCCGTCGTTACCCGTCCGTGGGGCATCTTCGACGGCTGGTCCACCGGCGTCTTCCTGACCGAGCTGAACACGGTGTACACGGCGCTGCGCCGGGGCGCCGAGCCGGAGCTGCCCGAACTGCCGCTCCAGTACGCCGACTTCACACTCTGGCAGCATCGCGCGGCCGACGCGGCGGAGCTCGACCGGCAGGAGGCGTACTGGCGCGGTCAGCTGGCCGGGCTGCCGGCCTGCCTCTCGCTGCGCACCGACTACCGCCGCCCCGCCGTCAAGTCCCACCGGGGCTCGACGGTCGCGGTGAACGTCCCGGCCGAGCTGCTCGTACAACTGCGGCGGTACGGCCAGGAGCGGGGTGTCACGCTCTACATGACGCTCCTGTCCGCCTTCGCGGTGCTGCTCGGCGCTTACAGCGAGGACCGCGAGGCGGCCATCGGCTCGCCGGTGACCAACCGCCCGGACCCGGCGCTTGAGCAGCTGATCGGCTACTTCATCAACGTGCTGGTGCTGCGGCTCGACACGGCGGGGGAGCGCAGCCTCGACGAGCTCCTGGCCCAGGCCAAGCGGGTCACGGCCGAGGCGCACGAGCACAAGGACGTGCCGTTCGCGCGACTCGCCCAGGAGCTGGTCGCCGAGCCCGATCCGGCGCACTCGCCGCTGTTCCAGGCCATGTTCAACCTGATCCCGGCGCCCGCGCCGACGCCGCCGGGCGAGGAGGCTCCGGTACCGGAGTTCGCCACGCTGGCGGTGTCCTCGGACGCCGGGGTGGCGAAGTTCGACCTCAACCTGGTGGTGCGGGAGACTCCGGCGGGCCTGAACGGCTATCTGGAATACAGCACCGATCTGTTCGCTGCTCGGACGGCCGAGCGGATGGCCGCGCTGTACGAGCGGCTGCTGCTGAAGATCGTCGCGAACCCGGGTGCGGCCCTGGCCGAGCTACGGGCGGCCGCGGCCGCCGCGGAGCTGTGACCGGCCGTCCCCCTGCCCACCGATTCCTGTTCCCGTGTCCCCCTGTTTCCCCTAGTGATGGTGTGACTATGAAGAGCCAAGAAATCCTGCCCCTGATCCATGAGGCGATCGTCGAGGTCCTGCCGGAGCTCGACGGGCACGACTTCCAGGAGACCGACTCGCTGGACGCGCTCGGCGCCAACTCGATGGACCGCGCCGAGATCGTCATGATCGTCCTTGAGGCGATGAACCTGGAGATCGCGCTGGTCGACACGTTCGGCCCGCAGAACCTGGGCGAGCTCGCCCGGCACCTTGCCGACAAGAGTGCGGTGGCCCGCTAACGTGCCCGAGATCGCCGTGACCGGGCTGGGGGTCACCACGGCCGTCGGCCAGGGCAAGGCCGCCTTCGCCGAAGCGCTGTTCGCCGGGGCGCACCGGTTCGCCGTCATGGAGCGGCCAGGCCGCCAGGCCGACACCCGGTTCGTCGGCGCGGAGATCCCCAGCTTCGCGCCGACCAACCGGCTGGCCGCACGCGAGCTGCGGACCGTCTCCCTGACCGGCCAGGTCCTGCTGGCCACTCTGGAGGAGGCCTGGATGGAGGCGCGCCTGGATGAGGTCCCCGCCGACCGCATCGGCCTGGTCGTCGGCGGCAACAACCTCCAGCAGCGCGAGCTCACCCTCGCCCAGGACCGCCACCGTGCCAAGCCCCGCTTCCTGCGGCCCAGTTACGGAATGTCCTTCCTGGACACCGATCTGTGCGGGCTCGCCACGGCGGCGTTCGGTATCCGCGGCTTCGCCCACACCGTGGGCGGCGCCTCGGCCAGCGGCCAGCTGGCGGTCATCGAGGCGGCCGAGGCGGTGGCGTCCGGCCGGGTCGACGTGTGCGTGGCGGTGGGCGCCTTGATGGACCTCTCGTACTGGGAGTACCTGGGTCTGGGCGCCATGGGCGCGATGGCGCCGGAGTCCTGCGCCGAGGCGCCGGAGCTGGCCTGCCGTCCGTTCGATGCGGGCCGGGGCGGTTTCGTCTTCGGCGAGGCGTGCGGCGCGCTGGTCGTCGAGCGCGTCGGCGCCCGCCCGGCGCCCGCCGAGCCGTACGCGGCGTTGAGCGGCTGGTCGGTCCAGCTGGACGGCAACCGCAACCCGAACCCGTCGCTGGAAGGCGAGGTGCGGGCGATCGGGCAGGCCCTGGAGCGGGCCGGGCTGAGGGCCGGCGACATCGACTACGTCAACCCGCACGGCACGGCCTCGCCGGTCGGCGACCGCACCGAGGCCGACGCGCTGCTGGCCGCGGGGCTCACCCGGGCCCGGGTCAACGCCACCAAGTCGATCACCGGGCACGGACTCACCGCGGCCGGGGCGGTGGAGGCGGTCGCCGCGCTGCTCCAGATGCGGCACGGCAGGCTGCACCCCACCCGCAATCTGGTGGAGCCCATCGACGACCGGCTGCGCTGGGTGCGCGGCGAGGCCGTCGAGGCCGAGGTCCACCACTGTCTGAGCCTGAGCATGGGATTCGGCGGCATCAACACGGCGCTGTGCATGAGCACGTGCCCATCACGGAGAGCGTAAGGTCATGTCCCGCGTCGGTATCGAAGCGATGAACGTGTTTGGCGGCTCGGCAGTGCTGGACGTCAAGGCACTGGCGCAGCACCGGGGGCTCGACCTCCCGCGCCTGGAGAACCTCCTGATGAGGGAGAAGACCGTGGCGCTGCCCTTCGAGGACCCGGTGACCTTCGGCGCCAATGCCGCCCGGCCGCTCCTGGACCGGCTGAGCGCCGAGGAGAAGGACAGCATCGAGCTGCTGATCACCTGCACCGAGTCGGGCATCGACTTCTCCAAGTCGACCAGCGCCTATCTCCACGACCAGCTGGGCCTGAGCCGTAACTGTCGGATGTTCGAACTCAAGCAGGCCTGCTACGCGGGCACCGCCGGGTTCCAGATGGCCTGCAACTTCATCCTGTCGCAGACGTCGCCGGGAGCGAAGGCGCTGGTCATCGCCACCGACATCTCACGCTACCTGCTGGAGGACGGCGATGAGGCGGCCGCTCAGGAGTGGGCGTACGCCGAGCCCAGCGGCGGCGCCGGCGCGGTCGCCATGCTCATCAGCGACACCCCGCACGTCTTCCAGCTCGACGTGGGCGCCAGCGGCTACTACGGCTACGAGGTCATGGACACCTGCCGTCCGGCCCCCGACAGCGAATCCGGCGACGTCGACCTGTCCTTGATGTCGTACCTGGACTGCTGCGAGCAGTCCTACCGGGCGTACGAGAAGAAGGTGGAGGGCGCCGACTACCGCGACTCCTTCCAGTATCTCGCCTTCCACACCCCCTTCGGCGGCATGGTCAAGGGCGCCCACCGCACGATGATGCGCAAGGTCGCCAAGGCGAAGGGCGCCGAGATCGCCGAGGACTTCGAACGCCGGGTGATGCCGGGCCTGGAGTACTGCGGCCGCGTCGGCAACATCATGGGCGCGACCATCTTCCTGTCGCTGGCGAGCACCGTCTGCAACGGCGGCTTCGACGCGCCCCGGCGCCTGGGCTGCTTCTCGTACGGGTCGGGCTGCTGCTCCGAGTTCTACAGCGGCGTGGTCACCCCGGACGGGGCCGCTCGGCTGAAGGGGATGGACATCGAAGCCCATCTGGACGGCCGCTACCGGCTCTCCCTGGCCGAGTACGACCGGCTGCTGAGCGACCGCGACTTCATCCGCTTCGGCACCCGCGACACGGCCGTCAACCAGGACCTCGTCGATGCGACCGGCCAAGGCAGCGGGCCCCGGCTCGTCCTGCGGGAGATCAAGAACTACCACCGGGAGTACGCATGGGTGAGCTGACGGGCGCAGCAGCCCCCACCACGCTGCGGCTGCGCGAACAGGGCACCACCTGGTACGTGCGGATCCACCGGCCCGAGGCGGACAACGCGCTCAACGAGACCCTGGTGCGCGAGCTCACCGAGGTCCTGACCCGCGCCTCGCGCTCGTCCGCCACCGTGGTGGTGCTCGAAGGGCTGCCCGAAGTGTTCTGCTTCGGCGCCGACTTCGGCGCGATCGGCGAGGCGGTACGGGAGGGCGGGCGCACGGCGGCCGACCCCGAGCCGCTGTTCGACCTGTTCCGCCTCCTCGCCTACGGCGACTTCGTCTCGGTCGCGCACGTGCGCGGCAAGGCCAACGCGGGCGGGGTCGGCCTGGTGGCCGCCAGCGATGTGGTGATCGCCGACGAGAGCGCCACGTTCAGCCTCTCCGAGCTGCTCTTCGGTCTGATACCGGCCGTGGTGCTGCCGTTCCTGATCCGCCGCACCGGCTTCCAGCACGCCCACTACCTGGCCGCCACGACCCGCACCGCCGACGCGGCGCGGGCCTGCGAGTGGGGGCTCGTCGACGTGTACGGGCCGGACAGCGAGGCACTGCTGCGCACCCACCTGCAGCGGCTCGGGCGGCTGTCGAAGAAGGCGGTCACGCGGTACAAGGCGTATCTGCGCGAGCTGTCGCCGGTGACCGAGCACGCCAAGAGCGCCGCGCTGGCCACCAACCGGCTGGTCTTCGAGGACCCGGAGAACGTCCGGGCCATCCAGCGGTACGCCGAGGAGGGCGTGTTCCCATGGGAGAACACCCCGGCTGATCCTCGGGAAACCACACCCCAGCCCGCCGAAACCCTCCGACCCACCGAGGCCCCCGTGCAGTTCACCGTGCCGCCCGAAGCCCTCGGCAGCGCGCGGTTCCGCGAGGCGCACGGCGTCCGGTACGCCTACGCGGCGGGCGCGATGTACAAGGGAATCGCCTCGGTCGAGCTGGTCACCGCGATGGGCCGGTCCGGGCTGCTCTCCTTCTTCGGCACCGGCGGCCTCGGCCTGGAGGCGATCGACGACGCTCTCACCCGGATCCGCCGCGCGCTCGACCAGGGCCAGGCGTTCGGCGTGAACCTGCTGAGCAATCCCCAGGAGCCCGACCTGGAGATGCGCACCGTGGAGCTGTATCTGCGCCACGGCGTCCGCACGGTCGAGGCGTCCGCGTACATCCGGCCCACGCCGGCGCTGGTGCGCTACCGGCTCGCCGGGCTCTCACGGGACGCGGCCGGAAACGTGGTCCAAAACCACCACATCGTCGCCAAGGCGTCCCGCGCCGAGGTCGCCGAGCGGTTCCTGCGGCCCGCGCCGCCCGAGCTCGTACGGGAGTTGGTCGAGCGCGGCCTGGTCACACCCGAACAGGCGGAGCTGGGCGCGCGGCTGCCGCTCGCCCAGGACCTGTGCGTCGAGGCCGACTCGGCGGGTCATACCGACGGCGGTAACGCCTATGTGCTGATGCCCGCCATGCGGGTGCTGCGCGACCGGGTCGGCGAGGAGGAGAGGTACCCGGAGCCGGTGCGCCTGGGGGCGGCCGGCGGCATCGGCACCCCGCAGGCGGCGCTCGCCGCGTTCACCCTGGGCGCCGACTTCATCGTGACCGGGTCCATCAACCAGTGCACCGTCGAGGCGGGCACCAGCGACGCCGTCAAGGACATCCTCCAGGAACTCGGCGTCCACGACACCGACTACGCGCCCGCCGGGGACATGTTCGAGGTCGGCGCGAAGGTCCAGGCGGTGCGCAAGGGGCTGTTCTTCCCGGCGCGCGCCCAGAAGCTGTACGAGCTGTATCTGCGCCACGACTCGCTCGACGACCTGGACGAGCGGACGCGCGCCACGCTGGAGGAGAAGTTCTTCAGGCGCTCCATCGACGAGGTCTGGGCGGAGACCCGGGCCCATGTCGCCCGGCGCTTCCCGCAGCGGCTCGCGGAGATCGAGCGCAGCCCCAAGAAGAAGATGGCGCTCGTCTTCCGCTGGTATTTCGTCCACTCCACCCGCCTGGCCATGGCGGGCAGCGCCGAGCAGCGGGTCGACTACCAGATCCACTGCGGTCCGGCCATGGGCGCGTTCAACGCCTGGGTGCGGGACACCCCGCTGGAGAAGTGGCGCGAGCGCCGGGTGGCCGCTGTCGCGGAGCACCTGCTGCGGGAAACAGCGGCCTTGCTAGGCAAGCAGCTTGGAACGTACGGGAGTTACGCATGAGAACGGTCTACGTCTTCCCCGGCCAGGGCTCGCAGCACAAGGGCATGGGCGAGGGGCTCTTCGAGAAGTTCCCGGAGCTGGTGGCCCAGGCCGACGCGTGCCTGGGCTACTCCATCGAGGAGCTCTGCCTGCGCGACCCGGACAAGGTGCTGGCCAGGACCGAGTACACCCAGCCCGCGCTGTACGTGGTCAACGCCCTCACCTATCTGGACCGTACGGCGGGCGGCGAGCTGCCCGACGTGGTGGCCGGGCACAGCCTGGGGGAGTACTGCGCGCTGTTCGCGGCCGGTGCCTTCGACTTCCTCACCGGACTCCAACTGGTGCGCAGGCGCGGCGAGCTGATGAGCCGTGCGCCCAAGGGCGCCATGGCCGCGGTCGTCCGCCTGGACCAGCGGCGAGTCGACGAGATCCTCAAGGGCCTGCCGTTCCGCCACCTCGACATCGCCAACATCAACTCGCGCGAGCAGTGCATCGTCTCCGGCGAGTACGACGAGGTGTTCGCCCCCGAGCTGCGCACCGCCTTCACCGACGCCGGGGCCGCCTTCATCCCGCTGAACGTGAGCGCGGCCTTCCACTCGCGCTGCATGACGGAGGTGGAGGAGGAGTTCGCCCGCTACCTCGCCGGGTTCGAGCTGCGCCCGCTGACGATCCCGGTCGTCGCCAACTGCACCGCCCGCCCCTACCCGGAGCAGGGGTACGCGCAGTATCTGACGCGTCAGATATCCAGCCCCGTGAAGTGGTACGAGTCCATCTCCTGGCTGATCGGCCAGGGGTACCGCACCTTCCACGAGATCGGCCCCGGCCGGGTCCTGGCCAAGCTGACCAACCAGATCCTCAAGGACCCGCTGCCGTCGGCCGAGGAGCCCCCGGCGCCCGTGGTCAGCGCCCGGCCGCGCACCGAGCTGGTGTTCATGTACGGCGGCCAGGGCACCCAGTACCACCAGATGGGCCGGGAGCTGTACGACACCCACCCGGCATTCCGCCGCGCCCTGGACCGCTGCAGCGCGGCCCACCGGGCGGCGGGCGGTGCCTCCCTGGTGGAAGCGATCTACGACGATGCGCGCAAGGGAAAGGAGTACGACTCCATCCTCACCACGCACGCGGCGCTCTACAGCATCGGTTTCAGCCTCACCGAGACCCTGCGCGAGGAGGGTGTACGGCCGGACGCCGTTCTGGGCCACAGCCTCGGCGAGTACATCGCGGCCACCGTCGCCGGTTCCATGGACTTCGAGGACGGGCTGCGGCTGGTGATGCGCCAGGCCCGGCTGCTCGGGGACCGCGGTGACGGCGGCATGCTGAGCGTCCTGGCCGCGCCCTCGCTCTTCGCGGACCGGCCCGACCTGTTCGGCGCGGTGACGCTGGCCGGGGTCAACTACGACGGAAACTTCCTGGTGAGCGGTGCCGCGGACCGGCTCGCTCAGCTGCGGGCCGGGCTTGATCGGGAGGGTGTGATCGCCGTGCGCCTCCCGGTCCGCCAGGCCTTCCACTCCCCGCACCTGGACGCCATCCGCCCGGACATCATGGACGCGGCCCTGGCGGTCCCGCTGCGCTCCGCACGCCTGCCGCTCTACTCCGCCACGCACGCGGCGACCGTGGACCCGGGCGCGCCGGAGCACCGGGAGTGCTATCTGTGGGACGTGATCCGCGAGCGCGTCCGGTTCGACGAGCTGATGGCGTCGGCCTTCCCGGAGCCCGAGCGCCACTTCTTCGTCGACCTGAGCGCAAGCGGTTCGTTCGCCAACTTCCTCAAGCACGGCTACGGCCCGTCCCATCGGGGAGCGCCCGCGATCAACCAGTTCGGCAACAACACGGCCTCTTTGCGCAGGCTCCGCGAGGCGCTGCCCCAGGAGTGAGCCGGCGGGCGGCCGGCCACAGTGCACGCGGCCGAGTGGCGACGGTGCTGCGCCACGAGGCCTGCCGGTACGCGTGCACCACCGTCGGCCTCGGGCTCGACGCTGTCCGTTGCTCGGTCAGCGCGGAGTGCTGGTTGCCGGTGGTGTGTATGTGCGGATGCGATAGCGCAGGCTGGTCACCGAGGTCTGCCAGCCGCTGTCCTGGGTGATGTTCCACCTCACGTCTGGCGTGGGGGCGTAGGTGTCACCGTCCACCGTGGCATCGACTTCGGTCACCGAGAGAATCGTGGCGTATGACATCGCGGCACGGTAGATTTCACCGCCGCCGATGACCCATACCGCTGTAGGGGCGGGTATCCGCACCGGTGAGGCTGCCAGTTCCAGTGCCTGGGCAACGGAGCCGGCGCGTTCCGCGCCGTCGGCCTCCCATCGCGGGTCACGAGTTACCACGATGTTGCGCCTGGCTGCCAGCGGACGGAACCGGGGAGGGAGCGAATCCCAGGTCTTGCGTCCCATCACCACGGGATGGCCCAGGGTGGTGGCCTTGAAATGCGCCATGTCCTCGGGAAGTCGCCATGGAATCGCGTTGTCCGCGCCGATCACGCCATCGAGCGTCTGTGCCCAGATGAGACCGACGTTCATACCGCCACCGGGGCCTTGATGGCCGGGTGGTGCCGGTAGTCGAGCATCTCCACATCGGCGTAGACGTAGTCGCAAAGCGACTCGGCCTGACGCAGACGTAGCTCGGGGAACTCGAAGGGGATGCGTGAGAGTTGCTCGGTCACCTGATCAACGTGGTTGTCGTAGATGTGGCAGTCACCTCCGGTCCAGATGAAGTCGCCGGGCTCAAGGCCGGTTTGCTGCGCCACCATGTGGGTGAGGAGCGCGTAGCTGGCGATGTTGAACGGCACGCCGAGGAACAGGTCCGCGCTGCGCTGGTACAGCTGGCAGGAGAGTTTGCCGTCGGCGACGTAGAACTGGAAGAAGGCGTGGCACGGCGCGAGCGCCATTTTCGACAGCTCGGCGACGTTCCAGGCGGAGACGATCATCCGACGAGAGTCAGGGTTGTGGCGCAGAGTGTCGAGAACCTCGCCGATCTGGTCGATGTGCCTGCCGTCCGGGGCGGGCCACGAACGCCACTGGGCGCCGTAGACGGGTCCGAGGTCGCCGTTCTCGTCGGCCCATTCGTCCCAGATGGTGACGCCGTGCTCCTGCAGCCAGGCGACATTGGAGTCGCCGCGCAGGAACCACAGCAGCTCGTACACGATGGACTTCGTGTGCACCTTTTTCGTGGTGACCAGAGGGAAGCCTCGGGAAAGGTCGTAGCGTAGTTGGTGGCCGAAGACACTTCGGGTCCCGGTGCCCGTGCGGTCGGCTTTGGCCGTTCCGGAGGTGAGCACCAGCCGCAACAGGTCTTCGTACTGGGTATCAGCCATGATCAGAGAGTTTACTGACCGCTGACCTCGCGCACCTGGTCGACGAGCGCAGCTGCCATGCCGGTGTACGTCGTCGGGGCGCAGAGTGTGCCGAGTTCCGCCCCTGTGGTCAGGCCGGTCAGCTCGGGCGTCCCCAGCCTCGGGAGTCCCAGCAAGGACTTGACCCGGTGGCCGACCCGCTGAGCCATCGCTGAGGAGCCGCTTGGCCGGCGCCTTTGGGCGGATCAGCATGGCGAGTACCGGGTTGTGTTTGTGCGGCATGGCGGAGGCTTGCGTTCCCCGCCTGCTTTCACTCACAGGGAGTGTCCCTTGCTCCGGTCGAGGCGTTGGATCTGATCCGCCCGCACCGTCTTGCCACGGCCGGGCACCATCCACACGTCTCGATTTCCCATGAGGCAGGCGACGTCCGTGCGGGTCGAACAGCCCGTCTCCACCGTGACGTTGACACGCGAACTGCCCCCGATGGGGCTGATCTTGGTGCCGCCTTGGTGTCCGCGAGCTCATCACCGTGGCGGCACCGGCGACGCCACCGTGGCCTGGGACGCGGGCCTGGCTCCCGCGAACCGGTTCGCACTCGTCGACGCCCTCCAGGAGGTCCGGGAACCGTCCATCTGGAGGGCCTGGGCCGGACCGTCCTCAAGGTGCGCGGGGGAGCGGTCCTGGGCTGGGAGCCAGGTAGCCGCAGGCCAGGCCAGCCATGTCTGCGTCTGACGCCCCGGGTGCGTGCCCGGTGGCCCCCGGCCGTCTGGCCGGGGGCATCAGATCCCGTCAGAGCATGTCGCCGATCCTGCGGTCCGGATTTTCCGAGCGGGCCTGGCCGGGTGGGGGCCGGGGGCAACGGGCGGGTATGTGAAGGGCGTTGTCCTGTCCGGCCGAGTTGCTGAGTAGCCCCCGGATCCAGCGCGGTCCTTCCCTTTCCAACCCGCAGCAATGCCAGCCGGGTTCGGATGATGCTTCCCGGCTGGCCGGGAACGTGTGCGAGCGCGGGGCGACGTTTCTGGCCCCCGGACACCCCGCCTGGTGAACACGGGCTGCGGAGAGCCGACTGGCCGTAACATATCGGGGCATAGCGCTTTGCCGACTGGTGGCTGAAGTTGCTCCCTGTGAGGTCACGGCTCCTGGGTGGCGTGCTTGCATGTGTTCATGATCGTTAACTCGCCGGAAACACCCGGGCCGCGGACGTACCTGGACCACATCCTGGAGCACTGGCAGGAGGACGAGGACGCCGAGGCGCTCGTCCAGGGTGCGCAGCGGCTGACCCGCAGGGAGGCTCGGCGGCGGCTGTTCAGCCTGGGGCACGCGCTGAGGAGGCAGGGGCTCGCACCCGGCGACGGTGTGGGGTTGTTCCTGGCCAACCGCGTGGACTCCGTTCTGGTGCAGCTCGCGGTCCATCTCATCGGCTGCCGCGTGGTGTTCCTGCCGCCCGAACCGGGGCCCGGCGAACTGGCTGCGCTGGTCGAGCAGTCCAAGGCGCGCGCTGTGGTCACCGACCCGGTCTTCGCCGCGCGCGCCGCCGACGCGGCCGCCCGCAGCGTCCACGCACCCGTCCTGCTCAGCGTCGGGCCGTGTGAGCAGCGGTGTACGGACCTGCTGGCCGTGGCGGCCGAGTGTCCTGTGGTGCGTCCTGACGGTGTGCCCGCCCCGGGTGAGGACGAGGCCGTCACTGTCCTCTACACCGGCGGCACCCTGGGCCGCCCCAAGCTCGCCGCGCACAGCCACCGGCTGTACGACGTGCTGCTGGACTTCCTGGAGGACGACCCGCAGGACGCTCATTCCACGGGCTTCTTCCCGGCCATGGACCCGGCTACGGACCGGGTACTCGTCTCCACGCTGCTCACTCACGCCAGTGGCCACCTCACCTCGATTCAGGCGCTGGTGACGGGTTCCGCCCTCGTCGTGCTGCCCGAGTTCGAAGCGGGCGCGGCACTGGCGGTACTGCGCGAGGAGCGGATCACCGCCACCATGTTCGTCCCGCCCATGCTGTACGCGCTGCTCGACCACCCGAAGTGCGAGCCGGGCGCACTCCCCGCGCTGCGGCGGATCGTCGTCGGCGGCGCGGCTTCGTCGCCCAGTCGGCTCCAGCAGGTGGTCGAGGTCTTCGGGCCCGTGATCAGCCAGGGCTACGGGCAGTCGGAGGCGCTCGGCATCGCCGCGTTCGGTGCGGAGAACCTCGCCTCGGAGGCAGCCCAGCGGCCCGAGCTCTGGCGCAGCTGCGGTCGCGCGATATCCGACACCGAGATCGAGATCCGTGGTGAAGACGGGGCGGCGGTGCTGCCCGCCGGGCAGGTCGGCGAGGTGTGCGTCCGGGGCAAGGCCGTGATGCTCGGTTACTACGAGGACCCGGAGCGCACCGCGGAGGCGTTCTACGGCGGCTGGCTCCGCACCGGGGACCTGGGTTACCTCGACGCCGAGGGATACCTCTATCTCGTCGACCGGGCCAAGGACATCATCGTCACGGGCAGCACCAGTGACAACGTCTACTCCCGGGTCCTGGAGGACTTCCTGCTCACGCTGCCCGGTGTGCGCAACGCGGCGGCGTTGGGCGTGCCGGACGAGGACTTCGGGGAGGCCGTACAGATCTTCCTGGCCACAGCCGAGGACGCCGATGTGGACCCGGAGGTGGTCGGCGCTGCGGTGACCGCCGAGTTGGGGGACCTGTACACGCCCCGGAAGACGGTCCTGCTCGACCAGCTGCCGATGACCAAGGTCGGCAAGGTGGACAAGAAGGCGCTGCGCGCCGCGTGGACGAGCACCGCCTCGGACACTCCGTAGGCGCCGCTGTCGCCCAGGGCGGTCGTGATCCTCGGCCGCCCCACAGCGCGACCGCCACGCCGCTCGGGCCCCGTGGCCCGAGCGTGTTGATCTGGTGGCGACCCTTGGCCGTCCCGGAGGATGACCGCTACGTCGCTTGCGGTTGCCCCGCTTCGCCGTGATGCGGGAAGAGGCCCGGGACCCGGAAGGCGCCTACGTCCTTGCACGGCAGGTCGCCTACCACGGCAACACCAAATCCTCGGACATGCGGCTGCTCAGCAGGCTGTGGCCGTACGGATTGAACCCCGGCGGTATGCCGGCCCCGCCATGGCAAGCCTTGGTGTCAGCCTCACTCAACCGACACCCGCCGCCAGTCATGTCATAGGAACTGTGTGAACGAGCAGGCGTCCCCCGCGCCCCGGCCGCCAGTCCGGACTGGCGGCCGGGGCGCTCGGCGTCCAAGGTCCCGTCCGCGCTGCACAGGCCGCAGGCGCTGACCTCGGGGCCGGGCCTCGTGTGTTCGCCGCATGGCAGGTTCCGTCCGGAGGGCCCATCGCTGGTCGAGCCCGCCTGCCCGCCTGCTCTCAGGTCGTCATCGGGTCCCGGTCACGGCCTTCGCGCTCGCTGACGTCGGTTCCGCCACTTCCGGCCCTCCTGTGGCGCGCGTTGGCGTACAGGACAAGCAGCGACGCCATCCCCGTGAAGGCCAGCGTGATGATCACCGACCAGGTCGCGACGTGCCCGTAACCTCCCGGCTCGCGGGGGTCGAGGAAGTCGTACGGGTACCAACCCACGTGCGGCCCGCGCAGCAGCGAGTAGGCGAGGTAGAGCAGCGGGAAGGCCAGCCACGGCAGGGACCGGGTCCAGGGGATGCGGCGTGGCGGAGGACGCAGTAGCCAGTCGGCGAGGAAAACGGCCGGCATGACGCCGTGCACGACGTCGTTGGCCCAGATGATCGTGTTCGCATCGATGGTTCCGGCCAGCAGAGTCCAGTACACCACTCCTGTGATCACCAGATAGAGGGTGGCGGCACCGCGCAACAGGTCGGGGACGGGGCGGGTGCCGCGCAACAGGGCCAGCCCACCGGCCAGCAGGACGGCGGCGCCGAGCAGATTGGAGAGATTGGTGAAGTACGAGATCCAGTTCGCTGCGCCCTCGTCGGTGTGAGTTGCCCGGTTGAGCGAGGCGGTGAGGGCCGCGACGCCCAGCAGCGCCAGCCCTATCTTGGCCGAACCTTCCAGCCTGGTGCTTAGAAACATGACCTGGATGTTACTTGCGTGTAGATCGGCGGAACTTCCGCGTCGCTCCGGCCCCGTCCGGCGCGTGGCCTCCAGGGTCTCGTCCCAGCCACCTGCCCCACATCCGGCACCCGCACTGTAGGCAAATGGTCCAGGTGGATCAGCTTCGCGAGCCGATGAGCATCATGCCCGTCCGTCTTGACGCGGTCGCCGGACGGCCGTGGTGCTCTTGGGTGTGCAGGTAGGTCGTTGTGGGGGTGTCGCCCTCGTCGCCGTCGAGCGAGTGCCGACGGACAACGGCCTTCGACAGGGATGCGGCTCGTGACCTAGCTCAGATCAGCTGGCATGACAGAAAGAAGCAGAGGGCCTCGAAGGCGGCCAGGATGGCGAGGCCCACCCAGAACATCGTCATCTGCTCCGGGTAGAGGCTCACTGGCTACGCCCGGGAACGTGCGCGGCTGGCGGCGATGCTGCCACCGGAGCAGGGGCTTGCGCGGTGCGGAGCGCTGGGCCTGCCAGATGTCGGACGTACGAGGCGGATACCTTGGCCCTCGGTCATTTTGAAGGCGATGTCCTGCAGCAGGGCCGTTGGTACGTGCGCGGACAACTGGAGTGCCCAGACGGGCTGGTGAACGGCGTGGCCACCCCAGATGATCCATACGGGAAGGGAGCCGTTGGGGTTCTGGGCGGCGAAGGCGTCGAACTGTACGCCGCCCTTCTCGGCGCCGGGTGCCACCCAGGTGATGTAGCGCCCGTCGATGGAGTGCTTCCAGCATCGAGTCGTCGGTAACTGCCCGGAAGCCTGCCGAGGCGGGGGTGGCGCGGGCGGTGTGGAGCGAGCTGCCGGTGAGCGTGGCGACGACGGCGCCGGGGTGCTGGGGGCGGAGGTTGAGACGAACGTGGGGGTTGGGTGCGGCGTCGGGCATGAGAGGGGCTCGTTTCGCCGGTCCGGGCCGATGAGAGCGTCTGGAGAGAATGAGGAAGCGCTGGCGACTCCCAGCGTGGATAAGCCTGACAGGAAGTGGACGGCCCTCGAGAGGTGGCAAGTCTGGATCGGCCTGCTGGGGTTACTCGTTGCGATCATCGCTTGTGTGGGCCAGTTCTCTCAGTAGAGATCCGCGCCGAGACCCACCGGTCGGATCCGGGCAGCTGCAGAACGCAGCGAGCCCGGCCTGTAGCAGGGCGGCCGGGCTTGTGAACTGCACGGAGGGCCTGGCTCTGGAAGGAGTTGGGGCCTTGGGCGTACTTGGCGAGTGGGTTGAGCCCATTCCGGTAACACAAAATGCGGTACCGCACGAAGCCGCTCGTAGTGCGCTGACGCAAGCATTCAGGCGCCCACGGCCGGCCTCCGCCCAGTGATCCGACAGGGGCTGAAGGTTGTGCTGCGCGGCGAAACCCATGGCCCACTGCTTCCCTGCCGAGTCGGTGACGATCAAGCGAGGGTCACTGCCGTCCCTCGGCCGGTGCAAGCCCATCGGCACAGGTTCGGGGCATGTCGAGGCGGTCGGTCAGGTGGCGACAGGTTCCCTCCACCGGACCCGGGGCCCGTCCAGGTCTGTCCGACATCGTCCAAGGACCTGGTGGGACACCATCCAGACGACCAAACTCCAGCGGGACAGAACAGCCCACCCATGAGCCAGGAGACACCGTGTCCACACTCCGACGGGCCATCGCGATGACCGCCACCGCCCTCGTTCTCGCCGGCGGCACCACCCTCACCACTACCAGCGTGGCCAGCGCGCGGTCGTGGTGTGGCGGTCAGGTCCTGGCGACGCAGAACCTCCAGTACGGCTACCACGTCACGCCGTGCGTCTACTCCAACCACAATGTGGACTTCCGCTGGACCGGCGGCACCACCGATGTCCGCGCGTTCACCGCACTCGGCGACCCTTGCGACCCACGCGACGGGGTGGATACCCCCGAGCCTGGTCGGCACGTGAACCCCGGCACCACGGACATGTGGATGAACTTCAACCCGTGTGGTGGGCAACTGAACCTGTACTCGTACCTGAAAGAGTCAGGTACCTCGCACCC
Organism: Streptomyces sp. CBMA152; assembly: GCF_014596475.1. Taxonomy (GTDB): domain Bacteria; phylum Actinomycetota; class Actinomycetes; order Streptomycetales; family Streptomycetaceae; genus Streptomyces. The sequence continues at coordinate 150,243 of NZ_MECJ01000009.1, read as the reverse complement.
CGGCGCGTACTGGAGCTACAGGTTCTGACGGCAGTCCGTCAGCCTCGCGCCTTCACGAAGCGAACTGCCCGAGAAGGATCATCATCAGCTGCCGTGCCCGTCTGAGGCGGGTGTAACAAGATTTGCCGGGTGACGTACCAGAGAGTGCCGGAGCCCCACACCCACCCGTCCACCCCCTCCGTGGATGCGCGGGGCTTCAGTTCCCAGGGCTTCCGGCGTCGCGTAGAGGGCGCGTGGGTGCTTTCGCCTTCGACCAGTTCGGACCGCTGTCCATCCGGCCCTGCCACGGCACCTGCTGGGCCAGGCGCAAGCACCCCGACCGGCTGCCTGCCACCTACCACCGCACCCACGGCATCCGCTACTTCCAGGGCTGTTACAGCCTCGCCGACGACCGCATGTGGGGTGTGGTCCGCACCCGCAAGGGCGCCGATCACACCCTGGCCGCACTGAAGAGTATCCGCGCCGTCTGGCCCGACGGCGCCCCGATCTACGTCATCCTCGACAGCTGGTCCGGCAACAAGACCTGGGCCATCCGCACCTGGTCCGCCCGGCACAGAGCCGAGCTGTGCTTCACCCCGACCCAGGCGCCCTGGGCCAACCCCATCGAGCCGCACTTCGGGCCGCTGCGCGGCTTCGTCCTCGGCAACAGCGACCCACCCAACCACCCGACACTCGCCCGCGACCTGCACGCCTACCTGTACTGGCGCAACCGCCACCGTCGGCACCCCAGCCTGCTGGAGGCCAGCGCCGCGAACGCGCCCGTATCCGATCCGAACTCCAGCACCGCTGGGGCCGCCCCCACCGCATCACCGCATGATCAACCCGCCGCGTCCAGGACACGTCGATGTCGGTGGCGATCACCGCACCTGTCGGACCGACTCGCTCGGCGAGCCCGAGGGGTACGGACGGGCCACCGGCGCCGACCTCCCAACACCGCATACCGGCACCGATTCCGATCCGGTCGATATGCCGGAACGTCACCGGGTCGAACAACTCGGCCAGCACGCCGAAGCGGACACCCGCTTTGGACTGTCTGTTGTCCAGCAAGCAGCCTCGGTCGGCGTCGTGTTCAGCAGCGCAACCTTGCCGAGTTGGCCCATTCCACGCTACGTCACACGGTATGCAGCCACCACCCGCATGGAGACGCCGGACTGTCACTCCCCAAATTTGGGGATTGCCCATTCCTCACCTCCACAGCCACGGTCGAGTTGGCATGGCAAGGACATCTCAGGGGAAACGGGAGCGGGCATGAAGAGATCGACTGTGGGCGGTCTCCCGCGTACGGGAGAGTCGGCGGAATCGCGCGCATCGCTCAGCCGGAGAAATGTGCTCCGCATGGGCGGGATGGCCGTGGTGGCGGCAGGCCTCACCGGGTTGGCGACACCAGTGGCGTCCGCGGCCGAGCGGGGGAGGAGCCGGGAGGCAGCCGTCGGCAGCAGTACGTTCATGGCCTGGAAGGGCATCGCGGGGGATCAGCGGATCTGGTGGAACGGTCTGCAGAGCGGTGGCGGGAGTTGGACCGGGCCGCAGCCGGTGGCGGGGGCCAGTACGAGTGCCGGGGTTGCTCTGGCGGGCCAGTCCGGTGGTCCGTTGTTCATGACGTGGAAGGGCGTCGAGGGCGACGAACGTGTCTGGTGGAACTGGTTCGACGGTGGTGCCTGGAGCGGACCGCAGCCCGTACCCGGTGCCAGCAGCAGTGTCGGCCCCGCACTCGCCCCTTATGCCGGGCTCTTCATGGCGTGGAAGGGAGCCACGGGGGACCAACGCATCTGGTGGAACAGCTACTTCGGCGGCTGGACGGCCCCGCAGGTGGTTCCCGATGCCAACACCAGTTTCTCTCCCGCCCTGGCGATCAGGAAGAACGGCTACAACGATCTCTTCATGGCGTGGAAGGGCGTCGACGGAGATCAGCGGATCTGGTGGAACACGTATCTCGGCGGTTCCAGCGGTACGAATGCCTGGACGGGTCCGCAGACGATCGACGGCGCCAGCACAAGCGCCGGAGTCGCCCTGGCCGGGACGCCCGACGGGAGTCTGCAGATGACCTGGAAGGGTGTCGTGGGCGACCAACGGATCTGGTGGAGCCAGCTCTACCCCCGGGCGAGCACCTGGTCCGCCCCTCAGCCCATCCCGGGCGCCAACACCAGCGTAGGTCCGGCTCTCACCGTCTACGGCGATTCCACCTACATGACGTGGAAGGGCGTCGACGGCGACGAACGTATCTGGTGGAGCCGACTCAGCGGTTCCACGTGGACCGCCCCCGACGTGGTCCCCGGCGCGAACACCAGCTTCCGTCCGGCGCTGGCGACGCTGGGGGTTTGAACCTGCGGTCGGACCAACCCCTGACGGCCACGGATGCCGTAACGGGCAGGCCCGCGCCCGCCCTTCTCGACCGGCACACCGGGGTGCGCGGGCCCCCGATCCCCCGTCCGTGAAGCGGTGGACCGCGGCGCGGACCGTGACCGGGTTGCACTCCAGCAGGTCGGCGGCCTCTGACACGGACTTACCGCGGTCCAGGAAGCGGATGCACTCGGCACGCTGCCGGGTATAGGCGGTCAAGTCCCTGCGGGCCAATAGCGCACGCAGGTGACGGCTCTGATCGTCAGTCAACTGGACGTGGAGGCTCTTCGGCATGACGTCCCTCCCCACGAGACGCCTACCCAACGCAATCAACTTCACCGGACCCGCTTAGCTCTGTTGCGCCCGGCCAGCAGTGTGAACGGCCGGAGGAGTGGTGGCAGGCGTGCAACGCCTCGCTGGATGCGCTCGCCGCGCAGAGCACCCGACGTGTCGCCATGCCGGACGCCGAGAGGTCACCCACGACCTGGTCACCCAGGCCATTCGCGGTGCCTTCCCTCACGTCGACGTCGACACGACGATGGAGCGGTGAGTGCCGGCCCATGTGGATCTGAACTGGGCGAACATGACCGCTCCGGTGTTCTGTCTCTTCGACTGGGAGGACTGGGGCAACGCCCTCCAAGGGCTGGATGCGGCTTCCCTGTGGGGCAGTTCCCTGGCCGTGCCCGCCTTGGCTGATCGCGTGTGGCATGAGCGGCGCCGCGACTTCGAGACCCGGGACGGCAAGTTGATGACGCTGATCGCCTGCGCGAAGATCCTCGGCCCGCACGCGCACGCGCAGGACCCCCGGCTGGATGCGGCGCGCCGGATGGCGGAGCGGGTCATCGGGGCGGAGAGCTGCTCAGAACATTCCGCCACCCGCCCGGATCGCCTGTCCCGTCACCCACCGAGCTGCGTCGGAGGCCAGGAAGCCGACCACGTCCGCGATGTCGTCGGGGCGGCCCAGACGGCCCAGGGGGATCTGGCGCGCCAGCTCCTGCCTTGCCTGGAGTGGGAGGAGATCGGCGAGGGCGTCGGTGTCGGTGGCGCCGGGGAGCACGCTGTTGACGGTGACGCGGCGCGGTCCGAGCTCCTGGGCGAGGGTGCGTACGAGTGCGTCGCCCGCCGCCTTGGACGCCCCGTACACCCCTGATCCCGGCCGCTGCATGACGGCCGTGCCGCTGGAGACGACGGCGATGCGGCCGCCGTCGCGGATCCGACGCGCCGCCTCGCGCAGCGCGAGGAAGGTGGCGCGCGTGTTCGTACGGGTCATCAGGTCGAAGTCGTCGTCGGTGGTCTCGGCGATGGGGGCGAAGCGGGCCACGCCGACATTGCACACCACGATGTCCACGCCGCCGTACGTGCGCTCGGCGGTGTCGAACAGTCGCCGCAGCTCCGCCGGTTCGGCGGCGTCGGCGCGTACGGCCGTGGCCTGGCCGCCCGCCGCCTGGATGGTGGCGACGGTCTTCGCCGCGGCGTCCGCGTCGGAGCGGTAGTTGACGACGACGTTCGCGCCGTCCGTGCCAAGCCGTTCGGCGACGGCTCTGCCGATTCCGCGCGAGGCTCCGGTGACGACGGCGACACGACTGCCCATTGGGTGCTCCTGAAAGTCGACCAGCTAGGTAGTCGATACTCTCAACTAATTTGGTCGACAGTGTCAACCAAATGCTTGATGCAGCTACGATCGAGACATGCAGCCCAGCGTCGAAGACCAGGACCTCGCCCGCACGCTCGCCGTGCTCCACCGGCAGGTCGCACTGCGCTACGGCGCAGCCGCCCGCGCGGCCGGTCTCACCCTCCAACAGGCCGAAATACTGTGCCAGTTGGAGCGCTCGACACCCTCCTTCGGTGAGCTCGCCCAGCTGCTCGGCTGCGACAAGACGAACATCACCGGGCTGGTCGACCGCCTGGAGCGACGCGACCTCGTGCGCCGCGCCCCCGACCCGGCCGACCGCAGGGTCAGCCGCGCCACCCTGACCGACGCGGGGCGCAAGGCCAGTCGGGAGATCCGTGAGGGGTTCGCCCGCATCGTGGCCGAGCACTGCGCCACCCTGCCCGCGTCCGATCGGGGCGCCCTCAACCGGCTCGGCTCGGCGGCGGCGCAGGCGCTGGGAACACAGGCGTGAGCCTGGGGACGTGTAAGAACCGAGTCCCGCGGCTGGCCGTGGAGATGGAGTGCCGGCTGGCACCAGGGGCGGAGTACCAGTCGGCAGACCGTGGAAGAGTGCACAGCACCGCAGGTCAGCGTGAGGAAACACGTACGCGCCAGGGTCCGGATGCTCCCTCCCCGATGATGAGCCATTGACCTTGTCACTGGCGGCAGGGTTGGACGATGACCGCCATGAACAGCACCGCACCGCAGAGCAGCAGGATCGTCGCCGTCACTGGAGCCGGCACCGGCATCGGCCGGGCCACTGCCCGCGCTTTCGCCGCCGAGGGTGCTCACGTGATCGCGATCGGACGGAGAAGCGGACCACTTGAGGAGACCGCGGCCGGGCACGACCGGATCGCGTCGCTGCACGTCGACATCACAGCCGAGGGCGAACCCGAGCGCATCGTCCAAGCCGTGTTGGAGACACACGGCCGATTGGACGTGCTGGTCAACAACGCCGGCATCGTGCGCAGCGGCGCCCTCGGCACGCTGACGCCGGAGATGATCACGGCTCAGCTTGCCACCAACTTCGTCGCTCCCATCCTGCTGACCCAGGCTGCCCTGCCGCTCCTGGAGACGTCGAGCGGAGTGATCGTCAATGTCACTACGTCGGTGGGACAGCGGGCATGGTCCGGCAGCTCGGTCTACGCGGCGACCAAGACCGCCCTGGAACTGCTGACCCGCAGTTGGGCGGTTGAGTTGGCACCCCGCGGGGTCCGAGTGGTGGCGGTCGCCCCCGGCGCCATCGACACCCCCATTGGCGAGCACCAGGGGCTGACGTCGGAGCGGATGACCGCGGTACGGGAGTGGCAGATGGCACACACCCCGCTGGCCCGGATCGGCCGCCCCGAGGAGGTGGCCTGGGCGATCACCCAACTTGCCGCGCCGGCCGCATCGTTCGTCACCGGAGTGGTGCTTCCGGTCGACGGCGGAGCGGTTGTGGCGTGATAGAAGTGGCCCGGGAGGTGGGGCGGGTGCGGATCGGTGAGCTGGCCAGGGCGACGGGGACGACCGCTCGTGCGCTACGGCACTACGAGCAGGCCGGGCTGATCTTCTCCGAGCGGGCCTGCAACGGCTACCGCATCTACGACGAGCAGGCGGTGGTACGGGTCCGCAACATCCGCTACCTGCTGGTTGCCGGGCTCACCTTGGACGACGTGCGCGTGTTGCTGCCGTGCCTCGATGGCGATGTGGCCGCCGCGCTGCCCTCGGACAAGGGCCTGCGGGTCGCACGGGAACGGCTCGCGGTCCTCAACGAACGTATCGCCGCCCAGACCGAGGCCCGCGACAGGCTGGAAGCCGCGCTCCGGGAGAAGGTCGGCGATCGGATCCGACCGGTGGCTTGACCGGACGTCTCACGACAGGGGGTGGAGCACTGCCGGAGCGCTGGCCCGTGCTGCGCCCGTCTGTGCTGAAGCGTGACGGCTTACGTGCACGGCGTGGACCAGGTCGCGGGTTGCTGAGTGACGGCGGCCGGTCCCAGCACGGGCGGCACTAAGTGAGCGACGACTTCGGCACTGGGGCGCGGCCGGGCGACGGGCACGACACCCACGCACGCGCCGCCGCCGACCAGGCCGCCGAGCAGGTGGCCCTGCGCGCGGACCTGCTCGACGCGCACTTCGGCCTGGCCGCAGTGATCGTCCTTTCCGGCATCGTCGGAGCGTTCGTCGCGCCGCTCTACGGGCTGCTCGTGGCGGGCACCTTCGTCGTGATCTTCCTGGTCGCCCTCGGTGTCCAGTGCCTGGCCGGCATCACCTGGGAGTCGGTCCGCAGGGCGTACCAGGTCACCTTCGCCTGGGGGCGCTGGCTCTGACCGGCCAGGGCGTGCGCCGGCTGTGTCCACGGTCGGCCCGACCGCGCGGGCCGGGGAGGCGATGTCGACTCTCGCCAAGCTGCCCGCCAAGCTGGGTGCCGACGGAATCTCGCTCATCGTCGGCAAGGACTCCGCCCCGCACACGGTGAAGATCCTGGAGGACCCGCGCTGCCCGTACTGCGCCAAGTTCGAGACCGCGGCGGGCCCGAAGCTCGCCGAGCTCGCGGCCGACGGCAAGATCAAGATCGAGTACACCATCGCCTCGTTCCTCGACGCCAACCTCGGCGGCAGTGGCTCCGCCAACGCCGCGCGGGCGCTACGCGCCTCCGTCGACGCGGGCAAGTTCCCTCAGTACCACGCGGCCCTCTACGCCTCCCAGCCCACGGAGTCGGTCGACGGATTCACCCCGGCCTTCCTGCTCGCGGTCGCCGACAAGGTGCCCGGGCTGCGCGGCGCCGCCTTCGACAGGGCGGTCGGCTCCGGCACCCATGCCGACTGGGCCGCCCGCGCCGAGAAGGCGTTCGAGACGTCGGGGGCGCAGGGCACGCCCACCGTGCTCGTCGACGGCAAGCCCCTCGGGCCCGACGACGCACTCTACGAGGCGGGGTCCTTCGCGAAGGCGCTTCAGGGCGCGTGATGTCGGCTGATGCCAGCCATGGGTGATCCCGTTTGCGGCTCCCTGGCCGAGTGCGTTCTGGTGGTGCGGGGTCCGCTGGTGGAGCCGATGCTCGCCCTGGCCCGTGAGGCGCTGCCCGGCTCCAGGGTGCTGCCTGGTGGGTTGGTGTTTGAGGCGAGGTTGGATGGTTCTTCAGGCACTCGGTTACGGGCCGGCAGTTCCTGGCTGTTCGGGCGGTTCAGAAGCTCCGTAGTCTCGTTCGGCCGCCTGGTTGGGTTCTTCCTTTTCAGCGTAGTTGCTGAGCCAGTCCGATGATGATGCCTTCGGGGCCGCGGAGGTAGCAGAGGAGATGGCTGTCCTCGAACTGGGCGATTTCGCCGACGAGTTCGGCGCCGTGGGGGCGCAGGCGGGCGATGGTGTCCTTGATGTCGTCGACGGTGAACATGACGCGGTGCGTGCCGACAATGTTGTGGGGCTGGTTGCGCGGCCCGGTGCTGATGGCCGTGGGGCTGTGGTATTTCGCCAGTTCGAGTCGGCTGTGGCCGTCCGGGGTCCGGAGCATGGCGATGTCGCAGCGGACGCCGTCGAGTCCGGTGCACTGGTCGGCGACGGGGCCTTCGATCTCGGTCCTGCCTTCCAGTTCCATTCCGAGTTCCACGAAGAACGTGATGGCGGCGTCCATGTCCTCGACGACGATGCCGACGTTGTCCATCCGCTGAATCGCCATGCTGGCTTCTCCTTCTTTCTCGTGCGGCCGGTGGTGGCCGCTGATGTTGCTGGGACGGAGCCGGTGGCACGTTCTCGACATCCGCCAACCGCCGGACTCCGAAAAATCTGGATCGCGCCTCAGCACCGCCTGCGCAGAATCACGCCCATGACCAGCGTGAGCACCCCGAGCACGGGTCACACCGGCCCTTTGACCTGTGACTTCAAGTTGGCGAAGGCTCAGTGTGCACCATCGTCTACTCGGGGGACCTGCCAGCCGCTGGGCGATATTCTTCTGGTTTGGACCTCGTGGGGGGGATCCGCAAGGCCGGTGTAACAGCATGCGCTCAAGTCTGTCGGCGTATCACGTCAACTGTCGCGCCGACACTGGTTCCGCCACGCCCTTTTACCGTCCGGAGTTCCTTGTGAAGAAACCTGCCCACGGTCGGCGTGTACTGGCCCGCATGGCCGCGCTGGCGACGGCCGTCACCCTGGCCGCCACGGCCACCGGTACGGCAGTCGCCGACACGCCCGAAGCGTCACGTGCGGCGAAGAACGCCGCCCTGAGTGCGGTCACGGCCGGGGCGCACAAGCCGACGCCAGCCGCGCCCGACTACTTCCTGTCCGGGATCCTCCCGTCGGGCCAGATGTACGTGTACATGCCCGACGGGAAGGCCGGCTTCGGGGCCCGGTCCGGGGCCTACGTATGGCAGCACCTCAAGTACGGGGCGTCGATCGACCTCGATATGACTGGCTATCAGGACGGCGCGTACCACGTCATGGACGACGGAACGCTGAACCTGTTCCGTCACGGACTGCTCAAGCGTGTGGGCGGCGGCTGGGGCCCGTATGACAGTGTCTTCGTGCCCGGCGCCCTGGGTGGTGCCAAGCACCCCGACCTGCTGGCGCGCGACAAGCAAGGCGTCCTGTGGCGCTGGCAGACCAGAACGGATGGCTCGCTGGCCCCGCGCACACAGGTTGGGGGCGGCTGGAACCAGTACACCCAGATCACTGGCCTCGGCGACCTCACCGGCGACATGAAGCCGGACATCGTCGCCCGCGACAAGCAGGGCGTCCTGTGGCTGTACAAGGGCACCGGCGACCTGCGCAGGCCGTTCGCCCCGCGGGTCCGCATCGGCGGCGGCTGGAACCAGTTCAACAAGCTGGTGGCCACCGGGGACGTCGACGGCGACGGCCACAGCGACCTGATCGCCCGTGACCCCAAGGGCGACCTCTGGCTGTACAAGGGGACCGGTAGAACAGCCGCACCCTTCGGGGCCAAGGTCAAGATCGGCTACGGCTTCGACCAGTACCGCGACCTCTTCTGATCGCGAAGATCCGGTGGGCGGTTGAGGCTCCTGCGGCGCAGAAGGCGATGGCCACTGACTGGACCACTGCGTTGCAGTCTCTGGGGCTGAGCTGAGACGCCGTTGTCTTTCCCCATGGCGGTCGTTGGGTTTCCGCTGTTCAGGCGAGGATGGCCGTGATCTGGGCGGGACTGCTGCCGTTCCGCGCGGGCGGCTCTCAGTCTGTGCGTTCGGACCCCGTGTCGGGCCTGCTTCATGGCGATCCCACCGGGAAGCGGCCCGACCCGGTGTTGAGAAGGGCCATTCCGAGTGGGGTGGGGCTGTGGAGAGCGGTGTTGCGGTGTCGCAGGGTTCGGATCAGTCCGGCTTCGCGAAGGACGGTGGCGTGCTCGCTGGCGCTGGCGGGCGCGATCGCGGCGAGCGTGGCCAGCTCCTTTGTGGAGCAGCCGGGGTGTTCGGCGATGGCGTTCAGCACCGATGCCCGCGTGCGGCCCAGCAGGGCCGGCACCGCCGCCGTGGAGGGGGTCGGATCAGGGGCGAGTGCTGTGAACCGGCGCAGCGGTTCGTCGAGGAGGGCGGGATACGTGATGAAGACAGGCGCGGGCGAAATGACGATGGTGCGCGTACAGAAAGCCGACGGCACCAGCGTGACGCCCTCCCCTTCCAAATGGAGGTCTCGGTCGGCCCCGTTGATCATCCTGATCTCCAGCACCGGCGGATTCCATCGGATCCACCGCGGGTTGGCACGGGCCAGCAACTCCTCGACGCCGCCGGTGAGGAGCTGGCGTGAACGCACGGTCCGGTCGGCCATGAAGTGGGTGTTGAGCCGGGGCCACAGCGGGCCGAGCAGGATGCCGTGGAGCTGGCTGAGCCCGGCGCAGACCTCGTTGAACAGCGACGCATCATCCGCCAGGTGGCGGGCCCACGCGGGGACACTGTTGTGCATCGCCACGTCCGCCAGATCCACCTGGATCTGTTTGCGGGACGTGGCTCGCACGTGTTCCAGAACTTCCTCGGGGGTGCCGGCCTGGGTCGGGCTGAGGAAGTCGGGCGTGGAGCCGACGGCGGGCATGAGAGACAGAGCCATGCGGGCCTGCTCGGACATCGCCGCGCGGGACTGTCGCCGCCAGGCGTCCAGCCGCGTCGGCTGGCTGCGGTCCTGCAGGGCACGTACCGCCAGTTCCAGCTCAAGCAGTGGCAGCGCGGCCTCGGACACCCGTGTACGGGCCAGATCCTGAAGCGTGAAGTGAATGCGATAGGCCACGACTCCCCCGTACTGCTCAGTCGCAGGAGATCCTCCCCACACGGCGAGGTCGCGGCCAGGTCGAATCAAGTCGACTCGTCACCACAGCACACCGGTGCTGGATCCGCGTCGCCTCGGGGGGATGAATCCGTGTCCGTGGCGTACGGACTCGCCTTCAGCACGGCGGGGACCGCGAAGGCGTCGTCGCTCCTGTCAGGCCCGGACCGGTTTCAGGACAGGTCCACGTTCTCCTCGCCGCTCCGGGGGACATGTCGCCCCCCGTACCGGCCGCACGGCTCCCGTCCGCCCAGGCCGACGACGTCCAAGAGGATATGTCCCTGATACCGCTGATTCAGTTCCGGCCGAATCAGAGCGAGCGGCGGCCACGGGGACTGGAAGCCTGAACCCGGATCCGGCGCCCCTTCGGCCGCGGCCCATAGCGTGTTCAGCAACCCATCGAGCCACGGCGGTTGTGACGTCGTTCGTCGTGCTCGCTGTGCCCGCGAGTACCTCCGAAGCGGGCGTTGCTTGCCCTTCTACCGGCTCCGTGGCCTGCGGATCGGGTCGTGGACGACCACTATCTGGGCACCGGTTATGCCCATGTCCACCTCAGCAACGGCGTGAACTGCAACAGCACCGCTACCGTCGTCTGGGCCAGAGTCACCAGTGCTCCGCGGGGCACCTCGGTATGGCTCGACTGGTCGGACGACGGACACGTCCCCCCGCACAGCCACCGCCAGTGCGGCTACTGGACGGTCGACGGAAGCCAGGGCCCCAACGACCGCTGGACCTGGGCCATGCCGAAACTCGACCACGCCTCCTTCCGGACCTGCGGCCAGGCGCCGGGACAGGCCATCTTCTGCACCGGCTGGAATTGGGGCGCATCGGTGAGTCGAGGTGATCCCGCCAGACCAGCCGGGAAAGTCGGCCGTGGTGCGGCGCCCACCCGCCGCACCACATCGATGCGCTGGCGCCGACCTCTGACTGCCTCATCCGCGACATTGCCGCGGGTAGCAGGTGTGGACCCCCGCGGAGTTCTGCCCGCACCCGTCAGGCCGCCGGGCCGTCCCGGGTATGCGTCGGGTTGGAGCCGCTCCCACCGTGACCCCGGCTGTCCTTGCCTTAAGAGCTCCTGTACTCAGAGGTGGGCGTGGAGAGTCATGAAGGATCGTCGCTCGATGAAGTGGTGGTGCACCGGCCGTGCTTCGCCGTCCACGAGGTCGACGCCGCACATGTACAGTTCCGGGCGGTTGGAGAGCAGTTCGAAGTCCCTTACCGCGTCCTCGAAGCGGCACACCGCTCCCGGTTCGGAAGCCGAGTCGATCACCAGCACGTGATCGTGCAGGGCCATCGGTGTCTGCCGGGCCCACTCCACGGCCTCATCGTCGGAGACACCACCCAGTGCAAGCGAACGGTGCGGGAGCTCCCGCCAGTCGATGCCCGATCCTGCCCACGGGAGCGTGCACAGGTACGCGTCGAACTCGGCGGAGAGAGCCACTGACCCCGCACTGGCACCATGCTCATCAAGCCAGGGAGAGATGCCATCGATACGCATGCTCAAAATGCTAAGCGATCTTGAGTACTGGGCTTCGCCTGGCCACTTCAGCTGCTGTGCCGCGCCCGCTGGGTTGGTGCATCGTCGTCCATGGGCGGGGGTGCACCGGGAGCATCGCGTGATGTTCCGTCAGGTGGTGTGTACGCCACGGTTGTTGAGGCCCGTCCGCAGGGCTCTTATCGCGTAGTGCGTGCGTGACTTGACCGTCCCGGGCGGTACGCCGAGCACGCGTGCCGTCTGGCTCACGCTGCGGCCCATGTAGTAGACGTGCAGCAGGACTTCGCGCTGGAACGGGGCGAGGTCGCGCATCGCGTCGACGACGACCTGGGCGGTGAGCGCGTGGTCCACGCCGTCCGGGACGGGATGATGCGCGATGTCCGGCTCCCCGGCCTCCTGCGGCCGTGCCCCGCGCCCCCGGTATCCGTCGATCACCAGGTTCCGTACGACGTGGAACAGCCAGGGCCGCAGCTCCTCCGCCGTGGGGTCGAGCTCGGCGGCATGCTGCCAGGCGCGGATCGCCGCCTCCTGGAGCACGTCCTCGGCGCGGTGCCAGTCCCCGCCCAGCATCCGTGCCGCGAAGTGCTGGAGCACGGAGCCGTGCCGTTCGTAGAGGGCCCGCAGGAACTCCTCGGTGGGTTCGGCGGACCGGAACGCGGTGCGGGGGAGCAGTTCGGGCATGGCGATCGCCTCCGTGCACTCCTGGTGTCAGGGATCGCTCAGAACCGACAGGACGCACCTGTCACACGGAGCGACAGGACAAGTTGTATGCCCAAACGGGCAGACCGAACGGGCCCGTTCCGATGCGCATTGCGACCGACTCTGACTGATTGGGCTTGCTTGAGCGGGCCGCCGACTGGTCTGGTGAGGGCCCGGGTGGCGTCTGCGGTGCCCGAATCGCGCATACGGATGCCCGATTGCCGTCCGGTGGCCGGCCGGTCACCGCCGAATCGGGCGCGGAGCCGGGCACCGGTCGAGCGTCGTTCCCGGATTCGAGCGACCCTACGTGGACGGGGCCGGGCTTCGCCCGGAAGTGGTTCATCGGGCTGCACTTCTGCGGCCCGATTCGGCCACCCCTGCGGCCCGGCCGGGCAGCCGTGCGGCAGGATCTGCCAACCCGGCCTGTTCAGAGGGGCGTTGAGTCGATCAGAAACGGGCAGAGGTGGGCGAGTGAGGGCTGTGAACGGGCAGGTGTGACGGTGCGTGGCAGCGGTATAAATCTTGGCGGGCCCATTCGGACGTCGAATGCCCGAACGGGCGGTGAAGGGCAGGAGGTGACATGCGTTCGGAAGAGCGGCACCAAAGACTCCTGACCCTGGCACGCCAGGAAGGCCGCGTCGAAGTCGCGGGCGTGGCGGCGGTCTTCGGGGTCGCCCCCGAGACGATCCGGCGTGATCTGAGCGAGCTGGAGCGCCGCGGCCTGGTGCGCCGCACGCACGGCGGGGCCTACCCGGTGGAGAGCGCGGGCTTCGAGACCAACCTCGCCCAGCGGGTCACCCTGCACGTGGAGAACAAGCGCCGCATAGCGGCCGAGGCCGTCAAGCGGCTGGGGGGAGCGGAGACCGTCTTCGTGGACGAGGGGTACACCCCCCAGATCCTTGCCGCGCTGCTGCCCACCGACCGTCCGCTGACCGTGGTGACCGCCTCGCTGTCGACGGCCGCGGCGATCGCCGACTCGGCCAACACCACGGTGCTGCTCCTCGGTGGACGGGTGCGCGCCCGGACGCTGGCCAGCGTCGGACCGTGGGCCTCGGCGATGCTCTCCGGCTTCGTCATCGATCTGGCCTATCTGGGGTCCAACGGCATCTCCAGGGAGTTCGGGCTCACCACGCCCGATCCGGCGGTCGCGGACGTCAAGGCGAAGGCCCTGGCCGTGTCCCGGCGGCGTGTCTTCATGGGCCACCATGGCAAGTTCGGGGCGAGCAGCTTCTGCCGCTTCGCCGAGGTCTCCGACTTCGAGACGATCATCACCGACACCGGCCTCTCCATCGGCGAGGCCCACCGGTACTCGCTGCTCGGCCCCCAGGTGGTCCGCGTCTGACCATCGGTTCACCCGCTCGGGAGGCCGACCGCACAGCGACAGTCTTGGAATGGGCGCTTCAACACAGGAAAGGCTGATCCAGCATGGCGACTACCAGGCGTATCGCGGCCGCAACGGCCATGGGACTGTCGGGCGCGCTGCTCGCCGCCTGCTCCGGCGCCGGCGGCACGGGCGGCGGCTCCGGCTCGCACTCCATCAACGTGCTGATGGTGAACAACCCGCAGATGGTCGACTTGCAGAAGCTGACCGCCGACCACTTCACGAAGTCCACCGGGATCAAGGTCAACTTCACCGTGCTGCCCGAGAACGACGTACGGGACAAGATCAGCCAGGACTTCGCGAGCCAGGCCGGGCAGTACGACATCGCCACCGTCAGCAACTACGAGGCGCCGATCTACGCGAAGAACAAGTGGCTCTCCCCGCTCACCGACCGGGCGAAAGGCGACGTCGGCTTCGACCAGGGCGACATCCTCCCCGCCATCCAGCAGTCCCTGACCGCCGACGGGCAGATATACGCCGAACCCTTCTACGGCGAATCGTCCTTCCTCATGTACCGCAAGGACGTCTTCGCGGCGAAGAACCTCACCATGCCCGAGCACCCCACCTGGACCCAGGTCGCCGACCTCGCGGCCAAGGCCGACGGGGCGCAGCCCGGCATGAAGGGCGTCTGCCTGCGCGGCCAGCCCGGCTGGGGCGAGGTGATGGCGCCGGTCACCACCGTCGTGAACACCATGGGCGGCACCTGGTTCGACAAGGACTGGACGCCCAAGGTGGACAGCCCCGAATTCACCAAGGCGGTCCAGTTCTATGTGGACCTGGTCCGTTCGCACGGCGAGGCGGGTGCCCCGCAGGCGGGCTTCACCGAGTGCCTCAACGACATGACGCAGGGCAAGGTGGCCATGTGGTACGACGCCACCTCCGCCGCCGGAGCCCTCGAAGCCGCCGGCTCGCCCGTCGCGGGCAAGATCGGATACGTGCCCGCGCCGGTCGAGCGGACCAAGAGCTCCGGCTGGCTCTACACCTGGGCGTGGGGCCTGCAGAAGGCGAGCCAACACCAGGACGACGCCTGGAAGTTCATCTCCTGGGCCTCCGGCAAGGGCTACGAGAACCTGGTCGGGCAGCAGCTCGGCTGGTCCAGGGTTCCTGCGGGCAAACGGACGTCGACGTACGCCAACCCCCAGTACGTCGCCGCGGCCCGGGCGTTCGCCACCGCGACCAAGGACGCGCTGACCGCCGTCGACCCGCTGAACCCCGGGGTGCAGGCCAGGCCCGCGCCCGGCATCCAGTTCGTCACCATCCCCGAGTTCACCGACCTGGGCACACGGGTGTCCCAGCAGATCAGCGCCGCCATCGCCGGGAAGACCAGCGTCGCGGACGCCTTGAAGAACGGCCAGAGCCGGGCCGAGGCGGTCGCCGACAAGCACAGGGGGCACTGACATGGCCGCCCCGCCCGTGGCCCGGCCCACCCGTCGCGCCCGGCCACCCGCGTCCCGCACCGCTGCGCGCCCGCGAGGTGCCTGGGCCCGCCGCGCCCCCCTGCTGCCCGCCCTGGTGTTCCTCGTCGTGGTCACCCAACTCCCCTTCGTGGGAACCCTGGTGATCTCCTTCATGCGGTGGAACGCGCTCGAACCGGACCGGCGCGCGTTCGGCGGCCTCGCCAACTACAAGGCCGCTTTCACCGACCCCGACCTGCGGTCCTCGATCCAGACCACCGTGGTCCTGACCGCCGCCGTCGTCCTGGTCAGCCTGCTCCTCGGGCTGGGGCTCGCCCTGCTCCTCGACCGGAAGTTCCCCGGCCGGGGCATCGTCCGCACGATGCTGATCGCCCCCTTCCTCGTCGTCCCGGTCGCCTCCGCACTGCTGTGGAAGCACGCCCTCTACAACGCCTCGTACGGGTTCATCAACGGCTCGCTGACCTGGATGTGGCAGCTCTTCGGCAGCGACAACGCCCCCCAGCCCGACTGGATGTCATCGAACCCCCTCATCGCCGTCGAGGTGTCGCTGATCTGGCAGTGGACCCCGTTCATGATGCTCATCCTGCTCGCCGGGCTGCAGAGCCGCCCACCGGACATCGTCGAGGCGGCCCGCGTCGACGGAGCCAGCGGCCCGCAGATCTTCCGCCACCTCACCTTTCCCCATCTGCGCCGCTATCTGGAGCTCGCCGCCCTGCTCGGCAGCATCTACGTGGTGCAGAACTTCGACGCCGTCTTCACCCTCACCTCCGGCGGCCTCGGCACCGCCAACCTCCCCTACACGGTGTACGCGACCTTCTACCAGGCGCACGACTACGGCCAGGCGTCCGCCGAAGGCGTCATCGTCGTCGCCTGCACCATGGCCGTCGCCACCTTGGCCCTGCGCACGGTGTCCTCCCTGTTCCGAGAGGAGACAAGGTGACCTCTGTCCCGCGAACCGTCCGCCGCGGCGCCTGGGGCATCGCCGCCTGGGCCTGCGGTCTGTTCTTCTTCCTGCCGTTCGCCTGGATGGTGCTGACCTCCCTGCACGCCGAACCGGACGCCGCGACCAACCCGCCGAGCGTCGGCGCCGCCCTCACCCTCCAGGGCTACCGGGAGTTCTTCGGCGTCGGCACCGGGGCCAGCCCCTGGCCGCCGCTCATCAACTCCCTCACCGCGAGTGTGATGTCGACCGTGCTCGTGCTGGCCCTCGCGACCCCCGCCGCGTACGCCCTGTCCATCAAACCCGTCCGCAAGTGGACCGACGTGCTGTTCTTCTTCCTCTCCACGAAGATGCTGCCCGCCGTCGCGGGCCTGCTGCCCGTCTACCTGATCGCCAAGAACGCCGGAATGCTCGACAACATCTGGCTCCTGGTCATCCTCTACACCTCGATGAACCTGCCGGTCGCCGTGTGGATGATGCGGTCCTTCCTCGCCGAGGTGCCCGTCGAGATCCTGGAGGCGGCTGCCATCGACGGCGCCGGACTGCCGACCGTCCTGGTGCGCATCGTCGGCCCGGTGGCGGCGCCCGGCATCGCCGCGACCGCGTTGATCTCCTTCATCTTCAGCTGGAACGAGCTGTTGTTCGCCCGCGTGCTCACCGGCGTCGTGGCCGGTACCGCACCTGTCTTCCTCACCGGGTTCGTCACCAGCCAGGGTCTGTTCCTGGCCAAGGTGTGCGCCGCCGCCGTCTGTGTCTCGCTACCGGTGCTCGTCGCCGGGTTCGCCGCCCAGGACAAGCTGGTCCAGGGCCTGTCTCTGGGAGCCGTCAAGTGAAAGCCGCCGTCATCAGTGCTCCCGGAGCCGTATCGATCGAGACCGTCGACGATCCGGCTCCGGGCCTCCGGGAGGTGGTGGTCCAGGTTGCCGCGTGCGGTCTGTGCGGCACTGATCTCCATATCCTCCAGGGCGAGTTCGCGCCCTCGCTGCCCCTGGTGCCGGGCCATGAGTTCGCGGGGGAGGTCGTCGCCGTCGGCGCCGGGGTCCACGAGCTGTCGGTGGGCGACCGGGTCGCGGTCGACCCCTCCCTCTACTGCAACGAGTGCCACTACTGCCGTCTGGGCCGTAACAACCTGTGCGAGCGGTACGCGGCGATCGGTGTCACCACTTCGGGTGCGGCGGCCGAGTTCGCCCTCGCCCCCGCCGCGAACTGCGTGCGCTTGCCCGACCACATACGGACCGAGGACGCGGTGCTGATCGAGCCACTGTCGTGCGCGGTGCGCGGGTACGACGTCCTGCGCGCCCCGATGGCCTCCCACGTCCTGATCTACGGCTCGGGCACGATGGGGCTGATGATGCTGGAGCTGGCCAAGCGGACCGGGGCAGCCACCGTCGACGTGGTCGACATCAACCCACGACGACTGTCCACGGCCAAGGAACTGGGGTGTACGCACACCGCTGCGACGGCCGACGAGTTCGACCGGCCGCGCGGCTGGGACGTCGTCATCGACGCCACCGGCAGTGAACGGGCCATCCAGGACGCCATCGGCAGGGTGGCCCGGGGTGGTACCTACCTGCAGTTCGGGGTGGCCGACTACGCCGCGCGGGCGACCATCGAGCCGTACCGCATCTACAACCAGGAGATCACCATCACCGGTTCGATGGCCGTGCTGCACAGCTTCGAGCGGGCGGCGGCGCTCTTCGCGACGGGCGTGCTCGACCCGGAGGTCTTCATCAGCGACCGGCTTCCGCTGACCGACTACGCTGCCGCGCTCGGTCAGTTCCAGGCGGGCCACGGCCGGAAGATCCTGGTGACGCCGTAACGCGCGGCGTCCCGTCAGCTCCTCTTGAAGAACTCGATCTCCCCCAGGGCGATATGGCGCCCCTGACCCGTCCCCGCCGCCGAGCGCACGACGAGTTGCACCGTGACGACGTCGCTGATGCCGGTCGGTATGGTCTGCGGCCCGGGCTTGTCGGTGAGCGTGATCGCCTTGTGGGCCACCAGCCCCTTCGACGTGGTCGTGACGAGGTCGACCGTGATGGGCCGCGCCTCGCTGCGGTACACCGGCGGATCCGTCGACGCGCCACTGGTCACGACGAGGTCCACCAGGCGGAACGGGGCCTGGAACGTGAACGTCAGCGAGTCGCCGACCGAGGGGGCGCCCCAGTATTTGTTGCTGAGGCCGTCCGTGGCGTTTCCCGCCGGGTGACCGGGGATCTCGGCGCTCGCGGTGACCCTGGACGGGCTGACAGCCGTCGCTTTGCCGAGCTTGTCGCGGGTGTCCTCGAACAGGGAGCGCCCGGCGGGCAGCAGGAAGAGGACCCCGACGGCGAGGGCCGCCAGGACGGCCAGCGTCACGAGCGTACGGAACAGACGCCCCGAGCCGCTGCGCACCCGGCGACGGAACGGCCAGCGGGTGCGCCACCACGGCAGCGGGGCCACCGGCTCCGCCGCCTGGAGTGGAGCGGCGCAGCGGCGGCAGAACCTTCGCCCGGGCTGATTCGGCGTGCCGCACACCGGGCAGGGCGGACCGTCCGTCTGGTGCACCTCGGCAGGCCGCACGACGGGACGCCCCGCCACGGGCTTCGCGGGCTGGACGGCGGTGATGGGGGCGGGATCGGCGGCGGCCGACTGTGACGCGACCGAAGGCGCCGGTTGCACGGGTGTTGCCGGGGCCGGTGGTGCGGCGGGGCTGGTGGGGGCGGCAGAAGCGGCGTGCGGGGGAGCCGTGGCGGGGCCCGACGCTGACGGACCCGCGGATGGAGCCGCCGCCCCCGGAGCGGCTTGCGGACTGGTGCCCTGTGCCTGTGCGCTCTCGGGCTCGCGGCCCGGCTCGGTCACGCCGTTGCCCGCGGATGCCGCCGTGCCGGTCCCCGTGGCCGGGGAGTTCGCCGCGGTGGCTGCGGCTTCGGCGATGCTCCCCGATCCCGTTGCGCCCGGCCCCGGCGCGCCGCTCTGCCGGGACCATCCCAGGTACGAGCCGCAGTTGCCGCAGAAGTCGTCCGTCTCCCCGTTCGCGGCTCCGCACGCCGGACACGAGCGCATGGCGTCAACTCCCTTCGTGGGCGGACAGCGGGGGCAGGACCTCGACCCGGCAGGCGACGTGGACGGGGCAGGACGCCCGGACGATGTCGAGCACCTTGGCCTCGTCCACGGCGCGGGTTCGCCCCGGCCGCACGCGGACCAGGACATCCTCGACAGTCCCGGCGGGCAACTCCGAGCCCGCGGTCGCCGACCAGGTCGCGCCACCGCCGTCCACGACCTCCGCTTCCACGCCGAGGCACAGGCGGAGCCGTTCGACGAGCCCGCGCCGGGTGCCGCGCCTGCGGTGCAGCTCCATGGCGCGGACGACGACGTCGCGGCGCAGCTCCTCGGGCTGCTCGGGATCGACGCCGATGCCCACCCAGGAGGACAGCCACTCGACGAAGTCCGACGGCGCGAGACGCGGATCGAGGTAGGCGGGCAGGTTGTCGAGCGTGGACAGGACGGGGGCGAGGACGGTGTCGAGCCCGGCGGTGAACCGCTGTGCCAGATCGTCGTCCGCGTACAGTGCGGGCAGCAGACCACCGATCGGATGGCGACTCGGCAACCCCGGAATGGCGGCTCTGGTCATCGCTCGACACCGCCCGATTCCGCCTCGGTCACGACGACTTGGTGCTGGTAGGAGAACACCAGCGCGTGCGTCGCGATGTCGATCCGCTCGGCCGGGGCGCCGCGCCGTCCGGTGATCGGGTCGGCGGGGAACATCCGGACCTCCTCCACCAGGCCGCGCCCGACGACCCGTTGGAGCACGCCGAACACCTCCCCGTACTGCACGGGCCTGCCGAACGGCCAGCCGTCCCCGTCGGCCCCTCCGCGCAGCGGGTCTAGGTGACGGAACAGTGCCGCCAGCGCTGCCTCGCGCACCCGGTCCGTCTGACCTGCGGGCGCCGAGAGCCGGGCGACCACCGTGACGCCCTGGTAGGCGGGCGGCTCCACGACCAGACGCGTCCCGATCAGGCGCCGCTCGTCCAGCTGCGTCGCGATCGCCCTCAACACCTGCTCGGACGGAATCAGTTGCTCGAAGCGCAACCGGTCTCCCTCGTCCGCGACCGCGTCGGGCACCACGAGGACCCGCACCGCCCCGGCCTCGGCAGCGGTGGCGGGCACGCAGCGCACCCGGCGCACGGACGGCGCGGCCTGTCGGGCCACGATCTCGTAGTCCTCTGCGGTGACGGCCCGCTCCTGCATGCGCAGCGCGTTCGGCGCCCGCAGCTTCGCGTTCTCGACACTCTCCCCGTCGACGCCGCCGCGTGCCGCCTCCCGGTTCTCCACCCGGGCGATGTACGGAACGGAGCTGCGCAGCACGGAGATCGCGCCACGCGCGACGTTCCCGCCCGCGCCACCGCCCGTCCGGTAGCGGAGCACCCGCACGTGCGCGCCCTTCTCGGGAACGGCGCCATACATGCGCAGCGATCCGTCGGGCTCGCGTACGGCGGGCGGAAACGTGAACGTACCCGAGGTCGCGTCGATCACCACGTGATGGTCGGTCGGCGAGGAGTCGCCGAAGTGCTCGACGGCCCGCCACCTCCGCCAGCCCTGCTGCGAGGACACCTCGACGACGGGCGGTTCCCCGTCGAGCAGGATCGGTGGCCGGGCCACGGAGAACCGCTGGCCCGCGACCCCCTCGGACATCCCCAGGGACGCCTCGCCGACGGTCTCCGCGTGCTCCACGGGAGCTGTGCCGCCGACGGTGAACACCTCGGCCTCGCGGACCGTCGGCGACTCCGAGTAGAACGGCTGCCCGGGCTCGGCTTCTGTGACCCGGCAGCGCAGCCAGCCGCCGCGGGTGCCCGCGACCACCGACGCGGTGTGCCCCGCCGGGACGTACAGGATGACCTCGCCCGGCCGGTTGAGTCCGCCGGTCGTGTCCGAGCCGGTCTCACAGGGCAGCCAGCGCGCGCCGTCCCACGCCTCCCACAGCAGCGGCGGCTGACGCGGGTCCACGCCGACACCCTCGACGCGGCTGTCGAGGTGCACGGAGACGATGCACCGGGGTACGGCCATGGGCAGCCCGAACAGCATCGCGTCGCCGGGCGCGGGGGCGGCCTGGAAGCAGCGGATGTCGCGGCCCTCGGCGAGCGCCGTGGTGCGGTCCGTCTGCTCCCCGCCGACCGGCATCGTCACCAGACGGATCAACTCGCTCGGAATGACGGGGAGTTCCTCGGTGGTGGCGAACACCACCGGATCCCCGCTCTCGCCGCGCGCCGTCGCGACCTCGGTGCCGGCGCGCAGCGTCACCGTCTCGGGCTGCGGCGCCGACAGCCAGAAGTCGACCTCGGCGGTGGCCGCCGCCGGCGGGAACAGCCGGATGCCCAGGAGGTCGAGGAATGCCGAATAGTTCTTCTCCGGCACCCGGTTGAGGCGGTAGAGGAGCTGGTCGACCATGTAGGCGAACGTCTCGATGAGCGTCACGCCCGGGTCCGAGACGTTGTGGTCGGTCCATTCGGGCGCGCGCTGTTGTACGTACCGTTTGGCCTCGTCGACCAGCTGCTGGAAGCGGCGGTCGTCCAGATTCGGCGAGGGCAGGGCCATCAGCTCGCCTCCCTTTCCGCGGCGACGTCCCCGGTGCCCTCCTGGGACGGGATCGTGTAGAAGGGGAAGACGAGGTTGCGGCGGTTGTTGGTGGAGCGCACCGTGTACCGCACGTCGATGTAGAGAACGCCGTCGTCCACCGCGTCGAACGCGATGGCCACGTCGTTCACCTCGATACGCGGCTCCCAGCGCTCCAGGGCCACGCGGACCTCCTGGGCGATGAGCCCGGCGGTGGCGCCGTCGCCCGGGGCGAAGACGTAGTCGTGGATGCCGCACCCGAACTCGGGCCGCATCGGCCGCTCTCCCGGTGCGGTGCCGAGCACGAGCCGGATGGCTTCCTCGATCTCCCGGTCCCGTTCGACCATGCCGATGCCGCCGGTGGCGCCCACGCGCAGGGGGAAGCCCCAGCCGCGCCCGATGAACCGCTCGCTCACATCGGCCCCCCGATGAGGACGTCGAACGCGCCGCTCACGATCTGTGCCCCGCAGGTCGTCCGGTCCCGCATCCGCGCGGCGGGCAGTCCGCCGATGAGCACTTCGCCGGTCAGAAGCCCGGCCGGACTGGGCAGGACCAGGTTCGCCGGGCCCAGCTCCACGTGGGGCACGCACTCGTGGAGGCTGCCGACGACGGCGGCGGGACGGCCCCCGATGAGCACGGTGGCGACCGTGATCGCTCCGGGGGGCGGGGTGGCGATGATGCCGCCGTGGTCGGTGGCGTCGCCCGTGCGGGCCGCGGGGGGCATGGTCTTCTCTCCTTGCCGGTGCCGATGAGTCGTTCGGGACAGTGATCTGATGGTCAATCAACAAATGGTGTGAGGAGGTCAGTTGATGCGAATGAGGGCTGCCTTGAGAACGGCTAACAGCCCGCCGTCCACGTTGACCGCGGTCTTGCCGTTGATGTTCACCGAGGCGGCGTCCACCGTGGCCTCGGTCGTGCCCCTGATGTCCACCGAGGCGCCCTTCACGGTCACCTTGCCCGTGCCCGCGTCCAGGGTGATTCCGGAGGGGGACAGGGTCACCGAGCTCATCGGACGCGAGCCGCTCGCGTCGTACAGGGTCATGGAGACGCGGTTGCGGCGCTCGTCGAGCCGGACTTCGAGCCGGTCGTCGCCGCTGGAGAGCCGCACTCCGGACGGTCCCCGGCCCGGGGCGTCGAGCAGCTCGACGCGGTTGCCCGAACGGGACGCCAGGGACCGCCGGTTGACCGTGCCGCGCGACTTGTCCACGAGGGGCCCCCGGTGCGGCGAGGGTTTGTCGACGCCGTTGTACAGGCCGCCGATGACGTATGGGCTGTCGAGGATCCCCTGCTCGAAGCCGACCAGCACCTCGTCGTTCACCTCGGGACTGAACACGCCGCCACCGCCCTGGCCGCCCCACTGCACCGTGCGCACCCAGTCCGTCTCGTAGTCCTCGTCGAGCCAGGGGAACTTGAGCCGCACCCAGCCGCGCCCGCCCCCTCCCGGCTCGCGGATGTTGGACACCACGCCGATCGCGAGGCCCGGCATGCGCGGCCCCCTGGAGGGCGCGTCGGAGCAGGTGGCCAGGCCCGCGAGGGAGCGGTCGGGCGTGGTGCTGACCAGGAGCGTCGTCCGGTAGCCGCCATGGGGTTCCAGGACGTGGTGCGCGGCGGTCGCCGTGTAGCGGCCGCTGAACGCGGGGCCGACGTTGCCGAGCGTCACGGGCAGCCCGGCTCGCAGCCGGGGGTTCCCTTCGACGACCGCCTCCAGCTCCGCGAAGCCCGAACTCACCGATGCCGCGACGGCGTCGGCCACCGATTCGGTCTCCGCCTGTGTGCGGTAGGGCATGTCGGTGACGGTCAACTGGGACGAGCCGCCGAACGCGCTGCTGACCGTCGACGGCCGCATTCCCGGCGTCACCCGCTGGCTGCGTACGGACGGCTGCCGGGTCACCAGCGGGGTCTTGGTGTTGACGTCCCAGCCCCGCACCTCCACGCTCCCCGCCCCGTCGGCGCTGGTGAGGACCGCGCGCAGGACCAGGAGGTTGCGCGCGTACTCAAGGACCATCGGGTCCTGCGTGGCCGGCGTGGAGGGGGCGGGCGCGGACGCGGCGGGCTTCGGCTTCACGAACTGGAGCAGCCCCTTGTCGTCGACGCGCACCTGTGCGCCGCTCTCACCGGCCAGGAACTGCAGGAAGTCCCAGTCCGAGACATTGGCCTGGGACAGCTGCCGGTAGGTGATCGGGGCGGCTTCGACGCGCCCGCAGGCGAGCCCGGCCCCGGCCGCGACCTTGCGCACGATGGCGGCGGCCGTCATGTTGCGGTAGGCCACCACCTTGCGGCCGCGCTGCAGCCGGTGCGCCTTCGAGTACGCGCGCACCACGGTGAACGACCCGGTCGTGTCGCTGTCCAGTTCGAGGGCGGTCACCTCCCCGGTGAACAGCAGCTCCCGCGCCTGCCCTTGGACGGTGACGACCGAGATGCGCAACTCGGTGCCGATGGTGATGCCGGTCGCGGTGAGGAGCTCGTGGTCCGGGTCGCGGTAGGTGAGGACCGCGGTGTCGGGCAGCGCGACGTTCTCGTCGACCACGCAACTCACCAACTGCGTGATCCACTCGGCTGGCAGCTCCGCGGGAGCCTCCACGATCGGGTCGGCGGCGAAGGACCGGCCGCCCTGGGCCTCGGGCGTGGTCATCCTGTCTCCTCCTGTACGGCACGCTGCGCGCCCGGCACGAGCAGTTCCGTGCCGGGCGCGAGCACCATGGGATCGTCGATGCCGTTGGCCTCCGCGATCACCCGCCATGCGGTGGCGTCCCCGTACTCGCGCCAGGCGAGCAGCGGCAGGCTGTCTCCCGCCACGACCCGATGGGTGCTGCGCGCCTCAAGCGCACCCGAGGTGGGGTTCTGGCCCGCCGGGTCGACGCTGGCCTCCTCGATGGTGAGGCTGCACTTCGCGCGCAGGGGCTTGCCGTCGACGTCGAACAGCGTGTAGGTCACGGAGAGTTGGGACATCACGCCGTTGAACGCCGTTGTCTTGGTGGAACCCCAGTTGAAACGCACCCACGGGCTCGCGGGCTTCTTCCGTGCGAGGCTGCTCCGTGTGGGCACGCACGCCTTCATCAGCTTTTCCACGGCCTGCTCCACCGAGTTGTCGTGCTTCGCCGTTCCGTCCAGGAACACTTCCAGGCTCAGCGAACGCGGCCCGCTGCCGACGAACTCGGGCAGCGCGGACTGTCCCGCCATCCGGGAGGGCGTGCGCCGCCACTCGGTGTTCTTGCTCAGCGACAGGGACGACGGATTGAACTGCAGCTCGATCAGCTCAAGCACGCCGCCGGGCTTCGCGCCGACCCTCGCGGGCGGCTCCATGATGGTGAGCTTGGCACGGGCTCGGCTCGTGCCGGTTGCGGGGGACATACCGATTCCTCCTTCCGGTGGCGGTCATGACGAGGACGAGCGTCAGCGCTGTCGTGACTGATTGAGGGTGCGTCAGAAGACCTTCAGTCCCTCGTGTGCGATCTCCAAGGTCTCGACGGCGGCCTCCGAGCTGCCGGGATCGAAGGACGGGCCCTGCCAGCGGACCGGCACGATGCCGTGGACCTGCCAGCTGATGATGGGGGTCAGATCCGGTTTGAGCGCGACGATCTCCCCGTCCTTGGGCTCGACGTGCTGGACGATCTGGTCGAACCAGCGCGCGATCTTGGCCGTCTCCCGGGTGACGGGGCGGGTCAGCGTGATGTTCGACCAGGTGACACGGCCCGGCAGTTGCCAGTCGAAGCTGTTGTTGCCGCCCTCGGCGTACGTCTCGATCTCGACCTCGGCACCGAGCCCCGAGCAGGTCTGGAAGGTGCCCAGGTCGTTGCCGCCGATCGCGAGCTTGAAGAACGGGGTCGTCGCGAAGATGTTGTCGGTCATGGGGTGGGGGTTCCTCTCCTCAGCGGCGTCCGTCGTGCAGGCGTCCGGCTCGTTCCCGTCCGCGGCGCAGATCGGCACGTAGCAACCTGGCCACCGGATCGATGAGCCGGCGGGCGAGATCCTCCACGTCGATCCCGTCGCCGTGCTGCGGGGGTACCGTGCTCTGCTCGGCGGACGACGAGGTCTTCTTGACCGGCACGGGTATGCGCGAGCGTGGTGTCGGAGCGTCGGTGGGTTTGCTGTCCTCGGGGGCGCGTTGGATCGGCGCCGACGCCGCCGTGGTGCGAGTGGCGGCCTTGAGCGGCGGCTGGGTGCCGGCGCGCGGGCTGGGGGCCGCCGCGTCCGGGGGCGGGGGGACCGTCGTCGGCGGTGCCATGGAGATCGGCAGGCGCTGCACCGGTGCGGTCGCGGAGGGCGAGACGGGCGGTGCGGGACGGACGACCGGGGTACGGTGCGGCGCGCGCGCCCGGGGAGCGGTGTCCGGGCCGGAGGAGCGTGCGGAGTCCGCCGCCGAGCGTGCGGGACCCCGCGCCGCGACGGCGGACTGCACCGTCGGGAGCGTGGCCTGTACGTTCTGGGGTGTGGCCTGCGGTTCCGGAGATGAGGTCTGCACGTTCGGGAGTGGGGCCCGCACCTTCGAGGGTGTGGCCTGCGGTTCCGGGGACGCGGTCCGCGCCGCCGGGAGCGCGGTCTGTCCCTCCAGGGGTACGCCGCGCCGGGTCCGTCCCTTGCTCTGGCGTTCGGGCCCGTCCCGGTGCCGGGACGGGCCCGACGCGCGGGGCGGGTCGGCCGGAAGGGAAGGCTGCCGGCGGGAGGGCGCCGTCTGTACGGTGGGCACCGCATCGCTGCTCCATCGCGCCGCGACGACCGGACGCGCGACAGCCGCGGTCGGAGCGGGCGATGTCGCCGAGAAGCCCGCACTCGCCACCGTCTTCACGCCCAACGACCGCTCGGGCAGCAGGGCGCGCGAGCGCTGCGGAAGGGGTAGAGCGTTGGCTTGTGCGGCGCCGTACAAGGACCGGCCCGTCGTACGTGCCTTGGCCACGGGGGTGCGGCCGTTCGGGGCTCCACCGCCGCGCGTTGCCTGCGCGCCCGGGCCGTCCGTCACGGCCGCGCGCCGCGCGGAGGCGGGGACGGCAGGGCCTCGCACGGGTAGGGACGACCGGTCGGTCTGCCGGGCGGGTGAACTCGGGGATTCGGCGCGTGAGATGGGATGGTCGGCTGTGCCTGCGGCTGTCTGCCGCGACGGGGCAGAACGCTTGCCCAGCAGCGGGGCATCCGGGGCGGTGGCCGTAGGTGGCAGGGAAGGGAGCGGTGCGCCGATGCCGCTGCGGGGGTGAGCCCGGTGCGACGGGGCGTCGGCGGGCGGCAGTGCCGGCGCTCCGGACGCGGTCGCGGGCGTCTGAGGGGCCGCACCTGCCGCAGGGGCTGGAGTCGGCGATGAGGGCTTGGCTGGTTCGGGAACGGCCTGGCGTTGTACGAGCGGCAGAGGCGGCGGCGTTGCCCCGGCGTCGGGGGTTACGCCGGACCGGCTGGACTCAGGGGAAGCCAAGGGGCGGGCACTTGTGGGGAGTTCATGCAGCGGCTCACCCAGTGCGGGCCGTACGGGCACGTCCGATTCCGGGGAGGCGGAGGGTGCGGCAGCGCGCTGGACGTCCGGCGGGACGGGTACGGGCACCTGAGCTGTGTTACCCGTCGCGGCCGGGCTGGGTTCGGGGTCGGTCCGGTGCTCCACGAGAGGCATGGGCGTGGGCGGGGGTGTCGGCTCGGGGCCGGGGGTGACATCGGCCGAGCCGAGTTGGGGGGCGAGTAACGGGCGTGCGCTGGTGGGCAGTTGATGTACGGGCTCACCGAGCGCGGGCTGCTCGGGCATGTCCCGCCCCGGGCGAGGGGCAAGGGCGGGGGAGGCTTCGGGCGTCGCGGTGCGCTGGACGTCCGTCCTCGCGGGAACCTGTGGAGGGATGGCCGCCACCCTGCGTAGTCGCATCGCCGGGCGCGGCGCGACGGTCAGGTCGGGGCTGACCAGGCGCGTACGGGCCGCTGCGCCCTCGCCGCTACGCGGCGCGGGCGGAGAAGGCGGCGAGGGTGTGCCGGAGGCCACGCTGGGAGGCACGGGCGCGCGGCCCTCACGTTGAATGGCGGCTCGGCGCAGCGGGGCTGAGAGGACAGGACGGAGCCGGCGCCGGGGGAGTACGAGGGCGTCGGGGCCGGGTTGGTGCGGACGCACGACCTGCGCGCTCGCACCGCCTGGTGTGTCGCCCTGGCGCGAGGGTGCGCCGGTTGGCGGGCTGTCCTGGCGTGAGGGTGAGTGCCGGCTGTCCCTGCGTGGGCGCGCGCCCTTTGTCTCGCTGTCCGGGCGCGGGCGCGAGCCGTCCGCCGGGCCTTCGCTGCCTGCGGGTGCGGCGTCGCCGCCGACCGCCTCCCGTGGGCGCGTGGGACTCGCGGGACTCGTGCTGGTGCCTCGGTGCTGAAGCACCGTGTTCGCGGCTCGCGCCGTGCGGCGTACAGGTATGACGCCGGAGGGTTCGGGTTCGGCGTCGGGCTCGCTCTGCCGTTGGACCGGGCGTAACAGGAGCGGTCCGCCGGCGGACATCGTGCTGCGGGCGGTCGACGGGCGGGCGACCCCGTGGATCAGGCCCACGGGGGCGTCGGGCAGGACCGCGTGTCCGAGGTCCGTGGCGAGGGAGGGGTTCTGCCACGCGGCGAGTTGCGACCGGAACCGCAGCCCGTCGCTGACGCCGAGTGCCGAGCGGGCGATCGTGACCGTCGGCGGGGCGACGTGTCGCCAGCCGCCGTCCCAGTCACCGGGCTCCCAGGACGGCTCCGGGGCCCGGGCAGGTGCCGGGGCGGGCCGGGCCGGGGCGACCTCCTGGACCGGCCGCTCCGCGTCGCGGCGGAACCTGTCCCACAACCCCATCCGATCAACCACCTTCGTTCGCACGGGTATTGATCCGCGCTATCTCCCGCACCCACTGCTGACGTTCGGCGTGGGTGAGGTCGAGGATGTCCTCACGCTGCCAATGGAAGTGATAGGCCACGTACGCGATCTCCTCCCGCAGGCGGGGGAGTGCGTACGTCATGATTCCCCCAGGCGCCCGCCCGAGAGGTCCACCTCGAACGAGCCGCTGCACAGCGGGCAGGTCACCGCGGCGTGCGTGTGGCCCTCGCTGTTGATGCGCCGGTAGAAGTCCTGGAGGAACGCGACGTCCGTGGCGTACATCCCCTCCACGATCCCGGCGTGCACATCCTTGATGTCGCCGAGCCGGGTGATGACCTGGCTCAGCAGCACCACGCTCAGATAGGCCGGGTTCTCCTTGACCCGCAGGTCGATCTGCGGCCGCAGCTCGTCACGCGCGGTGGCCAGGCGCATCGAGCCGTGCCGGTGCACGTTGCCGTCCTCGTCGACGTAGCCGCGCGGCAGTTCGAACTCGAACGAGGTGCCCAGGTTCTGACGGCCCGACGCGGAGGGCGGCGCCGACGCGGGAGCCCGTACCGCCTCCTGCCCCGGGTCCGACGTGTCCAGGAACTCTTCCGAGCTGCCCGGCGAGACGGTGCGACGCCTCATTCGACCTCGATCTCCTCGAACACGATCGTCACGGTCTCGGCGGCCGCCGAGGATTCACCGGCCTTGAGCGCGGGGCCTTCCCACTTGCTCACCCAGCCGTTCTTGAGGTTGACGCGCCGTACGGTGTTCTTCTCGCTGTCCTTGTACTCGATGGTGATGTTCTGGCGTGCGGAGTTGACGGCGCCCTTGTTCAGGGTCTCCTTGATCCACTTGGTGAACTCGCTGCTCTTGTCGAGTCCCCGGGTGATCGTGATCTCGCCGGCCTTCCTCGCCCCGGGCTGCTTGCGGATGATCTGCTCGCCCCGGCTGGTGTTCTGCTTGACCTCGACCACGTCCTCCTCGACGGAGATTCCGCTGACCTCCTGGATCAACTCCACCAGAAATCCGCCCAGTTGCACGCCGAAGACGTGCGTAGTGAGAGCGTCACCATTTGCCATGAGTGTGGATCACCTTTCATCGGGTACGGCCGGTCGGGTGCGGGGCTACGGGGCCCCTGCGGCTCACTCGTCGACGAGACTGGTGCTGTCGGAGAACTGCGACAGACGGAAGATGACGAACTCGGCGGGCTTGACGGGGGCGACCCCGATCTCGCAGATGACCTGGCCGAGGTCGATCGACTCCTGCGGGTTGTTGTCGCGGTCGCACTTCACGTAGAAGGCCTCGGCCGCGCTCTGGCCGAAGAGCGAGCCGCGCCGCCACTCCTCGGTGAGGAACGCGCCGATGTTGCGCCGGATGCTCGCCCAGAGCCGGTCGTCGTTGGGCTCGAAGACGACCCACTGCGTTCCCAACAGGATGGACTCCTCAAGGTAGTTGAAGAGCCTGCGGACGTTCAGATAGCGCCAGGCCGGGTCGGAGGAGAGGGTGCGTGCGCCCCAGATCCGGATGCCACGTCCGGGAAAGGCCCGGATGCAGTTGACGCCGATCGGGTTGAGGAGGTCCTGCTCGCCCTTGCTGAGCCGCAGGTCCAAATCGACCGCGCCCCGGATGACCTCGTTGGCGGGTGCCTTGTGCACACCGCGCTCGGCGTCGCTGCGCGCCCACACGCCTGCCACGTGACCGCTCGGCGGCACGGTGGTGTTCCGGCCGGTCGCCGGATCGAACACGCTGATCCAGGGGTAGTACAGGGCGGCGTAGCGGGAGTCGTACCCCGCCTCGGCGCTGCGCCAGGTGCGCACCTGCTGGGCGTTGAGGCCGGGCGGGGCGTCCAGGACGGCGACCCGGTCACCCATCTGCTCGCAGTGCGAGATCACCGCGAGCTGCACGGTCCTGAGGCTCTCGGCGTCGATGTCGCCGCGCTCGTGGGCGCTCATCAGGTCCGGAACGACGACCATCGTGATCTCGTCGATGGCCTCCAGGCCGGAGAACCCGGTACGGGCCGTCGCGTCACCGACGTACTCGGCGGGGTCGAGGCGGGCGACGCGGGTGGACGAGGAGGTCGTGACGGGGGCCGGGGCGGCGGGAAGCGCGACGGTCTGGTTCTGCGGGCGGTTCTGCGGCGCCCCCCGCTGCTCGGTGACCGTGATGAGCTTCGACTCGCGCAACTGCGTGAGGACGTAGCCCTTGACGGTCTTGCGCACGGAGAGGTCGTAGCTCTCGGCGACCTTGTCGCCCTGGCGCACCAGCAGTTTGAAGCGGTCCTCGGGCGGGTTCTCCCCGTCGGTGTCGGCGATCTCGACCGACAGGCCGGAGCCGGTCCCGGGCAGCGCGGCGAAGAGGAAGCCGCCGAGCGCTACGGGATCGGGCGCCGCCTCGACGGCCTGCGGGCCGCGGCCGGGGGCGGCGCCATCGGTGGGCTGTCCGACGCGGACGATGTAGGCGGCGCCGCCGCCGTTGGCGAAGTAGCCGTAGACCGAGTGCGCGAGGTAGGTGTGCGCGGTGAAGCCGCCGAACGTCTGGGCGTACTGGTCCCAGTTGGTCACCAGGGTCGGCTCGTGGAAGGGGCCGGTCTCCGCGAAGCCGACGAAGGCAGCGACCGCGGTGCCGACTCCTTCGATCGGCCTCGCACCGGACTGCACCTCTTCCACGTACACGCCCGGGGTGAGGTACGAAGGCATGCTCGCTCCTAACACGTCGGCGGTCACTTGAGTCACTTCCAAGTCTCGAAGGCGGCGCCGCCGCGGGACAGGCCTCGAAGTCCCGGGCCGGGGGCAGAGTCACTGCCTTTTGCGGGTACGTCCTCGGGCCGCTGGGACGGCGTCGCGCGTGGTCGGCTTCCCCGCAGCCCCGCGTACCGCGGCGACGGGCGGCCCCGCGGGGCACCTTCGGCTGGCCCCGAGGTGCAGCGACGCGCGGGCGGGGGCAGCGTCGATGGCCCTACGGACGAGGTGGCTCCCGCTGGGCCTCGTCGAGCCAGGGGCCGAACTCGCTCTCCAGGACGAGCCGTCCGAGCTTGCGGTACTCGTGCAGGACGGCCGTCACGACCTGCGCCATG
This sequence comes from Streptomyces sp. CBMA152, assembly GCF_014596475.1. Classification (GTDB taxonomy): domain Bacteria; phylum Actinomycetota; class Actinomycetes; order Streptomycetales; family Streptomycetaceae; genus Streptomyces. The sequence goes on along the minus strand of NZ_MECJ01000009.1, from coordinate 118,649 downwards.
CCGAGCGGGCGGCCCGACTCCGCCGCGAGATACGCCGCGGTCACCGCACAGGCACGGATAGAGCCCCCGGCCAGCTCGAAGCGCTCCGCGCAGAAGTCGAGGTCGATCCCCTCGTCGCGCGGCAGCTCGGCGCCGAGGCAGCGGTCCCACAGTGCGCGGCGCTGGCGCGCGTCGGGCATCGGGAACTCCACGATGACGTCCAGGCGCCGTGTGAACGCCTCGTCGAGGTTGGCGCGCAGATTCGTGGTGAGTACGGCGATGCCGTCGAACGACTCCATGCGTTGGAGCAGATAGGCCGGCCCCACATTGGCATGCCGGTCGTCCGCGTCCTTGACCTGCGACCGCTTGCCGAAGATCGCGTCCGCCTCGTCGAAGAGCAGTACCCCGTTGGCCTCGGACGCCTCGACGAAGATGCGCTCCAGGTTCTTCTCGGTCTCACCGATGTACTTGTCCACGATGGTCGACAGGTCGACGACGTACAGCTCCATGCCGAGGTCGGCGGCGATGACCTCGGCCGACATGGTCTTGCCCGTGCCCGACTCGCCGGCGAACAGGGCGATCACGCCACGGCCGCGTCCCCCGCCCGGCCGCATCCGCCACTGCCCGAGCACCTGCTCCCGGTGCCGGGCGCGCAGGGCGAGCTGACCGAGGTGGTGGCGCGTGGCCGGGGGGAGTACGAGGTCGTCCCAGCCCACCGTGGGCTCGATGCGTCGGGTCAGGCGCTCAAGACCGGCGCCGTTCTGCGCCCGGACGGCGTCCCGCAGGTCGGCCGCCGTCACGGTGCGGCCCGCGAGGGCGGCGACCCGGGTGGCGACGGCGGCCGCTCTGCGCACCTGGCCGGAGTCGAGGCGGTAGGCGGCGAGCGCCCCGAGGAGTTCGTCGACAGGCGCGGGGTGCGCGGCCCCGATGGTCTCGGCCGCCTCGGTCAGCGCCCGCCGCCACTGGCGGGCGCCTTGTTCCGGTGACGGCGGGGCCACGGTGATCCGCACCGGGCTCTCCGACGCCCACAGCGGGTCCCAGCCCCTGCGGCCGTAGGTGATGAGCGGGATGCCGTGGGCCGCCGCGCACAACTCGCGCAGCAACACGGCTCGTTCGGGACGCTCGGGTTCGAGGGCTTCGAGCGGGCCGAGCACGATGCCGCCACCGCTCAGCCTGGCCTCGGTGGCCACGAGACGCGCCAGGTGGCCGGGAGGGACGGGGGCCGGGGCCGTGGCGGCGGTCTGCGCAAGGAGCGCGTGGACGTCGAGGACCAGTGGACGGCGCCCTGCGGCCAGCAGCGAGTCGACCGCGAGGCGCCCGGCGTCGCCGCCCCGGTCCAGCAGGTGGACCAGGCCGCTGCCGGTGCGGGCGGCGGCCGCCACGCGGTGACTGTCGTCGCCGAAGGGCCCGTCGAGGTGCGCCGTACGACCGCGCTGGGTGTCGAGCACCCCGAGCAGCCGCTCGTCCGGCTCCTCGTTCCCGAGCAGGTGTGCCGTCACCCGGTCCGGCACCCTCAACACCCGGGAGAGCTGGGGGCGTTCCGGTTCGCCGATGTCGACGAGACCGCCCGCGACCAGCGGTGCCCACCGCGCGAGACGGAAGCGCCCCGCGCTCGCGGCCGGCAGTCCGCACAGCTCAAGGGCCAGGCCGACGGTGGGCCTGCGCCGGCTGAGGTCGTCGTTGAGGTAGCCGTACAGCCGCTCGAACCGCGCGTCGAGGTCGGGCGCCATGGCCACGAGCAGCAACTCCACGTCGAGGGGCGACAGGGCGAACGCGGTGGCCAGTTCGTGCAGGACGGATCCGGGCGAGGGGGCGGCGAAGTCGCCGGTGACGGAGCCCGACGCGGGGGAGTCGTCGAGGATCCGCTCCACCGCCTCGGGCGTGAGGTACTGCCCACGGTAGGGATCGTCGGGGTCGGGGTCGACGGCGCGGCGCGCGGCCACCGCCTGGCGCACCCGCTGCTCGATGAGCCGCAGCCGCACCCAGGGGTCGTCGTCGAACCCGCCGGGCTCCTCGCCGTGCAGCACATGGAGGGCCTGGTTCATTCCTGGCGTCCTCCACGACGGCGCCGCGCGGGCGTGGGCCTGCGCTCGCGGGGCGCCGAGAACCCGTCAGGCCCTGGGTCGCGTATGCCCTCGTAGCGCAACTGCCGCCTCGATACGTCGTCGTCGGTCCCCGCCGACGAGGCGACGGACTTCACGATCAGGCCCTCGGTGACGGGCGGCCCCGCCGGTGTGCGCTCACCGGCCAGCGGCGCGACGACCGTCAGACTGATCGACGCCTTGAGCTCACCGCCGAGCGCCGACCACACGTCGTGGGCCGACGGACCGTCCGGGCCACCCGCCACGAACAGGGGGATGGCGAGGCCGAGGTCGACGAGGGAGCCGGTGAACACCCTTTTGGGCAGCGTCTCGTGCGCGATCAGATACCGCAACACCTGCGAAAGCAGCCGATGTTCGTCCTGCGGGCGGTTGGTCCAGGCCGTGACCAGGTAGGTCAGCTCGAACCAGCGCGGCGGCGTGTGCCATGCGACGACCAGTCCGTCGGCGTCGTACTCCTCGGCCGTGCCGGAGCGACGCCGCGCGGCGTCCTCCTGGATGCCGAACAGGAAGACGCTGACCGTCGGGGCGTTGCGGCGCGCGGACCAGTCCCTGGTCGGCGCGTCGAAGACGAGGTCCACCCCCGCGTCCTCCAGGCCCGACTCGGCGAGCAACTGGCGCAGCCCCTCGTCGACTTCGTGGATCATCGGCGCTCCACCTCGTCCGGCGGCTGCACACTGCCGCTCACCACGAGGAACGTCGTCGTGACCGGGCTGAAACCCGGACCGTCGGCGGTGATGACACGTGGCCCTGTCTGGTCCTTGGCGAGGATCAGGAGCTGGCCGATGAACGTCCCGTCCGGGCCGGGGAGCGTCGGCGCGGCGGCCGCCGTGATACCCGGCCGCCAGGTGAAGGTGACGGGCGCGCCGGGCGGGAAGTCCTTGCCGCGCACCGAGGTCACGAATCCGGGCCGTCCGATGGGCGGCACGGCCACGATGCGCGGCTGGAGGATGCGCAGCGGCGTACGGGCGAAGTTGTCGTGGGGGTTCGCGTCGGTGCCGGTCGTGGTGAGCGTCCCGGTGACCTGGGTGCGCTGGGCCTGCTTCGGGCTGAGGACGACGCGTACGACGGCGGAGGCGCCTTGCGGCAGGTCGGGGAGCGCGCAGTCCAGGGCGGCGTCGCATCCGGCCGGTGGCGCCCCGTGGGGGATGCCGGCAGGCAGGCCGAGTGTGAGACGCAGGCCGGTGGCCAGGGCGTTGCGGCCGTTGCGGACCGTGTACGTGATGACGACGTGGCCGCCGACGTACCCCGGGTTCGGCTGCGCGGTGACGCTCACACCGGGGCCCGCTGCGGGCGGGGGTGGGGGAGGAGGCGGGGGCGGAGGTGTTGGCGGGGTCGTGGGAGGCGTTGGCGTAGTCGTCGGCGGTGACGTGACGGGGGTGACGGGCACGATGGTCTCGGCGGCGTTGTCCGTCGGGTCGGGGTCGAGGACGGCGCCGTTGACGGACCAGCCGATGCGCTGGTCACCGGTGCTCACGCCGGTCACCTTCACGGTGACGGGCACGCTCGTGCCGGGCGCGATGACGCCCAGGTCGCACTGGAGGGAACCGGCGGGGCATTGCCCCGTGGGGGTGGTCAGACCATCGACGCGCAGGCCCGGGGGCGGTGCCGCGGTGAACACCGTGCCGGGGGAGGCCGCGGGGCCCTTGTCGACGACGGTGACGGTGATCGAGGTGGATGAACCGACGGTGCGGGAGGGCGACTTGGCGGGTGCGCGCACCGCCAGGTCGACGGACTGCTGGATACTCGGCTCCTTCTGGCGCCCGGGCAGCGTCTTGGTGAGCCAGAGGACGTCTCCGGTGGCCAGGTCCAGGGATTTGAGGGCCTCCGGCTTGTTAGGCGGGAGCCCTCTGCGGGAGCTGAACACCAGTGTCCCGCCGTCGGCGGACCAGGCCACGTCGCGCGGCTGGAACGGCCCGGTCGCGGAGGTGTCGGGCAGCGGCTGACGGCAGGCGTCCGGGTTGCCGCCGAGGCCGGTCGGCTCGACGACCTTGCAGTCGGCGCCGGTGACGGACGCGACGAGCAGGCCGTCGCGCTCGTTGACGCGGCCGCCGCCGTCCTTGCGGTTGAAGGCGAGGGTACGGCCGTCGGGTGAGAACGCCGGGCTGTCGTCGATCACGTCGCAGGCGCCGGGGCAGATCGTGGCGCTGAAGTCCTTCTGCCGGTCCAGCGCGTTGGCCGGCACGGTCCAGATGTGCTTGTTGCCGCCGCCCCCGTTGATCACCTCATTGCGGGTGAACGCGATCGTGGTGCCGTCCGAGGACCAGGTGGGCTGTGCGTCGCCGCCGGCTCCCTGACCTGGTGGAGGCGTGATCTCGTGGACGATCGTCCCGGTCGCCACGTCGGCGACCAGGATGCGGCCGGGCCCCGAGGCGCTGCCGACCCCGCCGGGCGATGTCCTGGTGAACGCGAGGAACCTGCCGTCCGGTGAGAAGGTCGGGTCGGTGTCCCAGTCCTTGGGGCCGCGCCCGGCGAGCGGCATCGGCGCGGCGTGCGATCCGTCGGCGTCGGCGAGCCAGATCCGCTCGATCCTGCCGTTCTGTGAGTCCTCGAAACGCGTCAGGACGATCCGCCGCCCGTCCGGCGTGTAGTTCTGCCGCTCGTCCCAAGGGTCGTACCCGGCGGCGGGGTTGAAGAGGGGATCGGCCACCGGGTCGGTGTTCGTGTCGGCCGCCGGGTCCTCCTTGAGGATGGTCAGGCCCAGGTCCCGCGGGTCCGAGCCGTCCTGGCGTGCGTCCTGGAGCGTCGCGATGTGCACCGCCGGTGCGGAGGTGCGCGCGACGATCACCTTGCCGCCGTTCATGGGGCCGAGCCAGGTGGGTGAGTCGACCGCGCGGTTCTCGCTGAGGATCAGCTGGGGCGCGTCCGTCGTGTGCGCCTGCGTCCGGTAGACGTGGTCCCAGTCGCCCTCGCAGCCACAGGTGCGGTCGGGGCTGAGGAAGAGCAGGCCGTTGCCGTCGGGCAGCCAACTGGCGCTGCGGGTACGCCAGGGGGCCGCTTCGCCGGCGAGCAGCGGACCGTCGGTGCCCTTGCCGTCGGTGACGCGCAGGCTCGGCTTCTGCTGCCCGCTCGCGGTGAACGTGTAGGCGACGAGGTCACGGTGGGCTGGGTCGTCCACCGGGTTCCACATCGGCTCGGTCGACTCTCCGGCCTGGGCGCCGGTGAGGAGAGTGGCCGCGCCGCCGTCCAGTGCCCGCGTGCAGATCTGCAGGCCGCGCAGGGGGTCGGAGTCGCACGCGTACGCGAGGCGGGTGCCGTCGGGCGAGACGGTGGGCGACACCTCGTCGACGGGGGAGTCGGTGAGCCTGCGCAGCCCGGTGCCGTCGGTGCGCACCAGCCACAGGTCCCGCTGCGGTCGGCCTCCGGGGCCGCCGGGCTCGGCCGAGTCGAACACCACCGATGTCCCGTCCGGGGTGAGGCGTGGATGCGCGGCGTCGCGCCCGGTCGTCAGCTTGCGTACGGCGCCGGTCGCATCGCGCAGGTAGACCTGCGGTTTCACGTCGTCGCGCAGGCTGGTGAAGACCGTCATATCGCCGTGCGCGGCGGGCTGTTGGTCGAAATGGGCGGGTCCGGCGCCGAGGAGTGGTGTGCTCGACGTGGTCGTGCTGACCTCGCCGAGGCTGCGGTGCTCCGTACCGGCGTACGCGATCCGCCCGGCGCCCGACGCGGCCGCGCGACCCGGGTCGGCCTCGGCCCGGCCCCCGAGGCCCTGTCCGACCGCGATGCTCACCGCGAGCAGCGGTCCGAGCAGCAGGACGGCGGCACCGATTCTGCCGAGCTGGTGCCGCCCGGTGGGGCCAGCGGTGCCGATCACGGTCCACCTCGCAGTCTGGGAACGGTCTTCGGGCACCACCCTCACGGCCGGACGGGGCCGGGGACAGGCCGCAGGGGCCTGTCCCGGGGGAAGAGTTCCTGCGCCTTCGGGCAAGAGCGAGCGGCCCGCCGGTGCGCCTGCTATATGAGCCCGTGCCGCATCGCGTACCCGACCGCGTGGGCGCGGTTGCGCACCTGAAGACGGGTGGTGACCTCGTGCAGGACGTTCTTCACCGTGCGTTCCGAGTACGACGTCTTCTGCGCGATCTCGGCGGTGTCGAGGCCGTCCGCGACGAGTTTGAGCATGTCGGCCTCTCGCGCCGTGAGGGTGGACTGGGCGAGCCCGCGCGGGCCAAGGGCGGCGCCCTGCAGGCCACCCAGGTGGTCGAGGAGCTTGCCGAGCAGGTCACCGGGGAGCATCCCCTCCCCGTTCGCGAGGGTGTTGATCAGGTGCAGGAGCCGGTCCTGGTCGGCCTCCGCCCGCCGCAGCACCCCGGCGACCCCGCACTCCACGACGGTCTGCAGCCCTGTCAGGCCGAAGGTGCCGACGACGAGCCCGGTGCGGGTGGCGGTGTTGCGGCGCAGCTGGCGCAGCAGTTGGACGGCATCGTCGTCCACGGTGTCCACCACGACGAGCGAGGCCTGGGCCCGGTCGGCCTCGGCGTCCGTGAGCAGCTCCACCTCGGGCCGCTGGCGCAGCTGCTGGACGACGCCGGTGTGCAGGATCAGGTCCTCCGCGTACACGGACACGGAGGTGCGGCGAGGTGTGGTGTGGGGGACGGAGGGCACTGTCGCCCTCAGGTCGGGCGATCTGTGGAGTTGCGCCGGGACCATGACCGAGCGCTGCTCGTCGTGTAATGCCATTGATGCGTACTCGTTTCTGGAGATCCTGCAGTCCTGACCTGCGCGAGCAGGCCGTCCGCACGGGGCCGGCACGGGGCCTGGTGTGGTGGCGTGCGTCGTGCGGGTGGTGAGCCGTGCAGAGGGGGCAGCGCCGGGATGCACGATGGGGGCACCCTGACTGCCCGTCCGTTGCCCTCCTGTCTCTCGCGCTACGGACGGCACGGGATTTAGGTTCACCGCGTGACCGCATCTGCATCTGCCGAAATCGAAATCCCGCCGGTGACGGTGACGCCCGGCGGTGAGGCGACCACGACCCTGACCGTCCGCAACGACAGCGACATCGTCGAGGCCTACGCCCTCGACATCGTCGGTGACTGCGCCGCGTGGAGCACCGTCGAACCGGCCAGGGTCTCGCTGTACCCGGGCACGTCCGAGTCGGTGACGGTACATCTCGCCCCGCCCCGCTCGCCCGACGTCCGCGCGGGGGACATCCCGCTCGGCGTGCGCGTACTGCCCGTGGAGCACCCGGAGTTGGTGCGGGTCCCGGAGACGACCGTCCATGTCGAGGCGTTCCGGGAGCTGCAGCACGAACTCCAGCCACGGCGCCGACGCGGCTGGCTCGGCGCCCGCTACCGGATCGCCGTGCGCAACCAGGGAAACACCGCCACGGACGTCACCATCACCGGACAACAGGCGGGCGAGGAACTGCGGTTCGGCCTCACGCCGAGCCGGCCCCACCTGGAGCCGGGAGAGTCCACCGAGGTTCGCCTGCGGGTGCGGACCGGCAAGGTGATCTGGTTCGGCAAGCCCGTCACCTGGCCGTTCCAGCTCGCTGTGGCGCACGCCGAGGAGAGCGACCCGGACGGGAGGGGGCAGGGGCGGCCGCCGAGCGAGCGGGCCGTCGCCGGTCAACGCCCGCCACTGGAGGGTGAGTTCGTTCAGCTCTCGGTCTTCCCGAAGTGGCTGCTCGCCGTGCTCGCCGCGCTCCTGGCGTTGTTGCTCGCGTGGTTCGCACTGGTGCGGCCCGCCGTACGGAGCACCGCCAAGCAGGCCGCCAACGAGGCTGTCAGGACACCGGGCCCGAGCCCCAGCGGTACCCAGCAGGGCGGTGCGCCCGGTACCGGTACCGGAGCCGGCGGTCAGGACAAGCCCGCGGGCGGCGGTGCGACGGGGGCGGGCAGCGGCGGCAGCGGATCGGGCTCGGCGCCCGGCGCAGTCAACGGCGTCGGCCAGCAGAGCTCGGCGACCATCGACGTCCAGACGGACGGTGGCGCGACGAAGACGGGGGGCTACCGGGTACCGGCCGGAAAGACCTTCGGCATCACGGACATCGTCGTGGCCAACTTCCAGGGCGACGAAGGGGTGTTGATCATCACCTTCGGAGACCGCAAGATCACCACGATAGCTCTGGAGACCTTCCGCAACCAGGACTACCACTGGGTGACACCTATCGAGATTCCCGAGAACGCCACGGTGACCGCGAAGGTGACGTGCGCGAAGCCCGGCACGCCGGCCACCGGGAAACAGGCATCCGGATGCGATGAGGTGTTGAACGTGAGCGGGGTCCTGAGCGACGTCAAACGATGAGACGGATGCTTTCCGGGGGATGACGGCCAGACCGGCGTTTTCCCCTGACCACGACGGTGCGGTGCGTTCACGGAACCTCGTTCCGTGAACGCACCGCACCGTCGTGCTCAGCCCTGGATCAGAATCGTCAGCACGAGGCGGTTCTCCCCGCTCTGTGGGGTGAACCTGGTCGCCCAGCCCCACTGCTCGTGGAAGCTCTGCATGCTCTGGGCGGGACCGTACATCTGGAAGAACCACTGAGGGTCACCTGAGCTCAGGGTCTCCAGCTCCTCGTGCCGTGCGAAGTTCTCCATCGTGACGTGGTCGCGTCCGCTCTTGGCCACGACGCCGGCGAGATGGAAGTCCAGGCTGCCGGAGGTGGAGTCGGCGCGCAGCGCCTTGATCATGAAGACGTCCCCGACGCCGGCCTTCGCCGTGAATTCGTTGACCTTGAACTTCTCGTACGCGGCCTGGAGCTGGGGCAGTTGTGCGGGGTTGTCGCGGTACGCCATGACCTGCTGGACCATCTCGCTGATGACGGCCGCCAGCAGCGGCAGCTGGTCCCGGTCGCGTATGACCACGTTCCTGGCGTTCTCGTAGCGGGTCCGGATGGCGTTGGCCGCGGCCGAGCCCGCCATTTCGCCGATGACCTTGAAGATGGCTTCGAAGTAGAGGTCCTCACCGGTGAAGTGCGGCGCGGGCTTCGCGGTGACCTCCGTCGCCATCTCGTTGCAGCGCTGGGAGAGCCGCACTTCCAGACCGCGCTGCGGCGCCTGGCCGCGTCCGGGGTTCTGCACCACGGGTTCGACCTGCCACAGCGTCAGGTGCTGGTCCATCACCTTGATGTTGAGGAACCGCCTGGTGCGCCGCAGCGTCAGAAAGCCCTCCGCCTGGTCGAGACGCACCTTGCCGCGCAGTTGGGCGTTGGCCTGCTCGATCCGCTCGGACGTGGCGAAGAAGGTCTTGGCCTGGCGGCCGTCGGTGATGTCCTCCACCGCCAGGTCCATCTTGTCGGCCAGGCGCAGCGGTACCGGCCCGTTGTACACGACGTTGAGGCTGCCGTCGGCCGCCACGTAGCTGTCGGCCTGCCGGGGCCCGGTGTGCGGGTCCTGGACGGTGCGGGGACGGGCCTCCTGGCTGGGGAAGAAGTCAGGGGCGGCGGGGCCGGGCTGCCCCTGGTTGTTGAGGGTGCCCATGTGCGGGTAGTTGGCGTCGCCGGGGTTGACGACGACGAAGCGCTGCACCGGGTTCGCGGCCGTCGTCCGCGCCGGCCTCGTGTCGTGCGCGGCGTGGCCGTGGGGTGCGCCGTCGTGTTCGTGTCCCTCGTGCGAGGCGTCGGCGGTGGCCGGGAGGGGGCGGGCGAGGGCGCGGCGGGCGTTGTCCTCGGCGGCCCGCTCGAAACGGTCCCGGGGGTCGCTGACGTGCAGCCCGTTGCCGTGGTCGGTGCCCGCGACGGGACCCTGACGCTGCTGGATCACATGGGTCAACTCGTGGGCGAGGGTGTGCCGGTCGCCGCCTCCGTCACCGATGACCACGTGGTTGCCCGAGGTGTACGCGCGTGCTCCCAGCTCCTGCGCCGAGCGCCGGGCGTCGGCGCCCGTGTGCACCCGTACGTCCGTGAAGTCCGCGCCGAGGCGGGCCTCCATATCGTTGAGCACGGTCCCGTCGAGCGGCTTGCCCGAGCTCCCGAGGACCTTGGGGACCGTGGAGGGTGGCACCGCGCCCCGGTCGTAGCTGTCCTGCGGGGGCCGGGCGCGCCGTTGCAGCGCGCGCACCACGGCGGCGTTCCCGGCGGAGCGCTGCAGGTCGAGCAGGGCGGCCGGGGACAGCAGCCCGGAGGGTGGGCGCTCGGTCTCGTGCTCCGCGCGCTGGACGGGCGGCTCCCGCCGTGGCGTCTTGGCGGTCGGGCCCTGTACCTGATGTACGACGCGCACGGGGCGCCTCCCTGCGTGATCCCGTCGACGGTGAAACCGATCTCTCCATAGTGCCGGTGCGTGTGAGGCCGGACCAGAGTCACCAGGTGCAGTCCGGCGTCCCCGTCGGGCAACACGGTTGCCTTCAGCGGTCGGTGGCGCTGTGGTGACACAGGGGTGCGTGAGCGGGTGAGGGAGACGACGGCTGAAACCCCGCAATGCCGCCGTGACGGGTCACACGACGCCCCGGCGAGGCGGCGGCCTGACGCGGATCCTGGCGATTCGCACCTGCCGTCACTCTGAGCGTGGGGCCTCCAGTCGGCCGACCCACTGGGCCGCTCGCTCCATCTGAGCCCGCATCAGCGTGACCGGTCCGCCTCGCCCTGGGCGATCGACTGCGTCAGACGTTCCAGGCGCGTGGCGAAGGCGGTGGCCTCATCCGAGGGCCATGTCGCCATCTCCTCCGCGACGAAGGACTCCATTGCCTCGCGCAACGTGGTGACCGCTCTTTCGCCTTCGGCGGTGAGGGCCAGTCTGGTGGCGCGGGCGTCGGTGGGGTCGGGGTGGCGGGTGATCAGTCCGGCTTCCTGCAGTCTGGTCGCGTAGCGGGTGGTGACGGTGCGGTCCATTCCGATGGTCTCGGCGAGCTGGGTGGCGGTGGCGGGTCCCGTGCGGGCGAGTCCGGAGAGTACGGGGTAGGTCGTGGCGTCCACACCTTCCACTCCGGAGGTCAGTCGGCCGTAGAGCCCGGCGCGGGTGGCGCGCAGGGTCAGTGCCCCGATGGCTGCGGCTACGCGGGCGGCGGAGGTGCTGTCACGTGTCGTTTTACTCACCCTCCGATGGTACGTGCAGAAAGCACGGAGTCCTGCTAACGTAATCAGCGTGCAGAAAGCACGTACATCAAGCACGCAAAGGACAGTCATGACGCAGTCGTCTACGCACCAGCACCAGCCCGCCGTACGCCCGGAAGATGTCCTGCCCGAGGGCGTCGACTCGACCGCGATGGGCGGGCTGACCGTCCGCAAGGGTTCGGTGGCCGCATTCGTCGCCAACGCCCTTCGACTGGAGGACCTCACCGAGGGCACTCCCGAATACGCCGCCCTCGTCGCCCAGATGCGAGAACTCGCTCCCGCCCTGCGCGCCATCGGCCTCAACGACGTCTTCCAGCCCCGCTCCCCGGCAGTGGAGCGGATCCTCGCCGAAGCCGCGTAACGCAGCGCGCACAACTGGCCGTCCGGGGAAGCGAACACTGCGCACTGGGCGGGCGTCGAATCGTCGACCAGCGGCGCGCTGATCGGTGGCGGCCCGGTCATCACGGCTTTTCCTCCGGGGCTGTCCAGCCGGGCTTGGCCTCACATGGCCTGCGATCGCTCTGACGCCGCCCCGCCCCGGAGGAGGTCACGGTCAGCTCCGCCGGTCGAGGCATGTGAAACCGGGTGATGCCCGAACTCCCCGCTGCTGCACAGTGCGTCGGTGTCTGTCTCATGTGACGGCGCTTGAAGCGGCAAGCGGGGAACTCGCAATGGGACACGAGTGAGAGGAAGTGGTTGCCATGTTCGACGTGCTCATCGCCGGGGCCGGCCCGGTGGGGCTCTGGCTCGCCGCGGAGTTGCGCCTGCACGGGGTGGAGGTGGCCGTCGTGGAACGCCGGGCGGCGCCGGACGGACGGTCGCGCGCGGTCGGCATGCAGGCCGGCACGCTGGACACCTTCGCCACCCGCGGCCTCGCGCAACGGTTCATCGAACGCGGTACGCCGGTGCCGACCGGCCACTTCGGGGCGGCGACCACCCGGTTGGACTTCTCCACCGTCGGGGCGGTCCACCCCTTCATGCTGGCGCTCGGTCAGTCCGTCACCGAGCAACTCTTGGAAGAGCACGCGGTCGCCGTGGGCGCCCTGGTGCTGCGCGGGCAGGAGGTCGTCTCGCTCACCCAGGGGCCGGATGCCGTCGAGGTGGTGATCCGGGCCGACGGCACCCACCGGACGGTGCGGGCCCGCTGGGTGGTGGGCTGCGACGGCACCCGCAGCGCCGTACGACAGGCCGTCGGCATCGACTTCCCCGGTCAGGACACCACACTGACCGGGTGGCTCGCCGACGTAGAACTCGACGATCCGCCCACCGCGCCGCTCGCCGCCACCGGGCCGGCCGGTTCGTTCCTGGCGGCCCCGATCGGCGACGGCGTCCACCGATTGGCGGGGCTCTCCACAGCCACCATGCACCGCGGGACCGGCGAACCGCTGACGCTGGAGGAGGTGCGCGAGCAGACCCGCACGCTGCTGGGACGGGACCTCGGTATCCGCAACCCCCGGTGGCTGTCGCGTTACGGCAACGCCACCCGCCAGGCCGCGCGGTACCGGGCCGGACGGGTGCTGGTGGCTGGGGACGCGGCGCACATGTTCTTCCCGGCCGGTGGGCAGGGCATGAACCTCGGCATCCAGGACACCACCAACCTGGGCTGGAAGCTGGCTGCCACCCTCCAGGGCCGGGCGCCCGATGGACTACTCGACACCTACGACACGGAGCGTCGACCGGCCGCCCGCGCCGTCATCGACAACACCCGCGCGCAGCTCGCCCTGTTCGCCGCGGCGAGCCCGGAGCAGATCGCCCTGCGCGGGGTCTGGTCCGCCGCGCTCGCCGAACCGCAGACCAACCGCCAGTGGGCCCGCCGGATCGCCGGCTTCGACGCCCCGATCCCCGCCGACACCACACCCGGCGCGCACCCGCTGAACGGCACCCGACTGGCCGGCCTCGCCCTGGACACGGCCGACGCACCCACTGCCCACCCGTTGATGCACCATGGCCGACCACTACTGCTGGACCTCGGCGGGACCCGGACACCGTGCCGCACCGATGGCCTGGAGCAACGGGCAGGAACCGTCAACACCAAGGCGGCGCAGCCGATCTGGCGGAACGTCACCTCCGTCCTCATCCGGCCGGACGCCCGGATCGCCTGGGCCAGCACCGACACCGACCCGCAGCGCCGGGCCGCAGACTGCCTCACCACTCTGCGCACCCTGTGCCGCTGAACGCGGCTCGACGAGCCCACCCGCCGACTCCGCTCGGCCAGACGGGACCGCCCCCACATGCGCGGCCTTCCTCCAGCGGGCCACCGCCTGGTTCGCCCCCACGGCATCACCGCCGAACGCCTCCTGACCGCAACGATCGTGTGGGCGTCACGCCTGACCACTTCACTGGCTTTCGCCCGGAGTCCCATTGAGGTGGTCGTGATGGCCAGGTGGGTTCCTCCTCCAAAGGTTCCAACAGGGCTACGGAGAAAGGGGGTTGCGTGGTCGACGGTCGGGGCGGATGGGTGAGGTGGGCGGGCGTGGTGGGGTGCGGAACACCGGGGCTCTATCTGGAATGGGGGAGTCCGTCGCGTCGTCGATGTGTGCCGGTCGTGTTGGGGTGGATTCCTTGCGGAGGGCGGTCGCTGTCCGGCTCGGTGTGCGGTACGACATGCGGGCCAGCAGTGTGCACTGGGCGCCGCTGCCTCTGTCTTGGCCGTCATGAGGAGTTCACCGCCATGTACGAAACGAAGGTGCGGCTCGTCGACTCGCTGGGGAAGACTCCTGGTAGTTACGAGTTGAAGGTCATTCCCTTGAACAGCGCCACGGTCGCCCACGTCACGTCGGGAGCCGGCTACACGGTCCTGCCGCTTGAGCTGGGGCAGCGCATGCCGGAGGAGGACGTTCAGATCGTCGTCAGGGCGCGGACCGAGTCGGCCCCAGTGGTCGGCCAAGGTGTTCTCCGCCTGCGATGGAGCGGGAAGCACAGGTGCGTGAACGTCTGCGAGAGCGATGATTTCCCGCCGCATCTCCATGTCGTAGCAGACGGCCGGGGCTGCCTGACAGTCCAGTTGCGGCACGAGAGTTGACCGGGCTCGGCGAACGGCCGGCCCTCCCGCGGTCGGTCGTTTCGTGACGCCCGGTGCGACTGAAGAGCCGGGGCGCCGTTGGTCAGGCGACGGGTGCCCTGTCCGCGCCACGGGTGTCTCAAGCCCTGAGAGTTCGCCCGTGGCGCACGCCTCGTGCCTTCGCGACGTGCGTGCCGTCGGCCGGTCCGGACGGGGGTCGGTCCGGACCGGCGGCCGCCGCGGTGTCCGGACAGGTGTTCCGTGGCGGGACGTCCCCGTCGAGTACGGACGGTGGGGACGGATCTACGACCTGTTCCGCCGATGGCAGCGGAACGGAACCTGGCATCGAATCCTCACCCGGCTCCAGTCCCTGGCCGATGCGGAGGGTGCGATCACGTGGGACCTGAGCGTCGACTCCACGGTGTGCCGCGCCCATCAGCATGCAGCCGGGGTCCGCAAGCAGGCGACCTGCAGAAGGAACTGCCGGGTGGCGTGTTCGCCGAGCCTGGTGATCACGGACTGGGACGATCGCGCGGCGGGTTCACCACCAAGCTGCGCAGTAGGCCAACCGCCCAGGCGGCGAGAGGTTCGGGGCAGCCTGTGTAGAGGGTGGCGACAGCCCGGTCGGGGTGCAGGCTGGTCGAGGCGTCGGGTTCCGGGCTGATCGCGTCTCGGAGCTGCGGGGACGCCCCGCCTGGACCCAATGCCAGCGACTGTGCGGCAGCCGGGGCCCCGGACCGCAAGACCGCCCTGGACGGCCGTTCCTTCTGCAACCCCCACGACATCGCCCATGCCACCGAGCTGGCCACCGCCCAGCTCAGCACCCGTGCCCGCCCCTGGATCTGGGGACAACCAGCACCTCCCACCCGGACACACAGGCGCCGCTATGTGTACGCCCTATGAGGAACGCAGTACTAGGTACCCGGTAAGGGCGGAATCGAGCCGCTCCGTCGGAGGGCCCGCGGGTGGCCGGTCGGCGGAGGCCGAGACGGAGTGGGTTCGGCGTTCGCCGTTGCGGGTGCCGCGGTAGGGCGGGCGGCCGGTGGACCGGCCCATACCGCGTGAACGCCGCTCACCGCCGAGAACGCCGCCCACCCATCGATTCCGTATTTATCGAATATTGACTGGACACACCTACGGTCACGTGACGAACGAATCCCGTCCCACACCCCACAGGAGACGCTTATGTTACGAAGATCGCGAATCGGACTCATCGCCGCCCTCATGGCCACCGTACTGCTGGCCGGCGGGATGGAGGCGTCCGCCCTCGCCGCGCCGGCCGTCGCGAAACCGGCCCCGACGGCGGGCGTACGCATGGGTACCGACAGCCAGGACGCGCCCCTGCGGCCAATCTCCGAACGTACGGCCGAGGCGCTGCGGGTGCGCGGGCCGAGCCCGCGCGCCGTGGCCGCGGCAGGGCCGGTCGACGCCATTCAGGCGCTCATCGACATCATCACCTATCTGTTCCAGATCTTCGACAACCACAAGGCCAAGGACCAGGGGGCCTTCGTCCAAGGCGTGATCAACGACTCGTGCGCCATGGTCCAGGGCCACTACAACGTGTTGATGGTCAAGGAGGAAAACGCCTCCTACGACACCAAATTCAACGGCGTGCGCTGGGAGGGCCGGCTCCACTACAGCTGGGACGGCTCCGCCACGTACCACTACTGGATCTTCGAATCCGGCAGCTTCCGTCTGAGGAGCGACGGCGGGTGGCGCAACTGGGGCTTCTGCGGGCGCTTCACCAGGAACGGTCCCGAGGTCGTCTTCCACCAGGCCGACGGGAACAGCCTGAAGAAGCAGGACCAGCAGAACAAGTGCGTGGACGTGCAGTCGAGTTCCACCAACAAGGGCACCCCGATCCAGATGTACGACTGCAACGCAACCAACGCCCAGTGGTGGTACCGGGACGGACTCGCGCTCAGGTCCGGCCTGCCCGGCAACAAATGCCTCGACGCGGGCGGAGCCGGCTGGACCGACAAGGCACAGCTGTGGGACTGCAACGGGAGCCCGCCCCAGCAGTGGGACTACGTCGGCAACGGCTCCCTGCGCAACCGCCAATGGAACTACTGCCTGGACATCCCCAACGGGAACACCGGCAACGGCAACCGGCTCCAGATGATGCCGTGCAACGACGGTCCCACCCAGCGGTTCACCCTTCCCTAGCCCCGGAGACGAGACGAAGATGACGACCACAGCAGTCCGGCGCGGCGCGCGCATCACGCTGCTCGCCTGCACGGCACTCGCGCTCGGAGTCGGCGGTGTCCTCCCGGCCCAGGCCGCGCCCGCCCGCCCGGCGGCCGCACACGCCACCGCCGACGACGAGGTGAACATCACCCAGGGGCAGCCCGTCTGGGGGCTCGACCAACGGCTGCGCGACCTCCACCAGCAGAACAAGTCCAAGAGCCGGGGCGACTACGTCCAGAGCCTGGTCAACGGCCTGGGCCCGTCCCTGAACGGCCATTACAACCTGCTCGTGACGGTCTCCGACGCCCGCTTCACCCATAGCCTCACCGGGTTCAGATTCCGGGCGCTGGTACGGAAGTCGAGCGGCGTCTACTACAACATCTGGGTCTTCGAATCGGGCGACTTCCAGCTCCAGAGCGACGGAGGCTGGTCCAACTGGGGTTTCTACGGGCACGGGAGCCGGTCGGGCGGGAACGTCTCCTTCCAGCGGGTGCCCGGCGGCGAGATCCAGGGCAAGGACGGAAAGTGCCTGGACGTCGCAGGCTCCCGGGCCGAGAACGGCCGGGCCGTCCAGACGTACGACTGCAACAACACCAACGCCCAGTGGTGGCGCCGCGAAGGCTCGGCGCTGCGCGCCGGTGACCTGGGCAACTGGTGCCTGGACGCGGCGGGTGCGTCCACGGGTGCACAGGCCCAGCTCTGGGTGTGCAACAGCACGCCGCCTCAGCAGTGGTCCTACGAGTCGGGGCAGTTGCGGAACGCCCAGTGGGGGTACTGCCTGGACGTGCCCAACGGCAATACGTCCAATGGCAGTCGGCTCCAGATGGCCGCGTGCGACGGGTCCGACCGGCAGCGGTTCACGATCCCCGGAGACTGATCACCCCGACGCGTGCCGGACGCGGGGCCGTGGCGGTCCGCGTCCGGCACGCGTCGGCGGCTCTGGGGTATCCCTCCCGCGCGAACCCCAGGCCGCCGTCGAGCTGGAACAAGGGGCCGTAGACCGCCGGATTGCGTGCGGCGAAGTCGCGGTAGGCGCGGCGAGGGCGGTGGCCCGTCCGCGCGGGCCGTCCGCGGCGGAGGCGGTGGTGACCGCGTCGCCGGCCAGCCTGTGCGCGCGGTTTCGAGACGGGTGGGGGTTCGGCCGTGCGTGGTGCCCGGTCCAGGGCGGTGCTGTGCCGGCGGGGCGACTGGCTCCGCGATGTTCTGTACGGGCAGAGTCTGCGGGGTCTGGTCGGCCCGGACGCAACTTCTTCGCATTAAGGTGGGTGCATGAGTGCCCGAGCGACCACACGCCCCGGCGGGCGCAGCGCCCGCGTCCAGCAGTCCGTGCATCAGGCTGTCCGTGACCTGGAGGCAGAGGTGGGGCGGGACGCGCTCACCGTGCCGCTGATCGCCGCCCGCGCGGGGGTGACGCCGTCCACCGTCTACCGGCGCTGGGGGGACCTGCGGGAGCTGCTGTCCGACGTGGCCGTCGAGCGGTTGCGCCCCGATGGTGCGCCGGCCGACCACGGCAGCCTGCGGGCGGACCTGGAGGCGTGGGTGGTGCAGTTCGCGGAGGAGATGTCCTCGACGGCGGGCCGCACGTACATCCGCGACGCCCTGCTGGGTGACCCGGAGCAGGGCAATGCGGTCCGCTGCTCCGATTACGCCGTCGAGCAGTTGAAGGTCATCGGTGTGCGCGCGGCCGGGCGCGGGGAGGCCGTGCCCGATGTGGAGACCTTGCTGGACGTCGTCGTCGCCCCCTTGATGTACCGCATCCTGTTTCGTCCCTCGGATCTGTCGGCGGCCTACACCGACCGGCTCGTGGCGTCGGTGCTCGGCCGGGGTCCGCTCCCTTCAGCGGCCAAAAGCTAAAGATTTGCGTTTTGGGTGGGGCGGGGCCTACTCTCTGTCTAACGCAAAGCGTTTGCCTTTAGGTGTGAGGGGTGCTCCATGCTCGGCGTCCTGGCCCCGCCGTCCTCGTCGGTTTCCTGGCCGACGTGTACGGCCTGCGGGCCGCCGCTCTACGCCGTGACGGCCGTTCTGCTGACCCTGATCGGTCTCGTCCGCGCCGTGCGGCAGCCGAGCACCGGCTGACCGGATCCTGCCTTCCCGCCGCACCGCCCCATCCGAAGGAACCCACCGATGAGTAACGCCACGCCCCGTCAAGCCACTTCTTCCCCACGCATGGGATGGAGCCTCGGCGACATCGCCGTACGCCGCGTCGACGAGATCGAACTGCCGCGCCAGACCGGACCCTGGCTGCTGCCGGACGCCACCAAGGAGGTGCTGGACGAAGCGTCGTGGCTGCGCCCCGACTTCGCCGACGCCGACGTCCCCCGTCTGGCGAGCCACAGCTTCGCGGTGGAGGCGGGCGGGCTGCGGATCGTCGTGGACACCGGCATCGGCAACGCCAAGCCGCGCGCCAACCCGGCCTGGAACGGTCTCGACACCGACTTCCTGAAGCGCCTGACGGCGGCCGGCTTCCCGCCCGAGTCCGTGGACCTGGTGATCACCACGCACCTGCACACCGACCACGTCGGCTGGAACACCCGCCTCGCCGGTGAGGACTGGGTTCCCACCTTCCCCAACGCCCGCTACCTCACCAGCCGCACCGAATGGGACCACTGGGCCGCCACCGACCTGGACGAGGCCCGACGCCAGATGTTCCGCGACTCCGTCACCCCCGTACGCGACGCCGGACAGTACGACCTCGTGGACGTGCCCGATCAGGGGCACGAGGTGGCGCCGGGCGTCCTGCTGGTCCCTGCCCCGGGCCACACCCCGGGGCAGGTCGCCGTGGAACTGCACGGCAGCGACCGCCGCGCGCTGATCACCGGCGACAGCATCCACCACCCCGTGCAGCTGTCCCACCCCCACGTGCACAGCTGCGTCGACATCGACCCCGCCCAGGCGATCCGCACCCGTGCCAGGCTGCTCGACACCCTGGCGGACACGGACACGCTGCTCATGGGCACCCACTTCCCGCGGCCCACGGCCGGCACCGTCCGCCGGGAGAACGGCCGCTACCGGCTGCTCGGCGACCACGGCGCCGAGATCCCGGCCACCGCGGCCTGACCGCGCGGTCGGCCCCCTCGGCCGCTCCCGCGTGGGCTGCCGAGCTGCCGCGGCGTCTGTAGCTGGCTAAAGCGAATCCTTGGCCTTCCGGGCGTCGGTCACACCGCCGCTCCAACCTCCACCGAGAGGAAGAACATCCATGTCCGCCGTCGAACTCACACCGCCAGAGGCCGCCCGCTGGGCCGCCCGCGCCGGACTTGAGCTGCCCGCCGAGCGGCACGCCGCGGTCGCCGCGGTCGCCAACCACATCCACAGCGTCGTCTCGGTCCTGCGCGAGCTGGACTTCGCGGACGCCCCGCCCGCTGCCGCCTACCACGCCGGACAGGAGAAGCACGATGCAGCCGTATGAGCTGTCCCTCGCCGCCGCCGCGGACGCGATCCGGGCCCGGCGACTGTCCCCCCTCGAACTGGTCGACTCCGTCCTCGATCGGATCGAGAAGACGGAGCCGCACCTCGGCGCCTATGTCACGGTCGCCGCGGAGCAGGCCCGCCGGGCGGCGGGCGAAGCCGAACAGGAAGTGGCGCAGGGCCGTTACCGGGGACCGCTGCACGGCATCCCGATGGGGCTCAAGGACCTCATCGATGTCGGTGGGATGGCCACCACGGCCAGCTCCCGGGTCCGCGCCGACCACCGCGCGACAGCGGACAGCACCGTCGCCGCGCGTCTGAGCGCGGCCGGCGCGATCCTGCTCGGCAAGACCCACACCCACGAATTCGCGTTCGGCCTGACCACCCCGCAGACCCGCAATGCCTGGGACCTGGGCCGGGTCGCCGGCGGCTCCAGCGGCGGCTCCGCGGTCGCCGTCGCGTCGGGCGCCGCGACCTTCGCCCTGGGCACCGACACCGGCGGGTCGATCCGGGTGCCAGCCGCGCTCAACGGTGTCGTCGGCCTCAAGCCGACCTACGGTCTCGTCCCCCGTCACGGCGTCACCTCCCTGTCCTGGTCACTGGACCACGTCGGCCCGATCACCCGAACTGTCGAGGATGCGGCCCTGGTCCTGACCGCGCTGGCCGGACATGATCCGCGCGACCCCGCCTCGCTGTCGGTGCCCGTCGCGGACTACCGGCCCGGTGCCGGCACGGACCTGACAGGGCTGCGCATCGGCGTGCCGCGCACCTACTACTTCGACAACGTCCACCCCCAGGTGGAGACCGCTGTCCGGCACGCCATCGGGCAGTTGGAAGCCCTGGGCGCACAGCTCGTCGACGTCGACATCCCGATGACCCGCTACATCCAGGCAACCCAGTGGGGCTTGATGGTGCCGGAGGCCGGCGCCTACCACGAAGGCAGCCTGCGAACGGTCCCCGAGCTGTACCAGGAGGACGTCCGCATCCTTCTGGAGGCAAGCGAGTTGATGAGTGCCGGTGACTACGTACGCGCTCAACGCTCCCGCACACTCATGCGCGCCGAGTGGGCCCGCATACTGGAGGAGGTCGACGTGATCGTCGCCCCGAGCGTCCCGATGCCCGCGGTCGGGGCCGACGAGGAGACGGTCACCTGGCCCGACGGCACGGCCGAGAGCGTCTCCGACGCCTACGTACGCCTTTGCGCCCCCGCCAATATCACCGGAGTGCCCGCCCTGACCGTTCCGGTCGGCCACGACGCGGCGGGCCTGCCCATCGGCATGCAGCTGCTCGGCCGACCCCTCGGCGAGCCCACCCTCCTGCGGGTCGGGCACGCCTACGAGCAGACACAGCCCGCCCGGGCGCTCGCCACAGCGGCCTGATCGCGGAAGCCGCGAAGCAGGGTGAGGTGGGCTTATCGCTGGTCACCCGCCCGCAGTCCCCGCGGACGGAACAGCAGCGCGTCCCGGCCACTTGTCCGTCACCTCGCCCACCAGGAATTCGGCTCAATAGGCATCATCGACGGTGATGCAGGTATGGGATAGTCCTGTGAGACGGATCTTCTTGAACGGAAGTAGACGCTATCGCGGGATCAAGAGTCTGCGAACGCGCATGTCCAGGAAGCTGAGCACGCCCGCCGACACCAAGGAGGTACATTCGCGGCGCCCTTAGCCCTCTCGCATCGTGGCCGGCCACAGCCCTTGGAACGCGCCGGGCCAGGCCCGCGAATAAGCTTCAAGGAGCAGGAGTTGCCCGTCGTAAGACGCTTGATCTCGCCCGAGGGGCGCATCTGGGAGACAGGCGATATCGCGGCCCGCGTATTCGGTTGCGCTGAACTTCTTGTACGCCGCGGCATTGAACCCGGGTCGCGGGTCATGGTGAGCGGGGCCAATTCACCGGAATGGGTCGTCGTTCTGCTCGCGCTCATTCATCTCGATGCCTCGGTGGTCCTGGCCGATCACCGAGTGACCCCGTCACAGCGATCGCGGATCCGTGCCCAGGCGCGTGTGGTGCTCGACATCAGTGAGGGGACGCCCGACATCGCGGTGCCGCGGCCCGTATCGAACACGGAGGCCGTGCCCGATGTCGCGGCCTGGGCGCGGCGCCAGGACGCCGCGATCTCGTGGTCGTCGGGTACGACAGGGAGCCCCAAGGGCATTGTCCGCTCCGGTCGTTCGATTCTGGACAACCTCGCGCTCAGCGCGGAACGCATGGGGTACCGGCCCGACGACGTCTTCCTGCCCGTCCTGCCGTACTCCCACCAATACGGTCTGTCGCTGGTCCTCTGCTGGTGGCTGGGCGGCGGCACGCTTGTGGTGTACGGGCCAACCACGCGCCTGGACCGTGCGCTTGCGGTGGGCGTGGACCATGGCCTCTCCATCGTCGATGGGGCCCCGTCGACCTATTACAGCCTGCTCAACCTGCTCGACCGTCGCCCCGCCCTCGCAGACGCACTGAAGACGGTACGGGCCTGGTGCGTGGGCGGCGCGCCGCTGGGGCGCAACCTGGCTGCTCGGTTCCACGCCCGCACAGGCCGGCACTTGCTCGACGGCTATGGAGCGACCGAGCTGGGAAACATCGCGCTGGCGTCGCATGCCGATCCGGTCGGGTGCGGCACGCCGCTGCCCGGCGTGGTCGTCGAGGTCCACGACGACCAGGGCAGGCCGCTTCCCAACGGCCGGCTCGGCGAGCTCGTCGTACGCAGTGAGGGCCTGATGACCGGTCATCTGGGCGATGACGGTGGGATTGTTCCGGTTCCGGGTCCCGTTCACCGCACCGGCGACATCGGCCTGGTCGACGACGCGGGCCGCGTCTTCCCGGTCGGGCGCAAGCGCGCCGTGCACCGTGACGGCCACACCCTCTATCCCGACCACCTCGCCGAGCGGGCGGAGTCGGCCGGTGCGCAGACGGAGGTCGTCGCCGTCCCCGACGAGCGTCTGGGCTGTCGTCTGGTGTTCGTGATCGCGGACCCGGACGATCACGAGCCCGCGCACTGGAAACGGGTGCTGCGCCCTGTGCTGGCCCGTTACGAGCAGCCCGACCACATTGTCGTGCTTCCGGCGTTGCCTCTCACGAGCACGGGAAAGCCCGACCTGACCGCTCTGGAGGAGATCGCCATGACCTCGCTGCCCGCGTCGTACCGCACGACCACCGACGCGATCGCGTCCGGTTCGGCCGTCGGCGCGACCGACTCCCGCATCCCCTTCGCCGACCGTGTCGATGCGCTGCGCGCTGTGCGCCGGTACGTGGCGGACAACGAAGAGGCGGTGATGAGGATTCTCACCGAAATCTCGCCCCACCACACTGCCGGCGCGGAGATTCGTTCGTTCCTCGCCACCCTTGACGGCGCGGAGGAGGAGATTCGCCGGGTCCGGCCGGGCTGTGTGCCTCGGGCTGCAGTTTTCATGCCTTCCAATATTCCGCTCTATTCCTACGCGCTGTACATGCTGGTGGCGTCCCTTTACGTCGACAGAATCTCCTTTCGGCCGTCCTCGCAGATCAACAGTCAGATGCGGCGATTACACGCCCTGCTGGCGCCGGTGCACGGCTTACCCGTCGAGCTTTGCGACCTCAGTCAGCGCAAGTTCCTGACGGGTCCGGTGCGCGAGGCGGACCTCATCGTCTTCACCGGTGATTACGCCAATGCCGAGATCATCCGCGAAGGGCTGGCGGACGACCAGCTCTTCCTTTTCTTCGGTCGCGGCATCAACCCTTTCGTGATCGCACCCGATGCCGATCTTAAGCGTGCCGCACATGACGTCGCGCGAATCCGGCTCTACAACTCGGGCCAGGACTGTTTCGGCCCCGACGTCGTGTTCGCGCCGCAGGGCCGCACTGAGGACTTCGTCAACCTGTTGTCCACCGAGCTGACTTCACTGAGTTTCGGGCAGAACAGCGACCCTGCCGCCGACTACGGTCCGATCTACTACGACTCGGCGCTGGTGAACTGCTCGGACTACCTGGTGCGGCATCTACGTCACATCCGGCACGGCGGGCACATCGATCTGCTGTCCCGCAAGATCGAGCCGACCGTGTTGCTCTGGGGCTTCGACGACAAGATCCCCCTTGCCGAGATGTTCGCCCCGGTGTTCAACGTCGTGGCCTATCCCAGTGCGAGGCGGTTGCGTGAACGCTTGTCCAGCCCCTACTTCAGCGAGCGCGCGCTGGGTGCGATGGTCTACGGAAACGATCCGGAGACGGTGGATGTTCTGTCCAAGCGTCACCACACCTGTGTCAACCACACGCTGCTCGAAGCCGACGACGGCAACCGCCCGTTCGGCGGATTCGGGTTGAGGGCGAACTACCTCTCCTACGGCGGCGAGCGGCACGCCGAACCCCTGCTCATATCGCAGGCCGTGGCGCGGAATCTCCCGACGGCTGCTCCTGCCGCGGTGCGTGGGAGGTGACCCAGGTGGGCAAACGGTACGCCGACGCGTGGTCCGCGATCGTCGACGTACTGGTGGCGAACGGGGTCGACACCTGCTTCGGGCTACCCGGCGATGATCTGGAGTTGCTTCGTGCCCTCGACGCTGCCGGCCTGGACCTCGTGCCGTGCCGTGACCAGCGCAACGCGATGTACATGGCGACCGGCTATGCGTTGCAGTCGGGTCGGCTGGCCGTATGCGCCCTGGGCAAAGGGCCGGCTGTCACTCACGCGGCCACGGGGCTGCTTGAGGCGCGGGAGTCCGGGGCACCGGTCCTCGTGCTCGCCGCCGGCGTGTCCGAACGGCGCCGGGGCAGTGGTGGATTCCAGGAACTCGACCAGGTAGCTGTGACCGCGCCCCTCGTGCGGTGGGCGCACCGGGTGGGACATCCTGACCGGGTCGTCCCCGCGACGGTGACGGCGCTGACCCGAGCCGTGGGGCCGCCGGCGGGACCCGTGTACCTGGAGATGCCCGATGACGTCCGCACGGCGGAGATCCTCGTCACCGGACCGCAGCCAACGCTGCCCGAACCACTGGTCCTTGAGTCCGTTCCCCTGATGCCGGGACCGGCCCTGGCGGCGATCCGCGCGAGCCGGCGTCCGGTGGTGCTGGTGGGTGGCGGAATGCGGCACCGCAACGACGACGGTGTGGTCGAGCGCTTCTCCGAACGCCTTGGCGCGGCGCTCTTCACCACCGCGTCCGGCCGTGGTGCCGTCGACGAGTACCACCGGCTGTTCTGCGGGGTGGCCGGCCTCTACGCCACGGCCCCCGCCCGTGAGCTGTGGTCATCCTGCGACCTGGTGGTGTCGCTCGCCGGGCGGCTTGAGGAGACAGTCGTCGAAGGCGGAACACCGTGGCCCCCGGTCACGGTGGTCCAGGTCAACGTCGATCCGGGCGGGCTGTCGGCCGAGTTCGCGGGCCCGCGCGTGCTCGGGGACGCCCGGCATGCCGTGCTCGGCTGGTCGCGGACGCTGGATGAAGAAGGCAAGGGCGAGCCCGCAGACGCGACCGAGGTGTGGGCGAACGTGATCGCCGTCGCCCGTAAGGTCATGTCGCTCGGCGTGGAAGCGGAATTGGCCCGCGCGGCGACGCTGCCAGGAATCCGCATCGCCGAGCTGCTCGCCGCGCTGGACGCCACCGCCGGCGAGCATCATGTGCTGGTCCAGGAGAACGGGCTGCAGGACATGTGGTCCTACTGCTTCCCCTTCCACGTCGGTGGCGGGTCCATCGTGCCGTCGGAGCAGACCCCCTTGGGCTTCGGAGCGGCCGCGGCCATCGGGGTCAAGCGGGCCGCCCCGGACCACGAGGTCACCGCGTTCATCGGGGACGGGGCGTTCCTCGCGGCCCGCGCGGACATCGCCGCCGCGGCTCCGGCCCACGGCGGCGTTCTGTACGTGGTGCTGTGCAACGGCGGCTACGGCTGGCTCGATGCCCAACGCGCCCGCCTCGGACTCGACGCCGAGCGCTATCCCTTCATCCGCCCGGGAGCGCCGCCGCCGGTGGTGGACGGGCCGGACATCCGCTGTCGAGTGCTGCGCGACAAGGCCGCGCTGGCCGATGAGATTCTTGCCGCGCGACGGTTCTGCTCGCAGGGGGGCACGGCCGTACTCATGGTGCCGGTCGCCCCCGACGACATCCCCCCACCCCTGCGCGATGCCGAGGTGGTTCCCCAGTGACCGACGCAAGGAGGCCAGGTGACGCCAGGCGCCGGGTGATGGTCACCGGGTACGGGGCAGTGACGCCGCTGGGTCACAGCGTCGAGGAGACGTGGACGGCGATGCTGGCCGGGCGCAGCGGCATCGACACCGTGGACGCGATCGACGTGACCGGTCTCGGAGTCCGGATCGGCGGCCAGGTCCGCGTGTTCACCCCCGATCGCTACATGCCCCCGCCGGTCAGCCGGCGTGCCGACCCGTACGCGCAGTTCGCCCTCGCCGCGGCTCTGGAGGCTTGTGAGCACGCCGGACTCGTCGTCGACGAGCAACTGGCGCCGCGGGTCGCCGTGATCATCGGCAGTGGCTATGGCCCGGTGGGGTCGATCTACCGTGCCGCGAACACGCTGCGCGACAAGGGGCCACGGGCCATCGGTCCGTTCACCCAGGTCACGACCGCTATGGACAGCGCCGCTGTCGAGATCAGTATGCGTCTGGGCACGCAGGGGCCCAGCCGTGCCCAGAGCACGGCGTGCGCCAGCGGCGCCGACGCGGTGGGCGCGGGGATGCGCATGATCAGCCATGGGGAGGTGGACATCGTCCTGGTCGGCGGTGCCGACGCCTGTGTCACCGCCGTCGACCTCGCGGGCAGCGGCAACGCCCGCGCGCTGTCCCGACGCAATGACGACCCGACCGCGGCGTGTCGCCCGTTCGATGTGCACCGCGACGGGTTCGTGATGAGTGAGGGAGCCGCCGTGGTGGTGTTGGAGGCCGCCGAGGTGGCCGACCGGCGAGGGGCGACGGCCTTGGCCGAACTCGCGGGTTACGGAGCGAGTTCCGACGCTCATCACTGGACCGCTCCGCACCCGGAGGGACGGGGTGCGTGCCTCGCCGTCGAGGCGGCGCTGCGCGACGCGGGGATATCGGGGTCGGACGTGGACTACGTCAACGCGCACGGTACCGGCACGCTGCTGAACGACGCCATCGAGACGGCCGTCCTGCGCAAGGTGCTGGAAGATCGTGTCACCCGGATCCCGGTCAGCTCCACCAAGTCGATGACGGGGCACATGATCGGTGCCGCCGGAGCGGTGGAGCTCGTGGCGTCGATCCTGGCCCTCCGCACGGGTGACGTCCCGCCGACCATCAACTGCGACGAGCCGATCGACCCGGACATCAACTTCGTGCCGCACCACCCGCAGCACCACGAACGTATGCGGATCGCTCTGAGCAATTCATTCGGTTTCGGCGGCCACAATGCCGCTCTCGTGGTGCGAGCCGTATGAGGTCCCGGCCGTGAACAACCTTCCGGAACCGATCCCGAGCCCCGACACCATTATCCGCAGCGGGCCGCTGACCTGGGTCCAGCAGTGGCACTGGTTCGAACGCACCATTCCTCCACCACGGCGGGTGAACCCGACGCCGCTCGCCGACCACTGCCACGTCCCGCCCCCGGCAACCCTCGCCGACATCCACGACGCGCTCGCGTCCCTCACCGCCCGCCACGAGGCGCTGCGCACCACCATCGACCCGCTCCGCCCGGTACAACGTGTCCATCGAGCGGACTGGGCCCCGCTGCCGGTCGACTGCGTCGAGGTCCCCGTCGTCGATGCCGACACCCTGGAGGCTGCCACGGCAGCGCTGGCTGCGCTCCCCATCGATCCCGAGCGGAATCCGCCCTGGCGCGCCCGGGTTGTGCTCCAGGCAGGAAAGCCGCGCGCGGTCCTGATGGCCACCCACCACGTGGTGATCGACGGATGGGGGCTGGCGGTACTGATCAACCAGCTGCACGATCAACTGCTCGGCGACGACGCACCGGTGGAGCCATGTCTGCACCCGCTCGACACGGTCGCCGCCCAGCATCGGGGACACGCCGTCGCAGCAGAGCGTGAGTGGCTCACGCGTCTGGAGAGCAATCCGACCGGCGTGCTGGCCCCGTTCGGCGGGAGCGGCAACGGCGAGGGGCGCTACCGCCTCCAGTACCGCTCGGTGGGCGCGTACGACGACCTCGACCGTGTCGCCCGGCGTTATCGGGCCAGCCCGGAGGTCGTTGTGCTCGCGGCGCTGGCCCACGACGTCGCCACCCGCACCGGCGAACACCGGTTCCTCGCGTCCGTGGTGGTCTCCAACCGGGCCCGGGCCGCTCTGCGCAGCAGCATCGGCGTCCGGGCCCTGACGGTTCCCGTCCAGATCGATCTCCGCCCGGGCGCGGCGTTCGGCGAGGTGGTCGCCTCCATCACGGCCGCCTCCACCGCGGCCTACCGGCACGGTCAGTGGCGCCCCGCGGAACTCGTCGCCGCCCAGGCCCGTATGGACCGTCGCCGCGGTGTCGTGACCGTACCCACCATCGAGTACAACTGCTACTCGTGGCCACGCGACTACCTGGTCCCCACGGAGAACACGCCGTCGGGCGGGTCCGCCACCTGGATCACCAGCGTGCCGGACGAGCCCTGCGAGACGCTGTACGTCGACCTCAGCCGTGACGAGGGGTTCGTCACCCTTGATGTCACCGTCGGGGACCACCTGCTGGACGCGGGGCAGGCCGTGGCGTTGCCCGCCCGTTTGTGCGGTCTCCTGCGAACGCTCGCCGACGGGGCCGAGTGCCCGGTTCCGGCACGCTCGCTCACCCCGGCGGCCTCCGGGTGGTGGCGTGCCCCGCAGGGATGGGTGTGCTTGCCGCGGGTCGAAGACCTGTTGCGTGACCATGCCGGAGTGCTCGACGTGAAGGTGGCGCCGAGCGGGGACACCGCGGGGGATGGCGACGAACCCCACCTCGTCGCACACGTCCGCGTCGCCCCCGATGTCACCCCCGCCGACCTGCACCGCCACGTTCTGGACCACCTCGGCGAAGTGCCCGGCATCATGGCTCCGGACCGCTACGTCCTGTCCCCGGACGGCCTTGACTCCGGCCGTCTGTCCGACCAGTCCTGCACCGCCGCCGACGGCACGAAAACCCCGCAGATCCCGTCGCGCCCGCCCGCCCCGGGCGCCGAACGGGCGCTGGCCGCCGCCGTGGCCGCTGTCAGACCCGGCGATCTTCCGGTCGGCTCCCTCGACAGCCCTGATGCCCTGGACATGAACCGCTGCCTCGCCGACCACGGAGTCACCCTGGTCGCCGTCCCTCGTCTACTGGCGCTGCTCCACCAGTTCGGCTTCACCGGGATCACGTCGGACGAGCTGGCCGGAACAGCCTCGCTCGGCCACCTTGCCGCAGCCCTGGAGCCCTTACCGCCCCGCGCCCCTCGTGGAGGAGAAACCTCACCATGACCGCGTCCCACACCGCCCCGCCCTCCGTGGACCGCCTGGCCCCCTGGGCGTTCGGCGCCTTCGTCGAGGCGAACACGCACGACACGGCATACCGCCCACCCGTGGTGGACGGTCCCGTCGGGCCGACCATCGTCCGCAACGGCCGCGAGCTGGTGAACTTCGCCAGTATCAGCTTCCTCGACCTGGAGCGCCACGTTCCGGTACAACGTCATTTCGCGGAGGGGGCGCGAATCCACGGCTTGAGCACCAGTGGATCCAGGATGACCCAGGGGATCTGCCGCCCGCACCAGGACCTTGAGGAGACGATTGCCCGCCACACCGGCAAGGAGCAGGCCATCAGCTTCGCCACGGGGCTACTGGCCAACATCGGGTTCGTCCACGCCATGAGCAGTTCCGCACACTTCGACGCCGGGATCGAGGTGCGCAATCACGACACCGTTTTCGTCGTCGACCGCGATGTCCACTGGAGTATCTGGAAGGGCCTCGAAGGACTTGGCTACGGCCGCAGTGTCCACGCGTTCCGGCACAACGACGTCTCCGACCTGGCACGGATCCTGAACCGGGTCCGGACCCGCAAGTCCGTGGTGATCGCCGAGAGCATCTATTCGGCCGACGGCACCATGGGGCCGATCGTGGAGATCCTCGACGAGTGCGACCGGCACGGCGCCATCAGCATGATCGACGATGCGAACGGCTTCATGGTGTACGGGCCCGAGAACCGTCCCTACGCCCGCGAGGCGGCCGCGATCCGGGAGCGGGCCGACTTCGTCATGGTGTCCCTTTCGAAGGCCATCGGTCTGGAAGGCGGCGCGATCGCCGGTCCCGCGGAGGCCATCGACGCCTTCGAACTGCTCTCCGGCACCTCGATGTTCACGGCCGCCATCCAGCCACCCACCGCCTACGCGGCCAAGCGCACGATCGACGCCCTCGCCGGCAACCCGAGGATCGTCGACGACTACTTGGCGCATGCCGCCCGCCTTCGCCGGCAGATGCACGAGGCCGACACGCCGACGACGCCGACCGATTCCTACATGCTCTCGGTGCCGATCGGCAACGATGCCGCCGCCCTGCAGATGCGGGAGTGGTTCGTCGAAGACGGCTACCTCGTACCCGTCTTCTCCTACCCGGCCGTTTCACGCAACCAGGCGCTCCTGCGCTTGTTCCCGCACGCGGGCCACACCGAGGAGCAGATGGACGGCTTCCTGCGCACCCTCCTCACCTACCGACGGCGCCTCGGGGTCTGACATCCCCACCGAGGCTCGCCCCGCGCTGAGGATCCGAGCGCCACACGCGCGGTGGCCGACTCACGCCGACCCCATCCCCAGCAGGAGGAACCTGTGGTGAACAGCACCGGTCTGCTCAACGCCCTTGCCAATATCGTCGAAGAGGTCGCCGGAGTCGACTCCGCCGAGGTGACCACCGAGAAGTCCTTCACCGACGATCTCGACATCGACTCCCTGTCGATGGTGGAGATCACCGTTGCGGTCGAGGACGCGTTCAAGGTGAAGATCCCCGACGACCAGGTCGCGGAGTTGAGAACCGTCGGCGACGTGGTGCGCTACCTCGCCAACCACCAGTGACTGCTGCCGGACGGTCCCACCGCACCACCGCTCGGCACGTAAGTGATCAACGAGAGCTCGATCGGTCGCAGGACCGTTCCCGCGCAACACAACAGGACTCACTTCGGGAGATGTGCCGTGCACACCATGGTTCTCCACAAAGGCAGGCGGCCATGAGCGTTCTCGATCGCTTCCGGCTCGACGGTCGCGTCGCCGTGGTCACCGGAGCCTCCTCCGGGCTGGGTATCGCCTTCGCGACCGCGATGGCCGAGGCCGGCGCCGATGTCGTGCTCGGGGCACGGCGCGCCGAGAGACTGGAGGTTGTCCGCACGGCCGTCGAGAAGCTCGGCCGCAGAGCCGTCGCTGTGCGTACCGACATCGCCAAGCCGGAGGACTGCCGCGCGCTGATCGACGCAGCTGTCCACGCATTCGGACGGGTGGACATTCTGGTCAACAACGCCGGGATCAGCAGTGAACAACCCGCGACGGAGGAGACACCGGAGCAGTTCCGTGAGGTCATCGACATCAACCTCAACGGCTCCTACTGGATGGCCCAGGCCGCGGGCGCGGTGATGCTGCCCGGCAGTTCCATCGTCAACGTCTCCAGCGTCCTCGCGCTGGTCACGGGCGGTCTGCCGCAGGCTGCCTACTCGGCGTCCAAGGCCGGGATCCTCGGGCTCACCCGCGATCTCGCCCAGCAGTGGACCCCGAGCAAGGGCATCCGCGTGAACGCCCTCGCGCCGGGTCTCTTCACCTCGGCGATGACCGACGGTTATGCCGAGGGCTACGTCGAGGCGATGATGCCGCGGGTGCTCGCGGGCCGCATCGGGCAACCCGAGGAACTCGCTGCGGCTTTGCTCTTCCTCGTCTCCGATGCGGCGTCCTACGTCACCGGCACCACCCTGGTGGTCGATGGAGGTACGCACGTCGCATAGTGCCCCGCGGTGTGAACCGCCGCGGGGCAGCGGCTGGTAACCCATACCTGCAGCCCCGTCGACCGGCACCACAGCTCCTGTGATGTGTGTATCCCGATCACCAGCGAAGAAGCCCCCCGCGGCTGCTGTCTCCTCTGGCCGAGCAGCGCGTTCCACCGGAATCTGCGAGCGGATGTGTTCATGTTGTCGATCAGCGAGCGACGCGGTCTCCGGCTCGGTACAACCCGGTGCATGCTGCGCATGGCGATGTCGCGCGCCGCGGAGTTGCATCCGGTGAGCCTTTCGTACGGGACCGATCCACTCGGCGGCTTGGGGAGCGAGGGATGACGACGGAACCGACCGCCCGTTCTCTTCCGCGCGAACCGCTCGGAGATCCGCATCTGCGCCGCCTGGTCCTGGGCGAAGGCTTGGCGGCGGTGGTGGATGCGCTGTTCCTCATATGGCTCACGCTCTTCGTGCTCGAACTGTCGGAACCCGGTATCACTACAGGGTT
Organism: Streptomyces sp. CBMA152; assembly: GCF_014596475.1. GTDB lineage: Bacteria > Actinomycetota > Actinomycetes > Streptomycetales > Streptomycetaceae > Streptomyces. The sequence continues at coordinate 86,668 of NZ_MECJ01000009.1, read as the reverse complement.
GGTTCTTGTGGCCGTGGCGCTGCCGCGGGCGGCGCTCCTGCTTCCTGCGGGAGTGCTGGTCGACCGCCTCGGTCCGGCGCGTGTCGTGGCCGGCGCCGCCTGGCTCCGGGTCGCCGTCCTGCTCGCCCTCGGCGCCCTGGTCTCCTTCACCTCACCATCGGTGACAACGGTTGCGCTGCTCGGCGGGCTGCTCGGCGCCGCCGACGCCGCATACTTCCCGGCGGCCCTGGCGTTGGTGCCGGCCGTCGTGCAGACCGAGAAGCTCTCCCGAGTCAACGCGCTGGTGCAAGGTGCGGAGTCGGGGGGCGACTTGATCGGCCCGGCGGTGGCCGCCGGAGCCATCGCCGCGGTCGGCTTCGATGCGACGCTCGGTGTGATCGTGGCCCTGGCTGCGTTGGCCGCCGTCACCCTCAGCACGCTCGTCCGCGCCATACGACGTGGCGAAGGTGCCGGGGACGACGCCGGTCCGGACGTCATCGAAGGCGAGCAGTTCAGCAGTGCACGTGCCCTTGGCGCCGGCCTGAGATACGCCTGGCATGACCCGCTGGCGCGAGGAATGCTGGCAGCCATCGCCCTGATCAACCTTACGGTCGTGGGCCCCGTGCTCGTGGGCGGCGCGGTGCTCGCAGACCAACGCCTCGGTGGCGCCGGATCTTTGGGGATCGTGCTCTCCGGATTCGGCGCCGGCTCACTGGTCGGCTCGCTCGTGGCTGGGTGGCGGCCGCCCGCACGGCGCGGCTGGACGGTGGTCGGCGGGGTCGCGGCGATCGGCGCAGGCATGGTCGGACTCGCCGCTGTCACCCATGTCGTCCCCGCAACGGCGGTCGTCTCACTCGTCGGCCTCGGGTCAGGGTTCCTCGGAGTGGTCATCGTGGCCACGCTGCAGGAGCGAGTGCCCAAGCACCTGCTGGGCCGAGTGCTCAGCCTCGTCGTTCTGGCCACGGTGGCGTTCGACCCGTTCTCTTACGTGATCGCGGGCGTCCTGCTCCCGTACGGCACGACGACGCTGTTTCTGGTCTGTGGCAGCGCCGTCTTGACGTGCGCCGGCCTGGTCGCCGCGAACCCAGCGATCCGCTCGTTGCGTTGACCGTGCCGACCGCGGGCCATCGGTCGACCACGGGCCAGCAAAGGGGCCGCCCCGCACCGGCTATGGCGGACAGGCCCAGTACAGCGCGAGGACCCCCCCCGCCCGGACCATTGCACAGTGCAGCGGTAGCCGTCCAGGTCGATGAACCGCAACTGAGCGCCGGGGTCCCGGTGTTCCTTGCCCACGATCACCAGATGCCTCTCACCGGAAATCGCATCCTTCAGCTCACCGGTGAGCAGCCCCGCGACCGACGGCGGGCCGGGTTTGTGGGCGATGTCAGCGTTGCATTGCCTGCCGCAGCGCGGCCTCCAGTGCCGCGCGCGGCGCGTCGGTGAGGTGCGTGGAGCGCCAGCTCACGACGCCGTCGGGCCGCACCAGTATGGCTCCGTCCTCGCTGATGCCGCAGCGCTCCGCGAAGCTCGCACCGGGCGCCAGGGTCTGCGGGGTAACGACAACGGTGTCCAGGAGGGCATGGCCGGGGTCGAGGCGCTGGGCTGTCTGCGCCCAGGTTCGGCCCTGCGGGCCGATCAGGAGTGCATGGCGTCCACCGCGCACCAGGTCGAGGGTCGAGGAGCCCGCGTCCGTGCCCTCGGCGAGCGGGAGGTGTGGCAGTCGGGTACCGGGTTCGCCGCGCCAGCGCTCGGGTTCGTCGGCCGGTGGCAGCGGCGCCTCGGCGCGGGGCGTGACGGGGTCGGGCACCGGCACGGGGTAGCGGTAGCCGACCGCCACGGCGGCCTCGCTGAGCAACTGCCCGTGTCCGGCGGACAGTTCGCGGGCGCCTGCCGATCGCGCCGCGGCCTGTCGTACCGTCAGCTCCGCGACGGGACGGCGTTCCGCCTCGTACCGGTCGAGCAGTCGCTCTCCGGCGTCTCCGCGCAGTACGGACACCAGCTTGGTGGTGAGGTTCCAGGCGTCCTGGATGCCGGTGTTGGCGCCGAAACCGCCCACGGGAGGGCAGACGTGGGCGGCGTCGCCGAGGAGGAACACCCGCCCTGCGCGGTAGGTGTCGGCGACCCAGGCAGCCGTCCGCCACGGGCGGGCTCCGGTGATCCGGAAGCGGGAGGTGGGCAGCCCGAGCGCCTCGGAGACGATGGCCTGGGACCGGTCGGGGGTGAACGCGGTGTCCGGATCCGTGGTCGCGGGGTCGTAGCCGACGGAGACGGCTCCGGCGTCCTGGCCCGTGGTCCAGGAGATGAACGGGCGGCCTGGCTGTTCGGCGAAGGCCAGGGCTAGGCCGCGGCCGTCGAGCAGCGGGCGCAGGTCCGCGGTGAAGGTGAGCTCCATGGAGGACGCGAGGGCATGGTCACCGCTGCGGGCTATGCCGAGGCCCTCGCGGATCGAACTGGCGCTCCCGTCCGCCGCCAAGAGGTAGTCGGCTTCAACCGTGTAAGGGACGCCGAGGTCGTCGAGCACCCGGGCCGTGACGCGCTGCCCGGTCTGCTCCCATGCGACGAAGTGGTGCCCGAAGCGCAGGTCCGCGCCGTCGGCAGCCGCCCGCATCCGGAGCACGCGCTCGGCGTCCCCCTGCCTGACCATGGCGCCCTGGCAGGGGGAGACGGCGCTGTAGTCGTCGGCGGCGGGCAGGCGCCAGCGTCGGATCTCGGCGCCGGACAGTGACTCCACGACGGCGGCGAACTCGCTGCGGGGACGGTCGCGTTCGACCGCGTAGATGTCGTCGGCGGCTCCGACGGCCCGGTACGCCTCCATGGTGCGGGGGTAGAAGAGCTTGGCGCGCAGCCGGGGCGAGATGCCGGTGTGCCGTTCAACGAGGATCGGTGTGACGCCGCGTGCGGCGAGGAAGAGCGCGGCGGAGACGCCCACGATGCTGCCTCCCACGATCAGTACCGACGCGCGGTCCGGGGCCGCGCTGTGCGGGGCCGTTGACGAAGTCGAAGTGTTCTGGTTCATGAACCGATCGTCGGCGCACGGATGCCGGGCCTCCATCCAGCCCGCATACGGTGAGCAGATCCGACGTAGCGAAGGATCTCGTGATGCAGACAGCTGGATTCGACCGGATCGACGTGCAGATCCTGCACGCACTCCACATCGACGGACGCGTTCCGTTCGCCCGGATCGCCCAGGTCATCGACGTGTCGGACCAGACCGTCGCCCGCCGCTACAGCCGCCTGCGGTCCTCGAACGCCTTGCGCGTGTGGGGCCTGGTGGATCGGACCAGACTGGGCCATGTGGAGTGGCTCGTGCGCATCCGCTGCACGCCGGACTCGGCGCAGGCGATCGCGCGGTCACTGGCTCGGCGGGACGACACCTCGTGGATCAGCCGCACGTCAGGCGGCACCGAACTGGTCTGCGTGACCTCCGCCGCCACCCCGGGCGAGAGCCTGCTCCTGCGGGAACTGCCCAAGACGGCCCGCGTCCTGGACGTCAGCGCCCACTGCCTGCTCCACATCTACTCCGGACGCGCCTCGGGGATCGTCACCAAGCTGAACGCCCTCACGCCCGAGCAGGTCGCACAACTGCGCCCCGCGGACCCGCCGGCCACAGATCCGGGGCAGCCCGTCGAGCTCGACGATCTCGACCGGCAGCTGCTCGGCCTGCTGCGCGACGACGGTCGCGCCGCCACCGCCCAACTGGCCGCGCAGACGGGCGCCTCACGCTCCACGGTGCAGCGCCGTATCGCCGAACTGCGCGCCGCCGGAGCGCTCTACTTCCACGTCGACGCCCGGTGGCCCCTGCTCGGCCTCGGCATGCGCACCCTGCTCTGGCTCTCGGTCAAACCCGCACACCTGGAACGCGTCGGGCTCGCCCTCACCGCACACCCCGAGGTCGCCTTCGTCGCCGCCACCAGCGGGTCCTCCAACCTCCACGCCTCACTGGCAACGCGCGACATCCCCGCGCTGTACACGTACCTGAGTACGCAGATCTCCACCCTGCGCGGCGTACGGAGCGTCGACAGTGCCCCGGTGCTGCAGACCTTCAAGGGCGCCGCCGGCCTCCACGGCCCCGCCACCGACACGTGAGCGGCTCGACGCAAGTCGGCGCTCAGCTATCCCTCGGTGGCAAGGCGATCGAGCCATTCGCCGAGGAGGTGCTGCTCGGCGCTGCTCAGTGATGTCTGTTCGGGCAGCAAGGTACGCAACGCTCGGGCGGCGCCGGCGGGGCTCGGGTCGTGCACGGCGGGTTTCTGGTTGGTGACAGCGGTGACCATCGACTCGCGCATGGCGGCCAGCAGGGCCGGGTCGCGTTGATCGTCGGGGAGCGACAGCCAGGTGAGCACGGCGCCGCGTGCGGTCGCGTGGATCAGGGCGGCCGCGAGTTTCTCCTCGACGCGCAGCCAGCCGCCGGCGGCGAGGCGGCGGATGCGTCCCGTCAGGATCTGCATGCCGGCCGCGAACGCCGCTGACGTCGTGCCGCGTTTGGGTTCGCCGTACATCAGCGCGTACAGCGCGGGGTTGGCGAGCCCGAACTCGACGGCGAGGTCCCATCCCGCGCGCAGATCCTCGACGGGGTCACGTGGAGCGGCGTCGAGGTGCTTGGCCGCCAGAAACGTGGCGTAGCCGTGCTCGGCCACCGCCTCCAGCAACCCGTCCTTGTCGCCGAAGTGGCGGTAGATCACCGGTGGCTGCACCCCGGCCGCCGCCGCGACCGCGCGGGTCGTCACCGCGTCACGCCCCTCGCGGGCGAGCAGGTCCGCGGCGGCCTCGACCACGCGTCGGCGGATCAGCTCACGGCTGGCGTCCACTGCCCTCGCTTCGGGGGCAGACGCGTCATGACTCGTCCCAGCAGGCATGTATCAACGATATCGGCGAGGCTGTACCGCTGCAAATATCAGTGATACCGTCAAAGTGATTTCACTGGAAACATGGACTGGTGGGTGCAGCTCGCCCGCGCCGGAACAAGGAGCATCTAGTGCCAGAGAAATTGCGGATCGTAGGACTTGAGGAACACGTGGTTCTGCCGGTGCTGCTCGACGCCTGGGCGAAGGCGGGGATACCGCAGATCCCGCAACTCGGTTACGGCGACGAGCCGATCGCCCAGCGACTGCGGGACGTCGGCGAACGGCGGCTGGCCGACATGGACGACCAGGGCCTGGACGTTGCGGTGTTGTCACTGGCCACACCCGGCGTGCAGAACCTCCCGGCCGCGGACGCCATGAGCGTCGCACGTGAAGCCAACGACGCCCTGGCCGACGTCGTCAACAGCAACCCGGAACGGTTCCAGGCGTTCGCGGCCATCCCGACGCCGGCGCCCGAGGCCGCCGCGGCGGAACTGGAGCGCGCGGTGACCCAGCTCGGCTTCCGCGGTGCGATGCTCTACGGCCGGACCGGTGACAAGCTGGCCGACGCCCCGGAGTTCGACGACCTCTACGCCACCGCCGAACGGCTGCGAGTCCCGCTGCACTTCCACCCGCAGACCCCCGTGCCCGCGGTCCTGGACGCCTACTACTCCGGCCTGGGCCAGGTCGGCATGGGACTCGCGACCGCCGGGCTGGGCTGGTACTACGACCTCGGCGTGCAGTACGTGCGGATGATCTTCTCCGGCGTGTTCGACCGCCACCCCGGGCTGCAGGTCATCGCGGGGCACTGGGGCGAGGTCGTGCTGTTCTACCTCGACCACACGGGGATCATGGCGCACAACGCGAAGCTCGATCGGCCGCTGGCCGCCTACTTCCGCGAGAACTTCTGGGTAGCCGGCAGCGGCACGGTCAGCGAACGCTACCTGCGATGGACGGCGGAGGTCGTCGGCACCGAGCGCATGCTGTACTCGACCGACTACCCCTACACCTTCGGGACGCGGCCCGGCGGGTTCCCCTTCCTCGACACCAGCGGCGGGATCGCCCGGTCATTCCTCGAACAAGCACCGTTCACCGAGGCGGAGAAGGCCGCCATCGGCTCCGGCAACTGGGAGAGCCTGACCGGACACCTCGCAGCACACCGTGGACATCGACAGTCGACTTGACACGTATCAGCCGGGCGGGGGAGGAGGCGGTGCCGTCCGTGGCCTGCGTCCCTGGCCCTCTGCACCAGGTCCTGGAGATGACCGGAGCGGGGAAATGGGCATCTGGAGCGGGCGAGCGCCCGAATCCGCTGTTTGCGGTTGCCAGCCCGGTAGGTCGGCATCCCGTAGGACAGCGCCAGGCTCGCGTCGGGGAATGCGTCCAGGATCAGCCTGTGCATGCGGTCAAACAGCGGCCGGTGCTCGGGTGTGATCCCGTCCGGGGGCGAACTTCTGCGGGAGGCTGCAGGCGGGACTGGCTTCAGCACATGGGGTCGGCCGGGCTGTGGACCCGGCGTACGGCCTTGAGCCGGTCGGCGCGCTGGGGTGCGACTGCTGCGACGCGTGGCGCGCGAGCAGTGAGGTGGCCCGGGACGCGCGGGAGCGCCAGAAGGTCCGGCGGGCGAACGCCGCGCTCGCGTGCCACCCGGACCACCTGTCGTGGCGAGGGGATCGGCCATTCTCACGGCGATCTCACGAAGAGGATTGACCTGGCGAGTGATGGCGGATGCCGTCCGCCGGCCATCCTGGTCACGCCCGGACAGTGGGGTGACGCGCCGCAGTTGAGTCTGGTGCTGGACCGTATCCGTGTTCCGCGTCCTGCTGGCGGTCACCCGCGGACGCGTCCGGATCACATGCGCGGCGACAAGGCGTACAGCTCGCGCCGCAACCGCTGTTACCTGCGGCGACGGCAAATCCGGCACACGCTTCCCGAGCGCCGGGACCAACGAGCCAACCGCCGACGGCGCGGCAGTCAGGGCGGTCGCCCCGCTGGTTTCGACCGGGCACCGCATGCCCGCAGGAACGAAGTCGAGCGGACCCTCAACGCTCTCAAGGGCTCCGCCGTGGTGACCCGGTACGACGTACGTCTTTCACGCAACGATCACCCTCGCCGCGATCCGGCTGTGGGTTCGTTGATGGTCCGCCGCACAGGCTCTGGTCCCTCACTTCACCGGACGAGGCCGATGGCTTCAATCTCGATCATCCACTCGGGGTCGGCGAGTGAGGAGACCTCTACGAACGACTCCGCAAGGTGGGGCTTGTTGGGGAAATGTTCCGCGCGCAGCTTGGCGAAGACGTCCTGCTGTGCAATGTCGGTGACGAACACGGTCGCCTTGACCACGTCGGCGAGGCTGGAGCCCGCATTCGTCAATACCGTCGACAGGTTCGCGAGCGCCTGGCGGGCCTGCGCCTCGAAGTCCCCGGCGCCGACCGTGGCCCCCTGGGCGTCGATCGGGGCCTGACCCGAGGTGAAGACCAGATTCCCGACGCGGATGCCGAGCGATATGCCGGCCGACTCGTACCAGTCGGGCTCCGCGGAGACGCGTACACGCTCAGCGGCGGGCGGTGTCACGGACATGGTGCTGACACTCCTTCAAAACTGCTTGTGCGTAGCCGAGTGGCGGCAGCCGCCAGCTCGATGGTGATCCATGCAGGACAGCCACGGAATGCCGTGATCCATTCCCAAGGGCCCCGTGGGGATCGCTTCTGGGCCAGATCGAGTGCGAGCGCGCGGTGACGGTTGCCCAAGTACGCGAAGGCGCGCCACACCTCGGACGTGATTCATCGGACGGGCCCTAGGGCCCGTCCGATGGGTCGGCGAGCCTGCCGTGCTTGGTCAGTTGACTGGCTCGACTCAGCGAAGGCTCATCAGGGGCGGCATCCGCGTGCCCGACGGCGAAGGGCGACGATCGGCCCATCGCGGCCCCAGCCACGACCGCGTAAGCCCGAGGAGCCGGTGTGCCCGCGCACTTCGTGAACCATCGGGCTGCGTGCCGCGTCCTCCTGATGCGCGGCCCGTGCCCGGCGGGCGCTGTGCGAGGGAGAGCAGGGGACGGATGACGGGTGAAACGATCGGTATCGGGCTGGCCGTATCGGTGGGCCTGGTGGGTCTGTGGGCCAGTGCGCGGGAGGCACGGTTGCAGATGCGGCTGAGCCGCTACGGGTTGCGCGCCGAGGGGGTGGTGGACCAGGAGCATGAGCCCGGGGACGATTCTTCGACGCCCGTCATCGAGTTCACCGACCGGCAGGGCCGGCCCGTCAGGTTCCGGCCCCCCCACGACGGCGACGGGGCTGGCCCTCGGAACCCATGTACTGGTTGCCTACCTGCCCGAAATGCCGAAGAGCGCACGGGTGTTCACCCGGAAGTACCGCCTACATCAGATCGTCGGCCTGTCCTTCGGAGCCATGATCTTCCTCGGCGTCGCGGCAGGCTGCCTGCTCACGCGCTGAGCTTGTTCTCCCTCCTCGTTCTCACCAACGGATCCACCGCCAGACCCGTCACAGGACCTATGGGATACGCCTAGGGCCTGCCCGATAGGTCCTGCCGGGGCGCGCGTGCCCCGGCCCGCACGCTCGCCGCGTTGTCGTCAATCACCGACGCTCCGCGTCGCCTCAATCCTCGGCCTTGCAGCTGTGCTCGGCATCCGAAGGATGAATCAAAGAGCCGAGACGGCTTCGGTGCGTACCCGCGCCGAACGCACCGCCGACGGCTGGCGGTTGACCGGCACCAAGATGTGGACCGGCGGCGCCCACGTCAACGACTACGCCATCGTGCTGGCCCGCACCGACGACGCCGAGGACAAGCACGCCGGACTCAGCCAGTTCATCGTCGACCTGCGTGCCCCGGGCGTACGGGTGGAACCGATCCGGCTGATGAGCGGCGAGCACCGCTTCAACGCCTTCCACCTCGAAGGCGTCGACGTCCCCGACGGCATGCTGCTCGGGCAGCGGGGCGGCGGCTGGAAGCAGGTCACCGGCGAACTCGCCTTCGAGCGCAGCGGCCCGGAACGCTACCTGTCCACCTTCCCCCTGCTGCTCTCCCTGCTCCGCGAACTCGAACAGCGCCCCGCCACGGCCCAACAGCTCACCCAGATAGGCATCTTGACGGCCCGTCTGCACAGCATCTGCCAGCTCTCCCTCGGCGTGGCCGCCGCACTGGACGCCGGAGCCTCGCCCGACACCCAGGCCGCTCTGGTCAAGGACCTCGGCACCCGTCTGGAGGGCACGCTGATCGACACCGTCCGCAGCGTCCTGCCGACCCCGGCCGCCCCGCACGCCACCCCCGGCAGCCACGCTGAACTGCTCGCCTTCGCCCTGCTGCACAGCCCCGGCTACACCCTGCGCGGCGGCACCAACGAAATCCTTCGCGGCATCATCACTCGCGGTCTGGAGCAGCACTGATGAACACCCACACGATCGACACCAGCGCCCCCGTCATAGCCGCCGACGACTACGACACCACCGCCTTCTTCACCGAGCCGGACGCCATCGCCACCGTCACCAACACCACCGCCCCAAACGCCGTGGCCCTCCCGTCCCCGGACGCCGCCACCGCCGAACTCCTCGCCGCCGCCCAGGAGGCAGGACGCCGCGCCGTCCCCGCCCCGTTCGCCGAAACCGCCCTGGTCGCCCGCCCGCTGCTGCGCCGCGCCGGCCTCCCCGTCCCCGAAGGCCCGCTCAGCTACGCCATCGCCCCCGACCTGACGATCCGTTACGCCCACCTCGGGCGTCGGATCGGCCGGCTGCTTCGGCGAGGACGACACCCTGCTGGTCACCGGCACCCTGCGCCGCGTCCCCTGGGCCCGCGCCGCCGGCGCCGTGGTCGTCCTGGCGACCGCCCCCTTCGGCCCCGTCTTGTTCACCCTCACCCCGGACCGGACCGTCCTCACCCCCGGTGGCAACCTCGCCGAGGAACCCCGCGACGACCTGCACCTCGCCGCCCTTGAGATCCCCGCCTGCCACGTCGGCCGGATCTCCCCTGAACTGCTCGACGAGGCCCGGCTCCGAGCGGCCATGGCGCGGTCGGCCCTGATCGCCGGTGCCGCCGGACGCTGTGTCGAACTGACGGTCGCCCACACCACCGCCCGCACCCAGTTCGGCCGTCCGCTCAGCCGCTTCCAGGCCGTCAAGCAGGAAGAGGCACGGCTGATCGAGGAAGCCGCCCTGGTACGCGCCGCCGTCCAGGCCGCCGCAGCCCCGCTGGACACCGGCGGCCCGGCCGCGCACTTCGCCGTCGCCGCCGCCAAGACCCAGGCATCCGCCTCGGCCGCCGAGATCACCCGCATCGCCCACCAACTCCACGGCGCCATCGGCATCACCCGGCTTCACCCCCTCCACCTCGCCACCACCCGCCTGTGGTCCTGGCGCGACGAAGACGGCGACGAAACCCACTGGGCACCCCGCCTGGCCCGGCCCCTCACCGCCGCCACGCTCTGGCCCACACTCACCACCGAGCCCTGACCCCTCGCCCCCGCACCCTCCTCACCGCCGCCGACCGGCCCAACCCGGTCGGCGGCCCAGCAGTTCTCCCCTGAACAGCGTTGATGCGCCGACCACTTGAGCGCTGCATCGTTCGCCGACAGACGGCACGGCGGCGGTGACGGCCTCGTCCGTGTCGCTCAGCGCGGCCTTGAGGACCGTGAAGGCGGTCTCCGGATCGGCAAGGGCGTGGTGGATGCCGGGGATGTCACGGTCGTCGAGGCCGAGCAGCCCGTGGGCCACCGCATGTCGCCGCTTTAGGCTGCGGGAAAGGCGGTTCCCGCTGCTGCCGTCGGCAGGGCTCCGAGCCGCCTACCCCGCTACGCGAGAGGCGCGCCGAGATGGACGAGCAGCACAGCATGGACCGGCACCACCCAGCGGTGGTGGCGCATCGCAAGCATCGTACGGAGGACGTCCAACTGCGCGTCGCCGACGCCATCACGCGGTTCGCGGGCTCGATGCCGTTCGTCTACGTGCACGCTGTCGTCTTCGCGGTGTGGATGCTGTTCTTCGAGTCCAGTCCCTGGCCGACGCTGACCCTGGTGGTGTCGCTGGAAGCGATCTTCCTGTCGACGTTCGTCATGATCGGCCAGAACCGGCAGGCGGCCTTCCAGCAGATGAAGGCCGACCATGACTTCGTCGAGGAGGAGCTGGAGCTGAAGACCAACACCGAACTGACGCGCGCGATTCACTCCATGACCCAGGAACTCCACCGCCGACTGATCGAGGACGGCGCCGAGCAGTGACGTCCGGGCCCCGTGCGCGCGATGAGGAACCAACAGGCTCGGGGCCCCGAGTCGAGGGCCCGCTGCCGGATCAGAGTTGTGGGCGCAGTCGGCCGGAGCCGGTCGGCTGGGGGTCGGCGGTGGGGCGTTCCGACAGCGCGCTGCCTCGGCGCCACTGGTTCCAGGACAGGTTCCAGTCGCCGAAGCCGTTGCCGAAGGCCGGCATTTTCTTCCCGTGGCTGTGGATGACCCGGACGATGTCGCCCTCGCGTACCGTCCGGAAGAACCAGGCCGCGTCGCGGGTGCCCATGCCGACGCAGCCGTGGCTGACGTTGGCATGCCCCTGGGAGCCCTGCGACCAGGGCGCGGCGTGCAGGTATTCACCGCTGAGCGTGATCCGTACGGCGTAGCGCACCGACTGGTCGTAGGCGTCGGGGCTGTCTGGGGGGATGCCGACGCTGGCACCGCGCATCCGTGCGACGTACTCGCGGCCGAGGACGACCTTGACGCCGTTGCGTGTGCCGAAGCCGGGCCTGCCCGTGGTGACGGGCACGGTCTTGACGGTTGTGCCGTCGCGCCTGACGGTCATGGAGTGCGCCGCCGCGTCGACGACCGCCTCGATCCGGGCGCCGGTGGTGATGACCAGGGGCGGTGTCTCGCCCCCGTACAAGTCGTCCGCGATCGGGGCCCCGTTCAGTTCGTCGCGGACTTGGATGACGGCGTGGGCGGGCCAGTACGTCCGGGGCCGGTAGTGCAGGGTCGTGTCGTCCACCCAGTGCCAGGCCCCCTCCGCCGCGGGCGAGGACTCGACCTTGAGAGCGCCTTCGACCAGCGCACGAAGCCGCGCCCCGCGAACCGGTGTGCCGAGCTTCGCGGTGATGGGCTGTCCGACCCCGTACGTGCCCGGACCGGGACCGAACCGCACGCTGAGCACGCGGCCTGCGGGGGATGTCTCGAATTGCAGCGTTCTGCGAGCCATGGCTTCGCCGTCGTCCTCGGTGGCGACGTGCACGGTGTAGTGCGTCGCGGCGGCCAGTGCGGTGGCAGCGCGCCAGTGGGTGCCGTCCGCGTCGAGCCTGCCCGCAAGTCGGCGGCCGAAGGTGTCGACGACGGTCACGTCGGTCATACGGCCACCGCTGCCGCGAGCGGTCACCTCCAGCGGCCGTCCGGGGTCCACCCGTTGCCCCTCGCTGTGGCCGTGGATCGAGATCCGCAGCTCGCCGTGGCGCGGCTCCGCGCGCGGCACACCCTGCGCACCTCCACAGGCCGTCACAACTTGGCCGAGGAGCGCGGCCAACAGCGCTCCACCGCCGAGGACTGCTGCTTTTGTGGGGCGGGACATCGGGGGCGATTGTCACACAATGGGTGCCGCGTACTGGCGAGGCGCGTCGCGGCCGTCCGCCGATGTCGCGGTCCGGTGGGGCGCGACGAGGCTCCCGTCCGGTCGGGCGGTCTCGCCGGCTGGCGCATCCGGGTGGTTCGACGGACCGGATGTCGCAGCGGGCGGCGCTCCGGACGACGTGCGAAGGAACGTTCATTCAGCATATGGGCGTGAGGAGAAGGCGTGACGGCACGGCGGGTAGCGGGAGGAACGGACGGCGACGCCGCCGGGCGTTGTGGCCGCTGTCCGTACTGCTGTTGACCGCCGCGGGCTGGGGCACGTCCGATCCGGCGGCTGCGGACGGGGCGGGCACGCAGGGGCTGGTGCTCGCGGTCACCGTGAACGAGTGGCCCGGACCGGCCGTACCGGGGCCCGTTATTCGGGTGGCCGATCCCGTCGTCAAGACGTACCGACTGACCAACCGGGGTGGGGCCGACCTCTACGACGTACGCGTGGTTGATCCCGGCATGCCGGGCGTCGGGGTCCACTGCCCGGGCGGGCGCGACCATGTGCCGGTACTCACCGGCCTGCGCGCGGTGACCTGCACGGCGGAGACTCCTGCGCGCCCCGGCACCTGGAGCGGCGAGGTCGTGGCCACCGCCCGACTTCCCTACCTGCGCGCGACCGTGGGCGCCGCGCAGTGGTCGGGGTACACAGGGGTGGGCGCCGCTCTGGCGCTGGACGAGACGGCACAGGTGACGGGCCTGTCGCAGGCGGCGGTTCTGCGCTATGTGCTGACCAACACCGGCAACCGGCCCGCCTTCGGCGTCCGGATCGCCGACGTGCCGCTCGCGCCGCCCCGTATCGACTGCGCGGGCACGGAGGCGGTGGTGGCCCGGCTGGATCCGGGCACATCCACGCAGTGCACCGCCGTGGTGCGCCGCGCGCCCGGGACGTACGTGAGCGGTGGGTACGCCGAGGGCAGCGACCGGATCAACACCCTCGGACGTCATGGGGACATGGTGGTGCCGCCGCGGCTGACCGCGCGTTCCTCCGCCCGGTTCGTGATCCCCGCTCCCCAGCCCGGCCCCTTCCCCGGCGCTTTTCCGGCTGCCCCTTCACGGCCCCGCTTGCGTGCCCCGGTCGCGCCGGGCCCGGTCCCCGGGCCTCTCCTCCCCCCGGGTGGGGCTCTTGTCCCAGGGTTGGCGCCGCCGCCGTTCCTGGCACGGTTGCCCGGTGCTGTCGTGCCGCCTGTCCCGCCCCCGGGTATCGCCGCACCCGGCCTCGCCCTGGCGCCCCCGATGGTCCTGGCGCCACCGGCGCCACCGGCGCCACCTGTGGCACCGGCGCCACCTGTGGCACCGGCGCCACCTGTGGCACCGGCGCCACCTGTGGCCCCGGCGGCACCGGTGGCACCCATGGCACCGGCGGCGCCCGGCAGGGTGGGGGCGGCGCCCCAGGGGGTGGGGGAAGCGGCGACCGCCGGCACCGTGCCCAAGGCGCCGACCGAGCCTCCGCGTCGAAACCAGCCCTCGATCCTGGGCCACTTCCTCCGAAACGGCAGACACCCCACCGGCCTTGGGCTGATGTCCGCACTCCTCCTCGTCCTCGTCCCCGCCGCCGTCGCGGCCGCGATCCTCGCGTACCGCAGGCACTGACCACATCGGCACTACAGAAAACCGGCGGAAGAAGTGACCGAAACCATCGCCATCGTGCTCGGCGCGGCGATGCTCGCCGCAGCCGTCGTCCTGCTCAAGCACCGCTATTGGCCACCGAAACCGGGCGACGAACCGCGTGAGGACGTCGCCGAGTACATCTCGATGATGGTCGGCGTGCTCTACGCCCTGGTCCTGGGCCTGGCACTGGTGACGGTGTGGGACGACCGCTCCGGCGCCGAGGAGCACACCGCGGCGGAGGCGAGCGCCGCCCACCAGATCCATGTGCTGGCAGCCTCGATGCCCGCCGCGCAGGGCGCGCGGATGCGCACAGCGGTCGAGACGTACGTCCGGCACGTCACCGACACGGAGTGGCCCGCCATGGTCGACGGCGTTGCCCCCGGCCCGGAGGGTTGGCGGCTGCTGGACGAGGTGCGGGCCGCCGGGCAGGCGCCCGATGGTGCGAGCCCCGCGCAGCAGATCGTGGGTCAGGAAGTGGTGGCGCAGCTGGGCACCTTGGACGAGGCCCGGCGCGGACGGGAGGCCGACGTGGGCAACGGCCTGTCCCCGGTGCTGTGGGTCGGTCTGATCACCGGCGCGTTCCTCACCGTCGGGTTCATGTTCCTCTTCGGGGTGCGGCGAAGCTTCACCCATGTGGTGATGGTGATGGGCCTGTCCGCGCTCATCACCTTCATCGTGCTGCTCGTCTACCAGCTCGACCGCACCTTCTCCGGCATGTTCGCCATCAACGCCACACCGTTCACCCGCCACTTCTGATCACCCGCCGGGTGCCTCCCGGCTGTCACCCGGGCGGCCGTCTCCGGGGGCGCGGCCGTGGTGGTCTGCTTAGCGTGAGGGCATGTTCCGGACAGCCGATCGGCGCCATGGCCGTCTCGCTCTGGAAGCCCGCCGCCTGCGAGCCGCCGTGGCCCGCGGCGCGTGGTCATGGGTGGAGCGGCACGGGCGGATCACGTCCGAGACCCCGGGCGGCCGGCGCTTCGGGTACCTGGGCGACGGCGTGTGCATCGGTTTCCCGGTCGGTTCGCTCTACGGCGAGCCGTGGATGGAGATCGGGGACGGCACGCTGATCGGGCGTCAGGTGACCCTCACCGCAGGCCTGCTGCCCGGGCTCGACCTGGGGCCGGACCCGGTCCTGCGGATCGGCAGGGGCTGTCTGATCGGTTGGGGGAGCCACGTCGTGGCGCACCAGTCCGTGACGATCGGCGACCACGTGTTCGTCGCTCCGTACGCCTACATCACCGACCAGAACCACACCTACACCGAACTCGACCGCCCCATCGGCTGTCAGCCCCCGCGAAACCAGCCGGTGGTGATCGGTGCCGGCTGTTGGATCGGCGCCGGTGCCGTGGTGCTCCCGGGCACCCGCCTCGGGCGCAACGTCGCGGTGGCCGGCGGCTCCGTCGTCCGCGGCGAGTTCCCCGACCACTGCCTCGTCGGCGGCGTGCCCGCCCGGATCCTGCGGTGCCACGACCCCGAAGCGGGCTGGACCCGCCCGGCGGCCGAGGACCCGGGGGCCCGGTCCGCGACACGGTGACGACGGTCCCGGGTTTCTCGATGACGGTCCCGAGTTCTTAGGAGGGGATCATGTCCCTGGCCCACCCCGCCCGTACCCCCGACATGATCAACATCATGATCGTCGGCGACTCGATCAGCCATGGCAGCAGCGGCGACTGGACCTGGCGCTACCGGTTCTGGAAGCACCTGCACGAGCACCACGTCAGCGTCGACCTGGTCGGTCCCAAGGACACGCTCGACAACATCCGCACCGCCGAGGTCGGTGACGACGACGCCACCTATGCCGAAGCGGGGTTCGACCCCGACCACGACGCCCAGTGGGGCCGCCCCTACCTCACCGAGAAGGACGAGATCGAGGCCAAGGTCCGTGAGCACCGGCCCGACTACCTGCTGGTGCTGCTCGGCATCAACGACCTGTTCTGGTACGGCGTCGAACCCGCGCAGTTCGAGGTGAACCTCCGGGAGTTCCTCGCCGGCGCCCGCCGGGCCAACCCGCACCTCGTGATCGTGCTCGGCACCATCCTGCAGTGCCGCAAAGCGGTCGACGACCCGGACTTCGGCGCCCGGGTCGACGCCTGCAACGAACGGCTGCGCGCCGTGGCCGAGAACCTCGCCAACCCCTCCTCCCCGGTGGTGGTCGCCGAGACCGCGGCCGAGTTCGTCGCGGCGGATCACACCTGGGACGGCACCCACCCCAATCCCAACGGCGAGATCCGCATCGCCGCCGCCTTCGCCGACGCCCTCGCCGACCGCTTCGGCATCGGGGCCAGGTATCGCCGCCCCTATCCGGACGTACCTCCCATCGCCCCGGCCGCCAAGGCGAGCATCGACTGAGCCCGTGATCCCCGATCCGGAGCGGGCG
The DNA here is from genome assembly GCF_014596475.1 of Streptomyces sp. CBMA152. Taxonomy (GTDB): domain Bacteria; phylum Actinomycetota; class Actinomycetes; order Streptomycetales; family Streptomycetaceae; genus Streptomyces. Next base: position 70,269 of record NZ_MECJ01000009.1, on the reverse strand, counting down.
CATCGCCTGCCAGGAGGTCCTGGCGGGGCGGGGCGGCGGCCCAAGGGTTTGCAGGCCTGGTCCGTACGCCCGTGACGCTCGTCCGGAGTGCCTTACGGCGTTACCGTCGGGGCGGTGACACCACCGGTGGCCCTCCGTACGGGAGCGGCGCTCAACGCGCGGCAGACGCCCGCGAACGGTGGAGGCGGATACGTTTCCGGCGACCCGCGCCAGGGCGGACGCGAAGGCGGCGGGATCCAGGTGGGCCTCTCGCGCACGCCGGCCGCCTGGCACAGCTGCTGCCAGCAGGTGGTGAACGCCTCGGTGAGGGCGGTGGCCTGGGGGGGAAGTGGGCGGATGCCGGAAAGCGGCGGCGATCGCCAGCGCGGTGCGGGCGAAATCCGCGCCGTCGACCAAGTGGTCGCCGTCATGGTCGTAGTGGTGGAAGAGCGCACGGTGCTCGGCGGCGACGAACGCGGTCACCGGCGACTGGCACCACGCAGGACCGGGTCCCGCGGTGCCCGCCGCGTCACGTCCCCGTGGCCGAGGGCTGCGGCCCGTTTGGCTACCGCTCTGGCATACGTGGCGAGGCTGTGGTCGCTGGAGGCCCACACGGCGGCGAGCTGTTGCACGCCGGATGGGATGGAGCCGGGCACGATTCCTGAACTGAACGCAGCCTCGATGTGGTCGATGGCCCCTGATGGTCCATCAGGGCGATTCACCTGTCGATGCGCTGGGCTGGGGGTCGCGCGGGGGTTAGCCGACCGTGATCCCGTGGAATATGCGCGTCGTGAAAATCCATGAAGTCATCACGTTCTTCCACGTTGCAGGAGTAGCGATTGGTTTGGGGTCGGCAGTGGTCTCCGACTATCTCTTCACCCGCTTCATCAAGGATGGCGTCCTGGATCACGGTGAACTACGGGCGCTACGTTTCGTGTCATTGCTCGTTGTTGCCGGCCTGGCCTTGATCGTGCCCACCGGATTGCTGTTCGCCGTGGCATCCCCCGAACAATGGCATGATGGAAAGTTCTGGGCGATCCTGACCGTAACCAGCCTTATTGGCATTAACGGGGCTGTAATTCATCACAAGGTGATCCCGATCTTCGAGGCACACGTCGACCGTCCACTCGTCGACGAGCACCTGGAGAAGACGGCCAAGCTCATCCTCACCACGGGAGTCGTCTCCACGGTCTCATGGTGGACTGCAGCGTTGCTCGGGGTGTGGGTGTCGGCCGACTTTCGATACCCGTACCTGTACTTCATCTCCGCGTATACGGTGCTGTTGCTCGGCGGCGTCATCGCTGCGCAGTTGATGAGGCAGCGAATTTTGCGGATGCTCCTTCGTGCTGCGATGCCACCTCCGGAGACCAGGTAGAGACGTTGGTGCTCGCGGCGGGCAGGCAAGCGCCAGTAGGTGTCGAGATCGCCGGTGCCGATCAGGGGTACGGAGTCCGAGACGGCTTCGGAGCTGGTTGAAGCGGCGGGGTGGCCGGATGGGGGGGCATCCGGCTGCGGTCAGAACGGTTTGAGGGACGGTGCCGGCCCTGCGATCGGATGGGTGGTCTACCGCTGCCGACTGCGGTCCGCCAATGCCTCGGCGGGGCTGTCGGGGTTGGGATCCACTTCCTCCTTGCGTGGCATGCGCAAGAACAGGGTGTCGAACGCCCCCGCACCGTGATAGGTCAGGGTGACGGTTGGGCTCTCGTCCCCGGTGTGCTGTGACCAGTCCACTCTGGGGTCCTGTCTTGCGGTGTCCGGGAACGTCGGGTGCTGTGGTGCGGGCGGAGGCTGGGGTGGGTTGGGGGCGTAGGTCGGGTACGGCGGTATTCCTGTACTGCGGTGTCTGCGTTGCTGTGCCGTGGCTTGTTCCGCGACGCCGCTCGTCACCACGACCGTGACGCCGACGATGATCAACATGAGCCCGGGCACGGTCGCGGGCTTGATGCCCTGCGCCATGAACCACCACGCGGCGAGCGCCGCCACGGGGGTCTCCAGTAGGAGCAGGACGCTCATTGTCGTTGCCGATGTCCTGCCCAGGGCGAAGTTCAGTGAGCCGAGTCCCAGGATCTGGGGAAGGATGAGCAGCCCGAGCAACGACAGTTGGGTGGATCTGTCGAAGCCCGTCAGCGGGATGTGGGCCAGCCGGCAGACGGCGAGGAGTTCCAGACCGCAGACCAGCGAAGTGAACGTCGAGTACAGCGATGTGCTCACATCAGCGCGCGACCGTTCGCTCAGCGCGGTGTACCCGGCCTGGGCGATGGCCCCGACAAGGGCGAGCAGGTCCCCCAGCAGCGCGGTGCCGCCGGACCTGATGTCGAGACCGCCCGCCGCGGCCGCGCCCAGCACGGAGAGCGTGAGACCCGCCCATGTCCGGCGGGGCGTCCGGACGCCCTGGCCCGCGGCGATGAGGGCCTGCCAGACGGGCTGGGTGGCGACGAGTGCCGTGGACATGGCGACCGAGGTCAGCCGGGTGCTCGTCATGAAGGCCGCGAAGTGGAGGGCGAGCGCCGTGGCCGCGAGGAAGCCGAAGAGCAAGGGCCGCCACTGCTCCCGGCGCAGAAGGCCGCGCTCGCCCCGCGCGACGCGCGCCACCTCGCGGCGCCGGATCATCAAGAGGAACGGGCCCAGTACGGCGAAGCCCAGGCAGTTGCGCCAGAAGGCCATGGCGGGCGGCGAGGCGGAGGCCGCGGCCGTGAGCGGGGCGGTGGCCGAGACGGAGATTACGGTGACTGCCATCGCCGCCATGGACAGCGGATCGAGCCTGGACTTCACGCGTTCGTACCGCCGTCCGCAGTGGACCGAGCGGCGGCGGATTCCGGGGTTCCGATGCCGTTGCGCGGGGAACGCGGCGGCGGAACATGGGCGTGGGCACGGCGGTGCTCCGCGCCGTCCCTCCCGCGGCGGCCGCGATCGAAGACGTCCGTGCTATGCGGGCCCAGCCGTGTTCCGTGGCGTACTCGCACGAATTGCCGCGGGGCCGCGGATATCGACGTGCCGTCGGTGGTATGCCCGATATTGGTCACTGGGTACGCGGTTTCTGTGCCGTGGGCAACGGGGCAACTCAGGGCTTCGCCAGCGGAGGTGAGACCTTTCGGTGCCGATGTCGCATCGCCGTTCAGGCTGGCCGCAGGCGCCAGGAGTGCGGCAAGGCGCGTGAGGTTGCCGGACAGGGCCCGCGCCCTGATCGAGCGGCACCGGTGTCACTGGACGCGGCACGGCTGCCGCCACCATGCGGCGGCGGCAGCCACTGAGTCTCTTCGGGGGGCGTCGGCCGTTCGAAGTCCCTTACTGGACTGTGGCCGTGAGGGTCACCTCGATGTTCCCCCGGGTGGCGTTGGAGTACGGGCACACTTCATGCGTGGCCTTCATCAACTGGTCGGCGGTGGACGCATCCAGGCCCGGCAGGTGTGCGGTCAGCGACACGGCCAGGGTGAAACCGCCGGCCTCCCGCGCCAGCAGGCTCACCTTCGACTGCACGGTCGAGGCCGGCAGTTCGACCCCCTGTCCGCTCGCGATCAGGCGGAGTCCGTTGTGGAAGCAGGCGGCGTATCCGGCGGCGAAGAGCTGCTCGGGGTTGGTCTTGTCGCCACCGGGGCCGCCCATCTCCTTCGGGACCGCGAGGACTTCGTCCAGGACGCCGTCGAGGGATCGGACCTCGCCGTTGCGACCGTCACCGGTGGAGAGGGCCTCGGTGGTGTAGAGCGCAGACATGTTGTTTCCCTTTCGTGGGTGCCACGGATGGTCGTGGGCAGGTGTGGTGCGGACGGCGGGTAGTCCCCACCGGCCCGGTCATCGCGTCCGGGACGTGGTGGGCGGGGATGCCGTGTCCAAGTGGTCGGGCCGAGCCGAAGCCGGCGCCGTGTGGAGGGCGAAGTCGCCGTACCGGGCTCCGGGCCGGTGACGCCGGTCGGCCCCCGCCCGTGTTCCGTTCCGGGGCCGACCCTGCGTCCTGCTCGTGGCTCCAAGTGTGCTGGCGCCGGCTGCTCGCAGCCTGCCCCTGCCAGGGGCAGGCTGCCTGGCGTCCTGGTGCTCGATACTCGGCGCATGGACAAGAAGCCGCAGTTGGGGGAGTTCCTCAAGATCCGCCGGTCGCAATTGCAGCCGGCGGACGTGGGACTCCCGGATTTCGGAGAGCGCCGTCGCGTGCCGGGCCTGCGCCGCGACGAGCTGGCACAGCTCGCCGGGGTGGGCCTGTCCTACTACACGCGGCTGGAGCAGGGACTCTCGCTCAACGCCTCACCGGAGGTGCTGGACGCGCTGGCCCGAGCCCTCGGACTGGACGAGGTGGAGCGGGCCCATCTGCACGACCTGGCCCGCGCCTCGCGCCGCACCGGTACCCGGCGCAGGCCCGTGCCGGAGCGGGCGGGTGCCACGACCCAGCAGTTGCTCGGCGCGTTCGGCGACGCACCCGCGGTCGTGCTCGGGCGCCGCAGCGATGTACTGGCCTGGAACCGTACGGGGCATGCACTGTTCGCCGGGCATCTGGACCCGAACATCCCCGATCAGCCCGACCAGCGCCCGAACACGGCCAGGCTGGTCTTCCTGGACGCGCACACCCGGGACCTGTACGACCTGGACTGGCCGAAGAAGGCCAGGGACGTGGTGGGAAAGCTGCGGCTCGCCGTCGGGCAGCATCCGGACGATCCTCGGCTGGCCGCGCTGATCGGTGAACTGGCCATGAAGAGCGCGGAGTTCACCACGATGTGGTCCGAACACCGGGTCAGGAAGTGGGACCTTGCGACGTACCGCATGCACCATCCGCTCGTAGGCCGCATGCAGCTCAACCTCCAGACTCTCAACGTTCCGCAGGAGGAGGGTCAGCGCATAGTTGTGGCGACCGCCGACGTTGGCTCCACCTCGGCGGCAGCGCTGTGCCTTCTCGCCCAAGCCGGTGTTCCGGCCGGTGTTCCGACCGCGCGGCAGGCGGGACGCACCGAGACTCCGGGATCCCCACGGGACGGGGCGGACAGCCGACGCTAGGCACTGTGCGCGGTTACCGCCCCCACCATCACCGCGTCGACCTCGGCTGTGGACGTCGGCTCCCGGGCCGCCGACGAACCTGGTCGCAAACTACAACCTCACCAACGCGCAGCCCATGCGCTACGACGGTACAAACGTCACCTTCCAGTTCTCATAGATCATGGTGTCGTGGGCAGCTCGCTGCGTATCTCCGGCGCCGCCGATGTCTGGTTGCTGCCAGCAAGAGCCGTCTTTGTTGATCAGGTGCCCCCTGCTCGGTCTGCGGTTGTTCCGTCGGACACTGCTTGGTGAGTTCATCCATGCGCACGGAAGGCGTCGGGGGCAGGCTGGACCCGTGCGGTGGGCCGCACAGGGAGGGGCGCTAGGCTTCCGGCCCGGCCCCGCTGGACCGTGGCGGGCGGATGAAGGCCGGGAGCCGTGATCGACGAAACAGCCAGCCGTGTGAGTACGGCGCCTGATGCTCCACCACAGCTGGAGCAGGGAGCCTCGCCGAGGCGCGGATCCGGCGTGCTGGGGCGGTTTGTGCGGGTTTGCCTCGACGTGGCTGGCGGCGTTCTCGCTCTTACGCTCATCGGCGGCATCGTCGTCCTGGTGGCGCCCAGCGTCCTGGCGCGGTTTGAACAGCCCGCGCTGCAGGCATGGTGCACCGTGCTGGCCGCCGTGGTGATCCAGGGCGTTCCCTTCTTGCTGCTGGGCACGGTGGTGTCGGCCGCGGTCACCACTCTGGTCCCGGACCGTGTGCTCGCCCGGGTTCTCCCTGCCAACCCCGTTCTTGCTGTTCCCGTCGCGGGCGCGGCCGGAGCGCTCCTGCCGGGATGTGAGTGCGCGTCCGTACCGGTCGCGGGGAGCTTGATCCGGCGGGGGGTCGCGCCGGCTGCGGCCCTGACGTTCCTCCTCGCCGCGCCCGCGGTGAACCCGGTCGTGCTGGTGGCCACTTCGATCGCGTTCCCGGGCCGACCGGAGATGGTCCTGGCCCGGCTGGTGGCATCTTTCGCCACTTCGGTCGCGATGGGCTGGCTGTGGACCCGGCTCGGCCGCACCGATTGGCTGCGGCTGACCGACCGCCCGCAGCCGACCGCCCACCGGGGGCGCCTCGATGCCTTCGCCCAGGCCCTCCAGCACGACTTCCTCCACGCGGGCGGATTCCTCGTGCTTGGCGCGGCGGCCGCGGCGACCTTCAACATCGCGGTCCCGCCCTCGGCACTGGAGTCCTTCGCCGGCTCACCGTGGCTGTCGGTACTGCTGCTCGGCGTACTCGCGGTGGTTCTGTCGATCTGCTCGGAGGCGGACGCCTTCGTGGCGGCGTCGTTGTCCGGGTTCTCCGCGACGGCCCGGCTCGCCTTCATGGTGGTCGGGCCGATGGTCGACCTCAAGCTGATCGCACTGCAGGCCGGAACGTTCGGCCGCGCCTTCGCCCTCCGCTTCTCCACCGCCACGTTCGCCTCGGCCGTGCTCGCCAGTGCCCTGGTCGGGGGGTGGCTGCTGTGAGGAAGATGCTGCCCGCCGCGCTGCTCGTTCTCATCGGCTGCGCCCTGCTGCGGATCAGCCTGCTCAGCGAGCTCTACCTCCGTTACGTGAAGGAGGGACTGCGGCCCTTGCTGATCGCGTCAGGGGTGATCCTGGCCCTGCTCGGCCTCATGGCGGCCATCCGCGTACGCCGTCACGGTGGCGAGGAGGCGACGGACCACGGACACACTCACTCCGCGGCCGGTCCCAAGACGGCCTGGCTGCTCGGACTGCCGGCGGTCATGCTGCTGCTGTTCGCGCCGCCAGCCCTCGGCTCGTACACCGTCGCACGGGATGGGTCCGGTGCGGTCGCCAAGCGCACGACCTTCCCTGCGCTGCCCGAGCGAAGCCCGCTCGCGCTGTCCCTGACCGACTTCACCAGCCGCGCCGTGTGGGACGAGAAGGGGTCGTTGCGGGGGCGTACGGTCCGGCTCACCGGGTTCGTCACTCCGCAGAGCGCCGACGCCTGGCAGCTCAGCCGGGTGATCGTCAGCTGTTGTGCGGCGGATGCCCGGGTGGTGAAGGTCGAGGTCCACGGGATCGCCGCCCCGCCGGGCGACAGCTGGGTCACGGTCACCGGGAAGTGGCGGCCCGACGCGAAGGCCCCGGCTCTCGATGCCACCGGACTCGACCGGATCCCGCAGCCCAAGAACCCTTACCGGGATGCCGTACGGCCCTGACCGGTAGGGGCGGCGCCGAGGGCCCACACCCCATTGCCCCGAGCCAGAAGCAGTGAGCTATGTGGGTGTGGGCCTGTGACTGCTTGCTCCGCTCGGCGCAGTCGGCGATCGCGTTCAACAGGCCGCAGCCCATGGCGTAGGCGACGGCGTGTCCGCCGGCCGGGTGTCCAAGCGGCCCTGGCGAAGTCCACGGCTGATCCTTTGACGCTCTTGGGCTTCGCCCTCGACGACCGGGCCGCCGACGGTGCGGTGAGCAGCGTCCCGGTCGACGCAGGCGGGCGCGTGCCGTCTCGACGCCGTCGTGGACACAGCCCTGTACTGCTGAGTGCGCCGCCCGGCATGCGGGCGTTGGCGCCAGTTCAGGTGCCGGCAGCGCGGTCCAGGCGTTCGTAGCAGTCGTAGTTCCGCTGGGCATGGATCCTGCCGTCCCGGAACTCCAGGAAGACCCCGATGTGGGCCCGTAGTTCGTAGCCGGCGGGAAGGTCGCCCAGCGGGACCGCGAGGGTGCCGGTCCAGGTGACTTCGAGGGCGACCAGGTCGTCGGACGCGACCGCGTTGTGCACCTCGAACCGCTGCCGGGTGAGGACCTGCTGGCCCCGCTCCGCGTCCTTGAGTACAGCGGTCAGATCGCGGCGGACACCGTCGGGGAAAAGGGAGTTGGGGAACTCCTGCTGCACCGCCTCCTCGTGGAAGAAGCGGGCCAGCTCCTGTCCGGTGGCTCCTTGGGAGACCGCCTCGTGGTAGCGCAGGGCGACTTCGACATTGGGGTGCTGCAGCATGCGGTACAGCGTAGGCCGCGGCGTGGTGCCAGCGATACGGGGCAAGGGGCCAAGACCCAGCAGCGGACCTCACCAGAACCGCCTAGAAAGCGCCGGCGGGTGACCAGACGTTCTCCTCCGGCATGCTGCCGCAGCTGAACAGGCGGATCTGCGCGCCCTGGGTCAGGCCACCCCAGGTGTTGAGGCAGTTGGCCGAGGCCACCTTGGGCTGGAGCTGGACGGCTCCGCCGTAGTAGGTCTTGTTGAACTGGACGTCGCTGGGCGACGACAGGTTGCATTCGTAGAGCTTGAGGTGGTTGCCCGTGACGTCGCCGCCCTCCCAGTTGTTCAGGCACAGGGGCTGCCTGTCGCCGAAAGAGCGTGAGGCGACGATCTGGAAGTGGGTGGAGTCCACCGACTCGATCGACCAGTTCTGGGCGTCGGTGCCGTTGCAGCCCCATGCCTGGACCTGGACGCCGGGAGAGAAGTTCCCGCCGGTCACATCCAGGCACAGGTTGTTCCCGAGCTTGATCTCCGTGTAGCCGTCGGCGTGGGCCGGAGTGGTGGCGACGGTGAGGGCCAAGATCGGAGCAGCGGCGGCGGCCAGTGCGGCTATGCGCTTACGGGTGAGCATGGGGATTCTCCTGATGGGGATGGGGATGGGGCGCGCGGGGGGACGGTTTCGCCGGTTGGAAGAGCGGGTCGAAACCTGATCGGTCGTCAGTGCTGTGCCCGTGGATATTGCCAGATCGAAGATCATCTGCACGCGGCCGACGGGGAGACGAGTGCCCCCATGACCTGCAACTTCACGATGCACACCGCTCACTGGTCGCCGATAGCGGCGGATGGGCGACAGCCCGGCTGGTGCGAGGTTGGCCGGGCTGTGGTGTGGCGGGGTTTAGACGAAGTTCTCGCCGGGGGCGTCGGTGCAGGGGTAGAGGCGGATTTCGTTGCCCTGGCCGGTGCCGCTCCAGGCGTCGAGGCAGTTGACGCCGGCGCTGCGGGGCTGCATCTGGATGCCGCTGCCCTTGTAGACCCAGTTGAAGGAGCCGTCGCCGCTGTTGGCGCAGTTGTAGAGCTTGATGTGGTTGCCGGTCTTGTCTCCGCCTTCCCAGTTGTTGATGCAGAGGTTGGTGTTGATGGCGCTCTGGACGAGGAAGTGGGTGGAGTCGACGTGGACGAAGTTCCACTGCTGTGCGGGAGTGCCGTTGCAGCCCCACTGCTGGATCTGGGCGCCGATGACGGCGTTGCCGCCGGGGATGTCCAGGCAGAGGTTGTCCTGGAGCTTGATCTGATGGCCCTCGGTGCTGAGGGCGTTGGCGGGGGTGGCGGTGAAGCCGGTGGCCATGAGGCCGGTGGCGCAGACGGCGACAGCGGCCAGACGGTGCTTGAGCATGGGTGTGTTCCCCCGGGTGTGTTGGGCAGGTGGTTGCCGGCCGCCGCGAGGTATGCACGGCGGCGTTCACGGCACTGCGCAATGTGTACCAGCGGGCGGTGCACCGTCAGCCGTCTCAGGGCAGCGAGCGCATCCCGACTGCGTCCCGAGACGGCCGATCGGAGTCTTGGGACGCCATGCGGGACGTCTCGGGCAGCCAAGGAGATGCAGGCGCGCGGACGTCCGATGTTCCGCTCGATGCCCATGGCGCACAGCAACCCGGTCGCGACGCGGCTCACCAAACGAAACCCACACGCCCACCTGACACTCCAGCACCACCAGCCGGGATCACGCGCCCAGCAGCAGCCCCGGACCGCCCCAGGAATCACCCCGAAGCTCGGCCGCCCTCAGGCTGGTCGGCAACGTAGTCGTGGTGCCGACTTCGCCATCCAGATATCGATGACACTGCGCGTATTCGGCGACGACCGTGTCACCAAGCGGCTGTCGTTCGACAGCTGTAACCGTGACGAGACCCGGGCCCCGAGACCTGGGTCCCAGCACGCCGGTGCATCTCGTTGCCGTCATGGCGCTACAGTCCGGCCGCTCGTCGGCCCAGGACGGGCTCGGCCAGGAATCTCGCCGGGCCGCACAGGGTCTGGCCGTGCTGGGCGAAGAGGTCGTCTCGGGAGTCGAAGTGCCCAAGGTCCGTGAGCAGGTACGCCGAGAGGTCACACGAGCCGTCCGACGCGGGGCAGGCCATGGCTTTGTCCCAGTCGACGCTTGTCCTGGACAGCGCCTCGAAAAGAGTCTCGGGACCGGCGTTGGTGAAGCCGCCGCCGGCCCAGCCACGTGGCTCGCCGGCACCGGCGAAGAGCTCGGACACTGCAAGCCACGGTGCGGCGGCGTGATCGGCCTCCGACAGTCCGTCGACGCGGAACTCCGGCCAGGCCAGCACTACTTGGTCGGGAACAAGCCGACGTAGCCGGGGGAAGCGCGGGTACCAGAATGCGCCGTCCACGACCAGGCCGCGCACCCGGGAGGGAATGCCCCACGCCCGCGCAACCGCTTCCAGTACAGCCATCCGCTGACTGCAGGAGCCGCGGCCGAGCCGCAGGACCTGAGATACCGGCCGTGCCTCCTCCACCGAGTACACCGCGCGAACCCCCGCGGAGATCCACCGGTGTGCGCGTCGAAGGGCCGCCACTTTCGCTGCTGGCCCCTCCCCGTCCTCGGCCGCGGTACCGATACTCCGCACGGCAGAACGGACACGCGGATGTCCCCAATCGAGGATCCGCGTCGGCGCCGTTCCTCCGCACGCACCACGGCCACTGGCCACGGCCTGCCGAGCCCGCCCCCGCGGCGTCAGCAGCGTACTCACCATGGCTGGCTCCTCCCGTCCCGATTGCTGCCCAGTCTCTCAGCTCATTTGAACACGTTCAAGTACGACTGGCGGCCCGGCAGGGCGCGGGTCGCGCCACCGATGCGGACCTGCGCCCTTCGCCCGCACGAGACGGCGCCCCGTCCCGCTGACCGAAGTCGACATCATCGCCCATCGTCATGGTCCGGGGGCCGGACGGGGCAGGGAGTTGTGCGTCGGCACACCGGTCCGGCGGCGGCCATGGGGAGGACTGAGGGTGGGCGGCCGTTTCGGAGGCCGCCCACCAGGTGTCTTTCTGTGCGGTCAGGGAGCGAGCAGGATCGTCTTGCCGGGCAGGCGCCCGGCGCCGGCGTCCGCATGCACGGTGGCCAGTTCGGCGATGGGGCGGTGGCCGGCGATGTGGAGGTGGAGCTTGCCGGTGTCCACCTTGGTGACCAGCTCGGTCAGCTGGGTTCGGTCGCTGCGGACCCACAGGCTGGCGCTGCGCACCTTGCGTGTGGTGTCTTCGGGTATCGGGCCGGCTGTGCTGGCGCAGACCCCGCCGTCGGCGACGTAGTTGGTCAGCTGGGCCAGCTCGTCGGGGGATACGCGTACGTGGTTCACCACGGCGTGGAAGGGGCCGCCCACGGAGGCCGGGCCCGCGGCGAGAGTGAGGGGGGTGAGGACCCGGTCCGCGCCGTAACCCCGCAGGCGATCGGCGTGCTGTGGGGCGTCCACCGCGGTCACGTGGGCTCCGGCGCCGACGGCGAGCTGCACCACGAGGCTGCCCACCGCGCCGCCCGCCCCGTTGACCAGGACGCTCTGGCCGGGTTTCAGCTCGGCGAGCTCGAAAACCGTCTGCCAGGCCGCCAGGCCGGTCAGAGGTAGCGCCGCGGCATCGGTCAGCGCGATCGACCGGGGCGCCGGGGCCAGGGACTCCGCAGGGGCGAGGACGTACTCGGCGGCGGCTCCGGCGGAGTCGAGAGGAAGCATGGCCACCACCGGGTCACCGACTTCCAGGTCCGTCACTCGCGGGCCGAGTCCAGCGACGGTGCCCGCCAGGTCGATTCCCGGGACGTACGGGAGAGTGATCGGGATCATATCGGCCAGCACACCCGCGCGGATGTGGTCGTCGACCGGGTTGAACGACGTGGCCGCCACTCGCACCAGCACCTGCCCGGTGCCGGGAACTGGGCGGTCGACGTCCTCGTAGCGCAGGACCTCGCTGCTGCCGAACTCGTGGAAACGCATTGCCTTCATGGCACTTCCTCCAGGGTGTGTTGATGCCGTCGCCGAGGGGCGAGGCGATCGGGCGGGCAGGTGGGGAACGTCGAGGTGCTCAGGTCAACTGCACGGAACGGGTGGAGTTGCCCATCACCATGCGGTCGATGGCGCTCACGGCGCTGGCGGAGTCGGTGGCGGCGCCCACGGTGAGCAGCAGCGGGACGAAGTGGTCGGCCGTCGGGTGGGCGACCGCGGCGCCGGGTGCTTTGTCGCGGTAGTCGGCCAGGGCGTCCGCGTCGCCGCGGCCGAGGGCGTCGACGGCCCATTCGTCGAAGGCCGTGGTGTGGGCGGCGAGATCCGGCTGGCGGAAGACGGCGAAGCTGTGCGTCATGAAGCCCGAGCCGAGGACGAGTACGCCTTCTTCGCGCAGGGGCCGCAGGCGTGTTCCGAGCCGGAGCAGCGCGGTGGGGTCGAGACCGGGCATCGACAGCTGTACGACGGGCACGTCGGCCGCGGGGTACATGGCCATGAGCGGGATGAAGGCGCCGTGGTCGAGGCCGCGGTCGGTGAACTCGTGCACCGGTGTGCGGCCCAGTAGTCCCGTCAGGCGCCGTGCCAGGTCGGTGGCGTCCGGGGTGGCGTAGGGGAGGGTCTTGTAGCGGGGGTGGAAGCCGCTGAAATCGTAGTGGAGCGGGGTGCCGGCCGCGGCTGCGGATATCGCGGCCGGTGCGTGTTCCCAGTGGGCTGAGATGACGACGACGGCCCGGGGTTTGGGCATCGACTGGGCCCAGTCGAAGAGCTCGGTGAGCCACCGCGGATCGTCGAGAGTGAACGGAGCCCCGTGGCTGACGAACAGGCTGGGCAGGGGACCGTCGGAGGGGTTCCACGCCTCCTGCTCGCGTGCCTGTGGCAGGACTCGGGCGAGGAGGTCGTCGTACGCGGCGGCCGGTGCGCGCGACGGGTAGGGGGAAGTCAGGCCGTTCGGGGAGGCCAGGCTGCGGGTGGTGGTCATCGGCATCAACTCCTTCACTTGCCTTGGCAAGTGAAAAGGTAGGCCACTTTGGGTTGCCCAGGCAAGTGATTCGAGTTGCCCGGGCAAGTATGATGGGGTTCATGAACACCCAGTCACCCTGGCTCGACGACGACCAGCAGGCCCTGTGGCAGGAGCTCCTCACCGTCGTCATCGCCCTCCCGGCGGCCCTCGACCGCCAACTGCAGCGAGACGCGGGCATCTCCAACTTCGAGTACGGAGTGCTGGCCCGGCTGTCCATGGCGGACGACGCCACGATGCGGCTGAGCGACCTGGCCCGGGTTTGCGACAGCACCCAGCCCCGTCTGTCGAAGCTGATGGACCGCTTCGAGGCCCGGGACTGGGCCACCCGCCGCCCCGACCCCGGCGACGGCCGGTACACCCTCGCCACCCTGACCGACGCCGGCCGGCAGAAGCTGGCCGACAGTGCACCGGAACACGTGGCGCAGGTGAAACGGCTTGTGTTCGATCCGCTCAGCGCCGCTCAGCGCCGCCACCTCGAAGCCGCACTCACGCGTATCGCCGCAACGGTGCGCCAGGAACTGGAATGAGGCTGAGTGCCGTCCCCAGGTGGAGTCTTCCGTGTCGTAGAACGACAGGGTGAGAGTGAACGGCCGTCGTACCACTGGCTTTGTAGGTGGAATCGGGGTTCTGGCATAGATCTTGGGGGGCGCGGAGCGTCGCCCCGTGTTCGATTGCGAGAAGTCCGGGTGGCGTGAGATCGCGTACGCCTTGACGCCCGGCCGATGCGAGTGACGCTCCATCAGGTCCCCGGCCGCTTCCGCCACGGTGCCTCGGCCGCGCTGTGGAGACCTGCGTCGCCGCGTACCGCGACTGCCTGTGCGTCCCATCATCCTTCAACCCGCTGTAGCAGACGACGCGTCGGGCCCCCGGCCTCCCTCAGGACGACTTGGATCCCGTCGGCTGACGGGCCGAGCGCAAGAAAGGCCGCGCATGCCCTGGTCCACGAGCTGCTGGCGCAGGGGCACTCGCGCAGGGCGATCGCCCGGCACCTGGGCTGGGGCCTCAACACCGTGTTGCGGTATGCGGTTGCCGCGCGCTGGCCGGGCACCTTCCGCGACAACCGGTCCCGGCCCCAGCAGGCAGGATCCCTGCAAGCCCTACCTGGAGCGACGGTGCGCCGCAGGATGCACGAACGTCACTCAGTTGCACGGCAAACTGCTTGCCGAGTACGCCCCCGTCGCTTACCAGATGGTCCGCGCTCACATCGCTACTCTGCGCACCGCCCCACCGGGCGCACCGCCATCGCCGGCGTCGGTACGGCGGGTGACGGGCTGGCTCGCCCGTCACCCCACGACCCTGAGCGCGCGGAGCATCGCGCCGATCTCAAGGATGTCCTGGCCCGCTGCCCCGGGCTGGACACGGCCGCCGGGCACATCCGCGACTTCGGCGAGATCCTCACTGGTCGCCTCGGCATCACGCTCCCCACCGTGTGCCGCATCAAGAAGATCAAAAGGCAGCTCTACGGGCGAGCCGGATTCGACCTGCTCCGAGAAATGATCCTGCTTCAGTGACAGCCGCCCCTTCGACGACCGGTCTACCGTTGAGCCGTGACATGGAACGAAGCTGAGTATCTCGACTGCCTGCAGTCCGAGCGGCGTTGCTACGCATGGGTAATGCAGCATCACGGCGGGCTGGCGCCGGAGGAGGCCAGGGCGGCCGCCATGGAGCGTTACCCATACGAGCCGAACGGTGCTCCGTTCCGCGGGCTGGTCTTTCACGACGAGGCGTGGCACTGGGCGATGCTGGCGATCCACGGCGATCGGTACGTAGTGGAACACCCCGAGTTGGCTCATCCGTCACCTGACTACCGAGCCCATGAGTAGCCAATGAACGAGCGCATTCGAATATCGAGGTAGCACTCCGCGACCGTGGTTGAGCGCGTCGTACAACGTGCCGTGCCCACGCCGGTGTTCGGCCAGCAGCGTCAGGTCGACCGGCGAGGTCACGGGGCCGTCCGCGCAGAGCATCGCGTCCGTGAGCTCGAACAGCGTGTTACCTCGCCCGGTCAGGGACGCGCACAGGTCTTCCCGGAAGTGTGACGCGAAGCCGAACGCGTCCCGCCGGGCATCGTGATCCAGCACACTCATCTCCTCATGCCCCGAAAACTCCCTGGTAAGTGACACCGTTCGCCCCGTCGGCAGGGCCTACGTGAAGTCGGAGTATGCGAGGTGGGTTGCGCAGATCCGGCACCGGAAGAGATACGCCGTCACCTCGCCGTCCTTGTCCAGCGAGCCGAGGAAGTGCTCAACCTGGTTCGACTGCCAGCCCCAGTCGTTCGCCTCCCGCCGCAGCATCTCCAGTGCTTGGGGACAGGCAACGAGTTCGGTGGCCCCGACCAGGCCGAGGAACGCGGCCCCATCGCCACAGTGGAAGAACCACTGCGGCTCCTGCCACGCGACGAAACCCGGAGTGCGCCGGTCGACCGCCGCGAAGACCTCAAGGGGCACGTCGTCGCCCAGGCACGTTCCCGCCGTGAAATGAGCGTCGAACCGTTCCGCAGCACTGCCGTCTGCAATGCACCACGGACACAGCCGACCCCCAAGCTCCTCGGCCGCGTAGACCGGGCCTCTGTAGACATACCCGCGTTCCCGACCACAGCAGACACAGGCCGTGCCAGACGGTGCGATCACGCCCGTGGCGACGGGGTCAGGGTGGTACGGGAACTCAGGAAGCAGCTCAGTCACAACCCATAACCGTAACAACCAACACGAACGGCCATTGGTGCGGGTTGTAGACCATAAAAAGGACAAGCGCAGACCTGCTCCGCCAACGCATTCTCCACAGCCCATGATCCCGGCAACATCACAAGATCGCCGACAGAGCCGAATTCGGTGATCGTTCACAGCGTCCTCATCGAACGTGAAGAAACCGCAGCTGCATGATCACATCGCACCGATCGCCGCGTCCATAACGAATGCCCTTACGGAGGCGGCACGTGTCCCGGGGGTCGCTCTCCAGGCTCGGGGAACCAGAGTTCTCCGTCCGGAAGGTCTTGGCGGGCCTCGATATAGTGCTCGGCCCTACGGGCGAGTTGGATCCCCGGAACAAGATCATCGACTCTGGGCAGGACGGCATCCGGGACGGGGTAGACGTTATACATCCACGGATCGTCGCCACGGTCGAAATGTTCGCGAACCTGAACGATGTCCTCGCGGCGCAGCACGGCGATTGTGACTCGCTCGTGGTCACCACGCCAGACCACAAGATCCCATGCGACGTTCATGCCCTCGCGGAACGGGTACGGCCGCTTGCCCACCACCACACTCCTCGGGCCGGTTCACCCTCAACCTACCCCGGCTCCGTCATCGGCCTGATCGCGGGCCCCAATAGACCCGCAAGTCTTGACAATTGCGCGGCCGGGCTGACCTTCCCTTGCTGCCGCATTGCCTCCAGCGCCCGCTGGACCTCGGCGGCCTTCAGCCTGGCCCGCTTCTGGTGCCCGGGCTCATCTCGCCCGCTCTGCCGACCAGTTGTTGTCATGGTAGTTCGGTGGTGCGTCGGTTCTGGGGGTCCGCCCGCTGGACGCCGGAGAGTCATCCGTGCGGTGAGAAGGCGGGCCGTTGAGATTGGAGAACAGGTCATCCTCGGCTACCCCGCACCCTGTCAGCGCGAGAACAGCAGCCGTAGTGACAACACCAAAGCGGATCTTCCTTGGGAACGTGCACCGACCCTTCCCACGTGCCGGAGTCGGAGCATGAGTGCGGTTACTCGGTGGGCTTGGGGAAGTGACCGGGGCCTTTGGGGTCGGCTTTCATCGCCTTGTCCTGGCGGTCGAGTTCGTCGTGGACGCGGCCGAGGAATTAGGCGCAGTCTGTCGCGCAGCTGTCGAAGAGGGCGGTCTGGAGTCCGGTGAAGGCGTCCCGGACCTTCTCCGCGCCCGGCGTCGGGGCGGCCTCGACCGCTGCGCTGCCGTGGCGGTGGCAGCTGCCGAGGGCGTTGTGGATGCCGGGGAAACCGAGCTGCGGAGGTGTTCCTGTGCGTCTGCCTGGTGGTCGGGGGCGTGCTTGAGCTCGCCGCCTGTGAGACGGCAGTCACGGAGGATCTTCCAGGTCTTCATGTGGGCGAAGACGTGCTCGACGCGGGCGCGGAGTGCCGTATCGCACAGCAATTTCGGGACAGCCTTGAGCTACGGAGTGGTTCCGATGGAGTCAGAACACGAAGACGCTCCTGCTGCCATTCGGGTGGTAAGTCTCGCCGGGATAGATGAGCCAGGTGACCTGTCCCGTGCAGTCCGGCCCGGAGTGCACTTCCGCGATCGCGTCCGTGTGATTGGACACCGCAGGTGGAACGAAGTCACCAAGTGGGAAGCAGCCGCTGGGATCCCGGTGGGCCACACCGTCGATGACCAGGAACCCGTGGGCGGCGTAGGCGGTGCCCGGAACTGCGAGTGCGAGCGTCGCGGCCGCCACGCAAGTCCCTAGCACCCTCGCCATGCGTCGCATCATGCGCATACCTCTTTCAGCGTCGCGCGGCCGCACCACCGCAGCCACTTGATAGCTGAACGTAGATCACAAGTCGCTCAACGTCGCGTGCTCGGTGGGGGGTTGTCCGCCCTGTAGGCCAGACGTGAGGCCCTGCTGAATCGAAGGGGTTCCAGCGGTGGCGAGGTTGACTTCCTCAAAGCCACTCGACCCATCGGACACGCCCTGGCCCATCAACTTCACGGCGGTGGCCCGCCGGGCCGGGGTGAGCACAGACTTCCTCTACCGAAGCCCGGAACCGTGCACCCGGATCGAACAGCACCGCGCCAAGGGCGGGTTGGCCTCTGCGGCGCCCGGCGGCCCCGCGGGCGACTCATCGACCGTTGCAGTGAGAGCGCTGAGCGCCGCCCGCCTCGCGCGGCAGCAGCAGGCTCGCCGCGCAAGGCCGAGAGGCTGCGAAGGCCCTGGAGATCGCGCGGGGCGAGAACCTCGCCCTGCGTCGGCGTCTGGCCCGGTATGAGCAGGGTTGGCAGATCAGTCTGAACTCCCACTCTTTGCAAGGGAGTTGACCGGCAGTTAGCCAACCGCTATCTATATGGCTAGCTGTTATCTGAGGGGGTGTCGTGCGGCAGGAAGCTGTGCTGGCCATGCTGGCCAAGGAACCGTCGTACGGCTATGAGCTCCGCGAGCGGTTGCGTGAGGCGCTCGGTCCGCTCGGGGAGGGGATGAACGCCGGGCAGATCTACGTCACCCTCACCCGGCTGGAGAAAGCCGGCCTGGTGGTTTCCGAAGCCTCGACGGGGCTTCCGGACCGGCCGGACCGGAAGGTGTACCTGCTGACCGCGGCCGGCCAACAGCGGGTCGCGGGCTGGTTCGCCGAGGTGAGCTGGCCCAAGCCGGATCTGGCCGAGTTCCACCTGAAGTTGAGCGCGGCCGCAGCGGGGCGGCTGGCCGATCCGATCGCCATCGTGGACGCGCAGAGGCGGGAGCTGCTTGTTCGGCTGCGGGACACGCAGCGCGCCGCACTGGACGAGCCGGCCGACTCGCAGGCCGCCCTGCTGCTGGAAGGCATCGTGCTCCGGCTGCAGGCCGACCTGCGCTGGCTGGAGGCGTGTGAACGCACGTGGACCCGTACGAGGAGGAAACAGTGAGTGACACCGACAGTGCCGTCCTGCTGACTGCCCGGGGGCTCGGCAAGCACTACGGCTCGGGGGACGGGAAGGTACGGGCGCTCGACGGGTTCGACCTCGATGTCGCGACCGGTGAGACCCTGGCCGTGACCGGCCCCAGCGGATGCGGGAAGTCCACGCTCCTGCACCTGCTGGGCGGGCTGGACCGACCCGACGAAGGCAAGGTCACGATCGCCGGGCGAGCGCATCGACACCATGAGTGAGCGTGCGCTGTCCCGGTTCCGGCGCGATGCCAGCGGGTTCGTCTTCCAGGCCTTTCAACTGATGGACGAACTGACCGCGGTGGAGAACGTGGAACTGCCCGCGCTGCTCGCCGGGCGATCCCCCCGGTCAGCGCGCAAGCGTGCGCTAGGCCTCCTGGAGCAGGTGGGGCTCACCGACCGGGCCTTACACGTGCCGTCCGCGCTCTCCGGCGGCCAGCGCCAGCGCGTCGCGGTGGCAAGGGCCCTGATGAACGAACCGCTGCTGGTCCTGGCCGATGAGCCCACCGGCAACCTGGACAGCGAGGCAACGCTCGACGTCCTGCGCCTGTTCGACAACCTCCACGAAGCGGGGCAGACCCTGGTGATCGTCACCCACGACTCGCGGATCGCGGCGACCGCCGACCGGATGATCACGATGCGCGACGGCGCCCTCCTCGACGAGACCCGGCTGACCGGCGGAAGCCGGGGCACGCTCGGCTCCCTCGTCGGTCTGGAGGGCTGAGTCGATGGGACGGCTGCGCCTCATCCTCCGGCTGGCTGCCCGGGACCTGCGCCGGCGCCGGGCCGAAGCGGGTCCTCCTGCTGCTGGCCTTCACCGCGGCGACCACGACCCTGACCCTGGGCCTGGCCCTGCACGGTGTGACCAGCCAGCCGTACGAGCGGACGAGGGCCGCGACCCATGGCCCGGACGCCGTGGTCCGACTCAACGCGACCCACCCTTCGCATGTGCTCACCGATGACGACCTCGGCATGTTGACGGCGGTGGCGAAGCGGCCCGGGTCCGTCGCCCAGAGCGGTCCGTATCCCTCGACCTGGGGTGTCGTGCGGGCCCACGGCCACGCCACTGGCGCACAGGTGGAGGGCCGGGATCCGCAGACCGCCACGGTGGACCAGCCGAAGCTGACGGCGGGCCGGTGGGTCGGCAGCGAAGGAGCGATCGTGATGGAGGCAGGTCTGGCCGGCGCGCTGGGTGTCAACGTCGGCGACCACGTCACCGTCTCCGGGCGGCCGTTCACCGTCTTCGGCCTCGCTGTCACGACCGCCGTCGCCCCCTATCCGGCGGCCTGCCTCGCCACCTGCGAGCCCGACGCCGACAAACCCGAGCGGGACAACTCCGGCCTGGTCTGGGCCACCCGCGCCGACACCCGGGCCCTGGCGACCGCGACGAACCCGCTGTACTACGTCATGAACCTCAAGCTCGCCGACCCCGAGTCGGCCGGCACCTTCGCCGACCAGGTCATGCGCCAGATGTCCTTCCAGGCGCCCGCCATCGCGTCCGTGGACACGTGGCTGGACATCCGGCACCGGGACGCCCGGACGACGGACACCGTGCGCATGGACCTGCTGGTGGGCAGCTGGCTGCTCGGCATGCTCGCCGTCGCCAGCGTCGCGGTCCTGGTCGGCGGCCGCATGGCGGACCAGACCAGGCGGGTGGGGCTGCTCAAAGCGGTCGGCGGGACGCCGAAGCTGGTCGCGGCGGTCCTGCTCGCCGAGTACCTGGTCATCGCCGTCGCGGCGGCGGCATCCGGCATCGGCGTCGGCGCGCTGGCGGCGCCGATGCTGACCAGCACGGGCGCGGGACTGCTCGGCAGCTCCGGGCTGCCACCGGTCACCGTCCCCGAGGCTGCGATCGTGCTGGCGGTGGCGCTGCTGGTGGCGATCAGCGCGACGTTCATCCCCGCGGTGCGGGCCGCCAGGACCAGCACCGTCCGGGCCCTGTTGGACGCCACACGGACCCCGAAGCGCCGGGCGTGGCTCATCGCACTCTCAGCCTGGCTCCCGGTGCCGTTGCTGCTCGGCCTGCGCCTGGCGGCCCGTCGGCCGCGCCGCGCCGCGCTCGGAGCGGCGAGTGCAGCCATCACCGTCAGCGGCATCGTCGCCGTGCTGATCGCACACCAGCGCATCAACTCCCAGCCGTTCGGCCCGGACGCCCTGAGCAATCCCCTGGCCGACCAGCTGGATCAGACGATGCTCGTGATCACGGCGATGATCGGCATCCTCGCCTCGATCAACGCGATCTTCATCGCCTGGGCGACCGTGCTCGATGCCCGGCGCTCCTCGGCGGTGGCGCGGGCACTCGGCGCCAGCCCCCCGCAAGTCACGTCGGCCCTGGTCGCAGCCCAAGCGATCCCCGTGCTCGCCGGCGCCGTACTCGGACTCCCTGGCGGGATCCTGCTTTACACCGCGGTGCGACACGGCGGAACCGTAACGCTCCCCAACCCCCTGTGGCTGGCCGCCGTCCTCCTCGGCGCGGTCGTGCTCATCCCCGTGCTGACCGTCCTCCCGGCCCGGGTCGGCGCGCGCCGGTCCCTCGCAGAGATCCTCCAGGCGGAGAACGCCTGACCACCGGGCGCCACCAGGTACGGATGATCACCCGACCACAACTACCGGTTCCAGGGACCTGGTTGGGTGACGGTCACCCGGATGGCGGCGCGTCTCGGGATAGGTGTTGCCGCACAGGGGGAGGGGATGGCGACGGGGTACGGGGTTGGGCGTGTCCTGTGTGGCGGTGGTGGGTCACGGCCGCGGCACGGTGATGCGCGCGGCGAGCCGACAAACCGTCACCGAGGCCAGGACGCGGGCGCATCAGGAGGGCCGAGCAAGGAAGTCCTCGACGCTTTCTGGGAATTGACAGCGAGGCGTTCCTCAGTTTCGGAGGGTGGAGGCTGGGCGGCCGAAAGCCGCTCAATGCGGGTCGGACCGGTCGTACGGTCGTGCCATGACTGTTGACGACATGCCTTTTGAGTACAGGTTGGCCCGCCCCGAGGACGCCAAGGCGATCGAAGCCCTCGACGGCTCCTTCACCACGCGCTCCGTGTTCCGGGTGACCGTCACGGAGGGCGGCTTCGGCCTCCGCGAGGAAGCGGTGAATCCGCCGATCCACAAGGTCTTTCCCGAGGAGGAGACCGCAGACGCCGAGGCTGACGATGACCCGGATACCCGTACCTTCGTCGCGCTCGACAGTGGCGAGCTGGTCGGGTTCGCCGCCGTCTCGTACAACGCGTGGAACAGGCGGCTGACCATCGAGGACATCGAGGTCGCGCCCGCCCATCGCGGCCGGGGCGTCGGCCGCACCCTGATGGAGCGCGCGGTCGACTTCGCGCGCGAGCGCGGGGCCGGCCACGTCTGGCTTGAGGTGACCAACATCAATGCCCCGGCCATCCACGCCTACCGGCGGATGGGTTTCACCTTCTGCGGACTGGACACGGCCCTGTACGAGGGCACGCCGTCGGCCGGTGAGCAGGCCCTGTATATGAGTATGCCCTGCCCCTGAGCCACCAACAGGCGGCTGACGGCAGGGGCCCCTGTTGGGTTCACCTCGGCGACCCGGGACGGCTCCCGCGCCACCCTCACCGAGCTGCCGGGCGACTACAGAGAGCCAGGTACCTGTGTACCTGGCTGCAGCCGATCCCGGTGCCCCGAGACGACGTTGGAGTGCTCAGCTGCCTGCGGTTACGGCTTTGAGTTCGGTGAGTGCCTCCCGGACGAAGGCCGACAGGTCCCGGCGGCCGGTCGAGGCGGTCCAGCGTTCGAAGGCGACCTTGAAGACGGCGATGCCGGTCTCGGCGGCGAGGCTCGCGGCGGGCTCTTTGACGCCGCGTTGGCGCAGAGCGTCGGCCATGGTCGCGGCCAGGGACGCGAGCTTGACCAACTCGCGCTCCCGTAGCTCCGCGTTGGCGGTGATCACGGCCTGGCGCTGTCGGGCGAACGCGTGACGGTCGCGGAACTCGGCGGCGACGGTCTCCAGGGTCGTACCGACCGCGTCCATGGCTGTCGTGGATCGGGGAAGGTCGGCCAGGGTGGTGGCGAAGAGCTCCTGGAGCGTGCCCGATCCCCCGAACAGGACTTCGCGCTTGTCGGCGTAGTGCCGGAAGAACGTGCGCTCCGTCAGCCCCGCGCGCTCGGCGATCTCGACCACGGTGGTCTGCTCGAAACCCCGCTCGGCGTAGAGCTCCAGGGCGGCCGTTTCCAGCCGTCCGCGTGCGTTTGGCTGCCATCGACCCATGTTCCGCATCCTATGCGATGACAGCCGCTGTCATCCAGCGTTACCGTCAGTGACTGACATCGATAGTGCGTCGCTGCCGATCGCCGTGTCGGCAGTCACCTCGACCAGCAGGTCTCCTCTCAGGCGCATCTTCGTCGCCGGTGCGTCCGGATGGATCGGTTCCGCGGTCGTTCCCGAGCTCATCGCCGCAGATCATCACGTGTCGCCGACGGGCCACCGAGCGATTCCACGCTGTCCGCGCGGTCGGCTGCGCCGTTGTCGTCGTACGTGTTGTCGATGTTCTCCTCGACCCAGGTGCGCAGCAGGTTCAGTGGGACTGCGGCGCTCTTGCCGAGGGCGGTGAGGGAGTACTCGACGTGCAGAGGCACGACCGGGTAGATGGTGCGGTCGAGCAGGCCGAAGTCCTCCAAGCGGCGCAGGGTCTGGGTCAGCACCTTGGGGCTGACGCCCTGGAGCCGGCGCTGGAGTGCGCCGAACCGCTGCGGGCCCTCCTCCAGGGCGCCGATGGCGAGGGCGGACCACTTGTTGGCCAGCAGGTCGAGCAGGGCGCGACATGGGCACTGCGCGGCGTAGACGTCGTGGTGTGCATGCTGGCCACTCGGGCAGCTGGTCGACATGTATGTGCTCCTCACCTGGATGCTTCCCCAAGGGAAGTAGTTCCCCTTGCGGGTAACTACGCCTGCGGGCCTAGCGTCATTCCCGCCAGCGCGGAGGCCGGGGCCCACGGGTATCGAACGGCCTTCCGCACCATGCGATTTCAGGGGAAGAGCCATGTCCACGGAGAAGACGAAGACGATGCGCGCGGTGGTCCAGGACGCTTTCGGCGGCGCCGAGGTGTTGCGCGTCCAGGAGGTGCCCCAGCCGCAGCCGCTGCCCACGGAGGTGCTGGTGCGCGTGCACGCCGCCGGTGTGAACCCGGTGGACTGGAAGACCCGGTCGGGTACCGGCATGGCCGGTGTGCTCGGGGAGCCGCCTTTCGTGCTCGGCTGGGATGTCTCCGGTGTCGTCGAGGCGGTCGGCTTCGGAGTCACCACCCTGAAGGTCGGCGACGAGGTCTACGGGATGCCGTGGTTCCCCCGCGCCGCCGGCGGCTACGCGGAGTATGTCGCCGCGCCTGCCCGGCAGTTCGCCCGCAAGCCGGTGACGGTCGATCACGAGCACGCCGCCGCGGTCCCGCTCGCGGCCCTCACCGCCTGGCAGGCACTGATGGACACCGCCGGCCTCCGGGCCGGGCAACGCGTCCTGGTCCACGCCGCCGCCGGTGGCGTCGGCCACTTCGCGGTCCAGTTCGCCCGTCACCTCGGCGCCCACGTCGTCGCCACGGCCAGCTCCGCTCGGCACGCGTGGCTCAAGGAGCTGGGCGCCGACGAGGTGATCGACTACACCTCCGTCCGATTCGAGGACGTCGTCCGGGACATCGACGTCGTCATCGATCTCGTCGGTGACGCCCACGACAAGACCAGCCTCCGCTCCCTGGAAGTCCTGCGGCCCGGCGGGCTGCTGGTCGCCATCCCGGCCGGTGTCTCCCCGGAACTGGCCGACGCCGCGGCGGCACGCGGGGTGCGGGTCAGTCCGTTTCTCGTGGAGCCGGACGGCCCGGCGCTCACGCGCATCGCCGGGCTCGTCGACGCCGGCAAGGTCGCGATCGAGGTCGAGGAGGTCTTCCCGCTGGAACGGGCCGCTCACGCCCACATGCGCGGCGAACATGGCCGCACCCGCGGCAAGCTCGTCCTGCGCACCGCGGCCACGGCCTGATCTCCCACGCCGAGAGGAGTGCGCGCATGTTCTACGAGATCCGCCGATACCAGAGCAGGCCCGGCCGCCGCGCGGAGTGGATCCGCTACATGGAAGACGTGGTCATCCCCTTCCAGAGCGCCGCGGGCATGACGGTCACCGCGTCCTTCGCCGACGACCAGGACGAGGACGGCTACCTCTGGGTCCGGCGCTTCGAGGACGAGGCCCAGCGGAAGGCGCTGTACGCGGCCGTCTACGAGACCGACCGCTGGAAGAACGAGATCGGCCCGGTGGTCTACGGCCTGCTACCGGAAAAGTCCGTCGTCACCCGCGTCACACCCACACCCGCCTCACCACTGCAGTAGCAGAAAAGGAATCCCCCCATGAACACTGGCACGAGCACCGATAGCGTCCCCGCCAGATCCCTGGCGGCCCCCTCCATCACACGGTCCGCGGCGGGCGCGCTGATCACGGCCGTCCACGCGGCTGCCGACCGGATCGGATTCGAGGCAGCTGTCGCCGTCACCGACGTCGGCGGGCATCTGAAGGCGTTCGACCGCGCCGACGAGGCACCCTTCCTGACCGCTGAGGTGGCCGTCGACAAAGCCTGGACCGCCGCGTCCTTCCGCATCTCCACCCACGCGTGGAACGCGTATCTGACCGACCGGCAGGTCGCTCCGTTGGCCAACCGCCCGCGCCTGACGGCGGTCGGCGGCGGCTACCCGATCATCGAGAACGGCCGGTGCGTCGGGGGCCTGGGTATATCCGGCGGCACCTACGAGCAGGACCAGCAGGCCGCCGAGGAGGCGCTGTCCGCCCTCGGCTTCGACCTGCCCTGACCGACGGCGACTGCCAGATGCCTCGGCTGGATTGCCGTGATGATCGGTCGGCCGGTGGTGTGAACAGTTCATGGACGGCGTCCGTGGCCAGGTCGCGCAGAGGTGTGGGTGCGGTCGTCGTCGTGGCGCCGGTATCAGAGCACATACAACGGGATGGTGGGCATCCGGCCCGGCAATGGCCTTGTGATCTGGGCGAGTTGACCAGAGACATGGCAACTGCGCTACCCGCAGGGCACCCGTTCACCTGCGACGTCCTGCTCGACTGCGACGTTGTCGTATGTGGCGAGGCGGGTGATGACTTCGCATGGGACACCTGGGCTACCGGGGCCTCCCGTCTCACCACCGATGCCGTCACGGCAGCCCAGTGAGACCGCACCCTCTCGGGGTGGTGCAAGGCCCCGGCGCGGTGGTGCCAGCCCCCCGCCCGGTTCCGGGGGTGCGCACCATCGCGGTCGGCCATACGTGCGAGGAGCCTGATGGATGGCGGACGGCGTTCGGTGCAACCGCATCCACATCCCCGCCCACCGCGAACCCTGCCCAGCCGGCACTCCACATGATCAGCAACAAGGGACACAAGCTGGCTTTCTACGTCACACCTGGCCGCCTCCCCGCCATCGTGTTGGACGCCGGTGGGGGACTGGATGCCTCGTAGTGGAACAAGGTCGCGCCGAGCCTCGCCAAGGGCACCGGTTCCGAGGTCATTACCTACGACCGCTCCGGAGGAGGTCGGAGCGATGACGTCCCCGGCCCCTGGAAGGCGCAGTACGCCGCCGCCGACCTCGCCGCCGGACTGACTCAGCTGGGAATCACCAAGGACGTAGTCCTGGTCTCCCACTCCCTCGCCGGAGAGATCGCGACCGCCTTCGTGCAGCAGCATCCGCAGGCGACAGCCGGCGTGGTACTGGTCGATGCCAACCTCCCGCCGTTCTTCAGCGACAGCGAAACCGCCAGGCTCGTCGCCGCGAACGCACCACAGATCGCCTCGCTCAAGCAAGCACCGCAGACCTGCGCCACCCGCCAACTCCTCGCGGAAGCCGAGGACTACGGGCCCGTGCACCGCGCCTACCACGCGCTGTCCTGGCCCCAGAACATCCCGGCCACCGCGATCGTGTCCGCCCAGACCCCGTTCCCGACGCTCACGGACGCGCGGCTATGGCGGCAGGCCCAGCAGGAGTTCGTGGCCGCCGCCCCCAACCGCCGCCTCCTCGCGGCCGAGCGCAGCTCGCACGACGTACCCGTCGACCGTCCGGACGTGGTCATCAGCGCCGTGCAGGACATGGTGAACCAAGTCCGGTAGGCGGAAGGGGACCGTCGTGTGCGGGACGGTCCCATTCCGCTGCGATATAGCCGCGCTCGCCGTACAGCTCCAGCGCCGCTTCCGTCAGGCGCCGTGTGCGTTCGACTCCCATCTGCCCAGGGGGGCACATCCTGTGTGATGACAGCACCTGACATCAGGTGTACTGTCGATGACAGGCACTGACATCGTCTGTTGGAGGTTCCCTCATGCGTATCTTCGTGACCGGCGCGTCCGGTTGGATCGGTTCCGCTGTCGTCCCCGAGCTCATCGGCGCGGGACACCAGGTCGTCGGGCTCGCCCGCTCCGACGCCTCCGCCGCCGCCCTGACGGCGGCGGGGGCCGAAACCGTCCGCGGCACCATCGACGACCTGGACGTCCTGGCGGAGGCGGCCGCCGCCTCGGACGGCGTGATCCACCTCGCCTTCAAACACGACATCGCCTTCACCGGCGACTTCCAGGGCGCTGCCGAGGCCGACCGCCGCGCGGTCGACGCCTTCGGTGCCGTGCTCGCAGGAACCGGTCGCCCCTTCGTCCTCGCGTCCGGCGTCGCGGGCCTCCAGCCGGGACGTCTCGCCACCGAACGGGACATGCCGGCGGTCGACGGCTCGCCGATCTCACTCCGGGCGACCACCGCGCAGGCAGCATTGGACCTGGCCTCGCGCGGCGTGCGCGTGTCGGTCGTGCGGCTCGCGCCGACCTGCCACGGCGACGGGGACAACGGGTTCATGGCGAACCTGGTCGCCACGGCCCGTACCAAGGGCGTCTCGGGCTACATCGGTGACGGCGCCAATCGCTGGCCCGCCACCCACCGCCTGGACGCCGCACGGCTCTTCCGCCTGGCTTTGGAGCAGGCCCCCGCCGGGTCGATACTGCACGGTGTCGCCGAGGAGGGCGTGGCCATCCGCGATGTCGCCGAGGTCATAGGCCGCCACCTCGACGTGCCGGTGACCTCCATATCCCGCGACGCCGCAGCTGAACACTTCGGCTGGCTGAGCGGCTTCCTCAGCATCGACACCCCTGTGTCCGCCACCTTGACCCGTGAACTCCTCGGCTGGCAGCCGGCCCATCCCGGCCTCCTCGAAGACCTCGACAAGGGCCACTACTTCCACACTCCCACCTCCTGACCAGCCACGGCGGCACCAGACGCACGGTCCCGGGAGGAGCTTCGCGCCTCAAGACCGCGGAACGAGAGGTGCGGGCCACGGGCCCGGAGCAAGAGCGCGGACGTAGTCGTCCGTGGCGAGTGAGCCGTGGAGGAGCTCGGGGGGAACCTCCAGCAGGTCGGTGAGGGAGTCGGCGTGTTCGGTGAGGCGTCGGCAGATCTCGTCGGTGCGCCCGGGAAGGGCGAGGACCTCGTGCGGGGAGAGGAGTTCATGGGCGAGGTACCAGTCGGCGTGGGCGGCCGTCCTTTCCAGGCAGTGCAGTTCGTACAGATCGTGCAGCACGGATGCCGGTGCGACCGGAGCACACCATTCTTCCCAGAGTGCTTCGGCTGTCGTCCGCGCCGCGTGTGCCTCGGCGAGCGAGTGCGCCAGATCGGTGTGGTTGTTCCATGTCGCGAAGCCGAAGGGACCTGGAACGGTGGCAACGTCCGTGGCGAGCGCCGTCAGTTGGGTGTGCAGGAGGCGTTCCCGGGTGCGGAACAGCGCGAGCCAGCCGCTCGTCCCCGGCTTGTCGCGGGGCGGGAGGTAGTCGGGTCCGGTGACCATTGTCCAGGCCGCGTCCAGCAGGATCAGCCGGTTGTCGCCACCGGCCGAGCGGAAGGCCATGGTCAGGGCCTGGTAGTCCATGAGGCGGTTCTCGGAGAAGAAGCCGAGTGCGCCGCATGCCGCGCGGCAGCGGGTCACCGCGTCGTCTGCCAGCGTGTCGGTGGTGACCTTGCTCAGCGCCAGTGTGCGCATGGTGTCGGCGGACGGTCCACGTCCGTTGCCGCCGCCGGGCGAGAGGCGCCAGGGCGATCGCCACGCTCGCCCGTGCCGCTGCGGCCAGACCCACCGTGACCGCGCCCCAGGCGAAGCGGCTCATGCTCACGCTGCGCCGGGAGCGCGCGTCCGCATCCCGAAGCGGGTCGTGGTAGTCGCCCTGGTCGGAGAGGGAGGCCCCGTCGCTGGGCCAGCGCTCGTACGGCACCCGTACGTCGTCGAAGCGCACGGCGGCGTAGTCCAGGGGCAGCAGGGCGGTTTGGGGGCGCGGGGCGATCGTGACACAGGGGCAGGGGCAGGGGCCGTCCTGGTCGCGCAGGGCGACGAGGAACAGCGCGGTGCCCCGGTCCGTCCCGTCGGCCAGGAGGCGCGCACTGACCACCGCCAGCCTCGGTACGCCGTCCAGGCCCACGCTCGCCGGGAACTTCGTCGCCTCGGGTACCGGAGTGCGCAGGACGAACTCGCGGGTCGGCGGGTCGTACTCGGCCTCGGTGCGGATGGCCGAACTGCTGTTGCCGTGGCCCAGTTCGTTCATGAGCGCGGCCCCGATCCACCGTCCCGAGCTGAGATCCGCGACGTCCTGTTCGGCCGCGCCGTAGTCGAGGGCGGGTCCGGCCGTCATGCAGTGGTGGCCGAGGCATACGCGGACGGCACCGTCCGCTACCGCAACGAGGCCAACCATCTGTGCCTGCTGGCCCCGGACGCTGACCACGGAGTGGTCACCCTCTACAAGTGCGAGGACATCCCGGCCGAGCGCTGGAGCGTGGTCAACCCCTGAACCCCTGCATCGCATCGGGCCGCCCGGACCTCACACCATCGGCCCAGACGGCCCGACTTCCCAGGCGGATCGACCGGCGAGGCTGCCTCGTTTCGACACGCTCTGTCGGCAGACCCGAGCCGGATCGGCGCCGCCGCGTACAACCCGGCCCGGAGCAATCTGGCGGTGGCCGGCAGTCACACCGCGGCCAAGTCTCATCGCGTCCACGGCACCAGACCGAGGAATAGGCCGGTCACTCGGCGTCCACCGCAAAAAGGACCCGGTCCCTGTGAGGGGGAGTGCCGGCTCACACGTCAGGTCCTGGGCTCAGTCTCCTCGCCTGCTGTCGCCTTCGGTTCAGCGCCTGGCTACGGCGTTTTCGGTGGGTGGTTCGGCTGGGTGGTCTCCAGGCGGTAGCCGTGGCCCCGGAGGGTGGTGATCTGTGGGAGCGTGCTCGGGGAGGGCGATTGGGCGGCTGCCTCGGTGAGGCGGCGTCGCAGCGTGGCCATGGTGACGTCGAGGGTCTTGGTGGGGCCGAACCAGTTCTCGTCCCAGACTTCGGCCATCAGGGTTTCCCGGGGGACGGCCGATCCCGCGTGTCGGGCGAGGGCGGCGAGGAGCTCGAACTCCTTGGGGCGCAGCAACACTTCGCGGTCGTGGAGTGTGCAGCGTCGGGCTGCGGTGTCGAGGAGAAGGTCACCGAGGCGGATCGGCTCCTCCTCGGGTGAGGCGGGGATACGGCGTCGCAGATGGGCGCGGAGCCGGGCGAGCAGGACGGTCAGGCTGAAGGGTTTGACCAGGTAGTCGTCGGCGCCGGCATCAAGTCCGGCGATGACGTCGATCTCGTCGGTACGGGCGGTGAGGATGACGATGAGCAGGTCGGGGAAGCGGGCGCGGAGCCGGCGTGCCACGTCCAGGCCGTCCATGTCAGGCAGGCCCAGGTCCAGGAGGACGGCTTCGTAGCGGGCGCGTTCGGATTCGGTGAGCGCACCTGCGCCGGTGCGGCTCCAGGTCGGCAGGTAGTTGTTGCTGCGGAGCCCGGTGTCGAGGTGGCGGCCGATGGTGGCATCGTCCTCGACGACGAGAACGCGGACGTGGGTCGGGGCGGCGGGCAGGCGCATGGTGTGCAGGGTAGGCGGTGGCCGGGTCACAGGTCGCGGAGCTCTTCGACGGCGGGTCGCCCGGAGTGGCGGACGGCGTTGAGGCCGGCGGCGATGACCGCCACGACGGCGGCCAGTGCGGTGAGCGCGAGGTAGGCGCCGGGGACGGCGATGGTGGCGGGTGGTGGGTCGAACACTCCGGTGAGTACCTTGACCAGCATCTCGGACAGCGCCCAGCCGATCAGTGCGCCTCCGGCGAGGCCGCCTGCGGCGATCAGAAGTGCCTCGGTGAGGACCATGCCGCGCAGTTGGCGTGGTTTGGCACCGAGCACGGCGGCGATGGCGAAGGTGCGGCGCCGTTCGGCAAGACCCAGGGCGAGCACGATCCCGCCGGCCCCGGCGGACAGGATCACCGCGAAGGCCAGCTCGATTCTGGTGAGTCCGGACAGGTCGACCGAAGTGAGGCTGGAGCCCACCTGGTTGCGGGTCTGGGTGAGGTCGGTGACGGTGGCGGTGGTGCCGAGCAGGTTGTGGACGCGGGCGGCGACGGCCTGCTGCTGCGTCCCGCCGGTGTCCAGGAGGAACGCGCCGACGGCGTCACTGCCGGTGGCCTGGGCGATGTAGGAGGCGTTGGCGACGAAGAAGCTGTCCTTGGGTGCGGTGGGGAACTCCTTGACGATGCCCGCGTAGTGGAACGGCACGGTGCGCAGGGCCTTGGTGCGGCTGTCCTGGACCTTGAGGTTGATGGTGTCGCCTGGGGAAAGCTGGAAGTCGGCGACGGTTTCGGCGCTGACCAGCAGTGAATCGGGGTGCTGGGCGAGACGGTTCATTAGGGTGCGGGCGCTGCCGCCGGAGAAGTAGGCGTCCTGGAGAGAGGTCGCGCCGGTGAGGGTGTCGGGGCGTACGCCGTACAGGTCCTGGAGGTCGCTTCCGATGTAGGCGAACCGGTGCTGGACCGGTTCCACGTGGCGCACCCCGGGCACGGTGAGCGAGGTGGCGGCGCTCGGTGGTATCCGGGCTCCGGGGGGTTCGGTCACGGTGACGTCGGCACCGTTGGTCAACTGGGCGTCGGCCTCGGCCTGTTGCCGGTAGGTGGCGTTGAAGGTGGCGGTGGACAGCGCGAAGGACACGGCGAGCGCGAGCAGGACGATCGAGCGTGCCACAGTGCGTCGGCGGCGGGACAGAGTGGCGGCGGTGGTCGCGGACAGGGTCCCGGTCAGCGGCCGGGACAGAGTGGCCAGCAGGGGGCGGCCGTGGGTGAGGCCAAGGAGGCACAGCCGCCACAGGAGCAGGGCGGCGCCTGTCCAGAGCAGGGCGGGCCCCAGGAAGGCCCAGTACGACACGGAGATGCTCGCCACCCCTTCCGGGGCGAGGACGAGGGCGTACTGGTTGCCCGAGGAGGCGCGGAAGACGAGCCAGGAGGCGATCAGCAGGGCGAAGTCGAGACCGATGCGGCGCCACCATGCCGAGGCGGACCTGCGGGCCGGCCTGCGGGTGTCCGCGACGGTGACGGCATGGAGATCCCGCAGAGCAGGGGCGAGTACGGCCGCCATGGCCACCGCGACACCCAGGGCAAGGGACAGCCCGAACCAGGTGGCCGCCGCACCCGTACCGGCTCCGAACGATGCCGTGCCGAAGGCGATCCGCCCCGCCAGCGCCGCGACGCCGAGTCCGAGCAGCGCGCCCGTGATACCGGTCAGGCCCGCTTCGAAGCCGGCCAGCGCGGCGATCTGGCGGGGCCGCAGCCCCCGCAGGCGCAGCAAGCTCTGTTCCTGGCGGCGCCGTTCACTGCCTGCGGCGGCAACCGCGGCGGTCAGCGCGGCGGCGAGGATGGCCCCCGGCAGGCCGAGGAAGAGGAAGAGGAGCTGCGCGTACAGGGCGTCCTGACGGGCGGCGTCCAGGGCCGCACCGAGGTTGTCGCCGACCGTCGCGCCGCCGGAGGTGCGGGCCTCCAGATTGTGGGCGGCCCTGGTCACTGCGGTGAACGCGGCGGCCGGGTCGGCCGGCAGGCGGCCGTCTCGTGCCACATGGATCTGGGTGGTGACGGCGGCTGCGGGGCTTGGAGCGGGGGATGCGGTGAGTGCGGCGAAGAGCGTGGCAGGCAGCAGGATGACGTTGTCGGGTGGCGCGGGCGGTTGGGACTGGCTCGGCGCGCCGACCTTCTGGAACAGCGAATCGGCCTGCGGCAGATCGATGACGCTGTCGACGCGTACGGGACGGGTGCTGCCGCCGGGCAGGGTGATGTCGATGGTGTCGCCGGGAGCGGCGTGGAGGTTGGAGGCGGTCTGCTGCGCCAGGAGAACCCCGGAGGTCTGGCCCGTCAAGGGGCGGATCGTGTGGGGAAACAGCGTGCGGTACTGGTCGGGGAGACCAAGGACCATGCCGGGACCGGTGGTCTGTGTGGTCCCGGCGACGGTCGCCGCGAAGGCCGCACTGTGGGCGAAGCCGACGGGAAGGGCGGCCCGCACTCCCGGTGTGCTGCGCACGATCGTCAGGATCGCCTGGGGATCGGCCCCGTTCTGCACCTCGACCTGCCAGTCCACCGCCACTGACTGGGCCGCGCGCTGCGTCATGGTCGCTTTGGACGCGGTCAGGAACGAGCCCAGCGCGGCGATGAGGGAGACGGCCAGCGCGATGCCGGCGATCGTTGCCAGCAGCCGCCCGGTCCGGTGGCGGGCGAGTCCGCCGACCCATGCGGCGATCATGATGTCTCCTCGGCGGGGAGCAGCCGCCCGTTGTGCATGGGACGCTGCTCGGCCAATCGCGCGGCTATGGACGGATCGTGGGTGGTGACGACCAGGGCGGCGCCGATCCGGTCCGCGACGGCCAGCAGCGCATCCAGCACGCGCTGGCCGGTGGCGTGGTCGAGTTGTCCGGTGGGTTCGTCGGCGAGGATGACGCGTGGGGCCTGGGCCAGCACACGGGCGACGGCGACCCGTTGCCCCTGCCCGCCGGAGAGCTCCTCCGGGAGCCGGTCGGCCAGTTCGGCGGCGTCGACCAGAGCCAGCGCCGCCTCGGCGCTTTGCCGGGCGCGGTCGTTGCGTATCCCGGCGAGGACGAGCGGAAGTGCGGTGTTCTCGGCGACGTCCAGGGACGGGATCAGGCTGTTGCCCTGGAAGACGAGGCCGATGTCGTGAGGACCGGTCGATGCCGGCCAGGAGACGGTGCCGCTGGTGGGCCGCTCCAGTCCGGCCAGCAGATGCAGGAAGGTGGATTTTCCCGACCCCGAGGGCCCGGTGACCGCGAGGCGCGCGCCGGCTCGGATCTGGCAGGACGAGCCGTGCACCGCCACGACGGCGCGTGGTCCGCGGCCGAAGGTCCGGGCCACGTCCCGGCAGTCGATCAGCAGGTCAGTGGCCGTCATCGTGGACCCTCCCGTCGGCCATCGTGATCACCCGGTCGGCGACCTGGACGGCCTCGGCGCTGTGCGTGACGATCAGAACCCCGCACCCGTCATCGGCTCGGCTGCGCAGCAGTTCCAGCACCAGCCGCTCGCTGCCGCCGTCGAGTTCACCCGTCGGCTCGTCGGCGAGCAGCACACCGGGGGAGTTGGCCAAGGCGACGGCCAGTCCCGCCCGGGCGAGCTCCCCGCCGGACAGCTGCCGGGGCAGCGCCCGCGCCCGCCCGGCCAGACCGACCTGTTCCAGCAGGTCCTTTACCGTCACGGCGGGCGAGCCGCGGACGGCGCTGCGGGCGAGCCGCACGTTGTCCGTCACGCTGAGATGGGCCACCAGGTTGTTGGACTGAAGCAGGACACCGATGCCCCGCGCCCGCAGCCTCGCCCGTTCGGCCTCCGGCCGGTGGCTGATCCGTACGCCGTCGACACGGACGTCGCCTCCCGACGGCTCGTCGAGGCCGGCCAGACACCCCAGCAGGGTGGACTTGCCGGCCCCTGACGGGCCGACGACCGCGACGGTCTCGCCACGCCGGACGCACAGCGAGACACCCCGCAACGCCTGCGTCTCCTCCTCACCGGCCCGGAAGAACCGGTAGAGCTCCCGGGCCTGCAGGGCCATGACCGTGGTGCTCATGGCTGTCACTGCCAGGTGAAGGAGTCGGTGACCAGGCGCCACGGATCGACGTTGTCGGCATGCACCGGTCCGGACAGCGTGAGGTCCACCTCGCGACCCTGGTGGAAGAACGCGTACCGCTCAAATCCGTCCCGTATCACCTTGTTGGTGACCGGGTCGGGGGATGAATCCCCCTGGTATGTGAGCAGTACGGCGGTGCCGGCATGCCGCGTCACCTGGGAGGCAGTAGGCGCGGCGAAGTTCGCCACCCGCTGCCGCAGTGCGGGGACGGTCTGCGCGTTCACCGACTGCACCGTGGGAGCCGTTGCCGCG
This sequence comes from Streptomyces sp. CBMA152, assembly GCF_014596475.1. Taxonomy (GTDB): domain Bacteria; phylum Actinomycetota; class Actinomycetes; order Streptomycetales; family Streptomycetaceae; genus Streptomyces. Next base: position 35,544 of record NZ_MECJ01000009.1, on the reverse strand, counting down.
CCGGCCGTGGCGATCTCGATCCGGTTCAGCTTGTCCGTGAACACCGTCGTGCCGCCCTGGGCGCTGTGGGCCCAGCCCTCCGGCACCTTCACGGTGAAGCCACCGGCTGGTGGTTGGTAGACGACGAACGCCTGGTTGTCGGGGATGTCTCCGGGCGGATTCGTCTCGGTCGGCGCCGGTGTATGGGCGCCCGGGAGATGACTGCGCGCCGCGCTCACCGAATTTCCCGGCTCGGCGTTGTGGCTCGGACCGGAGTTTGAGCAGCCGGCACTCACCGCCGCGGTGAGTACCAGTGCGGCGACAGCAAGGGTGCTTCCGTGCTTCATGGCACTGCCCTTCTCGGGCCCTTCGGAGCCCCGCCGGGACTCGCCGGGGGCGGACGGTGATGGCAGCAACGCTAGTGAGCAGCCGGTTAACGTCCCGCCCGAGGAGGGTTAGAGGACGGCAAAACCGCGAGGCGGGCTCGGCCGGTGAACAGGCAGGCATCACCATGAAGGGCATGAGACAGCGTGTGGTGCGCGTGGCCGTCACAGCGGTACTGGTTGCCCTGGTCCTGCTGGCCATCCCACTCGGCCTCGCCATCAAGTCCTACTTCTTCGCCCACCAGCGCGAAGCCCTTGAACGCGACGCCCTCGCCGGTGCCGTCCGCGTCAGCCCGGACTTCACCACCGGCGACCCGGTGGAACTGCCCACTCCCGCAGCGGGCGAGCACTTGGGCCTCTACGATGCAGGCCCGCGCCTGAAAACAGGCGCTGGGCCGCAGAGCGGGGACCGGGCCGTCCAGCAGGCACTGGCCGCAGCCGCGGTCCGCTCACAGACCGGGAGCGATCTGGTCATCGCCGTACCCGTCTCCCACAACGAGCAGGTCATTGGTGTCGTCCGCGCCTCGGCTCCCGCCGGTGCGGTCTGGAACCGGGTCCTGGCCGGCTGGGGAGCGCTGCTCGGCGTGGCCCTGCTGGCGCTGGCCGTGGCGATACTCGTCGCCCGCCACCAGGCACGCGTCCTCGCAGCCCCGCTGGAAGACCTCTCACGCCAATGCCGGGCCGTCACCGACGGCGACCTCACCGCGCGCGCCCGGCCCAGCCCCATCAACGAGATCGACCAGGTCGCCCGCACCCACAACGACATGCTGCAAAGCCTGTCCGAACTCCTGCAACACGAAAAGAACTTCACCGCCAATGCCTCCCACCAGCTGCGCACCCCGCTGACGGGTCTTCAGCTCACCCTGGAGACGGCCCTTGCCCAGGACGATTCCCGGCTGCGTCCCGCAGTCGAGGAGGCCCTGGCATCCACCCGCCACCTTCACCAGACAGTGGAGGACGTGCTCCGCCTGACCCGGACGGTCCGACAGCCCGCAGCAGCGACCGCCGGGGAACCGGTGGGCCGCATCCTTGACGACCTCGCGAGCCGCTGGCACGGCCTCTTCGCCGACGACGGCCGACGCCTGGAGTGCGCCGCGCCTGAGGCAACCGCCCAGGCACTGATTCCCGGCAGGGCCGTCACCCAGATCCTCGACATTCTGCTCGACAACGCCCGCCTGCACGGCCGCGGAACGGTCGAAGTGACAGTCCGGGACTTCGAGGACGCCCTCGCCTTCGACGTGAGCGACGAGGGAACACTGGACATCGCCCCGGCGGAGCTGTTCACACGAGGCCACACGACCGGCCCCGGCGAAGGCATCGGCCTGTCCCTGGCCCAAGACCTGGCAGGCGCTCTGGACGGCAGACTCTCCCTTGCCTCCCACGCACCCACCCGGTTCACCCTCCTCGTCCCCCTCGGCCTCCCGGGAGACGACAGCCGTCGGCCTGCCGCGGGGAGCCGGCCGTAACCGCGACGGTGGGAGACCACAACGCTGGCATGGCCGGGCCTTCCTGTCCTCACCAGGGCAGCTGCGACCGCCGCTGATGGCGTCGTTATCGCTTTCCGGAAACCTTGCTGAGTTTGAGTGCGGCCGGGGCAGCGGAAGGGAGGGAGCCGCTTGCGCCCGGAGAGCTGCCCATCGCTGTGGCCATGGTCTTCTGGAGAAGGCTGTAGGACAGGATGGGCAGGAGCACTTCGGGCCGGTGCGAGAACCATGCGGCGGCCAGGACTGCGGCCGCGCTGGTGTTGTTCATGCCGGTGGCGAGCGTGAGCGAGATGTGGTCCGGACCGTTGCACCGGGTCCAGCGGGACAGCCACCGGCCGAGCAGGAACGAGAGTGCGCACGCTGCGGCGGACACCGCAAGTGACAGGACCAGCAGATCCGGATCGGGGTGGGTGAGCGCCTGGCCGAGCGCCCCGGCGGCGTTGATGTAGCAGAGCAGCAGGACGTTCACGAGGTTGAGCGCCTTGATCCAGGGCAGCACCCGGCTGATCCGGCGATCGCCGAGCAGGGCTCGCGCGAGGATCCCTGCCAGGCAGGGGAGTACGACCGAAGCCAGAGCGAACGGGCCGGCCCCGGTGTCGGCGAGGCTGTCGAGGCGGGTGGTGTCGTCCAGGCCGCCGGTGCCGCCAGGACCGACGAGCTGGCCGGCCAGATGCAGTCCGAGGGGGACAGTGAGTGGGCTGAGCAGCGTCGAGCCGAGAACCATGGCCACGACCAGCGGTACGTTCCCGCCGGCATTCTGTCCCCAGGATGCCGCTCCGCCCGCGATGGGCATCGCCAGTACCAGCATCACTCCGACAAGGAGGCATTCCACCTCAAGTAGGTCCGGCCATGAGCGCAGGAAAAGCGCGAGGGCCGGCAGGAGCACGACGGGCAGCAGCGCGTTGGCAGTAATGCCCAGCAGGAGCGGCAGTGGTCGGCGCAGTACACCGCCGATGTCCCTGACGCGGACTCCGAGACCGGCATTGAAAAGCATGATGGCTAGCAGCCCCATGGACAGCGTCAACTCTCTGCCGCCGACCGCGAGGGGGAGTCTCAGCCCGCGCATCACTTCACCGGGGCCCGGCACGATCCCGGCCACGACGTAACAGCCCAGCATCAGACCGAGCAGCCACTGCTGTGCTGCCGCCACCCCACGGATAATCACGCAGCGGATCATATCGACTACAGAGAGCACTGGGGTGGGGTGAGGTTCGGAGCGCCACTCGTCAGCCTGCACCCCGCCCGCACCGGCCTCGCGATCATCGGGATCCGTTTCCCGTCGGCCGAGGCAGTTTCCGCCCTTCCTGGCCGGTCAGGGTGCACGCGGACCGGCTGTATCACCACGCCCCCAATGGTCGGACCGCCGGATATTGCCGCACATCCAGCCGCAGGGGCGGAACACGGTAGGCCGTGCGCGCGGTTCATCGTCGGTCACGGCCGCCATGTCCGTGGACCGCAGTCGAATGGTCGCCTTTCCGCTGATGAGCGTGGGATGTGGGAAGGAGGGAGCTGAAGCCACCATCGCGGTCGGTGCCCCACCCGTAGATCGAGACGCCGTGCTGCCAGACACAGATGTGGGCGCCCTGCTCTGGCCGCTCTCGGCACTCGTGGGCGACCACCGCGCGGATGCGCGCAGGCGGAGCGAACTCGTCGCTGCCGGTGTTCCGCTGTTCGCACCCGATGTCGCCGGCTACCGCATCGAGCATCCGATGGCCGACAAGTACGGCCCGTGGTTCGGCTTCGTCCTGTGGCCCAGGCGGACAGACGTCGACACCAACGACCCCAACGGCTGGACCGTCCACGTGACCGTGGCACCCGTGCAGCCCAGCTTCCAGCCGCCGGCCTGCGACACGGTCGACCTGGGAAGCACGGTGCGGGGCGCATGCGAGCAGCTGGCCGTGAACACCTGGCGCACCGTCAATCCATACAGCGTCTTCTACTTCGTGCGCCGGGAGGGCTTCGTGATCGTGCTCTCCACATACGGAAAGCACGTCACCGATACCGACCTGCGCGCCCTGGCATCGACGTTGGCCGTCCGCGACCCGGACTGCCTCCGCCGCTGGTGAGGCGGAAGCAGCGCTGCCAGCGGACACCTCATGCGGGGCACCAGCCGGGATCGATGTCCTGGCGGTCGTTGTCGTCGCTCCAACTCCCGCTGCGTAGGCGGGGATCGGTTCGTCGACGTCGACGAGGAGCAGGAGTTGGTCCTTGAGGAGCTTACCTGCGAGCAGGTCCTGGGGCAGGGCCGGCCTCGCGTTCGCCCCGATCGAGCGCGCGCTGGCAATCCGTACGCCTCCCGCAAGAACCGTTCCTACCTGCGCCGACGCACCATCCCCGACCAGGCCGACCAGGCCCGCAACCGCAACAAGCTCGGCTCTCGCGGCGGCCGGCCCCCAGGTTCGACGCGGAGGACTACAAGGCTCGGCACGCGGTCGAATGCATCAATCGCCTCAAAAGGCACCGCGCCGTGGCCACACGATATGACAAGCTCGCGGTCCGCTACGAGGCGACCGTTCTCATCGCGGCCATCAACGAGTGGCTGTGACCAGCACAGTTACGCCATGGCTGCCTCAAGACACCCGGTGGCCAGGCCGCCGGGTGACCCTGCGGATCGCGCCTATGAGCTGCGATGCAAAATCCCGCACCAGGATCAGGGCGGCCAGCATCAGGCAGGCATGCGCCGCCGTCCAGGACCCTGCAGCGATGGCGCGCGTGTATGAAGCCACCCAGGGCCCTGCACTTCCAACGTCCCAAACAGGCCGCCGCGGGAAGTCGGCGCCGACCACCTTGCTCAAGAACCAACTCGAAACGCCGAGCATCGTCAGGCCGAAGGCCGCGATCACAAGTCTCCCCAGAACCGGGCGTCGCTTCAGTACCTCACCCATGCCGTCCCCCTCTTCAGCGCCCTCGGAACTATACGGACCGTCGCCTGCTCGGCCTGCTGCACGGCACCGATGTGGATCTCCAGTGGTGACGTCGAGTGCGACATCCACTTCCGATACACGGCATGAGGGCTGTCACGCAAAAGATCTTCGCGGATTGCCTGTGGGTTATCCCATGACGGCTCGGGCCGCGTCGAGGAACGCCAGCCGGTTGTCTTCCAGATAGTCCCGCACGCTCTCGCCGTCGGGCAGGCCTTCCCACACGGTCCGGTTGAGGTCGAGGAAGTAGGCGCGTGCGGCGTCATGCACGGGCAGGGGGAACTGGATGCGCAGGAGCCGCTCCGCGACCCACAGCCTGTTCATGACGTCCTGGGTCGTGCGGTGCCAGGGGTGGGTGTCGTCGAACTCTGCCGGTCGGCTGAAGGCGGCGCGTTCGGCCTCGGCGCCGACCTCGATGAACCGCTCCAGCAGTGTCAGCCGCTCCGCTCGCCGGGTCTCCGACAACGCGATCTGCTGGCGCTGTTGTTCGGCACGTTCAGCTGACTGCTGAGTCCTGTGCTGGACGAGGTAGGACAGCATGCTGCCGAGGGCGACGCCGCCCAACGATATGAGTGATACCCAGACCTGACCCGACATGGCGGTCATCGTCCCATGCTGTTGATCCTATGGAGATCGAGATCCGCGGTGACGCCTGCGAGCGGCAAGCCGGCGCAAGCTGATTACCGCGCTACGGCGCGATGGCGCGGACCCCGTCCGCAGGGGCCGACCGTGGAGCCTGCCACTGGGGACCCGGTTCTTCTGGTTGCCGCGCACTGGCGCACGAACCTGCCCCTGCGGCAGCTCGCTTCCTTTTCGATGGACGCCTCTCAGCAGCCCACAACTGAACCGCAAACCACACCAGTTAGACCGAAGGCTTTACAGACCCGCTTCCGCCACGACCTGTGCAGCCCGCCATCAAGAACCACCGCGCCCACATCCGGGAGGCTCTTCCGATATCCCGGAGGGGCGGGGTCCGGTGGTTCAGGACGGGTTGGGGACCAGGGCGCGCTGCCAGTGCTGGGTGTCGGCGTACTCGCGCATGGTGACGATCTTTCCGTCGCGGACGGTGAAGACGCCGATGTTCTTCTGGTGGTACGGCCTGCCGGTCTTGCCGGTCGCCCAGGAGTCCCACTCGACGAGCACCTGTTCGCCCTCGCCGAAGACGTTGGTGACCCGCACGCCGATCTCACGGTCCGGGTCCAGGTGAGCGAAGGCGGTCGCCAGGAACCCGTTGATCACCTGGTCCCGGCCCTGCCAGGTGCCGGAAATCGGCAGGTCACCGCCGTACCAGCAGCTGCCGTCCTCGGCCCAGGAGTCCCAGATCACGTCCTGATCGCCGACCGCCAGCGCGTCGAAGTAGCGCTGCAGCACGTCCCTGGGTTCGATGCTGGTCATGAGGTTGTTCCGCCCCTTCGTTGAGTCGGGGCGGCCCTTCCGCCCTGCCCGAAGTCAAGCCGCAGGCACGGCGCTGATCAAGAAGCATTCCGCACCTGCAGTCATCACCAATCGCGATCGTGCACGACACGGGGCCACGCCCGGCCCCAGGAATTGAGCACCTGAGTTGGCGAGGACCGCCAACTCAGGCACTCAGTCACATCAGCAATGCGTGCCGCGGCGCAACCAGTCGTGCGCCGCATGCCGCCCCCGCACCGTGAACGTAGGCTGGGTGGTTCTAGGTTCTCGGCCTTGGCGTCACGCAGCGGCGCGGTGACCTGGACGTTTTCAAACGGTCTCGCGTCGGGTCGTCTGCCTGCCGTCTCAGCGTCGTGTCGTTTCCTCAAGCGGGTGCAAGACGGCCGACGTCTCATGAGTTCTGGTCCGCGCCGTCCGCTGGGTGGGGGAGCAGGGGGAACAGTCGGGTGATGAGGGCCACCGGTCGAGCATCGTCGGGCCGGGCCAGGGGGCGTTGTTCGCGGTCCTGGTAGGGCGCGAGGGCTCGTCGGATCGCGTTCGCGACCCGGCTCATCTCTGCCGGTGTCAGGTAGGCGACGGCACTGAAGGCTTCGTCGTGGCGCCATTCGGACGGTGCCTCATTCCGCTGAGTCAGCCATCGCTGCCAGCTCTCGTCCTCCAGTCCGCGGGCCAGGTCGCCGAATTGCTCCTCCATCGGCCCGTCGGCAGCGGGGTTGTGCTGCTTCAGACGCCAGGGACGTGCGCGGCCCCCGCTGTGGGGGGCCTCTTCGATGTGTTCGTGACGTGCGAGCTGCCGTAGGTGGAATGAGCAGAGGCCAGAGCTGTAGCCCAGCCGGGAGGCGGCTTCGGTGGCCGTGACGGTGCCGACTTCGGCGAGCAGGTCCAGCAAGGCTGTGCGGACTTCGTGCTCGCGCAGTTCGTCGCTGCTGCTGGCTGTCCGGCCGTCCGGGACGTTGACGTCATCTTCAGTCACTTTGCAAAGTCTGCTACTTTGCAAAGAACTTGGCAAGCAGTAGTCCTGCTGAAGGCAATCAGCCGCGGTGACCTCCGCGGCATCTGTGGCGCGCACAAAAGGGAGACATCCGTGTCTGTTCGTCAGGAGCGGTCCCGTTCCGTCGACCGACGAGTCCGTGTGCAAGGCCACCCGGTGGACGCCTATCCAGCGCTGCCGCCAGAGGCGGAGCGGGGTTCGGTTCGCAGGGTCACGGTGGTGGGTGAGGAAGTGCTGAGCCGTCCATGCCGGGAGGTGACCGAGTTCGGGACTCCGGAGTTGTCGGCGTTGATCGACGACATGTTCGCGACCATGTATGTGGCCGACGGTGCCGGCCTGGCTGCCAACCAGGTGGGCGTAGACCTGCGGTTGTTCGTGTACGACTGCCCGGATGACGAGGGGATTCGGCATGTCGGTCACCTCATCAACGCGGTTCTGGACCTGCCCGATCCGGGTAGCCGCCGGCTCGTTGACGACTTCGAGGGCTGCCTGTCCGTGCCCGGCGCCACCATGGCGGTTCCCCGCACCGATCGTGCCGTCGCTCGTGGGCTCGACAAGGACGGCAACCCGCTCGTCATCGAAGGAACGGGTTACTTCGCCCGATGTCTGCAGCATGAGACCGACCACCTCTTTGGTCACACGTATCTTGACCGGCTCTCCAAGCGGGACCGCAAGGACGCCGTGCGGCAGATGGAAGACTGCCAGCAGGACGTCTTCGCGCAACGCGCGATCAAGGCCGCCAGTCTGGGGCGGTGAGACGTCGCATAGCTTCGTGATCGGCATCACCAGTCATCCGTGTGGTCGGGAGCGTCATAAATGATCTCTATAGGTACTGTGGCGGCTCTACGCCGGTATCCGGTCAAGTCCATGCTCGGCGAGGATCTTGCGTCCGTGGTGGTGACTCAGGCAGGACTGTCCGGCGACCGGACGCACGCCGTGCTCGACGAGGCGGGTGCGGTCGGGAGCGCCAAGCACCCGCGTAAGTGGGGCCGATTGCTGGGCTGTCGAAGCCGGATTGCCGATGACACCGTCGAGGTTGAACTGCCCGATGGAGTGATCCGCACGGTCGACGATCCCGATGTGGATACCCGGCTGTCCAAGCTGCTGGAACGCCCGGTCTTCGTCGCAGCGAGCGCTCCTGCTCACAGCACGCTGGAGCGTGCGGTGCCGGAGTACGAAGGCGGTGTCCCGGATGCCGTGCGGGCAACGGCATCTGTGGACAGCACGGGCGAGGAGATCACCGTGGGCAAGGTGGCGTCGGGAACGTTCTTCGACTACGGCCGGGTCCACCTCGTCACCACGTCCTCACTGGCAGGGCTCAAAGCCGTCTATCCCACCGGCGATTTCGATCCGCGTCGTTTCCGGCCGAACCTGGTCGTCGACACCGGTGGGGCACCGGCCTTCATCGAGGATGGCTGGCAGGACTGGCAGTTGCGCGTAGGCGAGGCGCTGTTTCGCGTGGTGGTGCCCACGCCCCGCTGCGTGGTCCCCACTCTCGGCCATGACGAACTGAAGGCCGACCCTGGCATCATGCGTGCGATCGCCCGAGAACATCGGGTCCCTGTCTTCGACTTGGGGCGGCTGGCCTGCTTTGGGGTGTACCTGGATGTCCTCGAACCCGGCACGGTCCGGCTGGGCGACTCGATCACGCGGCAGAACGGATCTTGATTGATCAGATCAGCCGACCAGCCGATCAGGCGGGTGGCTGAGTGTGACCTCATGGTTGCGTCAGAGGGTGATACGTGAACTTATGTCGGTTTCGTCGTCGCTTGAACGTGTGACTGTGCGGACCTGTGGCGTGCCGCGAGGCTCGGCCGTGCTGGAGTGACTGCGTGAGCGACCGCATGCCCTACAGGAGCGACTTGTCCGACGAGCGGTGGGCGCTGATCGAGCCCGTGATCACCGCGTGGAAGGCCCAGCATCCCTCCGTCAGCGGGCACGAGGACCGGTACGAGATGCGGGAGACCGTAAACGCGCAGCTCTACGGGAGTCGTACCGGCTGCCAGTGGGACTACCTGCCGCACGGCCTGCCTCCGCGCGGCGCGGTGTACTGCTACTTCGCCAGGTGGCGCGACGATGGCATCGACCAGGTCATCCACGACCTGTTGCGCTGGCAGGTCCGCGAGAGCAAGGGCCGCCTCGTTGATCCCAGCCTGGTGGTGCTGGATACCCAGAGCCTGCACGCGGCCGCCGGGGTGCCCGAGGACACGACGGGACGGGACGCGGCAAAAAAGGTGCCAGGTCGCAAGCGCGGCCTGGCCGTTGATGTGTTGGGCCTGGTGATCGCGGTGGTGGTGCTGGCCGCCTCCGCCCACGACAACGCCGCCGGCACCGCCCTGCTGGACAAGGTCGCCGCCGGGACCGACACGGTCAAGAAGGCCTTGGTGGACCAGGGGGTTCAAGAACACCGTCGTGGCCCACGGCCAGCAGGTGGGCATCGAGGTCGAAGTCGTCGAGCGCAACCCGGCGGAGGTCGGCTTCGTGCCCCAACCCAAGCGGTGGGCGGTCGAGCAGACCAACGGGATCTTGATGCTGCACCGGCGTCTCGTCCGCGACTACGAGCACCGTCCCGCCACCGCCGAATCACGGGTGCACTGAGCCATAGGCGATGTGATGGCCCGTCGGCTGACCGGCAACCTCCACCTCCTGGCGCGGCGCATGAGCGAGGACCCGCACCACACCCTCGGCTCGGTGCTGGCCCGCCTGGAAGCCCGCGAACAGCAGATCGCCACGCAAGTGGGGCCGCCCACGAGAAGATCGCGGAACTGACCGCGCTGCTGAGCGAACTCGACCAGGCCACCGAACTGGCGGTGTCCGCCGATGCCGACGGTCCGTTGCGGGCACGGCACGGCGCGTCTGCGAGGCGATGGACCTGGAGATCGTGCCGAACAACGTCAACAACGTTCGCACCAAGCCCAAGCGCCTGGTCCGCCGCGGGGTCCTGATCGAGACCGAGCCGGGACTGTTCACCCAACCACGACCGTAACCCCTCGACGAGTGCCCCGATCAGTCCGCTTGTCTCAACCGCAACGACGAACCAGACACCCCGGCCTTTGATAGTGCCGCTCGGCGAACATGAAGCGCAGCAGCATCACCACGGCTTCTGCCGTGCAGAAGCCCAGCAACTACCCGTCCCCGACAGCTGTTTCGAGGGGGTCGTGGTGTGCCCGGCCCCCTGCTACGCAACCGATCCACACGCGGCCCATGCCAGGCCCCCATATCCTCGGTACCGCCGTACCCGCCACCCCGGAGGTATCCGATGACCAGCTCAGACACGCCGGACCAGCCCGTCCCGCAGGCCGACACGGCCGCAGCCCTGATGGAGCGCCTGGCCGAACAGCTCGGTAGGCGGGCCTCGGTGTCAGCCGTCTTCGGCGAACCCGTCACCAGCGACGGAATCACCGTCATTCCGGTCGCCGAAATCGGCTTCGGATTCGCCGGGGGCACGGGCCCCGAAGCCGGAGCCGCCAACACCGGCCAAGGAGGGGGCGGAGCCGGCGCCCGCCCCCGCGGCTACATCGAGATCAAAGACGGCACCGCCACCTACAAACCCCTCCGAGCCCCCTGGGTGAATGTCGCCGTACCGCTCGCCGCCCTCCTGGCAGGAACCGTCGTCCCCCTGCTCGTTCGCCGCCTCGCCAAGCGCAGCCCTCGCTGAACAGCTGCAACGACGAACCAGACATCAACTCACGTACCGCCCTCTCAAAGCGAATGAATCAGTAGCTGTCGTAGCTGGGCTTTCCGTTCGGCCGGTAGATGCCGAGGACGGTGCCGCCTTTCGTCGTCGAGACGCTGACGGGTTCCAGCGCAGTGGGGATCGCTCCGTCGGCGAACAGCCGCTTGCCGGTGCCGATGATCACCGGGTGGATGGTCAGCCGGTACTCGTCGACGAGGTCGTGCTGCATGAGGGTCTGGGCGAGGTCGCCACTGCCAACGACGTTGATGTTGCCGCCGTCGGATGCCTTCAGCGTGCGCACGGCGTCGACGACGTCGCCCTCCAGCAGCGTGGAGTTCTGCCACTGGACGGACGTCAGGGTCCGAGACGCCACGTACTTGTGCATGCTGTTCATCCGATCGGTGAACGGGTTATCGGGATCGGCGGTCGGCCAGTACGACGCGAAGATCTCGTACGTCTTACGGCCCAGCAGCATCGCGTCGGAGAGCTCGTACCAACCCGTGATGGCCGAGCCGACCTCGTCGTCGGACACCGGCTTCTGCCAGCCCCCGTGCTTGAAGCCGCTCCCCGCGTCCTCGTCCGGACCGCCCGGCGCCTGCATGACGCCGTCCAGTGTCAGGAACGTACAAACGATGATCTTGCGCATGATGTGCTCCCTTCGTCGACGGGTAGACCGTACGGCCGCCGGAAACTCATCGGCGGAACTTCCGTGACGCAGCACCACGGTGTCTCACCGCGATGCCGGATCCCACAACCGGGGTCCGGCAGGCAACTCCGCTGTGATCATCACGTTCGGTCAGGTCACTCTGACCGCCGCCGACGGCAGCGTCTCCAACTTCAACATCAATATCGACCAGCGCAGGAGACATGGGCAGAACTCAACGCCTGGGCCTCAGTGCTCAGGCGCCGAGCGGAGGACTCCTGCGGTCAGCTGTCCTTCGCGGTGGCCGTTCCGTTTTTGTCGGTGGGGTTCCTGGGGCGTTTGTTGGGGCGGTAGCTGGGGCCGTTCATGATGACTTGGTGGCTGGTGTTGATCAGCCGGTCCAGGAGCGATTCGGCGACGACGGGGTTGGGGGAGCAGGGGATACCAGTCGCTGGGTGCCCGGTTGCTGGTGATGATCAGGGAGCGGGCCGTCTGCACCGCGACCTCCAGGGCACGGTCCTGGGTAATGACCTGGCCGTTCACCTCAAGGCATTTCCGCGTCCGCTGCGCGGCAGAAGCGGGACCGGTGAAGAAGTTCAGGGCGTCGATCGCGTATATCGACCACGCCTCCACCCCGCCAGCCAGGCGGACCCGGTGCCGGGTCTCAACAGCGGAGAACGGGTACGTGGCACGGATCCGGCCGCTCTGGCCCGGGTTGAAGGAAGTCCTTCCGGCCCAGCCCAGCGAGAACCTCTTCACCCCTCCGGCCAGCTGTGGCCGCCACCGACTCCGTACCGGGCGCTGCTTCTCTGACCCTTGGCTTCTTTCACCGTCTCCCAACGTGTCAAACGCTGGGATCTCAACGCCGTGTCAGCTTTCCTAAGCCGTTGCCCGCCGGACTCGGTAGCTCCAGCGTGCGAGCGACCGGACGACGGTCTCGGCTCCAATGGGATTGGCGCTGTGAACGAAGACCGTTCCGATACGGAAAGGCCGTGCGTTGAAGGCGGCTTCTTCCATAAGGGTCACTACGGGCAAGATGCTGTCGTCGCCGCCGAGGTCATGGTCGAGCCAGAGTTCGTCGATGAAGGTGTCGTGGTGCTCTTGCAGGAGCTGGATACCTTCGCTGCTGGTGCGGGCGATCCGTGTGGCTCTGGGCAGCGGCCGGAGGTCGTCAATGCCGAGGATGACGGGCGGCGTTGGTACGGGCGGGTTCTCTTTCACCTGACCATCATCCCAGTAGAACAGTCGAGCGACTTTGCCCCCGTTGTTACTTGTGACGGCGTCTCATGGCCGCTGTCGGATCCGGCAGCGGGCTTGACAGCGCTCGTGAGATCCCGACACGAATTTGGAGACCCGACATTATCTGTAGGTGCTCACCAGCCGTTGCCGACGCGACTGTCTTGACCTTGGGTGTCTCGCGGCCTCACACCGAGTAATTAGGAGATGGCGAGGTTGCGGGCGGTCAGGGTTTCGGAGTCACCCGCACCCTGGACCAGGCGGTGGGCCTGCAGTTCTCCTACAACTACTCCAGCCCCGCCCAGCTCGGCGACCGTAGGACACCTTCGAACGTAACCTGCGCCAGCCCTCACCAAGCTCAACCCTCACGGTATCTTCGACGAAGCTGTATGCGCTGAGTGCCAGGCACTCAGTGCGTAGCCAAAGCTGGGGCTGTCACGCGCTGCGGCACTGTCAGTGCTGGGTGCAAAGATCGCGGCCTGGTTATGTGTGACTACTTCTCGGCCGCCGATGACAGTGCGGCGGTGCGCGTCCTTGACGAGCCCGGTGGGCCGGATGGTGCCCTGTTCGACGTGGTGGCGCTGAAGGGCATCGATCCGGTTGTCGTGATGGCGCAGCTTGAAGCGATCCTGACTGGCTGCACCTTCGATGAAGCGTCCAAGCGACCGCGAAGCGGGCAGTTGCTCTCGTCTCCGGAGGCCGAGAGTGCTTTCATCATCAGTGTGTCCGACACCCTCCAGGAGGCTCTGGCGACAGCAACCCGCGATTCCCTTGTCGAAGCCGCTGGACCCTGGGCCGAGACTGATGAGCTGCGCGGGAACGGGGTCACGGTCGACACGGCGGCCGAAGTGCTGGCCCTGCTGGCTGGGCTGGCTGGCCGTGCAAGGTCGTCGGGGATGCGCTTGTTCTGCTGGTGGGCGCTCTGAACTGAACGTTGCCGGCCACGCTCGCCATTGCTGTGGCAGCGCCCAGCGAGCGGCGTTGGCTCGGCTTAGCGGTGGGCTGCGGGGGCGAGGCGGATGCTGCGCGCTTCCACTCTGGTCCTTGCGGCGGGGGACGGTGTTGAGGGTGATGCCGCGGAAGGAGCGGGTCCACCCGATCAGCTCGCCGCCGTAGGCGGAGTTGGCCCAGGCCGCGGTGATTTCGGGGGCCAGGTGGCGTTTGTGTCCGTCACGCTCACCCGGCTGACCTCCCAGCGGCAGAACGACCACGCCGCGTTCCAGCAGCGCGATCTGTCCTGCACCGACCACGTCTCCCTCTGGGGCGACGGCATCCACCTGTGTATCCGGCTGGACGAAGCCAAGGCCGTGGTCCTGGTAATGATCGGGGTACGTGCCGACGGCGCCAAAAAGCTGGTCGCGATGACCGACGGCTACCGCGCGTCGGCCGGTGCCCGGGTGGACCTGCTGCGCGACTGCGCCCGCCGCGGCATGCGCGCCCCCGTACTCGCGGTCGGCGACGGCGCACTCGGTTTCCGGAAGGCACTGCGCGAGGTGTTCCCCGAGACCCGCGAGCAAAGATGCTGGGTCCGCAAGACCGCCAATGTCATGGATGCGCTATCCAAGTTCGCGCAGCCTGCCGCCTGATGGACCGCCCCCGGCTGGCCCGTGTACCCGAAGCAGGGCAGGCCGGGGACGGCGGTGTCAGCCGGTGCCCGCTGCGGGGGCGAAGGGTCCGTCCAGGGCAGCCCATTGCAGGAGCACGATGGTCTTGCCGTCGGTGATACGTCCGTCGCGGACCATGGCGAGGGCGTCGGCGAAGGGCAGTTCGAGTACTTCGATGTCCTCGCCGTCCTCCTCCAGTCCGCCGCCGGTTCCGGTGCGGTCGGCCGGGGTGTAGGGGGCGGCGTAGAAGTGCAGGCGCTCGGTGACCGAGCCGGGGCTCATGTAGGCGTCGAGGACGTGGGTGAGCGGGCCGAGAGTGATCCCGAGTTCCTCTGCGGCCTCGCGCCGGACGGCGGCGAGCGGATCGTCGCCGTCGAGGAGTCCGGCTGCGGCTTCGATGAGCATGCCGTCCGGATGGTCGTTGACGTAGGCCGGGTAGCGGAACTGGCGGGTGAGCAGCACCCGTCCGCGTTCGGCGTCATACGGCAGGACGACTGCGCCGTTGCCGCGGTCGTACGTCTCGCGCTGCTGGGTGACCCAGCGTCCGTCGCGGCGCCGATAGTCGAAGGTGGTGCGACGCAGTACGTGCCAGCCCTGGGAGGTGAGCTCCACGTCGCGGACCACGACGTCGGGGTTGCGGTCCAGGTCACGCCCGGTGCGGTCGAGGCCGGTGCGGCCGCGGTGGTCGGGCGTGTCGATGCCAGGACGGGCGTTCACGCGGTCTCCTGTGCAGTGCGGCCCGGGATCTCGGCCACGTCGTAGTAGACGGGCAGGCCGCGGCGGCGGGCGGTTGCGACGTCCTGATCGGCTCCGGTGGAGTCGCCGGGGAGGCGGAGTACCGCGTCGCAGTGGGCGAGCAGGCGCTCGGCGGTCGGATAGAGAACCTGGTCGGCGAGGGGGTCGTTGGGGCCCGCGCCGGCCGAGCGCAGTACCGGCAGGGCGACCCACTCCCCGATCACGGGGAGGTGACCGGTGGCGAAGACCGGCCATGCTGCCGCTTCGAGACGGGCGAGGTTGGTGGCCATGGCCTGCGGGTCGCCGTCGGTGCCGGAGCGGTAAGGCCCGGCGATGAGGATGAGCATCGGCTTGTCGGTCATGGCGCGCTACGATACACGCAGAAACGTGCAAGAACGGGAGAGAACACGGATGCTAGCTGCTGAGCGGCGCGACCACCTGCTGGGTTTGCTCGCCCGCGAGGGCAAGATCGTCGCCAAGGACGTCGCCGCCGACCTGGGCATCTCCGAGGACAGCGTGCGCCGGGACCTGCGCGACCTCGCGGCCGAGGGACTGTGCCAACGGGTCTACGGCGGAGCGCTCCCCGCGTCGCCGGCCGTCGCGGACTACACCGCCCGGCAGGCCGTCACCCCCGACGGCAAGCGGAAGGTCGCCGCAACGGCCGCCGCGCTCGTGCGGCCGGGCAGTGCCCTGATCCTGGACGGCGGCACCACGGCCCTCGCCGTCGCGCACGCGCTCCCCGCGGACCTGGCCTGCACCGCGATCACCCACAGTCCGACGGTCGCGGTCGCGCTACTGGAGCGTCCGCAGGTCGAGGTCTTCCTGCTCGGCGGCCGCGTCTTCAGGCACTCGGCGGTCGCCTGCGGCGCGGCCGCAGTCGAGGCGGCCCAGAACATCTCCGCCGACCTTTGCCTGCTCGGCGTCACCGGCGTTCACCCGGAAGCGGGGCTGACCACCGGTGACGCCGAAGAAGCCGCGATGAAGCGCGCCCTGGCCGCGCGGGCCGCGGAAACCTACATCCTTGCTTCGTCCGAGAAGATCGGCACGGCTTCACGGTTCCGTGTCCTGCCCTGGGAGGAGATCAGCGGACTGATCACCGACGCCGACCCCCACCACGCAGTCGTCGAGCAGCTCACGGCGCGCGGTGTGGAGGTCCTGACAGCCGGCTGAAGGCGACGGCCTGAACATACGAATCGCAGGAGATGCAAGGCATCAGCCCACCACCGTGGTTCAGACACCCACAGGAATTGACGGTTACTCCGGCCGCTGCCCCGTTCAACGGGTGTGCTGACCGACGACTTCCGTACAACTGGCGCATCACGCGAGAGGCACGGTTCGTGGGTTGAGGACGTGGTCCGGCTCGCCGTACCAGGCGTGCTGTCCCGAGGGGTCCACGGTCACGCCGAATTCGGTGACCGGAGGGCGGCCCTGTTGTGCGTACCAGGTGAAGGCCCGCACTACCTCCGCCCACAGGTCTCGCGGTCCCCACGCTTTCACGGCGTCGGCTTCCCACCAGTCGCGGTAGCGCACGATGGTGGCAGAGGTGCCGGCCTGGTCGACGAACTGGACCTTGCGGTCGACACGGTCGCCCCGGTGCGAGAACGAGACATCCGCAGTGTGCAGTCCGATCACGAAGTCCTGCTCCCAGCCTGCTTCCAGGACCTCTGCCGGGTCGAGGGGAGAGGAGCGGGTGGCGCACTGATCGGGCACGTTCAGAGCTCGGGCGGGCCGCTCACCTCGGATCCACATGTACGCGGCACTCCCGGCGAAGTGGCCGTGCGCCCGGTCGCCGCGTACCGTTAGCCGCAGCAGCCCGGAGTTCGCGTACGTGGTGCCGAACGGCGTGACGATCACTGCGTCGTGCGCGCACTGGCCAACCCACGCCGATGGAACGGTGCGGACTGCGGCCGTGCTGATGATCCGGTCGAACGGAGCATGCTGCGCCACACCTGCCATGCCGTCTCCGCACACCAGGCTGGGCGTATACCCGGCGCCCTTGAGGTTTGAGGCGCCCCATTCGGCGAGGTGACGGTCGACCTCGATCCCGACGGTCCGCTCGCTGCCGACGCGCTCGCACAGGAGCGCGGTGTGGTAGCCGGAGGCGTAGCCGACGTCCAGGACCCGATGGCCCGCATCCAGGCCGAGCTGCTCCAGTTTGGTGCACACGATGTCGAGGGCGGACACCGAGGAGGTGAACTCCCCATCGGCCGGCCCCTCCGGCGCCGTACGGCCGTCGTCCAGTTGCGTGATCACGGACTGATGGGAGTCCCACACTGCGCGGCGCCACGCATCCTCGTCCGCCTCACGGTCGAGGAACCGCCAGCGCCCGCGCTCGTCCCGCTCGGGCACCCAGGCCCGAGCGGGCACGAACAGCTCGCGGTCCACCGCGTCGAACGCCGCCCGCAGCCAGGGCGCATGCAGGCACGCCTTCGCCTCCAGGGCGCGTCGGCAGACCGTGCGATAGTCCACCGGGGCCTACTTCTGCGGCCGGGAGCCGTCAGGACTCGGCGGCTCCGGCGGCGGCGTCCACGGCTTGTCGTCCGTTTCCCCACCGTGCTTTCCCGCCATCGCTCCGCCTTCCGGTTCGCCCCGCCAGGGGTTCCGACAGGATCCGTGCGCTCCCATTGAACCCTGTCTGCCCCTGTCCGGGGACAACTCGCCACCCTCACACCAGACTTGCTGGTTCCCTTCCGGTCGCCCTGGGTTGCCGCCCACCGTGAGCAGAGCCCCCTTGGCCGACACGCAGGACAGTGGACAGGTTGAGCAAGTAGGTATGCATCTTCACTGGTTGCGGGCGCATGTGAAGTGAAGATCGGCGAGGACATCCCTGAGGACGTCCTCGTTCGGGGACGTCACCACGCCCTGCGGCCGGACGGACAAGGCACAGCGCTTCTCCTGCGACGACAAGATCCAGTCATCCACAACGCCGCGGCACGGAACGACATATGCGTGACCGCGTGCTTCACCGGACTCACCCGTACCTTCGGCATGCAGCCGTGCGGCACGAAGGAGCCGTATGAGGACCAGCAGTTCATCCAGATCCCGGGGACGGGTTCATCAAGGTGGCGGGGACCAGGTCAGGATGCATGACCGCGTCGGCTGAGGGCGGCGAGGCCCACGAACAGGACCGCACCAAGGACGGCGACGCCTTGGCCCCGCAGAATTTCACCATTGAGGCCGCCGCGCCGTAGAGGTCCACCATGAGAGCCCTCGCCAGGCCGCGTACGGCGCTCTCGGTATCGGGGGACTCGGTACCGGCTGAGCGGGCCAGGGGCCTGTGGCCCGTTGGGCGGAGTGGATCGGCGTCCGCTTGTGGAGGTGTGGGGGCGGGAAACCTGTATTGGTCATGGACATGCTAATCTCCTGGGCTCCGTCGAATGTGTTGGCTCGACCCGAGTTGAACCAGGAGACTCCATGACCGCCTCTTCTCGCTCTCCGCGAGCCCCAGGGGCCTTACGCCTCGCGTTAGCCGCCGGCACTGCGGCACTGCTCGTCCTCGGCAGCGCCGGGGCGGGCGTCGGCGCTATCCGCCCCACCCCACCCGCCACCACCCCAACTGTCCGCGTCGCTCCCGCGCCCGTCCGTTTCCTTGGCGGCTACACCGCCGCCGAGGCCGCGCAGGCAGCGCGCCGCATCCACGCGGTGATCCGCGCCGATGGCCCCGCTGGTTCCCCGTCCGATGCTGCCGGCGACGCCGTACGGGCGGCGCTCTCCCCGGGAGCCGGCCCGGATGCCCAGCAGCGGGCGGCGGCGCTTTCCGGCCAGGGAGAAGGAGCCGACGCCGGTAGGCTGCAGCCGCTCGCCGCCGGACTCCCGCCGCACATCAGCCTGGACGACTGCCGCGACCAGAAGACCCGCGGCGACGGCAGCGGCAAGTACCACGGCTGGGTGCGGGACCACTACTCGTACTGCCAGTGGGACACCATCACCTACAGCATCTACGACGTCTCCAAGGCGGTCTACTTCGGCAGCGTCAAGTTCCGGACCACGCTGGTCGGCTGGGGCGCGCGCAGCAACGACCCGGCCACCGGGCGCCTGGCCGGGTTCCGGCTGGCCATCGACCGCTTCTCGCTTCCTTACATGGATGTCGACGAGGGCAAGGGCAAGATCCCGGAGTTCAACCCGGGTGCTGTGCTCGGCTCTCCATTGGAAATCGGGATGGAATGCGTCGGGGGTCCAAATCCCGCCTCATCCTGTGCCCCACGCAGCGGCGGCTATCGGGTAGAGCCTGTTTCCCTATGGCTCGCCCAGAGTCGTGCTGGGCGAAGCGAGTTCTCGTACTCGTTCGGCTCCGACCCGTCGGTCGGCGACCAGAAGACCCGAGAGAAGCTGGCGTCCGGGGTGTTCGCCGGGATCTTCGGGGCGTACGATCCGCAAAAACCGCCGACGACGAGCCGCATTGAGGCGTGCCTGAAGGGGACTGAGGACGTCGCCTGCACATTCCCGGACTACGTGCGCTTCGACTCCGCACGCTACCTGTGGACGCCTCGGCTTCAGAAGCAAGGCCTGCTGTTCAACCAGGGCACGGTCTTCCCGCGCGTGATGCCGTTCCTGCGGTATCACACCGACCCGTCGTACGGCATGCCGCAGGCGGCCCAGCACATCCTCGACGCGTTCACCCAGCCCGCGAACACCGACCCGAAGTGGGCGGGCAAGACGATCCCGGGCAAGTGGCCGGGCAAGGACTACGTCCCCGGCGCAGCCGGCGACTTCCTCCACCGCATGACGGGGAAGGAGAACAAGAAGACTGTCCGCCAGAACCGCTACTACGCGAAGAAGACCTGCATCGCGGTGTCGGCGCCGAACGACTACGTTGTCGATCCGGTCACCGGGCGGCGCAGCCGCGAGTGCGACGAGTTCCCGTTCGCGTCGACGAAGGAGGGCGCGGCCACACTCGACAACGCGGGGAACCTTGCGAACCGTTACTCCGCGCGCGCCATCGACGGCTCGCAGAACCGTGCGGCGGGCAACGAGCTCGCCGACTGGTACGCCCTCGATCGCATCCTGGACGGTGACCAGTTCAGCATCGACGTGGTGAACGACGCCGATGCCGCGCACTCCACCGTCGCTTCTCCGGCTTCCGCGACCGCACCGGCCACCGCGAACGCTGGGGCATATAGCGTCCCGAAGGCTGCACAGGCAGCCGATCCGACCGAGGCCTGGCACGGCCCGGTCAAGCTCTTCACCCAGGCCAACGAGTACGTGCTGGCGGTTGCGCAAGCCGGTGGCTCCGGCACTCGGACCGTGGAATGGTCCGACCTCGACGCCGACGAGCAGTGGTGGTGGTTCGAAGACGGGCCGGGCGGCACGACCGTCCTGCACCCGGCGCACGACACCTCGCTCTGCCTCGACGACGCAGGGAGCACCGCGAACGCGAGCCCGCTGCGCGTCGCCACTTGCAACAACACCTCCGCACAGCAATTCGTGTTCGCGCGGGTGTCACAGACACGCCAGGACTTCACCCTGCGGCCCGCCTCGGACCAGGCACAGTGCATCGACGCACTGCAACAGAACCAGGGTGACGTCCCGCAGATGTGGGCGTGCAGCGGAGTACCGCAGCAACGCTGGGAGTTCGCCGCCGACGACTGATCGCTCGCGCCGCTCACTCCGGCCAGTACTGCACCAGGTACCGCTCCGCCCCGGGCCCGTCCTCATCAAGGTCGGCGAGCTCCGGGGCGGAGCGCCCTGCAGCCCTGGCCCGCACCACATACGGCCCAGGAGGCATCATCGGAAAACCGGCCGAGGTGAACGCCGGGCCTCCCGGGCCCATGTCCCCGGCAAACAGGTCGTCCATGACGTCCCATCGGCCGTGCGACTCCCACCCCCACTCCGACTCTCCCTCGGCCTTCCCCGGCGGCGGCGCATCCCACCCCTCGATCGCGAGTGTCACGAGTTCGCCGCGTGTGAAGATCAGTATCTGATCCCCTCCCGGCCATCGAAACGCTTCGGCCTCCGGCTCCCGCTCCCGAGCGGACTCGGCCACCAGCGGCTCCGCGTCCCCTTGCTGCGCCGCATCCCCCACCAGCACCTCGTGGCTCTCGGCACACACCACGGCCTCTACCCGGAACACTCGCATCGTTGCCCCTCCGCCCGGCTGCGGGCTATCTGCTCCGTTTGCGACGGCCACTCGACGGTACACGTGGTGCACCCGAAGGTCATCGCCGGTCACCCGGAACGATCGGCATGCCCAGGGTGGGGAGCGTCCAATGCGCTCAAACGCTTCCGGGCCGTAGCCACCCGTTTCGACGAGCGTGCCTACGTCTTCCACGGAACGGTGACCGTTGCCTCGCTCCGGTTGTGGCTCCGCTCGTGACACGTCAACAGCCCGATCAGGGGACATCCTGACCGATCGCGCGGATCACGTCGGCGAGCCAAACCAAGTGGTGACCCACTGCCGGGTCCTGGCGAGCAAGCAGATCCTCAACGTGCTGCCATGACTCCGAAAGCTGTCCGATTGTGAGGTCCTGGGGCTCAGCGTCGATCCTGTAGAGCTCGTCGGCTGGGACAGACCAGAAGAGGTCTTCCTTGAGCGTCACCATGGGCCCGGCTGACGATTCAATGTGCCGAAGTGCCATGTCAAAAGCTCGACGAAGTTGATCGATCGTGATCTGCACGGGTTCGGTAGCCATGGCGCCATCTTTACTCAGCCACCTGCACGACCCATCGGACAGGCCCTGACGTCTTACGGACCCCGAACAAACCGGTAGTCATTGGTCGGCAAGGTAGGGCGATGCCTGGGTGAGGTAGAGGCGGGCGTAGGCGCGGTCCTGTGCCATGAGTTCCTTGTGGCTGCCGTCTTCGGTGATGCGGCCGTCTTCGAGGAGGTAGATGTGGTCCGCGGCGCGGATGCTGGAGAAGCGGTGGGATATCAGCACGATGGTGCGTCCCGTGAACAGCGCGCGGATATGGACGAAGAGCTCGGCCTCGGCCTGGGCGTCGAGTGCTGCGGTGGGCTCGTCGAGGATGACGAGGGGCGCGTCGCGGTAGAAGGCGCGGGCCAGGGCGAGGCGTTGCCACTGGCCGCCCGAGAGATCCGTGCCGTCGGTGAACTCTTTGCCGAGCGGTGTCGCGTAGCCGTTGGGCAGGGCAGTGAGGAAGGTATGCGCGCCCACGGCCTCGGCGGCGCGGCGGGCGGCGTTGGGGTCGGGCGGCGTGTCGGGGTGGCCGAAGGTGATGTTCTCCGCGGCGGTGAATTTGTAGTGGGTGAAGTCCTGGAAGACCACGGCCGTGCGCTCGCGCAGCGGGGTGGGGTCGGTGAGGGGTGTGCCGTCGAGAAGCAGGCAGCCGTGCTGAGGGGTGTAGAGGCCGGAGAGGATTTTGGCGAGGGTGGTTTTGCCCGAGCCGTTCGTGCCGACCAGGGCGATGATCTGGCCGGCGGTGAGGGTGAGGCTGATGTCGCGGAGGACCGGGCTGTCTGCGCCGGGGTAGGTGAAGGTGAGGCCGCGGGCCTCCAGGGTGCGCAGAGTGCTGGGGCGGGACACTCTTGGCTGCCGCAAGCGTGGTGGGGTGAAGGTGCGGAGGTCGTTGAGGTAGAGGATCTGGTCGCTGGTGGTGGTCAGGAGGGTGCTCACTGTCGTTGCCTGGTTGGTGAGTACGGCGAGTGCGGCGGCGGCGGTGAGGGCGGTGGCCGGGGCGAGCAGGCCGGTATGGGCCAGCCAAGCCACGGTGGCGAGGCAGGCGGCCGCGGTGAGGGTGCTGGTGAAGCGAGCGGCGACCTGCCGCCAGGCAAGGGAGCGCACCAGGGCACTCTCCTGATCGATCTCAGCCGTGTAGTGGTCGTTCCAGCGCTGGCGCAGGAGTGGGCCGAGGCCGAAGGCGCGGATTTCCGGGGCGCTTTCGCGGCTGGTGAGCAGTTGTTCGGTGTACTGGCGGGTCCGCCTGTTCTCGGCCAGGTCCAGGTGCAGGCCGTAACGGGCTTGGCGTACGCGGCGGGCGGTGCGCAGCACGGGCAGGGTGATGAGGAGCAGGGCGGGCAGCAGCCACCAGGCCATGACCACAAAGGAGGCCGCGACCGCGACCGTGAGAACGGCGGTGTGCAGGAGCCGGGTCATGGTGATGACCATGACGAGTGGTTGCATGCGGGAGGCGAAGACGGCCCGCTGGAGGCGGTCGTGGAAGCCGGTGTCCTCGAAGTGGGCCAGATCGGCGCCGACGGCCGCATCCAGGACCTGTGCGGTGGCGAGACGGTCCACCCTCAGCCGCAGGAGTCGCAGTGTGTTCTGCATGATGATGCTCAGCACCCCGCTGGCCAGCGTGATGGCGGCCACTGCGGCTGCCTCTGCCCATGCCGCGGCCAGCCGTCCGCCCAGCCCCGCGCCGCCCGACCAGGGGGTAGTGCGGGTCAATACCGTGCGGGTGAGGAGCAGAGTGATGCTCAGCCCGGCGCCCTGGGCAGCCTGGGTGACGAGGATCCACACCAGGCGCCGCCGGTCGGCGCGCCAGGCCAAGGAGGCGGTGAAGAGGGCAACCTGGGCGGCCTGGCGCGCCGACCATCTTGGGGTATCGGGGGTCACGGGGGAGGTCCAGCGGTGAGGTGGGCCAGGGCGTCCTGCCACGTTCCGGTGTGGACGGTGAGTTCGCGCGCGATCGCGGCCATGGCGTTCACGGCGGCCCGGGGCGCTGGGCGGACCAGCCAGTTGACGACTTGGGCCAGGTAGCGGGCTCGGGTGGGCGGGCCGCCCAGGGGGCTGGCCCATGCTGCCGCCACAGGCATCGTGGCTCCCGCTCCCGTCACCTGAAGGAGCCCGCCGGGCAGCAGGACGGCATGGGGTTCGGGCCGGATCCGCCAACCGACCCGCTGAAGCCGGGCTGCGCGTACGACCAGGTCCGACATCCAGTTTCGCGGGAAGAGCACCGCCTGCCCGCGTGGATGCACCAGGGTGCCGCAGCCCAGCGTCACCTGCCCTTCGGCCAGTGCGGTGAAGCCGGCCAGCACCCGTCCCAGGGTCTCGGCCAGTTCCTCGGCGGTACGAGCCCGGGTCAGCAACTCGCCGCCCCGGAACAGCAGATACAGGTTCGCGGGGCGCTCGACGATGAGTGTGACGGGTAGATATCCGGGATGCGGGACCGAGGCCAGCGGCCCGGCCGCCTCCCTGGCCTGCTCCCCGCGGGTCGCCAGCCCCAGTAGGCGGCCATCGCCGCACCGCACGGCGAACAGCCCATCCACCGGATGGGAGGCCACCTTGACCGAGCAGTTGGTCGGGGCCTCGACCAGCACACCGCCGCAACGGCCGCCGGTCAGCTCGATCAGTACCGCACTCACCTGGTCATACCCCATCGCGGCACGGGGGGCGGCCCCCGGCACCAGCAGCACCGCACTCGGGGTGCCCGAGCGGGCCAGCCCCTCAGCGAGGGGCGCCAGACCGGGTGGTGCAGGCAGGCCGAGCACGGTGCACCGCCCGTCCTCGACCAGGACCACGGAGGCGCGCAGGTCCTGCAACACCTTGGCGTTCGCGGCCAGGTCGGCGCGCAGCTGTCGGCAGAAGCCGCAGGCCTCCGCCACCGCCACCACCAACGTCGGGTGGACAACCGTCAGGAGTGCGACGCGAGCAGCCACCTCAGTAGGCACGCTGCTCGCGGGTGGGGTTTGCTGTCCGGTTGTCACGAAGCCCGCCGACTCCCACATCCGCACGCAGCGCTCGTACTCACCCTCCTGCCCGGCAGCCGGAGCCCGGCCGCGCAGCCAGCCCAACGCCGTTGGCCCGACGTAAGCAGCAGCGGGGCGGTCGCCGTGCAGCACCACCCCACCGTCACCCAGGCCAGCCACGGTCACCTGCGGATGCAACCGGACCGCCACCGACACACCCCTTCAGAGGCCGACGCAGATTCCCAAGACGCAGATGAGGCCGCTGTTTGCACAGCAGGGGCGTGTGACGCTGCAAGAGTCACCGACGTGCCCGCATGCCATCGGAGCGAGGAAGAGCTCGGTAAAGATCTCCTCGATCTCCGTAACGGTGTCGACGTCCACATCAGGCACGCCGACCGGCCCCTGAGATGCCCGCCCTGCGCGGGCCGCGTATGTTTCCATATCGACAACATGCAGGCAGGACCGGCAAGCCGACAATCGCACACATGACAAAGATGCCCTTTATGTGCTGTTCGAATGCCAGTCCCGCGCCCGTCGGTGCCCGCACGGAACGTCTGACATCGACGCCCGGGCACTGGCAATCACCGAGCCCACTCACACCGTTCTCGTCACGCCATCCGGCATCACGCGTCGTCGAGCACGTCGTTCCCCCGTCCTTAATGAGAAGTCCACGCATCGCCCACGTCGCCCGGAAACGCCCCGCGCTTGCCCGCTGGGCAGTCACACATGCCCCGTACGACATTGCGCCTGTCGAGGATCATCACCCGCTCAGATCATTCCCACGAGGTCTGCTCGTTGACCGGCGCGTGGACGGCTCGTACGCGCCAACGCCCTGGCGCCAGCGGGATGTGTGCCTGTTCCAGAAGCCCACCTGTCGGATACTCGACGTGCAGGCCTCACGTCTGAGCAGCGGTCATCGTGAGGACCACCAGGTCGATGGGGTGACGGCGGTGAAGCCCAGCGACTCGTACAGCGGCCGTCCGAGCCGTGAGGCGGTGAGTGTCACCGGCAGGTTCGCCATGGGCGCGAGTGAGCCGAGCATGACGGCCCGCCCGGCGCCGCGGGAGCGGTGCGTCGGCGGCGTGCCGACCCAGTAGTGGCTGCCGAACCCGTCGTTGACGACGGTGACACCGGCTCCGACCGCCTTGCCGTTGAGGACGGCGATGAACACGTCCACGCCTGGCTGTTCGGTCAGCGTTGCGGGGAACATCTCGCCGGGACGGTAGGGGGCGAATCTGGTCAGCTCGAAGCCCGCGATCGCGATCTGCTCGGCAGCCTGCAGCTCTTGCGTCCGCTGGACTCGTATCACCTCCATCGCGGGGGCGGAGACAGGGCCAGGCGGGCGCACCATTATCGGCATCTGCCAGTTGCGCATGCCCAGGTGGCTCAGGTCGGTGGAACTGAACGGGTCCTCGGCATCCACCGGGCCGGTCGACCGGCCAACCAGCTCGGTCAACTCGGCGAGCTCGTGCGCGTCGGGGTCGGGTTCCTGCAGCAGGATGCGCGTCCCGGCGCGCTTGCCGCCGAGCACGGCGAGGAAGCTGCGCCGGTGGATCACCTCGTGGCCGCGGGAGTTTCCGGTTGCGGCCCAGAACGCGGCGGAGTTGCGGGCCTGGCGCATCGCTGCATCGTCGAGGGCCGTGGGGTGATCCGGACGGTCCTGCCTGATCCGATCCTCGACGCGAGCGTCGGGGGTGGTCTGCGAAGTGTCGGCCACGGGTGGCTCCTGTTCAGTCACTGTGCGGTGATCCTGGCAAAGGGGCGGGCGAGGCCCGAGCAGAAGTCGCCTCGGGTCGTCGCCACGCCTTCAACCTAACGACGCAATGTCCCGGACAACTGGGCCAATCTCAACCGAGATTTCGGAGCCATTCGCCTTCTGCGACCCGTGACCGATGGACCAGCTGGCGGCTCGCCTCGTGCCAGGTGCCACTCCTTACCTTTCCGGGCCAGGGCCCTTCACCGGCTACGCGGGCAGAACGCCGGCCGCGCGGGCCGCCGTCAGCCAGGAGGGGAACTGTGAGAGGAGCCGGTCGTACAGCTCCTTGTCGGTGACCTGTGAGATGTCGTCGACTGCGAAGAAGCCGGTGTTGTCGACACGACGGCCTGTCAGACCGGTTTGAGATCTGCGGTGTCGCGGGGCCGGGGTGGTCGTTGGGCCTCATGTGAGTGGTGTTCGGGGTGGGTATCCATCAGACCTGACGGATGAGCAGTGGGCACTGGTGGAACCGTTGCTGCCGCCGGCACGGGTTGGCCCGAAGGGCGGGCGGCGTGAGAAGCATCCGCGACGGCGGATCGTCGATGCGATCTTCTACGTGGTGCGGACCGGTTGTGTATGGCGGCAGTTGCCGAAGGACTTCGCGCCTTGGCCCACGGTGTACTGGTACTTCTCGTGGTGGCATGACGAGGGCACGGTCGGACGGATCGATGACGCCCTGCGCAGTCAGGTCCGTGAGGCCGACGGCCGCGACGCTGAGCCGAGCGCCGGGCTGATCGACCCGCAGTCGATCCGTACCGCCGACACCGTCCCGGCCGCTACCAGAGGATTCGACGCGGGCAAGAAGGTCAAAGGGCAGTAAGCGGTTCATCGTCACGGACATTCTCGGCCTGCTCCGGCACACCACCACCGATTTGAGACAATCGCGAGGCCGTCTGGTTGCTGAAGTGAGGCTCGAACTCGCCAGTCTGCGTTACCACACACCCAGGATCGATTCCCCGATAAGCGCCCGTTTGTCAATCCCCAACCCTCGGGATTTTCATGCCTGGACTGCCTTGCCACACTCGAATCGCGCACCAGTGCGCTGGCCGCCACCGAGATTCCGGTGTGCGCGAACACGTCGAATATTCAACCTCGGGTAGGGCTCACATGGATCTGGCTGGATTCGTAAGTGTGGGGTACTGATGGCTGCTGGAGCGGCCATCGTGGGGTTCACGAACTCAACGGCGAGTGCTGCCCAGCCCGCCCAGCAGGCACGGCCGAGTGCCCTGGGCGTTGCGAACGCCCAGGTCGTGAACGTGAACAGCGGCAAGTGTCTTGACGTCGCGGGCTGGAGTACGCAGGACTGGGCGCGCGTGCAGCAGTGGACCTGCACCGGCGGCGCCAACCAGCGGTGGACGCTGGTCGACATGGGGAGCGGCCACTTCGAAGTGGTGAACTCCAACAGCAACAAGTGCATGGACGTCGCAGGCTGGAACACGCAGAACTGGGCCGTCGTACAGCAGTGGACCTGCACCGGCGGCGCCAACCAGCAGTGGACAAGGGTCGATATGGGAAGCGGCCACTTCGAAGTGGTGAACGTCAACAGCAACAAGTGTCTGGACGTCGCAGGCTGGAACACCGAGGACTGGGCGACCATTCAGCAATGGGACTGCACCGGCGGCGCCAACCAGCAATGGACCTTCGTATAACGGCCAGCGAATGGGGTCGGCTCTCTCTGCCTGCCGGCCCCAGGCTCACGCCACTCAAACAACGAATAAGTGCCGGGCCATCACAGGAGTCGTAACGGCTTGCCCGTAGACGGCGTTGTCTCCGGCATTACCCGCACGTGCCCCGCCAAAGGGGAGCGGTTCTTCTGACCCGGGAACATTCCGATGAAGGGATCGCCCATTCCCACCAAGTTCGCCGCACTGGCCCGCTTGCGCCCGCCTTCGACGCCGCTGAGCGACGTCCCCAGCCGTAAAGTCGCCCCAACGGGGCATCCACTGGACAAACAGTAGATCCGGAACATGCCGATGCACCCAGCCGTCATCACCCTCGGCAGCCGATTCAACGCAGATCACGCTATGGCAGGTCGCGCTCCTCGGATCCGTTGAGGCTCACGCGGCGCAGCGGGGTCTCGCCCGCCTCGTCCGACCAGGCGCGCGCATACGCCACCGGGTCAAAGGAGAGGACGTGCAGATACAGGTCCTCGGTGACCTCCACCGGCTCCTCCGGGAGGAACACGTCGACGTCGCAGCAGTACAGGTGGGTGCCCTGAGCCGACAGGGTCCAGGTGAGGCCGCCCCAGTTCTGCGTGCCCCAGTGCAGGATCCGGCGTCGGAAGGCGAGTTCGGGGCCCCCGTCGGGGTCCCGGTGGTCGATCAACTGCTGGAGGAACTCCTCGTTGTCCAGGCGGAACCTGAGGAACAAGGATCCGTCCGTGCCGCGTACTTCCGGAATGATGTCATCTGACCACTCGGCCTCGACGAGTTGCAGTACAGCCTCGGAATGCGGGTGTCTTGAGGAGACGCCGAAGAGCTCGGGGCTGAACGGCCTGTTCTCCACGAACAGTTCAAGGTCGGCATCGACGTGCGCCCGGAGCGCATCGGCCTTGCTCCGTGTGAGCGCCTCGGGGTCGCCGGCCCGGGCGGGCGAACGGGCTGCGCGGGTCGATGTCCCGGGACACGATCACCACGGCCGAACCCGCCGGATCCCCGGAAACCACCCCCGACGTCAGAGGGGAGCGATCGCCAGGCGCGGCCCGGATCGCGTTGAACACGGCACGCTGCTCTGGGGTGAGGGCGCTGACGGCGTTCAGGATCCGCTTGCGCGGGGGGCCTTCGTCGCCGCCGGGGACGACGATCCGGGGGGCGGCGTCACACCGTGTCCCACACCACCCCCGGGCTCGATCAGGGTGTCCAGGTCGCGCAGCATCCGTTCCCGGTCCGTCAGTGGAACGAGGCGCCCATCACCGTCAGCAGCACCGGTCCCACGTCCATCGCGAGCAAACGTGTCGGAGCTTCCCCGTCGCCAGTCGACCACGTTCAGATGCCCTTCGCGGGCGTGGTACTGGCGGGCGGCGGCGAGGTTGACCGCCCGCGTTTGTCGTCCCGGGTGGGCGCTTTGACGGGCTGTTCGTCGGGGCCGGCCGCTTTCGGTCTCAGCCCCCGCCTGGCCCGTAGTTGGTCATACCGAGCGCGTGTCGCCAGTCGGCCGGTCAGTGCACGGTATCCGCGCCCACAGCCGGAGTTGGACCTTGGCTGTTACTCGACGCAAGTAAACAACAGGCCAATCACCCATCATGAAATTGCAAAAGCAAACCCATTTTTGGGCATGTCGATCGAGATCATATCCAACTAGTCCGGTTTGACTCTTATTGGGGCACTCTTCAAGACTCATCCCTCATCTCCCCTTTACTTACAGGGGCATTACGTGATGAAGAGGGCTAGTCAAACCAGCATGGACAAGAGAGACATCACCTCTGCGCGCATGCGCAGGGTCATCACCCGAGGCGTCGTCACCACGACCGCGCTGGCCGCCGTCGTCGGCGTGGCCGCGCCGGGCATCGCCGCCGCCACGCCGGGGGACACCGTGGCCGCGGCCTCCGCCGTCGGCACCGACGAGAAGCAGCGCGTCGGCGCCGCGTCCGTCGTCGGCCTCGACGCCACGTGGGACGTCCTCCAGCGCAGCGACCTGGACTTCATCCAGGAGCTCTGGCGCAAGGCCCGGGAGGGTGGCGAGAAGTACGAAGCGGTGCGCATGGCCGCCGAGGAGGCCATGCTCAGCTCCGACGCGGCGGACCACGTACGGTTCATCGTCACGGGCATCCACGAGGCGTACGCGACCGACACCAAGCGCGAGCAGGAGCGCGAGGCCGCCGCCCGCGCCGAGCGGCTCGCGAAGTCGCAGGCGCTGATCGCGGTCGGCATCCCCAACAGCCCCGACCTGCTGGCGCTGAGCGACGACAATTTCGTACGGGCCGTCATGAAGCACGAGGCCGCAGGCCCGCAGGTCAAGGCGGCCGCGGCAGGCGCGCTGGCCCGTGACGCGGCCGCCTGGCGCGAGTTCATCACCAACGGCGCCCGCGAAGCCCACCAGCGCGACGTCGCCAACGAGCTCAAGGAACTTGAGGAGAAGAACCGCGAGGAGGCGCAGCGCCGTCAGGAGCTGGCCGCGCGCAAGAGCACGGCGGCGCTGTTCAACCTCACGCCCTCCGAGGCCATGCTCGGCCTCGGCGACGACAACTTCATCCGCGAGCTGCTGCGCCAGGCCGTGGCCGCCAACGGTCCCGAGCTCTACGCGGCCGCCCAGAAGGCGGCCTTGAGCTCCAACCCGGCCGACTGGCGCGAGTTCATCCACGCCGGCGCCGAGAAGGCGTACAAGGCCGACGCCGAGAATCGGCGGCAGAAGGTCGCCGAGGCCAACAAGCTGCGTCTGAAGCAGATCGCGGCCGCCATGGGCAAGACCGGGGTGAACCCCTGGTTCGTGGCCAAGGCGGACAAGGTGCTGAGCGGCAGCGACGAGGGCGTGGTCGACTTCCTCAAGGAGGAGAACCAGTACCGCGCCATGCGCCAGTCGCTTCAGCCCGCCAGCGGCAAGCCGGTCGGCTTCTTCGTCCGGCAGTCCCGCGTGGACGCCGGTGAGGCATTCGTGGCGCCCGTCGGCCCCAACGGCAAGCAGGCCGACCGCGAGGACGCCACCTGGGTCGTCGTGCCCGCCCTCGCCAAGAAGGCCGACTGCTACTCCTTCGAGTCGGCCCGTGAGCGCGGCTCCTACCTGACGCTGAAGGGCCTGCGGGTCGTCGCCGCCGCGCACGACGGCAGCGACGGCTCCGCCAACGCCGCAACCTGGTGCGCCCGCCCGGGACTTGCCGGGTCCGGCAAGTCCTTCGAGTCGGCGAGTCAGCCGAACCGCTGGCTGCGGCACTTCGACGGTGACGTCTACGCGGCCGACAAGGACGGCAAGAACCGCTTCGACGGCGGCAAGGACTTCGCGCAGGACGCCACCTGGAAGCTGGCCGGCCCGCTCGCGCCCTGATCCGGCCCGGCCACCCCCCTTTTTTCTCAGCAGACCTGAACAGAACGGAACACCCGATGTCTCGGATCATCCGAGTCTCGCTGGCCCTCACCGCCGGCGCCGCAGCCCTGGCCGGCAGCCTCACCGCCGCCCAGGCCGACGAGAACACGGCTGCCCCTGCGGCTGGAACGGCCACCGTGCAGCTGCAGGCGGCCCACAGCGGCCAGTGCCTGACCATCGAGAAGGGCAGTCTGCGCAACGGCGCTAACGCGGTGCAGACCAAGTGCGCCGACGGCGTCGACAGCCAGCTCTTCGACATGGTGCCCACCGGCGACGGGACCCTTGAGCTGCGGCCCAAGCACAGCGGCAAGTGCCTCGAAGTGGAGAACAGCGGCACCACGGGCGGCGCGAACGTCCAGCAGTGGTGGTGCACCGGCGGTGCCCAGATGCACTGGCGCCCGATCCTGGTGGACATCACCAAGGACCTGTACGAGCTGCGCCCCGCGCACGCTCCGGCCCGCTGCCTGGAGATCAAGAGCAGCTCTCTCAACGAGGGCGCGAACGCCCAGCTCTGGTACTGCAACGGCACCACGGCCCAGCAGTGGCAGATCAAGCCGGTCAAGGCCTGAGCACCCCCGAACTTCGAGACGAAACGGATCACTTGATGACTCGGATCATCCGTGCCGCGCTGGCCGTCACCGCCGGCGTCGCCGCCCTGGCGGGCACCGCGAACATCGCCCACGCCGACGCCCAGGACGCGGCCGAGGCCGCCCGGGCCGCCCAGGAAGCCGCCAACACCGCCCGCGCCAACACCGCCGAGGCGGCCGCGCGCGTGAAGCTGCCCGAGGCGGTCGTCCAGTTGCAGGTCGCCCACAGCGGCAAGTGCCTGGAGATCAACAACGGTGCGATCAACGACGGCCTGCCCGCCCAGCAGTGGGCCTGCAACCCCGCCAACACCGCCCAGCAGTGGCGCATGGTGCCCACGGCCAGCGCCTCGTACGAGCTGCGGTCGGTGACCGGCAACAAGTGCCTGGAGGTCGAGAACAGCGGCACCAAGGCCGGCGCCGCCGTCCAGCAGTGGACGTGCACCGGCGGGGCGCAGATGCGCTGGCAGGCCGTGCTCGTTGACCCGGCGAAGAAGCTCTTCCAGCTGCGCCCCACGCACACCGCGGACCGCTGCCTGGACATCGTCAACTCCAAGACGGAGAACGGCGTCAAGGCCCAGTCCTGGTACTGCAACCAGACCGACGCCCAGCTGTGGCAGATCAAGCCGGTCAAGTGAGGCCGGCGGTGATACGTCAGCGGTGGGTCGCGCGGGCGACCATGGTCGCTCTGCTGGCCGGCGGGGGCGTCCTGGCGTCAGGAGTGGCACCGGCATGGGCGGATGCGCCCGTGTCCGTCGCGGTGGAGCAGCAGGCCGACCCGGCGGCGGCCTTGAAGGCCGCCGCGGCGCAGAGCGCCCGCGACTACGTCCACTCGATCGCGACCTCGAAGCTGCCCGCCGAGCTGCGCGTCTCCGCGTGGAACGCGCTGCGCAGCTCGCGGGGGGACGAGGCGATCGCCGAGTGGATGGCACCCGGCGGCGGTTACGCGTACACCAAGCAGCGCCTGAAGGACTCGCGTTCGCAGAACCGGAGCTTCTGCGAACGGGTCGTGGCCACGCACACCGCCGAGTTCTCCCCGGCCGTGCGCGCGGCGGCGCAAAAGGCCCTGAAGGGCTCGGACGCCGACCGTGCCGCCTTCGTGAAGAGCGGTTACGCGGAGGCCCAGAAGCGCGACCGGGCGACCCGTGAGGCCGACGTCCAGCACAAGCTGGAAGTCGCCGCCGGGGACCGTGAGTTCGTCGGCACACTCGCCGAACACGCCCCCGGTGAGCAGGTGCGGGTGGCGGCGCGGTGGGCGCTGCGGGCGGGTGCCACGGACGCGGACATCGCCGAGTTCTACCACTACGGCTGGGCCACCGGCGGGTCCTTGGACCTGGAGGCGTTCCGGCTGTACGTGAGCGACGCGGAGACGGCGCGGCGCGCGGGTCTGACGCAGCTGATCGCGAAGGCGGCGGCCGCCGAGGAGGCTGTCAGGGGCGCCGCCGACGCCGCGAAGGCCCGGGCCGAGGCGGAAGCCGCGTGGAAGGCCGTGTCCGAGCACGCGGGTTCTGCGCAGCAGGCGTGGCAGGCGGAGCAGGAGGCCGCCGCTGCCCAGGCGGAGAACTGGCGGAACATCGCCAAGGCCGCCAAGGAGTCCGCGAACGGGCTCTGGCAGGGCATCACCGATCCCGCTCAGGCCAACGGGACGTCCTGGGCCGAGGAACAGGCGGGAGCAGCCGTGTCGGCCGGCTTCTGGAAGGACATGTTCGAGCGGGCCCGGGAAGCGGAGAACCGCGTGAAGGGCTGATCGCATCGATCGCCCCGGTGTCCGGCCGGCGTGACCTGCCGGCCGGACACCTGAGCCGCCGCGCGGCTCTTTCTCTTTGTCTTTTTCCGATCCTCCCTGCCCTCCATCGCGGTGATGCCTGGGGCAGGGGGTGCTTTCTGTTTCCACAATTGAGGGGAATTCATCCCGTGATGGGTAGATTCTGGCCGAGGGCCGGAAGGCTACGAGGCCGTACGGCGGCGGCAGCCTCGGGGACGCTGTCGGCGACCCTGGTCCTGGCGATCCTCGGTGGCTCGACGAGCGAGGCCACCGCCGCCACGACGGCCCACGCCGAACAGGCGTCGTACACCAAGACCCTGGCCACGCTGGACCGCGTGGCCGCGGCCCTGCCGAAGGCGCCTGGTGCGCCGGCGGCCGCCCCGCAGTCGGAGCTGGACAGGATCAGCGCCGAGCGGGACCGCCAACTCGTCGAGGACTACGCGGAGTTCGACGAGGAGGACGAGGTCCGCGACGCCGCGAAGAAGGCGCTGGAGAGCAGCGACCCGAACGCGGTCAAGGAGTTCCTGGAGCACGGCGAGGCCGAGGCGCGCCGGCGCGCCAAGGACAAGCGTGACGGCACCGACACGAAGAACCGTGAGCAGATCGAGGCGCTGCGGGGCACCGGTGGCCCGGTGTTCAACGCCGAGGTCGAGCGCGTCCTGAAGTCCGACGCCAAGTCACGTGCTGATTTCCTGGCGTTCGGAGCGGACATCGCCCGGGCGCAGGACAAGAAGAACGAGCAGACCGCCAAGGACCGCGCGGCGGAGCTGCGCAAGCGCGTCGAGATGCTCGTCGCCTCCGGTGGGCCCGAGGTCAAGAAGGCCGCCGCGGCCGCCCTGGCCACCAACGACGACAAGGCCATCGCCGAGTTCCTCGAAAAGGGCTACCAGGTCGCGGCCCAGAAGGATGCAGACGACCGGGCCGCCCACGAGAAGGCGCTGAAGGAGGCTCAGGAGGCCGCGGACAAGCTGCGCGACCTGGCCGAGAAGGCTGCCCGCGCCGCCGACGCCCGTACCAAGCTGATCACGGCCCACGGCAACGCGGTCAAGGCCCTCAAGGAAGCGTCCAACGCGATGACTTCCGCGGCCGGTCAGGCGCGCCAGGCGGACCGTATGCTCTCCGCCGACCGGGCTGGCAAGAACCTTTCCTCGTACGACAGTGTCAAGGCCGAGGTCGCCCGCCAGGTCGGTATCGCCACCGACGCGGCGAAGGCCGCCCAGGTCGCGGCCGCGCAGGCCAAGGTCCAGGCCGACGTCCTCGTCGAGACCGGCCTCACCTACGGCACGCAGTGGTCCGAGGTCGCCTCCGGTATCGCGGCGGCGGCGGACGCGGCCGTCAAGG
This sequence comes from Streptomyces sp. CBMA152, assembly GCF_014596475.1. GTDB lineage: Bacteria > Actinomycetota > Actinomycetes > Streptomycetales > Streptomycetaceae > Streptomyces. Next base: position 431 of record NZ_MECJ01000009.1, on the reverse strand, counting down.
CGAGCACGACCGCCCAGCACGCGGTCGACGCCACCGAGGCCGACGCGAAGGGCCTCAACGCCAAGAACCAGGCCGAACTCCACGAGGAGCAGGCCAAGCAGTGGCGCGCCAACGCCGAGCAGCACGCCAAGGCCGCGGCCACGCTGGCCCAGGCCGCCGACAAGCAGGCCAAGATCGCCGCCGACGCGGCCGCCCGCGCCAAGACGGCCCGCATCGAGGCCGAGAAGGCCGAGAAGCAGGCCTGGGAGCACGCCAAGAAGACCCGCGAGGCCCGCGTCGAGGCCCAGCGCCAGGCGAAGATCGCGGCTGAGCAGCGCGCCATCGCCGAGCGCGAGCGCGACCTGGCTGCGGCGGCGCGGGCCCGCGCCGAGAAGGAGCGCGACAACGCGGCGGCCGCACGGGCACGGGCGGAGGCCGAGGCACGTACGGCG
>NZ_MECJ01000008.1 GCF_014596475.1 Streptomyces sp. CBMA152 | reverse complement strand
GCCGTCGCCATGGCGATCAACAACCGGCCCCGCAAGGTCCTCGGTTGGCGGACGCCGGCCGAGGTCTTCGAAGAACAGCTACGCTCGCTGCAACAACCCGGTGTTGCAACGACTGGTTGAACTCGCCTGGTGCTGCTCATCGGGGTTCTCGCGAGGGTGGACCCGCTGTGGCCGCGCTCCGCACGCTCCGGCCACTCGGTCACGTCGAAGCGCGGTCCGGTCACGGCGCGGGTGCCGCCGGCGCCGTCATGTCACCCGCCGGGGCCGGACGAGATTCCGGCTCCACCACCGGCGGCTTCGCCCGGGCGGCCGTCTGCGAGGTCAGGCGACGCAGCATCCGGACATGTGCCGTCATCTTGCGGTGATCGCCGTCGTTCGGCCGGAAGGCGTGAAGCGCCCGGTTCAGGCAATCCTCGATCAGAGCGTCGTGCAACCAGCGGAAGACCAGCGGCCAGGCGAACCGGGCGGTTCCGTGCAATCGCATCGCGATGACGTGGCGGAGCACGGTGCTGCCCGGTTCGTCGGACTCGACAGTGAACTCGTGGAACCCCTCGAAGCCGCGCGGGGCACTGAAGCGGAACCTCACCCACTGACCGGGCACGTATGCCGCGACGGTGTAGCCGATGGGGCCGTGACCGCCCCGCGAACCGACGCGCAGCCCTTGGTCGAACCTCATCCTTGGCCAGGCCGGATACGGCCACAGCGGGTCGTCGTCGCCGGCCAAGGCATCGATCAAGGCACCGACCTGCTCGGGTGTCGCCGGAATCCAGCGCTCGTGGACGTTCAGTACTGCCATGGTGCAGCCCTCCCCGGGTATTAGAGAAACCTCTCCATTTGAAATGGAGAGTACTCTCTATTTCGGAGCTGGGCCAACCGGCTGTGAGGGCCCTGCCGGATGGCGAGGCAGAGAAGCCGATGCCGCCGACGCGGTTCCGGCCCGGCCGAGCCCCTGTCCTGCCTGGTCAGTCCTGGGCGAACAGGGTCGCTGCGACGTGGTGGGTGTCGGCGTACTCCGTCACCGAGGTGATCTTCTTGTCCCGGACGGTGAAGACTCCGGCGTGACTGAGCGCGACAGGTGGCCCGACTGGACAACTTCGATGCCCAGTTCCCTATGGGCGAGCCGCGCTGGAGGAGCCGTCGCGTCGCGGGAGTGCCACCAGGGGACTCCAGCGCCCGCGGGCGGTGATCACGGTGAGGCGTGTCCGCGGTGCCGGAGGCATCGAATGCCGCAGTGGTGCGGTGGAGGTTTATCCAGGGATTCGCCGCCCACTGGGCCGATGCTCTGGAGCACGGCGACGGGTGGACGGAGGCGGATCTGGTCGCTGCCGAGGAGAGGCTCGGTGTCCGCCTGCCGGTGGCAATGCGCGAGGCTTATTTGCTGTTCGGGCGCCGCCGAGATCTCACCAGCAACCACGATGAGCTGCTCGCCCCGGACGAGCTGTATGTGGATGACGCCGGGGAGGCCTTGGTCTTCCGACACGAGAACCAGGGAGCCGCATCCTGAGGCCTCCCCCTCGACGGCCTGCAGGGCGAAGACCCCGCTGTGTTCATCCGTCCCGACCTCGCGGACAAGAGCGCCGAGCGGTGGGAGGGCTGGCTGGAGAGCCTTTCCCTCTGCTTCGTGGAGATCGTTCTGTCCGAGTCCCTGCAGGCGGATGAGGATCTCTGTGACTTCCTCGCCCCGGACGAAGCATCGAGGTGCTGGAGGCGAACGCTGCCCGGCTGCCGTTCCCGATGTATCCCACCGGCCAGGAACGCGGATCCCGGTGGTTCCTTGGCCAGGACGTGCTCTCGCGAGACGACGACGGTGCGGTCCTGGCCCGCGGACGGACGGCAGAGGACCTCCATCGCGTTCGTGAGTTGATCCCGGGCGACTGGCTGAACGGCTGACGCTGATCGTGTCCTGGACACTCCTGCCGGTCAGCTGTTCGCGTCGAAGTTGAGCCGAGGGCTGATGTTCTGCTTGAGCTCGGGTGGTGGCGAGGCGGTAGGAGTCGGTGCCGGTCTTGATGATGTTGCCGCCGTAGGTGAGGCGGTCGACGATGGCCGCGCAGAGTCGGGGGGCGGTGAACGTCTTGGTCCAGCCGGAGCACGACTCGTGCGAGGCGATCGCCTTCGAGGGTGTAGCGATCCGCGTCGCCCAGCGGATCTGGCGATGGCCGCCGGGATCTGGCACTACAACAAGATCAGCGCACCGGTCACTCGCTCACTGATCGCCTACGACCACTGATGACATCGGAACTACTCGTCCAGGCCACGTCTAGGCCAGCAGGTCCAATGCGCAGCGCTCGGCGAGTTCTTCGGCGTGCGGGGGCAGCGGCCGACCCGCGCGCAGATATCGTCGGACCACTGCCAGCGGCAGTTCGATGACAGCCAGCATGACCCGGTCGACTTCGAGCTCGGCGGTGGCCCCCGCGCGCTCGGCGAGTTCTGCCACCGCCTCCAGCACGCGCTTGTTGCCGTCGTCGGCACGCCGGGTGTACTCCTCCGGCCATTCGTCGCGGCCGAAGGATTGCGGTCCGTGCAAGAGCACCGCGGCTTCCCGCGGGTTCTGCCGACTCCAGGCGACGACGTGCCGGGCCGCAGTGGCCCCGGCCCGCAGCGGATCCCTGTCGGATTGCAGCGCGGTGAAGTATCCGGTTTGGAAGTGCTCGACGGTCCGCAGCCACAACTCGGCCAGCAGGGCAAGCCGCTGCGGGAACCGGTGGTAGATGGAGCCGTTGGGCACGCCGCTGGCGCGGGCGATCGCCGACATCGTCACCGCCGCCGGCCCTGCGTCGGCCGCGATCCGCACGGCGGTGTCCAGCAACTGTGTCTCGTCGTAGCGAGGTGGTCGGGCCATGAAATAGAGAGTACGCTCCACATTGCGGTGGAGCGAGCCGTGGTCGACTCGTTTCGTGACCCGATCCTCACGACGGGTTGACACGCCGGTCCGGTCGGGGTGGTCGCCGCGGTCGGCGGCAGGATGTGCGGCGTCGGACGGCTGCGTGAGTTGCTGGACGAGACCAGGTCGCGCGGTTTGAGGACCCACCCTCATTCCCGGGGCATAGTGCCGGAGAGTGTTGATCATCATCCTGCCTGTGGCGGTGACGGCTCTCGCGGCCGTCGCGTATCTCGTGACCGCCCTGGCCGTTCCGGCCGTCTTCCGCGCGGAGGTCCGCAGGGTGTTCGGTCTGGTGACCCTGGATATGCGACGTCGCACCTCGGTCGAGAATGCGCGACGGCAGCAGCGGCTGGAGCGGGCCGGCGACCTTCACGACTTCGTCGGCACGACGCGAGCGAGATCGTGGCGCTTGCGCAGGCCGCGCGGTTTGTCGCCAGGCAGAATCCTCAGGCGGCGTTGGACACTTTGGCGTGGATCGAGGAGGCCGGGCAGCGCGCGCTGCGCTCGATGGATGAGACCGTGCACATGCTGCGTACCGACGAAGACGACGACGGCCGGCGTCACGCCGTGCAGGGTCTGGGCGAGTTGCCCGAGCTGGTGGAAAGGTTGGCCAGCTCCTCCTCAGCCCGGGTGCATCTGGAGATCGCCGCGGGGGTCGACGCCGTGCGGCGGGAGGTGGTGGCGACAGTGCACCGCGTGGTGGTGGAGGCGCTGACCAACGTGCGGCGGCACGCTCCCGACGCGAGCGAGGTCCGGGGGAAGGTGGCGAGGACGGCGGACGCACTGACCGTCGAAATCGTCGACGACGGCACCGAACAGCTGCACGGCGCCGACGTCGTCGTCACCAACGGCCGCTTCTCCTCCCCGTGCCCCAGATGGCCAAGTCCATGGGCATGCACCTGGTCGACCGGCGCATCCTCTGAGAATGGGCCGCGGGCGGACGGCTCCTGTGGGAGATCCTCCGCATGCCACCGCCCCGCACCCATCCCGGCCGGCTGGTGTACCGCCGAGGTTTACCCATGAAGTCAACCCACCGTGGGATGCCGGTGGGACGTGGGCGCTGGGACCTTGGGGCCGGTTCGTTCGGTTCATTTGACGCCTTCGTCGGTGCCGCAGACCAAGACCGTGCGCATCCCGGCGGCACCGGAGGAGTGCAGTTACATCAGGGAGACCCATCCCGGGCTCATTCCCGCCACCGGCCCGTGCTACGACACGCTCACCGTGCACCTCGAAGCGGCGCAGACCGCGAAGGCCGCCCCGGGGGTGAGTGCGCAGAGGTGGCGGACCGCTCACGGCTGGACCGAGATCTGCGGCCCCTTCTGCTGGATCTGGCACTCCAAGGTCTCCACCGAGTACGCGTACAACGGAAACGACCGCGTCTGGCAGCACTGGGTCGACTGCAGCGACTACGGCGGCACGGGCTACACCGTCGACGTCAAATGGTGCGGCTACTGGAACAACGGCGGCTACGGCTCGTATTACATGAACATGGGCGACAACTTCCAGGTCTCCTGGGTCTACCAGGGATCCCCGGTGCACCGCGGCTACTGGCAGCGGTACAACGTCGCGACCAACGGAAACTACTGGCTCACCGGCTCGGGTAGGTAAGTCCCGCTACGCCGACGAGATAAAGGCGGGCGAACGCCCTGGGCCTCTGCGGATATCCGCAGAGGCCCAGGGCGTGATCTGGATCGCGTAGCGGCGCCGTCATCGGGTGCGCGCATGCGCTGACGGGAACTCAGTAGGGTCGGGGACCGGCGCGGTCGCTCATGTGTCAATGGCTGTGAGACTCGGGGTGGCCGGTCTGGGATCGGCTGCCAGGGTGGTGTCGGTCGTCCCGCTGTGTGGTGACTCTTGTCAATGGTGGCCCTCGGAAGGTGCCCTCAAGCGGACTTGTCCGACGTGGTGGGAGCCGACGCCGCCCTGGCCCACCTCGGTGTCCTGATCAGGAGATTGCCCGCCGTTTACGGCGTGGCCCGTCACAGTCCTGGCCCGGAGTGACTCTCGCCGAGACCGACGCCGGCCGTCAGCGGCCGAACCGTTGGTCCCTGGACTGAAAGGCACCCGACCACCGTGACGATCGTCGCGCACAGCCACCCGTACGTCGTCGGCGTAGACACCCACGCCCGCAACCATGTCTTGGCCGTCCTGGCCGCGCCGACCGGCGAACTGCTCGATACGGCTGGGTTCCCCACGAGCAAATCCGGCATGACCCGGGCGGCTGCCTGGGCCGCTCGCCGCACCGGCGGAGACCTCGCCGCACTGTGGGTCATGGAATGCATCGCGACCTTCGGCGCCCAGTTCGCCCGCACCGTCGCCGAGGCGGGCTACCAGGTCATCGAAGCGCCTCGGACGGGGGTTCATCGCGGCAAGGACAAGTCGGACCCGATCGACGCACGGCGCATGGCCGAGGCCGCGCTCCCACCCGAGGAGCACGAGCTGCGCCACCCCCACGCTGACGAGGGAGAACGCGCCGCGTTGCGCGTGCTGGTGACGGCCAGAGATCAGATGACCAATGAGCGGACCGCGAACGTCAACGCACTCAACGCGTTGGTTCGGGTCGTGGACCTCGGTATCGATGGGCGTCGGGCACTGACCGGTCGACAAATTCTCGAGGTCTCCCACTGGCGCACCCGTGAAGAACCTGTCGCGACCCTGACCGCTCGGGCGGAAGCCGTGCGCCTGGCCAAGCGCATCCTCGCGCTCGACGAGGAACTGAGCGCCAACACGAAGTCGATGACAGCGCTGGTGCGCGCAACGCCGGCCGCAGGGCTGCTGGACAAGCCCGGGATCGGGCCCGTCACCGCAGCTGTTGTGATGACGGCCTGGTCGCACCGTGGGCGGGTGCGCTCCGAAGCCGCGTTCGCCTGTCTGGTCGGCCTGAACCCGATCCCTGCATCCTCGGGGAACACCATCCGCCACCGGCTCAACCGCGGCGGAGACAGACGTCTGAACCGGGCACTGCACATGGCCACGGTCAGCCGCATGATCCACGACCCCGACACCCGCGCATACGTCGAACGCCGGCGCGCTGAAGGCCGCACCAACAAGGAGATTCGCCGGAGCCTCAAACGCTATCTCGCACGCCAGATCTACCGTCACCTCAACGCCGCCGATGGCCCACCCGCCTCGACTTGCGCTTCATAGGAGAGTCCACGAGGTGGCGCGTGAGGTCGACCGGCTCCAGGTCACCGGTTCCCCGAAACGCCTGCACTATACCCAGCGATCTTCCCGCTAAGCCGGTACGCCATCGCTGACCGGTCATGATGCCGCACGCATCGGGCCGAACCCACGCTGCTGGCCCTCCTGTTGGGACCTGCGCGGCGCGCAGGTCCCAGGCTGCGCTCACGCTGTCGGTGTCAGCGGTGGCTGTGATCATGGCTCGCGTGTCCTTCGCGGAGTTTCGAGACGTTGTTCCCTCATCTGGCCGGTGTCGTGGTGGAGTTGGTCAAGCGGCGGTGGCTGGCGTGGTCACGATGCATGCGCGGGCCCGGATCGTGCACCTCGTTCTGGGCCACGAAACGAATCCCTATTTTGCCGCTCGTACCGCCCCCGGCGGAGCCCGATAGTTGGCAGGAAGAAGAGGCATGAGTACCACCGCAACCACCACGACGACTTGCACGACCGCATCCACACCGGCCGGCTCAGCCGAGCAGCTGACCACACAGCTCCGACCCTCGCCACCCATGCGGGGGACGCTTGCTGGGCAGGCGGGTTGAAAGCCACGCCAACCGTCCTCGCCGTGCAGGACAATCCGCTTCACATCCGCATCGGCCTGCTGCCGGTTCTCTCTCCCCCCCTGCTCGGCCGCATACAACAAGATCCTAAGCAGCCAGACCCGACCATCTCCTGATCCCGCCCAGCCGCACCCCACACCGGGCTGCCCCGGCCCGGGGCAGCCCGACCACCCGCACCGTCCCGCGCGCACGGGCTACGGGTGGCGCTCCCTCCAGATGCAGCGCAACGCGTCGAGTTCGCGTCGCTGGCGCCGCTCCTCGGCGAGCACGGCGGTGAGGACGGCGCGGTCGGTGCAGCGGTCGACGACGTCCAGGACCCGGTGGTGCAGCGCGCCGGGGTCCAGGGCTTCCATTTCCCACTGCACGGGTTCTTCGAGCGGCAGGCCGAGGCGCCGCGCGCAAGCGGGCCAGCGCGGATCCGTCGCCTTGCCCACCGCCGTCAGCAGGCCCCGCGCCTGGGCCTGGCGACTCCGATCACGCCGCCGTGCGCGAACGGCAGATGGTCACAGGCGACCTTCAGCAGGCTGCTGCACCGCCCAAAACCGGCCTACTTCCAGGGGAAGCGGTAGGCGCGATAGCTGTTCACGCCCGTGGGGAACTGGGCCTTGAACACGACCTTCCCCGAGGCGTTGAACTCGGAGACGTACGGAAGCGACCCCCATCCGACGAACGTCCCTCCCCGGCGGAGCGGCTGCGCGTTGCCCTGTGAGGACGCGCTGAGGTAGTCCGGCTGGTTCACGGACTTCACCAGCGTCGCCGTACGCGCCTTCTCGTCCACACGGACGGTGACGACACGGCTGAACGGAAGCTCCTCCACCGCCCCGGTCCCCGTGTTCGCGGCCCCTGCGGACTCGTTGTCGAACCAGCTGTACAGTCCGCCGCCGAGCGGTTCAGGATCGTGCTGCCACGAGAAGATCGTCCCGGCCGTGTTCAGGTACTGGCCGGGCGCGGCCTGCTCCTTGAACGTGCTGGCCTTGCCGCCGAGCTGCCACAGCACGCTGCCGTTGTGCCGGTCAACCTTGTACGTGGTCCATGTGTTGCGGGCATCGATGAGCAGGGCGCCATCGGTGTCGGGCTTCACCGCGTTGATGTGGAACCAGTCCCACGGCTTGTTCGGCGACGCCGGCAGCGGCTGCTCGCTCTGCGCGTACGGCACGTGATCGGCCGCCTTCCACTGGAACAGGACCCGGCCCGTGCGGATGTCTATCTCCTGCACCACCCCGTCGATGACCGCCTGGTGCGCGGAGCCGCCGATGCCCGTCAGATCGGCGGTCTCCTGCTTGTACGCCAGGATGAGCGCCGTGCCACGACCGGTGATCAGGAATTCGTGCCCGTCGGCGGTGTACCCGTTCCCCGCACGAACTTCGGCGACCTTCCGGTACCGGTTGTCATAGATGTAGTTCACCCCGCTCGCGAGGGAGCCGAGCCCGGTGCCCTGCCACCAGGTCAGAACCGGCCTGCCCCGGTAGGTCTGGGCACGGAAGTCCGCCGCCTGCTGCCCGGCCGGCGTCTTGTGAGACCACACGACACGCCTGCCGTCGCCGCTCAGGATCTCCACGCCGCTGGAGTAGGCGCTGTTCGCGGAGCTGGGCGCAACGAAGATGTCCCCGCGGCTCGCTGTGCTCCTGTCGGCAAGGACAGTCAGCGGCGGCAGCGGCTTGCTGTCCGGGGCTGCGGACGCGGTGCCGGCCAGGGGCACCAGGCCCGACACGACAGTGGTGGCCGCAGCGATCACGATCCGCGCGGGTATGGAGTTGTGACGCATCAGGTGTCCATTTCTGGCAGCCCGAAGCCGAACCGGCCGGCTCGGTCACGGGCATGCGGAGAAGGCGCACAGCCGACCGGGCATGCGCAATGAGAGACGGCAACTACAGGAAGGTGCTACCGCGCATGGCCAGTGAGGCTGTCAGGCGCGGAGGGACGCCGCTGGAGGCCGAATGGCTCTCAACAGGGACGACACGCAGCAGAACACACCCGCATGTGGTCGATGTGACCGCGAGTCGTGAGGATCTTGCGCCGCTGCATACGGCAGAACGTAGCCGCGCACGAAGGGGAGCGTCAATCAACGTCCACACAGCGAACAGCATGCCGCCTGCCCGGGCCGAGTCCAGCTTGAAGATTCCCCGCGATCTCGGACACTCGTTCGTTCTGCCGCGAGGGCGTGCTGGTGCCGTTGCCGGGTCTCAGCCGGGGTGCGGCGACGAAGCGTGCAGCTCACGCCGCAACCGCCGTTACCTACGACACCGGCGGATCAAGCACACCATCCCGGAACGTAGAGACCAGCGAGCCGAGCGCCAGCGCCGAGGCAACACTGGCGACCGGCCCACCGGCTTTGACAGCACGGTGTGCAGACGCCACAACGAAGTCGAGCGGACCATCAATGCCCTCAAGGGCTTCCACTCTGTGGCCGGCCGCTCTGAGAGGCGTGCCTACGTCTTCCACAGCACCGTTTACCGTTTCCGGCGGCGAGGCAGGGCGGGGGCGAGGGTTCAGGGTGTGGTGGTGAGTGTGGGCCAGAGGGCGGTGGCGGTGAGGGGCCGGGCCAGGCGGCGTGCCCAGTGGGTTTCGTCGCCGTCTTCGTCGCGCCAGGACCACAGGCGGGTGGTGGCGAGGTGGAGGGGGTGAAGCCGGGTGATGCCGATGGCGCCGTGGAGTTGGTGGGCGATGCGGGTGATCTCGGCGGCCGAGGCGGATGCCTGGGTCTTGGCGGCGGCGACGGCGAAGTGGGAGGCCGCGCCGCCGGTGTCCAGCGGGGCTGCGGCGGCCTGGACGGCGGCGCGTACCAGGGCGGCTTCCTCGATCAGCCGTGCCTCTTCCTGCTTGACGGCCTGGAAGCGGCTGAGCGGACGGCCGAACTGGGTGCGGGCGGTGGTGTGGGCGACCATCAGGTCGAGGCAGCGTTCGGCGGCACCGGCGATCAGGGCTGAGCGAGCCAGGTAGCGCAGCCGAGCCTCGTCGAGCAGTTCGGCGTGGGTGCCGGGGGTGGCGTGCGGGTCGGCCGGGGTCGGCAGGATGCTGCGGACGGTGTCGGTCAGCGTGCCCTCGAAGCGGGTGCCGAGGTCCTTGACCAGGGCGGCCTGGATGTCGGGGGAAGCTCCGGCGTCCAGCGCCGCGGCCACGCCGAGGGACAGTCGGCGGATGCTGTGCAGACGGGCCATCAGGATGCCGACCCGGGTGAGCTGTTCGGCCGTGCCCGGGCGCTGCTCCAGTTCGCGGAGCAGGGAGACGAGCAGAGGGAAGGCGGAGAGGTAGCGTTCCGGGCCGCTGCGTTCGAAGGCGAGTTCGCCGGTGACCTGTTTCCAGCCCTCCCCCTGCTGTCCGAGCAGCATGCTGTCGGGGACGTCGACGCCTTCGAGGTGGAAGGCGTTGAAGCGGTGCTCGCCGCTCATCAGGTGGATCGGCTCGATGCGTACGCCAGGGGCGCGCAGGTCGACGATGAACTGGCTGAGTCCGGCGTGCTTGTCCTCGGCGTCGTCGGTGCGGGCCAGCACGATGGCGTAGTCGTTGACGTGGGCGCCGCCGGTCCACATCTTGGTGCCGGTCAACCGCCAGCCGTCGGCGGTGCGTTGGGCACGGGTGGCGACCGAGGCGAGGTCGGATCCACTGCTCTTCTCGCTCATGCCGATGGAGAAGAAGCAGTGCCCGGCGGGCGCCACCTGGCTGGGCACGGCGGTGTTGCTCCGGGCGCTGGGTCCGGAGACGGCACGTGCCATCCTGACCCCGGGCCGGTACGCGGACATTGAGGTGCACAACTGGCAGTTCGGCGGGCGGGTGTCATGACCGAGGACGTTCAGGCCGACCTCACCGCCGGATTCCGTCGGATTGCTCAGCATCCCCGTGTCTCATCCGAACCCACGGATGGATCGGCCTGGCGACGCTGACGGACCCGTGAGGTTTGGACGGAACACCTCACCTGCGCACCAGGGTCAGCCACCGCGGCGACAGTGCGTTCTTGCCGCTCACCGCGTCCTGGTACGCGTCCCGCAGGGCTGTCGTGAGCGGGCCCGGCGCGGGCGTAGTGGTGGGCCGGTCGTCCACGGAGGTGACAGGGACGACTCCGATCGCGGTGCCGGTGACGAAGAGTTCGTCGGCGGTATAGGCCTCGGCGTGCGCGAGGGGGCGCTCCACCGTGGGGACACCCGCCGCGCGGGCGAGTTCGAGGATCGTGGCCCGGGTGATCCCGGGGAGGATCCCCGCCTCGACCGGAGGGGTGTGCAGTACGCCGGACCTGACGAGGAAGACGTTGGCGGCCGAGCTCTCCGAGAGGTGGCCCGAGGATGTCAGCAGCAGGGCGTCGTCGTAGCCCGCCCGTACGGCGGCGATCTTGGCCAGCGACGAGTTCAGGTACGCGCCGGTGGCCTTGGCCAGGGGCGGGATCGCGTCCTGGTGGTTGCGCCGCCAACTGCTGGTCATCAGGCGCCAGTTGTTCACCGGATGGTCCTCCCAGGACCACGCCGCGAGCGTGACGCGTACGGCGGACAGGTCCAGCGCCACGCCCATGCTGCCGTAGCCGAGGTAGACCAGGGGCCGGACGTAGCGCGGGCCCGTCCCGCCCGCCACGATCAGCTCCGTCGTCGCGGCGGCAAGCTCCTGTTGCGTGTAGGGGATGTCCATCAGGTACACGCGGGCCGAGCGGGACAGCCGCGCCAAGTGGTCGTGCAACCGGAAGACCGCCAGTCCCTCGGCCGTTTCGTGCGCCCGCATCCCTTCGTACACGGCCCAGCCGTAGTGCAGCGACTGGGTCAGTACGTGGATCTGCGCGTCGTTCCAGGGGACGAGTCGGCCGTCCATCCAGATGTGCTCGGCCGCGGACAGAGCGGTCACGGGACCCTCCTTGCCGCGTCCCGCAGGCCGGGAGCGTCGATGTCGTGGTGGCGGGCCAGCACGTACAGCGCCCGCGCGGTGTCCGGGTCCAGGGCGATGCCCTCGCGCGCGGCGTCGCTCTGGCGCCGGCGCTCGGGGTCCCCCGGGCACCGGACCGCGGCCTCGCCTGCCGCCGGGGCGTTGCGTGTCGTCTCGACGAGGTCGCGCAGCCGCTCGGCGAAGGCGTCGCGGCCGCTGTAGAAGGCGGGGTCAAGGCAGAGCAGGAAGTGCGCCACCTTGCGGCCCTCGCCTGCCTGGGCCCGCTCGATGTGATCGAGCTGCCAGTCGAGCGGGGCGTCGGCGAGCACGGCGGTCAGCAGCGTCACCACCATGCCCAGGCCCTGCCCCTTGTGCCCGGGGCCGAGCGGAGACAGCGTGGCTGCCTGGGCGGGGTCGCAAGTGTCCCGGCCGTCCGGGTCCACGGCCCACCCCGGCTCCAGGGTCCGGCCGCGGCGCCCCCGTTCCCGTACCTCTCCCAGGCACACCTGGCTCGTGGCCATGTCGAGGGCGAATTCATGGTCGCCCTCCCCCGCCGCGACGCTGATCGGATTCGTGCCGAGGAGCGGTTTTCTGCCGTGGTGCGGAGCGACCCGCGAGGACGCCGACGTCATGGCCCAGCCCACCATCCCCGCCCGGGACATGGCGCGGCTGTGGATGGAAGCCGCCGCGAAGTGGTTGGAGTTGCGCACCACGACGGCCGCGACTCCGTACTCCGCGGCGCGCCTCACGGCCACCCGCGCGCCCGTGAGGCCGGCCACCACGCCCAGCGCCGCGTCGGCGTCGAGGAGCACCGCGGGGCCGCTGTCCCGGACCGTCTCGAACTTCGGCGCGGGGTTGGCGACACCGCGCGCGAGATCGTCCAAGTAGCCGGGCAGCAGGCGCAGTCCATGAGTGGCGACGCCTCGCGCGGTCGTCTCCACGAGCGCGTCGGCGACCAGGGCGCAGGCGTCGTCGTCCACGCCGTGCGCGCCGAGGGCGCGGATGGCGATCAGGCGCGCGGTGTCCTCGTCGATGCGGTACGTGTGCGTGTCCGCCTCCGGTGCGGGCATCATCTGGCCACCTTCTCCTGTTGTCGGCATCTAGAGCACGTACGGCAGTTGTCCCGACACCTTCACGCTGGACCAGTCGAAGGCGATCCGGTCCAGGACGTCGAGTTCCTGGAGCACGCGGTGCAGACCGCTGTAGTCGCGCAGCAGGGCGGTGCGTCCCGCCGCCTTGCAGTCCTTGAGCATCTCGGCGCCGCCCGCCACGCCCACCAGGCGCATGATCGCGTCCCAGGCGCGGTAGTCGTTGGCCGAGTACGCCTCCAGCGCCCGGCACAGCGAGTCGAGCAGGAACCGCTGCTGTTCCCCCGTCAGCTGGGGGTAGAGCACCTTCAGCACCTCCCCGCTGATCGAGCCGTGGCACACCTCGTCGTGCCGGTGCAGCCGCGACAGCGCGACGTTCATCGGCTGCACACCCTCGGCGTTGGCGACGAGTTCGAGGTACGCGCCGATGGACAGCTCGGTGGTGGTGGCGAAGGCGAGCGTGAGCAGGCTGCGCTGCCAGCGCTCGGTGGCCGCGTCAGAGAGCTGATGATGCGTCACTGACACGTACGGCAGCGGGAGTTCCCTGCCGCGGAAGTGATCGCCGCGCCTGGCCCGGGTCATGTCGCTCGCCATCCGGTGCATCAGGATGTGGTACTGCTCGTCCACCATGGCCTGCATCAGCGAGATCTCCAGGGCCTCCCCCCACAGCCCCGGGAACTCGCCGCGCAGGACGAGCCCGAAGGCCGGGTTGACCACATGGGTTTCGGAGTACTCCGTGTTCCGGTTCAGCGCGATCATGGCCCAGGTCAGGACGGCGCCAGCCTGCGCCGGGGCGAGCGCCCGGTAGGTGGGGTGGTCGGCGAAGGGGACGATGTCCTCGGGGTAGTCGGGCAGCGCGGGGTCGAACATCTCCAGAAGGCCGGGATCGTCCCGCTTGACGGTGGCCCGGCGCTTCCAGTTGGCGGCCAGCCGGTGGATGACCGGGTTGTCGACGGCGCCGAACACCTCGGTGCCGAAGGCGTCCTCGTCGGGGTTGCTGATGAACCGCTCGTCCATCGTTCAGGATCCTCTCGGGTTCTGCGGGGCGGGTTCTCGCGCGGTACGCACGGGGCGGCCGTGCAGGGCGCCCCAACCGAACGCCGGAGCGTGCTGCGGCCCGGCCCGCGTGGTGCGCGACGTGCGCATGGACCTCTGGGCGAGCACCACACCGGCCAGGACGGCCGCGACGCCGGCGCACTGCGCGGGTGTCAGACGCTCGCCGAGGAAGAGGTACGCGGCCCCGGACCCTGCCACGACCTCCAGCGTCGCGAACAGGCTGGCTGCCGACGGCGCCAGGAACCGCTGCGCGGCGATACCGCTGAGATACGCCACGAGCGTCGCCACCAGAGCGGCCCACAGGACGACGGCCCAGACGGGTGCGCTCACCGTGCCGTAACGGACCGTGTCCCCGAGCCGGTCGTAGGGGAAGGCGCCCACGGGCGCGAGGGCGTCCAGCGCGAGGGCGCCCACCGCGATGCCCAGGGCGGCCACGGTGAGCGGGTCGTGCCGGGCCAGCGCCCGCCCGGCGACGAGGAAGCGTACGGACAGGGCGGCCGCCGTGCCCAGGGCGGCCAGCACACCGACCGTGTCGAGCCGCAGCCGCTGCCACACCTCGCCCACGAGCAGCAGTCCGGCCAGCACCACGGCCGTGCCCGTCCACACGAGACGGGGCTGCATTATGCGCCGCACCCAGCGCAGCCACGCCACGACAATGACCGGCGACAGGTACTGGAGCACCACGAAGACACCGACGGGGATGCGGGCGACGGCGACGCCGCACAGGGTCTGCAGCGCGGCGAAGGAGCAGACCCCGAGGACCGCGATCGTGCCGTACGCCTGCCGGGCCGTGGCGAGGAGCGCCCGGGGCCGGGTGATCGTGGCGAGGGCCAGGAGCAGGACCGCCGCGATCGTCAGGCGCGCCTGGGCGATCTGCAGGGCGGAAAGCCCCGCCGAGCCGAGGACCTTGGTGGCTGGTCCGACGGTTCCGAACGCGCCGGCGGACACCATCGCGAGCGAGACGCCCGTGGCGTGGCCCTGGGCCGGCCGGACGCCGTTCAGCGCGGGCCTCCCTGGGCGAGAGCGGCGCCGCGCGGGAAGAACAGCCGGTCGTGGCCGCCGAGCGGCACCAGCTCGGACCACCACTGGGCGGCGGGGTCCCAGCGGGCGTGGAACGGCCGGCCCACCAGCTCCGGATCACGCGCCTGGAGATAGCGCAGCGCGAACGCACGCTTCCCGCCGGGCAGTTCGGCCACTCCGTCCACGGTGACCTTCCCCTCGGCCGTGGACATCACGGGCCCCCGAGCGGTGCGGCCGAGTCCGGACAGCCGTGACACCGCGCCCCGGTGGATCTCGTACGCACGCTGGATGGGCAGTCCGAAGTAGCGGCGCGCCCCGGTGTCCCGCTCGACGAACAGGTAGTACGGGTGGATGCCGAGGGCGACCTGCGCGCGCCATGAGTCCGCCCACACCTGCGCGTCGTCGTTGACGTGCCGTACGACCGGGGCCTGCGAGCGCAGTTCGCAGCCCGCCGAGCGCAGGGCGGCCACGGCTCGCCTGCTCAGATCGGGCTCCAGCTCGCGCGGGTGCGACACGTGCACCATCACGGCGACGTGCCGCCCCGCCCCCACCAGGCGCTCCACCAGCTTCAGCAGGGGCCCGGCATCCGGATCGGTCACCAGTCGGGCCGGATGGAAGGAGAGCGCCTTGGTGCCGATCCGGACCGTCGTGACG
Source organism: Streptomyces sp. CBMA152 (assembly GCF_014596475.1). Lineage (GTDB taxonomy): Bacteria > Actinomycetota > Actinomycetes > Streptomycetales > Streptomycetaceae > Streptomyces. The sequence continues at coordinate 52,862 of NZ_MECJ01000008.1, read as the reverse complement.
TGCTCAAGTCCCGGCCTCAGCACGGCGTCGACGTAGCGCTCCAGGAGTTCGGCACGCATCACCAGCGGGTCGCCGCCGGTGAACAGCACATCGCTGACCTCGCGGTGGCGCCGCAGATAGCCGGCCATCCGCTCGGGCCCGTCGTCGGCGATGCGCAGCTTGGGGTCGCCGACGAACTGGGCCCAGCGGAAGCAGTACGAGCAGTAGGCGTGGCAGGTCTGCCCGTGCCGGGGGAAGACCAGCGCGGTCTGGGCGTACTTGTGCTGGACGCCCTCCACCTCGCCGTCCTCGTCGTGCGGGATGTTGCGGGTGAGCTGCTCGCCGGGGTGCGGGTTGAGGTCGCGGCGCGCGGCGGCGACGGCGGCGCGCAGCGCGACCGGATCCCCCAGCGCTCGCTCGACGGCCCGGAAGTGCACCGGGTCGATCATGTCGCGGTGCGGGAAGACCAGCCGGTACAGCGGGTCGTCAGGTGCGTTGTCCCAGTCCACGAGGTGGTCGACGACATGGGCGCTGACCTTGAACGGCAGTATCTGGGCGACCACTTCGACGTCATGGGCGAGCCCCGGATCCGCGCACCGGTCGTGCACGAGCCGGGCAAGCCTGCGGCCGGCGACGGTACGGATCGCGGTGACCGTGGAGCCGTTCATCCGGCGATCCAGTACCGGGTCAGATGGCGGCGCTCGTCCGTGTAGGCCGAACGGGCATGCAGCATCCGCTGGTTGTCCCAGATGAGCAGGTGGCCGTCGGGGACGAGCACCTGGGTACGGTACTGGTCGAACAACTCGCTGGCCCGGTAGGCCAGTTCCGCCCCTGCTCGTCCGAGCGGAAGCCGTTCGGGGTCGGCCCTCGCGTCGAGGGACGCGTCGTAGTCGGCCGCGGTCAGCAGGTTGTAGCTGAACCTGAGCACGGGTCGGCCGTCCTCCTCCTGGTACAGCATGGGTACGGTGACGGTCGTGCTGCGGCCCGCGTCGTCCGGCGGTCCGGGGAAGGCGATACGCGAGCCGGTCAGCAGAGCGTGTTCGGCGAGGCTGAGCAGCTTCTCCAGAACCTTCAGGTCGAGCAGGTCGGTGTGGCCACCGCCGCAGCGGGCCTGGCGGTGGCAGTAGAGGGCGAGGTGGCGCGGGCTCGGATCCCAGCCCGGGGCCTCAGTGTGGCAGCGGATGGCGTTGCGGCTCTGCGAGTAGGCACGGCCGTCGTTGCCCGGACGGTAGACCACCTCGTGCTCCACCGCGCCGGTGTACTGGGGCACGAACCGGCCGATCTCCTGCATGAGTTCGACGGCTTGGCGTTGACCGCCTGGCCGGTTCACGACGGCGTAACCGTCGGCGTCGAGATCGGCCCGGACGCTGTCGGCGCATGGCTGTGACATGGGCGGGGTCCCCCTGATAGTCCGGCGTGCCGTGCCGTGCCGCGTGGGCACGGGGGTGTGCTCGGTCGCGAGGTAGCCTCGCAAAGGGGGCGCCGGGGCGTATAGGAGAAAACCGACCTCGACTGCGCATGGCCGGATTCGACGTCCGACGGCGCGCCCGGTCCACCGGTGTGCTCCGGCCGGACGATCTGGGCCCGGCGGGTTCATCCCGGCAGTACGAGGCTCGTGGGACGGCGGGCGCCGCGATCGGTGTCGGCGGGCCCGGTGTGCTCGATGCCGCGGGTACGCGCGAAGTGTGTCAGGGTCCAGCCCGTCATGGCCTTGAACTCCCGGCTCAGATGGCCCTGGTCGCAGTAGCCGGACACGGACGCGGCCGAGGCACCGGTGTGCCCTCGGGACAGCAGCCCAAGGGCACCGCGCAGACGCAGGATGCGCGAGGCGGCCTTGGGCAGCAGACCGATCTGCTGCTCGAAGCGCCGCTCCAAGTGACGTTCGCTCCAGCCGCATTCGCGGGCCAGGACGTGCACGGGGATCCGGCCCGCCGTACGGTTCATCCGCTTCCAGGCCCACAGCACCCGCGCCGAGACGCACGGCCCGTCCGTCATCCATCGGGCGAGCGTCGCGTCGAGCAGCGCGAAGCGGGTGGCCCAGTCGGGGCTGTTGCCCAGGCGCTCGCCGAGCGCCCCGTATCGCGCGCCCAAGAGATCGGAGGGTTCGACCACTCGGTTGGCCAACGCGTTCATGGGCGTACGAAAGAGCGTGTGCGCGGCCCAGGGGGCGATCACCACCTCCACCCCGCTCAGTCGCCCGTCGTGCTCACCGATCCGGGCACGCGACTGCATCCCGGCGAAGACGGAGGTGTAGGCGGTCGCGGTGGGCACGCCGGCTCCCACGGGCTCGTGGACGCTGAGTTCCTGGCCGAAGAGGATCACCAACGTGGTCATGAAGTCCGGTAGTTCGAGCCTGCGCCGCGGCCGGGCCAGGTCGAACCGGAAACCGTGGTAGCCGGCGATGCCGGAACCGAGAGCGGCTGCGGGGCGGGCAATCGCCCTCTCCCAGGTCCCGTCAGGGCAGCACTCGTACCTCACCGGATTCCTCCCCGCCATGGTCCGATTCCGACAGTCACGGCACACCTCGTCCGGTGCTCGGACGAGGTGAAGCCGGCAGGCCGGGCCGCAGTTCAGGTACTGCGGCTTGCTGATCCACTTCTGGATGACCTCGAACCCGGATACGCGGCTCTGGGTCTCGCATACGTCCCCAGCTGCAAAGCATCGTTGTTCGTCGGCGGCCTGTTCAGCAGGGGACGACTGTCCACACGTAGTACCAGTTCTGCTCCGCGGCGGCGGAGATCGGCCCCAAGGTTTGGTCCAGGTAGTCGCCGCGCTTGCCATAGAACTTCGCAGCGTGGTCTCCGTACTGGCGCTCCACCCACGATCCCCAGCCGGTGAAGTTCATGTCGTAGGAGTGGCAGTAGTACATCCGGTCTTCGCTGCCGGTCCAATGCTCGCCGCTGAAGGCGCAGAAGTAGCCGTTCGAAGTGGTGGCGTTCGGGTTGCAGATGCTGCTGTAGGCGGGGGCGGTGCTGCCGTGGTCGGTGAAGGTGCGCGGGTGCGCCTCGCCGGGGATGGCGACGCGGATGGTGCGCTTGTCGTCGACCTTGATCTCGTTGAGGGAGATCTGCTTGCCGCCGCTGCGCTTCAGGTACTTGGCGACTTCGGCGCGCAGCGCCCTGCCCTGCGCGGGGGTGAGATGCGCGGCGCGGACCTGGCCGGCGAACGGCTCGGGCGTACCGGCGCCAACGGCTGCCGCGCTGCTCCGCACACCGGCATCGGCACTGTCGGCGGCGGCCGCCGGGGCCACGGCCATCGCGAGGCCGGTTGCCGTGGCGGCCAGCGCGAGCCCGGCCTGTTGAACCTTCTTCACAGTGCACTCCTGTCCGGTCGATGCCTGCTTGCTTGTGGCCCACGACAGACTCGCCCGCCCCCGCAATGGCGGCCATCCTTTCAGCGGAGACCGAATCGTTGTCCGGGGCCGGCGGGTTCACTGTGTTGCAAGTCCACTGCCAGGCAGAATCGCCAACCGCAGGGGAACCGGGCCGCCCGCGCCAGCTGTAGCCCGGGCGGCCCGGTGGGCCTAACCAGCAAAGACCGACGATGCGTTCGGAAGGCGGATAGCCTCTCAGGCCAGCGCATCACCCCTCCGGTGATCACTCGCGGATTTGTCAGAGATTCGGCTTGCGCCGAATCCGGTGGAGCGACGCCGACTCGCGCCGACAGGCTGGGAATCGCACCGCGGTTGGGGCGCAGGAGGCATACGGACGCAAAGTTCTCGTGTGCCATCGCATCGCCCTTTGCTGTGTGCAGATCAGTTCATGGACGCAGCGGTTCCGTCCCTGCTCGCGCACGGCCAAGGCAGGTCGGCGCTGAAGGGGGATGCCCGCGGCCTGGAGAGGGAGTTTCATGCGTATGCGTTTCAGGACGTGCGCCGTTGTCGCCGTCGCGGTCGGTTCGTTCGCCACCGCCATCGGCCCGGCCTCTGCCGACTCGTACAGCCAGATCACCTACAAGGTGGTGCCCGAGGTCGCCGACCCCACCACCGAGTCCTGCTCGGCCTGGATGGACGGAGCGTGGGACGACACCCAGGGCTACTGGGTCGCCCGCGGGGTCTTCTACCCCAACGGAAGCTGGTGCAAGGCGGCCCTCTACCGCAAGAAGGACGGCACGAATACCTGGTACAAAGCCAGCAACGCGTACGCGGTCTCCACCAACACCATCCTCACCGGCTGGCACTGGGATGGTCCCGGCGCGGTGGAGAAGGCGTGCTTCACTCCCATCAACAGCGACGATCCGATCAAGGCGTCCTACTACTTCTGCACGCAACCGTATTGACGCCTCTTCCGCTGAGCGGGAGGTGTCGAGGAGCCAAGCTCGCACCGCTGGGACGGCCGCCTGCCACATACGGCACCCCGCCCCACAGGACGTGGCAAGCCACCGCCCGGTATCGCCTCGGGGCGGTGGCTCTGCGGGCGGTCTGTCCGCGACGGGGCGCGGCCAGGCCGGGTCTGGGGGTCAGCCGGGAGGGGCGGGCCGGAGGCGACCGGGTGGGGCACGTGCTGGTCGGGAGAGCCTAACCAGCGGCGGTGGTGACCGGAGGTGGTCACGGTGAGCCCGAACCGGTCGATGCCGGGTCGGCCGGAGGCGCCCCACTCCGGCCGACCGAGTGCGAACATCGCGGGAGACCACGGGCCGCCGACGGTAAGTTCCGGCGGGCCTGGTTCCGATGTACGACCGGGTATCGGGGTACGGGCGCAACATTCACCGCTACGCCGACACCCGGCTCCCGACCGACGAGCGTCGGTCGGGAGCCGGGGTTTCTCTGCCCGTGCAGCAGCCGTACGGTCGCCGCGATTGACTCGGCGTCGATCCCCACCAGGTGCAACTCCTGCTGGCGGCCGCCGAGCCGGGCATGGTCTGCGCTCCGAGGCGCACCAGGCGCGGTTCCGATCCGTCCGTGGGAGCCTCGGTCACCGCGTCACCGATTCCGCCCTGGACGCGGCGGTCTTCCACGCCCCTGACCAGGCGCCCGGTCTCCTCGGCCGGTTTCCGGAGGGTTACCGCGCCGACTGGCCTTACCGAGCACCTTGGAGCCGCCGGGCCGGAAGTCCTCGTCCGGGCCGCAGACGACGAGGGTGTGACTTCGGCTGGTGCGCAGGTAGCGCACGCCCGGCAGGTGGGCCCATGGCGGCGACCAGGTGGGCGGTCTGGTTGGGGTCGCGGGGGTAGAGGACGGTGCTGCCAAGCACCGCCCGGAACATCGCCAGGTCCGCCAGCCGCATCTGGGACGGTCCGTCCTGCCCCGATGGCGACCTGCGCGTGCCAGCCGTCGAGGTTGATCCCTGCCCGGCTGACGGCTGCCATCGGGACGAAGTCGTGGGCGCGGGCCAGGAAGGCCGCGAATGTCGAGGCGTAGGGCACACAGCCCCTGGTGTGCAGGCCCACCGCGGCGGCCACCAGCTGCTGCTCGGTGATGCAGCACCCGAAGAACCCCTCGCGGGTATGCCCTGGCGAAGAACTCCGCCCGGGGCGAGTCGCTCACCTCGCCGTCCAGCGCGACCATATCCTCGCGGGCCGAGCCGATCGCGGCCAGCGCCTGGCCGTGGGCGTCGCGGGTGGCCACCGAGTCACCTACCCCGAACCGTGACAGCTCCACATTCCCTCGCCCGACCGCCGTGCGGCTGTGGCGTCGGTCGGTGTCGGCAAGCGCCCTCGACCGCCCCAGGCCCGTACCCCCTTCGAGCAAGCACGGGGAATCCGCGCCCCTGGTACGGCTTCGGCACCGGCCCGCCCGTTTGAGATCCGGGGAAGCGGTTAGAGGTAACTCGTCGGGAAAACTCACGACGATTGTTTGAGGAGGCAATGGCATGTCAGGCAATGAGAAGGCCAGGGCCAAGACCGAGCAGGCAAAGGGAAAGGCCAAGGAGGCTGCTGGCCGCGCGGTCGGCAATGAGCGCCTCACCGCCGAGGGACGCGTCGACCAGGCCAAGGGCGATGCCCGCCAGGCCAAGGAGAAGGCCAAGGACACGTTCAAACACTGACCGCGCCCCGTGGGGAAGCATCCCGTACCGGGGCCCGGAAATCGGGAATCGGCAGTGATGCGCCGATGCATTCACTTTCCCTCACGTCCCGGCGGACACCGCTGCCGGATTTCCGGAAACGCCGTTTCGCCGGGACGGAACTCCCAGAATCCGCCCCTCGGGGCGCCCGGTGGCACTGTGCGGTGATTGCGGACCGAGGGCCCGGAGGCCGCTGGCTTCGGGTCCGGCGACGAGGGACCTTCACCGTGCGACCGCGCCGCCCCGAGGCGGTTTCGTGTAGTACGCACGCACCTTTCTGTCGCCGAAGCGAGAGAGCCGCTGCGCGCCGAGGACCGAGGGTCATCCGCGCTGCCGCCACTGTTCCCGACCGAGGTCCGCTACGGCCCGTTCCTGCGGAACGATGCACGCCGCGGACCGGCTCGACGCACCAGACCGGCCGTCGCCCCAGCCAACAGCCGGGCGACGACGTCTGCCGTGCCACCCGTTCCCGATCCACGCCGCCCAGCCGAACTGCGGCACCGCCGCCCCATTCCTCGCCCAGCCTCCCCGGTACCGAACGGCCACGAGGGGACTTGAAGGGCCGCGTACTGCGTACCGGCGTTCGCATGCTGGGCGCACCACGCCGTCGACCGCCCCGGAACCCCCTCTCGCCGTCACACTCACCGGCGGCAACCGCGACGACAGCACCCAACTCCTGGCGCTGCTGGACGCGGTCGCACCGATCCGGGCACTTCGCGGACGCCCCCCCGGCGCAAGCCCCGACGCCTGGATGCCCCGTCAGGTCTGCGTTCAGCCTCTTCGGTGACTGCGGAGAGCGGTGACAGGTACTGGGTGCATGAGAGGGGATGACCGGCCCGAATCAAGTGTGGGGTCGGAGCCGGTCGTTGAGCGCGGCACCGACGTCGGGGCAGCTCTTCCGGATGGTGTCGAGGAAGGCGCGCAGCACCGGGGAGTGATCGCGGGCCGCGAAGGACAGGACGAGATCGGGCAGGGGCGTGCGCGGGGTCACTTCACAGAACCGCACTCCCGAACGCGGGACCGCCCTCATGCGGGATGGCCCCAAGCCAACGCCCACGCCTGATGCGGCGAGGCCGATGATCGTGTGCACGTCCCTAGCGACGGTCGCGCTGCCGAGAGCCGATGAGTCCGCGCCCAGCAAGGTGCGCAGTCCCGCGACTACAGCGGGCTCGTCCTCGCCGGCCGACACGATCAGCGGCTGTCGCCGCAACTGATCGGCACTTACCGACTGTTGGCCCGCGTACGGGTGCACCGTACTCACCACAGCGATCACGTGGTCGTGTCCGATCGGGACGGACACGAGATACTCGGCTCCGGCACCCCGTGGTGGGCCGAGGGTGAGGGCCACGTCGAGCTCCCCGGCGACGAGAGCTGGGCTGCTGCGGCTAGTTGCCATCTCGTGCAGTTCCAGTCTCACGTCGGGCCGTTCACGGCGGAACCGGCTCAGGACGCCCGGCAGCGGGTCGAGCAGTGCCGAGGCGATGAAGCCGAGGCGCAACCGTCCCGTCTCGCCGCGCGCGGCCCGGCCCGCGTCGACCGTGGCCGCTGCGATCTCGTCGAGCGCCCGGCGCGCCCGCGCGAGGAACGCCTCGCCGGCGGCGGTGGGGAACACCCCCTGACGTGTGCGGTCGAACAGCCGGGCCCCGACCTCGCGCTCCAGGTCGGCGATCTGCTTGGACAGCGGCGGCTGCGCGATGCCCAGCTCGCCGGCTGCCCGGCCGAAGTGTCCGTGCTCGGCGAGAGCAACCGCGTACCGCAGGTGTCGCGCTTCTATGGTTCGCCCTCCATCCCATCAGCTACTGGCAATACCTCAAAGGTATTGCCATGCCACGTGCCAGATCTATAGATGGATGGCGCCGTGGTTCCCTGTCTGGAATGGGGCCATGACGTACGTATCTCTGACCGACACAGTCTTCGTTTTCGTGCACGGCGCCTGGCACAGCTCCGGACAGTGGGCAGCGACGCAACGCGCGCTGGCCGGACTGGGCGCCGCAAGCGTGGCCATCGATATGCCGGGGCACGGCTTCGACGCACCCCTGCCCACCGGATACCTGCTGCCCGGCCAGCCGGGCCTGCTGACCGAGAAGTCACGGCTCGCCACCCTGACGATGGACGACTGCGCCGAGGCAGTACTGAGCGTCCTGCACCAGGTGCGGCGCCATCGCACTGTCGTGCTCGTCGCGCACAGCGCGGGCGGCGGTCCCGCGTCCCTGGCCGCGGAACGGGCGCCGGAGCTGGTGGACCGGATCGTCTACCTGTCCGCTTTCGTCCCGGGCGGGCGGACACGGTTCTTCGACTATCTGGGCTCACCCGAGAACGCCACTGCGCTGGGCCGGAACCTGAACCTCGGCGACCCCGCGGCCCTGGGCGCCGTACGGATCAATCCGCTCTCATCGGATCCCGCCTACCTCGACGAACTGCGGGAAACGCACTACCACGACACCCCCCTGGACCGCTTTGACCGGTGGCGGTCCGCGCTGAGCCCTGACCTGCCCCTGGCCATCCCGACGACTCCAGTCACCCTGACCGCAGCACGCTGGGGACGAATTCCACGAACCTTCCTGCGCTGCGCCGAGGACCGGGCGCTGGCACCGGACGCGCAAGACCTCATGATCGCGGAAGCCGACCGGGCCTTCCCCGGCAACCCGTTCACCGTGCAAACCCTGCCCGGCAGCCACAGCCCGTTCGCAGCCCGGCCGGGCGAACTCGCCGCGGCCCTCGCTTCGTGAGCCGACATCGGCCCATGAAGGGTTCCCGTCCCTGCGCGGGACGGCCGCGGCCGGTGGCGGCGGGCGGCTCGTACTGCGGGTCGTACTGCCGGTCGTACTGAGCGCGACATTCGTGCAGTTGCTCACACCCTGACCTACGCCTGCTTGCTCATCACGGCCGCGCGCCTCGGCGACCAGTCGGCCCTCGGGTATCCCGCCCTCACGGCCGCGCTGACGTCGGCTCCCTTCGCGGCCATGGCCGTGCTGGGCAGCCGTAGCGCACCCGCGCCAACGCTGACACGGGTCAGCCGTGCTCACGGAAGTCCAGGTTTCAACGCATCGCCATGCTCCTGGGAGCAGTCGTGACCACCCTCACGACTTCCGTTCTGGCTGCGCCGAACGCCTCAGCCGCGGTACCGCACCTGATCACCAAGGATGGCGTCTACTGTCTCGGCACAACCAACGGAAATCACAACTCCCTGACACTCATGTGGAACTGCCACGACAGCGCTGACCAGTCCTGGTACATGACACCCCGTGGCAGCGACAGCCAGGGCACCTACTACATGATCACCAACGGTCTCGGTGACTGCCTCGGCATCTACAAGGGATCAACAGCCTCCGGCGCCGACGCCTCCGCATGGGAGTGCAACAACAACGAAGACCAGCGCTGGTACTACCAGAAGGGCTCCGACGGCTGGGGCGGCCTGGTCAACAAGCACTCCGGCATGTGCCTGGGCCGCTACAACGGCTACGACTTCCCCGGGGTCACCAACATTCAGTGGACGTGCAACGGCAACGGTGACCAGCTCTGGCGGCTCACCTCCTTCTAGGGTCTGCCGTGCAAGTGGATCTTGGTCATGGATGATCACGTCCTACGGGGCGTGGTGATCTGGCGAACGGCCAGTGGGCCCGGCTGGCGCCGTTGTTGCCGCACGGCATCAAACCGGGCCGTCCGCAGGCGTGGACGCGGCGGCAGCTGATCTCAGCATACGAGGGCCGACCCAGACGAGTGCGCAACCTCAGCACCCAGCTGCGGCTGCGGCCTCCCTGACGAAGGTCATCAAGGCCCAGGGCCACGCCAACCTCGCGACGATGACCGTCTGCGAGGGGAAGTACGGAGTCCTCGCAGAGGGCACCGGGCGCTCGACCGAACTCAACATCGCCATCGACGTCCCGGCTCCGGAGCCTTCTGCACCACCCCAGCGACTGCTGTAACCGCCGATTGCCTGGCCTCCCGCCCCTGCTCCATCGCGGCTTCCACCCTCTCGCTGTTCGGCCACGCCGCGTTGAAGTCGAGCGCACCGTTTTCCACCGCTCTCCCGGCAACTCGCAACCCGTCTGCGGCTTCCGAAGCCGGACGCGAGCCGATCAAGGCGAGGGCCCTGACGCTGGCGGGAGTCAGGGCCGTCATAGCAGCCCGGAGCAGCGTTGTTGCAGGTGTCGCGGTGCCCGCCGCGACGGCTGGCGCGGGGCACGCGCCGGGCAGGGGAACGGTTACCGGGACAGCCGCAGGTCCCAGCCGCCGTACCCCTCGTCCGCGCGGACCAGGGCCGGGGTGTAGGTCTCAGGCGCGGGCCGTCCCGCCTGCTCCCACTGCTTCAGCCAGCCGTGCAGGATGGTCAGGGGCGGGGAGTTGGGCCGGTCGGCGAGGATCGTGCCGTCCTGCTGGATAACGGCGGCAGTGGTGGCCGCGGTGTGGCCGATCGCCCACAAGTTGGGGGTCAGCCCGGCCATGGTGAGCCGGTCGTCGGCGAGGGTGGCCGCGAACGTCCGCCACGACGGCCAGTCAACCTCGCCGCCCCCGTACGGCTCGGTGTGTGCGGCCTGCAGCAGCCGTTCGAGTGTGGTGCGGGCGCCGGTGTGCAGACGGCCGGGCAGGTCCAGGTCGGGCTTCGGCAAGACGCTTGCCTCGATGTAGCCGCCGGTGGCCACCGCCTCCACGACCGGCTCGCCGCCGCTCACACGGATCGTTGCGACCACGGTCATGTTGGACACTGCGGCGATCGGCAGCGGGGCGACGATCAGCCCGCCGTCGGCGACCTGGTCCACCCACGCCTGCGGCAGCACCGGCAGAGCCTCACTCGCCAGATGAATGACGATCGCCGCCCTGTACGACACCGTCGACGCGCTCGCCGAGGATCCCCGGCCTACCACCTCAACACCCTACGGATCCATGTACGGGCGCCTGCGCGTCGGCTCCTACCGGGCGCTGTGCATCACCGACAACGTCATTCGCATCCTCGTCACCCACATCGGTCGCATGTCCAGCGAGCGTCGCCCCAGTCGGCGCCCTCCAGGCACCCTGTGGCAGCGGCGCACCGTACGGTCACGACGGCCTCTTCGCTGCGGGACTACCGGGGCGGTCGCATGTTCCATCGCGCGTTGCACGGGACCGTAGTCTTCCGACGGTCCGGCAGTACTTGGTCGGCCTGGGCCGCGGGGTGACGTAAGGTTGGGTTCACCGACGCGGGGTGGAGCAGCTCGGTAGCTCGCTGGGCTCATAACCCAGAGGTCGCAGGTTCAAATCCTGTCCCCGCTACCAACTCCGGCCCCTTCGATGCCATATCGAGGGGGCCGTATGCATGCTGGGCCCCGTTACAAGGCAGCGCAGGCGGACCCGCCGGGCTGGCGGGGCGCGATACCCGACCACTCGGCGTCGTATGCCACCGTCTCGTCCGGCAGGATCAGCAGGCCCGGCTCCCACGACCCGGGATCTGGCAGTCGTCGTGGGGCGACATTCCGACCACCACGACCACGCCCCCACCGACACCAAGCCGCTGGCGGCGCGCCCTACGCCTCCAGTGGTAATCCCCCCCCGGCACCATCCGGCTGTCCGCTTGGGGCCGGCCTGACCGGACGGGCAGCTCACGGTTCGCGGTAGGTCAGGGTCTGCGCGTCGAGGTCGAGGTGCCCTCCGCCGTGTTTGCGCAGCTGCCGCCAGGCAGCGTAGCCGGTTGTGATGGCCTTCTCCCAGTCGGCGGCACGCAGCACGCTGACCTCGAGGCGGGCGGTCATGTGGTCGATGGTGATGAGGAGTTCGTGCTCGACGTGGCGGATGTTTTCGAGATAGTGGTGGCGGCCGGCGTAGGTGAAGACGAGAGCGCTGATGCCTTCTTCAATGGCGATGGCGCGGCAGGATCGAGTCATGGCGCGTCCTCCCGCTCGCAGCGCTGGAACAATCAGATCGTTTCATCTTGAATTCGCAGGTCGGGCCGCTGGTGTGGGTGGAGATTGACGCGCTCGTGCTGGTCTCGGACGTGATCACGGCGACCGTCGGACATCGTGGAGCCGGAGCCGGAGCGCGTCGTGGCTGAGCCGGGTGCGGGCGGGATGCGGTTGGTGCCGGAGCGTGCCGAGGGGACGGGGCCGGAGGCCCTGACCTCGGAGTACCCGCGGATCATGGAGATCGTGGCCGGGGCGGACGGTCCGGTGATGGCCAAGGACGTCGCGATGTCACTGGGCCGGGAACTCACACCGGGCAAGGTCGAGCCGGTCCGCGGCCAGCTGCGAAAACTCGCCGACCGGGGCTGGCTGAAGCGGACTGGATCGGGGCGCTACCTTCCACACCCCTCTCACCAGCACCACCGCCATCCACCAAACAGCCCCGCCCGGACCACACCTCGTCAGCAACACCCACGCCGCAGCCCTCTACCTCTTCACCGCCACCCCCGCCCCGACCGCACGTACCGAGCCCCCACCTCCCTCGCCCTGCCCCACACCTTCAGCCCACCCACACCCCGATCAACCACACCCCAGCGCATCCCCTGCCGCTGGACCAATAAGCGCCACGCCCCAGCCAACCTGCTCGTCTACCACGCATGACGACCACGAACAGGAAGAGGAGACCGCCGACCGCCTCGACATCACCGGCGTCCACTGGGGGCCCACCGGCGCCGAAGCGGTCCTCCAGGTCCCTGCCGTGGTCGCCAACGGCGACTTCAACCTCTACTGGCGCCACCACGCCCGCCGCGAGTACGAACACCTCTATCCCACCCCCGACCAGCAGAAAAACGGTCATGCGGCTGACCAATAGGTACGGTTCTTCATCCGAGGTATCGGGCGGGGCGAGACTGCACCTGCTCGTCAGACACAGATCCAGCAGTAGAGCCGGTGTCCTCGCGCGACCGCCCGGCTGGCCAGGTCGGCTGCCCGGTTGAGGAACTCTGCCAGGCCCTCCGGATCCGGCGGCGTCCAGAAAACGTCCGAGGCGGCCCACTCGCGGGCAACCTCGGGCAGCACGGCACGATCAGCGTTGGCGAGGGCGTCGCGCAGAGCGTCGGTCAGCGTCAGACACAGGACCTCGCCATCGTCGAGCATCGCGATCTGGTGACCGTGCCGCGGATCGGCACAAACCGCCTCGGCCGTCCGCCCCGTGAGAAGAGCCTCAGCCGGCAGCAGATCAGTGACCGGGTCCGCACCATTGACATCGAAACCGTCATAGCCCGTCGCGATCAGTTCGCCGTCCTCGCGGACTACGGCCCGCACCGCGTCGTCATCGTCAGCAGCAGCGAAATAGCCATAGATAACTCCCATGCGACGATCTTGGCACCCACCACTGACAAACGCCGTCGACCGTTTCCCCGCAGAGGAACCGCACCCTTCGGCGCTCGACACCACCTAGAAACAGCCCCTGCGCGCTTCTCGGAGGAGTCGTACAGGCGAAGTTCGCGTGTCCCGGGTCGATAGAGATAGGGAGCGCGGCTCAAGTCCCGGGCGACACGGTCGACGGTCCTGTGAGCCAGGGTGGTCGAACGCTCGACCCAGCGGATGTCGACGCCTGGGACGCCCCGGAACAGAGGATGGTCAAGAATCCCGGCGATGACCGGGGGCAGCGTGTACGTGCGCAGTGTCTGAAAGTCCCTGAGACGGTGGATGCCGGTGCAGTCCGTGTAGAACGAGCCGCTCTTGCCGGCCGTTCGCGCGTACAGGTGTGCCAGAAGGACGGCAGCGGCCTCGCCCCATCCCGAATCGGTCAACTCGGGGACACGCACGATGCAGACGTCCCCAACCGGGTCACCCTTCCTATCGGTCCACACGAACGCGCACACCCCAGGGTCACTCCGGCTGAAGTCGCAGGTAAACCCCGCAGAATCGAGTTCAAGCCCCTTGGCTCAGGTACTCCCCGGCCCGCCGCCACACCCCGCTGCACCTCCGCCACCACATCGCGCAGCAGACGGACCGAGGACAGGTCGGCAGCAGCCTCGCAGACCTGGCGCTGCACCACCGGCAGCTGATCCCAGTAGGGGTGCGCACCCTGCAGCGGTCCAGATCGGATCGTCAAGTCAGCAAAGGAGAGCCGCGCCTGGGCCAGGGGCTGGCAGGCAGGGCGTGCCCGTACCAATGGCCGCAGCGATGGCCGGCACCAAATTGTCTGGCAGCCGCGCCACGGCCGTCTCCCCCTCGCGCACGGCGAGCAGCCCGAGACAGACGCGCGCCAGCACCGCGTCAGCAGCTTCCGTGCGGGCGTCTGCTTTCCAGCGGGCAACCATGCCGATCGCGCCCTCGCGGACCCGGAAGCCCCGGTCACACGGCCACCGATGGTGCGCCAGCGCCGTCTCAGCGCGGCACCGTAGGCCCATCCGTCGTGGACGAGACCGGCTGCATGGATCACGTGACAGATGCCCGGTTCGATCGTGCTCCCCACGCACATCCCCCAAGCGCTGTCCGACGCAAGACCCCCACGGCGCATTATCCAGGCGAGACCACGGGACGCGGTGGTACATAACGGAATGCGTCCCCAACTCTTCCCGGCAGGGCTCACGTTGCCGTACTTTCCGGCAATTCCGCTGGGGACGAAAGGCGCGTGACACAGGCCCGTGTTCGTCACCGCCCTGGTCCCGGTCCTACGCGAAGAGCACCTTCCGCAGACCGCACAAATCCCTGCCGAGCTGGCTTGACCACTTGGCCGCGATGTACGGCGTCCATCGTGCTGCCGCGGCCGGGAGCAGCACTGCCTGCCCGGGAGTGAGCCGGACAGGCAGTGGGTCCGGGGTTTGCTCCGCTGCTGGAGGTTCCCGCGAGGCGCCGGAGCGGTCAGTCGTTCAGGACGCGAGGTGGAAGCCGGCGCCGACTCCACCGTTGGCGTTCATCTCGTCGATGATGCTCAGGATGGGCGAGCTGTGCTGGGCGCCCCAGGCGTTGCCGACCAGCGTCTGCCCGACGACGACCGGGGAACCGGAGTCGCCGCCGTCGGTCCAGATGAGGTGGGTGAACCACATGTTGTGGGTGCCCAGCTTGATACCGCAGGTAAGGCCGGTGCGGTGGCCTTGCTTGCACATGCGGACCCCGTTGGCGGGCGGGGCCCCGATCGACGAGATGGTCACGCCGCCGACGGTGCTGGTGGGAGCAACTCTGCTCTCGTCCAGCAAAATTACAGCGTAGTCCAGGCCCTTGGGACCGTTGTTGAGAAGGTTGTTGGGCGTGCTGACGTACGTCACCGTGCCGATGGGACCGGTCTCCAGGTCGGGGCGGGTGTTGGGAATCGGCGCCGGGGCCTGCGCTGTTCCCGCAGGCGAGGCGTCCCGGTAGACCCTTTCCCCGACGAGCTTGTTGCCCTTGTCGTCGATGAAGCAGTGGGCATTGGTCAGCGCCACCAGCTTGCCGGCGTTGTCGCGTCCGACTGCGGTGAGGGTGCAGATGTACAGGCTCGTGGGCGCCTCCGGGCCCGGACTCATCCGGAAGACGATCCCGGTGCCGCCGCCGATGGGCGTGCGTGTGTCCGTACGGGAATCCGCGCTCGCGGACGGAACCGCGACGATGGACATCGTCGCTGCGAGGGCGGCGAAGCCGAGGGCGCGTATCACTCGTAACATGCGTTCACTCCTGTGGAGAACTGTCTTCTGTGCGGGGTGTTGCCGGGGGCGGCGGGAAACGGCGCACGGCCATGCCGATAGCAGAGCCGCCGATCACGCCGACGACCCCTCCCACCACCGTGCCCGGTCCGGGCAGGAAGGTGCCGACGACGCCTCCCGTGATCGAACGATCCGCACGCTAGCCACGGTGCGCAGAACCGGGTACCCGGAACATTCCAGGTGGACAGCAAGCCCGCTCCCGACGGCGCACCGAACATTTCTCCGGTGACGGTTGCCTCAGACCCCCCTGCGATCAGTTCTCATTCACAAGTGATCCGACACGAGCAGAGAGTGCTCTATGTAGGCGCGGGTACGGGCGTCGCCGGACATACGGACCAGGGCGATGCGGTAGAGCGCAGCCCAACGCGATGACCGCGTGGACGGGACAAACGCGATCTGCGCACTGACCTAATGAGTGCGCAGCTCGCCGAACATAGCTGCGCAGAAAAGAGTTCAGTCCCCAGGTCAAGCCATCGCGCACTGAACTGCTTTCTCGCGTCCGACACAGCTCGGCGAACTGAGGATGCTGTCCCGCCTCGCCGAAGGTTGAGCGGTTCTCAGCGAAGGTCGAGCGCACTACGTCCGTCTCAACGAAGATTGACCGCTTCCGGTCAGGCTGCTCACGGCACTCAGCGAGCGCGCTGACCACGTCGGGACGCTCGCAGACGCTGGTGTCGACGTCGATCCCGCCAGCACTCCAATCGGTCGCGCGAGGCTTGCGGGAAGACGGAATTGAGCGCGGCGGACGCGGCGGCCGGCGTGATGAGCAGCACGATTACCCACCAGGGCGCACCACTGTTCCACAGCAAGACCGGCGAGGTGACGGCGGCGGCACCAACCAGAGGTAGGGCGCGATTCTGAATGTCCACTTGGGGCTACCTTCCTCGGCGTGAGCCGACATCGGCCCTCCCACACGCAATGACGCTTTCTTTGCCCTTAAGGTCTAGCGCGCCATCTCGACGGTCGGAGGCGTACCCCTGGCCCACGGCGCGGAACTTCCACTCACCGCCAAGCAGGTAGCTCGCGGCCGTTCGCACAGATCAGGGCGCTGGCCTTCAGGAACTCCGTGCCGACGGTGAAGCGGGACTTCAGCCCAGATCGATCTGCACGTGGGTGAGTCGAGGAACATCATCAGCAGGAACCGCTCCGAAGGTGCCGAGCGAACCCTGTAGTTGTGCCGTAGCCGAGAAGCTCGGTCAAAAAGGGTCAAACTTCGTTGAGACGGACGTAGTGCGCTCAACCTTCGCTGAGAACGTCTTTGGGGGTCAGGTGGATACTCGCCGCACGGCTTGCGTGACCGACGGCCGAGGCGAACGCCCGCCCACCGCCATGCACCGGGGAGCCCACCTGCTGGTGTGGCTCTTTCTCTCGTTCGCAGCCCTCTTGGCCGCCCAGGCCGTGCGGGACGCCTTCACCTTCGTGCCCGGGTTCGTGCCGTGGGACGGCGAAAGCCCCCGCCGTTTCTGCGCCCTGCTCGGCGCTGCGACATGGTCCACCGTGCTAGCTGCCTGTATCGGCTGGGGAAACATCTCACTGCGGACGGCTGCTGGGAGGTTCGCCCACGGCCTGGGACTACGCCGGGCCCCGAAGCGCCAGACGCTGCGATGGACAGCGGTCGCCCTCGCCACCGCGGTGGTGCTGTGGGCGGCAGCCCAGCTCGTGCTTCGTCTTCCCGGTCTCACGTCAGTTCCCGCTGTCGAGGACTCGCGCACGGCCGCCGTAGCGCAGACCTCGGTCCCGGTACGGTTCTGCTACGGGCTGCTCGCCCCCGCACCACTGGAGGAACTCCTCTACCGCGGACCGCTGCTGGCGCTCTGGCTGGCCCTCCTCACCGCACAGCGCCACGGTAACTGGCTAGGGCGCCGATGGGTACTGCTGGTGGCTGACGGGAGCCGCCACCGCCGCCTCTGCCGCTCCCTTCGCCGCCGGGCACACCATGGGCGGCAGCGCCAACGTCGCGCACGCCGCCTTCCTCGCCGTGTCCACGACCGCCATCACCCTGTGGCAGCGCTCCCTCGTCCCCGCCCTGGCCGCCCACGGACTCTACGACGCGTACGCCTTCGCCTGGGCATGACCCAGCACAAGAGCGCCGACGGCGGCGAACGCTCATCAGGGCGCGGGGCTGGTACGGGACGTCCAGGTTCCGTCAGGCCGCGGGCAGTCCGGCCCCGCGGACGGCTTGGCAGCGAGGCGGACGGCGACGCGCCCGGTTACGGCCTGCGGGCAGGGCCGCCGTACGGTCCGCCCCCTGGTGGTGCTTCAGCCGACCGCAGTCTCGCCGGGGGCGTCCTGGTCTGCGGCGGGTGCCGCTTGCTGGACCAGGACCTGCTCCAGCGTCTCGTAGAGCGAGCCGGCCCGCTGGCTGCTCGGGCCGCCGAAGATCTCCCGCTCGGTGGTCATCAGTACCAGCCAGTGCGCGCCGGTCATCGTCATGCGGCCAGCCGCGCGGAGCGCGGACAGCACGCGACGGTGCTCGGGCTTGTTCAACTGGCCCCGCACCGGCGTCACCAGCCGGTGCGCCCCCCACACACAACTGCTGCCGCAGATGAAGCGGCACCTCGCCCCACGACGGGTCCTGCGCCCCGGGCAGCATCCAGCCGCGCGCGACCCCCTCGGCCTGGGCGTAGGCGAACACGTCCTGCAGCGTCCGCAGCCGCAGGCCGGGACGCCCGGGGACAGCACACCCCCGCCCGGCCAGCAGACCCCGGATCTCCCCGATGGCCCGGGTGATGGTGGAGCGGTCCACACCGAACAGCATCCCCAGGACGGCGTGCGGCAGATCATGGCGCAGATGAATCAGCGTCGCCACCACCCGGTCCACGAACACCAACCGGTACCGGGCGCCGGCACCTGCCGCACGCTTCCTCGCCCCACCCCGCACCCGGCAACGACGTCCTTCCTCAGCAGCTGTCCACGGCCCGGCCAACTCCTCGACCAGCAATCCCAGATGAGCCGTGGAGACGCCCGTGAACAACGGATGCACCAACACAGACCGATCAATCACGCCCCTCACAACCAGAGCATGCCCGCCCGCTATCACGCACCAACTCGTTACTGCCGCCGGCACCAACATCGTCCGCCTCAGCGAATGCCTCCCGCCCGGCACCACGCCCCCCACGCACCCCGCAGCCGCTCACCCCAATCCAGCGGCTGTGCCGGAACACTGCCCAACCGTCCGGGAGTTGACCAATCGAAGATCGCCAACAGCATCCCGAATATGCGACAGAGCCATTGACGGCACAGACCCCGGCCTCGGCTGGCCGGTCACCGCAGGCGGGACTCGCTCTTGCCGCCGGGGGTGTCGTCCAGGGGCGCGGGGCTGCTGGGCGGTGCGGTGGCGGGCTGCGGTGGGTGGCGGGTGCCAGGGCGGCCAGCGCCGAGCAGAGTGGCGGCGATACCGAGGACGAGCCCCGCACAGGCGCCCGCGTCCGGGGTCTGGCCAAGCACCGGCCAGGCCAGAACCGCGGCGGTGGGCGGGACGAGGCTGAAGGCGGTGCTGGCGCGGGCGGCGCCGCCGCGGCTGACGGCCGCCAGGATCAGGCGAGTGCCGATCACCGAGTTGACCACCGTCAGCCACACGACGACCAGGCTGGCGGTGTGCCAGTCGGAGACGCCGCCGTCCTCCAGTACGGCCAGCACCGCCAGGGGTGGAACAGCGGAGGCAAGCTGGACGGCAGTGGCGGCCTTCAGGTCGACACCGGTACAGAACCGCTGCTGGTAGACGGCGCTGCCGGCCAGCCCCAGCAGCCCGAACACGGTGAGCGCGCTGCCGGCGTCCAGAGGTCCGGCCGCGGCGAGCCGGCCGGCCAGCGCGGACACCACGGCGGCGATGCCCAGGCCGAGTCCGAGCAACTGGCGCCTGCGCAGGCGGGTGCGGAAGACCACCGCGGTCAGCGCGGCGGTCACCACCGGGAGCAGGCCGAAGACGAGGGCCGATACGGCCGCCGGGACGCCGGCCGCCAAGCCCGCGTACAGGCCGGCGAAGTGCACGCACTGGCCCAGCAGGCCCACCACGCAGCAGTGCAGCAAGAGCCGGCCACGCGGCCAGGCGACGCGCCCGACCCAGGCGATGCACAGGGCCGCTGTGGCCGCCAGTGCGAGGCGGACCGCGGTGAGGGCGAAGGGCGAGGCGGCGCCCACTCCCAGGGAGCCGATGGGGTAGCCCGACGCGGAGGCGAACACCATCCCCGCGGTGAGTGCAGGTGACAGTGGCCGCAGGTCCGTGGGGCTGCCTGTGTGCGTGCGTGACCCCGTGCGCATGGGAGGTCGCCTGCTTCCTTGTCGCTGGTCGCCGCTGCTGGCCGGGGCGGGAGAGAAGTCCGGCTGGCCGGCGCGCGCTTGGGGCGCACCGGCCGGTCGGGGCTAGATCGAGAGCATGGCCTCGTACGGGGTGCTGGCGGCGGTGCCCGCAGCCTCGATGCAGCGCTGCACGAGGTGGGTGACCACCTTGCGGACCACGTCGTGGGCGAGCGGCTTGTTGAAGAGCTCGCCGGGCCACGCCTGGCGGGAGAACCACTCCAGACGTGAGGTGAGGGCGCCGCCGAGGGTCAGGACCTGGCCTGGCAGAGCGGTGATGTCCTGGGCACTGACCTGGCGCATCAGGGCCAGCCCCGCTTCGCCTGCCGGGACCGAGTGGTTGTGGGCCAGCAGGAGCAGTGTGCCCGGGCGCAGCGCCTGCAGGCTGGAGTTCTCCAGCTCGTTGCCCCAGGTGTTCGCCACGATCACGCCGGCCCGGTTCAGGACCTGGTCGGTGTAGCAACCGGGAGCGGAGGGCAGGACGGCGTATCCGTCGAGTGAGTTCTGGGTTTCGGGATAGGCGATGTCGGCGACCGCCACGTCCGGATAGCGGGAGGTTTTCAGGTAGTTGAAGAATTCGCTGCCCATCGCGCCGTTGGAGCCGAGGAGGGTCAGCGGTCCGTTGAGGTTCGGTTTCAGTGATTCGAACGCGGCGATGACGCCGGTGGTGGAGAACGACGATTTTCCGCCGCAGCCGCCGTTGGCCCGGTTGATGCCCAGGACGTGCGGGGTGTACCGGTGGAGGAGGTCGGCCAGTCCGGCGAAGCGGCCGAAGTCAGGGGTGAGTTTGACAGCACCGTTCATCTGGTTGAGGAAGTCCCCGACGCCCGCGAAGACCGGTTCGATGGTGGCCCGGAAGTCCTCGTGCAGCGGGTCCGCGAGGATGGCGGCGACGTGCTCGTCGTGCGGGCGGATGACGCACCGGCCGCCGCCCACGTTGCTGTCCAGGAAGCCGGGTGGCAGGCCCCCGAAGTCGTTCACCACCCCGTCGGCAATGGTCTGGTTGATGAGGCGGTTCTTCAGCTGGCTCTCGTTCACGGCCAGCCGCGTCAGAACCGTCACGGTCTCTTCGTCGCTGGTGTCGAAGGGGACCGTACGGCTGCCCCCGTAGGCGTAGTCGATCCCGTCCTGTTCGTCCCATGCCACCCAGGCATCGGCATTCGCGAGTTCCAGCCTGACCCAGCTCGCTCCGTTTTCCGACCCGGTTTGCGCGTGCATCAAAAATCATCCCCCTGTGGACGTGAGTGTTGATCTTGGTGGGTGCGATCTCTGTTCGGGCGCGACGACACCGTGTGCACGAGGCGGAGTGGGAGTGCTCATCGTCGACACGGATGTCGTACGAGTCGAACGCCGACTGCGCGAGGGCGCCTTGGACGCACATCGTGCGGGTGCGCCTTGGCGCTGTGGAGTCACGAACGAGCGAAGGAAGTAGACGGTGATCTCGGTGCCCGGTTGTTCTTGCGGCCGCGCCGAAGGCGTTGTTCGGGTTGCCGCGTCACTCCTGCGCCACTGGCCGATCTGGTGGTACCTCGGCGCTCGGGACACAGCGGGACCCGGCGCGCGTCGGCACGGACGCCGTGTGCGCGCTCGTTCCGCCGGGTGTGACGGGCGTGGATGTGAGCTGGGCAGCGTTGTCGGCTCCTGCCCCTGCCACGTTCAGGGCGGTGGTCAAGGCCGCCGCCGGCAACCCTCCGGAGATCGTGTTGCGGACTCCCATGACTGTCTTCCCCCTTGGGCCCGGTCCAGAGGTGGTACGGGCCCTGTTTCCCCCGTCGCGTTCAGCATGGGCGGGCTCGTAGCCCGGCCTCTATACGAGGTTCTGCGTAGGGTGTAGCTCCTACTGCACCCAAAGTACAAGCGGCTCGCGCAGGCGACGCCCCTGCACCATCCGCTTGCATATCGTCGTCAAGCGCGGCTCCACCGAGCAGATCGTCGCCATCGACGACGATCGAGCCAAACTCCTGCTGTGCCGCCCGCATTCCGTCGAGCAGCCGGTCCAGCGAGCGGCGATGGAACGGCCTGCCCAACGTCATCGACATGCCGAACCTCGGGGCGGCGATCGCGCTCACGAACATCAAACCCGCCCTTTCCATGACCCAGAGTGGTCATCGAGAACCGTCCTGGCCAGACCCGTCGCAGAATTCCCGATTCCGTTATCGTCCAGAATTCCCGCTTCCGTTACCGAAGGGAGCCTGGCCGTGTTTCTGACGGGAACACCTGACGGCAATCTACGGAGACCCGGAAGAAACGCGGTATCCCAAAATTCTGGGTATTGCGGAGCCGTGGATTCGGCTGTAAAGCGTGTCGCGAAAGGCTGTAAACCGGGCATTCCCCCGGTATGGCCGGGGTGTTGAGGGTGAGCGGCCGCACCCGACGAACGCGCCCTGGCCCGCGCCCCGTTGGGCCAGATTCAGCGCTTCGGCCCCTTGGCTCGGCACCGCCACCGGGTCCACCGGGGCCGACGGCGCCAACGGCGCTCCCCCCCAGCGGCCACGGCGGGGTCGGCTGCGGCTGTGACAACGGCACCATCACCGTCGCCACCAAGGCTGCAGGCAGCACCCGCGGCAACGGCGGGACCGGCGGCCGGCTCTGCACGGTTTAGGCCGATACTGCTACAGCTGGGAGAGGGCGAGGAAGCTGGCGGCGGCCCAGTCGATGCGGCGGGCGTGGCAGTGATTGAGGTACAGGGCGAGACGTCCGGCGTAGACGCGTTCGATGTTCGGCGAGCGACCCTTGTTCCGCAGCGACTGCAGGAACGCGCAGGCTGGCACGTGCAGGGTGTAGGTGGCCGTGTCGGCCGCCACCCAGCGCTCTAAGCGATCTTGGTGATTTGTGGTGTGGTTGGGGTAGGCGACTCGTTGGGAGGGGTTGCCATGGTGATGAAGCCGCCGCGGGTGGAGTTGTCACCGGCCCAAGTCACGCAACTGCGGCGGCGGTTGAGGGCCCGGGATCTCGCACCCAATGAGAGGGTGCGACTGGAGCGTGTGCGGCTTGCGGCCCAGGGCCGCACGGCGCCCGAGGTCGCGCTGGTCCTCGAGAAGCACGTGGTCACGGTACGAGGGGCATTGCATCGCTTCCTCGACGGTGGGTTCGAGGCTCTGGCCGATGCGCCGCGACCGGGGCGGCCGCCCCGGTGGGAGCGCGAGGACCTGGACGCGCTGGAGGACATGCTGGATGCCTCCGCTGCCGAGGGGCGGATCTGGACGCTGCCGGCGCTGGCCGAGTGGCTGCGCCGTGAGCGCGGAGTCGACCTGGATTCCTCCTGGCTGTCGGTGCTGTTGCACCGGGACGGGTTCCGCTGGAAACGCACCCGCGACAGCATCCGGCACCAGGCCGATCCGGCCCTCCAGGCCGCCGCATGGGAGCGGCTGGAGGGTTTACGGCTGTACGGCTGAGGTCCGAAGCCGGTGTGGAGGATCTGTACTACCTGGACGAGTGCGGGTTCTCGCCGACCCTGCCCACCGACTACACCTGGGCCCGCACCGGGACACGGGTGGTGGTGAAGCGGGAGGACACCAAGAACCGCCGGGTCAACGTGCTCGGCTCGTTGAACGACACCGGCCCCCGGCCCGGGCTCGTATGGACCACTGCCGAGGGGAAGTATCGACGCGGAGATGGTCCTCGACTTCGTCTGCACTCACATCGCCCGGCTGCCCGGCGGCGCCGACAGCCTCGGCGCACTGTCCGGCTTCCAGCGGTACCGCCCCTGCCCCATCGTGCTGGACAACGCTGCCATCCACCACGCCCAGCTCTTCAAGGGACGCCGCGAGGAACTCGCGGACATCGGGGTCCATCTGTTCTACCTCCCTCCGAGATCACCGGAGTTGAACCGCGTCGAATGCGTGTAGCGCTCGGTCAAGTATCAGGACACGCCCGTCCGCGCCTATACCAGCACCCCCGAACTGCACACCGCCATCGACACCGCCCTGACGCGGCGAGCGGCCACGATGGCCCCACACCCAACTCAAATACCCAGGGCCGCTTCGTGTTGTGAAGCGTCTTCGCAGGTAGGAAGACACTGCTAAGTACGGGCAAGTAAGAGATTCCGCGGGTAGGGGCGCCCTCGCGAACGCTGCGATACCGCCGCCCGGACCAGCGGAACATGCCCACGCCTCCGAGTTTGCGTTAGAGCGCACTCCAACTCCTAGGTTCGGCGCATGCGTTACATCAAACTCGGAACGACCGGACTGGAAGTCTCCGCCATCGGCCTCGGTTGCATGAGCTTCGGCGAGCGGGACCGGGGCGGCGAGCCCTGGTCAGTGGGCGCGGACGCCAGCCGGGACATCATCAAGCAAGCCCTCGAAAGCGGCGTCAACTTCCTCGACACGGCCAATGGGTACAGCGCCGGAAGCAGCGAGGAGGTCGTCGGCCAGGCGGTCAAGGACTTCACCCGGCGCGAGGAGGTCGTTCTCTCCACCAAGGTCTGGATGCGGATGCGCCCCGGCCCGAATGGCGCTGGGCTGTCCCGCAAGGCGATCTTCGCCGAGCTCGACGCCTCCCTGAAGCGACTGGGGACCGACTACATCGACCTGTACCAGATCCACCGCTGGGACTACGACACCCCGATTGAGGAAACCCTCGAGGCGCTGCACGACGCGGTCAAGTCCGGGAAGGTCCGCTACATCGGAGCCTCTTCCATGTACGCCTGGCAGTTCGCCAAGGCCCTGTACCTGGCTGATCTGAACGGCTGGACCCGGTTCGTGTCGATGCAGGACCACTACAACCTCATCCACCGAGAAGCAGAGCGGGAGATGCTCCCGCTCTGCGCCGACCAGGGCATCGGCGTGATTCCGTGGAGCCCGCTGGCGCGGGGCAGGCTGACGCGGGTCCGGGACACCGCCACGGCGCGTGCCAGGACCGATGAGGGCGGCAAGATCCTCTACCGCGACGAGGACCAGGCAGTGGCCGAGCGCGTCCACGAGATCGCGGGCAAGCGGGGTCTGTCCCCGGCCCAGGTCGCCCTGGCCTGGGTCATGCGCAACCCGGCGGTGGCCTCGCCCATCGTCGGGGTCACCAAGCCGGCCCAGCTTGCCGACGCACTCGCCGCGGTGAACGTCGAACTCGACGAAGACGAGGCCGCCTACGTGGAGGAGCCCTACCAGCCGCACGAGGTCGCCTACCTGGAGGAGTCTTTCTACAAGTCGCGCCCTGTGGCGGGCTCCCGGTAGCCCGGGCTACCGCCGGGCCTTCGAGGAGTCCTTGGCCTCGGCCTTCACAGCCCTGTGGTGGGCCCGGCGGTACGTGCGGGCGGTCGCGCGCAACTGCATGATCTGCGCGCTGCCCGCCGGCGCGGTGAGCTGGATGCCCGCCACCTCGGCCAGCAGCAGGGCCACGCGCAGCGGGACGTGCCCGCGGTCACCGAAGTAGCTGACGTCCATCGACTGCTCCTGAGTTTGGTAAGAGATGTCGCGGGCAGGGCGTAAGGCCGATGTGCGCGGGCACCGGGATCCGTTTTGACGTGGGACTCCTACGTCTCTACATCTGAAAACGGAGCACCGGTGCCCGCCGTCGAAGCATGGGCAATCGAGCCCTTGTGGGTCCAGTTCGAGGCCCTCCTGCCACCGCGTCTCGAGACACATCCGTGGGGCTGTCACAACCCACGGATCCCGGACCGGATCGTGTTCGACAAGCTCGTCGCGAAACTCGTCTTCGGCGGCTCGCACGAGAAGCACGCCGATCAATCGTGCTCGGCAACCACGATGAGAACCCGACTCAACGAGTGGATCGCGGCCGGTGTCTTCGCAGAGCTGGAGCAGATCGTGCTGGAGACCTACGACCGTGTCGTGGGCCTGGACCCGGCCGACATCACCGTCGACGGGCAGATCACCAAAGCGGCCTGCGGTGGCGAGGTCGCCGGGAAACCACCGATTGACCGAGGAAAACTCGGGATCAAGTGGTCGCGGATGACCGACGGACGCGGGATCCCGCTGGGCTGTGTCGTGACCGGCGCGAACCGGCACGACTCCCCGTTGCTGCGCCCGAACGCTAGAGAAGCTCGCGCGTTTCGAGCTCGCGTTGCCTGAGCAGATCACGGTGCACCTTGACGCGGGCTACGACTCCACGGTCACCCGCAAACTGCTGACCGATCTCGGCTGCGAGCGGCGGATCCAGCCCAAGGGCGTCGTGACCCGATCAACCACACTCGCCGCTGGGTCGTCGAGCGCACCAACTCCTGGTACAGCCGCGGCTTCAACTTCACCCTTTCCTGCACGGAACGTCGAGCGGTCGTCATCAACGCACCGCTCGCGTTGATGACCGCGATCAGCGTGATCCGACGCCTCATCCGCGAAGCCCGGACCAGCCAACGCTGGGACGCACGGCCAGCCCGCCGACCATGACGCCTTGTCCTCTTCCCGCGGAATCTCTAAGGCATGTAGTGAGGGCGGACACGGGCACAGAGGCTGGGACCCGACCGGACTATGCCTGGCCCCGGTCGCCGGGCAGTTGGCTGTGGCTCGCACAGCAACTCCTCGCGACAGCGGTCCAAGAGCCGGCATTCCGCGCAGGCATCCCGCCTCTGCAGCTCGCGGAAACGCGCGAGGACGCTGTGCGCGTCGCGATCCGCAATGGCCGTGGAGCACTGCGCGAGTATCGAGGGCTCGCGCTCGTGGCATGACGCGCTCGGTCGGTAGCCAGCGCCCCGGCACTGCACCGTTCCGACCGGTCTGAGGCACAAGGGAATTGGCGGAGCGGGGTCACTGACTCAGCCGCCGTTCGTCCCGTGAAGACTCCGGCGCACCCCTGGTCAACTGCCGTGTGCCTTTGTTAGGTTGCGCGGAACCGATCTTCGGCCACTCCCCCTTCGGGCCGTAGCGGTCATTTCTCTGATCCGCTTACACCGTTTGGGAGAGTCATGCGTACATTCAGAGTGTGGCACGCCGCGATCACGGGCGTCGTCGCCGTCGCCGTCGCCGCCGTGCCCGCTGTCGCGTCCGGCGTTCAGGAGCAGCCCTCGTCGACGACTGCCGGGAGCGACGCGTTCTACACCTACAACGGCAGCAAGCCGCTGTCCTCGTACAGTCCCGGAGACGTGCTCAAGGTCCGGACGCTGCCGTACCACGTCCTGGGTATCGCGACCCCCCTCCAGGCGACGCAGCTGCTCTACCGCACCACCGACGCGCAGGGCCACCCGTCCGCAGGCGTGACCTCCGTGCTGCGCAGCCCTGTTGGTGACGGCCGCAAGGTCGTGTCGTACCAGTCGTTCTACGACTCGCTCGACCCCGAAGACGGTCCATCCCGGGCGGTCGCGGGCAACGTCAAGCTGCCCGGCGGCTTGATCGCGAACGGCGAGTCCACGCTCGTGGCGCCGCTGCTGCTGTCCGGCTACGACGTCGTCCTCCCTGACACCGAGGGGCAGGCCGCCCACCTCGCGGCCTCCCGCGAGTACGGGTACAACACGCTGGACTCCCTGCGTGCCGCTTCCAGCGCGGCGTCGAGGACCGGCATCAGCCCCGACGCGCGCGTCGGCCTCATGGGCTACTCCGGCGGCGCCGTCGCGACCAACTGGGCCGCCTCCCTCGCGCCCCAGTACGCCCCTGACGTCAACAAGCGCCTGGTGGGATACGCCGAGGGCGGGGTGCTCGTGAAGCCCTCGCACATCCTCAGGTACATCGAAGGCAGTCAGGTGTGGTCCGGGCTCATCCCGGAGTTGCTCATCGGGCAAGCGCGTTCGTACGACTTCGACCTCGAGAAGTACCTGAACGACTACGGCAAGCAGCTGGTCGACGAGCACCAGCACTCCTCGATCGCCGACGTGCTGGGCCACTACCCCGGTCTGACGTGGAAGAAGATGGCGAAGCCGGAGTACGTGAACCCGAACTCCGTACCCGAGCTCGTCGAGGCGGTCAACAAGTCCAACCTCGGCCTGGCACCGACCCCGACCGTCCCCGGCTACATCGGCCAGGGCAACGCCGGCTTCCTTGAGGGAACCACGAGCTACATCGCGGGCATCGGCTCGGGCGACGGCATCACGGTCGCCGGGGACACACGGGCGCTGGCGCGGAAGTACTGCGCCGAGGGCGCCGCGGTGTGGTACCAGCAGTACGACGTCCTCAGCCACTTGACCGCGCCCACGGTCACGGTGCCCACCGCGCTCGCCTGGCTGCGCGCCCGGTTCGCCGGCAAGGAGGCCCCGTCCTCCTGCGGCAGCATCGCCGAAGGCAACTCACTTGCGGCTGACGAGACGGTCCCCGCCGGATGAGGACCTGACGGGGGCGGCAGCGAACTTCGCCAAGACCGCTTAGACCCCTCGCCGAGGAGATCGAGCGTTCTGCGACGAAGACGTGCTCCACGTGCCGAACGTAGCCAACAGCCCTGTGGGAGCAAAGGAGTTCACGGGAAGAGGGTGCAGATCCAGGCAGGAGACGTACCAAACGTTCCTCACACCCAACCCACCTCTAGATAATCGATACCGCGAATTGTGACGCGGTCGCTTTCTGTGACGCGCGGGGGGCGATGGTCGACATCGTGCAAATGGTCGGACGCGCCCTCCGCATGAAACCCGGTGAGGGGAAAATCGCCTCGCTGATCGTCCCGGTATTCCTCGGACCGGACGAAGATCCCGACGACATGCTCACCTCCGACGCCTACAGCACCCTCGCGAAAATCCTCGAAGCGCTCCGTGCGCACGACACCGACACGATCGAGGCACTCGCGGATCCCCGCGTACGCAGCGGCAGTTGGACCAGCAAGAGCGAAGGCCAGGACGGCCAGTACCCGGACCACGAGGACCAGGACGCCGCCAACTTGGGCGGCGGCGATGACATGGCCGGGGACAACGACAGGCAGGACGCGGCAGTGAGCGGTGCGGCCGCGCAGCACCTCCGCTTCAGCACCCCCAGGGACCCGGCGGTGCTGGCTCAGTTTGTGAAACTGCCGGTCATCGAACCGGAGAACGAGTACTGGCGGCGCGGCATCCAAGCCGCCACCCGCTACCCCAACGAGACCAGCAGCGGGGAACTGAGGGGCCCATACGGCTACACCACCCCCGAAGCACTGGAAACCCGCCCGGTTCCCGCTCGGGACGTGGCTGGCCGAGCCGCGCCGCTACAACAACGCCGGACGACTCGCGAAAGAGCGGGTGAAGCAGTTGGACGAGCTCGGCATGGTGTGGTCTCACCAGGACGTCGCCTTCGAAGAAGGCCTCGCTGCAGCGCGGGGCTGGGTAGCCTTCCACGGACACTTCCTGCCCCCGTCCACGGCGGTGTGGCAGGGATATCCGGTCGGGGTGTGGGCCAAGAACCAGAGGGCCGCCGCCCGCCTCGCCGCACACATCCGCGAACTGCGCGAAGCCGGCCTGCCCGTGGAGACCAGCGCCGGGGCCATGACCGAAGAGCGGCTGGACGACCTCGAGGAGATCGATCCCGGCTGGTGCCCCGCCTGGGATGTGGGCTGGCAACGCTGCTTCCGCCTTGTCCAGGCCCACCTCGACGGGGGCGGCACGCTGCCGACTGCCGCAGGTGAGGTGATCGTCCAAGGCGAAGACCTCGGACGATGGATCACCACACAGCGCCATGGCTGGGACGGCCTGCAGCCCGCGCTCGAGTGGCTCCTGGAGAACATCCTCGGCCTGGAAGCGGCCGGCCCCGACGAACAGCCCGTCAAAGCGCCCACACACCATGACAAATGGAACCGCACGGCCCCCGCGCGGGCGCGGGAGCAGTGCGGCCGCCGGGGCGATCAGGAGAAGTGGCGGACGAACACGTCCGACTTGCCATTGGTGTCGCCGGGCACGATGTCGCCGGCCGTGGACTGGAAGACCACGTCGCGCCCGTCGGCGCTGACCGCGCCGGTACCGGCCGAGGCGGGCTGGTCCGAGACGGTCGCGTCGGTGTCCTTCTGCAGGTCGCGCAGAACGAGCGAGGGGCCGGTCGTGTCCTGCGGCGCGTACAGCAGATAGCGGCCGGTGGGGTCGATGGCCACGCCCCGCGCGTCCGACACGAGCTCGGTGGTGTCCGAGGGCACGTCGTAAACGTAGGTGTCGCCGCCCGCGAGGTAGACGACCTTGGTGCCGTCGCTGCTGAGCTGGACGAGTGTCGCCCCCTCGGAGGTGTCCTCGATCGGGCCGGAGGTGGTGCCGGTGGTCCGGTCCCACACGAAGACGTCCCCAGCTTGGCCGTCCTCGTAGGCGACGTATCGGCCGTCGCCGCTGATGGACGGCCGGGCCGGGAGGGTGTGCTCGAATTCGGCGACGGTCTCCTTGGTGCCGGCGTGCCAGTCGATCACCTCTACGCTCTGCCGGGACGCCGGTCGATTGAAGGTGGCGACGTGGGCGATGTAACGGCCGTCCGCACTCAGCGACGGCTGGCTGCAGCTGAGGCCCGAGCACCCGATGCCGATCGTGCTTCCCGTGCCCGTCTGGGACAGGAAGATCTTCGTGTCTTTGAACAACTTCCCCCAGTGGGCGGCGTATTGTCCGTCACCGCTGATCACCGGGGACTGGATCGGGGTGGAGTTGGACGACATCCGCTTGAGCTGTCTCGTCTGCTGGTCGCGGACGAACACCTTGTCACCGCCCGTCGTTGCATCGGGCGTGAGGTTATGCGCTGAAGACGAGAAGACGACGTGACGGCCGTCGGGCGTGATCGAGGCGCCGGCGGAGTCGCCGTCGGCCTGGGTGCCGTCGGCCGCGACACTGATCCTCTCGACACTGGCTGCGAGGCCGCCCGCAGTCGTGGGCTCGGCCGAGGCGGCTGCGGGCAGCATCGCCGTGACCGCACAGGCCGCGACCGCCGCGCCCAGGGCGGCCCGTACACGTCTGGTAGTGATCCGGTTCGTGTTTCCCCTCATTTTCCCCCCAGGAAGGACACGGTATTTCCTCCGGCTCCCTACCGGAGGCCCACAACATGCAACCGGGATGGGGCTGTGGGGTCAATGGTTCACACATTCAGCAGGCGCGGTTTCGGTCATGTGAGACGACCCACCCCTCGAACCGCGCTGGAACCGAACGGCGAGTCCGCGCGAGTCCGGCACCATCCGCCGGCCCGGAAGGTCGGCGACTTCCCGGTGCCGCACCCTTTCCCAGACGACGTCGGCAACGCCGTGGTGACGGGCGGCATGGGCATGTACGTGCTGGTGGCGGTGCCGCTGCCCAGCCAGCCATCACTGACGGACCTGTTCCAACTGCCGGCACACGACTTCGGTGCGGCCCGGATCGAGGTTCGCTTTGACGATGCCGCACGTGAGCGTTACGCGGAGCACCCCAACGACCGGGCCGAGCGGAGAATTTGGGAGACGGCCGACCCCGAGCTGCGCTCCGCGCTGCGGTTCCTCCAGCGTCTGCCACCGGAGATCGGTCAGGCATGGTTCGCGGCACGTCCGTCTCGGTGAGGTGTAGACCGTATGAAGTGGTCGTCCCGAGCTGTTGGCTGGGGTCGGCTGCCGCGCCGAAGACCGATGCCCTGCTGGGAAGTTGACGCGGGTTTCCCGCCGGTGAGCACAGTGGCGGGTAGTGCCGCAATTACCGGGGGCACCGGATGTTTTCCGAGCGTACTTCGGTCGGCCTGGATGTCCATGCCCACACCACGATGGCGTGGGCACGGGACTGTGAGACCGGGCAGGTCTTCAGCCAGTGTCGCGACGCTGAGACGCACAATGTCATGACATGGGTGGCCGGACTTCCGCAGCCGGTCGCGGTCGCCTATGAGGCCGGGCCGACCGGTTTCTTCCTGGCCAGGGCCTACGACGACGTCGGCGTCCGCTGTGCGGTGGCGGCTCCGTCGAAGACGGAACGGCCGGCGGGCGACCGGATCAAGGAGGTCGGCGACTGGCAGCGGTTCACCGGCGCGACCAACGGCGCCTACCTCGGCCTGGTGCCCATCGAGCACTCCTCCGACCCCAACCGGGCACTGGGCCCGATCACCAAGACCGGCAACAGTCACGCCAGGCGGCTGCTGGTAGAGGCATCGTGGCAGCACTACAAGCCGTACCGCAGGCCCGGCGTGACGCTGCGCCGCCGCAGGGAACTCCCCCACTCCGTCAGGCTGCGGGCCGACCTCGGCAACCGGCGTCTGCACCAGCGGTGGGAGAACTATCCCACCAGCGCGACCTGGAATGCGTCCACCGGGAGCGAGCCGTGGCTGTCGTCCGAGGCAGATCGATTCGGCGCCTCGCTGCCCTGGCGTACGTTCCGGTGGAGGGCGGGCCACAAGCACTACTCGGGTACGTACTCGTCTTCCTCTGCCATGCCTTCACCGCCTGGCCCTCGACGAGGGTGAAGTTGCCGGACGTGGCTGCGTTCGCTCAGGTGACCCGCGCGGCCACCAGGGTCTCGAAGGTATAGGGCCGCAGCCCATCGGTACGGCCGGCGAAGTACCGCTGCTGGAGGTCTGCACGTGCGGGATGGTCCACGACCTTGAGCCCGCACCGGCTGATCAGCCTCTCGATCTCGATTGCCGGCCAGCCTGGCTGAAGAGGCTCGCCGGCAGAAGCCGCGATCGGCGTGTAGATCCGGGCGAATTCCGTCCCCACGTCGTCCAGCACACAGTCCTCGGCCCGGTAGGAGAACACCACCTCAGACCCGGGAGCAGCCGCCGCGATCGTGCGCAACGTCGACTCGATCGCCTGCGCCGTCAGATAGGGAGCGACACCCGTCCAGCAGAACATCGCCGGCTGCGCCCAGTCGAACCCGGCCGCGCCCAGAACACCCTGAACCGGTTCGGCCTCGAAATCAACCGGCACGAACACCTGCGAGTCGCTGAGCGGCAGGCCGAGCACCCTGACCCGCTCGAGCTTCCAGGCCTGGGAAGCAGGATGATCAACCTCGAACACCGTCAGCGAGCCGAGCAGATCCGGCTGCCGCCACGCGAACGAGTCAAGCCCCGCGCCAAGAATCACGTACTGGGTGAAGGCGCCAGCAGCCAGCCGGTCCTCGGCGTACCGGCTGCGGGTGCAGACAGCCGTGCGGGACTCGCGACGGACCGGGCCGGGGAACAGCGGATCGAACCGGTCTCGCAGCTCCCGCCATACCGGGCCGACAAGCACCAGGGCCAGCACATCATCCAGTACCCACGGCGACGCCGTCTCCAGGCGAAACAATCCACGCGACACGGCCGCAAACATCGCCGTCCTGCTCGGCGCGCTCTCCATACATTCCTCCTCGCCGGCCAGAACCCACGCACGCCCACTCCGCGCACCTCACAGAATGCGCCTGAAACGCCCTGACAGCCACAGCCAGATCGCCTCCCACCACGAACTGCCCGCCATCGGGATCCCCCAAAACCGCCGGGCACACCGCCGTCACATTGAACGGCTTGCCTGACGCTTTCCACTCGTTCACGCGACTCCTCCCGGGTAACACCCGGTTGATCTACGTTCGAACTCCCTCAACTCCCCTTGCATGACCTGGGGAAACACTGACTGCCCGGCCTTGGGGAAGCTTCACCCGCCTCAGACAGTGGCCATGCGCGCTCCCCCGCTAGCGCCCCCACGCCCTCCTCAACCACCTCGGCTGGTGAGAACATGAGCCGGTGCCTGAGCTTGGTGGGTTGCGGCCGGATCAGGGGGCGTCGCTTCCCGTCGACAGGAAGGACGAGCCCATGCGGCATGACCTCACGGACTTCGATCAGGTTGTCCTGCCGACGATTGAGTTGCCGTGGGCCAGCACTGTTCATCCCGATGTCCAAGGGATGCACATGGCGTTGGTCGACTGGTCCGAGCGGCACGCGTTGCTCCGTAACGACGCCGAGCGCGACCGGTACGCAGGTTATCGATTCGCCTGGCTGGCCGGACGCTGTTTTCCCCGTGCCGATCGGGCGTTCGCCCAGTGGGCTGCCGACTTCATGCTGTGGTTCTTCCTGTTCGACGACGTGACCGCCGATCGTGTGGAGAGCACGGAGCAGGCGAGCGCCATGGTACGGAGGCTGACCGCGATACTGGACGTGGTCGATCTCGACGAGCTCGGCGAGCAACCTGTGCACGGTGAGGTGGCATGGCTGGATCTGTGCCGCCGACTGCGTGCGTTGGTCCCCGCGCCCGAGAACTACGAGCGGTGGGCGACAGCGATGCGGCTGTGGCTGCTTTCACTCACCACAC
Source organism: Streptomyces sp. CBMA152 (assembly GCF_014596475.1). Classification (GTDB taxonomy): domain Bacteria; phylum Actinomycetota; class Actinomycetes; order Streptomycetales; family Streptomycetaceae; genus Streptomyces. Next base: position 18,992 of record NZ_MECJ01000008.1, on the reverse strand, counting down.
AGATATTCGACCAGGTGTGCACCGACCGGATCAGCCCCCGTTCGTACGCGTCGTTCCGCCGCTACTCGGCGGGCCTCAAACCCCCCTTCGCGGTCGCGGATGTGGCCAACGCAGGCCCCATCACCCCCGCGGAGTTCCACGCGCCCGAGACGCGCCGGCTGGAACGGTACGCAGTCAACGTCGTCGCGTGGTCCAACGACGTGCTCAGCGCCCCGGTCGAGGTCCATGAGCCATCGACTCGTAGCCTCGTCACGGTCATCAAGGACGCCGAGCCGAGCCGCTCGTGGCAGGAAGCGGTGAATCTGGCGGTCGGCCAGACGCATGCCGAGATCACCAGGTTCGCCGAGCTGGCCGAGCAGGTGCGCCGAACCGCGAGTCCCCCGCTGTCCGGATGGATCGACGGCTGCCAGGACTGGATGACCGGCACAGTCAACTGGTCTCTGCACGACAGCGCCCGTTACGGTCACACCGCCGCCGCCCCGCTCACCACCGGTGGAACAGCCATGGCTCCCTGACCACAGCCGCTCCCGGAAGTCCGACACGACAAGGCGGTCCCGCACGATGGCCATCAGTCGATCATTACCCCCCGGACCCGCCCCCGACCGCGAAGAACTGTGGCGCCTGGAACAGCAGCCCGCGATGCTGGAGGGCTTCCGGGCCTGCTACGGCGACCTGTTCACGCTTCATCGACCGGACCAACCTCCGCGGGTGTTCCTCAGCACTCCTCGTCAATTCCGCAGCATCCTGTTCCGGCACGACCAGGAGCTCGTCGGCCTGGGCACCACCATGTACAACGACCTGATCGGCCCGCGCAGCATGCTGAAGCTGGCTGGAGCCGAGCATCGACGCATACGGCAGATCGTGACACCGCCCCTGGTCGGCGCCTCGCTGCGGCGGCGGGCCGGCACGGTGCACCGGCTGATCGCACAGCGGCTGCACGACCTACGTGGACGCCCCCCGCAGCCGCTGGCCAGGATGACCATCGGGATCACAGCGCGCATCATGAATGCGCTGATCCTCCCCGACCTTCCCGAAACCACCGATCACGCGCTGGAAGAAGCGCTCGTTGGCGCACTCAACGCCGTGCACGACGCACGCACGGCGGCCCCCGGGCAACGCACACAGCTCGACGCGCAATATCGCCACCATCGCACCTCGCTGGACCGCCTCCTCCTGGCCGAGATCACTCGTGCCCGCTCCACGGGGGCCAACCGCGGCGACTCGCTGCTGGCCGCACTGCTGGCCGCACCTCATCCGCTGTCCGACCGCGACATACGGGATCAACTCGTCAGCGTCCTCACCGGAGGCACCACGACTGCGGGCAACGGCATGTCCATGGCCCTGTACTGGCTCCACCACCGTCCCGATGTCGCCGCACGCCTAACCGCCGAACTGCGGACGTTGCCGGACGACGCCTCCGCACTGGAGATCGCGTCGCTGCCCTACCTGTCCGCCGTGTGCCTGGAAGCCCTGCGTGTCCCGACGATCACGCCGACCAGCGCTGCGCGTCGCGTAGTGACGCCCTTCACCGCAGAAGGCTTCCATTTTCCCGCGGGCACGGAAATCATCGTTGCCATTCACCTGGCCCATCACCACGAACAGACCTATCCCGACCACGGCCGGTTCCGGCCGGAACGGTTCCTGAGCCGGCCTCCCGACAGATTGCACTACCTCCCCTTCGGCATCGGCTCCCACCGCTGTCTGGGCGCCCAGTTGACCGAACTGGAGATGAGGCTCACCCTGGCCGAGGCCCTGCGACTGCACGGTTTCGGTCTCCTGGGTGCCGACGACGAGCTACGACCACGCTCACACGGGGTCAACCTCACGACCCCTCACTCGATCCAGGTGCGCTGCCGCAATGCCTGATCGGCGGGCCGGCGGATGCAGGGTATGCCGTGCTCGCCCAGCAGCAGCATGCCGCCCAACGACGCGCGACGATGCAGAGGGCATTGTTGACCAGGGCTTCGCGGCCCTCATCACCCGGGCTGTGGCCAGCAGCCGTCCGAGACAGCGGGATTGTCGAGGCCGATGCAGCATGCGTTGTCGGCTCCATTCGTCGGTCTGCTCGGCCAAGACCGCGATCACGTTCCGGTCGAACAGGCTCAACAGGGCGGTCAACAGGGCAAGATGAGCGGCACAGACACTGGCCAGGACCGGGGCTTGAGGCAGCCGAGTCATCCCTGCTGACACCCGGCCGTGCCTTGTTCCGGTGTCGGCAATTCACCGCTGTGCCGGCTGGGAAAGCGCTCGTCATGTCGGCCGACCTGCGGGAGCTGGGCAGTCGTTGAAGGGAAAAGGCATGCCATCGACGTCACGCATCGACCTCCTGGACCTCTACGCCCCTGAGCGGGTCGCCGACGACGGCTTCCGGCCTTTCTGCACCGCCGTGGCGATGACCGAGCCGGTCGACTACGTGCTCAGCGACGAGACCGTCGCCGCGCTCGACCACACGGACAAGGACAGCGGGTGGCGCCGGCGCGCCCGCACCGCAGGCGGCGTGCTGACGACAGATGATCCCCTGGTCGGTGCAGTGGGCGCGCTGGCCGCCCGTGCCGCTGCCCGCCCGGACGACCGGATGCTGCGGTGGGTGGAGCCGTATCTGCGCCAGGTCAGTGACCACGAGTACCGCATCGACCTGCCCGACCGGCCCTGCGTTCTCGGCGGTGGCAGGGGACGTGCACAGATGTGGCGCACAGCACGGGAGACGGTTTCCGGCGCATGTGAGTCGGCGTCCCGATGGGCCGCCCACTGCCACTCCACCGACGTCCCGGTCGACGTGGTCATCGCCACCATGCACTTCTGGCCGGTCATTGCCCTCGTCGACCAGCACTATGCCGGACCGACCTGCGCGGCAGAAGTCGGGAAACTGGCCCAGGTCGCTCTCGATCACCTTCACCCCCACCTCGACCGGCCCGGTGCGGTCGAGCAGGTGTGGGTACCGGACCTGGGCAATCTGGTGGCCAATATGGCGACACGGCTGACCTCCCACTACCACGACCCGTCCGTGGTCCCGCTGCCCGACCGGCTGGCGATGCGCGCCGTCGACTCCGGCTCGGACGCCCAGGTCGCTCAGAACGCCTTCTATGCCGGGCTGTCCAGCCATCCACTGCTCGACGAGTGGAAGATCGCCACGGCGCTGGCCCACGACATGTGGCAAATCCGCCACGACGAGACCAAATCCGGCGACGACTTCAACTCCTGTTCCATGCTCCTCCGGGAAGGCGTGAAGGTGGAGGAGCTGGCCGACTACCTCACCTACCTCACCTGCTCCCATGACCTGCCGCCGGCGATTCGCCACTGCTTCGACGCCTGGACCGTCATGACCCTCGCCTCCCAGCGACACGCCACCCGCCTGCCCAAGGCGCCACCACGCCGCGACCGTCTCTGGGTCCCGGCCACGGTGGCACGAGTACGGCAGGCGATCGGCGCCGCCGGTGCCGACGCGCCCTTCGCCGAGGCCGACTCCAGTCTGTCGGGCGCCGACCTCGATCCGGCCGACATCGAGCGGCTCCTCGCCCCCGAGAACTGCCGCAGCTACACAGCCTGCATCGACAGCACAGCCGAGGCGAACAGGATGTGGCGGGAATACGTCTACCGCTTCGACGTCATCCCTGAACTGCTATCACGGTCGAAGTACGCTCAAGCCGGATAGCCGCCCGATGAACCCTCACGCGTCCGGCGCAGGTGGCCACTTGTTCGACACCCGTCATAGCGCGCATCAGAGTGCGCGGGTGTGTGTCGGATTTGGTCGGTGCCGGTCGGTCCGCGACACCCGGGGCATGAGTGCGGAGAAGCCGCCGGAGTACAGCGACCCCCTTGGTGTGGAGGCCACCTAGTCCAGCGCCGAACGCCGTCTCGTGGGGCGGGTGTTGCCAGACCGTGACGCGGGTTCACTCGACAGGGTTCACCGGCCGCCAGATGCCGGCCCGTTGTCCTCGTTGTCGGCCGTGGTGCCGACCGTGCCGGTGCCTTGGCAGTTGTCGCAGGTGACGGTGGTTTCGTTGCCGTCGTTGTCGCGCGTGGTGATGGTGCCGCCGTTGCCGTTCCCGCAGGTCGGCACGCGTTCCTCCAGGAGCCGCTTCGACAGGTTGATGAGGCGCTGGTAGCGCGGGTCATCGGCGATGAGGTGGATGTGCTGGCGGTCGATCCATCCCATAGCAGCCTCCCTGGCAGTTCGCGTCCAGCGTCTCGCCGCCGCCTGTCACCGGCAAGGGCGGACCGGACTGCGCCCCCGTAGCCGTGGCCGGCCGGACGTGGGGAGTTGGCTGGCCACGAGCATCCTCGAAGGTCACGTCGCTCCCCCCGGTGATAAGGCGCAGGACATCGTCGACGTCCTCCAGCACGGTTCACCCCCGCCTGCGCGACGCATCCCGTACCACCGCCCACTCCGCGTCCGTCAGGTCCGACGGATACCGCCGCACCCTGCCCGCACGGTCGGCTGCGTTCCCGAGCCGGTGCGAGGCAATCGCACACCAGCACAGGAGAGTTGGACGACACGAGACCACCCACCTGGGTTCTGTCCGGCGCATCTCGGGCAGCGGCTCTCTCTGGCCCTGGAAGGCCGTTTTGCTGCAAGAGTCAGCAGAGCCGGTCCGGGGAGGGAAGCTGGGTGATCTGTTCATCGCCCCAGGCGTAGACCTCCAGGTTGGACAGGTAGCCGTCGTAGGCGAAGACCAGCGCGCCACCGACGGCCTGTCCGTCAGGACCGAGCACCGTGGCATCGGCGACGGGATTCTCGGTGACGGGCGCACTGGGCACCGACGACCTGTCCAGACCGAAGTCGATGCTGGCGCAGGAACATGTGCAGTGACCGGTCAACCGCAGGTGGGGGATCTGTGCACGCAGAGCGTGATGGACAGGCTTGTCGCCCGTGAGGAGCGCCTCAAGGAGCGCGGCCGCTGCTGCGGGTATTCGATCACTGGTCGTGCTGGTCTCCATACCCTGACCCGATCATTTGGCCAGGCGGAAGGTCAAACCGGAAATCCGGCGCATGCCGGTGCCCCGGACCTGTCACGGACGCACCACAGGCGGATCGCGGCGATGGTGATGGTGCCATGGAAGACGTAGGCGCGCTTGTCGTACCTGGTGGCCACGGCCCGGGAGCGTCCGAGTCCCCCATCGGGGCGGTGGTTGCGGGGCGTGGTTCTTTTCCCGGCACCCGCGGGCGTCTCCTGCGGGCTCCGGCGGCGTGTTGGTGGGCCCGGCAGGTGGTGGAGTCCACCGACACCATCGACCAGTCGATACGGCCTTCCGCGTCGGCGTCGGCCAGGACGGCCGCGAAGATCTTGTCCCACGTGCCGTCTGCCGACCAGCGTCTGTGCTGCTCGTATGCGGTCTTCCACTTTCCGAACCGCGCGGGCAGATCGCGTCATGGCACCCCCGTGCGCTGCCGGTACGGGACCCCGTTGATGGTCCTGCGACGGCTCGCCCAACGGCCGCCCCGCTTGCCGGACTTCGGCAGATGCGGCTTCAGCCGGGCCCATTCCCCGTTCGTGAGATCTCCACGCCCCATGGACATGCCAGCGAGGCAAACTTCGGGTGGTCACATGATCCACCGGACGGAACCTAGGCCAGCACGGGAAGCGAGGCCAGCCCGCGGACGAGACGGGTGCGCCGCCACTCCAGTCGGCCGGGCGGCAGGGCGAGGCGGATTCCTGGGAATCTGGTCAGCACCGCACGCAGGGCGATCTCGACCTCGGCCATGGCCAAGGGGGCGCCGACACAGCGGTGGATGCCGTGACCGAACGCGAGATGAGCAGCCGCGTCCCGGTCCAGGTCGAGGGCGTCCGGCTCCCGGAATCGGGCCGGGTCCCGGTTGGCCGCCCCCAACGCGACCAGGACCGGCGCACCTGCCGGGATCTCGGTGCCGCCGAGCGTGATGGCCTGCGTGGCGAACCGGAAGGTGGCCATGCTCACCGCTGAGTCGAAGCGGAGCAGTTCGTCCAGCGCGGCAGAGACCTCGTCCGGATTCTCCCGGAGGCGATCCAGCATGTCCGGGTGCCGAAGCAGCGCCAAGAGGGCGTTGCCGAGGGCGTTGGTGGTGGTCTCGTGTCCGGCCACGAGCAGCAGCACGGCCAGGGAGACCAGTTCCTCCTCGCTCAGACGGTCCTCTGTGTCCCGAGCCGAGATGAGCCGGTCCAGGAGCGAGCTGCCGGGGCCCAGGCGCTTGGCAGCGATGAGGTCTTCCAGGTAACCGGCCAGCGCGTGTGAGGCCGCGTCGATGACGCAGGGCTCTCCCGCCGCGAACAGCTCCGCGGACCAGCGCTGGACGGCGGACCGGTCGGCCTGCGGCACTCCGAGCAGCTCGCAGATGACGATGACCGGCAGCGGCACCGCCAGGCGGGCCACGAAGTCGAACGGTTCGCCCGCGGGCCACTGGTCCAGCAGCCCGTCGGTGGCCCGGGCGATGAAGGGACGCAGTTTCCTGACGGCCCCCGTCGTGAACTCCTTGGTCACCAGCTGCCGCAGCCGGGTGTGCCGGGGCGGGTCAACGGCCAGCATGGTGTGGGCCACCGCCGGATGCAGGCGGCGTCGCGACTCCCTGCCCGCGAAGAAGGCGCTCGTGTCCTTCGACAGACGGGAGTCACTGAGGGCCTCCCGGGCCTCCGCGTAGCCGGTGACCAGGTAGTTGGCACGCCCTCCGGAACCTGCGGGCACGGACTGCACCGGCCACGCGGACCGCGTGGCCGTATACGTCGCGTAGGGGTCCCGGAGGACACGGGGATCTTGAGCCGACTCGGTCATGGCCTCAGACTCCGACGGGCCATTGCGGGTTTCCACGAGCCCCCGCACCTGCGCCGCTTCGTCGGCCGCCCGCCGCACGCTTCCTTGACCCGCCCTTCGTGCTGAACCGTCTCAGCCCCGACACCCCCTGCGCACGACGCGATCTGCCTCCTCACAAAATAGCCGGTCAGCGCACACTTCCCCGGGCATCCGTGCAGAGGAACTCGCAGCGTCTCGCCCGCAACTACCGGTCTTGTGGAAGACCGCGCGCAGGTGCTGGTTGACCGTGTGCACGGACAGCCCGAGGAGCCGGGCGATCTGTTTCGGTGCGGCACCGCTTTGCAGGTACGCGATGATCTGCCGTTCACGGGCGGTGATCTCGTACCAGTCGCAGAACGCGGGGAGCAGCAGCGCGCCAGTGGCGCGCTGGATCACGATGGCGATGTCGCCGTTGCCGCCAAGAGGCTGGCCTCGAACACGGCCCACAGACCGTGCCCATCAAGGGCGTGCACACCCTGGGACAGCGCGTGCGCGGGTTGCGGGCATGTTCGCGCACCTCGAACGACAGAGCGGCGTGCCACCGCCGGCCCGGGCCGGCGGGCCTGGCGCTTCAGCTGGGCGAAGGCCGCGCCCCGGCTGCCGGCCCTCATCAAGTCACGGCCCACGTCCGGCTCATATCCGGCCCATACCCGTGCCAGAACCCCAGGGCGCCGGCATCCACTCCAAGAGACGGGTTCATCACCATCAACCGCAGCGCAGCATGCCCCACCTCCGACGCAACCACCCGCGAGAGCGCCACCGGGCTGCGGCGCGGAACGACAGAGAAGCACCGGGCAGGTGGACGTTGGCAGCCGGGGCCCCGGTTGGCCACCCGTTCCCCTCGCACCAGCCCCAAGAGGCAGGCCGGCCGACGTACGTGGGCGCACGCGAGGCGCCAGACGAGGATCGCCGATTCCTCCGTCACCGGGTCGGCTAATCTCCATGAGTGGCCGAGCAGCCGTCTCGAACAATATGGGCAGAAGGACGTGTAGTGCGGAATTCGGTACGGGGTGTGGCCGCCGCCGCGATGGCGGCGGCGGTGCTGACGGGGTGCGGCGGCACGAAGGATTCCGCGGACAAGCCGACGGCGACCCCCGCAACGGCGTCCTCTCAAGCGTCCGACAGGGCAACCAGCGCTCCGGCGGCCGCGGGTGACGCCGTGGTCGGGTCCGCCGGATCGGTGTGTCCGCTGCCCGTGACCTTCACCATCGCCGCCAAGTGGAAGGCCAAAGCGGTCAAGCTCGACGGCACGGCACTGGACGCCCTCGCCAAGCAGGGCCCGTTCACCATGGCCTGCGAGATCGACGCCAAGCCCGCCGGGCACATCGGCTTCCTGCGCGCGTGGACCAGCGATGCCAAGGGCAGCACCCCGCGCGCGGCCCTGGAGGCGTTCGTCACTGCCGACAAGAACGCGAGCAAGGCGACGTACAGGGAGGTCACGGCACGCTCGCTGCCTGCGGCCGAAGTCGTCTACGAGACGTACAGCAAGCTCCTCGATGAGTCGAAGCAGGAGCACGCCCTGGCCGTGGCCACCCCGAGCGGTCCGGTGATCCTGCACCTGGGCGGGATGGACACCGAAGAGCACAAGGAAATGCTGCCTGCCTACGAACTGGCCAAGAAGAGCCTGCGGAGCAACCCACGGTAAGAACGCCCCACGCGGCGAGCCCCATTCAGGAGGGCTTCCTCCGTCTCGCCACCTGCCTCGGCAACTACCGCCACTCCCAACGGCTTTGTCAGCACGTCTGAGTGGATGCCAAGTCCGTTTCTGGTAGCGGCTGCTTCCAGGCCGTGATCATCGGCTCGATCGACGCCCACTGCTCGTCCGACAAGTCGCTGAGTACGGCTCTCTCTTCACACCCCGCAGATCAACACGAACGAGGAAGATCGGAATCAGCACCGCCTGAGACCTCGCGGCCATGCCTCGAAAGCAGCAGATTTCAACCCCCAGATCTTGGGATATCCGCAGCTTCACCGCCAGGCCACCATCGGAGATGTCCTCACCGGGTGCCGGGCCACCAGGCCGAACAGCAGCGGTGGCGGGCCGCTGGATCCGCTCAGCGGAACGACCAAACAGCCATCGAGGGGAAATACTCATGCGCACCAAGCTCGCAGCAGCCGGCCTCACCCTCCTCCTGGGCGTCGGCGGTCTGGCCCTGGCCCCGGCCGCCGGCGCCACCACCATGGCCTCGGCACCCCGGACGGCCGTCGCCACCGCGCCCGGGTTCGACGCCGGCGGCACATGGCAGCTCGTCCAGAGCAACGACGCCACACCGACGCTCAACGTCACTCAGGACGGCAGCGGCAGACTCTTCGGGACCGCCTCCTACTCCAACGTCGTCGGCACCATCGAAACCGGTTCGGTCGACGGATCCAGCATCTCGTTCACGATCGGCTGGTCGAACGGAGCGAGGGGCCGCTACACCGGCTCCCTGGGTGTTGACCGGCGGTTGTCCGGCACGACGTTCGACCTCAACAACCCGGGGAGCCAGGCGACCTGGTTCACTCCGAGGACCTTCTAACGCCGAACGGCCGGATGGCTGGTCACCCACGATGACCAGCCATCCGGCGGGGCCGTTCACTCCCGTCGCATCTGGTGTGGCGGACGGTGTCGGGAAGAACGTCCCCGGGTACCGCCGACTGCACCAGCACGCAAGCGTTCCTGCCCACACTGCATGGCGGTGTCAGACCATCAGCGCGGCGGCTTGCTGACGTGCCTGGCGCAGCCATGATGCGCGCATCGCGTCGGTCGAGTCGGTCACCGTACGGAAGACGATTCGCCGGACGTCGGCGACACCTACGTACGGCAGGACACATGCCGCCCAGATCCTTTGCAGCGGGTCACCGAACTCGCTCTCTTCGCGGTCGGCAGGGGTGTCGGAGGTGTTCAGGACGAGCGCCCGGCCGGCCTTCAGCAGCCCTGCGGGCTCCCCGTCCGCGGTGCCCAGCTTGTACGCGACACCGGGCGCGAGCACGCGCTGCACCCAGCCCGTGAGGACGGCGGGCGGCATGCCCCACCAGTTCGGATGGACCAACACCATGGCATCGAGGGTGGCCACCTCGGACCGGTGCAACTCCACCTGCGGGTCACGGGAGGAGATGGCCGACCGGACCGTCTCCGTCTCGTCCGCGCTCAGCACCGGGGCGAATCCCTCGGCGCAGAGGTCGTGCGCGAGTACGTGACACCCCCGGTCGCGCAGTTCTTCCACGACGGCGGTGAACACGGCGTGGTTGAAGCTGCCCGGACGCGGGTGCGCGAGGTAGACCCCGATGCGCATGGTTCCTCCGTGATCGATGACTGGTCCTCCCCGACTATGCCCGGCCTGGTACTGCACACCGCATCCGGGGTCTGTGGCCTCGGCGTTGATAGTGGGGGCCGCAGTCGCTGCCCCTTGTGCGGCTTCTCGGGCACGGAGGCCGCGGCGGAGGCCGTAGGTTTCGCTGGCTGGCGGCCACCCATGCGCTGGGCCCGGACGTTGATCTCGTCGGAGTCGACCTCGACGCCGCACTGGTAGCCGAAGCCGGCCACCTCGCCCGCGCCGAGGGACTCGACTGCCGCTTCGTCCACGGCAACGCGTTCGACCTGCCAGAGGCGGCAACCGTCTACATCTCCACCGGCGTGCTGCACCACTTCCGCGGTCCCGCCCTGGCCGAGTTCTTCCGGTCCCAGGCCGCCTCCCCCGCGTATGCCTTCTGCCACTTCGACATCGCCGCAACCCGCCTCGCACCCCTCGGGGCGTGGATCTTCCACCGCGCCCGGATGCGCCACCCGCTCGGCCGCCACGACGGCGTCGCCTCCGCACGGCGCGCCCACAGCGACGAAGCACTGCTTCGCGCCGCCCGCGTCCCCGGTATCACACCACTGCTGTACGAGCCTCGCGGCGCGGCGAACCCGTTCTGCACCACACTGCGCCCGATCATCGGCGTGCGCCCGCACCTGGAGGATCCGTTTCGCCGGTTTCTCGGGCGTGCCGCGCGCCGACTGGTCGGTCCCGACCACCTCTTCGAGTGCACCCGATGACTCCCGCCATACCGCTCGCACTGCTCGGCCTGGTCGACGCGGCATTCAGCGGCTTCCGTGCCTACGCCGGCCGCGACGCCCGCATCCGCAAACGCCGCACGAACGCCCGAGCCGCCATGCGCGGGCTGGCCGTAGGCGCAGTCCTGCTGCTCGCTCCGGTGCTGACCGCACTCCTGCTGCTTCTCACGGCGCCGGACCGAACCCGGACGTACGGCTCCCTGACGGTCGGCGGGATCGGCTACCTGCTCCCGCTTGCGGTCTATGCCGTCGCCGTCCTGCTGTCACTCGCGGCCTACTTCCTCCTGCCGTTCCGTGCCGGCACGCTCGCGATGGTCATCGGCCTCGGTCTGCTGACACTCCTACGTCCTGCGGCCATTGCCGCCGCCTGTCTCGGCGCGCTCCTCAACGGCGGCGGTTGGCCCACCCTGCTGGTCGGCATGGTCGCAGGCGCCGCAGTGCTGGGTGTCGAACCCGTGGTACACCACCGCTGGTATCGCCACAAGCTCAAGCCATAGACCTCCCGACGCTACGACGGGCGTCGCCCTCGGGGAATATCGTGAAGCGAGACAACCGTGCGGGGTGGAGGGGCTGAGGATGCACGAGACGTTCTTCGCGGCGTACGACAAGCTGCTGGCCCAGTGGGGCCCGGGGATCGAACGCCGTGACATCCCCACTCCCTACGGCACCACCCGCCTCAACTGCCTCGGTTCTCCCGACGCGCCGCCCTTGCTCCTGCTGCCCGGTGGTGGGGAGACCTCGGTCTCCTGGTTCGCCAACGCTCCCGCCTGGGCGCGCACCCACCGCGTCCTGGCCGCCGACCTCATCGGGGACGCCGGCCACAGCACCCCCGCCCCAGAGCGCCCCATCAGCACCGTCGCCGACCTCCATCACTGGCTCGACACCCTGCTCGACGGCCTCGGCATCCACCAGACCACCCTGGCCGGACACTCCTACGGCGCCTGGATCGCACTCCACTACGCCCTCGACTCCCCCCGGGTACACCGCCTGGTCCTCACCGACCCCACCGGCTGCTTCGCCGGGTACCGGCCCACCTACCTGCTGCGCGCGCTGCCGATGCTGATACGGCCCACCCCAGCCCGCACCCGCTCCTTCCTGCACTGGCAGAGCGGCGGCGCACCACTGGACCCGGCCTGGCTACGGTTACAGAAAACAGCGGCCGCCCTACCCAAAGCCCGCCCGGTCACCAGGCCCCGCCCAGCCGCGGCCGCCCTGCGCACGCTCCGCACACCAGTACTGCTACTGCTCGCCGAACACAGCCGACCCCACGATGCCCGCCGGGTCGCAGCCACCGCCAGAAGGCTGCTGCCCCACGCCGAGATCGCGGTCCTGCCCGGCAGCAGCCACCACGGACTCCAGCACCAGGCGGCCGACGAACTCACCACACGAGTGAGCACATTCATCGCGACGTGAGCGATCCACTTCACGCACATCCCCAACACCACCGCCAGAGCGGCCGCGCCGGGCGAAACCCCGACCGAACGTCGAGGGCTCGCCCGCCACGAAGCGGGCTGACGTGATGCCGCCGCGTCCTCGCCGAGCATGGGGGTGAACCGGCCCTTGCCGATCCATAGGCGGGTCCGACGGCGACCCGTGGCCGCTCCTTCCGCCCGGGCGCACACAGCAAGGCGTCGTACCCTGACCCCGCCGCCGCGGCCCGACGTGCGGCGGCGTGGAGTGAGGGTGAGGCGGATGAGCGGTCCGAACCGTCCCGGGGACGTCCTGGTCGTCGACGACGACGCCGCGGTGCGCCGCTCCCTGGAGCGTGGGCTGAGGCTCAGCGGCTTCCGGGTGCGCACCGCCGACGGCGGCCGGGCCGCACTCGACGCGGTGGGCCAGGCACCGCCCGATGTGCTGGTGCTCGACGTCTCCATGCCGGACATGAGCGGCATCGAGGTGTGCACGGCCCTGCGCGGCGCCGGGCACGATCTGCCGGTACTGATGCTGTCGGCGCTCGACGAGACCACCGACCGCATCGCCGGGCTCCAGGCGGGCGGCGACGACTACCTGGTCAAACCGTTCGCCCTCCAAGAGCTGGTGCTGCGGCTGCACGCACTGCTGCGCCGCCGCCCACCCGCCGAGCACGACGTCGTACGGTCCTGCGGTCTCGTCATCGACCCGGCTGCCCGTACCGCACACCGCGACGGACGCCTGCTCGACCTCACCCGGCGCGAGTACGAACTGCTCGAAGTCCTCGCCCGCAACACCGGTCTCGTCCTCACCCGCGACCAGTTGCTCGAACGGGTCTGGGGATACGACGTCGACGTACGCACCGACGCCGTGGACACCTTCGTCAGCTATCTGCGCCGCAAGCTGGAGGCGGACGGCGCTCCCCGGCTCGTCCACACCGTGCGCGGAGTGGGCTTCGTCCTGCGGGAGCAGCCGTGAAACTGTCCACCCGGATCGCCCTCGCGGTGGGCGTGGCCGTGCCGATACTGGTCCTGGCCTGCGGCTGGCTGCTGCTCACGCTCGTCGCCCGCGATCTGCACCGCGAGGAGGACAGCCATCTGCGGACCCGGGCCACGGCGATCGCCCACGACGCCCGCACACTGCTGCGGGCCGCGGCCAACGACCAGCCCACCGCCGAGGAGAACCGGCAGCGCCGGCTCTTCACTTCCGCGCTCGATGTGGGTGTACGCCTCAGCGGACCCGACGGAACCTTCAGCGGCGGCCCGCAGCCCGACGCATCCGTCCCGCTGCCGCACGCAGTCAAGGTCCCGGTGACCGTGCGGGGCGCGGGCCGCACCTGGCGGGCGTACGCGCTGCCGGTCAAGGGGTCGCAGGTGTCCGGCACCCTGTGGGTGTTCTCGCCGGACACCGCGAGCCGCACCCAACTCGGGCTCGTACGAAGGCGGACGGCGACCACCGCCGTGCTCGCCGCCCCGCTCTCGGCGCTGCTCGCCTGGGCCGTCGCCAACGGTGCGACCCGCCCGCTGCGCCGGTTGCGCCGACGCGCGGAGGGCCTCGATCCCCGTACCAGCACCGTACGGCTCGAACACCGGCCGACCGGGGTCACCGAGGTCGACGACCTGGCGGCCACCCTCCAGACCGTCCTCGCCCGCTACGACGAGCAGGCAGCCCGCACCGCGCAGGCCCTGGACACCGCCCGCTCCTTCTCCGCGGCCGCCTCGCACGAGCTGCGCAACCCGCTGATGAGCATGGGCACCAACCTCGACGTCCTGGCCCTTCCCGGGCTGCCGGAGGCGGAGCGCGACGCGGTCGTCGACGAGCTGCGGGCCGAGCACGCGCGCCTGCTCGGCATGCTGGTCGCGCTGCGGGAGTTGGGGCGCGGCGATCTGGTGGAGCCCGACGCGTTCCGGGTGGTCGACGTGGCGGAGTCGGCGGACGCGGCGGTGGCCGAGGCCCGGCGGCGGGTGCCGGACGCCCGGATCACCCTGGACGCGGAGCCCGCGCCGGCGCACTGCTGGGAGCCCGGCATCCGGATCCTGCTCGACAACCTCGTCGGCAACGCGCTCGTGCACGGCAGGGACGCGCGGGGCCGGGCCGAGATCGCCGTCGCCGTCCGCGGGGAGGACGGGCAGGTGCTGATCACCGTGGACGACCGGGGCCCGGGCATCCCGCCGCACGCCCGCCAGGAGGTGTTCCGGCGCTTCCACCGGGGCCCCGGCAGCACCGGCTCCGGACTCGGCCTCACCCTGGTCGCCCAGCAGGCGGCGCTGCACGGCGGCACCGTCGAGCTCCGCGAGGGGCCCGGCGCGACGGGCACCCGCTGCACGGTACGCCTGCCCGCATCCGTCCCGTCGCGGGACGGCGCGCTCCCCCTCCAGCGGGACTGGCTGACGCTCACGGCGGCCCGGTCACAGAGTTTCCACAAAGAGCCTTCGTAGCCTCCGGTCGTTCGATCCGATCCTTGGACCAGGAGGCAGCACCCATGGACACACCCTTCTCGGCCCGCCGCCGGGTGGCCGCGGCGGCACTGGCCGCTACGGCCGTACTCACCGTCGCCGCGCCCAGCGCCTTCGCCGACTCCACCCCCTCCAAGACACCGCGCACCACGGCCAAGGCACCCACGACCGACGGCGCCAAGAGCGTCTGCAAGCGGGCACCCAAGGTCGCGGCGCGCCTCGACCGCTCCCTCGACCGGCTCAACGGCGGTGTGAACACCGTGGGTTCGGTGGCCCGGCTGCAGCAGCGGGTGGACAACGCGAAGAAGGAGGGCCACCCAGCGATCGAGACCTACCTCAATGACAAACTCACCTACCGCAAGGGGCTGGTGACGACGCTTCAACAGCGGCAGAAGGACCTCAAGGACGTGACCGCCTGGTGCGAGGCCAACAACAACGGGACGAAGTGATGCGTGCCCGCACCCTCCTGCACACCGTGGCGGCAGCCGCCCTGACCGCCGCGCTCGCCACCGGCTGCTCACACTCCCCCGCCAAGTCGGACTCACCCTCGGGCACGGAGCAGCAGATGGCGCAGAAGGTCGGCGCGGCGGAGTCGGCAGCCGCGGCCGCCGACTCGGACGCCAAGGCAGACAAGTAGGGCCGCGAAGAATCGCGAACAGCCCCTGCGACAGGCACGACACGTCCTGACGTCTGCTCCATGGACGGACAGTGGGCAGTGATCGTCGGCGCGGGTCTGGGCGCCGGCGGCGCGGTCGTCGGCGCCCTCACGACCTGGTCGGGCTGCCCGCGCCTCCGCCCGCGGGCAGCCCGACGTCGCGCATTTGCGGCTCGTCTCGCAGCAGCAGGCCGAGACCATCGCCCGCGTACGCGGCGCGTACGCCGACCTGATCCTGTGCGCGGACAACGCGGCGCCAGATGCGGATCGTGCGCCGGTACGTGCGGTCGCCTCGGGGCACCGACGACGACCTCGCGGCGAAGCGGGCGCCGCTTCGCGGTGGCCGGTCGCCGGGGTGTTCCTTCGGGCCAGGAGGCAGGGCGTAATGCCCCTGCTATGTCCTGACGATGCGCAGTGCACTGGACGGTGTCACTGCTGTGAAGGTCACCCCTCCAGGCCCAGCGTCCGGGTCAAGTCCCAGATCTCATCCTCGAAAACCCGCCCGGGATCGTCGGTCTCCGGCGCCAGATGCCCATAGACCTCCAGGCTGACCAGGCCGTGCAGGCGCCCCCAGACGCGTAGAGGTGCTCGGCGGCGGCCGCGATCGAGCCGGGCGGAAAGTGCCTCCCTCGCGCGGCCGTAGACCCTGGAGAGGTCCATCGGCCCAGCGAGGAAGGCACTTCTGCGCCCCTGTCCAGCTCTCAGGCGCACCCTGGCCGAACCGGCCGGTCCAGAGCGCTGGAGTGACTTATTCCTCCCGGAGGTACTCGATCGTCGAGAGCATGAACTCTCCGTATCCGAAGGAATGGTTCAGTTCCTCGAACACGGCCCAGGAGGAGGCGGGTACCGGACTGTTGTACGTCGAGTAGGCGTGGAGCAGGAACCGGAACGCGAGTGCGGCACTCACCAGCGTCGCGCAGCGCTCCACCGCACCGGTCACCGTGGGGGCCGACAAGGGCTCCAGCGCCGACTCGGACCGCGGTGTCAGACGTCCCGCGAGAGCGACGACCGCCGCGCGCTCGGCGTCGGAGCTCGCTACCGCAGAAGGCTCGCCTCCCGGCTCCGGGAAGTGCGGCCGCAATTCGCTTTCGATCTCGGTCAGCCATGCGCGGCCCCGCGCGGGTTCCTCCCCGGCAACCGGGTAGAACGGATAGAACATCGCGGCGGCTCTCCACAACGCATGGATGTCATCGTCCGAGAGTGGCGATGCGAGGAGTAGCCGCGTGTCCTCGTCCAGGAGGCGCAGCCGTTCGCGGCCGGTCTCGTCGTCCCCGACGAGCGCGGCCCATCGGCGTACCAAATCCCGAGGGGTATCGCCTTCGTGCCGCCAGTCCATGTGGAATTTCCCACCCAGCGCGGTCAGTCCGAAATCAAAGTCCACTGCACGTCCTTCTCTCGTTGCCCGCTCTACGGTAGTGGGTACGAGGTGAAGATGTAGTACCCACCCGGAACCTTCTTGCCGTCCGGACTCCTGCCCTTTTCGATCTTCTTGATCACGACTTTCACCCTGTTACTGGCGGCACCCGTACTGCCGTCCCTTCTGATGTAAGTTCCCAGCGACCCTCCGCTGTACATCTGCACGGGAAGTTCTGCGGTTTCGTTGTGCTGCAGCTTGCGGAGGTTGTTCCTGAGCCACGTCTGGTTCAACTTCACCGCCTCGTCCACAGCCGCTTGCGCCGTTTCTGCATCCGTCCACTTCGTGACGATGCCGTCCTTCTTGAGTTTCTCTTCGATCCTCGCCTGGGTCGGATTGATGTGATCGCTGTAGGTGTGTGCCTGATCGCGGAAACGACGCTCCGCGGCTGCCAGGTCAGTGCAGTTGTGGACGAGGGCATCGGTCGCTCCCACACCCACGTAGTAGGTGTGGAACTCCCCGACCGTGAGGTCATGGGTGCGCTGGCGCTCGTGGTAGTTGACGACGCCTGTCACGGCGAGCGTCGAGCCCGCGGGGGTGCGCAGCTGGTTTCCCACCCGCACGTCGCCCGCGTCCACCCACTGCTTGCGGTCCGTCAGCCAGAAGGGATGGTTGGAGGTCGCCGTGATGGTGGCGGGACCCTGGGCCGTGGTGACGACGAGGCGGGTGAAGTCCTTGTCGTCCTCGGTGGTGAAGTAGTTCGTCACCGGCCGCACATCGGTGCGGCCGCTCTCCGGATCGGTCGCGACCACCCGGTCCCCGATGCGGACGTCCTTGATGGACCGGTGCGTACCGTCGGCGAGCAGAACCGGGGTAGTGGGCGGGAAGCTGTGCTTCCTGCGGCAGTCGAACTGCTTGTAGATCTTGTCGAGAAGCTCGTCGCTCTTCTTGAGCAGCTTCTTCGCCGCCGCCGATTCCTTGAGAAGGCCCCCGATGTTGGCGAGGCGCTTGATGGCCTTGGCGATCTCCGGGAACTTCTCGATGGCTCGGAACGCCTTGCCCCACGGAAGGTTGTTGACCAGCGCCCAGAAGCAGGCTTCGACGTTTCCTTCGCTGTAGCACTTCTTGATGTTGTCGACGTCGAAGTACTGCTTGAGAACCTCACCGCCGATTTCGATCAGGAAGTCTTCGAAGTTCTTGCCCGCGAGTTCCTGGGCCCTTTCGAGGTCCTTCTTCGAGATGCCGGCCTCTTCGAGGTCGGCCAGGTCCTCGTCGGACAGGTCGCCGGTGTCGGTCTTCGGGGCGTTGGCGGCCTCCTCAAGGGCCTTGCGCTCCCTTTCCTCCTGCTCCGCCTCCGCCTTCTTCGCGACCTCCTCGGCTTCCTTGGCGTAGTTGAGGGCGTTGTCGGCCGCTTCCTTCGCCGACTTCGCGTGGCTCTCGGCGGACTCCGCCAGTTTTCCTGCGGCGTCGGCGTCCTCCTTCGCCTGGTTCGCGGCGCCCTGCGCGGTGGCGGCTTCCTTCTCGGCGAGGTCGGCGGCACCGGCGGCTGCGCTGGCGTGCTGTTCGGCCTCTGCGGCGGCACCACGGGCGCGGGCGGCTTCGGCCTCGGCCTGGTTGGCGGCCTGGCGAGCCGCGGTAGCGTCGGCGTACGCCTGGTTGGCAGCTGCCCGGGCGTCCTTCGCGTCCTTCTGCGCCTGGGCGTCGGCCTGGTTGGCGCTGGCGGCCGCGGCTCGGGCCTTGGCTCCGTCCTCGGCGGCTTCGGCCGCGGACTTCATCGCCGCCGCGGTCGAGCGTGCGGCGTTCGCGGACGAACGGGCGGCGTCGGCAGCGGCCTTGAAGGCCGGGGCGACCTGGGCGTTGGCCCGCTTCGCGGCCTCGTCCGCGGCGTCGGCGGCCTTGACGGCCTCCGCGGCCTTGGCCTCGGCCGAGGCGACCTGCTCCTGGCCCATCTCCTGGGCGGCGGCGGCCACCGCCGCGGCGAAGTCCGCGTCGATGTCCTTGCCGGAGAACGGCGCGGTCAGCTCGATCGCGGTGTTGGCCGGGTCGGCGATACCGGCCGCGGTGGTGCGGGCGGCGTTGGACGCCTGAACGGCGATACCGGCCTGCAGGCGGGCCATCGCGGCTTCACGGACCGCACCCTCGGCCTCGTCCTTGGTGCGGTTCGCCGCCTGGAGGGCGTTGTTGGCCTCGACGGCGGCCAGTCCGGCCAGCCGTGCGGCCTCGTGCGCGGCGACGCCGGCCCGCGCCTCTTGAGCGGTGGCCTCGGCGGCCTGGGTGTTGGCGCGCAGCGCGGCCGCGTGGGTGGCGGCGGCTTCGGCC
>NZ_MECJ01000007.1 GCF_014596475.1 Streptomyces sp. CBMA152 | reverse complement strand
GGCAGGCCGGGGTTGTCAATCTGGCGTTGACTTTTGGCACGCTGTTGAGTTCTCAAGGTACGGACGCTTCCTTTGTTCCCGTTTCCGGGCCCTCCGGGCGCTTCCTTCGTTTCCGACTCTATCAGACCGTTTCCGTTCCGATTTCCTCGGCGCTTTTCAGGTTCTTCGCTCTCGCGTTTTCCCTTTCCGGCGGTTCCGACTCTATCAGATCCTTTCGGGCCTGATTTCCGGTCTCCCGGAGCCAAGTCGGCTTGTCTTCCCGGCTGTTGGGCCGTTCCGACGAGTGAGACTTTAGCGGAATCCTGGCCCCCGATGCCAATCGGGGCTGCGTCCTCTCGAACGCGGAATCCTCATTTCGCAAAAGCGCACGAAAAACGAGACGGCGGTGATCGCCGTACGGATCAAGTGGTTGGTGCGGAATGGCTGTCCGGGGACCGACCGGAGTCGGCGCTCACGTCGGACAACTCGGAGAACACTACGTACGGGCCGAGGGCGTGTCAACCCCGGTCAGGGGGCCTGTCGGCTGGTTCTTTCGGCCGAGGGGAGCGGGGCTGGACGACCGATCCGGGGCGGGTGGGGGCGCGCCTAGTTTGGGGCGCATGAGGAGTCTTGTCCGGGTTGCCGGAGTCGCCGTGTGCACCGCGGCCCTGAGCGGCGCCTGCGTCGTCGGGGCGGTGACCTCGTACGCCGCCGACGGGGACGAGCGCGTCGCCCGCATCCGCGCCCACATGGTCGACACCGTCAATCAGGAGACACGGCACGAGATCGAGCGGCTGCGGGAGTGCGGGGACGAGGCGTCTCGGGCCGAGGCGGATCGGCTGGAAAGGCTTCTTCGTGACTCGTGTCGGTTGTCGGAGCAGCTGCACTCCGTACGGGCACCCGTCGCCCAGGGTGCCGGGGTGCGGGGCGCGTCCACCTCGTACGCGTATGAGTACCCGTATGAGTCGTCCGACTCCGGCGACGAGCCCGTCAGCACCACGGCCGTGGTGCTCGGGGCTTCCGTGCTTCTGGTGGGCGGGGGTGCGACCGTCGCCGCCGTTCGGTGGCGGCGACGGGAGGAGTAGGGGACGTCAGCCGTTGCCGGAGGCCAGTTCGCGGCTGCGGTCGCGGGCGGCTTCCAGGGCGGCGATGAGGGCCGCGCGTACGCCGTGGTTCTCCAGTTCGCGGATCGCGCTGATCGTGGTGCCCGCGGGTGAGGTGACGGCCTCGCGGAGCTTGACCGGGTGTTCGCCGCTGTCGCGGAGCATCACGGCGGCGCCGATGGCGGCCTGCACGATCAGGTCGTGGGCCTGGGCGCGGGGCAGGCCGAGCAGGATTCCCGCGTCGGTCATCGCCTCGACCAGGTAGTAGAAGTACGCGGGGCCCGAGCCGGAGAGCGCGGTGGCCGCGTCCTGCTGGGACTCGGGGACGCGCAGGGTCTTGCCGACGCCGCCGAAGATCTCCTCGGTGTGGGCGAGGTGGGTCGGGGTCGCGTGGCTGCCGGCGCTGATGACGGACATGCCCTCGTCGACGAGGACGGGCGTGTTCGGCATGACGCGGACGACCGGGGTGTTCGGCGCCAGGCGCTCTTCGATGAACGCGGTCGGGATGCCGGCGGCGGCGCTGATGACCAGGCGGTCGGCGGTGACGTACGGGGTGAGCTCGTCGAGGAGGCGGCCCATGTCCTGGGGCTTCACGGCGAGGATGAGGGTGTCGGCGCGCTTGGCGGCGTCTGCGTTGCTGACGGACTCGACGCCGTAACGGGTGTGGAGCTCTTCGGCGCGCTCGGGGCGGCGGGCCGTGACCAGGAGGCTGGCCGGGTTCCAGCCGGCGCGGATCATTCCGCTGAGGAGGGCTTCGCCGATCTTGCCGGTGCCGAGGACTGCGACGGTGTGGGTCATTTTCGGTTGCCCTCCGGGGTGCGTGGTCTCTCCTCGTCATCCTCGCACTTGCGCTCCGCGGGGAGCGGGGGAAGCGGTGTCCGTCGGCTGCGGGCCGGTGGGGGCTTGTCGCGCAGTTCCCCGCGCCCCTAAGTGGTGCGGCGCCTCAGCGTTGCCGCGCCCAGTACCAGGACCAGCAGTGCGCAGCCGCCGACGATCAGTACGTCCTGGACGAAGGCCGTCGTTGGGTTCGGGTGGCTTTGGACCTGGGTCATTGCGTCTACCGCGTATGACATGGGGAGGACGTTGGAGACGGCGCGCAGGGCGGGCTGCATCGTGTCGCGGGCCGTCAGCAGGCCGCAGAGGAGTAGCTGGGGGAAGATCACCGCGGGCATGAACTGGACCGCCTGGAACTCGGACGCCGCGAACGCCGAGACGAAGAGGCCGAGCGCCGTGCCCAGGAGCGCGTCGAGCAGGGCGACGAGCAGAAGCAGCCACGGGGAGCCCAGGACGTCCAGGCCCAGGAACCAGACCGAGAGGCTGGTGGCCAGGGCGGACTGGACGACGGCGAGGAGGCCGAACGCGAGGGCGTAGCCCGCGATCAGGTCGCCCTTGCCGAGCGGCATCGCCAGCAGGCGTTCGAGGGTGCCGGAGGTGCGTTCGCGCAGGGTGGCGATCGAGGTGACCAGGAACATCGTGATCAGCGGGAAGATGCCGAGCAGCGACGCGCCAGTGCTGTCGAAGGTGCGGGGCGAGGCGTCGAACACGTACCGCAGCAGCGTGATCATCAGGACCGGGACCAGGAGCATCAGCGCGATGGTGCGCGGGTCGTGGCGCAGCTGACGCAGCACGCGGGCGGCCGTCGCGAGGGTGCGGGAGGTGT
Organism: Streptomyces sp. CBMA152; assembly: GCF_014596475.1. Classification (GTDB taxonomy): domain Bacteria; phylum Actinomycetota; class Actinomycetes; order Streptomycetales; family Streptomycetaceae; genus Streptomyces. The sequence goes on along the minus strand of NZ_MECJ01000007.1, from coordinate 190,405 downwards.
TCATCGGGCTGCCTTCCGAGGGATTTTCGGGCTGTCGCCCAGGTCCGCCTCGTCCACCAGGGTCAGGAACGCGTCCTCGACCGTGGCCGTGCCCGTGCGGGCGCGCAGGGCCGCCGGGGTGTCCTCGGCCAGGATGCGGCCCTCGCGCATGAGGAGGAGGTTGTGGCAGCGCTCCGCCTCGTCCATGACGTGGGAGGAGACCAGGAGCGTGGTGCCGCGCTCGGCGGCGATGGCGTGGAACAGGTTCCACAGGTCGCGGCGCAGGACCGGGTCGAGGCCGACGGTCGGTTCGTCCAGGACGAGGAGCTCCGGGGTGCCGAGCAGGGCGACCGCCAGCGAGACGCGGCTGCGCTGGCCGCCGGAGAGGCGGCCCGCGAGGACGTCGGCGTGCGAGGTGAGGGCGACGTCCGTGATGGCGCGTTCCACGGCCGCCGCGCGGTCGGCCCGGTGGGCGCGGCCGGGCTGGAGGACGGCCGCGAAGTAGTCCAGATTCTGACGTACCGTCAAGTCATCGTATACGGAGGGTGCTTGCGTGACGTAGCCGACGAGCGGGCGCAGGGCGGGGGCGCCGGCGGGGCGGCCGAGGACCGTGAGGGTGCCCGTGACCTTGGCCTGGGTGCCGACGACGGCCCGCATCAGGGTCGACTTGCCGCAGCCGGAGGGGCCGAGCAGGCCGGTGATACGGCCGCGTGGGACGGCGAAGTGCAGATCGCGCAGGACGGACCGACCACCGCGTACGACGGTGAGGGCGTGGGCGGTGACGGCGGCAGGTCCAGGGGGTGGCTCGGCGGGCGGCCCGAGGGACGTTTCCCCGGGCCCGCCCGCCGGTGCCGCTGCGGCGCGGGCACCTTCGGGCTCATAATTCATCATGTGTTGAATAATGCGCCCGGTGCGGGCGGGCGTCAAGGAAACCGGACATGCGGGGCGGCTCAGCGGGTGGCGGTCCAGAGGTCGACCACGTAGCTCTCCTCGACCATTCCGTCCGGGAAGAGCGCGGAGAGCACGCGGTGCTCCTCGGTCAGGAACTCCTGCGCGCGTTCCGCGCCGAGCACCAGGAACGCGGAGTGGGTACCGAGGTTCGCCAGATGGGTCGCGAGCGGGACGCGGCGCGTCCACGGGATGCGGCGCTGCGTGAAGGCGAAGACCGGCGGGTCGGGCTGGATCCTGCCGTCGCCCCGGGCGACCTGCGAGCTGCCCGCGTCGGGTGCGCCGAGGTACGCGCGTACGCGCGCGTCCTGGTCGGCGAGCCACCCCACGGTGTGGTCGGTGGTGTTCCACCACACGGCGAGCGTGCCGCCGGGGCGCAGCACCCGGCGGGCCTCCGGGACGGACTTCGCCGTGTCGGTCCAGTGCCAGGCCTGGGCGTACGTGAGGAAGTCGGCGGAGGCGGTGGCCAGCGGGAGATGGTTGCCGTCGCCGCGCACCAGGGGGACGTCGGGGAGGGTGCGGCGGAGCTCGGCCGCCATCGCCGCGCCCGGCTCGACCGCGACCACGCGCGCGCCGCGTTCGTACAGGAGGGCGGTGGCGATACCGGTGCCCGCGCCGATGTCCGCGACCCGGGCCCCCTTGAGGGCTCGCGTCGCGCTCTCCTCGATCGCGTCCAGGAGGGCGGGCGGGTAGGAGGGGCGGTTGGCGGCGTACTGGGCGGCGGCACTGTCGAACGACCGTGCCCGGACGGTGGGTTGAGGTTCAGAGGCCATGAGGCCAGTGTGGCTCGGGGGCCGACCGGGCCGAAGGGATCACGGGAGCGGGGGCGAGCCCCCCTGGCCACCCGGTCGCTACTTGCGCTTCGGCTTCTTCTTCCGGCCCGCCGGGTTCCCCGCCCGGCGCCGCTCGTACGCCGCCACGGCCGCCTCGTACTCCTTGCGGCGCAGGCCCTCGCCCGGGGCCTCGCTCAGGGAGCGGAAGAAGTACGCGAGCAGCGAGCCGACGAAGCCGATCGCCTTCAGGCCCTGGAGGTTGCGCTCGGCGTCGAGGTCGGCCGAGCGGGTGCTGAACCCCTCGTACGTCTTACGGAACGCCATCGCGCTGCACAGCGCGAACATCACCACGACCAGGATGTTCACAAAGCTGCCGGTGTCCGCGATCTGGAGGCCCTGGTACGCGAAGCGCAGCACGAAGCACGCGGCGACCGCCGTGGCCAGCGAGCCGACGGCCACGCCGGCGCGGCGCAGCCCGTAGCCGTTGTCGTGGCCGACCCAGGTCGTGCCGAAGAAACGGATGGGCTCGGGCTCGGGGCCGCCCCCGGCGCCGGTCTGCTCGCTCATGGGGTCGATTATCCCCCGACGGCTCACCCGGGACCCGGACGGCCACGAGCAGCGCCGCGCGGCCCCTCGATCTGCGGACCGCTACGAGCAGCTCACCGCCACGTACCCGTCGCTGCCCGTCCTCACATACGCGTCCGACACGTACTGGCCGTTGGCGATGTTGTCCCAGATGTCCGTCGTGCCGTACGGGCCGGAGACCGTCGTCCCGGAGCACTGGCAGTTGATCGGGACGCTCACCCCGGCGGGCAGGACCCTGACCACGGGGTATCCCGTGCCCGGGCCGCTGCGGACGTTCAGGTGCGTGTCGGGCGCCACCGGGTACCGCCGCGTGGCCGCGTCCGCCGCCACGCCCGCGACCTCGGTGTCCACACCCGCGAGCTCGTCACCAGTCATCTGCATCTCCCCCATCGGCGCCCACAGGCGTCACTGTGCGTACGCACCCCGCACGCGACCCGCAGGCTAGCAAGCCCTTCGGGACTCGTACGCATCATCGACTAGGCTCCGAGCGTCGCGCTCGGGGACGAACACACGGGGGTGGGCGATGCCGCCGCTGCGCAGCACGGGGCCGGGGCCGGAAGCGGAACATCCGGGGCGCTCCGGGCATCCGGAGTACGCCGGGCAGTATCTGCTGGAGTCGACGCTCGGCTCCGGCGGCATGGGTGTGGTGCGTCTCGCCGCGTCCGCCTCAGGGCTGCGCCTCGCCGTCAAGGTCGTGCACGCCGAGCATGCCAAGGACCCGGAGTTCAGGGCGCGGTTCCGGCAGGAGGTGTCGGCCGCGCGGCGGGTGAGCGGGGCGTTCACCGCGTCCGTCGTCGACGCCGATCCGACGGCCGAGCGGCCTTGGATGGCGACGCTCTACATTCCGGGGCCGACCCTCGCCGAGGAGGTCAAGCGGAACGGGCCGCTCGATCCGTCGCAGGTGCGGCGGCTCGGGGCCGGGCTCGCCGAGGCCCTGCGGGACATCCATCGGGCCGGGGTCGTGCACCGCGATCTCAAGCCGAGCAATGTGCTGCTCGCCGCCGACGGGCCGAAGGTCATCGACTTCGGCATCTCCCGTCCGTACGACAGTGATCTACGGACCGAGACGGGGAAGCTGATCGGCACGCCGCCGTTCATGGCGCCGGAGCAGTTCCAGACGCCGCGCGAGGTCGGGCCCGCCGCCGATGTGTTCGCGATGGGCGCGGTCCTGGTGCACGCGGCGACCGGGAACGGGCCGTTCGACTCGGAGAGCCACTACATCGTGGCGTACCAAGTCGTCCACAACGAGCCGGACTTGACCGGGGTGCCCGCCGATCTCGTACCGCTGCTGCAGAGCTGTCTCGCCAAGAAGCCCGCGGACCGGCCGACTCCGGACGAGCTGATGGCGGAGCTGCGGTCGGCGGCGTACGGGACGGAGGCGTTCATCCCGACGCAGCGGTTCCGGAATCCGGTGGAGAAGGTGCCGCCGGAGAAGCCTCTGGGGCGGCCCTGGCCCGCTGCCGACGACTCCGGTGACGGGTCCTCCTCCGACGTCCCCACCCACCAGCGGGCCGCGCAGGTCCCGTCGGCGCCGCGGCCGTTGCGCCGCGGGGCCCGGTGGGCGGGTGCCGCGGTCGCGCTGGTGGCGGTGGTCACGGGCAGTGTACTGGGCGTACGGGCCTGGTCTTCGGGGGACTCCGGGTCATCGTCGCCCACCGTGGGCGACGAGGCCCATCGCGCACCGGCGTTCAAGCCGTGGGCGGTGCGGCTGCCGGGTGGCGCGGGCGGGAACCGCACCCCGGCCTGCTCGCTCGCCGGGACCGCCCTCTACTGCGCCGCGCCCGGGGTGACGGCGGCCCGGCTCGATCCGTCCGACGGGCGGGTCATGTGGTCGGTGAAGGCGCGGGGCGTCGGGGGGCGGGTGTCCGACGACGGGGAGCCGCGGTTCTCCGGCGGCCTGGTCCTGGTCGTCCCGCCGGGCGCGGGGCGCCTGGACGCGCTCGACCCGGCGACGGGTGCGGTGCGCTGGAGCCGTCCGGTGCCCGCGCACGCGTCCGTACGTATCGATGACACATCCGTCCTGTTCACCGGCACGGGCTCCGGCACCGGCTCCGGCGAGGTGCGGTGCCTGGACAGCGCCACCGGCAAGGACCGCTGGCGCGGGCGTCCCGCCGCCGCGACCGCGCAGTGGGTCTCGGCTCCGGGCGGGGCCGCGCTGTACGCCGTCGCGGTGTCCGAGGACGCGGCGTCGTCGCTGGTCACGGCGGTTTCGCCGACCACCGGCAAGGTGTTGTGGACCAAGCGGCTGTCGGGGGCGTTGGGGCCGGTGGGGGCGTCGGGGTCCGCTCTGTCGCTGCTGGCGGCGGACGCGGACAGCTATACGACGGCGGTCGTACGCCTGGACACCGCCACGCGTGCCGTCCGCCGCACCGCGCTCGCCGCGCCTTTGGACCAGGCGCAGGCGGGTGTCGACGGGGACACGGTGTACGTGTTCGGGGCGGGTGGTTCTCTGCTCGCGGTGGATGCGCGTTCAGGGGTGCAGCGGTGGCGCCTTGAGACGGGTGCGGCCCGTGCGTCGCGACCCGTCGCGGGTGGGGGCCGGGTGTACGTCACCGGCGCGGACGGGCGGTTGCTGGCGGTGGACGCGGCTCGGGGTGTGCTGGTGGGGCAGACGGATCCGCGCATGCCGGGCGGGCCGAACACGTTCACGCCCAGCCTGCCGTCGCCGGTCCTTGGCGGGTCCGTGGTGTACGCAAGCGCGCCGGACGGCTCGGTGTTCGGGGTGGAGGCGGCGGCGCTGTCGCGGGGGTGAGGGTCGGGACCCGCTGGGAACTTCCCCACCCCGCCCCTTCCCGAAAGCCCTGGGCGGGCGGCCGGGTTCGTCGGCTGACCGCCGGTGGGGGCTTGTCGCGCAGTTCCCCGCGCCCCTAGGAGCGCCCTTCGGGCGCATTAAGGGGCGCGGGGAACTGCGCGAGCAACCCAGCACGGTCCGCACCCGCCCGAGATCCCTCGGAGAGTCTCGGGAAGGGGCGGGGTGGGGAATCAACCCGGCGTGGGCCGGGGCGGGGCCAGTGGGGGCTCAGCCCAGTTTGGACACGTCCCGGACCGCGCCCCTGTCCGCGCTGGTCGCCATCGCCGCGTACGCCCGCAACGCCGCCGACACCTTCCGCTCGCGGGACTTCGGGGCGTACACCCCGCCAAGCGCCTCCCGACGGGCCGTCAACTCGGCCTCCGGGACGAGGAGTTCGATCGAGCGGCTCGGGATGTCGATGCGGATGCGGTCGCCGTCCTCGACGAGCGCGATCGTGCCGCCCGACGCCGCCTCGGGCGAGGCATGGCCGATCGACAGACCCGACGTACCGCCGGAGAAGCGCCCGTCCGTCACCAGCGCGCAGGACTTGCCGAGGCCCCGGCCCTTCAGGAACGACGTCGGGTACAGCATCTCCTGCATGCCGGGCCCGCCCTTGGGGCCCTCGTAACGGATGACGACCACGTCGCCCTCCTTGACCTCCTTGCGGAGGATCTTGTCGACCGCCTCGTCCTGCGACTCGCAGACGACCGCCGGACCCTCGAAGGTCCAGATCGACTCGTCGACGCCGGCCGTCTTCACGACACACCCGTCCTCGGCGAGGTTGCCGCGAAGGACCGCGAGCCCGCCGTCCTTCGAGTACGCGTGGGCCGCGTCGCGGATGCAGCCGTTCGCCGCGTCCGTGTCGAGCGTGTCCCAGCGCTTGGACTGGGAGAACGCGGTCGCCGAGCGCTCGCAGCCGGGGGCCGCGTGCCACAGGTCGACGGACTCGGGCGTGGCCGACCCGCCGCGCACGTCCCACGCGTCCAGCCACTCCTTGATGGAGCGGGAGTGGACGGTGTGGACGTCCTCGTTGAGCAGGCCCGCGCGGTAGAGCTCGCCGAGGATGGCGGGGATGCCGCCCGCGCGGTGCACGTCCTCCATGTAGTACGTGGTCGAGGGCGCCACGTTGGGCGCGACCTTGGCCAGGCACGGGACCCGGCGCGAGACCGCGTCGATGTCCTTGAGGTCGTACTCCAGCTCGGCCTCCTGCGCGGCGGCCAGCAGGTGCAGGATCGTGTTGGTGGAGCCGCCCATGGCGATGTCGAGCGCCATCGCGTTCTCGAACGCCGCGCGCGTGGCGATGGAGCGCGGCAGCACGGACGCGTCGTCGTCCTCGTAGTACCGCTTGGTGATGTCGACGACCGTGCGGGCCGCGTTCTCGTACAGGGCGCGGCGGGCGGTGTGGGTGGCCAGGACCGAGCCGTTGCCGGGCAGGCTCAGGCCGATGGCCTCGGTGAGGCAGTTCATCGAGTTGGCGGTGAACATGCCGGAACAGCTGCCGCAGGTGGGGCAGGCGTTCTCCTCGATACGGAGGATGTCCTCGTCCGAGACGTTCTCGTTGACCGCGTCGCTGATCGCGTTGATCAGGTCGAGCTTGCGGACGGTGCCGTCGACGAGGGTGGCCTGGCCGGCCTCCATCGGGCCGCCGGAGACGAAGACGGCCGGGATGTTGAGGCGCATCGCGGCCATCAGCATGCCCGGGGTGATCTTGTCGCAGTTGGAGATGCAGATCAGCGCGTCCGCGCAGTGCGCCTCGACCATGTACTCCACGCTGTCCGCGATCAGGTCGCGGGAGGGGAGGCTGTAGAGCATGCCGCCGTGGCCCATCGCGATGCCGTCGTCGACCGCGATGGTGTTGAACTCGCGGGGCACGGCTCCGGCCGCCAGGATCGCGTCGGAGACGATGCGGCCGACGGGGGCGAGGTGGGTGTGCCCGGGGACGAACTCGGTGAAGCTGTTCGCCACCGCGATGATCGGCTTGCCGATGTCCGCGCCTGCTACGCCCGAGGCACGCATCAGGGCGCGGGCGCCGGCCATGTTGCGGCCGTGGGTGACGGTGCGGGACCTCAGCTCGGGCATTGTCGCTCGTCTCCTCATTGGGGTAGGACCACTTCGAGCCTACGCCCCGCCTCCAAGATCTGGACACCCCGTCCGGATCGCGGGACGCCGCGCCCCTGCCAGGGGCGCGGGGAACTGCGCGAGCAAGCCAGCACGGTCCGCAGACGAACAACACCCGCCGGAGGCTTTCGGGAAGGGGCGGGGTGGGGGTCCAAGCAGGGGGTGCGCAGCCCGGCGGGGACGGGGTGCCGCTGCGCCCACCCGTGCCGCCCCTAGCGGCACGCATGCCCGCAGCTACGCAGTGAGGTATCGCTGCAACGTAGGCGCCACCATCCGTACGATCTCCTCCGGGTCCGCCGACGCCAGGGGCTCGACCTTGATCACGTAGCGCAGGACCGCGATGCCGACCATCTGCGACGCGGCGAGTTCCGCGCGCAGGCGGGCGTCGGGGACCTTCAGGTCCGCCGCCACCCGCTCCAGGACCCGCCGCAGCACGAACGCGCGCAGCACCTTCGCCGCGGCCTCGTGGGTGAGGGCCGAGCGGAAGACGGCCAGTAGCTGCGCGCGCGTGGCGGGGTTCTCCCAGACGCCGATGAAGTAGCGGGCCAGGCGTTCGCCGACGCCGTCGATGTCGTCCTCGGCGCCGAGGATCAGCGGCACCAGCTGGACCGGCTCCAGGGTCATCTCGACCGCCGCCTCGAACACCTCGTCCTTGGTGCCGAAGTAGTGGTGGACGAGCGCCGCGTCGACATCGGCCGCCTTGGCGATGCCGCGTACGGACGTCTTGTCGTAACCGCGCTGCGCGAACTCCGCGCGGGCCGCCTCCAGGATCCGCTCGCGCGCGCCCGGCCCTGCCTCGGCCTGCGCGCGCGGGGGGCGGCCCCGGCGGCGCGGGGCGGGGGCCTCGGAGGTCACCGGCGCACCTTGGAGGCGAGGTGCAGCCGGGTGAAGGCCAGCGCCTCGGCGAGGTCGGCCTCGCGTTCGGCGGCCGACATGGCCCGGCGGGTGTTGACCTCGATGACGACGTGACCGTCGAAGCCGGTACGGGCCAGGCCCTCCAGGAGCTCGGCGCACGGCTGGTTGCCCCGGCCCGGGACCAGGTGCTCGTCCTTGGCCGAACCCTTGCCGTCGGCGAGGTGGACATGGGCGAGCCGGTCGCCCATCCGGTCGACGAGCGCCATGGCGTCGGTACGGGCGGTCGCGGCGTGCGAGAGGTCGACCGTGAAGTGCCGGTAGTCGTCCTTGGTGACGTCCCAGTCGGGGGCGTACGCCAGCATCTCGCGGTCGCGGTAGCGCCACGGGTACATGTTCTCGACGGCGAATCGCACGTCCGTCTCGTCGGCCATCCGCCAGATGCCGGTGACGAAGTCGCGCGCGTACTGGCGCTGCCAGCGGAACGGCGGATGCACCACCACGGTGGACGCGCCCAGCTTCTCGGCCGCGGCTCTCGCGCGCTGGAGCTTCACCCACGGGTCGGTCGACCAGACCCGCTGGGTGATCAGCAGACAGGGGGCGTGAACGGCCAGGATCGGCACCTGGTGGTAGTCCGACAGCCGACGCAGCGCGTCGATGTCCTGGCTGACGGGGTCGGTCCAGACCATGACCTCGACACCGTCGTACCCCAGGCGCGCGGCGATCTCGAAGGCCGTCGCCGTCGACTCCGGATAGACCGAAGCCGTCGACAGGGCGACCTTCGCATCCGGGATGCGCACTACTGGTTCTGCCACGGAGACAGCGTACGGGCACCCACAAGAGGGGCCGCGAGGGGACCGCCGCCTTGGCCGGAACCTGCCGCGCGGGGCCCTGCGGGAGCCCTTGTCACGGCCCTGTGTCACGCCCCGCGCCCGGCCCGCCTCACCCCACCGGCAGCTGGTCCAGATGCCGCAGGATGACGCCCTCGCGCAGCGCCCACGGGCAGATCTCCAGCTCCTCCACCCCGAACAGGTCCATCGCGCCCTCGGCCACGAGCGCGCCCGCGAGCAGCTGGCGCGAGCGGCCCTCGGAGACGCCCGGCAGCGTGGCGCGCTGCTCGGCGGTCATCCCGGCGAGCTTGGGCACCCACTCCTCAAGCGCCTTGCGGCTCAGGGTGCGCTGGACGTACACGCCCTCGGTCGAGCGGGCGGCGCCCGCGATCCGGGCGAGCTGCTTGAACGTCTTGGAGGTGGCGACCACGTGGTCGGGCGTGCCGGAGCGGATGAACTCGCCGACGGTACGGGCGATCTGCGCGCGTACGTGGCGGCGCAGCGCCCGTACGTCGGAGGCGTCCGGCGGGTCGCCCGGCAGCCAGGCGGCGGTCAGACGGCCTGCGCCCAGCGGCAGCGAGACGGCCGCGTCGGGCTCCTCGTCGATGCCGTACGCGACCTCAAGAGAGCCGCCGCCGATGTCCAGGAGCAGCAGTTTCCCGGCCGACCAGCCGTACCAGCGGCGGGCCGCCAGAAACGTGAGGCGGGCCTCCTCCTCGCCCGACAGGACCCCGAGGTCGACGCCGGTCTCCTCCTTGACCCGGGCCAGCACCTGGTCCGCGTTGCTGGCCTCGCGCACCGCCGAGGTGGCGAACGGCAGCAGCTCCTCGACACCCTTGTCCTCGGCCGCGAGCAGCGCGCCACTGATCGTGGCCACCAGCCGGTCGACGCCCTCCGGTCCGATCGCACCGTCCTCGTCGAGGAGTTCGGCGAGCCTCAGCTCGGCCTTGTGCGAGTACGCGGGCAGCGGCGCGCCACCGGCGTGCGCGTCCACCACCAGCAGGTGAACCGTATTCGACCCCACATCGAGGACTCCGAGTCTCATGGGCTGAACGCTACTGCCGTCGCGGACATACGCTTGTCCCGTGCCAAAGACGAAAAAGGCGAAGCCGGGCAAAGCCAAGGCTCCCAAGACCCCCAAGCAGCGAGCGGACGAGCAGGGGGTCGACTTCCCGCGCGCGTGGGTCGAGTTCCCGGACCCCGCCGACGACGAGCAGATCTTCCGCTGCGACCTGACCTGGCTGACCTCCCGGTGGACCTGCATCTTCGGCAGCGGCTGCCAGGGCATCCAGGCGGGCCGCGCCGACGACGGCTGCTGCACGCTCGGCGCGCACTTCTCGGACGAGGACGACGAGAAGCGGGTGGCGAAGAACGTGGCCCGGCTCACGCCCGATCTGTGGCAGTTCCACGACATCGGCACCGAGAGCGGCTGGACGCAGGTCGACGAGGACGGCGATCGCCAGACCCGCAGGTGGGAAGGTTCCTGCATCTTCCAGAACCGGCCCGGCTTCGAGGGCGGCGCGGGCTGCTCGCTGCACATCCTGGCGCTGCGCGAGGGCAAGGAGCCGCTGGAGACCAAGCCGGACGTCTGCTGGCAGCTGCCGGTGCGCCGTACGTACGACTGGATCGACCGGCCGGACGACACGCGCGTGCTGCAGATCTCGATCGGCGAGTACGACCGGCGCGGCTGGGGCCCGGGCGGCCACGACCTGCACTGGTGGTGCACCTCGGCGACCTCGGCGCACGGCGCGGGCGAGCCCGTCTATGTCACCTACCGGCCGGAGCTGACCGAGCTGATGGGCAAGAAGGCGTACGAGGTGCTGGTGGGGCTCTGCGAGGCGCGCCTGGCGTCCTCGCTGCCGCTGGTGGCCCCGCACCCGGCGGACCCGGCGCGCTGACGGAGGGCTCTTGAAGGGCCCGCTCATGACGACGGCTGCGGTGCCGACGCCGTGTCCGACAGGCTCGGCGAGGCCGGTGACGACGGGGCCGAGGGGGTCGGGGACGGCGGGCTCGGCGTGGGCGAGTGGGACGTCGGGGTCGGCGACGGGGACGTCGGCGGCTGCCGGGTCGGCGACGACGGCGTCCCGGGGGCCGAGGACGACGGCGAGGACGGCGGGGTGGGCCAGGCGCCCTCCCCGGTGATCCGCACGACCGCGCCCGACGGCGTCACGCCCAGCCGGGCCGACCAGTAGCCGCGCGGCTCGCGCGCGTGGTTCACGGCGACGTACACCGATACGTTTCCGCCCGGCGCCAGCACCCCGGCCGTACGGCTGAAGGTGAGCCAGGGCGCGTCCGTCCACAGCGACCACTTCACCGGCGAGCCACCGGTCGCGGTGATCGTCAGCACCGTCGTACCGCCCGCCGAGCGGGCCGAGACCGAGAGCTCGCCGGGGCCCGCCGGGGTGGAGCCGGTGCTGATCACCTCGACGGAGACATCGGCGGGCGCGTGGCTGCCCGTGCTGACGCGCGGGTCGGGCTCGGCGCGCGCGTTGCCCGCGTTCTGGTAGCGCTCGTACGGGGTCTCCGCGAGGCCGCCGGGGCTGTCGGCCTCGCTCGCGGTGATCTTGGCGCCGTCGCGGGTCTCGCCGGTCGCGGGGGCGCCCCGGTAGGCCGCCCAGAGCGCGAACGCGGGGGCCGCCACGACCGTCGCCACCACCGTGGTCGTCACGGCACGCGCGCGGAGACGGTCTCTGCGGGCCGCGCGGTCCTTGGGATCCATCGGGAACCCGGCCCGGTCGAAGCGGGGCGCGCCCGCCCGGGTCCTGGGCACATGGAGCATCGCCGTGTACGCGGCCGCGCGCGGCGCCTCGGCGAGCGGCAGGGCGGCCGGGGTCACCGAGGAGCCCGGCCAGGGCCCGGCGGCGCCCGCCCGCTCGGCGGCCCGGCGGCAGCGCGGGCAGTCGTCGACATGCCGTACGAGCTCACGGCGCAGGGCGGCCGAGAGCAGCACCTGGTGGTCGCCGGTGAGCCGGGCCACCGAGGGGCAGCCGCCGGTCTCGACGACGGCGAGCGCGGCCCGGGTCCGCTCGACCTCGCAGGCACCGGCGGCGAGCAGTTCGCGGGCGGCCGGGTAGTTCATGCCGAGCACCGAGGCGACCTCGCGCGGACCGAGCTGATGGCGCACGGCCAGCTCCAGGGCCTCGCGCTGCTCGGGCGTGGTGCCGGCGGCCTCGGGCCAGGCGAGCAGCGCCAGTTCGCGACGGCGCCGCTCGGCCTCCTCGGCGGAGACGCCCACGGCCGTGCTCTGCTCGCACGGCTCGGCGCGGCCGGTGTGGGCGCCCTTACGCGCGCGTTTGCGCTCGGCGAGCTTGCGCAGACACGACCAGCGCGCCAGCGCGTACAGCCAGGCCCGGCACTCGGCCTCCGGCTCGGGGCAGCGCGCCTGCTGCCGCTCGGAGACCGCGAGCACATCGCCGAGGACGTGCACCGCCTCGTCGTGGTCGCAGAGCACGGACAGGCAGTACGTGAACAGGCCGTCGAGATACGCCTCGTAGCGCGCGGGCGGGCGCTGCGCCAACGTCCGGGGCGCACGACGGTGCGCCCGGTGTGCGCCGGTGGTGTGCGTGGGGTGATCCAGACCGCTGCTCTTCACCCGGCGAAGGTAGGCGCAGGATCCAGGGTCCTCCGTGCCGCTTGAGCACATTTACTCCCTACGGGTGAATGTATCCCTCAAAAGGGGACAGGAATCCAACCTTCCATCGCGGAGGATTGCCTTCCCCGGCGCGGAACATTGCCTTCCTCTCCGGCCCCCGCCCGGGCCACCGCCCGGGGCCCGGCCGCGTTGTCAGTGGGCGCCGATACCGTGACGTCATGGCTACCCGTACGAAATCCGCGAAGGACCGGCCGTCCTACCGCTGCACCGAGTGCGGCTGGACGACCGCCAAGTGGCTCGGCCGCTGCCCCGAATGCCAGGCGTGGGGCACGGTCGAGGAGTACGGCGCGCCCGCTGTCCGTACGACGGCCGCGGGCCGGGTCTCCACGGCCGCCGTGCCGATCGGCCAGGTGGACGCCCGGCAGGCCACCGCGCGCTCGACGGGCGTCGACGAGCTGGACCGCGTGCTCGGCGGCGGGCTCGTCCCGGGCGCGGTGGTGCTGCTCGCGGGCGAGCCGGGCGTGGGCAAGTCGACGCTGCTCCTTGACGTCGCCGCCAAGGCGGCCCGCGAGGAGCACCCCACGCTCTATGTGACGGGCGAGGAGTCCGCCAGCCAGGTCCGGCTGCGCGCGGACCGGATCAACGCGCTCAACGACCATCTGTATCTGGCGGCCGAGACGGACCTCTCCGCGGTCCTGGGCCATCTGGACGCGGTGAAGCCGTCCCTGCTCGTCCTGGACTCCGTACAGACGGTGGCCTCGCCGGAGATCGACGGCGCGCCCGGCGGCATGGCGCAGGTGCGCGAGGTCGCGGGCGCGCTGATCCGCGCGTCCAAGGAGCGCGGGATGGCGACGCTCCTGGTCGGCCACGTCACGAAGGACGGCGCGATCGCGGGCCCGCGCCTGCTCGAACACCTCGTGGACGTGGTCCTGTCCTTCGAGGGCGACCGCCACGCGCGCCTGCGTCTCGTACGCGGTGTGAAGAACCGGTACGGGGCGACGGACGAGGTGGGCTGCTTCGAGCTGCACGACGAGGGCATCACGGGCCTGGCCGACCCGTCCGGCCTGTTCCTCACCCGTCGGGACGAGCCGGTGCCGGGCACGTGTCTGACGGTGACCCTGGAGGGCCGCAGACCGCTGGTGGCCGAGGTCCAGGCGCTCACGGTCGACTCCCAGATCCCCTCGCCCCGCCGCACCACGTCCGGCCTGGAGACGTCCCGGGTCTCGATGATGCTGGCGGTCCTGGAGCAGCGCGGGCGGATCAGCGCGCTGGGCAAGCGCGACATCTACAGCGCCACCGTCGGCGGTGTGAAGCTCTCCGAGCCCGCCGCCGACCTGGCGATCGCCCTCGCACTGGCGTCGGCGGCGAGCGACACCCCGTTGCCCAAGAACCTGGTGGCGATCGGCGAGGTGGGGCTCGCGGGCGAGGTCAGGCGGGTCACGGGCGTGCAGCGCCGCCTCGCCGAGGCCCACCGCCTGGGCTTCACGCACGCCCTCGTACCGTCCGACCCGGGGAAGGTCCCGGCCGGTATGAAGGTCACGGAAGTCGCCGACATGGGGGACGCGCTGCGGGTGCTCCCACGCGGACGTCGCGCCGAGGCCCCACGGGGGGAGGAAGAGCGCCGGTAGACTTTGCCGTCGAACGTCTGCGACCGGAGGAGTGCAGTGGCAGCCAACGACCGGGCAGCGGGATCCGGCAAGTCCGGCACAGGCTCCGGCAATGAAGCGCTGATGCGGGCCGCGCTGAGCGCGGTCGCGCCCGGCACCGCACTCCGCGACGGCCTGGAGCGCATCCTCCGGGGCAACACGGGCGGCCTGATCGTCCTCGGCCTGGACAAGACCGTCGACTCGATGTGTACGGGCGGCTTCGTCCTGGACGTCGAGTTCGCGGCGACGCGGCTGCGCGAGCTGTGCAAGCTCGACGGCGCGCTGGTCCTGGACAAGGACATCACCAAGATCCACCGGGCCGGGGTGCAGCTGGTCCCGGACGCGGACATCCCCACCGAGGAGACCGGCACCCGCCACCGCACGGCGGACCGCGTCTCCAAGCAGTGCAACTTCCCGGTCGTCTCGGTCTCCCAGTCCATGCGCCTGATCGCGCTGTACGTGAACGGGGAGCGGCGGGTCCTGGAGGAGTCGGCGGCGATCCTGTCGCGCGCGAACCAGGCGTTGGCGACCCTTGAGCGCTACAAGCTGCGCCTGGACGAGGTCGCGGGCACGCTCTCCGCCCTGGAGATCGAGGACCTGGTCACGGTCCGGGACGTCACGGCGGTCGCGCAGCGCCTGGAGATGGTGCGGCGCATCGCCACGGAAATCGCCGAGTACGTGGTCGAGTTGGGCACCGACGGGCGACTGCTCTCCCTTCAGCTCGACGAGCTGATCGCCGGCGTCGAGCCCGAGCGGGAGCTGGTGGTGCGGGATTACGTGCCCGAGCCCACGGCGAAGCGGTCGCGCACGGTGGCCGAGGCTCTGACGGAGCTGAACGACCTCACCCATGCTGAGCTGCTTGAACTCCCCATAGTGGCGCGGGCGTTGGGGTACAGCGGGTCGCCCGAGACGCTGGACTCGGCGGTGTCCCCCCGGGGGTACCGGCTCCTGGCGAAGGTTCCGCGTCTGCCGGGCGCGATCATCGAGCGTCTGGTGGAGCATTTCGGCGGCCTTCAGAAGCTGCTGGCCGCCTCTGTGGACGACCTCCAGACCGTCGACGGGGTCGGCGAGGCGCGTGCGCGCAGCGTCCGCGAGGGGCTGTCGCGGTTGGCGGAGTCTTCCATCCTGGAGCGGTACGTGTAGCTGGGCGGGGGGTTGGTTCCCCACCCCGCCCCTTCCCGAAAGCCCTTGGCGGGCGGCCGGTTCTTCGCCTGCGGGCCGGTGGGGGCTGATCGCGCAGTTCCCCGCGCCCCTAGGTAGTTAGGGGCGCGGGGAACTGCGCGAGCAACCCAGCACGGTCCGCAGCCGAAGCGGGGCGCAGGGGCGAAGCCCCGCTTACCCACCCACCCTCAGCGGGGTGCAGGGGCCGCAGGCCCCGCAAGGGGGTCCGGGGGCGCAGCCCCCGAGAAACCGCTCTCCCCTCCCCCACCCTCGGAGAGTTTCGGGAAGGGGCGGGGTGGGGGCTTAATCCTTCGCGAGCGAGAACGGGGCCCGGGCGACCGCGAGGCCCGGCACCTTCACCTCGGCCAAGTACGTGCCCGGACCCGGCGTGCCCGGTGGCGGCGTCGCGCAGTGGGCCGCGCTGCGGGTGCGGTCCCACTCCACGGTGTGCGTGATCGTCGAAGACCCCGGCACCTGGAACAGCACGCTCCCCGACCCGATCGGGCAGTCGTCCGACGCCCACACCTTCGCGTCGGAGGAGTCCGTCACCACGAGCACCGCACTCGCCGGCCCGAGATCCGCCTTGCAGGTCGAGGACGCCGTGTTCTGGACGGCGAGTTCGAGCTTGGGCTTCTCACCGGGCGCGTACGCGTTCTTGAGGCTGCGCACCGACAGCTTCAGCTGACCCGGCGCACAGGTCGGCAGTGTGGACCCGGCCGGCACCTGGTGCCCCACGGAGCCGCCGCCGGACCCGCCGGAACCCGAACCGTCCCCGCCCGTACCGCCGTTGCCATCCGATCCCGTGCCTCCGGAGGAGGCGGACCCGCCCCCGGAACCGCCGGACCCCGAACCGCCACCACTCCCGGAGCCTCCCGGCGACTCGTCCCGTCCCCCCGGCGCCGTACTGATCGCGGGACCCGAACCGCTGGGGCCGGGTGTGATCGAGGGGGCCGGGTGGGCGCCCTTGTCGTTGCTCGTGCCCTTACTGCCGCCCCCGCCACCGGAACTGACGGCCCACAGGATCAGGATCACCGCCAGCGCGAGCAGGGACAGCGCCACTGCCCTCCGTCGCCAGTAGATGGAGGAGGGAAGCGGCCCGACCGGATTGCGCAGAGATCCCACGAACGAAACTCTACGAGAGTTCCGGCGCAACTCCCGCCCCACCCGCCGCTCACCCTTCTCAACTTTTCCGGATCATCATTCCGGAAGTGGATGTTCCATACTGTCCGTCACCATGGATAGCGACCTCTACCGCAACGTCACCGACTTCGCCCACGACACGCCCTCGTGGGTGCAGCACCTCTTCGAGCTCTGGACGGAGGTGGGCCTTGTCCTGTTCGGCGTGCTGTTCGTCGTCGGCTGGTGGCGGGCCCGCCGGGACGGTTCGTCGGCGATGGCACTGGCCCTGCTCGCCCCGCTGGCGACGGCCGCCGCGTACATCTGCGCCGAGGTGATCAAGTCACTGGTCGACGAGGAACGGCCGTGCCGAGCCGTCAAGGGGGCCGCCGCGCCCCTGATCACCTGTCCGGCCCACGGCGACTGGTCGTTCCCCTCGAACCACGCCACCATCGCGGGCGCCGCCGCCGTCGCGCTGGCGCTCGCCTGGCCGCGCATCTGGCGGCTGACCGTGCCGATGGCGCTGCTCATGGCGTTCTCCCGGGTGTACGTCGGGGTGCACTACCCGCACGACGTGGCGGTGGGCCTGATCCTCGGTACCGCCATGGCGTTCCTGGTGGCCAAGGCCGGTGCGCGGCCGGTCACTTCGCTGGTCGAGTCGATGCGTACGAGCCGGGTCGGCGCGGCCGCCTGGTTCGCCGGCCCGGGCGCCCCCCTCCACGCCCGTCGCTAGCCCCCCCAGGGCACCCACCGCACCCCCGTTCCGTGCCAGGATCGGGGGTGCCATGACGACGATGCCGACGACCGACCCCGACACGGTCTCCCCCTCCGCCCTTCACACCCCCGTCATCGGGTGGTTCGACCAGCACGCGCGCGACCTGCCCTGGCGCCGCCCCGAGGCCGGTGCCTGGGGGGTGATGGTCAGCGAGTTCATGCTCCAGCAGACGCCGGTGAGCCGGGTGCTGCCGGTGTACGAGCAGTGGCTGGCCCGCTGGCCGCGCCCGGCCGACCTGGCCGCCGACGCCCCGGGCGAGGCCGTGCGGGCCTGGGGGCGGCTCGGCTACCCGCGCCGCGCGCTGCGCCTGCACGGGGCCGCCGTGGCGATAACGGAACGGCACGGCGGCGAGGTGCCGCCCGACCACGCCCGGCTGCTCGCGCTGCCCGGGGTCGGCGAGTACACGGCGGCCGCCGTCGCCTCCTTCGCCTTCGGGCAGCGCCACGCGGTGCTCGACACCAACGTCCGCCGGGTCTTCGCGCGGGCCGTCACCGGCGTCCAGTACCCGCCGAACGCCACCACCGCCGCCGAGCGGCGCCTGGCCCGCGTCCTGCTGCCCGACGACGAGGCCCGCGCGGCCCGCTGGGCGGCCGCCTCGATGGAGCTGGGCGCCCTGGTGTGCACGGCACGTAACGAGGACTGCGGGCAGTGTCCGATCGCCGCGCGCTGCGCCTGGCGGCTGGCCGGCAAGCCCGCCCACGACGGCCCGCCGCGCCGTGGCCAGACGTACGCCGGTACGGATCGCCAGGTGCGCGGCAAGCTGCTCGCGGTGCTGCGGGAGGCCGTGGAGCCCGTGCCGCAGACGATGCTGGACGCGGTGTGGCACGAACCGGTGCAGCGGGCGCGCGCCCTTGACGGGCTGGTCGCCGACGGGCTCGTGGAGCCGCTAGCGGGCGGGGTCTACCGGCTGCCGCTGACGTAACGGCGGCGCCGCCACTCACGTAACACCGCGACCCCTGTGTCACAGCCCGCGTCAGGCTGGAAAAGCCCCATACCCCTTGAAAACACGGGCCAAACCTGCGCTGTTACACAACCGATGGCTCTCCGTGCGCCGCCCGACGGCTCTCCCGCACAGGCCCGTGACAGACCGTCCGTAGGTTCAGTCAGGTAAGCGACCAGCAGGACGAGCGGGACAGTCACGGGGACGGAGGCGGTTGAGCATGGCGCAGGGTGAGGTGCTGGAGTTCGAGGAGTACGTGCGTACCCGGCAGGAGGCCCTGCTGCGCAGCGCCCGTCGGCTCGTTCCGGACCCGGTCGACGCGCAGGACCTGCTCCAGACCGCGCTGGCCCGTACGTACGGCCGCTGGGACGGCATCGCCGACAAGGCGCTCGCCGACGCCTACCTGCGCCGCGTCATGATCAACACCCGCACCGAGTGGTGGCGCGCCCGCAAGCTCGAAGAGGTGCCCACCGAGACGATGCCCGACGCGCGCATCGAGGACGGCTCCGAGCAGCGCGCCGACCGCGCCCTGCTGATGGACGTCCTCAAGGTCCTGGCTCCCAAGCAGCGCAGCGTCGTCGTGCTGCGACACTGGGAGCAGATGAGCACGGAGGAGACGGCCGCCGCCCTCGGGATGTCGGCGGGTACCGTCAAGAGCACGCTGCACCGGGCGCTGGCCCGGCTCCGGCAGGAGCTGGAGAGCCGCGAGCTGGACTTCCACGCTCTCGGCAACGCGGAGGGACAGGGCCGGGTGGGCCGCCAGGCGGACCGACGGGCCGTCCGGGACGAGCGCGACGAAAAGGGGCGGGAGCGGTGCGCGGCCTAGCCAGGGGCAGAGGGGGCGTGCTGGCGGCGGGTACCACGGCGATGGCCGGGCTCGCCGCCTTCGGGCTGCTCGCCGCCGGGTGCTCCACGGGCGGTACGGGAACGCGCGACGAGGGCGAGGCGCACACCGACAAGGTGAGCCACGCCACACCGTCGCCGTCCGCGACCTCCGAGGCACCCTTCAAGAAGGTCAACGCGGTGCAGCTGCTCAAGGCCGACCCCAAGGTCAGCGAGCGCGTGAAGGCCGATCTGAAGCCCTGTGTGAAGAGCGAGTACCCGATCGACGTCAGCTACGGCCATGTGACCGGCGCGGCCGGCCAGGACGTCGTGGTCAACGTGATGACCTGCGGCGACGCGGTGGGACTCGGCTCGTATGTCTACCGCGCGGACGGCTCCTCGTACGACAATGTCTTCACCTCCGAGGACGCGCCGGTCTACGCGGAGATCGACCGGGGCGACCTGGTGGTGACCCGGCAGATGTACGCGAAGGGCGACAAGCCGGCGTTCGCCTCCAGTGAGATCGTGACCACGTACCGCTGGTCGGGCACCAAGTTCGCCCAGCACGACCAGGTGGAGAACGACTTCAGCAAGTCGGTCGGCAACGACGAGGGCACCGAGGCGCCCGTACCGGCCTCGCCCTGACCGCATCCGTACGCAGCAGGCAAGCGCACGCCGAGGAACTGAGAGCAGCACGATGGCCGAGACCCATGTCCTGTTCGTCGAGGACGACGACGTCATCCGTGAAGCCACCCAGCTCGCGCTGGAGCGCGACGGCTTCACCGTGACCGCGATGCCCGACGGGCTCTCCGGTCTGGAGGCGTTCCGCGCCGACCAGCCGGACATCGCGCTGCTCGACGTGATGCTGCCCGGGCTCGACGGCGTGAGCCTGTGCCGCCGTATCCGCGACGAGTCGACCGTCCCGGTGATCATGCTGTCCGCGCGCGCGGACTCCATCGACGTGGTCCTGGGCCTGGAGGCGGGCGCGGACGACTACGTGACCAAGCCGTTCGACGGGGCCGTCCTGGTCGCCCGGATCCGTGCGGTGCTGCGCCGCTTCGGGCACGCGGGCGGGCCCAACGCGGGCGCCGCCGAGGCCGACGACGACACCGAGCAGGGCCTTCTCGCCTTCGGCGACCTGGAGGTCGACACCGAGGGCATGGAGGTCCGCAAGGGCGGCGAGACGGTCGCGCTGACCCCGACCGAGATGCGGCTGCTCCTGGAGTTCTCCTCCGCGCCCGGTACCGTGCTCTCCCGCGACAAGCTCCTGGAGCGGGTCTGGGACTACGGCTGGGGCGGCGACACCCGAGTGGTGGACGTGCATGTGCAGCGGCTGCGCACGAAGATCGGCCAGGACCGGATCGAGACCGTACGTGGCTTCGGCTACAAACTGAAGGCGTGAGGCGGATGGTGTGCCCCGAGGGCGGGAGGCGCGCGTGAGGCGCCCCGCCTTGCGGACCGGTGTCCGCTGGAAGATCAGCATCGCCATCACCGCCGTCGGCGCGCTCACCGTGATGGCGCTGAGCCTGGTCGTACACAACGCGGCGCGGGTCTCGATGCTCGACAACGCGCGCGACCTCCAGCTCGACCGGGTCCTGTTCGCGCAGCGGATCTACGAGACGAGCAAGCAGACCCGGTTCGGCGCCAAGCTCAACGACCCCAAGCTGCCGCCCGACCTCAAGGCCAAGGCGGAGGCGGGCCGACGGGCCACGTCCGTGCACGAGCCGAAGAGCGGCGTGCCGGACATCTGGGCGGCCGTGCCGGTCGGCAACGGCGACATCCTGTCGCTGCACAGCACGTTCACCGACCGCAGCTCCAACGTCATATCGGACCTCGACCGCGCCCTGGTCATCGGCTCGGTCGCGGTCGTGTTCGGCGGCTGCGCGCTCGGCATCCTGATCGGCGGCCAGATCTCCCGCCGCCTGCGCAAGGCCGCGGCAGCGGCGACGAAGGTCGCCGAAGGCCATACGGACGTACGGGTACGGGACGCGATCGGCGGCGTCGTACGCGACGAGACCGATGAACTGGCGCGCGCGGTCGACGCGTTGACGGACGCGCTCCAGGAACGCCTGGAGGCCGAGCGCCGCGTCACCGCCGACATCGCGCACGAACTGCGCACCCCGGTGACGGGCCTGCTGACGGCGGCGGAACTGCTGCCCCCCGGCCGCCCCACCGAGCTGGTACGCAACCGGGCCCAGGCGATGCGGACGCTGGTGGAGGACGTACTGGAGGTGGCGCGGCTCGACAGCGCGAGCGAGCGGGCCGAGCTCCAGGAGATCGCCCTGGGCGAGTTCGTCAGCCGCAGGGTGTCGCTCCTCGACCCGGACGTAACGGTGAGGGTGGTGCACGAATCCTGGGTGAACACGGACCCGCGCCGCCTGGAACGCATCCTGGGCAACCTGCTCGGCAACGCGGCGAAGCACGGCAAGGGGCCGGTGGAGGTCACGGTCGAGGGCCGCGTGGTCCGCGTCCGCGACCACGGCCCCGGCTTCCCGGAGGCCCTCCTGCGCGAGGGCCCCAGCCGCTTCCGCACCGGCAGCAGCGACCGGGCGGGCCACGGCCACGGCCTGGGCCTGACGATCGCGGCGGGCCAGGCGAAGGTCCTGGGCGCCCGCCTGACCTTCCGCAACGCGGCCCCCGAGGGCACGGGCACCGCCACGACCAGCGGCGCGATCGCAGTCCTATGGCTCCCGGAACACGCCCCGACGGCAACGGGAAGCTTTCCGGTGCTGCCGGGTCAGTAGGCCGGGCCCTGGGTTGCTCGCGCCCACGCGGCGGAGCCGCAAATCGACACAGCCCCGCGCCCCTAGGTATTTAGGGGCGCGGGGAACTGCGCGATCAGCCCCCACCGGCCCGCAGCCGAAGACCCCGGCCGCCCGCACAGGGCTTCAGGGAAGGGGCGGGGTGGGGGATCCAAACACGACGAAGGCCCCCGGAGGACAGGTTCCGGGGGCCTTCGGGCTGGTCAGGGCGTGGGGTCAGACCTTCTGGCGTACGTCCGTACGGTCCACGGACTCGACCGCGTCAGCCGGGGCCGACTCAGGAGCCGCAGGCACCGCGTCCGGCACCGTGGCCGCAGCCGCGTCCGGCGCGTCGCCAGACGGCTTCGGCCCCGCCCCCCGCAACGGCACTTCCTTCACGAACAGCGCCGCACCCAGCGCGCCGAGCGCGACCACCGCACCCAGCAGGAACGCCCCGTGCGTACCGGACGACACCGCGTGCTGGTACGCCTCCCGCAGCTGCGGCGGCAGCTTCGCCAGGCTCGCCGCGTTCAGCTGGGCGGACCGCTCGGTCACCCCGGCGCCACCGCGCGCCATCATCTCGTCCTGCACCCGGCTGTTGAACAGCGCGCCCATGATGGCGACACCGAACGACGAGCCGAGCGTACGGGCGAGCGTGCTGGTCGAGGAGCCGACGCCGATGTCCCGCAGCTCCACACTGTTCTGCGCCACCAGCATGGTGATCTGGAGCAGGCAGCCCATGCCCGCACCCAGGATCGCCATGTACAGGCCGGACGTCAGCCGGGTCGTGCCGGTGCCCATCGTCGACAGCAGGTACATGCCGACCGCCACCAGAACGCTGCCCACGATCGGGAACGCCTTGTAGCGGCCCGTCGACGTCGTGACGCGGCCCGCGAAGAGCGAGACGACCGTCATCGACAGCAGCATCGGAAGCAGCAGCAGACCGGAGTTGGTCGCCGAAGCGCCCTGCACGGACTGCTGGTACAGCGGCAGGAACAGCACCGCGCCGAACATCACGAACCCGGTGATGAACGCGATCCCCGCCATCAGCGAGAAGTTGCGGCTGCGGAAGATGTGCAGCGGCACGATCGGCTCGGCGGCCTTGGTCTCGACGAAGAAGAACCCGACGAGCGACGCCACGCCGAGCGCGATCAGCTCCATGATCCGGGCCGAGCCCCAGGCGTACTCCGTCCCGCCCCACGTCGTGACCAGCACGATCGCGGTGATCCCGACGGTCAGCAGCACCGTACCGAGGTAGTCGATCTTCGGCTTGGACTTCTTCTTCGGCAGATGCAGTACGGCCGTCACCATCGCGAGCGCGACCACGCCGAGCGGCAGGTTGATGTAGAACGACCAGCGCCAGCCGAGGTGGTCGGTGATGGAGCCGCCGACCAGCGGGCCGCCGATCATGGCGATGCCCATGACACCGGCCATCATGCCCTGGTACTTGCCCCGCTCACGCGGCGGAATCAGCTCACCGATGATCGCCATGACACCGACGATCAGACCGCCGGCACCCAGACCCTGGATCGCCCGGAAGCCGATCAACTGGCCCATGTCCTGGGCCATTCCACTGAGCGCGGAACCGACCAGGAAGACCACGATGGAGCTGAGGAACGCGCCCTTGCGGCCGTACATGTCGCCGAGCTTGCCCCAGATGGGCGTGGAGGCGGCGGTGGCCAGGGTGTACGCGGTGACCACCCATGACAGGTGCGCCATACCGCCGAGATCACCGACGATGGTGGGCATCGCGGTGCCCACGATCATGTTGTCGAGCATCGCGAGGAGCATCGCGATCATCAGGGCCAGCAGGACCACTCGCACACTGCGTTGCTTCGGTCCCGCCGGTGGAGCCACCGGTCCGGCACCGGCCTCCATAGGTATCTGTTCAGCCATGTTTCCCACTCCCCTGCCCGACACTTACTTGCCGCCCGGCTAGTTGCTACTACACTGGGGAAAGTAGACCCCTCACTAGCCGGGCGTCAAGTAAGTTTTCGGGAGAGCTCGATGACCAGTGGAAACCCTCGCCGACGGGTCAACACCCGCCAGCGGATCCAGGACGTGGCCCTGGAGCTCTTCGGCGAGCAGGGGTACGAGAAGACGTCACTGCGGGAGATCGCGGAACGCCTCGACGTCACCAAGGCGGCGCTCTACTACCACTTCAAAACCAAGGAAGACATCCTGGTGAGCGTCTTTCAGGACCTCACCACACCGATGGACGAACTCCTGGAATGGGGCAAGACGCAGCCCCAGACCTTGGATTCCAAGATCGAGCTCCTACGACGTTACAGCGACGCCCTCATCGACGCGGCCCCCCTCTTCCGCTTCATGCAGGAGAACCAGGCGACGGTCCGCGAACTCTCCATCGGCGAGAACTTCAAGGACCGAGTCCTGGCGATGGTGGAGCTGTTGAAGGACCCGGGCGCACCACTGACAGACCAGATCCGCTGCTTCACGGCCCTGTTCTCCATGCACGTGGGCATGCACGCCCTACGGGACTTGGAGGGCGACCCGGAGGAGAAGCGCAAGGCGATCCTGGAGGTCGCGATCGACCTCGTGACGCAGGCGCACAGTGGGGACACCAGCAGCGCCCCTTAAGGGCCGCGGGGACCGTCGCGACCGGCCACGCCCGCCCCGCTTTTAGGGGCGCGGGGAACTGCGCGAGCAACCCAGCACGGTCCGCAGACGACCGAGGGCTTTCAGGGGCGCGGGGAACTGCGCGACAAGCCCCCACCGGCCCGCAGACGAGATCAGACGGTGACACCCTCGTGGCGCAGGAAGCCAACGGGGTCAACGGCGGAGCCGTAATCCGCCGTCGTACGGATCTCGAAGTGCAGATGCGGCCCACTGGAGTTCCCGGTGTTACCGGAGAGCGCGATCACCTGGTCCGTGGACACCGCTTCCCCGACGTGCACATCGACCCGCGAAAGATGCGCGTACTGCGAATACGTCGCATCGGCATGCCGAATCACCACCGCATTGCCGTACGCAGGACCATCACCCCCACCACCAGGCCCGGCCTTCACGACGACACCCGCATGCACGGCCTTCACAGGCGTACCCACCGGCACGGCGAAGTCCTGCCCGGAATGCTGATGCGCCCACATCGACCCACCGCTGCCAAAGGTGGCGCTGAGCGTGTACGAGTCCACGGGGTCGACCCACAACGCCGCCTTCGCGGCAGCCGCCTCCTTCGCCTGCACAGCTGCCTTGGCCTGCGCCGCAGCCTGCGCGGCCACAGTGGCAGCCGGACCGGTCAACCCCGAAGCGCCCGCGTCGGCAGCCACGGCCGCCCCGGCCCCCGCCAACGCCACAACCGCACCCACACCCGCACCCACAACAGCGGCGGACAGCCGGAACACGGACGAGCGAGGACTACGGGGCTGAGACATACGAGGACATACCTCCGAGCAGGAACGGGCATACGGGCATACGGGCATACGGCCGACGTAAAACGAGCCAGAACTTGGTAACCCGAACCCCCACCTCGCCCCAAAACGCCCATCTACTACCGAAAGCCGTATCGATCACCGACGGCACGCGATCCAGCCGGATCCAGGCGCGGACCGCCCGCGAACCGAGGCCTCCGATCGGAGGTAGTAGACGCTCACCCCCCTGTGCGTCTTGTCACCGCACCCCGCCCCCACCAGGGACGTAAGTCCGTCCGTTTCGGGACCAAGGTCCCGCGACCCCCGCTACGCTGACGCGTCGTGGAACCCGGCCTGATAGGCACCAAACTCGCGTCCGCCGTCGTCACCCCGCTGATCCGGAAGCTGTTCGTCAGCGAACCGCCCGGCGCGGGCCTGGTCGACAGACCGCTCCGGATCTCGTCGTACGTCTCGTTCCACGGCGAGAAACGCACGCTCGACGAGGCGGATCTGCGCAAACTGGCGCACAAACTCGTCACGGCGGCCCTGCGCTCCGGCGAACGGCCGATCCCGGCCGACGAGGAGCAGGCGGTAACGGACGCGCTGGCCCGTACACTCCACGCGCTGGGCGACCTGACCCAGAGCGACGCCGAGGCGGTCGGCCTCGGCCCCGCCGTACTCGCCCGGGAGTTACGAAGAGCGGGCGACCACCCCGAGCGCCACCTCTCCGCCGACGCGACCCACTTCTACGAGCGCCTGCTCGACACCACCTGTCTGCACATCCTGAACTTCTTCACCCAGCGCTCGACGTTCGTGGCCTCGACCCTGGTCCACCAGACCCGTCGCCAGTCCGAACTCATCGCGAAAATAGATGAGTTGATCGCGCGAAACCCCAGTCCCGACGCGGCGGACGCCACGTTCGAGCAGCGCTACCTCGCCCATCTCGCCACCAAGCACGGCAAGCTGACGATCTACGGCATCGACCTCACCAACACGCCCCGCAAGTGGCCGCTGGACGCCGCGTATCTGAGCCTGGAGGTGACGGGCCGCGTGGCGGTGCGCTGGCACACGGCCGGCAGCGGGAAGACCGCCCACTACACCTACGCCCCTCCCCAGTTCGCCTTCGAACCCCGCCCCGCCGCCCAGGCCCTCGCCGACCACGAGCGCGTCCTGCTGCGTGGCGAGGCGGGCTCCGGCAAGACCACGCTCATCCAGTGGCTCGCCCTGTCCGCCGCGCGTGAGCACGTCGACCGCCACACCGCCTACCTCCAGGACCGCATCCCCTTCGTCCTCCCCCTGCGCACCCTCACCCGCCACGGCGAACGCCTCCCCGCCCCCAAGGACTTCCTCGCCGCGATCGGCTCTCCGCTCGCGGGCGAGCAGCCGCCCGGCTGGGAGGCCAGGGTGCTCAAGGCACGCCGGGGGATCGTCCTCGTCGACGGCATCGACGAGATCCCGGACGCCGAGCGGGCCGCCACGCGCGCGTGGCTGGGCGATCTCATCGAGGCGTACCCCGGCAACCGCTGGCTGGTGACCTCGCGCCCCTCGGCCGTACGGGACGACTGGCTCGCCGACGAGGAGTTCACCGAGCTGACGCTGTGCGCGATGAGCCCGGCGGACGTCGCGGCCTTCATCCGCCGCTGGCACGACGCGGCCCGTACAGGCGCCGCCGACGACGACGCCGAGCTGACCTCGTACGAGTCCCAGCTCCTCGAAGCCGTCCGCGCCAAGCCCGACCTCGGGCGGCTCGCCACCAACCCGCTGATGTGCGGACTGATCTGCGCGTTGCACCGCGACCGCCGCGGCTTCCTGCCGTACGGCCGCAAGGACCTGTACGACGCGGCGCTCTCCATGCTCCTCATCCGCCGCGACCGCGAACGCGACATGCGCGTGCCCGAGCGCCGCCAGGAGCCGCAGATCCAGCTGCTTCAGCAGCTCGCGTACTGGCTGATCCGCAACGGCCGCACCGAGATGGACCGCTCCCGGGCGGAGTCGGTGATCGCGGATCTGCTGCCGTCCGTACGGGAGTTGGCGGAGCTCGGTGACGCCTCGGCGGTCTTCGAGCACTTCCTGCACCGCAGCGGTCTGCTGCGCGAACCCGCCCCCGGCACCGTCGACTTCATCCACCGCACCTTCCAGGACTACCTGGGCGCCCGCGCGGCCGTCGAGGCGGGCGACTTCGGCCTGCTCGTGGCCCACTCCGCCGACGACCAGTGGGAGGACGTCGTACGGATGGCGGTCGCGCACGCGCGGCCGAGGGAGCGGGTGGAGCTGTTCACCGAGCTGATCAAGTACGGGGACGCAGCGGCCGATCCGAGCGTACGCACCCGGGTCCATCTGCTCGCCGCGACCTGCCTGGAGCACGCGGCCGAGCTGGATCCCGCCGTACGGGCCGAGGTCGAGCGGCGCACGACCGAACTGATCCCGCCCCGCAGCTTCGAGGCCGCGCGGGCGCTCGCGGCGGCCGGACCGCTGATCCTGGGCCTGCTGCCCGGCCCGGAGGGCCTGGACCGCGAGACCGCCGAACTGGTCGTCGTCGCCGCCTCCCATGTGGCGTCGGAACGCGCGATCCCGTTCCTGGCCCGCTTCTGCGGCCATCCGAACACGGTCGTACGGGCCCAACTCGTCTGGGCCTGGGGCAGGTTCGAGACCCGGCAGTACGCGGACGAGGTGATCGCCCGCATCGACCCCGAGGGCGTCTTCTTCACGGTCACCTCCGACGAGCAGCTGGAGGCCCTGCGAGCGCTCGGCACCCGGCCGATGCTGGACGCGCGCGGCGACATCTCGCCGGAGGCGCTGAGCGCGTACGCGGCCGAGGCGTCACTTACGCGGGTGCGGGTGATGGAGAACGTGATGTTGCGGGACCTGTCGTTCCTGGCGGGGCCGCACCCGCTCACGGATCTTCGCGTGGAGGCCTGCCCCGAACTGACGGACCTCACGGGCTTGAGCGACAAACCGCTGGTGGAGGTGCGGCTGGCCGGGATCGGCCACGCGGACTACGGCCCGCTCGCCACGCTCAACCGCGTGCGCAGCCTCTCCCTCGACGGCGCGATGGCCCTGTACCCGGCGGACCTCCCGTCAGGCCGTTCGCTGGAACTGCTCGATGCGAGCGGGGTCATCGCGGACGATCTGCGCGGCCTCGCCGAGGGCCGAACGCGGCTGGCGGGCCTCTACCTCGGCCTGCTGAGCAGCCCGCGCGCCGAGGCGGAGTGGATGGAGCCCGCACGCATGCCGGGCCTGCGGACGTTGCAGGTGACGGGCGAGTCCCTGACTAGGGCCCCTCGGGGGCTGAGCATCCCGTCGGTGTTCCAGCTCTACCTGGTCGACGGTGTCCCGGCCGCCGCCTTCGCCCGGCTCGCCGACATGTTCCCGCGTCTGCATGTGCTGAATGTGGATCTGGAGGAGATGTTCTACGACATACGGCAGCTGACAGTGCCGTCGACACTGCTTCAGGTCCGGTTTCCGGTGGGGACGGCGGCGGCGGAAGTCTTCGGGTTGTCGCAACTTCCGGAGGGTGTGGATGTGTTCGGCATTTCCTCGTAGCTGGCTCGGGAGGCCCGCATGAAAACGTTCCGGGGTGCGGAGCACGTCGTGGCCGTCATGGGAGCCCGGCAGGGTACCGACATTCTGATCAGCCCCGGGCTCGTACTGACGTGTGCGCATCTCCTCGCCAGGCAGTTCGTCGTGCCTTTTGTGAATTTCCCCGGCGTCCCCCGGAAAGTCCAGTGCGAGGTGGCCTGGCGCGACGACGACCTCGACGCCGCGCTTCTCCGCTATCTGAACCCCGGGTCGCTTCCCACGCCGGGCGGGCTGCGCATGGGCGCGCTGGCCACCGACCGGCCGCTGTCCGGCTGCGAGATCATCGGGTACCCGGACGTCCAACGCCAGGACGGACAGACGCTGGACCTCGACCAGTTCGCCGGCACCGTCCTGCCGATATCCGGGCTGCTGCGCAACGTCCTCACCTTCGAGTTCGACCGCCCACCCGCGACCGAGCGGGCCGACGGCACCTCGCCGCTCGCCGGGCTCTCCGGCGCCCCCGTCTTCGCGGGCGCGGGCCTGATAGGCATCGTCAAGGAGGTCCCCCGAGGGCGCGGCCACCGCCGCGTGGAATGTGTGCCCGTACAGACGGTCGTCGAGAACCGGCAGTTCTCCGAGGCGTGCGCCAGGCTGGGCGCGCCCCCGGTGGTGCTGCGTCTGGAGGGCGCCACCGGCAGCCACCCGGAGGACCTCCGCTACGAGCAGGAGTACGCCCAAGCCCTGCGCGCCCAGTACCGCCGCACCAAGATCTTCGGCCTGGACGAGCTCAACAAGCACGACTCCGAATGGGACCTGGACACGGCGTATCTGAGCCTGGAGGCCCAGTCGAAGGAGGCGGGCGCGTCCGGGGTCCCCGAGAGCGGTGCTCCGCAGCGGATCGACGCGCTGCTGGCGTCCCGGCCGCGCGTCCTGCTGCGGGGCGACGCGGGCGCGGGCAAGACGACCCTGGTGTGGTGGCTGGCGGCACACACGGCGGCGGGCACGCTCGGCCCCCAACTGGCCGAGCTGAACGGGCTGGTGCCGTTCGTGGTGCCGCTGCGCACCCTGCGCGGATCGGGCGTCATGTATCCGCTTCCCGACCAACTCCCGTACGCCGCACGTCTGATGATCGACGGCGCGCCGGAGGGCTGGGCCGCCCGGGTCCTGAAGGCGGGCCGGGCACTACTGCTCGTGGACGGGCTCGACGAGGTTCCGCCGGACGCCCGCGAGGAGGCCCATCGCTGGCTCTCCAACCTCCTCGACCGCTACCCGGACAACCGCTGTATCGCGACCGTACGCCCCCTCGCGGTCGAGCCCGGCTGGCTGCGGCGCGACGGGTTCGAGGAGCTGCGGCTGCTGCCGATGCGGGACGAGGACATCCAGGCGTTCGTGACCGCCTGGCACAACGCGGCCCGCCTGGACGGCGACGAGCGCGAACCGCTGGACGAGCTGGAACGCGACCTGGCCCACCAGTTCCGCACCAACGCGACCCTGACCGGCCTCGCCCGTACGCCCCTGCTCTGCGCGGTCATCTGTGCCCTGCACCGACTACGTCAGGGCTTCCTGCCGAAGACACGCTGGGAGCTGTATCAGTCAGCCCTGCGGATGCTCCTCGGGGAACGGGACGAACGCCGCAAGGTCGGCTCGCCGGAACGGATCACCCTCACGGTCGAGGAGTCCACCCAGCTGCTCCAGCGGATCGCGGTGTGGCTTGTACGGGAAGGTCAGGCGGAGTTCTCGGCGGAACAGGCCGTGCTCCAGATTGATCGGGCGCTGCGGGGGATGGACCGCGTACGGGCCCAGGGCGCGGCGCCCGACGTACTGCGGTACCTGCTGAACCGCACGGGCCTGCTCCAGGAACGCACCGACGATGTCTACCAGTTCGCCCATCGCACCTTCCAGGACTTCCTCGCCGCGAAGGAACTGGTCGAGGACGACCACATCAAGGAGCTGGTGCAGCACGCCACGGAGGAGCAGTGGCAGGACGTCATTCTGCTGGCGGCGGGGCATTGTGGGCGGCGGCAACTGGCCGATCTGGTCAATGGGCTGCTGAACGTACGGGTCCGGTCGGACTTCCTGGACAGGGCGCCGGAGGCTCACATCCTGGGGGCGCTGTGTGCCCAGCACGCGGCGTGGCTCGACGAGGAGACCCGTGCGCACGTCTGGCGTCGCATCGATGCGATGCTGCCGCCCGCTGAATTGCAGGACGTCCAAAAGCTCGCCCGCCTCGGCCCGCCTCTGCTCGATCGGCTGCCCGGGCCGCGAGATTTCGGCGAGTACCGCTCAGCCGTGAGGTACACGGCCTTGCTCATCAGCATGATCGGAGGGTACGAGGCCATCCCGTACGCACGAGCCTGGGTCGATACTCCTGAGGCGGCCCAGATCCTCGTCGGCGCCTGGGACAGCTTTCCCACCAGGGAGTACGCGCGCGAAGTACTGGGGCGGATCAACCTGACCACACACGCATTGCACGTGACCTCACGGGAGCAGCTGCTAGAGCTTCACACTCTCACCGACGTCCGGCGGCTTCAGCTCACCGGGTCCTTCACCGCGGAAGAACTGGCCGGACCCCTGCGTGACTTGCGACTGCGCACGCTCACCTTGGGGACCAACAGTGCTGTTCGTGACCTGTCGTTCCTTGGCGATGTCAACGAGGAGCTTCAGGCACTCGGCGTGGTCGACTGCCTCTTGCTCAACGACTTCTCCACGCTTCCCGGCCTCCCCACGCTCACCAGTCTGTACATCCGCGACACCGGCGTCGACCGGCTGGCGGCGATACCGGCGCTCCCCCGCGTGTCCTCGCTGACGTTGGAATCGACCGACGGGGTCGACATGGCGGGCATCGAAGCCTGGCGGGGCTTGTCCTCTCTGCGGGTGGATCACCCTGCCGACCCGTCCGACCTGCTGAACCGAATCGCGGGAATGCCCGGGATCACCGATCTGGATCTGTCCGTCCTCTCCGCCGAGCCGTTCCTCGCGGCGGATCCCTGCCCCGGGGTGCGCAGCCTCGCCCTGCGCCTGAACCCCTTGCACGCGGACTTCGACATCTACGGTCTTGAGCTCCTGCCCCAGCGGTTCCCCTCGCTGACCCGGCTGAGGCTCAATGGCGTGGGCCACCGGCGGCGTGACGCCATCAAGGCACTCCGTCGTCCCCTGCGCGGGGTGGCGATAGTGATCGACGGAAAGGTGACCTGACCAGCCCCCACCCCTACAGAAAGGGGCTGCCCCGGCCCCCGTACACATTCGCGTACGGAATCCGGAGCAGCCCCTTCAAAACGAGCCAGACGAGCCCGGTGAGGCTACGCCTCCTTGCTCAGGTTCGGGCCGGCGCCGCCGGCCGCCTGCTCGATCGGGGGGACGTCGGGCAGCGCCGACTTCTCCTCGCCCCGGAAGGTGAACTTCTTCGCCTCGCCATCGCCCTCGGTGTCGACGACCACGATGTGGCCGGGGCGCAGCTCGCCGAAGAGGATCTTCTCGGAGAGGATGTCCTCGATCTCGCGCTGGATCGTGCGGCGCAGCGGGCGCGCGCCCATGATCGGGTCGTAGCCCTTCTTCGCCAGCAGCGACTTGGCGTCCGCGCTGAGCTCGATGCCCATGTCGCGGTCCTTCAGACGCTCGTCCACCTTGGCGATCATGAGGTCGACGATCTGGATGATGTCTTCCTCGGTGAGCTGGTGGAAGACCACCGTGTCGTCGACACGGTTCAGGAACTCGGGGCGGAAGTGCTGCTTCAGCTCCTCGTTGACCTTGGCCTTCATGCGCTCGTAGCCGGTCTTCACATCGCCCTGGGCGGCGAAGCCCAGGTTGAAGCCCTTGGAGATGTCCCGGGTGCCGAGGTTCGTGGTCATGATGATGACCGTGTTCTTGAAGTCGACGACCCGGCCCTGGGAGTCGGTCAGTCGACCGTCCTCCAGGATCTGGAGCAGGGAATTGAAGATGTCGGGGTGGGCCTTTTCGACCTCGTCGAAGAGGACGACGGAGAACGGCTTCCGGCGGACCTTCTCGGTCAGCTGGCCGCCCTCTTCGTAACCCACGTATCCGGGCGGGGAACCGAAGAGACGGGAAACCGTGTGCTTCTCGCTGAACTCCGACATGTCGAGGGAGATCAGCGCGTCCTCGTCGCCGAAGAGGAATTCGGCGAGCGTCTTGGAGAGCTCGGTCTTACCGACGCCGGACGGGCCGGCGAAGATGAACGAGCCACCGGGGCGCTTCGGGTCCTTCAGACCCGCACGGGTACGACGGATCGCCTGGGAGAGCGCCTTGATGGCGTCCTTCTGGCCGATGACGCGCTTGTGGAGCTCGTCTTCCATACGCAGCAGACGCGAGGACTCCTCCTCGGTCAGCTTGAAGACGGGAATGCCGGTCGCGGTCGCGAGGACCTCGGCGATGAGCTCGCCGTCGACCTCGGCGACGACGTCCATGTCGCCGGCCTTCCACTCCTTCTCGCGCTTGGCCTTCGCCGCCAGCAGCTGCTTCTCCTTGTCGCGGAGAGAGGCCGCCTTCTCGAAGTCCTGGGAGTCGATGGCCGACTCCTTGTCGCGGCGCACGCCCGCGATCTTCTCGTCGAACTCGCGCAGGTCCGGCGGCGCGGTCATCCGGCGGATGCGCATCCGGGAACCGGCCTCGTCGATCAGGTCGATCGCCTTGTCCGGCAGGAAGCGGTCCGAGATGTAGCGGTCGGCCAGCGTCGCGGCCTGGACCAGCGCCTCGTCCGTGATGGACACGCGGTGGTGGGCCTCGTACCGGTCGCGCAGACCCTTGAGGATCTCGATGGTGTGCGGCAGCGACGGCTCGGCGACCTGGATGGGCTGGAAGCGGCGCTCAAGGGCCGCGTCCTTCTCCAGGTGCTTGCGGTACTCGTCGAGCGTGGTGGCGCCGATGGTCTGGAGCTCACCGCGCGCGAGCATCGGCTTCAGGATCGAAGCCGCGTCGATCGCGCCCTCGGCGGCACCCGCACCCACCAGGGTGTGGAGCTCGTCGATGAACAGGATGATGTCGCCGCGGGTGCGGATCTCCTTGAGGACCTTCTTCAGGCGCTCCTCGAAGTCACCGCGGTAGCGGGAACCGGCGACCAGCGCGCCCAGGTCGAGGGTGTAGAGGTGCTTGTCCTTGAGGGTCTCGGGCACCTCGCCCTTGACGATGGCCTGCGCCAGGCCCTCGACGACGGCGGTCTTGCCGACGCCGGGCTCGCCGATGAGCACCGGGTTGTTCTTGGTGCGGCGGGACAGCACCTGCATGACCCGCTCGATCTCCTTCTCGCGCCCGATGACCGGGTCGAGCTTGGACTCACGAGCGGCCTGGGTGAGGTTCCGGCCGAACTGGTCGAGGACCAGGGAGGTCGAGGGGGTGCCCTCGGCCGGGCCGCCGGCGGTGGCGGCCTCCTTGCCCTGGTAGCCGGAGAGCAGCTGGATGACCTGCTGCCGCACCCGGTTGAGATCGGCGCCCAGCTTCACGAGGACCTGGGCGGCGACGCCCTCGCCCTCGCGGATCAGGCCGAGCAGGATGTGCTCGGTGCCGATGTAGTTGTGGCCGAGCTGGAGGGCCTCGCGGAGCGACAGCTCCAGGACCTTCTTGGCACGGGGCGTGAAGGGGATGTGACCGGACGGGGCCTGCTGGCCCTGGCCGATGATCTCCTCCACCTGCTGGCGGACCGCCTCGAGCGAAATCCCGAGGCTCTCCAGGGCCTTAGCGGCGACACCCTCACCCTCATGGATAAGGCCCAGGAGGATGTGCTCGGTGCCGATGTAGTTGTGGTTGAGCATCCGGGCTTCTTCCTGAGCCAGGACGACAACCCGCCGCGCGCGGTCGGTGAACCTCTCGAACATCGTTAATCGCTCCTCAGAGCGGTCGGGCAGTTAGGGGTCGGTCCCCTCCCTGTCCTTCCGCATGCTAGTCCCGTGGGACGGGACAGCTCATTCCAACTGCCGACATCCGACCCGATCACCCCCGCCCAGGCGGGGAAACTTACTGCCGAACAGCCGACAACTGCTCCAACCCGATGGTGCGAGACGATGTTCCCGCAGGCCAGGCAGATACCCCTGTCTCCAGTACGCCGATGGCGAACGCGAGACGGCCCGACGAGCGTGTCGCCCCTCCCCACTAGGAATGTCTTACCCGTAAGCACTGACAGTCCATGCGGCGCGCCCCGCTTCCCTCAGCTAAGGGCGAACACACTTGCGCTGCCGAATGCCCTTGAGCGCCCCCGATGTCGCAACGGAGCGCGATCGTCAGGAAACTCTGCGTAACTCCAGGACGTTTCCGAAGTTGCTCCGGACATGGCCCTCACCGTGCCCTCCCCCGAGCTGTCGGCTCCGCTCGCGCAGGTCCCCCCGCCCCGCGCGCCGCTCGGCCTTCCGCTCGCCCAGTGGTACGAGCGGGAGCTCGGCTGGGCGGTGGCGGCGGGGCCGCCGGTGCGGCTGCTGACGGGGCTGCGCTTCGACGTGCTCGATGTGCCGGCTCCGGCCGGTGCCGCGCTGCTGAGCCGGTACGCGCGTACCGGCCCGGTCGCCCTGATGGGGCGGCGGATGCGGTTCCTGGTGGCCGCGGGCAGCGCGGAGGAGCTGCCGGGGCTGCTCGACTGGCTGGAGTGGGGCGGGGTCGCCCTGGACCTGTCGGCTGTCGGCGCCGACGGCCGGATCACCGCGCCCGTGCCGTCCGGGTGGGACGGCTCGCGGGAGACCGCCGTATGGCTGCGGCCTCCCGAGCCGGGGTGCGAGGTAGAAGCCACCCTTCCGGCTTTCACCGGATTCGCCGGACGCAGGGTCGACGGGGGCGGTGGGGGCACCCCCGACCTCGTCCGGCTGGTGGCCGCGGCGGCCACGGAATGCCACCGCGCCCGGTTGTTCCCCACGAAATCGGTAACCGGCTCCGCACTCGCCCCCGAGAGGGCGGACGCGAAGAGGTCGGGTAACGCGGGAACTCAGCCGTTCGCCTTCTCGTAGGCCTCACGGATATCGGCCGGGACGCGTCCGCGGTCGTTCACGTTGTAGCCCTGCTCCTTGGCCCACTTGCGGATCTGGGCCGTGTCCTGGTTGCCGGACGGCGCGATCACGGCGCGTCCCTTGCCCCGGCCGCTCGCGGCACGGCCGGTACGCCGTCCGCTCTTCGTGTAGGGCTCAAGCAGTTCCCGGAGCTTGTCTGCGTTCGCGGTGGTGAGGTCGATCTCGAAGCTCTTGCCGTCGAGAGCGAACGTCACGGTCTCGTCCGCCTCGCCGCCGTCGAGGTCGTCGACAAGAAGGACCTGAACCTTCTGTGCCACGGGATTTCCTTTCATCGAAAATGCAGTACGCGGAAAGGAAACCGCTTTTGCCTGGAAAACACAAACCCTCGGGACAGGTTCAGGTGCCCGAGCGAGCGGGAAACGTACGCGATTCGGACATAGGGTTCTGTCGGCTTCCCCGGGCTTCCCGCGATCACAGGTGCAGAAGCATCCGGCTGTTGCCCAAGGTGTTCGGCTTCACTCGTTCGAGACCCAGGAACTCGGCGACACCCTCGTCATAGGAGCGCAGCAGCTCGCTGTAGACATCTGTGTCGACCGGAGTCTCGCCGATCTCGGTGAAGCCGTGCTTCGCGAAGAAGTCCACTTCGAAGGTGAGACAGAAAACCCTGCGCACGCCCAGCCAGCGGGCCGTCCCGAGCAGCTTGTCCAGTACGAGATGTCCGACCCCCGCGCCCTTCACCTCGCGGTCGACCGCGAGAGTGCGCACTTCGGCGAGGTCTTCCCACATCACGTGCAGCGCGCCGCAGCCGACCACCCGGGCATCCGAGTCGCGTTCCGCGACCCAGAACTCCTGGATGTCCTCGTAAAGCGTCACGGTCGCTTTGTCGAGCAGGATCCCCGCGCCGACGTACGCGTCGAGAAGGCCGCGGACCGCCGGTACATCGCTGGTCCTGGCCCGGCGGACGGTGACGGCATTTGCAGGGGCATAAGGCATGAGCGGACGCTATCGCCCCGGGACGTCCCCGGTCTCATCGGGCCCGGGCGGGGGCGGGGACTCGGTGTCGGCCGTGCTCTCCATAGGCTGTCCGGCCATCCGTACGGCATCACGCAGAGCTTCCCGCTGCTCCGGCGACATCATGCCGAAGAACGCGACAAGGGCGGCGGCCGGGTTGTCGCTCTGCGACCACGCTTCGTTCATCAGTGCGGCCGCGTAGGCGGCCCGGGTGGAGACGGCGGTATATCGATAGGCCCGCCCGTCGACTTCCCGGCGCACCCAGCCCTTCTGATGGAGATTGTCCATTACCGTCATGACGGTCGTGTAGGCGATGGACCGTTCCTGCTGAAGGTCTTCCAGGACTTCCCGGACGGTGACCGGTCGGTTCCACTGCCAGACGCGCGTCATCACGGCGTCTTCCAGCTCTCCCAATTGGCGAGGCACATCTGCACCATAGTGGGAGATGTCGCGAATGGCTGGTTATTTACGGTGGTGAACAGCAAAAAGAGCGCGCGCCCCGATAAGGGTCGCGCGCTCTTGTCACGCTTACGTGTACGTGTGCGTACCCGCGTATACGGGTACGCACGGCCGGGCGGGCCGCAGGGACCCGACGGCGGTACGGCTCTCAGACCTGGCCGGCGGTCGGCTGCTGCTGGGCCGCCTCGGCACGGGCGATCGCGGCGTCCACGGCCGCGTCCTCCTTGCCCTTGTTGGGGCCGCCCTGGCTCTTGACGATCGTCACGATGAGCCCGATGAAGAAGACGGCCATCACCACGGGGGGAACGAGCGCGGAAACGTAGTCCATGCCGACCAGAGTAGCTACCCGGCCGCGCGGGCCGCCGGTGGGGGCGTGGGCTTGCGGCGTGGCGGGAAGACCTCGCCGGGCGTCGGGATGGGCCGGTCCGGGCGCGGCGCCTTGGGCTGCGGCTCGGCCTTGGGCGTCGGCTTCGGCGCCGGCTTCTGGTCGTCGGCCGCGGCCCGCCCGCCCGGGAAGGCGAGCAGACGGGTGCGGGGCCCGGGGGTCGCGGCCGCGAGGCGGGTCCGCACCGAGTGCTCGGCCAGGCGCCGGCACCGTTCGAGCAGCGCGGCGGCGACCGGATGGGCGCGCAGGCCGCGCAGCGCCATCAGGTCGTCGGGCTGTGGGTCGTAACCGGCCGCCAGGGCGTCCTGGAGCAGCTCCAGATAGCCGCGCGCGGAGCCGGGCAGGGCGGTGCGGTAACGGGCGAGATCGGCCAGCAGAAACGTGCGCAGCCGGCTCGCCTCCCGCGCCGCCTCGTCGACGGAGCCGGCGAGCCGCAGGCAGTCCTGGACGTCCGCGTCCGCGAGGGGGGCAGGGTGGAGGGCGACGGCGAGGGCGCGTCGGAGCACACGCAGCTCGTCTGCGCTGAAGGCCATTCCGCCGCGGGATCCGTAGGGCGTGGGCATGCGGTGACGATACGTCCTAAATGGACAAAATCCGTTTAATGGACGGTGTTCGGCGCGTTGGCCCGGGCGGTGCCGGGAGTTTCGCGAATCCGAAGGCCCCCGGCCCCGGGCCCGCCCCGCCCCGCCCCGCTCAGGTCAGCTTCGGCAGCAGCAGCTCCGCGTCCTCGTCCGACAGCTCGATCCCGAACACGTCGGCCAGCACCTTCGGCAGCTCGTTCGGCTCCAGCTCCCGGCTCTCGGGCAGGCCGGGCTCGCCCGGGCGGACCGTGATCAGCCGCCGGTTGTCCAGGATGTGCAGCCGGTCCGGGTGCACGCGCTGCACGAAGACGCGGTCGCTGAAGGGCGAGAACGGGCTGCTGGAGCCGAAGTGGTTGGTCACCCGGAAATCGGCCGGGTACTGCGGGTTGAGCGTGAAGGTGTGCCGGGTCATCCAGCCGTCGCCGGTGTTGTCGACCTGGTCCTCGCCCTCGCGGGTGGGCTGGAAGAGGGTGTAGCCGTCGGCGCCGGGCGTGACCTCGCCGCGCCGCAGCCGGTACGCCCACACCCCGTCCGTGGTCTCCGTCGCGTCGGTCAGCTCGATGGGCTCAAGAGGGCTCGCGCCGAAGCCGATGTCGCTGAGCCAGCGCCTGCCGTCCAGCTCCACGATCACCATGGCGTGCGTCTCGGGCCGCACCTTGGCCGCGCCCATCTGGACCCGGCCCTGGACCGCGAAGAAGGTGAAGCCCAGGCGCTCCAGGGCGGCCGCGTAGAGGGTGACGTGCTCGTAGCAGGTGCCACCGCGCGCGTTGCCGATCAGCTTGGCCTGGACCGACGCGAGATCGAGCGGGCGGTGCTTGCGCAGCACCGCCTCCAGGTTCTCCCAGCGCACCGAGAGCACATGGGCCCGGTGCAGCGCGCGCAGCGTCTCCAAGGAGGGCGAGCGGTCCCCCTCGTATCCGAGGTGGGCCAGATAGGCGTCGAGGTCGAGTGCGTCGCCGTTCCACATGCGCGGGGCTCCTGGTGTCATCACGTCAATCGCCGAAATACGTACGACGGTTGGAGCGATGCGGGAGGTGGCGGTATTCCGCTGCTGACCTCGGCCGTTGGGTCTGGGGCCGGGGTCCCTGGGCGCGGGCCCCGGCCAAGGCGGTTACAGGCGCGAGATGTTGCGTTCGTACACCAGCCGCAGGCCGATCAGTGTCAGCCACGGCTCGTGTTCGTCGATCACGTGCGACTCGCCCAGGACCATCGGCGCCAGGCCGCCGGTCGCGATGACCGTGACGTCGTCCGGGTCGCCGCCGGGGCCGACGAGCTCGCGGGCCATCCGGGTCACGACGCCGTCGACCTGCCCGGCGAACCCGTACACGATGCCGGCCTGCATCGCCTCGACCGTGTTCTTGCCGATCACCGCGCGCGGCCGGGCCAGTTCGATCTTGCGGAGCTGGGCGCCCTTGACGCCGAGCGCCTCGACCGAGATCTCGATGCCGGGCGCGATGACGCCGCCCGCGTACTCCCCGCGCGCGCTGACCGCGTCGAACGTGGTCGCGGTGCCGAAGTCGACGACGATCGCCGGGCCCCCGTAGAGCTCGACCGCCGCGACCGCGTTGATGATGCGGTCGGCGCCGACCTCCTTCGGGTTGTCCATGAGGATCGGCACGCCGGTCTTGATGCCGGGCTCGACCAGCACCGCCGGGACGTCGCCGTAGTAGCGGCGGGTCACCTCGCGCAGCTCGTGCAGCACCGACGGCACCGTCGAACAGATCGCGATGCCCTCGATGTTGTCGCCCAGCTCCGCCCCGAGCAGCGGGTGCATGCCCATCAGACCGTTGAGCAGGACCGCCATCTCGTCGGCGGTGCGGCGCGCGTCCGTGGAGATGCGCCAGTGCTCGACGACCTCCTCGCCGTCGAACAGGCCGAGGACCGTGTGCGTGTTGCCTACGTCGATCGTCAGGAGCATCGGTTACTCCGCCTCGCGGAGGTCGAGGCCGATGTCGAGGATCGGGGAGGAGTGGGTGAGCGCGCCCACCGCCAGGTAGTCGACGCCGGTCGCGGCGTACGCGGCGGCGTTGTCCAGGGTGAGGCGGCCCGAGGACTCCAGGAAGGCGCGCCCGGCGACGAGTTCGACGGCCTGGGCGGTCTGCTCCGGGGTGAAGTTGTCCAGCAGGATCAGGTCGGCGCCCGCCGCCAGGACCTCGCCGACCTGGTCGAGCGTGTCGACCTCGACCTCGATCGCCAGGCCCGGGAACGCCTCCCGTACGGCCTTGAACGCCTCGGCGACGCCGCCCGCCGCCACCACGTGGTTGTCCTTGACCAGCGCGGCGTCCGAGAGCGACATCCGGTGGTTGACGCCACCGCCGCAGCGGACCGCGTACTTCTCCAGGGCGCGCAGCCCCGGCGTGGTCTTGCGGGTGTCGCGGACCTTGGCCTTGGTGCCCTCAAGCGCGTCCGCCCACGCGCGCGTGGCGGTCGCGATGCCGGACAGGCGGCACATGAGGTTGAGCGCGCTGCGCTCGCCGGTGAGCAGGTCGCGGGTGCGGGTGGTGACGCTGAGCAGCTTCTGCCCGGCCTCGACGCGGTCGCCGTCCTGGACGTGCCGCTCGACCTCGAACTCCTCGGTGCAGACGATCGACAGGACCGCCTCGGCGATGTGCAGACCGCAGACGACACCCGCCTCGCGCGCGGTGAAGTCACCGGTGGCGACGGCCTCTTCGGGCACGGTCGCCGCGGTCGTCACGTCCACGCCGCCGTCCAGGTCCTCCTCGATGGCGACGTGCGCGACGTCCTCGACCTGCACGGGGTCCAGGCCCGCCTCGGCGAGCAGCACGGCGAGCGAGGGGTCGAGCCCGCACTCGTAGACGTCCTCGTCGCCGCAGCCGCAGTCGTCGCCGCAGCCGCCTGCACCGGCGGGGGCGCCGATCTGGATCAGCGGTACGTCCACCGGCTCGGGACGGTGTTCGTCGGGGGTGCTCACGGTTACGGCTCCCTGGGGGCGTCGGAGACGGTCGGAGCGACCGTCGGGGGGAAGTCTGCTGAATCGGTACGGCGGAGGTCGAGCGTACGGTCCGGCTTCACCCGTACGACGAGGTGGCGGCGCCAGTCCTGGTCGTCGCGGTCGGGCCGGTCCTCGCGCCAGTGGCAGCCGCGGGTCTCCTCGCGGGCGGCGGCCGCGGCCACCAGCACGCGCGCGACCAGCAGCAGGTTGGTGGTCTCCCACGCCTCCACGCCGGGCTCGGCGGCCTTGCGCTCGTCGAAGCCGTCGGCACCGGCCCGGATCGCCTCCAGGCGGGCGGCGGCCTCGGCGAGGCTGTCGGCGGAGCGGAGCACTCCGGCGCCGTTGGTCATGGCGCGCTGGATCTGGATGCGCGTCTCGGGCGCGAGGAGGGGGCAGAGGGGCGCGTCCTCGGCAGGGACGGCGGCCTCGGCGACGGCCACGCGCGCGTGGCCGCCCTCCGCGATGTCCGCGGCGATGTCCGCCGCGATGCGCTCGGCGAAGACCAGGCCCTCCAGAAGGGAGTTGGAGGCGAGCCGGTTGGCGCCGTGCACACCGGTGCAGGCGACCTCACCGCACGCGTAGAGGCCCGGAACCGTGGTGCGGCCGCGCAGGTCGGTACGCACGCCCCCGGAGGCGTAGTGGGCGGCCGGGGCGACCGGGATCGGCTCGGTGACCGGGTCGATGCCGTGCGCGCGGCAGGCGGCGAGGATGGTCGGGAAGCGCTGCTCCCACATCTCGGCGCCGAAGTGCCGCCCGTCCAGGTACATGTTCTCGGTGCCGTGCAGCTGCATCTGGCGCGTGATGGCCTTGGCGACGATGTCGCGCGGGGCGAGCTCGGCCAGCTCGTGCTGCCCCAGCATGAAGCGGGTCCCGGTGGCGTCGACGAGGTGGGCGCCCTCTCCCCGTACGGCCTCGGAGACCAGCGGCTGCTGGCCCTCGGAGTCGGCGCCGAGGAAGAGCACCG
This sequence comes from Streptomyces sp. CBMA152, assembly GCF_014596475.1. Classification (GTDB taxonomy): domain Bacteria; phylum Actinomycetota; class Actinomycetes; order Streptomycetales; family Streptomycetaceae; genus Streptomyces. Next base: position 148,555 of record NZ_MECJ01000007.1, on the reverse strand, counting down.
TGGGGTGGAACTGGACGAACTCCAGGTCGGAGATCTCCGCGCCCGCGCGCAGCGCGAGGGCGACGCCGTCGCCGGTGGAGACCGCCGGGTTGGTGGTGGCCGAGAAGACCTGGCCCATGCCGCCGGTGGCGAGCACCACGGCGGGGGCGCGGACGGCTCCCACGCCGTCGTGCTGGCCCTCGCCCATGACGTGCAGGGTGATGCCCGCCGTACGCCCGTCCTCGTCCCGCAGCAGGTCGAGTACGAGGGCGTTCTCGATGGTCCGTACGGCCTGTTCGCGGACCGCCTCGACCAGTGCGCGCGAGATCTCGGCGCCGGTGGCGTCGCCGCCCGCGTGGGCGATGCGGCGGCGGTGGTGGCCGCCCTCGCGGGTCAGGGAGATCGCGCCGGACTCGTCGGTGTCGAACCGGGCGCCGGTGGCGATCAGTCGGCGGAGCGCGTCCGGGCCCCCGGTGACCAGGGCGCGCACCGCGTTCTCGTCGCACAGGCCCACGCCCGCGACCAGCGTGTCGTCCAGGTGCTGCTGGGGCGTGTCGCCCTCGCCGAGCGCCGCCGCGATGCCGCCCTGCGCCCAGCGCGTGGAGCCGTCGTCGAGCCGGGCCTTGGTCACCACGACGGTGGCGAGGCCCGCGGCGGTGCAGCGCAGGGCCGCGGTGAGGCCCGCGACGCCCGAGCCCACGACCACGACGTCCGCGTCGATGGCCCAGCCGGGGGCGGGGGCGTCCAGCCGTATTCCGGTCGGGGTCGGACCGTCGGTCGTCCTGGTCATTCGGGGGCTCCGAAACTCAGCGGGATGTTGTCGATGAGGCGGGTGGTGCCGACGCGCGCGGCGACCGCGAGGACCGCCTCACCGGCGAAGCCCTCCTCGGCGTCGCCGAACGTCGCCGGGTCGACCAGCGCCAGATAGTCGAGTTCGATCGGGGGCTCCGCCTTGGCGGCCTCGTCGAGGACGCTCTGGGCGGCGGCCCGCACGACGGCCGGGGAGGGACCCGCGGCCTCCACCGCGTACGCGTCGGCGGCCGCGCGGGCCTCGCCGATGCGGGAGAGCGCGACGGCGCGCCCGGCGCCCGCGTGCGAGGCGGCGGCGCGCGCGTGGAGGGCGTGTTCGGCGGTGAGCCGGTCGCGGGCCGCGAACAGCGCGCGCGAGAGGGCGAGCGCGGTGGTGCGCTCGGCCGGCGACAGGTAGCGGTTGCGGCTGGAGAGCGCGAGCCCGTCGTCCTCGCGGACGGTCGGGACGCCCACGATGTCGACGGGGAAGTTCAGATCGCGCACCATCCGCCGGATCAGGGCGAGTTGCTGGGCGTCCTTCTGGCCGAACAGCGCGAGGTCGGGCGCGGTGAGGTGGAGCAGCTTGGCGACGACGGTGAGCATGCCGTCGAAGTGGCCGGGGCGCGAGGCCCCTTCCAGGCGCTCGCCCATGGGCCCGGCGGTGATGCGGACCTGCGGGTCCCCGCCGGGGTACACCTCGTCCACGGAGGGCGCGAACACGGCGTCGGCGCCCGCCCGTTCGGCGATCTCGCGGTCCGCGTCCAGGGTGCGCGGATAGCGGTCCAGGTCCTCGCCCGCGCCGAACTGGAGCGGGTTGACGAAGACCGTGACCACGACCTGGCCGTCGGGCCCGACCGTCTCGCGCGCGGTGCGCACCAAGGTGGCGTGGCCCTCGTGCAGGGCGCCCATGGTCATGACGACGGCGCGGCGCCCGGCGCGCTCCAGGGCGGCCAGCTCGGCGGCGGTGCGGACCAGTCGGCTCATCGGTTCTCTCCGTCCGCGAGCACGCCCAGCAGGTCCTCGGCGAGCTCGGGCTTCAGCAGGCCGTGGGCGAGTGCCCGGTCGGCGGTCGTACGGGCCATCGCCAGGTAGCCGGCGACGGCGGCGGGGGCGTGCTTGCGCAGCTCGGCCACGTGCGCCGCGACCGTGCCCGCGTCACCGCGCGCGACGGGGCCGGTCAGGGCCGCGTCGCCGGAGCGCAGCGCGTTGTCGAGCGCGGCGCCGAGCAGCGGGCCGAGCATCCGGTCGGGCGCCGCGACACCGGCGGTGCGCAGCAGCTCCATGGACTGGGCCACCAGGGTGACCAGGTGGTTCGCGCCGAGGGCGAGGGCCGCGTGGTAGAGCGGGCGGTTCTCCTCCTCGATCCACTCGGGCTCGCCGCCCATCTCGATGACCAGCGCCTCGGCGGCCAGCCGCAGCTCCTCGGGCGCGGTGACGCCGAACGAGCACCCGGCCAGGCGCTGGACGTCGACGCTGGTCCCGGTGAAGGTCATCGCGGGGTGCAGGGCCAGCGGGAGCGCGCCCGCGCGCGTGGCGGGCGCCAGGACGGCCGTCCCGTACCGCCCGGAGGTGTGCACCATCAGCTGTCCGGGGCGTACGGCGCCGGTCTCCGCGAGGCCCTCCACCAGGCCCGGGAGCGCGTCGTCGGGGACGGTGAGCAGCACCAGGTCGGCGGCGGCCAGCACATCGGCGGGCGCCATCAGGGGCACGTCCGGCAGCAGGGCGGCCGCCCGGCGCACGGAGGCGTCCGACACCCCGGAGACCGCGACCGGGCGGTGCCCGGCGAGCTGGAGCGAGGCGGCGAGGGCAGGGCCGACCCGGCCGGCACCGACGACGCCGACGGTGAGGCGGGCTGGGCGGGTCTCTGGTTGTGCGTTCACGCGGCGGGGGCCTTCCGTTCCAGTCCGCGAGGGGTACCGGACGATTTCCCCGTCATGCTACGCCCAGGTTTCGATAACCCCTGTGGTTATCCACAGGCTGTGGGTGATGATCGGACCATGGAAGATCAGCAAGGACGGATCGAGACCGAACCCGGCGCGAACGGCGGCGGCGAGCAGGACGCGCGCCGGCGCAGGCTCGCGGCGTGGCGCGCCTCGGAGCGCACGCTGTGCCGGATGCCCGGCGAGTTCAGCATGGGCGAGCGGCTGACCGCCCTCGCGGCCGACGCGCGCACTGTGTACGACACCACCGAGATGCCGGACTTCTACGGCGACGGCGTGGTCGCCGAGCTGGAGCGGCGCACCGCCGACGCGCTCGGCTTCCCGGCGGCGGCGTTCTTCCCGACCGGCACCATGGCCCAGCAGGCCGCCCTGCGCGCGTGGGCCGGGCGCACCGGGAACGCGACGGTGGCGCTGCACCCGCTGGCCCACCCCGAGGTGCACGAGCGGCGCGCCTTCACCACGGTCAGCGGGCTGCGCACGGTCCACCCGACGGACGCGCCCCGGCTGCCCACGGCCCAGGAGGTACGCGACTTCGAGGAGCCGTTCGGCACCCTGATGCTGGAACTGCCGCTGCGCGAGCCGGGGTTCGTGCTGCCCACCTGGCAGGAGCTGACCGACGTGGTCGAGGCGGCCCGCGAGCGCGACGCGGTGGTCCACTTCGACGGCGCCCGGCTGTGGGACTGCGTCGTGCACTTCGACCGCCCGCTGGAGGAGATCGCACGGCTCGCGGACAGCGTCTACGTGTCGTACTACAAGTCCCTGGGCGGTCTGTCGGGCGCCGCCCTCGTCGGCCCCGAGTCGCTCGTCGAGGAGACCCGCACCTGGCGCCACCGTTACGGGGGCCAGCTCTTCCAGCAGTATCCGGCGGCCCTGTCGGCGCTGGTCGGGCTCGACCGCGAGCTGCCGAAGCTGCCGTCGTACGTCGCCCACGCGCGCGTAGTGGCCGAGGGGCTGGCGGACGGCTTCACGAAGGCGGGCGTGCCGTGGTTCCGGATCAACCCGGAGGTGCCGCACACCCACCAGTTCCAGGTGTGGCTGCCGTACGAGGCGGACGCCCTGGACGACGCCGGGCTCGGCCAGGCCGAGGAGACGGGCGTGGCACTCTTCCGCCGCTGGTTCCCCGCGCCCGCGGGCGGCCCGCCCGGGGTCGCGTACACCGAAGTGACGGTGACGGAACCGGGCCTTCAGTGGTCGGCCGAGGACGTTCGGGACGCGGTGGCCGAGTTCGTACGGAGGTTGAGCTAGGGCCGGGCGCTCAGTGGCAGGCCGGGGTGCGGTGGTGGCGCGGGGTGGGCAGGAGGCGGGCGAGGGCGGCACGCAGGCGGCCGTGGGCGAGGTGGCCGGCGAGGACCGCCTCGAAGCGCCGGTAGTCGCGCGCTTCGCGCAGGGTCCGGATGTCGTGCTGGCCCGGCAGGGGCGGCGCGGGCTCCTGGAGGCGGGCCGCGCGGTAGGTGTCGAGCATCTGCTGCTGAATGGCGTCCATGCATCCAGGCTGCGCCTGTCCCGGCCTCCCGGCACGTCGATTGACCAGGGGCGTCAATCGACGGGGCGTTGTCGGTGCGGCGGTGCACCATGGGCGCATGAGCGTGTGCATCGACATCACCGGACTGCCGCCGGAGCGGATCGTTTTCGGGCCCTCCCCCCTGGCGGAGCTGGGCGCCGCCCTGCACGCGCTCTCCGAGCCCGCGCACCACGCCCGGCTGCACGGCTGGATCACCACGACGGCGGGCGGGCTCAAGCCGGAGCTCGCCGACCGGCTGCACGAGGCGGACTTCCTGTGGCGCTCCACGCGCTCCGACATCCTGCTGCCCTCCCAGCCGCGCGAGACCCTGACCGAGGAACTGGACGACCTCGACCGGATGGACGACGAGAAGTACGTGGCGGCGGCGCTTGAGATCTCCTGCGCCAGCAGCCTCTACAACACGGGGGCGCCGTCCCCGCTGGTCGACGAGCGGATGCGGAACCGGGCCCTGGAGCTCGCGGCGGCGCGCGGCCCGCGCCAGGCCGCCTTCGTCAAGCGGGTCCTGCTCGATCCGCCGGGGGCGCGCGCGTGGATACGGCGGCTGCTCGAAGACTGCGACGAGGCGTTCTTCGGCGACACCTGGAAGCGCGTACGGGTCCAACTGGCCACCGACGCACGGCACAAGACGGAGCTCCTGAAGCGCAAGGGCGCGGCCGAGGCCATCGGCGCGGTGTCGGGCGCGGTCACGCTCGAACAGCACGAGGGCCGCGAGCGGGTCGTCGTCGACAAGCTCAGCCACGGGCGCACCAGCGCGGCGGGGACGGGGCTGACGTTCATCCCCACCGCGTTCGGCTGGCCCCATCTGTTCGCGCTGCACGCGCCGGGGTGGCAGCCGGTGGTCCAGTACCCGGTGTCCACCGGCGAGTTGGGCGGGTCCGCGCCGGTGGACGTGGTGAAGGCGCGGCTCGAAGCGGTGGCGCACCCGATGCGGATGCGGCTGTGCCGCAGTCTTGCACGGGGTGCGTATACGACCAGCGAGCTGGCGGACTCGTACGGGATCAGCGCGCCTGAAGTGTCCCGGCATCTTTCTGTGATGAAGAAGGCGGGCCTTCTCACTACGCAGCGGCGTGGGCGCTATGTGTTGCATCAGCTGGACGTGGCGGTGGTGGCCCGCCTGGGCAGTGACTTTTTGGAAGGGGTGCTTCGCTGAGGCACGGGGGTGTGTTCTTCGGCTGCGGACCGGTGGGGGCTGGTCGCGCAGTTCCCCGCGCCCCTTAAGAGCATGGGGGCGCCGCAGCCGACTAGTTGACCCGCAGCAGCAGCTTCCCCGTCGATGTGCGGCCCTCCATCAAACGGTGAGCCTCTGCCGCCTCCTCCAGGGGGAACTCGGCCGTCACCGGGAGTTTCACCCGGCCGTCCGCCGCCAGGGCGAACGCCCTGCCCGCGATCTCGCGCAGGGCGCCCGGCGCGCCCTGCGCCAGGGTCAGGATCGAGAAGCCGGAGACCGAGTGGGCGCGCGGGTACAGCTCGGGCTGGCCGACCTGCCAAGCGTCCTCGCCGCCCGCGTTGCCGTACGAGACGAGCCGGCCGAACAGGGCCAGCGCGTCGAGGCCCCGGCGCAGGGTCTCGCCGCCGACCGGGTCGAGGACGAGGTCGACGCCCCGGCCGCCGGTCGCCCGGCGTACGTCCTCGGCGAAGGTGTCGGTGAGGAACGCGTCGTCGTACCCGTGCTCACGCGCGTACGCGGCCTTGGCCTCGCTGGACACCACGCCGTACACGGCACCCGCGCCCGCGAGCTTCGCGAGCTGGCCGACGACCGTGCCGACACCGCCCGCCGCGCCCTGGACCAGCACCGTTTCACCGCCGCGCAGCCGCCCCACCTCGTGGATCAGCGCGTGCGCGGTCGGCAGGACGGTCGGCAGCGTCGCGGCCGTACGCAGGTCGACACCCTCGGGCACCGGGAAGACGGTGGCGGCCGCGACCACGGCGACGTCCGCGTAGCCGCCGCCCTCGGCCATCGCGGCGACCTCCTGGCCGACCGCGAGGCCTTCCACGCCCGCGCCGAGCGCTCGTACCCGCCCGGAGACCTCAAGGCCCGGCACGAACGGCAGGGACGTGACCCGGTAGCCGTCGGAACGGGCCTTCACCTCGGCGAAGTTGACCCCGGCGTACGCCACGTCGATCGCGACCTCGCCCGGCCCGGGCGCGGGCACCTCGGCCTCCACCAACCGCAGTACTTCCGGACCGCCCAGCTCGCTGACCTGAATCGCACGCATGACGTGGTTCCCCCTCGCCGCATAAAGTGTTCAATGAAGGTCGAACACTCGGGAGTGTACGACCCTCATCGAACACCAGGCAAGGCGCCAGGCAAGGACCGGCCGACGAAGCCGAAGGAAGAAAGGAACACCCGATGACCCATCGCGCGGCCCCCGAGCACACCCATCCCGAGAAGGTTCCGCTGATCACGGCGCTGGACGCGCTCGGCGACCCCGTCCGCCTCCAACTCGTGCGCGAGCTCGCCGAGTCGGAGGAGTGGACGCGCAGCTGCGGCTCGTTCGACGTGCCCGTACGCAAGGCGGCGCTCAGCCACCACTTCGCGGTGCTGCGCGCCGCCGGTCTGGTCGAGCAGCGCGACAACGGGCCCAAGCGGGTGAACCGACTGCGCCGCGAGGAGTTCGACTCCCGCTTCCCGGGGCTGCTGGACCTGGTCCTGCACGTCGACTGACCGCCGGGCCCCGCAGACAAGCGCCCCGCCGCCAGGGCACGGCCCCTCCGCGTTCCGCCGGCCCCCACCGGACCCGCACGCCCGCGGGACGCCTCAACAGGTCACAGCCCCCCGGCCCGGACCAGCCCCGACTCGTACGCGAGGACGACGACCTGGACCCGGTCGCGCAGACCCAGCTTCGTCAGGATCCGGCCGACATGGGTCTTCACGGTGGCCTCCGAGAGCACCAGACGCGCCGCGATCTCGCCATTCGAGAGACCCTGCGCGACCAGCAGCATGACCTCGCGCTCGCGCTCGGTCAGCTTCTCCATCGCGCTTCCGCCGGGCCCGGACTCCTTGCCGGTCGACGGCAGCATCGGGGCGAACCGGTCGAGGAGGCGCCGGGTGGTCGAGGGCGCGACGACCGCGTCGCCGCTGTGCACCGAGCGGATGGCGCCGAGCAGTTCGGCCGGCGGGACGTCCTTGAGCATGAAGCCGCTGGCGCCCGCCTTGAGGCCGGAGAACGCGTACTCGTCCAGGTCGAACGTGGTCAGGATCAGCACCTTCGGGTGCTCCTCGGCCGAGCAGATCCGCCGGGTCGCCTCCACCCCGTCCAGCCTCGGCATGCGCACGTCCATCAGCACCACGTCCACGGCCGTGGCACGGAGGATCTCGATCGCCTCCGCCCCGTCGCCCGCCTCCGCGACGACCTCCATGTCCGGCTGCGCGGCGAGCACCATCCGGAAACCGGTGCGCAGAAGCACCTGGTCGTCGACGAGCATCACGCGGATCGTCATCGGGTCCCTTTCATCACGACGTACGGCATACGGGAAATCAGCGGGCGGATCGGAAACTAGTGCGCGGGCTTGAGCGGGAGCAGGGCGCTGATACGGAAGCCACCGCCCGGACGCGGCCCCGCGTCCAGGGTGCCGCCGACCATGCCGACGCGCTCGCGCATACCGATCAGACCGTGCCCCTGGCCGTCGGCGCCGCCGTCCTCGTACACCTCGTGCACGGCGCCGCGCCCGTCGTCCTCGACCAGCAGGCCGAGCCCGTCGTCGAAGTAGACGAGCCGCACGCTGGCGCCCGCGTCCGGGCCGCCGTGCTTGCGCGTGTTGGTCAGCGCCTCCTGCACGATCCGGTACGCCGTGAGCTCGACGCCGCTGGGCAGCGGGCGGGGGGTGCCCTCGATCTTGAAGTCCACGGTGAGCCCGGCCGTACGCACCTGCTCGACCAGCTCCTCGATCTGCTCGACGTCCGGCTGCGGCACGTACTCCCCGGCCTCCCGGTGCTCGCCGGTGCGCAGCACGCCCAGCAGACGGCGCATCTCGGCCAGCGCCTGGCGCCCGGTCATCGAGATCGTCTCCAGCGCGATCTTCGCCTGGTCGGGCGCGCTCTCCATGACATACGCGGCGCCGTCCGCCTGCACCACCATCACCGAGACGTTGTGCGCGACGACGTCGTGGAGCTCGCGCGCGATACGGGCGCGCTCGGCGGCGACCGCGACCTTGGCCTGCGCCTCGCGCTCCTTCTCCAGCCGGGCGGCGCGCTCCTCCAACTGGGCGAAGTACGCCCGCCGGGTGCGCATCGAGTCGCCGAGGACCCAGGCGAGGACGAACGGGACGGTCATCACGACGATGACGAAGGCGAGCTGCCCCACGCTCCCGCCGCTGCCGCCGTCGCCGTCGCCGTAGTTGTTCGGCCAGCGCCACATGGCGATCGTCGAGGCGACGAGCGAACCGCCGAGCGCGAGCCGCGAGGCCCAGCGCTCGCCGACGGCCGCGGCCGTGTAGATGGCGACCAGCATGGCCATGTCCGCCACGTTCGGCTGGACGTTCAGGGCGAGCTGCGCCAGGCCCATCAGTATCGCGAGCACCAGCATCTTCTCGGGCGCCCGCCGCCGCAGCGCGACCACGACACCGAGCCCCGCGCCACAGAGCAGCGCCGCCGCGGTCGAGCCGTGGCTGCTGCGGTTGGACACGTACGACATGCCGGAGATCCCGAACAGGAAGACGGCCCAGAGGGTGTCGACCACGGTCGGGTGTCTGCGGATGAAGTCGTAGAGGCGCTGCACGTAACCCAGCGTAGGGAAGCCGGATCGGTGCATGGGTCAACCGGAGGGTCGATCCGGGTCGCGCGGGAGTACTCCCCAAGGTGGAGGGCCCCTAGCCTTTCCCCTGTGAGGTACGAGGTGATGGGCGGTGCGGTGGACGGTTCGGACGGCGGGTCCGGTGTGACGGACGAGGCGGGTGTGGGCGACTGGTGCGGGTGGCGGGAGGCGACCGAGCGGGCGCTGTACGGTCCCGGCGGCTTCTACCTCCGCCCCGAGGGTCCCGCGGGTCACTTCCGTACCTCCGTGCACGCCTCTCCCCTCTTCGCCGGGGCGGTCGCCCGGCTGCTCCAGGAGGTGGCGGCGGAGCTCGGCGGCGGCGAGGTCGCCTTCGTCGACATGGGCGCGGGGCGGGGCGAGCTGGTCACCGGTGTGCTGGCCGCGCTGCCCGCCGACTTCCCCGTACGGGCGTACGCCGTGGAGCGCGCGGCGCGTCCGGCCGGGCTCGACGCGCGCGTGGCCTGGGTCGCGGAGCCGCCGCAGGGCGTACGGGGGCTCCTGTTCGCCAACGAGTGGCTGGACAACGTCCCCGTCGACGTCGCCGAGGCCGACGCGGACGGCGTCCCCCGCCAGGTCCTCGTCCGCCCCGACGGCACCGAACGCCTCGGCGCGCGCGTGGCGGACGCGGACGCTCAGTGGCTGGAACGGTGGTGGCCGCTGCGGGAGCCTGGGGCGCGGGCGGAGGTGGGGCTCGCGCGGGACGCGGCGTGGGCGGGGGCGGTGTCGACGCTCTCGGCGGGGCTCGCGGTCGCGGTGGACTACGCGCACACGGTGGACGCGCGGCCGCCGTTCGGCACGCTCACCGGGTTCCGGGCGGGCCGTGAGTGCGCGCCGGTCCCGGACGGGAGCTGCGACATCACGTCCCATGTGGCGCTGGACGCCTGCGCGGGCCCGGGCGCGGAGCTCGTCCCCCAGCGCGAGGCCCTGTCCCACCTCGGTGTGACGGGCGCGCGCCCGCCCCTGTCCCTGGCCTCGACGGACCCGGCCGCGTACGTCCGGGCGCTGTCCCTGGCGGGCGAGGCGGCGGAACTGGTGGCGCGGGGCGGGCTGGGGGACTTCATGTGGCTGCGGGAGCGGGTGTGACGGGGGTTTGCCTGCGGCGCTTGCCCCACCCCGCCCTGGGGGCTTGTCGCGCAGTTCCCCGCGCCCCTAGGTATTTAGGGGCGCGGGGAACTGCGCGAGCAACCCAGCACGGTCCGCACCCGCAAAGCTCCCTCGGAGAGTTTCGGGAAGGGGCGGGGTGGGGGATTCAACCCCCGGCCGGGGATACTGTCGCCCATGACGGAGACCACGGTCGGCATCGGCGGCGCGGCGGAGAGCACCGACATGGTGCTCAACATCGGCCCGCAGCACCCCTCCACCCACGGCGTGCTCCGCCTCCGCCTCGTCCTCGACGGCGAGCGCATCCAGCACGCCGAACCCGTCGTCGGGTACATGCACCGCGGCGCCGAGAAGCTCTTCGAGGCCCGCGACTACCGCCAGATCGTCATGCTGGCCAACCGCCACGACTGGCTCTCCGCCTTCTCCAACGAGCTCGGCGTGGTCATGGCCGTCGAGCGCATGCTCGGCATGGAGGTGCCGGAGCGCGCGGTGTGGACCCGTACGCTCCTCGCCGAGCTGAACCGGGCCCTCAACCACCTGATGTTCCTCGGGTCGTACCCCCTCGAACTGGGCGGAATCACCCCGATCTTCCACGCCTTCCGCGAGCGCGAAGAGCTCCAGCACGTGATGGAGGAGGTCTCCGGCGGGCGTATGCACTACATGTTCAACCGCGTCGGCGGCCTCAAGGAGGACCTCCCGCTCGGCTGGCTCGGCCGCGCCCGCGACGCCGTCGCCGCCGCCAACTCGCGGATGGACGTGTACGACCGGCTGGTGCTGGGCAACGAGATCTTCCGGGGGCGTACGCGGGGCGTCGGCGTCCTGTCGCAGGAGGCCGTGCACGCGTACGGCGTCAGCGGCCCCATCGCGCGCGGCTCCGGCGTCGACTTCGACCTGCGCCGCGACGAGCCGTACCTCGCGTACGGCGAGCTCCAGGACACCCTGCGGGTCGTCACCCGCACCGAGGGCGACTGCCTGGCCCGCTTCGAGGTGCTGCTCGCCCAGACCCACAACGCGCTGGAACTCGCCGACGCCTGCCTCGACCGGCTCGCCGAGCTGCCGCCCGGCCCGATCAACCAGCGCCTCCCGAAGGTCCTGAAGGCCCCCGAGGGCCACACCTACGCCTGGACCGAGAACCCGCTCGGCATCAACGGCTACTACCTCGTCAGCAAGGGCGAGAAGACCCCGTACCGCCTCAAGCTCCGCTCGGCCTCGTACAACAACATCCAGGCCCTCACCGAGCTGCTGCCGGGAACGCTGGTCGCCGACATGGTCGCGATCCTGGGTTCGCTGTTCTTCGTCGTGGGCGACATCGACAAGTAGGCACGCAAAAAGGACGGGCCCGCGCGGAGCGGGCCCGTCCTGAAAACCGTCGCGTACGGGAGTTACGAGATCGCCGACCGCAGCCGGACCACGTCCAGCTGCTCCGTCTCGTCGTGCGCCGTCAGGTCGATGACCTTGCCGACGACCCGCTCGGGGCCGCTCTTGGGGCGCTCGGCCAGGACCTCCTCGCCGACCACGTCGGCCAGGTCCTCCTCCTCGGCCGCGGCTATCGCGGCCTGGGTGGCCTCCTTCTCGGCGGCCTCCTTCTCGGCGTCGGTCCCGAAGAAGTCGAAGCGGCCCTCGGGCCGTACGGCCGGGCGCGCGACGTACGGGACGACCGCCGAGGCGACCGGCGCCGGGGCCGCGGGCAGCGCGGGAAGAGCGGCGGACGCCGGGCGTACGTGCTCCCCGCTCCCGACGGCCGCCGAGGGCTTCCCCTGCGGCTCCTCCGGCTTCGCGGAGTCACCGGAGCCCTGCGCGGAGTCCCGCGCCGCGTCCGCCGTGCGGGGCTGCTCGATCTGCCGGGGCCTGGCGACGAGTTCGGCCCGCGCCGACTTCTCCGACGCCCTGCGCGCCTCCTCGGCGGCAGCCGCCTGCCGGGCCTCCTGGGCCTTCCGTACGTACGGAAGGTTCTCCAGCGCCAGGGACGCGGCCGTGTACGCCGCCGGGCCCGGCAGGCCGGACGTCGCGGGCAGCTCCTTGGGGGCGGCCGCCTCCAGGGCGAGCCGACGGCGGCCCTCCAGGGCGCTGGCCCGCTCGGTCTCCGCCGTCGCGTACCGCCGCAGCAGCGCCGCGTGTTCGCCGCGCAGCCCGGCCAGCTCCATGCGCTTGGCACGGAGCTTGGCGTCCAGACGGCCGCGCAGCTCGCGCGACTCCTCCAGGTCCGCCTCCAGCTCGGCGATCCGCTCCTCGGTGCGCCACTGGTCGGCGGCGCGCGAGCGGGTCAGCTCGGCGACCCGGCGACCGGCGGCCCGGTCCCAGCCGCGCATCAGCACGGAGCCGGTGACGGCGGCCACCGCGGCGGCCGCGGCGATGCTCCTCAGTGCCAGTGGCTGATCGAACAGCCAGGCGCCACCGGCGCAGAGGACCGCGGCACCGGCGACGGCGGACGGTGGAAGAAGTCTGTGCAGAGGAGGGGAATGGCGGTGGCGTCCACGTGGCATGGCCTGAAATTTACCGTGCGTAGACGCCCAATGGAGCCCCAGCCCGCCAATCTCCCGAATCTTCTTGCCACCCATAGCCGGCCGATGGCGAACCGATGGCCGACCGACGGGTTTTTCTACTTCTTGATCAGTCCCTTCGACTGCAGATAGTCCTTCGCGACGTCGGCCGGCTTGGCCCGCTCCGCGTCCACCTTGCGGTTCAGTTCCACGAGATCACTGGTCGTCAGCGCCTTGGTGAGCTTCGCGAGTACGTCGGCTATCTCCTGGGTGCCGGCGCCCTTCGCATTGACCACCGGAAGGATGTTGTCGGCGTTCTGGAGCTTCTTGTCGTCCTCCAGGAGCACCAGGCCGTACTGGTCGAGCGTGGCGTCGGTCGTGGTGGTGAGCACCAGCTGGTCGGCGCCGTCCTTGACCGCCTGCTTGGACTGCGGGGTGCCGACGCCCTTGGGGTCGATCCCGCTGACGTCGATGCCGTACTTCGCCTTGAGACCCGGCGCGCAGAACGGCCGGATCGTGCACTCGTCGCCCGCCGCGATCTTGACCTTGACCTTCGACCTGCCAAGATCCGAAAGGGTCTTGAGGTTGTTCTTGGCGGCGAATTCCTTGGTCACCGCGAACGCGTTCTGGTCCACGGCCGCGCCCGACGGGAGCGCCTTCAGCCCGCGCGGACCAGCGAGCTTGGTGAGCTCGGCGACGGTCGCCGTGACATCGCTGGAGGCGAGCGGCTTGTCCTTCGCCTTGTCGCCGTTCACCTTGGCGTTGAGGAATTCGGTAAGCGTAGCCGCGTATTCCGGAACGACGTCGATCTCACCCTTCTCCAGGGCGGGTTCATACAGCTCACGGTTCTTCACCGTGGTGATCGAGGTGCCGTATCCGGCGTCGTGCAGGATCTGGGAGTAGAGCTCGGCGAGGACGGCGGACTCGGTGAAGCCGGCGGCGCCGACGGTCAGCGAGCCCTTCTTGCCGCCCCCGCCGCTGCTCGAACTACTGCCGCTCTTGTCCTTGTCCTTCTCCAGGCTGTCGCCGCCGCACGCGGCCAGCGAACCGGCCAGCGCCACCGTGCCGAGGACCGCACCGGCCGTGCGCAGGATCTTGCTCATGAAGGTTCACCATCCGAGAGTTCGAGGAGTTCGAGGAGTCTGAAGGGTCCGAAAGGTCCGAAGGGTCCGGGGGGTGCCGGGAGTCCGCCGTCGGCTCAGGCGGCCGTGGGCCGTCCGCCGCGTCGCCGCAGCGGGCTGAACAGCCGGTCGGCCACCACCAGCACGCCCTCGACCAGCAACGCGAGCAGCGCGGCGAGGATCGCCCCCGCGACCACCTGCGGTGTGTTGTACGTGGCGAACCCGGCCGTGATGATCCGGCCGAGGCCCCCCAGGCCCACCATCGACGCGATCGTCGCGGTCGCCACCACCTGCACCGCCGCCGACCGCACCCCGATCATGATCAGCGGATACGCGAGCGGCAGCTCCACCCGGGCGAACAGCTGCGGCCCGGACATCCCCATCCCGCGCGCGGCCTCCACGACCGACCGGTCCACCTCCCGCATGCCCACATAGGCGTTGGTCAGCAGCGGCGGCACCGCGAAGAGCACCAAGGCGATGATCGTCGGCAGGTACCCCTCCTTGCGCAGCGGGGTGAGCATCAGCAGGGCGAGCACCGCGAACACGGGCACCGCCCGGCCCACGTTGGAGATGTTGACCGCGAGCGCGCCGCCCCGGCCGAGGTGCCCGAGCCACAGCGCGATCGGCAGCGCGATGGCGCAGGCCACCAGGAGCGAGACCCCGCTCACGTACGCGTGCTCGCCCAGCCGGTGCCAGGCGCCGTCCTCGCCCGACCAGTTGGACCCCGTCGTCAGCCAGGTCCAGGCGTCCGCCATGACCCCCATCAGCGCGCCCCCGCCGTCGTCCGTATCCGCGTCCAGGGCGTGAGCAGCCGCTGGAGGCCGAGCAGCAGCAGGTCCGCCACCAGCGCGAGCAGCACGCACAGCACCGACGCGGTGAGTACCTGCGCCTTGAACGTGGACTGCACCCCGTCGCCGATGAGGTTGCCCAGACCGCCCTTGCCGACCACCGAGCCGACCGTGGTGAGCGCGACCGTCGACACCGTGGCTATGCGCACCCCGGCCAGCAGCGCCGGGAGCGCGAGCGGCAGCTCGACCTCGACCAGCATCCGTATGCGCCCGTATCCCATCCCCCGCGCGGCTTCGCGCACGTCGGCCGGGACCGCTTCGAGGCCCGCCAGGATGTTCCGTACGAGGATCGTCAGCGAATAGAGCACAAGGCCGGTGACGACCAGCGACGCCGAGAGGCCGAACACCGGGAGCAGCAGCGAGAACATGGCGAGCGAGGGCACCGTGTAGAGCACCGTCGTCAGGGTCAGCACCGCTCCCGCGACCGATCTGCGGCCGCGCGCCAGCAGCGCCAGCGGCAGCGCGATCGCCAGTCCGATCAGCACCGACACCGCCGTGATCCAGACATGCTGGACCGTGGCGTCGGTCAGCTCATGGCTGCGGGAGCGCACGTACTCCCAGCAGATCCAGTCGTTGCGCACCAGGCAGTTCTGCGCTGCCACGGTCCCCCACCTCCCCCGTCGGATCTCCCCGAATCTCCCGAACGTATGTCTGGCGACCTTATCCCCGACCACTGACAATCGCCGAGAGCCGGCCGGTGGATCCGCGCATCGCACACAGGGCGGCAACATGGGGTTCACACACGCGGGATCGAACACCGGCCACAATGGGGAACCATGATCCGATTCGAGCATGTCACCAAGCGGTACGCCGACGGCACCACCGCCGTCGACGACCTCTCCTTCGAGGTGGCCGAGGGTGAACTGGTCACGCTCGTCGGACCGTCGGGCTGCGGCAAGACCACCACGATGAAGATGGTGAACCGGCTGATCGAGCCGACCGGGGGCCGGATATTCCTGGACGGCGAGGACATATCCACCGTCGACCCGGTCCAACTGCGGCGCCGCATCGGCTATGTGATCCAGCAGGTCGGGCTCTTCCCGCACAAGACGGTCCTGGAGAACACCGCGACCGTCCCGCATCTGCTCGGCGTCAAGCGCGCCAAGGCCCGTGAGCGCGCGGCCGAACTCCTCGACCTGGTCGGCCTGGACCCCAAGGTCTTCGGGTCCCGCTACCCCGAGCAGCTCTCCGGCGGCCAGCGCCAACGGGTGGGCGTGGCACGGGCGTTGGCGGCGGACCCGCCGGTGCTGCTGATGGACGAGCCGTTCGGCGCGGTCGACCCGGTGGTGCGCGAGCGGCTGCAGAACGAGTTCCTGCGGCTTCAGTCGCAGGTCCGCAAGACCGTCCTGTTCGTCACCCACGACATCGAGGAGGCGGTCCGCCTCGGCGACCGCATCGCGGTGTACGGCGAGGGCCGCATCGAGCAGTTCGACGCCCCGGCGGCCGTGCTGGGCGCCCCCGCGACCCCGTACGTGGCGGACTTCGTGGGCGCCGACCGGGGCCTCAAGCGCCTCTCGGTGACGCCCATCGAGGAGGGCGACCTGGAGCAGCCGCCCGTGGTGCGGCTCGACGACCCGCTCCCCGCCGACCTGGGCGCCCCCTGGGCGGTGGTCCTGGACGCCTCCGGCGATCTGCACGGCTGGATCTCCGCCGAGGCCACCCGGGGCAAGAAGGGCACCGTGCGCGAGCACGCCCGCCGGATGGAGGCCTGGCTGCCGGTCGGCGCCTCCCTCAAGCAGGCGTTCGCGACGATGCTCCAGTACGACGCCGGCTGGATCGCGGTGATCGACAACGCGGAGACGGGCCGGTTCCTCGGTGTGCTCACCCCGGCCCGCCTCCACGAGGCGCTGCGCCGCTCGATCGACGCGGACGCCCAGGACGTCCCGCGTACGGAAGTGGAAGTGGAAACGATCAGTTCACGCTAAAGCGGCCGCCGAGGCGGCCGATGATCGTCTCGATGGAGGGGATGTGATCAGTTGCCGGTCAGACGGCTGCTGATCCACTCCAGGGTCGGCGGGATCTCGCGCCGCCAGGTGTTGAAGTTGTGCCCGCCGCTGTTGAGCGTGATCGACGACACGCGCGCGGGCGACTTCACCTTCTCGATGAACTTCAGCGTCGGCTTCAGGTTGTCCTCGCCCGACTTCGAGCTGGTGACCAGGAACGACGACTTGCCGGCGGGCACGTGGTCCAGCGCCCACAGCAGGTTGGAGCGGTCGCGCGCCTTCTTGTCGCCGTGGAAGAGATCACCGGTGGTCGGGTCGCTGGCGGCCTTGTAGTACGCCGACAGGCCCGCGCTGGCGCCGAAGACCTCGGGGTGGTGGATGCCGATCTTCAGGGCGCAGTAGCCGCCCGTCGAGTTCCCGATGAAGCCCCAGTTCTGGGGCTTGGTGCCGACGCGGTACGTCTGCGAGACGGCCTTGGGGAGGTCCTTGGCGAAGAAGGTCTCGGTCTGCGGGCCGCCCGGGATGTCCACGCACTCGGTGTCACGCGGCGGCGCGACGGTCGGGCGCATCATGACCAGGATCATGGGCTGCGCCTTCTTCTGCTTGACCTGCGCCCACGCCGTCTTCGGGTACCTCAGCCCTTTGATCAGGTTCTCGGCGGTACCGGGGTAGCCGGTGAGGACCACGGCGGCGGGGAACTTCTGGTTCTCGTACTTCTTCTGGAAGTACTCGGGGGGCAGATAGACGTAGGCGGGGCTGGCTATTTTGGACTGCTGGCCCGAGACGACGATCTTCTGGATCTCACCCCCCATGGCGCGGTTGCCGGCGCCCGGAGTGTCGGGCTTCTCCTTGCCCGTGACCTTGATGTCCTTGCTGCCGGCGGAGTGGTCGACCACCACGCCCATGTCCTGCTCCTGGCCGAAAAGGTCCGCCCACGAGCCGTAGAAGAGGAAAGAGTTGTTGGCCGCGAGGCCCACCGAGGCGAAGAGCATCAGCTGCGTGCCGAGGAGCAGGCCGATGCGGCCCACGACGGCTCGCCAGCTGCGCTTGGCCAGTCGCGGCCAGAGCCAGATGGTGAGCCCGAAGAACACCACCGCCAGGACGACGGCGAGTATCAGGACCGTGTTGCTCGTGAGACCCATGAGTCGTAGAAACTTTCTGACTGAGATTTTCCTGAGACCGAGGGAACCCGCCCCCTGGAAGTGCCGTCCTAGAGGGCGCAAATTGTCCGGAAGACAGCGGCTACCTTGTCACTGTTCCGACAACCAGGATCTCTCGCGGAGTCACGGGAAGCGATGTCTGTCAGGATAGATGGGGACAAAAAGGGTTCGGTTCCGGCCGGCGCGCGCAAAGTCCTCCGCGGACCGCGCCCCGACTCGGTTCCCTCACTGGTCGGCACGGCTGCGACCTTCGTAGGCCTGCTCAACATCGCCGCAGGCATCTTCCCGCGCTTCCGCGCCAGCAGGATGCATGCTGTGACGGAAGTCCTACCGGGCACGACGGGTCCCTTCGCGGCGGCCCTGGCGCTCAGCACCGGCGTCCTGCTGCTGCTCCTGGCCCACGGCCTGAAGCGGCGCAAGCGGCGGGCCTGGCGGGCCGCGGTCGCCCTGCTGCCGATCGGCGCGGTGGCCCAGTTCCTGTACCGGCACTCGATCATCGGCGTGCTGATCTCGATCGCGCTGCTCGTGCTGCTGGTCCGCCACCGCGACGAGTTCACCGCGCTGCCCGATCCGCGCAGCCGCTGGAAGGCGCTGGCCAACTTCATCCTGCTCGGCTCCGGCTCGCTCGGCCTCGGTCTGGTGATCGTCTCGGTCCACCCGGGCCGGGTCGTCGGCAACCCGTCGATCGCCGACCGTATCCAGCATGTGATGTACGGCCTGTTCGGCTTCGAGGGCCCCGTCGAGTACGCGGGCGACACCAGCTGGACCGTCGGCTACTCGCTGGGCGCGCTCGGCCTGCTCACCGCGATCACCACGATCTACCTGGCCTTCCGCCCCGAGCACCCGGCCGCCCGGCTCACCGAGGACGACGAGCGCCAGCTGCGCGACCTGCTCGCCAAGCACGGCGCCCGCGACTCGCTGGGCCACTTCGCGCTCCGCCGCGACAAGGCGGTCGTCTTCTCCCCCAGCGGCAAGGCCGCCGTCACCTACCGCGTCGTCTCCGGTGTGATGCTCGCCTCGGGCGACCCGATCGGCGACGTCGAGGCCTGGCCGGGCGCCATCGAGCGCTTCATGGACGAGGCCAAGGCGCACTCCTGGACGCCGGCCGTGGTCGGCTGCTCGGAGACAGGTGGCGAGGTGTGGACCCGCGAGACCGGGCTCGACGCCCTGGAGCTGGGTGACGAGGCGGTGGTGGACGCCGCGGATTTCTCCCTTTCCGGGCGCGCCATGCGGAACGTACGCCAGATGGTCAAGCGCATCGAGCGCAATGGCTACGAAACCCGCGTACGGCGCGTCCGTGATCTCTCCGTAGGCGAGCTGGAACGGATTCAGCGGGCCGCCGAGGCCTGGCGCGGCACCGACACCGAGCGCGGCTTCTCG
The DNA here is from genome assembly GCF_014596475.1 of Streptomyces sp. CBMA152. Taxonomy (GTDB): domain Bacteria; phylum Actinomycetota; class Actinomycetes; order Streptomycetales; family Streptomycetaceae; genus Streptomyces. The sequence continues at coordinate 129,538 of NZ_MECJ01000007.1, read as the reverse complement.
ATGGCGCTCGGGCGGATCGGCGACCCGGACGACGGCGACTGCGTGATCGCCACCGCCCACAAGGCCGACGACGACGGCTCGGGCGAGCCGGGGCCGTACGGCGACCTGAAGGCCATGATCCACTTCGTCCCCTGGGGCAAGGACGGGATGTCGCTGGAGCTCATGCGCCGCGACCGGTCCGCCGACCCGGGCATGAACGAGCTGCTGATCGTCGCCTCGCTCCAGGCCGCCCCGAAGCTGAACATCGAGCACGTCTCGCTGAACTTCGCGATGTTCCGCTCGGCGCTCGCGCGCGGCGAGAAGATCGGCGCCGGCCCGGTGCTGCGGCTCTGGCGCGGACTGCTTGTCTTCCTGTCCCGCTGGTTCCAGATCGAGTCGCTGTACAAGTTCAACGCCAAGTTCCAGCCGCGCTGGGAACCGCGTTTCATGGTCTACCGCGCCCACGGTGACCTGCCGCGCATCGGCTTCGCGGTGATGCAGGCCGAGGGCTTCGTCAACGTCGCCCTCCCCCGCCCCTTCGCCCGCTTCAGCCGCGCCAACCGCAAGCGTCCGTGCGCGCACCTCGCGTCCACGGAGAGCGAGGTACGGGCGGCGTAAGCCTGGCTTGTGGCTTTTAGGGGCGCGGGGAACTGCGCGACCAGCCACGCACGGCCCGCAGCAAACGTCCGACGGACGGAGTCCGAAAAAGGGGCCCGGGGGAAATCCCCGGGCCCCTTTCGTGTTGCCCGCTAGGGCACCGGTCAGGCGTTGACCTTGGCCTCTTCAGAGGCATCCACCCCGGTCACGACCGCATCGGCCTGCGGCTTCCGGTCGGACTTAAGCCCGAGCAGGGCCACGACCACGACCAGCAGGAACGCACCACCGGCGAGCGCGAAGCTCAGCGTGAACTGGCTCTCCTGCGGCAGCGCGGGGATCCCCGGCGGCAGGTGCTGGATCGTCTTGGAGGCGAGCAGAGACGTGATCACCGCACTGGCGATCGCGCTGCCGACGGACCGCGAGATCGAGTTGATCCCGTTCGCGATACCCGTCTGGTGGTGCGGGACGCTCGCCACGATCAGCGCGGGCATCGCCGCGTAACCGAAGCTGATGGCCACACCGATCACCATGCCCGCGAGGATCACCGACGCGGTGGTGTCGTGCGCGCCGGTCAGCCACGCGAAGCCGACGACACCGAAGACGGCGCCGATGGTCAGCGTGAAGCGCGCGCCGATGCGGCGGACCAGCATGCCGCCGAGCTGGGCGGCGAGCAGCGACATGATCGTGGTCGGCAGCAGGTACTCGACCGAGGCGCGCAGCACGGACGCCGTGAACCCGTAACCGGTGATCTTCTCCGGCATCTGCACCAGGTACGAGACGCCGATGAACTGCGAGAACATCGCGAAGCCGAGCAGCAGACCGGCCAGGTTGGTGAAGAAGACCGGGCGGTGGGCGAACATCTTCATGTCCACCATGGGCGCCTTGACCTTGTTCTCGACCAGGACCCAGACCACGGTCATGGCGACGGCCGCGGCGAACAGGCCCAGCGTGCGGCCGGAGGACCAGCCCCACTCGTGACCCTGCGAGATCGGCAGCAGCAGGAGGACCAGGAGGGCCGCCAGCGTGCCCGCGCCGAGCCAGTCGGTGCGTCCGCCGGGCTTGTGGCGCGAGGCCGGGACGCCCGCGACGACGGCCACCAGGGCGACGATCGCGAGGACGGCGGCGAGCCAGAAGACCCGGTGGTAGTCGGGGTGGTCGCCCTGCGTGAGCAGACCGGCGCCGACGAGCGCGAGACCGCTGCCGAACGCCAGGGTGCCGCTGACCAGCGCCATCGCGCCGTGCAGCTTCTCCGGGCGGACCTCCTCGCGGAGTACGGACAGGGCGAGCGGGAAGATCGCGGTGGCCGCGCCCTGCATCACCCGGCCGACGATCAGCCAGAGCAGCGAGCTGGTGGTGGCCGCCAGGACCGAGCCCGCGACCATGAGGACGAGCACGCCTATGAGCGTGGGCTTCTTGCCGTGCATGTCGCCGAAGCGGCCGAGCAGCGGGGTGAAGACGGCGGCGGACAGCAGGGTCGCGGTGGTGACCCAGCTGACGTTGGAGGTGGAGGTGCCGAGGTCGTTCTGGATGATGCCCAGGATCGGCACGACCAGGGTCTGCATCATCGAGACGACCATGGCGGCCAGCCCGAGGACCAGGACGAGCGCGGGGCCGCCGGTGGGGCGCGTGGGCGCCACGTGATGTGTGGGAGTCACGGTTTCTTCCGTAGGAGTCCGTAGGGAGGGATTGCTTGAGGTGGTCGATGCTTGATTACCTCAAGTGCTTGATTACCTCAAGCAACTAGAGTGACGGTAAACCTCAAAGGTTGAGATCGTCAAGTTTCTCGCGGTAAGGTGGCGCCATGTCTGGAACCAGCCGCCCGGCCGCCGTGTCCCACGCCGTGACGAACGACGTGCTCATGGACGCCCTCTGGGACTCCCTGGCGGACTACTACGGCGACTTCACCTCGGCCGCCGCCGAGGTGGGCCTCACCGCCAGCCAGGCCAAGACGCTGACCGTGCTGCGCCGGGGCCCCGCCTCCATGCGCTCGCTCGCCACCACGCTGCACTGCGACGCCTCCAACGTCACCGGCATCGTGGACCGCCTGGAGAGCCGCGACCTGGTCCGCCGCGAGCCCAGCCCCACCGACCGCCGGGTCAAGAACGTCGTCCTCACCGACGGCGGCGCCCAGGCCGTCGAGACCGTCCGGGCCGGCATGCACGGCACCCACACCGCCCTGGACGCGCTCCCCGGCGCCGACCGGGGCGCCCTGCACGAACTCCTGCGGCGTCTGACCGGCGGCCCGGGATCTCGTACGGGGTCTGGTCCGGGGACCGTCGGCTGACGCCTACGCTGGACGTATGAGTACGTTGCGCCGACGCGGCACGGTCACCGGGCTGCCCGAGTGGGACCGCTGCGCGGTCATGGGCGTGGTCAATGTCACGCCCGACTCCTTCTCCGACGGCGGCCGCTGGTTCGACACGGCCGCCGCGATCAAGCACGGCCTCAACCTTGTCGCCGAGGGCGCCGACCTGGTGGACGTCGGCGGCGAGTCGACCCGCCCGGGCGCGACCCGCGTCGACGAGGACGAGGAGCTGCGCCGAGTTGTGCCGGTGGTGCGGGGCCTGGCCGCCGAGGGCGTCACCGTCTCCGTCGACACCATGCGCGCCTCGGTCGCCGAACAGGCCGTCGCGGCGGGCGCGTTGCTCGTCAACGACGTCAGCGGCGGCCTCGCCGACCCGGCCATGATCCCGGCGGTCGCCGCCTGCGGCGCCCCGTTCGTCGTCATGCACTGGCGCGGCTTCAGCCAGGACATGAACAGCCGCGCGGTGTACGGGGACGTGGTCGCCGAGGTCGTCGCCGAGCTCCACGCACGCGTGGCGGCCGTCGTCGCGGGCGGCATCGCCCCCGAGAAGATCGTCGTCGACCCGGGCCTGGGCTTCGCCAAGCAGGCCGAGCACGACCTGGCGCTCGTCGCCCACCTCGCCGACCTGCGCGCGCTCGGCCACCCCCTGCTCGTCGCCGCCTCCCGCAAGCGGTTCCTCGGCCACGTGCTCGCCGGGGACGGCTCCGGACCGCCGCCCGCGCGCGAGCGCGACGCCGCCACGGCCGCCGTCTCCGCCATCGCCGCGCACGAGGGCGCCTGGGCGGTCCGCGTCCACGAGGTGCGGGCCACCGCCGACGCCGTCCGCGTCGCGCGCGCGGTCGAGGGAGCCACGTGAGTGCCCGCACGGACATAGAGGCCGTCGAGCTCGCCAACACCGCCTTCTACGAGACGCTGGAGCGCGGCGACTTCGACGAGCTCTCCGAGCTCTGGCTGAGCGCCACCGACGCCGGGGACACCGCGATCTCCTGCGTCCACCCCGGCTGGCCGGTCCTGTCCGGTCGCGGCGAGGTGCTCCGCTCGTACGCGCTGATCATGGCGAACACGGAGTACATCCAGTTCTTCCTGACCGATGTGAAGGTCGTCGTGCTGGCCGACACCGCCCTGGTCACCTGTACCGAGAACATCCTCAGCGGCGGCCCCGCCCAGGACGGCGGCGAGCTCGGGCCGCTGGTCGGCCAGCTCGTGGTCGCCACCAATGTGTTCCGCCGCACACCCGAGGGCTGGAAGCTCTGGTCCCACCACGGCTCGCCCGTCCTGGCGGAAACGGGCGAGGACGAGGATTGAAACAGGGGGCTCGGGGTAGGGGCGGGTACCAGTCCTGACGCCGTCTGTCCATAGCCCCCGTGGGCGAGCGTTGTCAGTGCCCGCAGGTAGATTCGATGGTGGGTAATGAGCCGCCCGCACGCGGCCGTGTCCCGTCTGACCAACGACAGCAGGAGTGATTCGCGTGGATCGTGTCGCGCTGCGCGGCCTCAAGGCTCGCGGGCACCATGGCGTCTTCCCCCGGGAGCGCGAAGAGGGCCAGACCTTCATCGTCGACCTGGTGCTCGGCCTCGACACCCGCCCCGCGGCGGCCGACGACGACCTGGCGAAGACCGTGCACTACGGAGTGGTGGCCGAGGAGGTCGTGGACGTGGTCCAGGGCGAGCCGGTCGACCTGATCGAGACGCTGGCCGAGCGCATCGCCCAGCAGTGCCTGAAGCATGCCGGGGTGCAGCAGGTGGAGGTGTGCGTCCACAAGCCGGACGCGCCGATCACCGTCCCCTTCGACGACGTGACCATCACCATCACCCGGAGCCGAGTATGACTGTGTTCTCGCACGAAGGCCCGCAGAGCGACCCGACCGTACAGCCGGTGCCCGCCTCGGTGGTCGAGCAGGTGGACGCGGCGGACGTCACCCTGTCCAACCCGAAACGCGCCGTGATCTCCCTCGGCTCCAACCTCGGCAACCGCATGGAGACGCTCCAGGGCGCCATCGACGCCCTGGAGGACACCCCCGGCCTGCGGGTCAAGGCGGTCTCCCCCGTGTACGAGACGGAGCCCTGGGGCGTCGCCCCCGGCTCGCAGCCCTCGTACTTCAACGCGGTGGTCGTGGTGAAGACGACGCTGCCCCCCAGCTCGCTCCTGGAGCGCGGCCAGGCCATCGAGGAGGCCTTCGACCGCGTCCGCGAGGAGCGCTGGGGGCCGCGCACGATCGACGTGGACATCGTTGCCTACGCCGATGTGATCAGCGACGACCCGGTCCTGACGCTCCCCCACCCGCGCGCCCACGAGCGGGCGTTCGTCCTCGTCCCCTGGCACGACGTGGACCCGGAGGCCCAGCTGCCCGGCCGGGGCCCGGTCGCCGAACTGCTCGCCGCGATCGGCCGCGAAGGCGTGCTGCCGCGCGCCGACCTGGAACTGCGCCTGCCCGAGTAGTCGTTAGGCTGCTGACGGCGTATCGGTTCTGGAGACGAAGGGCACTCTTCGGTGAAACAACTGCGGCTGGGCGTACTGGCGGGACTGTTCGCCGTCGCCGGAGTGCTCTCCTGGGCCGGTGCCCGGCTCTGGGACTCGCTGGGCACCCTGCCGAGCGTCCCGCTGGCGGCGCCGATCGTGCTCGCGGTGATCGCGGTGGTCCTGTTCGCCACCGCGCTCTCCATCCGCGCCCGGCTGCGCGCCCAGCGCGAGCGCCGCCCCGGTGCCAAGGGCGTCGAGCCGCTGATGGCGGCCCGCGCCGTGGTCTTCGGCCAGTCCAGCGCCCTGGTGGCCGCCCTGGTCTCCGGAATGTACGGCGGCACGGGCGTCTTCCTGCTCGGCTCCCTGGACATCCCGGCCCGCCGCGACCAGGCGATCTACGCCGGCTTCTCGGTAGCGGCCGGCATCGCGGTGGTGGCAGCGGCGTTCTTCCTGGAACGAGTCTGCAAACTCCCGGAAGACGAGGACGACAACAAGGCGCCGGCGGCGCAATAGGGGCAGCGGGGATCTGGGGAGGCGTGTACGTCCCAGAGAGCCGCTATTAGGGGCGCGGGGAACTGCGCGACAAGCCAAGCACGGTCCGCGGTCGACGTCCCGACAGCCCAGCCCCACAGGGGCGCGGGGAACTGCGCGACCAGCCCCCACCGGCGCGCAGCCGAACACCCACGCCCCGGCGAAGCAACGGGGCTAGCGAGCCATGATCAGGCTCATCGCCTCGGCACGGGTCGCCGCATCCCGAAGCTGCCCGCGCACGGCGGACGTAATGGTCTTCGCACCAGGCTTCCGCACACCCCGCATCGTCATGCACATGTGCTCGCACTCCACGACCACGATGACGCCACGCGGTTCGAGGATCTCCATCAAGGAGTCCGCGATCTGCGTGGTCAACCGCTCCTGCACCTGCGGCCGACGCGCGTACACATCGACAAGACGGGCCAGCTTCGACAGGCCGGTGATCTTCCCGTCCGTCGACGGGATGTACCCGACGTGCGCCACGCCTACGAACGGCACGAGGTGGTGCTCGCAGCTGCTCATGACCTCGATGTCCTTGACCAGGACCATCTCGTCGTGGCCCAGGTCGAACGTCGTCGTCAGCACGTCCTGCGGCTTCTGCCACAGACCCGCGAATATCTCCCTGTAGGCCCGCGCCACCCGCGCCGGCGTCTCCTGCAGACCCTCGCGGTCCGGGTCCTCTCCGACCGCGATGAGGAGCTCGCGCACGGCGTTCTCGGCCCGCTTCTCGTCGAACTCGCCGATACGGCCCTCGCCGTCCAGCGTCACCGGGTCGGTCATCTGTGCCTCGTTCCTCGTTGCTCTGCACGGGCGTACGAAAGCGCCGCGCCCCCACAGGCTAAAACCTGGGGGGCGCGGCATGCATTCCGGGTCCGAGGAGCAGACGATCAGCTCTCGGGACGGTCCTCCACACCCGGCAGCTGCTCGGTCGGGACCGAGTCCGTCGGGGCGGCGCCGTTGGCGGTGGACGCGCCGTTGGTCAGCGCCAGCTCCCTGGGCGACAGGACCGGCGGGCGGGTCGACGGCGTACGCCGCGACGAGCCCGTCCAGGCCGGACGCGCGGGGCGCCGCACGATCGGGGCGAAGATCTCGGCGATCTGCTCCTTGCCCAGCGTCTCCTTCTCCAGGAGCTGCAGGACCAGGTTGTCGAGGACGTCGCGGTTCTCGACCAGGATCTCCCACGCCTCGTTGTGCGCGGTCTCGATGAGCTTCTTGACCTCTTCGTCGACCAGCGCCGCGACCTCTTCCGAGTAGTCGCGCTGGTGCGCCATCTCACGGCCCAGGAACGGCTCCGTGTTGTCGCCGCCGAACTTGATCGCGCCGAGCCGCTCGGTCATGCCGTACTGCGTGACCATCGCGCGCGCGGTGGCCGTGGCCTTCTCGATGTCGTTCGCCGCGCCCGTCGTCGGGTCGTGGAAGACGAGCTCCTCGGCCGCGCGCCCGCCCAGCATGTAGGCGAGCTGGTCGAGCATCTCGTTGCGCGTGGTCGAGTACTTGTCCTCGTCCGGCAGGACCATCGTGTAGCCGAGGGCCCGGCCGCGCGACAGGATCGTGATCTTGTGGACCGGGTCCGAGTTCGGAGACGCCGCCGCGACCAGGGCGTGACCGCCCTCGTGGTACGCGGTGATCTTCTTCTCCTTGTCGGACATGATCCGGGTCCGCTTCTGCGGGCCCGCCACGACGCGGTCGATCGCCTCGTCCAGCATGTTGTTGTCGATCAGCTTCTGGTTGCTGCGCGCCGTCAGGAGCGCCGCCTCGTTCAGCACGTTCGACAGGTCGGCGCCGGTGAAGCCGGGGGTGCGACGGGCGACGGCCGAGAGGTCGACGTCCGGGGCGACCGGCTTGCCCTTCTGGTGGACCTTGAGGATCTCCAGACGGCCCTGCATGTCCGGGCGGTCGACGGCGATCTGGCGGTCGAACCGGCCGGGGCGCAGCAGCGCCGGGTCGAGGATGTCGGGCCGGTTCGTGGCGGCGATCAGGATGACGCCGCCCTTCACGTCGAAGCCGTCCATCTCGACGAGCAGCTGGTTGAGGGTCTGCTCGCGCTCGTCGTGGCCACCGCCGAGACCCGCACCGCGGTGCCGGCCAACGGCGTCGATCTCGTCGACGAAGACGATCGCCGGGGCGTTCGCCTTGGCCTGCTCGAAGAGGTCGCGCACACGCGAGGCACCGACACCGACGAACATCTCGACGAAGTCGGAACCGGAGATCGAGTAGAACGGCACGCCCGCCTCGCCCGCGACGGCGCGCGCGAGGAGCGTCTTACCGGTGCCGGGCGGGCCGTAGAGCAGCACGCCCTTGGGGATCTTGGCGCCGACGGCCTGGAACTTCGCCGGCTCCTGGAGGAACTCCTTGATCTCGTGGAGCTCCTCGACGGCCTCGTCGGCCCCGGCCACGTCCGCGAACGTCGTCTTCGGGGTGTCCTTGGTGATGAGCTTCGCCTTGGACTTCCCGAAGTTCATGACCCGGGAGCCGCCGCCCTGCATCTGGTTCATCAGGAACAGGAAGACGACGACGATGAGGACGAAGGGGAGCAGCGAGAGCAGGATCCCCACGATCGGGTTCTGCTTGGAGGGGGAGACCGTGTAGCCCTTGGTCAGGTCCCCGCTGTCGAACTTGCCCTGCAGCTTGTTGGCCAGGCTCGTACCCTGGGCGTCGCCGATGTAGCTCGCCTGGATCTTGCCGCTGCCCTTGACCTTCTGGCCGTCCTTGAGGTCGACCTTGATGACCGACTCGTCGCCGGTGGTGATCTTGGCCTGTTCGACCTGGTTCTTGTCGATCGCCTGGACGACCTCGGAGGTGTCCACCGTCTTGTAGCCGCCCGACGAGCCGACGACCTGCATCAACACGACCACGGCGAGGACGGCCAGCACGATCCACATGACCGGCCCACGGAAGTATCGCTTCACGTCCATCCATACGGAGCGAGAACGCCCCGTCCCTCCTGCCCGTAGGTAAATGCTGCTGTGAGTAAAGACTGTTCTTCGGACGGTACCCCAGCATTGTCACCCGCGGCCGCAAGGGACGGCTGACAAACCCGCCTTCCCAAGCTCCAACGCGGGAAGGGGGCTCTTGGTTCCCGACCGGGTTACCGGCTCAGCCGCCGTAGACGTGCGGAGCGAGCGTCCCGACAAACGGGAGATTGCGGTACTTCTCGGCGTAGTCCAGGCCGTAACCGACGACGAATTCATTCGGAATGTCGAACCCGATCCACTTCACGTCGATCGCGACCTTTGCGGCATCCGGCTTACGGAGCAGCGTGCAGACCTCAAGAGAGGCGGGCTCGCGGGATCCGAGGTTGGACAGCAGCCACGACAGGGTGAGGCCCGAGTCGATGATGTCCTCGACGATCAGGACGTGCTTGCCCTTGATGTCGGTGTCGAGGTCCTTGAGGATCCGGACGACGCCGGAGGACTGGGTGCCCGCGCCGTAGGACGAGACGGCCATCCAGTCCATGGTGACCGGGGTGGACAGCGCGCGCGCCAGGTCCGCCATGACCATCACGGCGCCCTTGAGGACACCGACGATCAGGAGGTCCTTGCCCGCGTACTCCGCGTCGATCTTCGCGGCCAGCTCGGCCAGCTTGGCGTCGATCTCTTCCTTGGTGATGAGCACCGACTGGAGGTCGGTGCCCATGTCCTTCTCGTTCACCCGGGCCACTTTCGTTGTACGTACGTGAGCTCAGCTCTGCCGGATGACCAGTCTGCCACCCTGACGCCGCGCCTCGACGCGCCCGGGGAGGTTGATGGCCCGCTGGCCGCGCCAGCCCGTGATCAGGCGGTCGACCTCCTCGACATGGCGGGCGAAGAGCGAACCGGCGGGTGAACCGGCGCAGATGAGCGACGTGCGCAGCACCCGGCGCCGCACGGCGGCGGGCAGCGCGTACAGCTTCTGGCACACCAGCTCGCCCGCGTCGTCGCGTACAGAGGCGTCGGCGTCGGCGGCCCAGGCGTCCAGGGCGTCGGCGTCGTCGCGGGAGAGCTCGGCGGTGCGGGCCAGGGCCTCCACGACGCCCTTGCCGAGCGCCTTCTCCAGGGCGGGCAGCCCTTCGTGGCGCAGCCGGGAGCGGGTGTAGGCGGGGTCGGCGTTGTGCGGGTCGTCCCAGACGGGCAGCGACTGGACGAGGCAGGCCTTGCGGGCGGTCTGCCGGTCGATCTGGAGGAACGGGCGGCGGTAGCGGCCGCGCGTACCGGAGACGGCGGCCATGCCGGACAGCGAGCGGGTGCCGGAGCCGCGGGCCAGGCCCAGCAGGACCGTCTCCGCCTGGTCGTCGCGGGTGTGGCCGAGCAGGATCGCGGCGGCGCCGTGGCGCTCTGCGGCGGCGTCCAGGGCGGCGTAGCGGGCGTCCCGGGCGGCGGCCTCGGGCCCGCCCTCGCGGCCCACGTGCACCGTGACGGCCTCTACGGGGTCGAGGCCGAGCGCGGTGAGCCGGACGGCGACCTCGGCGGCGCGCAGGTCCGAGCCGTGCTGGAGGCCGTGGTCGACGGTGATGGCGCCGGCGCGGACGGAGAGCTTGCGGGATTCGAAGGCGAGGGCGGAGGCGAGCGCCATGGAGTCGGCGCCGCCCGAGCAGGCGACGAGGACCAGCGGGTCGCTCACGCGGCCCTCGCGCGCGTGGTCGCGGGGTGCTTCGGGGGAACGGGGGGATTCGGGGGTGTCGTGGGGTGCGCTGTCGGCGGCGTCCTGGAGGACGAGCGCGTCGCGCAGTACGTCGTGGAGTACGCGGCGGACCGCCAGGCGTATCGCCGCGACCGCAGGATGGGGACCCATGTCCGGTGCCCTTCGGTGAAGTTGGGGGGTGCCTCGGGACGAGGGAAAAGATCGGTCACACAGAGTGCGTAGATGGTGACAGAACCGAGCCGTTACCCGAGCATTGCACGCCTACCCATGCCCTACGGTCCCTCGGATGGGTGATCCTGCGCATTTCCGGGGGACACCAGTGGGCCCCGGGCCCATGGGTACCGTCGGCGCTGTTGTGGTCAGCTCTCCGTCCTGCGGTGCACCCGCGCGACCCAGTCCGCCGGTTTGGCGATCTCCGCCTTGGTCGGCAGTGTGTTCGGCGAGGTCCACACCCGGTTGAAGCCGTCCATGCCGACCTGTTCCACCACGGCTCGTACGAAGCGCTCCCCGTCGCGGTACTGGCGCAGTTTCGCGTCGAGCCCGAGCAGTTTGCGCAGCGCCTGGTCCAGGCGGGACGCGCCCTTGGCGCGGCGCTGCTGGAACTTCTCGCGGATCTCGGCGACCGAGGGCACGACCTGCGGCCCGACCCCGTCCATGACGAAGTCCGCGTGGCCTTCGAGCAGCGACATCACGGCGGTCAGGCGGCTCAGGATCTCCCGCTGGGCGGGCGTCTGCACCAGCTCCACGAGGGAGCGGCCGCTGTCGCCCTCCTCGCCCTCGGGGCGGCTTCCGGTGAGCGACTGGGCGGCCTCGCGCAGCCGCTCCAGGACGGTCATCGGGTCGACCTCGGTCTCGCCGAGGAATGACTGGATCTCGCCCTCCAGATGGTCGCGCAGCCAGGGCACGGCCGTGAACTGGGTGCGGTGCGTCTCCTCGTGCAGACAGACCCAGAGCCGGAAGTCGTGCGGGTCGACGTCGAGTTCGCGCTCCACATGGACGATGTTGGGGGCCACGAGCAGCAGCCGGCCGCCGCCGTCGGCCCCGGCGGGCAGCTCACGGGTGGCGGGCGCGAACGTCTCGTACTGGCCGAGGACGCGCGAGGACAGGAAGCTCAGCAGCATCCCCAGCTCCACGCCGGTCACCTTGCCGCCGACCGCGCCGAGCACGGCGCCGCCCGGGCTGCTCCCCCGGCGCTCCTGCATCTTGTCGAGCAGCGGCTTCAGGATCTCCCGGAAGCCCGCCACATTGGCCTTGACCCAGCCCGCCCGGTCGACCACCAGGACCGGGGTGTCGGCCGGTTCGGCGCCCTCCGGGATCATCCGGGTGAACGCCCGCACATGTTCCTCGGCGGACTTGGCATGCCGGCGCAGCTCGGCGACGACGGCGCGCGCCTCGTCCCGGCTCACCTCCGGGCCCGGCCTCGCCAGTCGGGTCGCGGTCGCCACCGCGAGGTTCCAGTCGACCATCTCGGCACCACCGATGCTCGTCATGCGTCAACCGTACGTTGTCCCCTCCTCCAGGGGAGGAGGGTTGACGCCGAGTGATTACGGGGCAGGGCTCGGCGAGCCGCTGTGGCAGCCGCACCCGGCGAGGGTGGCGGCCAGCCGGTCGAGGGCGCGCTGGGCCGGGTCGGGGCCCGGGGTGTTCGCGGCGAGGAAGGCGAACGCCAGCAGATGCCCGTCCGCGTCGACGACCGTGCCGGCGAGGGTGTTGACGCCGGAGAGGGTGCCGGTCTTGGCGCGGACCAGGCCCGTACCGGACGAGCCGGCGCCGAAGCGGGCGCGCAGGGTGCCGGTGAACCCGGCGACCGGCAGACCCGTCAGGACCGGGCGCAGCTCCGGGTGGCCGGGGTCGGCGGCGCGCGCGAGGAGGCGGGTGAGCAGGTCGGCGGTGACCTTGTCGTCGCGGTCGAGCCCGCTGCCGTCGGCGAACCGGGCGGCGGCGGCCTGCGGCAGGTCCAGCTTGGCGAGCCGGTCGGCGACCGCGCGCGAGGCGCCCTCGAAGGAGGCGGGCTGCCCGGCCGCGATCGCCGTCTGGCGGGCCAGCGCCTCCGCGATGTCGTTGTCGCTGTTCGTCAGCATCCGCTCGACCAGCGAGGACAGCGGCACCGAGAGCGCACGGGCGACCTCGGCGGCGCCCTGTGGGGCCGTACCGGGCCGGGGAGCGGCGACCGTGACGCCGCGCTCCTTGAGCAGCGCCGCGAACGTACGGGCGGTGTCCCCGGCCGGGTCCCCGCTGCGCGGCGCGGGCCCGCTGTCCGTATCGTCCGTACGCCCCTCGTCGGTCATCAGCGCGACGACCGGGGCGAGGTTCTCGTTCGGGCCGATGGGATGCGTCTCGGGGCCGCTGTAGCGCGAGGTGTCGTACGAGAGGGTCGCCTCGGTGACGCCCCGGCCGCGCAGGGCGCGCGCGGTGGTGTCGGCCAGGGCGCGCAGGCCGTCCTTGTCGAGCGTGGGGTCGCCGCCGCCGACGAGGGTGAGCGCCCGGCCGTCCGCCGGGGCCAGGACGGTCGTGGCGATCCGGTGGTCGGGGCCGAGGGCGGAGAGCGCGGCGACGGCGGTGGCGATCTTGACGGTCGAGGCGGGCGTCATGGCGGCGTCCGCGCGCTCCGCGTAGAGCTGCTTGCCGGTCGCGGTGTCGTACACGGCGGCGGCGGGCTGGGGGCCGAGGCCGGGGGCGCTCAGGAGCGGGCCGAGCGCCTGGGGCAGTCCGTCCACAGGGGCGCTCGCGGGGGCGCTCAATGCGGTGAGCACGCTCCTCGCACTGGGCGCGGGCGCCGGTGTGGGGGGCGCCTGACCGTGATGTGCGCCACCTGTCCGCTCGCGGGCGCCGGCCCTGACGCGCTCGGCCGTACGCTGGCCGGAGTCCCATGGACCGGCCGCTGCCACGGCTCCGGCCGCCAGTGCCAGGCCTGCGGCAGCCGCACCCACCATGAGCTGCCACGTCTTGGGTCCCGGCACCGAGGACCAGCCCCTTTCGCGATCACACACCTGCGTGAGGGACACTTAATCACCAGAACTGCGTCTTGCCGCGAACATGGCACTCCGGGTCAGCACCGGCGGCCCATCCGGCTGAGTGCCCCGGGTCCGCCCGGGGGACGCAGGAACCGTCACAGCTTGTGCTGATCATGGAGGAGAGCCACCCGTGGAGTTCGACGTCACCATCGAGATCCCGAAGGGTTCGCGGAACAAGTACGAGGTGGACCACGAGACCGGCCGGATCCGCCTGGACCGTCGCCTCTTCACCTCGACCAGCTACCCGGCGGACTACGGCTTCGTCGAGAACACCCTCGGCGAGGACGGCGACCCGCTGGACGCGCTGGTCATCCTGGACGAGCCGACCTTCCCGGGTTGCCTGATCAAGTGCCGCGCCATCGGCATGTTCAACATGACCGACGAGGCGGGCGGCGACGCCAAGCTGCTCTGCGTCCCGGCCTCGGACCCGCGCGTGGAGCACCTGCGCGACATCCACCACGTCTCCGAGTTCGACCGCCTGGAGATCCAGCACTTCTTCGAGGTCTACAAGGACCTGGAGCCCGGCAAGTCCGTCGAGGGCGCCAACTGGGTCGGCCGCGCCGAGGCCGAGGAAGAGATCAAGGCTTCCTACAAGCGCCTTGAGGCGCAGGGCGGCGCGCACTGACGCGCCTTTGATCCACCACAGCGGGCGGTGCACCTTCCGGGGTGCGCCGCCCGCTGTCGTATGTGGTCATGCGCGCCCACATACTGGGCACACGCATACGTACTGAAGGGGCTGGAGGGAGGCAAGCGGTGGCTGAGCAGCAGGCCGCGGAGGACCGGAAGCCGTCGTCCGACGAGGCGCGCAGCGCTTTCTCGGCCCCCGAGGGGGTGGAGCAGCCCGGACCGCCGGAGGAGGACGCGCCGACCTCCGAGTTCGCCCTGCCGGCCGGTGTCCCGGAGCCCGAGCCCGTCGTCGAGCAGCCCGCCTCCGCCTTCGCGCGCCCGAGCACCTACTCGGCCCGCGAGGCGCCGCCCGCGCTGATCACCACCGCCGGGCTGCCACTGGTGCGGCTCTCCAAGGACGCGCCCTGGCAGGACCGGATGCGCACCATGCTGCGGATGCCGGTGGGCGAGCGGCCGGTGCCCGAGTCGGCCCAGCGCTCCGACGACTCCGGGCCCGCCGTGCCGCGCGTGCTCGACCTGACGCTGCGTATCGGCGAGTTGCTGCTCGCGGGTGGCGAGGGCGCGGAGGACGTCGAGGCGGCGATGTTCGCGATCTGCCGTTCGTACGGTCTGGACCGCTGCGAGCCGACGGTGACCTTCACCCTGCTGTCGATCACCCATCAGCCGTCGCTGGTGGAGGACCCGGTCACGGCGAACCGGACGGTACGCCGCCGGGGCACCGACTACACGCGGCTCGCGGCCGTGCACCGGCTCGTCACGGACATGACCAGCGACGACCACGACGTCACGCTCGAAGAGGCCTACCGCCGGCTCGCGGAGATCCGCCGCAACCGGCACCCGTACCCCGGCTGGCTCCTCACCCTCGCCGCGGGCGGCCTCGCCGGGGCGGCTTCGGTGCTGGTCGGCGGTGGCGTGACGGTGTTCCTGGTGGCGGCGGCGGGTGCGATCCTCGGCGACCGGCTGGCCTGGCTGTGCGCGGCGCGCGGGCTGCCGGAGTTCTACCAGTTCGTGGTGGCGGCGATGCCGCCCGCCGCGATGGGTGTGGCGCTCAGCCTGCTCGGCTGGGACCTACGGCCGTCGGCGGTGATCACCGGTGGCCTGTTCGCGCTGATCCCCGGACGGGCGCTGGTGGCCGCCGTGCAGGACGGCCTGACCGGCTTCTACATCACCGCCTCGGCCCGCCTCCTGGAGGTCGGGTACTTCTTCGTGGCGATCGTGATCGGCGTGCTCACCGTGTTGTACGGGGGGCTCCAGGTCGACGCCAAGCTGAACCCCGAAGGCGCCCTGAGCCCCATCGAGCGGCCGATCGTGCAGACGCTCGCGTCGATGGTGCTGTGCCTGACCTTCGCCGTACTGCTCCAGCAGGAACGATCCACCGTGTGGATCGCGACGGTGAACGGCGGGATCGCGTGGGTGATCTACGCGTCGATCGCGGTCACCGCGAAGGGGTCGCCGATCATGGCCACGGCTGTCGCCGCCGGTCTGGTCGGCCTGTTCGGGCAGTTGATCGCGCGCATTCGGAACACGTCGGCGCTGCCGTACGTGACCGCGGCGATCGGGCCGTTGCTGCCCGGTTCCGCGACGTACTTCGGCGTCCTCGCGATCGCCCAGAACCATCGGGATCAGGGCCTCGCCAGTATCGCCAAGGCGGCGGCGCTGGCGATGGCGATCGCGATCGGGGTGAATCTCGGCAGCGAGATGTCCCGAATGTTCCTGAAGGCCCCGGGCGTGGAGGCCCGCAAGGCGGCCAAGCGGACGCGAGGGTTCTGACCGGTTGTTCGTCTGCGGCCCGGTGGGGGCTGGCCGCGCAGTTCCCCGCGCCCCTTGATGGGCCCTTCGGGCCCCCCTTTAGGGGCGCGGGGAACTGCGCGAGCAACCCAGCACGATCCGCACCCGAAGCGGGGCGCAGGGGCGCAGCCCCGCTTACCCACCCACCCCAGCCGGGGCCCGGGACGGAGCCCCGAGCGGGGTGCAGGGGCCGCAGGCCCCGCGAACGGGGCCCGGGGGCGTAGCCCCCGAGAAACCACCTCCACCCCCACCCACCCCCGGAGGGTTTAGGGAAGGGGCGGGGTGGGGGCTGCGTCAGCGCTTCGCGTGGCGCCTGCGCTGCGGCGGGCGGGGCTGGGACATCTCCGACGGGGACGGCGTACCCGGACCCGCCTTCTTCGCCTTGCCCCGCGCCCGAAGGAACTCGATCCCGATCGGGACCACCGAGACGAGCACGATCGCCACCAGCATCAGCTCGATGTTCTTGTGCACGAACTCGACGTTGCCCAGCGCCGCACCGAGCAGGGTCACACCCGCGCCCCACATCGCGCCGCCGATCACGTTGAACGTGATGAAGGAGCGGTAGTTCATCCGACTCACGCCCGCGATGATCGGCGTGAACGTCCGCACGATCGGCACGAAGCGGGCCAGGACCAGCGACTTCGGGCCGTACTTCTCGAAGAACTCGTGGGCCTTCTCCACGTTCTCCTGCTTGAACAGCTTGGAGTCCGGCCGGTTGAACAGGGACGGGCCGACCTTGCGGCCGAACAGATAGCCCACCTGGTCGCCGACCACGGCCGCGGCCACCACCAGCAGGCACACCAGCCACAGCGGGGTGCTGATCTTGCCCGTGGTGACCAGCAGGCCGGTGGTGAAGAGCAGCGAGTCGCCCGGCAGGAAGAAGCCGATGAGCAGGCCGGACTCGGCGAAGACGATCACCAGCAGACCGGCCAGCCCGAAGGACGAAAGCAACTGGTCGGGGTCCAGCCAGCTCGGACCGAGTGCGAGGTTGGTCACGGGTTCCGGGCTCCTGGGTGAGGGGTAGGGAGGCGAACAGGTGCGTAAGCGCGTGTTGACGGGCCAAAGTTATCAACGCGTTCGGCTCAATCCAGGTTCCGGAGTGTGCCTGGGGATGCGCCGTGCTCGGACCGGTACAAAGCTGTGTCCCAGGATCTCAAGCAGGACCCCAGGAGGAAGACGCGATGGGCATCGAGGATTTCGGCGGCGGGCAGGGTGCGCAGTCCGACGTACTGGTCGTGACCACGAACGACGTACCCGGCTATCAGGTACAGCAGGTCATCGGCGAGGTCTTCGGTCTGACCGTGCGCTCCCGGCACATCGGCAGCCAGATCGGGGCCGGCCTGAAGTCGATGATCGGCGGTGAGCTGAAGGGGCTGACCAAGACCCTCGTGCAGACCCGTAACCAGGCCATGGAGCGGCTGGTGGAGCAGGCACGCGCGCGTGGGGCGAACGCGGTCCTCATGATGCGGTTCGACGTCACGGAGGCGGCCGACGTGGGCACGGAGGTCTGCGCCTACGGGACGGCCGTGGTGATCACGAAGCTCTGAGGCCGGATCCCGTCCGAGCGCATCCGAAGCGAGAGGGAGGATCGGCACCCATGGCGTTGCACCGGGGCGGCAGTGACAAGGACCAGGAGCACGAGAAGGAGGGCGGGCGGCTCGCCCTCAACCCGTTCTTCGGGGACGCCGACCCGGTCGGCTCCATGACGTCCGCGCCGCCCCGGCACCGGCTGCCGGACCGGCCGATGGTGCCGTCGACGGCGTACCAGATCGTCCACGACGAACTGATGCTGGACGGCAACTCCCGGCTGAATCTGGCCACTTTCGTCACCACGTGGATGGAGCCGCAGGCCACGGTGCTGATGGCGGAGTGCCGCGACAAGAACATGATCGACAAGGACGAGTACCCGCGTACGGCCGAGCTGGAGCGGCGGTGCGTGGCCATGCTCGCGGATCTGTGGCACGCGCCGGACCCGGCCGGGGCGGTCGGCTGCTCGACGACGGGGTCGAGTGAGGCGTGCATGCTGGCCGGGATGGCGCTGAAGCGGCGCTGGGCGAAGAAGAACGCGGACCGCTACCCGGGCAAGGACGCCCGTCCCAACCTGGTGATGGGCGTCAACGTCCAGGTCTGCTGGGAGAAGTTCTGCGCCTTCTGGGAGGTCGAGGCGCGCCAGGTCCCCATGGAGGGCAGCCGCTTCCACCTCGACCCGCAGGCCGCGGCCGAGCTCTGCGACGAGAACACGATCGGTGTGGTCGGGGTGCTCGGCTCGACCTTTGACGGATCGTACGAGCCGATCGGGGAACTCTGCGCGGCGCTCGACGCGTTGCAGGAGCGTACGGGGTTGGACGTGCCGGTCCATGTGGACGGCGCGTCCGGGGCGATGGTGGCGCCCTTCCTGGACGAGGACCTGGTGTGGGACTTCCGGCTGCCCAGGGTCTCGTCGATCAACACGTCGGGGCACAAGTACGGCCTGGTGTACCCCGGCGTGGGCTGGGCGCTGTGGCGCTCGGCGGCGGAGCTCCCGGAGGAGCTGGTGTTCCGGGTGAACTATCTGGGCGGCGACATGCCCACGTTCGCGCTGAACTTCTCGCGGCCGGGGGCGCAGGTGGTCGCGCAGTACTACACGTTCCTGCGGCTGGGGCGGGAGGGGTTCCGGGCGGTGCAGCAGACCACGCGGGACGTCGCGCGGACGTTGGCGGCGGGGGTGGAGGCGCTGGGGGACTTCGAACTTCTCACGCGGGGCGATGAGTTGCCGGTGTTCGCGTTCACCACGGCCGCGGAGGTCAAGCGGTACGACGTGTTCGACGTGTCGCGTCGGTTGCGGGAGCGGGGGTGGTTGGTGCCCGCGTATACGTTCCCGGCGAACCGGGAGGATCTGTCCGTGTTGCGGGTCGTGTGCCGCAACGGGTTCTCGTCGGACCTTGCGGCGATGCTGGTCGAGGACCTGGATCGGCTCCTGCCCGAGCTGCGGCGGCAGACCGGCCCTCTGGACCGGGATTCTTCGGTGGCCACTGCGTTCCATCACTGAGCGCGTCGTGCGGGGTGCGTCGCTTGGCCGCAGGCCGTGCGTGGCTGGTCGCGCAGTTCCCCGCGCCCCTTATTGGGTGCGCTGTTGTCTGCGGGCCGGTGGGGGCTTGTCGCGCAGTTCCCCGCGCCCCTAAGGGACCGCGTACGGGTTCTCCTCCCCCTCCTCCAGCACACCCACGAACGGCTCCCCCTCCCCCGCGAACACGTACGCGCCCGCCTCGATGCGGGCGATCAGGCCCCTCGTCCATTCCGCGTCCGCGTCTGACGAGTGGACCCACATGTTCATGATCTCGCCGATGTGGCCCAGGGACTGGGGGCCTTCCGTCGGGGTGTAGTACTCGGTCACCGAGGTGCGCCAAGCCTCCAGTTTCTCCAGGCGGGCGCGCAGCAGGGTCACCACCTCGGCGCGTGGGAGGTCGACCATGAAGCCGATCGCGGCCGACAGGAGGTCCATCTTCTGGTCGTACGACGTGAGCGCCGTGCGCAGAAGGTTCAGGAACTCCTCGCGGCCGGCGTCGGTGAGTTCGTACTCGGTGCGGGGCGGGCCGCCCGCCGGGCTCGGCGCGATCTCGTGGGCGTGCAGCACGCCCTGCTTCGCCATGTGCTTCAGCGCGTGGTAGATCGAACCGGGCTTGGCGTTGGACCACTCATGGGCGCCCCAGTACTCCAGGTCGTTGCGGACCTGGTACCCGTGCGCCCGCCCGTGCTGGCGGACCGCACCGAGTACGAGGAGGCGGATCGCTGACATACGACCACCCTAGGGCGCCCGGCCCCCCGGACGGTCAGGCACCCGCCTCCGCGACCAGCTCGAACGCCGTCTTGCCGTCCAGCGACTCGCGGATGATGTCCGCGTGCCCGGCGTGCCGGGCGATCTCCTCGATCAGATGCAGCATGAGCCACCGCATCGAGACGGACGTGTCCTTCGGGAACCACGGCGCCTCGGGCAGCGGGAAGGTGTCGTCCAGGGACGGCACCGATCGGATGAACTCCGTGGTCTCCGCCGCGACCTCGTCCCAGAAGGCCAGCGTCTGCGGGATCGACTCGCCCTCGACGAGCCGGAAGCTGTCGCCCCAGGTCTCCATCGTGCGCTGCTTCTCGTTCGGCCGCTGCTGCGCCAGCCGCAGCCAGTTGAGCTCCACCTCGGCGACGTGCTTGAGCAGCCCGGAGAGCGACAGCTCGCTGGCGCTCGGGCGGCTGGCGGCCTGCTCCTCGGTGAGGCCGAGCACCACGCGGCGCAGACCGCCGCGCTGGGCCTCGACGAAGGCGAGCAGCGCGCCGCGCTCGTCACCGGACTGCTCAGAGGGAACGTGAGTGACCATGATCCGTACGCCCTTCCAGGGTTCCTGCCGTGCTGGTGAACACCACGTTAGGGACCAATGAGGTCAGGTTCCGTCCTAGACGGGCGGCGAACCGCGTGCGACTGCGGAACTGTCCGCTGCACAGCCGCCGGGTTCGCCCGCACAGCCGCCGCGTTCGCCGGACAGCCGGGACCCGTCCTCAGAACGGGAAGCGGCTCCTGCCGTGCTGGACCGAGATCCACTTCTGGGTGGTGAACGCCTCGATCGTCGAGTCGCCGTTCAGCCGGCCGAGGCCCGAGTACTTCTCGCCCCCGAACGACACCAGCGGCTCGTCCTGGATCGTCGAGTCGTTGACGTGGATCATCCCGGTGACGATCCGCTTCGCGAACCGCACGCCGCGCTCCACGTTCGCGGTGTGGACGGCGCCGCTCAGTCCGTACGGGCTGTCGTTGGCCATCCGTACCGCCTCCTCCTCGCCGTCGAAGGAGAGCAGCAGCACCACCGGGCCGAAGATCTCCTGGCGCAGCAGCGGGGAGTCGTCGGGCAGGCCCGTCAGGACGGTCGGCTCGACGAGGTTGCCGCGCGTGCGGCCCCGTACGAGCGCGGTGGCGCCCTCGGCGACGGCCTGGTCGACCAGTGAAGTCAGCGCGTCCGCCTGGAAGTTGTTGATCACCGGGCCGATGTCGGTCGCCGGGTCGGACGGGTCGCCGGTCTTGAGGGCCAGCACGCGCGCGACGAACTTCTCGGTGAACTTCTGCTCGATGCTGCGGTCCACCAGCACCCGGTTGGCGGCCATACAGACCTGACCCTGGTACACGAATCGGCTGAAAACCGCCGCCTCGACCGCGTAGTCGATGTCCGCGTCCTCAAGGACCACCAGCGCGCTGTTACCGCTGAGTTCGAGGATCGCCCGCTTGAAGTGGCTGCCCGCGACGGCGGCCACATGGCGGCCGGTGCGGTCGGAGCCCGCGAACGAGATCACCTTGGGCACCGGGTGCTCTATCAGCGCGTCGCCGATCTCGGCGATATCGGTGACCAGCACGTTCAGCAGCCCGGCGGGCAGACCCGCGTCCTCGAAGATCTTGGCTATGAGCCCGCCGCCGACCACGGGCGCGTTCTGGTTCGGCTTGATGACGACGGCGTTGCCGAGCGCGAGGGCCGGTGCGACCGACTTCATCGTCACCAGGAACGGGAAGTTGAAGGGGCTTATCACCCCGACGACGCCGACCGGCAGCCGGTAGACGCGGTTCTCCTTGCCGTCGACCGGGGAGGGCAGGATGCGGCCCTCGGGGCGTATCGCCAGCTGTATCGCCTCGCGCAGGAACTCCTTGGCGAGGTGCACCTCGTAACCGGCCTTGAGGCGGGTGCCGCCCAGTTCGGTGACGATGGCCTCGACGATCTCGGACTCGCGTTCCTCGGTGATCCGCAGGGCGCGCTCGAAGACCAGTCTTCGGCTGTAGGGGTTGGTCTCGCCCCAGCCGGTCTGGGCCCGCTCGGCCGCGCGATACGCCTGGTCGACCTCTTCCACCGTGGCGACCGTGATGGCGGCGAGCTTCTCCCCGTTGTACGGATCGAAGTCGATGATGTCCCAGGACCCACTGCCGGTGCGCCACTCGCCGTCGATGTACTGGTGGGCCAGGTCGGTGAAGAAGGACATGCCATCCCTTACTGCTGCCACTGCGCCGCCACCGTGTCCGTCGCGAACGTGTTCGTCGTCGCGTCCACTGTGTCCCCCGCTTCTGGTGCACAACCCTGATGTGACGTCATCGTACTGACGTATCAGATGAGTTGGAGTAGTCCACGGAGAAGATCGCGGCTCTCCTCCGGTCCCGGGCTGTCCTTCTGGAGGCGTTCCATCGCCCTTTCGTACTGGGCGACCTCCTCGGGCTTGTCCAGGTAGAGCGAGCTGGTGAGCTGCTCCAGGTACACGATGTCGGAGAGGTCCGACTCGGGGAAGCGCAGCAAGGTGAACGCCCCGCTCTCGCCCGCGTGGCCGCCAAAGCTGAACGGCATGACCTGGAGGGTCACGTTCGGCTGCTCGGACACCTCGATGAGGTGCTTCAACTGGCCGCGCATCACGTCCCGTTCGCCGTACGGGCGGCGCAGCGCGGCCTCGTCGAGCACCGCGTGGAACTTCGGGGCGCGCTCGGAGACCAGGGCCTTCTGCCGCTCCAGGCGCAGCGCGACGCGGCGCTCGATCTCCGCGTGCGACCCGTTCGGCATCCCGCGCTTGACGACGGCGTGCGCGTACGCCTCGGTCTGCAACAGGCCGTGCACGAACTGCACTTCATAGATCCGGATGAGCGAGGCCGCCCCCTCCAGACCGATGTACGTCTGGAACCAGCCGGGCAGCACATCGCCGTAACTGTGCCACCAGCCCGCGATGTTGGCCTCTTTGGCCAGCCCCAGGAGCGACGCGCGCTCGGCGTCGTCGGTGACCCCGTAGAGCGTCAGCAGGTCTTCGACATCCCTTGCCTTGAAGCTCACCCGCCCCAACTCCATACGACTGATCTTCGACTCGGACGCCCTGATCGAATACCCGGCGGCCTCACGGGTGATGCCCCGGGACTCGCGCAGGCGCCTGAGCTGTGATCCCAGCAGAATGCGCCGGACCACCGACCCGCTCGACTCTCCTGCGGTCACTTCGCTGTCCCTCCCCAACCGACGGTGCACGGCAGTCTGCCACCAAAACGCTTCACCCCGTACTCAATCGATTACGGAAATGGTCAAGCTCGGAAATCGGCCTCGGGAAGAAATGAGCAAGAATCACCACGGGGTGGGACGGGTCCGGCGCGTGCACGTGCATCTGCCCTTGCATCAGGAGCGGGCATTCGGAACCATGGTCCCCGCGCACCTGCGTGCTCGTCTTGTGTCCTGCTCTGCCCAGCGTTCTGTTCTGCTGTACGCCACGTTCGCCTGTACCGCCACGGCCGCGAATCCCGGGAGTGCCTCGCATGGGGACGAATGGATCGACCATGCTGGAGCCGTTGGAGCCTTTAAGGCATGCCCTCCCGCCCATCGACCCGTCCGCCGTGGCCAGTTCCGCCTCGTGTGCGCTGCCCGCCCGCTATGAAGCGGTGCGCGGAGCCAGGCAGTTCACCAAGAAGACCCTCGGCCAGTGGGATCTCTCGGAGCGGTTCGACGAAGTGGCCCTGGTCGTCTCGGAACTCGTCACCAACGCCCTGCGCCACGCGCTGCCCGCCGACACCGCCCGCGAGTCGGACGCGCCGCCCGTGCGGCTGCACTTGATGCGCTGGACGAGCCGGCTGGTGTGCGCGGTGCGCGACCCCAGTGTGGACAGCCCGTCCTCGCCCGGCTCGGACGACTGCGACGCGGAGTCGGGGCGCGGCCTGTTCCTGGTGGACTCGTTCAGCGACTCCTGGGGCTGGCACCCGCTCACCGGCACGCTGAGCGGCAAGGTGGTCTGGGCCTTGTTCCGGCTCCAACCGGTCGACTGAGACCGCGGCATACCGACTGAACCGGCCGTCCGACGCGGGGCGGCCGGTTTCTCTGCTTCTTACGGGTCATTCGTAGCGGCTGATCAGCCCATTCAGTTCAGTCCACTCAGTCCACTCAGTCCACGATCAAGTGGTCGAACTCGCCGTCCTTGATGCCGAGCAGCATCGCCTCGATCTCCGCCCGGGTGTAGACCAGCGCGGGTCCGTCCGGAAACGTCGAGTTGCGGACGGCGACCCTTCCGCCCGGCAGTCTGGCGAACTCCACACAGGTCCCCTGGGAGTTGCTGTGCCGGCTCTTCTGCCAGACGACACCCTGAAGCTCTGTTGCCGCCATGCCGTTGTACGCGTGGTGCAAGGTCGCTCCCGGGGGATGTGCAGACGTGCATCTGTGAAAGGTCAACTGCCCCGGATCATAGCCGTGTTCATGTGCGCCTGCATGAGCATATGCACGTGCACGCGGGGTGCTCGGGCCGTTACAGTCGTTTCCGTACGCTCCGGGGCACGTCCACGGCGTACGGGCACGGGCCCTCCCCCCACAGAAGAGACGCCTGGCGGGCAACTCTGGTTCAAACCAATGGGCGATGGCGGCGGCAACGTGGTGAAGGCCACTGGCTGGTAGCTTGTCGCGGTCCGGGAAGCGTGGAAGCAAGGGGATTTCGCAGTGCGCAGGCATGTACGTACCGGGGCGGGCGCCGTGGCCCTCGCCGCCTGTCTCGCCCTGGCCGGGTGCTCCAGCTCCGACAGCGGCGGCGACAAGTCCAAGGACAAGAACACCGGTGGCGGCGCGCAGAGCGCGAGCCCCGGCAACGGCGGCGGGCAGAGCGGCGGCGACAGCGCCAAGGTGAGCGCCAAGGACATCGCCGGGGCGTGGGCGACCATCGCCAATGGCAAGCCCACCGCGCTGGTGATCAGCGGGACGACCGTGGCGCTCGGCGGCGAGCACACGTGCACCGGCAAGGTCAACGACAACGGCATGGCGATGATCGAGCTCAAGTGCGCGGACGGCAACACCGACCGCGTCGCGGGCATGCCCACGCTGAGCGCGGACGGCAAGACGCTCACCGTGAAGTGGGAGAGCGGGACGACGGACAAGTTCGCCAAGTCGGCGCTCGACGGCAAGTTCCCGACGAGCGTGCCGACGACCGGGCTGCCGAAGCCCTGACCTAGGGTCTGTCCGGTGGATCTGGCCGCCTGCGGTCCCGGAGGCCCTTTCGGTGCTGGTGAGCGGGGGGCTGGTGCGTGCAGCTGCAAGGCGGAGGAGGGCGTCGACGCGGAGCGTCGGCAACCGACGACAACGCAGCAGATGTGCGTGCCAGCCCCGCGCGTCCCAGGCAAGATCCACCGGACAGGCCCTAACCGCCGGCCGGTTCGGCGTCCTTGACGGACATCGGCGGGGCGGGCGCGGTGAGCGCTTCGGAGAAGTCGTCGAGGGAGCGGAGCAGCAGCCCCGCTCCCTTGCGTACGACGCGATCGGGCACTCCCTCCCCGTCCCAGGCCGCCAGCGCCTGCTCGACCTCGTCCCAGTCCGGGACGCGGCGCTCGCGTACCGCCTTCGCGCCCCGCTCGGTGGCGCGGCGCAGCGCCCCGGCGTACGCGGCGGCGGCCGGGACCGGGGTCGCGCCCCTCTCGGGCACATGCGCCTCCATCAGCATCGCGATCCGGCCGAGCTGGCTCACCGCGTGCGCGGCCTCGTCGGCGGCGGCGCGCGACAGGCCCCGGTGGCGTACGGGCTCGTGGGTGGCGCGGTCGTGCGCCTCCTGCCAGGCGAGGCGGGCCGCGCGGGTGGCGAGCAGCGCGCGGCGCACCTCGTCGGCGGGGGCCGCGGGGTCGGCGTACCGGGTGACGACGGCGGCTGCGTAACGCCCGCAGGCGGCCAGCCAGTCGGCGAGCCGGGTGCGCAGCCTGGGCGTCTCCCAGGCCGGGTAGAGGGCGTACGCGACCATCGCGAGCAGCCCGCCGAGCAGGGTGAGCAGCACACGGTCGGGCACGGTCTGCGTCCACCGCAGCCCGCCCATGCCGAGCAGGAAGACGACGTACGCGGAGACGCAGGCGCTGGCCGCCGCGTATCCCGTACGCATCAGCAGGTACATCAGGAACGCGCAGAGCACCGCGAGGGCGGCGGAGAGCGCGGTGCCGGGGTGGGTGAGGCGCACTATCCCGGTGGCCAGGGCGACGCCGACGAGGGTGCCGCCGAAGCGGGCGACGGCGCGCTCGTACGTCTGGGAGAAGTCCGGGCGCATCACCATGACCGAAGCCATCGGCGCCCAGTAACCGTGGCCCAGCGGCAGGGTCTTGGCGAGCAGGTAGCCGGCGGCGGCGACCGCGGTGACGCGCACCGCGTGCCGGAAGACCGGGGAGTCGCGACGGCCGCACTCGGTGCGCATCGTGCGCAGGGCGAGCGGGATCAGTCGGGGCAGAGTGGGCCGCAGCAGCGGCTCGGACCCGGCGCCGCCGGTGCCCGCGGCCGTCTCCACGACGTCTTTCAGGAGCGCGGTCAGGCGGGTGGCCGCGCGGTACGCGGGACCGGAGAGGATCGCGCCGGTGTCGGGCGTACGCAGCGCGGCCTCGGCGGGGGCGGGGATGTCGACGGCCACGCCGTGCCGGATGGCGCGGGCGGCCGCGTCGAGCACGGAGGCGGCGGCGCCGAGCAGTTCGCGCACCCGGTCGCGCTCGGGGCCCTCCTCCGGCACGCCGAGCGCGGGGTCGGCGAGCGAGGCCAGGACCGGGCGGATGCGCTCGGCGACCCCGCGCGTGCCGTGCAGCTGGGCCGGGCGGCGACGGGCCTCGCGAGGCGTGACGGCGGCGGCGAGGCGCGCGGTCATCAGGGGCTCGGGGTCGAAGGGGGCGCGCGGGTCGTGTCTGAGCCGGCGCGCGTAGTCGGCCTCGGCGGCGAGGGCGTCGGCGAGCGCGTCGCGCTGGGCGCCCCAGCGGCGTACGGGCACCAGCACGATGAGCGCCGCCTGGACGATCCCGCCGACCGCGATCATCGCGGCGTGGCCCGCTGCGGCGGCGAGGTCGGTGGGGAGGGTGACGGTGACCAGCATGATCGCGACGTTCGAGGACGCGATGATGCCGGCGGTCGGGCCGACGGCCCAGGCCAGTCCCGACACGAACGTCCACGCGGCGAGCAGGAGCAGGAAGAACGGGGAGTGGGCGCCGACGAGGTAGCCGAGGAAGGTGGAGATCGCGAGGCTGGCGCCGGAGGCGAGCGCGAGTACGGGCCTGGGGCGCCAGCTCCTCTGGAAGGTGGCGATGGCTGCCTGGTAGGCGCCGAAGGCGGAGCTGACGGCGGCGGTGGGGCCGAGCAGTGCGAGGCTGACCCCGACGACTAGGGCGAGTCCTGCGGCCCCGCGCAGGGCGATGGCGGGCTCCAGGCGCCTGCGCTCCACGGTCAGGCCCGAGCGGGCGGTGTGCTTCAGTGACCGGAGCCAGCTCATGCCCCGAGCCTAGGACAAATCCCCCACCCCACCCCTAGGGGGTTAGGGGCGCGGGGAACTGCGCGAGCAACCCAAGTCGGTCCGCAGACGAAAACGGGGGTCGGGGCGCAGCCCCGATTGTGGGCGTCACCCCGCTGGGGGCAGCGCGCCACGGCCCGGGGAGCGGTGCGCGCGGTCGGCGGCGGCGACGCCGTCCTGCCACCCCGCCTCGTCCCAAGCGCCCCGCACCCGCGTCCGTACCGTCCGCGGAAACATCTCGTCCGTGCGGTCGGAGACCGCCACCGCGCGCGTGGCGAGGACCGGGAGGAGGCTGTCGTCGGCGGCCTCGGCGGCAGATTCGACCGAGCGGGCCGTGGCCGCGAGCAGGTCGCCCAGGCGGTGGGCGTACGCCAGCAGGAAGGACTGCCGGAACGTTTTCGTGCGCTTACGACCACCCGCCCGCTGCGCGGCCTCCGCGCGCGTCATCGCCGCCGTACCCTGCACCAGCAGCGAGGTGTAGAGCAGTTCCACCGCCTCCAGGTCCGGCTCGAAGCCGACGACCGTGGAGAAGCCGAGGTCGCCGTTCCACACCGCGCGGCAGTGGTTGGCGGAGGCGACCGCGTCGAGCAGGATCGCCTTGGACGTCTCGTACGGCGCGTCCACCCCGATCCGGCACGCCCCCGGCCCGTCCGCGCGCCGCCCGCCCGCCGCCAGCACCGCCTCGTCGATGCTGTGCAGCGCCATCAGCTCCTGCGCCTTGGCGCTCAGCGCCTCCGCCTCGTCCGGGAACTCGGTCCGTTCCGCCTTGACCAGCAGCGCCCGGATCCGCGTCAGCGCCTTCGGCTCGCCGTGCGGCGGCGGCGCGTGCACGGTGGCGCCCGGCACCGGCCCCACCGGCTCGATCGCGGGCAGCCGCAGCAGCAGCCGGTACAGCTCCAGGACGGTCGTCGCGCGCGTGAAGCGGTCCTCCGCCCGACCGGACGGCTCCGGCTCCCCGAGCGCGTCCACCTGCTCCCGCCAGCGCGGCGGCAGCTGCTCGTACCGCTTCAGCTGTACGCGTACGAGCTCGCCCGCCAGCCGTACGTGCGGCTCCTCGAGTTCGCGGCGGACCATACGGATCACATCCGCCGGCTGCCAGCCCCTCCCCCACACCCCCTCGATCAACTCCTGTCCGCGCAGGGCGAGTTCCGTGTCCGACGACGGGTCCGCGGCCAGCAACGACGCGCCCGTGTCGAGGCCCGCGTCCGTCTCCGCGTACAGCGCGGCGGCCAGTGCCCGCTCGACCGTCGTGTTCCCCGCGTGCCCCGCTGGCATCGAAGTGTCTCCCTTGCGTATCCGTGCGCGCCGCGCTCACCAGGGCATTGTCAGTGCCCGGTGTCACACTCGCACTCGTGGACGGAAAGTGGGCAATCGACCCCACCGAGGACGGCGGCGCGCGGCTCGTCGCCCTCGGGCGGGACGGGCTGCCCGAAGGGGCCGTGGTGCACGAGGGCGAGCTGGCCGCCGCCGTGCGGGGGCGGCCCGAGGTGACGCGGTGGGTGTGGCGGTCGACCGCCGACATCTACCCGCGCCTGCTCGCCGCGGGCGTGCGCGTCGAGCGGTGCTACGACATCGAGGACGCGGAGCTGCTGCTCCTGGGCCACGAGGGACGCCTCGGCGAGCCGCGTTCGGCGGCGGCCGCGTGGGCCCGGCTGCACCGCCTCCCGGTGCCGCCCGATCCCCCCGCCCGCGCCGCCGAGCCCGGCCGCCAGTCCCCGCTGTTCGAGCCGCCGAGCGGCACCGGGCTGCCGCTTGAGGCGCTGGTCGAGGTGTACGCGGACCAGCAGAAGCGGCACGATGCGGCGCTGCACCCCGGCCGGATGCGGCTGCTCACCGCGTCCGAGTCCGCCGGGATGCTGGTCGCGGCCGAGATGAACCGGGCGGGCCTGCCATGGCGGGCGGACGTCCATCGCGAGATGCTGCACGGCCTGCTCGGCGAGCGGTACGCGGGCGGTGGCGAGCCCCGGCGCCTGGCCGAGCTCGCGGACGAGGTGTCGGCCGCGTTCGGCCGCCGGGTGCGGCCCGATCTGCCGGCCGACGTCATCAAGGCGTTCGCCGAGGCCGGGATCCGTATCACCTCGACCCGACGATGGGCCCTGGAGGAGATCGACCATCCGGCCGTCGCACCGCTCGTCGAGTACAAGAAGCTGTACCGGATCTGGACCGCGCACGGCTGGAGCTGGCTGCAGGACTGGGTGCGCGACGGGCGCTTCCGCCCGGAGTACACGCCGGGCGGCTCGGTGAGCGGCCGCTGGACCACCAACGGCGGGGGCGCGCTGCAGATCCCCAAGGTCATACGGCAGGCGGTCGTCGCCGACGAGGGCTGGCGGCTGGTGGTCGCGGACGCCGACCAGATGGAGCCGCGCGTCCTCGCCGCGATCTCCCGCGACCCGGGGCTGATGGAGGTGGCCGGTCACGACGGCGACCTGTACACGTCGCTGTCCGACCGCGCGTTCTCCGGCGACCGCGAGCACGCGAAGCTCGCGCTGCTGGGTGCGATCTACGGGCAGACGTCCGGCGACGGCCTGAAGAACCTCGCCGCGCTGCGGCGTCGGTTCCCCAAGGCCGTGGCGTACGTCGACGACGCGGCGAAGGCGGGTGAGGAGGGGCGGCTCGTACGGACGTGGCTCGGCCGTACCAGCCCGCCGGCTGCCGGTGCGGGTGAGGACGGTGAGGCGGGGCTGCCCCAGGAGGGTGAACTGCCGTCCTCGGACGGCGAGTTCACCCCGGGGTACGCGTCGAGCAACGCGCGTGCGCGGGGGCGGTTCACTCGTAACTTCGTGGTGCAGGGCAGCGCGGCCGACTGGGCACTGCTGCTGCTCGCCGCGCTCCGCGCGTCGCTCGCGTCCGCCGGGATGCGGGCCGAGCTGGTCTTCTTCCAGCACGACGAGGTGATCGTGCACTGTCCTCTTGAAGAGGCGGCGGATGTGGTGACGGCGATCCGCTCGGCGGGGGAGCTTGCTGGGCGGATCGCCTTCGGGGACACCCCGGTGCGGTTTCCGTTCACCACGGCGGTTGTGGAGCGGTACTCGGAGGCGAAGTGAGTGGGCGCGGCGCTTCGGGTGCGGACCGGTGGGGGCTGGTCGCGCAGTTCCCCGCGCCCCTAACAGGCCAGTGGTTCAGTGCGGACCGTGCTGGCTTGCTCGCGCAGTTCCCCGCGCCCCTAACGGGGCCCGGACGTTGCTCGCGCCCGCGCGGCGGAGCCGCACATGTCACAGCCCCGCGCTCCTAAAGGACTGTGGCTGAGCCGCGTTCTCCGGCTGCGGCGGACTACCCAAGGGGCGCGGGGAACTGCGCGATCGGCCCCCACCGGCCCGCAGCCGACCGACAACCGCCGGAGGCTTTCGGGAAGGGGTGGGGTGGGGAAAAGAAGGGCGACCAGCCCCACCGGCCCGCAGACGAAAACCACACAAAGGCGCAGCCCTACCGCAGCATCGCCCACTTCTTGTCCAGGGCAATCGCCTTAAGTTGCGCCATCGTCAGGGCGGGAGCCTCACGCGTGGACGGGGAGTTCTCGTTGCCCGTGTTGAAGGCGCTGACCACTACGCGCAGGCCGGTCGAGCGGACCGTGTCGACCGTCCACCAGACCACGCCCGCGCCGCCCTTCTCGCCCGGGCGCTGGTCCTCGGCGACCCGAGTGCCGTCGGGCAGGTTCCACACCGTGCCCTGGAGGGGGAGGTCGCGCATGCCGGGCTGGACGTTGATCTGGACGAGGCTCTTGCCCTTGCCGTCGTTCACGACCAGGAACGCGTAGCCGCTCTGGCCGCCCTTGTCCTCGACGGTCAGCCCCTTCGGCATCGAGGCGGCCAACTCCCGCTGCATCGCCGCCGCACTCGGCTCGTTGTTCGGCACCTTCTCCCGGCCCGGCACCTTCGCGCCCGCCATGACCGTCTTCCACACCTCGGCGGTGACCAGCGACTTCATCTGCGCCCCGGTCAGCGGCGGGCTGACCCGGCTGATCTTCGCGCCCTTCTCGGCGGGCGCGTTGTACTCAGTCGCGTCGACCAGTACGCCCTTGGGCGTGAGCAGCGTGGCCCGCCAGTTCTTGGTCTCCTCGCGGCGGTCGGGGTACTCGTATCCCTGGAAGAACATGTACTTGGAGCCGTCCGGCAGCACCTCGGTCGTGCACTGGTCGTAGTCCACGATCGCCTTGGACGGGCAGGTCACGAACTGCGCGGCGCTCTGGCCCGCCGGGTCGACCGTGCTCAGCGCGATCCCGACGGCCGCCGCGCCCTTGCCGTCGTCGAGGACGACGGACGCGCTGGGCATGGCGGACTTGTCGTCCGGGCCCGCGCCCTGCCCCATCTCCTGACTGGTCTTACCGGCCGGGAGCAGCCCCTTGAGGTTCTTGATCATCTGGTCGGACGTGACCACCACCCCGTCCGGGAGCGACGTCTTCGGCGGCGCCGCCACGGACGCGGTCGCGCCGGAGCCAGAACCGGATCCCGAGCCGGACGACGAGCCGTCGGTCAGGCCGCCCGCCCATGCGCCGCCGAGGCCCACCGCCGCCAGTGCCACCACGCTCCCGGTCACCGTGGCCGCCCGCCGACGTGCCAACCGGCGGCGGCCGCTGCGCAGGCCCCGGTCGAGCAGCGCGCGGCGGTCCTGTGGGTCGAAACTGTCGCCCGTGCGGCGCATCGCCTCGCCGAGCTGGTCTTCAAAAGGCATGGTGGGACCCCACTCCTTGCGTCGTGATCGAAGCATCATGATCGAATGCCGGAAATTCCGTATTCCGTACTCAGTGCTCAGTCCTCAGTGCGCCGACAGCTCCGCGAGGCTGCCGCCCAGGTGTTCGCGCAGCTTCGCCAGCGCGCGCACCGAGCGGGTGCGGACGGCGGCCGAGCTGACGTGCATCGCGTCCGCCGTCTCCTCGACGCTGCGGTCCTCCCAGTACCGCAGCACCACCACCGCCCGGTCCTTGGGCGCGAGGCGGCCGAGCGCGTCGAGCAGCGCGAGGCGCAGCGCCGGGTCCTCGTCGCTGTGCTCGGCGCGGTCCGGCAGCTCCCCGAGGGGGCGTTCGGTGGCCGAGCGCCGCCGTCGGTGGGTGAGGAAGGTGCGTACGAGAACGGTCTGGGCGTAGCCCGCCGGGTTGTCGATACGGGACATCCGGCCCCACAGCGCGTACATCCGGCCCAGCGTCTCCTGCACCAGGTCCTCGGCCAGATGGACGTCTCCGCTGGTCAGGAGGCACGCGGAACGGAAGAGGTGGTTCGCGCGGCCCGCCGCGAACTCCATGAACTCCTCCGCGCGCGACTGCCGCTGCTGCCCCGGCTTTCCCATGCTCCCCCGACCCCCGTACCGCTCACGCCCCTACACCTCACTGACGCGACGGGGGTCGCAGAATGTTTCACACGAGTTTGTCGGCTCCGTGTGTCACACGCGTTCGGCGACCTCGTCGCCATCAGGCTCCAGAGCCGCGAGCAGCGCCTCGACCTCCGCGTACCCCTTCGGGTCGCGGCCCTCCAGGGCCGTCAGCGACAGGCGCCACTGGGTGCGCGCCTCGGCGATGCGCCCGCGCCCGTACTCAAGGCGGCCGTACTCGCGGCGGGCCAGGCCCACGGTGTAGTTGTCGCAGCGCTCGGCCGCCTGGTCGATCAGGACCGTGCAGGTGGTGAACGCCTCGTCGGTGCGGCCCAGTTCGCCCAGCACCCGGACCAGGCCGACGCCGGACTGGGAGCGGCCGTGCCAGTCGCCGTTCTCGCCGAGGATGCGCAGCGCGTCCTCGAAGTGGACGACGCCGGCCGCCCATTCGCCGAGGGTGATGTGCGCGTAGCCGATGTTGCAGTGGGCGGTGGACGTCAGCAGGTCGCTGCCGATGCGGCGCCCGGCGGCGAGGCTGCGCTCGTGGTAGCCGATGGCCACGCGCGCGTCGGTGTGCTCATGGAGGTTGCCGAGATGGCTGAGGATGATCGCCTCGCCGTACGCGTCGTCGAGTTCACGGGTCAGCGCGAGGCTCTGCTCCAGCGGCTCGGCGGCCTCGGCATGGCGGCCCAGGCGCTCCAGGAGCATGCCCCGGTTGGCCAGCGTGCGCTGGGTGCGCTGCCGCTCGCCGAGCTCCTGCCAGAGCGCGATCGCCTCGTCGTTGAGGGCGAGCGCCTCCTCGATCCGGCTGGCCAGGAAGTGCGCCCCGGCGAGGTCGCCGATGGCGTGCGCCTGGGCGACGCGGTCGCCGCACGCGCGCGCGGCCGTCAGGACGAACCGGTTGAGGTGGCGCAGCGCGCCGTAGCGGCCCCGGTACTGGAGATGGCTGAAATACGCCCGGACCAGCAGGAACACGGTCGGCGACGTACGCGCGTACCGCTCGGTCAGGGTGAGGACGGCGGGCATCTCGCGGTCGCCCCAGGCCAGCGCGGCCTCGGTGTCCGCGAACGGCGCCGCGTCGCCGACCGGGTCCGGCACCCGCGCCGGGCCCTCGCGGTGCGGCGGGGCGAGCACCAGGCTGCTCTGCCGGGCGGCCTCGGCGTACCAGCGCAGCGCGCGCTCGACGGCCTCCTCCCGCTCCCCGTCCTGGGCGGCCAGCTCGCGGGCGAAGTCCCGCACCAGGTCGTGCGGCGCGTACCGCCCGTACGAGATCTCTTCGAGCAGCGCGACCTCGACGAGCCGGTCGAGCGCGGCCCCCGTCCGCTGCTCGTCGCAGCCCATCAGGCGGGCGACGACCGGGACTTCGTACGCGGGCAGGTCGAGCGCGCCCAGGCGGCGCAGCGCGAGGGCCGCGTCCGGGTCGAGGGCTCCGAGCGCGACGGCCAGCGAGCGCCGCACGCTCAGGTCGTCGTACTCCAGATGGTCCAGGCGTCCGTCCTCGGCGTCGAGGAGCCCGGCGAGCGCGTCGGGGCTGAGCGCGCTGCGGGCGGCGAGGCGGGCGGCCGCGACGCGCAGCGCCAACGGGAGGCGGCCGCACAGCTCGACCAACCGGGCCGCGCCGTCCGGCAGTTGGCGCCCGGAGACGGCCCGCAGCAGCCCCAGGCTCTCGGCCGGGGTCATCGGGGTGAGCGGGAAGCGGGTCGCGCCGTCCAGCGCGGCCAGCGGCGAACGGCTGGTCACGACCACCGCGCAGCCGTCCCCGGCGGGCAGCAGCGGCCGCACCTGCGCGGCCGAGGCCGCGTCGTCGAGGACGAGGAGCGTACGGGTCGGGGCGAGCCGCGAGCGCAGCAGCGCGGCGGCCGCGTCCGGCACGTCCGGGACCTGCCGGGAGTCGACGCCGAGCGCGCTGAGCAGCGCGGCGAGCGCCTGGATCGGCGGGAGCGGGGCGAGCCCGGGGGTCGCGCCGCGCAGATTGAGATAGAGCTGCCCGTCCGGGAACTCCTCGCGCAGCGTGTGCGCCGCATGCAGGGCGAGCGCGCTCTTGCCGACCCCGGCCATGCCGGTGACCACGGCGATCGGAGCGGCGCTCGGGGTGCTCACGGGGTCGGGGCGGGCCCCCGCGCGCCCCGCGAGCACCGGTGCGCCGGGACCGGCGAGCGCGGACAGCGCGGCGAAGGCGGCGGGATAGGTGGGTCCGGCCGGGGCGCATCCGGCGCGCACGATTCCGGACAGCTCCAGGTCCTTGGCGCCCAGGGACGCGTCCTCCCGGCGCCCGGTCAGCGCGGTGCGCAGCGCGGCCAGCACATCGGCGCGACCGGTGAAGTGAGCGGGCCCGGGCGGCAGTTGGGCCGGGGCGGGCAGCTCGACGGGCCGGGCGGGCTCGCGCAGGATCTCCTGGTACGCCTCCTGGACGGCGGGGCCCGGGTCGACTCCCAGCTCCTCGACCAGGGTGCGCCGCAGCCGCTGGTGCACGGCCAGCGCCTCCGCCTGCCGCCCGGTGCGGTGCAGCACCAGCATCAGCTGCCGATGGAACGCCTCCCGCAGCGGGAACTCCCCGGTCAGCGCCGCCAGTTCCGGCCCGATCCCCTCATACCGGCCGAGCCGCAGCTCCGCCTCGTACTTCCACTCCAGGACCAGGAGTCTCGTCTCGCCGAGCCGCTGCACGAGGGCGGGCTCGCCGTCGGCCGGGTCGTAGAGGCCGCCGAGCGGCGCGCCGCGCCACAGGGCGAGGGCGGCGGCGCTCTCCTCGGCCACCACCGGCCAGTCGCCCGTGTTGTACGCGGCGAGGGCCGCGCGCGCGTGCGCCTCGAAGACCTGGGAGTCGAGCTCGCCCGGGTCGACCCGCAGGGCGTACCCCGGCGGCACGGCGCGTACCCGGTCCTCACCGCCGAGCAGCCGCCGCAGCCGGGCGACATGGTTGTGCAGCGACGCGGTCGCCGACGCGGGCGGTTCGTCGCCCCACAGCGCCAGCTTCAGGTCCTCGATCGGGACGACCCGGCCCGGCCGTATCAGCAGGGCGGTCAGCAGGGACCGGATCTTGCCACTTCCGACCGGCTCCCCGCGCACGGTCAATGGCCCGAGCAGGCCGAACCGAATGCACACACCGACCTCCACCGGTTGCCCCATCGACCGTCCAGCGGCTGCCCTCTTGACCGTTGACCGTTGGCCACATGTTAGCGATCTGTTGGTGCCGCCTGGTTTGATCAGTGCATCGGTTCCGGCCAGCCGGTGCTCGGTGGATGCCCACACTCGGGGGAGTGTCACCGTCCGGCCGGAACCGAAGGACAGAGAGATCCTCGGGCTCCATACGGTGGAGCCCGGGGATCTCGTCCGTTTCCGGCCCGCCCCCGGGCCGAGGTGACCGCTGTCGGCGGGCGGGACTTTTTGCGGCAATTTTACGTGGACGTACAACCTTTGGGCCGGTTCAGGTGTCGACCGCCGTCACAGGATCGTTGCCACGTACTCCTCCAGCCGCGCCGCCAACACCTCCTGCGTCAGGTCCGTGCGACCCAGAGCGCGCCACGGAGTGGCCAGTTTTTCTGCGTCGGGTGCGTAGGTGAGGGCGTCCAATAGCAGCCAGTACGGGGTGCCTTGGGCGGGATGGGCGGATTCGGTCCAGTAATGGTGGCGGAATGCCGTCGCCGCGCTCACGCCGTGCAGCAGCGCCAGAGCCGTCGAGCAATGGGCCACGTCCAGGTCGGCCGGGCCCCAGGATGTCTCGACCCAGTCGACGACGCCGGTGATCCGCGTCTGGTCGCCCGTGCCGCTGAACAGCACGTTCCCGGGGTGGAAGTCGCGGTGCAGGAAGCACCCCTCGTACGCGGGCGGCCCTTGGCGCAGGACGTCGATCGCGCGGTGCCAGACGTCGGGGCGGCGGGTGGCGGCCGGGATGCGGACGCGGTCGGGGGCGGTCCAGGGCTCGTAGGTGCGGGGGCGGTCGGGGCCCTCCGCCCGTACCCGGTGGATCGTCGCCAACTGGCGGGCGAGGAGGGGGATGCGGTGGTCCAGGCCGTGTTCGTCCAGGCGCACCTCGCCCTCCAGGCGGGTCATCAGCAGGGACGGGTGGTCGCAGTGTTCGCCGTGCGGGTCGGCCGCGAGCAGGGCGGGGGCGGGTACGTCCGTGTCGGCCAGGAGCGTGAGGACTGCGGCCTCGCGCGCGAGGAGGCCGGGTGCGTGGCGGCGGTAGAAGGGTTTGGCGAAGGACCGCAGCACCAACTCCCTTCCGCTGCCGCTGCCCTCGGCCTCCGTACGTACGCGTCGCATCTGCGACGTCCACCCGCCCCGCAGCGCCACCGCGTCCCGTACGCGCTCGCCCTCCGGCAACGTCTTGTCGACCCACGCCCGGGTCAGCTCCCAGCCGTCCGCGCCCAGGTCGTCGAGGACGGCGTCCACGAACCGGGCCCGCTCGACGGGGTTCTCGCGGAACCACACGCCGAGGCGGTGGTGCGCGCCCTCGAAGACGAGCTGCGTGACGCGGGCCTCGTTGTCGCAGGTCAGCGCGGTCGCCACCGCTTCGGTGACGGCGTACGGAATGATCTCGTCCACCGCCGGTACGGCCAGCACCGCGCGCGTGCGCAGCGACCGCAGGACGTCCAGGGCACGGCAGTCGCGCCAGCTGTCGGGCGTGCGGAGGATCTCGGTGAAGCGGGAGACGGGCGCGTCCGGCGGGATTCCGGGCGCGCCCGGTTCCGCCCCGAAGGGCTCGGACCACGCATCGTCCGCGTACACGGCGGGCGCGCAGAGCCCGATGCCCGCCACCCGGGAGCCGTAGTGCGCGGCCAGGTCGGCGACGGTCTGGCCGCTCATGCTGAAGCCGGTCAGGACGAGGCTGTGCTGCGGCGGTACGTACGCGTCGATCGCCGCCCGCGCCTGCACGAACCGCCGCTCCAGGCTCAACTCGCCGAGTTCGCCGCTGGATTCGCCGTGCCCGGAGAAGTCGAGGGCGAGGACGCGGTGGCCCCTCGCCCGGAAGTCCTCCCCCAGCTCGACGAGCCGGGCCTTGTCGCCGAGTCCGGCGCCGTGGAGCAGGACGACGGTGAGGGAGGGGATCGCTTCGGTCGGCTCGGCTGTCGCGCAGCTGATGCGCTCGCCGTCGAACTCGCCCGTGAGCCGTTCCCAGCCGAACTCGCTCATCACATCGTTCACTTCCGCCACTCCCCCTCGACACGTGCCTATCCCGTAACACCCTAAATCTCACGGCGCGGGCGCGAGCCGCCCGTCCCGTACGGCCTCGCGCAGCGCCCGGAGGAGGGCGGCGGAACACCAGGTGCGCTCCCCGGTTCAAGGTCCACACTTGAACGCCGCACCTCATCCGGTCGCGCCCCAATCCCTCTGGTTCTAGCGGGACTTGAGCGGTAGGCGAGCTCTCGCCGTACTGGCCAACTGCCCCACGCGTCTGACGGAAACATGGCAGGATTCCCAGCCCTTGGGGTGGAGGGATACGGGCCGGGGATCGCGTTCATGACATGGGTCGCCTTCATGTCATTCGGCATCACAGGGGAGAGCACGGAATGATCACACGCAGGTCGCTCATCGGAATGGCGGGAGCCGGGGCCGCGGCCCTGTCCCTGTCGGGCTTCACCACCGCGACCGCCACGACCACCAGCCAGTGGGACCGGCTGCGGGCGAATCTGACGGGCACGCTGGTGCTGCCGTCCGACTCCTCGTACCAGACGGCCAAGACCGTCGAGTACGCCCAGTTCAGCCTCACCAATCCGCAGGCCGTCGTGTACGCGGCGAACGCCAACGACGTGACCAACAGCCTGATTTTCGCGCAGTACCACGACATTCCGGTCGCCGCGCGCAGCGGCGGCCACAGCGGCGGCGGCTACTCGACCACCACCGGCATGATCATCGACGTCTCGCGTCTGAACGCGGTGACGGCCGGGTCCGGCACGGCGACCGTCGGCGGCGGTACGCAACTGGTCGACCTCGTCAACGGCCTCGGCGCGAGCGGCCTGGCGATCCCGGGCGGCCTGTTCCCGACCGTCGGGCTCGGCGGTTTCCTCCAGGGCGGCGGCGTCGGCCTGCTCACCCGCTCCCACGGCCTGGGCCTGGACAACGTGACGGCGGCGAAGGTGGTCCTGGCCAACGGCCGCCAGGTCACGGCGTCGGCGACCTCGAACCCGGACCTGTTCTGGGCGATCCGCGGCGGTGGCGGCGGCAACTTCGGCATCGTGACGCAGTACACGGTGACCCCGTCGGCGGTCCCGACCCTGCACTTCGCCGAGCTGACCTTCACCTACGACCACGCGGTCGGCGCGCTGCACGGCCTGACCCAGTGGCTGGAAGGCGCGCCGACGACGTTCGGCAGCCGCTCCAACATCGACCTGTTCGACGCGACGCCGGGTGCCGCGCCGCTGGTGGTGGTGCAGGTGGCGTCGGTCGGCACGCGCGCGGAGTTCGACACCGAGATCGCCCGCCTGATCGCCGCGACCGGCACGAACCCCGTCCAGCAGAACATCTACACGGACACCTACCGGTCCGCGATGATGAAGATCTTCGGCTGCGGCACGTACTCGCAGCAGCAGTGCCACAACAACACCTGGGACCCGACGAACGGCAAGCTCGCCCCGTTCGGCAACGCGCTGGGCCGCGGCCGCCTGCTGAGCGACACGCCCAGCGAGTCCGACTGGGCCCGGATGGTCGGCGTCTTCGACACCGAGCGCACGGCCGGCCACTTCCACATGTTCGAGATCGTGGCGCTCGGCGGCGCCGCGAACACGGTCTCGCGCACGGCGACGGCGTACGTCCACCGCGACAGCACGCTCCTGACGTCGTACTACAGCTTCGCGAACGGAGTCCTGTCCGGCGCCGAGCTCGACTCGGCCCAGCGCTTCTGCGACAACGGCTTCGCGGCGGTGGACCCGATCTCGCGCGGCGAGTCCTACCAGAACTTCATCGACCCGAAACTCCCGAACTGGCGCGAGGCGTACTACGGCGTCAACTACGACCGCCTGTCCTACCTCAAGTCCAAGTACGACCCGTACGGGGTGTTCTCGTTCGCGCAGGGGATCGACTGACGACCTGATCGCCTGACGGGGCGGGTACGCGCGGGGGAAGGGCCAGGTGGGATTCTCAATCCCACCTGGCCCTTCCCGGCAGAAAAGAGCGGCACCCCGTGATCCGCCCCGGGTCAGGGGATGATGATCTACCTGTCCGTCCCGGAGAGTTCGACCCGCCAGGGCCGCGGCCACTCTCCAGAGGGAGGGGGTGCGCCAGCGATCCCCAGGTCGCGCCGCGAGGACACGTAGAAGGCATCACGCGCCGCACTGGCCAGCTGGTGGGCCTTCGTCCACTTGGCGTCGTCAGCCGTTCCCTCGCGTACGAGCAGCTCGATCGTTTCAGACAGCCCCGCCCACCTCGCCGGGCGGGGAGCCGGGGCAGTCGCAGACACCGATGGCCACACAACGGCCACACATGACGGCGCGAAGATCATCGAGATTCGCCCCCGCCGGATCCAGGCATGAAAAAACCCCAGGTCACGGCGAGTGAGTCCTGGGGTTAATCCGAGCCGCCTTCGGGATTCGAACCCGAGACCTACGCATTACGAGTGCGTTGCTCTGGCCAACTGAGCTAAGGCGGCGCGCCGTCCGCACCATGGTGCGATCAGCAACGCGGCCAAGTCTACACAGTTTCCGGGGGTGCTCCTGACCACGCCTGTTCGAGGGACTCGCGCAGCTCAGGTGCACTTCTTGCCGGTGGGCGGAGGCGTGCCCTCCAGGAGGTAGGTGTTGATCGCGGTGTCGATGCAGTCGCTGCCCCGGCCGTACGCGGTGTGGCCGTCGCCCTCGTACGTGAGGAGGCGGCCGGAGGAGAGCTGGGAGGCGAGGGACTGGGCCCACTTGTAGGGGGTGGCCGGGTCGCGGGTGGTGCCGACCACCACGATCGGCGCCGCGCCCTTCGCCTCGATCCGGTGCGGGGCGCCGGTCGCCTTCAGGGGCCAGTACGCGCAGTTCAGGGCCGCCCACGCGAAGCCTTCGCCGAAGACCGGGGACGCCTTGCGGAAGGACGGGAGCGCGGCGGCGACCGCGTCCGGGCCGGAGAAGGCCGGGGGCAGGTCCAGGCAGTTCACGGCCGCGTTGGCGTACATGAGGTTGGCGTACTTCCCGTCGGCGTCCCGCTCGTAGTACGAGTCGGCGAGGGTCAGCAGGCCGCCGCCGTCGCCGTGCAGGGCGCGGCTGAGGCTGGTGCGCAGCTCGGGCCAGGTCGTCTCGTCGTACATCGCCGCGATCACCCCGGTCGTGGCCAGCGCCTCGCCGAGCGTGCGGCTCTCGCCCGTCTCGATCGGCTTCGCGTCGAGCTCGGCGAAGAACGCCTTCAGCCGCGTCGACGCGTCCGCCACCGACTTCGTGCCCAGCGGGCACTCCTTGCGCTGGACACAGTCCGCCGCGAACGACTGGAACGCCGTCTCGAAGCCCGCCGTCTGGTCCCGGTTCATCTCCAGCGCCGGCAGGGACGGGTCCATCGCGCCGTCCAGGACCAGGCGCCCGGTGCGGTCCGGGAACAGCTCGGCGTAGGTCGCGCCCAGGAACGTGCCGTACGAAGCGCCCACGTAGTGCAGCTTCTCGTCGCCGAGCAGCGCCCGCAGGATGTCCATGTCACGGGCCGCCTCCACCGTGGAGACATGCGGAAGGATCCTGCCGGAGTGCTTCTCGCAGCCCGCCGCGAAGTTCTTGAACGAGTTCTCCAGCGCCGTCTTCTCGGCGGCGTCGTCCGGGGTCTGGTCGACCTGCGTGAACGCGTCCATCTCCTGGCTCGTCAGGCACTCGACGGGCTCGCTGCGGGCGACCCCGCGCGGGTCGACGGCCACCATGTCGTACCGGGCCCGTACGGGAGCGGGGTAGCCGAGCCCCGCGTACTGCTGGAGGTAGCCGACCGCCGTGCCGCCGGGGCCGCCCGGGTTCACCAGGAGCGAGCCGATCCGCTTGCCCGGGCCGGTGGCCTTCTTACGGGCGACCGCCAGGTTCACCGACGCGCTCGCGGGCTTGGCGTAGTCGAGCGGGGCCTTCATCGTGGAGCACTCGAAGCCGGGCACGCCGCACGCCCGCCAGCTGAGTTTCTGCTGGTAGTACGTGCGCAGCGCGGCCGACGTCTGCGCACCGCCCGCCGACGTGGTGGACGCGGTCGCGGTGGTGGACGAGCTTGAGGACGAGCATCCGGAGACGAGCAGTCCGGCGGTCACGGCGGCGATGGCGGAGGAACGGAGCAGACGCCTGGAGTCCATCCCGGGAGCGTAACCGCCGAGTGACACCTGGTGCCCTGCCCGTCGGCGGACGACGGCTCGTACGAGTGAGGCGGTCAACCCGGTGTGCGGACACCATCCGTGCCGGACGCGCCCGACACGCGTCCGTCACCCCGCCCGCAGCGCCACCGTCATCGCCTCCACCGCGAGCAGCGGTGCCACGTTGCGGTCCAGGGCCTGGCGGCAGGCCAGGACCGCCTCGATGCGGCGCAGGGTCGCCTCAGGACCGGAGCCCCGGGCGATCCGGTCCACCGCGTCCCGCGCGTCGGCGTTCGCCAGCTCCGTACGGGCGCCGAGCTGTATCGCCAGGACGTCGCGGTAGAAGCCGGTCAGGTCGGTGAGCGCGAGGTCCAGGCTGTCCCGCTGCGTACGCGTCTTGCGGCGCTTCTGGCGGTCCTCCAGCTCCTTCATCGCCCCGGCGGTGCCGCGCGGCATCCGGCCGCCCGCCTGGGCGCCCAGGGCCTGCTTCAGGTCCTCCGTCTCCTTGACGTCGACCTCCTCGGCGAGCTGCTTGGCGTCCTCGGCGGCGGTGTCCACCAGCTCCTGCGCGGCCTTCAGGCAGCCGCCGATGTCCTCGACCCGCAGCGGCACCTTCAGGACGGCGGCGCGACGGGCGCGCGCGCCCTCGTCGGTGGCCAGGCGGCGGGCCCGGCCGATGTGTCCCTGCGTGGCGCGGGCGGCGGCCGCCGCGATCTCCGGCGCGATGCCGTCACGGCGGACCAGCACGTCGGCCACGGCCTCCACGGACGGCGTCCGCAGCGTCAGATGGCGGCAGCGCGAGCGGATCGTCGGCAGCACGTCCTCCAGCGACGGCGCGCACAGCAGCCACACCGTGCGCGGGGCGGGCTCCTCGACGGCCTTCAGGAGCACGTTGCCGGCGCCCTCAGTGAGCCGGTCGGCGTCCTCCAGGACGATCACCTGCCAGCGGCCCACGGCCGGGGACAGCTGAGCCCTGCGGACGAGATCGCGGGTCTCCTTGACGCCGATGGAGAGCAGATCCGTACGGACGATCTCCACGTCCGCGTGCGTGCCGACCAGGCTGGTGTGGCAGCCGTCGCAGAACCCGCACCCCGGCGCGCCGCCCAGCGCCCGGTCCGGGCTGACGCACTGCAGCGCGGCGGCGAACGCGCGCGCCGCCGTGGAACGGCCCGAACCCGGCGGCCCGGTGAACAGCCACGCGTGCGTCATCCTCGACGCGTCGGGCACCGGCGCACCCGTCGACGTGGCGGTGACCAGCGCGTCGGCGTCGCGCGCGGCGGCGGCCAGCTGCTCCTGCACCCGGTCCTGCCCGACCAGGTCGTCCCACACCGTCATGGCTCACCGCCTCCCGCTCTGTTCGGAATACAGCGCTCAGAGTGCTGAATTCCGCGT
Organism: Streptomyces sp. CBMA152; assembly: GCF_014596475.1. Classification (GTDB taxonomy): domain Bacteria; phylum Actinomycetota; class Actinomycetes; order Streptomycetales; family Streptomycetaceae; genus Streptomyces. The sequence continues at coordinate 86,463 of NZ_MECJ01000007.1, read as the reverse complement.
TCCGACCCGTACGTCCCCGTTACGCACCCCATTGTGGGGCAGGGGTCTGACAATCCCGTCCCGCGCGGCTGCCCCGCTGGTCAGCGGCGGCGGCCCCGCCGGTCGTCATCGTCGTCGGCGTGCGGCCCGAGCAGTTCGTCGGCGAGCGTCGGAAGATCGTCCAGCGGGGTCTCCTCGGCCCAGTCCGAACGCCGCCGGGGCCGCGACGGACGCTTCTGCTCCGGCTCCGCCCGCAGCTGCTCCGGGTCGACCTGCGGCAGCTCCCGCGTCCGGTCGTTCTCCCGGCCGTCCCCCTGCTCGCCGCGCGCGGCCTGCTCGTCGCGGAAGATGCCGGGCGGGAAACGGTCCGCGTCCGTGCCCCGTACGGGCTGCTGCGCACCGCGACCCGCGGCCTCATCGCGTACGGACGGCAGCACAGCCGTCTCGTCGGCGTCCCGCACCGGCGGCAGCACCGTCGTCTCGGCGGCGTCGGCCGGGATCTGCGGCAGGACGGTGGTCGCGTCGGCGTCCGCCTTGGCGTCCCCGGCGGCCGGTCCGGCACCGGCCCCCGGCACCGGCACCTCCTGGGTGACCTCGCTGTCGCTCGCGGGCTCGGGGCTCACCACCGGCGTCGGGACCGTGATCTCGGAGTCCGACTCCGGCGCGGCCTTCGGCCTCGCGCGCGTGGCCGGAGCCGGCGCGGAAGCCGACTCGGTCACCGTGGCAGCCGTCGCCGCGGCGGCCGCGGCAGCCGCCTCCGCGAGACGCCGGGCCTCCTCGGCCCGCACCAGCGCCTCCTCGGCCTTGCGCTGCTTCTCCAGGCGGCGCTCCTCCGCCTCGGCGCGCAGCCGGGCCTGCTCCTCCGCGAGCTTGCGCAGACGCTCCTGCTCGGCCGCGGCGGCCTTGGCCTCCGCCTCGCGCCGTACGCGCTCCTCCTCGGCGAGCCGCCGCGCCTCCTCGGCCTTGCGGCGGGCCTCCTCGGCCTGGCGCTCCTCCTCGCGGCGGCGCGCCTCCTCCAGCTCGCGCCGCTTGCGTTCCTCCTCCTCGGCGCGCAGCTTGGCGAGCTGCTCCTGGCGCTCGCGCTCCAGCCGCTCCTCCTCGGCCTTGCGCGCGGCCTCCTCCTCCGCCTTGCGGCGGGCCTCCTCCTCGGCGGCCTTGCGCGCCTCCTCCTGGGCCTTCACCTCGGCCTCGGAGAGCGGCAGCATCTGGTCGAGCCGATGGCGTACGACCGTGGTGACCGCCTCCGGCTCCTGGCCCGCGTCCACCACCAGGTAGCGGGACGGGTCGGCGGCCGCGAGCGTCAGGAACCCGGCACGTACGCGCGCGTGGAACTCGGGCGGCTCCGACTCAAGCCGGTCCGGCGCCTCCGTGAACCGCTCGCGCGCGGTCTCCGGCGCGACGTCCAGGAGCACCGTCAGATGCGGTACGAGACCGCCGGTCGCCCAGCGGTTGATACGGGCGATCTCGGTCGGGGACAGATCGCGTCCGGCGCCCTGGTAGGCGACCGAGGAGTCGATGTAGCGGTCCGAGATGACGATCGCGCCGCGCTCCAGGGCGGGGCGCACCAGCGAGTCGATGTGCTCGGCGCGGTCCGCCGCGTACAGCAGCGCCTCCGCGCGGTTGGAGAGCCCGGCGCTGGAGACGTCGAGCAGGATCGACCGCAGCCGCTTGCCGACCGGCGTGGCGCCCGGCTCGCGGGTCACCACGACCTCGTGGCCCTTGGCCCGGATCCACTCGGCCAGCGCCTGCGCCTGCGTGGACTTGCCCGCGCCGTCGCCGCCCTCAAGCGCGATGAAGAAGCCGGTGGCGGCCGGGGCCTGCGCCGGGTCGGCGCCGCGCACCGCGTCCCGCAGATCGCGCCGCAGCGGCACACCCTGGCGGTCGTCGGTCTTGGCCAGGACCACGGCGGCGACCGGCAACAGCAGCGCGCCGGCCAGCATCAGCGTGAAGCCTGCGCCGCCGTGCGCGAAGACGAAACCGTCCCCGGCGAGCCGGTGCGGGCCGATGGCGGCGGCGACCAGCGGGGCGAGGATCGCGCCGAGGCCGATCGCGACCCGTACGACCGCCTGGAGGTGATCGGTGGTGCGGGCCCGCCGGTACTCCTCGGTCTCCTGGTCGATCAGCGTGTGCCCGCTGTTGGCGGCGATACCGGCCGCGACACCGGCGCCCAACGCGATGAACAGCACGGTCGCCGTGTCCGGCACCAGGCCCATCGCGAGCAGCGCGACACCCGTGAGGGCGATCGCCAGCGCGAGGAGGCGCCGCCGCGAAAGGACCGGCAGCACCTTCGGCGCCACGCGGACGCCGACACCCGTGCCGCCCACCAGCGCGAGGATCAGCAGCGCGAACGCGGCCGGGCCGCCGCCCAGGTCGGCGGCGTGCAGCACGGCGACAGCGGCGGCCGCGGCGATCGCCCCGGCGACCGCGCCGCAGGCCAGCACGAGCAGCGGAACCGCGCCCGTACGCCCCTTGTCGGGCCCGGCGCCGGTCGACGGCCTGCGCAGCCCCTCCAGCGGGGAACGCGCGCGTGGCGTCTGTGTGCCGGGGAGCTGGAGCATCGCCAGGACCGAGACGGACGCGGCGAACAGACCCGCCGCCACATACGAGCCGAGGGCCGCCTGGTGCAGGTCGAACCAGTCGATGCCCTTGCCGAGGCCCTTGCTGACGAGGGCCGCGACGAGCAGCGCGACGGCCGCCGTGGGCATCGCCGCGAACGTCGTACGCAGCGAAAGGCGCCGCAGCGCGTCCAGGTGGTCCGGCAGGGGGCGCACGGAAGCACCCTCCAGCGGGGGCGCGGGCAACAGCGCGGGCGCCGCGCTCTCCTTGGCGACCGTCCAGAACCGCTCGGCGATCCCGGCCACAAAGGCCGTGACCAGGATGAACACCAGCGCGTTGTCCGGCGTCCAGTCGATCCACAGCGGCGCGACGATCAACAGCGCGGCACGTACGCCGTCCGCCCCGATCATGGTCCAGCGCCGGTCCAGCGGACCGCTGGGCACGATCAGCGCGGAAACGGGACCGAGCAGCACCGCCCCGAACAGCACCGTCGCGACGAGCCGGGCGCCGAACACCGCGGCCACGGCGAAGGCCGCGCCCCGGTAGCCGCCGCCGAGAGCGTCCTCGGAGACTGCCGCCTGGAGCGCCAACAGCAGCAGGACGAGTACGGCGAGAGCGTCACCGACCCCGCCGACGAACTGGGCGCTCCACAGCCGCCTCAGCGACGGGATGCGCAACAACGCACGTACGGCGCGCTCGCGTGAGTCTGCGGCTAGGGCGTCGGAGGTGGGGCTCACGCCCGTGGGGGTCCCCCCTGCGCCTTCAGAGCTGTGGGGCTGCTCGGCTCGCGTCATCCGCCCAGCCTATCCGGACCCTCCGGGTCCTTGCGGGCCCGCCCGAACATACGGGCGGGCTCCGCCTGCCTATGGCCCCCACCGGGACCACGGGCAAGCGGAGCCCGTCCAAGGCCTTACTCGGCCGCGGCCGCCTTCTTCGCGGCCGCCGCCGTCTTCTTGGCAGGCGCCTTCTTGGCGGTGGCCGCCGTCTTCTTTGCGGCCGTCTTCTTGGCCGCGGTCTTCTTCGCCGGAGCCTTCTTGGCGGGCGCCTTCTTGGCCGTCTTCTTGGCCGGCCCCTTCGCCCGCTTCTCCGCCAGCAGCTCGTAGCCGCGCTCCGGAGTGATGTCCTCCACGCTGTCGTCGGTCCGCAGCGTCGCGTTGGTCTCGCCGTCCGTGACGTACGGGCCGAAGCGCCCGTCCTTCACGACCACCGGACGCTCGCTCACCGGGTCCGTGCCCAGCTCCTTGAGCGGCGGCTTGGCGGCCGCACGCCCACGGGCCTTCGGCTGGGCGTAGATCGCCAGCGCCTCCTCCAGGGTGATGGAGAAGAGCTGGTCCTCCGACTCCAGCGACCGCGAGTCCGTGCCCTTCTTCAGGTACGGCCCGTAGCGCCCGTTCTGCGCGGTGATCTCCACGCCCTCGGCGTCGGCGCCCACCACACGCGGCAGCGACATCAGCTTCAGCGCGTCATCGAGCGTGACCGTGTCGAGCGCCATCGACTTGAACAGCGAGGCCGTACGCGGCTTCACCGCGTTCTTGCCCGTCTTCGGCGTGCCCTCGGGCAGGATCTCGGTGACATACGGCCCGTACCGGCCGTCCTTCGCCACGATCTGGTTGCCGCTCACCGGGTCCGCGCCCAGCTCGAAGTCGCCGCTCGGCTTGGCCAGCAGCTCCTCCGCCAGCTCCACCGTCAGCTCGTCCGGCGCCATGTCCTCCGGCACGTCCGCACGCTGGTGACCCTCGGCGTCCTTCTCACCGCGCTCGATGTACGGCCCGTAGCGGCCCACCCGCAGCACGATCTGGTTCCCCACCGGGAACGAGGAGATCTCGCGCGCGTCGATCGCACCGAGGTCCGTGACCAGCTCCTTGAGACCACCCAGGTGGTCCCCGTCGCCGTTACCGGCGTCGGAGGCCGCGCCGGCCTCGCCCTCGCCGAAGTAGAAACGCTTCAGCCACGGCACCGCCTGCGCCTCGCCACGCGCGATGCGGTCGAGGTCGTCCTCCATCCGCGCGGTGAAGTCGTAGTCCACCAGCCGGCCGAAGTGCTTCTCCAGCAGGTTGACCACCGCGAAGCTCAGGAACGACGGGACCAGCGCCGTGCCCTTCTTGAAGACATAGCCGCGGTCCAGGATCGTGCCGATGATCGAGGCGTACGTCGACGGCCGCCCGATCTCGCGCTCTTCCAGCTCCTTGACCAGCGACGCCTCGGTGTAGCGCGCCGGCGGCTTGGTCGCGTGGCCGTCCGCCGTGATCTCCTCGGCCGACAGCGCGTCGCCCTCGGCGACCTGCGGAAGGCGCCGCTCGCGGTCGTCCAGCTCCGCGTTCGGGTCGTCCGCGCCCTCGACGTACGCCTTCATGAAGCCGTGGAAGGTGATCGTCTTGCCGGACGCGGTGAACTCCGCGTCCCGCCCGTCGCTCGCCCGGCCCGCGATCTTCACGGTCACGGAGTTGCCGACCGCGTCCTTCATCTGGGACGCGACCGTCCGCTTCCAGATCAGCTCGTAGAGCCGGAACTGGTCACCGGTCAGACCCGTCTCGGCCGGAGTGCGGAAACGATCACCCGACGGGCGGATCGCCTCGTGCGCCTCCTGCGCGTTCTTGACCTTCCCGGCGTACGTACGCGGCTTCTCCGGCAGATAGTCCGCGCCGTACAGCTGCGTCACCTGCGCACGGGCCGCCGACACCGCCGTCTCGGACAGCGTGGTGGAGTCCGTACGCATATAGGTGATGAAGCCGTTCTCATACAGCTTCTGGGCGACCTGCATGGTGGCCTTGGCCCCGAAGCCGAGCTTGCGGGAGGCCTCCTGCTGGAGCGTCGTCGTACGGAACGGGGCGTACGGCGAGCGGCGGTACGGCTTGGACTCCACCGAGCGCACGGCGAAGGCCGTGTCGGCGAGAGCGGCCGCCAGGGCTCGGGCGTTCGCCTCGTCGAGGTGGAGGACGTCGCTCTTCAGTTTTCCGTCGGGACCGAAGTCGCGGCCCTGCGCCACCCGGCGGCCGTCGACCGTCGCGAGCCGTGCCACCAGCGAGGACGGGTCGGAGGCGTCGCCCGCCCGGCCGGTGGAGAACGTCCCGGTCAGGTCCCAGTACTCAGCAGAACGAAAAGCGATGCGCTCGCGTTCCCGCTCCACCACGAGTCGGGTCGCCACCGACTGGACGCGGCCCGCCGAGAGCCTCGGCATGACCTTCTTCCACAGCACCGGCGAGACCTCGTAGCCATAGAGGCGGTCGAGGATACGGCGGGTCTCCTGGGCGTCGACCATGCGCTGGTTGAGCTCGCGCGGGTTGGCGACGGCGTCCCGGATCGCGTCCTTGGTGATCTCGTGGAAGACCATCCGGTGGACCGGGACCTTGGGCTTCAGGACTTCCTGAAGGTGCCACGCGATGGCTTCGCCCTCGCGGTCCTCATCGGTGGCGAGGAAAAGTTCGTCGGACTCGGCCAGCAGCTCCTTGAGCTTTCTGACCTGCGCCTTCTTGTCGGCGTTGACGACATAGATGGGCTGGAAGTCATGCTCGACGTCAACGCCGAGGCGGCGCACCTCGCCGGTGTACTTGTCCGGCACCTCGGCGGCGCCGTTCGGCAGGTCGCGGATGTGCCCGACACTCGCCTCGACGACATAACCGGGGCCCAGGTAGCCCTTGATCGTCTTCGCCTTGGCAGGAGACTCGACGATGACGAGTCGGCGGCCGCCCTTTGCGGTCTCGCTGGTCGGGGACAACTTCGCTCTTCTCTCCGGTCGGCACTCGGGTGGCACGTACGAGCTGTACGGTCGCTGCGGAGTGTGACGGTACAACCCGCCCCCGTGTCAAACAGCAAAAGCCCGCAGCGGCCACTCGAACGGTAACCCGACTTACGGCGAGTCTGCCGCCCGGACCGCCCGACAACGTTGTGAAAAGCGTTTCGTCCCAGCGCGGAGCCGGCCATCGGCCCGGGCGTCTACTCGGTCGCCGACCTGGGCATGGTCCCCGGGAGAGTGCCCACCGGCCCGGCGGGTCGGCGCGACGGTTCGGCGTGATCGCCGACGACCCGCTCAACGGCGCGCCGAGACATCACATGCGTGTGAAGCACCACACCCCGGCGACGAGGAACGCCACGCCGAAGCATGTCGCCAGCGCCGCCGACACGGCCGGACTGCCCCCGTCCGCGACCGGCTCGCGATGCCGGACACGCGCCCCCGTCCAGGCGAGCAGCGCGCCCCCGAACAGTACGAAGACCGTCCCCGCGAACACGGCCGGAGCCGCCTCCGCCCCACCCATCCCGTTCATGGCGCGGATCCTGGCACTCCCGGGCGGAGTCCCGGCGAACTCCAGGTGAACGGGCACACCTCGGCACACCTCCATCCGGCCCAGCGGGGGCGGGGGGCGTGTCGGGGGTGATGGGGAGGGGGGCTGGTGCGGTGCGGGAAGGGGGTTGGGTGGGGGCATTTGTTGGCTGAAATCGGACCCTCATCGGACTCTGGGGGGGGATCCTCCTCCCCCCCCACCCACCCCACTCCCCCTCCCCGCCCCAGGTCACATCACGTCGAGCGTGGCCCGGCGGCGGCTGCCGTGTTCGAAGACGGTCAGCAGCAGCACCGCGAGCACGGCCCAGCCCACGCCCACCGCCAGTTCCGCCCCGACCTGGCGCCATGCGGTAGCACCACCCGACGCGAGCCGCCGGGCCGCACCCGCCGCATGGGTGAGCGGCAGTACCTCACCTGTCGTACGCATCCATCCCGGCAGGGACGCACGCGGCACATTGGCACCGGTGAGCAACAGCAGTGCCGAACTGGCCACATTCGACACCAGGAACACATCGCGGAAACGCAGCCCCAGCGCGCCGAGGGCGAGCCCGAACGCCGAGCACGCGACGGCTGCCGCGACCAGGACCAGGGCGAGCCCGGGCACGGCCCCGGCGGGCAGGCTCAGTCCCAGCACCAGACACGCGGCGGCGAGCGTGAAGGCACTGACCACCAGCCCGTTGAGGACGTACGGGAGGGCGCGGCCGAACCACAGGGGCGCGCGGCGCCTCGGCGAGAGCAGGACGGCACCCAGCGTGCCGTACCGCCGCTCGTTCGAGACGGCCATCGTGCCGCCGTACACGCACGCGGTGGAGGAGGCGAGTACGGCGTTTCCTATGAGGTAGAAACGGTCGTCGGCGACGCCGAGTTCCCGGCCGAGGAAGACGAAGAAGAGAAGTTGCAGGACGGGGCCGACGAGCAGGGTTCCGATGAACATGGGCGGGGTGGTCCAGTTGAAGAGCGCCCGGTAGGAGATGGCGCCGCCGACGACCACGAGGCGTCCGGTGCGGATGAGTTGACGCAGCATCGGTGGCTCCTAGGCGAGGGCGAGGGTGGCGGCGGCGCGGGCCCGGCGCTCGACCCGGCCGAGGACGGCGACGGCGAGCAGCGCGTACGCGGCGCCGAGGGCGAGGGCGAGCCCCGTCGGGCCGAGCACGTCGCCGCCGGAGGTCGCCGCGTGGACGGCCCGGGAGCCCCAAGTGGTCGGCAGGATCCAGGAGATGGGCCGGGTCCAGCCGGGCAGCGAGCCGATCGGGACGAGCATTCCGGACAGCATCCACACGGGTGCGTCCAGCGGGTTGGCCAGGGCGTTGGCGTTGCGCAGGAGGACGAAAGTGGCCGCCAGGAGCAGCCCCATCATGCCGAGCGCGAGCACGCACACCGGGACGGCGAGAAGGAAGAGGAAGGGGTGGGCGAAGTCGAGCGGCACGCCGAACAGCAGCCAGCCCCACCCCACCGTGGCCACCATGGCGTACGTGCCGATGACGGCGGTGGCGAGGGTGATGGGCAGCAGGATCAGCGGCAGCCTGGTCGGGGAGACGACCAGCGTCTCCAGGGTGCCGAGCCAGCGCTGGTTCTGCACGGCGCCGCCCGAGCCGAAGAGCACCGACGACCAGATGCCCATGAGGCCGGCGCCGACGGAGGCGGTGAGCAGCCGGTCGGGATCGCCGGCGGCGCGGAAGAGGTAGACGGCGAGGGTGGCGTAGACGAGCGGGACCAGGACGGCGAAGGTGATCTCGATCGGCGAGCGCGACATATAGGTGACGTGGGTGCGCACGCCGACGCGTACGAGGCGGCCGATCCTCAGCAGCCGCCTCACGCGGTCACCTCGCGCACCGTCGGCCGCGCGGAGGTGTCGGCGTCCTCGACGATCGCGATGTAGGCGTCCTCCAGGGTCGGTTCACGGGTGACGACGCGGCCGACACGGATGCCGTCGAGCGCGGCGAGCACCTGTCCGTGCACGTCGGCGCCCCGGTCGGTCTGTACGGTGACGGCCTGTGCGGCGCCCCGGTCCTCGGCGGCGACGCCGCGTACCCCGGGCAGCCGCCGCAGCCGTTCGAGGGCCGCCTCGTCCGCTCCGTACGCCTCCAGCTCGACGACGTCGCGCTCCTGGATACGGGACTTGAGCTCGTCGGGGGTGCCGAGGGCCCGGATGGTGCCGCCCGCGATGACGGCGATCCGGTCGCAGAGTTCGTCGGCCTCGGCCATGTAGTGCGTGGTGAGCAGGACCGTGGTGCCGACGGCCTTCAGGTCGGCGACGGTGCGGCGCAGGTCGCGCGCGGCGACCGGGTCGACGCCGATGGACGGCTCGTCGAGGAAGAGCACGTCGGGGTGGTGCAGCAGGCCGCGCGCGATGTGCAGCCGCTGCCGCATGCCGCGCGAGTACCCCTCGACGCGTTCGCGCTCGCGTCCGTCGAGCCCGACCAGTTCGAGGAGTTCGGCGATCCGCGCCTTCTGCTCGCGCGGCTCGACGCCGTACAGCTCGGCGAAGTACCGCAGGTTGTCGAGGGCGGACAGCCGCTCGTACAGGCCCCGGTCGCCGCCGAAGACGTACCCGATGCGTCGGCGGACGGCGACGGGGTCGCGCGCGACGTCGTGGCCGAGCACCCGGGCCGTGCCGGAGGTCGGCAGCAGCAGGGTGTTGAGCATTTTGATGGTGGTGGTCTTGCCCGCGCCGTTGGGCCCGAGCAGCCCGAACAGCTCCCCCTCTCCGACGTCGAAGCTGACTCCGCGCACCGCCTCGGTCTCCACCCGGCGGGGCCGCAGCCAGCCCGTGCGGGAGGTGTACGTGCGGCGCAGTTCACGTACTTCAATCGCTGTCATGTCCGCGACGCTAGGGGCGGGTGTCACCTCCGGCCATTGATTCGGCGCGCCCCGAATCGTCGCCTCCGCACGCTCGCCGGGCGCGGGGAGGCGGGCTGGTCCCAGGCCCGGCCGCCCTCAGCCCACCGCCCGCAGCACGTCCTCGCCCGACAGCAGGGCGAGCAGCGAGCGGCCCGTGTCCGTCAGCTGGTAGTAGACGCTGCGGCCGACCCGGTGCCGGGTGACCACCCCGGCCTCGGCCAGCCCCGACAGATGCTCCGAGACGGTGCTCGGGGCCAGCGAGAGCCGGTCCGCGAGCCCGGCGGTGGTCAGCGGGCCGCCCAACTGCCGCAGCACCGCCGCCCGTCCGCGCCCCAGCAGCATCCCGAGCCGGTCCTCGGCGGGCGCCAGGGACTCGGGCGACTCCCGCAGGGCGCCCGCGCCGCGCGCCTGGAAGGAGACCGTCAGCACCTCGGGGTCGTCCGTCGAGTAGAGCCGGCAGCCCTCGGCGAAGACCAGCGGCACCAGGAGCAGCCGCCGCTCCCCGGCCCGGTACTCGGCGTCTATGTGCTTGGTCAGCTCCAGGACAGGCGGCTCCCACCGGGCCCGTGACTCAAGCCCGGCGAACAGCGCGTCGACGCCCTCGGTCGCGAACGTCCGCGCCCGGACGAGGACTTCGTCCTCGACGAGGCGCCGCATGGTCGGCCACAGGTCCGCCAGCGCCCCCTCCCAGTACGCCTCGTACGCGTCGGCGAGCGCCGCGCAGGCCGCCTGCGGGTCCTCGCGGTAGGGCCGCACCAGCGGGTGGTCGTCCAGGTCCGGGTAGTGCTCGGCCAGCTGCGTACGGACGACCTCGGGCGGGGTGGCGCGGACCTGGGCGATCTCCTCGTACACCGAGTGGGTGCCGGTCGGCTGCGGCAGGATGAAGTCGGGGAAGTTCAGCGGCCCCTCAAGGAGCTGCCGCAGCGGGCGCACGCGCTCGTCCTCACGGAGCACCTCGCGCGCGCGTACCGCCCACTCCTGGTACGGCCAGGAGGGCCGGCGCTGCGGCCCCAGGAGGTGCAGGCTGCAGAACGCCTCCCACAGCGGGCTGACGGCTATGCGGGTGGCCCCGAGCGCCGCCTCGTCCAGCTCGATCCGGATCATGCGTTTCCCCCTCCCGTCAGTCCGTCATCCCGCCGCTGCCCCTGCGCGGCCGGTTTCGGCCCGCCGCTCCCCCGCACCCCCCACGCGGCCCCCGTCAGTCGTCCATCGGCTCCAGGAACCCCTGTCCGACCAGCATCCGGATCGCCTCCGGCGTGCGGTCGCGCAGCAGTACCGCGTCCTCGCCGAGCAACTGGGCGATGGCGTCCAGGATCCGCCCGGCGTCCAGCTGGCCGTCGCAGACGCCCGCGAAGCCCGCGCCCACCGTGTCCACCGTGGTGGCCCGGCGCATGCCCCGGTTCTGCCGGAGCACCACGTGCTCGGGGTCCTCGGCGCCCGGCAGCCCGACCTGTTCCTGCACCACCTCGTCGGCGAGGCGGAAGCGGGAGGCGAGCAGCGCCGCGTCGTCGTGGGTGCGCAGGTACTCCTGGCGGGCGAAGTGGGTGCGCACGGTGTCGCCGAGCGGCTGCTCGACCGGGTGCGGCCACTCCTCGACGGTGATCGAGGGCTGCTCGGAGCCGGACTTGTGCAGGGTGATCCAGCCGAAGCCGACCGCCTTGGTCTTGCGTGCGTCGAACTCGTCGAGCCACGCCTCGTAGCGCGCCGCGTACTGCTCCGGGTCGGTGCGGTGGTCCCCGGCGTCCCGCAGCCACAGCTCCGCGTACTGCGTGATGTCCTGGACCTCGCGCTGCACGATCCAGGCGTCGCAGCCGCGCGGCACCCAGGAGCGCAGCCGCTCCTGCCACTCCTCGCCCTCGACGTGCTGCCAGTTGGCGAGGAACTGCGCGTACCCCCCTTCGTTCAGCCGTGCCCCCGCCTGCTGAACGATCGAGCGGCACAGATCGTCCCCGCCCATCCCGCCGTCCCGATACGTCAGGCGCGCGCCCGGCGAGATGACGAACGGCGGGTTGGAGACGATCAGGTCGTACGTGGCGGAGCCCACCGGTTCGTACAGGGAGCCCTCGATCAGCTCCGCCTCGGGCGCGCCGGACAGGGCGAGGGTGAGCCGGGTGAAGGCGAGCGCGCGCGGGTTGAGGTCGGTGGCGGTGACCCGGGTCACGTGCTGTGCGGCGTGCAGCGCCTGGATTCCGGAGCCGGTGCCGACGTCCAGGGCGGACGCGACCGGCGTGCGCACGGTGAGCCCGGCGAGCGTGGTGGACGCGCCGCCGACCCCGAGGACCATGCCCTCGTCGCGGCCGCTCGCGCCGCCGGCGCCGCCGACCGCGCAGCCGAGGTCGGAGACGATGAACCAGTCCTCGCCCTCCGGTCCGCCGTACGGACGCACGTCAACCGCGGCCCGCACTTCATCACCGGTACGGGTGATCCAGCCGTCCTCCAGGGCCTCGTCGCCCGGCAGGGCCGCGCGGGCGGCCTCGTACGCGACGGGCTGCTGGAGCAGGAAGAGCCGCACCAGCGTGTCGAGCGGCGATCCGCCGCGCGTGGCGCGCAGGGCGGGCACCGTCTCGCTGCGGGCCAGCGCGGCGTAGGCGGGCGCGCCGAGCAGGTCGAGCAGCCCGTCGGCGGTGAAGTCGGCCGCGATCAGGGCGTCGCGGAGCCGCGCGGCGCGGTCGGGCACGGGCAGGCCGGCGGGCGAACTGGCGGAATCACTGGTCGTACTCACCCGGCCATTGTGGCGGCTGGCACTGACAAACACCCACGGCCCGGCACCCACATGGGTCCGGGCCGTCCGAAAGGGGAGTGCGCGCGGGGCGTCGTGCCGCTCCACGCGCGCGTGGCGTCCGCCGCACGAGGCGCGGGGCCCCGCGCGGCGGACGCGCGCGTGGAGCTGGTCTCCGCCGGTGCTACTGGCCGCTCGACGAGGCCGAGGGCTTGGCCGAGTCGGACGGCTTGGCCGACTCCGACGGCTTCGCGGAATCCGACGGCTTGGCGCCCTTGGAGGCGGAGGCCGCCGGGGACGCATCCTTGGAGGCGCCGCCACCGGCCGCCGGCGAGGAGGTCGTGGAGGGCGTCTGCTTCTGGCAGCCGGGCTGCTTCTGCATCGCCTTGCCGAGGTCGCCCGACTCCAGCTTCTTGAGGGCGTCGTCACTGCTCTTGCTGATGGTGTTCAGCTGGTCGGCGACGCCCTTGAGGCCGTCCGCGAACTTCGCCTGGTCGCCGGTGTCGAGCGCGTCGACCTTCTTCTTGAGGTCGGCGTACGAGGCGGAGGAGGCGGTCAGCTCCTTGGCGGCCTCCTGCTGCGTCTTGTCGCCGTCCTTGACGGGCGGGGCACCGGCCTTGTTGATGCTGTCGGCCAGCGCCTTGTACGCGTCCGAGATCTGCTGGAAGGCCGTCGAGTCCGTCTTCTGGACATCGGCCGGCTTGCTCTCGTCCGCCGTCTGCTTCTCGATGGCGGCGTTGGCGTCAGTGATCTTCTTGATCTGCGGCTGGGCCTGGTCACAGAAGGTCTTGGCCCAGTCGTTCACCTTCTTGCCCGAGTCGTCGCTGCTGCATGCCGACAACGCGAGCACCAGTACCGCACCGCCGGACAGTGCGGCCGCAAGCTTCTTGTTCACCGGATCGGTCCCTTCCAAGGCTCTCGGCCCCGGAACATACACGCCAAGTGGGCGACAACCGCGTGTCGTACGCCGGATCTGCTGGCTTTTGCAGCCATTTGCACCAAGGGAGACAAGGCTCACGGCGCCCGTACGACGGGGCTTGCCGGACAACGCGACGGGCGGACAGTGCGTCAATTCGCACTGCCCGCCCGCTCTTGTCGAGGTGTCGCTAGGAAACGACCGCAGGGTCAGGTGACTTGGCGGTCATCTCGTGGTTTCCCTCGTCGCCCACGGCCACTCCGCGCCGCTTGGAGACGTACACCGCGCCGATGATGACGGCCGTCGCGAGGACCGCGACGACCGCGCGCACACCGGGGCTGGCGTCCGCTCCGTAGCTGAACTTGACCACGGCGGGCGCGATGAGCAGCGCCACCAGGTTCATCACCTTCAGCAGCGGGTTGATGGCCGGTCCGGCGGTGTCCTTGAACGGGTCGCCGACGGTGTCGCCGATCACGGTGGCGGCATGGGCCTCACTGCCCTTGCCGCCGAAGTTGCCGTCCTCGACCATCTTCTTGGCGTTGTCCCACGCGCCACCGGAGTTGGCGAGGAAGACGGCCATCAGCGTGCCGGTGCCGATCGCGCCCGCGAGATACGAGCCGAGCGCGCCCACACCGAAGGTGAAGCCGACCGCGATGGGCGCGAGCACCGCGAGCAGACCGGGGGTGGCCAGCTCCCGAAGCGCGTCCTTCGTACAGATGTCGACGACTCGCCCGTACTCCGGCTGCTCGCTGTAGTCCATGATCCCGGGGTGCTCGCGGAACTGGCGCCGCACCTCGAAGACCACCGCGCCCGCCGACCGGGAGACCGCGTTGATCGCGAGGCCCGAGAAGAGGAACACGACGGCGGCGCCCAGCATCAGGCCCACCAGGTTGTTGGGCTGTGAGATGTCCATGCTGAGCGTCATCGCGTCGGTCTTGGCTCCCACGTCGCCCACCGCCGTGGCGATGGCGTCGCGGTACGAGCCGTACAGCGCCGCCGCCGCGAGGACCGCGGTGGCGATGGCGATGCCCTTGGTGATGGCCTTGGTGGTGTTGCCCACGGCGTCCAGGTCGGTGAGGACCCGGGCGCCGGCGCCCTCCACGTCGCCGGACATCTCGGCGATGCCCTGCGCGTTGTCGGAGACCGGGCCGAACGTGTCCATGGCGACGATCACGCCGACCGTGGTGAGCAGGCCGGTGCCGGCCAGCGCCACCGCGAACAGCGCGAGCATGATCGACGTACCGCCGAGCAGGAAGGCGCCGTAGACGCTCAGACCGATCAGCAGCGCCGTGTAGACAGCGGACTCCAGGCCGATGGAGATACCGGCCAGGACGACCGTCGCGGGGCCCGTGAGCGACGACTTGCCGATGTCGCGGACGGGGCGCCGGGTGGTCTCGGTGAAGTACCCGGTCAGTTGCTGGATCACCGCGGCGAGCACGATGCCGATGGCCACCGCTACCAGCGCGAGGACCCTCGGGTCGCCGCCGTGGTTCTTGATGGCGGCGTCGGAGACCCCGTCCAACTTGGCGTACGACGACGGGAGATAGACGAAGACCGCCACCGCCACCAGGGTGAGCGAGATCACCGCGGAGATGAAGAAGCCGCGGTTGATGGCCGACATCCCGCTGCGGTCGGCGCGCCGCGGGGCGACCGCGAAGATGCCGATCATCGCGGTGACCACGCCGATCGCCGGAACGATCAGCGGGAAGGCCAGGCCCGAGTCGCCGAAGGCCGCCTTGCCGAGGATGAGGGCCGCGACCAGCGTCACGGCGTACGACTCGAAGAGGTCGGCGGCCATGCCGGCGCAGTCGCCGACGTTGTCGCCCACGTTGTCGGCGATGGTGGCGGCGTTCCTCGGGTCGTCCTCCGGAATGCCCTGTTCCACCTTGCCGACGAGGTCGGCGCCGACGTCGGCGGCCTTGGTGAAGATGCCGCCGCCGACACGCATGAACATGGCGATCAGCGCCGCACCGAGACCGAAGCCCTCCAGCACCTTCGGGGCGTCGGCCGCGTAGACCAGGACGACGCAGGAGGCACCCAGCAGGCCGAGGCCCACCGTGAACATGCCGACCACGCCGCCCGTACGGAAAGCGATCTTCATGGCTTTGTGCGAGACGGCCGTGAGATCTTTTTCTGGTTCGCCTTCCGCGGGGGTCGCCTCGCGGGCGGCGGCCGCCACACGCACATTCGCGCGAACGGCGAGACGCATGCCGACGTATCCGGTCGTCGCCGAGAAGAGCGCGCCGATCAGGAAGAAGGCCGATCGGCCCGCGCGCTGCGACCAGTTGTCGGCCGGCAGCAGGAACAACAGGAAGAACACCACGACGGCGAAGACGCCGAGGGTGCGCAACTGCCGGGCCAGATAGGCATTAGCGCCTTCCTGTACGGCCGCCGCGATCTTCTTCATAGATTCGGTGCCCTCGCCTGCCGCCAGTACCTGACGGACCAGCAGTTGGGCCACGACCAGGGCCGCGAGGGCCACGGCCGCGATGACGATCACGATCAACCGGTTGCCGTCGGTCAGAACCGCGGCCGCGAGTGAAGTGGGGTGATCGAGTTCTTGTGGGTTGAAGAGCCCCGCCATTCGTCCTCCTTGACGCTCAGAGCTCAAGATGTGGACGGATTGTAGGGAGCGGAACACGATCAAAACAGGGCGCGGCCAGCGGAATTGACCTTCAGTTGCTCCTCAGCAAATGATCGCGCCACACAAAGGCCCCCGAAAGCGGTAATGGGGCAAAAGCATTGACGCCTCATCCGGGATCGCGAAAATAATCTTTACAACAGAAAAAGGCCCTGCTCAGCAGGGCCTCCACAGCGGGGATCAAGAAAAACGTCAGGGCACGCTCAGGGCATGGCAGGGGCCTCGGTCGTCGGCCAGGTCATGCGGATGACACCGCCGGACTCGTCCGAAGTGACCTCCACGTCGTCGACGAGGCCACTGATGACCGCGAGGCCCATCTCGTCCTCGCCCGCGTCGTCCAGCTCGTCCTGGGACGCGGCGTCCCGGGCACCCGGTGCGGCGCCCCCCGAACCGGTACCGGGCACCTCGTCGCCGACCTCGATGGAGAACGCCTTCTCCTCCTCGGTCAGCACGACCCGCACCGGCGCGGCCACCCCGTACGCACGGTGCAGCCCGACGGCGCGGCTGCACGCCTCGCCGACGGCCAGCCTCACCTCGTCGAGGACCGCCTCGTCCACTCCGGCCCGGCGCGCCACGGCGGCCGCCACCAGGCGGGCCGTCCGGACATGTTCGGGCTGGGCGCTGAAGCGGAGTTCAACGGTGGCCATGCGATCCCCCTCGGGCATACGGGCGTGCGTCTCAGAGGCCCCGGGCCTTGGTGAGGCCCGGTGCCCCTGTCCTTCCTCCGGAGCCGTCCAGGGACGGCCGCCGTCAGTCGGTCGCGTTGACGGCCTCATCGACCGAGCTGTGGATCGGGAACACCTTGGTGAGCCCGGTGATCCGGAAGATCTTCAGAATGCGCTCCTGGTTGCAGACGAGCCGCAGCGAGCCCTCATGGGCGCGGACACGCTTGAGTCCGCCCACGAGCACGCCGAGACCGGTGGAGTCGAGGAAGTCCACGCCCTCCATGTCGACAACCAGGTGGTAGCTGCCGTCGTTCACCAACTCGACCAACTGCTCGCGCAGCTTGGGCGCGGTATACACATCAATCTCGCCACCGACCTCGACGACCGTACGGTCGCCACCAGGGCCGGACACATTGCGAGTCGACAGGGACAGGTCCACGGATCCTCCAGCACCTTGCTATCGAGCGGCCGCCCCCTGAGTCTCCCCGGCGGAGCCAGAGAACGGATCGCCAGCCGCGATGGCATTCAATCACTTACCAGCAGCCATGCACGACGCCTTCGGACCATTGTCCGTCACGCCAGTGACACACTCGGTGCCGATGGCCAGGAATCAGTACCCCAGAACACCCGCCACGGGCACGGGTGAACGACCCGACCCGGGCACCGTCCTGCACCGGCTCGCCGCGGGTGCGGACCGGGCTGCGCGCATCACTCATACGGAGCACTTGCCCCCACGAGAGGGCCGCCATGCCGTCTGGCCCCACCGCATCCGCCCAGAAGTGATCAACGCCATTCAGCTGGCCGGCGTCGAGCATCCCTGGGCCCACCAGGCGGCCGCCGCCGAGCACGCCCTGGCCGGCGAGTCCGTCGTCATCGCCACCGGCACCGCCTCCGGCAAGTCCCTGGCATACTTCGCCCCCGTCCTCACCACCCTGCTCGACGGCTCCGAGGCCCCCAACGGACGCGGCGCCACCGCCCTCTACCTTGCC
The DNA here is from genome assembly GCF_014596475.1 of Streptomyces sp. CBMA152. Taxonomy (GTDB): domain Bacteria; phylum Actinomycetota; class Actinomycetes; order Streptomycetales; family Streptomycetaceae; genus Streptomyces. The sequence goes on along the minus strand of NZ_MECJ01000007.1, from coordinate 68,878 downwards.
CCCACCAAGGCCCTCGCGGCCGACCAGCGCCGCTCGGTGAAGGCCCTCGCGGCGCCCCTGGGCAACGCGATCCGGCCCGCCGTCTACGACGGCGACACCCCGGTCGAGGAACGCGAATGGGTACGCCAGTACGCCAACTACGTCCTCACCAATCCGGACATGCTGCACCGGGGCATACTCCCCTCCCACCCCAAGTGGTCCTCCTTCCTGCGCTCACTGCGCTACGTGGTCATCGACGAGTGCCACACCTACCGGGGCGTCTTCGGCTCCCATGTCGCCCAGGTCCTGCGCCGCCTGCGCCGTCTGTGCGCCCGCTACGGCGCCGATCCCGTCTTCCTCCTCGCCTCCGCCACGGCGGCGCAGCCCTCCGTGGCCGCCCACCGCCTCACCGGCCTGCCCGTCGTCGAGGTCGCCGACGACGCCTCCCCGCGCGGCGAACTGGTCTTCGCCCTGTGGGAGCCGCCGCTCACCGAACTCCACGGCGAGAAGGGCGCGCCCGTACGCCGCACCGCCACCGCCGAGACCGCCGACCTCCTCACCGACCTGGCCGTCCAGGGCGTGCGCACGGTCGCCTTCGTACGCTCGCGGCGCGGCGCCGAACTCATCGCCGTCATCGCCCAGGAACGGCTGTACGAGGTGGACCGCGCCCTCGCCCGCCGGGTCGCCGCCTACCGGGGCGGCTACCTGCCCGAGGAGCGCCGGGCCCTGGAGCAGGCCCTGCACTCCGGGGAACTCCTGGGCCTGGCCGCCACCTCCGCCCTGGAACTCGGCATCGACGTGTCGGGCCTCGACGCCGTGATCATCTCCGGCTATCCCGGCACCCGGGCCTCCCTGTGGCAGCAGGCGGGCCGGGCCGGACGGTCGGGCGAGGGCGCGCTGGCCGTCCTGGTCGCCCGCGACGACCCGCTGGACACCTACCTCGTCCACCACCCCGAGGCGCTGTTCCAGCAGCCCGTCGAGTCGACCGTGCTCGACCCGGACAACCCCTACGTCCTCGCCCCGCACCTGTGCGCGGCCGCCGCCGAACTCCCGCTCACCGAGGCCGACCTGGAGCTCTTCGGCCCGGCGAGCCCGGGGCTGATGCCGCAGCTGGAGGCCGCGAAGCTGCTCCGGCGACGGGCGTCGGGCTGGCACTGGACCCGCCGCGAGCGGGCCGCCGACCTCGCCGACATCCGGGGCGAGGGGGGCCGCCCGGTCCAGATCGTCGAGGCCTCGACGGGACGGCTGCTCGGCACGGTCGACGCGTCCGCCGCCCACACCACCGTCCACGACGGCGCCGTCCACCTCCACCAGGGCCGTACGTACCTGGTGAAGCATCTGGACCTGGAGGATTCCGCCGCCCTCGTCGAGGAGGCCAATCCGCCCTATTCGACTGTCGCCAGGGACACCACCTCCATCTCCGTTCTCGAAACCGACACCGAGATCCCGTGGGGAGCCGGCCGCCTCTGCTACGGCTCCGTCGAGGTCACCAACCAGGTCGTCTCCTTTCTGCGCCGCAAACTCATCACCGGCGAGGTGCTCGGCGAGTCCAAGCTGGACCTGCCGCCCCGCACCCTGCGCACCCGGGCCGTGTGGTGGACGGTCACCGAGGACCAGCTGGATGCCGCCCGGATCAACCCGGAGATCCTGGGCGGCGCCCTGCACGCCGCCGAGCACGCCTCCATCGGGATGCTGCCGCTCTTCGCCACGTGCGACCGCTGGGACATCGGCGGCGTCTCGGTGCCGCTCCATCCGGACACCTTGCTGCCGACGGTCTTCGTGTACGACGGCCACCCCGGTGGCGCCGGATTCGCCGAACGCGCCTTCCACACCGCGCGGGAGTGGCTGACCGCGACCCGCGAGGCCATCTCCTCCTGTGAGTGCGAGGCCGGCTGCCCGTCGTGCGTGCAGTCCCCCAAGTGCGGCAACGGCAACGACCCCCTGCACAAGCGGGGCGCGGTGCGCCTGCTCACCGAACTGCTCCGGGAGGCCCCGGCCCCGGAGCCCGTTCCGGAAGCCGGTACGGGGGCGGAGCCGCCGGGCCCGCCCGGGACCTGACCGCCGGGCCGTACGGGCCGAACCTGGCCCGTACGGTCACATCGGCGATCTCCCCGGTCACCGCGCACCGCACCACCTGGCCGCCCTGCGCACCGGCGACCCGGGCCGCCGCGCCGCAGGCGTCGGCCGTGCCCCACAGTGCCCGGTCGGCCGCCGCCAGCGCGGCCAGGTCCGCGGCGCCGCCCGCCCGGTGCCGGGCCGCGACGGCCTGCCCCAGCGCGAGGACGCCCGCGAACACCACACAGAGCGCGGAGACGGCGACAGCCACCCAGACGGTCGCGAAGCCCTGGTCGTTGTGGCGGGGGCCAGGGTGGTGGCGGTCCCGGCGCCAGGGCCGGTGCCAGCGCCGCCATCGAGTCACATCACGGCCCTGGCCGCCGTCCCGGAACCCTCTCAGCGCCCGGCCCACCCCCGCCCTCATTGCTCCTCCCCGACCGTGTCCTCGGCGAGGGCGTCGGCGTCGGCCGTCAGCGTGAGGGCCAGCGCGCCGGGACCGGGCGTCGGAGCCTCCACCCGGACGCGCCACAGGTCGCCGCTGCGGCCGAGCATGACCCGTGCCCCGTCCGGCGCCGCCGAGCGCGCGGCCGCCAGCACCGCGCCCTCGGCCTCGGACCGTGCGGCCGCCCGCGCCCCCGCCCGGGCCGCGTCCACGCACTCGATCTGCGCGGCGGCCGCCATCACCGCCCAGAGCAGGGCCAGGGCGAACAACGCCAGTGCCGGTATCGCCACGGCCGCCTCCGCCGTCACAAAGCCCCGGTCAGCGCCTGGACTGGGTTCGGCTGGACGGGCGCACCCGCCCTCAGAACTGGACATTGAGCGCCCTCTCCACCAGCGACTGAAGAGCCGAGGAGACGGCCCCGCTCGTCACCACCTTGTAGAGCACCGCCGCGAAGCCGCACGCGGCGATCGTTCCGACCGCGTATTCACTGGTCGTCATCCCGGCGTCCCCGCGCAGCCCGTGCGCGGCACGCCGCATCCATGCCTTCATCGTCTTCATCTCAACCCCTTGTTGGTTGCCCGTTGTTGCTTGTGTGTGGTGAATCGCCCGCTGTGAACTGCCCGTTGTGGATCCCGTGTGGGTGGCCGCTCGCGGCGCCGGACTCAGTGCTTGAGCAGCCCGCTCGCCAGGCCGATGACCACCGGGGCCACCCCGGCCGCGAGAAACGCGGGCAGGAAGCAGAGGCCCAGTGGGCCGGTGATCAGTACGCCCGCCCGTCTGGCCCGGGCCGCCGTCGTACGGGCCCGCTCGGCCCGACAGCGCTCGGCCACCCGCCCGACCGGCCCCGCCGCGGGCGCCCCCGACGAACCGGCCCGCTCCAGACAGCGGGCCAGCCCCGCCGCGCCCGGTATCTCCCCCAACCTCCCCCACGCCTCGGCCGGGTCGCCGCCCAGCCGTAGCTCCGCCGCGATCTGCGCCAGCCGCCGTCCCACCGGGCCGTCCAGCGACTCCCCGACCGCGCCCGCCGCCTCGCGGGGCCCAGCCCCGGCGGACAGACAGGCGGCCAGCAGGTCGGCGGCGAGCGGCAGTTCGGGGTCCGCCACTCCGGATTCGGCACGCGCCCCCTCCGGCTTGCGGCGCCGCCCCCAGCGCCTCACCCCGTACGCCCCCGCCAGCCCGACCGCCGCCCCCGGCACCCCGCCGATCAGTACGTACGCACCGGCCAGGACCCCCAGCGGCCCGACCCAGTCCCGTAAGCGCATCGATCGCCCCGACGCCTGACTCGGCAGCCACGCCTGCATCCGGTCCCGCACTCGGCCGCGTCCCGTGAGCATGGACAGCGCGTCCTCGGTCGCCGCCAACAGGGCCACTCCCCGTCGCCGGACCGCCCGTTCGCGTCTACGGCGCGCCGCCTCCAGCCCTGTCCACAGGAGCAGGGCCACGATCGCCGTCACCACCCCCAGCCTGTGGAAAACATCCCGCAGAACTTCCTGAGCCGCGTCCGAGACCGAGCTCGCGAGTCCGGCGCCCCGGAGCCCGGCAGCGGCCACCCACACCCCGCTCACCCCTTCTCCCCCGTCCTGACGATCCGCGCCGTCCAGCACAGCCCCGCGAACTCCAGGGCCCCGGCGACCACCAGGCAGCCGAAGCCGACCGGGGTGTGCAGCAGTACGCGCAACGGGCTCGCGCCCATCGCGGTGCCGAGCAGCAGACCGAGCACCGGGAGCAGGGCCAGCAGCACGGCCGTGGTGCGCGGCCCGGTCAACTGGGCGCGCAGCTCCTCCTGTTGCTCCCGATCGGCCCGTAACGCGGCCTCCAGGCGCTCCAGGCCGGCCGCGAGGCCCGTGCCGCCGTCGACCGCCACCTGCCAGCACGCGGCCACCCCGGCGAGCCCTTCCGCGCCCGGCTCCCGGGCCGCCACCCGCAGCTCCAACGCCACATCGCCGCCGAACCTCGCGGCCGCCAGCACCTGCGCCTCGGCCTCGCCCAGCGCTTCCGTGTCCCGCGCAGCCACCGCCAGCGCCTGGCCGGGCTGGCGTCCCGCCCGCAACTCCCCGGCCACCACCCCGCACCACGCGACCACCTCGTCGCCGCGCCGCCACTTCGCCCGCTCGCGCTCCCGGGCCCGCAGCCACCGCCCCATCAGCGGCACCGCCACCACCCCGGCGGCCAGCGGCAGCACCGAGTCCGCCAGCACCGCCACGACCACCGCGACCGGCAGGCACAGCCACTCCGGCCGTGCCCGATCGCGCAGCCGCTCCCAGAGCCGCCCCCACGGCGGCTCCTCCGGCTCGACCGCAGCCCCCACGAGCACCAGCCGTGCCCTGCGCAGCCCCTGGTCCCGCCCCACCGAGAGCCAGGCCGCCGCGAAGGCACAGACGGCCGCCGCCGAGGCCGGGGTGACCAGGGCGGCCGAGTCCGCCGCCGTCCAGTTCGTCACCACGCTCCTCCCAGCAGCACCCGCAGCCGTTCCCAGCCGCGCTCCTGGGCGAAGCCGCCCTTGGCCCAGCGCAGCGCGGGAACGGCCACCACCAGCCCCGCCTCGTCGCGCTCCAGCACCCGGACCTCGGCGACCCGGCGCCGCCCGGCCCTGTCCCGTACGAGATGGAGGACGACCGACAGCGCCGCCGCCAACTGGCTGTGCAGGGCCGCCCGGTCGAGCCCGGCCGCCGTGCCCAGCGCCTCCAGACGGGCGGGGACGTCCGCCGCCGTGTTGGCGTGCACGGTGCCGCAGCCGCCGTCGTGGCCGGTGTTGAGCGCGGCCAGCAGATCGGTGACCTCGGCGCCGCGCACCTCGCCCACGACGAGCCGGTCCGGGCGCATCCGCAGGGCCTGGCGCACCAGGTCCCGCAGGGTCACCAGACCCGCGCCTTCCTGGTTGGCGGGCCGCGACTCCAGCCGCACTACGTGCGGATGGTCGGGCCTCAACTCGGCCGAGTCCTCCGCCAGTACGATCCGTTCGCGCTCGCCCACCAGGCCGAGCAGGGTGGAGAGCAGGGTCGTCTTGCCCGTGCCCGTGCCCCCGCTGACCAGGAACGAGACCCGGGCCTGGATGAGTGCCCGCAGCACCCCGTCCCCGCCCGGCGGGACCGTCCCGGCGGCGACCAGTTCGTCCAGCGAGAACGCCCTGGGCCGCACCACCCGCAGTGACAGACAGTCCGCCCCGACCGCGACCGGCGCGAGCACCGCGTGCATCCGCGTCCCGTCCGGCAGTCGCGCGTCCACCCACGGCCGGGCGTCGTCGAGGCGCCGCCCCGCGACCGCCGCCAGACGCTGGGCCAGTCTGCGCACCGCGGCCGTGTCGCTGAAGCGGACGCTGGTGAGTTCCAGTCCGGAGCCCCGGTCCACCCACACCCGGTCCGGCGCGGACACCAGGACGTCGGTGACGGCCGGATCGGCGAGCAGGGGCTCCAGCGGCCCCGTCCCGACCAGCTCGGAGCGCAACCGCTCGGCGCCGCCCAGGATTTCCGCGTCGCCGAGGAGCCGACCCTGGGCCCGCAGCGCGGCCGCCACGCGCGCGGGGGTCGGCTCGGCGCCGCTCTCCGCGAGCCGTCGGCGTACCGCGTCGAGCAGCGGCCCGGGCGAGCCTGCGAGCCCGCCCGCCGTGCCGCCCGGGGACACATCCGTACTCATGAGACCGCACCTCCCGTCAGGGCCTGCTCCCAGAAGGCCGTGCAGAAGCGGGACAGGGACCCGCGCGTCTGACTGCCCGGCGGCGCCCCGTTCTCCTGGGCCTCCAAGAGGCCGTATTCCATGGGCAGTTCGCCTGCCAGAGGGAGCCCGAGGGCGGCCGCCACCCACTGTTCGTCGAGGCCCGCCGCGTACGGGCCTCGCACCACCGCGCGCAGGTCCCGCAGGACCATGCCGACCGAGGACGCGACCCGGTTGGCGGCGGCGACCGCGCGCAGTTCGCCGGGGACGACCAGCAGGCCGAGGTCGAGCTGGGCGAGCGCCTCGGCCACCGCGTCGTCCACCCGCCTGGGCAGGTCGACGACCACCACACCGCCGCGCCTGCGCGCGGCCGCGAGGACCGCCCGCATCGCCTCGGCCGGGATCACCACCGAGTCGCCCCGGTCCCAGCTGAGCACCCGCAGCGAGTGCAGCCAGGGCAGGGACTCCTCAAGGGCGCCCCCGGCGACCCGGCCCCGGGAAGCGGCGAAATCCGGCCATCGCCTGCCCTCGGCCTGCTCACCCCCGAGCAGCACGTCCAGACCGCCGCCCAGCGGGTCCCCGTCGACGAGCATGGTGCGCCGGCCGGCCTTGGCCGCCGTCACCGCGAGGGCGCAGGCAAGCGTGGACGCGCCGGCGCCGCCCCGCCCGCCGATCACTCCGACGGTCAGCGCCTGGCGGCCCACGCCCTCGGCTGCGTCCGCGATCCGGTCGACGAGCCACTGCTCCGCGTCGGGCAGCCGCAAGACATGGTCGGCGCCGATCTCCACCGCGAGCTGCCACACCCCGGGGTCGTCCTGGTCCCGCCCGACGAGCAGGACGCCGCGCCTTCGGGCCGCGCCGCGCACCCGGGGCGCCGCGTCGTCCCCGACCAGAATCAGGGGCGCGCTCTCCCATCCGGCGCTGCGCTCGGGCACCGCGTGGCGCACCTCCGGCTCGGCCCCCGCGGCGGCGCACAGCCGCAGCAGATCGTCGAGCAGCGCCTCGTCCTCGGTGACGATCAGGGGCCTCGCGCGGCGCCCCTCCGCACCCGCCGGCCGGTCGGACGTCATGGGTCCGTCCATGATGTCCGCCTCCTCTCACTGCGATTCCTGGCGTCCGCGGACTTCGCGAACTGGAATCACGGTGGAGGCGTTCCGGAAATAAAGTGGATCTTGGTCAAAACCTGTGGACAACTCGCCGGTTGTGAATATTCCGTTCACCTATACCGGTGACTTCCAGAGCGCACCGGAACCATTACGCTCAGTGACGAGTCAGACCGTGCAGAGGGAGGAGCCATCGCGGCCCGAGGGAGGGGGGAAGGATCGTGCGCGGGACCCGAAAATGCATCCGGACATGCGACGACCCCCGCCGGGGGGGAGAGCGGGGGTCGTCTCTCCGGCCGACTCGGGGGGGGAGGAGCCGGACCGGGTTAGCACGGTCGCGAACGATCCGTGACTTCCATGGTGTACCCGAGAGCCTTCTCAGGCAAACCCACACGCCCCAGCGTACGCCGAATGGTGGGCGCCTATGCTCGCCTTCGTGGAAAACCACTCCTTGCCGCGGACCGCCGCCTTCTTCGACTTGGACAAGACAGTCATTGCCAAGTCGTCGACTCTCACGTTCAGCAAGTCCTTCTATCAAGGGGGACTCATCAACCGCCGGGCCGTGCTGCGCACGGCGTACGCACAGTTCGTGTTCCTCGCCGGTGGCGCGGACCACGATCAGATGGAGCGGATGCGCGAGTACCTGTCGGCGCTCTGCAAGGGCTGGAACGTCCAGCAGGTCAAGGAGATCGTCGCCGAGACCCTCCATGATCTGATCGATCCGATCATCTACGACGAGGCCGCCTCCTTGATCGAGGAGCACCACACCGCCGGCCGCGACGTCGTGATCGTCTCGACCTCGGGCGCCGAGGTCGTCGAGCCCATCGGCGAGCTGCTCGGGGCCGACCGCGTGGTGGCCACCCGGATGGTCGTCGGCCCGGACGGCTGCTTCACCGGAGACGTCGAGTACTACGCCTACGGCCCCACCAAGGCGGAGGCGGTCAAGGAACTCGCCGCGTCCGAGGGGTACGACCTGGCGCGCTGCTACGCGTACAGCGACTCGGCGACCGATGTGCCGATGCTGGAGTCGGTGGGCCACCCCTTCGCGGTCAACCCGGACCGGGCGCTAAGGCGCGAAGCGGCCATTCGAGATTGGCCTGTTCTCGTCTTTAACCGACCCGTTCGGCTCAAGCAGCGGCTCCCCGCGATCTCCATGCCGCCCCGCCCGGCACTGGTCGCGGCGGCGGCCGTCGGAGCGGCGGCTGCCACCGCCGGGCTCGTCTGGTACGCGAGCCGTCGCCGTGCGGGTGCCGCGAGCTGACTCGCGTTACACCGCGCGCGCCGGCCCACGGACACCGCTGCACACCGGCGGATACCGCCGCTCGACCAGCCGTGACCGTTTAGTCCTGTTTGAACGTAAAAGTAAAGAAGTGCAGTCAGGGGTTCCGCTTCACCGCGGTCAGGAGTACAAATAAGGCAACGGCCCGCGAGACCTGGGACATCCGAGAGGATCACCTTCTACGCAACACGGCCCCACGGACCGAGCATGAACATCGAGCACCCACGCGACGTCGACCCGTCGATTACGGGCCAGCCGCACCAGGTGACGGGCAGAAGTTCCCGACCTGATGGGCAAACTATCGAGGACGCTTGGTAACACGGTGAACATGCCAGCGGCGGTACCGATCCGGTACCGCCGCAACCCTTTGTGGGCCCTGCCTTTCTGAGCGCCACCCTTTGTGGGCCCTGCGCCGCAGGCCCCTAAGCCGCTCCGCGCTGCAACGCCTCGCAGACCGCCGTCGACTCCCGCACACCGAGCTCGACCGAGCGGCCGCAGAAGGTGATCCAGGCCGCCATGCCCTCCGGGGTCCCCGCCACATAGCCGTCGAGCGCCGCCGCGTACGCCGCCCGCCCCTGCTCCGCATGGCCGACCTCGGCCGGGCAGATCGACTTCGGGTCAAGGCCGCTGCCGATCAGCACGATCCGCTCGGCGGCCCGCGCCACCAGGCCGTTGCAGGAGCCGAAGGGGCGCAGCGCGAGCAGTTCGCCGTGCACCACGGCGGCCGTGACCAGCGCCGGAGCCGAGGACCCCGCGATGATCAGCTGGGACAGGCCCTCCAGCCGGCCCGCCACCTCGTCCGCGTCCGGCACCGGCAGTTCGATCAGCGGCTCGTCCACCGGCTCGCCGTGCAGCCGGGGCCGGCCCACCGTGTCGGCGGAGTCGGCGGACGCCACCAGGTGCAGTCGGGCGAGCACCCGCAGGGGCGACTGGCGCCAGATGGAGAGCAGTTGGCCCGCCTCGGCGCTCAGCCGCAGGGCCGCGCCGACCGTGCGCGCCTCGGACTCCGAGCCGAAGTCGGTGCGCCGGCGCACCTCCTCCAGTGCCCAGTCGGCGCCGGAGAGCGCGGCGCTCGCGCGCGCCCCGCGCAGCGCCGCCTCCGAGGTGATCTCGTTGCTGCGGCGTCGCATGACGCGGTGGCCGTAGACCCGGTCGACGGCTTTGCGTACGGAGTCCACGGCGTCCGGCACACCGGGCAGCGAGCCCAGGGCGACAAGCGGATCGGCGGCCGACGAGGCGTTCGTACTCATAAGTAGGGAGGCTACGCGCCCCGGGCCCACACCCCACCTTCGAGTGGTCTTCTTCACTCGATACCCCTACTTTCCGCAGTGATGCGATTACCGTTGGTGAACATGAAGATCGCTTTCGTGGGCAAGGGCGGCAGCGGAAAGACCACGCTGTCCTCGCTCTTCATCCGTCACCTCACCGCCAACGAAGCCGCCGTCCTCGCCGTCGACGCCGACATCAACCAGCACCTGGGAGCCGCGCTCGGGCTCGACGAGGCGGAGGCCGCCGCGCTGCCCGCGCTGGGCGCGCACCTGCCCCTGATCAAGGAGTACCTGCGGGGCACCAACCCCCGGATCGCCTCCGCCGAGACGATGATCAAGACCACGCCCCCCGGCCGGGGTTCGCGGCTGCTGCGGATCCGCGAGTCCAACCCGGTGTACGAGGGGTGCGCGCGGCGGGTCGTGCTCGACGACGGGGACATCCGGCTGATGGCGACCGGCCCGTTCACCGACTCCGACCTGGGCGTGGCCTGCTACCACTCGAAGGTCGGGGCGGTCGAGCTGTGCCTGAACCACCTGGTGGACGGGCCGGACGAGTACGTGGTCGTCGACATGACGGCCGGCTCGGACTCCTTCGCCTCCGGCATGTTCACCCGGTTCGACATGACCTTCCTGGTGGCCGAACCGACCCGCAAGGGCGTCTCCGTCTACCGCCAGTACAAGGACTACGCGCGCGACTTCGGTGTCGCGCTGAAGGTCGTGGGCAACAAGGTGCAGGGCCAGGACGACCTGGACTTCCTGCGCGGCGAGGTCGGCGACGACCTGCTGGTCACGGTCGGCCACTCCGACTGGGTGCGCGCGATGGAGAAGGGGCGCCCGCCGCGCTTCGAGCTCCTGGAGGCGGACAACCGCCTCGCCCTGCAAGCCCTCCAGGACGCGGCGGACGACTCGTACGAACACCGCGACTGGGAGCGGTACACGCGTCAGATGGTGCACTTCCATCTCAAGAACGCGGAGAGCTGGGGGAACGCGAAGACGGGTGCCGACCTGGCGGCGCAGGTCGACCCCGTCTTCGTGCTCAATGAGGAACTGGCGGTTCCGCAGCCGAGCTGACAGCCCCTCGGCGCAGTCCTCGGCCGGTCAGCCGGTCAGTGCGCCGCGGCCTGCTTGAGGCCCGGCTGGTGGAGCGGCTTGGCCGGCTGGATGGGCGCCGGTACGGCGGGCTGGGCGGCCAGGAAGGCCGTCCAGCCGCCCTTCGGCGCCTCACCGACCTTCAGCTGACGGAACTTGTCGAGTGTCGACGGGTCCTGGGCGTCCAGCCAGTCGGCGAGCTGACGGAACGACACACAGTGGACGTCACGCTTGACGCAGACCGTCTTGATCGTATCCTCGACGGCCCGCATATAGGTGCCGCCGTTCCAGGACTCGAAGTGGTTGCCGATGATCAGCGGCGCGCGGTTTCCGTTGTACGAACGGTCGAAGGCCTGGAGCAGGCCGTCGCGCATCTGGTTGCCCCAGTACTCGAACTGATCGGCGTCGCCGGTCATCGCGTTCGACTGGTTCATGTAGAAGTTGTAGTCCATCGACAACGTCTGGAAGCCCCGGCCCGGGACGGGGACCAGCTGCATCGACAGGTCCCAGACGCCGTTGTCGTTCTTCTTGGGCCACACCTGGTCGTCGACGGCGCTGGTGTCATAGCGCCAGCCGAGCTCGCCGGCGGCCGTCACGAAGTTCTTGCGGCCCTCCAGGCAGGGCGTGCGGCCGCCGATGAGCTCCTTGTCGTAGTCGAACGGAAGCGGCGCCTCCGACTTGAGGCCGGAGTTCGACTTCCAGTTCTTCACAAAGGACTTGGCCTGCGCGATCTCGCTCTTCCACTCCTCCACCGACCAGGTGCCGACGCCGCCGTCGTTCCCGCAGAAGTGGCCGTTGAAGTGGGTGCCGATCTCGTTGCCCTCCTGCCACGCGTCGCGCAGCTGGGCGACGGTGTCCTTGATCCCCTTGAGGTCGTTGAAGCCGATGTCACTGCTGCCCGGGGAGTGCTTGGGCGCGGTGTAGAGCTCACGCCTCTCCTCCGGGAGCATGTACACGCCGCTGAGGAAGTACGTCATGGTCGCGTTGTACTTCTTGCCGACCTCGCGGAAGTGGGAGAAGAGCCGCTGGCTGTCCTCGCCCGCGCCGTCCCAGGAGAACACCACGAACTGCGGCGGCTGCTGACCGGCCGCCAGCTTGCGGGGCTTGAGCAGATGGGGCTGGAGTCCGGTGAACGCGGTGGAGCCGTCCCCGATCAGGCGCACGGCGCTCTTCGGGGCGGCGGCACCGGGCTGACCCGCACCGTGGGAGCCCGCCTTGGTGGGGTTGCCCACCGAACACCCGGCTACCCCCGCGACCAGCGCGGCGGCGACGACCCCGGTGGTGATCCTCTTCGTGGCGGCCATCATCCGCCCACCCTCTTCCTCGCAGATCAGCTGATCCGAAGACCCGTAGACCCGCAGATCTCTCGCGCTGAATGCCATCAAATCGCCGCAAAAGTGACATGCAGCGTGAGGGAAGAGGCCGCGACGTGCCGAACGAAAAGCTGCTTATTCACTGTTACGAGTGAATCGTTGCCCTATTTGCCGGGAATGCGAGGCGCCGACCTTTACTCTGCATTACGATTCGTTTACCGAGAGTTGAGAATCCCGCCGCTGCACGCCGTGACCCACGGCCGCGACCCCACATCCGCGACCGCGCTGCCCCGGAGGAGACGGGAACCATGTCTGCCTGCGTCCCCACTCGCACCCAGCCCCTCACTCACCCCGATCACGCACACCGCCCGCACAGCCCGCCACCCCCCGAAGGCCGCCGCTTCCGGATCGCGGGCCGTGACCTGTCCGCATCCGTCACCGTCTTCCTGCTCGCCGTGCCGATGTCGCTCGGTCTCGCCGTCGCCATCGACGCCCCGCTGGAAGCCTCTCTGATCGCCGCCGGTGTCGGCGGAATCGTCGCCGGGCTGCTCGGCGGCTCACCGCTCCTTGTCAGTGGCCCATCCGCCGGACTCACGGTGGTGACGGCCGAGTTGATCCAGACCTACGGCTGGCGCACGACCTGCGCCATCACCGTTCTCGCGGGTCTTCTCCAGATCGCACTCGGCTCACTGAGGACCGCGCGCTCCGCGCTCGCGGTGAGCCCCGCCATCGTGCACGGCACCCTCGCCGGCATCGGTGCCGCCATCGCGCTCGCCCAGCTGCACATCGTCCTGGGCGGCTCCCCGCAGAGCTCGGCCGTCGACAACGCCCTTGCCCTGCCCGGCCAACTGGCCAAGGTCGGCCCTGCCGCACCCCTCGTCGGGGCGCTCACCATCGCCGTGCTCATCACCTGGCCGCGCCTTCCGGGGCGGATCGGGAAGGCGGTGCGCCGCGTCCCGGCCGCGCTCGCCTGTGTGGTGGTCGCCACCGCGGTGGCCGCCCTCGCCGCACCGAGCGTGGCGCGCGTCCAACTGCCTTCCTGGGACGCGCATGTACTGCCCGAGCTGCCGCGGGGGACGGTGGCCGGGTTGGCCGCCGCCGTGCTGACGGTGACACTCGTGGCCAGCCTGGAGTCGCTGCTCTCCGCCGTCGCCGTGGACAGGCTCGCCGCCGAGCGGCCGGGCGCCGCACCGACCCGGGCCGACCTCGACCGGGAGCTGCGTGGGCAGGGCATCGCCAACGCCGTCTCCGGCCTGCTCGGCGGAATGCCGATCTCCGGAGGCGCGGTGCGGGGCAGTGCGAACGTACGGGCCGGAGCGGTCGGCCGGGCCTCCACCGTGCTGCACGGGGTGTGGGTGCTGCTCGCCGCCGGGCTGCTCGTGGCCGTCCTGGAATGGATCCCGCTGGCCGCGCTCGCCGCGCTGGTGATGGTGGTCGGCATCCAGATGGTGTCCTTCGCGCACATCCGCAACGTCCACAAGCACCGCGAGTTCCTGGTGTACGTGGCGACGGTGGCCGGGGTGCTCCTGTTCGGGGTGCTCCAGGGCGTGGCCATCGGGATCGCGGTGGCCGTCGCGGTCGCGCTGCACCGGCTGACGCGGACCCGGATCACGGTGCGGCCACTGGATGACGGGACGTATGTGGTGTGCGCCCGAGGTCAGTTGACGTTCCTGGCGGTGCCGAGGCTGACCCGGGCACTGAACCAGGTGCCCCAAGGGGTGAACGCCGTGGTGGAGTTGAACGGGTCCTTCATGGACCACGCGGCCTACGAAGCACTCCAGGGCTGGCAGGACGCCCACATCGCGCGGGGCGGTGGGGTGCGGATCACCGGGCGCTCCGGGATCGGGGCCTCCCCCGCCCACCAGGGGGCGCCCACCCAGGCAGGCCCGGCCGACCGGGCCGAGCCGGGGGCCGGGGAGAAGGCCGGGGTTCAGGCCCACGCCGAGGGGAATGCCGCCGAGGCGGCGGCGGACGGGCATGGCTGCTGTCGGCCGTGGACGCCGTGGCGCAACCACCATTGCCACGACAAGCCGCCAGCTCAGCGGCCGCATGGACATCAACTGGCCAGCGGGCTCAGCGCGTTCCAGCGCAACACCGCGCCGCTGGTGCGGGACGAGTTGGCGAGGCTGGCGCGGGAGGGGCAGAAGCCGTCCCAGCTCTTCCTCACCTGTGCGGACTCCCGGCTGGTCACCAGCATGATCACGTCGAGCGGCCCGGGGGATCTGTTCACCGTGCGCAATGTGGGCAACCTGGTACCCCCGCCCGGCGCGGAGAGCGCGGACGACTCGGTGGCGGCGGCGATCGAGTATGCGGTGGAGGTGCTGCGGGTCGAGTCCATCACGGTGTGCGGACACTCCGGCTGCGGGGCGATGCAGGCGCTCCTCAACACCCGGCCGGGCGCCCCGCAGACGCCGCTGGCCCGCTGGCTGCGGCACGGGCTGCCGAGTCTGGAACGGATGGCCAGCCGCCGGCACGCCTGGGCGCGGATCGCCGGGCGGCTGCCCGCCGACGCGGTCGAACAGCTCTGCCTCACCAATGTGGTGCAGCAGCTGGAGCATCTGCGCCGCCATGAGTCGGTGGCGCGGCGGCTCGCCGAGGGCACGCTGACGCTGCACGGGATGTACTTCCATGTGGGCGAGGCCCAGGCGTACTTGCTGGCGTACGACGACGTCCAGGAGGTCTTCGAGGGGGTGGGGCCGACGACACCGGCGCAGTCGTACGCCTGAGCTCACAGCATCCCCCTGTCCCGCACCCTGAGAGCGTCCGAGGAAACGTCCGAGAGAATGTGCCTGTGTGCGTGCGTGAGCGCGTTCGTGAGAACGTCTGACGACGCGCCGACGAGCCGGAACGCTTACAGGTCTAAACCAATTTTCGGGAGACTCTTGTCACCCGGCGATTGGCCTGATGAGCTATGGCTCGGGACACATAGGCACATAGGACGCCCTGGGAAAGGGAGATGTCGTGAGCAACGAAAGCCTGGCCAACCTGCTCAAGGAGGACCGGCGGTTCGCACCGCCGGCCGAGCTGGCCGCGAACGCCAACGTGACGGCGGAGGCGTACGAGCGGGCCGAGGCGGACAGGCTGGGCTTCTGGGCCGAGCAGGCCCGGCGCCTGACCTGGGCCACCGAGCCGACCGAGACGCTGGACTGGTCGAACCCGCCCTTCGCGAAGTGGTTCGCCGACGGCAAGCTCAACGTCGCGTACAACTGCGTGGACCGGCACGTCGAGGCCGGGAACGGTGACCGGGTCGCCATCCACTTCGAGGGCGAGCCGGGCGACAGCCGGGCCATCACCTACGCGGAGCTGAAGGACGAGGTCTCGCGGGCCGCCAACGCCCTTACCGAGCTGGGTGTCCGGGCCGGTGACCGGGTCGCGGTGTATCTGCCGATGATCCCCGAGGCGGCCGTCGCGATGCTCGCCTGCGCGCGGATCGGCGCGGCGCACTCCGTCGTCTTCGGCGGCTTCTCGGCCGACGCCGTCGCCTCCCGTATCCAGGACGCCGACGCCAAACTGGTCATCACGGCCGACGGCGGCTACCGCCGGGGCAAGCCGTCGGCGCTCAAGCCCGCGATCGACGAGGCCGTGGCCAAGTGCCCGCAGGTCGAGCATGTGCTGGTGGTGCGGCGTACGGGGCAGGAGACCGCGTTCACCGAGGGCCGCGACGTGTGGTGGGACGACATCGTCGGGCGGCAGTCCGCCGAACACGCCCCGCAGGCGTTCGACGCCGAGCACCCGCTGTTCATCCTGTACACGTCCGGGACGACGGGGAAGCCGAAGGGGATCCTCCACACGTCCGGCGGCTATCTGACGCAGGCCGCGTACACGCACCACGCGGTCTTCGACCTCAAGCCCGAGACCGATGTGTACTGGTGCACCGCCGACATCGGCTGGGTGACCGGTCACTCGTACATCGTCTACGGGCCGCTGGCGAACGGCGCGACGCAGGTCATGTACGAGGGCACGCCGGACACCCCGCACCAGGGGCGGTTCTGGGAGATCGTGCAGAAGTACGGGGTGACGATCCTGTACACGGCGCCGACGGCGATCCGTACGTTCATGAAGTGGGGCGACGACATCCCCGCGAAGTTCGACCTGTCGTCGCTGCGGGTGCTGGGGTCGGTGGGCGAGCCCATCAACCCCGAGGCGTGGATCTGGTACCGCAAGCACATCGGGGCCGACAAGTGCCCGATCGTGGACACCTGGTGGCAGACCGAGACCGGGGCGATGATGATCTCGCCGCTGCCGGGGGTGACCGAGACGAAGCCGGGTTCCGCGCAGCGCGCGCTGCCGGGTATCTCGGCGACCGTCGTCGACGACGAGGCGCGCGAGGTGCCGAACGGGGGCGGCGGCTATCTCGTCCTCACCGAGCCGTGGCCGTCGATGCTGCGCACGATCTGGGGCGACGACCAGCGGTTCATCGACACGTACTGGTCGCGGTTCGAGGGCAAGTACTTCGCCGGTGACGGGGCGAAGAAGGACGACGACGGGGACGTCTGGCTGCTCGGGCGCGTCGACGACGTGATGCTGGTGTCCGGGCACAACATCTCGACGACCGAGGTCGAGTCGGCGCTCGTCTCGCACCCGTCGGTCGCCGAGGCGGCGGTGGTCGGTGCGGCCGACGAGACGACCGGGCAGGCGATCGTGGCGTTCGTGATCCTGCGGGGGTCGGCGGCGGAGTCGGACGGGCTCGTGGAGGAGCTGCGGGCGCACGTCGGGGCCACGTTGGGGCCGATCGCCAAGCCGAAGCGGGTGCTGCCGGTGGCGGAGCTGCCGAAGACCCGGTCGGGGAAGATCATGCGGCGGTTGCTGCGGGATGTTGCCGAGAATCGGGAGCTGGGGGATGTCACGACGCTCACGGACTCGTCGGTGATGGATCTGATCCAGACGAAGCTGCCGAGCGCGTCTAGCGAGGACTGACGGCCCCCTGGGAGGTCGTGGAGGCCCGGCTGCGCGTGGTGCGTGGCTGGGCCTCCGGCGTTTTCCCCACCCCGCCCGTTCCCTTAACCCTCCGGGGGTGGGTGGGGGTTGAGGTGGGAGGAGGAGAGTTTCCCGGGGCTGCGCCCCGGCCCCCTTTGCGGGGCCTGCGGCCCCTGCACCCCACCTCGGGGCTCCGCCCCGGACCCCGCTGGGGTGGGTGGGCGGCGGGACTCCACCCCGGACCCCGGCTGCGGGTGGGTGGGTGAACAGGGCTGCGCCCCGCTGGGTGGGTGGGTAGGCCCGGGCTCCGCCCCTGCTCCATCTCGGGGCTCTCGCCCCGGACCCAGACCTATGTGGGTGCGTGAACTGGGCTGCGGCCCCTGCACCCCGCCCGGGTAGGTGGGTAGGCGGGGCCTGCGGCCCCCGCACCCCGCCTCGGGGCTCCGCCCCCGACCCCGCTCCTCACCCACCAGAGGGGCTGAATTTGCCGCGCCCGCACCCCACCGGCGCCCCGGGCCACCCGGCCCCCTCCCCCCCCACCCGCGCCCCCGCGCCGCACGCCTTCACAGCCCATAAAGTGAAGATCGCCGGATTCATCCCTGCGGCCGAGTAAAGAGTTAGGTAAAGTAAGGATCGCGTCAATGGCGCGACAAGAGGGATCCCCCAGAGGGACCACACCCGAGTGATCCGCGAAAGGGATCTGTCAGCGAGACCCAGGTGTGCCGGGAAGTCTGGTCGGCAATGTGCTTTGTCATGCCCGCCGAACCGACCGGAGGTCGTCCCCCGTGGCCGCGCCCGTATCCCGTAATGACAGCAGCGACAGCGACAGCCGTCGGAAGTTTCTTGGGCGGCTTTCGTTGCCCGAGCGGAACTTCGTCGCCGATGCGCTGCGGGCCGAGACCGTCGGTGGCGTGCTGCTCCTCGTCGCCGCCATAGCCGCGCTGATCTGGGCCAACACCCTGGGGGCGAGCTATGACGCCCTTCGGGACTTCCATGTCGGGATCGGTTCGCTCGGGCTTGACCTCTCCCTGCAGCACTGGGCCGCCGACGGGCTGCTCGCCGTGTTCTTCTTCGTCGCCGGGATCGAGCTCAAGCGCGAGCTGGTCGCCGGGGAGCTGCGGGATCCCAAGGCCGCCGCGCTGCCGGTGATCGCCGCGATCTGCGGCATGGCCGTGCCCGCGCTCGTCTACGCGCTGGTCAACACCGTGGGCGGCGGGTCGATGGACGGGTGGGCGGTGCCGACCGCGACCGACATCGCGTTCGCGCTCGCCGTGCTCGCCGTCATCGGGACGTCGCTGCCCAGCGCCCTGCGCGCGTTCCTGCTCACGCTCGCCGTCGTCGACGATCTTTTCGCCATTCTCATCATCGCCGTCTTCTTCACCAAGGAGATCGACTACGCCGCGCTCGGCGGGTCCGTCGTCGGGCTCGCCGTCTTCTGGCTGCTGCTGCGCAAGGGCATACGGGGCTGGTACGTGTACGTACCGTTGGCCCTGGTCATCTGGGGGCTGATGTACAACAGCGGCGTCCACGCCACCATCGCGGGCGTCGCCATGGGTCTGATGCTGCGCTGCACCCGGCGCGAGGGCGAGGAGCACTCGCCCGGCGAGCACATCGAGCACCTGGTGCGGCCGCTGTCCGCCGGGCTCGCCGTGCCGCTGTTCGCGCTGATGTCGGCCGGGGTCGGGATCACCGGCGGGGCGCTCGCCGACGTCTTCACCCGGCCGGAGACGCTCGGCGTGGTGCTCGGCCTCGTGGTCGGCAAGGCGGTGGGCATCTTCGGCGGTACGTGGTGCGCCGCGCGGTTCACCAAGGCGGAGCTCAACGACGACCTGGCCTGGCCCGATGTGTTCGCCGTGGCCACGCTCGCCGGGATCGGCTTCACCGTCTCCCTGCTCATCGGCGAGCTGGCCTTCGACGGCGCCGGGGCGCTGACCGACGAGATCAAGGCCGCCGTACTCATGGGGTCGTTGATCGCTGCCGCCCTCGCGACCGTACTGCTCAAGCTGCGGGTGAAGCGGTATCAGGCGCTCGTGGCGGAGGAGGAGCGCGACGAGGACCACGACGGCATCCCGGACTGTTACGAACAGGACAATCCGGCCTACCACCTGCGGATGGCGGCGATCCACGAGGAGAAGGCCGCCGAGCACCGCCGCCTGGCGCAACTGGCGGGGGCGGGGAGCGACGAGGGCGGCCGTCCGGCATGATCTGACATCTGGGCCGGAGTACGAACATCCGGACCGGGAGACCGGGACCGCACGAACCCGGGACGACGGGACCGCAGAAGAGGAGAGGGAGTCAGCGAATGAGCGACCCCAGCAACACCGCCGGCGGCGCCGAGCGCAGCCTCGGCCAGCTGGTCGCCTCGGCGACCGCCGAGATGTCCGCGCTGGTGCACGACGAGATCGCCCTCGCCAAGGCGGAGCTGCGCCAGGACGTCAAGCGCGGCGCGATCGGCGGCCTCGCCATCAGCACCGCAGGCGTGTTCGTCCTGTTCTCGCTGCCGGTGCTGAGCTTCGCGGCGGCGTACGGGATCCACAACCTGGGGCTGGGGCTCGCCTGGTCGTTCCTGATCGTGGGCGGGGCGTATCTGCTGCTCGCGGCGCTGCTCGGGCTGCTCGCGGTGACCAAGTTCAAGAAGGTCAAGCCGCCGGAGAAGTCGATCGCCTCGGCCAAGCAGACGGCCGCGGTGCTCGGGAGCGTCAAGCCGCATCCCCGCCCGGTCACGGAAGCGGCCCCCGCTGTGGCACGCTCGTCTGCATGACCGCAACCGATACCGGTAACGGCGCCACGGGCAGTCCCGGCGGCAACGGCAGCCCCGTCCGCATCGACGGCCCCTGGACCCACCGGGACGTGGCCGCCAACGGTGCGCGCTTCCACATCGCGGAGCTGGGCGACGGGCCGCTGGTGCTGCTGCTGCACGGCTTCCCGCAGTTCTGGTGGACCTGGCGCCACCAGCTGACCGCGCTCGCCGACGCCGGTTTCCGGGCGGTCGCCATGGACCTGCGGGGCGTCGGCGGCAGCGACCGCACCCCCCGGGGCTACGACCCGGCCAACCTCGCGCTGGACATCACCGGGGTCGTACGGTCGCTCGGCGAGCCCGACGCGGCGCTCGTCGGGCACGACCTGGGCGGCTATCTCGCCTGGACGGCGGCCGTGATGCGGCCCAAGCTGGTGCGCCGCCTGGCCGTGTCGTCGATGCCGCACCCCAGGCGCTGGCGCTCGGCGATGCTCTCCGACGTCTCACAGTCGCGCGCGGGCTCGTATGTGTGGGGCTTCCAGCGGCCGTGGGTGCCGGAGCGTCAGCTCGTCGCGGACGACGCGGCGCTGGTGGGGCGGCTGATGCGGGAGTGGTCGGGTCCGGTGGCGCCGGACGACGACGCGGTGGAGGTCTACCGGCGCGCGATGACCATTCCGTCGACCGCGCACTGCTCGATCGAGCCGTACCGCTGGATGGTCCGCTCGATGGCGCGGCCCGACGGCATCCAGTTCAACCGCCGCATGAAGCGCCCGGTACGGGTACCGACGCTGCATCTGCACGGTTCACTCGACCCGGTGATGCGCACCCGCAGCGCGGCGGGCTCCGGCGAGTACGTCGAAGCGCCGTACCGCTGGCGGCTGTTCGACGGCCTGGGGCATTTCCCCCATGAGGAGGACCCGGCCGCGTTCTCCACCGAACTGGTCAACTGGCTGAAGGATCCCGAACCCGACCGCTGATCCGGCCAAACGCTCCCGTGAGCGGACAGGAACAGTTGTCTGACGAACAGCCAAATGCCCGGCGCATAGGCCAATTGGCCCCCCGAGAGGCGATTACCGACCTTGGGGCACGGGCAGACGTCGGGGTATGGGCTGGACGCACGACTACGGTGACGCAGCACGCAACCGCCGCTCGGCCACCGCGCCGATTTCGCACGAGAGGGGCGGCCCGCAAGGTCAGGGCCATGATCCCCAACTCGGGATTCCGCGCATCCTCCGTCGCCGGGCCCGCTGGGTCTCGGCCCGGCTGCGCCATTCACGTACGTAACGAGAACGTACGCAACAGAACTTACGGGCGCAGATAGGCGAGGCCCGGGTGGGCCGCGCGGTAGCCGTCCAGGAGCCGTCTGGCGACCTGGACGGAGTCGACCAGCGGGTGCAGGGCGAACGCCTTGACCGCCGTCCGCGCGGACCCGCTCTCGGCCGCTTCCAGGACGCACCGCTCGACCGCCTTCACCGCGCTGACCAGGCCCGCCTCATGGCCGGTCAGCTGGGTGACGGGCAGCGGGCGCGGGCCTGACGCGTCGATGCGGCACGGGATCTCGATGACGGCCTCGGTGTCGAGGGCGTCGAGCGACGCGCCGTTGCGCACGTTGAGGATCAGCGTGGCGGCCTCGTCGCGCGCGATGGCGCGCATCAGCGCGAGGGCGACCTTCTCGTACCCACCGGACTGCATGTCGTCGGCGGCGCGCTCGCCCGCGCCCGAGACCTCCCGGTTCTCGTTCATGTACGTGGCCTCGCGCTCGGCCCGCGTACGGTCCCAGGCGTCCCACGCGTGCGCGCCGTCGGCGACGGTCGTGTAGAAGCGCGCCTGCTGGTCGAGGAGGAACGCGCCGCGCGTGCGCTCGGCCTGCTGGTACGCGGCCACGGCCTCGCGGTTGAAGTAGTAGTAGTGCAGATACTCGTTGGGCACCGAGCCGAGCGAGCGCAGCCACTCGGCGCCGAAGAGGCGGCCCTCCTCGAACGAGGTCAGCAGCTTGTCGTCGGCGAACAGGCGCGGCAGTACGTCCTGTTCGCCCTCGTACAGACCGTGCAGCCAGCCCAGGTGGTTCAGGCCCGCGTAGTCCAGGCGTACGACGTCGGGGTCGGCACCGACCGTGCGGGCCACGCGGCGGGCCAGGCCGACCGGTGAGTCGCAGATGCCGATGACGCGTTCGCCCAGGTGGCGGGCCATGGCCTCGGTGACGAGACCGGCCGGGTTGGTGAAGTTGATGACCCAGGCGTCGGGGGCGAGCGCCTTGATCCGCTGAGCGACGGCGTCCGCCACGGGCACGGTCCGCAGTCCGTACGCGATGCCGCCCGCGCCGACCGTCTCCTGGCCCAGGACCCCCTCGGCCAGCGCCACGCGCTCGTCGGCGGCGCGGCCCGCCAGGCCCCCGACGCGGATCGCGGAGAAGACGAAGTCGGTGCCGGTCAGCGCCTCGTCGAGGTCGGTGGTGGCGTGCACGAGGGGCGCGTCCGGGATGCCGTGCGCCTGGTCGGCGAGGACCCTGGCGATGGCGGTGAGGCGGGCCGCGTCCACGTCGTGCAGCGTGACCTCGGTGATCCGGCCGGGCTCGTGGTCGCGCAGCAGGGCGCCGTACACCAGCGGGACGCGGAAACCGCCGCCGCCGAGGATCGTCAGTCGCATTCCGGCCTCTCCAGGGTCCAGGGTCAGGCGGGGGCGTCAGAGGGCCGTCGGGGCGGCCGTGCGGCGGGTCAGAGGGCGCACTGCTGGCTGTCGACCTGCTGGTTGGCGGTGCGGCCCAGCTGGACGTCCTCGCGGATCTCGGCGGCCGTCAGCGCGTAGCCGGTGTTCGGGTCGTCGAGGGACTTGGCGAAGACGACGCCGTAGACCTTGCCGTCGGGGGTGAGCAGCGGGCCGCCGGAGTTGCCGGGGCGGACCGTCGTGAACAGCGAGTAGACCTCGCGGGTCACGGTGCCGCGGTGGTAGATGTCGGGGCCGGGCGGGGTGATGCGGCCGCGGACGCGCGCGGCACGCACGTCGTACGGCTGGTCCTCGGGGAAGCCCGCCACGATGGCGCCGCTGCCGCTGTGGGCGGCCTCGGAGGTGAAGTGCAGCGCCGGGGCGCGCAGGTCCGGGACGTCCAGGACGGCGATGTCGCGGCGCCAGTCGTAGAGCACGACCGTCGCGTCGTACGTCCGGCCCTGACCGCCTATCTGGATCTTGGGGTCGTCCACACCGCCCACTACGTGGGCGTTGGTCATCACGCGGCGATCGGCGAAGACGAAGCCGGTGCCTTCCAGGCGCTTGCCGCAGCTCGGGGCGGTGCCGGTGATCTTGACGATGGAGCTCTTGGCGCGGGCCGCGACCGGGCTGCCCGCGAGCGCCGGGTCGGGGGCCGGGACCTGCGTGATCGACTCGTGCGTGAACGGGGCGAAGACCTGCGGCAGCCCGTTCTTCGCGAGCATCGAGGAGAAGTCCGAGAACCAGGTGTGCGCCTGCTTGGGCATCGCCTTGTCGATGCCGTGCAGGATGCGCGAGTCGTCGACGGCCCTGCCCAGGGCGTTGCCGGGCCGCTGGGGGTCCTGCTGGGGGTCGGCCAGCGGGGAGAGCGCGGTGCCGATCAGCCAGGCGACCAGGAGCATCGCGAGGACGTTGACCAGCGCGCCGCCCGTGGCGTCCAGGGCGCGCGCGGGCGACCAGGTGATGTGCTGGCGCAGTTTGTTGCCCAGATGGGTGGTGAAGGCCTGGCCCACGGAGGCGCAGACGATCACGACCACGACCGCGACGATCGCGGCGGTGGTCGACACTTCCCGCTTGTCGGTGAGCTGATCCCAGATGACCGGCAGCAGATACACGGCGATGAGACCACCGCCGAGAAAGCCGATCACCGACAGGATGCCGACGACGAAGCCCTGGCGGTAGCCGACGATCGCGAACCACACGGCGGCGACCAGCAACAGGATGTCCAGCACGTTCACGGGGTCAGCCTGTCACGCGTGCCAGTCGAGCGGGACCCGCCTGGTGCGATCCCAGGGCCGCTCCCAGCCCGAGAAGTGCAGCAACCGGTCGATCACCCCGGCCGTGAAGCCCCAGACGAGGGCGGATTCGACCAGAAAGGCCGGTCCTGCGTGGCCGCGCGGGTGCACGGCGGTCGCACGGTTGGCCGGGTCCGTGAGATCCGCCACGGGGACCGTGAAGACCCGGGCGGTCTCCGCCGCGTCCACCGCCCGCACCGCGCTCGGCTCGCGCCACCAGCCGAGCACCGGCGTGACCACGAAGGCGCTCACCGGGATGTAGAGCCGGGGCAGCACACCGAAGATCTGGACCCCTTCGGGGTCGAGGCCCGTCTCCTCCTCGGCCTCGCGCAGGGCGGCGCGCAGCGGGCCGGTGGTCTGCGGGTCGCCGTCCTCGGGGTCGAGGGCGCCGCCCGGGAAGGAGGGCTGGCCGCCGTGCGAGCGCAGCTGGCTGGCGCGCTCCATGAGCAGCAGCTCGGGCCCGCGCGGGCCCTCGCCGAACAGGATGAGGACGGCGGACTGCCGCCCGTCCCCGCTCTCCGGCGGCAGGAACCGGCTCAGCTGGAGCGGCTCGATGTCGTCGGCCGCGCGCGCGACGGGGTCCAGCCAGTCGGGCAGGCCGTCGCGGCTGACGGCGGGGCCGCTGTCGCCGCCGCCACGGCCGTCGCCGCCCTTGAACCTGTCGTACGTCTTGCTGGTGTCGCTCGCGTGCGTCATGGGCACCCCCGTCGTTCCACCGGTCTCAACGTGCGGGCCGGTCGCATTCGTTCCGTCGCCGTCATCGGGCCTGTGCCATCGAGTCATTGCCGTCATCGGGCCTTCGCCGTCCTGGGGTCTGTGCCCTCATCGGGCCTGTGCCGTCGGGGCTCCCGTCATCCGGCCCCCAGTGGGCGCGCGGACAGGCCCGGGTAGTCCGGGGGCGGGGTGAGGCGCTGGCCCGGGAGGCCGCCCTTCTCGTACTTCAGGAGCTTCTTCGCCTTCTCCGGGTCCGTCTCGCCCTCCCCGTACGCCGGGCAGAGCGGGGCGATCGGGCAGGCGCCGCAGGCGGGCTTGCGGGCGTGGCAGATGCGGCGGCCGTGGAAGACGACGCGGTGCGAGAGCATCGTCCACTCGCTCTTCGGGAAGATCTCGGCGACCACGGCCTCGACCTTGACCGGGTCCTCCTCGTCCGTCCACTTCCAGCGGCGTACGAGACGGCCGAAGTGCGTGTCGACGGTGATGCCGGGAACGCCGAAGGCGTTGCCGAGCACCACGTTCGCCGTCTTGCGGCCCACTCCCGGGAGCTTCACCAGGTCGTCGAGACGGCCCGGCACGTTCCCCCCGAAGTCGTCGCGGAGGGCGGCCGCGAGGCCCATGATCGACTTGGTCTTGGCCCGGAAGAACCCGGTCGGCCGGATCAGCTCCTCGACGTCCTCCGGGTTCGCCGCCGCCAGCTCCTCCGGAGTCGGATACGCGGCGAACAGCGCGGGTGTCGTCTGGTTGACCCGCAGGTCGGTGGTCTGGGCCGACAGGACGGTGGCGACCAGCAGCTCGAAGGGGTTACGGAAGTCGAGCTCGGGGTGGGCGTACGGGTACACCTCGGCGAGCTCGCGGTTGATCCGGCGGGCGCGGCGGACCATGGCGAGGTGGGACTCGGGTTTGGCGGCCGTCTGCTGGGTGGTGGGCTTGGTGGCGGCGGGCTTCTTGGTGACGGTGGCGCTCTTGGCGGCCTGCTTCTTGGCAGCGGCCTTCTTGGCGGTGGCCTGGCTCGCCGACGTGGCCTTCTTCGCGGCCGGGGCCGTCTTCGCAGCCGAAGCCTTCTTGGCTGCCGAGGCCTTCTCTGCCACCGAGACCTTCTTTGCTGCTGCCGATGCGGTCTTCTTGCCTGCCGCCGCCTTCTTCACCGGCGCCTTCGCGCGCGTGGCCGGGGTGGGCGACGCGCCCGGGGCGGACGGCGGCGTGGACGCCGTCGACGCGGCCCGATTGGCTGATTTTGATTCTTTCGCGGCTTTTTTCGGTTTAGCAGCGGGCTGTTCGCCCACAGCGGAATCACTGCCTGCGGACACTCGTACGGCCCCCCTGGCCTGCGCTCTCACCGGCGAATTGGACACCCGGCCAGCCTAAAGCCACGCACTGACATCCGCCCCGGCCACAGCGAATCAGCACCCCAATCGGCCCCCTGCCGCACAGTCCGGCGCCCGGGTGCGTCATCCTTGTGATTGATCGCACTGTTTACCCCGTCCGGCAAAATGGGGAGCACGGTCCCCTGTACCGGTCGACAAGGAGAGAACTCGTGGACGACGTTCTGCGGCGCGCCCCGCTCTTCGCGGCGCTCGATGATGAGCAGGCCGCGGAGCTCCGCGCCTCGATGAGTGAGGTGACGCTCGCCCGCGGCGACGCCCTCTTCCACGAGGGCGACCCCGGCGACCGCCTCTACGTGGTCACCGAGGGCAAGGTCAAGCTCCACCGCACCTCGCCCGACGGCCGCGAGAACATGCTGGCCGTCCTGGGCCCCGGCGAGCTGATCGGCGAGCTGTCGCTGTTCGACCCGGGCCCGCGCACCGCCACGGCGACCGCGCTGACCGAGGTCAAGCTGCTGGGCCTGGGCCACGGCGACCTGCAGCCCTGGCTGAACGCGCGCCCGGAGGTGGCCACGGCGCTGCTGCGCGCCGTCGCCCGCCGACTGCGCAAGACCAACGACCAGATGTCCGACCTGGTCTTCTCGGACGTCCCGGGCCGCGTCGCCCGTGCGCTCCTCGACCTGTCGCGCCGCTTCGGCGTGCAGTCGGAGGAGGGCATCCACGTGGTGCACGACCTGACGCAGGAAGAGCTGGCCCAGCTGGTCGGCGCGTCCCGCGAGACGGTCAACAAGGCCCTCGCGGACTTCGCGCAGCGCGGGTGGCTGCGGCTTGAGGCCCGCGCGGTGATCCTGCTGGACGTCGAGCGGCTGGCCAAGCGGTCGCGCTGACGCGCCTGCTTCTGCCTGTACGTGTTGATGAGCCCGCTTTCCCCTCGGGGAGGCGGGCCCATCGGCGTTGTCAGTGGTCGGGTCTAGCTTTGTGTACGTGACCGGCTGCGGACCGTGCGTGGCTGGTCGCGCCCACGCGGCGGAGCCGCAAATCGACACAGCCCCGCGCCCCTGTGGGCGCGGGGGGTTGCTAGATGAGGCCGTGCTCGCGCAGGTACTCCAGCTGGGCGCGTACGGAGAGTTCGGCGGCCGGCCACAGGGAACGG
The DNA here is from genome assembly GCF_014596475.1 of Streptomyces sp. CBMA152. Classification (GTDB taxonomy): domain Bacteria; phylum Actinomycetota; class Actinomycetes; order Streptomycetales; family Streptomycetaceae; genus Streptomyces. Next base: position 41,855 of record NZ_MECJ01000007.1, on the reverse strand, counting down.
TCGACGTCCGCGTAGACACGGGCCACCACGTCCGCCGCCGTGGTGTGGCCGGCCTCCACGGCCGTCTCCACCTGGGCCAGCCGGTGGGCCCGGTGGGCCAGGTAGAACTCGATGACGCCCTGGGCGTCGTCGAGGACCGGACCGTGCCCCGGCAGTACGGTGCGCACGCCGTCGTCGACCGTCAGCGAGCGCAGCCGGCGCAGTGAGTCGAGGTAGTCGCCGAGGCGGCCGTCGGGGTGCGCGACGACGGTCGTGCCGCGCCCGAGGACCGTGTCACCCGTCAACACGGCCCGGTCGGCGGGGAGATGGAAGCAGAGGGAGTCGGCGGTGTGGCCGGGCGTGGGCACCACCCACATCTCCAGACCGCCGGTGGTGATCACGTCACCGGCCGCGAGGCCCTCGTCGCCGAGGCGCAACGCCGGGTCCAGGGCGCGTACGTGCGTACGCGTCAGCTCGGCGAAGCGGGCCGCGCCCTCGGCGTGGTCGGGGTGGCCGTGGGTGAGCAGGGTGAGCGCGACCCGCTTGCCCATCCGCTCGGCGGTCTCGACGACGCTCTGCAGATGGGCGTCGTCGAGCGGCCCGGGATCGATGACGACCGCGAGGTCCGAGTCGGGCTCGGCCACGATCCAGGTGTTGGTGCCGTCGAGGGTCATCGCGGACGCGTTGGGCGCGAGGACGTTGACGGCACGGTCGGTGGCGGGCCCGGAGAGCACCCCGCCACGCGGCTGGCCGGGGAGGGCGGCTGCGTCGGTCACGCGGGGGCACCTTCCATCGAGAACAGGCCGGACCGCCGGTCGGAGGCCGGCACAGCGACCCGAAGCCCGCGCAGCGGTGCGAGGGGCGCACGAAGAGAGAAGCGGGCGGCTGCGTCGGTCACGCCGTGGTGCCTTCCATCGAGCCGTGGGGGGCGGCTGGTTGCGTCATGAGGTTGTTCCTTCGGCGGTGTGGATGTGCTTGGTGAACTCGTCGTGGCCGGGCCAGCTCAGCACGATCTCGCCGTCGTCGCCGAGGCTCGCCCGGGCGAGTACGGGGGTGAGGTCACGGGTCGCCGAGGCGGCCAGGGCCTGGGCGGGGGTGGCGTACGGGAGGAGGGCGCGCAGGGTCGAGACGGTCGGGGGCATCATCAGGAGCTCGCCCCGGTCGTACCCGGCGGTGGCCTCGGCGGGGCCGATCCACACCGTGCGGTCGGCCTCGGTGGAGGCGTTGCGGGTGCGCTGGCCCTCGGGGAGCGCGGCGACGAAGAACCAGGTGTCGTACCGCTTCGGCTCGAACTCGGGGGTGATCCAGCGCGCCCACGCGCCGAGCAGGTCCGAGCGCAGGACGAGGCCGCGGCGGTCCAGGAACTCGGCGAAGGAGAGGTCGCGGGCGACGAGGGCGAGGCGGTCGGCCTCCCAGTCGTCGCCGGTGGTGTCGCCGACGACGCTCTCGGCGTCGGGGCCGGCGAGGAGGACGCCGGACTCCTCGTACGTCTCGCGGACGGCGGCGCAGACGATCGCCTGGGCGTCGTCGGGGCCCACGCCCAGGCGTTCCGCCCACGTCTCTCTGGTCGGGCCGGCCCAGCCGATGCGGTGTGCGTCGTCGCGGGGGTCCACGCCGCCGCCGGGGTACGCGTACGCGCCGGCGGCGAAGGCCATGGAGGTGCGGCGGCGGAGCATGTGTACGGCGAGGGTGTCCTGCCGTGCCCGCAGGAGGAGGACTGTTGCGGCGCGGCGGGGTTGTACGGGGACCAGGTCGCCGTGGGCGAGGGCGCGGATCCGGTCGGGCCATTCCGGCGGGTACCACTGACCATTGGGCATGGCGGGAGGCTATCCGCTGGCGCGCGCATGTTCGAGGCCCCACCTGCCCGCGCCTGGGGCTACGCCCCCGGACCCCCTGCCGGGGCTGCGCCCCGATCCCCGCGCGCCCCGCCTGCGGCGGGCAGTCCCCACCCCGCCCCTTCCCGAAAGCCCTGGGCGGGCGGCCGGGTTCTTTGACTGACCACCGGTGGGGGCTTGTCGCGCAGTTCCCCGCGCCCCTTAATGGGCCCTTCGGGCCCTCCTAGGGGCGCGGGGAACTGCGCGAGCAACCCAGCACGATCCGCCGTGGGGCTCTTTATTTCGGGCAAACACGGTTCTGCCGGGCTTCTCACCCCGTCCTCAGACGGCTCTCATCAAGCGCCGCGAAGGTGAAGGACATGAGCCTCCCCGAGCACGAGCCGCAGCAGCCGCAGCCGTTTCCGCAGGCGTCCGGGGCCTACCCGCCCCCGCCGCCGTACGAGCCCGCCGCGCCCGTGCACGCCGGGCCCGGGACCACCATCTGGCCCGGAGGGGGACACGGGGACGTGCCCCCGGGCAACCTGGCGGGCACCCCCGCAGGCGCCCCCGACGGCCCCCGCCCCCGCCGCGCCCGCCGCTCCGTCGGGCTCATCGCCGCCGTCGCCATCGCCGCTGCGGCCGTCGGCGGCGGGACCGCCACGCTCATAGAGCGGTGGGCCGGCAACGGCACCACCGCCAGCGCCCCCGGCGTCAGCGGCACCAACGCCTCCAGGAGCACCAACGGCACCGTCGCCGGGGTCGCCCAGGCCGTCTCGCCCAGCATCGTGGAGATCAGCGCGACCTCGTCCTCCGGCGAGTCCACCGGCTCCGGCGTGATCGTCACCGCGGGCGGCGAGATCATCACCAACAACCACGTCGTCGCCGGGTCCGACCAGGTCAAGGTGCGTACCAGCGACGGCAAGACGTACACCGCGAGTGTCGTCGGCACCGACCCCGACAAGGACCTCGCGCTCATCAAGGTGCAGGGCGCGAGCGGTCTGAAGCCCGCCAGCCTCGGCAACTCCGACAACCTCAAGGTCGGCGACCAGGTCGTCGCGATCGGCTCCCCCGAGGGCCTGACCGGCACCGTCACCAGCGGCATCGTCTCCGCCCTCAACCGCGACGTCACCGTCGCCAAGGAGCAGGGGCAGGGCCAGGGGCAGGGAGACACACAGGGGCAGGGCCAGGGACGGGGACGCGGCGGCTGGCCGTTCGAGTTCGGCGGGCAGCAGTTCAACGGCGACACCGGCTCCTCGAAGACCACGTACAAGGCCATCCAGACCGACGCCTCCCTCAACCCGGGCAACTCCGGCGGCGCGCTCATCGACATGAACGGCAACATCATCGGCATCAACTCGGCCATGTACAGCCCGAGTTCCGCCAGTGCCTCCAGCTCGTCGGCCGGTAGTGTCGGGCTCGGGTTCGCCATCCCGATCAACACCGTGAAGGCCGACCTCGACAGCCTGCGGTCGGGCAGCGGCTCCGGCGGCGGCAGCGGCGCCAACAGCTGACGCCCGGCGGCCGTCCGGCATGCGACGCTGGACAGCGCGAACCCGTACACCCCGACACTCGCCCCCGAGGAAGACCCCACACCGATGAGCCCCGCACCCGCCGAGGACGACACCCAGCGCATCCTGATCGTCGACGACGAGCCCGCCGTCCGCGAGGCGCTGCAGCGCAGTCTCGCCTTCGAGGGGTACGGGACGGAGGTCGCCGTCGACGGTCTGGACGCGCTGGCCAAGGCGGAGGCGTACCAGCCGGACCTGATCGTCCTCGACATCCAGATGCCCCGGATGGACGGACTCACGGCCGCGCGGCGGCTGCGCGGCTCGGGGTCCACCACGCCCGTCCTGATGCTGACCGCCCGCGACACGGTCGGCGACCGCGTCACCGGGCTCGACGCGGGCGCCGACGACTACCTGGTCAAGCCGTTCGAGCTGGACGAGCTGTTCGCCCGGATCCGCGCGCTGCTGCGCCGCAGCTCGTACGCGGCGCCGACGACCGCGGGCGAGGAGAACGACGACAACGTCCTGACCTTCGCCGACCTCCGTATGGACCTCGCCACCCGCGAGGTGACCCGGGGCGAGCGGGTCGTGGAGCTGACCCGTACCGAGTTCACGCTCCTGGAGATGTTCCTGGCCCATCCGCGCCAGGTGCTGACCCGCGAGCAGATCCTCAAGGCGGTCTGGGGCTTCGACTTCGAGCCGTCGTCCAACTCCCTCGACGTGTACGTCATGTATCTGCGCCGCAAGACCGAGGCGGGCGGCGAGCCGCGCGTCGTGCACACCGTGCGCGGGGTGGGGTACGCGCTGCGTGCGGGCGGGGCGGAGTGAGAACGGTGAACAGAGCCGTGCGGCGGCTGCGCAGGCTGCCGCTGCGCTCGCGCCTGGCCCTGCTGGTCGCCACCGCCGTCGCGGTCGCGGTCGCGGCCTCCGCGCTGGCCTGCTGGTTCGTCGTCCGCAGCACGCTGATCGACTCGCTCGACAGCGCGTTGCGCAGCAACCGGCCGGGCGACCGCCAGGTCCTGGAGCTGTACGGCAGGGGCGCCTGCACGGTCGCCCCGCCACCCGCGCAGGAACGTCCGAGCCTGTTCAAGTACACGATCCAGGTCGTGACCGACACCGGCCAGAGCTGCATCCTGGCGGGGACGGAGTCGCTCGTCGTCGGCACGTCCGACATTTCCGTGGCCGCCGGTCACAAGCGCGAGACGACGCACAACACCACCGGCGCCGACGGCACCGAGTACCGTGCGCTCACCACCCAGATCCGGGGCACGAACAGCGCGCTGACCGTCGCCCGGCCGCTCACCGAGGTCACGAGCCAGCTGAACACGCTCACCCTCGTGCTCGCGGTCGTCGCCGGGGTCGGCGCCCTCGGAGCGGGCATCGCCGGGTTCTGGGTCGCCCGGACCGGGCTGCGCCCCGTCGACGAACTGGCCGACACCGTCGAGCACGTGGCCCGCACGGAAGACCTCACCGTCCGTATCCCCGCCGAGGGCGAGGACGAGATCGCCCGGCTGTCGCGGTCGTTCAACGCGATGACCGCCGCCCTCGCCTCCTCCCGTGACCGCCAGGCGCAGCTCATCGCCGACGCGGGCCACGAGCTGCGCACCCCGCTGACCTCGCTGCGTACCAACGTCGAGCTGCTCGCGCGCAGCGACGAGACCGGGCGGATCATCCCGCCCGCCGACCGCAAGGCGCTGATGGTCTCGGTCAAGGCGCAGATGTCCGAACTCGCCTCCCTGATCGGCGACTTGCAGGAGCTGTCCCGGCCGGACGCGGTACGCGAAGGGCCGCTGGAGGTCGTCGGCTTCCACGACATCACCCGGATCGCCCTCGACCGCGCCCGGCTGCGCGGCCCGGAGCTCACCATCACGGCCGAGCTCGCGCCCTGGTACGTACGGGCCGAGCCCGCGAAGCTGGAGCGCGCGGTCGTCAACGTGCTGGACAACGCGGTGAAGTTCAGCCCGCCCGGCGGCACCATCACGGTCGCCCTCGACCGGGGTGTGCTGACCGTGCGCGACCAGGGTCCCGGCATCCCGGCCGATGAACTCCCGCACGTCTTCGAGCGGTTCTGGCGCTCGCAGTCGGCCCGTTCACTGCCCGGCTCGGGCCTCGGGCTCTCGATCGTGGCCCGTACGGTCGAGCACGCGGGCGGCGCCATCGGCCTCGGCCCGGCCCCGGACGGCCCCGGCACGGTCGCCACCATCCGCCTCCCGGGCGCCCCGACCCCGCCGCCGGAGTACACGTAAAAAGGGGCGGCGAGCCAAACGGCCCGCCGCCCCCTCACGTAAAACCGGAACTGACTACTTCACGACCGTGATCCGGTTCTGGGCCGGCGGGGCGATCGGCGCGGACGCCGACGAGTTCGCCTTCAGGTAGGCGTTGAAGACGTCCAGGTCGGAGGCTCCGACCAGCTTGTTCGTGCCCTGGCCGAGTGCCGTGAAGCCGTCGCCGCCGCCCGCGAGGAACGCGTTCATCGCGACGCGGTACGACTTCGCCGGGTCGATGGCGACGCCGTTCAGCTTCACCGTGTCGACGAGCACCCGGGCCGCGCCCGTCTTCGTCATGTCCAGCGAGTAGGTGAAGCCCTTCGAGACCTGGAGGATCTTCGGCTCGGCCTGGTTGCCGCCGCTGACCTGCTGCTGGAGGCCCTGGATCAGCTGGGCGCCGGTCAGGGAGACGACGTTCATCATGTTGGTGAACGGCTGGACGGTGAACGCCTCGCCGTAGGTCACCACCCCGTCGCCCTCGCTGCCGCTCGCCTTGTAGACGAGGTCGGAGCGGATGCCTCCGGGGTTCATGAACGCGATCTGCGCGCCGCCCTTGTCGCTCGGAGCGAGGCCCGCGAGCTGCGCGTCCGCGATCAGGTCGCCGAGCGGCTTCTCGGGCGCCTCGGAGCCACGGCCGTTGATGTCGGCCGAGATGTAGCCCTGCGGCCGGTTCGCGACCGGCGCGGCCAGCTTGTTCCAGCGGGCGATCAGCGCGCTGATGTCCGGCGCCTTGGCCTGGTCACGGCTGACGATGTGGTTCACGGACTTCGGCGACTTCACGGCGGTACGGACGATGTCCTTGGTCCGCTTGTCGTACGTCAGCGTCGTCTCGGTGAACAGCTTGCCGTAGGAGGCCGCCGAGGTGACCATGCGCGGGTTGCCCGCCGGGTCCGGGATGGTGCAGGCGTACGCGGTGTGGGTGTGGCCGGTGATCAGCGCGTCCACCTTGGGCGTGACGCCCTTGGCGATGTCGACGATCGGGCCGGACAGACCGCTGCCGGGACCCGCCGAGTCGCAGTCGTAGTTGTACGCGTTGCTCGTCGGCAGCCCGCCCTCGTGGATCAGGGCGACGATGGACTTCACGCCCTGCCGGTCGAGCTCCTTGGCGTACTTGTTGATCGTCTCGATCTCGTCGTGGAACTTCAGGCCCTTGACGCCCTCGGCGGTCACCACGTCCGGCGTGCCCTTGAGGGTCACACCGATGAAGCCGATCTTGACGCCGTTCTTCTTCCACACCGTGTACGGCTTGAGGATCGGCTTGCCGGTCTTCTCGCTGGTCACATTGGCCGCGAGATACGGGAAGTCCGCGCCCGGGAACTTCTTTCCCTTCTCGTAGCAGCCCTCGACCGGGTGACAGCCGCCGTTCTGCATCCGGGCGAGCTCGACCGCGCCCTCGTCGAACTCGTGGTTGCCGACCGAGGTGACATCGAGGTGGACGTCGTTCAGCGCCTCGATGGTCGGCTCGTCGTGGAAGAGCCCCGACAGCAGCGGGCTGGCGCCGACCATGTCACCGGCGGCGGCGGTGATCGAGTACGGGTGGCCCTTGCGCGCGGTGCGCAGCGAGGTCGCCAAGTACTCGACACCACCGGCCGGTATGGACTTCACCGTGCCGTCGGCCTGCTTCTGGGCCACGGTCCCGGCCGAGCCGGCCGGCGGCTCCAGGTTGCCGTGCAGATCGTTGAAGGAGAGCAGCTGGACGTCCACCGTCCGCGCGGGCTTCGGGTGGCCGTGCCCCTTGTCGTGGGCGTCGGCGGCGGGCATCGCGGCGACGAGCGCGCCGAGCGTGGTGAGTCCCGCGGCGGCCGCCAGGACCCGGCGGCCGGCGCGGCCGCCGCGGTTCTTCCGGGGTGTCGCTGACATCTCTCCCCTAGGTGGTTCAGTGGTCGTTCAGCGTGACGGGTGAGGTCCGCCGTGTGCGGAAGCCTAGGGTCAACGCGCGTAGCGTGACAGGGGGATGGGGTCACGGGATGGTTGCCGTTTGGCGGTACGTCAGGTTTTGCCCCCGCTCGCCGTACGCTCGTACACATGACGACTGACCCCGCCGGCCCCGGCCCCTCCGGACGTGAGATCCAGACCCTCGACGAGCTGACCCACCCGCAGGCCCAGGAGGTTCTCGCGCTGCTCGCCGAGGCCGCCCGGACCGACGGGCAGCAGGCCGTCTCCGAGCAGGGGCGGCTCCAGCTGCGGGGCGGGCGGCGGCCCGGGATCCGCCACTTCCTCCTCACCGTCACCTCCTCCGAGGGCACCGAGCTCATCGGCTACGCGCAGCTGGAGGACACCGACCCGATCGAGGCACCGGCCGCCGAACTCGTCATCCACCCCGCGCACCGCGGCCGCGGCCACGGGCGTGCGCTCGGCTCGGCGCTGCTGGGCGCGTCCGGCAAGCGGCTGCGGGTGTGGGCGCACGGCGGGCACTCGGCTGCCCGGCACCTCGCCCAGGTCCTCGGGCTGACCCTGTTCCGCGAACTGCGCCAGATGCGGCGGCCGTTGGCCCCGCTCGACATTCCCGAGCCGGTCTATCCGCCGGGCGTCACCGTACGGACCTTCGTGCCCGGCGAGGACGACACGGCGTGGCTCGCGGTGAACGCGGCGGCGTTCGCGCACCACCCCGAACAGGGCTCGCTGACCCAGCGCGACCTCGACGACCGCAAGGCCGAGCCGTGGTTCGACCCCAAGGGCTTCTTCCTCGCCGAGCGCGACGACCGCATCGTGGGCTTCCACTGGACGAAGGTGCATGCGGCGGAGAGGATCGGGGAGGTGTACGTCGTGGGCATCCGGCCGGATGCCCAGGGCGGCGGCCTCGGCAAGGCCCTCACCGCCACTGGCTTGCGCCATCTTGCGGGGGAGGGTGTGCCTGTGGCCATGTTGTACGTGGACGCCGACAACACGGCCGCCGTGACCGTGTATGAACGTCTTGGGTTCACCACCCATGAGGTGGATCTGATGTACCGGACCGAGTCCTGACCCTGGCCCCTTCCGGGGGTGGGTTCTTCGTCTGCGGACCGTGCTGGGCTTGTCGCGCAGTTCCCCGCGCCCCTTAAAGGCGCACGGGAACGTGAGGCGCCGCAGGCCTGACATCCACGTCAGGGCTCATATTCCTGCACGTCATGTCCTCGTTACCGGGCATTCAGACACGCTTGCGACGCTCAGCCAATGCAGCCCGAGGTGCCCCCCTCCCGGAACGGGACCGCCGCCCGCCCCAAGACGCTGGCTCCTGCCCGCTCCGACGTGCTCTCCGACGCGCCCGACAGCGCCCGGGCGCGGAAGAATGGGTTCATGAGCCAGCAGCCCAGCGCCGAGGTCCACCTCCAGCCCTCCTCCCAGCCGTCGGTCGGTTCCATAGCCGCGCACCGGCCGCACACTCTCGCGGCCGCCGTCTCCGACCTGGAGCCGGACATCGACGCGGATCTGGACGCGTACGAGGGCTACGAGCGGGACGGGCAGACCGGGGACGGCGAGGAGCTGCCGTCGGGGCGGTTCCTGGACCGGGAGCGCAGCTGGCTGGCCTTCAACGCGCGTGTCCTGGAGCTGGCCGAGGACCCGGCGACGCCGCTCCTCGAACGCGCCAACTTCCTGGCGATCTTCGCGTCGAACCTGGACGAGTTCTTCATGGTCCGGGTGGCGGGCCTGAAGCGCCGTATCGCGACCGGTGTCGCCACCCGGTCCGCGTCGGGGCTCCAGCCGCGTGAGGTGCTGGATCTGATCTGGAACCGCTCGCGCGAGCTCATGGCCCGGCACGCCGCCTGCTTCCAGCAGGACGTGGCCCCGGCGCTCGCCGACGAGAGCATCCATCTGATCCGCTGGCCCGACCTCACCGAGAAGGAGCAGGCGCGGCTCTTCACGCTCTTCCGCCAGCAGATCTTCCCGGTGCTGACCCCGCTGGCCGTGGACCCCGCGCACCCCTTCCCGTACATCTCGGGGCTCTCGCTCAACCTCGCGGTCGTCGTGCGCAACCCGGTCAGCGGGCATCGCCACTTCGCGCGGGTCAAGGTGCCGCCGCTGCTCTCGCGGTTCCTGGAGGCGTCGCCGCAGCGGTACGTGCCCCTTGAGGACGTCATCGCGGCGCATCTGGAAGAGCTCTTCCCGGGGATGGAGGTGCTGGCGCACCACATGTTCCGGGTGACGCGGAACGAGGACCTGGAGGTCGAGGAGGACGACGCCGAGAACCTGCTCCAGGCGCTGGAGAAGGAGCTCATGCGGCGCCGCTTCGGGCCGCCGGTGCGCCTTGAGGTCGAGGAGTCCATCGACCCGTACGTGCTTGATCTGCTGGTGCGGGAGCTGAAGATCAGCGACGCCGAGGTGTATCCGCTGCCCGGTCCCCTGGACCTCACGGGTCTCTTCGGTATCGCGGCGCTCGACCGCCCCGAGCTGAAGTTCCCCAAGTTCGTGGCCGGAACCCATCGGGACCTGGCCGAGGTCGAGTCGGCGTCCGCGCCGGACATCTTCGCCGCGCTGCGCGAGCGGGACGTGCTCCTGCACCACCCGTACGACTCGTTCTCCACCTCGGTCCAGGCGTTCCTGGAGCAGGCGGCCGGCGACCCCGACGTGCTCGCCATCAAGCAGACGCTGTACCGCACTTCGGGCGACTCGCCGATCGTCGACGCGCTGATAGACGCGGCCGAGTCCGGCAAGCAGGTGCTCGTCCTGGTCGAGATCAAGGCGCGCTTCGACGAACAGGCCAACATCAAGTGGGCCCGCAAGCTGGAGGAGTCGGGCTGCCATGTGGTGTACGGCCTGGTCGGTCTGAAGACACACTGCAAGCTGTCCCTGGTGGTGCGTCAGGAGGGCGACACCCTGCGGCGCTACTCGCACGTGGGCACCGGCAACTACCACCCCAAGACCGCCCGTCTGTACGAGGACCTGGGCCTGCTCACCGCCGACCCGCAGGTCGGGGCGGACCTCTCGGACCTGTTCAACCGGCTCTCCGGCTACTCGCGCCGCGAGACCTACCGCCGTCTCCTGGTCGCCCCCAAGTCCCTTCGGGACGGCCTGGTCTCGCGGATCAACAAGGAGACCGCGCACCACCGCGCCGGACGCCCCGCCTACGTACGCATCAAGGTCAACTCGATGGTGGACGAGGCCGTGATCGACGCCTGCTACCGGGCCTCGCAGGCCGGGGTGCCGGTCGACATATGGGTGCGCGGCATCTGCGCGGCGCGGCCCGGGGTGACCGGGCTCTCCGAGAACATCCGGGTGCGGTCGATACTGGGGCGCTTCCTGGAGCACTCCCGGGTCTTCGCCTTCGGGAACGGCGGCGAGCCCGAGGTCTGGCTGGGCAGCGCCGACATGATGCACCGCAACCTCGACCGCCGTATCGAGGCACTGGTCCGGGTCACCGACCCGGCCCATCGCGCGGCTCTCACCCGGCTTCTCGAGACCGGCATGGCGGACACCACCTCGTCCTGGCACCTGGGCCCGGACGGGGAGTGGACCCGGCACGCGACCGACGCCGACGGAGCGCCGCTGCGGCACGTACAGGAGATGCTGATAGACGCCCGGAGGCGCCGGCGTGCTACGCCCTGAGAAATCCCCGGGACCGGAGACCGCCGGGGATGTGCTCGCCCCCTATCTCCACGCGCAGGCGGGGGAATTCCTGCGCAGTCTCCGCCTCCACCGCGAGGCGGGACCCGACAACGACGGCACCGAGGAGGCCGCGCGGGCACTGCGCCGCGCCGGCCGCCGCATCGGTGCCACCCTGCACACCTTCCGCCCGCTGCTCGACCCGGCCTGGGCCGACACTTTGCGTACGGAACTGGTCTGGCTCGGTGTGACGCTGGGCGGCGAGCACGCCTGTGCGGCGCGGCTCGCCCGGCTGCTCGACGGGTTGCAGCGGCTCTCCGGCGCCCCGCAGGGCACCCCGCAGGTGCCGCCGCCGCGCGGTGAGGTGGCGGCGCTGGCCGTGGGCGCGGCCCGGGCCGGGGCGCTGCTCGAACGCCAGCTGACGCTGGCCCGGACCCGGGCGCACTCGGCTGCCCTTCAGGCGCTGGGCTCGTCCCGGTTCCACGCGGTGGCCGACGCGGTGGCGCTGCTGGCCAGCGAGGTGCCGCTGTCCAGCTCGGCGGCCGCGTACGCGGTGGAGGTGCTGCCGCCGGCCGCCGACTTCGCGGCGAAGCGGCTCGACGAGGCGGTGGCCGCGCTGCCGCTGGCCCGCGCGGCCCATCCGTACAACGCGGAGGCGCTCGTCCAGTCCGGCGAGGCGCAGGACGCCCCCTGGCACCAGGTGCGGCTGCTGCTGCGGCTGCACCGGTACGCGCAGGACGTGCTGGGCACCGGCCGCCTTCCGCACGAGGCCGACGACCGGCTCGTGCGGGCCGGGGCCGCCCTCGACCGGCACCGGGACGCCGCCGAGGCGGCCGCTGCGGCCGCTGCCGCAGCCCGCACCCCGCGCATCGCCCCGGCGACCGCGTACGCGCTCGGTGTGCTCCACGCCGGCCAGCGCCATGACGTGGAGGCCGCCCGGTTCGCCTTCCAGCGGATCTGGCAGCCCATGGCGGCGGTGACCACGGGGGTGAGCGCGCAGTGAACCCGGCGCGCACGGTCCTCGCGGCGGGCTGCGTGCTGTGGCGCCGCTCGCCGTGGGGGGACGGCGGGCTGGAGATCTGCCTGGTGCACCGGCCGAAGTACGACGACTGGTCGCTGCCGAAAGGCAAGCTCAAACCGGGTGAGGACCCGCTCGCGGGGGCGCTGCGGGAGGTTCTGGAGGAGACTGGGCACATGTGTGCGCCAGGTGCGCGGCTGCCCTCCGTCCACTACGTCGACGGGCAGGGCCGCCCCAAGGTGGTCGACTACTGGGCCGCCGAGGCGAGTGCGGGAAGTTTCGTGCCGGGCGACGAGGTCGACCGGCTGCTCTGGCTGCCCCCGGCGGCGGCCCGCCTCCGGCTCACCCAGGACCGCGACCGCCATCTGGTGGACGCGCTCCTGGACGCCCTGCACCGGTCGTGACGGGAGCGCGGTGGGGGCGCAATCAGTATTTCCGAGCGCCCCCGAGCCCCCTGACCGGCACCGGCGCGCTCCCCCCGATCAGTTGAACACAAACCGGTAACGGCCGGCACCGCACTGACCGACACGGTTCACCTTCCGTTCACTCTCCTCCGTTGGCGGCTTCACCTGTTCTGCCTAATTTCGGCCTTACACGGTGCGCGGCGTCCCGCCCCACCGGACACCTCTTCGCACGCCGCCGTACAACGAACGGACACCGGCGGCTCCTGGAAGGAACACCCGAAAGTGAAGCTTCAGCGCAAGAACCGGCTCCGCGCCACCGCTCTCGGCGTCATCGCCGTGTCCAGCGCCCTGGCCCTCACGGCGTGCGGCAGCGACAACAACAACGACACCTCCTCCGGCTCCACCGGTGGCACCGGCAAGACGAGCTCCGCCTCGAACATCAAGTGCGACGGCGCCAAGGGCCAGCTCCTGGCCTCCGGCTCCTCCGCCCAGAAGAACGCCATGGACCTGTGGGTCAAGAACTACATGGCGGCCTGCAAGGGCGTCGAGATCAACTACAAGTCCTCCTCGTCCGGTGAGGGCATCATCGCCTTCAACCAGTCGACGGTCGGCTTCGCCGGTTCCGACTCCGCGCTGAAGCCGGAGGAGGTCGCCAACTCCAAGAAGGTCTGCTCCGCCGGCGGCCAGGGCATCAACCTCCCGATGGTCGGCGGCCCGATCGCGATCGGCTTCCACCTGGAGAACGTCGACAGCCTGGTCCTGGACGCCCCGACGATCGCCAAGATCTTCAACGGCAAGATCAAGAACTGGAACGACGAGGCCATCGCCAAGCTGAACCCGGGCGCCAAGCTCCCGGACAAGGCGATCCAGGCCTTCCACCGCTCCGAGGACTCCGGCACCACGCAGAACCTCGGCAAGTACCTCGGCGCCACCGCCAAGGCCGACTGGCCGTACACCGCCGAGAAGAAGTGGCCGGCCCCGGGCGGCCAGGCCGCGTCCGGCTCCGCCGGTGTCGCCGCGCAGGTCAAGCAGACGGACGGCGCGATCGGCTACTTCGAGCTCTCGTACGCCACCGCCCAGTCGATCAAGACCGTGGACATCAACACGGGTGCCACGGCCCCGGTCAAGGCCACCCCGGAGAACGCCTCCAAGGCGATCGCCGCCGCCAAGATCAAGGGCACCGGCAAGGACCTGGCCCTGGGCCTGGACTACACCACCAAGGCCGACGGCGCCTACCCGATCGTCCTCGTCACGTACGAGATCGCCTGCGACAAGGGCAACAAGGCCGACACCCTCGGCACGGTCAAGTCCTTCCTGACCTACACCTCGGGTGACGAGGGCCAGAAGATCCTCTCGGACGCCGGCTACGCGCCGATCCCGGCCGAGATCAACTCCAAGGTCCGCGAGACGGTCGCCTCCCTCTCCTAGGACCTGTGGGCCGACAGCCGGCGACTGATCCGCCGGCTGGACGCCCCCGGGGCGGGGGCCCCGTCCGGCCCCCGCCCCTCCATCCGGTGCACCGCCGCCAGGGGACCCATCCACTCCCCGCCCACAGACCGGAAAGATCATGGCTTCCATAACCACCGACACCTCACCACCGGCGCCCCCGGCACCGGTCCTGCGCTCCAAGTCCACCGGACGCGCGGGCGACAAGATCTTCCTCGGGCTCTCCCGGGGCTCCGGCATCCTGCTGCTCGTCCTGATGGCGTCGATCGCCGCCTTCCTCAGCGTCCGGGCCGGGATCGCCATCTCCAAGGACGAGGGCAACTTCTTCACCACGTTCGACTGGAACCCGGCCGCCGACAAGCCGGTCTTCGGCATCGCGGTGCTGCTCTTCGGAACCGTCGCCAGCTCGCTGATCGCGATGGTCATCGCGGTCCCGGTCGCCGTCGGCATCGCCCTGTTCATCTCGCACTACGCGCCGCGCAAGCTGGCCGCGCCCCTCGCGTACGTGGTCGACCTGCTGGCCGCCGTGCCGTCGATCATCTACGGCATCTGGGGCGCCCTCTTCCTCGTGCCCTACCTCGACGGCATGAACTCCTGGCTCGACACCTACCTGGGCTGGACCTTCGTCTTCCAGAAGACCGAGGTCGGCGTCGCGCGCTCGCTGTTCACCGTCGGCATCCTGCTCGCGATCATGATCCTGCCGATCGTGACCAGCGTGAGCCGCGAAGTCTTCCTCCAGGTCCCGCGGATGAACGAGGAGGCCGCCCTGGCCCTCGGCGCCACCCGCTGGGAGGTCATCCGGCTTTCGGTGCTGCCGTTCGGCCGCTCCGGCGTCATCTCCGCCTCGATGCTGGGCCTCGGACGCGCGCTCGGCGAGACGATGGCCGTCGCCACGGTCCTCTCCCCGAGCTATCTCATCTCGCTGCACCTGCTCAACCCGGGTGGCGGCACCTTCGCCCAGAACATCGCGGCGAAGTTCGACGAGGCCAACCAGCTCGGCCGGGACGCCCTGATCGCCTCCGGCCTGGTCCTCTTCGTCCTGACCCTGCTGGTCAACGGCGCGGCCCGCCTGATCATCGCGCGCCGCAAGGAGTACTCGGGGGCGAACGCCTGATGTCCAACGCAGTTGTCCAGGACGCCCGCCCGGCCGCCCCGGCCCCCCGCAAGGGCAGCCTGAGCCGCCGGGGCCTGCCCCGCTGGGCCACGGCCGCCTTCGGCGCCGCCGGCATCGCGCTCGGCTGCGGCATCGGCCTCGTCTTCGGTCTCTCCAGCAAGGTCCAGTGGGGCCTGATCTCCGCGATCCTGTTCGTGCTCATCTCGTACGTGGTCACCTCGGCCGTCGAGAACAAGCGCCAGGCCAAGGACCGCGTCGCCACCTCGCTGGTGTGGGTCTGCTTCATCCTCGCCCTGATCCCGCTGCTCTCCCTGCTGTGGACGACGATCAGCCGCGGCACGAAGGTCCTCGACGGGAACTTCCTCAGCCACTCGATGGCGGGCGTCCCCGGCTTCCAGCCCGGCGGCGGCGTCTACCACGCGCTGATCGGCACCCTGGAGCAGGTCGGCATCGCCACCCTGATCTCCGCCCCGCTCGGCCTGCTGACCGCGGTCTACCTCGTGGAGTACGGCAAGGGCGCGCTCGCCAAGGCCGTGACGTTCTTCGTCGACGTCATGACCGGCATCCCCTCCATCGTGGCGGGTCTGTTCATCCTGACCCTGATGCTGATGTTCGAGCTCAAGCCGTCCGGCTTCATGGGCTCGCTCGCACTGGCGATCCTGATGATGCCGGTCGTGGTCCGCTCCACCGAGGAGATGCTCAAGCTCGTCCCGAACGAGCTGCGCGAGGCCTCGCTGGCCCTCGGCGTGCCGAAGTGGCGCACGATCCTGAAGGTGGTCCTGCCGACCGCGATCGGCGGCATCACCACGGGCGTCATGCTCGCCATCGCCCGTATCGCCGGTGAGACCGCCCCGATCATGCTGCTCGTCTTCGGCAGCCAGCTGATCAACACCAACCCGTTCGACGGTGCTCAGTCCTCGCTCCCCTTCTACATCTGGGAGCAGTACCGGGTCGGCAGCGACGCGTCG
Organism: Streptomyces sp. CBMA152; assembly: GCF_014596475.1. Classification (GTDB taxonomy): domain Bacteria; phylum Actinomycetota; class Actinomycetes; order Streptomycetales; family Streptomycetaceae; genus Streptomyces. The sequence continues at coordinate 25,820 of NZ_MECJ01000007.1, read as the reverse complement.
TACGACCGCGCGTGGGCCGCCGCCCTGGTCCTGATCGCCTTCGTCATGATCCTCAACCTGGTGGCCCGCGGCATCGCCCGCTGGAAGGCCCCCAAGACCGGTCGCTGACGCGGCCACATCAGCGACCCTTTCTCGCACGCTCGAAAGAAGCAGTGATTCAGATGGCCAAGCGAATCGACGTCAGCGGCCTGACCGCGTACTACGGCGCCCACAAGGCGATCGAGGACATCTCGATGACCGTGGAGCCCCGCTCCGTGACCGCCTTCATCGGCCCGTCCGGCTGCGGCAAGTCCACGTTCCTGCGCACCCTGAACCGGATGCACGAGGTCACCCCCGGTGGCCGCGTCGAGGGCAAGGTGCTCCTGGACGACGAGAACCTGTACGGCAAGGACGTCGACCCGGTCGCCGTGCGCCGTACGGTCGGCATGGTCTTCCAGCGCCCGAACCCGTTCCCGACCATGTCGATCTTCGACAACGTGGCGGCCGGCCTGCGCCTGAACGGTTCGTACAAGAAGAACCAGCTGGCGGACGTCGTCGAGAAGTCCCTCAAGGGCGCGAACCTCTGGAACGAGGTCAAGGACCGCCTCAACAAGCCCGGCTCGGGCCTGTCCGGCGGCCAGCAGCAGCGTCTGTGCATCGCGCGAGCGATCGCGGTGGAGCCGGACGTCCTCCTGATGGACGAGCCGTGCTCGGCCCTGGACCCGATCTCCACCCTCGCGATCGAGGACCTGATCGGCGAGCTTAAGGAGCGCTTCACGATCGTCATCGTGACGCACAACATGCAGCAGGCGGCGCGCGTCTCGGACCGTACGGCCTTCTTCAACCTGGCGGCCGTCGGCCAGCCCGGCCGCCTGGTCGAGATCGACGAGACCGCGCGGATCTTCTCCAACCCGTCCGTCCAGGCGACCGAGGACTACATCTCCGGCCGCTTCGGATAGACCCCCAGCCGTCTGCGGTGCTGCATGGCGGTGCCACCGCAAGACGAAGGGCCCGCCCCCTGGTGTCAGGGGGCGGGCCCGTTTTACATGTGCCTTTAGGTCCGGGGCCACCTAAGGGGCGCGGGGAACTGCGCGACAAGCCCCCACCCGCCCGCGGACGACCGACGTTTTTCAGGGGCGCGGGGAACTGCGCGACAAGCCCCCACCGGCCCACAGACGAAAACAAAAGGGGCCCGGGGCAAAGCCCCGAGCCCCAAGCACGCCCCCGCGGATCAGCCGAAAAAGATCCGCACCACGTAATAGCTACCGGCAGCCACCAACGCCGCGGCCGGCATCGTGATGAACCACCCGAGAATGATGTTCTTCGCAACGCCCCAACGCACGGCGTTGACCCGCTTCGTCGCACCCACACCCATGATCGCGGACGTGATCACATGCGTCGTCGAGATCGGCGCCTTGAACAGGAACGCCGTAAGGAACATGATCGACGCGCCAGTGGTCTCCGCGGCAAACCCCTGCGGCGGATCCAGCTCGATGATCTTGCGCCCGAGGGTCCGCATGATCCGCCAGCCACCCGCGTACGTACCCAGCGAGAGCATCACCGCACAGGAGATCTTCACCCACACCGGAATCGGCGCGTCGGCCCCCTGCACATCGCCGATGACCAGGGCCATCACCACGATGCCCATCGTCTTCTGGGCGTCCTGGAGGCCGTGGCCGAGCGCCATGCCCGCCGCCGAGACGGTCTGCGCGATACGGAAGCCGCGCTTGGCCTTGTGCGGGTTGGCGTTGCGGAAGAGCCACATGATCGAGCACATCACCAGATAACCGGCGATGAGACCGACGATCGGTGACAGAAACATCGGGATGACGATCTTCTCCAGCACACCCGACCAGATGACCTCCGTGCCACCCGCGAGCGCCGCGCCCACCATGCCGCCGAACAGCGCGTGCGAGGAGGACGAGGGAAGACCGAAGTACCAGGTGACGAGGTTCCAGACGATCGCGCCGAGCAGCGCGGCGAAGAGGATGCCCATCCCCTTGTCGCCGGTCGGCGTCTCGATCAGGCCCTTGCTGACGGTGTGCGCGACCCCCTGGCCGAGGAAGGCGCCGGCCAGGTTCATCACCGCCGCCATCGCCAGCGCCGCGCGCGGGGTCAGCGCCCGCGTCGAGACGGAGGTCGCGATGGCGTTGGCGGAGTCGTGGAAGCCGTTCGTGTACGTGAATCCGAGCGCGACCGCGATGGTCACGACCAGTGCAAAGGTGTCCACGGAGGTCAGGACTCCTTGACGGCGATGGTCTCCACCGTGTTCGCCACGTGCTCGAAGGCGTCGGCGGCCTCTTCGAGTACGTCCACGATCTGCTTGAGCTTGAGCACCTCAATGGCGTCGTACTTGCCGTTGAAGAGATGGGCGAGCAGCTTGCGGTGGATCTGGTCGGCCTGGTTCTCCAGCCGGTTGACCTCGATCCAGTACTCGGTGAGGTTCGACATCGTCCGCAGGTTCGGCATGGCCTCGGCGGTCAGCTCGGCCGCCCGGGCCAGGACCTCGATCTGCTGCTCGACACCCTTGGGCAGCTCCTCGACGTTGTAGAGGACGACGAGGTCGACGGCCTCCTCCATGAAGTCCATGATGTCGTCGAGGCACGACGCGAGGTTGTAGATGTCCTCGCGGTCGAACGGCGTGATGAAGGAGGAGTTCAGCTGGTGGAAGATCGCGTGGGTGGCATCGTCCCCCGCGTGCTCCGCTGCCCGCATGCGCTCCGCGATCTCGGCCCGGGACGCGGAATCCGCTCCGAGCAGTTCCATCAGGAGCTTCGAGCCCGTGACGATGTTGTCCGCGGATGCGGAGAACATGTCGTAGAAGCTCGTCTCCCTGGGGGTCAGACGAAAGCGCACGTGGGGTCCTCGGGGTGCTCTGGATTCGGTCAGGCTGATGCTAGGCGCATCATCCGGCCACGGCTAACCGGCGTACTTCAGTGTCGCCCATCAGGCAGAGTGATCAGCACGGGCCCCCGGCCCGTCCCCAGGCCCGGTCCCCGGGCCACCACCGGGCCCGCTTTCGCGGGATTCGTTACCCTATACCCACGAGGGGTATCCACCCCCTCTTCGCACCACGGGAGGACGCGATGACGACCACCGAGCCCGCCGAGCCGGACACCGTCCTCACGGACCAGCCGCACGCGGTACACGGCTACCACAAGCAGAAGGACGAGCACCTCAAGCGGCTGCGCCGCATCGAGGGCCAGATCCGCGGGCTCCAGCGCCTGGTGGACGAGGACGTCTACTGCATCGACATACTCACCCAGGTCTCCGCCTCCACCAAGGCCCTCCAGTCCTTCGCCCTCCAGCTCCTGGAAGAACACCTCCGCCACTGCGTCGCGGACGCGGCGGTGAAGGGGGGCGGCGAGATCGACGCGAAGGTGGAGGAGGCGACAAAGGCCATCGCGCGCTTGCTGCGCACGTGACATCGGGGGCGCCGCTGCATGCGTGCGCCCCGGCCACATGGCCGAATCCCGTCGGGCGGGCCCGGGAACGGCAACCGGCCGGACGGGGTTGGCCGGAATCAGTCCCCCGGCACCACACGCCGCTCCGGCTCGACGTTGAGCACCTCGTCGATCCGGTCGGGACTGAGCCGATCCTCGTCCGCCCCCGCCGCCGCGATCATCAACTCACCGCACAGCTCGATCTCGACGAGGGCCACGTGGTCCTGGACGGTTGCGCTGCGGAGCCCGGCCACGCACCTCACCCCTCTACCCCTCTTTCTGCCGTCGTCGACTTCCTAGAGTAGGAAGAGGGACACAGCCCGCGCATGGCACGGACGGACCATTTACGCCACCGTCCATGACCGGATTCCGGGACGCCACCGCCGACTCCCCCGCATCCGGCCCCCTACGACCCGATCACGACTCGATCTTCCCCGCGTAGATGTCCCGGTCCGCCGGCAGCCGTACGGCCGCAGGCACCCCGAACCCGTACAGCAGCGTGGTCGAAGCGACCGCGACCGTACGCCCCTGGTTGACGTAACTGAACTGCTGCCGCAGCTTGCGCAACAGCCCCTGCGCGTCGAAGTACGCGTCGAACGGCACCGCGCCCTTCTGTCTGCCGAACCCTTTCGCCGCGGCGGCCAGCGAGTCGCGCGCGTGGGGTCCGGCCGCGCTCGCCGCCCGGGGAATGTCGGCGACGCCCCGGTAGTGCCGCACCCGGACGCCCGCCAGGTTCTCCTCGCCCGCATACGTCACGCCCCCGGCGCCGCGCAGGAGTTCGGCGGCGACCATCGGGTCGGTGACGCCGCCGGTGACCAGATTGCCGTCGGGCAGCGTCGCCGTGTCGACCCGGACCCATTTGTCGGCGGGCACGCCCGCGCCCCGGTTCTTCATGTACAGCGCGCCCGGCGCGAGCAGTTCGGTGATCGGCAGATGCTCCTCCGCGCCCGCCGCGTCCTTGGGCAGCACCACCTTCAACTGGCCCATGCGGTGCGTGAAGTCGTACACCCCCTCGCCCCGGATGGTCACCCTCGTACCGCCCGACGCCATCTCCATGGAGGTGCTCGCCTTGGAGCTATGGGCGGCCACCAGCCCGTCGACCGCGCCCGCCACCACCTGGCCCGGGTCGGCGGTCCGCCCGTCGGAGCCCCCGGCGCCACCGGATCCGCCCTCGCCGCACCCGGTCACCAGCATTCCGGCAGCCATCACCCCGGCCACGACGGCACCGGCGAACCCCGCTCCCCCACGCCTTTGCCGCCGTACCGTCATCGTCGCTCAACCCCCAAACGCCATCCACATCCGACGCACCACCCGTCTCGCATAACGACCGCGTCCCCGCCCCGGTCACGCCCGGCCCCGGCCCGGGGGCCCGGCCGCGGGTCGCCCTGGGTACCGTTGCTCTGTGCCCCAGCAAGCCTCGGACTCCGAGCACCGGACCACGACGACCGAGCGCGGGAGCTTCGCGCACGCCCGCTGTACGTGTGGGTGGGTCGGCCCTGCGCGCCGCTCCCGCGACAAGGCCCGGGTCGACGCGTCCGCGCACGAGTCGTCGGGCTAGACCCCGCGCCCCTGGGGGTGCGGTGTACGCCACTCCGTTTGAGCGGGCCCTGGTCGGGAAGGCGTTGGCCCATGCATCGGCGTTCTTTGCTCGTCGCCGGGGTCGGGCTGGGCGTGGCCGGGTGTGGGCCTGCGGCCACGCGTACTCCGCCCACGGCCACTCCCACCGGCAGGACCAGTTCGGCCGCCGTCGACTGGGCCGCCCTCGGGCGCGGGCTGAGTGGGCTGTTCGTGCGGCCGGGAGACGCCGCGTACCCCACCGCGCGGCAGCTCTACAACACCCGGTTCGACAGCCTCGCGCCCGCCGCCGTCGCCTACGTGGCGGGTGACGGGGACATCCAGGAGTGCCTGGCGTTCGCCCGCACGCACCGCGTCCCCGTCGCCATCCGCAACGGCGGCCATTCGTACGCCGGTTGGTCGTCCGGCAACGGACGTCTCGTCATCGACGTGTCGAAGCTCGCCCGGATCCGTACGGATGCGACAACCGCCACCATCGGCGCGGGCGCCCGGCTGCTCGATGTCTATCTCGGGCTGGGAAAGGCGGGGCGCACCATCCCCGGCGGCTCCTGCCCCACCGTCGGGATCTCCGGGCTCACCCTCGGCGGCGGGCACGGCGTCGCCACGCGCGCGTACGGGGCGACGTGCGACAGCCTCACCGGCGCCACCCTCATCACCGCCGACGGCAAGAAGGTCACGGCCGACGCCGACCACGACCCCGACCTCTTCTGGGCCCTGCGCGGCGCGGGCAACGGCAACTTCGGGGTGGTCACCGAGCTCACCTTCCGTACGCACGACGCCCCGCAGTCCGTCACCGCGTATCTGACCTGGCCGTGGTCGAAGGCGCAGACCGTCGTCGCGGCGTGGCAGGAGTGGGGGCCGGACCAGCCCGACGAGATCTGGTCCGCCTGCCATCTCGCGGCGGGCGCGAGCACGGCGGGCTCCCGTGCCGCCCCGACCGTCAACGTCGCCGCGTTCTCGCTCGGCTCGTACGGCGATCTCCAGAACGCCGTCGACCGCCTCGCCGACCGCGCGGGCGCCCCCGCCGCGACCGTGTCGCTGCGCCGACACGGCTACACCGACGCGATGCTCGGATACGCCGGGTGCAGCACGCTCTCCGAAGCCCAGTGCCATCTCGCGGGCAGCGTCCCCGGCCGCACCCCGCAGGGCGCGCTCCAGCGCGAGACGTACGCCGCCCGGTCCGCCTTCTTCGACCGCGCGCTCCCGGCCGACGGCGTACGGGCGCTGCTCGCCCGGGCCGAGGCGTTCGCGAGCGTCACGGCGGCGCAGGGTGGCGGGGGCGGGAACATCGATCTCACCGCGCTCGGCGGCGCGCTCAACCGGGTGGCGCCGGACGCGACGGCGTTCGTGCACCGCCGCTCGCGCGTGCTCGCGCAGTACACCGCGTCCTGGCGCCCGGGCACCCCCGGAACCGCCCAACGAGCGTGGCTGGATTCCACCCATGACGCGCTGAGCCGGTACGCCTCCGGGGCCGCCTACCAGAACTACACCGACCCGCAGCTGACGGACTGGCGCACCGCGTACTACGGAGCCGCCGCGCCCCGACTCGTACGCCTCAAGCACCAGTACGACCCGGGTCGCCTCTTCGACTTCCCGCAGGCCCTGTGACCCACGAGGGGCGAACTCCCTTACGCCGCCAGGTCGTTCTCGCCGGGACCGGCGCCGGAGGCCCCGCTTCCCTTGCCCGCGCGGGGCTCGGGGAGGTCCACGGCCAGCCGCAGCGACGCCGTGCCCGCGCGCCGCGACCGTACGAGACGGCCGAGCCGGGGCGAGCGTGCGATCCGCGACACCAGCGGGGTGAGCAGCAGCAATGCGAGCGGCGCGAGCAGAAGGGCGACGGCGGTGCCGAGCGCGAAGCCGCCGACCACGTCGGTCGGATAGTGCACGCCCATGTAGACCCGGCAGAAGCCCTCGGCGAGCGCGAGAGCGATCGCGACGGCGCCGAACTTGCGGTGCGCGACGAAGAGTCCGGCCCCGATCGCCATCGCCAGCGTGGCGTGGTCGCTCACGAACGAGTAGTCGGTCTTGCCGTCCACCAGGACGTCGAGGCCCTTGTGGTCGACGAAGGGCCTCGGCCGTTCCACGAATCCCCTGATGGGGATGTTGACGAGCAGCGCGATCCCGGCGGCGAGCGGCGCCCAGACGAGGGCCGCGACCGCGCTCATCGCGCTCTCCCGGTCCTCCCGGCGGCGCAGGCTCCACCAGCACCAGAGCACGACGAGGACGAGCGCGAGCAGGATTCCGTACTCGCCGACGAACTCCATGACGCGGTCGAACCACGTCGGCGCGGACTTGGCCAGTCCGTTGATGTCGTAGAGCAGGCTGACGTCCGGGTTCGCCCCGTCCATCGCGAGTTCAGCCATGCCACGGCCCCTTGCCTGTGCGTGTCGCTACCAACCCCCGTGGTCAGTACTCCTGCCGTCACTGTCCACTGAACGGCCTCCGGGGCCCGTGCGTTCCACTCTCCACGGAATGATCACTACGACGTTATCGAAGAGTGACTCATCGTCGCAGCTCAGGGCCATGGCCTGACGGAGTGTTGCGACGACTTCCGGCCATCGCGTACCGCCGGTCACGCCGCCGGCTTGAACGTCGGAAGCGCCGCCGCGCCGTCCTTGGTGACCCGGGTCGCACCGAAGTAGTCGGGCGCGTCGATCTTGTCGAAGCGGATGACGGCGCCGGTGTACGGGGCGTTGATCATGTACCCGCCACCGACGTACAGGCCGACGTGGTGGATGGCGCGGGAGTTGGACAGATCGGTGGAGAAGAAGACGAGGTCGCCGGGGAGCAGTTCGTTGCGGGAGGGGTGCGAGCCGGCGTTGTACTGGTCGTTGGCGACGCGCGGCAGCTCGATCCCGACGCTCTGGTAGGCGGCCTGGGCCAGCCCCGAACAGTCGAACCGCCCACCCTGCTCCGGCGTCCCCTCCCCACCCCAGAGGTAGGGCGTCCCCAGCTTCTGCTGCGCGTAGTAGATGGCGCCTGCGGCCTGCTGGGAGGGGGCGACGCGGGAGGTGGGGGCGGCGAAGCTCTTCTCCAGGGTGCGGATGGATTTCACGTAGCCCTGGGTCTCGGGGTACGGCGGCACCCCGTTGTACTTGATCACCGCATACGCGCCCGCGTTGTAGGCGGCCAGCATGTTGCTGCTCTGATCACCCGGCACGTTCTTGACGTACTTGGCGAGTTCGCAGTCGTACGAGGCGGCCGAGGGGATGGCGTCCTCCGGGTCCCACACGTCCCGCTTCCCGTCCCCGTTGCCGTCGATTCCGTGCGCGTCCCAGGTGCCGGGGATGAACTGGGCGATGCCCTGGGCGTTGGCGGGGCTGACGATCGTCGGGTTCCAGCCGCTCTCCGAGTAGAGCTGGGCGGCGAGCAGCGCCGGGTTGACCGCCGGGCAGAGGTTGCCCCACTTCTGCACGATCGGCTGGTACTTGGCCGGGACCGCCCCCTTGGCGAGCCCGACCGACTGCCCGCGACCACCGAGGCCACCGGCAAGACCGGCCGCCGCCGAGTAGGTGCCGATGACGAGCAGCGCGAGGAACGCCAGGCTCATCCCGACCCCGATCCCGCCTGCCACCCAGTATTTGCGCACCCGTCAACCCTCCCCCATCGGGGCCCGGTTCACCGCCTGTTTCTCGTCAGCCATGTCGGTGGCGTCTCATTTGGCGTTGAAACCGCTGCAGACGACGCTCTTGTAGTCCTTCGGCCCCTTCACATGCTGGTAGACGACGGTCCATTCGGTCTCCGTGTCCCGGGAGATCGGCAGGGCGGGCAGCACCTTCCCGCCGACCCGGTAGCTGAAGTCGTCGGGGTACGTCAGGTACTTCCACTCCGTCTGGTTGCCCGCATAGAGGTCGGCCGCCTTGCTCACGAAGCCGAGCTGGCGGTTGGGTGCCGTCCCGGACGTGGGGTTCCCGTCGGCGTCGACCTCGTGGGGCGGCTTCACAGTGATGGCGATGTAGTACGGGGGCGCGCCCGGCTCGTCGTACTTGAGCCGGTAGCCGATCTGCACCTTCCCCGGCGGCACGTCGTCCGTGGGATACATGTCGCCGGTCGTGACCGAGAACTGGAACTGCGAGTCCACCTGTTCCTGCATGGGCAGGCGGCAGCGATCGGACAGCGCCGAATAGCCGTCGAGCGAGGGCGCCGTCTGCTCGATGTACTGCGGCGGCCCTACCGGCTTGGTGTCCGTGCCGGCCGGCGTGGCGTTCCCCATCGGCCCGGGCGACTGCACACCACCGGCCACCGGCGACTTCGTCGCCCCCTGGGCCTGCCCCCCGCCGCCGTCCCCCTTCCCACCCGGCAGCATCCGCAACGACACCGCCGCCACCACGCCGAGCACCGCCGCCACCGCGATCGTCACCATCCAGGGGGTGCGGCGGGAGCGGGGGCGGAGGGGGTGGGTGGGGAGTTGGGGGGCCAGGGTGGGGATGTAGCCCGGAGGCATCGTGGGGGCGCCGTGGCCCGCCGGGACCAGGCCCGCGGCCATCGCGGTGGGCAGGTCGTGCGGAGCCGCCTCGGCCAGGCCCGTCGTGAGCGCCTGGTAGTACGGGTCCTCGACCAGCGCCGACGTCACCGCGCAGCGCACGATGACCTCCGCCGGAGTCGGGCGTTCGGCCGGGTCCTTGGCCGCGCAGGCCAGGATCAGCGCGGCCAGCTCCGGCTCGACGCCGCTCACGTCGATGGGCTCGTGGACGGCCCGGTACGACACGCCCTCCACCGATCCGGCCCCGAACGGCGCCCGCCCCGTCGCCGCGTACGCGATCGTCGCGCCCAGGGCGAACACGTCCGCCGGGTCGCCGACCTCGTTGCGGACGAGGACTTCGGGGGCCGTGAAGCCGGGGGTGCCGGGGGCGACGCCGGTCTGGGTCAGGGCCGTGTCGGCGGCGCCGCGCGCGATGCCGAAGTCGATGAGCTGGGGGCCCTGCGGCGCCAGGATGACGTTCTGCGGCTTGAGATCGCGATGCGTCACCCCGTACGCGTGCACGCTCGCGAGACCTTCCGCGAGCGCCGCGAACAGGCGACGGCAGGTATCCGGCGGGAAGGGGCCCCGGTCGGCGACGGCACGGCTCAACGTCGGACCGGAGACGTACTCGGTGGCGAGCCAGTACGGCGGCGCGGCCAGCGACGCGTCGATCAGGTTCGCGGTGTACGCGCTGCGCACCGCCCGGACCGTCTCCGCCTCCCGGCGAAATCGCGCCAGCGCCTCGGGGTGGTCGACGATCTCGTCCTTGATCACCTTGAGCGCGACGAGCCGTCCGCCGGGCGAGCGCCCGAGGTAGACCATGCCCATTCCGCCCGCGCCCAGCCGGGCGAGCAGGGCGTACGTACCTATGTGTGCCGGATCCTGGGCCTTGAGCGCGTCCACCGGACGACTCTGCCACGCAACTGCCGCTTCCCTCACATCCGTTGACCCACTTGTGATCACTTGCGGCGTTTGGTGATCTCGCAACGAAAGGAACCGGCCATTCCACTCCTGCCAGGGCCGTTGCTACATTCACCCCCACAGGTAAAGGGATAGCCAACGGGGGACCAAGCGCATGTCACGAAGCGCACAGTGGGACGAGCTCTTCGCGGGCGCTCCGGGAGGGGCGGACGGGTCCGGCACCGCGTCCGACGGTCGTATGCGGCTCGCGTCCGCAGGCGGCTCCGGTGCTCCTGACATCCAGTTCAGCAAGTCCCCCTGGTCCTCCGCGGGCGGGGTCGCGGGCGAGCTGCGGACCGGCACGGCGGGCGCGCTCGCCGACCTCGACGCCGCCTCCGAGGGCGTCACCAAGGGCACCGAGGGCTTCGGCGCCACGGCCGCGCTCGAAGAGATCCGTACGTCCTGGAAGGACCGGCTCGGCTCGGTGCGCGACGAGTGCGGGCGCCTGGGCGGCGTCCTCAAGAGCGTCGGCAAGGACTTCGGCGAGACGGACGTACAGGTCGGCAATGACGTGAAGGCCGCCGTCCCGGCGCCGAAGACCGAGGGGCGGTGACCCGGAAGTGCCCACCTGGCAGCAGCTGAGGGACGTCAAGCTCTCCGAGTTCACCGAGGCCGCGGGCGGCTGGGGCAAGGTCAGCAGCCGTGCCAACGCCGCCAAGGACCGCGTCGACAACGAGATGCACGCGCGGCTCCACGAGACGCAGCAGAGCAAGACCGCCGAGGGCGCGGTCGCCGACATCGCGCGCCTGAGCCGCAACTACCAGTATCTGCACACCGAGTGCGGCCTGATCCGTACCGCGCTCGACGGCCTCGCCACCGAGCTCGCCGCCCCGCAGAAGAAGCTCCAGCAGGCGCTGGAGGACGCGGAGAACCTGAAGTTCACGGTCGAGGCGGACGGGTCGGTCAAGTACCCGGTCACTGTGACGGTCCCGTACGCCCCCGGCCCGGGCGTCGCGAAGCCGAGCACACCGTCCCCGTTCCTGCTCCCCGGCAAGAGCGAGGGCGGCGGCACGGACCCGAACAAGGCCAAGGCCGACGACATCGCCGCGCGCATCTCCGGCGCGGTCCGCGACGCGGCCGAGATCGACGGCCGCTACGCGGGCGTCCTGCGCCGCCTCAAGTCCCCGGCGGGCCTCGCGGTCACCGACGAGATGCTGGTGGACGCGGCGGCGGACACCAAGGATCTGCAGAAGAACGCGAAGTTCCTGCCGGAGTCGGGGATACCGAAGGGGAAGTCTCCGGCGGAGAACAAGAAGTGGTGGGACCATCTCAGCCAGGAGGAGCGGGACGAGTACACGACGCTCTTCCCCGAGCGGGTTGGCGCCCTCGACGGCCTGCCGTCACCGGTGCGCGACGACGCCAACCGGATGGTGCTCGCCGAGACGCACGCCCAGGTCCAGCTCGACCTGAACAAGCTCGGCCCCGAGCCCCAGAAGCAGATCGCCAACCCCAACGGCAGCTACCCGGTCAGCGTCGTCAACCCCGGCTGGACCGCCTGGGACAACGCGGGCGGCAGCCGGCTGACCGCCCAGCTGAAGGGCATCAACGCGATCGAGAAACGGTTCGCGGACACCGGCGTGGAGGGGCTGCCGGAGGCGTACCTCCTCGGCTTCGACACGCAGGGCAACGGCCACGCGATCGTCGCCAACGGCAACCCGGACACAGCTCAGCACACCGCCGTGTACGTGCCGGGCACCAAGAGCAAGCTCGAAGGCGCGAGCGGCGACATCAACCGTATGACCAGCGTCTGGCGCGAGAGCCAGGGCATGGCGCCGGGCCAGTCCGTCTCCACCATCACCTGGATCGGTTACGACGCCCCGCAGAGCATCGTCCCCGAGGCGATGGAGAAGAGCTGGGCCCACGACGGCTCGCCCAAGCTCAACCAGTTCCTCGACGGCCTCCAGACCACCCAGGGCGGCGCCGACAAGAGCCACACCACGGTCATCGGCCACAGCTACGGCTCGACGGTCGTCGGCGACGCCTCGAACCGGGGCGAACTGGCGGCCGACGACATCGTCGTGGCGGGCAGCCCCGGCATGCTGGCGGGTGACGCGGGCGATCTCGACGTCGGCAAGAAGCACGTGTGGTCCGAGGCCACGGGCGACGACCTCGTTCCGGCCGGCGGCAAGGTCGCGGGACTGGGCGGCTACAAATGGGGCATCGAGAAGTGGCACGGCATCCCGTTCAACGCCGGCTACATCCAGTACGTGCCCTCCGACGAGGCGTTCGGCGCCCACCGGATGCAGACCGACACCAGCGGCCACAGCGGTTACTGGGACTCCGGCAGCGTGAGCCTGCACAACCAGGCCGCCGTCGTCGCCGGGCAGTACGACCAGGTGAAGGAAGCGGATTGACCAGCACGACGACCCCAGCGCGCCGCCCCCGGCAGGTACCGCCGCGCCACCGCCGGCGCGTGCTCACGGCGCTGGCCGGCGCACTCGCCCTCGCCACTCTCACGACGGGATGCTCGATGGACAGCGACAGCAACGGAAGCGACCCGGGCGGCCTCGGCTACACGCCGACCACCTTGGCCGTCGACGAGGCGCGGGCGAAGACCAAGCGCCTTTCCAGCCAGATCTACGACCTGCTGGCGATCAAGAACGCCCAGACCACCAGGCCGGGCCCGGGCATCACGCGCAGTACCAAGGACCCCGACCACCTGTACCAGGTCCGTCACCCCTGGTCGCTCTACGACGTACCGGTGAGCGAACTCCAGGCGGGCTACCAGCGGCTCAAGGACCGGATGCCCGGCAACGGCTGGAAGATCACCAAGTCCGGCCCGAACGGCACCAAGGCCAACACCCAGGAGCTGTACGCCGATTCGACCGCGGAGGACCGTTTCACGGTCCTGGTCGAGCTCTGGGACAAGCCGACCGCAGGCAAGAAGCCGCTGATCCTGGTCACCGTGGTCTCGGCGTACTTCCGCGCGCCGCAGGGGACGGACCTGGACGGCGAGTACTGAGGTCGCACTCAGACGCCGCGCCACGGAAGTTGGCGGCGCGCACGTGGACGCCTGAGCGCGAACACTCTTGCGCACACCCTGACCTGGGTGTTATGCGCGGCGGCCCTTTTTTCCACCGCGCCCCTGCCTGCGCTTGCGCACGCCCCCACCCGCCCCTTTAGCGTCGTTTCGGGGCGGCGGAGGGGCCGCACGGGACCGGTGGGGGAGTACGTGTACGCGCAGAGCTGGCAGCGGTTGCTGGACCAGGCGGGGCAGCCCAAGGCCATGTCGCTGGCTTCGGCGGGGCCGGGGAGCGGCAGCGGCAGCGGCGAGCTGAAGCACAGCGCCAAGCCCTGGTCCGACGCGGCGGGCACCGCCCACAGCCTCCAGACGGACACCGCCAAGGTGAAGGGCACCCTGGCCACGGCCCACACCGGCGCCGAGGCGGGCACGGCCGGTCTTGCCAGCATGGCCGCGCTCAAGTCCGTACTGACGTCGTGGGAGACGCGGCTGACGGCCGTCCACACCGAGTGCGGGTCCGTGGAGCCGATCCTGCGCCGGACGGCGTTCGCGCAGGGTGAGGTGGACGCGGGTGTGAAGTCGGCGCTGGCGCAGTACTCCGCGCCGGCCGGCAAGGGCCGGTGACGGGGTGCTCACCTGGCAGCAGCTGCACGACCTCAAGTGCGCCGAACTCCTCGACGCCGCCGACGGCTGGGGCGCCGTCAGCACCCAGGCCGACGCGGCCCGGACCCGGATCAGCGGCGAAATGATCCACGGTCTGGAGGCCACACAGAAGGGCATGGCGGCACCGGCCGCCATCGACCGCCTACGGCGCCTGGACCGCAACTACGACTACATCCACACCGAATGCGGCCTGGTCCGTACGACGGTCAACTCCCTCGTGTACGAACTGATCGGCTTCCAGGGCCAGTTGAAGGACGCCCTCGACGACGCGGCGAGCCTCGGCTTCACGGTCGCGGCGGACGGCTCGGTGAGCTATCCGGCGGGTGGCCAGAACGTGGTCACGAACCAGCCGAACCCCGGCGGCAGCGTCACGGCCGACACCCCGATCCTGTCCCGCCCGCCCACCCTGAACACGCCCCACCCCGGCCTGGCCGACCCCAACCCGAACCGCGCCAAGGCCCAGGACATCGCCGACCGCATCCGGCGCGTCCTCACGGCGGCCCGTCAGGCCGACGAGCACTTCAGCTCGGCCCTGAACAAGCTCAAGGCCGAGCCGGGCCTGGACGTCACCGACGCGACATGGAAGGACGCGGCGGCGGACCTGGCCGCGGTGCGCCAGATCTCCGGCGATCGCCTGAAGAAGACCATCCCGACGAGTGGCACCCCGGCCGAACGCCACGACTGGTGGACCCACCTGTCCCCGTCCCAGCGCGACGAGTACCTCGCGCTGTGTCCTGACATCATCGGCAACCTCGACGGCATCCCGGCCGTCGCCCGGGACAAGGCCAACCGGGACAATCTGGAGTTGCTGATCGGGAAGTTGTCGGGGGTGGACGACGGTGCGGCGCAGGCGAAACTGGCCGGGCTGCGCTCCATCGACGAGCAGTTGCGGGCCGTGCCGGCCCCGGGTGTCCCGCCGATGTACCTGCTCGGCATCGGCGACCAGGGCAACGGCCGGGCCATCGTGGCCTTCGGCAATCCGGACACGTCGAAGAACGTATCGGCTTACGTTCCGGGGTTCAGCACGTCACTGGACGAGTCATTCGCTCGCAACGACATCGATCGTGCCCGCGCGACCGCCAAGGGGGCGGGGTTCTACGACCCTTCAAGTGCTTCGATCGTCTGGCTCGGCTACGACGCCCCGCAGTTCGACGCCGTGAAATTCCTTGAGATCAACAAGATGGCCGAGAACTTCGAAGTCATGGGCGATCACGACGCCAAGGTCGGCGCGTCCGCGTACAACCAGTTCATGGCGGGAATCTCCACCACGCACGAGCCGGGCGATCGGCACATCACCGCCATCGGCCACTCCTACGGCTCCCTCACTGTCGGCCTCGCCGCACAGCAGCACGGTGGCATCCCCGGCGCCGACGACATCATCCTGGTGGGCAGCCCCGGCACCGAGGCGAAGACCGCCGACGACCTGGGGGTCGGCCGGGACCACGTCTATGTGGGCGCCGCCAAGAACGACATCGTGACCCAGTTGCCGAGCAAGGGCGAAGTGAGCGGCAGCTCGCTCATCACCCAACTCGAACGACCCCTAATAGGCGGCTACCTGGCAGACAAGCTCAAGGAGGCCATGGACGGCGGTCCCGACCAGCTCTACTTCGGCACCGACCCGGCGAGCCACGAGTTCGGCGCCAAGCGCTTCGCGACGGGGGACGGCCCGCCGCTCATCGACGGGGGCAAGCTCAAGGGCCTGGAGCTTCCATCCCCCGACGTCAGCGCCCACTCGCACTACTTCGACCCGAACAAGGACCCGGAATCCGCCCGGAACATAGCCAAGATCGTCTCGGGCAACGCACAGCGGATCGGAACCCAGGAGCCCCGGTGAAGCCCCTCCCTCGCGTCAGCATCGCACTTGCGCTTCTGGCCACTACCAGCTGCGGTCTGGCCACCTCCCGGCCCGCCGAACGGAGCAACTCAAAGGTGAACATGCAGCAGGCGGCCGAGAAGGCCGACGCAATCCTCCAGGAAACACTTGCTGGCATCACCCCCGGGCTCCGGTGGGTCCATGAGGCATCGGACGACAGCGGCTGTCCGGACTGGAAGAACGCCGCTACCGGCGCGGGCTCAGTCGCTCGCGGCGTCATGATCATGACCATCGTGTCTCCGGAACGTCGCGGCAGCCTGCTCGGCGTGGTCGAGCGCAATTGGAAGGCGCGTGGATTCAAGATCACCAGCATCGACTCCGACGCGACGCTCCCTGCTGTTTACGCCTCAACCCCGGACAACTTCCGCATGGAGGTCGCGGTGGGCGGCGAAGGACAGTTCAAGTTCGGCATCACTACCCCCTGCTTCGCCGACTCCCCCGTCCAAGAGCCCACCACCCCGTCCAACGTCGACACCAACACCCCCGCCTACGAGGGCGGCAAGCCTCTCCCCCGCCCCTACATCCACGACGACTTCTGGTCCGCCAACACCCCCGGCGCCCCCACCCCTCAGGGCACCCTCCCCTCCGCCAACCGATAGAGCGCCGCCGTCGTCTTGCCGAAGACCACGCTGTACGACACGTCGGGGTCGTCGCCGCCCTGTTCGTAGCCGCCTATGACGCCCTCCACCGCGCCCGTCGCCGTCACCCACGGGCTGCCGCTGGTACCGCCGGAGTAGTCGGGGCACTCGATGCGCTGCTGGGTGTCGCCGTACGCCGTGGCGTGGTTGGTGCACATCTGGGGGGTTTCCGCGTCGCTGGGGTAGCCGGTGACCGTCACCGCCGCGCCCGTCGAGCCGGCAGTGGTCAGGGGCGCGCCGCCCACCACGTCCTCCACCTGAGCGCCCGTCAGCGACCCCGCGCCCAGGACCGCGAAGGCCACGTCGTCGTCCTCGCTGCCGTCCTCCTGCCACGCGTCGTCCATGAACTTCGCCTTGACCGGCCAGGTCCCGTACGGCGCCTGCCCGTCCCGGTAGCCGGGCACGAACACCGCGTCGTCCTGGTCGTCCAGGCAGTGCGCGGCCGTGACGATGAGGTCGCGGCCCTGGCTGTGCACCACCGACGCCGTACAGAAGTGGTCGCCGTCCAGCCCGCCCGCGAAGAGCGCGCCCACGCGCGCGGTGGCGGCCGTCGCGGGCGCGGGCACCGTCGTGCCGCCGGTCGCGGCCCGGTACCCGTACGTCGGGATGACCAGAAGCACGGCCACCGCGGACAGAGCGCGCAGCTGGGAGACGTGTCTCATAGGTCAGACACTCTCGCGCGGAACTGAGAACATCCATGGAACTTTTCTGAGAAGTCTCTGTAAAGTGCCGCGCCCCGGCGTGCCCCCGGGGCCCCAGAGAGCGCGCCACACCCCCCACTCCGCCCGCTCTCAGGCCAACAGCCCCAGAGTGCACCAACGACAGTCATTGCCCGGAGTCACCCTGCGTGATACACAGAGTGACCATACGCGAATCCGTAGAGAACCGGTCCACCGCAGGTCAGGGCGGTGCGACCGGTACAGCTGTGCGGTTTCGAGTAAAGACCGCCGCCAAGTCGACATACCCGGGCGGTTTCATCAGCGAAGATAGAGCCTGACCCATGCCGTGGGGCAGGGGTATCGAACTACCCGACAGGGGCGGTGAGTTACGTGTACCTGGCAGCCGAAAAGGGCGACATCAACACCATCATCGGCGGAATCGCTCCCAACTGGGGGCCGTTCGGGAGCCTGGGCCAAGAGGCCCGTGTGATGGTCGAGGTCGTGATGGCGGTGGCCATTCTGCTGTGCCTCGGCATCGCCGTCTGGGGCGCGGCCAAACAGCGGATCGGCGCGACGGCGCTGCGCGACACGTTCAGCGCGGAGCAGGGCAAGGGCCTGATCGTCGCCGGACTGACCGGGGTCTTCATCATCGGCTCGCTCGGCACACTCTTCACCATCGTGTACGGGATGGCCGTCTGACCTGGCATCAGGTCACCACCCACCCCGCCGCGTTCGTCCCCACGGGCCCGCCCAGGCCCCCCTCAACCACCATCCGTCCGTCGTGCCCACCGGCAGAGGTTGCGTCTCCCTGATGTCGAGTCACCACACCGCGCCCGCGCGGGAACCAGCACGGCTACCGTCGTACTACACGAAGTCGTACTACACGACGGGGCAGCGAGCGGCACAGCGAAGGGGCGAGGGGGAGTACGCGGCATGAGCGTCGGCGACGAGCACGACTCCAGGCGTACCGAGGACCCGTACAACGATCCGTACAGCACCGTCGGCGGTACGCGCCAGACGCGCACCCGGCTGCCCGAGGGCGAGGGCGCCGACGTCTACGGCGGCGCGCGGCGCCCCGTGCGCGCCTCGCGGTCGCTGATCACGGTGGTCGGCGTGGTGGCCCTCCTGGTCGCCGCGATCGCCTTCGCCAACAGAGGCGACGGCGGCTCGGGCGGCTCCTCCGGCGACCCCAAGCAGTCGGGCGCCCAGCCGACGTCGGCGACCGGCACGAAGCCGGTCGAGGGCAAGACCGGCGGCATCGCCTCGGGCTTCCCCCAGACGGAACAGGGGGCGCAGTCGGCGGCGGCCAACTATGTCGTGGCGCTCGGCTCCGACGGCATGTACAACACGGCCCGGCGACACGCCATCGTGAACACCGTGTACGCGCCGGACGTGGCCGCCGCACGTCAGGGCGACCTCGACAAGGCGTACTCCGGCGCGGAGTTCCTGACCCGGATCGGCCTGAAGCCGGACGGGAGCGCACCCGCCGGGCAGACGTTCATCTCCCGCTTCAACCCGGTCGGCGCCAAGGTGGAGAAGTTCGCCAACGACACGGCGAGCGTGTCGGTCTGGTACTCGGCGCTGTTCGGGCTGGCCGGTGAGGGCTCCAAGAACCCGGTTTCCGAGGGCTGGTACACCAACACGTTCCAGCTGAAGTGGGTCGGCGGCGACTGGAAGGTCACCGACTTCACCCAGAAGGACGGCCCGGCGCCCGTGGGCCGCGACCAGGCCGCAGCGACCGCCAAGGACATGGCCGACGCCGTCGAGCAGTACGGAGGGTTCACCTATGCCCGGTAAGCGGCCCCGCCGTGCCCTCTCGTTCGCCACGGCGCTGGCGGCGGTGCAGACCACCGCCGTGCTGGCCGCCACGTACGTGTACGCGGCTCCGAGCCCGACCCCGAGCCCCACTCCGAGCCCCGGGCCCAGCAACTCCAACGGCGGCGGCAACGCGTGCGACCTCATCCGCGGCCCCGCCAAGGACTACTGCGAGTCCGGCAACAGCAACGTCAAGGCGCCGCCGGGCACCGTCGGCCCCGGCGACCCCGCAGACCCCCTCACCTCCCTCTCCAAGGGCTGCGCCGACGCCGCCGTCTGGGTCGTCGACACGCTCTCCAAGTTCGTGAAGACCGCCGCGAAGGTGGACTTCACCAACCCCGCCTTCCTCGGCCGCTACGCCGTCGTGTTCGCCGCCGCCACGATCCTGACCCTCGTCCTGTGGCTGCTGGCCGTGGCCAAGCGGGCCATCCGGGGGGTGCCGCTGACGACCGCGATCTCCGAGGCCGTCGGGTTCCTGTGGCTGACCGTGCTGGCGTCCGCCTTCACCCCGCTGATCCTGTACACCGTGGTCAACGCCACCGACGCCGTCACCGACGTCATCGCGTCCGGCACCGGCGATCAGACGGACGTGTTCTTCGGGTCGTTCTCGGCCGCGCTGAAGAAGGGCACGGACATCGGCGGCGGGCCGATCATGCTGATCGTGGTCTCACTGGTCACCATCGTCGCGGCCGGCGTGCTCTTCCTTGAGCTCTACATCCGCGCGCTCCTGCTGTACGTGGGCGCGCTGCTGGGCGTCGTCGTGTACTCGGGGCTCGTCGACAAGAACATGTGGGGCCATGTCCGGCGCTGGGCCGGGATCATGATCGCGATCATCATGGTGAAACCCATCATCGTGATCGTGCTGAGCCTGGCGGGGGCGCTGTCCGCCGGAAAGGGGCCCGATTCGTTCCAGGCCGTCGTCTCCGGGCTCGCCATCATCCTGCTGGCCATCTTCGCCTCCGCGATGATCTACCGCTTCGTCCCCGGCTTCGGCGACGAGATCGCCGCCGCCCGCAGCAACCGCAAGCAGGCCACCAGCGGCGCGTCGGCCGCCGCCGTGATCTCCTCCCCGGCGGCCCTCGTCTCGCAGGGCATCAAGACGCACAGCAGCCGGGGCAACCAGAACAACGCCCAGGCCCGGCCCGCCAACCCGATGTCCGGCGGTGTGGCCGCCCACAGCAGCCGGAGCACCTCCGGCGGCGGTGGCGGCGGCGGATCTGTCCCCTCCGCCGCACCCTCGCCCCGTAACGGCTCCGGTCCCACCAGCGGCACCCCGCACAGCAGCCGCAACACCGGCAACAAAGGCAACAACAGCACAGGAGGTGGAGGGCGTTGACGACCCAGTCCCATCCGGTCTCGCCCCGCCGCACGTATCTGATCGGCCGGGCCAGGCCGTCGGCGATCGTCGGCAAGAACCGCGAGACCGGCGAGATCGCGCTGATCATCGGCGGCGCGTTCCTCGGCATGATGTCCGGACTGCTGGTCCCCGTCCTGTCCCTGCGGATCATGCTGCTCATGGGCTTCCCCATGCTGGCGCTCGCCGCGGTGTACCTCCCGTACAAGCACCGCACCTTCTACAAGTGGTTTGAAATCAACCGCAGTTATAAGCGGTCGCTGCGGCGCGGGACCACCTATCGCTCCGGCGCCATGGAGGCGGGCGTCGGGATCGACGGGCGTGAGGTCGAGGTCGGGCCGCCGCCGGGGATCGGGCGGATCAGCTGGCTCGCGGCGCCCTTCGGCCCCGACGAGATCGCCGTACTGCTGCACGCCGACCGCCGTACGGTGACCGCCGCCATCGAGATCGAGGGCCCGGGCGTCGGGCTGCGCGACAGCGAGGACCAGGAGGCGCTGGTCGACCGGTTCGGCACGCTGCTCAAGCATGTCGCCAACGGCGACGGCTTTGTGACGCGCCTTCAGATGCTGGCCCGCACCCTGCCCGCCGACCCGGACGCGCACGCCAAGGACGTCGCCCAGCGCGGCGACCACGGCTCGCCCGACTGGCTCCAGGAGTCCTACGAGCAGCTGCAGTCCATGGTGTCCACCTCCAGCGAGCAGCACCGCGCGTATCTGGTGGCCTGTATGCAGTACTCGCGCGAACTGGCCGCCGAGGCCCACGCCATGGCCCGCGCCGCCCGCCCGCAGCCCGGCCGCAAGCTCGACAAGGACGCGGGCCTCGCCGTCGTCATGGCCCGCGAGCTCACCGACATCTGCGCGCGCCTCGCCGAGGCCGACATCCGCGTACGCCAGCCGCTCGGCCAGGGCCGCCTCGCCTCACTCGTCCACTCCATGTACGACCCGGACCACCCCATCGACCACATCCAGGCGATGACCAAGCGCAACGCCTGGCCCGCCGAGCTGGACGCGGTCGAGCCGACGTACCTGCAGGCCAAGACCCGCGAGTCCTCCACGCGCGCGCCCTGGTGCCACGCCACGGCCTGGGTGAAGGAGTGGCCGATGACCCCCGTCGGCGTCAACTTCCTCGCCCCGCTGCTCGTCCACACCCCGGACGTGATCCGTACGGTGGCGGTCTGCATGGACCTGGAGCCGACCGAAGTGGCGATCGAGCGCATGCTCACCGAGAAGACCAACGACGAGGCCGAGGCCTCCCGCGCGGCCAAGATGAACCGGACCGTCGACCCTCGCGACATCGCCGCCCACGGCCGTCTCGACCAACGGGGTGAAGATCTCGCCAGCGGCGCGGCGGGCGTCAACCTCGTCGGGTACATCACCGTGTCGGCGCGCTCCCCCGAGGCGCTGGCGCGGGACAAGCGCACCATCCGCGCCTCGGCCGGCAAGTCGTATCTGAAGCTGGAGTGGTGCGACCGCGAGCACCACCGGGCCTTCGTCAACACCCTGCCGTTCGCGACCGGCATCCGCCGCTAGCCGAGAGCTGATTGGGGCCCTGCTCATGCGAGATCCGCTCTCCGCGCTCACCAACGCGTTCACCTCCTTCCTCTTCGGGAAGGTGGAGACGACCCGGCTGCCCGTCCGCACCTCCACCGGCCAGGCGCAGGCCGTCTATCTGCCGACGGCCGCCCCCGGCCTCGGCGACTCGGGCGTGATCATCGGCCGCGAGGTCTACAGCGGCAAGGGATACATCTACGACCCCTTCCAGCTGTACGGACAGCAGCTGCCGGCCCCGCACTGGCTGGTCCTTGGCGAGTCCGGCAACGGCAAGTCGGCGCTGGAGAAGACGTACGTCCTGCGCCAGCTGCGGTTCCGCGACCGCCAGGTCGTCGTGCTCGACGCGCAGGGCGAGGACGGCGTCGGCGAGTGGAACCTCATCGCCCGCGAGCTGGGGATAACGCCCATCCGGCTCGACCCGATGGCCGCCCTCGACGGCGGCATCAAACTCAACCCGCTGGACCCGGCGATCACCACGACCGGCCAGCTGGCGCTTCTTCGTACGATCATCGAAGTGGCGATGGGTCACGGCCTGGACGAACGATCGGGCTTCGCGCTGAAGGTGGCGCACGCGTACGTCAACGAGACCATCACCGATCGCCAGCCCGTCCTCACCGACATCGTGGAGCAGCTGCGTCACCCGGAGGCCGAGTCCGCCGAGGCCATGAACGTCGACATAGACGATGTCCGGGCCTGGGGCCTGGACGTGGCCCTCGTCCTCGACCGGCTTGTCGACGGCGACCTGCGGGGCATGTTCGACGGCCCGACGTCGATCGGGATCGATCTGGACGCGCCGCTGATCGTGTTCGATCTTTCGCACATCGACCGCAACTCGATCGCGATGCCGATCCTGATGGCGATCGTGGGCGTCTGGCTGGAGCACACCTGGATCCGTCCGGACCGCAAGAAGCGCATCTTCCTGGTGGAGGAGGCGTGGCACATCATCAACTCGCCGTTCGTGGCGCAGCTGTTCCAGCGCCTGCTCAAGTTCGGCCGACGCCTCGGCCTGTCGTTCGTCGCCGTCGTCCACCATCTGTCGGACGTCGTGGACGGCGCTGCGGCACGGGAGGCGGCGGCGATCCTGAAGATGGCCTCCACCAGGACGATCTACGCGCAGAAGGCGGACGAGGCACGCTCGACGGGCCTGGTCCTCGGCCTGCCGCGCTGGGCGGTCGAGATCATCCCCACGCTCACCCCCGGCATCGCGGTCTGGGACGTCAACGGCAATGTCCAAGTGGTCAAACACCTGATCACCGAGCGCGAACGACCACTCGTCTTCACCGACCGGGCGATGACGGAGTCGGCGGCGACCGACGACGTCCTGGCCCATGAGCTGGAGAGCCGGCTGGAGACGGAGACCGAGCGCCGGGCGGCGCTGAGGGAGCAGCAGATGTCCGGCACATCACCGCCGTCGGAGTCGACGGTGGCCTGACGTGCGGAGACGGCCTGCTGTACTGAGGTGGCCCGACGCCCGCGGTTTCATTTGACTCGCCCGACCTGCGCAAGTTGCCCTGCCCTGCCGGAGGTTGCCTGACATGCCGGAGTCCCGTTCCCGCGGCGAGGAGCGCGGAATCCCCGATTCCCTCCTCATCGGGCTGCTCGCGTTCCTGCTCGGCCTCACCGTCCTGGTCTGGTCGTCGACGGGCCTCGCGGGCCTGTTCAGCCATGGCGCCTGGCCGGACGGCGTAACGTTCACGCGCACCCCGAAGGCCCTGCGCCAGCTGGTCCAGGCCCCGCACGACCTCCCGGCCGCCTGGCCGGACACCCCCAAGGCCCAGCTCTCCGGCTACGGCCTCTTCTGGGGCCTGCTCATCGGCCAACTCCTGGTGCTGTTCGTCCTGTTTATCTTCGCCCTGGGTACGTGGTCGCGATGGCGGGCTGTACGGGGGCGGGCGAAGGCGGCGGCGCGGCTGTCGGGGGATGCGGTGGCGGGGCGCGCGGGGCCGGTGGGGCAGGCGGGACCCGTTGAGCAGGCTGCGGGGCCGAATCCTGCGGGGCCGGTGGAGGCCGCGCCGGTGGCCGCCCAGGCGTGGCAGCCGGAGCCGGAGCCCGTACCGCAGGGGCCCAGCGCGGCGGACGCGGCGAGACAGGTGCGTACTGCTGACACTGCGCCCACGGAGGTCGCAGAGGTCGCTGAGGTCGCGCCCCAGCCCGGCCTCCTGCCGTCACCCCGTACGGCCCGCCCGCCCAGAGTCGTCTACGGCGGCCCCGACACCCGGCGCCCCACGGCCGTCCAGGCCATCCAGGACGCCGAGGGCCCCGCGCTCGTCATCACCTCCGACCCCACGCTGTGGGCGGAGACGAAGGACGGGCGCGCGAAACTCGGGCCGGTCCATGTGTACGACCCGGGGCACCTCTGCGACACCCCGGCCCGCCTCCACTGGTCGCCCACCAGCGGCTGCGAGGACGCGGACATCGCACTCGCCCGCGCGACCGCGCTGCTCGCGCCCGTACGCCCGCAGGCCCGTATCGACACCGCCATGGCCGACACCGCCGAGACGCTGCTGCGCTGCTGGCTGCACGCCGCCGCGCTGGACAGCCGGGACGGCAAGGCGGTCAAGCAGGTCCACCGCTGGGCCCAGGGGACGGGCGCCCACGAGGCCGTCCGCATACTCCGTACGCATCCCAAGGCCATGAGCGGCAGCGCGGGCCTGCTGGAGTCGGCGCTCACCGCGCACCCGGAACGCCGGGAGATCGCCCAGCAGTTGACCTCCCGCGCGCTCGACGCCCTCTCGTCCATCCACATCCGCGAGGCCTGCACACCGAATCGAGCCGATTCGCTGGCCCTGGAATCATTCGCGGCCGAAGGGGGCACGCTTTACGTGGTGGGTGAAGCCATTGAGGATCCCCGGTCGCGTCCCGCCGCGATGCCCCTCTTGACCGCCCTCGCCTCAGACGTGGTCGAGCGCGGCCGCCGCATGGCCGAACGGTCATCCGACGGTCGGCTCGACCCACCAATGACGCTGGTCCTGGACGACGTCGCGGCCGTGGCGCCGCTCCCCCGCCTGCCCGAACTCCTGTCGACCGGCGAGGACCACGGCCTCCCGACCCTGGTCCTGCTCCGCTCGGCCGAACAGGCCAGGGCGCGCTGGACGGAAACGCTGACGCCGTGACTCCTACGTCCCCGACGGCCGGACGATCTCCATCTCGACATCGTGCGACGCCGACTCGCCGGGTGCCACAGGCGCGCTCTTCCCCGTCCGCACGAACCCGAACTTCGTGTAGAAGCCCTCGGCCCGCGGGTTCTCCGTGTGTACGTACAGTCGTACGCGCCCGATCTTCGGCGTCTCCAAGGACCAGACCCACTCCACGGCGGCCTGGAAAAGCCGCTCGGTGAGGCCGATGCCGCGGTGCTCGGGCCGTACGAAGACGCCCACCAGATGCGCCTGGTCGGCCTCGATCGCGTCCCCGAAGAAGTCCTCGCCGCCGGCCCGCTCGATCAGGGCGACGACCGTGCCGGCCCAGGTGCCGTCGGGGGCCTCGGCCACGAACTGGCAGGCACCGCCGTCGCCGGTCGCCCCGGCGGTGCGCTCTTCCCAGAAGGAGTCGGGCTGGGCGACCGCCTGCTCGGTGGTCTCCAGGAAGGCCACGGGTGCGGCGGGATCGGCGAGCGCGGCGAGCCGCAGCTCCTTGGCCTTGCGCCATTCGTCTGCCCGTACGGGGCGTATCACGCGTTCCATGGCGAGATAGTGCCATGAAACGCA
This sequence comes from Streptomyces sp. CBMA152, assembly GCF_014596475.1. Lineage (GTDB taxonomy): Bacteria > Actinomycetota > Actinomycetes > Streptomycetales > Streptomycetaceae > Streptomyces. The sequence continues at coordinate 183 of NZ_MECJ01000007.1, read as the reverse complement.
GAAAAGCCCCGCACCATTAATCCTTGCGGATCATGGTGCGGGGCTTCCCGCAATGATTGTTCGGCGGCGTCCTACTCTCCCACAGGGTCCCCCCTGCAGTACCATCGGCGCTGAAAGGCTTAGCTTCCGGGTTCGGAATGTAACCGGGCGTTTCCCTAACGCTATGACCACCGAAACACTATG
>NZ_MECJ01000006.1 GCF_014596475.1 Streptomyces sp. CBMA152 | reverse complement strand
AGACCATCGTCCAGCTCATCCACGACGGCCAGGTCGACCTCATCGTCAACACCCCCTACGGCACCGGCGGCCGCCTCGACGGCTACGAAATCCGCACCGCAGCCGTCGCCCGCAGCGTCCCCTGCCTCACCACCGTCCAGGCACTCGCAGCAGCCGTCCAAGGCATCGACGCACTCCGGTGGTCGCTGGACGGAGCGCCCGTGCGTGCCCTCCAGGAGTGGCACACTCGGGCGCTCCACCGGCCCTAGGGGCGCAGCGTACGGAACGCGCGGTCGTGGTGGACCAGGGGTGCGCCGTTCCGTACGCGTACGTCCGTGACCCGGCCCACCAGGATCAGGTGGTCGCCCGCTTCGTACCGGGCGTGGACCCGGCAGTCCAGGGCGATCAGCGCGTCGGCAACTGCCGGTAGCAGGGCCCGAGTTGTCGTCGTCTCCTCGGGCAGGAACTTGTCGGCGCCGCTGCGGGCGAAGCGGGTGGCGATGTCCTGCTGGTCCTCGTTCAGGACGCTTACCGCGAACTCGCCGCACTCCGTGAACGCCCCGTAACCGCTGGCGCTGTGCGCCACGCACACCAGGATCAGCGGTGGTTCGAGGGAGACGGAGCAGAACGAGGTGGCGGTGAAGCCCCAGGGTCTGCCGGCCGCGTCCCGGGTGGTCGCCACCACCACACCGGCGGCGCAGCGCGCCATGGCGGAGCGGAAGCTGTCGGAGGCCGTCGGACGTACGGTCGCGTTCCGCTCGGTCACGGCAGAACCACCACCTGGGCCGCGTAGTTGAGCCCGGCGCCGAAGCCGACGAGGAGCGCGGTGTCGCCGCTGCCCGCCTGTCCTTCGGCGAGCAGGGTCTCCAGGGCGAGGGGGATGGAGGCGGCGGAGGTGTTGCCCATGCGGACGACGTCTTGGGCTACCGCCGTACGGGGGCCCAGGCCCAGGCGTTCCGCCATGAGGTCGATGATCCGCAGGTTCGCCTGGTGCGGAACGAAGGCGCCGAGATCGGCGGGTGACACATCCGCCGCCCGTAACGCCTCGGCCGCCGCCGGCGCCACTTCATCCATGGCCCAGCGGAAGATCCTGCGGCCGTCCATCCTCATCCACGGCCGTGCGCCTGCGCTGTCGCCCCAGGGGGCGGTCATCCGCAGGGCCTCGCTGTAGGCACCGTCCGCGCGCCGGACGACCGGGCCGATGCCGGGTGCGGCCGCGCTTCCGACGACCATGGCTCCGGCGCCGTCGGCGAAGAGGAAGGCGCTGCCCCGATCGGTCCGCTCCACGATGTCGGTCATCCGTTCGGCGCCGATGACGAGAACGTTGCGGGCGCTGCCCGCGCGTACCGCGTCGGAGGCGATGGCGATGGCGTGGCAGAAGCCGGCGCACGCGGCCGACAGGTCGATCGCCGCGGCCGCTCGGGCGCCGAGCGCCTGGGCGACCCGTACCGACAGCGGTGGCGTCTGGTCGAGTTGGGACATACTGGCGAGCACGACGAGGTCGATTTCCCTCGGGTCGACACCGGCCGCCGCGAGGGCTTTCCCGGCGGCCGCCAGGGCCATCGAGTGCAGCGTCTCGTCCGGCGCCGCGAAGCGGCGTTCGCGGATACCGGAGCGGGTCTCGATCCACTCGTCCGTGGAGTCGATCGCCGCGCACAGCTCGGTGTTGGCGACCACCCGCCAGGGGCGATATCCGCCGATTCCGAGAATTCTGCTGTGCCCCCCGGCGCCGCCGGTATCCGCATGACGGGCAGTCCTGACGGTTCGCATCAAACCCTCTCCACTTCAGCGTTCGGTATCCGTGGGAATGGGAAGCGGCCTCAGCGTCGGAGCGCCCGGTCGAGCAGCCCTTGAGCCGTACTCGGCGACGGCACCGGCCGGACTCCTACTTCACTGCATTGTTTTGGCCGATAGTCGACCGTGGTGATCCACTCGCTCGGAGTAGTGTGGGCTGGCGGTACGGGGGGCGGGCGCGGACAACGACACTGGGGGGATGGCACTCGTGATACGCCTGCTCGTGGCCGAAGACGTACACATGGTCCGGGGAGCGCTGGTCGCTCTGCTGGAGCTGGAAGCGGACTTCACGGTGGTCGCCGAGGTGGGCAGAGGCGATGAGATCGTGCCCGCCGCGCTGCGCAGCCGTCCGACCGTGGCCATTCTCGATGTCGATCTGCCAGGCACCGACGGTCTGACCGCCGCCGAGCAATTGCGCAGGACTCTTCCAGAATGCCGGATTCTCGTCCTCACCGGGATCGGCAGACCCGCGATGCTGCGCCGGGCCCTGGACGGACGGGTGGACGGGCTGCTCCTCAAGGACTCTCCCCCGGCCGAACTGGCCGACGCCGTACGTAAAATCGTGGCAGGTCAGCGTGTGTTCGACTCCGGGCTGGCGCTGAGCGCCCTGGACTCGGGGGCGCGACTTCTCACCCCGCGCGAGACCGAGGTGCTGCGGCTGACCGCCGACGGGCACGACGCGGGGCACATCGCCCGGCAGTTGCATCTGTCGGTGGGGACCGTGCGCAATTACCTCACCACGATCGTGAGCAAGCTCAACGCGCGCAATCGCATCGACGCCATCAGGACGGCCCAGGAGTTCGGGCTCCTGTGAATGGCCTTGACTCTCCCGATTCCCCAGGCCATTCGCCTGGTCGACCATTGGTTGAGCGTTCAAACCATGAATAACTCCTGTGAGTCCATGAACATCTCACTGGGATCTCCATGAACCCTCGTGCCACACTTGAGGGCGTCAGCAATTCCCATATGGAGGTCCTCGCGTGGAAATCGAAGTACTGGGTCCGCTGAAGGTCCAAATCGACGGTGTTTCGATCGTGCCGAGCGCGGGCAAACCCCGGCAGTTGCTCGCGCTTCTCGCGCTGCGCACCGGGCGGATCGTCCCGGTACCCACCTTGATGGAAGAGATATGGGGCGAGCATATTCCGCGCAGCGCCCAGACCACCTTGCAGACTTACGTGCTCCAGCTGCGCCGGCTGGTCACCAAAGCTATTTCCCACCGGACGGAACTGTCCGCGAAGGACGTGCTCGCCACCCGTTTCGGCAGCTATCAGCTCAACGGGCCGGTCGGGGACTTCGACTTCGGCACGTTCCAGGAACGGTCGGCGGCCGGAAACAGAGCACTCGCGGCCGGGGAGGACGCGAAGGCGTCCGCGCTCCTGGCCGAAGCGCTCGACCTGTGGCAGGGTCCGGCGCTCGCCGACGTCCCCGCGGGCAGCATCCTGGAGACCGAGATCATCGGGATGAACGAGGCCCGGACTCGCGCGCATGAACTGCGTATCGAAGCCGATCTGCGGCTCGGCCGACACGGCGAACTCCTCGGCGAACTCCTGATGTTGACCGCCCAGTATCCCCTCAACGAGATCATCTGCGGCCATCTGATCACCGCGCTGCACCGGTCGGGCCACACGTGGCGGGCCCTGGAGGCGTTCCAGCGGCTGCGCACCACGCTGGTCAGCGAGTTGGGCGTGGAGCCGTCACCGCGGGTGCAGCGGCTCCACCAGCAAGTACTCGGCTCGGGCCCGACGCCGCGACGGCAGGCCGCGTGATGAGCGCGCCCACGCCGCGTACGGTCGCGGTCCTCGGCACCGGCACCATAGCCCTCGGGTGGATCGCCCTGTTCGCCGCCAAAGGACTCAACGTACGTATCAGCAGCACCAGACCCGACGCGCGCGAGCATGTGACGGCCGCGCTCGACCTGTACGCGCGCTCCCTGCCCGACGGCGCGACGGACCCGGAACTCCTGGCGGCCAGGCTTACGTTCCACGCGGATGTGGCGGAGGCGGCGGCAGGCGCTCAGGTCGTGCAGGAGAACGTACTGGAGGATCTGGCGCTCAAGCAGGACATCTTCCGGCGAGCGGCCGAGGCGGCCCCCGACGCACTGCTGCTCTCCTCCACTTCGACCCTGCTGCCCGCCGATCTCGGCGCCGCGCTCGACCAGCCGGGGCGGGTGATCGTGGGACATCCGTTCAACCCTCCGCACATCGTGCCGCTGGTGGAGGTCGTCGCCGCCGAGGACGCCAAACCGGCGGACATCGAGGCGGCCGTGGACTTCTACCAGTTCCTGGGCAAGACACCGGTGGTGCTGCGCCGCGCAGTTCCCGGGTTCGTCGCCAACCGGCTGCAGTCGGCGCTGCTGCGCGAGAGCATCCACCTGGTGCGCGAAGGTGTGGTCACGGTGGGCGAGTTGGACGAGATCGTCACCGCGTCAATCGGCTCCCGCTGGGCGGTCGTGGGCCCGTTCCGCGCCTTCCACCTCGGCGGCGGCTCCGGCGGACTGCGTCATCTGATGGAGCATCTGGGTACGGGCCTGGAGCGCAGTTGGGCCGGTCTCGGCAATCCGCCGGTGGACGAGTACACCGTGGAGACAATGCTGACCCAGGCGGACGAGGCGTTCGGCTCGTATGCGTACGAGCCGCTGGCCGCCTGGCGGGACCGGGCGCAGAACGCGGTGATCGCGGCGGTCGAGGCGGCCGGTCCGCCGCAGAAAGGCTGACGTGGACGACTCGGGGGTGGCCGGGGGCGAGAAGCCCCCGGCCACCCCCATACGTATGTCGGTCGATCTAGTCGAAGAGTTCCTGATCCTGCGTCACCTTGCGACTGCGCGTACGGAGTTCACCGTCGTCGCTTCGAACCAGTACGTCCCGTACCACGCAGCTGGGTGAGATGACCGGCTGGGGCTGACCCGGGCGGGTGGTCGCGACGAGGGCGTAGAACTCGGTGTGCACGGTGCCGTCCGGCTGCTCGCGTACGTCGAGCATGTTGAACCAGTGGCGGCGCTGGACCGGGTCCGTCTTGAAGCGCCGCTCGTTGTACTCGCGCACCTCCTGCGCGATGCCCGCGTGCCCGCGCGCCGGAGGGATACCCGGGGAGTGCGCGAACACACCGTCCTGGGTGAAGGTCTGGGCGAACTGCTCCGCCCGGACGGCGTCGAGGAGGTGCGCCTGGCGGGCGTAGAACAGCTGGACCTCGGCGTAGAGCCCGGAGCGGGCCGGGTCGGCGGCCGGTGCCGCCGTGTCGGTGGTGCGTACTGCGGTGTTCACGATGCCTCCTCGAATGACTGCGCCCGGTCGGGGGCGCTGAATGCTGCGGCGTGGTCCTGGGCCCAGGTGCGGAAGGACCGGGGCGCCGATCCGGTGATCTCCCGCACGCTCGCCACGACGGGCAGTCGGCGCTCGATCAAGTAGCGTTCCACTTCGATGAGTTGACGGGCGTATGCCTCGGGCAGCCGTCCGGCGACCAGGCGCACCCACTGCTCCGGCGCGATCCGCGCCACCTTCAGTTCACGGCCCAGTACCTCGCCGAGGACGCGCACGCGCGCGTGGACGTCGAGCGCCTGCGGTCCGGACAGCGGCAGGATGCGTACGCCGGCCGGTTCGGGGCCGAGGAGCACGGCGGTCGCGACCTCGGCGATGTCACGCGGGTCGATCACCGGCACGGCGAGGTCGGGGTGGACGACGCCCACCAAGTCTCCGGCCGCGAGGGCGGGAGCCCACTGGAGGGCCAGCGAGGCGAAGGGCCCGGGTCGCAGCACGGTGAGCGGCAGGCCGGCGGCCCGCAGCCGCGCCTCTCCTTGTACGTGTTTGACGAAGAGGGGGTTGTCGAAGCCCGGGCCCCGCGGGGCGTCGGCGGAGACAACCACCAGCTGCCGCAGCCCTGTCGAGTGGTACGCGGCGTGCGCGAACGCCTCGCCCCCGTCCTCGGCGAGCAGGACGAAAGCCGCGTCCACTCCGTGCAGCGCGGACTCCAGCGAGGCGCTGTCGGTGAGGTCACCGCGTGCGATCTCCACACCCCGGGGCAGCAGCGCCGCCGCGTGTTCGGGGCTGCGGCACAGGGCGCGGACTCTGCTGCCGCGCGCGAGCAGCCGTCCGACGAGATGCCGGCCGACCGTCCCGGTGGCCCCGGTGACCATTACTCCGTGCCCCATACGCCCTCCCGGCGGTCCGGGGAGCGGGCGGGGTGCCCGTTCCCGCGCACAGCTCAGGGGCCGGGGCTCGAATCCCGATCCAGCACGGCTCGTTCATCGCCCCGGGCGCGCCGGAGGGTGGCTCAGTCGGTGGCTCCGGACGCCCCGCTCTCGTACGCCTCCATGGTGCGGACGAATATGGCCCGCTCCTGCGGGGTGAGCGGGTCGAGGGCCTTTTCCCAGGCGTCGGCGCCGCGCGCCAGCCAGCTGTTGATGGCCTCGCGGGTCTCCGGGTCCTCGGTGAGGGAGACGATCGTGCGCCGCCGGTCGGACGGGTCGGCCTTGCGCTCGACGACGCCCTGACGGCTGAGGTCGGCGACCATCAGGCTCACCGTGGTGGGGGCGACTTCAAGGCGGGCCGCGAGTTCGTTGACGAGGGCCGGGCCGTCGAAGACGAGGTGGGACAGCAGGGAGAGATGGCGCGGGGCGAGGTTCATCGAGCGGAGCTGCTCGGGCACGGTGGTGCGCTTCAGCCGCTGCGCGACACGCGGCATCAGCACGAGCATGGCCCGGATCGCGTCGTCCCTGCTCATCCCGGACTCCCGCGCGGCCTGCCGCTTCCGCTCCGCCTCGCGCTCCGTTGACATCCTGCCGACCCCCTTATAGCTTTGCTTTCAAAGCAAACTCTCTCTTTGCTCGTCCACCCTACCGGACACGTGCGCTCCGGGCCTGCTCAGGAAAGGGATGGCCCATGTCCTTAGCCTCATCACCTACCACCGCCACAGCCGAGTTCAACCCCCGGCGGTGGGCGGCGTTCGTCGTCACGCTGTCGGCGGTCTTCATGGATCTGGTGGACACCACCGTGATCAATGTCGCGCTGCCCTCGTTGAGGCGGGAACTGCACGCGTCGAGCACCCAGCTCGAATGGTCCATCGCCGGATACGTGCTCGCCTTCGCCTCCGGAATGATCACCGCGGCCCGTCTCGGCGACCGGTTCGGCCGACTGCGGATCTTCCAACTCGGCCTGGCCGCCTTCACCGTCACCTCCGCGCTCACCGGACTCGCGGTCAACCCCGAGATGCTGGTGGCCGCCCGGATCGCCCAGGGCGCCTCCGCCGCCCTGATGGTGCCGCAGGTGCTCGCCATGCTGCGCGTCGAGTTCCCGGCCGCCGAGCAGTCCAAGGCGGCGGCGATCTTCGGCCTCAACTTCTCCATCGGCGGCGTCGGCGGCCCGCTGATCGGCGGTCTGCTGCTCAACGCCAACCTCTTCGACCTCGGCTGGCGTCCGATCTTCTTCGTCAACATCCCCATCGGCATCGCCGCGTTGATCGCCACGCACTACCTGTGCCGCGACTCGCGGGCCGAGCACGCCGCCACCGTGGACATCCCCGGCCTGGCCATCGCCACCGCCGCCGTGGTCGCGCTGCTCTATCCGCTGGTCGAGGGGCGCACCCTGGGCTGGCCCTGGTGGAGCTTCGCCCTGATGGCGGCGTGCCCGGCGCTGCTGTGGGTGTTCGCGTGGTACGAGCGCGGTGTCACCCGGCGCGGTCAAGCGCCGCTGATCGATCCCCAACTCCTGCGTGAACGCGCCCCGTTGGGCGGACTGCTGGTGGCCGTGCTGTTCTTCGCCGGTACCGGCTACACCCTGGTGATCACGGTGCATCTGCAGACCGGCCTCGGCTTCTCGCCGCTGCACACCGCCCTGAGCATGGTGCCGTTCGCGGTCGGTGTGGGGCTGTTCACGCCCTTCGCACCGAAGATCCGCCAGTTCGGCAGGCCGGTCGCCGTCGTCGGCTCGCTGATCGCGGCGGGCGGCATGGGCCTGGTCCTCGCGGCGTTCAAACGGTACGAGATGGGGCTGCACTCCTGGCAGATCGTGCCCGGGCTGCTGATCGCGGGCCTCGGGGTGTCGATGACCTCGGGCGTGCTCATCACCACGGTCCTGGCCAAGACGCCGGGCCGGCACGCGGGAGCCGCCGCCGCTCTCGTGAACACCGCGATCCAGATCGGCGTCGCGACCGGTATCGCCATCGTCGGCACGGTGTTCTTCGGGCACCTCGACGACAAGGGCAACCCCGTGGACGCGGCGGTGGCCGGGCTGGTGACCGTGGTGATCCTGTGGGTCCTCGCCGCGCCCGCCGCGTTCATCCTGCCGCCCGGACGCCTGGTGTTCGGGCCTGCGTCCGCCCCCAAGCCCCCGCAGCAGGAAGAGTCGGCGCCCGCTGAGTCCGAGCCCGTGACCTCCTCGCGCCCCGCGTCGGACTGACGCACACCCCCAGACACGGCCCGCGGCATCCCCCGACGCGGTCCGTCCGGTCTCCCCGGTCGCCTCCGTCGACCGGGGAGACCTTTTTCGTACGCGGGTTGAATACGCCGCCTGTCGAGCGCCCGTCAAGGCACTTTCGACCCACCCGGCCGACGCTCGGGCCCTCATCCGTCGCAGGCCGTGCCGCGACACCCCCGAGGGGAGCCCCGTTGTCCGAAACGCTGTCCAACCCCATCGCAACACAGCCCAGTTCACTCCGGCCGCACGAGGTGGCGCCGCTGGCCGCCGAACACGCCCGCGAGGGCGAGCGGGACCGGCGTCTGCACCCCAAGGTGTACGAGGCGCTGCGCGGCGCGGGGTTCGCCCGCCACTTCGTGCCCGCCCGCTGGGGCGGCGACGAGGGCGGCTTCCTGCCCTGCTTCGAAGCCGTCGCACGGGTCGCCCAGGAGGATCCCTCGGCGGGCTGGTGCGCGGCCGTCACCGCGACGCTCTCGCGGATGGCGGGCTTCCTGCCCGAGGAGGGGCAGCGGACCGTCTGGGCGGACGGGCCCGATGCCATGGTCGTGGGAGCCCTCGTCCCCGGCGGCAACGCCCAGGCAACAGACGGCGGTTGGGTTCTGAGCGGCCGCTGGCCCTATGTCAGCGGGGTGCACGCCTCCGACTTCGCCCTGCTCGCCGTCCAGGTACCGGTGCCGGGTGGCGATCCGGAGGTGCGGTTCCTGCTGGTGCCCCGGTCCGCGTACGAGATCGAGCGGACCTGGGACACGGTCGGGATGCGCGGTACCGGCAGTGACACCGTCGTCCTCGACGAGGTGTTCGTCCCCCGGGCCCACTCGTTCCTGCGCGGCGAACTGGCGTCGGGGCGCACCCCGGGCACCGCACCGGACAGCCTGTGCGTCCCGCTCCAGAACGTCAGCGGTCTCACCTTCGCGGCACCCATTCTGGGCGCGGTGCGGGGTGCGGCCGAGGCGTGGTCGCAGGCGGTCGTCCGCAAGCGAGCCGCGCGCCCCGGGCCGCACCAGGGCAGCACGGTCGAGCTCGACCTCGCCCGCAGCGCGGCCCTCACCGACGCGGCCGAGCTGCTGCTCGCCCGTGCGGCGGCGGACGCCGACCGGGGTTTGCTCGCCGACGAATGGGCGGGCGCACGCGCCCAGCGCGACCACGTCGCCGCGGTGGACCTGCTGCTCGACGCCGTGAACCAGTTGCAGCGCACCGGCGGCACCGGGGCACAGTCCGTGCACGGGGAACTCCAGCGGTTCTGGCGCGACGCCAACGCCGGTGCCGGGCACGCGGTCCTCCAATGGGAGCCCGCCGCACGCCGGTTCGGCGCCGCCGGGCTCGCGCGGACGGCCGCCGTGGATTCGTGAGGGCGCACACGTGAGCGGGGCCGCCGGTGCGAAACCGGCGGCCCCGCTCTCGTACGCACGAGGAGACCGTACGCCCAAGGAAACCGCTACGACGTCGGAGCGCTGCTCACCGTGAAGCCGCTGATGGCGAGCTCGGCGCCCTGGCCGAAGAGCCTGGTGGCGTCCCGGCTGTCCTCGTCGACGAAGGACTGCTCGACGGGCGCACCCCGCTCGGGCCGGTAGTACGTGGTCGCGCGGGACAGCCGGACCAGGCCCTTGCCGGTGGGCCAGGAACCGTCGAGCAGGCTCAGCATCCCCATGCCGAAGCTGAGCTGGCGGGGCTCGACCAGGGTCGGCGTACCGCCCTCGTCGAGGGTGAGCGTGTCCCGGCCGAGAGGGTGTCCGATCCGGTCGACGGTCAGGACCACCTCGCCCTCCAGGAACCAGCGCACGGTTCCGGCGGCGCGGTCGTAGGAGATCTTGACCCGGTGCCGGTCGCCGGGTGAACGCCGGGCCAGGGGAACCGTGTTGGCGAACGAGCCATAGCCGCCGAGGTGGCGGCGGGCGAAGTTGGTGCGCCCGTAGAAGGCGTGCACCCCCTTGTTGGTCAGAATGAAGTCGAAGGCGACCGAGGTCTCCGGGTCGATGGTGTTGAGCATCGCGCCGGCGAGCCGCAGATCGTCGTCCGGGTCGCTGACGGCATCCCCGAACGGGTGGCTCGAGGTGCCATACGTACGTCCCGACACCGTGGCCTCGACGGAGAGGACGCGGCCGGGCTCGGCGTCGAAGCCCTGGAAGCCCGCGGAGGACTGGCGGTTGACGTAGGCGATCCACTTGGCGTGGTCGGCGAAGCCGGGGATCGAGCCGGGCTGGCCGTTCTCGCGCGGGACGGTCCGGGTGAAGGCGGGTTCGCCGGTACGGGCGTTGCGCCCAGGGGCCACCAGGTGCAGGCCGTCGCTGTCCGTGGTGATCACCGCGTCGTCGGCGACATGCTCGGCGCTGGCCTGCACGAACCGCCAGGGGGCGGCCGGGCCGGACGCCCGCAGGCCGTCCGCGAAGTCGTCGCGCCACAGGACGGTGGAGTCCGCCGTGGTGGGTTGGGTCATCTCAACTCCTCGTAAATATATGATGGTTGGGTTCAGGCCAGGTCGGTGACGAGCGCGGTGAGTTCACCGAAGGAGTCCACGACGCGCTCCGCGCCCGCCGCGATCAGCTCGGCCGCGTCGGCCACCCCGTACGACACACCCACCACCCGCATCCCGGCGGCGCGGCCCATGCCGGCGTCGGCGACGCCGTCGCCCACGACGACACACTGAGCCGGGGTGAGACCGAGGCCGTCGGCGACGAGCAAAGCCATCTCGGGGTCGGGCTTGCCGCGCTGTACGGAGTCGTGCCCGGCCACGACGTGGAACAGCTCGTACACGCCCATCAGGCGCAGCATCCGCTCGGCCGCGCCGCGCGGCTTGGAGGTGGCGAGGCCGAGCAACACGCCTCGGGTGCGCAGGTGTTGGAGGGCGTCCGGCACATCGGGATAGGCCAGTTCCTCGGGGGCGATCCCCTGGAGATGCGCGCGGAACTGGCTCTGGTACTCGGCGACGGCCGCCGCCACCTCCGCGTCCTCGGGCTCGCAACCGAGCAGCGTCGCGAAGTTCTGGTCCAGTGGTTTGCCGATCAGCGGGCGCACGACGCTCTCGTCCGCGTCGACGCCCAGGGCGGCCAGCACCTTCAGGGTGATCGTCGCGATCGCCTGCGGAGTGTCGGCCAGGGTGCCGTCGAGGTCGAGGACGAGGCCCCGTACACCCGGCATCGGCGCGCTCGTCACCGGCCCGCCTTCGCTGCCGCGTGCTCGGCGCTCAGCCCGACCGCGAACTCGCCCGCCACCCTGGCGGTCCCCAGCAGCACCGAACGGCCCGCCGCCGCTGTGCGGCCCCGGGTCGCCTTGGAGACCGCGCGCATCAGGAAGGGACTGACCCTGTTGCCGGTGACCCCGGTGCGGTCCGCCTCCTCCAGCGCCTGCGCGATCGCTTCCTCCACGAGTGCCCCGTCGACCGCGTCGGCCTCGTCGACCGGAACGGTCAGCAGCGCCGTGCCGCCGCCGTTGACCGCCCAGTGAGTGCGCACGGCGCGCGCGGCCAGGCGCAGATCGTCGACGCGCTGGACCGCGATGTCGCCGCCGCGCACATAGAAGAGCGGCAGCCGGTCCGTGCCGTAGCCGAACACCGGCACGCCCGCAGTCTCCAGGTACTCGGCGGTCAACCGCGCGTCCAGGATGCTCTTGGCGCCCGCCGAGACGACGGTCATCCGGGTACGGGTGAACTGGAGCAGGTCGGGCGAGATGTCGAAGGTCTGCTGCGCCCGGCGGTGGACACCGCCGATGCCCGCGGTCGCGAACACCTCGATGCCCACCCGCTCGGCGATCACGATGGTGCCCGCGACCGTGGTGGCGCCGAGGCCGCCGCCGGCGAGGGCGAGTCCGAGGTCGCGGGCGCTCACCTTCTGCACCCGCTCCGCGCTCCTGACCTGCTCGATCCGCGCCGCGTCCATGCCCACCAGGACGCGGCCGTCGGCGATGCCGATCGTCGCCGGTACGGCACCCGCGTCGCGCACCGACTTCTCGATGTCCAGGGCAAGTTCGAGCGTGGGGCTCGCGGTGATCAGGGAGGACTCCAGGGCGACCACGGGCCGCTTCTCCTGAAGCGCCGTGGCCACCTCGTCGGAGATCTCAAGGTATGGATCCATGCCGTCCATGCGTGTCCCGCCCTTTCCTTGGACGTCCGGGAGAACTGATCCGTACTCGCGGGATGCTTCGCAGCACACCTCGAAGAGCGCTGGATCCCCTGTCGACGCGCACCCTCATCGGTTCGAGCAGTAATCGAGGTCCCGCCGCGACGGTGACCCGGCGCGCAGCGATCCGGCCTGCGCCGCACTCGACAGGGACCGACGTACGGACTCGGGCGTACGCACCGACACGTACGCACTCGACGTATGGACTCGATGTATGGAGGAGATCTCATGCCCGTAGAGGCTGGAGCGGGCCGACGGCCCTTTGCGCGGTCGCGGCGGATCGCGGTCGCCGTGGTGGCGGCCGCCACCGCGTGCACGGCCCTCACGCTGACCGGTGGCGCTCAGGCCGCCACCCCCCGGTCCGAGAAGGTGCTGTTCCAGGACACCTTCGCGAGCGGTTTCGACGCCCAGCAGACGTGGCTGCTCGGCAAGGCCCACACCCCGGCCGGTGAACTCGCCCAGGGCGACGGCATCGTGACGTCCAACGCGAACGGGATCACCGTCGTGCCGACGGGTCGCAACGCCAAGACGGGCCGTCCCGCGTTCGCCGCGACGACCGGTCAGGACGCCACCGGCTTCGGCGGCGGCACCGGCGACCACCTCAAGTGGGTGGCGCAGCCGCGCGAGTCCGCGAAGAACGGCTTCGCGATCCCCGCGACCGGGTCCTGGAGCTGCACCACCGATCTCTCCGTGAAGACGGACGGCACCGAGAACCACCCCTTCGGCAAGGCGGTCACCGACCCGCAGTCCGACCCCCGCCTCGCCAGCGCCACCGTGATCACCGTGGACCACGCCTCGCACACCGTGGCCAACTTCTCGGTCACCAACACCGAGGTCCACGCGATCTACGAGCGGCTGCCCGTGGAGAACAGCACCTACGCCTCCTTCCACTACTCGGTGCCGGTCGCCAAGCGCGTCCCCGGTCAGCCGGTGCGCCTCCAGGTCCGCTACGACGAGGGCGGCAAGCGGGTGACCTGGCTGGTCAACGGGAAGAAGGTGCTGTCCACCGACCGCATCGGCACGCTGGCGTTCGACCGCAAGTACCTGCGGATCGACCACGGCGGCAAGCAGGAGCAGGTCACGATGTCGTCGGTGCAGTGCGCCCTGGGCACCGGCAACCTCCTCGACGGCGGTGGCGGCGCGAACGACCGCGACAAGGCCGGTCTGGTGCGTCTGGAGGACACCCCGGGCTTCTACTACGACCCGGCCAAGGGGGCGCCGTCCCCGCAGAAGTTCCACGACGACAAGAGCCTGGAGTCCAACCGCCTCTGGGGTCAGGGCGTCACTCTGAAGGTGCGCGACTTCAAGATCAGCACCACCGACTGAGCCGATCCCCCGGTCGAACCGTGCGGGCCCCGTCCGAGAAGGACGGGGCCCGCGCTGTCGTTCTCCTACGGGTCGATCTCAGCGGCGTACGGAGAACAGGTCGTCCGCGACCGCGCGGCCGGTGGTGGTGCGCCGGTCGTCGACGCGCTGCCAGTGCTCGCCGTAGACCATCCGCGTCATGGCCGGGAACTGGAGCATGGTCGTCGGATACCCGGCCGGCACCGCGCTCACCTTGTCCAGCGCGGCCAACTGCGCCTGATCCAGGGTGACTTCGACGCTTTCGAGGTTCTGGCGCATCTGGTGCTCGGAGGTGGCGCCGACCACGGGAATCACCGTGCCGGGGCGCGAGCGGAGCCAGGCGAGGGCGATCTGGGCGGGGGTGCGCCCGGCCTCCTCGGCGATCCTGACGACCTCGCGCACCACGTCGTCGCCCTCACCGCGCGGCTTGCCCCACGGCACCTTGTCGAGGCGACCGCCCTCGCCCTTGAGGTATTTCCCGGTGAGCCGCCCGTCCGCGAGGGGACCCCAGGCGAGGGCGGGCAGGTCGAAGGCGTGCGCCATTGGCAGGAACTCCCGCTCGACGGTGCGGTCCAGGAGGTTGTAGTGGACCTGCATCGCGGCGAACGGGGTCCAACCCCGCAGTTCCGCCAGGGTGTTGGCCTGGGCGATCTCCCACGCGGGCCAGTTGGACACCCCTACGTAGAGGACCTTCCCGGCGCGCACCTGGTCGTCCAGGGCCCGCATCACCTCCGGCACCGGGGTGAGGGTGTCGCGGGCGTGTACCCACAGGATGTCGAGGTGGTCGGTGCCGAGGCGGCGCAGGCTGTCCTCAAGGGAGACGACCAGGTTCTTGCGGTGGTTGCCGGCCGCGTTCACATCGCCGGGGCGGATCTGGAGCGTGTACTTCGTGGTGAGCAGGAAGGAGTCCCGGCGCCCGCGCAGCAGCTCGCCGAGTACGGACTCCGCCGAGCCGTGCCCGTACTCGTTGGACGTGTCGATGACATTGCCACCCGCTTCGGCGAACTGCTCCAGGAGTCTGCCGGGCAGCTCCTTCGGTAAGTCCCAGTCGTCGCCGAACGTCATTGTGCCCAGGGCGAGTTCCGACACGCGGACGCCCGTCTTGCCAAGGACTCTGTAGCGCATGTCCGGCACGGGTCAGCCCTCCAGGGCGGGCAGCAGGGTCTCTTCCTCGTACGCGAAGTGGGCCTCCAGACCCGCCACCACACGGTCGAGTTCGCCGCGCAGCCGCTCCAAATCGCCGCCGTCGCCGGACAGACCCTCGTCCAGCACCTCCTCGAACTCGGCCAGCGCCGTCTCGACCACGTGGTGCTGCTCGCGGAGTTTGGTGATGGCGGGGACGAGATGGGGGTACCTGACCTCGAAGGCGGAGAACGAGCCGTCCTCGCGGATGTGGTGCATCTGCAAGCCGTAGCAGTACGTCAGGCAGCGGGCGCGCAGTTGCTCGGTGAGCTCGACGGCAGGACGGGCGTCCGTGTTGTCACCTCCGAGCGCCTGCTCTATCGCGGTGCGCAGACGCGCCAGTTCGCCGCGCAGATCGCTGTGGTGCTTGATGAGCTGCTGGCCGATCATGCGGCTGCGCTCGTTGTCCCCGCCGAGATCCAGCGGCTGGAGGGCCACCACGGGGATCTTCCGGTCGGTCTTCGACTCGTAGTCGCGAAAGCCCGGGTCGAGGGTGCACTGGAGCTCCCAGTACCGGTCGCGCTCCTCACCCTTGAGCTCCTCGGCGCGGGTGGCGAAGGGCTTGGCGGCGCCCTCCTCGGTGCCGATCTCCAGTGTGACCTGAGGGCTTTCCAGGAGGTTGTGATACCAGTCCGGATTCTTGTCCCGGCCCGCGTTGGAGGCGAAGACCAGGTAGCGGTCGCCGTCCTTGTAGTAGATGGCCGGATTGGTGTGGGGTTTGCCGGTCTTCCTGCCCATGGTCGTCAGCAGCACCATCGGCGCGCCCTCGAACATGCCGCCCACCCGGCCGTTGTTCGCCCGGAATTCCTTGATGACCCGCTCGTTCCAGCTCAGGCCGCTGTCCGCTTGCTGTTCACTCATGGGGGGCCTCCGCCACCAGTCTATTTGCTTTGAAAGCAAAGTCACTTAAATCTATGCAGCCCCGACCGCGCTGTCAACCGCCGTCCGGACCGCCACCTCACGCACCTTGAGCACCGCGCCCGCACCCCACGACCTGCTCTGCGGCAGGCTCTGGCCGTCCACGAACTCCTGGGCGTGCGGGGCGCCTTGACGCGGCGAGAAGTAGTGGTCGGGCGCCGGGTTCAATCGCACCAGACCCCGGCCGTCCGGGCCCGCGCCATCCAGCATCGTGAGCATCGCGATCCCGCAGACGAGCCGGCCCAGACGCACCGGCTCGCCCTCCTCGCCGCCGTGGTCGAGCAGCATGTGCCGCCGGTCGGGCAGCCGGTGCCCGAGCCGCCCGACCCGCAGCACCTCGCCACCGTCCACCCGCCACACCACCCGCCTCCCGCCGTCCTCGACCCTGATGGTCAGGCCGTGCCACTGCTCGGGGGTACGGGCGGCGACCGGTACGGCGTACGAGAACGCCGCGTATGACGAACCCGGCGACGGGACCCGCTCGTACAGCGCGTAGATACGGGTGTTGGTGAGCACGAAGTCGCAGACGATGTGGCTCACCGGGTCCATGGTGATCATGACGGCGGTGGCGAGCCGCACATCGCTGTCGGGGTCTGGAACGGCGTCCCCGAAGGGATGCCGTTCGCCTCCCAGACTGACCGCCGACATGCTCATCGAGCAGTCGAGCCGACCGGTGGCGGGCACCTCGAACGCCTTGCGCTCCGACCCCGAACCACCCACGAGGGCAACCCACTTGATGTGGTCGCCGATCCCGGACGCGACTCCGTCCTGGTCGGCGGAGTGCGTGAACACCGGTCGGCCGGTGACGTGATCGACACCCGCGGGCGTCACGGTCAGGCCGTCGTGCGAGCAGGTCACCGCCGCCTTCTCCAGCGGTGGCACCTGCCAGCGGGCTGCCGTGTCGAACCCCTGCCGGAAGTCGTCCTCGAAGAGAGTCCTGTCACGCGCCATCCGGTCCTCCTGAATCGTCGTGGGTGCTCATGGGTGCGCCGACCGTCGGGCGGGGGCAACGAGTTCCGCTTGAGCATCGGTCCACCTCGTATCGAGGCCGCGCCGACACCGTCTGCGCCACGAGACCAGCGGGCGGGGCGTTTGCGGCCCGGCCGGGAGGAGGCGCTGTGGAGAGCCGAAGGATCGTGCTGCTGTTGCCGGGCCAAGGGGCCCAGCGGGAGCGTATGGCTGCTGGGTTGTACGGGGCTCAGCCCGAATTCACCGCGCGCATGGACGAGTTCTTCGCCGCGTCGGGGAGTGCCGGGACCCGCCTCGCCGAGCAGTGGCTGCGCCCTGCGCCCAACCCGGACATGGACACGGCCGAGGTCGCCCAGCCGCTGCTGCTCGCCGTGGGGCACGCGCTCGGCCGTGCGGTGGGCGCGGCGGTGCGGCCCCCGCATATCCTCCTCGGCCACAGCGTCGGGGAGCTCGCGGCGGCGTGCCTCGCCGGGGTCTACCGGGCCGCGGATCTGGGTGCGTTGACCGCGGCACGCTCCCGGGCGCTTCACGGCAGCTGCCGCGGCGGGATGCTGGCGGTCGCCGCAGCGCCGCACGAACTCCCCCACGACCTGGGGCCCGTGAGCGTCGCCGCCCTCAACGGCCCGCGCCAGACGGTCCTCTCCGGTCCGCTCGAACCGCTGGAAGCGGCGCACAAACGGCTGCACGCGATGGGCCGTACGGTACGGGCGCTGCGCTCCGGGCACGCGTTCCACAGCCCGTCGATGGCGGAGGCGGCCGCGCGGTTCGGCCGGGAGCTCGCCCGGCTGCGCCCGGGCGTACCGCACACCACGGTGATCTCGTCCCGTACGGCGACGCCCGTCACTCCGTCGCAGGCCCGCGACGCGTTCTTCTGGGCCGACCAACTGGCTCTGCCTGTACGGTACTGGCCCGCTCTCAAGGCGATCCTGGACACCGAGGGAACCGAGCCCGGGCTGCTGCTCCTGGATGCCGGCACCGACCGCAGCCTGAGCGCCCCCGCACGCCACCACCCCGCCGTACGCAAAGGCGCGAGCCTCATCGTGCCGCTGCTCGCTCCGGTACGGGAGACCGGTGGGCCTGCGGATCTGACGGCATTCGAGGAGGCGCTGACCGTACTGGACGGGTGAGCCCCCGGTGTACGACCGTCACCAACAGCCCGTCGTCGAAGCGATAGCCACCACTCAGCTCCGGAAGTGCGAGGCGGGTCGGGCGGACGGCGAGCACACCGCCTCCCTCGTCGACGGGCTGGATCCGCACCTCGGCGTCCCGGAAGGACAAGGGGCGCCGGGCGTGGGGGTGCCAGGCCTTGTAGACGGCCTCCTTGGCGCTGAACAACAGCGTCGACCAGGGAGGCCCCAACTCCCCTTGCAGCGCGAGTAGTTGATGGGCTTCCCACTCCGTTGTGATGGCGTTGGTCGCCCGTTTCGAGAGCGGCCAGGCCCGCCGTTCCGCGTCGATGCCGAGTGCCAACGCCTCCCCCGCGCGCGCCGCCACGGCCGCGCGGTACCCGGTGCAGTGCGTGATGCTGCCGAGTGTGCCGTCCGGCCACACGGGTGCGCCCCGCGCGTCGCGGGGCAGCGGGCCGTGTGCGGGGGCGCCGAGTGCGGCCAGGGCGCGGCGGGCGCAGGCGCGCCCGGTGGCGAACTCCCGGCGTCGCCGCTCCACCGCGCCGGGCGGCAGAAACCGCAGCTCGGCCGGGTGGGGCGCGGTGCCGGGCGGGTCCGAGAACACCTCGGCCGCCCGCGCCCACCCGGGCACCAGCTCCTCGATCACGCGTAACAGGCGGGCAGCCGACCGCCGTTGAACTCCACCATTTCGCCGAAGATCCCGACCGCGTCGAGGGTTTCACCCTCGGCCCCGCCGCGCAGCTCCACATACGCCCGGTGCAGATTCCCCACCAGGCGCTCGGGGTCCTGCCACTCCACGTACGGATGGGATCCGAGTCCGAGTGCCGCTTCGATCGGGTCGAGTCCGGCGGCGAGGGTTTCCTCGGCGGTCCGGCGCAGCCAGCGCAGATACCCGGCCGTCTCGTCGAGGATCTCCGGACCACAGACCGGCCCATGGCCACCGACGATGACCCGGGGCCCGAGGGCGCGCAGCCGCTCGATGGTCCGTAAATACCCGTGCAGCGATCCCATGAGCAGGAACGGTGTGCAGCCCGGCATCAGCACATCGCCCGCGAACAGCACCCGTTCCTCGGGCAGCCACACCACGGTGTCGTTGGTGGTGTGCGCGGGCCCCACATACAGCAGCTCGACCGTGCGGGTCCCGAGGTGGAGGACCATCCGGCCACCGTCGTACGTCTGGTCCGGCAGCCGCAGTTCGATACCGCCCCACTCGACGTCCGGCCACAGCCCCATGAGCCCGAGCCCGGCACCGGCCATTTCGACGCGGGCCAGTTCGTGCGCGAGGATCGTCGTCTCCGGGCCGGCGACCAGCGCGTTGCCGAAGCAGTGGTCACCGTGGAAGTGGGTGTTGACCAGCAGCCGGGGCGGCCGTGCGGTGAGTTTCCCGATCTCCGCACGCAGGGCGAGCGCGCGGGCCTCGGTCGCCGCCGTGTCGACGACCACCGGTCCTCGGTTCCCGTCGAGCAGCACCCCCGCGTTGTTCAGGCACCAGCCGCCCGGCTCCTGGATATACGCGTGGACACCGTCCGCGACCTCCAGCATCCGGGCGGGCCCCGGCAGCGTGCTCTGCGGCAGCACGGCCTGCGTCATCGCGCCCCGCCTCCCGCCACGGCCGACCCGCTCTCGGTATGACGGCGGCAGCTTTCGAGCGTACGCATACTGTTGCCGCTCAGGAGCGCCCCGGCCCGCCGCCGTGCCTCGGCCAACGAGGTGCCGGGCCCGAACGCCTCCTCCACCGCCGCCGGGTCGAGCGCCACCTGGTGGCGGGCGGTGACCCGGGTGCCGTCCGCCACCGGGGTGATCACCCACTCCCCACTGTGCCCGCGCAGTCCGCGCGGCACGGTCGTCTGCTTGTACGCGATGCGCTCGTCGGGGAAGCAGAGCCGAACCGACTGGGTGGCGTGCACCGAACCGTCGTCGGTCCTGGTCTTCATGTCGAGGGTCTGCACAAGCGCCCCGTCGGCATCCGCGTCTGCGGTCTCCTCCAGATCGAGCCCCGCGACATGCGCCACCCGCTCGGGCCACAGGTCGGCCCGGTACAGGAAGTCGTACACCTCGTGCGGCGAGCTGTTGATCACTGTCTCGTCGCTGACGGAGAACACCAACTCATCCGTGCTGTAAGGGAGTTCGGCCCATTGGGCAACGGCCGCGATCTCCGACCGACTGTTGCGGTCCAGGGCCTCGGCGATACGCCGTTCCTCCCCCGGGTCCCCCGACACCGACCACTCGTGGCCCAGCACCAGGCGTGACCGGTACGCGGCCGTCTCCTCGAAGTGCCAGTGGCCGCTCATCCAGTCGACGGGCGGGCTCGGCGTCTCCTGGCGGAAGTCGACGCGCAGCCGCTCCTCGTCGAGGAGGCGCAGTGACGTCCAACTGCGCACGTCCGTACCGACGATGGCCCACAGCCGGATGCGTTCGGAGTCCCGGTCGCATTCCAGGACGCGGGCCGCGAGGCAGGGCGGGAACAGCACCGGCCAGCGGGTGACGTCGGCGACCAGTTGGAAAGCGCGGCGCGCGGGTGCGGCGAGCTCCGCGCGGTGCTCGGCACTGCGCAGGGGTTTGGCCGTGCGGCGCAGCCCGGCGGGCTCGACGGCTGACTCGATCGACATGCTCGACTCCTCCTGAGCCTCAGTAGTTGCCAAGGCCGCCACAGACGTTGAGGGCCTGTGCGGTGATCGCGGCCGCCTGTTCGCTGACCAGGAATCCGACGAAGGCGGCCACCTCGTCGGGCTCGGTGTAGCGGCCGAGCGGGATCTTGGCCTCGAAGCGCGCGAGTACGTCGTCCTCGGTGACGTTCCACAGGTCGGCGTAGTGGCGGCGCACATCGCCCGCCATCTCGGTCTCCACGTATCCGGGGCACACCGCGTTGACGGTGACGCCGGTCCTGGCGAGTTCGAGGCCGAGTGCCTTGGTGAATCCGACGACGCCGTGCTTCGAGGCGGAGTAGGGGGCGCCGAGCACGACGCCCTGTTTGCCGCCGGTGGAGGCGATGTTGATGACCCGCCCGCCCGCTCGGCCGCTCAGTCCTCCGGTCGTCAGGACCTCGCGGGTCACCAGGAAGACGCTGTTCAGGTTGGTGTTGATCACGTCGTGCCACAGTTCGTCGGAGAGCTCGGCGGTGGTGCCCCCGCCGCTGCGGCCCGCGTTGTTCACGAGCACCTGGACGGGGCCGAACCGTTCGACGGCCCGCTTCACCCAGGCCCGTACCTGCTCGGGCGAGGTCACGTCGCAGGCCGCGCCCGCCGCCGTGAATCCGCGCTCGGTGAGGTGGTCGACCTCGGCGGCGACGGCCGCCTCGTCGCGGGCGCAGAGGAAGACGGGGTGGCCGCGTTCCGCGAGGGTACGGGTCACGGAGCGGCCGATCCCGCGCGTCGCTCCGGTGACAAGTGCCGGTCCGTACAAGGGAGTTACGGTGGTCATCGTCGTCGTCCTCTCAGGCCGCGGCGGACAGGGTCTGGTTGACCAGCCGGAGGAAGGCACGCGGGGTGTCCGCGCCGGCCACGTCCTCGTCGCTCAGGTCGGCCCCATAGCGGCGGCCGACCTCCGCCGCGGTCTCCAGGACGGCGAGCGAGTCGTATCCGAGGTCGGTGAACAGGGCGTCGAGGGCTTCCTCGGTGAGGTCGGACTGCTCCTCCTCACCTGCGCATTCGACGAGGATGCGCTTGAGTTCGGTGAATGTCAGCTGGTGCAGGTCGCTCATGCGGGGGCCGCCTCTCGTGATCGCCGGTCGTTGTCCGGGTGCTCGGGCCGGTCCTGGGGTGCGGTGACCACCAGGGCCGCGTTGAATCCGCCGTGTCCCCGGGCCAGGACGAGCGCCGCGCGCACGCGGGCGTCCCGGGGTCCGCCCCGTACCAGGTCGAGGCGGTGGCCGGGGACGGGCCGCTCGACGTGGGCGGTCGGCGGGATCACCCCGTCGCGTACGGCGAGCAGCGCCGCCGCCACGTCCAGCGGCGGGCCGCCGCCCGCGAGCCGCCCGGTGAGGGTCTTGGGCGCGGTGACGGGAACGCCGTACGGGCCGAAGACGGACTCGATGGCGGCCGCCTCCGCGTCGTCGAGCGCGGGCACGCCTGCCGCGTCGGCGAACACCACGTCGATGTCGCCAGGACCGAGCCCGGCGTCGTCGAGCGCGAGGCGGGCCGCCCTGGCCAGCCCCGGCGGGCGGCCCGAGCCGGGGCGCGGGTCGAAGGTGGAAGCGTGGCCCGCGAGGCGCCCGTACACCTGGTGGGCGCCTCTGGCGCGGGCCTGTGCGGCGTCCTCGACGACGAGGATCGCGCCGCCCTCGCCGGGCACGTGTCCGGTGGCGGCCGCGTCGAAAGGCAGATAGGCGCGGCGCGGATCGCGGGAGCGCGTCAGGCGTCCGCTGGAATGGTGCGCCACGAACCCCCAGGGGTCGAGCGCGGACTCGACGCCTCCGGAGACCACGAGGGCCGAGCCCTTGCGCAGGGTGCGGCGGGCGTGGCCGAGGGCGTCGAGCCCGCCGGCCTGTTCGGCGACGAGGACGCTGCTGGGGCCGCGCAGCCCGTGACGTATCGAGATCTGGCCGGTGTTGGCGGCGTAGAACCATGCGAACGACTCGTAGACGCTGACGTGTTGCGGGCCCCGGGTCCACAGTTTGCGGATCTCGCGGTGGGTGAAGGCGAATCCGCCCGTGGCGTTGGACGTCACCACACCCGTGGCGTACTCGGGCAGTGCCGACGGGTCCGCGCCCGAGTCCTCCAGAGCCCAGTCGGCGGCCGCGAGAGCGAGCCGGGTGACGCGGTCCGTCTGGGGCAGCAGCCGCCCCGGCAGATACTCGGCCGCGTCGAAGCCGGTGATGAGTCCGGCCAGCGGCGAGGGATAGCGGGAGGCGTCGTAGTCGCGGACCGCCTGAATGCCGCTCTCGCCGCGCAGCGTCGCGCTCCACCACGCCTCGGTGCCCAGGCCGTTGGGGGCGACGATGCCGATACCGGTGACGACGGCCTCGGCGAGCTTCGCAGGCGCCTCCTGCGCGGACAACGCCGTCATGCCGCGCTCCGCGAGAGGATCATCGCGCTCTGGAATCCGCCGAACCCGCTGCCGACACTCAGTACGGTGTCGAGCGCCCGCTCGCGCGCCTCGTTCGGTACGTAGTCGAGGTCGCACTCCGGGTCCGCCTCGTGCAGGTTCGCGGTCGGCGGCACCACCGAGAACTCCATCGCGAGCGCGCAGGCGGCGATCTCGATCGAGCCGATCGCACCGAGCGAGTGCCCGACCATCGACTTGATGGAGCTGACCGGCGTCCGATAGGCGTGCTCGCCCAGGGCCCGTTTGAACGCGGCCGTCTCATGGCGGTCGTTCTGCTTGGTGCCCGAACCATGGGCGTTGATGTAGTCCACCGCGTCGCCCGGCAGCCGCGCCTCGGTGAGCGCCGCCGTGATCGCCTCGCTCATCTCGCGCCCGTCCGGCTTGAGCCCGGTCATGTGGTACGCGTTGCAGCGCGAGGCGTAGCCGGAGACCAGGCCGTATATGTGCGCGCCCCGGGCCCGGGCGTGTTCCAGCTCCTCCAGTACGAGCATGGCGGCGCCCTCGGCCAGGACGAAGCCGTCCCGGGTGCGGTCGAAGGGCCGGGAGGCGTGCTCCGGGTCCGAATTGCGCGGCGAGGTCGCCTTGATGGCGTCGAAGCAGGCGGCTGCGATGGGCGAGATCGGTGTGTCCGTACCGCCCGCGAGCATCACATCGGCGCGGCCCTCCGCGATGAGGTCGCGCGCGTACCCCACGGAGTCGAGCCCCGAGGTGCAGCCGGTGGAGACCACGGCGGCCGGGCCCTCGGCGCCCACCAGCGCCGCGACCTCGGCCGCCAGCGAACTGGGCACGAAGGCGTCGAAGAGATGCGGCGAGAGATACGAGCCGTCCACCTCCCACTGCCGCCCGCTGTCGCTGAGCACCAGATACTCGCGCTCCAGACTGGTGGTGCCCCCGACGGCGCTGCCCACGCTGACACCGACGCGCTCGGGGTCGAGCGCGGCGAACTCCAGACCGCTGTCGGCGAGGCACTCACGCGCGCTCACCACGGCGAACTGGGCGGCGCGGTCCAGCCGCCGGATCTCACGCGGCGAAAGCCCGTACCGCTCGGGGACGAAGTCCACTTCTGCCGCCATCTGGGAGCGGAAGCGGGTCGGATCGAAGAACGAGATGGTGCGGCTGGCCGACCGCCCGGAGATCAGCAGATCCCAGAACGCCTTCCGCCCGATACCTCCGGGGGCCACGACCCCGATGCCGGTGATGGCGACACTTCGGCTCACTGGAGCAACTCCTCGCAAGGCGTGGGGATCACCGGTCCGCCGGGATCCGGGTGGCTACGTAGGCGATGAGGGAACCCGGGGTCCGCAGTTCGTCGAGCGCCTCGTCCGGGATGGTGACGTGGTAGTCGTCCTGCACCCGCATGGCGATCTCGTACACGACGAGGGAGTCGTAGCCGAGGTCGCCGAACTCCGTCTCCAGGACCGACTCGTCCAGCGCGGCGGCGTCCGCCCCGTCGAAGCAGAGCTCCACGATCTTCCGGAATTCGGTGAGAGTGAACCCGCTCATAACGCACCTTCTGTCGATGGGCCCGTCCGATGTGCCCGTCACCGTCAGCGCGCGGCCTCGACCACCGGTCGAGCTCTGCTGGACGTACGGCTGAGGCGCGGGGTGCGCCGCGAGAGGTGGTCGGCGGGCTCCTCGACCGCGACGGCGCCGCTCTCCAGCGATCCTCTAGGTCCGGAAAAGACCATCCGACGCAGCTCTTCCCCCGTCTGCTCTCCATGGATTGGACGCCGACCAGATGAACTCTCTGCTCCTGCAGATCCTCGACCCGATCTTCGGCCGGCCGCGGGGCATACCCGGTCTGATCGGAGGCGCCATCATGTCGCGCGGCAACGCGGAACAGGAGGCGTGGGCGGTCGAGCACGCCGAGCTCGCCCCCGGGAAGCAGGTCCTGGAGATCGGCCCCGGCCCCGGGGTCGGGCTCGCGCTCGCCGCCGAGGCGGTCGCCCCCGGCGGCCGGGCGATCGGCGTCGACCCGTCCGACACCATGCGCGCCCTGGCCCGTGAACGCTGCGCCCTGCACCTGGCCACCGGCCATGCCACCCTGCGCGAGGGAACCGCGGACAGCACCGGCCTGCCCGACGCGTCGGTGGACTCGGCGATCTCCGTCAACAACGTGACCCTCTGGGACCGCCAGGCCGCCTACAAGGAACTCCAGCGCGTGCTGCGCCCCGGCGGTGTCCTGGTGATCGTCCACCACCGCCACACCATGAACACCAGCCCCGAACAACTCCACGACGAACTCGTCGAGGCGGGCTTCGCGGACGTCACCCTCGACGTACGCGGCCGCACCCTCAACCGCGCGGCGGTGGGCATCCTGGCCCGCCGCGCGGCGACGGCCTGAGCCCGGGCATCACTGCAACGTCCCCGCAACCCCCCACCTGCTTACCTGACTTGGGCGGTCACGTGCCCCCCGTACTCGCCTACCGAAGGGCGTGGTGCCCATGTCCGAGACTCACGCGCGGGTGGAGTTGACGCCCGCGGCCGCCGAGCTGGTGCGGCGGCTGCGGGCGGTCCACGGTCCGCTGATGTTCCATCAGTCGGGCGGCTGCTGCGACGGCAGCGCGCCCATGTGCTACCCGGACGGCGAGTTCCGTACGGGCGGCTCGGATGTACTCCTCGAATCGCTGCACGTCGACGGGGTCGAGGAGCCCGTCTCCTTCTGGATCTCGGCGAGCCAGCAGGAGGTGTGGCAGCACACCCGGCTGATCGTCGACGTGGTGGAGGGACGCGGCAGCGGGTTCTCGCTCGAAGCGCCGGAAGGGGTGCGGTTCCTGATCCGGTCCCGGCTGATCTGACGCCTCCGATCGGCCCTACGCCGAGAGCCGCCGCTCCAGTGGGGTGCGGAAGCTCGGGCGGATGCGTACGTCCCCGAAGAACTCCGCCATCCGGGCGGCCTCGGCGTCGACGGCCCGGCGTGCTGCGGCGCCCACATCCGTGAACACCTCCGTGACGATCTCACCGTCCGGGCGCTGCGCCCAGCCGCCGACGATACGGCCGTTCCACCACACCGAGGGGCCGATGTTGCCGGTCTTGTCGAAGAGTTCGGCCTTGTGGTCGGTGTCGAGGTACCAGTCGCGGTGGCGCCAGCCCATCGGGGTCGGGTCGAGGGCGGGGAGCAGCGCGGCCCAGGGCTCGGGCGCGGGCGGCGCGTCCAGCTGGTGGGGCAGGACATGGCCGGGGCCCTCGTCCAGGTCGACGGCCACCGCGTCGGTGCCGGCCAGGGCCTTGCGGGTCTCGGTCAGCGTCCAGCCCGTCCACCACTTCACGTCCTCGGTGGTGGCCGGTCCGAACGCGTCGAGGTAGCGGGCGACCAGCTCGGTCCTGGCCTCGTCGACGGGGAGGTCGGGGTGCGGCTCGGCGACCGTCCAGCGGAACTGGCTGGAGGCCCAACTGCCGAGCGGGCGGCCGCGCCGGATAAGGCCCTCGGCGGCCAGCACACCGAGGAAGCGGCTCGTGATGCGCGGCCTCGCCTCGTACGGCTTGCCCTCGGCCATGACGATCTGACGCTGCAAGTCGGGGACGTCGTGGGCCACTTGGGACGCCGTCGCCTCGCCCCGGGCCGTAAGCGCCGCCAGCACGGCCTCCTGGGTGGCGGCGAACCACTTGCCGTCGAGGCCCAGTTGCTCCTCGATCACCTTCGCCAGGTTCTTGCGCTCCCGGACGGCGACGGACCGGGCGGCCGCCGCGTCCGCCACCGGGGCGAACGCCGTCGGCAGCACGAACATCGTGCGGCGCATGCACAGCATCCGTACCAGCGAGTGGTCCTCGTACAGAGCGCGCTCCAGCTCCGCGACGGACGCGGTCCTCATACGGGCGGCCACGGACAGATAGACCGTGGCGGGGTCGGTGGCGTGCAGCGCCACCAGCGCGTCCGCGACCGCCTCCGGGGTGTCCGCCCGGGTCCCGGGGGTGAGCAGATGGCGGGGACCGAGGCGGGCGCGGCGCGCCTCGGCGGTGATCTTCTGTCGGGCAGCTGTCACGGTCTGAGGCTACCGACCACGCTCGCGGTGGCGTTCAGGCCCTCCTGGATGGTCGGCGCCATGCTCGTACCGGCGAGGAAGAAGCCGAGCAGCACACAGACCATGGCGTGCGACGCCTTGAGGCCGCCGCTGCGCAGAAAGATCACCGCCAGCACCACGAGCAACAGCACCACCGAGATCGAAATGGCCATGGCCAACCTCCTCCACCGCGCCGGAATTGCGGCATTCGGCGGCCAGTGTGGCGGAGGAGGTGGACGGGCCGGGCGTATGGCGTGTCCGCCGTACGGGTGTTGACTGCGGGTGACGTGAGGCGCGGGAGGCGGCTGCGGACCGGCTACTCGCCGTGGGCGCGCAGGAACGTTTCCAGGCCCGCGAGGTCGTCGGTGTTGATGTAGTCGACGTCGGCCGCGAGCAGTTCGCTCCACAGGGCGTCCCGCTCGGGCCCGGCGAGGTCGGGGGTCGCCCAGAACCGTACGCGCTGGCGGTGCGCATGGGCCTGCGCCACGATCGCGTGCAGCTTCTGCCGCTCGGCAGGCGGGAACGGGCCCGCGCCGACCCAGCTGAAGCTCTCCGTCCAGTTGCTGCTGATGAGCGGGATGAAGTCGGCGGTCGCGGCCGTGCCGAGGTCGTCGAGCCGTCCGTCGTAGAAGGCGAGGCGCGACTTCTGCGCCTCCATGGGCACGCGGGCGGCCCGGTCGCCGGAGATGACCGGCGTGACGGCCCCGAGGCGGGTGCGGCCGTGCGCGTAGCTGCTGAGCATCCGGCGGTACGGCCGCAGGCGCCGGTCCAGCTCCTCGTAGCAGGCCGCGCCGTCGGCCTTGATGTCGACGAGCAGTTGTACGGAGTGGTGGTAACCGCGATACACCGAGCCGTGGTTGGCCCGGACGCGGGCGAGCATCGGGTCGAGGTAGAGCTTTTCGAGCGTACGGGTGGGGTCGAGCTGGGTCGGGTCGTGGGCCACCAGCAACTGTCCGTCGACCAGGAAGATGTCGGCCTCGACGCTGGTGAACCCGTGCGCGAGGGCGTCGAAGAGGGGGTGCGGGTGCTCGTAGTCGTTGTGTGCGTGGGTCCTGCGCAGCGGTCTGGGCCCGGTGGGGCGGCCGGTCCGCTCGGCCGCCGACGCGGCGGGCGCGATGGCGGCTCCGGCGGCGGCCGCGGCCAGGGCGGCGACGGCACTGCGGCGGGTCAGTCGAGCCATGAGGTCTCTCCCGGGGGTGATGGGACGAGGGACGGCGGGACTCGACCGAGTATGGGGGCGGGGTGGGGCGGATCGGCAGGGCCGTTCGCAGAGTTGGCCGGTTGTTCCGCGCCCCTTTAGGGGCGCGGGGAACTGCGCGAGCAACCCAGCACGATCCGCAGCCGAAACACCACACCACAGCAGCGCACTCGTGTGACTGAAGTGACGTTACAGCTCAGCCCATCCGGCCGTACGGTCGCACCACCGGTCCAGCAGTGCCCGGTCATGCCCGACCGCCAGCAACGACGCGCCCGACACCGTCCGGTAGCGCTCGACCACCGCCACCAGCGCCGCCGTCGTCGACGCGTCCAGCATCGCCGTCATCTCGTCGCAGACCAGCAGCCGGGGCCGCAGGACCAGGGCGCGGGCCAGGCACGCGCGCTGGAGCTGGCCGTCGCTGACCTCGTGGGGGCGGCGGTTGAGCAGGTCGCCGCCGAGGCCGACCATCTCCGCCAGCTCGTCCACCCGTTCGCGGACCTCGATCTGGCGGCCGGTCGCCCGCAGCGGCTCGGCGACGATCTCGCGCAGCCGAAGCCGAGGGTCGGCGGCGAGGCGGGGCGACTGGAAGACGACCCCCACGGCCGTGCGCAGCTCGCGCGGCGCGCGATGGCGCCAGCCGGTGACGAGCACGCCGTCGAGTGTCACCGTGCCCCCGTCGGGGCGGTGCAGCAGCGCCGCGACCCGGGCCAGCGTGGACTTTCCGCAGCCGCTGGGGCCGAGCAGTCCGACCGCCTCGCCCGGGGCGATGCCGAGGCTGACCGACCGTACGACCGGCTCGCCGCGCTCGTACCCGGCGGTGATGTTCTTCAGGTCAAGCACGGCCGGGCTCCTCCAGGTGGTGACAGGCGACCCGGCCGTCGAACGGCGGCGGGGTGCCGCACCGACCGGTGGCCCGTTCGCAGCGGGGCGCGAACGCACAGCCCGCCGGCAGGTCGCCCAGCTCGGGCGGCATGCCCGCGATGGGCGTGAACGCCCGTTCCGGCAGCGCGTCGAGCAGACTTCGAGCATACGGGTGGCGGGGTCCGGTCCCACCGAAATACGAGGCCGCGTCGGCGAGTTCGACGACGCGCCCGGCGTACATCACAGCGACCCGGTCGGCGATCCGCTCGGCCGCCGCCAGATCATGGGTGATCATCAGCAGCGCCCGGCCGTCGTCGGCGCAGCGGCGCAGCTCGTCGGCCGTGCGCTCCACCAGGTCACGGTCGAGCCCGGTCGTCGGCTCGTCGGCGAGCAGCAGCGGCGCGTCCCCGATCAGCGCCATGGCGGTCGCGGCGCGCTGGGCGAGCCCGCCGGAGAGCTCGTGCGGATGGCGGTCGAGGTGCCCGAGCGGGAACGCGGCCCGCTCGGCGGCCGCCTCGGTGGCGGCGCGCAGCTCACGTCTCGGTGTGCCCTGCAACTCCCGCAGGGTTTCGGCCAGTTGGGCTCGAACCGTCCGTACGGGGGTGAGGTGGGCGGCCGGGCTCTGGGGTACGAGGGCGACGCGGCGCCCGCGTACCGTACGCGCGAGCGTGCGCTCGTCGGCGGTGAGCAGGTCGATGGGGTCGCCGCCGCCGTGCAGGACCGCGCTGCCCGCCGTCTCGGCGTTGCCCGGGAGCAGTCCGAGCAGGGCCGAGGCGAGGACGGACTTGCCGCAGCCGCTCTCGCCGACCAGGGCCAGACACTCCCCCGCCGCGAGATCGAACGACGCGTCGGTGACGGCGGCGACATGGCGGCCGCCACGCATCCGGAAGCGCACGTACAAACCACGTACGGAAAGAACGGCATTCACAGCGTCAGCTCCGATCGGCGGCGCGGGTTGAGTCTTTCCCGCCAGGCGCCGGCCAAGCCCGCGACGGCGAGCGTGGGCACGATCAGCAGCAGGCCGGGGAAGAGCGTCGGCCACCAGTCGCCCGCGAGCAGCGAGCCGCGCGCCGACTGGACGAGGTTGCCGAGGCTGGCCTGGTGGCTGGGCAGGCCGAGGCCGAGGAAGGAGAGCGCCGACTCGTGCCACATCGCGTGCGGCACCATCAGCACCGCCGCCAGCCCGGCCTGCGGCAGCACGCCCGGGAGCAGATGGCGGACCGTCACCCGCAGCCGGGAGGCGCCGCCGGAGATCGCCGCGTCGATGTAGGGGCGCGAGCGCAGCGAGAGGATCTCGGCGCGGACGATACGGGCGGTGGAGAGCCAGTGCGTCACCGCGACCGACGCGATCACCGGCCATACGCCGGGCCGGAACATCGCCACCACGAAGATGCCGAGGAGCAGATGCGGCACCGACGAGAAGACGTCGACGAGCCGCATCACCAGCCGGTCGGTCCAGCCGCCCAGCGCCGCGGCGACCGCGCCCACGACCGTGCCGACGACGGTGGCGACCAGCGCGGCCACCACCCCGACGAGCAGCGAGATCCGCAGCCCGTACACACAGCGAAGCAGCAGGTCACGGCCCACGTCGTCGGTGCCGAACGGGTGCTCCCAGGACGGCGGAAGCAGTTTCTG
Organism: Streptomyces sp. CBMA152; assembly: GCF_014596475.1. Lineage (GTDB taxonomy): Bacteria > Actinomycetota > Actinomycetes > Streptomycetales > Streptomycetaceae > Streptomyces. The sequence continues at coordinate 227,163 of NZ_MECJ01000006.1, read as the reverse complement.
CGAGAGGTCGACGGCCTGCTGGTCGAGGTGCACCAACGGCGGCACCACCAGCACGGCGAGCACCGCCGCAAGGGCGATCACGGCCGAGGAACACATCCGCAGGGTCCGGGTGGAGCGGCGCGTGCGTCCGCGTGAACGCCAGACGGGTTCCGTGGGGTGAGCGACGTCAGCCATCGAATCCCACCCTCGGATCGGCGAGCCCGTACAGGAGATCGGAGAGCAGGTTGCCGATCAGCACGGCCGCCGTGGCGAGCACGGTCAGCGCGGCGAGCAGCGGAAAGTCCACGGAGGTCGCGGCCTGAACGGTGGCTGCGGCGATGCCCGGCCAGCTGAAGACCGTCTCGACCAGCAGCGCGCCGGTGATGAGTTCGGGCACCCGCGAACCGACGAGGGTGAGCATCGGCAGCATCCCGGAGCGCAGGGCGTGGCCGAGCAGGACGGTCCGCTCGCTCAGCCCACGCGCGCGTGCCCCGCGCACGGGGTCCTCTTCGAGCGCGTCGGCGACGCCCTGACGTACGTACAAGTAGAACCAGGGCAGTTGGGAGACGCCGAGGACGGCGGCGGGCAGGACGAGGTGGCTCGCCACCTGATCGAAAGTGATCGTGTCGCTCGCCGTATCGGTCAGCCCTCCGGCGGGCAGCACGTCCAGCTTGAGCGCGAAGAACCAGATCGCGAGCAGCCCGAGCCAGAAGGCGGGCGCGGCTTCCAGGGTGTACGCGAGGGAGCTGACGCAGCGGTCGAGCCAGCCGCCCGAGCGGCGGGCGGCGAGCACGCCGAGGCCGGTGCCGAGGACGATCGCGACGAGGAAGGCGGTGGCGGCGAGCAGCACGGACCAGCCGAGGCGTTCGCCGATGACGTCGGCGACGGGCTGACGCAGCACGCTGGAGTCGCCGAGGTCGCCCGTGAGGGCGGCGGTCAGCCAGTCCCACCAGCGGGTGACCAGCGGCTGGTCGACGCCGAGGTTGGCGCGCAGCTGGTCGAGGTTCTGCTGCGAGGCGGTGAGCCCGGCTGTGCCCGCGTAGGCCTTGACCGGGTCGAAGGGCGAGGCCGCGGCGACGGCGAAGACACCGAAGGTCACCACGAGCAGGACGGGGGCGGCGAACAGGGTCCGCCGCCCCGCCATCCGTGCCATCGGCCCCCAGGGGAGGCGGCGGCTCACTTCTTCGGCGCCCAGGTCTCGACGTTCCACCACGGGCCGGAGGCGAGGCCGTGGTCGTGCGGCTCGGTCTGGGTGGAGAGCCCGTCCCAGCGGTCGTTCACGACGTAGAGGTGGTCGATGTGGGTGAGGAAGGTGTAGCCGGGGTTCTTCACGAGCTCGCGCTGGATGCTGTCGTACGCACGCTTGCGCGCGGCGGTGTCCCCGCTCTTGCGGCCGTCGTCGAGCGCCTTGTCGACGGCCGGGTTGGCGTAGGACGCCATGTTGTTGAAGCCGTCGCCCGCGAGCGCGGAGTTGAGCAGCGCGTACTGGTCGAAGTCGGGGTCGCCGGGCGAGCCGCCGCCCGCGAGGACCGCGTCCTGCTTCATCCTGGGCTCGATGACCTCCCAGGTGCCGGCCTGGGTGGTGATGGCGATGCCCGCCTTCTTGGCGTCCGAGGCGTAGGCGAGGGCGTGGTCCTGACGGAGCTTGTCGCCGGAGAGGTACCAGAGCGGGAACGCGGCGCGCGTGCCGTCCTTCTCGCGGATGCCGTCGGCGCCGGGCTTCCAGCCCGCGTCGTCGAGGATCTTCTTCGCCTTCGCCAGGTCGTACGGCCGCTCGGTGCCCTCGGCGAACCAGGGGCTGCCGGTCGGCACCGGCCCGTAGGCGGGCTTGCCGGCGCCGTCCAGGATCTTGTCGACCATGGCCTTGCGGTCGACGGCGAGGTCGAGCGCGCGGCGCACGGCGGTGTCGCCGGTGACCTTGTTGCCGCTCGGCAGGGTCACGTTGCGGTAGTCGTAGGTCTTCGCGGTGTGGGTCTTCTTGTGCTTGTCCTTCGCGAAGCCCTCGGCGAGGTTGGGCGGCAGGATCGCCCCGTCGAGGTCGCCGGAGCGCAGCCGGGTCGCGCGTACGTCGTCGTCCTTGACGATCGCCATGGTGAACTTCTTCACCTTGGGCGCGCCGCCCCAGTACGAGGGGTTGGCCTGGAACGTGATCTTCTCGTTCCGGGACCACTTGACCAGCGTGTACGGGCCGGTGCCGACCGGCGCCGAGGAGAAGGCGCCGCTGTTGACGTCCTGCCTGCTCGCGACATGCTCGGGCACGATCGGCAGCACGGTGCGCTGCGCGAACGGCGCGTACGGGTACTTGAGCGTGAAGACCACCGTGTCGTCGCCGCCGGCACGGACCTCCTTGACGGCGTCGAGCTCGCCCTTGGAGGGGTTGTTGGTCTTCGCGTCGAGGAGGGTCGTGTAGGTGTAGACGACGTCCTTGGCGGTGAACGGCTGCCCGTCGCTGAACTTCACGCCCTTGCGGAGCTTGTACGTGTAGGTCAGCCGGTCGGCGCTCACCTCGGGCAGCGCGACGGCGAGCGCGGGCTTCAGCCGCATCTCCGCGTCCTGCGTGAGCAGCCCGTCGAAGATCTTGGAGTTGCCGTCCTTGCCGTAGCCGAGGAGCGGGCTCAGGGTCTCGGGCTCGTACGCGATGCCCACGACCGCCGAGTCCTTGGCGCCGCTCCCCCGGCCGCCACCGGGATTCGAGCAGGCGGCCACGGCGACGGCCAGCACGGTGGCCAGCGCCGCGGCACCCGCCCCTCGCCTCGCTCCACGGATCGAACGGGCGACCATTCCCCACACCCCTTGTTGAAGATCAACTGTTATTGCGAACTGCTCGCAACAGCTCGCACTTTAAACAGTCCGCAAAGGGGCGGTCAAAAACGGGACACTCGTCGCAGGTTATGCAGGTCCGGGCAGCCCCACGATCCCGGCGACGGCCGCCCGGTGCTCACCGGCCGAACCCAGCGCGAGCTGGGCCGACTTGGCGCGCTTGAGATACAGATGCGCGGGGTGCTCCCACGTCATCCCGATCCCGCCGTGCAGCTGCACACACTCCTCGGCAGCCCGCACCGCGACGCCCGAGCAGTACGCCTGCGCCACCGCCACGGCGAGCGGCGCGTCCGGGCTGCCGGTCGCCAGCGCGTCGGCGGCGTTGCGGGCGGCGGCCCGCGCGGAGACGACCTCCAGCCACAGCTGCGCCATCCGGTGCTTCAGCGCCTGGAAGGAGCCGACGGGCCGGTTGAACTGCTTACGGTCCCGGGTGTACGCGACGGACTCCGTCAGGCACCACTCCGCGACCCCCAACTGCTCGGAGGCGAGCAGCCCGGCCCCCGCGAGCAGCCCGCGCCGCACGGCAGCCCGTCCCGTCTCCGCGTCGGCGAGCAGCGTGCCGCGCGCACCGTCGAACGTCACCGTGGCCAGCGGCCGGGTGAGGTCGAGCGGAACGAGCGGCGCGATGACCGCATCGTGTGCCTCGACGGCGTACAGCCCCTGGCCGGTCGGCACGAGCAGCACATCGGCGGTGGCCGCGTCGGCGACCCCCGACACCATTCCGTCGAGCCCACCGCTCAACCTCAGCGAGTCGGGCCCGTACGCGAACGGCACGGCGAGCGCGGCGGTCCGGCGCCCGGACGCCAACTCCTTTACCAGCCCGGCGACTTCACCACTCGACGTGTCCAGGGCGAGCAGCGTCTCAGTCGCGATGACCGCGCTGGTGAGATACGGGACCGGGGCGACGGTCCGGCCGATCTCCTCCAGGACCACGGCCGCCTCGCGGTGTCCGGCGCCCTGGCCGCCCAGCTTCTCCGGCACCAGAAGCCCGGCGAGCCCCATGTCGGCGCCGAGTGACTGCCACAGCCCCTGGTCGTACGGGGTGTCGGACTCGGCGCGGGCGAGCGCTGACGGCGTGTCCATGCGGTCGGCGAGCAGCGAGCGGACGGCGGCCCGGAGGTCTTCCTCGGCCTCGGAGTACAGCAGGTCGGGGGCGCTCTCGCTCATCGGGCCAGATCCTTCCAGGCGATGTCCTTGTCGTTGCGCGGCTCGGCGGGCAGCCCCAGGACGCGCTCGGCGACGATGTTCAGCAGTACCTCGCTGGTGCCGCCCTCGATGGAGTTGCCCTTCGAGCGCAGATAGCGGTATCCGGCGTCGCGGCCGGTGAAGTCGACGAGCTCGGGGCGGCGCATGGTCCAGTCCGAGTACAACAGGCCCTCGCCGCCGAGGAGTTCGACCTCAAGGCCGCTGATCTCCTGGTTGAGCCGGGCGAAGGCGAGCTTCATGCCGGAGCCCTCGGGACCGGGCTGGCCCGCCACCAACTGCTGGCGCAGCCGCTCACCGGTGAGCCGGGCGACCTCGGCCTCGACCCAGAGGGTGAGGAGGCGCTGGTGGAGATCGTGGGTGCGCAGCTCAGGGCGCTCGCGCCAGGTCTTCGCGACCGGCCCGATCATCCCGCCCTCGCGCGGGAGACGCATGCCGCCGATGGAGACCCGCTCGTTCATCAGCGTGGTCTGGGCGACCTTCCAGCCCTCCCCGATCCCGCCGAGACGATGGGCGTCGGGGATGCGGACATCGGTGAGGAAGACCTCGTTGAACTCGGCCTCGCCGGTGATCTGGCGCAGCGGGCGCACCTCGACACCGGGGTCGGTCATGTCGCAGACGAAGTAGCTGATGCCCTGGTGCTTGGGCAGCTCGGGGTCGGTGCGGGCGATCAGGATGGCCCACCGGGCGAGATGGGCACTGGAGGTCCACACCTTCTGCCCGTTGACGATCCAGTCGTCGCCTTCACGTACGGCCCGGGTGCCCAGCGCGGCCAGGTCGGATCCGGCGCCGGGCTCGCTGAAGAGCTGGCACCACACCTCCTCGCCGACCCACAGCGGCCGCAGGAACCGCTGCCTCTGCTCGTCCGTCCCGTACTTGAGGATCGTGGGCGCGGCCATGCCGAGGCCGATCCCGATGCGGCGCGGGTCGTTGTCGGGCGCGCCCGCCGCCGCCAGCTCGGCGTCGACGACGCTCTGCAGCGAGCGCGGCGCCCCGAGCCCGCCGAGGCCGACCGGGTAGTGCACCCAGGCGAGCCCGGCGTCGAAACGGGCCTTGAGGAAGTCGATGGTCTCGGTGGTGGCGGGCGGGTGCGCTGCCAGCAACTCCCGTGTACGCGAGCGCAGTTCGTCGGCGTCGTACTGCTCGCTCATCGGCCGGCTCCGTCCGGGACCACGACCACCCGGCCGGTGGTGGTGCCGTCGGCGACCCGCTGCACGGCGGCGGCAGCGTCCGCCATCGGCACACGCTCGCTGATCAGCGGCTTGACGGCGCCCTTGGTGGCGAGCTCGGTCAGCTGCTCGTGGCAGCGCAGGATCGACGCCGGGTCCTTCTGCGCGTACAGGCCCCAGTGCAGACCGACGATCGAGTAGTTCTTCACCAGCGCGTGGTTGAGGGCGGGCGCCGGGATGGTGCCGCTGGCGAAGCCGACGACCAGGATCCGGCCCTCGAAGGCCACGCACTTGGCGGACTTGGCGTACGCGTCGCCGCCGACGGGGTCGTAGATGACATCGGCGCCGCGTCCGCCGGTGGCCTCCTTCACGGCGGCCACGATGTCGTCGGTTCGCCGGTCGATGACCAGGTCACACCCCAACTCCCGTGCGATCGCGGCCTTTTCGGCCCCGCCGACCACACCGATGACCTTGGCCCCGGCAGCCTTGCCGAGCTGGACGGCCGCGCTGCCGACGCCCCCGGCGGCGGCGTGCACGAGCAGCGTCTCGCCCGCCTGGAGGTTCGCCCGGCGGTGCAGCCCGAACATGCCGGTCTGGTAGCCGATGTGCAGGGCGGCGGCCTCGGTGTCGTCCAGCGCGTCGGGCGCGGGCAGCAGCGCCGCCGCGTCGGCGACCACGTACTCGGCGAGCCCGCCGAACGGCAGCACGGGGTTGGCGATGACCCGCCGCCCGTCCTCGGTCTCGCCGCAGATCTCCACGCCCGGCGTGAAGGGCAGCGGGGGCTTGATCTGGTACTGCCCCCGGCAGAGCAGCGCGTCCGGGAAGTTGATGTTCGCGGCACGCACCTTGAGCAGGACCTGCCCCGGTCCCGGCGTGGGCGGCTCGACGTCTTCGAGGCGCATCACCTCGCCCGGCTCGCCGTTCTCGTGCACTCGCCATGCCTGCATTCGGAGCCTCCACGCGCTGTAGGCGGTACCGCTGCGTACCCTTGCTCAGCGGCATACTAAGCGGTCGCTTGCCACTGAGGGAACAGGTGACGGCGATCGGGGCGAGGATCAGCCACGCGGGTGGCCGGGAGAGCGCTGGGACCGCGCGGTCACGGCTGTTTCGGTCGCGCCCGTACGTGCATCCGCTCGCCCTGCGGACCGAACAGGCTCAGATACTCCACCGGCGCGTCCCCGGCGGGCCCGAACCAGTGCGGCAGCCGCGTGTCGAACTCCGCCGCCTCGCCCGCCGCCAGCACCACATCATGCTCGGCGAGCACCAGCCGCAGCCGTCCCGCCAGCACATACAGCCACTCGTACCCCTCATGGATCCTCGGCTCGGGCTGCCCGCCAAAGCCTCGATCGACCACCTTGTACGCCTGGAGCCCGCCCGGCTGGCGGGTGAGCGGCACCATGCTCTTGCTCCCCCGCACGATCGGCTTGGCCCGCACCCGGGGATCCCCCACCGGCGGCGCGCCCACCAGATCGTCGAGCGGCACCTGATGGGCCCGGGCGATCGGCAGCAGCAGCTCCAGACTGGGCCGCCGGTGTCCCGACTCCAGCCGGGACAGCGTGGACACGGAGATCCCGGTGGCCGCCGACAGATCCCCGAGCGTGGCCCCACGGTCTTTACGGATCCGCCGCAGCCGGGGCCCCACCTCGTTCAGTACGTCGTCGAGTTCCCGCTCCTCATCCATACGTTCCATTGCAGAATCGGCAAGCCCGGTTGTCAACCCGGCATGTCATCGAATCTGCATCGGCCTTCGCGCGCGGCACGGCCATGGCGTTTTCGACCCTCGCCCGATAGGCATGCCGCCATGACGGACGAGAGTACGCACTCCGCACTGCCCGGCCTCCCCTCCCCTCCCCCGCCGGGCACCCGCGCACTGCCGCCGGGCACGTACGACGGGACCGTGGTCCTGGTCACCGGCGGCGGCTCCGGCCTCGGCAAGGCGATCTCGGCCGAATTCGCCCGGCTCGGCGCGGAGTTGGTGATCGTGGGGCGTACCCAGGAGCGGCTGAAGGCGGCACGAGAGGAACTGGCGGCTCTCGGTGGCCAAGTGGTGACGGCGGTGTGCGACATCCGACAGCCGGAGCAGATCGGCGAGGCCTTCGACGAGGCCGAGCGGACGGTCGGCCTGCCGACCGTCCTCGTCAACAACGCCGCCGCCAACTTCCCTTCCCCCGCTGAAGACCTGTCCCCCAATGCCTGGCGTGTGGTCGTCGACATCACGCTGACCGGGACCTGGTTCATGACCCGGGAGTTCGGCCGCCGCCATCTCGCGGCGGGGACGCCCGGTTCGGTGATCAACGTGGGGGCGTCCTACGCCTGGACCGGCGGTCCGGGGCACGCCCACTCGGCGGCAGCGAAGGCCGGGGTGCGCAATCTGGTGGAGACGTTGGCGGTGGAGTGGGGACCGTATGGCATCCAGGTCAACGGTCTCATCCCGGGTCTCTTCCCACACCCGGACCTCCCGGACGCGATCCGCGCCGGACTCGACACGGCCGAGGCATCCGGAGAACTCGCCGCCCGCCAGCCCGCGTTACGGGTCGGCCAGCCCCATGAGCTCGGCTGGGCGGCGACCTTCCTCGCCTCCCCGTACGCACGTTTCATCAGCAGTCACACCTTGGTGGTGGACGGCGCGAACTGGCAGCGGCGGACAGTGGTGGCGGCGCCGATGCGGACCGTACGGGAGCAGTTGGACAGAGGTCCATTCGAGGCTTGAGATGTCATACGCCGTCAAAGGTGGGCGGACGATGGGCCGCCTTGGCGGTGTAGCCCTCGCGGGCGTCCTCGGAGGTGAGGGTGAGTGCGGCGGACATGGCCGTACGGTCCAGGGCCTCGGCCATCCCGGCGTCCGCGAAGGCGTCGATGTTCCGTTTGATCGCGCGTACCGCGAGCGGGGCGTTGTCGGCGATCTGCTCGGCGATCTCGCGCGCCCGCTGCTCCAACTCGCTATGTGGCACGACCAGTTGGACGATGTTGAGTCGCTCGGCGGTGGCCGCGTCGATGCGGCGGCCGGTGAGGGCGAGGAACTTCGCCCAGCCCGCGCCCGCGTCCCGGGCGATACGCAGATCGCCGCCCGCGTCGACGGCGACGCCGAGCCGCGCCTCCGGCAGCGCGAAGACGGCGCCCTCGGCGGCGATCCTGATGTCGGCCATCAGCGCCAGCTCGAAGCCGAAGCCGAGGCAGTACCCCTGCACCGCCGCGATCACGGGCTGCGGCAGCCGGGCGAACACGGCGAACCGCTCGTGCACCCAGCGGATGCCCTCGTAGTAGCGGTGGGTGCGTTCGGCCGGGGAGCGGCCGGTGATCGCGCCGCCGGGGGCGGTGACGTCGATCCCGGCGCAGAAGGCCCGGCCCTCGGCGCGGAGCAGTACGGCCCGGATCGTGTCGTCGAAGCGGATCCGGTCGACCAGCAGGCCGAGTTGACGGCTCGACTCCCAGCTCCAGCCATTGAGCGTGGCGGGGCGGCAGAGGGTGAGGACGCCGACTCCGTGCTCGGTGACGTCGAGACGTATCCGCTCCTCGCCGTCGCGGATCTCCCGGTCCAGGGTGTCGATCATCTCCCGGTCGCCTCGTCTCGTATACGGGGGCATATGGTCGTGGGCCGATGTGCTGACGGTCCGTCAGAATATCGGCCCACGGTCGCGCGCAGGAACCCCCGGACCCGCCCCTCCGCTCAGCGCGGGAAGAGCTCGAAGGTGACCGCCGGGCGGCCGCCGAACCGGACCGACCCACGCTCGGCGTTACCGGTCAGGAAGGTGCGGCAGTACGTCTCGGGGTCCTCGCTCGTCAGGCCCTCGATGTAGCTGCGGTGCTCCATGAGGGAGTCCACCGAGCGTTCGAGACCGGGGGTGGCGTCGACGGCGTGGGTGGGCGAGACGGAACCGGCCACCGCCACCCACCGCACACCGTTCCACGGATCGAGCCCCTGATCGGCGAGCTCGGGGAAGATCCAGCGGTTCCCGGCGTCCCCGGCGGCGTCGAGCGTGGCCCGGCCGACGGCGCGGTGGTCGGGCGAGTTCCAGGTGACGCCGCCCCAGGTGTCCCGGTGGTTGAGGGTGATGACCAGCTCGGGCCGATGCCTGCGGATGGCGGCGGCGATGTCCCGGCGCAGCCCGATGCCGTACTCGATCACGCCGTCCTGGTGGTCCAGGAACTCGACCGCCGAGACACCGACCACGGCCGCGCTCGCCCGCTGCTCCCGCTCGCGCAGCGGCCCGCACTCGGCGGGCCCGACGCCGTCGATGCCCGCCTCGCCACGAGTGGCGAGCAGATAGGTGACCTCGCGGCCGCCGTCGGTCCATCCGGCGATCGCCGCGGCGCAGCCGTACTCCAGGTCGTCCGGGTGGGCGACGACCGCCAGCGCGCGCTGCCAGTCGTCGGGCATCTCTTCCAACTGCTCCAACTGGTCTGTCATGAGGGCAGCTTACGAGGCGGGACGATCTTCGCCGGAGCCCGAAAGACCCCGGCGGGCCTCGACACGGTCGCACTCACCCGGCCGTGGCCGGTGTGCGTACGGCCCCCGTGCCTCCTAGCGTGGGTCCATGATCCGGTTCGAGCAGGTCAGCAAGGTGTACCCGGACGGTACGAGCGCCGTCGACGGCCTGTCCTTCGAGGTGGGCGAGGGGGAACTGGTCACCCTCGTCGGCCCCTCGGGCTGCGGCAAGACGACCACCATGATGATGGTGAACCGTCTGATCGAGCCCACGTCCGGCCGCATCCTGGTGGACGGCGAGGACATCGCGTCGCTCGACCCGGTGAAACTGCGCCGCCGGATCGGCTACGTCATCCAGCAGGTCGGGCTGTTCCCGCACCGTACGGTCCTGGACAACACCGCCACCGTCCCCGCTCTCGTCGGCTGGAAGCGGGCGAAGGCGCGGGCGCGGGCGGCGGAGCTCCTTGACCTGGTGGGCCTGGACCCGAAGACGTTCGGCGCCCGCTATCCGGCCCAGCTGTCGGGCGGTCAGCGCCAGCGGGTCGGAGTGGCGCGCGCCCTGGCCGCCGACCCGCCGGTCCTCCTGATGGACGAACCGTTCGGCGCGGTGGACCCGGTGGTTCGGGAGCGGCTGCAGAACGAGTTCCTGAGCCTTCAGGCGACGGTCCGCAAGACGGTCCTCCTGGTCACCCATGACATCGAGGAGGCGGTACGGATGGGTGACCGGATGGCGGTGTACGGACAGGGCCGCATCGAACAGTTCGACACCCCGGCGGCGGTCCTGGGCGCCCCGGCGACCCCGTACGTGGCCCAGTTCGTGGGCGCCGACCGGGGCCTGAAGCGGCTCTCCGTGACCACGGTGGAAGAGGCCGACCTGGAACAGCCGCCGGTCGCCCGCCTGGACGAGCCCGCCGGGGCCGCGGCCGCGCGCCTGCGCGAGACCGAGGCACGCTGGGCGGTCGTGCTCAACGCGTCCGGCGAACTCCACGGCTGGGTCTCCACGGACGAGCTGTCCCTGGCCGGCACCCCGGGCACGGTCGCCGACCTGGCCCGCCGCATGGAGGCCTGGGTCCCGGTCGGCGCCCCTCTCAAGCAGGCGTTCAGCGAGATGCTCCAGTACGACGCGGGCTGGGTGGCGGTCCTGGACGGCTCCCACTTCGTGGGCGTCCTCACCCCCGCCAAGCTCCACGAGGCGCTGCGCAGGTCGGTGGACGCGGATGCGCAGGGGGTGGGGCGGGAGGAGGTGGAGTTCGATTCGGTGGCGGATGCGTGAGTCCGGGCGGTTGCGTGGGGTGCCCGCACCTGGCCTACGCGGGAACAGGGACGCCATCCAGGGCGGTGAGTTCGCTCCCGGAGAGCCGCAGGGTGCCGGCGGCCACGTTCTGGGTGAGGTGGTCGGGGTCGCCGGTGCCGGGGATGGCCAGGACGTGGGGGCCTCGGTGCAGGGTCCAGGCCAGCCGGATCTGCGCCGCGCTCACTCCGTGGGCGCGGGCGATGGTGTGCACCGTGTCGCTGTCGTCGGCGGTCGCACCGGCTTGGCGTCCGGTACCGGCGATCGAGTAGAACGGTACGAACGCGATGCGCTGTTCACCGCACGTCCGCAGGAGCTCTTCCTGCTCGGGTGACGCGCCGATGCCGTGCATGTTCTGGACGCAGACCACCGGCGCGATGGCCTGGGCCTCGGCGAGGTGGTGGGGGCGGATGTTGGACAGGCCCAGATGGCGGATGAGCCCGGCATCGCGCAGTTCGGCCAGCGCGCCGAACCGCTCGGCGATCGAATCGGTGCCCACGATGCGCAGGTTCACCACGTCCAGGTGGTCGCGGCCGAGCTGACGCAGGTTCTCCTCGACCTGGCCGCGCAGTTGACGAGGGTCGGCGTGGGGCAGCCAGTCGCCCGAGGGGTCCCGACCCGGACCGACCTTGGTGACGATGACGAGGTCATCCGGGTACGGGGAGAGCGCCCGGTTGATCAGCTCGTTGGCGGACCGCAGCGGGGAGAAGTAGAACGCGGCGGTGTCGATGTGGTTCACCCCGAGCTCGACCGCGCGGCGCAGCACCCGGATCGCCTGGTCGCGGTCGCGCGGGACGGCTCCGGGCACCAGTGCCTCGCCGTGCTGGGGCAGCCGCATCGCGCCGAGGCCGATGCGGTGGACGACGCGGTCGCCGAGGGTCCAGGTGCCGGATGCGGCGGCGGTGATCGCGGGGCTTGAGGCGCTTGTGGTGCTTGAGGTCATGCCGGAATGATCTGTACGGGCTACAGTGGCCGCCACTGATTCAGACATACGTGAATCCTGTTGAGGGTGGTCATCCTGGCGGAGCTGGAGTTCTCGGCGAACGATCTGGCGCAAGTACGGTTCGCCGTCTCGCCGATGTGGCAGGTGGTGACCAGCTTCCGGCTACTGTCCCCGCACGCGTCCGCCTCCCCGGTCCATGGCCCCTGGATCCAGCAGATCCGGCCACGGGTGGCGGCGGCCGGTCTTGACCGGGGCTGGCTGGCGGAGTTGATCCCGCCGACGGGTTTCTTCCCTTACTTCCTCAACCCGGCCTCCGCAGGCCCGACACCGACACTGGCCGCGGAGCTGGCGGCTGTCCAGGAGGCCCCGGTCGACCGCGTCCGCAAGGATCTCGACCACCTGGAATACCACCAGGTACGCCTCGGCCCCCGACTGCGGTCGCTGCACCAGGACCCGCACACCCACCTGGCCAGACTCACCCAAGAGATCGAGAAATACTGGGAGTTGGCACTGGCGCCGTACTGGGCACGTATCCGCGCGGTGCTGGACACCGACATCTTCCACCGGGCCCGTCAGGTCGCCGAGCACGGCGCGGGCCACGTACTCAACGACCTGCACAGCGCGGTGCGGTGGGACGGCAGCGCGCTGCATCTGAACCGCCGGAGCAAACCCCTGTCCCGCACCACATCGGGCCCGGGGTTGCTGCTGGTCCCCTCGGCGTTCACGGGGCCGCGCCTGATCACCAGGGTCGCGCCACCAGAGCCGCCCCAACTCGCCTACCCAGCACGGGGTATCGGCTCGCTGTGGACCTCAAGTCCCGCCCCCGACACCGACGCGCTCGCCGCCGTACTCGGCCGCTCACGAACCCGTCTGCTGGCCGAACTCGGCACCCCCGCCTCCACCACCCAACTGGCCCACCGCACCGGCCTGTCCCCGGCGGGGGTGTCCCAATACCTGACCGCGCTGCGCAACGCGGGCCTGGTCACCGCCCACCGAGCCGGCCGCTCCGTCCTCTACGCCCGCACCACCGCGGCCGAAACGCTCCTCAAAGCATCCGCGCCGCCCGACGCGCGATCTCGTCCGGGGTCAGGTCCTCCACGTGCGTGAGGAAGACCCATACGTGACCGTACGGGTCCCGCAGTATGGCCGTACGGTCGCCGTGGAACTGGTCGGTGGGCGGTTGCAGCAACTCGGCTCCGGCCGCGACGGCCCGCTCCACGAGCGCATCCACGTCATCGACGAATACGTGCAACCCCACGGTGGTGCTCCCGACGGCGGTAGGCGCGCTGAAAACGGGCCCCTCGGCGTCACCGAGCATGATGGTGGACCCCTGAATACCCACCTCGGCATGCAGGATCCGCCCATCCGGACCGTCGAGACGGAACAACTCCTCGGCGCCGAACGCGGCAACGTAGAAGTCGATCGCGTCGCCGGCACCGTCGAGCATGATGTGAGCGATCACGGCGTTGCGGTAATGCGCGGGAACGGCGGAGGTGGAGCTGGACGTGGACGTGGTCATAGGAATGCCTCCTTGGTTGGCTGCTGCCGATGACCACGAAGGTAGAAGCTGAACCAAACTTGAGGTCAAGCGCCGAGCACCGTGCACGGGTCGCCCACGAATCTGACCCCACGTCAGGATTGATCGAACTTCCCGCCCCCGGGCTCAAGGTGTAGCTAATGCCACCTCGAATCCGGGGGTTTACCCCATGGTCGGCGGCCGACTACGCGCATAGCGTTGGGGCGTCCCCAGGAGGGGACGCCAACACACTCTCAGGAACGGTGAATACTTCATGCGTGCGCGCCTCCGACTGCTCACTGCCGTCGCGACGACCGGAATCGCCCTCGGTGGGCTCAGCGCGTGCGGCATGCTGCGTGACCACTTCGACGACGACACCACGGTGTCCGAGAAGATCACCTCGGTGCGCCTGGACAGCGGATCCGGTGCGATCACCCTGCGTGGCAAGGAGGGCGCCACCAAGGTCGACCTGCACCGTTACGTCGAGTACGACGGTGACCGCCCCGGGCCGACGCACCACGTCGAGAACGGCGTCCTGGTGCTGAGCGGCTGTGGCGGGGACTGCTCGGTCGCGTACACGGTCGACCTGCCGGCGGGTATCCCGGTGACCGGCGAGACGTCGAGCGGAGCGGTCCAACTCTCCCGCACGAGCGCGGTATCCGTGTCGACGTCCTCCGGGGCCATCGACCTGGACGACGTCAAGGGCGCGGTCGACGTACGCGCGTCCAGCGGCGCGATCACCGGAAAGCGACTCAACGGCGGCCCCATCAAGGCCAAGTCGTCCAGCGGCGCCATCGACCTCCACGCGACCTCGCCCGAGGACGTCCAGGCCCACGCGAGCAGCGGCGCCGTCACGGTGACCGTCCCCGACGGCAAGTACCGGGTGACCACGAAGAGCCACAGCGGCGGCCAGGAGGTTGCCATCGACGACGACCCGACGGGCCCGCACCACCTCGACGTGACCACGAGCAGCGGCGCGATCAACGTCAAGACCGCCTGAGCCAAGGGGTTTTCCCGCGTGCCCACCCGTCGCCCCGTCGACGGGTGGGCACGCGAGTTTCGAGGGAGCGTTCGGGACCGGCTACTGGCCGCCCACTCCGTCGGCGGCCCGCCGCCCCGCGCTCGTGCACGCGTCCGCCCCAGCGCCCGGAACCCCTCATTCGCCCCCACCCGTTGACACCGCTCCCAGATTCCCCCACCATCTCCCACGCATGAGTGAATCTGTTTGCCTGTGTTGAAAGTTGCTCGATCATGGGCATCCATGAGAACCAACCACCCAGGAGTGCAGCTCGATCACGGTCAACCCAACCCTCCTTGGAGTCGACATGATCTCCACACCCCCCATAGCCAGACGGCGGCGACCAACCCTCCTCGCCCTCCTCGCGCTTCTGATCGGCGCCCTCATGGGCTGGGGCCCGCCCGTCGCCCGCGCCACGACAGGCACGACGAACGCGACCGCCGCGACCACCACCGCCATCACCATCGACGGCACAAAACCCGGCCTCGCCTTCGACGGTGTCGGGGCCATCAGCGGTGGCGGAGGCAACACCCGACTCCTCGTCGACTATCCCGAGCCCCAGCGCAGCCAGTTGCTCGACTACCTCTTCAAACCCGGATACGGCGCCTCGCTGCAAGTGCTGAAGATCGAGATCGGCGGTGACACCAACTCCACCGACGGCGCCGAGGCCAGCCATATGCACACGGCCAACTCCGTTGACTGCAACCAGGGTTACGAGTGGTGGCTCGCCGAACAGGCCAAGGCTCGTAACCCCAACATCAAGCTGTACGGGTTGGCCTGGGGCGCGCCGGGGTGGATCGGGGGTGGGAACTTCTGGTCCCAGGACATGGTCAACTATCTGATGTCCTGGTTCGGGTGCGCCAAGCAGCACAATCTCACCATCGACTACCTCGGCGGTTGGAACGAGCGCAACTGGAACGCCGGGTGGTACAAGAACCTCAAGTCCGCGCTTGTCTCCAAGGGTTACGGCACCAAAGTCGTTGCTGCCGACAGTGGCTGGGACGTCGCCGACGCCATGGCGACCGACAGCGCGTTCAAGAACGCCGTCGACATCGTCGGCGTCCACTACCCCTGCGGCTACCTCGGTGACTTCAAGTCCTGCCCGAGCACACCCACCGCACAGGGGCTCGGCAAACCGCTCTGGGCCAGCGAGAACGGCTCCGAGGATGCCGACGGTGGCGCCCAGGCCGTCGCCCGCGCGATCAACCGCGACTACATCGACGGCAAGATGACCTCGTACATCAACTGGCCGGTCATCGCCGCGCTCTACCCGAACCTCTACTTCTCGACCGACGGTATGTCGATCGCCGCGCAACCCTGGTCCGGCAACTACAGCATCGGCAAGACCACTTGGGTCACCGCGCACACCACCCAGTTCGCCCAGCCCGGCTGGCATTACATCGACTCGGCCAGCGGCTTCCTCGGCGGCAACCGCGCCAATGGTAGTTACGTATCGCTGAAGTCGACGAACAACTCCGACTACTCCACCGTCATCGAGACGATGGACGCCACCGCCGCCCAGACCGCGACGTTCACCGTCGCCGGTGGGCTGTCGGGCGGCACCGTCCACGTCTGGTCCAGCGACCTCAGCTCGGCCAACAACGCCGACTACTTCGTCCGTGGTCAGGACGTCACTCCGTCGGCGTCCGGCACGTACACCGTCACCCTTCAACCGGGGCACGTGTACACCCTCACCACGACCACCGGTCAGGGCAAGGGCACGGCCACTCCCCCGGCCGCCGCAGCGATGAAACTGCCCTACTCCGACTCCTTCGAGACGCCGGCGGCCACCACCAGCCCGAAGTACTTCACCGACATGAACGGCGCCTTCCAGACCGTGGCCTGCGGCGGCCGCGCCGGCACCTGTCTGCGACAGATGGCCCCGACCGTCCCGATCCGCTGGACCGACGAGCCGTACAACGCGCCTTATACGTTTATGGGCGACAGCTCGTGGGGCAACTACACCGTCTCCGCCGACGCGATGCTGGAGCAGTCCGGCAGTGTGGAACTGCTCGGCCGGGTCGGCCAGCAGGGGCGCAACAACAACGGCCTCAACGCGTATCACTTCCGCATCAGCGACACCGGCGCCTGGTCGATCGTCAAGAGCGATACGTCGTGGCACTTCACCACACTGGCGAGCGGAACGGCGAGCGCGCTCAACCTGCGTACGTGGCACAAGCTGGCGTTCACGATGCAGGACGCGACGCTGACGGCATACGTCGACGGATCGCCGCTCGGCAGTGTGAAGGACTACTCGTTCACCAGCGGCCAGGCAGGGCTCGGTGTGACGGGCTACCAGACCGACCAGTTCGACAACTTCGCGCTCACGCCGGGCACACCGTCGCCGCCGCACCTCGGCCCGATCGCGTCCGGCCTCACCGGCAAGTGCGTCGACGACAACACCGGCTCCACCGCCAACGGCACCCGCGTGCAACTGTGGGACTGCAACGGCACCGGCGCGCAGGTGTGGTCGTGGGGCAACGGCATGCTGCGGCTCGGCGGCCCGAACGGCAAGTGCCTCGACGTGACGGGTCAGGGCCCGCTCAACGGCACACTCGTCGAGCTGTGGGACTGCAACGGCGGGCAGAACCAGCAGTGGGTTCCGCAGTCCAACGGCTCGCTGGTGAGCGTGCAGTCGGGACGCTGCCTCGATGTCCCGGGCGCCAACACGACCAACGGAACGCAGTTGGAGATCTGGGACTGCAACGGCGGTGCCAACCAGCGGTGGACTCTGCCGTAGACCCTCTTACATTCAGTGGCGGGCCTTCGGAATCTGCTTCCGGGGGCCCGTTGTCGGTCAGGCCACACCTACTCGCCCTGACGGACCTTCACACCACCCACCAGCGAGTACGAACGCACCTTCACCACCGGACCGCCCGGCTCCCCCGTCACACCGCTGCTGCGCGCGCCCAGCAGGGAGAACCCGCTGACCTCGACCGTCGTCCCGGCGGGCACCGTCAGGTCGACGCCGCCGAAGGCCGAGAACGCGTCGACCTCGGCGGACGCGCCCTCGGGGTAGGCCAGTTCGGCACCGCCGACCACGGCCGCCTTCACCAGATGGGTCGGCCCGGCGGGCAGCTGGGCGTCGGTGTGGTCGAGCTTGGCCCCACCCACCGCGGCCACATGCACCGTGCGCTCCCGCGCCTCGAACGCGCCACGGCGCTTGATCCCGCCCAGCAGGGACAGGCTCCACTCGGTACGGCGAGCGGTGGACGAGGTGGACGGTGCGGACTCGGTGTTCTTGTTGATCTCCATGCCCTTGACAGTACGGGCTCGCCCTGACGCCCCATCAGTGTCTCCGGACACCAGCCCCGCATGACAAACGTCATGTCGGCTTCCGCGAATTCGGGACAGGCGAGTCGCCCGTTGGGACACTGTCGTGCATCCCGCCGAAGGCGAACGGCGGAGGGGCATGCGGTAGTGGGGGGGGTTCCATGGAAGTCAAGATCAGTGCCGTCGGCGACAAGGGCGTACTGGAGCTCGTGGCGCTGTTCCAGTGGCTGCGGTCCGAACGCCAGTTGGCGGGCCAGGTGCGGCCGGAATACAAGCCCGCCGGGCCGGAGGACCTTTCCACGGGCGTACTGGACGTGGTGAGCATCGCCGTCGGATCGGGCGGCGTCGCCGTCGCCCTGGCGCAGTCGCTCACGGCATGGCTGAAGAGCCGTCGTCCGGCGGTGGAGTTCACCATTACCTTGCCGGACGGGTCCACGTACCGGCTGGGCTTGACGGACGAGGCGGCGGCGCAGGCCGCACCCATCATCGCGGAGCTGCTACGCCAGACCAGCATCGGCCGCGGCGGTGGCGGTGCTGGTGAGTGAACACCGTACGGGCCTCGACGGGTCCCACGCCCTGCTGCTCGGGGCCTCCGCCTTCAAGCATCCCGACATCCTCCCGGTTCCCGCCGCCGCGAACAGCCTGCGTGCCATGGAGGCCATGCTCACCGACCCCGCCCTCGGCGGGTGGCCGTCCGCGCAGGTCACGTCCGACCAGCCACCCAACGCGGTCGACGCGGTCCGCCGGATCCGCCGCCTCGCCCAGCAGACGACCGGAACACTGCTGCTGTACTACGTCGGCCACGGCCACATCAGCTCGTCCGGCGAACTGATCCTCACCGTCCACGACACCGATCCCCAAGACGCCGATCTGACCGGCATCGAATACAGCAGAGTGAAGAGCGCGATCCTCAGCAGTCCCGCCAGCATCAAGATTGTGATCCTGGACTGCTGTTATTCCGGACGCGCGATCGAAGCCCTCGGCTCGGGCACGGTGGGCAACGCCGTGACGGCCAGAGGTGTGTACACCCTCACCGCCGCCGACCTGGAAGTGGCCCATGTGCCGCCGCTGGCGGAGCAGAGCGCGGTGCCGACCTCGTTCACCGGTCAGCTTCTCGAACTCGTACGGACCGGACTGCCCGGCGAGTCGCCCTGGCTCACGCTCGACA
Organism: Streptomyces sp. CBMA152; assembly: GCF_014596475.1. Lineage (GTDB taxonomy): Bacteria > Actinomycetota > Actinomycetes > Streptomycetales > Streptomycetaceae > Streptomyces. Next base: position 208,357 of record NZ_MECJ01000006.1, on the reverse strand, counting down.
CGATCTACCCGCACCTCGCGGCCAGGCTGCGGCACGCGGGCCTGCCCGCGCCCAACCGGTTGATCACCGACAGCGCGTCCTACTTCCCTTTCGTACGCAACACCGACCGGACCGGCGCGGCACGGCGGTCCGCGAACACGTCGGCTGAACCGTCGGCCACGGCGTCACCGACGACGCCGTCCGGACGTCCCCACTTCGACCCGGTCAAGGGCGCCGGATACGACATCGAACAGGTCGACGCGTACCGGCTCGACGTGATCGCCCTCGTCGCCGACCCCCGTCGCCGGAGGAGAGCGAGGGCGCCCTACTTCAGCCAGGTGTCCGGCAAGAACCGTTATGGCTTCGACAAAGCCCAGGTGGACGCCCATATCGAGCAGCACCGCTGTGAGCCGGCTTCCTTCGTCGACGCCCTGCGCATGCTGCTGGCCGACTCCGGCATCCCCTTGGTGCCGGAGGGCGGAGCCCAAACACGCAAGGTCGCCAAACAGATCGACAAGGTCAAGAGCAAGTGCGCGATCTACGGGGACGAACAGCTCATCGGCTTCGTCAATGTGGGCTGGTACGGCCGAACGTCGGGCGTGATCGCGTTCACCGACACACGCATCACCATTCGCACCCACTTCATCCCCCTCAGCATCCCTTACTCCCGTGTGGAGCAGGTACACCGCACCACCGACTCCACCTGGGAAAGTTGGGGCGCGGGGGACGCGGTGGGAGCGAATCAGGTGATCACGATGACCGTTCGCTTCGGCGGCCGTGAAGTGAAGATCGAGGAGTGCAATCAGCATCCGCTCCAGAACACGCTGACCGACACCCTGCCCGCGCTGTCGAAGCTCCGGAAGAACCACCCCGAGTGGTTCGTCTCCGGGCTCACGGCGGACAGCGCGGATCGCGGGGAGGGATAGTGAGGAGGGGCGCCGGGCCGCCTTGCGCCCGACGCCCCTCCCCGCCCCTTGATCAGCCCTTGGCTGCCGGGGCTCCCCCGACGACGGTGTTGCTGGTGACCGTGCCGTCGGCGCCCGAAAGGGTCACCGCGTGGCGCACGCCGTCGGGGCCGAGGACCACCGCCTGCCAGGCGCTGCCGCCGCCCTGCTGGGCCACGACCCGCAGCGCCTCGACCTTGCCGCCGGAGACAGCGGCCGCCGCCTTGTCCACGGCCTGCGCGGCCGGGAGGGCGGGCAGCGGCGCGGGGGCCTGGCCGAATCCGCCGCCGGCCGGGCCGTGGCCCATGCGGCCCCAGCCCTGTCCGCCTGCGCCGCCGGGCCGCTCGTCACCGCGCATCTTCTGCCCGGCGCGGCCGTCCGCACCCCGCTCGCCGTGGTGGCCCCGGCCCTCGGCGGCGTACCCGCCCCGGTCACCCTCATGGTGGTGGTGCTCCGCCACCGCGGCCGCACCTCCCGCGGCGAGCAGGACGACCACGCCGAGCACCACCCATCGCGTGCGCCCCTGCCGGGTCAGCCGGACGAGTCGGCCGCGGCGGGGGGCCGCCTTGCCGGTCGTGTCGGCCGCCGCCTCGCCGGGGCCCGCCGGGCCCTCGGAGGGCTGGGGATTGGACTGAGTCATCGGACTGCTCCTCGCGATCTGGCAGCCGGGCGCTGCGCCCGGCTGCGTCAGATGCTGCGAGGCGAATGCTGAAGCTTCGCTGAAGCAACCTGAAGATATCTTCAGGAACTCTTCAGGTCGGCGGCCCCGTGACCTGAGAACCTTGACCCATGCGCGTACTGGTGGTCGAGGACGAGCGGCGACTGGCCGCGGCATTGCAGCGTGGGCTGCGCGCCGAGGGGTTCTCGGTGGACGTCGCCCACGACGGTCTGCACGGACTGTGGCTTGCCGGCGAGCACGACTACGACGCCATCGTGCTCGACATCATGCTGCCGGGCCTCAACGGCTACCGGATCTGCGCCCGGCTGCGGGCGGCCGGGTGCGAGTCGGGGATCTTGATGCTCACCGCGAAGGACGGCGAGTACGACGAGGCGGAGGCGCTCGACACGGGCGCGGACGACTTCCTCTCCAAGCCGTTCTCGTACGTCGTCCTGGTCGCCCGGCTGCGCGCGCTCGTGCGGCGCACCGGGCGGCGCAGTCCGCAGATCATGGAGTTCGGCGATCTCGTGATCGACCCGGCGGCGCAGCGGTGCACCCGGGGCGGGACCGAGGCCCGGCTGACCTCGCGCGAGTTCGCCGTCCTGGTGTATCTGGCCCGGCATGCCGGTGAGGTGGTGCCCAAGCGGGAGATCCTGCACCAGGTCTGGGACACGGCGTACGAGGGTGATCTGAACGTCGTCGAGGTCCATGTCAGTGCGCTCCGGCGCAAGATAGACGCACCGTTCGGCCGGGCCTCGGTGGAGACCGTCCGTGGCGCGGGCTACCGACTGACGGCCGACGGTGGCTGAGCAGCGAGGCGGCAGGCGCCGGGGCGCGGCGCTGCGCGAGCTCGCCCGTCGCCTGCGCCCTCGTTCCGTCCGCGCCCGGGCCACTCTGGGCGCGTCCCTGGTGGTGGCGCTGGCGCTCGGGGTCGCCTCCTTCGGGCTGCTCGGGCTCCTCGACCGCAACCTCATCCGCAACGCCCAGACCGGTGCCGAACGCCAGGCCCTGCACACCGCCGAGCTGGCCGCCGCAGGCCGACTCGACCCCGTACTGGCGCCGGAGCGCGGCGCTGACTTCCTCCAGGTCGTCGACGCCCGGGGGCGGGTCCTCGCGTCGAGTCCCAACCTCGCGGGGCGCCCCGCCCTGACCACCGACCAGCCCCGCTCGCCCGGCACCGTCCGTGGCACCTGGAACGGCGGGCGGATGCGCGAAGAGCACCGCCAGCGCGTCGTCCAGGTCACCACCGCCACCGCGAACGGGCTGGTCACGGTGTACGCGGGCACCTCGCTGCGGCAGGCCGACGCGGCGGACGAGACCATCGGGGTCGCGCTGGTCGTCGTCGTACCACTGCTCGTCCTGACCGTCGCCCTGGTCACCTGGCGGGTGACCGGCTGGGCGCTGCGGCCCGTGGAGGCGATCCGTGCCGAAGTGGCCGCGATCGGCGACCGCGAGCTGCACCGACGCGTACCGGTTCCGCGCAGCCAGGACGAGATCGCCCGGCTCGCCGTCACGATGAACGCCACCCTGGACCGCCTGGAGGCGTCCGGGATCCGCCAGCGCCAGTTCATCGCCGACGCCTCGCACGAGCTGCGCAGCCCGATCACCGTGCTCCGCACCCAGCTGGAGGTCGCCCAGGCCCACCCCGACCCCGAGTTGTGGGGCGAACTGGTCAGCGGCGCCCTGGAGGACACCGTACGACTTCAGGATCTGGCCTCCGATCTGCTTCTGCTCGCCCGCCTGGACGCGGGTGACCATCCCCCGACCGCCCGTGTCTCCCTCACCTCCCTCGTCCGTGAAGAACTCGCCAAACGTGCTCCCTCCGAGCGGATCACCCCCACCGTCGACCTCACCGACGACGCGATAGACGTCGACGGCAACAGGGGTCAACTCGGCCGTGTCCTGGGCAACTTGCTGGACAACGCCCAGCGCCACGCCGCCGGGACCGTCACGCTGAGCCTGCGTACCGAGGGCGCGCAGGCCGTGTTGACGGTCTCCGACGACGGCGCCGGTGTGCCCCGCGCCGACCGCGAGCGTGTCTTCGAGCGGTTCGTCCGGCTCGACGACGCCCGCAGCCGTGACGACGGCGGTGCCGGGCTCGGCCTGGCCATCGCCCGGGACGTCATCGAGCGGCACGGCGGTACGTTGACCGTCGTCGACGCACCCGCAGGCGGCGCCGCGTTCGAGGCCAGGCTGCCGCTCGCGGCCGACAGCGCCGCACGGGCGCGCCCCTGACCGGCGTCAGACCCCCGTCGTGCCGTCGATGCGCTCCCTGAGCAGATCCGCGTGGCCGTTGTGGCGCGCGTACTCCTCGATGAGATGGATCAGGATCCAGCGCAGCGAGACACTCTTGTCCCCGAGCACGGCGGCGTCGCGGTCCGGCAGGGTGCCGGAGTCCTCCAGCGACGCGTCCGCCGTCAGCTCACGGCCCCGTGCGACCTCGGCCCGCCACTCCGCCAGCGCCGTGTCGATGCCCCGGCCCGGGTCGAGGGCGAATCCGGAGTCGCTGTCGTCCCCGTACAGCCACGGTATGTCCGTGCCGGCGAACACCTTCTGGAACCAGTTCCGTTCGACCTCCGCCATGTGTCGGATCAGGCCGAGCAGCGTCATCCGGGAGGGCTCGACAGCGGGCAGCCGTATCTCGCGGTCGTCGAGCCCCGCGCACTTCAGCGCGAGCGTGGCCCGTTGGAAGTCCAGCCAGCTCTCCAGCATGGCCCGTTCGTCGGCGTGCGCAGGCGGAATCCGGCGTCCGTCAGGTGTCGTCCTCATGCTCATCACCTTCGCACGCGCCACTGACAACGGGCCCGCACGAGGACACGGAGAACCGCACCGGCCACAACACACCGGCCCCCGTACGACATACGCCGTACGGGGGCCGGAGTACTGAGAGGGCCAGGTCGTACGTCCCTCCAGTCAGTCAGTGCTTCAGTCCGTCAGTGCTTCAGCCGTCGCGGGTCGAAGGACCACATGCCGCGTCCATGGGTGGCCGCGTACAGGTCGCCGTCCGGGCCGAGTTTCAGCTGGAGGACGGCGGTGGTGGGCAGGGTCGAGCCCAGGACCTGCCACTGGCTGGCGCCGGCGGGCCGGTAGAAGACGGCGAGGTCGGTGCCGAGGGCGAGGCCGCCGTTCGGCAGGAGCTTGACCGTGTTGGCGGGGACATCGGGCAGGTTGGCCGAGATGTCCGTCCAACTGGCGCCGCCGTCACGGGACTCGAAGATGTGGCCGTAGCCCGCGCCGGGGCCCTCGGTCCACTTGCGCGAGAAGCCGTTGACCGCGACGTACACGTGCTGGGCGTTGGCCGGGTCGACCTCGAAGCCGGAGATGTAGCGGTTCGGGATCGTGGCGTCGACCGGCAGGTTCAGCTGGTGCCAGCCGGTGCCGTCCGCTTTGCCGACGGCGATGCCCCGGCTGAAGCCCTGGTTGTTGCAGGGGCCGCACCAGCCCGCGTACACCGTGCCGCCCGAGGAGGCGACGGCGGTGGCCACATGGCCTTCACCGAGGTCGAAGGCGTTCTTCCACTCCGCGCCGGAGCGGATCGCGTAGCCCTTGGACTGCACCCAGACGTGACGGCCGCCCGCCACCCAGGTGTTGCCGTCCTTGGCGTCCGCGGCGATCGGCGCGATGAAGCGGGCACCCGCGCCGCCCAGGTCCTTGTCGGGCGGGGCGACTTCGTACTCGGTGGCCTTGGTCGGGTCGGTGGCCCAGGCACCGTTGTTGGCGCCGCAGTCCTGGGTGACCCACATGTCGAGGTAGACGTACTCCTCGGCGATGTCGCAGCCGTTGGCGGGGTCGGCGATGGTGTCGCCGCCGTCGCCACCGAAGTTGGAGCCCATCACCTTGTCGTGGGCGCGCAGGATCGACTGGCCGTTGTCCTGGAGCCCGCCGGTGATCGAGACACCACCGTGGTCGAGGTCCTTGCCGATCCCGACCGAGTAGTACTGAAGGGTGTCGATGGTGCCGTCGTTGAGCGACTGCCAGTCCTTGGCGTGACCGCCGGAGTCGACCGCTCCGTTGAGCGGACGCCGGTAGATGCCGCCGTCGTTGCCGACGTACGCCCAGCTCTTGCCCTGGTACGAGCCGATCGCGACGGCGTGCTGGTCGGAGTGGGTGGTCGGGGAGCAGTCGCCAGTCTGCTTGGTGGGGTCGATGCTCCAGCAGGGGAACGCGAAGTTCCAGTACGGGCCGGGGGTGATCCAGCTCGTCCCGCCGTTCTTCGTCTCGAAGACTTCCTCAAGACCGAGGTAAACATGGTCGGCATTGGTCGGATCGACCTGGAGGAACTGGTTGTACCAGGACTGGATGCCGGGCATGTATCCCGCGCCCTGGAGCGCGGAGCCGGAGTTCTTGAGCTTGTTGTAGTCGGCGATCTGCGTCCACGGCCCGAACGGCGAGCCGTTCTTGGAGACGTACACGCCCTTGAGACCGCTGTCCGGGTTGGACGCCATCTGGGCCGGGGACTCGTCGATGGCGTAAAGGCGCGAGCCGTCGGCCGCCGCACCGAACGTCATGTTGCCGACGTCGGCGCTGCTGGTCGGCAGGTCGCCGAGCCCGCTGACCGGTTTCCAACTGCCGTCGCTCTGCTTGCCGTAGAGCCCGTTGTACGTGTCGCCACCGCGCCAGCCGACGGCGAGCAGGACCTTGTTCGGGTCCTTCGGGTCGACCGCGATGTCATTGGCGATGTTCTTGTACGGGGCGGACGGGTCGGCGGCCTTGGAACCGCCGGGCAGATAGTCGGGGTTGGGTGCGAACTCCAGCTTCCACGGTCCCGAGAGGGTGGTTGTCGAGTGCGACCACACGCCTCGGCTGGTCGCCGCCCACACCGTGGTCCCGGCGAAGCGCAGCGCGTGGATGACGGTGCTCTCCAGCTCGGCCCCGCCGACGCGGCCGCCGGGCTGGAACTGCCCGTGCTGCGGGTCGGCGAGTACGTAGACTCCCGTGCCCACGAACGACGTCGCCCCGGTGTTGGACTCGCCGGTGGCGTACCAGAGCCGCTTGGAGCTGTCGAGGGCCAGGGTTCCGGTCGACAGGGAGGGCAGTTTGTCGGCGATGGGCTGCCAGTGCCCGCCGCCGGTCTTCGAGCGGAACACCCCGCCGTTGGCGCCGCCCGCGTACACATACCCCTGGTCGTCGGCGGCGATGCCGGTGATGCGGCCGGTCACGTCGCCGGAGCCGCCGCTGGAGTTGGAGTTGATGTCGCGGTAGCGGGGGTCGTCCGAGTTGTATGCCTTCTTGGTCACATGGTCCCAGTCGCCGCGTGTGTGCGGCATGGACTGGAGCTGTGCCCAGGCGGCGCCGTACGCGCCGGGCGCCACCACGCCGGGGGCGGTGCGGGCCTCGGTGTACTGGGCGGTGCCTTCGGCGGAGTTCTCGGCCTCGTCGGAGCCGCCGTCCCCGCCCTGGGCGGCGAGAGCGGACTTGCCGTGTCCGGCGAGTACTGCCTTGGCGTGTTTGCGGCCGATGTCGGCCTGGTGACGTGCGTTCCAGGGCCTGGGTCTGGTGTCACCGGACGCCGCGAACGACTGGCTGCTGACCAGTCCGAACGCGGCGGCCACGACGGTGCAGGTCATGAGCCGTCGTCGACGCCGTGCGGGCATCATGCGCTCTCCTCCCCGCGCCGGGCACAGGGGTGGCCCGACGCGAGGGAGATCTTGGCGTGCTCGCGACACCCCGGACAGGGCCTGACGGAAACATGGTGGGGAATTTGCCGTTCCGGAGCGGGTGTCCGCAATTCGGAGTGGGTGAAGGCGAGTTGCGCGGCGCTCCCGCCGTGGACGCCGAAGCCTGCGCACGGCGGGAGCGTTGGGTACGAGGTGTCGACTACAGGCCAACCTTGGCCAGCGCGGTGGTCCAGTCGCTGGCGATGGCCTGCTGCGCCGGGGCGAGCTGAATCGTTCCGGCACAGACCGCGCGGTACAGCTTGTACTCGACGGTGTCCTTGTCGGTCGAGGTGCTGCCGCCCGCCTGGTAGCGCGGCTCCGGCCACAGGTTCTGCGGGCTGCGCGGGTTGCCGCCGAGCGAGAGCGGTATGAGGTGGTCCTCCTCATAGTCGGCGGTGCTGGTGTCGCTGTACCCGTACTGGGCGATCTGCTGCACCTTGAGCGCGTTGGTGTAGCTCGTGGGCGGACGGATGGAGGTGCTGTAGCCGCCGACGCAGATCGTGTCCTGGATCGTGTCCTGTGTGACGTCCGGGTTGAGGGCGCCGGGCTGACAGGAGGCGTCGGGCAGCGGCAGGAAGCTCTGCGAGCAGGTGACGGCGGCGTGGGCGCTGCCGGTGGAGACGATCAGGCCGCCGGTAGCGAGCATCAAAGAGGATGCGGCGACGGCAAGTTTACGCAGACGAGGCATGTGGGGGCTCCCGTTGATCGAGGCGGTCTCCGCAGGACTGGGTAGGCCCAACGGAGTGATAGAGGCATGACAACATCTCAGCCATCTATGCGGGTAGACCCTTGCGGTGAATACCTAGTTACCGATGCGTGACCCCACGTGATCCGCGCCGTCGGCCCGTCCCGATGCGTACGGCTATGTCCTCAATGGCACGGGTTCATACGGAGGTTGGGGCGCCTCACGCCCGGTCCTGCGCCGACTTCGCGCCTCTCCCCCGCAGCCACGCCACCAACTCGACATGCCCGGCGCGGGCGGCGGTGTCGAGCGGGGTGAGTTCGTCGTAGCCGACCCAGTTGATGTCGCCGCCCCGCTCCAGGAGGTACGCGGCCGTCGGCCGGTCGCCGCCGTGGCAGGCGCACCACAGCGCCTCGGTGACCTCGATCGCGGGCGGTGGAGTGGCGGGCGGGGTGAAGTAGGCGATCACACGGTCGAGTTCGCCGAGCCCGGCTGCCTGCCACAACGTGGTGCGGGCACCGCGTTCGAGCAGGCGGCGGGCGGCGTGCCACTGGCCGAACGCGACCGCGTCCGCGATCGCCGTGCCGCCCGCGATGACCGACCCGTCGACCTCGATGTCCGCGCCCAGGTCGAGCAGCGTGTCCAGAACGGCGACGTCGTCGCAGCTGGCCGCCCAGTGCAGCGGGGTCTCGGAGTGCGGCCCGGTGAACCGCGCGCCCACGTCCGCGCCCGCCTCGACGAGCGCGGTCACGACCGCCGGGCCGTTGGGGAAGTGGCCCGGCCAGTCCGTGGCCACGTGCAGCAGGGTGCGGTTCTTCAGCTCGTCGCCAAGGCGTGCCCCGGCGAGACCGGGGTGCGCGGCGAGCAGCGCCTTGAGCCGCGGGACGTCCCCGGCTCGGATCACGGTCGCCACCTCGACGGCCAGCGGCTCGTGCGCACCGATCAGCATCGTGGACACCCTTTCGTTCCCGGGTACGTAGACCGTCGTACGTATGACCATGGTCGTATCACGATCGCCGTCGCCGGAAACGTACGGCACGTACGACTTAAAACGAGGCGGCCGGGGCTATTCCTCGATCGCGCCGCCCACGGCCCGCAGGTGCTCGCGGAAGGTGAAGGACGGGTTCCGGCGGCGTTCGGCGAGGTAGCGTTCGAACTGGACCTGGCCGCGCAGGGAGTTGCCCGCGCGGATGCGTTCGGCCTGGCGGTGTTCGGTGTCGCGGATGGTCTCGGCGAGGGGGAGGAGTTCGTCGACGCGGTCGGCGGGGACGAACAGGACGCCGTCGTCGTCGCCGAGGACCACGTCCGCGCGGCTCACGGTCCACTGCCCCACCACGGCGGATTCCACCGCGTCCTCGGGGCGGCCGTCCAGGCGCTGCGGGCCGGTCGGTGTGGAGCCCATGCTGAAGACGGGCAGGCCGATGGCCCGGATGTCGGCGGTGTCGCGGTGCAGTCCCCAGATGACCACGCCCATGAGCCCCGCGCCCTTGGCCTCCAGTACGGCGAGGTCGCCGACGCACGCCTCGTCGCGGCGGCCGCCGTTGTCGACGATCAGTACGTCGCCGGGCGCGGCCTCCTCGTACGCCTCCAGGAAGATGTCGACACTGCCGACGTGCCGGGCGGGTGCGACGCGTCCGGCCACGCGTCCGCCGTCCACCACGGCCTGGACTTCGGACGGCGCGCACCGCACGGGGACGCCGGCGCGCAGGCAGGCGTCCGCGACGTGCGCGCTGGTCAGCGCGGCGAACCGGTCCCGTAGCTCCTTGTGATCCATGTCCACTTACCCCTCTCGCGATCTTCGACTGCCCCATTGTCGGGTCAACTGGGCTTGTACGGTGGTGAATGACGGGGCGGGGGTACGTGCCGGGGGAAGGCGAGGATTCCTGCCGGATTGCGTGCGGACCGACCGGAGCGCGCCCCTCCGAGGGCGCTCGGCTGACATGATGTGCGTATGCCCCAGCTGGTCCCTGCCGTTGTTCCGGCGGGCCGCCTCGGCCGGTCCGAGCAGCCCTCGCTCCCGGTCTCCGCCGGTCTGTTCCTGCGCCCTTGGGAACTCGACGACGCGCCGTTCGTTTACGAGGCGTACCAGGATCCGTCGATCCAGCACTGGACGCGTCGGCGGGCGGACTGCGAGATCGAGACGAGGGAGTGGATCGCGCGCTGGCGCCAGGGCTGGCGGGCGGAGACGGACGCGCACTGGGCGATGGCCCGGGCGTCCGATGGTGCGGTGATCGGGTGGGTGGCGCTGTGCCATCTGGAGCTGGCGGTGGGCCGCGCCGAGTGCCGGTACTGGGTCCTGCCCTCGGCGCGCGGCCAGGGCGTGGCTCCGGCGGGCGTGTCCGCGCTGGCCTACTGGGCGCTGGATACGGTCGGGCTGCACCGGATCGAGATCGCGCACCCGATGGCGAACGAGGCCGCCTGCCGGGTCGCCATGAAGTCCGGTTTCCCCACCGAGAGCACTCGGCGCAGCGCCCAGCTGCACGCGGACGGCTGGCATGACATGCACGTCCACGCGCGCGTACAGCAGGGCCTGGACGACCTGCCGGACGAGCCCCCGCCCGACCGCGCCCTGGGCCAGGTGCAACACCGTCTTCACCGCCGCCATCGGGATCGCCTGCGGGACCGGATTCAGGGCCGTGGCCGCAGCAGGCCTTTCGACTCCAAGTAGGTCTTGGCCACGTCCTGCGGCAGCCGCCGCCAGCTGTCGACCTGCTGGTTGAGGCTGGCCAAGTCGGCGGTGGTCAATACGGTGTTGAGGGCACCGAGTGCGTTGGTCACGCCCTTGCTGCCCGCTCGGGAGCGGTTGACGACGGGGACGATGTAGTCGGCGTTCTGGAGATGTTTGTCGTCCGCGAGGAGGACGAGTCCGAAGTTGTCGAGGGTGGCGTCGGTGGTCGTGGTGAGGACCATCTGGTCCTGCCCGTTCTGGACGGCTTGCTTGGACTGGGTGGTGCCGACGCCTTTGGGGTCGACGGCGGTGATGTCGATGCCGTACGTCTTCTTCAACCCTGGTTCGCAGTAAGGCCGTTGAACGCATTCGTCGCCTGCCGCGAGTCGTACGGGGAGTTTCGCCGCGCCCAGATCGCTGAGCGTCTTGAGCTTGTGCTGCCGGGCGTAGTCGGCGGTGACGGCGAAGGCATTCTGGTCGACGGCTTTGCCCGGGTCGAGGACGGTGAGGCCGCGCGGGGTGGCGAGTCGGCGCAGCGCGGTCATCGTCTTCGCGAGGTCGGGCGAGCCGACGGGTGGTGCGTCGGGGCCGTGCGCCTTGGCGTTGAGCCAGTCGGCGAGGGTGGCGGCGTATTCGGGTACGACGTCGATCTGCCCGGATTCGAGGGCGGGTTCGTACAGCTCACGGTTGGTGACGGAGAGGATCTTGGTGCTGTAACCGGCCCGGCCGAGGAGCAGGGCGTACATCTGGGCCAGCAGATCGCTTTCCGTGAACCCGGCGGTGCCGATGGTGAGGTGCTTGCTGTCGCCGGGTGGGGCGGTGACGGCGCCCTGGTTTTCGAGGGTGGGGCCGGTGGTGCAGGCGCTTCCCGTGAGGAGGGTGGCGGCGAGGAGTACGTGGTAGGGGCGAGGGGCTCGCCGTGGCCGGGCGAGGAGTGCGCGGTGGAGCCTCATCCGGCACCGCCGGCCCTCGCCCAGCGGGGCCCGAGGCGCTGGACGACCTCGAAGATGGCCTCCACGACGAGGGCGAACACGGCGACCAGGATCGCGCCCGCGACGACCTGCGGGGTGGAGGCGAGGTTGAACCCGGCGGTGATGATCCGGCCGAGTCCACCGCCCCCGGCGAGCGCGGCGAGGGTGGCGGTGGCGACGAGCTGGACGGCGGCGATCCGTACACCGGTGAGGACGAGGGGCAGCGCGAGCGGCAGTTCAACTCGCCACAGCAGCTGACTACCGGTCATCCCCATGCCTTTCGCGGCCCGGACCACGTCACGGTCGACTTCGCGCATGCCGACGTACGCGTTGGTCAGCAGCGGCGGTACGGCGAAGAGGATCAGGGCGACGATCGTCGGCGCCTCGCCGTGTCGCCCGAGCGGGGTGAGGAGCAACAGGACGAGTACGGCGAAGGTGGGCACGGCCCGGCCGATGTTGGAGAGGTTGACGGCGAGGGCGCCACCTTTGCCGAGGTGTCCGAGGACGAGCGCGACCGGCAGCGCGATGAGACAGCTGAGGACGAGGCAGAGGGCGGTGAGCCAGAGGTGCTCGCCGAGCCGGTGCCAGATGCCGTTCTCGCCGTGCCAGTGGGCGGATCCGGTGAGCCAGGACCAGGCGTCGGAGAGCGTGGTCATGGCTGCACCGGCGGGGTGTCGGGGCGCGGGGTGATGCCCGCAGCACCGGTGTTTCGGAGCGCGGATTCATGCCTGGGGCGCGGGGTCATGCCCGTACCGCCCGGGTCCATGGCGTGAGCAGCCGCTGGGCGAGGAGGAGTACGAGGTCGGCGGCGATGGCGATGACCACGCAGAGGACGGAGGCGGTAAGGACCTGCGCCTTGAAGTACGTGTTCATACCGGAGTAGATGAGGTTGCCGAGTCCGCCGTATCCGACGATGGCGCCGACGGTGACGAGTGAGACGGCGGAAACGGTCGCGATCCGCAGCCCCGCCATGGCGGCGGGCAGCGCGAGCGGCAGCTCCACGGCGAGGAGCAGCCGTACGGGCCCGTACCCCATGCCCCGCGCGGCCTGCCGCGTGTCCTCGGGCACGGCCCGCAGCCCCGCGAGGATGTTCCGTACGAGGAGGGTCAGCGAGTACAGAACGAGCCCGGCCACGACGAGGGTCGCCGACAGCCCGTACACCGGAAGGAGCAGCGAGAACATCGCGAGGGAGGGAATGGTGTAGAGGACGGTGGTAACCCCGAGCACGGGCCCGGCAGCCCACCGCCATCGCCGCGCGACGATGGCGAGCGGGAGGGCCACGGCGAGCCCGATCACGACGGATACGACGGTGATCTGGAGGTGCTGGACGACGGCGTCCCAAAGGATCTGGCTGCGGGAGGAGAGGTACTCCCCGCAGATCCAGTCGTTGCGCGCGAGGCAGTCGTGGGGCGCCGCGGCGTGGTGGGGTGGCAGCGGCGCGGTGAGCTGTCCGGCGGTCACTTGTTCATTGGAACGTGCGGGGTGGGGTGGGGGCGCGGGGGGATGGGCCGATGGGGTGGGGGTGGCGGCGCGCCTGGAAAACGGTGAGGACGGTCGTCGTCACGACGACTGTCTTCGCGGGGAGGCATTGCCTATCCTCCGGCCATGGAGTGGGCGACGGTGGTGGCGACGGCCATGGGCGCGCTGATCGGCATGGGCAGCACGCTGCTGGCCGAGCGGACTCGGTGGAGACGGAACTTAGGCGAGCAGGAGCGGGGTGAGTTACGTACGGCGTACGCGCGCTATCTGGAGGCGGCGACGCTGGCCCGGGACGCGATATCGCTGGCGAGCCGTTCCGTCGGCCTCGCGTCGGAGGAACGTGCTGAGCTCGCCAGACCTGCGCTCCAGGACGTGTATGCCCGCCACTACGAGCTGGAGACCTTCACCTGATCGTCGCCACGCTCGCCCCAAGCCGGCCGCGCGCCCAGCTCGCCGACCGCCTCTGACAGGAAGACCCCATGCCCCGCACGCGACAGTCCACGCCCCCCACCCCCGGCTCCATCTGGTGCACGAGCTGCGACAGTTGGTTCAACATCATCACCAACACGTGCCGCTGCACCGAGCCGGTCCGCAAGCTCGGCGACAATGCGGAAGACGTCGCCACCCTGTGGGCGCTCGACGGTGATGACGGCATCGTCAACGAACACTTCGGCCTCGCTGCCATCGGCGGCCCGGATCCAGAAGTTCCTGGGGTTGCCAGTCGCCCGTTCTGGAGCAGCATCGTAGGGTGCCAGGACCTCGAAGACCATGTTCAGGTCCGGCGGGACCGGTTCGCCGTTGACGAACTTGTGGATTCCCACAGCGCGACTCACTTCACCGCCTATCAGAATATGGGTTACGGATTTTCTCCCTCCCGGTATCAGCTGCCCGAAGAGCCGACGCGCATTTCGCCAACCGGATACATCTATGATGCCCGGATCGCCTGCGTGATTTCCTGGCCGGTGGATGCCACAACGACGGACCAATCCTTGAAATCCTCCGGCAGATGCTGACGGTCCGCTTCACGGCTCAGGACCACCGTTCCTCCTGGGAGAACCAGAACGGCCTCTAGGCGCTGCATTATCTCAGAAATGATATCCATAATCCCATCCCCCCCAAAATTGCTGATCATGATGCTACTTTCGGAGCTGAGGTAGATATCCGCCACCCCCCCGCCCTCTCCCGTCTTCAACTGGAGAAAGTGACGCTCGGGGTCACGTTCTGTCACGTGCGCATCGAGAATTTCATGAATAACGTCTCTTTCCAGGTGAACCTGCTCGGAATTAACAAACCGAAACACAAAGATGTCGTAACTCACTTGAATCTCCGCGGTAGGTGACGAGTCGGGGTGATCCTATACGCGCCCCGAGGAGTGATGAACCCCTATCGGCGCGTTCCACGTGGTCTGGAGGTATGCCGCCTTGCGGAGGCCAGGAGTTGCAAGCTCTCTCGCTCGCAGTGCCCATCTGTGGCGCTGCGGGAATCGCCGCTGATGGGCAGACACTCGTCGCCGGCATGCTGAGCGTCAGGGGCGGCGCGATGAGGGAAGGGCTCACCTCTCCGGCTCGCGCCGCCCCCTTGACGCTATCTCAGCTGTGGCTGGCAAAGGCAGACGTCCGTACGGACAGTCTGCATCCTGCCCTTCTCCTGCCACCTAGGCTTGCACTGGGCGGCAGTCCTAGAGAACTGTGTCCGTGTGGCCCCATGGCCTAGGGAGCGGGCGGCGTGTACACGACCTTAATTCTTGCGAGCTTTTCGTTCGCCGCAAAAACCTTCTCGGCTTCGTCGAACACATCGGACTCGGCGATGTGCCATGTAATCGATGTATTGGGAGCCGCCGCAACCTGCTTTTCCGCTTGCGCCACGAAATCCGTCTTCACGATATCCGGCCTGAACTTCATGATCTGCGAATAGCCGGGGCCCTTCGCCTCCAGCAGTTCGACGCCGTTGAATCCGTCAAACTTCAGCTCCCCTGCACGGTTCGACGTATTCAGTATCTTGTAGCCGAACCCTTCAGGAACCCCTGTTATCTGGAATTCGTAGGCAACGGCCCTCGCGCTCTTTCCCCCCTCCGTGGTGATGGCCCATACGCCGGGCCCTCCCTTCACGACCCAGCAGCCCTTTGCCGCCGCGGCGGCGTGCACGGTGGTCAAAGCCGTCCGGGCCACCGGCCTGCCGCATGTGTCGCCGAGCGTGCGGAGCAGCTTGGCTCCGATTCCGGCGATAGCCTCCTCAGTGAGCCCGACGGTACGTAGGCCCCTCCAGGCGTCGATGAAGCCGATGCCCGTTCTCGCTGCAGCGTCGACGGCTTTGACGCCATCCGCGATGGCCTTGATGGCGACGTTGCCGAAGACGAGGGACGTGATGTCGAAGGCGGCCCAGCCGCAGTTGCCCAAGCTTCCGCCGCCACCGGTGATTTTGTCCCAGCACCCGGTGAAGTCCTCGGTGAGGGCCTTGATCAGCCCCTTGCCGATGGCGTGGTTGAACTCCTGCTGCGTGATCGTGTAGGTGACCTCTTGGGTCTGCGGCTTCAGCTCCTGGCTGGCGAGGAACAGGGTGTCGGAGGCCAGGCATCCGGACTGTGCGTCGGGGATGTCGGGGTTGGTGCACAGGAAGAGGTCGACGAACACCTTGGAGGTGATCGTCGCGGTGATGATGCAGTCACCGGTGTGGATGATGACGTTGCAGTTGTCCTTCTTGACGTTTTCCGGTTCGCCGACGGGCTCGAGCTTGGTCTTGAAAAAGACGCCGCCGATGCTGCCGGCCCCGGTCGAGATCTGGGTGTTCTTCTCCTTCGTCTCCGCCCGTTGGGCCGCGTCCTGGGCGTCCTTGGCTGCCTTGGCGGCGTCCTTGGCCGCCTGTTCCGCCTCTGTGGCAGCGGTGTTGGCGCGGTCGGCTGCGGCCTGTGCGTCCTTGGCCGCCTGCGCGGCCTGGTCTGCAGCGTCACGTGCCGCTGCCGCGTCGAGGGCGGCCTGGTCGGCGGACTCGCGGGCTTCCTTCGCATAACCTTCGGCCCGGCCGGCTGCCTTGTCGGCGGCTGCCGCGTCCTCGGTGGCCTGCCGGTCGTATTCGACCGTGCGGGCCAGGGACTTGGCAGCCTCAGCTGCGTATCCGGCGGCTTGTGTCGAATAGCCGAGGGCTTCCTTCGCGTAGCCCCGGGCTTCTGCCGCGTAGCCGGCCGCGTTGGCGGCGTGGAGGTACGCCTCCTTCGTATCGCCCTGGGCCTGGTTGGCGATGTCCTTGGCCGCTTCGGCTTCCGTTTTGGCGTTGTCGGCGTGGGCCTGGGCGACGGCCTGCTGCTGCTCGGCGACCGTCTTCGACGCCTGCCCCGTCAGCACCACCAGAGAGGCTGTGCTGTCGGTGTCCGCGTAGGGGCTGCCGAGTTGGACGGCGTCGTTGGCCGGCTTGGCGACCTGTCGTGCGGCGGCCGTGGCATCAGCGGCGGCCTGCGCGGTGACATGGGCGTAGCCGGCGGCCTTCGCCGCGGCGGCGAGAGCGGTGAGAGCCTCCTTGCCGGCGGCGTCGGCGTTGGACTTGGCGGTCTTCGCCTGCGCGGTCGCCAGGTCGGCCTGCTTGACCGCGGCGGTGGCTTCGGCTGCCGCGTCCTTGGATGCCTGAATGGCGTCCGCGGCGGCACTGGTGGCCGTCCTGACCGCGGCGTCGGCCTTCAGCTTCGCGGCCTGCGCGGCATCCGCGTCGGAACGGGCCCGCTTGGCCGCAGCCTCCGCCCTCGTGGCCGCAGCATCTGCATCCGCCGCTGCCTGGGTGGCGGCGTCGGCCTCGGTACGGGCCCGTTTGGCTGCCGCTTTGGCATCGTCCGCAGCGGCAGCGGCCTCATTGGCTGCCTTACGGGCGGCGTCCGCAGCATCCCCGGCGTCCAACGACTGCGCGTACGCTTCCTTGGAGTCGGCCTTGGCGCGGGCGGCGTCCGCTTTCTGCTCGGCGTTGTAGACGTCGTCCCGCAGTGCTTGGGCCTTGTCGCGGGCCTTGACCGCGTCGTCACGGTTGCTCTTGGCGGTCTGCTCGGCGGCTTCGGCCTTGTCCTTGGCGTCCTTCGCCTTCCCGGCTTCTGCCTGGGCGTTCTGCTTGTGCTGGTTGGCTTCGGCCTGCTTCGCTGCGGCCGTTTCCTTCTCCGCCTTGGCCGTCTGCTCCTGCGCCTCCGCCGCGAGCCGCTTGGCGTGTGCCTGCGCTGCGGCGGCCTTCGCCTCGCCCTCGGCCTTGACCGCGTCGGCCAGCTTCGCCTTCGCACTCTCCGCGTCCGTCTTGGCGTTGTCGCGATGCATCTTGGCCGCATCACGGGCGGCCTGGGCCTGCAACTCCGCTGTCTCAGCAGCCTTCTTACGGAACTCGGCCCGCACTTGCGCTGCCTGCGCGAGGGCCCGCTGGGTGATGGTGTCGCTGTCGGCCGCCGAGGCACGGGTGGCGGCCTCGGCAGTTTCCCCGGCCTTGACCATCGCCTCCAACGCGGCAACAGCGCCCTGGGTGACCTGGTCCTTCTGCTGCCCGACGATCAGACCGCGTCCCCGAGGGGCCCCGTTCTGGTCCGCGATGGTGTAGGCGGCCTGCTGCGCCGTGGTGGAGGTGGCAGCGGCCTTCTTCGCTGTCTCCAACTGAGCACGGAGGACGTCGAGTTGCTTCTTCGCCTCCACCTGCGCACCCGTGATGTTCGCCTTGGCCTTGTCGACGTTGGCCTTGGTCGGGGCCGGGCCGGTGTGGCCCTTGGGGGAGACCTTGAACTTCTGCCCGTCCGTGCCGTTGCACGGGTAGAGGAACGCGTCCTGGCCGTTGGTGAACGTGCGCAGGTCCAGGCACTTGCCCGTTCCCGTGTTCCTCAGACTCGTGGTGGCACGGACGTCGGCTTCCCACGTCTGGGCCGGAGCCTGGTTGCAGTTCCAGATCTGGATCTTCGTGCCGTCGGCGCTGTTGGCGTGGTCGACGTCCAGGCACTTGCCCGAGCTGGGGTTCCGCAGATGCAGGCCGCTGCCGTCCGGCTCCAGTCGCCAGTCTTGCGCTGCGCCGTTGTTGCAGTTCCAGATCTGTACGGAGGCGCCGTTGTCCTTGCTTCCCCCCTCGACGTCCAGGCACTTGCCGGCAGCAGTCACCACCTTGATCACATTGGGGGCGTCGCCGATCCAGCCGACGCCGCCCTCGGTGGAGTAGTCCAGCCAGCGAGTGGAGTAGTCCGCGACCCACGACTGGCCCACCAGCTTGCCCAGGGCGAACGTGCCATCCTGCAACGCCTTCGCCGCGGTGGAGCTCGCACCGAGGATCTGCTGACGCTGCGCGGCCTGCGAGGCGATCTCCTGCTGCCACTCAGCGGATGCCTGCGCCACCTCCTTACCGAGAGCTCGGTTCGGGTCGATCGGGTCGTGCCAGGCACACGTGGCGAAGCGGGCCTTCAAGTCCTCGACCGCGATACGGAACTCGGGACTGTCCGGAGCCGGGGCTGTAGTGGGGAAGCCGCCCGAGGACAGGAAGATCCGGGCGTCATCGGTGAACACCCGGGGAACGAACCACTGGTTCTCTTCGACCTTCCCCGAGTTCTTCTTCCACAGCGCCCACGCCTGCTGCTCCTGGGGCGTGCCTGCCGTGGTGTACAGCGCGTCGCCGATCGCGAGCGCGGCTGCCTTCGTCTTGTCGTCGGCGGTGGGTGACGGATCGTAGAACGGATTGACCACGTCGTCCCCGGCCCCGTACGACTGATACAGCCACGGAAGCAGCCCGACCTGATCGAAGACCTTGCCGTCCCCTCGCGGCGGGTGAGGGAAATCCAGACCGCTGGTGGCGCCGGACCACACCTGCTCCTGGTCGCTGACCTTCTTCAGCCACTGGTCGGTGCTGTCGCTGTCCGCATTGCGAGCCTGATGCAGAGGGGTCTTGTCGTTGAGAAGGTCCCGATAGACCTTCTGGTGAAGCTGATCGGGCGGCAGCCCGATGGCATCCTGCGCCAGGGCGAACAGGCTGGCCCCGCCCCTGCGCAGGGCATCAGCAGCCACACACTGATCCCCACGCAGCTGTTCAGAGGCCTTGGTGTCGTAGCCGTCGTAGGAATCCCCGACCAGGCTCATACCGCCCCGGCCCGAAGACCCCGCAAGGTCAGGCCGAACAGCGAGGCCGACCACCATGGCGACGGCCGTCAGCAGAAGAATGATCCGGGCAGCCAACCCCGACTGTCCCGGCCTTGGTAAGAAAGGATTTGGAGATCTGGAACGCAAGAGACATGCCTTTCATCCCGAGGTCGAAGCGACCCAGGGCACACCTCACCCCCCATGGGCGACAGCTGTTCCCCCGGTCGCTGGTGCATGTACTCGCACGGCGGGACGGGTCAGGACCCTCCGTGCATGCCGCCAACCGTATGCACACCCCAACGGAATGACACAGGTGTTTGATTACTTGGTTCGGGCTGTCTGTCCGAAACCACCACACGTCTCTCGACCGCACCACAGAGCGCAGCTCCCCCACCCTCATAGGAGACCTGTGACTTTCCTGTGAAGCTGATGCAGGGAGTCCGAGGTTCCCTGGGGCCCAGATCTGTCCGATTGCCTACGGCCACAAATTGCACACGTCGTCTCGTAATCGCCCACGTACGGGACCAACTGCGCGAGCGTCCGCGGACACCGCACTCCACGACGCTAGAAGCCCACGCTACTTCCGCTACAGGATCATGAAGAGAAGGGCGCGGGGCCCAGGGAGTCGTTCATGGGCCGCCCCGACCGGGCCGCGCGGGCCGCCATCACCCAACGCCGGGCCGACGCGATCGATCTGAAGCTGGCGGGAGTTGACTGGCTGACCATCGGCCGCAAGCTGGCCGCCGATCCCGCGATCAACTCGGACGGCGTCGCCTACCCGCAGGGCTACGGCATCGACCTGTACCGGCGGGGCCTGGAACCCCCCACGGACAAGCGGCTGATCGAGCTCGCCTGCAAGGACGTCTCCAAGGCCCTCAACGAACGCACCACCACTCTCGACACCAGCGCGGACGAACTGCGCCAGCTCATGGTCGAGCGACTGGAGCGACTGTTCTTCACGGTCTACCGCGCGGCCATCCGCTCCGGTGACTACCAGGCCGTTGACCGTGCGGTCCGCATCATTGAGCGCAGTAGCCGCCTCCTCGGGCTCGACCGACCGGTACGGACCGAACTGTCTGGGCCCAACGGCGCGGCAGTGCAGGTCGAGACAGCCGGACTGGAGGAGCTGGAGCGGCTGATCGCTCTGGCGGGCAGCCCGGTCGGCAGGGATGAGGAGGGCTGACGAGGCTGCGGTCCTTCAGCTGTACCGGGAGCTTCCCGCTTCCCGGCGCCGGGAGATAGCCGCAGCATCCAGCCCGGGCCTGCGTGCTCAGCTCCACGCCATCGAGCGGGAGATGGCGTTGGACCGCTCCCCCGGCGCCATGGCCGCCGTCCTCACTGACGGCCGGGAGATGCAGGCCGCGCATCTCGCGAAGATCGACGCGGCCTTCGAGCGGGTCGCCTCCGGGCAGCCGACACGGCTCTTGCTGACGATGCCGCCCCGGCACGGCAAGAGCCGCCGCGCCGCACGGTGGGGGCCGCTCTGGTACCTGCGGCGCCGCCCAGAACACCGGGTGATGATCGCGTCCTACTCCTCCGACCTGGCCGACGACCACGGCCGGTGGATCAGGGACGCCATCCAGGCCTACGGCCCGCAGCTCGGCATGAGCCTCCGCGCGGGCTCCAGCGCGGCGAACCGCTTCGACCTGGCCGGCACCGAGGGCGGCGCGGTGATGGCCGGTGTCGGCGGCGGCCTCACCGGCAAAGGCGCCCACCTGGCCGTGGTCGACGACCCGATCAAGGACGCTCAGGAAGCGTCCTCGCCGACCATGCGCAAGCGCCTGTGGGAATGGTGGCAGGCCGTCCTCCTCACGCGCATCGAGCCGGGCGGTTCGGTCATCCTCATCCAGACCCGCTGGGACGAGGACGACCTCGCCGGTCGGATCCTCGCCGACGAGCGTGACCGCTGGACCGTCATCGACCTCCCCGCGCTCGCCCTTGCCGACGACGACGCCTTGGGCCGCGAAGTCGGCACGCCGCTGTGGCCTCACCGGTACGACACCAACGCCCTGGCCGAGATCCGCCGCTCGGTGGGCGAGCGCGTCTGGTGGAGCCTCTACCAGCAGCAGCCCCGCCCCCAAGAAGGCGGCGTCTGGCAATGGTCGTGGATCGCCAACAACCGCATCAGCGCAGCCCGCTTCCGCGGAGTGGACCTGGCCCGCATCGTGGTTGCCGTCGACCCGGCGGGCGGAGAGTCCACGGTGGGCGACGAGACCGGGATCGTCGCTGCCGCCCGCGACCGTGACGGGCACCTCTACGTTCTCGACGACCGCTCTGGCAACCGCGGCGCCGAATCCTGGGGTCGAGAGACCTGCCTCCTGGCCATCGAGCTGCGTGCTGACGCGATCGTCGTTGAGTCGAACTACGGCGGCGACATGTCCCGCCAGATCCTCCACCAGGCATGGACCCAGCTCCAGGACGAGGACCATACCGACGGAATGCTGATGCCCGCGGTCCTCTCTGTCACCGCGAAGCACGGCAAGAGACTGCGGGCGGAACCCATCGCCCAGCTCTACGACCAGGGCCGCGTGCACCATGTCGGGGAATGGCCTGCCCTGGAACAGCAGATGGTGACATGGGTCGCCGGCATGGACAGCCCAGACCGGATGGATGCGGCCGTGCACGCACTGACGCAGCTTGCCGACCCGCAGCAGGCATCCGCAGGAGCCAGCGCGTACAACGACGCCCGCCTGACAGGGCGGCGCTGAACCGGTACTCCCCCTCCGGAGCAGTTACGCGTGGGTTCGGAGGCATCCGCAACGAGGGGTTCACACCTCAACGTTGAGGTGTGCTGGGGCCCGTGCGGACCTCCGAACCACCGCATCACGTGATGCGGTGGCTACTGAACTAGCCTGGAAAAGCGGATGCCCCCGACCTGCAGCAAGGGCCCCCGTTTGTTGCTTATTCGGGAAACGGTATGCACTGTGCTCCACCCCCGGGTACATTAGTGAATGTCAGTTGGAGGCGGCAGGCCAGGAAAAAGATGCTTCAGTCTCGACCTGACCCACCGCCCTTGTGAGGCGCCAGCTGCTACTTGCGCAGGTCAGTCAGTACTTCGAGTACTAGTCGAAGCAGACTGGCGACCCCTCCCAATAGAGGGATCAACTGCCCTAAGCGGCTGGCTCCTCGCGCTCCCCTTTCTGATGCATACGCATGCCTTCCGGACATTCTTCTCACCTCCTCCCTAGCACTGTCCGGAATTCAGCATTCCGGACAGCACTAGGGAAGGGTGCGAGGTATGCGGATCGATTTTATGTGCCTGACAATCGCCGCGTATCCCATTCGCAAGATTTCCCTAACTGCCGTTTCCGGAAGGCGCTAAGGCGCAGACTGAGCCAGAGGGCCGCAGCACTACGCTGATGTACGGGGCGCGGGGCTGACGATGGGAACTGCTCCCCGTGGGCCTGCGCCATTTCCTCACCGATGCCTGGTCGTGGCTGAACTACAAGCCCGCCATGGCCTCCACACTCGATGGCCGCCCGCACCGGGCCCTGGCCCCCGAAGTACAGGCCAGTTGGCTACCCGATGATGCGATCCGTCGCTTGGCCGCGTACAAGCTGCTGGCCGCGTACGACTCCAACCAAGCCGGGGAGCTCGCCGCGCTCACCGGGAACGAAGCCGCTGCCGAGCGGCGAGAGTTCGGCGATCCGGCCATGCTCGTGGATACCGCGCTGGCGCATCTCCTCGGCAAGACCCAGCAGATCACCGTGCCCGGCGCCGAACATGCGGGCAACGAGAACGCCTCGCCAGTCGCCAGGGCAGCAGCCCAGGCGCAAGAGCGGCTGCGGGACTGGGCGCAGGCGGAGTTGCTGCCGCTGCGGATGCAGGCTGCGGAACGTAAGGCTGTTCTGCTGGGTGATGCGGTGTATCTGCTGGCGTGGGATCCGTCCAAGGGCCGGGTGAGGCTGCGGACGTACGACCCCGGCTTCTACTTCCCCGTGTTGGACGACGACGCTGACCCCGGCGACTTTCCGACCCGTGTCCATCTGGCGTGGGAGATCCCTGAAGATTCCCGGCGCGGCATCAAGGCCCGGGTACGGCGGATCACGTTCGAGCTCGGGCCGATCCAGGAAGGCCCCGACCATCCTGCGGCGATGCGCCGCTATCCGTGGGCGCCCGAACAGCCCTCGGCCGTCACCTGCTACCTCTCCGACGCCGAGTGGTCGCTCGATGATCTCCGTCACGGTCAGACACTCGACGAGCTTCCCTCTGACAAGGCCACCTTTCGGACCCGGGCGGACGGGCAGGCCCTGAACCGGCTGGACCTGGCGATCGACTTCATCCCGGTGGTGCATGTCAGCAACACCGTGGCCGACGGGGAGCACTTCGGGCAGTCGTTCCTGGCGAAGGTGATGCAGGCTCTCGACGAGCTCGCGGAGACGGACACCGACTCAGCGCGCGCTTCGGCCACCGCCGGGGCTCCGATCATCGCTCTCGCCGGTGCCCGGGCGGAAGTGGACCGGGCAACGGGTCGGCCGAAGCCGCTGGCGGTACAGCCAGGCACGCTCTTCCAACTCGCTGACGGCGGGCGGATGGACGTCCTTGACACCTCGGGCCAGTTGGCGGAGCTGCGGGCCCGGGTAGAGGAGATCCGGGAGCGGGCCGCGGTCAACGCCAGGCTGCCGGCCGTCAGCCTGGGCACGGTCGATCCGTCCGATGTGCCCAGCGGCTACGCCTTCCAGATCAGCCTCGGTCCGCTGGACTCCCTGGTTGACTCGATGCGCCTGGCCCGCGCCCACAAGTACGTGCTCTTGTTGAAGATGGTGCAGCGCCTTCACCAGGCCGGTCGCGCGCCAAACTGGCCTGTGGGTCCGACGCTGGCGGCCCAGCTGGTGTTCGGCCCGCACATGCCCACTGACCGGCAGGCGATTCTCGACGAAGTGGTCAAGGGCGTAGGGGCCGGGGTGTTCTCGCTGGAGACTGGCATCCGGATGCTTCAGGACGCGGGATATCCCATCGAGGACGCGCGCCAGGAGGCTGCCCGCATCGCCGACCGGCAGTCCGCCCCGGTGTCAGAGCATCAGGTTACTTCGTCCGTTTCAGCGCCTCGCACTGCTGATCGGCTGGCCGATGCAGGAGGTCCTCCTCGACCATGACGAAGTAACCATCCACCCAGGTGTGACTGAGCGCCGTACGTGGCGGGGCTCGCCAACTGCAGTGCTCGCTTCGCGCTGCCCTGGCCTGCACGCACAGTCGTCAGAGGGAGGTGGCCCCCTGGCCCCGATGCCGCAGATGCGTCCGGAGCCGCGACCGGGGGCATCGGCCAGATCCCAGTGAACGTTCCGGCACATTCGCGAAGGCGGCCCTCGGTGTGCCCTCGACCGGCCGCGCCGGTCGAGGGCTGACTGGCCGGAAGCGCCTCTACTTGCCGCGCAGGAGCTTGTCGATCCCGCCAAACTCGTGCCGGGCCAGCTTCGCTCCGTTGCTCAGAGCCTCCTCCAACGCGGATCGGGCGGGGCTCCGCTTTACCGGCGACTCACGACGTGAGGCGATGACCGGACGTCTGGATCAGCGCCACTGCGGCGGGATGTTCGACAGCTGTTCCAGCAGATTCCAGTTGGCTGGCCGCAGCTTCGACTCATCCCATGGGGCTCCGGTGACAACCCAATAGCCGCGCAGTTCTCGGACCTGGGACACGTTGTCATCCCCGATACCGGACTCGTTGGAGCAGCACGGGCAGATGATGCACTGCGGGACGCCGTACTCGTTCAACACCGGCTCGCCGTCGTCATGCCCGCAGATCCGGCAGGGAGTCTCGGCCTTGTCTCAAAGGCGGCTGACACTGAGCACGTCTGTTGTCTGAGGGAGGGGAGCTCACGCTCCTTTGACGATGAGACGGGAGCCGTGTCGTTGGGTTCCGTAGACTCGATCACGGCGCGGGGCCATCGAGGAGTCGTACGTCTTGATGACCCGCTCTCTGCCCGCGCCGGAACTGGTGCTGGGCTACCGCCGTGACGGCCGCCCGATCCACCCCGTGCTCGGTGCGTCCGCAGAGGACTCCTCCAACGACGAGGTCCAGGTCACGATCAGTCAGAGGCAGCTCAACACGCTTCTGGCCCGGGAGAAGGACCAGGGCGGACGAGCAGCCGTTCGCCAGCTCGTCGACAAGCTCGGCTTCTCCAGTACCGCCGACTTGACCGGCTACCTCACCGCCCAGCGCCAGGCCGAACAGGAACAGCTGAGCGACCTGCAGCGCCGCGAGCAGGAGCTAGCCCAGCGGGAGAAGACGGCAGTGCAGCGTGAGGCACAGGCCCTGGCACGCGAGCGGGCTGCGGCCCGGCGGGCGGTGCTGTCCGGGCTTGGTGCGAGCGGGCAGGATCTGGAGGATGCGGCGGCGCTGCTGGGTGTCGCGGAGAACGCCGACGACGCGGAGGCCACCGAAGCCGCGGAGCAGCTGAAGGCACGGCGCCCTGAACTGTTCACCCCGCGTCTGGCCGACGAGGCTTCCCCGGCTGCCCCTGCTGGCTCCCCGGCTTCTGTGCCTCCCTACCGCCCAGTCCCGATTAACCGTTCGCCCGGCGCTGCCGGTCTGGAGATGGCTCGCAAGCGCGGCCTTCTCCCGCCCGCCTGATCGTTTGCAAGCGGCTCTGACAACGCCGCCGTGATGGGGACCACGCCCCTTCGTGCTTCGTGGACCGCGCCACCAGCTCCGGTGAGTGTGCGACCGCACCAGCACCACCAGGAGACGCGGCGTTGATCCAGCCGTACACGACCTCGGTGACGGTGACCGCTGACCGGGACTGGCTCGCCTCCCGGCACGGCACCGACTCCACCGAAACCATCACCCTCGACCTCACCAAGTTCAGCAAGAACACCCACTACGTCGAGGCCGCCCCCGGCCAGATCCACGGGTACGTGCGCTCCGGCGTTCCGGTCGGCCGCATCACTGCCTCCAGCCTGTACGGCCCGTACGATCCGGCGGCAACAGACGGCCGGGCCATCCTCGCCGGCCTCGTCTACGCCGAGGCACCGTTCACACCCGGCACCACCAAGGTCGCGGCCGCCCTGTTCTGGCACGGCACCGTCAGCACCGCGAAGATCCCCGGCGGCATCGACCCGGCGAAGATCGTGCCGAACCCGACCGGTGCGCAGATCCGGTTCGTCGGGGCGGTGAGCGCGTGAGCGTCGCCGACCTCCTGAAGAACGTCAGCGTCGCGGACCTGACGGCATACGCCCGCGCCATCCCGACCCCTGACGACTTCCTCCTGACCCAGAGCGTGTTCGCCGCGGCCGAGGTCAATGACGTCAAGTGGCGGGTACGGCAGTCCAAGCGGCGCGTGAACACCGCGTCCTACCGGGCCTACGACACGAGCGTCCCGTTCGCCAAGCGCCAGGCCGAAACCATCCAGACCGAGGGCACCCTGCCCGCGCTCGGCCAGAAGCTCCTGGTCGGCGAGATGGAGCAGCTACTGCTGGACGCTTCCCGCGGAGCCGATGACGACCGGCTTGTAGAACTGCTCTACGACGATGTCGAGCGGCACGTGGAAGCGATCCGCTCCCGCCTGGAACTGGCCGCCGGTGACGTCCTTCTCGATGGCCGTTTCACACTTGCCGGGGAGAACGGGCTGACGGTCGAGGTCGACTACGGGGTGCCGGCCGCGAACATGCCGACGGCGCCCAAGCCCTGGTCCGATCCGGCCGCAGACCCGATCGCGGACGAGCTGCGGTGGATCGACTATCTCGACTCCATCGGTGCCCCGGCCCCCGAGATGGTGCTCACCTCTCGCAAGGCCTGGTCGCATCTGGCGTCCAACGGCGCCTACCGGGCCGCCTACTACGGCACTCCGGCCGGTGGCCAGACGCCGACCGCGACGCTGAACCCGGAGCAGGTCAACAGTGTCCGGGGCACGTACGGCCTGCCGCCGGTGCAGTTCTACAAGGCGCAGGTGTGGCAGGACGACGTGTCCAAGCGGGTGCTGCCCGAGGACCGGTGGATCATGCTTCCCCCGGACCGGGCGCGGTGGGGCCAGACCCAGTACGGCACCACCACCGAGTCCCTGGCCCTCTCCCGGGGCAGCAACCCCCAGATCGAGCGGGAGGACGCGCCGGGCATCGTCATCACCCGCGACGTCCAGGATGATCCGGTGCAGATCTGGACCAAGGGCGCCGCAGCCGCCATGCCCGTCCTGTACTCCCCGGACTGCCACATCAC
Source organism: Streptomyces sp. CBMA152 (assembly GCF_014596475.1). GTDB lineage: Bacteria > Actinomycetota > Actinomycetes > Streptomycetales > Streptomycetaceae > Streptomyces. The sequence goes on along the minus strand of NZ_MECJ01000006.1, from coordinate 181,099 downwards.
CGCGACCGTCCTGTGAGCACCCCCGTCCACTCCCCCGGCGTCCTCTCCACTGCCGTGCACGTCCTGGACCCGGCCGAACGCGTCCCGGTGGTGCTGCTGGCTGGCACCACCGTGATGGACCCGGCCCTTATCGAACAGATCACCAACCCCCGCTGTTGGGAAGGCGATCCGCCAAATCCCGCCGAGACGGGAGCCACAGCGTCCGCCCGGAAGGCGAAGCCCGCCTAGGGCCGACCTGAGCGGCGGGGAGCAGCGACGGCGTCGTTGCGGCTCCCCGCCGCCCCCTCTACTGCTTCGCACAGGAACCCTCGTGAATAACGATGTACTGCACTGGCTTCAAGCCCAGCTCGGCCCGGACATTGACGTGGCCGACCTCGCAGCCCGGTACGAACGGCTTTACTCCGCCCGCGCCGTGGCTGTCGAAGTCCTGCACGAGCGCATCGCCGCACTCGTAGCCGAGCCGCTGAAAGTAACCATCAACGGAGTTGCGACCATCGACAACTCCGCCAACGTCACCGCCCTCGAACGCCGCGCCGCCCGGCTTGCTGACGAACCCACGCCGGACGAGACTTCAACCGTAGACGACGGTCTCCTCACCGCCGTACCTCTGCGAGCCCGGGACCGGCGCTGACAGCGACAACGTCCACAAGATTGCGCATAGTGCGAACCAGCCCCGCGTTCGCGGGGAGCAGTCGGTGGTCTTGGCCATGGTGCGGGGGGACATGGGACCAACCCCGCGTGCGCGGGGAGCAGCTGCTGGACGCCGCCCGGCGTGGCCGAACGAGCCATCCCCGGCGCACCGACGAAACTCTGCGACCAGAGGCGACGTGTCCTCGTCGACGATCGTTTCCCGCGTTGGTGCCGATTGAGGCGCACCATATGTGGCGCTGCCGTTGCGTGAGTCAGCTCATGGTTCGTCCCGCCGCACCTCGTGCTGCGGTTCGAACGTAGGGCGGGCAAGGTTCTCCTCCCACCAGGTCAACCAACGGTTTGGATAGACGAACCTGGCTCCGCAGGGACAGACCACATCGGGGTTCTCGCCCGGCTCCCCTTCAAGGGTGAGGCCCAGGTCCATGGTGCACGCAGGGCAGGCGACGTGCCTCATCTCCCAATCGCCCTCACCAATGAGAGTTTCGTAGTAGATGCGATCCGTGAAACGGATCCACTTCCTGGCCATCCCGCCCCCAGATCTATCGAAACCCATCCTCGAACATAGTCTCGCGGGCCTCGCGGCCGCGCACCAAGACTCCAGAGTTCCGTCAGCAACCGGGCGAGTCCCATCGGTGCCCCTTCGTTGGGCTGCTGGCGCGGGGAGCGGGAGGCTGTTGAGGAGCTGGTGGAGGCGGGGGGCTATCCCCGCGTGCGCGAGGAGCAGTTCGTGGAGAACCCCGTTCAGGAGTTCGGGTCAGGGCCATCCCCGCGTGCGCGGGGAGCAGTTGTTTTTTCGGCCGCCGCTAACGGCTCCCGCGGGACCAACCCCGCGTGCGCGGGAGCAGGGGGACGCGGCCCCCGCATCCGCGGGTGTCCGGGGACCATCCCCGCGTGCGCGGGGAGCAGAGTCGCAGCCGGATGATCCGGTGCTGGGTCGCGGGACCAACCCCGCGTGCGCGGGGAGCAGTTTCGTGTGGCCTTGGAGATGAGGACGTCGCCGGGACCATCCCCGCGTGCGCGGGGAGCAGGCAAGGGCTTCGAATTCGTGATCCGCACGAGCGGGACCATCCCCGCGTGCGCGGGGAGCAGGGCGCTGCCTCAACTCGCTGCTTCCGCAGGTCGGACCATCCCCGCGTGCGCGGGGAGCAGTTCAAGTCCAAGACCTTGTCCCGCATGACCTCGGGACCATCCCCGCGTGCGCGGGGAGCAGGCTCTTCCTTGGTCTCAACCGGGGAGACGAAGCGGACCATCCCCGCGTGCGCGGGGAGCAGTGACCTGGGTCGGTAGAAGGTCGGAATCGGAGGGGACCATCCCCGCGTGCGCGGGGAGCAGACGCCCTTGCCCGCAGCCTTGGCCATCGTCGAGGGACCATCCCCGCGTGTGCGGGGAGCAGAAGCGGAAGGTGGAGTTGCCCATCGTCATCGTGGGACCAACCCCGCGTGCGCGGGGAGCAGACATCGGCCAGATTCTCGGTGTTCCGGTGTACGGGACCAACCCCGCGTGCGCGGGGAGCAGTTGGCCGAGGACTTGCATGTGCGGGCGCTGGAGGGACCATCCCCGCGTGCGCGGGGAGCAGGTTGGGGTTCTGGCCCGGGGCCCGGGATCGGTGGGACCATCCCCGCGTGCGCGGGGAGCAGTTGTTTTTTCGGCCGCCGCTAACGGCTCCCGCGGGACCAACCCCGCGTGCGCGGGGAGCAGCCGTGCAGGGCGGGGTCGGCCCACTGCAGCCGGGGACCATCCCCGCGTGCGCGGGGAGCAGGGACGTGCCGTTGCTGGCCTGGGTGTGTTCGCGGGACCATCCCCGCGTGCGCGGGGAGCAGGTCAGTTCGGCGTCTTCCATCTGCTGTCGGAAGGGACCATCCCCGCGTGCGCGGGGAGCAGACCAGGATGTCCTTGCGCGTGACGGCCTTGGTGGGACCATCCCCGCGTGCGCGGGGAGCAGGTGTGGGGCGACAAGGCGGAGGTGCTGGCGTCGGGACCATCCCCGCGTGCGCGGGGAGCAGGTGGGCAACGGCTGCTGCGGAGCGAGGCGAGGGGGACCATCCCCGCGTGCGCGGGGAGCAGGGGGGTGAGGAACATGCCCGCATTCGACCCGGAGGACCATCCCCGCGTGCGCGGGGAGCAGCTACACCGCCGCCCAGGTCTCCGCTCTCGCGCGGGACCATCCCCGCGTGCGCGGGGAGCAGACTCCGCGACCTGCGACGTTGTGACAGCGAAGCCCAAGAATGCAGCACTTTCATAGAAAGCGATATATAGAACATAGCTGGATTCTTCTAGCGTCTCCCGAACCGGCGGCGCTTTGATGCGTTGCTCCAGCCGTTCGTCGGGATGGTCGAGGAGGTCAGGGCAGGGGCTTTGGGGCGTTGGATCAGAGTGAGGCCTTCGTGGTCGATGGGGTTCCAGTTGTGGTCGTGGGTGCGGAAGGTGAATCCTTGCTCGGTGTTGGTGGTGTAAGCGAGAAGTGCCCTGCCCTGGTCGGCATACGTGCGGACTTCCTCCCACAGAGCGTCGCGGATCCGGGCTGATGGGCTACCGATGAAGACGCCGGCTGAGATCTCCAGGAGCCAGCGAGTGAGCAGCCCCCTGAGGCCTGTTGGGCAGTTGGTGAGGACGATGACGGTCACCAGGACTCCTCTGCGAGGGAGGCGTAGTTGACACCGGCGGCGACCTGTTCGTCACGATCGCTCTGAAGGGTGACGTTGTCCATGTCGCTGGTCATGCCGTCGGTCGCCCTGCCTGTGTCCGTGAGGAGTAGCCCTTTGATGTCATCGACGACCCGGTCCAGCAAAGCCAGTTCGTGGATGCGGTCGCGCAACGCACGGCGGGTCCGAGCCCCCACGTCTTCTGGTGATTCTGCGGCGGAGTCGAAAGCGACGGGGATGCCGACTTCCGTCTTGTAGAGGTCGGCCACGTCCAGAACGAATGACAGCTCGTGGCCGGAGTGGACGAAGCCGAGGGCGGGGGAAGCCCCGAGCGCGGCAGTGACGGCGTGCGCGACTCCGTACATGGCTTGTGCTGCTGCGGTGATTGCCTGATTGACCGCGTCGCCTGATGTGAAGTCACCGGGGGTGTATCTGCGCCCCTTCCAGGGAATACCGGTGCGGTCGGCTTGTGTCCGGTAGCAGTCTTTGACGCGTTGGCCTTCGCGGCCGAGGAGTTCGCGGCGGGTGAGGCCGGCGGGGTCTTCGTCAGGGAACCGTAGCCGGTACATCGCGCGGGCGACATCCAGGCGGCTGCGAGGGTTGGCCCATCGCAAGGCCTGGGCTTCGGCAAGGGCGGACGAGCGGGTGAGCGCGCGTCCTCCAGCGTAGTAGCGCACGCCGTGCTCGCCGACCCAGACCACGCCGGCACCGGTCTCCCCGAGCATGCTCATCGCCTGGTGGGTGATGCGGGTGCCGGGGCCCAGGAGGAGGGTGCCGATGGTCGCCGAGGGAATGTGGGTGATGCCCTCTGCGTCTTCGGCAGTGATCGCGTTGGCGTCGCGGTGGATTGTGCAGCGTTCCAGGTAGACGAACGACAGGCGGTCGGCGGCGCGGGTGAGGTCTCGCGGGCTGCTGGCAGGCCGCTGGCTTGGTGTGGCCACCGGGGTCAGTCCGCGGGTGCGAGGGTCATCAGGCCACAGCCGTACGCCTTGGCTTTGCCGATGCCCCGGGTGAGAACGCGGTACAGGGCTGGGGGGTCGGTCACTTCAAGGCGACCGTCATACGTGACGGCCTTGAGTGTCACCCGGTCCGGGCGGCCGGTGCCCGAGCCGCGTTTACCGAAGTCGAGGTTGCGTTGGTCGCGGATGATGACCTGGTACTCGTCTCCGTGCTGGGTGTGCTGGCGCTCGGCGGGTTTCTCCGCCAGGCGGAAGCCGGAGGTTTTCTGGCGCTCAAGTAACCAGCCCAGTTGGTGCTTGGGGACGAGGTGGGCTGTGCGTTTGGTGGGGACACCATCCCGGTTGCGGACGCTGTGTACGGGGTTGGCGGTGAGGCGGAAGTTCCAGACGCTGCCCTTGTCGAGACGGTTGAGGAATCGCGCGTAGTCGTAGGTGCGCCAGCCGGGCGTTCCGGAGGCGGCTGCGGCGGGCCAGCCTGCCTGTTCCACAAGGTGGGTGAGGTCGGGTCGGTGGGGGCTTGCCACGTAGAGCAGAACCTCGGCGGCCGCGTTGCGGTCAAGGCGCCACAAGACTCGTGGGGCGTCGGGGGTGCTGGGGAGGATCTCGGGGAAGGAGGACATGACTGCGGCGTGCATGGCTTGCGGCGAGGAGAGGACCTGCCGCGCGGCGGGGCGCGCGGTGTTGATGCGGAAGCGGGTCAGGAACATCAGGCGTCTTCCAGAAGGCTCGTCGGGTCGTGCGCGGGGATACCACGCTCGCCGGGTGATCGCCGGGCGTGGAGATTGGCCACAGTGACCGTCGTGGTGTGCACGGTGCGCAGCGCGTAGCGCCGGTGACGGGGGTCGAAGCTGACCGGCTGGTCGCGCATCGTGTCGCCCACGAGGGCACCGCTCGTGTCGCTGATGGCGTCCATGAGTACGGGCAACTCGACCGTGAGTTCGCGCCATCGCCGTTTCTGGTACCACTCGGATGCCCGCCATGGCTCTTGCGTCAGGACGCCTTCCAGGTCGGTATCGCGGTGGACGCCGAGGTCGAGGGGGCGTGAAGGCGGACAGGAGCGGCGCCCGAGGTACGGCAGATACTGAGGTACCCGCAGTGCCTGGTGCAGCTTTTCGATGAGCGCGTCAGCGCCTTCTAGTGCGGCGACGAATACTGAGTCCGCCAGGTAATAGCGGTCCGAGACGGGCATGGCGGCCCCGGTGTCGGCGTGGTGGGCGGTTTGGAAGTCCCGGATGCGGGTGCCTTGCTGATCGATGCGCACGCCGAAGCGCAGGGCGGCGAGCGCCGACAGGTCGGCGTCGCGTTCCAGGCCCTGCGCGGCGGCGAGCAGGCCGATCACGCCGCTCTTGGTGGGGGCGCTCTCGGTGGTGCGGCGGGCGAAGCGAGCGGTAGATCCCCAGGCTTGCAGAGGCCCGGCCAGCTGCAGCGCGAGCACGCTCATCGGCGCTCTTCCAGAAGGTCGGCCACGGTCGTGCCGATGGTTTCCACCAGCTGCTTCAGGCTGGGCACTTCGGTGCCGATACCAGAGAGCTTGTCCGTGGCCGGGCCGATCCGCAGGAGCCAGGACTCGGTGCTCTCGTCCCCATACGCGCGCTCGATCCGGGGGATGTAGTCGGCCAGGCGGGCACAGGCGCCCTCCATGTGTCCGCCGAACTCATCCGTGTTAACCGGTTTCTCGAACGCGGAGACGAAGCTGATGGGCCGGGCGGAGCGCAGCTTGACGATCACGGCGTCGGGCAGGGTGTGGTTACCGAATGTATTGATCTTCCCGGTGGGCAGTGAGGCGACGAAGCCGTCTACGAACGCCTCCACGGCCCGGCGGACGGGAGTGGCGGGTGGTTCATCGTCGTCCAGGCCCTTGCCGAGGTTGCGTTCCAGCAGGTCGACGTCGAGTGCCGCGTAGCGGTAGAGCGTGGAGGAGTTGAAGTCGACGGTGCCGATCATTCCGGCGCCTGGCTCGGCGTCGGTGTTGTGGTCGTCGACAGCGGTGAAGTAGTCCGACTCGATTTCTACCTGATGCACGCTCAGTGCGTGGGCGACCTGGGCGGCGGCGTCGACGTTGATGTCGGCGGAGTCGGCAACCATGCGGCCGAACAGCGCGATGTCCACGGAGTGTCGTGTATCGGCAATCCGCTTGGCCCGAGCCTTGTTCTCCTTGTCTTTCAGGAATGCCGTGATGTCTGCTGAGCCCTGAACGGCCAGTTCGGCGAGCCCGTCGAGTTGGCGGGCGCTGAGGTACATCAGGTACGAGGACTCGGGGGCGGGCTCGGGCGTACCGTTCTTCTTGGAGGCTTCTACCTTCCGCTTCGGCGGCTCGATCTTGGAGCCGGTAGCGGCCTGGAGTACCTGCGCGGCGAGCCCCAGTGCGTCTGTGCCTGCGATGGACGGGGCGAGGGCTGTGATGCGCGCGGCGAGCTGTTCAGCAACGCGTTTGGTGCGCACTCCCAGTTCAGCGGGATCGAGGAGCTGGGTGAAGTAGCGTCGCGTGGCACGCTTCCACGCCTGGCTGGACACCCGTGCCCGGGTGACTCCCCCGTACGTCGCGGTCTTGGGGGCGCCGGTGTCGTCCCGGTTAAGGTTGCTCGGCGGGACATTCTGCAGGGCGTGGATGTCGAGAATGATGCGGCTGCTCACTGGGGGTCCTTCGGCTCGGTTTCGTCTGTGGCGATGCGGGGGGCGGGGGAGGGCGTGGTGGGCTTCGGCGGGTGGGCGTGAAAGGAGCGGCCCCAGGAGCGGCGTACTGCGTCGCGGGTTTCTCTGCGCTGCCACTGGTGAATTTGATCGGCAAGCAAGGCGTAGTCGAGGCTGATGTCCTCGCGGCGCAGCAGCGTCACCAGCTCGCGCATCCGGATGGCGAGGACGGTCAGGGCTGGAGCGGAGCCGACGCGTACGAACCGGCGGCGTACCGGCTCATCGACTTCGCCGCCTGGCATCAACCTGCGGACTGCCCCGCCGAGTTCGAGTCCGCCGCTGACGTGCATGGGTGTCGTGCGGGACTGCTGGTGCAGCGCCCAAAGGGTCATGGCGGTGAAGACTGCGTTCTCGGCCCGGACCTGGTTGTCCTCACGACGCAGCCCACCGTCGTCGTACAGCGTCCGCAGATCGATCAGCCCCCACAAGTGAGGCGTAGTCAGCGGGTCTTTGCCAGCGCCGCCGCGCAGCTGGGCGAGAGAGGCGACGGCATCGGGGCGGTCACGTAGGTAGCCGTGTTGCAGGCGCTGGATCTGCTCGTCCGCGACGGTTCCGACAGTGCCTCGGAGGAAGCGGGGTGAAGGAGAGAGGGTCATGCGGGCACCTTCGGCGCGTTGGGGCCGGACGCGTCCTGGGTCGCATCCGCGCTGGCATCGGTTTCGGGGTCGCTTGCAGGCCCGGCTGCCAGGGGAAGCCGTTCATTAAGCCGGACCCGGAAGCGCAAGTCGGCTGAGGCGGCGTTCAGCCAGAGCTGGCCTTTGGCGTGGTCGATGACGCGCCCGTGCCACGCTGCTTCACCGGCTGTCGAGATGAGCTCCGTGGCGATCACGGTGATCTCACGGCGGACCGTGTGCTGCCAGGTGGTGCGGAGTTCGTGGGGGGTGTCGCCTTCCCGGATGGCGGCCAGCCATGATCGGTACGGGCCGTCGAGTACGCCGAACCCGCGGTCGCGGACCGTTGCCTTGGCTGCATCGGGTGTGCTGCCGCGTGCCTGGGCCAGGTCGGCAGCGAGGTGACCAAGGACGGTGACGGCCTCTTCCGCGTCCGCAGCGGCGTCAACAGCGACCTGCCCCAGACGCCGGTCGCTCTCACTGAGCACGACGACGGCCATGGCAAGGCCGTCCTCGATGATCTCGTCGATCACGGACTGCTGAGTGCCATACACCGCTCCGTACGTACGGACGCGGACCATCATTCCCTTGGGCAGGACGCGTTCGTTGACCAGCTGGGCCAGCCAGGCAACGATCCCCGGCCGTAGTTTGGGCGATGGATCACCGCGACTGACGGCGCCGTGAGATTGCGGGGTGATCAGTGCTTCCAGGCCCCGCCAGGCGGCACGGGAAGGGTCGTGCTCTTGCGGCATGTAGACCAGTGGCCTTGCGAGCTTCTTTTCCTGGGCTTCGCTGCGCCGCCAGGCGGACATGGGCTCATGGGTGTGCATGTTGTGCGGGGCGAGCGGGTCGCCGTAGGTGAGCACGACGCCGTGCACACCGTCCGCGTCCGCGTGCAGCAGCAGTCGGCGAGACTGCCATGTATACAGATCACGCAGCCCATGGGGGCGCTGAGCCACGTCGGGCGCGGCCCCCGGAGCAGCAGGTTTTCGCCGCCAGGCGGGCCGGTCTTCGCTGCTTGCTGCGGCCAGGCCGCTGCTGGTGGCGATGAGGTTCAACAGCAGCGTCTCGCGCAGCGTCATACCCTCGGCGAGAACTCCACCGACGCTACCCGCCCAGGCGACTCCCTGCGGATAGGCTTTCCCTGCCTTGGCCTGGCTATCACCGACCACCCCAGTCTTGATGCCTGAGGTGTCATACGTCTGCGTGTGCACCACCCAGCGGGCCGCCTCCGCGAACGAGATCCGCTCGGCTCCTCGGGCGCGCATGGTGAAGAATGGCTCCCCGTTGGGCACATCGGCGACGATCCGGTTCAGGGAAGAGATCTCGTCCTTCGGTGTGCGCAATCCGGCAGTCTGGAAGAACGGTGCCGCCTCGTCCAGGAGGTCGAACCGTTCCCGGTGCGCGTCCAGGTAGTCCGGCACCACCGCGAACGGGGCGTCCTCTTCCCACAGTTGCTCCCACTCGTCCACGTCCTGCGGGCCGTTAAGCGCGTCGTGAAGGATCGCGAGCAGGAGCCGCATAAGGGCGAAATCCTGTGTTGCCATGTCCCCGGCGAGCCGCCGGATCTCTTCTGCGCGGTCGAAGATCTCCCGCAGGGACAGTTCTAACTCGCGGCCGTTCAATAACTGCACCGGCAGCCACGGCCGGCTGGTCAGGTCGAACGACGGTGTGTCGCCGGTTCGCCTCGCCGCCTGCTCATCCGTCACGTCGCACCTCAAGTCCGTCGATGGGGCTGTAGCTGAGGACGAAGCCTGCCAGGTGGGTCTGACAATCGGCCTGAACAGGAAGAATGAGCTCTCCTGCCAGCCACGGGCTCTGCTTCGTCTGCCAGGCGCGGACGCAGAACTCCTCCAATTCGGCGATTACTTGGCCGATGACCTTCGGTTGCGTGAGCTGGAGCGGCAGCCGCAGCCCGCAGGCAGCCGCCGCCTTTCCTGCCCTTGGTGAAGGCACCGCGTCCTGGGGCAGCGGTAGCCCGCCGCGTCCGTCTGCGACCCAGTCCACGGTTGTCAGCGAGCCGTCCGCATGGCGTTGGACGACGATGACCTCCAAGCTCTCCCGGCTGTCACGGACCTGCGCCCGCCCAGCCCGAGTGTCATCCGCGTCCCCGGCGCCACCCGCCACCCACCCGGTCAGCGGCCGACCCGCTTTGTTCCATGCACCGAGCCGGAACGTCTCCGCCCGCCGCTCCTTGTCCATCTGCTGGCGGTCATGGCCTTGGCGGGCCTCGTCCAACGCTCCGGCCCACTGCGGCGGTCCCACCGGATGCTCGCCGTATGCCGTCTGCACCAGCGGGCTGATGTCCTGCGGCAGTCGTATGGGTGCGGCCCCATGGTCGAGGTGCGGTTTCAGGACGGCCAGAGACCGCAGCAGCGCATGCCGGCCGTAGACCAGTTCGGAGCCGCGCACCGGTTTGGTGACAGAAGCCGCCCAGTCGACTCCTGTCACCAGGCAGCGCGGCTCGCGCAGCCGGGCAGGCCGCATGTCGCGCCCGTGCCGGTGCAGGCGCCCTATCCGCTGCAACACCAGGTCCACTGGGGCAAGATCAGTGACCAGCAGGTCGAAGTCGACATCCAGGGACTGCTCGGCAACTTGGCTGGCGACCACGATGTGCCGCTGCGGCCGCTGCGTGGACGATGGGCCGAAGCGGTCCAGCAAATCGGCGTCCTTCGCGGCCCTGTCCAGGTCGATGAACCGGGCGTGCGCCACCGTCACTGCATCGATGCCGAAGCGTGTGCGCAGTACCTTCGCCGTCTCCAGGACACGGTTCACCGTGTTCCGCACGACCAGGACACACCCGCCGTCCGCCAGCTCAGTGTCCAGCCGCTCCGCCAGCACCTGCAGATCGTCGTCCAACGCCTCAACTTGGACCGCATGTTCACGCCCGGATGCCCCGGGAGACTCCACCAGCGGCAGGTGACCGGCGGCCACCGCGGTCAGCAATGGATAGCCATCGGCTTCCTCCACCGCACCGTATGTCCCGGCCTCAGCCCCCGCATATGCCTCCGCCAGGGCCCGGCGCCGTGCGGCCGGCAGCGTCGCCGACAGCACCACCACCGGTACCCGGTAGGCACCCAGCCACGACACAACGCGGTCGAGATAGGAGTTCATGTACGCGTCATACGCGTGGGCCTCGTCGATGACGACGACCTTCCCCGCGAGCGCCAGATGGCGCAGTGCCAGGTGACGGCTCTTCAGCCCGGCGAACAGCAACTGGTCGATCGTCCCGACCGTGAACGACGCGAGCATCGCCTTCTTCGGCCCCCGCAGCCACTGGTGGGCGACCAACTCCGCAGGCGCGGCCCGACTCGCGTCCCCGGGCCCGAGCAGCTCCCCTCCGCCCTCCATGTCGATGGCGGCGATCGTCTGGCGCGAGGCCCGCATCAGTCCCTCGAAGTCCTTGTTCAGCGCCGCCTTGGAGTGCACCAGCTGCACCGACAGGCGCTGCCCTTCCTCGGCCGGGAGCCGATCCAGCCACCCTAAGAGGCGCGGAAACATGGCGTTCCCGGTGGCCATGGTCGGCAGCGCGAAGAAGACGCCCCCCGCACCGGCGCGGGCCGCGAATACCTCCGCGACAGCCAGGGCCGCCTCCGTCTTCCCCTCCCCCATCGGCGCCTCGATGACCATCAGGCCCGGCGTCGGCATCTCCCGCGCGATCCGCACGGCCGCCTCCTGCACGGGCCTAAGCGAGGCTCCGACCGGCAAGTCGAAGCGGACGGGGAACAGTTCGGCGGCCGACTCTCGTGGCACTTCGGGATGCCACGGCTCAGGCAGGTCCAGCCCGCGCCAGGCAGCAGCGATCCGCTCGTCATCCGCCCTTGACGCCGCGTCCGGGAAGTACGGGAACAGATCGCTGTTGCTGGCGATCCAGTCCGCGACGATGACCAGCGCGGACAGCAGCACCTGAACGGGCTGCGGCAGCTTCACTTTCCCCCAGTCGGCCAGACGGTCCGCCACACCGAACTCCAGGGCGCAGAAGTCCAGCAGTCCAGCCTGCGTCTGCCGCCACAGGTCCTCGCTCACTCCTGGAGTGCGCAACAGCTCCGGGTGGCATTCGAGGTCGTAGATCTGCGGATGCTCTGGGGGCGCCCCATGATGCCCGCCCACCACGACCGCGAACTGGGCGGTACCCCGTCCCGGCCACCCGTGCTCGCCCTCCAGCCAGTCTTGCAACAGGAGTTGCCCAGCGAGGCCATGCGGGGCCAGTCGCCGGTCCATCCCCATCTCCCGCCGGTACGGCATGGCCAGCCCTGCCCCGCGCATCCGGTCCGCCAGAGAGTCCACCTGGCAGGCGAAGGCCGGCGTCGCCTTCCCGATGTCATGGACGCCCGCCAGCCACATCACCAGCCGACGCGCGTCCCCCTCGCCATCGGGCAGGACCTCGGCAACCAGCTTCCGCACGCTTGCGGGTATCCACCGGTCCCACAACAGCCCTGCCACCGCGGCGCTGTCCGCCATATGCCGCCACAACGGCAGCCACCCGTCTGTACCGGCATCATGCTTGGCCCAGACGGCACGAGCCGCCCCGGAAAGCCCAGCACCCACAACACCCGGCGATCTTTCCCGCACACCACTCATGCCAGCATCCAAGTACACTCGCGTGCGCCCATGCCGAGATTCCCCGTTTTACACCACCACGACAGGGCCAGCAGCTACAGCCACCACAACAGCAAGACCCTGCCTGCGACAGACAACCACGCTTGCCAGTACATCTATGAAGGTCGCGTCTCAACATGAGCAGATCACCCAATTTGTTTGATTTGAGCGATTGGCCCCATATGTCGACTTGGGAAGAAGTAGTTCACTTCCGGGTTATCGCTCCGTAAAACCGCTGGTCGCGGTGTCTGCTCCCCACGCACGTGGGGATGGTCCCTCGCACCCCACAACGCCCTGACCTGCGGGTTCCTGCTCCCCACGCACGTGGGGATGGTCCCGCGCGGAGTTTGCGCTGCACGCTGGCGTAGTCCTGCTCCCCACGCACGTGGGGATGGTCCCTACAGGCTCCCTGTGCACAGCTGACAGTTGATCTGCTCCCCACGCACGTGGGGATGGTCCCCTCACCGTGCGCGGGGAGTTCCGGGGCACCGACTGCTCCCCACGCACGTGGGGATGGTCCCCCGTCGAAATCGGGGATGGGCGTCGGGAGAAACTGCTCCCCACGCACGTGGGGATGGTCCGAGCCGTGGCAGGAGCCCTGTGGCCGTGCGTGCCTGCTCCCCACGCACGTGGGGATGGTCCCTTGCCACAGGGTCGCGGTCCGGAAGACCTGCCCTGCTCCCCACGCACGTGGGGATGGTCCGTTGTCCACCCGCCACAGCGCGCCCGGCGCGTCCTGCTCCCCACGCACGTGGGGATGGTCCCGAGGCGGGTCTGGTCGTGGAGTTCCGGCACCCCTGCTCCCCACGCACGTGGGGATGGTCCCGAACCCCCAGCCCCGGCCACCGGCTACGCCCTCTGCTCCCCACGCACGTGGGGATGGTCCCGAACTGGTGACCAAGCGCCGTGTGCAGCTCCACTGCTCCCCACGCACGTGGGGATGGTCCCACCGCAAGCAGCGCCTCCTCTTGCCCGCCTCCCTGCTCCCCACGCACGTGGGGATGGTCCCCCGTGCTTGGCTTCCGCAGACGCCCCCGTACTCTGCTCCCCACGCACGTGGGGATGGTCCCTGGCACTGCTCGGCGTGCAGGGAGAGCAGTTCCTGCTCCCCACGCACGTGGGGATGGTCCCGGCCGCCGCTACGGACGGCCCGGCGCGCAGGTCTGCTCCCCACGCACGTGGGGATGGTCCCCGCAATCCGCTCGGACCGGGGCCTGGGGACCACTGCTCCCCACGCACGTGGGGATGGTCCCGGCCGGTGATGCTCTGGACCTGCCCCCGTGCTCTGCTCCCCACGCACGTGGGGCTGGTCCCACCGACAACATGCTGGCCGCGTACAACGCAGGCTGCTTCCCACGCACGTGGGGATGGTCCCGACCGCAGCGGACCCGACTCCACAGACGTATCCTGCTCCCCACACACGTGGGGATGGTCCCTCCACAGCGTGATCCACCACCGCAGTACCGGCCTGCTCCCCACGCACGTGGGGATGGTCCTTGCCCGGTACTCATCGTGATGTTCTGTTCTGTCTGCTCCCCACGCACGTGGGGATGGTCCCTCGATGCGGGTCGCATCGTCCGGGATGACCGGCTGCTCCCCACGCACGTGGGGATGGTCCCTGGTCGCGGCGGTCCAGCACGTGCTTGATGACCTGCTCCCCACGCATGTGGGGATGGTCCCGCGGTTCCTCTGCCCGCTGGCCGGTGACCGCCCTGCTCCCCACGCACGTAGGGATGGTCCCAGGGCGACTTCGCGAGCGTGGGTCTCGTCATACTGCTCCCCACGCACGTGGGGATGGTCCCGCGAACACCTTGGCGTGGCCGAGGAGCAGAAGCTGCTCCCCACGCACGTGGGGATGGTCCCGTCGGGCTATGGCAGCTGGACACGAAGGGCGTGCTGCTCCCCACGCACATGGGGATGGTCCCGCAAGGGCCGGAAGCTGGTCCTTCGGCGCCCGCTGCTCCCCACGCACGTGGGGATGTTCCGACCCACACCCGAGCCCAGCTCAACCAGTTCACGTCCTCCCCCCCCCGGGAGGGTGCTCTGACGACGGCGTAGGGGTTGCCAACGTCGACGTCGTCCTCCCCACCGACGCCCGTCAACACATCGTGGAACGGTCGTACTCAATGGACCATCTGAACTGCTTCTGGTACGACTGCCCGCCGCACGGCGGCCTCGGCATGGGCTCGCGCGGGTTTCTGCGGGCGGCGTCAGCCTGTGCTCGGGTGGGAATCGGATGCCGACAGCACACAGTGGACACATCCCCCTACCTCCGCGTGGCTACTGAAAGTACGGGTGGGTGAGCGGTAGCAACTCCAGGCGTTGGGTATCAGATCGCCCCGAAGAAGGATGCGGCATCGGCGCGCCAGCGCAGTCGGATGACCTTCTCGCTCCAAGCCGCCGTGGCTTCCCGGATAGCGGCAGGTGACGGATTCAGGTTCTTGCTGGACGCCTGTACAGCGGCGAGATCGTGCGGCCGTAGGGCGCTCCAGGCCAGGCGTACGCACTTGGCCAGGCCGTAGGTGAGTGTGCGGTCGGCGCGCCGGTCGGCCAGCCACCGGCCGATCGTCCGGTATGCGGCAAGGTACTTCGGGGTGTCGAGCCAGACGATCACATCGGCGGCTTCCAGCAGCGGACTGGTCCAGGTGAGGAAGATACCTTCGCTAATCCACGCCGGGCCGCTGGCGAGCTCGGCAGCGATGCGCTCGAGGTCCGCGCGGTCGCGGCGCTGGCCGTCCGGGCGGTATCGGTAGGCGTCCAGCGCCAGCACGGGCAGCCCGGAGGCAGCCCCTAGTTTCTGGGCATACCTGCTCTTGCCCGAGCCGATGCCGCCAATCACAGCGATCTTCTTGGGGGTTGAACGAGGCGAGCGGGCGCCAGTGGAGGCCGATTGGGTCATCTCCACATGCTTCCAGCGAGGCTGGGCGTGTGCACGCCTCTTTTGGCAGCAATGCGGCCTACCGGCCCTGCTCTCGGTAGTGAGGGGTAGCTTCGTGAATCGTGAACGGACACGACGGTGGGACATGTGACCCGTCAGCGCATCCGCTGCTGGATGTTGAGTCGGTCGACCTGCTGGAGCCGTTCCTGGACGGTGTGGGGAACGTCTTCCAGGCTTTCCGGGAGCAGGATTCCGGGTGTGTGTCGTACGGCGTGGCCGTCGACGGCGAGCGGTGGTTCGTGAAGAGCGCGACGACACCCGCTGGGGTGGCCTCGCTGCGCCGCGCGCTCGCCGTGCACCGTGCGGTGCGGCATCCGGCGATCGTGCCCCTTCGCCACTCCTTCCGCATCAGGGGCGGTCTGGCGCTGGTCTACCTGTGGGTCGACGGGACCGTGCTGTACCACCCGACCGTCTCGGCCCATGGAGGCAGAACGGCGTGGGACAGCCCGATGGCCCGGTTCCACCGGCTCCCCCTCCCGCAGGTCCTAGCAGCGGTGAACCAGATCCTGGACGCTCATCTGGCCGTGGAGCAGGCCGGGTTCGTCGCCGTGGACTTCTACGACGGGTGCATGCTGTACGACTTCACCACCGGCCGCCTCGCCCTGTGCGACGTGGACGAGTACCGACCTGGCCCGTTCACCCTGACGACCGACCGGCTGCCCGGATCGCGGCGCTACATGGCCCCCGAGGAGTTCCGCCAAGGCGCCACCATCGAGATCCGGACCACCGTCTACGTGCTCGGGCGCGCCCTGCGCCTGCTCCTGGACGCCGGGGACCAGGAGCAGCAATGGCGCGGCACAGCCGGTCAGCTCGCCGTCACCGCCCGCGCCACCGCGCACGACCCCGGCCAGCGGTACGCCACTGTCGCGGCATTGACACACGCCTCGCGCGCCACCACGATCACGGCTGGCTGATCCATCTCTTCGCCGTGGGAAGAGAACGGTCATCGAGACTCCGGACTTGCCCCAGGTGCTGGGCAGGAATTCGAGATGCAGAATGCCACAGACGGATCTCTGCACCCGACCAGCTCCCACCCGCTACCTGGTCGACTGCTTCGGCTGTCGCACCGTGTGATGGACTCTTTCGACCCTCAGCAACACTGAGGTGCAGTACCGGCAAACCCATCGAATTCGCCCACTTGTGGCGGCGGTTTGGTCACATCCCCCTTACCAACCCACGCGGATTCTTCGCCCAGATGGCTAGACCCTTCGGGCTGAGGCGGAAGTGAACATGCTTGCCCTATCAAGCCCCTCCACCGGGTGGTATCTGCGGTGTGTTAACCCCCTGAGCAAACTGGTCGGGAGCACGTTCAACGGCACTGCTCCGCGTTGGTGAGTCCGAAACGGTTGCTCCACCGCCGTGCAGGACCGTCTAACCTGCGGTCATGATTCGTGCTGTGGTGTTCGATGTCGGTGAGTGCCTTATTGACGAAACCCGGGAGTACGGGACCTGGGCGGACTGGCTGGGGGTGCCCCGGCACACTTTCGCGGCGATGTTCGGGGCGGTCATCGCGCAGGGGCGCGACTACCGCGAGACGTTCCAGGAGTTCCGGCCCGGGTTCGACCTCACCGAGGAGCGGGAGAAGCGCGCGGCTGCCGGGCAGCCAGAGTGGTTCGGCGAGGATGACCTGTACCCGGATGTGCGGCCGACGCTGGCCGCGCTGCGCGAGGCGGGGCTGTGGGTGGGGATAGCCGGGAACCAGACTGTGCGGGCCGGCGGCCTGTTGCGCGGCTTGGACCTCCCCACGGACATGATCGCGACCAGTGACGACTGGGGCGCGTCGAAGCCTGACGTGGCCTTCTTCGAGCACGTCATCGCGGCGGCGCCGGCCGAGCCGGGCGAAATTCTCTACGTCGGGGACCGGCTCGACAACGACATCCGCCCGGCCGTGCAGGCGGGGCTTCTCACCGCCCTGATCCGACGTGGCCCGTGGGGCACGATCCAGCAGCGTGACCCGGACGCGGACGCGATTACGGCGATGCGCATCGACGCGCTCGCGGAACTGCCGGAGAAGATCGCCAAGTTCAATACTGAAGAGCGTTGACCGTCGTGCCCCAGTCGTAGAGGCGGTCGTCGAGGTCCCGTACGCACTGCTCGTTCTGCCACGGTGCGAGCGTGCGTCGGACCTCGCGCACGCGGTCCATGCCGGTGGCGTACCAGGTGATCGCCAACTGGTCGAGGGCCTGGATGGCGTATCGGCATGCTTCCTCTGGCCTTCCGTCGGCGGCTTCGACCGCGGCGAGGTCGCCGAGAACAACGGTGCTCTGCTTGGCCGACTCGGGCGGCAGGGCGTCGAGCACGTCGTGGAGCGTCTGGCGTGCTTGCGGGATATGTCCAGCCTTCAGCTGCGTGTTTCCTTTGAACGCGGACAGGCGGACGGGGCTGAACCAGTCCAGCCACTCGGGGGCGGCGTGTTCGGCGCCCGTGGAGAGGGTGTCCTCGGCGCGGTGGATCAATCGCAGCGCCGCGTGGGGATCTCCGCAGAGGGTCTCGCACTCCGCTTCGACGGCATCCAGCCATGCCCAGAACTCCGCTGACGCCTCTCCGCGGCGGGCGTACGTACGGGCAGCGGTCATGCGCTCAATTGCCCCGTCGCGCTCTTCCGCCCAGCCGGGGACGAAGGCCATGTGCGCGAGGATGGCCGCGCCGAGCAGCGGATCGTCTGCTTCGCCTGCTGCTTGCAGGGCCCGTAGGAGAGTCTCGGAGGCCCGCTCCGGCTGCCGCAGATCGAAGAACTCGATTCGGCCGGCCAGCAGGTAGGACTCGGCAAGTGCGGTCGCGAGGGTTTGGCGGGCCGGGTTCGCCGTCTCCGGGAGGAGGGCGCAGCCGAGGCGGGCGTGTTCCAGGACCGCCGGGTGCAGCACGGCGGGGGCGACGGACCAGTACAAGTGCCGGTGTGAGCGTGTGACAGCCCCGAAGTCCCGTCCAATAGTTGCCGGTTGTGTCGCAGATCCGCGCTGAGCGGGAACGGCCGCCAGCCGTCCCGCGGGCGGGGAGGTGCGCAGGGCGGCGTCGGTCGCCGTGCCTCCCTGGGGCCGAGTGCTGCCCCAGGGAGGGATGAAGCCGAGGTCCTCCATGCTCTGCCCCAGCAGGTGCGTCAGGACCCGGTGCACATCAGGCTGCGGCCAAGGGGGAGTTGTGGACTCCCAGCGCCGCACTTGCCGAACTCCGACAGCAAGACCTCTGATGCCGAGCGTCAACGCCCCCTTGGTGATGGCATCTGCCAGGGCCTGTTGAGAGTTGTAACCGGCAGCCAGGCGTGCCGCCTTGAGTCGGGTGTTGCCTGCGGGACGGGACATCGATCTCCTCCGGGGCGAGCTCTCTCCCTCAGGGTGACATGCAATGTCCTCACTACGGCGGGAAACCACCCATCAATCATCAAGTAAGCCCTCTAGAAGTCCTTTTGATGACCCATCAGAGTCCTCGAATGGGACCTATTGGGCTCAGCATGATGTCACCACGTCGAAACGACCACGTCGCATCGCGTTGCGATGCATAGCGCCGAGCGGCGCGATCGACTGCCCGACCGACTCGACGAACCTGTTCTTCGCAGGGCTGTTCAACATCGCCCCACTCTGACTCCCCGTGGAGCGATGCCCGCCGGACTCCGGTGGATGCAAGGGGTTGTTCCGGCACATCCAGCTCAGAGAGAGGGATCCGTCATGCCGCAAGCCAGGCGAGAGAAGAAGGACCATTTGATCTACGCGGACGTCGTGGACTCCAAGTCCAAGGCGGGCGTGTGGATGGGTGAGCGTGCCTCCTTCCAGGAGAAGCAGGGCCGCATCATCGAGGCGCTCAAGGAGCAGACCGACTGGGTCGAGCTGAAGGACGCAATCATGGTCATCGGCACCGACCCGGCCGGCATCACGGTCATCGCGCCGAACCCGACGCTGCCCGGCGTGATCGTCCTCGCCGACGGCGGCTCCCCGGCCACCTCCGCGAAGCTTCAGACCGCTGCTGTGGAGAAGGTTCGCGCGGTCATGGGCGAGCTCGGGATCGTCGAAGAGGAAGCGGCGGCCTGACCACCGTGGCCGCCCCCCGGACGTTGTGGGGGAAATACTTCCAGTACGAGCGGGACGGGGAAGCGGTTCTCCTCGACCCGGTCGGCCTGGACAGTGTGTTCATCGACTCCGGCGAGGTCCACGACCTCGCCGGAGTCCCCCCGACCGCGACTCACGAAGCCCTCGCTGGGCTCGGCTTCACGCCCGATGGCCCGGCGGCCGACCGGCGCGAAGCACTCCACCATCGCCTTCGATTCCTTGGCCTAGACGCCGCCCCTCGCCGCGTCAGTGGCTTGCGCGTGGTCCTCACCGATCGCTGCAACATGGCCTGCACGTACTGCTTCGTCGACACGAACACCGGTAAGCCGGATATGACGAAGGAGGAGCTGACGGAGGGGTTGGAGTTCCTGTTCGAGCAGAATGCCGGGCAGGGCGAGGTCTCCATCCAGTGGTTCGGTGGCGAGCCGACCATTCGCTTTGACCTCATGCGGTACGGCGACCAGCTCGCCGACACTCTTGCCGACCGTTACGACGTGCGCAGCGTGCGGCGTACGGTCGTCACCAACGGTGCCCGGCTGACGGATGAGGCCCTTGATCACTTCGTCGCGTACGAGTACGGGGTCGGCATCTCCATCGACGGCCCTCCAGGCATCAACTCGGCGAATCGCCTCCTGCTCGGCGGTCAGCCCGCCGACGACCGGATCCGTCGCAACGTCGCCCGGTTCGTCGAGGCCGAGGGGCTGCATGTGGGTTGCAACCTCACCCCGACGGCCGCGAACATCGGGCGTCTCGCCGAGACCGTCCGGTGGATCATCGACGATCTCGGACTGAGGTTCATCTACGTCAACACGCCCATCCCCACCGAGGGCCACTGGGAGGTCAACGGCGCCGACTTGGCGCGCGAGCTGTACGAGGCTCGTGTGGCCGCCCTGGGGCGGGGCGGGATGCTGTTCTCGGTCTTGGACCGCGCCTTCCAGGCGCTCGATACCCGGCGACCGATGCTGTTTGACCACATGCAGGGCGACCGCAGCCTGAACGCGGCCCTGCTGCCCGGCAACCGGGTCAGCCTGTGCGACATCAACTTCACCGAGCCGTCGTTCCTGCACACCCTCGACGAGCTCCGGGCCGATCCCAGCCTCTTGGCCGGCGTGGCGAAGAAGGTCGCGCCGATCCCCGAGTGCGGGGACTGCCCGGCGCTTGCCATCTGCGGCGGCCCGTCCCGTAACGAGCAGGCCCTCATAGGCGGTGGCACGCCGGATCCCGAGATGTGCGCGTTCTACACGAACACCGTGGAGATCGCGGTGTGGGACAACACGGGGGTGCAATGAGCACCCGCGTCCGTGCCGCGTTGATCTCCACGGCCGGGCACTGCACGGTGGCCTGCGGGTTTTGCTTCCGGGCTGATCGCGCCCACGGCTTCCTAGACACCGCTACGTACACCCGCACATTGTCGCGGCTGAAGGAAGCGGGCGTGGAAGGGGTGTGCCTGAGCGGGGGCGAACCGACCCACCACCCGCAGCTCCGACAGCTCGTGCGGCTTGCACGCCAGTTCGGCATGGCGGTGTCGATGGTGACCTCGGCCCGCACCGTGGCCGAGGTCATCGCCCTCGCGCAGGTGGCGCACCTGCTGGCCAACGTGACCGTCTCTGCCGACTCGCAGGGCGCGATGCTGCTGGGCCGCACCGTCCGCACCGCGGTCTCCGGCCTCGACACACTGCGCGCTGTCGGCACCGAGACGAAGATCCTTCACGTCACCTGCTGGGGCCTGCGCGACGAGGAGTGCCAGGATCTGGCCGGCCTTGTGTCCGAAGCCGGGGTGGAGATTCAGTTCAGTCCCGTCGTCCTCGACGAGCGCGCCCTGCGCCGCGATGGCAAGTCGGTCCAGGACTACCTGGTGCAGCAGCGGCTCGACGCGGACGTACTGGGCCGCTACTTCAATCTGTCCACCCGGTACCGGGCTTACCTCGACGAGCTGGGGGATCTGCAATTCCCCGCCGCCGGGGGCGGGCGGTGGTTGTGCCGCTCGGCGACGGCGTACGTCTCCGCAGATGGCGACGTCCGGCGCTGCCCCTACGGGCAGACATCGGTCAGTGCCCACGCTCCCCGGGCCGCGATCAGACAGTTCCTGACTGCTCCGGCGCAGGACCGGGTGACCCCGGACTGCGCCGCCATCTGCCGTTCCGCCAGCACGTGTGACGACGACAGTGCGTCGTGCGCGGCGGTGTGAGGCCGCCTCGATGCATCCCGACTCCATGGACCACTCTATGACGATCACGACGCCCGACGACTTCGCCCTCCGGTGGAGGAAGCCGCCGAACTTCCCCCTGGAGGTCCCCTTCGACTACGTGTTTCAGTCGGCTGTCGACGTCCTCGATCACCTCCGCAGGGACGAAGAGGTCCGGTTCACGATCCTCGGGGACGACGACTGGCAGGTGCGTATGGACCGCACCGCCGCCTTCCGTACTGCGCCGATCGAGGAGATTGTCGCCTGGCCGTTCCGGCTGGTGCACTTCAGTCTCAGCCGCTTCTACACCGACCTCCTGGATGGTTTCCAGGAGGAGGTCATGATCCCCTGGCGCACCCATCTGTCCGACCGGGGATTCACCTGGCAGCGGCTGGCACCGATCCTGTTTCTGTCCACCGAGGGAGCCGCCTCGACCTACCACAACGACAACTCACATGGGTTGGTCTGGCAGGTTCACGGCACCAAGACCTTCCACAGCTACCTCGACCCCGACCAGCACCTGCCAGCTGAGGCGGCGGTCGTCGGTGAGACCACCGGTGAGGATCCGCCCGCCCACGATCCGGCCGACCGCCAGTCCGTCACCATGCAGCCCGGCGGCCAGCTCTGGAGTCATGCGCTGACGCCCCACTGGGTCACCACTGAGTCGGTGCTCGCCATGAGCGTCACCCTCTCCCACGGCGGCCTGTGCCACCAGGGCAACTTCGCCGAGCGGGAGTTGGCGCTGCGGGCCCACTGGGACAAGAACCCCGGCGAGGCGTGGACGCATGACCTGCGCAATGTCCGCTACTGAGACCGCGTCCCACGACACGAGGCACTCGCCCGTGCCGTGGGACGCACTCCACTGCCGACTACGGCGTAAGCCGGTTCGGGCCGCGGAAGAGGAACGTGGCCTCGCGGATCGAGTCGAGGCCGAGCATCACCATCAGCACCCGCCCCAATCCCATGCCGAGCCCACCGTGCGGCGGGCACCCGAACCGGAACGCGTTCAGATAGTCCTGCAGCGGCTCCGTGCTCATGCCCTTCTCTGCGGCCTGCTTCAGAAGCACGTCGTAGCGGTGCTCGCGCTGGGCGCCGGTGGTGACCTCCAGGCCCTTCCAGAGCAGGTCGAAGCTCAGGGTCACGCTTGGGTCGTCGGCCGGCCGCATGTGGTAGAAGGGCCGGATGCCGATCGGGTAGTGCGTGATGAACACGAACTCATGCCCGGTGGCCTGCTTGATGTAAGCCGAGATGCTCCGCTCACCCTCCGGGTCCAGGTCCTCCTTGACCCTCTCGGGGTCCCAGCCGCCCTTGCGCAGGATCTCGTGCGCCTCGGCCATGGTGATGCGGGGGAAAGGCGTGGTGGGCACGGTGATCTCGACGCCGAAGTGTTCGCGGATCGCCTCACCGTGTGCGTCGGCGACCTTGCCGATGGCGTGGGCGAGCATCTGCTCCTCGAACGCCATCACGTCCTCGACGCCGTCGATCCAGGCCAGCTCCACGTCGACGCCGGTGAACTCGGTGGCGTGCCGGGAGGTAAACGACGGCTCGGCACGGAAGACCGGGCCGATCTCGAAGACCTTGTCGATGCCGGCCGAGATCGCCATCTGCTTGTAGAACTGGGGCGACTGCGCCAGGTAGGCGCTGCGGTCGAAGTAGCCGAGCTTGAAGACCTCCGCGCCGGACTCCGAGGCGGTGCCCATGAGCTTGGGGGTGTGCATCTCGGTCGCACCCTGCGCATAGGCATACTCGCGCATGCCCTGCTCCAGGGTGGTCTGTACAGCGAACAGCAACTGAGCGGCAGGGCGTCGGCGCACGTCCAGGAACCGCCAGTCCAGGCGCTGCTCCAGGCCAGTGTGCTCGTCGATCGGCAGCGGCGTGGCGGCCAGGTTCAGGACCTCGACCTGCTCGGGGACGATCTCCAGGCCGCCGAGTTTCACCTGGGCGGCGTCGACGACGCGGCCGGTGATCCGTACGGCGGACTCGGGAGTGAGGGTTTCGAGCTGGGTCTCCAGCGGCCCGTCGTCGCGCCTGTGGGTCACCTGCACCATGCCGGTGCCATCCCGCACAACGACGAACTGCATCTTGCTCTGCAGGCGAAGGGTGTTCACCCACCCGCAGACGGTAGCGGTACGGCCGACGTGTTCTCTCAGGTCGGAGACGTGTACGCGGCTGTGGATCATTTCGGTCCTCCGAAGGACATCGTCATGATCCCTTGGGAGTGCGGGCGAGAAGGGCAACTCGCGGTACCACCGCACTTTCGCCGCCACCAGGTGGCGGCCTCATTCGGGCCCGGTGACGGGGGCCAACCGGCGGGGCATCGGGCCACCAACGGTGGTCGTTCCTCCCCGCGCTCAGGAGGGTCTTCGCCTCGGGGCGCGAGACCGCCTTCACAGCTACCGGCGGCTCTCTCTACTCGCGTGATCCCTGGCTACTCGTCTCCGTCAACGCGTTGCCCAACAGGATACGGAGTGCCAGGCCACAGGGGCAATCAAAATGAGCACAAGAGGAGTACCTGTCGGTGGATGTGCCCACGAACCACCTTCGGTGGCATAGGGAGCAGGCCAGCCGGTTACGCCATGACCTGGCCGATCAGCCGGTCGACGAAGATTGGATCAAGAATCCGGTGGTCGAAGCCGAGTTCCGCCATGTTCCCCGCCACTGGTTCGTGCCCGAGATTTCGCTGGAGACCGCTTACAACGATGCGCAGGTGATCACCGAGAGAGCCCCCGCTAGCGGCTTCAGCACTGTCCCCCGCCTGCTCGACTGGCAATTCCACCATGGCCGTTAGCGTCTCGGCGGTCGTCCTGTTGGCGATCATCGTCGTGCTGCTGGTCAGGAAGGGCGGCCTGAAGGTTGGTCACGCCGTCGTGTCCGCCCTGTTGGGCTTCTACCTGGCGAGTTCGTCGATTGCTCCGTCGATCAACCAGCTCACGGTCAAATTCGCGGGCTTCATCAGCGGCGTCAAGTTCTGACAAGCCGGGTGGCCCGTCCGGCCACCCGCCGCCTCCTTCATCTCACGACTCTTTATCGAGGATTTCCGATGCATGTCCAGGTGCCGATCGCCTGCACCACGGCTCAGTCCAGGTCCGCATTACGGCTGTTCCGGTTTGGCGAGGTGAGGTGATGCGCGACTCCACGGAGAGAACGGGCCTGCAGGATTTCACCCCGGTCTACCACCCCGCAGGATTCGACCCGGAGCTGCGGGCCGTGCTCGCGGATCTCCAGCTGGGCCGGTGGCTCGCAGTGCGGGACCTGCTGGCCCGAACTGGGGGTAACTGGATGTTGCGGACGTCGCGGACACAGGTCTTGGCCGCGGCCGCAGCGCGAACGGATGCGGTGGAGGCGTGGCTGGTGGAGGAGCCGGAGAGCGCGGACGCGGTGGTGATGCGGGCCCGGGTCGCGGTGGAGCGGGCCTTGCAGGCACATCGCGGTGAGCACACGACGGCGGCCCTGCTGGAGCAGGAGGCGCGGCATGCGTGTCTGGTCGCGGCGCGGCAGATCCCGGTGGATCCGGTGCCGTGGGTGGGCCTGCTGGCGTTGGCGCAGGTGGACACGGATCTGCGGTGTCCGGAGCATTGGCGGGTGGCGTGGGAGGACATGCTGCCGGCCGGGCCGTGGGGGCTGCTGGCCCGGGTGGGTGAGCGGGACCCTGGTGGTAACCGGGAGGCGCATCACCGGGTGCTCCAGTTCTTCTATGCCTGTCCTCATACGTCGGTGGCGGATGCGATCAACTTCGCCCAGTGGACGGTGTCCTGGGCACCGGTGGGTTCGCCGCTGCGGATGCTGCCGCTGTACGCGTATATGGAGAGTTACTGGCGTCACCGGCAAGACGGGACGGCGGATCCGTTGCAGCACCGGCAGTGGTCCCGCGAGCCGGTGGTCCACTATGTGCGGCGCGCCTTCCAGGGCTGGAGTGAGCGCCCCGCCGCCTCTACGTCGGTGGTGGATCTGAACTATCTGGCGCACGCCTTGTGGGCTGGTCACCAGTACGAGGATGCGGCGAAGGTGTTCCGGGCGCTGGACCGTCACGCCACACGGTTGCCGTGGGCGTACGTGTGTGACGATCCAGGCCGTCCGGAGGCAGCGGTGCGGGAGTTCGTCCGTGCCCGCGCCCAGTGTCTGACCACCTCCCGCACCCGCGCGGCCCCCGCCGCGAAGCACCGGCTCCGTCTGATCTGACCTTCACCTCTCTACAGGAACCAGGAATTCCAGAATGTCATATACACATCAATCACCTTCGGGTGTGCACGCCGACGACGAGCACCTGCGGGATCTGGGCTACAAGCCCCAGCTGTTCCGGCGGATGGGCGCGTTCGGCAACGCGGCCGTCTCGTTCTCCGTGATCAGCGTGCTGACCGGCTGCATGACGATGTACGGCTACGGCCTGTCCACCGGCGGCCCCTCGGTGATGATCTGGGGCTGGATCGTCGTCGGCGGCATGGTGGTGTTCGTCGGCGCGGCACTGGCGGAGGTCACCAGCGCCTACCCGACCAGCGGGGCGCTTTTCTTCATGGCGGACCGGCTCGGCGGGAAACGCTGGGGCTGGTACACCGGCTGGCTCAACCTCCTCGGCTTACTCGGCGGGATCGCCAGCATCGACTACGGCTGCGCCCAGTTCACCGGCGCCTTCCTCGACCTCCAGTACGGCTTCATACCCACCCCCGCCAAGACCCTGTGGATCTTCTTCGGGATCCTCATCTTGCACGCCGTATTGAACCTGTTCGGGGTGCGCCTGGTTTCGCTGTTGAACACAGTGAGTGTGTGGTGGCATCTGGCCGGCGTCGCCGTCATCGTCGGTGCCCTGACGATCGCGCCGTCTCGTCATCAGTCCGCTGACTTCGTGTTCACGAAGTTCGTCAACGGCACTGGCTGGTCGAGCAGTCTGTATGTGGTGGCGATCGGGCTGCTGGTCGCGCAGTACACGTTCTCCGGCTACGACGCCTCCGCCCACCTATCGGAGGAGACCACCCACGCCTCCATGGCGGCGCCGCGCGGCATCGTGCGCTCCATCGTCTGGTCCTGGATCGCCGGGCTCGTGCTGCTCGTCGGGCTGACCTTCGCCATCCAGGACTACACCGGCACCCAGACCACCCCCACGGGGGTTCCCCCCGCGCAGATCTTCATCGACGTGCTCGGCCTGAGCGGCGCCAAGGCGTTGCTCCTGGTGGTGATCGTGGCGCAGTTGTTCTGCGGGAACGCGGAGACGGCGGCGTGTTCGCGGATGGTGTTCGCGTTCTCCCGGGATGGTGCGCTGCCTGGTCAGCGGTGGTGGACGCGTACCGACAATGCCAGCCGGACCCCGAGGGCGGCGGTGTGGCTGTCGGTCACGGTCGCCGCGGTGCTGGCGCTCCCGTCGCTCTACAGTCCGGTCGCATTCGGGGCGGTCGTCGCGATCAACGTGGCCGGCATCACGCCCGCGTACGCAATCCCCATCTTTCTGCGCATCCGGTACCGGGACCGCTTCACCCCCGGACCCTGGAGTCTGGGCCGCTGGAGCATCCCCATCGGCGTCATCGCCGTCGTGTGGGTCGCTTTCGTCACCGTGCTGTTCTGCCTGCCGCAGACCAAGCCCGCCGCGGGTGGGCTGGTGAGGGTGGACACCTTCAACTACGCCCCCGTCGCCCTCGCCGTCGCGCTGCTGCTGGCCGCGCTCTGGTGGCGGATCGCCGGGCGCCGCTACGACGTCCCCGCAGTCGCTGCGGACAGGGAACTGTCCAAAATTCAGGAGGGGATCGTCTGATGTCTACGACTCCGCGCTCGTTCTCGCAGGTGCCCCGGCTCAGTGCCCCCTCCATCGCTCCCCCTCGCGAGCGCGGGAAACGTGCAGCGGCCGGGAAGTTGAGCCTGTCGGATCTGCGGGATGCGGTCGACACGGACGTGGTCGACACGGTCGTCCTCGCGCTGCCGAATTTGCAAGGGCAGTTGAAGGGCAAGCGGTACGGGGCCCGGCACTTCCTGAACCGCGTGGCACTCGACGGTGCGGACATGTGCGCGTACCTGCTGGCCACCGATGTCGAGATGAGCCCGCGCCATGGCTTCGACCTGACCTCGTGGGACAGCGGCTTCGAGGACACCGGCGTCGTCCCGGACCTATCCACCCTGCGTCTCGTGCCGTGGATTCCGCGCACGGTGCTCGCTCTCGGGGATGCGGTGGACACGGCTGACGCGCCGGTCGAGGTGGCGCCCCGGCAGGTCCTGCGCACCCAGCTGACCCGGCTCGCCGCACTCGGCCTGCACGCCCAGGTGGGCCTGGAGACCGAGTTCCTGCTCTACCACGGCACCTACAGCCCCACCACCGGCATCGGCCCCAACGGACTGGCCCCGGCGGCGGACGTGAACCTGGACTACGCCCTCGACCACGCCCCACACCTTGACCGCTACTTCCGTCGTCTGCAGGCTGCCTTGGCCGGGGCGGGGATGCCGGTGGAGGCGGTCAAGACCGAAGGCGGCCCCGGGCAGGTGGAGGTCGCCTTCCCCCATAGCGGCACGCTCACGGCCTGCGACCAGCACCTGGTGTTCAAGCACGCGGCGCGCACGCTGGCGGCGCGGGCGGGGATGACGGCGACGTTCATGGCCGCACCCGAGACCGGCATCGGCAGCGGCCTGCACCTCCACCTCTCCCTCACCCGCAACGGCACTCCCCTGCTCCCCACCCCCAACGGCGAACTCTCCACCATCGGCAAAAGCGCGGTGGCGGGCCTGCTGGAGGCGCTGCCAGGGCTTGCCCCGCTGTATGCGCCGAACATCAACTCCTACAAGCGGTATGTGGGTGAAGCGTTCGCCCCGACCCGGATGGCCTGGGGCCTCGACAACCGCACGTGTGCGGTCCGCGTCACCGGGCACGGCAACTCGCTGCGCCTGGAGGTGCGTCTGGGTGGAGCGGATGCGAACCCGTATCTCCTGGCTGCGGCGGCGGTGGCCGGCATGGTCCACGGCATCAGCCACGATCTCGTCCCGCCCCGGCTGTGTGTCTCCAACGCCTTCGAAGCCTCCGACGCGCCGCTGGTGCCGTTCACGTTGGAGCAGGCGCGCTCCGCGTTCCGCCACTCCCCCGTCACGCGGGAGGCGTTCGGCGAGGAGGTGGTGGAGCACTACGCGCAGCTGGCCCAGATCGAGATCGACCACCAGCGCCACACCGTCACCGACGCCGAACAGCACCGCTGGTTCACCCGCGCATGAACACCCCCCGTCCGAACAACGAAGAAAGGCGCTGCCCGGATGACACTGAATCCCCACCGATCCGATCTGCTGCCCACACCATCGCAACTTCGGGTTGCCGCCGTGCTCGCGCAAGGGCGTGACACTGCGGAAGCCGCCACCGAACTGTTCCTGGCCGCCGGTACTGTCTCGGCCCACCAGTCGACCGCCAACCACCGGCTCGGTGTGCGCCACCGCTACGCCTTCATCCACGCCTGCTATGTCCTCAACCTGCTGCCCCGCCCCGTCCCCGCACCGCCCCCCGGCTGAGGCGCGGAGCCGCACGAGGTGGCGATCTTGTGGCGCCTCGCACTGGACGACAGCCACCCTGAAGTCGCCGCGCACTGCCACCTGTCGGTGACCGCCATGCAACGCAGGCTGCAGGAGCTACGCAACCGGTGGGACGCGGCCAACGAATCGCATCTGATCACGCTCGGCTGGCGCTACGGCGTCCTCAACACCTCCCGCGGCACCGCCGGCCACCAGCTCAGCCGCCCCGCCCAGCTCGCCCGTGACTGACCTGCCCCAAGGAGCCCCCGTCGTGTCCGCCCAGAACCAGACCCATCCGGCCCGACCTGGTACCTCGGGCAAGGCTGAGCCCGCCGTGCGGGAGTCGTCCCCGCCTGTGCTCGCCACCGCCCTGGTGGTGGATACCCGGGGCCGGATGCTGGTGCTGTCCATGCCACGGCCTACCGGCAGCGCGGTGGTGTGTCTGCCGAGCGTGCAGGCCACCGGCGCTCACGCCCCCGAGGTGGAGCTCGCTGACACGCTGTTCAGCCGGTTCGGGGTGCATCCGCACCATCTGAAGCGGCTGCTGGCCGTCGACTGCGAGCAGCTGTCGCCCATCCTGACCGTCGTCAGCCACCTCCACCTGGTCGGCCCGCTCGACGAACACCAGGCTCGCGCGGTGAGGACCCCGCCCTTGCTCACCGTGCGGTGGCTTGCGCCCGAGGCGGCGATCCAGCTCCTGCCCACACCTGCCGTCGGCCGGTTACGGGCCGCTATCGCGGCCTGGCACACCAGCTCCATCGCCCACCTGGCCAACGGCTGGGTACAGCCGGGCTCCCCCGCCGGATTCCCGCCCGGCCAGCGCACCCACCTGGAACGGGCCCACCCGCACGACAGCGACCTCCACCAGGCCCTGCGCCCCAAAGTCCTCGCCGAAGCAAGCGTCCTGCTCACCGACCCGGCCGGACGGGCACTGTTACTCCACCCCGCCTCCCCCCACGACCAGACCTGGCAGCTGCCCGGGGGCGGGATCGACAGCGATACGGGGGAAGGCCCGCGGGAAGCCGCCCGCCGTACTCTGCGCGACCAACTGAACCTTGACCTCCCGCTGGGGCGGCTGCTGGCCGTGGACTGGATCAACGGCACACCCCAGCTGTCCCGCGTCGCGTACACCTTCCACGGCGCCACGCTCGGCGAACACGACCTCGCCCGCATCCGCCTCAACCCCCACCAGCACACCGAATGGCGCATGGCCAGCGGCGACGACAGCAAGGACCTGGTCCGCGAACCATTATCCCGGCGCCTGGATGCCTGCCTGACGACGCTGTGGAACAACACCGGCCCCGTCGAGCTGCACTCCGGTATCCCGCGCTCCTGAGCCATCAACGAGGAGAGACATGGAGGCCCACATACCGCCCGGCGGCCCGGGCGCGCACTGCCACCCCTGCTACCTGGAGCAGCAAGCCGCACGGGAAGCAGAGAAAGCCAAGGCCCTCGCGAAGGAACAGGAAGGCGAGCGCAACGGCCCGGCGATGGTTGCGGCATTCCTGGTGCTCGGGGCCATCGCGGGGCTGTGGTTCGCCTTGATGTGGCTGCTCGTCACCGGGTTCGGCTGATGCGGCCAATCGAAGGGGGCCGGTCCGCTGACCGTGTGCACGGTCAGTGAAGGGGCTTCTTGTCTTCCTGCCGGGATCCCGGTGGGAGTGCCGAATGAGGAAGGAGTACGAGGTGGACCAGACCGCGACACCGCCTCCCGCCCGAAGTGGGCTTCTGGTGACGGTGGAGGAACTGACCGCCGTCCACGACCGGTACGACAGTCTCCGGTCCGACAACGCCGGATCATCCGGCGACGCGCCATGGCCCGGTGGTGACGGCAACCTGACCGACGTCGCATAGCGCCAGGCGGCAGGGCGAGCGCGGTGCTTCGTTCCCGCCCTGCCGCATCTGCACCACATGGATGAACACATGAGGAGGCAGCAATGGAACATCAGTTGATCAATGCCATCGAGGCGGCGCTCGGATGGAACGGACCGGGCGAGCTCGGCAAAAGGTTTGCGCGGGGACCATGAGCGTTCGGCCGTCGGCGAGACCCATCACTCGCATGGCGATCCGGCTGCTCATCGCAGCCGCAGTATCGGTCGTCGCTGCTTGGCTCGCAGCGGTCTGGTCCGCAGCCAGGCTCTTCAGGTGATCCACACATCAACAAGACTTGCCGCACCACCAGGGCGACACGGCCCCGGATCAGAGCGCAACCACCCTTTCGTGCGCGCGTACTCAATGGACACAACAGGCAACATGCAAGCCGACCGCCAACTGGGATGTTGAACCGTCGTGATCAAGGAATTCTTCGGCCACGCCCGCATCGGCGTCACCGCCAGCGTCTACGCACACCTTCGGCTGCGCCTCCCATGCCAAGCCATCACCCTGGGCGACGCCATCGGCCAGGACGACCCCCCTGCTGCGGCCGTCGTCGTCTGACGTTGCCGTCAAACATCCCAGAAGCCCCACCGAAATGAATTCCGGCGGGGCGCTTCTCGCGAACCCGATTAATGATCAGACTCTGGCGATCCGAGCCCATGACGATGAGCCCTCGCAAGCGCGCCCTCTTCGATGCCAATTTTCCCTTCATCGGCATCACGAAGGAGGGCTGCTCTCACGGATGCATAATCAACGGTCGGTGGCACGTCGATTGCCCACAAGTACCCCGTCGTATCAATCTCCCAGGAACACTCGAAATCGCGGAGCATGATACCAACCGCGTCCGCTACGTCGTAATCCTTGATGATAACCCGGACCGTCGAATGTCCGGACTCCGACACAAACTCATCGAACACAAGCTCTCTGCGCTCGTGATCAGCTCTGACCCTCACAATGTCCCCGAAAGCGATTCCCTTCACGTAGAAGGGAGTGTTCCGAACCTGGACCTCCATCTGCACGGAGGTCTTCCCTGTCCAGAGGCGCTCCGCAGAGGCACGGGCCCAATCGGTAGTCTCATCAGGGAGGTCGAAGGCTACCTTGTAAAGCCTCTCAGGATTGCTCTCCGGTGCCGACTCACCGCTTCAAGGGTTCGACGAATTCCCTGAGCCCATCGCCCCACTCTCCGCATACCCTTCGAGGACTGCTCGCGTTCGGCGGGGCCTCGATTCACTAGCGAGAATTCGCCTGCGGCCAAGGATCGAGTCCTGGGTCAGAATGCAAGCACACCAACGGGCGATCTGCGCAAACTGCCAACTCCAACGCTTCTTCGAAAGTGGGGCCCAGCTCCCATATCCAGCCCATTCCAGTGGCAATCACTCTCCCTTCAGCCTCAATGAAGACGCTTGAATAGCTAAGCCATTCACCGATGGGGAAATATTTCCCACCCAGGACGCTCTCCACCTCGATGGCCATATCGCGCTGCCCCGCTCCGGCTGCAAGGGGATCGAAATTGAAGGGCTCGCCATTGGTGAAATTGGGGCCAACTCGGTTGATTGGCTCGATTGAAAGGCCCCCCATTGCGGCAAGTAATTCCTCGGCCAACGAGTGGACTCGATACCCTTCACGCTCCAAAGGGTTCACCCAATGGCTGGTGTCGACGCTTCTCTGCACACTCCAACCGGACGCGCTAAGTGCCCCCAACAAATCTTGGCGGAGCGATTCAAATTGCATCACGGAAATCAGCTGGTATCCAGATCAACCAGTAGTTGGGCACAGCGACCACGCCGCCCTGCCGCAAATGTAGCGCCACCTAGGAGCGCATTGGTCTCGACGATCCCTCTTATCTGACAGCGCCGCCTCTACCGATCGGGCATCCACAACAAGCCCAGCACAGCTGGGTTCAGGCTGGACTCAACGATCCGATCCCACAGAAGTTTCTGCACTTTTCGGGCGATTGAGTTTCATTGCGATCGAGGCAATAGCCTCACGCAGATCTTTCGACGCGATACACACGCACGACCAAGTTCCGTCAGAGAGTGAGAAGACAACCACCTCAGGGGAATTTGCTTGCGTGATTGCATGAAGAAACTGGTCGCCATCCACAGCCTCCCCTCCGGCCTCTCGCAAACTGGCTGCCCTAGAGGCATACAGACTTGCAGCGTCCTTCGTGATCATCGGAGCCGCATTGTGTGCATACTCCCCAAGGCCGCTCAGAATCTCCAACCCGCGCCGAGCGGAGGGCCATCCCCTACCGGAGAGGTAAGTGAGGATGCGCCGCGCATCTTCGCTCGAAACTCTAACGGACATACCCCATCCAGGGAGAGGTTCGACCGGACAACCGAAACGTTGGGCCCGCCAGAGAACCCGACGGACCGTCACGAAAGATCAACGCTAGAGGGCTAGCCCCCCTCCTCGGTCGAACACCTCCCGTGAACCCAATAGCGGAAATCCCATTAGGCGCTCACGAACGCTCTGTGATATCGGGGCGACTTGCTGACTATTTCCAAGAAGAGCGAATCCACCTTCCGGATGCAAATCGAGCGGTAGCAAGGATACATAGCCGCAACGAGACATCTCAGCCAGCTGCAACCCGCTGATGGAGTCATGGATTCCTTCATGCCCGTCAGAATCTTCGAGCTCCATCGCCACGGAAGCACGCCAGAGACTTCCCATCGAGAGAGCGAACCAAGAGCGCAAGGAAGAGCCTGCCTCAGCCAGCCCTACACACCCTCCCTTCCCCCGTGACCGGCGAAGAGATTCTAGAAACTCGAAGAGGTGTTCTGAGGATGGATCGGCAACACACCATTCCGACAACGCTACAAGTCCGCGTGGACCATCGGATTCATTCCGAGCAATCATCTCAATAGGCAGCCCGGGATACCGTGACTCGAATCCCGATGGAAGCGCATCACCCCGCTTCCGATACCAGGTCCCCATGAGCAGCCATGTATGACCACGCAGGGCCTCTACGACCTCTCGAAGCAGCCTTCGCCTATCCTCAGGTTCCGTAGGGAGCCACAGCCCACAGATTGCAGCGGACTCGCCATCCACCATTGATCGACGAGGCCACCAGTGGAAGCCCCCAACGTCCTCGACAAGGGACATGTTCACCACACCCGATCGCCATAGAAGTAATGCTCTCCGCTTGGACCATGGTAGTGAGGTCGCGCGAAAGTGTTGTTGTCGGCGAAGTAGTGGCCGTTTGCGTGGTGATCGATGGTCACCATCTCACCATTATCGTTGATGGCGTCCAGTTGCTCATATGGCTCACCATTCGGGCCGCGCAGATTCTCATTGTTCTTTCCGTAGATAGTGCGCGTCTCGACAAGGCTCTCATCCGAGACCCCGTGCGCCTGGAGTGCGGCTGATCGAGCCGAATCCTGACTGTCGTGATACTCGTCCGCTTTCTTTGAAGAGATCTCAGTCGCGTCCTCAGCGCCACCGCAATTGTGAACGAGGACCGCCATCGTCCCCGCCAGCACATAGTACGTGTGGAGTTCGGCGACGTTGAGGTTGTAGGTGCGGGCGTGCTGGCTGTAGGAGCGGTTGGCCTGGATGCTGGCGGTGCTGTGGTCGCTGGTGAGGAGGGTGGTGCCGGGTTTGAGTTCGCTGGCTTTGATCCAGCGTTGGGCTGCCGGGCTCCAGAAGGGGTGTTCGTAGGTGGCTGTGAGTTTTTTGGTGCCGTTGTGGGTGGTGATGGTCAGTTCGTTGAAGTGCTTGTCGTTCTCGGTGATGACCAGGCTGTTGACTTGGTGGGGGCCTGTCTTGCCGGTGAGGGGGTCGGTAGCGAGGACTTGGTCACCTGGTTTGATGTCCTCGATGTTCTTCGTGGCGCCGTTGCCCATGAGGACCTTGGTGCCGGCGAGGAAGCACTGAGTGCAGCCGCCGGGCTTTACCGTCCCCCCGCTGCGCGGGCCCATGCCCGCCTCCATGCCGCGCATGCCGAGTTCACCGACGCCGACCAAGGCGGCGAGGGAGCCTCCCTGCCCGGTGGCCTGCAGGGTCATGTTCTTGGGGCACTTCATGAAGTGGCAGGTCAGCCAGACCCAGTGCCGGAGCTGGGCTTGGGCGTTGTCGTTGTCCCGTTCGACGAGGTAGCTGTTCGCGTAGGGGTTTCCGCCCTGGGAGTCGCTGAAGTAGCGGTAGAACCGCTTGGTGAACTCGGCTTCGCCCCGCCAGTGGTCCGGGACGGTGACGCCGGGGAAGATCTCGTGCCGTCCGCCACCGGTTTTGAGTTCGCCGCTGTCGCCATCGGGGACGTCGCAGCTGCCGTGGTGGCAGGAGCCGGCGCCGGGGTCTCCGGGGTCGACGGGGCCGTCGGTGACGAAGGTGCTTTCGGTGCCGCCCTTGAGGTTGCCGATGCCGCAGAGGTCGACGGGGCACAGGCCGGAAGGGTCGCTGGTGTTGACGGGGCTGTTGTTGCTGTAGGCGTAGCCGTTCCACTGTTGTGGTTGGGCTGCGTCCAGGATGGGGTCGGGGTTGAGGAAGCGGCCGGTGGCGGGCTGGTATTCGCGGGCGCCGAGGTTAGTCAGGCCGGTGGCGGGGTCCTGGGTGCCGCCGACGAATCCGTGGTCGCCTGCCCAGGTGGTGGGCTGGGTGCCGCGG
Source organism: Streptomyces sp. CBMA152 (assembly GCF_014596475.1). Lineage (GTDB taxonomy): Bacteria > Actinomycetota > Actinomycetes > Streptomycetales > Streptomycetaceae > Streptomyces. The sequence goes on along the minus strand of NZ_MECJ01000006.1, from coordinate 145,836 downwards.
GGGGTACCGAACGGGTCGCTGGTGCGGCGGGTTTCGGTGAGGGTGGTGGCGTCGAGGGCGAGGGTTGCGGTGCCGTGGTGGTCGTCGACCTGCCAGGTGATGCCGCTTGCGGTGCGGACGGCGGTCAGGCCGTTGGGCAGGGTGTAGGTGCGGGTGGTGTGGACCTGGCCGGTGGTGGTGTCGAGGGTGAGTTCATCGTTGCCAATGTTGAGGGTGGTCTTGCCGGGATCACGGCGGATGAGCTGGTTGCCGCCGGTGTCGTAGACGTAACTGGTGCCCCCGGTGCTGCCCGTGGCCGTGGTGGAGGCGAGTTTGTTCTCCGCGTCCCAGGTCACGCTGGTGGTGCCAGCGGTGGTGCTAATAGCGGTGGTGTTGCCAGTGGCGTCGTACTGGTAGGAGCTGGCGCCGGGGTTGTTCGGGCCAGTACTGGTGGTGGTCAGCAGGGCGTGGGTGCCGCCGGTGCCGCCGCCCGTGTTCTGCGCGGTGGTGGGCTGGTTGGTCTGGCCGGTGGGGGCGAAGGTCTGGGCGGTGGTGATGTCCTTGGTGGTGTCACCGGAAGTGTCGTGCTGGGTGAGGCTGGTGCGGTTGCCGGTGGCGTCGTAGCTGTAGGTGGTCCAGTACGGGGCGGGGCCGCCGACGGTGGTCTTGCCGGTTGCGGCACCGCTGGTGGGGGTGGTGTTGGTGCAGCTGCCGGTGTTGGGCACGGACGGCTGCGGCTTGCTGGTCGTGGTGCCGGTGTCGGTCCATGCCTGGGTGAGGCGGCCGAGGTAGTCGTAGGTGAAGCACTGCAGGTCGCTCTGGCCCGGGGTGTTCTGGATGGCGGTGACCTGGCCGGCCGGGTTGCGGCTGTAAGCGGTCTGCTGGACCGCGCCGGTGGCGGCTGTCTGCTTGTCGAGCCAGGAGGACAGCAGGGCGCCGGTGGCCTGGTCGTAGTTGTCGGTGGCGACGATCTGCGTGCCCCACGGGTTGACCGTCGTGCGGATCGGCCGGCCGAACGGGTCGTAGTCAGTGGACAGGTCGTACGTGGTGGCGGCCGAGCCGAAGGTGTCCAGCGGCCCGTTGGCGTCGTAGGCGTAGTCGAGGGTCTCGGTCGGGATATCGGCGCGGGCGTAGGTGATGCTCTCGTTCAGCGCCCCGCTGATCGGGTCGTAGCTGGCCGTCGACTTGTACTGGCCGGCCAGCTTGTCCTCGCTGGCGGGGATGGTGACGGTGGTGGCGGTGGGGTGGTAACCAGTGTCGTACTTGGTGACCTCGCTGCTGTAGGCGGCGTCGGTCTTGCCGTTGAGGAAGCGGCTGGACTTGACGGGCTGGCCCTTGGCGCCGGTGACGCTGTCATAGGTCCATGCGGCCAGCGGCACGCGGCTGGTGGCGGGGGGTGCGGTGGAGTACGACGCTGTCTTGCGGCCGATCAGGTCGTAGTCGTAGCTAAGGGTTTGCTGGCGGGCGTCCGTGGTCGTCGCCAGGCGGCCGTCCGCGTCGTAGGTACGAGTGCTGGTGCCGGTGTCCGGATCGGTCGCGGAGATCTGGCGGCCGCGCAGGTCGTAGCGGTAGCTCCAGGTGTTCTTGCCGGTGGCATCGGTGCGGGTGGCCGGCTTGCCGGTCGGCGTGTACGTGTAGGCGGTGACGTCGGCGTCGCTGGCGTGCCCGGTGGCGGTGGGGGTCTGGTACTGCCACAGCTGGCTGGTTCGGCCGAGCGCGTCGGTGATCGTCGTGGTCGGTGTGCCGCCCTGTGGCGGGCTCACATCCGTCTCGTCCGCACCCGGGTAAGCGGTGGTGGTGCGCCACTGCTCGACCGCATAGGAGGAGAAGACCGAGGCGGTAGCGCGTCCCTGGCCGTCGTAGACCGTGGTGGTCTGGCCGGGGGTCTGACGGTCGTTGGTGGCGACCAGTGTGGTGGCGGGCGCGGTGGTGTCGTCGTAGTACGGGCTGGTGGCCTCGCTCTTCCACCCATGCGAGTCGTACAGCGTGTCGCTAATGACCCGTCCCGTGAAGGCCGACAGACCCGGGGTGGCCTGGGTCTGCCGGGTGCGGCCGAAGCCGTCCATCACGGCGATGGACTGGTTGTAGTAGTAGCCGTCGGCGCGCAGCGAGCCGGTCGTGACCGAGGAGGGGCTGGTGCTGCCATTGACGGCATAGGTGTAGGTGGTGTTCGCCTTCTGCCCGGTGGTGCGCCCCGGAGACCACACGGCGCTGAGGCGGCCGAGTGCGTCGTACTGCTTGGTGGTGATCCGCCCGTTCAGGTCGGTGGCGGTGAGCACCTGGTCGCGGCCCACGTCCATGGTGGACGTGGATGTCCAGTCGGTGGTGCTGTTCGGGGCGGGACTGGTGACGGTGACGGTGGCGGGCAGCTCACCGGACTTGGCCGGGGCGTAGGTGGTGCTGGTGACGGCGCCGCCGGGGTGCTGGGCGTCGGTGCTGTTGGGGTCGGTCACCGAGGTGACCCGCCCGTAGGCGTCGTAGGTGCTGCTCTGGGTGGTGGCGAGGACGGGGTTGCCGGAGTCGTCGTAGTGGTCCAGCACCTGAGTACTGGTCACATCACCCAGTCCGGCCTTGCCGAAGGGCTGCCCGTCGAACAGGGTGCGGGTATCGGAAACGGTGTTGTCCGTGCCGGGCGTGGCGGCACAGGCGTTGCTGCCGGTCAGTGTCCTGACCTCGTCCGGGGGGCCGGTGATGGCGTTGCTGCTGCTCTCGGCATACGAGGTGAGGGTGCACTGTTCGGGCTGGCCGTCAGCGGCGACGTCCACGCTGACTGTGCGGTTGGCGTGAGCCGAGTCGGTGCGTGAGGTGGTGACAGTGGTCCGCCATGTGCCGTCCGCCTTGAGGGCCTTGGAGGTGCCGACGGTGGTGGTGGCGAGGTAGCGGGCGACCAGGTCGGGCAGGCCGCTGCCGCGGGAGTGGGTGGCAGTGGTCGACGGGCCGGTGGAGTTGGTGACCTGGTAGGCGGTGATGCTGCCGCCGGCCTTGTCGTAGGTGTCGGACTCCAGAGTGTGGCCGGCCAGCCAGTCGGAGTCGGTGACCTGCTCGCCGAGTGTGTCGGTGGCCTTGACGGAGCGGGTGGCGCTGCCGGGCAGGGTGTCGCCGTCCATGCCCTGCAGGTACTTGGTGACGGTCTGGGTGAGCGGGCCGTCCTGGCCGTTGCCGGTGGTGGTGGTCACCGTGGCGAAGCCGCGGAACTGGTCCCAGGTGCGGGTCTTGGGGTCGATGACCTCGCTGGTGTTGTAGTGCCAGGCAGCCGGGCCGTACTGGTACTTGGTGACCTTCGAGGTGGAGTACGCGACCGGGTCGTTCTCGGTGACGTCGGCCACGGTGTAACGGTTGAACCAGTCCGAGGCCGGATCCGCCCCGTACACACTGCCCGGCGGGTACCACTTGTCGTTGTAGCAGGCCCGGGTGTCGGTGTCGGCCGACGTCGGCATGACCTTGTTGACCCGGGAGCAGTCGGCCTGGTTGTAGTCGACCTGGATCTGCTCACCGGTCTCGGTGGTGATCGTCTGGATGCGGGGACGGTTGAAGGCCAGAGGCGCGGGCACCAGGTCGGTGCCGTCCACCCGGTTCGCCAGCTCCACCGGGGTGAACGTCACTGCGGGCAGGGTGATCGCGGGGATGGTGTTCTTGCCGGTACGCTGGATGCCCGCCAGCCACAGGGTGGGCTTGTTCCCGTCCTGGGGGTCCGGGTAGGAGTGGGTCAGGGTGTAGACGTCGACGTTGCTGTACGCCCCGTTGGACAGCACCTGCGTGGTGATCGACGCCAGGCGCAGGTTGGACCAGAAGCTCGGGCCGTAGTTCGTGCAGGTGCCGCTACTGGTGCAGTTCTGGTCGAAGGGGACATCGGGCCAGTGCGCGGCATTTGATGTCGTCAGGGTGGCACCGGTGCAGGTGAAGCCGCCTGCGGTCGAGCAGCGGCCCTCGGGGGCCGGGGTGAAGGTGACCTTGGCCGCCGCGTTCAGTTTGCCCTTGGCCACCACCTGGTCCGCCAGGCGCTGCCCGTAGGCGATCGAGGCCAGCGCGCCACCGCGGGTGTAGACGGTCTGGGTGCCCTTGCCCTGGTTCTGGCCACCACCGCGCGCGTAATAGTTGGGCTCAGCCGTATAGGTGTAGGTGGTCAGGTTGCCGTGCACGTCGACGGCGTAGTCGAGATTCCACCGCCAGCCCATCTGACACCACGACGCGGCGCCCTGGCCGGAGTCGTAGCAGGGGTCGCCGCTGTTAGGCGAGTACACCGGCTTGATCCAGGCCGAGTTGGTCGCAGGATCGCTCTTGTCCCCGCCCGGCAGGTGGTTCAGGCCGAAGTAGTAGGTGCTGCCGGAGACCGTGGAAACCTTGATGTACTCGCCCGTGGACGTGCCGTTGGCAGCGCCGGTCAGGAACTCGACCTTGGAACCGTCGTCGTTCTTCAACCGCCATGTGCCCGTGGCGTCGTCACGGACCAGCTCACTGGTGTGGCCCTCCAGCGACAGAGTGGCGTTGTAACCGCCCCAGCAGGAGTCACCGGAGTACTTCAGACCGTCCTTGTCGCAGGACTTGTAGTCTCGTTCGACGAAGCCCGGGGTGTAGTCCCAGCCGTCCCCGATCCACGACGCCTGCGCGTTGGTCGAGGAGGTGCGCCCGTCCACCGACGACGAGTCGTACGACAGGGCGACCTGAGGCGCTGCTCCGCCAAGCGCCGGCGGCACCTGGATGGGATAGCTGTACGTAAAGCCACCGCTGCTGGAACCGGCTGCCCAGGCCGCGCTCGGCGAGAGGCTGCTGGCGGTGTAGGTGCCGCCCCCGCCGCCGGAGGTCGTTGTGGCAGCCAGCACCAGGGGCTGGACATCAACCGCACCGGACTTCTCCGCCCGGACTGCGGCGGCAGCAGCGCCCGGAAGCGTGACGTCGGCAACCAGACGGCCCGTGGTCGCGTCCAGGTGCGAGGCAAGGGGGGTCTGCTGCTGGCAGCCCGCCGCCCTGGGGGTGGTCAGGGCGCACGCCGGGAGCTCGACAAGCCGAGCTCGGGAGGCAGCGCCGGCACCGAAGGAAGTGTCCAGCTGGCGGGCGTCGATGCCGACTTCGACTTGGCCGCCCGCACCGGCACGCTCGCGGGCCAGGGTCACCACCGGGCCGCGCATCCCCGTGGGGCGGGCCTGGGCCTGGGTGAGGACGCTCACCTTGACCGATGTTCCGTCAGCCGCGAGCGAGTCAGCCTGGACCTTCCGGTCAGCGGGCGTCTTCCCGGCGGCGGGGGTCACCCATACCGGAAGGTTCCCCGCCTGCAGTGCTTTCGCCGAGCCCGCACCGGGCTTGCCACTGAGGGCAACATCCGCCGCACCAGGGGCCGCTGGGGACACCTCGGCCAGACCGGCCCACTCACCAGGCACCCGGTAGTGCGGCTTCGGCTTCAAGGGTGCCGGGGCCTTGGAGCCGTGCACCGGCTTGGTGTGCGGCAGCGCCGTGTGCGGCGGGGACCACTTCTTGTGCGGATCCGCCGGCTTCGCGGCGTCCATCGCCTCGGCAGACGGTCCGGTCAGCGTGGCTGCAACCGCCAGCGCGGTGACCGCGCCCAGCCACCCCCGGCGGCGGCCGCGTCTCCCATCACGCCGCATCCCGCTCCACGCCCCCACAACGGCCCCCTCGCGCAAAAAACGAAACAGTCGCCGTGTCCACGACACAGTGACGCCGGAGAGGTGACCGTACCGAGGAGATCGAACACAAACCGATCACATGACCCACACTTGGCCGATCCATTAACTACCGCTGCATAGACCACAGTTCACGCCTCTACGCATACCAGCGCACACCGGGCAACTGTGCTTGACCCCCGTCCCCTGCGCCCCGTTACTGTGCCCCTCTCAAAGGGGCGCACACAGGTGCGCTACAGCCGGGAGGGGAACCCGCATGGGGGGCATCAACATCAGCACGCGGCACAGACACAGGCCGCATCGCCACCGGACAGCCGCACTGCTCGCCACCGTGCTGGCGGCCGCGGCGGTGGGGCTGCCGATGCCGGCGTGGGCCGACGACGCGCCGGATCTGGCCAAAGGTGATGCCCTCCACCAGGCGCAGCTGCCGCCCGAGGAACAGGCCGCCACGCAGGCGACGGCGCAGGCCAAGGCGTCCGGCAAACCGATCTTGATCGAGGCGCTGACCACGCCGTACGCGCAGACGGTGGCCAATCCGGACGGCACGCTCACCCAGACCACCACCCCCGCGCCCACCCGCGCCAAGGTCGACGGAGCGTGGGCGGATGTGGACTCCACCCTCCAGGCAGGCAGCGACGGCGCTCTGTCCCCCAAGGCCGCGGTCAACACCCTCAGCCTGTCCGGCGGCGGCAGCGGGCCGCTGGCAACCTTGACGAGTCCGGGGGGCAAGTCGCTGGTCGTCACCATGCCGTTCGCCCTGCCCAAACCGACCGTCAGCCAGGGCACTGCCACCTACGCGAACGTGCTGCCGGACGTGGACTTGAACGTGACCGCGACCGAACTCGGCGGGATCCGCGAGGTGCTGGTCGTCAAGAGTGCTGATGCCGCCAAGAACCCGACCCTGGCCACACTGCACCTTGGCACCACCGGGGCAGGGCTGACCATGAAGACGGATAGCTCGGGAGCGTTGCAGGCCGTCGACACGGCCACGGGCACGCCTCAATTCGCCGCGCCCGCCCCGCAGATGTGGGACTCCAGCACTCCCCGGGCCGTCACCCCCAGCAGCTCCGGCACGTCGGTGCGCCGTACCGCCACCGCACAGGCATCCCCGGCCGGTGGTGCCAGTACGGTCGAGGGCCCCGGTCCCGGGGCGCAGACGGCCGCCATGCCCACCGCGGTCGGCAGCGGCAGTGTGGACATCACGCCGGTCGCGGACATCCTGCACGGCTCCAGCACCCACTATCCGGTGTTCATCGACCCCTCCTACCTCCCCTGGAGTCAGAACGATCCGACCTGGACCTGGATCCAGTCCGCACACTCAGGCACCAGCAACTTCGGCGTCTACGGCTCCTCCCACAGCAGCCAGCCCGGCCTCGGCCTGTGCGGCACCTACTACCCCGGGGGCGGCGGCTGCGACGCGGCTGATAGGGAGCGCACCTACTACCAGTTCAACACCAACGTCCTTGCCACCCACCACGACATCCTCGGCAGCGCGGTCCTCACGGTGAACCAGACCTACTCCGCCGACTGGGACTGCAACTCCACCTACGCAGTGGGCCTTACATACACGCAGGACACCATCGGACCCGGCACCAACTGGAGCAACCCTCCCTCCGACACCGGCACCGGCCTGACCGACCGGGTCGGCGGCACCGGCTCCACCGGCTGCATGGACAACGTGCCCTTCTCCTACAACGTGAAGAACGTGGTCCAGAACGCCGCGAACCAGGGCTGGTCGTCGGTCACGTTCGGCCTGCGTGGCGCCGAGACCGACCAGAACGGCTTCAAGCGCCTGTCCAACAAAGCCACGTTGGCCATCACCTACGACCAGGTCCCCAACGTGCCCACCGGACTGACCAGTTCCCCCGTCCCGGGCTCCACCTCCGCCGGCACCAGCCAGCCGTGCGAGGCCCAGGCAGGCCCCACCGACCGGGCCTTCATCGGCGCCCCCGGACTCGCGCAAGGGCTGCAGCTGAAGGCGACCGTCTCCAGCCCCACCGCCCCCGCCCAGCCGGTACGCGGCTACTTCGCCCTGTGGGACGACTCGGTCAGCGGGCTTCCCAACACGGCGCACGGCACCGGCTACAGCAACGGCGGCGGCTACGCCTCCTCCGGCAGCCAAGTCTCCTTCACCGTCCCCCAATCCGACCTCACCGACGGACACGCCTACGCCTGGGACGCCTCCACTAGCGACGGCATCCTCGCCTCCAGCGCGGGCAGCGTCTGCCACTTCCGCGTCGATCTGACCCCACCCACCGTGACCACGCCGACCGCATCGGACCAGGTCGCCGACCCCTCCACCACATTCCCCCCGGCCGGCAACGGACAGACCACCACCCTGCACATCGGGCAGACCGGCAACGTCCCCTTCACCGCCACCGACCCGATCCCCGCCACAGGCGTCGCCTCCGGCCTGGCCTGCCTGCGCTGGGGCTTCGATCCGGCCATGGCGGACGCCAGCTGGCAGTGCGGCAGCAACCTCCCCACCAACACCTTGCCGGTGACGCCGGGCCACTGGGGCACCAACCTGGTGTACATCCAGGCCCAGGACAACGCCGGCAACTACTCCCAGATCGCCTCGTACGCCTTCTACATTCCGTGGAACCCCAACAGCCCCGCCCCCGTCTTCGGCGACACCACCGGCGACGGCTCCCCCGACATCGTCACCCCCCACAGCGACGGCAACCTCTACGCCCACACCGTCCCCGGCAACACCCAGGCCACCAGCCCCGCCACCTCCCTCGCCGCCCTCACCAAGAACACCCCCGACGGCGACACGTGGAAGAACTACCGCACCACGCACCGCGGCAGCATGCGCGGCGGCGCCAACGTCGACGGCCTGTTCGCCCACAAGGACGGCTCACCACTGCTCTTCTACTACAACAACCCCGGCAACACCGCCGTGGACGGCCGATTCGACAAGAAGATCCTCCTCGCCAAGCCCGCCTGCACGGACGACGGCTCCGGCAGCTACTGCACCGGCTACGCCACAGACTGGTCGACCGCCACACAGATAGCCGCCCTCGGTGACCCCTCGACCACCGCCCTCACCACGGGAACCTTCCAGAACCGCACCGGCCTGCTCACCGAGGAAGCCGACCCCTCCGGCGACGCCACTTTGTGGTTCTACCCGGCCATCTCCGACACCCGCCTGGGCAGCCCCGTACGCCTGGCCGCCACCGGCTGGAAAAACTGGGACCTGATCTCCCCCGGCGACTGGAACCACACCGGCCACCCCGGCCTGTGGGCCCGCAACCGCACCAGCGGCGACATCAACACCTACGCCCTCACCCCCGGAACCACCACCACCCCCGACGGCGCCCAGACCCTGCCCACCCTCACCGCCATCTCCACCGGCACGACCATCGGGAACCTCCCCGCCACCGATTACCCCGTCATCGGCTCCGACGGCGACCTCACCGGCGACAGCATCCCCGACCTGTGGGCCGTCACCAGCACCGGCCAGCTCAACACCTGGCCCGGCAGCACCAGCGACGGCACCACGAGCACCCCGGTCGCCTCGTTCAACCGCCCGCTCACCGCCGGGACTACGCTGATCGCCGCCAACAAGTGGAGCCTGGCCGGCAACCTCACCGACTCGGCCGCCACCAACCCCGCCACCGCCAGCGGCACCACCGGCTGGGGCTCCAACCACACCGGCACCAACCCGGGCGCGGCCACCTTCGACGGCAGCACCGCCAACCTACACACGAGCGGACCGGCCCTCGACACCACTCAGAGCTACACCGTCTCGGCGTGGGTGAAACTCGACTCGCTCGCCACCACACAGACGGCTGTCAGCCAGGGCACCGTCAACCACCAAGCCTTCTACCTCGGCTACGACGCCGACCTCAAAACCTGGGCGTTCATGACCACCACCAGCGACGCCGTCACCACCACCTATAAGAAAGCCGGTGGAGGAACCGCCACCGCAGGCACCTGGACCCACCTGACCGCGGTCTACGACTCCGTCAGCAACATCATGTCGCTCTACGTCAACGGCACCCTCACGCAAACCGCCGTCGCCAACGCCACACCCGTCTACACCCCCACCGCACCCCTGACCATCGGCGCCTGCACCACAACAGGCAGCAACACCCTCTACAACCAAGTCACCGGAGCCGTCTCCGACGTCCGCACCTACCCGGCAGCACTCACCGCCGGCCAGATCCAGGACCTCTACACCCACTCCTGACCACAAACCGTGTCGGTGCCCTGCCGGAATAATCCGGCAGGGCAGGACACTGGCTGACGGTCGTCACCCGCTCCGCAGCGAAAACGTATGCCCCGCCGGATCCGAGTACAGGCGGGTGTCGTGCAGGCCGGTGTTGTCCTTCGTGTCCAGGGGGCGGCCGCCGAGGGTGATGACCTGGCGTTCTACCGCGTCCATGCGGTCGCGGGATACCAGTAGTTGTAGGTGGGCCTGCTGGGAGTCGTCGGGGCGGGGCCAGCTGTTGGGGGCGGCGCCGTGGTCGCGGCGGAAGGCCATGCGCGTGCCGCCTCGGCCGGTGATCTCGATACGTTCGATCTCTCGCTCCAGCGGGATCTCCGCGCCCAGCAGGCGGGCGTAGAACTCGGCCAGTGGTTCCGGCTCCGCGCAGTCCAGGACCAGAACCGCCGCTTCCACCAGGCCCGTTGAGTCCGTCGTTACCTCTTCTGACAGGGGTTCCATTTCCTCTTCTCCGCAATGCAACATTTGGATAGTTGGGCAGTTGGGTTAGCAGGGCCCCTCGCTACGGTGCCTTGCTGTCCAGCGGCACCGCCCCGGAACGTACTAGCCCCAGCTGTACCGCCTGGCGCGGCAGCACCGCATCCAGCAACCAGTCGGCGGCCACCCGGATCCTGTTGCCGGGCAGTGCGGCCAAGTGGTAGCCCCTGGTCACCGCGCCCGCCAGTGGGCCCGACAGTGGGATGCCGACAGGGTTCGCCGCCGCCGAGGTCCCGCCCAGATCGACCGCGAAGCCCAAGTCGTGGTGCTCGTAGTCACGTTGCTCGCCCACACCCAGCGTGGCCGCGACATTGTTGCCCGCCGTTTTGCCCTGGCGGGTTGCGTGCTGGGCCGTCATCGCCGTCAGCTCGCCCGGGCGGGTCAGGTCGGGGACGGCCGCCGCGTCGCCGCAGGCGAACACCTCCTCGTGGCCGGGAACTTGGAGCTTGGGGTCGACTGTCAAGCGGCCGCCCTGCACCGGTAGACCGAGTTCACCGACCAGCGGGTCCGGGCGTACACCTACACACCAGACCAGCGTGCGGGTCGGTACGAACTCGCCGTCGGTCAGGCACACCCCGTCCGGCGTGGCCTCGGCCACCGACGTTCCCGGGCGTACCTCGACGCCACGGGCGCGCAGCACCCGGTCCGCCGAATGGGACAACCTGCGGTCGAGTTCCGGTAGCACCCTGGGCGCGATGTCCACCAGCAGCCAGCGCGGTGGGGCGGAATGGCCACGATCGCGGTGGCGGCGTACCAGCGCGTCCGTGAACAGCACTCCCTGTGCTGCCACTTCCACGCCCGTATAGCCCGCGCCCACCACCACGAACGTACGCCGAGCGGCACGCTCCTCGGCATCGTCCGACGTCGCCGCCAGTTCGATCTGGCGGGTGATGTGGTCCCGTAAGTACAACGCCTCGGGCAGGGCCCGGAATCCGTGCGCGTAGTCGACGACCCCCGGCACCGGCAGCAGTTTGTTCACGCTGCCCACGGCCAACACGAGGCGGTCGTACGCTAGTTCGCCCTGCCGTCCCTCCGGGTCGCGGTAGTGAACTCGGCCCTGCGCCAGGTCCACCCGCCCGGCCTCACCCAGTACGAGACGTACGCCCGGCAGGGTTCCGGGGAGCGAGACCGTCACCCGGCGGGGCTCCAGGATTCCGGCAGCCACCTGTGGGAGCAGGGGCAAGTAGAGGAAGTAGTCGGTCGGGTTGAGCAGCACCGTTTCGGCTCGGCCGCGCAGACGGCGCTGTACCGTGCGGGCCGCCTGGTAGCCGGCGAATCCGGCTCCTACGACCAGGACGCGGGTTCGGCTCACTGTCGGCTCCCTCAGCCGATTCGACCCGTACGATCACACACCCCGTGCGCTCGTACGGCCGAATTCGGCTCAGTAGTAGCGGCGGTCTTCCTCCACGATCGGAGCCGCAGGCGGCGGCGCCTGTAGCCGACGGCGTTTGAAGATGCTCACGTAGGCGCCCGTTCCGATGATTCCGACCGCCATGATGATGAGCCCGGCCACGTGAATGTTCATTCCTTGCACATGCCAGTCGACCGCGAAGGTGAGAATCGCTCCCACCGCGATCAATAGAATGCATCCGCCCAGACCCATGGTATTACCTCCGAATTCGCTGGTACGGATTGCCGGTTGGACGTCGGCGTCGTGACGTCGGACGGGTGCCCCCGATCACCCGTCCCTAACACGCCCTCCCGGAAGTCACCTCACCACCGGTACCAGCGGCCTCGTCGGCCACCGGCACCCGCCGAACGGGCTGCGAATCCCACGAGCCAGAAGACCAGCACGATGATGGCGAACCACCACAGAATCTTGAGTGCGAAACCCGCACCGAAAAGAAGCAGGGCGAGCAGAAGCACGAGAAGCAGGGGAACCATATGTACACCTCCTGGCATACGAGTTCCCGCGAAGTACTCCGTCATGCCCACAGAATTCCGGCCCACAAGTGGGCGAGAGCCCTTGCCTCCGAGGCAAGGGCTCTCGCGAACAACTCAACCGGCGTGCGACTAGCGCGTGCCCGCCTGCAGCCGCGCCGCGATCGTCGCCAGGCGCTCGCCCTGGTAGCGGGCCGCCTCCAGCGTCTCCACGGACGGGGCGCCCGCGCCGCCGGCGTGCGAGGTGCCGTAGGGGTTGCCGCCGGCGCCGTACACGACCGGGTTGGTGTAGCCGGGCGCGACGATGATCGAGCCCCAGTGGTGGAACGTGTTGTACAGCGCGAGCGTCGTCGCCTCGTTGCCGCCGTGCGCGTTGTGGGCGCTGGTGAAACCGGTGGCGGGCTTGTCGGCGAGGGCGCCACGGTGCCACAGGCCGCCCGTCGTGTCGATGAACTGCTTCAGCTGGGCGGCGATGTTGCCGTAACGGGTCGGCGAACCGAAGGCGTACGCGTTCGCCCACTCCAGGTCGTCGAGCGTGGCGATCTCGACGTCCTTGGTGGCCTCGACGTGCTCACGCCATGCCGGGTTGGCGTCGATGGCGGCGTCCGGGGCGAGCTCGGGCACCCGGCGCAGGCGCACCTCGGCACCCGCCTTCTCGGCACCTTCGGCGACCGCCTTGGCGAGCTGGTGGACGTTGCCGGTGGACGAGTAGTAAACGACCGCGACCTTGGCACTCATGACGAGGCCCCTCCCGAGCTGAGATCAGTAAGCTTCTGCCGTCGATCCGGATACCTATCCGCTTCGACGTCCATGAGTAAACCGGATACGAATCCACTTGGCAAGCCCCCAGCTCAACGCCCCTCAACACCCTCGACGCCCGGCGAGGCGAACAAAGCGGATAGGTATCCGGTAGCCTCGGAGCATGACCCCCGTCGAACTCTCCGTCACCGGCCAGGCCCCGCCCGAGCGCGCGGACGCCGCCCGTAACCGCCGGAAGATCCTCGACGCGGCGGCCCGGCTGGTCGCCGAGCAGGGGGCGCAGGCCGTCACCATGAACGCCGTCGCGCACGCGGCGGGTATGGGCGTGGGAACGGTGTATCGCCGGTTCGGCGATGTGAGCGCCCTGCTCTTCGCGCTCCTCGACGACGCCGAGCAGCGCTTCCAGGAGTCGTTCATGGCCGGGCCGCCGCCCCTCGGGCCGGGCGCGCCGGCCGCCGAGCGGCTGCGTGCCTTCCTGCACGCGCTCGCCGACCGGATCCTCGACCAGATCACGATCATGAGCATGGCCGAGGCTGCGTCGCCGGGTGCGCGGTATCGCAGTGGCGTGTACCGGGCGATGTACGCGCATGTCGCCATGCTGCTGCGGGAGGCCCGGCCCGGGGTGGATCCGGCCGTGACGGCCCATCTGCTGCTCGGGCCGTTCGTGCCGAGTCTTCTTGAACACCTCACCGTGGAGCGGAAGTTGTCGCCCGAGCAGATCAAGGTCGGGATCGACGAGTTGCTGCGCGGGCTGTGAGCGGCGCGTTGTAGGTGCGGTCATTCGGCTGCGGACCGTGCGTGGCTGGTCGCGCAGTTCCCCGCGCCCCTGTGGGTGCCCGGAACCGCAATGATGCCGGCACCCGCACCGGGGGTAGCCCCGCCCCCTCACCCCCTCCCCAGAAACTCCTCCCGCGCCCCCACCAACCGGTCCAGATGCCGCAGCGAGTCCTCCTCCGTCGCCCACGGCAGATCCAGCAGGACCCGCTCCACCCCCGCCGCCGCCAGGGTCTCCAGGACCGCCGGGTCCGCTGGGGCCCAGAAGACCGTGACCGGCGGGACCGGAGCGCCCGTCACCTCGGCTTCGGCGCGGAAGCGGGTGATCTGGCGGGCCAGGCTCTCGGGGTCGCCGCCGTAGATCGGGGCCCAGCCGTCGCCGTACTCCTGGGCCCGGCGGTACGACGGGTGGCCCTCGCCGCCGACGAGGATCGGGGGGTGCGGGTGGCTCACCGGTTTGGGCCAGGACAGGATCGGGGCGAAGTCGACGTGGGTGCCGTGGAACTCCGCCTTCTCCCGCGTCCAGATCTCCTTCATCGCCAGGATCCGCTCGCGCAGCACAGCGTTACGGTGCCGGGGGTCGGTGCCGTGGTTGCGCATCTCCTCACGGTTCCAGCCCGCCGCCACCCCGAACAGGAAGCGGCCGCCCGAGAGGTGGTCGAGGCTGGCGACCTGCTTGGCGAGGATGATCGGATCGCGCTGGGCGACCAGCAGGATGCCCGTGCCGACCAGCAGTCGGCTGGTCACGGCCGCCATCGCGCTCAGCGCCACCAGCGGGTCCGGCGTACGCGCGTACTTCTCCGGCAGATCGCCCGCGCTCATCTCCGGCGGCACCCGCTCGCCCGCCAGGACGAGGTGCGCCTTGGCCGTCATCGGCATGAACGGCGACTCGCGGCTGACCGGGATGTGCGTGTGCTCCGGCATGAAGAACGACTCGAAGTCCCGCTCCTCCAGCGCCCGGCCGAGCGGGACGGGACCGATGCCGTTGTCCGTGACGAACGTGGTCACCCCGATCTTCACGCGCCCGCCTCCGCCCCGGCGCGGCGGCCCCAGGCAGCCATCATGGTCTGCCCGGTCATGTCGAACTCCAGGTCGGCCATGCGCCGCAGGAACGCCGCGGTCTCCTCCTCGCTGATCAGGCCTCGGGCATCGGGACGGGCGACCAGCTGCTCATGCGACTTCGTGTAGATCGGCGCGAGCGTCGAGCTCGCGCCCCGCAGGGTGAGCACCCGCCCCTCGGCGTCTACGTCGACGAGCCCCGCGCGGCGCAACAGCCCGGGCAACTTCCTTCCCACGTACGGGTCGAAACCGTGTTCACGGTAGTACGGGGCGAGCTTCGCGCTCAGCTCCTCGGCGGCGGTCGCGTCGGCGGACGGGAACGCCGGGCCGCAGGAACCCCAGTCGTAGTCCTCGACCAGCAACGTTCCGCCGGGCTTCAGGGCGGCGGCGAGGCGGGCGATGATTTCGTCGCGCTGCGGGAAGTGGATGAGGATCAACCGGCCGTGTACGACGTCGAATTGGCCCCCGGGGAAGTCCTCGGACAGGAAGTCGTGGTGGCGGACCTCGACGTTCTCGTACTGGTCGGCTACAGGGGCCGCGTGCCGGGTGTCGATGTCGGTGGCGAGCACCGAGCCGGTGGCGCCGACCGCTTCGGACAGCCAGGGCAGGAAGCTGCCCGCGCCCACGCCCGCCACGAGCACGCGCGAACCCTCGCGGACGCCGAGCGCGGCCAGGTGCCGCAGCGTTCCGGGGTCGTACGCGTCCTCGATGGCCCGGAGCCGGGCGCGCTCGTCCGGGTCGGCGCTGTCCATCAGGTATTCCGACGTGGTCTCGGTCGTCATCGTGCCGCCATCTCTGCTGTGGGGGAAGGGAGTTGTGGGGATCGGGCGGCTTCCGCGAGGGCCGCGTGGGCCGCTCGTTCCAGCTCCGCCGTGCCCTGTGGCGAGTCGGAGACGGCGCAGAGTTCGCCGTATCCGGGGTCCGAGACCGCGTCGTGGACGGTGACGACGACCCCGGTGCGGGACTTCGGGTCGTACGCGAGTCCCCGTACGTCCAGCTCGCGCAAGGTGTCGGACAACGAAAGCCTCGGCCGGTGGCGGCCGTCCAGCAGGTGGCGGTCTGCGCCGACGCGCACGCCGAGGTTGTGCGTGTGGGTGGCGCCGCCCGCGCGGGCGTTGATCTCGTTGAGGAGGATTCTTCCGTCCGGGGTGAGCATCGCGTCCACGCTCAGCCGCCCCCGGTAGCCCATCGTGCGTACCACGGCGCCGATCCGTTCGGCCTGCGCCAGGAAGTCCGGGAAGCGCGGGTGGTCCGCCGCCTGCGGGGGCACGACGACGCCCGCGAGGAGCGGGGCCATCCGCATCTCGCCGTGGCCGTAGGGCGTGATGCCACCGTCGGTGATGTGCAGCCCCGTGTACAGCGGGACAGAGGAGGGGTGGTAGCGCTCGATGACCACGGGGTGGCGTCCCGAGGCGGTGTAGTCGGGCCACTGCTCGGCCAAGTGGGCTTCCAGCGCGGCCCGGTCGTCGACGACGACATGCCGGTTCGCGCCGACCACCTCGACGCCGGGCTCCGGGCTGAACAGCACATTGCCCAGACCACCCGCGTTACGAGTTCGCTTGAGGATGGCGCTGTGGCCACCTGCCAGCAGATCCCAGGCGTACTCGGCGGCACTCCCCCGGTCGGCAGTGACCACGCCCTCGGGCACGGACGCGCCCACCCCGGCGGCCAGCGCCCGGAACGTGGCCTTGTCGTTGAGGAGTTCGGCACCCCCCTGGGCCATGAAGGCGAAGCCGGGCGTCCCCTCGGCGAGGCCGAGGCGCGCGGCGAACGCCGCCACCGAGGTGTCGAAGAAGTACGGCCAGAGCCGGTCCACTCCCCTGCGTGCGGCCACTTCGCGCAGGCGCCGCTCGAACTCCGGGCGACGCCGCCCGTGTCCGAGTGGCACCTGCACGCCCGCCTCACCGAACGGCGCGACGACGACCTCCAGCGAGGACCGGTCGAGACCGGCCATCTGCGTCGCGTACGCGAGGAAGTCCTCGCCCGGGTGCACCGGCACGACCAGCAGATCACCGTCCTCGGCGCACCACACCGCCCGCTGGGCCAACCGCCGCAGCCCGGACCGCTCCGCCGGGGTCAGGTGGTCGAAGCCGGGGGTGTCGGGGGTGGCGCTGCTGGAGAGCAGAGCGCCGTTGGCCAGTACGAGCTTGGGCATGGTCAGCGCTCCCTTCCGCCGCGTGACCCGTCGGCCGACGACCACCGCCCGCTTCCCCCGCGTGACGCCGTCATCGGGCTGCTCAACTGACCGCCTCTTCCGCCCGCGTCTGCCGGAACCGCAGTTCGGCGGCCGCGCTCACCCCCGTCAGCAGCAGCGTGATGACCACGCCGCCCAGGATGGCCACGACCGGGGTCGAGCCGTCGAGGACGATCGCCGCCACCGACGCGGTGAGGGTGTAGCCGACGCCCTGCACGGCGTACTGGATCGAGTAGCCGGCCGTGTGCGCGTGCTCGGGGAGGCGTTCGCGCAGGCTGAGGCTGCGGGTGACCATGACCCCGGCCTGGAAGACACCGGCCGCGAGGAACGCGACGGCGATGCCGATCAGGTTGGGCAGCACGGCGGACATCGACACGCACACCGCGGTCAGCAGCAGGAACACCAGGCTCTGGCCGCGTACAGTGCCCGGCCAAGTGCGCAGGCCGTAGAGGAACGCGCCGAACGCGCTGGTCAGCGAGAAGAGGGCGAGCAGGGCGCCGGACCAGTTGACGGTCAGGTCGCGATACTCCAGGAGCGGCGTGAGGGCCAGCTCCGCCGTGGCGAGCATCGCCATGGCCGCCGCACTGGTGAGGTAGATCGGCCAGGCGGAGGCGAGGACCCGGCCGCGTGCCGCCTTGGCCTGGCCCGTGCCCTCGTCCTCGGCCGCCGCCGGGCTGGCTTCCGGCAGCAGCAACAGTACGAGCGCGGCCGCGACGAAGCCGATGGCGCCGAGCGCGAGCGGGGCGCGGGGCGAGACGTTCACCGCGAGCAGGACGACGAGCGCGGGCGCACCGCCCCAGGTGACCTGGGTCAGTACCGTCTCGGCGCTCAGCGCCTTGGGCTCGTCCGCCTTGTCGACCAGGGCGATGAGCATGCTGCGCATACCGCCGGGACCTGCGGCCGGGGCCGCGCCGCCGAGGAACGCCAGCGCGACCGTCAGCGCCATCGAGGCGTCGGGGAACAGCGCGAGTCCGGCGAAGGCCGCGCCGCCGACGGCCATGCCGATCGACAGATGCAGCCGCGTGGGGTGCATCCACGCACCGAGCACCACCGAACCCAGCACCTCGCCGAGCACGTACGCACCGGCCAGGGTGGCGCCCAGCGAGTAGCCGCCGGACGTCTCCCTGACGAGGAACACGAGCCCCAGCGGGGCGATCGCGATGGGCAGTCTGCCCGCGAAGGCCGTGAGCATCCACAGCAGGACGTTTCTGGTCAGGATCTTCCGGTAACTCATGTTCCCTGTCTTCTTCCGGGTGCTCGGTGCTCGCGGTGCCCGCCGGGCCTAGGCCGTCAGGCGAAGAGCGCCGACAGCACTTCCTCGGTCCGCTCGGCGGCGGCCATGTCGGTGGCGATCAGGCAGTACTCGACGGTGCCGCCGAACCGGCTGTCGTCGGAGGTGATCACGACGCCGGTACGGGTCGCCGGGTCGAACGCCAGCCCCCGCTCGGCGAGTTCGCGCACCGCCTCCGTGAAGGAGGGGACCTTCCAGGCGTGGCGCTGGATGAGGACGCGCTCCTGAAGGAAGTCGTCGCCCACCAGCTGCTCGGCCAGGTAGTTGATGTGGGTCGAGCCGCCGACGCGGCCGTTGAACTCGTTGAGCAGGATCGGGCCGTCGGGCGTGACGATGCCGTCGACGCTGATCGGACCCCGGTAGCCCATCGCCCGCACGGTCTCGCAGAGCCGGTGCGCCTCCTCCAGGAAGCGCGGGAACCCGGGGTGGTCGGCGGACTTGGCCGGGATCACCAGGCCGTTGAAGATCGGGCCCATCAGCATCTCGCCGTGGCCGAAGAGGCTGGTCTCCTCGGCGGTGATGCGGAACTCGGCGTAGACCGGGATGCTGTCGGGGGTGTAGTCCTCGACGACGACGGGCCGGGTGTCGTCGTTGGAGTACCAGCCCCACTGCCGGTCCAGATGCGCGGCGAGCGCCTCACGGGTCTCCACGACGGTGACCTCGGGGGCGCCGATCGGGGTGATGTCGGCGGTACGGCTGAGGATCGCGTTGCCGTAACCGGCGACGTGGAAGTCCTTCTTCACGATGGCGTGCCGGTCCGCCGAGAGCAGCACCCACAGGAACTCCTCGGCCGCGCCCCGGTCGAACGCCACCGTGCCCTCGGGCACCGGGCTGCCGATGCCCGCCGCCAGCGCGCGGAAGGTGGCCTTGCTGTTGAGGAGCTGGCCACCGCCCTGGTGGATGTACGGGAATCCGGGCGTCGTGGCGTCGAGGCCGAACTCCTGGGTCAGCCGGACCACCGAGCTGTCGAAGTAGATCGGGTAGACGCTGGTGATCTCACCCTTCTCCACATACCGCCGGATCTGCTCGACGAAGGGAGCGTCCTCCCAACGGTCCGGGGTCAGCACATCGGTGCCGAGGCGGCCCGGCGGCGGGGCCATCACCGCGATGTCCGCGCGGCTGCGGCCGGTGAGCCCGGTGACGTACGCCAGGAACTCCTCGCTCGGCACATGCGGCACCACCAGGACGTCGCCCTCGGCCGCGTACCAGATCATGCGCTGGGCGGTGACGCCCGCCGTGCGGCGGTGCTCGGGGGTGAGCTCGTCGAGGTCGCCGACCATCTGGGCGGTGCGGTTGTTGGCTATGAACAGGGTGGTCATCGGGTCTCCACTGAGATCGCTGTGCTGGAGGGGGTCGTCGCGGCCATGGCCGTGGTGATCTGGCTTACGGCCGTGTGCGTCGGCAGCACCACCGCGCAGCGCTCGGCCGCGTACCGCAGGGCCATGTGGTGGTACTCGGCGGTGAAGTCGGCGACCGCGTCGGACACCATGAAGGTCTCGATGTCGTTGGTGTACGACTCGACAGCGGTGGCGAGGCAGCCGATGTGGGCGTAGATACCGCAGATGACGAGCTGGTCGCGGCCCTGCTCGCGCAGGAGGTCGAGCAGCCCGGTGCGGTGGAAGGCGCTGTAGCGCCACTTGGTGAACACCCAGTCGCCGGGGCGCGGTTCGATGCCGTCGACGACCGCGCGCTGTTCGCGGCTCACGGTCATCCCCGGACCCCAGAAGTCGTTGAGCAGACCCCGCTCGGGTGCGGTCATACCGCCGGGCTGTGCGGTGTAGGCGACTGGCATCCCGTTGGCGGCCGCGGAGTCGCGCAGCGCGCGGACGTTGGCCGTCAGCGAGAGCGCGGGCTCCTGGCCTGCGGGGAAGGCGTCGACGAAGTACCGCTGCATGTCGTGGACGAGCAGCACCGCACGGTCGGGGTCGATGCGCCAGGTGACCTGGTTCTCGGGCAGCTCGGCGCCGGAGGGCGGCGGATAGGACTGGATCGCGGGAAGTGCCATGGGGGCGGATCTTTCGGCAGACGACGGTTCGGGGGATCGACGAGCCAGGAAGCTCAACTGGCTTGCTGCGGCCAGGCGTTGGCCACGGCGATGGCTTGCTGGAGGTTGAGTCGCGGGTCGCACAGCGTGGTGTACGCGCCGGACGCCAGCGGCTCGGAGTCGGCGACACATTCGGCGACCGGCTCCGGCGTGGCCTCCAGGTGGAGCCCGCCCGCCGTGCCGCCCTCCTGGGTGACGGCGGTGTGGAAGCGCTGGAGCTCGTCGATGACGGTGGCGACCGACCGGGTCTTGCGGCCACCCCGGTCGGTGTACGTGTTGGCGTGCATCGGGTCGCAGAGCCAGCTCACCGGGTGCCCCGCGTCGCGTACGGCCGCCACCAGTGCGGGCAGGCGCTCGCTCACCACGTCCGCGCCGAGCCGGGCGATGAGGGTGAGCCGCCCGGGCTGCCGGTTGGGGTCGAGCCGGGCGCACAGCGCGAGCAGTTCGTCCACCGTCATGGTCGGGCCGACCTTGCAGGACACCGGGTTGGCGATCCTGGACATCAACTCCACGTGTGCACCGTCGAGTTGACGGGTGCGCTCGCCGATCCACGGCCAGTGGGTGGAGGTGAGGAAGGTGCGGTTGTAGGCGTCGCGGCGCAGCTGCGGCAGCTCGTAGTCGAGGACGAGCGCTTCATGGCTGGTCCAGACGGGGGTGCCGCCGGGCCGGGTGTCGTGCCGGTCGTGCAGCCGGTCGAGGACGGACGCGGCCGCCTGGTGGCAGTCGAGCATCCGCAGTGGATCGTGGCGTCGCTCGTACGGGTCGAAGCCGGGCGCGTTCACCAACGGCCCACGAAATACCGGGAGTTCGACGCCGTCGCGCTGTTCGACCGGTTGCGAGCGGGGCTTGGCGTACTGGCCCGCGATGCGGCCGACGCGCAGCACCGGGAGTCCGGCGCGGGCCTGGAGGATGCCGGCCAGGCAGTCGATCAGCCCGGCCTTGCGGTCGACGGCTTCCTGGGTGCGGTCGGCGGGGTCCTCGGCGCAGTCCCCGGCCTGGACGACCAGGGCCCGGCCGAGTGCGACCTCGGCGAGCAGGGCCCGCAGGCGTACGGTCTCGTGCGCGGGGACGAGCGGCGCGCTGTCGGCGAGCTCGCCGCGCACCTTCGCCAGCAGCTCCGCGTCCGCCCAGGACGGCTGCTGCCCGGCCGGCAGTTCGGCCAGCGAGTCCCGCTCTCTCGCGGGCAGCGGAAGCAAGGTGGTGTCCGGGCGCCGGGCCTCGGTGGTGATGCTCAACGGTCGGTCCCCCGTGCGTGGTTGGGCATATCGGTTTCGTACGGCGTCTTGAGGGCCGTGGTCACCAGGTCGTGGAGCAGGGCCGGGCCGTGCTCGGTGAGCAGGGACTCGGGGTGGAACTGGGCGGTGGCGAAGCCGGGGCCGCGCAGCCCGTGCACCTCACCGGTGCGGGTGTCCCGGCTGATCTCGACGGTCCCGGAACCGTCCAGGTGGATCCGGTCGCTCTCCGTACGTCCGGCGAAGGCGTTGTAGAAGCCGACGCGCACCTGGCTGCCGAAGAAGTCGATCTCCTCCTGGAGTCCCTGGTTGGGGACCTCCTTGCGTACGAGAGGAAGGCCGAGGACACCCGAGACCACCTGGTGACCGAGGCATACGGCCACACACGGGATCCGGTGTTCGAGCAGCCGCTCCACCAGGCTGCGCACCGCCGCGATCTTGGGGTCGGCACTCTGGCGCGGGTCGCCGGGGCCGGGGCCCACGACCACCAGATCGACGTCGTCCAGGGCCGACTCCGGCAGGTCGTACCAGGTGTGGATCGTCACCTGCGGTCCCAGCGAACGGAGTTGGTGCCCCAGCATCGCGGTGAAGGTGTCCTCGTTGTCGACGACGAGCACGCGCAGCCCGGCGAGTTCCGTGTGCTCCGAGGGCCGGGGCTCCAGCCAGAACCGGGCCAGGCCCTGGTTGTACCGGGTGAGCCCGTCCTGCACCCTGGGGTCCAGAGCCAGGGTGGACACGGCCGCCTCCCGCCGGTCGTCGGGAGCCTGTTCGTCCCGGAGCGCGCCGAGCAGTCCGGCGGCCTTGGCGTGGGTCTCCGCCACCTCGCTCTCCGGGTCGGAGTGGCGCACCAGCGTGGCGCCGACGCCGAGTTCGAGACGCCCGGCGCGGTCGACCTCGGCCGTACGGATGAGGATCGCGGAGTCCATCGCCCGGCGTCCGTCGCCGTCCCGGCCGATCAGGGCCAGCGCGCCGCTGTAATAGGAGCGGCCCCGGGGTTCGTACTGCCGCAGCACCCGGCAGGCGCTCTCCACCGGGCTGCCGGTGATCGTCGGCGCGAACATGGTCTCGCGCAGGATCTCGCGGGCGTCCAGCGAGCTCTCGCCCCGGATGAAGTACTCGGTGTGGGCGAGCCGCTTCATCTCCTTGAGGTAGGGGCCCTCCACCCGTACGCCCGGATCACAGATCCGGGTCATCATCTTGAGCTCCTCGTCGACGACCATATGGAGCTCCTCGCGCTCCTTGCGGTCGGCGAGCAGGCCCAGGGCGCCCTCGACGGTCGGGCCCGAGGCCGGATAGCGGTAGGTGCCGCTGATCGGGTTCATGGTGACCGTGCCGGCCTCCAGGCTCACATGCCGCTCGGGCGAGGCGCCCACGAAGGTGCGGTCGCCGGTGTGCACGAGGAAGGTCCAGTACGTGCCCGACTCCCGGGCAAGGAGCCGCCCGAAGAGCGCCAGCGCGGCGGCCGGGGACCAGTCCTCGACGGTGGCGACGAAGGAGCGCTTGATGACGAAGTTGGCACCCGCGCCGTTGCCGATCTCCTCGGCGAGCACCTTGCGGACGATCCGCGCGTACTCCTCGTCCTCGATGTCGAACCCCGCGTCGCTCAGCGTCTGGGGGACGTCGGGGATCTCGGCCAGGAGCCGTGCGACGGAGAGCTCGCGCTGCTCGCGCACGCTCATCACCACCAGCGGGGCACCGTCGTCGTTGCAGGCGTAGCCGCGCTCGGTGATCTGCCGGTACGGCAGGATCGCGAGGAGTTCATGGCGCGGGCCTTCGGCCGCAGGCGTCGTGGTGTCGAGCGGCAGGTCGGCGAGGCGGTCGGCGGCCGTGATGTCGCCGAGGAGGAGTTCGAGTCCGTCCTGGCCCGTGGCGTGCGGGCGGTGGAGCAGTGCGAAGGGGGAACCGTCCAGCAGGACGGGGGGCAGGGCGGAGGGCAGGGCGCTGCCCGGTGCGGTGTCGGCCATGGCGATTCCTTGTCAGCCCGCGAAGGTCCCGTACGAGCCCTGGTCCAGGGTCGTCAGGAAGTCGTCGATGTGGCGCAGCAGCGTCGGCGTACGGGCGGCGTCCAGGACCTCGAAGTGGTCGCAGTCCACCTCCCGCACCCGCAGGTTCGGGGCGCGCAGGGCCCACTGGTCGAGCTGGTCGGCGCCGCGCCCGGCCGTGCAGGAGAGCAGCAGGGCCGGGGGTTCGCACTCCGCCGAGGCGAGGTGGGCGTGGGCCGCGTCGAGGTGCGCGGCGGCGACCTCGCGTACCCGCGGGGCCTGGTCCCAGGTCGGCTCGAAGCCCATGGAACGGCCGATGCGGTCCAGGACCTCGTCGCGCGTCGCACCCTCGCGGTCGGCGAGGCGGGCGTAGCTGTCCACCATCACCACCGCCGGGGCGGCGCCCTCGCGGCCGATCCGGGCCGCGAGCTCCCAGGCGAGCACCCCGCCGAGCGACCAGCCGACGAGGTAACTCGGCCTCACCGGACGGGAGTTGATGAGGTCGAGATAGCGCTCGACCATCGTGGGCACATCGCGGTCGGGCTCCTCGCCGGGCATCAGGCCCATGGCGCGGATCGCGTGGACGGGGCCACGGTGGGTGAGTCCGCCTGCGAGCGAGTAGTACGGGCTGAAGCCGCCGCCCGCGGCGGGGAGCAGCACGGTGTGCGCGTCGCCGGTGCCCCGGCCCAGCGGGACCAGCAGGGGCGAGGCGAACGTGGCCGGTGGCGTGGTCATACGTGCTTGCCTTCCATGGTGATGAGCTCGGCCAGCGCCCGCACGGTGGGGGTGCGGAAGAAGTCGAGGATCGTGATCTGCACGCCGTGGCGCTGCTCGATCCGTGCGAGTGCGGTGAGCACGTTGAGCGAGTGGGCCCCGTGCTCCACCAGCGAGCCGTCCACCGGCACGTCCGCGCCGAGGAGTTCGGACCAGAGTGCGCACAGTTCGGTCTCCAATACGGATGCGGGTCCGCCGTCGGCGGTGGGTGCGGCGGGGTCGTCCTGAGCCCGCTCGACGAGCAGTTCGGGCAGCCGACGCAGCAGCGCGGCCCGGTCGAGCTTGCCGTTGTGGCTGGTGGGGATGGAGTCCACGGCCAGGACGTGGGCGGGGTGCATATACGAGGGGAGGCGGGCGGCGAGCGCGTCGCGCACCGAGCCGGTGCTCGCCCGCGTCGCCTCGTCCAGCACCACGAAGAGCAGCAACTGCCGCTCCACGCCGTCCTTATGGGTGGCGGCGACCGCCGCACGTACTCCCGGCAGAGCCGTGGCCGACGACTCCAGCTCCCCCAGCTCGACCCGGTAACCCCGGATCTTCACCTGGTCGTCGTCGCGTCCGGCGTACACCAGCACCCCGTGCTCGTCCCGGAAGACCTGGTCGCCCGTGCGGTAGCGGCGGGCGTCGGGACCGTCGCCGTAAGGGTCGGGCACGAAGCGCTCGGCCGTGCGCTCGGGATCGTTGACGTAACCCAGGGCCGGGCAGCGGCCGCCGAGGAGGAGTTCGCCGGTGACGCCGAGCGGGGCGAGGTGGCCGGTGACGTCGACGATCTGGGCGGTGACCCCGGGAAGCGGGCGGCCGATCGGTACGTGGACCGGCCAGGGCAGGGTGTCGCGGGTCAGTTCCTGCGCGGTGACGACATGAGTCTCGGTCGGCCCGTACATGTTGAACAGGCGGATGTGCGGCCGCAGTTCGAAGAACTCCTGAACACTGGTGTCCGCCTGGAGCTGCTCGCCCGCCACGCAGATGTGGCGCAGCCCGGGCAGCCGCTCCCCCAGATCCTCGGCCGCGAGCGCGAACGGGCGCAGCGCGGCCACCGGCAGATAGAGGTGCGTCACTCCGGTCTCGGCGACCCTGCGTACGAGCGCGGGCAGGTCGCGCCGGTCCACGGGCTCGCGCGAGACCAGCGTGCCGCCCGCCACCAGGGTCGGGAAGATCTCCTGGAAGGAGACGTCGAAGCCGATGGGGGCGTACTGGAGGAAGCGTGTCGTGCCGTCCATGCCGAGTACGCCGAGCTGCCAGTCGGTGAGGTTGACCAGAGCGCCGTTGCCCATGAGGACGCCCTTGGGGCGGCCGGTGGAGCCGGAGGTGAACATGGTGTACACGGGGTCGTCCGGGCCGCGCCCGGTCACGTCCGGCCGTCCGTCCCGCGCGCCTTCGGCGGCCAGGTCGGCGGGGTGGTCGACGGTGACGTCCGTACCTTCGAAAGAGCCGACCACCAGTCGGCACCGTGCCTGATCAATCATCATGGCCAGGCGTTCCGGCGGCAGTTGGGTATCCAGCGGCAGATACGCGGCCCGCCGGGCCAGCGCGGCGAGGACGGTGACGACCGTGTCGGTCAGTCCCCGGGTCGCCACTCCCACGACGCCGCCCGGCCCGACACCGCGCCGGGCAAGCCCCCCGGCCACCTCGTCGACGCGCCGGGCCAGCTCGCCGTAGCTGATCGGCGCGCCTTCCTCGATCACGGCGGTGCGCTCGGGGTGCTGGGCGGCGGTGGCCATCACCCACTCGTAGACGGTGTCGTACGGGAGCGACCGCGCGGGCGGCGCGTCCTGGCTCGCCGGTACGGAGTCCTCGAAGAGCCCGGCCACCGTACGGGTGTCGCTTCCGGTCGAGGCATGGGTGAGCGCCTGGCGCAGCGAGTCGGCCAGCGCCTCGGCGACGGGGGCGGGCAGCAGGGTCCGGTCGTGCTCCAGCTCCAGGAGCCAGCCGTCCGCGGTCGGCGTGGCGAAGAGGAGGAGGTCGAACTTGGCCGAGCCGTTGCCGTGTTGGCGTACACCTCGCACGGGCGCGCCCGGCTCGGTGACCGTGCTGTCCTGCACGGCGAGGAGCGCGGAGAAGACGGGGTTGCGGTCGCTGGTGCGGTCCGGCGCGTACTGCTCCACCACCCGGCTGAACGGCAGCTGCGTACGGAACTTGGTGTCCTCGACCTCCTCGTCGACGACCTTGGCGACGAACTCGGCGAAGGGCGCGTCCCAGTCGACGGGCACCGACAGCGGCAGGGTGTTGACGAAGAAGCCGCACAGGTCGAAGGAGTCGAGCGTGCGCCGGGACATCAGCGTGGCGCCGAAGGTCGCGGACGCGTTGCCGCAGTGGCGGGCCAGTACGGCCGCGTACACCGCCGAGAAGAAGGTGAAGGGCGTGACGCCCAGCCTGCGGCAGGCATCGTCCACGGCCGCCGACTCCTCGACGGAGAGCGGGAGTTCACGCCGCGCGCCGGAGAAGTCGGTACGGGTGGGACGGCCGGGGCGGGGGTAGAGCTCGGTGGCCGGGGCGGCGCGCAGCCGGGCGGCGAGCTCCCGCGCCTCCTGCGCGATGTCCTCGTCCTCCGCCGCCGCGAGCTGCGCCTCGACCTCGGCACGCAGGGCCGCCTCACGGACCGGCGCCAGGGCGCGGCTGTCGAGGGTGCCTTCCAGTGCCGCGTTCAGATCGCGTACGAACGGGCCGGCGGAGAAGCCGTCGAAGACGGTGTGGTGGACGGCGAGCAGCAGGATCGCGTCGCCGGGCCCGCCTTCGGGCGCGAGGTGGGCGGCGACGAACAGCGGCGGCGCATTCAGCGTGAAGGCGTGCGCGCCGAGCTCGTCCAGAAGGGCCTCGCGCGTGGCGGCAAAGTCGGCCGAGGCCCGGTGAGCGCTCAGCGGGACATTCTCCGGGGTGAGCGGCGGGACCAGCTCCGCGTGCGGGGTGGGTACTTCGCCGAGTCCCAGGCGCAGCGCGGGCTGCACCTCGGTGACTGCCGCGAGGGCGGTGCGTATGTCCTGCGACGAGAACCGGGGGTCGAGCGTGAACTCGATGACGATGTTGTAGAGGTTGCGGGCGGGCACCGAGCGGTGGATGGCCATCAGGCCGAGCTGCGCCTCGGTCAGCGGGAAGGCATCAGGATGTTCCGACGTCTGCGGCTTCTGCGGTGTGTGCACAGGAAAGACCTCACGGATTTGCGGGTGGCGCCGGTTGCGGCAGCACTGGGGTCCACTCCGGCTGCGGCCGGACTCCCGGCCGACTGCGGCACGGCGGGCCGGGCTCCGGCCGGGTGACGTGCGGCCGGGGTGACGTGCGAATCCCGCACCGCCCGGAGAGCGGGCCCGGGGGGAGACGCCCCGCACTCACGAAATCACCCCGGCGCGACGGATTTCAAATGTCATCGGATACCCCGATGACAGGAGTGAACGAATCCCCGCCCGTAGCCCAACTCCCCACGTTCCCGCAGGTCATGACGGCGAGAGGAGGCGGTGGACACACCGTCCGACGTCTGCCATAGTTCGCGCTGGGTTTCCCCCGGACGAGGTGCGCGAGCGTTCCCGCCCCGCCGGTCGCGGGGGACCGTATGAGCCGCCGAGGCGCCTCTCCCGCCGCGTCGAACGCGGCCCACCCCACCGCGTGCGGATTCCCGGGTGCGACCGAGGCACGAAAGGATCTGACCGTGATCAAGCAGGACAGAGCGCTGCGCACGCACCGTTCGATCCTGGACGCCGCCGCCGAGGAGTTCTCCGCCCAGGGATACGCCGGCACCCAGCTGCAGTCGGTGGTGCGGCGCACCGGGCTGACCAAGGGTGCGCTGTACGGGCACTTCTCCTCCAAGGCGGAGCTCGCGACCGAGCTGATCCGCCGGTTCGACGACGACTGGCGCGCACTGCTGCGGCGCGCCGAGGCCGGGGCGGCGGACGGCAGGCCGCTGGCCGCGCTGCGCACGCTGGTCCTGGACCTCGTCGGCCGGATGCAGCACGACGTACGGTTCGCCGCGGCACTGCGGCTGACCTGCGAGGACGCACGTACGCGGGAGGCTGTGCCCACGGTGGTGCGCGAGTCGCGGCTGGTGGTGGAACGGCTGGCGCGACAGGCGCGGGAGTGCGGTGAGATCGAGCCTGGCCGCGACATCGACACGCTCGCCCGGCTGCTGCTCGCTGCCGTCTTCGGGCTGCGCGACACCACGGCGGCCGCCGATGGCGACTGTCTGGTGCTGCGGGCGGGCGACATCTGGGAGTTGCTGATGAGCTCGGCCCGCTAGTCGCGGGCCCGCGACGGGGACGGGATCGCCCCCGCCAGGGACAGGGGCTCACGGCGCGCACGAACGGCGGCGGGCACGCCGGTGCGGCGGCCGCCGTCCGTACTCGTACGCACCTCGCGAACAGCCGATTCCACCGCGTGCAGGATCTGCTCCGCGCGCGGCTGCAGGCGGGCGCCCGCCTCGGTGAGTTCGATCGGCAGCCGGCCGCGCCGATGGAAC
The DNA here is from genome assembly GCF_014596475.1 of Streptomyces sp. CBMA152. GTDB lineage: Bacteria > Actinomycetota > Actinomycetes > Streptomycetales > Streptomycetaceae > Streptomyces. The sequence continues at coordinate 117,082 of NZ_MECJ01000006.1, read as the reverse complement.
AGCTCGGCCCCCAGCGCCTGCTCAAGGCTCTTGATCTGGCCGGTCACCGTGGACTGCGCGCAGTACAGGTTCCTGGCCGCCTGGGTGAAGCTCAGCTCCTGGGCGACCTCGCGGAAGACACGCAGATGCTGTATTTCCATGTTCTCCCCTCCCACGACACCTGGATCGTCCGATGAGCGGAGACACGTACTCCGCTCTCGGGGCCGAAAATATACCTAACGGTATGTTTATTGCAAGGGCGCCGGCCTCCCCTGCCGGGAGCGTGGCCCATGCCACAAAATAGCCCGTGACCTGCACCTAAGACCTGGCGGGGTGCCCCGACAGACCCAGGTCAAGCTCCGTTCACACCCCCGTTACATGCGCGCTCCGCTTCCATCGAGATGTCTGATCGCAATTGAAACCGGCATGAAGGTTTGCTTTTACTGAGGTCCCACGCAGCCACAGCGTGTCCGGCCCAAGCGCCCTCCCCCGTGCCAAGCACCGTGGGGCCCTTGGCACTTGGGCCGCATCCACCACCGACTTCTTGGTTGTCACCGCAACCGCTCGGAGTGTTTGACGCATGAAGCTTGAAGACGTCGTCTCGGACGTACTCGGCATCCCCCGGGGGGAAGTCGACGACAGCCTGGGGCCGGTGCGCGACAGCCGCTGGACCAGCCTGAAGCAGATGCAGCTGATCATCGCCCTGGAAGGGCGGTACGCGACCTCCTTCAGCCGTCAGGAGGTCCGCGCCCTCAAATCCGTCGGCGCGATCCGCGAGGTCCTGCTGAGCAAGGGGCTCGCGGCGTGACGATCACCGAACCCTCCCCCCTCACGTCCCTGTCGGCGCTCACCGACGCCGACCTCGACTCGCTGCTGCTGATCCGGCACTTCGAGCAGAAGCTCCTGGAGCTGTTCGGCGCCGGGAAGCTGAACGGCACCACGCACACGTGCCTGGGCCAGGAGTACGTGCCCGTATCGCTCGAACCTCTGCTGCGCCAGGGCGACTTCCTCTTCAGCAACCACCGCGGCCACGGCCACTACCTGGCCCGGTTCGCCGATCCGGCCGGGCTCCTCGCGGAGATCACCGGCCGCGAGGGCGCGGTGTGCGGGGGTGTCGGCGGCAGCCAGCACATCTTCCGCGACAGCTATGTCTCGACCGGCATCCAGGGCGAGAGCCTGCCGGTAGCCGCCGGCGCCGCGCTGCACTTCAAGCGCCAGGGCCTGCCCCTGCTGGCGTGCGCGTACATCGGCGACGGCACCTGGGGCGAGGGGTCGGTCTACGAGGCGCTGAACATCGCGCGCCTGTGGGAGCTGCCGCTGCTCGTGGTCGTGGAGAACAACGGCATCTCGCAGACCACCCCGAACGCGGTCAACATGGCCGGTACGGTGGCGGACCGCGCCCGTGCCTTCGACATCGAGCACCACCGTGTGACGACCAACGACATCCCCACCATCCGCGCCGAGCTGGAGCCCAGGATCGCGCGGGTGCGGGAGCAACGTATGCCGCTCGTCGTGGAGTTCGACACCGTACGCCTCGGTCCGCACAGCAAGGGCGACGACACCCGCCCCGCCGAGACGGTCGCCGCGGCGCAGGCCCGCGACTGGTACACCGCCTGCCGGGAGGCCGACCCGGAGCGCTTCGCGGCGCACGACCGCACCCAGCGGGAACTCATCGACCGCGTCGCCGCCGACGTCCTGGCGCGACCGCTGGCAGCCGGAGGGACGGCATGACGCGCAACGAACGCGTGGGCGAGAACCTCAACCGCGCCCTGCACGAGGTGATGGCGGCCCACGAGGACACCTTCCTGATCGGCGAGGACGTCCTCGACCCGTACGGTGGTGCCTTCAACATCTCCAAGGGCCTCTCGGACCGGTTCGGGGACCGCGTCCTGACCACGCCCATCAGCGAGAACGCCATCCTCGGCGTCGCCAACGGCCTCGCCCTGACCGGTAACAAGCCGATCGCCGAGATGATGTTCGGCGACTTCATCACGCTGGCCTTCGACCAGATCGTGAACTTCTCCGCCAAGTCCGTGAGCATGTACGGGACCCGGCACCCGATGCACCTGGTGGTGCGCTGCCCGGTCGGCGGCCGGCGCGGCTACGGCCCCACCCACAGCCAGAGCCCGCAGAAGCACTTCCTGGGCGTGCCCGATCTGCATCTGTTCGAGCTGTCGCCGTTCCACGACACCAGCACGGTGCTCGCCGGGATGGTCGAACTGGGCGCCCCCTGCGTCTACTTCGAGGACAAGGTCCTCTACACCGAGCGCATGCACCAGCGCGAGGCGGGACCGGTCGGCGGGCTGTTCTCGCTCGACTTCGTCGGCGAGGAGCCGTTCCCGGTGGCCCGGCTCGCCATCGAGGGCGTCGACGAGCCCGACCTCGTCCTCGTCGCGCCCGGCGGGCTCGCCCACCGCGCGGTCGAGGCCGCCCGCGCGCTGTTCCTGAGCCATGAGATCGCGTGCGAGATCTATGTGCCGACGCGGCTGTACCCGTTCGACGCCCAGGTGCTGACCGGAGCGGTGGCGCGGGCCGGGCGGGTGTGCGTGGTGGACGACGCGCCGCCCGGCGGCAGTTGGGGCGGCGAGGTCGCCCAGCAGCTCTACACCCACTGCTGGGACAGTCTGCGGGCGCCGGTCAAGCTGGTCCACTCCGCCGACGCCGTCATCCCGACGGCCCTCCACCTTGAAGAGAACGTCCTGGTGAGCAGCGACTCGCTGGGACTCGCCCTGCGGGAGCTGGCGCAATGATCGAGATCACCGTACCGAAGCTGAACAACAACGACGCGCACTACGACCTTGTCGAGTGGCTGGTCGAGGACGGCGCCACGGTGGGCAAGGACGACGACCTCGCCACCGTCGAGACGTCGAAGGCCGCCGAGGACCTGGTGTGCGAGCACGACGGCGTACTGCTCCGGGCCGTGCAGGCCGGTGAGCAGGTCGCGCCCGGCACCGTCGTCGGCCGGCTCTTCGCCGACGAGGCCGAGCGCACGGCGTACCTGGCCTCGGCGGCCGCTGCCCCAACCGCCGCGTCCGGTCCGGGCGACGATGCCTCGTACGTCCTCACGGACGCCGCGCGCACGCTGGCCGCCGCCTCCGAGGTCAGCGGGGACGAGCTGCGCGCGCTGGGCAAGCGCGTGATCAAGGGTTCCGACGTGGAGGCCCTGCTGGCGCGGCGCGCCCCCGCGCAGGAGGAGGACACGGGCCAGGTTCCGCTGAGCCAGCTCCAGCGCGCCATCGGCTCGGTGGTCACCGAGTCGCTGCGCACCATCCCGACCTCGTTCACGGTGCTCCGCGTACGGGTCGACGCGGCCGAGGACAGCGCCCGCGAGCTCGCGCGGCACACGGACGTCGCCATCAGCCTGCCCGAGCTGCTGATCTCCGAACTCGCCCGGCTGCGCGGCGACTTCCCGGCCTTCTTCGCCACGTACCACGACGACGGCACGATCTCGCATGCCGACGGGTCGCACATCGGGGTGACCGTGGACCTGGGCCAGGGCCTGTACATCCCGGTCGTGCGCGACGCCGACGAGCTGAGCGTCGCCGATGTCGCCGAACGGCTTGAGGACATCCGGTTCTCCGCGCTGCGCGGCTCCTTCAAGGGCAGCGAGCTCACCGGCGCCGCCATCACGCTGTCGCTCAACAACGACGCTGACGTGGTGTTCACCCAGCCGATCGTGTTCCCCGGCCAGACCTGCATGGTCTCGCTCGGCGGCACCCAGAGCGTCCTTGAACTCACCGACGAGGGCGAGGTGGTCGCGACCCGGCAGGCGCACATCGGGCTCGCCTTCGACCACCGGGTCATCAACGGGCGGGACGCGGTGCTGTTCCTCCAGGCCCTCAAGTCCGCGTTGGAGCAGCCGGTGGCCGTGCCGGTCGAGGCGGGGGAGGTCGGCTGAGCGGGCCGCGGCTCCCCGAGCGTTACGCCCCGGACCGGCTGCCCGGGCCGTGGGACGGGGGGCCGCCACGCCTGTGGCTGGCGGGCCCCTTCCTGGGTGGACCCGCGCCGACTGCCGACCGGGCGTTGCTCGACGCGGATGAACTCGCCCGCGCGGCCGCGTTCGTACGGCCCGAGGACCACGCCGTGTACATCCGCGCCCATGCCGTGGTGCGGCGGCTGCTCGGCGGGTACCTCGATGTGCACCCGGGGCGGGTGCGTCTTGTCCGGGAACCGTGCCCGGGCTGCGGTGACGGTCACGGCCGTCCCGCCGTGGCGGGTTCGCCGCTGCACTACTCGCTCTCGCGCAGCGGGCGCGTGATGCTCGTGGGGGTCGCCTCCTCCCCCGTCGGCGTGGACATCGAGGAGATCCCCGCGGCGGACACGGCCGAGACGGTACTGGCGGCCCTGCATCCCCGGGAGCGTTCCGAGCTGCGGGCCGTGGCGCCCGTCGCGCGACCGGCCGCCTTCGCGCGGTGCTGGGCGCGCAAGGAGGCGTATCTCAAGGGGATGGGCACCGGCCTGGCCGAGCACCCGTCCCGTACGTACGTGGGCGCCGCCCCGTTCCCCGCCCGGCTGCCCCGGTGGACCCTGACCGACGTCCGGGTTCCCGGTGGCTATCGGGCGGCGTGCGCGGTTCAGTCGGCGGTCGGTGCCGAATAGGCCGACGTCGCGTGTGCCGCGAGGAAGTCGTCGACGACACGCTCCACGTACTCCCTGGTGACGGTTCGCCCCGCGAGCAGCCGTCGGTACATCAGCGGTCCCGCCAGCTGGTCGACGGCCAGGTCGGCGTCGAGGTCCGCCGCCAGTTCCCCGGCCGCTTTCGCCCGGTCGAGCACGGTCCGGAAGACGCGCGAGCCCTGGTGGTACAGCTCTTCCTTGAGCCGGGCGAAGACCGGGTCGACGCCCGCCCGCTCGATGACCGCGCGCAGCCCCCGGTCGCTCACCGGGTCGTGCAGCAGTCGCCGCAGCCCGTCCAGTTCATGGATCAGGTCCTCGCGCAGCACACCGGTGGGCGGCGCGTGCGCGGTGGAGATGCGCTCGGCGATGACGTCCCGGACCAGCCCGGAGGCGTCGGGCCAGTGGCGGTACAGGGTCGTGCGGCCCACTCCGCTGCGCGCGGCGACGGCCACATGGGTCACCGCCGACCAGCCCTGCTCGATGAGCAGATCGCGGGCAGCGGCCAGGGCGGCGGCCCGGCTGCGCTCGGCACGCGGGTCGGGCCCCCGGCCCGGTGCGTCATGGGTGCTGCTCGGCCCGGTCGGCGCGGACATCCGGCTCCATCCTGTCGTCTTGTCACCAGTGCACCAGTCTGCCCCGGACGGGTTTGTGGAACAACTTGCCCCGGATCTCGGCGTGGGGCATGCTGTTCCATAGATCCGGAACAGCATGCCCCATAACTTTCTATCGAGGACGGCGCCCACCACATGCCCGACCTGACGCTGATGTACGCGACCCACGACGCCTTCCGGCGCGATCTGGGACTGCTGGCCGCGGCCGCCGAGGACCGGGGCACGGCACCCGGCTCGGCCTTCCGGACCGGCTGGGAGACCTTCCAGACCTTTCTGACGATCCATCACACCGCCGAGGACAAGGTCCTGTGGCCGATGATGCGGGCCAAACTCGCCGACGAACCCGCGCAGTTGAGGATGCTCGACGAGATGGACGCCGAGCACGAGGTCCTCGACCCGCCGCTGGAGGCCGTCGAGGACGTGCTGACCCAGGGTCAGCAGCAGCGGCTGCCCGCTCTGGTCGCCGCCGTCGCCGACAAACTGGTCCACCACCTCGACCACGAGGAGCGCGCGGCCCTCCCGGTGGTCCAGGCGGTGCTGAGCCAGGAGGAGTACGACATCTTCGGCACCGAGCAGCGCAAAATGCTCGGCCTCAAGGGCGGCGCCCTGTACTTCCCGTGGGTGCTGGACGGCGCCTCGGGCGACACACAGCGCACCGCGCTCGGCGCGCTGCCGCCGCCGGTGCGGATGATCTACAAGGCGGTGTGGCGCCCGCGCTACGAGAAGCGGACCCGCGCCTTCTCGCAAGCTGCGGCCTGATCGGTCCGGAACGGCACGGTGCCCGGCGTCCGCGAGGCGGACGCCGGGCACCGTGCCGTTCCGGACCGATCAGGCGAAGGCGGCCGTGTGCGCCTCCACCCACTCGCGGAAGCTGTGGCCCGGGCGGCCGAGGACCTGCCGGACATCGGGGAACAGCCGCCCCCGGAAGTCGTCGCCGGATTCCAGGGCCTTGCGCAGCGCCACCATCACACCGTCGGCGGTCTCCTGCCCGTAGAGCCGCGCCATGACCGCATGGTGCTCCTCGATGGAGATCTGCTCGAAGCGCAGCCGCCTGCCGAGCACCGAACCCACCACCGCCACCTGCTCGCGGGCCGTCAGCGCCTCGGGGCCGGTGAGCGCGTAAATACGGCCCTCGTGGCCCGGCTCGGTCAGCGCGCGCACCGCGACCTCCGCGATGTCCCGGGGGTCGATCAGCGCCTCCGGCAGATCGGCGACGGGGCTGCGCACCACACCGTCCCCGTGCACGGCGTCGCGCCAGCCGAGCGCGTGCGTCATAAACCCGTTGGGCCGCAGGATCGTCCAGGCGAGCCCCGACTCCGTCACCGCCCGCTCGGCCTGGCGGTGCCACAGACCCAGCGGCGTGTCGTTCTCCTCCTCGACCTCCGCCACGCCGAGCGTGGAGAGCTGCACGATGTGCTCCACGCCCGTCTTCCGCGCGACCTCGATCAACTGGGCGTCGTGTGTGCGCTTGTTGTGGCCCAGCGACATCAGGAAGACCTTGCGTACGCCGTCGAGCGCGTCCGGGAGTGTGTCGGTCCGACCCATGTCGCCGCCCACGACCTCTATTCCGTCGGGCAGTTGGGCGCGGGACGGGTCGCGGGTGAGGGCCCGTACGGGGTGGCCTGCCGCGAGCAGGCGCGCCAGCACCTTGCCGCCGACGTTGCCGGTGGCCCCGGTCACCAAAATGGTCATGGATATCTCCGATTCGGCTGTTTGGTACGGCAGTTAGGGTCGGCGCGCGGGGCGGTCGAGGACCGTACGCAGGGCGGCTTCCAGGCCACCGGTCCCCGAGTCGTCGGCCGCGCGCCAGGCGATGAAGCGGTCGGGGCGCACCAGCGTGGCCCCCGTGGACGTGACGCCGTACGTCTTCTCCCAGCCGCTCGTACGGTGGACGGCGAGAGTGATGCCGAGCCGGTCGGCCGCCTCCTTGGCCGCGTCCTCCCACCCGTCGCCGTCGGCCCCGACGAGCAGGACGAAGGACCGGCCGAACAGGGCGGTGGTGGAGCCGCCGCCGTCGAGCGATACGTATGGCGCACGTGAGCCCGGACGTCCGGTGGGCGCGGTCGGGTCCTCCAGCAACTCCCCCTCGTCGCCCGGCTCAAGGACCACCGCGCCCTGGGCGACGCGGTAACCGAAGACCTGGACGACCGGGTCGATGGGAGCCGCCGCCGTACCGTCGTCGAGGTCGGGGCCGAGGCGTTCCACCGTGTTGGCGAACTGCTGCTCCGCGATCATGTCGGAGACCGGCCTGCGCTCGGCGTCATGGCTGGTCAGCAGCCCCGGACCGGCCTGGCCCGTCACGGTCATGGCGAGCTTCCAGGCGAGGTAGAAGCCGTCCATGATGGCCGTGTTGCCGCCGAGCCCGCCCGGCGCCGGCACCACCTTCGCGGCGTCGCCCACGAGGTGCACCCGCCCCACGGAGAAGCGGTCCACGACCTCGCTCACGATCTCGGTGAGACCCGAGCCCGCCACCGTCAGCTCCAGGTCGGGCATGCCCAGACCGGTGCGTACGAGAGCGGCGCACTGCTCCTCGGAGTAGTTCGTGAAGTCGGGCTGCTCCTTGGTCATCCCGCGGATGTAGCCGTAGCGGCCCGGGATGTCCGTCGTGTAGAAGACGCCCGGCACCGGGTGCAGCAGATGGAACAGGGCGAAGCGGCGGGCCTCGGTGACGCCGCCCTCCAGCCCCTTGAGCGGGCCGCTCATGTCCGCGTCGAAGAAGACCCGGAACACCTCGCCGAGCCGGCCCCGGCCGTGCGCGCCGAGACCGAGGGCGCGGCGCACCCGGCTGTGGCGGCCGTCGGAGGCCACCAACTGCTGGGTGCGTACGGTGCGTTCGGCGCCGCTCTTCACCTCGCGCAGCAGCGCGGTGACCCCGTCGGCGTCCTGGGTGAAGGAGACGAGCTCGGTGCCGAAGGCGAGTTCGGCGCCCAGCTCGCGGGCGCGGTCGGCCAGGATCTCCTCGGTGAGCTCCTGGCTGGCCATGGCCCACTCCTCGGGCGAGACATGGTTCATGCTCATCTCGCCCTGCGTCATGATGCCGCGCAGTACGGGGCCGGAGAGGGTCTCGGCGAGCGCCATGTAGAAGTCGCCGGTGCCGCCCGGCGAGGCGGCGGTGATCCGGTCGGCCACACCGGCGATGCGCAGCGCCTCCATCGTGTGCGGGTACTGGCCCCGCGCCTTCATCACGACGGAGGTGCCGGGGTGCTTCTCGACCAGCAGCGGCTGCACACCGTGCAGGCCGAGGAAGAGTGCGGTGGACAGACCTGACAGACCGCCGCCGGCTATGAGGACAGGCACGGATGCCTCGGACACGGGCACTCCCGGATTCGGTGGACAAGGACGATGCGCTCAGCATCGGCAGCGCGGACGGTGACCGGATCGGGAGGCGATGCCGACGGGCTGGGGGCTCGGTCGTGACGCCTGTCGCCGTCCTCCAACGAGTCACCAACCAGGCATCAGCGGCGGCCGGAAGTGTGGACGGTGCCCGGGGCGCCGGCCCCTGCGGGCCGGGGGAACGGTCTGCCGCACAGGCCGGTGCCCGGGTGACACCGTTCGTCCTACCGAGGAGTCTTCGTGGTCGTCTTCGTCAACAAGCTGACGCTCATCGGCAAGCCCGAGGAGCTGGAGCGGATCTACGCGCACGTCGCGGAGTTCATGGAGGAGCAGCCCGGTCTGATCCGCTACCAGCTGCTCCGTTCGCAGAAGGAGCCGGGCACCTACTTCAACGTGGCCGAGTGGGACAGCAACGAGTCCTTCGACAAGGCGCTGGCCGAGCCCGAGTTCCGTGCCCGCCTCAAGGCGCTCGGCACCGTCATCAAGGGCGAGCCGCACATGAGCGACGTCGTCGTCGAGGGTGTGGCCCGATGACCGCCCCTGCCGCCACGGCCGCGGACCTCTCCGCCGTCTCGGCCGAGTCGTACGCGCAGATCCTGCAGTTCTACGCCCACCACATGCAGCTGCTCGACGGCGGCGACGCCGAGGGCTGGGCGGACGGGTTCACCGAGGACGGTGTCTTCGCGCAGAACGTCAAGCCCGAGCCGTGGAGCGGCCGTTCGTTCATCGCCACGTCGATGCGGCGCGGCATCGACCGGCTCGCGGCCCGCGACGTCCAGCGCCGGCACTGGTTCTCGATGGTCGTCGCGACCCCCGGGACGCCCGGCGCGGGCGACGAGGAGGCCGTGCGCACCACGTACTACGCGGTCGTCTTCGAGACCCCGCGCGGCGGCAAGGCGTCGGTGTACCTGAGCACCACCGGCGCCGACCTGCTGGTGCGGCGCGACGGTCAGTGGCTGATCAAGCACCGCGACATCTTCCACGACGGGGTCTGATCCGATGGCGCCGCAGACTGTCGACGGCCCTCTCTTCGACGAGATCCAGCGGTTCTACGCCACCCAGGTGCGGCTGCTCGGCGAGGGCGACGTCGACCGCTGGGCGCTGACCTTCACCGAGGACGCCCTCTTCGAGCAGGAGGCCCCGGCGGACAAGGTCTTCGCCGGGAACGCGCCGCCCGTACGCCGAGGACGTGCCGCCATCGCGGCGGCGGCCCGGGGCGCGGTCGGCGAGCGGCGGGCGGACGGCCGGGTGCGCCGGTATCTGATCGGCATGCTCACCGTCCAGCACATCGGGGACGGCGCCGTACGCACCCGCTACAACGCGCTCCTGGTGCAGACCCCGCGAGGCGGTCGCGCCGAGCTCCATCTGAGCACCACCGGACGGGACGAGCTGGTCCGTCGCGACGACGGCTGGCTCGTCCGTCACCGAGTCAACTCACATGACAGCGTGGCCGGTTCGCACACCGGCCCTGAGCAGGAGGAACACCATGGCCGATCTGACACGTGAGCGCGTGGAGGCGGCGTACGCGGCCCTCATGACCGGCGACCGGGACAAGATCACCGAGTACTGGTCCGAGGACCTGCGCTTCCAGATGCCCGGCAACCACCAGTTCGCCGGCTGGTTCAACGGCCTGGACGACTACCTCCAGAAGATGGGCAAGCTGGGCGAGGCCTGCGGCGGCCGCATCACCGCCGACACCCACCACATCCTCATCAACGAGGCAGACGGCATCTCCGTCGACATCTACCAGCTCGACGGCTACCGCGCGCACGCCGAGGAGGGCACCACCTCCCCGTACGAGCGTCTCCAGGTCGAGGGCGTGCACATGCTCCGCTGGGAGAACGGCAAGATCGTCGAGGGCCGCAGCGCCCTGTTCGCCGACGGGGTGACCCGGGGCAACCTGTGGTGGTCGCCGGTCGGCTCCGACGGAGAGCGCACGGAGCTGTGACCGGCCCGGCCGGCGACGGCACCGGTCTGACCGGCCGGGCCGTCGTCGTCACCGGTGCCGGGACCGGCATCGGCCGGGCGGTCGCGCACGCCTTCGCCGACGAGGGCGCCCGCGTCCTGGCCGTCGGGCGCGGAGCAGCCCGGCTGCACGAGACCGCCGACGGGCGCCCGGGCATCCACCCGTTCGCCGCCGACGTCTCGGCGCCGGAGGGACCGCGCGCGATCGTCGAGGCGGCCGTACGTGAACTCGGCGGCGTCGACGTCCTGATCAACAACGCGGTGACCATGCGGTCCGCGCCGCTCGGCCGCATCGAGCCGGACGACACACACCGCCAGGTCGCCACCAACCTCCTGGCGCCGCTCTTCCTCACCCAGGAGGCCCTGCCCCACCTGGAGGCGGCCAAGGGCACCGTCATCAACGTCACCACCGCGGGCAACCAGCGCGGCTGGCCCGGTCATTCGGTGTACGGCGCCACCAAGACCGCGCTCGACTTCCTCACCCGCACCTGGGCGTTGGAGCTCGCACCGCGCGGCATCCGGGTCGCGGGCGTCGCGCCCGGCCCGGTCGAGACCCCGATCGGCGAGCACGCGGGCCTGGACGCCGAGGGCGTCGCCCGGCTGCGTGAACGCCAGCGCGCCCGGGTGCCGCTCGGGCGGGTGGGGCAGCCCGAGGAGATCGCCTGGTGGCTGGTGAACCTCGCCCGCCCCGAAGCCTCCTACGCCACCGGCCTCGTGCTGCCGGTGGACGGCGGCGCCGGAGTCGTGTTCTGAGCACGACCCGGCCCTATTCCGAGCAAACCCGGCCTTGAAGTGCCGAACCTGAGACACATGGAGCAGCGATGGAATTCGGTATCAATTTCTTCCCCACGGTCGGTCCGGACGACAAGCCGGCCGACCAGTACTTCGACGAGGCGCTGCGGCTCGTGGAACTGGCCGAGGAGCTCGGCTACGACCACATCAAGACCGTCGAGCACTACTTCTTCAAGTACGGCGGCTACAGCCCCGACCCGGTGACGTTCCTGGCCGCCGCCGCGGCCCGTACCAGCCGTATCAAGCTGGTCACCGGCGCCGTCATCCCGGCCTTCACGCACCCGCTGAAGCTGGCGGGCAAGCTCGCCATGCTGGACAACATCTCCAAGGGCCGCCTCCAGGTGGGCTTCGGCCGGGCCTTCCTGCCCGACGAGTTCGACGCGTTCGAGCTGGCCATGGACGAGAGCCGCCCCCGGTTCGTCGACGGTCTCAAGGCCTGCCAGAAGCTGTGGGCCGAGGAGAACGTGGTCTGGGACAGCGAGTTCTACAAGTTCGGTCCGGTCACCCTGCTGCCCCGCCCCTACCAGCGCCCGCACCCGCGCATCCTGGTGGCCGCGGCCATCACGCCGTCGTCCTGCGAGCAGGCCGGCCGCGACGGCCACGGACTGCTGCTCGTGCCGTCCATCTCCAAGCGCGAGAAGGTCCAGGAGATGCTGACCCTCTACCGCAAGGCGTACGCCGAGGCGGGTCACCCGGCGGGCGGCGACGAGGTGCACCTCAGCTACGGCTGCTACCTCGCCGAGGACGCCGCCGAGGCCAAGGCCAAGGGCCGCGAGTACAACCAGCGCACCAACGCGGTGATGATCGACGCCGTGGCCGCCTGGGGCACCCGCCGCAGCGAGGGCTACCAGGGGTACGAGGAGATCGTCGACAAGGTCAAGCGGTCCGACTTCGACAAGACGCTCGCCGAGAACAAGACCCTCGTCGGCAGCCCGGAGGAGATCACCGAGCGGCTGCGCACCATCCGCGAGTGGTACGGCGACGTCACCATCAGCCTCCAGATGATCTCGGGCAACCCGAGCTTCGAGGAGACCACCCGCACCGCCCGCCTCTTCGCCGAGCAGGTCATCCCGAACTTCCGCTAGACACCGAGCAGTTGGTACGAGGAAGGGGCTCCCCCCGATGGTTTCGGGGGGAGCCCCTCTCGTATGTCCGCCGTCCGCGCACGTCTGTGGCCGCGCACGTTTCCGTGCGCGGCCACAGTGCTCAGACGCCGGCGACCCAGGCGCCCGCGACGGCGGGCACCAGGAGGGCGGTCACGCGCAGGGCGACCGCCGCGATGGTGAGCGCCGGCGGCACGGCGCCGGACGAGCCGTGCAGCAGCGAGCCGTCGACGACGTACAGGTTGCGCGCGCCGCGCACCGAGCCGTCGGCGGTGGTGGCCAGGCCCAGCGGCACACCGCCGACCACGTTGCCGCCGGTGGTGCCGATACGGTTGAAGGCGGTCTTGCTGCCCGGCGTTGCCGCGTTCAGCCGGTCCAGGGTGTGCCGGACCGCGTCGGTCGCCCGCACCGCGCGCGGGTCCTCCACGGGCCAGTTGAGGACGACGTCGTCCTTGGCCGCGTCGTAGCGGAAGGAGCCGAGCGGTTCGGTGGGCGAGGCACCGATCGTGGTGATCCACCCCTCGTCGGACGGGGCGTCCACCCAGGGGAAGTTGAGCAGGGTGACCGGGGCGTGCGGGTTGTCCTGCCAGTCCTTGACGACGATCGAGCAAGGGCCGCCCTGCGCCGGGTTGTTGGGGGCCATCCCGGTCCGCGCGGTGATCACCTCGCTGTTGCCGACCCGGGTGCCGATCGAGTCGTCCAGGTCCGGCAGATGCCCCAGGGCCTTCGCGCGCATCAGCAGCCGGGTGGTGCCGAGCGTGCCGGCCGCGAGGACCAGATGCGTGGTGTGCACCTCGTGCCGGGCCACCACCCTGCCGCTCTCGTCCAGTTCGTCGTACGCGACCACATGGCCCTCGCCCTCCGGGCGGATCCCGGTGACCAGGCTCAGCGGCCGCACCTCGACCCGGCCGGTGGCCTCGGCGCGGGCGAGCACGGTGACGTCCATGCTGCGCTGGGCCCCGCTGTTGACGCCGAAGACGTTGAGCCCGGCGATGTGCGAGGCCTCCCGGCGGCCCGCCATCTCCTCGCGGACCGTGTCCCAGTCGACGGCCAGGTCGACCAGGTCGTACGGGATGCCCGCCCGCTCCAGCTGGCTCATGAAGTCGCGCGAGGAGCGGTAGAACTCGGAGTCGAGGATGTCCTTCGGTATCGGGGAGCAGCCGATCAGCTCCCGGGCCTGCGGATACCAGACGTCGTGCATCTCCTGCTGGTCGAGGAAGTCCCCGAACGCCCGACTCGCCAGCGCGGGCGAGGGCTCGACCATGGTGCCGTTGCTGAGCAGCGAGGCGCCGCCCACACCGGCCGCCGCGATCATCGTCAGACCCTCGCCCTCCAGGGATTCCAGGACACCCGGGTAGATGTCCAGCTCCCGGTCGGTCAGCGGGGACTTGGGGCTCAGCCAGGACGCGCGGCCGTCCGGCCGGTGCTGGGTGGCGAAGGTGTCGCCGTCGGCGCGGACCTGCCAGCGGCGGCCGCGCTCCAGCACGATCGTGGCGATCCCGGCCTCGGCGAGCCGCAGGGCCGCGATCGATCCGGCGTAACCGCTGCCGACGACCAGGGCGTCGGTACGGTGCTGATGGGTTTCCATGGGACGGCCTCTCTGAACGTTTCGGAAATTGCGTAAGGGTCGATCCGGTGGTGCGTGTGGGTCGTGTGGGGGGCTCCGCGCCGTGTGAGTGGGGTCATCGCGCGGAAGTCATGGGGCTCAGCCCAGCGGCTTGAGCGTGCGCTCAAGGAGACGGGCCGCGTTGCGGGCGAGCGGGACGTCGGCCTCGGCGGCGACCAGGCCGTGCTCCACCAGGAGCCGTCCCACCCGGGAGGCGATCAGGGCGAAGCGGAAGCCCGCGAAGATCTCGTACCAGTCCAGGTGCGCCGCCACGGACCGCCCGGACAGTTCCTCGTACCGCTGTACGGTCTCGGCGCGGCCGGGCAGGCCCGGCAGCCGGGGTGCGCCGACGCCTTCGCTGAGGTGCCGGTCGAGATAGAGGTACCAGCCGAGGTCGGCCTCGCCCGGGCCCAGGAAGGTCATCTCCCAGTCCAGTACGGCGGCGGGCCTCACGCCCGAGTAGAGCAGGTTGCCCAGTCGCGCGTCGCCCCACAGCAGGCTCGGCTTCTCCGGCTCGGGCGGCAGCGCGCCGCGCAGCAGCGCGAGGGCCTCGCGCACGGGCACCGAGTCCGCGCCGCCGAAGTGGTCCATATGGGCTTCGTAGTAGTCGAGTTGGGCGGCGAGCCCGTACGGCCCGTGCTGTGACGTACGCAGGTCGTCCAGGCCGAGCGCGGTCACATCGAGGCGGTGGATGCGGTGCAGCACCTCGACGCCGCCCCACCACACCGCGGCGCGGCCGCTCTCGTCCAGGGTGGAGACCGGCCCGTCCGGGCGGTGGTACGAGGGCAGGTCCGGCGGGACCCAGCCGTCCACCCGGTCCATGGCGTAGAAGGGCGCGCCGAGCAGCGCGGGGTCGGGCTCGAAGCCGAGGACGCCGGGGACCGGCACATCGGTGTCCCGCAGCGCGTCCAGTACGCGGTACTCCTCGTCGAGGCGGGAGCCCGGCATCACCTGGTAGGCGGTGGGGGCGACCCGGACGACGAGACGGCGGCGGCGTTCGGCGCCCGCCTCCCGCCACACCGCGTCCACGAGCAGCGTCTCGTTGGAGAAGCCGAGGCCCTTGGGCACCTCAACCTCGGTCCGCAGGTCCACCGCGCCCGGCAGCCGCTCGGCGAGCCAGGTCGTGAGCTGTTTTCGGGTGAGTTCGGGATCACGTTGCTGGGGCACGGGCATGGCCGGCTCCTCCATCCATGTATAGGGGTGCCCCCATGGTCGGCGGGGCCGATGGGGGACGGATGGAGGATGGCCGACGGCGTCACGGCGTCTTCGTACGCCCGTCGGCGGCTCTGCATCGAGCGCCGAGCGGTTCCCCAACTGCCGCTGCCAGCATCGCTGTCGACCAGCGAACACTACTTGGGGAGGTCGACATGTCCTGGGCACCGCCTGTGGGAGTGCACGTGGAGCCGCAGCTGTTCAGACACATACTCGGCCATGTCCCGAGCCCCGTCACCGTGGTCACCGCGGCGACGGCGGCCGGGCCGGCGGGGCTCGTGGTGGGGTCGTTCGTGTCGGTGTCGCTCGAACCGCCCCTCGTCGGGATCTTCATCGACGAGCGGTCGGTGAGCTGGCCGCCGATGAGCGAGGCGGGGTCGTTCACCGTCAACATCCTCGCCCATGACCAGCAGGAACTGTGCGCGCGCTTCGCCAAGAGCGGCGGCGAGAACGACCCGGCGGCCAAGTTCGCCGGGCTGAGCTGGTGGGAGTCACCGCACGGCAACCCGGTGCTGCCCGGCACCACCGCGTGGCTGGACTGCCTGGTACGCCAGGTCCAGCGGCTCGGCGACCACTTCTTCGCCGTCGCCGAGGTGGTCGGCCTGGGCGTGGACGCGGCGCGCCCACCGCTCGTCTTCCACCGGGGCGCGCTGCACACGGTGGCACCGTCGGCCGATATTCCGGCGCCCCGACGGGGATAGCGCACGATGACTGCGCCCCGCTGGACGAACCGGCGGGGCGCAGTCGTTTGTCCACGTACGGACTTCAGGCCAGACACACCATCGGCTCGCCGCCGTTGAGTCGGGCCATCTCGGCCATCACCGGGGCCGAGCGGATCTGGGTGTCGAGCGGGCGGCCGTGTGCCTCGGAGTACGCGCGGTGCAGGTTGGCCACCACCCGCTCGGCGTCCCGCCATTGCGCGTACGGGCCGAGCGAGGCGTCGCGGGCGGCCTCGTACGGGGTGAGTCCGGCGGCGATCCCCTCGGCGGCGACCTGCTGCACCCAGCGCAGATACGCCTCGGTCTCGTCCAGCGCCTCGGGCCCCGCGACCGGCCCGTGGCCGCCGACGACGACGCGGGGATCGAGGTCCCGCAGCCCCGCGATCGCCTCCAGGGACCCCTTGATCGACCCCATCAGGACGAACGGCGTACAGCCGGGCATCAGCACGTCCCCCGCGAAGAGCACCTGGTGCTCGGGCACCCACACCACGACATCGTTGTTGGAGTGTGCCGGGCCCACATGGATGAGCTCGACGACGAGGTCGTCGACGTACACCGTCAGCCGGTCCTCGAAGGCCACCATGGGCAACGAGCGCCGGATGTCGCCCAGTTGACCCCACTGGGTGTCCGGCCACATGTGTTTGAGGCCCTCGCCTTTCGTCGCCATCTCGTCGCGCATACGCGCGTGGGCGACGACGGTCGCGTACGGGGCGGCGACGGCGTTGCCGAGGGTGTGGTCGCCGTGGTGGTGGGTGTTGAGAACCATCCTCGGTTCCACGCCGCCGCGTTCGAGCGCGGCCGCGCGCAGGCCCCGGGCCCTGGCCTCGGTGGCCGCCGTGTCGACGAGCGCCGTCGTGTGGTGGCCGACGAGGATCCCGGCGTTGTTGAGGCACCAGCCGCCGTCGGGCTGGACATAGGCGAAGATCCCGTCGGCGACCTCCTCCACGCGGGGCGGCGGCACGCGGGTGGGATGACTGTCGAACGGAGTTGTGGAAGGCAGGCTCATGGCTCCACGGTGGCCGGGCGTCCTGGAGGACGACAGGTGCGCCGATGACCGCCGGGTGGAGACCACCGGAGGGCAGCAGGAAGGGCCCGGCGGGCCGCACAACCGCCGGGCCACATAGGTCAGTTGGTCTCAGAGTTCGAGGACGACCTTGCCGTTCGCCTGCCGACTGCGCAGGCCGTCGAGCGCGGGCTCCGGGTCGTTCCAGGAGCCGACGGCCGCGACCTGCGGGGCGAGCCGTCCCTCGGCGACGAGCCGGACCAGGGAGGCGAGGTCGCGCGCGACGCTCCGGCGGGTCAGCTCGTCGAAGAGGTGGAGATAGCGCAGATGCAGGCCGGGGCGGGCGTGGCCCCAGTCGACGGGCAGCCGCAGCTCCTCGCGCACGGTGTTGCCGTAACAGACGACTGAGCCACCGGGCCGCAGCCGCCCGAACGCGTCGGCCAGCACCTGTCCACCGACGCTGTCGACGAGCACGTCCACCGGCTCGCCGGTGGCACCGCCCGATGCGTCATGGATCTCCACCCGGTGCGCCCCCAGCGCCCGCAGCCCGTCCGCGCGGCCCGGGGAGCCGACCTGGGCGATCACCTCGGCGCCCGCGGTGGCCGCCAGCTGGACCAGCATGCGGCCCACTCCCCCGCCCGCGCCGGTGATCAGCACGGACCGGCCGAGCAGCGTTCCCGCGTACTCCAGCGCGTACAGCGCGGTCAGTCCGGCCACCGGCAGGGCGCCGGCGGCCGGGTACTCCATGCCGTCGGGTATCGGGGTGAGCCGCGTCGGCGACAGCGCGATCCGCTCGGCCCAGCCGTCCCGTTCGGCGAGCGCGGTGACACGGGTGCCGACCGCGGGGCCGGTGCCGTCGGCCGCGGCGCGCAGTACGGTGCCCGCCACGTCCCAGCCGAGCCGGGACCCGGTGGGCAGCTGCCCCATCAGGGCGAGTTCACCGCGGTTGACGGCGATCGCGCGCACCTCGACGAGCGCCTGGTCGGGGCGCGGCTCGGGTTCGGCGACCGAGTCGAGGCGGAGTCCCGAGGCTCCGGTCACGAGCGCCTTCACGAGGCGTCCACCCGGGTCGGCCCGGTCTCCACAGGCGGGTGCGAACGCCCGATGGTCAATGGGGGCATGGCTGTTGATCTCCTTCTCTGATCTGAGATGTCACCGAGTGTGCGGCGAGAGGCGCCTAACGCCCGGGTCGTGTCCGGGGCGCCGACCGGTGGCCGGATGTCACCATCTGAGGCCGCCGTTGACCTCCAGGACATGGCCGTTGACGTAGTCGGAGCCGTCGTCGGCGAGGAAGAGCGCCGCCTCGGCGACCTCCTCGGCCCGGCCCGCGCGGCCTGCCGCGATCTTGCCACCGTAATAGCCCCACAGGCCCTCGTTACGGGACAGTTCGCGGCCCATGCCCTCGTCGATGAAGCCGGGGCTGAGGCAGTTGACCGTGACGGGGTGGCCCGCCAGCTCGACGGCGACGACCCGGGTGAGCATCTCGATCCCGGCCTTCGACGCCGCGTACGCGGACGAGCCGGGGGCCACCCTGGTCGCCAGGGCCGACGACAGCGTGATGACGCGGCCTCCGCCGTCGCGCACCAGATAGGGCACCGCCGAACGCACGCACAGGAACGTGCCGTTGAGGTTGGTGGAGATCACCTCCCCCCAGTGGTCGACGTCCATGCCCTGGGCCGGACCGGGGCGGCTGACGCCCGCGCTGGCGACCAGGACGTCCAGGCGTCCATAGGTCTCGTATGTGGTCCGAGTCAGCGCGTCCACGGAGTCCGGGTCGCGCACGTCGACGGGATGGTAGGCGAGGTCCCCCTCGCCGACCGGCGGCAGTTCGTGCCGTTCATCGGGCTCTCGGGCGGCGCAGACCACGCGGCACCCTTCCTTGGCGTATGCCTGGGCGATCGCGTATCCCAGGCCCTTGGTGCCACCGGTGACGATGGCTACCTTCCCTGCGAGTCGCACGTGTGCCTCCTCGGGATCGTGTCGACGGGGGCCGACGCTACGGAATCCCGAGCGAGACTGGCTGAACTCCCGATGGGGGCCCGCGATGGGGCGAGTTGACGGATCCTGAACGCGGATGGGAGCGATGATCACGACTCGGGGATAGTTTCGATGCGTAACGACCGCGCCGGTCGCCGGAGTTCCGGTATCGGCGCGGCCCATTCCACCGATTCGTATGAGAGGTCGTCATGGAATTCTCGGTGCTCGGTTCGCTGCGCGTACGCGAAAACGGTCTGGACTACGCGCCCACGGCGCCGAAACAGCGTCAACTCCTCGCGCTGCTCGTCTTCAACGCCAATCAGGTCGTCTCGGTGGGCACCTGTATCGAGGAGCTGTGGGGAGAGAACCCGCCGGACACGGGCCTGTCCACCCTCCAGTCGTACGTGCTCCAGCTGCGCCGGATCCTGAAGCGGGTGCCCCGCATCGGCAGCCTCAAGGCGGCCCGGGAATTGCTGCAGACCCGGGACGGCGGATATCTGCTCGCCGTGCGACATGACGAACTCGACGTCAATCTCTTTCACGATCTCGTACGACAGGGCCGGGCCGAGCTCGGCAGGAACGACATCGTGGCCTCCGAACTCCTTTCTCAGGCCCTGGATTTGTGGCAGGGTTCCGCGCTCTCCGATGTCCAGGCCGGTCCCGTGCTGCGAATTCACCTCGCGGGCCTGGAGGAAACGCGGATCAGCGTCCAGGAACAGCGCATCGACGCCGATCTGCGACTCGGTCGGCACCACGATCTGCTCGGGGAACTCAGCGCCCTGTGCGCGCTGTATCCGACGCACGAGAACCTGCACGCCCAGTTCATGCTGGCGCTCAGCCGCTCGGGGCGGCGCACCCAGGCCCTTGAGGTGGTGCAGCGGCTGCGCCGGATGCTGGACGACGAGCTCGGTCTTGAGCCCTCGCCCCGGATGAACCGGCTCCACCAGGCGGTGCTCGCCTGCGACCCGGTGATCGACGCCCCGGCGGAGACGGCCCCGCTGCTCTCACTTGATCTGCTGGCGCACAGTGCCGCACATACCGCCCGGGCAAACAGCGCGAGGGCGAACAGTGCCGGAGCACACAGCGCCGGGTCAAACAGTGGTGGAGCCCACAGTACCCGCGGCGTCGGGGTCCGCCGTATCGCCTGAGTCCGACGCGCCCGGCGCGCCGACCCTGCGCAGGACGCGCACGACCGGCCGTACTCTGGACAGTTCGCCCTCCATACCCCCGGTAGCGGCGGTGTGCGATGCGCCCGGGACCCTTTCCGGGGCTCGCTTCATGTGGCCGGACCACATGCCCGATGGCGTCCATCGCCCGCGCGACCGTGCGTCGATGGCGACGTTCTGTCATTGGAACACTCCATTCCCGTGTTGCCGCGCCACACGTCCGCTCAGCACACCTCGCTCGAACGCCGGGCGAGGTGCGGTCGAACGCGGGTCGGGGGACGACCGTGGGCGGCCCCGCCTCATCTGCGGGCGGCGAGAGGGTGTCCGGCCACCCTTGGCACGCGATCGGCCGAACCGCATCGTTGGAGCCGGAATCCAGAGCTCCCGCCGGTCCCGGCGGAGCCTTCCTCCCACATCATTCCAACGGTCCACGGGGGACTCATGAATGCTGTTGCCCAGCTCCTGGAGAACGACTCTCCGGACGTCGTCGGCCCCGCGGCCGGACCCCCCGCCTGGGACGAGCGGGTGCTCGACGAGATGAGCACGGTCCTGTTCGCCTCCCTGCGCCGCAGCGACCAGCGGCTCAGGGGCGCCGAGTACCTGCGCGGCCTGCTCGGGGCGCAGGGCCGCCGTTCGATACGCAACATGGCGTCCCGACTGGGGGGTTCGGCCACCGAGCAGAGCCTGCACCACTTCGTGTCCGACTCGACCTGGGACTGGGCGCCGGTGCGCCGTACGCTCGCCCGGCACATCGCCGAGCAGGCGCCGCCGTTCGCGTATGTGGTGCGGCCCATGGTCATCCCGAAGACGGGCGAGAACTCCGTCGGGGTGGACCGGCAGTTCGTCTCCGAGCTCGGCCAGCTCGTCAACGCCCAGCAGGCGGCCGGGGTCTGGTCCGCCACCGAGCAGATGAGCGTCCCCATCAACTGGCGGCTGCATCTGTCGGCCTCCTGGCTGGGCGACCGGGCCCGCCGCCGGCAGGCGTCGATCCCGGACGACGTCTGGGAGCAGACGCCGGGTGACGGGGCGGTCGAGGCGGCCCTGGAGACGGCGTCCCAATGGGGGCTGCCGCAGCGGCCGGTCGTCCTTGACGCCCGGCACATGGACCTGGCGTCCGCGATCGCCCGCTTCCGCGCGGCCGGCGTCCCGTTCCTCGCCCGGATCAACGGCTCGCTCCAGCTCGCCGTGACGGACCCGGCGCTGCAGGGGCGTACCCCGGAGGTCCAGCAGGCGGTCCAGATCATGACCGCCGCCCGCGACCGGATGCGCCCGGCCCCCCTGCCGGACGAGGGCGGTGCCCGGGCCGGGCGGCCGCTGCAGCTGACCACCAAGGTCCGGGTGCGCCCCTCACGGGCGGTGCGGCAGGTGGTGGGGCAGGGCGAACTGGCCCTGCTGGGCGTGGCCGAGGCCCGTTGGCAGAAGCCCGTGGAGCTGTGGCTCACCGATATGACACAGGCCCGGCTGCCCACCCTGGTGCGCCTGAGCCGGCTCATCCGGCGCGCCGACCGCGACTTCCGCGAGACCACCGACCGCCTCGGCATCCGCGACTTCACCGGCCGCTCCTACGCGGGCTGGCACCGCCATGTGACCCTCGCGTCGGCGGCCCACGCGGTGTCCATGCTGGGCGCGCCGGGAGAGGGGGCGACGGAGCCGGCCTGAGCCCCCGGGGCCGCCCCCACCTCCGTACGACTCCAGCCCGCCCGGCCGTTCGCGACGACGGCCGGGCAGCGAACGATTCTGGCCAAAACCGGGGGGATTACTTGATCGTGCCTTCCGGATGAACCCCTAATTGCCGCGTGGGGTCCCGTGATGGCGGTCGAAAAACAAGGGAACAGCGCAGGAGCAGGTCAGCTGTTACGCGGCCGAGCGGCGCGGCTGTGTGCTGCGCACGGCCGGCCGGTGGACTCCGGAGCCCGTTCCAGCAGGAAGCGGACCGGCACAGACCAGCCATTTCCCCAGTCGTTCCGTCGCGTCGACACCCCTCATTGACGGAGCGTCCCCCCGCACACAGTACGGAGTGAAATGTCGCACGATACGGTCACGCTGAGTGGTGCTTTCACCTACCTCGAACTCCTCGCCATGCGCGCGTCGCGCGGCGCGTTCAGCCAACCGGCGCTGCAGGCCCGGCGCGGCGGCGCCCCTCCTCATGTCGTCGACGAACTGGAGCGGGCCGAGCAGCTGGCCCTCGGCGTCGAGCAGCAGCTGGCCGACCTGGACCGCCGCAAGAACGAGCTCTCCCTGCTCCTGGACACGGCCCGCGCGCTGACCGAGGGAGAGGACCTTGAAGCGCTGCTGACGACGCTCGTACGCCGCTCCCGACTGCTGCTGCACGTCGACATGGCCTGGGTGGTGCTGCTCGACGGCGAGGACGACTCCTGCGTACGGGCCACCGACGGCGCGATATCCGTGGTCGGCGGGGTGGCCCGCGCCCCGGTCCGGCACGGCCTCAGCGCGATCGACGCGGTGGGGCGGTCGGCGGTCTGGACCTCCGACTGCCATCGGGACGACACGTTCGGGCAGTCCGAGGAGATCGAGTCGGTGGTCCTGGAGGAGGGGCTGACGGCGCTGCTCGCGGTGCCGCTGCGCAGCGGGGGCAAGGTGGTCGGCGTGCTCTTCGGCGGCGACCGGGTGGCCCGCTCGTACACCGCCGACGAGGTCGCCATGATGTCGACGCTCGCCGACTACGCGACCTCCGCCGTGAAGTGGGTCCGCGCGGTGGAACAGACCCGGGACCGGGCCGTCGACCTCGCGGTGGAGGTCGACCGGCTGCGCATCCGGGACCGGGCGCGGCAGCAGAGCGCGCGCAACGGACATCGCCTCGTCGAACTCGCCCTCGCCGGCGTCGATGTGACGGCGTTCACCGCGGCCGTGGGCGACGCGCTGGGCGGCTCGGTCTGGCTGCGGGACGAGGACGACGGCACGCTCGCCCGTACCAGCGGGCTCTGGGACGACGAGGAGGAGCTGGCCGCCGCCGTCTTCACGGCCCGCGCCGAGCATCGCGTGGTGCAGTGCGACGACGGCGTCACGGTCGCCCCCGTCCGCGTCGCCGAGGAGGACCTGGGCGCGCTCGTACTGCGCTGTCATCCGAGGGACAGGACGCCCGACGCGGGCCTGTTGCAGTACGCGGTGCAGGCCGCGGCGATCCTGATCACGCTCGACCGGGGCGCCGACTCCACCGACCGCAGGTTCCGCGACGAGGCGCTGGACCGGCTGCTCAACGGCGGCCCCTTCAGCCGGCGATGTCAGATGCGGCTCCAGCATCTCGGCCTCGACCTGAGCCGTCGGCACGCCGTGATCGTCGCCGAGATCCCGTCCGACGACTGGCAGTCCGTCTCCACCTGGACCTCCACCTTCGTATGGCTGCGCGGGGGCGCCAGGACGATCCACAACGGCCGCCTCGTGCTCCTGCTGCCGCACTCCGACGCCGGGGAGGCCGCGCGCGAGGTGATGCAGCGCCTCGGCAAGACGCTCGGCCGCCCCGTCCCGGTGGGCGCGGCCTCGGCGCGCGGCGGCCCCGAGGAGCTGCTGGCCGCGCACGAGGAGGCCGTGGCCTGTCTGGAGGTCCTGACGATCCTCGGCGACGAGGACGCGCGGACCCCGGCGACCGCCGTCGAACTCGGCTTCGTCGGCATGCTGTTGGGCGGCAGCCGTGACATCGGCGCGTTCATCGAGCAGACGCTCGGCCCGATCATCAGCTACGACGAGCAGCGTTCCACCAACCTCGCCGCCACCCTGGAGGCGTACTTCGCGGCGGGCGCCAGCCCCACCCACGCGGCCGCCGCGCTGCGGGTGCACACCAACACGGTGGCCCGGCGACTGGAGCGCATCTCCCAGCTCCTGGGCCCCGACTGGCAGCAGCCGGGCCCGGCCCTGGAGATCCAGCTGGCGCTGCGCCTGTACAAGGTCAGCGCGTCACTGCGGGGCCGTGCGAGGGCCGGGTCCGCGCATGCGCTGTCGGGGCAGGCGATGTCCTGGCCCGACGGAGACTGACCTCCGGGGCACCGCACCA
The DNA here is from genome assembly GCF_014596475.1 of Streptomyces sp. CBMA152. GTDB lineage: Bacteria > Actinomycetota > Actinomycetes > Streptomycetales > Streptomycetaceae > Streptomyces. The sequence goes on along the minus strand of NZ_MECJ01000006.1, from coordinate 92,990 downwards.
CGGCCTGAACCATCCCCCGACATGGGGTGGTTCAGGCCGGTTCGGAAAGTGGCCGGTTCAGGCCGGTCCGGACGGCAGCCAGCCGTGCTGCACGGCCCGCACGCCCGCCTCGAACCGGCTGCGCGCGCCCAGCCGTTCCATCAGCTCGGTCGCGATCCGCCGCGCGGTGCGCTGCGAGACCCCGAGCCGTTTGGCGATCGCCTCGTCGGTGTGGCCCTGCGCCAGCAGGGCGATGGTGGTCGCCTCCTGGGGTCTGAGCCCGTGGGTGTCCTTGGCCGCCACCTCGCCGAGCGGCTGGGCGGTCGCCCAGACGCTCTCGAAGAGCGCGCACAGCGCGGTGAGCGTGCCCTGCCCGGTGAGGACGACGGCTCCGGCGGCGCTGTCGTCGCTGGTGACCGGGATGACGGCGGTGGTGTGATCGAAGATGATCATCCGGGTGGGCAGCTCCGGGACCGTACGCACCTGACCGCCGAGCTCCGCGAGCCAGTTGACGTACTCGACGGTGGGCTGGTCGTTGCGCACGCTGCTCAGATAGACGGTGCGCATCGCCACCCCCCGCTCCAGCAGGTCCTTGTTGAGGGGCCGGGCCGCCGCCATGGCCTGGGCGGGCTGGGCGCCGCCGGGCGCGAACGTCATGGCCTCCACCGACAGACCGCGGGTGAGCCGGGCCAGGCAGTCGCGGATCTCGTCGAGGCCGATGAGCTGCTCGACACCGGGGCTGGCCGCGGCGGGCCGCAGATCGGTGTACTCGGCGATCAGCTGGGCCGCGACGGCCCGCGATGCCTCAAGCCGCTGCTGCTGAGCAGCCAGTTCGGCCTGCTGACGAGCCATCAGGATTTCCATGCCGATGTCCGGCGAGACCGCCCGCAGGCTGCCCTCCCGCTCGGCCGACGGTCGTACGAGGGCCAGTTCGCTCAGTACGTCGAGCGCGTTCCTGACCTCCTCCTCGGGCTTGCCCACCCGCTTGACCAGGTCGGCGACCCCGCCTCTCGGGTCGCACAGCATCGCCCGGTAGACCGACTCGGCCACCTCGTCGAGTCCCAATGCGGTCAGCATCCCCATCCCCTTCACCCCTCGGTACATCACACCCCCGGGTCATCCGGATCATGTCATAAATGGCCTATACCTGTGTATACGGAATGCGTCATGCCGATCGTGGCGGCCGGAAACGGCCATGGACGCATCCGTCCAACTCGGTTTGTTGGTGGGTGTGCTGGCCACTTGAAAGAGTGGACTCCATGTATCTCGTCCACGCTCTTGTGCAGGCCCGCCCCGGTGCGGCGCTGCCTGCCGACACGCGGTCCCTGGTTCTCGCCCACGCCCGCGAGGAGGACGGGGTCGAGCACGTCAGTGTCCATCCGCACGCGCTCCCCCACCCCGTACTCGGTCTCTATGTACAAGCCAGGAACCTGGCCGACGCCGAGTCGCGGGCGACCGCGCTGTGCCGACGGGTGCTGGCCAACTGCCCCGAGTTCGACGGCTGGTCGCTGCTGTCCGCCCAGGCTCCGCTGGTCGCGCCCTTCTATGAGGCGCTGCTGTCCTCATCCGTCCCCGAGGTGCCGTGGGTGGACAGATTCGTCCAAGGCCGTTTCGGTCCACCCGAAAACCCTTCCACCCCGCCTGACCAGCGACGAAAGTAGTACTTGCCAGCAGGGAACACCGCCCGGCAGGCAAGAGCCGGAAAGCACCACCGCGGGGTGCGCACCGGTTCGGGACCACCCGACACATCGTCAGAACAGGACTCACACCATGCTTCGCATCCGTCTCACCCAGGCCGCCGCGGTCATCGCCTTCGCCGGTTCCCTCCTCGGCGCCGCCGGCGCCACGACCTCGAACTCCGCCTCGGTCGTCAGCGCCCGCGACATCATCTGGGCCGCACCGGCCGGCTCGACCTCGCCCGAGGCGCACGTCGGCGACATCATCTGGGCGTAGTCACGCCCACCGGCCGCGCCGGGACGTCTCAAACGTTTACGCATAAACGTCCACGCCCCCAACTCCGGCCCACCCGGCACACCTTCAGCTGCTCCTGCAGGGCAGCTGCGGCCGGCCGGGACGCCGGGCCCGTACGGGCTCCGCATTCCTCGCAGCACCCACCACCCACGCGCTCATACGCCGACCCAAGGATCCGCCATGCCCAAAACCGCCCCCCGTAAGCGGCTCACCGCCCTGGCCGGGCTCACCCTCGCCGGTATCGCCCTCTCGACCGCCTCCGCCGGCACCGCGTCGGCCGCCTCGGTGAGCACCTGGGAACGGGTCGCCCACTGCGAGTCGACGGACGACTGGACCATCGTCTCGTCCAACCACCAGTACTACGGCGGCCTCCAGTTCCTCCTCTCCACCTGGGACGCGTTCGGCGGCCGCCAGTACGCCACGTATCCCAACCAGGCCACCAAGCAACAGCAGATACTCATCGCCGAGAAGGTCCTCAGAAAACAGGGTGCGGAGGCCTGGGCGAGCTGCGGGCGGGAGGCGGGCCTGACCGACGACGGTGTCGACCCCTACCCCTCGACGAGCGTTCCGCCCGCCCCGGTCGGCATCGTCCAGCTCACCGCCGCCGACTTCAACGGCGACGGCAAGGCCGACCTGGTCGGTGTCGAGGCCGCGACCGGCAAGCTCTGGCTGTACCCCGGCAACGGCAACGGCACATTGGGCGAGCGGGTGTTGATCGGTTCCGGCTGGGCCGGTATGAGCGGTCTGGCCGCCGCCGACTACACCGGTGACGGCAAGGCGGACCTGCTCGCCGTCGACAACGCCACCGGGAACCTGTACGTGTACCCGGGCACCGGCACCGCCGCCGGTATGGGCACACTGGGCGACCGGGTGCAGATCGGCACCGGCTGGCGCGGTATGCGGGACCTCACCGCGATGGACGTCGACAAGGACGGCAAGCCGGACCTGGTCACCGTCGACTCCGCCGGTGCGCTGTGGGCCTACCCCGGCACCGGTTCGCTGGACGGCACCAACACCCTGGGCGACCGGGTGCAGATCGGCTCGGGCTGGAGCGGTATGGCCGAACTGGCCAGCCCCGGCGACCTGAACGGCGACGGCAAGGCCGACCTGGTGGCCGTCGACACGGCGGGCGGGCTGTGGAAGTACCCCGGCACCGGCTCACTCAAGGGCATGAACACCCTCGGCGACCGCAACCAGATCGGCACCGGCTGGAACACCATGCGCCAGCTCGTCGGCGCCGACTTCAACGGCGACGGCAAGGGCGACCTCGACGCGGTCCAGGCCCCCGCCGGATCGACCGGCACCTTCTACTTCTACCCCGGCAACGGCAACGGCGGCTTCGCCGACCGCGCCGCGATCGGCACCGGCTGGTAGCAGCGGGCCAACCGCCCGCACTTCACCACACCTGGTGGCGACGGCCCGACGCGCCGCGCACCGCAACGTACTTCACGACACCCGGTAGCGACGGCGACCCGCCCTCGTACCGCCACGCACTTCCTCGCATCACCAACATCCCTCATTCCGGGCGCGGTTCACCGTGCCCATCAACAGGAGAATCCCACGATGTCGAAGTTCACCGCCAAGCTGAAGAAGACCACCGTCGCCACTCTGGTCGCGGCCGCCGCCGTCACGGGTATGTCGGTCGCCGGACCGGGCGCCGCCACCGCGAGTGCCGCCGGGACCTCTTCGGTCGGCGGCAGCATCACCACCGCCGAAGTACTGTCCCGTGCCCAGTACTGGGTCGACCACGACGTCCCGTACAGCCAGTCGAGCTACACCGGCGACCCGCAGGGCCGCAGCTACCGCCAGGACTGCTCCGGCTTCGTCTCCCTCGCCTGGCACCTGCCCACCAGCCTGACCACCTGGTCGCTGCCGGACGTGGCCGCGCCGCTCGGCAACCTCGACCAGCTCCAGCCGGGCGACATGCTCGACAACATCGACTCCCATGTGGTGCTCTTCGTGAGCTGGGCGGACTCCGGCCACACCACGGCGAACATCATGGAAGAGGCCCACACGGGCACCAACGCCCGCAAGGCCACGTACAGCCGCAGCTACATCAACAACAACGGCTTCAAGCCGTACCGTTACAACAAGATCGTCGAGGGTACGCCGACCCCGCCGAAGGACGCGGGCATGTCCAACCTCGCGGGCGGCGACTTCAACGGCGACGGCAAGGCCGACGTGGTGGGCGTCGAGGCGACCACCGGCAAGCTGTTCTACTACCCCGGCATCGGTGGCGGCTCGCTCGGCGATCGGGTCCAGATCGGCACCGGCTGGGGCTCCATGAGCGAGCTGACCTCCGGCCACTTCACCGGGTCCGGCCGCCTCGACATGGCCGCCGTCGACGCCGACGGGGTGCTGTGGATCTACCCGGGCAACGGCGACGGCACCTTCGGCGAGCGCACCAAGGCGGGCACCGGCTGGGACGGTATGCACGACCTGGCGGGCGCCGACCTCAACAAGGACGGCAAGAGCGACCTGGTGGCGGTCGAGTCCTCCACCGGCAAGCTGTTCCTCTACCCGGGCAACGGCAACGGCACCTTCGGTGACCGCGTCCAGATCGGCGCCGGCTGGAACGGCATGGACCAGATCGTCAGCCCCGGTGACCTCAACAAGGACGGCAAGGACGACATCGTCGCCCGTGAGGTGTCCACCGGCAACCTGTACGCCTACCCGGGCACCGGCTCCGTCAACGGTATGAACACCCTGGGCGACCGGGTGCAGATCGGCTCCGGCTGGGGCGCCATGACCAACCTGGTCAGCGGTGACTTCAACGGCGACGGTGTCGGCGACGTGGACGCGGTCCAGGCCGCCGTCGGCTCCACCGGCACCTTCTACACCTACCCGGGCACCGGCTCCATCAACGGTATGAACACCCTGGGCGACCGCGCCCAGATCGGCACCGGCTGGTAGTCCCCGCTCCCCCGCTCCCGCTCCACCCCCGGGCAGCCGCCGCACCCACCGGTGCGGCGGCTGCCCCGTGCCCCGCATCCAGGAAGGGACAGCACCGCCATGACCACCCCAGTCCGTAGAATCCGCACCTCGGCATACGGCGCCGCCGCAGCCGTCGCGGCCCTGACCTCACTGCTCACGGGGGCCGCGAGCGCGAGCCCGGCCGCCGCGGCCACCGCCCCCGTCGTCCCCAACGGGGCGATCGCCACGTACAACACCATCACCCATGTCGGCACCGACGGTATGGGAATGCGGGACAGCGGTACGCAGGCCCGCTGGGCCGCGGGCTTCGAGTCATCCCACCCCGGTCTGAAGCGCACCACGATCAACGGCGTCCTCGCCAGCTCCTCGCAGACCCAGGCCCGTCCACTGTGCCACCCCTCCAACACGGCAGGTGCGCAAGGTTTTTGCTGGTCGGCCGAGGACGACGCGACCAAAACCTGGATCCCGCAGGGTCTCACCGGCTCCGGCGAGTCGCCCCGGTCGCAGACCCTGGTGAACGGCCGCAAGGTCCTCCTCACCAGCTGGTACGGCACCAACTCGCCTGCCGGAATGGAGCGGATCACCTTCGCCGATGTCACCGATCCGGACCATGTGACCTACAAACACGTCCAGTTGGTCGCGTCCTCCAGCGACGGCAGCAACTACGTCCCCATCGTCACGGGGCATGCGAACGGCATCGTCTGGTCGGGCTCGAAGCTGTATGTAGCGAGCATAGGCAGCGCCCTGGACGTCTTCGACCTCAACGACATCTGGCAGATGGACGTCACCTCCGACACCTCGATCGGCGTCGACGCGAACGGCAGGACCCACGGCGGCGGCCACGACTATGTGCTGCCGCGCCAGGGGACGTACGAGTACACCGGCGCGGGCACCGGCTGCGGCACTTATCCCGGGGCGGACGTCCCCGAGCGCCCCTGCATCACCGCGGCCTCGCTCGACCTCACCGGCGCCCAGCCCGCGCTGGTCACCGCCGAGGGCGACCCGGGCGGGACGGAGGGCGACTTCGGCAAGGTCGCGTCCCGGATCGTGCGCTGGCCCATCGACACCGCCACCGGCACGCTGAAGGCCGACTCCACCGGCCGCGTACAGGCCGCCGAGGCGTTCGCCTCACCGATGGGCGGCGTCCAGGGCGTCGCCATGAACAAGGGCCGGTTCGCGCTCTCGGGCCCGTGCCCGGAGTTCGTGCCCGCAGAGCACCACGGCTACAACATCCCCAGCTGCCTCTACCACGCCTACCCGGACGAGCCGGTGCGCCTCATCACGCGCACCGGGATCAACCTGGAGAACCTCTCGTACTGGCCCGGCACCGACGAGCTGTGGATGGTCAACGAGAACCCCGACAACCGTATCGTCGTGCGTACTTCATGGCCGAAGGACCCCGCGCCGACGGGTATGACCAAGCTGACCGCCGCCGACTTCACGGGTGACGGCAAGAAGGACCTGGTCGGTATCGAGGCGGCCACCGGGAAGCTGTTCCTCTACCCGGGCAACGGCAACGGCACCTTCGGCGACCGTATCCAGATCGGCACCGGCTGGGGCGCCATGGACAAGCTCACCGCCGCCGACTACACCGGCGACGGCAAGGCCGACCTCGTGGCCGTCGAGAAAGCCACCGGCAACCTGTACGTCTACCCGGGCACCGGCAGCGCCAATGGCACGGGCACCCTCGGCGACCGCGTCAAGATCGGCACGGGCTGGAACGGGATGCGGGAGCTGACCGCGCTGGACGTGGACGGCGACCGCAGGGCGGACCTGGTGGCCGTCGACGTGCGCGGCGACCTCTGGGCCTACCCCGGCACCGGCTCGCTGAACGGCACGAACACCCTGGGCGACCGTACGCAGATCGGCTCCGGCTGGGACACCATGACCGAGCTCACCTCCCCCGGCGACCTGAACGGTGACGGCAAGGGCGACCTGGTGGCCATGGACGGGACCGGCGCGCTGTGGGCCTACCCGGGCACCGGCTCGCTGAACGGGATGAGCACCCTCGGCTCGCGCACCAGGATCGGCAGCGGGTGGGACGCGATGCGCGGGCTCGTCGGCGCGGACTTCAACGGCGACGGCAAGGGCGACCTCGACGCCGTCGAGGCCCCGTCCGGCGCCACCGGCGCGCTCTACTTCTACCCGGGCACCGGCGCCACGGCGCTGGGCGACCGGACCCAGATCGGCACCGGCTGGTAACCCGCCCGTAGGCCTCTGTACTGCTCGTTTACGCCTGGAGCCCCTTCGCCGTCGTCTCGGCGAAGGGGCTCCAGGCGTCCCCCGGCGAGACCGCTTGAAGGATCAAAATCTCGACGGGTTAGCATATGAGCACCGCCTAGCTCGATCGAGAGATAAGCCTGTGACTGTCAACGACGACTCGTTCACTAACTGGAAGAACCGCGAGGAGATCGCGGAGTCGATGATCCCGATCATCGGGAAGCTGCACCGGGAGCGGGACGTCACGGTCCTGCTGCACAGCCGCTCCCTGGTGAACAAGTCGGTGGTCAGCATTCTCAAGCTCCACCGATTCGCCCGGCAGATCGCCGGTGAGGAGCTCTCGGTCACCGAGACGCTGCCCTTCCTCAAGGCCCTCACCGAGCTCGACCTCGGGCCGTCCCAGATCGACCTCGGCATGCTCGCCGCGCAGTACAAGAGCGACGACCGCGGTCTGTCGGTGGCGGAGTTCACCGCCGAAGCCGTCGTCGGCGCCACGGGTGCCAACAAGATCGAGCGGAGCGAGTCCCGCGACGTCGTCCTCTACGGCTTCGGCCGCATCGGCCGCCTCGTCGCCCGCCTCCTCATCGAGAAGGCCGGCTCGGGCAACGGTCTGCGGCTGCGCGCCATCGTCGTGCGCGGCGGCGGCGACGCCGACCTCGTCAAGCGCGCCTCGCTGCTGCGCCGCGACTCGATCCACGGCCAGTTCAACGGCACGATCACGGTCGACGAGGCGAACAGCACGATCATCGCCAACGGCAACGCGATCAAGGTGATCTACGCGGGCGACCCCTCCGAGGTCGACTACACGGCGTACGGCATCAAGGACGCCATCCTGATCGACAACACCGGCAAGTGGCGCGACCGCGAGGGCCTCTCCAAGCACCTGCGCCCCGGTATCGACAAGGTCGTCCTGACCGCCCCGGGCAAGGGCGACGTCCCGAACATCGTGCACGGCGTCAACCACGACATGATCAAGCCGGACGAGCAGATCCTGTCCTGCGCGTCCTGCACCACCAACGCGATCGTGCCGCCGCTCAAGGCGATGGACGACGAGTTCGGCGTCCTGCGCGGTCACGTGGAGACCGTCCACTCGTTCACGAACGACCAGAACCTGCTCGACAACTACCACGCGGCCGACCGCCGCGGCCGCTCGGCGCCGCTGAACATGGTGATCACCGAGACCGGTGCCGCCTCCGCCGTCGCCAAGGCGCTGCCGGACCTCAAGGCGCCGATCACCGGCAGCTCGATCCGCGTCCCCGTCCCGGACGTCTCGATCGCGATCCTGAGCCTGCGCCTGGGCCGCGAGACCACCCGCGACGAGGTCCTGGAGTACCTCCGCGACGTCTCGCTGAACTCGCCGCTGAAGCGCCAGATCGACTTCACGACCGCCCCCGACGCCGTCTCCATGGACTTCGTCGGCTCGCGCCACGCCTCGATCGTCGACGCCGGCGCCACCAAGGTGGACGGCGACAACGCGCTCCTCTACCTCTGGTACGACAACGAGTTCGGCTACTCGTGCCAGGTCATCCGGGTCGTCCAGCACGTCTCCGGGGTGGAGTACCCGACCTACCCGGCCCCGGCCCACTGATCCACCGGAGCATCCGCGCAGCCCCCGTCGGCCCACCGCCGACGGGGGCTGCGCCCGTTCTCGGCGCACCCGTCCGGGCGGCTTCGACGGCACGGCGGCGGCGTCATCGGGATTTCATCGCTCCTCCCTAGCGTGACCGAGTTCAGACAACGGCTGAACCACAGGGGAGGACGATTCGATGGCGCGGTGGAGATTCAGAACGAGGCTGCCGATGGCGGCCATGGCCGCGGTGGCGGTGATCAGTACGATGACGGCCGCCGGACCGGGGGCCACCGCGGCACCGGCCGCCGTACAGGGGCCGGACAAGCCGACGATCCGTTACACCGAGTACGGAATCCCGCACATCATCGCCTCCAACTGGGAGGGGCTGGGAACGGGCTACGGATACGCGGCGGCCAAGGACAACAACTGCACCCTGGCCCAGACGTATCCGATGGTCGACGCCCAGCTGTCCCGCTATCTGGGGCCCGACGGCATGGCGAGCCCCGGCGAGCAGCAGAACACCACGACCAACCTCAACAGCGACATCTACTTCCAGCGGATCAACGACAACCGCGTGGTGGAACGGCTGATCGACCAGCCCGCCCCCAACGGCCCGGAGCCGGCGGTCAAAGAGGCCATTCGCGGCTACGTTCAGGGGTACAACAGGTACCTGACCGAGACGGGCGTCGGCAACATCACCGACCCGGCCTGTCGCGGTGCGGCCTGGGTGCGGCCCATCACCGAGCTGGACGTCTACCGGCACGCGCACGCCGAGATCATCATGGGCACCGCCGACCCGCTCCTCAACGGTGAGGTGACCGCCGTGCCACCGGGAGCCTCGGCCGCCGCCGCACCGCCGACGGCCTCACCCGAGCAGACCGCGAAGAAGATCCGCGACGCGATGGCCGTCGGCCGACAGAAGAGCATGGGCAGCAACGCCCTGGCGGTCGGTTCGCAGGGCGTGTCCGGCGGCACCAGCATGATGCTGGCCAACCCGCACTTCCCGTGGCAGGGCAAGAACCGGATGTGGCAGAGCCAGCTGACCATCCCGGGAAAGATCAACGTCACCGGTGGCAGTCTGCTCGGGTTCCCCGCGCTCAACATCGGCCACAACGACAACGTCGCCTGGAGCCACACGGTCGCCACGGTGGCCCCGTTCGGGCTGTTCGACGTGCAGGTGGATCCGCTCAACCCCACCGACTACCTGGTGGACGGCGCCTGGCAGAAGATGACCTCGCAGCAGGTCAGCGTGGACGTGCTGAACAAGGACGGCTCCCTCGGCAAGGTCACCAGGACCCTGTGGGCCACCCGCTACGGCCCCATCACCTCGTCGGTCCAGGGCATCTCGCTGCCCTGGGTGGTCAGCGCGCACGCGGTGCGCGATGTGAACATGGACAACCTGCGGGCGTTGAACACCTGGTTCCACCTCGACCAGGCCACCGACGTCCACGACGTGGTGAACACCCGGGAGACAACGGAGGGCGTGCCCTTCTTCAACACCGTCGCCTCCGACCGCAAGGGCAACGCCCTGTACGCGGACATCCAAGCCACCCCGAATATCACCGACGAGCACGCCCCGTCGTGCCTCACCGCGACCGGATGGCGGCTCCCCGGTCGCTGCGCACCCAGGAGCTGCTCCTGACCGCGCAGAACCGGATCGACGGCACCGACGGCCTGCCGGGCCGGGGCTTCACCCCGCAGAACATGGGGCAGTTGCTGTTCGCCGACAACAGCAGGGCGGCCGACCTGGCCCTGGACGCCACGGTGACGGCGTGTCGGAACACCGCGTTCGGACTCGTCGTGGTGGACGGCAACCTGGTCAACATCAGCGAGGCGTGCCCGATCCTGGCCGCCTGGAAGAGCCACAAGTACTCGTCGGACAGCCGGGGTTCGTGGCTGTTCGAGAACTTCTGGGTCTCCCTGCAGAACGGGCAGGCGATCGAGAAGCTGCCGTGGCGGACCGGCTTCGACGCCAAGGATCCGGTGCACACGCCCAATTCGCTGGACTTCGGGAACGACGTCGTACGCAACTCGCTCGCCCGCGCGGTCCTCGCGCTGCGCAAGGCGGGCATCGCGCTGGACGCGCCGCTCTCCAGCATCCAGAACGTCACCCGCAACGGTGAGAAGATCCCGATCCACGGCTCGCTCCACGAACTGGGCGTGCTCGACGTGGCCACTCCCGCCATGGTCGACGGCAAGGTGGACATCGTCTTCGGGTCCAGTTTCATCCAGCAGGTGCGGTTCACCGCCGAAGGGCCGCCCGAGGCGTACTCGGTGCTGACCTACTCCCAGTCGGCCAACCCGAACTCACCGCACTACGCCGACCAGACCAAGCTGTTCTCGGCGGGCCAGTGGGTGACCGAGCGCTACACGGAGGACCAGATCACAGCCTCACCGGTACTGGAGACCAAGGTCCTTTCCTAGGCGATTCATCGGCATTTCATCGCCGCCTCATAGGTTTCGTTCCTCGCAACGAACAGGACTCAGGAGGGGGAACTCTGTGACGAGGACATCGAGTCGGTGGCGCGTGGTACTCGCGCTGATGGTCGCCGTCGTGGGATTCGCCGCGCCGGCAGGCGTGGCGCAGGCCGCCGACGGTGGCACCGCGCCGCCACCGCTGCAGGACGGCTTCGGCCTCACCCAGGTCGACACGGCGCAAGGCGGTCCGACCAACTTCTCCATCACCGTGACCACGCCCGAGGTCACGGGCAAGCACCACATCAAGATCATTCTGCCGAGCGGATACTACGACGACCCGGCACGGCGTTACCCGGTGCTCTACTTCCTGCACGGTTCGCCCGACGACCCGGTCCAGCAGAACTATCCGGCACTGACCACGTCGAACCAGATGATCACCGTCATCCCGGACGGCGGGCCCCGGGGCTGGTATGCCAACTGGCTCAACCAGCACACCGCGATCGGTGCCCAGAACTGGGAGAACTTCCACCTCAAGCAGGTCATCCCGTTCATCGACGCGAACCTGCGGACCGTCGCCTCCTGACCGTACGGCCCCTCCCGGGCGTACAGACCTCCGGGGCACACGGACCCGGGGCGTACGGACCATCAACACCTCGACCACGCACACGAATTGAGGAGCAAAACCATGCGCGCGAAAAGGGTCGCATCCGCGGTGGCCGGTCTGCTGCTGACCATGGGGCTTTCGGCGACGCAGGCGTCCACGGCCACGGCACGGGCGGCGGCCTCCTGCGACGGCACGTACACGATCGTCGTCGGTGGCACGGGCAGCTCGTGGAACAACGACGGCTTCCGGGGCAACATCCAGCAGCACGTCGGGTATCCCACCCAGATCCCCAACGGCGCGAGCACCCGCGCGGGCGTCAACGAGCTGAACCGGCTCGTCCGCGACCAGCGTGCCGCCTGCCCCGACCAGCACGTCAAGATCGGCGGGTACTCGCTTGGCGCCGGGGTGGTGCACGTCTGGGTCACCGAGAACTGGCAGACCTTCGGCAACGTCAACGCGATCCTCATCGCCGACCCCAAGCGCCAGGGCCCGCCCGGAGCCAACGGTGGAGCCGTGCCGTTCGGCGGCATCATCGGCGCTCCGCTGGCCGGCGCCGACAGGTTCTTCGGCAACATTCCCGTCAAGACGATCTGCACGGTGGACTACGTCTGTGACGAGTCCGCAGGCATCTGGACCTACCCGGGCAACCACATGCACAACTACGACGTCGACTTCGACATGGACCACCACAACGACAGCGCCAACGAACAGTGGTACAACGGCGTCTGGTCCCCGGCGAGCTGGTAATAACGGAGAGCGCTTCGGCTTCACCGCGTGGTGCTGGTGAGGCCGAGGCTTGCTTCGTCCCCGCGCAGGATCATCTCGTACGTCCTGCGCAGCATCCGACTCGGCGGCATCCCCAGGTCGTCGGACAGGCGGTGACGGGTGCGGTCGAACACGGTGAGTGCGTCGGCCTGTCGGCCGCCTCGGAAGAGCGCGCGCATCAGCATCGCCGCCACCGGCTCGTGCAGGGGATGCGCCGCGGACAGGGCGACCAGCTCGGCGGTCGCTTCGGAGAGCCGGCCGAGTCGTATCTGCAACTCCGACTTCCGCCGCACGAGGGAGATCCTGCGCTCGGTGAGCCGCAGCCGCTCCAGCTCGGCGAGCGGCCCGGGCAGGCCGCTCAGCGGCTCCCCTCGAAACAGGTCCAGTGCCCGGGAGCAGAGGTGGACCGCCTCGGCCGGTTCACCCGCCCGGACGGCCGCCCCTGCCTCGACGACCAGTTCCTCCATGCGCACCACGTCCACTTCGGCCGCGCCGGGAACCAGGCGGTAGCCGCACTGATCGTGCTCGATCAGCGAGTGGGGACCGTCCCCGGTGTGCAGGGCCTTGCGCAGTCGGTACACGTACACCGGCACCACGTTCGTCACCGGTTGTTCCATCCCCCATACCCCGTCGAGGAGTTCCCGCTGGCTGACCGCCCGCCCCGCGCACAACGCCAGCGCCGCCAGTACGGCCTGCTGCCGCAGATGCCCCAGTTTCAGCGGTCGGCCGTCCGCCGATGCCTGCAACGGCCCGAGAGCGGAGATCCGCACCTTCGGTCCGGCCGCCCGGCCCACGCCCGTCCGGGGCCCGGCCGTGCGGGGGCCGTCGCCGGGCACGACCAGACCGCAGTCGAAGGCGTGGACGATGGCGGCGGCCCGGTCGCGCAGGCCGAGTTTCGCGAGGATCCGCGCGACGTGCCCGGCCACGGTGTCCTCGGGAATGCCGAGGGCGGCGGCGATCTCGTCGTCCCGCAGCCCGCAGCCGATCGAGTGGAGCACCTCGCGCTCCCGCCGCTCGAGCACGGTGTCCGTCAACGGGCCGATGGTCGCGATCGTCGGCATCACTGCTCTCCGGGCTTCGGGCTGGTCGGTCTGTCGGACACGGTCGACAAGGTAGGTGCGACGGCATCGGGCAGGGCATCCGGAACGATCCGGGGTGACATGCCATGCCTCGACGGGCGATCGTGCGTCGGCGGCGGGGCGGGGTGACGCCGGGATTCCCGCGCCCAGCGCCACGTACGTAAAGGCGGCCGCACCGCGATTGGCCAAAAGTTGACCCTCGTTCAACTCCTCGCAGAGTCCGCCTCGCGCCGTACTGGAACCCGTTCCACCGTGCGAAACCGTGGTCCACCGGCCCTCAAGCGCCTCCTCAAGCCCATGGATCCGTCGAGCGCCGTCCTCTCGCATTTGTGACGGGAAACCTGATGGACCTTCAGGCTCCGGTCACGCCATCCTTCAGATGTACCGCGCCCGCCAGGGAGGTTCGTCCGTTATGTGATGGACGGGCCGGGCGTGGACGGGGTGCAGAGGCAGTAGGGATCATGAGCGGGATAGTCATTCATCTGCCGCCGGGCAGTTGCGGCCCGCGGGCGGAGCCGGGCGCGGACCCCGTGACGCTGCGGCTCGGCCCCGGTGAGGTGGCCCGCTTCGGACGGGGCTCCGCGACGAGCCCGGTGGAGCTGCGCCTCGTGGACGCGGCGATCTCCCGCCTCGCCGGGGAGATCCGGGTGACGGACGACCACTGGCAGCTCAGCAACCACAGCGCCACCCAGAGCTATCTGGTGGAGAACCCCGAGGGCGCCGGGGAGTATCTGAGGGTTCCGCCACGGCGGGCCGGGGCGCCCATCCCGTTCGAGTTCGCCCGGGTCGTGCTGCCCACGCGCAGCGGCACCACGGTCGCCTTCCAGGTGTTCGCACCCGACCACGTCTACCTCGACCCGGACCGCGCGGGCGGCCCGTGGGGCAGCCACACCCTCATGGCGTACTCGATGGACGAGACGGCCATCTACTTCCTCGTACTGGTCGCGCTCTGCGAACCACGGCTGCGGGACGAATCGCCGCTCGCGGTGCCGACCACTCCTCAGATCGTCGAACGCCTCCAGGGCCATCCCGGCTGCGTCGGCCTGACGTCACGGGCGGTCAGCTCGCACATCGACTACCTCGCCGAGGAGAAGATGCGGCTCAGCACCCCGGCCGAGCGGCACGAGCCGAGCCGGGGCGCCCGCCGCAACGGCAAGCGCGAGGCGGTCGTCTCGGTCGCGCTGCGGTTCGGCCTCGTGCGTGAGGAGCACCTCGCGCTCCTCCCGCGCCGGGGCGCCGCCGGGGCCCGGGTGTCAGAGCGGCCAGCGGTGCGATGAACCGGGGTGGTGGTGCGGTGCGGGGCACGGCCGGTGCCCCGGACAGCGGTGACCGCACCGACGTGCTCCCGCGCGGTCACCGCGTCGGGCGCTGGGAGGTCGGGGAGCCGATCGGCGCCGGCGGCTGGGCGACCGTCCACGCGGGCCTGGATGTCGAGTACGACGGGGAGCGTTCGGCGGATCCGCGCGAGGTGGCGCTGAAGTTCCTGCCGACGGCCGGGCTCGCGCCGCGCCAGGCGCGGAAGATCGCCGAGGCGGCCCGGCGCGAGGTCGAACTCGCCCGCCGCGCCCCCCACCCACGGCTGATCCGCCTCCTCGACTCCGTCGTGCTCAGCGACCCGGACCGGCCGTCCCTGGACGGTGCGATCGTCCTGGTCATGGAGCGCGCCCGGGGCAGCCTGCGGGACGCGCTCGGCACCGGGGTGACCGCGACCGAGGCCGCCCGCCTGTTGGCCGGCATCTGCGAAGGGCTGGCCCATCTGCACCGCAGCGGCTGGGTGCACGGCGACCTCAAACCGGACAACGTCCTTCTCATGTCGGACCGTTCGGTCAGACTCTCCGACTTCGGGCTCGCCACGGAGCTGACCGGCGCCGACGGCACCCATGGCTACGCCCCGCCCATGGGCACCATGGACTACCTCCCGCCGGAACGCTGGAAGGCCCCGCTCGGCGAGCACGGCGTACGGATACGGCCCACCGCCGACATCTGGGCCCTCGGCGTCATGATCCACGAGGTGTTCACCGGCGGTGCCTCCCCGTTCCCGGGCGCCACCCCGGTCTCTCGCGGCGCCGCGGCGCAGGAGTACGCGGACGGGCGTGCCCCGCTGCGCATGGACGACGCGGTCCCGCCGTTCTGGCGTGCCCTGGCCGCCGACTGCCTGGCCCCCGACCATGCCGCGCGCGCCGAGCACACGGCGGAGCGGCTGCTCGCCCGGATCACCGCGCACCTGGCCGACGGATCGGCCGGATCGCCCCGGCGCGGCAAGCGGGGCCGGACCGCGCTCCTCGCCCTCAAGGCGGGTGCGGCCACCGCGGTCCTCTGGGCGGCCGCAGCCGGCGACGGCGCGGCGGCCCTGCCGGACCGCGGCGAGCCCGTCGTCCACGTCCGGGTGTTCAACGCCGATCTGCCGTGCAGGCTGCGGCCCACCCGGGACGCCGAGTGCAGCCTCGGCCTGGCCATCGACCCGATGCGGGCCTACACCGCCGACAACGTGGTGCCCCAGCGGGTGTGGCACGGCGATGTCCTCGACGCCGACTGCGAGTTGGCGGACGGGAAGCCCATCATCGACGAGACCGACGCCGTCTCCACCAGGTGGTTCCGCGTCCGCCTCGACGCGGACGCCACCGCGCCCGTCGCCTGGCTGCCCGCCGTCCGCACCCGGGACCACCCCGCGCTCCCCGCCTGCCCCGCTCCCGCTCACCACCGGTAGGCACCGCCCTTCGGTCCCGCACATGCTCCCCACCCTCCCCTCCTCCCGACGGCGCTGTCACTCCGGAGCGTTCCGGGTGCCGCGCGCGGCCAACCGCTGGCTAGCTTGCCTGCCCGGTGCCGTGGTGTCCCACCTGGCACCTCAACTCCCTTCGCCGCAGGGCGACTTCCGGAGCAGAGGAGCAGGAACGTGTCTGGCACAGCCCCACGTCGTACGAGCCGCGCGAGACGCGGCGCAGCGGTTTCGCTGACCATGGCGGCCGTGTCGCTGCTGAGCGGCCCGGCCTGGGCCCAGGGCCCGGGCCCCGTACCCGGCCCGCTCGCGCATGCCGCGCCGGCCGCCGACTTCTGCGACATCCCGCCGGACCGGGACATCGCGGTGACGCGCAAGGTGTACGAGGTCGGACAGCGCCGGGGCGTCTCCGACAAGGTGATGCTGGCCGGCTTCGAGACCGGCTGGATCGAGTCCCGTATGAACAACCTGAACTGCGGGGACCGGGATTCGCTCGGCGTGTTCCAGCAGCGGCCCTCGCAGGGCTGGTGCCAGCCCGCGCAGTGCCTCGACGTCGACTACGCGGCGAACAAGTTCTTCGAAGTGGCCCAGCAGATGGAGCCCGACTGGGCGGGCAGCACCGCCGGCGAACTGGCCCAGGCCGTGCAGCGTTCCGCCTACGGCTGGAAGTACGACACCGCCGAGGACAAGGCCCGGGCCATGCGGGACGAGGCGTTCCAGCCGTACGGCACGATCGGCGCGAAGTACGCGGCGCTGGGCGGCGGCGGGGGTCCGCTCGGCGCTCCGGTGCGCGCCGAGGAGGACGCGTCCCTGGGCGGCCGCTTCCAGCTGTTCAAGAACGGCATCGTGATCTGGCATCCGGACGCGGCGTACGCCGTGTACGGCGACATCCTGCAACGGTTCTGGGCGACCGACGCGGAACGCCGCTGGGGCTTCCCGACCATGGACGAGGCCGACGCTGCGGCCGCCCCCGACGGCACCCGCGGCCGCTACCAGTACTTCGAACACGGCCTCTTCCTCTGGTCCCCACAGACCGGCACCCACATCGTCCACGACGCCATCTACGACGCCTTCCACACAGCGGGACACGAAGCCAAACTCGGCTACCCCACCACCGACGAACAGGACGAACCCGGCGGTGTGAAGCAGGTCTTCCAGAAGGCCACCATCCACTGGACCGCCGCCAGGGGCGCCTGGATCACCACCAACTGACCTGGAGAAACTGATGAGATCACCGAATCTCCGGCGCGCTCTGGGGGCGTTGGTTCTGCTGCTGGCGGCGCTCGCGGCGACGCTGACCACGGCCCCCGCCGCGAGTGCCTCGGTGCCGGACGGCACGATCGGTCGCGGCGAGGTGATGGACCGCTCGGCGTCGTGGGTGGCCGAGCAGGTGCCGTACAGCTGGGACGGCTGCCACGCGAACCAGTTCGGCTGCTACCGCCCCGACTGCTCCGGCTTCGTGTCGATGGCCTGGAACCTCAGCAGGGCGCTGACCACCTGGGACCTGTGGAACGTCACCTCCGACATCCCCGCGAACGACCTCCAGCCCGGCGATGCCCTGCTCATGGACGTCGACGGCGGCACGCACCACGTGGCGCTGTTCGTACGGTGGGCCGATCCGGCGCACACGCAGCCGGTGGTGCGCGAGGAGTACGACTTCGGGCACGTGGCCGAGGAGCGCGTGTGGGGCAACGGGCTGCGCGGGTTCGCGCCGCGCCGCTACAACCAGCTCGACGACAAGATCCCGTACGGCTCGATCGCGGTGAAGTACGACAGCATGGGCGGCGCGAACGGCGCCCTGGGCACGCCGACCACAGGTGAGCGCGACTCCGCGCTGGGCGGTCGCTTCCAAGTGTTCCAGAACGGCATGATCATCTGGCATCCGGACGCGGCGTACGCCGTGCGCGGGGACATCCTGCAGCGGTTCTGGGCGACGGACTCCGAACGCCGCTGGGGCTTTCCCACCATGGACGAGGCCGACGCCTCCGCCGCTCCCGACGGTACTCGGGGCCGTTACCAGTTCTTCGAACACGGCCTCTTCCTGTGGTCCCCCCAGACCGGCACCCACATCGTCCACGACGCCATCTACGACGCGTTCCACACGGCCGGGCACGAAGCCAAACTCGGCTACCCCACCACCGACGAACAGGACGAACCCGGCGGTGTGAAGCAGGTCTTCCAGAAAGCCACCATCCACTGGACCGCCGCCAGGGGCACCTGGATCACCACCAACTGACGCACGGCACAGCGACGGCGCGGCCCCGGTGTCCGGGGCCGCGCCTGTGTCATGTCCGGGCCTCGCGCTCAGGGGGTCAGGGGTTGATGCCGTCGTACTGGAGGACCCGGTAGGCGGTGGTCTGCCGGTTCGCGTCCGAGGACCACTGCGACACGATCAGGGTCAGCGAGGTCGCACCGGCACTGCCCGGGTGGATGTATCCGCCGTACAGGAAGGGCAGTTGGGGCTTGCCCCAGTGGCTGGCCGGCCAGCCACTGTTCCCGACTATCTGTACCTTGGGGGCCGACCAGACCGCGTCGGGCCGGGAGGCGGTGCGGGTGCAGATCGAGTAGTCCGCCACGTCCAGGTAGCTCATGCAGTACGTGCCGCCGATGCGCTTCACGGAGAACTCGCCGATGTTGTTGCCGGAGAGGATGACCGACGGGCCGACGTCCCTGGTCCACTGCCAACGGCCGTCCAGATAGGCCCAGTTCTCCTGCGCCCCGAAGTTCCCCGCCCGGAACTCGTCCGGCGAGATCCTGAACAGCTGGATCGCGCCCCCGTCCCCCGTGTTCTTGTGCCCGCCGTTCCAGCGCTTGGAGAAGATGTACAGATAGCCGTTGTCGATGCCCGCGAACGACCACATGCCGTACATGCTCTGGTTGGCGCCCAGGCGGTCACCGGGCCAGTGGTAGGGGTAGTCGTGCCAGGTCACGCCGTGGTCGTCGGAGTAGGCCACGCCGGACATCAGCGACCCGTCCCACCCGGCGGGCGGGTCCCAGGTGAACACCGAGGTGTACTGGATGTAGGTGCGGCCGCCGAACTCGATGCAGTCGTTGGGTATGCGGGAGACCTCGGTGTCGCCGTAGCCGTTGTCCGCGTTGTGCCGGTAGTCGAAGAGCTGGCCCGCCGCGCCGCCCGTGGGCATCGCCCAGGTGAAGGAGATCGGTGTGCCGCCCGAGCTGTCGAACTTCGCCTGGTTCAGCATGACCGGAGAGCCGATCCAGTCACCGCTCTGCCGGGGCCCCGTCCAGCTGTCCCCGAAGACGTAGCCCCAACTGCCGTCGTGCTCCCGGAAGTACGGGATGCCCAGGTCACCCGAGGCCAGCCCCTGCGCGCTCGCCGAGTCCCCGGGCTGTTCGCACAGCGGGGTGCCGACCTGCCGCGCCAGGGCGGCGCCTTGAGTGCCGCGCGGCGCGGCGGATGCGGTGCCGGGCGCGGCCACTCCCGCGCCCAGCGCGAGGCCCATGCCGGCCTTCAGCGCGGTGCGCCTGCTGGGCGCGCGGTCGGGCTGCGACGGGATCGTCATCTCTCGGTCCTCCATGGTCACGACCAGCTCTGGAAGGGGGTGTCGTTGCATGCGAAGGCGCTGGGCGCCGTGGTCGGGGACGTGAGCGCGACGAGCGCCCCCAGCAGGGTGGTTCGCGTTCTGCGCACGGCACCTCTTCCTTTTCCTGTACGGAGTCGTGTGCGCGGCGGCGTCGTCCGCCGTCGGCGACCCGCAAGGTAGCCGGGGGTGCCCGGCATGAGGCATCCGGAACGTTCCGGGTTGCGGGCAGCAAGAAGGGCCCCGAGGACACCCTCGGGACCCATCCCATCCGTACGTCGACCGGACTATGAAAAGCCCAGGTCAGCGCACCCGGCCGCGCGGCTTCAACGGCACCGGCGGGAGCTCGGGCGCGGAGAGCCGCTCCCCGGCGTAGCCCTTCACCTCACCGAAGAGCGACCCCTCCATCCAGGCCGTCCGCGCCTCCTCGATTTCCGCCTGCGAACGCGCGATGTAGTTCCACCACATCAGGATCTCCTCCTCGAACGGCTCGCCGCCGAGCAGCATCAGGCCCGCGTCGGAGGCGGCCCGCAGCGGGAGTTCGGTGCGGCCGCAGCCGAGGTAGAGCATGGAGCCGGGCAGCACCGGGACGCCGTCCACATGGGCCTCGCCGGACATCGCGAGGACCGCGTACTCGAAGTCGGGGTCGAGCGGCAGCCTCGTCTCGGTCCCGGCGGCGAGGGTCAGGTCGGCGCCGACCAGCGGGGTGTAGGTGGTGCCGGGCGACGCCGCGCCGTCGAGTTCGCCGAGGATCACCGTGGCGGTGAGGCCGGGCGCGGTGACGACAGGCAGATCCGCGTGGTGCTGGAAGTGCGGCTCGGTGTGGCGGTGGGCGTCGGGCAGGGCGACCCAGAGCTGGGCGCCGTGCAGAAAGCGGGCGTGCGGCTTCGGGCTCTCCTCCGAGTGGCTGATCGCCCGCCCCGAGGTCATCAGGCCCAGTTCGCGGGGGCGAACGGTCTGCAGGCTGCCGAGGCTGTCGCGGTGCAGCACCTCGCCCTCGTGCAGCCAGCTCACCGTCTGCAACCCCATGTGGGGATGCGGCGGCACCTGCATACCGGGCTCGTCGGCGATGTCGTCCGGACCGTAGTGATCGACGAAGGCCCAGGCGCCGACCATGCGGCGGCCGAGGTTCGGCAGCAGCCGGCGGACTTCGGTGGACTCGCCGAGCTTGACGGTACGCGGCGACAACAGCTCGCGTACCGGCTCGGCGACGACGAAGCCGCGGCCGCCGCACACCGACAGTGTGGCTTGACGATCGAGATTGCTCATGGCGCTCAACCTATGCCCGCCGGGGCGCCGGAGGGCAGCCTCCCACGCGCCGGACGCCCCTGTCCGGCGTCCGCACCCGGGTCCTGACCGTCCCTTTAGGCACACGTGGCACACTGGCCGCCGATCCGCCGAAGGAGAGCTCAGCCGTGCCGATGATCCGCAACCTCCGCAGGGCCGTACGCCGCGCGTACCGCCGCACGGTGGACCTCAGCCACCCCGCCCGCTCGCCGCTCGGCAGCGCGGTGGTGAACTGCGTGGTCTACCGCGACGGGGTGCGCCAGCCCGGCGACTGTCCGGTGGACGAGGCCGTACGCCGGGTGCGCAGGGCCAAGGAGGGGTTCGTGTGGGTGGGGCTGCACGAGCCGAGCGCCGAGGAGTTCGCCGGGATCGCCGCGCTCTTCGAGCTGCATCCACTGGCAGTCGAGGACGCGGTCCGCGCCCATCAGCGCCCGCAGGTCCAGCCGTACGACGACGTGCTCTTCGCGGTGTTCAAGACCGTCGGCTATGTCGAGCACGAGGAGCTGACCGCCACCAGCGAGGTCGTCGAGACCGGTGAGCTCATGGTCTTCGCGGGCCCCGACTTCGTGGTCACCGTCCGCCACGGCAAGCACGGCTCGCTCGGCCCGCTCCGCGAGGCCCTGGAGGACACCCCCGAGCAGCTGGCCAAGGGGCCGGCCGCCGTACTGCACGCGATAGCGGACCATGTCGTCGACGACTACCTCGTGGTCATCGACGCGATGCAGGACGACATCGACGCCGTCGAGACCGCCGTCTTCAGCGACACCTCCGGGCGCGGCGACGCGGGCCGGATCTACCAGCTCAAGCGGGAACTCCTGGAGTTCAAGCGGGCGGTGACCCCGCTCCACCGGCCGCTCAACGATCTCGCCACCCGGCCCCTGCCGCCCGTCGACGCGGACATGCAGCCGTACTTCCGCGACGTCGCCGACCACCTCACCCGGGTCACCGAGCAGATCGGCTCCATCGACGCGCTGCTCGACTCGATCCTCCAGGCCCACCTCGCGCAGGTGACGGTGGCTCAGAACGAGGACATGCGCAAGATCACGGCGTGGGCCGCGATCGTCGCCGTACCGACGATGGTGTGCGGCATCTACGGCATGAACTTCGACAACATGCCGGAGCTGCACTGGCGTTACGGGTACCCGATCTCGCTCGCCGTGATGACGCTGGCCTGCTACGCCATCTACCGGGGGTTCCGCCGCAACGGCTGGCTCTGAACACGCCAGCGGCGATGACGGCCGGAGCAATCCCTCGCTCCCGCGAGTGCGTTGACGAACCGTAGAACCGGCCCCTCCGAATCCGCCACTTATTTCCGGCCAACCTGACGACACGTATCACCGCCACGGTGACTCTGTGCCACATTGCTGCGCATGGAGAACAACACCGTGTTCTGCACGATCATCCCGCCCCACGTCCTCGACAAGCTCGCCCAGTCCGAGGACGCCGCCACCTACGAACCGGCCCGCCGCACCCTGGAGCACGACGCGTTCCTGCGCACCCAGCGCAGGATCACCACCGTGCGTGGCGTGGCCGCCCCCACCGGTACCCCCTCCGACAAGCCCGTACGCACCCTGTACGACGCCGGACACCAGGAGACGCTGCCCGGCAACAAGGTGCACTCCGAGACCGACAAGCCGTCCAAGGACAAGAGCGTCAACCAGGCGCACGACGCGCTGGGTGCCACTTTCGAGCTATACCTCAAGGCCTACGGTCGACACTCCATCGACGACGCGGGCCTGCCGCTGAACGCCAGCGTCCACTACGGCGAGAAGTACGACAACGCGTTCTGGAACGGCGAGCAGATGGTGTTCGGCGACGGGGACGGCAACCTCTTCGGCGACTTCACCGTCTCGGTCGACGTCATCGGGCACGAACTCACCCACGGCGTCACGCAGTACACGGCGAACCTGGAGTACTTCGGGCAGTCCGGGGCGCTCAACGAGTCGATCTCCGACGTGTTCGGCTGCCTCATCAAGCAGTACTCGCTGGGCCAGACCGCCGACCAGGCCGACTGGCTCATCGGCGCCGGGCTGCTCGGCCCCACCATCCACGGCACCGCGCTGCGCTCGATGAAGGCGCCGGGCACGGCGTACGACGACCCGCAGCTCGGCAAGGACCCGCAGCCCGCCGTCATGGCCGACTTCGTGCGCACCAGCCGGGACAACGGCGGTGTGCACATCAACTCCGGCATCCCCAACCACGCCTTCTACCTGGTGGCCTCGGCCCTGGGCGGCAACGCATGGGAGCGGGCCGGGAAGATCTGGTACTCGACCCTGACCGGCGGCGAGCTGGCGACCGACGCCGACTTCGCCAGCTTCGCCCGTCTGACGGTCAAGACCGCACGCAGCCTCTACGGCGACGGCAACGAGACGAAGGCCGTCCTCAGCGCGTGGTCGCAGGTCGGGGTGCCCACCTCGTAGCGACACTCGCGGTACGTGCAGGGGCCCGTCGTACTTCGTACGGTCGCGGGCCCCTCTCGCACCCGACCTCACGCGATCGGGAACTCCAGCTCCGGCCGGTCCCACCTGACGGCGGGCGGATTGGCGCGGGCCGTGCCGACCCGGATCGCACCGACGCTGCGGTAGAAGCCCTCGGCGGGTGGATGCGAGACGACCCGGACCCGGTCCAGCCCGGCGGCGCGCGCCCGGTCCGTCATATGGGCGATGAGCAGGCGCCCGATGCCGAGACCCTGCGCGTCGTCGGCGACGAACATGAGGTCGAGCTCGGGCGGGGCGAGCAGCAGGGCGTAGAAGCCGAGCACCCGGTCGTCGGCGCCGACCGCCACGTACACCTCGTGCGCCTCGATGTAGTCGGGGCCCACCCGGTACCCCGCGACCATGTCGGCGTACGGGCCCTCGTAGGCGCGCGACGACCGTACGAGCCGGGTCAGCCGCTTGGCGTCCCGCGCGACCGCGCGCCGCACGCGCACCGTATCGCCACCCCTGCTCGTAATGTGCGAAGTCATGTGGAGAGTATTACTCATCCGCGCCCGGGCAGGCGAGCGGACCAGACGTACGCGCGACGGCGTACGGCCGGATACGTGCGCGGGCCCGGCCGACCGTGAGTCTCGTGCCGCGCGAGCGCCCGCCGCGCCCCGGCGCAGGATGCTGGGCGGGCCCGGTGTGCAGGACGAGGAGGCCGTCGTGGGAATGCTCGTGATCGAAGGTACGTACCGGGTGACCGGTGCCCGCCCGGACGGCGACTCCGTCCGCTTCTACCCGGCCGACCCCACGCAGTGGGACCTCGTGCCCGGCCCCCACCGCGTCCGGCGCAACGCCACCGGCGGAGCGCAGCTGCGGCTCGACGGGATCGACTCGCTGGAGACGCACTACATCCCGGCGCACGGCCGCGAGCTGCACCAGCCGCCGCCGTTCCCGAAGCAGGCGGCGGACGCGCTCACCACATGGCTGGGTTTCACCCACGTCGAGCGCGACGCGCACGGCACGGTCACCGCGTCCGAGCCCACCCAAGTCCCGGGCTACTTCCTCACCCGGGGCGCCGACCTGCACGGCCGCTGTGTGGCCCTCGCGGGCCGGGGCGCGGCTCCCGGCCCGAGCGGGCAGCCGCACTTCGTGGACGCGGCGCTGCTCCAACAGACCGCGAATCTCGCCCAGTTGGCGGACGGCCTCGCCTACCCGACGTACTACACCAAGCTGTACGTCGAGCTCCGCGCGGCCATGACCACGGCCGTCCAGGAGGCCCGGACGGCCGCGAAGGGGCTGTGGCCGGTGGATCTGACGGCCACCGGCGCCAAGATCGACGGCCTGGCATCGCTCACCGACAGCGCGGTCGTGCTGCCGAAACTGTTCCGGCGCCTCGCGGACTATCTGGTGCTCGGCGCCGGAGACCCGTCGCTGGCCGGGTTCCGGGCGTTCCTGGACCAGCGCGCGGACCGCGTGCTCATCGTGTCGAAGGGCCAGTTCACCACCCTGTCCACGGTCGTGGAGGTCACCGATCAGACCGTACGGATGACGGAGCCGCCGGAGAACCTGGTCTTCGACGAGCGGTGACGCGTCACTGGTCCCGATAGGTCTCCAGGAGGCGCAGCCACACCTCGCTGATCGTGGGGAACGCCGGTACCGCGTGCCAGAGGCGGCTGATCGGGACCTCTCCGGCCACCGCGATCGTCGCGGAGTGGATCAGCTCGCCGACGCCCGGGCCGACGAAGGTGACGCCGAGCAGCACCTCGCGGTCCAGGTCCACGACCATCCGGGCCCGGCCCTGGTAGCCGTCCGCGTACAGGCCCGCGCCCGCGACGCCGCTGATGTCGTAGTCGACGGCCCGCACGCGGTGCCCGGCCGCCTCGGCCTCGGCGAGGCTGAGGCCCACGGCGGCCGCCTCGGGGTCGCTGAAGACGACCTGCGGGACGGCCGCGTGGTCGGCGGTCGCGGAGTGGGCGCCCCAGGCGTCGGTCTCCAGGAGCGGGACGCGGGCCGCCCGCGCGGCGATCGCGGCGCCCGCGATCCGGGCCTGGTACTTGCCCTGGTGGGTCAGCAGCGCCCGGTGGTTGACGTCCCCGACCGCGTACAGCCACTCGCTGCCCGCGACCCGGCAGGACTCGTCGACGGGCAGCCAGGAGCCGTGCTCCAGGCCGATGGTGTCCAGGCCGATGTCGTCGGTGCGCGGGGCGCGGCCGGTGGCGAAGAGGATCTCGTCGGCCTCGATCCGCTCGCCGTCGTCGAGGACCACCGTGACCGGGCCGCCGCCTCCGTTGCGTACGACCTCGGCGACCGACACGTGTGTACGGACGGTCGCACCCGCCTCCGTCAGCGCCTCGGCGACCAACTCGCCCGCGAACGGCTCCATCCTCGGCAGCAGCCCGCCGCCCCGCACCAGAACGGTGACCTCGGCCCCGAGCGCCCGCCAGGCCGTGGCCATCTCCACGCCGACGACTCCCCCGCCGACCACCACGAGCCGGTCCGGCACCTGCTGGGCGCTGGTGGCGTCCCGGCTGGTCCAGGGCCTGGCCTCGGCCGCTCCCGGCAGATCGGGGATCACCGCCCGGGTGCCGGTGCAGACGGCGACCGCGTGCCGGGCGGTGAGGACGTGGTGCTCGCCCTCGGGGCTGGTGACGCTGACTTTCCGGGTGCCGTACAGCCGCCCGTGTCCCCGGAAGAGGTCGGCGCCGATCCCGTCGAGCCAGCGCACCTGGCCGTCGTCCTTCCAGTGCCCGACGTACTCGTCGCGATGCGCCAGGACCGCCCGGGTGTCGAGGTCCCCGCCCACATACCGCTGCAGGCCCGGCACCTTGCGGGCGTCCGCGCGGGCGATCACCGGCCGCAGCAGCGCCTTGCTGGGGATGCACGCCCAGTACGAGCACTCGCCGCCGACCAGTTCGCTCTCCACCACGGCGGCGCTCAGCCCCGCCGCCCGCACCCGGTCCGCGAGGACCTCGCCGACCGGTCCGGCACCCAGCACCACTACGTCGTACTCCAAGGCTTCCGTCATGCCGACATTGTGGTGGCGGGTGTACGAGAGAGCCACAGGGGCAGCCGTGTGGCAGCGACAAGCGCACGGAATACGACGGCGGCGGACGCCGTTGTGCGAGGCGGCTTCATGGTGAGGCCGGAGAGAGGGAGTACCTGATGGCAACTGTGGAGCTGACCAAGGAGAACTTCGACGAGGTCGTGTCGGACAACGACTTCGTCCTGATCGACTTCTGGGCCTCCTGGTGCGGCCCGTGCCGGCAGTTCGGCCCGGTCTACGAGGCGGCCTCCGGGCGCCACGAGGACCTGGTCTTCGCCAAGGTGGACACCGAGGCGCAGCAGGAGCTGGCGGCGGCGTTCGAGATCCGCTCGATCCCCACGCTGATGATCGTCCGCGAGAACGTGGCGATCTTCTCCCAGCCCGGCGCGCTGCCCGAGGCCGCGCTTGAGGACGTCATCCGCCAGGCGCGGGCCCTCGACATGGACGAGGTCCGCAAGTCGGTGGCGGAGGCCAACAACAAGGCAGGCTGAGGCCCCGGACAGGCTTTATACGCCCCGGCCTCAGCCGAGCTGCCACGCGATGAGCGACAGGGACACCATCGACAGCAGCGTCGAGAGCAGCACGGTGTCCCTGGGCAGCTCGGTGTCCAGGGAGTACTCGGACGCGAAGATGAAGGCGTTCTGGGCCGTCGGCAGCCCCGCGCACAGCACCACCGCGAACAGGGCGTGCCCGTCGAGCCCGAACAGCCAGCGTCCCAGTCCATAGGCGAGCAGCGGCTGGGCCGCGACCTTCAGCCCCACCAGGATCATCCGCTCGGTCCGGCCGTCGGCGTCGGGCCGGGCGCGGGCGTTCAGCGACATGCCGAGCGCGAACAGCGCGGCGGGCACGGCGGCGCCGCCGAGGATCTGCAGCGGCGAGACCACCTCGGCGGGCAGCCGCAGCCCGAACCCCGCGATCGTGAGCCCGGCGGCCGACGCCCCGATCACCGGGTTGCGCAGCGGCAGTTGGAGGATGCGCGTCCACCGCTCGCGGGCCGCGCGCCGCACGTCCAGCTCGATCAGGACGAGGATCAGCGGCGTGATGAACAGCATCTGGAAGAGCGCGGCGGCGACGATGAACGAGGTGTCGTGCAGCACGTTCACGGCGACCGGGATGCCGAGGTTCGCCGAGTTCACATACGACGCGGCCATCGCGCCTATCGCCTGCTCGCCCCGCTTGCGCCGGAACATCCAGCGGCTGACCAGCAGTCCGGCCGCGAAGACCGCGACGAGGCTGAGCGCGAACACGGCCACGCCCGGCCGGGCGAGCTCGCCGGGGTGCGAGCGGGACATGGTGAGGAACAGCAGCGAGGGCATCGCGAAGGTGAACGCGAACCGCCCCAGGACGTGCTGTGCCTGGTCGCCGAGCACATTGAAGCGCCCGGCGCCCCAGCCGCAGGCGGTGAGCGCCCAGATGGGCAGAAATCCGGAGAGAACCGAGTGCACCGCGCAAGCATAGAGACCCGACCGAACGTTTGATCCAGAGGGACCATGGCGGGCCGCGCGCTCGGATCCCCCGACGCGGGGAACTGCGCGACCAGCCCAGCACGGTCCGCACCCAGGCGACCCCTAGAACGGATGCCCCGCGGCCTCCCGCCGCACCGTGGTCCACCGAAGCTCAGTAAACGCATCCAGGTTGGCAGAGCCACCAAACCGCGCACCGGTGCCAGACGCAGCAACACCCCCAAAGGGCGCGACGGCCTCGTCATTGACCGTCTGGTCATTGATATGCGCAATCCCCGTGGGGATCCGGTCCGCGAGCGACAACCCGAGCGTCGCGTCCCGGGTCACGATGCCAAGCGACAGCCCGTACGGGCCGGACGCGGCCAGAGACGCCGCCTCATCCAGCGCCCGGAACGCCCGCACGGGCGCGACCGGCCCGAAGACCTCCTCCGCGTACGCCGGAGTGCGGTCGTCGACATCGGCGAGCACGGTCGGCCGATAGAACAGTTCGCGATGGGTGCCACCCGCCACCAGCCGCGCACCCCGCGCCGTACTCGACGACACCAGCCCATGCACCTTGGCGAGTTGGCCCCGGTCGATGAGCGGCCCGAGGTGGACCTGCTCACGATAGGGGTCGCCGACCCCCAGCGCGTCGGCCCGCGCGGCGAGCCGCTCCACGTATTCCTCGTACAGCGAGGCATGTACGAGGTGGCGGCCGGTCGTCATGCAGATCTGGCCCTGGTGGAAGAACGAGCCCCAGGACGCCTGCGCGACGGCGGCCTCGATGTCGGCGTCCTCCAGGACGACCAACGCGGAGTTCCCGCCGAGCTCCAGATGGACCCGCTTGAGCAGACGTCCGGCGGCCTCACCGACCTTGCGACCGGCGGCGGTCGAGCCGGTGAAGGAGATCACCGGGACGCCCGGGTCGGCGACCAGCGCCTGCCCCACGTCGGCGCCGCCCGGCAGGACGTGCAGCAGCCCCTCCGGAAGCCCGGCCTCGGCGAACACGGCGGCGAGCGCGAGACCACCGCAGACCGCCGTGCGCGGATCGGGCTTGAGCACCACGGCGTTCCCGAGCGCGAGGGCGGGCGCGACGGACCGGATCGAGAGGATCAGCGGGGCGTTGAAGGGCGCGATGACCCCGGCCACGCCGACCGGCACCCTGCGGGTGAAGCTGAGTCTGGGCTCCTCGCTGGGCAGCACCTCACCGAGCGGCCGGGAGGCGAGCGCGGCCGCCTCGTAGCACTCCTGCGCGGCCACGTGCAGCTCGAACTCGGCCTTGCCGGGTATGGACCCCGACTCCCGTACGAGCCAGTCGCGCAGCTCGTCGGCGTACTCGGCGAACAGGTCCCCGGCGCGGCGCAGCACGGCGGCGCGGGCGAAGTGCGGCGAGCGGGCCCAGGCGGGCTGCGCCGCGCGGCCCTCGGCGACGGCGGCCGCGACGTCGTCGGCGGTGGCGAGCGTGACGGCGCCCAGGCTCTCCCCGGTGGCGGGCTCGGTGACCTCGTACTCACCCCCTGACAGCGTCCGCGACTGCCAGGTCTTGGGGTCGAGCAGGGGCATGAAGAGTCTCCAGTCTCACTCGTGTCGTACGGGTACGCGTCGTACCCGTACGAGAACGCGGCGCCCACTCCGAGCAGTTGGGCCGTCGCCGACGGTACCGGCCCGCGTCGACGGAACCGGCCCCGGCCCGGGATCGCTCAGCGTTCCAGGACCAGCGCGAGCCCCTGGCCGACGCCGATGCAGAGCGCCGCGAGGCCCACGCCCGAGCCTGCGGCGGCGAGTTGATGGGCCACGGCACCGGCGAGCCGGGCGCCCGAGGCGCCGAGCGGGTGGCCGATGGCGATGGCGCCACCGCGCGGGTTGACGACGGCCGGGTCGAGCTCGGGCCACTCGGCGAGACACCCCAACGACTGGGCGGCGAACGCCTCGTTGAGCTCGAACACGCTCAGGTCCGCGAGGCTCCGCCCCGCCTTGGCCAGCGCGGTGCGCACCGCCTCGACGGGTCCGAGCCCGAAGAGCTGCGGCTCGATCCCGGTGACGGCGGACGTACGGATCCGGGCCAGCGGCTCACGCCCGGTGGCGCGCAGCCCCTCCTCGTCGACGAGGAGCAGCGCCGCGGCGCCGTCGTTGAGCGGCGAGGAGTTGCCCGCGGTCACCGAACCGTCCTTACGGAAGGCGGGCTTCAGCTTGGCGAGCGCTTCCATCGAGGACGTCTCGCGGATGCACTCGTCCCGTACGAGATCGACACCGTCGTACGGGACGACCTCGCCGTCGTACAGGCCCTTCGCCCACGCCTCGGCGGCCTTGCGGTGGCTGCCGAGGGCGAACGCGTCCTGCTGCTCGCGGCTCAACGCATGGCGATCGGCGATGAGTTCGGCGCCCTCGCCGAGCGCGACCGTCCACTCGGCGGGCAGCTTCGGGTTGGTCATCCGCCAGCCGAGCGTGGTCGACCAGAGCTGCTGGTGTCCGGCCGGGAAGGCGCGTTCGGGCTTCTGCATCACCCAGGGGGCGCGGGACATCGACTCGACGCCGCCCGCCACCGCGATGTGCGCGTCGCCCACCGCGATGGCGCGGGCGGCCTGGATGACGGCCTCCAGGCCCGATCCGCACAGGCGGTTCACGGTGACACCGGGGACCGAGACCGGCAGCCCGGCGAGCAGGACGGCCATCCGGGCCACATCGCGGTTGTCCTCACCCGCGCCGTTGGCGTCGCCGAAGTACACGTCGTCGACGCGGGCCGGGTCGAGCTCGGGGGAACGGTCGACGAGCGCCTTCACCACATGCGCGGCGAGGTCGTCGGGGCGCACGGCGGCGAGGGCGCCGCTGAACTTGCCGATCGGGGTGCGCACGGCGTCGACGATGTACACGTCCCGGATGCTCATCGAAATCTCTCCCGCTCGTCGGCCCGCTCGCGTTGTTCGCGTGATGCGCGGCTTGTCTGCGTAAGGGCCCTGTTCGCCCGGTGAACTTTGGTTCACAATCAGTGCCGAGTCTCTGCCCGCCCCCGCGCGCTGTCAACGGCCCTGGGAGGACCATGTCCGACACCATGCCGGTCGGCCCACTGGTACGCGGTGTCGCGGTGCTGCGCGTGCTGGCCGGGCGCGACGCGGACCGGAGCGCACTCGTCCGGTCCACGGGTCTGGCCCGCGCGACGGTCGACCGGGTGGTGGCCACCCTCGACCGGCTCGGCCTGGTCCACGCCGACGGCCGGGAAGTGACGCTCGCGCCGCGCCTGATGGAGCTGTCCGGCGCGTATCTGCGGGGCAGTGGGATACCGGCGGCGCTCGGCCCGCTCACCCGGCGGCTCGCCGACTCACTGGACGAGTCGGTCCTGGTCACCGTCCCCGATGCCACCGGCGCCCGCGTCGTCCACCGCGAGGCCCGCCGCCGCGCGGTGTCCCTCGCCTTCCGCGTCGGTGACCTGCTGCCGGGAGATCGCTGCGCGCCGGGAACGCTCTTCGCCGACCACTCGTCGGAGTGGGCGGACGAGGATCAGCTGATCGAGCCGGGCCTGATCGCGGTGGCCGTGCCGCTGCGTGACGGGGCGGGCCGGACGTCCTGCGCGGTGAGCGCGGTGAGCCATACGAGCCGGCATTCCCTCGCGTCACTGCGGGACGCCGTGCTGCCGGGGCTGCTCGCGGCGCGCGGCGACCTGGAGGCGGCGCTTGCGGCGCGACGCACGCGGGATGCTGTGGCTGGCCGGGTCCACGACACTTCGCTCGACCTGAAGCGGGAGCTCGGCCCGGAGTTCCTCCAGTCGCTGGCCCGGGGCCTGGCGGTGCTGTGCGCGCTGGGCGCGGACGCGGGCGGGGGCCTGACGCTGACGGAGGTCGCCGCGTCGACCGGGTTGGCACGCGCCACCGTCCGCCGCTCGCTCCTGACGCTCCTTCACCTCGGTCACGCGCAGGCCGACGGCGGGCACTTCCGCCTCCTCCCCCGCGTCCTGGAGCTGGGCTGCGCCCGCCTCTCGGGCCTCGGGCCCGCCGAGGTCGCACAGCCGCATCTGGCGCGGCTAGTCGCCCGTACCGGCGAGTCGGCGTCGATGGCGGTCCTCGACGGGGCCGACATCCGGTACGTGGCGCGCGTCCCGACCGTACGGATCATGAGCATCGACATCACGGTGGGGACGCGCTTTCCCGCGTACGCGACCTCGATGGGACGGGTACTGGTCGCCGGGCTGGCGCCCGGGGAACGGCCCGCGCTGCCCGACGGACTGCCCGCCCTCACCCCGAACACGGTGACCTCCGCCGCCGGGCTCGCCCGGATCGTGGAGCGGGTCGCGGCCGAGGGCCACGCGCTCGTGGCCGAGGAGCTGGAGGAGGGGCTGCGCTCGCTGGCCGTCCCCGTACGCGGGGCGGACGGGCGGGTCGTGGCGGCGGTGAACATGGCGCAGCACGCGGGGCGCGGCACGCCGTCGCAGATGGTGCGCACGCTGCTGCCGCCGCTGCGGGCGACGGCCGCGCTGATCGAGGCGGATCTTGCGGCGCTGGGTCACTCCTCGGGGGCGATGAGCGCGGTGAGGCCGTAGTCGAGCTCCACGCCGTCGACCAGCAGGGCCTCGACGGTACGGGTCCGGGGGTCGATGTCGGCGACGAGTCCGTGGCCGGCGTACCGCGGGTACCCCGTCTCCCCCCTCTCACCGGTCGCCTCGACCACGGCCGAGCGGACGGCACTGTCGGCGACGCTCGCGTTTCCACGGGTTTCCACGTGGGCGGGGACGAGGAGGATCTCGAAGCGGGTGGGGTGTGCGGGCATGTTGCTCACGCTAGGCGGGGTGCGGGGTGCGTCCCGGCGCGCCACTCCATGGCGGGGCGGATTTCCCCCGGTGGGGCGCCCTTTCAGCTGCGGACCGTGCGTGGCTGGTCGCGCAGTTCCCCGCGCCCCTAGGTAGTCCGCCGCAGCCGCAGAACTTGCCTCAGCCACAGGCCTTTAGGGGCGCGGGGAACTGCGCGAGCAACCACGCACGATCCGCAGCCGAAGTCCAAGCCCTCAAGCAGGCACCCACGGCCCGCGGCCGAACACCGATCACGTCGACTCCCGTCGCACCACGCTCGCCGTGAGCAGGTCTCGACGCTCGCCCACCCCCGTCGGGTCACGGACCACACCGTCCACCAGCGAAGCCAGGTCGCGGCCCGCGACCATGTCGACGCGGACCGTGGTGAGGCGGGGACGCAGGAGGCGGCCCAGCAACAGATCGTCCGCGCCGATCACCGCCGCCTCGGCCGGGACCGAGACGCCCGCGTCCTGGAGCGCGCGCAGCAGAAGCATCGCGTACTCGTCGTTGTACGCGAACACCGCGTCCAGCCCGAGCCCCCGCCACCGCCGGGCGAGCCGCGCCGCGGACTCCTCCTCGTACGCCATCTCCAGCGGCTCGACCACCGCGTCCGTCCCGGCGACCGCCTTGCGCGCGCCCGCCAGGCGGGGGCGGGCGAAGAGGTCCAGGCCGGGCGCGGTGGGGACGACCACGCCGATGCGGCGGTGGCCGCGCTCCAGGAGGTGGCGGACCGCGCACAGGCCGATCTCGCGCTGGTCCATCACCAGCGCGTGCGTGCCCTCGACGCGCTGCGGGGCGAGCGTTATCACCGCCCGCGCCCCCGACCGCTTCAGCAACTCGACGCCCTGCGCGGTCAGTTCGATCTCCCCCGGGGAGATCACCGCGACCGGCCGCAGCTCGGCCCACGCGCGGGCCGCGTCGTCGGCGCCGAGGCCGAGACTGGCGTACTGCACGACGGTGTAGTCCAGGTGCCGCAGCGCGCACTGGAGTTCGTCGAGGAAGCTGCTGTAGAGCGGTCCGACGGGGGTGTGCCCGCTGGGCAGCAGCACGATCCGGGTGTGCCCGGCGCGCAGACTTCGGGCGGCTGCGTGCGGCACGTACCCCAGCTCCTCGGCCGCCTCCCGCACCCGTACCCGGGTGGGTTCGCTGATCCGTACGGCCGAGGTGTTGTTGAGTACATAGCTGACCGTCGCGCGGGACACTCCGGCGAGTCGCGCGACATCGGCGCTGGTCGGGACGGGACGTTCGGCGGGCTGCTCGGTTGCTTGACTCATCGCGTTCGGCATCCTTCCAGAAGCACCGGGGCCCGGGTCCGGCGGATGGCCGAAGTCGATACGGCCACAACCGGATATACCCTCCACCCCAAGGGGAGGTGGTCGGACATGGGTTACGACACGGGGGACGACTCCATGGTGGGACTGCTCGGCCGGGTGACCGGCACCATCGGGCCCGGTCTGGTCGGCGAGGTCATCGTGCGCATCCGGGGCGGCGCCGAGCACTTCCTCGCGTATCCGGCCATGGCGAAGGACCGGATCGAAACCGGGACGGTGGTCACGGTTGTCGAATATCTGCCGCCGAGGACCGTCTATGTGACGCCCGCGTACGACAGTTGAGCCCTGCGGCGATCAGCCGAGCGGGGCCGGTTCGGGGCTGATCCCACCCCTGTCACCTGCTGGTATCAAGATTGCGACAAGGAACCGTCAGCGTCTTCTCCCATGACGCGGCCAGGAGCAAACTCCCTTCGTCGGTGCCGAATGGCACCACGTCAAAAGGGGGCGTATGCCGATGGTCATCGGCGTCGTGGCGGGGCTCGTTCTCGCCGCTGTAATCGTTCTGGTCGGCCTGTTCAAGCTCATGTGGCGGGTGGCCGAACCGAACGAAGCACTCATCATCTCCGGTTCCAAGCACAAGACCGAGGGCCTCGGCGAGGGCATGGGATTCCGGATCGTCACCGGGCGCGGAACGCTCGTACTGCCGGGAGTGCAGGCGGTCAGGAAGCTGTCGCTCGATCTCAACGAGACCGAGCTGTCGGTGGACTGTGTGACGCATCAGGGCATCCCGCTGCGGGTGCGGGGCGTCGTCATCTTCAAGGTGGGCGACGACTTCGTGTCGATCGCCAACGCCGGACGGCGTTTCCTGGACCAGCAGAAGATGATGTCGGAGCGCGTCCACAATGTCTTCGCGGGCCATCTGCGGTCCATTGTGGGCGGGTTGACGGTCGAGGACATGATCCGCGACCGGGAGAAGCTCACCGGCCAGACCCGGGCCGCCTGCGGTACGGAGATGGAGAAGCTGGGGCTGATCGTCGACTCGCTGCAGATCCACGAGATCGAGGACCCGACCGGCTACATCAAGAACCTCGCGATGCCGCACGCCGCAGCGGTGCAGCGGGACGCGCGGATCGCGCAGGCCGAGGCCAATCTGCTGGCCACCGAGGCCGAGCAGCAGGCGTTCGCCCGGATGTCGGAGGCGACCCGGGACAGCGAGATCCTCCAGGCCGGTTATCAGGCCGAGCGGGACAAGGCGGCCGCCAAGTCCCAGCAGGCCGGGCCCCTCGCCGAGGCGGCCGCCCGCCAGGAGGTCGTGGTCCAGGAGACCCGGGTCGCGGAGCTGGAGGCCCACCGCCGTGAGCAGCAGCTCCAGGCGGATGTGCGCAAGCCCGCGGACGCGCAGGCGTACCAGAAGCGGACGATGGCCGAGGCCGAGCGCGACGCGCGGATCTCGGCCGCCCAGGCCAAGGCGAAGGAGACCGAACTGGCCTCCGCCGCCGAGGCGGCCCGGGTCAAGGCGGCCGCGGCCGCCGAGGCCCAGGCGACCGAGGCGCGGGGACTTGCCGCGGCGACGGCGACCCGGGCCACCGGTGAGGCCGAGGCCGCGGCGACGCAGGCCCGTGGCCTCGCGGAGGCCGAGTCGGCACGGGCCAAGGGTCTGGCCGAGGCCGAGGCGATCAAGGCGCGCGCGGCGGCCCTGGCGGAGAACCAGGAGGCCGTGGTCGCGCAGCAACTCGCCGAGAACTGGCCGCAGATCGTGGAGGCGGGCGCGAGCGCGTTCGGCAACGTGGAGCACATGGTGCTCCTGAACGGCGCCGAAGGCATGTCCGAGATGTTCGCCAAGGCGCTGACGATGGGCGGCACGGGCCTCGGCCTGGCGCGCCAGCTCCTCTCGTCGATGAACCAGAACGGCTCCACCGGTCAGGGCGCCAACGGTCAGGCCCCGGCCGTGACCACCCCGCTCTCGAAGTCGATACCGATCACCGAGGAGGGTGGCAACTGACCCTGCACATCAGACAGTTGGCCCCTGTCAGTCACATGGCGGGGGCCGACTCGCGTACGTACACCGTCAGGCGCTCACCTCGTCCGCGACCGGGTTCTCCACGTACTCCTCACGCACCTCGCGCGGACCGAACGGCCACACCTTCTCGAAGCGCGCCCACACCACGAACGCGACGCATCCCAGCGCGAGCCAGGCCAGCGACCACTCGATGGGATGGCGGCCGGGCGAGTTCTTGTCGGCGTACCCGTAGATCACCAGCCAGCCGACGAGGGCGACCAGGCTCGGCAGCGGGTAGAGCCACATCTTGTACGGGCGGCGCAGGGTGGGTTGCCGCCTTCGCAGGACCGTCACGGCGGCGATCTGCGCGAGCGCCTGGACCAACACCATCACCGTGGTGAGCAGTTGGATGAGGGTGGCGAGATCAGTGTGGCGGCCGATGAGGAAGCCGATTGCCGTGATGACGCCCATGGTGGCGAGGCCCAGCATCGGGAAGCGGTGCTTGGCGTGGAGTTTCGCGTACGGGCGGAAGAAGACGCGCTCGCGGGCCGCGTCGTAGGGCACGCGCGAGCCGCCGAGCAGTCCGGTGAAGACCGAGGCGAAGGCGGTGACGAGGATGAGGACCGTGACGACGTCGGCGGCGCCCTTGCCCCAGGTCTCCTCCAGTACGGCGGAGGCGACCGAGGTCGAGGCGATGTCGCCGGGGTCGGTCATCCGCTTCCAGTCGATGACGCCGAGGGTGCCGATCTGGAGGAGCAGATAGATCGCCATGATGCCGACGATGGAGTAGATGATGGAGCGCGGCAGGTTGCGGCCGGGGTTCTTGATCTCCGCGCCCATGTACGCGGTGGTGTTGTAGCCGAGGTAGTCGTAGATGCCGATGGTGAGGCCCGCGGCGAAGCCGAGCCAGAAGTGGCTGCCGGTGAGCTCGAAGGCGTGTGCCGGGTAGGTGAAGGCGCGGTGGGGGCTGAAGTCGGTCGCGGCGGCGACGATCACCATGGCCACCGAGGCGATCATCACGGCCCACATGACGGCGGTGAGCCGCGCGATGTTCTCGATGCCGCGCCACAGCAGCAGCACGACCAGCACGATCATGCCGAGCCCGACGAGGTCGCCGGTGGTGTCGCTCATGTGCGGGGCGAGGTAGCCGAGGTACTGCACGAAGCCGACCACGCCCGTGGACATGATCAGCGGGATGAAGAGCATCGCCGTCCAGACGAACAGGAACGGCATCAGGCGTCCGCTGCGGTACTGGAAGGCCTGGCGCAGATAGACGTAACTGCCGCCGGAACCGGGCAGCGAGGCGCCGAGTTCGGCCCAGATGAGACCGTCGGCGAGGGCGAGGACCGCTCCGGCGACGAATCCGATGACGGCCTGCGGTCCACCGAAGGCGGCGACCATCAGCGGGATGGTGACGAACGGGCCGATGCCGCACATCTGGCTCATGTTGATGGCGGTGGCCTGGAAGAGTCCGATACGGCGGACGAAACCGCCGGTCGGGGGCGGGGATCCGGACACGAGGGGCCTCCCTGGTCGGCGCGGGGCGTGCTCAAGTTAAGTACCTTTACTTTGAGCGTCAAGAGGTTGTCAGGAAGCGGTCTGGAGCGATGCGTGACAATGGTGCGATGACCAGCAGCGACGAGGGTGAGCGGCCCTGGAACCCACAGCGCCAGCGCAGCGGCAACGAACGTCTGCTCCTGGACCGGCTGCGCTCCGGCGGCCCGGCCTCGCGCGCCCAACTCGCCCGCGAGACCGGCCTGTCCAAGCCCACCGTCTCCAGCGCGCTCGCCGCCCTTGAGGCCACCGGACTGGTCCGTGAGGCGGGTACGCACATCCCCGAGCGCGGCCGCTCGGCCGTGCTCTACGCCCCCGATCCGACCGCCGGGTACGCGCTCGGCATCGACATCGGCCGCGCCTGGCTGCGGGTCGCGCTCGCCGATCTGGACGGCACGGTGGTGGCCCGCTCCGAGGTCCGCAACCAGGCCCGCACCTCGGGCACCATGGCCGACCTCGTCGTCGCCACCGCGCATCAGCTGGTCGCCGGTTCCCACGTCGACGCGGACAAGGTCGCCCAGGCCGTCGTCGGCACGCCCGGTGTGTACGACGCGGAGAAGCGGCGGGTGCGGTACGCGCAGCATCTGCCCGGATGGGGACGCCCGGGCCTGTTCGACCGGATGCGCGACGGACTCGGGATGCCGCTGGCGGTCCACAACGACGCCAATCTCGCGGCCCTCGGTGAGTACACCTTCGGCGTCGGGGCGGGCAGCCGCCTTTTCGTGTACGTGATGATCGGCACCGGGCTCGGCATGGGCGTGGTCAGCGAGGGCCGCCTCTTCACGGGCGCGCACGGCGGCGCCGGTGAGATCGGCTTCCTGCCCTGGCCCGGCCGGCGCGGTGCCGACACGCTTGAGGACGCGGTCTCCGGGGACGCCGTGGTGGCCGCCGCGCGCTCGCACGGGATGGCGGGCCCGCTGACCGCGAAGGACGTCTTCGAGGCCGCGCGGTCCGGAGACCCGGCCGCGGTCAAGGCGGTCGAGCTGGAGGGCGAGCGCCTGGCGCACACGGTCGCGGCGGTCGCGGCCGTGCTCGACCCGGATCTGGTCGTGCTCGGCGGCGGCGTAGGCCACAGCGCGGATCTGCTGCTGCGGACTGTACGGGAGACGCTGCGCACCCTGACCCCGCTGCGCCCGAAGGTGGCGCCGAGTTCGCTCGGCGAGGACGCGGTGCTGATGGGCGCGGTGGCGACGGCGCTCGGGACGGCGCGGGATGTGACCTTCGAGCGGCGCAGCCGCTCCTCCGGGGGCCGCTGAGCCGTTGACGTGCATGAGGTGCGCCGACTCGGCACGCCCCACGCCTCGTTGACATGGATCGCTCATATCTCTAGCTTCGGAAGCGAGTTAGTAAGGCTTCCTAACTTGATACTTTGAGCTGTCGGGAGACCACCGTGCTCTACCGTCACCGTCACCGCCCCCTTCACCTCCTCGCCGCCCTGAGCCTCACCCTCGCCCTCGCCTCCGGGGTCTCGTCGGCAACTTCCGCACCCCATACGGCAGTTGCCCCTTCCACGACCCCGCTCTCCGGCTACGCCATCCAGTCCACCGCCAAGGTCACCGACTCCCCGGCCGCCGTGTCGAGCCCCGGCTACCCCACGACGGGTTGGTACCCGGCCGGGCCGCGCTCCACCGTCCTCGCGGCGCTGCTCGCCGACGGCAAGTACGCGGACCCGTTCTACTCCACCAACCAGAAGAACATCCCGGCGGCGGATTTCACCGTCCCGTGGTGGTACCGCTCGGACTTCACCGTCGCGGACACCTCCTCCCGTACGTATCTCGACTTCAGCGGGGTCGTCTCCGCCGCCGACGTATACGTCAACGGCCGCCAGGCGGCGGACAAGAGCGCGGTGACCGGTGCGTACACCCGCCATGAGCTCGACGTCACCGATCTGGTGCGACAGGGCGCCAACACCGTCGCCTTCCGCATCCAGCCCAACGAGCCGAACAAGAACCTCACCATGGGGTGGATCGACTGGCTGCAACCGCCGCCGGACCAGAACATGGGCATCGTCCGCGATGTGCTGGTGCGGCGCGGCGGTCCGGTCGCGCTGCGGGACGCGCATGTCGTCACCTCCCTCGCCGTGCCCTCGCTCGCGACCGCCGATCTGACGGTGAAGGCGCAGGCCCGCAACGACTCGGCGAGCACCGTGACCACCACGGTCTCCGGCACGATCGGCCCGGTCTCGTTCAGTCAGGACGTGACACTGGCCGCGCACGAGACGAAGACCGTCTCCTTCGCTCCCACTTCATACCCCCAACTCCATCTCACCGCGCCGCGCGTGTGGTGGCCCGCCGGTATGGGCGACCAGGCGCTGTACGACCTCGACCTCACCGCGTCCGTCTCCGGCACCGCGTCCGACACCGCGCACGAGTCGTTCGGCATCCGGGACGTGAAGGCACCGCTCAACGCCGACGGGGCCCGCCAGTACGCGATCAACGGCCGTCCGCTGCTCATCAAGGGTGGCGGCTGGTCGCCGGACGAGTATCTGCGGTGGGACCGGACGTATGTGGCGGACCGGCTGCGGTACGCGCTCGATCTGGGGCTCAACGCCATCCGCCTGGAAGGACACATCGAGCCGGACGAGTTCTTCGACCTCGCCGACCGCTACGGCGTTCTCACGCTGCCGGGGTGGGAGTGCTGCGACAAGTGGGAGGGCCAGGTCAACGGCAGTGAGCCGGGCGACAAGTGGACTCCCGCCGACTATCCGATCGCGAAGGCGTCGATGGCCGCCGAGGCGGCGCGGCTGCGCGACCACCCGAGTGTCGTCTCGTTCCTGATCGGCAGCGACTTCGCCCCCGACAAGACGATCGAGAAAACGTACGTGGACGCGCTCACCGCGGCCGACTGGGCGACGCCGATCGTGGCCGCCGCATCCGACAACTCGTCACCGATCAGCGGCAGTTCAGGCATGAAGATGACAGGCCCGTACGACTGGGTGCCGCCGAACTACTGGTACAACAAACAGGAGGGCGGGGCCACCGGCTTCAACTCCGAGACCAGCGCGGGCCCGGACATCCCCACCCTCGACACCCTGCGCCGCATGATGTCACCGGCCGAGCTGGACACGCTCTGGAAGAACCCGTCGGCCAAGCAGTACCACCGCTCCCCCTCGTCCACCTTCGCCACCCTCAAGCTGTACGACGACGCCCTGACCGGCCGCTACGGCACCCCCACGGGCCTCGACGACTACGTACGCAAGGCGCAGCTCGCCCAGTACGAGAACGTGCGCGCGCAGTACGAGGCGTACGGCCGCAACGCCAAGGACGCCACCAAACCCGCGACCGGGGTCGTCTACTGGATGTTCAACAGTGGGTGGACCTCGCTGCACTGGCAGTTGATGGACCGTTACCTCGACCAGGGCGGTGCCTACTTCGGCGCCAAGAAGGCGAACGAGCCGCTGCACATCCAGTACTCCTACGACAACCGCTCAGTCGCCGTGGTGAACGCCCGGCACGCTCCCGCGTCTGGGCTCACCGCCCGGGTCACGCTCTTCAACACCGACGGGACCCAGAAGTACGACGGGACGGTGACGGGTGTGAGCGTGGGCGGCGACGGGGCGAGGGCGACCGCGCTCACCGTCCCGGCGACGGTGAGCGGGCTGTCCACCACGTATCTGGCCCGGCTGCTGCTCACCGACGGCGCGGGCCACGAGGTCAGCCGCAATGTGTACTGGCTCTCCACCAAGGCGGACGTCCTCGACTACGCGCACACCGACTGGTTCCACACCCCGACCACGGCCTACGCCGACCTCAAGGGCCTCGGCTCGATGGCGCAGGCGCAGGTCAGCTCGACGGCGGCCACTACCACCGACGACGGCTGCTCCACGACCACGGTCACACTGCGGAACACCGGCTCGGGCCGCACGCCGGCGTTGCTCACCGATGTCCATGTCGTCGACGCGAAGGGAAACCCGGTCCTCCCCGTGCGGTGGACCGACAACCAGGTCACGCTCTGGCCCGGCGAGTCGACCACCCTCACCGCCACCTACCGCACGGCCGACCTGCACGGTTCCGCGCCCCACCTGCGCATCTCCGGCTGGAACACCCCCACGGCCACGGTCCCGGGCTGAACTCGTCCGCACCAAGGACAAGCACGTCGAGAACGAGTCCGACTGGCGCTACTGCACCGGCCAGGTCGTGTCGGCTTCGAGGGTCGTCACCCCGGGGAACGCGTACTACCTGCGCATCAAGCTGAGCGGCAAGCCGCACACCATCAAGGCGTGGGCCAACTGGAGCTGACGCGTTCCGCGCGACGCCGAACCGACACCCTCGCCCGGAACC
The DNA here is from genome assembly GCF_014596475.1 of Streptomyces sp. CBMA152. Lineage (GTDB taxonomy): Bacteria > Actinomycetota > Actinomycetes > Streptomycetales > Streptomycetaceae > Streptomyces. Next base: position 51,113 of record NZ_MECJ01000006.1, on the reverse strand, counting down.
CCGTTCCCGGGCGGGGGTTTCCACTCGCCCGCCCTACCGACCAGTAATCATGAATCGATCACCCGTTCGACCCTCCAGGCTGCCGCAGCCGCTCACCGCGCATACGCTGGTGTTGTCGGTCTCGGGTGTGGCGCGCGAGGTCGCGCAGTAGTGCACTCATATCTAGCATCGTTGACGCCGGGACAACACTCCCGCAACATACTTTCCGTCCGGATGGGCACTCTTGTGCGAGACGACGGCAGTGGCTTAGGTGGGACAGTGCACCGAAAGAGCCCCGGAGTTGGGGAAGCGACCATGCTGACAAGGCAATTCACCGAAACGGAAGCGGACGATCTGCTTCGATGTATCTGTTTCAAGACGGGCCCGCCCCGTTACGTAGGGGTGGAAGTGGAGTGGCTCGTCCACGATCTGCACGACCCCCGGACCCCCGTCCCGCACCACCGACTCGCCGACGCCTACGACTCGTTGAGGGCACTGCCCCTGCGGTCGGCACTCACCGTCGAACCCGGCGGCCAGCTGGAGCTCAGCTCGCTGCCCGCCGCGAACCTCATGGAGTGCGTCGACTCCGTATCGGCCGATCTGACGGCCGTCCGGAGCGCGCTGCGCGCCAAGGACCTCACACTCACCGGACTCGGCCAGGAGCCGTGGCAGCCGCCGCGCAGGTTTCTGCACGATCGCCGGTACGACACCATGGAAGCCCACTTCGACCGGACGGGACCGGCCGGGCGCGCCATGATGTGCTCCTCGGCCTCGGTCCAGGTGTGTCTGGACGCCGGCCACGAGGAGCCGGGGCCGCTCGGGTACGGGCGCCGCTGGCGGCTGGCGCATCTCCTCGGCGCGGTCCTGGTGGCCGCGTTCGCCAACTCCCCTTACAGGGAAGGCAGACCCACCGGCCTGCGGTCCTCCCGGCAGGAGGTGTGGACGGAGATCGATCCCGTGCGCGCGCTCGCGCCGCCGCTGGACGCCGAGCCCCGCGCTGCCTGGGCCGCGCAGGTGCTGGACGCGCCGGTGATGTGCCTGCGCACCGACGAGGGCCCGTGGACCGCGCCGGACGGGCTCACCTTCCGTGAGTGGCTGCGTACGGGCGTCCCGCGCAGACCCACCCGCGAGGACCTCGACTACCACATGACCACGCTGTTTCCGCCGGTCCGGCCGCGCGGGCACCTGGAGCTGCGCATGATCGACGCGCAGCCGGGCGAGGACGGCTGGATCGTGCCGCTCGCCGTGACGACCGCGCTCTTCGACGATCCGGCGGCCGCCGAGACCGCCTACCGCACCGTCAAGTCCCTTGCGGAGCGGGCCGGTTCGCTGCCCGCGCCGCGCAATCCGCTCTGGGCCGACGCGGCCCGAGCGGGCCTCGCCGACGCCGAACTTCAGGAAGCCGCGCAGATCTGCTTCGCGGCCGCGCTCGAAGCGCTGCCCCGGCTCGGCGCCACCGCCGAGGTCCGCCACGCCGTCGCCGCCTTCATGGACCGCTATGTCGCACGGGGCCTCAGTCCCGCGGACGACTTCGCCGCGCTCGCCCCTGGTGCCGCGCCCGCCCCTGGGAAGGACGACCACTCATGACCGCCCCCGAACCGACCGGAGCGGACCTGACCGATCCGGAAGCGCTCCGGAAGCGCGCCCTGACGGCCCTCACGGCCGCCCGGGCGCGTACCGCCACACTCACCTCCTGCGTCGACGACCACGACCTCACCGCCCAGCACTCGCCACTGATGTCCCCGCTGGTCTGGGACCTCGCGCACATCGGCAACCAGGAGGAGCAGTGGCTGCTGCGGGCCGTCGCCGGGCGCGAGGCGATACGCCCGGAGATCGACTCGCTGTACGACGCCTTCGAGCACCCGCGCGCCACCCGGACCTCGCTGCCACTGCTCTCCCCCACCGAGGCGCGCCGGTACGCCGCCGATGTGCGCGGCCGGGCGCTCGACGTCCTGGAGTCCACCCCGCTGGAGGGCGGTCCGCGTCTGGTCGACGCGGGTTTCGCCTTCGGGATGATCGCCCAGCATGAACAGCAGCACGACGAGACGATGCTGATCACCCATCAGCTCCGCAAGGGCCCGGCCGCACTCGCCGCACCCGAGCCGCCGCACGGCTCCGTCACCGGTCTGCCCGCCGAAGTCCTGGTCCCCGGCGGCCCGTTCACCATGGGCACCTCCGCCGAGCCCTGGGCGCTGGACAACGAGCGGCCCGCGCACCACCGCATCGTGCCCGCCTTCCACCTGGACACCACCCCGGTGACGTGCGGCGCGTATCTGCGCTTCATCGAGGACGGCGGCTACACCGACGAGCGCTGGTGGGCCCCCAAGGGCTGGGCCATGGTGCGCCAGCACGAACTCACCGCGCCGCTGTTCTGGCGCCGCGAGGGCGGGCAGTGGCTGCGCAAGCGGTTCGGGGTGACCGAGCCCGTACCGCTGGACGAGCCGGTGCTCCATGTCAGCTGGTACGAGGCGGACGCCTACGCCCGCTGGGCGGGGCGGCGGCTGCCCACCGAGGAGGAGTGGGAGAAGGCGGCCCGGCACGACCCCGCCACCGGCCGCTCCCGGCGCTATCCATGGGGCGACGCCGACCCCACCACCGAGCACGCCAACCTCGGCCAACGCCATCTGCGCCCGGCCCCCGCCGGGGCGTATCCGGCGGGCGAGTCGCCGCTGGGCGTACGGCAGTTGATCGGCGATGTGTGGGAGTGGACGTCGAGCGACTTCATGCCGTACCCCGGCTTCGTCGCCTTCCCCTACCGCGAGTACTCGGAGGTGTTCTTCGGGCCCGACCACAAGGTGCTGCGCGGCGGTTCGTTCGCGGTGGACCAGGTGGCGTGCCGGGGCACCTTCCGCAACTGGGACCTTCCGGTGCGCCGCCAGATCTTCGCCGGGTTCCGGACCGCGAGGGATGCCTGATGTGCCGTCATATCGCCTACGCCGGACCGCCGTTGGCGCTCGGCGAGCTCCTGGTGAGCCCGCCGCACGGCCTGTACCGGCAGTCCTGGGCGCCGCGCCGGCAGCGGTACGGGACGGTCAACGCCGACGGTTTCGGCGTCGGCTGGTACGCGGAGGGCGACCCGGTGCCGGGCCGCTACCGCCGCTCCGGGCCCATCTGGGCCGACCCCTCGTTCACGGACCTGGCCCGGGTGGTGCGCACCGGCGCGCTGCTCGCGGCGGTACGGGACGCCACCGAGCCGGGCGCGGACGGCGAGGCGGCGGCAGCGCCCTTCGCCTCCGGCCCCTGGCTCTTCAGCCACAACGGCGCGGTCAAGGGCTGGCCCCGCTCTGTGGCCCCGCTGGCCGCCGCGCTGCCCGCCGAGGAGCTGCTGAGCCTGGAGGCCCGCTGCGACTCCGCGCTGGTGTGGGCGCTGGTGCTGCACCGGCTGCGGGCGGGTGACGAGATGGGCCAGGCGCTCGCCGACACGGTCGCCGAGGTCGACGCGGCCGCGCCCGGCTCCCGGCTGAACCTGCTGCTCACGGACGGCGAGACGATCACGGCGACGGCCTGGGGCGACACCCTGTGGTACCTCCCCGAGCCGGGCCGCCGCACGGTGGTCGCCTCCGAGCCCTACGACGACGATCCGCACTGGCACGAGGTCCCCGACCGCACCTTGCTGGCCGCGACCCGTTCCGATGTTCTGCTGACCCCCCTCAAGGAGCCTTCCTCGTGCACGAGTTCCACCCGTTCCAGCTGACCCGCACCCTGCCCGAGGACGCCACCGGGGCGGCGCTGCGCGCCGACGTGCTGCACGGGCTGACCAGTACGCCCAAGACCCTGCCGCCCAAGTGGTTCTACGACGCGCGGGGCAGCGAGCTCTTCGAGGAGATCACCCGGCTCGACGAGTACTACCCGACCCGCGCCGAGCGGGAGATCCTCGCCGAGCGGGCCGTGGAGATCGCGGCCGCGTCCGGTGCCCGCACCCTGGTGGAGCTGGGTTCGGGCTCCTCCGAGAAGACCCGGCTGCTGCTCGACGCGCTGCCGGACCCGCTCACGTACATCCCCGTGGACGTCAGCGAGAGCGCGCTGACAGGGGCGGCGAAGGCGCTCATCGAGGAGCGCCCGAAGCTCGAAGTGCACGCGCTGATCGCCGACTTCACGCGGGCGCTGGACCTGCCGTCCACTCCCGGGCCGCGTCTGGTCGTCTTCCTCGGCGGCACGATCGGCAATCTGCTGCTCGCCGAGCGCGCGGAGTTCCTGTCCTCGGTCGCCGCGATGATGGAGCCGGGCGACAGCTTCCTGCTCGGCACGGACCTGGTGAAGGAGGAGTCGGTCCTGGTCCGCGCGTACGACGACGCCAGCGGGGTGACGGCCGAGTTCAACAAGAACGTGCTCGCCGTCATCGACCGCGAGCTCGGCGCCGACTTCGACCTCGACGACTTCACCCATGTGGCGCGCTGGGACACCGCACACGAGTGGATCGAGATGCGGCTGCGGGCGCGTACCGAACTCACCGTGAAGATCCCCGAGTTGGACCTCGTCGTACGCTTCGAGGAGGGCGAGGAGATGCGTACCGAGATCTCGGCGAAGTTCCGCCGCGAGGGGGTACGGGCCGAGCTCGCGGCCGCCGGGCTGACGGCCACGCGCTGGTGGACGGACGCCGCCGGCCGGTTCGCGCTGTCGCTGGCGGTCCTCGGAGGCTAGGGCCTGTCCGGTGGATCTGGCCGCCTGCGGTCCCGGATGCCCTTTCGGTGCTGGTGAGCGGGGGTCTGGTGCGTGCAGCTGCAAGGCGGAGGAGGGCGGCGACGCGGAGCGTCGGCAACCGACGACAACGCCGCAGATGTGCGTGCCAGACCCACGCGTCCCAGGCAAGATCCACCGGACAGGCCCTAGGACTCCGTCACGGGTACAGCAGCGCGGTAATCCGCGAGGAGGCCGTCCTGGCCGCCGTCTTCGGGTCGCTGCCCGTGAGGACGGCGGTCATGTACGGCTTGATCGGGTTGTCGGCCTCGACGGCGGCCCACTGCGGCGAGTTGGGCGTGGCTCTGCCCTGGGCCGCGCCCCGGGCCATCGCGGCCGTGCCCTCCTGGCCCTCGACGGCGGCCGCGAGGGCGGGCTTGTTCGGCACATAGCTCATGGTCGCGGCGAGATCCTGCTGCCACTTCGCGCTCACCAGCTCCTTGATCACCTCCACGGCCTCGGTGCGGTGCCCGGAGCGCTTGGGCACGATGAGGTCCGAGCCGCCGGTGAAGACCGCGCCCGGCTTGGCCGCGGCCTTGCCCGGTACGGGGAAGTAGCCGAGCTTGTCGGCGAGCGCGGGGGCGGCCTTCTGGATGGCCTTGGCGGTGCCGGGGACGGCGATGATCTGGGCGACCTTGCCCTTGGCGAAGACCTCGGCCTGCGGGGGCGTCGCCTCGTCGGCGTTCTTCGGCCCGTTCCCGAGCGCCTGGAGCTGCTTGTAGAACGTCATGCCGCGCAGGGCGGCGGGCGTGGCGAGGGTGCCCGTCCAGTCGCCCGCGCTCTGCTGGGCGAGCTCGCCGCCCTCGTCCCACACGAACCCGGAGAGCGTGTACCAGTCCTGCCCGGCGAGGTAAATACCTTGCGTACCACCGGAGTTGAGCTTCGCGGTGTCCGTCAGCCACTCGGCGCGGGTGGTCGGCGGCTTGGTGATTCCGGCCGCGCCGAAGAGGTCCTTGTTGTAGATGACCACGCGGTTCGCGGCGTACCACGGGATGCCGTACTGCACCCCGTCGACGTTGCCCGGCTGGGCGAGGCCGGGCAGCCAGTCCTTGCTGCCCCAGTCGCGCAGGGACTGAAGGGTGAGGTCGAGCAGTCCGCCGCTCGCCGCGTACTGCGGGACCTGGGTGTTGCCGACCTCGATGACGTCGGGCGCCTCGCCCGACGTGAGCGCGGCGCCCACCTTGTGGCCGATGCCGGTCCACTCCTGGATCTTCACGTCCAGCCGGACCGAGGGGTGCGCCTTCTCGAAGTCGCGGGTGAACCGCTGGACGAAGTCGTCGGAGGCGCTGTCCTTCATCATCCATACGGTGACGGTGGTCGCGCCGTCCCCGCCCGTGCCCGGCAGCGCCCCGCAGCCGCCGAGCGCGAGGGCCGTGACGAGCACGACGGGGGCATGGAGGAAGCGGTTCTTCACGGCGGTCACCTTCTGCGTCATGGCACGGGCAGTCATGACCCGACGTGGGGGAAGCGCAGACGGCTAGTTCGGGTGCGGCCGATTTTGGTCTGTACCAATGGTCCGGTCAAGCCCCGTCACGGAACCGACGCGGCGGCCGGCCGAGCGATCCCGTACGCACCCGACGCCTCGCGAAGCGCGCCGAGGTGGGGCACGGTGGAGGGACGCGACGAAGAGGAGTGCACCTCCATGTCCAACCACACGTACCGCGTGACCGAGATCGTCGGCACCTCCCCCGAGGGCGTCGACCAGGCCATCCGCAACGGCGTCGCCCGCGCGGCGCAGACGCTGCACAACCTCGACTGGTTCGAGGTCGTGCAGGTGCGCGGCCAGATCGCCAACGGGCGGATCGAGCACTACCAGGTGGGTCTGAAGGTCGGCTTCAGGCTGGACGACAACCAGGCGGTCTGACGACCCGGCCTTCGGGCCGAGCAAGGCTCAGGTCCGCCCCTCCCGCTCCTGCGCGTCCTTCAGCGCCTCGGACGCGGTGGCCCAGCGCGCCCGTACGACCCGGAAGCCCGCCCGTTCGGCGGCGTCGCAGACCAGCTCGTCGTCGTCCACCAGCATGCGGACCTCACGGGTGCGGCCGAGGCCGCGCAGGGTCTCCAGTTTGGTGGTGCGGGCGGGCCTGCGGTCGGCGTTGGGGCGCATGTGGATCGCGCCCTCGGGCAGCCCCTGTTCGGCGAGCCAGGTCCGGGTGTCCGCGCGGCAGCGCTCCGGCCTGCCGGTGAGATAGACGACCTCGCATTCCTCTGCGGCCGCGAGGCAGAGCGCCACGCCCTGTTCAAGGGGCGGGTCGGCGGGGGCGGCGGCGAAGAAGCCGTCCCAGTCGCGCTTGGGGCCCTCCAGGAAGTGCTGGCGGTGCCCGCTGTCCGCGAGGGTGCCGTCCAGGTCGAACACGGCCAGTGGCCTGCTGTTTTGCGTCATGTGGTCCACCCTAGGGAATCCTGGCGCCACACAGACGTTGAACCTTGTGTGAGCTCAGTGATCGCGACCACGCGCTTCTCCGTCCTGGACCGCTCCCGTATCCGCGCGGGACACGACGGCCCCGAGGCCCTGCGGGACACCGTGGCCTTCGCCCAGGAGGCCGAACGGCTCGGCTACCACCGCTTCTGGGTCTCCGAGCACCACAGCGTCCCCGGCGTCGCGGGCTCCGCCCCGACCGTGCTGGCCGCCGCAGTCGCCGCCGCGACCTCGACGATCCGGGTCGGCACGGGCGGGGTCATGCTCCCCAACCATCAACCGCTCGTCGTGGCCGAGCAGTTCGGCGTGCTGGAGTCGCTGTTCCCCGGGCGGATCGACATGGGCCTGGGCCGCTCGGTCGGGTTCACGGACGGCATCCGCAAGGCGCTGGGCCGCGACAAGGACGACGCCGACGCGTTCCCGGGCCGGCTGACGGAGCTCCTGGGCTACTTCGACGGTACGCAGAGGGCCCACCCGCAGGTACACGCGCGCCCCGCCGAGGGCTTGCGCGTCCCGGCGTTCGTGCTCGCCACCGGCCAGGGCGCCCTGCTCGCGGCCGAGGCCGGGCTGCCGCTGGTCATCGCCAATGTGCGCGGCGAGGACGCGATGCTGCGGGTCATCGACGACTACCGCGAGGCGTTCCGCCCCTCCGCCTGGAGCGAGCGACCGTATGTGGTGCTCTCCGGCACGGTCGCGGTCGCGGCCACCACCGAGGAGGCCCACCGCATCCTGCTGCCCGAGGCGTGGTCGACGGCGTACTCGCGCACCCGGGGCGCGTTCCCGCCGCTCTCCCCCGCCGAGGACATCGCCACCGTGACGATGACCGACCGCGAGCGGACGCTCTTCGAGGAGGCCTTGCGCGGCCAGATCCACGGCACCGAGGACGAGGTCGCCGACGCCCTGGAAAAGCTGCTCGCACGCAGCGCGGCCGACGAGTACCTGGTCACCACGAGTACGTACGACCGTGCGGCCATGCTCGACTCGTACCGCCGGCTCGCCCGGCTCGCGGGCCTGACCAGCGCATCCGCCTAGAATTCCGGTATGCAAAGCCCCGCGCGACCCGACACCGAAGACCCCACCGACCGCGCCCACGACCCCTACGTACGGGTCCGGGGCGCGCGCGAGCACAATCTGCGCGGGGTCGACGTGGACATCCCCCGGGACGCGCTGGCCGTCTTCACCGGTGTCTCCGGCTCGGGCAAGTCCTCGCTCGCCTTCGGGACGATCTACGCGGAGGCCCAGCGGCGCTACTTCGAGTCGGTGGCGCCGTACGCGCGTCGGCTGATCCACCAGGTGGGCGCGCCGAAGGTCGCCGAGATCTCGGGGCTGCCGCCCGCCGTCTCCCTTGAGCAGCGCCGCTCCTCGCCCACCTCGCGCTCCTCGGTCGGCACGGTCACCACGCTGTCCAACTCGCTGCGGATGCTGTTCTCGCGCGCGGGCACCTACCCGCCGGGCGCGCCGCGGCTGGACTCGGACGCCTTCTCGCCGAACACGGCGGCCGGGGCGTGCCCCGAGTGCCAGGGCCTCGGCCGGATCCACCGCACCACCGAGGAGCTGCTGGTCCCGGACCCCTCGCTGTCCATCCGCGACGGCGCGATCGCCGCGTGGCCGGGCGCCTGGCAGGGCAAGAACCTGCGCGATGTGCTCGACACGCTGGGGTACGACGTCGACCGGCCCTGGCGCGAGCTGGATCAGAAGGACCGCGACTGGATCCTGTTCACGGACGAGCAGCCGGTGGTCACCGTGCACCCGGTGCGCGAGGCGGGCCGCATCCAACGCCCGTACCAGGGCACGTATATGAGCGCGCGGCACTATGTGATGAAGACGTTCGCGCAGAGCAAGAGCGCGACCCTGCGGACCAAGGCCGAGCGGTTCCTGACCAGCGCCGAGTGCCCGGTGTGCGGTGGAGGGCGGCTGCGGGCGGAAGCCATGGCGGTCACCTTCGCGGGCCGTACGATCACCGAGCTGGCGGCGCTTCCACTCAACTCCCTTGCAGATGTGCTCGGTTCAGCCGACGGTGGCCCCACAGCGGACGTCCTCACGGCCGATCTCCTCGGCCGTATCGCACCCGTCACCGAGCTGGGTCTGGGCTATCTGAGCCTGGACCGGACCGCACCCACGCTCTCCGCTGGCGAGCTCCAGCGGCTGCGGCTCGCGACCCAGCTGCGGTCCGGGCTCTTCGGCGTGGTGTACGTCCTGGACGAGCCGTCGGCGGGGCTGCACCCGGCCGACACGGAGGCGCTGCTCACGGTCCTGGACCGGCTGAAGGGCGCCGGGAACTCGGTGTTCGTCGTCGAGCACCACCTCGATGTGGTGCGACACGCCGACTGGCTGGTGGACGTGGGCCCGCGGGCCGGTGTGCACGGCGGCCAGGTGCTGCACAGCGGTCCGCCCCACGCCCTCGCCGAGGTCGCCGACTCGCAGACCCGCCGCTTCCTCTTCGACCGCTCGGCCGAGCCGGTACGCGAGGTGCGCGAGCCGTCCGGGTGGCTCACCGTCGGCCCGGTCACCCGGCACAATCTGCGTGGCCTCGAAGCGCGGCTGCCGCTGGGTGTGTTCACTGCGGTGACCGGCGTGTCGGGCTCCGGGAAGTCCACCCTGGTGGGCGCCGTTACGGAGGAACTGCCAGGCGTGGGACGGCTGGTGACGGTGGATCAGAAGCCGATCGGCCGTACGCCCCGGTCCAACCTCGCCACGTACACCGGACTCTTCGACGTCGTACGCAAGCTCTTCACCGACACCGAGCAGGCGCGGGCACGCGGTTACAAGGCGGGCCGGTTCTCCTTCAATGTGGCGGGCGGACGCTGCGAGACCTGTCAGGGCGAGGGGTTCGTCTCGGTCGAGCTGCTCTTCCTGCCGAGTACATACACGCCTTGCCCGGACTGTCACGGCGCCCGGTACAACCCCGAGACGCTGGAGGTCACCCACCGGGGCCGCACCATCGCCGAGGTGCTGGATCTGACGGTGGAGGCGGCGGCGGAGTTCTTCGCCGACACTCCTGCCGCCGCCCGCAGTCTCACCGCACTCCTCGATGTCGGCCTCGGCTATCTGCGGCTCGGCCAGCCCGCCACCGAGCTCTCCGGCGGCGAGGCCCAGCGCATCAAGCTGGCATCGGAGTTGCAGCGGGGGCGGCGCGAGCACACGCTCTATCTGCTCGACGAGCCGACGACCGGGCTGCATCCGGCCGATGTCGAGGTCCTGCTGCGCCAGTTGCACGGCCTCGTCGACGCGGGCCACTCGGTGGTCGTGGTCGAGCACGACATGACGGTGGTCGCGGGCGCCGACTGGGTCGTCGACCTCGGGCCGGGCGGCGGGGACGAGGGCGGGCGGATCGTGGCGGCGGGGACACCGCGCGAGGTGGCCGGGTCGGGAGCGGGGCGCACGGCGCCGTATCTCGACAGGGCCCTCAACAGCCGCTGAGCACGCGCGAATTGGAGCCATCGGCAAACAGCACGGAATGAATTGGTCTGGACCCTTGACCGACACCTGGTCCAGACCAATCATGAGGCGTCCGCTCCGTTCCCCACCCCGTCCGGGAGCACCGATGAGACGTCCGAGATCCGCCCGCGCTCTGCTCGCCAGCCTCGCCACCGTCGCCGCCTCCGCCGGTCTCGTGCTCGGCACCGGCACGGGCGCGCAGGCCGCGACCCCGCTGCCCGCCCATGTCTTCGCGCCCTACTTCGAGGCCTACTCCTCCGACAGCCCGGCCGACCTGGCGCAGAAGTCCGGCGCCAAGTACCTGACCATGGCCTTCGTCCAGAGCGACGCCAAGGGCTCGTGCACCCCGTACTGGAACGGGCAGACGAGCCAGCCCATCTCGTCGTCCGTCTTCGGCGCGGACATCACCACGATCCGCTCCCGGGGCGGCGACGTCATCCCGTCCTTCGGCGGCTACGCGGCCGACAACGGCGGCACCGAGATCGCCGACAGCTGCACCAGTGTGGACTCGATCGCGGCCGCGTACGAGAAGGTCATCACCACCTACGACCTCTCCCGGCTCGATATGGACATCGAGGACAACTCCCTGACCAACAAGGCCGGGATCGACCGGCGCAACCAGGCGATCAAGAAGGTGCAGGACTGGGCCGCCGCCAACGGCCGTTCCGTGCAGATCTCCTACACCCTGCCCACCACCACGAGCGGCCTGGCGAGCAGCGGTCTCGCGGTGCTCCAGAGCGCCAACACGTACGGCGCCAAGGTCGATGTCGTCAACATCATGACGTTCGACTACTACGACGGCGCGAGCCACAACATGGCCAACGACACCCAGAGCGCCGCCACCGGGCTCTACAACCAACTGGCGTCGCTCTACCCGTCGAAGACGCCCGCCCAGCTGTGGGGCACGATCGGCGTCACCGAGATGCCGGGCATCGACGACTACGGCGCCGCCGAGACGTTCACCACGGCCGACGCCACCGCCGTCTACAACTGGGCCGTCGCCAAGGGCATCAACACCCTCTCCTTCTGGGCGCTCCAGCGCGACAACGGCAACTGCCCGGGCACCGGCGGCTCCGACACCTGCTCCGGCATCGCCCAGGACCCCTGGTACTTCAGCCACACCTTCGAGCCGTTCACCGGGGGCGGCGGGCCGGTCAGCGACGACTTCTCGGTGGCGGTGGCGCCCGGCTCGGCGTCCGTCGCGCCCGGCGGCTCCACCACGGCCACGGTGAGCACCGCGGTCACCTCCGGCAACGCCAAGACCGTCGCCCTGACCGCCACGGGCGCCCCCGCCGGTGTGACGGCCTCGCTCAGCCCGTCCTCGGTCACGGCGGGCGGCTCGGCCCAACTCACCGTCAGTGCCTCGGCGTCGGCGACGCCCGGCACGTATCCGCTCACGATCACGGGTTCGGCCGGCACGCTCGCGCACTCCACCACCTTCACACTGACCGTCTCCGGGGGCGGCGGCACCGGCGCGCTGGTCAATGGCGGCTTCGAGAGCGGGTCGCTCGCGCCCTGGACCTGCGAGAGCGGCGGCGCGGTGGTCTCCACCCCGGTGCACGGCGGCTCGTACGCGGTGAAGACCGCGCCCACCTCCTCGCAGACCGGCGAGTGCACGCAGACGCTCACCCTGAAGCCCAACACCGCGTACACCCTGAGCGGTTGGGTGCAGGGCGACTACGCCTACCTCGGGGTGCGCGGCTCGGCCTCGGCATCCACCTGGACCAGCTCGGCGGGGTGGGCCAAACTGACGGTCCCGTTCACCACCGGCGCCTCGGGCACGGTCACCGTCTATCTGCACGGCTGGTACGGACAGAGCGCGGTCTACGGGGACGACTTCTCGGTGGCCTGATCGCCCCCTTGCGATCAGTAGCACACCCACTTCACAGAACAAGCTGATGACCCGTCAATTACTGGCGGGTCATCAGCTGTTCGGCCTCCAGAACCGGACTTACTCTCAAGTTCACCAGCGTTCCTCCTCGCACCCCCACACCATCGAAGCGATTTCGACCGAGGAGCCCCCCATGGCAGTCCGAAGATTCCGTACCCCGGCGGCTCTCCTCGCCGCGGCAGCCGCTCTCACGCTCGGTGCCACCACCGCCGCCAGTGCCCTCGCGGCGAGCTCCACCACCGTCACCCCCGCCGGCGACTCCTTCTCCGCCGAGCTCAGCGGCACGGCCGTCTTCACGGCCGGGTCCACCACCATGACCTGTACGGTCTCCGCGTCCGTCCCCACCGGCGACGCGAACAACCAGGTCCCGGCCGACCCCGACAACCACAACGACGCCGGGCCCGTCTCCGCCACCATCAACCCGCCGACCTTCGACAACTGCACCACGAGCATCGGCGGGGTCGGTGTCACCGTCTCCAGCAACTCCACCAACGGGCCCTGGAGCATCGGCGCCCAGTACGGCTCACCGATCTCGGCCGGACTCACCATGCCCCAGGGCGGGGTGGTCCTGCAGACCAGCGGCCTCGCCAGCTGCACGATCACCGCCTCGCCGACCGGACCCACCACGGTCTCCGGCACCTGGACCAACGACTCGCCGTCGTCCCTCGCGATCACCAACGCCCCGGTGGCCGCCACGGTGACCGGCGGGTTCCTCTGCCCGACCGGCAACCAGACGGCCACCTTCTCGGCCACGTACAACGTCACGGACACCACCGACCCGGCCCAGCAGATCACCGTGACCAGCTGAACCGGGTCTCCACCGGGCCTTGTGGGGTCGGCCGCCCGCTCAGCGGCCGACCTTCCTGGCCTTACGGGTCGCCCGCAGCCACTCCTTGTTCATCGCCGCGATCGACGGCAGCGGAATGCCCTTGGGGCAGGCGGTGGCGCACTCGCCGGTCAGGGTGCAACCGCCGAACCCCTCCGCGTCCATCTGCCCCACCATGTCGAGCACCCGCGTCTCACGCTCGGGCGCGCCCTGCGGCAGGACGTTGAGGTGGTTGATCTTGGCCGAGGTGAACAGCATGGCCGAGCCGTTGGGGCAGGCCGCCACGCAGGCGCCGCAGCCGATGCACTCGGCGTGCTCGAAGGCGAAGTCGGCGTCCGGCTTGGGCACGGGGGTCGCGTGCGCCTCGGGCGCGGCACCTGTCGGGGCGCTGATGTAGCCGCCCGCCTGGATGATCCGGTCGAACGCCGAGCGGTCCACCACCAGGTCCTTCACCACCGGGAACGCGGCCGCGCGCCACGGCTCGACGTCGATGGTGTCGCCGTCCCGGAACGAGCGCATGTGCAGCTGGCAGCTGGTGGTGTGCTCGGGGCCGTGCGCGTCGCCGTTGATGACCAGGCTGCACGCGCCGCAGATGCCCTCGCGGCAGTCGTGGTCGAAGGCGACCGGGTCCTCGCCCTTGAGGATGAGCTCCTCGTTGAGCGTGTCGAGCATTTCGAGGAACGACATGTCGGTCGAGATGCCGTCCACTTCGTACGTGGACATCGCTCCGTCGGCGTCGGCGTTCCGCTGCCGCCAGACGCGCAGGGTGAGCTTCATGCGTAGCTCCGCTGGGTGGGGTGGACGTACTCGAAGACGAGGTCTTCCTTGTGCAGGACAGGTGAGCCGCTTGCGGTGAACTCCCAGGCTGCCGCGTACGAGAACTCCTCGTCGCGGCGCTCCGCCTCGCCGTCCGGGGTCTGGGACTCCTCGCGGAAGTGGCCGCCGCAGGACTCGGCGCGGTGCAGCGCGTCGAGGCACATCAGCTCGGCGAGCTCCAGATAGTCGACGATGCGGTTGGCCTTCTCCAGCGACTGGTTGAACTCCTCGCCGGTGCCGGGCACCTTGATGCGGCGCCAGAACTCCTCGCGGATCTGCGGGATCCTCTCCAGCGCCTTGCGCAGCCCTTCCTCCGTGCGGGCCATCCCGCAGTACTCCCACATGAGTTCACCGATCTCGCGGTGGAAGGAGTCGGGGGTGCGGTCGCCGTCGACGGCGAGCAGCAGGTTGAGCCGGTCCTCGGTCTCGGCGACGGCCTCGGCGACCGCCGGGTGGTCGGCGGCGACCGGCGTCTGGTTGGGGTTGCGGGCCAGATAGTCGCCGATCGTCGACGGCAGGACGAAGTAGCCGTCGGCCAGTCCCTGCATCAGGGCGGACGCGCCGAGCCGGTTGGCGCCGTGGTCGGAGAAGTTGGCCTCGCCGATCGCGAACAGGCCCGGGATGGTGGTCTGGAGGTCGTAGTCGACCCAGAGCCCGCCCATCGTGTAGTGCACGGCCGGATAGATCCGCATCGGGACCTCGTACGGGTTCTCCGCCGTGATCCGCTCGTACATGTCGAAGAGGTTGCCGTACTTCTCCTCGACCTTGTCGCGGCCCATCCGTGCGATGGCGTCCGCGAAGTCGAGGTAGACGCCCTGGCCGCCGGGGCCGACGCCACGGCCCTCGTCGCAGACGTTCTTGGCCGCGCGCGAGGCGATGTCGCGCGGGACGAGGTTGCCGAACGACGGGTAGATCCGCTCCAGGTAGTAGTCGCGCTCGTCCTCGGGGATCTCGGCGGCGGGGCGGGTGTCGCCCTTGGCCTTCGGCACCCAGATGCGGCCGTCGTTGCGCAGCGACTCGCTCATCAGGGTGAGCTTGGACTGGTGCTCGCCCGTGCGCGGGATGCAGGTGGGGTGGATCTGGGTGAAGCAGGGGTTGGCGAAGTAGGCGCCCCTGCGGTGGGCCCGCCAGATCGCGGTCGCGTTGGAGTTCATCGCGTTGGTGGAGAGGTAGAAGACGTTGCCGTAGCCGCCGCTGGCGAGCACCACCGCGTCCGCGAAATACGTGTCGATGCGGCCGGTGACCAGGTCGCGGGCGACGATGCCGCGCGCCCGGCCGTCCACCACGATCAGGTCCAGCATCTCGGTGCGGGCGTGCAACTCCACGTTCCCGGCGGCGATTTGACGCGACAGCGCCTGGTAGGCGCCGAGCAGCAGCTGCTGTCCGGTCTGGCCGCGCGCGTAGAACGTACGGGAGACCTGGACGCCACCGAAGGAGCGGGTGTCGAGGAGTCCGCCGTACTCCCGGGCGAACGGCACGCCCTGCGCCACGCACTGGTCGATGATCTCGACCGAGATCTGGGCAAGGCGGTGGACGTTGGACTCCCGCGCCCGGAAGTCGCCGCCCTTGACGGTGTCGTAGAAGAGGCGGTGGATGGAGTCGCCGTCGTTGCGGTAGTTCTTGGCCGCGTTGATGCCGCCCTGCGCGGCGATGGAGTGGGCGCGGCGCGGGGAGTCCTGGAAGCAGAACTGGACGACGTGGTAGCCCTGTTCGGCCAGGGTCGCCCCCGCCGAGCCGCCCGCGAGGCCGGTGCCGACGACGATCACGGTGTGCTTGCGGCGGTTGGCCGGGTTGACCAGCTTCGCCTCGAAGCGGCGGGTGTCCCAGCGCTCGGCGACGGGCCCGGCGGGCGCCTTGGTGTCGGCGATCGGGTCGCCGAGCGCGTAGTCGGTGTACGGGGTCATTCAGCTCACCACTCCGGTCATGACAGCGACGGGTACGGCGATGAAGCCGAGGGTCAGCACCAGCGCGAGGACGTTGGCGCAGGTCTTGAGGAACCGGTCGCGGGCGACGCTTCCCGCGCCGAGGGTCTGGGCCGCGCTCCAGAAGCCGTGCTGGATGTGCAGGCCGAGCGCGAGCATCGCCACGATGTAGATGACGTCGCCGTACCAGGTGGAGAAGGTGTCCACCACGTTCTGGTACGGGTGCCCGGACTGGAAGCCGCCGGAGTGCACGGTCCCGGTGGTCAGGTCCAGGATGTGCCAGACGACGAACAGCCCGAGGATGATCCCGCCCCAGCGCATGGTGCGGGTGGCGTAGGTGGCACGCGGCCGCTTGTGCACGTACTTGCTGGGGCGCGCTTTGATGTCGCGACGGCTCAGCTGGTACGCGGACACCGCGTGCGCGACGACCGCGGCGACCAGCACCACCCTGATGATCCAGAGCGCCCACTCGTGGTGCAGGAACGGCTCCCCGATGGTGCGCAGCCAGTGCGCGTACCCGTTGAAGTCGCCGGCGCCGAAGAAGATCTTGAGGTTGCCGAACATGTGGACGGCCAGGTAGGACAGCATGATCAGCCCGCTGACGGCCATGACCGTCTTCTTGCCGACGGTCGAGTCCCACACGGTGCGCGTCAAGGACGGTTTTCGGTCCGTCCGCGTTGCCAGAGCCATGCCATAGACGCTAGGGCCGGAGGTCCCAAGAGGTCCAAGACATGGATCTGCTCAAATCGATAGCCATAGACTATCGTGGGTCAATGCAGTTCCAGCAGCTCCTGTACTTCGTGGCCGTCGCCGAGACGCGCCACTTCACCCGCGCCGCCGAGCAGGTGCACGTCTCCCAGCCCTCGCTCTCCCAGCAGATCAGGGCGCTGGAGAAGGAGCTCGGCGCCGAGCTGTTCAGCCGCGCCCGGGGCAACATCGCGCTCACCGACGCGGGCGAGGCCCTGCTCCCGCTCGCCCGCCGCATCCTCGCCGACGCCGACACCGCCCGTATCGAGGTGCAGGAACTGGCCCAGCTGCGGCGCGGCCGAGTGCGCCTCGGCGCCACCCCGAGCCTGTGCACCGGGCTCCTTCCCGAGGTGCTGCGCACCTTCCACGGCCGCCATCCCGGCATCCAACTCCTCATCGAGGAGGGCGGCTCCCACGATCTCGTACGGGAACTGGCGCGCGGCGCCCTGGACTTGGCGCTCGTGGTGCTGCCGCTGCCGCCCGGATCGCCCGCGCTGACCAGCGTCGAGCTCCTCCACGAGGACCTGGTGGTGGTCTCGGCCGCCACCGAACCGCCGCCGGGGCCGGGCGAGTCCGTGCGCATCCGCGATCTGCGCGACGCGCCGCTCGTGATGTTCCGGCACGGCTACGACCTGCGGGAGCTGACGGTCGCCGCCTGCCGCGCCGAGGGCTTCGAGCCGTCGTTCACCGTCGAGGGCGGCGAGATGGACGCGGTGCTCGGCTTCGTACGCGCCGGGCTAGGCATCGCGGTGGTGCCGAGCATGGTGGCCGCCCGGGCGGGCCGAGAGCTGCGGGTGACCCCGCTGGCCCGCCCCGGGCTTCGCCGCACGATCGCGCTCGCCCACCGCAGCGATGTGGACCCGCCGCGCGCCGCACGGGAGTTGCAGCGGGTCCTGCTCGGCATCGGGAAGGGCCAGACCTGAGCTCGGCGACACGGCAGTCTCAGACCGCGTCCACCAGGGCGAGCGAATGGATGCGGTCGGGGGCGCCAGGGCGGGCGTAGTACCAGCCCTGGGCGGTGTCGCAGCCCAGCGCGCGCAGCTGCTCCGCCTGTGCCCCGGTCTCCACTCCCTCGACGGTGACGGCCAGTTGGAGGCTGTGGGCGAGCGAGACGATGCCCTCGACGATCTTGATGTCGACCGGGTCGGCCGGGTGCTGCTGCATGGACTGGGTGAACGAGCGGTCCAGCTTGAGCACGCTCACCGGCAGCCTGCGCAGATTGGCGAGGTTGGAGTAGCCCGTGCCGAAGTCGTCGAGCGCGATGTCCACGCCCATGTCGGCGAGTTGGCGCAGCGGCTTCAACAGGTCGTCGTCGGCGCCGATGAGCGCGGACTCGGTGACCTCCAGGCACAGCGCGCCCGGTTCGAGGCCGGAGCGCTCCAGGACCTCCACCGTGTCGGCGACCAGGCCGGGGTGGTGGAGCTGGGTCGGCGACAGGTTCACATTGATGCGCAGCGGGCCGCCCGCCCGTGAACCGGGGTGGCGCTCCTGCCAGAACCGCGCCTGGCGTACGGACTCGGCCATCACCCAGCGGCCGAGCGGCACGATCAGACCGGTGTGCTCGGCGAGCGGAATGAACCGGTCCGGCCCCAGGACCCCGTGCTGCGGATGCGACCAGCGCACCAGCGCCTCCGCCCCGTGCACACTGCCGTCGCCGAGGTGCACCAGCGGCTGGTACTCGATGAAGAACTCGCCGCGCTCAAGCGCCGCCGGCAGCGCGTTGGTCAGCCCGTGCCGGGTGATCGCGCGCGCGTCGGCCTCCGGGTCGGCCCGCTCGAAGCGGTTGCCGCCCGCGGCCTTGGCCCGGTACATGGTGATGTCGGCGCTGCGCAGCACCTCGGCCGCGCCGCGCTCGCCCGCCGGGCCCTCGACCACGCCGAGGGAGCCGCGCACGGTCAGTTCACGGCCGTCGAGCCGGATCGGCGCGGAGAGCACACCGAGGATGCGCGAGGCCAGTTCGTCGACCTCGCGCAGGGTGTCGGTGCCGGTGGTCAGGGCCACGAACTCGTCGCCGCCGAGCCGGGCCACCATCTCGCCGGGCCCGGTCGCACAGCTCTGCAGCCGGTCGGCGACCTCCACCAGGAGCCGGTCGCCCGCCGAGTGGCCGAGGCTGTCGTTGACCGCCTTGAAGCCGTCGAGGTCCAGGTAGCAGAGCCCGAACCGCCTGCCCTCGCCCGGCGCCAGCGCCTTCTCCAGGCGCTCGAAGAACAACGTGCGGTTGGGCAGCCCGGTCAGCGCGTCATGGGTGGCCTCGTAACGCAGCCGCAGATTGAGCAGCCGCCGCTCGGTGGTGTCCTCCAGGAGCGCCAGCTGGTACTGCGGACGCCCCTCGGCGTCGCGCAGCAGCGACACCGTCAGATTGGTCCACAGCACGGTGCCGTCGCCCCGGTAGTACGGCTTCTCCACCCGGTAGTGGTCGCGGTCGCCGCGCACCAGCTCCTCGTAGAGCCGCCAGACCTGCGGCGCGTCCTCGGGGTGCACCCACTCGCTGACGTTGCGGCTGCGGATGCGGCCCTCGATGCCGCCGAACATCCGGGTGAGGGTCTCGTTGACCTCCAGGACGTTGCCTTCGAGGTCGGCGATGCCGATGCCGACGGCGGCGCCTTCGAAGACCGCGCGGAACCGGGCCTCGCTGGCGTGCAGGGCCACCTCGGCGGCGCTGCGCGCGGAGAGCGCCGAGCGGGCGATGGCCTCCTGCTCGCTCAGGGTGCGCTCGCGCAGCGCCTGGGCGAACCCGGCGGCCAGCGCGTGCTGGAGGCGGGCGCACCGGGCCCGCGCCTCCTCGGCCCGCAGGCCCTGGTCCGTACCGCAGTACAGGACCAGATACGAGTCGACGACGCCGAGCGTACGGCTGAGCGCGTCCGGGTCGGTGCAGTGCGCGCGGACGAGTGAGGCGCCGACCTCGTGCGCGGGCGCCGGGTCGAAGTGGCGGCGGTGCAGGGCCTCGATGAGGCGACGGGCCAGCGGGACCAGGTGCTGCTCGAACTCGGGACGGGTCAGCGAGGTCGCGGTCACCGGGAAGATGGCCCGGCTCCAGATCGTGGCGAACCGTCTGAGCCTGGACTCAGGACCATCGGGATCGAGGGGCTGCCCCTGCGCCTTGGCCGGGGTGCTCACGCCTTGCGTCCCACGCCGGCGAGCCCCGAGAAGGCATAGGGGTCTTCCTGCTCCGGCGAGTTCTCGGGCCGCCACATCGGCATCTGGACCACGCCCGGGGCGATCAGCTCGAACCCGTCGAAGAACCCGGCTATCTCCTTGCCGGTCCGCATGACCAGCGGGTTGCGGATGTTGCGGTAGACGCCCACCGCGCCGCCCGCGCGCTCCTCGCTGAGCGGGATGCCCTCGTACGCGGCATGGGTGAGCACGAGCAGGCTGCCGGGGGCGAGCGCGTCGCGCAGCTCGGCGACCGCGGCGTACGGGTCGTCCTCGTCCTCAAGGAAGTGCAGCACCGCCACGAGCAGCAGGGCGACCGGCTGATCGAGGTCGAGCAGCCGGCGCACCTCGGGGCTGGCGAGGATCTCCTGGGGCTTGCGCAGATCGGCGGCGACGATGCCGGTCCGCTCGTTGCCCTCCAGTACGGCGCGGCTGTGCGCGACGGCGACCGGGTCGTGGTCGACGTAGACCACCCGCGCCTCGGGGTCCGCCTTCTGGGCGACCTCGTGCACGTTGCCGAAGGTGGGGATGCCGGAGCCGATGTCGAGGAACTGCGTGATGCCCTCGTCGAGCGCGAAGCGCACCGCCCGCCGCATGAACGCCCGGTTCGCCTGCATGACCTTGGGCAGTCCGGGGATGAACTCCATGGCCTTGCGCGCGGCTTCCCGGTCGACCTCGAAGTTGTGCGAGCCGCCCAGGTAGTAGTCGTAGATGCGGGACACACTCGGTACCGAGATGTCGATGCCCGTCGGGGCCCAGGCGGGACGCTCCATCAATGACTCCAACAACTCGCCGCGGGGGATGTGATGGCCATGTGCATGGTCAGTGTTCGAGCCGAGGCTACTGATCGCCAGCCAGGAGGGCGAGTCAAAACGGAAAATGGCGATCCGTTATTGGTCACACACTCCATCGGTCACACATGCCGCGACGCACGTCGAACCCGCCACCGCGCGGGGGACACGGTGACGGGCCGACGGCTTTGGGAGGGAGAGTTCTCGGAGGGTTAACGGGCGGTTTACCCGGTGTCCAACTCGGCGGTCCGCTCAGTGCTTTACTTGGTGGCTCCCACCAGCTTCGCGTCGGGCGTGACCGCGAACCAAGTACCGTTCACGCCCTGGCCGTTGGTGTCACCGGGCTTGGTGTCACCGGCGAAGGTGTAGACCGGCCAGCAGTTGATCGACTGCTGCTTCAGCCCGTCGGGCCGGTTGAAGGTGACGAAGCCCTTCTGGATGATGCCCTCGGTGTTGCTCTTCTCGACCGGCGCGACCACCGGCCACTTCTTCAGGCAGTCGCCGGTGCAGGCCGACTTCATGGGCCAGGCGGAGTCCTTTTTGAGGCGGTAGACGGTCATGCCGCGCGAGTCGACGATGATCTTCCCGAGCTTGGGGTCGTTACGGACCGAGAGCCCGGGCAGGCTCGCGGGCTCGGCGGCCCCGGAGCCGGAACCGGAGCCGTCGGCGGCGGGCTTCGCCTTCTTGCCGTCGGGGGCCGAGGCGTACCAGGTGCCGCCCACGCCCTGCCCGTTGGCGTCCCCGGGCTTGGTGTCCTTGGTGTAGCGGTACATCGGCCAGCCGGCGATCGTGAGCTGCTTGGTGCCGTCGGTCCGGGTCACCTGGCCGATGAGGCCGGAATCAGTCCCCGGGGCCGCCGTGACACTGCCCGCGGGCACGGCGGGCCACAGGTTCGCGCAGTCGCCGTCGCAATTCGACTTCGGCGGACTGGCGGTGTCCTTGTCGAAGCGGTAGAGCGTGAATCCGGCGCTGTCGGTCACCACTTTGCCCAGACTCTTGCTGTCCCACACCGCCAGCTGGCCGGCCGACTTGGCCGCTGTCTTGTCGGCCGAGCCGTAGCCGCTGTCGCCGTATCCGTACCCGGTGTCGCTGTTGGCCTGGGCCGCGTTGCCGACCGGCTGGCCCTTGGGCGCGGCGCTTCCCTTGTCCTGACCGCAGGCCGTCGCCGTCAGTGCCAGTACTGCCGCCGCGGTCACCGCGAGCGAGGCGTTGCGCCAGGTTGCCATGTCAACTCCCGTTGATTGTCTGTCTCTTGTGGCGCCAGGGTGCGCCGTTCATGGCCCTAGGTACGCGTGGCAGCCCCCGCAGCGTTCAACCCCCTGCGAAAGAATTTTCCCGACCTCGCCGAAACGGCTCTCGACCGTCCCAAACGCAAAGCGGCCGAAGCTCCTCCCATCAGGCGAATCAGTGCTGGACCCGTAGTGCCGGAGCCCGCCGGGCCCGATGATCCTCGACGTGCACGGAACCCATTTGGCCCAACAGCCGCCCGGCGCCCGGCCGACCCGGCGGCTCGTCGCGGCGGCCGCCCTCGTCCTGCTGTTCGCCGGTCCCGCACCGCACGCGCACGCTGACGCCTGCGCGTGGGCGGTCACGGACGACGGGTCGACTACGGCGGTGGCGACCGCGGGGGACGGCCCCTGCACACCGCAGCCGCCCGCGCCCGCACCGAAGCCGCCGGTGCCGGTGCCACCGCCGCCCGCGCCCGCAAGCCGCCCGCGCCCGCACCTCCAGCCCCGGCACCGCCGCCCCCCGCACCGCCGGCCCCAGCGCCGCCGCCTCCGGCACCCCCTGCCCCAGCACCCCCGCCTCCCGCACCCCCGGCCCCGGTCCCGCCGCCTCCCGCGCCCGCGCCCCCAGCCCCGGTGCCGCCGGTCCCTGTGCCCCCGGTCCCGCCGAAGCCGGTTCCTCCTCAGCCGGGGCCGGTGCCGCCGAAGCCCGTGCCGCCCGGGCAGATGCCTCCGCCGCAGGTCCCGCCCGTACATCCGCCCGCCCCGGCACCCGTGGTCCCGCCGCTGCCGACGCTTCCGGTGACCCCGACGCCCTCGGCCACTCCCCCGGCGTCGCATCCCAAGCCGATGCTGGTGCACGCGTACCGCATGCCGCCGCGCAAGAAGCCCAGCGCGCTGCTCTCGCCGGTCACGCTCGTCCTGCTGATCGCGGCGCCCGCGGTACTGGCCGTCGCCGTGCTCCGCCCCCGTTCTTCTTCCCGCTGATCGCGCGCCCTCGCCCTACGTGATCTCCCGCTCCGACTCGTGGAAGGTGCTGCCTTGAAGGACTGGATCGTCCTCGTCATCGCGATGGCCGCCGCATGCGCCGTCGTACTGACCATCGTCGTCGTCAACCACCGTCGTATCCGCGAGGACGACGACCCCTCCGAGACACCGGACGTCATGGAGTACATGACGATGATGATCGGCGTGGTGTACGCGATCGTCCTGGGCCTCGCCATCGCGGGCGTCTGGGAGGCCCGCAGCGCGGCCCAGGAGACCGTCCGGCAGGAGGCGCAGGCGCTGCACGAGGTCAGCGAGCGCGTCCAAGTCTATCCGGGCCCGGTCCGCGACCGCATCCGCGCCGACGTGGACTCGTACGTCACCTTCGTGATGGACAGCGAGTGGCACCACATGGAGGTCCACGGCGATCTGAGCGACAAGGGGACCGCCCTGCTCTCGCAGCTGCGCAAGGACGTCACCAGCTACGTGCCCGCCAACGACCACGAGAGCCAGGCGTACCAGCCGCTCGTCGACCAGGTGGCGGCCGTCGACGACGCCCGCACCGCACGCGGACAGGGGGCGGGCGCGACCATGCCGGGGGTGGTGTGGTTCGGGCTGATCGTCGGGGCCGTGGTGACCGTCGGGCTGATCTTCACGCTCCAGATCCGCCGCACCGCGCGCGAACTGCTCCTCGCCGGGCTCTTCAGCGTGCTGATCGCGTTCCTGCTCTTCCTGATCTGGGATTTCGACGCGCCGTTCGGCCGGGGCATCTCGGCCACCTCCGCGCCCTTCCACGCCCTGTTCCCCGAGCTGACGAAGTGACGGAACAGGCGGGTGACACCCCGGCAGGTCCGCCGGGTGGGGGAAGGGAATGCCCCATTCGCCGGACACCGATCGCGACCGGAACCACCCGCTCCTAGCGTGTCGGGCACGAGACGCATTTCCCGCCTCATGTGGAAAACGGTTCCGCAGTGCGCCTCGGGGACCCGGAGGATTAGTCCATGGGCGCGATACGCATCGGATCCGCCACCCTGCTCGCCGCCGCCGCTCTCTCCCTCGCCACCCCCGGGGCCATGGCCGCCGACGGCGCGCACGGCAGCAACATCACGTCGTTCGGGTTCAGCGTGACCCCCTCCACGGTCGCCGCCGGCGGTCAGGTCACCCTGAACGTCACGGGGTGCCCCAACACCGCCACCGCCTCCTCCGGCGTATTCGACACGGTCACCATCCCCCGCGAGAGTTCCACGACCGCCCAGATCGACTCCAACGCGAAGCGCGGTGCCACCTACACCGTGACGTTCATGTGCGGCAGTGAGCGGGGGACCACCGATCTCACCATCGCTGGTGGCCCGCAGCCGCAGCCTCTTCGGCCCACCGTTCGGCCGCCCGTCCGGCCCACCACTCGGCCGCCGACCATCAGTACGACCAGCGTCCCGGGGCGGGGTGTTCGGGGTGGTCTCGGTGGTAGCGCCGAAGGCGTGAACATGGGTGAGATCGCTACTGGGCTCGCGCTCGTCGCCGTCGCCGGTGGCGGGCTTGCGTTCTACCTGCGGCGGCGCAGCAACAGCCGGTGGCACTAGGCGCTGCGGGGGGGGGCGGTCGTTTTTCTGCGGACCGTGCGTGGTTGCTCGCGCAGTTCCCCGCGCCCCTTAGGGGTCCCACGGCGCTCCACTTCGTAAGAAACGGCCGTCAGCCCCGCTGTAAAACACGCCCGTCGCCCCTAGTCCTGGCCAGGACTAGGGGCGACGGGCGGTTCGGCTCTGTCCGGGAGGTCGGGCGGTCAGAGCCGGCCGCTGGCCGTGCGGCGGCGGCGTACCACGAACACGGCGCCACCGATGGCGGCGGCGGCCACCAGGGACCCACCGACCGCCATCTCGGTCTGGGTCGGGCCGACCGAGCCCCCGAGCCCGCCCATCGCGCCGCGGCCGGGGAGCACCGTGAAGCTGCGCGTCTCGGTCCTGGGGTTGTCGTTGCACCGGACCGACAGGTTGTACGAGCCGGGCGAGACGTGGTCGAAGACTCTCGCGGTCGCGAAACCGGTGTCCCCGCCCGACAGGGACGTCGGGTGAAAGGCGTTCGACGTCACGATGCCGCCGTGGCCGCAGCCGTTGGCGGTGATCGTCAGGATGCCGCCCTGGTGCACCGCGTTCGGGCTGACCGAGACATTGCTCGGGCCGAAGTTGGCGGCGGCCAGCGGGGCCGAGAGCCCCACCGCCGCGAAGGCGGCCACGGCCACCGGAAGAGCGCGTGAAGCACGCATGGTTGAACCTCCGAGGGAGGGCGCCCCAAAGCCGTGCTCCGGGAAATTCGACGAGTACGCCTCCCATGACGAACCCTCACCGCAGGTCTGCGACCTCGCATGTCGGCGCTGGTCCACCCTGGTGAGCCGACACGCCGGGCAGCGGCCCGCCGATCTGACGGACCCGCAGGTCACAGACCGTCAGAAGTTTTATATGACCATCACCCTGGTCGTGACACGGATGGGTTACCCCCGGTCGTCCACCCCGGACCGGCACTCCACCCCCCACCACCCGTTCGCACCTCTCCGATCGCCGGAGTGCGATGTCGCCCCTACCGTGCCTACAGGTGGCACGGAGGGCTTTGGAGGGAGCGAGATGGGGCAGGAAGAGGGCGGCTCGGAGCATCGGAGGCGGTCGCCATGGGGGGCCCTGGCCCTGGTGATGCTCACCGGCCTGGCGCTGATGCGCAACGGCGCCGACGTCACGATCGGCCCGCCGCAGCCCGCGGCGGCGGCCGCGCTGACGGGCCGTCCGGAGGTCTTCGTCCCCACGACACCGCTCGTCCCGGTCGAGCCGCTGGCGTTCTCGACGGCCTCCCGGATCACGATCGGCGCGATCAGGATCGACGCCCCGGTCATCGAGGTCGGGCTCGACCAGGACGGCTGGGTCCAGGCACCGCCCCCGGACGACCCCAATCTGGCGGGCTGGTACCAGAACGGGGTCGCTCCCGGGCAGCGCGGCACCGCCGTGATGGTCGGGCATGTCGACAACACCCGGGGCCCGGCCGTCTTCTACGGCCTCGGCTCGCTGAAGAAGGGCAACCACGTCGAGGTGACCCGCGCCGACGGGCACATCGCCGTGTTCGAGGTGTACGGCGTCGAGGTCTACGACAAGAACAACTTCCCGGGTGCCCGGGTGTACGGCGACACCGGGCACCCGGAGCTGCGGGTGATCACCTGCGGCGGCGGCTTCACCCGCGCCCGGGGCTACGACGGCAATGTCGTCGTCTTCGCCCGCATGGTGGCCAGCCGCTGAGCAGGCAGCCGGTGAGTGGCCGCCCCCACAGCGGCCACCGGCTGACCTGACGCACGACTCAGCGGCGTTTCGGCGGAACCCTCAACTGGTAGCCCGCAGACAGCAGTTGGGGCAGATACGTGCGCAGCGCGGCCACGCTCTGCGAGCGGTCGCCGCCCGCGTCGTGCGAGAGCACCACGACACCGGGCGCGGCGCCGTCCAGGACGCGGCGGACGATGGTGGGCGTGCCGGGTGTGGTCCAGTCGAGCGTGTCCACAGTCCAGCCCATCGGCTCCATGCCGAGCTCGGCGCCGATGCGGAACGAGTCGCGGTTCCAGGCCCCGTACGGAGCACGGAACCACTGCGGACGCTCGCCGAGGACGTCGTCGATCACCTCGCTGGTACGGGCCATCTCGTCGTGCACCGCGTCGTACGACATCTTGATCAGCAGCGGATGGGTCCAGGAGTGGTTGCCGACGACATGGCCGTCGTCGTACATCTCGCGCAGCAGATCGCGGTTGTCGGTGGCCATCTCGCCGCAGACGAAGAACATCGCGCGGACGTCGTGCTCGCGCAGGGTGCGCAGGATCTCCGGGGTGTAGCGCGGATCGGGGCCGTCGTCGAAGGTCAGCACCATGGTGCGGGGGCCGAGCTGGGGCATGCTCAGGAAGGGCTTGCGGCGCACCGGCGGCAGCACGGTGTGGTACTGCGGCGGCGCGTCGGCGGTCATCGGCGCCAGCCGGTACGCGGTGGACCTCAGCCGGGGCGGCGCGGCCTGCGGCCCCGGGGCGGGTCCGGCGGCGGCCCGCCGCACCGGAGCCTCGGTGTCCTCGGCGGTCAGCATCCGCAGGGCGGCGGCGGCTCCCAGGCAGGCGCCGACGCGCAACAGCGTGCGACGCCCGGGGAGCATCTCATCCTTTTTCATGAGCCATGGCTCGCACGGTGCACGGCCCGTACGCCTGAAGCACACCGCCGGGACGGCCCGAAAACACCCGTTGGGCCGTACCGTCGACCCGCACCGTCTCAGTGGCGGCGGACCAGCGGGAACGGCAGTGTCTCACGGATCGTCAGACCCGTGAGGAACATGACGGTGCGGTCCACCCCGATGCCGAGCCCGCCGGTCGGCGGCATCGCGTACTCCAGCGCGTCCAGGAACTCCTCGTCCAGCTCCATCGCCTCCGGGTCGCCTCCGGCGGCGAGCAGCGACTGCGCGGTGAGCCGCCTCCGCTGCTCCACGGGATCGGTCAACTCCGAGTAGGCGGTGCCCAGTTCGGTACCGAACGCCACCAGGTCCCAGCGCTCGGCGAGCCGGGGGTCGGCGCGGTGCTGACGGGTGAGCGGGGAGACCTCGGTCGGGAAGTCCTTGTAGAAGGTGGGCAGCTGGGTCTTCTCCTCGACAAGGCGCTCGTACATCTCCAGGACCACGTCGCCTCGGCTGTTCTCGGGCGTGTGCGGCACGTTGGCCCGGTCGCACAGCCGCCGCAGCACCTGTTCGTCGGTGTCCGCGTCGACCTCCTCGCCCAGCGCCTCGGAGAGGGCCCCGTACAGCGTCTTGACGGGCCAGGGACCGGAGATGTCGTGCTCGACGAGCTGCCCGTCGGGGCCCGCCTTGCGGGCCACTTCGGCGCCGAACGCGGCGGTCGCCGCGCCCTGGATCAGCTCGCGCGTCAGGTCCAGCATCACGTCGTAGTCGGCGAAGGCCTGATACGCCTCCAGCATCGTGAACTCGGGGTTGTGCTTGTACGAGACGCCCTCGTTGCGGAAGGTGCGGCCCATCTCGAAGACCTTCTCGACGCCGCCGACGCACAGCCGCTTCAGATACAGCTCGGGCGCGATCCGCAGATAGAGGTCCAGGTCGTAGGCGTTGATGTGGGTGGTGAACGGGCGGGCGTTGGCGCCGCCGTGGATCTGCTGGAGCATCGGTGTCTCGACCTCCAGATAGCCCCGGTCGAGCAGGCCCTGGCGCAGCGCCTGGACGGCGGTGGAGCGGGCCCGTACGACCTCGCGGGCCTCGGGGCGGGCCACCAGGTCGAGATAGCGCTTGCGCACCCGGGCCTCCGGGTCGGCCAGGCCGCGCCGCTTGTCGGGCAGCGGCCGCAGACACTTCCCGGTCATCTGCCAGTCGGTGACGAAGAGGGAGAGCTCGCCCCGGTTCGTGGTGCCGGTGGTGCCGGTCGCGGTGATGTGGTCGCCGAGGTCGACGTCGCGGGTGAAGCGGTCGAGCACGGCCGCGCCGGTGCCGTCCCGGGTGAGCGCCAGCTGGAGGTCGCCGGACCAGTCGCGCAGGACGGCGAAGACGACCCCGCCGAAGTCGCGTACGGCCAGCACCCGCCCGGCCACGGTCGCGCCCGTCCCCGGCACGGCGCCGCGCAGTTGCTCCAGGGTGTGGGTGCGGGCCGGGATGACCACCGGGTAGGGCTCGGTGCCGTCGGCGCGCAGCCGGTCCAGCTTGCGGTGGCGCACCCGCACCTGCTCGGGCAGCTGCCGCTCCCCCGCCTCGCCGCCCGGGCCGCTGCGCAGGCCCAGCGCCTCGATCGGCGGCAGCCCTTCGGTGGAGCCGGGGCTGGTGACACCGCTGGGGTGCCCCTTGCCCCAGAGCTTGCGCAGACTGGGTACGGAGACGAAGCCCTCGGCGATGCCGGAGGCCAGGCCGACCCGGGCGAGCGAGCCCGCGTCCCCGTAGCAGAGGAAGCGCGGGAACCACTGGGGCTGGTACTTCACGTTCGAGCGGTACAGCGCCTCCAGCTGCCACCACTTGGAGAAGAACAGCAGCAGCCGGCGCCACAGCCGCAGCACCGGGCCCGCGCCGATCCGCGCGCCCTCCTCGAAGGCCGAGCGGAACACGGCGAAGTTCAGCGAGATCCGCCGTACGCCCAGCTTCGGCGCCTGCGCGCAGAGCTCGGCCACCATGAACTCCATGACGCCGTTGGGCGCGCTGCGGTCGCGCCGCATCAGGTCGAGCGAGATGCCGTCCGGACCCCAGGGCACGAACGAGAGCAGCGCGATGAGCTTGCCCTCGGCGTCGAACGCCTCCACCAGCAGGCACTCGCCGTCGGCGGGGTCGCCCAGCCGGTCCAGGGCCATGGAGAAACCGCGCTCGGTCTCGGTGTCGCGCCAGGCGTCGGCCCGGTCGACGATCTGCTGCATCTCGTCGTCGGTGAGCGCGGAGTGGCGGCGGATCCGGGTGGTGGCGCCGGTTCTGGCGACGCGGTGGACGGCCTGGCGGGTGACCCGCATCTCGCGCCCGTCCAGGTCGAACCTGGCGACGTACAGGATCGCCTCGTCGCCCAGCTGCATGGCGCTCAGACCGTGCCGGGCGTAGACGGTGGCGCCCTCCTCGGAGGCGCCCATCACGGCGGGCGCCCAGGCGTACTGCTTGGCCACGTCCAGCCATGCCGCGATCGCGGGCCCCCACGCCTCCGGGTCGCCGACCGGGTCGCCGCTGGCCAGGGCGACCCCGGCCTCCACCCGGTAGGTGACGGCCGCCTTGCCGCTGGGCGAGAACACGACCGCCTTGTCGCGGCGGGTGGCGAAGTAGCCGAGCGAGTCCTCGCGGCCGTAGGCGCCGAGCAGCGCGCGGATGCGGGGCTCCTCGTCGCCGTGCAGCGCGGCCTCCATGCGCTGTGAGCGGAAGAGCGTGGTGGCCGCGCTGAGCAGGGCGATCGCGCCGAACAGGCCGAGGAAGAAGTACAGCGGGCGCGGTGGGCGGCCGTCGAACTGGCCGTTGGAGGCGAGGCCGCCGAGCACCCGGTTGGTGGCCCACAGCAGCCGCTGGCCGCGCGGGAGCGTACCGGGGAAGATCTCCACCAGCGCCCAGCCGGCCAGGACGCCGGCGGCGAGCCCGAGCACCAGGACCAGCAGGGACCGGTGGACGGCGCCGCGCCGGGTCTCCGCGTAGAACTCGCCGCGTGCCATGATCAGCACGAGCAGGGCCACCCCGCAGACGAACCCGTTGGCGGCCCAGGTCCACTGGGCGACCACGAGCAGCAGCAGGTCGGCGGCGAGGAGCAGGCCCAGATAGCCCACGACCAGCCGCCACGCGATCTTCTTACGGGCCCCGACGGCGGCGGCGAGCAGCAGCAGGAAGACGGCGTACGCGAGGTTGGCGCTGACCGGGACGGTCACCTTGTCGAGGAACCAGGAGACCGGCCGCAGCAGGTGCCGCAGGGTCGGGAACAGCGCGATGATCCCGCAGAACAGCCCGAGCCCGGCGAAGAACATGGCGAACGCCTCCGGCACCCGGTTCAGAAACCGGGACCGGGCGGGCGGACGGGCCCGTGCGGGTATGGGCGTCCCCTCGGTGACACTCATGCCTTGCACTCTAGGGAGCGGCGCGCCGGGCCGCCTGTCGGACACGGCCCCTCGTGACGCTAGCCTCGTTCGGGTGACAGCACCCTTCGAACGCGGTACGGACGGTCCCAAGGTCATCGTCGTCGGAGTCGACGGCTCCGACTCCTCGCTGCGGGCGGCGGCGTACGCCAGTGGGCTGGCCCGGCGCCAGAACGCGCTGCTCGCGGTGGTCTATGTCCAGCCGCTGGTCACGGCGGGTGCCGCGATGGGCGCGCCGATCGCGGACACGACCGGGGAGATCGCCGAGGGCCTGGTGGCGGAGATCCGCGCGGCGGCGGAACGGGTGCGGGACATCTGGACCGTGCGCTGGGAGTTCCACACGTTCCGGGGCGAGGCGTACAGCGGTCTGGTGAAGGCCGCCGACGAACTCAAGGCGGACGCAGTGGTGGTCGGCGCGTCGGAGTCGGCGGGCCACCGCATCATCGGCTCGGTGGCGGTACGCCTGGTCAAGGCGGGGCGCTGGCCGGTGACGGTGGTGCCGTAAGCCCCCGGCCCTCGTAGCAGCTGCCGTCTACCGGTCCGCCATCGTCAGGCCGTTCTTCGCCGCTCCGCGGCTCAGCACCGCCTCGCGGATCTCCGCCTCGGCGTCCTTGTAGTCGGCCCGGTCCGGCGCGGACTTCAGGGCCTCCGGCAGGTCGACCACGCGGCCCCGGTCGACGTCGATCCACTGCGGGATGAACTCCGCCTTGCTGA
The DNA here is from genome assembly GCF_014596475.1 of Streptomyces sp. CBMA152. Classification (GTDB taxonomy): domain Bacteria; phylum Actinomycetota; class Actinomycetes; order Streptomycetales; family Streptomycetaceae; genus Streptomyces. The sequence goes on along the minus strand of NZ_MECJ01000006.1, from coordinate 19,950 downwards.
CCTCCCACCGCGCCCCCGGCCGCACCGGCGGCGCGAAGGTGAAGCGGCCGATCGAGCTCATGTTCCCGCGCGCGTCGCGCTCGTCGTTGTTGTTGAACATCTCCCCGGCGATCTGGTCGCCCTCCCCGTAGATGATCCAGGTGCCGTTGACCTTCTCGTACGCCTGCGGGATGTGCGCGTGCGTGCCCAGGATCAGGTCGATGTCCGGCCGGTCGCCGGTCTTGGACGCGGTGAGCGCGCGGCCGAGCCGCAGCTGCTGCTCGTCGGGCTCGGTCTGCCACTCGGTGCCCCAGTGGACGCTGACGACCACGATGTCCGCGCCCGCCTTCCGCGCCGCCCGCGCATCCGCGATGATCTTCTGCTCGTCGATGACGTGGACGGCCCACGGCTGGCCCTCGGGCATCGGATAGCCGTTGGTGTCGAACGTGTACGCCAGCTGGGCGACCTTGGCGCCGCCCGCCTCCAGCAGGGCGGGGGTCGCGGACTCCCTGGCCGTGCGGCCCGAACCGGTGTGCTTGAGCCCGGCCTTGTCGAAGGCGCGCAGGGTCCGCGCGATCCCCTCGGCCCCGTCGTCGAGGCTGTGGTTGGACGCGGTCGAGCAGGAGTCGTACCCGGTGTCCTTGAGCGCGGCGGCGATCTGCGGCGGCGAGGTGAACGCCGGGTACCCGGTGAAGGGCCCGCCGTCCGGCCCGTACACCGTCTCCATGTGACAGATCGCCAGGTCCGCGCGCGAGACGATCGGCTTGACCCCGGCGAGCATCGGCCGGAAGTCGTATCCGTCGCCGCCCGCGTCGGCGGCGGCGCGCTGCATGGTCGAGGTGTGCGGCAGTACGTCACCGGTGGCGACCAGCGTGAACGGACGCGGCGCGGCGGACGCGGCGCCGCCGGCCGGCGTCGGCGTGTCGGGCCGCTCGGAGTCCTGGTGGTGCGGCAGGCGCGTGACGGCCCGGTGCTCCCCGGCGCACCCGGCGGTCACGGCGAGGACGAGGGCCGCGAGGGCCGCCGTCCGCCGTGTTGTTCTCTGCGTCATGGCGCGGACTCCATGGGTCTGAATGCCTGCGGGAAATATCTGATGGATTGTCAGATATCCATATCATGCAGATTTGTTCCCTTTTCCTCACCGTTCGCCGCACCATTCGCCGCGCCATTCGACCGTTCGTCGCACGTCGTGGTCCGACCGCTGTCGCCGGCCGCCCGATTGCGCTCGGATACGGGCTGCGGCCCGCGGACTTCTCGGGAAGGGGCGAACACGGTGAGCAGGGGTTTCTCGGAAGCGGCCGGCACCTGCGCGGCCGAGGTGCGGCGGTACGCGCGCGAGCCCGACCTGGCGGCGCTCCAGCGCGACCACGGACCCGCCCTGATGCACTTCCTGCTCGGCCTCACCTACGGCGACCGCCAGCGCGCCGAGGATCTGCTCCAGGAGACGCTGGTGCGGGCCTGGCAGCACCCGGAGGCGTTCGACGGCCCGTACGCCTCGATGCGGCCGTGGCTGTTCACCGTCGCCCGGCGCCTGGCGATAGACGCCCGCCGGGTCCGGCAGGCGCGGCCGGTCGAGGTGCCCGACACGGTCCTGGACGCGCCGGAGCAGGCGCAGGACGACCACGCCGAGCGGTCGGCGGCGGCGCTGGACGTCCGGGACGCGGTGCGCACGCTCAGCCCCGAGCACCGGGCGGTGCTCGCGCAGATCTACTTCCGGGGGCTCAGCGTCGCCGAGGCCGCCGAGGTGCTGGGGGTGCCCGCCGGAACCGTCAAGTCCCGTTCGTACTATGCTCTTCGGGCCCTGGCGCGGGTCCTGCCGGGCTACTCGTCCGGCGGATCCTCGGCCAGGTCCTCCTCAAGGAGCAGGGCCAGCATCGAGGGTGTCTCCGCGACCTCCAGGTAGGCCGCGCGACAGCCCGCGCAGCTGCGCAGATGCCCGGCGACCCGGCGGTCCTCGTCCGGGGTCAGGGCGCCGAGGACGTACGCGCCGAGCAGCTGCCGCACATGCATGGGCACCTCGTGTGGGGTGACGGATCCTGCCCTTCTGGCCACGGCGGGCACGCGCCCCCGGTTCAATGCTCCCTGGAGCTCCCTGGAGCTCCCTGGAGCGCCTGGACAGTCGATGAAAGAGGCGAGACGGAATGCGTCCGGAGGGTACGAACGGGACCAGCGGTGGCGAACTGCTGGTACCGATGGCATGGATGTACGCGGAGTACATCGCCGACGAATTACTGCGCACCGGCGATCTCATGCCGCCGACGACGCTCGAATTCAGGGCCGGACGCAACGCGCTCGCGTTGACGATCTTCCTGTCGGACGGCGCGGTCGGCGGCGCACGCGTGGTGGCGCGGCTCGACGAGTGGAGTTCGCTGACCGCGGCCGGCCGGCCGTGGCACAGCTGGGTCCGCGAGCGTCTTCGAGAGCGCGCGGCGACCGAGTCGGGCCCCGATCTGGCGCTGGCGCTGGACGCGTGGCGCTGGCTGGAGGAGACCGAGCTGCTCGCCGCGGACCTGGACGCGGTGGTGCCGGGCGGAGTCGATCCGCTCGCGGAGGCCGAGGACGAGCCGCGGGTATGGACCCCGGCCTGGGAACTCGGGCTTCCGCTGGGACACTTGGCGATCCACCTTTTCTGATGACTCGTCAGATCTGACGGGCATCAGCGCTCGCTGCGACGCAACAGCTGGTCGCGGAGGGTACGCGCATGGCGGCGGCTGACGGGGAGCTCGGCCCCGCCGATGCGGACGGTCATGCTGCCCGCGTCCAGACGCAGTTCGTCGATCCGGGCCAGCGCCACCAGATGGCTGCGGTGGATGCGCACGAATCCGTGCGAGCGCCAGCGGTCCTCAAGGGTGGAGAGCGGCACGCGCACCAGATGGCTGCCCGTCGCGGTGTGCAGCCGCGCGTAGTCGCCCTGCGCCTCGGCGTACGCGATGTCGGCGACGGCCAGGAAGCGGGTGACGCCGCCGAGCTCGACGGGGACGACCGACTGCTCCGCGGGCGTGCGCTCGCCCGACAGTTCGGCGACCCGCCGCACCGCCTCGGCCAGGCGTTCCCTGCGGACGGGCTTGAGGACGTAGTCGACGGCCTTCAGGTCGAACGCCTGGACGGCGAAGCCCTCGTGGGCCGTGACGAAGACGATCAGCGGCGGCCGGGCGAACCCGGCGAGCAGCCGGGCGATGTCGAGTCCGGTGAGCCCCGCCATGTGGATGTCGAGGAAGACGACGTCGACGCCCTGCTCGTCGTGCGGCCCGGATTCCAGGGCCGCACCGATCAGCCGCAGCGCGTCGGTGGCCCCGGTGGCGCCCTCGGCGCTGCGGATCCTCGGATCCGCGCGCAGCAGGTACAGAAGCTCTTCGAGGGCGGGGGCCTCGTCGTCGACCGCCAGTACGCGCAGCATGCGGTCGGATTGTAGGTGCGCCCGCGCCTCTGCGTCCCGTCCCGTGTGACTTGAGTGATTGGGGCCCCGTCTGCGTACCAGACGGCATGAGGCCGCTGGAACTCCACCGGGACGTCGGGGCGTACGCGCTCGGTGTACTCGGTATCGCCGACACCTTCCGCTTCGAGGAGCACCTGGCGCAGTGCGCGCGCTGCGCACGGCTGCTGGAGGAGCTGGGAAGCGTGGAGGCGCTGCTCGCCGCGTACGTGCGCTGGACGCCGCCCGGGATCGACCCGGTCGCCACGCCCTCGCCCGCGCTGCTGCACTCGGCGCTCGGCGCGGTGGAGGTGCGGCGTCGCAGGCAGCGCCGGACGCGGGCCGGTCTCCTGGTGGCCGCGGCGGCGCTGGTGGCGGGCGCGCCCTTCGCGACGATGAGCCTCCTGTCCGATCCGGCCTCGCCGCACTGGGCGACGACCGCGTCGGCACCCGGTGTCACGACGACGCTCGCGACGGCCCCGGCGGGCTTCGGCACCGACGTCGGGCTCGATGTGGGCGGGGTGCGGGGCCCGGTGGTGTGCAAGCTGGTGGCGGTGGGGCGCGGCGGCGAGGAGGACACGGTGGCGACCTGGGCGGTACGGGACGCGGCGACCGTACGGATGCGGGGCGCGGCGGCGCTGGCGCCGGGCGACATCACGCGCTTCGAGGTACGGACGAGCGACGGCACACGCCTGGCGACGCTCAGCCGGTCGGGATAGCGCCCGAACTCCCGTATGCGCAAAGCTACTTGAGGAGCTTGGACATCCGGCGGTCGGCGAGGATCTTGCCGTCGGTCTGACAGGTGGCGCAGTACTGGAGCGAGGAGTCGGCGAACGAGACCTCGCGGACGGTGTCGCCGCAGACCGGGCAGGGCTCGCCGGTGCGCCCGTGCACCCGCAGTCCGCTCTTCTTCTCCGCCTTGAGTCGCCCGGCGGCGAGCCCGTGCGAGCGCTCCACCGCGTCGGCGAGGGTGGTGCGCAGCGCCTCGTACAGCGTGGTGATCTCGTCGTCCGTGAGATGCGCGACGGGCTTGAACGGCGACATCTTGGCGGCGTGCAGGATCTCGTCGCTGTAGGCGTTGCCGATCCCGGCGATCAGCGACTGGTCGCGCAGCGCGCCCTTGAGCTGGCGGCGCTCCCCCGCGAGGAGCCCGGCGAGGTCGTCGCGGCCGAAGCCGGGGGCGAGCGGGTCGGGGCCGAGCCGGGCGATGCCGGGCACCTCCTGCGGGTCGTGGACCAGATACACCGCGAGGCTCTTGCGGGTGCCCGCCTCGGTCAGGTCGAACCCGGCCCCGCCCGCCAGCGCGACCCGCAGCGCGAGCGGCCCTTTGCCGGGGCGCGGCGGGTCGGCGGGCAGCGTGTCGTGCCAGCGCAGCCAGCCCGCGCGGGCCAGGTGGACGGCCATGTGGAGCCCGTCGGCGTCGATGTCGAGGAACTTGCCGTGCCGCCCGACGCCGGTCACCGTCCGCCCGTCGAGTGCGTCGACCGGTGGGTCGTACGTCTTGAGGACGCTGATCGCGACGGGCCGCGCGCGCTCGATCCGTTCGCCGACGAGGTGGACGGCGAGGAAGTCACGCAGCGCTTCCACTTCGGGCAATTCCGGCATACACCCCAGATTAGCCGGGGCAGGGCTGGGGTTCCCGGTCAGCGCGCGACCTGCGACACCCCGGCGACCTCCTCCACCAGCGCCGCCAGCTCCTCGTGCAGCGCCTCGGCCAGCCGGTCGAGGTCGGGCAGCGCCTTCCCGTCCGCCACCAGGCCCACATGGACCCGGCCCCCGTACGTCGACAGGGCGACTGCCAGCGACTGCCCGCGGGCCAGCGGGGCCATCGGATAGATCTCGCGCAGCTCGCAGCCGCCGAGCGAGAGCCGGGTGCGGGGCAGCGGCACGCTGGTGACCAGCAGATCGAAGAGGAGGCGGGCCGCGCCCCCGGCGAGCGGCGCGCCGAACCGGTGGGCCAGCGGCGGCAGTCGGTCGGCGAGCACGGCGACCGCCCCGGCGCCGCGCCCGGGCCCGGCGGCCTTGTTCCGCTCCATCGCGGTACGGACGACGGCGAGCCGCGTGGCGGGATCGGGCTCGGCGACCGGGAGGCCGAGGAGGTACGCGGAGAGCTTGTTGCCGGAGCCGGGCGCGGCACCGGGGCGTCGGCGCGAGACCGGGACCAGGGCGCGGGGTTCGGCGCCGGGCAGCGGGGAGCCGCGTTCGAGCAGCCAGCGCCGCAGCCCGCCCGCCACCACCGCGAGCAAAACGTCGTTGGCGGTGCCGCCGACGGCCCGGCGCACCCGCTGCACCTCGTCCCCGTCGAGCACGGCGGTGGCCAGACGCCGGGTGCCGCTGGAGTCGGCGGCGAGCGCGGAGCTGCCGAACTCGATCCGGCTGGCCCGCACCACGCTGGCGCCTATGCCGACGGCCCGGGTGGCCTCGCCGACCCGGTCGCGGGCGAACCCGGCGACCGCGCGCGGCCCCGGCAGCCAGGACCTCGCGGGCGCGGGACGGCCCCGCCGCTTGGGTGCTGCCGCCAGCTGGTCGAGGATGCCCGCCACGATGGCGACGGCCCGCATGCCGTCGGCGAGCGCGTGGTGCAGCTTGACCAGGACCGCGAAGGGCGCGCCCGGGCGCCCGTCGTCCGGGCCGGTCAGGACGTACATCCGCCAGGGCGGCAGGCCGCGTTCGAGGGGCCGCTCCATCAGCTCCCCGGCGGCCCGGGCGGCCTCGGCGGCGAAGTCGCCCGCGGGCAGCTCGACCCTGCGTACATGCCGATGCACGTCGAACTCCTTGTGCGTGACCCAGGCGGCCCCGCCGACCGGGAGCCAGACGCCACGCACCCGCATCCGCAGCCGCCGGATCGCGGCGGCCCGCTCGGCCAGCAGGGCGAGGATCCGCTCGCCGTCACAGCCCGGGCGGGACTCGAACACGGCGAGCGCGCCCAGATGCATGGGGTGCTCGGCCGATTCGAGATGCCAGAACGCCAGGTCGAGAGGGGCCAGAAGCTCGCTGCTCAAAGGGGCCTCGTATCAGTCGCGAACGGGAGGGCGGCGACGCTGCCGACCGTACGAGTTCAGCAGTCAAGCGCGAACGTTCGGTTACGGTCAAGTACTGTCGGATTACGTATGGTTACCATCAGGTAGCCGTCAACTCGCGGCGCGCTCCGGCACGATGAACTCGCACCACACGCACTTGCCGCTCCCCCGCGACTCCACACCCCACACATCCGCGAGCCGGTCCACCAGCATCAGGCCGCGCCCCGAGACCCCGGAGTCGCCCGCGTCACGGCGGCGCGGCAGGGCGCTGGAGCGGTCCTCGACCTCGACCCGCAGCCGCCGTTGGGGCCCGGCAAGGACCCGTACGGTGACGATCGCGCCGCCGTCGGTGTGCATCAGCGCGTTGGTGATCAGCTCGTCGGCGGCCAGCTCGATCTCGTCGGCGCGCTCCCGGGCGCCCCACGCCCGTACCGCCGCCCGGATCATATGGCGCGACGAGCGCAGCGCCTCCGGGTCGTTCTGCGCCACGTGCTGCTGGAGGCGGCCGCCGGCCTGCGGGGCCTCCAGGGCGCGCCGGCGCAGGAGCAGCAGCGCCACGTCGTCGTCGCCCGCGCGGTCGTCGACCACGTCGCACATCCGGTCGGCGAGCTCCTGGAGGTCGGCGGGACCGGTGCGGACCAGCGAGGCGAGCAACTGCATCCCGTCGTCGAGGTCGGCGCCGGGCTGCTCCACCAGGCCGTCCGTGAACAGCAGCAGGGTCTGGCCGGGGTCCAGCTCGATGGTGGAGACCGGGTACTCAAGGCGCCCGAACTCGGCGGAGAGGCCCAGCGGGAGGCCGCCCTCCACCGGGAGCCTGCGGCAGCTGCCGTCGGGGTGGCGCAGGAGTGGGTCGACATGTCCGGCCCGTACGAGCTGGACGACTCCGGTCGACAGGTCGGCCTCGGCGTACGTACAGGTCGCGAAGCGGTCGGTGTCCAGCTCGTGCAGGAACACCGAGGCGCGGGCCATCACGGTGGCCGGGGTGTGCCCCTCGGCGGCGTACGCGCGCAGCACGATGCGCAGCTGTCCCATCACGGCGGCGGCGTGCGTGTCATGGCCCTGGACGTCGCCGATGACCGCGCCGACGCGGCCGCCGGGCAGCGGGATGACGTCGTACCAGTCGCCGCCGATGTCCCGGCCCAGCCGCGCCGAGCGATAGCGCACCGCGATGCGCGCGCCGGGCACATCGGGGATGCGGCGCGGCAGCATCGCCTGTTGCAGGCCCTCGGCGAGGTCGTGCTCCTGCTCGTAGAGCACGGCCCGTTGCAGGCTCTGCGCGATGGAACTGCCAAGGGCCACAAGGAGGTTGCGCTCGTCCGCCGTGAAGCCGGTCTTGTCGCTGTAGAGCAAGCCGAGCGCGCCGATGGGCCGGGCCTGGGCGATCAGCGGCAGATAGGCGGCCGCGGTGATGCCGAGGCCGCTGATGTGCGGCCACAGCCGGGGGTAGGAGCGGGCGAAGTCGTCCGGGGTCTGGATGAAGCGGGGCGCGAGGGTGCGCACGACCTCGCTCATCGGGTACTGCTCGTCGACGCGGGTCCAGCGCGTCCCCGGCACGAAACTGTCGGCGGGGCCCTCGGCGACCAGATGGATGCGGCCCGACTCCAGCAGGCCCATCACCAGGCTGGTGGCGCCGAGGTGTTCCAGGCCGTGCGAGCCGTTGAGCACGTCGATGACGTCCTGGACGGTACGGGCGTGGGCGAGGGCGGCCGTGGTGCTGTCGACCACACCGGTCCGGCGGCGGTCCTCGTCGTCGCGGTCGGGGCGGGCACTGGAGTCGGCGAGCTCCTGGGTGGCGTCGCGGACGACGCCGATGATGCGCTGCGGACGGCCGTCGTCGTCGCGCTGCACACAGCCCTGGGTGTGCGTCCAGCGCGCGCTGCCGTCGCGCAGCCGTACGCGGAAGTAGGCGCCGTAGTGGCGGCTGCCGCTCTTGAGGGCCAGCGAGACCATCGCGTCGAGCCGGGTGGCCTCGCTCGGGGTCACCCGGCTGCCCAGCGTCTCGGGGCGGCCGTCGTACTCCTCGGGCCGCATGTCGAACACGGCGAGCGCCGACGGGTCCATGTGCAGCTGGCCGCTCACCAGGTCCCAGTCGAAGGCGCCCATGTGGTTGAGGGCGAGGCTGAGACCTGGGTCGGCGGGCCAGTCGTCCATCGTCATTCCGATCTTTGGGCCGATCGGGGGCATCCGGTCAGGTCAGCTGTCGGGCGTCCAGTGGTGGCTCGGTGTCGAAGTCGGAGGTGCCGGTCGGCATCTCCGTGCTGCCGGAGCCCGAAGAAGGCTCCTGGGGGAAGACCGGCGGCGGCTCCGAGGGCAGCGTGGGCAGCTCGGTGGACGGGGTCGGCACGAGCGGCTGTGTCGGCGGCAGCGTGCTGGGCGTACGCGGCGAGGGCGGCTGCGTCGTCAGCTTGGGACTGACCGTGACGGTGGCCGTGGGGCAGCCCGAGGGTGTCGTCGCCGCGTTGGGGGTCGCTGCCACGTTGGGCGTGGTGCCGCCGGGCGTCGCCGCCGCGTTCGGCGGGGTGCCACCAGGGGCGACCCCGGGGGGCGACTGCGTCACGGTGGTGGTCGGGGTCCCGGGCGGGCAGTTGGTGCCGGTGGACGCGCTCGGCGAGTTCGGGGACGCCGAGGACTCGCTCGGCGAGGTGCCGGGGCTGGACTGCTCCGGGCTCACCGGGGTCACCGGGCTCGGCGACTCCGGGACGACCGGCGCGGTCGGGTCGATCTGGATGTCGGGCCGGTCGCGGTCGCGCGCGCCGTTGTCGCCCCTCCTGCGCTCGATCCAGGTGTTGTTGATGATGTTCACGATGATCAGGCTGTTGATCACCGTGGTGGTGCGGTTGATGACCACGGTCCGCTGCGGCTGGTAGCCCGGCCAGGACTGGCCCCGGGACGCGGCCCCCTGGGTCGCGACCGGCGGGTTCAGCGGGTTGCCGCAGGCGCACCGCACCCGTGGGATGCCGTGGTCGTCGACCATGACCGCGGTACCGGCCTGGAGGACGGACTGGAAGGCGGTGGCATGGCCGTCCTTGAAGCCGTGGTTGGTGACCCGGGTGTCGGCCCGCAGCACCACCGGGGTGAGACCGCGCAGGAACGAGGGCAGGTCGTTCTGGTTGATCCCGGCGGTCTCGGAGAACGCCCGCGCCTTCGCCTTGTCTGCGTCCAGGAACCGGATCTGCTGCTCCACGTCGCAGCTGGCCACCGACTGCGTACCGCCGTACAGGCCGGGTGTGGAGCCGGGGACGGAGTGGATCGCCTGCACGGGCGCCGACGGGCTGGGGGCGCTCGGCGGTGGCTGCGAAGGGGTCAGCGGCTTGGCGGACTTGGCCGTCGACTCCGTGAAGGGGTCGGGGCCGGCCGCGGCGACCGGCTGGAGGAACAGCTCCTTCTGGTCGGAGGCGCTGTTCCCGCTGCTGCCCGAGCCGCACGCGGCGACGAGGACGGCGATGGACATGACGGTCGCGGCCAGGCTGAACCGGCGTGGGGTCGAGCGCACGTAGATCTCCCACCTGTTCGCCCCGAGTTATCCCTATATTGTCTGCCGGAGTTCGGGCGGGTCCGCAAGCGGACGGCGGCCTTTCGTACGCATCGCGCGGTATGGAAGCCAGCGGACATGGAGGTGCCCCCTGCCGGAGCAGGGGGCACATCGGGGCAGGGAACGGTGCGCTCAGCTCACCCGGTTCACTCAGTCGATGCCCGGCAGGATGTGCGGCTCGGCGAGGTCGTCCTCGTAGCCGGCCAGCCGGATCGGGGCCGAGCGGGCCCAGACCTCAAGGTTGCGGAGCTTTTCGGGCCGGCCGGTCCGGTCGCCGCCGCGTTCCGGCGTCCGCTGTTCGCGTTCAGTCATCTCTGGTGTCACCGCGCACTCCTCTGTGTCGCGTAACCCTGGGCGTGCCGGCGACTCCGGTCTCTTCCCGGGCGCCGACCGCCCGAAAAGGGCAGGGGGCAGGGGCAGTTCTGACGCGGTGGCGCCGGCACTCTGTCGGAAGCTCGGCCCAGTTTGCGGGCCGGTCCCGGAACGGGCATCGAGGACTGGTCGATCCTTTGATGGCTTCCGTCGGGGTCAGAGTAACCAAATGAGCGGGGTCCCGCTCGATGGGGCCACTTCCTTTGCGTCAACTTTCCTTCGCCGCATGTTCAACACGGTGTTCATCCGGCCATGATCTGCTGTCCCGCGACGTCCGCCACCCGGGAGGAGTTCACATGGACCAGCCGAGCCGGCCTCGGTCCGTCGCGGAACTGATGGACCTGCTGTACGCCTGCCGGGACGCCTGGGACACGCCCGATCGCAGCGGCGATCCGGTCGACCTGCACGACCACGCGCTGCAGACCGCGCATCTGCTGCGCCGCGCCCATCCGAGTGACAAGGAGCTCCAGCTCGCCGGGCTCGTACACGATCTGGGGCATCTGCTCCGTCCGGGTGACGACGCGGGCCACGCCGACCGCGCGGCGGACGCGGTGCGCCCGCTACTCGGGGCGCGGGTGGCCCGGCTGGTCCAGCTGCATGTCCCGGCCAAGCGCTATCTCGCGACCGTCGAGCCCGACCGGACGCTGTCGCCGCAGAGCGCGCTGACCCTGCGGGCGCAGGGCGGGGTGATGTCGCCCGCGGAGGCGGACGCGTTCGCGCTCGACCCCGACGCCGAGGCGGCGCTCAGCCTGCGGCAGGCCGACGACGCCGGTAAGGTCGTCGGCCTGGACGTGGGTGTACTGGACGACTGGCGGCCGGTCCTGGAACTGGTGGCGGCCCGGCACGCGCACTGAGCGCTGCACCGGGCCGCTACGACGAGGCCGAACCGCCTGCCGGGCCTACCACTTACCGGGCGCGTAGTCCTTCATGAAGACGCTGTGCAGGTCCTCGCCCGCCTCGCCGCGCACGATCGGGTCGTAGACCCGGGCCGCGCCGTCGACCAGGTCGAGCGGGGCGTGGAAGCCCTCCTCGGCGAGCCGCAGCTTGTCGTGGTGCGGGCGCTCGTCGGTGATCCAGCCGGTGTCGACCGAGGTCATCAGGATCTTGTCGGTGTCGAACATCTCCTGGCCGCTGGTGCGGGTCACCATGTTCATGGCGGCCTTCGCGGCGTTGGTGTTGGGGTGTCCGGCGCCCTTGTAGCCGCGGCTGAAGACACCCTCCATCGCGGAGACGTTCACCACGTACGCACGGCCGTTGGGCGCCTTGCGGGCGGCCTCGGCCATCACCGGGCGGAGCCGGCTGATCAGGATGAACGGCGCGGTGTAGTTGCAGAGCTGGGTCTCGAGGAGCTCGACCGGGGAGATCTGGTCGATCGACTGCACCCAGGTGTTGCTGTCGACGACGTCCGGCAGCAGGCCGCCCGCGTCCAGGGCGCTGCCGTCGCGGTGCTTGGCGATGCTGGCGTTGCCCGCGACCAGGGCGAGGTCGGCGACCCGCTGGGCGTCGAGGCCGGAGGTGCCCAGCGGCAGCGCGGCCGGCCCGCCAAGATCACTGACCGACCCGGAGTTGAAGGCACCGATGACGTGGTGGGCGGGGAGCTCACCGGCGGGCAGCGGGGCACTCTCGCCGTCGACCAGGGCGGCGTACGCGGAGGGCAGCCGGCGCACGGTCTGCGTGGCGTTGTTGATCAGGATGTCCAGCGGGCCCTGCTCCGCGGTCTGCTCGGCCAGGGCGACCGCCTGCGCCGGGTCGCGCAGGTCGATGCCGACGACTTCGAGGCGGTGCATCCACTCTGCCGAGTCCTCCATCGCCTTGAAGCGGCGGATGGCGTCCTTGGGGAAGCGGGTGGTGATGGTGGTGTGGGCGCCGTCGCGCAGCAGCCGCAGCGCGATGTACATGCCGATCTTCGCCCGGCCGCCGGTGAGCAGCGCGCGCTTGCCGCTGAGGTCGGTGCGGGCGTCGCGGCGGAACCGGTTCTCGGCGGCGCACTTCTGGCAGAGCTGGTGGTAGAAGTAGTCGACTTCCACGTACCGCGTCTTGCAGATGTAGCAGGAGCGCGGGCGCTGGAGTATCCCCGCGATCTCTCCGGTCGGGGTCGCGGAGGACGGCAGGATGCCCTCGGTCTCGTCGTCGATGCGCTCGGCGGAGCCGGTGGCGGTGGCATGGGTGACGGCCCGGTCGTGCGCGGTCTTGGCGGCGCGGCGCTCCTGGCGACGGCGCTGCTTCACGGTCCGGTAGATCGCGGCGGTGGCGCGGCGCACGGCGATCGCGTCGGGGTGGTCGACCTCGATGGTGTCGAGCTCGTCGAGCACGCTCAGGCAGACGGCGAGCCGCTCCGGGTCGATGCCGGGGCCGAACTCCACGTCGGACTCGCCGGGCTCCCGGCCGATGCCGGGACCGTACTCCTGGTCCTGGATGTCCTCTGTCACCGTCATCGCCGTCGCCGTTCCTCGGTCATGTGTGCGGTCGCGCCCGCGCGGAAGTTCCCAAAAGGGGAATCGTACGGAGCGGGGGCGCCGCACACCAAACCGCGCCCATGATCAAGAGCCTTCGCGGCCCTGGTCAGCCGTGGCCCGGCGGGCGGTCGAAGACGCAATCGCCGCAGAGGCCGCCGCCCGGGACGCGGTAGTAGAGGCAGCAGCTGCGGCGACGGAAGGCGGGGCCGGGCATCAGGGTGCCGGTGCCCGCGAGGTCGGGGTGGGCGAAGAGCTCGGCGCCGAGCTCCAGGGCACGGCATGCCGCGTCGGGGCGGCCGTTCCGCCGCGCCCAGCCGTGGAGTTCGCGCACGGCTCCGGCGAGCGCGGATCCCGCGTTGCCCCACAGCAGTCCGTACGAGAGCGGGGTGTCGCGGCGGAAGGCGTCGGCGAGCGGCACCAGGTGGCCGCACTGGACGCTCTCGCGGATCCGCTCGGCCGTGCCGGGCAGCGCGTGCACGCCGTCGAGCAGCAGGTCGTCGGGCGCACTTTGCCCGCCGTCCCAGGAGAGCGCGTCCGGTGTGAGATCGGGCACCTCGCCGTGGAGCACGGCGGGCCCGAGCGCGATCGACCAGAGCCGGGCGACGAGGCCGAGGTGGGCGATGGAGGCGGCGGTGCGGCGCTCGGGGGCGTTCAGGCGGGCCTCGACGGTGTCGATCCGGGCCGTCAGTGGGGCGCTCTCCCCCGCGTACAAACGCGAAAGCGGGAGGTGCCCGCCGCCGGGTGATCCGGTGCGCAGCACGAAGAACCCGCCCACCGACGCCACCGCCGTCAGATCCACCACTCGTCCCCTTTTGACGTCCGCCGCCGCACACGACCGTGGAACGTGTCGTGTCCGCGCCGGGATCCCGGCAATTCTTCCAGATTTTCGACCGAACATCCGTGCGACTACTATGCGACACCCCACGTCGTCGGAGTGGCCGAGAAGATCTCATCACACCCCCGCCGACCAGCAGTTGTCCTAAATGCCCGATGTATGGGCGACTTCTGGAGTAGACGCGTACTCCTATGGCAGTACGTGTCAATGCGTGCTCAAGGACGACGACGTGAGGCGATTCACGAGAGATCGTGGATGCATGAGTGCCCTAGCCCTGTCCGTGCTGCTGTCCCTGATCTCCGCCGTCGCCTACGCGGCCGCGGCGATCGTGCAGGAGCGCGTGGCCGCGGCCACCCCCGACAGCACATATCTCCGCCAGGGCGCCTGGTGGGGCTCCGTGGCACTCAACGGCCTGGGCGCGCTGCTGCACGTAGTGGCGCTCGCCTGCGGACCGCTCACCCTCGTCCAGCCGCTGGGCGCGCTGACCATAGTGTTCGCGCTCCCGATGGCCGCCGTGTTCGTACGGCGCAGGGCGGGGGCAGCGGCCTGGCGCGGCGCGATCATGGCGACCGCCGGTCTCGCGGGGCTGCTCGCGCTGACCACCGACGCGGACGCCGACTCGGTGAACGGCGGCCAGCGCCTGATCCTCGCGGCCGCGACCTTCGCCGGTATGGGGGCGCTCTTCCTCGGCTCGCGGGCGGTGCACAAGCCGGTGCTGCGCAGTGTGCTCCTGGCCTCGGCGGCCGGTGTCTCGTTCGGCATGGCGTCCGTCTTCACCAAAGTGGTGGCCGAGGACTGGAACGACGGGCTGAAGCTCAGCGAGGTGCCGAGCCTGCTGGCCATAGCCGTGCTCGCGGCGGCCGGTCTGCTGATCTCCCAGGCCTCCTACCGAGGGGCCGGGCTCGCCGCGCCGCTGGCGACCGTCACGGTGGTCAACCCGGTGGTCGCGGCGACCGTCGGACTCACCCTGTTCGGCGAGGAGTTCCGGTACGGCACCGCAGGCCTCGCCATAGCCCTCGCCAGCGGCGTCGTGGCGGCGGGCGGTCTGATCCTGCTCACCACCGAGCGGTTGAGCACACCCGCACGCCGCTCACGGACCGAGCGGCAGACGACCACGACCGAGCGAAAGACCCTGCCGGGCATCCCGGCGCCCTGCCAGAGCACCGAGAGCGGCGACGGCAAGAACACCGGCGATCAGAGGCTGACGCCGCCCGCCCTGAGGTAGGCCAGCGGATCGATGTCCGAGCCGTACGCGGGTCCGGTGCGGATCTCGAAGTGCAGATGCGGCCCCGTGGCGTTGCCGGTGGAGCCCGAACGCCCGATCCGCTGACCGGTGTTGATCTGCTGCCCGGCCCGTACGTTCACGGCCGAGAGATGCGCGTACTGGCTGTACCGGCCGTCGGTGTGCCGGATGACCACCTGATAGCCGTAACTGCCGCCCCAGCCCGCCTCGACCACCTTGCCGACGGCGACCGCGTGCACCGCGGTCCCGGTCGGGACGGGGAAGTCGACACCCGTGTGATAGCCGCTCGCCCAGGAGGCGCCGGCCTTGTGGTACGGGGTGCTGGGGTCGGCGTCGACGGGTGCGGTGAAGGTGGCGGTCCTGTGCGAGACCGTCTCCTTGTGCGGGGCGGGCTGCTGCTTCGGCGGCGACTTCGGTTGCTGCTTCGCTGGCGACGGCTTGTGCGGTGGCTGCGGATGGGTCTTCGGCGGGGTCGCCGCACCCGGTAACGCGAGCCGCTGGCCGGGCAGTATCAGATTGGGATCGCCGCCGATGACCTCGCGGTTGTCGGTGTACAGCTGGTGCCAGCCGCCCTTGACGTGCTCGGTGTGCGCGATACGGGAGAGGGAGTCGCCCGCGACGACGGTGTAGGAGTCGCGCTTGCCGGGCACCTTGGTCGGGCTCGCCTGCGCGGCGGTGTGCGGGGTGATGTGCGGAGCGGGAGCCTTCTTCGTCGTCTGCGGGTGGTGGGCCTGGACGTGGGCCACCGCCGGGTGCGCGGACGCGGCGGAGGCCCGGGTGAGACCGGCCTCCCCCGAACAGACCGGCCAGGCACCGGGCCCCTGGTCCTTGAGCACCTTCTGGGCCACGGCTATCTGCTCGCTCCTGGCCGCGAGATCGGCGCGCGGGGCGTACTGCCGTCCGCCGTACGCCACCCATGTCGACTGGCTGAACTGCAGCCCGCCGTAATAGCCGTTGCCGGTGTTGATCGTCCAGTTGTCGGTGGACTCGCAGGCCGCGACCTTGTCCCAGACGTCCAGCGAGGCGGCGTGCGCGGTGCCCGCGCCGATCAGTGGCAGGGCCATGCCCGCCCCGCCCGCCGTCACTGTCAGCGAGGCCCGGTTGATACGGCTCGGCTGATAACGGCGGTGCCGCCCGCGTACGGACATGGGTTCCCCCTCGAACGCTTCAGGAGCCGCCAAAGTACGGGCTGCGAACGCGCTGTGACAAGAGTGCGTACGGGAGTGCGGGCGGGGTCCCACGCGCGCCCCTGCTACCGGCCTGTGCGGCCCGTCCGACGGGAATGCCGCCCGGGTCGCGCGACTTGGACTCTTCCGTAGTGTTGATCGAGCAGCGCACCCGAGTACCGAGGAGCAGTGCCATGAGTGGAACAGCCCAGATCGGCGTCACCGGACTCGCCGTCATGGGGCGCAACCTCGCCCGTAACTTCGCACGCAACGGCCTCACGGTCGCGGTGCACAACCGTACGGCGGCCAAGACCCGGGCGCTGGTAGAGGAGTTCGGCGACGAGGGCACCTTCGTACCGGCCGAATCCGCCGAGGAGTTCGTGGCCGCGCTTGAACGGCCGCGCCGACTGGTGATCATGGTCAAGGCGGGTGAGCCGACGGACGCGGTGATCGCGGAGTTCGCGCCGCTGCTCGACGAGGGCGACGTCATCATCGACGGCGGCAACGCGCACTTCGAGGACACCCGCCGGCGCGAGCGCGAGCTGCGCGAGCGCGGGATCCACTTCGTGGGCGCGGGCGTGTCCGGTGGTGAGGAGGGCGCGCTGCACGGCCCGAGCATCATGCCGGGCGGCTCGACCGAGTCGTACGAGTCGCTGGGGCCGCTCCTGGAGAAGATCGCGGCGAAGGCGCCGGACGGGACGCCGTGTGTCACGCACGTCGGTCCGGACGGGGCGGGCCACTTCGTGAAGATGGTGCACAACGGCATCGAGTACGCCGACATGCAGCTGATCGCGGAGGCGTACCACCTGCTGCGCACGGTCGCCGGGTACTCCCCCGCGAAGATCGCCGAAACGTTCCGGGGCTGGAACACCGGGCGCCTCGACTCGTATCTGATCGAGATCACGGCGGAGGTGCTCGCGCATGTGGACGCGGCGAGCGGCAAGCCGTTCGTCGACGTGGTGGAGGACCGGGCGGAGCAGAAGGGCACGGGGCGGTGGACCGTGCAGATCGCGCTCGACCTCGGGGTGCCGGTCTCCGGGATCGCCGAGGCGGTGTTCGCGCGGTCGCTTTCCGGCCACGAGGACCTGCGCGAGGTGTCGCGCTCGCTGGCCGGGCCGTCGGCGCCGTCGCTGGGCGAGGCGGAGGCGCAGGCGTTCGCGGCGCAGGTGGAACAGGCGCTGTACGCCTCCAAGATCGTGTCGTACACGCAGGGCTTCCACCAGATCCGGGCGGGCAGCGAGCAGTACGACTGGGGTGTCGACCTGGGCGCGGTCGCCTCGATCTGGCGCGCCGGGTGCATCATCCGGGCGGCGTTCCTGGACCGCATCCGGGCGGCGTACGACGCCCAGCCCGAGCTGGTGAGCCTGCTGGCCGACAAGCGGTTCGGCGAGGAGATCGGGGCGGCGCAGGACGACTGGCGCGCGGTCGTCGTGGCGGCGGCGCGGCACGGGGTGCCGGTGCCGGGCTTCTCGGCGGCGCTGGCGTACTACGACGCACTGCGCGCCCCGCGGCTTCCGGCCGCGCTGACGCAGGGTCAGCGCGACTTCTTCGGGGCGCACACCTATCGGCGTGTGGACCGCGAGGGCTCGTTCCACACGCTGTGGGGCGGGGACCGGTCGGAGGTCTCGACGGGGTGAGGCGCCTTCCCGGGGGCGCAAGCCCCCGGGAGTCCCGTCACACCAGCCGTGCCGCCGCCGCCAGCCCCATACGCGGGCTGGTCAGGACCGGGATCTTCGACGGGACCAGCTCCGTCGCGGGGGTCATCGACGCCTGGGCCAGGACGATGGCGTCCACGTCCTCCACCGCCTCGATGGCCTCGGCGACCGCCCAGTGGTAGCCCACCGGGTCGCCCGACTCGAAGAGTTTCCAGGCGCGGTCCAGCAGGACGATACGCGGGGAGACCTCGCGGCCCGCCCTGGCCGCCTCCTCGTGGAGCAGGGTCGTGGTGGAGGCCACCGTGGACTCCAGGGCGGCGATGACGACGACGCGGGGGCCGTACGCGACCGCCGCGACCGCCATCGGGCGGTCCACGCGCAGGACGGGGACGCCGAGTTCGGCCCCGGCCGCCTCCGCGATCGCGCCGATCGTCGAGCAGGTGCAGAGCACGGCGGTCGCACCCTCGGCCACCGCCTCGCCGAGGACCGTCTTCGTGGCCTCGGCCGCGCCGGACGGGCCGGCTCCCTGGGCCCGGCCGAGCAGTTCGGGGTAGACCAAGTGCCGCAGTTCGAGGCCCGGATGGTCCTCGTCCCGCAGCCCGTCGAAGACCGGTACGTGCACCATCGCGGTGTGCAGCAGCGTGAGTTCACCGCCCTGGGGGCGGTCGTCTCGGATGTCGGGGGCGGGCGCGTCGGCCATGGGGGTCTCCCGGGTCAGTGCTGCGGGACGGTGGCGGGAAGCGGTGCGGGGGCGGCGGGTACGGCGTGCGGGCTGCGGCGCTGGTCGGTGCCCGGTACCGGCGCCGAGGCGTCCTCGCCGAGCTCGACGATCCGGTTGTCCGCGTCCACGTGCACGATGCTCGGGCGCAGGGTGCGCGCCTCGGCGTCGTCGACCTGCGCGTAGCTGATGAGGATCACGAGGTCGCCGGGGTGGACGAGGTGCGCCGCGGCGCCGTTGATGCCGATCACACCGGAGCCGCGCTCGCCCTCGATGACGTACGTCTCCAGGCGCGCGCCGTTGTCGATGTCGACGATGTGGACGAGCTCGCCGGGCAGTAGATCGGCGGCTTCCATCAGCTCGGCGTCGACCGTCACGGACCCCACGTAATGGAGGTCCGCCTGCGTCACGGTGGCACGGTGGATCTTGGACTTGAACATGGTGCGCAGCACGGCGTCACTCCCAGCCAGACAAAAGGGTCGCGCCCCCGGTCGGGGTACGCGCCGTCGTCTGACAGGGTACGACTTCGGTCCGCCGCCATGGCCTGTGGCCTGCGTCGCACATCTCAACAGCCGCCGCGGTTGGATGCCCCCGGGCCTCCTTGAGGCAGCGGCGTCCGGCTCAGTCGAACGGCTCCGGCTCCGGCGGCTCGGCCTCGTCGTCCCCGCCGTCCTAGCCCTGTGTCCGACGGCCGACCACGGCGGCCGCGGCCGCCGCGCTGCCGAGGAACGCCAGGGCTACGGTCCACGGCCGGTCCAGGACATGGCAGGTGGCGTGGTCGAGGGAGTAGCGGCCCGCCCCGGCGACGCCGATCGCGGCGGCCGTGAAGCCCAGGAACGCCGGGTACTCGAAGCCGCCGCCCTGGTTGAAGAACCCTGCGGGGGCGTGCACGGAGACCGCGCCCGCCATCGCGCCCGCCGCGGCCGCACCGGCCACCGGGGTGGCGAGGCCGAGGGCGAGGAGCGCGCCGCCGCCCGCCTCGCCGAGCCCGGCGGCCAGCGCGCTCTGCTTGCCCGGCTTGAAGCCCATGTGCTCCATGCCGGCGGCGGTGGCTTCGAGCCCGGAGCCGCCGAACCAGCCGAAGAGCTTCTGTGTGCCGTGCGCCGCGAGGACCGCGCCGGTGCCCACCCGCAGGACCAGGAGTCCGAGGTCCCGTCGGTTGATGCAAGTCATGGCTGCCTCCCGCAGTGCCCGTACGTACGTCTACGCGACGCGTACGCCGTGACGGACGTACGGGTTCCACTCTCGGGGACGGACGGCGCTTGGCCTCAGCGTTGCTGGGCCGTTGGGGTCCCCCCTGCTCATCAAGAGCTTGGGGGGAGAGTCCCTCGGGCGGTCAGCCCTCGCCCTGGGCCGTCTCGATTCCGCCGTGCAGATCGGCCGCGGCCTCCACGGCCGAGACCGCCGACGCGCAGAGGCAGGCGAGGAGCGCGACCGCTATCAGCCGGGCGCCGCGCGAGCGGAGCGCGTCGGCGGCCGGGCGGCGGTCCAGGAGGGCGGCGACCCGGCGCGGCACCGGACCCGCCGCCGACGCGAGCACCGCGCGCGGCCGCGCCGCCGGG
>NZ_MECJ01000005.1 GCF_014596475.1 Streptomyces sp. CBMA152 | reverse complement strand
TGGGCCGTGGTGGTGTGAGTGCGCTGTCGGCCGAGGAGGGTGTGGCGCTGTTTGATGCCGCGTCTGGTTCGGGTCGGGCGTTGTTCGTGCCGGTGCGGTTGGACTTGGTGGGGTTGCGGGCGCAGGCCGCTGCGGGTGGTGTGCTGCCGCCGCTGTTGAGCGGGTTGGTGAGGACCACCACCCGACGCACCGCCGGAACAACCGCCGCCGTCGGCACGACACCTGCGGAGCACCTGGCCGGTCTCCCCGCCGCGGAGCGGACCGCGTACGTCCTCCAGTTGGTCCGTACGCAGGTCGCCACCGTCCTCGGATACTCCGGGCCCGACGCGGTCGCGGCGGACATCTCGTTCCGGGAGCTGGGCTTCGACTCGCTCACCGCCGTCGAGCTGCGCAATCTGCTCGGTGCGGCGACCGGGCTGCGGCTGCCCGCCACGCTCGTCTTCGACTATCCGACGTCGGTGGTCCTGGCCGACCACCTGCGGGACGAACTCCTCGGTGCCGTGCCCGCGGTGGCCGCCCCGGTCGCCGTCGCGGTACGGGACGACGAACCGATCGCGATCGTGGGCCTGGGCTGCCGCTACCCCGGCGGCGTGGAGAGCCCCGAGGACCTGTGGCGACTCGTCATGGAGGGCCGCGACGCCATCTCGGAGTTCCCCGAGGACCGCGGCTGGGACGTGGACTCGCTGTTCGACGCGGACCCCGACCAGCAGGGCACGAGCTACGCCCGCGAAGGCGGATTCGTCCGCGACGCAGGCCACTTCGACCCGGCGTTCTTCGGGATCTCGCCGCGTGAGGCCGTCGCGATGGACCCGCAGCAGCGGCTGCTCCTGGAGACCTCGTGGGAGGCGTTCGAGCGGGCCGGGATCGACCCGGCGACGATGCGCGGCAGCCGTACGGGCGTCTTCGCGGGTGTCATGTACCACGACTACGCCTCACGCCTCACCGCGCTCCCCGAGGGCGTGGAGGGCTTCCTCGGCACCGGCAACGCGGCCAGTGTCATCTCCGGCCGCCTCTCGTACGCCTTCGGGCTCGAAGGCCCGGCCGTCACGGTCGACACCGCCTGCTCGTCGTCGCTGGTCGCCCTGCACCTCGCGGTGCAGGCGCTGCGCAACGGTGAGTGCTCGCTCGCCCTCGCGGGCGGTGTGACGGTCATGGCGACCCCGGCGGCGTTCGTGGAGTTCAGTCGCCAGCGCGGCCTCGCGGCCGACGGCCGCTGCAAGGCGTTCTCCGCCGACGCGGACGGTACGGGCTGGTCCGAGGGCGCGGGCGTGCTGCTCGTGGAACGCCTGTCGGATGCGCGGGCGAAGGGCCACCCGGTGTTGGCGATCGTCCGGGGCTCGGCCGTCAATCAGGATGGTGCGAGCAATGGTCTTACGGCTCCGAACGGTCCGTCTCAGCAGCGGGTGATTCGTCAGGCGTTGGCGAGTGCGGGTCTTTCGGCTGCTGATGTGGATGTGGTGGAGGCGCACGGTACGGGTACGACGTTGGGTGACCCGATCGAGGCGCAGGCGTTGTTGGCGACGTATGGCCGGGAGCATTCGGATGAGAGTCCGTTGTGGTTGGGTTCGGTGAAGTCGAACTTCGGTCATACGCAGGCGGCGGCGGGTGTCGCGGGCATCATCAAGATGGTCATGGCCATGCGCCACGGCGTGCTGCCGCAGACGTTGCACGCGGGTGTGCCGACTCCGCATGTCGACTGGTCGGCGGGTGCGGTCTCGCTTCTCGACGAGTCCATGCCGTGGCCGGAGACGGGTCGTCCGCGTCGTGCGGGTGTGTCGTCCTTCGGATTCAGCGGTACCAACGCGCACACGATCATCGAGCAGGCCCCCGACGCGGTGGAGCCCGCCCTCGGGCAGGAGCCCGCACGGGCCCCGGGCAGCCTGCCGTGGTTGCTCTCCGGCAAGACCGCCGAGGCCCTGCGCGAGCAGGCCGCGCGGCTGCGGAAGCACGTGGCCGACCGCCCGGAACTCGCGCTCGCCGACATCGGCTACTCCCTGGCCACGAGCAGGACGGCACTCGCCCGGCGGGCAGCTGTCGTCGCCACCGACCGCGAGGAATTCCTCACGGCGCTCACGGCGCTGACCGACGGCGGCCTGGCGACGGGCCTGGTGGAGGACGAGGTGAGCGCTGGGAAGCTGGCGTTCCTGTTCACGGGTCAGGGGAGTCAGCGGCTGGGGATGGGGCGTGAGCTGTATGACGCGTATCCCGTGTTTGCGGAGGCGTTGGATGCGGTCGCCGCTCACCTTGAAGTCCCGTTGAAGGATGTGCTGTTCGGGGACGATGCGGGTCTGGTGGACCGTACGGAGTTCACGCAGCCTGCGTTGTTTGCGGTTGAGGTGGCGTTGTTCCGGCTGGTGGAGTCGTGGGGTGTGAAGCCCGACTTCCTGGCGGGTCACTCCATTGGCGAGATTGCCGCCGCGCATGTGGCGGGTGTGTTCTCGCTGGAGGACGCCTGTGAACTGGTCGCTGCCCGGGGAAGGTTGATGCAGGCGCTGCCGACGGGCGGCGTGATGATCGCGGTGCAGGCGTCGGAGGACGAGGTGCTTCCGTACCTCACCGACCGGGTTAGCATCGCGGCCATCAACGGTCCGCAGTCGGTGGTCATCGCGGGTGACGAGGACGCGGCGCTTGAGATCGTCGCGCAGTTCCCGGACCGTAAGTCGAAGCAGTTGACGGTCAGTCACGCGTTCCACTCGCCGCACATGGATGGCATGTTGGATGCGTTCCGCGAGGTAGTCGCGGGGCTGTCGTACGAGTCCCCGCGTATCCCGGTTGTCTCCAACCTGACCGGTGCCCTTGTCTCCGACGAGATGGCGTCCCCCGACTTCTGGGTACGCCATGTCCGTGAGGCGGTTCGTTTCCTCGACGGCATCCGCGCCCTCGAAGCGGCCGGTGTCACCACCTACCTCGAACTCGGTCCCGACGGAGTTCTCTCCGCCATGGCCCAGGAGTGCCTGACCGGCGAAGGTGCCGCGTTCCTGCCTGTCCTGCGGGCCGGGCGCGACGAGGCCGAGACGGTCACCACGGCCCTCGCCCAGGCGCACCTGCGGGGTGTCACCGTGGACTGGGAGGCGTTCTTCGCGGGGACCGGCGCCCGACGCGTCGACCTGCCCACGTACGCCTTCCAGCGCCAGCGCTACTGGCTGGAGGCGCCCGCCCACGCGCTGAGCGGGGACGTGGCGTCCGCCGGTCTCGGCGCCGCCGGGCATCCGCTGCTGGGAGCGGCGGTCGAACTGCCCGACTCGGACGGCTTCCTGTTCACCGGGCGGCTGTCGCTGCGCACGCACCCCTGGCTGGCCGATCACACCGTGGCGGGCACGGTCCTGCTGCCGGGCGCCGCACTGGTCGAACTGGCCGTGCGCGCCGGTGACCACGCGGGCTGCGACCTGCTGGAGGACCTCACGCTGGAGGCACCGCTGGTGCTGCCCGCCACGGGCGGGGTACAGCTGCGGCTCGCCGTGGCGGAGCCGGACGCGGCGGGACGGCGGATCTTCCACGTCTACTCGCGCCCGGAGGACGCCGCGTCCGAGGAGCCGTGGACCCGGCACGCGAGCGGTGTGCTGGCCGTCGAGGGGCAGGCCGTCACCGAGGCGGAGGCCGAATGGCCCCCGGCCGGGGCCGAGCCCTGCGACATCGAGGACCTGTATCCGTCGTTCGACGCGATCGGGCTGGGCTACGGCCCGGCGTTCCGCAACCTGCGGCTCGCCTGGCGGCGCGGCGACGAGGTGTTCGCCGAGGTCGCCCTGGCCGAGGACCGCCTGTCGGAGGGCTCCCTGTACGGGCTCCACCCGGCGCTGCTCGACGCCGCCCTGCACGCGGTCGGCCTCGGGGAGTTCTTCCCCGGCGCCGAGGAGGGCGCCCGGCTGCCGTTCTCGTGGGACGGCGTGCGGCTGCACGCCGTGGGCGCCCGCGCGCTGCGGGTGCGGATGGCCCCGGCCGGCCGGGACGCGGTCGCGCTGAGCCTCGCGGACGAGTCGGGACAGCCGGTCCTGACAGTCGACTCGCTCGTTCTGCGCCCGCTCGCCGTCGACGCGCTCGGCGCCGGTGGACCGGGAGCGACGCGCGATGCGCTGTTCCGGGTCGACTGGCCCGTACTGGCCCTGCCTGACGCCGAGTTGCCCGCCGACGGACGCTGGGCCCTGCTGGGCGGTGACCCGCTGAAGCTGGGTGCCGCACTGGAGCGGACCGGGGTCCTGACGCCGGGTGCCGCCTTCGGCGCGGACGCGGACGACCCGGCGGAAGGCGGCGGCCTCCACCCCGACCTGCCGGCCCTCGCTGAAGCGGTCGATCTGGCCGACGCGCTGGGGGAGAGCGCACCGGAGGTGGTGCTCCTCCCGTTGGCCTGCGACCTCGGCACGGCGGGCGGCCTCGCGTCGGCCGCGCGCACCGCCACCGCGGAAGCGCTGGAGCTGATCCGGTCCTGGCTGGCGGACGAACGGTTCGCCGCTTCCCGGCTGGTGATCGTCACCCGCGGCGCCGTCGACACGGACGACGCCGAGGGCGTGGCGGACCTGGCCCACGCGGCCGTATGGGGCCTGGTGCGCTCCGCGCAGGCCGAGCACCCGGACCGCCTGGTCCTGGTCGACCTCGACGACGAGGACGCCTCGTACCGGGCGCTGCCCGCGGCGCTCGACACCGACGAGACCCAGTTCGCGGTGCGCGGCGGAACCGTACGGGCCCCGCGCCTGGCGCGGGCCGCCCTCCGGGAGAGCGCCGACGGACCCGCCGCGCTGGACCCCGAGGGCACCGTCCTCGTCACCGGCGCCGGCGGCACCCTGGGCGGACTCTTCGCCCGGCACCTGGTCACCGCGTACGGCGTGCGGCATCTGCTGCTCGCCGGCCGTCGCGGAGCCGCCGCGGACGGAGCCGTACAACTGGCCGACGAGCTGGGCGCCCTGGGTGCCGAGGTGACGTGGGCGGCGTGCGACGTGGCCGACCGGGACGCCCTCGCCGGGCTCCTGGAGTCCGTACCCGACGCGCATCCGCTGACCGCCGTCGTGCACACCGCCGGTGTGCTGGACGACGGCACGGTGGAGTCGCTGACCGCCGAGCGGGTGGAGCGGGTGCTGCGGCCCAAGGTCGACGCGGCGTGGAACCTGCACGAACTGACCCGCGGCCTGGACCTGGCGGCCTTCGTGCTGTTCTCCTCCGCCGCCGGCGTGTTCGGCAACGCGGGACAGGCCAACTACGCGGCGGGCAACACGTTCCTCGACGCCCTCGCCCAGCACCGGCACGCGGCGGGCCTGCCCGCCGTGTCGCTGGCCTGGGGCCTGTGGGACGACGAGGCGGGCATGGCCGCGACCCTCGACGACAACGACCGGCGGCGTCTGAGCCGGGGCAGCATGAACCCGCTCTCCGCGGCCGAGGGGCTCGCGCTCTTCGACGCGGCGCTGACGGAGCCGGCTTCCCCGGACGTCATGGCCGCCGGTACGGAGACGGAACGGGCCGCGGCCGTACTGGTGCCCGCCCGGCTCGACCTGGCCGTGCTGCGCGCCCAAGTCGGCGACGCCGTACCGCCGTTGCTGCGCGGACTGCTCCGTACCCCGGTACGGCGCAGGGCCGGCGGCCAGGCGGCGGGCACCGCCACGGACTCGCTCGCACAGCGGCTCGCCGAGCTGCCGGCCGCCGAACGGGACCGGGTGCTCCTGGACCTGGTCTGCACCCACGTGGCGCAGGTCCTCGGTCACAGCGGGGCCGGGGCCATCGAACCCGGCAGTGCCTTCAAGGAGTTGGGCTTCGACTCGCTGACCGCGGTCGAGCTGCGCAACCGGCTCGGCGCCGCCACCGGCCTGCGGCTGCCCGCCACGCTGATCTTCGACTATCCGACCCCCGAGGCGCTGAGCGGATATCTGCGCTCCGCGCTGCCCCTCGACGACGGGCCGTCCGTCTTCGGTGAACTCGACCGGCTGGAGGCGTCCTTGGCCGCGGCGGACGCGGACAGCGTCACACGCTCGCGGATCACGATGCGCCTCCAGGCACTCATGGCCAAGTGGAACGACGCCCAGGAAACGGGTGGCGCCACCGATGACGGGGACGACGGCGACCTCGAATCGGTGACGGACGACGAGCTCTTCGATCTGCTCGACGACGAGCTCGGGGCGTCCTGAGCCGTCCGGAACGCAGCCCGGGGCGCGCCCTTCGCAGGGCGCGCCCCACCTCGACAACCGGACCCCGGCCCCTGCCCAGGCAGTGACCGGCCGGGGCCCCGCGACACGACAACAGGCCACGGGACCCGCACAGCGGGCCCCGGCCACTTTGACGACCGACCGGCACAACCGCCCCTGAGGCATGGAGCTCACGCAAATGGTGAACGAGGACAAGCTTCGCGACTACCTCAAGCGGGCGACCGCCGATCTGCGCCAGGCCCGCAAGCGGCTGCGCGAGGTCGAGGAGAAGAGCCAGGAGCCCATCGCCATCGTTGCGATGAGCTGCCGCTACCCCGGCGGGGTGCGGACCCCCGAAGACCTGTGGCGGCTCGTCGAGAACGGCGACGACGCCGTCTCCGGCTTCCCAGTCGACCGGGGCTGGGACGTGGAGTCGCTCTACGACGCCGACCCCGACAGCCCCGGGTCCAGCTACGTCAGCGAGGGCGCGTTCCTCTACGACGCCGCCCGCTTCGACCCCGCCCCCTTCGGGATCTCGCCGCGTGAGGCGCTGGCGATGGACCCGCAGCAGCGGCTGCTCCTTGAGGCCTCCTGGGAGGCGTTCGAGCGGGCGGGCATCGACCCGTCGTCCGTACGCGGCAGCCGCACGGCCGTCTTCGCCGGTGTGATGTACCACGACTACACCGCGCGCCTCGACTCGGTGCCCGAGGGCGTCGAGGGCTTCCTCGGCACCGGCAGCTCCGGCAGCATCGCCTCGGGCCGTGTCGCCTACACCTTCGGTCTCGAAGGCCCGGCGGTCACTGTCGACACCGCGTGCTCGTCCTCCCTGGTCACCCTGCACCTCGCGGTCCAGGCCCTGCGCGCCGGCG
The DNA here is from genome assembly GCF_014596475.1 of Streptomyces sp. CBMA152. Classification (GTDB taxonomy): domain Bacteria; phylum Actinomycetota; class Actinomycetes; order Streptomycetales; family Streptomycetaceae; genus Streptomyces. The sequence goes on along the minus strand of NZ_MECJ01000005.1, from coordinate 132,670 downwards.
AGTGCTCGCTGGCCCTGGCCGGTGGTGTCACCGTGATGGCGACCCCCGCGACCTTCACCGAGTTCAGCCGCCAGCGCGGCCTGGCCGCCGACGGCCGCTGCAAGCCCTTCGCGGCCGCCGCCGACGGTACGGGCTGGGGCGAGGGCGTCGGCATGCTCCTCGTCGAGCGGCTCTCCGACGCGCAGCGCAACGGTCACCCCGTCCTCGCGATCGTGCGCGGCTCGGCCATCAACCAGGACGGCGCCAGCAACGGCCTCACCGCCCCCAACGGCCCGTCCCAGCAGCGCGTCATCCACCAGGCCCTGACCAACGCCCGCCTGTCGGCGGTGGACGTCGACGTCGTGGAGGCGCACGGTACGGGCACGACGCTCGGCGACCCGATCGAGGCCCAGGCCCTCCTGGCGACGTATGGCCAGGACCGCCCGGCCGACCAGCCGCTGCTGCTCGGCTCGATCAAGTCGAACATCGGTCACACCCAGGCCGCCGCCGGTGTCGCGGGCATCATCAAGATGGTCGAGGCGATGCGGCACGGCGTCGTACCGAAGACGCTCCACCTCGACGAGCCCACCCCGCACGTCGACTGGGAGGCGGGCGCCGTCTCCCTCATCGGGGAAAAGATGCCGTGGCCCGAGGTGGGTCGTGTGCGTCGTGCGGGTGTGTCGTCGTTCGGGTTCAGTGGGACGAATGCGCATGTGATTGTGGAGCAGGCGCCGGTGGTGGAGGCTGTGGAGGCCGGTGAGGTTGCGGAGGTGGCTCCCGGCGCTGTTGGGGCCGTGGTTCCGTGGGTGTTGTCGGGTAAGAGTGCGGGGGCGTTGCGGGCGCAGGCGGAGCGGTTGTCGGGGTGGCTGGCGGGCGCTGGTGATGTGCGTGCGCTGGATGTGGGTTGGTCGTTGGCGTCGTCGCGCTCTGCTCTGGATCACCGTGCGGTGGTTTTGGGTGATCACGTGGCGGGTGTGGAGGCGGTGGCCTCGGGCGGCCTGGCTGCGGGTGTGGTGAGCGGTTCGGTGGTCGGGGGCAAGACCGTTTTCGTGTTCCCGGGTCAGGGGTCGCAGTGGGTGGGTATGGCGCAGGCGTTGTTGGCTTCTTCGCCGGTGTTTGCTGCGCGGGTGGATGAGTGTGGGAAGGCGCTTGAGCCGTTTACGGGCTGGTCGCTGCGTGATGTGTTGTGCGGCGTCGAAGGCGCTGCGTCGTTGGAGCGCGTCGATGTGGTGCAGCCTGCCCTGTTCGCGGTGATGGTGTCGTTGGCTGAGGTGTGGCGTGCTGCGGGTGTGGTGCCGGGTGCGGTGATCGGGCATTCGCAGGGTGAGATTGCTGCTGCGTGTGTGGCGGGGATCTTGTCGCTGGAGGATGCGGCACGCGTGGTGGCGTTGCGTTCGCAGGCGATCGGGCGGGTGCTGGCGGGTCTCGGCGGGATGATCTCGGTCCCGCTTCCGGCCGCTGACGTACGGGAGCGGATTGCCGGCTGGGATGGCCGGATCTCGGTCGCCGCCGTCAACGGTCCCTCATCAGTGGTGGTGTCCGGTGAGGTGGCCGCGCTTGATGAGTTCTTCGCGGGCTGTGAGAAGGATGGCGTGCGGGCACGGCGGATCGCCGTGGACTACGCCTCGCACTCGGCGCAGGTAGAGCTGCTGCGCGAAGAACTCCTTGACCTCCTCGCTCCGGTGTCCCCGGGTGCGGGTGAGGTGCCGTTCTTGTCGACGGTGACGGGTGAGTGGGTTCAGGGTCCGGAGCTTGATGCGGGGTATTGGTTCCGGAATCTGCGTCAGACGGTGGAGTTGGAGCAGGCCACGCGGACGCTGCTGGAGCAGGGCTTCGGTGTGTTCATCGAGTCGAGTCCGCATCCGGTGCTGACGGTGGGTATCGCGGAGACGGTCGAGGACGCGGGCCGTGAGGCTGCTGTGCTGGGCTCGTTGCGCCGTAATGAGGGTGGCTTGGAGCGTTTTTGGCTGTCGTTGGGTGAGGCGTATGTCCGTGGTGTGAAGGTCGACTGGGACGCGGTGTTCTCCGGGACCGGTGCCCAGCGCGTGGACCTGCCCACCTACGCCTTCCAGCAGGAGCACTACTGGCTCGAAAGCGGCACCGCCAAGGACGCCGCCGCCACCGCGTACCCCGTCGACACCATCGAGGCCCGCTTCTGGGAAGCCGTCGAGCGCCAGGACGTCGCCGCGCTCACCGCCGAACTGGACGTCGACGAGGACGAGACGCTGACCGCGCTGCTGCCCGCGCTCTCCTCCTGGCGTAGGCAGAGCCGCGAGCAGTCCACGGTCGACGGCTGGCGCTACCGCGTCACCTGGAAGCCCGCCCCCGAGCCCACCACCGCTCGCCTGTCGGGCACTTGGCTGGTCGCCGTGCCCGAGGCCCGGACCGGGGCCGCCGCCGAGTGGACCGACGCCGTGCTGCGCACCCTCGGCGAACACGGAGCCGACGTACGGCAGGTCGAGGTCGCCCGCACCGACGACACCCGCGCCGAACTCACCGGCCGGATCAGTGCCGCCCTCGCCGACGGGCCCGCCGTCTCGGGCGTCCTGTCCCTGTTGTCGTCCGCGGGAACCGATGAGCCGTTCGGCGTCACCGCGCCCGCCGGCGTGATCGCCACGCTCTCCCTCGTCCAGGCACTCGGTGACGCCTCCGTCACCGCGCCCCTGTGGTGTGTCACCCGTGGTGCCGTCGCCACCGGCCGCTCCGAGCAGCTGGTGGACCCGGCGCAGGCACCGGTCTGGGGCCTCGGCAGGGTGGCCGCACTGGAGCACGGCGAGCGCTGGGGCGGTCTGATCGACCTGCCCGGCGCGGACACCGTGGACGACCGGGCCCTGGCCCGGCTCGCGGGCGTGCTCGCCGGTGACGCCGCCGAGGACCAGGTGGCGGTCCGCACCTCCGGTCTCTTCGTACGCCGCCTCGTCCGCGCCCGTCTCACCGAGACCCCGGCGGTACGGGAATGGCGTCCCGCCGGTACGACTTTGGTGACTGGTGGTACGGGTGCGCTGGGTGCGCATGTCGCCCGCTGGCTCGCGGAGAACGGTGCCGAGCACCTGCTGCTCACCAGCCGCCGTGGCCCGGACGCTCCCGGTGCCGCGGAGCTGCGCGACGAACTGACCGCGCTTGGCGCTCAGGTCACCATCGCCGCCTGCGACGTCGGCGACCGCGATGCGGTGGCCGGTCTCATCGCGTCCGTACCCGCCGACCGGCCGCTGACCGCCGTCGTGCACACGGCCGCCGTCCTGGACGACGGTGTCATCGAGGCGCTCGCCCCCGAGCAGATCGAGCGGGTGCTCCGGGTGAAGGTCGACGCGACCCTCCACCTGCATGAGCTGACGCGGGAGTTGGACCTGTCCGCGTTCGTCTTCTTCTCGTCCTTCGCCGCCACGTTCGGCGCCCCGGGCCAGGGCAACTACGCGCCCGGCAACGCCTTCCTGGACGCTTTCGCCGAGTACCGCCGCGCCGAAGGGCTGCCCGCCACCTCCCTCGCCTGGGGCCCCTGGGGCGACGGCGGCATGGCCGAAGGCGCGGTGGGCGACCGCATGCGCCGCCACGGCGTCATGGAGATGTCGCCCGAGCGTGCCGTCTCCGCTCTCCAGCACGCGCTGGACCGCGACGAGACCACCCTCACCGTCGCCGACATGGAATGGCGCCGCTTCGTCCTCGCTTTCACCTCCGGTCGCACCCGGCCGCTGCTGCACGACCTGCCCGAGGCACGGGAGGTCATGGAGAGCACCCGTACGGATGCCGCCGAGGAGACGGGCGGCGCCGCCGCGCTCGCCCAGAAGCTCGCCGGACAGCCCGAGCCCGAGCAGGAACGGCTGCTCCTCGACCTGGTCCGTACGGCCGTCGCCTCCGTCCTCGGCTACGCGGGGCCCGACGCGGTCGAACCGGCCCGGGCCTTCAAGGAGTTGGGCTTCGACTCGCTCACCTCGGTCGAACTGCGCAACCGGCTGAACGCGGTCAGCGGCCTCAAGCTGCCGCCCACCCTCGTCTTCGACTACCCGACGCCCACGGTCCTCGCCCGGCACCTGCGCGCGGAGTTCTTCGGCCGGGGTGCGGCGTCCGCCGCCCTCGTGCCCGTCGCCGCGGTCTCCGACGCCGAGCCGATCGCCATCGTCGCGATGAGCTGCCGTTTCCCCGGCGGGGTCCGCAACCCCGAGGAGCTGTGGCAGCTGCTCACCACCGACGGCGACGCGCTGTCGACCTTCCCCCTGGACCGCGGCTGGAACGTCGAGGCGCTGTACGACCCCGACCCCGACGCGCAGGGCACCTCGTACACCCGCGAGGGCGGCTTCCTCTCCGACGTCGCCGCGTTCGACGCCGGGTTCTTCGGGATCTCGCCGCGTGAGGCGATGGCGATGGACCCGCAGCAGCGTCTGCTGTTGGAGACGTCGTGGGAGGCGTTCGAGCGAGCCGGGATCGACCCGTCGGCCCTGCAGGGCAGCCAGTCCGGTGTCTTCGTCGGCACCAACGGCTCCGACTACTCCAACCTCGTACGCGCCGCCACGGACGGCCTCGAAGGCCACCTGGCCACCGGCAGCGCGGGCAGCGTCGTCTCCGGCCGCCTGTCGTACACGTTCGGGCTCGAAGGCCCGGCCGTCACCGTCGACACCGCGTGCTCGTCGTCGCTGGTCGCCCTGCACCTGGCCGTACAGGCCCTGCGCAACGGCGAGTGCTCGCTCGCCCTGGCGGGCGGAGTGACGGTCATGTCGACGCCCGGCACCTTCATCGAGTTCAGCCGCCAGCGCGGACTGTCCACGGACGGGCGCTGCAAGGCGTTCTCCTCGGACGCCGACGGCTTCAGCCCGGCCGAGGGCGTCGGCATGCTGCTCGTCGAGCGGCTCTCCGACGCCCGCAAGAACGGTCACCCCGTCCTCGCGATCGTGCGCGGCTCGGCCGTCAACCAGGACGGTGCGAGCAACGGCCTCACCGCTCCGAACGGCCCGTCCCAGCAGCGCGTCATCCGCCAGGCTCTCGCCAACGCCCGCCTCACCGCGGCCGAGGTGGACGTCGTGGAGGCGCACGGTACGGGTACGACCCTCGGTGACCCGATCGAGGCGCAGGCCCTGCTCGCCACGTACGGCCAGGACCGTCCGGCCGACCGGCCGCTCCTGCTCGGCTCGGTCAAGTCGAACATCGGCCACGCCCAGGCGGCGGCCGGTGTCGCGGGTGTCATGAAGATGGTGCTCGCCATGCAGCACGGCGTCGTGCCGAAGAGCCTGCACATCGACGAGCCCACCCCGCACGTCGACTGGAGCGCGGGCGAGGTCACCCTGCTGACCGAACAGCGGGAGTGGCCGCAGAGCGACAGCCCCTGGCGCGCGGGCGTCTCGTCCTTCGGCTTCAGCGGCACCAACGCGCACGCCATCATCGAGCAGGCACCGGCCGAGCAGGGGTCCGACGACCAGGAGACCCCTGTGTCGCCGGCCGAACCCCTATCGACCGCGATCCTCTCCGGCGCCAGCGCGTCCGACCGTCCCGCCGCCCTGCCCTGGACGCTGACGGCCAAGAGCGAGAAGGCGCTGCGCGGCCAGGCCGAACGCCTGCTTGCCCACCTGGCAAACCGCTCTGACCTGCGGCTTGCCGATGTCGGCCACTCCCTGGCGACCACCCGTTCCGCCCTTGACCGGCGTGCCGTGCTGATCGGCCGGGAGCATGCCGACTTCGTCACCGCACTGACCGCACTGGCGGAAGGGGAGACCTCACCCCTGCTCGTTCAGGGGGAGGCAGTCGGGGGCAAGACCGTTTTCGTGTTCCCCGGTCAGGGGTCGCAATGGGTAGGCATGGCACAGGCGTTGTTGGACGCTTCACCGGTGTTCGCTGCGCGGGTGGATGAGTGTGGGAAGGCGCTGGAGCCGTTTACCGGCTGGTCGCTGCGCGATGTGCTGTGCGGCGTCGAGGGCGCTGCGTCGTTGGAGCGCGTCGACGTGGTGCAGCCTGCCCTGTTCGCCGTGATGGTGTCGTTGGCCGACGTATGGCGTGCTGCGGGTGTGGTGCCGGGTGCGGTGATCGGGCATTCGCAGGGTGAGATTGCTGCTGCGTGTGTGGCGGGGATCTTGTCGCTGGAGGATGCGGCACGCGTGGTGGCGTTGCGTTCGCAGGCGATCGGGCGGGTGCTGGCGGGTCTGGGCGGGATGATCTCGGTGCCGCTTCCGGCTGCTGCGGTGCGGGAGCGGATTGCCGGTTGGGATGGCCGGATTTCGGTCGCCGCCGTGAATGGTCCCTCATCAGTTGTCGTGTCGGGTGAAGTGAAGGCTCTGGATGAGTTCTTCGCCACCTGCGAGAGCGAGGGCGTGCGGGCCCGGCGTATCGCGGTGGACTACGCCTCGCACTCGGCGCAGGTGGAACTGCTGCATGAGGAACTCCTCGAACTGCTCGCTCCGGTGACCCCGGGTGTCGGCGAGGTGCCGTTCTTGTCGACGGTGACCGGTGAGTGGGTCCAGGGCCCGGAACTCGATGCGGGGTATTGGTTCCGGAATCTGCGTCAGACGGTGGAGTTGGAGCAGGCGACCCGGACGCTGCTGGAGCAGGGCTTCGGTGTGTTCATCGAGTCCAGCCCGCATCCGGTGCTGACCGTGGGTATCGCGGAGACGGTTGAGGATGCGGGCCGTGAGGCTGCTGTGCTGGGCTCGTTGCGCCGTAATGAGGGTGGTCTGGAGCGTTTTTGGCTGTCGTTGGGTGAGGCGTATGTCCGTGGTGTGAAGGTCGACTGGGACGCCGTGTTCTCCGGGACCGGTGCCCAGCGTGTGGACCTGCCCACCTATGCCTTCCAGGGTCAGCGGTTCTGGCCGGAGGCCGCGGCGGTGGAGGCTGTGGCGGTGTCGGCCGGGGATGCGGTCGACGCGCGGTTCTGGGAGGCAGTCGAGCGCGAGGACCTTGAGGCGCTGACTGCGGAGCTGGACATCGAGGATGAGCCGCTGGCCGCGCTGCTGCCCGCGTTGTCGTCCTGGCGTAAGCAGAGCCGTGAGCAGTCCGCGGTGGACGGCTGGCGCTACCGGGTCACCTGGAAGCCGTTGGCCGAGGCCACCACCGCCCGTCTGTCGGGCAGTTGGCTGGTTGTCACTCCCGAGGCGCCGACCGGTCCCGCCGCCGAGTGGACCGACGCCGTGCTGCGCACCCTCGGTGAGCGCGGTGCTGACGTTCGTACGATCGTGGTCCGCGCCGACGCTGATCGTGACGTTCTGGCCGCCGTGCTGAAGGCCGAGACGGCCGAGACCGTTCCCGGTGGTGTCCTCTCCCTCCTCGCCCTCGGCGACGAGCCCGCTGCCGCGGAATCCGCGCTGCGCGCCCACGCCGGACTCGGCGGGACCGCCGCGCTCGTCCAGGCACTCGGGGATGTCGACGTCGCCGCACCGCTGTGGTGCGTCACGCGGGGCGCGGTCTCCGTGGCCCGTTCCGAGCGGCTCCAGGACCCGACGCAGGCACTGGTGTGGGGCTTCGGCCGGACCGTCGCACTGGAGTACCCGGACCGCTGGGGCGGCCTGATCGACCTGCCGCAGGACGCGGACGAGCGGGCGCTGACCCGGCTCGTGGGTGTGCTGGCCGGTGACGGGGGAGAGGACCAGGTGGCGCTGCGCGCCTCCGGGCTCTTCGGCCGCCGTCTGACCCATGCGCCCCTCGCCGACGCGCCCGGCACGACCTGGAAGCCGCAGGGTACGACTCTGGTGACCGGTGGTACGGGTGCGCTGGGTGCGCATGTCGCGCGCTGGCTCGCGGAGAACGGTGCCGAGCACCTGCTGCTCACCAGCCGTCGCGGCGCGGATGCGCCCGGTGCCGCCGAACTCCGCGACGAACTGACCGCCTTGGGCGCTCAGGTCACCATCGCCGCCTGCGACGCCGCCGACCGCGACGCCGTGGCCGCACTGCTCGCATCCGTACCCGCCGACCAGCCGCTGACCGCAGTCATCCACACGGCCGGTGTCCTCGACGACGGCGTCATCGACGCGCTCACCCCCGAGCGGTTCGCGACCGTACTCGCCCCCAAGGCGGACGCGGCGCTCACCCTCCACGAGCTGACCCGCGACCTGGACCTGTCCGCGTTCGTCCTCTTCTCCGGCGTCGCCGGCACGCTCGGCGACGCCGGGCAGGGCAACTACGCCGCCGCGAACGCCTACTTGGACGCCCTGGCCGAGCAGCGCAGCGCCGACGGCCTGGCCGCGACCGCCGTGGCCTGGGGCCGCTGGGGCGACAGCGGACTCGCCGCGGGCGGCGCGATCGGGGAGCGGCTCGACCGGGGCGGTGTGCCCGCGATGGCGCCCCGCTCCGCGATCCGCGCCCTCCAGCAGGCCCTCGACCACGCGGAGGCGGCCGTGGCCGTCGCCGACATCCAGTGGGAGCGGTTCACGCCCGGCTACACCGCCGTACGGCCCAGCCCGTTCCTGGCCGACCTGCCCGAGGTGCGGCAGCTGGCCGAGTCCGCCCCGGCGGCCGGCGAAGCGGCCTCAGAGGCCTCCCCGGCCGAGGCGCTGCGCCGCCGGCTCGCGGTCATGCCGCAGGCCGAACAGACCCTGGCCGTGCTCGCGTTGGTCCGCTCGCACGCGGCCACCGCGCTCGGCCACCCGACCACCGACGAGGTGGGCGCCGGCCGCGCCTTCAAGGAGCTCGGCTTCGACTCCCTGATCGCGCTGGAGCTGCGCAACCGGCTCAACGCGGCCACCGGCCTGCGGCTCCCGGCCACCCTCGTCTTCGACCACCCGACCCCGGCGGCCCTGGCCGACTTCCTGCGTGGCGAGATCACCCAGGACGGCAGCGCCGGGGCGGCTCCCGGAATCGCGGAACTCGAAAAGCTGGAGTCCGCGCTGTCCGTGCTCGACCCGGACGGCGAAACCGACGAAACACGTACCGACATCGCGCTGCGTCTGCAGGCCCTCCTGGCGAAGTGGGGTGAACCGCACACCGAATCCAGTGGCGAGGCCGTGACCGAGAAGCTCCAAGAGGCCACGCCCGACGAGCTCTTCGACTTCATCGAGAACGAGCTCGGTATTTAGCACAGCGGACAGCAGGCAGTAGCAGGCGCAAGGTTTGTGACGAGAAGCATGGGTGAGGTTCCAATGGCAGATGCAGATCAGGACAAGATCCTCGGCTACCTGAAGCGGGTGACGGCCGATCTGCACCAGACCCGTCAGCGGCTGCGCGAGGTCGAGGCCCAGGAGCCGGAGCCGATCGCGATCACGGGCATGAGCTGCCGGTTCCCCGGCGGCATCGAGACGCCCGAGGCCCTGTGGGACCTGGTGGCGCAGGGCCGGGACGCGATCACGGACTTCCCGACCGACCGTGGCTGGGACATCGAGTCGCTGTACGACGCCGATCCCGACCAGCAGGGCACCTCGTACACCCGCGAGGGCGGATTCCTCGACGGCGCCGGGGAGTTCGACGCCGCGTTCTTCGGCATCAGCCCGCGCGAAACCCTCGGCATGGATCCGCAGCAGCGCCTGCTGCTCGAAACGTCCTGGGAGACCTTCGAAAGGGCCGGCATAGACCCGGCCACCCTGCGCGGCTCCAAGGCCGGTGTGTTCATCGGCACCAACGGCCAGGACTACCCGGAACTGCTGCGCGAGGTGCCCAAGGGCGTCGAGGGGTATCTCCTCACCGGAAACGCGGCCAGCGTCGTCTCCGGCCGCATCTCCTACACCTTCGGCCTGGAGGGGCCGGCGGTCACCGTCGACACCGCCTGCTCCTCCTCGCTGGTCGCCCTGCACCTCGCGGTGCAGGCGCTGCGCAACGGCGAGTGCACGATGGCGCTCGCGGGCGGTGTCACCGTCATGTCGAGCCCGCGCGCCTTCGTCCAGTTCAGCCGGCAGCGGGGCCTGGCCCCCGACGGCCGCTGCAAGCCGTTCGCCGACGGCGCGGACGGTACGGGCTGGGGCGAGGGCGTCGGCATGCTGCTCGTGGAGCGGCTCTCCGACGCCCGTAAGAACGGTCACCCCGTCCTCGCGATCGTGCGCGGCTCGGCCATCAACCAGGACGGCGCCAGCAACGGGCTCACCGCCCCCAACGGCCCCTCCCAGCAGCGCGTCATCCGCCAGGCCCTCACCAACGCCGGGCTCACCCCGGCGCAGGTCGACGTCGTCGAGGCGCACGGCACCGGCACCACCCTCGGCGACCCGATCGAGGCGCAGGCCCTGATCGCCACGTACGGCCAGAACCGGCCCGAGGGCCGCCCGCTGTGGCTCGGCTCCATCAAGTCCAACATCGGCCACACGCAGGCCGCGGCCGGTGTCGCGGGCATCATCAAGATGGTCCACGCGATCCACCACGGCGTCCTGCCCGAGTCGCTCCACATCGACGAGCCGTCGGCCAACGTCGACTGGACGGCCGGTGACGTCAAGCTGCTCAGCCAGGCCGTGCCGTGGCCCGAGACCGGCCAGCCGCGCCGTGCGGGCATCTCCTCCTTCGGCGTCAGCGGCACCAACGCCCACACCGTCATCGAGCAGGCCCCGCCCGCCGACGACCCCCAGGCTCCCGCGGCCGGCGCCACCGGGCCCGCCGCCGAGGCCGCCCAGGGCGCCACCGGACCCGTCCCGCTGCTGGTGTCCGGCCGGGACGAGCCCGCCCTGCACGCCCAGGCCGAGCGGCTCGCCGCCCACCTGCGCGAGCATCCCGAACTCGCCGCGGACGCCGCGGGCCTGACCGACCTCGGCTTCTCGCTGGCCACCAGCCGTTCCTCGCTCGACCGCAGGGCCGTGCTGTTCAGCGCCGACCGTGAGGGCCTGCTCGCCGACCTCGCCGCGCTCGCCCGCGACGAGCAGCCCGCCGGCCTCGTCCTGGGCGCACCGGGCGAGGGCAAGACCGCCTTCCTCTTCGCCGGGCAGGGCAGCCAGCGCGCGGGCATGGGCCGCGAGCTGTACGCCACCCACCCCGGCTTCGCCCGCGCCCTCGACGAGGTCCGCGCCGAGCTGGACCAGTACCTCGAACGCCCCCTGCTGGACGTGCTGTTCGCCGCCGAGGGCACCCCCGAGGCCGCCCTCCTCGACGAGACCGCCTACACCCAGACCGCTCTGTTCGCCGTCGAGGTCGCCCTCTACCGGCAGCTCGAACAGTGGGGTGTCACCCCCGACTTCCTCATCGGCCACTCCATCGGCGAGCTCGCCGCCGCCCACATCTCCGGCGTGCTCACCCTCGCCGACGCGGCCAAGCTGGTCGCCGCCCGCGGCCGGCTCATGCAGGCGCTGCCCGCCGGCGGCGCGATGATCGCCGTCGAGGCCGCCGAGGAGGAGGTGCTGCCGCTGCTCACCGACCGGGTGGGCATCGCCGCCGTCAACGGCCCCACCGCCGTCGTCGTCTCCGGCGACGAGGACGCCGCCACGGCCCTCGCCGAGACCCTGCGCGCCCGGGGCCGGCGCACCAAGCGGCTCACCGTCAGCCACGCCTTCCACTCCCCGCTGATGGACGGCATGCTCGACGACTTCCGCGAGGTCGCCGAGTCCGTCGCGTACGCCGCGCCCGTCATCCCGATCGTCTCCGACCTCACCGGTGCCTCCGTCACCGCCGAGGAGATCTGCACCGCCGACTACTGGGTCCGGCACGTCCGCGAGGCCGTCCGCTTCCTCGACGGGATGCGCACACTCGCCGCGCAGGGTGTCACCACCTTCGTCGAGATCGGCCCCGGGGGAGTGCTCACCGCGCTCGCGCAGGAGTGCGTCACCGCCGAGGACGCCGTCTTCGTACCCGTGCTGCGCGCCGACCGCCCCGAGGCGTCCGCGTTCGCCACGGCCGTGGCCCAGGCCCATGTCAGCGGGGTCGCCGTCGACTGGAACGCCGTATTCACCGGACGCGGCGCCACCCGCGTGGAGCTGCCCACCTACGCCTTCCAGCGCGAGCTGTACTGGCCCGAGCAGCCCACCGCCTGGGCCGGCGACGTCACCGCCGCCGGCATCGGCTCCGCCGACCACCCGCTGCTGGGCGCGGCCATCACGCTGGCCGACGGCGACGGCCACCTCTTCACCGGCCGGCTCTCGCTGGCCACGCACCCCTGGCTCGCCGACCACACGGTGATGGACACCGTGCTGCTGCCCGGCACCGCCTTCGTCGAACTCGCCCTCCAGGCCGGCGACCACACCGGCTGCGACCTGCTGGACGAACTCACCCTCGAAGCGCCGCTGGTACTGCCCCCGCACGGCGGAGTGCAGATCCAGCTGGCCGTCGGCGCCCCCGACACCCACGGCCGCCGCTCGCTGACCCTGCACTCCCGGCCCGAGGACGCCGCCGACGACACCTGGGGCGAGGGCGCCTGGACCCGGCACGCCACCGGCTTCCTGGCCACCTCCGCCCCCGGCGCGGACAAGCCCCTCGCCGACCTCACCAGCTGGCCGCCGAAGGACGCCACCGAGGTGGACGTCGAGGGCCTGTACGACTACCTCACCGAGTCCGGCTTCGCGTACGGACCGGTCTTCCAGGGCCTGCGGGGCGCCTGGCAGCGCGGCGAGGAGGTCTTCGCCGAGGTGCGGCTTCCCCAGCAGGCGCACGCCGAGGCCGCCCTGTTCGGCCTGCACCCCGCGCTCCTGGACGCGGCCCTGCACGCCGTCGGCATCGGCTCCCTCCTGGAGGAGACCGAGCACGGCAGACTGCCGTTCTCCTGGAGCGGTGTGGCCCTGAAGGCCGTCGGAGCCCGCGCCCTGCGGGTCCGGCTCGCTCCCGCGGGCCACGACACCGTGTCGGTGACCCTCGCCGACGAGACGGGCGTGCCCGTCGCCTCCGTCGACGCCCTGCTGCTGCGGCCTGTCTCCCCGGACCAGGTGCACGCCGCGCGCACCGCGTTCCACGACTCGCTCTTCCGCGTCGAGTGGACCGCCGTGCCCACCCCTGCCACCACCACCGTCGCCGCGGGCCAGTGGGGGCTGCTGGGTGACGCCGGGGCGGAGTTCTCCGCCGCGCTGCCCACCGCCGCCGCCCACACCGGCCTTGCGGCCCTCGGTACGGCTCTTGAGGCCGGGGCACCGCTCCCGCAGGCCGTGGTCGTACCCGTCGGCGCCCCGGGCGAGTCCTCGGCCGTCCCGGTCGACGGCGCCCTGCCCGGCTCCGTGCGCGACGCGCTGCACCACGCCCTCGGGCTCGCCCAGGAGTGGCTCGCCGACGACCGCTTCGCCGGCTCACGGCTGGTCCTCGTCACCCGCGGCGCCGTCGCCACCACCGCGGACGCCGACGTCGACGACCTGACCCACGCCCCGCTGTGGGGCCTGCTGCGCTCCGCGCAGTCCGAGCACCCCGACCGCTTCGTCCTGCTCGACCTGGACGGACGCGAGGAGTCCTGGCGTGCCCTGCCCGCCGCGCTCGCCACCGGTGAGCCGCAACTGGCCCTGCGCGAGGGCAAGGTCGTCGTGCCCCGGCTCGCCCGCGTCGCCGCCGCCCCCGGCCAGGAGGCACCCGCTCTCGACCCGGACGGCACCGCGCTGGTCACCGGCGCCACCGGCACCCTCGGCGCTCTGGTCGCCCGGCACCTGGTCACCGCGCACGGCGTACGCCGCCTGCTGCTGACCAGCCGCCGCGGCGAGGCCGCCGCGGGCGCCGCCGAACTCCTCGCCGAACTGCGCGAGTTGGGCGCCGAGGCGACCCTGGCCGCCTGCGACGTGGCGGACCGCGACGCGCTCGCCGCGCTCCTGGCGGCCGTGCCGGCCGCGCATCCGCTGACCGCTGTCGTGCACACCGCCGGCGTGCTTGACGACGGCATCCTCGAAGCGCTCACGCCCGAGCGGATCGACCACGTACTGCCCGCCAAGGTCGACGCCGCCGTGCACCTGCACGAGCTGACCCAGGATCTGGACCTGGCCGCCTTCGTCCTGTTCTCCGCCGCCGCAGGCACCCTCGGCGGCCCCGGACAGGCCAACTACGCCGCCGCCAACACCTTCCTCGACGCGCTCGCCCAGCGCCGCCGTGCCGCGGGACTGCCCGCCACCGCGCTCGCCTGGGGCCTGTGGGCCGAGCGCAGCGGCATGACCGGCGAGCTCGCCGACGCCGACCTGGAACGGATCTCGCGCGCCGGCGTCGCCGCGCTCTCCTCCGCGGAGGGACTGGCGCTGCTGGACACCGCCCGCGCCGTCGGCGATCCCACCGCCGTCCCCATGCACCTGGACCTGGCGGCCCTGCGGCACGCCGACGCGAGCATGGTCCCCGCCCTGCTGCGCGGCCTGGTCCGCGCCCCGGCCCGCCGGGCCGCCGAGGCCCCGGACGCCGTCCCGGCCGGCGGCTTCGCCGAGCGGCTGCTGCCGCTGACCGCCGTCGAACGCGACCGGCTGCTCCTGAACACCGTCCGCGTCCAGGTCGCCGCCGTCCTCGGCTACCCCGGCCCCGAGGCCGTCGACCCGACCCGCGCCTTCAAGGAGCTGGGCTTCGACTCGCTGACCGCCGTCGAGCTGCGCAACCGCCTCGGCTCCGCCACCGGCGTCCGGCTGCCCGCCACCCTCGTCTTCGACTACCCGACCCCGAACGCGCTGACCGCGTTCCTGCGCACCGAACTCCTCGGCGACGCGCCCGAGCCCGCCCCGGCGGCGGTCGCGGCCGCGCTCGACGACGACCCCATCGCCATCGTCGGCATGAGCTGCCGCTACCCCGGCGGCGTGACCACCCCCGAGGAGCTGTGGCAGCTCGTCACGGGGTCCGTCGACGCGATCTCGCCGTTCCCCACCGACCGTGGCTGGAACCTCGAAGCGCTGTACGACACCGATCCCGGCCGGGCCGGGACCTCGTACACCCGCGAGGGCGGCTTCCTGCACGACGCCGCCGACTTCGACCCGGACGTCTTCGGCATCAACCCGCGCGAGGCCCTTGCCATGGACCCGCACCAGCGGCTCCTGCTGGAGACCTCGTGGGAGGCGTTCGAGCGGGCCGGTATCGACCCGGCCTCGGTACGCGGCAGCCGGACCGGCGTGTTCGCCGGTGTCATGTACCACGACTACCTCACCCGGCTCCCGGCCGTGCCCGAGGGCCTGGAGGGCTACCTCGGCACCGGTACGGCGGGCAGCGTCGCCTCCGGCCGTATCTCCTACACCTTCGGTCTGGAGGGTCCGGCGGTCACGGTCGACACGGCGTGCTCGTCGTCGCTGGTGGCCCTGCACCTCGCCGCGCAGGCACTGCGCAGCGGCGAGTGCGACATGGCCCTGGCCGGCGGTGTCACCGTGATGTCCACCCCCGACACCTTCATCGACTTCAGCCGTCAGCGCGGCCTGGCCACCAACGGCCGCTGCAAGTCCTTCTCCGCCGACGCCGACGGCACCGGCTGGGCCGAAGGCGCGGGCATGATCCTCGTCGAGCGGCTTTCCGACGCCCGTCGCAACGGTCACCAGGTTCTCGCGGTCGTACGTGGTACGGCGGTCAACCAGGACGGTGCGAGCAACGGCCTCACCGCTCCCAACGGTCCGTCGCAGCAGCGCGTCATCCGTCAGGCGCTGTCCAACGCGGGGCTGACCACGGCCGATGTCGACGCCGTCGAGGCGCACGGCACCGGCACCACGCTCGGTGACCCGATCGAGGCGCAGGCTCTCCTCGCCACCTACGGCCAGGGCCGGCCCGACGACACTCCGCTGCGGCTGGGCTCCATCAAGTCGAACATCGGCCACACCCAGGCCGCCGCGGGCGCCGCGGGCATCATCAAGATGGTCCTCGCGATGCGGCACGGGGTGCTCCCGCAGACCCTGCACGTCGACGAGCCCTCGCCGCACATCGACTGGGCGGCCGGCGCGGTCTCCCTGCTGACCGAGACCGCCCAGTGGCCCGAGACGGGCCGCCCCCGCCGCGCGGGCATCTCCTCGTTCGGCGTCAGCGGCACCAACGCACACGTCATCATCGAGCAGCCGCCCGCCGACGAGCCCGCCACCACCGGCGGCGACAGCGCACCGACCCTCCCGGCGGGCACCCCCCTGCCGTTCGCGCTCTCCGGCCGGACCCCCGCCGCGCTCCGCGCCCAGGCACTCCGGCTCATCGACCACCTCGCCGAACGGCCCGACGCGGCCCCCGCCGACCTGGCGCTCTCCCTCGCCACCACACGTACCGCCCTGGACCGGCGGGCCGTCGTCGTCGCAGCCGACCGCGAGGGCCTCCTCGCCGGGCTCACCGACCTCGCCGAGGACCGCGACAGCGCCCGGCTCGTCCGGCACGCCGCCGTCGGCGGCCGTACGGCCGTCCTGTTCACCGGACAGGGCAGCCAGCGCGTCGGCATGGGCCGCGAGCTGTACGCCACCTACCCCGCCTTCGCCCAGGCGCTCGACGAGGTCTGCGCCGCACTGGACCCGCACCTCGAACAGCCGCTGAAGGACGTCCTGTTCGCGGACTCCGGCGACCTGCTGGACCGGACCGGATACACCCAGCCCGCCCTGTTCGCGCTGGAGACCGCCCTCTACCGGCTCGTCGCCTCGTGGGGCGTGCGGCCCGACTACGTCGCCGGTCACTCCATCGGCGAGATCACGGCCGCGCATGTCGCCGGCGTGCTCACCCTGCCGGACGCGGCCAGGCTCATCGCCGCCCGCGGCCGTCTCATGGAGGCGCTGCCCACCGACGGCGCCATGGTCGCCCTGACGGCCACCGAGGAGGAGGTGCTGCCGCTGCTCACCGACCGGGTGGGCATCGCCGCCGTCAACGGCCCCGACGCAGTCGTCGTCTCCGGCGAGGAGTCCCTCGTCCTGGAGATCGCCGCCGAGTTCGAGCGGCGCGGCCGGCGCACCAAGCGGCTCAAGGTCAGCCACGCCTTCCACTCCCCGCTGATGGACGGCATGCTCGACGACTTCCGCGAGGTCGCCGCCGACCTGACGTACCACGCGGCCACCATCCCGGTCGTCACCCACCTCACCGGACGGATCGCGGGCGACGAACTGCGCACCGCCGACCACTGGGTGGCCCACGTCCGTGAGGCGGTCCGCTTCCTCGACGGCATCCGTACCCTGGACGCCGAACACGTCACCACCTACCTCGAACTCGGCCCCCAGGGCGTGCTGTCCGGCCTCGGCCGCGACTGCCTCGCCGACGCCGCCGAAGCGGCCGTGTTCCTGCCGGCCCTGCGCCGCGGCCGGGGCGAGGCCGAGGCCCTGGTCGCCGCGATCGGCGCCGCCCACACCCGTGGCGTGGCACTGGAGTGGACCGCCTGCCTCGCCGGCACCGGTGCCCGTATCGTCGAACTGCCCACCTACGCCTTCCAGCGCGAGCGGTTCTGGATCGAGGCCCCCGCCGGTTACGTCGGTGACGTGGAGTCGGCGGGTCTGGGCGCCGCCCACCACCCGCTGCTCGGCGCCGCCGTCGCCCTCGCCGACGGCGACGGGTTCCTCTTCACCGGCAGGCTCTCCCTCGACACCCACCCCTGGCTCGCCGACCACGCCGTCATGGGCAACGTCCTGCTGCCGGGCACGGCCTTCGTCGAACTGGCGATCCGCGCGGGCGACCAGGTCGGCTGCGACCTCCTTGAGGAACTCACCCTCGAAGCACCGCTGATCCTCGCCCCGCACGCGGCCGTCCGCCTGCAGATCGTGGTGGGCGCCCCCGACGCGACGGGCCGTCGCAACGTGGAGGTGTACTCCAGCGACCCGGACGCCACCGCCGACGAGCCGTGGACCCGGCACGCCGGCGGCGTCCTCGCCGCCGGAGCCCCGGCCCCGGCCTTCGACCTCTCCGCCTGGCCCCCGCCCGGCGCCGAAGCCGTCGGCGTCGACGGCCTCTACGAGCACCTCGGCCTGGGAGGCTTCTCCTACGGGCCGATCTTCCAGGGGCTGCGCGCCGCCTGGCTGCACGGCGACGACGTCTACGCCGAGGTCGCGCTGCCCGACGACCGGCAGTCCGAGGCCGCCCTGTTCGGCCTGCACCCGGCGCTCCTCGACGCCGCCCTGCACGCCACGTTCGTCCAGCCGTCCCCGGACGGCGACCAGCAGGGCCGGCTGCCCTTCTCCTGGCGCGGTGTGTCCCTGCACGCCGTCGGCGCGGGCGCGCTGCGCGTCCGCCTCACCCGGGACGGCGAGGACTCCCTCTCCCTCCAGCTCGCCGACGCCGCCGGCGTGCCCGTCGCCGCCGTCGACCACCTGACGGTGCGGCCCGTCTCCGCCGATCAGCTCGGCAGCGCGCGTTCCGCCCACCACGAGTCGCTGTTCCGCGTCGACTGGGCCACCCTGCCGGTGCCCGCCAACAGCATCGCCGCCACCGACCAGTGGGCTGTCGTCGCCGCGCAGGACACCGCCCTGCCCGGCGCGGCCTTCGACGGCCTCGCCGCCCTGCGCGCGGCCCTCGACACGGGTGCCCCGGCACCGGCGTACGTACTCGTCGAGCACACCCCGGGCACGGCCACCGGAGCCGACGACCTCGCCGGCTCCGTGCACACCGCGACCCACGAAGCGCTCTCCCTGGTCAAGACCTGGCTCGCCGACGACCGGTTCGCCGCCTCCCGCCTCGTGTTCGTCACCCGGGGCGCGGTCGCCGCACAGGCCGACTGGGACCTGGCCGACCTCACCCACGCGCCGGTATGGGGCCTGGTACGCACCGCACAGGCGGAGAACCCCGACCGGTTCGTCCTCGCCGACCTCGACGCCGACGCGGCCTCGGCGGACGTCCTCGCCGCGGCCCTGGCCACCGGCGAGCCGCAGTTCGCCGTCCGCCGCGGCACCGTCCTGGCGCCCCGGCTGGCCCGGGTCCCCGCCGCCACCCCGCTGACCCCGCCCCCGGGCGAGTCCGCCTGGCGCATGGACATCCAGGACAAGGGCACCCTCGACAACCTCACCCTCGTCCCCAGCCCGGAGTCCGAGGCACCCCTGGAGCCCGGCCAGGTCCGTGTCGCGGTCCGCGCCGCGGGTCTGAACTTCCGCGACGTCCTCAACGCCCTCGGCATGTACCCCGGCGACCCGGGTCTGATGGGCAGCGAAGGCGCCGGTCTCGTCCTGGAGACCGGTCCCGGCGTCACCGACCTCGCGGTCGGCGACCGCGTCATGGGCATGCTGCCCGGCGCGTTCGGGCCGCTCACCGTCGTCGACCGCCGCATGATCGCGCCGATGCCCGACGGCTGGACCTTCGCCGAGGCCGCGTCCGTACCGATCGTCTTCATGACGGCGTACTACGCGCTGCACGACCTCGCCGGACTGCGGGACGGCGAGTCGGTTCTGGTGCACGCCGCCGCCGGCGGCGTCGGCATGGCCGCCGTCCAGCTCGCCCGCCACTGGGGTGCCGACGTCTACGCGACGGCCAGCCCCGGCAAGTGGGACACCCTGCGCGGACTCGGTCTGACCGACGACCGCATCGCCTCCTCGCGGACCCTGGACTTCGAGGACACCTTCCGCACCGCCACCGAAGGACGCGGCGTCGACGTCGTCCTCGACTCCCTCGCCCGCGAGTTCGTGGACGCCTCCCTGCGGCTGCTGCCGCGCGGCGGACGGTTCGTCGAGATGGGCAAGACCGACGTCCGCACCCCCGAGGACGTCGCCGCCGCCCACCCGGGCGTCGCCTACCAGGCGTTCGACCTGACCGAGGCCGGCCTGGACCGCATCCAGGAGATGCTCACCGAGCTGCTCGCCCTCTTCCGGGCGGGTGCGCTGCACCCCGTCCCGGTCTCCGCCTGGGACCTGCGGCGGGCGCCCGAGGCGTTCCGCTACCTCAGCCAGGCCCGCCACGTCGGCAAGATCGTGCTCACCCTGCCCGCCGGCTGGAACCCCGACGGCACCGTCCTGATCACCGGCGGAACCGGCACCCTCGGCGCTCTCGTCGCCCGGCACGCGGTCACCGTCCGCGGTGCCCGCCGCCTGCTGCTGACCAGCCGCCGCGGCGAAGCCGCCGCGGGCGCCGTCGAACTCGCCGCCGAACTGCGCGAGTTGGGCGCCGACGTCACCGTCGCCGCCTGCGACGCCGCCGACCGCACCGCGCTCGCCGAGCTCCTGGCGGCCGTACCGGCCGCACACCCCCTGACGGCGGTCGTGCACACGGCCGGTGTCCTCGACGACGGCGTCATCGACGCCCTCACGCCCGAGCGGCTCGACAAGGTCCTGCGTCCCAAGGTCGACGCGGCCCTCAACCTCCATGAGCTGACCCGCGCGCTGGACCTGGCCGACTTCGTCCTGTTCTCCTCCGCCGCCGGCACCTTCGGCGGCGCCGGACAGGCCAACTACGCGGCCGCGAACGTCTTCCTGGACGCCCTCGCCCGCCACCGGCAGGCCCACGGCCTCGCCGCCACCTCCCTGGCCTGGGGACTCTGGGCCGAGGCCAGCGGCATGACCGGCGAACTGGACGCCGCCGACAAGGACCGGATGACCCGCTCCGGCGTCCTCGGTCTCTCCTCCGAAGAGGCCCTGGCGCTGCTGGACACCGCCCACGACACCGGCGACGCCCTCCTCGTCCCCATGCAGCTCGACCTCGCGCCGTTGCGCCAGGCCGACGCGAGCATGGTCCCCGCCCTGCTGCGCGGCCTGGTCCGCGCCCCCGCCCGCCGGACCGTCGAGGCCACCGCCGCGGGCAGCGGGACCCCGCTGGTGGAGCAGCTCGTACGGCTCCCCGAGAACGAGCGCGACCCGCTCCTGCTCGACCTCGTCCGCGACCAGGTCGCCGCCGTCCTCGGCCACGCCTCGTCCGAAGCCGTGGAACCCACCCGCGCCTTCAAGGACATCGGCTTCGACTCGCTGACCGCCGTGGAGTTCCGCAACCGGCTCGGCGCGACCGCCGGCATCCGGCTGCCCGCCACACTGGTCTTCGACTACCCGACGCCCCTGATCCTGGCCGGCTACCTCAAGGACGAACTCCTCGGCTCCGAGGCCGCCGCCGCGGTGCCGCGCCACACGACGGCCACGGCCGAGGCCGACGACCCCATCGCGATCGTCGCCATGAGCTGCCGCTTCCCCGGCGACGTCCGTACCCCCGAGGACCTGTGGCAGCTGCTCGCCGAAGGCCGGGACGGCATCGCCCACCTGCCCGAGGACCGAGGCTGGGACACCGAGGCGCTGTACGACCCCGACCCCGAGAGCGCCGGTACCTCCTACGCACGCGAAGGCGGCTTCTTCTACGACGCCCACCGCTTCGACCCCGCGTTCTTCAACATCAACCCGCGCGAGGCCCTGGCGATGGACCCGCAGCAGCGGCTCCTCCTGGAGACCTCGTGGGAGGCGTTCGAGCGCGCCGGGATCGACCCGACGGGCCTGCGCGGCAAGCAGGTCGGCGTGTTCGTCGGCCAGATGCACAACGACTACGTGTCCCGCCTGAACGCCGTCCCCGAGGGCGTCGAGGGCTACCTCGGCACCGGCGGCTCCAGCAGCATCGCCTCCGGCCGCGTCTCGTACACCTTCGGTCTGGAGGGTCCTGCGGTCACGGTCGACACGGCGTGCTCGTCGTCGCTGGTGGCCCTGCACCTCGCCGCGCAGGCGCTGCGCAACGGCGAGTGCTCGCTCGCCCTGGCGGGCGGTGTCACCATCATCACCACCCCCGACGTCTTCACCGAGTTCAGCCGTCAGCGCGGCCTGGCCGCGGACGGCCGCTGCAAGCCCTTCGCCGCCGCCGCCGACGGCACGGCCTGGGGCGAGGGCGTCGGCATGCTGCTCGTCGAGCGGCTTTCCGACGCCCGTCGCAACGGTCACCAGGTTCTCGCGGTCGTACGTGGTACGGCTGTCAACCAGGACGGTGCGAGCAACGGCCTCACCGCTCCCAATGGTCCGTCGCAGCAGCGGGTGATCCGTCAGGCGCTGTCCAATGCGGGGCTGACCACGGCCGATGTCGACGCCGTCGAGGCGCACGGCACCGGCACGACCCTCGGTGACCCGATCGAGGCGCAGGCCCTCCTCGCCACCTACGGCCAGGACCGGTCCGACGACACTCCGCTGTGGCTGGGCTCCATCAAGTCCAACTTCGGTCACACGCAGGCCGCAGCAGGTGTCGCGGGCATCATCAAGATGGTCCTCGCGATGCGGCACGGGGTGCTCCCGCAGACCCTGCACGTGGATGCGCCGTCGCCGCACGTGGACTGGGCGGCCGGTGCCGTCTCGCTGCTCACCGAGCAGATCGCCTGGCCGGAGACGGGGCGTCCGCGCCGCGCCGGTGTCTCCTCGTTCGGCATGAGCGGCACCAACGCGCACGCCATCATCGAGCAGGCCCCGGACACCGCCGCGCCCGCCGCCGAGCGCCCGTCGGCGCCCACCGCCCCGGCGGCCCTTCCCTGGAACCTCTCCGCCCGCACCCCGGACGCGCTGCGCGCACAGGGTGAGCAGTTGCTGTCCCACCTGGACGCGCACCCCGAGACGTCCCTCGCCGACATCGGCCACTCCCTGGTGACCGGCCGCGCCCTCTTCGACCAGCACGCCAGCATGGTGGCCTCCGACCGTGACGGCTTCCGCGCCGCACTGACGGCCCTCGCCGAGGGCCGCGGAGCCAACGGCCTGTCCGTGGGCTCCTCCTCGACGACGCAGAAGCTCGCCTTCCTGTTCACGGGTCAGGGGAGTCAGCGGCTGGGGATGGGGCGTGAGCTGTATGACGCGTATCCCGTGTTCGCGGAGGCGTTGGACGCGGTGTGTTCGCGTCTGGAACTTCCGTTGAAGGATGTGCTGTTCGGTTCGGACGCTGAGGCGTTGGATCGTACGGAGTTCACTCAGCCTGCGTTGTTTGCGGTTGAGGTGGCGTTGTTCCGGCTGGTGGAGTCGTGGGGTGTGAAGCCGGACTTCCTGGCGGGTCACTCCATTGGTGAGATCGCTGCTGCGCATGTGGCCGGTGTGTTCTCGCTGGAGGACGCGTGCGCGCTGGTTTCGGCGCGTGGTCGTCTGATGCAGGCGCTTCCCGCCGGTGGCGTGATGATTGCGGTGCAGGCGTCGGAGGACGAGGTGCTTCCGTACCTCACCGACCGGGTCAGCATCGCGGCCATCAATGGTCCGCGGTCTGTGGTCATCGCCGGTGATGAGGACGCCGTGCTTAAGGTCCTCGCGCAGTTCGAAGGCCGCAAGTCGAAGCGGCTGACGGTCAGTCACGCGTTCCACTCGCCGCACATGGACGGCATGTTGGACGCCTTCCGCGAGGTTGTCGCGGGGCTGTCGTACGAGTCGCCCCGCATCCCGGTCGTCTCCAACCTGACCGGCGCTCTGGTCTCCGACGAGATGGCGTCCCCCGACTTCTGGGTACGCCACGTCCGCGAGTCGGTTCGCTTCCTCGACGGCATCCGTGCTCTCGAAGCGGCCGGTGTCACCACCTACCTCGAACTGGGCCCCGACGGAGTCCTCTCCGCCATGGCGCAGGCGTGTGTGACCGGCGAAGGCGCCGCGTTCGTGCCCGTTCTGCGGGCCCGGCGCGATGAGGCCAAGACGTTGCTCTCGGCTCTTGGTGCGGCTCATGTGCGCGGTGTCACCGTGGACTGGGAGGCGTTCTACGCCGGTACCGGCGCCCAGCGTGTCGACCTGCCCACGTACGCCTTCCAGCGCAAGCGCTACTGGCTGGACGTGAGCCGTCCGCAGGGTGATGTCATGTCGGCTGGTATCGGTTCGACGGATCACCCGCTGCTCGGTGCGGCGGTCGAACTGCCCGACTCCGACGGCTTCCTGTTCACCGGGCGGCTCTCCCTCGCCACCCACCCCTGGCTCGCGGACCACGCGATCATGGGCTCCGTACTCCTGCCCGGTACGGCCTTCGTCGAACTGGCGATCCGCGCCGGTGACCAGGTCGGCTGCGACATGGTGGAGGAGCTGACGCTCGAAGCGCCGCTGGTGCTGCCCGAGCAGGGCGGCGTGCAGCTGCGGCTCTCCGTCGGTGCCGCCGACCCGGCGGGCCGGCGCACGCTGGCGCTGCACTCGCGGCCCGAGGACGCGGCCGGCGACACCCTGTGGACCAGGCACGCCGCCGGTGTCCTCGCGGCCGGTGGCGAGCGGACCCCGCAGGGTCTGACCGAATGGCCGCCGACCGGGGCGGAGTCCGTCCCCGTGGAGGGGCTGTACGAGGGCCTCGCGGCCTCCGGCTTCGGCTACGGCCCGGTCTTCCAGGGCCTGCGCGCGGCCTGGCGGCGCGACGGCGAGTACTTCGCCGAGGTACGGCTGCCGGAGTCGGCCGAGGCCGACGCGGGCGTCTTCGCGCTCCACCCGGCCCTGCTCGACGCGGCCCTGCACGCCCTCGGCCTGGGCGGCTCCGCCGACGAGAGCGGCGAGGGACGACTGCCCTTCTCCTGGTCCGGCGTGACCCTGCACGCCGTCGGCGCGTCCGCGCTGCGCGTGTGTCTCACCCCGGGCCGGGGCGGCGAGGTCGCCCTGACGATCGCCGACGCGGCCGGTGAGCCGGTCGCCTCGGTGGCCGGTCTGGCACTGCGGGCCGTCTCCCGCGAGCAGTTGAGCGCGGCCCCGGACGTCACCCGCGACGCGCTGTTCCGGGTGGACTGGCCGGTGCTGCCCTCGGGCGCCGCGACCGGCGCAGCCGACGACTGGCTGCTGCTCGGTGCCGGCTCGCAGGTGTTCGCGGACCTCGCGGCGCTGGGCGCGGCCGTCGCCGAAGGTGGCGCGGCCCCGAAGTCGCTCGTGGTGCCGTGGGACGAGCCGGTCACGCAGGACGTGCCCGGCGCGGTGCACGCACGTACCGCCGACGCTCTCGCTCTCGTACGGGAGTGGCTGGCGGACGAGCGGTTCACGGATTCCCGCCTGGTGTTCCTGACCCGGGGTGCGGTCGCGGTGGACGCCGATGAGGCGGTGCCCGGACTCGCGCAGGCCGCCGTCTGGGGTCTGCTGCGCTCCGCGCAGGCGGAGAACCCCGGCCGTCTCGCCCTGATCGACGCCGACGTCGAGCCGGACGCCCTGTCCGCGGAGTTGCTGTCGGCGGCTCTGGAGACCGGAGAGGCCCAGCTGGCGATACGCGGCGAAGCCTTCCGGGTGCCGAGGCTGGCTCGTGCCGTGGTCGGGGAGACCGCGGGTCGTGAGCTGGATGTCGATGGCACGGTGTTGGTGACGGGTGCGAGTGGTGCGTTGGGTGGTTTGTTTGCGCGTCATTTGGTGTCGGTGTGGGGTGTGCGTCATCTGTTGTTGGTGAGTCGTCGGGGTGCTGCGGCTGAGGGTGCTGCGGAGTTGTCGGCGGAGCTTGCTGGGTTGGGTGCTGGTGTGACGTGGGCGGCGTGTGATGTGGCCGACCGGGACGCGCTGGCCGCAGTCCTGGACTCCGTACCCGCCGCGCATCCGTTGACGGCGGTCGTGCACACGGCCGGTGTGCTGGACGACGGTGTGGTCGGGTCGTTGACGGCGGAGCGGGTGTCCGCGGTGTTGCGTCCGAAGGTGGATGCGGCGTGGAACCTGCATGAGTTGACGCGTGATCTGGATCTGTCGGCGTTTGTGTTGTTCTCTTCGGCTGCCGGTGTGTTCGGTGGTGCGGGGCAGGCCAACTACGCGGCGGCGAACGTCTTCCTGGACGCGCTGGCCCAGCACCGCAAGACACTCGGTCTCCCGGCGACCTCCCTGGCCTGGGGACTGTGGACCGGCGTCGTCGGTATGGGTGGCGGCCTGGCGGAGGCCGACCGCGAGCGCATCAACCGCGGCGGCATCACCGTGCTCACGCCCGAGACCGGCCTCGCCCTCTTCGACGCGGCCCGGCACACCACGGACGCCCTGCTCGTCCCCCTCCCGCTCGACCTGACCGCCCTGCGGGCCCAGGCCCACTCCGGGATGCTGCCCGACCTGCTGCGCGGCCTGGTCCGCGTGCCGGTGCGCCGGGCCGTCGGCGCGGGCACCGCGGCCGGCGCGACCGCGCTCCGCGAGCGCCTGGCGGCGCTGCCCGCCGCCGAGCGCGACGCGGCCCTCCTCGACCTCGTCCGGGCCGAGGTGGCCGCCGTACTCGGCCACGCCTCCACCGACGAGGTACCGGCCGACCGGGCGTTCAAGGAGCTCGGCTTCGACTCGCTGACCTCCGTCGAGCTCCGCAACCGCCTCGGTGCCGCGACCGGCGTGCGCCTCTCGGCCACGCTCGTCTTCGACTACCCGACGCCGGGCGCGCTCGCGGACTTCCTGCGGACCGAGGCGCTGGGCCTGGACGAACCGGCGGACACGGCCCCGGCCGTGCCCGTGCGGTCCGGCACGGTCCTCGACGACGAGCCGATCGCGATCGTCGGCATGGCATGCCGCTACCCGGGCGGTGTGGAGACCCCCGAGGACCTGTGGCGTCTGGTGGTGGGCGGCGTCGACGCCATCTCGGAGTTCCCGCAGGGCCGTGGCTGGGACCTGGAGTCCCTGTACGACCCGGACCCGGACGGCAAGGGCACCAGCTACACCCGCTCCGGCGGCTTCCTGCACGACGCGGGCCGCTTCGATCCGGCGTTCTTCGGGATCTCGCCGCGCGAGGCCGTCGCGATGGACCCGCAGCAGCGGCTGCTCCTGGAGACCTCGTGGGAGGCGTTCGAGCGGGCGGGCATCGACCCGGCCGCCGTGCGCGGCAGCCGTACGGGCGTCTTCGCCGGCATCATGTACCACGACTACGCGACCCGGATCACCTCCGTCCCGGACGGGGTCGAGGGCTACCTCGGCACCGGAAACTCCGGCAGCATCGCCTCCGGCCGCGTCTCGTACGCCTTCGGGCTTGAGGGCCCGGCCGTCACCGTCGACACCGCCTGCTCCTCGTCCCTGGTCGCACTGCACTGGGCGATCCAGGCGCTGCGCAACGGCGAGTGCACGATGGCGCTGGCCGGTGGTGTCACGGTGATGTCGACGCCCGGTACCTTCACCGAGTTCAGCCGTCAGCGCGGACTGGCGGCCGACGGCCGCATCAAGTCCTTCGCCGCCGCAGCCGACGGCACCAGCTGGGCCGAGGGCGCGGGCATGCTGCTCGTCGAGCGACTGTCCGACGCGCGGGCGAAGGGCCACCCGGTCCTGGCGATCGTCCGGGGCTCGGCGGTCAACCAGGACGGTGCGAGCAACGGCCTCACGGCCCCGAACGGCCCGTCCCAGCAGCGCGTCATCCGCCAGGCCCTCGCCGGGGCCGGACTGACGAGCGATCAGATCGACGTGGTCGAGGCACACGGCACGGGCACGACCCTGGGCGACCCGATCGAGGCCCAGGCCCTCCTCGCCACCTACGGCAGGGAGCGCGAGGCCGACCAGCCGCTGTGGCTGGGCTCCATCAAGTCGAACATGGGCCACACCCAGGCCGCCGCCGGTGTCGCGGGCATCATCAAGATGATCATGGCGATCCGGCACGGTGTGCTGCCGAAGACCCTGCACGTCGACGAGCCGACTCCGCACGTGGAGTGGGAGGACGGTGCGGTCTCGCTGCTGACCGACTCCATGCCGTGGCCGGAGACGGGTCGTCCGCGTCGTGCGGGTGTGTCGTCGTTCGGTATCAGCGGTACCAACGCGCACACGATCATCGAGCAGGCTCCGGAGGAGTTTGTTTCTGTTGCGGGCGATGAGCCTGTTGGCTCTTGGCCGTTCGTGTTGTCGGCGAAGTCGGCGGATGCGTTGCGCGGGCAGGCGGCGCGGTTGCGGTCGCGTGTGGAGGGTGCTTCTGGGGTGCGTCCGGTGGATGTGGCGTTCTCGCTGGCTGCCAGGCGGGCTTCGTTCGATCACCGTGCGGTGGTCGTGGCGGGGGACCGGGAGGAACTGCTGCGTGGTCTGGCCGCGTTGGAGGCGGAGGGAACGGCCTCTGGTGTGGCGCGGGGTGTGGTGAGCGCTGGGAAGCTGGCGTTCCTGTTCACGGGTCAGGGGAGTCAGCGGCTCGGCATGGGCCGGGAGCTGTACGACGCCTACCCGGTGTTCGCGGAGGCGTTGGACGCGGTGTGTTCGCGTCTAGAACTGCCGCTGAAGGATGTGCTGTTCGGCGACGACAGTGATCTTCTCGACCGTACGGAGTTCACGCAGCCTGCGTTGTTCGCGGTTGAGGTGGCGTTGTTCCGTCTGGTGGAGTCGTGGGGTCTGAAGCCCGACTTCCTGGCGGGTCACTCCATTGGTGAGATTGCTGCTGCGCATGTGGCGGGTGTGTTCTCGCTCCAGGACGCCTGTGAACTGGTCGCAGCCCGTGGCCGGTTGATGCAGGCGCTGCCCGCTGGCGGTGTCATGATCGCCGTCCAGGCGTCAGAGGACGAGGTGCTGCCGTACCTCACCGACGGTGTGTCCATCGCGGCCATCAACGGCCCTCAGTCGGTGGTCATCGCGGGTGACGAGGACGCGGCGCAGGAGATCGTGGCGCACTTCGAAGGCCGCAAGTCGAAGCGGCTGACGGTCAGTCACGCGTTCCACTCGCCGCACATGGACGGCATGCTCGCCGACTTCCGCAAGGTTGCCGAGGGCCTGTCGTACGAGTCGCCGCGTATCCCGGTCGTCTCCAACCTGACCGGCGCTCTGGTCTCTGACGAGATGACCGACGCCGACTTCTGGGTGCGTCACGTCCGTGAGGCCGTACGGTTCCTCGACGGCATCCGTGCCCTCGAAGCCGCCGGTGTCACCACCTACCTCGAACTCGGCCCCGACGGAGTCCTCTCCGCCATGGCTCAGGAGTGCGTCACCGAGGACGCGGTCTTCGCGCCCGGGCTCCGCGCCGGGCGCCCCGAGGCCGAGACGGTCACCACGGCCCTCGCCCAGGCGCATGCCCACGGGGTGCGCGTGGACTGGGACGCGTTCTTCGCGGCCACCGGCGCCCGCCAGGTCGAGCTGCCCACGTACGCCTTCCAGCGCGACTGGTACTGGCTCGACAACGCCGCCACGCAGACGGGCCCCGGCGACGCGACCGGCTTCGGTCTCGGGGTGACGGATCACCCGCTGCTCGGTGCGGCGGTCGAACTGCCCGACTCCGACGGCTTCTTGTTCACCGGGCGGCTCTCCCTCGCCACCCACGCCTGGCTCGCGGACCACGCGGTCATGGGCTCCGTACTCCTGCCGGGCACGGCCTTCGTCGAACTCGCCGTCAGGGCGGGCGACCAGGTCGGCTGCGACGTGCTGGAGGAGTTGACGCTCGAAGCGCCGCTGGTGCTGCCCGAGCGCGGCGGCGTCCAACTGCGGCTCACCGTGGCCGGTGCCGACGAGTCCGGGCGGCGCGCCCTGTCGCTGTACTCCCGGAACGAGGACGCCACCGCCGACGAGCCGTGGACGCGGCACGCCGCCGGTGTCCTCGCCACCACCGGGGCCCCGGCCCCGGCTGCCGACCCGGCCGCCTGGCCCCCGGCCGGCGCCGAACCGGTCGACATCGACGGGCTGTACGAGGGCATGGCCGCGGCCGGGTTCGACTACGGACCGGTCTTCCAGGGCCTGCGGGCCGCCTGGCTGCACGGCGA
Source organism: Streptomyces sp. CBMA152 (assembly GCF_014596475.1). Taxonomy (GTDB): domain Bacteria; phylum Actinomycetota; class Actinomycetes; order Streptomycetales; family Streptomycetaceae; genus Streptomyces. Next base: position 103,548 of record NZ_MECJ01000005.1, on the reverse strand, counting down.
CGCCGTGTACGCCGAGGTCGGCCTCGACGAGGAGTTCCGGGAGTCGGCCGAGTGGTTCGGTCTGCACCCCGCACTCCTGGACGCGACGCTGCACGCGGCGGGTCTCGGCGACCTCGTCGAGAGCACCGGCCAGGGCAGGTTGCCGTTTGCCTGGGGTGGTGTGCGGTTGCATGCGGTGGGTGCGTCGGGGGTTCGGGTGCGGTTGGCTCGGGCTGGTCGGGATGCGGTGTCGTTGGAGCTGGCTGATGTGGCTGGTGTGCCGGTTGCTTCGGTTGATTCGCTTGTTCTGCGGTCGGTTTCGCCGGAGCAGATCGGTGCGGCGCGTGGTGGTCAGCAGGAGTCGCTGTTCCAGATCGACTGGACCGCGCTGCCGCTCAACCCGGTGTCCGTCACCGAGCAGCGCCCCTGGGCCCTGCTCACGGCGGCGGGCGACACCCACTCCGGCCTCGACTCCGTCGGGGTGCGCCACGAGGCGTACGACGGTCTCGCGGCGCTCGCCGACGCCGGTCCGGCCGTGCCGGAGCTGGTGTGCGTCCCGCTGTCCGACACGCTCGGGGACGACGTGCCGGGTGCGGTGCACACGGCGACCGGCCGGGCGCTGGAGCTCGTCCAGGAGTGGCTGGCGGACGACCGGTTCGCCGATTCCCGCCTGGTGTTCCTGACCCGGGGCGCGGTCTGTGCCGTACCGGGCGAGGATGTGACGGACCTGGCGCACGCCCCGGTGTGGGGTCTGGTCCGCTCCGCGCAGTCGGAGAACCCGGGGCGCTTCGCCCTCGCCGACGTCGACGGCACCGACGCCTCCTACCGCGCGCTGCCCGCCGCGCTCGCCTCGGGCGAGCCGGAGGTCGCGGTGCGGGGTGGTGCGGTACGGGTTCCCAAGCTGGCGCGCTCCAGCGACGCTGTCGGCAACATCCCGGAACTCGCCTCTGGTGGCACGGTGTTGGTGACGGGTGCGAGTGGTGCGTTGGGTGGTTTGTTTGCGCGTCATTTGGTGTCGGTGTGGGGTGTGCGTCATCTGTTGTTGGTGAGTCGTCGGGGTGCTGCGGCTGAGGGTGCTGCGGAGTTGTCGGCGGAGCTTGCTGGGTTGGGTGCTGGTGTGACGTGGGCGGCGTGTGATGTGGCCGACCGGGATGCGCTGGCTGTGGTCCTGGACTCCGTACCGCAGGACCGTCCGCTGACGGCTGTGGTGCATACGGCTGGTGTGCTGGATGACGGTGTGGTGGGGTCGTTGTCGGCTGAGCGGGTGTCGGCGGTGTTGCGTCCGAAGGTGGATGCGGCGTGGAACCTGCACGAGCTGACGCGTGATCTCGGCTTGTCGGCGTTTGTGTTGTTCTCTTCGGCTGCTGGTGTGTTCGGTGGTGCGGGGCAGGCCAACTATGCGGCGGCGAACGTGTTCCTGGACGCTTTGGCGCAGCACCGTAAGGCTCTGGGTCTTGCGGCGACTTCTTTGGCTTGGGGTTTGTGGGCTGAGGCGTCGGCGATGACGGGTGAGCTGGGTGAGGCCGATCGTGGTCGGATGGGCCGTGGTGGTGTGAGTGCGCTGTCGGCCGAGGAGGGTGTGGCGCTGTTTGATGCCGCGTCTGGTTCGGGTCGGGCGTTGTTCGTGCCGGTGCGGTTGGACTTGGTGGGGTTGCGGGCGCAGGCTGCTGCGGGTGGTGTGCTGCCGCCGCTGTTGAGCGGGTTGGTGAGGACCACCACCCGACGCACCGCCGGAACGGACGACAGCGGTACGGAAGGCGGCACCGCGCTGCGGGAGCGCCTGTCCGGCCTCTCGCCGGCCGCACGGGACGAGGCACTGCTGGAGCTGGTCAGCACACACGTGGCTGCCGTGCTCGGCTTCGCCGGGCCCGACGCGGTCGACCCGGCACGCTCGTTCAGCGAGGTCGGCTTCGACTCGCTGACGGCCGTCGAGCTGCGCAACCGGCTCGGCGGGGCGACGGGCGTACGACTGCCCGCCACCCTCGTCTTCGACTACCCCACGCCGAACGCGCTGGTGGAGTTCCTGCGCGACGAACTCTGGCAGGAAGGCGCCGCGGCGGTTCCCCCGCTGCTCGCCGAACTGGACCGGCTGGAGAGGACGCTCGTGGCGGCCGTGCCCGACGGCGACGGCCGTGACCGGATCACCGAACGGCTCCAGGCACTGCTGGCCGCCTGGAGCGAGGCCGGGGAAGCCGAGGACAACGACGTGGCCGAGGTCCTTGAGACGGCGACCGACGACGACCTCTTCGACTTCATCGGCAAGGAGTTCGGGATCTCCTGACGGATACCCCGACGTGACGGCTCGGCTCCGCCGTGCCGACGGCTCTGCCTTTCTGGCTTCTGTACGAGGGATGCACGCATGAATGAGGAAAAGCTCCGGTACTTCCTGAAGCGGGTGACGGCCGATCTCCACGAGACGCGCCGCCGTCTCCAGGAGGTCGAGTCGGAGGAGCGGGAGCCGATCGCGATCGTCGGGATGGCCTGCCGGTACCCGGGCGGCGTCGAGTCGCCCGAGGACCTGTGGCGACTGGTCTCCGAGGAGACGGACGCCATCACCCCCTTCCCCGCCGACCGGGGCTGGGACATGGGGCGGCTGTTCGACGAGGACCCCGACGGGCAGGGCACGAGCTACGTGCAGGAAGGCGGCTTCCTGCACGAGGCCAACCGGTTCGACCCGACCTTCTTCGGGATCTCGCCGCGCGAGGCCCTGGCCATGGACCCGCAGCAGCGTCTCCTACTGGAGACGTCGTGGGAGGCGTTCGAGCGGGCGGGCATCGACCCGGCCGCTGTGCGCGGCAGCCGTACGGGCGTCTTCGCAGGCGTCATGTACAACGACTACGGCACTCTGCTGCACCGCGCCCCCGACGGGCTGGAGGGCTATATGGGCACCTCCAGCTCGGGCAGTGTCGCCTCGGGCCGGGTCTCGTACACCTTCGGCCTCGAAGGGCCCGCGGTCACGGTCGACACGGCCTGCTCGTCCTCCCTCGTCACGCTGCACCTCGCGGTGCAGGCGCTGCGCAACGGCGAGTGCGATCTCGCGCTGGCCGGCGGCGTCACCGTGATGGCCACGCCGGGAACGTTCGTCGCCTTCAGCCGCCAGCGCGGCCTCTCGGGGGACGGCCGCTGCAAGCCGTTCTCCGCCGACGCCGACGGCACGGCGTGGGGCGAGGGCGTCGGCATGCTGCTCGTCGAGCGGCTCTCCGACGCGCGGGCGAAGGGCCATCCGGTCCTGGCGATCGTGCGTGGTTCGGCGATCAACCAGGACGGTGCGAGCAACGGCCTCACGGCTCCGAACGGTCCGTCTCAGCAGCGGGTGATTCGTCAGGCGTTGGCCAGTGCGGGTCTGTCGGCTGCTGAGGTGGATGTCGTCGAGGCGCACGGTACGGGTACGACGTTGGGTGACCCGATCGAGGCGCAGGCGTTGTTGGCGACGTATGGCCGGGAGCATTCGGATGAGAGTCCGTTGTGGTTGGGTTCGGTGAAGTCGAACTTCGGTCATACGCAGGCGGCGGCGGGTGTCGCGGGCATCATCAAGATGGTCGAGGCGATCCGGCACGGGGTTCTTCCCCGATCGTTGCATGCGGGTGAGCCGACTCCGCATGTCGACTGGTCGGCGGGTGCGGTCTCGCTTCTCGACGAGTCCATGCCGTGGCCGGAGACGGGTCGTCCGCGTCGTGCGGGTGTGTCGTCGTTCGGTATCAGTGGTACGAACGCGCACACGATCATCGAGCAGGCTCCGGAGGAGTTTGCTGCTGTTGAGGGTGATGAGCAGCCTGTTGGTTGTTGGCCGTTCGTGTTGTCGGCGAAGTCGGCGGATGCGTTGCGTGGGCAGGCGGCGCGGTTGCGGTCGCGTGTGGAGGGTGCTTCTGGGGTGCGTCCGGTGGATGTGGCGTTCTCGCTGGCTGCCAGGCGGGCTTCGTTCGATCACCGTGCGGTGGTCGTGGCGGGGGACCTGGAGGACCTGCTGCGTGGTCTGGCCGCGTTGGAGTCGGAGGGAACGGCCTCTGGTGTGGCGCGGGGTGAGGTGAGCGCTGGGAAGCTGGCGTTCCTGTTTACTGGTCAGGGGAGTCAGCGGTTGGGGATGGGGCGTGAGCTGTATGACGCGTATCCCGTGTTCGCGGAGGCGTTGGACGCGGTCGCCGCTCATCTTGAAGTCCCGTTGAAGGATGTGCTGTTCGGGGACGATGCGGGTCTGGTGGACCGTACGGAGTTCACTCAGCCTGCGTTGTTCGCGGTTGAGGTGGCGTTGTTCCGTCTGGTGGAGTCGTGGGGTGTGAAGCCCGACTTCCTGGCGGGTCACTCCATCGGTGAGATCGCGGCCGCCCATGTCGCCGGGGTGTTCTCGCTGGAGGACGCGTGCGCGCTGGTTTCGGCGCGTGGTCGTCTGATGCAGGCGTTGCCCGGTGGCGGTGTCATGATCGCCGTCCAGGCGTCGGAGGACGAGGTCCTGCCGCACCTCACCGACGGTGTGTCCATCGCCGCGATCAACGGTCCTCAGTCGGTGGTCATCGCGGGTGACGAGGACGCCGCGCTCAAGATCGTCGCGCAGTTCCCGGACCGTAAGTCGAAGCGGCTGACGGTTAGTCACGCCTTCCACTCACCGCACATGGACGGCATGCTCGCCGACTTCCGCAAGGTCGCCGAGGGGCTGTCGTACGAGTCGCCGCGTATCCCGGTCGTCTCGAACCTGACCGGCGCTCTGGTCTCGGACGAGATGGCGTCGCCCGACTTCTGGGTGCGTCATGTCCGTGAGGCGGTTCGTTTCCTCGACGGCATCCGCGCGCTCGAAGCGGCCGGTGTCACCACCTACCTCGAACTCGGCCCCGACGGAGTCCTCTCCGCCATGGCCCAGGGCTGTGTCACCGGCGGCGATGCCGCCTTCGTGCCGCTCCTGCGTTCCGGCCGTGACGAGGCCGCGAGTGCCGTCGCGGCCCTCGGGCAGGCGCACATCCGTGGCTTCGCCGTCGACTGGGAGGCGTACTTCTCCGGTACCGGCGCCCAGAGTGTCGACCTGCCGACGTACGCCTTCCAGCAAGAGCGCTACTGGATCGACGTGCCCCCGGCCCCCGCCGGTGACGTCGCCTCCGCCGGGCTCGGCCCGGCCGGACACCCGCTGCTGGGCGCGGTCGTCGAACTGCCCGACTCCGAAGGACTGCTGTTCACCGGCAGGCTCTCCCTCCACAGCCACGCCTGGCTGGCCGATCACGCGGTGGCGGGCGCGGTCCTGCTGCCCGGCACCGCCTTCGTGGAGCTGGCTCTGCAGGCCGGGTGGCGGGTCGGCTGCGAGGTGTTGGAGGAGCTGACCCTCGAAGCGCCGCTGGTGCTCCCGGAGCGGGACGGCATCCAGCTGGTGGTCTCGCTGGACGCCCCGGACGACACGGGCCGGCGCGCGCTCCAGGTGCACTCGCGCCCCGAGAACCCGGGCGACGAGGACGGCCAGGACCAGGACGTGGCGTGGACGCGGCACGCGAGCGGGGTGCTCGGTGCGGCCGGGAGCCCGGCCGCACCGGACGTGGCGGGCCTGGAGGTCTGGCCTCCCGCGGGCGCCGAGCCGCTCGAAGCGGACGATCTGTACGACCGGTTCGCCGCCGGCGGGTTCGCCTACGGCCCGGCGTTCCGCAATCTGCGGGCGGCGTGGCGGCGGGGCGACGAACTCTTCGCCGAGCTGGTGCTGCCCGAGGGCCCGCGCACCGAGGCCGCCCACTTCGGCGTGCACCCGGCACTGCTGGACGCGGGGTTGCACGGCATCGCGCTCGCAGGCGGCTTCCTCGCGGGCGAGGACACGGCGCAGGGCGGGAACGACGGCCGGATCCGGTTGCCGTTCTCCTTCAGCGGGGTCGGCCTGCACTCGGCCGGCGCGGGCGCGCTGCGGGTGCGGCTGGCTCCCGCCGGCTCCGGCGCGGTGTCCCTCACGGCATGCGACGAACAGGGCGCGCCGGTCGTGTCGGTGGAGTCGCTGCTGTTGCGGGTGCTCGACCCGGCGCGGTTGCGCTCGGACCGGCCGGTGTTCCACGAGTCGCTGTTCCGGCTGGAGTGGACCCCGCTCCGCGCGGAGTCCGCTGCCCAGAGCGGCCATTGGGCCGTGGTCGGCGCCGACACCCTGGGCCTGGAGTCCGGCCTGCGGGGCGCGGGTGCCACCGTCGACGGGTACGCGGACCTGTCCGCGCTCGCGGGCGTGGTGGCGGCGGGCAAGCCGCTGCCGGACACGGTGCTGGTCTCGTACGGGTTCCCCGGCAGCGAGAACACCGAGAACACCGGCGACATAGCCGAAGCCGCCCGGCGGGCGGCCCGTGATGTGCTGGAACTGGTGCAGAACTGGCTGGCCGAGGAGGCCCTCACCGGGGCCCGGCTGGCCGTGGTCACTCGGGGCGCGGTCGAGGCCCGCCCGGGCGAGGGCGTGCCGGACCTGGCCCACGCGGCCGTGTGGGGCCTGCTGCGGTCCGCGCAGTCGGAGAACCCCGGGCGGTTCGTGCTGCTCGACCTCGACGCGTCCGCCGGGGAAGCCGGGGCCGCGGATCTCGCCCCGCTGCTGGCCGCCGCCATGGCGGTCGGGGAACCTCAGATCGCCGTGCGCGACGGTGCCCTGCGTGCCGCGCGCCTGGCCCGTGTCCCCGCCACCGCGCCGGACCACGAGCCGGAGCCGGAGACGGCACCCGCGGCGCAGGCCCCGGCCCTGGCGCCTGGGGGCACCGTCCTCATCACCGGCGGCACGGGCGCCCTCGGCAGTCTCCTCGCCCGGCACCTCGTCACCCAGCGGGGCGTGCGGCATCTGCTGCTGACCAGCCGGCGCGGAGCCGACGCCCCCGGCGCCGCCGCACTCGTCACCGAACTGCGGGAACTGGGCGCCGAGGTGAGCGTCGCCGCCTGCGACGTGGCCGACCGGGAGGCACTGGCCGCGCTGCTGGCGAACATCCCTGCCGCGCACCCGCTCACCGCCGTCGTGCACACCGCGGGCCACCTCGACGACGGGCTCGTACCGTCGCTGACCCCGCAGCGCGTCGACACGGTGCTGCGTCCCAAGGCGGACGCGGCACTGCACCTGCACGAGCTGACCCGGGGACTGGACCTAGCGGCGTTCGTCCTGTTCTCCTCGGCGGCCGGCACGCTCGGCAACCCGGGGCAGGCCAACTACGCGGCGGCCAACACGTTCCTGGACGCCCTCGCCCAGCACCGGCGCGCGGCGGGGCTGCCCGCGGTGTCGCTGGCCTGGGGACTGTGGGACCAGCGCAGTGAGATGACCGGTGAGCTCGGCGACGCCGACGTCCAGCGGATGGCGAAGGCCGGGCTCGCCCCGCTCTCCGCCACCGAGGGCCTGGCCCTCTTCGACACGGCCCTCGCCCTCACCGCGGCCGAGGACGCGGCGGGCGAGAACAACGGCGCCGTCCTCGTCGCCATGCGGCTGGACACCGCCCCCCTGCGGGCCCAGGCGGACGCCGGGGCGCTGCCGCCCGTCTTCCGCGGCCTGGTGCGCGGCGGCCCCCGCCGGGCCACCGCGCAGCAGCCGGCGGGCTCCACGGCTGCGGCCTCCGCGCGGCTTCTCGCCGGCCTGTCCGGGCTGACCGAGGAGGAACAGGAGCACAGCCTGCTCGATGTGGTGCGCACCCAGGTCGCCGCCGTACTCGCCTACCCGTCGCCGGACGCGGTGGGCGAGTCCCAGGAGTTCCTGGAGCTGGGCCTGGACTCGCTGACCGCCATCGAGTTGCGCAACCACCTGAACGCGGCGACCGGCCTCCGGTTGTCCGCCGCCCTCCTCTTCGACTTCCCCACGCCGGCCCTCGTCGCGCGGCAGCTGCGCGTCGAACTCGCCGGTGCCCTCGGCGGCGCGAGCACCCCCGTGAACGCGGCCGACGGCATGGAGGAGGAGACGGCGGGGGTGTTCGGGGCGATGCTCCAGGAGGCCGGTGCGCAGGGCGCGTCCGGTGAGTTCATGGAACTGCTCATGCAGGCGTCACGGTTCCGGCCGTCGTTCGCCTCGTCCGCCGAACTGCGCAAGGCGCCGGGCCTGGTGCGGCTCGCTCGCGGGGACGGCGGTCCGGCCCTGGTCTGCTTCTCCTCGATCCTGTCGATCTCGGGGCCGCACCAGTACGCGCGCTTCGCCTCCGCCTTCCGCGGTCGCAGGGACGTCTGGGCGCTCGGCGCGCCCGGCTTCCTGCGGGGCGAACAGCTCCCCTCGACCACGGAGGCGGTGATCGAGGCGCAGGCCGAAGCGGTGCTGAAGCAGACCGGCGGCGCGCCGTTCGTGCTCCTTGGCCACTCCTCGGGCGGCATGCTCGCCCACGCGGTGGCCGGGAAGCTGGAGAGCGCGGGAGTCTCCCCCGAGGCCCTGGTGATGATCGACATCTACTCGCACGACGACGACGCCATCGTGGGCATCCAGCCGGGTCTCTCCCAGGGGATGGACGAGCGGCAGGACACCTATGTGCCGGTCGACGACAACCGGCTGCTGGCGATGGCCGCGTACTTCCGGCTCTTCGGCGGCTGGAAGCCGGAGACCATCAGGACGCCGACGCTGCTCGTACGGGCCGGTGAGCAGTTCTTCGACTGGACCCGGGCCACGGACGGCGACTGGCGGTCCTACTGGGACCTGGAGCACACCGCCCTGGACGTGCCCGGCAACCACTTCACCATGATGGAGGAGCACGCCCCGACGACCGCCGGGGCCGTCGAGGAGTGGCTCGCCACCCGGCGCTGACCGGCCGGCGGCAGGAGGCGGAAAACCACAAGGGCCGGGCCCCACCGATGCGGTGGGGCCCGGCCCTCGTCGCGCGGGACGGTCCGCGGCTCACGAACCAGGACGCCCCGCGCTGTCGGGGCGGCGCGTCAGGCGGCGCGTCCGGCGCGCTGCGGGCGCGGCTCCCGGGCCCGCTTCTTGGGCAGCCCGACCGCGACGACCTCGAAGGTGTCCTTGGTGAGGTCCAGCCGGCGGAAGAGGTTGTCCGGGCCGGTCACGCACACCGTGCCCACGCCCAGCTCCGTGAGCGACTTCACCACACTCGGCCAGTGGATCGGCCGGTCGAACGTGTCCAGCATCATCGTGCGCATCCCGGTGGCGTCCCGTACGACCGTGCCGTCCTGGTCGGCGACCACGGGCATGGCCGGGTCGGCGAGCTCGTAGGCGCCGAACACCTCCTCCTCGGCCTTGCGGCGCAGCGCCGAGAACGCCGCCGCGTGGACCGGGGGCCGCATCGAGTACATGGAGTAGCCGCCGGCCGCGCTGATCGCCGCCTTCAGCCCATCGAGTTCCTTCTCCTGTACGGACACCATGTGGAAGCCCGCGTCCAGTCGGCCGGAGATGTCGTACCAGGCGCCGCGGTCGTCCAGGCCGGCGAGGATCTCGTCCAGCCGCTCCTGCGGGGTGCGGACGAAGGAGTGCGTGACGACGTCCTCGTAGGCGCCGGAGAAGTACTCCTCCTCGCAGCGGGCCAGCTCCACGGTGAGCCGTACGACGTCCGCGAAGGGCAGCGAGCCGACGAAGGCGGCGGCGGCCTTCTGGCCGAAGCTGGGGCCGGTGCAGACGGTGGGGGAGATGCCGAGGGTGTCCAGAGCGCGGTCCGCCATCGCCATCGAGTTCACCAGGAAGGCGACCTGCGAATGGACGGAGTAGTCCTCCTCGGCCGTGCGGAACCGGTCGAAAACCGAATAGCCGAGTGCTTCGTCGGCCTCCGCGAGCCGTTGCCGTGCATAGGGGTCCATGAGCAGGAATTTCCCGACCTCGGCGAAAGCCGAGGGGCCCATGCCGGGAAATACGATCGCGGTCGCGGTGCGCTCGGCCGAAGAACCGGGCTCACTTGCCGCCGCGATACCTGCGGGGGCGGTACCGTCCGCGCCCGTGGACGCGGTCGCGGGAATCTGGTCGGAATCGCTCATAATCCGTGAATGCCTTTGCTTCCGGGATGAAGAAATGGCCTCGCACGCGGCCACGCGCGGGTGCGCGCGGCCGCCTGCGAGGCCGGGAAAGAAAACCGGGGGGTCGGTCAGTCCTGCGCCCTGCGGTGGAAACCCTTGATGCCGATCAGTCCGAAGACCACGATCGCGCCGGTCAGGGCGAGCAGATCGACCCACAGCGGGATGGAGGACGGGCCGCCCGGCGGCAGCATCAGGTCGCGGATGCCCTCGCTGACATAGGTCAGCGGATTGATCGCGCACAGCACCTGGAACCAGGGGATGGACGACAGGCCGTGCCAGGTGAACTGGGTGCACCCGGTGAACATCAGGGGGGTCAGCGTCACGGCGAAGATGACGCTGATGTGCCGGGGCGGTGCCAGGGTGCCGATCGTCAGCCCCACCGTGCTGCCCGCGAGAGCGCCCATCACCAGCACGCCCAGCGTGGCCGCGAAGCTGTCCATCGGCCAGGAGGCGTGGTCCAGGATCAGGAAGCCGACCGGGATCATCACCAGCGAGGCGATGAGCCCGCGCAGCGCGCCGAAGACCAGCTTCTCGATGGCGACCAGGCTGGTCGGGATCGGAGCGAGCAGCCGGTCCTCGATCTCCTTGGTCCACGAGAAGTCGATCACCAGTGGCAGCGCGGTGTTCTGCAGGCTGACCAGGAAGCTGTTGAGCGCGACCACGCCGGGCAGCAGCACCTGCTGGAACCCGCCGCTGGTGTAGCCGAGTTCCCCCAGGACCTTGCCGAAGACGAAGAGGATGAAGAACGGCTCCACGAGCACCTGGGCGAGGAAGGGGCCCAGTTCGCGGCCGGTGACGAAGATGTCCCGCCACAGGATGAAGAAGAACGTACGGGTCACCGTGCGCACGTCGGAGCGCGCGGGGCGCAGCTCCGCGGGGAAGTCGGCGACCTCGGCGGGCAGGGCGGTGGCCGTCATCGCAGCTCCCGGCCGGTGAGTTCGATGAAGACGTCCTCCAGGGACGCGGTGCCGACGCTCATGTCCTTGATGTCACAACTCGCTTCCGTCAGGGCCGTGATGGCGAGGGGCAGTACCGCGCCGGACGGCGCGTCGCTGTAGAGGCGCAGCCGGACGGCGGTGGGGGAGCCGTCCGCCGCGCCGCCCTCCTCCAGGAGCACCCGCTCGACGCGCTCGACGGCCTCGATCTTCTCCAGGAGCCGCACGACGCCTTCGGGGTCCAGCTCCGCGGGCTGCACGGTGAGCGTGAGGGCGGTGCTGCTCAGGCTCTCCATCAGCGCCTGCGGTGTGTCGAGGGCGAGCAGCCGGCCGTGGTCGACGATGCCCACGCGGTCGCAGAGCTTGGCGGCCTCGTCCATGTCGTGCGTGGTCAGGACCGTGGTCACGCCGCGCGCGCTCAGCTCGGCGACCCGCTCGTGGATGAAGAGCCGTGCCTGCGGGTCGAGTCCGGTGGCCGGCTCGTCGAGGAAGAGCACCTCGGGGCGGTGCATCAGCGCCCGGGCGATCATCACCCGCTGGGCCTGTCCGCCTGAGAGCTCGTCGCCGCGGGACTTGCCCCGGTCGGCGAGCCCCACCCACTCCAGGCACTCGTCGGCGAGCCGGCCGCGCTCGGCCCGGCCCATGCCGTGGTACCCGGCGTGGAAGAGGAGGTTCTGCCGCAGCGTCAGCGACCGGTCGAGGTTGTTGCGCTGGGGTACGACGGCGAACGCGCGGCGCGCCTGCGCCGGATGGGCCACGACGTCGACGCCCTGGACGAAGGCGCGCCCCGCCGTGGGGGCCACCCGGGTGGTGAGGATGCCTATGGTCGTGGTCTTGCCCGCACCGTTCGGACCGAGGAATCCGAAGACCTCGCCCCGGCGGACCGAGAAACTCAGGCCGTCCACCGCGGGGTGATCACGTCCCGGGTATTTCTTGACCAGTCCATCGACCACGACGGCGGAATCCACGGGTCGTTTAAGGTTCATTTACGCCTGCGAATCAAGCGGGACGCGGCAACGGCGGCCCGGGATTCGCACAGGAAGTCGCGTGACCGGCCGCGCGTCGAGCGCCGACTGAATGGGACACAGAAATGGTGCAGAGCCTTTCTAACATGCGGGGCCGGGCAGTGGTCCAACTCTGCGGCCGCCTAGGGGGAATGAGGGAATCTTAGGGGGGATTAGGGGGTGCGCGGAGAGTGGCGAAGGTCGCGCGGGGACGCCTGCATCATCAGGGAAAACCTTTTCGGCGAAGGGAGTTGCGGTTCCGCCGAGAATGCCCATAGCATCGGCGCGTGATTGCGCCGAATTGCTATTCGCAAAACAAGGCGTCGGCGTATCCTGCGCCAGCGGACTTTCCGGTGGATCCCGGTTCCCTGCGGTGGATGGTGATCGGCGCGACCGGCATGCTCGGCGGCGAGGTGGCCGCTCAACTCGCGGCCCACGGCGCGGATCCCGTACGGGCCGGCCGGGCGGAGGCCGACCTCACCGACCCCGCGGCGGTCGCCTCGGCCGTGGCCGACTGCCGCCCCGACATCGTCGTCAACTGCGCCGCCTGGACCGCCGTCGACCTCGCCGAGAGCGAGGAGGAGGCGGCCCTGGAGGTCAACGGCAGGGGGCCGGGCCACCTCGCCCGCGCCTGCGCCGCCGTCGGCAGCAGACTCCTGCACGTCTCCACCGACTACGTCTTCGCCGGCGCCCCGGCCGACGCCGGCCGCGCCTACCCCGAGGACTTCCCGACCGACCCGCGCACCGCGTACGGGCGCACCAAACTCGCTGGCGAGCGCGCCGTCCTGGCCGGACTCCCCGGCCGCGCGGCGGTGGTGCGCACGTCCTGGCTCTACGGACGCGACAGCGGTGGCTTCGTGCACACCATGGCCCGCCTCGCCCGGGAGGCGGAGCGGACCGTGGAGGTGGTCGACGACCAGCACGGGCAGCCCAGTTGGGCACCCGATGTCGCCGCCCGGCTGATCGCGCTGGGCGCCCTGCCCGCCGACCGCGCCCACGGCGTCTTCCACGCGACGGGGGCGGGCCGCACCACCTGGCACGCCCTGGCCCGTGAGGTGTTCCGGCTGACCGGTCACGACCCCGAGCGGGTGCGCGCCATCGACAGCTCCCGGCTGAACCGGGCCGCTGTCCGCCCCGCGTGGAGCGTGCTCGGCCACGAACGGTGGGCCGCCGCCGGGCTGGGGCCGATGCGTCACTGGCAGGCCGCCCTCACCGAAGCCCTCGCGGCAGCCCACCCTCCCCCCACCGCGGATTCCGCCGACCGAAAGGCTGCTCAAGGGTGAAACCCCTGTCGATAGAGGGGGCCTGGCTGTACGAGCCGACCCTCCACACCGACGAGCGGGGCACGTTCCTGGAGACGTTCCGGAACGCGGACTTCCAGCTCGACACCGGTCGCCGTCTCGAACTGGCCCAGGTCAACCACTCCGTGTCCCGACGCGGCGTCATACGCGGCGTGCACTTCGCCGACGTGCCGCCCGGCCAGGCCAAATACGTCACCTGTGTACGCGGCGCCGTGCGCGATGTGATCGTGGACCTGCGCACCGGCTCGCCCACCTACCGTGCGTGGGAGGCCGTCGAACTCGACGACCGCGACCACCGGGCGGTGTTCCTCTCCGAGGGCCTGGGGCACGCCTTCCAGGCGGTCACCGACGATGCCGCCGTCATCTATCTGACGACGTCCGGCTACGACCCGGGCCGTGAGCACGGTATCGACCCGCTCGACCCCGACCTGGGCATCGCCTGGCTCCCCGGCGTCGCACCGCTGCTGTCCGCCAAGGACGCGGCGGCCCCCACCCTTGCGGCGGCCGAGGCCGCGGGCCTGCTGCCCGCTTACGAGGACTGCGTACGGCACGTGTCCTCGCTCGCCACCCCACCAAGCGAGGAGACCCCGTGAAGGCGCTCGTCCTGGCGGGGGGATCCGGCACCCGCCTGCGCCCCCTGACCCACACGTCGGCCAAACAGCTCGTGCCCGTGGCCAACAAGCCCATCCTCTACTACGTCCTGGAGGGCATCGCCGACGCGGGCGTCACCGATGTCGGCATCATCGTGGGCGACACGGCCGAGGAGATCCGGGCCGCCGTCGGTGACGGCTCCCGCTTCGGCATCAGCGTCATGTACATCCCGCAGCACCAGCCGCTCGGCCTGGCCCACGCCGTACGCATCGCGCGGGACTGGCTGGGCGACGACGACTTCGTCATGTACCTGGGCGACAACTTCCTGTTCGGCGGGATCAGCGCGCAGCTGGAGGAGTTCCGCACCCGCCGCCCGGCCGCTCAGATCATGCTCACCCAGGTGCCCAACCCCTCCTCCTTCGGCGTCGTCTCCCTGGACGCGACGGGCCGGGTCGTCGCCCTGGAGGAGAAGCCGGAGTTCCCCAAGAGCGATCTCGCCCTGGTCGGCGTCTACTTCTTCACCGCCGCCGTGCACGCCGCCGTGGACGCCATCAAGCCCTCCGCCCGCGGCGAGCTGGAGATCACCGACGCCCTCCAGTGGCTGCTCGAACAGGGCCTGGACGTCACCTCCTCCACCGTCAACGGCTTCTGGAAGGACACCGGCAACGCCATCGACATGCTGGAGGCCAACCGCTCCGTCCTCGACGGCATCACGCCCTACTGCGCGGGCACCGTCGACGAGGAGAGCGAACTGGTCGGCCGGGTGGTCGTCGAGGAGGGGGCGGTGGTCACCGCCTCACGGATCGTGGGGCCCGTGATGATCGGCCGCGGCACTCATGTGGAGGGCTCCTACATCGGGCCGTTCACCTCCGTGGCGGAGAACTGCCGGGTCGTCGACAGCGAGATCGAGTACTCCATCGTGCTGGCCGGCGCGGCCATCGACGGCGTGGGCCGCATCGAGGCCTCGCTGATCGGCAGGCAGGTGGAGGTCACCCCCGCCCCCCGCACCCCCCAGGCCCACCGCCTGATCCTCGGCGACCACAGCAAGGTGCAGATCCGTTCATGAACATCCTGATCACGGGAGCGGCCGGCTTCATAGGCTCCCACCTCGTACGCTCGATCCTGGGGCCCGGCAAACCGCTGGGTGACGACATACGCGTCACCGTCCTGGACAAGCTCACCTACGCGGGCAACCGGGCCAACCTCGCCCCCGTCGAGAACGAGCCCGGCTTCTCCTTCGTCCACGGCGACATCACCGACGCGCCGCTGGTCGACCGGCTGATGGCAGCCCACGACGCCGTGGTGCACCTGGCGGCGGAGTCGCACGTCGACCGCTCCATCGAGCAGGCCGACGCCTTCGTGCGCACCAACGTGCTCGGCACCCACACGCTCCTGGAGGCCGCGCTGCGGCACGGCACCGGCCCCTTCGTGCACGTGTCGACCGATGAGGTGTACGGCTCGGTGCCGGTGGGCTCATCGGTGGAGAGCGACATCCTCGCCCCCAACTCGCCCTACTCCGCGTCCAAGGCGTCCAGCGACCTGCTCGCGCTGTCCTACCACCGCACCCACGGCCTCGACGTACGGGTGACCCGCTGCTCCAACAACTACGGCCCCCACCAGTACCCGGAGAAGGTGATCCCGCTCTTCGTCACCCGCCTGCTGACCGGCGGTACGGTCCCGCTCTACGGCGACGGCGGCAACGTCCGCGACTGGCTGCACGTCGACGACCACTGCCGCGGGCTGCTGGCCGTCCTGACCGGGGGCCGCGCCGGTGAGACGTACAACATCGGCGGCGGCACCGAGCTGAGCAACAAGGAACTCACCGGGCTGCTGCTGGAGGCCTGCGGCGCGGGCTGGGACCGGGTCGAGCACGTCACCGACCGCAAGGGCCACGACCGGCGCTACTCCGTGGACTGGACGAAGATCCGTACCGAGCTCGGCTACACCCCGGTCCACGACTTCACCGAGGGACTGGCGCGAACGGTCGCCTGGTACCGGGAGAACCGGCCCTTCTGGGCGACGCCCGAAGCCGGGCTGCCGAGCGCATGACCTATGGGCGCACCGAGTGCTCCACCAGGGAGACCACCCCCGCCGACGTCAGCCTGATCCAGATCCGGCAGCCGGCGGTCACCAGCAGCTACCGCATGATCTGCTTCCCGGGCTCGCGGAACTCCGCGGACTACTACCTCGCCATGTCCGAACTGCTGCTGCCCACCGTGGAACTGCTCACCGTGCAGTACCCCGCCCTGACCGCCGAGGAGGAGGCCGGGGGCGAGGCCGGGGCCGCACTCGTCGACAAGATCTTCGAGGCGGTCCGGGACTGGACGGACCGCCCGCTCGCCCTCTTCGGCCACCGCCTCGGCGCCGAACTGGCCTTCCGGGTCGCCCAGCGCCTGGAGCGGGAGACCGACGCGGGACCGCTGACGTTATTCGTCTCCGGCCGGACGGGACCGGGCCACGGGGGCAGCCTCGGGCCGCCCGCGCTCAACTGCCGCGTGGTCGCGCTCACCGGCGACCACGACCCGGCCGCACCGCTGACGGGCGTACGCACCTGGCGGCGGTGCACGGCCGGCCGCTTCGACCTGGAGGTCTTCCCCGGCACCCGGGGCTACCTCGACTCCCACCGTCGCGAGGTCGTCAACCTCGTGCACGACCAGCTGATCTCGTACCAGGAACCCGCCCCCGACTGACCGCGGGCGGGACCCGACCGAACCTCCCATCGTGTGAAGCTAAGGACTGAGTGCGACCGATGACCGCGAAGATCTTTGCAGCCGACTCGGTGCGGCCCGTCGACCAATTCGAACAGGACGCCCTCCGGGTCGCCGACGTGATCCGCGAAGGCGGTATCGGGCTCGGCGACCGGGTCATGCTGAAGGCCGGCAACTCGGCCGCCTATGTCTGTGTGCTGTACGCGCTGATGCACGTCGGCGCCTCGATCGTCCTCGTCGACCAGCAGGAGCACGTCGAGGAGACCCGGCGCATCGCCCTGCGCACCGGCGTCAAGGCCACCTACGTCGACGACGAGACGCCCATCGACGACGAAGCCGATCCCATCCACCTGTACGAGCTGATGGTCGCGACCGACGGCCGTGACCCCCTCGACAGCGTCCTGTCGTTCGACGCCTGGGGCGAGCTGCCCGACGGCCTGATCATGTGGACCTCGGGCTCGACCGGCTCCCCCAAGGGCGTGGTGAAGTCCGGCGGCAAGTTCCTGCGCAACCTGCAGCGCAACGCGGACCAGGTCGGCCATCGCGCCGACGACGTCCTGATGCCGCTGCTGCCCTTCGCCCACCAGTACGGCCTGTCGATGGTGCTCATCGCCTACCTGACGCGCTGCTCACTGGTGATAGCCCCCTACCGCCGACTCGACCGCGCCCTGCGGATGGCCCGCGACTGCGGGGTCACGGTCATCGACGCCACGCCCTCCAGCTACCGCTCCATCCTGGGCCTGGCCACCCGCAAGCCCGCGCTGCGCGCCCATCTGACAGGTGTGCGGATGTTCTGCGTCGGCGCGGCCCCGCTCGACGCGCCGCTGGTGGAGAGCTACGTCGAGGAGTTCGGCCTGCCGCTCCTCGACAGCTACGGCTCCACCGAGCTGGGCAACATCGCCTTCGCCACGCTGGAGAATCCCGTCTCCTGCGGCCGCCCCATGGAGGGGATCTCGCTGCGGATCGTCGACGAGGACGGCAACCTGGTGCCCGCGGGCCGGGCGGGCGAGATCGAGGTCGACACTCCCGACGCGCTCGAAGGGCAGATCGCCGACGACGGCACCGTCGTGCGCGCCGCCACGGGCTGGCAGACCACCGGCGACCTCGGATACCTCGACGCGCAGGGCAACCTCTTCGTCCTGGGCCGCAAGTTCGCCGTGCACCGCATGGGTTACACGCTCTACCCCGAGCTGATCGAGCGGAAGGTGGCCGCCGAAGGCTGCCCCACCCGGATCGTGCCGCTGCCCGACGAGCGGCGCGGCTCCCAGCTGGTCTTCTTCGTCGAGGACGACCAGCAGCGCGACGCCGCCTACTGGCGGGAGCGGCTGTGCGCCCTGCTGCCCACCTACGAGCAGCCCAACAGGGTCGTCGTGCTGGAGCAGTTCCCGCTCAACCGCAACGGCAAGCCGGACAAGAAGCAGCTGACGAAGATGGCCGCCGAGTAGGGGTGGTACGACGGCGGCGCCCCCCACCCGGAGGTGGGGGGCGCCGCCGTCGTCATGTCACCGCACCCGGACGGGCACGGTGACCGTGTTCCGCTCAGTCGTCGTAGGGGAGTTCGACCGGAGCCAGGGTGTCGAAGAGGTCACCGGGCCCGGGGTTGTCCGGATGCGTGGCACCGCCCAGGTGGTCCAGTACGCCCCACACCGCGTTGAGCGCCGTGGTGACCGCGCCCTCCGCGAAGCCGGCCGTCCAGGAGACGTCGTCGCCGCAGAGGAAGAAACCGCGCTGCTCCGCGGGCAGCCCGCCCTGCATGAACTGGGTGAACAGCCGCCGCTGGTACCGGTAGTGACCGGGCAGGTTGGACTTGAACGCGCCCATGAAGTGCGGCTCGCTCTCCCAGGTGATGGCGACCGGATCACCGATGACGTGGGCGCGGATGTCGACGCCGGGATAGATCGCGCCGAGCTTCTCCAGGAGCACGTCCAGGCGCTCCGCCGCGCTGAGCGTCGCCATCTTCAGCGAATCGTCGTTCCACGTGTACGACAGGCACATCACGCCCGGCCCGTCCGGCCCCTCGTCGAAGAGGTAGACCCCGCGGGGCATCCGGTCGGTGAGGGTCATGCTCATCACCGGTGCGCCCGTGCGGGGGTCCGTGTCGTGCCAGAACGGCCGGTCCGTCAGGACGAACAGCTTGGAGGCACCCATGTAGTGGGTGCGCTCGACCGCCGTCCACAGCGGTGCGCTCAGCAGTGCCGGGTCGGTGCGCACCCGGTTGAGCAGCGTCCACACATGCGGGGTGTAGACGACCGCGGCGTACCGCTCCCGCCGGCCCCGTACGTCGGTGACCGTGAAACCGTCGCCGTCACGGGCCACTTCCCGCACTCCCGGCCGGGCCGTGCCGCCGTGCAGGGAGGCCAGGGAGGTGCCCGCAGGCCAGTGCGCACAGTCCGCCGGGGCGTGCTCCCACAGCCCGCGCGGCACCTGCTGGGAGCCGCCGGCGATGCTGACCTGGTGGTCGTCGGCGTCGGTGTAGATCACCCGCAGGATCTCCAGCACCGAGTTGGGGAAGTCGGTGTCCCAGCCGCCGGTGCCGAACCCCACCTGTCCGAAGATCTCGCGGTGCCGGAAGGACCGGAAGGACGGGCTGGTGGCCAGGAACCCGTAGAAGGACTCGTCGTCGAACTCCCTGACCAGCCGGTTCCAGACCTGCTTCAGCGTCTCGACGTCCCGCCGCGCGATGGCGTCCCGCACGGTGACGAGCTCCGCCCGCTCGTGCAGGGCCTTCTCCCAGGCGGTGGCCACCTCCTGGTAGACGTCCGGCAGCATGTCCGCGACGCTGACCCGGTGCCGTTCGCCCTCCAGGTCGATGAGGGTGCTCGGGGTGCTCGCCGCCAGCGGGTTGGGGAAGGGGCTGGTGCGCAGCCCCAGCAGGTCGACGTAGTGGAAGAGCGAGCGGGCGGAGAGGGGGAAACGCATCGCCCCCATCTCCGCCACGCGGTCGGGCTGCCCGGCGAAGGGCACCGACCGCATCCGGCCGCCCAGTTGCTCCGCCTCGTACACGACCGGGCGCAGTCCCAGCCGCATCAGTTCATAGGCGGCGGTCATTCCCGCCATTCCGCCGCCGACCACGGCCACCGGTGTCCCGGCGCGTTCCGGCGGGAGTGTGCCCAGGCCGGCCGGATGATGCAGCCAGCCGTCGTAGGAGAAAGGGAAGTCCGGCACGAGCATGGTGACCGCGGCCGGGCTGGCTGACGTCATCTGGAATACCTCTCGGGCCGATTCGGCGCGTTTCAAGGGAACCGGAGAGATTCCGATCGGAGCCGGAAATCACGACGTCGAGCCGGACCCTGAACGGCGGGTCAGCGCGTGGCTGTACGCGGTCGTGCCGGTAAATCCACGCTAGGGAGCGGCAGTTGACGCGGCAACCCCTATTCACCCTCGTAACAGCCGGTGCCCGGAAGGTTTTACGGAGTGACCGGACGGAAGGAGGGCAGCGTGATGGCCGTCACAACAATGCCGCGATCCGAGAGCCAGCGGCCGGTGAATGAATTCACCGGCCGTCCGTCGGGGCCCCGTTCGGGGCGCAGAATACGCGCGGTGAAGGTCCCCTGCGGTCGGCCCTCGGCGCCGCCGGAGTCCCGGGAGGAGATGTCGGTGAACGAGATGTCGGCCTCGTCGAAATCCAACTCGGTGCCCAGCAGCGGAAACCAGGTCTTGTACACCGCCTCCTTCGCGCTGAACAGCAACCGGTCCCGGTGTACGCGCGCCCCCGGGCCCGCGGCCCGGACCCAGGCCAGTTCGCCGGGTAGCGCGATCGACTCCAGCACGCCGTCCGGCAGCGGCAGATCGGGTTCGGCGTCGATCCCGATCATCGCCAGGTCCGTGTCCCGCGCGAGCACCGCCGCCCGGTAGCCGTCGCAGTGGGTCATGCTGCCCACCACTCCGTCCGGCCACCGGGGTGCGTTGCGCCTGCCGGGCAGGACGGGGGAGGGCGGCAGTCCCAGCTGCGCGAGAGCGCGCCGGGCGCACGCCCGCACCGTGGTGAACTCCTCGCGGCGCTTGGGCACCGAGCGGGCGATCAGCGCCTCCTCCTGCGGATGGAGGGTGGCGGAGGTGTCCGGCCCGAAGGACTCGCTCGCGGTGGCCGCCGCCGGCAGCAACGCCTCGATCATGCCCGCGCCTCCCGCGCTTCCTTGTCGCCGGCCTCGGGCTCCGGCGTGTACGGCAGGATCTGCCGCAGCAGGCCCTTGGGGTGGCCGCGCCGGCGCCACTCGCGCGGATAGCCGATCGACACCTCCTCGAAGCGCACCCCGTCGTACCAGGTGGTGCGGGGGATGTGCAGATGTCCGTACACCACGGCCGCGGTGGGGAACCTGCGGTGCCAGTCGGCGGTCAGGACCGTTCCGCACCACTGCGCGAACTCCGGGTGCCACAGCACATCCGTGGGCTCCCTCACCAGCGGGAAGTGGTTGACCAGCACCAACGGCACCGAGGGATCGTGCGCCACCAGCCGCCGCCTGGTCTCGGCCACCCGGGCCCGGCACCAGTCGTCCCGGGTGCGGTGGGGGTCGGGGTGGAGCAGGTACTCGTCCGTGCACACCACGCCCGCCTCGTGCGCCTTGGCCAGCGACTCCTCCTTGGTCGCGGTGCCCGCCACCCGGAACGTGTAGTCGTACAGCAGGAACAGCGGCGCCACCGCGACCGGACCGCCCGGCCCCCGCCACACCGGCCAGGGATCCTCCGGGGTCAGCACGCCGAGCCGTCGGCACATCTCGACGAGATACCGGTAGCGCTCCTCACCGCGCAGCGTCACCGTGTCCTCGCGCGGGGTCCACAGTTCATGGTTGCCCGGTGCCCAGATGACCTTGGCGAACCGCCCGGCCAGCAGACCCAGTGCCCACTCGATGTCCTCGGTCAGTTCGCCGACGTCCCCGGCCACGATCAGCCAGTCCTGCGGGTGGGAGGGGTGCAGCGACTCGGTGATGGGCCGGTTGTCGGCCATCCCGATGTGGAGGTCGCTCACCGCGAGCAGCCGGGGACCCGGCGGTACGGCTGCGGTGGGGGCGACGGGGTCACGCGGTGTGTGCGACATCGATGTCCAAACTGACAGGCAGGTCCTGGCGATGAGTGATGTTGATCTTCCGGTAGACCCGGGTCAGATGCTGCTCCACGGTCGAGACGGTGATGCAGACCTTCTCCCCGATCTCCCGGTTGGTGTAGCCGTGTGCGGCCAGGGCCGCGACCCTGCGTTCCGCCTCCGTCAGGGAGGCGACCGCCGGGGCCTGCGGCAGCGCGCTCTCCGTCTCCGCGGTGGCGGAGCGGGACGGCGCCGGCTGCGCCGTCTGCCCGGTCTGGAGGGAGCGGTACAGCTCCTGCGCGCCGCAGCTCTCGGCGATCCGCCACGCGCGGCGCAGGTGCAGCTTGCTCCGGGCCGGGTCGCCGAGTTGCTTGTACGCCTGCCCGAGGTCGCTCAGCGCGCGCGCCAGCCCGTACCAGTCGCCCTCCCTCTGCAGGAGTGTGACGGCCTTGGCGAGCAGGGCGGGGCGCTCGTCGAGCGGGCGGGCCCCCGCGAGCACCCGCAGTGTCAGGCCGCGTACCCGCGGCCCGGTGTCCCCGGTCAGCTGCTCCCGGGCGAAACGTTCCGCCTGTTCGTGGCCGCCCAGCGCGAGCCAGGTCTCCGCGACCCCGACCCGCCAGGGCGCCAGCGTCGAGCGGTCCATGCGCCAGCGCCGCATCAGCTCACCGCAGGCCACGAAGTCGGTCAGCGCCGCGTGGTGGCGGCCGGTGGCCAGCTGGTGCCGGCCGCGCGCGTGCAGATAGTGCAGCCCGTAGCGCGTCCGGAACATCTCCTCGGGCACCGGCCGGTCCACCAGCTCCGCCGCCGCCTCGTGGTCGCCCATCGCGGTGCTGACCTCGATGAGGGCGGAGAGCGGCATGCCGATGCCCACCCCCCAGGCCTGCGGGGGCAGTTGATCCAGCGACTGTTCCGCCAGCCGCCGGGCCTGCGCCAGCTGACCCCGGCGCAGCGACATATGGGCGCGGGTGCCGCGCAGGGTCGCCGCCCACCCCGGCGCACCGCGGTCCGTGGCCTCCGCCAGCAGCCGGTCGGCCCACTGCGTCGCCGTGCTCAGCCGGTCCGCGTACATGAGCGCCATCAGGCACGCCCGCACCCCGGGGGCGGTCTCCTCGGTCAGCCGGGTGCTGCTCAGTATCCGCTCGGCCCGGTCGGCGAAGTCCTCGTCCGCCGCGCCGGTCCCCGTGCCGGCCGGCCGGGTCGCGCCGTTCAGTACGCCGTACAGCGCTGTCGCCGCCGTCGGCCGGCTGTCCTCGGACGCCGCCGGCGGGAACCCGCTGCTATGCACGGGGGTCAGCAGGCCGCCGACCTGATCCAGGACTGCCGGATAGGTGCTGGCCAGGGTCAGCCGCAGCTGCCACAGCTCTGCGGCGAGCGTGGCGTCGGGGGCGTCCGGCAGGGCATCGACGACCTGGCGGATCGCGGTCGCCGCGTCGTCCACCCAGCCGTTCCACAGCAGATCGCACACCAGCTTCAGCGTGTCGGCGGGCGGCAGCCGGCCGGAACGCATGGCTCCGGTCAGCGACTTCACCTGCTGGGGCCACGCCCACGGCTCGACCCGCCAGATGAACTTGGCCAGCGTCGCCTGCAGCAGCATCCGCTCGTCCTCGTCCCGGCAGCAGCTCTCCGCCATCCGCAGACAGCGCACCGCGAGCCCGACCCGCTGCGTGGCGAGGGCCGCGTGGGCGGCCTCCCGCAGCACCCGCGGCACCCACTCCTCGTCGGGAGCGTGGCTCTCGTGGCCCAGCAGCTGGGCCGCCACCACCAGGGGCGCCGCCCCGGCCTCGTACAGCAGCCGCGCGGCGCGCCGGCGCAGCCCCGGCACCGCGTCGTCGGCAAGGCTCTCCACAATGGCCGCCTGCACGCGGCCGTGCCGGAACCGGGCCCCCTGAAGGATGCCCGCGTCCGCGAGCGAGGCCACCACCTGCCGGACGGTCCGCTCGTCCGCCCCCACCAGCCGCGCCAGGAGCGACGGCGCGTCGGCGCTGCCGAGGAGGGCGACCCCCTGCGCGATCCGCAGGCCGTCCGCGCCCGTGCGGTGCACGTAGATCAGCGCGCTGCGCAGGAAGTGCTCGCCCGCGTACGGCGGCCCGTCGGGTGCGTCGGCATGCTCCGCCGCATGGGCATCCGCCCCGAGGGGCGGCGTATCCGTGCGGCCCGTGCCGTCCGGCGGGGTGGACCGCTGCCGGCCGCGGTGATCCTCCAGGAATCCCTGTACGAGCAGCGGGTTGCCACCCGTGGCGGCGTGCAGGGAGGCGGCCGGCGTGCCCGTGGGCGCGCTCTCGTCCTGGGTGTTGTCGAGGGGAACGGCCGTTGTCCCCAAGGCCGAGTGGTTCGCGCTCCCGGCCGCGGCGCCCAGCAGCCGGCCGACCCCCGCGACGCTCAGCGGACCCACCTGGATGTGCAGCCCGCGCGGCGGGTGGAGCAGTTGCCACAGGAGTTGCGAGGGTGCGCCGCCCGCGTCCGGGCCGTGCGTGACGATCAGCGCCCCCACGGCGGCGCGGCGCAGCGCGTACGCCAGGCAGTGCAGCGACTGAGGATCGGCGTACTGCACGTCGTCGACGGCGATGAGGACCTTTTCGTGCGCGCCGAGTTCGGCGAGCTGCGCGTCGAAGCCGCGGAGGATCTCGGTGGGGACGGGCGCCGCGTCGTACAACCCGTCGGTGGTCAGGTCCGCCTGTGCGGCGATCGCGTCGCGGGCGGCGCTCACCTCGTCGTACGACCGGGTCTGCGACGGCGGACGTCCGGCGGCGGTCCGGGGGGCGTCGCGGAGCAACTGCTCCACCACACCGAACGGAATGCGTTGTTCCGCAGGGGAGGTGACGGCGCTCAGCACTGTGGGGCCCGTGTCCGCCGTCTGTTCCAGTACGCGATTGAGGAGTGCCGTCTTGCCCGACGCCACCGGCCCGCTGATCACGGCGATCCGGCCGGCCCCCTCGGTGAATCGCGACGCTGTGCCGGGGGCGCCGAATATGAAGGAGGTAAGCTTTTCGATCTGTTCATCCCGCTCCACCAACACAGCTGTAAAAGCCTCCCCGAGGTGATGTGGCGTACGGCAGGGTGTGATTTACGCAACCTCGCCGGTCGCGCTGGTCAGGCGCGCGGGAAAAAGTCCGTCAACGCCTCGGAAGCACAGGCGAATTCGCAGCGCTCACCAAGGGCGGACGCACCGCTGTTCTCCCCGACCGGCGGATCCAATTGAACTGTACCAATGTCCGGGCGGACGATCGCCTGGCAGCCATCTCACCCTCGTGCCAACGGGTTTGAGGGGTGATGCGGCCGAATGAACAGTTGCTTACCCGGTGGTTTCGAGCGAGGTGGGGCCGACACCGACGGCGTCCCTCCAGAGAAACGGAATTTCCAATTCCGGTTGTCTCCCGCGCCTTTTCTAGGGGTGGTCGCCCACGGGATAGGGGGAGCTGATGGTGGAGAACTCATTGCGCCGGTCGTTTCAATGGGGTGACGTGGGCGTTCGACGCCCGTGGACCACAGAGGCGCCCGCACCGCCGGGCCGGGGTGGAGATGGCGCATGACGGCAACCCAGGACAGTGCCCTCGCGTACGGCGGCACCACGACGATCAGCGGGAAGACGGCGGAACTGCACGCCGTCCGCGAACGGGCGGTGCGGGGACCGAGCGACCGGGCGACCGAGACGCAGCACGCGAAGGGCAAACTGACGGCGCGGGAGCGCATCGGGCTGCTGCTGGACGAGGGCTCCTTCCGCGAGGTGGAGCAGCTGCGTCGGCACCGCGCCTCGGGGTTCGGGCTGGAGGCCAAGAAACCGTATACGGACGGTGTGGTGACCGGCTGGGGAACGGTGTACGGCCGCACGGTCTTCGTCTACGCGCATGACTTCCGGATCTTCGGCGGGGCGCTGGGAGAGGCGCACGCGGCGAAGATCCACAAGATCATGGACATGGCGATCGCGGCGGGCGCTCCGCTCGTCTCGCTGAACGACGGCGCGGGCGCGCGTATCCAGGAGGGCGTGTCGGCCCTGGCGGGTTACGGGGGGATCTTCCGCCGCAACACGCGGGCGTCGGGGGTGATTCCGCAGATCAGCGTGATGCTCGGGCCCTGCGCGGGCGGCGCCGCCTACAGCCCGGCGCTGACGGACTTCGTGTTCATGGTGCGGGAGACCTCGCAGATGTTCATCACGGGCCCGGACGTGGTGAAGGCGGTCACGGGGGAGGAGATCACGCAGAACGGCCTCGGCGGTGCGGATGTGCACGCCGGGACGTCCGGCGTGGCGCACTTCGCGTACGACGACGAGGAGACGTGCATCGAAGAGGTGCGCTATCTGCTGTCGATGCTGCCGTCGAACAACCGGGAGAACCCTCCGGCGGCGGCCTGTGCGGATCCGGTGGACCGCCGGAGCGAGGCACTGCTGGAGGTGGTGCCGGCCGACGGGAACCGTCCCTATGACATGCGTCAGGTGATCGAGGAGATCGTCGACGAGGGGGACTACCTGGAGATCCACGAGCACTGGGCGCGCAACATCATCTGTGCGCTGGCGCGGCTGGACGGCCAGGTGGTGGGGATCGTGGCGAACCAGCCGCAGTTCCTGGCGGGGGTGCTGGACATCGAGGCGTCCGAGAAGGCCGCCCGGTTCGTGCAGATGTGCGATGCCTTCAACATCCCGATCGTGACGCTGCTGGACGTACCGGGGTTCCTGCCGGGAGTGGACCAGGAACACCGGGGGATCATCCGGCACGGAGCGAAGCTGCTGTACGCGTACTGCAACGCGACGGTGCCGCGGATCTCGCTGGTCCTGCGGAAGGCGTACGGGGGCGCGTACATCGTGATGGATTCCCAGTCCATCGGCGCGGACCTGACGTTCGCCTGGCCGACCAACGAGATCGCGGTGATGGGCGCGGAGGGCGCGGCCAACGTGATCTTCCGTCGGCAGATCCAGGAGGCGCAGGACCCGGAGGCGATGCGCGCCCAGATGGTGAAGGAGTATCAGACCGAGCTGATGCACCCCTATTACGCGGCCGAGCGCGGTCTGGTGGACGACGTGATCGATCCGGCGGAGACCCGGCACGTCCTGATCGACTCCCTGGCCATGCTCCGGACCAAGCACGCCGACCTGCCCGCCCGCAAGCACGGCAACCCGCCCACCTGACCGGGCCGTTCACGGCCGGTCGGCACCGCTCAGCAGCCGGCGCACGCCAGGCCCGGACCGCCACCCTCCGGTGCGGTCCGGGCCGAGCGCTCCTGCCGGGGCGAGCAGGCGATACTCACCCGCCACTCACCCGCCGAGGCGGTGCGCCCTCAGATGTCCCGGAAGATCTCGATCTGCGCGCCCACCGAGTTGAGCCGCTCGGCCAGGTCCTCGTAGCCGCGGTTGATGACGTACACGTTCCGCAGGACGGACGTGCCCTCCGCCGCCATCATCGCGAGCAGGACCACCACCGCCGGGCGCAGGGCGGGCGGGCACATCATCTCGGCCGCGCGCCAGCGGGTCGGGCCCTCGACGAGCACGCGGTGCGGGTCGAGGAGCTGGAGGCGGCCGCCGAGGCGGTTGAGGTCGGTGAGGTAGATGGCGCGGTTGTCGTAGACCCAGTCGTGGATGAGCGTCTTGCCCTGGGCCACCGCCGCGATCGCCGCGAAGAACGGCACGTTGTCGATGTTCAGACCAGGGAAGGGCATCGGGTGGATCTTGTCGATCGGCGCCTCCAGCTTGGAGGGCCGTACGGTCAGGTCGACCAGGCGCGTACGGGCGTTGTCGGCCACGTATTCCGCCGAGCGGTCGTGGTCCAGGCCCATCTCCTCCAGGACCGCGAGCTCGATCTCCAGGAACTCGATCGGCACCCGGCGGATCGTCAGCTCCGACTCGGTGACGACGGCGGCGGCCAGCAGGCTCATCGCCTCGACCGGGTCCTCGGAAGGGGAGTAGTCCACATCGACGTCGATGTTCGGTACGCCGTGCACGGTCAGCGTCGTGGTGCCGACGCCGTCGACCCGTACGCCCAGCGCCTCCAGGAAGAAGCACAGGTCCTGGACCATGTAGTTGGAGGACGCGTTGCGGATGACGGTCACGCCGTCGTGGCGGGCGGCGGCGAGCAGCGCGTTCTCGGTCACCGTGTCGCCGCGCTCGGTCAGGACGATCGGGCGGTCGGGGGCCGTCCGGGTCACCTCGGCGTGGTAGATGCCCTCGGTGGCCGTGATGTCCAGGCCGAAGCGGCGCAGGGCGATCATGTGCGGCTCGATGGTCCGCGTACCGAGGTCGCAGCCGCCCGCGTACGGCAGCTTGAAGTGGTCCATACGGTGCAGCAGCGGGCCGAGGAACATGATGATGGAGCGGGTGCGGCGCGCGGCCTCCGCGTCCATGCCGTCCATGTCGAGGTCGGCGGGCGGCACGATCTCCAGGTCGACGCCCTCGTTGATCCAGCGGGTGCGGACGCCGATCGAGTTGAGGACTTCGAGCAGTCGGAAGACCTCTTCGATACGGGCCACCCGGCGCAGCACCGTACGGCCCTTGTTCAGCAGCGAGCCGCAGAGCAGTGCCACGCAGGCGTTCTTGCTCGTCTTGACGTCGATGGAACCGGACAGCCGGCGTCGGCCGACCACCCGAAGATGCATGGGCCCGGCGTAGCCGAGCGAGACGATCTCACTGTCGAGAGCTTCACCGATGCGGGCGATCATCTCAAGGCTGATGTTCTGGTTCCCGCGCTCGATACGGTTCACGGCGCTCTGGCTGGTGCCCAGAGCCTCGGCCAACTGCGTCTGCGTCCAGCCCCGGTGCTGCCGGGCGTCACGGATGAGCTTGCCGATACGTACGAGGTAGTCGTCTGACATGGCGGCAGGTTATCTCAGATATGAGATGAGATGCGCGCTGGGGTGCGCCGTTCGGGTGGGGCCTGTGTGGAGAGGATGTGTGGGGCCGAGGTGAAACACCGTCAGTTCCGATGCTGCGCCGCCACCCGCCCCCCAGCAACCGGAGGCCAGCCGTCCGACTCCACTCGGGTGCCGCTACCCACGATTGCCCGATCCACTCCGAGTACGCGTACTCATGCCGCATACGCGAGGTTCGAGGTTGGCTGGCCCCATGCCGAAGCAACTCTTCCGCAGTGTCGAAGAAGACAATCTGCGGGCTCTCGCCGCCCGGTTCGACCACTGCGTGCCCAGCCGCTGGACCGCGCCGATCATCTCCACGGTGCTCACGCTCCCGGCGGCCTGCGTGACCCTGTTCTTCGCCGGGCTCTCGCCGATGGCCTGCGACGGCTGTGACCAGGCGCAGAACGCGCGCTTCACCCCGAGCTTCGAGACCGCCTTCAGCGCCTTCCTGGCCGGCCTGGCCCTCGCCCTGGTGCTGCTGGTGACGAGCTGGGCGCTGCCGTGGCGGCGGCGCAACGCGCCCCGCCGCGTCCTGTTCGCCACGCTCGCCCCGGTCTGCGTCATCTGTGCGTACGTGATGTTCGTCGCGATGGTCGACTGGCCGTAAGGACCCGCCTCGCGCGAGGGCGGACTTCGGCGTCCGGGGTACCCGGCCAGGCGTGGTCGCGCATGACCAGTGGCCGCCCATGTACTAGAGTTATCTCGACATCGAGATATCTGTCGAGGCGCATCGCAGCCGCCCTCCCCGGTAAGGGTGACCTAACTTAGCCTTACCTTAGCGGATTGGCTATCCGGCGTGGCGGCAGGATTGCGGTGGAACGCGCACATATATGAAGGAGACTGTCGTGTCGGCGAACAGCTTCGACGCCCGCAGCACGCTGCAGGTGGGCGACGAGTCGTACGAGATCTTCCGGCTGGACAAGGTCGAGGGCTCCGCGCGCCTCCCTTACAGCCTGAAGGTCCTGCTGGAGAACCTGCTCCGTACCGAGGACGGCGCGAACATCACCGCCGACCACATCCGGGCGCTCGGCGGCTGGGACTCCCAGGCGCAGCCCAGCCAGGAGATCCAGTTCACGCCGGCCCGCGTGATCATGCAGGACTTCACCGGTGTTCCGTGTGTCGTCGACCTCGCCACCATGCGCGAGGCCGTCAAGGAGCTCGGCGGCGACCCGGCGAAGATCAACCCGCTGGCCCCGGCCGAGCTGGTCATCGACCACTCCGTCATCGCCGACAAGTTCGGCACCAAGGACGCGTTCTCGCAGAACGTGGAGCTGGAGTACGGCCGCAACAAGGAGCGCTACCAGTTCCTGCGCTGGGGCCAGACCGCGTTCGACGAGTTCAAGGTCGTCCCCCCGGGCACCGGCATCGTCCACCAGGTCAACATCGAGCACCTCGCTCGTACGGTCATGGTCCGGGGTGGCCAGGCCTACCCCGACACCCTCGTCGGCACCGACTCGCACACCACGATGGTCAACGGCCTCGGCGTGCTCGGCTGGGGCGTCGGCGGCATCGAGGCCGAGGCCGCGATGCTCGGCCAGCCGGTCTCCATGCTCATCCCGCGCGTCGTCGGCTTCAAGCTGACCGGCGAGCTGAACCCGGGCACCACCGCCACCGACCTGGTCCTCACGATCACCGAGATGCTGCGCAAGCACGGCGTCGTCGGCAAGTTCGTCGAGTTCTACGGTGAGGGTGTGGCCGCGACCTCGCTCGCCAACCGCGCCACCATCGGCAACATGTCGCCGGAGTTCGGCTCCACCGCCGCGATCTTCCCGATCGACGGCGAGACCCTGAACTACCTGAAGCTGACCGGCCGCTCCGAGCAGCAGGTCGCGCTCGTCGAGGCGTACGCCAAGGAGCAGGGCCTCTGGCTCGACCCGGCCGCCGAGCCCGACTTCTCCGAGAAGCTGGAGCTCGACCTCTCCACGGTCGTCCCCTCCATCGCCGGCCCGAAGCGCCCGCAGGACCGCATCGTCCTCGCCAACGCCTCGCAGCAGTTCGCGCAGGACGTCCGCAACTACGTGGACACCGCCGACGAGGCGGGCCAGGAGTCCTTCCCGGCCTCCGACGCCCCGGCCGCCGCCAACGGCGTGCCGACCCGCCCGACCACCGTGGTCGCCGCCGACGGCACCTCGTACGAGATCGACCACGGCGCCGTCACCGTCGCCGCGATCACCTCCTGCACCAACACCTCGAACCCGTACGTGATGGTGGCCGCGGCCCTCGTCGCGAAGAAGGCGGTCGAGAAGGGCCTGACCCGCAAGCCGTGGGTCAAGACCACGCTCGCCCCGGGCTCGAAGGTCGTCACGGACTACTTCGACAAGGCCGGTCTGACCCCGTACCTCGACAAGATGGGCTTCAACCTCGTCGGGTACGGCTGCACCACCTGCATCGGCAACTCCGGTCCGCTGGACGAGGAGATCTCGAAGGCGGTCAACGAGCACGACCTCGCGGTCACCTCGGTGCTCTCCGGCAACCGCAACTTCGAGGGCCGGATCAACCCCGACGTCAAGATGAACTACCTGGCGTCCCCGCCGCTGGTCGTCGCGTACGCCATCGCCGGTTCGATGAAGGTCGACATCACGCGCGACGCCATCGCCCAGGACGCGGACGGCAACGACGTCTTCCTGAAGGACATCTGGCCGACCGAGGCCGAGGTCAACGACGTCGTGGCCAACGCCATCGGCGAGGACATGTTCAACAAGTCCTACCAGGACGTGTTCGCGGGTGACGCGCAGTGGCAGGCGCTGCCGATCCCCACCGGCAACACCTTCGAGTGGGACCCGCAGTCCACCTACGTGCGCAAGCCCCCTTACTTCGAGGGCATGACGATGGAGACCACCCCGGTCTCCGACATCGCCGGCGCCCGCGTCCTGGCGAAGCTGGGCGACTCGGTCACCACCGACCACATCTCCCCGGCCGGTGCGATCAAGGCCGACACCCCGGCCGGCAAGTACCTCACGGAGCACGGCGTGGGCCGCCGTGACTTCAACTCCTACGGCTCGCGCCGTGGCAACCACGAGGTCATGATCCGCGGCACGTTCGCCAACATCCGCCTGCGCAACCAGATCGCGCCGGGCACCGAGGGCGGCTTCACCCGCGACTTCACCCAGGCCGACGCGCCGGTGTCGTTCATCTACGACGCCTCGCAGAACTACCAGGCCGCCGGCATCCCGCTGGTGATCCTGGCGGGCAAGGAGTACGGCTCGGGCTCGTCCCGCGACTGGGCCGCCAAGGGCACCGCGCTGCTCGGCGTCAAGGCCGTCATCGCCGAGTCCTACGAGCGCATCCACCGCTCGAACCTCATCGGCATGGGCGTCCTGCCGCTCCAGTTCCCGGAGGGCACCTCGGCGTCGTCGCTGGGCCTGACGGGCGAGGAGACCTTCACGTTCACGGGCGTGGAGGAGCTCAACAACGGCACCACCCCGCGCACGGTGAAGGTCACCACCGACACGGGCGTGGACTTCGACGCGGTGGTCCGCATCGACACCCCCGGCGAGGCGGACTACTACCGCAACGGTGGCATCATGCAGTACGTCCTGCGGAACCTGATCCGCAAGTAGGCATGGCTCGGGCCCTGGCCTGAACACGAAGGGCGCACTCCCCTGGCGGGGAGTGCGCCCTTCCGCCATGCCGCCCGAACCGTCATAGTGGGAACAGTGAAGGGGCCGCACTCCTGTAAAGAGTGCGGCCCCTTCACTGTTCCTCCGACCGCTCAGGGGAGTTCGGCTCCGGCGGTTGTTCGGTGGGTTGTACCGGGTCAGCAGCGGTCGAGGGAGTGCGTTCCGCACTCAAGGTTGGCTGGTTGGCGTCCTTCCGGACTCAACGTGACAGCGCCCGCCGGAGGTGTCCGCCGCGCTGCGCCTCACGATCGCGTGGCGGTCCCGCACTCCTTCTCCCCGCTCGCCCGCATCCATGCGTCCATCGACTTGCTCCGGTCGTACGGGTCGACCTGTTGGCCGCTTCCCTGTCCTGCGGCGTGCTCGGACCTGAAGGTGGGGATGAAGTAGCCGGTGGTGTTGTCGCAGCCGCCGTTGGTCGTGTCCGACTTGTAGGAGACGAGGGAGAACGTTCCCGGCTCGGTGACCACCTTGGCGGGGTTGTCCCAGCTCATCACGAGCTCGCGGCGCACGATGGTTCGCGCGACGTCGTCGCTGCCTGCCGTGGCGCGTACGACCGGATACACGTAGGTGACATCGGCCGTCACCTCGAGCGCACCGCGCTGGCCCTCCCGGTAGGTGATCCGGCCCCGGGTCTTGACAATATTTCCGACCAGCCGCGCCTTCGCCGGGGCGAAACGGCTGAACAGCAACAGCGGGTCACTGTCCCGGCCGGGCGCACGGAAGGCGGCCGCCAGGTAGTCCTGGACATCACGCTGGTGCGGATTGATCAACGCGATCGCTTTGGCGGGCCGCTCCCCGCGCTGCACGCCGGGATCCAGATTGGCTGCGGCGAGGAAGTCCTGTGTCCGGGCGAGCGCCTGCGCGACCTGTTCCTGGCTCATCCAGCCCGTCGCCCGCGCCTCAGGCAGGGTCACTCCCTCCACCCCGTTGGCCCACTGCGCTGCGGGGGATCCCCTGAACGGCTCGGCCAGGGTGGGCAGTTGGCCCGACCCTTGCGGGGGCGGCTCGCTGGGACGGTCCGACTCCGCGGCGAGCGGTGTACTGTCACTGCCTCCGCCACCGAACCAGCCCGCCACCCGCTCGGGGGCCACCGCCGCGACCAGTAGTCCGAGCACGACCAGCACCCCGACCACATACCAGGGTGCGCGCCGACGCCGCCGGGCCGGCTGGTACGTCCGCCACCCTTGCGACCGGCCGCTCTCCCCGCGCAGCCGCTCCGTCACCATCCGGGCCCGCGCCGACGGCTCCTCCGGTGCCCCTGAAGTCCCCGCCTCTGCCTCCCGCAGGAAGCGCTCCCACTCCTCGTCCGGTATGGACGCCCCGCCTTTGCCCACGATCTCCTCCTTACTTCCCTTCCCGACTCCTTCTCAGGGACAGTCATCACGCGCCCACACGGACGGGTCACACCATCATGTTTTGGTGCCGAAGCACGGCTGGAAGGTGGAGGAGGGCGGTGACGCGAATGGGGTCTTCCCTGCTCGAACGAAGCGGAGAGCTTGGGGAGTTGACAACTCAGTGATACGGGTAGTCGAGTCGATCACTGGATCAGTTCGATGTGCGGATGACCCGGGGATGCCGGGCAGACGTGGAGTTGCAGGTCGTAGCCCCGGGCGAGGTCGATCATGGTGAAGTTCGCCGGGGGGGTGCCGGGGAGGAGCGGCGTGGGGTTGGCCTGCTCCTCTTCGGGGGCCCAACTTTCGGTGCCACCGTTCCACTCGGTGGTGGCGATGGTCAACAGCGGGTCTGCCTCGGTGCCGCATGCGGGGCATTGCCGGGGCATGGGGTCGGTGAGGCCCCAGCGGGTCCAGCCGCCGACCTTCCAGCCGGGGGAGATGGACAACATGTCCATGTAGAGCTCCTCCGGGGCGACCTCGTAGGAGCTGTCCAGCGTTGATCCGGCCGCCTGCCACCTGCTCCAGTTACCCAGTTGCTCCTGCAGTTCCTCGCTCAGCTCCAGGTAGTTGGGGTACTCGGTGACCTGCTCCGGTGCGAGCAGGCACGGCTCCGGCAGATAGGTGGGGAACTGGATCGCGGGCGGCTCGGGCGGTGCGTCGAGTACGTCGGTGACCGTGGCAGCGGACCGCCAGTACAGTGTGGTCCTGGGGTGCGCCGGGTGGTCGAAGGGGCACCAGAGCACCTGAAGCAGATCGACGTCGGACTGTCCGGGCGGGCGCAGTTGGGGGATGTCGCGCACGTACAGCTGGGCCACGGGCAGCATGGCGATCGGGCCCTCCGGCCACGGGCGGCCGGCCATGATCCGCTTCTCGGTCGCCAGCTCCTCGGGCGTGGCCCAGGGCCCCTGAGGATCGCGGCGCCGCCGACTTGCCGATTCCGCCCGGTTACGACGCCACAGCCGTACGTCCTCAGGCGAAAGGGCCGCATTCACCCGGTCCCACACGTGCGGTTCTTCGCAGTGTGGCCACGGCTCGTCGGCGGGCCACAGCAGTGGTCCGCCGACGGAACTGTCATGCACGGACGGAGCCCCGGGGCGGGGATGTAACCGGGTCGCCGTGCGTGCCAGCGGGGCCAGTTGTGGGAAGAGCGCGGTCACGTCGAGCGGCCGCGGCGGGGTGGTATGACTCATTCTGGCTCCCGATGGCACGAACTGGATGAGATCAGTTTCCGAGGTTGAGCAGCCCAGTGTCTGCCTTGGTGTTGGGGACGTAGACGTTGGGGAACAGTTGCTCAATCGTTCCGCTCGCCCGTTCGATGCTAGCGCTCATCGTGACTCCCACCGGAATCGTGCTGGTGCCATCCCGGAAGACGGGCGTCACCTGGTAGAAGATCGCGTCGTTCGGCCCGAAGGAGTCCAATGCCACCGTCCTCTGAGCCTCGAACTCGTAGGTCCGCATGCTGGGCGTGCCGGTGTTCATTCCCACCTGCCAGCAGGGGACGAGGTTGTTCTGCCCGCCGTCCCAAATCCTGCCCGGTCCGCCGAGGATGTTGGCGATGAGGTGGCACCGGGCGAGTCCGTACGGCGCTTTGGTGCCGGGCGCGGCGTGAGGGCGGGCGAATATCTGTGCGTCCTGCCAGCCGGTGATATCTCCCGTGGCTTCTTTGCCCTTGCCGAGCGTCTTCCCCAGGCATGCCTGCGCCATGGTCGGCCGAGTGCCGGCCTGACTGGGCGGGTTGATGGTCTTGTTGACGTGGGCGACCGGTTCGGTGGTGTTCTTGATCCACCCGGCGCCGGAGGGAAGCGCACCGGTCGGCCAGCTCGCCAGGCAGGAGGCCTGCGGGACAGCGGCCGGCGTCGTGAACTCCACCTTGAACTGCTCGGCGTCGATGACCCGCTGGTTCTCGAATCCCTCGGAGAGCTTCCCGTCGGCGAACTGCTTGTCGGCGAGCGGGACATGGGCGCGCACACAAGGCGTGGCGGGATCCAGGTCCAGACTGTTGCCAAGGACGTAGGTGTCCCATCCACCGCTGCTGGCATTGGGAATCACCTCGACGCACCGAGCGCCGTCGATTCCTCCCTCCTTGGCCTCCGCGAAGGGGAATTCGCCGCAGGTGTCGGTATCGACGAGGTCCGTATTGGCCTGGAAGGGCTGTGTACCGGCGCTTCCGCAGGTGCGCCCCGTACGGCCGGCAGTGTCGCTCTTCTGTCTGGTCAGTGGCTTGGTTTGCCCCCAGCGGTCGGAGAGGTTCTGCTGGGCCCACTGATAGGCGGCCACCGCGCCACCCGGGTCCGAGCCCTGCGCGCTCATCGGCACGACGGCCATGACCGTGGGTATGACGCAACCCGGCGATGGGGGGACCGTAGGGTTGCCCGTGACGTCCCGGACGGCGTCGTCGCAGCGGATCTTGCGAGGGTTGCTCCACGACGCGTTCGGATCCGTTATCTGGGCGCCCGGGGCGGTGACGTAGAGCTTGTACGAGGTCGTGAACTCAACTTGGCTGTCGGGAGCGGGATTCGACGAGTAGGAGACGGTGCCGCTGACGGACTGCCCCACGGTCAGGTTTCCGCCGTACCAAGGCGCAGTCTTCGTGGCTGTACAGGACTGCGTGCAGGCCGACCTGAACTTGGCGCTGAGGGTGGTGACGGCTCCGGTGGCACCGGTCATCTTCACCGTGACGTGCTCGTCCCACGTCGTGCCCTTTTCGGGAAGGGTTGCGCTGGTCGATACCTCCAGGTCGCCCGTCCCGATCTGCTTACCCGTTGAGTCTTTCAGCGTGTAGAGGACGTTCACCCCTGTCACGCAATACTGGAAGCGCTTGTACGTGTAGCTGCCGGGGTTCGTGATGTCACAGCTGCCTGTGTCGCCTTGACCGGCAGGGTTTGTTGATGCCATCCGCCCGGTTTTGAGGAGCGCCCCACGACTCGACGATGTCACCGGCACGGGGCGTGTGCTGACGCAGGCTTCGGTGGCTCCTGCCGTGTGTTCCTTTGAGCCCGCGCGCGTGGGCTCGCAGTGCTCGCCGGACGTCTGCGATACAGGACTGGTCTCCGCGCGTGGAGGGACAGTGGGCAGACTGGACGGGGCGAGCCTGGCTACCTGGCGGGAATGAGTCTTGCTCGGGCTCGGCTCTGCATGGCTCATACCGATCGTACTGATTCCCGACGCCATAGAAGTCAGCAGCACCAAAAGGGTCCGCTGAGTACGCCTGAATCGTATGGCTGATCTCATCTAAGGCCTCTCGCGCATGCATATTTCGAATTGCTCGTCTACGGGAAGCAGTGAGTCGAATCCATTGCGGCCCTCGGGGTGTTTGCGCCTGGAAGAAGATGTCGTCCTCAAGATCCCGGCCCAGCAAGAGGGTGACTCGTGTGCCGGGCGACTGCAGGCCGACCTCATGTGGCGCGAAGTACAGGACGAGGTGCTGTCACCAAAGCGATGACAGCGCGTGGGTAACCGAGGACCCGAGGTCCTCGCCAACCTCCACAAGCTTCCTGACCGCGGGGGCCACTACCTTCTTGGCACCGCCGAGCCGACCGGTGCTGATGAGCCATTTGGCCTGGCCGAGAGTGGCTAGATTGAGGGCGGCTTCGCTGGCGGAATCAATGAACTGGCTGCTGGTGAACCCGTACTCGATGCCTGTGGCGATGGCACTGATTCCGCCGGCTCCCATCGACACGGAACCGAAGAACGCCGAGCCAAGGGCCGCCGGAGGAAACTCGAGGCTGGCAAGCCCGGTACCGGCCTCGAGGTAACCCGCTCCCACGCTGATCTTGTTGAACGTGTCGGCGTACCACTTGGCGTCGTTCCACCACTCGTCCTTGCCGCCGGTAGTGGTGCCGTTGGGGTTGACCTGGTCATGGGTCGAATTTCCGGCTGGATTGCGCCCGCTCTCGCGACCCTTCTGGGCTTCTTCGGCAGCCTTGCGCGCGGCTTCTCGCACCTCGGCGATACGTTTGTCGGAGGCGATACGCACAGCGTCGCGGGCCGCTGCTGCGGCAGTCTGCGCGTCCTTGCCCGCAGCGAGTGCGGATGCGTGCGCGCTGGCAGCCGAAGCCTGGGCTTGGTAGGACGAGTTGAGGGCGCTGCGGGCCGAGTCGATCGCCTTGTTCGCCGAGTAGTTGGCCGAGCGGGCGGCGCCTCGCGCGGTGTCTGCCGCCGTTTTGGCCGTATCCGCCGAAGCTTGGGCTGCGGCTGCGGAGGCGTCCGCTTCGTTGGCGTTCTTCTCCGCCTGCTTGGCGTACTCGTCAGCCTTGGCCTGCGATTCGCGTGCTTTGTTTGCCCAGTCTGCTGCTTTGTCCGCCCATCCGCGGGCATCGGCGGCAGCCTTGGATGCCAGTGCCGCGTCTTTCTGAGCCTTGTGGGCGATCTTCGCGGCTGCCGCAATGGCTCCGCGGATCGCCGCAATGTGGGTGGCGGAGTCGTAGTCGAGCTGTGCCGTCCGGTACTGGACCGTGTGGACGAAGTTGCGGCGCATCCATGTCGGCCCTTCCAGGGCGACCTCGGCGTGCGCCTGGGTGTAGGGGCCTGCGGTCGTCAGGAGTGTTGAGGTGGTGACCGCGTCGTCCTCGCGCATCGCGGCGGGGTAGGTGCGGTCGAAGAAGTCCTGCAGGGCCTCGGGGGTATCTGCGTTGAGCGCGTCGTTGGCTGCCTTGGTGACAGCCTTGCCGGGGCGCTGGGTGAGGATGCGGGCGATCTGGACGCGGTTGTCGTCCTTGGACGCCCTGATCACACCTGCGGTGAGGAAATCGCCCACGGGCTTATCGCCAGAGCCTTCGAGCGCGGCTTGTGCGGCTTGCGCGATCGCGGGGCTGGATATCTGTGCGAGGTAGAGGACGGTTTCGCGGTCGTCCTGCTGCTGCGCGAGGTGCCGGTCGAGGTCGATCCAGGAGTAAATGTCGGCGTCGGCGCCGGCCAGGGCGAACTGGGCTGCCTGCCGTGTCCAGACGCCCTTGGCGTTCAGCAGGCCGATGGCAGCCTTGCGGCCCAGCGTGGCTGCCAGCGCGAGGTTGTCAGCCGCCAGTGCTTGCTCGGCGTTGGCGATCAGGTCCTTGATCTCCTGGTCGGTTCGCTGCGCCTGCGAGCGCTTGTTCTGGTAGGCGGCTGTCTCGGCGGTCTCGATCTGGGTCAGCAGCCTGGCCTCCTCGATGCCTCGGAGTCTGTCCTCCTCCAGATGGGCCAGCTCGGCGTCCCTTGCTGACTTCTCCACGGCCTGGGCGTCCTCGACTGCCTTTACCGCGATGTCGGCCGCCTTCACAGCTTCATTGGCGTGGGCGGTGGACTTGTTTGCGAAATCGATCGCCTGCCCTGCGTACTTGACTGCCTCTTCGGCCGCGTCCGCTGCCTTCTCGGCCTGGGTTGCTGCGGCGTTGGCATGGTCCCGCGCGG
Organism: Streptomyces sp. CBMA152; assembly: GCF_014596475.1. GTDB lineage: Bacteria > Actinomycetota > Actinomycetes > Streptomycetales > Streptomycetaceae > Streptomyces. Next base: position 64,868 of record NZ_MECJ01000005.1, on the reverse strand, counting down.
CGCTCGCGGCTGTCGCAGCCGCGTTGGCGAGGGCCTGAGCGGTGGAGGCGGCGTTGGTGGCGCGGTTCGCGGCGCTGGAGGCGATGGATGCCTGCCGCTGGGCCTCTGCGGCATCCGACTGGGCGGCCCCTGCGGCGGTCGCGGCCTGGGCGGAGGCGTTGGCGGCGGCTGCGGCGTTGCGGGCGGCAGAGGCTGCGGCGGACCCGGCGTTGGAGGCCTGGGATGCGGCGGTCGCCGCATAGTCCGCGGCCTTGGCCGCGGACCGCGCCTGCGCGGCACCGTTGCGGGCTGCTACCGCGGCGTCCTTCGCCGCCCGCGCCTGAGTGGCGTCCTTGGAGGCCGCGATCGCGGAGTTGTAGGCGACGGATGCCGCGTTTCCGGCGGTGGCGGCGGCCTGGGAGGCTGCGGTAGCGGCCCAGGAAGCGCGGCGGGCGGCGGCCACAGCCGCGCTCGAGGCGTTGATGGCCTCGCGCGCGGCGTTCGCCGCGCCCTTGGCCGCACTGGCCGCCTTGCGGGCCGCGGCCCCGGACAGCTCCACCTCATTCTTGGCGTTCTTGGCTGCTGTTGCCGCTTCCTCCGCCATTTCCTTGGCCTTGTTCGCGGCGGTCTTGGCCCGTTCGGAAGTCTCGACAGCCAGGTTTGTCTCGGCCTGGGCGCGCTTGCCTTCCCGCTCGACGACGGCGACCAGTTCCTCGATGGCTGCTGATTCCTGGTCGCGGGCACGGGCGATGTGCTGGCCGGTGTCCAGGAACCACTCGATGTCAGTCTCGGTGCCGCTCAGGGCCCGGTCAGCGTACTTGCTCACCTCAGGACCGGCATTGATCAGCATGGTGGACACCTGGACCTTCATGTCCTCCAGGTGGGCGGTGAACTGCCCGTCGGTGAGGAAGGCCTCCAGCGCTTCTCGGCTGCCGGCGCTCAGGGCGGCGGAGGCGTCACGTTGCACCGCCTTGCCACCGGTGACCGACACCGTGGAAGTTCCTACCCGCAGGTCTTCTATAAGGGCGGACTTGAAGCCGCCCTGGAGGAAGGCCGCGATGGCGCTGTCGCCCTGGTCGAGAGCGGTGGAGGCCTCACGGCCCAGCCCCTTGCCGGCCTTCACCAGGAAGGTGGAGATGGCGACGCGGTTGTCCTCCACCGTCGCCTTCGGCAGTGTCGTGGTGAGGAAGGTCTGCACATCGGCGTCGGTGCCGATGAGCGCTCTGGCCGCGGCCGCCTTGACGGCCTTTCCGCCTGTCATCCAGGCCTTGATCACCTTCGCCCTGTCGGTGTCCGGCAGCGGGAGCGGATCGGGCACTGCCCCCCCTGGGGTGTCAGCACGAGCCATGCGTGCTAACGGCAAGGGGGAGGCGGCTGCAGCGGCAGTGGCCGCGAGTGTGCCAAGGAGACGTCTCCGACTCCAAAACGTTGTTTGCATAAGGATGTGGTTCTCCTGATGTGTGATGGTGAGGCAGGACAACAAGCCCGCAGTCGACACTGATACGGCTCGACCACCCGACGAATTGCGCCGGCAAGCATGCGTGGCCCGCTCCCGTCCCTGCCTGGAGAGGGCTGCTCTGGCCCGCAATCCGGCCCCGGCACACGGTGGGTCTCATGCAGCTCGCGCACCGGGTCGCACTGCTGGAACGGCACCCGGGGCTAAGGCTGTTCGGCTCGGTAGGTCCGTACTACTGCCCTGGCCAGCCCCCAGTGCAGGCAGGAGCGCCGGAAGCCAGGGGGTGAGGCACGTAGGAAAATGACCAGTGTCGGCAGTAGCGGGGCGAGGCCCGAGCGAACGCTACTTGGTGGTCTTGAGCTCCACGAGCATGTATTCGCGCCCTTCCTTGTCGGCGCTCTCGCCGACCCCGGTCCAGCGGTTCTTGAGGATGTCGAACGACTTGCTCTCGCTGCCGACGGTCATACTGGCCTCGGTCGTGTAGTCGTTGCCCTTGATGGAGTTGACCGAGGGGATCTCCATAGTCAGCCAGCCAGAGTTTCCGGTGACCTTGAAGCAGATCTTCTGATCCTGCTGACGGGCCAACAATTCGATGAAGCCTGTGCCACTGGCGCAGTCGACGTAGGTGATGTGGCCGTCGCCGCGCTTGAGGGTGATTTTCTTCTCCGCAAGGATCTTTGCAGCACCCGGGTAGTCGAACGTCTCGACCGCGGAGCCCGGCCCCTCTTGCGCGATCGGGCTCACCGGACCAGCCCCGCTGGAGGCAGCTGCCGGTAGCGCAAGCCAGGCCAGAGTCCCGACAGCCAACGCGGCGCCGAGAGTGCGCACCAAGAACCTCTTTCGCGACGGCTTCGCCATGACTGAGGTACACGACGTCATCATCATCCAAACTCGTCAGTTCCGGTTCAGCCGGAAATTTTTAGGCTTCTCATGGGGTCGGGATCTTTCCTGAAACTTGCATGCGTTACTGGCCCAGCACCGCACCCCAGCACTCATTCATCATGCGATGCATCACGGTTCGGTGTTTTCACGGCCCTGCCAAGCACCGCACCCCCGCCTTTGCCGCGGCCGCGCACGCCCGTGACTCCCTAGGGGCACCGGCACCTAGGGCGCCGTACGAAAGCGTGCCGCCACCTGTCGTCCCAGTGGCTGCATGGGGGAGGCCGGAGAAACCGATTCAGCTAAGGTCGCTGGTCGTTCCTGACCATCGGACGTTGTACATCGGCATTTCTCGCAGCTGAATGGCCATTGCCGCTGATACGGAAGTTCCCCGCACTTCTCACTACCCCCCGGTAGAAGGGCACGATCCCAGCGGGATACCCGCCAGGTGTCATGCCGTCAGAACGTGTGCGACGGCGAAGCCTTCGCCTGCACAGGTTCGTAGGTTATCGGATACCCCAGGGCGGACTGGCTATGGCCTCGTCATTTGGGACCGTGATGACGGCTGAAAGTGATTCGTCTGCCGAACGGTGCCCTCTAAATGGCTCCGCCCGTCACCTGCAACTACCGGCGCCGTGGTGCCGCTTCGGGATGTCACCAACTGCTGAACTCGTCTGTTTCTAGCCAATGTCTTGGCCCCAAATGACGACGTCATAGTCGGCGTGCATCACGGGGATTCCGGTGACCTGAATCACTCACCTCCCCCTTGACGTGAGCACCCGTCTAGAGTGATCTTTACGTTCACATCTTCGTGGGGCTTTTGGCCTGCTTGGCATGCCGCATGGGGTGAATGCCGCTGCGCTGCGCATGGGCCGCCTACGGGACCACTCATCATTCCGACTCCAGCCTTTCCGAAAAATCTCCAGGACTCTCATGTCTGCGATGGGTTCACGCACCGCATGGGGCCGCACCTCTGCATGCTCTCGCCGCGGCCAGCAGCCTTCTCTGAGCCCGGCCCATTCCTGAAACCTTCCGAAGGACCCCTTTGATGTCTGCAATGAGTTCGCGTGCCGCGTGGACCACAGGTCTGGTCGCCCTCGCCACGGCTGGCGGCCTCGTCACTGCGTCGCCTGCTGGTGCCGTTTCCGGCGACACTGTTCCCTCCGGCAGCTACGCGTTCACCGCGAAGCTGAACATCGGTGACGGTAAGCGCAGTTGTTCGGGGGCGTTGGTGGACGGGCAGTGGGTGCTGACTGCAGCCAGCTGCTTCGCCGACGCCAATGGCAAGGTGGCGGCCGGTGCTCCGGCGGAGAAGACCACCGTGACCTTGGACGGCCCGTCACTGTCAGGGGCGATCCCGGTCACGGTCCTGCGGCTCGTGCCGCATCCGGACCGCGACTTGGTCATGGCCCAACTGCGCACTATCTCCCCGGTCGGCGGCTTGACTCCGGCATTCAAGGTGGATCCGATCGATGTCGCCTCCAGGCCGGTGACGGCGGGTGAGAGCCTGCGGGTGACGGGCTATGGGCGGACCAAGGCCGAGTGGGTGCCCGACGCCCCGCACACCGCCACCCCCACCCTCGCCGGGGCCGATGACGCCACTCTGACCCTGACCGGCAGCAACGGGCAGACCGCGGGCGTCTGCAAGGGCGACGCGGGCGGGCCCACCTTCCGCCAGACCAGCAACGGCCGATACGAGCTCGTCGGCATCCACTCCCGCACCTGGGAGGCCGGCTGCTTCGGCTCGGATGAAACCCGTGACGGCGCCGTCGACACGCGTGTCGACACCGTCAGTTCCTGGATCCAGCAGACCCGCCTGACCACGAAGTCGATCTCGACCACGAAGGTCGTCACTGGCGCCGACTTCAACGGCGACGGCCGCACCGACATCGCCGCCGTCCTCACCGACGGCAGCCTCCACGCCTTCTACTCCGGCCCGGACGGCACCCTGGAATACGGCCGCCCGCTGTGGAAGGACAGCAGTTGGTCGAACGTCAAGCGGATCGTCGCCGGTGACTTCAACGGCGACGGCCGCACCGACATCGCCGCCATTTCGGACGACGGCGACCTCTACCTCTACCCCGGCCAGGCCGACGGCTCCCTCGGGGACCGCACCAAGATGTGGTCCGACAACTCTTGGGGGACCATGCGCCAGGTCGCCCGCTTCAAGGCCGACCGCAACGGACGCGACGGCCTGCTCGCCGTCTCGGGCGACGGCTCGCTCTACGCGTACACCGCGAACGCCAACGGCACCCTGAGCACGGACAAGCGCCGCATGTGGCCCGATAACACCTGGGACGGCAAGACCCAGTTCGCCACCGCCGACTACAACGCTGACGGCCTCGATGACATCGCCACCGTTGGCCCCACCGGCGCCCTCCAGCTGTACGCCAACAACGGCAAGGGCTCCTTCGACACCGCCAGCCAGTTGTGGCCCGACACCAGCTGGAAGAACACGCAGACCATCGTCGGCGGCGACTTCAACGGCGACGGCAAGAGCGACCTCGCCGGCCTCTCCGACGTCGCCTCCAGCCAGCCCCTCACCCAGCCCAACCTGCGCTGGTACCAGGGCGACGGCAAGGGCAACCTCGCCAACGGCCGCTCCATGTGGCCCACCCGCCCCTGACCCAGGGCCGGCGCCACAGTCCCGGCTCTTCGCCCCACTCCGGCCCGCACGTGGTGGGGACTGAGAGGTGATCATTCGCTGGGCCAAAGAGAATGGGCCGCACTCCCGTAAAGAGTGCGGCCCATTCACGTGCTCAGGACTTCAGGAATCCCGCGGATCAGAACAGCTGGCTGTACGTGTTCCAGCCGCCGGTGCCGATCTTCACGCGGGGCTTGAACGGGGCGGAGGCGTCGCCCGTGCCCGAGTAGCGCCAGAGGGTGCCGTCGTTGCCGCGCGCGATCAGGTCGGTCTTGCCGTCGCCGTCCATGTCGCCGATGGACACGATCGCGTTGTAGGTGTTCCAGCCGCCGCCGATCTTGATACGGGACTCGAACGGGGCCTTGTAGTTGCCGGTGCCCTTGTAGAGCCACAGCGTGCCGGAACCGTCGCGGGCGACGATGTCGGCCTTGCCGTCGCCCGTCAGGTCGCCGTTGCCGGCGATCTGCGTGTACTGGCCCCAGCCGCCGCCGACCTTGTAACGGGACGTCAGGGTGCCGTCCCCGTAGCCCAGGTATATGTACAGGTTGCCGCTGCCGTCACGGGCGAGCAGGTCGCCCGCCTCGGCACCGCCGAGGTTGCCGACGGACCAGATGTGGTTGTAGGTGTTCCAGCCGCCGCCGACGGTGAACTCGCCCACGTTCCACATGAAGTACCGCAGGTAACCGTCGCTGCTCCGGTACCAGATGCCGTCCGAGTAGCCGTCGCCGTTATGGTCGACCTGGGTGAGGTCTTTCTCGTTGTGCCAGTTCTCGCCGGACTTCACGCGGTCCTTGAGGCCGCCGTTTCCGTCCGGAGTGTAGCTGTACAGATTGCCGTTGCCGGCGAAGCCGTAGAGGGCGTAGTGGGGGTCCTGCGAAAATGCCCCCGACCGCAGCCCGGCCGATGCGTGGGACTTCCCGGACGCGCTGTTGGCCGACTTGGCGGGGTTCTCCGCCGCGACGGCGCTCGCGCCCGTCGCGACGAGGGCGGCGGTGACCGCCGCGGCAGCGAGACGCGAGGCTATGCGTCCACGCGTACGGCCAGAAGTCTTGGCCACGTAGTTCTCCATGGAGTTGTTGAGACGTGGCGTGCCTCATGAGGCGAGGCCCGTCACGGGATCAACGAGATCGTTTCACGGGTTTCTCACATCTTCCAAACAGGTTTGTGCGGGAATCGTCACGTCCGGTTGGCGTCGCTTCGCCTGACAACGCCGAAGGGTCGCACCGCCGAAGCGGTGCGACCCTCCGTCAAGTCGGATCAGATCTGATCAGGTCGGATCGACCGGATCGGATCGGATCAGAAGAACAGTCGGTACGTGTTCCAGCCGCCCGAGCCGATCTTCACGCGGGACTGGAACGGGGCCGCGGCGTTGCCGGTGCCCTTGTACAGCCACAGCGCGCCCGCGTTGTCGCGGGCGATGAGGTCGGCCTTGCCGTCCATGTCGATGTCGCCCGGGGCGAAGATGGCGTTGTACATGTTCCAGCCGCCACCGATCTTGGTGCGGGGCTTGAACGGGGCCTTGTAGTTGCCCGTGCCCTCGTACAGCCACAGCGTGCCGTCGGCGCCGCGCGCCACGATGTCGGCCTTGCCGTCACCGGTCAGGTCGCCGTTGCCGGCGAGCGCGGTGTACTGGCCCCAGCCGCCGCCCACGGTGTAGCGGGACGTCATCTTGCCGTTGCCGTAGCCCAGGTACAGGTACAGCGTGCCGGACGAGTCACGGCCGAGGAGGTCGCCGGCACCGGCGCCGCCCAGGTTGCCCGGGGACAGCAGGGTGTTGTAGATGTTCCAGCCGCCGCCGACCTTCCACGGGTCGGAACCGTCGGCCGCGGCGTAGGACAGGTTGCCGTTGTAGTCGGCCTGCCAGATGCCGTCCGCCAGGTTGTCGGCGTCGTTGTCGACCTGGCCGACCCACTTGAGGTTCCAGTTCGTGTTGTACGGGAAGCTGACGCGTGACTCCAGGCCGCCGTTGCCGTCGGGGTTGTAGAACCAAGCGGTGTTCGACTTGTCGATGCCGTACAGGCCGAACACCGGCGCGTCACCCGGCGCGGAGGCCGGGGTGTTGGCCGCACCCTTGAGGCCCTTGGCGGGCTTGGCGGTCGGAGCCTTGAAGGGCTTCGCCGTCGGGTTGTCGGCGGCGAACGCGGAGGCGCCGGTGCCGACGAGGGCGGCGGTAACCGCCGCGGCAGCGAGACGGGAAGCTATCCGCCCACGCTTACGGCCAGAGATCTTGGCCACGTATGTCTCCATTGGTCGAGATTGAGACGCGATGCGACTCACGGGATGAGTCGAGTCACGAGTTCAGCGGAATCGTTTCACGACTCCTTTACCTGTCAACCCGCCAGAGGCCGAAGGGGAGCAAGTCAACAGCCGTTTCTCGCCACGTGTTTACCCCCTGTATCCCGATTTGGAACAGAAGGGCCGCACCCCCTGCGTGGGGAATGCGGCCCTCCGGTTGTGTCGACGGTCGGAACAGCAATCAAACAGCAATCAGAAGAGCAACCGGTACGTGTTCCAGCCGCCGTTGCCGATCTTCACCCGGGGCTTGTACGGCGCCGCCGCGTCCCCCGTGCCCCGGTACAGCCACAGCGCGCCCGCGCCGTCGCGCGCCACCAGGTCGGTCTTTCCGTCGAGGTCCACATCGCCCGAGGACACGATGGCGTTGTAGATGTTCCAGCCGCCGCCGATCTTCGTACGGGGCTCGAAGGGGGCCTTGTAGTTGCCGGTGCCCTTGTAGAGCCACAGCGTGCCGGACGCGTCGCGGGCGACGATGTCGGGCTTGCCGTCGCCGGTCAGGTCGCCGTTGCCGGCGAGCGCGGTGTACTGGCCCCAGCCGCCGCCGACCTTGTAACGGGAGGTCAGTTTGCCGTTGCCGTAGCCCAGGTAGAGCCAGAGCGCGCCGGACGCGTCGCGGCCGAGGAGGTCGCCGCCCTCGGCGCCGCCGAGGTTTCCGGGGGACAGGAGTGTGTTGTAGATGTTCCAGCCGCCGCCCACCGTCACCGTGGTGAGGTCGGTGAGGGGCTCGAAGGTCATGGTGCCCTTCGCGTCCCACTTCCAGGTGCCGTCCGGGGCGCCGTCGGCGTCGTTGTCGACCTGTGCGGCGTTCTTGACGCCGCCCTGGCCTTCGTCCATCTGCATACGGGCCGAGAAGCCGCCCTCGAAGTCGGGCAGATAGGCGTACTCGTTGCCCGAGCGGTCCACGCCCCTGAGCGGGAAGACCGGGTAGGCGCCGTTCGGGTCGCCGTCCGCGCGCGCGGCGCCGTGCAGGGCGGCACCGCTCCTGGCGGCGATGGCCTTCTTCGCCGCGGCCTTCACCGACGCCTTGGCGGAAGAAGGTGCCGTCGGGTTGTCGGCGGCGAACGCGGAGGCGCCGGTGGCGACGAGTGCCGCGGCGACCGCCGCAGCAGCGAGACGGGCGGATATCCGCCCCCGCGTACGCCCAGAAATCTTGGCCGGAGTCTTGGCCACGTATCTCTCCAGAGTCTCGATGGTCTCGATGAGAGGTGACGCGGCACCGGCGCGCCATGGAGCCGAGCACCGGACACGTCACGCGATCAGCGAGATCCTTACACAACTCCCTTACGTGTCAACCTGTTTGAGTGCGGACCGGCCACCAAAGGACGCGCTCACGACGGAGGGTCATAGCGCACGGCAAAGGGCCGCACTCCTGGTGGGAGTACGGCCCTCTCGTCGCGTAGGACGGGATCAGAAGAACAGCCGGTACGTGTTCCAGCCGCTCGTCCCGATGTTCTGGCGCGCCGCGAACGGCGCCGCCGCGTTGCCCGTGCCCGAGTAGCGCCACAGGCCGCCGTTGGTGTCCCGGGCCAGCAGATCGGTCTTGCCGTCCAGGTCCAGGTCGCCGACGGAGAAGATGGCGTTGTAGGCGTTCCAGCCGCCGCCGATCTTGATACGGGGCTCGAAGGGGGCCTTGTAGTTGCCGGTGCCCTTGTAGAGCCACAGGGTGCCGGACGTGTCGCGGGCGACGATGTCGGGCTTGCCGTCGCCGGTCAGGTCGCCGTTGCCCGCGATCAGGTTGTACGCGTTCCAGCCGCCGCCGATCTTGTAGCGGGAGGCGACCTTGCCGTTGCCGTACCCCAGGTACAGGTACATCGTGCCGGTGGCGTCGCGGGCGAGCAGGTCGCCGGCCGAGGCGCCACCGAGGTTGCCGGGGGACACCAGCATGTTGTAGGTGTTCCAGCCGCCGCCGACGGTCCACGGGTCGGTGGCGTCGTCCGGGGCGTAGTACATCGTGCCGTTGTTGTCCCACTCCCACCAGCCGTCGGCGTAACCGTCGGCGTCGTTGTCGACCTGGACCGTGTTCTTGATCTTGTCCCAGCCCGTGTCGATCTTCGCGCGCGGGCTGAACGCGCCGCCGCCGTCGCGGATGTAGCCGTACAGCGTGTTGGCCCGGTCCGCCGCGAACAGGTCGAACTGCGGCGCGTCCGCGCTGGGTGCGGAGGCGACGCCGGAGCGCAGCGACGGCGTCAGTGTGGTGGCGCTGGTGTACGGCTTCGGCGGGTTGTCGACGGCGACGGCCGACGTACTGGTGCCGACGATCGCGGCGGCCGCCACCGCGGCGGCGAGACGGGTGGCTATCCGCCCACGCCCACGGCCGGAATTCTTGGCCACTGTCTTGGCCACGTAGTTCTCCATGAGGCTCAGATGCGTCGTGGCGCGCCTCAGCAGACGAGACGCGCCACGGGTTTCACCGGAATCTTGTCATGACTCCTTTACATGTCAATCGGCTTGAGGTAAAAGCGGCCAACTCGACATCCGTGCCCGCCCGATGGAACCGTCACCGCAGAAGTTCCGTCTCCGCTAGGGTTGCCGGGCCACCGGTGGACACCAGCCGGTAGTGCCCGTACGAGCCGGGGCGGGCCACGGAGAACACCCGGGTCTGCTTGTCCCAGGCGAACGACTCGCCGGTCCTTCTGTCGAGATCGACCCACTTCGTCCCGTCGGTGGAGCCCTGGAGGACCCAGCCCGTGGGGGCCTTGGCGCGCTCCGACGACGTCAGGGTGTACTGCACCGCGCGCGTGGGCGACGCCACCGGCAGCTCGACGGAGTCGAACGTCGCCGCCGTGGCCGAGGTGTTGTCGAAGAGCGGACCGCTCCCCGAGATCGCGTCGGACGGCGGCGTGGGCACCTTGTCGTCCCGGGTGATCGAGGTCGGCGCCGCGTTCTTGCCGCTGCCCCAGGTCGACGGACGCGGCCCCATGGCGAAGTCCAGCGTGCCGCCCCGGGCGAGCAGGGAGTGGGGGAGCGCGGTGGAGTTCCACGCCTTGCCGTTCACCCGCAACGACTGGACGTACACGTTCCGGTCGCTGTTGCGCGGCGCCTTCACCACCAGGTCGCGGCCGTTCTCCAGGTGCAGCGTCGCCTTGGTGAACAGCGGCGAGCCGATGGCGTACTCGCCGCTGCCCATGACCAGCGGATAGAACCCGAGCGCCGAGAACAGGTACCAGGCCGACATCTCGCCGTTGTCCTCGTCGCCGGGGTAGCCCTGGCCGATCTCGCTGCCGATGTACAGGCGGCGGGTCACTTCGCGGACCTTCTCCTGGGTCTTCCAGGGCTGTCCGGCCGCGTCGTACATGTAGGCCACATGGTGGGCGGGCTGGTTGGAGTGCCCGTACATGCCCATCCGCACGTCACGGGCCTCGGTCATCTCGTGGATGACGCTGCCGTACGAACCCGCGAAGTCGGGCGAGGCGGTCTCCGGGGTCGCGAAGAACGTGTCCAGCTTCCTGGCCAGTCCACCCTGGCCGCCGTACAGGTTGGCGAGACCGCGCGAGTCCTGCACAGCGGTGAACGCCATGCCCCAGCCGTTGGTCTCGGTGTAGTCGTAGCCCCAGATACGCGGGTCGTACGTGCCGCTCGGCACCCGCCAGTCGCCCTTGGCGTCGCGGCCCTGGAAGAAGCCGGGGGCGCCCGCACCGGCGCTGGCCGCCTTGGGGTCGAAGAGCTTGACGTAGTTCTGGGCGCGGCCCAGGAAGTACGTGGACTCGTCCTTGTAGCGGGACTTGCCCGTCTTCTTGTAGAGCGCCTCGCCCATCCGCGCCAGGCCGTAGTCGTTGAGGTAGCCCTCCAGGGACCAGGACAGGCCCTCGCCGGTCGAGGTCGGGGTGTAGCCGAGGAACGGTGAGGTGTCCATGCCCTTGCGGCCGACCCCCGGCGACGGCGGGGCGACCGTGGCGTTCTTCAACGCGGCCTCATAAGCGGCCTCGCCGTCGAACTTCACGCCCTTCACATACGCGTCCGCGAACGCCACGTCCGAGCTGGTGCCGGTCATCAGGTCCGCGTAACCGGGTGAGGACCAGCGGGAGATCCAGCCGCCGTCCTTGTACTGCTGGACGAACCCGTCGACCATCTCGCCCGCCCGACCTGGGGTGAGCAGCGAGTACGCGGGCCAGGTCGTGCGATAGGTGTCCCAGAAGCCGTTGTTGACGTACACCTTGCCGTCGACGATCTTCGCGCCGGTGTGGGTGGGGGTGTTCTCACCGGTGCCGGGGGAGAAGGGGCTGGCGTAGACGTCCTTCGAACCGGCCTTCTCGGAGCTGGAGTTGGGGTAGAGGTAGAGCCGGTAGAGCGAGGAGTAGAGGGTGGTGAGCTGGTCCTGGCTCGCGCCCTCGACCTCGACCCGGCCCAGGATCCGGTCCCAGGCGCGCTGCGCCTGGTCCTTGACCCGGTCGAAGGGCGTCCCGGCGGGGATCTCGGCGGCGAGGTTCGCCTTGGCCTGGTCCACACTGATGAGTGATGTCGCGAGCCGCAGGGTGACGGTCCGGTCCTTGCCGGGTTTCAGGCGCAGATAACCGGTGACGTCCGCGCCCCCGCCGCCGGGCAGCTTGGCCCCCGCGGTGGCCGGCGCGTCGAAGACCCCGTACACGAAGAGCCTGGTCGCGCCCGCCGACAGACCGCTCTTCACATCGGAGTAGCCGGTGAACGAGGACGTCGACGGGTCCAGGGTGAGCCCGCCGTTGTTGTTGACGTTGTCGAGGACGACGCTCGCGTCGTCACCGGGATAGGTGAACCGCATCGTCGCCGCGTGATCGGTGGGCGCCATCTCGGCCTTGAGGCCGTTCTCGAAGGTGACCCCGTAGTAGTACGGCTTCGCCACCTCGTTCTCGTGCTTGAACGGCAGCGCCCGCGCGGTCCGCGAGGCGTCCGGGGTCCCGGCCGCAGCGGACGGCATCAGCTGGAACGTCTGCCGGTCGCCCATCCACGGGCTCGGCTCATGGCTGGCCCCGAACGCCTGCAACACCGGCAGATTGTCCGTGTTGTTGCGCCGCGCGTAGTCGTACAGCCAGTCCTGGGATGCGGCGTTGGTCATCGGGGTCCAGAAGTTGAACCCGTTGGGCACGGCCGTCGCCGGGAAGGTGTTGCCGCGCGAGAAGGAGCCGCTGGAGTTGGTGCCCCGGGTGGTCAGGGCGTAGTCGGAGAGGTGCGCGAGGCGCTTTTCCGGCTTCTTCGGGGCGATCGCGATGTCGTCGATCCAGCCCTGGAATTTCGCCGGGCCCTTGGGCGAGTCGTACGCGAGGAGGATCCGGTCGACGGTCTTGCCCGCGGCCACCGCGCCGATCCGCGACGACACCTGGTTCCACTGGTTCACATAGAGCGTCTTCGCCGCGCCCTGGCCCTGCGGGCTGAGCAGCCCGCCGTGCGAGTCGACGGCCCGCAGATCACTCAGATAGGTGCCGTCGGTGAAGGCGAGGTCCACCGACACGTTCGTGGCGGGGTAGTTGAGGTCCGTCTCCGGCATCGACGGGAAGATCTTGTAGTCGAGCTCGGTGTCCCGGCCGATCCGGGTGTTCACGTGGAAGACCTTGTTGTACGAGTACGCCCGGCCGTCCGCCTTGTGCGTACCGGCGTAACGCAGGGCCCTCTTTCCGGTGAATCCGGCGTTCGCCTTGGCGGTCGGCGATCCGCCCGGTCCCCGGTCGGGCTGGGTGCGCATGTCCGGCGGGACGGGGGTGTTGGTGTTCCCGTCGGAGAACTGGATGTCCGCCAGCTGGGTGATGTCCGCGCCGCTGTTGCGGGTGATCTCCAGGCGGTAGTGCGCGTACGCCGTGGAGTTGGTGAAGTCGTACGACTTGGTCTGGAAGCGCGAGGAGAACGTTTCGCCGGACCGGGTGTCGAGCGTCGTCCAGCTCTTGCCGTCCGCCGACCCCTTCAGCGTCCAGTCCTTGGGGTCGCGGGGAGCGGCGTCATTGGCCGAGGTCAGGGCGTAGGTGACGACCTTGACGGGCGCGTCGAGATCGAACTCCAGCCAGGCGGTCGGGGCGAAGGCGAGCCACTTGGTGCTGGGCTGGCCGTCGACGAGGTTCTCCTTCACCTCGCCCGAGGCCTCGTTCTCGGCGCTCGCCCGGACCTCGGTCACGTGGTCGGTGACATTGCCCGGTATTCCGCTGGTGAAGGAGCCGTCGACGCCCGACGCGCGCTTGGTGCCGTCGGGTCCGCTGTCCACGGTGTTGAGCCAGTCGGGTTGCGGCTGGCCGGTTTCGAACGATGTCCGGAACGTGTCGCCGCCCGAAGCGGGTTCGGCGACGGCAGGCTGGGCGGTCGCGGCCCACTGGGCGGTCACGACGAGCATGAAGGCGGCAGCCGCCAGGGCGGCCGCCGGTCCTTGTCTGTGCCGGGATCCGGTCGGCATAGGGGGCCTTTCGATTGGCGGGCGCATGACACACCTCGGCCGAAACAGGGACACGTCCGGCCGGTGTACGGCGGTCATACGATCTGGACAACGTTGTCAGAGTGAAAATGCAGGATCCAGTAGGAAGGTAAGTCATAGGTGGTGTCAAGGGTGTTGAGGGGGAATGGCGCGGTCGTCCCGGATCTTGCCGGAAGTGTCGCGTCGGCGCGGCCCGTCGCGCTCCGCCGCCAGATATCCAGGAGGTCTCAACTCGGGAAAGGATGCCGTCCAACCATGCTTTCGATCTTGCTCAGTTGACGGAAAGTGGACTATACCTGTCGGCGTCCGCTCCGCCGGGAAACCGACGGACCTGGGGGACGGAGGACGTCGGGGAAGCAACGGCACGTCATCCTCCGCACAGTCCGACGTATCCGCTGCGTACCCTGCACTACCCAAGCTTCAGCACAACTGACCGCGGTGGCGGGGCCCTTCGCCTGTTGGCGATTCGGTACGGGCGACCGGTACACCGCCTGAGTCCTGGAGAAGGCGAGGACTTGAGCATGGGATCCACCTCCGCCCACGACACCAATGAGGGCCTGGGCCGTCGCGATCTGATCAAGCGGTCCGCGGCGCTCGGTCTGATCGCTGTTCCGGCAATGGGCTTCCTGTCCGCCTGTGCGAGCGGCAGTGACGACAGCGGCACGAAGCCCACCAAGGGCACCAAGTCCGCCCAGAATCCGCTGGCCGTCAATGAGACGGCCCCCCTCGAAGTCGTCATCTTCGACGGCGGATTCGGCACCAAGTACGCGACCGACGCGAATGCCGTCTACCAGAAGGCGTTCCCGAAGGCAAAGATCAATTTCCACAAGACCCAGAAGATCCAGTCGGAACTCCAGCCGAAGTTCAACGGCGGCACCCCGCCGGACCTGATCGACAACTCGGGCGCCGAGCAGATGGACATGGGCGTCCTGGTCGGCAAGAGCCAGCTCACCGACCTCACCCCGCTGCTCGACGCGCCCTCCATCGACGACCCGAACAAGAAGGTCCGCGACACGCTGCGGCCCGGCATCGTCGAGATGGGCCAGTTCGACGGTGAGCAGTGCTGGATCTTCTACTACGCGTACACCGTGTACGGCGTCTGGTACTCGCAGACCGCGCTGGACAAGCTGGACGCCAAGTACCCCGAGACCTGGGACGAGATGCTCGCCCTGTGCGAGAAGGCGAAGAAGCAGGGCATCGCCGGCTGGACCTACCCCGGCAAGTACCCGTACTACCTGCCGTTCTCGCTCTACCCGTTCATCGCCAAGATCGGCGGCAGGGAAGTCCTCGACGCCATCGACAACCTGGAGCCGAAGGCCTGGGAGCACCCGGCCGTCAAGGCCGCGTTCGAGGCGTACTACGAGCTCTACAAGAAGGGCTACATCCTCCAGGGCACCCCGGGCATGACCCACATCCAGGCGCAGACCGCCTGGACCAAGGGGCAGGCGCTGTTCATCCCCAACGGCTCCTGGGTGGAGAACGAGGCGGCTCCCACCACGCCCAAGGACTTCAAGATGATGGTGGGCGCGCCCTCCAGCCTGGACGGCAACGACAAGATGCCGTTCGGCACCATCTGGGCGTCCGGCGGCGAGCCGTTCATCGTCCCGGCCAAGGCCAAGAACCCGGCGGGCGGCATGGAGCAGCTGCGCATCATGCTCAGCGAGGCGTCCTCGAAGAACTTCACCACCCAGGTGAAGTCGCTCTCCGCCTTCAACGGCGGCACCGACGGCCTCCAGCTCTCCACGGCGCTGCAGTCCGGTGTCGACGCGCTGAAGAAGGCCGGCACCAATGTCGTCAACCCGCGGCTCCAGGACTGGTATGTGAAGCTCCAGAAGGAGCAGATCGGTGTCTCGGGTCTCGGCGAGATGATGGCCGGCCGCGCGACCCCGGCGGAGACCATCAAGAAGATCCAGGGGTACGCCGACAAGGCCGCCCAGGACCAGAACATCAAGCACTACAAGCACAAGAAGTAGCGGCACAGTGGGCAAGCGTCACCAGCGGCGGCACCCGCCAGCAGATCGGGGTCGGTAACCATGCAACACGGCAAGTACCGGTTCATCGTGGGATTTCTGGTACTCCCACTGGCGTTGTACTCACTCTTCGTCATCTGGCCGTTCGTCCAGTCCATCTACTACTCGTTCACGGACTGGACCGGTCTGAGCCCGGACTTCAAGATGGTCGGCTTCGACAACTACAAGCGGATGTTCCACGACGACATCTTCTGGAAGTCGTTGCGGCACAGTCTGCTGTTCGTGGCGCTGCTTCCGCTGGTGACGCTGGGTCTCGCGCTGTTCTTCGCCTTCATGCTCAATGTCGGCGGGCGGCGCCGGAAAGGCGCCGCCATCGCCGGAGTGCGCGGCTCCGGTTTCTACAAAATCGCGTACTTCTTTCCGCAGGTGCTCTCGATCGCGATCGTCGCCCTGCTCTTCCAGTTCGCGTACAACCCCAATAACGGCGTCATCAACTCGGCGCTCAAGGGCGTCGGTCTCGGCAGCGTCCAGCCCAACTGGCTGGGCGATCCGAAACTGGCCCTCTACTGCGTGATGGCCGTGCTCGTCTGGTCCACGGTCGGCTTCTTCGTGGTCCTGTTCTCGGCCGGAATGGCCTCCATTCCCCGGGACTTCTACGAGGCGGCGCTGCTCGACGGGGCGAGCCGTTTCACCACGTTCTTCCGGATCACCCTGCCGCTCCTGTGGGACACCGTGCAGTCCGGCTGGGTCTACATGGGGATCCTGGCGCTCGGCGCCGAGGCGTTCGCCTCCGTGCAGATCATGACGGTGGGCCCCGGCGGCCCCGACTACTCGACCACGGTGCTGCCGCTGTACGTCTATCAGTCGGCGTTCCGCGACGGGCAGGCCGGCTACGCGACCACGATCGGTGTCGCGCTCCTCGTCGTCACGCTGCTGTTCGCGGCGATCGTGATGCGGCTGGGGCGGCGCGAGCGGCTGGAGTTCTCATGACCACTGACACCTCGACCGCCGACCTCGCCGAGGAGGAGCGTCCTCCCGTGGCCGAACAGAGCGCGCCCGCCGCCAAGGAGAGCAAGGGCGAGGGGCGGATCCTCAACGTCTTCTCGCACGGTGTGCTGATCATCTGGGCGTTCATGGTCGTGATCCCGCTGCTCTGGGCGGTCATGGCGTCGTTCAAGGACGACGACTCGATCCTGTCGACCCCGTGGGCGCTCCCGGACAAGCTGCACTTCGACAACTGGTCGCGCGCCTGGTCCCAGGCCCACATGAGCGACTACTTCGGCAACACCCTGATCGTGGTGGGCGGTTCGCTCTTCGGGACGCTGCTGCTCGGCTCGATGGCCGCGTATGTGCTGGCGCGCTTCGACTTCCCCGGGAACCGGTTCATCTACTACCTGTTCATCGGCGGGATGAGCTTCCCGATCATGCTGGCGCTGGTGCCGCTGTTCTACGTGATGAACAACCTGAGCCTGCTGAACACGACGCACGGGCTGATCCTGGTCTACATCGCGTACTCGCTGCCGTTCACGGTCTTCTTCCTCACCTCGTTCTTCCGTACGCTGCCGACCTCGGTCGCCGAGGCGGCGATGATCGACGGCGCCTCCCACACCCGTACCTTCTTCCAGGTGATGCTGCCGATGGCCCGTCCGGGTCTGATCAGCGTGGGCATCTTCAACTTCCTGGGGCAGTGGAACCAGTACATGCTGCCGACGGTCCTCAACACGGACCCGGACAAGCGGGTGCTCTCGCAGGGTCTGGTCGAGCTCGCGACCAGCCAGGGGTACAAGGGCGACTGGTCGGGGCTGATGGCGGGACTGGTCATGGCCATGCTGCCGGTGCTCGCCGCGTACATCGTCTTCCAGCGGCAGGTCGTCGCGGGCCTGACGGCGGGGGCGCTGAAGTAGCGGTACGTCACACTCCGTATCCACCACGGGACCGCCCGTCGGCGACACGCCGACGGGCGGTCCCGTGGTATGTCCCACTGCTCAGGTCTTGACGGGAGACAACCCGAAAGGCTCAGCTTAGAGTTCACATGTTGGAGATAGGACGGGGCCTCGGAGTTGCGGTCCCGTGCGGGGGCGGCCGTCGTGCCGCCTGCCTACGGCGGGAGTGGATGAGTCGATGGAGACTCCGGGGTCGCAGACGTCATTGCACCGGGCCAACCTTGAGCGGGTCGTACGTGCGGTCCGCATGGCCGGCTCACTCACCCAGGCCGAGATCGCCAGGACGACAGGGCTCTCCGCGGCCACGGTCTCCAACATCGTTCGGGAGCTGAAGGACAGCGGCACCGTCGAGGTCACGCCCACGTCGGCGGGCGGCCGCCGGGCCCGCAGCGTCTCGCTCAGCGGCTCCGCGGGCATCGTGATCGGCGTCGACTTCGGGCATACGCACCTGCGCGTCGCGGTCGGCAACCTGGCCCACCAGGTGCTCGCCGAGGAGTCCGAGCCGCTGGACGTCGACGCCTCCGCCGCGGAGGGCTTCGACCGGGCGGAACAGCTGGTCAACCGCCTGATCGCGGCCACCGGCATCGGCCCCGACAAGGTCATCGGCGTCGGCCTCGGCGTGCCCGGCCCCATCGACATGGAGTCCGGCACGCTGGGTTCCACGTCCATCCTGCCGGGCTGGACCGGCATCAACCCCAGCGAGGAGCTCTCGGGCCGGCTGGGCGTGCCGGTCTACGTCGACAACGACGCCAACCTGGGCGCGCTCGGCGAGCTGGTCTGGGGCAGCGGGCGCGGGGTCAAGGACCTGGCGTACATCAAGGTCGCGAGCGGTGTCGGCGCGGGTCTGGTCATCGACGGGCAGATGTACCGGGGCCCGGGCGGCACGGCGGGCGAGATCGGGCACATCACCCTGGACGAGTCGGGCCCGGTGTGCCGCTGCGGCAACCGCGGCTGCCTGGAGACCTTCACGGCCGCGCGGTACGTCCTGCCGCTGCTCCAGTCGAGCCACGGACCCGATCTGACCATGGAACGCGTGGTCCAGCTGGCCCGCGAGGGCGACCCCGGCTGCCGGCGTGTCGTCGCGGACGTGGGCCGCCACATCGGCAGCGGTGTCGCCAACCTCTGCAATCTGCTCAACCCCAGCCGGGTGGTGCTCGGCGGCGATCTGGCCGAGGCCGGTGAGCTGGTCCTGGGGCCCATCAGGGACTCCGTGTCGCGGTACGCCATCCCCAGTGCGGCGCGCCAGCTTTCGGTCCTTCCGGGTGCCCTGGGCGGGCGCGCCGAGGTGCTCGGCGCGCTGGCTCTGGTACTGAGTGAAATGGGCGATTCGACCCTGTTGGAGAACGCTCTTCCGGCGAGCACCCCTGCCTTCACTTAGATAACGGATGGCACCGTTGTCATCTCGTTAAGGATTTACTCCTTGACGGTGGCTCCCCGGCCGAGTTGACTTCCAGCCACCTCGGCCGCAACGTCGCGGCCTCGTCAGGGAGGTTTCAGAATGAACACGCGTATGCGTCGTGCCGCCGTGGCCGTGGCCGCCACCGCGATGGCTGTCTCTCTCGCCGCCTGTGGCAGCGCCAAGGAATCCGGCAACAAGACGAAGGAGTCGTCCGGCTCCACCAAGGGCGACGCCATCAAGATCGGTCTGCTCCTGCCGGAGAACCAGACCGCGCGCTACGAGAAGTTCGACAAGCCGCTCATCGAGAAGAAGGTCAGCGACCTGACCAACGGCAAGGGCCAGGTGATCTACGCCAACGCCAAGCAGGACGCGACGACGCAGACGCAGCAGGTCGACACGATGATCACCAACAAGGTCGACGCGCTGATCGTGGACGCGGTGGACTCGAAGGCGATCGCGGGTGCGGTGAAGAAGGCCAAGGACGCGGGTATCCCGGTCGTGGCGTTCGACCGTCTGGCCGAGGGTCCGATCGACGCGTACACGTCGTTCGACAACGAGCAGGTCGGCCATGTGCAGGGCAAGGCCCTGGTGGACGCGCTGGGTTCGAAGGCGAAGGACGGTGACATCGTGATGATGAACGGTGCGATCACCGACCCGAACGCCGCGCTGTTCAAGAAGGGCGCGCACGCCGAGCTGGACGGCAAGGTGAACATCGGCAAGGAGTACGACACCAAGGAGTGGAAGCCGGAGAACGCCAACGCCAACATGGAGGGCGCGATCTCGGCCCTGGGCAAGGACAAGATCATCGGTGTCTACTCCGCGAACGACGGCATGGCGGGCGGCATCATCACGGCCCTGAAGGCCGCCGGTCTCTCCAAGCTTCCCCCGGTCACCGGCCAGGACGCGGAACTCGCGGGCGTGCAGCGCATCGTCGCGGGCGAGCAGTTCATGAGCGTCTACAAGCCGTACGTCCAGGAGGGCCCGATCGCGGCCGAGATGGCCGTCGCGCTCGCCAAGGGTGAGAAGCTGGACTCGATCGCGAAGTCCAAGGTCGACAGCCCGACCACGAAGGGCGTCCCGTCGGTCATCCTGCCGGTCGTCTCGCTGACCAAGGACAACATCAAGGACACCGTCATCAAGGACGGTATCTACAAGGTCGACGAGATCTGCACCGCGAACTACAAGGCCGCCTGCGACGCGATCGGTCTGAAGTAGTTCCCCGCCGGGTCCCGCCCACGTACACAGCCTCCCGCTCGCGTACGTGACCGGGTTCCCGGCCCCCCCCGAAGCCCCTCCGGCGCCCCGCCCTCCTTCTCAGCCCCCGCTATCGGGCGGGGTGCCGGACGGAACGCTTCTCCTCCTCGTTCTCTTCTGCTCAACCTTCGCGCCCCCTCTCCTCGGGGCGCGGCATCCCCGCCGGTCAGGCGGCGAAGGAGATGGTTCACGTGTCCGCTACGCCCGTGCTGGCGTTGCGCGGGGTCTCCAAGCGGTTCGGTGCTGTTCAGGCGCTCACCGACGTAGAGCTTGAGGTCCACGCCGGTGAGGTGGTCGCCCTGGTCGGCGACAACGGTGCCGGAAAGTCCACGCTGGTCAAGACGATCGCCGGCGTCCACCCCATCGATGACGGCGCCATCGAGTGGGAAGGGAAGTCCGTACAGATCAACAAGCCGCACGACGCCCAGAGCCTGGGCATCGCGACCGTCTACCAGGACCTCGCGCTGTGCGACAACATCGACGTCGTCGGCAACCTCTACCTCGGCCGGGAGCTGCGCAAGCGCGGCATCCTCGACGAGGTCGAGATGGAGCGCCGCTCGCGCGAGCTGCTCACGACGCTGTCGATCCGCATCCCGAGCGTGCGCATCCCGATCGCCTCGCTCTCCGGCGGCCAGCGGCAGACCGTCGCCATCGCCCGCTCGATGCTGGGCGAGCCCAAGCTCGTCATCCTCGACGAGCCCACCGCGGCCCTCGGCGTCGAGCAGACCGCGCAGGTCCTCGACCTGGTCGAGCGGCTGCGCGAGCGCGGCCACGCGGTCATCCTCATCAGCCACAACATGGCCGATGTGAAGGCCGTCGCCGACAAGGTCGCGGTGCTGCGCCTCGGCCGCAACAACGGAGTCTTCGAGGTCAAGACCACCTCGCAGGAAGACATCATCTCCGCCATCACCGGCGCCACGGACAACGCCGTGACCCGCCGTGCGGCGCGCAACGCGGAGGTTCAGAAGTGAGCACCGACAAGACCTCCCCCGTGGACAAGGCCGCCGCGGCCGACCCGACGGAGCCCATCCACCTCGACGAGCCGCACGAGGCCCCGGTCGACGCGCCGCCCGCCGCGGGCGAGGCGGTCACCGCCGTCGACCCCCGCCTCCTGGTCCGTGAGCAGGGCTTCGCGGGGTACCTGAACGAGTTCAAGCGCAAGATGAAGGCGGGCGACCTGGGGTCCATCCCCGTCGTCATCGGCCTGATCATCATCATGGCGATCTTCCAGAGCCTGAACTCGAACTTCCTGACCGCCGGCAACCTCTCCGACATCTCCGTCGCCATGGTCGGCACGGGCATGATCGCCACCGGCATCGTCTTCGTGCTGCTGCTCGGCGAGATCGACCTCTCCGTCGGCTCGGTCAGCGGTGTCGCGGGCGCCACCTTCGCGGTGCTCAACGTCACGCACGGCATGACCGAGTGGGTGGCGCTGGTCCTCGCGGTCCTCACCGGTACGGTCGCGGGCGCGATCCACGGCTTCGTGTTCGCCAAGATCGGCGTCCCCGCGTTCGCCGTGACCCTGGCCGGTCTGCTGTTCTGGAACGGCTTCATGCTCCAGATCCTCGGCAGCAACGGCACGATCAACCTGGACTCCGAGGGCCTGGTCGCCAAGCTGACCAGCTACTACTTCAGTGATGTGGCGGCCGCCTACGGCCTGGCCGTGGTCGCCGTGGCGCTGTTCTTCCTCACCTCGTTCCTCGACAGCCGCCGCCGTGAGGCGGCCGGTGTGCCGTCGCGGCCGCTGAGCGAGATCGTGCTGCGCACGGTGCTGCTCGCGATCCCCGCCTTCGGTGTGGCCGCCGTGTACAACCAGTACAAGGGCCTCCCGCTCGCGGTGGTGCTGTTCCTCGCGGTCCTGGTGATCACCGACTTCGTGCTCCGGCGCACCGCGTACGGCCGCAAGGTCTTCGCGCTCGGCGGTTCCATCGAGGCCTCCCGCCGGGCCGGCATCAACGTCGTGATGATCCGCACCTCGATCTACGCGATCTCCGGCACCTTCGCCGCCATCGGCGGACTCTTCCTCGCCTCGAAGATCACCGCGGCCAACCAGGGCGCGGGCAGCGGTGAGCTCCTGATGAACGCCATCGCGGCGGCCGTCATCGGCGGCACCAGCCTCTTCGGCGGCCGCGGCCGCACCTGGAACGCGCTGCTCGGTGTGCTGGTGATCACCTCGATCCAGTACGGCCTGGCCCTGCAGGGCATCGCCTCGCCGATCCAGTACATGATCACGGGTGGCGTACTGCTCGCCACCGTCGTGATCGACGCCGTCACCCGCAAGACCCAGAAGTCCGCGGGCCGCGCCTGACCGCGGTCCCCCAAGGCGTGCCCGGTGCCCTCGCGGCGCCGGGCACGTCTGTGCGTACCCGCGAATGTCGGCCATTCGCGGGACGCGGAACCCACCGCCCGATGAACGCCGTCGCGGGCGGAACATTAGACTCGGCCAAATCGGCATGCTCGACCAGCACGGATGCAAGGAGGCACGGGTGCCGCTGCTTACCCGTATCAGGGGACCGCGCGATCTCGACCGGCTCAGCCCGGAGCAGCTGGACCAGCTGGCCGCTGAGATCCGGACCTTTCTCGTGGACGCGGTCTCCAAGACCGGCGGGCACCTCGGACCCAACCTGGGCGTCGTGGAGCTCACCATCGCGCTGCACCGCGTCTTCGAGTCCCCCAAGGACAAGGTCCTGTGGGACACGGGCCACCAGAGCTATGTGCACAAGCTCCTCACCGGCCGCCAGGACTTCGCCAGGCTGAAGATGAAGGGCGGGCTCTCCGGCTACCCCTCGCAGGCCGAGTCCGAGCACGACGTCATCGAGAACAGCCACGCCTCCACCGTGCTGGGCTGGGCCGACGGTCTCGCCAAGGCCAACGAGGTCCTCAAGCGGGACGACCACGTCGTCGCGGTCATCGGCGACGGCGCCCTGACCGGCGGCATGGCCTGGGAGGCGCTGAACAACATCGCCGCCGCCAAGGACCGCCCGCTGGTCATCGTCGTCAACGACAACGAGCGCTCGTACGCGCCGACCATCGGCGGCCTCGCCAACCATCTGGCGACCCTGCGCACCACCGACGGCTACGAGCGCTTCCTCGCCAAGGGCAAGGACCTCCTGGAGCGCACCCCGGTCGTCGGCAAGCCGCTCTACGAGACGCTGCACGGCGCCAAGAAGGGCCTCAAGGACTTCATCGCCCCGCAGGGCATGTTCGAGGACCTGGGCCTGAAGTACGTCGGCCCGATCGACGGCCATGACATCGAGGCCCTGGAGTCCGCCCTGACGCGCGCCAAGCGCTTCGGCGGCCCGGTCATCGTGCACTGCCTCACCGAGAAGGGCCGCGGCTACCAGCCGGCGCTCGCGGACGAGGCCGACCGCTTCCACGCCGTCGGCAAGATCCACCCGGACACCGGCCTGCCCGTGTCGACCTCGGGCCTCGACTGGACCTCGGTCTTCGGCGAGGAGATGGTCAAGCTCGGCAAGGAGCGCGAGGACATCGTCGCGATCACCGCGGCCATGCTCCAGCCGGTCGGGCTCGACAAGTTCGCCAAGGCCTTCCCCGAGCGGGTCTACGACGTCGGCATCGCCGAGCAGCACGCCGCGGTCTCCGCGGCGGGCCTCGCCACCGGTGGTCTGCACCCGGTCTTCGCCGTCTACGCCACCTTCCTCAACCGTGCCTTCGACCAGGTCCTGATGGATGTCGCCCTCCACAAGTGCGGTGTGACGTTCGTACTGGACCGGGCCGGGGTCACCGGCACCGACGGCGCCTCGCACAACGGCATGTGGGACATGTCGATCCTCCAGGTCGTCCCCGACCTGCGGATCGCCGCGCCGCGCGACGCCGACCAGGTGCGCGCGCAGCTGCGCGAGGCCGTCGCGGTCGAGGACGCCCCGACCGTCGTGCGGTTCTCCAAGGGCGCGGTCGGCCCGGCGGTCCAGGCCGTCGGCCGGATCGGCGGCATGGACGTGCTGCGCACGGCCGACGCGGAACGGCCGGACGTGCTGCTCGTCTCCGTCGGCGCGCTCGCCCCGATGTGCCTGGAGATCGCCGATCTGCTCGACGCTCAGGGCATCTCGACGACCGTGGTCGACCCGCGCTGGGTCAAGCCGGTCGACGAGGCGCTGGCGCCGCTCGCCGAGACCCACCGGGTCGTCGTCACCGTCGAGGACAACAGCCGCGTCGGCGGCGTCGGTTCGGCCGTCGCCCAGGCGCTGCGCGACGCGGGCGTCGACGTCCCGCTGCGCGACTTCGGCATCCCGCCGCGCTTCCTCGACCACGCCTCCCGGGGCGAGGTCATGGCCGAGATCGGGCTGACCGCTCCGGACATCGCCCGCCAGGTCACCGGCCTGGTCGCCAAGCTCGACGGCAAGTACGACAGCGAGGCCGCCGTGGAGCCCGCGCGCGACTGACGCGAGCGGGCACACCGGTCAACGGGCCGGTCCGATCACCCTGTACGGGTGGTTGGACCGGCCCAATTGCGTGAATTACCGCTGCCGCCCGGTACCCGTACGGCCACTCCTCCCGATCATGGCGAGGACGTTGAGCTAGCGGAGGTGTACAGGTGGCCAGTAACGGTCTCTTCCGGACCAAATCCATTGAGAAGTCCATCAAGGACACAGAGGAGCCCGAACACGCACTCAAGAAGTCGCTGTCCGCGCTCGATCTGACGGTCTTCGGGGTCGGTGTCATCATCGGCACCGGCATCTTCGTCCTCACCGGCAAGGTCGCCAAGGAGAACGCGGGACCGGCGGTGTCCCTGGCCTTTGTCGCGGCCGGCGTCGTCTGCGCGCTGGCCGCGCTGTGCTACGCCGAGTTCGCCTCCACCGTGCCGGTCGCCGGGTCCGCGTACACCTTCTCGTACGCCTCGCTCGGAGAACTCCCCGCCTGGACCATCGGCTGGGACCTGGTGCTCGAATTCGCCCTCGGCACCGCCGTGGTGGCCGTCGGCTGGTCAGGGTATGTGCGCTCGCTGCTCGACAACGCGGGCTGGCACATGCCCGAAGGGCTCAGCGGCCGTGACGGCGCGCACGGGTTCGGCTTCGACATCCTGGCCGCCGCCCTGGTCCTGGTGCTGACGGCCATTCTCGTCGTGGGGATGAAGCTCTCCGCCCGGGTCACCACGGTCGTCGTCGCCATCAAGGTGACCGTGGTGCTCATCGTGATCATCGCGGGCGCGTTCTTCATCAAGTCCGAGAACTACAAGCCGTTCATCCCCACCTCGCAGCCGCAGAGCGCGGGCGGCACCCTCAAGGCGCCGCTCGTCGAGCTCATGTTCGGCTACGCCCCCACCAACTTCGGTGTGATGGGCATCTTCACCGCCGCGTCCGTCGTCTTCTTCGCCTTCATCGGCTTCGACATCGTGGCCACCGCCGCCGAGGAGACGAAGAACCCCCAGCGGGACATGCCGCGCGGCATCCTCGGCTCGCTCTTCATCTGCACCGCCCTGTATGTGGCCGTCTCCATCGTGGTCACCGGGATGCAGCACTACTCCAAGCTCTCCGTGGACGCCCCGCTCGCCGACGCCTTCAAGAGCACCGGGCACCCCTTCTACGCGGGCGTCATCAGCTTCGGCGCGGCCGTGGGCCTCACCACCGTCTGCATGATCCTGCTGCTCGGCCAGACGCGCGTGTTCTTCGCGATGAGCCGGGACGGGCTGCTGCCCCGGTTCTTCTCCCGCGTCCACCCGCGCTTCCGCACCCCGCACCGGCCCACGATCCTGCTCGGCGGGCTGATCTCGATCCTCGCGGGCTTCACCAGCCTCAGCGAACTGGCCGAGCTGGTGAACATCGGCACCCTCTTCGCGTTCGTCGTCGTCGCGATCAGCGTGATCATCCTGCGCCGCACCCGCCCCGACCTGCCGCGCGCGTTCCGCACCCCGCTGGTGCCCCTGGTGCCCATCCTGTCGGTGGCCGCCTCCCTCTGGCTGATGCTCAACCTTCCGGCCGAGACGTGGATCCGGTTCGGGATCTGGATGGTGATCGGTTTCGTCGTCTACTTCCTGTACGGACGGTCTCACAGCCGAATTAACGTACAGTGACGACGCCGAGTTCCCGGAGTTGATCGACCGGCCCCGTATGTCCCGCTTAGATGGGAACTGCGGGGCCGGATAGCGTGCTTCCCGTGCACCGAACGCTCGTCGAGTCCGCCGCCCCGTCACGCTCCGTACGTGCGTCTCGGGTGCCCCGGCCGCGGGCAGCGCCCGGGCGCCGCGCGGGGTACTGGACGCGGCTGCTGCCCGCGCTCGCCGCGCTGGCCGTGCTGACCCGGCTGCCGTCCTTCCGCCATCCCCTGTGGAACCCGGACGAGGGCTATCTCGCCGTCCAGGCGCGCCAACTCGCCGCCGGGGGAACGCTGTACGACACGGTCGTCGACCGCAAGCCCCCGCTGCTGCCGTGGCTGTACGAGGCGGCCTTCGCGGTCTTCGGGGACACCTCGCTCAGCCCGCTGCGGCTCGCGGCGGTGGGGGCGCAGCTGCTCACGGCGGTGCTGCTGGCCTCCACCGCCCGCCGCCGCTGGGGCGACCGGGCCGGACGGGTCGCCGGGGTCCTGCACCTGCTCG
Organism: Streptomyces sp. CBMA152; assembly: GCF_014596475.1. GTDB lineage: Bacteria > Actinomycetota > Actinomycetes > Streptomycetales > Streptomycetaceae > Streptomyces. The sequence continues at coordinate 38,129 of NZ_MECJ01000005.1, read as the reverse complement.
TCTCCATCGGCCTCAACCCCGAGGACGCGCAGGCCGCCACGTTCGAGGTGTTCATGCTGCCGTTCACGGTCGCCGCGGTGCGCTGCGCCGACCGGGGCCACTGGGGCCGCGCCGGTCTCGCCGTCGCCGGGGCGCTCCTGACCAAGCAGACCGGCGGCGCCACGCTCGTCCCGGTCCTGTGGCTGCTGTGGCGCACGGCCGCGCCGCGCCGAAGCGCCCTGCTGCGTACGGGAGTCGGGCTCTGCGGTCCGGTGCTGCTCGGCGCGCTCGCCACCGGCCCGTCCCGCTTCCTGTTCTGGACGGTCACCGGCTCCGGCGCGTACGCCTCCTTCACCGGCTCCGAACTGCACGTACTGGCACGGGGGTTGGTGAACACGGCGCTGCTCGCGACCGCCTGCGCCGGGCTGATCCCGCCGGTGGTGCGGGTGCTGCGGATCGCGCGGACCGGCGCCGCCGACGTATGGCTGTGGCTGGCCTCCTCGGCCGGTGCCGTCCTCGTCGGCTTCCACTTCTTCGGCCACTACTACCTCCAGCTCATCCCGCCGCTGGTGCTGCTCGCCGCCGCCGCGCTGCAGATCCTGCCCCCGTACCGGCTGACCAGCGCGCTGCTCGCGTCCGCCTGCGGCTGCGCGCTCTTCCTCGGCTGGGGCCTGCTGGCGCCGCGCCCCGAACTCGCCCACGCCGAGCGCCTGGCCGCCGCCGTACGGGCCCGTACGGCGCCGCAGGAGCCGGTGCTGGTCTGGGGCATACACCCCGAGACGTACTGGCTCGCGGGCCGCGCCCCCGCCACCCGCTATCTGACGGCCGGACTCCTCACCAACTACAGCGGCGGCCGCGACGGCCCCCAGGTCGGCGAGAAGTACGGCGTCGACGGCTCTTGGCCGGTCTTCCGCACGGAGCTGACGACCCGGCCGCCCGCACTGATCGTGGACGACTCACGCGGCAAGCCGTACGCCCCCGAACGCCTCCCCAGCCTGCGCCGCCTGCTGGCCGCGCACTACGAACCGCTGGCGGGGACGGTCGACGGGGCGGTCCTCTACGTATACGTACGTACGCAGCCGGCGGGGGACTGACTACCCGGTGGCCTGTCGTACCGTCCGGGGGCCCGCGCACCGGGCGCCGTGGGCCTCGACGCGGCGGCGCAGTTCGCGGTCGGCCGTCACCACCAGGCAGGGGCGCTCCGCCTGCCGCTCGGCGACCAGTTCCACGATCCTGTCGTCGCCGCTGCCGGGCGCCGACTCGACCCGTACGCCCGGCACCGACTCCACGGCCCGCGCCGCGCCCTCGACCACCAGGACCAGCTCCACGGGGCCGGGAAAGCCGGGCAGGCCGGTCCCGGCGTACCCGGTGAGGTGGTCGCGCAGGCGCTCGGCGGCGCCGCGCCGGTCGCGCCACCAGCCATCCGGAACCGAGCCCACCACATTGGCCGCGTCCACGATCACCAGCGAGGTCGTCACCATCCCGGCAGCCTGGCACGGAACAGGGGAAAATCGCACGTCGGGCCGGGGAAATCCCGCGAATTCCGGGCCCCGGACCGAGTGTTATTGTCGCTGGGTCTCATGGTGTGTCGCATCCGGCCGCTCATCGCGGATCTGGTAGGGAAAGGTGGTCGGTGAGCCATGGCGTTGAAGCCCGCGCGGACGTCGAAGGGTGGGTCGGGCCGGGAGCCCGAGGCCCCCGCCCCGAAGGCCACCGCCGCGCCCGGCCTCGCTCCCGTGCTCGCCACGCCGGACGGCCGTGTCACGGTCACCGGCTGGCTGCTGCGCGGCAAGGACGGCCGGCTCACGGCGTACGCGCCGACCGAGGGCGGGGTGCTCCGCTGGACCGAGGTCTCGCCCGGCGGCCCCGAGTGGACCGGCCCCGAGCTGGTGGCCCCGAAGACCGGCCTCGACCCGCGCCTCACGGTCGCCCAGGGCGCCGACGGGTATGTGCACTTCTTCGCGCTGTGGCGGTCGGTGACGCCCGCCGGTGAGCCCCACTACGACGTCGTCCACGCGATCCAGTACCAGTCGGGCCGCCCGGTCAAGGACTGGTACCCGCTGGGCACCCCGTACCGCGACCAGTCGAAGGCCGCCAAGGTCGGTCACCCGGCCGCCGTCGTCGACTCCGACGACAACCTGCACGTGTTCGTCCGGAACGCCGGGACCGGCCTGTGCGCCCGTGTCCAGGAGTCCTCCGGCAAGTGGGGCAACTGGCTCGACCTCGACGGCTCCGGCTCGTACGGCGCGGTCTGCGCGGGCGCGGCCGACGACGGCAGGGTCGAGGTCATGATGCCGGCCAAGCGCGGTGTGATGCGCTGGACCAGGGCCGCCGGGGCCAAGGACTACGAGCGGCTGCCCGACCTCAAGGAGCAGCCCGAGGACGGCTCGGTGGCGGCCCAGCACACCGGTGAGGACCGGATCACCTTCCTGTGGCGCGAGAGCAAGTCCGGCGAGGTGCAGGCCGTGCGCGGCGACGCCCCGCCCGTGCCGCTCGGCGGCGCCGCGAGCGGCCCCGTCGCCGTGCTGCGCACCCCGGTCGACGGCCACGACTGCACCCTGATGGCCCAGCGCGGCGCCGACGGCCGCCCGGCGCTGGCCGCCTACCCGACCGAGGCCGAGTCGGCCGGAGCCGTGTGGGCCTCGACCGGCGAGGTCTGCGCCGGAGTGCCCGCGCTGGCGACCGACGCCGCCGGGCGGGTCGTCCTCGCCGCCTTCGGCACGGACGGCAGGCTGCGCGTCACCCGCCAGAAGACCACCGAGCCGGGCCTGGCCATGGAGCCCTGGATCACGGTCTGACGCCTTACGGCGAACCGGTGTCGTACGGACACGAAGGAGGCCCCCGCTCGCCGAGCGGGGGCCTCCTCGTATGCGCTGCGAAGTGACGTTACGCCGGGACGCTCGCGACGCCCTGCGCCAGGAACTTCTTCCCGTTCACGCGCTCCGAGACGCCCTCGCGGTCCAGGTACGGCGTGATGCCGCCCAGGTGGAAGGGCCAGCCCGCACCGGTGATCAGGCAGAGGTCGATGTCCTGGGCCTCGGCCACGACACCCTCCTCCAGCATGAGCCCGATCTCCTGCGCCACCGCGTCCAGGACGCGGTCACGGGTCTGCTCCTCGGTCAGGACGACATCGCCCTGCTTGAGGAGAGCGGCGACCTCCGGGTCCAGCTCCGGCTTGCCGGAGTCGTACACGTAGAAGCCGCGCTTGCCGGCCTTGACCACCGCGGCCAGGTTCTCGGAGACCGTGAAGCGGTCCGGGAAGGCGCGGTTGAGGGTCTCGGAGACGTGCAGACCGATCGCCGGGCCCACCAGCTCCAGGAGCACCAGCGGCGACATCGGCAGACCCAGCGGCTCGACCGCCTTCTCGGCGACGGCGACCGGGGTGCCCTCGTCGATGACGTTCTGGATCTCGCCCATGAAGCGGGTCAGGATGCGGTTGACGACGAACGCCGGGGCGTCCTTCACCAGGACCGCGGTCTTCTTCAGCTTGCGCGCCACACCGAACGCCGTGGCCAGCGAGACGTCGTCGGTCTGCTCGCCGCGCACGATCTCCAGGAGCGGGAGGATCGCGACCGGGTTGAAGAAGTGGAAGCCGACGACCCGCTCGGGGTGCTTCAGCTTCGACGCCATCTCGGAGACCGAGAGCGACGAGGTGTTGGTGGCGAGGATCGCGTGCGCCGGGGCGACCGCCTCGACCTCCGCGAACACCTGCTGCTTGACGCCGATCTCCTCGAAGACGGCCTCGATGATGAAGTCGGCGTCGGAGAAGCCCTCGGCCTTGTCCAGCACACCCGAGACCAGGCCCTTGAGGCGGTTGGCCTTGTCCTGGTTGATACGGGACTTCGCGAGCAGCTTGTCGATCTCGGCGTGGACGTAGCCCACACCCTTGTCGACGCGCTCCTGGTCGATGTCGGTCAGCACGACCGGCACCTCAAGGCGGCGCAGGAACAGCAGCGCGAGCTGCGAGGCCATCAGGCCCGCGCCCACGACGCCGACCTTGGTGACCGGGCGGGCCAGGTTCTTGTCCGGCGCGCCCGCCGGGCGCTTGGCGCGCTTCTGTACGAGGTTGAACGCGTAGATGCCGCTGCGGAGTTCCCCGCCCATGATCAGGTCGGCGAGCGCGATGTCCTCGGCGTCGAAGCCGGCCTGGAGGTCGCCGTTCTTCGCGGCCTCGATGATCTCCAGGGCGCGGTAGGCGGCCGGGGCCGCGCCGTGCACCTTGGAGTCGGCGATGAAGCGGCCCTTGGCGACGGCCTGGTCCCAGGCCTCGCCGCGGTCGATCTCCGGGCGCTCGACCGTGACGTCGCCCTTGAGGACGTTCGCGGTCCAGATCAGCGACTGCTCCAGGAAGTCCGCACCCTCGAACAGCGCGTCCGCGATGCCGAGTTCGAAGACCTGCTTGCCCTTGAGCTGGCGGTTCTGGTTCAGCGAGTTCTCGATGATGACCGAGACGGCCTTCTCGGCGCCGATCAGGTTGGGGAGCAGCGTGCAGCCGCCCCAGCCCGGGACCAGACCGAGGAAGACCTCGGGCAGCGAGAACGCGGGCAGCGCCTTGGAGACGGTGCGGTAGCTGCAGTGCAGACCGACCTCGACACCGCCGCCCATGGCCGCGCCGTTGTAGTACGCGAAGGAGGGCACGGCCAGCGCGGCGAGGCGCTTGAAGACGTCGTGGCCGCTCTTGCCGATGACCAGCGCGTCCTCGTGCTTCTTGAGGATCTCGACGCCCTTGAGGTCGGCGCCGACCGCGAAGATGAACGGCTTGCCGGTGACACCGACGCCGACGATCTTGCCCTCGGCCGCCTCCTGCTCGACCTGGTCGATGGCGGCGTTGAGGTTCGCCAGCGAGCCGGGGCCGAAGGTGGTCGGCTTGGTGTGGTCGAAGCCGTTGTCCAGCGTGATCAGCGCGAACTTGCCCGCGCCGAACGGCAGGTCGAGGTGGCGCACGTGCGCCGAGGTGACGACCTCGTCCGGGAACAGCTCGGCCGCACCCTTCAAAAGCTCAGCGGTGGTGCTCACTTGCTGCCTCCGGCGTCCTTGTGGTGCGGGTTCTCCCAGATGACCGTGGCGCCCATGCCGAAGCCGACGCACATGGTGGTGAGGCCGTAGCGGACCTCCGGCTGCGCCTCGAACTGCCGCGCCAGCTGGGTCATCAGGCGAACGCCCGAGGACGCGAGCGGGTGGCCGTAGGCGATGGCGCCGCCGTACTGGTTGACGCGGGCGTCGTCGTCGGCGATGCCGTAGTGGTCCAGGAACGCGAGGACCTGGACGGCGAACGCCTCGTTGATCTCGAAGAGGTTGATGTCCTCGATCGAGAGGCCGGCCTTGGCCAGCGCCTTCTCGGTCGCCGGGATCGGGCCGTAGCCCATGACCTCGGGCTCGACACCGGCGAAGGCGTACGAGACCAGGCGCATCTTGACCGGCAGGCCGTTCTCGCGCGCGAACTCCTCGGACGCGATGATCGACGCGGTGGCGCCGTCGTTGAGACCGGCGGCGTTGCCCGCGGTGACGTTGCCGTGGACGCGGAACGGCGTCTTCAGGTTCGCCAGGCTCTCCAGGGTGGTGCCCGGGCGCATCGGCTCGTCGGCGGTGACCAGGCCCCAGCCGGTCTCGCCCACCTCGGCGTTGGTGTTGCGCACCGAGATCGGCACCAGGTCCTGCTGGATCTTGCCGTCGGCGTACGCCTTGGCGGCCTTCTCCTGCGAGCGCACGGCGTACTCGTCGGCGCGCTGCTTGGTGATCTGCGGGTAGCGGTCGTGCAGGTTCTCGGCGGTCATGCCCATGAAGAGGGCCGACTCGTCGACGAGCTTCTCGCTCACGAACCGCGGGTTCGGGTCGACGCCCTCGCCCATCGGGTGGCGGCCCATGTGCTCGACACCACCGGCGATGACGGCGTCGTACGCGCCGAAGGCGATGGAACCGGCGACCGAGGTCACGGCGGTCAGCGCGCCCGCGCACATACGGTCGATGGAGTAGCCCGGCACGGACTGCGGCAGACCCGCGAGGATGCCCGCGGTGCGGCCCAGGGTCAGACCCTGGTCACCGATCTGGGTGGTCGCGGCGATGGCGACCTCGTCGATCTTGGCGGGGTCGAGGGCCGGGTTGCGGCGCAGCAGCTCCCGGATCGCCTTGACGACGAGATCGTCGGCGCGGGTCTCGTGGTAGATGCCCTTCGGGCCCGCCTTGCCGAACGGGGTGCGGACGCCGTCGACGAAGACGACGTCCCTGACGGTACGAGGCACGATGGCTCTCCTCCAGGGTGCGGGGTGGCACTGCTGCGCGTGGCGCGAAACGCCTGAGCGCGCGCTCACCCCGACATGCTACTTGCGGGTAACCAAACTGCCCAGTCCCCTCGGCCAGAGCGGCGAAGGTCACACTCCGGATGGCCCCGGAAACGGTCGTACCCCCTGATGACGGAGGTCGTCAGGGGGTACGTGGGCGCGGTGCGGGTCAGGCCGTCTTCGTCGTCAGGGCCTGGGTCAGGAGCGGGGTGACCTGCTCGATCTGCCAGCGCCGGGCGCCGTGCGTGGCCAGGGCCTCGGCCACGGCCGCCTCGGAGCGGTCGCCCGGGGGCTCCCAGCACACCCGGCGGACGGTGTCCGGGGTGATCAGGTTCTCCTGCGGCATGTTCAGCCGCTCCGCGAGCTCGGATACGGCGGTACGGGCCGCCGACAGCCGCGCCGCGGCCGCCGGGTCCTTGTCCGCCCACGAGCGCGGCGGCGGCGGGCCCGTCATCGGCTGGCCGGGCTGCGGCAGGGCGGAGTCCGGCAGCGCCTTGGCCCGGTCGACCGCCGCCTGCCACTGCTCCAGCTGACGGCGCCCCATCCGGTGCCCGTAACCGGGCAGCGCCATCAGGGCCTGTACGTCGACCGGCAGCGCGAGGGACGCCTCGATGATCGCGGAGTCGCTGAGCACCTTGCCCGGCGAGACGTCACGGCGCTGGGCGACCTTGTCCCGGGCCGTCCACAGCTCCCGCACGGCGGCCATCTGGCGGCGCCGGCGCACCTTGTGCATCCCGGAGGTGCGCCGCCAGGGCTCCTTGCGCGGCGGCGCGGGCGGCGCGGCGGCGATGGCGTCGAACTCCTGGCGGGCCCAGTCCAGTTTGCCCTGGCGGTCCAGCTCCTTCTCCAGCGCGTCGCGCAGGTCGACCAGGAGCTCGACGTCGAGGGCGGCGTAGCGCAGCCACGGCTCGGGCAGCGGCCGGGTCGACCAGTCCACCGCGGAGTGGCCCTTCTCCAGGGCGTATCCGAGGACGCTCTCGACCATCGCGCCCAGGCCCACCCGCGGGAAGCCCGCGAGCCGCCCGGCCAGCTCGGTGTCGAAGAGTCTGGAGGGCACCATGCCTATTTCCCGCAGGCACGGCAGGTCCTGGGTCGCGGCGTGCAGGATCCACTCGGTGTCGGCGAGCGCGTCGCCGAGTGCGGAGAGGTCGGGGCAGCCCACCGGGTCGACGAGCGCGGTGCCCGCGCCCGCCCGGCGCAGCTGCACCAGATAGGCGCGCTGGCCGTACCGGTAGCCGGAGGCGCGCTCGGCGTCGACGGCCACGGGGCCGGTGCCGGCCGCGAACGCGGCGACGACTTCGGCGAGCGCCTCGTCGGTGGCGACGACGGGCGGAATGCCGTCTCGGGGCTCCAGCAGGGGAGTCGGCAGCCCATCAACCGGGACGTCGTCGTCCGGGGGAGCGCCCCCGGTGGTTCGCAGTGCTGTCTCTGCTGCGGTCTTATGGGCGTCGGTCACCTGTCAAGGGTACTTGTGTATACGCCGCGCCCGTCGACGGAACGTTCCGTCGACGGGCGCGTGAGGGGCGCACGGAGCTTTGTGGGGGGAGCATGGCCCTCGGGACCGGTGGGTCGGCAGGTGATTCCGTACGTCTGCGGCGGTGGACGATTCGGGATCCCCGGGTCTGTGGACGACCCGGGATCCCCGAATCCGGTCTCTGCGTCAGTGGATGATTCCCGTACGCAGCGCGACGGCCACCATGCCGGCCCGGTCGCCCGTGCCGAGCTTGCGCGCGATGCGGGCGAGGTGGCTCTTCACGGTCAGCGCGGACAGGCCCATGGAGACGCCGATCGCCTTGTTCGACTGGCCCTCGGCGACCAGCCGCAGCACCTCGACCTCGCGCCCGGAGAGCTCGCGGTAGCCGCCCGGGTGGCTCGGGGCACCCGGGGGGCGGCGGTGCATACGGGCGGCCGCGGATCCGATGGGGGCGGCGCCGGGGCGGGTGGGGTGGCCGATGTTGGTGCGCGTACCGGTGACGACATAGCCCTTCACGCCGCCCGCGAGGGCGTTGCGCACGGCGCCGATGTCGTCGGCGGCGGACAGGGCCAGGCCGTTGGGCCAGCCCGCCGCCCGGGTCTCGGACAGCAGGGTGAGCCCGGAACCGTCGGGCAGATGGACGTCGGCAACGCAGATGTCGCGCGGGTTGCCGACGCGGGGACGTGCCTCCGCGATGGACGACGCCTCGATGACGTCCCGTACTCCGAGGGCCCACAGGTGACGGGTGACGGTGGAGCGGACTCGGGGGTCGGCGACGACGACCATGGCCGTCGGCTTGTTCGGGCGGTAGGCGACCAGGCTTGCGGGCTGCTCAAGGAGAACGGACACCAGGCCTCCTGGGAAGGGTGCTGGGACGGGGCCGGCTCGGGGATGAAGCCGGGGCGAACCGTGCAGATAGGGTCACAGACCTCTTCGGCAGGCAGCCCGTCCGGCTTTAGGGAATGATCACGATTTGGTGAGAAACATTTAGGGCAATTAGGACAGGTGGTCGATGGGGGAGTGACCGGACGAGTCCCCTCGGGGCTCAGCCCCGAATCCCCCGCAGGGCGCGGATTGCCGGTGCGGACCGTGCGTGGCTGGTCGCGCAGTTCCCCGCGCCCCTTATAGGGCAGCTGGTCGCGGCCAGCACCCAGCAGCGCCGCACCTGCTTGCGGGCGCCGGCCCTGCGAAGCGCAGCGCTCAGCGAGGATCGCGTCGCTGCGGAAGCGTGACGACACCCGCGTCCGCCGAGGACACCGGCGGCAACCCGGCGACCTGGCACAGCAGATCGCACCAGGCCGAAAGGTGCGCGGCGGAATCCGGCACACCGCCCAGCCCCTCGCGCGGAGTCCAGGACGCCCGGATCTCGATCTGCGTCGCGGGCCGCCGTTGGGAGAGCCCGCCGAAGTAGTACGACCCGGCCCGCGTCACGGTGCCGCTCGCCTCCCCGTACGAGAGGCCACGGGCCTCCAGCGCGCCCGTCAGCCACGACCAGCACACCTCGGGCAGCAGCGGGTCCGCCGCCATCTCCGGCTCCAGCTCCGCCCGTACGAGCGTGACGAGGCGGAACGTTCCCTGCCAGGCGTCGTGCCCGGCCGGGTCGTGGAGCAGCACGAGGCGCCCGTCCGCCAGGTCCTCGTCGTTCTCGACGACCGCCGCCTCCAGCGCGTACGCGTGCGGCGCGAGCCGCTGCGGCGGTCTGGTCGGGTCGACCTCGATCTCGGGTCGCAGCCGCGCCCCCCGCAGCGCGTCGACCGCCTGGCGGAAGGCGGGCGGAACGGTCCTGCCGTCCGCACTGTCCGTGCCGCCGGCGCCATCCGAAGTTCGTCCCTGAGCGGCAGTCATGCCGGAAGACTAGGCGGAACGGGCGCCCCGCGTCGGTAGAGACACCCGGGCCCGGCCGACCGCTTGGGGGCGCGTGCGAAGATTCTGGGCGTGACCGCCAACGAACGCCCCTCGGGCCCGCCGACACAGACCTACGACTCCGCCTTCCTGAAGGCCTGCCGCCGCGAGCCGGTGCCGCACACACCGGTCTGGTTCATGCGGCAGGCGGGGCGCTCGCTGCCCGAGTACCTGAAGGTGCGCGAGGGCATCCCCATGCTGGAGTCGTGCATGCGGCCCGAGCTGGTCACCGAGATCACGCTCCAGCCCGTACGCCGCCACAAGGTGGACGCGGCGATCTACTTCAGCGACATCGTGGTCCCGCTGAAGGCCATCGGTATCGACCTCGACATCAAGCCCGGCGTCGGCCCGGTCGTCGCCGACCCGATCCGCACGCGCGCGGACCTGGCGCGGCTGCGCGACCTCACCCCCGAGGACGTCCACTACGTCACCGAGGCGATCGGCATGCTGACCGCCGAGCTCGGCGAGACGCCGCTGATCGGTTTCGCGGGCGCGCCGTTCACCCTCGCGAGCTACCTCGTGGAGGGCGGCCCGTCCCGCAACCACGAGCACACCAAGGCGCTCATGTACGGCGACCCGCAGCTGTGGGCCGACCTGCTCGACCGCCTCGCCGAGATCACCGGCGCGTTCCTGAAGGTCCAGATCGAGGCGGGCGCCTCCGCCGTCCAGCTCTTCGACTCCTGGGTGGGCGCGCTGGCCCCCGCCGACTACCGCCGCTCGGTGCTGCCCGCCTCGGCGAAGGTCTTCCGCGAGGTCGAGAAGTACGGCGTCCCGCGCATCCACTTCGGCGTCGGCACCGGCGAACTGCTCGGCCTGATGGGCGAGGCCGGGGCGGACGTCGTCGGCGTCGACTGGCGCGTCCCGCTCGACGAGGCCGCCCGCCGCGTCGGCCCCGGCAAGGCGCTCCAGGGCAACCTGGACCCCGCGGTCCTCTTCGCGCCGCCGGAGGCGGTCGAGGCGAAGACCCGCGAGGTCCTGGACGCGGCGGCGGGCCTTGAGGGCCACGTCTTCAACCTGGGCCACGGCGTCCTGCCGACGATGAACCCGGATGCCCTGACGCGCCTCGTGGACTACGTCCACACGCAGACCGCGCGCTGAGCCCGGCCTAGTTCCCCGCCGCCCGTACGGCCGACACGGCCTTGCGGGCGGCGACCAGGACCGGGTCCCAGACCGGGGAGAACGGCGGGGCGTAGCCCAGGTCCAGGGTGACCAGCTGCTCCACCGTCATCCCCGCCGTCAGCGCGACCGCCGCGATGTCGACGCGCTTGGCGGCCCCGTCGCGGCCGACGATCTGGACGCCGAGCAGCCGCCCCGTACGCCGCTCGGCGAGCATCTTCACCGTCATCAGGGCCGCGCCCGGGTAGTACCCCGCGCTGTTCGTCGACTCGATGGTCGCCGTCACGAACTGCAGGCCCGCCTCGCGCGCGTCCCGCTCGCGCAGCCCCGTACGCGCGATCTCCAGGTCGCAGACCTTGCTCACGGCCGTACCGACGACGCCGGGGAAGGTCGCGTAACCGCCGCCCACGCCCGAGCCGATGATCTGGCCGTGCTTGTTCGCGTGCGTGCCGAGCGCGATGTGCCGCTCGCGGCCCGACACCAGGTCCAGGACCTCCACGCAGTCGCCGCCCGCCCAGATGTCCTCGTGGCCGCGCACGCGCATCGCCAGGTCCGTGAGCAGCCCGCCGTACTCGCCGAGCGGCAGCCCGGCCTTGCGGGCCAGCTCCGTCTGCGGCTCGACGCCGATGCCGAGGGCCACCACGTCCGCCGGGTACTCGGCGTCCTCCGTGGCCACCGCCCGCACCCGGCCGTCGTCCCCTGTCAGGATCTTCGTGACCTCGGCGCCGGTCACCGTCGTGATGCCCAGGCCGTCCATCGCCTCGCGCACCAGGCGGCCCATGTCCGCGTCGAGCGTGGACATCGGCTGCTCGCCCCGGGTCACCACCGTCACCTCGTAGTCGCGGTGCAGCAGCGCCTCGGCCATCTCCACGCCGATGTAGCCCGCGCCCACGATCACCGCGCGGCGGCCGGGCGTCGAGGCCAGCGTGTCGAGCAGCGCCTGACCGTCGTCGAGGGTCTGCACCCCGTGCACACCGGGCGCGTCGATCCCCGGCAGCTGCGGCCGCACCGGCCGGGCGCCGGTCGCGATGACGAGCTTGTCGTACGAAGTCCAGTACTCCTCGCCCGACTCCAGGTCCCGGGCGCGCACCCGCCGCCCGGACGTGTCGATCTCCAGCACCTCGGTACGGGTGCGCAGATCGATGCCACGCGCGCGGTGCTCCTCGGGGGTGCGGGCGATCAGATCGTCCCGCTCGGGCACATCGCCGCCCACCCAGTACGGAATGCCGCAGGCGGAGTACGAGGTGAAGTGGCCGCGCTCGAACGCGACGATCTCCAGCTCCCCGGGCCCCTTGAGCCTGCGGGCCTGGGACGCGGCGGACATCCCCGCCGCGTCCCCGCCGATGACCACCAGTCGCTCCGCCATTGCGCACCCCTCGTTCGTTCGTCCCGCCGTCTCCTTCGGAAGATACGTACGGCGGGCGCGCGGAATTCCCGGACGCGGCCGGGATGTTGACGCGTGCGACCTCCACAGGCGCGGACGGCGGGGCCCGCAGCGGGCTCCGCGCCGGGGTGTCACAGGCGTCTGAGACAGTGGAGGCATGGACAACGCCGTCGCAGGAACACCGCACATCGTCGTCGTCGGAGGCGGCATCGCCGGGCTCGCCGCCGCCCACCGGCTGCTGGAGCCCGGTGTGCGCGTGACCCTGCTGGAGGCCACCGACCGGCTCGGCGGCAAGCTGGAGTCGGGCGAGATCGCGGGCGCGCGCGTGGACCTCGGCGCCGAGTCCATGCTGGCGCGCCGACCCGAGGCCGTCGGCCTCGCGCGCGAAGTCGGCCTCGGCGAGCGGCTGCGGGCGCCGTCGGCCACCGCCGCGATCTGGACCCGGGGCGAGCTGCGGCCGATGCCCAAGGGCCATGTGATGGGCGTCCCGGCGGACCCGGCCTCGCTGTCCGGCATCGTCTCCGCCGAGGGCCTGGCCCGCATCGCCCAGGACCGCGAGCTCGCCCGGACCGAGGTCGGGGACGACGTCGGCGTCGGCGAGTTCGTCGCCCGGCGGCTCGGCCGCGAGGTCGTCGACCGGCTCGTCGAGCCGCTGCTCGGCGGGGTCTACGCGGGCGACGCCTACCGCATCTCGATGCGGGCCGCCGTCCCCCAGCTCTTCGAGGCCGCCCGCGGCCACGCCTCGCTCCTCGACGGCGTCCAGGACCTCCAGGCGAAGGCCGCCGCGCGCCCCCAGGAGGGCGGCCCCGTCTTCATGGGCCTCGACGGCGGCATGGGCACTCTGCCGCTCGCGGTGGCCGACGCCGTACGGGCCAAGGGCGGCGTCATCCGTACCGAGGCGCCCGTCGTCGCGCTTTCCCGGACCGCCGACTCCTGGCGGATCCGCACCGACCACGAGGTGATCGAGGCCGACGGCGTGGTCCTCGCCGCCCCCGCCTGGTCGGCCTCCGCGCTGCTCGCCGCCGAGTCCCCGGCGGCGGCCGCCGAGCTGGCCGGTGTCGAGTACGCGTCGATGGCGCTGGTCACGATGGCCTTCCGCCGTGCGGACCTTGAGCACCTGGAGCGCAGCTCCGGCTTCCTGGTCCCGTCCGTGGACGGTCGCACGATCAAGGCGTCCACCTTCTCCTCGTACAAGTGGCAGTGGGTCACCGACGGCGCCCCGGACCTGTTCGTGCTGCGCACCTCGATCGGGCGCTACGGCGAGGAGCAGCACCTGGAGCGGGACGACGCCGACCTGGTCGACATGTCGCTGCGCGACCTCGGCGACGCGGTCGGCCTCGCCGCGAAGCCGGTGGCGAGCGAGGTGACGCGCTGGACGGGCGGGCTGCCGCAGTACCCGGTGGGCCACCTCGCGCGCGTGGCGCGGGTGCGCGCGGCCGTCGCCGAGCTGCCCGCGCTGCGGGTCTGCGGGGCCGCGTACGACGGCGTCGGCATCCCCGCGTGCATCGCGAGCGCGCGGCGCGCCGCGGACGAGATCATCGCCACGTCGACCCTGGCGCGGAACACTCAGCGTGACGCGGGACAATAGCCTCATGAGTGCACCGGAAAAGAGCCCGAACGCGGGGAAGAAGGCGAAGGACCTCAACGAGGTCATCCGCTACACGCTGTGGTCCGTCTTCAAGCTGCGCGATGTGCTGCCCGAGGACCGCTCCGGCTTCGCCGACGAGGTCCAGGAGCTGTTCGACCAGCTCGCCGCCAAGGACATCACCGTCCGTGGCACCTACGACCTGTCCGGCCTGCGCGCGGACGCCGACGTCATGATCTGGTGGCACGCGGAGACGGCGGACGAGCTCCAGAGCGCGTACAACCTCTTCCGCCGCACCAAGCTGGGCCGTGCGCTTGAGCCGGTCTGGTCGAACATGGCGCTGCACCGCCCCGCCGAGTTCAACAAGTCGCACATCCCGGCGTTCCTCGCCGACGAGCAGGCGCGCGACTACGTCTCGGTCTACCCGTTCGTGCGCTCGTACGACTGGTACCTGCTGCCCGACGAGGACCGTCGTCGTATGCTCGCCGACCACGGCAAGATGGCCCGGGGCTACCCGGACGTGCGCGCCAACACGGTCGCCTCGTTCTCGCTCGGCGACTACGAGTGGCTGCTGGCCTTCGAGGCCGACGAGCTGCACCGCATCGTCGACCTCATGCGTCATCTGCGCGCCTCCGAGGCCCGGATGCACGTCCGCGAGGAGGTCCCGTTCTACACGGGCCGCCGCAAGTCGGTCGCGGATCTGGTGGCGGGCCTGGCCTGACGGCCGCCCACCACCTCGTATGCCCGGTGACCGGGCCCGTTCAGGACGGGCCCGGACTCACCCCTGACCCGGAAGATCAGAGAGCGGACGGCCGCTGCCCAGCCCTGGGCGCCGACCGCTTGTCCAGCGACACCGGGTTCGGCTCCGGGTGCGGCGCGCACGCAGCGCGCCGCACCGGCGTCCGTCCATGGAGGAGATAGTCCTCCAGATAGCCGTTGACGCACTTGTTGGCGCCTCCGCCGATGCCGTGCGTACCGGCGTCCTTCTCGGTCACCAGCACCGAGCCGGGCAACCGTCGCTGCAACTCCAGCGCCCCCGGATACGGCGTCGCCGCGTCTCGCTCGGCCGCCAGGATCAGCGTCGGCGGCAGCGCACCGCGCGCGGTGCCCACGTCCACCGGCTGCTGCCGGGGTGCGGGCCAGTAGGCGCACGGCAGGTTCATCCAGGCGTTGTCCCAGGTCTCGAACGGCGCGATCTGAGCGAGTTCGGTGTTGTCCCGGTCCCAGGTGGCCCAGTCGGTGGGCCAGGGCGCGTCGTTGCACTCGACCGCCGTGTAGACCGCGTTGCCGTTCTCGTCGTCCCAGGCGGTCTCCGGCCGTGGCGCGGCCTGCGCGATCAGCGGCTTGGGGTCGCCCTTGAGATACGCCGAGAGCGCGGTCGCCCGCATCGCCCAGAAGTCGTCGTAGTAGCCCGCCTTGAGGAACGCGCCCTGGAGCTGCGCCGGGCCGACCGTCCCGCCCGCCGGCTCCTGGGCCAGACGCGCGCGCACCTTCTCGAAGTTCTCCAGCACCCGCTCGGCCGTGGTGCCCAGGTGGTACACGCCGTCGTGCCGGGCGACCCAGGCGCGGAAGTCCTCCCAGCGGCTCTCGAACGCGAGCGACTGGTCGAGGTTGTCGCGGTACCAGATCTTGCGCGGGTCCGGGTCGACCGCCGAGTCGAAGACCATCCGGCGTACGTGCGAGGGGAACAGCGTCGCGTACACGGCTCCGAAGTAAGTGCCGTAGGAGGCGCCGATGAACGTCAGCTTCTTCTGGCCGAGCGCGGCCCGCAGCACATCGAGGTCGCGCGCGTTGTTGAGGCTCGTGTACTGCCCCAGCGCCGCCCCCGCGCTGCGCTCGCACCCCTGCGCGTACGCCTTGGCCTGTGCGATCCGCTCCAGTTTGTACGAGGGCGACGGGTCGGTCGGGGACTGTGTGGGCGCCTTGGCGAAGTCCTTCGGGTCCTGGCAGGACAGCGGCGCGGAGCGCGCGACTCCGCGCGGGGCGTAACCGACGAGGTCGTACGCCCGCGCAATCCGCTTCCACTCGGGCAGCGGGGCGACCATCGGGAAGTACATGCTGGAGGCGCCCGGGCCGCCGGGGTTGTAGACGAGCGCGCCCTGGCGCTCGCCGGGCCCGCCCGACGCCTTCACCCGGCTGACCGTGAGGGCGATCTGACGGCCCTTCGGGTGGGCGTAGTCGAGCGGGACCCGGACCGTGCCGCACCGCACGGTGTCGGGCAGCATCTCCGCCTTGGGGCAGCGGCCGAAGGCGATACCGGCGGCCGCCGCGCGCTCGGCCGCGATCACGGTGCCGCGCGCCTCCGCGGTGCGAGGGTCCGTGCCGGCGGCCGGTGCGGCGGCCAGGGCGGACAGAACAAGGGAACCGACGGTTCCGTACAGCGCTGCTGCTCTCATCCCACATCGATCCCTTCGGGCACATGCAGTACAAAAGGGATGATTATGGGGCTAATTAATGAAGTAAAGCACCGCAGTGCGGTGCGCCGGGATCAATGTCCCCGGCGCGTCGTCCTGCGGCGCGTCAGCGGCCGCCGCGCAGCGCGGTCCTGAGCGCCGGGTCGTCGACCGCGCTCACGCCCCGTACCGCGAACGCCGTCAGCGGGTCGCCCGCCGGGTCGATCCGGCCAAGGAGCCGCTGGCCGTCGGGGGAGGCCCAGCGGGTGTGCGGGTGGACCTCCACGCGCGCGATGAAGAGGCAGCCGAGCGTGAGGACCAGCGGCAGCGAGAACCAGGCGGCGATCTCGGCCTGGGTGGCGCGGTCCTGGCCGGGCATCAGCAGCGCGACCGCCCCGAGGAGCAGCGTGAGCACGGTGGCGCCGCGAACGGCCCGTACGGAGGCCGTGATGCCCGTCCTGGCCGCGTCCGGGACGGCGAGCCCGGCGGCGGCCAGCCGGTCGGCCAGTGCGTGCACCGCGTCTGCGGCGGCCGCGGTGGACCGTATGGCCGCTATCCGCGCCTGTCCCTCCGGCCCGATCGCGCCGATCACCGACCGCTCCAGGTCGTCCCGGCCCTCCGGGTCGACGACCGTGGCCCAGCCGGTGTGCGCGAGCAGCAGCCGGCGGGCCCGGTGCATCGCGACCAGCGTGAGGTCGGTGACCCGCAGGGGCCCGCCCGAGAGGAACGCGGCCTCGTACAGCGAGAGTTCGGTGTCCCGGGCCCGCGGTCGCACCGCCGCCGGATCGGCCGCCGCCGACGCGGCGAGGCAGAGCCGCGCGCAGCTGAAGGCGGACGCGAGGCACCCGACTACCAGGAAAAGAACCCAGAACATGGCCGAGTTGTATGTGACGCGACAAGCCCTGCGCCATGACTTTCCCATGATGTGGACATGGAGTTATCGGTTCGTTACGGGGTGTCGGTGGGGCTGGCGGGCGGAGTGGTGGCAGGGGTGTCGGTGGGGAGGGCGCGGCTGGCCGCCGGTGGCAGCGGGAACGAGGGGGTGACCGGGACGGGTGAGGCGGGCGTGGCTCCCGGGGTGGGCGGCGGCGGTCCGCTGGGCGACGTGGTCGCGGTGGCGACGCTGTCGCGGGCCAGCGCGTCGAAGTCCACCAGACCGGTGGCCTCCAGCATCTTGATGTGGTCCAGGACGGTCGTGTTGGCGTCGTCGGCGAGCGCGCGGACCAAGGAATTCCGGGTGTTCGCCCGGATCTGCGCGACCAGCGAGAACACCTTGCCGTGTGCCGAACGCAGGATGTTGGCGAAGTCCTTCTCGTACGCGGCGCCGCTGTCGGCCGTCAACGTCCGCAGCCAGGACTGCTGCTGGGCGTTGGGCTGGTCGGGCAGCTCCATGCCGAGCTGGGCGGCGACCTCGCGCACGCGCGCGTCGAGGAAGGCGTGGCCGTCGACGAGGTGATGGC
This sequence comes from Streptomyces sp. CBMA152, assembly GCF_014596475.1. Lineage (GTDB taxonomy): Bacteria > Actinomycetota > Actinomycetes > Streptomycetales > Streptomycetaceae > Streptomyces. Next base: position 20,558 of record NZ_MECJ01000005.1, on the reverse strand, counting down.
CCGCGGCGGTGACCGCCGCGCTCGGGGCCCGCTCGATGGCCTGCTGACCTGCGGGCAGTTCCCACAGTCCGGCGAGTCTCACCCGTACCACGAAGTCCCGGTCGGCGGCCGACAGCGGCCCCCAGCGGGTGGGCACGGAACCGGCGTTGAGATTGGCGAGCCCGGTCCCGGAGCGGTCGGCGTACGACCACACGGGGAAGAGCAGGGCGGCGATGGTCGCCGTCAGGGCGACGATGACCAGGCCGGTACCGGAAATAAATATCCGACGCATGAAAGCCTCCAGGTGCGGTGCGCACGGTAATGCGGAGGCGGGTGATCCGGGGAGGGGTTCGGGGAAATCGGTGACGGTGTGGTGTGGGAGGCATCACGTGTTGGGCGAGTACGGGGCAACTTGGTGGCGGGAGTGGTAGTTTGCCCGCCTTCATGAGGCCAGTCCGTGTACGGCTGTGCGTCAGGCGGCCCGTACAAGTCCGCGCAGGAACCGGGTCGTCCGGCCCGGCGGGCGCGCGCCGGAGCGTTCCTTCCACCAACGCGTAAGGCGGCGCCGGGTCTCGGTGTCCGGCTCCCCTCCCTCGCTGTCGAGCAGCGACTCGACGAAGTCGAGGGCGTCGCGGCGGTAGCCGTCGCGCAGCGGATGGCTGCGGGCGTACGCGAGGAACGCGGGGCGGTAGCCGTCCCCGAGGATCACGGGCAGTTCGGGCGCGACCTTCGCGACGATGTCGGCCCGCTTCGCGGCCAACGCGCGCGCCTGTACGCCCAGTCGCGCGCCGTCGAACCCGTACGGGACGGGGGTCCCGGCGACGAGGGCGGACAGCAGCGCCGTCTGCGCCAGCGCGAGCCGCTCCCGGGCGCCGGTGCGCGGGGCGTCCGCTGTCGGCGAGGACGCGCGCGTGGGCGGTGCCTCAGGCGTACCGGCCCGCACCACGTCCCGTATCGCCGCGAGCTCCCCGGCCAGCTCGGCCTGTGGCGGGAACGCGTCGTCGCGCTCCAGGAGCACCCCCGGAGGCGAGACGCGGGACACCAACTCGGCCAGGACGTCCAGGATTTCCGGTCCCACCGGATGCGCGTGCGTGTCGTGCCAGACGCCGTCCTTCTCCACCCCGCCCGCCACATGGACGTACGCGATCGCCTCCACCGGCAGCTCCGCCAGCGCCTTCGCCGGGTCCTCGCCCCGGTTGACGTGGTTGGTGTGGAGGTTCGCCACATCGATGAGGAGCTTCACGCCTGTACGATCGACCAGCTCCGCCAGGAACTGACCCTCCGTCATATCCTCGTCCGGCCAGTTGATCAGCGCGGCGATGTTCTCCAGCGCGAGCGGCACCGGCAGGCAATCCTGCGCGATCCGTACGTTCTCGCAGAGCACGTCCAGCGCGTCCCAGGTGCGCGGCACCGGCAACAGGTGCCCGGCCTCCAGCCGGGGCGAGGCGGTGCGCTCGCCTCCCGCCCGTACGAAGGCGATGTGCTCGGTGACCAGCGGAGCCGACAGCGCCCGCGCGCACGCCGCGAGGTCGGCGAGGCGCGCCGGGGCGGGGTGGTCCGCGCCCCCGAGCCCCAGCGAGACCCCGTGCGGCACGACCGTCACCCCGCGCTCCCGCAGCCGTACCAGCGACTCGGGAAGGCGGTCCGTGCAGAGGTTCTCGGCCACCGCCTCCACCCAGTCGACGCCGGGCAGCCCTTCCACCGCTTCGGCGATCTCGGGCCGCCAGCCGATACCTATGCCCAGCTCCATGGTTCGCCCCCCGGTCGATGTGGTCATGGCACGTGGAGTGGTCATGGCCCTGCCGGGCGCCCGCCAATCCGCCGGACCCCACCTTCAGAGCTTCATTTGAGGTTGGGACCGGTCGGACCGAGGGGTGTCAGCCGCGCAGCGCCGGGTGGTCCGCGACCACCGTGCAGGAGCCCGGCGCGATCTCCGTGAAGCCCGCGTCCCGTACGACCGGCAGCCCGCTCGTGGTCAGCGCCGTCCACTGCTCGCGCGCCGCGACCCGAACGGACAGCGGGAAGTCCGCGTCCCGCCACGCCCGGCGGTCCGCCTCCGACAGGTCCCACCACGCCAGCTGGGCGCCGTGCCCGGCCTGGGCCATCGCCTTGCCCGCGGACATGTCGAGCTCCGGGTTGAGCCACAGGACCGGCGCGAGGGGGTCGGCGGCGCCGGGGGCAGCCGGGTCGTCCAGGTCCGTGCCGGACACCTGGAGCTTGGCCAGCTCCTTGGGCCAGCCGTCGAGCGGGACGGGCGGGAAGACCCGCACCTCGGCGGACTTCCCGGTGACCGTGATGCCGGGCAGCGTCGACGCCTTGCGCCACTCCGCGCCGCGCGCCCGGCGCACCACCTTGCGGATCCTGGCGTCCTGCCAGTCGCGCATCGCCTGCGCCCACTCGCCGTCCCCGAGCGCGCGCTCGTCGCTGAGCATCACCAGGACGGCCCGGGCCGCCGTCTCCAGGGCGTCGGTACGGGCGGGCGGTTCCGCCTTCTCTATGCGGACGACCAGCGGAAGCACGTACTGGGGCGCCTCGTCGCGGACGTTCGGCTCCTGGTGGAACGGGCTTGCCGGGGGCGTCTCGGGGGTCTCTTCGCTGCTCACCCGCCCAGTCTGCCAGCCGCGTCTTTCCGGATTCTTGGCGGAATGAACCCTTCCGGGTCAGGATGCGCGCATGAAGAGCGATCTTTTTGCCACGGACACCATGGCGCAGCCGGCCACCGCCCCCGGCATGACCCTGCAGAACGCCAAGTCGATCAAGTACGCCGTCGACGGCGAGATGTTGGCGCGCCAGGGAGCGATGATCGCTTACCGGGGCAAGCTGCAGTTCGAGCGGCGCGGCCAGGGCATTGGCGGCATGCTCAAGCGCGCGGTCACCGGCGAGGGCCTGCCGCTGATGTCGGTCTCGGGCCAGGGCGAGGCGTGGTTCGCGCACGAGGCGCAGAACTGCTTTATCGTCGACATCGAGCAGGGCGACAAGCTGACCGTCAACGGCCGCAACGTGCTCTGCTTCGACGCGTCCCTCTCGTACGAGATCAAGACCATGAAGGGCTCCGGCATAGCCGGTGGCGGCCTCTTCAACAGCGTCTTCACCGGCCGGGGCCGGCTCGGCCTGATCTGCGAGGGCAACCCGCTGGTGATTCCCGTGACCGCGCAGCAGCCGGTGTACGTGGACACCGACGCGGTCGTCGGCTGGACCGCCGACCTGGCCACCTCGCTGCACCGCTCGCAGTCCATCGGCTCGATGATCCGCGGCGGCTCCGGTGAGGCCGTACAGCTGATGCTCCAGGGCGAGGGCCATGTCATCGTCCGCCCGAGCGAGGCCACCCCGAAGAAGATGGAGCAGCACTGAGTCCGGTGCTCTCCCTCGCCGCGGTGGGCCGCCGGTACGGCATCGGCGGCCCCTGGGTGCTGCGCGGGGTCGATCTTGAGCTGCCCCCGCGCACCCTGGTCCGCGTGGAGGGCACCAACGGCACCGGCAAGTCCACCCTGTTGCGCCTGCTGGCCCGGATCGACGCGCCCACCGAGGGCCGCGTTCGGGGCCGTCCCCGCACCGCGTACGTGCCCGAACGTTTCCCCGCCGCCCTGCCGTTCACGGCGGAGGGCTACCTCATCCACCTCGGGCGCATCCACGGACTGTCCCGGCGAGCGGCCGCCACGCGCGCGGGGGAGTGGCTGGAGCGGTTCGGCGCGGGCGGCCACGCCGGTACCCCGCTCTCCGAGCTCTCCAAGGGCACCAGCCAGAAGGTCGCCGCCGCCCAGGCGCTGCTCGCCGGGCCCGAACTGCTGGTGCTCGACGAGGCCTGGACCGGCCTGGACACCGCCGCGCGCGCCGAGTTGGACCGCGCGGTGGCCGAACGCGTCGCGGACGGCGCCGCCGTGGTCTTCGTCGACCACGACCCCCGGCGGCTCGCGGACACGGTGGACACGCGGTACGCGGTCGAGGACGGCGGTCTGGTCCGCCGGGCCGAAGACGCCGCGCCGACCCGGGCGCAAGGTGACCTCGTACGCATAGACGTCGTCGGCCCCGTCCCGCCCGACGGGCTGCCCGGCGCACCTGTGCTGACCCACGGCCCGGACGGGACCCACACGCTGACCGTCGAACCCGCCCACTCCGACGCGCTGCTGCGCGCGCTGCTCACCGCGCGGCCGCCCTGGCACATCCGAGGAGTGTCGCGCCCATGAACCCGCTCGTGCGCTACCAGACGGCCCTGCTGCTGCGCTCGCAGCGCTGGCTTCCGCCCGTCCTGCTGTACGCGGCGTTCGTCGGGATCGGCATCCAGCCGGGCAACCCGGTCCTCGACTCCCTCGGGTACGCGGCCGCCGGGCTGCTCCCCGTCGGCGCCTGGCTCGCCCGGGTCTGCGTCACCCAGGAACCGGCCGCCGCCCGCGACTGCGCGGCCGCGGCGGCGGGCCCCGGCCGGGTCCATCTCGCCGCGCTGCTCACGGCGTTGGGAGCGACCGGGGTGCTCGGGGCCGCCGGGACGCTGTACGTGGTGGCGGTGGGCGACCCGGCGAGCGCCGATCACCGGGTCGCGGTACCGCTCGGGCCCGCCACGGTGGCCGGGCTGCTCGCGGGCGCGGTGTGCGCGCTGCTCGGCGCGGCGGTCGGGGCGCTCGGCAGCCGTCCGCTGCTTACGCGCGCGTGGCTGGTCGATCTGCCTCACCACGCTCGCCGCACTGCTCGCCCTGGTGGTCGCGCCCTCGCCCGCCACGTACGCCGTCAACGGCCTCGTCACCGGCTCGCACACCGGCGCGGTGCACCTGGCGGTGGTGCCGCTGATCGCGGCCGCGGCCGTGACGGCCGCAGCCTGGGCGACCGCGTGCGCGCTCAGTTCGCGACGCGGGTGACCACGCCCGTACGCAAGGACAGGCCCTACCCTTCGGCCGCCGAGCCGATCAGGTCCGAGACCTTCACGAAGCGGTAGCCGCGCTTGCGCAGCTCCGGCACGATCCGCTTGATGGCCGTGTCGGTGACGGGCGCCGCGCTGCGGGTGCAGTGCATGACCACGAGCGAGCCCGGCTTCACCCCGGTCAGGACCTGCTCGGCCACCGCGTCCGCGTCGTGCGCGAAGGCGTCGCCGCTGACCACGTCCCACTGGATGGCGGTCATCTTCAGTGGGGCCAGCGTCCGCAGCACGTCGTCGTTGTAGCAGCCGCCGGGGAAGCGGAAGTACGGGACGGTGTTGCGTACGCCCGCCTTCTTGAAGGAGGCGGTCGCCTTCTCCACGTCGGTGCGCATCTCGCCCTCGGCCACGACCGGCAGGCCGTAGCAGGGGGACTTGAAGGCGTAGTGGCTGTACGAGTGGTTGGCGACCTCGAAGTTCGGGTCGGCCCCGATGGCGCGCGCCTCGGCCGGGTACTCGTCGGCCCATCGCCCCGTCATGAAAATGGTGGCGGGCACTTTGAGCCGCCGCAGATCGTCGATGAGCGCCGGGTTGTCGAAGTGCTCGCCCTGCGCTGCGCGCGGCCCCTGGTCCGCGGTCATGTCCGCGTCGAAGGTGAGCGCGACGATCTTCTGCCCGCCCTTGGGCGCACGCTCGAAGACCGGGGTGAGCCCGCCGGGCCCGGGCGCGATCGTCGGCACCTGCTTGCCGGGCTGCGGCGTGGTCGTGGCCGGGGACGAGGAAGCGGCGGTCGACGGCGACGGCTTGCCGGCCCCCGGCGCTGCCTTCGCGGCATGGTCGGACGGGGCGGGATCCGAGCTGCAGCCCGCGAGCGCGGCACCGAGAACGGCAACCGCCAGCAGCTTTTGTACAGAAATGGTCACGGGCGGAAACTATCCGATCAGTGGGGGAGTGGCGGTGCGCGCCGCCGCCGGGCGGCGCACGTTTCCGGCCAATGAGTGAACCGGAGCGCCTGCCCCACCCCGATCCGCCGGAGCCGCCGAAGAACGCGCGGAGACCGGCGACCGGACGGCCTCGCGCCGCGCCAGGGTACGGATTCCGCAGCCGCGCGGGGTTTCCCGCCGGGAAGCGCATATGCCCCACCGGCCTGCGGGTGAACCCGTCGGCCCGGGGCCGGTGTTCGCCACCGTGAAGCGGTGATGCGGCGAAGGGGTCCGCCGTCCGCCCGGGACGGCTGCGGATTCCCTCGTCCCCCGGGTGCGAACCCGGTAAGAACCGCCGGATGGAGTGAGGCCTACAGGGCAATCGGTTTCTTTGCCCGGCGCTTACGAAGTCGGAATCCGGCCGTCGCAGCAGAACTCTTGTGAGCGGTGCGACGCCCTGGTTAGGCTCCGGCTCGTTTCGTTTCGATTCCTGCACATTTCCTTCGCAAGTCTGACCAACTGTGAGGTAGCTGTGGAGATTTCGAATGCCCCGGGCTCCGGCCCGTCGGCACCGCGCTCCACGGAAGCGGCCGCCGACAGGACCGCCGGACCTCCCGGGGAAGCCGCCGAACCTCCAGAGGGAGACGGGCCCGCCCGGCCTCCCTTACCCCGCGACGTACGCCTCTTCTGGACCGCGCACGCCGCCGACGCCCTCGGCACCCAGGCGTCCGGAGTGATCCTGCCGCTGCTGCTCCTCGGGCTCGGCCACTCGCCCGCGACCGTCGGGCTGATCGCCGGAGTCTCCACGGCCGCCGGGCTGCTCCTCGCCCCGTTCGCCGCGATCCCGGCCGACCGGGGCGCGCGCAAGCCCGTGATGTTCTGGTCCGCCACCGTCTCGGCGCTCGCCATGGCGGGCGTGACCCTCTCGGTCGCCACCGGCACCCCGCCGCTGGCCCTGCTGATCGCCGTCGTCCTGGTGGAACGGTTCTCCGCAGCGGTGTACGAGGCCGCCGCCACCGGCACCGTCGCCATGATCGCGCCGCCCGCCGACTACCCCCGCGCGGTCGCCGGGCTCCAGGCGGGCGAACAGGGCGCGCTGATCCTCGGCCCGGCGCTCGGCGGCGCCCTCTACCAGGTCTCGCGCGCCCTGCCGTTCCTGGCGGACGCGCTTTCGTACACCGTCGCGGCCGCGCTCGTCCGATCGCTGCGCTCGGACCTGCGGCCGGAGCGCGACGAGAGCGACCCGGAACGCACCGAGTCGGACCTGCGGCCGCAACGCGCCGACAGCGACAACGACAGCGCGGAGAAGGGCACGCCCTCCGACGCCCGCCCCCGCCGCCTCGCCGCGTTCACCGCCGAACTCGGCGCGGGGCTCGCTCTCGTGCGCACCTCGCCCTTTCTGCGCCTGGTCCTTCTCTGGAGCACCACCGTCAACGGCGTGATCGTCACGCTCTTCTACGGCGCGGTGTTCACCCTCCAAGAGGGCGGCCACGGCGGCGCCCCGATGGGCCTGGTCCTCGGGCTCGCCGGCGCCGCCGGGCTCGCCGGATCGCTCGCCGCGCCCCGGCTCGCGGGCCGGATCAGCGCCGCCCGCCTCCTTGTCGCGGTGTCCTGGCTGCTCGTCCCACTCGCGGCCGGGCTCGCCACGGCCGAGGGGCCCTGGACGTACGGGGCGCTGTTCGGGGTGTTCTGTCTGCTGATGCCGCTGGTCGTGGTGGTGCTCCAGTCCCGCGCCATCCAGGAGACACCGCCCCACCTCCAGGCCCGGGTCGGCGCGGTGCTCGCGACCTCGGCCGGGGGCGCCGCCGCCCTCGCGCCCGTCCTCGCCGGGCTCTTCGCGGCCGGCGCCGGGACCGCCGCGCCCGCCGTTCTCTGCTCGGGTGTGCTGGCGCTCCTCGCCCTGCGGACGACGGCCGTGCGCGGCCGACTGCGGGGAGCGGCCGGATGAGCCGCGGCTACCACCTCTACCTCGCCGCGCTGCCCCAGGTGTGCGCCGCAGACCCGGGCCGGATGGTGTTCACCGCCGACGCCGGGGGCCGCTGCGAGGTGTTCACCTGGGACGCGGTCACCGGCGCGGCCCGCCAGGTCACCGACCGGCCGCGCGGCACCCTGCACGGCGCGATCGACCGGGACGCGCACATCTGGTGGTTCGACGAGGACGAACACGGCCGGGGCCGCTGGATGTTCCAGCCGTTCCACGGCGGCGCGGACCGTCCGGGCCTTACAGGGGTGGGCCCGGGTGAGCCGCGCGGCCTCGCCGTCGCCGACCGGGCGATCGTCGCCGTGGGCATCGGGGACGCCCGGACCACCGCCGTCCATATCGGCCCGCGCGGCGGCGAGGCCCGCGAGGTGACGCGCGTCGACGGCCACGCCGCGCTGAGCGGCATCACCCCCGACGGCCGCTTCCTCGCCCTCACGGGCGCCGCGGGCTCGGCCCGGGCCGTCACCGTGCTCGCCGACGACGGCACCGTACGCGCGGTGCTCCCCGGCGACGGCGGCCACGGCAGACTCTGGTGCCTGGGCTTCGCACCCGTGGCCGACCGGGCCGAACTGCTCCTGGTGCGCGAGAGCGGCGACCGCTATCTGCTGGCCAGTTGGCGGCCCGGGAGCGGGATCACCACCCACGCCTGGCAGCCGTTCGACACCGAGATCACCGCCCGCTGGTACCCCGACGGCCGCTCGGTCCTGGTCCGCCAGGACCGCCACGGCCGCAGCGCGCTCCACCGCGTACACCTCGTACGGCGCACGACCGAGACCGTGGCGACGCCGCGCGGCACCCTGTTGGACGCGGCGCCCCGGGCCGCCGACGATGTGCACTACCTCTGGACCGACACCGCGACCCCGCCCCGGATCGCCTCCACCAAGGGCACCCCGCTGCCCCCGGCGCACGACCCCGCGAGCCAGGTGCCGGGCGAGCACCGGGACCTGTGGACGCCCGGCCCCGACGGCCCGGTGCACACCCTGCTGAGCCTGCCCGAGGGCCGCAGGGGCCCGGTCCCGGCCGTGTTCCTGGTGCACGGCGGCCCCGCCGACCACGACCGGGACGCCTACGACGGCGTGGTCCACTCGCTGGTCGACTCCGGGTTCGCCGCCGTCCGCGTCAACTACCGCGGCTCCACCGGCTACGGGCCGCGCTGGCGCCGGGCGTTCGACGAGGGAGTCGGGCTCACCCAGGTCGCGGACCTCGTCGCGGTACGGGCCGACCTCACCGCACGCGGCCTCGTCCGCGCCGACGCGGTGGGCCTGTGGGGCTTCTCCTGGGGCGGCTATCTCACCCTGCTCGCCGCCGGGGTCCACCCGAAGCTGTGGCGCGCGGGCGTCGCGGTCAAGCCGATCGCCGACTACCCCGTCGCCTCCCGCACCACCACGGCGGCCCTGCGCGCCCTGGACGAGCGGCTGTTCGGAGGCACCCCCGACCAGGTGCCCGAACGGTACGAGCTGAGCTCACCCCGCCACTACGCCGCCGCCGTGCGGGCACCGCTCCTGGTCGCCGCCGCGACCCGGGACGCCAAGTGCCCGCCCGGCCAGGTCCGCGGCTACCTCGCCGCGCTGCGCCGCGCGGGCGTGCGCCATGAGGCGATGTGGCTGGACACCGGCCACAACGGCTACGCGGCCGACACCCATGTCGCCGTCCTGCGCCGCGCCCTGGTCTTCCTCGACCGGGAGCTGCGCGGCGCCACCCCCCAGACCCCCCGCCCGCACCGGAGCGGGGACCCCGGACGGGCCCGTGCCACCACGACGCCCGCCGGGGCCGGCACCACCCGACCCACCGAGAGGAGAACCGGTCATGCAGAAGGACATCATCCAGAACGACCCGCTGGCGGGTGACGACGAGAACCGTGCCGTCGGCGTCAGCGTCAAGGTCACCATCCCGCTCCGCAACGCCGAGGGCGGCGAAGAGGAGTGATCCCCGCCGGCCCGGCGGTCCGCCGCCGGGCCGGCACCGCTCCATCGCCAGAGAGGGAGTTCCGCCGTGCAGAAGGACGTCATCAAGAGCGACCCGCTCGTCGACGACGAGGAGATGCGGTCCGTTGGCGTGAGCGTCAGCGTCAGCCGGCGTCGCAACGATCCCGGCGCCGAGGAGTAGATCCTCGCCGGCCGGTCCGGCGGTCCGCCGCCGGCCCGGCCGGTTCCCGCCGTGCCTCTTTGAGCGTGTTCCGTATCTCTCCGCAGGGCCCGAGGAGCCGACATGCGTGTACTGCTGGTCAATATGCCCTGGTCGCCGATCGATCTTCCGTCGCTGGCCCTGGGAATTCTCAAACGCAGTGTGACCGAATGCGTGCCCGGCGGCTCGGCCGAGGTGCTGCACGCCAATCTCGAATACATCGACTGGATCACCGAGCACACCGAATTCACCGCCAAGGACTACGAGTTCTACTCGCTCTCCTCCTATTTCATGGGCTGCGGCGACTGGGTCTTCTCCTCCGCCCTCTACGACGACCCCGAATGGCGCGTCCAGGAATTCACCGACGCGATGAAGGGCAAACTCCGCAAGGCCCGCCTCGACCTGTCGTACGAACTCCACCGCCGGGCACCGGAGTTCGTGGAGATGATCGCCCGCCGCATCGTCGAGTACGCGCCCGACGTCGTCGGCTTCACCTCCACCTTCCAGCAGAACACCGCCGCCCTGGCCGCCGCCAAGCACGTCAAGCGGCTCGCCCCGCACATCGTGACCGTCATGGGCGGCGCCAACTGCGACGGCGAACAGGGCGAGGCCGTCCACCGCAACTTCCCGTTCGTGGACTACGTCGTACGCGGCGAGGGCGAGGCCGCCTTCCCGCAGCTGCTCACCGCGCTCACCGAGGGCGGCGACCTCACGGACGTGGCGGGCCTGTGCCACCGCGCCCCCGACGGCACCAGCACCGCCAACCCCATGGCGACCCGCCCGCTGCCGCCCGCCGCGATCCTCGGCCCCGACTACAGCGGGTACTTCGAGCGCCTGGCCGCGTCCGTGGCGCACAACTGGATCGAGCCCAAGCTGGTCGTCGAGGGGGCGCGGGGCTGCTGGTGGGGCGAGAAGCACCACTGCACCTTCTGCGGCCTCAACGGGTCGTTCATGCAGTACCGCTCCAAGAGCCCGGAGACGTTCTACGAGGAGATCATGGAACTCGCCCGCCGCCACCGGGTGCTGGACATGTACCTCGTCGACAACATCCTCGACATGGGCTACCTCTCCACGGTGCTGCCGCGCATCATCGAGAGCGGCTACGACCTGCGGATGCACATCGAGATCAAGGCGAACATGCGCCGCAACCAGCTCCGTACGCTCGCCGAGGCCGGACTCATCTACGTGCAGCCCGGCATCGAAAGCCTCAACGACCGGGTGCTCGACCTGATGGACAAGGGCGTCAGCGGCTGCCAGAACGTCCGGATGCTCCGCGACGGCGCCGAGACCGGACTTTCCGTCTCCTGGAACTATCTGCACGGCTTCCCCGGCGAGACCGTCGAGGACTACGAACCGGTCATCGCCCAGCTCCCGGCCCTGGAACACCTCGACCCGCCGGTCGACCTCTCCGCCCGGATCGCCATCGAGCGCTTCAGCCCCTACTTCAACCGGCCCGAACTCGGCTTCGACGGGCTGCGCCCCGAGGAGCACTACCGCTTCACCTACGACCTGCCCGAGTCGGAGCTCTACGACCTCGCGTACGTCTTCGAGGCCCCCCAGCGCGGTATCGGCGAGCCCACGGTCACCTCGCTCAACGACGCGCTGGACGCCTGGAAGAAGCACCACTCGGCCGCCCGGCTCACCCACACCGACCTCGGCGACAGGATCGTCCTGGTCAGCAGGCGCCGGATGTTCGCCTGGCGCACCCTGGAGCTGACCCGCCCGTTCGAGCTCGCCGTCTTCCGCCTCCTGGACCAGCCGCACACCCCGGCCGCCCTCGCCCGCAAGGCCGCCGCCCGGGCCGGCGGCGAGGTCCCGGACGAGAGCGGGATGCGCGCGCTCCTCGACTCCTGGGTGGCGCTCGGCCTGGTCTTCACCGACGGCGGCCAGTACGTCCACATCGCGCCCGCCGCGGTCAACGAGGACCTGCTGCGCCTCGACTTCATGCGCCACGCCGACGACGCCACCGCCCCGGGCGAGAGGCCCACCGCCCCCGAACCCGTCGGCGTATGACCCGCGAGCACACCGGAGCAGGAGGACACCACCGATGACCACCGCCCTCACCACCGGCCCCGCGCTCACCGTCACGGCCTGGCGCGACTACGACCCCGAGGCCTGCGGCCTGCCCGGTATGGACCTCGGGGAACGCGAACTGACCGGTCCCGTCGACGCCGAGAGCGACGGGCTGTGGGAGCTGGGCGCCCGCCGGGTACGGCTCGCGCGGCCCGTGGACCTCGCCGGGGCCGGTAACCCGGACACGGCCGAACACGCGGTACGCGCCCTCAGCCTGGTCCGGGACCTCACCGCCCGGGCCGTCCTCGTCGAGTGGGAGCTGCTGCTCGACCCGGCCGCGCCCGACGACGCCTGGCGGGCGCTCGGTCACCTCCAGCCGCCGCAGCGCCTCGAAGGCCCGGGGGAGGCGGCCGAGGTGCTGGAGTCCTGGCGGCGGGGCCACTATCTGTGCAAGTGCCTGTGGCGCCAGGGCCCGGGATTCGTCCAGATCCGCGACCGCCGCTGGGGCGACCTGCGCCGCTTCACCGCCGACGAGCCGGAGTACCGCGAGGCCATCGCGGACCTGTCCTACGGCGCCCCGGCCGCCGACGTCCCCGCGGCCGTCCTCGCCGACTTCCTGGGCGAGCAGCTGGTCCTCCAGGTCGGCGAGCTGGCGTGGTGGCTCCCGTACCGGGTGAGCCGCTGGCTCCAGGAGGGGATGGTTCTCTGACGGTACGTCAGGTCAGCAGCCGCCGTCGGCACTCCGCCACATCGAAGTCGCCCGCCGGATACTTCGGGTCGAGCTCGCGCAGCTGCTCCAGGAGCAGTCTGCTGATCGCCCAGTTCCGGTACCACTTGCGGTCGGAGGGGACCAGATACCAGGGGGCCACGTCCGTCGAGCAGCGCTCCAGAGCGATCTCGTACGCCTTCTGATACGCGGGCCACAGTGCCCGCTCGTCGATGTCGCCCGGGTCGAACTTCCAGTGCTTCTCGGGGTTGTCGAGCCGTTCGAGCAGTCGGCGGCGCTGCTGCTCGTAACCGATGTGCAGAAAGACCTTGATCACGCTCACCCCGTCGTCCGCGAGCGACTCCTCGAAGCGGCTGATCTGCCCGTAGCGGCGGCCCAGTCGGCGGCGCGGGACCAGCTCGCGGACGCGGGCGATCAGGACGTCCTCGTAGTGCGAGCGGTCGAAGATGCCGATCTCGCCGGGCTGTGGCAGCGCCCGCATGATCCGCCACAGGAAGGGGTGGTTCAGCTCTTCCCTGGTGGGCGCCTTGAACGAAGTGATCCGGCAGCCGGACGGATTGAACAGGCCGATCACGTGCTTGACCGTGCCGCCCTTGCCACTGGTGTCCATGCCCTGGAGGACGAGCAGGACCCGGCGCCGGTCGCCCCCTGTACTCGCCGCGAACAGCCGCTCCTGGAGCTCGGCCAGCTCCTCGCCCATCTCGGCGGTCGCCGCCAGGCCCTCGGCCTTGCCCTTGGGCCCGCCCGGAGTGGCGTCGGGCGGATACGCGGTCAGGTCGACCGGCCTGCCCACCGGGATGCGCAGCAGCGAGCGCAGATCCTGCCGCTCGGGCTTCTTCTTGCCCTTCTTGGCCACTGCGCACCCCTTCGGTCGGTTCCCTCGATCGTGCGACGGAACGCGACGCGGCGCGAGTGCTAATGGGCGAACGGGCCCGTCACCGCGAAGGTCGTCCCCGGTGTGTAGCAGTTGACGTACATCGTCCGCCGGTCGGGCGCGAAGGTGACCCCCGCGAACTCGCCCCATTCCGGGCTGCCCGGTTTCCCGATGTCTTGGCGGCCTCGTGCCATCGCGTACACCTCGCCGCGGCGGGTCAGGCCGAAGACGTGCTGGGCTCCGTTGCCGTCCTCGCACACCATCAGCCCGCCGTCCGGCGCGAGGCAGATGTTGTCGGGGGAGTCGCCGGGCAGCCGGACGTCGGTGCCCGGGCCGAAGACGACCACGAGGGTGAGCCGGTCGCGGCGCGGCTCGTACCGCCACACCTGGCCGAAGTGGTCGGCGCCCGCGCCCTCGGCCACGCGCGCGTAGCTGGAGACGAAGTAGACGCAGTCGCCGCCCCAGTAGCAGCCCTCCAGCTTCTGCGCGTGCGTGATGCCGCCCGGGCCGAAGTCCTGGAACCGGACCGGGGTGTCCCGGGCGAGCGGATCGGGCACCGGCACCCACTCGATCCCCTCGAAGCGGGCGCCGGGCCGCTGGATCACGGAGAGATCGGGCACGTCCGGTACGCGCATCGCGGTGAGCTCGCCGCCCGCGCGCAGCGAGCCCGTACCGCCCAGCGGCCGGTTCGGCAGGAAGCGGTAGAAGAGCCCGAAGGGCTTGTCGAAGGCGTCCTCGGTCTCGTACACGGCACCGCTGCCCGGGTCGATCGCGATCGCCTCGTGCTGGAAGCGGCCCATAGCGGTGAGCGGTACGGCTCCGGTGCGGTGCGGATCGGCGCCGTCGACCTCGAAGACGAAGCCGTGGTCCTTGGTGTAGCCGTTGGTACCGGCCCGGTCCTCGGTCTCCTCGCAGCTGAGCCAGGTGTTCCAAGGGGTGCGCCCACCCGCGCAGTTGACGGCGGTGCCGCTGAGGGCGACCCGCTCGGAGAGCACCCGGTTGTGCGCGTCGAGATCGAGGGTCGTACAGCCGCCCCTGCCGCCCGGGTCGTACACGAGTCCGGCGACATGCGGGACGGGAATCGCGGCGGTGACCCGGTTCTCGTGGTTGCGGACCAGCCGGACTCCGCCGCGTCGGCCCGCGAACGCGGCCATCCCGTCGTGGTTGCCCGGCACCCGGCCCTCGCCGGAGCGCAGCGGGTCGCCCTCCCGGGACAGCACCCGGTAGCGGAATCCTTCCGGCAGATCGAGCAGCCCGGCCGGATCGGGAATCAGCGGGCCGTACCCGCGACGACTGGCGGTGGCCGACGCCGGACCCCCGGCGAAGAGCTCGGTCACCGCACCAGTGAAGGCGATCGCGGCCGCCGAGGCGCCGGTGCGGGCCAGCAACTGACGTCGTGTTGCTCCTGCTTCGGACATGAGGCAACTCCCCTGTTGGCGGACAGGAAGACGTGACCCGCATGATCAAATCACGCGTTCGGTGATCCGTGAATCATGCGGGTCGTGTCGCCTCGAAGTGGCCGAATCCGGTCGTGACGCAGGCTGTTGCGTGGGCCGGATCCAGCCACTGCCCGGGCTGTTGCCCAGCCCGGCGTCAGTGTCAGACCAGCTCGGCCGTGAGCGTGATCGTCGTGCCCGTCAGCGCCTGGCTGACCGGGCAGTTCTTCTTGGCGTCCTCGGCGGCGGCCGCGAAGCCCTGCTCGTCCAGGCCCGGCACCTCGCCGCGCACGCTGAGGTGGATGCCGGTGATGCCCTCGCCCGGCTGGAACGTCACGTCGGCCTTGGTCTCAAGGCGGGTGGGCGGGGTGCCCGCGCCGGTCAGGGCGTGCGAGAGGGCCATGGAGAAGCAGCTGGAGTGGGCCGCTCCGATGAGCTCCTCCGGGCTGGTCTTGCCGTTGGCCTGCTCGGCGCGGGACGCCCAGCTGACCGGCTGCGAACCGATGCCGGACGAGTCGAAGCTGACGGTCCCCGAGCCCTTGATGAGCTCGCCTTCCCAGACCGTGTGCGCCGTACGCGTGGTGGCCATGATGTTTCCCTTCTGGTGGCTGAGGGGGATTTGGGCCCCCTGTGTGCCAAACCTACTGCCCCACAAGCCCCTTCGCGTCGCGGGCGAGGGCGGTGAGGCGGGAGATGGCCCGGAAGTACTTCTTGCGGTAGCCGCCGTTCAGCATCTCGTCACTGAACAGCTTGTCGAACGGGACGCCGGAGGCCAGCACCGGTATCTCGCGGTCGTACAGCCGGTCGGCGAGCACCACGAGCCGCAGCGCCGTCGACTGGTCCGGAACCGGCTGCACATCGGTGAGGCACACCGCCTTCAGCCCGTCGGTCATCGCCCCGTAACGGCTGGGGTGGACGCGCGAGAGATGGTCGAGCAGCCCGGGGAAGTCGTCGAGCGCCGCGCCCTCGGTCGCGTACGCCGTCTTGGCGACCTGCTCGTCGGAGTACGGCGGCGGGGCCTCGGGCAGCCCACGGTGGCGGTAGTCCTCGCCGTCGATCCGCAGTGGCTTGAAGTGCGCGGACAGACCCTGGATCTCCCGCAGGAAGTCGACAGCCGCGAACCGGCCCTCGCCGAGCTTGCCGGGCAGCGTGTTGGAGGTGGCGGCCAGTGCGACCCCCTCCTCGACCAGCTTCGCGAGCAGCGAGGAGACGAGGACGGTGTCGCCCGGGTCGTCGAGCTCGAACTCGTCGATGCAGAGCAGCCGGTGCCCGCTCAGGGTGCGCACGGTCTGCTGGAAACCCAGCGCGCCGACCAGGTTGGTCAGCTCCACGAAGGTGCCGAAGGCCTTGAGCGCGGGCTCGGCCGGGGTGGCGTGCCACAGCGAGGCCAGCAGATGCGTCTTGCCGACGCCGTATCCGCCGTCGAGGTAGACCCCGCGCGGCGCGACGGGCGCGGCCGGCTTGCGGGCGAACCACTTGCGGCGCCCGCTCCCGGTGGCGTGCGCCCCGCCCAGACCCGCCGCGAAGGAGCTGAGGACCGTGACGGCCTCGCGCTGGCTCGGCTGGTTCGGGTCCGGTACGTACGTCTCGAAGCGGACCGAGTCGAACCGCGGCGGCGGCACCATCTCGGCGACGAGACGGTCGGCGGGGACATGCGGTTCGCGGGCGCAGAGCGAGAGCGGGGCCGCTTCGATTATCGGGCTGGTCGACACAGTTCCCCACTGTAAGCGCCGTGTAAGACTGCACGGATGCGACGCCTGTTCCCTGTGACCGACCAGACACCGTCCGAGCCGGAGGGCGAGTGGTCGTTCGACGCGCTGGCCGAGGCCTACGCGTACCCCAAGACGGACGGCCCCTGGCTGCGGGCCAACATGGTCTCCTCGCTCGACGGCGCGGGCCAGCACGAGGGCCGCTCCCAGCCGCTCTCCTCCGACACCGACATGCGTATCTTCGGCACGCTGCGGGCGCTGGCCGATGTGGTCGTGGTCGGCGCGGAAACGGTACGCCAGGAGGGTTACCGCCCGGCCAGGGCGCGGGAGGCCTTCGCGGCCCGGCGCGAGGCGGCGGGCCAGGGCCCGGCCCCGGTCATCGCGGTGGTCACGGCCAGCCTCGACCTGGACTTCGGCCTGCCCCTCTTCACCTCGCCGCTGGTCCCGACCCTCGTCCTCACGGGGGCCGCCGCGCCCCCGGAGCGGGTGCGCGAGGCCGAGCTGGCGGGCGCGGTGGTGGTGGTCGCGGGCGACGGGCCCGGTGTGGAGCCCGCCCGGGCCGTCGAGGCGCTGGCCGGCCGGGGTCTGCCGCGCATGCTGACGGAGGGCGGGCCCCGGCTGCTCGGCCAGTTCGTGGCCGCCGGAGTCCTCGACGAGCTCTGTCTGACGGTGTCCCCGCTGCTGACGGCGGGCACCGCCCAGCGCATCGCGGGCGGCCCCCCGGTGAGCGTCCCGGAACGCTTCCAGCTTGAGTCGCTTCTGGAGGAGGCCGGGTTCCTCTACACGCGTTACCGTCGGATCTGACAATCAGCGGAATTTGCCGTTCCGGTTAGCTTCCGGCGGGCACACTTACTCACGCAGACCCCGTGCGGGCACGGGGAAGGATGGTTTCCGCAGGGGCCGGGCCGCCGCCGAAGACGATTCGAGGCGGCACCGGCCACGGAGAGAAGAGAAGGGCGCCTGTCGTGTTCACGAGCGTTTTGATGATCGAGAAGCCCCTGACCTCCGTCGACGTGGAATTCGTCACCACCCTGCACGGCGACGAGCCGGTCTCCTTCGTCGTCCTGATGCAGCCCAGGGGCGACCAGGACCGGCTGCTGCGCGCCATCGACGACGTGGCGCTGGGCGAACTCGACGAAGCCGTCCACGAGGCCGACGAACCCGAGGGCAGCGAGGCCCGCCAGCCCGCCGAGGTCGGCCTGCAGTACTCGCTCCGGGTCCTGCGCGACCAGGGGTGCGAGGCCGTGGGCAGGATCGTCGAGGACCATCCCCTGGACCTGCTGAAGTCCGTCGTGGACGAGGTGAACGCGGACGAGGTGATCGTGCTGACCGCGCCGCACTACGTCGAGGAGTTCTTCCACCGCGACTGGGCCTCGCGGGCCCGCCACAAGGTCGGCGTACCGGTCCTGAAGCTGTTCGCGCACAGCGAGGAGGCGCACAGCGAGCAGTGAGGCCTGGCTCTGCGTGCCGGGCGCTCACGGCTTGCGCGCAGCGCCTGGCGACGGGCGCGCGCCGCTCAGGGAGCGACCCCGAGGGCGAGCCACCGCGCGCGTGGCGTGCGCCACCGCACGACGAGCCGTCCCGGACCGCGATCGCCGGGACACCGCATAGGCTGATGCCCACCTCTGTACGTCGCACCCCCGGGAGACACACGCAATGGCACCCGCGATTCCCACCGCCATGGAACGGCCGCACTTCATCGGCATCGGCGGTGCCGGAATGTCGGGGATCGCGAAGATCCTGGCCCAGCGCGGTGCCAAGGTCGCGGGCAGCGACGCCAAGGAGTCCGGCACGGCCGACGCGCTGCGGGCGCTCGGCGCGACCGTCCACATCGGGCACGCCGCCGACCACCTCGCCGCCGACGCCAGCTGCGTCGTCGTCTCCAGCGCCATCCGCGCCGACAACCCGGAGCTCGCCCGCGCCGCCGAGCTCTCCATCCCGGTCGTCCACCGCTCCGACGCGCTCGCGTCGCTCATGGGCGGCCTGCGCGCCATCGCCGTCGCCGGCACCCACGGCAAGACGACCACCACCTCGATGCTGGCCGTCGCCCTCACCGAGCTGGGCCTCGACCCCTCGTACGCGATCGGCGGCGACCTCGCCGGACCCGGCACCAACGCCTGCCACGGCGAGGGCGACATCTTCGTCGCCGAGGCGGACGAGAGCGACCGCAGCTTCCAGAAGTACGACCCCGAGGTCGCCATCGTCCTCAACGTCGAGCTCGACCACCACGCCAACTACGCCTCGATGGACGAGATCTACGACTCCTTCGAGACCTTCGTCGGCAAGATCGTCCCCGGTGGAACGCTCGTCGTCGCCGCCGACCAGCCCGGCGCCGCCGAGCTGACCCGCCGGGTGCGCGACCTGTCGTCGCTGAAGGTCGTGACGTACGGCGAGGACCCCGAGGCGGACGTACGCGTCCACAAGGTCACCCCGCGCGGTCTGACCAGCGAGGTCACCGTGCTGCTCGGCGGCAAGTTCCTCACCTTCACGGTCTCGGTCCCCGGCCGCCACTACGCGCACAACGCGGTGGCCGCGCTCGCCGCCGGCGTCGCCCTCGGCATCCCGGCGCACAACCTGGCCTCGGCGCTCGGCAAGTACACCGGCGTCAAGCGCCGCCTCCAGCTCAAGGGCGAGGCGGCCGGCGTGCAGGTCATCGACTCGTACGCGCACCACCCGACCGAGATGACCGCCGACCTGGAGGCGATGCGTTCCGCTGCCACGGACTCGCGCCTGCTCGTGGTCTTCCAGCCGCACCTCTTCTCCCGTACGCAGGAGCTGGGTGCCGAGATGGGCCGGGCGCTCGCCCTGGCGGACGCCTCGGTCGTCCTCGACATCTACCCCGCGCGCGAGGACCCGATCCCGGGCGTCACCAGCACGCTGATCATCGACGCCGCCCATGCGGCAGGCGCCGACGTCACGGCCGTCCACGACAAGACGACCGTGCCGGACGTCGTCGCGGGAATGGCCAGGCCGGGCGATCTCGTTCTCACCATGGGCGCGGGCGACGTGACGGACCTGGGCCCCCAGATCCTGGCCCGCCTGTCCAACTGAGGGAGTCCCTGCCATGTCGTACGAGGTCGAGAAGTCGGACGAGCAGTGGCGCGCGGAGCTGAGCCCGGCGGAGTACGCCGTGCTGCGGCAGGCCGGCACGGAGCCCGCTTTCGTCGGTGAGTACACGGACACCAAGACGCAGGGCGTCTACTCCTGCCGGGCCTGCGGCGCCGAGCTCTTCACATCGGAGACCAAGTTCGCGTCGCACTGCGGCTGGCCGTCGTTCTTCGACCCGAAGGACACGGACGCGGTCGAACTGATCGCGGACAGCTCGCACGGCATGGTCCGCACGGAGGTGCGCTGCGCCCGCTGCGGCTCGCACCTGGGTCATGTCTTCGAGGGCGAGGGCTACCCGACCCCGACGGACCAGCGGTACTGCATCAACTCGATCTCGCTGCGGCTGGAGCCGACGCCGGGCGAGGCCTGAGCCGGTCGGCCCGGTCCGATCCGGGCCGACCCGGCCTTGGGTTGACGTGAGTTCAACGGGCGCGTAATGTTCTCCGGGTTGTCGCGGAGCCGGAACGGTTCTGCGACAGCCGTCCGCCGCAGACTTGCGGCACCCCAACTCAGCACGACCTCCCGATCGGGATGAATTTCGGCATGCCGAATTCCATTTCGAACGGACTGGAAGTGCACCGGTGGACTGGATGACTCGCTCGATTAGGAGTCGCCCGGGAAATCGGCTAGAGTCTGGGACGTCGGAACGGCCCAACAGCCGGAAAGACAAAACGACTTGAACCTGGGAGACCGGGAATCGGACACGAAAGAGTCTGATAGAGTCGGAAACGAAGGAAGCGCCCGGAGGGCCCGGAAACGGGAACAAAGGAAGCGTCCGTACCTTGAGAACTCAACAGCGTGCCAAAAGTCAACGCCAGATTGACAACCCCGGCCTGCC
>NZ_MECJ01000004.1 GCF_014596475.1 Streptomyces sp. CBMA152 | reverse complement strand
CGGCGCCGCCCGGACGGCCACCGGGGCCACCGGGACCGCGGCCGCCGCCGGGGCCACCGCCGGGACGCGGGCCCGCAGCGGGACGCTGCGGCATCATGCCGGGGTTCGGACGGTTACCGCCCGGAGCACCACCCGGACGCGGGGCGCCGCCCTGCGGACGGGGCATGCCGCCCGGGGTCGGACGCGGAGCGCCACCCTGGGGACGCGGGGCGCCGCCGGGGCCGCCCTGCGGACGCGGGGCGCCACCGGGGGCACCGGCGCCACCGGCCGGTCGGGGCGCGCCGCCGCCGGGACGGGTGACCCGGCCCCGGCGGCCCGCCCAGGCGTCCAACCCGACGAGCAGCAGCGCGAGCAGCACGAGCACCAACGTGAGCAGCGAGGCCGACGCGGCGTCGAAGCCGAGCTTGTACTCGGTGAAGATGGCGGTGGCGAAGGTGGTGTAGCGCAGCATCGCGAACGCGCCGTACTCGCCGAGCAGATAGAGCGATACGAGCAGCGCGCCACCGGCGAGCGCGGGCCGCGTCAGCGGCACGGTGACCCGCCACAGCGTGGCCCAGGGCCCGTGCCCCAGGCTGCGCGAGACCTCCTCGGCGGCCCCGTCCGTACGCCGCAGGGTCGCCGCGACCGGCAGCAGGACCAGCGGGTACAGCGAACAGGTCATCACCAGGACCGCACCCCAGTAGCCGTGTACGGACGGATAGAGGGAGACCCAGGAGTAGCCGCGCACGAACTCGGGGACGGCGAGCGGCAGCGCGAGCAGCACCGTCCACCAGCGCCGCCCGGGCAGGTCCGTGCGCTCGATCAGATACGCGGCGCCGAAGCCGATGACGGCGGTGCCCAGGGTCACGGCGGCGGAGAGGGCGAGGGTGTGCTGGACGAGCGTGGCGATCACCGGCCGCCCGAGCAGCCGGTGCGCCTGGTCCCAGCCGGCCTGGCTCGCCTGCATCCCCACGAAGACGAGGGGCGAGACGACCACGGCGACGACGCCGAAGGCGAGCAGGGGCAGCGGCGAGAGCAGACCGGTGCCCCGCAGCAGCCGCAGCCGCAGCGGGGCGGGGCCGTCCCCCGTGAACGGGGTGATCACTGGAGGAGGCCGGTGTCCTGGAGGAGCTGCAGGGCTTCCTTGCCGTCACCGAGCTCGGCGACGGAGGCGACGGTTCCCACGGAGGCGATCGGCGCGAGCTCGGGCTTGCCGGGCACGCCCGCGACCAGCGGGTACTCATAGCTCTGCGAGGCGGCGATCAGCTTCTGGGCGTCCTTGCCGTCGAGGTAGGCGAGGAAGGCCTGGGCGGCGGCCTGGTGCTTGCTGGTCTTCAGGATCCCGGCACCCGAGACGTCGACGAGCGCGCCGGGGTCACCCTTGGCGAAGTAGTGCAGCTTGCTGTGGGTGCCGGCCGCGCTCTTCTCGTCGCGCAGGCGGTACCAGTAGTAGTGGTCCACGACCCCGCCCTGCACCTCGCCACTGTTGACGGCGACCGACAGGTCCTCGTTGCTGTTGTAGACCTTGGCGTTGGCCTTCAGCCCCTCCAGCCACTTCTTGGCGCCGTCGGACCCGTCGGTCTTGATCATGCGGGTGACGATCGGCGCGAAGTCGGTCTCGCCGGGGGCGATACCGAGCCGCCCCTTCCAGGCGGGCGAGGCGAGATCGCGTACGGAGGTGGGCGGGGCACTGTCGGCCGGGGTGCCGGTACGGGCGACGAACGCGGCGGTACGGGCGGACACGCCGACCCAGCCGCCCTTGGGCGAACTGTCAGCCGCGGCAACGGACTTGAGGGTGCCGGGCGCGACGTCGGCCAGCAGCCCCTTCTCTTCGAGAACGGTCAACGCGGGCGGGTTCTCGGCGTAGAAGACATCGGCCGGGGAAGCAGGCCCCTCCTGAAGGATCTGGTTGGCCAGCTCGGCCTCGTCGCCCGAGCGCAGCTTCACCTTGATCCCGGTGCGCTTCTCGAAGTCGGCGGTCAGCGCCTTGACCGTCTGCTCGTGCTGTCCGCTGTAGACGGTGATCGACTGCCCGCGAAGCGACCCACCGGTCGCCGTCGCCCCTGCGTCGTCACCCTTCCCACCACTGTCGGAGCTGGAGCACCCCGCCACGAGAAGCAGGGAGGCGGCCACGGTCGCCAGGGCCGCGAGCGGCCGTCCGGTCTTGGGCACGATGGAGTCCTTACGGATGACGGGTACACGAGCAGGAGCCGACCCCGACGGACTGCGACCGGCGCGGTTAGCTGAGGCATACCTTATGGAGAATCCGCAGTGTCGTCTACATACCTGTAGACAGATGATCGACTGGGGGCGCGCGGGCGTCGCAGCAGCCCCGGGAAACGCAAAAAACCCCAGATGAGCTGGGGTTTTCCGTGGTGCTACTGATCTTACTGGTGTCCGAGGGGGGAGTCGCACCATTCGCCACTCAGCCGTGGGCGACCGGCGAACTGGATTTACCGTAGCCACCGGACGACAAAGGTGCATAAGGGTGCATATATGGGAACAACTCGGCCGCTGATCCGTAGCGTACCGCTTGGTCAGCGCCTCACCCATCGCTTCTTCAAGTGAATGCGGGGTCAGCGCCAGCGCAGGGATGCTGTCGGCAGCGCGCGAACGCCAGCGTACCGTCGCCTCTCGCTCTCTCAAAGAGAGAGCAGGTCAACGGCGCCCGTATCGGGTCCTCCCGCCGCTGGGCCGGTACGCGTCCTTCACGATCTGCTCCAGGTCCTCTTCACTGAACATCCGGTGCCCGCCGACTTGACGGTAGGGAACGCGTCCGCAGGCGGACTCCGTCCGCAACCACGAAACGCCCACCCCCAGACGCTCGGCCGCTTGAGCGACCGAGTACAGCAGTGGCCCCTGTTTTCGCAACTTGGCATCCGCCTTTCCCGTAGACCGGCCAGGTGTTGTCAACGATGAGGCCGCCACCGGCATACCCAAGACGGCGGCGTCCGCCGCGGCCAGCAGGATGCCGAGCCCTCGCAGTCGGGCCACGTCGCCGACCCCGTCATTGGGACCGGGCAGACCGAGCGCCCGCCTCCCCTGGGTGGCCGGATCATCCGACGGCAAGAGCAACGCGACCAGTCGGTAGTCCTCCTCAGTGAGGGAGGCACCGGCCTTGAGCTCCCGGCTCAGACGCAGCCGCTCGCTCTGCAACGCCCTCTTGTCCATTTTCCAGAACCGCTCGCGCAGTTCCTCCCAGCTTGGGTGCAACTGCACAACAGCCAGGGCCTCATCGGCGAGCTCGGGGCCTGGGTGCCCCGTGGCCTGCCGATGCATCGAGCACACCTCCCCGCCTTGCTCCACCGGCAGTTTGCAAGGAAAGCCGTAGAACGAGGTGACCGGTGCCGGGCAGCGCGGCCGGTCCCGGGCGAGTCCGCCCCACATCCCCTCTCGGACGTACTTGATCTGCTGAGCAACACGGGGGACGTGCTTGGCCGGAACGCCCCACTCTTTGGCCGCCTCACGCGGGCTGAGGTGATCGAGAGCGCGGAGGCGCTCCATCGGCGTACCTGTTCCCTCCACCGAATGCCTCCTTTTTCAGCTCTGTCCTGCCCCTAATCGTTCTCCAACGTGGGAGACCAATCCAGCCAGACATGGGACCCGATCGGAATTGGTCAAGCGCTGCCAGAAGTTGGCGGTTGACGCGTGGGGTGCACGTTCTCGACCCAGGTGCGTCACGGGAACAACCAGCGCCGCTCCACCCAGGCGAGTCGGATGAAGCGACCTTTCTCGGCAAGCCACGGGTGGGGAGTATCGCTTCTCCCTTGTCGATGGCATGGTCCAGCATGTCCCGCTCGTCGTGTTCGACCGCATCAACGATGGCCCTGCTACCACCGTCACCAGCCGCTGATCTGGAAAACATCTCCTTATCTCCCCGAGGGCGACCTCAGCAGTCTGTAGCTCGGCGGTCGCGGCGATGTCACGCCTCGGCCTACGGTTATCACCCCTGCTGGGCAATCACATGCCAGAACGTCCGAGTTGGACGGCCCAGCCATCGATACAAGACCGCAGCGCCAAGACCTTTCGGGAGAGAGCGCGTGTACGAGTGCAGAGCACGCCGTCGTGGGTGAGGCCGCCGCCGCAGGTGGGCCGGGTCACCCTTGGGGTGGAAGTGGCGACAGGCTGGGGCAGGAGTAGGAGGTGGCGGCCGCGTTGAGGAAGTTCTGGAGGGTGGCGCGCCTGATGTCTCCGGCCTTCGACACGTCACCGCCCGTGTGGTCGCGAAGGGCATTGTCGTACGCGGTGTTCCAGCGGGCGGCGAAGTAGACGTCTCCGCCCGCGCAGTGCAGCACTGCCTCCTGGTTGGGCGAGATCATCCCCTTGCCACCGGGCAGGTCTTTGAAGACGCCCGGCCGGTCCAGGGCCGCTCGGACGAGGGCCGCGTCGGATGTGGCGGCGAGGGACAAACGAGCGTCGCCGCCGCCCTGGAGTGCCAGGTCGCATGTCCACGTCTCGGGCTGGCGGTTCAGTCGTTCCCGGCCCGGTTCGGCCGCCCCGGTGATGACGGCGTCCCGGGGCAGCGAGAAGCCGGGCAGGCTGCAGACGTTACGCGCGTCCGTCGGGTGCGGTTCGGCGGGCTCGGACAGGGCGCTGGGGGCACGCAGGTCCGGGGTGTCGCAGCCCGCCTGCCGCGCGACCTTCTGCGCCACGTCCACGAGCAGCCGCGCCAGCCCCATGCGGTCCGCCATGCCCTGCTCCATGGTGGCTTCCACTGCGGCGACCGTGTGCTGTCCCGGGCGTACGATCCGGCTGCCCTGGACGTTTCCGATCTTCGCCCAGCAGTCGTGCGGGAGGACGACATAGCCGCTCCGGCCGGAGACGGCGCCCGTCGCTCCGTCCTTGAAGTACGACCTGTCCGCGGGGTCCTTCCAGACGGCCGTCGTGAACGGGAACGCCCCCTCCTCGGTGGCTGTCCTGAGCGTCACCTTCAGGTCGTCCGCTCCGGTGAGGAGGCTGGACCGCTCCATGGTGCATCGGAACTCCGGGTGTCCGTCGCCCGCTTGCTCCGCCACCTTGGACACCCGGCCGGTCGTGTCCAGGGCGCTCTGGAGGCGCTTCGAGTCCAGCCGCCCGTCGCAGAACGCCTCGGCTCCCAGGATGTTGGTGTTCCGCCAGCCGTACAGGGCGAGGAGAACGGCGATGACGACAAGAGCGGCGGCGCCGAGCAGGACCGGCTTCTTGCCGCGCGGGTGGGTCTGGGGTGCCATGGTGGGGTGCTTTCGGTCGTCTTGGTGAGGCCGTGCTCAGGTACGTGATCGCAGGGCTTCGTACGCTATCTGGCGCCCGTTGACGTAACTCTGCCCGGCCTCTCCCGCTGCCGCATGGGCGAGGTCGGGGCGTACGTGGTGCTCCTTGCCCCACGCCTCGAAGTACTTGTCGAGCTTGTCCTGCGCGAGATCGTTGCCCCGGCTCAGTTCCTCCTTGCTGAGCGAACCCTGCTCGGCCTGCACGGAGGACAGCCAGTCATTGAGGGAGACGTCCACGAGTCGCTGGGCCGCGTCGCCGATGACCGGGATGCCGGTGATCGCGCCGCCGACCACGTGGTAGCCGTAGAACCTGACGGCGTTGGCGTCGCTGATCTTCTGGTCGTGGACGTCCATCTTGACGTCCCCGCCGACGGCGTTCAGCGCACCCATCACCTCGCCGACCTTCCGGGACTGGTTGGTCACGCTGAGGTCGCTGGGGAAGTCCTTACCCAGCAGCTCCTGGGACAGGTAGCCCTGCTCTGCCTGGTAGATGCGCTCGAAGTTGGACGGGTCGCCGGACTCGGAGACCCCGCGGATCATACGCAGCAGGCTGCTCCTGCTGTTCTGGATCTGGGACTGGTCGCCGTGCGCGTACGCGCCCTTCTCGCCGGCGCGCCCGCCCGGGGCATCGCCGTCGACGATGTCGACCACGTCGGGCGAGTAGTCGGCCAGAGCGCGGGCGAGCGGTGCGCGCAGAGCCGCGTACTCGTCCTTCCCCAGCAGCTGGTCCACCTGGCCGATGCGCGGGTGGTCCTTGCTCTCGCCCCCCTTGCCGTCGGCCGCCCCGTAGTCCAGGTAGTTCACGGCGTCGTGCATGATGCGGGTCTGCTCGACGGAGTGGCGTCCGAACTCGGTGCCGCCCGCTCCTGGATGGTTCCCCGTCGTGCCTGCCTCAAGGGCGAGGCCGAGCCCGGTTCGTACGTCCTTGTCGAAGGTGTCCTTGCCGGTGCGCTCGATGTTGCCGGTCCAGTCGGACGTGTCGACGTGGTTCCAGTCCCGCTCGGTGAGCAGGTACTTGAGGTTGTCGTTCTTCTGACCGGGGCCCGGGTCCAGATAACTGGTCGCGGTGGCGGGATCCTTGGCCATGAGGCCGAGAACGCCGTCGAGCGGGTCGTTGGCGAACCAGCCGCCATCCTTGCCGCTGAAATCCCCTCGCAGGTCCCAGACGTCCGGGTTGCCGCCTCGCTTCTTGTCCTCGACCGTACGGATGTCGTCGGCCATGTCCTTGAGGAACTGGCCCGAGTAGCCGTCGCCCTGCTGCATGAGGGTGACCAGACTCTGATAGCCGCGTACCTGCTGGCCGTGGCCGGTACCCACGGCGATCTTGTCGCTAGCGGCATCGAGGTCGTACTTCTGGATTCCCGCCTTCTTCAGGCCCTCCCGGAACTCCTTGTAGAAGTCCGAGTTCGGGTCCCTCGTCGCGGTGGAAAGGGTGGCCGCCAGCCCGCTCTGGAGCCCTGCGTAGGCGCTCTTGTCGGTGGCGCTTCCGGAGTGGCTCAGGTCGCTGAGATGGTTGGTGAACCTGATGGTCCCGTCTGGCCCGAGACTGGCGAGCATGGTCTGGCTGAAGACCTTGTCGTGGGAGTTGTCCCGCATCAGCGACTCGAAGCGGGACAACTCCTCCGGCGACAGCTTCTTCCCGTCGTTGACCTTGCTCGCGAGACCGGCCGCGGCCTCGGCCTCGTAGTGCTCGACGTCCCCGCTGGCCTTGCCGTTGAAGCCGTTGAAGTTCCCGTCACTCAGGTCGACGTCGACCACGACCGCCTCCAAGGCGATCTTCAGCCCCTGATCGGCGTCGTCGACAGCCCGCACCGCGTCGTCTATGTGCTTGCTCCACGACAATTCAGTGCTGCGCAGGTCCGGATCGTGCCGGATGGAATTCGCCTCGGCCGCCGACACCTTGCTGAAGTCGAAGCTCGCGGCCCCCGTCCCGGAGACCTTCATCCCGGCGTCGATCGCCTCCTGCCGGGCATGCTCCACCTTCTTCTTCAGATCGACGAAGTGGGCGTACGCATCCCGCAGCAGCGAGGCCACCGCCTTCGCCTCCACCTGCGCGGAGGCATACTCGTGCCGGGTGGTGGCGAAGTTCGGCCGGGAGAATAGTGAAGCCTGACCGGTCCAGGTGCCGTCCAGACTCACCGGCTGGATCCGATCCTTGTAGCGGTCCTCCAGCTTCTTGAACTCGCCCGCCATCTCCTCCCATTTGTCGGCGGCGCTGTTCAGCTGACCGAAGTCGACCTTCATGACCTGCTCGTACGTCAACAACGCGTTCCCCGTGGCTAGTTGTGCGAATGCTGCGACAGCTGGTACAGCTTGGACTGACGGGCCAGCTCGTCACCGATGCCCTGGTCGTTCTTGATGAACAGGTTGTTCGTGCCACGCAGCGCGGACTTCTCCCCGGCAAGCCGCCCCATCAGCGCCTTAGCTTGGTTGCCCCAGGTCTCCTCGGCCTTTTTCAACCCGGCGGCTGTCGCCCAGCCGTCGAACGCCTTCATCGAGGTGTCCGTGGCCTCCTTGGCCCAGGCGCCGGCCTTCTTCGTGTTCGGCTCGAAGTCCGTCTCGATGTCGTTGGCCGCGGTCTTCTTCCGCCCCGCATCCGAGCTCAGATCCTGGTCCCCACCGCCCCCGCCGACCGGCCCGTCGTCCGCCCGGTTCAACCGCATCCCCACCGGCTGCTGCGTGGCCGCCTTACTGGCCGCCCACTCCGCCTCGAAGGACCCCATACCCCTCATCGCCTTCACGTTCGCCCCACCGTGCAACACAACAACATCAACAACGTATGCCACCTCCTGGGCGGGCACATGAGTACCGCTACTCATGTGATCAAGGTCCCGACCGGTCCCGGGTGACACTCGCCGCACCCAGCACCTTTTCGAGCGCATCAGGCCCACACTCAGGCTTGCCGCTGCAAACCCCGTGCTCCCAGAAGCTATCGCTACCCCTGGCCGAACCGCGTCGTCGCCCGCATAGGAGTAGCCGCCCATCTGGTTGGGATCACCGGCTTCGAAAACGGGGTCGACGCTGAGGAACCGCCCGAGGAGGGGCGTAGTTGCGGGCACCGAGAAGGTCGAGGCCAATGGCGGAGTCGGTGGGCTCACCAAGGTAGCCACGATTCTCGACCCGCTCCGCAGGGGCGGCGCCACGGGGAGTTGTGCCTACTGACGACCGGGTTCGTGACGAGGCAAGGCGTCTGGGCTTGCACTGGTGAACTCACTCCCCGGCGTTCGACAGCAGGAGCCTCGTTGGTCCCATGCATTCCGTGCTCGGATGCCCCTGCACAAGGTCGTTGAGCACGTCTCGTGTCTGATCTACGCCCGAAGGTGTGAGCTGAACTCCCGCTGGCGCAGAATCTGTTGCGCCAGGCGCTGCTAAGGCGTGTTTGAGATGTTGATCACGGTCGTGGAATAATCTCGACATGGAGCCAGCCGACTAGGGGTTGACGGCAGGAAATTCCCGAGAATTAAGTTCCGTCGATCCTCATTACTGCCGGTGAGGCAAGCGTTGAGCGTTGCGGCGGTCCATCAGTACGATGCTGGATGCAGCGCACTGGAGCCGGATGGCGACACGACCTGAAACCCAATGCGCTGGTACTCCGGCGGCAGCACACTCTCCTCCACAGCCGGTCCGCGGTGCGGGACCAGCAGCACACCACGCCCGCCCACCTGCGCCGTCACCGGCGCGGCCACGGAACGCTCCTGGGCGATCGCTCGCTCATCCGCTGCCAGACCCGTTCGTCAACGGCGAGTTCATCCCGCTCGGTCCGGGCCTCGCCAATTGCTTGACCAGGTGTTCTTCGAGTTCGTCCAGCTCCGCGCGGCGCGCCGTGATCCGTTCCGCCAACTCAGGATCCGCCATGGAGAGGATCGTAGAAGGCGCGCAGAGGGCAGCGAGCGGAAACCGGCGAACCTCCTGCCAGACGATCTACACCGCAGACAGCCGCCCACGACCAGCACGAGTATCCTGACAACCCATCACGCCAGTAGCATGACCAGCGATTTCAGGTTGGCGCATGCTCAGGGCCTTCTGGCACTCGAGCGGTCGCAAACTCGAGCTACCAAGGGGTCCTGTACTCATGCATTCACCCGGCCGAGATCACCCGGCCAAGGACTGTGTTCGATCAGATTCGCGTCCCGGGGCCGGGCCGGGGTCGTGGTCAGCCTTCCCAGTCCGCCAGCAGCCTGGGTTCAGAGGACTCGGGCAGTACCAGCCGGTCACGGAGCCTGGATGGGAAGCGGACCTGCTTCAGGTCGAGAAATTCAATCAGCTCCGACAGCCGGTTCTGCAGCACCACGACCCGCTCCGTCCTGGCCGATTCAAGTTCGGCCAGCTTCTCAATGCCTTCCCGCACCGGCCTGATCCAGCCGGCGAATTCCGGGTCGGCGGCCAGCCGGTGCTGGAAGGTGGTGAACCCGATGCAGTCGGCCGGCTCGTCACGGGTTCCCGGCACGAGCGTCATGACCTCGCCGATCGCCCGCTGCGCAGTACGAGTAGTTCGCTGCCGTCAAGATGACCCGAGCTGAACGCCTGGGTCACCGCGTGGATATAGCTGAAGAGCCGCTGGTTGCGCTTGTCGTGGCCGAGGTCGATGAACTGGATGCCGTGCCGGAAGATCTCCACCCAGCCGAGGTACTGGCAGGCGGTGAACATGCTCCAGTTCAGTTGAGCCTGCGACCGGCTGTCCTCTCCCCGGTAGCAGTCGTGAAGCACGTTGAGTTCCACCGAGGCGTAGAGCACGGTGCGCAAGTCGAACGCCGCCCAGAGCAGCGGGTCGCGGTAACGCGCCACCAGATCCAGCACCCGCGTGCGCCTGGCCTCCCGGGCGGACCGCAGGTTGACGGCCAGGGCGACAAGCAAGACGGCCAGTGTCGTGCAGCTGGTGATCAACGCGACGAGCACCGTGGAATTCATGGATCCTCCAGACATCCGACCCCGGGCAGCGGCCCGTGCCACGGCTCCTGTTCAGCGGTCCGGGCGGGTGGGCCAGGGCGAGGTCGGGCCGCACGTGCCGCCCGGTTCAGCGCCGGTGGGTCCGGTCACGTCGGGTGACTCGATGTCGTCATTCGGGTTCGCGTCCGCCATGAGTGTCCCCCTGCTCGCTCATGCCCCCTCTCGGGCGGGGCGGTGTACTCGATGACGCCTCCGGCGCGCGGACGGTTTCCCTCCACTCGTGGCCACTCTGTGCCGATCAGCCCCGCGCGCCACTAGACCCCGTCCAGCGCAGCCGCGGCTGGCTGCACCGGCCGGGCGAGCCCCTTGGTGCGCTCATCTTCGTCCGCGCAAACCTGCTGATCGCCGGCAGATGCGACATCACCGGCTCGCGAGGGAGCCTGCCCGGCGCCGAGGCCGTCTTGACTCTCCGCGCCGTGGGCCTGGCGCACCGCCCGGGAGAGAACGCCTCCCCCTACCCTGCCCCGTTGACGGTCCGACCGGCGATCTCACTGAGGCAGAGTCACCGCCGACGGAGAACCAGAACCGCATCCGAGCATCCTTGGACCGCCTCCTGCGCGGCGAGCTCCCGCCCGGCGCAAGGCGCGGCATCAACACCCTCGCCCGCGAAGCCCGGATCACCCGCCTCAAGACGCAGAACGCCAGGCTCAGGAAACGGCCAGCCCCGTCGGAGCAGACGATCGACAAGCTCACGCGCTTCCGCACTCAGACCCTGGCCCGGCTCGCCGCACAGCGTGCGGCCGACATGCCCGCCCTGAACCGGAGCGACCCGCACCGCCGATCACCCCGCCGCCGGCTCGCCCGCGCCGCTGCTGGATCCGGGCTGCAGATATCGGCGCAGGGCTTCCCGCCCTCCCGGAACGAAGCACCAGTCATCAACGACTTCGCGCAGTTCGGCCACTGTCATCCAGCCCTGCCAGTCGATCTCACCCGAGTCCGGGACCAGGGCCTGCGACACGACGGCCTCGTACACCCCGAGCCAGATGGGGCTGATCCCTTCCCGGCAAAGGAATTTGAACAGAAAACGCACCGGCACACGAACGCCCAGTTCTTCCGCCAGCTCGCGCGCCGCCGCCGCTTCATACGACTCGCCCACGTTCACTGCACCGCCGACCAGCACGTCGTAGTAGCCCGGGAACTGGGACAGCGTCTCGGTCCGTCGCAGCACCGCGATCCGGCCGTCGCGATCACGACAGATCGTCGCTGCGATGCGATGCAGCCAGTTCTCACGCACCGCCTCGTCCCGTTCGACAACTCCCAACACGCGGTCATGCTCATCGACATGCTCAACCAGTTCGCTCACGGAGGCACGATCTCAGCCCCCATTGGCAACGCGGCACCACGAGCACCAGAGGTGAGTGATCTACGCCACAGAAGACCCCACGGAATGCAACACGATCGACGATCGGCGTCGCAAACGGTGTCTCGAAGAGCGATCTGCTCAATCGCCACACGAGGTCATCCGCACACAGCCTCTGCGGACACAAGCCACTCAACGGCGACGCTCCTCCTGGAGCAAGGCGTCGAACTCGTCGTCATCAGGGAGCTCCTGGGGCACGCCCACATCGGCCACCTTGGCGGAAGCCCAACCGTAACTGGGCAGCGCCCATGCGGCCTGGCTGAAATCCTCACAACCACCCCTGGCACCGGGCGGCACTCGCTGAGAGGTCCGAAGCTTGGCTGACGTCAATCACATCGACATTCTCAGCCAAGCCCCGGACCGGAAGATGAGCTGGTAATTATGCGTGATCACCGGTGACATCATCTCCGGATGCCGTGCTGACTCCGATGCATCCGATTACTTTCAGCGAGTCCGGATCAAGGAAGAGCTGAAAGTAATACCCTCCTCGCTCCCGATCGTTCACATAGGCGACCAGAAGACCCTGCTCATCCAATTCACGGAGACTCGCGATGGTCTCCGCGAACCCCATTGTCCGCTTGCCACGCCTCTGCAGGTTTCTCTGCCTCACCGAACAGATACCCAGGAGCCTCACTGCTGGGACCGGATCGAGCCAGAGATCGAAATGCGCGCCGGAGATCAGGCCATTCCTCGCTGCGACGCCGGCTTCGGTATCGAGCTCGAATGCAGCTAGCAATTCGTCCCTAGATACGCTTTCCATCTCACTTCCCTGCAACCCTTTCCCAAGTCTCTCCGAAATCATAACTGACTTCCGGTGCTTGGAACTCTCCGACAATGAGGTGCTCGTCTTCATCCATGTCGTACTCGGTACCGTGAATCCGGATGTTTCGCGACGGCCCGATCGCGGGATCTATATCCGCCTCCCTGGTCCGCAATATGATGCCTTCCCCAACCCATTTATCGTTCAGCTCTTGGGCGCCTTCCGTGGCCCTCTCAATATCGTGCGTCCAAGACGTGAAGACGGAATCCGTTTGATTTCCACCCACATGCGCTTTGATGTTCGAGTGGCCACCACGGGGAACCGCACGGCCTTCAGTTGCGGCATCGTAACCACGGTGCCCCTTGGCGAGACCACGGTACAGATAGCCATCGCCTATATCACAAGCACCATTGGTGTTGTGAACCAGGACGGGAATGGTTCCTGCCAGCACATAGTATGTGTGGAGTTCGGCGACGGTGAGGTTGTGCATGTCGGCCGCACCGGTGACCGTGTGGATCGCGACAAGGGTGGCTCGCTGCCCCCTGTTAGTGGCCAGGGTGTGACCAGTCTTGAGCTTGCCTGCCGGGACCCAGTCCCGATCGGTGGCGTCCCAGAAGGGATGCTTGGACGTGGTGTGGAGCGTGGCGGTCTTGCCGTCTTCGCCCTGGACCTCGATGTCGACGAGGTCATAGTCGTGGTTGACGAACTTCGCTGTGACCTGGCGCGGCCCAACGTCCTTGCCAGTGGCAGGGTTTGCGGCCTCGACCTTGTCGCCGACCTCGATCTTTCCGATGGGCTTGGTCTTTCCCTGGTCCATCAGGACGAGGGTGTCCGGGGTGAAGCTGCACTTTCCGCCTCCGCTGCCCGCCTCGACCGGGGCCTCGGGTTTGGGTTCCGGGCTGTCGTGGGTTCCTGTACTCGGCTTGCTCGGTTTGCCGCCGTCGGCGGGCTTGCCGGCGTCGGGCTTGGCCGGGGGTGTGCCCGCGTCCGGGTCGTCGCGGAGCATCCTGCTGACGGTGCCCCCGGCTTCGCCGACCTCGCCCGCGGCAGCAACTGCCGCCTTTTCGGCCTTGTAGTCCTTGGCGAGCTTGTAGACGCCGTAGCCGTCCGCGGCGACCTGTGCGACGGTTCCGGTCACTTCTCCGGCGACGTAAGCCGTGGAATTCGAGTCGACACCGAACAGGTCGGCGAGCGGGTGGCCGTCCGACTCCCATGAGTTGTGCGGCAGCTCCATGTCCAGGAGGCCCGGCGGGCCTTCCCAGCCGGTCCACTCGTTGAAGAGTTCGTTCTCGCCGTTCCAGATGCTGGAGATGGAGTTGCCGAAGTAGCCCAGGCCGTTGACGCCCCATTCCCACGGCGTGCCGACGACCGAGTCGCCGACGCCGGTGAAGAAGTCACCGACGTCGCTCCACGAGGGCCACAGGCCGCTGGGGTCGCTGCCGTTGACGGGGTCGTCGCCGGCGTAGGTGTAGCCGCCCATCTGGTTGGCATCGCCAGCTTCCAGCACCGGGTCGACGCTGAGGAACCGTCCCAGGACGGGGTCGTAGTTGCGGGCGCCCAGGAGGTTCAGGCCGCTGGCGGAATCGACAGGCTTGCCCAGGTAGCCGCGGTTGTCGATCCAGCCGGCCGGGGTGGTGCCGCGGGGTGCGCCGTAGGGGTCGTAGGCGCGGCGGGTGACGGCGAGGCTGGAGGCGTCGACCTGGAGCTGGGCGGTCTTCTGGGGGTTGGTGGGCTGATAGGTCAGGGTTCCGGCGGAGGAGCGGGTGATGCGGGTGCCGTCGGGGCTGGTGTAGTAGCGCAGGCCCGCGACCTTGTCGGTGACCTTGGTAAGGGTGAGCTGCTCGGCGCCGCCGAAGAGGTAGAGGACGTTGGAGTCCGCGCCCTTTTGGAGGAGCAGTTTGCCGTCGGCGTCGTAGAGGTAGTTGGAGGTCTGGGTGCCGCCTCCCGTCTTGGGAGTCGTGACGGTGTCGGTGCGGCCTTCACTGTTGTAGGTGAGGTTCTGGGTGGTGGCGGCGGCCGTGCCGGTCTTGGTGTCGCGGCTGATGGTGTTGCCCGCGGCGTCGTAGTGCGGTGTGAGAGTGGCGGTTCCACTCGGCCCGGTGGTGGTCACGCTGGTGGCGGTGTTGGGCCGGGCGGCCTGGGCGGTGCCGCCGCCGGGGTAGGCGCTGGTCTGGACGGTGTTCTTGAGCGCGTTACCGGTGGTGTCGTGCTTGACCTGCTGGGTGCGGTCACCGAGCAGGTTGTAGGTGAAGGACTGCCAGTACGGGGCCGGGCCGCCAAGGGTCGCGGTGGACGGAGTTGCGGTGTTGCACTGCGCGAGCTGGCCTACAGCAGGGCTCGTGGTGCCCTTGGTGTCGGTCCAGGCTTCGGCAAGCCGGTTCAGCCCGTCGTAGGCGAAGCACTGGGTGTCGATGCCGGTGGTCGTGCCGCCCAAGGACTGGACGTCGTTGGCGGCAGTGAGGTTTCCTGCCTGGTCGTAGCCGTAGGTGGTGGCGTCGATCGGGTTGGTGCTGCTGGTCTGGAGACTGACCGTATTGGTGGCCAGACGGCCGGTGGCCTGGTCGTAGGTCTGCGCGGTTCGCAGCTGCTTGCCGTACAGGCCGTAAGTGGACTGGATCACCTGCCCCAGCGGCGTGTACAGCGTGATGTCCAGATAGGGCGCCAGCTCGGAGCCGGTCTCGACGAGGCCGCCCTGGAGGTTGTAGCCGTAGCCGACGGTCTCCCCGGGCAGGCCTGCGTCGGCACCGTAGGTCGTGGACTGCAGCATCCCGACGTTCGGGGTGTAGGCCGCAGTGTTGCTGTAGGTGCCGGCGAGCTTGCCCTCGGCCGCCGGGATGACGGTGGTCGTTCCGGTGGGCTGGTAGGCGGTGTTGTAGTCGTTGACCTTCTTGACGTAGGCGCTGCCGTTCGCGCCGCCGACGTAGCGCGTCGAGGAGGTCGGGTAGCCCTTGGCGAGGGTGTCGTAGGTCCAGGCTGCGAGCTGCTTGGTCGGGTCGGTGGTGCTGGTTCCGTCGTAGAGGCCGGTCTTGCGGCCGAGACCGTCGTAGGTGGTGGAGACGGTCTGTCCGCGCCCGTCGGTGCTCTGGGTCAGTCGCCCCTGCTGGTCGTAGCTGTAGGTGCTGCTGCCCGAGTCGGGGTCGGTCTGAGCGGTCTTCCGTCCCAGAAGGTCGTAGGTGTACAACCAGGTGTTGCCGACGGTGTCGCTGATCGACTCGGTCTTGCCGGCCGCGGTGTACGTGTAGCTGGTCGTCACATCCGCTGCGGCGACCTTGCCCTGGGTGCCCGAGGTCCAGACGCTCTTGCCCGCGGCGTTGTACATCTGCACGCTCGCGTCGTCGCGGACCATCGCGTACGCGCCGGTCGCGCCGGTGGTGCCGCTGCCGGAGTTCCACAGGACCGTGCCAGAGGTGCCGGTGACCACCAGGCTGCCGTCGGTGCGGACAGTGGCATTCGCACCCGGGTTTCCAGCGGTGTTCGACGACCACAGGGTCTGGCCGCTGGTGATGCCGGTCAGGACCAGGTTGCCGTCCGGCTGCATGGACAGGCGCACGCTGTTGGAGGCAACCGAGCTACCCGAGGCGATGACGGTTCCGGCCGACAGCTTGCGGTCGGGGGTGGTGTCCTTCAGACGGGTGGCGGTCTTCTGCCCCTGCGCGTTGGTGAAGGTGACGGTCGGCTGTCCGCCGTTGGGCGGAGTGGTCTCGGTCCGGTCGGCGCCCGGGTAGGCGGTGGTGGACTCCCAGAGCTTGACCGCCCTGGACCACTGCTGGGTGGCGATGGACCGGCCCTGGCCGTCGTAGACCGTGCGGGTCTGGGACGGGACGGTGTTCTCCTTCTCCACCCACAGCGTCGTGGCGGGCGAAGTGGTGGGCTCGGAGTAGGCCGCGATGCTGGAGACGGACCAGCCGTGGCTGTCGTAGCCCGTGGAAGTGATCAGCCGCCCCGCGGAGTTGTCGGCGGTGGTCGTCTGCTGCTGGCGGGTGCGCAGCAGTCCGTCGTAGATCGTGATCGCGGTGCTGTACGTCTCGTCCTCGCGCAGGGTCTGCGTGGTGACGGTGGACGGGTCGGGGCTGTCGCCGCTGCCGTGGACTGCGTAGCCGAACTTGCGGTCCGGGCTCTGGATGTGGGTCGCCTTGTCCCGGCCCGGCATCCACACCTGGGTGCGGCGGCCGAGCGCGTCGTAGGTCATGTCCGTGACACGGTTGTTGGCGTCGACGGACTGAATGGTCAGCCCGCGTCTCGGGTCGACGGTGACCGTGCTGGCCCAGCCGAAGGGCTGCGGATACGTCGTGGTGACCTTGGTCGGCAGGACGTCGGCGCCCGGCGAGTAGGCGGTGGTCGTGGCCTGCGCCGCGGTGTCCAGCGTCTTGGTCACACGCCCGTAGTCGTCATAGCTGACGGCTGCGAGCGTCTGGTAGACGGGATCACCCGAGGAGTCGTACTTCGTCACCGCCTGCGTCGCACTGAGGTATCCCAGCGAATGCGACTTGCCGTCCGAGCCCCATGCCTGGCCGAGCTTGCCGTAGGTGCCGACGTTGGAGACGCTGCCGTCGCCGTCGTAGAAGAGCCGCTTGTGGCTCAGGGTGGTCTTGCTGTCCGGCTTGGTGTCGCAGCCTCCCGCCAACTCCAGCGTCTCACTGGGGTAGGTGAGCATCATCGGGTTGCCGGACGGGGCGTCGGCGTAGCTGGTGATGGAGCAACGTTCCTGCTTGGGGTCGGAGACGTCGCCCTTGTCGTCGAGTTGCTGCACGCGCCCGTAGCTGTCGTACTCCGTAACCCCCTTCTTGGTGCGCCAGCTGCCGTCGGCGAGCAGCTCCAGGCTGCGGTTGGTGACGGAGGTGGTGCGGTGCGCGGCGAGGTCCGGAAGAGTCGACAGGGTGTCCGGGGCCGGGTCCTTGGACGTCCAGGCCGTACGCGAGGTGCTGGTGGTGGTCGTCGCGTTGAGCGGCCCGTTGAGTGTCTTGCCGACCGGGATGCCGCCCGCGTTGCTGTAGACGTCGGTCTCCAGCGTGGCACCGGCCAGCCAGTTGCTGTCGGTCACCGCGGTGTCGTCGACGGAATTCTTGATGGAGACGGACCGCTTGCTGCCGTCGGCTTTGTAGTCGCCGTCCATTCCCTGCAGGTAGGTGGAGACGGATTTGGTGATCGGGTCCGGTGCCGTGCCGGTGGTGGTGGTGACGGTGCGGTAGCCGCGGAAGTCGCTCCAGTCGCGGTACTGGTCGTCGGTGAGGTCGGAGTCGTCGCGGTGCCAGGCCGCGCCGCCGCCGTAGCTGTAGTCGGTCACCTTCGGCGGGGAGTTGGCCTTGGTCAGGTCGCTGTCGGTGACCTGGATGACCAGCGTCTTCTGGAACCAGTCGTCGATCGGGGTGACTGCCCCCGACGGATTCCAGTGCACCGGGTAGCAGGCCATGGTGTTGCTGTCGCCCGAAGACGGCATGGTGTGGTTGACCCGTGAGCACTCCGGATTGCGGTAGGTGACCGCGATGGACTCGCCGCTCTCGGTGCGGATGCTGGAGATCCGCGGCTGGTACAGCGGCGGGGCACCGGGATCGAGGCCGTCGACCCGGTTGTCCGTCTCGATGCCGGTGAAAGTGACCGGGTCCAGGGTGATCGGGTCGCTGCCGCCTGCACTGGTGTCGAGGCCGGTGTGCTGGATGGACGACAGCCACATCACCGACTGCAGCGTGCCGGCGTTCTTCGAGTCGGTGGTCTTCCCGGTGACCGGGTCGATGACCCCGCCCGCGTCGGAGAAAACGTGGGTGAGGGTGTAGGAGTCGACGTCCTGGAAGCCGCTGCCGGTCTTGACCTGGGTGGTGATCTTCTTCAGCCGGTACGTCGACCAGAAGGTCGGCGAGCCGAGCTTGCAGACGTCCTTGTCGTCGTCGTTGTCGCTGTGCGTCTTGTACGTCGAGGGGCAGTTCGCGTCGTACGGCACGTCCGGCCAGTTGGTGGCCGTGTCCTTGCTGAGGTTGTCGTACGTGCAAACGCTGTCGGAGGTGGTGCAGCGCTGCGCGGTGGTGAAGTTGATACGCGCCGCGGGGTCCTTGCCCGCGATCGCGTCAGCCAGCTTGTAACCGTAGGAAATACGGTTGAGGTAGCCGCCACGGGTGTACTGGGTGAGCGTGCCACCCTTGTTGTCCGCGGCGACCTGGCCGTAGCCCATGTTGTAGTAGTTCGACTCGGTCGCGTACTCGTAGCGCTGGGCGTTGCCATGCGGGTCGACGACGAAGTCCAGGTTGAAGCGATAGCCGACCGGCTTGTAGCACTGGGAGTCGTTGCCCTTGCCCGAGTCGTAGCACGGGTCTCCCGACTTGGGGTGATAGACCGGCATGCCCCAGGCGCTGTTGGTCGCGTCGTCCGAGGTGGTGCCGGGGGCGTGATTGAGACCCAGGTAGTAGGCGGTGCCGTCGGTGGTGGTGACCTTGAAGTACTCCCCGTCCCACAGACCGTTGCCGGCCCCGGTCAGCCGCTCGATCCTCGTGCCGTCGTCCGAGGACAAGTGGTAGATGCCGTCCTTGTCACGCACCAGTTGGCCGGTGTGGGAGCCGAGCGAGAGGGTGGCGTTGTAGCCGCCCCAGCACTCGTCGCCGGAGTCCTTGATCCCGTCGTACCGGCACGGCTTGTACGAACGCTCCAGGAAGCCGGGGCTGTACGACCAGCCGTCACCGATCCACGAGGCTTGCGAATTGCGCGCGGAGGTCTCCCCGTCGATGGACTGGGAGTTGTACGAGAGCGCGACCGACGGCGCGCCGCCGCCCAGGGCCGGCGGGGCGGCGACCGGGTAGCTGTAGGTGAACGCTCCCGACGCGGACTGCGCCCAGGATCCCGAGGC
This sequence comes from Streptomyces sp. CBMA152, assembly GCF_014596475.1. Taxonomy (GTDB): domain Bacteria; phylum Actinomycetota; class Actinomycetes; order Streptomycetales; family Streptomycetaceae; genus Streptomyces. Next base: position 188,358 of record NZ_MECJ01000004.1, on the reverse strand, counting down.
CGACAGCGACGTCGCCGTGTAGTCGCCCTGGGAACCGCCCGTACCGGCCACCGCCGCGACCGCCAGCGACATCGGCGCCACCGCGGGACTCGCCGAAGCTCCCTGGGTTGCCTGCGACTTGAGGGCGCTCAGCAGGTTGCCGGCCGGAAGGGTAACCGACGCCGTGAGCTTCTGCGCCGTGGTGTCATTGGTGGTGGCCAGCGGCGTCTGGACCTGGCAGGCCGACATCTGCGGGGTCGTCAGGGCGCAGCCCGGCATCAAGACCAGATGCAGACGGGAGCCCCAACCGCCGCCGTACGCCTGGGCGATCGCACTGTAGTCGAGTGCCACCGACACCTGCCCGGCGTCGCTCCTGCCGTCCGAGCGAACCAAGCCGACCAGCAGGCCGTCGACATGCGCGGCCTGCGCCAGCCGTCGATCGGCCGTCTTGACGGTGACCGAGGACGGTGTCGCGGACTTCGCCGCTGCCCCGTTCTTGAGCGCCTTGGATGCATCACGGGCAGCGACAGGGCCAACCCATACCGGGGACGTCCCGGCTCTCTTGGGGGCGGTCGCCGAAGCGGTGCCGGAGGTCCGCGAGCGGCCCGAATCTGCGCCGGATGCGGGCGTCTTCACCTCGCCCGGCGGAGTGAGGACGACCGAATCCGTGCTGACCGCAGGCCACTTGGGGGTCTGTGGCGTGTAGGCGCTCAGGGCGCGGGCGCCCTTGGGGATTCCGGCCCGAGGCGCCCCCTTGGCCTCGGTGACCGGATGCCCGTCCACTACCGGCTGAGCCGGCAACTCGCCGTCCGCCCAGACCTTTCCCTTGTAGTGGTAGCCGCCGACGCCTTCGGCGGATGCCAGCGGAACGACCAACGACAGCGCGGCGAACACGGCTGTGGCCACAGTGACGCGACGCGCTGCGCCTCTCGTCCGTAACCCGGAAAAAGGGCGCGCTGAAGAACGCACTCTCAAAGTCCCCACCCCAAGTGCGTGACCGTAAAAGGCCCCCGTTATAGGCAGAGCTGTTGTCCAGCCCCGCGAGAATCACCGAACCGTATTGCTACAGGCGTACGATTCGCAATAGCCTGCCTCGGCACCCCCTCCGGACGACTCCCGTAACTTTCCTCGCTCTTTACACAAGCATCACGCGAGGCACACGGAGCCCAGGAGGCATTGTGCTGCAGGGGGAAACCATTCCGCTTAACGCAGTTCGGCCGACGAACGCGCCGAGCTGCCATCCGACCAGGAATTTTCTCGCGGATCTCATGGGGGGTAACACCACATGCGCAGGCATCATCGACCGACACTGACACGTCGGAGACTTGGGCAACATTTGACTCTCCTGTCAGCGGCATTAGGACTGGTCATTTCACTTTCCGGCCAAGCGATGGCCGATATCACGCCGCCGACAGACCCGACCCAGCCCACGTCGGACAATCCCACCCTGGCGGCGCTCCGCCAGGCCCAGGCGGATGGCAAACCCGTTCCCATCGAAAACCAGACAACCCAATTGAGCCAGACACTGGCTAATCCCGACGGCACAGTGACAACCACAACGAACCTGAAACCGGTTCGGGTGGAGAAAAGCGGAATCTGGAAGTCACTCGATGCCACGCTCGCGAGAAACAGCGACGGGACCTACAGCCCTGCGGCCACACCGGGCGAGGTGGCATTGTCCGGCGGCGGCACCGGGCCGTTGGCGGCATTGGCCGACGGCGCCGGGCACCGGCTCGCGGTCTCCTTCCCCCACGGGCTTCCCGCCCCGACGGTAAAGGGCAACACGGCGCTGTACGCACAGGTCCTGCCCGGGGTGGACCTGCAAGCGTCTGTCAGCGCCCAGGGCGAGTTCAGCGAAGTCCTGGTCGTCCACGACGCGACCGCGGCAGCCAATCCCGAGTTGAAGAAGCTGCGCCTGGCCACGAGCACTGACGGACTGACGCTCAGCGCGGACGCTACAGGCCGTCTCGCTGCCAAAGCGCCCGACGGGAACGTGGTCTACGCCAGCGCCGCGCCCCTCATGTGGGACTCCTCCACCGGCCAGCAGTCGACGGCGACCTCGCCGAAGTCCCTGACGCCTGCGGCGGTGCCCCGCCGTAGTGGTGTGGCGGCCGTTGATCCCACCGGGACATCCTCGGCCACCGGTCCCGGTACCGGCGCCAAGGTCCAGCAAGTCGGTATGACCGCAGAGGCCGGTGCCCTCACCCTCACTCCCGACGCGAACCTGCTCACCGGGTCCGCGACCACCTACCCGGTGTACATCGACCCGACGTTCAGCAGCCCACTCACCGGGCAGACCGGCCACTTCACCGTGGCCCAGGAGGGCTGTCCCAGTCCGGGCAATCCCAACCCCGCGTACGACAAGGCGCAGGACAACGGTCAGGGCGTCGGCTACCAGCACTACTCCTCGCGCTGCTACGGCATGCAGGAGGCGTACTACGAGATCAACGCACGCAACCTCTACAAGAGCATGGTGATCTCCAAGTCCACCCTGACGCTGGCGGAGACCTACGGCGCGGACGCGGGCTGCGACAACACCTGGCCGGTCACTCTCAAGGAGACCGAAAGGATCAGCGACAGCACGTCGTGGGACAACAAGCCCAAGGTGGTGGCCACGATCGGCACCCAGGACGTCAAGAGCGCCTGGCCCGACTGCGGAACGAGGTATGTCAACTTCGACGTCACCAGCCGCATCAGGGCTGTTGCCGCAGCAGGGAACGATACCTGGACGTTCGGTCTGTCCGGCGACGACAGCACGTCGTCGACGAACTACGGCTACATGCGATTCAGCGCCAATCCGTACATCACCACGGTCTTCGACCTCCACCCGGCGGTCGACAGCGCCAGCACCACGCCCGACTCGATGAACCCTAGCGGGGCCGCCTGCAACAACGGCACGCCCGGCTGGATCGGCGCGACCACCCTCACCGGCGGCAACAGCAACATCGACCTCAACGCCCGCGTCGCCACGTACATGAGCGGGGTCAACCTCAAGGCGGTCTTCAACGTCTGGGACAACCGGAAGGACAACGGGAAGGGCAACGGCAGTACGGTGTCCGCTCCCAGCAGCCCGTATGTGGCCTCCGGGACGACCGTTCACACCAACATCGGCACCGCGGTGCAGGACGGGCACGCCTACGGGTGGGAGGTCCACGCCACTGACGGCACCCTCGACAGCCCCCTGCTGACCTTGTGTCACTTCAACGTGGACCTCACCCCGCCCACCCCTGCGGCCTTCGGCGACTCGGCCGCCTACCCGCCGCTCGGCAGCGACCGCGCACCCACGGCGCACGCCGGTGACACCGGCATCACCATCCCGGTCACGAGCACCGACCCCACGCCGACCGGCTGCGAACTCGCCCCGTGCGTCAAGAGCGGCATCCGACGCTTCGAGTACTCCCTCGACGCCCCCATCCCGCCCACAGGCGCGAAATCGATCGCGGCCACGCCCGACGGGAGCGGTACGGCGAAGGTGGACATTCCCGTCAACCTCACTGCGCAGCAGTGGGGCACCCACACCCTCTACGTCCAGGCCGTCGACGGCGCCGGCAACGCCCGCCCCTCCAGCTACCGCTTCTACGCGCCCTGGAACCCGGCGACCAAGGTCACCGCAGGCGACCTGACCGGAGACGGCATCCCCGACCTGCTCACCCCGGACAAGAGCGGCAGCCTGCTCCTCGTCCCCGGCAACACCGACCCGGCCGCCACTCCCGTGACCGCGTCCACGGCGTCCCAGAGCCCCGACGGCACCGGCTGGGACAACTACCTCGTCGCCCACCGCGGCAGCCTCAGCCAGTCCGGCGTCGACGACCTCTTCGCGTACAACAAGAGCACCCACAACCTGTACGCCTACTCCAACGACGCTAACCGCAACGGCACTCCCGGCCACTTCACCAACACCAGCGGCATCATCCCCATCCCCGACAAACCAGACTGCAACACCGCCTCCGCCTGCGACGGGTACGACCACACCTGGGCGTCCGTCACCCAGTTCCTCGCCCCGGGCAGCTTCGACAACACGCGCGGCCTCGCCGACCTGATCACTGTCGAGAACAAGAAGCTCTGGTACTACCCCGGGACCGACACCGGCGGGCTGCATCTGGGCAAGGGCATGCTCCTGGGCACCGGGGACTGGTCGCACGCCACGCTCATCGCCCCCGGGACGGTCGGCGGCGCACCGACCCTGTGGGCCCGCGACGACGCGAGCGGCGTCCTGTACTCCTACCCCCTGCAGTTCGACGCCAACGGCATCCCCACCACCCTGACAGCACCGGCCAGCCACACCCTCGTGTCCGGGGTGACCGCAGCAGGTGGCGGAAACCTGTGCCTGGACGTCGACCACGGCTCCACCACCAACGGCACCAAGATCCAGGTCTGGGGCTGCAACAACAGTGCACCGCAGCAATGGGTCCTCGGCGCCGACAACACCGTACGCAACTACGGCAAGTGCCTGGACGCCACCGGCGGCGGCACGGCCAACTGGACTCCCATCGAGCTCTACACCTGCAACGGGGGCGGCGCCCAGCAGTGGAAGCCCGGCCCGGGCGGCTCCCTCGTCAACCCGGCCTCCGGCCGCTGCCTGGCCTACCCGTCGTCCAACACGACGCCCGGCACTCAGCTCATTCTGGCGGACTGCGCCACCATCGCCGACCAGGTCTGGTCCGGCAACGCCACGAACCCGCTCCCGGCCCAGGCCGCACTCCTTGCCCCGTACCTCGACAAGGCGACCTATCCCCTGGTCTCCTCACCCGGAGACGTGAACAGCCAGGGCGGCGACCCGGACACCAACCCCGACCTCTACGCCACCACCAACCGCGACGCCATCACCGAATACTCCGGCAAGGCTCCCGTCGGCGGCCTTGCCCAGTTCAACGCGCCGGTCACCCTCGGCTACCTGCACAAGCGCACCGGCGCCGACGCCGAGGGCGACCTCAACGGCGACGGCATCCCGGACCTGACCGCCATCGACAAGGACGGACAGCTGCGGGTCTACCCGGGTACCGGCAACGGCGGCCAGGCCAACGGCCCGCAGCTGGGCGGCGGCTGGGCCGGAGGCGACATCAGCCACCGCGGAGACTGGACCGGCGACGGATACGAGGACCTCGTCGCCCACCTGCCCGGCGACGCGTCCCACCTGTGGCTCTACCGCGGTACCGGCTTCTCCGGCTTCAGCGGCCGCTACGCACTCAACCGGCCCGCCGGATCGCCTTCGCCCGACTGGTCCAAGACCACCCAGGTCATCACCGCCGGAGACCTCACCATGGACTCCCACCCGGACCTCCTCGCCATCGAGGACGACGCCCTCTACCTCTTCCCCGGCACCGCCGACGGCCAACTCGCCACACCCATCAAGATCGGCACCGCCGGCTGGAACGACATGGAGCTCCTCGCCCCCGGTGACGTCAACGGCGACGGCCTCAACGACCTGTGGGCCCGCCGGAAGTCCACCGGCGACATCTACCAATACCTCAACGACCCCCTCAACCCCGGCACGCCGCTCGGCAACGGCAGCAACGCCCTGCTCATCGGCGGCGGAGTAACCACCTCCGGATACCCCGCCGTCGCAGCCATCGGCGACGGCAACCAAGACGGCCACCCGGACCTCTGGACCACCGTCACCTCAGACGACCACCTCCACTTCTTCGCCGGAAACGGCAGCAACAGCACCGGCTTCGCACCCGGCACCGACGTCAGCGGAGGAGGCTGGACCACCACCATCAAACAAATCGCTTAACCGGTCCCAGGGCTGACCGCCCCAAACCAACCGGTCTCGTCCGGCCCGCTCCAAACCGAGGAGCGGGCCGGCGCGCGCAACGCGTGGACCGGTCACGGCCGCGCTCGACGACATGGTCGCCGAGCGTGGTTTGGGTATGGGCCCAGGCCGGGGACCCGGAAGAACAAGCTGCCGATGGATGGTTCAGCAGTTGCGATGCCAGCTGTTTCGGGCGCAGGTGTGGGAGCGCGGAGCCAGCCTGGCCGTCGGCTTGCAGCTGCGGGCAGCTCCGGCGGGCGGCCTCGGTTCGCCGGTTGCGCCCTCCGGCTCTACCGAACCGGCCTGCGGTCTGGGCCGGGTGAAGATCAGCACGTCCTCGTGTTGGACCACCGAGAGCGGGATGCCGCGTCGGCGGGTGTCGCGGACGTTCTTCATCTGGAAGAACGACGGGCGAGCGATCAGGCGGCTGTCGCGGATGCCCGCGAGGAGGGCGACGCAACGTTCGGCGGGGACGAGTCCGGCTGACCGCCCGGCGGCGAGGACGGCAGAGGGCAGGTCGACAAGTTCCCCGCGCTCACGCCAGGGGCGGGTGGTGACGACGGCTGTGCCGCCGGGGCGCAGCATCGTCTGGCACTGGGTGAGGATCTCGGTGAGGGCTTCCAGGAGCCGCTCGGTGGAGACGTGGGCGAGGTTGGCCGGGTCGCGACTGTAGCGGAAGTCCTTTTTGACCACCCCTCGTTCGCCGGTCTCCCGGCTGGAACGGACCTGTCCATGGACGCTCGGGCCGTAGGGAGGTGAGGTGACCACGAGATCCACCACACCCTGGAGTGACGCGGGGATGAGGCTCGTGAGCTGGCGGGCGTCGCCGCAGTGGACGGTGCCGGTGCCGCCTTCGGATACGGCGGAAGCGGCGTTGAGGCGGGCGAGGTGGACCCACTTGGGTTCGTACTCGACGCCGAGGGCGCTGCGGCCGAGGTGGATGGCTTCGACGAGGGTGGTGCCGATGCCGCACATCGGGTCGAGGACCAGATCGCCGGGCTTGGTGTACGTGCGGATGGCGTGGGCGGCGATCTGCGGGAGCATTTTGGCGGGATGGGCGGACGAGCCGGGTACGTAACGACCGGCACGCTGGGCGGGGGCGGAGGTGGGGGCGGTGTTCCACACCGAGATGGGAGAGGGCACGGTGAACTCCTCCGGTATTCAGGCGTGGTGGATCGCGGTCAGGACGACCAGGTCGCTGTGCGTGACCCCGGGGCTGGCGTCGGTGGGCGGGGCGGGCACGAGCCAGTCGCCGACGGGGTGGGCGTGGGCGATGACGATGTGCTGCAGGTAGCGGAATCCTGCGGTGCGTGCGCAGGCGACGAGCGAGCCGAGCCGGTCGGTGAGGATCCCCGCGTCGCGGCGCTGGCGAGTGGCCAGCAGGAGCAGTCCGTCGGCCGCAAGGAGGCGATGGGCGCGATGGAAGAAGCCGGGCCAGCCGTCCTCCATCGCCCCGTGCATCTCGCTCCCGACGGCCGAAAAGGCATCGTCAGGGGCAGGGATGGTGTCGGGGTGAAGTTCGGCGAGTAGCACAGGCGTCCCACTGGTTGTGCCGCCACTGGCATCCGGATAGGTCGTGCAGGGGGTGCGTACGTCCATGCCGGGAGCGGTGTCCCGGATGTGGATCTTGAGCAGAGGTGCGGGCGCCCCGTCCGGACGGTGGGCGTACTCGGTACGGATCTTGTCGATCGCCCAGACGGGCAGCACGCTGCCGGGGGCGGGCGCGGAATCCGGCTGGTCGGGGGCGGGGAGCCAGATGGTCGTCGGGAGCGGCCGTGCGGTATGGGGACGGGAGGGAGTGGTGGGCATCGGCGAGTGGCGCCCGGGGGGCGGGACCGGATCCGTCTGGTGCTGACGTGAGGTAATAGAGACGCGGCCGGGCGAGATTGTCATCGCCGCCTGCAGTGTTCGATCCGGCGGGACAGCTCGGATCCCCGCAGGCCATCCGCCTCTCAGCTCGGCAGGTTGGTTGTCTTCGCCCCGATCTGCCGAACGCCGGACCAGTGGCGAGCCACCTGCGAGCCACTGCCGAGCCACCCTGGCGGCAGCGTGCCACTGCGGGAGGACTCGGCGGATTTTCTTCCGTGTTCGATAACGCGCGACACGGCGGCAAGGGTGACGTTGATCACCGGGGGTGGGCTGGCTGCGGGCCATCGCACACAGCGGTCCATCAGGCAGTTCGTGGACCGGTGCTGGCACGCCGCCGGTCCGCTCGTGGCACGGCGGGGTGAAAGGGGTGGCGGCAGACGTTGTCCGCCGCCACCCCGCAAGGAGCCCAGCCATGCACCACCCCTCTCGTACCGCCCACCGCCGCTCGGCCTGTACACGTCCTGCGGGGTGCTCGCCGCTGCGGGTGCTGGAGGAGTCCTTCCTCGCGCTCGCCTCGACCGTCGAGCCGCTCACCCTGCCCGCACACCTGGTCTGCGCAGAGCCGGAGCATCCTGTACTGCCCGTCGACCAGGTCCGCACCCTCCTCGCCCACCCCGCCACCCCGGCAGTGCTGCGCGAGCAGACCTGGCGCGAGGTGGTGCGCCGCGCTCAGCAGCTCGGTGACCCGTGGAACACGGTGGCCGTCGCCATGACCGTTCCGGTCCTGCGGCGGATGCTGGCCCGCCTGGTACGCCCCGCGCATCTGGAGCGCGCCGAGGTCGAGCAGGAGGCCCTGGCCGCCGTCGCCACTGCCCTCACCTCCTTGGACACGGGCACGGCGGACGTGGGCCGCGAACTGTTCGCGGCAGCAGACCGGGCGGTGCATCGGCTGGCATACGCCGCGCACCGACGGGCCGAGCGCGAGCGGGGCCCGGTGACGGCTCACCTGGGCCGCTTGGCCCAGCCGGTGGCCCGGGCCGTATGCCAGGACGCGGCCGACGTCGTCGAGGATCAGGATGGCGGGAAGGGGGACGAGTACGCGGTGCTGGCCCGCGCGGTCCAGGCGCAGGTGGTCAACGTGACTGAGGCGCGGCTGATCGCCCGGACCCGTCTGGAGGGTGAACCGATGCAGCTCCTGGCAGCTGAGCGGGGTGTGAGTGTGCGTCAGCTATACCGCCACCGCAGTGCCGCCGAGCAGCACCTTGCCGCACACCTGCGCCAGCGGCTGCTCGACCAGTAGCACCCGCCGAGGTGGCATCCGGGCCGGGAATGTCAATTCCCGGCCCGGACATCTCTATTACAGGTAGGCGGCACCTTCGCTCGCACCAACTTGCGAGTGCCGCCGCCCCGGTACGGAGCACCGCTGGTGACCTGCTGCCGGGGCTCACTGCCGGATGGGGTGAGCACGTCTGTCTCGTGCTGACACCCGAGAGCCTGCTTGCCCTGCCGCCTTGGTGAAGGAGGACGGCCCCGGGCAAGGGACCCGCTCGCTCCACCCGGAGCATCACCCGCCGCCTGTCTCCTTTCCGTCTGCTGTGTGCCCGACGGAGGTGCGCTGCCATGCCTGTCCCGCTCCACCAGCTGCGCTGGCGCCGACGGTCGGCCCCGTCGCGCTGCATCGCGCTCCGGGCCGCCGCCACTGCGGCCCTCACCGCTGCGGTGCTGCTCGCCGGTGACACCTCCGCATGGGCCGTCGCCGACGTGCCCACGGTGATCAACAACCTGCGGAACTGGATCGTGGGTCTACTGGCGGGCCTGGCCACGCTGTTCCTCACCTTCGGCGGGCTGCGCTATCTCATGGCCGGCGGCGATCCCGGCGAAGTCGAGGCCGCCAAGCGGGCCCTGAAGGCGGCGGCCATCGGCTACGGGCTGGCGATCCTCGCCCCGGTCCTGGTCACCGTCCTGAAGGGCATCGTGGGGGCCGGGGCATGACGGCCCGCCGCATCCTTACGTACGCGCTGGTGGCTGCCGTGCTGCTGCTCGGCGCGGCGACCGTGATGTCGTCGCCAGTCCACGCCGCAGCGGCTTCCGCCCCGGCCGGAGTGCAACTGGCGCCCGCCGACCCCGAACCCGCTCCGGCGCCCGGCCCCGCCCCGCAGCCCACCCCGGCACCTGTGCCGGGACCCGCCCCGGTGCCCGGGCCGCCCACTCCTCGCCCCCAGTCGCCTCACCCGCCGGAGCCGACACCCGGACCGACCCCGCCCGCCAGCCAGGTCCCCGGGGTCTACGACAAGCACGACGGCTGGGGGCCGTTGGGCACGCTGTTCGGCGGGCTCGTCGACATCCCCGCCGTGATCGTCAGTGCGGTCACCTCGTTCCTCGGGATGCTCGTCGACCAGATCATGAAGCCGTTGCGAGAACTCCTGGCCGACACCTTGCTGTCCACGCCCGACATCACCGAGCAGGCCGACATCAAGCGCCTGTGGACCGGATCCCTTTCCATCGCCGTCGGGATCTACGTCCTGTTCATCACCGCGGGCGGCGTCACCGTCATGGGGCACGAGACCGTGCAGAGCCGCTATGCGCTCAAGCAGATCGCCCCGCGTCTGCTGATCGGCGTCACCGCCGCCGCCACCTCGCTGACCGTGATGGGCAAGGCCATCTCACTGGCCAACGCGCTCTCGTACGCGTTGATGGGCACCGATGCCTCCGACGCCGGCAAAGGCATGGTCGAACGGGTCATCCCGTTCGCCCTGTTCGGTGGCCCAGGCACGGCCCTGTACGCACTGCTCATCGCGGTTCTGACGATCGTGCTGATCCTTGCCGTCCTGGTCGGCTATATCGTGCGCATCGCGGTCATCGCCGTGATCGCCGTCGCAGCGCCGCTCGCGCTGTCCTGCCACGCGCATCCGGTCACCGACCGGGTAGCCAGGCTGTGGTGGCGGGCGTTGGCCGGGTGCCTGACGATCCAGGTCGCCCAGTCGGCCACGTTCATCGTCGCGCTGAAGCTGTTCTTCGCCCCTGGCGCCACGCTGCTCGGCTTCCCCAAGCCGAGCCGGCTCGGCACGATGCTTGCCGGACTCGCCCTGTACTGGATCCTGTTCAAGATCCCCGGCTGGTGCATGCGCGTCGTCTTCCGCGCCACTCCCGTCCATCCCCAACTACCCGCGTCGCTGCGGATGCTGCAGTCGGTAGCGCTGTGGCGGCTGATCAACCGGTACGTTCCCGGCGCCTCGACGCTGCGCCGCCGCCCGGGCGGCGGAGGCGGTGGGCGGCCTGGAGGCGGGCCAGGTCGGGGCGGGCGTCCGGGTGGCGGGGGCCGACCCGGAGTCGGGGGCGGCGGCCGTGTGCCCAGGCCGATGCCCGGTGGTCTCGCCGGATACGCGCTGCGCCGAGGACGGGGCCTGTTCGCCCGGGGGCGGGCCGCGATCAGCCGACCAGGAGGTGCGCCGCCGGCCACCAGCACCGCGGTTTCCAGTCCCGCGAGCCGGGCGACCGCTGCCTCAGCGCCAGCGCGTACGCGTCGTACGTCCCCGCCTGCCACGCGCGCTCGCACTGCCGCAGCGCCTCGCGCGGGAGGCAACCCCCGTGCCGCGATGCATCCGACCCAGGCCCGTCGCGTCCAGCAGTTGAAGCTGCCGATCCCTGCAAAACGGGCGGCAGGTCGGACGGCGAGGCCGGTGCAGACCTGGCTGCCGATCAACGCTCCGCGCGTCCGCCCGCCCCGGCCCACCAGCACGCCACCAGCACCGTCCGCCGCTGCGGCACTCCCTGCTCCGGCTCAGCGCCCCCGGCAGTTGGCCCTGCCCATACCTGCCCCGCGTGTCCGAACCCGGCCGCCCCGACCCGTGCAGTTGCGGCTGCCTCTTGAACCGCCCCGCCCGCCCCGCACTCCCCGGAGGTCGTTGTGATGTCCGAGTTCGACGAGGACAGCGTGAGTGCTGTGAGAATTCCCGTCGACATCTCCCGTCCCGACCGCCTGTTGGGTCCCTTCACGGCCCGGCAGACCGCGCTGCTGGCAGTGGCAGGGCTGGTGCTGTACGTCGGCTACTGGGCCACGCGCCCTTTCATGGCGCCCCTCGCGTACACGGTGATGGCGATCCCGGTTGCCGGGGCTGCGGCGGCGCTTGCCCTCGGACGGCGGGAGGGCATCGGCCTGGACCGGTTCCTGGCCGCCGCCCTGGCGCACACCCGTACCCGGGGGCGGCGGGTACACGCTCCCGAAGGCGTCCCACCGCTGCCCGACGTCATCCCCGCCCATTGGGCCTCAGCCCAAGGCAGACCCCCATCCGCGATGCGGATGCCGTACGACGGCATCACCGAGGGCGGTGTCCTCGATCTCGGCGGTGACGGGCACGCCGCGCTGGCAAGGTGTTCCACGGTCAACTTCGATTTGCGCTCGGGAGCCGAGCAGCAGGGCCTGACCGCCGCGTTCGCCCGCTGGCTCAACTCCCTGACCGGACCGACCCAAGTGCTGGTGCGCAGCCACCGTATCGACCTCGCCCCGCTCGCCGACACACTGCACCACCACGCGCCCACGCTGCCGCACCCGGCTCTGGAGCAGGCCGCCCACGCCCACGCCGACTTCCTCTCCCACCTTGCCGACGGAGGCAACCTGCTGGGCCGACAGATCACGCTGGTAGCCCGTGAAGAGGCCGCCCCGTACGGCGGGCGGGGCACGGGTGAAGGGCGGGCCCGGCAGCGTCTGAACGAGGCCGCCCGCGCGCTGGCACCGGCCGAGATCACCGTCACCCCTCTGGACGCAGCGGACGCCACCGACCTGCTCGTGGCCGCCTGCAACCCCGACACCCCCGCCGCCCCCGGACCGGAAGGGGACCTGGCATGACCCCGAACCTCTTCGGCCGTCGCCGTACCCCGACGCAGAAGTCGGCCGTGGACGGTGCGCAGCTGCTGGAAGCCGCCGGCCCCGAGGCCGTCGAGGTGCACGCCCGTACCCTGGCGATCGGCGTGCACCTGGCCTCCACGCTGGTGGTCACCGGCTATCCGGCCGAGGTCCACCCGGGCTGGCTCGCCCCGCTGCTCAACTTTCCCGGCCACCTCGACATCGCCCTGCACATCGACCCCGTCCCCAATGCCGTGGCCGCCGCCGGACTGAAGAAGCAGCGCGCCCGCCTGGAGTCCGGCCGCCGAACCGGTTTCGACAAAGGGCACCTGGACGACCCGGAGGTCGAGGCCGCCGCCGCGGACGCCGCAGACCTTGCCTACCGCATCGCCCGCGGCGAGGGAAAGCTCTTCCACGCCGCCCTGTACATGACCATCCACGCTGCGGACGAGGACACGCTTGCCCAGCAGGTCGCCGCAGTCCGCGCGGTCGCCGAGTCGCTGCTGATGACGGTGGCGCCGACCACCTACCGGGCTCTGCCGGGTTGGCTGGCCACGCTGCCGCTGGGCATCGACACCCTGAAGATCCGGCGCACCTTCGACACCGCCGCGCTCGCCGCGTGCTTCCCCTTCACCAGTCCGGACCTGCCCATCGCCACCAGCGAGGACGGCACCCCGACGGGGGTGTTGTACGGGCTGAACGCGGTCTCCGGCGCGCCGGTGCTGTGGGACCGCTTCGCACAGGACAACTACAACTCCATCACCTTGGCCCGCTCCGGGGCCGGCAAGTCCTACCTGGTCAAACTGGAGCTGCTCAGGCTGCTGTTCAGCGGCGTGAGCGCCTCGGTCATCGACCCGGAGGACGAGTACGTCCGCCTCGCCGAGAGCGTCGGCGGTCAGGTGATCGCGCTCGGCGCGGACGGGGTGCGTCTGAACCCCTTCGACCTGCCCGCAGATTCCAGCGGCGAGGACGTGCTGACCCGACGTGTGCTGTTCCTGCACACCTTCCTCGCCGTGCTCTTCGGCGCGGAGTTCACGGCAACGGAGAAGGCGACACTCGACCGGGCGATCCTCGCCGCCTACGCCCGTGCGGGCATCACCGCCGACCCTCGCACCTGGCAGCGCACCCCACCCCAACTCGCCGACCTGGCCGCCGTTCTGGCCGAGGAGGACACAACGGCGGCGGCAGATCTCGCCAACCGCCTGGCCCCGTACACCACCGGCTCGCACGCCCTGCTGTTCAACGGCCCCAGCACCGCAGCGACGACGGGGCATCTGGTGGTGTTCGCGCTGCGCCGACTGCCCGAGGAGATCAAGGCCCCGGCCATGCTGCTGGCCCTGGACGCCATCTGGCGGCAGACCACCAACCCGGCCCGTACCGGCCGTCACCTGGTCGTGGTGGACGAGGCGTGGCTGCTGATGCGCGACGGCGAAGGCGCCCGATTCCTGTTCCGCATGGCCAAAGCCGCCCGCAAGCGCTGGACGGGACTTGCCGTGATCACCCAGGACGCCGACGACGTGCTCGCCACGCAGCTCGGGCGCGCCGTCGTCGCCAACGCGGCCACCCAGATCCTGCTGCGCCAAGCGCCCCAGGCCATCGACACGATCACCGAGAACTTCCACCTCTCCTCCGGGGAGCGGGAGTTCCTCCTGTCGGCTGGCCGTGGCGAGGCACTACTGCTCACTGGGGACCGGCGCCACAAGGTCGCCCTCATCAGCGTGGCAGCGCCCGAGGAGCACGAAGTGATCACCACGGACCCTGGCGAACTCGCCGCCCAGCACCCGTTTGACGACGCCGCCGACATCGGCGACGTCACCGACGATGAACTCGACGTCGACGGGGAGCGGGACTGGTGACCGCATACGTACTGGGCACCCTGGCCGGCCCGGGCGGGCCCTTGGGGGACTTCCTCACCGACCCGGGCGGCCTCCTGGGCTCCGCCGTTCGCGAGGTCTCCGGCTGGCTCGGCGCGCAGGCGCTCGTCCTCGCTCCGTGTGCGGCCTTCGTTGCGGTCGGCGGATCCGTGCTACGCCGTCGACTGCACTGTGCGCGCCAGCGGAGCCTTGTCGACGACGCCCGCTGCGTGGAGATCCTCGCCCCGCCCGTCGTCGCTCCCAAGGGCGGGGAGGTTTTGTGGGCGCAACTGTCGGGCCTGCTGCGCCCCTGGTGGCGCCGCCTGCTCTCCGGCCAGCCCCATCTCGCCTTCGAGTACTCCTGGTCCCACACCGGGCTGCGCATCCGGCTCTGGGTGCCCGCAATGGTGCCGCTCGCCTTGGTGCGCCGCTCGGTGGAAGCAGCCTGGCCGGGCGCCCACACCCGGGTAGCCGACCCCGCGCTGTTGCTGCCGCCCGGACACACTCACACCTCCGGGCGCCTTCGTCCGGCCCGCCCCGACGTCCTGCCCCTGCGCACCGACCACCCCACGGATCCGCTGCGCGCCCTGTTGCAGGCCGCCACCGGCATGGCCGAGGACGAGGGTGCGTGCGTGCAGATCCTGGCCCGCCCGGCCACCGGCCGCGCACTGCGCCGCGCCCGTCGGCAGGCCCGCCGCCTCAAAGCCGGACAGAACCCGGGCCGACTGCCCGCCCTGGCCCGACTTCTGCTGCACCGCGCCCAGCCCGCCGCCACCGGGAAACTCGATCCCGAACACAACGCCGTCGTACGGCAGGCGGCGGTGAAACTCACCGGATCGCAGTGGCAGTGCGCCCTGATCTACGCCGCAGCCTGCTCGCCGAAGACGGAAAGGGCCCAGGACATGGTGCGGGGCCGCGCCCATGCGTTGGCCTCCGCGTTCGGGCTATACGCCGACCGCAACTACTTCGCCCGCACCCGGCTTCCACATCCCGAACCGCACCTGAACGACCGGCACTTCCCCTCCCGCCCGGCGCTGTTGTCGGTGCCGGAACTCGCCGCCCTGGCTCACCTGCCCGTCGACGCGGACGCTCCCGGTGTGCAGCGGGCAGGGGCCCGCTCCGTCCTGCCGCCGCCCTCCGTGCCCGAGCCCGCACCCGGCACCGGCGTCAAGTCGCTGGGCCGCTCCGACACGGGTGCGCGCCGAGGTGTCGGACTCGCGGTCTCCGACGCACGCCACCACCTGCATCTGGTGGGCGCGACCGGCTCGGGCAAGTCCACGCTGATCGCGAACCTCGCCCTCGACGACGTCCGCAACCACCGCGGCGTCATCGTCATCGACCCCAAGGGCGACCTCGTAACCGATCTGCTGGACCGGCTCCCGGACACCTGCGCCGACCGCCTGGTCCTCATCGACCCCGACGACCCGCACACCCCGCCGTGCCTCAACGTGCTGGACGGGCAGGACGTCGACGTCGTCGTCGACAACATCACCGGCATCTTCCGCCGGATCTTCACCGCCTTCTGGGGCCCGCGCACCGACGACGTGATGCGGGCGGCCTGCCTGACCCTCCTCAAACATCGCGAACGCACCCACCAGTTGGTCACCCTCGCCGACGTGCCCCGCCTGCTCGGTGAGTCCGCCTACCGGCTGCGAATCATCCCGGCGCTCAAGGACCCGGTCCTGCGTGGGTTCTGGGCCTGGTACGAATCGATGTCCGAGCCCTCGCGGGCGGCGGTGGTCGGCCCGGTGATGAACAAACTCCGCGCGTTCCTTCTGCGTGACTTCGCCCGCCGCTCCATCGCCGCCGGGCCCTCCACCTTCGACCTCGCCCAGGTTCTCGACGGCGGCATCCTGCTGGCTCGCCTCCCCAAGGGGGCGCTGGGCGAGGAGACCGCCCGCCTGCTCGGCTCGTTCATCGTCGCCGGGACCTGGCAGGCCGCCGCCGCCCGCGCCCGCATCCCCGAGCACGCTCGGATCGACGCCACACTGAGCATCGACGAGGCCCACAACTTCCTCACTCTCCCGTATCCCCTGGAGGACATGCTCGCCGAGGCCCGGGGCTACCGCCTCTCCATGCTGCTGGCCCACCAGCACCTCGCCCAGCTGCCGCGCGACCTGCGCGAGGGCATCTCCGCGAACGCCCGCAACAAGGTCTTCTTCAACGCCTCCCCGGAGGACGCGAGTTCGCTGGAGCGGCACACGTTGCCGACACTCGGAGCGCACGATCTCGCCCACCTCGGGCCTTACCAGGCCGCCGCCCACCTACTGACCGTCGGCGCCCAGTCCTCGGCCTTCACCCTCACCACCCGGCCGCTGCCACCCGTGATCCCCGGTCGTGCGAGGGACCTGCGCACTGCCGCTGCCGTCCGGAACGGCCCCCGCCCGGCTACCCGTCCCTGATACGGCGCCTTCGCCCGCCCGCGCCTTCGTACACATCCTCGGTGGTGACCTGCGATGTCCGCACTCCCACGCCCGGCCGTCGGTCCCGGCTCCCGTTACACCGCCCGCGCCGCTACCAGCCGCGCCCGCCCCGCCGGCCGGTACACCGATGTGGCCGCCCTCGCCCGTCGCCTAACCGGTCGGGATGTGTGGCTGGTGCGGATGCTGCACGAGCACCAGGTACTGACCACCCATCAGATTGTCCGCCTCGCGTACGGCTCACTGCGCTCCGCGCAGCGCCGTCTGCGTACCCTGCACCAGCACGCCGTCCTCGATTCGTTCCGTCCCCTGACCGTGTCGGGCTCGGCCCCCGAGCACTACACCCTCGGCCCCGTCGGTGCCGCCCTGCTTGCTGCTCAGGGCGGGTGCGAACCGGCCGCTGTGGGGTGGCGCCCCACGCATACCGGGCGCATCGCCTACTCGCCCTGGCTCGGCCACGACATCGGCGTCAACGAACTCCTCACCCACCTCGCCGCCCGCACCCGCACCACCCCCGAGGCCGGGCTCGACCTGTGGCTCTCCGAGCGCTCCTGCGCGCGCCGCTGGGGCGACATCATCCGCCCTGACACGTACGCCCACTGGCTCGATGGCGGCCTGCTGCTGCCGTTCTTCCTCGAGTACGACACCGGCAGCCAGCCTCTCGCCCGCGTCGAAGCCAAACTCGCCGGCTACGCGGCCTTGGCCACCACGACCGGCACCCGGCCTGCCCTCCTCATCCACACCCGCACCGCCTCCCGCGACCAGACCCTGCGCCGCCGCCTCGCCCCGGCGACCCACGAACTCGGCCTCCACATCGCGACGAGTTCCGCGGACTACACCACCGCCAGTCCGCACGGCCCTTGGTGGACCCCGCTCGAACCCACCGGCCACCGCACGACCCTCGCCGACCTCGCCGCCCACTGGCCCGGCCTCACCCCGGCCGGCGGGCTGGCCCCCACCGATGCCGACACCACCCTCACCCTCCCCGTCCCCCCGCTGCCTCCCGCAATCGAGGCCGGCCCATGAGCTCCGCACTCGCCAAGACCACCGCCGGCATCGGCTGCAGCCTCCTCGCTCTGCCGCTGCTCGCCGTGCTCATCATCGCCGCGCTGCTGAGCAGCCTGCTCCCAGGCAGCAGTGTGTCGGCCCTACCGAGCAAGCAGGCCCTGGCGGACATCCCGTCCTACCTGCTCGCCCTCTACCAGCGGGCCGCCCCCGAATGTCCGGGCCTGTCCTGGACGATCCTCGCGGCGATCGGGAAGGTCGAGACCGATCACAGCCGGCACCCCACGATGGTGTCGGAGGCGGGCGCCGTGGGGCCCATGCAGTTCCTGCCGTCCACCTTCGCGGCATACGCGTACCCGGTGCCACCCGGCGGGAAGAGCCCGCCCACCCCGTGGGACCCGGTCAACGCCGTGTACGCGGCAGCCCGCCTGCTGTGCGCCAACGGCGCCCGCGACGGCAGAGACCTGCACCGGGCCCTGTTCGCGTACAACCACTCCGAGCAGTACGTCGCCGAAGTCCTGCGCATCGCCTCCCAGTACGCCACCACCACGCCTACCCCAACCGGAGCTGCGGCAACGGCGGTCGCGTTCGCCCGCGCCCAACTCGGCACCCCGTACGTATGGGGCGGGGACGGACCAGCCGACGGCGGCTTCGACTGCTCCGGGCTGACCCAGGCCGCCTACCACGCCGCTGGCATCCCCCTCCCGCGCGTCGCCCAGGACCAGTACAACCACGGACCCCACGTGCCGACCGGAACGCCAGTACTACCCGGCGACCTGCTGTTCTTCGGCACCAGCCCCACCCACATCACCCACGTCGCCATCGCCACCCAACCCGGCAGCATGATCGACGCCCCGCACCCCGGAGCCGTCGTCCGTGAAGGCCCAGTCCCCAACTCCTCTTTCCAGGGCGCCACCCGCCCCGCCACCCAAGGCATCCGGTGACCTCGCCCGGGGCCGGCGAGGCGGAGCGCCTGCTTCGCACCCTGACCCGCGCCCTATGCGCGGTGGGAGTGCTCGCGCTGGTCTTCACCGCGGTCAACGTAACCCTGTTCGCCGCGAGCCGAGGCGTGCCGATCTGGATCGCCGCCCTGCTCGACCCGATGCTCGCCCTGGCGCTGGCGGCGATCCTTTACGCGGACGCACGGCTCGCCGCCTGGGGCATCCGCCCGCCCGCCTGGTCCGCGGCACTGCGCTGGTGGGCCGGGTGCACCGCCGCCGTCATGAACACCTGGACCTCGGTCTGGCCCGACGGGGGCATCGGCCGCCCCCGCCACGCAGATGTGGCCGGCGTGCTACTGCACCTGGTGCCGTGCCTGCTCCTTGTCGGACTCGCGGAAACCATCGCCGCCTACCGAAAGATCATCACCGAGGTGCGCCACCACACCCCGCCCGCACCCCCAGTGGTCCGCCCCAACCACCCGCCGCACCTCGCCGCACCCGCGCAGACAGACCACGGTCTCGGCGTTGCCGCACCGACCGACCGCTCCGACGCCGGGGCAGCGCGGCCCGACATCGGCGACGTCCGGCCGGACCTACCCCTGGAAGCCCTCTACCCCCGCCCGGGTGCCGAACGGCCGGTAGACGCCGACCTGTTCACGCGCGCCCAGGCCCTGGACGCGGCCGTACGCGAACGCACCGGCCGCCCGGTCAGCATCCGCCAGCTCCGCCGCCATCTGCACCTCGGCCAGGAGCGCGCCCGCGCGCTGCGTACCCGTCTCGACGCCCCGCTCCCCCCGGGTGCACCCGCACCCGACCACGCTCCGGAAAGCGCTCCTGAACAGGAGCGATAGGCCGCTTGACTTATCGGGGCCAGTGGAGCGTCCATGGTGGTCCGCCCGACGGGACCACCGCGATGCGCACGCACCCAACGGGCACCCGCAACCGCTCTGCCGGTTGCACCCCGGCCGGGGACCTCAACCCACCGTTTTTCACCGGAATCCGAGGAACCCCACCATGTCCAAGCCGATGTCCAACGACACCACGGCCACCACCGTCCGTCCGCTGCACCCCGTACCCGAACCCCAGCCGCTGACCGGCCTGACCGGGGCCCCCGCGGGGGTCTACACCGAACTCGTCAGCCTCACCGAACCGGCCACCGTCGCCGAACTCGCCCTCGCCGCAGGGCTTGGGCGCTCCACCACCGGCAAAGCCCTCACCACCCTCGAAGACCACGGCCTGGCCGTACGCAGCCCGGGCGGACACGAAGGCTCCCGCCGCACCCCCGACCGCTGGCACCCCGCCCCCGCCCGCGCTGCCAACAAGGACGGCCAGAACGATCAGGAGCCCGTGAACACCCAGCCGGAGCCCTCCATTGCCAATGTCCCGGAGCCGGTCGCCAGCAGCGCGCACAGTGCGGTATTCCCGCCCGACGAGACCGCGCTGCACGACGGCGGCGCGGACGCCCCCGCTGCCCCGGCGACTGGTGCGCCGTCGCAGAACGTCGTGCACCGTAATGGCGACGGCAGCGGCGAAGATGCCCCGCACGACGAGAACGGCAACAATGCTCTGGGGGACGCAAACCCTCCCGCTCTGCAGACAAGCGCGGGGAAGCAGGCAGCACCCGTAGGAGCGATCAGCTTGCCGGGCGGCAAGAAGCGGCTCGCGCCCGGGGCGCTGCGCCACATGGTCATCAAGCACCTTCAAGCGCACCCCGATGAGGCGTTCACCGCCACCAAGATCAGCCGCGTCATCGAGAAGTCCTCGGGCGCCATCGCCAACTGCCTGGTCACACTGGTCAAGCAGCAGATCGCCGAGCAGGTGAGCGACACTCCCCGCACCTACCGCCTGACCGCCGCCGAAACGACCACCGAGTAGACGCCACAAGGTCCGGTGGGCGGGCGCCCCTTCGAAGGGGCGCCCGCCCACCGGACCTTGTGGCGCTTTCATCTGTCACACCCCAGTCGGAGGCCAGCACCTCCTTGCCCCGGACAACGAGTGGGGCATGCACATATCCGGTGCCCCGGTGCGCTTCATCGCGAGCTTGACGCCTGTGTACAGATCCCTCGCTGGTACCGTGCAGACCAGCAACATGGCGCCGAGGCCGCGCAGTGACGCGCTCGCGTGTCCAGTCGGTTTCACCGCTGTCCGGGCTCCTGAACCCCGGCGTACGCGGTAACCAATTTCGTGACCGTTTGGCACAGAGCGCGGGTCCCAGCCGCAAGCTATTCGGCGAGCAGACGCACCCCCTGGGGGGCGCGAAGCCGGTGCTGTGGAGGGCGCCTCAACTACCGCATCGGCTACCCACTTGCCGCCCAGGCCAGCGTCACCGGCTGCTCAGCCGGTTGATCCAGGCTGAGGCGTGTGGAGGGGGCTCCTCCCGCGCCGGGCAGTGCCGGAGGATACGGCGGTTCACTTCCGGCCTGCACAGCCAGCGTGTCCACACCCGCCGCAGAAGCCGCCGCTGTTGCATACGCAGGGGCAGGGCCTCGTGGTCTGCAGCCGGGCGAGGGACGGCTGGTGTGGCACGGGGACGGGCGGCGGGGTGTTGCCATCGAGGTGGGGTGTCGTGCGTAGGGCGGCGGCGGTGAGCAGGCCGATGCGGGCCGGGCGGGGCAGCCGGTCAAGGGAGGCCAGGAGGTACTGCAGGTTCGGATCCCCCTTCTGGAGGGGGATCCGGGTGCAGACCACCAGTTGTCCAGCAGCCTCCGCCACCGCATGGGCCAGACCGTAAGTGTCCAGGTCCAGGCTGCCTTCGGTATGCAGTTGGTGAGCCGCGCGGGTCAACAGGTCGGCGAAGCGCAGATATTCCTGTGCCCCTGCGCCGTCGAGGAGAGCGCGGGCATGGCTGAGGATGTGGTGGACGGCGTCCTGATACTGGGGCAAGCCGATGTCGGGCATGGGTGACGTCCTTTCAGGTGTGCCGGGCCGGTGGCTCCGGCCCGGTTCGCGATCGGCAGGCGGTTCGGGCGGGGCCCTTCGTCGGGCCTCGCATGGTCAACGGCTTCCGGTTACGGCTGCTGCGGTGCGGTCGGCGGCGGCCTTCACCAGTACGAGGAGTTCGGGATGGGGGCGGCGGCCGAGGGCGTCCAGACAACGTGGCAAGTCGTCGTCGAAGAACTGGGTGAGGCGGTCAGAGGTGGCCAGGTTGAGCAGGCAGGCGGCGGCCCCGAGCGAGCGCGGATGGGGGTCGAGCCGGTCGCTTTCACTGAGCTCGTTGAGGAGCCGGGCGAGTTGGTCGTCGGGTGCCGTGGCGGTCGGCTCGGGTGCGTCGATGCAGAGGCGGGCGTGGAACTCTGCGAGCAGGCGGGACGGCGGGGCTGGGGTGAGCCATGGGCGGTGATCCTCTTCTGGTTGTGCAGCGGTGGTGGGGTGCGGCCGCCCGCCCGGGAGCGAGCGGCCCACGGTTGTTGTGCGTCAGGCGTCTTCGCCGAAGCGGCAAGTGGAGGTGTGGCCAGGGTCGTCGGCGAACGTTTCGGGGATGGGCCCGTCGCCGCGCGGAGTAGGGCCGGTGGCCAGGTGGGTGCCAAGGTCGGCGAGGTGGCGGATCTCCGCGACCGGCACCGTCCCACTGCATTCGGGGCAGAGTCCCAGGAGTTCGAACGGCTCGTCGTCATACAGGGGCTGACGTGCGAGGAAGACGAACTGCTCGCCGGTGTCGGGGCAGGTGGCGGTGGCCAGCACGGGCTCGCCCGGCGTGGTCCGGCGCCGCAGCCAGTCCGGGGCGGTGGTGATCTGGTCCAGCCCGAGGCCGAGGGCGGCCGCCAAGCGGACGGCGGTACGGGCGTGTTCCTCGCCCCGGTAGCGGCCGTGCGGGCTGACGGCGGAGTTGTGGCGGATGAACACGGCGGCGGCGTGGGCGCGTTCAGCGAGCGATGCCATGGGGATCAATCTCCTTCACTACCAGCGGGGCGTGCGGGACGGCGCAAGGTCACAGGCGGTTCGTGGCGGCGAGGGCGGCGGTGGCGGCGTGGCCGATCGCGGCGGTGGCCTGGGCCGGGTCGGCGAGATGCAGCAGGGTGGCCCCGGACAAGGGGCTGGGGTCGGGGGCGAAGGCGAGCCACAGCACCGCACACCCCGCCGTGCGCAGAGCGGTGATGCGTTCGGCGGCCGAGGCGGCCTCCCGGGGCCGGTAGCAGCCGTCGGAGGCGATCACCAGCAGACGGCCCGCCCCTGGTGTCATGAGGCCGAGCCCTGCGGCCAGGGCGTCGCTGGCCTCGGCGAGACTGTGGCCGCCGCCGTCGGCATCGAACTCGGTCACCCGGGTGGGAGTGCGGCCGGGTGCGGTGATCGCGGTCAAGGCCCGGCGGTAGGCGATGGTGGCGCTGCGGGAGTCAGGGTCGGTGAGTGCGGCAGCCTTGGCCAGGATCCAGGCGGCTGAGGCGATGGGGGCTGCGGCGGCGCGCATCGAGCCGGAGACGTCCACCGCGATGCCGACCCGTAGCGGCGGGGTGGGACCCTGGCGACGTTGGGTGCGGATCCAGGGCTGGGCGGTGGGGGTGGCGCCCGCCGCCTTCTGCGCGTCCCGAGCCAGTGCGCCGCGCATGCTCAAGCGTCCGGGCGGGGCGGCGCAGGCCGTCACGGTGACTGTGCGTTCCCGGTAGGCCGCCGCCCGCAGAGCCCGGGCGAGCTGCCCGGCTGCCGCCTTCTCGGCCGAGGTGGGCGCTCGCGTTCCGGTCACCGGCGAGGCGGCACGGCTGCCCCTGGCCCGCTCTCGCTGGCTGTCAGGGGTGAAGGGTCGTGCTCCGGGCGCGAAGACCTTCTCGGCCATCGATGCCGCGTGCCGCGCATGGGCGGCCTTCGCGGCCTTCGCCCGCGTGCGGGCCGTTCGGGCCGCCTCGATACGGGCCTGGGCCGCCGCCTGCGCGGCCTCGTTCGCCGCCACCGCACCGGCGACCTTGCCGATGGCGTCGGCCAGTTCGCCTGTTCGGGCGGTGGGGTCGGGGGCCGATTGCGCGAGCGCGGGATCGGCGCCGAGCGCCTGGCACCACGCCTGAGCGTGCCCCAGCATCGCCTGCCCATCGGTGTCGGCAGTGGCGTGGGCGGCCGACCAGATTCCGGCGAGGGTGTCCAGGAGGTCCTCGCCGAGGATGTGGGTAATCACCTGCTCCAACGGGGCGGTCTCGTCCGGGTCGAGGATTCCGGCGTCCCGGCGGGCGAGGATCAGAGCGGCCGCCGCCGCAGCCTGCCACCGATCGGTGGGCGTCTGGCTGGTGAAGTCACCCATGACCAGGGTGTGTACAGCACTGCGCAGGAAGCGGCGGTCGCCTGGGCGGCGGGAAAGGTGGGCATGCTCGGCGCGGGATTCCTCCAGCAGTTGGGCCGCCGTGTCCAGTGCGGTGCCGCGCAGCGGCGGCGGGGTCGCCCACCGGCTGTGGGCGGCGTGCGCGGCCTCGTGGGTGAAGGCGCCCCAGGCCACCGGGTAGTTCTCCTCGTTACCGGGCCGGGCGGGGTCGATCGCGGGCCGGGCGCAGCGGGGCGAAGAGGGAGGTGGCGATCTCCAGCCGGGCCCGGGCGGGGTAGAAGGCGGCCGGGGCACCGGAGCGGGTGACCTGCTCGCAGGTGACCATCACGTCCTCGCGTCCGGCCAGTTCCGGCAGCCTCTCGGTCAAGGCGGCGGCGATCCGCAGCCACTGCCCGGCCTGCGGGCCGGGGGGCGGTTCGAAGACTGGGCCGCCGTCGTCCTCCCACCGGACCAAGTCTCGTTCGGCCTCGGTCAGGGCGGGCGGGGCGTGCTGGATGTGGGCCTGGATGTGTACGGGCATGGCGGGTTCGATCCCTTCCGGGGCGGTGACGGGGGTGGTGGCCTGGGGCCAGAGCGGGGCGGGCGGCCGGGCGCCGCCCCCGCAGGGGCGGTCAGAGCTGGCGGCCCAAGGCCAGGGCGGTGACCGGGCGGCCGATCGCCTTGGTGACGATCTCGGCGACCGTGTCCCGGTCCTCCAGCGGGGCGATGCCGACCAAGTTGGCGAAGGCCGCCTCGGTGCCCAGCACGTCGGCGATCTTCTGGAAGGCGAGCAGCTCCCGTAGCTGCGGAACCCACCCGACGTCTCCGGCCTGCTGGCTGGTGGCCAGGTGGCGGGCGATCCGCACCGCCGTCCGGTTGATCTTCAAGGCGGCGGCCAGGTCGTAGTCCGTGCCGACCTGGATCTGCACGCTGAACCGGGAGGCGAGGGCTTCGGTGAGGACCGCGCCGTGGACGCCGGGGTTGTGACCGGCGATCACATAGAAACCGTCTGCGGCCGTGATCGTCTCGCCCTTGTGGGCCTTGACCTGTATCTGCCTGCGGCCGTCCATCGCCGGATACAGGGCCGCGAGCACCTTCGGTGAGATCAGCGTGGCGTCGTCCAGGAGCAGGGCCCGGCCTTCTCGCATGGCGGTGACGAGCGGCCCGTAGATGAACTCGTAGCCGCCCTTCTCGTCCTGCGTGTACTCACCCACCAGGTCCCCGACCGTCGTATCCCCGTCCCCGGCGACCGTGATCAAATCGGGGAAGGCCGCCTCGATCAGCGAGGTCTTGCCGGTGCCGGGCGGCCCGTACAACAACACCGCCACCTGCGCCTCACGTAGCTTGCGTAGTGCCTTCACATCCGGCAGCTGCGCCAGCGCCCTGGGGTGATACTGCTGCCCGTTCGGCCGGGTGACCGGCCCGGGCCGCCCACCCGGCGGCGAAACCGCAGCCGCCTGCGGGGCGGCAGATCGCTGCGCCGGTAGCGTCGGATCCGGGCGGGTCGGCGGCGGCACGGCGCGTTGCGCTGCGGTAGCGGTCGCCGAAGTCGCCCGGTACATGCGTGGTTTGGAACCGACCCGCTCCGCCTCGCCCCGGCACGCCAGCGTCTCGCACGCGTTGCCCACCGCCCCGCCCGAATGCCCCAGGATCCTCGCCAGCTCGGTCACGCTGAACATCGCCACCGCATTCTCCGCGAGAACCTTCGCGACTCGCGCCCGCAGCTCACCCGGGCGGGCCTTCCCTCCGGCCCCGCCTGCGGGCGGTGAACCAGCGGGCGCTGTCATGGAGTTCGGCGCGGTAGGGGTGGACGGCGGCGGTACGGAGCCGGGAGGCGTGGAGGTAAGTGGGGGTGTACTGGTCATCACGCAGCCTTTCATCGGTCACCGGGGCGCGGGCGGCCTTTTCTCGAATTCAAAAGAGGCCAACTTCGGGCACACTCCACCCGTTATTCATATTCGAATTTTCCCCACAGGCGGGATTTTCCTCCCCGACCTTTTCGGGAACAATTTAAATATAGCTCGACCTGCGCCCCACTTGAAGCCGAATCCTGGCTTGATAATGCTGGAATATCTCGTAATTCACGACGCGAACTTAGGGGTATTTACGGCTTCACGACAGCCTGTATCGCGCGCAATGCCGTTCACGACCGATCCGAAGGCGCCCCAGGTGCCAGTGTGGGGCACGATTCGAGTCCGTGTACGCAATCCCCGGCGGCACGGCCCCGGCGGCACGGCCCCGGCGGCACGGCCCCGGCGGCACGGCCCCGGCGGCACGGCGGGCGCCCTCGGCTACGCCTGGGCGCCCGCCTGACCGTCGGGGCGCCGGCCAACGGCACTCAAGAGAGGGAAAAGGGCAGAACAAGAGGGAGATGAGGAGGAAGAGCGGGTGAAAACAGACGTGAGCAGGCAAGCAGTCGGCTGTATGCAGGCAAGGCGGGGGCAGGCGCCAGCTGTCCGTAGATCGGGATGCGTTGCTGCACCGATATACAGTCGCCCCCGCCCATGGGTGGCTAGCAGGGCCCCTGGCCTGGGCTGACGGGCCGTGCGGGGGTGTCGCATCCAAGCGCGCACACGAGAGCGACTGGGGGTGCGACACCGGATGCGACGGGGTGAACGGCATCGAGCCACTCCCATGTGCCGACTCGGCGCAAAGGCCCGGTGAACTGCGGTTCTACGGACCCTGGCGGGAGTGGGCCCTGGGTATGGCGAGGACCTGGGTCGCGAGGTCGGGTTCGAGGCCGAGGTCGGCGAGGTGCCGCTTGAGGCGGGTATAGGTGTGGCGGGCAGCATCGTGACGTCCGGCGGCCTGGTAGAGGCGGATGGCATGCTGGGCGAGGCGCTCATGATCGGGGTGGGCCGTGGCGAGGTGCTCCAGCAAAGTCAGGACGGCGTCCCGCTCGCGTGCTTCCGTGGCGTGCTCGGCTCGGTGGGCCAAGCGGAGGGCGGCGTCGGTGGCCTTCATGGCTAGGTGTTCGCGGATCGCGTCGACCCACAGGTAGTCGCCACCTTGTGCGAAGGGTCCGCGGTAGTGGGCCAGCGCCTCACGTACGGCGGACAGGGCGTCGCACTCGGCTTTCTGCACTCCTGGTGCCGGGAATGCCTTTTTCAGGTTGCAGATGAAGTCTGCGAGGTCGGTTTCCACGAGTTCCGGGTGGAGTTTGTGGAGTTCCCCTTGACGCAGGATGAATTCTTGTGCGGTGATACCGGTGGCGGCGCGCAGGGCACGGCGTACGGCACGGCGCAGGTTCTTGAGGGCGTTCTGGTCGCTCTCTGGATCGAGGTGGAGTTTTTCGGCGATGTCAGTGGTCAGAAGTCCGGAGGGGTGGGCGGCGAGCAAAGCGAGGAATTCGTGGACTTCGGGGCGCAGACTGGTGCCCACGGGATCGGATTTGCCGCGGACGTACAGGGTGATCGGCCCGAGGACGTGGAGGCGGACTGGCTTGGTCTGCGCCGGGCGCGGTCCATCTGCTGTGTACGGGTGGGCAGGGGCCGAGTCCGGTTCGGGCGAGGGCTCAGCCATGGTTTCGGAGGGATGGTCGTGGCGGCGCGAGTCGGGGGTGGGCAGGATCCGCAGGTGGGGGCGCTGGCCGTGAGCACCGAGAAGGAATTCGGTCATGCTGCGTCCGGCCTCGGGGCTGAGGTGGAACAGCCTTAGCCGCCCTGGGTGTTGCCCGTCCGCGTGGGGACGAGTGGTGGTGCCGTCGTCGGCGATGTGCCAGCGTTCGGACCCAGGCAGTAGGGCATTCAAGGTGAGGACGATCAGGGCCTGGGGGTGGCTGCGGGCGGCCAGGGCCTCAAGCTGTCCGCTGTGGACCGCGTCCGGCGCCGCGAGCAGCACCAGGGTGCCCGGGTCGGCTTCCGCAGCAGCATGGGCCGTCGTACGTCCGGTCGCCGAGGGCTCTGGCTCGTGCCGCGCGCGGGCGTGGGCGAGTAGGTGCTGCTCGGCCAGCCGGATGGCGTCTGCGGTATCGGAGCTCTGGGTCAGCGCCGTGAACTGGGGTGGCAGTCCAGGCAGCAGACGATCGGCCATGTCTTCGGCCACGACGGCTGTGACGTGGGGCGGTCCGGGGCGCTGGCGTTCGGCGGCGGTGAGGATGCCGGTCAGCAGCGCGCGGGCGGCGCCCTCGGCGCCAGGGCCGCTCCAGGCGCACCCTCCGGTCACGGCCAGTGCGTCGAGGGGGATCTCGGTGTTGTCGCTCACGCCGACGGTGACCGCATCCGTGCTGCGGGGCTTCTGCGGTGGGATGCGGCGCCTGACAAGGGCCTCGGGGGCATCGGGGCAGTGGGGCAGGGTGGCTGCGTGGGCCGCCTGTGCGGCCTTGTCCACCAGCGGGCTCAGGGCCGGCACCTCCGTCTCCGAGTCGGGCTCGCGCAGCCGGTTGTGGTGCCAGTACCAGTAGCGGCGCGCGGCCAGCAGCCCGGCCGCTACGGTGATGCCGATCAGACTGGCGGTCCCGATGTCGATCGCGGCCGGGCCCGACTTCGCATGCATTTGCCCGGCCGCCGTCTCCTCCCGCTTGTTCGGTGCCGCAGGGCCGTGTTCGGCACGACCCGTACCGCCATCGACCGTGTTCTGGGCAGGAGTTGGCTGCGGGGGCATGGTCGGGGCGGGCTGCGCCGGTGGGTTATACGGCGCCGGAGCAGCCGTGGCTGATGGCAACGGGGCGGGGGCTGTCTGGGGGACGGGTAGGGCCAGCCGCCAGCCGGGCACGATCAGGTCCGGATCGGTGAGCCGCCCTCCGTCACTCTGGATGCGGTCTTTGTTGAGCTTGTAGATCCGCGGCCACTTCAGTGCGTCGCCGAGGTGCGTGTGCGCGATGTCCCACAAGGTGTCGCCGGTGACCACGACGTATTCGATGTACTGGATGGCCTCAGCATCGGTAGGCGGCACGGGCGATGCCGCCCGCGTTCGTGCGACCGGACTCTGTGCCGGTGTTGCCGGGGTGGCCGCATGGGATGCAGCTTGCGAGCCGGGGCTGGGTGCGACGGGGGCCGTCGCGGCGATCTGGGGTCTCAACTCGCCTACCAGGGCGGGCTGCTCGGCGCCAGCCGCCTGGGGACGCCACAGGCCGAGTGCGGCCATGAACAGGGTGCCGATGCACAGGGCGGCCAGCGATCCCTTCACGGACAGGGCGGCCACATGCGTGGGGTGGGCGGTGCGGTCGCGCAGCAGGTTCGGGAGGTGGGCCGCGTACCAGAGGGATTCACGAATCACCGTGAACGTGAACGCGGCCCAGCACACCCAGCCCACCACGGCCAGTAGCTCGATCATCAACGGGTCACTGACTGGCTGCAGCAGTCGGTCGCCTACCTCTGCGATGGACGAGACGTGCTCGGGCCACGGGATGCCGACGGCCTGCCACAGCACATAGGGCATCCCGGCCAGCAGGGCCAGCGTGAGGGTCAGCGTGCCGAGCAGCGTGGCGGCGGCCCTCAGCCGCTGACGCGCCGCGAAGGGACAGAGCATCGTGAGGTTCCCCTGCCTTCTCTTCCGCGTGGCTGCGATGGCGGATAGCGCCTACGGGGTGGCGCGTTCGGCGTGTGCAGTGCCGGTCGCCTTGACGGTGATCGTGTGCACGCCGATGAGCTGCAGGATCTGGGTGCGCTGGTGATGAGTGACGTGGACGGTGACCTCGTCACCCTTCACCGACGCGCTTCCTGCGTCTCCGGTGGCGGCGACGTGCGCGAGGGCTGCCCGTTCTGCCTCGCCGCGCAGGAGCCGTACGGCTTCACGGCCGCCGTGGCGCAACTGGCTGATGTCGAGCTGCTGGGCGCCGGTGCGGGCGGCCTCTTGAGCGACGTCCAGGGCCTGGGCTTTTCCTGCCAGCGCGAGTCCGCCGTCGACGACGATCCCAGCGAACAGCCACAGCGCGGCGAAGGCACCGACGACGAAGGCTGTGACCTGCCCCCGGTCGTCCCCGGCCGCCAGCTTGGCCCCCACAAGTGCCAGATACGCCCGGCCGCGTGGGTTCATGGGGTGCTCCTGAAGGAGTCGACAACAGAGAAGGCAGTGCTGGTCACGCGCACGTGGCCGGGCATGCGGGTGCGGGTGAGATCGCCCAAGTCGGCGTTGCAGGACAGGGTCGCCGTCACGGTGGCGCCCGGCGCAAGACCGCCAGCGGTCAGTCGGACTTGGGGGCGTGTGCAGGCCGCTCCCGCTTCCTTGAGCGCGATGTTCGCAGCGCGCTCTGCCTGGGTGCGGGCGGCGTCTTCGGTGCGGGCCAGGGAGGCTGCGCGGGCGGCTTGGTGGGCGGCATCCGCCACCACCAGCCGGGCATCCACCAGTCGCCCCAGCGCCACCACGACCAGCAGGACGAGCACGAGCAGCGGGGTGACCAGGGCCAGCTCCACCGCCGCCGCCCCCCGCTCGATCTCTGCCCGCCCACTAGGCAACCCTCTGGTCATGGCCGACCTCCGACGGCGGTCAAGCGCTCGGTTGGCCCGGAGGCCGTGCCGGAGGCGTGCAGGGTGAGGCCCGGAATGACCGCCATCACCGTGCCGGTAACGCGCGCCGTGGTCTGGGCGGCAGTGCGCTCGACGGCGACGGACGGGGAGGTCAGGATCCGGCCGCCCAACGCGGCCAGGCTGTGCCGCGCCTGCACCTGGCCGTCGGCTTGGGTGCCGTGCTCGGTCCGGGCGGCGGCCAGGGCCCGCTGAGCCGCGTACTGGGCGATGTGCCGCGCATGCCAGACCAGGGCGAACTGCACCACCAGCAGCGCGAGCAGCAGCAGCGCCGGGACGACGAGCACCAGCTGGGTGCTCGCCGCCCCACGATCGCCGCGTGGTCGGTACAGGATCCCGGTCACGATCTAGCCGCCCAGGTCGATGCCGTTGGCCTTGGCGGTGACCTTGGCAACGATGACGCCCACCACGCTCAGGCCGAGGATCACCAGCAGCGCGGTGACAACGATGGTCTCGGTGGTGTAGCCCGCATCCCCGCGGGCGTGCTGGCGCACCTTGGCCAGATGGGCGCGCACCAGCCGGGAAAGGGTGTCGAGTTGGTACATGGCAGGTCTCTCTTCTGCGGTCGCGTAGGAGGGGTGAAAGAGTCGGTCACGTCATGGACAGCACGTGGGCGAGGGCCGGGTAGCCGATCAGCAACAAGAACGCGGCGAACAGCCCCACCACGGGCAGCGACATCTGCTCGGTGGCCGCCTGCGCGGCTCCATCGGCTTCCGAAATCCGGCGCCGACGCATCGCCCGCGCCTTCGCGGCGAGGGAGCCGCGGATCTTGGCACCCTCACTGCCCGCGAGATTCAGCATCGAGGCAAGCTCGGCCAGATCGGCAACGGCCAGCTGCCGCCCGAGATCTCCCAAGTGGGTCCACGGGCTGGTGCGGGTAAGGCGGGCGACGTCCAGGGCGTGCCGCAGCCTGCCTCCGGCCCAGCCGTACGGCGCGGCAATCGCCTGGCCCAATGCCTGCTGGACGCCGGCACCGCCCGCGAGCGCGATCACCGTCAGATCGAGAACGAGGCTGAGGGTGTGCCGCATCTCCCGGCGCCGACGCACCGCCTGATGGTGAATGCTGAGATCGGGGGCGAAGAACAGCACCACGGCCAGGGCGAGCGAGAGCCCCAGCGGCGCCCACCACCCCGCCGCGATCCCTGGGCCGAGGCGCATCAGCAGCACCCCGGCCCAGGGTGCGACGAGCCCGGTAACGGCACAGACCGCCTTACCCGCCAGGTGCTTGTCCTCATCCGATCCGCACACGGCCAGATCGGCGCGCAGCGAGGCGGCGGGGAAGCCGAGCGCGCGTACCAGGGGAACTGCTCTGCGGCCGAGCCGGGTGGCCCACTCCGCATCCTGCTCCCTGTCCCGCGTACGTGAATCCGTCGGCGGCATGGGCGTGTTGAGGACGGTGAGGACCTCGGCGAGGGCAGGCCGGGGTGGGCGCAGCCCATAGGCGAACGCACTGGCTCCGGCGCCGAACAGCGCACCCAGCAGCATGACGATCACCATGTGCCTCCCTGTGCGACGCCCGACTCGGTAGCGGCTGAGGCGGGCCCGATGAGGCGTACCGGCTCATCCAGGCGGCCGATCACAGTGAGGTGAGTGAAGCTAGCGGCGAACAAGGCGCCCACCACGGCCAGGACCGCCTGCCCCGCGAGTGTGTTGAAGGGCTCCAGATAGGGGCGGTTGAAGACCACGAGCCCCAGCACCATGCCCAGGGTGACGATCACCGTCACCCGTACCCCGGTGCGGATGCCGGCCCGGCCGGCATCGATGCGCTGACGCATGGCCACCTGCTCGCGCACCGAGTCCGCCAACTCACCCAGCAGCGGCCCGAGTTTGTTGGCCTGCTGGGTGGTCGCCATCACCAGCGCGGCCACCACCACATCGGCCAACGGATCATGCACGTCCTCGGCAAAGGACCGCACCGCCACCGACAGGGGCCGCCCGGAGCGCACCGAGGAGGCGAGTTCGGCCAGTTCGCACTCCAGAGCAGCCGGGGCGATGGCGGCGGTGGCCAGCACGGCCTGCTCCAGACCGGCCGCTGCGGACAGGGTGTCGCGCAGCATTTCCGTCCACGTGGCCAGCGCCTCCATCCTTTCCGTGCGCCGTGCCGCCGCCCCGTCCGGGCCGAGCAGGCCGGGCAAGGTGAGAATGGCGACCGTGGTCAGCACCGCCGCCACCGGCCACGTCGTCAGCACCCCCGCGACCACTCCAACCGCCACCGCGACCATCACGCGTCGCGTGGTCCAGTGGGTCGGCAACCATCCCGCTACCCGGGGCCAGAACCCCGAGGTCTCATCGGGCGCCACGCGCCGCACCACTCCGTACGCGGTGGCGACCACGCCGAGGCCGAAGACCGTCCCCAACATGGCGGCCGCCCCTGTCAGCGGGACACCTGTCAACACGGCGCTCATCAAGCGGCTCCCCACCGCTGGAAGGTGACGCCCTGGGCATCCAGACCCACCGCGACCAGGTCGTCGAGGGTTTCACTGCGCAGCGGGGTGGCGGGTACCGCGCGCCCGTCAGGGCCGGGCCGGTAGACCTCGTTGGAGATGATCTGGGCTCCGTCGGCGTCGATGACCTCGCGTACCGAGTCGATCACCCGCCGCCCGGCCGTATCCCAGCCCAGGTGGACGACGAAGTGCACGGCCGAGGCCACCATCAGGTTCGTCGCCTCCAGCGAGAGCCGCTCCGGGGACTGGGCGGCGTAGGAGGCAAGCTTGGTGAATACCCCGCGCGAGGTGGAGGCATGGATAGTGGACAGCGACCCATCGTTTCCCTGCGACATGGCGTTGCACATCGGGATGACCTCGGCCCCGCGGATCTCCCCGACGATCACCCGGTCCGGGGACATGCGCAGCCCCCAGCGCACCAGCTCTGCCTGGTCGATGCCGCCCTGGCCCTCGATGTTCGGCTCCCTGGCCTGCATGGCCACCACGTTGGGGTGGGTGACCATGTCGGTGTCCAGGCCGAGTTCAAAGGTGTCCTCGATCGTCACGAGGCGCTCCTGGGGCGGAATCTCGTGGGCGAAGGCCCGCAGCACGGTGGTCTTGCCGACATTGGTTCCGCCGCCGATGACAGTGTTCTTCCGCGCCCTGACCAGCGCTTGCAGGAAGGCCGCGAGCGGTGGATCGCACACGCCGAGGCGCACCAGCTCCGCCATCGAGGCGCCCGGGAAGCGGTGGCGGCGAATGGTCAGCGACACCCGGCCGGTCACCGCCATCACCGCGAACAACCGGGAGCCATCCGGCAGCTGCAGGTTCAGGCGGGGCATGCCACGATCGAAGCGCCGTTCCTCCTCGCCCGTGGTGGCCGCCAGGGTTCGCACCAGGTCCACTAGCTCGGCATCCGAGGCGGCCACCGGCGCTTCGCGGCGCCACGTGCCCGTGGCGTCCTTGACCCACACCACGTCACAGCCGTTGACGCAGATGTTCTCGATTCTCCCGTCGGCCAGCAGGCGCTGCAGGCTTCCGGTGCCGAACAATGCGTCCTGCACCGCCTGGGTAATCCGCTCCTCGACGATCACATCGACCATCGGGCCACCTTGGGCCAGCGCTAGGCGCCGCTGCGCCCCCAGCTCCTCGGCCAGTAGCCGACCCACGGTGCTACGCCGCGTCGCCTCGTCCTCCGTCGGCAGCCCCGCCGCTTCTCGCTCGCCCGCGTACATGGCCAGCCGGGCCGCCACGCGTTGCCGTACCAATCCGGCCAGCTCCCGCTCA
This sequence comes from Streptomyces sp. CBMA152, assembly GCF_014596475.1. Lineage (GTDB taxonomy): Bacteria > Actinomycetota > Actinomycetes > Streptomycetales > Streptomycetaceae > Streptomyces. The sequence continues at coordinate 154,361 of NZ_MECJ01000004.1, read as the reverse complement.
CCGTTCGAGCCTGGCGTCACGCCTGGCATCTGTTCCTCACTCATGCGTCGCTCCCGTCATCTCCCGGTACGGGGACCAGCCCCGTCCACATCGGCCCGGCCAGGCGGCGCGCCCCGCTGCCACCCGCCTCCCGGTCGCTGCCCTTGCCCGGTGCGGCGGGCTCGTCCTCGCGTGCCCCGACCAGCCGATGGGCGAGCAAGCGTGCGGCGGCCATAAGTGGCGGCGTACGAAGCCCCTCGCAGCGCAGCGCACGACGTCCGGGGCTGCTCAGGACGGCGACACTCCTCGTGTCCCAGGGCCAGATGACCACTCGCCCGATGCCTAGCGTCGCCGTGATCTCGCCGGGCTGGTACGGGCACGGCCCGACCACGGCGAGCGTCAGCCGCCGCTCCCGGAGGCCGTCGTCCAGCCCGTACGTGGACACGTGGGTCAGCGGCTCCGCTCCACCCCGCGCCACCAGCACCACCTGATCGGCCGCCTCCAGCAACGGCGTGACGTCCCCGGTGAGCCGCCCCACATCCAGCAGCACCGTGCCCCGGTCACTGTCTTCTCCCAGCAGCACGCGCCGCCCGGCCTCGGCGGCCAGCAACCGCACCGCTTCGATCATCGGGCCGTGGCCAGGAACCGCAGTCACCACTCGGACCCTGAAGGGCAGTTCACTGACCGCGCCCAGCAGGGATCCCGGGTGCGGCTGCCGCGCCGCCGCGGCAACGTCCAGCAGCGAGGGTGCGGGAGGCAGCCCGAAGCGGATCATGAGGTCACCGCCGGAGGAGTCGGCTTCTACGACCACCGGCCGCACCCCGCTGTCAGCCTCCGGCGGCCACGCGGTGGCCAGCGCCAGGGCGGTCGTCGTCACTCCCGGTGCGCCGGTGATCGACCCGACGACGACCAGCCGCCTCACGGAGCTTCACGCCCCTCGGCCGGGAGTACCACCATGCGCGGATGCTCCAGCTGGGCGGCTCGCCGTGCCGCCCCGGTCTCCACCAGCACCGTCACGACCCGTGGCCCACCCACCGCCTCCGGCGCCCGCACCCCGGTCACCGTCCCCGTCACGACCGAGGCAGGCTTCTCCTCCGCCTCACCCTTCACCATGCCGACACCGGCAGGGCCGGCGAGGAGCGCGACACGTTCCCCGAGGGAGAGATCCGGTGGCACGCCGCCCGGCTCCACCGCTAGCGCCACCTGCGAAAACCCTGTCGGCGGGAACGCTGCCGACGCCCCCACCTGCCCCGGCGCGAGCAGCGCCCCGGCTACCAGCGGCACCCGCGCCTGGCGCCCCAGCACGGTGCTCCGGTCCCGGACCGGCACCACACCCGCCTCGACCGCCGCCTCCACGACCCGCAGATCACCTGGCCTCAGCACCTGCCCGGCCGGCACATCACGCGCCACCACCAAGACCTGAGCCCGCCCGCCGACCACCTGGACAATCAGCGTGAAACCTACGGCCGACACCACCACCGCCCCGACTCCGGCCCACACCCACCCCAGCCTGCGCCGCCGAGCACCCGTCACCCCTGGCCGCTGCTCGGGACCAGAACGGCGAGCCCCCGGCACCGTGGCTCGCGCCCCGTTGTGGGACGAAGAAGACAAGGAGGTACCCACAATTCACCTCGCGGATAAGAGAATTAAGAAGATTCGCACTGCCGCCGAACCGGCCCGCCCTCCGCGCGCCGTCATCGCTCCCGTCGGTCAGCGCGTGATGACGGCCTGCACCTCGTCCACCGTCAGTTGCCGCGAGGCGGCCATCACCAGCCCCGGCACCACCCCTGCCTGACCGCCGCCATGCCACTCGACATCCCAGGTCACGCGCACCGACACCGTGAACGCCCTGCCCGGCATGCCTATCGACGCGTGCTGGTAGGTGTAACCGCAGTCCGGCGAGGCAGCCTTCGCGTCATACGCGGCCGAGTAAGGCGTCCCCGACCCCCGGCACACCGCACTGCCGCCCTCGCCCATCGACCACACCGCCTTCTGGGGCCGGGCCGTCGCCGTAACCTTCAGCCCCTCCACCTCCGCACTCGCCGTCACCGGATCCCACGTCGAGCGGTCCACCCACATCCACGTCGGCACATGAACCACCTGAACGAAGTCCGCATCCGGACTTGTACGGATCACCGGCCTCGGCAACACCAGTTGCTTGACCGCCCTCTCCACAACCACCTCAACAGGAACCTGCGCACCGCCGCCCGGCTCCGCTCCGCCGCCCCCCGGTCCCGGAAAGTCCTGCATTGGCAGCGGCACACCGCGCGGCCCGTACATCTGCCCCGGATCACGCTCCCACCCCGCCGCCACAGCCGTCGGCGCCCCTGCCGCCCCGCCACCCTCCGAGCTCCGCGCCCCTCCACTAGACGCCGCCCGACCCGGAACCTGCTTCACCCGGGATGCCTCAGCCGCACAGGCGCCAGGTCCACAGCTGACCCCGGCGTATTGCGAGCCAGCCCCATCTGCCCAGGCTTGCACCGGCGGCGCGGCGGCGAGAATCACCACGGCCCCCGTGACCATGCTCCCGGCCGTCACACGGCAGCGGGTCAGCATGATCCGGCCTCGCGCATGTAGAGGTTCGAAACCTTCCACGCGCCTCCGGTAGGCCGGACTGTCGCATCGACCTTGAAATGCCCGCCAGGGACGTTGTCCTTCAGCTCGCCGTTCAGCTTGTACTGCAACCAGTGGCTGTCGTCCACGCAGTCCACCAGCACGACCTCCCGGTCGGTCGCAGACACAACCCTGGGATCCACCAGGGGTGCCCCCTTGCTCACGACGTCCTCCTTCTTGGACTTCGCGAGTCCGTACTTCATCAGCTCCAACGCGCCGCCTGTGGCGTGATCACCGAGCCGCGGAGAAGCGGCATCGGACGTCTCGGACGCGAGGGTCAAGTCCTGCCACATCACTCGGTAGGCCGCCACCGCCTCTGCACCGTCCGCAGCGGGCGTACTTCGGGTTACCGAAGGCGAAATCGGCGCCTCCGAGAGGTGCTTGGCATCCGAGGGCCTCTCCGCGCAACTCGTCAACAGCATCCCCGCGACCGCCTCAACAAGAAGAACCTCGGCTCGCCATCGCGCTTTCACCAGCCTCACCACCCGTCACTCTTTCGACCCTAACAGACACTCTCCGTGAGCAGATGTGACTGGAGCTACCCGCTGACGCGCCGGTCAATCACGAAGGAAGGATCAATTCCGCTCTGTATCTGTCCTGTTACGTGACCATGCGCTGCCGTGATGCCGCTCCACCCGAGAAAGATGGGGCTTGTCGCTCGAATGAGCGACAAGCCCCACCCCGAAAGCAACCGGCAGGTCAGATGAGTCGCCGCCCTCCAAATACCCTCGGGCGGACTGCCGTCAAGGCACGTGCTTACGATCAGGCGCTACTGGGATCGCGATCCATGCGGTCTTGGTGCCGTCATCGGATGTCCTGAAGCCCCACGCGCCGCATGTCAGCTCGTGGACGATGTGCAAGCCTCGCCCTCGTTCGGACAGCAGCTCCAGCAGCGCGTCCAGCCCGCCGCCACAGCTCTGCGGCTTCACCGCGAAGGGAGTAGTCGACGGCAACTCCGCGCAGTCGGGGATCTTCGGATCGTGGTCCAGGACTTCGCACATGATCGCGTCCACCGTGCGCCGAAGGCGCAACTCGTAGGGTCCCAGGGCATGTTCGGTCGCGTTGGCGACGAGTTCGGATGCGGCAAGGACGCCATCGCTGATCGCTTCGCCAGGCAGCCCCAGCTGGGACAGGGCACGCCGCAGTGTCGCGCGCGCCGTAGCCGCCGGGTTCGGCGTGCAGCTCGTCCAGCGGTACAGGCAGCCGAGCGGGATGATGGGAGTTGCGTTCACCGCACCGCACCCCCTCGGACTGCGTGTCGTCCTCGGGCGCCGCGACGATGTCGGCCGCTCCCGGGACCCACGTAGGTGCGGACTTCGGCGCGGAGCAGCGGGCTGCCGGTCAATGCGGCAGGCAGGAGAAGGGCTGCGGTGAGCAGGACGGTCGGCAGCATGGCGGCCTCCGTGGTGATCCGGGCTGGGACGCACCCACGACACCGTGGTGCTCGGGAAGAGCGGAACCGTCCTTCGCCAAGTACTTTGCGCGGACAGCGATTGCCGGTGATGCCGTCAGCGGTGAGACGGCGGTGTCGGGTGCGGGGCATGGCGTCAACGATGGCCACGGCCCGTGTTCGTGCTCATGGGTGTTTATGAGCATCGGATTGGGCGGGCCGACCCACAGTGCACGAGCGCGCCTGGATCAGCTGGCAGGATGGGCCGGTGAGCGATGTTCTGGGACGTTGGTCCCCCGCCCGGCCGTCCGAGGTTGCCGAGCTGTTCAAAGGGGCGGACTTCCCGTGGTGGATCGCGGGCGGTTACGCCATCGAGCTGGCGGCCGAGAGGGAGATCCGCCCTCACGGTGATATCGACGTGCTCGTACTGCGTCGTGATCAAGAACGCGTCCGCGCGCGTATGGCCGACTGGGACCTTTACGTCGCCGATCCTCCCGGGGCCGGACGGCTGCGCCCGTGGCAGCCGGGTGAATTCCTTGAGCTGCCGTTGAACGGCCTCTGGTGCCGTCGTTCGCCCGCTGCGCCGTGGTCCCTCGAGTTGCTGCTGGACGAGTCCGATGCCGATCAGTGGGTCTCACGTCGTGACGCCCGGGTCCGGCTGCCCCTGGATCGCGTCGGGCAGGTGTCAGCGGAGGGCATCCCTTACCTCGCGCCCGAAGTGCAGCTCTTCTACAAGGCCAAGGCGACTCGGGAGAAGGACCAGGCGGACTTCGAAGCCGTCCTCCCGCGGCTTGGGTCGGCTCAGCGCGCGTGGCTGCTGGAAGCTCTCGACTTGTGCGAGCCCCGGCACCCGTGGCGCAAGCGCCTCATTGCGATGAGCCGAAGGTGAGGAGCGGCACGTCGTACAGCGCCGAGTTGCGTGGCCGGGTCATGGTCGGCGCCGTGACCTCGACCACGAGCAGCTCGCTCAGGAACTGGACCTTGGCGCTCAACAGGTGACTAGTGCGGCCGTCGGCCGACTGCGCCTTGAGCCCGGCGGACACGTGGATGTGCGGCAGGATGCCGCCGGTTGCCGGGTCGTGGGCGAGGGTGCCGGCTCCGAAGGCCTCGACATTCGTGACGTATGTCTTGGCCCAGACGGGGGCGTCGGGGTCCTCCAGCTTTTCGCAGGCGCCTACGATTTCGGCTTCCGCGAAGGCCCCGATGAACGACGGGATGTATCCCTGGCGCACACCGTGCTCGCGGCAGAACGCGGAGAGCGTGCCGAAGAAGTCCTCGCCGTGGTCGAAGGTGACGCCGAACGTCCGGCCGATGGTCAGTTCATGGGCACGCATGGGTGGTACTCCTGGTGAGTGCTCTGATCGGCTTCGCTAGGACTCAGTACGCCTGCCCGGCGAAGGTATCCGTGATCGCACTGCGATTCGCGTCCTGAGCGAGCAGCGCGTGGAGAAGAAGCCTCGCCTGGTAGGGGCCAAGGGTGCCAGCCGGAATGAGACCTCGGCCGATCAGGTCTTTCTCTGATCCCGGGAACCCATAAGTCCCCGTCAGGACTGGGCCATTGCCGATACGGGAGGCGAGGACCACAGGGATGCGCGAGGCAAGTCGTTGAAGCGTCTCGACGAACCGTTGCGGCACGTGACCGACCCCGAACGCGGCGACGACGAGCCCATCGCACCGCCCGTCCCATGCGTCGAGCAGCGCCCCGTCGTCGCCGACGCTGACCGTATAGAGGCCCACCCGGACGTCCCGGTTCGTTGGGCCAAGGGGTTCGGTCCGACGGGGAAGGGACGACGCGAGCTGCACACGGCCTTCGGCGACGCGGCCGATGGGACCGGCGCCTGGGGATGTGAAGGCGGCGGGACTGGTGGTGTGGGACTTGCGGACGTGCCGTGCGGCGTGGATCTCGTCGTTGAGGACAACCAGTGTTCCGGCCCCTCGCAGTCGAGGGTCGGCTGCGGCGATGACAGCCGCATACAGGTTGGCGGGTCCGTCGGGTCCGGCCATGGTGGGGTTGCGCATGGCGCCTGTGACGATGACCGGTTGATCGTGACCGTAGCGCAGGTCGAGGAAGAACGCGGTCTCCTCGATGGTGTCGGTGCCCTGCGTGATCACGACCCCCGCGATGTCAGCGCTGTCCAACGACTTGCGGATGTCTACGCTGAGTTCAACCAGGTCGTCGAGGGTGAGCGAGGCGCCCGGTACCCGGCGGAAGTCATGAACGCGCAGCTCGATGTCGTGACTGTCCAGGCCGGGGACGGCGGCGAGTAGATCGTGCGCGGACAACGCCGGCACCACGCCGCCGGTCGTCGGATCGGTGGTCATGGCGATGGTGCCGCCCAGCGAGTAGACCGCTACCGTCCTTGTCGCGCCCACCGTCGTCCCCGTCTGTCAGATCGTTCCAGCCCGAGCAGATTCTCGCACCGTGGAGATCGTTTCGTGCAGGCTATCGGGTCGCGCCTGCGCGGGTGCCGGCTTCGAGCGCAAATTGGCCAGCGACGTATGAGCACGCGATGTCGAGTGCGTCGAGACTGAGATGACGGCTACGAGGTCTGGCAAGGGTTGTAGTGCCTTCTGCCGCGAGTTGTCGGCAGCGGCGAGCCAACCATGGGCGGTCGAGGCCGAGATAATCCGCAGTCGCCACCAGTCGCTGTCCCGGTGTCGCCCCCGCAGTGACGGTGTGCGCCCTCGCATGGCCGGTGACGTCCGTGAAATTTCGGAGCATTTGCGCGCTTGCCGTCAGTGACGTCCGTGGAACAGGGGCTGCACGTACCCAGGTCGCGATCGCTACCCTGCGCCCGGGAACGAGTACGAATCCGTCGGTCTCCTGGAGCTCCGGCTCCTCGGTGAGCCACGTCGTGATGCCGTACGACTCCATTAACGCGATCGCGAGGAACAGCAGCACACGCTCGTATGTCGGCGAGGCGACGACCTCCTGCCGGGGAACGCAGAAGCCGCGGCCTGCTCCGCTCTGCGGCCGCTGCGGAGCCATGTGCTTGAGGTACCGGTGCTTGTGCTCGAAGAACAGCCACGTGGCCGCCTCTTCCCCGCGCTGTTCACGGGTCCAGAAGACCGGGTCCCCTCCCAAGGCATCGCGCTGTTCCAGGATGAACCAGGCGCATACCTGGGAACCGATGAGCATGTGTGATCCGTCAGTGAGGCTTCCAGACGTGATCGCGCTGCCACTTCCTCCCAGGAGTTTCTCCGGTGCCTGGAGGAACACTTCATGGAGAGCCGCATCGTCGCCGAGCAGGGCGGAGTCGAAACCCGCAACAGCCCACAGGATCCCGTAGGTGAGGTCATCGAGTTCAAAAGCCGCAGGGATGGCATGGGTCCTTCCCTCTGGGCTCGGGCTGCCTTCACGTGCGTCCATCACGAAATACCGTCGTGCCCCGTCGATGATGCGGGTGGCGGCGAGCAGGGCCCGGAGCGGCATGGAGCTCCATGCCTCAAGGTCGCTGCTCGGTGACAGCCACAGGAGATTGCCCCGAAACGAGGCGGCAGGACTGGTCAGCGTGGGCAGCAGAGAGGGAGGCAGATTACGGCCGGCGGGGAGCAGGAGTTGACCGGGGCCATCCTGAAGCACCGGACTCGCCCCGGAGTGTGCCGTTGTGGTCGGATGCGAGGCGGCGTTGGGCAGTGGGCCCAACAGGTCGACGGGCATACCGAGCGCCTCGCTCCATTGCGCGAGTTGACGGCGGTCACGGATCTTCTTTTGGCCGCGCTCCAATCGGCTTACTTCAGCCTGGTCGATGCTGACGAGACGGGCTACGGCCGTCTGTGAGAGACCGGTGTGCCGACGAAAGAGGCGGACCACGGTTCCGAAGTCCCAGGCAGCTGCTGCAGCGCGGACGGCAGAGTCGTCCCAGAAGGCCGGGTCGAGACGTTTCACCGGTGCGCGCTCACACAGCGCGCACCGGGTGCCGGCGTTGGAGCGGCTCAGCGGTGAACCGCACTGCGCACACCGCCGTCGCTGAGTGCTCCCCATGACGGGCATTGTCTCCCCGAACTTCCCTGTCCGGTACGGGACTTCGACGATCACTCATAAACGCTCATAGGCCGGTACGGGCCCGACTGCGATCGTGAACGGGCACCCCGCGAGCGGCCGAACCCCTGGCTACTCGTATGTCGTTCCTCCTGACCTCCTGGCGAAGGGACACGCCACGTGACACCCGCGAAAAGCCCTCTTCCCGCTGACGCGACATCCCTCCAGAGCGCTTGGCAGGCTGTTGCGGACGGGCTGGTCATCCAGCGCCTCCATCTCCACGTGGACGAGTGGCGCTCGGCCGTCACCGCCGGCGACCGGCTGCCGGATATCAGCGGTGTGACTGCCGCCCACTTGTGCGCACGGCCGACTGCGCCCCCGAAAGGCGGTGACCGACTGCTTCGGAGCTCGGAGCTGGACTTCTGGTGCGAACTGCCGCAGACGTATGGACCGGAGTGCACAGGCGCGGGCAGCCCGCTACAGCACTCCGCCCGCCGCGCTGCGGAGAACCTCCTGCTGGAATCCTCCCGGGCTCGCTGGGGCGCTGCGGTCACCGCAGTCTGCGACGCGGCGGCGTGGTGGGTAGGCTTCTTCGCCGTCATCCGCCATCGCGGTGTCCACCACCTGACCCTTGAGCCCCACCCCGGTCCCCTTCACTTGCGGGCCCTGGAGTCCGCCGTGCAGGTGGTCGCGGTCGGTGCCGCCACCCGTGTCCTGGAAGCCGCCTTGCGAGCCGACGATTCCAGTGTCCGAAGGGCGGCTTACTGCCGAGCCATCGAGTACGGGATCGAAGCCGAGCGCGAGCTTCCCGATCTCCTCGACGAACTAGGTGAGTTGAGGCTTGTCGACCTCGTCTCGACGACAGCCCGCTGGCGGGGGCGGTTCATGAAGTACGCGGGTGGCACCGGCGCGGGGCAGGTGGAATGAACATGCGATACCCCTTCATCGCCGTCGAGGGCCTGGACGGGACAGGCAAGACCACATTGCGTAAAGGCATGTTCCGCCTGTGGGAGGGGCTGTACGGGGTCACGCCGCTGTGCGTTCTCACCACGAACTTCCTCGCCCCCGATGTCGCCACGGACATCGTCAGTGGCAAGTACCAGCCCAGCAGCGAGAACCGCGATGCGTATCTGGCCGCCATCGGCACGGACAAACGCGCCGCCCTGGAACGGCTGGTGCTGCCGCAGCAGACCGCTCGCCCGGTCATCGCCGACCGATGGCTGCTCAGCGAGCTGGCCTTCTTCGCAGTCAGGCACGACATGAAGCCGACCGAAACGTACCGGCGCCTGTCGGCGGCGGTGACCTGCGCCCCGGATCTGACGTTCGTCCTCGATCTGCACCCGTCCGAATCCCTTCGGCGTGCGCACGCACGCCCAGGCGACGCGGTCCGCCCCGACTGGGACGTGCAGAACGTGCAGAACCGCGTCCGAGACGTGTACGACGCCGTGGCCACCCAGCCTGACGCATACCCGCTTCTGGGCGAGGTCGTCCGCCTGGACTCCGCCCGCTCCCGGTCCGCCCTGCTTCTCGCGGCCTGGGACGTCATGCGCGAGCGGGGCCTTGTCCCGCCCTCACCGACAGAGGAGAACAACCATGCATAGTCGTTCCGCAGAGGCTCTTCGTTCGGCCTTGGAGGGCAGGGAGCAGGCGCGGCCGCTGCTCGCCGTAGGTGCCGCGAATGCCCTCGCCGCGCGCCTGGCCGCCGACGGTGGATTCGACGCGCTGTGGGTCAGCGGCTTGGAGGTATCGGCCGCGTACGGGCTGCCCGACGCCAACGTCCTCGGCCCACGCGACCTCGCCGACACCGTGGTCGCCGTGACCCGAGTGACCGATCTCCCTGTCATCGTCGACATGGACAACGCCGGTGGCGCCGCACATATCGCGGAGCGATACGCGGACGACCTTCTGCGGTCCGGTGCCACCGCCTTGTGCATCGAGGACAGCGCTTATCCGAAATGCAATAGTTTCGCGGCTCACACCTCCCAGAGACTCGCCGAGCAGGATCTGCTGTGCCGCCAGCTGGAAGCCATCCGCAAACGGGCCGGACACGACGTGGTGCTCATCGCCCGCACCGAGGCCCTGGTCACGGGCGCCAACCTCGACGTGGCCATGGAACACGCCCGGGCCTACGCCGAGGCAGGGGCCGACGCCGTGCTCATCCACTCCAAAGACGCCAGCGGTCGGCAGGCCCTCGACATCTCCCGGACCTGGTGTCTCGATCTTCCCCTGGCCAGTGTTCCCACGGCGTTCCCCCAGATCACCGCCGACCAGCTCGGCGAGGCCGGCTACCGACTGTGCATCTACGCGAACCACCTCAGCCGCGCAGCCTTGGCCGCAATGCGCGGCGCCATCCGTCATTTCGGTACCGCCGGGACGTTCACCTCGTCTATGGGCGCGCCCTTGGCCGAGGTCGGAGACCTGCTGCGCATCGGTGAGCCGGGAGCCGTGTCGTGCATCTGACCAGCCCGCTGCCGAAGATCAGCGTGTCCGTCAAGGCCGCCGTCGTACGAGACGAAGCCGTTCTACTGCTGTCGTACGACGATGACGCCGGGTTCCACTACAACCTCCCCGGCGGCAAGGCACAGACCGGCGAGGGCTTGCGGCAAGCGGTGCGCCGCAAGGTACGCCAGGAAACCGGACTGGCCGTGATCCCGGAGCGGCTGCTGTGCGTCGTCGAGTACGTTCCTGCCGCCTGGCAGGGCGAGTTCGGCGACATACAGAAGGTCCAGTTCAACTTCCTCGCCAGGGCTGTCGGTGACGCCACGCCCCGGATGCCGGACCCGCCGGATCCGATCCAAGTGGGCTTCGAATGGGTGCCCCTCGACCGGCTCGGCGACGTCTACCTGCTCCCCAGGATCAACAAGCCCCTGCTCGCCGCTCTGCACGGCGAGCTCGACGACCCCTTCGTGGACAAGTGGTGACCCTCATGGAGCCTCAGCTCAAAGACCTCTACACATGGCTCCTGCGCGAGCACTCCGGAACCGTCTGTGCCGACCGGCTCCAGGTGATCGCCGAAGAACTCACGGCCCTGCACGCACGCCGTGTGCCCGGCGCCGTGGTCGAGATCGGCACATTCCGCGGGGCCACCGCCCTGTGGATGAGCGCGGTCCTCGACACTCTGGGCGACGAGGACCGCGAAATCCACGTCTACGACTCCTTCCAGGGTCTCCCCACCCCGAGCGACCACGACTCGGATCATCTACGCGGCGGCGATCTCGTCGCCTCACCCGGCGACGTCCGCGCCCTCCACAACACCTGGGGGAAGCGTCCGCCGGAGATCCATGCGGGCTGGTTCCACGAGATCCTGCCGCTCGCCTTGCCGAGAGAAATCGCCTTCGCCTACCTCGACGGGGATTTCTACGGGTCCACCCTGGCCGGCCTGGAGCACTGTGTGCCCCGGCTCGTCGTCGGAGCGGTGCTCCTGATCGACGACTACGCCGATACAGCCGTGAATCCGCGTGCGTGGGACGGGCTGCCAGGCGTCAAGCGGGCCTGCGACACCTACTTCGCGAGCCCCTCGCCCGTGACCGTCGTCATCGGTGACGGGGACCTGGCCTTCGGCCGCTATGAGCAGGCGGTGCTTCGGTGATCGACGTCCTGGTCCTGCGCGGGGCGGCGGACACCGTGATGCTCCGGGCCGCTGTTCCCGATGCCGTCATCCACGAAGCAGACGCCCTTCACGCGGGCGGCGCATATGCATCCGTCTCGGTTCTGGTGTTGCGCTCCGGGATCCGTCTCGGCGTACGGGAGTTGGACTGGCTTCCCCGGCTTCGGCATGTTGTCCGTACCGGATCCGGCACCGACAACATCGACCTCCTGGCCCTGGAGCAGCGGGGCGTGCAGCTGCACCGCAATGCTGCGGCAAGCGCTCCATCCCTGGCCGAGTGGGTGCTGACTGCTGCCCTGGCCCTTTCCCGCCGTCTCCTGCTTGGCCACAACGCCGTACTCCGTGGTGCCCACACCAAGGTTGCCTGCCTCGCGGCGCCGCTCGGGGAGATGAGGGTAGGCATCTGGGGTACCGGTCCCGTGGGACTGGCCACCAGACACGCTCTCGCTCCCCACACCGGGCGAATCACTTTCGCCCGGTGGCCTTCCAACCCAGCCGGTCTACCCGAGCTGCCCGCCGAGACCCTCGTCAAGGAGTGCCAGCTGCACGTCGTCGCTGTCCCACTACGCCCGGAGACGCGCGGGATCATCGACTCCGAATTCCTGGAACAGGCCGCGCGCGTCCGTCCGCATCTGGTGTGCGCCGGCCGCCTGGAGACTCTCGACGTGCCGGCCTGTCTTCGCGCACTGGCCGACGGCCACCTCTCCGGGCTTGCTGTCGACGGCGTGGAGCACGAGCACCTCCCATTGTTCCGGTCCTCACCGGATCCGCTGAACCTGCTTATCACCCCGCACATCGGAGCGCAGCGCGCAGATGTGCGCCGGCGTTTGGACCAGTGGGCTGCAGATCTCCTACAGCACCTCTTCCATCCCCCCAAACCGACGACGGTCGCGGTCGGTGGTCTGCGGTGAACCTCTCGGTACAGAGCCGCCGCAGGATCGCCGCCTCCGTGGCTCAGGAGCTACTCGGTTCCGGCGCGGCGAAGAAGGTGTGGCTGGAGGGCGCCCTGGCTCATGGCTTCGCCCACGCCACCAGTGACGTCGACCTGCGCGGCATCGTGCCCGGCTCGCGGCCACCTGCCTGGGAATCCCGGATCGTCGACGGCATCCGCGTCGACCTCCACACCTCCTCCCCGGAGGAGATCGCCGAACTGCGCGCCCTGCTCGATACCTTCGAGGTGCGCAGAGACGATCTGACCGTTTTCCGCCGCGTCCGCTCAGCCATGGCCGACCTGCGGAATCTACGCACCGCCCTCTCATACGACTCAGGGGTCTGGCAACCGCTCCTGACGCCTGCCGAGCGCGAGGGCTACCGCCGCTGGGCAGTGGCCGACCAGACCGAAGTCGCCGCCAGCCTCGCCGAAGACCTGATCGGATTGCTGATCGACCGCCTGGAACTGCCGGTCGAAGTAACCGCCAGGAAGTTGGAGTTGTGCCTGCTGGCGCTGGACGGCGCGGCAGCCGGCCATCCCGTTCTCGGCGACAAGTGGCTGCCGCTCCTCGGACCGACCTCTGCCACCGAGCGGGCGCTCGGCACGCTCGCCCCCAGTACCCACGGCTGGCTCTGGTTCCGCCCGGTCCAACGCCGCGTCACACAGGCACTCCTGTCCTGCTGGCCCGTCCACGAACGCCCGGGAACCGCCCCCGCCATCGGTGACCCGGCTGCGGGATGGCTGCCCCAGCGGTACGCCGACGGCTGGTTCCTACGCCGCGGCGACCAGAAGATCCCTGTCACCGCACAGAGCCTGATCGCCTGGTACTCCGCGCTCGGCCCAGTAGGGGCATAGCCCCTTCCCTTCCCACCCCATCGCCGCCTTGGAGGCACGCGATGCCCAACTCCACCGCATCCACCCCCGCCGCGGAAGCGCTCTACGCGCCGCTGGAGGCCACCGGCCCGGACACTGCCGTCTCGGTCATCCTGAAACTACGAGGCGAGACCTGCAACATCGACTGCCTGTACTGCTACGAGAAACGCAAGGAGGCTCCAGGCGGAGCACGGATTGACGCGGATCAGGTCCACCGCCTGGGGCAGCTCTTCGCCGACCGTCCGGTCTGCGTCGAACTGCACGGCGGCGAGCCGCTCACGGTCGGCCGGGAACGCATGGCCGAGATCCTCGACGCCCTCGCCGCGCAGCCGAACGTCATCAAGGTGTCCATCCAGACCAACGGCCTGCTGTTGGACGATGCGTGGCTCGACCTGTTCAACGCACACTACCCCGACCTTCAATTCGGCATCTCGCTGGACGGCGACGGCCTGGGCAACTCCTGGCGCGTGGACTACGACGGCCAGCCCACCCATCCCCGCGTGGTCGAGGCCCTTCGGCTCCTGGGCCGACGGAACCGGCAGACCGGAATCATCTGCGCGGTCACTCCATACGTACTCGCACGCGCCGGAGAGGTCATCGATCACCTTGCCGGTTTCGAGGCGGTGACCACCATCAGTCTGGTCCCGTGCTTCGACACCGCGGTCACCACTCCCACCCGCTCCACGAGCGTCCGCGGCCTGCCCAGCCGGGAGTTGCAGCGCCAGGCGGTCGGTCCGAACGGCCCGGCCTGGGCCATCACCCCGGCGCAGTACGCGGACTTCGTCCTGAAGGCCGCCGCCCACTGGATTACCTCGGGCACATTCCGCACAGTCAAGCTGGAACCGATCGTCTCGGTCATCCGCCGACTCAAGGGACTTCAGACCACCTCCTGCCACTTCTCTGAACTCAAATGCAGCCACGTCTTCACCCTGTACCCCGATGACCGGATCGGCAGCTGCGACGAACTCCCGTGGCCCGAGGCCAAACTGTCCACACTCCCCGAGGTCGCGGGGGAGCCTGGGCTCGTAGATGCCCAGCGGCGCCTTCCGCTGCTCCAGCAGTCCCGCACCCTGGTCGCCGCATGTGTCGCCTGCGACTACCGGGACACGTGCAGCGCAGGCTGCCTCGCCGTACGCCTTCGCTTCGCCGAGGCCGGGGACGACGACGCGTACTGCGCCCACCGCATGAGGCTGATCGACGGCGTGGCCACCCTGCTCGCTCAGCCCGAGCATCCTGCCGGGATGTGGTGCACTCGCTGGCGGTGGCGCCCCCGCCACCCGAACTCCATGCACGACGTGGCGGCGTTCCTGGGCCGATGGGACGACCCGGCTGCTCCTCGCCCTCCGGCGCGCCTGCGCCTCAGTCCCCACGGCAACATCAACACCCTCGGACTTCCCGGTATCCATGAAGCCGACGACCTCGACCCCCGTCACCCCCAGTGGCACAAAGGCATCGAGCCACGCGTCCGTCCGGTGGTCGATGCGCTCACCCAAAACTGGTCGGCGATCACGTACGACAGCTGCGGCGGCCACGCGTACGACGACCTCCCGAACACCGAGCCCCGGTTTCTGGGCATCGGCATCCTGCCTCGTACGCGCATCGAATACGCGCGCCTCGCCGCCCGGCTGTGCCATGCCGCCGCGCTCACCGAGAGCGCCATGCCACCCTCCTGCGTCCTGCAACTCCGCCGTGGCGAGCTGTCTTGCCGAACCACGGGCCAGACCCACCCCGTGCTCGACCTTCAGCTCACCCCCGCCCCGGGCTCCGGTTCTGCGGCATATTTCCGCGACCTCGATCAAGCCGCGCAGCGCCTCGCCGAGGTGCTGACCGCAACGGAGGCGTCACCTTCCGCCCGATGCCCCTGCGCCCAGGCCCAGGCTGGTCAGGAGGACGCTGCCTGATGATTCACATATCCGAGACCCTGGGCATCCACACCGTCGAGGACTTCCTCAGCACGTACGAGATGCAAGAACTGGCCCGCCTGATGGACCAGCCCTCTTCCGAACTCGGCCGCAGCCATTTCGGCACGGACCGTCGCTCCACCATCCACGAGATCCCCGGGCACACCGCTGCTCAGGCTCAGGCGGTATACGAGCCCGTCGGCCGCATCGAAATGGCAGACATCCCCAGCGAGGCCACCGGCCTGCTCGACAACGCCCTCCGCGCCGCACTCCCAAAGATCACTCGGGCCCTGCCGTCCGTGACAGGACATCGCCCGTGGATCTACCTCGAGTACGGCCCCGGACAGCACGTCACCCCACATGCCGACGGCATCGCACCCGACCCCCTCATTAGCCCCCGCCAAGTCGCCGCCGCCACCGTCACTCTCGACACCACGTACACCGGAGGGGCCTTCTACGTAGAGACCACTGGCAGCGACAGCGCCTGGACCCTGGACCGCACCACCGCCGTCGTGGGCTACGCACCCGGAATGTGCTTCATCCACGACGGCACGGACTTGTCATCGTCGTGGTTCCGCAGCATGACGCGCACCCGATGGACCACCACCCCGGCACCCGGCACACTCACGCTCTTCGGAAGCCAGCTCATCCACGGCACCGAGCCCGTCCGCGCAGGGCGCGTCCGCAAGTTCCTCACCCTGCTGATCGCGGAATGAGCCACCAGCCATGCAGCCGATCCGAGCACCGCCGACCACCCCAACCGCCCACACGCACCAACAGCTCAAGCCAAGCCCAGCACTCCCAAGGAGAAGAACAATGACCACCGGCCAGCCCTTCGAGGAGTTCCTCGAAGCCGTCGAGACCCTGCGCGACAACGAACCAGTCCGCATGACCGCGCACACCTCCAACGCAGCCACCGAGACATGGCGCTCCCCGGCCCCCACCACTACCGACCCAGACGCGACCCCCCAGCCCTGATCACCCGAGTCCGGGGCCGGGCAGGCGTGCCCAGCCCCGGGCCCACCAGCCCAGAAGGACTCCGCCGTGACCACGCTAACGACCGAAGACCTCTTCACTCTGCCTGGCCTCGCAGCACACCGCCAGCGCCAAACCGAACGCATCGCGTCCGTTCTCGGCGGGCCACTCCCCGCCACTGCATACGGCTACGCCCTGGCCCACCACCTGCTCGAAGGCGCCGAACAGGCCGCCCGAGCCAAGGACGCCGACCGACTGACCTGGTACCGCAGCGCCGCCTCACGCTGCTTCCAGCACCCCACGGACGGCTCCCACCTGCTCCTCGCCCCGCCTCCGGAAGACCGCCTCCGCTCGGACATCTCCGACACCGAGTACTACCTGATCGCTCCCGATGCCCCGCCAGTACCCGCCCACACCCGCGACCTCGTACACACGGCAACTGCCTCCGCCACCCAGCTCGGCTTCGGCCCACTGCTCACCGACCACGCGCCGATCGTCTGCCTACTCGACGGACGTGGCTTGGATGAACCACTCCACAGCTGGGCCCTGACCCGTCTCCCCGGAACCGTCTTCACCGACTACACCGGCCACCCCGAAATCCTCGCCCGCGACCTCATCCACGAAGCCGCCCACAACTGGCTCAACGACGCCCTCACCCTCCATGGCATCCACCTCCCGGACGGCGTCACCTTCTACTCTCCGTGGCGCGGCACCCGCCGCCCGGTCTACGGCTTCCTCCATGCCTGCTGGGCCTTCTCCCTGACCATCCTCTACAGCCAAGCCGCCGTCACAACGACCGACGATCCGGTGAAAGCATTCCTCAACGCCTACCTGCACCAGCAGCGAACCCATCTCGCCGCGGCCAGTCTGTACCTGGATAAGGCATGCCACTTCCTTTCCCACAGCGCGCTTCATGACCGCCTGCGCGACGCCGTCGGCCGAGCTCAGCACGCGCTCGGAGTCCTGTCTTCCGCATGAGCCCACGCCACCGCTCTCCCCGATTGAGTCATCAAGCGATCGTTCTTGACGATTGGCCTGATGAACCCGGTACAGGTCAGTGATGTCCGCTGCTGCACCCGGTCGTCTCCGGGGGGGGAGCAATCGCGCACACGGCCGGTCCCCAGGTCGCCCAGAGGGAATGAGCACCCCAGGTGACCGCCGTGCCGGCAGGTGCAGCGATCCCCGATTCGTACGGCGGAACCCAGCGACGTCGTCCCGTCCTGAGGGGAGCGGCTCGGCCTCTGGCACGGGCGATGGCCTTCGCGCCCGCCCGGTAGAGTCGACTTGCTTCGCATGAGGCGTCAGGGACGCCAGCTGCAGAGGGAGTTCGACAGCCAACTGCGATCACCAGTCGCAGTGGCATACTCCTGTGTGAGGGATCACATGACCGACAACACCCACCGTGAAATTCCGCCGGTGTCTTGGGCTTCCACTCCCGGTACCCGACGGAGCATGCAGTCCAACAAAGGGCGCGACACCAAGCCCGAACTCGCCCTGCGGCACGCGGTCCATGCCCTGGGCCTACGTTATCGAGTCGCCTACCGGCCGATCCCGTCAGTCAGACGGACCGCTGATCTAGTGTTCACCAAAGCACGATTGGCCGTGTTCCTCGATGGCTGTTTCTGGCACGGGTGTCCCAGCCATCACACGGTCTCCAAGACCAACGCCGACTACTGGTCGGCCAAGGTCGAGACGAACCGCAAACGTGATCGACAGACCGACCGGCTCCTTGAAGAAGCCGGATGGACAGTCCTGCGCATCTGGGAACACGAGGATCCGACCGCGGCCGCTGCTCGCGTACGAGACCTGTACAGGGGGCGTCTGAAGGCAACCGCCGATGAGTGACAGAATCTGTCCATGATTCGCGAACCCGCCGAGATCACGATCGACGACTCCGGACGTGTCGAACTCCCCCTCGGCCTTCTGGCCGAGGCCGGGTTGTCGCCGGGAAGCGACCTCGTAGCCTTCAGCGACGGCGACGGCAAGATCGTGCTCCGGCGCGCCGAGGACGCCGTGCGCAACCTCCTGGAACGTGGGCACATGTAACAGCGACATCGACTGAACCGGCTGCACCGCCATGGGACGCAGCCACCGGTTCTTCGACCGGCGATTTCACAACGTCGGACACCGACGGACGGCCTCCACGACAAGGGGACAGGACATGCCAGCGCCATTCGTGGTCGATCTCTGTGGATTTCGAGACGGGCGTCCCACAACAAGCGACGCCTCCGCTCCGATCTCCGTCGAGCTCGGGCGTGTGTTCTTCGAGAAGCTCGGCGTGCCTCTGGAGAAGGAAGCCGTCAAGAACGTCGACAAGGTGTGGGCGAAGGCCATGGTCGCAGATCTCTCCGCACAGTTGGCGTCCGTTGCACCTCACTTGGCCATCGAACCTGAACAGAGCTTGGAAGACTTCGAACAGTATGCACATCTGAAGGCAGCTCGCGATCTGGCGGCGGATGATGCCTCCCTCGAAGTGGATCACGCCCTTCAGCGCCTCGCATCAGACTCGGACATGTCGGTCGACACGCGAGAACTGCTTCAAGATCTGCAGGGCGCGATGCACGACCTGGACATACGGCGCCGTTCCCTGGTGGATCTCTTGTGGGATGAATCGCCTCTCAGACTCGACGTCGCGGCGCATCGCACGCTTAACCTCCATGGCGACGCCGAGGTGACGCATCTCGTTGCCGGCTTTTCCCTGAAGTGGTCGCTCCGAACGGATCGGCTACAGGACCCCCGGACGCAGGGGGCCAAGATGGCGGCCATGCGACGGGGACGGATGCCCCATTTCGCCGCCGTCACGATGGAACCCCGCCCTTACATGTTGGGACGTCTGGGGATGGGACTCGGAGACCTCGACTGTGTCTACCACCTGCACCTTCCGGCGCTGACCGCGTCGGTGGACGAGGTCCTCGCCGAGCGACGGTACCGGAAGCAGCGCGAGACGTTTCACCGGATGATCGACCAACGGCGGCTGCGGGACTACGACGAACTCGTCGGCTACCTCGCCACGCTGTAGGGCTCCCGCGATCAGTACTCGTCGGGCGCAGCGGGCACGTCGCCGTTCTGAGCGATGACGTATCTGGTTCCTTGAACGTCGACGCCTGGGCGAAGGCCGCCTGGCGGCTCGATGGCGAGTCGGACCGCCACCCACGTCCCCTTCGCGGGCACCGGAAGACCGAGCTCACGCGCGATCCGAGGATGGTCGTTCTGATGGCCGAGAACGACGATGCCCTCGGGACGCAGGAGCTTGCGCGCGTCCCGTACCCGCTTGGGCCCGTCGTCCTGACTGGCGACGGTCAGCGCCGTGTTGCGATCGATGATCCGACCTTGGGCACGGCGTAGCAGCTCGTTGATTCGCAGCTGGCCTCCGTTGCCGCTCCCGCGGTATCCGTCGGAAGCATGGAAGATCGCTTCCCTGTCTGCGACGGGTATGTCGAGCAGAACGTTGACGGGCAGGGCCCCCTCGGCTTTGGGGATCAGCCAGCGGATCGCGCTCTTTCCCGCGGAGGAGATCGCCCGTTTACCGTCTCCGTTGGGTTTCAGCGTCAGCACCTCGTCTGTGATGCGCACGAGCCCGACCTGGAAGGCTGAACGATAGTCGTCAGCGGACATCAGCAGACACAGATGCCCCATGGCTTCGCGTGGAATGGTCCACGTGGCACCGCTGGTCCACTTCGCGTCGACGTCATGACCGGCGATTCGGTAGTCCATGGGGCCACCCCGCCCGAGGTCGAACGCACTCCGGACGATGATCTCCACCTTTGTGCCCAAATAGGTCTTTTCAGTCTTTTCGAGTTCGTTTATATCGAAACGGCCCGTTCGCTGGCCATCGAGCACCTCGTCGATCGACTGCCTCAGCGCCTCACCGAATCGCTCGACGACTCGTGGCTGACCTTGAAACCACCCGGCGACCGCCGCTAGGTCGAGATCCTCCTCGGCGGCGGCATCGAGAGAAGCGGGAGCGTCTTCCGCGAATCGATCGAAGGAGTTCGAGGCGCTGATCATCGCCCTACCGTAGTCGACTCGTAGGCCCTCGAAGAAGAGGAATTGGCATGCCATCGTCAGTGCCGATCGATACCGTGCCTCTAGTTTGGCGCTTCCACATCTACAAGAACTAGAAGGGAGTTGGCCCAGGTGACGAGGCCGACGACGCAGACTACGTCCGGAGACGTGTTGAGGCTGTTCAACACGACGCCCGCAGCCGACATGGAGTACGAATCGTGGACCTCGAATCCCAGGTACCGGGACCGGGTCGTACCTCACGTGTTGAGCCATCGCACCGAGGTGATCTACCGGCTGACCCCCCGCGACATCGACGAGGTGTGTCGGGACACGTCACGCATCAGGGGCGGGCATGCCTTGGGCGACATTCGCAAGAGCGAGGGGACACGGATCCCCGAGGTGAACGACTGGAACCCTCCGTTCGCCTTCAGTCATGTGTTCCACCACGTCGTCGAATCCCTCGGCCGCGTGCCGACGTGGATCGAGTTCGTCCTCTTCATCAATCGGGATCCGATCGGCCGAGCGATGCTCGGCGACGAACAGGCGAGACTCATCGATGAGTTGGCGCCTCACAGAGGAGGGCGAGACGCCGTCGAGAGCGCGATCCAGTGGCGTTTAGGAAACGCCTACTACTCGTTCCTACGCGAGCTGCACGTACTGGCGAATCTGCGAGCGACCGGCGTGGACGCCTGCACGCATCCACTCGCAGACGCGCTCTTCCGGGTCGACGCCTGGTACGGATCGACGGTTCTCGTGCTCTACATCGGCAACGACGAGTACCGCAACGGCGCCGCGGGACGGAAAAAGCAGGCCCAGCGGATTCTGGGCGGTGCGCTTCGCCCCTTCGCCTTCGAGTCCGTGAATCTGCCCACCTCTCACGAGTTCGGCAAAGTGCACCTGCCGAGCCTGTCGGCGATCGAGGCTGTCGCCGAGCGGATGCTGAGCAGCACCGTGAGTTCCTGATCGCTCGCCGCCGGATCCCACCGCTGCCGGACTGTTCGCTCCACCGAGCGGGGTCGCGCAGTCCGACAGCACCCGCCTCTGACTCAGCGGACGGTTCGGGATGTCCGCTCCGCAGCACGGGGTGAAGGGACCGACTTCATCAGGTAGGGCTTGAGGTGCTCGGCGATCGCTTGTGCCAGAACCGGCGGCACCGCGTTACCGATCTGCCGCGCGATCTCGATCTTCGTCCCGCACCAGACGAACCCGTCGGGGAACGTCTGCAAGCGCGCCGCCTCACGGTGCGTGATCGGACGATTCACTCGCTTCCCGGAGTGATCGGCATCCCACTGAGGGTGAAGATACTGCCCCTTCTCGGGCTTGTAGAACTCGGTACGGATGGTCAGCGAGGGGTGATCCCAACGCATTCGTCCCATCACGTCCGTCGTCCCCGTCTTCTTCTCACGCCAGCAGCGTGAAAGCAGATGGTCAGGGAGATTGAAGCGGCCGCCGCCGGGCGGGATGTGATCGTAGCGCTCCAGCGACCGAGCTGTGGGGTTCCGCCCGATGTGTAGATCGGTGCTCTTGAAGGGCCCCGGGACGCTCTTCCCGAAGTAGGTCTCGGTCGCCTTCGGCAATTCGGTGGTCTCGGGCTTCTCCGGCAGCCCATCGATGGCATCGCGCACCGTCCGCCACCGCTGCTTCCCCAGGAGCCCGGTCGGCTCGAAGCCCGGCTCCGGCATGGGAATCTTTCCGATGCGCGAACCGATGATGATGGTGCGCTTCCGGCGCTGCGGGGCGCCGTAGTCAGCCGCCAGCAACAGCTCGTCGGTGAGTTCGTACTCCTCCAGAAGTCCCCCGGGCTTGACCTCTTCCTTGAGGAGGGCGAAGTCCGGCGAGCTACGGAACCTGTCGACGTTCTCGATCACGAACACCTTCGGGTGCGCATGCTGAACGAACCGGATGTATTCCTTCCACAGCTTGTTGCGGGGGTCGTTCACATCGCGCGCGCCAAGATTGGAGAAGCCCTGACACGGCGGCCCGCCGATGATCACGTCAGCTTCCGGGATGTCCTCGTCCGCCACCTCCGCGATGTCGCCCCAGCGCATATGGGACTCTCCGAAGTTCGCCGCGTACGTCGCGGCGGCGGCCAGCTCCCACTCGACCGCCATCACGGGCTTGTAGCCCTTGGCGGCGACGAAGCCAGCCGTCATTCCGCCACAGCCGGCGAACAGGTCGATCAAGGTGATGGGTCGGGACATGCTGGATAGATTAGACGGTGCTTGTGACAAACGTGGGTTCGCCTGGTGTTTTCCCACCCAGTGACCTCCCGCATCGCCGGTGGCGCGTCACTCCCAGGAGGCTCGGCCTCATCACCCGGCAGGCACGGAGCCTTCCTCAAAAGACCCGTGGATCGTGCTCGGCGAGGCGCCTCGCCGAGCACGATCAGAGACCCAGCGGCATCAGCTGATCTTGAAGAACCCCAGATCCGGGGTGTCCGGCGTGCCGATGAGCAGTCCGCGATCAAGCAGAGTGTTGTACTCCTCACAACTCGTCTCCGGGAGGAGCACACACGCGTGACACGCAGCGAGGTTCAGGCTGTCGACGCCACTGGCAGTGGCCTCGATGCACAGCGGATCGGCTGAGCACCAGGCGGCACGTTCGAGTGCGCGCCTGATCGACGAGAACAGGCGATCGGGTTCCGTCTGGGCGACGATGCCGCCCAGACTCCCGGCGGAGTCGCTTGTCGCGGTGTAGAGCAGCATCCCGGCCATCGAGTCGGCCGCGTAGAGCCGCTCCCGGAGCGCCGCGGCGGGATAGCCGCAGTCGAGACTCCATTCGTTGATGATCGCGTGGGCGAGGGTGTGGAGCAGAACGAACCGAGGAGTGATCTCGCGGTCCGCCTCGCCGACCGTCGGCGCGAACAGGTCGCGGTACGCGGCGTCGATGACAGCGGCGCGTGCTCGAACCACGTCCCGCTGCTCCCACTCGACAAGGCGTAGCTGGTCGATGGTGAGAAAAACGCCTTCGCCGATGACCTCGATGGCGGGTAGCCAGTCGGGGCGACTCTCCGCGTTGTAGAGCGGCGCGCCGCGCTTGGCCCGGTCGGCCGGGCTGGGCGCCGAGACCCTGGTGAACGCCTGGAGTACTCGAACCTCGCGCAGGCGCTCGACGCGCATCACCTGCCCCAGCGCCAGATCTGGAGCCAACGAGCCCTCCGGCCCCGGGACGCAGACGAAGGACTGGTTCCGACCGTCTTCCCGAGTCGTCCTGGTGAGGGCTTCGTACTCCTCGAGCTTACGGTCGAACGCGGAATCCTGGTCCAGACCCTCCTCAGTGCGCCTTCGCTTTTCGACCGCTCGGACGAGATCGTCGATGCTGTGTCCCGTCTTGGCGCTGAGCCCCATGTCCTCGATCAGGTCCCGCAGGTGGCGCGCCTTGCCGAGAGCCTGCCAATGGCGGGCAATCAGCTTCTGCACGCCCTGTGACCACGGAGGGATGTCGATCGCCGAGGCCACATCGGAGAACCAGACTCCTGAAGCGCCACGCTGCATGGCGCGCGGCTGCTCGTCGCAGTCTGATTCCCTGACGTCCTTCCCCAACCACGGCATACGACCCGTGCAGGTCGCGACACCCCTCAGCGCAGAGCCGCCCAGGGCGCCTTCCATAGTCACCTTCTTGCCGCAGGCACACGAGATTTCGATGTCGCGTAGGGCCGCGCTGCGGCCCGACGCTTCGATCCTCATCTGCCCACAACGACCAGCAGGGGGCGAGCCCGCGTGTACCCAGCGGTAGTACGGAAACTCGTCGATATGCCCCTTGCCGCAGGCCATGACGAATCGTGACGGGACCAGTTCACGATCATCGTGTTCCTTGCATGTGGGAGCTCCTGTGGTGTTGCCCCAACGCCAGAACTCCGCGAGTACGCCCGACTCCGGGCAGGAGTGCCACACAGGGAAGCGCACGACAGGGACGTCGCCCCGACGCTCGCTCTCAGAAGCCGGTGGAAGTCGGAAGCCGTTGACACGCAGGTCCCGTTCGAGCCGCGGCTCGTGAATGAACACGTTGTCGGCCTCCGCCCGGTCGGGCCAGTGATCGATGCCGGCGACCATGAACGACTGACTACCGACGGCGACAAGGGAACCGACTCCGTACGTCGTGATCATCTGAGCGCGACGTACCCCGCCCAGGGCCTTACCCGTCATCAGATGTCCCTCGCGAGGTAGAACTTCGTCTCCACATCGACATCGCGCAGACTCCACAGGGTCGGCAGGGTGTCGGCGATCTCGTCGTCGGTCTCGTCATGGCGCCCTGCATCGATGAGCAGAGCCCGCCCGGGATTACGCGGATCGGAGTACACCAGTTCCGGTTCCGTAGCGGCTCGCACGACCCAGTCGGCGATGATCTCATCGATCTGCCGACGGGCTGCTTTGTACTCGTTCTCGCCCGCGATGGCCTTCACCCTGCCCAACACCTTCTCGCACTCCGTGCGCAGTCGAGGCTCGAACGACTCGATGTGGGCTGCGGCGTCATTGGGGCGCGCAGCGGGAACCAGAAGGCGCGCCAGCCCTACGACCACGGCGTGCAATCCGCGGTCGCGCGCCCTGGCCGAGAACGGGGTCACGCTGGTGGCCTCGACTTGCCGGTACAACGCGGAGTGGTAGGCGGTGAAGTTCTCGTAGTGAGACCGGTCACGGGAACGCGCCCCGTTGAAGAGCGTCACCACCAACCCCGGCCACTTCCTGCCGACCCGGCTGGTGGCCTGGATGTACTCCGACGTCGCTTGAGGTTGCCCCATGACGACCATGAGCCCGAGTCGGTCGATGTCCACTCCCACAGAGACCATGTTGGTGGCGAGGATGACATCGATCGCGTTGGGGAGCGACCAGGCCATTTCTTGCAGACGGTGTGGGATGGCGCTCGACGGCTCACGGCTGGTCAGCTCGATGTCCTGGAGAATCTGACGTTTCTCGGAGCCGAGAGTCTTGGCGAGCAGTCGGAGACGGTCTTCGACGTCGTCGTGCACCTGGAGTCTGGCACCGGCCAACAGGCGAAGACTGTTGAAATATCCGAGCAGGGTCCAGTAGGCGTCACGGACCTCGTCGGCGCCCTCGATCGATTTGGCGTGGTGCAGCAAGGCGGCATATACACGCACGAGAAGGCTCGTCTGGCTGGTGGCCGGAGCCATCAGCCCCATGTATGTCCGGCTGGACTTGTCCGCGGGCGGAGTCTCGACCGCGAAGTACGAGTCCCGCGCGTCCAGGCCAGGCGGCGGAAACTGCTTGATGGTGCGGTCGAAGAGCGCTCGCCCCTGGGTACCGGCCCGGCGAATGGTCGCGGTCGACGCGACGATCTTCGGGCGCTCCGCAGCGAGATCTACGGCGCTCTCGTACAGACCGGCAAGAGTTCCCAACGGGCCGGAGATCAGGTGCAGTTCATCCTGGATTACGAGTTCGGGAGCGGGCTCGGGGTGGCCCAGATTGAAAAGCTCGCCAACGTTCGGCCGCCACGGGATGCTCGCGAACTTGTCCGCAGTCGCGATGACCAGGGTGGGACGCTCGGCATAGATGGTCTCGTCGACCAGGTGCACCGGAAGCCCCTCACCGAAGGTGCATTCGGAACTGCCACAGGCTACGGTCAAACGCTCCTTGCCGACCTTGTAGTTGCGGTGGTCCATAGCTCTGCCACACCACGGGCAAGTACGAATCTGTACCGGGTCCTTCTCGGTGAGATCCTCCTTCCTGGCGTGCTTCCGCAGGGATTTCCGGGCATCTTCCAACTTGTTCGGGGTGGAAGCCTGGCCCACCCACATACCGATGGAGATCTCACTGCTGCCGCGGCGGTCCTGATCCCGACGACGCAGATCTTCCATACAACAAATGAGCAGAGCCGCACGTTCGAACTGCTGTGAGGTGAGGAGGCGCAGCGTGTAGCGCATCAGAACGGTGACGCCGCCACCGTCATCACTCCGACTCCGCAATCGACGTAGAAAGACCGCGAACGCGATCAGTCCCAGATACGCCTCGGTCTTGCCGCCACCGGTGGGAAACCATAGAACGTCGGCGAGCTCTCGCTCAGGCGAGGACTTGTCCGCGATTCCGGTCATCGCCAGGAGGACGAAGGCGATCTGGAATGGGCGCCAGACTCCAACCTGCTCGTCGGGGCAGGCCGATCGCTCGTTCGGCGGATTCCTCAACCACTCGGTACGGGCCCGCTGCATCGACATGGCTTGGTTTGCCAGCTGGAACGCCTCCATGATCACGGGATCGTGGAGTGTCTCGATGCCTCTACTCATGCGGGCACAGACGTCGTCGCAGAGGGACAGGTGCTGTTCAGCGGTGGCTTGGAGCCCCCCGGCCGCCAGGGTCGTCGCCTCCTTCCGCTGGTCAGCGACCCAGTCGCGATAACCCTCTACGAGAGCGCGAAGCGAGGCGATCACCTGGCTTGGAGGGGTGGTAGCCAGGTGCAGCATTCCAAGTTTCGCAGTGTTGATGTCGGGATTCGAATCAGACAGCCATAGCTCGTAGGTGGGGGCGAAGGTCGTCCCGATGCGATGAGCTCGAACCTCGTCGTCCGGCCCCGTGCCGCCGACGGTGCCGTCCCATTCGACCGCACAACCGTGGCCGGTGGCGAATGCAGGCTTGTGGCGGTAGAGCAGTCGATACGAGGCGAGCTCCTCGTCGCCGTCCACGCTGCCGGGTGCCACTCGCTCCACGAAGGGGGCGGTACCGTCCGTCCCGACGACGGTCAGCCTGGACTGGAAGAAGGATGCCTCATCCCGACTCCCGCCTCGGGAGGTGTTCGAGTTTATGAGGATGACGGTGACGGAAGCGATGCCGTGGGAGTCACGGGGACGGACACGCAGGAACAGCTCCAGCCCGTCAGCAAGGCGCAGCCGCTCTTCTGGTCGAGGTTGGGAGACGTCGACTGTCTCAAGCGGAATGGGCACGGGAACACGTCGCCATAGTTCCCTCCCTCCGCCAGTCGTGCGACGGGTACGCACGTCGGAGGTCTCTTCGGCGACGTAGCGTGCGGCTGTCGCCGTGAGGTGGATCGTCGAGCTGGTCCTGGTGTCCACAGAGAACGTCATGCCCATGGACGACGGATAACGGACGTTCGCCATCGCCACCGCCGGATCGGGCACTGCATCGAACGTGGGGCGCCTGCCCTCCACGTCCTCATCAAGGGCGGATGACTCCTCGACCGAAGCCGTGTTCTGCGGAAAGAGGATGCCCGCTGCGTATTTCGTGATCGGTCGGTCGTGGATCTCTTCCGTCGATGAAGGATCAGCAGGCCCGATCAGGTCCTGTTGCAACCGACCGACCAGTTCGTCGCGAAAGACGTAGTGCTGCTCGGGGTTCATGCCGACTGTCCCTTCTTGGGCCAGACGAACCTGCCCATTCCCACCAGCCTAGGGCGAAGCCATACGCCGAAAGGCCCCAATTCGTTGTTCAGCGACGCCGCTTCGCTGCCGACGACCGTCTCGACGCAGTCGACTCGCAAGTCCTCAATGCGCTCGGGCCATTCATGATTCCCGCCGACCTCACTGCGCAGCGCCCGAGCGAACGACTCCGAGGTGACCCCGACAGCGACGCCTTCGTGTTCCACCACATATCCGGGGTGTCCAGTGCCGTATGGGGCGTCCATCCGGGTCAGAGTGACGGCAGCAGCCGGCGCCACTGCGGAGGCGAGATACCCCTGGACAGTGCGCGGGGACTCGGCGAAACCGACAGCACCTGCAGGATCTTCGGCGTGCACGTCATCACCGGTGATCTCCATCCCGTAGCGGCGGCTGCGAAACTGCCGTTGCGACCCGGGATGGCGTTTGACCCATCGGTCGATCCCCGGGTTCTTGCGCAACCCCTTCGTCAGTTCCAGGGGCAATGTAAGCCGCAGCAGCAGGTCCCGCGGACGAGACATCGCCACGTAGAGCAGGCGCGTCTCCTCCGCCAGCTGCACCGGGTCGCCGGGCGCTTCGCCGGGGTCGATGACGATGACGTTGTCGAACTCCAGCCCCTTGGCGCGATGGATGGTGGAGACGACGAGGGTGGCCAGCCCCTGCGAGACGAGCTCGTCGGGGATTCGACGCTGGGCGATCCGCGAAGCCACCGCACCGAGATCCAGGGAATGACGGTTGTTGCGGTTCCCGTCCATGCGTTTGACCAGGAGCCATGCCTGTTGTGGTTCTGTCGTCTCCCCCTTGAGCGCAGATTCCAGGTAGCTCACGACCGCCTCTTTGGACGGCCTGGCGATGTCGAAGGCGGTGAACAAGCCTGCCACCCAGGCGGGCACGACGCGGTCCAGCCCCGGCCTCTGGAGCCGATGTCCGACACCGTGCTCATACAGATGCACGGAGAGACGGAGTGCCTCACCGTTGGTCCGGCACAGAATGGCGGTGGGCGCGGCGGCGAGATCCGCGATGACGGGCAGCGCGTCGTCGAGTGCGCCCAAATGGCAGTCTGGGGCCAGCAGGCACGTACGCAAGCCCCGATGCACGGCCGCGAAGTCGGCGTCCGTGCGACCGAGGGCGACGCCGTAGGGGCGGGCGACCTCGGCTCTGTCGTCTCGAACACGCCGGTTGCGCGACAGAGCCGCTTCGATCAGGTTCTCGCCGAACCGGTCTCGGACCCAGCCGTATAACGCGGCTGCGCCTTGGATCCGCTCCACGGGATCTTCCAGCAGAAACCCGTAGATACCCTGCGCGGGGTCACCGAGCAGGGTGAAACCGCCTCGTCCAAGTTCCAGAAGCGCTTTGACGAATTCAGCGCGTTCGCCGACCAGGTCCTGAACCTCGTCGACGACGATGTGCTCCAGGTCTTCGATCAAGCCGGCTGCGTTCTCGTCACTACGAAGGAGGCGAGTGGCCGCGCGGATCCGCCCGTCGTACCCGGCTGTCCGCCAAGAGCCGTCGGGATCAGCCTCGGAGAGGATCCATGTGGCGTACGAGTCGAAGGTGTGAACGTCGACATATCGACTGCCATCGCCCACTCGGGAAAGACGTTCATGGACCTCCCGCACTGCTGCACGCGAGTAGCTGAGGACGAGAATGTCCGCGGCGCTTACGTCTTCCTCCTCGACGAGGAAGGCCAAGCGGCGGACGAGGCATAGGGTCTTGCCCGTCCCTGCGCCGGCGGTGACCAGCGTGCGGGCGTCCAGGCCCAGCTCGACCACGTGCTTCTGCTCGTCGGAAAGAATCACTTCGGCAGTTTCGCCGGTATCGGTCACTGCGTCTTCCATAGATACTCGAAACGGCGAAAGGCCAGCTCCTCGCCATACTTGTCGATATTGTCCGCCACGTTGACGATGAGGCACTCCTTTTTGCCGCCGTTCGCCTCACCACGCAAGCCCCGGCCGATCATCTGCTGGTAGACGTTCGGGCTGTACGTGGGGCGGGCGACGATGACGGCCCGGGTCGCCGGAGCATCGAACCCCTGTGACAGGACTCCGTAGTTGGCGAGCACCTGGATCTGTCCCTTGCGGAACTGGTCGATCACGTGACGTCGCACACCGATGTCCGTGCCACCGGAGACCGCGGCGGCCCGGACACCTCTGCGCACGAGCAGGGCCGCCATCAACTTGGCATGGTTCACCGAAGTCGCGAAGAGCAACACAGGCCAGTCGGCAGGCAGATCGGTGATGGTGTCAAGTAGCGTCTGGTTGCGCTTCTGGTCTTGACCGAGGCGTTCCTCGACGCTGCTGGGGAGCCGCCGAAGCTGCTCGAAATTCTCCCGCTCTGAAGCGTCGAGTTCCATACGAGCGCCCTCGAGCTGCTGGTGCCTGACCCACGCCAGAACCTCGAGGTTCTGAAGAGTGAGATAGGGGTCGTCGCCCAGGATCTCCGTGCCGTCGGCGGAGTGGTCGAGCCGGTTGTGTCCGTAGCGACCCACCAAGCGGTCCGTCTCCTCCGTGCTGTTGCCGCGGAAGGGAGTGGCGGTGAGCCCTATGAACGGGCAGCGGGTTCGGTGCGGTGTCAGTCCCAGGGCCGCGAGTACCCGCGTATACCGGGGGCTGAGCGAGGTGTGCGCCTCGTCGACCACGACGGCCCGAGCCTCACGCAGCCAGGCGTAGTCCTCGGTCTCGATAACCCTTTCGAGCTTGGCGTCGGTGGCGACGACGAGGTGGAATCCTTCGGTCACCGGATCTGCCTCGTTGCGATTCCAGAGTCGACTGATGGTGAGGCGCTTGGCAGGACCAGTGGCCTTCCATACGAAGTGCCAGCTCTGAACGGCTTGTTCGCAGAGCTCCTCGCTTTGAGCGATCCACAACACCGGGGTGGACTCCCGATCGGAGGGGAGATTACGAAGGGTCTCCGTCAGCGCCTCCACCGCCACTCGAGTCTTACCGGCCCCGGTGGGCAGACTCAGCATGCCGCGCTGCGGAGGAGAGCTGGCCAGGACATCGCGCATGCGACCGACCATCTCCGCCTGGTAGTCGTGAAGAGGTGGGAGGTCGACTAGCCCCTCAACTGTGAGAACCGGTTCCAGTGCCGGTGTGCCGAAGCCTGCGAACTCGGACGCGAAGCCGAGATCGGAGACGAAGGTCCGGGCCTGATGGCCGCCTGCCATCTGAGTGGGGAGGGCGAATCCGGCTGCCTCGAGCTCCAAACGGTACTCACTGAGCGTGCCCGGACCGTGGACCGAGATCGCCAACTCGGCGATCGTGCGGTCGTCGGCCTTTCCCTCGGTCTTCTCCACATGTTCGACGAGCCCTTGTGGGAGTCGTTCCCTCAACGTTTCGGCGGGCAGCATGACCTTGAGTCGGTCCGCGTCATCCTTCTGGTTCCGAACGGTGACGACTCGTCCGCTCTTGCGGATCTCCTCGCGATGCTTGAGCACCTGCCGGCAGCGTTCTTCGCTCAGCCCCAGACCCAGCAACCTGCTCAGCTGCCGCACCAGAGCGAGGTCGTCGTCGATCTCCCGCCAGTAGACGGCCGTACCGTCCCGACCGATGTCCAAAGACTGCACGGATTGCCCGGCCGGGGTGGAGATCAACTCATCCAGCTCGGTGCAACGCACGAGCTCAAGCCCTTGCATCGGCCGCCCTGGCAGGAAGCGGAGTTGAGGAAAGACATCCTCCAAAGGAGTCGGCATACCAGTGGGGACGGCCCGAAGCTCCGTGATGAGCGCGTCGACGAAGGCGTTCAGCCCCCAACCCTCCACCAGCCGAGCCGCAGCCTCTTCACTCGGAGCGAGTACCGCAGGGACGTCGTGGTCGAACAATCGCTGGTACTGCTCACGATCGGCCGCGGCAGCGACGTCGCCCGCAGGACGATGGGTCCATCCTCGGCGCGTGCGGCACCTGATCTTCGCAGGGGCCGACAGAACCGTCTGCCCCAACGCGTACAGTCCCCCGACTCTCGTATCGTCCTCGCTGTGCAGTACATCGTCGAGGATGCTCATCCACAGCTCTCCGCTGATCTCCTCCAGCTCCCCGGGAAGGCACAGCACGGCGGCGAGTCCGGCATCCACCTCCGCGACAGGAAGCAGGTTTCGGTACTGTGAAAGGGCGGGGCTTACACACTCGGTCACCGAGCGCACGCCTTGGGAGGTGGGCAGCCTTCCATGTCGCTTGGCCATCCACACCAACGGGGACTCGATGCTGAGCTGACGGTCACCAGGACGTGTCCTGGCGTGCACGGTCCAGGACGCCACCATCCCTGCGGAGGGAATGGACTTGAGGAATCGCGCCTGGGCACCCGGGCTGAGTCGGGTCAAGAGCTCCAAAGGCCCCGGCGGCTGGGGGCCGGCCACGACGATGCTCTGCTCGCGAGGCGTGCTGACGCCCGGAGGAAGCTGTTTGTAGTACGCCTCGATCATCTTCGCTCGGTATTCGGCATACCAGGGCTCACGATTGGGATCCACTGCGGCCTTCGGGCCATCGGTCGCCCCGAGCAGGCCGAGCAACCCGATGTCGGCCTGGTGGAAGTCGAGGTCGACGGCGACGTCACGGTCTTCCGAACCCCCCGATGACACGACGTCACCGGGCAGCAGGCAGGAGCGGAGCAGCCGGAATCCACCGGATCGAACCCTCACTTTGAGGACGTGGGTATTCACCCTCTGCTCCGCAAGCAGCTGCTCGACTCG
Organism: Streptomyces sp. CBMA152; assembly: GCF_014596475.1. Classification (GTDB taxonomy): domain Bacteria; phylum Actinomycetota; class Actinomycetes; order Streptomycetales; family Streptomycetaceae; genus Streptomyces. The sequence continues at coordinate 122,082 of NZ_MECJ01000004.1, read as the reverse complement.
ATCGGCGCCGGGAGCCCGCGCCAGCAGCCAGAACCTCTCCCAGTCCTCGTCTCGGTAACCGCCGAAGCCCTGTTTGGTCAACGCGGCGAATCGACCGAGAGCGTCAGCTTCGCGGATCCCGAGGACTGTCAGAGCCCAGTCGGCGTCCTGGTTCGCTTCCAGGTCGGCATCCACGAACCGTAGATCTCCGGAAGAGAGGTCCAACGGCGTCCGGCGAAAGACGGTGTCTGCGATCGGCGCCACGAACTCGCCAGATTCGGTCCGTAGGATGCGTGCCCGGCATGCCTCCTCGGAATGGACGCTCTGGCGCTGCACCATGTCGGCCACGATGGACAAGGCCACGGTGGATGCCGCTGCAGTGCCGTCACCGACCAACGCCTCAAGCCAGGCTCGGACGGTCGTCGGCCCCCGCCCGGCCCGCTCGAGGATCATCTCCGCCCGCGAGCGCCGAGTGGTCTCCTCGACCGAGTGGTGACACCAGTCCGCAGGGCGTCCCGGATACTCGGCCCACTGACGGAGCCACTTCTTGTCCAGGCGCTCCGGGTGCAGTTTGAGTTCGGCAGGCTTGCGCAGGGCGCCCGTCTGATCGGGCAATGACGGCCGGGTGGCAGCTGCCTTGTAGACCAACGTGGTCAGCATGTCGTCGGCCCAGTTGCGCGCCTCTCGGCCACGAGCCGTGATCAGCGTGAGGTGACGCGCCGGGTCCTGCGGTGTCGATATGGCGGGGAGAGCGCCAACGACCAGGGATGCCGCGACCTCCATGAGTTCCTCGTTGAAGGAGTTGTTCTTCAGAAGGTTCTGACGGTCTTCGTTGGTCTTCCACGGCGCGTTGAGAACTCCTCGCAGCGTCGTTTCGTACGTCGTCGGAAAGAAGGCCCAGAACTCGCCCGTTCCCTGCTGACCGCTAGTGGGGACCGCCCAGGCGAGTGGGATCCGAGAGCGATCGTGATACTCGCCGGCATCGCGTTTAGCACGCGCGGTGGGGACGTGAAGGGTCTCGAAGACCATCCACTCGGACGTCTGATGATGACCGTCTTCGTCGGTGAAGAGCGTTCGTGTCGCGCCCTGCTCCTTGACGTAGATCTCGCGGCGAACGACGCTGTCCGGATCCCGTCGATCTTCGAGGATCAGTTCGCCGACATGCGGGGAGAAAATCGCGAACTTCGCGGGAAACTCTACGAGGTCCCTGGCCAAGCGATCCGCGTGACCTGGCTTGAGAGGCAACTTGATCACGGTCGTCGCCCAGCGCATCAACTCCGCCAAGACGGGATCCCGCCGCTGCTCTGCGACGGGGTCCAGAAGATGGGCGAGACGCAAGACAGGCGTCGGCCCGTCACCCGGAACCCGCTGGCGGATGGCGTCGCTCGCCCGGTCCGTGTCCCAGCCGAACGAACCGCTACGGCTGAAGAACTGCGGGGTGGCGGAGACACTCAGGACGGACTTGAAGCCGAGGCCGAAACGGCCGATCTCCGTACCCCGTTTCCTCGACAGATGCGAGGCCAGGATTGTCTCCACCCCTTCGGCGGTGACAGCTGTCCCAAGGTTGGCACAGTACAGAGCGCCCTGGCCGAGCACGACCTGGATACCACCCCCGGGTTCGTTCTGAAGTTCATCAGCCCCGTTCTGCACCATTTCGTAGAGCTGCCGATGTCCATACCCGCCCTGAGTCGTCGAGCGTTCGATGTTCGAGTGCTCTTCGATGAGGCTCGGATTCTCCACGTACGCCCGCAGGCAGCGAGCCGACTGCTCGAGCACGACCTGGGACACGAGACTCTCCGCCCCGTCCCAGCCGGACTCCCCCTCCACCGAAGCACTGGCGGCTGCCACGGTGCACCCCTCCCTCGTTCGGATACTCAATAGCCGATTCCGACTCGACCATATGGGCTGCCACTGACAGGCGTGACGAAGAGCCGAATCCAGATGACCCTTGGCGGCTTGACTCGGTTCGGAAGCCCGCAAGTTAATAGAACATCTGATCCATTTCTTGCGTACTGGCCACCTCTTCAGGCCCCGCCCGCCAGCGCGCTCAGTCTTCGAGCCTCGCCAAGCGATGGAAACCCGGGGCGAGTTGCGGCTCGTCCTCGTGTGAACGAATGAGCCAGCCCTCGCCGATGAGCTCCTGGATGTCCTGTCGCCAGGTGGGCACCCCCGCCACCCTTTCAAGGCGCTGCGGACTCACAGGCCAGGGGCTCAGGTGCAACAGGTATTCGAGCACTCGCTCCTTGGAGGTCTTGCCGCTGATCGCCGTCGCAAGCCGGTCGTCGTCAGCCGCGCTCTCATCGAGTCGGTCAGCCACCAGGCGGTACTGGTCCTTCTGCATGTCCGCGGCCCACGTGCCGCTTTCGACATCCCAGCCGAACGGGGTGCGCAGCTCCCGGATCCGCCGGGTCCAGGCTTGGATACCTGCCACGCCTTCCAGAGCCGCGGCAGGAACCGGCTCCCCCGCATGCGCGCGCATATAGACCAGAATCGCCGTTCGCGCGGAGCCCAGGAGCGCCTGACGCATGCGTCCGGACGCCTCACGGGCCTGAGCCTGCAGCTCACCGAGCCTCGCCGACACCTCAAGCCACTCCACGGCGGTAAGGCCGTCGCGTGGAACGTTGCGCACGACGCCGAGCGCCTGTTCCAATGCCTCCTCGATGTCACGCAGTTCGATCTCGTGGGAGTGGATGTTCGGCGTCATCGGTCTCAAGACTCCTCGTCTGCAAGGTCACTCGGCGCCCCTCGGCTGGAATCGCACCGGGGCGTCACCCACGCACACAGAGCATCGGTCAAGACAATCCCCCCTCCGGAACCGCCGTCTGCCATGTACAACGTCCGGGACCGAGATTCCAGCCCTGCACGCGATCACCAAACTACCCCCGACCTGCGGAATTGAGGAGTCCGCTGGTGCGGGCCGCGACGCCAGCAGGTCGTGCACGCAGCGCTGAGACGTCTCCGCGATCGCCTGTGAGCCGTCACCAGGAGCGGCAGCCGGGACAACAACTCGCCATGCCAGAGGAGGAGGTGGCACTCCACAGGTGGACACCAGCCCCTGGTTTTCCCATCCCTGGCGGGAAGCCGAGCCCAGACGGTGGCGCGGAGTTCACGATGTCGTTGAAGTGGTGGCCAGACACGGTTGGGTAAGGGTGACTCATACCGGAGGCCCGTAGATTCCACAGGCGATGGCACGGCAACACCGACGCAAGGTCACCGACTTGGTGATCGTCTGAGGACCAAGAAGGCGATCATAGAGACATGTACCCCTCCACAACCAGGTAGAACACAGCAGTCTCACAGGCCCCGGTCGCAGGCGAGGCGTCGGCTCGGAGGTTCCAGCAGCCCCGGCTTCCCACACGCATCAGCTCGATCGAGTCGGATCGGTCGGCATACGCGGTAGGCGGTTCACCGCAGGACATAAGATGATGCGTCTGGGGGATTCGGTGCCCATGCAGACGCGTGAGGCTGGGCGTTACTGGTCGACGACGAGATTGCCACTCGTCGCGAGCGAACGGAGCGGCAGAGAACGGTGCACCTCCACAGCTTCACGGTATGCGGGTTCCGCTCGCTCAAGGACGTCCAGCACATCCCAGTGAGCACACCGACGATCCTCGCCGGTCAGAACGACGGCGGGAAGAGTGCCGTGCTCGCGGCTCTCGCTTTCCTCGTGGGCAACGAGCAGTTGGCCGAGGATGACCGTACGTACGAGCTCGCGGAGACGGCTGGTGGTGAGGCTGCCGCTCCCTGCTCGCGCTGTGCGTCCACCTGGATCGAAGGACTCTTCACTCTCGACGCCTGGGAGCAGGAGGAATTCGGGCTCCCCGAAAACCTACGCGTACGTCGAAGTGCGGCCATCGGCAAGGCCTCGGTACTTGAATGCTGGGCTCCACTACCTGATGACGAGCGACTACGAGACCCTTCTCAGCTGTCGCTGGCCGAAGTCAGGGCTGCCGCCAAGGAACTCCTGCCTGAGCTCACCTCCATCAAACGCCCAGACATCGAGCCCGCCCTGCGCAAGTACGGCCTGGCGCACGCCTCCACGTCAGCCTGGGTGCCGGCGCCCAAGGGTTTGGAGCGCAGGCTGCCCCGGCTCCTACCCTTCGACGGGAAGGCAACCGACCCTGACGGTGCGGTAAAGACCGCCTTGATGGGCCGTTACCAGACGCACATGGCGGATGCGACCCTTCAGGGGCATCTACAGACGATCGAAAGCGACATCAAGGCGCGCCTGCAAAGCGATGCGAAGTCGATGTGCGAACACATCCGGACTCGTTGCGACGATCTGACCGAGGTGTTCGTCGAACCCGAGGTCTCGTTCTCGCACGGTCTCCGCGGAGCTCCCCTTCGGATCTCCCGGGCGAAGGGCGAGGCCGTCAGCCTGGGCAGTTCCGGCCTCGGCAGCTCGCGTCGCATCTCCCTCGCGATCTGGGAGTGGAACAGCCAGCTCCTGTCGACCGAGGAATTCGGCGACATCGGCGCCTCCACGGGATCCGACACCGAGGAGGAGTCCGCGCCACCGCCCGTCCAGACGATCGTGATCTACGACGAGCCGGACACGCACCTCGACTATGGCCACCAGCGCAAGATCATGCAACTGGTCCGCGATCAGGGCGCACTACCGCACGTGAACGTCATCGTCGCCACCCACTCGATGAACCTGATCGACGGCGTCGACATCGCGGACGTCGTACACCTGCGATTGGAAGACGGGCGCACGGTCATAGAGCGGCTCGGAGCCGACACACACGGCGCGATCGATGCCCACCTCGGGCAGATCGCAACCGCTGTGGGATTGCGCAACTCTGTTCTCCTTCACGAGCGTTGCTTCCTCGCCGTCGAAGGCGATACGGAGCAGCGAGTGATCCCGGTGCTGTTCAGACTGTCGGAAGGGCTGTCCCTGCAGTCGGCCGGCATCGCCCTGTGGGCTTGCTTCAACAACGAAGGAGCACTTCACCTCGCCCGATACCTCGTCGAACACGGCCGATCCGTGATGCTCATGGTGGACGCCGACAGCCGGAACCTGCCCAAGGGGCTCTTCAAAGATGCCCGGCTCCAGCAATTCTTCGGCGACTCCGTCGCAGATCACGTGCGCTTTGTCGGCGAGCCGGATGCCTTCAATGAGCTGGAGGAACTCTTCCCCGACGATCTGTGGGCCGCAGTCGCCAACGATGTCTGGCCGAAGCAAGCGCCTTGGACCGCGGCGGACTTCACCGCGCACCGCCCCGGCAAGAAGTTCAGCAAGGAAGTGCTGAACATGCTTCGAGAGAAAAGCCCTGCCGGGCCGAGTGGCAAGCCGGACATGATGTATGAGCTGGTAAGCGCACTCACCAGCCCCGATCAGGTGCCCGCCCAGCTGCGCGAGATCTTCGGACAACTCAGAAAGCTAGCCACAGGGTAACAACGCGCATCGTTGCTCTAGTCCCTCCATCCCGACGTTGTCGGCGCCGTGCGAGCATGCGCTCCTTACGTTGTTCAAGCGTCGGAGGCTCCCACTTGTGCCATCCCACCGGCGGCTTCCATCGCTGAGCATGTTCACGGGCCTCAAGCCCACACCAGCGACAGCCACCAGGGGTGGGTATGCGCTGGTCAGAGGCATCTCGATCGTCAGTCATCAGTTCTCCTCCCCGCTAGCGATTCTTCCCTACACCACTGACATCACCCGTCTACCATGGTGGCACAATTCACATAAATCGGGTTATTCCGCTTCGGTGGCGAGACAAGTAGGAGCGGGGCTTCTGCATAGGTACGGGCTGCCCGATCATCCTGCCCACGCCGGTATCGCTGGATATCAAGGTGAGCTTGCGGTGATTGCTCGCAAGTGAGGTGATCCCGCCTGTTGCATGGATCTCGCTCTCCGCTGCCAAGCACCTGGCGGAGCCGATGAACCGAGCGGTAGTTATGAACTCAGCCCTGCCGTGGACGACCAAAGTTCGGTCGCTTGGGTGCATACCTAGAACGCCGAACCCGCCACCACCAACTCAACCGCCTGTTTCCCGGCGTCCGGGCCTGTTCCCGAGTGCCTTTCCCCCGACGGGCTGCACCTCGTTCGGACCGTCTCCGACGTGATCACCCAGCCCCATCAACCAGGACGGTCCCCGCACCCCTATGCGCTAAGCACCACGCACGAGCCGCCACCTCGCGCCTCGGCCAGGCGTAACAAGATCCGTCGCGATGGCAACATCAGGGCGGATTTTCTCCTTAGAAGGTGCCCACTCAAACGACGACGTTCGAGGAGAGCACCATGGATGAGGCGACGCGTCCAGCCAGCGCGAAATGCACCGGCCGACTACGCCCCAGCATGCAACCCGGCCCGCCCCGACCTGACGTCACACCACCTACCCAAAGCACGCAGCACGCCGCGCACCAGCACCGCTCCCACCTGGGGAGCAGGGCGAGCAACGAGGTGCCCGTCCAGGTGCTCCTACCAGAGCAGCCTCCCGCCCTCACCCCCGGCGCAGCGGCGGTTTGGTTGCGCATCCTCATCGCCGCCTGCGAGAACGCCCTCGACCAAGAGGCCCGGCCGTGATCCCCGACAGACTCCCCGCCCGCAAAGGACGGGTCCCGGTCAGCTGGCCCTCTGGCCCGTGCAGAGGTACCACGGACGACCACGCCCATCACGTCACGGCCCTTGCCCGAGGAGCACGGCATGATCCGTTTCGCCTTCGCCGGTCGGTGCTCGACCGAGGATCTGCAGGACCCGGCGGCCTCTCGTGCCTGGCAGCTGAACCGGGCCCAGGCTCTGATCGAACCGGTCGGCGGGAGCGTCGTCGCCGAGTACTTCGACATCGGGCACTCGCGCTCCCTGCCCTGGCGCCGACGTCCACGAGCCTCCGCACTCCTCGACGCGCTCAAGAACCCCGACCGGGGGTTCAGCGCGGTCGTGATCGGCGAACCGCAACGTGTCTTCTACGACAACCAGTACAGTCTCACCCACCCCCTCTTCACCCACTACGGCGTCGAGTTGTGGGTGCCCGAAGTCGGCGGCCCGATCAACCCCGACAGCGAAGCCCACGACCTTGTCATGTCCGTCTTCGGCGGCATGAGCAAGGGCGAACGCAACCGCATCAAGATCCGCGTCCGCGCCGCCATGGCGGCCCAAGCCCTCGTCGAGGGCAGATACCTGGGCGGCAGACCCCCGTACGGCTATCTCCTGGGCGACGCCGGGCCGCATCCCAACCCGTCGAAGGCCGCCGACGGAAAGCGGCTTCACCGCCTGGAGCTCGACCCCGCCGTCGGCTGGGTCGTCCAGTGGATCTTCAGCGAGTTCCTGCCCGGCCGCCTCCGCGGCCGCGGACTCTACGCCATCGCCGAATGCCTCACTCGCGACGACATCCCGTGCCCCTCCGCCCACGACCCCGACCGCAATCCGCACCGCAGCGGCATCGCCTGGTCCAAGGGCGCGGTACGCACCATCCTCCAGAACCCCCGCTACACCGGCCACCAGGTCTGGAACCGGCAGCGCAAACAGGAGATCCTCCTCGACGTCGAAGACGTCGCCCTCGGCTACGAAACCCGCATGCGCTGGAACGATCCCGGCCAGTGGATCTGGTCCAAGCAGATCGCCCACACGCCGCTCGTCTCCATGGAGGACTACCTCCACGCAAAGGAGATCTTCGACTCCGGCACCCGCACCAGAAGCCCGAAGGAACGGGCGGGCAAGCTGCACGTCTACGTCCTGGCCGGCCGACTCGTCTGCGGGTACTGCCACCGCAAGATGAGCTGCCAATCCGTCCGCTCCGAGCCCTACTACCGGTGCCGCTACCCGGAGCAGTACGCCCTCGCCAACAAGATCGACCACCCGCGCAACCTCTTCCTGCGCGAGAAGGACGTCCTACCGCCTGTCGACCGGTGGATCAGCCTCCAGTTCGCCCCCGGCCGACGCGCCGACACCATCGACCGCCTCCACGCCGCCCAGCGGACCACCGCCCCCCACCCTCCGGCTGAACTCCAGGCCGTCATCACAGACTGTGACCGCAAGCTCACGAACTACCGGGCCCTGCTCGACTCGGGCGCCGCCGCCTCCCACACCGTCGCCGCATGGATCTCCGAGACCGAGGCCCTGCGCAAGCGCACCGCCACCCGCTTGCAGACGGTACCCGTCCGCTCCGCCCTCAGTCGCGACCAGATCGCCCGGATCGTCGATGCGGCGGGATACGCCGCCGACGTCCTGCGTACCGCAGACCGGCCCCTCAAGACCCGGCTGTACGCCGAGCTCGGTGTGACCCTCGAATACCACCACGCACAACGCAAAGTGCTGGTCGGGATTACTCCCGGCCAGCACTTGGTTGGTGAAAAGAAAGTGTCCGAGGGGGGACTTGAACCCCCACGCCCGATAAAGGGCACTAGCACCTCAAGCTAGCGCGTCTGCCATTCCGCCACCCGGACTAGGTGTGTGTCTCGCGGGCTTGCTCCCCGCGGCGACAGAGATAACTCTACCAGGGGTTTGAGGCGCCGTTCACCCACATATCGCGTGGTCAGGCGAGCGCGGGCGGGCCGCGACACTGGGGTCCCCCCTGGACTTTCAGTCCTTGGGGGAGAGCACGTCGGCCCGCGCGTCCTCGGCGAGATCCGCCGGACACCCCCTAGCCTCGGCAGGTGGGCAACGACGGCGAGCGTTATCGGCGGCCTCGGATGCTGTCGCCGCTGCGGGAGCATCTGCGGGACACCTTCTGGTTCGCGCCGAGTGCGGCGCTGGCGCTGGTGTGTGTGCTGTGGCTGCTGGCGCACTGGCTGGACACGGCGATCGTCGACGAGCTGCACCGGCAGCAGGAGTACGAGGCGATCACCGATCTCATCGGGCTCGTCGACGACCTGAAGACCGTGGTCACCACCGTCAGCTCGGCGATGATGACCTTCATCGGTGTGGTCTTCAGCATCTCGCTGGTCGCCGTGCAGATGGCGAGCGGGCTCACGCCGCGTGTGGTGCGGATCTTCGTACGCTCCCGGATCACCAAGCTGACCTTCGCCGTCTTCCTCTCCACCTTCGCGCTCTCGCTGCTCGTCCTCACCTCGTACAGCGGCGAGACCGATCCCCGGCGCGTGGACAGCGTGCCCGTCACCCAGAGCGTGCTGACCATCGTGATGGTCGCCCTGAGCCTGCTCCTCTTCATCGCGTACGTGAACGCGACGCTGCGGCTGATGCGCGTCGGGCACGTCGTCGAGCGGATCACCGCCGAGGCGTTCCAGGTGCTGCACAAGATGCCCCGGGGCGGGGTCGACGGGGACGAGCTGCCCGGGGAGAGCGGTCAGGTCGGCCACAGCGGGCGGGCCGGGCTGCTGCGGGACGTGAACATCGCGCGGCTCGTACGGGCCGCCCGCCGCCAGGACGTGGTGCTGCGGCTGATCCCCCGTATCGGGGACTTCGTGGTGCCCGGCACCCCCGTGCTCGCGGTGCACGGCGGGCGGGCGCCGTCGCGCGGGGCGCTCGGGTACACGGTGTCGGTGGGGGTGGAGCGCACCTTCCACCAGGACCTCGGCTTCGGGCTGCGCCAGCTCGGCGACATCGCGCTGCGGGCGCTGTCCCCGGCCGTGAACGATCCGACGACGGCGGTGCAGTGCCTGGACCGGATCGAGCAGCTCCTCGCCGCGCTCGCCCACCTCCCGCTCGGCAGCGTGGGCCACCGGGACCGGCAGGGCACCGTGCGTCTCGTCCAGCCCGTACCGTCGTGGGGCGACTTCGTGGACCTCGGCTTCGCCGAGATCCGTACGTACGCGATCGGCAGCCCCCAGGTCACCCGCCGTCTGATGGCCGCCCTGGACGAGCTCCTGCGGCTGGCTCCCCCGGAACGCGCCGAGCCACTGCTCCGCCATCGGGCCCTGCTCGTGCAGGCGGTGGAACGAAGCGTCCCGGAATCGGCGGAACGGGCGTTCGCGCTGGAGGGGGACAGGCAGGGGATCGGCTGAGCGGACTTGTGGAAGTCCGATGCGTTCCCGCGCCACTCGGGGGCGCGGGGAACTGCGCGACCAGCCCAGGACGGCCCGCACCCGAAGGACCCCACCTCGGCAGTGATTGACTGCCCCCATGAGAATTGGCGACACGGTCGACGACTTCGAGCTCCCCGACGAGACCGGCACCCCGCGCAGCCTCTCCGGGCTGCTGGCCCAGGGCCCTGCCGTGCTGTTCTTCTACCCCGCGGCCTTCACCCCCGGCTGCACCGCGCAGGCGTGCCACTTCCGCGACATCGCCGGGGAGTTCCGGGCCCTCGGGGCGCAGCCGGTCGGGATCAGCGCCGATTCCGTCGAGCGGCAGGCCGAGTTCACCGAGAAGCACTCGTTCGGCTATCCGCTGCTCTCGGACCCGGACGGTGCCGTACGCGAACGGTTCGGCGTCAAGCGGGGGTTCAGCATGGCCCCGACCAAGCGCGGCACGTTCGTCATAGACACCGACCGCCGCGTCCTGGAGATCGTCAAGAGCGAGATCCGCATGAACGTGCATGCCGACCGCGCCCTCGACGTCCTCCGCAAGCGCACCACGTAAGAAGCGAACCCCTACGCGTACGACTCCGGGAAGTTCCCCGGCAGCCGCTCCCCCGTCGGCCCCTCCGTGACCGCCCGGACCAGCAGCTCGCCGCCGACGAACGCGCCGCGCCAGGACGCGCCGAAGCCGCCGAACAGCTCCTCGCGGTCACCGCGTGAACGCGCCTTGCCGCGGCCGACCTTGAAGGCCCGTATCTGCGGGGCGAGGCGGGCGTAGGTCTCCGGGTCGTCGGTCGACAGGCTGGCGACCAGCGCCCCGTTCGAGGCGTTCATGGCGGCCAGGAGCTCCGCCTCCGTGTCGACCAGGACGATGGTGTCGACCGGGCCGAACGGCTCCGCGTGGAACAGCGGTGACGACGGCGGCGGGTTGAGCAGCGTCACCGGCGGCAGATACGCGCCGGTGTCCTGGCCCGCCAGGAAGCGTCCTTCGGCGAGGCTGCCCCGGTGCAGCGGGACGGCGCCGCGGTCGATCGCCTCGGCTACCTGGTCACCGAGCTCCTTGGCCTTGGCCGCGTTGATGAGCGGCCCGAAGTCCAGCTCGGGCAGGGCGTCTTCGGGGTGCTCGACCGCGAGCGGGTGACCGGTGCGGACCTTGCGGACCGCCGGGAGGTACGCGGCGAGGAACTGGTCGAAGAGCGCACGTTGGACGACGAACCTCGGGTACGCGGTGCATCGCTGCTTGCCGTAGTCGTACAGCTTGGGAATGACGGTGGACAGGGCGTCCCAGTCCGAATAGTTCCAGATTCCCCAGGTGTTGAGCCCTTCCTGTTCGAGGATGTGCCGCTTGCCGATGTCGGTGACGGCCGTGGCGATGCGCGCGCCGGTGTCGCGGCCGCCGACGAACGAAACACAGCCGATCTCCGGCGAGCGCACCAAGGCCTCGGAGAGCTCGCCGCCGCTGCCGCTGACGAGGGTGACGGGAATGCCCTCGCGCGCGGCCAGCGCACTGGCCAGGGTGAGACAGGCGACGCCGCCGTCCGTCGGGGTCTTGGCGATGACGGCGTTGCCGGCCAGTGCCTGTACCAGCATTGCGTGAACGAGCACGCTCATCGGATAGTTCCAGCTCGCGATGTTGGAGACGGGACCGGCCAGCGGGGTGCGGCCGTCGACCATCGCGTCGATGTTCTCCACGTACCAGCGCACGCCGTCGATCGCGCGGTCGACGTCCGCCTGGGCCAGCCGCCAGGGCTTGCCGATCTCCCAGACGAGCAGCAGGGCGAGCAGTTCTCGGTGTTCGGTGAGCGCGTCGAGGGTGGCGCCGACGCGGGCCCGGCGCTCGGCGAGCGGGGTGTGCCGCCAGGCGCGGTGCTGGTCGAGCGAGGCGCGGACCGCCTGTTGGGCGGTGGGCGCGTCCAGGCGCGGTGGGCCCGCGATGGGAGTGCCGTCAATGGGGCTGGTGGCGGGCAGGGCGCGGCCGTCGGGCCGCCACTGCGCGGCCCAGAGGTTGAGGACGCGGTCGTCCCGGAACGCCTCGGGCGCGATCGCCCGGCAGCGCTGCCAGGCGTCGGTCCAGGCGGTGCCGGGCTTGAGGGTGAGGGTGGGTGCCATCTGTGGGTCTCCGCTCAGGTCGGGCGGGGCAGGAGGTGGCGCTACGGGCCGCCTTCGCACGGGGCGGCCGTACGGCGAAGGTAGTGACACGGGACCGGCGGCGGTACGCACCCACGGCCAACTATGAGTGACATCACGTGAGTTCAGTCCGCATGTCGAGACGGCCGAGGACCGGCCGGGCCGTCCCGGTCGGGGTCGATCCGCCCCGTACGCCCATGGCTTCGAGGCCGCGGGGCAGTCGACGTGGCTGGTTCCGGCGACGGGAGCACCGCCGGTTCCGACCGCCGTGGAGAATCCCCGTCTCCCGTAGTTCGTATACGAGTTGATACGTGAGGGTGCCGGACTCGGGGACCAGGCCGATCGGGCCGGTCGCACTGCTGCCGCACCCGCAAGTGGCCTCCCCCGCCTCGGTTATGGTGTGCGCCGCACGAACGGCACAGTCATACGAGGCAGGGGGACCACATGGCGGACGCGGGCGGCGCCACCGGAGCACCGCAGGAGGCACCGGCGTCCGGCGGTGAGGACCGGCGGGTCTCCACGCTGGAGCTCTTCTTCGATCTGGTCTTCGTCTTCACCCTGACCCAGCTGACCGTACTGCTCACCCAGGACCTGTCGTTCGCCCAGGCCGGACGCGTACTGCTGATCTTCGTGGTGCTGTTCTGGATGTACGGGGCGTACGCGTATCTCACCAACCAGGTGCCGCCCGAGACCAACGCCCGGCGGCTCCCGCTCGTCCTCGGCATGAGCGGTTTCCTGACCTGCGCGCTGGCGATCCCGGGGGTGTTCAAGGACGACGGCGTGGCGTTCGGCCTCGGCCTTCTGCTGGTCACCGTGGTGCACAGCGCGTTGTACGCGCTGATCCACGGCCGGTACGTGCTCAGTTTCGCGCTGCCCAATGTGGCGGCCGCGCTCTGTGTCACCGCCGCCGGTACGGTCGGCGGCCGCGCCGCCGAGGCGTGGTGGCTGGCGGCGATCGTGATCCAGACGGCCACCCCGGTCATCTCGGGCCGGATCACCGGCCGTTACACCGACATCAGCGAGCCGGTGACCAGCCGGGTCGGGGCGCTGGACCCGGCGCACTTCGTGGAGCGCCACGGGCTGCTGCTGATCGTCGCGTTCGGCGAGTCCGTCATCGCGATCGGCGTCGGCTCCGGCAATCTCCACCTGGATCTCGGCCTGTTCGGCGGGGTGGTGCTCGCCCTCGCACTGGCGACCGCACTGTGGTGGACGTACTTCATCCGGGACGAGGCGGCGGCCGAGGCGGCGCTGCGCAGGGTCACCGGGATCACCCGCTTCCGGACCACCATGCGCGCGTACTTCTACTGCTTCATCCCGATGCTGCTCGGGGTCGCCGTGCTCGCGGCCGGGGTGAAGAAGTCCATCGGGCATCTGCCGGACCACCTGCCGACCGCGCCCGCCGTGGCGCTCGCGGGCGGTGTGGCACTCTTCCTCGCGGGCAACGTCGCCTTCCGCGCGTCGCTGCGGATCGCGCCGCTGGGCTATCGCGCGGCGGCCACCGCAGCCGCGCTCGCCACCGCGCTGCTGGGCATCCATGTGGACGCGCTCGCCGAGCTGTTCGCGCTGGTGCTCGTCCTGGTCGCGATGCTGCTCGCGGAGGCGCGGTGGGGTGAGTGCGCGGATACGGAAGCCGAAAGCGCGGCGGGTCAGGCAGCCAACTCGGCCTGAATCCACGCCAGTTCGATCAGTCCTTGTCCGCGCGCTCGTGGTGCGTGGCGCGGGTGCGTTCCGTATGGGCGCGCATCACCGCCGTCGCGCCCTCCTCGTCGCGTGCGGAGATCGCCGCGACGATTTCGCGGTGCTCGACCCAGGACTGGGTGCCGCGGCGCCGGGCGACCGGGGTGTAGTACCAGCGCACCCGCCGGTCCACCTGGGCGGCGAGTTCGGCGAGGACGAGGTTGCCGGCGAGCTCCATCACCTTGGCGTGGAACTCGGCGTTGGTCGCCACCGCGAGATCCATGTCGTCGTCCGCGACCGCCTGCTCGCCCTTGGCGCACAGGGCCTCAAGAGCGGCGATCCCGGCGGAGCCGGAGTGGGCGGCGACGAGGCGGGCGGCCTCGGACTCCAGGAGGGTGCGCACCGAGAGGAGCTGGTCGGCCTCCTGCTCGGTCGGCTCGTGCACGAACGCGCCCTGCGCGGGGCGCAGATCGACCCAGCCCTCGGTGTTCAGACGCTGCAGCGCCTCGCGCACCGGCTGCCGCGACACCCCGAGGTGTCCCGCCAGTTCGCTCTCGACCAGGTGCTGGCCGGGCCGCAGCGCGCGCGTCGTGATGAGTTCGAGCAGCGCCTCGTACACCCGCTCGCGCAGCGGCCCCGGGCGCTCCAGCCTGGGCACGGTTCCCTGCGGCAGTCCTGCGGACAACTTGGGGCCCCCTCAAGCGCGATTGGCTATCGTCTACAGGCTACCGATCGCGATGTCAGGCCAGGAGCGGCCGACCGGCCGGGAGAAGGGGACGACATCCGGTCAGGGGCACCGGAAGAAGTCCGGTCACGGGCAGCGGATGACCTGGCCCGCGTACGAGAGGTTGCCGCCGAAGCCGAAGAGCAGGACCGGGTCGCCGGTGCCGATCTCGCCGCGTTCCACCAGCTTGGACAGGGCCATCGGGATGCTCGCGGCCGAGGTGTTGCCGGAGTCGACGACATCGCGCGCGATGACCGCGTTGACCGCGCCGATCTTGCGGGCGACCGGCTCGATGATGCGGAGATTGGCCTGGTGCAGGACGACGGCGGCCAGGTCCTCGGGGGTGAGCCCGGCCCGCTCGCACACCTGGCGGGCGATCGGCGGGAGTTGGGTGGTGGCCCAGCGGTAGACGGCCTGGCCCTCCTGCGCGAAGACCGGCGGGGTGCCCTCGATGCGTACGGCATGGCCCATCTCGGGGACCGAGCCCCACAGCACCGGGCCGATCAGCTCCTCGTCGAACGCCTCGACCACGGCGGCGCCCGCGCCGTCGCCGACCAGGACGCAGGTGGTGCGGTCGGTCCAGTCGGCGATGGCGGTCATCTTGTCCGCGCCGATGACCAGGGCCCGCTTCGAGGATCCGGCCCGTACGGCGTGGTCGGCGGTGGCCAGGGCGTGGGTGAACCCGGCGCAGACGACGTTGAGGTCCATCACGGCGGGCGAGCCCATACCGAGGCGGGCGGCGACCCGGGCCGCGGTGTTCGGGGAACGGTCGACCGCGGTGGAGGTGGCGACCAGGACGAGGTCGATGTCGGCGGGGGTGAGCCCGGCGGCGGCCAGCGCCTTGGCGCCGGCGTGTGCGGCCAGTTCGTCGACGGGCTCGTCGGGCCCGGCCACATGGCGGGTGCGGATGCCGACGCGGCTGCTGATCCACTCGTCGCTGGTCTCGACCATGGCGGCAAGGTCGTCGTTGGTGAGCACCTTCGCGGGCTGGTAGTGCCCGAGCGCGACGACGCGTGAGCCTCGCATGCCGGTCATGCCTCGATTCCCCTCGTAGGACATCAGGAGCCATCCAGTCTTCGTGGCTACCGACCGGTACAGGGGCAAGAGATCCAACAGGCTTCCCGCCGAGCCTTTGGAGCCTTGTGTCAGCTCCGGGGCGGCTGCCGTGTGCTTCGCGGCCACATGCGGGCGGCGGGCACCTGGGACGAGGGGGCGCAGACGGAGACGACGGCCGTCTGCGCGTACTGCGGCGTCGGCTGCAACCTCACGCTCCCGGTGCAGGACAATGAGATCGTCGAGGTCACCTCGCCGCACGACGACCCGGTGACCCACGGCACCCTCTGCATCAAGGGCCGCTTCGGCTTCCAGCACGTACAGAATCGGGAACAGTCGCATGGGACGGGTCACCGAGAGCCGCCGCGTCATCCGCATCCGGGACGGCGCGGTCTCCGCCCGGCCGGACACGCTGGTGGCCGAGGAGCCACTGGAGATCCGGCTGAACGGCAAACCGCTCGCCATCACCATGCGCACCCCGGGCGACGACTTCGCGCTCGCGGCCGGGTTCCTGGTCAGCGAGGGCGTGGTCGCGGCCGCCGACGACATACGGTCGATCGTCTACTGCGCGGGGGCGACGGCGGAGGGCGTCAACACGTACAACGTGGTGGACGTCCAGCTCGCGCCGGGCGTCGAGGTCCCCGACATCACCCTGGAGCGCAACGTCTACACGACGTCGTCGTGCGGACTGTGCGGCAAGGCCAGCCTCGACGCCGTCCGCACCCACGCGCGCTTCCCGATCGCCGACACTCCCCCGGTCCGTGTCACGCCCGAGCTCCTGGCGAGCCTGCCCGAGCGGCTGCGGGCCTCGCAGCGGGTCTTCGAGCGGACCGGCGGGCTGCACGCGGCCGCGCTCTTCTCGGACGAGGGCGAACTGCTCGACATCCGCGAGGACGTCGGCCGCCACAACGCGGTGGACAAGCTGGTGGGACGCGCCGTGCAGGCCGGGGGACTGCCGCTGTCGCGGGCGATCCTGCTGGTGTCGGGCCGGGCCTCGTTCGAACTGGCCCAGAAGGCGGTCATGGCCGGGATCCCGGTGCTCGCGGCGGTCTCGGCGCCCTCCTCGCTCGCGGTCGACCTGGCCGCCGAGAGCGGTCTGACGCTGGTCGGCTTCCTACGGGGCGCGTCCATGAACGTGTACGCGGGCGAGCACCGCGTGGCCCTGTCGGAGCCGGCCGCACAGGACTGACGGGCCCGCGCGCGGCACGGTTACTGGGCCTGACCGGCGGGGTGCGCCCCTGTCGCCGGTAGCGGCCCTAGACCTCCGTACCGCCGATCCTGCGCAACAGCTCCATCAGTTGCTTGCGCTCGGCCGCGCTCAACGGCGCGAGCAGTTCCTCGTTGGCCCGGTCCGCCGCCGCCGCGCACCGCGCCAGCATCCGCTCCCCCGCCTTCGTCACCGACACCGCGTTCTTGCGGCGGTCGTCCGGGTCCGGCTTACGCATCACGTATCCCTCGGCCTGAAGGTCGTTGAGGAAGCCGACCAGGTCCTTGGGGTCGAGCGAGATCCGCCGCCCGAGCTCGGCCTGCGCGATGGGCCCGTACTCGCAGACGGCGGCGAGCACCGCGTGGTGCCACATCTTGGCGCCCTCGACGGCGATGGCATCGGCGACCAGGGCGCGGCCCCGGGTGGCGACGCGGCCGAGCAGCCAGCTCGGCAGGGTCTGGATGCGCTGGAGCGCGGGGAGCGAGTCGGTTTCGGCGGAGTCAGCACGTCGGGTCACGGTGCCGACCTTACCCAGAAACCATTGGACTTCCCAACGACTTCGCGTATACCGTTGGGACTCCCAACGAGTTCTCCATCCACCCTGGGAGGGTCCATGCGTCGTGTTCGCTTCGAGGTCAACGGCGGTCCCGAGGTCCTGTTCGTCGAGGATGTCGCGGCCCCCGCGCCCGGCCCCGGCGAACTCCTCGTCCGTGTCGACGCCGTCGGCGTCACCCTGCCCGTCGTCCGCAAGGTCCGCGAGGGCAGCGCGCCCGTCCCGCTCGGCGGCGAGCTCGCCGGGACGGTGACGGCGGTCGGCGAGGGCGTCACCGCCTTCACCCCCGGCGACCGGGTGACCGGCCTCTGCTTCTCGCACGGGTACGCCGACATCGCCGTCCTCCACGAGTCCATGGCCTCGCACATCCCGGACCACGCGTCCGCCGTCGAAGCGGTCGCGCTGGTGCGCAGCGGGCTGGTGGCGCGGGGTGCGTACGAGGCGGCGCGGCCGCGGCCGGGCGAGTCCGTCCTGGTGACGGCGGCGGCGAGCGCGGTCGGCCAGATCGCGCTCCAGCTGGCGAAGGCGGGCGGCGCACGCCGGGTCGTCGCCGCCGTGAGCTCCGCCGACAAGGCGGACTTCGTACGGCAGATGGGCGCCGACGAAGTCGTGGTGTACGGCGACGAGTCCTGGGGCGAGCCGGTCGACATCGTCCTCGACGGCGTCGGCGGCGACCTTCTCACCCCTGCGGTGAAAGCACTCGCGCCCGGCGGCCGGCTGGTCGCCTTCAGCTCGGGCGGCGGCACGGTCGCGGCCTATGACCTGCTGGTCGGCGCCAAGTCGGTCATCGGGTTCCAGATGGCGCTGATCGCCCGCAACCAGCCCGAGTTGTACGCCACATGGCGCGACGAGCTGTGGGCCCTGCACCGCGCGGGCACGATCCGCGCGGCCGTCCACGCCGAGCTGCCGCTGGAGGAGGCCGCCCGGGCGCATGAACTCATCGACTCCCGGCGGAACTTGGGCAAGGTGGTGCTCGTCACCGGCACGGCGTGACCGGTCAGCGGCGGGGCGCGAGGACCGGCGCGGGGCGCACCGGTTGCGCGGTCCGCTCGGCCGCGCGCCGCTTCGCGAGGACCGCGCACACCATCAGCTGCATCTGATGGAAGAGCATCAGCGGCAGCACCGCGAGCGAGGCCTGGGCGCCGAACAGGACGCTGGCCATGGGCAGCCCCGACGCCAGGCTCTTCTTCGAACCGGCGAACTGGATCGCGATCCGGTCGCCCCGCTCGAAGCCGAGCCGCTTCGCCCCGTACCAGCTGGCCGCCAGCATCACGGCGAGCAGCACCGCCTCGGCGAGGAGCAGCGCGCCCAGGCGGGCCGGGCTCACCTGGTGCCAGATGCCCCGGACCATGCCCTCGCTGAACGCGGTGTAGACGACGAGCAGGATCGAGCCCCGGTCCACCAGGCCCAGGACCTTCTTGTGCCGGGTGAGAAAACCACCCACCCACGGGCGCAGCAGCTGGCCCGCCACGAACGGCACGAGCAGCTGGAGCGCGATCTTCACCATCGAGTCGGCCGAGACGCCGCCCCCGCTGCCGCCAAGGAGCAGCGCCGCGAGCAGCGGGGTCACGAAGATCCCGGCGAGGCTGGAGAAGGATCCGGCGCAGATCGCGGCGGGCACGTTTCCGCCCGCGATCGAGGTGAAGGCGATCGACGACTGGATGGTCGACGGGACCAGGCACAGGAACAGGAACCCGTGGTAGAGGTCCGGGGTCAGCACCCCCGGCACCAGCCCGCGCGCGGCGAGCCCGAGCAGCGGGAAGAGCACGAACGTACAGGCCAGTACGGTCACATGGAGCCGCCAGTGGCGCAGGCCGTCCATCGCCTCCCGGGTGGAGAGCCGGGCCCCGTACAGGAAGAAGAGCAGCGAGACCGCCCCGGTGGAGGCGCCGCTCGCCACATGTGCGGCCCCGCCGGAGACGGGCAGCAGCGCCGCCAGGGCCACGGTGGCGATCAGCGTCAGGATGAACGGATCGATCGGCAGCCAGGACGGCAACTGCGGGATGCGGCGGTTCATGGCTCCACTTCGGGTCGGGCCGAGTGTCGGCTCAGGGCGTGATGCGTACGGCGTGCGGCGTGCGGCGTGCGGTCGGATCGTGACCTCTCGATCATTCATCTCCCCGGGGCAATCGGGAATCCCGTACACCACTCTGACTGTCATCACGTTCCGCGATAACGTCTTGTACGTGTATGAGCCCCAGCAGCTGCGGACCTTTCTGGCCGTCGCGCAGACCCTGAGCTTCACGCAGGCCGCGCGGCGGCTCGGGCTGCGCCAGTCCACCGTCAGCCAGCACGTACGGCGTCTGGAGGACGCGACCGGGCGGCCGCTGTTCAGCCGGGACACCCACAGCGTGCGGCTGACCGAGGACGGCGAGGCGATGCTCGGCTTCGCCCGGACGATCCTGGCCGCCCACGAGCGGGCGGCCGCCTACTTCACCGGCACCCGGCTGCGCGGCCGACTGCGGTTCGGCGCGTCCGAGGACTTCGTGCTCACCCGGCTCCCCGAGATCCTGGAGGCGTTCCGCCGCGAGCACCCGGAGGTCGACCTGGAGCTGACGGTCGAGCTCTCCGGCACCCTGCACCGCCGCCTGGAGGCGGGCCGCCTCGACCTCGTCCTGGCCAAGCGCCGCCCGGGCGACACCCACGGCGAACTGGTCTGGCAGGACACGCTGTGCTGGATCGGCGCGCCCGGGCTGCGCCTGGACCCCGACCGTCCGGTGCCGCTGATCCTCTTCCCGCCGCCGGGCATCACCCGGGCCCGCGCCCTTGAGGTCCTGGAGGAGCACGGTCGCGCCTGGCGCATCGCCTGTACGAGCGGCAGCCTCAGCGGACTCGTCGCGGCGGCCCGCGCGGGGCTCGGCGTCATGGCCCACACACGCGGCCTGGTCCCGCCGGGTCTGGCGCCGCTGCCGCCGAGGTCGGGGCTGCCGGAGCTCGGCGGGGTGGACTTCGTGCTGCTGCACGGCAGGCGGCGCCCGCAGGCGCAGGAAGCGGCGGACGCGCTGGCGGCGGCGATCCTGGCGGGCGGGGTCAGCCCGCGTACGTCAGCCGCTTGA
The DNA here is from genome assembly GCF_014596475.1 of Streptomyces sp. CBMA152. Lineage (GTDB taxonomy): Bacteria > Actinomycetota > Actinomycetes > Streptomycetales > Streptomycetaceae > Streptomyces. The sequence continues at coordinate 101,791 of NZ_MECJ01000004.1, read as the reverse complement.
CCTGGCGCAGCAGTGGCGAGGTCTCGACGTGCTGGACGCCCTCCAGGGTGCCGAGCTTCTCGCTGAGATACGTGTAGAGCTCGGCGGGTTCGCGGCAGATGACGACGGCGACGATGTTGGAGGGACCCGAGGTCGCGGCGGCGAAGGGGATCTCGGAGTGGGAGGCGAGGGCCGCGCCCACCGAGGCGAGCGCCGAGGGAGCGACCGTGATCCACAGCATCGCCTTGCTGCGGTAGCCGAACCGGACCGAGTCGAACTCGACGTCGATGAACAGGGCGCCGGAGCGCAGCAGTTGGTCAAGGCGGCGCTTGACGGCCGACTCGGAGCGGCCGGTGGCCTTCTGGAGCTCGGGGTAGCCCGCGCGGCCGTTCTGCTCCAGGGCCGCGATCAGCGCCTCGTCCGCCGCGTCGAGCCGGAGTGGCTCGGGCGGCCCCTCGGCCGGTTCCACGGGCGCGGGCCGCAGCGCCGCGCTCTCCTCGGCCGTCAGTGCCGGGCCCTTGGCGAACCAGCCGAGCGGGCCGCCGTAGAAGGTGTGGAGCAGCTGGTGGGCGCCGATCTCGACGATGCTCGGGGTCCGCGGCAGCTTGCCGAGCAGCAGCGCCTCATGGTCCTCGGGCCTGCGGGACTCGGTCGTGCAGACCACTTCGGTGCCGCCGGAGGTGAGCCCGATCCACTTGGTGTCGGGGCGCCGCGCCAGCGCCGTGGCGATGGAGACGGACGCGTCCGGGGTGCAGCGCAATCGCAGCATCCAGTGGTCGTGGCCGAACCGTTCGAGGTCGCGGACCGCGACGACCCGCAGCTCGCCCTCGGCGTACAGCCGCCGGTAGCGGCGGGCCACGGTCTGGTCGGAGACGCCGAGCACGGCCGCGATCCGGCTGAAAGGGGCCCGGCCGTCCAGTTGCAGCGCGTTGACCAGCCGTAGATCCAGCTCGTCGAACTCGGGTGAATCCACCGGTCCTGGCCCTTTCGATGTCGGATTCCTGCGCGACGGACGAATTGGGTGGCAATTCCTTCCGTACGGAACCGATCGTACGGGACGTCAACGAAAGAGTCGGAGGGTCTGGAAATGCGCAAGTGGGGGCCGCTGGTCGCGGTCTGTCTGGGAACGTTCATGCTTCTCCTGGACGTCACCATCGTGACGGTGGCACTGCCGGACATGGCGAGTTCGCTGGACGCCTCGCTGTCGAGCCTGCAGTGGGTGATCGACGTGTACGCGCTGGCGCTCGCCGCGCTGCTGCTCGGTGCGGGCGCGGGCGCCGATGTGGCCGGACGGCGGAAGTTCTACGCGGCGGGCACGGTCCTGTTCGCGCTCTCCTCGCTCGCCTGCGGCCTCGCCGACAGCTCCGGGGTACTGATCACCATGCGGGCGCTCCAGGGCGTCGGCGCGGCCGCGATGTTCGCCACCACGCTGCCGCTGCTCGGCGCCGCCTACCAGGGCCGCGACCGCTCGGTCGCGCTCGGTGTGTGGGGCGCGGTCAACGGCGCGGCGGCGGCGCTCGGCCCGATCCTGGGCGGGCTGCTCACCGAGGGGTTCGGCTGGCGCTGGATATTCTTCGTCAACCTTCCGGTGAGCGCGGCCGCGGTGTGGCTGACGATCCGGGTGGTACCGGAGTCGAAGAACCCGGCGGGCGGCCGCATCGACTGGGCGGGCACGGTGCTCTTCGCGCTGTTCGCCGGATCGCTCACGTACGGGGCGGTCAACGCGGGAACCGACGGCTGGGGAGCCACGCGCACGCTGGTGTCCTTCGCGGTGTCGGCGCTCGCGCTGCTCGTCTTCGTCGTCGCCGAGCGTCGCGCGGCCCGGCCGCTGATGGATCTGTCGCTGCTGCGGCGCCCGGCGTTCGTGGGCGTCCTGGTGGCGGCCGTCGCCCTGAACGCGGCGGCGTTCGGTGTGCTCCCGTACACCTCGATCTGGCTCCAGACGCTGCTCGGGATGAGCCCGGTGACCGGTGGTCTGGCGCTGGTGCCGCTGGCGCTCGCGTCGTTCGCGACCTCGGCGCTCGGCGGGCGGTTCCTGCACGGTGTCTCGCAGCGGCTGCTGCTCTGCCTCGGGCTGCTGCTCATCGGCCTCGGCATGTTCGGCCAGGCGCTGCTCGACTCGGGCTCCGACTGGAAGTCCCTGGTGGCCGGTCTCATCGTGACCGGCATCGGCGTCGGCCTGGTCAGTCCCGCGCTGGCCTCCGCCGCGCTCGCCTCGGTGCCGCAGCGCAGCAGCGGGATGGCGACCGGCGCGATGAACTCGGTGCGCCAGCTCGGCTACGCGGTGAGCATCGCGGTGTTCGGCACCCTCGTCACCAGCCGCATGACCGACTCGCTGCACAGCGACGAGCAGGCCCGCGCGCTCGCGGGCGGCGCGGCGGGCGCACTGCGCGGCAGGGTCCCGGACGAGGCGCTGCACTCCGCGTTCGCGACCGGCCTGAACTGGGGCGCGGTGGCGGCGGGCTCGCTCGCCGTGGTGGCCGCCCTCGCGGTGTTCGCCCTGGTGCGCACCCCGTCGGCGCCGCCCGTGCAAGTCCGTACCAATGCTCCGGTCCCGGTAGAGCGGGCGTGACCAGCTCGTACAGATTCGGTGGAGAAAAACTCGCCCGAACCTGACCCCAGGGTCAGAAAAGGGCCGGAGCGGCCCCGACATGGGCCCGCTCCCTGTGTTGACCTGTGGTGATACCGGACACACTCGCACTTGCGCGCATTCCTCGACGCCCCTCCCGTCTCCACCCCGGGTGGGGTACCGTCACCGGCGCTGTGCGGAGCGCCACAAGGAGCAAGGTATTGCGCGAGTTCACTGTCCCACCCATGGCGACGGCGCCTCACGTCGGCGGGCTGGCGGATGTCGTGTACGACCATGCCCTGGACGACCCGCACCGGGTCGCGCTGGCGCGCAAGGACGCCTCGGGCCAGTGGCAGGACGTGACCTCCGGACAGTTCCGCGACGAGGTGTTCGCGCTCGCCAAGGGCCTGATCGCGGACGGGGTGCGGTTCGCCGACCGGGTCGCGATCATGGCCCGTACACGGTACGAGTGGACGCTGTTCGACTTCGCGCTGTGGTCCATCGGCGCCCAGCCGGTGCCCATCTATCCGACCTCCTCCGCCGAGCAGGTCTTCTGGATGCTCCATGACTCCGAGGTCACGGCGTGCGTGGTGGAGCACGAGGACCACGCCATGACCATCGGCTCGGTGATCGACCGGCTCCCCCACCTCAAACGGCTGTGGCAGCTGGACGCGGGCGCGCTGCCCGAACTCCTCGCGCTGGGCGCGCAGATCGAGGACGACGTGGTCCATCGCCACCGGCGCGCGGTGACGCCCGAGTCGACCGCGACCGTCATCTACACCTCCGGCACGACCGGCCGCCCCAAGGGCTGTGTGATCACCCACGCCAACTTCATGTTCGAGGCGGACACGATGGTGGCCCGCTGGGAGCCGGTCTTCCACTCCCGGCCCGGCGACGAGGCCACGACCCTGCTGTTCCTGCCCCTTGCGCACGTCTTCGGGCGGATGGTGGAGATCGCGGCGATCCGCGGCCGGGTCAAACTCGGCCACCAGCCCGCGCTCTCCGCGACCGCGCTGATCCCCGACCTCCAGTCGCTGCGCCCCACCTTCATCCTCGCGGTCCCGTACATCTTCGAGAAGGTCTTCAACGCGGCCCGCAGGAAAGCCGAGGCGGAGGGGCGGACCGGCCCGTTCGACAAGGCCGTCGACATCGCCGTGAAGTACGCGGAGGCGATGGAGCAGAAGGCGTTCGGCCTGGGGCCCGGGCCGTCGGCCGCGCTGCGGATGCAGCACCAGTTCTTCGAGAAGGTCGTGTACGGCAGGGTCCGCGAGGCGATGGGCGGGCGGGTGCGACACGCGATGTCCGGCGGCTCCAGCATGGGCCGCCGGCTCGGCCTGTTCTTCGCCGGCGCGGGCGTCACGATCTACGAGGGGTACGGGCTGACCGAGTCCACAGCCGCCGCCACCGCCAACCCGCCCGAGCGCACCCGGTTCGGCACCGTGGGCCAGCCGGTGCCGGGCACCACCGTGCACATCGCCGAGGACGGAGAGGTGTGGCTGCACGGCGGCCAGATCTTCTCCGGGTACCTCAACGAGCCCAAGGCGACCGAGAACGTGCTCAAGGACGGCTGGCTGGCCACCGGCGACATCGGCGCCCTCGACGAGGACGGCTATCTGACCATCACCGGCCGCAAGAAGGAGATCCTGGTGACCTCCGGCGGCAAGAGCGTCTCGCCGGTGGCCCTGGAGGAGCGGGTCCGGGCGCATCCGCTGGTGGCCCAGTGCATCGTCGTCGGCAACGACCGCCCGTACATCGCGGCCCTGGTCACCCTCGACCAGGAGGGCGTCGACCACTGGCTCTCGCTGCGCGGCAAGCCGTCGCTCACCGCCTCCGAGCTGGTCCGGGACCCGGATCTGGAGATGGAGGTGCGGCGCGCGGTGGTGGCCGCCAACACACTCGTCTCGCAAGCGGAGTCGATCCGTACGTTCCGGATCCTCGCCCATCAGTTCACCGAGGAGCACGGTCTGCTCACCCCGTCGCTGAAACTCAAGCGACGCGCGATCGAGGAGGCCTACACGGTGGAGGTGGACGCCTTGTACCGCTGAGCCGTCGCGGTACAGGGCGTCCCACTACCCCCTCGCTGTTCGGTCACATGTACTGGACGACGATCTTCGTGAAGGCGTACGGCGCCTGTGCGACCCCGCTGCACGAGTCGCCGGAGCCGCCCGAGCCGCACTGGCGGTCCCGGTTGACGGACCAGAACGCGTACCGCGCTATGTGGTGCTGGCGCGCGTAATTGAGGATGGTCTGGAAGTCCCCGGTCGTGACGGTCTCGTCGGCCTCGTCCGTCTTCCCGTTCATCGACGACACACCGATGTGCCGGTACGCGGTGTCGTCGGGATAGCCGTACGCGCTCTTCACCGCGGCCTTGAGCCCTTCGAGGGCGCTGACGGTCGCCGAACCCATCGAGCCGCTGTGGCCGTTGAAGTCGAACGGCATGATCACCCAGCCGTCGTTGGCGAACCCGGCCGCCGCGCCCTTCCTGATGAGGTCCTTGCCGTTGGCGTCGGGCCCGTTCGGCGTGGTGCCCATGGTCACGTAGGTGACGAGCCCGGGGTTGTCCGTCTTGACGATCTTCAGCGCGTCCACGACCCGCTTGCGCACGGTCGCGTTGGAGAACTCGGTGTTCTCGATGTCGATGTCGAGCGCCTTGAGGTGGTACGCGCCGATCACCTTCTGGTAGGCGCCGGCCAGCGCGGACGCGCTGGAACACTTCTCGCCGAGCTTGTTGCCGCTCCAGCCGCCGACCGAGACGACGACGTCGCCGCCCGCGCCCCGGATGGAGTTGACGGCCGCCTGGTCCGAACCACCGGTGAGCGACCGCGTCCCGTCCCACTTGGGGTTGCAGCCGCCGTCGGAGAGGACGAAGGCGAGGGTGAACCACTTGACCCCGGTGGCCGCCATGACGTCGGTGGGCTTCTGCGGGTTGCCCCAGCCGAGGTACTCGTACGGGGCGACGGCCATCGACCCGGCGGCGGCGCCGGTTTGGGGCGCGGCACTGCTGCCCGGGGCGCCGATGAGCGGGAGGAGCAGAGCACTGAGACCGGCGACGGCGGCCGTGGCACCGCGTCGCGATACGGCGACGTGCATGAGGGGTCCTTTCGTGGGGGGCGAGAGGTTCGGGGGACGAGATGCGTGGTTAGGAAAGGTTCCTAACCACCACGAGGCATAGCAGTGCCTCAAGCGCGCGATGTCAATCCCTCGCGTCGCTCAACTCCCGTGTGCTTACGGGGTGTTGTACACCGAGGCCGGGCTCAGACGAGTTGGTAACCGCGCAGGTTCGTGAGCAGGAGGTAGGTGTTCTGCAGCGAGCCCGAGGTGTCGCCGAGCGAGCGGTAGATGCCCCACTTGGGGCGGACGCGGTCGGCCAGGAACGTGTCGACGCCGGACCTGGCCTTGTCGATCACGGTGGTGCCGCCCCGGCTGAGGATCCAGCGGACCGAACCCGCCGTCCCGTCACCGACCTTGATCTGGAAGTCGACGTCGGTCCAGGTGTCGTGCAGCGGATCGAGGGCGGTGCGCCCGATCAGGGTGCCGGAGATCGGCAGGTTCAGCTCGATCGTCTGGACCCCGTTCACCCGGCGCAGCGACTGCACGACGATCGGCGAACTGCCGTCGCCGGGCTGCTTCATCTGCATGATGTGCGTGAAGGTGGTGGTCGCCTTGAGCGAGCTCGGGATGTACATCGAGTACGTCACCCGCCATGTCTGGCCGGGCAGCCACTTCAGATACGTGTCGCCGGTCCGCAGCCCCGTGACCTCCTGGCGCTGTCGGTCGGTCATGGTGTCGCGGTCGACGGTGTGCATGGTGAAGCGGAAGTTGTCGCCCTCGGGGACGATGTGCGGATGCCCGGCCGGGTGCGAGTTCGCCCGGTCGTCCTCGACGGTCTCGAACGCCCTGAGCCCGTCGACGGCGGCGGACGGCGCCCACTTCCGCTGCCAGGACGCGGCCCGGGCGGGCAGGGACAGTCCGGTGGTGACGGCGGCCGCGCCGCCGAGCGCGGCGCCGAGTACAGCTCTTCTGGACGCGGTCATCGTCCTGTCCCCCTCGCGGTGAGCTGTTCGTTCATGATCAGGAAGGCGCCCAGACCGTGGAAGTCGTTGGTCGCCCGGGGGCGCGCGACGTAGTACGCGTACTCCCCCACCCCGGTCCCGATGGAGATGTCGGTGAGGTCGGTCCGCCCGTCCGGGCCGAGGGAGACCTTGGCGAGGACGCCCCGGTAGCCGCGCCGGGCGACCGCCTCGAAGCGCGGGTCGATGTATCCCTGCCGCACCGAGCGGTCCAGGGCGTACGTGAACATGCTGGAGCAGGACGTCTCGGTCCAGTTGTCGGGCTTGGACCCCTTGTCGACCACCTGGAACCAGCGGCCGGTCTTCGGGTCCTGGAAGCGCTCCAGACCACCGGCGAGGTGGCGAAGGTAGGTGAGCAGCTGCGCGCGCCGGGGGTGGTCGGCCGGTAACCCGTCCAGCACTTCGACCACCGCCATCGCGTACCACCCGACCGCCCGGCACCAGTGCTCGGGCGCGAGCCCGGTGCTCCTGTCGGCCCAGCTCGCGGTGCGCGACTCGTCGTACGCATGCCTCAGCAGGCCGTTGGAGACCTGCAAGTGACCGCCGTAGACGGCGAGTTGCTTCGCGGCCTCGTCGTCGGTGTACGCGGAGTCGCCGAACTCCTTCCCGTACTCGACGAGGAACGGGTTCACCATGTACACCCCGTCCGACCAGAGTTGGTGCGCGCGGCTGCTGTTGTCGGCGTGCCAGAAGCCACCGTCGGCGGTGCGGGGGTAGGTGGTGAGGCGGTCGCGGATCTTCTTGGCGGCGACGCGGTAGCGGTCCTGGCCGGTCTCGTGGTGGAGGATCACCAGGAGTCGGCCCGCCTGCATGCTGTCGAGGCTGTCGAAGCTCTGGCCGATCGCGCCGGACGCGTCCACGAACCGGTCCACGTAACTCCTGATGAACGAGAGCAACTTGGGGTCGTGGGTGCGCTGATAGACCTGGTACTGCCCGAAGAGGTAGAGGCCGACGGGGTAGGACCAGCCGCCGATGGACGACGGGGTGTAGCGGGCCATGGTCGAGCGCGTCATGGCGACGGACCAGTCGGTGGTTTGTACGTCGTGGTTCCCGGTCGCCCGGGGCTGGACGGCTGCGGCCGGTCCGGTGGCCGCGCCGAGGCCGCCCGCCGTGAGCGTGGCGGCGACCACGGCGGTGAGCAGCCGAGAGGCCCGGCGGGGAGTTCGGTGGGGGGCGCCGTGGGGGGCGCGGACTCTCTTCATGGTCACCTCACGGGGACTTATGACCCATATGTGGCACATGCGCGCGCCGGACTGGGTGCGCCGTTCACAAGGGTGTACCGCGTTCAGCTATCTGCCATAGAGTTGCGGCTTGTTGGAGCGCGGTCAATGGTCCGGACCGAGAAGGTCTCCGTATCGCGCCAATTCGAGCGGCATCGCGATCGGGAATGGTTTGATGGCCGTGATCGTTGACGGGGGGAGTACCAGACCGACGACGTAAGGATCGACCGCTCGTGAGCAAGGTCCCCTCCATCACCCTCAACAACGGCGTCGAGATGCCGCAGCTCGGTTTCGGTGTCTGGCAGGTGCCGGACGACGAGGCCGCGCAGGCGGTCACGACCGCGATCGAGGCCGGTTACCGGTCCATCGACACCGCCGCCATCTACGAGAACGAAGTGGGCACCGGCAAGGCGATCGCGTCGGCCGGGGTGGCCCGCGAGGAGCTGTTCGTCACCACGAAGCTGTGGAACAGCGCGCGCGAGACGTGGACGCGCGACAGCGTGCTGCGCGAGTTCGACGCGTCCCTGTCGAAGCTCGGCCTCGACTACGTCGACCTGTATCTGATCCACTGGCCGCGCGCGATGCGCGAGGACTACGTGACGATCTGGAACGCGTTCGGCGAGATCGCCAAGAGCGGCCGCGCCAAGGCGGTCGGCGTCTCCAACTTCAAGGAGCCGCAGCTGCGCCGCGTCATCGACGAGTCGGGCGTCGTCCCGGCCGTCAACCAGGTCGAGCTGCACCCGCAGCTCGCCCAGGACGAGCTCCGCGCCTTCCACGCCGAGCACGGCATCGCGACCGAGGCCTGGTCGCCGCTGGGCCAGGGCAAGGGCCTCCTTGAGGTCCCGACGATCGTTGCGATCGCACAGAAGTACGGGAAGACCCCGGCCCAGGTCGTGCTGCGCTGGCACCTCCAGCTCGGCAACATCGCCATCCCCAAGTCGGTGACGCCCTCGCGCATCGCCGAGAACTTCGACGTGTTCGGCTTCGAGCTCGACACGGAGGACATGACGGCGATCGCCGCGCTCGACGAGTCCCAGCGGCTCGGTCCGGACCCGGACGACTTCGACTGGAACTGAGTTCAGGTAGAAGTACAGCAGTACGCCGATGCCGCCGCCCGGGATGTCCCGAGCGGCGGCATCCGTGCGTCAGGAGTGACCCCTTATCCGTCCCGCCTCGCCGTGTGGATCGAGCGCGCGGCCAGCATGTAGACATCCTGGCGCCGCGCCAGACCCGCCTCGTCCGCCGGGTCGAGCAGGCGCCGCACCACCGCCTGGTCCTCCTGCGACAGCTCCTCCCCGACCGCCTCCCACGCCCAGCTGAAGTCGGCCACGACCTGCTCCCGCACCTGCGGATCCAGCGGCGCCGGGCGGTCGAGCAGGAAGCTGCGGGTGCCGGTCGGCGTGAGGCCGACGGACGCGAGCAGCGCCGACCAGTCCTCGGTCTCCTCCTTGGCCCCGGGCAGCTCCGCCCGCATCCGGGTGAACCACTCGTCCACCACCACGTCGAAGCGCGCCTGGAGTCCGGGCTGCCCCAACCCGATGTCGCGCGGCAGATGCCGGCTCGGCAGGCCGCCCTCGACGAGCGCCACCGTGCCGCCCGGCCGCAGCAGCTCCGCGAACCGCGCGAGCGCCGCGCGCTGGTCGCCGATGTGGTGCAGCGAGTTGCCCGCCCAGATGAGATCGGCCTCGCCCAACTTGTCGATGTCGTCCGGGAGTTCGGCCTCGATCGCATGGAAGCGGTCCGCCAGGCCGAGGCGTTCCGCGCGCGCCTGCGCATGGTCCAAGAGCCCGCGGCTCGCGTCGACGGCGACGACCTCAGCGGCCGGGAACACCTCGGCGAGCAGGCAGGTCACCACGCCCGGGCCGCTGCCGATGTCGAGGACGCGGCGTACCTCGCCCAGCGGCCGCTGCTCGCCGATCCAGGTCGCGGCCTGGCGGTAGATGGACGAGTACAGCTCGCCGCTGCGCACCAGGAACGCCGCCATGGTCGCCCAGTCGAGATCGCCGGTGCCGTGGTGGTGACCATGCGTATGGCCGTGGCGCTTCGCACCGTGGCCGCCGTTCGCATCGCTGTCATGGCCGTCGCGGCCGTGAATGTCGCTCATGGCTCCACCCTGCCCCCGTAGGCCACCGATCCGGGAGATTCCTTGCCGTTCCGGCAAATCGCGCGGTGGTCCTGGGGACTGATCCCCCGTACCCGCTTGAACGCGGCGCTCAGCGCGAACGCGCCGCCGTAGCCGACCCGGCGGGCGATCGCCTCGACGGTGGCGTCCGTCTCGCGCAGCAGATCGGCCGCCAGCGCGAGGCGCCACCCCGTGAGGTACGCCATCGGCGGCTCCCCCACCAGCTCCCCGAACCGCCGCGCGAGCCCGGCCCGGGAGACCCCGCACCGCGCGGCCAGCGCCGCGACCGTCCATGGATGCGCGGGCTCGTTCTGGAGCAGCCGCAACGCGGGCCCGACCACCGGGTCGCCAAGCGCCCGGTACCAGCCCGGCGCGTCGGCGCCCGGACGGTTGAACCAGGCGCGCAGCACCGCGATCAACAGCAGGTCGAGCAGCCGGTCCAGGACGACGCTCTGGCCGGGCTCGTCCTTGGAGATCTCCGCGTCGAGCAGCGACATCAGCGAGCAGTTCCACTCCTCGGCGCTCAGCCGCAGCACCGGCGGCAGCGCGCCGAGCAGCCGCCCGCTGATCTCACCCTCCATCAGATACGTGCCGATCAGCATCGTCGCCGAGCCGTCCGGCGCGTTGCCCCAGGTGCGTACGCCCAGCTCCATCGACTGCGCCAGCGGCTCGCCGCGCAGCGTGGTGCAGACCTCGCCCGGCCCGATCCGGGCGAACGGCTCGGCGTCCGGTGCGTACGAGACGGTGTACGGATCGGGGCCGCGCACGAGGACGATCTCGCCGGGGCGGGCGAGCACCGGCTCGCCGCTGTCCGGGACGATCCACGCCTCGCCCCGGGTCATCGACATCAGGCAGATCGGCGCCCGGTCCTCGATCCGTACGGACCAGGGCGGCTCCATCACCATCCGCAGCAGAAAGGCCCCGCGGGCCCGTGGCCCGTCGAGCAGTCCGGCCAGTGCGTCCATGACGGCCAGCGTATAAACGGAAGCCTGTGGACGCAGACGTATGCGGCTGAGTTCCTGACGCATGGAGAGTGCGACGGCCGCCCGCGAGGCTGGACGCATGACGAACAACGAGCGGAACACTCAGGAGAACACGGCCGAAGTCGCCCTCGACCGGACCGTGTTGGTGACCAGCGGCACCGGCAAGACCGGACACCGCGTCGTCGAGCGGCTGACCGCGCTCGGCGTGCGGGTCCGGTCCGGGTCGCGGCGGGGCGAGGTGCGGTTCGACTGGGCGGACGAGTCGACGTGGGGCCCGGCCCTCGCGGGCGCGGACGCCGCGTATGTGGCGTACTACCCGGATCTCGCCGCACCCGGCGCCGTCGAGGCGATGCGCACCTTCGGCGCCCTGGCCACGCGGCACGGGGTACGGCGACTGGTCCTGCTCTCCGGGCGCGGCGAGCCGGAGGCGGTGCGCGCGGAGAACGCGCTGCGCGAGGCTTTCACGCCAGGTACAGACTTCACGGTCGTCCGCGGCGCGTTCTTCGCGCAGAACTTCAGCGAGGGCGCGATGGCCGACGGCGTGCTGTACGGCGAGATCCCGTTCCCGGCGGGTGGGACGGCCGAGCCGTGGGTGGACGCGGACGACATCGCCGACGTGGTCGTGAAGGCCCTGACCGAGGACGGTCACGCGGGCGCCGTCCACGAGCTGACGGGACCTCAGCTGCTCACGTTCACCGAAGTGGTCCAGGAGATCTCGGCCGCGACCGGCCGCGCGGTGCGCTACGTTCCGGTCTCCGGCGCCGAGTACGCGCGCCTGCTCGTGACGTACGGACTCGCCGAGCCGGAGGCCGAGTGGCTGGCAGGGCTTTTCACCACGCTGCTCGACGGCCACAACTCCTCGACCACGGACGGTGTGAAGCGCGTCCTCGGCCGCGAGCCCAAGGCGTTCGCTGACTTCGCGCGGGACGCGGCGGCGGCCGGCGACTGGCATCTCTAAAGGGGACAAAGACCGGCGGAAAACCCCCTGGACAGTGGCTCTCCGGCCAGATGACCGAAACCAGCCGTGATCAAAACCACACCCATAGTGAGCACCTGATTACGGCATAAGGGGCCTGTCGTTGGTCCCCAAGTCATTCCTTCGGACTAGGTTCTTGTCTGTCACTGCATTTTTGACGACGCGCGCTACAAAGGATCTGACCGATGGACGATAACGAATCCCTGGCAGAGCGATTCGAGGAGAACCGGCCGCGCCTGCGGGCGGTCGCCTACCGGATGCTCGGCTCACTGAGCGAAGCCGAGGACGCCGTCCAGGAAGCCTGGTTGCGGGCCGACAGTTCCAGCGCGGGCGTGGAGAACCTCAACGGCTGGCTGACGACGGTCGTCTCCCGGGTCTGCCTGGACATGCTGCGCTCGCGCCAGTCCCGGCGCGAGGACCCGCTGGACATCCATGTGCCCGACCCGATCGTCAGCCGGCCCGACCGGATAGACCCCGAGCACGAGGCGCTGCTCGCCGACTCGGTCGGGCTCGCGCTGCTGGTCGTGCTCGACACACTGGCTCCGGCCGAGCGGCTGGCGTTCGTGCTGCACGACATGTTCGGCGTCCCGTTCGAGGAGATCGCGACGATCGTCGACCGCACGCCGGCGGCGACCCGGCAGCTGGCGAGCCGGGCGCGCCGCCGCGTCCAGGGCACGGCCGCCCCGGACCCGGATCTCAACCGGCAGCGCAAGGTGGTCGACGCGTTCCTCACGGCCGCGCGCGGCGGCGACTTCGACGCGCTGCTCGCCACGCTCGACCCGGACATCGTGCTGCGCGCCGACTACGGGCGCGGCTCGCTCACCCCGAACAAGACGGTGCTGGGCGCGCACGCGGTGGTCCAGAACGCGCTGTCCTTCAAACAGTACTCCCAGTTCGCCCAGCTGGCGCTGGTCAACGGCGCGATGGGCGTGGTCAACGCACCGCAGGGCACGGCCATGGCAGTGCTCGGCTTCACCGTGCAGGACGACAGGATCGTCGAGATCAACATCCTCGCCGACCTGGAGCGGCTGCGCCGGGTCGACATCTCGATGCTCGACGCCTGACCGGACCCAGCCGCACGACGGTTCAGCCCGCGCCGTGGCCGGAGGCGATCGCCTCCACCCGGTGCGCCAGCTCGAAGTCCTTCTCGGTGACCGCGCCGCCCGCGTCGTGCGAGTTCACCGTGAGGGCCACCGTGTTGTAGCCGAGGGTCAGATCCGAGTGGTGGTTCAGCTCGTCCTGGATCTGGGCGATATGGATCACCATCGCGGTGGCCGCGAAGTGCGAGGCGAGTGCGTAGGTGCGGCCGATGCGGTCCTGGCCGTCCGAGAGCGACCAGCCCGGCAGTTCACGCAGGCGGTCCTCGATGTCCTTCTGCGACAGCGGCTCAACGGGCATGACCGGACTCCTTACGAGGCGGTGACGGTGCGGTGTGGAGTGCGGTATCCGCGACTCCGTCTCCGTAGCGTCGCCCCTATGCGTGTACTTGTCACGGGAGGCGCGGGCTTCATCGGCTCGCAGATCGTCTCGGCCCTCTCCTCCCGGGGCCATGAACCGGTCGTCCTCGACCGCGCCGACGACCCCGCCGACGACGTCCGCGACCCGGCGGCGGTCGCCCGGGCGCTGCACGGCGTCGACGCCGTCTGCCACCAGGCCGCCATGGTGGGCCTGGGCACCGACTTCGCCGACGCGCCCGACTACGTGTCCCACAACGACCTGGGCACGGCGGTGCTGCTCGCCGCGATGGCCGAGGCGCAGGTGCGGGACCTGGTCCTCGCCGGGTCGATGGTGGTCTACGGGGAGGGGCGCTACGACTGCGTGCGCCACGGTCCCGTACGCCCCGGGCCCCGGCCGTACGAGGAGCTGGCGGCGGGCCGGTTCGAGCCACTGTGCCCGCACTGCGACGCGCCGCTGACCCCGGGTCTGGTCACGGAGAACGCGCCCGTCGACCCGCGCAACGTGTACGCGACGACCAAGCTCGCGCAGGAGCACCTGGCGGCCGCGTGGGCGCGGGCCACCGGGGGCCGGGCGGTGTCGCTGCGCTACCACAACGTGTACGGGCCGGGGATGCCGCGCGACACGCCGTACGCCGGTGTCGCGTCCTTCTTCCGCTCGGCGCTCGCGCGCGGGGAGGCGCCCCGGGTCTTCGAGGACGGCTGTCAGCGCCGGGACTTCGTGCATGTACGGGATGTGGCCGGGGCGGACGCGGTGGCCCTGGAGGCCGTCCGCGACCGGGCCCCGGGCACGCTCACCGCGTACAACACGGGCAGCGGGACCCCGCACACGGTCGGCGAGATGGCCCGGGCGCTGGCCGACGCGTACGGCGGCCCGGCGCCGGTGGTGACCGGCGAGTACCGGCTCGGCGACGTCCGCCACATCACGGCCGACTCGGCCCGCCTGCGCGAGGAGCTGGGCTGGCGCCCGGCGGTGGGCTTCGCGGAGGGGATGACGGAGTTCGCCCGGGCGGAGCTGCGGCCGGTGGCACCTCTCGGCTGACCGTGTGACCTGTCGTGACCCAGACCTGACGGCTCGTCAGGATCGCGCCGCCGGGAGTATCAGCTCGAAGCGGCAGCCGCCGTGCACGTTGTGGACGGCGGCGCTGCCCGCGTGGGCCTCGACGATGCCGCGCACGATCGCCAGGCCCAGGCCCGCGCCGCCCGGTGGGGTGCGGGCCTCGGTGCCGCGCCAGCCGGTGTCGAAGACGCGGGTCAGATCGTCGTCCGGGATGCCGCCGCAGCCGTCCGTCACCGAGAGCACCACCGACTCCGCGCGCGCCTCGGCCGCGACCGCGACCGTGCCGTCGGCCGGGGTGTGCCGGATCGCGTTGACCAGCAGGTTGGCCAGGACCCGGGTCATCTCCTTGCCGTCGACCTCGACCGGGACGGGCTCGACCCGCTCGCCGACCAGCCGTACGCCGTGCTCGCGGGCGAGCGGGTCGGCGCCCGCCAGCGCGTCGCCGACCAGGTCGTGGACGGACATCCGGGCCGGGTTGAGGGCGAGGGCACCCGCGTGGATGCGGGAGAGCTCGAAGAGGTCGCCGACCATGCCGTTGAGGCGTTCGACCTCGGTGCGGATCTGGCGGAAGTAGCGGTCGGGGTCCTTGGCCATGCCGTCCTCCAGGGCCTCGGCCATGGCTCTGAGCCCCGCGAGCGGGGTACGCAGATCGTGCGAGATCCAGGCGACCAGCTCGCGGCGGGAGGTCTCCAGGGCGCGTTCGCGCTCGCGGGACGCGGACAGTTTGGCGCTGGTGGCGGCGAGCTCCCGGCTGAGCGCGGCGAGTTCGGCGGTGGCCGGCCCCTCGGGCTCGGCGAAGCTGCCGCCGTCGCCGAACGAGCGCGCGGCCAGGGCGAGTTGACGGCTGCTGGCGACGACCCGACGGCCCAGGATGAGCGCGGTGGCGAGCGAGACGGCCGCGGCCATGGCGATGACGAGCGTGACGACCTTCAGGTCGTGCGAGGACAGGAACATCTCCCAGGCCACGGCGAGCGTCCCGGCGAGCATCGCGGTGACGGCGACGGCCGCCACCACGGCGAGGGACGCGGTGACGGACCGGTGCCGCAGCAGCCGCAGCGCGAGCGCCCCGAGCAGCCCGGCGGCCCCGGCGCCGAGGAAGGCGTAGACGGCGATGAGGAGGATGTCGCGCATGTCAGCCTTCCGTCCCGGCGACCGGGTCGGAGGATTCCGTTCCGGCCGGACCCTGCTCCGGCAGTGCCTCGCGCTCCGGCTCCTCCTCGAACCGGTATCCCACCCCCCACACCGTCTGGATCAGCCGAGGCTTGGCCGGGTCGTCCTCGATCTTGCCGCGCAGTCGTCGCACATGGACCGTGACGGTCGACAGGTCGCCGAACTCCCAGCCCCACACGTCGTGCATCAGGCGTTCGCGGGTGATGGCCTCGCCCGGGTGGCCGATGAGATAGGCCAGGAGGTCGAACTCCCGCAGCGTCAGGGCGAGTTCGCGGCCCTGCTTGGACGCGCGGCGGGCGGCCGGGTCGAGTGCGATGCCCGCGCGGCTGATCCGCGGCCCCGGCGGCGCGACGGCGCGGCTGCGGCGCAGCACGGAGTCGACGCGCAGCACCAGCTCGCGCGGGCTGAACGGCTTGGTCACGTAGTCGTCCGCCCCTATCTCCAGACCGAGCACCCGGTCGTCCTCGTCGCCGCGCGCGGTGAGCATGATCACCGGTACGGGTCCGGTGCCCCGGAGCGTACGGCAGACCTCCAGACCGTCCATGCCGGGCAGCATCAGGTCGAGGACGACCAGGTCGGGCCAGCGCGCACCGGCCGTGCGCAGGGCGGCGGGCCCGTCGGCGGCATGGTCGACCAGGTACCCGGCGCGTTCCAGATAGCCGGTGACGACCTCGGCCACGGTCGGGTCGTCGTCGACGACGAGGATGCGGTGCTGAGCGTTCTGCATGCGCCAAGCGTCGCACCCGCGCGGAGGCGGTGTCTGTGCCCGGATGGCGGACCGACACGGACGTCCGTGTTTCGTAAGAAGCCGAAGTCCCGATTTGTCCGCTTCGACTTCGTACCGTGAGGGGCGTGACCGACTCGATCCCCACGACGGTGGACGTCGTACTCCCCTGCCTCGACGAAGCCGAGGCGCTGCCCTGGGTGCTGGCCCGGATCCCCGACGGCTGGCGGGCCCTGGTCGTCGACAACGGCTCGACCGACGGCTCGGCCGACATCGCCCGCGCGCTCGGCGCGACCGTGGTGCACGAGGCCCGGCGCGGCTTCGGCGCGGCCTGCCACGCCGGGCTGCTCGCGGCCGAGGCCGAGTACGTGTGCTTCTGCGACTGCGACGGCTCGCTCGAGCCCGCTCTCCTGGATTCCTTCGTACGGGAAGTGGCCCGCGGTGACGCCGACCTCGTCCTCGGCCGGCGCAGGCCCACTGCACGCGGGGCCTGGCCGCCGCACGCGCGGGCCGGGAACCTGGCGCTGTCCCGGATGCTGCGCCGCCGCACCGGGCTGCGTCTGCACGACCTCGGCCCGCTGCGGGCGGCCCGCCGCGCTCCCCTGCTCGACCTGGGCATCGCCGACCGGCGCAGCGGCTATCCGCTGGAGATGGTGGTGCGCGCCTCCGATGCCGGATGGCGGGTGCGCGAGCGGGATGTGCCGTATCTGCCGCGTACGGGGAAGTCGAAGGTGACCGGTACCTGGCGGGGCACCTGGCACGCCGTGCGGGACATGCGGGCGGTGCTGGCCCTGCCGCCCGCGCCCGGCCGGACGGCCACCGCGGCGAGCGCCCGGTGACGGCCCGCAGTGCGCCGGTCGCCCTGCTGGTGATCGCCAAGGCGCCGGTGCCCGGCCGGGTCAAGACGCGGCTCACCCCGCCGTACTCGCCCGAGGAGGCCGCCCGGCTCGCCGAGGCGGCGCTCGCCGACACGCTCGACGTGGTGCTCGCGGCCCCGGCGCGCCGCCGGATCCTGGTCCTCGACGGCGCCCCCGGCCCCTGGCTCCCCCCGGGCATCGAGGTCGTCCCGCAGTGCGCGGGCGGCCTGGACGAACGGCTGGCGGCGGCCTTCGGCCTGGACCCGGGCCCGGCCCTGCTGATCGGGATGGACACCCCGCAGGTGACCCCGGCCCTGCTCGCCCCGGCGCTGTCCGGCTGGCCGCCGGGCGAGGCGTGGTTCGGCCCGGCGGCCGACGGCGGCTTCTGGTCGCTGGGTCTGACCGCCCCCGACCCGGCGCTGCTGCGCGGGGTGCCCATGTCCGTACCGGAGACGGGGGCCGTCCAGCGGCGGCGGCTGCTCGACGCGGGTCTGACGGTCCGTGAACTCCCGCCGCTGCGGGACGTGGACACGGCGGACGACGTACGGGAGGTGACGGCCCAGGCACCGCACGGACGGTTCGCGCGGGTGGCGGCCGGGACCGGGGTCGGGGTCGCCGCCGGTCGGCAGGGCGCCGCCCGATGACCACGACCGCCGCGACCACCGCGGCCCCGACGCCCGCAGCGCTCGCCTGGCGGGCCGACCCGTACACGGACGCGATCCGCAGTGGGCGCGGGCCGCTGTTCCTGCACCGGCACGACGGCTGGCTGCTGCCGCTGGAGGTGGAGCGGTGGTGCGCCGCGCCGGACGCGGCCGATCTGACCGTGCTGCGGCGATGTCGCGGCGCCGTGCTCGACATCGGGTGCGGGCCGGGGCGTCTGGTGGTGGCACTCGCGGCGCTCGGCACGGCCGCCCTCGGCGTCGACGTGAGCCCCGAGGCCGTCCGGCGCACCCAGCGCTCGGGCGGCAGCGCGCTGTGCCGCTCGGTGTTCGACCCGCTGCCGGGCGAGGGCCGCTGGCAGACCGCGCTGCTCCTCGACGGCAATGTCGGCATCGGCGGCGACCCGGTGGCGCTGCTCGCCCGCGCGGCCCAACTGGTGGATGACACGGGCCAGTTGATCGTGGAGGCGGCGCCGTTCGACGTGGACGAGAGCGTCGAGGTGCGGGTCGCCGACGGCCGGGGCGCCTTCGGCTCCGGCTTCCCCTGGTCCCGGCTCGGCACCGCCGCGCTGCTCCGCTACGCGCACGCCACCGGCTGGTACGCGGCGCAGCGCTGGACGTCGTCCGGGCGCCCCTTCGTCGCGCTGCGCAGACGGTGAACGCACCGGAAAGGGCCCGGACTTGGCGCCGCCAAGTCCGGGCCCACCCCCGTCACCCCGCAGTGGGGTCCATCAGCTGATGTTCAGTGCCGTGTCGTCGACGACGAACGACGTCTGCAGGCTGACGTCCTCGGTGCCGTTGAACTTGATGGTCACCGTAGAGCCCGCGAGCGAGGACAGGTCGAACGTCTTCAGCGCGTAACCGGAGTTCTTGTTGAGGTTGGAGTAGGTCGCCAGGGTGGTCGAGCCGGCCGTCACCGTCAGCTTGTCGTAGGCGGTGGAGGCGGTCGTCTCGCTGGTGTCGATGTGCAGGTAGAAGCTGAGGCTCGCGTGGCAGCCGGCCGGGATGGTCACGGTCTGCGAGAGCGAGTCGGTGTGGGTGGTGCCGTAGCCGTCCAGCCACGCCTTCCACGAGCCGGAGTGCGCGGGCTCGCTGCTGCTGTTGTCGATCACACCGGCCGTGGCGGACCAGGGCGCGGCGGAACCGGTCTCGAAGCCGGGGTTGCCGAGCAGTTGGGCGGGCTGGCAGCCGCCGCCGGGCTGGGTGACGGTCCAGGTGAACGAGGTGCTGCCGGAGGCCTGGGTGGCGTCCTTGACGGTGACGCTGACGTTGGAGGTGCCGGCGGCCGTCGGGGTGCCGGAGATCAGACCGGTCGAGGAGTTGATGGACAGACCGGCCGGCAGACCCGAGGCGCTATAGGTCAGGGTCTGGCTGGTGTCCGAGTCCGTGGCCTTGATCTGGAGCGAGGCGGCCGTGTTGATCTGGGTGCTCTGGTTGCCCGGGTTGCTCACCGTGATGGTGTTGCCGGTGCTGGTGCCGCCGGTGAAGGCCGCGACGCCGTTCGGGGTGCCGAGACCCGTCGGGCCGTCGTAGCCGGGGCCCGCCTGGCAGAGGTAGTTGCCGCAGGAGCCGTTGGCGCCGGACGTCACGTCGTTGAGCGCGGACGGGTGGGCGTACGGGTAGGAGGCCGGGTAGGTGCCCGCGGCCGGGGTGCCCGCCAGGGCGTAGACGCCCGCGATGATCGGCGAGGAGGCGCTGGTGCCGCCGTACACGTTCCAGCCGCTGGCCTGGTAACTGTCGTACACCGCGAGGCCGGTGGCCGGGTCGGCGACCGCGGAGACGTCGGCGACGGACCGCATCGAGCAGCCGGTGTCCTTCTGCCAGGAGGGCTTCGGGTCGTAGGCGGAGCAGCCGGAGCCCGCGCCCTGGCCGCCGGCGCTGGTGCCCCAGACGGACTCGGACCAGCCGCGCGCGCTGCTGTCGCGACGCAGTGACGTGCCGCCGACCGAGGTCACGTACTGGGAGGCGGCCGGGTACTCGACGCCGTAGCCGCTGTCACCGGAGGAGACGGTGATGGCGACACCGGGGTGGTTGAAGTACGAGGAGTCCGACGACGGGTCGGTGGCGTCCTCGTTGCCGCCGTAGCTGTTGGAGACGTACTTGGCGCCCATGGTGACCGCGCGGTTCACCGCGGTGCCCAGGTCGGCCATCGACGGCTGGCTGGCCTCGACGAGCAGGATGTGGCAGGAGGGGCAGACGGCGCTGACCATGTCGACGTCGAGGGAGATCTCACCGGCCCAGCCGGAGTCGGCCGTGGGGTAGCTGGTGCCGCCGTTCTCGTCCACCTTCTTGAAGCAGCCGTTGGCCGTGGTGCAGGCGGGCAGACCGTACTGCGATCGGTAAGTGGCCAGGTCCGACTCGGCGTTGGGGTCGTCATAGGCGTCGACGATCGCTACCGTGGCACCGGAGCCGCCCGACGGCAGGGCGTAGGCGCTCTGGAGGTCGGTGGGGCCGTAGCCGGACGGCGCGGCGTTCGGGTTGATGCCGAGGTGCTGCTTCACATCGGTACGGGCCAGGGCCAGGCAGGACATCCGGCCCGGCTTGGTGGCCTGGGCGCAGAGCCGCTGGGTGGGGGCGGCGCCGGTCTGGGTGGCGGTCGAGGTGGCGGCGGTCGTGGTGGCGGCACTGTGCGCGGGCGCCGACGGGGCGGCGGAGACGGACGGGGCGGCGGCGATGAGCCCACCGGTGGCGAACGCGGCGAGGGACAGCAGCGCGGTGGTGGCTCGGCCTGTCGGTCTTCTGAATCCGAAGGGTCTCTTCGCGTACATGGAACTGCCCTCCATGGGGGGGTTGGCTCGCCGGGATGAGGGCGAGCGGAGGCGACTGCCCGGGGATCAATGTCGCGTGCATGACAAGATCGCCTCTGAGAAAGTGCCACCCTGCTGAGTGGTGGCGTCGTTGAACGTAGGACACCCGCCCGTCACCCACAACTGTCAGACGGGCAAAGCAAAAGGCAAGGATTCTCATGGGATTCGGCTGGATCACGCTTCGCTGATCGCGCTATACCGTGGTTGACCATGGAGCCGGAACAGGAGTCGGTCAACGACCTCGTCGCCCTCGGACTGTCGCGCTACGAGGCGCGGGTCTATCTCGCGCTGGTGCGGCGCGACTCGTATACGGCGGCGCAGGTCGCCAGGGAGGCGGAGGTGCCGCGGCAGCGCGTCTACGACGTGCTGGACGGTCTTGTCCGCGCCCAGCTGGCCGTGTCGCACGGAGGGAAGGTCGCCACGTTCGGGGCGGTGGCCCCGGAGCTCGCCCTGGCCCGGCTGATGGCCCGGCAGCGCGAGTCGCTCGAACGGCTGGAACATGTCTCCACCGGGCTCACGGCGGCGCTGCTGCCGCTCTGGTCGGCCGGGCGCTCGCACACCGACCCGCTCGACTACATCGAGGTGCTGCGCGACCCCAAGACCATCGCCGAGCGCTTCGCGGACATCCAGGACCAGGCCGACGCCGAACTCCTCACGTTCTGCCGCCCGCCGTTCGTGGCCCCCGCCGCCAACCTCCCGGGCCTCAAGGCCGCCCGGCGGCTGCGGCGGGGCGGCGGCACAGTGCGCGCGCTGTACACGTACGACGCGCTGAGCGACGACGAGGTGCTGGAGAACGTCGCTCGCTTCGGCGAGGCGGGCGAGGAGGCCCGGTTCACCGAGGAACTTCCCCTCAAACTGGTCATAGCGGACGCGTCGTTGGTGCTCTGCGACATGCCGGACCCGGTCGCGGGCACCGGCGCCACGACCGCGCTCTACATCGAACACCCGGCCCTCGCGGCCTGCCTGCGCCTCGCCTTCCAGACGCTGTGGGAGAACGCGGAGTCGATTCAGCGCGTACGGGAGGGGGGCGCGCGGCGGGCCTAGGAGGACGGCGGGGTCTTGGGGGGTGGGGTGGGGCCGGGCTTCGGGGCCGTCGGCGTGGGTCCCGGCGACGGGGTCACGGGCGCGGGTCCCGGCTGTGGAGCCACGGGTGCGGGGCCGGGCTTCGGCGCCACCGGCGCGGGCTCGGGCCTGCGCACGCGCCCCCCGTGCCCACCCCGCCCCCGCTTGCCCACCAGCACCACCACAGTCGCAAGCACCACCACTCCCAGCAGCACCAGCCAGTTCCGTACGTAATCCAGCGGCAATACCGTCACATTGACCACCGGGCCCGGGCGCAGGATGTCCGGGAGGGCGATCACCGTGAGGCAGCCGGCGGTGAGCAGCGCCGCGCGCAGCGGGCCGCGCACCCCGGGCCGTGTCGCCGCCACCCCGAGACCCACGAGCAGCACCAGCGGGGCGATCAGACCGTCGTGCAGCACCACCGCGCCGACCAGCCACACCACCACGTCCCACGGCCGCTGCGACCAGGCGAGAAACGCCCCCAGACCCATCAGGCCGACCCCGAGCGCGCCCACCGCGTACCGCGTCACCATCACCGCACCTCCAGTCGCGTGACCCACTTGGTCTGGAGCACCCCGGGGCGGTTCGGGGCGATGATGCGGGCGGGGTAGCCGTGGTCGGCGGTGAGGGTGTGGCCGTTGAGCCGCAGGGCCAGCAGGGTGCGCGGGTCGCGCGCGTAGGTGCGGCCCATGTCCATCACGCGGTACGCCCCGTGCTGCTCCAGCGAGATCACCCGCAGCGCGGCCCCGGGCGCCCCGGCGCGCTCGGTGAGGTCCTTGATGCGTACGCCGGTCCAGTGCGCGTTCTTGCTCCACCCCTCCACGCACGCGATCGGCAGCTCCACCTCGGACTGCTCCATCGCGGCCAGCTCGTCGAGGGTCAGCTCGTACGGACGCGGCCCGACCACCGTCAGGCGCCAGGCGACCGAGTCCACATGGGTCAGGCCCGCCTGCATCGCCGTGCGGTTGACCGGCACGCCCAGCGGGCCGTGGTCGGGGTGGCGGGGCGCCAGCAGGTCGACGTCCTTGAGCGGGGTGAAACTCTGGCCCACCGTCGTCACCGTCACCGCGCCCACCGCCACCGCGAGCCCGGTGAGCAGCGAGCGCCGGTCGGGCGCGTTCTCCGGTTCGGCCGGCAACGCGCGCGTGGCGGCCGACCGCTGCCACCAGTACGCCTTGATGTCGGGCCACTTGACCGCCAGATGCAGCAGCAGCGCCCCGGTGAGCACCCACGCCACGGCGAAGTGCACCGGCACGAAGCTGAACGGCCAGGGATACCACTGCACCGTGTTCAGCAGCCCCGTCAGCAGCTCGAACACCGCGCCCGCCACCAGCACGGCCACCGACAGCCGCTCCAGGGCGTGGCGTACGTTCCGCAGCGCGGGCCACACGAACAGCCTCGGGTAGACCGTCCACAGCTTGCCGAAGAGCAGCGGGATCGCCGCGATCCCCACGCCGACGTGCAGCCCCTGGTTGAGCCGGTACCCCCAGCTCGGCTCGCTGGGCAGCACATCGGCCAGCCAGCTCGGCGGATGCTGGAGGTAGTGGCTGATCACACCGGTGACCATGCAGACGAGCATGGCCACGCCGAGCAGCCGGCCGATCGCCGTCGCGGTGCGCTTGTCGTGCAGCCTGCCGCGGAAGGTCGGCAGCAGCGCCGTCGGCGGCGGGGGAAGCGGGAGTCGTGACTTCATGGCTCCATGACATCCCCTGCAGGGCTCTGAACAGGGCTCCCGACACCTTACGGTTCTCGGACGCGTGGTGCGCTGGGCCGTCCGGACGCGCCCCGGGCTGCGAATGTGGACGGGTGATCGCACCGCGTACCGCCACCGCCCCGGCCGCCGACACCCCGACGGCCGCACCGTCCGCCGTCCGCCGCACCGCGCTGACCGCCGTGCTGCTGTTGGCGCTGGCCGCCGTCCTCGCCACCACGTTCGTCGAGGACGGCTACTACGGCCATCCCGGCGCGCTGTCGTGGTGGTACCTGGCCTGCTGGCTGCTGTTCGCGGCCGCCGCGTGGTCGCTGCGGCGGGTTCCGGCCAAGCACCGGACCGGCCTGATCCTGGCGGGGGGTGTGCTGGTCGCGGCGACGGGCCTGGCCGCGCCGCCGACCACCAGTACGGACATGTTCCGCTACGCCTGGGACGGCCGGGTGCAGGCCGCCGGGATCTCGCCGTACGACCATGTCCCGGCGGACCGGGAGCTGGCGGGGCTGCGCGACTCCTGGCTGTTCCCGTCGGGCGCGGCGTGCAAGGGCCCGGACCGCGCCAGGATCGACGGCGAGGCGGGTCGCTGCACCCGCCTCAACCGCCCCAAAGTGCACACCATTTACCCGCCGGTGGCCGAGGTGTACTTCCTCGGCGTCCATGAGCTCTCGCCCCCCGGCGCCCGCCACAAACCGCTCCAGGTGGGCGGCGCACTGCTGGCCGTGGCCACCACGGGCGTCCTGCTGCTGATCCTGCGCCGACGCGGGGACGTACGCGGGGCGGCGTACTGGGCGTGGTGCCCGGCGGTGCCGATCGAGGCGGTGAACAACGCGCATGTGGACGGTCTTGCGGTGCTGTTCACGGTGGCGGGGTTGGGGGCGGTGGCGGGAGCGTGGCGGGGGTTCCCGGGGGTGCGCGGCAACGTCGTCGGGGGTGTGCTCATCGGGGCCGGGGTCGCCGCCAAGATGCTCCCGGCCGTGGTGCTGCCCGGCGCGCTCTCGGGGGTGCTCGCCGGGCGGCGCCCGGACTGGCGGCGCGCCGCGAGCGTCCTCGTCCCGACCGCCGGTTTCGTCGCGCTCTCCTACCTCCCGTACGTCCTGGTCTCGCACGCGTCCGTCTTCGGCTATCTCGGCGGCTACGCGGAGGAGGAGGGGTACGACGACGCCTCGGCCCGCAGCCGGTACGGGCTGGTCCGCCTGGTGCTGCCCGACGACTGGGCGCTGCCCGGAGCGCTCGTCGTGGTGGCGCTGGTCCTGCTGTACGTGCTGCGCCGGGGCGACCCGCAACGCCCTTGGCGCGGTGCCCTGTTGGTGCTCGGCTGGGCCTTCCTGATGATGACGCCGGGCTACTCGTGGTACGCGCTGCTGCTGGTCGCCCTGGTGGCCCTGGACGGCCGGTGGGAATGGCTGGCGGTCGCGGCGGCGGGCGCCGTCTGCTACGTCACCGCGTGGGCGATGCCGCACTCCTTCGACCTCGTGCGCACCTCGGCCTACGCGGTCGCGGGGGCCATCGCGCTGGCCGGGTGGGTGGTACGGCGCCGGGCGTTGTCAGTGGCCCGGGTTACTGTCTGAGTATGACCACAACTGCCGTGATCGACACCGGAGTCGGCCCGATGCTGCGCGGCTGGCGCGAGCAGCGCAGGATCAGCCAGCTGGAGCTGGCCCTGCGCGCGGACTCGTCGGCGCGGCACATCAGTTTCATAGAGACGGGCAGGTCACGGCCGAGCGAGGAGATGATCCTGCGCCTCGCCGAGCACCTGGAGGTCCCGGTGCGCGAGCGCAACGCCCTGCTTCTCGCGGCCGGTTACGCCCCGCAGTTCACCGAGACACCGCTGGACGACCCGTCGATGGACGCCCTGCGCGACGGCATGGAGCGGTTGTTGCGGGGGTACGAGCCGTTCCCGGCGCTGATAGTCGACGGGACGTACACCGTCCTGGCCGCCAACCGGGGCATCGCCATGCTCCTTGAAGGCATCCCGGAACGGCTGCTCGCTCCCCCGCTGAACGCGATGCGCCTGACCCTCCACCCGGAGGGCCTGGCGCCGCGCATCCGCAACATCCGCCAGTGGCGCGGACATCTGCTGGCACAGATGGAGCGCCAGATAGCCCTGATGCGCTCGGACGCGCTCCGTTCGCTGTACGAGGAGGTCGCCGCGCACCCCGTGCCGGACACGGCGGACGACGACGCCCCGGACCACGCCCTGTTCCCCTTCGCGCTGCCGCTGCGCGTCGAGCACCGGGGAACGGTCCTGTCGTTCATCTCGACGATCGCCACGTTCAACACCCCGATGGACGTGACCGTGTCGGAGCTGGCCATCGAGACGTTCCTGCCGGCCGACAAGGAGACGGCGGCCTATCTGCAGTCGGCCCTGGCCTGACGCGCCCCGGTCGCGCGTGGACGGTACGCGCGCCCGCTCAGGCGCCGGACGGCACCCGGTCCAGGAAGCCGACGACGGTGCGGATGCGGCCGTCCGCCGCGAGCGTGATCACATCGGACCCGGCGACGGGCGCCGACCCGTCCGCGACCGCCACCAGCTCCCAGCGGAACCGGGCGACGTCGTGGTGCCCGTCCACCGGCCCGTCGAGGCGGAACTCGAAGCCGGGGAACTGCTGGTGGGCCCCGGCGATGAGGGCCGCTATGCCCTCGTGGCCGGTGACGTCGGCGAGCGGGTCGGTGTAGCCGCCGTCCTCGCTCCAGGCTGCGCCGACGGCCTTGGCCAGCTCCTCGGCGGAGCCGGTGGCGTTCCACGCCTCGAAGTAGCGGGCGACGGCGGTCTCGTAACGGTTCTCGGACATGGGGAATCAGCCTCCATCAAGGACGGGAGTCAACATCGGTCGAACCGGGCCCCGGCCGGAGTGCGCCGCCCGGGACCCGATGGCTCAACCTTGCCTTCGGGGCCTGCCCGGGGTCGATTACCGCCGAGGTAATGCCGTACGCCGCCCAAAGCCCGTACACCGCCCACCCCTTGTCGCGGGCACGACCACGGCCCTAGCCTCCGGACCGTGTCCCTCCGCGCCTCGGACGTCACGGACGTCCACTACGTCGAGTCCCTCTCCCCCGGCGACGGAACCGCGCTGCTGCCGCCCCGCGCCTGGTACGCCGCCTCGGATGCCGCGCGGCTCTCGCTGAACGGCCGGTGGCGCTTCCGGCTCGCGGCGACCGCCGACGCGCACGACGACGCCTTCGCCGCTCCCGGGTACGACGCCGGGGAGTGGGACGAGGTCCGGGTGCCCGGGCACTGGGTGCTCCAGGGCGACGGGGCGTTCGGCGGGCCGATCTACACCAACCACCTCTATCCGTTCCCGGTCGACCCGCCCCGCGTACCGACCGAGAACCCGACCGGTGACCATCTGCGGGTCTTCGACCTGCCGGACGACTGGCCGCCCAACGGCGACGCCGTGCTGCGCTTCGACGGTGTCGAGTCATGCGCGCGGGTGTGGCTGAACGGCCAGGAGCTGGGCCACTTCAAGGGCAGCAGGCTCGCGCACGAGTTCGCGGTCGGGCCGCTGCTCAGGGCGCGCGGGAATGTACTGGCGGTGCGGGTGCACCAGTGGTCGGCGGGCTCGTATCTGGAGGACCAGGACCAGTGGTGGCTGCCCGGCATCTTCCGGGACGTCACCCTGCTGCACCGACCCGAGGGCTGTGTCGCGGACTTCTTCGTGCACACCGCGTACGACCACCGCACCGGCGAGGGCACGCTGCGGGTCGACTCCGAGGTCCCCGGGCGCGTCACGGTGGCGGAGCTCGGCATCGACATCGCGACCGGGGACGCGGTGAGCCTGCCGGTGAAGCCGTGGACGGCCGAGACACCGCGCCTGTACGACGGGGTGCTGGCCACGGCGGGCGAGCACGTCCCGCTGCGCATCGGCTTCCGTACGGTCGCCGTCGAGGACGGTCTGCTCAGGGTCAACGGACGGCCGCTGCTCTTCAGAGGCGTCAACCGGCATGAGTTCCACCCCACTTCGGGCCGCGCCCTCGATCTGGAGACCATGCGCCGCGATGTGGTCCTGATGAAGCGTCACCACATCAACGCCGTGCGCACCAGCCACTATCCGCCGCACCCCGCCTTCCTCGACCTCTGCGACGAGCTGGGGCTGTGGGTCGTCGACGAGTGCGATCTGGAGACGCACGGTTTCGTCGAGCAGGGGTGGCGCGACAACCCGGTCGACGACGACCACTGGACCCCGGCCCTGCTCGACCGCGCCGCCCGGATGGTCGACCGCGACAAGAACCACCCCGCGGTCGTCGTCTGGTCGCTGGGCAACGAGTGCGGCACCGGACGCGGTCTGACCGCCATGGCCACCCGGATCCGCGCCCGCGACACCTCCCGCCCGCTGCACTACGAGGGCGACTCCGACTGCCGCGACACCGACCTGTACTCCCGGATGTACGCCTCGCACGCCGAGGTCGAACGCATCGGCCGCCACCTGGACGGCGGCACTCTGAAACGCCGTCAACTCCCCTTCGTCCTCTGCGAGTACGCCCACGCCATGGGCAACGGCCCCGGCGGTCTCGCCGACTACCAGCGGCTCTTCGACGCGTACGAGCGCTGCCAGGGCGGCTTCGTCTGGGAGTGGATCGACCACGCCCTCGCCCACCCGGCGTACGGCTATGCCTACGGCGGCGACTTCGGCGAGGAGCTGCACGACGGCAACTTCGTCTGCGACGGGCTTCTTTTCGCGGACCGGACACCGTCCCCCGGGCTGATCGAGTACAAGAAGGTGATCGAGCCGGTACGCATCGAGGGCGATGCCGGGGAAGGCACGGTCCGCGTCACCAACCTGTACGACTTCGCGGACCTGCGCGGCCTCGCCTTCACCTGGTCGTACGAGGCGGACGGCGAGCCCGTGGCGACCGGCGACCTGGCGGTGCCCACGCTCGGGCCGGGCGAGTGGGCCCAGGTGAAGCTGCCCGAGCAGCCGACCGGGGCGGCCAGGACCGCCGAGACCCGCTGGACGATACGAGCGGTCCTCGCCGAGGAGACGGCGTGGGCCCCACAGGAGCATCTGATGGCGTGGGCTCAACTACCCGTATCCCAAGTGCAGTTGATGCCACCGGCCACCGGCGCCCACCCCATCCGCTCCGGCGGGCTGATCACCCTCGGCCCGGCCGTGTTCGACGCCCGTACCGGTGCGCTCGGGTCCATCGGCGAGGTGGCGGTCACCGACCCGCGCCTCGATGTGTGGCGCGCGCCCACCGACAACGACAACGGCGCGGCCTGGCAGCCCGATGCGCGGTACGGGCTGCTCTGGCGCGAGCTGGGGCTGCATCGGATGCAACACCGCCTGGATGCGGTGGAGTTGACGGACGGCTCTCTTGTCGTACGTACCCGGGTCGCGCCCGCCGCCCGTGAGGTGGGGCTCGCCACCACGTACCGCTGGACGTCGGACGGAACCCGGCTGCGGCTGACGGTCGCGGTCGTCCCGGAGGGCGACTGGAAGGTGCCGCTGCCCCGGCTCGGCATCCGGCTCGGCCTGCCGGGCGCCGCGTCCGGCGACCGTGGGCCCGTACCGGTGACGTGGTTCGGCGGCGGCCCGGGCGAGGCGTACCCCGACACCGCGACGGCCTCGGCGATCGGGCTGTGGCACTCGGACGTCGACGCGCTCCAGACTCCGTACGTCCGGCCGCAGGAGAACGGCGCCCGCGCCGACGTCCGCTGGGCGGAGGTGGGCGGGCTGCGCATCGAAGGCGAGCCACCGTTCTGGTTCACGGCCCGGCGCTGGACGACCGAACAGCTCGACGCCGCACGGCACTTGACCGACCTCGTGCCCGGCGACACGGTCTGGCTCAACCTCGACCACGGCCAGCAGGGCATCGGCTCACAGTCCTGCGGCCCGGGCACACTACCGCAGTACCAACTGCACGCGGAGGCAGTGGAGTTCGCGTTCACGTTCACGCAACGCCCACACTGAAAGCAGGGTGCGCGGGCAGTCCATGCCCCTACCCCGTTCGGCCGCATCCCGCAACCGGGCGCGGGCCCCCGTCTCCGGGGTCCTCGGACCGTCACCACCGGGTCCCCTCACGCCCGGGTGAGCTACCCGCATCGGAATATCCCCCTAATCGGTTAAATGCCCCGTTCGGGGACATGTTGCCGATAACGCTCGGGGATACCTGACACGGACACGACCGCACACCCTGGGGCACCCGCGGGGGAACCGCGGGCGACTGCCCGGCAGGAGACAAGGAAGTCCCATGGCCACCCTGTGCCGCCCCGCAGTAGCCGTACCCGACCATGTGATCACGCAGGAGGAGACGCTCGCGCTGGCCCGCGAGACGCATGCCGACCATCCGCAGCGCGACCTCGTACTGCGGCTCATCAAGAACACCGGGGTCCGCACCCGCCATATCGTCCAGCCGATCGAGGCCACCCTGCGCCATCCCGGCTTCGAGGAACGGAACCTGCTGTACGAGGCGGAGGCCAAGGCACGCGTGCCCGATGTCGTACGGCAGGCGCTGGCCCATGCCGAGGTGGAGCCCGCCGACATCGACCTGATCGTCTACGTCTCGTGCACCGGTTTCATGATGCCGTCGCTGACCGCCTGGCTGATCAACACCATGGGGTTCAGGACCGAGACCCGGCAGCTGCCGATCGCCCAGCTCGGCTGCGCGGCCGGGGGTGCGGCGATCAACCGGGCGCACGACTTCTGCACGGCGTATCCGCGCTCCAATGTGCTGATCGTGTCGTGCGAGTTCTGCTCGCTCTGCTACCAGCCGACCGACATCGGCGTCGGCTCGCTGCTCTCCAACGGTCTCTTCGGCGACGCGATCTCGGCGGCGGTGGTACGCGGCGAGGGCGGCACCGGGATGCGGATCGAGCGCAACGGCTCGCATCTGGTCCCGCACACCGAGGACTGGATCTCCTACGCCGTCCGCGACACCGGCTTCCACTTCCTGCTCGACAAGCGCGTCCCGGGCACGATGGAGATGCTGGCGCCCGCGCTCAAGACGCTGGTGGCGCAGCACAGTTGGGAGATCCCGCAGATGGATTTCTTCATCATCCACGCGGGCGGGCCGCGCATCCTGGACGACCTGTGCCACTTCCTGGACCTGCCGCCGGAGATGTTCCGCTTCAGCCGCGCCACCCTCACCGAGCGCGGCAACATCGCCAGCTCCGTGGTCTTCGACGCGCTGGCCCGGCTCTTCGCGGACGGCGGCGCGGCGGACGGCGCGGGCGGGATGATCGCCGGGTTCGGCCCGGGCATCACGGCCGAGACGGCGATCGGACGCTGGTCCTGCGCGGCCCCGGTCGCGGCGATGAGCAACTGATCCGCGGCAGTCGGCTCAATGCGCCGGGGGCGTCTCCCGGGGGCACGACGTCCCCGCGGCGGGCAGGGTCCCCTCCAGCAGGAACGCGTCCGCGTGCTCCCGTACGCAGCGGGACGCCGTGTACCCGCCGTGCCCCTCGCCCTCGTACGTGAGGACCACGCCCTTGCCGAGGCGGCGGGCGGTCTCCGCCGCCCACTGGTACGGCGTGGCGGGGTCGCCCCGGGTGCCGATCAGCAGGACGGGCTGCGCGCCGGTGCGGTCGATGCGGCGGATGTAGTCCGTACCGGCGGGCCAGCCGGTGCAGGAGACGGCCGCGCCCACCTGCTCCGGGCCGAACATCGGGGACGCCTTGGCGAACTTGTCCTCCAGCGAGGCGAGTTCGGCGGCCGGGTCCTTGGGGCGCTTGGGCTCGTCGGCGCAGTTGATCGCGAGCAGCGCCTCCTTGCTGTTGTCGTCCGCCGCGCGCTTGCCCTGCGCGTCCTCGCCCGCGAACGACTTGTTGATCTGGTCGAGGGCGGCCGGGTCGCCCTTGTCGTGCAGGGTCGAGATGCCGTACGCGAGGGTCGGCCACAGCTGCTCGGCGTAGAGCGAGTCGGTGATGGCGGTGCGCAGGTCGGCCGAGGTGAACTCGGCCCCGGACGCGGTCTTCGCGGGCTGCTTGTCCAGCTGGGTGACGGTCGCGTCCAGCGTCTTCGTCGCGGCCGCGGTCGTCGCGCCGAGCGGGCAGCCGGCGCCCTGGTGGGCGCAGTCGGACAGGAAGGTGTCCAGGCCGCGCTGGAACGCGGTGGCCTGGGCGAGCGCCGACTGTTCGGCGTCGGCCGTCAGCGAGTCCACGGCGTCGAGCACCATCCGCCCGGTCCGCTGGGGGAACTGGGCCGCGTAGACCGCGCCCAGCCGGGTGCCGTACGAGATGCCGAAGTAGTTCAGCGACTTGTCGCCGAGCGCTTGGCGCAGGACGTCCAGGTCGCGCGAGGCGTTGATGGTGCCGACGTGCGGCAGCAGCTTGCCGGTCGTCCTGCGGCACTCCTCGGCGACCGACCTGAGCTCGGCGACGAGCTGCTTGCGGCCCTCGGCGTCGTTCGCCGGGGCGGTGTCGTCGGAGCTCTCGATCTCCTTCTCCGCCGCGGTCCCGCAGCGCACGGGGGCGCTGCGGCCGACGCCCCGGGGGTCGAAGCTCACCAGGTCGTACTGGTCGGCGAGGCCCTCGGTGTCGCTCAGGAAGCCGCCGAGGTCCTTGAGACCGGATTCGCCGGGGCCGCCGAAGTTGAAGACGAGCGAACCCTTGGGCGCGGTGGCGGCGGGTGCGGCACCACTCGGGCCCGCGTCCGTCCCCGTACCGCCTGACTCCGAGCCTGAACCGCTCGCCCGTATACGGGCCACCGCCAGCTCGATCGTGCCGTCGGCGGGGTGGGCGTAGTCGACGGGCACGGTGAGCTTGGCGCACTCCATGCCCTGGGGGGCGCCCTTGACCGTGCAGGCGCCCCAGACCGGTCGCTGGGTGTAGAAGCGGGTCAGATCGGGCTTCGCACCGTCCGCCAGGGCCGGGACCGCGAGGGCGAGCAGCGCCATAGCGGCACCGGCTGCGCCCACTGTCGTACGTCCGCGCATGGCAGACCTTTCGGTCGGGGAGCCCCCGCAGCAAACGTAAGCCGCCGAACGGAGTACCGCACGACAGATCGCGGGCTGCCGTCACCGACTGTCAGACCCGCAGGTCAGCGGCTTCCTTGGCGGCCACCGGCTCGGCTTCCGCGGCCGCCTCCGGGCGCTGCTTGCGGGCCGCGAGGAGCGCGTATACGAGGACGCCCGCGAAGAGGAACAGCACGCCCTGGTAGACCGCCTCGTAACCGGAGCCCGCGACCAGCCACAGGGAGAACCCGGCGGCGAGGGAGGCGAGGACGAAGTCCCGGACCAGGCGGGCGCGGTGGACGCGGTGGGACTGGCCGGACGCGAGGAAGTACAGCTGCGCGGCGGTCGACAGGAGGTAGGGGACGGTGGCCGTGAAGGTGGTGACCAGGACCAGCATCTCGAAGACGCCCGTCGAGCCGACCGTGTAGTTGTAGACGGTCAGCGACGAGGCGAGGACGACCGTGACGATGACGCCGGCCGTCGGCACACCGCGGTTCTTACGGGCGAAGACCTGCGGGAACAGTCCGTCCTTGGCCGCCGCGTACGGGGTCTGGGCGCTGAGCAGGGTCCAGCCGTTGAGGGCGCCGACCATGGAGACCAGAGCGGCGAGGGCCACGGCGGTGCCGCCCCAGGAGCCGCCGAACATCGCGTTCACGGCGTCCGTGAAGGGTGCGGTGGAGTCCACGAGCTTGTTGTGCGGGACGGTGCCGAACACCGAGAGGGTGCCCAGGAGGTAGATCAGGGCGGCGCCGATGGTGCCGAGGATGGTGGCGCGGCCGACGTTGCGGCGCGGGTCGCGGACCTCGCCCGCGCTGACCGCGGCCGACTCGACGCCGAGGTAGCTGAAGAGCAGGATCGCCGCCGAGGCGGAGACCGCGCCCATCGGGCTGTGGTCGTCGGCCTGGAACGGGCCGAGGTTGGCCGGGTCGAAGAAGAACAGACCGCCGACCGCGA
Organism: Streptomyces sp. CBMA152; assembly: GCF_014596475.1. Lineage (GTDB taxonomy): Bacteria > Actinomycetota > Actinomycetes > Streptomycetales > Streptomycetaceae > Streptomyces. The sequence continues at coordinate 68,528 of NZ_MECJ01000004.1, read as the reverse complement.
CGAGCAGCAGGGGCGCGAACTTCAGGACGGTGGAGACCAGTTGGACCGCGCCCACATACCGGGTGCCCGCGAAGTTGGCGAGCGCCGGGAGCCACTGGAGCGCCAAGGCCGCAGCGATCGTCGCCGCCTTGGAGTCGTGGATCGGTATGAGGACGTCGAGGTAGCCCACCGCCGCCACGGCGAGCGCCGCGTTGGAGACCCAGGTGGTGATCCAGTACGACCAGGCGGCGAGGAAGCCGGCGAAGTCGCCGAACGCCGCGCGGGTGTAGACGTACGGGCCGCCAGTCTGTGGCAGCCGCTCGGCGAGCCGGCCGAAGACGAGCGCCAGCGCGATCGCGCCGACCGTCAGGACGACGAAGGCGAGCAGGCTGATGGTGCCGAACGGGGCGACCGACGCCGGCAGCAGGAAGATCCCACCGCCGATGATGTTGCCCATGACCAGAGCGGTCGCCACCGGCAATCCGAATTGCCGGGCATGCTTGCTCTGGGAATCTTGCGTGGTCATGGGGTGGTGCGCCTCTCTCCGTGCCAAAACCTGACCATGGTCGGGTACGGCGAACGCGGCGCAAAATCAGGCGGATTTGTCCTGCACGGCCCGGTCGTCTACCGGAAATGATCCTTCCGCTTCCTGTCGGCGCCGGGATTCCTCCTGAAGCCGCGATTCCGCCTGGTGCCGGGAGATCTCCAGCGGCACCTCGGGCCCCGCGCACTCGCGCAGCCAGCGCCGCAGCACCCGGTGCACCTGCTCGGCGCCGACCAGCTCCGTCCCGTCAGCCACCGGCGCCGACAGATCGCGCGGCCACAGCAGGAACGGATGACCCTGCTCGCCGCCGAGGCCGCCGTGCGAGCCGATCTGCTCCTCGAAGGCGTGCACCTCGCCGGTCACCGGGTCGTACATCGAGTTGACCATGATGTCGGCGGTGTGCGGAAAGGTGTCGGTGCGCCGTACGGCGTCGGCGGCGCCCGGCGCGAAACCGGTCAACGGGCCCTTGCCGTCGGCCAGTTCGGCGAGCGGGACCTCATGGATCCGGTCCGTGCCCGCGCCGCCGATGACCACCGCGCCGTGCTCCTCGCTGCGCACCAGCAGGAAGCCGATGCCGGGGTGCCCGGCGAGGGTGCGCAGCAGCGCGGGGTGGCGGCGGTCGATCTCCTCGCGGGCGAGCCGCCCCTCGGTGTCCGGGAAGGAGACGAGCCCGAGGTTGCCGGAGGCGAGCACGATCGGGTCGGAGGCGGGCCCCGGCTCCCCGTTCTCCATGACCGGCCGGTGCAGCGCGACCCGGACCGCGTCACGCGCCTCCGCGCCGCTCTTGGTGCGCTCGGCGCCACGCGGCACCGACAGCCCGCACCCGGCCCGCACCAGGTCCTTCAGGGTCAGCCCGTACGCCCCCGCGAAGGTCTCCCCCGGGCTCTGCCCGTGGTCGGAGAGCAGCACGATCCGGTACGCGCGCGGCGCGTGCTCGGCGACCTTGGCGATCAGCGCGAGGGACCGGTCGAGGCGGTCCAGGACCTTGTCGGCGTCCCGGCTGCGCGGCCCGGAGTGGTGCGCCACCTCGTCGTACGCCACGAGGTCGGCGTAGACGGCGGTGCGCCCGGCGAGCATGTCCCCTATGACCGCCGCGACCACCACATCGCGCTCGACGACGGTCGCGAACGCCCGGATGAACGGGTAGAGCCCGCCGCGCCGCACGCGCGGCGTGTCCCCGCGCAGCCGCGCCCGGGTCGACTGGCCGATCTCGCGGCCGACCTCGGCGACGAAGGAGAGCGCGGTGCGCACGGAGTTGGCGGGGTCCGAGAAGTACGCGAAGTAGCCCGCCCGGGAGCGGTTGCGGCGGCCGCGCCGGGCGGCCATCGACAGGACCAGGGCGAGCTGGTCGGCGCCGCCGGAGAAGAGGTTGCCCCGGCTGGCGCCGTCGACGGTGAGCAGGCCGCCGTCGCCGGTGCGCTCGATCGCCCGTCGCTGGAGCTCCACGGCGCTGGCGGGCCGGTTGGAGACCATCAGCTCGCCGGTGTCCTTCTCGTACCACCGGAAGGCGGGCACGTCGAAGGTGCAGCCGTGCAGGATGCCGAGCTGGCTGGCGCCGGTCTGGCTGGACCAGTCGGTACGCCAGGGGGTGAGCAGGTGCGTCTCCTTCAGCCAGCCCTCGACTGTCGGCATCAGGCCCGCGCCGACCGCGTGGCACAGCACGTCGTGGCCGACGCCGTCGAGCTGGAGGAAGACCGTGCCGGGCGGTTCCGAGCCCCGGTCGTCGTCGCCGCGCCTGCGTCTGCGCCGGTCGGCGAGGCGCGAGAGCCTGCGCCGGTAGGCGTTGTCGTCCCGGACGGCGAGCGCCGTCGAGGTGGCGGAGGCGACCGCCGACATCACCGCGGCCACCACGACCGCGGTCTCGGGCTTGGCCGCGCCGCGCCCGCTGGGGATCAGGCTCAGCGCGATCAGCAGCAGCGAGCCGTTGAGGAAGAACACCAACAGGCCCAGCACCAGCGCCGGGACCAGCAGGAACGCCCGTACGACCAGCGGCCACACCAGCGCGCTCAGCAGACCGAACGCGCCCGCGCCCCAGGCGGCGGTGAGCGCGACCCGGGTGACGCTGTCGCCACCTGCGGACTTGAGCTGGAAGTCGGGCAGGATCCCGGCCAGCGCCATCATGGTGAGGGTGGAGACCGCCCACACCACGACCACCCGCATCAGGGCGCTGCCCGCCTGCCGCCATCGCCCTGTGCTCACGCCGCTCGTCACTGCCTCTCGCCTAGCCGTTCCCTCCCAGCGTGTCACAGGGACGGAAACCGGCCAGGGGCATTGTTTCCGCGCGGCGGTGTACCTGGAGACTTACGCGGCGGGGTGCGGCTCAGCAGCCGTCGTACCCCGCGGTCGGCATCGAGAGCCTGCGGTGGATGTGCGCCTTCTTGGCGGCGTCGTAGGACGGTTCGTCGAGCCCGGCCGTCTCCAGCCGGACCCCACGGCGCTCGCACTCGGCGGAGAACGCCGGCACCGACGTCAACGCCCGGGCGAGGACGCGCTCGTTGGGCGCGACGAAGACGTCCACCTGGCCCGCGTCCACGTCCGCCCACAGCCCCACGTGGTCGGGCCGCAGACCGTAGAAGAGCAACTGCCGGGTGACGACGTACCCCTTGTCGGCGGCCCAGCGCGCGCACATCTCGTGCTGGCTGCGGGTGTCGACCAGGAAGGGGTCCAGGTCCAGTTCCTCAAGTGGGGTCAGACTGGCGATCGCCGCCACTCGCACGTCACCCATGGCCGTCCCCCAAGCTTGGTCGTGGTGGTGACCCTACTCCTGGATCAGGGTGGCGAGGAGTATCCGCACGAGTGGCAGATCTTCCAGCCGTCCTGGGTCACCGCGAGAATCCCGCCGCAGCGCGGACACTGCTCGGAGTGCATGATCATGCCGGGCCGTCCCTTCGTGAACCCAAGGCCTACCCCGGGTCCCCTCCATTGCGCCCCACGACACTTAGGCTCGTACCCAACAGCGCGCGTGGTGGGTTTCGAGCGGAGGAGTTTTCCCGGTGCCGGTGGAGATCACCTGGTGGGGTCATGCCACCTGCACGGTCGAGGACTCCGGCGTACGGGTGCTCACGGATCCGCTCTTCGCACGGCGGCTCGCGCATCTGCGCCGCCGCCGGGGCGCGGTGCCGCCGCCCGAGGCGGCCGCCGCCGAGATCGTCCTCGTCTCGCATCTGCACTCCGACCATCTGCATCTGCCCTCCCTCGCACGCCTGGCGCCCGGCACCCGCCTGGTCGTGCCGCGCGGCGCGGTGCGGGCCGTGCCGGGTCTGACGAGGCTCGGCCTACGGCTCACCGAGGTGCGGCCCGGGGATCTGGTCGAGGCCGGTGACCTGCGGATACGGGTGGTGAGCGCGCACCACGACGGGCGGCGCCTCCCGTTCGGACCGCACCGCTCACCCGCGCTCGGCTATGTCATCGAGGGCCGGGCCCGCACCTACTTCGCCGGGGACACCGGGCTCTTCGACGAGATGGCGGACGAGGTCGGCCCGGTCGACGTGGCGCTGCTGCCGGTCGGCGGCTGGGGCCCGTTCCTCGGCCCCGGCCATCTGGACCCGGGCCGCGCCGCCCAGGCCCTCGCCCGGCTCGCGCCGCGCTCGGCGGTGCCGGTGCACTACGGCACGTACTGGCCGATCGGGCTCGACGGGGTCCGCCCGCATGAATTCCACGCGCCCGGCGACGACTTCGTACGCCACGCGGCACAGCTCGCGCCCGGCGTGGCGGTGCACCGGCTGCTGCACGGCGAGAGCGTACGGCCCGAGGTCGCCCGGTGATCGCCGCGTTCATGGCCCGGGCGGCGGGCCAGGTGCCGCCGGAGTCGACCCAGCAGGCGCTCGGCTATCCGTCCCTGTTCATCCTGGTCGTGCTCGGCTCACTGGTGCCCGTGGTACCGACGGGGGCGCTGGTGTCGACGGCCGCGGTGGTCGCCTTCCACCAGACGGCCTGGTTCTCGCTGCTGCTCGTCTTCGCGGTGGGCGCCTTCGCCGCGTTCCTCGGGGACATCGGCCTGTACTGGCTGGGGCAGCGCGGGGTGCGTTCGCGCAACGGGTCGCGCTGGCTGGCCGCGCTGCGCGACCGGGCGGCGCCGGACCGCCTGGAGCAGGCCCGGCGCAAGCTCGACGAGCACGGGGTGCCCGTCCTGATCCTGTCCCGGCTGGTACCGGCCGGCCGGATCCCGGTGATGCTGGCGTGCCTGCTCGGCGGCATGCCGCTGCGGACGTTCGTACGGGGCGATGTGCCCGCGTGCCTGGCCTGGGCCGGTGCGTACGGCCTGATCGGCATCCTGGGCGGCTCGCTCTTCCCCGAGCCGTGGCAGGGCGTGGTCGCCGCGGTCGCCCTGACGCTGCTGATCAGTGGGGGGCCTGCGGTGTGGCGGCGGATGCGGGGGCGGTCGCGGGACGAAACAGCCGAGCAGGCACCACGCTAGGGCGGGGTCGCTGAACACCCCCGTAAACAGGGGCAGTTGAGCGCCCCGCGAAGGAGTTCGCGTACGGCCTGGTCAAGCGGCCAGGACCCGTGACGAGCCCACCGGCAGGTCCCACAGGCCGTCGCGCGGTCTGCCCGTGCGCGCCCAGGCCGCCCTCACCCGGGCCAGTGGTTCGAGGACCGGCTCGGCGGAGAGGACGAACGTGCCCCAGTGCATCGGCGCCATCCGCCGCGCGCCCAGGTCCTCGCACGCCTGCACCGCCTCCTCCGGGTCGGCGTGCACGTCCCGCAGCCACCAGCGCGGCGCGTACGCCCCGATCGGAAGCAGCGCCAGGTCCAGCGCGGGGTGGCGGCGGCCGATCTCCTTGAACCAGTGGCCGTATCCGGTGTCGCCCGCGAAGTAGACGCGTCTGCCCCTGCGGTCCCCCAGGACCCAGCCGCCCCACAGCGAGCGGCAGGTGTCGGTCAGCGAGCGCTTGGACCAGTGATGGGCCGGGACGAACTCGAACCGGACGGGTTCCCGGCCCGGCACGTCGAGTTCGGCCGCCTCCCACCAGTCGAGCTCGGTGACCCGGGTGAACCGGCGCCGCCGGCACCAGCGGGCCAGGCCGGCCGGGACGAACAGCGGGGTGTGGCGCGGGAGTCGGCGCAGGGTGGGCGCGTCCAGGTGGTCGTAGTGGTTGTGGCTGATGACGACGGCGTCGACGGGCGGCAGGTCCTCCCAGCGGACGCCCACGGGGGTGAGCCGGGGCGGGGTGCCCAGGATGCGGCGGGACCAGACGGGGTCGGTCAGGACCGTGAGCCCGCCGATCCGCACCACCCAGCTGGCGTGCCCGGCCCAGGTGACCGCGACCGTGGCGGTGTCCACGGCGGGCAGCGGCCCGGGCGCGAACGGCAGCTCGGCGATGCCCCGCAGCCCCGCCGGGGACGGGCGCAGCGCACCTTCCCGGGCGAGGCGGGCCAGCGCGCGGACCCCGGGCAGCGGGTGGACGAGCCGGTCGGCGAACGACCGGGGCCAGTGGCGGAGCTCGCCGAGGGGGCGCGGGGGCTGTGCGGTGAGCGGTGGGGCCGGTGCCGGTGCCGTGAACTCGGCCTGTTCCGTCTGTTCCGTCATCCGGGCGGCTCCATTCGAGGGGACGGGGTCGTCACGGGGGTCGTCACAGCGCGTCGAGCGCGGACCCGAACGCCTCCAGCGCCTCGGCCACATGCGCCAGGGCCAGCGGGTCCGGCGCGTCCAGCACCTGGGCGCGCTGCTCCGGAGTCGATCCGAGCAGTGGGCCCGTGGCGAGCCGGACGCGCAGCGCGCCCAGTTCGTCGCCGAAGCGGTGGCCGCCGGGGGCGGGGGCGCCGAGCCGGGCGGTCAGGTACTCCTCCAGCTCCATCGAGTCGGTGACCCCGCGCGCGGCGAGCCGGGCCCGCAGCGGGCCGAGGTCGGCGTAGAGGTGGCGGCCCGCCTGCGGGGGCCGGGCGAAGGCCCCGGCCGCGAGGACCGCGCGATGGGCGGCCGCAGCGACCGCGCCGTGTACGGCGGCGGCCCGCCGGGTGCGTACGGCGACGGGATCCGGCTCGTTCAGGGCGTACGCGGCGGCCTCGGCGACCGGGCCCGCCATGACCGAGCCGAGTGCGGTGAGGACGTCGAGGGCGCGGGCGCGGCGCTGGACGCCGCGCTCGGTGGCCGGGAAGCGGGCGACGGCGGCGGGCCAGCCGGACGGGGTGAGCGCGCCCGCCAGATCGCTGAGGACGGTGACGTCGTCGGGGCACATCTCGGCCGGGCTGAACAGGACCGTGTCGTGCGGCCGGTGCAGGGTGTCGCGCCAGGTCTCGTCGCTGATGATGTGCAGCCCCTCGCCGACGGCCGCCTCGCACGCCTCCCGCATGGTCTCGGGCGGCGCGACCGTCGCGGTCGGGTCGTCGGCGACCGAGAGCACCAGGATCCTGGGCAGCCCGCCCTCCGCACGCACCCGGCGCACGGTCTCCAGGAGCGCGTACGGATCGGGCACGCCGCCGCATTCGGCCGGGGTGGGCACATGGTAGGCGGGCCGGCCGAGCAGCCGGGCCTGCGGTGTCCACCACGCCGGGCACGGGCGCGGCAGCAGGATGTCGCCCCCGTACGCCGCGAGCAGCGCGAACAGGAGCGGCTGGGCGCCGGGCGCGGCGGCCACCAGGTCGGGGTCGGCGCGCAGTCCGCGCCGCAGCCAGTAGCCGCAGGCGGCCGCACGCAGTTCGGCGCCGCCGCCGGGCGGTTCGGGGTCGGTGCGGCCGACGGCGCCCGCGAGAACGTCGGCCAGTTCGGGCAGGACGGGCAGCCCTGGGCCCGGCGCGGGCGGCCCGTAGCGGACGGGTCCACGGCCTTCCGCCACCGTCCCGTGCATGCGCCGCCTCCTTCGCGCCCCGCCGTCTCGGGCCCCTGAGCCCTTTATACGGAGGTTTGCTCGGCGGCGCCGCTCCGCATGCGTACGGAAGTGGGGCGGGCGGGACGCGCGGGGTCAGGCGGACGGGTGCAGGGCGGCCAGCTCGTCCTCAAGGCCGCGGCCCTTGGTGCGGACGACGCCCTCGGCGACCTCGGACAGCTTGCGGTTGGCGCGCTGCGACAGGCTGCGCAGCACGCCGAACGCGTCCTCGGCGCCACAGCCCAGGACATGCATCACGATGCCGCTGGCCTGGTCGATGACCGGGCGCGAGCGCAGTGCCGTCTCCAGTTGTTCGACCTCGGCGAGAGCCGCGTGGTAGCGGCGCTCGCGCACCAGGCGGGCCGTGGTCTCCTCGCCGAGGATGCCGATGACCGAGCGGGCGGCCTCGTCGAGGGGGCCGGGGCGGAAACTGTAGAGGCTGAGGGTGACCTCGATGCCGGAGCGGCGGAAGGGGAGGGTGACACAGGCCCGTACGCCCGATTCGAGGGCCAGCGCGCGGTATCCGGGCCAGCGGTCCTCGGTCAGCAGGTCCTCGCTGTCCACCGGCGCGCCGACGTCCAGCGCGGTCGGGATGGGCCCGTCGCCGCAGGCGAGCTGGACGGAGACGAGCGGCGCGAGGTCGGGGTGGGTGGCGGTGACCCGGCGCTCGGGTCCGCTGTCGGCGATGGTCGCGACGGCCCCGCACGTGGCGGGCGCGCAGCGCACCGACTGCTCGGCGAGTCGGGACAGCATGCGTACGGGGGTGGCGGATGCGGATTCCGGTCGTTGGCGTTCCGTCTCGTACAGCATGGAAGAACCTCCTGTACGGCGCCTTCCCGCTGGCGGGCCCGGGAAACGGCGGCACCGGCTAACTTGCTGGTATGACGCAGACGGCGGACGAATTCGGCGAGGAACTGGCGGACTTCGTCAGACGGGTCGGCGAGCTGCGCACCGCGCGCTCGCAAGGGGCCGGGGAGCATCTGACGGTCCTGGACGCGGCCCTGTTCGAACTCCAGCATGTGGCCGAGCAGTTGTGGCCCCGCTACGAGCAGTTCGTCACCGGCGCGGGCGCCGCGTCCGGCTCACCCGGCGACCGGCAGGAACGGCTGCTCCTCAAGGCGCTCTTCCAGCGGCTGCCGCTGCCGGTCCTCCTGGTCGACCGCGAAACGGTGGTCCGCAGGCTGAACTTCGCGGCGACCGGCCTCACCGGCACCCGGGCCGGATACGCGACCGGGCGGCCGCTCGCCGCGCTGCTGATGCCGGGCGACCGGGGCGCGTTCCGCTCGCAGGCCGCCGCCGTGGCGCGCGGCGACGGCGACCGCGGCCTGACCGTACGGCTCCAACAGCGGCCCGAGGAGCCGCTGTTGGCCACACTGACCGCGTTGCGCCCGCCGGACGAGCCGCACCCGGCGGTGCTCGTGGTGCTCCAGCCGGGGATATCCCGGGCGACGGCCGCCGCGCCGCCGCCCGAGCTGCCCGATCTCGCCGAGTCGACCCGGCACGCCGAACTCATGGACCTCATCGACACGATGGCGGGGGCGCTGCTGCGGCTGGCGCCCGGCGAGCGCGGCGAGATCCTGGACACGGCCGCCCGGGTGCTCTGCGGGCGCTTCGCCCAGTGGGTGGTCGCCGACCTGGTGGACGGCGGGCTGCGCCGGACCAGTGTGCTCGGCCCGGCCGCCCGCGAGTCCACCGCCCTGCGGCAGATGGTCGCCGCCCAGGACCCGGCCTCCTGCCCGCTCGTCGCGGAGGCGGCCCGGGCCGGGACGACCTCGCTCCAGGTGCAGCCCGAGGACACCGACGGCTTCGGCCACGACCCGGCCGGGGCACCCGTCCTCGCGCTCGCCGATGTGACGTCACTGCTGTGCGTACCGCTGGGGGCGCCCGGCCCCGTACAAGCAGTGCTGACGCTGTTCCGTACGGGCGCGGCGCGGCCGTTCTCGATGGCGGAGGGGCAGGCGATGGACGTGATGTCCCGCCATACCGCCCTTGCTATGCGGCGTCCCGCCGGGGCGGGCGACGACGATCGCGCGGAGCCTGGTCCCGAAGAGCCTGGTCCCGCAGCCGAGTGCAGCAGCGGGTGATCAGCCGGGAGACGTGCATCTGGGAGATGCCCAGGTCCTCGGCGATCCGGCTCTGTGTCATGTCGCGGAAGAACCGCATGTAGAGGATCTGCTGCTCCCTGGGCGGCAGTCGGCGCAGCCCCGGCTTGACCGCCTCGCGGTCGACGACGACGTCGAGCGCCGGATCGGGCGCGCCCAGCGAGTCGCCGAGGCTGAACCCGTCCTGTGCGCCCGGCAGTTCGGCGTCCAGGGAAAGCGCGGAGTAGCTGTCGAGGGCTTCGAGGCCGGCCTTGACCTCGTCCTCGGTCATCCCGGTGTGCGCGGCGAGCTCGGCGACCGAAGGGCTGTGGCCGCCGACGGTCTGGGCGAGCTCCTGGCGGGCGGCGCGGACCCGGCCGCGCAGGTCCTGCACCCGGCGCGGCACGTGCAGGGTCCACATGTGGTCGCGGAAGTGCCGTTTGAGCTCACCGGTGATGGTCGGCACGGCGAAGCTCTCGAACGCGGCCCCGCGCTCCGGGTCGTAGCGGTCGACGGCCTTCACCAGGCCGAGCGCCGCGACCTGGCGCAGGTCCTCGATGGACTCGCCCCGGTTGCGGAACCGACCGGCCAGCCGCTCGGCCATCGGCAGCCAGGCCCGGATCAGCTCCTGCCGCAGTGCCTCGCGTTCGGGCCCGTCGGGCAGGGCGATGAGGCGGGCGAAGGCGGCCGCGGTGTCGGGGGCGTCGTCGTGCGGGTGCTTCGCTGTGGCGTGTGCGTGAGTACGCATGCGGAACAGTCCCTCGAACGGTGGAATCGGATGGTTGTCACCGTGGGAAGGCCCGAACCGGGTGTGCGGCCGGGGCTCGGTCACGTCCGGAGCGGACAGCCGCTCCCACGGACGTGCCTCCGGTCCGAAGCACGGTAAGCGCATGCCCGGCGCCACCGGCTCCAAACACCCTTGTGTACGCGCATGGTTCGCCACGGGAGGGGTACTGCGCCGCGACAGGCCAAAAGGACGCGGCGAGACGGAGACGAGGCGGACAGCGATGGCACAGTACGTCCGGGAGGTCATGACGGCCGGCGTCACGGCGGTACGCCCCGACGCCTCGCTGGTGGAGGCGGCCCAGCTGATGCGCGCCCAGGACATCGGCGATGTGCTCGTCGCCAAGGGCGACAAACTGATCGGGGTGCTCACGGACCGGGACATCACCCTGCGCGCGGTGGCCGACGGGGTGGACCCGCTGACCGTCAACGTCCAGTCGGTGTGCACACCCTCACCGGTGTGCGTGGGGCCCGACGACGACTTGGACACGGCGGCACGGCTGATGCGGCGGCACGCGGTGCGCCGGCTGCCGGTGGTGCGCGACGGGTGCCCGCTGGGCATGGTGAGCCTCGGCGACGTGGCCGAGGCCCAGTCCCCGCGCTCCACGCTCGCCGCGATCAGCCGGGCCGCTCCGCAGACCTGGCCGGAGCGGCCCTCGCCGGGGTTCCGGCCGCAGCGCCTGGAACCCCCGCTCGACTGAAGAGATCTGAGGGAACGTCAGATTCGTCAGACCTCCCGGCCGAGCATGGCCAGGAGCCGGGTCTGCGCGTCGGCCGCTGCGGACACCTTCACCGGCGCGTGGAACATGCTCCTGGGCAGTTCGTCGGCGTACTGGCCGAACTCGCGCGCCGCCGCGTCCACCAGGGCGTCCGGCAGCCGCTCGTCGGCACCGATCGCCCGGGACAGGTCCCAGGCGTGCACCACCGCGTCCGCCACCATCTGCGAGCAGTACGCGGTGGTGGGCGTCTTTCCGTACGAGAGGTGGACCGTGCCGTCGAGCGCGCCGGGCCCCGCGAACGCGGCGAGCGCGGCGTCCTTGGCCGTGTCCCAGGCCGCGACCGGGGCGCTGCCGAGCACATCGCCGTCGAACGCGTCACCCACGTCGGCGAGGGAGCGGCCGTCGACCAACGGCACCACCCACAGCTGCTCGACGACCAGATGGTTGACGAGGTCCCTTACGGTCCAGTCGGTGCAGGGCGTGGGGAGGTCCCACTGGTCGGGCCGGACGGCGTGGACGCGGGCCCCGAAGAGGGTGAGGGCTTCGCGGTGGCGGTCGAGGAGCGGATCGCGGTCCGCGGCTGCGTGGGAATCCATGGGGCCACTCTCGCGAACGCGGCCGCGCGGCTCAAGCACTGATTGCGTCGCGGGGGCGCGGCTCAGGGGCTGATCGCGCTCCGGGTGCGCGGCTCGAACACCGACCGTGTCGCGGGCGCGCGGCTCACGGGCTTGTTGCGCCCCAGGCGCGCGGCTCAAGCACCGACAGCGCCCCGGGCGCACGGATGACGCGCTGATTGTGTCGGCCGCGGACGGGTACCCATGCGCCATGTCGTTTCCGGATTCCGTGCCGCACCCCCCGTCCGCCTGGCCCACCGGCCTCCCCCGCCGTCTCGACGCCCATGACCTGGCGCTGTTCCGGCTGGCCGCGGACCGGCGCTGGCCGGGGGCGCGGGCGGTGCTGCCGAGGCTGAGCCGGTCCGCCGACCACGGGCTGCTGTGGTTCGGCGTGGCCGCCGCGATGGCAGCCACCCGCTCGCCCCGGGCGCGCCGGGCCGCGCTGCGCGGGGTGGCCTCCCTCGCACTCGCCTCGGCAACCGTCAACACGGTGGCCAAGCGGTCGGTACGACGGCCCCGGCCGATACTGGAACTGGTGCCGCTGGTACGCCAGTTGAAGCGGCAGCCGATCACCACGTCCTTCCCGTCCGGGCACTCCGCCTCGGCGGCCGCCTTCGCGACGGGCGTCGCGCTTGAGTCCCGGGGCTGGGGCGCGGTGATGGCGCCGGTCGCGTTCTCGGTGGCCGCCTCCCGGGTGTACACGGGCGTGCACTATCCGGGTGACGTCCTGGTGGGCGCGGCCCTCGGCGTCGGCGCGGCCTTCGCGGTGCGCGGCCTCGTCCCCACCCGGCGCCAGTTGCCCACCCCGGGCCGCCCGCACGCGGACGCACCGGCACTGCCCGGCGGCAAGCACCTGGTGGTCGTGGTCAACGAAGCCTCCGGCACGGCCGCCGCCCAGGCCGCCGCCGTACGCGACGCACTGCCGCTGGCCGAGGTGATGGAGTGCGCGCCGCAGGACGTGACGGCGACCTTGGAGAAGGCGGCCCGACGCGGCCGCGCGCTCGGGGTCTGCGGCGGCGACGGAACGGTGAACCGGGCCGCCGCGGCCGCCGCCCAGCACGGCGTGCCGCTCGCCGTCTTCCCCGGCGGCACTCTCAACCACTTCGCCAAGGACCTGGGCATCGACGAGGTCCAGGACACCGCGCGGGCGCTGGCCTCGGGCGATGCCGTGAAGGTGGACCTCGGCCGGTTCACCCCCGGCCCGGACGGCGCCGCCGCCGGATACTTCGTCAACACGTTCAGCCTGGGCGTGTACCCGGAGCTGGTACGGCTGCGCGAGCACTGGTCGCCCCGCATCGGCAGCTGGGCGGCCGGGGTGCTCGCGGCGTACCGGGTCCTCGGCGGCGAACGCCCACTGGAGGCCGAACTGCACGGCAGCAGGCGCGCGTTGTGGCTCCTGTTCGCGGGCAACTGCCTCTACCAGCGCCTCGGCCCGGCCCCGGCCCGCCGCTTCGACCTGGCGGACGGACTGCTGGACGTCCGCGTGGTGCACGGCGGCCGACTGCCCGGCCTGCGCCTCCTCGCGGCCGCGCTGGCGGGCCCCCTCAGCCGCTCCCCCGCCCACGCGGCGGAACGCCTGCGCCGCCTCCACATCGAGGGCCTCTCCCCGGACACGCCGGTGGCGTACGACGGCGAAGTGACGCACGTACAGGGCGAGTTGCTGGTGGACAAACTCCCGGAGGCCCTTACGGTGTACCGCCCGCTGACACGTCCCTGACAGTGCCTTTTGTCGCCGCCGAGCGGGCTCGCGGCAATCCAATGCGGTCCCCCCGCACCTACAGGGGCGCGGGGAACTGCGCGACCAGCCCACGACGACCCGCAGTTGAAAACGCACCCGCTACCCGGTGAACACCTCACCCGGCTTCAGCAGCCGCAACCGGTCCCCCAGCCCCGCGCCGGCGAACGCCTCCGCCAAAGAATCCGCCCCTTCGCTGAAGTGCCCCCAGTGCTCGAAGTGGAGCGGCACCACATGCCGAGCCCCAAGGATCTGCGCGGCCTCGGCGGCAGCCTCGCTGGTCAGCGTAAGAGGCGCACCGTCAAAGAGCGGAGTACGCGCGGCCCCGGCAAAAAGCACGGCCACATCAATCGGCCCGAACCGCTCGGCAACGGCACGCACATGGTCGAGCGAGGCGTTGTCCCCGCTGACATACACCGTCGGCAACGCGTCACCGTGCAGCACAAACCCGGTGACCTCCCCCGCCAACGCCTCCGCCCCCTCGGGCCCGTGCAGCGCGGGCACCCCGGTGATCAACAGCCGCTCACCGAGCGAGTACGTCTCCCAATTGGCCAGCGGCGTCACGGCGTCCCCGAGCCGCGAGTGCGCGGCGGCCGTCGACAGAACCACCGGCACCCGGCTCAGATACGCCCGCCCGGACTCGTCCAGGTTGTCGGGATGCTGGTCGTGCGAGAGCAGAACGGCGTCCACCGCGCCCGTCTCGTCCGCCTCGATCGCCGGTCCGGCCGTCTTGACCAGCTTGCGGTCGGGGCCGATCGGATAGTCCCCCGGAGTGTCGAAGGTCGGATCGGTGACCAGTCGTATGCCGTCGATGTCCACGACGGCGGTGGGTCCGCCCACGTATCTGATCGAAACAACGCTCATCATGCCCTCCCAAGTGATCATTCCGGCTCGGCAGGGGTAACGCCCCAGACGCTACGGGTTGTTCCGGACCAGCGGTAGTGCCCACTGGTTCACCCACGGCCGCCCCGGAGCGCGCCGGGCTCGAACACCCGCGCCCATCCCGCGCATCAACGAGCGTTGTCCATATGGCGAAACACAGGTCTCACGATCCGACACGAGCACGTAGCGTTCACGTCACCGCACACCGACCGAGAGAACGTCGAGAGAGGGAGCCGGCCATGCCGTCGTCCACATCGCCCACGTCGTCCACGTCGTCCAAAGAGACCGCCGTCTACACCCACGGCCATCACGAGTCCGTGCTGCGCTCGCACCGCTGGCGCACCGCCGTCAACTCCGCCGCGTATCTGATCGGCGAACTCAAGCCTCACATGCAGGTCCTGGACATCGGCTGCGGCCCCGGCACCATCTCCGCCGACCTGGCCGCGCTGGTCCCCGACGGCCATGTCACCGCCGTCGACGCGGCGCCGGACATCGTCGAGCAGGCGCGTGCGCACGCCGCCGAAGCGGGGCGTACGAACATGTCGTTCGGCGTCGCCGACGTCCACGCGCTGGACTACCCGGACGACACGTTCTGCGTCGTCCACGCCCACCAGGTGCTGCAACACGTGGGCGACCCCGTCCAGGCGCTGCGCGAGATGCGGCGCGTCACCAAGCCCGGCGGCATCGTCGCGGCCCGAGACGCCGACTACGGCGCCTTCACCTGGTTCCCCGAAGTACCGGTCCTGGACGAGTGGCTGGACCTGTACCACCGGGTCGCCCGTACGAGTGGCGGCGAGCCCGACGCCGGACGACGGCTGCGGTCCTGGGCCAAGCAGGCCGGGTTCACCGACATCACCTCGACGGCGGCCACCTGGTGTTACGCCACCGACGACGAACGCACTTGGTGGAGCGAGCTGTGGGCCGAGCGCACGGTGGCCTCCTCGTACGCGCGCCTCGCGGTCGAGGGCGGCCACGCCACCGAGGCCGAGCTGGCCGCGATCGCGCACGGCTGGCGGGAGTGGGCCCGCGCCGACGACGCCTGGTTCATGGTCCCGCACGGCGAGATCCTCTGCCGCGTATGACGGTTCCCCGCGCCCCAAAGAGGCGCGGGGAACTGCGCGACCGGCCCAAGACGGCCCGCACGTGAATGACCGCACTCCCCACCGCACTTCCAGCGGAGCGCCTACGCTCGTACGTATGGAGATCCTCGGAACCACACTGCGCATCTGCGTCGACGACCTGGAGACCTCGGTGGTCTTCTACGAACGGCTCACGGCGAGCAAAGCCCTCCGGTTCGAGCGCGGCGGCGTCTCGGTCGCCGCGGTCGGCTGCTTCCTGCTGATGAGCGGTCCGGAGTCGGAGCTGGAGATCCTGCGCAAGGTGGCCGCGACGATCGCCGTGAAGGACGTGGACGACGCACACCGCACGCTCACGTCGGTGGGCGCCCGGGTCATCGCGGGCCCGGTCCCCACCCCGGTGGGCCGCAACCTGATCGCCGTGCACCCGGACGGGTCGGTCTTCGAGTACGTGGACCGCAAGTCGGTGTAATGGCACCCCAGTTGCTGGGCCGTTACTGAGGCCGCATCCGGTACGCGTACCGGTCCGGCAGTGGCTCGTCCGTGAGCCGGGACCACACCTCGTCCAGGATCTCGGCACCCTCCCGCAGGTCCGCCACCTCGAAGCCCTCGTCGAAGATCGCGCGGGCGGCCGCCGGGTCACCCTCCGCGAGCAACAGGCGCGCTTCGAGGAGCCGGAACGCGCCACGCGCTCGTACGGGCGGACGCAACCGGTCCCAGATCGCGCGGGCGTCGGCCGGGCGGTCCACCGCGAGCAGCGCCGTGATCGCCTCGCGGCCGAGCGCGGCGGTGGCGGCGGTCCAGTGGTCACCGTCGCGCCGCTCCTCGCAGAGGTCGTCGAACGCCTCGGCGTACTGGTCGGCGGCCCGGTCCGGGTTGCCCGTCAGCTGGTCGGCGACGGCCAGGCAGCGCAGCAACGGCCAGCGCGACGGCGCGAGTTGGAGTCCGCGCTCCCAGCTGCGCACCGCCTGGGCGCGGTCGCCCGCGTGCCACTGCGCGACCCCGAGGTGGTACTCGGTGAGCGGCGACGCGGGCGCCGTCTCCAGCATGTCCCGCCAGTGCGGGGCCACCAGGGTCGGCCCGGGCGGGGTCACCCGGCGCGGCTCGGGCAGCGCGCCCGCGTGCAGCAACTCCAGCCAGGGCGCCTGCTCCTCGCCGAGCGTCGACTCGGCGAACGGCGTCCCCGGCAGCTTCAGACCGCCCCGTACCACTTCGAGCGCGCCCCAGCCCGACCCGGTGGCCAGCGGTTCGCCGGGCTCGGTGTCGGCGTACGGACGCCAGGCCGCGTACGCCTCCTCGACCGCCGCTCGCGGCAGCACCGCCGCGAGCCGGTCGGCGACCTCGGTACGGGCCGCAGTCCAGTCGTCGCCGTGCACCAGCGCGGGGTCGGCGGCGAGCGGCCCGTACGCCTCCAGCCAGGCGAACTCCCCGCCGGCGTCCAGCGGAACATGCTCCAGCTGCGTGCGCGCCAGGCCCGCCTGGATCTCCGCGTAACCGGGCGTGCCGGGCTCGGTCAGCCACTGCTGCCAGCGCCGCCCGCCCCGGCCCGACCCCCACAGGAACAGCTTGCGGCCGCGCAGCAGATCGGTCGACGTCTGGACGAGACCGCGTCCGGCGCCGTCGAGCGCGGCGATCCAGCGGCGTTCGGTGTCCGGCACTTCGTAGAAGTAGTCGGCGGGGTACTCGCCGCGCAGCGGATACGTACGGTCGGCGCCCTCCCAGTGCGGCACCGGGACCCGCCGCAGGGTGCGCGCGTATCCGAAGTGCCAGGCCTCGTCGGCGGGGACGAGGACGCGGCCGTGCTCGTCCTCCGGCACGGCGATGTTGGACCACCAGTAAACGGGCACGGTCCGCTCGTGCGGATTGCGCAGCCGTACGCCCACGTAGAGGAAGTCGGAGTCCTCGGGGAGCCAGAGGTCCACCTGGAACGGCACGTCGCGCAGACGCTCCCACTCCCACAGGCGCAGCATCTCGCCGCCGTCCGGGGCGGTGACGACGGCCGCGTGCACGGGCGCGCAGGCCAGGGTGGTGTGGCCGGTGGCGCCGATGTTCCACTCGATGCCGCCGGAGAACCAGGCGCCGTTGAGCGCGAAGTCTGCGGGCTGCAACACCGGGTTGCGGTAGAGGAGTTCGCGTCCGGTCGGCTTGTGGAAGAGGGAGTGGATCCGCCCGCCGAACCCCGGCAGCACGGTGACGCGCAGCCGCTCGTTCTCGACGACGAGGGTGTCCAGGGCCGTGTCGGTGCGCTCCCGCCCGTATCCGTCGAGGATCCGCACCGGCAGGACCGTGCGCAGCGGCTCGTACCCGATCTGCCGCGCCATGTCGCGCGGCAGATCGGCGCGCGCTCTGTCGTCGAGAGTGTGGACCTCGTCCAGTGGCCGCAGCGGGGGCAGGGGGTTGGGCTGCCCCAACGGGGCGGCGGGCAGGGTCAGTACGGCGCGTCGCACGGTCGTGGCCAAGGCAACCTCATTCCCTCGCGCGGAACGGCCACCCGTCCTGCAGCCGCCCCCGTGACCATGGAACACGGCGGCCGGTGCGGTGACCAGAGGACGCCCTGGTCAGGATTGCGCAAAGGCGCCACGACTCCGGGTCATGGGTTACGGGTCAGGGGTTACCGGCTTCGGACTGCGGGCGGACCATCTCCGCTGTGATCGCCCAGCGTTCATGGTCGCGCCAGGCGCCGTCGATGAAGAGGAAGTCCGGCGAGAAGCCCTCCAGGCGGTAGCCGGCGCGCCGGACCAGGCCGACCGAGGCCACGTTGGCGGGCTGGATGTTCACTTCGAGCCGGTGCAGACCGAGCGTGCCGAACGCGTACCGGGTGACCAGGTCGAGCCCCTCGCTCATCAGCCCGCGCCCGGCGGCGTGCGCGAACGCGCCGTACCCCAACGCCCCGCACAGGAAGGCGCCTTGGACGATGTTGTTGATGTTGATGAACCCGGCGATCCGGCCGTCGTCCCGCGAACAGACCAGGAACCCCTGCTTCGTCGGGTCCTCTATCAACCGCCCCGCATACGTGGCGTACGCCTCGGGGTCGGCCGGCGGAAAGAGCCAGGGCGCGTGCAGACTCCGGCTCTCCCGCGCGAGCGCGGTGAACTCCGCCGCGTCGTCGTAGGCGAAGTACCGGATCCCGACGCGGGGCCCTTCGGCGAGATACGTGATCTTGTCAGGCATCGGGTCAGGGTACTGGCCGGGTGGGGCAATCGGGCACGGGATTCGGGGCGGCGGATTTCGGGAACGCCGCCCGGGTTCACCTGCTACTGACGGCGAAGGCCGCCCGGCCGTCGCCCGCCGCTGATCACTTGCCCCGGAGCGACTCGACCATCTTGTCGATGCGCCGCTGCCGCGTCTCCGGGCTCTTGGCGCTCTCGATCTCGCCCACCTGCTTGCGCTTGAGACTGAAGGCCATACGGTCGTACGCCCCGCGCAGCCCGGGCTCGGCGTCCAGCGCGGCGGCGAGGTCCGCCGGTGCCTCCACGACGCGCGGCTCGTCGTCGAGCTGGAGGTCGACCTCGATCTCCTCGCCGAGGTCGACGCCGCTGGCCTCGCGGTTGGCCGCGCTGATGCCGATGAGGATCTGGCCGCGCATCGCGGCGACCCGGGTGCGCCAGGAGTGGCCGTTGATCGCGACCACGACCGGCGGCCGCTTGCCCTGCCCGAGGTCGTCGATGACCTGCTGCGGCACCTCGACCCCCAGGGCGTTCCCGGACGGGATGACCGTGGCCTTGAACTTCATGCTCGCTCTCCTCGTCACTGTGCCGCGTGGTGGCCGTGCCGTGTCAACTGGCCACGATATACCGGACGTTGACGATCACTTGGCCCGCCGTCTCATGAAGTAGCCGCCGCAGATGACCCCCACCACGAAAACGGCGAGCAGGGCCAGATAGAGCGGCATGGAGACTTCGGGGATCAGCAGGCGGATCTTGACCTGCCGGGTGTTCTCGAAGATGAAGATCAGGGCGAGCACCCCGATCACGATGACCGTGATGCGGGCCGGGGTGAGGGCACCGCCGAACCGTGTACCGGCCTTCGTGCCGCCCGACGCGTCCTTGGGGCTCATGACCCGGCCCTTTCTGGGGATGGCGTCACCCCCTTCCGGCCAGGATGAGCGCAAGGGCGGCGGGACGACCGGCGGGGCGGGCCGGACGGGTGAGTCGCACAGGGCGGGGCCTGGGGTGAGGCCGGGTCGCCCGCCACCCGCCTTGTCAGACAAGTGGCCATCACGCCATGCTTGCCCCATGGCAGTCAGCGGACAGCAGCGCAGGCCGGTCGTCGTCCTGTACGAGCGGATCGCCGACGCGATTCACGACGGTACGTACCCGCCCGGCTCCACCCTCCCCTCCGAGCCCCGGCTCGCGGCCGAGCTGGGAGTGAGCCGCCCCGCGCTGCGCGAGGCGCTGCTGCTGCTCCAGGAGGACGGGCTGCTCACGGTGCGCCGGGGTGTGGGGCGGACCGTGAACGACCGGCCGCCCCGGCGCGGCTTCGAGCAGCTCCAGCCGTTGGAGGAACTGGTCGGCGGGGGCGGCGTCGTACACGTACGGGCGCTGCTGCGCAGTGTCGAGGAACCGACCGACTTCAGCACCCAGCATCTGCTGCCGACGGCCGGGGCCGAGCTGCGGTTCTGGGAGTCGGTGCTGGTGGCGGACGGTACGCCGGTCGCGCTCAGCCATGAGTGGGCCGCCCCGGAGTCCGTACTGGAACGCACGCATCCGGCGTTCCTGACCGCGCTCGGGGACGGGGCGCCGTCGTCCATGCTGGCGGTACTGGCGGGTGCGTCGCGGGGTGTGCCGCTGAGCGCGCACAGTGGGATCACGGCGACGCTGCTCGGCCGTCGCCGGGGCGACCAACTCTCCCGCCCGGCGGACACCCCGGCGGTCCTGATCACCCAGGTCGTCCGCCTGGACGGCACCCCGATCCTGGCGGCCAAACACATGCTCCCTACGGGTGCACCGGCGCTGCCTGTGCTGCAGAGCAACTGATTCCCCGCGCCCCTGGGAGGGCCCGAAGGGCCCGTCAAGGGGCGCGGGGAACTGCGCGAGCAACCCAGCACGGTCCGCAGCCGACACGCACCGCACCCCGCACAAGCGGAGGCCGCACAGCCGCGGCCAAAAGGGGCTGTACACTCCTCCGTCATGCACTTGTCTGACAACCCCGCCGCCGCCCCCGTCGCCGACTGGATACGCCGCGCGCCCAAGGCCGTCCTCCACGACCACCTCGACGGTGGGCTGCGGCCCGCGACGATCGTCGAACTGGCCCGCGCGTGCGGGTACGAGGGTCTGCCGACCGAGGACCCGGCCGCCCTCGCCGTCTGGTTCCGCGACGCCGCCGACTCGGGCTCCCTGGAGCGCTACCTGGAGACCTTCGCCCACACCTGCGCGGTGATGCAGACCCGCGAGGCGCTGGAGCGGATCGCGGCGGAGTGCGCCGAGGACCTGGCGGCGGACGGTGTCGTCTACGCGGAGGTGCGGTACGCCCCCGAGCAGCACCTGGAGCGCGGGCTCACCCTCGACGAGGTCGTCGACGCGGTGAACGCCGGATTCCGCGAGGGCGAGCGCCGCACCGGCGGCCGGATCACCGTCCGCGCCCTGCTCACCGGCATGCGCCACACCGACCGCTCGCTGGAGATCGCCGAACTGACCGTCGCCCACCGCGACCGTGGCGTGGCGGGCTTCGACATCGCGGGCGGCGAGATCGGCAACCCGCCGGCCCGCCACCTCCCGGCCTTCCAGCACCTGAAGCGGTCGAACTGCCACTTCACCATCCACGCGGGCGAGGCCGTCGGCGCCGAGTCGATCCACGAGGCCGTGCAGATCTGCGGCGCCGAGCGCGTCGGCCACGGTGTGCGGATCACCGACGACATCACGGTGCACGACGACGGCACGGCCGACCTCGGCCACCTCGCCTCGTACCTGCGCGACAACGCCATCGCGCTGGAGGTCT
Organism: Streptomyces sp. CBMA152; assembly: GCF_014596475.1. GTDB lineage: Bacteria > Actinomycetota > Actinomycetes > Streptomycetales > Streptomycetaceae > Streptomyces. Next base: position 47,372 of record NZ_MECJ01000004.1, on the reverse strand, counting down.
GCCCGACCTCCAACCTCCAGACGGGCGCCGCGAAGGACTACGCCTCGCACCCCATCGACCTGCTGCGCCGCCTCGGCTTCCGGGTCACCCTGAACACCGACAACCGTCTGGTCTCCGGCACCACCATGAGCGAGGAGTTCCAGCACATGGTGGACGCCTTCGGCTACGGCCCCGAGGTGTTCGAGCAGTTCACCGTCGCCGCCGTCGAGGCCGCGTTCCTGCCGCTGCCGGAGCGCCGCCGCATCATCGACGAGCTGATCCGCCCGGGGTACGCCGCTCTCTGAGCCGGTAGCACCCCGTAACAGCTACGCCAGCGCGGGCACCTCCAGAGTGAGCGTGCCCGCGTCGGCGTCCAGCAGCGCGGGCACGCCGAGCGGCATGGTGAGCGACGTGGCGCAGTGCCCGAAGCCGAAGTGCTCGACGACCGGGACGCCCAGCCCGGCCAGCCGCTCGTACAGCACGGCCCGCACCCGCTCGTACGGCCCGCACTCCTCCCAGGAGCCGAGCGCGACCCCAGCGACACAGTCCAGCCACCCCGAGCGCAGCAGCTGGGTGAGCAGCCGGTCGATCCGGTAGTCGTCCTCGCCGACGTCCTCGATCAGCAGCAGCCCGCCGCGCGCCGACGCCCGGGCGAACGGGGTCGCGAGGTCGGAGGCGAGCAGGGCGAGGCAGCCGCCGAGGGTGACCCCGCGCGCCCGGCCGGGTATCAGCGGACCTGCCGTCCCCGCGCCGATCACCATCGCCGCCTCGGGCTCGAACAGGGTGGTGCGCAGATGCCGCTGCGTGTCGTCGTCCTTGAGGAACGTGGCGGCCGACACCAGTGGCCCGTAGAGCGTGGCGAGCCCCATCCGTACAGCGAACGCCTCGTGCAGTACGGTCGCGTCGCTGTAGCCGACGAACACCTTGGGCCCGGCCGCGCGTATCGCCGTCCAGTCGAGCAGATCCACCATGCGCTGGGCCCCGTAGCCACCGCGCGCGCAGAGCACCGCGTCGATGCCCGGGTCGCACCACGCCTCCTGGAAGTCCCGCGCCCGGTCCTCGTCACCGCTCGCGAGATACCTGAACTCCGGGTGCCGGCCGCGCACATGGGGCATCACGACCGGGTCCAGGTCCCAGCCCCGCAGGATGTCGAGCCCGGCGTCCAGGCGCTCGTCCACCACCGGTCCGCTGGGCGCGACCACGGCGACCCGGGCGCCCGGGCGCAGCCGCGCGGGCCGGGTGAGTGGCGTGAGCGGGTTCAGGGGGTCGTGCGTCAGGGTCACTTCTTGAGCTCCAGAAGGGGTACGTCGGGTCGGTCGATCCCGAACGTCTGGGCGTACAGGGACAGTTCGGCCTCCAGGGCGCGGATCATGGTGTCGGCCCGGCGGAAGCCATGGCCCTCGCCCTCGAAGGCGATGAACGCGTGCGGTATGCCGCGCCCCGCCATCGCCGCCAGGAACCGCTCGCTCTGGACGGGTCGGCAGATCACGTCGTCGAGCCCCTGGAGCAGCAGGAACGGCGCGCTGATCCGATGGGCGTGGGTGATCGGCGAGCGGTCGGCGTACCGGCCGGGGTATTCGGCGGCGGGCCCGATCAGCGACTCCATGTACTGCGACTCGAAGTCGTGCGTACCGGTGTCCGAGGACCAGTCCGTGAGGTCGAGGACCGGGTAGATCACCGTGGCGCAGGCGTAGACGTCGGTGGTGGCGAGCGAGGCGGCGGAGGTCCAGCCGCCCGCGCTGCCGCCGCGGATCGCGAGCCGCCGGGGGTCGGCGGTGCCCTCGTCGGCGAGCGCCTTCGCGACCGCCGCGCAGTCCTCGACGTCGACGACGCCCCACTGCTCGCGCAGCCGGTCGCGGTACTCCCGTCCGTAGCCGGTGGAGCCGCCGTAGTTGACCTCGACGACGCCGATGCCCCGCGAGGTGAAGTAGGCGATCTCCAGGTCGAGGACGAGCTGGGCCTGGCCGGTCGGGCCGCCGTGGACCCGGATCACATACGGCGGCAGCTCGTCGGCGGGCGCCGCCCGGCCGGGGTGGTGCGGCGGGTAGAGCAGCGCGTGGACCTCCCGGCCGCCGGGCCCGGCGAAGGTGCGGATCTGGGGTTCCGGGTAGTACGCCGGGTCCACCGGGTCGTCGTGCCCGCACCCGATGACCCGGGTGCGGCCCGAGCGGGTGTCCAGCTCGACCACTTCGGGCGCGGTGCGCGGGCTGGCGGCGACGCCGACGACCCGGCTGCCGTGCACGGCCAGCGTGCAGTGCCAGGCCGTCCAGGGCCCGGCCGCGTCGACCACTTCACCGGTCTCCGGGTCCAGGATGCCGAGGGCGGTCGCGCCCTTGCCGTGGACGACCGCGATCAGTCCGTTCTCCAGCGGGTGGAACCAGCAGCGGCCGATCTGCCAGAGCGGCCCGGCGAACTCCTCCTCGCGCGCGCAGAGCGCGATCGCTTCCCCGTCGGGTCCGGCCTGGTAGAGGTTCCACCAGCCGGAGCGGTCGGAGGCGAAGAGCAGCCGTCCGTCGGCGGTCCACTCGACCTGGGCCACGGACTCCTCGGGCCCACCGGCGATGGCCCGTGCCCGCCGGAACACCCCGTCGCCGTCCACGTCGGCCACGAGGGCCTCGGTGCCGTCCCACGGCATGCTCGGGTGGTCCCAGGCGAGCCAGGCCGCCTGCCGCCCGTCCGGCGAGAGCCGGGGGCCGGTGACGAACTGGTGCCGCCCGTCGGACAGTTCCCGCACCCGGCTCCGGTCCTCGGCGGCCGAGCCGTCCAGGGGCACGGCCGCGATCACCCGCCGTACGTCCGTCGGCGCCTCGCCCGTGAACTCCTCCAGGACGCACCACACTTCGCCCCGGTCCACGAGGACGACGGGGTCGGCCCAGCGCAGCCCTTCGCCGACCGCCGAGAGCGGGGTGAGCGGCCGGGGCGCGGCGGTGCTGTTCGGCTCGTACGCGTAGAGGCGCTGGTCGGTGAAGTGGGCGAAGACCACCAGTGGTCCCTCGGCGCCGCGCTCGGCCCCGGCCCAGGGGCGGCCGCCGTATTCGATCACCCGCGACCGTACGTTCCACGGCGCCGGCAGTACCGACTCCGCCTCGCCGTCCGGTCTGCGCCGCATCAGGGCGCGGCGGCCGCCCTCGACGGGACGCGGCTCGGTCCACCACACCTCGTCGCCGACCACCCCGACCCACTCGGGCATGCCGTCGTGCGCGGCGGCGAGCCGGGCGTCGATGGGCGACGGCCAGGTTCCGTAGGCCCCCATGGGCACCATGTCGTCAACTCCCCCTATGCGGACCGCAGATAGTCGTCCAGGACGCGCACCCCGAAGTGCAGCGCGTCCACCGGCACCCGTTCGTCGACGCCGTGGAACAGGGCCTGGTAGTCGAGGCCGGGCGGCAGCTTCAGCGGCGAGAACCCGTATCCGGTGATGCCGAGGCGGGAGAACTGCTTGGCGTCGGTGCCGCCGGACATGCAGTACGGCACGACCCTGCCCTCGGGCGCGAACTTCTCCACTGAGGCGCGCAGCTTCGCGTACGTCGGCGAGTCGACGGGCGCTTCGAGGGCCACCTCTCTGTGGTGGAACTCCCAGTCCACGTCCGCTCCGGTGAGCCGGTCGAGGGTCGCGCGGAACTCCTCCTCGCCGCCCGGCAGCACCCGGCCGTCCACATACGCGGTGGCGTGCCCCGGAATCACATTGATCTTGTAACCGGCGTCCAGCATGGTCGGGTTGGCGCTGTTGCGGACGGTCGCCTCGACCAGCGCGGCGGCAGGTCCCAACTTGTCGAGCAGTTCGTCCACGTCGAAGTCGGGCGCCTGGGGGTCGGCCTCCACCCCGCACACGGCGGCGAGCTCGGTCAGGGCGGCCCGCACGGTCGCGGTGAGCCGGACCGGCCACTCGTGCTCCCCGATCCGGGCGATCGCGGCGGCGAGGCGGCTGACCGCGTTGGCCCGGTTCACCTTGGAGCCGTGTCCGGCCCGGCCGTGCGCGGTCAGCTTCAGCCAGCCGGTGCCGCGCTCGCCCGCCGCGATCGGGTAGATCTCCAGGCCGGGGCCCGCGTGGAAGGTGAACGCGCCCGATTCGCTGATGCCTTCGGTGCACCCCCGGAACAGGCCGGGGTGGTGGTCGGCGAGGAAGCCGGAGCCGTCGATCGCGCTGGCCTCCTCGTCGGCGGTGTAGGCGATGACGATGTCGCGGCGCGGGCGGATCCCCGCGCGCGCCCAGGCCCGTACGACCGCGAGGACCATCGCGTCCATGTTCTTCATGTCGACGGCGCCGCGCCCCCACACCACACCGTCGCTGACCTCGCCGGAGAACGGGTGCACGCTCCAGTCGGCCGGCTCGGCGGGCACCACGTCGAGATGGCCGTGGACCAGCAGCGCGTCGGCCGACGGGTCGGTGCCCTCGATCCGCGCCACCACATTGGTGCGCCCCCGGGTCCGCTCCAGGAGCGTGGGCTCCAGGCCGGTGGCGGCCAGGCGCTCCGCCACGTACTCGGCGGCGGGCCGCTCGCGGCAGTCGCCGCCGCCGCGGTTGGTGGTGTCGATACGGATGAGCTCCGAGGTGAACGTCACCACCTCGTCGAGTGCCCGGTCGTCGATGTGCTCAGCCATACTGCTCCTCCACCGCGGCCGAGACGATCGTGGTGACCGCCTTGAAGGTGCGGATGCCGTCGTACATGGTGTCGCTGGTGTACGCGACCCGGCGCTCGCCGGTGCGCGCCACGCCCGGGACCACCGTCGCCGCCATCGCCAGGTGTTCCGCGTCGAATTCGAGCTCCACGGTGAACGGCCCGGAGCGCACCGGATCGTGGCGCACCGCGAGCGCGGCGGCCTCCTTGGCCGCCGCCCTGACCTCGGCCGCCGTCCGCGACGGGGTGCGGCACACCGCCGCGTACCGCGAGACGTGGTCCTTGACCGCGACCTTGTGCGCGTCCCGCGCGTACCCCTCGGCGTCCGCGCAGGTCAGGTCGTCGCCGGTGACCAGGACCACCGGCACGCCGTACTCCGCGACCACATGGGCGTTGAGCAGGCCCTCGCTCGCGCGGACCCCGTTGAGCCAGACGCCGGTGATGGAATTGGCGAGATAGGTGTGCGCCAGCACGCCTTCGGTGCCCGCGCCCGTGTGGTACCCGACGAACGCGATGCCGTCCACGTCGCCGTGCTGGACGCCCTCCACCATCGACAGCGACTTGTGCCGGCCGGTGAGCATTTCCACCCGCTCGTCCAGCCGCTCCAGGAGCAGGTTGCGCATGGACCAGTGCGCCTCGTTGACGAGGACCTGGTCGGCGCCGCCGTCGAAGAAGCCCAGCGCCGCCGCGTTCACATCCGAGGTGAACAGGGCGCGGCAGCGCTCCCACTGCGGGGTGCCCGGCAGCACATCGGCGGGCCAGGTCACACCGGTGGCGCCCTCCATGTCGGCGCTGATCAGGATCTTCATGCCTCGAAACCGTACGCGCCGCCGCGCACCCTCACCAGCCCTGTGGACAACCGTCGGCCGGTATCACCCGGCCCGCCCCACGACCAGCCACGTCGAGGGCAGCTCGATGCGGGTGCCGTCGGGCCGGTACTCGGTGGTGGTCAGCGGCAGTTCGCCCCGGGCGAGCACCGTGAGACCCGCCGACTCGACGAGTTCGGGCAGAGCCGCGTCGGTGACCTCACCGGGAGTCAGGCCGTGCTCGAAGACCGGCCGGAGCTTCGCCGGCGGGCCCGCCGGGCTCTGCGCGAGGCCCATGATGACGGGCTTGGCCGACTCGGCCAGTTCCACCAGGAACGCCCGGCCGCGCTCGCCGACCAGGGTCGCGACGGCCCGGGCCAGCGGGCGCCGGTCATCCGGTTCGCACTGGTGGAGCACACCGCGTACATACACATTGGCGTCGCCCAGACGGTCGTGCAGGGCCTGGACGGCCTTCTCGTCGGTCGCGTCCAACTGGGCGAACTGGGCGCGCCCGTCCGGGTCCTGCGCTCTGGCGTGCTCGACGGCGGCGGGCGAGAGGTCGACTCCGGTGACGCTGTCGTAGCGGTCGGCGAGGAAGCGGGTCTGGGTGCCGTTGCCGCAGCCCAGGTCGATCACGGGCAGCGAGAGATGGGCCAGATGCGGCTCGAACAGGGCGAGATGGGGTCCCGCCGTCAGGGCCGGTTCGGCGTCCCAGAAGACCGCGCCCGGCTCGTCGGGCGCCTCGCGCCAGAAGCCTTCCCAGGCATCCCTGTACCGACTCGTCACGCTCATGACCGACTCCCCAGGCAGCACGCACAGTGTCAAGATCGGTCTATCGCGCCGGGAGCACGCCGACAAGCACCCGGCGCGTACCTTCACTCCGCGTTCGAGCCGGTTCAGCGCCTCGTGCGCCCCCTGCGCGCCAGCGGCACCTCGAACCACACGGTCTTGCCGTCGCCGGTCCGGCTGGTGCCCCACTCCCTGGCCAGCCGGCTCACCACCCGAAGGCCGCGTCCGGACTCGTCGAGCGGGCCCGCGTGCAGCAGCATCGGAAGCGTGTGGTCGTCGTCGACGACCTCGCAGCGCAGCGTCTCGGCCCGCACCAGGCGCAGCTCCAACTGGTGGCTGTGCGCATGCCGTACGGCGTTGGTGACGACCTCGCTGACCAGCAACTCGACGGTCTCGGCGACCTCTTCGAGGTCCCAGGCGCTCAGCTGTCCGGCCACCAGGCGCCGGGCGCGGGCCACCTCGCGCGCGTCTATGGCGAGCCGCCATTCGGCGACGTCCTCGCGCGCGATGCCGTTGAGCCGGGCCATGAGCAGGGCGACGTCGTCCTTGCGGCCGCCCCGGGTGTTGAGGGCGCGGATGATGGTGTCGCAGGCGTCGTCCATGGAGGCGGCCGGGTGCGCGGCGGACTCGCAGAGCGTCGCGAGCCCCACACCGATGTCCTCGCCCCGCACTTCCACCAGCCCGTCCGTGCACATGACGAGGCGGTCACCGGGGTCGACGGGCACGCGCGCGGTCTCGAACGGCACGCCGCCGACGCCGATGGGAGCCCCGGTGGGCAGGTCGATGAGTTCGCTGTGCCCGTCGGCGGCCCGCACCAGCACCGGCGGCACATGGCCCGCGTTGGCCATCAGGAGCTCGCCCTTGATGGGGTCGTACACCACGTAGAGGCAGGTCGCCAGATAGTGCTCGCCGAGCCGCTGGGCCAGGTCGTCGAGGTTGCGCAGCAGCTGTGCGGGCGGCAGGTCGAGGGCCGCCATGGTCTGTACGGCGGTACGCAACTGGCCCATCATCGCGGCCGAGTTGAGGCCATGGCCCATCACGTCGCCGACGACGAGCGCGATGCGCGACCCGGGCAGCTTCACCGAGTCGAACCAGTCGCCGCCGACCCGGCCGAGCAGCGTGCCCGGCAGATAGCGGGTCGCCGTGTCGCAGCCGGTCATCTGCGGGGTGACCTGCGGAAGCATCGAGTCCTGGAGGGTCTCGGCGACGCTCTCCTGGTAGGTGTACATCCGCGCGTTGTCGAGGACGAGGCCCGCGCGGGCGGCCAGTTCGGCGCCGGTCACCCGGTCCATGTCGTTGAACATCGCCCGCTCGGCGTGGCGCAGCAGGATCATGAAGCCGAGCACCACATTGCGGGCCTTGAGGGGAACCACCAGCATCGACCGGCCGTTGATCAGAGGCCGGATGTCGCGCTTTTCGAACTGCGAGGCGATGGCGGTGCCCATCTGCTCGCTGATGCGCGGGACGAGCACGGGCTCGCCGGAGGTCATGCACTGGAAGAAGGGGGTGTGCGCGGGGAACGGCATGGACTCGCCGACGGGGACGACATCGTCCCAGCGCCCCGGCTCGTCGACGTGTTCGACGGCGACCCGGTGCCACAGCGTGGTCTCGTCCGGCGGCCCGTCGGGGAACCCTTCGCCCGCGATGACCTGTTCGCGCAGATAGGTGCCCGCGACATCGGTGAAGCGGGGCACCACGGCGGCGCTGACTTCATGGATGGTCTGGGCGAGGTCGAGCGACGAACCGATTCGGCCACTGACCTCGTTGAGGAATTCCAGCCGCTCGCGCACCGCCGCGTATTCGAGGTCCTGGGCGAACTCCGGGGCGGGGAGCGGTGGTTCGAAGGCCCGTGCGTGATCGTCGTACCGCGCGGCCCGGCGTTCGGCGCGGCGGGGCACGCCCCAGTCGGGTGTCACCGGCACGCGGTCGTGCTGGCTGAACTCCAGGATGGGATAGCCGAGTTCAAGCACCTGCGAGACGATCCGGGAGCTCTCGCCGACGCTCATGCTGGGCAAGATCTCGGGCAGCCGCCCGGCGAGCTCGTCGGCGCCCTGGAACTCGGTGTGCAGCGCGAAGCCGGGTGCTATCCGCTCCACGCTGCCCCGGTCCGGGGTCTCGTGCTCGGCGTGCAGCTGCGCCGCGTCCGCCGCCAGTACGAGCAGTCGCTCGGGTCCGGGCCCGACCAGGGGATACGCCCACCACAGCACGTCGACGCGGTCCCGTCCCAGGTCGGAGAGGGTGGCGCGGCCGGCCGTCGGGTACGAGGTGAGGCCGTGCAGCGGGGCGTCGAGGCCGGGGCCGAACGCGCCGTACCCGTCGAACTCCTGGAGGATGTCGACGGGGCGGTCCGGGTCCAGGGCACCGGAGACCGGCAGCAGATCGAGCGCCGAGCGGCCGACGGCCTCTTCCCGGGCGGGGCCGAACAGCCGTCGCGCACCGGTCGACCAGTGCGACACCAGCCCGTCGCCGTCCACGACGATCACGGCAAGCGGGATCCGGCCGGCCACGGCTGACTGCCGTGGCGGTGTCGGCGGAGTGCCACTGTCCATGGGTGGAGGCTCCTTCCCGGCCGCAAGGATCTGCGGCTGTGCCCCCACCGTACGGCCATTCGCGGGCCGCGCGCGGGGCAACGCCGGAATCGGGCGCACGCCCGCGCGCCCCGCGCGAGCTGCTGAAAAATAGTCAGTCCTCGTGTCCCAGCTGGAGATCGCGCTCGGTGCGGCCACCGCCCGCGACCTGCAGCACCGTCGCCACCGGCGGATACCCGGCCGCGATCACCGTGTACTCGCCGGAGGAGAGGTCGATGAACCGGAAGGTGCCGTCGGGCCCGGTGGTGAGGGTGTCCACCACGTTGCCCGCGGCGTCGAGCAGCGTCACGCGCGCGTCCTCGACGGGACGCCCGCCACTGGCCCGCACCGTGCCGCGCAGCACCGCGCCCCCGGCGAGCTCGATGTCCTGCCGGGTCTCGCGCGCGGCCTGCACGCTCACCGGCAGAGCGGCAGGCCGGAAGGCGGGGGCGCTGGCGGCCAGGGTGTACTCGCCCGCCACCAACTCGCTGATCACATAGGTGCCTTCGCGCCCGCTGCGTGTGGTGGCGACGACCTCGCCGCGTACATCGGTGAGGGTGACGGCGGCGTCCCGGACCGGGGTGCCGTCGGCGGTGACCACCGAACCCGCGAGGCGGCCCGCGCCGCCGAGCACCACGTCGAGGTCGACCGGCCGTTCGCCGACGGTGACCGAGACGGCCTGCGGCTGGTGACCTCCGGCGGCCGCGATCAGTACGTAGCTGCCGGAGCCGGGCACGCTCAGGGCGTAGCGCCCGTCCTCGCCGCTGGCCCCTCGCCCGACCTGCTGCCCCCGTACGTCCAGGAGGGTGAGGGCGGCGCGCGGCACGATGGAGCCGTCGGGGTGCTGAACCGTTCCGCAGATCGGAACGCCGCTCGAACAGGGGGTGTTGGGGATACGCGCGTGGGGTACGGGTGGCGTTTCGATGGTGGGGGCGTTCTGGGACACCAGCGGTTTCTCCTTGAGGAAGAAGGCGAGCAGGAGGCCGAGCGCTAGCACCGGCACCAGATACAGGAAGATCCGCGGCATCGCCTCCGCGTACGCCCGGACATAGCCGTCGCGCAGCGCGGGCGGCATGGCGTGCACCAGCTGCGGGGTGATCGACTCGGGGTCGGGCAGATGCGCACCCGCCGGGAACTGCTCGGTGAGGGCATGGGCGAGGCGGTTGGTGAACAGGGTGCCGAAGACCGCGGCGCCGACGCTGCCGCCGATCTGCCGGAAGTAGTTGTTGGCGCTGGTGGCGGTGCCGAGGTCGGCGGGGTCCGCGGCGTTCTGCACGGCGAGGATCAGGACCGGCATGACCAGGCCGATGCCGATGCCGAGCACGGCCATCCAGATGCTGTAGTCGAGCCGGGGGGTGTCGACCTTGAGGCGGGACAGCAGCCACATGCCGACGGCCGAGATCGCGCTGCCGAGCACGGGGTAGATCTTGTAGTGGCCGGTGCGGCTGATGAGCTGGCCGGAGACGATCGAGGCGCCGACGATGCCGCCCATCATGGGCAGCACGAGCAGTCCGGACTCGGTGGCACTGGCCCCGTCGACCATCTGCAGAAACGTCGGCAGATAGCTCGCGGCGCCGAAGAGCGCCACGCCGATGACCGCGCCGACGAGGCCCGAGAGGGTGAAGATCGAGTCGCGGAACAGCCGCAGCGGGATGACCGGTTCGCGCGCGTAGTTCTCGACGACGACGAACAGCAGGGTCGTGCCGAGGGCGCCTGCCGCGAGCCCCAGGATGGTGCGCGAGCCCCAGGCGTACTCCGTACCGCCCCAACTGGTGAGCAGCACCACGCATGTCGACGCGGCGACCAGGAGCAGGGCGCCGAGGACGTCGAGGCGCGGGCGGGCGGTGGGCTTGGGCAGTTTCAGGACGACCGCGATGACGGCGAGCGTGACCAGGCCGAACGGGACGTTGATGTAGAAGCACCAGCGCCAGGAGGTGTGGTCGGTGAAGAAGCCGCCGAGCAGGGGTCCGGCGACCGACGCGAGGCCGAAGACGGCGCCGATGAGCCCCATGAAGCGGCCGCGCTCGCGGGGCGGCACGATGTCCGCGATGATCGCCTGCACGCCGATCATGAGCCCGCCGCCGCCGACGCCCTGGACCGCCCGGAAGGCGATCAGCTCGTCCATGTTCCGGGACCAGCCGGCCAGCGCCGAGCCGATGACGAAGACGACGATCGCGAACTGGAAGACGGGTTTGCGGCCGAAGAGGTCGCCGAGCTTGCCGTAGATGGGCAGCCCGATCGTGGAGGCGAGCAGATACGCGGTGACGGCCCAGGAGACCTTGTCCAGGCCGTGCAGATCGCCGACGATCTTGGGCAGCGCGGTCGCCACGATCATCTGGTCGAGCGCCGCGAGCAGCAGGGTGAGCATCAGCCCGAGGAAGACCAGCCGCACCCGGCGCGGACTCAGGGCGACCGGCGCCCCGATGACGTACTCGTGTGGTGCTGTCGCCTCGGCGAGGTCCAGAACGGGCTCCCCGGCCCGCCGACGCTCCCCCGAAGACCCGTCCCGCGCCCGGTCCTTGACCAGAGTGATCCCGCCCACGTCTGCTCCCCTCGTCGCGCCGCCGGTTCGGTGCGCGGCGTACATACTGCGCATTGGGCGCTAATGGGGAGCAAACGCGAAAAGGAGTGGGCGCGGGCGCACAACTCGCCCTGAACAGGCACCTGTCGACCGCCCCATCAGGGTCTTTCACGCAGCCCGGAGTGCGCGGGCGCACCACCGGGCCACCGCGAAAACCACTCGAACCGGTGACGTCGACCGGATTCGAGTGGGAGTAACTCCTCGGCCTGGAGGGCTACTTCTCGACCTCGGCCGCCAGCTTGGCGAGCACCGCGTCGTAGATACGGGCGAGGCCCTTGGGGGCGAAGGTCTTCTCGAAGAAGCCGCCGATGCCGCCCGCGCCGTTCCAGACCGTGGTCACGACGACCTTCGACCGGCCCTCACCGGCCGGGGTGACCGTCCAGGTGGTGACCATGGACGAGTTGCGGTCCTTCTCGACGAGCTGGCCCTCGGTCGGCTCGGCGACCTCCAGGAGGCAGTCGCGCACGCGCTTGCTGGTGGCCTGGAGCTTCCAGTGGACGAGGGTGCCCTCGCCGTCGCCGCCCTCGCGCACCTGGTACTCGCTGAAGTGCTCGGACAGGAGCTTGGGGCGGCTGTCCTTGTAGTCGGCCACGGTGTCGAACACCGTCTCCGGGCTCGCCGCGATGATCCGCTCCGTGGTGGCCTCGACCTGCGCCATGGCTCTTCCTCCAGCACTCGTGACATCCGGGGGGTGCGCCCGGATTCGGGGTGGTCAAAGCCAATCACCTCGGGGGCGGGCCCCAAAATCGGGGTTGCTGCGATCATGGGAACAGGTGTTCTATTCTGAGCTCAGTGCTGCGAAGTGTTACGGAAGAGGCCCGAGGAGGCGTTCATGCGCTGGGACAATCTGGCCGAGAATGACCCGGTGCCACCGGGAGCGGGCCGCACGGCCGCGCTGTTCGACGCGGACGCGGTGGTCACCCGTACGTTTGACACCCCCGAGTTCCGCGGGGTCACCTTCCACGAGGTCCGCGCGCGTTCGATCGTGAACCGGGTGCCCGGGGCGTCGCAGATGCCGTTCGAGTGGACGGTCAACCCCTACCGGGGCTGCACGCACGCGTGCGTGTACTGCTTCGCCCGCAAGACGCACAGCTATCTCGACCTCGACACCGGGCTCGGCTTCGACTCGCAGATCGTGGTGAAGGTCAACGCGCCCGAGCTGCTGCGCCGCCATCTGGCGTCGGCGCGCTGGCAGGGCGCGCACATCGCGATGGGCACCAATGTCGACTGCTACCAGCGGGCCGAGGGCCGCTACCGCTTGATGCCGGGCATCATCGAGGCCCTGCGCGACCACGCCAACCCGTTCTCGATCCTCACCAAGGGCACGCTGATCCTGCGCGATCTCGAACTGCTGCGGCAGGCGGCCGAGGTCACCCATGTCGGCATCTCGGTCTCGGTGGGCTTCGTGGACCACGAGCTGTGGCGCACGGTCGAGCCGGGCACGCCCGCGCCCGAGCGCCGCCTCGACGTCGTACGGACCCTGACCGAGCACGGCATCGACTGCGGGGTGCTGATGGCGCCGGTGATCCCGTTCCTCGGCGACCACCCCGACCAGCTGCGCGCCACGGTCCGCGCGATCGCCGCGTCCGGCGCGACCTCGGTCACCCCGCTCGTCCTGCATCTGCGGCCGGGTGCGCGCGAGTGGTTCATGCAGTGGCTCGGCGAGCACCATCCGCATCTGGTGCGGCGCTACGAGCGGTTGTACGCGGAGGGTGCGTACGCGCCGAAGTGGTACCAGCGCCGGATCACCCGGCAAGTGCACGATCTGGCGGCGGAGTTCGGCATCGGCCCGGCGCACCGGGGCGCGGCCCGGCGCATTCCGCAGCGCGTGGAAGCGGAGCCGGTCGGCCCGACCCAGCTCACCCTGCTCTGACCGAAACCCGGTGCCCGATTGTCAGTGGCATGGGTCAGGATGGGCCCATGACTTCGCTTACGCATATCGCCACCCCGGACGGCGTCGCGCCCGGTGTCAACTACAGCCATGTGGTGTGGGGCACCGGCCGGTTCATCGCGATATCCGGCCAGTGCGCGTTCGACGAGAAGGGGAACGTGGTCGGCGAGGGCGACCCGGCGGCGCAGGCGCGGCAGATCTTCGAGAATCTGCGCCGCTGCCTGGAAGCCGCGGGCGCGACCTTCGACGACGTCGTCAAGCTCACCGTCTTCGTCACCGATGTCGCGTATCTGCCCGCGATACGCGAGGCCCGCGACGCCCACATCAACAGCGGCCGCCTGCCCGCCAGTTCGGCGGTCCAGGTCTCGGCGCTCTTCCGCCCCGACCTCCTGATGGAGATCGAGGCGTACGCCGTGGTGTCCGACCGTTGACCCTGGATCCGTTGACCCTGGACGTACGCGTACGCGAGATGACCACCGCGGACTGCGCGGCGGTCGCGACCGTACGCATCAACGGCTGGCGCACCGCCTACCGGGGCCTGATGCCGCAGACGTATCTGGACGGCCTGAGCGAGGAGCGGGACGCCGCGTGGCGCCGGGAGTATCTGGCGCGCGGCGATACCTCGGTGCTCAACGTGGTCGCGGAACGCGGCGGCGAAGTGATCGGCTGGGGGTGCTACGGGCCGTACCGGGACGACGAGGACGGGCGGAGCGCCGACGGTGAGGTGTACGCGCTGTATGTGCACCCCGACCACTGGTCGACGGGCGCGGGGCGGCTGCTGATGGCCGAGCTGACCGCCCGCGCGGTCGCCGACGGCCGTCCCGGACTGCTGCTGTGGGTCCTGGAGCGCAACGAGCGGGCCCGGCGGTTCTACGAGCGCGCCGGGTTCGCGCCCGACGGTGGCAAGGAGGACTTCGACGTGGCCGGGGTCGCGGTGCCCGAGGTGCGTTATGCGATGCGCCTCAGTGCCACCGCGGCGGCCGACGCCAGGCGGGGCTGAGCCAGCGCCGTCTCCAGTACCTCCACCGCTCGTTTGTCGCCCAGCTCCCCCAGGCCCTCCACACAGGCCAGCGCCACCCGCCAGTAAGGGGTGTCGGGCGAGAGCAGCGGTCGCAGGGTCGCGATCAGCGCCGGCACGGCCTCCGGGGCGCGCAGCGTCGTCAGCAGCCGCACCGGATGCAGGGCGTACGCGGTGCGCAGCTCGTTGGTGGCGAGGGCCGCGGCCGCCCGGGCCGTCCGGGGATCGCCGAGCCGTGCCAGGGCGTAGGCGGCCGCGACGCACCGCGCCGCGTCGCGGTGGTTGAGCAGCAGCACCAGCGACTCGAACGCCCGGCGGTCCCCGGCGCAGCCGAGGCGGAAGGCGGCGATCTCCCGCGCCCAGAGCGGCCGTTCGCGCTCGGTGAGCACGGCCGCCAGTTCGTCGTGGTCCCGGGTCGAGAGCAGTCGCTCGTACGCAGCCGTCGCATCCGACGCCCTGGCCTCGTCCCGCACCCGGTCGGCAAGGGACCGGAGCTCCTCGTCCATGGGGGAAGGGTAGTGGCCCGGCGAGGACACAGGGCGAGCCAGATCACATCGGTTCCGCTTGTCCGGGGACTGGCGCGCTCGTTACTCGCCAGTTAATCTCAAGTGAGCGGGTACCCCCCGCGAACTCCGGCGGCCTGGTGACGCAGCCGCCGCGAGTGTTGTCGGTTCGGCAGTTCACACGACGTGGCCCCGGGACAGGGTCCGTCGGCTCTCAGCACCACGACTCACAACTCCCGCACGCCGTGCGCCCGTCGGCAGCTCCGCACACCGCCGACGCACCCGTACGTCTTCCTCGCGACAGCCGTATCCACCGGCCGCGTGCGCCCTCTCCTCAGTCGTCACTCACCCAGGAGTCCCGTGATGGACACCCCCCTGAACACCGTCGCCGTGGTCGGTCTCGGCACCATGGGCACCGGCATCGCCGAAGTGCTGGCCCGCGCGGGCCGCGAGGTCATCGGCATCGACATCAGCGAGCACGCCGCCCGCCAAGCCGTGGCCTGTCTGGAGGCGTCCACCGCCCGCGGCGTGGCCCGTGAGCGCATCACCGAGGAGGAGCGGCGCGACGTCCTCGCCCGGTTCCGCACCTTCACCGACCTCCAGGCCGCGGCCGACGCCGACCTGGTCATCGAGGTCGTGCCGGAGTCGTACGAGCTCAAGCAGCAGGTGTTCGCCGCGCTCGACGCGATCGTCTCGCCCACCGCGATCCTGGCGACCGGCACCAACGCCCTGTCGGTGACCCGGCTCGCCGCCGAGTCGTCGCACCCCGAGCGCGTCCTCGGGCTGCACTTCTTCAACCCGGCCCCGGCCATGAAGCTCGTCGAGGTGGTCTCCTCGGTGCTGACCGCGCCGCCCGCCGTGGACGCGGTCACCCGGCTCGCCCTGGAGCTCGGCAAGGAGCCGGTGGCGGTCGGCGACCGGCCGGGCTTCGTCGCCGACGGGCTGCTCTTCGGCTACCTCAACCAGGCCGCCGCGATGTACGAGGCGAAGTACGCCTCCCGCGAGGACATCGACGCCGCCATGAAGCTGGGCTGCGGTCTGCCGATGGGCCCGCTCGAACTGCTCGACCTGATCGGCATCGACACCGCCCGCACGGTCCTGGAGGCGATGTACACCGCGTCCCACGACCGTCTGCACGCCCCCGCGCCGATCCTCGGCCAGCTCACCGAGGCCGGTCTGACCGGCCGCAAGTCGGGCCGCGGCTTCTACGCGTACGAGGCTCCGGGCAGCGCGGCCGTGGTGGCGGACGCGCAGACACGGTCCACCGCCGAGGGCACCACCGTCGGCCGCCCCATCCGCTCGGTGGGCGTCGCCGGTTCCGGGACCATGGCGTCCGGCATCGCCGAGGTCTTCGCCAAGGCCGGTTACGACGTGGTGCTCGCCGCCCGCGGCCTGGAGAAGGCCGAGACCGCGAAGTCCCGTATCGCCAAGTCGCTTTCGCGCTCGGTCGACAAGGGCCGGATGACCGCCGAGGCCCGCGACGAGACGCTGGCGCGGATCTCTCCCGCAGGTGCCCTCGAATCCTTCGCCGAGGTCGATCTCGCCGTCGAGGCGGTCGCCGAGGACCTGGAGGTCAAGCAGCAGCTGTTCGCCTCCCTGGACAAGATCTGCAAGCCGGGCGCGGTGCTCGCCACCACCACGTCCTCGCTGCCGGTCGTCGCCTGCGCCCGCGCCACCTCGCGCCCGCAGGACGTCATCGGGATGCACTTCTTCAACCCGGCCCCGGCGATGAAGCTGGTCGAGGTGGTCCGCACGGTCCTGACCTCGGACGAGGTCCACGCCACCGTCCGCGAGGTCACCACGAAGATCCGCAAGCACCCGGTGGACTGCGGCGACCGGGCCGGGTTCATCGTCAACGCGCTGCTCTTCCCGTACCTCAACAACGCGATCAAGATGGTCCAGGAGCACTACGCCTCCCTGGACGACATCGACGCGGCGATGAAGCTCGGCGGCGGCTACCCCATGGGCCCGTTCGAACTCCTCGACGTGGTCGGCCTGGACGTCTCGCTCGCCATCGAGAAGGTCCTGCACGCCGAGTTCCGCGACCCGGGCCTCGCACCCGCGCCCCTCCTGGAGCACCTGGTCGCCGCCGGGTGCCTGGGCCGCAAGACGGGCCGTGGATTCCGCGAGTATGCCCGGCGCTGAGCCGTGGGCTTCCCCCGACCACCGGCCGGGGGAGGGCTGGGGCGGGCTGCTCGAACCCTCGGGCGGCCCGCCCCCGCGAGCGCGACTTCCTGCACATATGCAGTACGTTCGGTCCA
This sequence comes from Streptomyces sp. CBMA152, assembly GCF_014596475.1. Classification (GTDB taxonomy): domain Bacteria; phylum Actinomycetota; class Actinomycetes; order Streptomycetales; family Streptomycetaceae; genus Streptomyces. The sequence goes on along the minus strand of NZ_MECJ01000004.1, from coordinate 30,358 downwards.
TGCCCCAGCCCGCTGCCTCATCGAAACGGCCGTCCCGCACGTCCGCCACGCCCGACGCCCCGGAAAGTGCCGCCGGCAGCCGCGCGGCCGCCCAGCGGCTCAAAATGCGCCGCGAACTGGCGGCCGCGGCAATGGAGCTGTTCTCGGCCAAGGGGTACGAGGCCACGACGGTCGACGAGATCGCGGCCCGCGCCGGGGTCGCCCGCCGCACCTTCTTCCGTCACTTCCGCTCCAAGGAAGAGGCGATCTTCCCCGACCACGACGACACCCTCGTACGGGCCGAGGCGGTGCTCAACGCCGCTCCCCCGCACGAGCATCCGCTGGACACGGTGTGCCGGGGCATCAAGGAGGTCATGAAGATGTACGCGGCCTCCCCCTCGGTGTCGGTCGCGCGCTACAAGCTGACCCGTGAGGTGCCCACCCTGCGGGAGGCGGAGATCGCCTCGGTGGCCCGCTACGAGCGGCTGTTCACGCGTTATCTGCTGGGCCACTTCGACGAGCACGACCACCAGGCCGGCAACGACGACCCGCTGCTCGCGGAGGTCGCCGCGTCCGCCGTCGTCACCGCCCACAACCATGTGCTGCGGCGCTGGCTGCGGGCCGGCGGCCAGGGCGATGTGGAGACCCAGCTGGACCACGCGTTCGCGATCGTCCGGGACACCTTCGGCAGCGGGATCGGCGCGGGCCGCACGGCGAAGCCCAAGCCCGCCGCCGCGTCCGTCTCCACCGGTGACGAGGTGCTGGTGGCGGTGGCCCGTACCGACGCCTCGCTGGACGAGATCATGCAGTCGATCAAGAAGGCGCTCAAACAGCGCTGACCCCGGCACCACCGGACCCCGACAGAGCACCCGAAAGCCGCCCACACCAGGGCGGCTTTCGTGTTTTCCGGCCCCGGACAGAAGCGGAATCGATCGATCATCGCTCATCCGTGCAGGTCATTACGCAATTGAGAGAAATTGTTGGCACGCAGTGTCTTGCCCACTGGCACCGCGTGCCATACGTTGATGTTGTCCGGGCGGCCGGCGTGCAGAGACCTTTCGTACGCCGGCTGTCCCCGCAAGCCAATGGCGAGCGCGCCCGGACGCCTGCGTCACAGGCACCCCTCCGCGCCCACCAGGCGCCGCCGTATCGCCGAAGTACCGCCGAACCGACGGCACACCTCCACAGCAGCAGTCCCTCAGCGTTCCCCCGAAAAAACGTGCTTCGCCGGAGGCATCACCGTGAAGGAAATTCTGGACGCGATTCAGTCGCCGGACAGTACGTCCGCCGACTTCGCCGCCCTGCCGCTCCCCGACTCGTACCGCGCGATCACCGTGCACAAGGACGAGACGGAGATGTTCGCCGGGCTCACCACCCGCGACAAGGACCCCCGCAAGTCGCTGCACCTCGACGAGGTGCCGGTGCCCGAACTCGGGCCCGGCGAGGCCCTGGTGGCCGTCATGGCCTCCTCGGTCAACTACAACTCGGTCTGGACCTCGATCTTCGAGCCGATGTCCACCTTCGGGTTCCTGGAGCGCTACGGCAAGCTCAGCGAGCTCACCAAGCGCCATGACCTGCCGTACCACGTCATCGGCTCCGACCTCGCGGGCGTCGTGCTGCGCACCGGCCCCGGCGTCAACGCCTGGCGGCCCGGCGACGAGGTCGTCGCGCACTGCCTCTCCGTCGAGCTGGAGTCCTCGGACGGCCACAACGACACGATGCTCGACCCCGAGCAGCGCATCTGGGGCTTCGAGACCAACTTCGGCGGGCTCGCCGAGATCGCGCTCGTCAAGTCCAACCAGTTGATGCCCAAGCCCCAGCACCTCAGCTGGGAGGAGGCGGCCGCGCCCGGTCTGGTCAACTCCACCGCGTACCGCCAGCTGGTCTCGCGCAACGGCGCCGGCATGAAGCAGGGCGACAACGTGCTGATCTGGGGCGCCAGCGGCGGACTCGGCTCCTACGCCACGCAGTTCGCGCTCGCCGGCGGCGCCAACCCCATCTGTGTCGTCTCCAGCGACCAGAAGGCGGACATCTGCCGCTCGATGGGCGCCGAGGCGATCATCGACCGCAACGCCGAGGGCTACAAGTTCTGGAAGGACGAGCGGACCCAGGACCCGAAGGAGTGGAAGCGCTTCGGCAAGCGCATCCGCGAGTTCACCGGCGGCGAGGACATCGACATCGTCTTCGAGCACCCCGGCCGCGAGACCTTCGGCGCGAGCGTCTACGTCACGCGCAAGGGCGGCACCATCACCACCTGCGCCTCCACCTCGGGCTACATGCACGAGTACGACAACCGCTACCTGTGGATGTCCCTGAAGCGCATCATCGGCTCGCACTTCGCCAACTACCGCGAGGCGTGGGAGGCCAACCGGCTGGTCGCCAAGGGCAAGATCCACCCGACGCTGTCCAAGGTGTACTCCCTGGAGGAGACCGGGCAGGCCGCCTACGACGTGCACCGCAACCTGCACCAGGGCAAGGTCGGCGTGCTGGCCCTGTCCCCCCGCGAGGGCCTGGGTGTGCGCGACCACGAGCTGCGCGAGAAGCACATCGACGCCATCAACCGCTTCCGCAACATCTGAGCACGGAGCGATACATGACTGAGCGTCACAAGGACCGGCCCTGGCTCATGCGGACGTACGCCGGCCACTCCACGGCCGAGGCGTCCAACGAGCTCTACCGCCGCAACCTGGCCAAGGGCCAGACCGGCCTCTCGGTCGCGTTCGACCTGCCGACGCAGACCGGCTACGACCCGGACCACATCCTCGCCCGCGGCGAGGTGGGCCGGGTCGGGGTCCCGGTCTCGCATCTGGGCGACATGCGGCGGCTGTTCCAGGAGATCCCGCTGGAGCAGATGAACACGTCCATGACGATCAACGCGACCGCGATGTGGCTGCTCGCCATGTATCAGGTGGTCGCCGAGGAGCAGGGTGTGGACATCACCCTGCTCCAGGGGACGACGCAGAACGACATCGTCAAGGAGTACCTGTCGCGCGGGACGCATGTCTTCCCGCCCGGTCCGTCGCTGCGGCTGACCACCGACATGATCACCTACACGGTGAACAACATCCCCAAGTGGAACCCCATCAACATCTGCAGCTACCACCTCCAGGAGGCCGGGGCCACCCCGGTCCAGGAGATCTCGTACGCGATGTCCACCGCGATCGCCGTCCTCGACGCGGTGTTCGCGTCCGGGCAGATCCCGGACGAGCGCAAGGGCGAGGTGGTCGCGCGGATCTCGTTCTTCGTGAACGCGGGTGTGCGGTTCGTCGAGGAGATGTGCAAGATGCGGGCGTTCGGCCGCATCTGGGACCAGGTGACGCGCGAGCGGTACGGCATCGAGAACGCCAAGCAGCGCCGCTTCCGCTACGGCGTCCAGGTCAACTCCCTGGGCCTGACCGAGGCGCAGCCGGAGAACAACGTCCAGCGGATCGTCCTCGAAATGCTGGCCGTGACGCTCTCCAAGGACGCACGCGCGCGTGCCGTGCAGCTGCCCGCCTGGAACGAGGCGCTGGGCCTGCCCCGCCCCTGGGACCAGCAGTGGTCGCTGCGCATCCAGCAGGTCCTCGCCCATGAGAGCGATCTCCTGGAGTACGAGGACATCTTCGCCGGGTCGCACGTCATCGAGGCCAAGGTCGACTCGCTGGTCGAGGAGTGCCTGGCCGAGATCGAGCGGATCCAGCAGATGGGCGGCGCGATGGCGGCCGTCGAGTCGGGCTACCTCAAGTCGCAGCTGGTCTCCTCGCACGCCGAGCGCCGCGCGCGCATCGAGGGCGGCGAGGAATTGATCGTCGGCGTCAACTGCTACGAGTCGACCGAGCCCAGCCCGCTCACCTCGGATCTGGACACCGCGATCATGACGGTCGACCCGGCCAACGAGGCCCGGGTCGTCGCCAAGCTGCACCAGTGGCGCGACAACCGGGACGAGACCCGGGCGTCCGAGGCGCTGGCCGCGCTGAAGAAGGCCGCGGCCGGGACCGAGAACCTGATGGCCGCGACCCTGGAGTGCGTCCGCGCGGGCGTCACCACGGGCGAGTGGTCCTGGGCGCTGCGCGATGTGTTCGGCGAGTTCCGCGCTCCCACCGGTGTGTCGTCCGCCCCGGTCGCCGTCCCCGCCGAGGCGGGCACACCGCTCGCCCTCGTCCGCGAGAAGGTGACCCGTACGGCCGACGAGCTGGGCGCCGGACGGCTGCGGCTGCTCGTCGGCAAGCCGGGCCTAGACGGCCACTCCAACGGCGCCGAGCAGATCGCGGTACGCGCGCGTGACGCCGGTTTCGAGGTGGTCTACCAGGGGATCCGGCTGACCCCCGAGCAGATCGTCAACGCGGCGCTCGCCGAGGACGTGCACTGCGTGGGTCTGTCGATCCTGTCCGGCTCGCACGCCGAGCTGGTGCCGGACGTCCTCATGCGGCTCCGCGAGGCCGGCGCACCCGACATCCCGGTGATCGTCGGCGGGATCATCCCGCCCGCGGACGCCGAGGAGCTGTGCCGAGCGGGTGTCGCCGCGGTATTCACCCCTAAAGACTTCGGTATCACGGAGATCATCGGACGTATCGTCGACGAGATCCGGAAAGCGAACAAGCTCGACCCTCTGGAGGTCTCCGCATGACCAGCTCTGTCAACCGTCTCCGGCCGCGCCGCTCGTGCCTGGCCGTTCCGGGCTCGAACCCGCGCTTCCTGGAGAAGGCGCAGGGCCTCCCCGCCGACCAGGTCTTCCTGGACCTGGAGGACGCCTGTGCGCCGCTCGCCAAGCCGGAGGCCCGGCACACCATCGTGAAGTTCCTCAACGAGGGCGACTGGACCGGCAAGACCCGGGTCGTGCGGGTCAACGACTGGACGACCGAGTGGACGTACCGCGATGTCGTCACCGTCGTCGAGGGCGCGGGCCCCAACCTCGACTGCATCATGCTGCCGAAGGTCCAGAGCGCCGAGCAGATCGTCGCGCTCGACCTGCTGCTCACCCAGATCGAGAAGACGATGGGCTTCGAGGTCGGCAGGATCGGCATCGAGGCGCAGATCGAGAACGCCCAGGGCCTCAACAACGTCAACGCCATCGCGCAGGCTTCCCCGCGCGTGGAGACGATCATCTTCGGCCCGGCCGACTTCATGGCCTCCATCAACATGAAGTCCCTGGTCGTCGGCGAGCAGCCGCCCGGGTACCCGGCGGACGCGTACCACTTCATCCTGATGAAGATCCTGATGGCCGCCCGCGCCAACAACCTCCAGGCGATCGACGGCCCCTACCTCCAGATCAAGAACGTCGACGGCTACAAGGCGGTCGCGCAGCGCGCCGCCGCCCTCGGCTTCGACGGCAAGTGGGTGCTGCACCCCGGCCAGGTCGAGGCGGCCAACGAGGTCTTCTCGCCCTCGCAGGAGGACTACGACCACGCCGAGCTCATCCTCGACGCGTACGAGTACTTCACCTCCGAGGCCGGCGGCAAGAAGGGCTCGGCGATGCTCGGCGACGAGATGATCGACGAGGCCAGCCGCAAGATGGCGCTGGTCATCTCGGGCAAGGGCCGGGCGGCCGGTATGCAGCGCACGTCGAAGTTCGAGATCCCGGAGGCGTGACACCATGCAGTTCGGCCGCACCTACGAAGAGTTCACCGTCGGGGACGTGTACAAGCACTGGCCCGGAAAGACGGTCACCGAGTACGACGACCACCTGTTCTGTCTGCTCACCATGAACCACCACCCGCTCCACATGGACGTCAACTACGCCGAGAACACCACCGACTTCGGCAAGAACGTCGTGGTGGGCAACTACATCTACTCGCTGCTGCTCGGCATGAGCGTCCCGGACGTGTCCGGGAAGGCGATCGCCAACCTGGAGATCGAGTCGCTCAAGCACGTGGCGCCGACCTTCCACGGCGACACGATCTACGGCGAGACGACGGTCCTCGACAAGACCCCGTCGAAGTCCAAGTCCGACCGCGGCATCGTGTACGTCGAGACCAAGGGCTACAAGCAGGACGGCACGCTGGTCTGCGTGTTCCGCCGCAAGGTGATGGTCCCCACCGAGACGTACATCAAGGAGCGCGGCGGCGAGCAGCCCGGGCGCCCGCAGCTCAAGTCGCAGGAGAAGTAGCCATGGCCCGTCTCGCGCAGACCGCCGGTCTGACCGACGTCCAGCAGGAAATCCTGGCCACCGTCCGGGACTTCGTCGACAAGGAGATCATCCCGGTCGCGACCCAGCTGGAGCACAAGGACGAGTACCCGACGCAGATCGTCGAGGGCCTCAAGGAGCTCGGCCTGTTCGGGCTGATGATCCCCGAGGAGTACGGCGGTCTCGGTGAGTCGCTGCTCACGTACGCGCTGTGCGTCGAGGAGATAGCGCGTGGCTGGATGTCGGTCTCCGGCATCATCAACACGCACTTCATCGTGGCGTACATGCTCAAGCAGCACGGCACCCAGGAGCAGAAGGACACCTTCCTGCCCCGGATGGCGCTCGGCGAGGTGCGCGGCGCGTTCTCGATGTCGGAGCCGGCGCTCGGCTCGGATGTGTCGGCGATCACGTCCAAGGGCGTCAGGGACGGCGACGAGTACGTCCTGAACGGCCAGAAGATGTGGCTGACCAATGGCGGAACGTCATCGCTGGTGGCCGTTCTGTGCCGGAGTGACGAAGGACACCCCGAGGGGACCGCCCCCCACAAGTCCATGACGACCTTCCTGGTGGAGAAGGAGCCCGGCTTCGGCGAGGTCCGGCCCGGTCTGACCATCCCCGGCAAGATCGACAAGATGGGTTACAAGGGCGTCGACACGACCGAACTCATCATGGACGGACTGCGCATTCCGGCCAATCGTGTCCTCGGCGGGGTCACCGGCCGAGGGTTTTACCAAATGATGGACGGCGTCGAGGTCGGCCGCGTCAACGTCGCGGCGCGTGGTTGCGGCGTCGCTCAGCGTGCATTTGAGCTGGGTGTCTCGTATGCCCAGCAACGTCACACTTTCGGCAAGGCGATCGCCCAGCACCAGGCGATTCAGTTCAAGCTGGCCGAGATGGCTACCAAGGTCGAGGCCGCTCATGCCATGATGGTCAACGCAGCACGCAAAAAGGACTCCGGGGAACGAAACGACCTTGAGGCAGGGATGGCGAAGTACCTCGCCTCCGAATACTGCAAGGAGGTCGTGGAGGATGCCTTCCGTATCCACGGTGGCTACGGCTTCTCGAAGGAGTACGAGATCGAGCGCCTGTACCGCGAGGCGCCGATGCTGCTCATCGGTGAAGGTACCGCCGAGATCCAGAAAATGATCATTGGGCGTCGGCTTCTCGAAGAGTACCGATTCCAGGGTTGATTGTCGCTTTTCGGTCGGTTTGGCCGCGAAGGAGATCACACCCTGTCATCGCCTTCCGGCCGCCGACTCGGCTTCTTGCTTTCCCAGTTGCGGCTCGCAACCGATAGCATCGCTGGTAAACCAGCCGCCGTCCCCCTTGCCAGCGCGGCATCATCCGCTACGAAGGTCATCCATGCCCCACAGCCAAACCTCTGCACCTCGCGACGGTTTCCTCTCGGGACGTCTTGCTCGCGGAGCATCGCCGTGGCTTCTGCCGACCGTCGCCACCGCAGCAGTGAGCCTCGTCCGCGCGCGCCGTTCCAAGGCCGCCGCGATCGTCGCCGTGCCCACCACCGCTCTGGCGGCGGGCATGCTGTGGTTCTTCCGCGACCCCGAGCGCGAGATCGCGCCCGGCCGCGTGATCTCCCCGGCCGACGGTGTGGTGCAGAGCATCATGCCGTGGAAGGACGGGCGCACCCGCGTCGCGATCTTCATGAGCCCGCTGAACGTCCACGTCAACCGCGCGCCCCTCGCGGGCACGGTGACTTCCGTGGAACACGTCCCCGGCGGTTTCGTTCCGGCGTTCAACAAGGAGAGCGAGAACAACGAGCGCGTTGTCTGGCACTTCGACACCGAGCTCGGCGACATCGAGATGGTGCAGATCGCGGGTGCGGTGGCGCGGCGGATCGTCCCCTACATCCCGCAGGGCACCAAGGTGGAGCAGGGCGAGCGGATCGGTCTCATCCGGTTCGGCTCGCGGGTCGACATCTACCTCCCCGAGGGCGTCGAGGTCGCGGTCGAGGTGGGCCAGGCGACCACTGCGGGGGTGACTCGAATTGACCGTGATTGATCCGGACACCCAGACCGGCTGGGTCCCCGGGGCGGACGCGGAGGACGACGCGGAGGAGATGCCCCTCTCCCTGCGCCTGTCGATAGCGGACACCCTGACGCTCGGCAACGCGACCTGCGGATTCATGGCGGTGTACTTCACCACCACCGGAATCCTCATCCCGCACCTCTCGGGCAGCCAGGAGACGGGCATGGCGCGGCACTCCGCCGCGACCGCCGTCATCCTGATGCTGCTCGCGGCGATCTTCGACCTCTGCGACGGCCTGGTCGCGCGGAAGCTGCGGAGCTCGCCGATGGGCGCCGAGCTGGACAACCTCTCGGACCTGATCAGCTTCGGGCTCGCCCCGGCGTACTTCGTCCTCGTGTACGGCATGGTCGCCGACGACGCGCACCAGCGGGTGGCGGCGGTGGCGGCGATCACGGTGCTGCTGGCGGTCGTGCTCAGACTCGCGCGGTTCTCCTGCGTGACGATGAAGGACGGCATGTTCCAGGGCATGCCGAGCCCGTTCGGCGCGCTCACCGTCGTCTCGATCGTGCTCCTTGAGATGCCGTTCGTGCCGACGCTGCTCGCCGTCATAGGGGTGGCGTGGCTGATGGTCAGCCGGGTCGAGTACCCCAAGCCGCGCGGGATCCTCGCGGTGGCGATGCTCAGCTGGATCGTGGGCGCGATGGGGATGCTGGCGGCCTGGGCGTTCGACGCGCCGGGCGGTCAGCTGCTGCTCCAGACCGGCTGCGTGCTCCAGGTCGTGCTCGGCGCGGTGATTCCGCTGTTCGCCACGGCTCGCCGGGTGAACTCGATCCGCGACAACCGCCGCGAGGCTCGGGCTACGCAGTTGCCTTAGCGCTGCGCGCTGTGCCTGCGTACGAAGGCCCCGGACCACTTCGGTCCGGGGCCTTCTTGCTGCGCGCTGGAGGTGCGGTCGGTTCGTCTGCGGGTCCGCCGTGGCTGGTCGCGCAGTTCCCCGCGCCCCTTAAGGTGCTGGCCGACCCTAGGGGCGCGGGGAACTGCGCGAGCGGCCCACGACGGCCCGCAGACGAAAACGGACCGAAACAGGTCAGGCCAGGAAGTCCTGGGCAATACGTTCCGCCGTGCGCTCAAGCAAAGGACCCGCTTCCGCCATGCAGCGCGCAGGGTCCGGCTCCAGGTCCGTGAGGGCGTAGGCGCGCCGGATGCCCGCCCTGCCCAGGGCCTCGGGCGGCAGGGCCAGGCGGCCGCAGACCGCCACGACCTCGATGCCCGCCGCACGCGCCGCCGCCGCCACGCCCGCCGGAGCCTTGCCGTGCAGGGTCTGCTCGTCGAGCGAGCCCTCACCCGTGATCACCAGCGTGGCCCGGGCCAGCGCCGGGGCGAAGCCCAGGACGTCGAGCATGACCTCGATGCCGGGCCGGAACCTCGCGCCCAGGGCGACAAGGGCCCCGTACCCGATACCGCCCGCCGCGCCCGCCCCCGGGGCGAGGGCCGCCTCGGCCGCACGGGCGCCCACGGACGCCTCCAGGACCTTGGCGAAGTGGCCGAGGGCCGCGTCCAGGGCCGCCACGTCCTCCGGGTTCGCGCCCTTCTGCGGGCCGTACACCGCGGGCGCGCCCTTGGGGCCCGTCAGCGGGTTGTCCACGTCGCTGGCAAGCACGAGGTCGACCGAGGCGAAACGGGGGTCTAGGGCCGAGAGGTCCGCCGTCGCCAGCGTGGCGAGGGGGCCGCCGCCCGGGGCCACCGGGTCGCCCTCCGCGTCCAGGAAGCGGGCGCCCAGCGCGGCCAGCATGCCCGCGCCGCCGTCCGTCGTGGCGCTGCCGCCCACGCCGAACACGATGGTGCGCGCGCCCGCGTCGAGCGCGGCGAGCAGCAGCTCGCCGGAGCCGTACGTGGTGGCGGTGAGCGGGGCGAAGACGCCGCTCGGGAGGTGCTGGAGGCCGGACGCCTCCGCCATCTCCACCACGGCCACCCCGTCCCGTACCGCGAAGGCCGCGGTCACCTGGGTGCCGAGCGGGCCGGTGACCCGGGCCTCCCGGCGTTCGAAGCCGGCCGCGATCGCCGCCGCGACCGTGCCGTCGCCGCCGTCGGCGACCGGCAGGGTCTCCACCGGCAGACCGGGCAGGACGCGCCGGAGCCCGGCCGTCACCCGCTCCGCGACCTGTACGGCCGTGAGCGAGCCCTTGAACTTGTCCGCCGCGACAAGCACGCGGGCGGTTTCGAAAACTGCTCCGTCCGTCACCTTGCTAATCCCTTGCTTTCGAACAGGCAGTCGCGCCACTGCGACCCTATCCGCCCGTCGCGGCCCTGCCCATAGGTGTCATGCACGGCGGGACGGCGTGCCACCCCACGAAACCTCCATATCGCGGACCATAGTGGGGCGGCATGAGCGAGGATTCGATCGATCATCCGGGCCCGCCCGGCGGCCCGCCCCCGCAGTCCGCGAACCCGGCCCCCGACCTCACCGTCGTCGTGATCGGGGTGGTCGCGGTGGCGGCGGCGGTCGCCTGGGCCGCACTCGGCAAGCACTCCTTCGACAGCGCCTCCTCGACCGCGCTGGCCTGGGTGCTCAAGAACTTCGCCTGGCTGTTCGTGATCGCCGCCGACACGTTCCTGGTGCTGTGCGTGGTGCTCGCGATCAGCCGGTACGGGCGGATCCGGCTCGGCGCCGACGACTCCGAGCCCGAGTTCACCAATCTCGCGTGGATCGCGATGATGTTCAGCGCCGGGATGGGCATCGGGCTGATGTTCTACGGCGTGGGCGAGCCGCTCACGCACTACCTCGCCCCGCCCCCGGCCAGCGGCGCGGCCCCCCGCACCGGCGACGCGGCGCGCACGGCCCTGGAGTACTCGTTCTTCCACTGGACGCTCACCCCGTGGGCGATCTACGGCATCGCGGGGCTCGCCCTCGCGTACGCCGGTTTCCGCAAGGCGCGCGGCAACCGGCTCTCCGCGGCCTTCGTCCCGCTGATCGGCGCCCGGCGGGCGGACGGCTGGCCGGGCCGGTGCATCGACCTGCTCGCGGTCTTCGCGACCGTCTTCGGCACGGCGACGAGCCTGGGCCTCGGCGCGCTCCAGGTCTCCAAGGGCCTGAACATCACGGCGAGCGTCGACGACTCCACCGCCACCCAGCTGATCATCATCGCCTCGCTCTCCGCCGCGTTCGTCCTGTCGGCGTTCTCCGGGCTGCACAAGGGCGTGAAGTGGCTGTCCACGCTCAACATCGTCCTCGCCGCCGCCCTGATGCTCTTCGTGTTCCTGCTCGGACCGACGGTGTACGTACTCGACACCATCCCCGCGTCCGTCGGCGGCTATCTGCACGAGCTGCTGCCGATGGCGAGCCGCACCGGCGCCTTCACGGACCGCGTCTGGCTGGGAACCTGGACGATCTTCTACTGGGCCTGGTGGCTGTCCTGGGCCCCGTTCGTCGGGACCTTCATCGCCCGGATCTCGCACGGCCGGACCATCCGCGAGTTCCTGATCGGGGTGCTCCTGGTGCCGAGCGGCGCGACCGTCCTGTGGTTCTGCGTGATGGGCGGTACCGCGATCCGCCTGGACTCGACCGGCGCGGCCGATCTGGCGGGCAAGGTGAAGGACGGCGCGGAGGCGTCGCTGTTCGCGATGCTGGACGCGCTGCCGATCGGCACGGTGACCTCGTACCTGGCGATGGTGCTCGTCATGACGTACTTCATCACCAGCGCCGACTCGGCCTCGCTGGTGATGGGGTCGCTGACCAGCCGGGGCGCGCTGCATCCACCGACCTGGCTGGTGGTGCTGTGGGGCGTGCTGATGGCGGCGGTCGCGGCGGTGCTGCTCGTCGCGGGCGGCCTCAAGTCGCTCCAGACGGCCACGATCCTGGTGGCGCTGCCGTTCGTCCTCGTGATGCTCGGGCTGTGCTGGTCGCTCCTGAAGGAGCTGCGCGAGGACCCCGGCGCGGGTCCTGCCCGCCAGCACGCGCTGCACGGGATGCGCGACGCGATCCGGGCCGTTGTCGGCGACGCGCTGACGGAACAGGGCCCGTCCCGCCACTACCGCCTGCGGAGGGCCGCCAAGTCCCGTACCGGGGAGGACAGTTGACGACACGCCGTCGGGACTCCGCCCCGCCCCCCTTTTTCGTCTGCGGGCCGTCTTGGGCTGGTCGCGCAGTTCTCCGCGCCCCTGACTACCTAGGGGCGCGGGGAACTGCGCGAGCAACCCAGCACGATCCGCACCCGAAAATCGCGCCCCCACACACCGCATACGCTGACGCGCGTGACAGCCGATGACTACGCAAAGTACATCGCGGAACTCCCCCGCGTACTGGCCGGCGCAGCCACCCTTCTCCGCGACGCCGAAGGCCGCGTGCTGCTGGTGGAGCCGAACTACCGTGAGGGCTGGGCCCTACCCGGCGGCACCATCGAGTCCGACCACGGCGAAACCCCCCGCCAGGCGGCCCGCCGCGAGACCCTGGAGGAGATCGGCCTCGACATCGAACCGGGCCGACTCCTCGCGATCGACTGGGTACCGGGGGCGGCAAGGCCGCCCATCGTCGCGTACGTCTACGACGGAGGCGTCCTCACCGACGACCACCTCAAAAAGGTCCGCCTCCAGGAGGAGGAACTGCTCTCCTGGCGCCTGGTCGCACGCGACGAGCTCCCCGCGTACCTCCTCGGCGAGCTGGGACTACGCGTCCTCGCGGCGCTGGACGCACTGACGTCAGGGGCAGGCACGGCCGAACTGGAGAACGGGCGGATGACAGGCTGACGGTCATTCCGTCAACTCGGCTGACCCCAGACCCAGTTGCCCCCACAATGTCCCCGTGCCGCCATACGACTTCATGGAATTCACCCTCGCCGACGGCTCCCGGGTCAGAGTCGAGCTCGCGCCCGTCGGCGGTCCCGAGGCGGAAACGGAGACCGAACTGCCCAGCGGGGTCGGCGGGGTCGTGCCCGTCGGGCTCGGGGCGAGGGTCTCCTCGCTGGCCACGGACGCGCTGCACTCCGTGCTGCGCCCGCTCGGGCCCGTACTGCAACAGGTGCACGACTCCGTGCGGAACGTTCCCGACCCGCCCGACTCGATCACCGTGGACTTCGGGGTCCAGATCGGCCAGGACCTCACGATCGGGATCGTGGGGGCCCACGGGCAGGCCAGTCTGACCGTCTCGGCGACCTGGCAGCTGCGGCCCGGCGGCAACTGAACCGTGGGCTGGTTCAAGGCACCGGGCGAGGACCCGTCGGCGGACGCGCGGGGCGCGCTCGTACGGGTGCTTTCGGCCGACCGGGGCCGGACCGCCGGGGCCGGTGTCCTGCTGTCCGCCCGCAGACTTCTGACCTGCGCACATGTCGTCAATGCCGCGCTGGGCGTACGGATGCTGAGCCCGCGTGACCCGGGCGCGGTCACCCTCGACGTCGCCTTCCCCGCACTCGCCGCCGACGCCCGCCAGGCCCGCCTCGTCGCCTGGGTGGCGCCGCGCGCACCCCACCACCAGGGCCCGGTCGCCGACGGCTCCCTCGAATGGGGCGGGGACCTCGCCGTACTGGAGCTCGACGAGGAGCCGCCGCCCCCGCTCGCCCCGGTGCGCTGGCTCGACATGCGGGCCGGACAGCTGGTGCGCGCGTGGTACGGCGGCGGCCAGCCGTTCTCGTACGCGGACGTCCAGGTCGGTGCCTGCGACGGGCGGATCGGCTATCTGGACGGGCAGTTGTCGGGCGCCGCCGTCGACGAGGGGTACAGCGGCGGGCTGCTGTGGTCTCCGGCGGACGGCGCCGCCGTGGGGCTGGTGATGGGTCGGATCACCCCGCCAGGCGGCCCGTTCGACGCCCAGCACACCGTGCGCCGCAGCTGGGGCGCCACCTGGCAGTCGATCCACCAGGAGCTGTCACGGGTCGGCGCGGCCCCCGATCCGGTGCCGCCGGGTGCGCGGGCCTCGGGGCCTCAAGGCGACGAGTCCGTACGGGACATGATGGTCGGCCCGCTGCACATCCTGCTCGGCGATCCGACCGTACGGGCCGCGCACGCCACCCAGCTCGGCGCCGCGCTCGGCCTGACCACGCGGGCGGACGGGACCGCGCCGCCGGCAGAGGAGCTGGCGCAGCTGCTGTGCACCGCCGAGCGCGCGCTGCCCACGCTCGCCGAGTCGCTGGCCCCGTCGCTGAGCGACGCCCGGGGCCGCTCCCAGCTCGACCGGCTGCTCGCACTGGGCCGCCTCACCGACGCGGCCATGCTGCTGTCGATCGCCGAACACCGCGTACTGACCGGCAAGTTGGACCATCTCACCCGGCGTGATCCGGGGCTGCTGCCCTGGGCGCGGCGGCCATCCGCGGCCTGGGCTCCCGCTGCCGTGGCGTCCTCATGGTCCCCCGCGACGGCCATCTGACGACCGGCAGCACGGTCGAACTGTCCTGGCTGGCCCCCGAGACGTACAAGGCGTTCCTGCGGCTCGGAGCGCGGGTCGTGGCTGACTGAGCTAGAACAGTGCGTCCTCGCCCGTCCCCTTCTCGAACGCAAGCAGCCGCTGCTTGCGGTCGAGGCCGCCGCCGTAGCCCGTCAGGCTGCCGGACGAGCCGATCACCCGGTGGCAGGGGACGATGATCCCCACCGGGTTCTTGCCGTTGGCCAGTCCCACCGCGCGGGAGGCGTTGGGGTTGCCCAGGGCCTCGGCGAGCTCGCCGTAGGAACGCGTCTCGCCGTACGGGATACGGCACAGCTGCTCCCAGACAGAACGCTGGAAGTCCGTGCCGCGCAGGTCCAACTCCAGGTCGAAGTGGGTGAGTTCACCCGCGAAGTAGGCGTTCAGCTGGCGGATCACCTCAGGGAACGGGCCGCCGTCGTCCCGCTCGCCGAACGTCTCCTCGGCAGGCCGGTGGCGCTGCCCCTCCATATGGAGGCGGCTGAGCACCCCGTCCTCGGCGACGAGGGTGAGCGTCCCGTACGGGCTGTCCATCACGGTGTGGGTGGCGGTCATGGCGTAACTCCCTTATGCCGGAAGGATGTTGATGGGGTGGTCGTCCGTCGCCCAGAGGTACTGGACGGCGTACGCCCGCCAGGGGCGCCAGGCGGCGGCGCGCGCGGTGAGGGCCGCGGGGGACGACGGCAGGCCCAGCCCCTCGGCCGCGCGGCGCACGCCCAGGTCGGAGGCCAGGAACGCGTCCGGGTCGCCGAGCGCCCGCATCGCGATCACCTCCACCGTCCAGGGACCGAAGCCGGGCAGCGCGAGCAGCTGCGCCCGCGCCCGCTCCCAGTCGGTGTCGATGCCGAGCTTGAGCGTGCCGTCGGCCAGCGCGGCGACCAGGGTGGTGAGCGTGGTGCGGCGGCTGCGCGGCAGCGCCAGCTTCTCCGGGTCGAGCGCGGCCAGCGCCTCGGAGGTAGGGAAGAGATGGGTGAGACCGCCGCCAGGATCCTCGACCGGCTCGCCGTACGCGGTCACGAGCCGGGCCGCGTGGGTGCGCGCGGCGGCGGTGGAGACCTGCTGGCCGAGCACCGCCCGTACCGCGAACTCCGCGGCGTCGACGGTACGCGGCACCCGGCGTCCCGGGGACTTGTCGACCAGCGGGGCGAGGAGCGGGTCGGCCCGCAGCCGGTCGTCGACGGCGACCGGGTCGGCGTCGAGGTCGAGCATCCAGCGGCAGCGGCTGATGGCGATGGTCAGGTCGCGCAGATCGGTCAGCGAGAGCAGGGCGCCGATGTGGTCGGGCTGCGGGCTGAGTTCGACGATGCCATGGCCGTACGGGAGCGAGAGCGTGCGGCGGTACGCGCCGCCGCGCCACTCCTCCACACCCGGCACGGCGGTCGCGGCCAGATGCCCGAAGAGGTTGTCGGGGGTGAGCGGGGCGCGGTACGGAAG
This sequence comes from Streptomyces sp. CBMA152, assembly GCF_014596475.1. Lineage (GTDB taxonomy): Bacteria > Actinomycetota > Actinomycetes > Streptomycetales > Streptomycetaceae > Streptomyces. Next base: position 14,468 of record NZ_MECJ01000004.1, on the reverse strand, counting down.
GCGCAGCGCGATCGAGCCGGGGGCCTGGCGGGCGATGCCCCGGGCGGCGCGGGCGCGCAGCTCGGTCGGGGCGAGCGCGAAGACCTCGCGCACGGTGTCGTTGAAGGTGCGCACGGACGCGAAGCCCGCCGCGAAGGCGACGTCGGCCATCGGCAGCGCCGTGGTCTCGATGAGGATCCGGGCGGTCTGGGCCCGCTGGGCGCGGGCGAGCGCGAGCGGCCCGGCACCGAGCTCGGCGAGCAGCTGGCGCTCGATCTGGCGGGCGCTGTAGCCGAGCCGGGCGGCGAGCCCGGGCACGCCCTCGCGGTCGACGACGCCGTCGCGGATCAGCCGCATGGCGCGGGCGACGGAGTCGGCCCGGGCGTTCCACTCCGGCGAGCCGGGCGTGGTGTCCGGGCGGCACCGCTTGCAGGCCCGGAATCCGGCCTGCTGACAGGCGGCGGCGCTCGGGTAGAAGGTCATGTTCTCGACCTTCGGCGGCACCACCGGGCAGCTGGGACGGCAGTAGATGCGGGTGGTCAGGACGGCCGTGAAGAACCAGCCGTCGAAACGGGCGTCCTTGGATTGCACGGCCCGTACGCAGCGCTCGGTGTCGGTGTGCATGGCCGCGGTCGCGGCCGGGGCGGCGGGGTTCATGGCTCAAGCATCGGGCAGAGCGAGCGCCCGGCGCTGGCAGAAATACGACATCAACCTTGCGTGGCCAGCGCCTCTTCAAATGCCCTGTACGCCGTCTCGTCGAACAGGACGAACCGGACCTCTTCGACGGGAGCCGCGGCCGCCTGCCGTACGGTACGCACCGCGATGCGGGCGCCGTCGTCCATCGGCCAGCCGTAGACCCCGGTGGAGATCGCCGGGAACGCCACGCTCCGCGCGCCGAGCTCGCCCGCCACCCGCAGGGACTCCCGGTAGCAGGAGGCGAGCAGGGCGGAGCGGTCCTCGTCTCGCTGCCAGACCGGGCCCACGGTGTGGACCACCCAGTCGGCGTCGAGGAGGCCTGCCGTGGTGGCGACGGCCTTCCCGGTCGGCAGGCCCTTGCCGTACTGCGAGGCGCGCAGCCTGCGGCAGTCGGCCAGGATCTGGGGGCCGCCCCTGCGGTGGATGGCGCCGTCGACCCCGCCACCGCCGAGCAGCGAGGAGTTGGCCGCGTTCACGATCACGTCGACGGACTGGTCGGTGATGTCGCCCCGGACCAGGACGATCGAGAGGGGGCTCGTCACTTCTGGTCCGCCTTTCGCAGGGCGCGCCACACCGCTTTCGCCGCGTTGTGCCCGGACATGCCGTGCACGCCGGGGCCCGGCGGGGTGGCGGAGGAGCAGAGGAACACCGAGGGGTGCCTGGTCGTGTACGGGAACAGGGACAGTGTGGGCCGCAGCAGCAGTTGAAGGCCGCTCGCCGCGCCGCACGCGATGTCGCCGCCCACATAGTTGGCGTTGTGCGCCGCGAGCTGCGGAGGTCCCGCGGTGGCACGCGCGAGGACCCGGTCGCGGAAGCCCGGCGCGAAGCGCTCGATCTGCCGCTCTATGGCGTCGGTGAGGTCGCCGTCCCAGCCGTTCGGGACATGGCCGTACGCCCAGAAGACGTGCTTGCCCTCGGGCGCCCGGGACGGGTCGACGAGGCTCGGCTGGGCGGTGATCAGGAACGGCGTCTCGGGCGCGGTGCCGCCGGACGCCTGGCTGAGCGCGGCGCCGATCTCCCGGCTGGACGGGCCGATCTGCACGGTGCCCGCCCGACGCGGCTCTTCCGCGGTCCACGGGACCGGGCCGTCCAGGGCGTAATCGATCTTGAAGACGCTCGCCCCGTACCGGTACCCCGCGTACGCGCGGCCCAGGCCCGCGATCCGGGCGAGCGCGGTCGGGGAGGTGTCGAAGACGTACGCGCGCGCGGGCGGCAGGTCGTCCAGCCGCTTCACCTCGAAGCCGGTGTGGACGGAACCGCCCAGGTCACGCAGATACGCGGCGAGCGCGTCCGAGATCGACTGCGATCCGCCGCGCGGCAGCGGCCAGCCGTTCTCGTGCGCGGCGAGCGCGAAGACCAGGCCGACGGCGGAGGTCGCCACCCCGTTCAGCGGGGCGATGACATGGCCCACCAGCCCGGCCATCAGCGCCCGCGCCCGGTCGTCGCGGAAGCGGCGCATCAGCCATGAGTACGGCGGGAGGCCGTCGATGCCGAAACGGGCGAGACCGATGGGGTCGCGGGGCAGCGCGGTGAGCGGCAGCGACATGAAGTCGCGCGCCAGCACATCCCACTTGCCCCGGTACGGCGCCACGAGTCGGCGATACGTGCCCGCGTCGCGCGGCCCGAACGAGGCGGCAGTCTCGGAGACCGAGCGGGAGAGCACGGCGGCCGTGCCGTCGTCGAACGGGTGCGCCATGGGCAGCTCGGGGTGCAGCCACTCCAGGCCGTACCGGTCGAGCGGCATCCGGCGGAAGGCCGGGGAGCCGATGCCCAGCGGGTGCACGGCGGAGCAGGGGTCGTGGCGGAAGCCGGGGAGGGTCAGCTCCTGGGTCCTGGCGCCGCCGCCGATGGTGTCCTTGGCCTCGAAGACCTCAACGGACAGACCGCGCCTGGCCAGTTCGACCGCGGCGGTCAGTCCATTGGGCCCCGCCCCCACGACGACGGCATCCAGCATCGACGGCACCTTGGACTCCTCACGCCCTTGTGGCCAAGACACCCAGCATATTCCGGGCCGCGGACAATCCGTTTGGGGGTGGGTGCGGTTGCGGGCGCCGTGGGGCGGGCGCGGCTGCGGCAGCCGTGGTGGGCGCGAGGGTGCCCCGCCCGGCCGAGGGCATACGGGACCGCCTCGTGCACGGCAGCGCCGCCCTGAACCGGCGCCTTCCCGGCCGGAGGCGTACGTGGCCGCCGGCCGGGCGGGACCGCTCACTCCCCCGCCAGCAACCCCCGCACCCGCTCGGCCGTCGCCGCGTCCCGCGCCGCCGTGAACGGCAGCGCGTTCCCACCGGTTATCCGGAACGGCTCGCCCGCGACGGTCACGTCCGCCCCGCCTGCCTCCGCCACCAGGAGCAGCCCCGCCGCGTGGTCCCAGGCCAACTCCCAGGAGAACGCGACCGCGTCGAGCTCACCGCGCGCGACGGCCAGGTACTCAAGTCCGGCCGAGCCGCACGGGCGCGGGTCGACGCCCGCCACGCGCAGCCCGAGCAGGGCCCGCTTCTGGTCGTCCGTCGTGTAGTCCGGGTGGGACGTGGCCACTTCGAGCACCGCGCCCGGCTCGGGCGCCCCGGACCGGATCGGCACACCGTTGCACGTCGCGCCCCGGCCCCGTATCGCGACCGCCATGAGGTCGAGCGCCGCCGCGTACGTCCAGGAGGCGAGCACCTCGCCGTGGTGGGCCAGCGCCACCAGGGTGCAGAAGCCATCCTCGCCGCGCACGAACTGCCGCGTCCCGTCGACCGGGTCGACGATCCACACCGGCGCGTCGCCGCCGAGCGCGTCGTACGACGACGGGTCGGCCGCGACGGCCTCCTCGCCGACGACGACCGACCCTGGCAGCAGCGCGGGCAGCGCCTGCGTCAGAAACTCCTCGGCCCGGCGGTCCGCGACCGTCACCAGGTCGTGCGGGCCGCTCTTCTCCAGGACTTCATGCGCGGCGAGCTGGCGGAAGCGCGGCATGATCTCGACGGCCGCCGCCTTGCGGACCGCCTCTTCGACGTCGGACGACCGGTCTTCCAGAAACTCTGCGAGAAATCCTTCGATCATGCGTCCAGCAAAACATGCCCCACTGACAATCGGCGAACGTGATCTGAACCACGCCCGACATCGAGGTGACCTCGGCAGATCTGGCTGATTTGCCGCGCCGGGGCGATGCGGCCACTCTATTCCGCCACCTCCCGGGTCAGCGCCCCACCGCGTACCCCTGCATCCCGCGCGGGTTCGCGGCGGCGGACAGCACACCGGTGTCCGGGTCCCGCGCGACCGCGCACAGCCGCCCCTCCGACCAGGCGTCGCCCACCGTGACGCGGTGTCCGCGCCGCCGCAGCCCGTCGATCACGGCCGCGCCGATCCGCGACTCCACGGTGACACTGCCGGGCAGCGTCACCCTCGGGTGGAAGGAGCTCGGGAAGGAGTCGTTGTGCCAGTTCGGGGCGTCGACCGCGCCCTGGAGGTCGAGCCCGCCGCGTACGCGCGCGCCCAGCGCGACCGCGAGGAAGAAGTGCAGCTGCCACTGGTCCTGCTGGTCCCCGCCCGGCGTCCCGAACGCCAGCACCGGCACACCGCCGCGCAGCGCCAGCGAGGGCGACAGGGTCGTACGGGGACGGCGGCCCGGGGTCAGCGAGTTCGGCAGGCCCTCCTCCAGCCACGTCATCTGGAGCCGGGTGCCGAGCGGGAAGCCCAGCTCGGGCACGACCGGATTCGACTGGAGCCAGCCGCCGCTCGGGGTCGCGGCGACCATGTTGCCCCAGCGGTCGACGACGTCCAGATGACAGGTGTCGCCCCGGGTCGCCCCGTCCGGCCCCACGGTGGGCTCTCCCGCGCCGGGCATGCGTGCGTACGCGAAGTCGGCGCCACGCGCGCGTAGGGCGTGCTCGGCGACACGGGGTATGCGGCCGCCGGGGCTGCCGGGCCGCAGCTCGTACGAGGCCGCCGGGCCGACGAGCGCGCGCCGGGCCGTGTTGTAGCCGTCCGAGAGCAGGTCAGTGAGCGGCACCTCGGCCGCGTCCCCGTACCAGGCCTCCCGGTCCGCCATGGCGAGCTTGCACCCCTCGACGAGAAGGTGGACGTACTCGTCGGAGCCGTAAGGCGGCAACTCGCCTGGAAGCAGCGCCAGTTGCTGAAGGAACGCCGGTCCCTGACTCCAGCCGCCCGCCTTGCAGACGGTCCAGCCGTTCCAGTCGTACGTCACCGGCGCCTCGTACGACGCGGACCAGTCGGCGAGGTCGGCGGCGGTCAGCGTGCCGGTGTGACGCTCGCCGCTGGTGTCCAGGGTGGGGCGGGCGGACTGCGCGAGCAGGGCCTGGGCAACGAACCCCTCGCGCCAGATGCGGCGGGCCGCCTCGATCTGGCGGACCCGGGCGTCACCGGAGGCGGACGCGCGCGTGGCGGCCGACTCGGACGCGGACTCGCAGTCGCACTCGGACTCGGACTCGGCGAGGAGTCGCCGCCAGGTGTGCGCGAGGGCCGGATTGCGCAGCAGCTGTCCGGGCCGCGGAGCCCGGCCACCCGGCAGATAGATCTCGGCGGACGACTGCCAGTCGCTCTCGAACAACGCGCGCACGCTCTCCACGGTCTCGCCGACCCGCTCGACCGGCGGGTGCCCGTCCTCGGCGTACCCGATGGCGTACTTCAGGACGTCGGCGAGGGACTTCGTACCGTGGTCGCGCAGCAGCACCATCCAGGCGTCGAAGGCGCCGGGCACGGCGGCGGCCAGCGGCCCGGTGCCGGGCACCAGGTCGAGGCCGAGCGCACGGTAGTGCGCGACGGTGGCCCCGGCGGGCGCGGGCCCCTGCCCGCACAGCACCCGTACCGGGCCTCCGGTGGGCGCCAGCAGGATCGGTACTTCGCCCGCCGGACCGTTGAGATGCGGCTCGACGACATGCAGGACGAAGCCGGCGGCGACGGCCGCGTCGAACGCGTTCCCGCCGTCCTCAAGAACGGCCATCGCGCACTGCGAGGCGAGCCAGTGGGTGGAGGACACCATGCCGTAGGTGCCCTGGAGGGTGGGCCGGGTGGTGAACATGCCAGCAGGCTAGACAGGCCCGGCTCGGAATGTCAGACCCCGCCCGTAACGTTGATTCCGCTCGGAACGGATGGAGGCGCAACGGTGCACGGTGAGTACAAGGTCCCCGGCGGCAAGCTCGTGGTGGTGGACCTGGACGTCGAGGACGGGGTCCTGAGCGGCGTGCGGGTCGCGGGCGACTTCTTCCTGGAACCGGACGAGGCGATCCTCTCCATCAACAGCGCGCTGGAGGGCGCCCCGGCCGACACGGACGCCGCCGGGCTCGCGGCCCGTATCGAGGCGGCACTGCCACCGGGCACGACGATGTACGGACTGACGGCGGAGGGGGTCGGCGTCGCGGTCCGCCGTGCGCTGGCGCATGCCACGGACTGGACCGACTACGACTGGCAGCTGATCCACGACGGCCCCCAGTCGCCCGCCCTGCACATGGCGCTCGACGAGGTCATCACCGCCGAGGTCGCGGCCGGCCGCCGCCCGCCGACGCTGCGCGTCTGGGAGTGGGGCGCGCCCGCCGTCGTCATCGGCAGCTTCCAGTCCCTGCGCAACGAGGTCGACCCGGAGGCCGCCGAGCGCCATGGCATCACGGTGGTGCGCCGGGTGTCGGGCGGCGGCGCGATGTTCATCGAGCCGGGCAACACGATCACGTACTCCCTGTCGGTCCCCGACGCTCTGGTCTCCGGCCTCTCCTTCGCCGACTCGTACGCCTACCTCGACGACTGGGTCCTGGGCGCGCTCGGCGACATGGGCGTCAAGGCGTGGTACCAGCCGCTCAACGACATAGCGACGGACGCGGGCAAGATCGCGGGCGCCGCGCAGAAGCGCGTGGTGGCGGACGACGGCGCGGTGCTGCACCACGTGACGATGGCGTACGACATCGACGCCGACAAGATGCTGGAAGTCCTGCGCATCGGCCGCGAGAAGCTCTCGGACAAGGGCACCAAGAGCGCCAAGAAGCGCGTCGACCCCCTGCGCCGCCAGACGGGCCTGCCCCGCGAGGCGGTCATCGACCGCATGATCACCTCGTTCCGCTCGCGGTACGGGCTGGCCGAGGGCCGGGTGACAGACGAGGAGATGGCCCGGGCCCGGGAGTTGGCGGAGACGAAGTTCTCCACGGAGGAGTGGACGGGGAGGGTGCCGTAGAGCTCGGGCGGCAGGCGGGTACCGCACACCACGCCGGACGGCATACGGAAGTGGTGCGCGGCCATTTTGGGGACGGGCGCGACCACGCTCACCGAGGGCCTAGGTCACGCCCGTGCGTATAGCTGTGGACTGATCCTGACGCGATGACCAATCCGACGTACACCAGCAGGGCCGAACCGAGGCCCACCGCCCACCCGTAGTCCGCGAGCGGTTTCAGGGGCGGGATCAGGCCGTCGACCGGGAACGGGCCCTGTTTGGTGCCCTTCGGGTCGACCGTGGAGTACGAGCCGCCCACCGCCAGCACGCCGCCGACCGTGAACGCGGCCACCGCGCGCCAGTTCCAGCCGGCGGTGTACCAGTAGCGGCCGCCCGGGCGGTAGAGGTCGGCGACGTCCAGGACCGTGCGGCGGATGATCCAGTAGTCGGCGATGAGGATGCCCGCGACGGTGCCCAGGAGGCCGCCGACCACGCCCAGCCACGTGAAGATGTACAGCTCGGGCGTCGACGTCAGCTTCCAGGGGAAGATCACCACGCCCACCACGCCCGTGATCAGCGCGCCCCTGCGGAAGGTGATGAAGCGAGGCGCCAGGTTGGCGAGGTCGTACGCCGGGGAGACCACGTTCGCCGCGATGTTGACCGAGATCGTCGCGACCAGGACCGTCAGCAGCGCGAACAGCAGGCCGAAGACGTTGTCCGTCTTGGCCACCAGGTCCACCGGGCTCCAGATCGGCGTCCCGTACACCGCCTCCGAGCCGGAGGTGACCAGCACCGAGAGCAGGGCGAACGCCGTCATCGTGGTCGGCAGGCCCAGTGTCTGGCCCCAGACCTGGGCGCGCTGGCCCTTGCCGAAGCGGGTGAAGTCCGGGATGTTCAGCGACAACGTCGCCCAGAAACCGATCATGCCCATCAGGGACGGGAAGAAGACCGGCCAGAAGTCGCGGCCCCAGCCGTGTTTGGAGGGCTGGTCGAGCAGTGGGCCGAAGCCGCCCGCCTTGTGGGCGATCCAGATCAGCAGCACCAGCGCGCCGACCAGGACGAACGGCGCCGCCCAGTTCTCGAAGCGGCGCAGGGTCTCCATCCCCCGGTAGATGATGGCGAGTTCGAGGGCCCAGAAGAGTACGAAGCAGAGCCAGAGCGTCCAGGGTTCGCCGCCGATCTCCGACGCGTCCGCCCAGCCGCCGAAGATCTTGCCGAGCAGGACGAAGACGCCCTGGCCGCCGATCCAGGTCTGGATGCCGAACCAGCAGCAGGCGACCGCCGCGCGGATCAGCGCGGGCAGATTGGCGCCGCGCACCCCGAAGGACGCGCGGGCGAGCACCGGGAACGGGATGCCGTACTTCGGTCCCGCGTGCCCGGTGAGCAGCATCGGGACGAGCACGATCACATTGGCGACCGCGATGGTGAACACGGCCTGCTTCCAGTCCATCCCGAGGGCGACCAGGCCCGAGGCGAGCGTCCAGGACGGGATGTTGTGGGCCATGCCGACCCAGAGGGCGGCGAAGTTGTACGTCGTCCAGCACCGTTCCTCCGGCGGTACCGGCCGCAGATCCTCGTTGGCGAAGCGGCCGTCCGGCGGGGCGGTGTCCGTCGGTATGGCGGTGTCGGTCATGGGCGGGCCTTCGTTCGGGGAGGGGCGAGGGGGGAGGCGAACGGGCCGTGCGGGGGCGCGCGTCGAGCGGTACGCGTGAGCAGCTGGCGCCGCGCCCCAGCGGCTCCCGGGGCGCGACACGAAGGCAAACGTCAGGCCAGCGCCGGGATCACCCGCTCCCCGTACGCGTCGATGACCGCCTCCCGGGCGTCGTGCATCGCGTACACCGCGAACTGGTCGACGCCCAGGTCCCGCAGCGCCTTGAGCTTCTCGATGTGCGCCTCGACCGGGCCGAGCAGGCAGAAGCGGTCGACGATCTCGTCGGGGACGAAGGCGGTGTCGGGGTTGTCGGCGCGGCCGTGGTGGCTGTAGTCGTAGCCCTGGCGGGCCTTGATGTACTCGGTGAGCGCCTCCGGGACCAGGCCCGAGTGCTCGCCGTAGCGGGACACCAGGTCGGCGACGTGGTTGCCGACCATCCCGCCGAACCAGCGGCACTGCTGGCGGGCGTGGTCGAGGTCGTCGCTCACATACGCGGGGGCGGCCACGCAGATCGTCACGGACGCCGGGTCGCGTCCGGCGTCCGAGGCGGCCTTGCGTACGGCCTTGATCATCCACTCGGTGAGGAACGGGTCGGCGAGCTGGAGGATGAAGCCGTCGGCCTTCTCCCCCGCCAGGGCCAGCGCCTTGGGCCCGTACGCCGCCATCCAGACGGGAAGTTTGCCGTTCCTGACCCACGGCAGCTTCAGCGTCTGGCCGTCGACCTCGGCCTCGCGGCCCTCCGCGAGGTCGCGGATGACGCCGATGGCCTCGCCGAGGCGGGCCAGGGTGTTGGGTTTGCGTCCGGCGACCCGCATCGCCGAGTCGCCGCGGCCGATGCCGCACACGGTCCGGTTGCCGTACATGTCGTTGAGGGTGGCGAAGGTGGAGGCGGTGACCTCCCAGGTCCGGGTGCCCGGGTTGGTGACCATCGGGCCGACGTGCAGCCGCTCGGTGTGCTCCAGGATGCGGCTGTAGATGACGAACGGCTCCTGCCACAGCACTGCCGAGTCGAAGGTCCAGCCGTAGTGGAAGCCGTTGCGTTCCGCGCGTCGCATCAGGCCGACGACCGTCGAGGCCGGCGGGTCGGTCTGCAGGACGAGTCCGAAGTCCATGTGGTGCTGCTCCTGCTCACTAGCCGAGGTACTGGGTGGTGGCGCGCGGGGTGTAGCTGCCGTGGCCTGCGCGGCCGGTGAACTCCCGCTCGGTGATGACGGGTTCACCGCGCGAGAGGACCGTCTCGACGCGGCCGGTGATCCGCCTGCCCTCGTACGCCGAGTAGTCCACGTTCATGTGGTGGGTCTCGGCGGAGATGGTCTGCTCGGCGTGCGGGTCGTAGATGACGACGTCGGCGTCGGCGCCCGGCGCGATGGTGCCCTTCTTCGGGTAGAGCCCGAACATCCGGGCCGGGCTGGCGCAGGCGATCTCGATCCAGCGGCGCCGGCTGATGTGGCCGTCGAGCACGGCCTGATGGAGCAGGTCCATCCGGTTCTCCACGCCGGGCAGACCATTGGGGATTTTGGAGAAGTCGCCCCGGCCGAGCTCCTTCTGGCCGACGAAGCAGAACGGGCAGTGGTCGGTGGAGACCACCTGGAGGTCGTTGCTCCGCAGCCCCCGCCAGAGCGCGGCCTGGTGTTCCTCGGGCCGCAGCGGAGTCGAGCAGACGTACTTGGCGCCCTCGAAGCCGGGCTCCGCCAGGTTGTCGGTGGACAGGAACAGATACTGCGGACAGGTCTCGCCGAAGACCGGAAGTCCCTTGTCCCGCGCGGCGGTCAGCTCCTCCACCGCCTCCTGGGCCGAGACGTGGACGACGTACAGCGGCGCCCCGGCGACCCGCGCCAGCTGGATCGCGCGATGAGTGGCCTCGGCTTCGAGCAGGGCCCGGCGGACCTCGCCGTGGTAGCGCGGATCGGTGTGGCCGGCCGCCAGCGCCTGCTCCACCAGTACGTCGATCGCGATGCCGTTCTCGGCGTGCATCATGATCAGCCCGCCGTTGGACGCCGAGCGCTGCATGGCCCGCAGGATCTGGCCGTCGTCGCTGTAGAAGACCCCGGGGTACGCCATGAACAGCTTGAAGGACGTGATGCCCTCCTCCACCAGCAGATCCATCTCCTTGAGCGAGTGCTCGTTCACATCGGAGAGGATCATGTGGAAGCCGTAGTCGATGGCGCACTGGCCGTCGGCCTTGGCGTACCAGGCGTCCAGGCCCTCGCGCAGCGCGTGGCCCGGCGACTGCACGGCGAAGTCCACGATCGTGGTGGTGCCGCCCCAGGCCGCGGCCCGGGTGCCGGTCTCGAAGGTGTCGGAGGCGAAGGTCCCGCCGAAGGGGAGCTCCATATGGGTGTGGGCGTCGACGCCGCCCGGGATGACGTACTTGCCGGTCGCGTCGATCGTACGGTCGGCGGTCCAGCTCTGCGCCGGGCTTGAGCCGTGCGCGGCGAGGGCCGCGATGCGGCCGTCCTCGATCAGTACGTCTGCGTGTGTTTCGTCGGCGGCGGTGATCACCAGGCCGCCGCGGATGAGTGTGCGGGTACTCATGGGCTGTCCCTTCGTACACGTACGACGCGCTCCGCTCGGGGGCGCGGTTTTCGTCTGCGGATCCGCTGTGGCTGGTCGCGCAGTTCCCCGCGCCCCTATAAAAAAAGGGGGCTGGGCACCTACGGAGCCGCAGGCCCTACACGCTTCGCAGCGCCCTTTCCAAGATCGCCGCGCCCTCCTCCGCCTCCGCCACCGTCAGCGTCATCGGTGGGGCGATGCGCAGCACGCTGGTGTTGTGGCCGCCGCCCTTGCCGAGGAGGAGGCCGCCCTCGCGGGCCGCTTCCAATACGGCGGCCGCCGCCTCCGGGTGGGCGTCGTCCGTGCCGGGCTTGACCAGTTCGATGCCCGCCATCAGACCCCGCCCGCGCACCTCGCGTACGAGGGGGAGCTGGGCGCCGACGGCCCGCAGGCGTTCGAGGAGCAGTCCGCCGACCCGGCGGGCGTTGCCCTGGAGGTCGTGTTCGAGGAGGTAGGAGAGGTTGGCGAGGCCCGCGGCCATGGTGACCGGGGAGCCGCCGAAGGTCGAAATGGAGTTGGAGTCCAGGCAGTTCATGATGCGGGCACTCGCCACCACACCGCCGATGGACATGCCGTTGCCGATGCCCTTGGCGAAGGTGAGGATGTCCGGCGCGCCGTTCTGCGCGTGCGCCTGCCAGCCCCAGAAGTGGTCGCCGGTACGGCCCCAGCCGGTCTGCACCTCGTCGCTGATCCACAGGATGCCGTGCCGGTCGAGGACTTCGCGGAAGGCGGCGTAGAGCCCGTCGGGCGGTGAGGTGAAGCCGCCGACGCCCTGGACGGGTTCGGCGATGAGGGCGGCGACGTCGCGGGTGTGGCCGAGCAGGTCCTCCAGGTCGGCCACGCACGCGTTGATGAACTGACGGTCACTCAACTCCGCGTAGGGGCCGCGCGATCGCACTCCCCCGTGCACGTACAGGGTCTGGAGCGGTGAGAGGCTGGTGGGCGACCAGGAGTGGTTGCCGGTGATGCCGACCGCGCTGAACGAGCGGCCGTGGTAGCTGTTGCGCATCGCCAGGATCTGGTTGGAGCCGCGATAGGCGGTGGCGAGCAGCAGGGCGGTGTCGTTGGCCTCGGTGCCCGACGTGGTGAAGAAGACGCGCGCGTCCGGGATGCCGGAGAGGTGGGCGATCCGCTCGGCGAGCTCCACCATCGGGCGGTTGAGGTAGAGCGTGGAGGAGTGGATGATCCGCCCGGCCTGCTCGGCGACGGCCTTGGTGACCTCGGGGAGCGCGTGGGCGGTCATCGTGGTGAGGATGCCGCCGAAGAAGTCCAGATAGCGGTTGCCCGCGGAGTCCCAGACGTGACGGCCCTCGCCGTGGGTGATCTCGATCGGGTGGCGGTAGTAGAGCGCCAGCCACTCGGGCATGACCGCGCGATGGCGGTCGAAGAGCGCGGTCACGGCTTCACCAGCCCTTCGTACGCGTCGGGGCGCCGGTCGCGGTAGAACGCCCACTGCTGGCGGACCTCGTCGATCAGCCCGAAGTCGAGGTCCCTGACCAGGAGTTCCTCCTCCTTGTCGCTGGCCTTCTCACCGACGAACTGGCCACGCGGGTCGACGAAGTAGCTGGTGCCGTAGAAGTCGTTGTCGCCGTACTCCTCGCGGCCGACCCGGTTGATCGCGGCGACGAAGTACTCGTTGGCGACGGCCGAGGCGGGCTGTTCCAGCTGCCAGAGATAGGCCGAAAGTCCACGCGAGGTAGCCGACGGGTTGTAGACGAGCTGGGCACCGTTGAGTCCCAACTGCCGCCAGCCCTCCGGGAAGTGACGGTCGTAGCAGATGTAGACACCGACCCGGCCGACGGCGGTGTCGAAGACCGGCCATCCGAGGTTGCCCGGTTTGAAGTAGTACTTCTCCCAGAACCCCTTCACCTGGGGGATGTGGTGCTTGCGGTACTTGCCGAGATAGCTGCCGTCCGCGTCGATCACGGCGGCGGTGTTGTAGTAGAAACCGGCGTCCTCGATCTCGAAGACGGGGACGACGATCACCATCCCGGTCTCGCGCGCCAGCTCCTGCATGCGCCGCACGGTCGGCCCGTCCGGCACCGCCTCCGCCCAGCGGTAGTGCTCGGGCTCCTGCACCTGACAGAAGTACGGGGCGTTGAAGACCTCTTGGAAACCGATGATCTTCGCGCCCTGCCGAGCCGCCTCGCGGGCGTGTTCCTCATGTTTGGCGATCATGGATTCGGTATCGCCGGTCCAACTGGCCTGGACCAGTGCGGCGCGGACAACAGTGGCCATGAGCTGCTCCTTAGACGGGCCGTCAGCCAGGCATCGACACGCGTAGATTGCGTGTGGAGAGACGGTAAAGCCCGTCACGCACCGTGGCAAGACCATCGCCGTTACGCCACGAAGTCGATCACGTTTCCCTCGGTACGGGGGCGGGCAGCCGGGCCCAGTTGCCGCGCCGGGCGTGCCTCAGCAGCACCGGGTCGTCGCCGACGACCACCGGATGGCCCACCTCGGCGAGGAGCGGAAGGTCGGCCGCCTCGTCGGCGTACGCGTAGCAGCCGGCGGCGAGGATGGCGCGCTCGCGCAACAGGGCGCGCGCCGCGTACCCCTTGCCCTGCCCGCGCATCGGCGCTCTTGGCCGGGAACAGAGCACCGCGTCCACCCCTAGGTGACCGGCGAGCGGCGCCACCGCCTCGGCGGGCGACGGGGTCACCAGGACGAGAAGGTGGCCCCGGGCCGCGTGGTCGTGCAGGGCGGCCAGGACCGGCGCGTGCCAGAGCCGGCCCAGTGGCGGGCCCTTCCCGTCCGGGTCGAGCGCGGACAGCGCCAGTAACGTGCCCTCGACGTCGAAGAACGCGGCGACGGTGGGCGTACGCGACCGAGGCGCGGGCGACGGAGGCGTGCTCGGCTGAAGTGTGCGGGGTCCTATGTCCATTGCTACGGACCCTGCCCAGCCGCACGCCCCCCTCAATCCCGGAATTTCAACGTTCTGTTGCAATTCTGGCCACCCGGAACGCATGGACCACGTCCCGTCGCCGCCCGTCCGAGACCTCCGAGGCGGCCGCGAGCAGCAGCGGCGCGAGCTTGTCGGGGGCGTGCGCCGCCAAGTGCGCCGCGTCCTCGGGGGTGCGCACCCGGACGAAGACGCTCAGCAGCGTGTCCGCCTCCACGCCCCGCCCGGCATCACGCAGGGCGAGCACCGCGTCCGCGATCTGCTCGGCGGGCCGGGCCACGCCCTGGCGCAGCAGCCGATGGCAGTCGGCCGACTGACCGGCCGCCGCCAGTGTCCCGGCGGCCTCGGCCAGCCGGTCCGGCGGCAGCGAGGCGGCCTCCCACAGCAGGGTGGCCCAGTCGGCGGCGAGTCCGGCGCGGTGCAACTCGGTGGCGAACACCGGCAGCAGATCGGCGGGGCCGGCGGCGGCCTCGCACAGCACGGCGTGCGCCTCGCCGGTACGGCCCTGGCGTCGCAGCCGCACCAGCCGGGCGACGGCCGCGCCCACCGAC
>NZ_MECJ01000003.1 GCF_014596475.1 Streptomyces sp. CBMA152 | reverse complement strand
CCTGGCCCGCGGCGCCGGTACGGAACTGCTCGACCACGCCGTACGCCTCGACGCGCTCGGCCTGAGCACGCAGGCGTGGCGGCTCGCGGAGCGCGCGGCCGCCACGCTCCAGCAGCAGGGCGGCAGCCGCCGGGGCGACGCCGTGGTGCTGGTGGGCCGGCTGCGCGAGCGGCTCGGGGTGGCTCCGCCGCCCGCCCAGCCGGTCGCGCTCACCAAGCGCGCGGCCGCCACGCTCCAGCAGCAGGGCGGCAGCCGCCGGGGCGACGCCGTGGTGCTGGTGGGCCGGCTGCGCGAGCGGCTCGGGGTGGCTCCGCCGCCCGCCCAGCCGGTCGCGCTCACCACCCGCGAGGTGGAGATCGCCTCACTGGCCGCCGGTGGCCTGTCCGACCGGGCGATCTCCCACCGGCTCGCGGTGTCCGTCCGTACCGTCGAGAGCCACCTCACCCGGATCTACCGCAAGCTCGGCGTGCACTCCCGCCGCGACCTGCCGCCCGTGCTGCGCGGCTGAGGCGGCGGGGGCCGAGGTGTACGCGGCGGCGTGGAGCGCGTACATGTCCGCGTAGCGGCCGCCACGCGCCAACAGGCCCGTGTGCGTGCCCTGTTCGACGATCCGGCCGTTGTCCAGGACGACGATCAGGTCCGCCTCGCGCACGGTGGTGAACCGGTGCGACACGATCACGGTGATCGTCGCCGGGCCGGACACGCCCGCCCGCAGATACGTGCCGAGCAACTCGGCCTCGCTGTCCGGGTCGAGGCTGGCGGCGGGCTCGTCGAGGAGGACGAGGGCGGGCCGGGTCCGCATCCGGGCGCGGGCCAGCGCCAGCTTCTGCCACTGTCCCGCCGACAGGTCCGTGCCGTCGGGGAAAGTCCGGCCGAGCTGGGTGTCAAGACCCCGGCTCAGCCCCGCCACCACGTCGGCGGCCCCCGCCGACTCCAGGGCGGCCCACACCGCCGCCTCGTCGCCCAGAGCCCCGACCTCACCGAGCCCGACCGTCTCCCGGGCGAGCAGCTCGAACCGGCAGAAGTCCTGGAAGCAGGCCGTGATCCGCGCCGACCACTCCTGCGCGGGGATCCCGGCCAGGTCCTCGCCGCCGAACGTGATCCGCCCGGCCGACACCGGTTGCAGCCCGGCGAGCAGCGCGATCAGCGTGGACTTGCCCGCCCCGTTGTCGCCGACCACGGCGACGGTGGTCCCGGCGGACAGGGTCAGGTCGACGGGCCCGAGCGCCGGTTCCGTACGGCCGGGATACGTGAACGAGACGCCTTCCAGGACGAGTTCGCCGCCGGACTCCCGTACGTGGTCCGGCCGCGCGGTGTCCTGCCGTGCCCCGCTCCCCCGCGCGTGGTCGACCAGCCGCAGATACAGCGCGACCGTGTCGAGCGAGCGGCGCAGCCAGCCGATCAGCCAGCCGAGGCCGGTGGTCGCCCCGACCAGCCGCGTGCTCAGCAGGAGGACCAGCACCGCCTGGCCCGCCGAACCGGTTCCGTCGACCACCGCTCGCGAGATCAGATAGAGCCCTGCGATGAGCGCCGCCGCGAACACCAGCCACCCCGCCGCGACCGCGACCGCGCCCCTGGCGCGGGCCGCCTCGCGCGGGCCGCTCGCCGCGAGGAAGGCGTCCCGGTGGCGCGCCGAGAGCTCACCGGCAAGCCGGTACAGCCGCACCTCGCGGGCCGGTGCCGGGTCGGTGGCCAGCGAGAACACGGCCCTGCGGCGGCGGTCGGCCTCGGCGCCCGCCCGCTCGGCCCCGGCGACGAGGCGTGCCTGCCAGCGGTTGGCCGCGGCCAGTGGCACGATCGTCAACGGCAGCAGCGCGAGCAGCGGATGCGCGCCCGCGAGCAGGACGAGGGCGCCCAGGAACCGCGCCACCAGGTTCGCGTTCTCCACCAGCGCGGCCAGCGCGGTGCCGAACTCCCCGCGCCGCTGGCGCACCACCTCGGCGCTGTCGAGGAACTCGGGGTCCTGGTAGTGCCCGATGTGCGGCGGAGCCGAGCACAGGTTCATCAGCCTGCGGTCGAATTCGAGGCCGACGCGGTGCTGGAGCACCAGCCGCAGATCGGTGGCGATCGCGGCGGCCTGATGCACGAAGACGGTGACCCCGAGCAGCAGCAGCCCACCGCGCACCGCCTCGGTGCGGTCGTGGCCGCTCGCGCCGTCGACCATCCACTGGAGGCCCACCGCCTGGAGCGCCGCCACCACATTGAGCAGCGGGGAAAGGGTCAGGACCACCAGGGCGCGCCGGGGATCGGCCCTGACAGCGGTCCCGATCAGGAGTCGGACAGCGGCGAGGCTCTTACGCACGGCTGCTTCCTTCCCGTACGCCCTGCTCGATGAAGGGCTGCGACTGCACGCGGAACATCCGTGCGTATCGGCCTCCGGCGGCCACCAGTTCGTCGTGCGTGCCGTACTCGCCGATCCGGCCCTCCTCGACGACGGCGATGCGGTCCGCGAGGCGTACGGTGGCGAACCGGTGCGAGACGAGGACGGTGGTCAGCCCGGCGGTGATGTCCAGGAAGCGGGCGTACAACTCGTGTTCCGCCTGGACGTCGAGGTGGGCGGTGGGTTCGTCGAGGACGAGCACCCGGGCGCCGTGCCGGACCGCGTACAGGGCCCGGCTCAGCGCCAACCGCTGCCACTGCCCGCCGGACAGTTCGGTGCCGTCGGTGTAGGCACCGCTGAGC
This sequence comes from Streptomyces sp. CBMA152, assembly GCF_014596475.1. Taxonomy (GTDB): domain Bacteria; phylum Actinomycetota; class Actinomycetes; order Streptomycetales; family Streptomycetaceae; genus Streptomyces. The sequence continues at coordinate 7,758 of NZ_MECJ01000003.1, read as the reverse complement.
AAGGTGTCCCAGCCGCCCGGCAGTTCGGCCTCCACTCCGAGGAAGCCGCCGAGCCGGGTGGCCTCGGTGAGCGCCTCGTCGTCGGCGTCCGCCTCGATCCGGCCGAAGCCGATGTTGTCGCGTACGGAGAACGGATAGCGGACGAAGTCCTGGAAGACCACGGCGAGTTGGCGGCGCCAGTTCTCGGGGTCGTGGGCGCGCAGGTCCTGGCCGTCGACGGTGATGCGGCCGCTGTCGGGCAGATAGAGCCCGGCGAGGAGTTTGGTGAGGGTGCTCTTGCCCGCGCCGTTGTCCCCGACGATCGCCAGCGAGGAGCCGGCCGGGAGGACCAGGTCGAGGCCGTCGAGGACCTGGCCGCGGCCGCCGGGATAGGCGAAGCAGACCTTCTCGAAGCGGATCTCCCGCCGCGGCAGCCCGGCCGAGCCGAGCCGTCCCGTCTCCCCGGCCGTCTCCAGTTCACCGACCGCCATCGCGGCCGGGACCGCGGCGCTCGCCGTGTGCAGCATCCACTGGAGGTCCCCGCTGAAGCCGAGCGCGAACAGGCCGAGCAACGCCTGGAGGGCGACGGTCAGTTGCTCCACGGACCGGTCGCCGTGGGTGGCCTGGTGGACCAGCGGGAGTACTACCGCGAGGTGCGCGGCGAGGAGCAGCAGGATCGCCAGGGCGTGGCGGTGCGGGCTGACCCTGGCCCGGCGCATCTGCACCATGCCGTCCCACCAGGCCGTGGTGAACCGCTCGACCAGCCAGGAGCGCAGGCCGAACAGGCGCACCTCCTTGGCGGCGGGCGCCGTGGTGGCGACTTCGCGCAGATAGGCGGCGCGGCGCAGCTGCGCGGTCTCGCCCGCGTGCGCGGAGACCGACCGCCCGATCTCCTTCTCCTGCCAGCGCCCGGTGACCACCCAGGCGGAGCCCAGGACGACCGGCATCCACCACTGCCCGGCCCAGCCGAGCAGCACGGCCGACACCAGTCCGGTCAGCCGCAGCGGTACGAGCCCGGCGAGCGCGGTGACCGCCTGCCCCGGGGGGTGCGCGCCAAGGCCGACGGCTCGGGCGCGCTCGATGCGGTCGGCCACCTCCGCGTCGTCCAAGTGGCCGATCCGGGCCGGACGCAGGGCGCCGTCGACCGTGGTCTGGGCCGTCGCGCCGTCGAGCGCGGTACCGAGGCGCCAGGCGAGCATCGTGCGGATCGGGTCGAGCACGACGTCGAGGAAGAGCACCACGCCCAGCAGCACGAGCCCGACGGTCACACCGTGCATCGACTTGGAGGCCTCCGTCAGCGCGGCCACCAGCCGCCCGGTGGCCAGCGGCAGCAGCGCACCGCCCGCGGCCTGCCCGACGACGAGCACGCCGAGCGCGAAGGTCAGCCCCTTGGCGATCCGCGGCAACTGCCGGACCAGGAGCAGGACATCACTGACGGCCCGCTCACCATTCTTCTCGCTCTCGTTGTTGCCCCTGCTGTCGACCTTCATGACCGGTTCACCCTCCGCCGGACGGGGTTCGCCGACCCTCCCGGCCGACGGGTGCGGTGGCCGCTCCGGAACGGAAGCGGCCACCGCCTTCGCGTTAGCGACCGGTACCGACGGTCGGGGGCGGATACATCATGAGGCTCACCTCCTCCGTGCTCTGGGTCACAGAAGAGGAAGCTAGCCGCTGGACCGGGGCGGGCAGATCCGTATTCCACTACGTAACTCGAAGCCACCGCTACGCAGTTGGGGACGCGCGGGTTGCGTACGTATCCCCCGTGCGTACGTACGCGCCCGCGCGCATTGCGTACTTCGCCACGGACGACAGGCAGGCCGGGCGTTCGTAGCGTGCGGATCCGGCGACGCGTGTCGCCCCCCGCGGCCTGGAGGTACGCCCATGGACACCGTCGAGAACCCCAACGCCATCATCTGGGACGTCACGTTCGCCTGCCCGCTGCGCTGCTACCACTGCTATACGGAGTCGGGGCGGCGCCCGGCGAAGAACCTCAGCCACGACGAGATGATGCGGGTCGCGGACGCGATCCTCTCGCTGAAGCCGCAGCAGATCACCCTGTGCGGAGGTGAGCCGCTGACCATCAAACGGATCGTGGACGTCGCCCGGCACTTCGCGGACGCCGGGCTGGTGGTCTTCGTCTACACCAGCGGCTGGGCGGTGCCGACGGCGACGGTCGAGGCACTGGCCGGGACGGTGTCCAAGATCGTGGTGAGCCTCGACGGAGCGACGGCCGCGACCCACGACCGGATACGGGGGCGCGCGCGTTCCTTCGAGCGGGCGACCGGCGCGCTGGCCCGGATCGACGCGGAGGTGGGGCGCAGGCTCGCGGCGGGGCTCCCGGCGCCGCGCTTCGGCATCGACTACGTAGTGATCCGCAGCAACTTCGACGAGCTGGACCGGATGTGCGCGGAGGTGGCACCACGCTTCCCGCATCTGGAGACCCTGTACTTCGGGGCGGTGGTGCCCACTGGGCTCGCCAGCCGCCCGTCCTTCGTCGAGCACGAGCTGCTGCGCGACGAGCAGGTGGCCGAGCTGATCGCGCCCGAGACCCGGCGCCGGCTCCAGGCGGCCGCACCCGCGTCGGTCGCCGTGGAGACCACCGAGAACTTCGAGGTCCAGATGAACCCGGACTTCCTCGCACGCACCCCGACCTTCCGCCCCATGGAGATCGAGCCGGACGGCGAGGTGCGCGCCATGCCGATCTACGAGGGCACGGTGGGCAGCCTGCTCACCGAGGACCCGCTCGTGCTGTGGCGGCGCTCCCTGGCGCGCTGGGACGACCCGTACGTGGTCGACTGCCTCAACGCCATACGCACGCGCGCCGACTGGGCCGAGGCGGTGCGCCGCATCGACCTGCGGTTCGGCTCGCCCGAGGTGCTTGAGCGCATCGGGGCCCGCCCGGTCCATGTGCCGGTGGCCGGCCGGCACGGGTGAGTGCGGTCGGCCACTTCCGTGGTCAGCGGAAGTCGTCGGCGTGGTCGTCCGCCCAGCTACGGAACGAGCGTGCGGGCTTCCCGGTGATCTCCTCCACCGTGCCGGTGACCAGGTCCGACCGCGACCGCTTCTCGGCGCTCGCCAGCAGGGCCTCCACCAGGGCGGGCGGTCGGCCGTCCGCGAGCATCCGCTCCCGGGCGACCTGCACGGGCACCTCCTCGAAACGCAGCGGGCGTCCGATCGCCTCGCCGATCGCCCGTACCTGCTCGGCCCTGCTCACGACCTCCGGGCCGGTCAGGACGTGCTTCACCGCCACCTGCCGGGGATCGGCCAGCACCCGTACCGCCACCGCCGCGACATCGCGCTCGTGGACCACGGCGGTGGGCGCGATGTCGGGGCCGCGCACCACACCGGTGTCCCGGATCTGCGCGGCCCAGCCGAGCGTGTTGGAGGCGATCGTGTTCGACCGCAGGACGGCCCACTCCAGCCCGGACCCCTCGATCAAGGCCTCCATGTCGGCGTGCAGTTGGTTGATGGGGTCGCTCTGCCGGTCGGCGTCCTCGCGTACGCCCGACGACGAGAGGTAGACGATCCGGTGCGCCTGCCGTCCGATCGCCTCCAGCACGGCGGGCGCGCCCTCGGTGCTGAGGAACGGCCAGATCAGGAACACCGTGTCGATCTCCGCCAACGCCGCCTCCAGCGACTCCGGCTGCGCCAGGTCCCCCGTCGCGACCTCGGCGCCGTTCAGTGCCCCGGCCGGTTGCGGCCGACGCGTCAACGCCCGTACGCCGATCCCCTCGGCCGCGAGCTGCGCGGCCACCTCACCGCCCACGTTGCCGGTCGCGCCGGTCACCAGAATCCTGTTCATGATCAGCTCAACGGGCCGGCGCCCGGGATATTCCGCGGACACCGCCCTGCCGGGCACGGGTGCTGGTCCCGGCGGTCGTCACCGAGGTCGCGATCGGCCGCAGGCTCTCAAGCCACGGCGGTGGTACCCCAGGTGACTGCCGTATCCACGCAGGCACGCCTTGCGGGGGTGTACGGCCCGTATGCCATCTACGAAAGGTGCTGGGTAGCTGGCAATAACGGGCAGCAGGCCGGGCAGTGGCAGTCGTTCTTCTGCCTGCAGAACGGCACTGGTCAGTGGTGGCTGCTCCACAAAGCCGGCCGCATGCGCGCCGTCGACCGCGAAACCGCCCGCCAGGCCCTCGCCGACGGCGTCGCACCTGCGGCTTCTGCCGCCCGGACACCGCCCTCGGCATGACCGGCTAAGCCCGTCCGTGTGACCTCGCCGGGCTGTCGCCCGGCACGCAGTACTGGCCCCATGACCGTCCCGTCCGAGCGCTCCTCCGTTCCCGATGCCGCCGCGGTGCTGCGCGACCAGTGCTCGCCCCCGGCAAGCAACACCGATGGCAGGGCTCGCGCGCGCCGGGCGGCTCCACCATCGCCATCAACTCGCCGAGCTGGTCACTCCTGCGCGAGCCTGACCGTCGTGACCTGGGGCTCTAGGACCGCTTTGCCTTTTCGTGTCCGCGTGGGGAGAGCGTCAGCGGATTGCTCCGCTGAGGTGGCACCGATCCTGGTGGGCCGGTGTCTTCCCATTTCATTGCATCCTGCCGTCCGGCCCGGGGCCAGCTGGTCTTCTGGGTGCTCGGCGGGCGTTTGAGGTCTCCCCTCTACCAGGGGCAACCGCTTGGTGCGCTGCGGCAACGGCGGTTGAGGCCGGCTTTCTGGCGTACGCGTTTGCCGGGGCGTTCGAGGGCGCCGCGGGCGGTGCGGGTCATGCCGGCGACGTTGAGGTCCTCGATGGCGATAGTGGCGAAGCGGGTGGTCAACTGCTTGGTGACGGTTCATCAGGCCCGCGAATGCGCCCTGCCAGTGGGCCGGGTCCACGCTGTGACCTGAGGCTATCGCGTGATCTTCTGTCTTCGCACACTGATGATCAGCGGTGGCCGCACCTGTCTGCGCACCGACCTCCGACAGTGCGACCGGGCACCTCGGTTGGACACCCCCGCTGATTCAGTTGGTCAGGGGCCGACCCGAAGGGATCATGGCGAGATGACAGATCGCCACTCTTCCGCATCGCCAACCGTGGTGCGGCTCATGGAGTATACGAAGACCGAGCAGATCGAAATCCTCGGCGACGGTGCCGATCCGTTCGGCGTCGCAGACGCCGGATTGACATGGCTGCCCAAGAAAGATCATTTCGGCATCAGGCACAAGGGCCGCCTCGTAGCCCACGCCGGTCTGTTGCAACTTCCCATATCGATCGACGGCGTCGGCACACAGGTGGTGGGCGTCGGCGGGGTGGCTGTCGCTCCTGATCTGCGGGGCCACGGACTGGCGCGGTCGGTCGTATCGGCAGCCCTGGACCACGCACGGACGATGGGGCCACAGCACGGGCTTCTTTTCTGTCGACCACCGCTCGTCCCGCTCTACCAGCAACTCGGCTGGCGAACCCTTGAGCGGGACGTCCACGTCGAACAACCCGAGGGGGCCGTGATCATGCCGCTGCGGACCATGTGGACGCCACTGCGCGACGGTGCGAACTGGCCCGCTGGAGAGGTCCGCCTGCTCTCGCTCCCCATGTGATCGATAGCTTCGGTGAGGGCCGTCCCCGGCCGACGGCCCTCACCGGGCGCGATGACCGAGCACTGGATCGGCCAACTCAGGAGCCCGCTGACCAGCCGAAGCCAGCGAGATCACGATCTACGACTGGAGTACCGATACTCCAGTCGTAGATCGCGACCTGACATGGCGTCATCTGCGCTGAATCGACTGACGAGGATGATGACGACCGGGTGCATCGGCACGTTCCGGATCTACTGTTTGCCCAGCGGATGCCCCAGTTGGGGCGACTTCACGGCTGGGTGCGTCGCTCGGCGGCGTCGAACGCGGGTGCGAGCGGGGCCAGTGCTGCGCGGAGTTGGTCGGGCAGTGAGCCGGAGGGCACGACCAGTCCTCCGGCACCGAAACTCCCGGCGGCCTCTGCGCCCCCGGCCGGCTGGAGCCAGCCTTCCAATGCGATGCGAACCGCCGCGGCCACGCTCGCCGCGAGAACGCGGGCTGTGTGCGCTCCGGCGTCACCTAGGCGTTCGGCGATCACCGCCGTAAGAGGGGGCTCGATGTCGGCGGTGGTATCGAGGAACGCGTCGCGCAGCGCGGTCCGGGTGGTGATCAGCAGCAGTGCCTTGTGTTCGCGCTCACCGGTGTTGGTGAACTGCTCGACCACTGCTTCGGTGACGGCGTCAGCCAGGCGCACGCTGGCGGGCCGGGATGCGACCGCCGCCGCGATCCGCGCCTCCCGGTCCGCGGTAACAGCGGAGACGATCGCCTGCTCGCGGCTTGCGAAGTAGTTGTTGTAGGTGCGCGGCGAGACCCCGGCCGCCTCGGCGATGTCCTCGACCCGCACCTGGTCCGGTCCGCGCTCCACGGCCAGGCGCAGGGCCGCCTCGCGTAGCGCCTCGCGTGTGGCCTGCTTCTTTCGCTTCCGCAGCCCTGGTGGTGTCGTCACGGTGTCAGCGTTCCACACAGGACTGCGTGCACGCAAACTTGCGTGCACGCACTTTTCTTGTCAGCCTCGACCCGACCAGGACCGACGGAGAGGACGTCACCATGCGAGCAAGAGGAATGACCTACGACACCGGATTCGTCGTGCACGGCCAGACATCCCGCGAGCAGTTCGATCCCGCGGTGGTCCGGCGCGAACTCGCCATCATCCGCGAGGACCTGCACTGCAACGCGATCCAGATCATCGGCGGTGACCCGGAGCGGCTGGAGCTGGCCGCCGGTGCCGCTGCCGAGCTCGGCCTGGAGGTCTGGTTCTCGCCCTATCCGCTGGAGCTGTATCCGGAGCAGATCCTCACGCTTTTCCGCGACTGCGCCGAGCGAGCGGAACGGCTCCGGCAGCAGGGGGCCGCAGTCGTGTTCGTCGCAGGGGTCGAACTGAGCGTGATGAACCGCGGGTTCCTGCCCGGGGAGAGTCCCGAGGAGCGGGTCGCGCAGCTGATGAGCCGACCCGAGCGGCGGGCCGAAGCAATGTGCGAGCTCGGTGTCCGCATCAACACCTTCCTCCGCGACGCTGCGGCCACGGTCCGCGAGCACTTCCAGGGCAAGCTCACCTACGCGTCCATCCAGTTCGAGCAGGTCGACTGGACTCCCTTCGACATTGTGACGTTCGAGCTGATCCGCTCCGCCGAGGTCGCCGACCGGTTCCGGGACGCGGTGCGCACCCTGGCCCAAGACCCGAAGCCGCTCGCCATCACCGGGTTCGGCACCGCGGCCTACCGCGGCGCGGGAGACCGCGGTGGGCGGGTGCTGGAAGTGGTCGAGTACGACCCGGAGACCAAGGCTCCTGTACGGCTGAACGGCGTATACGAGCGGGACGAGGCCGGCCAGGCCGCCTATCTGAGCGAACTGCTGGAGATCTTCGAGACCGAGGGCGTGGACAGTGCGTTCGTGTTCTTGTTCGCCTTGCCTGGCTACCCGCACCGCCCGGACGGCGACCCCAGGGACGACTTGGACAGGGCCGGTCTGGGCATCGTCAAACTCCTCGAAGGGCGGCGAGGGCAGACCTACCCCGACATGGAATGGGAACCCAAGGCCGCCTTCACGGCCGTGGCGCAGCGGTATCTAAGGTGACAGGCCCCGCGCAGTATTCCGGCACGATGGGCCGGGTGGAAAACGTGATCGTCGCGGTGTACACGACGTACGCGACCAAGCGGGGCCACGCCCGGGGTAGCCACTGTCTGAGGAACACCAAGGCAATCTCACCGAGAACGAAACATGCCCAGCCCAGCAGGCCTACCCCCCCCCCCCCCCCCCCCCCCCCCCCCCCCCCCCCCC
>NZ_MECJ01000002.1 GCF_014596475.1 Streptomyces sp. CBMA152 | reverse complement strand
AAAAAAAAACCCCCCCCCCCCCCCCCCCCCCCCCCCCCCCCCCCCCCCCGAAACGACACCGACGCCCCGCCTTCACCCGCCGCTGGCCCGACCGGGTGGCGGATCTGGACGGACTCGGTGTGCCCTGGCAAGTCAGCGGGCCCTGGAACCCGCCTGGCAACGCCACCTCACCCTCACCGACCACTACCCCCAAGACGGCGGCCAGGTCGACGAACTCGTAGTCGGGTCACGCCTGTACAGCGGCGAAGACCTCGGACAATGGACCACCGGACAACTCACACGCTGGCGCACCCTCCGACCCGAACAACAACACGCACTCGCTGGGCGCGGCGCCAGATCCCAGTGCCATCAACGGGTCGGGGACGGTCGGCGAAACACCGACCGCCAGGACGGCCGGACGGCGCCGCAGCCGCGCCGAGTGGTTCCAACTCCTCATCACCGCCGCCCAACACCACCTCGATACGGTCGGCCCCCTCACCGACGAACACGGCCGGCATAGCGTCCGCCCGGACTACGTCGCGGTGATCGACGGAATGGCCGTGAAGCTCCGGGCCCGCTACCCCATCGAGCGGGGCATGGGCTGGCGCTGCTTCAAGGGGCACTTCACCGAGGTCTGCGAGCCGGACCGGCCACACGTCATCGTCCATGTCGCCACGGCCGCGGCCACCTTGAGCGACGTGGAGACCGTCACCACCCGCCATGGCGACCTGGCCGCCGCCGATCTACTGCCCGGCCAGGAGCTGGTGGACGCCGCCTGCGTCAGCGTCGACCACATCCTCGACGCCGCCGCAGTCCACGGCACCGACCTGTTCGGCCCCGTCCCCGCCCGCGCGATCAGCCGTAACTGGCGCGGGTCCATCAGCGCCGACGGGATGCCTGCAGTCGGCGGTCCGGCCTCCGCTGAGGGGGCCGGACCGCTTTGCGTTCAGGCCGAGCGGTGTCGGCGGCGCAGGTGGATGAGCGCTGCGGTCGCTGCTGCAAGGGCGGCCGCGCCGGAGGCGGCGGGCAGCCAGGGCCGGGTGGGGGCGGTGGTAGCGGTCGTAGTGGTCGCGGGCTGGTCTTCGGCGGGGGCGTAGCCGCCGACGAGGCCCTTGCGGTCGTAGGCCGAGCCGGGGAGTTTGTCGCTATAGCGCTTGGTGACGAGTTGCTGGTACGCCGCGAGGCTGACGTGCGACTTGGCCTGGAGGGCCACGGTGGCCTCCTTGTTCAGTGGCTCGACGGTGCCGCTGCGGGTCAGCCGGTACCAGGCGTGGATCTGCGGCTCCATGAAGGTTTGGGCCTGGTCCGTGCCGCGCTCGGCGACGCTTATGTCCGCGTCGCCGTCGCGGATGCCCGCCAGTTGCCAGGTATGGCCGCTCTGTCCTGGGGCGAGCAGGACGGCGGCCTGGTGGCCGTTGGTGGCCGAGACGCGGGAGGTGGGGTAGGCGAGCCGCAGGGCCGAACCGGCGGTGGGTTTGGTCTTGCCGGTGACGAATTCGGATGCGAGTTCGTAGAGCGGGACCGGCTTCTTGAGGTCGAAGCCGTGTGCGGTGGTGGTGGTTTGGGCGAGGCTGTGCGGGGTGCCGGCCGTGCCGCCGTCCGCGCTGGCGGCCGGTGCAATGTGCTCGGCGGCCGCCAGGAAGCGGGAGACGGTGTCGTGGACCTGGTCGGAGCGCAGCACTTGCTGAGCGACGGTGTAGTCGGTCGGGGCGGGTGCGGTGGGGCTGTCGGCGGCTTGCGCGGGAACGGGCGCGCACAGGGCAGCGGCAGCGGCGGCGAGCAGGATGGCGGTGTGCCTGGTCGTACGGCGCATTGTGGGTCGTCTCCTAGCCGTGGATGCCGGTGCGCGTGTGGGTCCACCGGAAGGAGTTGTTTCCGGCGTAGGTGGAGTAGTCCCACCAGGTGTAGGTCTGGGTGCTGGGCCAGGGGTCGCCGACCGCCACCATGTTGCTGGTGCTGTCGTAGCCGTAGATGACGTTCATGTGACCGCCGCCGGAGGTCCAGCCGATGCGAACGGCGAGCGGGCGCCCGTTCGCGATCTCGTTCTGGGTCTCGCTGAAGGAGGCGCTGCGATACAGGTCGGTGCCGCTGTTGCGGAAGCCCATGTTCTTGAGGGCGTTGGCCATGTCATCGAGCGTGGCCGGCTGATTGTTGCAGTCCAGCCAGCTGTTCTGGGCGGCCAACCTGCAGAAGTCGTACTGGCTGTAGCCGGTGTAGCCCCAGTAGTTGGCGATGGTCAGGCCGGAGGCGTCCCAGCACCACTGGTTCTGGACCTGCTTCTGCATGCTGATGTTGAGGGCTGTCCAGCTGGTGGGCCGGGTGTAGCCGCAGACCGGCAGGCTACCGGTGTCCTCGCTGATGAATGCATCGGCGAGGTAGTACGCGCCGGACCAGATCCAGCGGGAGTTGTTCTCGACGACGTCGCCGGTGGTCCGGCAGACCATCGGGATGTGGTCGCCGACCGGGGAGCTTCCGGTGACAGCGGAGGACAGCGAAGGCAGAGAACGCTGGTTGACGGTGCTGAAGTTACCCTGCCCGCCGACGACCGTTCCGGTGACGGTGGCCTGGGCTTGTGGGGCGACGGCCAGCAGGAGGCTACCGGACAGGACGGCAATCACTGTGGAGACGAGCGTTCTTGTGCGAGCTGTCTTGCGGGTCGGCGTATGCGCCGATATGCGGGATGACCTGCGGAATCTATGCATGGGGGGCCATTTTCTTGGCTTGCTGATCAGGAATGGCGGACGCGGCGGCGCCGCAGCCGAAACGCGGCGAGGCCGCCGATGGCGAGGAACAGGGCGGCGACGCCGATAGCCAGCGCGACGGAGGCCGGTCCGCCGCCGGACTCAGTCCGAGCGGCTGTGGCGGGCGGTGTTGCTGCGGACGGCGCGGTAGGTGACGGTGCGACCGACACGGGGGTCACCTCGGCCTGGGACTCCACGCGGCCGAGCGCCGGGAAGGCGGTCTCCGCCGTGATGGTCCAGTGGCCTGCGGGCAGTGCCTCGGCGGTGGTGAAGGTTCCGGGCTCGCCGGCCACTGGTACGAATCGCCAGGGGCCGAGGGTGGTGCCGTCGGCCGAGGTCGCGCTGAGCGTGCCGGCGACCTTCTCGTTGACGGGGTGGCCGTCGTCCTCCCAGGTCGCCCTGGCGGTGGGGTGACCGGCGGACACGCCCGTGACGGTCAGATGGATGGTGTCGCCGTGGGCGTGTGCCGTGGGCGCGGAACCCAGCACAAGAAGGCCCGCGAGGGCGGCGGCCGCTGCCGTGAAGCGGCGATCGGGCATGAGCAGGTGGCTCCGGTGTGAGTGGGGAGGGTGGCAGGGGCCGTCGGGAGACGGCCCCTGCCACTAGAAGGGGGTCAGGATGCCGTCCGCAGAGTCCATGCCTGGTAGCTGGAGCTGTCCGGGGTCTGGAGCTCAAGCAGCCAGGCTCCGTAGTACGGGCGATTGCCGACGCCCAGAACGAGCGAGCTGTTCCTGGCGGTCACGCGCAGGCCGTCCCCGGTTCTGGTCAGTTGCCACTGCTGGGCGGCACTGCCGGAGCAAGGCTGCTGGCCGATCCACTGGCCCGGAGCAGGAGCCCCGCCGATCTGCATGCACTTGCCGGACACGGCCGAGCGCAGGCGCACACTGCCACCGGCGGCGTCATCGAAGTACCACTGCTGAGGCGTGAATCCGTTGGGCTGGGAACCGACCAGGACGGTGCCGTCCGCGCTCTCGCCGCCCCAGACCTCAGCCGCCAGTCCGGTGCGGCCGTTGGTCAGCGAGTACCGCGTGGCGGGCTTGGTGACGGTGCTGCCGACGGGCGGGGTGTGGAACGCCACCGCGCGACCGGGCCCCGAGTCGCGCCCGGCCCGGTCGCGGACCGAGATGGCGAGCGTGTAGTCGGTGTCGGGGCGCAGGTTGTAGATCCGCGCCGAGTTGGGCTGGACCCATGCCAGGTGGCTGCCGTTGAGCAGGAGCTGGTACCAGGCGGCCGAGGGCGCCGCCGACCAGCTGACCACGGCCGAGTCGGACGTCAGCTGCGCGACGGTCGGGACGGGACCCGTCGACGGTCCGGTGCTGCCGGTCGGCTGCGGGGTCGGCGTAGGACTCGGGTCGGGGTTGGGCCGGGTTCCGTCGCCGGTCATCAGGAACTGGTTGTTCGCGACGTTCCAGTGCGTGGCCAAGTAACTGCCCGGCCGTGGACTGGTGTTGTAGTAGTTGTCGTGGGTGCAGTCCAGGCGCTCGTCGTGGCTCCGGTCCGGGCAGACGATGCGCATCTGTGGGTAGTACGGCGCGTCCGAGTAGCACATCAGGTCCCACTCGACCGTGCAGTGCGCCGCGCGGCTGGTGTCCGGGGCACTGTTGTTGACCGCGCCCAGGTTGTGTCCGAGCTCATGCGCGGCGGTGGCACCGCTCCAACATCCGGTGTCCGTCCGGCCGTAGGAGGGGCCGAAGTTGCTGAGGTTGGCAGCGCCGGGGCGCTCGTCACCGTTGAAGGTGCCGATGCCGCAGTAGACCTTGGCGTCCGCGAAGATCATGTACTTGCGGTCGCGCCGGTCGAAACCTTTCTCCGCGAGTGCCGAGTTCAACGTGCCGAACTCGCCAAGTGCCGAGCTCGCCACCTCGACGTTGAGCACGGACGGCATGCAGTCGGCGCCGGTCACGTACCGGATGTGCCGTACGCCCCCGGTCTCCTGCGCGCTGGCGAAGTAGATGGTGTCGGCGTCGGCGGCCCACTTACGGAACGACGCCAGGTACTCGGCGTACCGGTCGTTGCCGGGGCCGTGCGCGTACACGACCTGTACACGGTTGCCGGTGCTCCCGTCACCGTCGCACTGCACCGCCTGACCGGCCGGCGCCGCCTTCCTGCTTCCGGCACCCCGCGTGGAGGCAGGCGGCGTCTTGGCGGCGCTGCCCGATTGGCGGGCGTCGACGGAGGCCATGGTGCCGGCGGACGGCTGCCCCGGGGAGGGCTTTCCCCCGGTGCCGAGGTGGCTCGGTGTTTCGGCCACTTCCTGTGTCTTCGCGGCGGGCGGGGTGTCCTTGGAGATGTCCACGCCCTTGGGCGGCTTGTCGGGGCCGTGGGTACACCGGTCGTCGGCGGTGCGCAGAACGCCTGTGCACCGGTCGCCCTTGGGTGCGGGACTCAGACCCTTGTAGACGAGGCCGTGCGTGCGGTCGTCGTTGGGTATTCGGGTCACCGGTTCCGGGGTCTTGTCGTGCGCGGGTGCCGGAGCGGGGCCGTCGGCCGCTGCCTGCGCGGCGATGGACTTGGGGCGGGGCGAGTGGTGGTCGAAGACACCACCGACCGCTGCCGTTCCGGCGAGTGCTCCCGCTGTGACGGCGACCGCCGCGACGAGTATGCCGCGTCTTCGTCGCCGTTGCTGCACCTGTCTTCTGCGACCGGACAAGGCCACACCTCATTTCTGTGGGGGAGTTGTGGTTGGCCGGAAGTGTGCCAGAACGGGTCCACGGTCTAACAGGGCTGCTTTGCGCAGGGAATTGGACTGCGCACTTGAGGGAAATGCGCGGAGTAGCCGACGCGAGGTATCAAGTTCCCTTACCTGTAGGGCACTTGACCACACACGGGAAAAGGTCTATTCCAATTGACGGGCAAACACGGAGACGCCACTTGGCAAGATCGTTATCGTGGAATAAAAGGCTCCGCTTGTGTGCAATTGCACAGAGTGTCGACGCCATCGCCCAAGATCACATTCATTGGGAATCTCTATGGGTAAGCCCAAGACAGGCTTATGGAACCGCCGATGACCCATTGCAGGCACTCGGCTACGGACTGCTCGAAATTGCTGCGCCCAGGCTGGTCGGCGCGCGCTGCTTGAGGTTCCGACGTGTATGGCGGTACGGGTGAGAGCCCGCCAGTTCTTGAGGTGTGCGATGCCGTGCTCGACCCGAGGAACGGACCGTCGGCCAGGAGCTGGGCCAGTCCCAGTTGTCGCGCCTGGGTGATGTCGGCGCAACTGCCCGGCTGGACCGGGCTGCAGAACAGTACGCGCCCCTCGGTGTCCGTGAGGATCATGGACTTCACGGCGTTCTGTTTGGTCTTGCCGGAGACGAATGTGTCCCGGTCCTTTCGGCCTGCGACCGGGCGCCGCACGCGGACTGCCGTGCCATCGATGATGCCGGTCCCGCCGGCGCCCACGTACTCGATGGCCTCGGCAAGAGTGCGTAGCCGGATGCCCCGGGCGACGGTGCAGCCCCGTTGCGCCAGCAGGGGCCGCACCTCACCGATGGCACGGGTGATGGTGGAGCGGTCCACACCGAACCAGCAGGCCAGCACGTCATGAGTGATGCCATGGCGCAGACTCACCAGCGTGGCCAGCAGACGGTCGAGGAAGACAAACTTGCGCTTCGCCCCGGCTCCTACCGCCCACTGCCGTGGCCGAGCGGTAAACCGAGCCTGATGCAGCTCGCCCCACAACAGCCCTACCTCAGCAACGAGTTCAGCGATCACTATCGGCGACAACCCGATAACCCGGTACTCCGCCACGATCAACTCACGCGCCCCAGCCCCCGCCATGCCCCGTTCAATGAGCAACCCGGATGCCGGGCCACGGCCAACCATGCACGAGGTCGTTAGTACGTGCACGCAATCGTCCACGACAGCGTTGCGGCTCGCCAAAGGGCCACAGGGCACGGGCGGCGGACCCCCGGATGCGCGGGGTGGGGTGGCGGTGCCAGGGTGAGATCAGCTGAGAGATTGCGCAGGAAGGGGCATCGCCCACATGGAGAGACCCCAGCCCCTGTACGTTGCGGTACCGCGTTCGGACCGAGCGCCCCGGCGCATGGCTGGGCTGCTGAGCGCCATGGTTGCGGCCGTAGTCGCGGCGGCCGGCTGCGCCTCCCCCCATACGGCCACCCGCCCATCGGATCGCACCGTGCCGCCGGCGGTAGCCCTGACGGGTGACACCTACCGCGTGCCCGAGCCGCTGCCGGCCGGGACACCGGGCGCGCTGATCGCCGCGACCGACCATGGCCCCCAGGCCCGGCTGGCCGGCGCCCGGCGCTGGACTGTGGTCTATCACTCCACCAACGGCCGCGGCGCGGACGTCCCGGTCAGCGGCACCGTGCTCCTGCCACCCGGCCCTCCTCCTCATGGCGGTCGGCCCGTGGTGTCCTGGGGACACGGCACCACCGGGGTGGCCGACGCCTGCGCTCCCTCCCGGCTGGCCGATCTCGGCTCGGGCGCCTACATCCAGGAACTCGGTGCGCTGTTGCGCGCCGGGTACGCGGTCACCGCCTCGGACTACCCCGGGCTCGGGACACCGGGGACACACACATATCTGGTCGGCTCGGACGAGGGAAATGCGGTGGCCGACATCGTCACCGCCGCCCACCAGTTGGCGCCCGGCCTGGGGCGGGTGTGGTTCGCGGTCGGGCACTCCCAAGGCGGCCAGGCCGCATTGTTCGCCGCGCACGCGGCACATCCCCCTGGCGGTCAGCGCCTGGGCGGGGTGGTGGCCGTTGCCCCGGCCAGCCATCTGGAGGTGATGCTGACCGGGGTGAAGGCATCCCACGTGCCCAGCGAGCTGTCCTTCGCTCTGTACTCCCTGGCCGGGCTGGCGGCCATCGACCCCACCGACGCGTCGGTGAGCCTGCGCACGCTGCTGGGGAACGCGGCAGCCGCCACCGCCTCCCGGGTCCTCGCCGGCTGCGCCATGAACAGTGCCCAGGAGCTGAAGGGCCTGGACACCGAGAAGATGCTGCCGCTGAGTGCCGACCATCTGAAGCGGATCGGGGAGCGAATGGGCGCCTACGGTGACCCCGACCGCGCCCCAGTCCCCGTTCCGGCACTGATCATCCAAGGCGAGGCCGACCAGGACGTGCCGGCCGCCTGGACCAACCAGGTCGTCGCCCATCTGCGCAAGCTCGGCTCGCCAGCCGTGCTCTACCGCACCTATCCCGCCGCAGGCCACGTACAGGTCCTGGGCCGGTCGGTCTGCGACCTGCTGGACTTCCTCCGCACTCACGGCGGAACCCCGCAGACCGCCTGCACTCCGCCGGACACCGGCACCGGATGAGTCGCGCGGCGACGGCGAGGCGGGACTTCATCCGCGTGCTCCTCTCGGCCCGCACGACATCCTCGCGAAACTCATCCGGATACGGCTTCAGCACGACGACATCCCTCCCAACCGCCCTACAGGACAAGCCAGTTCAGATATCACCCGATCGTGCACCAGACCCAAATACCCAATTCCTGTCGATCACGATGGCGGTTCTGATCGAACCGAGTGCCTGGTCGGATGATCACGGCTTGTGGGTGCGTAGAGGCAGGGCCTCTGGCGCAGCACGAGGGTTGGCGAGGCCAACTCATGCGCCCACAGGCCCTGTTGTTGCAGCTCCAGCTCTACGCGGTTTCATCGGTCGAGCTCAACTCGGTGCCGTCGGCTCGGTACATGCCTGGTCGGAGGGTCGGCGTGGCCGGCCGGAGGGCTACTGCCATCGCCAGATGCTGGATGCGGTTTCACGTCATGGACAACGGCGTCACCTGGACGGTGGCACCGCCGTGGGCGCTCCCGGGCCTGTCGTGTCGCGCCAGCGGCTGACCTCGACGTTCTCCAGCACGCCGAGCGCGTCGGGCACCAGGATCGCGGCCGAGTAGTACGCGGTGACCAGGTAGGACCTGATCGCCTGCTCGTCGATGCCCATGAAGCGGACCGACAGGCTCGGCTCGATCTCGTCCGGGATACCGGCCTGCTGCAGTCCAATGACGCCCTGGTCGGCCTCGCCGGTACGCATGCAGATGATCGAGGTCGTACGGGCCTCGCTCACCGGGATCTTGTTGCACGGGAAGATCGGCACTCCGCGCCAGGTCAGCACGTGGTGGCCGGCGACCTCCACCGACTCCGGCACCAAGCCGCGCTTGTTGCACTCGCGCCCGAAGGCGGCGATCGCGCGCGGGTGGGCGAGGAAGAGCTTGGAGCCGCGCCGCCGGGAGAGCAGCTCGTCCATGTCGTCGGGGCTCGGCACCCCGTTATGGGGCTGGAGGCGCTGGCCGTAGTCACAGTTGGTCAGGAGGCCGAACTCCCTGTTGTTGATGAGCTCGTGCTCCTGACGCTCGCGCAGCGCCTCGACTGTGAGCCGCAACTGCTGCTCGGTCTGGTTCATCGGCTGGTTGTAGAGGTCGGCTACACGGCTGTGAACCTTCAGGACGGTCTGCGCGACGGAGAGTTCGTACTCGCGGGGCGAGCCCTCGTAGTCGACGTAGGTGTGCGGAATGATCGCCTCACCGACGTGGCCCGCGGAGAGGTCGATCGCCGCTTCGCCGTAGTGGTTGGTGCGCTGCTCCGGCAGCAGCGACACCGACGCGAGGTGCGCCCGGAGGGAGTCGGAGCGCTCGGCCAGGTTGAGCACGTCGGCACGGGTCAGGATCAGGACGGTGCACGCGGTGGTGGCACGGAAGGTGCATTCCCAGACGGCATCGGCGGACAGCAGCATCTGCCCGCCGAAGTACGCGCCGTCCGCGAGGAAACCGAGCCCGGTCTCGTCGCCGTACTGACCGGTGCCGATCTTCTGGACACGGCCGTGCGCGAGCAGGAACACCCGGTCGGCGGCGGCTCCCGCGGTGGCGATGACCTCGCCCGCGGCGTACTCGCGCTGCTCGCAGCGGTTGGCGAGCTCGCCGAGGGCGGCCTCGTCCTCGTAATCCCGCAGCGCGGGCAGCTCACCCAGTTCGGCCGGGATGACGGCGACCCGCTCGCCGGTCTGGATGAACTCGACCCGTCCGTCCCCGACTGTGTAACTCAGCCGTCGGTTGACCCGGTACGTACCGCCCTGCACTTGGACCCATGGCAGCATCCGCAGCAGCCAACGGGAGGTGATCTCTTGCATCTGCGGCGCGGACTTGGTGGTGGTCGCCAAGTTCCGTGCGGCGGCCGTGCCAAGGCTCTGCTGTGCGGGGTTCTCGGGACCTGCCTCGACCGACATGTGACTCCTCAGGACTCTCACGATCATGAAACGGATCTGCCCCACGACCCTTCCACTACGCAGAGCCCCTGCGCCATTACTCAAAGGGGTGGTGCTGCCCCCACTCAGCCCCAGGCAACAGGCCCATCCCATGGACCGGCACCGGGGATCGAACACACGTAGCCCGTGACTGCGAGGTCAGAGCGGCCACAGTCTTCGCCCTCTCGTTGCAGGACGGCGTGGATGCGCGGGACCCCGTAAAGCGTCGCGGCTTCAGGGGGGAGGGACATGCGTCGTCAGCGGTCTGTTCCCGACCGTCGGGCGGCTGATCAGGGCAAATGGAGAACTGGGACGGGAGTGCCTAGGGTCAGCCCGTGGCTCTCATCATGGTGTGCGAAGACGACGCGGCGGTCCGCGGCATCCTCAAGCGTGCCCTGGAACACGACGGCCACACCGTCTCCGTCGCCGCCACGGCCGGCAGCCTGCTACGGCAGCTCGCAACGGTGCCCCATCTGGTCGTCCTGGATCTCGGGCTCCCGGACGCCGACGGCCGGGACGTCTGCCTGGCCCTGCGGTCGCGCGGCGTGGACGCCCCGGTGTTGATGCTCACCGCCTTGGACGGCCTGCAGCACAAGGTGGGTGGCTTCGAGGCCGGCGCCGACGACTACATGACCAAACCGTTCGACATCCCGGAACTGCTGGTCCGCGTCCGGGCGCTGCTGCGCCGGGCCACCGTGGCGCCCGCACCGCGCGAGGTCACCCTCGATCCGGCGAAGCACGTGGTGACCTACAACTCGGTGAGCGAGAGCCTGACCCCGACCGAGTTCCGGCTCCTGGGCCGCCTGATCGCCTCGCCGGGCGATGCGGTGCGCCGCCACGCTCTCATCGCTGCCGGCTGGCCGCACGGAGCAGAGGTCAGCGACAACACCCTCGACTCCTTCGTGCGCCGGCTGCGGACCAAGCTCACTCCGCTGGGTGTGGCCGAGCGTCTGGCGACCGTCCGCGGCGTGGGCTACCGATGGCAGTGACGCGATTCCGCAGGAGGGTCGTCGCGCTCACGGTGCTGATCGCCACCGCCGTGGTCGCGATCCTCGTCGTGGTCTCCCACGTGCTGCTGAGCCGGGTGACGGACGCCGACGCGCTCGACCTGGCGCGTACCCGTGCCGAGGCGGTCGCGGCGAACGTCACCACCGTGGGCGGCCGTGTCGTGCTGACGGAGAACGGCAGCGAGGCGCTGGACGAGGTCGCCTGGGTCTATGCCGACGGCCGCCTGATCGACGGGAACATACCGAGCAGCATGGTCGAGCGCGTCGAGGCGCTGGCAGGCGCGAGCCGATCGCAGACCGCCACCGTCGCGCACTACCTCTTGTACGCGCGGCAGGTCCCGGTCGACGGCCACCACGTCATGGTGGTCGTCCGGGTGGACCTCACGCCTTATGAGACATCCGAGCAGCACAGCCTGACCCTGTCGCTGGTACTGGGCGGCCTCGCCATCCTCCTCGCCGGTGGTGTCGCGCACCTTGTGGTGCGCCGCGCGCTGCGGGTCGTGCACGAGATGGCCGCCCTCGCCGATGACTGGGGCCATCACGAACCGGGGCGCCGCTTCGACCTCGGAGTCCCTCGCGATGAGTTCGGGGAACTGGGACAGACCCTGGACCGGCTCCTGGAGCGCGTGGACAACGCGCTGAGGGACGAGCGCCGGCTCACCGATGAGATCGCCCACGAGCTGCGGACACCGCTCACGGTCCTGCGGGGCGAGGCGCAGCTGGCACAGCTGGCCGGCGAGCCCGTGGCGCCACAGACGGTGCTGAGCGAGGTCGACCGCCTCAATGCGGCGATCACGACGATTCTGCGCGCCGCGCGCGCACGGACAGACGCCGGGACCCGGTGCGACCTGCGCTCCGCCGCGCGACAGGCGATCGCCGGCCGCGCGGTCGAGGTCGCCTTTCCCGCGAAGGCCGAGGTCGCCGTGGCGGCCGACGTCGCCGTGGCGCTGCTGTCGCCCCTGCTGGAGAACGGCCTGCGCCATGCGCGGTCGCGCGTGTGGATCACCGCACGGACCGAGGGCGAGGCAGTCGTGGTCGATGTCCTGGACGACGGCCCCGGGTTCGATCCCGCAGAGGTCGACCGGGTCTTCGACGCGGGTGTGACCGGCGGCGACGGGTACGGGCTCGGGCTGCCGGTGGTCCGGCGCATCGCCGCCTCCGCCGGTGTGGAGGTCCGCGCGATCGCGGACGGCCGCGGTCACGTCGAGGTGACGCTCCCGGCCGCGCGGGCGGCCACGTAGTCAGGTTACGTGCAGGTTCCCCGCGTAAACCTCCCTGCATGACAACGACGACCGAAGCACGCACGCGCAGCGGGCGGCTCACACTCAACAAGGTCCCCGAGGTCACCGTCTGGTTCTGGGTGATCAAGGTCCTGTGCACGACGGTCGGTGAGAGCTTCGCCGACTGGATCAACACCCAGCTGGGTGTCGGTCTGGTGAACACGGCCTGGATCTTCACCGCGGTCCTGGTGGTGGTCCTGGCCGTCCAGCTGCGGCTGAAGCGGTACGTACCGTTCCCCTACTGGCTGACCGTGGTCGTCGTCAGCGTCACAGGCACCTTGTACACCGACATCCTGACCGACCAGCTGAACGTGCCGCTGTGGATCAGCTCCGCGGTCTTCTCGGTGCTGCTCGCGGTGGTCTTCGGCGTGTGGTGGCTGCGGGAGCGCACGCTGTCGATCCACTCGGTCACGACCCTGCCCCGGGAGTCGTTCTACTGGCTGACGGTCCTGGTCACCTTCGCGCTCGGCACCGCGACCGGCGACTGGACCCTGGAGCTGACCGGCTGGAGCCCGGGCGTCTCGGTGCTGCTGCCGCTCGGCCTCATCGCCGCGATCACGGCGCTGCGGAGGTTCGGCGCGAACCCGGTGCTGTCCTTCTGGCTCGCCTACATCCTGACCCGCCCGCTGGGCGCGAACATCGGCGACTGGCTCGCCTCCCCCAAGGTCGCCCAGAGCCCGGGCGACCCGACCGGTCTCGCGCTGGGCACGTTCACCACCAGCCTGATCTTCCTCGGCCTGATCCTGGCGACCGTCGTCTACCTGACGGTGACGCGCGCGGATGTGACCGAGACCTACGAGGCGACCCACGCCGCACAGCACACCGGCAACCCGCGCAAGGAGCGCATCGCACTGGCCGGATTCGGAGTGCTGGCCGTCGCCACCACGGCCCTGCTGGTCTGGGCCCACGCTCAGCCGCACGTCGGCCCGGCGCCGGAGACCGACACCACCTCCGCCGTCCAGCTGCCTCCCGGCCAGGCGGTGAAGAACTTCCCGCCCGCCAAGGTCGGCGCGCTGCGGACCCTCGCATCGACCTCGCTCAAGGACGCACGCTCGGGCAACGCGGCCGGCGCCCATGCGGCCGCCCAGTCGTTGCGCGACCTGTGGGATGCCGACCAGGACTCGCTGCAGCCGCTGGACGACACCGGCTGGACCTCCATCGACGCCCAGATGGACAAAGTCCTGAAGACGTTCGGCATCGACCACCAGAACCCCCCGATGTCACCGGCACAGCAGGAGAGCGAACTGAACGCCCTCCTGGCGGACCTGGGCTGACAGACCGCACAACGCCCGGTCGGCCCACCCGGCCGACGGGCCCGGTGCGCCGGGGCTGCGCCGAGAACCACGCCGCCCCGGCACACGCCGACGAACCATGGACAGCGCAGGCGGCCAGGGCGCGGGCAAGGGAGAGGCCGATACCCGTACCTGCCCCGCTTCCGGTGTGCCCCCCCCCGCTCGAACAGCCGCGCCGTGTCACCCGTGCGCTGCTGTCCTGCACATGTGGCCGGCAACTCCTTCGGCACTGCTCCTCGGTGGGCTGGCCCTGAGGAGGCGGTTGGCCGTCGGCGTTCTTCACCACGCCTCAACGAGAGGATGAAAAGGGCTCACTCGCTCTCCGTTCTCACCTACGAAGCCACGCGGGCATCGCCGCGAGGCCGTCCTCGTATCCGAGGATCGCGGCGATGCCCCGTACATGCGGGTCGAAGGGGTCCGGGCCGAAGCCGGCGCGGGCGCGTTCGGAGGGCTCGATCAGCGTGGCGTGCTCAAGGGTCTCCCGTCGCTCCTCGGTCAGGTACTGGGGCAGTTCCGGTGTGGGACGGAGCACGATCACGTGGTCAGCTGTCCGGGCGAGTTCGGCGTTGGTGAGGGAGAACGTTCCGCCGTCGATGTACTCCTTGCCCCCGATGCGCGCCACGGGCCACAAGCCCGGAACGGCGCAGCTCGCGGTGAGAGCATCCACAAGGGCGACTCCCGAAGCGCTGGTGAAGACGGTGCGGCTGCCGTCGGTGCGTACGGAAGTGATGTGCAGACGATCACTGGGCCAACTGTCGCTCCGCACGCGTCCCGCGACGGCTGCACGGCGCAGGGCTGGATCGATTCCCGCGCGCTGCTGGGACAGTTGGGTGAAGCGCTCTGTCTTCGTCGCCATGGAGTCCTCGCTGGCGTGTATGGCCAGGACTTCGGGCAGTACATCGGCCAGTGCCGCCGCGGGAGCGAGTTCGTCTCCCCTGCGCGACTTGCGCACGATTCTGTCGAACTCGGCGCCCGCCGATCCGGACTGGAGCACCGCGGCCGCCACGGCGGCGCCTGCCGACGTACCGATCACACAGTCAGCCGAACCCAGGCGGAGCACCCCCTGCTCCTCCAACGCGGCGAGCACCCCGGTGGTCCAGCCGATGCCGGCCAACCCGCCACCGCCGAGCACCACAGCCGTTGAGTGTCTGGACATCACTGCTCCTTCCCGGTGAACTGCCTTCTGGCAGCCCGTAGTCTGCACGCTAAACTCCGACATCAGTGTCAGAGTCAAGCGGCATGGGGGAAGGCACCGTATGCGGATGAAGGACATGGTCGCTCGCACCGGCGTTCA
Source organism: Streptomyces sp. CBMA152 (assembly GCF_014596475.1). Lineage (GTDB taxonomy): Bacteria > Actinomycetota > Actinomycetes > Streptomycetales > Streptomycetaceae > Streptomyces. Next base: position 753,734 of record NZ_MECJ01000002.1, on the reverse strand, counting down.
CGAGCGGCTGCTGCGCTACTACGAGCAGCAAGGCCTGCTCGCGCCGAACCGACTGCCGAGTGGCTACCGGGAGTTCGGCGAAGCGGACGTGGAATTGGTGCGCCGTATCCGCTGCCTGCTGGCGGCCGGTCTCTCGACGGCGGTGATCGCCCAGGTCCTGCCCTGCCTCACGGACGATGAAAACTACGCCGGGCTCGCCCCCGCCTGCCCCGAGCTGGTGGGTGACCTCAGGAAGGAGCGCGCACGAATGACCGAGGAGATCCAGGCCCTGCGCAGCTCCCGCGCCATGCTGGACACGATCCTCTCGGCTGCCGACGCCGCTTCCGACTGACGCCTCCATCACCCCAAGCACCCGGATCCCAGTCGTAGCCGAAACCGGAGAGCTCGTCCATGAGCGTCTCAAGGTGCTCCATGGAGGTTGCGGCCACGTGCTTGCCGGCGAGCGAGGTCGACCGGGTGGTGACGTCCGATCCCGACGGCCGCGGGCTTTGCGGCTTGCCCCCGGCAACACGACCGATCCGGGCCGCCACACCACCAGCACCGACAACTGGTCACAAAAAACCAAGCCAGTCGGCAAGCTGATGTCCCGTAGGCGGCACCCTCTGTCGAGCCGTTACCCTTTCCGCTTATGACCAGCACTTCCTTCCCCGGTCGGCCCAGTGCCGCGGACTTGCGGCGACTGCTCGACGAGGGCGGGGTGCGATGCGAGCCCGGGATGAGTGAGCGGGAGCTCGCGGCGGTGGAGGAGGCGTACGGCTTCCGGTTTTCCGCCGATCATCGGCTGTTGCTGGGGGCGGTACTGCCGCTGGGGCCGGGATGGCCCGACTGGCGGGACGGGCGTCCAGCGAACCTGCGGCTCCAAGTGGGGCTACCAGTGCAGGGTGTGCTGTTCGACGTCGAGAACAGCGGCTTCTGGCCGACCGCCTGGGGTCCCAAGCCGACCCAGGCCAAGCACGCCCTCAAGTCCGCCCGCTGGCACCTCGCGAAGGCGCCGCGGCTGGTCCCGTTCCACGTCAACCACTACGTACCAGAGTCTGCGGATGCATGGGACCACCCGGTCCTGTCGGTCCACCGTACCGACGTCGCCGTGCGCGGCTCGGACCTCGCCGACTACCTGCGCCGCGAGTTCGGCACGGGTCCACAACTGCCCCTGCCCGCACAATCGTCCACGGTGCCCTTCTGGGGCGACCTGCCCGAAGCGTGACCACGCGCCCTGACACCGACGTGCAAGGCCGCTGCCGCAGTATGAACACCGCCAGGCGCCTCCCCACAGTCGCCGCACTGGTGGGCACCGCACTGTCCCGGCGCTCAGCTCTCGATCCGGCGTTCGGATGTGATCAGGTGCGTACGAACCCGCGTAGAGGATCGTGTACAGCCTCCACGAAAAGAACGCCAGTGCCCCTCCCCCGCACTTACGCGGCCTGAACCGTCCCCAGCAGCCGACGCGGCGCCCCCGCCGAGGACGAGCCGCTGTCGCCGTACTGGCCGGCGCCCTGCGAGCCGCCCCGCTGGTATCCCTTGCCTGGTTGACCTTTCCGGCGAGCATGGCAGCAGTCCGGGGCGCGGGGTGTGGTGCCGCGGCGCGACGTCTGGGGTATCCATGCCGACCAAGGGTGAAACCCCAGGGGAACGTCCCGTGCACACTGCGGTGTGGGCTCCACGAGTCCCGCCCGCCCCCCTACATTGGAGCGAATGACCAGCCCCACCCCCCACCCCGGTCCCCGCACCCCGACCGCCCCCGACCGGAGGCCCTTCTTCGACAACGCCAAGTTCCTGCTCATCGCACTGGTGGCGCTCGGTCACAGCTGGGAGCAGATCCTCACGGGCCACACGCATGCCCTACGAGCCCTGCACAACCTCGTGTACGGCTTCCACATGCCGGCGTTCATCCTGCTGTCCGGCTACTTCTCCCGGAACTTCACCGGCAGACCCGATCAGATCCGTCGCCTGCTCTCCGGAGTGCTGCTGCCCTATCTGATCTTCGAGGTCATCTACACCGCGGTCAACCACTGGGTCCGCGGCACCGAGTTCTCGATCACGCCGACCTCTCCCACGTATCTCTGCTGGTTCCTGATCGCCCTGTTCGTCTGGCGGATCACCACGCCCATCTGGAAGGCCGTCCGCCACCCGGTCCTCCTCGCCACAGTCATCTCGCTCGCCGCCGGAACTACCGTGATCGGCAAGGATCTGGCGCTGCCGAGAACGTTGATGTTCCTGCCGTGGTTCGTGCTCGGGCTGCGGCTGCGCCCCGAACACTTCGCCCGGCTGCGCACGAGAGCAGCCCGTAGGTGCGCGGTGCCGGTCTTCGCCGGCGCCCTCGCCCTCGCCTACTGGCTGTCGCCGGAACCCAGTGACGACTGGCTCTCCATGGACGTCGGATACGGCGCGCTCCATGTGTCGCCCGTACGGTATCTGCTGCTCCGGCTGGCACTCTTCACGGTGAGCGCGCTTCTCGTGGCGTCGTTCCTGACGCTGGTGCCCGATCGCCGGATGTGGCTCACGGCACTGGGCGCGGTCACCCTCTACCCGTACCTGCTGCACGGGCTCCTGCTTCGGGTCGCCGAATACGCGGGGGTCTTCCCGGTGCTGCGGGAGTGGGGCCCTGCCGGGACGCTGCTGCTCAGCGCCATCGCGGTCGGCGCGGTGGCGCTGCTCTCGACCCCGCCGGTGAGGGCGCTGACCCGCCCCCTGGTGGAGCCGCGCCTTCCGCGATGGCTGGTGCCGGACGGGAAACAGGGCATGGTCGCGGGAGGCGCCCCTACCCCCTCAGCCGCGCCGGAGCGCGAGAAGAGCCTCACGCGCTGACCGGGAGCGGGCGCCGCCGGGGAACGGATGCTGCCCTGTGACAGGTTGTGTGCGTGCCAGGGATGACTCCGCGGAGTGCCTCGATCCAGGCGGGCCACACCAAGGCATGAGGACGATGCCTGCGCCGACAACAGCCGCGACCGTCTCGATCCAGCCCCGTTGACGCACATCCCACCCCGTCCCGTGCGCCCTCCTAAACGAGCGGGCAGGAACTCGCACAGCGTCGCCACTCTCAGTACGCGTCTGTCCGGGGCACCTGTCAAATGCACCGCGCACAACGGCCGCGTATGCCCAACTGGCAGTGGGACAGGTCGAGTGGAACATTGGGAAGCATGAACGTAGCGGGTGCTGCCATGCGGTGGCACCGAGGTCACTGCGCACCGCCGGGGAGCCACTGCCGCCGTCGTTGCCGTTGGCTCCGGCTGCTGTGGTTGGCGCTCGCTCTCGGCTGGCTGTGGTGGCTGCTGAAGGAGCTGAAGAGGCTGTGCCGGCTGGCCAACCGTGACCGCGGCAGGCCCGCCGACGGCGTGGTTCCGCCCTGGGCCTACCGTCAGCCCGACCCGCTGATCTACAGCCAGCGGTATCTGCAGGCGCACGGCTTCGCCGTCACGTGGGACAACCCCGATATCCACGTCGAACTGGCCTCCGCACCGGGGGTCCCGGTAGACGCGCACGCCCTCCAGCCGGACACGAAGTACCTGGTGGTCGCCCGCGTCTGGAACGGCTCCACCACGGCTCCCGCACCCGGTCTGCCGGTCAGGGTCAGCTACCTGGAATTCGGTGTGGGCACCACCCGGCACGACGTCGGCACGACGAAGGTCGACCTGCCGGTGAAGGGGGCACTCGGATGCCCGGCGGTGGCCACCGTGCCCTGGCGCACTCCGGCGGCTCCCGGCCACTACTGCCTGCAAGTCGAGCTGCTGTGGGACGACGACGCGAACCCGGACAACAACATGGGGCAGAGCAACACCGATGTGAAACCGCTGAATTCACCGCACGCGGCGTTCACGTTCCCCGTGCGCAACGACCGGGCGGACCAGGCGCTCGTCACCCTGCGGGTCGACGGCTACGCCATCCCGCCGCTGGAGTCGTGCGGTGCCTCGGAGGGCAAGGGCGAGGGTGTGCGGCGGTCGCGACTCGCGCGGCACCGCGCGGAGCGCTGGCCGGTGCCCGACGGCTGGCGAGTGGCCGTGAACCCGGCGCAGCTGCCGCTGGCGCCGGGCGAGCAGAGCGAGGTCGCGGTGGACATCACGGCGCCCGACGGCTTCACCGGCCGACAGGCGGTCAACGTGCACGCGGACATCGGCGACGACCTCCTCGGCGGGGTCACGCTCTACGTCGACGGCACAGGGTGAGAGGAGGGCGTCGCCATGGTTGACGTCGGAGCGGTGATCACACCGCCGGGCCAGTACACACACTGCGTCGACCGCAAGGACTACCGCGATGTGCCGGGCATTCTCCAATCCGGCGTGGCAGCCACGCTGAAGTTCCTGCTCTGCGAGTACCTGCTCGGCGGCAAACTCGTCTGCCTGGCGGGCGGCCGTGACAAGTGCGCCATCGGCACGGTGGTCGGGCTGGAGGCGGTCGGCGCGGGCAAGTCGGGCGTGGAAGCCCTCGACAACGACTTCTCGTTCAATGTGCTCCTTGCGCCCTTCCAGATCCAGGACTTCGCGCACTACAACCCTCCCGTTTCGCCCGATGCCAACATCGTCGAGCCCCACCGGGTCAGGGACGACGTCGTCGCGCACGGCCCGTTGGGCTGGCTCATGGTCGATTCCCCGAATCCGCAGCCGTTGCCGCAACCGGTGGACCAGAGCGGTGCTCCTGGATGGCCGATGGACAAACACCAGTCGAAGGGCAAGGCGACCTGGCCGGTGGACGGTTACGGCGTGCTCTGGAAGATCGGCGCCGACGGCGGCCTGGAAGACGCCCGGCAGGAGGGCGACAACCTGCACAAGCTCTACGACCCGCCACAGCCCGGTGACAAGTGGACAGCTCCCCCCGGACCCGACAAGGGCCAGTGGGTGCCGCTCCCGGTGCTGCACTGCGAGTGCGAGGGGTCGCGGATCTTCTTCGTCTGTCAGGCGATGGATCCCTTCCTGGACCTGTTGCAGGGCAAGGCGCCCGGCAGCAGCGGCCCCAGCCCCGGTGAGGTCTGCCACACGGTGGCCGACAAGCTGCCGTGGCCGCTGGACGCGGTGGCCAACGCCGTCTGCTCCATCGCCGAGGACCTGATCGCCCTGGCCATCGCCCCTGCTCTGGCGCCGGCGATGGCGGCTACTGTCGCGGCGGCCTGGGAAGCGGCGCAGGCGTTCGACGATCTGTTCGTCACCGGACCGGTGGCCAAGCAGATCCATGTCGGAGACGTGGTCATCGTCCAGGGCCGCTGGGACTGGGACGCCGGGCACTCCGGCCATACCGAACTGCACCCGGTCAAGTCGATCCTGAGGCTGACGACGCCTCTCCAGACGCTGCCGCCCGAAATCCGGCCCCTGCCGGCCGACTACGACCCCAGGAACGGGCAAGGCATCCCGGACACGGACAAGGCGGCGATCAAGGCCACCCACGAGCGGTGGTGCCATCTGATGGCCGAGGCCCCGCCACCCCCCGACCCACGCCAGGAGGGCGGCGGGCTGAGTGCCCCGCAACTGGCGTCGATGACACCGGAACAACTGGCCGTCTGGGCCGCGCAGAACCGCCCGGAGAACTCCTGGACCGTTCATCCCCTCCTCGACGGCTGCGTCCCTGACCAGCCGCCACCCGTAATCCATTAACCGGCCATGCCTAATTACGACGCAACACCGCGCACCCTGTGCGTGAAGTGCCTCGCCCGCCTCGCCCTGGTCGTGGCGGTGATCTCCACCGCCGTTTCCCGATGGCGGCGCCGGCACCCATGCTCGCGCCATGCGCAACTCCTGCGCCCAGCACGACGGTCGCGCTAGCTAGTAGGTCCAGGCCCGGCCGGTCTGCCGGTACTCGTCCACGGGGATCGGCGAGACTCCGGGCCGCATCCGGCGGGTGCAGAGCAGGCCGTCGAGGTGGTCGACCTCGTGATGGATCAGCCGCGCGACGCCGAGCCGGTACACCGCGCTCTGCACACTGCCGTCCAGCTCGGTGCTGTCGACAGTGATCTCCAGAGGGCGAGGAACCAGTCCGCGGACACCGAAGAAGCTGAGGCAGCCCTCGTACTGCTCGTCCCTGTCCGCCGAGCGGTTGCTGATACAGAGCCCCATACCCTTGCCACAGAAATCGTGAGCCCGGCCGACCTGCTCCATGGCCTCCAGGATGCTGCGGACAGCGCTCGCAGCATCCTCGGCCTCAGGAGCAGCGCAAGGCCGTCAGCGCCACAGCGAGACGGTCAACGATGTTGTCCTGGTAGCCACCATGGAACCAGGTGACCTCCCGCGGCAGCGGTGTTCCTACCAGTTCTTCGCAAGACCCCAGGTACCGCTGAGGCCCCCGTGCCCCGCACAGTACACGTAGGAGCCCCTTCGGTCTCCGGCCCAGCGCTCGACGCCGTAGCTGGAGTAGCCGTCGTTGCACAGGCCGTAGGCGTGGTATCGCTTGGTGGGGCCGTTCCCGTCGCACCACCCACCGCCGGAGTTCCGGTCATGCCAAGGATGGCACTTCCCTCCCCACGAACTCGCGGCAGTGGCGCTGGAAGCCGATGCCGGGGAGGCAGCGAGGACACCCACCCCTGTACCTGCGGCCGCCAGCGCGATGGCGGCCAGAACTCGGGCGCCGTTGTGCATCGCACGCGTCATATGTCGATCCCTCCGCTCCGTTGAGGCGCCGGACGCGCCTGCGGGACACGACGCTACGAGTTCTGGCGGCCGCCGTCGTCCGGTGCTGGGTTGAACTCGCCTCTACATCCAGGGGTGTAGTGGGACCGGCACAGTACAACCAGAGTGGCACCTCGCCTCCCACGGCGCGGGGGCGTCGAGGGTTGGGCCAGCGTGGTTTGCGGCGGGCCCTCGACGCCGCCCGCCCTCGGGCACCATGGCTCAACCGGCTCCGGCCGCAACGGAGGATGTTTTCAACCTCAATCCGCAGGTGGGAGGCCCTGGTTTGGAGTCGATCAGGCATGAGCCCGCCGGTACACAGCCATGCTCGTCCGGCTTGATCACCCGTCAGCTGCCCCAGTACCAGAACGGCCCATGAGGTCCCCCGTTGCTCGGAGGTGCTGATCAGCTCGCCAGGGAGGCTTGACGGGGTTTCAGGTTCAGCTGTTCGGCCGTCGCCTGGCCCGTCTCCCGTCACCGCGCGACGCAAGCCGTCCCACTCCGCCATGCTCCCGTCCACCCGGTACTCCGCCAGTGCGAGGACACCGCCGATGCCCGCACGCCACGGACCGCCGATTACCAGGCCGCGGTAGCCCGTTCAACCCCTTGCGAATCCACGCTCCCTCGCTGGCGGGCCACCCAACAGCGCCTTCTACGGATTCTTGCGAAAGCCTGAATGGCCGCCGTCCGCCACGAACTATTGGCCCGCTCCACCCACCGCGGTGTCCACAACCGCCCCCAGACCTTGCCTTGCGACATGCGAGACGAGAACATCAGAACCACCGATGAGAGACAGGCGTCACGTAGTGAAGACGTCTCGGCGACAGGCGGGCGGGCATGAGCGTCCTGGATCATGTGGGTTGTTGAGGCAGCTCATGTGATCGAGGGCGTTGCTCATGCCCGCCTGTGCGGGCTCCTCCGCCAGCACTGCCCGAGAGTGGCTGAGCGAGCAACGGTGCTTGGGCGGAACGCAATGCGCCATGCCGAACCGCAAAGGGGACTCACAGCCATCCCAGCCCGGACGACCTTGTCGCGGTCCCGACCAGCCAAAGCCGCCGTCGTACACCACACCGCTATCCGGTCGTGGTGTCCGGCATCTTGTCCTGGCGCTCCTTCTCCCACTTATAGACGATGGCAGCTACGCCAACGAGGGCGACGTCGAGGACGATCCGCCACAAGTCGGCCCCTCGGAAGGCGTCCCAGGCCAGCAGGACGCAGAAGCCAACCATCATGACGGCGTAGAGATACGGCAGGAATCGGCGCATGCGACGGAGTCTGCCAGCCGTGGTCCGCTGGGACCGGACGTTCGGAACAACTCCTCTCCGCCACACCCAGCGGCTGATGGAAACCAGTGCCGCCCCAGGCGTCGGCACCGCCCAAGACACACTGATCAACATACTCATGGAGTCCGCCACCGGCCTTCAAACCCGAGACGGCCACACACTGCACTTCGACGGAGACAGCTACCTGCGCTCCCGCGATCCCGAACTGCAGGAGAAGGCCGTCAAGTTCCTCGATCTGATGGCCAACAGCATCATCTTCTCCGCCACCGTCGACATGACCGACGCACTTCGCCAGATGTCCGCCGAAGGCCGGGAGGTGAACCCCGACGACGTCGCCGCGCTCAGCCCGCACCGTAGGGACACCGTGCTCCGCTTCGGCTACTACGACACCGCCACCCTTCACATCCCGCCCGGCCCGTGTGACAGCGCGCTTCGCCTTCCTGCGGATGGTCTCTGAACGGGGCAGACGAGATTGGCTGCCAACCGGAATACAGCCGGAACGGAATTGCAGCAAAACCGGGCATCTTGGCGGTGGGATCCGCAGGAGTGCGCCGTGCGTATGGGCGGATCAGCCAGCGTGAACCAGTCCTACCGGTTGGAGGGAACCACCGGCCGCCGGGCGATCAGGACGTCGGCTTCGTGGCGCCAGCCGAGGGAGGAGTAGAGGCGCTGGCCTTCCTCACTGGCGATGAGAAGACCGGTGCGGGCGCCCTGGGCCACGGCGGCCTCCGCCAGAGCGCTCATCATGGCGCGGCCCAGGCCGCGTCGCCGGTGCGCCGCGTCCGTCTCGATGCGATCGGCGACCGCATCGGCGCCGACCACGGCGATGGTGCCACGCGCCGCCACCTCTCCGGAGGAGTCATAGAGGGAGACGACCGTGACTGCTCCCTCCGTGCGGACCTCGCGCTCGTACGGCGCGGCGGGCACGTGCTGCGGGTGCTCGGCCAGATCGGTCGTCATGAACCACTCGGACCGGTGGAGCAACTCCAGTCCGGCGGCGTCGACGACGGCTTCGACGGTGCCCGGGCGCAGCGTAGGTACCGTGAGCCAGGTGATCTGCCTCGCGGCGGCAACGGCTGCCGCCAGCCGCGCCAAGGACTCGGGCTCCTCGTCCGCACGCAGCGCGAACACCTCGACCTCACGGCCGGGTTGGGCACGTACTCGCCGCCCAACGCAAGGAACGCGCCCGCACCCGCAGCGAAAAGGGCATCCGCTGGGGCGGACGCCCCCTCAACACCGCGGGCCTGACCAACCGCGAACCGCAGCTCCCGAACGCCGACGGGGCAAGTCCAGGAGAAGGACAGCGACAGCAGGACGACTCAGGAGGCGGACGGCTCGATCTCCCCCGCGAAGACGATGACCTGGTCGATGAGGCTCCGTCGCAGATGGACGACGTCCGTTCCCGCCAGGCGGGGACCTCCATCAGGCGTGGTGAAGACCCACTGGTACCGGGCCCATTCGTCAGGCATGTCCACCGCCGAGCAGCGCACCATCGTGCCGGTCCCCGCCGGGTGGCGCCGGATGTCCAGCACGAACCGCTCGACCGCCCCGATTCCTTCGCTGCGACCCAACGGCCCCCAGAAGACCACGTCGGAGGTCAGGGCCTGGGAGAGCAGGGCAGTCACATAACTGTCGTCCGAGGCGTTGAACGCGGAGATGAACATGTCGATCGCGGAACGTGCGGTCTCTTCCTGCATACCCCAGTAATACCAGCCGTACCGCGTGCACTCGACCCACAAGCCGCCTACCGATCACGGTGAACCAACCCGGTCACAACACTAGGAGTGCCTGGTGTCGTGCTGGGCGAGCAGGGAGAGGAGGTCGGCGACGGTGGCCTGTTGGTCGGCCGGGTGGCGCAGCGGTGTGTCGGGCGCGACGCGGTAGATGTTGGAGCGGCCTTCGCGGGTGTGGGTGAGGTAGCCGCCGCGTTCCAGGTCGGAAATGATGTTCTGGACGGATCGCTCGGTCAGTCTGCAGTGCGCGGCGATGTCGCGTATGCGCACGGTGCGGTCCTTGGCGATCGCCGCGAGTACGCGGGCGTGGTTGGTGAGGAAGGTCCAGCTGCTGTGCGCCTCAGGTACTCCACCCATCCCTCCATCATAGGACGATGGATTCACGCAATCAAAAGGGCGAAATAAGTTTCCGGTAACTCTTGACAGGTGAGGGTGGGGAGGGGAGATTCGGAGGGACGGAGTCGGGTGGAGTCCTCATGGGGAGCCTGCCATGAAAGATCCAGAGTCGTTCCCGCAGTTTCCGCAGGCCACGGACGCCCTGACGGGCGCGCCCGTGGACCTGCTGGTGCATCCTGTCGGCGGATCCGGCGTGGTCCTGGTCGCGGGCGACCTCGACCTCGACAGTGCGCAGGCCCTCTACTGCGCTATGCGCGAAGCACTCGACCGCTCGACGGACGGCCTGACCGTCGATCTGCGGGGCGTTGGCTTCTGCGACTGCTCCGGGCTCAACGCGCTGCTGCGTATCCGCCACCGCGCCCTGGCCCAGAGCAAGACCATCGGCATCCGGGGCGCGGGCCCGCAGGTGGCAAGACTGCTCACAGCAACCCGCACGCAGCCTCTGTTCGCCACGGCCGGCCCCACTCGCCCCGGCCATCGCCCTGACCGGGCCTCGGTGTTCTCGGCGTGAACGAGAGCGTCCCTGCCGAGAACACCGAGGCCCTGCACCGCGAAGTCGAGCAGTTGCGCCGGGCCATTCAGACCCGCCCGGTCATCGACCTGGCCCGCGGCGCACTGATGGCCACCTTCAGCCTGAGCCGCCAGGACGCGTGGGACGTACTGGTCACCGTGTCCCAGCACTCCAACAGCAAACTGCGCCAAGTCGCCGAGTACGTCCTCGGCTCCATCAACGGCGAGTCCCTGCCCGAGCCGCTCCAGCAGCAACTCGCAGCAGCCCTCGTCCCGTTCCGGACCAAACCGGACATCCCAACCGGCACACTGAACGCGCCCGCCACTGCACCGGACACCGCGGAGGCCATAGCAGAGTAAGCCGCCCCCCGGCCGGAGCACACGGCGTACTGGAGGTTGATAACGATGGTTCCCCTGCTCCTCGTTCTGCTGCTCGCTCTGATCCTGTTCGGTGCCGGGTTCGCACTCAAGGCCCTGTGGTGGATCGCCATTGTGGTCCTGGTGCTCTGGCTCATCGGGTTCGTCGCCCGCCCCCGCGGCGGAAGCGCCCGCTGGTACCGCTGGTAGCAGCGACCCCGGTTCTCCTGCCAGGCCTGCGCGCGAGCCGCATGGCCCCGAACACCTGGTCATTGTGCCCTCCAGCGGGGGGCTGAGTCCCGCTTGGCCGGACGCTCAACCCCTCGCACCAGGTGGCTGGGGCAGGCGGTGCGCTGCGATCCGTGCGTCAGCCTGCCCCACCGGACACGCACTCCGGGGCTCGCCGTCCGTAAGAGGTCATCTACCCGACGCCTGCAGGCGCAACCAGAACGCGACCCTCTCCCCCGAGCTCGACTAGGGTGGCAATACCTACGCTGACACCTGAGCTGCGACGAATTCGCCTTCGCAGCCTCGTACAAGAGTGCAGGCCTCACAGAGGCCCACGATCCCGGATGCGCGGGGTGACGCTCACCGAGCAGGTGGAAGCACTGACCGTGCGGTACGGACGCCGGACACCGCTGCTACCACGGTGCTCAGCGCGATCGCGGTAGCCCTGAGCTGTCCCTGATCACCCGCGTCTGTTGCTCGAAGGGCCCGCGCGGACCGTCCGCGCCATAAGGCCGCGCTGAACGGGCCATCAGACCAACGACGCCCGCCAGATCGAAGGCGTACGGACTGAACCGATCGGCCAGCAGCGGATGAACCCGACCGCCCCCACTCCAGATCATCAGACATAGTCCCTCGCCAAGAGAGCCAGCCCAGGCGATTCGTTTCTGCCCGGCACGTGATGCCACGCGACACGCCTGCGGGCCGCTGTCGGAGGTCCACGTCCGGGTCGACCACCAGTTCCGCGGCTTGGGCGTCACGAACCGTTGGCTGCCGGCTCGGCCTGGCGTACAGCGTCGTGGGCGGCCAGGGCGGCGCGCAGGGTCAGGGTGTCGGCGCCCCGGGAGGCGTCCAGACCGGTGAGTTCGGTGGCCTTGCGCAGCCGGTAGTCGACCGTGTTCGGGTGCACCTGGAGTCGGGCGGCGGCCTGGCGCCGGTCGAATCCCCGTGCCAGGAAGGCGCGCAGCGTGTCGAGCAGCTCCGGGCGGTCGTCCAGCGGGTCGAGCAGTGCGGCCAGCCCCGCCCTGGCCGGGCTCGGGCGGCTCAACTGGTACTCCAGCAGCACGTCGTCGAGCAGGTACAGCCCGGGTCCCCGCCCGGACGCCTGCGCCACCGCGCGCACCTCCCCGGCCAGCCGGGCGGCCTCCGCGACCCCTTCGGGCGCCGCGAACGTCGCTGCGGCCAGCAGCTCGGCGCCGCACATCCGGCCGAGCTGCTCGACCAGATCTGACGGCCGCGCCCGGTCCGCCCGGCCGCAGTCGGCCGGCGCAGTCGCGTACGGGATGAGCACCAGCCCGCCCTCGCCCGACAGGACGGAGAGCGGAACGCCAGTCGTCTGGCGCTGGATTTCGTTGCGCAGCCGTCGGAGCTTGCGGCGGGCGGCGACCGCGTGGTTCACCCCGGGCACCAGCTCGTCCGGGTGCGGCCCCATCGCGATACTCAGCACCAGGTAGCAGGCCGGCAGCTGAACGCCGGCCCGGTCCGCGGCGCCCTGGGGGCTGCCGCCCTCCAGCAGCCGCGACAGCAGCGCCTGCAGCGCGACCTGCTCGTCGCTGAGCGCCGTCTGCCGCTCCTGCACGTACCCGGCGGCCACCTCGCAGCTCACCAGCCGCAGATACGCGAGCAGTTGGCGCTGCACCAGCAGTACGTCGGCCAAGTCGCCCGGTTCGGCCGCCGAGAAGACCTGGGCAGCGCACTCCTCCGCACCGAGGTGGTAGGCACCGACCACGGCCTCCAGCGGTACGCCCTCGTCGGCGCGCCGGGCCGACGACTCGCGGATGGCCGCCGCCTCGGTCTGCCCGGGCATCTCCCCGGTGCACAGGACCGCAGCGAAGCTCCGTATTCCGAGGGTCACCTGCTTGGCGATGTCTCCGCCGAGGTGCTCCGCCGGCAGCGTTCCGTATACGGGGAGCCGCTCGACCAGCCGGACCATCACGGCGCGCTCCAGCGCACCGGCTGCGTCCTGGAGCCGCTTGTGCACCGGCACACCACCGAATCGCGGCACCTGGTCCCGTTCCACGGCGTTGGAGCCGGTCACAATCCACCTCGCACATCTCTGTTCCCCACCCCGGAGACTCGGCCGCTCACCGGCACCATGATGTTTCCGGGACATCACTTACTGGTTGGTAACACGACCGACTAGTGGATGGCCAGATGTGGCAGGACCGCGGCCGCATCGTTCACGAAATCCCCTGCCGGGGGCCGCCCGCCCCGGCCCGACGCGCCGCGCGCCAAACCCTCCGCCGGCACGTGGGACCCCCACACAGGAATCGAGGAACGCATGTCCAAGGCAGCCATCCGCCTCCTCTCCATCGCCGTCGCCACAACCGCGGCCATGTCCGCCGTCCCGGCCGCCACCGCCGTCGCCGCCACACCGGCCGCCGCGACGGCCTCGGCCAGCGACCCGTTCTACGCCTACACCGGCAGCGAGCCGCTGTCCGCGTTCGCGCCGGGCACCGTACTGAAGACGCGGACCCTGCCGTACCACGTCCTCGGCATCCCCACGCCGCTCAAGGCGGTCCAGCTGCTGTACCGCACCACCGACGCCCAGGGCCGCCCGGCCGCCAACGTGACCACGGTGGTGCGCAGTCCGACGGGAGACCACAGCAAGGCCGTCTCCTACCAGTCGTTCTACGATTCGCTCAACCCGGAGGACAGCCCCTCCCGGGCGATCGCCGGCGGCGTCACCCTGGGCGGCGTGATCCCCAACGCGGAGTCCCTCTTCATAGCGCCGCTGCTGCTGCAGGGCTACAACGTTGTCATCCCGGACACCGAGGGACAGCAGGCGAACTTCGCCGCCGGACCGGAGTACGGGACCAACACCCTGGACTCCATCCGCGCCGCGACCAAAGCGGCCGAGACGGGACTCGACTCCTCCACGTCGTTCGGCCTCATCGGCTACTCGGGCGGCGCCATCGCGACCAACTGGGCCGCCACGCTCGCGCCCAGCTACGCACCGGACGTGAACCGCCGACTGGTCGGCTACGCCGAGGGCGGCCTGCTCGTGGACCCGGCGCACAACCTGAAGTACGTCGACGGCTCGCTGGCCTGGACCGGCGTGATCCCCATGGCCGTCATCGGCGTCTCCCGCTCGTACGGCATCGACCTCAAGAGCTACCTCAACAGCTACGGCCTGAGCGTCTACAAGGACCTCGAACGCGGCTCGATCGTCAACGCCCTCGGCCACTACCCGGGGCTGACCTGGAAGAAGATGGCGAAGGCGGAGTACGCCAACCCCAACTCGATCCCCGCCTTCGTGACGGCGATGAACAAGCTCAACCTCGGCTCCGCCGCCACCCCGGCCGTCCCCGGGTTCATCGGCCAGGGAAACGGAGGCGTCTTCGAGGGGACCTTCAGCAACCGCCCGGGCATCGGCACGGGCGACGGCGTGATGGTCGCCGGAGACGTGCGCTCGCTCGCCCGGAAGTACTGCGCCACCGGCAGCTCCGCGGTCAAGTACAGCCAGTACGACCTGCTCAGCCACACGGGCGCGACCCTCGCCTGGGCACCCGTCGCGCTGGGCTGGCTCAACGACCGCTTCGCCGGCCGCACGGCCCCGTCCGACTGCGGCCGTATCGCCAGCGGCAACGCGCTCACCCCGGAGGAACCCGCTCCGCTGTCGTGATCGCGGTGCCTCCGCGGCACAGAAGGCCACCCTCACAGATCTCGGCATCGCCACGTTCCCGGCCGCCGAGCGCGCGGAGCTCCTGTCGAACCGCGGCATCCCCAGCGCCGACGGCTCGCGCGGGGTGGTGACTCCGGCCCCTGGGACAGAGGCGGCGGCACCGCAACGGCACGTCCTGGCCCTCTCGTTCGGCGCCTGCGCCCCTGGGCGCAGGCGCCGAACTGGATGAGAGCCTCCGGCGGCTCCCCCGCCTCCCGAGACCAGGAGTGCCCCGTCGCATCGATGTGAAAGGGCATCACCTGCCACGGTCTCCCGATCAGGCGGCCCGTCAAACCACAGGACCCGAACCACGTCCGGTCCGCCGACCGCTTTCACGACCGCCCGGCACCGGCGGCTGGGGGCGGCCGGTCCGCACAGACGCACGATCTCATCACCTGATCGTGAGTTCCTGCGGCCGCAGGCAGGGTGCACCGCGACTCTGGAAGGGGTGGCATATGACGGGCGCCCGCTCGGCCGTGCCGTAAGTGAGGGGATGCCGTGACAGGGGATACGGGACGACGCAGAGGCTTGGACGAGACAACGGTCCTCTTGGCGGCGGGCCTCGCCGACCTGGCGGTGAGCACACTGGCCTCGGCACTGAGGACCGTGTCGGCAGCGTTGCACCGCTCGGACGCCGCCGAGCTGGCGGCGGACGCTGAGCACGATCTGCTGGCGCGCGGCCGCCTGGTGATGGACCGGTACGCGGCCGCCCCGCCCGCCCACCTGGAGATTCTCGCCCAGCACGCGCTGGCTCGGCGGGCCGGCGATGATGCCTGACCGATGGGAGGCTGCCGCGTTCAAGACGCGGGTCGATGACGTACTGCACCAGTTCGTGGCCGCGGAGGCCGTGCAGCTGGCAGCCATCGATCCTCTTCTCGACCCGGTGGCACGCGAGTTAGAGTCCGCGGTCGCCGACGGCAAGCGGATGCGGTCGGCGTTCTGCTACTGGGGCTGGCGCGCGGCGGGGCAGCCGGACAGCGACGCCATGGTGCGAGCGGCGGCCTCGATGGAGCTGGTGCACGCCGCCGCGGTCGTGCATGACGACCTCATCGACGACAGCCCGTTGCGGCGCGGCCGGCCCACGGCGCACATCGCGCTACGCGGTGCGGTACGCCGTCGGCCGCGTGCCGTAGCCGCCGCGAGGTCGCTCGCGATGCTGGTGGGGGACCTGCTGATGTCGCTCGCCGGCCAGCTGTTCGCCACCAGCGGCCTGCCCGCCGCCTACCTGGCGCGGGCCCGCCCGCTGTGGTCGCTGCTCGCCCGGGAGCTGATCGCGGGCGAGTGCCTGGAGATCCTGCGCACCGGGAGCCTGCCGGACACCTCGGCGTCGCTGAAGGTGATCCGGTACAAGACCGCCAAGTACACCGTGGAGCAGCCCCTGTTGATCGGTTCCGCCCTCGCCGGGGCCGGTGAGCGACTGCGGCAGGGCTGCTCCGCGTACGGGCTGCCGCTGGGAGAGGCCTTCCAGCTCCGGGACGATCTGCTCGGACTGTTCGGCGACCCGCAGCGCACGGGCAAGGCCAACGCGGACGATGTACGCGGCCACCGACCCACCGCCCTGCTGGCCGAGACGTGGCGCCTGGCCGACGAGAGCGAGCGGCAGCGGCTCGGCTCGCTGCTCGGCCGCCGCGATCTGGACGAGCAGGGCCTGGCTGAGGTCCGCGCGGTGATGTGCCGGGTGAAGGCCCCCGACCGCATCGAGGCCATGATCGCCGATCGGGTCGAGGAGGCCCTGGCCGCGCTGCACACCCTGAACGCACCGGCGCCCGCCGCAGCTGCCCTGATCACACTGGCGCGCTCCGCTGCGATCCGTCTGTCCTGATCCGCACCCCACAGGAGCGTGTGTGCCGTCTCCGGGGACATGCCGCTGTCTGTCGCCGACCACCCGTCAAGGACGAGGAGCCCTGTCATGACCTACACCGAGGCATCCATGGACGCCCTGCGGCGAGCGGGTGACGAACTCGCCGATGCCACCGTGGCCACGCTGTTCGAACGGGGGGAGGTGGGCAAGTTCAACACCCTGATGCGGTACGTCTCCACCGTCGGCGCCCCCTTGCCGGACGGGCTGCCCGATGTGGCGCGGGAGTACCTCCAGGTCACCAGTACGCCGCCGACCTGGGTGGACTGGGGCGAGATGGAGCGGGCCCGGCTCTTCTTCATCGACAACAACGTGCACATCTCCACCGCCCTGTCCTTCGCCTCCATGCCGGCCTGCTACGTCGTCCCGCACGTGGCGCAGCTCCTCTCGGCCACCCACGGCCTGAAGTACCCCTCCAAACGGATGGCGGAGACGGGGCAGTTCACCGTCTATCTGATGCAACCCGACGCCTTCGAGGCAGACAGCCGGTTCATTCCCGCGGCCCAGAAGGTCCGCCTCCTGCACGCCTCCATCCGCCACCACCTCAAGCGCGAGAACCGCTGGGACATCGCAACGCTCGGCACGCCGATCTGTCAGGAGGACATGATCGGCGGGCAGATGTTCTTCTCCCTGCTCGTCCTGGACAGCCTGCACCGCCTCGGCATCCACATGTCCACCGAAGGCGCCGAGGCGTACTACTACGCCTGGCGCGTGGTCGGTGCCATGCTCGGCATCGACCAGAACGCCGTCCCCACCACCCTTGATGAAGCACGGCAGTTCCTCGACCTGTACATGCTCCGGCACATGGCCCCGTCCGACGAAGGCGCTCATCTGACCCGACAGCTCATCGACCTCTACGAGGAGATCGTGCCCGGCACCTTCTTCGACCCGATCGTCTCGGCGCTCATCCGCCACCTCGTCGGCGACACCTGTGCCGACTGGCTCCAGGTGCCGCGCAGCCGCTGGGACACCGTCGTCAAGGCGGTGCCGCACCTCCTCGGCGTACTGGAGACGATCGAGGACCGCTCCCCCCTCGGAGCCTGGGCGCTCGACCGCCTCGGCCATCTGACCGCCGTCCTGGAACTGTCCTCCCTCACCCGTGGACGCGTCATGCACTACGCCATTCCGGAACAGCTCAAGAAGGACTTCGGCGTCGAAGGGACGGTGTCCCGCACCCACCGGTGGACACCACCGGCCGCCACGGTCTCCCCCTGACGCCCGCATTCACACGACCAGGTTCTCCACGCTGCAGGACGCCGGTGAGCACCGGGGCCCGGTCCGGTTCCATCCGGCCAGTCCTCGCAGCGTGCCCTCCAGATCACGCTCGCCGTCGGGAGTCTGAGCACCTCTGAGCACCGTGGGCCAGTGCACCGCGGATCAACCGCTCGGCTGCCGGGGCGGGCGAACTGGCCCACCCCGGCAGCATGTTCCCGCAGGAGAACCTCGGCCAGGTCCTCGGGAACCATGGCGCGCTTGGCTGCCGCGATCACGCCCTCGGGCGGCGATATGCTCGCGCAAAGGACCGCTTCTGACGGTAACGCGGCGTGCGCCTACGGTTCCGCGTTGTCTCTTGCGGGTCATGAGTGCGGCTCTTGACCCTCACGTGACGTCAGGCTGCATAGTCGGTGCCGTGGAAGATCACTGGACCGTGGGGCGCGTGGCCGAGCTGGCCGACGTGAGCGTCCGCACGCTGCATCACTATGACGCGATCGGGCTCGTGCGTCCGTCGGCGCGGACCTCGGGTGGGTACCGGGCCTACTCGGCGGGTGACGTCGAGCGGCTGAGGGAAGTGCTGGCCTATAGGCGGCTGGGCTTCGGGTTGCGGGAGGTTGCGGAACTGGTCGGCGACTCGTCCACCGACGCGGTCGCGCACCTGCGCCGACTGCGTGGCCTGCTGCTGGAGCGGCGTGATCGTGCTGACGCCATGGTGGCGGCCATTGACAGGGAACTTGAGGCACGGGCGAGGGGACTGAAGGTGACACCGGAGGAGCAACTGGGGATGCTCGGTGCACGGTTGTACGACGCGATCGGCGGCGCTTACACGGCGACGCGGCGTACCGAGCCGCGGATCGCAGCGCAGATCCTGGACGCGCTCGGGGACGCGCGGACGGTGCTGAATGTCGGGGCCGGCACCGGCTCCTACGAGCCGGCTGATCGCGAGGTGACCGCGGTGGAGCCGTCGGAGGTCATGCGGCGTCAGCGGCCTGCCGGCTCGGCGCCGTGCGTGGCCGCCGCCGCGGAGAGCCTGCCGTTCGCGGATCACTCCTTCGACGTCGCGATGGCCGTCTCCACTGTTCACCACTGGGGGGACCCGATAGCGGGGCTGCGCGAGATGCGGCGCGTTGCCCGCCGCGTGGTGGTGCTGACGTTCGACACCGACGAGCCCGGATGGCAGGACCGGTTCTGGCTTACCCGCGACTACCTGCCCGAGTTCGCCACCGTCCTCGCAGAATTTCCCTCACTTGCGGGGATGGCCGACGCGATCGGCGCCCGCGCTGAGCCGGTGCCCATCCCGTGGGACTGCGCTGACGGCCTGTTCGAGGCGTACTGGCGCAGACCAGGGGCGTATCTGGAGGAGCACGTCCGCCGGGCGATGTCGGTGTGGACGAGGGTCGGGCCGGACGCCGAGCAGCGGGCGGTGCGAAGCCTCCGCGACGACCTCGACTCCGGCCGATGGGCTGAGCGCAACAGCGACCTCGCCCGCCTCGACACGGCAGACCTCGGCCTCCGCCTGCTCATAGCTTGAATGGGCACTGGTCCGGACTGACCCGGGTTACATGTGCGGCGTGCGCGGCTCCGTATCACAGGCCCAGGGTCTGGGCGGCCAGGGCTGTTCCCTTCACCCGGGCTTCGATCTTGGCGAAGGCGGTCTCGCGGGAGGTGGAGGTGTCGTCTGCGAACGGTGAGAAGCCGCAGTCGTCGCAGGTGCCCAGCTGGTCGACCGGGATGTGGCGGGCGGCGAGCAGCACCCGGTCGCGTACCTCCTCGGGCGTTTCGACGATCGTGGTGATCGGGTCGGTCACCCCGACGAAGACCCGGATGCCCGGGCGCAGTTGGTCGGCGATGATCCGCAGTACGGGCTCGGGGTCGGCCTCGCTGGCGAGCTGGACGTAGAAGTTGCCGACCTTGAGCTGGAAGAGCTTGGGCAGCAGCCCGGCGTAGTCGACGTCCAGGCTGTGGGTGGAGTCGTGATCGCCGCCCGGGCAGGTATGCACGCCGAGCCGGGCCCGTTCGGCCTCGGTGAACCGGCCGAGGACCTCGTTGTTGAGCGCGATGAAGTCGTCGAGGAGTGTGCCGCTCGGGTCGAGCTTGAGGGAGAGGCGGCCCTCGGTGAAGTCGAGCTGCACCACGTGTGCGCCCGCCTCCAGGCAGCGGCGGATGTCGGCCTCCGCCTCGTCGGCCAAGTCGCGCAGGAACGCCTCGCGGGGGTAGTTGTCGAGGGGTTCGGCCGGGTAGAGCAAGCTGAGTGCCGAGGGCGCGATGACCGCCTGCTTGAGCGGGCGGTCGGTGTGCCGCCGGGCATCGTGCAGGTAGGTGTCCGCGTGGACCTGGTAGCGGAACGGTCCTGCGGTCAGACGGGGCAGCTGCCGGGTGTGGCCGTCGGCGAACGGGATGACGGCGCCCGCTGGGTCGAGGGTGGCCAGACCCGTGATCGGGTAGGTGGCGAAGCTGGGCTTGGCCTGCTCGCCGTCGACCAGGACCGGACAGCCCAGCTCCTCCAGGCGAGCCAGGGTGTCGACGGTGGCCTGCTCCTGGAGCTTGGCCAGTTCGGCATCGTCCAGGTGCCCTTGGGCGTGCTCGGCAAGGGCTTCCTGGAGGGCGCGCGGGCGAGGGATGCTGCCGATCGGCTCGGTGGGGATGCTCATGGGCCGGACCATAGGAAGCGCCTTCGGCCCGGGCAAGAGGGCCCGGACCTGCCACGCCGCCACCGACCCCGCCGAGGGCGTGGCCGCGCCCGAGCACCGCAGGCATATCACCGCAGGCCACCGCCCCGCTGAGGGGCGCCTTTCGAGACGGTGCGCCGGGGCTGTAGGGACACGTTCGATGAGTGGGAGCGCTTCTGAAAGTTCACTGCATCGGTGGGCGTTTGCTGACAGGGAGTTGACCAGGGCGCCTCGCCAGGTCAGGGCCCACCCCGTTGTTTTCTCGGCGAGAACTGACACCGCCGGCGAATTCGCACGTGACTGCCAACGGGCCTGCTCGGAGCGGGATGATGGGCTTGGCTGGCGTGGCGGCGCTTTCGCGAGGGTGATGGTCGGCGACGCTCGCGTGCAGGTGGCCACGGATGCCCTCGCGTCGCGGCCCGGACATGGTCAAGGTCAGGCCGTAACTTCGGTACCACTCCGTGTCGTTGGCAAAGTCCGGGTTTGAGCGTGACCGCGACGAGCCGAACTGACGAGCCTGCGGGTTGCGTCCGAAGTCGACGAGGTCGAGTTGAGAGGTCTCGGTCCGGTGCAGGACCCACCCGTAGATGATCTTGAGGAGGGTGGCGTCGCGGTAGGCCGCCAGGGCGCCCTTGCGTTTCGCCCGCACCGCTCGTTCGACCTGTTCGTCGGCGTAGGCGAGGAAGAGCTGCAACGCTTCCCGGGCGAACGGCTTCGCCTCCGGGTCGCCCTCATAGTCGATAGATTGACGATAAACACCGTCATCTCGTTCGAAACGAAAGAGCGAGGCTACGGCCAATGCCCCGTCTTGTACGGGTGTTTCGAGTGTTCCAGACTCAGCCCATGCCGCCTTATCTGGTCGCGTTCCTCAGCATGATGGTGCCTATGGTCGGCACCGCCCTTCTCGCGCGGGTGCTGCACCGCCGCAAGGGGCAGGCGGCCGCACCGGCCGGGAGACGCGATCAGCGAGGCCGGGGAGAGTCCGTCGGCACGCTGCTCGGCATGGTCGCCGCACTCTATGGGGTGTTTCTTGCCTTCGTTGTCGTTGCGGTGTGGGACAACCAGACCCAGGCTCGCAACAACACTTACACCGAGGCCAATACGGTGGCCCGACTCTACTTCACCAGCCGCAACACCACCGGACCACAACGCACCAAACTCGCCTACGGCGTACGGGATTACGCCCGCACACTCGTCGACGATGAATGGCCGGGTATGGAGAGTGGCCATGACAGCGCCAAGGCCTGGGATGCCCTCGTCAAGCTGCGTGAGCAAGCCCAGGCCTACGACACAGCCACCGGCGGCCAGCAGAACGCCGCCAATCTCATCCTCGGCGACGTGGAGCAACTTGCCGACAGTCGAAGGCTCCGCCTGGACGCCATGCCGGGCATCGTGCCGTCGATACTGTGGGCCTGCCTCTTCCTCGGAGCAGTGCTCACCGTCGGCTTCTCCTTGGCTTTGGAACACTCGGGCACCCCGCTGCACACCGGCATGGTGGTTGCCACCACGGCGCTGCTGGCGTTTCTCCTATGGCTGATCTGGGCGCTCGACAGCCCGTTCAGCGGGGTGCTACGGCTGGGCCCCGATGCACTCAACGCCGTCCTGTACCGGATCGACCGCTACCCGCTGTAAAGCCATACCCGGTATGAAGATCCCCTCGTACCGGCCGACGCGGCTTCACACGACGCGGCGCGGGTCAGCGCCCTGTGTTCGGAGGACTGAACCACGTCGCCGGTACTTCGGCAGGCGGATCTGGTAACGCGGGCAGGAGCGGGGCGGGCGCGATACAACCCACCCCCCGCTGACATCACACCCCCAGCGTGAGCCCCACCAGCCAGGCACCCCAGAGCATTGCCAGTCGTCTTGCGCCGCAGGACTTCTTTCACGCGCGTTGCGGAATCTTCTGTCCCCTGTGTCGGCACGTATCGGGGTCGTGTCCTTCCCATGAAGAGGCAGGCCGCAAGTCCGGCATGAGCGGGCAGACACCCTTTTATGCCACGTGACATGTGCGCGACGGATTGAGAGTGTCCGTGCTCATCAAGGCATCAGTCCCTCCTTGAAAGGTTCGGCGGCGATCCCGCCCAACTCCCCACGCCTGTCTGGAGACACCACATGTCCTCGCTCTCCCCCACCAGTGGCACTGCGCGCCGTCTGGCCCTCACGTCCGGCGCCGCCGTGCTCACCGGCGCCCTGCTCGCCGTCGGTGCTGTCACCGCATCAGCGGGTGCCGCGCCGGCGCACCACGAAGGCACCGGCGTCGCAGCCACCGCCCAGGCGCTCGGCCTGGGTGTCAAGGAGGAGCTGGTCGTCAAGGACGTCATCAAGGACGCCGACGGCACCGTCCACACACGCTACGAACGCACCTACGCCGGCCTTCCGGTCGTGGGCGGCGACCTCATCGTCCACCGGGCTCCCAACGGCGCCGTCAAGGACGTCACCAAGGCCGTCAACACCACCATCAAGGTCGCCTCGCTCACTCCGAAGCTGACGCCGACCGCTGCCACCTCCGCCGCGGTGAAGGCCGCCAAGGCCGCGAAGACCACGGGCGCCGCCACCGGCGACACCCCCCGCAAGGTCATCTGGGCCGCCGACGGCAATCCCGTCCTCGCCTACGAGAGCGTCGTCACCGGCACCAAGCGCGACGGCGTCACCCCGAGCCGACTGCGCGTCATCACCGACGCCAACACAGGCAAGAAGCTGTACGAGATCCAGCTGATCGACGACATAGCCGACGGCATCACCGCTCAGGGCGGCTCCAAGGCCGTCGCACCGGCCGGCTCCCGACTCGGCGCGGTCGGCACCGGCGCCAGCCAGTACAGCGGCACCGTCAGCCTGAACACCACCAAGTCCTCGACGGGTTACAGCCTCGTCGACAGTGTGCGCGGCGGCTCCAGCACCGTCGACCTCAAGCACAAGACGAGCGGCAACGGCACCGTCTTCACCGACGCGGACAACAAGTGGGGCACCGGCAGCCCCGCCGACAACCAGACCGCCGCCGTGGACGCCGCCTACGGCGCCGCCCAGACCTGGGACTTCTACAAGAACGTCCTGCACCGCAACGGCATCAAGAACGACGGCCGGGCCCCGGTCTCGCGCGTCCACTACGGCAACGCCTACCAGAACGCCTACTGGGACGACCAGTCCTTCACCATCACCTACGGCGACGGCGCTAACAACCAGCACCCGCTGACCCAGCTCGACGTGGCCGGCCACGAGTTCAGCCACGGCGTCACCTCCGCCACCGCCGGCCTGGAGTACTCCGGCGAGTCCGGCGGCCTGAACGAGGCCACCTCGGACATCTTCGGCACCGCGGTGGAGTGGAACGCGAACAACCCTCAGGACAAGGGCGACTACCTGCTCGGCGAGAAGATCGACCTCTTCGGCGACGGCAAGCCGCTGCGCTACCAGGACAAGCCGAGCAGGGACGGCCGCGGTTCGGCCGACTACTGGAGCGCCGGCGTCGGCAACCTCGACGTGCACTACTCCTCCGGCGTCGCCAACCACTTCTTCTACCTGCTGTCCGAGGGCAGCGGCGCGAAGGACATCAACGGCGTGCACTACGACAGCCCCACCGTGGACGGTTCCAAGGTCACCGGCATCGGCCGCGACAAGGCCGTACAGATCTGGTACAAGGCACTCACCACGTACTTCACCTCCACCACCGACTACCACGGCGCCCGCCAGGGCACCCTGAAGGCCGCCACCGACCTCTACGGCGCGAACAGCGCCGAGGTCAAGGCCGTGGACGCCACTTGGGCCGCCGTGAACGTCAAGCCCTGACCCCTGAACCACGCAGTGCCGCACCGGTACACAACCGGTGCGGCACTGCCGTATGACCCCTGATGGACCTGCCGCCTCCCCACGATGACGACGGCGAGGGACTGTCGCAGCCGGTCACCGACGGGGTGGGGTGCAGTGCCTGGCGCTTTCCTGGACGAAGGAGCAGAGCTGCCCGATGAATTTGCAAGCGCCTTGCGGGTCGCGGTCCGCTTTTGCCGGCGGGCCTTGGGTCCACTGCTGCCACAGTCCGCCCGGGGTGAGAAACCGTGCCGCGTGCCCGGTGCCGAGCCGGGCATCGAGGTGCAACAGCGCGCCGAGCGCCCGCGGCTGGTCGTAGAACAGATCCGCGCGTGGCAGGTAACGGTCCAGGTACGCGGCCAGCAAGGCCGCATCGGCGGAAGTCCCGAATCCGCTCAGGGCCACGCAGTAGGCCTGCCCCGCGTACGGCCCTTCGCTGGCCAGATCGACAGAAGGCTCCCGCCCAGCTTGAGGTATCGCCGCTCCGGTACGACGAACCGGCCGACCAGCTCCCGTAACTCCCGATCCCCACCCGGATGATGCATACACGCATCCTGCCGCACGAAAGCATGGCCTTCCACCGGCCGGTGGAAGGCCATGCCGGGCTACCGCCCCGGTCACCGAACTGCCCTCTCCTCTCAGCCGTCAGGCTGCGGAGGCAGACACACTCGCCCTTCATGTCACCGCGGTCCGCAGAGTGCTGCGGCAGCCACACCCCGACCCGGAGGAACCCGCCTCACCCGGCCGGATACGCCAGCAGTTCCTTGTCCGTCGCCTCCCATGCCGCCTTCAACTCACCCAGCAGCCTCGGCTCGTCCACAGCCCGGTCGGCCTGCTCGCGCCGGTCCTCGGCCAGGTTGAACAACTGGTCCTGACCGCCCTTTCCCCGGTAGTACTTCCAGTCCCCGCGGCGCAGCGCACGCTCCCCGCGCACACGCCAGAACAGCTCACGCTCAGCGAGCTGCTCGCCCTTCAGCAGATAGGGGGCAAGACTCGTCCCGTCCAGCTTGTACGCCGGATGCGGCCGCGCCCCGCCGATCTCCAGGAGCGTCGCCGTCCAGTCGGGGGTGAAGACCGGCTCCTGGCTGACCTGGCCGCCATCGAGACGCGCGGGCCATCGCACGATGGTCGGCACGCGGATCCCGCCCTCCTGGAGCGACGACTTGTTGCCCGAAAGCGGCCAGTTGTACGAGTAGCGCTCACCACCGTTGTCCGAAGCGAAGAACACCAGGGTGTCCCGCTCCTGCCCCGACTCCTTCAAGGCGCGCAGCACTACACCGATCGACCGGTCCAGGTCCTGCACCATCTGCGTGTACTTCTCGACGGAGCCACCGTCCTGGTGCCACAGCGCACCCTTGTCGCCCGCCTTGATCCTGCGGACGATCTCGGCGCTCTCCTCCTCGTCCCCGTCGGCGATCCAAGGCCAGTGCGGTGTGGTGAAGTTGAGATTGAGCAGCCAGGGCCGATCACCGTGGTCTCGCTGGACGTACTCGCTCGCGCGCTCGGTCAGGATGCGCGTGTAGTACCGCAGGTCCTTGTACGCGGCATCTCCCTCGCGTACGTCACCTTCGTACAGGTCATACTCCCCGCCCAGCCCCAGCTTCGAGTAGTACTCCAGAGCCCCGCCGAAGTTCCCGAAGAACTCGTCCCAGCCCGACTTCGTGGGCGAGTAGTCCGGCAGATACCCGCAGTGCCACTTGCGATGAGCGCGGTCGCATAGCCCGCCTCGCGCAGCAGCGAAGCCAGTGTGGGGTGCGTCGGTTCGAGCCCGACGGACCTGTCCGCGATCGGCTCCGCCAGACCGCCCTTCGTACGCCCGGGAAAACGCCCCGTGTACAGGCTGAACCGCGTCGGCGAGCAGGTCGCGGACCCGGCGTAGGCATCCGTGAACCGCACCCCCTGCCGCGCGAGCCGATCCAGGTTCGGTGTCTTGATGTGCGGGGCGCCGTAGGAGGAGAGATCGGCCCAGCCGAGATCATCGCCGAGGATGAAGAGAATGTTGGGCCTCTTGGCCCGCCGGTGCGGTGCGGCCTTGAACGGCCGTTCCTGAAGCGGGGCTTGGGCCTGGGCATCAGCGGCGGGCAGGCCGATCGCCGCGGCGGTGGTGCCTGCTGCGACGGCACCGCCGAAGGCGCGTCGGGACAGCTTGGATACGTACGAGGTCACGGTGCGCTCCTGAACAGGGCACGGCGCACCACGGCGTCACGTACCAGAAGAGAGTCGAGAGGGAGTCGGTTCAGACAGCGCGACGACAGATGGCGCTCGCGACACGGACCAGGTCGACGTGGCGGCGCTCCACAAGCGTGACCATCAGGTCACGGGGCAACTGCATGAGCCAGGAGCCTGGCTGAGCGTCTGTGTACCTGTCAACGACACAACCAACCTGTTCACAAGGGCTTCGTACACCGCATCCACCGCGGCCCGTCCCGCAATTCCACCAGGCCCGCGCACTCGCTCTCAACGACACCTCGCGGATACCGTCATCGCCAGCCGGCGGGGCTGGCCGCGCGTTCGTCGGTTTCTCCCTTGGCGGTCACCTCGGTGTTCTCGTGTCCACCTGTATGCCGCTGGACATGGTCGTTGAATGCTACGGCGGCTGGACCCTGGACGGCGGGATCCCGCTGGCCGAGCCGGAACCGCCACTGACCCCCCACGGCGCGGCAGCGATGGCCGCACACGGCACCACGCTGCTTGGCCTCGTCGGTGGACAGGACTTCCTCATCTCCATGGACGAGTGGCAGCGCCTGGGGCAACGCCTTGAGCAGGCCGGTGTGCGTCATGAACTGATCGCCTACCCCGCCGCCCAGCACGGCTTTCTGTGTGAGGACCGCCCCGAGAGCTACGACGCGGACGCAGCTGAAGACGCCTGGAAGCACATCCTCAAGGCCCTGACCCAGCTGTCTCACCAGGACTGATCACAGCCACTCGTTGATGACCGCCACGAGGCCGGTGGTCTCGTAGCGGACCGCGCGTTTGTCCTACCTCCTGCTCGGCCAGGCGAAGGACGACAGCTGTTCGGCATGCGCCTCGTCATCGTCGGGACCGCCCACCTCCAGGTCCGCGACCTCGACCACGGCCTCGCACTCGGCCACCACGGCATCGACGTCCTCGCCCGCGCCCGGTCCTCCCATGCCAAGAACTACGTTGCCGAGTTCAACAAAGCCCAGGCTCCGTGGCGGCGCGAACCTGCCGCCCGCGAGTTCATCCACCGCACCCGCAAGGAGCTCTGCGTCGCACGCGTGCGGGATCTGCCGAAACATACGAGCCTGACGAGCCACGGCGGGTTCAGCAGTCGAGGACGATCCTCTCGGCTCCGAGGTCGGCGATGACCTCAAGCCGTCCACCAAGGGCCTGGACGTAGGCGACAAGCATGCGCATGTCCGTCGTGCCGGGTTCTGCACTCTCGAACGCGGCTACCTGTTCCGGCTCGATGCCCATCCGCGCGGCCAGCTGCACCCGAGTGACTCCGGCGAGCCGACGCACGTCCTGTAGAGGGCGTGTCCGGTTGCGGTGCGCCAACTGGGCCGCGCCGAGGACGACTTCGTCAGCTGTGTCGGGGAAGTAGGTCTGCAGGAAGGACTCCCTGTCATGGTCGACAAGACCCGGTCCAGGTTGCCCGTGCCCGGTTGCCGGCCGGGCTGACGCGAGGTATCGGGCATCTGGCAGGACGCCGTGGTACCAGCCCCACCAGTCTCCCTGCTCATCGCCGATCGCCAGCACGATCACCGCGCCGGGCGGGTCGACGACGTACACAAGGCGAGTGTCGTGACCCGTCACCGCGCCGAGCCGCAGTTCCAGGAGCCGGGGTGGCGCAATGTCCTGAAGCCCGGTGATCCCGAGCCAGCCGCGTGCTTCCTGTTCGAGGGCGCTGCCGCTCGCCAGGAGTGCGGCCTGGGCCGACTCGGCCTCGGCGAGTGCCTCCTCTGCGGCCTTCCCCGGCACTTCGGGAGCGAGGGCCGGTTCGCCGGCATCGGCGAGAACCTCATCTACCGTGGCGTGGGCGCGGGCGGCGAGCACAACGGCCTTGCCGGTCTCCTTACGCATCCGGAAGACGTCCACTCGCCCTTGAAGGCGCTGAGCGAGAGTGCTCGAACGGTCTTCCAGGTTCCGCAATGCGTCGATGGTGCCGGAGATTTCCTCGAGTTGATCGCGCACGGCGGCCGCTCGGATCCGGCCTTCCGCTGCCAGGTCCGCCCGGCCCATGGCAAGCGCCTTCGTCACCTGTTCATCGAGCTTCGCGGCTTGCTGCTCCAGCTGGGTCGTCTGGAGTTCTACGCGACGACGCGAGGTCGCGATGTCGGCGATGGCGCGGCGGGCCTGTTGCAGAAGGTGAAGCAGGCGCTGGTAGGAGTCGTCGAGGAGCATGCCGATGTTCTGCTCACGCAGCACCGACTCCACCTCTACCACCATCGGCGGGCCCAGACGCGGCCCTTCGTCCAGGAGCGCGACCACGGCTTCGCCGACGAGCAGGGCAACGGACGGGTCTCGCGTCCGTATGCGGTTCAGGCTTGCCCGGGCCTCGGTGGCCATCCGTAACCGGTGGCTCATGAGCGTCCCCTCTCGATGAGTCCGTACCGGGACTGTGCCATGGGCTCGACGTGAGGGAAACTCATCCGCCCCGCGATCGCCCACTGGCACGACAGGCGTAGTTCGCGTGCCTGTGCAGGTCAGAGTCGGAGTGTGCGGTCGGGTGGCTCGCCGCAAGCCACCCGACCACGAAATCGAGGAGCGACAACCCCGCCCAAAAGCGCTGGGCGCGCTGCGAGAACTGGGCGTGGGCAAGGCCTGCCGGTCAAGGTGACCACAGTCGCGATCGGTCATTTGAACCTGGCGGTCACAGGGCCCTCGGAGAAGGCCAACGCAAGAGGGGAAGCCGGGCAGGGCCCCTGCTGCTGTCAGCTGGAAGGCCCGGGGCTCACGAGGGCCCGGGGGCGCGCCTGTCGGCGTGCGCCGCCGGGCCCCTGTCAGCCTTGGTGGGTCAGGATGTCCGGGCGCGCCAGGGCGCGTCGGCCAGTCCCGGCCAGTGGTCGGCAATCTTCAGGACAGGGGTGTCACCGCCCCAGGTCTCGGCCTTGTCCGTCGTCAGGTTGTAGCGCAGGTAACTGTCGCCCTTGAAGAAGTAGATCGCATCCGTGGTGCCGGGGACGGCGGCGGCTGCGGTGATGCCGTCTTCGAAGCCGGTGCCCTTCAGTCCCGGCCAGTGGTCGGCAATCTTCAGCACGGGACTGTCGCTGCCCCAGCTCTCGGCCTTGTCCTCCTTCAGGTCGTAACGCAGGTAACTGTCACCCTTGAAGAGGTAGAGAGCATCGGCATCACCCGGGACCGGAGCGGCAGCCGTGAACCCGTTCTCAAACCCTGTGCCCTTCAGACCCGGCCACAGACGGGCGAGCGGCAGCACGGGACTGTCACCGCCCCACGTCTCTGCCTTGTCCTCCTTCACGTTGTAGCGCAAGTAACTGTCGCCCTTGAAGAAGTAGATCGCGTCCGGGATGTTGGGGACTTCCACGGCGGCGTCGATGCCGTTTTCGAAGCCGGTGCCCCTCAGTCCCGGCCACTGGTCGGCGAGGGACAGCAGCTTGCCATCCTTGCCCCAGCCGTTGACCGTGTCCGTCTGGGCGTTGTACCGCACGTAGCCGTTGCCCTTGAAGAAGTACAGGTCACTCGGTGAGCCGGGGACGGCGGTCGCGCCGTCGAAGCCGTTCTCGAACACCGTGCCCTGGAGGGGGTTGCGGCAGCCGAGGATTCCCGCCTGGTCCGGATCGGCGCAGTCCGCGGTGACCGGGACGATCCTGAGGGTGAGCTTCGGGCTCACGAACGAGCTGTCTTTGAGTGCGGTGAAGGACAGGCCGTGCTTCTGGCCGTCCGCCGCAAAGGCCCGGACGTTGCGCAGCGCCGCCTCGTTGGGGTAGTTCTGCTGTACTTCCGTGGCAGAGGTCAGTGCGCCCGAGCCCCAGTTGTTGTCCCAGGAGAACGCGGGCCCGGCCCTGCCGATGCCGTACTGGACACGGTAGTGGCTGAACTTCGGGCCGTCCTGGTACTTCGGCCCGGCGCACCGGACCTGGACCTGGGTCCTGGTGAGGCTGCCGCCGCTGTCCGCGCTCACGGAGCACTCCTCGGGGTACTCCATGCTCACCCGGGCACCGGACAGGAAGAACCCGACCCCGGTCTCCTCGTGCTTGAGGCGGTCCGGGGCGCCGGTGGGAGGCAAGTACTTCTTCTCCTGGGCGGGGATCCGGCTCTTGGAGACGAAGTCCTTGCCCGGCTGGCAGATGTAGTCCCGGCCGTCGCTGTCCTTGCAGGTCAGAATCCAGCCCATGCCGACCACGGCGTCAGTGACCTGCCCGCTGCGTACGAGGGACGGCTTGTCCTGGTCCCGCTCCCGCTTCCACACGTCGGAGACCGTCTTGAGCTTGTAGTAGACGGCGCGCGCCTCGATGTCACGCTTGGCGGTCACGTTGATGGTGTTGGTGACGTTGAACTTGACCGTCTTGTCCGCGACGACGCTGGACGTACTGAAGTCCGGGATGAGCGCGTCGACGATGCTCTCCGCGGACTCCCCGCCCTGGGACTTCGCCACCGCCTTCGCCACCGCCTTCAGACCGCCGAAGACCCGGGCCTTCCACTCGCCCGTCCCACCGTCGTCGACACCGGTCTGCGTGGCCTCGACCACCTCGTCTTCCCGGCCCAGGCTCAGGGTCTGCTGGATGCCGGGAGCGATGCGCTGCGAAGGCGCGGCATCCTGCAGGTAGAACCCGTGCTTCTGGTAGAAGGGGAGCACGTACTGATAGGCCAGTCCGCTGGCCGGGGTGTCCTTGGGATCCTCCACGGTCTTGCCGCCGGCCCACTCCCGCTCCAGCGGGGCCGGACCGTCGGCGAAGGCATCCGCGGGCGCCATGGCGGCCATCAAGCCGGCGGCGACCACGACGGTCACCCATCTGGCTGCTCTTGTCTTCAACTCTCCTCGATTCTCTCTACAGATGCAGGCCACACCGCAACGCAGCTGCGGGACGCGGCAGGCGGACCCTTGGCCCGCACACGAACATCGCCCCAGGGTGCTGCCGTACAGGGAAGACCCCATAGACGCAGGTGCGAAGGGGCCAGGGCCGCATCCTCCGGGCTCATGACGCACAGCCCGGAAGATGCCGGAGATGCCGCCCCGTTCCGTGGTCAGCGGGGCAGGGCGGCACGCGCCGGGACAGTCCCCCTGGCCTTCCCCGGCGCACACCCCAATATGATCATGAAGGTATTGCCAGGTCAAAACCATGTAAACCAATGTAATATTCAACTTGCACCTTTCATTGCGAGGTTGAGGGCGCGTGTCAGAGAAGCCTCGGCACCGAGTGCCGCATCCGTAGCCCGAGTTTCTCGGTTTCGCAGGGTGGGGTGAGGCGAGGGCTGCGGGGTGGGGGCGAGGTTGGCCAAGTCGGCTCTACCGGAAGGGAGATGGCGGAGGCATGGACGGGTGGACGCCCACCAACCGCTACCGCAGGCCACGATGTCCAAGCCCATCGAGAAGGCGGCCGAGATGCTGCACGCCGGCGAAGCCGAGCAGTTGGTCACCGGGCGGCGCGGCGACGACTGGTCCGCGTCCATACCCAAAGAGACCCAACTCGTCCTGGACGCGGGTCCAGTGGTGCGCAGAACCGTCGTGAACAACGTCCTCACCGCTCCCGCAGCCGAGGGCGAGCGAGCGGCGATCGCGGAAAACCCCAGCCTGTTCGCCGACATGGTGGCACTGCTGGCCTGCGACCCGGACCCAGAGGTACGCGAGCGCATCGCCCACCGCCCAGGCCTCGGGCCTGCCGAGCGGCGCATCCTCGCCGTAGACCCGGACCCGAAGGTGCGGCTGGCCCTGTCCGTGCATCCGGAGCTGGCCGAGGAGGAACGGGCCTCAATCGACTACGAGATCCCCATCGACCACTGCTTCCTCCCACTGCCCGGGCCCTACCTGCCCCCGGGACCCCCAAGCCGTACGCCGGGACGCAAACTCCCACCACCCGCTGCTGCGTCGGCACGCGGCCAAGGACCACTGCCTGCCGCCCGATCTCCTGGAACACCTGTCCGCCGACGACGATCTCGGCGTCCGCGTGCTCCTGGCTCAGAACCACCCGCACGCCTCGGCGTCACTGCTGCTGCGCAGCTTCCTGGAGTACCACGGCCACCAGCGCTATGTCCGACGGGTCGCATGACACAGCACCGATCATCGGCGTTCCGGACGAGGCACTGGTGACCCTTGCCCTCGGCCCGACCGACCCGGCGCCGAGCGGAATGCTCCACTCCCCCGCACCGTTCGGCAGTCCACGTGTTCCGTAAGGGACGGGGCATCCGGCATCCCCTACAGGCGCCGAGGGGGTTGTCCCCCTGCGCGGCCGGGGGGTCGCTCCATGTCCCCGCGGAGCGGCCAACGGGCATGATCCATAGATGACTTCACCGCGAACAAACATCCGGATTCTGGCTGGTGCGGCGGTCCTCGGCAGTGTGTCCGCCCTGCTGGCGCCGGTCTCGGCGGCGGCCGGCTCCCACAACGGACGGACCCAAAGCGGGGCCGTCGTCTCCGTGGAGCAAGCGGCCGACCTCACAGCGCAGGAAGTGGCCGGGGAACTCCGGGGAGAGATCGACTCGTCCCAGGTGCGCTATGGCGTGACCGCCTACCGGGTCACCTACCGCACCACTGACAGCGCGGGTGCCTCCACGACCGCGAGCCAGCTCGTCGTCCTGCCCAAGAACGGGGCGCGCCACCTGTCCACCGTCTCCTGGCTGCACGGCACCACCGTCTACCGCAAGGACGTCGCCTCGGAGAATCCGAAGTCGAACGACCGGCTCGTCGCCCTGCTGTTCGCCTCGACCGGGCGGGCCGTTTCGGCACCCGACTACATCGGCCTCGGCTCGGGCAAAGGCTTCCACCCCTACGGTGACCCTCAGGCCACCGTCGCGGCCTCGGTGGACGGCCTGCGCGCGGCCCGGACCCTCGCCCACCGCGAGGGCCGGGAGCTGAAGCGAGAAGTTCAGGTCAGCGGGTTCTCGCAGGGCGGCCCCGCGACCATGCTGGTAGGCCGGGCGCTTCAACAAAAGGACATCGACCGCTACTTCCAGCTGGGGCGCTCGCCCCGGTCAGCGGCCCCTACAACCTCTCGGCCTTCGAGGCCGCCGCGGCCAACGACAAGATCGCCAAATCCGGCATCCACCTCGCCTACTTCGCTAGCGCCTGGAACAAGATGTACGGCATCTACACGTCACCCAGCGACGTCTTCCGCCCTCCCTACGACAGCAAAGTGGAGGCTCTCTTCGACGGATATCACCCTGCCAAGCAGATCGTCAGCGAACTCCCGGCGGCCTCCAAGGACCTGTTCACCGAGGACTTCCTGAACAAAATCCGCAAGCCCGACGGTGTCCTCAAGAACAAGCTGCGCCCGATGGACAACACGTGCAACTGGCGGCCGAACGTACCGGTGGAGATCTTCTACAGCCGGGGCGACAAGGACGTCGACTTCAGTCACGCCACCTACTGTGCCGACCAGCTGACAAGGAACGGCGCCGCACACCGACTGACCGACCTCGGCAATTGCGACCACAACGCATCGGTGCGGCAAGCCGTGCCCCAGATCATCAGGTTCTTCGACAAGTCGGCGAAAACCGACTGAAGCAGACCACCGGCAACGGCTCATAAAGCGGAGGAAGCGGAGGGCGCACCCGCCCCGTGCTGCCCGTCGACTGTGTCGGAACAGCGACCACAGCACGACGAGGGGGCGCAGGGTGAGGTCGGGGTCGTCGAGAAGGGGCGGGAGAACGAGTGCTTCGGAAGTGAAGGTGACCCCGGAGCAGCCGATCCGTTCGGCCGGGACGTCCGCCCAGGACACGCTTGCGCAGGGCATCCACGATCCCGGCCAACGCGGTACGGTCGTCGACCCGCTTCCGTCCGGGAAAACCGGTGCTGCCGCGGAGGACGTGGAGTCCGTGGACAACGTCGATGTCTTCGTGAATCTCAAGGACGGCTCCCGGTGGAGCGCGACCGTCATCACCATCGCCCAGGTCGAGATCCTCATGAAGCGATGGGCCGCCAGCGGGGAAGCCCTCGAAGGCCGCTACTTCTGGTGCTCGGACGGGCTCATCGTCCGCGACGCGGGCATCGGCAACATGACCCAGGTCCTCACCGGCCTGATCGAGAACGGCGAGTTCACGCGGATCCTCCAGCGCCTCGACGACTGACCGTCGCCCGGCCTCCCCGTCTCGTTCTGCAACGATCAGTCAGCCCAGGCTGACCTGGTGGCCGGTGAAGCGGACCGTGATGCCGTCAGCGCCAGCAGTGGCGTCGATGACCCGCAGCGGGATCCTTCCGGTGGGCACGGCCACGGCGAGTGGACGGGCGCCTTCGGTCTCCGGGGTGAAGACCAGGTTGGTGTCCTTGCCGGAGAGGGCGGCGATGACGTCGTGGCCGCCCGAGGAGATACGGACGCGGCTGCCGGTGGGTCCGTCGGCGACCACGGGGGCGATCGTGACGCTGTCGGTCAGGATGCGTCCGCTTTCCGGGTCGGTGCGGGTCTGCGAGCCCAGGACGGTGCCGAGGGTGGCGTAATCGATGGTGGTCCTGCCGTCAATGGTGTCGGCGACGGCGGAGCTGGTGCCCTCGATCCGCACCCCGTGAGCGGTCAGGTCCGCGCGGTGCAGGGTGAGGTAGGAGGAGCCGACGCCGTCGGGGCTGGGTATGCCAGTGAGGGTGATGTCCACCTCGTCGAGGGTCTTGGTGACGGCCTGGGTCAGGAACGGGAAACCGTGGATGGACACCTGCGCCTGGGCGATGCCCGTAACCGCGCCGGACCCGCTGACGCGCGAGGCGATCTTGTCGGCGGCCAGGTCCTCCGCGAACCACCTCACCCCCCAGTCCGCGCCGGCACCGACGGCGGCCAGCACGGCAAAGGTGATCACGGTTCTGCGGGTACGGCGGTTCACGTGGAGCCCTTCCAGGCACGAATGGTCTATACCTGACTGATCCAACCACACCCAGTCAAGGGGTTTGGCTGCTCACCCGCAGGTTGCACGTGGCACATCGCAGCCCCGGCCGAACGGGTACTGCTCACCACGGCGCCGGGCACCCAGCTGGGGGTTGTATGTGTGCCCGGTCGCTGACCAGGGGATGCGGGGAGCTGTACACATGCGCTGCGATGGGCGGTAACTCCAGGCTTGGCGGGCGCGGTTGATGCGAAAATGATGCTCCGCCACCAGGGAGTTCCCTCACCATGTCCGGTTCGCTGACCATCCTTCGCATACTCGGCAACCAGCCCTTCGCCGAGATCGGCGTGCCCTCGGCCGTGACCGTCAGCGAGGAGCGGGGACTCGTCGTTGTGGGGGGCGATCTGGGGTATCTGCAGTGGTCCGGGTGCGGGACGGCAATGGACCGGTGGCGGTCGCACCGGGTGGGTGTCTATGGCATGGACGATCTGCGGTGCCGATGGATCGTGGAGTCACGCTGGCCCGTGCACTGCCTTGCGTTTCACCCGACGCTGCCGGTCGTCGCGATCGGGACCGGGTCGTATGACGGGGGCTACTCCTTCGAGGGCGAGCTGTTGCTGCTCGATCTGAGGTCGGGGCGGTTGACCTCGGTGATACGTGGCGCGCGTGAGGTGCTGCATGTGGAATGGCAGAGCCAACGGGCGCTGCGGCTCGTCGTCGCTCCACCCGATGACGAGGACTTCGACGAGGCACATACGCACGGGTTCGACGTGGTCATCGAGCGGTTCGACTGGAGTGACATCGCTCAGGGGTCGGTCCGGCAGGAGGAGCTGACCGGGCGGTGGATCGAGTACGAGCGGCTCAGCAAGGGGGAGACAGTCGGCCAAGGCGTCGAGTCGCTTGGTGTGTTGGCCGGTGAGCCGTGGTGGGAGCCGCGCCGACAGGTGTGGGATGTCCACGGGTTGCAGGACGGGCGGGTGCTGGCCTGTCTGGACGGTGTACTCGCTGAAGCATGGGGACCTGATGGGAGTCTGGAGTGGTGCGTTCCAGACGAGGAGGGCGGGCGGCAGCTCGTGGTCAGGGCCGGCGAGCTCGACGCCTGGGTCAACGTGGAGCGGTGGCGTGCACGCTGGGTGGGCAGAGAACGCGTGACCGAACCACCGCTCGTAGCGCGGGTGTCCCTCGCGGACGGGAAGGTCCTCGGCTCCCTCCCCGTTCCCTTCTCCACCGCGCTCACCACTCGTGACGACGGCTGGCTCATGCTCCGCGGCACGAGGCGGGACCAGAGCGAGGCAGAACCGGCCGTACTGGTCAGCCCCGCCGGAGAAGCCTTGCCGACGCGCGTACCGCTAAAGGGTTACGACCTCATCAACCACTCCTTTCCGATCCGGCACAGCCGACGATTGCTCGCCCTCCAGGGCGACGAGGAGAAGCCGTGGCGGGACAAGTGGGTGGTCACCGTCGAACCGGAGGGCCCGGACGGTGAGCCCGTGGCACGCCGACTGTTCCCTCTCGACTGGGAAACCGCCCACGCCCGGCATCTCTTCGGCGGGCCGGGTATCGAGGTCGGCACCGGGCCAGGGCGGGACCTGGTGCACGCCGGATCCGTGCACGACGGCCCGGGTCAGCTCCCCGGAAACGCCTTCGTCGTACGGCGCAGTCTTGAGGACGGAACCGCCCGTTGGGTGTTCACCGCCGACTTCCCGGCCACCGCCCTCGACGGGGACGAGGAAACGCTCTACGTCGCCTTCAACTCCGGTGAGCTGGTGGCGCTGCGCACCTCTGACGGGACGGTGCTGTGGCGGCAGCAACTGGATGTCGGCGGCCTGCCCGTGGTGCCGCTGTCACTCACGCTCATCTGGCCCGGACGACTGCTGATCGGCACGGTGGACGGGCGGATCCTCGACTGCGCGGTGGTCGACCCAATCTCAACCAGTCCGTGCCATCGGGAGCCAGAATGAGTTACACCACCCCGCCGCGGCCGCTCGACGTCACCGCGCTCTTCCCCCAACTGGCCCCGCTGGCACGCACGGCGACCCGGCTGCATCCCCGCCCCGGGTCTCCGTCCGTGCATGACAGTTCCGTCGGCGGACCGCTGCTGTGGCCCGCCGACGAGCCGTGGCCACACTGCGAAGAACCGCACGTGTGGGACCGGGTGAACGTGACCCTTTCGCCTGAGGACGTACGGCTGTGGCGTCGTAACCGGGCGGAATCGGCAAGTCGGCGGCGCCGCGATCCTCAGGGGCCCTGGGCCACGCCAGAGGAACTGGCGACCGACAAGCGGCTCCAGGCGGGCCGCCCACGGCCGGAGAGCTCCATCGCCATGCTGCCCGTGGCCCAGCTGTACGTACGCGACATCCCCCAACTGCGCCCGCCCGGACAGGCCGAGGCGGATCTGCTCCAGGTGCTGTGGTGCCCCTTCGACCACCCGACACACCCCAAGACCCACCGACTACCGCACCCAATAGTTCGACACCGGCAACCCGACATCAGGCACAGGTTCTCGACACAGACCAGGGCTGCACAGCAACAGCTGCGCAGCCCTGGCTTGGTGCGGCTCACATTCCGCCGACGTCACCGGATAGCACCGGCATCCGCCGTTCCGGTCGGTGTCGAGCGCCGTCCCCTGCGTTGTGCGGACGGAGCAGGGAAGGTCAGGCCAGGTTGATGTTCTCGGCCTGGGGGCCCTTCTGGCCCTGGGTGACATCGAACGTCACGCTCTGGCCCTCCTGGAGCTCACGGAAGCCCGAGGAGTTGATCGCCGAGTAGTGGGCGAAGACGTCCGGACCGCCGCCGTCCTGAGCGATGAAGCCGAAGCCCTTCTCCGCGTTGAACCACTTCACAGTTCCCGTAGCCATGTCTCATGCCTTCCAGTCGATGAACGCCTTCCACCACGTGCGGAAGGCGGAGGTGATCGCCCTGGTTCCTGCGGCACAGCACAGCAAAACACCCACGCCGGAGGCGTGGGCAAAGGGAACTTCCGAACCACGACAGCTGACGCAGACGGTACACGCCCGCACGTGCTGTCACCACAGGAAACGAGTACACGTCGTGGACCGTGTGCGGGCAGGCCCGCCGTGAGGCGGCAAGCATGCCCCAGGTCAAGCCTCGGCCGTTGGATTCGCTGATGGGGCGGCGCGGCGGTATTCGGCGTTGATGCGCTGGGCCTCTTCGAGCTGGTCCTCAAGGATGATGATGCGGCAGGCGGCCTCGATGGGGGTGCCCTGGTCGACGAGCTCGCGGGCGCGGGCGGCGATACGCAGCTGGTAGCGGGAGTAGCGGCGGTGTCCGCCGGCCGAGCGCAGCGGGGTGATGAGGCGGGCTTCGCCTATGGCACGGAGGAAGCCCTGGGTGGTGCCGAGCATCTCGGCGGCCCGGCCCATCGTGTAGGCGGGGTAGTCGTCGTCATCGAGACGGCCGAACGAGTCATCTGCTGTCATTTGCACCTCTTTGTGGAACGCGTGGAGGGGCCCGGGAGCATGTGGCTCCCGGGCCCCGAAGGAACTACTACACCATCTGCCGACCCTGATACTGCGCCGGCCTTCTGTATCCGCGGACCCGACCTGGCTGCTGTCGGGGGTGCGGGGATCGCGGTTGCGTGACCGGAGACCACCTCACTATCGATGTCCTGCGGTACCCGGGCACCGTACTACTCGCCCGGGCGATCCTGATGGCGCTCGGCTCCTCCGTTCTTCCCTCTGGATCAATCACTTACAAAACGCGAACTGCGTACTGCTGATACTGCGAACTACTGGTGTTGCTCTCCTACTGGTGGCCTCGCCTAGCGCCACGTGTCGGCAGCCAGCCCCGTCGCCCGTCCTGCATCTGCTCTGGCTTAGAACCCCACTGCCGAACCTCCCGGTGCGCGCGCCCGCAGCCGACGCCTTCACCGAGGTACTGCTCACTAACTTCACTGCTGGGTACTGCCAACTGCACTTACTACGGGTACTGCCACTGCGGTACTGCTCACGGCGGCCCCTGATCACTGCGGGCCACCCGGTCCGGTCACCAGTCCCGTCGCCGTCCTGCAACCAACCTGGCTTCGAAACTCCGTCACCGCACCGTCCTGCGAACTGCAACTGCGGGTACTACTGCCCGGCAGTTCATCTCTGCCGGGCCCTGCGGTCCTTCTTGGTTACGAGAGAAACCATAACCACGCCACCGCCCAATGTCTACTCCGGCCAACATAGATTTTCCGGCGTTCGGCGATGAGGTAGTCGGCCTCGAACAGCGCCACGGAACGGCGCCGGGGAGAGCGAGGAACTGAGGCGGATGCCGCCCGCAGGGCGTGCCGTTGACGACCGGCGGGTATGGGGGCGGGCGGAAGGAGGAGGCAGGAGCCTGTTCGGCGATCCGTAATCCGTACGTGTGGCTGGCCAATCTGGGAAGGACTCGCGCCGGGGCAGCACTTGCACTGTCATGCCCTGACGAGGAGCCGGTTCCTCGCGGCCAGACGGTCCGCACGGGACCCCCGAACCTCTCGTGGCCGGGATACGGACGGCACACGGGCACAGTGACTCGTACAAGGCCCGAGAGAGGGAGCTTGCAAGGGGTCAGGCTCGGCGGCGGAACAAGCTGCGGAACATGCCCAGCTCCAGGGCGTGGTCCTGCCCCGCCTCGCGGTCCTGACGCTCACGGTCGACCGCCTGGCGCGCGTCCTCGACGGCATGGCCCTCGCACACGTCGCACAGCGTCGGGCACCACTTGCCTACTTGCTTCGGGTACGCCTCGGTGGCCTTCCACAGGTCGCTGGTGAACTTCCGCCCGCACGCAGCGCCAGCGGGGCAGGCGTCCTCATATTCGGCGGCCTTCTGCTCGGCCAGGCGCTGTCGTTCGGCCCGACAGGCCCCCTGGCGGAGCTTGCCAGCGGCGCGGTTGCGAGCGACGACGGCGTCGCAGCGCGGATTACCGATCGCGTCCAGGAGGTCTTGGCGATGGTCGCGTCCGAAGCGCCAAAAAGCGGGGCGGTACGCGAAGACGTGGTCCGCTACGTGCGGCCGTCGGCCGACGACGAACCGCTGGACCCGGGTTGGCGACCCATCGACCCGGCGCGAGATCCCGTCGAGTTGGGGGGCGGCGGTGCGCCCTACCCCGATGACCTGACGGAACTGTACTGGTGGCGGCCCACGTACTGGCGCCGCCACGAGAAGCCCGCCACCCCGTCCGGAAGCTGACCCCCGGGCGCGGGAAACGGTTTGGCCGGGACATGTCTCATGACGTACGGTCCTGCGACACCCGCCGAACGGTTTGCGGGTTTTTCTATGCCCTTGGGGGGTTCTGATCGTGTTGCCTCGTGGTGGCGTCATGCCACCGCCGAACGTCGTCCTTCGCTCGCCGGTCGGACTGGCCATGGCAACGAGCGTGCTGCTCGGTGTCGCGGCCGCGACCGACGCCTTTGCTCTGTACGCGGGGGTGGTCCGGCATCGTGTGACGGGTGACCTGCTCGCCCGCAGCAGCGACGAGATCAACCGGGCCGATGACCTCTACGACGTGGCGGGCACTGCCCAGATGGTCGCCGTGGCGGCCCCGGCGGTGGTGTTCATCATCTGGTTCCACCGAGTCCGCTCGAACGCCGATGTGTTCGCGCAGGACGTGTGCACCCGCAGCCGGGGCTGGGCGGTCGGCGGCTGGTTCGTCCCCCTTGGCAACTGCTGGATTCCGTACACGATCGCCCGTGAGATCTGGACGGCGAGCGCGCAGCGGGCCCCGGACGGGTCGTGGCGTGAGGTGTCCGCCGCGCCCGTCAAACGGTGGTGGGTGATGTGGGTGACGGCGCTCGTGCTGCTCCGCGTCGGTTCCACGATGCAGAACCATGCCCACAGCCCGGCCGCTCTCCAGCGCGCGACCGACGTGATGTTCGTCTGCGATCTGCTCATGCTCACCGCCGCGGTCCTCGCCATCGTCTTCGTACGCAAGCTCACCGCGATGCAGCACACCAAGGCCGTTCAGGGGCCCCTGGCGACCGTCTGAATGCCGCCACACCTTCAGGGTGTTGGCCCGGCGATCTGCTGGGCCGGTTCCCCACCCCCGCTGGTTTCTCTCGTACCGCACGGAGTTCTCCGATGCCCCGCCACCCCCGCACCACCGTCGCGCTCGCCGTGGCAGCCGCCGCTCTCACCACTGCCGCGGCCTGCACCGCCGGACACGCCCCGCGCGCGGGCGACATGGCGCAGCAAGGCACCGGGCAGTCCGCCGACCCGGCCGCGGCGGCGGTCGCCCGCGCGGTGGCCAAGGCCGGCAAGCTGAACTCGTTCGCGTACGCGATGCGCGGCCGCGAGCCCGGCGACGGGATCGCGGAGAGCGTCGCCACCGACGGGTCCGTGAGCGTGAACCCGCGCACACTGCGGATGCGGATGAAGGTTGCTGCGGGCGGTGACGTGCAGGCGATGGAGTTCCGTAAGGACACCGACGCCACATTTCTGTGGGGCGGAGGCGAGCACTGGCTCAAGTACAAGACCTCGATGCTCGCCGACGAACAGCTCCGTCACCAGGCCCTGTTCGGGCTGGAGAACGAGATCGAGCGCAATCCGGCTGAGGAGGCCGGTCAGCTCGCCGCCGCAGCGGACATCACCCGGGCGGGCGCGCAGACGGTCGACGGAGTCGCGACCGTTCACTACAGCGGATCGGCGACCCTCGACCAGCTCCGCCGTGCTCTGCTAGGCAAGCCCCGCGACGCCCAGCTGCGCGGCCTCAGGCTCCTCAACCGCTACACGGCCTGGGGAGCCCGCTCGCTGCGAATGGACCTGTGGGTCGACGACCAGGATCGTGTCCGCCGATTCCGCACCCGCGCCGACGCCGACCGCCCCCTGGACATGACTACGCTCATCACCCGCCACAACGAGCCGGCCCCTCTCCAGCATCCCGCCCACCGAGCAGGTCACCGACCTCACCGATCTCACCGCCGACGAACTCGCCAAAACCCTCAAACAGACCCAGGACAGCTGATCGGTACCGCAGGGCCGCGCACGCCGATCTGATCGCGGGCGCATGAGACCGGTGGGGACTCCACGGGCACTCCTGGCGCGATACGTAGGGGGCGGCCCTGCCAGGAGGGCCGCCCCCTACGGCGTGCTGTGGGGTGGCGCGCGGCACCGGAAGAAGGACTCGGACCGTCTCCCGTGCGCCGACTATCTGTGGCAGCTTGGGCCAAGGAACCATCGCCCCGTCTAACGCAACGACCTGCTGGTGCTGGACATCACCGACGCCGACGGCACCCTGAACAACGCGCTCGGCCGCGGCCCGGCCTCCTCCCTTCGTAACTTGGCCATAAGAAGACGACTGAGTCTCCCGCGGCATCAGCTGTAACGGTCACGGGCTGTGCCACGAACTCAGGGCCGACTGACGGCAGTAGGCCGTCGAGAGCCACGACGGCGTTGGTAAGCGGCCGCCAGGAAGCTCGGTGGCGGCGGCATTGAGAAGACCGCGTAATGATCCACTACGTCGTGACGGGCTTCTTCGTGGTCGTCCATCGAGGCTGACATCTACGACGCCTCGCGCGGCTTCAACGAGGTGTAGTCGACCACGAGAGGCCCGGCCCCTCGGCCAGATCCACCGCCCGTCTCACCACCCGCCCTGGACACACGCTGTTGCCGCACGCCGCTGGAGCGCGCCCAGCCAAACCCGGCCGAGCGCATCACA
Source organism: Streptomyces sp. CBMA152 (assembly GCF_014596475.1). Classification (GTDB taxonomy): domain Bacteria; phylum Actinomycetota; class Actinomycetes; order Streptomycetales; family Streptomycetaceae; genus Streptomyces. The sequence continues at coordinate 710,854 of NZ_MECJ01000002.1, read as the reverse complement.
GTTTTCGGGGCACCCGTCGCCGTTGCAGTTGGTGCGACTGTCTCATCCGATGCTTGCGCGCGAGTCGGGCTGATCCAGCCACATCCACTGATCGCTGGGCGAGTTGGGTTTTCGCCAAGTTGCCTGCCGGGCCCACGGCGCAGTCGCAGGCGTAGGTGCCACGCGGGGTCGTGTGGGGCGCGGCGTGTGTCGTAACGTATGGCCACGGCACGGGACACACGGGCAGGGAAACTGCCGGTGGTGATGACGAGTTGGGGGACCTCGGACGGACCCGCGGGTACTTCCCCGGACAGGAGGCACCGTCATGCGCATCCCCGGGCCCCCGCACCAGGAGGACGGCGGGCTGAGCGCCGTGGCGGCCGCGGGCGGGCTGCACCAGTACCAGTTGCGCCTCCACGACACGTACGGGCCCGTCGTGCGCTTCCAACTGCCGGGCACGGACACGGCTGTGTCGGTCGCCGATCCCGTGCTCCTGGAGGCCACGGCGCACCTCGACAAGCGGCCCGAGGAGCTCTTCGCCTTCCTGGACCCACTGTGCGAGGCGGGCAACCTGCAAGTGCTCCCCGCCGACGAGCACACGCCCTGGCGCCGGCTGCTGCTCTCCGTGCTCGCCGGACGCCCGGCCCACGAGCGGCACTTCGCACGCTTCACGGAGCTGGCGCGGGAGCTCGCGGACCGCTGGAGCGGGCAGGCGGACGTCGGACCTGTCGAGCTGCAACGGGAGTTGACCACGCTGTCGCTCCGCATGATCTGCGGGTTCGCGCTCAGCGGCGCGGACGCCGAGACGGACATGGACCGTGTCGTCGCCGCGTTCGAGGAGGTGCTCACCGAGCACCTCGGGCGGCTCTACCAGGTGCCGCGGGCCGACCCGCGCTCAGCCGACCGGGCCGACGAGGCCCTCGCGTATCTGCGGGCGACGGTCGACCGCGTGGTGGCGGCACACCGCTCGGACCACCGCACCGACCGCAGCGACCTGATCGGGGCGCTCGTCGAGGCCGGGGAGAGTCCGGCGCGGATCCGGGACACCGTGATGATGACGCTGCTCGCCGCCCACCACACCACCGGCGTCGCCGTCTCGTGGACGCTGCACCTGCTGGGCCGCCACCCCGACGCGGCCGACCGCGTCGCCGCCGAACTGGACCAGGTGCTCGGCGAGCGCGCCGCGCCCGACTACGGTGATCTGCGGCGGCTCACGTATCTGGACATGGTGCTCAAGGAGTCGATGCGACTGTTCCCGCCCGGCCCGTACGGTGCGCGCGAGACGACCGAGGACCTGATCCTGGGCCCGTACGAGATCCCCGCCGGGACAACGGTGTTCTATCCGTTCTGGGCGGTGCACCTGAACCCCGAGTACTGGCCCGAGCCTCAGCGGTTCGACCCCGAGCGGTTCACCGCGCAGGAGGTGGCCAAGCGGCCGCGGTACGCGTACATCCCCTTCGGGATCGGACCGCGCAGCTGCGAGGGCGCCGCCCTGGCCACCATCGAGGCCCAGCTCGTCCTGGCCGTTCTCCTCAAACGCCTGCGCTTCCAGCCCACGCCGGGGCACCAAGTGATACCGGTGGAACGATTCGTGCTGTGGGCACGGGACGGGATCCGGATGACGGTGCGGCCACGGGGCTAGGCCGCTGAACTTCCCGCCGTAGCAAGCGGATCGCCGCCTGCGGCACCGTCCGGACCACCGTCCTCGGCGACCGCGGATACGACACATACCGTGGCGATGGAAGCGGCTGGGCCCTGACCGTGAGCGCCCGCAGTGCCGGGCGCGGACCCGCGCTGCACGTCCAGGCTGCGCTCGAAGCAGCCGACAGCAGCGATGCCATCGATCCGGAGTCTCGGTCCCTGGGCGCCACGGCGGTGACCGACAGTCAGGCGGATGCGCCAATGGATCGAGACGGTCTTCGACACCCTCAAAGGATGCCTTCGATGATGCGGAAGTCGCGCTCGACGCCGTCGGACAGGACGAGCAGCGCCTGCTGACAAGCCTCACTGGCGTGGGCTGATCGCCGGGATGATTCAGAGAACGTACTGGTCAGCGACCCGTCGGAGCCTCGCCGCTGAGCAGGGGTTGCAGAAGCGGGATGTACAGGTCGGCGACTTCGTCGGGGGCCAGTCTGGTGAGCTGGTCGGCTTGGACGGTTGCGTACAGGGCCCCGAGGCCGAGCAGTACGCCGATGGCCAGCTCCGCACGCAGCGCGGCGTCCGGCCCGGGGAGGCGGGCGGCGAGGGCGTCGATGACCTGCGTGCGGAAGTTGGCCCGGGCCTGTCCGCCGAGTTCCAGGTGGTGACGGGAGAAGGCGATGCGCAGGATCGGGTCGCGGATCTGGCCGCGCTGGGTGGCGAGCAGGTGCAGGACCATGTGCCGGGCGAGGCCGTCCAAGGGGGCGTCGAACAGGGCGGTGGCGTCGGCGTCGAAGGTGAACACCTGGTTGAAGAGGCGTTCCTTGGTGCCGTAGTACTTCATCACGAGCGCCGGACTGACGCCCGCGTCATCGGCGATGGCGGCGATGGTCGTGTCAGCGTAGGCATGGCGCGCGAACGCGCGCCGGGCGGCGGCGAGGATCTCCGCGCGCCGGGCGTCGGCGTCACGCGGTCGTGCCGCCCGGTCCGGTGCCGGATCGGGTGTCGGCGACACCGGTGCCGGTGCCGGCTGGCTCGTGGACGTCGTTCGCGGGCGGCCGCTGCGGGGGGAGGCGGAGCTCGGGCCGGGCATCGTGTTCAGCCTCCTGAAGGGGGGACGGCGCGGGTCGCGGCTGGCGCGGGATGAGGCGGGCGGCCGCACAGGCCAGCAGCGCGACCGCCCCCGCCGCGGCGAACGCCACGCGGTACCCGTCCAGAGTAGGCGCCGCCACGGCCACGCCCGACACACCGGCGAACACACGGGTGTGCTGCGCCAGCACGGTGGCGACCACCGCACTGCACAGGGCCTGCCCGATGGTGCGCATGAGGACGTTGAGGCCGTTCGCCGCAGCGGTCTGCTCCAGCGGCACCGCCCGCATGATCAGCATGGGCAGCGCGGAGTAGGCGAGCGCCGTACCGACCGACACCACGGCCGCACCCGCGATGACCGCCCACAACTGCCGGCTGTCGGCGACGCGCAGCCCATACCCGGCCGCGATGACCATCGTGCCCAGGGTCAGCGTGGCCTTGGCCCCACGGGCGGCGGACAGTCGGGCGGACAAGGAAGCGCACAGCACCATGATCACACCACTGGGCAGCAGGCACGCACCCGCCGCCACCACCGAGAGACCCAGACCGTACCCGGTGACCCGGGGCGTCTGGATCAGCTGCGCGGTGACAAGGGAGTTGGCATAGAAGGCGAACCCGGCCAACAACGCGGCCACATGCGGCAGTAGAACCGCCGGACGCATCGCGAGCCGCACGTCCACCAGCGGCCGCGACACCCGGCGCTGGTGGACGGTCCAGCCCGCCAGGATCAGCAGCGCCGCCCCCGACAGACCCAGAACCCGCCGACTGCCCCACCCCCACTCACCCGCCTTGGACAACGCCAGCAGCAGAAGCACCAGCCCGGCACTCAGCCCGCACGCCCCGACCAGGTCGAACCGCCCCGGCGACCGAACCGGCTCCTCCCGCAGCACCCGCCACGCCAGCGCGAGCACCGCCGTCGAGAGCGCGGTCATCGCCCAGAACATCGCATGCCAGTCCGCGAACTGCACCAGCAGCGCGGCCAGCGGCAGACCGAGAGCAGCACCGATCCCCACCGTCGAACTCATCAGCGCCACCGACGAACCCGTCCGATGCGCCGGCAGCACCCCCCGCAGGAAACTGATCGACAACGGCACCACCGCCGCCCCCACCCCCTGCAGCCCACGCCCCACGAGAAGCCATGGGAGCGTGGAGGCGAACGAGCACACCAGCGACCCGACGGCGAGCGCACCGAGCGCGACCAACAGCATCCGCCGCTTGCCGTACATGTCCCCGGCCCGCCCCAGCAACGGCGTCGCGACCGCCCCGGTCAGCAACGTGAGCGTGACCACCCACCCGACATCGACCGGCGCCGCGCCGGTCAGCCGAGGCAACTGCGGCAGCAGCGGCACGACCGCGGTCTGCACCAGCGTGGTGACGATGCCCCCTGCCGCCAGAACCGCCATGACGCGGCGATCGGCGGATGGGGTTGGTGACGGGGATGGTGACGGCGAATCGGTGGGCACTGCGAAACCCCCCTTGAAGGTGAATGGCGTTCACCACTGTAGGTGAACGCCATTCACCTCGCAATGAAGTTTCGTGGACGCCGCCTGTAACGAGGACGTGAAGGCGCCGCGTTGACCGTCGGCCGACACGGCTGTGGCCGTTTCTCCCAGGGTGCTGTGGCCCGCTGACCAGTTCGTTCGTGTGTCGTGGCGGCTGACGGCGCGTCCGTCGCCGCAGTCGGAGGCGGGGAGGGAGCTGATGAGCGGTAGTCGTTGTCGTCGGCGGCGGTGCCGTCGGGCACGTCGCCGCCGGAGGCCGCCGGGTTCATGTCCGCGCGCCACGGCCGCCGGTCGCAGAGACTCCCCGGCTGTGCACCAGGTCGCCTGAGTGGCGGCCCATCGAGACGCGCAGGAGCTCTTTCCCCCAGGCACCCCGCCACTCGGCTCGGCCCGGCGGATGACTGTGCACTGCGACAAGTCACGACGCGAAATCGAAGGTAGACCGCTGGCCAAGCGATCCGCGAAGTACCGAGCAGAAGCTACGGAAGGAGAACGTGGACGTGAGGGCACATCCCCACCGTGAGATATCGCGTGAGCGGCTCTCCCTCAGAGCTCGACCCCATCTACCTCAGATCCCTACTCGGCTTCTCTCTGGGCGGTCTCTCCCACCAGGACGCCGAGCGGCCGGTCGGGGGCCAGGCCCGGGATTGAACACTTCGGTCAGCGGTCAGTCAGAAACCCTGTCCACAACCACGCGTACCGCGCCTGGGTGCCTGCCCTCTGCGAGCACACCCCGCAAGGCGTGCCCCCGCCGGCCTGTCGTGGCCGGTCACGGCAGATCATGCAGGACAAGCGCCTCGGCGAAGGGCCTGCCGGATCGCCGCGCGTACGCCATCCGCTCACGTATCTCGCGCAGGGTGCGTGGCCGATAGCCGGGCCCGCCGCAGCAACTCTTGTGAAAACGCACGCCCGCGTTCAGCAGCACGGACAGCGTGCGCCACGCCTCAGCATCCCGCCTCCGGGGCGCGGCGAAAGCCGAACCCACATGGATCAGAGGTTCCGCACACCGCGGGCAGATTCGTCGCCGATCCCCGCCGTAGGACTGTTTGTACGAGGCCCGGCAAGGAAGGCAAACGTATGAAGTCTTCGCATGAGCCATGCCAGCAGCGTAGCCACCACCCTGCGCTGAGATCGACACGATTACAGGTCCGTGACTACGGTCGTCGCGGGTCAGCGTCGTAACGGACGCGTGGCTGAATGCGCGTGAGTCGTCGGCGCAGCACGGCCAACCCCGAGAGGGCGGTATATAACTCTTCTTCCGGTTCGCCGTTGTGTGTGGATGAGGCCCAGTGATCAGTTGCTCAGGATTAGCCGATACCGGGTGCCGAGCGACGGACTCAGTGGGCGGGAACCGGCTCGGACGACGGCTGCCACTCCCGCCTGAGCAGCCCGTAGACCCACGAGTCAGAGACGTCGCCGTTGACGACGCAGTCTTCCCGCAACGTCCCTTCACGCACGAAGCCGAGCTTCTCCAGCACGCGGGCGGAACCCACGTTGCGCGTATCGGCCTCAGCTTGGACGCGGTTGAGGTCCAGCGTGTCGAATGCCCACCGCAGCAGAGCGCGCGCGGCCTCGGTCGCATAGCCGTGGCCCCACGCTGCCTCGCCGAAGCAGTAGCCGAGCGATGCGCTGCGGTAGTCCGGATTCCACCTGCTCAGGCTGCACCAGCCGATGAACGCCCCGTCGGAGACACGATCTACGGCCAACCGCGCCCCGGTGCCCTCCTGTGCCATCTGCCGACAAGCCATGATGAACTTCTCGGCACGCACGGGTTCGCTCCACGGTGGCGAGTCCCAGTAGCGCAGCACGTGGGCGCTGCTGTGCAGTGCGAAGAGGTCGTTCGCATCCGCGTCTTCGAAGGCACGCAGTCGAAGGCGAGCGGTGTGCAACGAGGGCGTAGGCAGCGACGTCGTCATGTTCCCTCCCCCGGATCGGTGGCCGATCAATCAGACATCCGATACGGGTCACTCGCAACGGGTTTTCGCAGCGGGCGGGCAGAACGACGTGTGCGTTCATCGGCGCCACCGAGCGCCCCCAGAAGACGGCACCTGAGGTGATATCCGGTTTGGCCTTTCGGCTGGACCGAGCAGGTGGTTGTTGCGGCCCGCTGGTAGGGCTGCGGTGGCTGAGTGAACAGCCCCTGCCCGGTCTCGGCCGGAATCCCCCGCTCGGCGAGCCACTTGAGCTTCAAACAGACTTTGTTCGGGCGGCTCCAAAGTGTCTTGCGAGGGTTCGGCGGGACGGTCAAAGACGGGCACATCGACGTGAGCGCAACACGTAGGTGGGTCTCGCCTGCTGGGTCGGCCTGGGCAGCCTCTTCGTCTTCGGTGGATGCTCGGCCTCTCGACGGGTTCTGGGGCATCGGTTGTTACGGCGGCCCTCCTTGACGCGGCGTGCAGAGCCGAGTGCCCATACACCCTGCTGGAGGTGGTGGCTGCCCGGTGCCGCAGTCACGCATGGCGTTCGATACCCAGGTCCGTGTCGTCGTCTCTGAGGGCGCGTCCTCTCTCACGGGCGTCGGCGAGGGTGCCGAGGCCGCGCACGCGGAAGGAGGTGCGTCGGCTTATCTCCCACAGCGATTCCACCGCTTCGCAGCAGATGTCGAGGTCCGGGACGGCGCTCAGCTCTCTGGAGCGGGCCTTGGCACGGTGGGAGGCGCGGGCCCAGTTCCTGGGGTCCTTGAGCGACATCAGGGCGTGGATCCAGGCGTTCGCGTCGTCACGGTAGGCGAAGACCCGGCTTCTCCCATGGATTCGACGAGCCCGGGGGTGGTGTGGGCGATGACCGGGATACCGGACGCGAACGCCTCCACCGCCACCCGCCCCCAGGATTCGTACAGGCTGGGCATCAGGATGACGCGCGAGCGGCTGTAGACGTGTTCGCGCATTTCCTTTCCGGGTACGCCGTCGAGGACTTCGCAGTAGGCGGCCTGGTTCTGGCCACCGGCACCGGCACCGGCACCGGTCATCTCATCCCGAACGACCACGCCTACACCACCGCAGCGCTGGTCGGCATCGCCGCGATGGCGGTCACCGCCCTGACCGCCACCGCTCTCGTCCGCCAACGCCCACCCGAGATCAACTCCACCGCGGCCACGGCCGACGTGCCGAGTCAGAGCCGGTCGAGCCGATGACCGGCTCGCCGGAAGGACGGCGGCCCCGTCGCCCTGGTCGGCGCCGAGGAGACATATCCACGATTGCCAGCGCCAATGGCCTGCTGAGACGAGAGAACCAGGTGGACCACGACTCGGCCGGCAGCATGCGCGGCCTTGCCTCGACCATGCCGGAACGAACCACAGAGGCATGGCGCTGCGGACCATCATCGGCGCGATTGACGGATCTGGAAATGAAGACTTCCGCCTGCGTTTCGGACACGGCTACGCTCGGCGCGATGTCTCCGCCGCGGTCTGCTGAACCGTCGACGGCCGCATCGTCGACTCTCAGGTCGGCCAGGCGTGCAAGCACGCCGCAGTAGACGGTCATGGCTGCGGCCGATGTGGCCTTGCTCGATGCGGGATCAGGGCTCGCGGGGAACGAACCGTCCGGTAGATCTGTCGAACGGCGCCCCGAGCCGCGCCAGGACCTCGCCGCAGCCGCGGCCCCACTGCGCGATCGCCGCGACCCAGTCGTGCCCGGCCGCGCTCATCGCGCACGCCCCCAGGGCCAGCAGCGTCGCCAGCCGGTACCCGAAACATCCGACATCTGGCTACTGACCAGCAGAAACAAACTCGTCCTGGTCAGCGCCGCCGGGTGCGCGCACTGCCCGGCGGTGCGGCTGGACGTAGGGGATGCCCGGCCTGGTCCTGCCACCAAGGAGTGGCAGGACCAGGCAAGACACGACTGCAGCTGGACTGCGTCGTCGGCGCCCAGCACATCGTGAACCCATCACCGCCAACCGCGGCGACGTCCGCCCCGCGATGTCCGACGGTCCGCCCGATCTGCGGTGGTCAGTCCGCTCTCAGCAATGACCATGCCCCAAGGCGTACTTGCGGTCACCTGGAACGGTCCACAGCCGACGGGACCGTCACAGAACGATCAACCACTGATGAACTGCCACTTGCTGGCAACACGGTCGTTCTTCTCACACCATGCGGTCGAGCCCCGGCGGTCCCCCAGCCAGTGCCACTGTCCCTGGTGCTCGCCGCCGTGCCTGCAGGTGATGGTCGCGCGGTAGCTCGCCGGCCCCCGGCCGTCACACCAGCCGGAAAACCGGGTGGTGTTCTTCTCCCACACGTGGCACTTGGGCGACGCTTCCGCCTGGGCGGCAGGTGCGATGGTGGCCACGCCTGTTCCGATCAGCACGGCAGATGCCGCCAACGATGCGATCTTGAACCTTGCCATGGTGTTCCCCCTGTGTCATTGCGAGTGGTGCGGTCAACACAAGAAGCTAGGGGCAGAGTAAGGCGAACCACATCCCGCGGCCGGTTGACCTTCCGTTCCACCCAGCGCGTTAGCGGGTAAACCATGGCGGTATGCAGTGATGGGTCATCCATCGCGCGCAATACCGGCCTTCGGACGCGAGACTGAGGCACCGACGGTCAATCTGGCCCGGAAACACGGTGGTCGCGCCTTCCGTGAACCTCGGGGATGCGGCCCGATGGTCGCCCCAGCAACCGCGGCTAGAGATCTTCTCGTAACTCCGAAACTGCGCTATGGGGGCGCTGGTGTCGCCGGTTGCATGTTCTGGTCAGCCGGTGAGGCGAGGTTGTGCATGTGGGCGACGCCGCTGGTGGCCCAGTAGACGCCGTCGCCCTTGAGCCGGCAGTCCCGGAGGATTCTCCAGTTCTTCATGCGGAGCGAAGACGTGCTCGACGCGGGCCCGCACCCGGCGAGGCGAGGCATTGTGTTCCTCCTTCCACTGCGGCAGCCGTTCCTGCCCGGCCTGGCGTCAGTGCGGGATGAGCAGCCCGGTGCCTTGGTAGCCACCATCGGCGGTGACGGTCGCGTCCCCGCAGGCCGCATCGATGCCGGAGTCACCGAACGCGGTGCAGTCGGTGTGGTTGCCGGGCAGTGGGCGGCCCACTGCGAGGACCAGCCGGGTCTCGGCCTTGATGAGGACCTGCATGTTCGCCGAGTACCTGTAGTTCTTCGACGAGGCGGCGACCGACCGGTCCCGGGTGGGCACCAGCATGCCATCCACGACGAGTACGTCACAGCCGTCCGGGATCGAGCGCCCTCCCGCCCTCGCGGTGGACGGCCCGCACCAAGAGCTGAAACTGGCGCGGGCGCAGCCCGGTGAACACCTCGACGAACTCACGACGCTGAGCGGATACCACCTGCACGACCAGACCAGCTCCAGGCCGCCCAGCGCGGACACGAGAAAAACTCAGACGACGAGACCGACGAGACCTGCCAAGGAAGAAACCAGCGCGCCGAGGAGTGGACCGGCGATCGGGAGAATCATGAACTCACCTTTCATAGACCACACTTGACGGTCTCGTGCTTCCCTGGCTGGCGGGACGCCACTCGTCACGTCCCTCGTATGGGACTGGCAGTATCGATTCCCCCGTGCGTTCGGGAAGCCCCCCGGTGGGGCGCCACCGGCCGTTGGAGGTGATGGCTAGGCCAGCGGAGGCCGTGCGGCACGGTTACGAGAAGACCTCTACTGAGTTTTTCGTTAGTTCGGTGGGCGTTTGGGGTGGATGGTGAGTCCGGTGTGGGTGAGGAAGGACCACGGGAGTTGGTCGTTGGAGCAGACGCGGTGGATGCCGCGTTCAGCAGCGTCGGCGACATCGGCCAGGTGGTCGCCGGCGAGGTTGGCTAGCTCGCGGGTCTTGATGGCCGACCACAGTAATTCCACGGGGTTGAGTTCGGGTGCGTAGGCGGGCAGCCGCTCCAGGGTCAGCCAGTCCTGGTCCGCATGCCCCGGCTCCAGTGCGCGGACAGCCCGTCCCACACCAGCACCACCGACTCACCGGTATAGAACGTTTTGACCTGTTCCAAAACCTCGATCAGGGTCGTGGTGTCGTAGCTGCCCGGCTTGAGGTGGAAGCACAGCCGCGGACCACGCCCGGGATCGGTGGCGTGGTAGCCCAGCGCGGCGGCCATTCCGGCGCGCTTCCAGTTCAGCCGGTGGTGCAGCGTGGGCGTGCGGCCGCGGGGCGCGTAGGTGCGGCGGACCTCGGGCAGCAGCGAGACACCGGATTCGTCGAAGAACACGATCCACGCACGTTTCGTCACCGGCCCTTCTTGATGCGCGGCCATTCCTGAGCCACCCACCGGGCGATCTCCGCCTCGTCCCGCTCCACTGCCTGGCGTCTGGGCCGCTGCAGACTCCACCCCAGCCGCCCGGTGAGCAGTCGCCACACCGATGCCCGCGCGAGCTTCACCCCGGTCAGGCGTTCAATCACGATGCCGGCCCGCTCCAGGGTCCACAGGTCGGCTTCGAACCCGTGGGTCTGGGCGCCCTGTTCCAACGCGGCCCGCACCGCTTCGACTTGGGTGTCATCGAGCTTGGGTGGTCGACCGGTGGCCGGCCGTCGCCGCAGCGCTTGGGCCCCGCCTTGCTCCCACAGGCGTTTCCACCGGCGCACGCTCCCAGGGTGGATCCCCACCATCCGCGTGACCTCGGCATCAGGACGTCTCTGCTCGAACAACTCGACCGCACGCATACGCCGGGCCTCGGCCAACTGCGGCCGCGCCAGCGGCAGAACAGAGGATTCGGACACAACAGATGCAGGATCGGAAGGCACGCTGACATCCTCACACCACCGACGCCCCCTGCACCCACCGGACTAACGAAAGACTCATAGGGCCGGAGCGCGATCTTGCCGTGGGTGTGCTGCTGTTCCAGCTCGTGGAGGGCGTCTTGTGCGTGTTCCAGCGGGTAGGTGCGGGCGATCGGCACTTCCAACTGCCCCCGCGCAGCAAGCCGGGCCAGCTCGCCGAGCACGACTGCACACGCCGCCGCACCTTCTCCGTGGGTCCGCGCGCCGACCTCGGCCGCGGCCTGCCAGTCGCTGATCGTGTTGATTCTCTCGGGTCGCACGCCCAGCTGCACCGCCAGTGCCACGTAGCCGTCGCCGAAGGTGTCGATGAACGCGTCGATCCTGCCGCCGGACGCCTGCCGGACGGGAGACCAGATTCACGTCATCGACCACGACGAACTGCGCATGGCTGGCCCGCCGGTGAGTGAAGCCCAGAACCTCATCGCCCACCGCGAAGCCCCGGACGTGCGGGCCGGCCTCCACCACGACGCCGGCCAGATCACTGCCCTGCCCGGAGGGAAATGCCGCCGGCCAGCGTTCATGCAGCGCGCCCGTGCGGATGTGCGCCTCGCCGGGCTGTATCCCGGCAGCGCGGACCTCGACCAGCACCTGACCAGACCCGGGCACTGGCCGCTCCACCTCCTCCACCCGCAGCACATCGACCCCGCCGTACTCGTGGAACCGCATCGCGTGATCACCGCACTTTGTCGTTCGGACAAGGCTCGGACGGCCGCGCGCCAGAGGCGCCAACACCGCGACCGTTCCCTCGCGTTCAAGAATCAAGCGCGGATCCGTATTCCCAGGAGCACCACCGACGGCGATGCCGTCCGCGCCCAGGACTCACTTGTTGCTGCCTCGCACCGTGCAACGCGCTGCCCCTGGCACGCGGCACCGGTGGCGGCGGCGACAACGGTGGACGAACGCGGGACGACTGCCTCGACAAGAGCAGAGTGGATCAAACGAGCCCCCTTGTCGGGTCCATGACCCATCGTCACAATCCCGTAGTGGCTGAGATTCATCGCGCGTAGATCGCGACTCGATACGGGAGTGCCGATGAAGAAGTCCAGATTATGGCTGGCGGGCGTGGCCGGCCTGGCCCTTCTGCTCAGTGGGATCCAGAGCTCGGCGCAAGTGGCGGCAACGGGCAGTGCCACACACCCCGCCACCGGCGTGGGCTCGTGCACGCTGAAGAACTGGGACGCCGACCAGGACCCGGAGGACGCCAAGAACCTCCCCGAGGGGCAGCGTCCCCAGTCCTACAAGCCCGACGACTACAACTGCACAGGCGCCCACTTCGCCGCGCCGGGCGTTGAGTTCGCCAAGTTCCCGCAGCCGCACAGCTACTCGGCCAAGGCGACCACCGGGGGCGGGAAGACCACCGCGGCGACGAACCCGCTCGCTCCCTACTTCCCGCCGTTCACGCACTTCGTGATGCTGACCCGGGAGAACCACACCTTCGACGACTACCTCGGCGACTGCGCCACCACGGTGCAGTCCGGGTGCAACGGCGCCGTGCAGGGCACGAACCACATCAGCTCGGTGCCGAACCTGCACACGCTCGCCAAGACCTACTCGCTGCTGGACTCCTACAGCACCGGCACGCAGCCCCCGAGCGGACCCAACCACTGGTGGCTGTTCTCCGGGCAGTCGTCCTCCAGCTCGCAGCAGCAGTCCTACCCCGCCGCCACCGGCACCCAGTTCGACCGCTTCCTCAAGGGTGCTTCGGGCCCGTCGGGCGAGGGAACCAACCCCTGCGTGGCGCAGACGGGCATCGGGTCCGGAACCGCCCAGCTGTCGATGGTGACCGAGGGCGACTTCTACTGGATGCTCAGCACCGGCAGCGGCTACTGGCGCAACCCCGCCACCAACGCCCTTGAGATACTGCCGGTCAACCGGCCGGGCACGACGATCCCGGAGGAGCTCGACTACAACAACTACACCTGCAAGGCGCAGAACGATGACGACCAGGTCATCGGGAACAACTACATGAACTTCGTGGCGGCCAACGGCCTGCCCGCGTACTCCTACGTCGAGCTGTTCAACGACCACCCCGGCACCTACCAGGACATCCAAAAGAACGACTCGGTCACCAAGCAGATCGTCGACTCCGTCATGAACAACGCGTCCTACAAAGACAACACGGTCATCGTGGTGACCGAGGACGACACCCAGAACGGCAGCAACGGCCCGGACCACGTCAGCAACACCTACCGGGTGCCGACCGTCGTCATCGCCTCGCCCAAGTACATGAAGCAGGCCTACCTCAGCCATATCGCCTACTCCACGAACAACGTGCTGGCGGCGATGGAACGCGTCATGGAGAACGTCCACTCGGGCGTCATCGACCCGAACGGCAACCTCGGGCTGAGTACCTTCCCGATGACCACCAACGATCAGGCAGGCCTGGGCGACCCGCTGGAAGACCTGTGGATCCAGGGCGCCACTCCCTTGTCCGCCTCCGCAGGCGCCTCGCCGACCACGGGCAACGCGCCGCTGGCGGTCAACTTCACCGGCTCGGCCTCGGGCGGGACCGCGCCCTACCACTACAGCTGGGACTTCGGCGACGGCTCCGCGGCCAACACCGCGCAGAACCCGACCCACACCTACAGCACCGCCGGCACCTACACGGCAACGCTCACGGTCACCGACAGCGCCTCCCCGGCTCATACGGCCACCTCGACGGTCGCGCTGAACGTGAGCGCGGTCGGCAATCCGCTGGCGGCCAGCGCCTCGGCCGCGCCGACCTCCGGGCAGGTGCCGCTGAACGTGTCCTTCACCGGTACGGCCACGGGCGGGACACCGTCGTACTCGTACAGCTGGGACTTCGGCGACGGCTCCGCGGCCAACACCGCGCAGAACCCGACCCACACCTACAGCACCGCCGGCACCTACACGGCAACGCTCACGGTCACCGACAGCTCCACTCCCGCCAAGAGTGCCACGTCGACCGTGACCATCACGGCCTCGCCCATCGCCGGCGCGCCCCCGGGCGCCCCGACAGGTCTCACCGCCGCGCCCGCCAGCGGGCAGGTCACGCTGAACTGGCAGGCCCCCTCGAGCAACGGCGGCGTCAACATCACCTCCTACAAGGTCTACCGCGGCACTGCCAGCGGCTCGGAGACCCTCCTCACCTCGGGCGGCTGCAGCAACCTGGCCGTTGTGCTCTCCTGCACGGACACCGGACTCACCAACGGACAGGCCTACTACTACAAGGTCACCGCCGTGAACCCGATCGGCGAGAGCGCCCGGAGCAACGAGGCGAGCGCCACGCCCGGCGGCTGCACCGCGCAGCAGGTCCTCGGCAATCCGGGCTTCGAAACCGGCACCGCCTCGCCCTGGTCCACGACCACCGGCGTGGTCGACAACTCCTCCACCGAGCCACCGCACTCCGGCAGCTGGGACGCCTGGCTGGACGGCTACGGCACCACCCACACCGACACCCTGGCGCAGACGGTGACCCTGCCGACCGGCTGCTCCTCAGAGCAGTTGAGCTTCTGGCTGCACGTCGACACGGCGGAGACCTCCACGACCAGCGCCTACGACACCCTCAAGGTGCAGATCCTCAACAGCTCCGGCACCGTACTGTCGACCCTCCACACGTACTCCAACCTCGACCGCCTCACCGGCTACGCCCAGCACACCTTCGACCTGTCGGCCTACGCAGGCCAGACGGTGACGCTGAAGTTCACCGGGCACGAGGACTACACCAAGCAGACCTCGTTCGTGATCGACGACACCGCCATCAACACCAACTGACCCCGCAGCGACGGTCGGCCGGGTGACAACCCCGGTCGGCCGTCAGCGGCGGCGAAGGCTACTGGTCGTTGCAATCGCCCAAGTCGAAGACGTCGCAGGGAAACCCACTCGACCTGGTGGCCTCCTTGAGGAGATCTTTAGGCATGGAGTTCCTCTGCTACCACCGTGACCGGCCCGCCTCGCTGCCACTGCGCGACGAGCTGCAAGAAGAACATTGGTCCTACATGGACCAGTACGCGAAGGAGATGATCGCCCGGGGCCCGACTCTCGCCGACGACGGTGACACACCCACCGGAAGCGTGCACATCGTCGACCTGCCCGATCCCGCTACTGCCCGCGCGTTCGCCTTTGACGAGCCGAACTACCAGGCCGGGGCCTACCGGGACGTACTGCTGCGACGGTGGCGCAACACGCTGGGGCGCACCATGTGGGACTTCCCCGGCGGCCCGACCGGCGGCAACCGGTACCTGGTGCTCGGCCTCGGCACGGGACAGGCCGCCGACCTCGCGGTACCGCCCGAGCGGGACGAGCTGATCGCCTACGGACCGCTGCTCTCCGACAACGGCAACACCTGGCTCGGCACAGCAGCACTGCTCCAAGCACCGGACCCGGACACGGCACGCGCCATCCTGACCCCGGACCGGTACGCCGACATCGAGGTGCACAACTGGCAGTTCGGCGGACGCCCGTCATAACCGACGACGTCCACCGACTCCGCCACCGAGGGGTCAGATGGCGTGTGGCCCTGCGTAGCGTTCGGGGCTGGGCTGCGCTGAAAGCAGCACTCCACGACGGAGGGCGGCATCCGATGGCCACCGAAATGCGGACCTCCCGGACGATAGGCCCCAACGGGCCGTCGTCCGGGAGGAAGGCGAGGGCTCGTCGCCCTGGAGCAGAGGATGTGCCTGGGTTGGTCAGAGCGCCAACAGCTCGGTGACCAGCCGGACGGCCTCCGGTACCTCGACGTGGTCGTCGGGAGCGGCCCCGAAGTGCGCACCGGTGGGCGTCACCACCGCGGTCGCGTGGAGGCCGTCGACCAGCAGCTTGACGTGCTCCGTCGGGTCCGGCTGGTTGACCGGGTCGTCCATGGCCTGG
This sequence comes from Streptomyces sp. CBMA152, assembly GCF_014596475.1. GTDB lineage: Bacteria > Actinomycetota > Actinomycetes > Streptomycetales > Streptomycetaceae > Streptomyces. Next base: position 695,089 of record NZ_MECJ01000002.1, on the reverse strand, counting down.
AGTACGCGGAAGTGCCGTGCCGAGCGGCGGATCCGCTCCCAGTCGAAGCCACCCTCGAAGAACCCGGCGAGCTCGTCGTACCCGACCTCGTGCGCCGAGGTCGCCACCAGCAGCACCCCCGCGAACACCCCGGCGGTCTGCGGGTCGTGCTGCTCCAGGAAGCGCAGGACGTTCACGCCGCCGATGCTGTGCCCGACCAGCACGGTCGACTCGGCGGGGCCGACGGCCAGGACAGCCTCACCGTAGGCCTTGCGCCAGGGCTCCAGCCGCGGGGCAGCGCTCTGCGGCAGCCGGGGCACGGTGACCCGGTGCCCGTCGGCCGCCAACTGCTCGGCCAGGTACGGGAACCAGACACTGTCGTCGCTCGCGCCGTAGCCGTGCGACACCACGATTTCGCTCATGATCGATCCACTCCCCTAATCAAAACGATCCGTCGCGTTTTGATTCACCGTAGCACGCTGCTACGGTGACAGCGTGCCCAGTGGACAGACACCAAGCCGCCGAACCGGCGGCAGGATCCGCAGCCAGGACGCCCACGACGCCGTCCTCACCGCCGCGATCGAACTCATCGAGGAACTCGGCTACCAGGCCGTCACCATCGAACGTGTCGCGGCCCGCTCCGACGTCGCCAAGAGCACCATCTACCGCTGGTGGAAGTCGAAGCCGGCCCTCGTCATGGACGCCTACCGCACGGCCGTCGAGCAGCGCATGCCCGAACCCGACACCGGCTCGCTCACCGGCGACCTGACCGCCTTCGTCACCGCCCTGTACGGCGTCTCCGCACACCCGCTTCGAGTCCGAACACTGCGCGGGCTGATGGCGGAGGCACAGCTCGACCCCGCCTTCGCCGAACCCTTCCGCGAGTGGGTGCAAAGTCGGCGGGCCGTCGTGCTCACCCTGCTCACCAGGGGCGTACAGCGCGGCGAACTCCCCACCTCCGCCGACCTGGACGCCGCCACCGACCAGCTCTTCGGCCTGTTCTGGTACCGCCTCCTCGTCGGCCACAAGCCCCTCGAACCCACCCAGGCCGCAGACCACATCGACCAACTGCTGCACGGACTCCGCACGCCAGACGTGGAATAGCTCGTCAGCGACCGCTCGCCAGCGACTGCACACTCGGGCAGAACTGCCACATCGAGGTCGACGGCAAGAACGACATCCGCAGCCTCGCCGCCACCGACGACGCCCCGGGCGAGTGCTGGCGCCGGGTAGCCGCAGCCGCCCGATGACGAGGGCTCCAGGAGACCCTGCCGCCAGGCGACGACGACCTGGAGGTCTGTCGAGTAACGGTAGTTCTCGTTCGACTTCGACTTCGAGGATGCCATTGCGTCCAGGCCACGTGGGGCAAGCCCGGTGGGAGGGGCCGCGCTATGCGTATCAACGTTCACCGTGGACCGCCTCGCCGGAGCACTGTTCCGCCCGGGCCCGCCCTACAAGCTTTCGTGATACCCCGTGGTGTACCGAGTAGATTCACCAGGTGACTCGATAAGAAGGTGACGCATGGACACCGAAATGCAGACCTACCTTGACGACATCACACCCGAGCACCGGCCACTGTTCGACCGCATGCACAGGCTGATCCTGGAGGCATTCCCCGACGCCAGCCTGGCACTGTCCTACGGGATGCCGACCCACCGGACGGGCAACCGCAAACTCCACGTCGGAGTCTGGCAGCACGGAATCTCGATCTACGGATGGGACAAGGACCGAGCCGCAGGCTTCACTTCCCGCCATCCGGACCTCATCAGCGGAAAAGGCACCATCCAGCTACGCCCTCAAGACGCGACACACATCACCGACGACGAGTTGAACGAACTCATCCGCGCCTCACTGACAGCCTGACCCCACGCCAAGCCGTACGCCCGGGACGCTCAGGCTACGGATTTGAGCAGGCGCTCGGCTCCGGTCATTCTCCAGGCCCCGGTGCAGGGGACCAGGGACGCAGGCCAGGGCTGGCACCACCCCTGCCCCCGCCCGGCTCTATGCGTATCAAGGGACATCGTCTCGGAGGATGACGACGGTTCCGTCGCGCGGCTGATCACTCCACGCGCACATCTCCTACCGGCGGCCTTCCAAGTCAGCCGTGCAGGCTGACGGAACGCGCGGCGAGGCCGTTGATGATGAGTCACATGAGATTTCGTTCAACCCACTCGCCTGTCATATCCGCAGCGGCTCCGCCTCGTTGGGCGGTGTGGGCCGCGCACGCGGCCACGCTGGTGGTGCTTCCGAGCGGGCTGTGGCGCATCCTGATGGTGCTCGGGTACCCCGCCGGATACACCACGGCGGGCTTCGTGCCCTTCGACACGGTCGGCGCCAAGGTGTGGATGCTGACACTGAGTGTGCTCAGCGAGTTGGCCGCCTTCCTGACGATCGGCCTGGTACGGCCGTGGGGTGAGGTCGTGCCGCGCTGGATACCCCTGATCGGAGGGCGGCCTGTCCGCCCCAAGGCCGTCGTCGTCACCGCCGCTCTCGGCGCAGCGGCACTGACACTGATCTGGGCCAACGTCCCCTGGTGGTGGACGTATCCACACGAGGACATGACCCACACCGGTCACCTTGTCGTCGGCGTCCTCTACCAGCCGTTGATTCTCTGGGGACCGCTGACCGCAGCCGTCACCATCTCCTACTTCCGCCGTCATCGCGACGCACAGCGCCAGGCCTCGTCCGACTGAGGGGCCGGTCTCGCGGTGAGCGGCTGGACTCGGTGACAAGCGGGCATCTGGGTGATCTGATTTCGCCGATGTGTATGAGCGGGTGTACGTCGAGCAGAAAGAAAGAATGGGAAGACAGACAGTCGTCGTGCTCTACGTGCTCGCGCTGGTAGCCGTCGTGGTCGGGGTGGACGTCCTGTTCTTCAGGCATCAGCTCTGGGAGCGGCTGATGGTGAACGTCGGAATCGTCCTCGTGTTCACGGCGTTCTATTGGAGGTTCCTGAAGCGTTCATGAGCGCAGCCGCCGCAATGCAGCTCAGGCGGCGGGCGGGTGGGCCGCGTCCCGGTGGGCACCAGAGGCGCGTCCCGGAACCGCCTCGGATGCTCGGAGTCGGCACAGCGGCCGACTCCTTGCAAGCGAGGCGGTCCCCAGAGTCGCGGCGGCTTTCGTTACCGGGCCGACGTGGTCATGGCCGGGTCGCTGATGCTCGGTGCGCCCGTCTCGATGTGGCCGGCGAGGCGGCGCAGGAAGCCGTCGGAGGTGTCGGCGGTGACCGTCAGGTCGTACCAGCCGCTGGTGGTCGCGAAGGCCGCGGTGACCGGGGCGGTGGCGGTGGTGCCAGGCGCGACGGTGTACGTCCAGGGGCCGCCGGTGGCGTACGCGGTGTCGGTGACCGTCACCGTGGCCGCGCTCGCGCCGGTGTTGGTGAAGGCCAGCCGCAGTTCACCGCGGGCAGTGTCATAGGTGGAGGCGACCTCGACCGACGCGGCCGATCCGGCGCACGCCGTGACGCGGTTGCCGGCGAAGCGGCGGTGGAAGCCGTTGGGCCCGTACAACGACAAGTCGTACGCTCCGGTGGGAGTGCCGGCCACCCAGTAGTCCGACACGGTGGCCCCGCCGTCGACCGTGTACAGCCAGGGCCCGTCGGTGCGGTGGGCATTGGGGTAGACGGAGGAACTCACGCCCGCGGTGGCCGTGTTGGTCATGTCGATCCAGAACCTGCCACCCGCGCAGTCGGTCCTGCCGCTCGCGTTCGGCTGCCAGGGCAGCGCCCGCGCCGGCTTGGTCCCGGCCTCCTGGCCGGGTACGGACTGCCGGGCGGGGACCTTGGGTGCGGGCAGGGTGGAACACTGCGTGTCGGCACCGGAGACATAGCCGCTCGTGTCCGGGAGCGACGGCCAGGACGTATCCGATGTGTCGAAGCCGAACGCGGAGGTGAGGTCGCCGCTCACGGCGCGGCGCCAGGCGCTGATGTTGGGTTCGTGCACACCGAACCGCTGCTCCAGGAAGCGGATCACCGAGGTGTGGTCGAAAACCTGGGAGCAGACGTAACCGCCCCTGGTCCAGGGGGAGATGACGATCATGGGGACGCGTGGTCCCATGCCGATCGCCTTGCCGGCGGATATCTCGCCCGCCGTGCCGACGGAGCTGATGCCCTGGCTTGAAGAGGCGGGCGGGACGGGCGGCGGGACGTGGTCGAAGAAACCGCCGTTCTCGTCGTAGTTGAGGAAGAAGGCGGTCTGCGACCAGGTGCTCTGGTCGGCGGCCAGGACCGAGAGGAGCCGGGCCGTCAGGTCCTCGCCCCAGGCGGGCTTGTAGTTGGCGTGCTCGGACTGCGCGGCCGGCGCGATGATCCACGACACCTGGGGCAGGATGCCCGCGTCGATGTCGTTCTTGAAGGCGGTCACCAGGTCCGGGACGGTCGCCATGCCCTTGTCGTACAGGGCCGAACCGGGCTTGGCCTTCTTGAAGTTCGCGAACCAGGCGAGTGCGTTGTCGTCGAAGTTGTCGCTCTGCTGGTAGACCTTCCAGCTGACCCCGGCCGCTTCCAGACGCTCCGCGTACGTGGTCCAGGCGAATCCGCCCGCCAGCTCGGTGTTGTCGAGGACGGCGCCGCGTCCCACCGACAGGCCGTTGGAGCCGGTGAACAGATGCAGCCGGTTCGGGTTGGTCTGGGTCAGTGTCGAGCAGAAGTACTGGTCGCAGACGGTGAACGCGTCGGCGAGCGCGTAGTAGAAGGGCAGGTCCGCGCGCTGGAAGTAGCCCATGCCGAGGCCGGGGGTGCGGGCGGTGTTCCAGGCGTCGTACTTGCCGCCGTGCCAGATGGCCGTGTCCACCGGGTAGCTCATCGCGGGCGCGTCGGCACAGATCGCGCTGGTCGTGGCGGTGTCCATGTGGAAGGGCAGGATGTAGCCGTCGGTGTTGGAGTACGGCTGGTAGTACGCGGATCTGCCGCTCGGCAACTTGATGGCGTTGCGGTCGCCGAAGCCCCTCACGCCCTGCATCGTCCCGTAGTAGTGGTCGAACGCCCGGTTCTCCTGCATGAAGACGACCACGTGCCGGATGTCCTGGAGGCTGCCGCCGGTGGCGGGCGCGGCCAGCGCCTGCTGGAGGGAGTCCGGCAGGGCGGACAGTGCCGCGGCGGTGCCGGTGGCACCGGCCGCCATGCTGATGAATCTGCGTCGCGATACGGGACTCATGGGCACTCCTTGAGGTGGGGGCGGCGGAGCGCCGCCCGGCGGAACCGGCGTGCGGGAAGGGGACCTTGGCGGGCGGCGGGGCGGCGAGAGCGCGCGGCCGCAGGCCGTCCGTCCGGGCATGAGCCTGCTGCCGACCGGTGGCCGTGGGGCGCGAGTTGCCTGTCCATTGCCCGAACAGGCTTCGACAATTGGGCTAGTCCCGTTATCGAAATGATATGTTGCGGACATGTCGGGGTGCCGGTACCCATCGGCAGCGGACGTCGATCCAAGTACCTGAGAGGTCGTCAGCTCCGGGTTGCCCGAGCCCGACCCCGGTCAGAGATGTGTGAGGGCGATGGTGAGCGCACGGTCGACGAAGCCGCCGTACGGCTCGGACCGACCTTTTCCGCCAGGCGTACGCCCCGTCGTTCGGCGCTCCGCCGAAGATGCGCTCCGCCTCGCGCCACAATGCGCTACGTCGATCGTATGGCCAAATCCGGCCACTCGGCGGACACTCCCACCACGCGGCGCGCTCAGAACAGGCCCGAATCCGCGCCCGAATCTGCAACTGCCGCAACAGCAGAGGACACTACCGGGAATTCGACGGCACCTCAGCAGATCCATCCGACCCGTCTAATCAGCCGCCGGCCACGCGGTACATGCCGTGCACGCGGCATCCGGCGGCGGCAAGGGCGCTACGGGAGAGGAGTCACCAGTGAAGCCCTGTGCACCGTTGGGCTCCACGACAACGCCGATCACCGTGGCCCTGACTGTCGCGAGGTAATCGCACCGGTCGCGACGGCACCGGCTCGGACGGGCCGCAGAAGTGGCCCGGCTGCGGGCGACACAACCGCCGACATCGCGGGGCAAGGCCCGGACAGGGCACGCCACTTCGTCACACCACCACCCACCACTCCGCCTGATCAGGAGGGCGCCTCCATGCGACATTTCGTCACGATGGTCATCACAGTGGCCGCAGCCGTGGTCTTCAGCGGCGTGCCGGCCTCCTCGGTGCCGAACGCGCCGCACTCCCAGGGGTGTTCGAGCTCGACGGCACCCGGCGGCGACTGGCCGATGTACGGGAGGGACTACACCAACACACGTACACAGCAGGACGAGAGAGACCTACCGTCGGCGCGGGCCGCCACGCTCACGCCACACTGGGTCTACGACACCGGCAACCGGGAGCAGGTGGTGGGTTACGAGGACATCGCGAGCACGCCGGTCGTCGCGCGGGGATGCGTCTTCTTCGGCGACGCGGGCGGCGACGTGGCCGCTCTGGACGCGGACACCGGCCGCCGGGTGTGGAAGACGCACATCGATCTGACCGTCGACCAGACGGGCACCCGGTCGGGAGTGGTCGTCTCGACGGTCGCCGTCGACGGGCAGCAGGTGTTCGTGGCGGTGAACAAGAAGGGCGGGCCGTATGTGCTGGCGCTGAACGCGGCGACCGGGGCCCGGTTGTGGCAGAGCCCGCCGCTGGACTCGCAACCCGGCGGCTACACCAACGCCAGCCCGATCGTGTACCGCGGGGCCGTCATCGTGGGCTTCTCCGGCCCGGAGGGAGTGCCCACCGGCCAGGGAGGGTTCACGGTCCTGCGGGAGTCCGACGGCCAAATCCTCAAACACACCTACACGGTTCCGGAACCCGACCAGGCGACCGGTTTCGCGGGTGGCGGGGTATGGAGTACGCCCGCCGTGGACACGGCGACCGGATACGCCTACGTGGGGACCGGCAATCCGTTCAGCAAGCAGAAGGAACACCCGCGGACCAACGCGATCCTGAAGATCGATCTGACCCCGGGCAGCCCGACGTTCGGCACCATCGTCGCCTCCTACAAGGGGCTCATCGACCAGTACGACCCGATCGTGCGTGGTCTGTCGCGGCCGACGTGCATGCTGCTGCCGGAGAACCCGACCTTCCCGCCGTTCCCGCCGTTCCTGCCCCCGCTCCAGGAAGCGCGCGACAGCATCGCCTGTCTGCAGCAGGATCTGGACTTCGGCGCGGCACCGAACCTGTTCCGCGGCCCGACCGGCCAACTGCTCGTCGGCGAACTGCAGAAATCGGGCTTCTACCACGTCGTACGGGCGGATTCGATGCAGGTCGAGCGCCGGATCCTGCTCGGCGTCGGCTGTCTGGTCTGCAACGCCGCCTCCACCGCCCGTGACCCCTCGACCGGCCAGGTGTACGCCGACGTCTTCCCGGGCACGCTGATGGTCGCCTTCAAACCGGACGCGAGCCTCGCGAGCTGGGTCTCGCCCGTCGGGGACGGCATCCACTACCAGCCGGTCGCCGTCGCGGACGGGGTCGCGTACACGGCGGACTCGGCCGGTTTCCTCGACGCCTACGACGCGGCGACCGGGATCCCGGTCCTGCACCGGTCACTGGCGATCGACGGTGCGCCCGACGCCGTGGCCGCGCTGGCGAGCAACGGTGTGTCCGTCGCCCACCACACCGTGTACGTCGCCGCCGGGAGCCGCATCATCGCGTACCGACCGCTCCTGTGACACCACACGCCGTGCGCGGGAGACCGGGTCCATGGGTCCGCCTCCCGCGCACGGCCAGGCCGTGACGGAAGTTGGCCCGGTGGCCGTGTTCGTAGTCGATCGGGCTGCGGAACCCGCACACGCTGTGCAGCCGATGGGTGTTGCAGAACCCAGTGATCCAGGTCGCGATCTTCAGCCACGTCAAGCACGCGGCAGGACACGGTGTGCGGAGTTTCTGCTCGGCCTTGCAATGCGCTTGTGGTCGGGCCAGCCCAGTTCCTGGGGTGCTGCTGGAGGCCGACGGAGGGTGACTGATCCATTTCGCGTGCTGGGCTCCAGGCGTCCGTCAGCAAAGGGAGGAGCTGTACATCCCGCCAAGCCGGCGGATCTCCTCCAGGGGGTATGGGCTCTGCCTGCTCTGGCGCTGGAAGTTGCGGTTGAAGTCGGACATCACTGCGGCGATCGGCGCGTGCCGGGCAAGGATCGCCGCGGCCCCCTCGGGGATTCCTGTGGGGCGCTTGCCCTCTGCGTAGGCGCGCACCAACGCATAGCGGCCCTCCCGGTCACCCCTGTGGTATCCGTACAGAGCGGTGACCAGCCAGTTCACCAGATACGTGGCGGTGTAACAACGGTCGTAGGTCTGATGCCGGTCGAAGAAATCGGCTTCGCCCTGTGACAGCTCGAACCCGGAGGAGAGCGCGAGGCCGTAATCCGTGAAGTAGAGGCGCTGGCCGTCGGTCAGGATGTTCTCGAAGTGCGCGTCGAAGTGCAGGAGCCCCCGCGCGTTCATGAACGAGGTTCCAGCTTCCAGGTTCTTCTCCACCATGGCGCAGGCTCGGTTGGCGGTCTCGTCGCCTGCTTCGACCTGGGTGCCGAGCCACTGGTGCAGGTTCTGCGGGATGTACTCCAGGAACAGCGCGACGCTCGCCGAGGACTGTTGGAGAGCCTCGATCCGGCGGCGCACCTGCGATCCACCGCCCCAGTAGGCGACGGCCCCGTCGATGTCGGCCAGTTCTTCGGGCAGGGGCGTTGAGTCCGGTAGCACCCGCCAGTGGTACATCAGGGGAAAGCCCTCGTGTTCCGCCGCGAGCACCCAGTTCGTCGTCATGGTGTGCACGGCGAGTTCCCTCCAGGCCCCAAAGCCCGGACCGCCGATGGTGCCGATGCCGTACTGGCAGAAGACGGGCAGCTCGAACAGATTCGCCGTGGACCGGACGTGCTCGGGTTGCATCTCCAAGTCGGTCAGGGGCACCCGCTTCACGAAGACCGGGGTTCCGGCGACCTCCAGCAGGGCCGACTTCCCACCGATGCCGGATCCGATCGGCACGGCCGTGTCCACGAGCTCGCGCAGGGCGCGATCACTGCACAGGGCCAGGGAGGTGGAGACGGCACCATGGGTGGTCAGACGCGCGCCGCGCGACATGTCAGGGCACTTCACTGCGCCTCCATCTGGCTGCCGACCCCGATTCCGCAATGGCTACGCAGTCCCGCCGAGCGCAACGGCGCGTGGCTCTCCGGTTTGGCCTCCGGAGCGGGCAGAGGCGTCCAAGATCCGTGCGTGACGACAGACCTGAACACCCTTCTGACCGCACTCTACGTGAAGACCGACGACGAAATCAGAGGAACCCGGTGCCTCGGCAGAGCGCCGCTACGCAGGGACTCCGAACTCGTCTGTCTTGCTGTGGCTCAAACTCTGCTCGGGGACCACTCGGAGGCCCGGTGGCTGCGCTACGCGAACACGCACCTGACCGGCATGTTCTCGTACCTGCCCCAACACCCCGACTACCACTGGCGGTTGAAGGCTGCACTGCCGCTGCTCAAGCGGGAGAAGCAGCACCACGGAGAGCCGATGGCACAACATCTGACCGACGCGGCAGTCACCCCCTCGCTGATTGCCTATGACCACTGATCACATCGGAACTACTCGTCTGGTGCTGTGGCCGGGAACGTTCACGGGGGGTGGGGAGTCCAGTCCTGGCTAAGCTGCGCGTAGCGGAATGATGTTCGGTTGTGAGGGGGGCGGGCGGATGCTGATCGAGGTTGCAGGGGTGCGCGTGCCTGCGGGGCGGGCGGCAGAGGCGGCGCGGCTGGTCTGTGAGGAATACGCCGACGAGGCGCTGTACCACCACTCCGTGCGGTCGTACTTCTTCGGCGCGGCCTGGGCGGAGGCGCGTGGCCTCGGCTTCGACCGTGAGCTGTTGTTCGTCTCGGCGTTGCTGCACGACTTGGGTCTCGTTGCGCCCTTCGACAGTCACACGCTCTCGTTTGAAGAGGCTGGTGGCCATCTGGCCCGGGTCTTCACGGCCGGTCTCGGCTGGCCGACTGAGCGACGCGACCGGGCGGCGGAGCTGATCGTGCTCCATATGCGGGACGACGTTGCGCCGGAAAGAGATGTGGAGAGTCGACTGTTGCAGGTGGGGACCAGCGCGGATGTATCCGGGGCGGGTCTGGAAGCCTTCGACCCGTCTTTCACGGATGCGCTCGTTGTGGCGTACCCCCGGCTGGGCTTTGCCAAGTCCTTTGTGCGCCTGTTTCAGGACCAGGCGGAGCGTAAGCCAGGGTGCGCAGCGGCGGAGTTGGTAGCGGGAGAGTGGGCGGAGCGGACCGTGTCCAATCCGCTCGATCAGGGCTGAGGCCGGCGGGTTCAACGGGTTGTCATGCGGCTTCGGTGAGGGGGTCCGCCCCAGCGGATGCCTTTCTCGCTGCGGATGCGGGCGCGCTCTTTGCGCTGGGCGGCCGGGATGTCGGGGTGGCGGGCGTTGGCGTTGCGCCAGCGCAGGTAGGCATGCAGCTCGCGGGTCTGGACGGTGTGGTTCGGATGGTGGGAGTTGGCAAGGGTGAACTGCCGCAGTGGCCCGAAGTGGGCCTCGATGGGCGGGCCGAGGCCGAGATCGAGCCCGACGTGCGCGGCTGGCTCGCAGGGTTCTACGCCGCCTTCTCGGGGGACACCATGCCGACATCAGGCGCGCCCGACCCGCACTTCGTCGGCTCCGGCGGGACGCTCCGCGGCCGGTTCCCCTCCGGCTCGGGGCCTGCGTGGCTGAATTCGATGTCGAGCGCGGGGTCGAAGAGCTGGGCCGGGTCCCCGCCCAGCACACTGACCAGCCGCCCCCGCCCATCCCACAGGGGGTTGTCGGTGTCGAGCCTGCCGTGCACCAGGCAGGGCTCCGGCACGAGGAGGTCCCGCGCCTGGCTTCACACCGTGGAATTCCGGCACGTCGAGGGCGCCAGTCGGTCGGTCGAGTCGTTCGACGTGCGTGCAGGGTGCGTTCAGATGTCCCTTCCGGGTGTGGAACTGGCGCGCGGCGGAGGGATTGGCGCCCCATTTGTCGTCGCGTGTAGGTGTTCTGACGGGTTGTTCGTCGGGGCTGGCCGCCTCCAGGCCGAGGATGTTCTCCAGAAGCTATTGCTGAGCGGACAGCAGCATGTACCGGCGCCTCGCCCTGCTGGCAGGGGCGGGCTTCTTGGAGGTGGCCCAGCAGCGGGTGCGCGGCACCGTCGAGCGGCACTACCGGCTACGCCAGGACCGCCCGGTCGTCGATGCCGACGCCGCCGCCGCGATGACACTGGATGACCACCGCCGGGGCTTCGCCGCCGCCATGGCCGTAACTCATCGCGGAGGCCAACGTCTACCTCCACCGCGACGACGCCGGCCCGGCGGGCGATGCGGTCACCCACCGCCAGGGCACGCTCTGGTTCAGCTCGCACGAACTCACCGAGGTGACAGTTCAGTTGCGCGGCGCTGAGTACCCGGCTGGCCAACCGGGCGACACCAGGCCGCGCACCCTGCCTGCTCAGCCCTGTCTTCCCCGGGGGGTTTCCCTCCCCCGACGAGGCTCGGCCCTGATGAGGTGACGGTATCGCCTCTGCGCCCTCTCGGCGCGGTGGGCCTGGGCACTGGTGGGAACGAAGGCGAGCAAGTCCAGGACCGATCAAGGGCATAAGGGCATAACCGCCTCATGGTGACGATGGTCGCGCTGGAGCGCTCGTCTGGTTCATGTCGCCGATCGTCTGCCACAGCCGCAGCGCCCGTTCTCGGTGTTGGCGCGCCAGGTGGTGGAGGCCGGCGGCGGCGTCCAGGTCGCCGATCAGTTGCCAGCATGTGGCCTCGTCCTGGTGGTCGCCGTGCCGGTGGAAGATACCCGCCGCGCGCTGCAGCGCCGGGCTCGCCCGGTCCCGGTCGTGTTGACCGGCGTGCACGCGGCCGACTTCCAGCAGCGTGTACGCGGCGCACCGCTCGTCGGCCAGTTCCTCGAAGGTGGCCAACGCCTGCCTCAGACAGCGCAGCGCCTCATCCGGATCACCGCGCCGATCGTGCAGCCGGCTGAACCGCCGCAGCACCACGGCCATGCGATGCCCGTCGCCCAGCGCCCTGGCCTGGCTCAGGGCTCCGTCGAACCAGAACTCCGCCTCGTCGAGTTTGCCCTGCATGAGCTTCATCACGGCCATGGAGCAGGACAGCTGCGCTTCGATGTGCCGGTCGCCTTCCCCGGCCGCGATGGCCAGCGCGTGCTCGATACGTTCGAGTGCTTCGTCGTCACGGCCCTGTACCCGGCTGACCGTACCCAGCATGGCCACCGAAAGGGCCTCGCCGTGTTTGTCCCCACTTTCCTGGCACAACCTGAGGGAGGACTCCAGGGCGCGGGTGGCCCGGTCGAACTCGTCTTGGTAGATGTGCAGTTGCCCAAGACCGCGCAGCAGTACTGATACGCCGCGCATGTTGCCGGCGGCCTCGGCGGCGTCCAGCGCGAGCCGGTGCCCGTGCTGCCAGTCCTGGTAGAGACACCGGTGGTCGTAGTAGGTCGTCGTGCCGGCCGCCAGCTCCCAGGCCAGCTCGTCCAGGCCCCAGTGCACGGCCAGTTTCACCGTGCCGAGCAGGTTGTCGCGTTCCGCGTCGAACCAGCCGACCGGGTCGGCGAGCAGCCGGTCCATGACCGTATCGGGCAGTGACCGGCGGGGTGCTGAACCGGGAGTGGGGGCCAGCAGCCCGCCCGGCAGCCGGTCTGTGCCGCGCCCGATCAGCTCAAGCCAGACGGACAGCACGCGGGAGATCGCGTCCCGCTTGTCCGCCGTCGGCAGCGGGGCGGCGATCTCCACGGCACAGGTCCTGATCAGGTCGTGCAGCCGGTAGCGAGGCTCGCCGAGGGCGTCGGTGGCGGTCAGCCGAACCAGGCTGGCGTCGACGAGGGTGTCCAGCACCTCCTCGCCGTCCGAGCGGTCCAGCAGAGGGCCGACCACCCAGCCGGGCAGGGTGTAGGCGCCGAGCAGACCCAGCAGACTCAGCGCGCGCACCACGTCGGCCGGCAGCAGCCGCAGGCTCAGCTCGACGCTGGCTCGCACGCTCAGATCCCCGATCCTCAGCTCGGCCAGCCGCCGTGACTCGTCCTCGATGCGTTCCCGCAGAACCCGCAGCGACCAGGCCGGGCGGCCCGTCAGCTTGCCGCTGGCGATCCGGATCGCCAGCGGCAGGTTGCCGCAGCAGTCGAGGATCGCGTCGGCCTCCGCCGGCTCCCGCTCGACCCGCCGCCGCCCCACGATTTCGGTGAACAACTCCCTGGCCTCTGCCGGGCTCAGCACCTCCAGGTTGATGTGCCGAGCGCCGGGAAGTTGCGTCAGCAGAGTGCGGCTGGTGATCAACACGGCACAGCCGTCGGCCGCGGGCAGCAAGGGCAGTACCTGATCGGCGTGGCCGGCATCGTCCAGCACCACCAGCATGCGACGGTCGGCCAGCAACGACCGGTAGAGCGCGGCCCGCTCGGACAGGCCGTTCGGGATCGCGCTGCCGGCGATCGAGAGCGCACGCAGCGCCTCGGCCAGCATCAGTCCCGCGTCCCGCGGCTCGTTTGATGTCCCGGCGAGGTTGAGGTAGAGCTGCCCGTCGGGGAAGTCGGCGCTCGCCAGCCGCGCGGCGTGCGTCACCAGGGAGGACTTGCCGACACCGGGACCGCCCACGATGACGGCCACCGGGGCCCGGTTCGACGCCGACCTGTCGAGTAATCGGGCGATCTCGGCCAGCTCCTCGGCCCGGCCCACGAAGTCGGATACGTCGAGAGGCAGTTGACGTACAGGCATCGCCATGGCCGGCCTGGCGGCTGCCTCGTCAGGGCTCACCGGTGGTATGTCCAAGGGCCTGCTTGCCGGGACCGGAGCCGTCAGGGCGGGATCCGCGGTGAGGATGCGCTGGTGCAGTGCCTGGAGCGGCCGGCTGGGGTCGACGCCGAGTTCGTCGGCCAGTGTCCGGCGCAGCCGTTCGTACACCTGCAGCGCCTCGCCCTGTCGCCGACATCGGTATAGAGCGACTATCAAGTGTTCGGCGACCTGCTCGTCATAGGGGTGCTCGCGCAGCAGAGCGGTCAGCTCCTCGATGACCTCACGATGCCGCCCCAGGTCGAGTTCGATGGCCAGGCACTGCTTGTGCGTGGCCGCGCGTTTCATGTTCAGCCGTGCCGCATCGATCTCCAGGACCCGGCTGGAGATGTCGGTCAGGGCGTTCCCGCGCCAGCAGGTCAGCGCCCGGCGCAGCGCGGCAGCCGTCTCGAACGGGGCCGTGTGCCGTTCGGCAAGGTACCGCTCATGGCCGAACTCCAGCAGGTCGAGCTGATCCGGGGCCAGGTGGATCTCGTAGCCGCCGCGCCGGGTGCTGATCAGGGAGCCGGGTGCTCCGCAGGCGGCGAGGTTGCGGCGCAGCCCTGAGAGAGCGTCCTGGACCTGACGGACCGCGGTGGCGGGCGCGTTCCCGTCCCACATCACGGCGACGAGCCGTTCCATGGCGACGCTGGTGTTGGCGTCGATCAGAAGTGCTGCCAGCATCTTGGCCTGCCGCGGCCCGTCGAGCCGGACCTCGCGCCCGGTGATCTGGACGTGTAACGGCCCCAGCACCCCGAATCTCATGTACCCCCCGGCACGTGAAAAGTGACGCCGTTCCCCGGTTGGTCGTGCATTAGTACGAATCTAGGGCGGACGACGGACTCGTGTCCATAGCGTCACCGTGGGTGCCCGGTCATTCCGGTTTGGGCGCGGCTCGTTCTGAGTGAGGTGGTCCTCAGACCAGCAGGCAGGCGTTCACGGCCGAGGCAACAGGTCGAGCGGTCATTCGACGGCTCTGCGGGCGCTCCTTTCCGCAGAGCCTGGATGTCGGGCGTGATCGCGAACATGAGCGAACCGGGACTGAACCTGCTCTCACGACTGTGGGAAGAGCACATGCGCGCGCCATTCCCACCACACGTGCGCCGTCGAGAGATCGAGGGCGGCACATCGCGTCGGCCGGGTGCGCATTCGGTGCTTCCAGACGCGTTTGTTGCTCGCGCGGCGTGCGCAGGTCCAGATGGTCCTGGAAGAGCTTCCGCAGCACCTCACGCCCGCGTGTATCGAGGAGGTCCTCCAGTTCATCGTGGGTCTGGCGGGCCGCGGTCTCGGACCCAAGACCGGTCACGAACGCGGCGAACGATTTCGTCGCTGCCTCAAAGAGGTCGGCACTCGGCGGCGTCTCGTACGGTTCCACCGGCTCTTCTTCGTACGGGGGTTGCTCGTCACTTCCGACCGTAGGAAGAAGGGTTCTCACCCGTCAGAGAGCGGACCGGGCGAGACGGTGCCCGCTATGTGCTCGGCCAGGGCGAACAGACCCGGGCTGTCCCGGTGAGCCGGCCCCGACTCGCCAGGCGCTTCAGCTTCACCCTCACCGACTCCACCTGGATCTCCCGCACTACCGCCCGGGCAGCCTCCATCCGCCGACAGCATCTCCTCGAATGCTTCCAGCCGATCACTCAACTCGGCCACCTATAACCGAAGGTCGGAAACCCGTTCACGGATCGCGATCTCGCGGCGCTCCAGTTCCTCCAGCAGGGACACCGTCACCTACACCCGTCGAAACGAACCGGACGCTTCACGGTTTGTCGATGGATTTGGGTAGCGCCGAGAGATCAGGCGCCCGGAGACGTCCTCGGCACGCTCACCGCAGATGTCCAAGGTCGAGCCGTACGAGGCGATCCGGCGTGTTCGCCGTGCCGACATGAAGATGCGCGGGCTTGAGCGCAAGGACAACGTGTCGTGGCGAACGGTCAGGAAGGCCGTGGACTCGGTCTGGCCAGCGTCCCGGAAGAAGCCGCCGCGGCGCCGGACTTGCGCTGGATCCGTACAAGCCGGTGATCGACGAGATGCTGCGGAGAGACCTCGACGCGCCGCGCAAGCAGCGCCGTACGATCACCCGGAGGTCGACTTCGGTGACGTGACCGCGACTGGTGACCGGCTACGTGTTCTCGCTCCGCCTGTCGTACTCGGGCAAAGCCGTCCACCGGGTCTTCGCCTCCCGCGGCGCCAGGGGCACGGGTGGTCCCGCTGGGCGACCCGGCGGAGTCGCTGTGCGGCTGTGGTCCGCTCTCGTGTCAGCAGCTGGGCGGCTTGTGTCAACTCGTCTGAGTAGGGCGGACACGAGGCCGCCGCATAGCTCAGGAGGCGGAAAGAACCGTGTCGACTGCACGAACTTGAGTCCGCATAGCCCCCGCCCCGGAGAGGGCAGCCGCCGGAGAGCACGGCTGCCCCGTCGCCGAAGTGCCGAAGCGTCAGCTTACGGTCTCGCAGGCGCCCTGGCGGGAGGTGTAGGTGAAGGACGTGGCGCAGTAGTACCCGGGCGTCACGTTGTAGTCGAAGTTCACGAGGAAGCTGTACCAGCCGCCGCTCTCGTAGAAGTTACCCGTCTGAGCGATCACCCCCGAGGGGCCGTTGATCTGCATGTTCACCGTGCCGGCGCTGGGGAAGTGCGTCGAGTTCTGGATGTAGTAGACGAACGTCCCGCCCCCGTTGATGTCGATGCAGACCTCGAAGCTGCCACCCGCGCAGCCGGACGCGGAGAAGGGCCGGACCCCCGCAGCGGAGTTCCGGTAGATGTCGATCGTGCCCTGCGCCGTCTTGACCTTCTTGACCAGCACCGAACCCGCAGGAGCAGCCGCGGAGTGACTCGGCGTCATGCTGCTGGCGCTCGCCGCGTCGGCAGCCGTGGCTCCGGTCGCACCGACCGTCCCCACCAGGGCCATGGCGGCCGTCATCGCCGTCACCGCGGTCAACGCCCAGTTCTTCGACTTGAACTTGCTCGTCATCTGATCCCCGTTTCCTTTTCGTTGGGCGGGAACGGCTGGATGCCGCACGGTGACGCTATGGAAACGGGTCCGTCGACTGTCCTAGATTCGTCCTAATGCGCGGTCAGCCGGGGGGGGTACATGAGGTTCGGGGTGCCGGGGCCGCTACATGCCCAGATCACCGCCCTGGGTGCCGTAGCAGAGAGTTCGAGTCCTTCGTCCGGTCCCGCGCTCACCCTTTGCCGTTGGCGCACCACGACGAAGGGCGGCCCTCCCCGGCGAGGCCGCCCTTTAGGTGGGGCCAGGTGCGCCGGGTCCCGTTCCCACGGCCCGGCGCACCCGGTGATCAGATCAGGTTGAGCGAGTTGTAGCCCCAGCCGATCTTGACGCGGTTGTCGAAGGGGTCGGTGGCGTTGCCGTTGCCGGAGTAGAGCCACAGCACACCGACCTTGTCGCGGGCGACGATGTCGGTGCGTCCGTCGCCGTTGAGGTCGCTTTGGCCGGCGATCTCGGTGTACTGGCCCCAGCCGCCGCCGACCTTGGTGCGGGCGGTGACGCGGCCGTCGGCGTAGCCGAGGTACATCCACAGCACCCCGGACTTGTCGACCGCGAGGAGGTCGGACTCACGGGCTCCGGCGAGGTTGTCGGGGGAGAAGCCGCCGCCCCTCCTGATCGGTCAGCCTGCGGACTCGAACGGGCTCTGCCACCATGCGCCTCCACCTGTCGCACGGCCTGTCGGCTCACATCCAACCGGTCCGGCACCCACCACCGCGACCAGCAACCCGGCGAACCATCCCGGTCAAAGCACTGGGCGACCTCCGGGATCGGCTTGCTCGTCTCGATCACGATGCTCACAGGATCCTCACAAGACTCGGTGTTGCACTACTGTTTCTTGGACCCCAAGGCACTCAACTTCCCCTGACATCACGGACTCCACGCCACGAAGGGACCCTTAGTCGCAGCCTCCCCGGCGGCCGCCGGGCTTTCCGGTTCCGCTCCGATGTCAGAGATGGCGGGTCCCCTTATGGCTCTCACACAGCTCCGTTCGACATACTTCGCGCCGTGGACCAGCGAGCAGACGATCAGCACACGCCCTTGAACACCGCCGCACTGAACCCGGCGTACGTCCCCGGGCTCATGCCCTCCCTTGCCGCCGCGCCCGAAGCGGCGAAGTCTCGGCAGGGTGCGGCCGGGCCGGAACCCGATGCGGGGGACGCGGCGGCCGACGAACCCGGCACCGCCGCGCCGGCGGCCGACGCCGAAACCGAAGCGAAAGTCGATGCGGAGTCGGAGGCGGAGTCGCAGACCGAAGCCGAATCCGACGCCGCCGATCCCGGCGAAGGCGAGGAGGGGCCCACTCTCCTCCTGTCCGACCGGCGAGGGTCCATCACCGCCGACCGCTCGGGGATCCGGCTGCAACTGGACGGCGAAGAGGCCGAGTTCGGTTGGGACGAACTCAGCGCCGTCGAGTACGCGACCGCGCGTTGGACCCGCCGGTTCACGATCACGTTGCACCTGACCGGGCCGCGGACCCGTTGGTTCCGTACCGATGTCCAGGCCCCGGACCGGCCGAGCCTGGCCCAGTGGTCCGAGCAGCTCGAAGAAGTGCTCAACGCCTACTTCGAGGAATAGGCCACGCGGACACAACAGCGCCGAATGTACGGGGAAAAGAGATCCCCGTACGTTCGGGCGCGGCCATGGGCTGGCCGGCCGACTCGTCCTGGCTCAGCCATGGCCGTCTTCAGGCGGTGACCAGTCCCGCCAGCGCGGCGACTTCGTCCAGCACCCCGGCGAGCTCGCCCGCCAGGCCCTCCGGCGCCCGGAAGGTGTCGGACCCGTCCACCAAGTCGTTGATCCCCGCGATCGCCACGGACCGTTCGGCGGGCACCATGCCGACCCTCTTGAGCACCGGCTGGAGCATTTCCGCGGCCGGCGCTCCCCCGGTCGGGCCCGCGCTGTAGCTGACCAGGCCGACCGGCTTGCCCTGCCACTCGCGGTAGAGGAAGTCGATGGCGTTCTTGAACGGGGCGGTGAAGCCACTGTTGTACATCGGCAGTACGAACAGGAAAGCGTCGGCGGAGTCGATGAGGGCGCTCCAGTCGCGGGTGTGCTGGTGGGTGTAGATCCCGCTGGACGCGCACTCGGGCTCGTCCAGGAACGGCAGCGCGATCTCGCCGAGGTCGACCGGCGTGACGTCGAAGCCGCCCCGCTCGCGGGCCTGTTCGGCGACCCAGCGGGCGAGGGGCCGGGCCGCGGAGGTGGGGCGCACGGAGGCGGAGATGACGTGGAGACGGGACATGAGGGGCACTCCTGACAGACAGCCGGTTGTTGATGTGTCACCTATAGAAACCCTCGCGTGAGTGATGTGTCAACTAGGTAGGTGACGCATCATCAACCTGGCTAGAGTGAACGCATGACCGAACCCCAGCCGCGCTGGCTCACCGACTCCGAGCAGGACGCCTGGTACGCGTGGAGGCGGATGTTCCCGCTGGTCAACGCGGGCATCGCACGCGACCTGACCCACGACAGCGGGCTCTCCGAGGCCGACTACGACGTCCTGTCGGTACTCGGCTCGACCGAGGGCCACCGCATGCGGATCAGCGCCCTGGCCGTCCTGATGCAGTGGTCCCGCAGCCGGCTGTCCCACCAACTCACCCGTATGGAACAGCGCGGTATCGTCCGCCGCGAGGAGGTGGCCACCGACGGCCGCGGTGCCGAAGTGGTCCTCACCGACCTCGGCGTCACCACGATCACGACGGCGGCCCCGCTCCACGTGGAGTCCGTACGCCGCCACCTCATCGACATCCTCACCCCGGAGCAACTGCACACTCTCGCCGAGGTCGGCGAGCTGCTCCGCGAGCGGATGGGCATCGCGCGCAAGAACGACGCCTGACGACCTCGCGCAGGTTGGCCGTGGTCCCTGCGATCCGCTTCTCCGGGTGGGTGCGGCAGGGCCACCCTCTTCGCGGTGCCGGCCCGTACGTTGGTCGGCATGGACAACAACCGGCTGAGTGAGTTCCTGCGGGCCCGCCGCGCACTGGTGCGCCCCGAGGACCACGGGATGCCCGCGGGGGCGCGCCGTACACCTGGTCTGCGCCGGGAGGAGGTTGCCGTCCTCGCCGGGGTGAGTACCGACTACTACGTACGGTTGGAACAGGGACGCGAACGCAATCCCTCGTCCCAGGTCCTGCGGGCCCTGGCGGCCGCGCTCCTGCTTCAGGACGAGGAAGCCGCCTACCTGCGCGCCATGGTCGATCCGCCCCAGCGCCCGCGGGCCCGGCCCGCTCGGGAGTACGCCGGCCCACAACTGGTGTCCTTGCTGGACGCGTGGGCGGACACCCCGGCTCTGGTCTACGGACGCTACCTCGACCTGTTGGCCGTCAACTCCCTGGGCGAGGCGCTGTTCTCCTGGCTCGGCAACGAGACCAGCCTGATCACCGCCATGTTCCTCAACCCGGCCGCCCAGGGCTTCTACCGCGACTGGGCCGTCGTGGCGCAGGGATGCGTGGCCGCGCTACGGGCCGCCAATCCCGCCCCGGACGATCAGCGGCTGCAGGAACTCGTCGGCGAACTGTCGGTGCGCAGCCCCGACTTCGCACGTATGTGGGCGCGCCACGACGTGCGGGCCAAGACGGCCTCAGCCAAACGTTTCCGGCACCCGCTGGTCGGCGACCTCACTCTGGCCTTCGAGACCTTCTCCGTCCACAGCGCCCCCGGCCAGCACCTGGTGGTCTACCGAGCCGAACCCGGCAGCGCGGCCGAACAGTCTCTGGCCCTGCTGGGCAGCCTCGCCCTCACCGATTTCCACGACATGCAAGACGAAGGACACTTCCCGCATGAACTCCCCTGACTCCCCCGTATGGTTCATCACCGGCTGCTCCTCCGGGCTGGGCCGGGCACTGGCCCAAGCCGTGCTGGCACAGGGGTGGCGTGCCGTGGTCACCGCCCGGGACGGCGGCAAGGTCGCCGACATAGTCGCCGGGCACGAGGAACGCGCCCTCCCCCTCACGTTGGACGTCACCGACGCCGAGCAGATCGCCAAGGCGGTCGCCCAGGCACAGGCAGCGTTCGGACGGATCGACGTACTGGTCAACAACGCCGGCTACGGCTACCTCGCCGCCGTCGAGGAGGGCGAGGACGACGAGGTTCGGGACTTGTTCGACACCAACGTCTTCGGCCTGGTCAACACCACCAAGGCCGTCCTGCCCGGCATGCGAGCCCGTCGCCGCGGCCACATCGTGAACATGTCCTCCCTCGGCGGCCTCGTCGGCTTCGGCGCCACCGGTTACTACCACGCCACCAAGTTCGCCGTGGAAGGCCTCTCCGAGTCCCTCGCCGCCGAGATCGCCCCACTCGGCATCAACGTGACGATCGTCGAACCCGCCGCGTTCCGCACCAACTGGTCCGGACCCTCCATGCGCCAGTCCGCCGCGACCATCGACGACTACGCCCCCACCGCGGGCACACGACGCGCCAGCACCCTGGCCACCTACGGCCACCAGCCCGGGGATCCGGCACGCGCCGCCCAGGCCGTCATCGACGCCGTCACGGCCGAGAATCCCCCGCTGCGCCTGCTCCTGGGCAAAGCGGCGTACGACATCGCCACCGGCAAGCTCGACTCCCTCAAAACCACCTTCAACGATTGGCGGGAAGTAACTCTCAGCGCCGACTTCCCCCAAAAGCAGACGGCAAGCTGACCACGGACACCACCCACCACAGGGGCCGGCGCGTCGCGCCCGTCATGAGGCGAGGCTGGGAAGCATGGCGTAGCGCTTGGCGGCGCGGTATTCGCTGGGGGACATTCCGGTGGCCGTGCGGAAGGCGCGGGAGAAACTGTCGGGCTGGGGGTAGCCCCAGCGGGCGGCGATGGTGTGGATGGTGAGGTGTTGCAGGGCCGGGTCGGCCAGGTCCCGGCGGCAGCGGTCGAGCCGGTGCTGGCGGATGAAGGCCCGGGGTGTGGTGCCGTTGTGCTGGAAGACGCGGTGCAGGTACCGCAGGGAGATGTGGTGGGCCGAGGCGATGGCTTCCGGCACGAGGGCGGGGTCCGCCAGATGCTCGGTGATGAAGGCGCTGATCCGCAGGAACAGCGCCTTCTGGCCGGACGCATCGGACACAGCGGAGCCACCGCGCGAAGCGTCGTCGTCGAGATGGTGCGCCAGTACGGCCGACAGCAGGTCGAGCGCGGTGTCTTCGAGGCGGGTGGCGTCCTGCGGTGTGCACTGGGCGTACTCGTCGGCAAGTCCCGCCAGGAACTGGCCGAACAGCCGGCCGACGCCCTGTGTCCACGGCAGGGACAGACCGCACAGCCGGGTGAACTGCTCGTGCGGAAGCCGCAGGAGCTTCTTCGGGAACTGGAAGACGAGATGCCTGCCCGGGGTGTCACCGGCGGAGATGTCGATGGGCTGAGAGCTGTCGCCGAAGCCCATCTCTCCGCGCCTGAGCAGGAACCGCTGCCGACACTGCTCGATGCCTACCGCTCCGTCCGCGACGAGGACGACCCGGTACATCTCCGGATCGGACTGCCGGACGTGCCGGGG
Source organism: Streptomyces sp. CBMA152 (assembly GCF_014596475.1). Classification (GTDB taxonomy): domain Bacteria; phylum Actinomycetota; class Actinomycetes; order Streptomycetales; family Streptomycetaceae; genus Streptomyces. The sequence continues at coordinate 672,883 of NZ_MECJ01000002.1, read as the reverse complement.
TGTGCGCTGGGTGGCAACAGAGGCGTACGAGGAGAGGACGGAGACCTGCCCGGCGCCCAGGGGCATCATCTCGATCCGCGCTCCGAAAGTTCCCGTCTCAAGGGCCGTGACGCGCTGGGGCACTTGCGCCACAGCCATGGCCTCGGCCCACGCCTCCGGCCGCTCACTGATGGGAAACTCGGCGGTGTCGACGACTGTTGAACGCATCCCCACTCCCACACACATCCTGGCAACAGTGATCCAAAACAGCCAGCAAAGTGCAGTGACCTTGAGAAACGGCAGTGCGTTCCCTGCACGGTCGCGCGCCCGGGCAGTGCGTTCCACGCCAACAACCATGCGCTAGGCGCCAACGACGCATTCCACCCCCCTCGGACAGACTGAGGCGTCCTCGAAAAGATCTTGTCGCACCGGGAGCAGGGCTTTCACCCGTCAGTACCTGCGGACTGGTTCCGCGAGCCTGGCCGGGTTGGCCTGCTCGGCGGTGAGGCGATCGACCGCGAAGGCCTGGGAAATACCCGGCGCCATGCCTGCCCACAACGACACGGAAACCCACAGCCCGGCGCGCAGCGGGCCCGCCACCGCAACCCGGGCGCGGCGCCCGGCCCCACTGCGGCGGGGCGCTGTCCAGCCCCGTCGGCCCTCAGTCCCCAAGGGCCGACTCCCCCACGCGTTCAGGAAGGTTGTCCATGACAAGCAGCATGCTGCGGGCGTCCAGTGAGGCGCCGCCCGAGCGCGACCGGCTGCCCGCTGGCCGTTCCTCCCGGCTGCCCTCGCTGACCGGACTGCGGTTTCCCGCCGCGTTCATGGTCTTCATCAGCCATGCCGCACTGCCGGTGCCCCAGGTACGCCTGTTCGGGGACGACAGGGTGGCCATGGACCTCAACAAGGCCACGGAGAAGGCCGGTGGGCTGGGCGTTGCCTTCTTCTTCGTGCTCAGCGGCTTCGTCCTGACGTGGTCCGCCCGCCCGAAGGACACGGCGCGGGCCTTCTGGCGCCGCCGGTTCGCCAAGATCTACCCGAACTACGCGATCACCTGGGGCCTGGCCATGGTCCTCTTCGCCTCCGCCTACACCCCGACCCGGGTGGCACTCGCCAACCTCTTCATGGTCCACGTGTGGGTACCGGACCTCCAGTACCTCCTGAGCGTGGACATGGCGAGCTGGTCGCTGGGCTGCGAACTCGTCTTCTACGCCGCGTTCCCGCTGCTGCACCGCCTGTTCTTACGCATCGACCCGGCACGCCTGAAGTACTGGATCGGCGGGGTCCTCGCGGGGATCATCCTCACACCCTGGTTCGCCTACCACGTGCTGCCCGACTCGCCGGCGATCCAACTCAGCACCTCGACATCGGCGGACGCCTCGGTGAAGCAGTTGTGGTTCGCGTACGACTTCCCGCCGGTGCGCCTGCTCGATTTCGCGCTCGGCATGCTCGTGGCGCACGCGGTACTCAACGGGCGCTGGCGCAACATCGGCATCATGTGGTCCAGCGTGCTCCTGGCGGGCAGCTACTGGCTCGCCCTGAAGTCGGACATGCTCTACGCCCAGCGCGCCACCTCGATCATCCCGATCACCCTCCTCATCGCGGCGGCCGCCATGGCCGACGCGAAGGGCGAGTTCACCCTCTTCCGCAACCGCGCGATGGTCTGGCTCGGCGAAATATCGTTCGCCTTCTACCTGTTGCACTCCATCGTGCTCGTCTACGGCCGCAAGGTCCTCGGACACGACCTCTACTCGACACCCGTGGCCATCGGCCTGGTAGCCGCGCTGCTCGCGGTGTGCATCCTGACGTCCTGGGCCCTCTACGCACTCGTCGAGCGACCGCTCACCCGCCGCTGGTCGACACCGCGGCGGGCCAAGGCCGCGACGTCCTGAGCGGGAGAGCCAGCTCCGCTCCTCTGATGCTGCGACCGGAAACGATCACCGGGGTGGCCGGGTCCGTCGAAGGTCGAACCTGCGGACCCGGCCGACACCCGACGCGTCGACTCATGTGCCCGGCCGCAGCGCCGCGCGCAGCAGGAACGGGGCCGTCACGAGCGACGCCGCGCCGAGCGCGCCCAGCGGCCAGGGCCAGTCGCCGATGAGCCAGCGCGCCAGGAACGCGGTGCCCCACAGGGCGAGCACCAGGCCCGCCCACAACGGCTGGCGACGGGGCGTCATACGAGTGCGTCCGGTCATCGCGCGGTCCCCTCTTTCCCGGGGCCGTCGCCCGTCGCCTCGCGCCATCGCGCCTTGATGTCCTCCGCCTGGTCGGTGAACTCCTTCTGCCACTTGTCCGAGGCCCGGATGTCGACATAGGGCGCGGGCAGCCAGATCGGCCTGCCTCCGTGACGGTAGACCCGGATCCGGAACGCGCCGTTGCCCCTGCCCGTCTTCTTCTCCACGGTGACCTCGGAGATGTCCTGCCAGCGGTATGCCTTGCGCCACAGGGGCCGCCAGGACAGGATGCCGTGCTCATCCACGATGATCTTGCCCAGCGCCACGTTCAGGGCGAACGGGAGAATGACGAGCCAGGCCACGCCCAGTGCATCCCAGAAACCGGAGAAGTGGCCGAGCCCGAGGCGCACTGCGGCGACGATGCCGCCGATGGTGAACAGGCCGCCGAAGACGAACCCGCTCCTGGATTCCATCGGACGGAACACCCTGGGTTCCATGTCATAGCCTTTCGCGTCATACGTCGGGTGGGTGCGACCATGTGGGATCGCACCCACCCGTCTGGTCGGAACATGGATACGTCGCTACCGGTTACCGATTGACCAGTCGTTCCAGTCCGTCGTGGTCGCCCCTACTGCAGCAGGCATCGCGTCGTACTTCGCCGACATATACCTGCCATAGCCGATGACGTTGCCCCTGGCACCGGTGGGAAGGATCTGCTTGAGGCCGCCGCCGATAAATCGGGATCCGCGTATTCCGATGGCCTGGGCGCCACGTCCGGCAAGTTTACCCAACCCGCCGCCCGCGACTCCGAGCCCGACCCCGACAGCCGCATTCTTGAAGTTCTGGCTGCCGAACCCTTCACGGCCCGCATAGATTCCCGCGCTGGCCACTCCGGTTCCCAGGGATACCGCTCCCAGCGCTCCAGCCACTGGCAACAGGAACCCGGTGGCGGCCAGGATTCCGGCGGCCGCACCCGTCACGGTACTCACCTTGCCCAGCACATCGGCCATTCCGGTCGATATCGCCGCGTTCCAGCCCCTCTTCATGCCACCGCCTATGACCGCCCCGGCCGATTTGGCCTTGGACCAGCCCCGCGAGGACTTCTGCTTGATGTAGTTGGAGGTCTTCTTCACCTTCTTGCTGAAGTACTGGACCTTTTTCTTCGCGTATTTCTTGACCACCTTGATGGTCCGCTTGATCACCTTCTTGGCGACCCGGGCCACCTTCTTGACGACCCGCTTCACCTTCTTCACCACCCTTTTGACGACCTTCTTGACCGTGGCCACCACCTTCTTGGTGGCCTTGACCACCTTCTTGGCGGCCTTCGTCACCGTCTTGACGGCCTTTTTGGTCGTCTTCTTCACCCAGTTCTTGATCTTTCCGAAGAAGAGACCGTCGGGGTCGGAGAAGGTGACCGGGTTGTTGTTGGCGTAGGCGTACGCGTTCATGCGCTGCGACTCGCCCCGGTCGACCATCGGGTCGACGCTGAGGAAACGGCCCAGCCTCGGGTCGTAGGCACGCGCGCCCAACTGGGTCAGGCCCGTGCTGTCCTTGGTGCCGTTGACGAAGCCCCGGTCGCCCGGCCAACCCCGGGCCGCCGCCGTCAGCGCTCCCGCGGCCGCCGCACCCGCACCCGCCGACACCGCCGCCCGGTCCTCGCCGAACGGGGCGAGAGCGCGGTGCGTGATGTCCTGGGTGGTGGCGTCCACGGCGGTGGTGGCAGTGCCGTGGTGATCGGCGAACAGGAACTGCACCTCGCCGCCCGTGCGGGCCGCGACCGGCTCGCCGTCGATCTCGTAGTAGCGGGTACCGGCCTTCTTGCCGTCGGCACCGAGCGTCAGCTCGTTCCCGCCGGGAAGGTAGAGCGTGGAGCCCTGGCCGTCCTTGCGGATCAGGCGATTTCCGTCGGCGTCGTAGGTGTACGAGGTGGTGGCCCCGCCCTTCTCCTCGACCGAGGCGAGCTGGTTCTCCGCGTCCCAACTCAGTTTTTGGTCACGGCCGTCGGTCTTGCGCGTGACGGTGTTGCCCGCGGCGTCGTAGCCGAAGGACTCCGTCGGCCCCGCCGTCGTGCCCGTCTTCGACTCGACCGACGTCAGCGCGGTCGGCTTGGCGCCGCCCGGCTTGGCGTAACCGTAGGAGCGGACCGTGTCGCGCGCGGTGTCGCCGCCCGTGTCGTGCCGGGTCTCCTGGGTGCGGTTGCCGAGCGCGTCGTAGCTGTAGGAGAGCCAGTACGGCTGCGGACCTCCGACCTTGTCCTTGGCCGGGGCCCCAGCGCAGTCGCTCTTGGACGTCCAGGCCTGGGTGAGGCGTTGCAGGGCGTCGGTGGCGAAGCACTGGGTGTCGCTGACCTTGGCCTGGTCCTGCCCCGTCTCGGTGGTGATCCGGGTGACGTTGCCCGCCGGGTCGTAGCTGTAGTGGGTGTCGTCGACACGCTGCGGCGCCATGGTGCGGTCCGTGGTGGCCCGCAGCAGTTCGCCGGTGTGCTCGTCGTAGGCCCAACTGCGGTAGAGGCGGCGCGCACTGTCGTTGTACTCGGTGCGCATCACCCGCCCGAAGGCGTCGTACGTCGAGGAGTTGACCAGGATCCGGCCGCCGGCGGTGAGGCCCTGGGCCTCGTCCCTGGCGTCGTAGCGGGTCACCACCCGCTCGGCGGGCAGGTCACCGATCGCGGGCTGCGCGATCTGGGTGAGCAGTCCGGTGTACTGGTTGTAGGCGAAGCCCCACTTGTACGTTCCGGCCAGGCCGCCCTCGGACGCGGGGATGACCACGTCCATGCCCTTGGGCTGGTAGTCGTCCGTGTAGCCGGTGATCCGCTGGGTGTAGACCTGATCGCCGATCAGCCTGCGGGCCTCGCTCATCTCGCCCTTGGCGGCGCTGTCGTACGTCCACTCGGCGAGCGTCCTGGCGCCCTCCTTCAGCGCCGTCTTGCGGCCCAGCACGTCGTAGGCCGAGGTGAGCGTCACGCCCCGGCCGTCCGTCGTGGCGACCGGTCGGTCCATGTCGTCGTACGTCGTGGTGCTGACCCCCTGGTCGGGATCCTCCGTGCGGACCTCGCGGCCGCGCGCGTCGAAGCCGTAGGTGCGGACGTTGCCCGCCGGGTCGGTAACGCGGGTGAGCGAACCCCGCTTGTCGTAGGCGTACTTGATCGACTGCGAGGTGGTGCGGTCCTGGCTGGTGTACTCCACGACCTCGGTGGTGCGGCCGACCGCGTCAGTGACGGTGGTGCGCGCCGTGCCGCCCTTCGGCGGGAACACGGTGGTGCGGTTGCCGTCGTACTGGGTGACCGTGCGGCGCGTCTCGTCGCCGTACTTCATCGCGATCACGTCGGTGGGACGGCCCGCGCCGTCGAAGACGGTGCGCAGCACGGCCGGCGCCTTGGTGTCGTCGGCCGCGACCAGCTTCCCGTCGGCACTGCCGGTGGCGTAGTACGAGTCGAAGGTCTTCCACTCCAGGCCGCGCGAGTCGTACTGCTTCTCCTCCACGACCCGCCCCTCACCGGACGCCGCGGGCTGCTGGGTCTGGCGCTCGCGCAGCAGACCGTCGTAGATCGTGTACGTGGTCTCGGTGTCGCCGTCGCTCCTGAGCGTGGTCTGTGTGACGACCGGCGGCGCGGAGCGCGAGACGGTGTACGTGTACGCGGCGCTCGGCGAGGTCAGGTAGTCCGCCTTGGGGCGGCCCGGCTCCCAGACCGAGGTCAGTCGGCCGAGGCCGTCGTAGGCGACGTCGGTGCGCTTGCCGTTGGCGTCGCTCTCCGCGAGCGGGTGTCCGCGGCGCGGGTCCAGTTCGGTGGCGAGCGCATGGCCCAGCGGGTTGGTGACGACCGTCCTGGTGGGCGCCGCCCCCATCGCCGGGGTGTACGCCGTGGTCATCTCGGCGTTCGCCGCGTCGGTGACCGTCAGCGGACGGCCGTGCACGTCGTAGGTGGTGCGGGCGACAGTGAGGAAACCGGTGCCCTTGCCGTCGTTCTCCTCTTCCGTGACCGTGTTGCCCTTGGCGTCGTACGTGCTGCGCTTCTCGGCGATCAGTTCGCTGCCGGGAGCGGCACAGGTCCCGGTGACCGTCTTCTCGGCGGACTCCAGGTCCACCATGTTGGCCGCGATGTTGGCGGCGGAACGCGCGTAACTCGTCGTGGTGCACGACTCGTCGCCGCTCTTGTCGAGGTCGCCGTGGTCGGTGACGGTGGCCACCATGCCGTACGCGTCGAAGGTGCGCTCGGCCTTGGTGCGCTGCCAGGTGCCGCCGGCGGCCGGGGTGCGGCCGCTCTCGCTCTGGACGCCGGTCTGCTCGGCGGCCAGCGCGGGAAGTCCGGGCCGGGCCCGGGTCGCGGTCGGACCCCGGCGCCACGGGATGGACGCCTCCTCGGAGACGGTCTCGGCGCCGTTGTAGGCGACCTCGGCGCGCTCCATGCCCGCGAAGGCCGGGTGATCGGTGCTCTTGACGCCTTCGTAGTCGGCGACTTCGGCGCCTTCGATGCCGCGGAAGTAGCGGGTTCGGGTGTCGATCTGGCGGCCGTCGGAGCCGCTGCCGACCAGGGTGCGGACCTCGCCGTAACCCCGGTAGTCGCTGCGGGTGCGGTATTCGGGCTGGGTGAACTCGTCCTCGCTCCTGGCCCAGGCCGCGCCCCCGAGGTAGGAGTAGGCGGTCCGCTGGGCCGGGGCCCCGGCGACGTGGTCGTTCTCCAGGATCTCGGTCACCACGTACTTGTGGAACCAGTCCTTTTTGGGCTTGTAATCGGCGGCCGGTGAGTCGGTGGAGGACCAGTAGACCGGATAGCAGCGGCGGGTGTTCGTCGCCTCGTCCGGCAGATCGCCGGGCTTGCAGTCGGCGCCGGAATAGGTGACGCCGATAGAGCCGCCGGTCTCGGTGTCGACCTGGTACACGCGGTAGCGGACGAGCGGCGGGATGCCGTCGCCGGTGGTGTCGACGCGGTTGGCGAGCTGTTGTCCCTTGAAGGTGATCTCGGGCAGCTTCTCGGGCTTGTCGCCGGTGTGGCCGGTGCGGGTGATGCCGGCCAGCCACAGCGCCGGGGTCGAGCCGTCGCCGGGATCGGGGAACTGATGGCGCAGGTCCCAGATGTCGACACTCTGGTAGCCGGAGCCGACCAGGGACTTCGTCGTGATCTTCGTCAGGCGTTTGGTCGTCCAGAACGTGGGCGCCACGTTGTTCTTGCAGTCGCCCGTGGTGCAGTGCTGGTCCACGGGGACGTCGGGCCAGTGCTTGGCGTTGGCGGCCGTCATCTTGGCGGGCGCGCAGTCGAAGGAGGAGTCCGCCAGGCAGCGTTCGGACACGTCGAACTCGACCTTGGCGGCTGCCGCATTGGCCCCGAAGACGTTGTCGGCGCGCAGGCCGTAGTCGATGCGGACCAGGTGGCCGCCGCGCGCGTACTCGGTGGGCGTGCCCTTGCCGGTCGTCGTGTTGACGTCGCGGGCGTAGCGGTTGGTCTCGGCCGCGTAGTAGTAGGCCGTGGCGTTGGCGTTGGGGTCGACGACGTAGTCGAGGTTCCACCGCCACGCCTGGTTCTGCCAGGAGTCCGCGAAGGCCGTCTTGTGTCCCGGCTCGCCCGCGTGGTTGCCGTAGACCGGCACGTTCCAGGTGGAGTTGGTCTCGGTCCTGCCCTTCTCCCAGCCCGGGAGGCGGTTGTAGCCGAAGTGGTACTGGGTGCCGTCGGTGGTGGTGACGCGCCAGTATTCGCCGTCGGCGTCACCGTTGCCGCGAGCGGTGTCGTTCAGCCGCTCGATACGGGTCCCGTCGTCGTCCTTGAGCTTCCAGGTGCCGGACGTGTCGTCCTTCACCAGCTCGTGGGACTGGCCGCCCAGCGACATGGTGGCATTGTCGCTGCGCCAGCACTGCTCGCCGTTCTTGGCCTTGTTGTTGCCGGTCTTGCCGTCGAACTTCATGTCGTCGTTGCACGAGGCGTTGCGGCGCTCGACGAAGTTCTCGGTCAGGGACCAGCCGTCGCCCACCCAGTTGGCCTGGTTGTTGGTGGCGGCGGTGCGGCCGTCCAGCGACTGCGAGCTGTAGCCGAGCGCCAGCTCGGGCTCCAGGCCGCCGGGGACCTGGGGGGTCTGGAGCTCGTAGGCCCAGGTGAATCCGCCCGACGAGGTGCCGGCGGCCCAGTTGCCCGAGGGGGTCAGAGGCGTGGCCTTGAAGTCGCCCCCGCCGCCCTGGGGTGCGGCGGTCGCGGCGAGGAGGGTGACGCCGGGGGCCGCGGCGAGCCCGGTGAGGGAACGCTTGGCGCGGGAGACGGGCTCGCCGCCGCCGGTGCCGGACGCGGGGAGCGCGACCTCGGCGGTCACCGTCTGCTCGTCGGTGTCGTTCGCCGTCTTCAGCGCCGTACCGCTGCCGCAGCCCGCCTTACCCGGGTCCTGAAGGGCGCAGCCGGGGAGCTGGGCGAGGGAGAGCCGGGAGGCCCAGCCCGCGCCGAAGACGTCCGCGAACTCGGAGTAGTCCAGGGTCAGTCTGACCTTGCCGGAAGCGTCCTTGGTGCCCTCGATGCCGCGTACGGCGATCAGAACGCCGTCCACGCCGAGCTTGTCGCCCGCCGCGCGGTCCAGCACCTGCACCTGCGCGCGCTCGGGCGCGGCCTTGGCGTCGCCCGCCGGACCGATCTCGACCGGCAGCCCCTTGGCCTCGGCCAAAGCGCCCTTGGCACGGGGGATGTTGACCTCGGCCGTGTCCGCCTCGGGCCACTCGGTGTTTGACGCATGGCGCCGGGCGTCGCGCCCCGCCTCGTCCACCCGGCCGTCACCGGCGAAGACGGACTTCACCTTGGAGACCGGTACGGGCTTGTCCTTCTCCAGCGCGGGAAGGGCCAGGCGGCTGGTGGCCGCGGCCGTCTCGGCGGTCAGGAAGCCGCCGATCACGAACAGGATGGACGACGCCGCCGTGACCCGGGCCTTCCGGCCCGACCACCGCCCCACGTATCCCCGTCTTCCCGAACTGCCGGACCGTTGAGTGAAAGCGCGCACGCCGCCCCCATGTTGAGGAATGTAACCGCAGCGACATTACGCACCCTTTACCTTCAGTCTGCCCACCGAAGGTCCCGAAACGATCAGGACCAAAGTCCTGGAGTGCTGCAATTCCCCGGGCCCATAGGTCCCGAATCGGGAAACCGACACCCCCGGTCACGCGCTGCGAAAACGCATCCATTACCTTCCCTTGACTCATTCATTTCCCATATCGACGCAGCATCGCGCCAATTGACACCCCTCGTGGACCGTCGGAAAGGGCCAGCCTTGCCCACTCCCCCATCGCCTAGCGGTAGAGCGCTCCTCCCCTGGCGCTCCCTGGTCGCCTGTGCCGTCGCCGCCGGTCTCACCGTCGCAGCCTCGGCGGGCCCCGTGTTCGCCGTGCCCGCGCCCGCCGCCGCTTCCCCGGCCGCCGACACCGTGCCGTCCCCCGGGGCTCAGCGCGCCTCGGAGCGGGCCGCCGACACGGGCAAGCCGGTCGAGGTGATCGCGGAGCGCACCGAGCTCTCCACCACGTACGCCAACCCGTCGGGCACTTTCACCCGCGAGACGCACGCCGTGCCGATCCGGGTCCGTCAGGCGGGCAAGCTGGTGGACGCCGATCCGACGCTGGTGAAGACGGCGGACGGGACCGTACGCCCCAAGGCGACGACGGTCGCCATGGAGTTCTCCGGCGGCGGCGACGCCCCGATGGCGACCATCACCCGCGACGGCCGCTCCATGACCCTCGACTGGGCGGGTGAGCTGCCCGAACCGAAACTCTCCGGGGACACCGCCACGTACGCCGAGGTACTGCCCGGCACGGACCTGAAGCTGCGGGCGTCCGTCACCGGCTACCAGCAGCTGCTGGTCGTCAAAAGCCGGGAGGCGGCGGCAAGTCCGGAGCTGAAGAAGCTGCGCTTCGCGCTGGACACGCACGGCGTCACCGCCAAGACCGACGCGGCCGGCAATCTCACCGCCGTCAACCCGGCGGGCCAGGAGGTCTTCACCGCGCCCACCCCGTCCATGTGGGACAGCTCAGGCGTCGCCGAGGGCCAGGCCCCGCCACGCAAGGCGCGCTCGCTGGACGCCGCGCTCGCCGCGCCGCAGACCAAGCCCGCCGAAGAGGCGCAGGGCTTCACTCCGGCGGTGGGCGCCAAGGAGACCACGATGCCCGCGAAGCTGGCGGGCGGCTCCCTGGAGATAGCCCCCGACCAGAAGCTGCTGACCGCGCCCGACACGGTCTTCCCCGTCCACATCGACCCGTACGTCTCGGGCGCCCGCAACAACTGGACGGCCGTCTCGAAGAGTTACCCCACGACGTCGTACTGGAACAAGAGCGACAACGTCGCCCGCGTCGGCTACGAGAGCGAGACCCGCGGCACCTGGCGCTCGTTCTTCACGATGGACGCGCGCAACCTGCACGACGCCGACAAGCAGATCGTCAAGTCGACGTTCCGCATCAAGAACACCCACTCCTGGTCCTGCACCAAGAAGCCGGTCGAGCTGTGGGACACCGGCACCATCAGCTCCGCCACCACCTGGAACAAGCAGCCCGGTTGGTCGAACAAGCTCGCCACGGTCACGGACGCCAGGGGCTGGGGCACCGGCTGCCCGGCGGGCAACCTGGAGTTCGACAACACCGCCAACGCCAAGAAGGCGCAGAACAACAAGTGGCCGACGATGACGCTGGGCCTGCGGGCCAGTGAGTCCGACACCCTCGGCTGGAAGAAGTTCGACGCCAAGACCGCCGTCGTCTCCACCGAGTACAGCACCCCGCCGACCGTCCCCACGGGCATCGGCACCAGCCCGGCCACCCAGTGCAACGCCAGCCCGTACGCGGCGGTCGGCAACACCGACGTACAACTGTACGCGAAGGTCGTGGACGCCGACGGTGGCACCGTCAAGGGCCACTTCCGGGTCTGGCCGACCGGCGCGACCACCGGCAACATCTTCGAGCAGACCGTCTCCGTGACCAGCGGCACGGTCGCCCGGGTGACCGTGCCCAAGGCCAAGTTCGCCGACCGCACCTCCTACTCCTGGCAGGTGCGCGCCGCCGACGACCGCACGGCGTCCGGCTGGACGGACGTCTGCCGCTTCACCGTCTACAAGGACCGCCCGAGCCACCAGCCCGGTGTGAGCTCGCCGCAGTTCCCCGACGGCGCCGAGGGCTGGCCCGCGAACACCTCGCCGGTCCGCACGGAGGGCGTCTTCACCGTCACCAACGGCGGCGGCAAGGACATCGCTTCGTACGAGTACTGGTCGACGATCGACGCCAACATACGGACCGTGCAGGCCGCCGCGATCGGCGGTGACGTCACGATCAGACTGACCCCGGCCAAGGCCGGCCCGCACACCCTGAACGTGCGCAGCCTGGACCGGGCGGGCAACCGCTCCGACGCGCGCGGCTACCTCTTCTACGCCAACGGCCCCGCCACCCCCGACAAGGCGGGCGACATCAACGGAGACGGCCACCCCGACCTGTGGGCGGTCGACGGCGCGGGCACCCTCCAGCGCTTCTTCGGCGACGGCACCGGCAAGGCCACGAAAACCGCGGACCCGGCCTCCGCGCCCGGCGCCTACAAGAACGCGCGGATCACGGCGCGCGGCGACTGGACGGACGACCACTTCGAGGACCTGCTGGCCCTGATCCCGGACGCCACCGAGAAGCGCGACCGCCTCTGGATCCACCCGAACGACGGGACGGGCGCGCCCGACGTCTCCGAGCGGCGCGAACTGAACGTCTGGGACGAGGAGAACGCCCACTTCCGGGGCGCGGAGCAGATCCTGGCGATCGGTGACGTGGACGGCCCGCTGGACCTGGACGGCGACGGGGTCATCGGCCCCGATGACCGCCAGGCGTACCCAGACCTGATCGTCAAGAAGGGCGACCACCTCTGGCTGTACTTCGGATCGTCCTCCGGCTACCTGGACGAGTATCTGGAGCAGCCGCCGGTCCTGCTCGGCGACGGCGGCTGGTCGAACTACGACCTGATGGCGCCGGGCGACCACACCGGCAACGGCCGGGTCGACCTGCTGGCCCGCGCCAATTCCAACGGCGACCTGCACCTGTACGAGGGCACGGGCCCCGATGGCCAGGGCCTGGGCACCGCCCACCAGGTGATCGGCAACGGCTGGACCCCCGCGAACCGCCCGCTGATCACGTCCGTCCCGGACGTCACGGGCAACGGCAAGTCGGGCGTCTGGGCCACCAACGCGGACGGCGAACTGCACTTCCACCCCGGCGCCCAGGGCGCGGGCATCCCGGCGGGCCCGGGCTTGAAGGGGTACTTGGCACTGGGCTGAGGCACCTGGCGAAAGCAGCGAGTGTGGCCCCAACTGTGGAGCAGTTGGGGCCACACCGATTCACTGCGCCTGAGCCGCTGCGCCCTGGACCCTCCGCTGGTCGGGCCCCCTGTCGATCTTCAGGTCGCCGCGGGTCAGTGTGCGGCCGAAGTCGCCCGCGAGCAGGTCGTGCGGGACGCCGAGTCCGATCGCGCCGGCCTCGTCGAGGCGGGCCAGTTGGGCGGCGGTGAAGTCGACCTCCAGGGCGCCCAGGTTGTCCTCCAGTTGCGCGGGGGTGCGGGCACCGATGAGCGGTGCCGTCACGCCCGGGTTCTGCAGGGTCCAGGCCAGCGCGACCTGGGCGGGTGTGCGGCCCAGCTCCGTGGCGACCTCCTTCACGACGTCCACGATGGCGAAGTTGCGATCGGTCAGCGCGCCGTTGGCGATGGTCACGCTTCTGCGCGTGCCGTCCTTCGATGCGATGTTCGTCGCGGTCAGGTCGTCACGGCTGTACTTGCCGGTGAGCACCCCGCCGGCCAACGGCGAGTACGGCATCACCCCCAGCCCCATCTCGCGTGCCATGGGGATCAGGTCACGTTCCGCACCGCGCTCGATCAGGCTGTATTCGATCTGCAGCGCGACCAGCGGCGACCAGCCGCGCAGGTCGGCGATCGCCTGCATGCGCGACACCTGCCAGGCCGGGGCGTTGGAGATCGCCACGTACAAGACCTTGCCCTGCCGGACCAGATCGTCCATGCCGCGCAGGATCTCCTCGACCGGCGTCGTGAAATCCCACACGTGCAGATAGAGCAGATCGATGTAGTCCGTATTCAGCTGTCGCAGACTGGCTTCCACCGACGCGAACAGGTTCTTGCGGTGACTGCCCCCGGAATTGGGATCGCCGGGCCGGCGCAGCGTCGTGTATTTCGTCGCCAGCACCAGGCTCTCCCGGTTGTCGCGGGCGAATTCGCCCAGCAGGCGCTCGGAACTGCCGTTGGTGTAGGTGACGGCGGTGTCGATGAAGTTGCCGCCGCGCTCGACGTAGAGGTCGAACAGCTTGCGTGCCTCGTCCCGTTCGGCGCCCCAGCCCCAGTCGGTGCCGAAGGTAGCCGCGCCCAGGGCCAGTGGTGAGACCCGCAGCCCGGAGCGACCCAGCAGCCGGTAGGTGTCGAGGGTGAGGGACATCGCGTCCTCCTGTGCTTGTGGTCCGTTGCCGAAATCGAGTCTGTGACCGCTGCGAGCCGGGGATAAGGGAAGGAACTTCCTGGGAACAGCAGTCCTACCCATGGCTGTTGGACCGGGCATGACGATCCGCACCGTGGACACGACACAGGAGTTGGCCGCGTTCCTGCGGGCCCGGCGCGAACGTCTGGACCCGCGTGATTTCGGGCTGCCGTCGCGTCGACAGGCCCGGCGCACTTCGGGACTGCGCCGCGAAGAGGTCGCCGAACTGGCCGGGGTCAGCGTCGACTACGTCGTACGGCTGGAACAGGGCCGCGGACTGCGACCCTCGGCGAACGTGGTGGAAGCACTGGCCCGGGCGCTTCGCCTGACCCCCGACGAACGCGCCTACCTCTTCAACCTGGCCCGGCAGCGCCCCCGCGACGCCGACGAACCCGCCACCGTCGCGGCGCCGCCGCTGGCCCGGCTGGTCGCCGACCTGTCACCGCTGCCCGCCATGCTGATGAACCACCGCTACGACATCCTGGCCTGGAACGGCGAAATGGCGCGGCTGCTCCTGGATTTCGACACCCTGCCGCCCGCACAGCGCAATGCGATGTGGCTGTGCCTGATGCGTCCCGAGATGCGTGAGGTATACGTCGACCGCGAACGCGTCGTGCGGGAGGGGATCGCCCACTTGCGCACCGCGTGGGCCGCACATCCGGAGGATCGGGCGCTGACGGACCTCATCACTGAATTCACCACGCATGACGAGGACTTCGCCCGGTTGTGGTCCGAGCGGGATATCAAGGTCAACGGCCGTGGACGCAAGGTGATGCGGCATCCTGACATCGGTGTGATCGCCGTGCAATTCGAAGTGCTCATGCCGCTTCAGGATCCGGACCAGCAGTTGGTGATCTACCGCGCCGCGGACGACGAGAGCTGGTCGGCACTGGACCGGTTGCGCGCACGCTGATCTCGAACTGTCCCTTCGAACGCGCGCGGTGAGCGGTCGCGGCCGGATAGATGTACTTGACGTCCCCGCGCTGTACCAGTGGACTTCTGTGCGGCCGAACATCGACCATGTCGATTCGGGGCTTCAGGTCGCCACGACCGCTGATTGGGAGGTGCCATGTCGCCCGTCGACCCTGCTGTCGAGAGGCTCGTTGTCGCCGCACATGACCTTGCCGAGGAGGCCGTCACCTCACTGGTCGAGAGCGGTGATCCTCGCGTGGCCAGGCTGGGTCGGGCGATCAGGGATCTGCGGCGCGACAACCTGCCGCGTGCGGACAACACGATGTTGGACGGGGCGAGTGTCATCGACCCGGTGACCCACGATCCGGCCTGGTAGACCCTCGGCGCCCGACCGGCGCTCTGTCGACGCGTGCGGGGCCTGGCACCATGCTGCCGCCTAAAGCAGGTGATCAGAAGCTGAACGGAGAGTCCTTGAACGCGGAGGCAGCCGGGGCGAGGGTACTCGTCACCGACCTGGACGGAACCTTGCTGGGCGGCCGGCCGCACGACCGGCGTCGTCTCCGCGAGACTCTGGAGCGGCATCCCGAGATCGTCGTCGTCTTCGCGACCGGGCGGAGCCTGGAATCGGTCCAGGCTCTGTTACGTGATGACGCCCTCGTGCCGTTTCCTCGCTGGATCATCGGTGATGTCGGGGCGAGCGTCGTCGACGCCACGCGCATGACGCGGCTCGAAGGCCTGGAGGAGCGGCTACGGGCGGGCTGGCCGGGTGCCGAAATCGTCCGCGGGGCTCTGCGACGGTTCCCGCAGTTGGTGTACCAGGATGTGCCCCAGGACGGCCGGTGCTCCTTCTATCTGGCTCCCGACGGCCTCACCGACGAGGTGAAGACGGCGGTGAAGGAGCTGGGGTGCTCCTGGTCGTACGCCTCGGGGCGCTACTTCGACGTGCTTCCCTGCCGGGCGGGCAAGGGGCAGGCAGTGCGGTTGCTGGCCAGCATGTTGGGGTGGCCCCGGGAGGCGATGCTCGTCGCCGGGGATTCCCTCAACGACCTTTCGCTGTTCCGCCTGGGCACGCATGGCGTGGTGGTGGCGAACGCGGAGCCGGCACTGGCCGCGCGCGTGCCCGCAAGCGCGTTGGTCGACGCGTCCGATCTGCCCGGCGCGGCCGCCATCACGCAGGCGATGGAGCGCCGGGGCTGGCTCGATCGGCGGTCGGTGGTGGTCGGCTATCACCGGCCGCCGGTGCACTGGCGGGACGGCCGGTGGCTGGCACCCTCCAGCCCCAACGGGGTCCTGCCCACGCTTCGGGCGTCGCTCGCCGATGAGGCCCTGGACGCCGTGTGGGCAGCGGCCCACGTCGGCGAGACGCGGGCACCGCGTCCCCCTTCCTCGGCCACCGGTGGCCTGAGACTGTCGCTCCTACCGGTGAGCGAGGACCGGTGGGCCGGTTACTTCCACCGCGTCTGCAAGGAGACGCTCTGGCCGGCGCTGGTGGCCCAGCCGCATCTCATCCAGGACAGGACCGGAGACTGGCCGGAATACGAGAAGGTCAACGCCGCGTTCGCCGACCACATCAGCTCCCTCGCCCGTCACGGAGCCACGGTATGGCTGCATGACTACAACCTGTGGCTGGTACCGGGCATCCTGAAAATGCAACGCCCGGATGTGACCATCGGGCTGTTCCACCACACCCCTTTCCCCCCTCCCGACGTCTTCCGTCGTATCCCCGCGGCCGAGCGGCTGCGCGAGTCACTCGCGATGTTGGACTGGGCCGGGTTTCACACCCAGGACTGCGCGGACCACTTCCGCCGGCTCCTGGCAGACACCACAGCTTCCCCACCGCGCACCGGGGTCCACCCGCTCGGCATCGACCACCAGGCCGTCGCCGCCCTCGCCCGCACCCGTAGACCACAGCGCGAGGACGCAGACGCCCAGTTGGTCCTGTCCGTGGAACGGCTCGACTACGCCAAAGCGCCCGTTCACAAGATTCACGCGCTGGCCACCCTGCTCCAGCAGAACCCCGGCCTGCGCGAGCGCCTGCGGTTCCGGCTGATCTGCCCACCACCGGCGACCGGCATCCGCGCGTACGACGCGACCCGCGCGGAACTGGAGCAGGCCATCACCGCGGTCAACGACCGCTGGAGCACGACCGCCTGGCAACCCGTCGACTACATCCCCCACAACCTGGACTTCACCGAGATCATCGACCACTACCTCGCCGCGGACATCTTCTGGGTGGCCTCGCTCGCCGACGGCATGAACCTCACCGCCCAGGAGTACGTCACCGCACGCGCCGCCACCGCACGCCCCGGCGTTCTTGTCCTCTCCCGCCACGCGGGAATCGCCCAACACCTGGCAGGAGCAGCGGTCCTCACCGACCCCCACAGCCCGGCCGACCTCGTGCGCGCCCTGCGCACGGCCCTGACCATGACCACCGAACAACGCCGCAGACACATCACCCACCTGTCGGCCCTGATGCGCTTCCCGGCCCCTGCCGCATGGGCACGCCAGGTGATCGCCGCGATCCGAGCGAGTGCGGTGTAGTGCGCGCATAGCACCCAAGCGTCGGGCGGAGAGCCCCTCAACGGTGGGGCATACGTACGCCCGCGGCACGGAGCTTGGCCTCGGTGAGCGCAGTCAGCCGGGCCGCGACCGGAGCCTGGTCCTCGCGGTGGTTGTTGATCAGCTTGTACTGGGCCGAAGACCTGGCCCAGGTCTGCAGGTTGGCGTGATCCACCTGCGACGCGAGGTAGCGGTCGGCCATGGCGGTCGCGAGTTCCTCGATCCTCGGGTCGTCGAGCTCCCAGCTCTCCGCCTCCAGGCCGCGCCGGGTGAGGTCGACGTACTCGGGGTCGTCGAGCCCCTGCTCCAGCTGGGCCAGGAAGCCGTCGAAGCCCTGCGGCACCAGCGCCCGGGCCAACACCAGGGCCTCGCGTTGCGCGGCCACATAGTCGGGGCCGAAGCCGAGGCCCGACATCCGGTCCAGAGTCGCGCAGGCGCGGTCGGGCAGCAGGGCCCGATCGCCGTCGGCGAGTCGGTGCAGCGTGTCGCGGCGGGATACCAACTCATCGATACGTTCGGTGAGTTGATGCTCGACATCGGCGAGCGCGGCGCCGAACTGTGCGGCGTCGGCGTCGAGCATGGGCCCGATCTCGGCCAGCGGCACGCCTGCGGCGGCCAGCGTCCGTACCTGCACCAGCTGCAGCAACTCGCCGGATCCGTACCGCCGATAGCCGGAGCTGTCGCGTTCCGGCTCCTCGACCAGGCCGAGCTTGTGGTAGTGCCGCACCGTCTTCACCGTGACGCCGACGAACGCCGCCGCCTGCCCGATCGTGACTCCGTTCCTCATCAGCCCAGCTTGCCGCAGAACACCGCGTCGACAAAACGCTGTTGGGCGGCCAGGAATGCCGGCGCTATCGCCAGGTCGGCGTCGTCCACCCAGGTCAGCCCTGCGGTCAAAGTCCTGGCGCCGTCGGGTGTGGCGTACATCAGCGCCGCCGAGCCCATGGTGGCGCCGTTGTGGTGGAAGACGGTGCCGCTGTCCGTCTCCTGCGCGAACACCCCCAGGCCGTAGCCGACCGTCGCCTCCGGCGTACGCATCTCGGCCAGCAGCTCGGCCGGCACGAGCCTGCCGCCCATCAGCGCGGAGAAATACGTATGCAGATCCTTGGTGGTCGAGATCATGTCACCGCCGGCGCCGACCCAGGACGGGTTCTGCCGGGTGACATCGACCGTCCGCTCCTGCCCGGCGTCATCGTAACGGTAGTAGCCGTGGTTGTACGGCTCGGGGATCTCCGGCGAGGTGCCCGGCGCCACGGTGCCGGTCATTCCCAGCGGCCCCAGGATCAGCCGCTGCAACTCCTCGGCGAACGAACGGCCGGTGACCTCCTCGACCACCAGCCGGGCCAGCACGTAATTGGTATTGGCGTAGCTCCAACCGGTACCCGGCGCAAACCGCCCCGGCTTGGACAGCGACAGTCGGACCAGCTCTTCGGGCAGGTAGGTCTTGAACCGGTTGTCCACCCACTCCTTGCCGCGCCAGGGGATCCCCCACTCGATCCTCCCGTCCTCGTAGAGCTCACCGGTGTGGTTGAAGATCCCACTGGTGTGCTGCAACAGCATCCGCACGGTGATCCGCCGATCGAGCCCGAACCCGGGCAGGTAGTCATCGGCCGGAACGTCCAGGCCGATCCTGCCCTCGGCCACCAGCATGAGCACCGAGGTCGCCACGAAGTTCTTGGTGGTGCTGCCGATACGGAAGTGCCCGTCGGTCACCGGCTCGTCGCTCCGGCCCAGCTCACGCGCCCCGGCGCTGCCAACCCACTCGCCCCGCTCGTCGTTCACCCGCAACTGGACCCCGACGAAACCGGACGCGACCAACTCCTCGATCGCCTTCTGCAGCTCCGGACGATCCTGCCCCTGGCCGGAAACAGTGGTGGACATGATGGTTGACTCCTTCGCATCGTTGTCGGCGCCGTGCCGATGCGATGAGCCTCCACCCTGACCCGAGGTCAACCTCAACTGTGATCTGACCCACAAGGGAAGGGGCTCGCGGCACGGGCACGAATATCCGTGTGCGGCCGGTGTCGTGTCACGGCAGGATGGGCGGATGGATCAACCGTCGCCCGTCCCGCCCGCTGTTCCGTCCGAAACGGGACCAGCACGCGTCTTTGCGCAGGCTGGTCATGGTGTACGCGTCGAGTGGGGCCCGGTGGGGGCGGAGCGGCTGGCGGGTGAGGTCGCCTGTCTGGTGGTTGTCGACGTGCTGTCGTTCACCACGTCGGTGACCGTCGCGGTCGAGGCGGGGACCCGGGTGTTCCCCTATCGCTGGCGGGACGAGTCCGCTGCGGTATTCGCCGAGCAGGTGGGCGCCGCTTTGGCGGTGGGACGGCGTGCGGTGAGCGAGGTTTCACCGTGGTCGCTGTCTCCGGCCGCGCTGCGACGTGCCCCGTTCACTCCGCGGCTGGTGCTGCCGTCGCCCAACGGGTCGGCGATCGCCGCCGCGGCCGGTGACGACGTCACCGTGGTCGCCGCCTCGTTGCGGAACGCGACCGCTGTCGGACAGTGGCTGAGCGCTCACGGTTACGGGACCGTAGAACATCCTGTCGGAGTGATTGCCGCGGGTGAACGCTGGCCCGACGGCAGTCTCCGGCCGGCGCTTGAGGACCTGCTCGGCGCCGGAGCGGTGATCGCCGAGTTGCTTGCGCTCGGCGGTGAGTTGCCTTCGCCAGAGGCGGCCATGGCCGCGGTGGCCTTCACCGGGACCCCGGATCCCGCCGCCGCTGTCACCTCCAGTTCGTCCGGGCGCGAGCTCGGTGAGGGTGGGTTCGCCGATGACGTCGCTGTTGCCACGGAGTTGAACGTCAGTCATGTGGTGCCGGTGCTCACCGACGGCGCCTTCGTCGGCGTCGGCTGATCACCTGGCCTGCTGGACCCGGCCGGACCGTAGCCGGCTGCCCAAGCCTCTTCTCACGCCGGTCCGGACCGGTGATCCGCCCCGAAGGTTGCACACAGCCATCGGTCAGGGCTTTTGGAGCTGGAGGCGGAAGTCGGGGCAGACGTCGGGGTCGAAGTCCTGGTAGAGGTCCGTGCGGGTGCTGTCGATGCCGATGGTGAGTTTGTCGAGGGTGTCGCCCTTGAGGAACAGGGCGGGCTTGGTGAAGTGCAGACGCAGCAGCGCGCGGTCGTTCGACGCCGTGGCCGGCTCGATCTCCCAGGTGCCGGAGCCGTTGAACGTGTTGCCCAGCTCGGCACGGTGGTAGTCGCCGGTGGGCCACTTCTCCGCCCGCATGGCGCCGCCCGAGGACAGCGTGAGGCGCACTCCGTCGGCCTCGTGCGCACCCTCGTAACGTCCGACCAGGTCGCCGGGCGCAGCGGACTTCACGGGGACCGGGACGCAGCGCTTCAGGGCGTCGGAACCGCAGGCGGTGAGCGTGGCGGCGAGGACCACGAGGGCGGCGACGGCCCCGAGAGCGCGTCGGGAATGGTGGTGCACGGTGCTACTTCCCTGCTGCCGGGATGCGTTCGGTCCAGGTCATCTGCTGTCCGATGGTGGAGAAGACGCCGTGCTCCCGGTTCGTCTTCTTCAGCCAGTCGTAGTAGCCGACGAAGTGGAGGAAGGATTCGTTGCTGGTCTTGTTGTTGAGCGTGTACTCGACGACGAGGGAGCCGTCGGGGTCCTGGCCCTTCACCGAGTAGTCGAGGGAGTACGAGCCGACGAACGCCTCGCCCAGGTGGTCCGGGTCGCCGGTGGCGATCGCCGGTATGTCGGTGAGGACGAGCTTTTCGAGGGCGCCGACCTTTCCGCCCTTGGAGATGGAGTAGCTGACGGTGCCCTCGTCGTTCCCGTCCGCACGCCAGTTGGCGAGGGTGTCCGCCCGCAGCTGCTTCATGCTCACGCTGGACTTGATCAGCTCGGTCATCCGGTCGCCGTCGTGGTATTCGCGTTCGCCGCGAGTGGCGAGCCCTGGAGGGACGGGCCCTGGAGCGGCGGCTTGAGGAAGGGCGAGCCGGTGAGCGGCGGGCTCGGACGCAGAGGGACCGGGGTGAGGGGGTCCACGTAACTGTCGGCGGGTGGGGCCTTGGTGATACCGGCGAGCCATTCGGAGTGGTGCCGCTTCAGCTCGTCCGGCGACAGCGGTAGCTGGGACGGTTCGGGGCTTTGTCGTCGCTCATACGGAATCCCCAGTGTGGTGCACGTGCGCTGAGCAGCCTACCCGCTGGTGAGGGATGGGCTCATGACAAGCCGCGCCGGTGGTCACGCGGCTGCGCGGGTGGGGGCGAGGCCGCGCTGAGGGGTACGCCCGCGAGAGCCACCGACACTGACAACCAGTCAGGCACACCAGACCGGACCAGCTGTCCCCACCACCCTCGGCCGAACGACCTCTTCCCCGGCCCGCTGCCCATTGGGGACCAAAGTCCCGGCCTTTCGGGACCTTCGCCGCACAAAGGGCCAAGCGGGGCGAACAGATGATGGGGTGTTTGATCAAGACGGTCCGGCCCACTGGCCCTGCCCGGGACCCGGCCCGTCACCCCGTCCCCGAGAGCGAACACTTCATGAGCGACCAGTACCCCCACCCGTACGGCCCCCCGCAGCCCGGCTCGCTGCCGCCCGCCCCGACTCCGTACGGCTACGACCCCTACGGCCGCCCGTACTCGGAGAAGTCGAAGATCGTCGCGGGCGTGCTCCAGCTCTTCCTCGGCACCTTCGGCATCGGCCGTTTCTACACCGGCCACGTCGGCATGGCCCTCGCCCAGCTGTTCACCTGCGGTGGGCTCGGCATCTGGGCGCTGATCGACGGGATCGTGTTCCTGGTCAGCAACAACAAGACCGACGCGCAGGGGCTCGTGCTGCGTGGCTGACCACGCCGTTCCGGAAGCGGTGCCGGGGGACTCCCTCCCCCGGCACCGCTTCCGTGTGCACCCGGCCGTGCTGCCCGCCGCCGTCACCCTCGCCGGTGCGGCCGGCCTGCTCTACCTCCACGGCCACAGCCCCTACGACCCGGGGCAGGCGCTGCCCCGGTGCCCGTTCCACTGGTTGACGGGGCTCAACTGCCCGGCCTGCGGCGGCACTCGGATGACGTACGAGATACTCCACGGCGAGTGGGGCGCCGCATTCCGCGCCAATCCCGTCGTCTTCGTCGCTCTCCCCTTCGCCGTCGTCGCGTACGGCCGCTGGGCAGCGGCCGGTCTGCGAGGCCGGCGCTACCGGTTGCCGATCGGCCCCCGTGGAGCCGCGCTCATCCTCACCACGGCGCTGGCCTGGACGGTCGTCCGCAACATCCAGGGCCGCTGACACCACGCTCCTCACGCCGTCTTTGGACGCCCGGCGGGTTTTCAACTCCGTAACCCGGGGCGCTACTTGTAGGTGAAGCGGGGCTGGCCCCCGAGCGAGCGAGCCGAAGCGGTGGGACATGGCGGTACGCCGGTCGAAGGAGCCCGGGCGTGGGCCGGGGGCGCGCGGGAGGCCCGGTGCGTCCCGGCTCAGCCTTGTCGGCGGTGAGACGTACGCCGACTGGGAGGCGATCTACCGGGACAACGTGGACCGGATCTACCGGGTGATGTTCTCGAAGGTCGGCAACCGCGCCGACGCCGAGGACCTCACCACCGAGGTCTTCCTCGCGGCGCTGCGCCCGTTGCGGACGTCGGCCACCGTCCCCGAGGTCCGCGCGTATCTGCTGGCGACCGCGCGTACCGTGCTCGCCTCGCACTGGCGGCGCGTCCTCGGCATCGAGGTCACCCACCTGCCCGAGGAGCACCCCCAGCAGGAGCCGGATCCCGAGGAGGCCCCCTCCGACGTGCCGCGCCGTGCCCGGAGCATCCTGGACGCGCTGCCCGACCGCTACCGTCGCATCCTCGAACTGCGTTTCCTGGACGCCAGTTCGCTGAAGGAGGCGGCCGCGGAGCTCGGTGTGACCGTCGGCAACGCGAAGGTGCTCCAGTACCGGGCGCTGCGGCACGCCGCGCTGGTGGCGACCCGGCTGGAAGAGACGGAGGGGTGACGGTGGACGACGAGGCCGAGAAGTACATCGAGGCTCTGCTGCGCTCGCGCCGCCCCAAACCGTTCCGGGCGCGTCCCGAGGACGCCGCGGAAATCGCCACGGCGATCACCCTGCGCGCCGCGCGCCCCGGTGCCGGTGCCCCGAGCGAGGAGTTCGTGGCCGCTCTGCACGAGCGCCTGGCGGCCCAGCTGGACGAGGATGGCCACGTCCCGAAGGGAGGCACCCGCAGAAGGTTCGTCCGGGGCGCCTCGCTCGCCGCAGCGGCCGCCGGCGCCGCGGTCCTCGTCGATCGCACCCTGCTCCAGAACCCCGAGGAGAGCGCTCCCGAGGTGTCAACTCTCCAGCCAAACGTGGGTAGTTGGCACACCGTGGCCACCAGTGACGAGCTGCCGCACGGCACTGTGCGCGCCTTCGACACCGGCGCCGTCACCGGGTTCGTCGCCCGCCTCGACGGGCGGCTGCGCGCGGTGTCGGGGGTCTGTACGCACCAGGGCTGCCGCCTGGTGCTCGACCGGGCGGCCGAACGGCTCGCCTGCCCGTGCCACAACTCGGTGTTCGCGCTCACCGGCGAGGTGGTCCACCACCAGTTCGACCGGCCGTTGCCCGCGCTCCCCCGGATCGCCGTACGGGAGGCGCAGGGCGCGGTGCAGGTGTACGTGCCCGTGGGCGGCGGCGTAACCCCGTCGCCTATCCAAGGGTGAGCCCCGCGAGCGGCGGGGCCGGCACACGGTCCGTATCAGAGGGGCCGGAACAAAGGCCCCGTCTTCTGGACGGGCCGGACGGGGGAATCCAATGCGAACAGCTGTGATCCGGCGCCGAGTCGCCCAGCGGGGCGCGGTGTTCGCTGCCACAGCCGCAGCGCTGGGGCTGCTGGCCTCCTGCGGGACGTCGACGAATGCCGGGAACGGGGGAATGAAGATGTCCGGCATGCCCGCGTCGACGACCCAGCGGGGCTCCGCGACGGCCGGAGGCGGCGGTGGAACGCCCGCCGCCTCCGCGCCGTCCTCCACGGTCACCGCCGTCGCCGTGAAGAGCTTCGCGTTCGCCCCGGCGACCCTCACCGTCTCGGTGGGTACCACGGTCACCTGGACCAACGCCGACGACGAGCCGCACACGGTCACCGCCGACCACGGTGGCCCGCTCCACTCCCCGCCGCTCGACACGGGCGGGGTCTACCGGTACACCTTCACCAAGGCCGGCACCTATACGTATTTCTGCACCATCCACCCCTTCATGCACGCCAGCGTGGTGGTGCGACCGTGAACGCCGACTCTCCACACCGTATGACACGTCGTCAACTTCTGCGCCACTCGGCCTGGTTCGGCTCGGCCGTCGTCCTCACCGTGGCCGGGGGCGAGGTCTACAGTCACGTGGCCGGATCCAGCGGACACGAGCAGAAGACCAACGGCCCGGACACCCTGACGTTCGCGCAGCTCAGCGACAGCCACCTCGGTTTCCACGGCACGGCCAACCCCGATGTCACCGACTCGTTCGCACGCGCCGTGGACCAGGTCAACGCCCTGCCCGCACGCCCCGACTTCGTGATGCACACCGGTGATCTGACCCATCTGGCCACACCCGGCCAGTTCGATCAGGTCAAGCAGATGATGAAGGGACTGCACGGCGGCTCCACCCACACCGTCCCCGGTGAGCACGACGCCATCGACGACGCCGGCCAGAAGTACCGCGCCGCGTTCGGCGCGGGCAGCCGCGGGGACGGCTGGTACAGCTTCGACATCAAAGGCGTGCACGTCATCGCCCTGGTCAACGCTCTCAATCTCAAGAAGCTCGGCCATCTGGGCACCGATCAGCTGGACTTCGTCCGCAAGGACGTGGCCGGTCTGTCCGCCGACACCCCGATCGTGGTCTTCAGCCACATCCCGCTGTTCGCGATGTACCCCAACTGGGGCTGGGGCACCGACGACGCCGTGCAGGCGCTCGCGTATCTGCGTCGCTTCTCGTCCGTGACCTGCCTCAACGGCCATGTGCACCAGCTCTTCAGCAAGGTCGAGGGCAATGTGACCTTCCACAGCGCCACCACCACCGCCTACCCGCTCCCCCATCCCGGCGACGGGCCGGCCCCGGCTCCGGTGACGCTGCCCGCGGGCAAACTGCGCCAGGCGCTCGGCATCCGAGAGGTGCGACACCAGCGGGGCGACAAGACGCTGGCCGTGACGGACCACTCCCTGGCCTGACGAACCCCGTTCGGCCTCGACCACGAGGCCGAACGGGGCATTTCGGTGACCCGATCGCTGCGCACGGCTCCCCGTTATGAAATTTGCCATTCAAGATCTTGATGTTTGTTCATCCCCATGCCAGATTCGGCGCAACCCAACCTGGGTCAACGGCGGAGTCCGTCCTGACGCGCCGGAACAGCTGCGGGGAGAGGTCACCACCATGCCTGTTCAACACACCCCCGGGGACCGCCTCGCGATGGAGCGGCGGACCATCGAGGCCGTCCCGGAGACCGAGCGGCACGGCACGCCGCTCAGCCAGTTCACGCTGTGGTTCGGCGCCAACATGCAGATCACCGCCATCGTCGACGGCGCCCTGTCGGTCGTCTTCGGCGCCGACGCGCTCTGGGCGATACCCGCGCTGCTGATCGGCAACATGCTCGGCGGCGCCGTGATGGCCCTGCACTCCGCGCAGGGCCCACGGCTCGGCGTACCGCAGATGATCTCCAGCCGCGCGCAGTTCGGCGTCTACGGCGCGGTCCTGCCACTGCTGTTGGTGATCCTCATGTATCTCGGATTCGCCGCGACCGGCAGCGTGCTGGCCGGGCAGGCCATGTCCAAGCTGCTGCACATCGGCACGGACGCCGGGATCCTTGTCTTCGGGGCGCTGACCACCGTGGTCGCCGTCACCGGCTACCGCCTCATCCACATCGCGGGCCGCATCGCGACCGTCGTCGGCGCGCTCGGCCTCGGCTATCTGCTGATACGGCTGTTCACGCAGTACGACGTCGGCGCGCACATCGGCAACAAGGGATTCGAGGCGTCGACGTTCCTGCTCGCCGTGGGACTCGGGGCCGGCTGGCAGCTGACCTTCGGCCCCTACGTCGCCGACTACTCGCGCTATCTGCCCCGCGACACCAGCACCCGCGCGACCTTCTGGTCCACCTTCGCCGGTTCCGTCATCGGATCCCAGTGGTCCATGACGCTGGGCGCACTCACCGCGGCCGTCGCCGGCGACGCGTTCCTGCCCGACCAGGTCGGCTTCCTCGGCGATCTGGCGGGCCCGGCGTTCCTCGCCTTCCTCATCTACCTGGTGATCGTGGTCGGCAAGCTGACCGTCAACTGCCTCAACGCGTACGGCGGGTTCATGTCGATCCTGACCACCGTCACCGCCTTCGACCGCCGCTCACGCATCTCGGCCGCCGTACGCGCCGCCTACATCGTCGGCTTCATCGCGGTGTCCATGGTCATCGCGCTCGCCGCCAGCGACGACTTCCTGACCAACTTCAAGAACTTCGTCCTGCTGCTCCTGACCGTGTTCACCCCGTGGAGCGCGATCAACCTGGTCGACTACTACCTGCTCTCCCGCGAACGCGTCGACATCCCCGCCCTGTACGACCCGGACGGCCGCTACGGGCGCTGGAACGTCACGGCGCTGACCTGCTACGTCGTCGGCGTCGCCGTGCAGATCCCGTTCCTGGCCACCAAGCTGTACACCGGCGCGCTCACCAAGAAGCTCGACGGCGCGGACATCTCGTGGATCGTCGGGCTGGCGTTCACCTCGGCGCTGTACTGGCTCTGGGCGCGGCGCACCGTCAACCCGCCCTCCGAGACCGTCCACCCGGCCGCGATCGAGAGCAGCGACCGGGCGGCGGCGCCGACCGACTGACCCTGCGTCATGTCGCAGGCGTCACATTCGCCCACAGGGCGGCGGCGTCGGCCGAGAGCGGTGCGATCGCTCCGACCGACGCCTCGTCGTCGCCGTCCCACCACACGCCCTGACCAGTTGTCAGGACAAGTCCGGGTGTGGCGGTCTGCCAGCGGCCACGCAGCACATAGAGCACCCCGGAGTGTCCCGGGCGCGGTACGACCGGGCCGTCGACCCGGTCCAACCAAGCTGTCCAACTGCCGCGCCGCACCATGAGGTTGAGCACCCGGCACGGCCCGCCCGGCAGTTCGGCGACCAGCGCAAGGTCGCCGGAGAATGCGAACGGCTCCCCCGCACGCACCAGCAGCCGGTCGAACACCCCCGGGCACGTCAGCCGCACACCGTCTCCGGTCAGCAGAGTGAGCGTACGATCCACGCCCTCGAACGCCGAGAACGGCCCACCCCGACTGATGTCGGCGACACTCGCGCGCCACCCGAACTCGTCGGCGCCCGCCGGCCGCGAGGTGATCTCCCTGGTCGTACCGCCGCCGTTGCGCCACCGGCCCGCAGACAGCGTCTCTACATCGAAGTGGTGCATGGATGGGCTCCTGAGCTGCGTGAAGTTCGGGTACGGATCACACCGTCGCCACCAGCGTACGGAGCAAGATCGCGATCCGTGAAGCCCACGCCCGACCCCGGTCCGCTCAGCCCACGACGGGACCCACCGACGGCAGATAACGCGGTGCGCGCCAGGCCCCCAGCCGCTGCTCCACGGCGGCACCCAGCGACAACAGGCCGACGTCCTCGCGATTGCCCGCCATCAGCAGCAGGCCCACGGGGAGTTCCCCAACGGATCCGGCGGGCACCGACAGCGAGGGGTATCCGGCGACGGCTGCGGGGGTGGAGGACGGGATCACGTCGTTGTCCCCGCGGGCGCAGTCGGTCGTCCAAGCAGGCGGGTTCGTCGGCGCGGCGATGGCGTCCAGGCGGTAGGTCGCCAGCGTCTCGTCGATCGAGCGCCGGGACAGGTCCGTCAGCTCCGCACGCATGGCGCGGTACGTCGGGTCGGTGGTGGGCGGCGCGGCGAGGGCCTGCTCGAACAGTTCCTGCCCGGCGAAGCAGGTCTGCTCCTGCGGGTGAGCGCGGATGAAGGCGATCAGCGCGGCCAGGTCGCGAGGCCCGTTGCGCGTGGCGAGGTAGGCGTCGATGTCCCGGTGGAACTCGCTGAGCAGCGCCGGGAATTCGAGCTGGGCCAGCCGGTCCTGGTACGGGAGCGTCACCTCGACGACCTCGGCACCGGCGTCGCGCAGTTTCGCCGCCGTACGGGTCATCACGGCATCCACGTCGGCGCCGAGCGAGGGCAGTCGCCACAGCCCGATGCGCTTGCCCCGCAGACCGTCCTGGCGTGCTTCCTGTTCGTCCAGCGCGCCGAGGGCCGACCGGCCGGTGAGGCCCATCGAGCGATCACCGGTGAGCACGGACAGCGTGAGCGCGGTGTCGATGACGTTGCGCGCCATGGGCCCGGCGGTGTCCTGCTCGGCGGAGATCGGCACCACTCCCCGCTGGCTCACCAGGCCGAGGCTCGGCTTGAGGCCGACCACGCCGTTCATCCCCGCCGGACAGACGATGGATCCATCGGTCTCGGTGCCGATCGCCACCTGCGACAACGACGCGGCGAGCGCGGCGGCCGAACCGGCGGAGGATCCACATGGATTACGGTCGAGGACGTACGGGTTGTGGGTCTGCCCGCCCACGGCCGACCACCCCGATGTCGGCTTCGCCGCCCGGAAGTTCGCCCACTCCGACAGATTGGTCTTGCCCAGGATCACCGCCCCCGCCTGCCGCAGCCGGGTCACCGCCACGGCGTCGTGGGCCGGTGGTTTACCGGCCAGCGCGAGCGACCCGGCCGTGGTCGGCAGGTCCCGGGTGCCGACGTTGTCCTTGAGCAGCACGGGGATGCCGTCGAGCGGCCCGCGCAGCTGGCCGCTGCGCTGCCGGGCGTCGCTGGCCTCGGCCTGCCGCAGCGCCGACGGATCGGTGTACAGCACCGCGTTGATCTTCGGGTCGACGGCCTCGATCCGCCGCAGGTAGGCACGGGTCAGCGCCGACGACGTCAGAGTCCCCCTGTCCCTGCGCGCCTGTAACTCCGGGATCGTCACCGTGTCCAAGTCGATTCCCCCAAGAGACGACGTTCCCGGCGACGGCGTGTCAAAGGGGCCGACGCCTTGCGCGTTCGACCCCGGCGCGCCCGCCAGCATCGACCCGGCGACCAAAGCGGCGATCAGTGCACCAACTCTCATCATTCTCATGGGAGTCAGCGCACTATACGCCTACCGTCCGACGCAAGGGCACCCCCGGCCGGACGGCCGAACAGCAGGAAGCCCCGCCGCTCCATAGGGGTTGGAGTGGCAGGGCTTTGGTTCCGGTGCGCGCCTGGCCGGGTGCTCAGGTGTTGTCGAACGAACCTGCCTTGACGCCTGACACGAAGGAAGAGTACGCATCGGCCTGGATGTCCAGAACGGGACCGTCCAGGCGCTTGGAGTCACGGACGGGGACCACGCCGCGCGCGGCGACGATGTTGTGGGCGACCTGAACGCACTGGCCGCCATTGTTGCTGTACGAGGACGTGAACCATTGCAAGTGTTCGGTCGTCACGGAGTGCCCTTTCCTAACTTGCCGATCATGGCCACCGCCTCCGCCTGGGAGGGGGATTCACCTTGCAGTTGATGGTAGGCCGTCAGCATCGGCAGTACGAACGTGGATTCGCGTTCGAGATGGCCCCGCTGGGCGGACTCGGCGTACGACATGAGCGAGCGGTCCGGCAGGGTCAAGATCGTGACCGGGAGATCGAACGGACGGCGAGCGCCCATGTCGAAGGGGGCCACCTGTAGGAGCGTGGTCGGCAGGTCGGCGAACTCCAGCAAGCGCGCCAACTGCCCCTCCATGACGGATGAGCCGCCGATGGGGCGACGGAGACAGCTCTCATCGAGCACCGCATGAACCAACGGCGGGGGCGTGCGCTTGAGGGCGGCCTGCCGTTCGACGATGAGGGCTACCCGTTCCTCCGCCTGCTCGTTGGAGATCGCCCCCCGCTTGACCGCGCTCTGGGCGAGCACAGCCGCGTACTCCGGAGTCTGAAGCAGGCCAGGGATCACGCCCACTTCGTAGAGCCGGATCTCTGCCGCCTGTGCCTCATGCTCGACGAACTGCGGGAAACCTTCCAGCAGACCGGTGTTGCGCACTTTTCGGAACGCGCGCTCGAACGCGTCGCGTGTCCCGAACACCTTGTCCGCACTACGCGCGAAGCGAAGAGTCGGCAGTTTGCGACCAGTTTCCACCGCCGAGATATGCGTACTGGAATAGCCCATACGCTCGGCCAACTCTTCCTGGGTCCAGCCCCGTTCCTCCCGTGAGCTGCGCAGACGTGCGCCGAAAGCCGCTTGAGGCGAGCTGTCCGGATCTAACTCCTTGCGGTTCAAGGGGCGTTCACCAATCTTTCGTGCCGGTCTGACAAGTTGAAGCGTTCCCGATACGGGACCACGCTGAACCTCCTGAGTAGTCATAGCACTACGGAGAGGAGTCATCATGTCCGGCGAGAATGCCCCCGCCAACCCACCCGGTCGTGGTATCGGTGCGGTCGTACTTGTCCGCAACAGCTACGGCGACATCCTGATGGTGAAGCCCAGGTGCAGGCACGCCGACCAGAAGCAGGGGTGGCAGCTTCCGGGCGGCCGAGCGCACGAGGGCGAGCCCATCACCGTCGCTGCGGCCCGCGAGCTGCTGGCCGAGACCGGCCTCAAGCGCAAGCTCTCGTACTTGCTCATGGTCGACCAAGTGCCCGCGAGCGAGGGCGAAACGAGCGCCGACGGCATCAGCTTCGTCCTCGACGGCGGGACACTCGACAACGACGAAGCAGCCGCGGTGACGCTCCCCGAGAGCGCGCACGGCAAACTGTCCGCCGTTGAGTGGGTCCCGCCCGGGCAACTGGACGAACTCGCCCTCCCCCATCAGGCTGCCCGGATTCGCGCAGCCGCGCGCGCGTTCGCCTACGGCATGAGACAGCCCATGTTCCTGCTCGGCGAGATCGCCAACGCGTAGGCCCGACCCTCAAGCTCTGCAACTGGGGTCTACCTCGGCGCCCAGCCACCCGGTGGGACCGGCGGTGGCGGAGGGGTCGGGGGCGGTGGAGTCGCCTGGGGCGGTAGCAGGTCGATCGGTTCGCGCAGGCGCAGCGTGGCGGGAAGGTCCAGCTGCCCCTTCCGCGACGCGACCTCGATGTCGCGTACGGCGAGTTTCACTTCGACGGCGCACTGCCCGCTGCGTACGGCGACCAGCAGCCCGTCACGGACGACCGCGATCAGCCCCGAGATCTTGAAGACCACGATGAGGTCCACACCCACGGTGGCGGCAGGTGCGCCGTCCACGAGGAGGTCCACCGAGGGGTGGTGCCTGGAGGTGATGCGGTGGGTGGCCAGCGCGACGACCTCCTCGCTGGCGGGGTACCGGCGCGTCCGGCGAGCGGCCTCTCTGAGGGCCTGGTACCTGTTCCACCCCATAGCGAGCAGGGAGACGAGATCGAGGTCGAGGAAGCCGTTCAGGACAGTGGCCAGTTCCCCCTCGACGGCCCGTGAGGCCGGTGAGGTCAGGCCGTGCCCGCCCGGGAGCACGCCTGCCGCCGCGCGATGGTCGTGCAGGGCCTCGGCGAGTACTTCAGCGGCCTCCTCCTCGGGGCCGAGCAGCAGAGCCCGGACGGTGAGGGGCTCGACAACGGGAGCCGTGGTCATGGGTCCTCCTCCACGGTCTGGTCGCCCGGGTCCGCATGGGGTTCCAGCCGTACGGAGTGGGTCGGCGGACCGGAGTCCGGCGGCTCGGCCACCTCAGTGGTGGGGGCGGTGGTCGGGCGCAGGCGGCAGCGGATGTGGCCCTGAGCCCAGCCCCTACTGCGGTGGTGCCGGATGAAGAACGCGGACCCGACGGCGGCCAACAGAGCCACGCCGAACAGGCTCGACCCGACGACCATGCCGACGGGGACCGCGTTGTCGAGGCCGGGGCTGGGGTTCGGGGTCGGGTTGGGGACGATGGTGGTCGGGTTCGGCGTGGGCGGCGACGGTACCGGACCGTCGCCCGTCACGGTGAACACGGCCTCGTCGGCCACGTCCGTCTGGGTCGCACACTGGGCTCTCACCGTGTGCCGGCCTTCGGCGGAATCCGCTTGTACGGAGAGCTGAGCGTCAAAGGTCCCGTCGGCCGCGGTATCGACCGTCTCCACCGCCTGCCCGTCCCCCGACAGTTCCACTTGCGGACAGTTGAACCCTGAACCGGACGCCTCGACAGACCCGCCGCTGGTCGACAGTGACGTGGGATCGAGCGTCAGGTGAGGGTTCGAGGTCGGGGACGGGCCTAGGGGCGTGGGCGGGGGCGTGGGCGGGGACGGCTGGGGGCTGGGGCTGGTCACTTTGAAATGCGCCTCGGCAGCGAGCTCCGGGTACCCGGCGCAGACCGCCCTGACCGTGTGATCCGCCGTCGGGTCCGCGTCGGACGGAACGCTCGCTTTGGCTGTGAACGAGCCGTCCGCCACGGTCAGTTCTGTGGGCGGATCGACCGCGAGCGGGCTTCCGTCCCAGGTCAGCGTGACCGTACCGGGCTGGCCCCCGCCGCTGGCGCCGTTCGCCGGACAGTTTTCGAACCCGGAGCCGGTGACGGTCACCGACGTCTGCACGGGTCCCTCGCCCGGGTCCAATGCCAGGGTCGCCGGTCCGGACTTGGCCGTCACCGTGAACTGTGCGGTCGCCTTCAGTTTCGAGTCGACCGTACAGCGGGCGGTCTCGTCATACGTGCCCGGAGTCGCATCGGACGGAGCGGTGACGTCGGTCTCGAACGCGCCCTGGGCATCGGCCGTGACGACGCTGGGGTTGCCGCCGTTGCCCCAGGTCACGTCGATCGGGCCGGGGGTCGGCTCGGCGCTGGGACTGGGACTGGCGCTGGAGCTCGGCCCGACGACACTCGGCGACGGATACGACGGATACGACGGATACGTATGACAATTGTCGAATCCATAGCCGTGGACGCCCACCCGGCTGCCGGCCGCCCCTTGGGTCGGATCGAGCGTGATGTACGTGCTGGCCACGGCCTTGACCGGCGAGGTGGAGGCAACAGCGGCAACCGGGCCGACAGCACCGGCAGTGGCAACAGGCGTACCCCACGCGACCGCCGTGCTCAGGAGCACCGCGGTCAGCGAGCGGCCGACCAATCGGGCTAGGGGGAACATAACCCTCCGTGAGCTGTTCCCCAATTCTCCTCCGGCTTCCGCCGGCCCGCTCTCCGAGGAGGGCGGGCCGGCGGTGCCCGGGGCCGTCCGCTACCTGAACAGACGGTCGGCGCTGGTGGCCATGCGGTGGGTGGAACTGTGGTGGTTCACCCAGTCACGTACGAGATTGATGGCGTTGGCGCACTGCCAGCTGTTGTCGTACTCGCGCACTCCGGTGAAGGCGCCGTAGCCCGCGATGATGCCGTCCACGCGCGCATCGCCGAGCAGTTTGTCGACGTACCACGGGTCGTTGTACGTGGTCGTCCAGGACAGTGTTGCCGCGAGCTTTCCGGCGGCGCGGTCCTGGGCGCCCTTCTTCAGTTCCGCGCATGTGTTGTAGGTGGGTTCCGTGCAGTTGCCGAACCCCTTGGTGATGTCGGAGTCCCCGTAGTCCATCGCCCGGTGACCGGTCGGGAATCCGGAACCGGACCGGTTGAAGGCGCCTTCGGCCTGGTCACGGGTGCCGGTCGTCGTGATGCCCTCCAGGGGGCCGAGGCGGTTCTCCAGGCTCTGCCAGCCCCTGCCCCCGACGTCCGGGGTGCTGCCGCCGTGGTACTCGTAGAAACCGTAGAGCACCTGAATTCCGGCACCCGTCAGCCGCTGCGCCTTGTCCCGCAGTCCGGCGACGCTGCATGCGCGGTTGGGCGCTTCTCCGCAGTAGTTCGGGTCCTTGATGTCCAACCAGACCAACGCCAGCCGGCGTCCGGCCTTGGCGTTGGAGACAATACGGTCGATCATGCTGTCGAAACTGGGGCCGTACCGGTTCTCACCGGCCGAGGAACAGTCGTGATAGGCGCGCCATTCGTTCGGGTTGTACCAGGCGCACACGTCGATCTCGATGCCGTTGGCGCCGTGGTTGAGCGCGGCGTCCACACCGTCCAGGGTGTCGACCCGGTGCGCGATGGCGTAGATCGCGTGACGCTGATCGGCTGCCGCCGCCGGGGCCGTACTGAGCGCGGTGGCACCGACGATCCCGCACAGTGCCGCCACCAGCGCCCATAACATCCGCAGTCTGGTGCCATGTTTCAGGTAACTGGTCAACATACGTACTCCTTAAAATGAAGACAACAGGCCGTCCATCTCTCGCAAAATTAGCGTGCCCGGGGAAATTTTCCTGGCATGTTCTCGGCCTGCCTGCGTCATCAAATGGCCATGGTTTAGGCCGAGTTGACGCGCACAAATGGGCATTGCGCGTGCCTGCACGCACACGGAAACTGAGCCTTTTCCAGACCCCACCGGAACGTACCGGCCAGGCCGCTACCGCACCGCAGCGCTGGCCAGGACCGCGTCGACCTCACGGCTGTCGGTCGGTTCGGGCGACTCGGTGACGCCGAGGAGGAAGGCCGACTGGTCACCGCTCTGCGCGACGATGGTGAGACGTATCCGGCCTGACCTGCCGCTCTCGTCGTGCACGCTCAGCGCCACCGTGTACGCGGGGCGGCCGCTCACCGTCGTGGCCCGGGACTCCTCCAGCGTCGACTTGCCGTCCGGGTAGAAGAACTCCGCGTTGGACCGCGCCGCTGCCTCTGTGTTCCGCTGCAGGGCGGACTCGTCTACCGGCCTGCCCCGCCCGGCGAGCACGGCAGCTCCGCCCTGGCCGTCGGGCCCCTTCGTGGTGATCGAGGAAGTGAAGGCCTGGATCAGGCCCTTGCCGTCGTTGCGCTTCCAGCCCTCGGGTACAGCGTACGAGAGGCCGGCCGCGCTGTCCGTCACGCGCGGCCGCCCGGCCAGCGGGGAGCTGTCCTCGTCCCGGGTCGACCACCACACTGCCGCCCCGGCGAGAAGCACCAGGACCAGCGCGCCGACGGCGCCGACGATCCAGGCGCTCCGGGTGCGCGGCCGCCCGGACTGAAGCGGAGGCATCGGCGGAAGGGGCGGCGGGCTGACCGAGAGCGGTGTTGTCATGGCCCCAGCTTCCGGTTCCCGACCGGGCGCGGACCTGAGCGGTCGTACTCAGTTCCGTACTCAGGTACTCACGGGTGCTCACGGGTACTCAGCGACTGCATGGCCGCCGGGGAGGTTCTGCTGGAGATGTCCAACCCTTCTTCCTTGTACGTCGTGACCATGTCACCGGTCTGTGACAACGGTGTCGTGGAACGACGACGCCGGTAGCCGTTCCGTTCACAGCCCCCTCATAGTGATCAAGCAAGTACCGAGAAGCCGTAACCGCTTCAGCTTCAACCACCGCATACCAAGGGGTCCTTCATGTCCGGCAACCGCCGCAACGCCTTACTCGTCTCCGCAGCCCTCGTCGGCGGCGCCCTGCTGATGACGGCGTGTCAGGACTCGGACTCGGGCTCCGCGCAGGGCTCTTCGTCCGCCACTCCGGCCGACAAGACGGCCACCCCTCCCGGCTCGTCGACCACGGGCGGCAATCAGGGCGGCGGGCAGGCCTCCGGCGGGAAGAGCTCCGGCGGGCAGGGCTCGGCCGCCGGGACCGGCTCCGGCACGGGCGGCAAGGTCGGCAAGTGCCGCACCGACGAACTGAAGATCACGGCGTCGGACACCACGATCACCGGCGACACCGACGGTACGGTCACGGTGCACCTGAAGAACACCGGCGGCCACAGCTGTGCGATATCCGGGTACGCGGGCGTCGACTTGAAGACCACCGCGGGGCCGCTGTCCGCGAAGCGCAACGGCGAGAAGACCAACTCGATCGTCCTCAAGAGCGGGCAGTCCACGGACTTCGGTATCTACTACCCGATCAACAACTCGGGCGGCTCGGGCGTCCGCATCACAGGGCTGCTGGTGACCCCGCCGAACGAGACGAAGACGGTCTCCCTCCGCTGGCCGGGCGGCGGCTCGCTGCCCGTTACGGAAGGCGGCGGCTCCGCGGTGAAGGTCGGCGCGATCGGAAACGCCGGTCAGGGCGGCTGACCCGCGCGTATTGCTGATCGTTTCAGAACGCCGTCCACGAGACGGTGACCTCGTTGTGGATCGGTCAGTTACGCGGTTGGCGGTTGAGGGTCGTGAACCACTGGATGACCGCGGTGGTGCCGGTGACCTCCGTGCCGAGATGGCGTGAACCTTGGTAGTCGTGGGGGCCGAGGTCGATGGGGGTGAGGTCGAGCCCGCCGGCCCGGAACTGTGCCTGGCAATGGTCGGTGTTGGCGGTCACCGCCTGTTCGTCGCCGGTGGCGTAGTAGAGGCGCGTCGGGGCGGCGGGGAGCCAGCCAGCACACACGGAATCGGCGGTGGCGAGGGCCTTGGCGAAGGGCGCGTTGGGGTGGCGGAGCAGGTCGAACCCGCGGTGTGTGAGCAGCTGGTCGAGTGTGTCCGGCAGCGCCGCGAGCATCTGCTGCCCTGGGGTGTCACCGTTGAACAACCTGTCCACCTCGGCCGCGTACGGCGTTTGGAAGACGTCGGTGGGCGAGTCGTACAGATGGTGCAGTCGGTTCCAGGAGACCAACAGGTACGTGGCGTACGTGACCGCGAGCTTCGGTGGGACGCGGTTACCCGTCAGGAGTGCGGGGATCTCGGCGTGCTGGAAGTCGTAGCCGCCGCTGATCGGCGCGAGCGCACCGAGTCGGAAGTGCGGATCCGCTCCCTCCTGCAGTGCTCTGGCCACGCCGAGAGCAGCCGACGCCCCCTGGGAGAACCCGGTGACCAGCACCGATGCCGCGCCGTCGTCTGCGGCAGAACGAGCAGGCCACTGGCGGTCGTCGGCCGTCCCGACGGGTCGATGGTGCGGTACAGCAACCGGTACAGGTCGACGCCGTCCTGGATCAAGTCGTGGGGAAAGTGCTCCTGCTCAAGCTTCGCGGCGACCTGGGCACGGGTGAGGGATCCCAGCCGCACCGGTGCGGCGCACGCCTACGGCAGGTGGAATACGGGGCTGTCTGCGCGGCGGGTGCGCTCTCGCGCCAGGGGGCCGTAGCGTTGCTGCCATGTGCTGGAGCGCGACGGCCGACCTCGTTGCGGGTACGGGCATCGCGGCCGTGGGAGTCGCCTCGGTGACCCTGGCGGCCCGACACCCCCGTGACCTGCCGCTGGCCGCGCTGCCGCTGCTCCTCGGGAGCCATCAGATCATCGAGGCCGCGGTCTGGCACCACGACGGCGGCACCGGGCCCGCCACGGTGGCCTGGGCCGTCATCGCGCTCCCGCTGCTGGCGTTGTGGGTACCGGCGGCCGTGTTGTGCGCCGCGCCGCCGCGCGCCCGTCGCCGTCTGCTCATCCCCCTGGCGGCAGGAGTCGCGACGGCGACGGCGCTCGCCTACGCACTGGCGACCCGCACCGTGACGGCCGAGATCCGTGGGCACACCGTCGGGTACTTGCTGGGGCTGCCGCACCCGCAACTGATCGTCGTCGGCTACCTCTTCGCCACCATCGGCTCCCTGCTCCTGTCCGGCGACCGGGGCCTCGTCCTGTTCGGTGTCCTGGTCGCCATCGGAGCCGCGGTGTCCGCCGTGCTGTGGCGACAGGAGTACATCTCGACGTGGTGCGCGTTCGCCGCGGTGTGTTCGGTGGCCCTGACACTCTGGGTCAAACGGCGTCGTCCACCACTTCCTCCACGGCCGTCAGGTCGAGGCTTTCGAGCAGCGTGAATTCAGCCGGCCAGGGCGGCACCCGTGGGGGTGCCGCCCTGGCTTGTGGGATGCGGTCCGGTCCGCTCTCGGAACGGCTTGTCCCACTCTTACCCGCGGGGGGATCAGTGAATGCTGGGCAGGTAGGCGTAGCAGCCGGCCAGGTCCTTGGTGGCCTCAAGAAGGGTGTCGCCGGTCTTCGGACCGACAACGCCATCCTCCTGCAGGCCCGCCCAGTGCTGGAGGGCGTGGATCGCCCCATTGGTGTCCGGACCGAAGGAGCCGTCCTCGTCGACGACGTGGTAGCCGGTCTGGTAGTGAAGCGAGTTGGAGATCTCCTGGACGCACAGAACGCTGTGGTACGCGTTTGCCTTGCCGTAACCGACCCACAGGGACCCGGAGTTGGGGACGGCCTGAGCGGTGCCCATGGCGCCGACGGCGGCAAGGGCGGCGGTCGCGAAGAGGAAAGCACCACGACGCTTGATGTTGCGGCTCAAGGTAACTCCAGAAGGTGGGAGAGAACTGATCGTCAGTCCCTGGAGTCTGCCGTGGCCCACTAACAGGTCACCAACACGAGCTCGCATGAGAGACGGTCGAAGGGAGCGCGGTGGGCGGGGGTGGGGCCCGTACGAAAGGGGCCACTCCCCTGCAGTCACATGGCCGGAAGTCAGGGGACGGGGAACGAGAGCCATATGCCGTGGTGTGCCTGAAGTTGGCCGATCCGGGCGGGGAGGGCGCGGTTGAGTTCCCGTAGTTGGGCGCTGTGAGTCGCGAGGAATCGCCTCCTCAGTTGCTCCCGCAGCGGGGACCGGATCGCTTCGACGGGGGCCATACAGGCCGTGTACGCGACGGCCAGGTCCGCATCCGTCCGGTCGGCGGCGAGACGTCGGTCGGCGACGGCGAAGAGGCCTTCCTCGTCCGCCGCCTCGATGCCCCTCGCGGCGAGGCAGGGGCCAAGGCCCCGGAACGCCTCGCGTACGGCCGGGACGGCGCGCAGGCCCGCCACCTCCGTCATCCAGGCCGACTGCGTCGTGGCATACAGATCCCGGAAGCCGCGCATGGCTTCCGCGCCCTGCCGGAGACAACGTTGCCCCGCCGGTGAGACACCGGTTGATGCGTCCGCAGGGCTCGGGCCGGGCAGGGCGACGGGGACAGCACCGAAGCCGTGCTGCCGGATGAACTCAAGATCCGGCAGTTCCGCGCGGCGGATGTAGGCGGGCGGCGGGTGGTCCGGCAGCGCCGTGCCGTGGGAGCGGGCGCAAGCGCGACTCGTCGCCTCACCGATACTCTGGGCAAACGCGTCCAGGCCCTGCGACCAGCGGGTCTCGGCGCCGGTCGCGGGCAGCACGAGCGGGGTGATGTCCTGCGGTACGCCGTACGTGAAGCGGACCGGGTGTGTGCTCATCGGCGCCGGGGCGCTTCGATCGCTGGAGCAGGCGGCCAGGGTGACCGCGCACAGGAGCACGATCACGGCGTACAGACTGCGGGGCGGCGACACGGTCCTCTCCTGCGCGGACGGGCGTCAGTGGGTGATCTCCACGGTGGGCACCCCGTCGTCGTCCCCGGAGGCGACGCTGAAAGGGGTACCGGCTTCCAGCTCGGGCACGAGGACGTACTGGCCTACTGGGTAGCTGCCGTTACGGACAAGGAAATATCCCGCAGATCCGAACTTCCAGCCCGACGAGGTCTGGTACATGCCGGCGTACTCGTTGTCGCGGAGGCGCCCGGGGTTGTAAGCATGGGTGAGGCTGAGGCCGTGGCAGGTGCTGGAGGACGACTTGATGCCGATGGTGCCGTACGTGCCGTCCCCCGGACTGATGGTTGTGGTGACGCACTCCTGAGGAGCAGCACTCGCCGTCGTCCCCGGGGCGCCGAGTGCGCCGGCTGTCAGACCTGCCAGCGTCAGCGCGATCCATGTCTTCCTCATGCGATGTCTCCCACTTCGCAGAGTTGTCGGATGTACGGATCTGCCGGACTCCCTCACCGGCAGCCGTTGAGCGTGCGCCCACCCTGACCGACCGCTCCCGCCTCGCGCCACTCCGGTTCCACTCAGCGGACCGCCTCGCGGGCCACGTCCGTCGTGCCGCCGCTGACGTGCGTAAATGCCGTTTGACGGCTCCCCGAGCGGGGGTGATAGTTGCGTGCCGAACTGAAACGTTGGTTCGGCATGTGCACCAGGGGTGGGAAGACATGCAGGGCGAGAACCAAGAAGCCGTATCCGCGTATGCGGCGGCGCAGACCCAGTTGCGGGCGGGGCGGCTCGCCCAGGCGCGGCGCACGGCCGAGGAGGCG
The DNA here is from genome assembly GCF_014596475.1 of Streptomyces sp. CBMA152. Taxonomy (GTDB): domain Bacteria; phylum Actinomycetota; class Actinomycetes; order Streptomycetales; family Streptomycetaceae; genus Streptomyces. Next base: position 632,917 of record NZ_MECJ01000002.1, on the reverse strand, counting down.
CTGGAGGCAGACGGGCCCGCCGCTCCTCTGTTTCTGGTGCTGGGGCAAGCGCACGTGGCCGAGGACGACGATGATCACGACGATCGTGCCGAAGCCGCCTACCGTGAGGGCTTGAAGGCCTTCCCGGACGACCTGGACCTGCTCGCGGCCTACGCGGAGCTGTGTCTGCGCAGTGACTACATCGAGCGCCCGGCCAGGCATCGGCGCGGGCCCGAACTCGCCGCACAGCTGCGGGAGTTGGCCCCAGGTTCCCGGCAAGCGCTGCGGATCGAGCAGGTCGCCGCGGGTAAGGGGAGGAGCAGTGTCCGGCTGCCGTCGCCAGGTCGTACACAGGCGCACGACGTACGTCTGGTGCTCGCCGCCGTGGGCGATCCTGCCGCCGCGGCCGCGCAGGCCCGCGCGCACGCGCAGACCCGGCCCGACGACGACCGCCTGGCGACGCTCGCCGAGACTCTGGACGCGCTCGCCCGCCCCGGCCGGGCGCCAATTCGGTGGATGGTGCGCTTCCCTCTGCGCACACTCCTGATCCATGCCGTTTGGTGCATCGGGCTGCTCCTGGCGGTCCCGGCATTCCACTGGGACGGCTGGCTACGGGCACTGGCGTTCGTCGCCGCCGTTCCGACCGGTCTACGCGACATCCTGCTGCGCCGAGCCCGCCGCCGAACTGATCCGCAGCCACTCGCCGTTGCTACGGAGTCCATCGACGTACCCGGCTTTCCCGTCCTGCCGCCGGTCCCGGCGTACTCGCGTCGCGAGGTGACGGCGGCCGGGCTGGTGCTCGCGGCAGTCCTGACGGCTTCGGCGGGCTCAGGTATCTGGAGCTATCGGCAGTACGTCGCGTATCCGCGCTACACCGTCGCGGCACCGGACCGCCTGCGGGGCTATGAGCGGCTGGAGGACACACCGATCCAGCGGCTGCTGGAGAACAACCTGCGCGAGACCATGGCGGGGAGCGGTGCCACCACCTTCACTTTCGTCTACGGGAACAGTGGGCCGAAGAGGCAACCGGTGCTCGGGGCCGCCCTGTTCGGGGCGGTCGGTGACTTCCACGAGATGACGTCCAAGGATCTTGAGTCGATCCAAGGCAGCCTCGACGCGACCGGGCTGACCACGGTCAACACCTGGAAAGCCGACCCCGGCCGCCTCGGCGGCACCATGCGGTGCGCGGCCTACCGGGCGCTGGTTGGCGGGCAGTTCATCGCCTGCACCTGGGGCGACAAGGGCAGCATCGGCACTGTCCTGTCACCCGACGCGGGCCAGGGACAGGGCGCTGCGGCAGAACTGGCCCGACAAGTACGGGAGGCAGTGCTCCACCAGGGAAGCCCCGCCAACGACGTCTGAACCACTGCCTCACGCTGCTGATCTGGGGAAATCCACTTGAATGGGCGCCGGGTGGGCATGGCAGGCTTGCGCGGTGATCGTTGAATTGGCTCCGCACTCTCTGAGCTGGGACGAGGTGGACCCCGCGCGCCATCCGTTCGACAGCGCGTCGGCAGCGCAGGTGGTGTACTCGCTCGGGCCGGCCCTGCGTGTGCCCCACCGCCCCCACGTCCCCTTCGGGGACTCAGCGATGAGTGCCTGGAGCCACCGTGAGGCCGCGCTCTGGGCCGACGCCATGTCACACGCCCTTGTCCAGCACTACGGCCGCTGGGTGGTCGGCTGGCGCTGGTCGCACGACGAGGGGGATTTCGACGGCGGCCCGGTCGGGAACTGGTGCTGCCCACGGCACTCGATCACCACGCCGAAGGAGACGCTCGACCGTGTCGTGGCGGCGCTGTGCGAGTGGCGCGGGTGGCTGGAGAGCCTTGCCGGGTGGTTCGAGGCGTACCCGCTGGAACTGACCGACGTCGAGGACCAGCGGATCCTGTGGGAGCGTGCCGCCAGGAACCTGATCCTGCAGGTCGCCGACCGTACCGGCGGTGGCAGCGGCTGGTACGGGCACTGCCACCAGGTGCTCACCTGGTTCCTCGACCACTGGGCGGTCGCACCCGACGTCGCACAGGATCTGGTCGACGAGGCGATCGGCGGGCGGTTCCGCAGCTGGACCGGGCCCGACGCGGTGCTGGTCGACGACATCGCGGAGCAGCTGGCGCTGTCTCTGCGGCCGGATGACGGCATACGCTCCGTCGAGTCGACCCCGGACCACCTGCGGAGCTGGCTCGCGATGCGCTTGAACGTGCCCTGGCCGGAGGCCCCGGACAGCAGCACGGGCACACCGGTGACCCCGTCGCGCGACGGCGCGGCCGAATTCATCCGTGCCTTCGACGGCGCGGTGGATCCCGTACGCGCCCAGGGCCTGTTCACTGCGCTGGAGTTGCTGCGGGCCGACGCGGCGCGCGGTGTCCCGCTCGACTTCGAACTGCTCCGCAGCTGGCAGCAGCACGTCCTCGGCACACCGCAGCCGCCGCCGTTCCGCAGTTCGCCCGCTTTCGCCAAGGGGGGCCGGGAACGCTACGGCATTGGCCCCGACACCCACGCCCGCCTCGATGCCTGCCTGTCCGAGAGCGCCAAGGACCACGGCGCACCGCTCCACCTCACCGCCCGCGCCGCACGCGCCTACCTGGACGTGTGTTTCTTCCACCCGTTCGACGACGGCAACGCCCGCTCCGCGTTCCTCGCCCTCGTCTTCGTCCTCGCTCGCGAAGGCGTCACGCTCAACGGCGTCGGCCTGCTCCGCCGCATCACCTTCGAGGCCGACGACCCCGACGACCCGGTGATTCTCGCCCGGTACATCGACATCCACCTCAGGGAGACCCTGCGGACCGCCGCCTCGCCCGTCCCTGCACCGAGCTGAGCGGCGGCGATGCGCGATCCTGTCGCAGAGACGCTTGCGGCCCGCCCGGGTTACGCATCCGGCAGGGATCGGAAGCAGGCCGCCGCGACGTCAAGCGCCTCGTTCAACGACGTCACGTCACGCCGGAATCCGGTCGGCCGCATGGTCACTCGGCAGTGGTCTTCGGAAAAAGGCGTGATCTTCACAAGGCCGGATTCCACGTCGAACGGCTTCCGGCACAGGATCAGGCTCCCCATGCTGAGGTCCGGATAGAACACCCGCAGGTCCAGGTGAGCATGGGCTGCTTCGAGGAGCAGGCGGTCATGTGGACGCCGATCGCCGGAGAGGAGCTGTCGCCACTTCGCGGGAGCAGGGTCACCGTCCTCGAACGCCTGCGCCAGTTCGCCCCAACTCATGAACGGGAATCGATCGTGCAACTCCCGGAGACGGCCGCCCCTGCGCCACAGACCTGCCGCCCCACCGCCGCAACGAGATCGTTCGTCCACCCCTCCGACCAGGCGAAAACAGGGTGGAGACAGATCTGTACACGGAACGCGTCCTCCGCGCACAGGGACACGACCACCTTGCCGCGAGGTGTGTCCACCTCAACGCCCACGTCCCCACCGGATACCGGCCGCAGCTGCCCCAAGTCGACACCTTGAGCCCGTGCAATGAGCTCCACACGCCGGACCAGATCCGCAGACGACACCGCATCAGGTCGGATCGCAGCCCGCCGCTCGCCCTCTTGGTCGCCCGTTGCCATGACCGCCCCCACGATTCCCATGATTCAGGCGGACACGATATGTAGCTCCGCCTCGTCAACCCGTCAGAGCGTTGCAGACTTCGAGGCGTTGGCGTAGACGTGGCCGGCGGCGTCGCGGGTCTTCACCGTGAGCCTGACCTTGGCGCCCTTGTGGAGGGCCGTTCCCGGCTTCGGGGTCAGCTTCACCTCGGTGACGTGGTTGCGGTAGTCGCAGACCACGTTTTTGCTGGCGACGGTGCCGGTGGCGACGGTCTTCTTGCTGGCGGCTCCGGTCGCCACGCCCTCGATGCGCAGGGACGTGCCCGTGTCGCAGGAGTAGGTGACCTTGACCTTGATGACCGGCTTGGGCTTGGCGGCGAACGCGGCCTTGTTGATGGCGATGGCGTTCGCCTTGGCGGAGGCCGGAGACGCGATGGCCACCGCGCCCGCGGTGAGGGCGACGGCGGCGAGTGCGGTGGCGCCGATGCGGGTGCGTGTACGGGACGGCTTCATGGTTTCCCCCAGGGGTGCGGTACGTGGTCTGTGGTCCTGCTCCGCCGGACGCATGGGAGCGTCCAGCAGGGACAGAGGATATGGATCATCACAGGTGGTGCGCAGACCGTCCAGGGGGTAAGTGGCCATACGTATGCCGGTGTCGCATGTGCTCGTGCCCGGTTCAGCGCGTGCGAGGTGCCACCGGGGTGGGGGTGTCGGAGATTTCGCCGACCGGTCGGTCGATGCGGTAGACGTAGTGGATACGGTCGTCGACCGGGTTGTCCGGGGCCAGGTCGGCTGTGCCGGTCCTACGGAACCCGGCCTTCTCCAGGGCGCGCCATGAGGCGCGGTTGGTCGCGTGGATCGCGATCACGACAGCGACGGCGTCCGGGTAATCGGTCCATGTCGCCGTCACGACCGCCGTGATGATGCGCGGACCCAGCCCCTGCCCCACCCGTGCGGGATCGCCGATCAGATAGTCGAGCGTGACCGCCGTGGCGGGGAGGTCGGTCTGGGCGGCCATCTCGGTGTAATAGTCGGGGTAGTCCGCGAAACGGCATCGCTGGACCAGCGCCACCGGCGTGCCGTCCAGCATCACGAGCAGATCCTCGGACGGCTCCTCGCCACGCAGCGTCGGCCCGAAGTCCCGTGCGACCGCCTCCGCCGATGTTTCGTGGTGCCACCAACGGGCCACGTGCGGCTGCGCGAGCCACTCTTGCAACAGGCCAAGATCTCCCTCGGCCACCCGCCGCCACGTAATCACCGGACCTCCCTCACAGGCCACACCCAACACTGCTCTCGCCGCGCGTCGACGATCACGAATTCCCCAGCCGGGGCCGGTTCCCCCATCCTGTCCGCCGCTGACCGGACCCGCGACACTGTCTAGCCGACGGACGTGCCACAGGGAACAGCTCGGGCACTGGCACCACCCGGTCGCCGCCGTAGAGCGACAGCCGCACAGTAGCTCGCTCGACTCTCACGCCACTTGGGCCGTGGCCGCGAAGACCAGCTCGCGCAGGGTGACGCGCTGTGGCTGCTGGTACGCGAAGCTGATCGCCGCAGCCACGTCTTCGGGGGCGAGCACCTCGATGGAGTCCTTGAAGGCCTGGTAGTCGGCCTTCACCGCCTCGTCGGTGGTGTGCGAGAGCAACTCCGTCTCGACGGCTCCCGGGGCGATGGTGACGACGCGGACCCCGTGGCCCGCGACCTCCTCCCGCAGGCTCTCGGACATGCCGTGCACGGCGAACTTGCTGCCGCTGTAGACCGTGTGGTTGGCGTAGGTCCTGCGACCGGCGACCGAGCTGACGTTGATCACCGTGCCATGGCCGCGCTCGATCATGCCGGGCAGGACCGCACGTACACCGTGGAGCAGACCTCGCACATTGACGTCGAACATCCGCTCCCACTCGCCGGCCGACTGCCTGGCCACCTCGCCGAGGAGCATCACGCCCGCGTTGTTGACGATCAGGTCGGCGGGGCCGTACAGCGCCTCGGCCTCCCGGACGGCCCCGGTCACCGCCTCGGCGTCGGTGACGTCGACGGACCTGGCGAGTGTGTCGGGGAGGCCGAGCGCCTCGATCCGGTCCGCCCTGCGGGCCAGCAGCAGGAGGGGGTGGCCGAGTGCGGAGAGAGTACGGGCGGTGGCGGCGCCGATGCCCGAGCTGGCTCCGGTGATGACGGCGAGAGGCTTGGCGGTGGCGTTCGTGTCGGTGTTCATGTCGCTGTTCATGTCCTCAACCTTGATCGTCCGGCGGACCCCGAACAACAGCCGGTCGCGCAACGATCGATAACCTGACGGTTATGGAACGCCGAGACGTCGAGATCTTCCTGGCCCTCACCGAGGAGCTGCACTTCGGCCGCACCGCCCGGCGCCTGCACGTGTCGCAGGCCCGGGTCAGCCAGACCATCAAGCAACTGGAGCGGCGCATAGGCGCGGCGCTCTTCGAACGGACCAGCAGACGCGTGGAGTTGACGTCGATCGGGCGCCGCCTCGCGGACGACATACGTCCCGGCTACGAGCTGATCAGGGACGGCCTCGAGAGGGCGGTCGCCGCGGGACGCGGTCTGGCCGAGCCGTTGCGCGTCGGGTTCAGTAGTCCGCTCGCGGGTGAGCTCGTGCTGTTCGCCGCCTCCGCGTATCGCGAGCGGTATCCGACGGCCGGTGAGGTGCTCCTGCACGAGACCCCGCTCTGCGACCCGTTCGGCTTGCTGCGCTCGGGCCAACTCGACCTGCTGCTCGCCCAGTTCCCCGTCGCCGAACCCGATCTGGCCACCGGCCCCGTACTGATCTCCGACACCCGCGTACTGGCCGTCTCCACCCGGCACCCCTTCGCGAAGAGGCCCTCCGTCCGCGTCGACGACCTCGCCGGGGACAAGGTGCTCAGCCTCTCGGGGCCCGTACCGGACTACTGGCTCGACCACCTCCTGCCGCCCACGACCCCGGCGGGCCGTCCCGTCGAGCGCGGTGAGCGGGCGGCGACCCGCCAGGAGCTCCTGGCCCTGGTCGGCGCGGGGCGCGGGGTGCACCCGGCCGCCGCGCACGAGGTCAGGTACTACGCCCGGCCGAACATCGCGTACGTCCCCTTCGACGACGCTCCCCCGCTGGAGTACGGCCTGGTGTGGCGGACCGCGGCGGACACGAGCCGCATCCGCGCCTTCGCCGAGGCGGCGGTGGAGACGGTACGGCGGCAGGGCGGTCCGGGGGACGTCTGCGCGGAGTGCCGCTGAACCGGGTCGGGTTCAGCGGCACTTTGGACTCAGATGCGTCGGGCGCCGTAGAAGCTGCCGAGGTAGCTCATCTTCTCGTAACGCACAAAGGCACCGGGCTTCGGGGCGTGCAGCACCATACCGTTGCCCGCGTAGATGCCGACGTGCAGAAGGTTGTTGAAGAAGACGAGGTCGCCGGGGGCGAGCTGGTCGAAGCTGACGGGGCTGCCATCGTTGATCTGCGTGTACGTGACGCGCGATATCTGGACGTTCACCTGGGCGAAGGCCCACTGGGTCAGACCCGAGCAGTCGTAGGAGTCGGGACCCTCGTGGCCGGACTGGTACGGCTTGCCGATCTGCGTTGCGGCAGCCTGCAGGGCGGCGTAGCCCCGCCCGGAACCCGGCTTCTCGTGACCCAGGTTCACGCGCTCGCCGGCGTCGCGGCTGGCGCGGCTCTCGTCCTGCTGAAGCGTGGCACGCTCGGCGGTGGTGAGGGTGTTCAGGAGCTGTTGCGCCTCGGCGAGCTTGCCCTGAAAGGCCCGCTTCTTCTCGCCGGCCGTCTTGCGGACGTCCCCGAGGGCGGCGAGTTTACGGGTGGCCTCGGCGCGCTTCTGCGCCAGGGCCCGCTGCTTGGCCTGGATGGTCTCCAGGGCCTCGGTCTGCCTGGCGCCCAACCGGTCGACCGCGGACGCCTTGTCGAGGAAGCTGTCCGGGTCGGTGGAGAGGAACAGCGCGACGGACGGGTCCAGGCCACCGGTGCGGTACTGGGCGCTGGCGAGCGAACCGATGCCGTTGCGAAGGGCGTTGAGCTCGGCCTGGCCGCGCGCCACCTGGTCCTGAAGGGACGTCACCTCCTTCTGGAGGGCGGTCTGCTTCTCGTTGGCGCCGTTGTACTCCTCGGTGGCCTTCTCCGCCTGGTGGTAGAGCTCGTCGACCTTCGACTTCACCTCGTCCTTGCTCGGCTTGGCAGGCGCGGCGTTGGCGGCCTGGGAGCTGAGCGCGACGGCTGCGGCGGCCGTGGCGGTGAAAACGGTGACACGGGCGCGGCTCGGATGCTTGGGACGACGGTGGGACCCCACGGAGGGCAGCTCCTTCTTCCTCAGAGCCGCCGAACTACGCGGACATGGCGGCCCCTTCGCCGACACCCCGAGTGGGTGACCGATCGAGCGAAGGTTCGAGACATGACCTTAGTGACCAAGTTGTGACCGATTCAAATTTTCGTGAAAAAAATCTGCCTCACGAGCCACATTTTTCACACATCGCACACGCAGTACGGGTGAGGGCCGAGCCACGGGCCCATGGTCTTCACCCCGTCCCCCGGGACTGCTGATGCCCGGTCCGTGCATCTAGGGAGTGGCAGTCCCTGGATCAGCCGGGCTCTCCCGCCCGCCGCGCCGCCCGGGCCAGTGTGGTCACCAGCGCCGAGAGGCGGGGCGCAGGAGCCGACGCAGTCCATCGGTGGTCCGGACAAGGGCCAACTGGGCGGATCCTGAGCGCCTTTCACATCCGTACCGCACAGGAAGCGATGAACACATGCCCAAGATTTCCGCCGAGGACAAGAACCTCACCGTCCTCAACATCTTCACCACGGACGCTCCCGAGAAGCAGGAGGGTCTGCTCGGTGCGATGCGCGAGATCGTCGACGCGGCGGCCTACCCGGGCTGGATGTCGTCCACCGTGCACGCTGGTGTGGACAAGCCGGGCACGGCCAACTTCATCCAGTGGCGCAGCCAGGCCGACCTCGAAGACCGTTACGAGGAGGAGGAGTTCGAGCACCGCACGCTCCCCCTGTTCGGCGAACTCACCACCTCGATCCGGCTGCTCCAGAACGAGATCGCCTACACCCAGACCAAGTCGGGTGACGGCGTCGAGATCTCTCCGGCCCGCGCCGACCACACCGTCATCGCGGTCTTCGGCGTCGAGGAGAAGAACCAGGACGCCCTGGTCGACTCGATGGGCCCGTCGATGAAGTTCCTCGACGACGTACCCGGCTTCGTCTCCCACACCGTCCTCAAGGGCATCGCCGCCCGCGGCCTCGAAGGCTCCTTCGTGATCTCCTACTCGCAGTGGGAGAGCAAGGAGGCGTGGGACGCCTACCTGGCCGTCCCGCAGGACGAGAAGCCCGCCGCCCGTCAGGCCACCGAGCGCCGCACCGCCTCGCTCATGACCTCGGTCGACTCCAACACCTACCAGGTCGTCCACACCCGCGCCGCCGGCCAGTGACGCGAGGGCGGGTTCCGCTCGCGTAAGCCCCGAAGAGGCAGTGAAGCACGAGAGCGACGAGCACCGCACAACGCCCGGTTCCTCCACAGGAACCGGGCGTTCGCCTGTGCACGCACCCAGGCACTGCACTGGAAGCGGCCCGGCCGCTTCGCCACCCGCGCTGCCACTCCGGCACCGTCCACAATGGCGCCGTCGTCGAACTCCACTGGGACAATCCGTACGGCGGCCCATCCGCCCTTCACTCGGGAGCGGATCAGGCGCCGCGCAGCTTGCGCAGTCCCACGTCCATGTTGCGCAGCGCGCCTTCGGCCTGCGAGTGCTGACCGCATGCCTGGAGGACCGCTGCGGCCTCCCGGCTGACGGCGATGCCCTCCCGCAACTCTCCGAGATCGACCAGGACCGCGCCGAGCATGAACAGGGATGAGCCCTCGTTCTCGCGTGCGCCCAGCGTCCGGGCGAGATCGACCGCCCGCCGCCACACCGGGGTCGACTCTGCGTAGCAACCGGCTCCCAGCAGCGCCTTGCCGAGCGCGAACTGGGCGTTGAACTCGTTGGCGCGGTCGGCGAGGGGAGCCGCGAAGAGGGCGGCGGCCTGTCGGCAGGGTTCGACCGCCTGGAGCCACTGCTCGACCCAGAGCAGCATCTCCCCCGCGTTCAGCCAGTTCGTCGCGGCGGGGTGGAGATCGCCTGCGGCCTGGTACGACGTGGCGGCTTCGGTGAAAGCCGCGGCGGCCTGTTCGTACTGCCCGCTCTGGTTGAGCGCCGCGCCGAGTTCGAACCAGGCCATCGCCCGGAGCGGGTCGTCGAGTTCCAGCGGCGTCGTCGCGGCCCGGCCGGCGGCGGCGAGGTGCTCCTCGGCACGTCCGGTCTCCCGCGATGCCATGCAGAGCCTGATCAGCGCCTTGACCTCGCCGGACCGGTCACCGATCGAGTGATGGACGGCTGCCGCCCTGCCTGCGGCGGCGGCCATGGCGTCGTACCGCTGTGTCGCCTGGAAAGCCTGGCACTGGTTGAGCAGGGCCGACCCCTCGCGCGATGCCTCGCCGAGCTCCCGCATCAGGTCGGCGCAGCGGCCGTTGGCCGCCGCGGCCTCCTCGAAGCGCCGGGCGTCCAGCAGCGCGGTGCCGAGGACGTAGAGTGCCGACCCTTCTCCCAACCGGTCGCCGTCCGCTGCGCAGAGGTCGACGGCACGCCGGGCACCACTGATTGCCGCGTCGAGATCGCCCGCCCGGATCCGGGCGCTGCTCAGCCGGACCAGCGCATCGGCCTCGCTGCCCGCGTCGCCGTCGGCGCGGTGGGCGGCCGCGGCCTGGTCCAGTACGGCGGTGGCCTCGTCCGGTCGGCCGAGCCGGGTGAGCGCTTCGTGCACCTGCCCCAGCGCCAGCGCCTCGTTGCCGTGGTTGCCCAACTCCCGCAGCAGCTCTGCGGCATGACGTCCGACCGTGACCGCCTCGGCGAACTGTTCCGAGTCCACCAGCGCGCCGGTGAGGCCGAGCAGAGCTCCGGCCTCACTCGAACGGTCGGCCGTCTGCCGGCTCAGCTGCACAGCCCGTTCGAAGGCGGCGATGGCCTCCGTATTGTGGTGAAGAGCGAAGCAGGCGATGCCGAGCCCATAGGTAGCGGCCTGCTCGTGGTCGCGGTCCCCGGCCTCGGCCCACATCCGCGCGGCCTCGCGCCACGGCGCTGCGGCTTCCGACGGCCGCCCCGACCGCTCCAGGGCCCGGCCCAGGTTGTGCCAGGCCGCCGCCTGGTGGCGGGGGTCGTCCGGCCTCGCCGGGCCGCTCAGTGCCGCTGCCGCCGCACGGCACAGCGGGAGCGCCTCATCGACCCGGCCCGCCTCCAGGAGCGCGGCGCCGTACTGGGACAGCGCCACGGCCTCCTGCTCCGCGTCGCCCGCCGCGCGGCAGCGGGCGAGCAGCTGCTCGGCGAGGGGCAGGGCCTGGTCCAGTCGGCCCGAACCGACCAGGTTGGCGCAGAGGGTGAGCGACGCCTGTCTGGCCCGGCGGTGCTCTCCGGCGGCTTCATAGAGCGCCGCCGCACGGCGTAGCGCGGTGGTCGCCTCGGCGAATCGTCCGGTACGCGACAGCGCGGTCCCGAGGCTGTGCCGGGCATCGACCTCTTCCAGGGGATGTCCGCTGTCCTCGTACTCCCCCTTGCCGGTGCGCTCGTAGAGGGCGGCGGCCCGCTCCAGGGCGACGACGGCCTCCTCGTTCCGGCCCAACCCGAGAAGAGCCTCACCGCGGGTGTAGAAGGGGCGGCCTCTGTCCTGGCCGAGCACTTCATCGAGGGCGCGGGCGGCGTCGGCTGCCTCGATCGCCTCCTCGTACCGCCCGGCGCGCCGCAGGTAGTCCGCCAGATTGGTGAGTGACACGGCCTCGAACTCGCGGAAGCGCAGCTCGCGGGAGATCCCGAGGGCGCGTCGGCCGACGGCCACGGCCTCGTCGTACTGCCCGGACGTGGCCAGCGCGGTCCCCAGGTTGAGCAGGGCGGCGGCCTCGACCGCGCGTTCGCCCGTCCCGGCGTACAGCTCGACGGCCTGCCGGGCCGCCTCGACGCGCTCCTCGGGCGTGCCGAAGGGCTGGGCGCTCAGGTTGAGGAGCATGTGCGCCTTGTTCTCAGGTGCCCCGGACTCGCCATAGAGAGCGGCCAACCGCCTGAGCAGGCCGGTGAGTTCCCAGGGGGGCGTACTGCTGCCGGAACTCAGTTTCTGATAGACGTCAGCGGCTTCGCGCAGCACCGTGACGGCCTCGTCCCGCCGGTCGGCTTCGGCCAGCCTGTCGCCGTGGGCCTCCAGGGCGCGGCCCAGGCCGCGCCGGTGGATCGCGGGATCGGTCTCGGCGAGCTCCCTGGCCAGGGCCACGGCCTCTTCGGCCGCGGTCAGGGCCGGTCCGGATATCGCATGCGCGGGGAGCGTCGCACTCAGATGGATCAGGGCGGTCACCAGATGCGGCCGGTGCACGGCCGGATTGGCCTCGGCCAGGCGCCGGAACAGGCCGACCGCCTCCTGCGCCGCCTCGATGGCCTGTTCCCGGCGTCCGGCTTCGAGGCGTACCCGTCCCAGATTGCTCAGTGCCCGCGCCAGATCCCCGAGGTGTTCGCCCGGCCGGACCCGAGCCGGCTCGCGCAGCACGGCGACGGCCTCCTCCACCGCCGCCACGGCCTCGTCCCGATGGCCCTGTTGGAGGCGCAGGGCGCCCAGGCTGCTGAGTGCTCGGGCGAGCGGGGCCGACTGTCCGCCGGGGTCCTCGGCCGCGAGTTCCCGGCGCAGAGCCGCCGCCTCCTCGGTGACGTCGAGGGCTTCGCGGGCCCGACCGCACTCGGAGAACCGTCCTCCGAGGTCCGTCAACGACACGGCCAGGGAAGGGCGATGGCTCGGGTCGTGCTCGGCCAGCTCGCGCAGGAGGGCGGTGGCGCCCTGGGACTGGGACAGCGCCTCGCTCCAACGACCGTGCCGGGCAAGGGCGTTGCCGAGTACGGTCAGCGAGTTCGCCAGCCGGTCCCGGTGCCGAGGGTCGTTCTCGGCCAGCCGCCGGTTGATCCGGGCCGCCTCCTCCGCGGCCGCCAGGGCCGGTCCCCACGCGCCGGCGTTGGTCCGGCGCCTGCCCAGCGTCCCGTACAGCCCGGCCTGTTCGGTCGGGTCCGTGCTGCCGTCCAGGCGGTGCGAGGTCAACCGCTCGGTCACGGCCAGGACGCCGACGTCCAGGTCGATGTGCTCGTCCTCGGGCAGCAGCGGCTCCACGTGCTCCAGCACCGTGAGCAGCTCGGGGTCGATCGGGCCGCTGTCGGCGCCGATGGCGGCCAGGCCGGTCAGGGCCGCGCTGCCCGCGCGGAGCGCGAGGTCGGGACGGTCCCGGAGCACCGGGTAGAGCACGGTGGCCCCCACATGTGGCCACCGGTCGGCCGCGGCAGCGAGGAAGGTGACGGCGCGGGGCGTGCAGAAGGCGGTGGGCTCGGCGGTGAGCAGCCGCTCGGGGACCGCGGTAGCCCAGGCGTCCGGTGGGAAGCCGGTGACCGGGTGGCCGGGCAGGAGCAGGGCGAGGAAGTCCTCGGCCAGCCGGTCGGGCAGCAGCGGTTCCAGCGCGATGCCGGGGTCCGAGGGCGGGTAGCAGACGGCGTGGTCGGCCAGGGTCCGGTCGACGGACACTCCGGGCAGGACGTGCTCCAGGACCGTCCCGGCTCTGGGGCGGGCGACCGGCCCGGAGAGGATCGCGGTGAACACCGTCCGCGCCATCACCTCGTCGGGCGTGCCGTAGTCCAGGCCCCGGCCGGTGTTCTCGTGGAGCTGGCCCCAGTTCTCGCGCTCGCGGTCCAGCAGGTAGGTGGTGAGGCCGACCATGTCCACGGGTGGAGTACGGCCGCGGGCCGCCGCGTCCACCGCGACGAGGGCGGCCATGTGCAGGGACAGCGTCAGCCCGAAGTCGGCGTGGTGCAGGGCGCTGGGCGGCCGGATCGACGCCGGGTCGCCGAGCTCGGGGTAGTGGCGGACGAAACAGTCTCGGGCCGCGTCGAACATCGTGCCGCGCTGACCTCCGTCGTCGGCGAGAGGCCGCAGCAGCTGGTCGGAGGTGTCGATGTTCTCCCGGAGCCGGTCCAGCTTGCCGCGCAGCGCGGGCCACAGGCCCGCCGACCGGCCGATGAGCAGCACGCGCGCGGGAACCGGCTGCCGGAGCAGCATGTTGTGGAACAGCCAGCTCAGGTCGGACAGCGACCAGCGGTCGGCGTAGTCGACCAGCACCAGCACCCCCGCGCTGCCGTCGAGGCGCAGATCCTGGCTGCCTTCGGCCGGCGGGTGGGTGTCCGTCCCGTGGACGGCGTCCGCGACCACCCAGCCCTCACGCGCGGACTCCTCGGCCAGCCGCGCGGCCAGCCGGGTCTTGCCCTGGCCGCCCTCGCCGTGCAGCCACCGCACCGCGAACCGCGGCTCGGCGTCGCGCCACGCCCGTAACTCCCCCAACTCGGCGTCGCGGCCGGTGAAGTCGACGACCTCGGCACGCGCGTCCAGCATCCGGCTGGGCTGCGACCTGAGCCAGGCCGGGTCGAGGCCGGCCCGGCGGTGATGGCGCAGCAGCAGATAGACCGGCGTACCGTCGCCGAACACATGGATGTCGGCGCCGACGGCACCGTAGGCGAACCCGCCCTCGGTGCGGACCTGTTGGACCTGCTGCCGGTTGGGCTGGGCGCCGGGGCCGGTGAGGGCGTCGCTCATACCTCGGCCTGCCCGTCGCCCGTGGCATCCCTGTCGGCGGGCGGCACCTCGCGTACATAGGCGCCCTGATAGTGGATCACGTTCCCACCCTGTGCGCCGTAGACGGTGGCGTTGTCGCGGGCCACGATCGTCTGCACCCAGCCCTGGCGCTCCTCCGGCAGCGCCTCGCGGACCGCTGCCAGCAACTCGCGCAGCTCCGGCACGACCTCGGGGCAGTCCCTGAGCAGGTTCGCCAGTCTGCGCCGCCAGACGGGCGCGATGTCCTGACGGACGTCGTCCTGCTCCTCGGGCGCCGCATCGCGGACCAGGTCCTGGTCGGCGTCCAACTGCCGCCCGGCGCCCGCCTCTTGCTCCGGACCCAGCCGTCGGAACATGCCGGCGATCCTCGCGCGCGCCACGGCGAACGCGCCCGTGGCCAGGGCGCCGGCGAGGACGACGGCACCCTCCTCGGCAAGACTTCCGAGTTCGTCGACCGTGGTCGGCAGATTGGTCATCATCGCCCCCGTTCGCTGTGCACAGCACCAGGGGCAGCAGCATACAAGTGACGGAGCATCAACAATACGTGGGGCGACAGGGGTTGGCATGCCTCTCACCGTGCGACTGCTCCTGTGGCCGACCAGCGGAGCCGAGGCCCGGCCCGGAGTGCGTTCGGGCACGGCTCACCGGAACGCGACCGTCACCCTGCGGTAGGTCATCAGGCGCCGTTGGCCGCGTCGTAGTCGGCGCGGGCGGCCAGTACCTCGTCCATGTTGGTCTCCGCCCAGTGCATGATCGCCCGCATCACCGGGAGCAGGCCCAGGCCGAGCGGGGTGAGCGCGTACTCCACCCGGACCGGCACCGCCGGGGTGACGGTGCGTGAGACCAGGCCGTCGCGCTCCAGGTTGCGCAGTGTCTGGGTGAGCATCTTCTGGCTGATTCCGGCGACCCGGCGGGACAGGTCGGCGTAACGCTGCGGCTGTTCGGCGAGGGCGTTGATCAGCAGGCTGACCCACTTGTCGCTGATCCGGTCGAGCAGGTGGCGGGTCGGGCACTCGGCCACGTAGGCGTCGTAGACCAGCTTGGCGTCGGCGCGTTGCTCAGCGGCGGTTCTGGTGGCCATGTCGGGGCTCTCCTCCGGGTGCGCTACGCACTCTGAAGTGCGTTCTTCCTGGCAGAGCGTAACTCTCTTTAGGTTAGTGGCAGCAGGTCAACAGGAGTGTCCAGGAGGGGAGTTCGGTGATGCGAGCAGTGGTGGTGCGGGAGTTCGGCGGGCCCGAGGCGTTGTGGCTGGCCGAGCTGCCGGTGCCGGTCCCGGGGCCCGGGCAGCTGCGGATCGAGGTGGCGGCGGCAGGGGTGAACCCGGTGGACCTGGTGACCCGGTCGGGGGCGCTGGCCGAGTTCGGACTGATGCCCACGCCGACGGGGGCCGTCGGCATCGGCTGGGATGTTGCCGGTACGGTCGCCGAACTCGGCCCGGGTGCCGAGGGTTTCGCCGTGGGAGACCAGGTCATCGGGCTGCGCGACCGGCTGGACGCGCCGCTCGGCACGTATGCGGAACAGCTGGTCCTTGACGCCTCGGCGGTGGCCCCGCTGCCCGCCGGGCTGTCGCCGGTCGCCGCGGCCACTCTGCCGTTGAACGGACTGACGGCCGACCAGGCGCTCGACCTCCTGGACCTGCCCGCCGGAGCAAGCCTGCTGGTCACGGGTGCGGCGGGCGGGGTGGGCGGCTTCGCGGTGGAGCTGGCGGCCCGTCAGCGTGGCTTGCGGGTCGTGGCGGTGGCGGGCGCGGCGGACCACGACGGGCTGCGGGCGATGGGCGCGGAGTTCGTGATCGACCGTCAGGTATCGGATCTGGCTGCGGCGGTACGGGAGTTGGTCCCGGGTGGGGTGGATGGCGCGCTCGATGCTGCGCTGCTCGGGATCCGGGCGCTGGGCGCGGTGCGCAACCGGGGCGCCTTCGTCTCGGTGGCGGGGGACGTGCCGGTGGGACTGCGCGGGATCCGGGTGCAGACGGTCTGGATCGCGGCGGACGGGGCGGCGCTGGGACGGTTGGCGCAACTGGCCGCGCGCGGAGAGCTCACTCTGCGGGTGGCGGACACCCTGCCACTGGCCGATGCGGAGAAGGCCCATCGACGGCTGGCGGAGGGCGGGTTGCGGGGGCGCCTGGTGCTGGCGCCGTGAGCGAGTACGTGGTCAGCGCGACCCGTTCAGTCAGGGCAGGACGCGGGCGATCAGCAAGGCGACGTCGTCGGCCGTGTCGGGGCGGCGCAGGGCAGAGAGCAGCAGGTCGCAGGTGTCCTCCAGCGGCCGGTGCGGGCCGGCGAGGAGGTCGGTGAGGGCTTCCAGGCGTTGGTCGATGTCCTGGTCACGGACTTCGACGAGGCCGTCGGTGTACAGGACGAGGTCGTCCCCGGCCCGAAGTCGCAGGTCGGTGGTGCGGAACGGGACGCCGCCGACGCCCAGCGGCGCGCCGGGGTCGAGGTCGATCAGGTGCGGTCGGCCGTGCGCGCGGACCAGGACGGGCGGTGGGTGGCCGGCGCAGGCCAGCCGGCACAGGCGGGTCTGCGGGTCGTAGAGCGCGAGGACGCAGGTGGCCATGGCCTCGCCGAGGTCGCGGGTGGTCTCGTCCAGATGCGTCAGCACCTCGTCGGGGGCGAGCCCGAGGCGGGCGAGGGTACGGGTGTTGGTGCGCAGCTGTCCCATGGTGGCGGCGGCGGTGATGCCGGAGCCCATGACGTCGCCGACCACGAGCACGGTGTGCCCGCCGGGCAGCGGGATGGCGTCGAACCAGTCGCCGCCGGTCTCGTCCGCGGCGACGGCGGGCTGGTAGCGGTGGGCGATGGCGAGGCCGGGCGGCGCGGTGGTGTGGTGGGGCGGCAGCAGGTGGCGCTGGAGGGCGAGGGTGGCATGGCGCTGCTGCTGGTACCAGCGGGCGTTGTCGATGCACACGGCGGCCCGGGCCGCCAGTTCGGTGGCCAGCAGCACGTCGTCGCTGTCGAACGCGGTGGGGTTGTCGGCCCGCTTCAGGTCGAGAGCGCCCAGGACTTCCCCACGGGCGATCAGCGGCACGGCGAGGTAGGAGTGCACCCCGGCCTGCTGGAGCAGCTCCGCGGCATCCGCGTCACGGGCGATACGGGCGAAGTCCGTGCCGTGCACCCGAGGAACCAGCACTGGACGGCCCGTACGAGCGCACTGGGCGACCAGCCGTTGCACTCCGTACAGGGCGACGTCTCCGACCGGGTCGGCGGCCTGGACCGCGACGCTCGGATGGGCGGAGGTGAGCGCCAGGGCGCGGAACCGTACTCCGCGTGTGTCGTTTCCGGGCGGGGAGCCGGCCAGGACGCTGTCCAGCACGTCGACGGCGGCGATGTCGGCGACCTCGGGCACGGCCACGTCGGCGAGCTCGCGCGCGGTGGTGGCCAGGTCGAGGGTGGTGCCGATCCGGATCGAGGCGTCCGCGATCAGCGACAGTCGGCGCCGGGCGCGTGCGGCGGCCCGTGCCGTCTCGTGCTGATCGGTGACGTCCACCACCGAGATCCCCACCCCGATCACCCGCCCGGCCTGGTCCTCCAGCCGGTAGAACGAGGCGCTCCAGGCGTGCTCGTGGTGCGGGTCGGCCGGTGTGTATCCGGTGGTGAACTCGTCCAGCATCGGCTCCCCGGACGCCAGCACCCCGCGCATCCGCGCCTCGATCCCCTCGGTGTCCAGATGCGGCAGCATCTCGCTCGGGGTGCGGCCGAGGTGTTCCCGGGCGGGTATCCCGTTGATCTCCTCAAGCGCCGCGTTCACCAGTACGTACCGCAGCTCGGTGTCCAGCACCGCGAGCCCGATCGGCGACTGGCCCACCAGCCGCGAGGACAGCGCCAGCTCCCGCTCCACCCGGCGCAGTGTCGTCTCCTTCGAGGCGATACCCAGCGCGAACAGGCGACCACCCTCGGCCTCAAGACGCATGTTGCGGAATTCCACGCCCAGGATGTGTCCGTCCCGGTGCCGCACCGGGAACACCCCGGCCCACGGCCCGTGCCCCGACATCACCCGGCCGAACAGCTCAAGCACCTCGTGCTGCCGCTCCTCCTCCACCAGCACCTGGGCCGCGGGCCGGCCCAGCGCCTCCTGGGAGCTGAAGCCGAACAGTTCCTCGGCCTGCGGGCTCCACAGCACGATCCGGCCCCGCTCGTCCAGGACCACCGCGGCCACGCCCAGCACGTCAAGGAGCCCGCCCACGGCCGTCGTCGCATCAGTCGGCCTCGGCTGGTCGGCCCGTTCGGCTGCTCTGCCTACCACTCCCACGCTCCTCTCGGGGCGCCCGCGCATGGTCCCTCCATCGTCCGCCCCAAGCCGCGCGGGTGCACGGTTACGGGGCGGGCGCGGCGGAGGTGAACGGGTGCCCCTGGACCGTTCGGCTCAGCCGGCGTGCGGGTGGTCCACCGGGATGGTCGACTCGACGAGTCAGCCTTTCCACTGCCCGGGAGCTCAGCATGGCAATCGTCGCGGTCTTCGATGTCCCAGGGATGACCCAGGCCCAGTACGAGCAGAGCGCGGAGAAGGTCGCCGGCCGGCCCGGCCCCGTGAAGACCCCGGCGGACTGGCCGGTGGCCGGTCTCATCTCGCACACCGCCGCCCCCACTCCCGACGGCTGGCTCGTCGTCGACGTATGGGAATCGGAGGAGGCGTTCCAGGAATTCGGCAAGACCATCGTTCCGATCCTGCAAGAACTCGGCGTCGAGAGCCCGCAGCCGAAGATCTATCCGGTTTTCACCGTGGTGACCCGCTGAAGGAGGCGGCTGTCGCGGCGCGATGTGCCCCATCGCCACCCGAACGGCGCGCAGGTCAGACGCCGCCCGCGATGAGCGTCCAGCCCGAGGAGACCTGGGCGAGCGAACCCACGTTGGTGTAGGCGCCGTTGACGAGCGTCGACGTCCAGGCGGTCCCGTCGTTCTTGTAGAAGAACAGGCTGTCCGAGGTCCGGCCCACCTTCTCCCAGATGCCGGAGGTGCCGATCTTGTTGAAGGCGATGCCCGAGCCGTCGGTCGCCTTGGACACCCGGAATTCGAGTGCGCCACCGGCCTTCGCCAAGGACAGCACGGAATCCTTGGTCGCGGTCAGATCCCCCAGGAAATCGGCTCTCGGGATGCTGCCGGTGTCCGTGTAGACGCCGTTCTTGAGGGTCCCGTAACCCACGTTGCTCCAGGGGACGTCGCCCCCGTGCCTGGCCGCGGAGAGCAACGTGTCGCACGAGGCGGCCATGGTCTGCCAGCCCGTGCTGAAGTTGTCGTACACGCGCACCTGTCGGTATACACCGTGCTTGAGGGTGCCTGTGACGCCGTGGCCGGTGTCCCCGTTGTAGAAGACCACGGAGTCGCCGGACGCTTCGATGAAGGTCCAGCCCGTGGAGAAGTCGTCGAAGGACTGGTGGCGCTGGTACCGCCCGCCCGTGAGGGTGCCGACTTCTCCTGCCCCGGTGTCCTTGTTGTACAGCACCACCGAGTCGCGGCTCGCCGCCGCGTGCGTGTAGCCGGTCGGGAGGTCGAACTCCGCCTTCTGCTGCCATTGGCCGGCGGAGAGGGTGCCGGTGGCGGCCGAGCCGCTGTCGGCGTTGTAGAACAGGATCGAGGTGCTCGGCGTCGTCCGGTCGCAGTACGACGAAGTGGCAGTCGCGGGCGTCACCGGACCGGCCAGCAGGACGGCCGTCGCGGAAGTGGCTGCGGCAAGTACGGCCACCAGGGATTTCCTCATGGTTCTCCCCATTCCTCGCACTTGGGTGTGTGGGACGCCGGGGCGCGTGCGGCCGGTCATCGGGGCGCGCCGGAATCCCCCGCGCCGCAGCCGTGCACAATCTGGAGGCGGACGCTCTGACGCGCGGCCGACCCGCCCCCAAGGCGTCGGCCCGTCGCCGCTGCCGAGCTCGTTCCACGCTCGTGCTCAGACGTCCTCGTCCATCGTGCGCCGCCCACGTCCCCGTCGCATCTCGGTACGACGGGGCCCCGGCCGCCTTCGCGGTCGGGGCCCTTCGTACGGGCTGCCTTTCGGGCTCAGAACAGATCCGAGAAGAAGGCGTAGCTGGTGGGGTCGCCGCTCATCTGCCAGTGGAAGCCCTGCAGGAAGAAGCAGGCGACGAGGTTGCTGACCGCGAAGAAGACCAGCACCGCCAGGGTGAAGGAGCCGATGCGGCGCAGGGCGGGCGAGGCGACTCCGGCGTCGAGCGGCTCGGACCGGTGGACCAGCACCAGGTTGATCCCGGCGGCCAGGACGGCCGCGCCGAAGGTGATGGCGGCCCAGGTGTACAGGTGCAGGCCGAACAGGGCACCGGCGTAACCGGCGTCCGGGGGCACGATGTGCATCAGGACCTGGGCGATGGAGACGGTGCTGCCGAGCAGGGCGCACACCAGGGCCCAGCCCCAGCCAGAGGCGTTGTCCTGGCTGCTGACCGCGCCCTTGCGCGAGCGGTACACGACGAGAGCCGGGCCCAGCGCGCTGAGCAGCATGAACATGCGCTGGAGCAGGCACATGGGGCAGGGGTACTCCCACAGCCCGAACTGGAAGATGTAGGCGCCGCCGATGGTGGCGCACATGCCGAGCACGTACAGGTTGGCGAAGAGCAGGCCGAGCTTGTTGGAGAGCCCGGCCTCGGTGACGGGGGTACGGGTCACGGTGGCGGTGGCGGTGTTCATGGCGGGGTCCTCCTCAGAAGGCCAGCTGGTAGCTGTGGTCGATGACGTGCGGGAGGAAGGCGATGAAGGACAGCGCCAGCGTCGACGACCACATCAGCAGCCGGGCCCGGCGCGGCCAGTCGCGCAGTACCGCGACCACGCACAGGGCGATCAGCAGGAAGAGGAGGGTGTACATGGTGTCCAGCTTCTTCGGGTTCGGTGACTTCCTTGTCACTCACACCCTGCGTCTGTCCGTTCCCCGCCGGTAGCGGCAACGGATCGATGGACCCATAGAACGTTTCTATGCCCCCTGGTTAAGCTTCATGGTGGGCGATCGCGTAGAGGTCACGGGCCGGGCCGACCGGCCGCCGGCCCCTGGGCCACACCGCCCGCAGCGTGCGTCCCGCCTCGAAGCCGGACACGGGCACCGCCTTCAGCGTCCCGGCGGCCAGTTCGGCCTCCACCGCCAGCGAGCTGAGCACCGTGGGCCCGATCCCGCCCGCCGTCGCGGTCTTGATGGCCGTGGTGGAGGACAGCTCCAGCAAAGGCGTGGGCTTCCGGCCGGGCACCTGCGCTGCGAGCGCCCGCTCCAACGAGATACGCGTACCGGAACCGGCCTCCCGCATGATCAGCGCGGTCGCCGCCAGCTCGTCGGCCGTGAGCGTGCCGCGCCGCGCCCAGGGGTGGCCCGGCGCCACCACCACGAGCAGCCGGTCCCGCGCCACCGGGCGGCTCTCCAGGCCCTTGGGGGCGCGCGGGCTCTCGATGAAGCCGATCTCCGCGCGCCCCGCCAGGACCGCCTCGCCGACCTCGGTCGAGTTGCCCGCCTCCAGCGCGACGGTGGTCTGCGGCGCCCGGGCCCGCAGCGCCATCAGCCACGTGGGGAACAGGTACTCGGCTACGGTCTGGCTGGCGGCCACGTGCAGCTGCGAGTCGCGCTGGTCGCGCAGCGTGCCGATCCCCGCGTCCAGGCGCCGCGCCGCGTCGACGACGGTCTGCGCCCACTCCGCGATCAGCGCGCCCGCCGGGGTGGGCCTGGAGCCGAGCGTGGTGCGCTCCAGTACGGGCATGCCGACCAGCTTCTCCAGATAGCGGATCCGGGAGCTGGCCGAGGGCTGGCTGATGCCGTGCGCCGCGGCGGCCCGGCCCAGGCTCCCCAGCTCGATCACGCTGAGCAGCAGGTCGAGGGCCGGCAGATCGGGCACACGCGGGGACAGGGGCATAGGACCACTCTATGGACAGATCGGTCGGATACCGCCTGCGGCACGGAGACACCACCGTCACTCGGTGTGCAGCACCCGGGCGATGGTCTGCCGAGCCGCCGCCCGCGCCGGTATCACCGCGCCCAGCGCCGCGATCGCCACCCCCGCCAGGGCCAGCAGCGCCATGTTCCCCGGGTGCCATACGTCCAACATCCGCTCCGGGAAAGCGAGATGGGCACTGCTCTCCGTCATCGGGAGCACCACCTCGTAGGCCGCGACCCCCAGGGGCAGCCCCAGGAGCCCGCCGACCAGGCCGAGCCCGGCCATGGACACCACCAGCATCACCGTGACCTGACGCGGTGTCATGCCGATCGACTTCAGCATTCCCAGGTCGCGCCGCCGCTCGCGGCTGCTCAGTACGACCGTGTTGAACACGCCCATCGCGGCGACCACCGACAGCATCAGCGTCAGCGCGGACGCGGAGCTGATCACCGTCACGGTCCCGGCGTTCACCGATGTCTGCTCGCTCGGGGCGAGCCCGGGGTCGGCAGCCCGTACGGCCTTCATATAGGCACCGACATCGGCTCCGGCGGTGAGCCGCACCCAGTACTGGTTGGCCTGCGCGGTCGGTGCCAGGGCGGTCACCGTGGACCAGTCGGCGCGCATCATGTCCGCCGGCCCGGACATGACCTCCCCGACCAGCTTCACGCGCTCGGTACGACCGGCCGCCGCGCCCAGCGTGAACGAGTCACCGAGCCGCAGACCGTGCTTGGACAGGAACCTGCCGGAGGCCACCACCTCTCCGGGCGTCCGCATCCACCGGCCCCTGGCCAGGTCGTCCTGGAGAACGGACCGGCCCCCGCGCGCGCCCTGGATCCTCACGCCCTGGCTCTGCCCGAGCAGCCGTACGTCGGTGAAGCCCACGGCGGACACATCCGCCGCATGCGGCAGACCGCGCAGCAGCGCCTGTGTCGCGGCGTCGCCCTGGTGCGGGAGGGTCTGCCCGAACCTGGCCTGCCCGGGCCAGACGACGACCTGCATCCTGCCGGCGCCCTCGACGGCATCGCCGTAGGAGACCATGGTGGTCGCCAGGCCGGTGGCAAAGGTCACCGTCGCCACTCCGAGCAGGACAGCGGAGACGGTGAGCAGCGCCCGCCCGGGCCGCGCGAAGGGCAGACCGAGACCCAGCGTGACCGAGCGCGGCAGCCGTAGCCCGGACAGCCAGCGCTGGATCGCCAGCCCGCGTCCGCCGCTGGGGGCGCTGCCCGCACTGATCGCCTGTGCCGCCGAGAGCCGGTGCGCCCGGAGCGCCGGGATCAGCGCGGTCAGTACGACCACCGCGGGCATGCCGAGCGCCGTGGTCGCGTACACCCAGGAGCTGACCGTCGGGGTGACGTTCACCGTGGCGAGGTCCGCGCCCTGGAAGACCTGGTGCAGGAGCGGCCGCGCGACGACACCGCCGAGCGCCGTGCCCAGGGCCGCGCCCGCCGTCGCCGGGACGCAGACCATCACCAGATAGACCGCGACCACCTGATGGGGCGTGAATCCCAGGGACTTGAGCACCCCGATGTGCCGGAAGCCGGACACCACGGCTCCGCTCACCACATTGCCCACGATCAGGACGGCCACGAGCAGGCCGAGGATCCCGAAGGCCATGAGGAACGGCACCAGGGCGTTGGGCTGGGAGGCGACCTGCGCCTTCAGCGTCAGATACGACTGGTGCGTGACCAGCGATCCGGAGGGAAGACCGACGGTCACCGCCGCGGTGCCGTCCGTGATCTGACGGGATGTCACTGCCCGGTCGAACCGGTACAGCATCTGGTACGTCGTGGGGTGCAGGGCCGTGATCTGCTGCGGGGAGACCCATGCCTGCGCGGTGCCGCTCACACTGGACGCGAGGCCGACGACGGTCAGCGGCGCGAGTCCCGGCAGCTGGATCCGTTTGCCGAGCGGGGAGTGCGGCCCGGTGCCCATCCCGGGCACGTCCGGCAGCGCCAGGACGAGCTGGCCGGGGCCGGTGGCCCAGTGCCCGGCGAACAGGTCGAGGCGGTCGACCGGTCCACCCGGCTCCGCCCGCCCCACCACGGTCATCGGACCGGCCCCCACCCCGGGCATCTCGGCGGCCGCGCTCTGCGGCAGGTCGACCACGGCCTGCGGGAACGGCCCGGCCGCATCCCGTACTCCCGGACGCTGCGCGGTCCGTGCCACCTGCGCGCCGGACACCTTCGCCGCGTCGAAGGTGGCGACGACATGCGCGCCGTGCGCCTGCCCGAAGAGTTTGTCGAACGGTCCGGACGCGACGTCCAACAGACCCAGCGCGACCACGAGAGCCATGCTGGAGACGAGGACCACCACCGCGATCACGGAGGTCTGCAGCCGACGGCGGCGCACGGCCGCGCGCGAGGCCCGCCACACCGCGCTCATACCGACCGATCCAGGGTCCGCTCGCCGGTGATCCGGCCGTCCGCCATCATCACCAGGCGACTCGCGCAACGCGTCGCCAGCCGCTGATCATGCGTCACAAGGAGCAGGGTCTGGCCGAGTTGGTTGAGGTCGATGAGCAGGTCCATCACCTGCTCGCCCGCCTGACTGTCCAGCGCGCCGGTCGGCTCGTCCGCCAGCAGCAGCGCGGGGCGGTTCATCAGCGCGCGGGCCACCGCCACCCGCTGGCGCTCGCCGCCGCTCAGCGCGGCGGGATACACGTTCCTGCGGTCGGCGATGCCGAGCTCGTCGAGCAACTCCAGGGCCCGGCGCCGGGCCTGACGGGCCGGCGTTCCGGTGAGCTGGGCGGCCAGGGCGATGTTGTCGATCGCCGACAGGTCGTCGATGAGGTTGAAGAACTGGAAGATCATGCCGATCCGGCGGCGCCGGAAGATCGCCAGCCTGGTCTCGTTGAAGCCGCCCAGGTCCTCGCCGTGCACACGCAGCGAGCCGGCGCTCGGCCGGTCGAGGCCCGCGATCATGTTCAACAGGGTCGACTTGCCGCAGCCGGACGGTCCCATCACGGCCACCGCCTCCCCCGCGCCGATCTCCAGCGACACTCCGTCCAGGGCCGCGGTGTCGCCGTACTCCTTGCGCAGGCCGCTCACCCGCACAACTGCCTTCTCGCGCACGGCGGCCGGGTCGGTCCCCAGGACCGTGCCGCTGATGTCTTCGGTGCTCATGGCAGGGACGGTAGGCGGCGCGGGCCGCCCGGGCATCACTCCCCGGAGGTAACCCTCAGTAGTGGTCATCCTGGGGATGTACGAGGTGGACCCGCAGGGGGACGCCCGTTCGCCGACCGCCTGGCACGATGGGCGACGTGGGGATATCGGGGACGGGCTGGCTGGTTGCCGCCCTTGTGACGGCGAGCCTGGCAATGGCTGGCACGACGACCGTGCTGCTGGCACGCGCCCGCCGCCGCTACCGCAAGGTTCTGGAGGACCGGCGCTGGTTGCTGGAGCGCGAACGGGAGGCCGCCGCCCGTACGGCGGTTACGGCCGAGCGCGCCCGTATCGCCCGCGAACTGCACGACATCGTCAGCCACAAGGTCAGCCTGATGGTCGTCCAGGCGAGCGCCGCCCGCGAGGTGCTGGCCACGCTGCCGAACGAGGCGGAGACCGCGCTGCGGGCCGTCGAGGGTGCGGGACGCGACGCGATGACCGAACTGCGCCATCTGCTGGGCCTGTTGGCGCCCTCCCCCGACGGCGAGGACACACCTGCGCACAGCGACCTCTCCGCGCTCGCACCGCAGCCCAGCCTGAGCCAACTGGGCACCCTCGTCGACCGCATCGCCTTCGCCGGCCTCCCGGTCGAGGTACGCATCTCCGGCGAACCGCGCCCCCTGGCGCCCGGCATCGACGTCACCGCGTACCGGATCATCCAGGAGGCGCTCACCAACGCGCTCAAGTACGGCGACGGCGGCAAGGCGGCGGTGACGGTGCGCTATGCCGACCACAGCCTGCGGGTCGAGGTCCTCAACAGCGGCCCGAGCGTGCTGTTCGGGGACGGCACGAGTACGGGACCGAGTCCCAGTGAACGCCGGGACGCCGGTGCGGGGCGCGGGCTGATCGGCCTGCGCGAGCGCGTCGCCGTCTACGGCGGCCACTTCGACGCCCGGCGCCGCATCGGCGGCGGCTACCGCGTCCGTGCCCGCATCCCCCTGGAGCGCCCGTGACCGAGCCCACCCCCGACGGCCGCGCCCACCAGACCCCTGGCCGGGAATCGGATGGTCCCCGCGTCCTCATCGCCGACGACGAGGAACTCATCCGCACCGGCTTCCGCCTCATCCTCACCTCGCGCGGCATCGACGTCGTGGGCGAGGCCGCGGACGGCGCGCAGGCCGTCGCGGAGGCCCAACGCCTCTGTCCGGACGTCGTGTTGATGGACATCCGGATGCCCAACCTGGACGGTTTGGAGGCGGCCAAGCGCGTACTGCGCCTGCTCCCGCACTGCCGGGTCCTCATGCTCACCACGTTCGACCTCGACGACTACGTCTACGCGGCGCTCGCCGCCGGGGCGAGCGGCTTCCTGCTCAAGGACGTCACCGCCGCGCACCTCGCGGCAGCCGTACGCCTGGTGAACACCGGCGACGCACTGCTCGCCCCGACGATCACCCGCCGCCTGGTCGAGCGCTACGCAACCGCCGACCGCTCCGTCGGCGCAACCCGCCCCACGGCGATCCACCGCGACCTGGCCGCGCTCACCCCACGCGAACGGCAGGTACTGGCCCTGATGGGCCGCGGCCTGTCGAACACCGAACTCGCCGAAACCCTCACCCTCAGCGAGGCCACCGTAAAAACCCACGTAGCCCGCATCTTCGCCAAACTCACCCTCCGCGACCGCGCCCAAGCCGTCGTCCTGGCTTACGAGACGGGCCTGGTCACCCCTGGTGGCTGACACGGCTTTCCGCGTGGTTCCACACAACGGGCATGGCGCCGACAGGCGCGAACTCGATGCAGGGGTCGGAGCTATGGACCAGGCACATCACGCGGCGGCCGAACAAAGCGGCTCGGCGGGCGTTGTCCGCGATGATGTCCAGAACGTCCTGGGCAGTCTCCGGATAGGCGGCAGCGAACCTGTCGAAGTCTGTGAAAACCAGGACCAAGCCGGTGGCCTCTGGGGCGATCCCGTAGGCGCCGTAGGAAGCGACGTCGCAGAAGCAGTCGTTGAACGCGTCGAGACCGCGGCCGTAGTAGTCGGGGAAGTCCAGCGCGTCGCCGATTCCCTTGAGCAGGTCCGTCGGTGATGACATGGTCGCCGCATCCAGAATCGTCACTTGGTAACCGTGTTCGTCCAGCCAGGTGGTGGACTCCTCCAACAGGCTCCGGCGGCAGAAGAGCGTGACAAAGCTGTTCGCCATGAGGCGGAAGTCGAGGCCGGCGTTCAGTTCGGCATCGGGGGTAAAGGCGGTCATACCGTGACCCTAGTTGCTCAGGGTGTACGGCCCTCCACGTGCAATGCCATGCCCCTGCCTTCGGCGCCCTTGGTCCCATCGGCGAAGATGGAGCGTTCAGTTCCGCCCCGGGAGGGAACGCCCACACGTGAGCCACAACCAGCCGGGCCCGTACGGCCCGCCGCCGCAGGCCTTCGGGCGGCCGCCCCCGTACGGGGGCGTGACGCCCGGCGCACAGCCGAGAGCACGTATGAGGAACACGGTGCTGGCGATCGCGCTCACGGTGGTGGTCGGTGCGGTCGGCGCCACCGGCTACGTGCTGGGCCGGGGCACGAGCCATCCGGCGGCCGCCGCGCCCGTCCCGTACAAGCTGACGACTCCCCCGAGCATCGTCGGCGGCGCGTGGGTAGGTGATCCCAACGTGCGTATCCGGATCACCAATGACGACATCAAGGGATACGTCGCCGACGGGATCCGCAACCCGCAGCCCGTGGCCATCCACTACAAGTCCGGCTCATCCGCCTCCGGGCAGATGGTGCAACTCAGCGGAGCCTGGGGAACCATCGACGATCCCGAGCAGGCGATCGACCGCGCGTTCGCCTTGCACGCCCGCAAAGCAACTGCCGACAAGACCAGCATCAGCACCTTCCTCGGCGTCCCGCAGAACGTCTCCCCCGGCGGACTCGGCGACGCCGTCATGAAGTGCCAGATGTACAAGACCGCCGAAGCGTCCCACCCGTCGAGCACCGGCAGCACCGACCCCATCTGCATCTGGGCCGACCACAGCACCCTGGGCGAGGTCATGGTCCTCGACCCCACCACCATGACCACGGGCCGCACCGGCGTCACCATCGGCGAGGACGCCGACACCGCCGCCAAGGTCCGCGCCGACACACGCGTCCCCGTCCGGTAGACAACGCGGAACAGCTCCCGCAACTGCTTCGGCACCAGACGGTGTCAGCGAGCGGCATCGAGCACGGTGTCCTCTTCCTGTACGTGGGCCACCGCTTCGCCGGAAGTCCGCGAGGGCGCTCCGAAACGTGCCAGGTAGTGCCATACCTTCTTCACCGCCTGCGGGTTGTAGAGGCCCGTGGCGGCGGCATCTCCGATGATCCGTGGGTCGAGCCTGCCCCCGACGGCGATCCGTGCGCCCAGCTCGACGAACTCCCGCCCCCGGTAAGCGGGATGCCGGTGAAGTTCCTCGACCGCGAGCTGGAATCCGGGGTGCCATTCCACCGAGCACGCAAGACGACGGGCGGCGTCCTCGACGGCCGTGCCGTGGTAGCAGGGGTCCAGGACCAGCGCCTCGACGTCGCGGTCCAGCCGGACGGGCCCGTGCACCTGCGCCTCGATGTAGTCGTCCAGGGCGTCTTGGTCATCGGCCAGGGCGAGTTCGACGAGACGCATGCGGTCCGCGGTGCCGAAGTCCGTGGGCGCCAAGAAGCTGTCCGGGTAGCAGAATGTGGTCCGCACCAGCGCCTCGGCGGTGAGCCGGAAATGGGCGGACCCGAAACGCGGCGCCGCGCCGACCGGCTTGCGGCGGAAGTTCAACGCCCCGTAGACGGGCCGGTCGTGAGCCGGCGCGTTGTCGTACGCACCATTGAAGATCCGGCTCTCCCACCGCCACCGGTCACCGCCGGGGTGGGCGGTCAGACCGCCGTTGCTGGTCCCGGTGACAAACTGCGAGCGGTAGACACCCTCCTGCGCCAGCGCCTCAAGGATCGGCTTACCGTGAGCCAGCCGATCCGGGTGGAAGTTGAGAGTCACCCGCAGCACCGGGTCCACAGGCGGCCCGGACGACAGCCCGCCCACATACCCAAGGGCCCGTTCCTGCGGTGTCTGGATCATGTCGGAACTCATTCACGTAGTGTCCCCCGAAACGATCAACCGTCGTTCGGTTCGAACGGACCTCCGCCCACGGCACGCCCCTACAGCACTGCTACACACCAGAGCGCCTGCCGATACACAGCCGCCCAGGTTCCGATGCGTTGACCAGGCAGTCTTCGATGTACACCCTCCGGCACCCGAACAGGAGATGCCGTAGCCGTGTCGTACTACCGCCGAAGCAGCCCACACGCATCCGAGGAGCCGAGCATGACCACCTCTCACAGCACAGCCCCTGTCCCGGCGGGCTGGCGCGCCGTCGCCTCCCGCGTGCAGATCGGTGTGTTCCGTACGGTGTGGGTCGTCGGCGCAGTCGCTGTCGTCGCATCCGTACTGCTGCTCATCGGCGCCTTCGCCGCGGACCCGAAGGCGGGCGAATCGTGGCAGCCCGCCGGTGTGCTCGGCGCGGTCGGGCTGTGCCTCGGTGTGACGCTCGTCGTCGTCGGCATGCTGGTCCGTTTCGTAGCGACGTCGGGGCGCCGATGAGCAGCCGCAGGGACCCCTGGGGCGACCTCCCCGAGCGAGTCCGCCTCGCGGTCTGCCGCCTCGGCGACGCCGCCGTCGCCGGCGCGCACCGCATCGGGTCGATGACGGCGCTGCCCTGGCCCCACGAAGGCCAGGCGAGTGTGGAGGTCGTCGGGGTGGGCAGCCTAGGCACCGTCGGCGAGCAGATACCGGTGCCGATCGCGAGTATCACCAAGGTGATGACCGCCTATGTGGTGCTGCGGGAGCATCCGTTGGGCCCGCAGGACGCCGGGCCGCTGGTCCGTATCGACCGGATCGCCGCCCAGGAGTCGCACTCGACGATCGAGTCGGTCGTGCCCGTCACCGAAGGGCAGCGGTTCCCCCTCCGGCAGCTGCTTGAGTACATGCTGATCCCGTCGGGCAACAACATCGCCAGACTCCTCGCCCGCTGGACCGCCGGTTCCGAGGCGGCCTTCGTGCACCGGATGAACGACGCCGCCGCCGACCTCGGCATGACCCGTACGGCCTTCACCGGCTCCTGCGGGATGGACATCGGCAACACCAGCACCGCTGTCGACCTGCTCACCCTGGCCCGAACGGTCATGCGGGACGACGTGTTCCGGGCCATCGTCGCCACCCCGTCCGTCCCGCTCCCCGACGGTCAGGGCAAAGGCGGCACCACCAACCGGCTTCTCGGTCAGTACGGTGTCGTCGGGCTGAAGACCGGCACCAGCACCCCGGCCGGCGGCAACGTTCTGTGGGCCGCGTACGCCGACGTGCACGGCACCCGGCGGTTGGTGCTGGGCGCCGTCCTCGCACAGCGCACCGGACGCTCCCCCGTACGGGCGAGGACGGCGGTCTGGGCCCACAGCCGAAGAATGGTCAAAGCCGTTCAACGTATGTCACTGGACGGCTTCGCACTGGCTCAGCCGTCCACCCAACCCCGTACGGACCCGAGCGCCCCGGTCACCCGCGACGGCCGTGAAAAATGCCCCACCTGAGGTGACCGTTGCGGCAGGCGGCCGCCACCTGCGGCAAGTTCGTCTCCAGGCGCTCCAAATACTCGGCGCTGACCCCCTTCACCAGGCCCGGTCCGGGCGTCTGGACCTCCTCGACGAGGCGTTCGTAGTGGGTCACCATGTGCGCGCTGAGGTCCTCGAATTCCGCCTCCGCGAAACCGAGCGCCCGCAGTTGCTCCTGATAGAAGCCCGGCGTGGCGAACCCACTGATCGCCAGGCGTTCCGCAAGCGGCCGCACCTCGCTCTCCGGGGCGTCCTCGGCGGCCATGATGTCGGTGAAGACCACGTGACCACCGGGCTTGAGAACACGCCTGGCCTCCCGCAGCACCCGGGGCCGGTCGCCGCTGTGGCACAGGGCCTCCTGCGACCAGACGACATCGAAGCTCGCGTCAGGGGCGGGGATGTCGTGGAAGGAGCCGGTGACCACCTCGATACGGCCGTCGAGGCCGCACTCGGAATTGAACTCGCGGTGCCGACGGTTCTGCACCTCGCTGATGTTGAGCGCCACGACACGGCAGTCGAACTGTTGCGCCAACCTGCGGGACGCGCCCCCGTAACCGGACCCCATGTCCAGCAGGGTGCTGTCGGGCCCCAGCACATCGGCCACTTTCGCCGCCAGCCGCTCCACCGTGCGCCCGGACGCCACGTGGACCGGTTCGCGCTCATCGACGTACACCCCGACGTGAATGTCCTCCCCGCCCCACGCTTGGGCGTAGAACCCGTCGACGTCACGGGTGTTGTAGTACGTACGTGCCGTATCGGCGGCCCGAGCCGCGGTGTCCTCAGCCATAGCGAGATTCCTCGACCGAACCGGCCCGCCACAAACCCACTTCTCGGACACACTCGGCCTGGCTTGAGCCGCTACCCGGAGCCCCGGGCCCTGCGGTGATCAGCCCGCTGGTCCGGCGGCGATGACGGCGCAGATGGTCCGGTCTCGGCAGGTCAGGCGTACGTGATCGGATGTCGCGTGCACGGCATGGTGGCCGTGGGCGGTGTCGAGCGCCGGGTCGGGGCATACGGGAGCGAAGCCGCAGCGATGGAGACGTTCGAGCCAGGCACGAGCCGGTTCGTGGCGTTCGAAGCGCTGGGCGTCGGTGCGGGCACCGACGATGTTCATCACCTCGCGCCGGAAGAACGTCGTCATCAGGTCCTTCTCCGCATCTGTGGCCGCGCTGTCCTCGATGGCCCGCAGAATGGAACCGAAGAAATGCCAGGAGTTGAAGAAGCGCTGCGGCAGCGAGACGTCGTGATGGTCGGAGTCGAACTCGGTGAGCACCACGACAGCCGGAGCCAGAAGCCGCAACCGCTGGAAGAACTCGTCACGGGCGTCATGCCCGGGTGCCGCATCCTGCATGTGGTGCACAGCCAATGTGGAGTTGACCACCAGCACCCCGTCCAGGGCGGCTATGCACTGCCAGTCGGCCGGCTCGACCTCTTCGGCGATCCTCGGTACGGGAAGGAAGTCGAGCTCCAGACCGTGCTTGGCCACGGCGTCGCTCTCACGTAGGCGCCGCTCCGCCTTGGCGAGGCTCTCCGCGTCGGGGTCGATACCGACGACGGTGCAGCGGCGCAACGGGGCGCCAGGGCGGGCCAGTTCGTCAAGAAGGGCCGCTTCCTGACGGGCATGGCCGATACCGATCGACAGGACGACGGCTTGCTCGACACCGTCCCGCTGAAGCGGTGCGGCGAGCAGGTTGGTGACCGCAGGGGTGGTGTGCATGAAGGGCAGGTGCTCGCACAGCAGGTAGTACAGGTCTATCTGCGCATGGTCGGCGTACTGCTGCCGGTAGAGGTTGGTCTCGTCGGCGTGCCCGGGCTCCGCGCCGATCCGGTGCGTCAGGGCCTCCAGATACAGACGGCACAGCCGATCGCCGGGCTTCGGCCGCGCCCGACCGTCCAGCACCGCACGCAGTCTGTCCAGCATGGGTGCGGCCTGCGCGGGGCGTTCGGCGTGAATGTGACCCACCGCTCGGGTCAGCAGATCGAACTCCTCGATCACATACGCTCCTTGGTCAGACGGGGGCAGTCCGAGCCGCGGAAAGCACCGGCAGGCCGACAGCGGGCCATGACACCGTCTCGGCGGCAACGCAGTGAAACAGCCCCACACCCCCGCGGCAAGAACGCCTCGACAGACGGCGGACCGTTCAGGCCACACCAACCAGGCATGGGAGATCAGCAGTTGACCACGGTGCCCCCAGGGGCTGCCCACGTTGCGTTCGATGTCCTCGGCCCGCCGCCGGGCTTCGACCGTGTGGTCGTCGCCGACACATCCGTCGAAAAAAGCAGACGGCTGCGCCGGCGACGCGAGCAGACGCAGAGATCGCTCTCAATAAGCCGGGGGGATCTCAACCAGCTGGTTGCAGGCCCACTTGGTTGCCCCGGCCCCGGCTGCACGACCTGCGGCCGCCGCAGCGGCCGCCGTTGCAGGGTCCATGGTCTTCGCGGTGTCGACGCCGTCGACGACCACCCAGCCCGCTGCCCCGGCGGCATCGCCGAGGATGCCGCAGATACCACCCGTGATCCGCTCGTACAGGCTCTTCCCCGGCGGCACGGGCAGCGTCGGCGCCGGCGGCGCGGCAGGCGTGGTCAGTCGCGGGGTGGGCACCGAAGCGCTCAGGGTCAGCACGGCCTTGGTCACCGGGCCCGCGATGCCGTCGACGACAAGGCCATGGGACGCCTGGAAGTCCCGCGTGGCCCGGTCGGTGAGCGGCCCGTCGATCCCGTCGACGGCCAGGTCGGCGCCGTTGGCGTTCAGCGCCTGCTGCAGCGCGGCCACGCAGGGACCTGCCAGCCCCTTCGCCAGGTCCGGACACTCATAGCCCAGACTCGGCGAGGCGGACGCTGTGGCGGTGGCCCCGGCGAAGGCCAGCCCGGCCGCGGTCGTGACGGCTACCAGCACACGCACGATTTCCTTCATCTCACTCCCCATCCCTTGGCGCGATTTCCGTTCATCGTGAGCCAGGGACGAGAAGCTTTGTACTACTAGTGTGAGTTGTCGGGGTGCGCGAGCAATTTTCCGAATGCTCCAACACGCTGCCGGAGTTGGGGAACCAAAGCACACAGCCAAGCGTCTGCCCGCCGCGGGCGGCGGCAGGTGCTTGGCCCGCCAGGACCGGGGCGGGATCGGCTTCCTCGGAATCAGGCTTTCTTGACCACGCTGGACTTGAGCTGCATGGCGCCGAAACCGTCGATCCTGCAGTCGATGTCGTGGCCGTCGACCCCGTCGATCAGTCGGATGTTGCGGACCTTCGTACCGGCCTTGATGCCCGACGGGCTGCCCTTCACCTTGAGCGCCTTGACGACGGTCACGGTGTCGCCGTCGCTCAGCACATTGCCGACGGCGTCCTTGATCACTCGCTCCTGACCGCCGCCGTCACCTTCCGTGCCGTTCTCGGCGGGCACCCACTCATGGCCGCACTCCGGGCACACCACGAGGGCGTTCATCTCGTACGTGTACTCGCAGGCGCACTTCGGGCAGGGGGGAAGGTTCTCGATCATGCCGTCAGAGTACCCAGGGTCATCGGAATCTAGCTAATTGCAAATTTTCGCAATTCGTTAGATGCTGAGATCGCTGTGCTCGTAGGTAGCCGCGGGCACAGCCCTAATCGCTGCGAGTGAGGTCGTGGGGGCGTGTCGGTTCCGCTGTATCAGGCCAAGGCCGAGTTCTTCCGGATGCTCGGCCACCCGGTCCGCATCCGGGTCCTGGAGCTGCTGCAGGAGGGCCCCATGCCGGTGCGTGATCTGCTGGCGCGGGTCGAGGTGGAGCCTTCGAGCCTCTCCCAGCAACTGGCGGTGCTGCGCCGCTCGGGGATCGTCACCTCGCGCCGTGATGGTTCGACGGTGGTGTACGAGATCGCCGGCGGCGACGTCGCGGATCTGATGCGGGCCGCGCGGCGGATCCTCACCGAGATGCTGACCGGGCGGAACGAACTCCTGGTGGAGCTGCGGGAAACCGAGGTCACGGCCAGGTGACCTCCCAGCTGGAGACGCTGCCCTACCGGCACGGACTGACCCTGCCCGCCATGGGATCGGCCGTACGCATAGTGCGTGAGACCACCGAGCAGGTCCTGGCCGAGTGGGGCATCAACCGGCACCACCCGAGCGTCGGCCCGGCACTGCTGATCCTGTCGGAACTGGTCACCAACAGCGTGCGGCATGCCGCCGCGCTCTCCCCCAACGTCACCGTCATCTTCGCCGCCGGACCCGACACCTTCGCGTTCGCCGTCCACGACCGTCACCCTCATCAGCCCGCGCTGTACGGCGCGGTCACCGCAACCGGCAGCGGTGGACTGGCCACGGTCATGGAACTCACCCTCGGGCTGAGCGGCACGGCCGTCGTCCGGGGCGACGCCGACGGCCGCGGCAAGAGCATCTGGATCACGCTGCCGCTGTGATCGGTCTTCACAGCCGGTGGTGGCTCACCGCCGCCATCAGCCGTGATCCAGATCCTCGGCGGCAGACGGCCGAGGGCGGTTGCCTACGGCGAGCTTGAGCATGCGGGCCTGGCCGCGGCGCGGGCGTACTCCGCCGGTGTCGGCGGCGGTGCGACGACGTTCGAGGCGGCAGGCGGGACACCTCAGCAAGGCGACGGCTCTGCCGCGCAGCGGGGGTGATCCTCACGTAAGCCTGCCTCACCTGGCCTATGGAATTGTTAATCTTGGCAATTACCGAGGTCGTCACCGCTGAAATTCGGCGGTTCCCCCTCGGTCGCGGATTCGGGCCCGCCGGGTGTCGCACGTGAGGATGGACCGCATGTCAGTCACGGCTGGGTGGATACGATGCGCCAAGGTTCGGCCAGGGCGGCCGCAGTGCTGTTCCGCAGAGGGGATGGCACGGTGAGCACGCCGCTGTATCAACTCAAGGCGGAGTTCTTCAAAACGCTGGGGCATCCGGTCCGTATCCGGGTCCTTGAGCTGCTGAGCGAGCGTGAGCACGCGGTCTCCGAGATGCTGCCCGAGGTCGGCGTCGAGCCCGCCCACCTCTCGCAACAGCTCGCAGTGCTGCGCCGAGCCAACCTGGTGCGCAGCCGCCGCGAGGGCTCCACCGTCTACTACACCCTGGCCAGCCCCCAGGTGGCGGAGCTGCTACGGGTCGCCCGCAGCATCCTGTCCGGCGTGCTGGCCGGCCAGGCCGAACTGCTCGCCGACCTCCAGGCCGCCCAACAGAACCCGCCGCCGTCCTGACACGGAGCGGTGCCGCACCCCCGCCCGGGAGCTGGCACCGGCAGCTACTCGGCGGTGTTGCCCTCGCGCCGCCTGGCACGCACCCGGGAGACGGCGCCCTTGTTGCGCAGCACCTCCTGTCCGAACATCGCCACGAGGGAGACGAACAGCCCGACCGACAGCAACGCGTACACCACGGTGAACGCCTTGGACAGATCGCTCGTGGGGGTCAGGTCTCCGAAGCCGATGGTCAGGCCGGTGCAGACAGCGAAGTACAGGCTGTCCAGTACAGACCACCCCTCGCGCAGCGTGTAGAAGAGCGTCGCGC
This sequence comes from Streptomyces sp. CBMA152, assembly GCF_014596475.1. GTDB lineage: Bacteria > Actinomycetota > Actinomycetes > Streptomycetales > Streptomycetaceae > Streptomyces. Next base: position 596,709 of record NZ_MECJ01000002.1, on the reverse strand, counting down.
TGAACAGAAGCAGCACCGTGGTGGAGAACACGCCGCGGAACTCCGGCGTACGCCACGCGGACCGAGCCGCCCTCACCATCCGGAGCACCATCGCAGCGAAACCGAACATGCCCCAAGCGTGGGCGTCGGCGGGTCGAGGCGCATTCCGGCACCTGCCGACCGAGTGGTCCGTTTCCGTCCGTCCACACAAGGCCTGATCCGGTTCGCGCCCTGGCCCACTACGGCTTCAGCGCCTCCACCCCGGCGGCCTCCGCCGCAACCCGGGCCCAGCTCGCCATGTTCGACCGCAGGCCCCCTCACTCGTTCGGCCCTGCTCCCCATGCGGCGAGGGGAAGGTGTGGCGTCGACTGAGGGAATGGACGACTACCCGCTCCTCAACCTTTTCTGGACCATGCTCCTCGTCTTCCTGTGGGTGCTGTGGTTCTTCCTGCTCTTCCGCGTCCTGGGCGACCTGTTTCGGGACCACGAGATGCGCGGGTGGACGAAGGCGGGCTGGATCGTCCTGCTCGTCCTGCTCCCCTACCTCGGCGTCCTGATCTACGTGATCGTGCGCGGCGACGCGATGGGCAAGCGTGAGGCGAAACAGGCCGAGGACGCCCAAGTAGCCTTCAAACAGTACGTGCGGGACGCTGCGGGCAGCTCGGACAGCGGCGTGCAGCAGCTCGCCACACTCGCGGAGCTGAAGAACCGCGGCGACCTCAGCCAGGAGGAGTTCGACAGAGCCAAGGCGAAGTTCCTCAGCTGAGGTTCGACCGGCGAACCCGAAATCGCGTATGGATCTTCAGCGGTGAGTCTCCAGGGCGATGATGGCCTGGACGGTTGACGTGAGTTGATTCGGGCTGAAGTGGACGCGGCGGAAGATCTGCCAGCGCATGAGTGTGCGAAGGGGCGGGCGGGTTCGGGGAGCGCGGACCGACGCTGTGCTTCCCGTCGGCTGAGGGACAGTCCGCTCCCCGCCATCTCGTCGTGGAACACCCCGACCAGCTGGCGAATCCGGTGAGTCCGCTACCTCGCCGATCGGGACGGGCCGTTCGGCCCCTGGTCTCCGGGCCGTCGCCAGGCCACGCTGCTCAACGGGACGGCCGGAGCCGCAGTCCGCGTCGGGTACTGCGGTTCCGGCCCTTCGCCCTCACCGAGCCCTGTTCGAGCCGGGGTTCACTCCCGCGTCGTGCCCCGGGGGCGCTGGGTGGGGACGGGATGCGGAGATCTCCTCCATTGAAGGGGAGCCGTGGGGGATCCCCGCGCAGGCGGCCGCCGCCGACCGCCGACACGTACGGCGGCGGCCGCGCTGCTGCCCGTGTGGTTCTCGACTATTCAACTACCGGCCGGGGCCCGGATCCACCTCTCTGTCCGAATTGCACGGCTAGGCGAGGAGAGTTACCCAGAGCCGGTACGGCCTGCCCCGGCCGGGGCAGGCGGAAGGTTGCCCGGGGAGGGACCGAGAACGCGCCCGGCTTTACGGGACCCGCCGGTCAGTCCCCGTCCGTAGGTCCCGGGCATGCGTCTGGCTCCGGGCCCGGTACGGCCCGTCCTGCAGCGGAATGAGCGGCCTAACGGCCCGAAGTCCGGGCCGACCAGCCCTCGGTCACCCGCTCGCGGCGCGCATGCTCAGCCGACCGGACGTTCCGCCACCGCCCACCAGGACCGTGGCTATCGGTCCCAGAGAAGCTGTACGGCAATCCCGCCGGGCCTGGACGGGCAGCGCCCCCGGGCCGGCATCGCGGACGGGATCGGCGACTTCGGTCGCCGATCCCGTCGCCCAGTGGCGGGAGTCCCTATCCGTGCATCCCGATGCCGGATTCTCCGAGGACATAGCTCTTGATCGCCGACACGAGCTCACCGATGGAGATCTTTCCGTCCTTGTCCGTGTCGATGGCCTGGTAGGCGTCGCCCACGGCGTCCGTACGGACGCCGATGACCGTGAGCCACGTGGCCAGTTCCTCCTGGCTGATCATTCCGTCGCCGTCGATGTCGCACAGGTTCGCGCAGGCGTACGCATACGGCGCCATGACTTCGGCGAAGCCCACACCGCCCCGGTCGGTGATCGCCGACTTCGCCGCTGTGACGAACTCCTGCCGGCTGAGGACACCGCTCTTGGCGTCGGCCTTGCTCACGAGGTACTCGTACACGCTCAGGTAGCTCTGCCTGAGCACGAGTGCGCGCGGCGAGTCCGGGTCGGCTCCGAAGGCACGGATCAGCCTGTTCACCTCCTGGTCGAAGTCGGAGCGATCGATTCGGCCGTCCTGGTTCACATCGAACTGCTCGAAACGCAGCTCGAATATCTGCCCCTTGCCGGCTGTCGCCATTTTCCGCCTCCACGCGAATCGGTGAAACCGATGACCGAGTGTGGAATGTGGGGGGTATCCCGGGAGGGATCTCGATGTCGCTCCATGAAGTTTCGTGGGCCAATACCCCGCCCGCAAGCAGGCATTCAGGCCATGCTGTCGGCGACTGGAGTGCGGGCTGGGAATCGTGTCGGGCTCTGCTGCCGATGTGGTCGTTACTGGCAAAACCGCGAGAAGCTCTGCCTCCCGAGGCGGAAGCCGGTGGAACATAAGCCCAAAGGGTAAGGGCAATGCATCATTCTCGGGGCACGATTATCGAGTTGCGGTCTTCTCGACGATTGGCAAGCAAATACGAGAAGCCGCGAGAAATGGCGCGCAACAGATGTCGCACCGAATGACGCGATGGTCGACACTATGAGCTCGTAACGAGATCACGATGCGGCGTTCTTGGGCCGCCGCCATGGACGCGATGCCGTCCACCAGGTTGAGGGTCTGGGTGGTGTCGGTGACGTTGGCGGGGGTCGTGATGACGTGTCGTGGGGTGGCCTTGCCGTCGGCGGCCGACTGACGATCGAGATCGGCCAAGGCGGATCTTCGGGCCGGAATCAGAAAGCGGGCGCCCTCGGCACACAAGGAGCCGCCGACGCTGAGGGGTCCAGGGCCCGCTTGACCAGTCCGATCGCACGCGGGCTGTACGACATGCTCAGGTGGGCGGAGAAGTCGACGAAGCAGCCATCCTGCAAGGCGATGTTCTGCACCGTTGCCCCGGGGCCCGCCGTCATGAACGTGCTCTGCCAGGGGGTGGTGATCTCGTCGTACTTCGTGGCGATCACGGTGTACTCGATCCCGGGAACAGTGTCCCCGCCGGCGTTGAGCTCCTTGATGAAGTCGGATTTCACGTACTGCTGGACGCCCGCCTTCCCGAGGGGCGTCGCCCCGGGCTCCAGTATGTGGAGCTTGTCGGCGAGAGTCTCGATGCCGCTGATGGTGGTGCCGTGGTTGGTCGCGCCGAGTTGGACGATCTTCTTGACCTTGTTCTTCGAGGGGTCGGCCGGGTTCGCGCCTCCGTCGGCCTTGAGATACCAGCGCGACAGGGTCCCGCCCTGGGAGTGGCCGACCAGGTCCACCTGGCCGGCGCCGCTGGCAGCGAGCACCTTGTCCACGAAGGCGGCCAGCTCCTTGGAGGACTTTTTGATGTCTCCGTAACCCTTGACGGTGGGAGCGAGAGCCACGCCGGCGTCGTCGGTGTCGCCGTAGTCGAGGGCGTAGACGCAGTAGCCCTGGGCCTTCAACTCGGGGGACATCCTGGCCCAGTTGTTGTAGCGGTTCTCGTAGGTGCCGTGGACCAGGACGACCGGACGCGGGTGGGCGGCGCTGGGACGGCAGTTCCAGTCGTCGGCGCCCGGCGGATCGATGTCGAGGCGGAGGATGGAATAGACCATGGCGGGAAGGAAATTGTCCTGCGTCGGGCCGGTGTCCGCTGCCGCGGACGTGGAGGTGGCCAGGACCGTCGCCGCGGCGGCGGCACAGACGGCGGCGACGTATCTGGGTATGTGCAAGACGGCTCCTGAGTAGTGCGGAACTCGGACAACGCGCGAAATTCCCATGCGTGCCGACCGAGGAGGGAACTCCGGGTGACCTCCCCCGACGTCCCCACCGGATGACGCACTGTCACCCCCCGGATCTGGTACCGCCCGAGGAGGATCCCGGACCGTCGGCCGCCTGTCCCCGGGCGACCTCCGGGCCCTCGTTGTGCACATCGAGGCGGGAAGCTCTAAAGGGAGGGAAACACAGACACATACTCACACCCCACGAACAACCGGATCATCACACCAGTCGCACCCAGCCATCACATACGAGCTCTATGGATTCCGGTTGATCCCGGCCACCATCAGGACCGCAGTGCACCACCGGCCGTCGGGGACCGAGGCAGGTGTTCGTCCGCCGCTCTCTCGCTCGTACGGATCAGGACGACGGGATCGGTCGGCGTGGGCCGAGGTGGCCACGCCGACCGATCCCGGCATGAACCTGCCGACGCCGCCCATCGCCCGGCTCCGAGGCGGCGCGCACCAGACGATCCCCGGCCCAGCCGCCGCCGTTGACGCCCTGGCAGCCGGTCATGGTGGTCAGGGCCAGGAAGGCGCGGTAGACGGTGTCGGAGTGGAACCAGTGATTGGTGCCCGCGCCCGTCGCGATCATCGAACGGCCCCGGGTGCGCTCGGCGTTGCGGGCGAACTCGCGGGCGATCCGGGCGGCCTGCCCGCCCGGCACGGAGGTGATCGCCTCCTGCCAGGCCGGGGTGTACGGCTGGGACGCGTCCTCGCACGAGGAGGGCCGGAGGCCAGGCAGAGCGGGCGGTGGACCCCGTACCGGGCGAGCATCAGGTCGAAGACCGTGGTGACCAGGCGCCGCCGGTGCGGCGGGCCGGGACACCGCGCACCATCGTCGAGCCGCCCTCGTCGAAGCGCGGCAGTGCGACTTCGGCGGTGTCCTCGGCGCTCCCCAGCAGGCTCAGTTCCGAATCGACCTCACCCAGGTCAAGGTTCCAGCGGCCTCGCCCGGCTTCCCCCCACCGGAAGCCGAGCGAGCCGCCGGGGACCACCGGTTCTCCGGTGGTCCGGTCCACGAGGACGGTCCTGTGCCGCGCGTTCTCCTCGTCGCTGCCGAGGTCGGCGGCGGTCAGGAAGCCGTCGGGGACGAGCCCCCGCTCGTGCTCGCGCAGGGACACCAGGAACAGGGCGTCCGTGAACGTCCTCAAGTACTGCTGGAAGTACGGCACTTCGCGTTCCACGAGGAACTCGCGCAGGATCACACGCCCCATGGCCATCGCCAGCGCCCCGTCCGTGCCGGGGTGCGGCACTGATGTGGTGGGTGCCGGTGGGGAAACCGAAGGGCGCGCGGCCCGGTCGCTCCTCATGGCAGCAGACGCTAGAAGCCACCGTCCGCCCACGCATTGGGCCGAAGGTCCCTGTGCGCGACCCGTACGGCCCCCGTCGGCCCGCACAACGCGCGGACCGGGAGCGTCCGGTGGCGATCGAGGGCCGTTCGGCCCACGGCACGGCACCCGGCCGATCGTCGAGTCTGCCGACAGCCGCCGGTGCGTGCCTCGCGCGGCCGGCCGGGTCGGGCCGGTGCAGGTGCTGTCCGGCGCGCTGGCGGTGGTCGTGACGGAGCAGCGCCCGCGCAGTCCTTCACTCCGCTGCTCGCGCCGCTGAACACAGTCGCGGTCCTCGCCATGGCGGGCACCCTGGGGTGCCGACAGCGGCGCGGCCTTCGCCTTCGTGGCCCTGCTGGCGCCGCACCGTTGGCGATGGGTTCGCTGTACGGCGCCTACGGCTCGTACGCGCTGGGGCTGCTCCTGCCGACCGCGGTGGCGACCCGGGCCCTGTTCTTCACCGATATGGGGGTGCGCGGGCCGTGGACCACGGGAGGACGATCTCCGCACCGCACTCAACCCTCCACCACCCTGGCCGAGTTCAGCGCCCGGCGGACTCAACAGGTCGTCAGTCCCGGTCACGCGCCCTTCGGTTTCCCCAACGGCACCCACCACATCAGCGCCGCGCCACCACCCTCGGCCGCGCCCAACTCCAGTCGGCCGCCCAGGTGCTCGGCCCGCTCCGCCAGGTTGCGCAGCCCGCTGCGGCGGCCGTCGGCCGGGATGCCCACACCGTTGTCGGTGACCGACAGCCGTACCTCCCGCCCGTCAGTGGCCAGGACCACGTCGGTCCGCGACGCACCGGCGTGCCGGGCGATGTTGGTCAGGGATTCGGAGAGCACCGCCACCACGTGATCGGCGATCTCCTTCGGTACGTCGGTGTCCAGCAGACCCTCCATCCGCACGCTGGGCGCGAAGCCAAGCACCGGCGCCGCCTCCCCGACCACCCGTACGGCCCGAGCGCGCAGACCCGCCTCCCCGGCGCCCTCGCGGGTGCGCAGCCCGAAGATCGTCGACCTGATGATCTTGATGGTCTCGTCCAGGTCGTCGACCGCGCGCGCCACCCGCTCGGCGGCCTCCTCGTGCTCGATGAAGCGCCCGGCGCTCTGCAGCGTCATCCCGGTGGCGAACAGCCGCTGGATCGCCAGATCGTGCAGGTCCCGCGCGATACGGTCGCGGTCCTTGAGCACCGCGACCTCCTCGGCGTCCTGGCGGCGCTCCGCCAGCTCCATCGCGATGGCAGCCTGCGCGGCGAACGCCTGCAAGGTCTCGGTCTCGGTGGCCGTGAACACCGGCCGACCGGCCTTGCGCGCCAGCAGGACCACGCCTCGCACACCCGCGTCGCCCGTGCCGATGGGCACGGCCACGGAAGGGCCGAGCCCGCCGAAGCGCGGCGGCTCCGGGGAGACCCGTTCGTCGTGGCTGACGTCCGCGCTGGTGACCGGGGCGGCGCTGGAGAAGGCCAGCCCCATCAGGCTGCGGTCCATGGGCAGGACGAGCCCCCGGTGCGCCTCGGCGTCCATCCCGACGGCGATCTCCACGGCGAGCGAGGCGGTGTCCGTCATGGGCAGCGCGACCGCCGCCAGGGCCGATCCGGTGATCTCGCCTGCCCGCTGGGCGATCAGGCCGAGGACCTCGCCGCGCGCATCGCCGGACATCAGGCGATGCGTGATCTCCGCGTTCACCTGCAGCCAGCGCTCGCGCAGCCGTGACTCCTCGTACAGACGGGCGTTGTCGATCGCGACTCCGGCCGCCACGGCGAGCGTGAGCGTGACCGAGACGTCCTCCTCGTCGAACTGGGCGCCGCCGCGCTTCTCGGTCAGGTACAGGTTGCCGAAGACCTGGTCGCGCACCCGGATGGGCACCCCGAGGAAGGTGTTCATCGGCGGGTGGTGGGCCGGGAATCCGTACGAGGACGGGTGCTCGGAGATCTTCGCCAGCCGCAGTGGCTCGGGGTGGTGGATCAGCTCGCCGAGGATGCCGTGGCCCTCCGGGTACGGGCCGATCCGCGCGATCTGCTCCTCGCTGACCCCCACCGTGTGGAAGGCGGACAGCCGCCTGCCGTCCGGTCCGATCACACCGAGCGCCGCGTACTCCGCGTCGACGAGCACCGCCGCGGCCTCCACGATGCTGCGCAGCGCCTGCTCCAGATCGAGCTCGCGGCCGACCGACAGCACCGCCTCCAGCAGGCTGTGCACCCGGTCGCGAGTACCGCGGGCCGCGTCCAGACGGGCCTGCAGTTCCTCCAGCAGCTCGTCCAGCCTCAGCTGAGGCAGCCGTACGCGAGCTTCGTCGGGGCTTTCCACCTGCGTTCCTCCAGGTCCCCTCAACGCACGGACCGCCGCCGGTCCTGTCATGTGCCACCGTAATGGCCCGTCGCGGGGGGCGTCAGCGAATACAGAAAGGCCCCACTCCCGTCAGGACGGGTGCACCCTCGATATCCCACCCGGGGTGCGAGGGACGTCCGGCCCCGCGGCAGGGACCTTCGGCACCTACGGGAACCGCGTGGACCGAGCGACAGTGGCAGCAGGAGCGGCGCCGATCCCCCGCGGTGCCGCTCCCGTTCACGCGGGCATCCGTGAGGAAGGGCTCGCCGGCCGAGGCCGAACAGCCCTGGCGCACGGGGTTGCCGCGCGGTTCGAATGTCCGGGCCGGGGCCCGAGCGTGGCCTGCGGGAGACAGAGGACTTGTGAGTGACCCGACCCCACGGAACCTTGCCATGACCGGTGACGACGACCTGACGAACGGCCCGGAGACGTACAGGAGTGTCCAGTTGGACACCGACGTGTCGCTGCGGCTGCTTGCCGGCGTGTCCTTGGGACGGATCGTCTTCACCCGGCACGCGCTGCCGACCGTCCGCCCGGTCAACCACGTCCTGGTCGACGGCGACATCGTCATCCGCACCCACGGTGACGCCGCGCTCGCTCGGTACACGCGGCAGACCGGGGGCGAGGGGGCCGTCGTCGCCTACGAGGCCGACGACATCGACCCCGACACCCATCTCGGCTGGAGCGTGGTCGTCACGGGCTATGCCCAGCTGGTGACCGACCCGGTGGAACTGGCCCGCTACCGGGCGCTGTTGCGCCCCTGGGGATCGCAGAAGATGGACCACGCCGTCCGCATCCACCCCGATCTGGTCACCGGAGTCCGCCTCACCGACCGCGATCCGCCCCCGTTCGCCTGAACCGCGTCAGCCGTGCGGCACGACGGCCACGGGACAGTGCGCGCGGCGCAGCAGTGTGCGGGTGAGCGGGCCCGGGCGCGCGCCTGACGCGCTCGTACGGCGGTGGGCGCCGATGACGACCACGGCGGCCTCCCCGGTCGCCGCCAGCAGGGCGTCCGCGGGAGCGGTGCGGACCGTATGGGTCTCGACCACGACATCGGGGTGCCGCTCGCGCAGGCGAGTGAGCACGTGGCCCGGTACCGCCTCCCCCGCCCGGCCCCCGCTGCGTACCAGCACGCGGGAAGGCGGTTCGGGGGCGACATACCGGTGGCTCCAGGAGTGCAGGACGCGAAGCCGCGCACCGCGCCGCTCGGCCTCCTGGAAGGCGTACGCCGCAGCGGCGGTGCCGTCCGCCAGGCCGAGCACCACGTCCCGTCCGTCGTCGCACGGGGGGTCCCCGCGTACGACCAGGAGCGGGCCCCGGGCGAGCGCGGCCAGCCGTGGACTCACCGAGCCGAGCGCCGCGCCCATCACGGAGCCCAGGCCCCGTGTCCCCACGACGGTCACCACCGCGTCCGCGCTCGCGCACGCCAACGCGTGCACCGCACCGCCTTGCACCGCGACGGTCACCACCCGCAGACCCGGCTGCCGCTGCCGTACCCGCGAGGCGGCGGAGCGCAGCACCGGCGCGGCCTCGTCGCGGTCGGCGACCGCGTACACCACGCGCAGCACGACACCGCGCCGTACGGCCTCCACCGCCGCCCAGTCCAACGCCCGTACGGAGACCAGTGAGCCGTCCACTCCGACGACTACGTGCTGGGATGTCATAGCCGTAACTCCCCCTTCTGTCGGTGAACGGTGAACTTGGTGATCGGACGTCAGGGAGCGAAGGGAACGCCGTACAGGCTGCGGCCGTCGGCCAGTCCGCGCCCGGTGACCAGCTCCGGTTCGATACGTACGAAGACCTCGTGCGGCGCCGACGCCCAGGAGCGCGGTCCGGCCCGCAGGAGCCTCGCGTGCTCGGCGGGGTCGGTCACCACAGTGGCTTCGCCGGTGACGACGACGCTCCAGCCGGAGTGGGCGGCGGCGTCCACCTCGTCGGCCTCGAAGGCGACCACCGCTCCGTCGATCGCGCTCACCAGTTGCGAGAAGGCCGACGTCGTCAGCAGCACCGCGCCGTCGCCGTCCAGGCAGAAGTTGACCGGCAGCACGGCGGGCAGCGCCTGTCGCGTGTACACAATGCGCCCCGTCGGCACCTTGGCCAGCAGGCGCAGGCACTCCTGCCGGTCGAGTTCACGGAATCCGTCGTTGGCGTACATCTGCCCTCTCGTCTCTCACCTGACCGTGCGGGGCCTCAGGCCGCCGGGACGGCGACGTCGTCGTGCGACCGCCTGCCGAGCACCACCTTGAGCGCGCCGGTGTCGGCGGCCCGGGCGAAGACGTCGTACGCCTCCTCTACGGCGACGGCGTCGCCCGGGCGGACGTTCCCGTTGAGCACGCCCACTTCGTACGAGGTCGGGAAGATGTCCGCCAGCAGTACGGCGTCCTTGCTCTGCACCGCGCTGGGCAGCGCGTGCAAGGACAGGTCGGCGAACGGGACGCGGACGTACTCGGCCTGGGCGCCGTCGACGAGGTGGCCGAGGATCCAGCCGCCCCCGCCCCGGCACTGGCCGTAGGCGCTCTCACGGCAGTAGCGGCAGCGCCCGCAGGCGCTGATGCAGGAGACCAGCACGCGGTCGCCCGGCCGTACGGTCCGCACGTCGCCGCCGACCTCCACGATCTCGCCGACGGCCTCGTGGCCCAGGACCGTACCCGGGAGCACCTCGGGCACGTCGCCCTTGAGGATGTGCAGGTCCGTGCCGCGGATCGTGACGGCACCCACGGGCACGACGGCGTCGGTGGGCTCCTTGACGGCGGGGTCCGGGGCCTCCTCCCAGGCGGACTGCCCGGGGCCGTGGAAGGCGAAGCCTTTCATGATGCTCTTCACCGTCCTTTGTCCGAGTCGAGGGCCACCGTTCGCGTGCCGGGACCGCCCCACGGATCCAGCCTGTCCGGCAGCCGTCCGCTTCGCTTGGGCCGTCCGGCCCCTTCGCCTGCCGTACGGGCCCTCAACCGGCGGCTCCCAGTCCGCGCCGGTCCCTGTCGGACCCGCTCGACAGGGACCGAACAGCCCTTCCGCGGACCCGGTCGGCACCGCTTTGCTCTGCTCATGGCCGACAACCACACGAGGTCCACGCAGTACCGCGCGCAACGCGTCATCGGCGCGGCGACCGTCGTGACCCTGCAAGGCGAGATCGACATCCTGACGGCACCGCCGCTCACGGCACGCCTGGACGCACTGACCGCCGCTCCGCGCCCCGATCTGGTGCTCGACCTCCGTCCCGTGTCCTTCATAGACTGCGCCGGACTGGGCATGTTGTGCCGGGCACACAACCGTGCACAGGCCCGGCACGGCCGCCTGCGACTGGTCACCGACAGCACCCTTTTCCTGCGGATCCTCCGCTGCACCGACCTGACCGGCGTCTTCGACATCCACCCACGGTGGCCCGAGGACGCGGCCGACGCATCGGTCGCCGACCTCGCCTCCGCTTCGGTCGGCTGAGTCAGTACGATGGCCGATCCCCTGCACCGACGGCCTGCCGCAGCACACCGTCCGCCGCGCGGCGAGGGGTGGCCGGGCCCTCCGGGCCGTATCCGAGGCGCATGAGCAGTTAGGGACGGGCGGCGCTGTCGGCGCTGAGCAGTGCGGCCCGCAGCTCCCCCCACTCGACGGCGCGTCGAAGGATGTGTTCTCCATAGTGCCCTCCCCGCACAGGGGCGTCGGACGGCTCGTACTGTCCCCATGAGCATGGGCGCCCTCGGCTCGCCACCGGCAGGGGTCGAGGGACCTGCGCCGGGGTCCGGGCGAGCCCGGCGCCGCCAGGGCTGAACGGCCCTGCCCAGCAGTGCGGTTGGCCCCGAGGGGCCCCCGGCGGCGCCGCGCGGCAGCCCGTTCCCCCCTCAGCGCAGCCGGCGCAGGTACGGGTCCCGGGCGCGGCGCGGCAGCAGGCGGACCCGCGCATCCAGCACGGTGACGCCGCCCGGCGTCGCCAGGACCGGGTTGAAGTCGGCCTCGGCGAGTTGCGGCAGGTCCGCCGCCATCCGGGACAGCCCGAGGAGCAGGCGTTCCAGTTCTCCGAGGTCGGCGCAGGGGCTGCCGTTCGCGCCGAGCAGCAGCGGGGCGCACCGCGGTGACGTGATCAGCTCGTGCACATCGCGGTCGGTGAGCGGGGCCAGGCGGGCCGCGTGGTCGGCCAGTACCTCGGTGGCCGTACCGCCGAGCCCGAACAGGACGAGCGGGCCGAAGACCTCGTCCTGGACGACGCCCGCGAACAACTCGGTGCCGCGGCCGGCCAGCGGTTGCAGGACCGCGCCGGTCATCAGCCCCGCGAAGCGGGTCTCCAGGTCGCGGAACGCGGCCCGCACCTGGGAGTCGCCGCGCAGATCCAGATGGACCGCGTGCTGCTGGGACTTGTGCAGAAGGCCGGGCCAGTGGGCCTTCATGACCACCCGGCCGTCGAAGCCGTGCAGCCGGTCGGCGGCGAGGGCGGCGGCGTCCTCGGTCTCGGCCCAGGCCCACGGGATCTGCGGGATGCCGTAGCAGGCCAGCAGGTCGGCGCAGGTGCGCGGGTCGAGCCAGCCCCCGTCGGGGTGCGCGGCGAGGTAGTCCGCCACGACCGTACGGGCTCGTTCGGTCTCGATGCCGTCGAGGTCGGGGACAACGCCGGGCAGCCGGGCGAGCCAGGCGGCCCGCTCGGCGGCGTGCGCCAACGCGCGGGCCGCCGCCTGCGGTTCGGCGTAGGAGGGGATCGTGCCGCTGTCGGCGGCGGGCAGCAGCCGGACGGGCAGGTCCTGTTCCAGGCGTACGGCGAGCACGGGCCGCGCCCGGCGTCCGGGCGCCCCGGTGAGGGCGCGCACGAGGTCGTCGCCGGTGGCCTCGGCGAGCGCTGTCGGCACGAGGGACACCACGACGGCGTCGATGCCGGGGCACCGGGTGAGACGGTTGACGCACTCCGTCAGCTGTTCCTCGGACACCGCGGCGGTGGCGTCGACCGGGTTGCCGATCGCGGCGCCGTCGGGCAGCACACCGAGCAGTTCGTCCACCGTCGAGGCGGTGAACGGGGGAAGGGTCAGCCCCGCCTCCGCGCAGGCGTCGGCGGTGAGCACACCGGCTCCGCCCGCGTTGGTGACGACCGCGACGCGGGCTCCTTGCGGAAGGGGCTGGGAGTGCAACAGCGCCGCGGTTTCCAGGAGTTCGCCGACGGAACGGGTCGCGGTGATGCCGGCCTGGGTGAACAGCGCGCCACGGGTCATGGTGCGGGTCGCGGCGGCCGCCGTGTGCGAGGCGGCCGCCTTGCGGCCCGCCTCCGTACGGCCAGCGTCGACGGTCAGCACCGGGATGCGGCGTGTCACCCGCCGGGCGGTGCGGGAGAAGGCGCGCGGGTTGCCGAAGGACTCCAGGTGCAGCAGGGCGAGGTCGGTACGGCCGTCGCTCTCCCACCACTGGAGCATGTCGTTGCCGCTGACGTCGTACTTGTCGCCGAGGGACGCGAAGGACGAGACGCCGATGCCCAGCCGGGACAGGCCGTCGAGCAGCGCGATGCCGACCCCGCCGGACTGCACCGCGACACCGGCCGTCCCTGGGCGCGGGTGCCCGGCGGCGAAGGTCGCGTCGAGGCTCAGTCCCGGTTCGGTGTTCGAGATGCCCAGGCAGTTGGGTCCCACCAGCCGCATGCCGTACGTGCGGCATGCGCTCAGCAGGGACCGGGCCTGGGTGTGGTCGAGCCCGGCGGTGACGGCGACGAGCGCGCGCACCCCGGCCTTGCCGCACTCCTCGGCAACCGCCGGGACCATGGCGGCCGGTACGGCCACGATCACGAGATCCGGGGTCGTGGGCAGGCCAGCGACGGACGGGTAAGAGGGCACCCCGAGCACCGAGCTGGCGCTGGGGTTCACCGCGAACAGGCGTCGGGTGAAGCCGCCCGTGTGCAGGTGGTGGAGGATCGCCCGGCCCACCGAGCCGGGCTTGCGGCCGGCGCCGACGACGGCGACCACGGACGGTCGCAGCAGCGGCAGCAGGCTGGCCACGTCGGCGGACCGGCCCCGGGCCTCGACGGCCGACAGGTAGGTGTCGTCCTGGTCGAGGTGGGCGGTCCACCGCACCTCGGGGCCCTCGAAGCGGCGGGAGGTGCGCAGTCCGAGGTCGGCGAAGAGGCGGAGCACCTCGTGGTTCTCACTGAGCGCGTCGGCCGTGAAGGTGGTGATGCCCTCCGCCCGCGCCGCCGAGACCAGGTGTTCGACGAGCAGGGTGCCCACGCCCCGGTGGTGCAGGCCGTCGGCGACGGCGATGGAGATCTCCGCGCCGTCCTCGCCCCCGCCGGTGTCGTACTCGGCGAGGCCGATCACCCGGCCGTCCGCCTCGGCCAGCAGGGCCCGGTAGCCCGGGCGGACCGGGGCACAGGCCCGGTCGGCGGCCATCGCCGCCGAACTCCGGCTCGCCGCGAAGAACCGCAGACGCAGGTTCTCCGGGGACATCTCCTCGTAGAACCCTTGCAACTGGGCGTGGTCGCCCGGCAGGACGGAACGGATGCACACGGTGGTGCCGTCCGCGAGCAGCGCGTGGACCGGGGGGCGGTCCAGCAGATCGTCCGTCATCACAGGTCGCCTCCATGGTTGTCGATACGTCGATCGTCCATCGGGGCGAGGAACGCTCCCATGGGCCGCGCGGAGGCCGAACGGGGCCGGTCGGCCCTCCTGGCACGGCCGACCGGGTCAGGGCCGGCCGAACGCGCAGGAAGGGCGGTCAGGCGTCCCAGCTCCACTCCGCGATCTCCGGCAGGTCCGTGCCGTGCTCGCGGATCCAGGCGTGGTGGTGGGTGCGGGCGTCGGCCATCCGCTGGCGTACGGCGGCGGCGCGCACGGCAAGGCCGGGGACGCGGTCGATGACGTCCATGACCAGGCGGTAGCGGTCCAGGTCGTTGCGTACGACCATGTCGAAGGGCGTGGTCGTGGTACCGGACTCCTTGTAGCCGCGTACGTGCAGGTTCTTGTGGCCGGTACGCCGGTAGGCGAGGCGGTGGATCAGCCACGGGTAGCCGTGGTAGGCGAAGACCACCGGCTTGTCCCGGGTGAAGAGGCCGTCGTACTCGAAGTCGCTCATCCCGTGCGGGTGTTCCTCGCGCGGCAGGAGCCGGGTCATGTCGACGACGTTGACCACCCGCACGGCGAGGTCGGGGAGGTTTCGGCGCAGCAGCTGCGCGGCGGCCAGCACCTCCTGGGTGGGCACGTCGCCGGCGCAGGCCAGGACGACGTCCGGTTCGCCGCCGTTCTCCGTGCCCGCCCACTCCCAGATCCCGGCTCCACGGGCGCAGTGGGCGCGGGCGTCGTCGATGGACAGCCAGTCGAAGCAGGGCTGCTTGCCCGCCACGACGACGTTGACGTAGTCGCGGCTGCGCAGGACGTGGTCGGCCACCGACAGCAGCGTGTTGGCGTCCGGCGGCAGATAGACCCGTACGACCTCGGGGCTCTTGTTGAGTACGTGGTCGACGAAGCCGGGGTCCTGGTGGGAGAAGCCGTTGTGGTCCTGGCGCCAGACGTGCGAGGTCAGCAGGTAGTTCAGAGAGGCGATCGGGGCGCGCCACGGCAACTCGCGCGATGTCCTGAGCCACTTGATGTGCTGGGCCACCATCGAGTCGACGATGTGCACGAACGCCTCGTAGCAGGAGAACAGGCCGTGCCGGCCGGTCAGCAGATACCCCTCCAGCCAGCCCTGGCAGGTGTGTTCCGACAGGATCTCCAGCACCCGGCCGTGCTGTTCGAGGTGTTCGTCGACCGGCAGGTGCTGGGCCTGCCAGGCCTTGCCGCTGACGCCGAAGACGGCCTGGAGCCGGTTGGAGGCGGTCTCGTCGGGCCCGACCAGCCGGAAGTCCCGGCGTCCGCCGGTGTCCTTCATCACCTGGGCGAGCAGGTCGCCGAGGACGCGGGTGGGCTCGTGCAGGGTCGTGCCCGGCTTGTCGACGGGCACGGCGAAGTCGTCGAGCGAGGCGATCGGCAGGTCCCGGACGAGGAGTCCGCCGTTGGCGTGCGGGGTGGCGCCGAGCCGCTGGGCACCGGCGGGGACACAGGCGAGCACGTCGGCGAGGGGCCGTCCGTCCGGTCCGAAGAGCTCCTCGGGCCGGTACGAGCGCAGCCAGCTCTCCAACTGCCGCAGATGGTCCGGGTCTTCGCGTACGTTGGCGAGCGGGACCTGGTGGGTGCGCCAGGTTCCCTCTACGGGTTCGCCGTCGACCTCGGCGGGACCGGTCCAGCCCTTGGGCGTACGCAACACGATCATCGGCCAGTGCACGCGCTCGGTGACACCGTCCTCACGGGCGGTCCGCTGCATCAGCGCGATGCTGTCCAGCGCGTCGTCCAGGGCGCGGGCCATCGCCCGGTGCACCTGGACCGGGTCGTCGCCGCTGACATGGATCGGCTCGTGCCCGTATCCCCGCAGCAGCGCGTCGAGTTCGGCCTCCGGAATACGGGAGAGCACGGTCGGATTGGCGATCTTGTAGCCGTTGAGGTGCAGGATCGGCAGCACCGCGCCGTCGTGCACGGGGTCGAGGAACTTGTTGGAGTGCCAGGCGGCGGCCAGCGGTCCGGTCTCGGCCTCGCCGTCGCCGATCACACAGGCGACCAGCAGGCCGGGGTTGTCGAACGCGGCCCCGTACGCGTGGGAGAGCGAGTAGCCGAGTTCACCGCCCTCGTGGATCGAGCCGGGCGTCTCGGGTGCCACATGGCTGGGCACGCCGCCGGGGAAGGAGAACTGCCGGAACAGCCGGGCCATGCCCTCGCCGTCGCGCGGCACGTCCGGATAGGTCTCGCTGTAGCTGCCCTCCAGCCAGGAGTTGGCCAGCACGGCCGGCCCGCCGTGGCCCGGCCCCCACACGCACAGCGCGTCGAGCCCGCGCGCCGTGATCACCCGGTTGAGGTGGGTGTACACGAGGTTCAGGCCGGGCGAGGTGCCCCAGTGGCCCAGCAGCCGGGGTTTGATGTGCTCGGGCTTCAGGGGGTCGGTGAGCAGCGGGTTGGCCATCAGATAGATCTGGCCCGCCGCAAGGTAGTTGGCGGCGCGCCAGTGCGCGTCCAGGGTGCGCAGTTCGTCGTCGGAAAGTACGGTGGCGTCCTGGTGTTCGACCTTGGACATGGGTGGGACTCCAGAAGTCGTCGGTAGGTCATCGGGCGGTGGAGGCGGCATGGCCGGCAAGAACACGGCGGCGCTGCCGCGCAAGGCGTACGAGCGGGAACTGCTGCGCCTGCAGACGGAGTTGGTGAAGCTGCAGGAGTGGGTGCGGGCGACCGGTGCCCGCCTTGTGGTGGTCTTCGAGGGGCGGGACGCGGCCGGCAAGGGCGGCACGATCAAGCGGGTGGCCGAGCACCTCAACCCGCGTGTGGCACGGATCGTGGCGCTGCCCAAGCCGACCGAGCGCGAGCGCACCCAGTGGTACTTCCAGCGGTATGTCGAGCATCTGCCGGCCGCCGGGGAGATCGTGCTGTTCGACCGGTCCTGGTACAACCGGGCCGGGGTCGAACACGTCATGGGCTTCTGCACGCAGGAGGAGTACCAGCGCTTCCTGCGGCAGTGCCCGATCTTCGAGCGGATGCTGGTCGAGGACGGGATCCTGCTGCGCAAGTACTGGTTCTCGGTGAGCGACACCGAGCAGCAGGACCGTTTCCGGCGCCGGCTGGAGGATCCGCTGCGGCGCTGGAAGCTCTCCCACATGGACCTGGAGTCGATCACCCGCTGGGAGACCTACTCCCGGGCCAAGGACGACATGCTGGTCCACACCGACATCCGCGAGGCGCCCTGGTACGTCGTGGAGAGCGACGACAAGCGGCGGGCGCGCCTGAACACCATCGCCCACCTGCTGGCCTCCGTCCCGTACGAGGAGGCCGCGCCGCAGGTGCTGCGGCTGCCGCAGCGGCCGCCGTCGACCGGCTACGAGCGCCCGCCGCGCAATCTGCAGCACTACGTCCCCGACCACACGGCGCACCTCTGAACAGTCGGCCACCGCCCTCACAGCCGCTCGGGTACGACGGCGACCGGGCAGGCGGCGTGGTGCAGCACTCCGTGGGCGACGCTCCCCAGCTGGAGTCCGATCTGTTGCGGGGCGCGCCGGGCGCCGACCACCAGCAGGTCGGCCTCGTGCGAGGCGGCCAGGAGCACCCTGCGGGCCGGGCCCTCCACCGTGCGCCGGTGCAGGTCCACGTCCGTCGGCGCGTCCTTGAGCGCCTGTTCCAGGACGTCGGCGGCCTGCTCTTCGTGCAGCCGTGCGGGTCCGCCGGAGAACAGGGGGTGGGCGATGCTCTCGTGGGCCGGCCGCCGCCAGGCCCGTACGACGTCCAGGGTCGCGTCGCGGAGCCTCGCCTCCTGGACGGCGAAGCGCAGCGCGGCGGAATCCGTCTTCTTCTCGCCGATGCCCACGACCACGCGACCGTGCCTGCGGTCGTCGTGGCTGCCGCGCACCACGATCACCGGGCAGTCCGCGTGGGCGGCCACGGTCAGGCTGACCGACCCGAGCAGCATCTCGGCGATGCCGCCGCGACCGCGGGTGCCGAGCACCAGCGCGGTGGCGTAGCGGCCCTCGCGGACGAGCGCGTACTCGGGTTCCTCGGCCACCACGTCGGCGGAGGTGCTGACGCCGGCCTGGCGCAGGCGGGCCCGCTGTGCGGCGGTCCGCACGATGTCCTCGGCCATGACCTGCTCGGAATGCTTTCCCAGATCCTCCGCGAGCGCGGCGCTCTCGTACCACTCCCAGAGGGAGGCGTACACCAGCCGGAGCGGCACCCGGCGCAGGGCTGCCTCGTCGGCCGCCCAGTCGACGGCCCGCAGACTGGGCTCGGAGCCGTCCACTCCGACGACGAGGGGGTGCTCGCCCTCTGCGCGTACGACCTCTTCCTTCATGGGGCTCGCCTCCTCGGGGACGGGTCAGCCGTGGGGGACCACGGCGACGGGGGCGGTGGAGTGGTGCAGTACGGCGTGCGTGACGTGGCCGATGTGGGCGCCGAACGGGTCGCGACGGACACGTCGGCCGACGACCACGAGGGAGGCCGGCCGCGAGGCGTCGAGCAGGACCTCCGCCGCGCTGCCGTAGCGGGACTCCTCGACGACCTCGACGTCCGGGAACTTCTGTCGCCAGGGGCGCAGCACGTCGGCCAGGGCCGCCGAGTGGCTCAGGGCGAGTGCTTCGTACAGGGGCGGACTCGCCGGCATCCCGTACGCGTAGTACGGCGGCGGGAACCAGCCGTGCACGACGTGCAGGGACGTGGCGCGGCGTCCGGCCGCGTCGAAGGCGAACTCGATCAGCGTGTCGTCGGCGTGGTCGGTGTCCAGGCCGAGGACGACGGGCCGGAAGGGCGCCGCGGCGCTGGGAACTCCCGCCGGGTCCATCTCGTGCTCGTCGGCGGCCTGCTCCCCCGCCCTGACCAGCACCACGGGCCGCCCGGCACGGGCCACGGCGCTCAGGCCTACGGAGCCGACCACGAAGCCGCCGATTCCTCCCAGGCCGCGTGAGCCGAGGACGAGGAGTTCAGCGGAGTTCGCCGCTTCGGCGAGCACCTCGCCGGGGCGGCCGGACAGCTGCTCACTGCTCACCTCGACGCCGGGGTGACGCAGCCGGAGTCCGTCGGCGGCTTCGCCCGGGATCTGTTCGGTCCAGTGCTGCTCGGTCTCGGCTCCCAGCAGAGGCGCCTGCGCCAGGGGGTCCGGTGCCGGCTCCCGCACATGGACGATCTTCAGCGGCAGGCCGCGCAGCTTCGCCTCGCGGGCCGCCCACTCCGCGGCGGCCCGGCTCTCCGGCGAACCGTCGAGGCCTACGGTGACGGTGGCCAGCATGATCGCTACCTCCTGGAGCTCGGGGGTTCCGCTTCCAGCGTCGTCGGCGGGGCGATCCCCGGGCAGGGACCACTGGTCCCGAATCGGGGCCGACCGGCCTCGGCGGTCAGTAGGCCGGAACGCCGTAGTCCCTGAAGCGTTCGCGGACGTCCTCGGTGAGGGCGGGGTCGGGAACCGGGTGGTCGCGGAGCGGGAAGGCTGTGGGTCTTGCGGTAGGTCCCGAAGACCTTGGTGACGTACGGGTCGGGCTCGTAGCCGTACGCCTTGAGTCCGTTCTCCACCATGCGCAGACCGCCCGTCGGCATGATCGCGCGCTTCAGCGGGGCGTCGGTCTGCAGGCCGACGATCAGTTCGCGGTCGTCGCGGGGTGGGCCGGACAGCGCACCCGGGTGTACCGTCCGGCCTCGGTCCGAGGGCCGGACGGCCTGTCCCGGCCCCCGCCCGCGCTCGTCAACCGGTCGTGAGATCCGGGCGGATCAGCGTGCCCGACCTGACGTGCACGATCTCGTACGTGGCGTCCAGCGCCCCGATCGCGGCGAGCCCTCCGGTCCGCTCCACGAACCGGGCGGCGGCCTCGGCCTTGGGCCCCATGGAGCCGTCGGGGTAGCCATCGCGGCGCCGCTCGGCGGGGCTGGCGTCGAGGAGCGGCTGTTGAGCGTGGGGTCCCGTAGTCCGCGTACACACACGGGACGTCGGTGAGGACGAGCAGGAAGTCGGCCTTCACGTCCTCGGCGAGCAGGGCGGCGGTGAGGTCCTTGTCGACGACCGCCTCGATGCCCGTCAGGGCGCCGGTGCCGGGGTCGGCGGTCACGGGGACGCCCCCGCCACCCGCACAGATCACCAACGCCCCGCTGTTCAGCAACTCGTGGACGGTGTCGCACTCCAGGATCCGCTCCGGCACCGGGGAGGGGACGACGCGGCGCCAGCCGGTGGTGTCCCGCGCGATGTGCCAGCCACGTTCGCGGGCGAGGGAGTTGGCGATGTCGCGCGGGTAGGCCTGGCCGACGAACTTGGTGGGCCGTACGATTGCCGGGTCGTCGGCCCTGACGAGGGTGTGGGTGACCAGGGTCGCGATGCGGCGGCCGGGCAGGGCATTGTGCAGCGTGCAGGCCAGCAGGGGGCCGATGACGCCCTGGGTCTGGGCACCGAGCAGATGTGATGATGCTGCCGATCACCAGCGCGGAGGCGGCGGGGCAGACCGAGCGCCGCCTTGGGCGCCGCTCGGTCGCCACGCGTCGCGGTTCTGGACATGGCTGTGCTCCTTGTACACGCCAAGGGGGATGTGCAGATCCGCGAACGATGCTTCTGCGCCATGCCGGATCAGGGCTACCGGCCGTACGGGCCCGCGGAGGTCCCCGAAGGTCCCGGTCCGACCGTCGGGCCGGCGACCGGCGCCACGACCATCCGTTCCGGATCAGCCTGGGCGAGTTGGGCCTGTCGGCCCTAGTGCATTCGGTCCCGACGCGTGATGATCGGCGTCAAGGGCAGCCCGCAGTCTGTCCGCCGCCGGGGAACGAGGGGTCGCCATGTCGGAGCCACGTACTTTCACCGAGCAGAACCCGATCCGGGTGTTTCTGCTGGACGACCACGAGGTCGTCCGCCGTGGCCTGGCCGACCTGCTCGACGCCGAGCCGGACATCACGGTGGTCGGCGACGCCGGCACCGTCGACCACGCGCTCGCGCGCGGCCCGGCGCTGCGCCCCGATGTCGCCGTCCTGGACGTACGGCTGCCGGACGGCAACGGCATCGCGGTCTGCCGGGAGCTGCGCAGCCAGATGCCGGAGCTGGCGTGTCTGATGCTGACCTCGTTCGACGACGAGGAGGCCCTGCTCGACGCGATCATGGCGGGCGCGGCCGGATACGTCCTCAAACAGATCAAGGGATCCGACCTGGTCTCGGCGGTACGCACGGTGGCCTCGGGCCAGTCGATGCTGGACCCCGCCACCACGGCCCGGCTGATGCGCTCACTGCGAGCGGACCCCGCGCAGAGCCCCGCCGTACCGTCCGAGCTCGCGAGCCTGTCACCGCGTGAGAGGGACATCCTCGCGCTGATCGGCGACGGGCTGACCAACCGCGAAATCGGCAAGAAGCTCTATCTGTCGGAGAAGACCGTCAAGAACCACATCTCCCGGCTGCTGGCCAAGCTGGGCGTGCAGCGCCGGGTCCAGGCCGCGGTCCTCGCCTCCCAGCTGGAACAGTCCGAGACGGGCGAACGCCCGACGGCGTGACGGCGGCGTCCGCCGGGCGACGCGGCCACGATGAGAGCCTGTCTGCCGGGCGTCGGGGCGCAGGCGGGGGTTCAAAGACAGGCTCTCAGGGCCGGACGGTCCCGTTTCACCTGCGTCGCCTTCTACGCGGGCCGCTACCTCCAACGCCGCGGGCTGCCACGAGCCGGACTGCGGGTCCGTACCGAGTTCACCATGGCCGCGGACCGTCCGGCCCGCGTCGCGTCCGTACGCCTGGTCATCGTCGCGCCGCCCGGGCGTCCGCACAGCGCCTGGCGGCCATGCTCGCGGTCGCCTCGCACTGCACCGTCCACAACACGCAGCACGAACCTCCTGCGATCGACATCGAAGTCGGCACTTGAGCACATCGAGGTGACGGCGATGCACCCGTACGGCCACGACCCTGGTGGATGGGGCTGGTTCGCCATGTCAGGCGGGATGATCCTCTTCTGGGCGGCACTGGTCACCCTCGGCGTACTGCTGTTCCGGGCCCTGTCCCGATCGGCCGGCACCGGGGCGACGACAAGCAGCCCACCGTCCCGGCCCGCCCCTGAGCAGGTCCTCGCCGAACGGTTCGCCCGGGGCGAGATCGACGAGGACGAGTACCGGCGCCGCCTGGCCGTCCTGTGCGCCGACGGCGGCCCCCGGCTCGAAAAGGGCTGATCAGGCGCGGTTCGGCCCCAGCGGTGCCGAGCTGTGGGCGAGGGGCCGATCGGCGCCCGCAAGGGCCCACCGGCCCCTGTCCCGCCGACCCACCCCGGACCACCGTGGAACGAGAGGCCGTCCAGGGTTGGAGGATGCCATGACGAAGCACCACCGAGTGCGGCATCGTGGTGGGCGTCGACGGGTCCGAGGCGTCGACGGCCGCACAGCACTGGGCCGCCCAGCAGGCACGTGCGCTGCACGCGGAGGTGGTCGCCGTGCCCGCCTGGGAACCGGTCGGACCCCTCCACGCCCCCTACGCGCCCGCCTCGGCGCGCCCCACGGCCGCCGAACAGCGCTTCCAGGCCGCCCAGTTGCTCATCTCGACACTACGAGCGGTCTTCGGCCCACAGACGGACGGAGCCGTACGCGCCGCCCTGGCAGAGGGACCGCCCGTGCGGAGCACCCGGTGGGCCGATGAGCGGCGGCGTTGCGGGAGGTGCTGGGCGATGTCCGGCGGGTGTTCCGCACGCTTCGCGTGGAGTGGTGCGCCGGTGGGACTGCCGGAGTCGATTTCGGATACCAATAGCTCTCCCCATGTCGGATGCGGACGAGATGGCGTGCGTTGACTCAGCATCCTCGAACTTCGTCCGTAATGTCTCTTCTGTCAGCAAATCCTGTAGCGATCGAGGGAGAGACACCATGTCGGCCGAAGCCTTCGCCACGCGTCATCTCGTGGACCCGGAGCTGCTGCCGCAGCTTGACGCCATGCCGCCCTTCGAGGTGACGGCCGAGAACCTGCAGGCGGCGCGGGAGAACCTATGGGAGATGGAAGCCGCCACGCCTGCGGACGTAACGATCGAGACCCGGCAGGTGCCCGGCTTCGAGGATGACCCGAAGGTTTCCGTCATCCTCACCCGCCCCAGCGGCCGGGCCGACAGCCCGCGGCCCGCCGTCCTGATGATCCACTCGGGCGGGTACGTGATGGGCAACGCCCGCCAGTGCCAGGCGCTGGCCAACGCGTTCGCCGACGAGCTCGGCTGCGTCGTGGCCTCGGTCGACTACCGGCTCGCCCCCGAGACCCCGCACCCCGGCCCGCTCCACGACTGCTACGCCGCGCTGACCTGGCTGCACGACAACGCCGACGAGCTGAACGTCGACCCCGACCTGATCACCGTCTACGGCGAGAGCGCGGGCGGCGGACTCGCCGCGACACTGGCACAGTTCACCCGCGACCAGGGACAGGTGCCGCTCCGGCTGCAGGTGCTGATGTACGGAATGCTCGATGACCGCACCGCGACGCGCACCGACCTCAACCCCCACACCGGGCAGTACATCTGGACCCCGGCCAGCAACACCTTCGGCTGGGAGAGCCTGCTCGGCCACAAGCCCGGCGGCAGGACCGCGCCCGAGTACGCCGTCGCGGCCCGCGCGAAGGACCTGACCGGCCTTCCGCCGACGTTCATCGCCGTAGGCGCCCTGGACCTGCTGCTCGACGAGGCCCTCGAATACGCCGACCAGCTGCTGCGCGCCGCCGTCCCCACCGAGCTGCACGTCTACCCCGGAGCGCCGCACGGCATCGGTGTCGCGCCCGGCCGCCTGGCCGCCAGCGTGGACCAGGAGCTGAAGGCCGCGCTGAAGCAGGCGTTCGCCCCCTCGCAGTGACCCGACCGAACGCGGCCCCTGACCCACCGACTGCCCGTTCCGAAGGACTTCTTGATGGTTCACGACGCCCCCTCCCTGTTCGAGGACGAGTCGGCCCGTCCGCTGGCGGACCGACTGCGCCCGCGCAGCCTGAGTGAAGTCGTAGGCCAGGATCACCTGTTGGCACCCGACGCGCCGATCGGTCGGATGATCGCCCAGGAACGGCTGGTCTCGATGGTCCTGTGGGGTCCGCCCGGCTGCGGCAAAACCACGATCGCCCGTCTCCTGGCCGAGCAGACCCAGCTCGCCTTCGAGCCGTTGTCGGCGACCTTCTCGGGCGTCGCCGACCTGAGAAGGGTGTTCCAGACCGCGACCCGCAGGCGTGAGATCGGTCAGGGGACGCTGCTGTTCGTCGACGAGATCCACCGCTTCAACCGCGCCCAGCAGGACAGCTTCCTGCCGTACGTCGAGGACGGCACGGTCGTCCTGGTCGGGGCGACGACCGAGAACCCGAGTTTCGAGCTCAACGGCGCACTGCTGTCCCGCTCCCAGGTCTACGTCCTCAAACGCCTCGACGACACAGCCCTGAACACGCTGATCGCCCGCGCCGAACACCTCACCGGACGCGAACTGCCCCTCACCCCCGACGCCCGCCAGGCGCTCACGGCGATGGCGGACGGCGACGGCCGCTACCTGCTCAACATGGCCGAACAGCTCCAATCGCTCCCCGACGACGCCGAGTCGCTGGACGTCACCGCGCTCACCGCCCAGGTCCACAAACGGGCACCGCAGTACGACAAGAAGCAGGACAGCCACTACAACCTGATCTCGGCCCTGCACAAGTCGATGCGCGGCTCCGATCCGGACGCCGCCCTGTACTGGCTCGCCCGGATGCTGGACGGCGGTGAGGACCCGCGCTACATCGCCCGCCGCATCACCCGCTTCGCCACCGAGGACATCGGCATGGCCGACCCCCAGGCGGTCCAACAGGCCCTGGCCGCCTGGCAGGTCTACGAACGGCTCGGCTCGCCCGATGGTGAACTGGCTATCGCGCAGGCCGTCGTCTACCTGGCCACCGCCCCCAAATCGGTCTCGGTGTACCGGGGCTTCGGCGCGGCCCAGGAGCTCGCCCGCCGGACCGGCTCCCTCATGCCGCCGGCACACATCCTCAACGCGCCCACCGGGCTGATGAAGAACCTCGGTTACGGCGAGAACTACCAGTACGACCCCGACGCCGCCAACGGCTTCTCCGGTGCAGACTACTTCCCCGACGGCATGGACCGAGAAGCCTTCTACCAACCCACCCACCACGGCTACGAGGCACATGTCCGCCAGTGGCTGGAACGCTGGGCCGCCCTGCGCGAACAGCGCCGGAACGACGCCAGCTGAGGTGCGGCGGCAGCTCAGCGGAGCGGGGCCTGATAGGTGAGCTGCTTGATCCGGCTCAGGAACAGCGTCGTCTCGACGTGCAGGACACCCTCCAGCGAGCCCAAGGGGCCGCTGAGGTAGGCGTAGAGCGCTGCGACGTCCGTGGCCAGGACGCTGGCGACGAGGTTGGACGGGCCCTCGATGGCGGCGGCGAAGACGACCTGCGTATGTGCGGCCAGCTCCTGACCCGCCCGGGCGAGCGCGGACGGGGCCACGGAGATCCACAGCAGGGCCGAGACCCGCTCGCCGAAGACCTCCGGCGGGAAGTCCGCGTCGGTGTACACCGCCCCCGAGCCGAGCAGCGCGGCCACCCTGCGCTTGACCACGGACTCCGACTGCCCGGTCGCCCGCTCCAGCTCCGGGTAGGTGGCCCGCCCGTCCGTCTCCAGAGCGGCGATCAGAGCCTCGTCCTGCTCGGTCAGCCGGACCGATCCCACCTCCAATGCCGCGTCCAGGTCCGGGAGTTGGGGCGAGCGGACTGCGAGCGCCTCCTCGCGGGTCAGCCCGCCGGTCCGGTCCGGCCACCCGGTCGGCCCGCCGTGGAAGCGGTGCAGCACCTGGTGGGCGCGGATCTCGACGATGTTCGGGGTCCGCGGCAGCTTGCCGAGCAGTAGTTCGTGGTCGCCGTGCCGCTGGGCGTGGGCCATGCAGACCACCTCCGTACCTCCGGAGGCCAGCGCGATCCAGGCGGTGTCCGGGCGGCGGGCCAGCGCCTGGGAGATGGACGTGGCGCCCTCGGGGGTGCAGCGCAGCCGAAGCATCCACAGGTCGTGACCGAGGACCAGCGGGTCCCGCAGGCCGACCACGCGCAGCCCGAGCTCGGCCCGCAGCCGGCGGTAGCGGCGGGCGACGGTCTGGTCCGAGACGCCCAGCACCTCCGCGATCCGGTTGAACGGCGCCCGCCCGTCCACCTCCAAAGCGTGAAGAAGGCGGCGGTCCAGCGCATCGAGAGCATCGGCTTCGTACACGAATTTCCCCCTCTGTGTCGGATACGGCCTGGATCACACCGTGACTCGGGAAATCCGGATGCACTTCCCAAGTGCTTCTACCGCCCCTACCCGAACCGAAGGAGGAATCATGCGCAAGTGGAGCCCGCCCATAAAGAGCATCCGCGCGGGCCTCAGTCGTGCGGCACCACCACAACCGGGCACAGCACATGGTGGATCACGGAGTGGGCCACCGGGCCGAGGCGGTCGGTGCGGCGGCCGACGATCAGGAGACTCGCACCGGTGGAGGCCATCACGAGATGGTGGCCGGCCCGGCCGTGGACCGTGCGCTCGACCACCTCCGTCTCGGGGAACTTGCGCCGCCAGGGCGCCAGCACCGCCGCCAGCGCGTGGGCCTTCTCCGCCGCCGGGTCCTCCGCGTCCGCCGACGGCACCAGCGGAACGGCCCAGGTGTGCCAGACGTGGAGCGGGGCCCGGCGGGTGGCCGCCGCGTCGAAGGCGTACGCGAGCAGGTCGTCGCACGGGTGGTCCAGGTCCAGGCCGAGGACGACAGGCCGGTAGGCGCCGGTGCCCGACGCGCCCTGCCGCTCGTCCTGCGGGCACTCCCCGGCCCGTACGAGGACGACCGGGCACGCGGCACGTGCGGTCACCTCCAGCGCGACCGAGCCGACGAGGAACGCGGCGAGACCGGTGAAGCCGCGCGAGCCCAGGGCCAGGATCTCGGAAGTCGCGGCCGCGTCCAGGAGCGTGGCCGTAGGCGGACCGAGCGCGGCGACCGGATGGATCTCCAAGGTGGGGTGGCAGTAGGCGAGTTGGACGGCCGCCCGCTCCGGTGCCGTACGGTCGCGCTCGCCCGGGGCGTCCAGTTCGGGCAGGCCCGTACGGCCGGCGGGTTCGTCGTCCACATGGAGGAGGTGCAGCGGCAGGCCGCGGCGCAGCGCTTCGCGGGCCGCCCAGTCGGCCGCGTCCAGGCTCTCGCGCGAACCGTCGATGCCTGCGGTGATATGGCATTCCATGATCGACCTCCGGTGGATCCATGGGCGGGCAGGCGGGGCGCGGGCGTCGGCCGCACGGGCTCACATCCGTGGGTCCGCCGGGCGGGGCACCATGGCCCCACCGCGCAGACTCCCACCGGGCCGGCCGCACCCGGCAGGGGCGAACCGGCCCTGCACGAGGGGCCGTTCGGCCCGAACCGGGACCACATCTACCGAACCGTCAGCACGTCCCGTACACCGCGCCGGGGACTGCGCGGGCCCGTCGGACCGTAACCGAGCCGCAGGACCATCTGGACGTGCTGCATCGCGGAGAGCGGATCGCGGGCGGCCCACCGCAACTCCCCGCGCTCCAGGGCCTGGCTGCTCAGCCCGACCGCCAGATCGTGGCGGGTGGCGAGGAGCAGGACGCGCTGCAGGGCCTGGCCCGAACGCAGCCAGGCCATCGGCGTGTCGTCGGCGGTGCCGAGCAGGGCGAGCCGGGGAGCGGACTCGAAGTCGGCGGTGCCCCGGTCCGCCACGCTCCGCCCGGCCGAGAAGTCCCGGACCCCGGCGCCGCCGACCCTCCGACCCGGGCCGAAGGCGTACGCGGGCACGCCGTCGACGGCCGAGTCCGCCGCCTCCCCGCCCAGCCGGGTCCACCGGTCCAGCTCGGCGGCCCGGCCGGGGTCCTCGGCGTCGTACCATCGCGCGTTCTCGACGAGTGAGAGCACCGACTGGACGTGCCACGGCCCGGGCACCACCAGCACGGCGCCTTCCGCGTGCGCCGCCTCGGCGAGCGCGTCCCGGATCTCCTGCGGGACGCGTGTCTCGGTGAACGGGTAGCGGCTCGTGTGCCTGCGGTGCACGGCCGGGTGCAGGTCGTCCAGGTCCGTGTCGGCTTGCGGGGTCCGGCGCGGGCGCACGGTCGCGAGCAGGCCCGGCCGGGCAGGGTCGGACAGCAGCGCGACCTCCGCCTCCCACCCCCGGTGGGCGATCGCCACGCGCAGGGTGAACAGGGCCGCCCCGCAGCTGATGTGCAGCGCCCGCCCGCTCGGGTCCGCGTACGGCAGCTGCCGGCTCGGGTCGGCGTGCAGTTCCAGCACACCGTCCGCCGAGCGGAAGACGAACGCCCAGGGCTGGGCGTTGTGCAGGGAGGGTGCGGTCGTGGCGTCCCGCACGAGTGCCGTCACCGTCTGTGTGTCGCATACGGAATTCACTGTGACCTCCGCCCTCGCCGATCCGGCAGCGTTAGTCGTCGCCTGCGGCCCACGTTCCGCCGCGCACCGCATACGTCCCAGTGCCGAACGGGTAAACGTAGGGGCCCGTACGGCCCGGAGAGGTCCGCGAACTCCGGTTGCCCGAGTGACGACGCATCGACTCGCCCGCGCCTCCTCGCAGGCGGTCCGACACGGCCCCGCGCGCGCAGCGCCTGCTGGGCGACACTGAAAGGGGGCCCGGACAAGGAGGCCGTCCATGAGCAATCCCACCTCGATCTCCACCGCGCTGCCGGTCGAGTACCGCGACCGCCTTATGGGCATCGCCCATGAGGTCAACTTCCCCGCCGGAACACGGCTCTTCAACGAGGGCGGCCACGCCGACCGGTTCTGGATCGTGCGCTCCGGCACCGTGACGCTCGACCTGCACGTCCCCGGCCGACGCGCGGCCGTGATCGGACAGCTGGGCTCCGGTGAGCTGGTGGGCTGGTCGTGGATGTTCCGGCCGTTCGTGTGGCAACTGGGCGCCGAGGCGATGACGCCGGTGCGTACGTATGAGTTCGACGCGGCGACCGTGCGGACGATGATGGACGACGACACCGCCTTCGGCTCCGCGATCGGAGCGTGGGTTGGCCGCGTCCTCGCCCACCGGCTCCACGCGGCCCGCGTCCGGCTGCTCGATCTGTACGCCCCGCACGGCAGTGGCAGCGACAGCGTGCTGTGACCCCGCCGACCGCACCGACAAGGGCCGGTCAGCCCCGCAGGTCCGGCCCCCTCGGCCCTCCCGCCCGCACCGACCGGGTGCCACGGTGACCGAGAGAAGGCCCGGAGGCACGCCATGACCAGCAGGTACACCGTCGCCATATCGGCGTCACCGAAGGCGTCGTCACGCTGCGGGGCGACGCCCGCGACAGCGACCTGATCACCACGGCGGCCCGCCTCGCGCAGGCCGTCGAAGGTGTGGTGGACGTCAGGTACGCGCCGTCGACCGCACGCAGCGGGCGCTGAAGTCTCCCGCTCAGCGGTGCGCCACGACCGCGACCGGAGTGCGGGCGTGGTGAAGGATGCCGTGCGTCACGGGTCCGATATGCGTGATCCCGCTCCGGATACGACGCCCGACCACCAGCAGCGCGGCGCCCTCGGCCGCCTCGACGATGCGTTCGGCGGGCCGGTCCGCGACGCACCGCGTCTCGATCTGCACCGAGGGGAACTTGGCCCGCCACGGCCGCAGCACATCGTCCAGCGCACTCCCCTCCGCAACGCCCAGCGCGTCGATGTGCCGCGGGTCGACCGCGGCAGGGTCGTACCCGTAGATGGGCGGCGGACTCCAGGTGTGGACGACCCGCAGGGTGGCGCCGCGCACCATGGCGGCCTCGACGGCGTACTCGATCAACTCGTCGCAGGGACACGAGAAGTCGAGCCCGAGCACCACGTCACCCTCGTGCGCCTCGTCCTCCGTTTCCGCTGAACCGCCGTCACCGGCTGGGGACTTCGGCCGTACGAGGACGACCGGCCGCCGGGCGTGGGCGAGGACGGACATCGAGACGGACCCCGTCACAAAGCCCGCCAGAGTGCTCAGCGCCCGGGAGCCCAGGACCAGCACCTCGGCCTCGTCGGCGGCCGACCGCAGGACTTCCAGCGCCCGGCCCGGCACCTGCTCCGCCGTGACGTCCACATCCGTATAGCGGTCGCCCAGTTGCTCGTACATCTCGTCCAGCATGCGCTGGGCCCGGCTCTCGTCATTGCCCGGCCCGTCCGGCAGCACTGCCGCGGCGCCCATCGGCGCGTACCCGTAGGACGGCCGCCACGCCTGCCACACGTGCAGCAACCTCAGCGCGAGCCCGCGCCGCGCCGCCTCGCGCGCCGCCCACGCGGCAGCGGCCCTCGACTCGGGGGAGCCGTCGATTCCGGCGATGACGGTACGTGGCATGACGTCCTCCCATGGGAACGGAACCTGGCGACCGGCTCCACACTGCTCCCGTCCCGCGTCTGCCGCGAGGGCCGAACGGTCCCGACACGTCCCGTACGAAGGACCAACGGCCCCACGGGGTGGCCCGGACGCCCCCACCACAGCGGCCGCGCCCGGCGCCACATTGGCTCTGCCCCGCACTGGGCGTGGGCATGAGGAGAGGGCTGAGGACCATGGCGGTACACGGGCACCCCCATCCGCACGCAGGCACCCGTTTCACCTTCCGGCTCAGGAGCAGGGCGGGCGGCGCCGCGCGGGCCGCGTCGGCCGAGCGCGCCGTGGCGGCGTCACCGGCCCTCGCGCGCACGCTGGCCGGACTGCGGCTCGTGACGGCGTTCACGTTCCTGTGGGCGTTCTTCGACAAGACCTTCGGCTGGGGCTACGCCACGCACTCCGGCAAGGGCTGGATCGACGGCGGCTCCCCCACCAAGGGCTTCCTCAGCGGTGTGACCAAGGGCCCCATGGAGTCCACGTTCCACGACTGGGCCGGGGACACCTGGGCGGACTGGCTGTTCATGCTGGGGCTGCTCGGTATCGGCATAGCCCTGGTGAGCGGGGTCGCGCTGCGGCTCGCCGCAGTGGCGGGCACCGCGCTGATGGCGCTGATGTGGATGGCCGAATGGCCGCCCGCCCGGCACCTGTCGAACGGCTCCCCGAGCGCGTCCAGCAACCCGTTCGTCGACTACCACGTGCTCTACGCGGCCGTTCTGATCACCCTCGCCGTCGCCTGTGCCGGC
The DNA here is from genome assembly GCF_014596475.1 of Streptomyces sp. CBMA152. GTDB lineage: Bacteria > Actinomycetota > Actinomycetes > Streptomycetales > Streptomycetaceae > Streptomyces. Next base: position 565,634 of record NZ_MECJ01000002.1, on the reverse strand, counting down.
CGTACCTGGGGGCTCGGCAAGCTGTGGGAGCGCCTGCCGTTCGTCGGCGACCACAGCTGGCTGCGGTGAACCGCGCAACCCCGGTCGCGAGCCCCCTCGGCCGGGGTTCGCGGCAGCCGTGGCATGCGACGGGGCCGAACCGCTCACTGGGATGGGTCGTTCAGCCCCGCTCGGCCCCGGCGCCGTGGGGCCACGCGCACCGTATGGCCCCACGTACGCGCATCGCCGTCATCGGTGTGGGCAGCGAGTCCGTCGCAGGTGAGATCGTCCGCCACCGGATCACCGCCGCCAGGGGCACGGATGGGTGAGCGCGAGGGCCGGAACGCTCGCCGGTTCTGTGTGTACGGGACGGTCCAGGTTGTGGGGTTCTGGCCTTTCGTCCATCGGACGGCGGTGGGGCTCCGCCTGGACGGCTGGGTCGCCGATGTCAACGGCCATGTCGAGGGTCTGGTCGTCGGATCCCCCCTCGCCATCGGGCAGTTCGCGGCGCGACTGCGCGAGGAGGCTCCCGGGCCGGCCCGGGTCCGCCGGGTGTCCCTGGACCCCGCCCGCGGCCGTCCGCCCGCCGCAGGTGCCGGTTTCACCGTCCGCGCCGACAGCGGGGCGCGCCGGGCGCGGGCGGCGCGCGAGGTTCCGCCGGACGCTGCGATCTGCGACGCCTGTCTGCGGGAACTGGGCGATCCCGGCGATCGCCGCCACCGCTATCCGTTCATCACCTGCACCCGGTGCGGCCCCCGGGCCACGATCATCGAGGAGCTGCCGTACGACCGGATCCTGACCACCATGCGGCACTTTCCGCCGTGCCGGGCGTGCGCGGCCGAGTACGCCGACCCCGGCGGCCGGCGCTTCCGCGCCGAGCCGATCGCCTGCGCCGACTGCGGGCCGCGCCTGGCCTGGCAGTCTCTGACCGGCGAGGCGGCGCTGCGGGCGGCCGTCGCGGCCGTGGCCGACGGAAAGATCGTCGCCGTCAAGGGAGTCGGCGGCTACCAACTGGTGTGCGACGCGGCCGACGAGCGCGCGGTGGCGGAACTGCGCCGCCGCAAACACCGCCCGGCCAAGCCCTTCGCCGTCATGGCCGCCGATCTCGCCGACGCCTGCCGCATCGCCACCATCTCGAAGACCGCACGCACCGCGCTCACCTCACCGGTACGGCCCGTGGTGCTGCTCCCCCGGCTGGGGCAGGGCATCGCTCCCTCCGTGGCGCCCGACACCGACCGTCTGGGAGTGTTGCTGCCCACCACCGGCCTCCACCGGCTCCTGCTCCAGGAGTCGGCCCGTCCCTTGGTCGTCACCAGCGGCAACGTCACGGACGGGCCCCTGGCCATCGACGACGCGACGGCCCGGCGGGAGCTCGCGGAGATCGCCGACGGATTCCTCGTCCACGACCGGCCGATCCGCGCGCGCTACGACGACTCGGTGGTGCAGCCCACCGGCCGCGCGGTGCGGACCGTGCGCAGGGCGCGCGGCCTCGCCCCGGCGCCGCTGCCGCTTCCCGTCCATACGCCCGTCCCGCTGGTCGCGGCCGGCGCCCGGATCGAGCACACCTTCACGCTCGCCGAACACGGGCACGCCCATCTCAGCCCGCACTCGGGCGACTTGTCGAGCGCCGCAGCCCTCCAGGCCTTCGAGACCGCGTACACGGATCTGACCCGGCTCACCGGCATCACTCCGCACGCCGTCGCCCACGACCTGAATCCGCGCTGTCTCTCCACCGTGTGGGCCACCGACCGGCCCCTCGAACGGATCCCGGTGCAGCACCACCACGCCCACGCCGCCGCCTGCGCCGCCGAGCACGGGGTGCGGGGCCCGTTCACGGCGGTGACCTACGACGGGCTCGGCCTCGGCGACGACGGAACCCTGTGGGGCGGCGAGATCCTGGTCGCCGACCTGACCGTCTACCGCCGCGTCGCCCGGTTCGCCACGGCGCCGCTGCCCGGCGGCGAGGCGGCCGTTCGCCATCCGGCCCGTATGGCGCTGGGTTACCTCCACGGCGTGGAGGCCCTGGGCGCACCCGCGCCGGACGCGCGGCTGACCCGCCGGTTCACCGGCCGGCTCGACCCGCGCGAGGCCGAGGTGGTCCGGGCGATGATCGGGCGCGATCCGCACGCCCCGCGCACCTCCAGCGCGGGACGGCTCTTCGACGCGGTCGCGAGCCTGCTCGGTCTGTGCGACCGGGCGAGCTACCACGGCGAGGCCGCCGTGGCACTGGAGAACGCCGCCGGCACAGCACGCGCCCAGCCGCTCGCCGTCCGGGTCGTGCGCGTCGGGAGTCTGTGGGTGTACGACCCGGTGCCGACGCTGACCGACCTCCTGGAGCGTGCCGCCGACGGTGAACCGCTCCCCCGCCTCGCCGCCGCCTTCCACCTGGCCGTCGCCTGCGCGACGGCCGACCTGGTGGGCCGCGCCGTGGCCGAAGGTGCCCCGCGCACCGTCTGCCTGGGCGGCGGGTGCTTCGTCAACCGCCGACTGCTCGCCGAGGTCCGGCGCCGGCTCTGTGCCGAGGGCCTGCGGGTACTGGTACCCGCCGACGTCCCGTGCGGCGACGGCGGAATCAGCTTCGGCCAGGCGGTCGTCGCCGCCGCCCGCCTGGCGCGGAGGAAGGGGTGAACACGACGTGCTGGGCTTGGGCGAGCCGCTGCCCGAACGGGCCTGCCCCGCAGGGCCGGACGGCCCCGCCCTCTGCCCTTGCGGCCCCTCGGGAGCACGGCCCGGTCGCTCGACGCTGAACAAGGCGGACCACTCCCGGCGGGGTGCCCGCCCTCTCCGTCCGGCGGCGGCTGGTACCCGGCCACCCGCACCACCCCTGCCCGCGACACCTGAGATGAGGAGGCACAGTCCATGAAACACGCCAAGGTCGGCTCGGTGATGACCGGTGACGTCGTACGCGCCCGGCCCGGCACCCCGTTCAAGGAGGTCGCCAGGCTCCTGGCCGAGCACCGCATCAGCGGAGTTCCGGTCGTGGACGACGACGAGAAGGTCGTCGGTGTGCTCTCCGAAACGGATCTGATGGCCCATCAGGCAGAGGCCGAGGACCCGTACGAGCCACCGCACCGCCTCCACGCGCCCGCCCTTGGCAGCGCCGCACGTTCGCGCCGCGCCAAGGCGCGCGCCCGGACCGCGGGCGAGCTGATGTCCACCCCCGCCGTCACGGTCCACGCCGACGACACCATCGCCCGGGCCGCCCGCGTCATGGCGCGACACCGCGTCGAACGCCTGCCGGTACTGGACACCGAGGACCGGCTGGTCGGCATCGTGACCCGCCGCAGTCTGCTCCAGCTGTTCCTGCGCTCGGACGACGAGATCCGCGCCGAGGTGATCCGGGACGTACTGGTCGGAACGCTGTGGCTGCAGCACGGATCGATCGGCATCACGGTCGAGGACGGCGTGGTGACCCTGACGGGACAACTGGAGCGGCGCAGCGAAGTACCGCTGGCCGTGCGGATGACGCGCATGGTCGACGGCGTGGTCGAGGTCGTCGACAAGCTCAGTCACCGGACCGACGACTCCCATCTGCATCCCGACGAGCCGGCCATGCGCGGCATCGCCGACGACTGGATGCGCAAACTGTGAAAGCAGGTGTGCGCCATGGCTCCCAAGGCACTTGTCGCCTACGGCTCGAAGAACGGCTCCACCGCGCAGATCGCCGAACGGATCGGCGAGGTGCTGCGCGGGCACGGCCTGGACACGGAGGTCCGGTCGGCCGCGCAGGTGCGGGATGTGCAGCCGTACGACGTGGTGGTACTCGGTGGCGCCCTGTACGCGGCCCACTGGCACCGCGACGCACGCCGGTTCGCCCGGCGCAATGCCAGCCGGCTGTCCGGTACCCCGGTGTGGCTGTTCAGCAGCGGCCCGCTCGACGCGTCGGCCTCGCAGCGGTTGATACCGCCATCGCCCGGCGCGCGCCGGGCGATGGTCCGGCTCGACGCGGTGGAACACCGCACGTTCGGCGGCTGTCTCCGCGACAACGTGAAGGGCCGTATCGCCCGGTCGATGGTCAACTCCGGCCGCGGCGGCGACTTCCGTGACTTCGAGAGCATCACCGCCTGGGCCGAGCGGATCGCCACCGAGTCCCTGGCCTTCAGCGGATCCGGAGCCGAGGGAGCCTGACCGGCCCGCCCACGAGGGCTGTTCGGCCCCTGCCCCGATCCACCCGGCGCGCCGACGCTGGAAGCCTCGAAGTCACCGCCTTCCAGGCGGAGTTCGCCACACCCCGAAGGGAAGGACGGCCATGACGACCAAGCAGGCCAACCGGATGACGATCGCGCTGCCCGGGCCGTATCAGAAGCGGCTGATGAACATCGCCCGTGACGTCAGCTTCCCGGCGGGCTCCCGTCTGTTCGAGGAGGGCCGCAGGGCCGACCGGTTCTGGGTGGTCCGCACCGGCACCGTGACCCTGGACCTGCGCGTCCCCGGCCGCCGGGCAGCCGTCATCGAGTCGCTCGGCGCGGGCGAACTCGTCGGGTGGTCCTGGCTGTTCCCGCCGCACCTCTGGCACCTGGGCGCCGAGGCGATGACACCGGTGCGCGCCCACGAGTTCGACGCGGTCACCGTCCGGCTCATGTGCGACAGCGACCCGCAGCTCGGCTCGTCGGTCGCGCTGTGGGTCGGCCAGATCCTCGCCCACCGGCTGCAGCAGACCCGGACCAGGCTGCTCGACCTGTACGCGCCGTACGGGAGCGGGGTCCCGCGCTGACGGCCCACACCGTCGCCACCACGACCCGTACCTCTCCTGCTCCGCCCACTCCGTCACCGCCACCGTCGAACAGGGCACGGTGCCCTTCCACGGGCCGATGGGCGACGGGAGGGTACCGGTCGCAGCGCGGCTCACCCGAGCCGTCGAGGGTGTCGTGGACGTCCACATGCACCTGTCCGCACCGACTTCACCCCCGCGCTGAAACACCTCGACGAGTGGCGCGACCCGGCCCTGGCCGATCAAGGGTCGGCAGAGGGTGCCCTCGCCGTACGTCGTGCGCCGACGCTTGGCCTCGTACGCCTGTTCACCTGCAAATAGCCACGCCGAGGTGGCCTGATTGCCGTCGTTTCGTGGATTCCCCGGTTTTGGGACGATGCCTGGCGAGGAGCCGGAAATCCCGGGGTGCGGTGTGTGCCTTTCCGGGTGTGCGAACGCCAACGCACCCTCCCTGGAGCATGCGTGCCCGCAAACCCCGAACCCCGGCGCGGCATGCGGAAATCCACTGGGAACGGTCAGTGAGGAGTACGGTCATGACCACGGTTGTCACACCGCAGGAACTCCACGCGCGATACCGGAACACCTTTGGCAGGGTGGGCGGTTACCTGCCCCGCAACCCCGCCGCGATCGACGAGTTCCACAAGGGACTCACTCGTCGGGCGGCGGACCTCAAGGAAGAGCTCCACCCCGCCGTACAGGAGCTCGCGGACACCCTCCGCTCCGACGGCGTATTACGCATGTACGTCCAGAACATGCTGCGCGAAGTGCCGCAGGAGCACCGGCACATTCACACCGTCGACGAGCTCATCCAGTATCTGAATGTCATCGTCACCTGGGCGCCCTCGTACGACCGGGATCCGCTCAAGCAGATCTTCCTGCCGATGTCCGCGCTGTTCGGCTATATACGTCTGACGCCGTCCGGGAACGTCGCGTTCCGCAACCAGGCGTTCGGCGAGAAGCTGCATGGGATCCTGAAGGCCTGGTGCGCGTATCTGGACAGCCCGGAGAGCGCGCACGTACTGAACACGCGGGACTGGTTCTCCCAGTCCGCGATCGAGCTCAACCGGCTTTCCGAGTACGAGTGCTGGAACCACCGTGACAAGGAGCACTGGGGCTTCACCTCCTTCAACGACTTCTTCCACCGCCCCATCCAGGACGAGTTCCGGCCGCTCGCCGGCAACGGCGATCCGTCGGTGATCGTCGCCCCGAACGACGGCACGGTCTACAACATCCAGCGCAATGTGCCCAGGAGCGCCGACTTCTGGCTCAAGGGGCAGCCGTACTCGCTGGAGAACATGGTGTACGGGCCGCAGTGCAAGGACGAGTACGTGAGCGCCTTCGTCGGCGGCGACGTCTACCAGGCGTTTCTCTCCGTCAACAGCTTCCACCGCTGGAACGTGCCGGTGGACGGGACGATCGAGCATCTGGAGATCGTGCCGGGCTACCCCTTCAGCCACGTCGAGTCGGCGAGCCCCGACCCCATCGCCTACACCCACTCGCAGGGCTACCAGGCCCATGTCAGCACGCGCGGCCTCGCGTTCATCAGGACGGGCTCCGAACTCGGCAACCGTCTGGTGTGCGCCGTGGTGATCGGTATGGAGGAGGTGTCCTCGATCTCCTGGAACCCGGAGATCAAGGTCGGCGCGCCGGTGGCCCGGGGCCAGGAGCTGGGCTGGTTCAGCTACGGCGGGTCGAGCATGGCACTGGTCTTCCAGCCGGGAGTCGTCGACGAGTTCACCGTGCCGTTCAACAACCCCGACCAGCACCCGGACGACGGCCCGACCGTCTTCGTCAAGTCGCAGATCGCCCGGGCACGTTAGGAGCATGACCATGGCCTCTCACCCGAAGAACCCCAGCGCCCAGAACCGGCCCCCGCAGGACAGGTCCGCAGACGAACTGCTCGCCCTGCTCGCCGGTGCCGCCGACCCCGAGCGTCGGCTGGCCGCCCACCAGGAGCTGTTCCCGAACGTCACCAATCTCGCCACCGCCGAGAACGTCCTGGTCTACCCGTCCCTGCGCGAGCACGTGTTCACCAAGCTCGGCACCATCGAGCAGCAGGACGCCAAGTACACCACCGCCTACGGCAGCGAGTCCTTACGCCAGGGCATCGCCGACATGCTGCGGCCCCTGTTCTCCCAAGAGCTCGACTGGCGAGACATCTTCGGCATCTCGGGCGTCTCGGCCGCTCTGGAGTGCCTGGCGTTCGCGCTGAAGGACGCCGACGTCCTGCGCGACGGCGACCGCGTACTGCTGCCGGCTCCCTACTGGCAGGGCTTCAACTGGTGTTTCGAGCAACGGCCCGGGCTGGTGTGCGTCCCCGTCCACCTGAAGGAGCGGGGCCCGGAGAACTTCGAGCTCACGCTGGAGGACATCCAACGCGCCTACCGCACCCAGCCGGAGCCGCCGAAGCTTCTCGTCCTGACCAACCCCAACAACCCACTGGGCGACACCTACGAGAAGGAACTCCTTGAGGAGATCTACGCCTGGGTCCTCAACGAGACGGGGATGCACATCATCTCCGACGAGATGTACACGCACTCCCGGCTCACCGGCTCAGCCTCGGAGTTCGTGAGCGCGCTCGCCCTCGACGCGTACCGCGCCATCGACGGGGCGCGGGACCGGGTGCACGTCGTCTGGGGGTTCGCCAAGGACTTCGGTATGTCGGGCTTCAAGGCCGGGGCCATCATCTCCCGGTCGCCGGCGGTCCACCTGGCCATGACGGGGGTGGCGGACAAGCAGGAGACGTTGTCCTGGTTCAGCCCGTTCGACTCGCTGAAGCACTTCGTCATCGGCCGGATGCTCCAGACCCGCGTCGGCGGCAAGAGCTACCCCCTGGAGCTGATGGAACAGTACCGGGGGCTGCTGACCACGGCGTGCGACACCGTCCGCGGCGAGCTCGAAAAACACGGATTCCGTTACCGCTTCCGCAAGGGGCAGAACACGGCGCAGTTCCTGTGGCTTGATATGCGCCGATACCTTCCGGTCGACGCCCCGGGGATCCCCGCGCACGCGGGCCCGCACTTCCCCCAACCCGACCGGATCCCGGGCGAGTTCGCGGTGGAGGGTGACAAGGCGCAGGCTCTCACGCTGCCCCTGCTCTTCCCGGAGATCGACAGCAGGGAGGAATGGCTGCGCTGGGCCCTCGCCAACCACGCCCAGGTCCAACTCCTGCCCGGCCAGCTCCTCTCCTGCGCCGAGCCCGGCTATTTCCGGCTGTGCTTCACGGCGGTGGAGACCCAGCAGGTCGTGGAGTCGGTGCAGCGGATGGGGGCGTTCCTGCACTGAGCGGCGGTACGGCTGTGGGGCGCCCGCGGGTTGGTGGGTGCCCCGCAGTTCCTACGCGATGCGCGTAACGACTGATACGTCTATCTCCAGTCCACCAGCCCATTTGATCACGCAGGAAAACTGCCTCGAATCAATATCGGCAGCTTCCACGGAAAAGGTGACCCGATAGGAACCGGGGAGCAGGACGCCCCGCCACCCGTGCGCGTGCCCGTCGTCTCCGTGGCCTGGATCCCGAAACGTCATTCGGCAGTAATTTTGATCTGCGGATGGGTAGATCCTGGCGTGCACAAGATCGAACCGTCGCGCGGCTCCAGGGTGGATCGACAGCACCCGGTCGGAGCGGTCGGCCCACTTCAACTGTCTCCCGGCGGCGCCCGCCAAGTCGCGTCGGAGGTCGGGCCGGACCTCGTCGTCCAGAGGCTCAATGCTCTCAAGGGTGACCTCTACGTCGTGGGCTGTCTTGCGGCGTGGCCCGTTCACCACGGGCAAGCGCACCCAGACGGACTGGTGATCGGCAGCGGGCACCTCCACCTGGTCTCCGGTTCGAGACGGTTCGAAGTCCAGAACTTCGAGATCGGCCTGCCGCCTGCTTTCCCGCCATATTGACAGATACAAAGCTACGATCACCGCCGCTACTGTCCCTATGGCACCCGTCAATCCGGATGCTGAATCGAGAGCCACGCAGACCCCATCCCCCAACTGGTGCCTCGGCCACAGTTCTCAGAACATCGTCCTACCCAGATTTCTTGACCCGCACCACCCGTGAGGGGAGGTCCGGGTGCCCCACCGTCGGCCACCAAAGTTCCCGGGTACCGAAAGCACCCGCTCACTACGCCCTGACCTCCTGATACTGCCCCAGGAAGACCGGCGTCCCCTTCTCGACCCGCCACAGGAACAGCCCTGGGGCCAACGGCACGTCACCGGTTGGCTCCTGGAAGGTGAAGGTGCGGGTGATGCCCCGGTACGACAGTGCCCGCAGCCGGTGTGCGAGGGTGCCCCGGTCCACGTCCGCGCCGGCCGGTTGCGCGTCGGCCAGGGCTCGGGTGACCAGTCCCAGTGCGTCATAGGCTTCGGCGGCTCCCCTTCCCACGTGCTCTGCGCCGTAGCGTTTCTTGAAGGAGCGGACGAACTCCGTGGCGGTCGCGGTGCGTTCCGAGTCCACGAACGTCGTCGAGAACACCCATCCTTCGGCCGCCGCGCCCGCGCGTGAGAAGAAGGCGGGGTCGAAGACCGTCTCGGTGGCTGCTGCGGTGCCGGTGAACCCGGCCGCTCGCAGGGCCCGCGCGAAGGCGGCGGCGCGTTCGGGCGAGCTGCCGCAGTAGACGACGGCCTGGGCCCGGTCCCGTACCGTCCGAGCGATGGGAGCGAAGTCGTCGGTGTCGGCGGCGACGGCCAAGGGGGTGAGCGGTGTGCCGAAGCCTGGGACCCCTTTCAGTGACTTCGCGATCAGCCAGCTGTAGTCGCGCGTGGCCCTGTCGTCGACGAGGGCGATACGGGCGGCCGGGTGGACGGCGGTGAGGTATCGGACGAGGGGAGCGTCGATCGCGGAGTCGGGCGGCCGGATCTGGAACACCGCCGGGGAGGTGGTCGACACCGTGCTGTACAGGGTGTCGGCCCCCGCCCACGCCGTGACCAGCGCCAGTGAAGCACTGTTGTACGTGTCGCGTGCGGCGAGCGCGGTGGCGTCGGCTGTCGGCCCGACGACCGCGCACACCCGCCGGTCCGCGACGAGCCGCCGTGCCACTTCCCGGGCCCTGTCCGGGTCCCCCAGGTCGTCGTGGATCTGCACGACGAGGTCGAACAGCCGGTCCGTACGCGCGTTGTGCTCTGCGGAGGCGAGCCGGACCCCCTGCTCGATCGGGGTGCCGAGGCTCCGGCCGGGTCCGGTCAGATCGGCGTGCACGGCGACGGTGCGCGAAGGGCGGGTGGCGGCGGCCGATGACGCGGGGCTGCTGCCGGTGAGCCAGACGGCGCCACCGCCTACGGCCAGCACCCCGGCGGCGGAGGCGCCAAGGAGCAGGAAGCGGCGGCGGGCCGGGGCGGGCGGCGCGTCCGCCGTCGTGCGCGGGGCGACGCGTTCGGGCTCGGGCAGGTTCAGGATGCGGGCCGAGCATTCGGCGATGAGCGCGGGCACACCGGGCGGCGGCCAGTCGTCGGCGCGGAAGTCGCCCAGTGCGGTGCGGAGTTCGGGCACGCCGGGGCGGTCGGCCGGGGCCTTGGCGAGACAGCGGGCGATCAGGGCCCGCAGACCCGGGTCCGCGATGCCGTCCAGGTCGGGCTGCTCGTGGATGGTGCGGAAGAGCGCGGCGGCCGCCCCACCGCCGCCGAACGGCGGTCGGCCACTCGCCGCGTACGCCAGCAGACAGCCGAGGGAGAAGACGTCGCTGGGCGGGCCCACCTCCTCGTCGCGGGCGCGGGCCTGTTCCGGCGAGAGGTAGCCGGGGGTGCCGATGACGACGTCGGTCGCGGTCAGGGCCGTGGCGCCGCCGGTACGCGCGATGCCGAAGTCGATGAGGCGGGGACCGTCCAGAGCGACCAGCACGTTGCCGGGTTTGACGTCGCGGTGGACGAGGCCCGCCGTGTGCACGGCGGTGAGCGCTTCGGCGAGCCGCGCGCCCAACGCACGTACAGTGGCGGCCGGAAGCGGCCCATGGCCGACGACGGTCTCGGCGAGCGAGGGAGCCGGGACGAATGCGGTGGCGATCCACGGCTCGTCCGCCTCGGCGTCGGCCGCGGTGACGGGCGCGGTCCAGCGGCCGTCGACCCGCGCCGCCGCGGTGGCTTCACGCCGGAAGCGGGTCCGGAAACCGGGGTCGGCGGCGTGTTCGGCGCGGATGACCTTGAGGGCGGCCAGGGCCCCGCCCTCGGAGCGGGCCAGATAGACGACGCCCATACCGCCCGACCCGATCCGGGCGAGGAGGCGGTGGCCCCCGATGGATTCGGGGTCGGCCGCGAGGAGCGGACGCACCGTCACTTCCCCTTCGGCCGGGGCGCCTTGTCCGGTGCGGGGCCCAGATAGCGGAACGCTCCGCCGCGTACCTCGTGGACGAAGCTGGCGGGGGTGGCGAGCATCGGCGTCCCCGCCGTCTCGGCGTCGAAGGCGAAGGCACGGGTGATGCCTTGATAGCGGGCGGTCTTGAGGGAAGTGGCGAGCGCCGCGCGCGCCGGGCGCTTGCCGTTGGCTGCGGTGAGCTCGCGGATCAGCAGGTTCGCGGCGTCGTAACCCTCGGCGGCCCAGAGCCCGGGCGCGTGACCGTACCGGGTGCGGAACGCCTGCGCGAAGGTGTGTACGGAGGGTGCTTCGATCCCGATCGCGCTGGCCGTGACGGTCCAGCCCTCGGCCGTCGGCTCGGCGGCGAACCGGGCGTCCAGGGCGGGTTCGGCCGCGTACTTCGGCCCGTCGAAGCGCGCGAGGCCCCGGGCCGCGCGGATCGCCCCTTCCGCCGGTCCCGCGTAGACGAAGGCGCGGATGCCGTGGGCCCGCATGTCGTCGAGGACCGGCGCCAGGTCCGTGGTGCCGGCCGGGATGACGCGGGGGTGGGTGGTGTCGCCGTACTTGCGGAGGACGAGGTTGATCATCTGGATGGACATCCAGGAGACGTCGCCGCCGCTGCGGTCAAGGAGGAGGCCGACCGGCGTGGCCGAGCTGGTGGCTTTCAGCTGGAAGGCGAGCTTCATCGCCACCGCGTTGTGCAGGGGGCGGCCGCGTACGAAGGAGCGGACGTTCTGCAGGAGGTTCTGCCCGGCGGACATGCTGATCACGGGCAGCAGCGCCGCGTCGTAGACGGGCAGCGCGGCCTGGGTGGTGGCGTCGGCGCTCGAACCGAGGACGGCCAGGACGTCCGGATCGGCCACGAGCCGCTGTGCCGCCGTGACGGCGCGGTCGGCGCTGCCGCCGTCGTCGGCGGTCCGCAATTCCAGCGTGAACGCCCGCTCGCCAAGGGCGTTGAACTGCTCGACGGCGAGCCGCGCCCCCTGTTCCTGGGCCTGCCCGGCCGCCTTGCCGGGGCCGCTGAGATCGGCCTGGACACCCAGCGCCCAGCCGGGTGCGGCAGGCCCCTTCGCGCGACGGCTGCCGCTGCGCAGCGCCGCCCAGGCCGCGATGCCGCCTCCTGCGGCGAGGACCGCGCCGCCGGAGGTGAGGGCGAGGAACCTGCGGCGCGACGGCGCGGTGGGCTGCGGCGCGTCGGCGAGCGTGGCCTCGATCTCCGGCAGCGCCATCATCTCGGCCGACCGCTCGGCGATCAGCCGGACCACGTCCTCGGGCAACCAGTCGGCGGTTGCCGGGGGTACGTCCTCGACGAGCGCGGCATCCAGTTCGGCCGCGGTCGGGCGATCGGCCGCAACCTTGGCGAGGCAGCGCAGCAGCACGGCGGCCAGTTCCTCCTCGACACCGTCGAGGTCGGGCCGGTCGTGGACGGTGCGATAGAGCAGGGCGTCGACGGCACCGCCGCCGAAGGGCGGCCGCCCGGTCGCCGCGTACGCCAGCACGCATCCCAACGAGAACATGTCGCTCGCCGGGCCGAGTTGGCCACCACCCGCCGCCTGCTCCGGAGAGAGGAAGCCGGGGGTGCCGACGACCAGGTCGGCGGAGGTGATCGCGGTGTCGTCGGCGAACCGGGCGATGCCGAAGTCGATGAGGCGGGGGCCGTCCACGGCGAGCAGGATGTTGCCGGGCTTGACGTCCCGGTGCACCAGGCGCACCGCGTGGACGGCATCGAGCGCGCGGGCCAGTTGCCTGCCCAGGACCCGTACGGCCCCTACCGGCAGCGGACCGTGCCGGTGGACGGCGTCGGCGAGCGAGGGCCCGGGCTCGAACGCCGTGGCCAGCCAGGGCTGTTCGGCCTCCGGGTCGGCTCCGGTGACCTTGACCACCCAGGGGCAGTCCACCCGCCGTGCGGCCCGTGTCTCGCGGCGGAACCTGGCCCGGAATTCCTCGTCGTGCGCGTACTCGGCCTGGATCACCTTGACCGCGGCGAGCGCCCCCGTCTCCGTACGGCCGAGGTAGACGACGCCCATGCCGCCCTCGCCGAGCCGGGCCAGCACACGGTGGCCGCCGACGAAGGCGGGGTCGGAGGGACGCAGGGAACGGTCGGTCACTTCTGGCCCCCGAGACGAGTGCGCACCATGGACTTCATCTCGCCGACCGCCCGCGCCTGAGTGGTCAGCAGGTCGATCTGGGCGATACCCCGGCCGCCTTGGACGGCGACTGCCAACGTGACCGGGCCGAGCCGGACCTGGTTCCAGTAGTACTGGGTCGGGCCGTTGCCCAGGGCCGGGTCGAGGTAGCTGCCCATCTCCATGAGGGTGTCGTCGACGGAGAGGTCGCCGTTCATGCCGTAGCCGGAGCCGATGGAATTCAGACCGGAGATCCGTTCGGTCTCACGCAGTTGCTGGTCGGGGCAGCGCAGTGCCTGCTCCAGCGTCTCGGCGATCTCCAAGTCGGCCTGGGCTGTGGTGCGGTGGACGGTGACGGTGGCGGCCAGCCGGACCTCGCCCCTGCCGCCGCTCGCGGGAAGGCGGCTGTAGCGGGTGAAGGCGGCGAGGACGTCATCGGGCTGCTTCTCCTGCCGCCATATGCAGTCCGTGCCCAGGACCGGCCAGTCGGCCGGATCGCTCTCGTACGGCGAGCGCCTCTCGTACCCGGGACCGTAACTGTCGGGCCCCGCGGCGACGGCGCGTGCCAGGTCGAGAGCTGCGGCGCGGGTGGTGGGGACGCGCGCGGGGTCGGCCCGGAAGCGGGGAGTCGGCGTGGCGGTGCCCGCCTGCCCGGTCTGCGCGCTCGTGGGCACAGGGGACGTCAGGCCGGACGCGCCAGTGCCCGTCCGCTCGGGACGGGCTTCGCCGTGCCCGCCGTCGGTGGCCGTACAACCCGCGAGCACGGCCGCGCACAGAGCCAGCGCCGCACGCCCCCGCCCTCGTGGGCTCCCCGGCCGCGCCCACCGCGAACGCTCCCCCGGGTCGACACCCGGTAAATCGTTAATGTTGGAACCACTCACAATGTTGGAAGCTATCCCAACTTTGGAAGCACTGTAAAGTGGCGCCGTGGCAACGCAAGACACCTCCCGAACGCAACGGCGGGCGGCCGCGACACGGCGGTCGATCATCGAAGCGGCCGAAGCGATCCTCGTCGCGGGAGGACCCGCGGCCCTGACCCTCGAAGCCGTCGCCGAGCGCGCCGATGTCGCCGTGCAGACGGTCTACAACCGGGTGGGCGGCAGATCCGCCGTCCTCATCGCGGTGGCCGAGCTGGCCTTCGAGGAGAACCGGGACTACATGGACGCGGCGTACGCCACCCCCGGCACTCCGTCCGAGCGCATCCTGCTGGCCGCCGAGGCCTACACGCGCTTCGCCATGGAACGCCCGCACCACTTCCGCCTCCTCGCGGAACCGCCCGCCGACGCCGAGGGCCTGGGCGGGATCGCGGATCTCGTCGTCGAGCAGAACGCCAAGCTCGTCGCGGCGCTGCGCGACGGCATCGCGGACGGCTCGTTCAACCCGGACGTGGACCCCGAACTCGCCGCCACCGCGATGTGGGCCACCATGAACGGCGTACTCGGCCTCACATGGCGCGCCGACCGCCTCCGCATTCCCCCGCAGGAACTGGACTCAGTCCTCAACACCGTGGTCACACTGCTCATGCAGGGCATCGAACGGCGGCGGTGACGACAACGGGCATCCGCTCGCGGGCCCGGACGTGCCCCATCGGCGGGCGCATGGTCACAGGCCGACCGCGTGGACGCCCATGGCACCCAGCATGTCCAAGGCCATGTGGTGAGTGGTGGCATGGCGGCCCTCCAGCAGACCGGCCATGGCCAGGACCAGCGAACCTCCGCACACCGTACTGACCGTCACCTCCGGGTTGTCCATCGCCGCCTTCATCAGCGCGGGCAGCTCGGTGCTCAAGGTGCGGCCCAGCAGTACGGGGATGAACTCGTCCTGCTTCCACTCCCCCGGCCCCACCTCCGCCTCCAGATCGGGCAGTTCGCCGAGCTCCCCCATGCGGCCCCGGGTCGTATCGGTCGTCGCGGTTCGTCCCCGACGCCAAACGGGCTCCGGCCGACCTCCCAGTGGCGTGAGTGACAGGTTCCGACGGAATATCACCATCACCGCCGGCATGGCTTCTGAGCTGGTCATACGGACGTGCCTCGGACCCCGAGAGCCATCCCGGCTAGGGCGGGCGGATACCTTCCAGCCATGCACACCGTCGCCGTCCTGGCCCTGGACCAGGTGATCCCCTTCGATCTGTCCACCCCGATCGAGGTGTTCGGCCGCACCCGCCTCCCGGACGGCCGTCCCGGATACCAGGTCCGCGTGTGCGCCGAGCAGCCCGACGTCGACGCGGGCGCGTTCACCCTGCGCGCGCCCTGGGGGCTGGACGGATTCGACGGTGCCGACACGATCATCGTGCCCGGCACCGCCGATCCCGCGGCGCCGATCGGCCCAGCCGTCCGTGACGCGCTGCGCGCGGCGGCCGGGCGCGGCACCCGTATCGCCTCCATCTGCACCGGCGCCTTCCCGCTGGCCGCCACCGGTCTCCTGGACGGCCTGCGCGCCACGACCCACTGGATCGCGGCCGACCTCCTGGCCGCGGCCCACCCGGACATCGAGGTCGACCCGAACGTCCTGTACGTCGACAACGGGCAGATCCTCACCTCGGCGGGCGCCGCCGCCGGCCTGGACCTGTGTCTGCACATGATCCGCCGCGACTACGGCTCGGCGGTCGCCGCCGACGCCGCCCGTCTGTCCGTCGTCCCCCTCGAACGCGAGGGCGGCCAGGCGCAGTTCATCGTCCACGACCACGCACCGACCCCGCAGGGCTCGGAACTCGAACCCCTGCTCACCTGGCTCCAGGGCAACCTGAACCGCGAGCTGACGCTCGCCGACATCGCCGCTCAGGCCCAGATGAGCACCCGCACCCTGATCCGACGCTTCCGCGAACAAACCGGGGCCACGCCACTGCAATGGCTCCACCGCGCCCGCGTCCGCCAGGCGCAGCACCTCCTGGAGACCACCCGCCACTCCGTCGAGCGCATCGGCGCCCAAGTCGGATTCGGCTCCCCCACCGCCTTCCGCGACCGCTTCAAGCGCACCACCGGCGTCAGCCCCCACACCTACCGGCGCTCCTTCAGCTGACGCTGCCGGGGTCGGGCCCGGCCGCCCCGTCACCCGGGCTCAGCTACCCGGGCGAAAAAAGTTCGCACGCCGATGTCGAGAACCCGTGACCGGCTCCGTCCCGGCAGTGAACGCGACCACAATGGGGCGCACCAGTACCGAGGAGACCATCATGGCCAAGTACCTGCTGCTCAAGCACTACCGCGGCGCCCCGGCCTGCCTGAACGACGTGCCCATGGACCAGTGGACGCCCGAGGAGATCTCGGCGCACGTGCAGTACATGCGCGACTTCGCGGACCGGCTGGAGGGAACCGGCGAGTTCGTCGACAGCCAGGCACTCACCCCCGAGGGAACGTTTGTGCGATACGACGGTGAGGGGCGCCCGCCGGTCACCGACGGCCCGTTCGCCGAGACCAAGGACCTCATCGCCGGCTGGATGGTGATCGACGTCGACAGCTACGAGCGCGCCATCGAGCTGGCCGGGGAGCTGTCGGCCGCCCCCGGGGCGGGCGGGAAGCCGATCCACGAGTGGCTTGAGGTGCGCCCGTTCCTGGCCTGCCCTCCCACCATCACGGAGTGACCTCCCCTATGAACGAGGCCCTGCTGAGGAGCCTCACGCCGAGCGTGCTCGCCGTCCTCGTCCGCCGCGGAGCCGACTTCGCGGCGGCCGAGGACGCGGTGCAGGACGCGCTGGTCGAGGCCGTCCGCGTCTGGCCCGCCGACCTGCCGCGCGATGCGAAGGGCTGGCTGGTCACCGTGGCCTGGCGCAAGTTCCTCGACCAGGCCCGGGCGGACACCGCCCGCCGCCGACGCGAGGACCTGGTCGAGGAGGAACCGGCACCCGGGCCCGCGCCCGGCGTGGACGACACACTCCAGCTCTACTTCCTGTGCGCCCACCCGTCACTGACCCCGTCGTCCGCCATCGCGCTCACGCTGCGCGCGGTGGGCGGGCTCACCACCCGCCAGATCGCCCAGGCCTACCTGGTGCCCGAGGCGACCATGGCGCAGCGCATCAGCCGCGCCAAACGCACCGTCTCCGGCATACGGTTCGACCAGCCCGGCGACGTCGCCACCGTGCTGCGCGTCCTCTATCTGGTCTTCAACGAGGGCTACTCCGGCGACATCGACCTCGCCGCCGAGGCCATCCGCCTCACCCGGCAGCTCGCGGCCGCGATCGACCACCCCGAGGTGGCGGGGTTGCTCGCCCTCATGCTGCTCCACCACGCCCGGCGCGCCACCCGCACCGCCCCCGACGGCAGCCTGGTGCCGCTCGCCGAGCAGGACCGCGGCCGATGGGACACCAAGTCGATCGCGGAGGGCGTCGACATCCTGCAAGCCGCCCTCGCCCGCGACCGCCTCGGCGAGTTCCAGGCCCAGGCCGCCATCGCGGCACTCCACGCCGACGCGCTCACCGCCGAGGAGACCGACTGGGTGCAGATCGTCGAGTGGTACGACGAGCTCGTACGCCTCACCGACAGCCCCGTCGTCCGGCTCAACCGCGCGGTCGCCGTGGGCGAGGCCGACGGACCACGCGCCGGTCTCGCGGCCCTCGCGGCCCTGGACGACTCGCTGCCCCGCCACACCGCGGTGGCCGCGTACCTCCACGAGCGCGACGGCGACCTGTCGACGGCGGCACGGCTGTACGCCGAAGCCGCCCTCAAAGCACCCAACCTCGCCGAGCGCGACTACCTGACGCGCCAGGCCGCCCGGCTCAACGCCCACCGGCGCCACTGACCGCCCTGGTGAACCACCACGGATGGTGAGCGCTGCCTCGCCTACGGCAACGTACGCCCGTCAGCGCGTTCGGGCCCCCGCTCAATCCGCCCGCCCGGACTGGGCCGCGCTGTCGCGGTCGGTGACGCGTGTGCTGAAGACCGGCCAGCAGACCTCGGTCCGCCACAACGCGGGGTCCGGGGTGTGGCGTTGGCCGGTCACGTAGTACTCGCGGATCGGGCCGTCGACGGCGAGGGTGTGGCGCGATACGTATGCGGCGAGGGCGCCGTAGGCACGGTCGACCTCGGACGGGGAGCCGCAGTGTTCGATCACGGCGAGCTCCGCCGGGGGCACGAGCAGGGGCTCGACCCGGCCGACCGGCCGGACAGGGCCGTCGCAGGGGACGAAGACGGTGACACGGCCCCGGTGCACGGTGAACAGGTCGTCCTCGTACACGCCGCCGGCATGACCCGTCTCGCGCAACCCCTGGCCCGCCATGGTCGCGAACAGTTCACCCAGGGCGCCCTGGAGCCAGGTCACACCGTCCTGCGCCTCGATCGTCGCCGTGATCGCCGCGGCCGGAACGGCGCCGACGCTGCGCAGTTCGATCGGGGGTGTGTCCTCGGACGCGGGCGGTGTCAGCAGGTCGCGCAGCGACGCGACCGCTCGCTGGGTACGGCCGAGTTCATCCTCCAGCCGCCGCAGGTGGGCGCTGATGTGCTGGTTGCGGGCCTCCACGTCCGACGCGGTCAGTACGGTCCTGATCTCCTCCAGGGGCATCCCGAGGTCCCGGAAGCGTCGTACCACCTGGGCGGTGGGGATCTGCCGGGTCGAGTAGCGCCGGTATCCGGTGTGCGGGTCGACGTCGGCCGGTTCCAGCAGGCCTATCTCGTGGTAGTGGCGCAGGGTCTTGACGGTCATGTGGGTGGCACGCGCGAAGTCGCCGATCGACAGGTAGCTCGTCACCCGTCGATTGTGCGCCCTCCCCCAGGGGGAGAGTTCGGCGGCGCCTTCCCCCTTGCCCTTCCCCCGACGGCCGCCCGGAGTGTGGTGCCCACGCCGGACCCCGGCGAACCACCCACCGAAGCAATGGAGTTGAGCAACCATGACGGCGCAGACCACCGCAACGGATGTGGACCAGATCGTGCAGCGCTACGTCGACGTCTGGAGCGAGCCCGACGCTGCCGCACGCAGGCGAGCCGTCGCCCGGCTCTGGGCCCCGGACGGCGTCGAGTTCATCGAAGGCACCCAGTTCCGCGGCCATGACGAGCTGGTGGACCGGGTCGCGGAGGCGTACGGGTTGTTCGTCGCCTCCGGCGACTACCGCATCGCGGCCGACCACCACGTCACCGTGCACGGTCAAGTCGTCATCTTCACCATCCAGATGACGTACGCCAAGGGCCCGCTGGTCGACGAGGTGGCCTGGGCCGCCCGGGTCTTCCTCGTACTGGACGACGACGGCCGGATCCTGCAGGACTACCACGTGACCGTCCATCCGCTGCCCGCATAAGGCCCCACCACCGGTAGCCCGGGTGGTGCCGCCCCGACCGTACGGGCGGCACCACCCGGCTCACCTCACCAGCGCCTCCAGCATCTGGCGGGGCCGGTGATGGAGGAGAGTCGGCCAACAGCCGTCCTTGGCTCAATAGTTGCGGCGCCGTACTCGCCGGTGCCGGAAGATCAGGAGCCGACGTCTCACCAACCAGCCAAACGTCGGAGACTGAAAGGGAATTGACGACGCCCATGAACATTCCCCATACCCCGATACGCGGGCTGCGCCGAAGCGGCATGCTGGCGGTCGCGCTGGCCGCGACCGCGGCTCTGCTCACACCGGCCTCCGCCCACGCGGCACCCGCATGCGACGCCACCCCGTCGGCACCGCCCGTCCAGGTCGCGCACATCCCCGACTGGGTCGAGTCGATCGCCGTCGACAAGCAGGGCCGGATGTTCGCCACCGCGTACTTCACCGGCCGGGTCTACCGCATCGACGCCCCCGGCAGCACGCCCGTCGCTCTCACCCCGAACGTCGGCGCCAACGGCGGAATCGTCATCCGCGAGGACGGCCAACTGCTCGTCGGTACGGGCAACGACGTCGGGCACTCACTCACCGGTGACGTCTTCCCCACCTCGAAACTGCTGCAGATCGACCCGGAGTCCGGCAAGGTCACCACGTACGCCTCGGGCCTTGGCGGTATCGACGGCGTCGCTCTCGCGCCCGACGGCACCGTCTACACCACGACTGTGGGCGGCCACCACATCGGTCGCGTCACACCGGACGGCCGGGTCGACCCCGCGTGGGCGCAGGTGGCACAGCCGAACGGGATCGCCGTCTCACCCGACGGAGGCCAGGTCTACGTCATCCAGACGACCGTCGCCCCCGGGCTCTACCGCATCCCCGTCAACGACCCGGCACACCCGCAGCGCTGGATCTCCACCAGCCTCTCCGACGCGCTCGCCCTCCCCGACGGACTCACGCTCGACAGCCAAGGACGCCCGCTGATCGCCACCCACACGGCGGGACAGATCTGGCGGGCCCAGGGCGGCACCCTCTGCGCCGTCCAGTCGGGGATGTACCTGTCCACGCAGATCACCTACGGACACGGCGACCACGGGTTCTCGGCGGGCAAGCTCTACCGGTCCGGTGTCGACGGAAAGATCTACGAAGTACCCGCCGGCGCCGAGCCCGCAGCCGGATAGCCGACGAGCCTCGATCACCGTCATACCCAAGTCGGTGGTGACGGCGCGCCCCGGTCGATACCGTACGAGTCCTTCGGCCGTCGGATGGAAACACCGGGCGGGGCGCGTGGGGCGCCGGGCTGAGGGCGTGGGCACGGTTAGGTTGCCCCTGCTGCCTACCTGCCGAAGCCCCTGGAGTGCCATGACTTCCCCCGTCCAGCCCCCAGCGGCCCCGGCAAGGCCGGGTGGGGCACGCCCGGGCCAGGTGCTGCGCAACCCCAAGATCTGGCAGTTCCCCACGGTCATCGTCTCGCTGGCGGTGCTGCTGCTCTCGCTCTTCTACATGGGCGGCGTCGTCAACCCCAACGCGCATCTGCACCGGCTGCCCATCGGCCTGGTCAGCGTCGACCGAGGTGCCGTCCTGGCCGGTCAGCAGACCGACCTCGGCCGCCGGATCACGGACTCCATCGCCTCCGCCCCCGGGAAGCAGGCGTCCTGGCGGCAGTTGGACCAGACCACAGCCCAGCAGCAGTTGGCCTCGGGCAAGCTCTACGGCGTGCTGGAGGTGCCCGAGAACTTCACCGCGGCCGTGGCGGCGCTCCCCAGCGCCGCAGCGGCGACCCCGGCACGGCCCACACTGATCGTCCTCACCAACCCGGGCGTCGGCAGCCTCGCCTCCTCCTTCGCCAGCACCATCAACCAGACGGCCGCGCACCAGGCCTCGCTGCAGCTCGGCAAGACGCTGACCGCGGCCGCTCCCGGCGCGAGCGGCACGGCGCGGCTGCTGCTCGCCGACCCGATCACCGTCGCGGTCAAGGTCGGCCACCCGATCGGCGCGCACAGCGGTCTGGGCCTGACCGCCTTCTACTACACCCTGCTGCTGGTGCTCGCCGGATTCATGGGCGGCAACGTCATCAGCAACGGCGTCGACGTGGGCCTGGGCTACGCGGACAGCGAGATCGGCCCGTGGCACACCCGCCGCCCCGTCGTACCGATCAACCGCAAGCGGACCCTGATCATCAAGTGGGTGATGTCCATCGCGATCGCCGCGCTGACGTCCGGTCTGATCATGCTGGCGTGTGTGGTGATCCTGGGCATCGACGCCTCGCACCTGTGGCTGCTGTGGGTGTTCTCGTTCTGCGCCACCGCCACGGTGGGCCTCGGGACGCAGGCCATCAACGCGGCGTTCGGCGGCATCGGACAGCTCGTCAGCATGTTCGTCTTCATCGTGCTCGCCCTGCCCTCCTCCGGCACGACGATTCCTCTGGAGGCGCTGCCCGGCTTCTACCGCTGGCTCGCCGTGTTCGAACCGATGCGGCAGTTGGGCGGCGGTGTGCGGGCCATCCTGTACTTCGACGCGCGCGCCGAGGCCGGTCTCACCCGCGCCTGGATCATGATCGGCGTGGCGGTGGTACTGACCCTGGCCTTCGGCCTGGCCGCGACCTCGTACTACGACCGCAAGGGTCTGCACCGGATGGTTCCGGAGAACGCGTAGGTGCGTTGCCCGGACAGCGCCAGGAACATCCCGCGACCCGCCGAGGACGGCCAACCACTCCCACTCGTACCGCTGTGCTCACTAAAATGTACGGAAAAATTCAGGCAGCACAGGGGCACATGGGAGCAACACTCGAAAGCACGGGGGGACCATGCAGGGAGACGAACTTCGCTATGCGCTGCTCGGGCCGGTCAAGGTGGTGCGCGGCGCGGGGGAACCCATTCCGCTCACACCACAGCAGCGGGCGATCCTGGCGATACTGCTGGCACGGCGAGGCCGGGCGGTCACGGTCGACGACCTTGTGAACGGTGTGTGGGGGCACACCTCTTCGCAGCGGACGCTGTCCATCCTGCAGAGCCAGATCTTCCAACTGCGCCGCAAGCTGGAGCCCGGTCGGCCACGGCGCGCGCCTGCGACCGTCCTGGCCTCTGCACCCGGCGGCTACCGGCTGCTGACCGGCGAAAACGCCTGTGACATCGACCAGTTCGACCGGTACATCACCGAGGCCGGACAGGCGACCCAGTGCGGTGACCCGGAGGACGCCCGCCGACTCCTGCGCTCAGCGCTCTCCTTATGGCGCGGCGAACCGCTCACCGGTGTACCGGGACCGCATGCCGACAGCCTGCGCAGCGCGCTGATTGAGCAGCGGCTCACCGCGACAGAGTTACGTATCCGACTCGACCTGGAGCTGGGCGCGCACGCCGAGAGCGTCCCGGAGCTGATTCTCCTCGTCGCCGAGCACCCACTGCGCGAGAAGCTGCGGGCCCTGCTGATGCTCGCTCTCTACCGCAGCGGGCGGCAGGCAGAAGCACTCGCCTCGTACGCCGACGGCCGCTCCATACTCGCCGACGAACTCGGCGTGGAGCCGGACGCGGAGCTGAGCGATCTGTACGAGCGGGTGCTGCGGGCCGACCCGTCCCTTGCCGCCGAGCCGTCCCCGGCCGCGACGAGTAGTCCGCTCCCGGAAACGGAGGCGCCGCCGGGTCCCACTTCCGGCACCTCAAGCGCGGACTACCAACACCCCACGCCCGCCCAACTCCCGGCTCCACCCTCGGACTTCACCGGTCGTACGGCCGCCGTCGAGCACCTGCTGGCCGCGCTCGACGCCGATTCCCCGCAGATCGTCGTCTCCGCGATGTCCGGTCTCGGCGGCGTCGGCAAGACCGCGCTCGCCCTGCACGCCGGCCATCGCGTCCGCGAGCGCTACCCGGACGGCCAGCTCCACGTGGACCTCGGCGGTATGTCGGCAGACCCCGTCGAACCGGCGGAGGTCCTGGGCCGGTTCCTGCGCGCCCTCGGCGTCCCATCCGTACCGGACGGTCTCGACGAACGGGCGGCGCTCTACCGCTCCGTACTCACGGGACGCCGTGTCCTGGTACTCCTCGACAACGCGGCCCACCCGGCGCAGGTGAACCCGCTGCTGCCCGGCACTCCGGGCTGCGCCGCCCTGGTGACCAGCCGCGTCAGACTGGCGCTGCCGTCGGCCCAGGCCTTCGAGCTGGACGTCTTCTCGACCGAAGAGGCGATGGCGCTGCTGTCCCGGATCGTCGGCCGGGAACGTATCGCCGCCGAGCCGGAGGCCGCCGCCGAACTGGTCGCCGCCTGCGGTCAACTGCCGCTCGCCGTACGCATCGTGGGCGCGCGCCTCGCCCAGCGCCCCGCCTGGACGGTCGCCTGGCTGGTGGACCGGCTGACCGAGGAGCAGCACAGGCTCGACCAGATCAGGATCGGCGACCTGGCCGTCGACGCGACGTTCCGGCTCAGCTACGACCAGCTGTCGCCCGAGCTCGCGAGGGCGTTCCGCCTCGCCTCGCTCGCCGAGGGCCCGGTGTTCTCGGTGCCGATGGCTGCCGCCCTGCTCGGCAGGGATGAGCGGCAGACCGAGTCGCTGCTCGAACAGCTTGTGGACGTCGGCCTGTTGGAGTCGTCGGGCGAGCGCCGCTACCGCTACCACGACCTGCTGCGTCTGTTCGCACGGGCGCAGGTCGAGGAGGCGGGGGCAGGCGCACAGGGAAGACGGACACCGGAAACAACGAACGAGTCGCAAGCCGACGCCGCCCTCGACCGTCTCATCGACTTCTGCCTGGCCACAGTGCGCGGCGCCTACCGTCTGTCCCGCCCCGGTTGCACCACACCGGAGGCCATGACACCGACGCGCGCGACCCCCGTCCGCTTCGAGCACGCGGCGGCCGGGCAGGAGTGGGTGCGCGATGAGCTCGACACACTGCTCGGGTTATTACGGCAGGCCGCGCGCAGACCGGGCGTACGCATCACACCTGCGGCCGACCTGCTCCTGGCCCTCGACCCGTTCGGCGAAATCGACTTCCTGTGGCCACACTTGAACGGCCCCGCCACCGCACTCGCCGACGCCGCCGCGCTACGCGGTGAACCGTCCGCCGAGATCCGCGCGCGATACATACTGGGCGGCGGACTGTGGCAGGTCTGCCGCCGGGACGAGGGACGCGCACAGGTGAACCGGGCACTGGAGCTGAGCCGCACCACCGGCGACGAAGCGATGCTCGGTCAACTCCTCAATGTGAGCGGCCTGTTGGAGACAACGAGAGCCACCGGCCCCCAGTGTCACGAGGCCGCTCTCGCCCTGCTCCGTGAGGGCGTCGCCGTACACGTCCGGCGCGGCAACCTCTGGGGCGAGCTGGAGACCCGCTACAACACGGCGCACCCCTTACGCCAGTTGGGCCGCCACTCCGAAGCCCTCGACTGCCTCGACAACGCCCTGAACCGCGCGACGCCCCTCGGCTGGACGGCAGTACGCGTATACGTACAGGCGGGCCAGGCCCGCACCCTGGTCCGACTCGGCCGCCCCGCCGAGGCGGTGGCAAGCTACACCGAAGCCCTCCATGGCTGCCGACAGATCGGCTCCGAGCACATGGAACTCCTCGTCGAGCGCGGCCTGGGCGAGGCACTGCACACACTCGGCCGGTACGAACAGGCAGCGGCGCACCTGGAACGCAGCCTCGCGGGCGCACGACGGCTCGGCAACGACCCACTACAGGCCGTCGCTCTGCTAGACCTCGGCACCACGCTGTCCGCAGCGGGCAACACCGAACGCGCGGCGACCTGCCTACGCGCTGCCCACACCCTCCACGTACGCCTGGGCATCCCCATACCGGAACGGCTGGCCACATACGAAGGCTGAGCCCCGCCCGCAGACCGGCCGGTCGCAGCTACGGCTTGCCACCGGCCGTCAGCAGGTGACCACTGACCCCGAGCAACGACGGCTCCGACTCGGTCAGCCTGAGAGCACCCAGGAGCAGTTCGCATCGAGCCGCGTCCTCCAACCACGTACCAACCTCGCCCATCAGCCAGGCAGCACCCTCCACCCCGTACTGGCCAACCGGGGTGAACCCAGCGCGTTCGAGGTCACGTGCGATCTCGGGAGGCTGGTGGAAGTACGCGGTGGTGAAGAGGGCGTTCCCACCCTCGTTGCACAACCGCCCGTCCCGGGCCGCGGCTTCGATCCGGGAACGCCGGGAAGGGTCGAAGTAGCGCTCCCGGTTGAGTGCGTCGTGGAGCCCGGCGAATCGGTTGATCGTGGCGGTGACCAGCAAGCCTCCGGAGCGGAGAACGCGGTACGCCTCGGCCAGCGCGTGCGTACGATCGTCCGCCTCCGCGAGGTGGTAAAGCGGCCCGAGCAGCAGCACCACGTCGAAGGAGTCGTCCGCGAAGGGCAATGCGCGCGCGTCGCCGAGCCGGGCGCGCACGCCTGGCAGCCGTCCGGCCTGCTCGATGTGCAGCGGTACCGGGTCGACCAGGTCCACGACGTGACCGTCCCGTGCCAGCCACTCGGCGTGGACGCCGCTGCCGCCGCCCACATCCAGGATCTTCGCGGGCGCCGACGGCAGCAGCCTGCGCAGCACGTCCTGGGTCCGCAGCAGCTCAAGACGGCGTCTGCCCGCGCGCAGCCGCCCGTCCTCCTTGCCCTGCTGGTAGTAGGCGAGGATCTCCTCGGCCAGCGCAGGCGCGGTCCGGGGTCCTTGCGCAGGATGCGTCATGGCCAAACCCTCGCGGACGCTCCCAATCCCGAGCAACCGAATTCACCGCGCCGCGAGGACGCACCAAGGCACGGCCCGATCCGCTGTCACCGGCCTACGTCGTTCTGCCCTAACGACCGGCCCACACTGCCCTCGGGTACCTGGCCCCGACGTTACGTACCGCGTATGCAGGAGGAGTTGGATTCCCGCGCGGAAAGAAGCCCTCCTTTGCACGACCAGGACAACGCCACATCGACCGGCACCCACAAGGGCCGGACCTCGGCCCGTAAGCCCGCGACCGGGGACAGGACGCCGCTCGGGGGAATCCTCGCCTTGCAGGCCACCGCGGGGAACGCGGCAGCCGTCCAGATGCTTCGGGCGGCCGGCCACTCCTGGGCGCAGGAGCAGCACCAGCACGGCGCCGGATGCGGGCACCAGCAGGTCGGGCAGCCGCAGGTGCAGCGCTCCGCTGTCCACGACGTCCTGCGTTCCGGCGGCCGACCGCTCGACGATACGACCCGTACGGACATGGAGGCCCGGCTCGGCGCGGACTTCTCCGACGTGCGCGTCCACAACGACAGCGCGGCCAAGGCCTCCACCGCCGAAGTGGGCGCCCGCGCCTACACCTCCGGCGTCGCCGAAGGCACCGCTACCGCGCCACGCACAACAGCTCAGCCGCCGACCGTGCAACGGGTGACGATCAAGAAGCCCACGCGGAAGGCCACGACCAGAAAGCGGGCCATTCCCAAGCCGCCGGTGCTCCGCGGCGCGGTCGCGAACGGACCGACCACGGAAGCGGCCGCCAGACGGTCGGCGCAGGACCCCATGACGAAGATCTCCACGCATCTGAGGGCCGCGCTGGTGGCTCTCGGCTGGAGTGCGCTGGGAGCGAATCAGAGCCTCACCCTGCACAAGGCCACACCGGCGGCCGCAGATGCCGCGCCCGGGGACCTCAAGCTCACCGCGAACAAGAGCAACGCTCTCTACGGCAGCAGCCAGAACGTCCGCAGCCCCCGGAAGTACGAGGAGGGCGAGAAGAACAGGCAGGCGCTGCGCTGGATATCGACCATCACGCTCAACTATCTCAAAGCCGCAGAAATGAAGCCCGAAGAGGTACAGGCGGCGATCCACGGCGGCAAGCTGTACATCTCCGCGAACAGGAACGCCCAGAACACCGCACTGTCCGCGCTCGCCACGTCACAGCCGACGGGCAGCGACTTCGTTCGGGCCCTCATAGCCGGAATGACGGACAACCCGACGAAGCGCGAAGCCCGGCACACCAAGAAGGCTACCGACAGGCTCCTCAATCCCGCCGTCCAAGCAGGTGAGATTCCCAAGGAATTCGAAGGAATCATCGCGACGCTCACCGGAAAGCCGGAGATCCCGGCGGGAGTACCCGGCAAGCAGGAAGGGCTCCATGCCGAACGGCGTATCGACGTAGCCCTCAAGCAGAACGACCCGGACTTCGCGGGCATGGGACTGAAGGATCTGATGGGGGCAGGTCCGAAGGTCACGCCCGACATGATCGCCGGCACCAAACGGCCCTGCGTGGCCTGTTACTTCAGTCTCTACCGGGGAACCGGAGCCAGGCCCGGCCCTTATTGGCCCAGCATATCCGCCAATGTCCTCATGGAGAACTACTCCATCGAAGGGGCAGCCGCCCTGGCCAGGGAAATCGACGACGCGGTCACGACGGCCGGGGGTACATTCGCGACCCTGGAGCTTCAGTGCAAGGATCACCAAAACGCCATGCGGCGGGTGAACTGGGCGAACGACACGGATTCCGATTCGGACGCCGAGCCGGCTGCCGCGACGACATCCGCGGCAACCAACTCGATGGACATCGATCAGCCAATGGATATTGACACCAGAGTGTGACGCGTGCGGCCCGCCTGCCGACCGGGTCGACGTAAAGCAACAGCTCGGAAAGCGACGCCTCGGACTGGGCGGGATACGGACCGGCATGGAGTGCCGGTCCGTATCCCGCCCAGTTCTGTGGGCGACCTTCTCGGTCTCAGCCGCCGCTCTTGCGTCGGAACGACTTCTGGCTCGACGCCGGGCCGTGCGCGCCTCGGACCTTCGACGCGTCGGAGTCCGCACCGCGGGCGGCGGCGTCCGCCTGCACGCCGCGCTTGCGCGCCAGGGCCTCACGAAACTTGCGCTTCAGGTCGTACTGGCCGTCTTCGTCCGGCGCCAGGGCGGTGCCCTCGGCCTCGGTCGGCTCCGAACCTTCTTGCGGTGCGTGGTCTGCGGTCATGGTGACCTCCTGGGTTCGGGCAGTGGAACGTACAGCTTGTCATGACGGACACCGCTCCGGGCGCCGGCATCCGCTCATTCCCGCTCGCCGCGCCCCCGCCAGCCGGCGAAAAGGCTCGCACCCACGGCCGTCACAGCCGCGAAGGCCTCCGGCCCAGTGGCGACGTATACGAGGGTCGCCACCCCCAGCAGACAGAGGAGCCCGACCAGGTCGGCCATCCGTTCCCGGACGGGCCGACCCGGACCCGCGTCGCCACTGTTCTCGTTGCTCTTCAGGTTCTCCATGCGCCCAGTGCACCCCGCCGCCAACCGCTTCCCCTCATGGGACGAACGCTGTCGGCAGAAGTCGTACGCCGTGGAACAAGGCCGCACCGGACGGGAATTGACCGGACGACGCCGGACACTCCCCCGGTGTTCGGGCAACTCCGTCGCCGTGCGGCGGGAAGGCACCTAGCCTGGAAACACACCACGTGGCAGGGGGCGGATGTGACCATCACAGACGGCGGGGGCGGGCGTCGGGCGGACGATGAGTTCAGGCGCGCCCTGGCCGTGTTCGCCAAGGATCTGGAGGCGCTGCGCATCGACCACGGGCAGCCCTCCCTGCGGGAGATCGAGAAGAACGCCCCCGTGGCCCGGCCACTGTCGGTCTCCGCCGTCAGCGAGGTACTGAACGGCAAGCGGCTGCCCGGCCGCGACTTCCTCATCGCCCTGGTCCAAACCCTCTGCGCCCACGACGACCCCCGTCGACAGCCCGTGTCGTTGAGCGATCCGCGCCTCGACCCCTGGCGCGTGCGCTGGCGCGAACTCCAGCTCCTCAAGAGCGACGGACGCCGCGCCCAGCTCACGACCGGCGAGCATGCGTCCCCGGACGTGGACGTATTCCCGGACACACCGCGCGACGAAGCCCCGGGCGAGGAAGAGCCGTACGACATCGGGACGTTGGAGGAGCCGTTCCCCGCGACCGGACCCGACGGGCGCCGGATCGTGCGGATCTTCGTCGCCATGCCGGGCTCCACCATGGGCGAACAGGCGATCTGGAGCAGCATCCCGGAGATCAGGCGGAATCTGCTCGAACCCGTCGCCGAGCGCATCGCGCAGAAGATGGGTTGCCACACCGAACTCGTCATCGAGAAGGAGAAGACCGCGACCGGCGCCATCCACCGGTCCATGTTCTCCGAGGCCTTCGACGCCGATGTCTACATCGCGGACCTCAGCAGCGCGAACCCGAACGTCTACCTGGAGCTCGGCGTGCGCTGGGCGCTGCGAGACGGTGTCACCATCCCGATCTGCCAGAACGTCACAGAGGTGCGGTACAACGCCTCGTCCAGCCGGGTCATCCCGTACGGACCGATGCCCGACGAGCTGGAGCACTCGATCCGGCAGATCACCGAGGCGGCCGTCACGGGACTGCAGAGCCCCTGGCGCGTGGACAGCCCGGTCCGTGACGGGTCCGCCTTCATGCTCATCTCCCGGCAGGAGTACGACTTCCTCCAAGAGGAGATGCGCAGGCTGCGCGAACAGCAGGCCGAGGACCTGATCAACGCGGCCCTCGTCGAGACCTCGCAGACGGGCCGCATCGCTCTGCTCCGGGAGGCCGTGACCCGTAACCCGGCCAGTGCGCAGGCCCACTTCGAACTGGGCGTGGTCCTGCGCAAGGAAGGCCGGTACGCGGAGGCCGAGCAACTGCTGCGTACTTCGGTCCGGTTGAAGGACGGTTTCGCTCCGGCCTGGCGTGAACTGGGCCTGACGCTCAGCAAGATGGGAGCCTCGGACGAGGCCGCGATCGAGGCGTTCGACCGTGCCGTCGCCCTCGACGACCAGGACTCCGAGACCTGGGCCACCCTCGGCGGACTCCACCGCAGGCTCGCCCGCCACGGTCGGCCCCCGGGCTCCTTCGACGTCATCCAGCTGGAGCGGTCGCTGAGTTGCTATCAGCGGGCCGGCCTGCTCAGCGGCAACAAACCGTACCCACTGATGAACGTGGCCCGGATCAACCTGCTGCTCGCCGGACTCCGCGGCACGGACACCACCCCCGTCATCCAGCAGTTCCGCAACCTGGAACTGCTGGCCCTCTTCGAAGCCCGTAGTACGGGATGGGCCGACGCGTGGACGCTGTTCGACCTCGCCGACACCATGCTGCTGACCGGTCGGGGCGCGGAGGGCCTGACCGAGCTGCGCAAGGCGGTCGCCCTCATCCCGCCCGAGGAGCGTCAAGCGGTGCTGACCTCGGTGATCGAGCCCCTTCAGGACATGCTGTCCATCAGCGGCCTGCTCGCCCCCGAGGCGGCCGACGCGGTGCAGGGGGCCATCGAGGAGTGCCAACGGTCCCTGCCGTCACTCGGCTGAACCAGTGACCGCCTGCCCCGGCAACTCCGGCAGCCGGGGGTCCGGCGGCCGGAGTGCGACCGAGTACGTTCAGCGGTCCGAGGTGGGACGCCTTACGGCGCGGTGACCTCGCGCGTCAGCTTCGACTGCCAGGGACACCACGTCGACTTGGGCAGCAGGGCGCCACCCACTTCGCTCAGGTGATTGTTGACGTAGGAGATGCTCGCGTCGCACACCTCCATGGCCATGGAGAAAAACTTCACGGAGTCGGGGGCGAGTTGGTACTTCCAGGGCTGGTTGTACGAGGCGGGCGTCTTGACGACCGTGCCCATGACGCTGCGGTTCTCCGTGTCCACGCCGCTCAGGATGTCGCGCGCCTGCTGGATACGGGCGGGGTCGGTGAGCTTGAAGACGAACTTGTCGTGGCCGTCGGTGAACTCGAAGTAGGCCGCCGACGCGGTCGCGGAACCGGCGCCGTTCTGCGCCGCCTGTGCGGGCTGGGCTAACGCCAGCGCGAACAGCGAAACCGCCGCGAGACTACCGACCTTGGTGATGGTCCGTCGCATGACTGAAACCTCCAGTGTTGGGCGGGTCGCGTCCACGACCCGTCTGCGGCGAACGTAATCCGGAAGTTAATGAAATGGCCTGCTAATCCCCAATAGGGCCCCATGTAACTATCAATAGTGCACCAAGGGACATCCAGGATTGCCCTAAAGACTCCCGGAAGCGTCCCGGGATCGATCGCAACGGCGGCGGGCCGCGATCTCCAGGGAAGCGTGGATCAGCGGCACAGAGCCGTGTCCACGACACGCTCCACGTGCTTCATGGCCGCCTTGTCGCTCGGCTGGGTGGTCACCGCGATGTTGACGGCGCGGCCGCGTTCAGTGACGCCGCCCCGGGTCTCGTATCCCGTCATGCTTCCGCCGTGGCCCCAGTAGACGCCGCCGCACGACAGTGGCGTACTGACCAGCCCGAGTCCGTAGCGGGCGCCGGGGGCGAAGGGCTCTCCGGCCGGGACGGTGGTGCGCATCTCGGCGAGCTGGGCCCGCGGGAGGAGGCCGCCGGTCATGAGCTCGGTGAAGAACCGGTTGAGGTCGGAGTTGGTGGAGATCATCTGGCCTGCCGACCAGGCCCAGGAGGGGTCGAATTCCGTGACGTCGAGCGGGGCGCCTGCCGCATCGCGGTCGTAGCCCTTGGGGTGGGGCTCGCGGATGGTCGCGTCACCGGGGGCGGGGAAGTAGGTGTGGCGCAGCCCGATGCGCTGGACGATCCGGCGGTCGATCTCCTCCGCGACGGGGTGGCCGGTGACCTTCTCGATGATCAGGCCGGCCAGCACGTAGTTGGTGTTGCTGTACTCCCACTTCTCGCCGGGGTCGAAGTGGGACTTGTGTTGGAGGGCGAGGTCGAGGAGGTCGCGGGGCTCGTAGTACCGGACGTCGTCGCTGAGATAGGGGGTGTAGTTGGGAAGTCCGCTGGTCTGCTGGAGCAACTGACGGACCTTGATGTGCCCTCCGTCGATACCCTCCCCACGTACGAGACCAGGCAGATACCTGTCGACCGTGGCATCGAGGTCGATCTTCCCTTCACCGACCAGTTGCAGCACGACCACCGCGGTGAACGCCTTGGTGTTGCTGCCGATCCGCACCTGCCCGTCCCTGGGCACCTTCGCACCGGTGGCCAGGTCGCCCACCCCTGCGGTGTACGTACGGGTGTGACCCTGACGGTCCTGGACGCTCGCCAGTGCGGCGGGCAGGCCGTCGGTGTGCACCAGCGCGTTCAGACCCTGCTGGACCGTGTCCGGCCTCGGGGCGGCGAACGCGGCGGGCGGCGCCAGCACACCCATCGTCATGACGCCGACGGCCACCGCGGCCGCAGCCGGTACGACTCCGCGCCGACCACTCCGCCCTCGCCCGGACGAACGAAACCTCTGCCAAACCTGCTCACTCACGGGCCAACTCCTAGGCATACCTGGGGAAAGCAGCGGAAACTGCTGGTCCCAAGCATGTCCGGATGCGACCGGCCGGAGCGATCCTGCCACCCACCCCGCTCCAGGTAGGGCTACCCCCCGGTGCGGGGTGGGGACGCGGCTCAGCCCTACCTTCGCCAGAACAGGTGATGCGTCACACCACTCGGGCTGGGCACGACCTCCAGGTGGAACCGGTCGAGCAGTTCATCGGGTGACTTCCAGAGTCGTGCCCCGGATCCGATCCGCACCTGCGAGACCACCACATGCAGGGTGTCGACGAGGTCGGCGTCGAGGAACTCCCGGATAGTGGTGGCACCGCCGCCCAGCCGGACGTCCTTGCCCTGCGCGGCCTCCCGCGCCTGTGCGAGGACGGTGGCCGGATCGCCGTCGACGAAGTGGAAGGTGGTGTCGGAGAGCGTGAACGAAGGACGCTTGTGGTGCGTCATGACGAACACCGGGGTGTGGAAGGGCGGTTCGGCACCCCACCAGCCGCGCCAGTCATGGTCCTGCCACGGCCCGCGCTGGGGTCCGAACTTGTTACGGCCCATGATCTCGGCGCCGATGTTGCGCGGGAAGTCCCGAGTGAAGTAGTCGTCGAGGCCCCGGCTTCCCCCGGGATCGGTCCGCATCGGCCAGCTCGCCGTGGCACCGGCCCAGGTGAACATCTCCCCGGGATCGGCATCACCGAACGGCCTCTCCAGACTCTGGTTCTCACCGGCACCGAACCCGTCCGACGACACAGTGAAGTTCTGCACCCTCAGCAGCTGACCCACGTCGTTCCTCCTGTTGTTGTCGACAACACAACAGTGAGACTGCCGGGCCGGAGAAAACTCATCGCCGCAACCGCGACCGGCCAGGAGCCGGGGCTACCCGGTGTCCTGGCCGGGGTGGTGGGACGGGTTTGGGTCCGGTGTTGTGGCGAGGTTCCTACGGTGCGATGTCAGCCGCCGCCGAATTCAGGAGCTCCGATGGTGTACAGGAGCAGGGCGAAGGTAGCCAGGGCGAACAGCACCGTCATGAGGCGCTGCACACCGATTGTTCGGATCACGTCGGACTCCTCCTACGGTGAGGTATCAGCCACCGGTCCAATCGCCGGGCGCTCCGATGGTGTAGAGCAGCAGGCCGAAGGTGGCCACGGTGAACAGCGCGGTCATCAAGCGCCGCGCAGTGGTGGTTTGAGTCATGGTCGGACTTCCCCTTCTGGTGTGGTGATCAGCCGCCGGACCAATCGGGGGCTCCGATGGCGTACAGGAGCAGGCCGAAGGTAGCCACGGTGAACAGCGCCGCTATCAGGCGCTGCGCACTGATTGTTCGGGTCACGTCAATCTCCTTCTACGGTGAGGCGTCAGCCGCCGGTCATCTCGCCAGGAGCTCCGATGGTGTACAGGAGCAGGGCGATGGTCGCCAGGGTGAACAGTGCCGTCATCAGGCGCCGTACGTTGATGGTTTGAGTCATGTCTCCCCTCCGGGGTGTGCCGCGGTACGGGTTGGTGCATGGCTGCGGCGATGACGGCGGCGGCTCCCAGGGTGATGAGGATGTCGCCGACGCTGATGACCGCATGCAGTGGGGGTACGGGGATGATGTCGCCGAGGAAGGACAGCCGGCTGTCGTGTGCGGCGGCGATGTTCTTGGCCGTCTTCGACCCCGGTGGGATGCCCGCGGTGGCGGCCGCCGAGGGCGAGTAGGGCATCCGCCCGTTGAGCGCGATCGCCACGCCGTTCAGCAGCCCGCCCACCAGGGCGGTCGACGCGGCGGTCTTCAGTACGCGGCTCCGCCCCCGCAGGTTCACGAGCAGCCACCCCAACGCCATCGCGAAGGTCGCGCCCAGCAGCACGCTGCGGAGTACCTGGCCCGGCCGACCGTCGAGGCGGTCGGTGGCGTACTCGGCCACCTGGGCCGCGCCGGCGAGCCACACCAGCCATAGTGCCCGCAGCCGGGTGGCGACCAGTCCGCCCAGTCGGCCGCCGCTCGCATACCCTGCCGCCACACCGACGATCGCCGGGAACCCGAAGAGCAGCACGGCCTGGCCGCTCATCGCGGTGCCCGCCGCGTACGTGTGTGTCTCATGCGGAGCACGAGGTGGGTCATGCGGTGATGGCGGGTGCCACGTGGGGATGCACGAGTGCGGCTGTGCCGCGCGCGACAGGCCGTTTCAGGCTCATCAGGTGCTCCTCCCCGCGCCCGGCCCCGCGCCGGTGCGCCGCTCGCCTTGCCAAGCGCCTGGGCGGAAACCACCCGGCGTGGCGACTTTAGGACCGCCACCGAATGTCTGGCAATGCATGCGCGAGGGTTGGGACGAGTTTGGACGGGCCGGGACGATTTTGGACACCGATCCATGGTCCAGCGGCGCTGAGCCCCTGCTTTCGCGTCACTCGATCGTGATCGTGAGCCCGGTGCCCGCGGCCTGAACCGACACGGCGGTGAGGTCGGCCACGATCGCGTCGGCGTCGAGGTCGGCCGCACTGTGCGTCGTGGTCAGAGCGATGGTCTTCATACCCGCCGCCCGCCCCGCGGTCAGTCCGGCGGGTGCGTCCTCGACGACGACGCAGCGGGCCGGGTCGACGCCGAGTTGCTGGGCGGCGAGGAGGAACGGCTCGGGGTGCGGCTTGTGGTGGGTGATGTCGTCGATGGTGATGAGGAACTTGGGGTGGATCCCGGCCTGGGCGAGACGGGCCTCGGCCACCCGCCGGGTCCCGGACGTCACCACGGCCCAGCGATCCACGGGCAGCTCCGCCAGGAGCTCGGCGGCACCGGGAACCGGTACGACGCCACCCCCGACCGCGTCGGCGACCTCCGCGTCCTCCAGTCGCGCGACCGCTTCGGCCACCAGATGCGCGGGCAGGAGGTCGGCGACGATCGCGGCGGCCGGGCGGCCGTGCACCTCGACGCGGGTGACGTCGGCGAGAGTCATCCCGTACGACTCGGCCCACCGCGTCCAGGCGCGCACGACAGAGCGCATGGTTGATACGAGTGTTTCGTCGCTGTCGAAAAGGATGGCGTCGGCCGAGAAGTGCATGGTGGGGAGCCTATCGCCCCGCGCTTCCGCGACAGCGCCGCACCTGCGGAAGCCCGCGGTAGGTCTAGGGGTGGTAGAGGGCGCGGGCGTGCACCGCATCAACAGGAGCGTCCTCGTCGAGAGGCAGGAAGTAGTTCACCTGCCACGCCTGCGTACTGCCTGCCTGACGGTTGGTCGTGGTCACCCACGGCGGATACACGCGGAAGCCACGCTTCCCGCCGGAGCCGTTACGCGACACGACGCCGCGCTCGCACAACACCTCACGCGGGAACACGAACTGCCCGAAGTGACCGCCGTCGCGGCTGCTGATGACGAAGAGATCAACCCCGTCAGCGGCATCGAAGGGCCGGATCGGACCTTCTGCGGACCGCTGCCACACGGTGACGAACTGGCCGACCTTCGTCGGGGTGGTCTTGCCCACGCGGAACCTGACCGACAACCCGTCGAGCGTGAACCCGTAAGCCGCGTACTCCGCGCTCTCGGGCTCGGGCACCGGCTGCGAGCAGACAAACCCACTCGGGTCGTACACCAGCGCCTTCGCCGCCAGCAGATCACCGGGAAGCCCCGCCCAGGGCTGATTCGTCACCATACGCACATCCTGCCATCACGCCCGCCACGCACTCCCGGGTGACCGCGGTCGCGCAGGGCTAGGACCAGATGTTGATGTCGACGGAGGACGTGATCGAGTTCCGGTCCTCGATGCTGCTGATCTTCACATGTGCTCTCCCTTGTCGGGCAGTGGCTGGCTGGTCGTCCGACGGCTGTGCTCGACGAGCCCGCTCCATTCGCCCCCTCCCCCGAGCGGGGCGAATGGCTGCGGGTTCGTGAGCCTGTCGGACATGAGGTGGTCTTCAGATGGCCTTGAAGGTGGAGCTCCGATCCGCCCGGTGGCCCGGTGACCTGGTGCAACCGTCGCAGTCCCACCTCACCGGCTGCCAGCTATGAGGCCGTGGGCCTAATAGCGGCGAACACCCGCGAAACACGACGGAGGGTGGCATGCTGCCCTCGGGCCATCGCGACGATCACCACGCCGACCGAGGGAGACTCCGTGCTGGAACTGGCCTTCACCGTCGAGGACTTGGCCCGCACACGGTTCGCCACCTCGCCGCTGGACCATGTGATCTGCGGAATGGTCCCGCAGGAATGCCCGCACTACGCCGGTTCGACGACGCGCGACCGTTGGTGGCGGCGCGTGCGCGCACACGTGCCGCAGGCGGCCGGGCCGTTGATGGAGCTCTGCGCCGTGAGCCCCACCGGCCTGCCGGACTTCCTGAGCGCGCAGATCGATGTCGAACACCGGCGTATCGGCGACGAACTCGACGCCATCCGCAGCGTGCCGGACGGACAGGTCCGCGCGGACCTGTCCGCCGCCTATGGCCACCTCTACGACCCAGAGGACACCGACGGTCGTACCGGCAACAGAGGAGCCGAACCACCCCGAATCGTCAGGGAGTTGTACGACGCGGGAAGCGACGGGCTACGACGCCTGACCCATGCGGCCCGGGCGTTGTACACCCGGTGTCTGGCTCCCGACTGGCCGGACATCCAACGGCAGTTACGGGCCGACATCTCCCGTCGGATGCACACCTGCGCCCAGCGGGGTGTCGGTGAACTCCTGGAAAGCGTGCACCCCCGGCTCAGCTGGAACGAGGCAGGCCTCCTGCGATACTCCGAGGCTCCCTGGCACGGCGAGAACACCTTCACGCTGGGCGGTTACGGCCTGGAACTCCGCCCCTCGATCTTCCTCGAAGGCGGGATAGGTTTCTTCCTCCCGCAGGGGCGTCAACCGGTGCTGTTCCACCCGGTGGGCCCGTGGCCCGGGCTCGATCGGACCGCGCCGGGACCGGACGGGCTCGCCACACTGATCGGCCCCGCGCGGGCCCGGGCCCTGCGCGCGATCGGCCGGGGCCCGTGCACCACCAAGGAACTCGCCGACCGGCTGAGCATCACTGCGCCCTCGGTCTCCGCGCACACCAATGCGCTGCGGACGGCCGGAACCATCACCACCGAACGCCACGGCCGCGAGGTCCACCACACCCTCACCCGCCTCGGCCACGACCTCCTCACCACGAACCCCGAACCGGCCGGGATCACCGCACGCACTGAGAATTGACATCAAGCAGCCCGGCGCCGACGGCCCCCGAGATCATTTCTGGCCCCGGCTACCCGAGGTTCACGGCTGCGGCGTCGTATTCCTTGGCCTGGGCGGGGGTCAGGAAGTGGCTGACGCGGACGACGGTGGTGCCGTGGACGTAGTCGTATTCGGCGAGGACCGGGATGCTTTTCGTGACGGCCTGGATGTATGCGGCTCGGGTTTCCGCATCGCCGTGTGCTGCGAACACCTCCATGGCGCCGCCGAGTTCGACGTCGCCGGGCTTGAAGCCTTGAGCGTCCGCGGCGAGGACGCGGCGGTCGGTGAAGGTGACTTTCGACGTGTACTGGCCGGGTCGGCCCAGGAGGTGGTTCGCGTCGGTCGCGGCGGTGATGACGCTGCCGACCTTGGCCGTGGGGACGGCTGCGGCGATGACGGCGAACGCGCTGGAGGCGTCTGCGGCCCGGCCGGTGGAGCTGCCGACTCCTGCGCTGCCGGGGCGTCCGTCAACGGTGGGCGGCGTTGTGCTGCTGCATCCGGCGAGCAGCAGACCGGCCGCGAGTGCGGAGGCGGCAATACGGTTACCAGTCACGGGTCCCCCTTGAGTGAGGGGTCCATCTCACCGCTACATGCGCATGGTTGGGACGCTATTGCGGAATCGTGTGGCAGGTTCACTCTCGTGGGTGTTTCCGTGCCGCGAGCGGTTGAAGGTACGGGGAGCAGGACCAGTACGTGGAGGCGTCGGCGGTCGGTGGGCCCGCTGTAGGTGGCAGACGAGCGAAGCTCGGAACTGGCGCACCGCCGGTGGGCCGGGTCCGGTTCCCTCCGGCGGAGGCGCGCTACACGGACAGCCCCGGCATCGGCCGCCTTACCCGCCGTCATCACCTCCGGGCCGGTCGCTCCGGCCATCCAACCCCGGCCTTCGAGGCGGCTCGGTCAGCCGGCCCTCTGACATGATCGCCCGATGAGTAATGACCAGCGCATACACCCTTCCAAGATGGGCGGCGAGCGTGCGTCGCTGACCTCGTTCCTCGACTACCAACGCACCACTTTGGCGATGAAGTGCCAGGGGTTGAACGGTGAGCAGCTGAAGCGGAAACCGATAGCCACTTCGGGCCTGTCACTCCTCGGCCTCGTCCGGCACGCGGCCGAGGTCGAGCGCAGTTGGTTCCGTATGGTGCTCAGCGCGGAGCAGGGCAAGGCCCTCTGGCCCGCCGTCGACGGTGTCTACGGTGAATTCCTGGTGGAGGACGCCGACGTCGACGAGGCGTTCGCGTTCTGGCAGGAGGCGTGTGCGGGCTCCCGCGCCATCACGGACACCTTCGAATCCCTCGATGACACCGTGGAGTTCCGAGGAGAGACCATCTCACTGCGCTACGTCCTGACGCACATGATCGAGGAGTACGCCCGCCACAACGGACACGCCGACCTGCTGCGCGAAGCGGTCGACGGAGTGGTCGACGAATAGGCTCCAGCGGGACGTCGCCGAATCGGATCGGGTCGGTGAGGTCGGCTGAGTAGGGGGAGCCATGAGTGATGTTGTGGTGCGGGCGTTAGCAGGGCTGTTACCGGGCGGGGCTACGTGTGGTGAGTTGGACCGGGGAGGACGTGTCTTACGATGGGTCGCGGCGGGGGCGGGCAGACCAACGGTGGTGTTGGAGGCGGCCAGCGGCACTCCGGGGCTGACATGGGCGCCGATTCTGCCGACCCTGGCCCTGCACACACGGGTCATCGTGTACGACCGAGCCGGCCTCGGTCTGAGCGACCCGGTCAAAGACCTCACCGTCGAGTCCTCCGTGCAGGATCTGACCGCATTGCTGTCGGATGTGACACAGGAACCTTCTGTGCTGGTCGGCAACAGCTGGGGCGGCTTGCTGGCCCAGCAAGTGGCGTGGACAGCTCCCGCGCTGATATCCGGGCTCGTGCTGGTGGACCCTGCCCACGAGGAGTTTCGCCCCTGGATCGGCCGAGTGGCGGACACAATGTCCCTCCGCTTTCTCAGCGCCAGGAAGGCTCTCGGGCTCGCCGAACCCATGCTGCGCAAGGAGGCCGTCCAGGCGGCTCAGGCGCTGACGAGTGACCCGCGGACCCAGAATCTGCTCATCGACGCGCACATGGCCTGCCATGGAGACGCCCACCATATCCGCACCGCACTGGCCGAAAACCGGGTGATCGAGCGGCACATGCCCGTCGCTCGACAGATGCGTGCGTCCTCGCCCCTTCCTGCTGTTCCGGTCTCTGTGCTGAGCGCAACACTGGGCTTGCCCAACGGGATGCGCACCCGGTGGACCGCGTTGCAGGCCCAGATCGCCGCTGCGGCCGATCAGGGACAGCACATAGAGGTGCATGATGCGGGTCACTACATCCACCGCAGCCAGCCGGAAGCCGTCGCGAAGGCCGTTCTTGCCGTGGTCGAGCAAGCACGGCTCCAGTGAGTGGCGGGTTGTTCAGCACCTGCTCATTGCGGACGGACACGCCCCGGTCACAGGAGTGTGGCGCCGCCGCCACCGGCAGCGGCGCCTCGTCAACCACATCCTCAGCGGCCCGCCACAACCGACCGCTTGCCGTCCGGGGTCAATGGCACCGTAAGCGTCTGCGGGGCCGCGCGGTTGTCCAGGGGCTTTTGGACCGTGTTGATGTTCAGGGAGACGCCCTGGCCGCCGCTGAACGTGCCGGTCGCGAACGCGTTCACGGTCGCGTCCGCTGTGATCTCGTAACCCGTCGTGTCGACGATGTTGTGGGTGCGGCAGTCGCGGAAGACGTCCTGGATCGGGACGAACCAGAGCCAGTGGACATCCGACCCACCATTGAGGTCGACCTTTTCGTTGAACCACACGGCCACCATCCCGGACATCGACACCGTGGCCGACCAGTCGATGTCGTACCGCTGGGTCCCCACCACCAACGACGCCTCGACGACCGACTTCGCCGGAACCTTCAACGGCAGGTCGACGCTCCAGGTCTGCGTCTCCTTGTGCGTGAATTCCTGCGTCGAGGAAAGGCTCGCTTCGATCGACGTCGTCTCGCTCACCTTCGCGACCGCCGGGATCTCTGCCGATACCTCCATCGTCACGCCGATCTTCAGCGATTCGGTCACCGAGATCCGCAGGTCCTGTTCCGTCGTCTTGCTCTGCTTGTACGTGACGGTCTGCTCGACTTCCGTACCGTTACGGTAGTTGGTGGTGATCGAACTGACCTGGCCGGGAATCGGAGAGGGCGCACTCGGGTCGTAGGTGATGCCGGAATACTTCGTGCGGACCTGATGGCGGTGATAGTCGGCGAGGAAACTCTGCTTTCCGTAGTCCGTGGAGGCGGTGAAACGGCAGCCCCGGGACGAGGGATGGCGTTCGCGGGCCATCCAACCGCCCCAGGCATCAGTGATCTCCTGGAGGGAACGGGCAGCTCCCTTCTTGGGAGGTGCGGCCTGCG
Organism: Streptomyces sp. CBMA152; assembly: GCF_014596475.1. Lineage (GTDB taxonomy): Bacteria > Actinomycetota > Actinomycetes > Streptomycetales > Streptomycetaceae > Streptomyces. The sequence continues at coordinate 524,583 of NZ_MECJ01000002.1, read as the reverse complement.
CGGGGGTCGCGGCGGCGAGCGAGAGCGGAATCGTGGCGGCTACGCCCGCAGCAGGCGCCAAAGCCAACAGGTTCCGCCGGGAAACCCCGGATATCCGGGGCGTGGGGGTTTGCGACATGGGGATTCGTGACCTTTCGGCGGCATGGGCGTACGGGACGGAATTCCTGGTACGCCATGCAATCCCCGATCACCATGGTGGCCTAGGGACTTAAGTCCTTGACGGCGCCGGCCAGGCCAACCTTGGCTGAAAATCAACCCTGAACGTCATACGTCAGTCGAGGAGCAGCGGATTCGGTAGATCGGCCGACGGGTGCATCCGTAGGAGCGTGTGGAGGACCCCGGACAGGCCGGACATCAGGCTCGGGGAGAAAGCCTCGCGGGCCAATCCGCCCACCGGGCCCCGCTGTTCGAGACCGGTCAGGATTTCACCGTCGAGGTCGTCGCGCTCGCCGACGTTCATCGAGGTGAGGAGTTCCCACAGGCCGAGGTCGCCGTGGCACAGGGTGTGGCTCCAGCCGAAGCCCTCTGCGGCGCAGGCGTGCGCGGCGCGGCGGGCCATGTCCAGGTGAGCGGGATCGCCTGCGCGGCGGTAGAGGTCGAGCATGCCGATGCCGATGCCCGCGCTCCCGTGGCACCAGCTGGTGAAGAAGTCCTCCTCGGCGCCGACGCGGACGTCGAGCCAGTTGCCCTGCTCGGGTTGCCACAGGGACTCCTGATAGGCGAAGGCCCGTTCGGCCAGATCACCCCAACCGCGACGGTCGGCGGCGGTACCCGCCTCGCTGACGGTCAGCCGCCGCAGCGCCCAGCCGATGCCGGTGGCGCCGTGGGCGAAGCCGCCGATGCCCTCGGGGTTGAGCCGGGTCGTCCAGCGCGCACCGCTCGCGTCCACCGTGGCGATACCCGACAGTCGGCGGCCGATGTGCGCGGCGGCCGCGAGCCAGCGGTCCTCGCCGGTCGCCTCGGCCAGGTTCAGCAGTGGAACCACGCCCCCGGCCGCTCCGTTGAGGAGGTCCACCTCGACGTCGTCCTCGACCAGGGGGCCCCGCGCGAGCAGCAGAGCTCGTTCGGCGGCCCGCTCCAGCAGCCAGTCCTCGCCGAGCACCCGGTGCAGCGCCATCCACGTCCACACCTGCGACGCCGCACCACTGAACGCCCCGGCGGACGGCGTCGGCGTCCGGTCCTCGGTGCCGACCAGCACCCGCAATGCACCCTCGAACGTCTCGGCAACCCCCGCCACCTCGTCCGCCCGCCCGGCCCGCACCTCGTTCACGTACTCAGCGAGAGTGAGCGCCACCCCGCCCTGCCCGGTGTACAGGTCGGCGGGCAGCACCCTGATGGACCACCCGGCCGGGGTGAAGACGGGGCTGATCCAGGTGACCGTACCGTCCTCGCCGCGCACCGCCCCGTCGCACAGCCTCCGTACCATCTGCGCGGCCAGATCGCGGCGGCGCCGCTCGCGGTCGCGTGCGTGCGGGGCGTCGGCGGCGGCCTGCACACGCGCAGGCAGCGAACGCTCGTTGAGATACGCGCCCACCAACGCGTCCTGGATCACCGCCTCCTCCAACGGCAGATCGGCGGTGCGCCAGTCCTCGATCGTGGCGTGCACGGCGGCCGCGTCCACGGTGAAGGTGAACATCGGTACGTCCCCGGCCAGCAGGTCCGCGATCTCGCCGTCGATGGCGGCACGGTCGGTCGGGGCGCCGGGCAGCACCTCGGCGTTGCGCCGCAGGATGTCGCGGGCCCGCTCGACGGCCGCCGGCTCGTCGTGCAGCGACGCCGGGTGCCACAGCATCCGGCCGATGTCGACGTACGCCTGCGTCGGCCGCAGGATCCGCCGTGCCTGCGCGCCTTCGAACCGGCGCAGCAGGCGGTACGGGTCGGTCCCGGGCCGGTGCAGATGCGCGGTCATCTCACGGAACCCGGCCAGGATCCGGTCCCAGTACGTACTCAACACCGGGGCGGGGCTTGGGTGGTTGGCGGCGGTGGGCATGGCCACCAGGTCCACCTCGAAGCGGGCCGCCGCCGTGCCGCCGTCCGCGATCACCGGGTTGGGGATCAGCGGCTGCTGACCGGGCAGGGCCCCGGCCCCGGAGATGTCCACCCCGCCGAGCGCGAAGCCGGTGCCGCGTACGGGCAGCAGTCCGGTACGCAACACCGTCCGCCGGATGGCCGCCGCCGCCACGTCCACCGCGTCGCCCCGGCCGCTGGCCGGGAAGGGCGCGGGAGAGTCGAAGAGCGTCTCCGCGTCCACGATCACCGGGACCGGACCTGCGGCGATCATGTTCTCGGCATGCATGTCGGTGCCGCCGGTGAAGCGGAGGACGGCCAACCAGTGTCCTACGTTGCGGTAGAACGCGGCGAGTTCGGTGTCGCCCGCACAGTAGCGGTGGCGGACGAACTCGGCCCACCCGTACCCCTCGCGCACCAGCGTTCGCGGCACCCGGATGCGCTCCTGCGGTGCCGGAGCCCCGGAAAAGTCCGCGAACAGCTCGTCGAGGAGCGCGCCCAGCGCCGCGTCGGCCTGGGAAGGGCGGGGCTTGTACATCACGGTCCCGCCGTCGAAGTCGATCTGACTGACCGTCAGCCCACCTCGGTGGGTGTCGCCCGCCCCGAACGCGACCGCCCGCAACTCGCCCATGGGAGCGTCCAGCAGCGGCCGCAGCAGCTCACGGTCCGAGGCGAGCCGCGCGGCGAAACCGGCTGTCGCCGCCACCGACAGCCGCGCCACCGACGCGATCCGCGCGCCGACGGTGGGGTATCGACCGGCCAATCGGTCGAGATACCCCTCCTCCTCTGCCTGCTCGATGAACGCGGCCCACGTGTCCGTGTCGGATCCGCCCGCGTCGCCCGCCGCCATGCGCTGTGCGTGCAGCTCGATCAGGAACAGCCGGGACAGTTTCGCGTGCAGGGACCTGAGCAGGGCGGTATGGCCTGCTTCCAGCACCACGTCCCGCTCCTTGCCGTCCAGCGCGTCCACGTCGGCCAGCCGCCGGGCCAGCTCCTCCCGCCACGGCCGGGCGATCGTACCTACCGGACGGGCGAACCACTCCGCCTCGTCCCTCGCTTTCGGCGTCGATACGTCCACCCGTCCGCCCTCCCCATCCCGTCGCACCTTCGCGCCGTCCGGGCGCCCCAAGGGTGTGGGGAACCGCGTGCGCGGTTCCCCACTTGTCTCTAGCGACACTCGTCGCCGGCGACTGTCAGCAACACCAACTGCCGTGCGACCCGCTCGGGCTGGAGCAGAAGCCGTAGAGGGAGTCGCTCGGGTCGACGAGCGCCGCCTCGGCGGCCGCGCCGCCGACGTAGAGCGGCCCGGCGGGGTTGGACTGACCGTACGCACTCTCGGCGCCCGACAGCCAGGCGTTGAGAACAGCGGCGGCGGGAACACTGGTCTGGGGCATCAGCGGCCTCCGGACATAGGGATCGGGACGGATTTCCCAGTCCGAGTATTGCCGGATCCGAACACCTGTCAGACGACGAATCCGGCCACAGTCCTTGGTCGTTCGCCACGAACACCTGGCGCCGCAGACCCAGCCTGCGCCTCGTCGTGATGAGTAAGCGTTCCCCCTCCCGTACGACAAGGCCGTCACCCAACTGCCGGATCCTGCCCACCGTCGCGTACATCACGTCCGGCCCCGACCTTCAAGAAGGCGCTTTCGGCCCCCACTTGACCCTGCTACCTGGCTGCATTCCGCCTTGACGCCCTGATGTGCGGCCGCGACATCGTGGTCTCCTGCCACACCGACCTGGGAGGACGGACACGGTGGCGGGGTGTCCGCGTTCGACTGCGGACGGGTGCCCGCAGACGAACAGGCCCGCTTTGGGGTAGATCAGAACTCAAGCCATTATCAAGCAGGAAGCGACTGTCCTTATGACCCACATCGTCCACGCCGGCGAGCGGCCCGAAGGCCGCCGAGGATTCGAGATCTTCCTCTCCAGCACGATGACCGACCGCGCGGCGTCCTGGGTCGAAACCCGTCAGGGCCCTGCCTGGTCCGGTCCGCCGCTGCACACCCACGCGGAGTCCACCGAGACCTACTACGTCGTGTCCGGCACCCTCCTGGTCCAGGTCGACGACGAGGTCGTGGAGCTGGGTCCGCGCGCGCTCGCCCACATCACCAGTGGCACCCGCCACACCTGGGCCACCCCGCCCGGCGAAGGCTGCCACTTCCTCACCCTTCACATGCCCGGCGGTTACGAGGACTACCACCCCACCGCCCTGCAGGCCGAGAAGGACAACGGCGGACCGCTCACCCAGGAAGACCTCTTCAAGATCGCCGCCCGCTTCGACTGGCGCCCGGCCGGCGACATTCCCCACCGTCTCACCCCCGACGGCCGCCTCGTCCCCGCCTCCCAGGCCGACGACGAGGCCTCCCGCCTGCGCGAGGAGTGGCTCACCGCCCACGGCGAGGAGATCGAGGTCCAGGCCATCCACGACCCGGGTTTCTACGTCACCAACAAGTCCGCGTAACCCACTGTCTTCACTGTCGCCGGGAGCGGGTGGCGCGGGGCGCCGCCCGCCCGCCCGGCGCGGCACTCAGTGGTGCCGGGCCTTGCCCCCGACGTTGTGGATCATTCGCTGAAGGACCTTGAGCACGGCCACGTACTCCTCGTCTTCGATGCCCTCGTGGATCCGGTCCCGGACCTTCAGCTGCCGCTCGGCCGCCCGGTCGCGTACCTCTCGGCCCTGCGAGGTCAGGGCAAGGACGCGCTCGTCGTCCTCGGTGAGCAGGCCGCGTACGACCAACTCGTCGATGCCTTCGTCCAGCGGGCCGTCGCCGATGTCCAGATAGCCGCGCAGGATCTCGATCACCTCCGTACGCGGGCGGCGGGCGTCGGGGCCCGCGAGCACCCGGTTGAGGATCCACCACTGCGGCTGGGTGAGGCCGAACTCGGCGAGGTTTGCCCGGATGTGGGTGACCACCGCGCTGTGGGCGGCCCAGCTCCAGTAACCGATGGGCTGGCGGACCAGTTCTTCGTCGCTGTGCGAGTAGTTCATGGCTCCGACGGTAGGAGCTCAAGCGGAGTTGAGGTCAAGGAGCGAGGGCGGACACCTCCCCCACGCACCGCTCAACGCATCCCGAGGCACGGCCAAATCGCTTGGCACGTACCCCGCCGACCTGCGAACATCCGCGGATGCTGACACTCGCCGACGAACTCGGCCACCTTTCCTACACCGTGACCGGCGATGGACCGCCCGTCGTCCTCATACACGCCGGCGTCGCCGATCACCGTATGTGGGACGCGGTCGTGCCCGCGCTCGCGGAGCGGCACACCGTCATCCGCTATGACCTGCGCGGCTTCGGTGAATCCGCACCGCCGACCGGTCCGTTCAGCGAGACCGACGACCTGCGCCGCCTCCTGGACCACCTCGGCCACGAACGTGTCCGGCTCGTCGGTTGCTCCTGGGGCGGCCGCGTGGCCGTGGACTTCACCCTCACCCACCCGGACCGGGTGCACTCCCTGGTGGCGCTCTGCCCGCCGTGGCCGGGATACGCCTGGTCCGCGGACATGGTGGCGTACGACGAGGCCGAGACGGCGGCCCTGGCCGCGGGCGACCTGGACGAGGCCGTCCGTGTGAACATGGACATGTGGCTGCGCGGGTCGGCTCGCCAGTGGCAGGACGTCGACGCGGCACTGGCCGACCAGCTCCGCGGCCCACTGCGTACGTCGCTGGTGAACCAGGACATCGTGGGGACGCACTCCCAGGGCCCCACGAGCGGTGACATCACCACCATCGCCGTCCCCACACTGGTCGGGATCGGCCGGCTCGACATCGCCGACTTCCAGGACATCGCCCACCGATACGCCACCGGGATACCCGGTGCCACCCTGGCCGAGTTCGCCACCGCGGCACACCTCATCCCGCTGGACGCACCCACCGAACTCATCGGGGTACTGGGTCCGTTCCTCGCGCGCTAGGTCACGCCGCAGGTACAAGGCGGCGGCACCGGACCCGGCGTGCGGAACGGTGCCGTCGCCGGACCATGCCCCGCAGACCGCTGCGGCTCCACCCCCAGCAGAACACTGACCCTCACGTGTACGGTTACGTTTCGCCTCACCGTCACGTACACCGTCAGAATGACGTATCCGGGCGCGCCAGCGATTTGAGAGCGGCCCGGACGCCGCTGCGCGTCAGATGAGACCGGTGCCGAGGTGCCGGGCGAAGAACCGGACCGCGCTGTCGGCCTCGAACCTGGGCAGTTCCTTGTGCTTGCCCGTGTTGGCGTGCAGGGACTTCTCCTTCGACGCGAAGGCGTCGAACAGCGCGAGACTGTCCTCGCGCGAGATGTGCTCGTCGTCCCACTGCATGGCGTACTCGATCGGGATGGTGATCTGCTTCGCCTTCTCGGCCAGGGTGTCGGGCCAGTGCTGCCCGAAGACCGCGGCCGTGATCCTGGGCTCGATCGCCACGAACGGCACGCCGATCGCGGTGCCCATGTTGATGCCGAAGTAGCCGACCGGCCCGTCGGTGCCGATCTCCGGAAGCTCCTGGAGGGCGTCCAGGGTCGCCTGCCACTCGGGCACGGCGAGCTCCGCGAGGTGGTCGTTGTAGCGCACGACGATCGGGCCTTCCGGCTCGCCCCCCGCCCTCGCCCGGAACAGGTCGGCGACTTCCGCCTCGTCGTGCGCCGTGACCGGCCGCTCGCCGTGAGCGGGCGCGTCGATGACGGCGACATGGAAGCCGCAGAAAGTCACAAGGAGGCGGGCGCGGCCGACCATCGCCGGGTGCTTCTTGTGGTTGCCGCCGCCGTGGCCCATCAGCACCAGGGGTGCGCGATCGGCGCCGGATACGGGCGACCAGAGGACACCGGGGACGTCGCCCACGGTGAAGTCGCGCTCGATCATGCCGTTCGACGACGACTCAGTGGTGAACTGCAGAGAATTCATAGGTGTTGCCTTTCAGGAATGCCTTGTCGAAGAGGCGCTCCCGGCGACACCTACGTCTATCGCCAGACCGTGACGGAAAGGGGGAGCACCCATACAGATACTGCGTTCATGGGTCTCACCTCCTGGTGCGGTGTCTCGGTCGTGCCGAACACTACCCACCGGACGTCATCCTGCCCAGATCTTTTTTTCCTGTCGACCAACCGACCAACCACCACCAGTCAGGCCCTAGTTCTGCGCCGTCGGGCGTACGACGATGTCCCCCACGTCCACACCGGCAGGCTGCTCGATGGCGAAGGCGATGGCACGGGCGATGGCGTCCGGTGGGATCGCGGTCTTCTCCATCCTGTCGAGAACCTGGGCCTTCATCTCCGGTGCCATGGAGTCCGCGAATTCCGTACGCGTCATACCCGGCGAGACGACCGTCACGCGCAAACTGTCCCCGGCTTCCTGACGCAGACCCTCGGACAGAGTGCGTACGGCGTTCTTGGTGGCGGCGTACACCGCCTGGAGCGGCACGATGCGCAGTCCGGCCGTGGAGACGGTGTTGACGAAGTGCCCGAAGCCCTGTTCCCGGAACACGGGCAGCGCCGCGGCGATCCCGTACAGGACGCCCTTGAGGTTGACGTCGATCATCTCCTCCCAGTCCTCGACGCGGAGCTCGTCGATCGGGGAGATCAGGCCGACCCCGGCGTTGTTGACCAGGACGTCGACTTTTCCGTACCGGTCGCGGGCCAGGTCGACCAGGTCGGAGAGGTCCTGGCGGCGCTTCACATCCGTACGCGCGTATGCGGCTTGGCCGCCGACCTGCTCGATGCGGGTGGCCAGCGCCGCAAGACGGTCCGGCCGCCGCGCTCCGAGGACGACTTTCGCACCGCGCTCGGCGAGCAGAAGGGCGGTCGCTTCGCCGATCCCGCTGCTGGCGCCGGTGATCACGACGACCTTGCCTTCGATTCCCTCGATTTCCGACATGGTTGATCCCTCCGGGAGAGTAGGCGCGGCGCCTGGCCTACGATGGAAGTGGAGGCGCCGCCGGTTGACCACACAGTAAGTGGAGGCTCCTCCACTTAGCAATGGGGACGAGGGAGCGAGCCACCGATGGCACCGGATATGGCACGGGATACGGGACGCCCGCTGAGGGCCGACGCGCAGCGCAACCGGGACAAGATCCTGGCCGCGGCGGTACGCGTGTTCACCGAGGAGGGCCTGGACGCCCACTTCGAGCGCATCGCGCGGGAGGCCGGCGTGGGAACCGGCACCCTCTACCGCAACTTCCCCACCCGGGAAGCCCTGATCGAGGCGGCCTACCGCAACGAAGTGGCTCGACTGTGCGACGCCGTCCCCGACCTCTTGGCGACCATGCCCCCGCGCGAGGCCCTGCGCGCCTGGATGGGCCGCTTCATCGACTACGCCACCGCCAAACTCGGCATGGCCGACGCCCTACGAGCCGTCGTCGCCTCGGGAACCGACCCCTACGGCCAGAGTCGCGAGATGATCCAGAACGCCATCACCACCCTCATGGACGCCGGTACCGCTGTCGGCGCCTTCCGCTCCGACATCCGCCCCACCGACCTGTTCGCCGCCCTCGCCGGCATCGCCCTCACCTCGGCACACCCGGACCAACGCGACCAGGCCGAACGCCTTCTCGCCCTGACACTGGACGGATTGACGCCGCCGTCGCGTCCCGAAGACTGACGGCACCCACGACGAGGGGCCGCCGCCTCACGTGAGTGCGGCGCGCCTCGATATGGGCTCCGTCAGTCGGTGAAGTCCTGGGTCATGTAAAGCATGCCGGAGCTGTCGTGCAGCACGTGGATCCCGATGTGGTGGAAGCCCGGGTTGAGGATGTTCTTGCGGTGGCCGTCGTTCGGTGGCTGCTCGGCGAGCATGGACTTGGTGATGCCCACGGCCATTCCGGCGACCGCCGACGTCGTACTCGGTATGCTCCCGCCGCTGCCGATGTTCTCACCGGCACTCCCCCACGAGACCCCGGCGGCGTGCTCGCGTGCGCCGAAGTCGGCTTCGCCCGGGCACTGATGGCTCAGACCACAGCCCGAGTCCATGGTCCGGTTGTGCGTCCCGGCGCTGGACTCAAGGCCGGAGAGCGCCTGGAGCGGCGCAACGTGCTGGTCCGCGCGGGCCTGGTTGATGGCGGCCAGGACCTGCGCGGCAGCGGCCTCCTCCGGGCTGCCGGGCTCGGGGGACGTTGCCGCGTGGGTGGGCGTCGGCTCCGTCGTACGAGGAGTGGGGGAAGGCGGGTGTTGCGTGTGCGTAGGGGTCGGGGTGGGTTTGCCGGTCTTGCTCGGTGTCGGCTTCGCCGGTGGCCGGGTGGTGGGTGTGGTCGTATGCGTCGGTGGGATTGAGGCCGTGACGGTCTGGTCCGTTTCATCGAGCCGTTCTTGGCCGACCGTCGAACGCCCGCCTCCTGAGCTCGAATTCAGCGCCGCAATACCCACCGCAGCCGTCACCGTGGCTGCCACCGCAGCGGCCGTCACCAGGGGCTTTCCGGTGAACACGGTGAGCGGGCGCCTGGCGCGGTGCTTGGGGATGCGGGTGCGGCGATGTGACACCGGCTGTGCTGCCCGTATGCCGTCCGACGCGGTCATCGCGTATCCCACCGGCACGGCCTGCCCTGCGGTGTGCGCCGCGACGAGCGCGGCCAGGCCGAGCGGCAGCGGTACCAGAGTGAGGTTCACCAACAGGCGCTCGGCCGGGACCAGTTCGGCGCTCAGGCCACCGCAGTACCCGCACCCGCGCAGGTGCCGGGCCAAGCGCTTGCGCCACAGCGGGCTGGGGCGGCCGTCCCACAGGTGGATGCTCCGGGTGAGTTCGTCGCAACGCGGGTCGGTGGCCAGGGCTCGTACGACGGATCGCGCTATCTCCAACTGCTCCTTCATCCGGCTGACTTGGACGCTGACGTGATGGGTGTCCAGTCCGATCGCGGCCACCAGTTCCGCTCGGCTCAGATGTCCCGTCGTGACCAGCCACCACAGGGAGAGCAGCTCCCGGTCGTCCTGATCCAGCCACCGGGTCGCCTCCACGGTCTCCTTGCGCTGCCCGGTCAGACCCAGTTCGATCAGTGTCAGGTCGGCGAAGTCCGCGCCCGGGTCGGCGACGGTCGCGAGCTCGTCGAGGGCGCATACCGCCACCGGGAGGGACTGGCGGTAGTCGCGGATCTGGTTCATGGTCACCGCCACCAGCCAGGAGCGGAACGCCGTGTCGTCGCGCAGCCCCGACAGGCCTCGGACCATGCGCAGCATCGTCTCCTGCACCACGTCGTCCACGTCCGCGCGTCCGGGCAGGGCCCGTCCGACGATGTTGTAGACGAGCGGGAGGTACTGGCTCACCAGCTCCTCCAACGCCTCGGGCTCGCCATAACGTGCCGCCGCCACCAACCGCGCGTCCCCTTCAGTGCCTGTCATCCTCGCGCTCCCTCCGGCGAACCCGTCTGTGCCGTACACAAGAGGAGACCCTGTGACGCGCGGCGGATCACAGAAACTGCGGATGTTTTTACCCGCGGCTATTCGGCGACGGCACCGATCAGGCCACGACCGGCGGCCGGTCGGAGGTAGAGACCGAGTTCGGCGATCGCCGGGTTGGCGCGGGAGGAGGTGATCCGCAGCCGGATCCTGTTGGTGGTGACCGGGCGGTGCAGACGGATCAGCTTCCGGTTGCCGATGGTGGTGTCGGTGGCGATCTGGCTCCAGCCCCCTCCACTCCAGGCGTCGACGGCGAAACTCTCCACGCGCTGGCCCACGTTGAGGTCTTCGCGGGTGGAGATGACGTCGAAAGTCCGGGGGGCGGACAGGGTGAGCACCAGGCCGCCGGCTGTCCGGCCGGACTGCCAGGAGGTGTCGAGGTTGTTGTCCGTCGCGGCGGCCGGTGCATGGCCGGAAGTGTTCGCCGTGCCGGTGTCGTTGGCGGCGACGGCGCCGGTGGCGAGGTTCTTCGAGAACGTGCCGGACAACGCGGTGCCGAACGTCGTGAGCGCCTTCAAGGTCGGCGCGTCGAAGACACCGTCGGTGTCGGGCGGCACGTCCAGGAGCAGGTTGCAGTTGCGGCCGACCGACCCGTAATAGATGTTCTCCAGGGCCGCCTCGCTGCGATCGGTGTCGCCCGGGTGCCAGAACCAATGCTGCTGCGCGGTCAGCGTGGCGTCGCACTCGGCCGGTGTCCAACGCACGCCACTCCAGGCGCTGTTGGCGCCATTACGCCGCCCCAGGACGGCATCGCTTCCCAGGTCGGCCGCCGAGTTGCCGCCGGGCACGGCCAGGATGGAGTCGGCCGCGGTGGCGGGATCGCCGGTGAACGGCAGCGGCGACCACTCCGACGTACGGGCGATGCCGATTTCGTTGCCGACCCAACGGGCGTCCGGGCCACCGTCGTTGAAGATGACCGCCTGCGGCTGGAGCCTGCGGACCATGGTGATCCAGTTGACGAAGTCGTACGGCTGGGTCCGGCCGGTCGGGTTGGCGCCGTCCCACCAGATCTCGTCGATCCGGCCGTAGCGGGTGAGGAGTTCGTACAGGGTGTTCTCGTAGTACGCGTTGTAGTCGTCCGAGGCGAAGGAGAAGGTCACGCCGTCCTTGACCTCCGATGTCTGCGCGGGGATCGTCACCTGCTTCGGGGTACTGCCGTTGGCGTACTTCCCGCCGGGCAGCGCCTCGTGCAGGTCCGCCGGGGAGAGATAGACGCCGACTTTCAGACCGGCCCTGTGCATCGATGTAGTGAAGCTCTTCACCACATCGCCGTGGCCGCCCGCCCACGAGGAGGCGGCGACGGACTGCCGGGAGTACGCGGAGGGGAACAGCAGGAACCCGTCGTGGTGCTTGGTGGTGAGGATCGCCTCCTTGAATCCTGCGCCCTTCAGCGACGCCGCCCACTGGTCGGTGTTGAGGCCGGTGGGCCGGAAGATGTTCGGGTCCTCGGTGCCGGTGCCCCACTCCCTACCGTCATACGTGTTGACCCCGAAGTGCAGGAACGCGGTCTGCTCCAGCCGCTGCCAGGCCAGTTGGCGCGGCGAGGGCGTCACGCTCGCGGCCTTCGCGACGACCTGTGCGGCGGAATCGGACGGACCGACGGGCACCACCTCGTCGGCGACCGCCGCACCCGCACCGGCGAGGAGCGCGAGCACCGTGACGACGAGGGCGGTGACCCGCGACGCGCCTACAGCTCTGCCGGACTGTCGCTTGTGCCTCATGGCGATCCTCTCGGAGAAGGGCGGCGCACTCATCCGTACGAGAAGCATCGTTACGTCAGGAACATGACAGGTGACGCTCATGGGAGCGTAGGGAGACATCCGATGTCAGTCAACGACCCTGTTCCCAACTGTGGTCTCTGACCCGCGTTTTCACGTCAACCCATGGGATCTGTCCGATCCTTGGCCAAGCGGCCGACAGACTCCCCCGCACCTTCCGTTCATTCAGTGAAGCCAACTCGCGTCTTTGGCCTTCCCGTACAACAACCACCGTTCAATCACTGGACACACTTACGGCACCGCACTACGGTCGCGTTCCGAGCACGAGAACGACCGACTCTCCTCCCTCCCGGCAACCCCACCGTGCCGCTCCGCCCGGGCGGCCGTTCCATGGAGGTCCTCTGCTCATGCCCCGAACACCCGCGAGACGACACGCACCCCTGGACAGACACCTCACACTTCCGCTCACTCTGGCCCTGGTCACCGTCGGCGCCCTGGCCATGGGCACTCCGGCCGCGAGCGCCATCCCGACGGCCCGGGCCACCGCGGACAGCGCCTGTCCCTGGGTGCATTCCACCGCCCCGATCCCCGACCGGGTCGGCCAGTTACTGGCGAAGATGTCCACGGCCCAGAAGGTCACGCTGGCCACCGGTACGGGAGGCTCCCGCTACACCGGATTCACCCCGGCCATCGGCGCGTTGTGCATCCCCGCGATGGACCTGGAGGACGGACCGGCCGGGGTCGGGCACAGCGAGGACGGCGTCACCCAGCTCCCCGCGCCCGTCGGTGCCGCGGCCACCTGGGACACCCAGGCCGAGCAGGCCTACGGCCAGGTCATCGGAGCGGAGCAGGCCACCAAGGGCGCGAACGTCGACCTGGGGCCGACCATCAACATCGACCGCGACCCGCGCTGGGGCCGCGCCTTCGAGTCGATGGGCGAAGACCCGTATCTGAACGGGCAGTTGAGCGCGGCGAACATCCGAGGTGTGCAGTCCACCGGCATACTCGCCCAGGTCAAGCACCTCGCGGTGTACAACCAGGAGAACAACCGCTTCGACGTGTCGGCGGAGATCGGCAGACGTGCCATGCAGGAGATCTACCTGCCGGCGTTCCAGAACGCGGTGCAGGGCGGTGCGGCCTCCTCGGTGATGTGCTCGTACAACCGCATCAACAGTGTCCACGCCTGCGAGGACGGGGACCTGCTGGACTCGGTGCTGCGCGGGCAGTTCGGGTTCAAGGGTTTCGTGACCTCGGACTGGGGCGCCGTCCACTCCACGGCGAACTCCGCCAACGCCGGTTTGGACCAGGACATGCCCGGCGGTGACGGGTACTACGGCGACAACCTCGTCCGGGCCGTCGACTCCAGGCAGGTCGGCCAGACCACGCTCAACGCGCTGACCACACACGTCCTCACCCAGATGTTCGCGTTCGGCCTCTTCGACAAGGAGCCCACCGGCTCGGTCGCGCAGACCTCCACCGGCGCGGCCCACCAGAAGACCGGCGCGGAGATCGCCGCCGAGGGCACCGTCCTGTTGAAGAACCAGGACGACGTACTCCCGCTGGCGTCGTCCACCAAGTCGATCGCCGTGATCGGCAACGCCTCCACCAACGCCCAGACCGCCGGAGGCGGCAGCGCCAACGTCCACTCCAGCGGCACCGTCACACCGCTGGACGGCATCAAGTCCCGTGCGGGCAGCGGTATTTCGGTGCAGTACGACGACGGTATCTCCACCGCTTCGGCCGCGGCGCTCGCCAAGAACTCCGGCGTGGCGGTGGTCTTCGTCAACAAGGGCGAGTCCGAGGGCGGCGACCTGGGCGACATCGATCTGCCCGGCAACCAGAACTCCCTGATCTCCGCCGTCGCCCAGGCCAACCCCCAAACAATCGTGGTACTCAACACCGGCTCCGCGGTCACCATGCCCTGGCTCGACAAGGTCAAGGGCGTGTTCGAGGCGTGGTACCCGGGCCAGGGCTACGGCACGGCCATCGCCTCCCTGCTGTTCGGCGACACCAACCCGTCGGGCCATCTGCCGGTGACCTTCCCCAAGTCGCTGGCCGACGTGCCCGCGAAGACGGCGGCCCAGTGGCCGGGGACGAACGGCAAGGTGCAGTACTCCGAGGACGTGAACGTCGGCTACCGCCACTACGACGCGAACAACATCGAGCCGCTGTTCCCGTTCGGGCACGGGCTCTCGTACACCGGTTTCTCCTTCAGCAACCTGAAGGTCGGCACGCTGCCTGCCGGTGGCCAGGCCGTCGTCACTGCGACTGTCACCAACACCGGCTCGCGGGCCGGTGCGGACGTGGCCCAGCTGTATGTCGGCCAACCGGCCTCGGCCGGTGAACCTCCCAAGCAGCTCGAGGGGTTCGCCCGTGTCGACCTCAAACCCGGCGAGAGCAGGACAGTCACCTTCCCGCTGACCGGGCGCAATCTGCGGCACTGGGACACCGGCACCGACAACTGGGCCATCAGCACCGGTGACTACCGCATCTCGGTCGGGGACTCCGCCGCGCATCTGCCACTGACCGGGACACTCCCGCTCACCTCGGCGCAGCTCGGCGAGCCGCTGACCGTCACCGGTCCCGGAGTGCAGGAGGGCCCGACCGGCTCACCGGTGTCGCTACAGATCACCGCCAAGGACACCACCAGCGGCCAGACCCCGACCTTCAGCGCGACGGGTCTCCCCGCCGGCATCTCGATCTCCCCTGCGGGACGTATCAGCGGAACCCCGACGAGTGCGGGCACCAGCACCGTAACCGTCACCGCCAGGGACGCGGCCGGAGCGCTGGCCACAACTACCTTCCTGTGGACGGTGGTTCCGGCAACCTCGGCGGTGACGACCCCGCTGGTCGGATACAACGGGCTCTGCCTCGACCTCGCCGGACACGACAACACCGACGGCACCAAGGTCGACATCTTCCCGTGCAACGGCACCAACGGTCAGGAGTGGACCGAGGAGTCGGACGGCACCGTCCATATGGCGGGCAAGTGCCTGGACGTGCGGGCCGCCGGTACCGGCATCGGAACCCCGGTGCAGATCTACTCCTGCAACGGCACCGGCGCACAGCAATGGCAACGCCAGCCCAACGGTGCCCTCCTCAACCCCCACTCCGGCAAGTGCCTCGACGACCCGGCCTTCGCCACGATCCCGGGGGTGCAGGTCGCGATCTGGGACTGCAACGGCGGGGCGAACCAGCGCTGGATGCGCCCTTAGCGGACCATCGGGTGGGGGCGGAGGCATGGTCCGCCCCCACCTGGTGGAGACCCCGTCCCGACGGCAATATTGACCGCTGTTGGCCTTTGGACGGGGAGGGAACCATGGACCCACGTATACGAACCCGGCCGCCGTCGATGCGGTTCGGCTGCTGGACGGTGTGTCGGGCCAACAGGGGACGGCGTGCTCAGCCCTTGCCCTTCTCCGGCGCGTACAGCTTGAGGCTCTTGTTCACGAACAGATGGACGTAGCCACAGTTCCAGCAGATCAGCCCGGTCGCCGACTCATTGGCCCAGCCCCTGAGTCGTACGAAGTGGCGAACCTTTCCCGCTCACCGCGCGGTGATCAGAATAGTCAGGCCGACGAAGAGCCGGTGACACCGACGAGTTTCCCGACCTTGTTGCCTTCTTCGAGGTCTCGGTGCGCGGTGCGGATGTCGTTCAGGGCGTACGCGTGGACAGGGCCCAGGGTGACCTCGCCGGTGGCGATGCGGTCGAGGTAGCGCTGGAGGACAGCGGCGGGGAGGTCGCCGGCGTCGCCGCCGTATGCGCTGAGGCGTACTCCGCGCGGCAGGTAGGAGATCGGGTAGAAGTCGGGCACGGTCCACTCGTTGGAGAGCATGCCGGTGAAGCAGACCGTGCCGTGGACGCGGGTGGCACGGAGTGTGTCGGGCAGGGTGGGTGTGCCGACCAACTCCAGAGCCGCGTCCACCCCTTCGGGGAAGATGTGGCGGACTTGGCCGGCAATGTTCCCGTCGTCGACGAGCGCGTGGTCGACGCCGTGGTCGGCGAGGTCCTGGGCGCGTTCGGGCTTGCGGGTGGTGGCGAGGACGGTGGCGCCCATGTCCTTGGCGAGGGTGGCGGTGGCCAGGCCGAGGGCGGAGGTGCCGCCCCGGATCAGCAGCGTCTGTCCGGCGCTCAGGTCCAGGCCGGTGGTCAGCGACCCGTACGCGGTCTGCAGGGTCTCGGGCACCGCGCCGATGGTGGCCCACGGCAGGCCGCTGGTGAAGGGTATGACCTGCGAGCGCGGTACGAGGGTGTACTCGGCGTAGCCGCCGTCGAAGACCCGGCCCATACCACCCATGAGGGCGGCCACTTGCTGTCCCACCGGGAACATACCGTCGGGATCGGCGTCCACGGTCCCGGTCGCCTCGATGCCCGGGACACGCGGGAACGTCACACCTTCCGCCAGGCCGAGGCGGGTGTGCAGTTCGGAGCGGTTGAGACCGAACGCCTCGACCTTGATCCGGACCCAGCCCGGCCGGGGCTCGGGGATCGGCAGGCGACGTATGTGGAGGTTGGTCACGGGGCCCGGCGCGTCGAGGACGACGGCGTTCATCGTTGCGTGCACTGGTCTCCTTGGGTGTGGAGTGGGGTGTGGTTGACGTCGATGAGCGGCCCGGGTCAGGGCGGTGTGCCGTCGGTGCCCGTCCCGCCCGCCGCCAGGGTTTCGTGCAGCCAGGCACGTTCCGCCCGGCCGGTGGCACGGGCGACCAGGAGCATGCCTCGGCGGTACGGGTCGGCAACCTCTTCCGCGCGCAGCGGGGTGTCCCCGTCGTAGAAGAAGCTCGCCGGGGTCTCCAGGAAGGCCAGCCGTCGACGCAGCACGGCGTGCTGGTCGGCGACGTCGGGGAGCAGGGAGAGGAACGCCAGGAGCGTGAAGAACCGGCTGCCGTCGGTGAGGTCGTGCTCCGCCGGGTTGCGCAGGCGGTCCAGCAGCTCGGTGCGCCCGGGCTCGGTGAGCGTGAGGACGTATCGACGGGCCGCCCCGGCTCCGGGCTCGACCCGCCGGTCGAGCCACCCCTTCTTTACGAGGCGGTTGATCGCCGGGTAGAGGCTGCCGTCGCTGACCGGCCGGGTGTGGCCGGACAACTGGGCGACGCGCTGCCGCAGCTCATAGCCGTGCAGCGGGCCGCCGGCGAGGAATCCCAGGATCGCGAGCTCCAGCATGCCTGCATCATGCCACATCGATTCGAGGTACCTCGAATCGATGTGGCTTCCCATGGCACAGCCACTCGAAATGCGATCTTCGTACGTGTGCGCGAGCGTGGAAGCACTTCATCCTGCGACGTCCCCGACCCGACAGGAGGCAATCACCATGGGCAAGAAACAGACCCGCCAGAACCGCGGAGCCCGTACCGGCGGCCACGAGCACAACACCACCGCCGAGACCACCAAGCGGCAAGCGCCGACGATTGCCGCGCAGGAGACGACGACACACCCGACCCCGGAGGTCTCCCACAAGCAGCCGCGGAAGTTCGGCCACAACTGATCAAACCCTGGCGTCAGCCCGCAAACCCCGGAACCACCAGACCGGACTCGTACGCGATCACCACCGCGTGGGTCCGGTTCTGTGCGCTTAGTTTGGTGAGCACGTTCCCGACGTGCGTCTTCACCGTCTCCAGACTCACCGTGAGCGATGCGGCGATCTCCGGGTTGGAAAGGCCGGTGGCCATCAACCGCAGCACCTCCTCCTCCCGCCCCGTCAGCGCCGCCTTCGGCAACGCCTCGGCGGAACCCAGCGGACGGGCGGTGACCATTTCGCGCAGGGCCGCCGGGAAGAGGATCGCCTCCCCCGCCGCCACCACCCGCACCACCTCCGCGATCTGCCGGACCGGAAGCCGCTTGAGCACGAACCCGCCGGCCCCCGCGCTGAGCGCGGCGGTGACGTATTCGTCGTTCTCGAAGGTGGTGATCACCACGACCTGCGGCGGTTCGGCGGACTCGGCAAGGATCTGCCGGGTGGCCTCGATCCCGTTGCGACGCGGCATCCGTACATCCATCAGAACCACGTCCGGCCGCAGCCGCCGCACCTGCTCGACCGCCTCGACACCGTCTGCTGCCTCCCCGATCACCACGATCCCCGGCTGTGCGGCGAGCAACGTACGCAGGCCGCTGCGGGTCACCTCGTCGTCGTCCGCGATCAGGAGTGTGACGGGGCTTCCGACAGGGCTGGTCGTGGCGGTTGGGCCCGCGTCAGTGCCGATCATGCCGACAACCGTATCGGCAGCCGGACCGCCAACCGCCAGTGCTGCGGTCCGTGCGGGCCTGCCTCGATCTCGCCGTGCAGCAGCCGTACGCGCTCGGCGAGACCGGGCATACCGTGCCCGGACGTCGGGAAGGCACCCGGGCCCTGGCGCGTGCCCGTCCGGTTGACCACACTCAGCTCCAACCCGTCCGGCGCGGCCGCCACACGTACCTCGATCCGGCCGCCCGCCCCGTGCCGCAACGCGTTCGTCAAACCCTCCTGGAGGATCCGGTACGCCGCCCGGGAGAGCGTCCCCTGCACCGACGACAGGTCGCCAGACAGCTCCGGCTCCACCATCGCACCCGCGTGCCGCAACCGGTCGAGCAGTTCGGGCAGATCGGCCAACGTCCGCGTCGGCGCCGTCTCCGCCCGCTGGTCGCGCAGCACGCCCAGTACGTAGTCCAGGTCCTCCAGCGCGGCCCGGGTCGACTCCTCGATGCTGCGCAGCGCGGCCCGGGCCGCCACCGGGTCGACGGACAGTACCTCGCCCGCCACCGCCGCCTGGATCGTGGTGGCTGTCAGGGTGTGTCCGATCGAGTCGTGCAACTCATGGGCCAGCCGGTTGCGTTCGGCAAGCCGCCGCTCTCGCTCGGCCGCCAGCGCGAGCCGCTCGGCCGACGACGGACCCAACAGCCTCGGCGCCAACCACCGCAGGGAGCTCGTCACCACCGCGCACACCGCCGCTGCCAGCAGTGCGCACACCAGCGCCGCCATCCAGCTCGACCAACCCCCCTCTGCCCGCAGCGTCCAGCCGAACAGACTCACCCCGGCCTCGGCGCGGAGCCAACCCCCGGGAAGGGTCAGCCCCATGAGAAGCAGCGCACCACCCACCAGTGCCCCAATCCACCCCAGTGCCACGTGCAACAGCAACCAGAGAGGAGTCCGCCAACGGTCAACTCCAGGTGAAGTGACGATAGTTGACGCGGGATCCGGCAACGGCACCGCCAGCAACCGGCGGGCGCATGCGACCAGCCCCCGCCGCGTGGTGCGGGCCAGACCACCCGCGCCAATCAGCGCAGTCCAGACCAGAAGCGCCATAACGGCCTGCGCTCCATAGGGAGCGGATGGCCACACCAGCGCCGGCAACATGCCGAAAGGCAGCAGTGGAAGGCTCGCCAACGCGCCGCACAAGGCGAACAACATGCCCGTATATGTGGAGCCGCGCAGCAGCGGCCGTATTCCCCTGGTGATCACAATCAGTCAGTATCGCCCGGCGTCCCACCAGGGGCCTCCCTCTATCGGGGGAGGTATTTCTCCCGCCTTCCCGCGATGTGCACCCACGGCCCCGGAAGTCAGGATCGGGCCGTGCGAAACACACGAACAGCCTCTCTCCTGGCCATCGGCACCGTAGCAACTTTCGTCTCGGCGTTGACCCCCGCAAGGACCTTCGCCGCATCCGAACCTTCTACGGCCAAAGACCCTCTGCGGCAGTACACACAACAGCAACCCCGATGGGAGCGCTGCGATGCGGACAGCCCTGCCGCCTTTCAGTGCGCAACCCTCAAAGTACCGCTGGATTACAGCGATCCCGGCGGTAGGACAATTGACCTCGCCATATCACGACTGAAGGCAAGCAGCCCGGAGTCACGCCGTGGCGTTCTGCTGCTCAACCCCGGTGGCCCCGGCGGGCCGGGCCTGACCCTGCCTGTCGACCCGGCCGTCACACTGTCCGAGAACGTGAAGCGACAGTACGACCTCATCGGGTTCGACCCGAGGGGCGTCGGGCACAGCTCTCCCGTCGGCTGCGGTCTGACCGACGACGAACAGAACATGGAACACCCGTATCACGCCGAGACTTTCGCGAGCGATGTGAAGTGGGCCCGTACGGTGGCCGACAAGTGCCATACCAAGGTCGGTGACACACTGCGCCACCTCACCACCCGTAACACCGCTCGCGACATGGACGTCATCCGCGCCGTGCTGGGAGAGAAGAAGATCTCGTACGTGGGGTTCTCGTACGGAACCTACCTCGGCGCCGTCTACACGCAGATGTTTCCGCGCTGGACCGACCGGTTCGTGCTGGACAGTGCGGCCGACCCCGCGCGGTACGGGCGCGGTATGTTCCAGGCCATGGCGGAGCGGGCCGAGCCCGCCTTCACGCGATGGACCGAGTGGACTGCCCAGCGACACGCGACGTATCAACTGGGGACGACTCCGGCCGAGGTTCGCACCACCTTCTGGAACCTGGTCGCGCGGGCCGACCGTCAACCCGTCGACTACGACGGGACACTCTTCACCGGCGACGCCATCCGCGCTGAGCGAGACAGGTTCTCCCGCCTGCAGAAAGCCGCCACATGGTTCGCCGGGCTGAAGAAGGCGTCCGAGGGCAAGAAGCCGACCGAGCAGCCCCCGAGCCCACTCCCACCCGCATCGGACCGTGATGTTCCCTCGGACAACAACGCCGCGAGTGCCTGGGCTGTCCTGTGTGCCGACACTCCTACGTCGTGGCCGCGCGACCCCGAGCAGTACCGGCGGGACGCGATCCGCGACAGGGCCCGGTATCCGCTGTCCGGAGATGTCGCGTCCAACGTCAAACCGTGTGCCTTCTGGAAGGCGGGCAGCGAGCCCGGGACGACGGTGAACAACGACGTCCGGGCGCTCATCCTGCAGAACGAGTGGGACCCCTTGACTCCCCTGGCGGGCGGCCGGGCCATGCACCACGCCCTGCGCGGTTCCCGGATGGTCACCGTCGCCGGTGGAGAGGGGCACATCGTCAACGGCACCAACGCCTGCGCGGACGACAGCGCCACGGTCTACCTGACGACGGGCAGGCTCCCGGCCGAGGATCTGACCTGCCGAGCGCCCTCGGCGTGAGCCGGTCACCGGTTCACGGGCGGGTGGCTCACCCGGCGGGTGTCGGGTAGCTGCGTTCGGCCAGGTCAGGGTCTATGTCGAGGAACTGGTGCCGCTGCTCGGCCAGCCCTGGCAGGTGCTGCTGGCGCGCGCGCAGCTCGTCGATCAGCGACTCCAGCCGCTGCCGGTCCAGCCTCTCGGCCTCCGCCGCCTGGCGGTCGGCCGAGGTCATACCGCGCCCGGAGGTCTCCGGTGTCGCAGAAGGGCACATGACGATCTCCGTTCTCCTGGGAGGCCAGTACGTCCTCCCCTGCGAACGTCTCTCTGAGGAAACGTCCCAAGTCAAACTCCGGTCCCACCAGGACGCAATACGCAGCGGCGAATACTGCGGACGAAGATTCGGATGCAGACCCGCGACCTGCGGAAATATCACCACAATATTGGTCACATGCAGTGACAGTCACCCATAGCACTCCACCGCGTCCGGCCACCGACACCCGCTAGGTATGGTGAGTCCAAGGTTCCGTTTCAGACGTGCACGTGTGTACGGGGAAGTAGAAGGTCTCACGGTGTCCGATCTGGGGCGGCTCATAGCCAACCGATACCGGCTGGTCGAGCGGGTGGGCCGGGGCGGCATGGGCACCGTGTGGCGGGCCGAGGACGAGGTGCTCGGCCGCCACGTCGCCGTCAAGAAGCTGCACGTACCGCCGCATCTGCACGACGACGAGGTCCAGCGCCTCCACGAGCGCACCCGTCGCGAGGCGCGCAGCGCCGCCCGGATCAGCCACCCCAACATCATCGTGGTGCACGACGTCGTCGACGACGAGGGCCTGCCGTGCATCGTCATGGAGTACATACCCTCGGTCACCCTCGGTGACGTACTGAAGGAGCAGGGCACGCTGCCGGTCGGTGAGGCGGCCCGGATCGGCCGCATCATGGCCACCGCGCTGCGTGCCGCGCACGACGCCGGGGTGCTGCACCGGGACGTGAAGCCCGCCAACGTCCTGCTCGGCCACGACGGGCGTATCGTCCTCACCGACTTCGGGATCGCGGTGGAGTCCGGGGCGTCGTCCCTGACCAGGACCGGCGAACTGGTCGGGTCGATCCACTACCTCGCCCCGGAACGCCTGCGCGACGGGGGCGCCGAGCCCGGGCCCGCCTGCGACCTGTGGTCGCTCGGTACGACGCTCTACCAGGCGGTCGAGGGGCGCCACCCGTTCGACCGGGACACCCCGATCGAGACGGCGTACGCCATCGCCGCCGACCCGCACGAGCCCCCGCGCAACGCCGCAGACCTGACCCCGGTGATCGAGGGCCTGCTGGTCAAGGACCCCGAGCGGCGCATGGCCGCCCACGAGGCCGAACGCCTCCTCGGCGCCGTGGCCACGGCGGGGACCACCCGTCTCACCCACACCACGCGCCTGGAACCCGTGGCCGACCCCGTCGTATCTCCCGCACCGAAGCGCAAGCGCGGGCGCCGTACAGCGCTGTGGGTCGTCTCGGCGGTGCTGGTCGCCGCCACCGCGACGGGCGGCGCACTGCTCTGGTCCCAGGGCGGCACCGCGTCCACGGCCGCCGACGCGTCCGGGACCGGCACCTCCTCCCCCGCGCCTGCGAGTCCGCCCCCGCTGCCCACCGGCTATCACCTGGAGAAGGCCGGACAAGGTTTCTCCGTGCCCGTACCGGACGGGTGGACCCCGAAAAACGTCCCCGGTGGTGAAGTCGCCTTCATCGGCCCCTCCGGGCTCGCCGGTCTGCGGGTCGACGTCGTGCAGTTCGCGGGCTCCGACCCGCTGACGCACTGGCGCGAGACCGAAGAGGGCCAGACGCGCCGCGACAACCCGGGCTACGAGCGGGTGCGCATGGCTCCCACGACGTTCCGTGGACGACCCGCCGGGTACTGGGAGTTCACGTTCCAGGGCAAGGTACGGAAATACCGCGCGGTGGAACTGGCCTTCAGCGGCACCGACGGCACGCAGTACGTGGTCTACCTCTCCGCGCCGAACGCGCAGTGGGACCAGTACCGGCCGGTCTTCGACACGGCCGTCAAGGGCATCCGCCTGCCGTCGTAGCCCGGGACGCGATCAGTGGTCGCGGGATCCGGTGCGGTGGACCGGGCCGTGGGCGTCGTCGCAGTGCGGGTCGCCCTCCGTCCCGCCGGTGGCGAGGGCGGGCACCTGGTCGGAGGCGTGGTCGACCTGCAAGGTGGCGTGGGTGATCTCGTACTCGCTGCCCAGCAGGCCCTGGAGGTCGCGGCGGACGGCGTGACAGTCCCTGGCCTCGTCGACCAGGACGTGCGCGGACAGGGCGGGCTGTCCGGAGGTGATCTCCCATACGTGCAGGTCGTGGATCTCGACGACGCCGGGGGTGGCGACCAGCCGGGCGCCCAGCGCGTCGGGGTCGATGCCGGCGGGCGCGGCCTCCAGGAAGATCCGGCCCGACTTGCGCACCAGGCCGGTGCCGGCCTTGAGCATCAGGGCCACCACGACCAGGGAGGCGATGGCGTCCGCGCGGGAGAAGCCGGTGAACAGGACGACGGCGCCGGCGACGGCGGTGGCGATGAAGCCGTAGAGGTCGGTGAGGATGTGCTGGAAGGCGCCCTCGACGTTGAGCGAGGTGCGGTTGGCCTTCGAAATGCACCACGCGGCAACGATGTTGACGACGATTCCGACCAGCGCGGTGACCACCACCAGGCCGCCGGTGACCTCGGGCGGCGAGATGAGGCGGACGACGGCCTCGTACGCCAGCCAGGCCGAGAGCAGGAGCAGGGTGAGCCCGTTGGCCTGGGCGGAGAGGATCTCGGCCCGCTTGAGTCCATACGTATAGCCGCCCTTGGCCGGGCGGGCCGACAGGCGCATCGCAACCAGGGCGAGCACGATGGAGGCGGCGTCCGTGAGCATGTGCGCCGCGTCCGAGATCAGCGCCAGCGACTGGGCGACGACACCGATGACGACCTCGCCGCACATATAGACGACGATCAGCGCGAGCGCGATGGTCAGCCAGCGTCGGTCCGCGTCCGCGGCCACCCCGTGGCTGTGCCCGTCGGAGCCGTGCCGGTGGCCGTGTGCCTCGCCCTCGCGGGTGTGGTCGTGGACGTGGTTGCTCATCGAGAGGTCCCCCGGGGAGGTCGGCGACAGCGGCCCGGATCGGTCGGCCACGTTCAGTGGAACACGTTGCGGCCGAAGATCCAAAGGTGGTAACGGTGACGGTTGTCGACACCGACAAGATCCCTGCGACCTGGGGTTTCTCCCGGGGACGCGCTGTGTCAAGACTTCCTCAAGTAGTTGCGCAATCGCGCAAGAATGCGGCTATGCTTCTGGAGGTTCGGCGGAGCACCGCGACCTGCCCCGTACGGGGATCGCGCCGTGCACTGCCAGAGCTCTGACGAGTCGGGGTGAACCGGGGGTGTGCCCCGGTCCGCTCCTTGCCGCGTCGTTTCAGCGCGCGTATGCGCTCCGGCCGGAAGGAGGCGAGAGACATGGACAGCAGTTGTAGTAGTCCGGGCCATCATCGGCCCCGCGTCCGCTTGTCCTCGTTGACTTCCGGCGCCCGGTAACCACCTTCCCTGCGCGTTTCCACGCAACCGATACGGCACCCGTGCGGCCTTCGCCCCCCGGGTGGTCGGGCTGCGCGCTCGCAGGGCGGATCGCTGCCGAGCGTCCCCAACTCCTCCCCGTACAAGGGGAGTCGGGAGACCTCTCATGACCACCGCACCCGTCAGGCCCGCTGTTCCCGCGCCCCGCGCCGCCGTACTCGACGACGCCCATGTCGGCGACATCCGCGGCGCGCTCGGCACCATCAAGCTGGACGACACCGGCGAACGCCGGGGCCTGTCCGCCAAGTTCAAGACGCTGCTCGCGATCGTCGGGCCCGGCCTGATCGTGATGGTCGGCGACAACGACGCCGGCGCCTTCGGCACATACGGCCAGGCCGGTCAGAACTACGGCACCGGCCTGCTGTGGACCCTGCTCCTGCTGGTCCCCGTCCTGTACGTCAACCAGGAGATGGTGCTGCGTCTGGGCGCGGTCACCGGGGTCGGGCACGCCCGCCTCATCCTGGAGCGGTTCGGGAAGTTCTGGGGCGCGTTCAGTGTCATCGACCTGTTCCTGCTCAACGCCCTCACCCTGGTCACGGAGTTCATCGGCATCACGCTGGCGGCCGGATACCTGGGACTGCCCAAGACCGGCTCGGTGGTCCTGGCCGCCGCGATCATCATCGCCTCCGCGTTCACCGGCTCCTTCCGCCGCTTCGAGCGCATCGCCATCCTCCTGTGCGCCGGTTCGCTGCTGCTGGTCCCGCTGTACTTCATGGTCCACCCGAAGACGTCGCAGATGGCCCACGACTTCGTGGTGCCCGCGATCCCGGGCGGCTCCGGCGAGTTGGCGACCGTGATGCTGCTGATCATCGCGATCGTGGGCACCACCGTCGCCCCCTGGCAGCTGTTCTTCCAGCAGTCCTTCGTCATCGACAAGCGGATCACGCCGCGGTTCATGAAGTACGAGAAGGTCGACCTCTGGATCGGCATCGCCATCGTGGTCGTCGGCGCCGCCGCCATGATGGGCTTCACCGCCGCCACGTTCGCCGGGACGAAGGAGTTCGGCCAGTTCACCGACGCCGCCGGTGTCGCGCAGGGTCTGGAGGCCCACGCGGGCAAGCTGGCCGGGGTGCTGTTCGCCGTCGCGCTCCTGGACGCCTCGATCATCGGCGCGTTCGCGGTGTCCCTGTCCACGGCCTACGCCATCGGCGACGTGATGGGTATGAAGCACTCCCTGCACCGTGGCATCAAGGGCGCCAAGGGCTTCTACGCCGTCTACGCGGGACTCGTCGCCGTCGCCGCCACCGTCGTGCTGATCCCCGGCTCCCCGCTCGGCCTGCTCACCCAGGGCGTCCAGACCCTCGCCGGAGTCCTGCTGCCCTCGGCGTCCGTCTTCCTGCTGCTGCTCTGCAACGACAAGGCCGTACTCGGCCCGTGGGCCAACGGCCCGAAGACCAACGCCTTCACGGCGGCGGTGGTCGGCGTCCTGGTCACCCTCTCCGTCATCCTGACCGCCTCGGTCCTCTTCCCGGACATCACCTCCGCCGCGATCCTCGACATCTTGGCGGCCTGCGGTGTCATCGGAGTCCTCGCGGCCGGATACTCCTTCACCCGCCGCCGCACCGGCACCAAGGAGGACCCGATCGACCGCACCGGCCGGGAGAACTGGCGGATGCCCCCGCTGGACACCCTCACCCGGCCGGCCATGTCCACCGCCCGCAAGATCGGCATGGGCGCCCTGCGCACGTACCTCCTCATCGCGATGGTCCTGGTCGTCATAAAGATCGTCCAGGTCGCTCTGGCGCAGTAGCGACACCGCGCCCGCCGGGGCGGATCGACCCGCCCCGGGCACTGCCCTGGCCAACTCCCGTACGGAGGTTGATTCGTCATGCTCGCCGCACTCGACCATGTTCAGCTGGCGGCCCCGGCCGGTTCCGAGGACGCCCTGCGCAGCTTCTATCTGACCGCGCTCGGAATGATCGAGATCCCCCGGCCGCCGGGGCCTGCGCGGCGGGGCGGCTGCTGGTTCGCCGCCGCCGACGGCGGCCGGCTGGAGATCCACGTAGGGATCGAGGACGGCTACCGCCCACCCCGCAAGGCCCACCCGGCGGTACGGGTCACCGGCCTCGACGCCCTCGCCACCCGCCTGGAGCGGCACGGAGCACCGGTGGTCTGGAACGCCAGCCTGCCGACCCACCGCCGCTTCTACACCCAGGACCCGGTCGGCAACCGTCTGGAATTCCTGGAACCGCTGGTGTGACGAGGAACGCGGCGGGCCCGGCCGTTACGGCCGCCGCGTCTGTTCCAACCCCGGGTCAGCGGCCGCTCGCCCGCTCCGCGACCGGATACGGCACGTACGTGCTGCTGTTCTCGTCGATGGACAGGTGCTGGCCGAGCGGCGGCATGGCGCGCTGGGGGCAGTCCAGGCGTTCGCAGGCTCGGCAGCCCATGCCGATCGGGGTCGCGGCGGAGGCGTTGGCAAGGTCCAAGCCGTCGGAGTAGACGAGCCGGGAGGCGTGGCGGATCTCGCAGCCCAAGCCGATCGCGAACGTCTTGCCCGGCTCCCCCCAGCCGCCCCGGGAGCGGGTGACTGCGCGCGCCGTCCACAGATACCGCTGCCCGTCGGGCATCGCGGCGATCTGGACGTGGATGCGGCCGGGCGCGGCGAACGCCTCGTACACGTTCCACAGGGGGCAGGTGCCGCCGGCCCGGGAGAAGTGGAAGGCGGTGGCCGACTGCCGCTTGGACATGTTGCCCGCTCGGTCGACGCGTACGAAGGAGAAGGGAACTCCGCGCAGACGCGGGCGCTGAAGGGTGCTCAGACGGTGGCACACCGTCTCGTGGCCGAGCCCGAAACGGTCGGTCAGCCGCTCGATGTCGTAGCGCACCTCTTCGGCGGCCGCGTGGAAGGCGCGGTACGGCAGGATCAGCGCGGCGGCGAAGTGGTTGGCCACCCCGATCCGGGCCAGCTTCCACGTCGGGGAGCCCTCCTCGAAGTCCTCACCGGCGTGCCGCGACAGCACCTCGCTGTATTCCAGCATCGCCAGCTGCGTCGCCATACGGAACGCCTGCCGGCCGGGCCGCAGCCGAGGCGACAGATGCAGGACGCGCCCGGCGGGGTCATAATGGTGCGGCCGGTCCCCGTCGGCCACGATGCGGACGCCGTACCGGTCGGCGAGGCAGGCGGCCAATGCCCGGCGTACTTCACCGGGACGGATACCGATGGCCTCCGCCAACTCCTCGGCAGCGGTGTCCACTTCATGCAGATAGTTCTGACGGCGGTAGAAGAACTCGCGGATCTCCTCGTGCGGGGTACGGGCGACGACGGGATCGGCGGTGGCGCGGTGACCGTCGGTGGCCTGGGCCAGTTGCTCACCCAACTCCTGGGTACGGCGGCTCAGCCGCAGCAGCACCTCGCCAACACCGGGCAGCTTGGCGGCGAGCTCCGCCAGGTCGGACGCTGAGACGCGACTCGTGGCCACGTCGTCTGCCAGCGCCTCGCGCAGGTCCGCGACGAGGCGGCTGGTGTCCCGCTCGGAGAAGAACCCGGCGTCCACCCCGAACGCCTCGGTCAGCCGCAGCAGTACGGGCACGGTCAGCGGCCGCGAGTCGTGCTCCATCTGGTTGAGATAGCTCGGCGAGATCGCCAGCATCCGGGCCAACTCAGCCTGGCTCAAACGTCGTTCCTCGCGCAGCCTCCGCAGCCGCGTACCCGCATACGTCTTGCTCATCCCGGCCTCCGATCGCCACTCACAGCGTAGAAGGTGAAAGGTCGTCATACGGCTTCGCAAGCTTGGCGAACACAGCGGCGATGATTCGCAGCACTTGACATCGGGCCACGGTTGATGGCACTGGGTGCCACTGCCAGAGTTGTGGTGCGGCCCACCGGAGCCCTCCATATCGGCTCAACGGTACGGGTGTTGGCACTGCGGGCCGTAGATCGAGGCGGGGCCGATGCCCCTCTTCGCACCCTTGACAGACATCCACGCGATACCGAGCGACACCAGGAGTGGGTCATGGCTCAGGCACAGACGGCGGCGGCCGAACAGCTGGCACGGCGATGGGCGACCGATGCCCGCTGGAGTGGGATCGAGCGCACCTACCGCGCCGAGGACGTCGTACGGCTCTCCGGCAGTGTGCGCGAGGAGCACACCCTGGCCCGGCGCGGCGCCGAGCGGCTGTGGCGGCAACTGCACGAGCAGGACTACATCCACGCGCTCGGCGCGCTCACCGGCGGCCAGGCCGTCCAGCAGGTCAGGGCCGGGCTGCAGGCCATCTACCTCTCCGGCTGGCAGGTGGCCGCCGACGCCAACCAGGCCGGGCACACCTACCCCGACCAGAGCCTGTATCCGGTCAACTCCGTTCCCCAGGTGGTGCGGAGGATCAACAACGCGCTGCTGCGCGCCGACCAGATCGCCACCTCCGAAGGCGGCGCCGACACCACCGACTGGCTCGCGCCCATCGTCGCCGACGCGGAGGCCGGGTTCGGTGGACCGCTGAACGCCTTCGAGCTGACCAAGGCGATGATCGCGGCCGGTGCGGCTGGCATCCACTACGAGGACCAACTGGCGTCCGAGAAGAAGTGCGGCCACCTCGGCGGGAAGGTCCTGGTGCCGACCTCGCAGCACATCCGTACCCTCAACGCCGCACGTCTGGCCGCCGACATCGCGGACACCCCGACCGTGATCATCGCCCGTACGGACGCACTCGCCGCCAACCTGCTGACCAGCGACGTCGATGAGCGCGACGCGCAGTTCGTGACGGGTGAGCGCACGGCCGAGGGCTTCTACCGGGTCCAGAACGGTATGGCGCCCGTCATCGCCCGCGGCCTCGCCTACGCCCCCTACGCGGACCTGATCTGGGTGGAGACCGGCACCCCGGACCTCGCCCAGGCCCGCGAGTTCGCCGAGGCGATCCACGCGCGCCACCCGGACCAGATGCTGGCGTACAACTGCTCGCCGTCCTTCAACTGGAAGGCCGCGCTCGACGACGACCAGATCGCCAAGTTCCAGCGGGAGTTGGGCGCGATGGGTTACCGGTTCCAGTTCATCACCCTGGCCGGGTTCCACTCCCTCAACCACGGCATGTTCGACCTGGCGCATGGCTATGCAGAGCACGGTATGACCGCGTATGTCGACCTCCAGGAGCGGGAGTTCGCCGCGCAGGAGCGTGGTTTCACTGCCGTGAAACACCAGCGTGAAGTGGGCACCGGCTACTTCGACCTGGTCTCCACCGCCGTCAACCCCGCCTCGTCGACCACCGCGCTGGCCGGCTCCACGGAGGAGGAGCAGTTCCACTGAGTGCGGCGTTCGGCTGCCGACCGTGCGTGGGGGCCCCTGCTCGGACGAAGTTGAGAGCTTGGGGGACGGTCGCGGCCGCACAGTGTCACAGCCCCGCGCCCCTGAGGGGGCGCGGCACCGCGCCACGAACCAGAACGGAGCGATCATGACCAACAGCATCCAGCGCGTAGGCGTCGTCGGCGGTGGTCAGATGGGCGCCGGTATCGCCGAGGTCTGTGCCCGCGCCGGGCTCGACACCGTCGTGTGCGAGGCCGACGCCGCCACAGCCCGACGGGCCCGCGACCGGGTCGCCACATCCCTGGAACGCGCCGCCGAACGCGGCAAGTTGGACCGTCTCGCCGCCGAGAACGCCCTGGCCCGGCTCGTCTTCACCAGCAGCCTCGACGACCTCGCCGACCAGCACCTGGTCGTCGAAGCGGCCACCGAGAACGCCGACGTCAAGACGGAGATCTTCACCGCCCTCGACAAGATCGTCGAGGACCCGGCGGCGATCCTGGCGACCAACACCTCGTCCCTGCCCGTGATGCGCCTCGGCATGGCCACGCACCGCGCCGACCGCGTCCTCGGCCTGCACTTCTTCAACCCCGTACCGGTCATGCCGCTGGTGGAGATCGTCACCTCGCTGCACACCACCGCCGAAACGGCCGCCGCGGCCGAGGTGTTCGCCCGTGACACACTCGGCAAGACAGTGATCCGCTCCAAGGACCGGGCGGGCTTCGTCGTCAACGCCCTGCTCATCCCGTACCTGCTCGCCGCGGTCCGGATGGCGGAGTCGGGCTTCGCCACCCCCTCCGATGTGGACGCCGGCATGGAACTGGGCTGCGCCCACCCGATGGGCCCGCTCAAGCTCGCCGATCTGATCGGCCTGGACACCGTGGCCTCCATCGCCAAGTCGCTCTACGAGGAGTTCAAGGAGCCCCTGTACGCCCCGCCGCCGCTGCTCCAGCGCATGGTGGAGGCCGGGCTGCTCGGCCGGAAGGCGGGGCGGGGGTTTCACACGTACGACCGAGGTTGACAGCGCCCGGGGGGGGCGATTCACCGTCAGCCCACCGAGCGGCCGGCTGTCTCCCTCGCCTCGGCAGGCGTGCGCTCCTGCGCCTGCGCGTACGCCATCAGGACGAGCAGGGTGACGAGCAGGACGCCCGACGAACCCGCCGTCCCGAGGTCCAGGCCCCCCTTGGCGACCGGCTTGGTCAGGAAGTCGCCCGCCGTGGCGCCGAGCGGGCGGGTGAGGACGAAGGCGATCCAGAACAGCAGCACGTTCGGCACCACCGGCACCTTCATCAGCGCGACGAGCAGCGCGAGCGCCGAGGAGACCAAGAGTGCACCACCGGCGTAGCCGAGGCCCGAGCTGTCGGAGAGGAAGTCGCCCATCGAGGTGCCGAGCGTGTTGGAGACGAGGATCGCCGACCAGAACAGCACTTCACCCCGGAAGGTGACGATCTCCCGGATCTGGAACGTCATCCCGCTCGACTTCCAGATCACGAAGATCACCAGGAGGAGGGAGAGGAGGAGCGCCGCGCCTGTCGGGTATCCCAGGGCGAGGCCCTGCGGGCCCCAGCCGAGCGCATCGGCCCCGTTCGACAGGTACTTGGCGCTGGCGTCCCGGTTCATGAAGTCGGACATCGTGGTGCCGGCCGTGCTGGTCGACAGGATCACGGTCCAGTAGCAGAACGGGTTGTAGCGGCGGGACCGCAGCTGGACCAGCAAGGTCACCACGAAGACGAGGAACAGCGCGATCGTGGTGAGGAAATAGCCCAGCTTGAGGGTCTGCGCGAAGAGGTCCCCGGCCGTCTCGCCCAGCGTCGTCGCGGCGATCTTCATGATCCAGAAGGCCAGGGTGACCTCGGGCAGTTTCCTCGTCACCGCCGTGGTCGCGTCGTTCGCGACCTCCGGGCCGATGACAACGTCCGGTCGCTCCAAGGTCAACGACTCCTGCCCGGTCGAACGGCAGGGTGCCCACCCTCGCGGGGGTGAGCACCCTGTGAGACCAATCGAGCACGAAGTGTAGTGGACCGTCAGGCCGTGACGGACACCACTGCCGACTCAGACCAGTTCGGGCTGCCGTTCCGGCTGCCGCGCCGCGGGGACCTTCGCTGCCGTCGGTTCCCACCGCTTGGTGGTCCGTACATAGCCGTAGATCACCGAAGCCATGGCCAGCATGAGAAGGGGGCCGAATATCCACGGGTGTTCGGCCATCTGCAGCGGCAGATAGCGATACGACACCAAGAGCGCGGCGAACACGGTCGCGCCATAAGCGACCAGCTGAATTCCCGACCGGTCCCAGCCACGTTCGATCGCGCGCAGCGCGCCCTCGATCGTGAGCGTGAAGGCGACACCGGCAATGATGTCCGTGCCGTAGTGGTAGCCGAATCCCAGCGTTGCGCCGAGCGTCGCGATCAGCCAGAACGCGCCCGCATAACGCAGAATTCTCGGGCCCTTGCGGGAATGAATGAAAATCGCGGTGGCCCACGCCGTGTGCAGGCTGGGCATGCAGTTGCGCGGGGTGAGCTCGTCGAATGGCATGTGGTGCGGGGCACCGATCGGCGGCGGGGTGTGCGGCCACAGGTTGGCCACCGCCAGGTGTTCGCTGCCGGTGCCGAAGGCGCCGGTGCCGTACGCGAAGATCGGTCCGACCACCGGGAAGATCATGTAGATCGCGGGCCCGAGCAGGCCGATCGTCAAAAAGGTGCGCACCAGATGATGGCTCGGGAAGCGGCGCTCGGCCGCCACATTGCGCAGCTGGTACACCGTGACGATGACCGCGGCCACGGCGAGCTGAATGTAGACGTAGTCGAGCACATGGGCGCCGATCGGGCCCGTGGCCTTGACCATCCGGCCCACCACCCACGACGGGTTGCCCAGCGCGTGATCGGCGACCGCCACGTACTGGTCGAGCACCGTCAGGCGGGTCTTCGACGTGATGAGCAGCCAGGCGTCACCGGTCTTGCGGCCGGCCACCAGCAGCAGGCCGAGCCCGACACCCTTCAGCAGCAGGGCACGTTCCCGCCCGGTACGGCGCGTGACAGCGATGACCGCGCAGCCCAGAAGCACCCACAGCGCGCCGTTGCCGAACATCATCTTGGCGTCGAGCGACCACCGCACCACGAAGAAAACGATGTCGATGCCGACCGCGACACCGATCGCGATGAACCGTTGCCGCCAGGTGAGCACCACCATCATCAACGCCATACTGGCGTACAGCAGCGGCCCCGATTTCGGGGCGAATACCACCTCTCGCACCTGGTTGTCGATCGGCCCGCGTGTGCCGTAGTGCCGCGCGGCGATCTCCAGCGCGACAAGGAATCCGAGGGCCACCACACTCGCCGCGGTCCACAACATCGCCCGTGGCTGACGCCACGCGGCGAACACGCTTTTCCAGTTGATTCGCGAAATCTTCCGTGATGCTATAGATATCAATTGTTTGGCCGATTTGTTAGATTTATTTACATCGATCGCTCTTCATGCTGGGCAGGATGGTTTCCGTAGGGGCGGGCGACGAGGGCGATCATCATGGGTTCGATCATGATATAGGAGCGCGGCGGGTGGGTTTGGCTGGTCACGGGCGGTAAGGAGTTCGGAACGGACCGGAGGCCGACAGCTACCGGCCCCGCACCCAGTCGTCTCGGACAAGGTCGTACTCGACCTCGCCGTGCTCGGATCCCGGGATCGCTTCCGGCCAGTCCCCGGTGAAGTTCCGCAGGAATGACAGGCCCGCCTTCTCCATCACACGCCGGGATCGCGTATTCACCGCCATCGTGTTC
Source organism: Streptomyces sp. CBMA152 (assembly GCF_014596475.1). Lineage (GTDB taxonomy): Bacteria > Actinomycetota > Actinomycetes > Streptomycetales > Streptomycetaceae > Streptomyces. Next base: position 490,864 of record NZ_MECJ01000002.1, on the reverse strand, counting down.
GCGGTGACCCGCTCCACACCGAGGTCGGTGAACCCTTTTTCCATCAGGGCCCGGGACCCCTCAGCGGCATAGCCCTTGCCCCAGGCGGCCTTGTTCAGCCGGTAACCGAGCTCGACCACGGCCGTGCTGTCGTCGTCAAGGGGACGAAACTCGAACCACCCCAAGAAGGTCCCGGTGCCCTTCTCCTCGGCGGCCCAGTAGCCACGGGTGCCGAAGCACGGGTAGTCGTGCAGGAGCCGTGGCAGGGTCAGCGCGCGGATCGCTTCACGGCTGGTCGGCCGGCCGCCATTGATGAAGCGCATGACGTCAGGGTCGCTGTCCAGCGCGAACAGGTGGTCGGCGTCGGCGTCGCTGAACGGGCGCAGTACCAGCCGTTCGGTCTCCAGGAAGACATCCATCCCGCGATCCTCACCACCGGGCGCCGCGCCCGCCACCGGATTTCCCCAGCAGACCAGTGACGGGCCCCTGGCCCCCTCAGCCCGCCGTCACCTCCAGCACCGTCACCGAATACGCCGCGAACGTCGCCCGGAACGCGGGGGTCAGGCCGCCGACGGGGCGGCGGTGCGGGGTGACCGCCTCCGGGTTCGTGAGGGTGTTGGTGGCCGTCTTGTCGGTGGCGGACAGCACCGTGACCGCACCCGTCGGCGCGGTGCGGGCAACCCCCTGGAGGCGGACCACCGTCGTGCGGGCCGTGTCGCTGGTGTTGATCACCGCGAGGTAGACGCGGTGGGTCGCCGGGTCGTGGGTGGTCACGACGTTCAGGCCGGGCAAGGCGCGGACGGAGGTCGGCAGGACCACGCTCCCCCGCCGGGTGCGCAGCAGCTGCTGTGCGTAGTAGCTGGGTGAGTTGTAGCTGGTCAGCCCGTCGTACGCGATGAGGTTGGTGGCCCAGGTGTTGTCCCGTACGTGGCTGAACAGCGGCGCGTACGACTCCATGAGCACCTGGTCGGAGTTGCGGATGAGCCCGACCAGCCAGGAGGCGTCACCGAGGGCGGCGTTGAGGTCCGGGGTGGGGCGGCCCTCCTGCGCGGCCCATTCGCCGACGAACACCTTGGGGCCGCCGCGATCACGCTGGTCGTACTTGTGGGAGGCGGCCTGGAAGGCGGCGGGCGAGAGGTAGTAGTGCTCGTCGATGAGGTCGTACGGGCGGGACGCCACCGGCGTCGTGGCGATCAGCTTGAGTGCCGGATAGCGGGACTTGATGGCATCGTGGAAGGCCGCGTACCGCTGCTCGTACGAGCCCGACCTCTCGAACCAGTCCTCGTTGCCGATCTCCACGTATGTCAGCGGGAAGGGCTTCGGGTGTCCATCGGCCGCGCGCCGCGCGCCCCAGGTGGAGGTGGCGGGGCCGGTGATGTACTCGATCTGGTCGAGGGCGTCCTGAATGAAGGGCTGCAGGGCGTCGCCGGTGACGTGTTCGCCGCCCAGCGAGTAGCCCGCGTACACGCACAGCAGCGGGACGCAGCCGAGGTCCTCGGTCATCTGGAGGTATTCGGACAGGCCGAGTCCGTCGGTGGACCAGTAGCCCCAGGCGGAGTTGTGGTGTCCGGGGCGCTGCTCGGGCGGGCCGATCGTCTTCTTCCAGTCGAAGCGGTCGGCGATGACGTTGCCTTCGAGGTAGTTCCCACCGGGGAAGCGCAGGAACGCGGGTTTCAGCGCGGCCAGTTTCTCCATGAGGTCCACCCGCAGCCCGCCCGGCCTGTTCTTGTACGTCGGCGGGAAGAGGGAGACCTGGCTCAGCCAGAGCGTGCCGGGGGCCGTCACGGTCACGGTCAGCCGGGCGTCCACGGTGGTGGGTGCGTTCGGGCCGGTCGTCAGGGTGAGTTCGTGCTTGCGCCAGGCTGTGGTGAGGGTGCCCGTGGTGGCCGTGGCGTGGACCGTACCGTCGTTGCCCACTATGGACACCGTCAACTTGCCTGATGTACCTGGTGACTTAGCGTACAGCGAAGCACGGTAGGTCGTGTTCGGCCGGACCGGGATTCCCCAGAAGCCCTCGTTCGCCACCCCCGCGCCCGCAGCCGAGGCGTTGACGCGCAACGACTGCGTCAGGGCCTGGTTGAGTGGCTGGGCGGGGTCGATCGCGAGGGTGGCCGAGCCTACGGCGGACCAGTGCAGCGGGGTGGCGGCGGCCATGAAGCTGCGGTTGTTGACGAGTTCGGCGTAGAGGCCGCCCTCGCCGCTGTGGTTGATGTCCTCGAAGAAGATCCCGCCGAGTTCGGGGCTGACCACCGGTCCTGGACGGGTCGTGTCGACGGTCAGCAGCGGGCGCGTGTCCTCCACGGGTACTCCGGCCAGTGCGGCCGCCTGGTCGGCGGTGAGGGCGATGTCGAAGACCTGGACGTCGTCGATGAGCCCGTGGACCTGGTCGACCTCAGCGCCACCGAAGCGGCCGCGCCCCACGGCGGTGGCCCCGGTCGCGCGCCAGCCGTCGTGATATGGCGCCTCGCCCTCCAATACGCCGTTGACGTACAGCCGGACGACTCCGGACGAGGTGTCGTTCACGCCCAGCACGTGGTACCAGACGCCGGTCACGGGGGCGAAGGACGCTCCGGCGACGGCGGCCGCGCCGTTGCCGGAGCTGGCGTCCGAGGGCAGCCGGGTGAAGGCGAACGCGCCGGTGTCGTCGCGGAGTTGGAGGTAGAAGCCGCTGACGTCGGTGCCGTCGACGGAGACGAAGGTCTGGTATCCGGTGGTGGCCGTGAGTCGTACCCACGCGGCCGCGCTGAAGCTCGCAGCGGTGTTCACGACGGGACCCGGCGCCGTGGCGCTGCCGCCCGCCGACAGGTCGAGGCTCGACGCCCCGTACTTCGCCGCGCCCCACCGCGCACCCCCGCCGAGGGTCACGGCGGGTCCGCCGGAGCTGCTGGCGGCCGTGGTGCCGGCGCCCTCGTCGAACGTCCAGTGCGCCACGGGCACGGGGAGCGCGTCGGCGGCCCGCGCCGAGGTTGCTGCGAGGGCCGGGATCGCTCCGGCGAGTGGCAGTGCGCCGAGCGCGCCGAGGACGGTTCTGCGGCCGGGCCCCTGAGTGGGCGGCTGTGCGGGTCCGGATGCGGGGTGTGCGGTCATGCCGGGCTCCTCAACTCTCGCCAGTGGTTCGAGATTTCGGACAGCGTTCTGCATTTCGACGCCGGGAGCATTCCGCCTGCTCCACCGTCACGTCAACACCCCGCACACCATTGGTTCTTCGCATTTCAACGATTGCCGCGCGACCCATTGACACCCGCGCCCCGGCGTCATTACCGTCACGCCAGAATTTCGAACGAGTGACGAAATATCGAACGTCGTGCATCGCGTCCCGGGAGCAACTGCCTTGCGAATCACCGGAATCAGCACCCATGTCGTCGGGACCCCCTGGCGCAACCTCACCTACGTCCAGGTCCACACCGACGAGGGCATCACCGGCATCGGCGAGACCCGCATGCTCGGCCACACCGACGCCCTGATCGGCTATCTCCGGGAAGCCGAGACCAACCACATCGCGGGCTCCGACCCCTTCGCGATCGAGGACCTGGTGCGCCGGATGAAGTACGGCGACTACGGCCGGGCCGGCGAGATCGTGATGTCCGGCATCGCGGTGGTCGAGATGGCCTGCTGGGACATCAAGGGCAAGGCGCTCGGCGTGCCGGTGTGGCAGCTGCTCGGCGGCAGGGTGACGGACCGCGTCAAGGCGTACGCGAACGGCTGGTACACCACCGAGCGCACCCCGGAGGCCTACCACAAGGCCGCCCGTACGGTGATGGAGCGCGGCTACCGGGCTCTGAAGATCGACCCGTTCGGCACCGGGCACTTCGAGCTCGACCACCAACAGACCGGCTACGCCGTTTCGTTGATCGAGGCGGTACGGGACGCGATCGGCCCCGACGCGGAGCTGATGGTGGAGATGCACGGGCGGTTCTCCCCGGCCACGGCGGTGCGCCTGGCCCGCGAACTCACCCCGTTCGCACCCGCCTGGCTGGAGGAGCCGGTCCCGCCGGAGAACCTCAAGGCGCTGCGGAAAGTCGCCGACAAGGTGGAAATCCCCATCGCGACCGGCGAACGCATCCACGACCGCATCGAGTTCCGCGAGCTCTTCGAGTCGCAGGCCGCCGACATCATCCAGCCGGACGTGGGCCACATCGGCGGCATCCTGGAAACCCGTAAGCTCGCGGCGACCGCCGAGACCCACTACGTACTCGTCGCTCCGCACAACGTGGGCGGCCCGGTGCTCACCGCCGCCACCCTCCAACTCGCGGGCTGCACACCGAACTTCAAGATCCTGGAACACTTCAACGACTTCGCGGACGCCGACATCAAGAAGGTGGTGAAGGGCGCGCCGCAGGTCGTCGACGGTTACTTCACCCTGCCCGACGCCCCGGGCCTCGGCGTCGAGCTCGATGTGGATGCGGCGGCCGAATTCCCCCAGCAGCAGGCCCGCTTCGACCTGTGGGCGGAGGGCTGGGAGAAGCGGGCGCCCAAGTCGCCGGGAGCGGGCCGATGAACAGCCGCGCGGTCGTCATCGACACCCCGGGCAGCCACCGCCTGGTCACCGGGCCACGCCCCGAGCCCGGACCCGGCGAGGTGTTGGTGCAGGTGGCCGCCGCCGGGATCTGCCGCAGCGACCTGGAGGTGTACGACGGCCACCGCGCCCCCGACTATGTCCGCTACCCCGTCACCCCCGGCCACGAGTGGTCCGGCACCGTCGTCGCGGCCGGGCCGGGAGTCGATCCGGCGCTCGTCGGGCGCAACACGGTCGCCGAGGGATTCCGCACCTGCGGGACCTGCGAGCGGTGCCGCTGCGGCGAGACCTCCCTGTGCACGGCCTCGTACGCGGAGACGGGGTTCACCCACCCCGGCGCCTTCGCCGACCACCTGATCGTGCCCGCCCGGCTGCTGCATCCGCTGCCCGACGACGCGGATCTGCGCGCCGCAGCCCTGCTGGAGCCGACCGCGGTGGTCGCCGCCGCGGTACGGGCCGGGGCGCCGGAGACGGGGGAACGCATCGCGGTGGTCGGCGCGGGGACACTGGGCCTGCTCGCGGTCCAACTGCTCGCGGCCTACTCCCCCGCCGAGCTCGCGGCGATCGACCCCCGGTCCGAACGCGCCAAGCTCGCCCTCCTGATGGGCGCGACCGAGGCCCGTACGCCCGCTGCCTCCGAGGAGGTGTACGGCCGCTACGACCTGGTCGTGGAGACCGCCGGGGCGTCCGGCACCGCCGCCGGGTCCTGTCTGCTCGCGCGGCGCGGCGGCCGGGTGGTCCTCACCGGGATGTTCACCACCGGAGCGGTCGGCATCGATCCGGTCCACCTCTCGCTGAGCCAGCTCACCGTGCGCAGCGTCTTCGGAGCGCCGTCGTCCGCCTGGTCCTTCGCCGTACGGGCGTACGCCACGGGGCGGATCGATCCGGCGCGGCTGATCACGCACGAGTTCCCGCTGGAGCGGTTCGGCGACGCCCTCGCGCTGCTCGCGGCCGACGATCCCGATACGGGGAAGGTCCTGTTGCGCCCTTGAGGCGCGGGTCTCATGCCCTTCAACGAGGCCGCATGCCCAGCAATCCGAACGACGTCCGAAATCTCGAACACTCCCGAACCGTGAAGCCGAATCCGGAACCCCGAAAACCGAAGGCCCCCGCACACTCCCCAAGTTCACACACCGAGGAACCCCCCGTGACCCACGCATCAACCCCCGCCCCGACCCCCGAAGGGCCCCGCCGTCCGGGTGAACCGGCCCTGGCGGCGCTCGGCCTGGCCGCGCCCGCCGGCCATCCCACCGACTCCTCCCCGCACTCCTTCCCCGACGGGGGCACCTGGCGCACCGAGATCCCCTCCGTGGAGGGCCCGGAAGCGCTCGGCGCGGTCCTGAAGGAGGCCTCCCGCCTCGATGTACCCGTGCACCGGGTCAGCCAGGGCAGCGGGGTGTGGATGCTCTCCGACGCGGAGATCACCGAGATGGTGGAGGCGTCCGCCGAGCGTGACATCGAGCTCTGCCTGTTCACCGGCCCGCGCGGCACCTGGGACACCGGCGCCTCGACCCGTACCGCTTCGGGCGGCGCGGGACTGCGTGCGCGGGGCCATGACGCGCTCGCGGGGTGCGTCGAAGACGCCTTGCGGGCAACGGAGTTGGGGGTGCCCTCGCTGCTCGTGGCCGACGAGGGCGTGCTGTGGACCCTGCATCGGATGCGCGAGCGGGGCCTGCTGCCCGACGACACCACGCTGAAGGTCTCCGCCCTCGTCGGCCCGGTCAACCCGGCCTCGGTCGCGGTGTACGAACACCTCGGCGCCGACTCCGTGAACGTTCCCTCCGATCTGACGCTCACTCACTTCACCGAGATCCGCCGGGTCTCCCGGGTCCCCCTCGACCTGTACGTCGAAGCGCCGGACGACCTCGGCGGCTATGTGCGGATGTACGAGGCGGCCGAGCTGATCCGCCGGGCCGCCCCGCTCTACCTCAAGTTCGGCCTGTCCAAGGCGCCCGGTATCTACCCGTACGGCGGCCATCTGCGCGACACCGCCCTGGACACCGCCCGCGAACGGGTGCGCCGGGGACGGCTCGTCCTCGATCTGCTCGCCCGCCACCGCGCCGACGGCGGCATGTCCCCGCTCGGCTCCCGCCGCCCCGGCCCCCTCACCCGCTTCCCCCTCACCCCGGAGTACCGATGACCACGCGCCGCACCCGCCGAGCCGCACTCCCCCTCGTCGCCGCCTCGCTCGCCCTCGCGCTCGCCGCATGCGGGCAGAGCAGCGAGGGCGGCGGCAAGAGCACCGCCAAGAGCGGCAAGGGCGCCACGATCGGCATCGCGATGCCGACGAAGTCCTCGGAGCGCTGGATCGCCGACGGCAACAACATGGCCAAGCAGTTCCACGCGCTCGGCTACAAGACCGATCTCCAGTACGGCGAGGACAACGTCGACCAGCAGGTCGCCCAGATCGAGAACATGATCACCAAGGGCGACGACGTCCTCGTCATCGCGGCGATCGACGGTCGCGCGCTGAGCGACGTCCTGCGGCAGGCCGCCGACCAGCACATCAAGGTGATCTCGTACGACCGTCTCATCCTCGGCTCGCCGAACGTCGACTACTACGCGTCCTTCGACAACGAGAAGGTCGGCGTGCTCCAGGCGACGTACATCATCGACAAACTCGGGCTCAAGAGCGGTGCCAAGAGCGGGCCATTCACCATCGAGCTCTTCGCCGGGTCCCCCGACGACAACAACACGCGCTACTTCTTCCAGGGCGCCATGAAGACGCTCCAGCCCTACCTCGACAAGGGGCAGCTGGTCGTCCGCAGCGGACAGACCCGGCTCAACCAGGTGACCACGCTGCGCTGGGACGGCGCCACCGCGCAGAAGCGGATGGACGACCTGCTGACGAAGTCGTACTCCTCCGACCGCGTCGACGCCGTCCTGTCCCCGTACGACGGTATGTCGATCGGCATCCTGTCGGCACTGCGCTCCGGCGGCTACGGCACCGCCGCCAAGCCGTATCCGGTCGTCACCGGGCAGGACGCCGAGGTGGCGTCGGTGAAGTCGATCATCGCGGGCAACCAGACGCAGACCGTCTACAAGGACACCCGGGCGCTGGCCAAGCAGGCCGTGCAGATGGCGGACGCGGTGCTCAACAACAAGAAGCCCGAGGTCAACGACGTCAGGACGTACGACAACGAGAAGAAGGTCGTGCCGTCCTTCCTGCTCAACCCGGTCAGCGTCGACAAGACCAACTACCAGGCGGAACTGGTCGATTCGGGCTACATCAAGGCGAGTGACCTGAAGTGAACCACGCCCCCACACCGGACACCCCGGCCCCGGACGCGCCCGCCCCTCGTATACCCGCCCCGCGCGCACCCGTCCTGGAGATGCGTTCCATCGGCAAGTCCTTCCCCGGCGTCCGGGCGCTCTCGGACGTCTCCCTGACCGTCGCACCGGGTGAGGTGCACGCCGTCTGTGGGGAGAACGGCGCGGGCAAGTCGACGCTGATGAAGGTGCTCAGCGGCGTTCATCCGTACGGGAGTTACGGGGGCGAGATCCTCTTCCAGGGCGAGCCCTGTGCCTTCAAAGACATCCGCGCGAGCGAGGCACGCGGGATCGTCATCATCCACCAGGAGCTGGCCCTGGTCCCCCATCTCTCCATCGCCGAGAACATCTTCCTGGGCAATGAACAGGCCGCGCGCGGCATCGTCAGCTGGAGCCGCACGCTCCAACACGCCGCGCGACTGATCAAACGGGTGGGTCTGGACGAGCATCCGCAGACCCGGGTCGCGGACATCGGGGTCGGCAAGCAGCAGCTCGTGGAGATCGCGAAGGCCCTCGCCAAGGAGGTCACACTGCTCATCCTCGACGAGCCGACGGCCGCGCTCAACGACGAGGACAGCGCCCATCTCCTGTCCCTCATCGCGGAGTTGAAGGCCCAGGGCATCACCTCGATCATCATCTCGCACAAGCTCAACGAGATCGCGGCGATCGCCGACTCGGTCACCGTCATCCGCGACGGCCACACCATCGAGACCCTCGACGTGAAGGACGCGGCCACCACCGAGGACCGCATCATCCGGGCCATGGTCGGCCGCGACCTCGACCACCGCTTCCCCGCACGCACCCCGTACGAGGGCGATCCGGGCGCCCACCCCGCCCTGGAGATACGGGACTGGACCGTGCACCACCCCGTCGACCAGCAGCGCAAGGTCGTGGACGGGGTGAGCCTGCAGGTGCGGCGCGGCGAGATCGTCGGCATCGCGGGACTGATGGGAGCGGGCCGTACCGAACTGGCCATGAGCGTCTTCGGCCGCTCGTACGGGCGCGGCATCAGCGGCACCGTACACAAGGACGGCCGCGAGATCCGCACCCGGACGGTCCCGGAGGCGGTCGCGCATGGCATCGCGTACGTGACGGAGGACCGCAAGCGGTATGGCCTCAACCTCATCGACACCATCGGGCACAACATCACGCTCGGCGCCCTCGGCAAGGTGTCCCGGCGCGGGATCGTGGACGAGCACGAGGAGCGGCGGGTGGCCGAGTCGTACCGCGCGAGCATGAACATCAAGGCGCCGACCGTCTTCGAGCGGGCCGGGCGGCTGTCCGGCGGCAACCAGCAGAAAGTCGTCCTCAGCAAGTGGATCTTCGCGGGCCCCGATGTGCTGATCCTCGACGAGCCGACGCGCGGCATCGACGTGGGCGCCAAGTACGAGATCTACACCGTCGTCGACCGGCTCGCGGCCGAGGGCAGAGCGGTCGTCCTCATCTCCTCCGAGCTGCCCGAACTGCTCGGTATGTGCGACCGCGTCTACACGATGGCCGCCGGGCGGCTCACCGGCGAGGTCGCCCGGGCGCAGGCGACCCAGGAAGTGCTGATGCGCCATATGACCACGAACAAGAGGTAGTCGCCATGAGTCCGGTCACCACCGACAGCCCGCCGAGCGCCCCACGCGCCCCCGAGTCCCCGCGCGCCACGGCCGGAGCCCTGCTGCTCGACGCGGCCCGCCGCAACATGCGGCAGTACGGGATGCTGGTCGCGCTCGGCCTGATCGTCGTCCTGTTCCAGATCTGGACCGACGGCGTGCTGCTCAAGCCGAACAACGTCACCAATCTGGTGCTGCAGAACAGCTACATCCTGGTCCTCGCCATCGGCATGATGATCGTGATCATCGCGGGCCACATCGATCTGTCCGTGGGCTCGCTGGCGGCGTTCGTCTCGGCGGCGTGCGCGGTGCTGATGGTCGAGCACCATGTGCCCTGGGTGCTCGCGCTGGTCATCGCGCTCGCCATCGGGGCGCTGGCGGGTGCCTGGCAGGGGTTCTGGATCGCGTATGTGGGGATCCCGTCGTTCATCGTGACCCTCGCCGGAATGCTGCTGTTCCGGGGCGCCACCCAGATCCTGCTCGGCTCGCGCTCGCTCGGCCCGTTCCCCGACGGTTTCCAGAAGATATCCACCGGCTATCTGCCGGAGGTCGGCCCGCACACCAACTACCACAATCTGACCGTGCTGTTGGGGCTCGGTCTGATTGTCGTCGTCCTGGTCCAGGAGGTACGGTCCCGGCGGCGCCAGCAGGCGTACGAGCTGGAAGTGCTGCCCCGGAGCCTGTTCCTGGCCAAGTGCGTGGCGATGACGGCGGCCGTGCTCGCGTTCACCCTGACGCTGGCGAGCTACCGGGGCGTGCCGGTCGTTCTGCTGCTGCTCGGCGCGCTGCTCCTGGGGCTCGGCTTCGTGATGCGCAACGCCGTGGTGGGACGCCATGTGTACGCGCTCGGGGGCAACCAGGCCGCGGCCAAGCTCTCCGGCGTCAAGGACAAGCGGGTCACGTTCCTCGTCTTCGTGAACATGGGCGTGCTCGCCGCCCTGGCCGGCGTCGTCTTCGCGGCCCGCCTCAACGCGGGCACCCCCAACGCGGGCGTCAACTTCGAACTGGAGGCGATCGCGGCCTCCTTCATCGGCGGTGCGTCGATGAGCGGCGGCGTCGGCACGGTCCTGGGCGCGGTGATCGGCGGTCTGGTCCTCGGCGTGCTCAACAACGGTATGTCGCTGGTCGGCGTCGGCACCGACTACCAGCAGGTCATCAAGGGTCTCGTCCTGCTCGCCGCGGTCGGCTTCGACGTCTACAACAAGCGCAAGGCCGGTTCCTGACCTCCCCACTTTCTAGGAGTCGCCCCATGAACACCACCAGACGCACCGCACTCGCGGCCGGTCTCGCCACCGGACTGGCCGCAGGGCTCGCCCCCGCAACGGCCCATGCCGCGCCGGGCCGCTCCACCCCCACCAGGACGCTCTTCGGCACCCTGGCCGACGGCACCAAGGTGTACCTGTGGACCGTCACCAACGGCGGCACCCGCCTGAAGATCCTCTCGTACGGCGGGATCGTCCACTCCCTCGAAGTCCCCGACCGGCACGGCCACTTGGCCGACATCGCGCTCGGCTTCGACAACCTCGCCGACTATGTGGCCAAGTCCCCCTACTTCGGCGGACTCATCGGCCGCTACGGCAACCGCATCGCGGGCGGCCGGTTCACCCTGGACGGCCACACCTACCAACTGCCCCTCAACGACGGGGAGAACAGCCTGCACGGTGGCACCCAGGGCTTCGACAAACGGATGTGGCACGTGGAGCCGTTCACCCACGGCTCCGAGACCGGCCTCGTCCTCTCCCGGATCTCACCGGACGGCGAGATGGGCTACCCCGGCACCCTCAAGGTCCGCGTCACGTACACCCTCACCGCACGCGGTGCCTGGCGCATCGACTACGAGGCGACGACGGACCGGGCGACCGTCGTCAACCTCACCAACCACACGTACTTCAACCTCGGCGGCGAGGGCACCGGCTCCATCCTCGACCACACCCTGGAACTGGCCGCCGCCCGTTACACCCCGGTCGGCCCGGGCCTCATCCCGACGGGCGAGCTGGCCCGGGTGTCCGGCACGCCCTTCGACTTCCGCCGTACGAAGGAGATCGGCCGCGACATCCGCCAGGGGCATGCGCAGCTCCTGTACGGCAAGGGCATCGACCACAACTGGGTGCTGGACAAGGGGATCACGTCCACCCCCGAGTACGCGCTTACGCTCGCCGATCCGTGCTCGGGCCGGGTGATGCGGATGTACACCACCGAGCCGGGCCTTCAGTTCTACAGCGGCAACTTCCTCGACGGCACCCTGGTCGGCCCCTCGGGACGCACCTATCGCCAGGGCGACGCACTGTGCCTGGAGAGCCAGCACTTCCCCGACTCGCCCAACCGGCCCGCGTTCCCGTCGACGGTGCTGCGCCCCGGCCGGACGTATCGCTCCGCCACCCTGCACACCTTCTCGACGCGCTGATACGCGCTGATCACAGACCCCGGGCCAGGTGGGCGGCCCGGTCGCCGGGCACCGCTCTCGCCGTTCATCCGGCGAAGGCGGTGCCCGGTATTCCCCTGCCGATGCCCGGCAGTACGAGGAGCGAGCCCGCGAGCGGGTGCGGCCGGTCCTGGCCGACCCGGGCGGTGGTGACGTAGAGGTCGCTGAGGCCCGGGCCACCGAAGGCGCAGGCGGTGGGGCGGCGCACCGGCAGCTCGACGACCAGGTCGAGCGCGCCGTCCGGACCGTAGCGGCGAATCGCGTGGCCGTCCCACAGCGCCACCCACACACCGCCCGCCGCGTCCACGGTGAGCCCGTCCGGAAAACCTTCCTCGATGGTGGCGAACTCCCGCCTTCCATAGGCGAGTTGACCGTCGAAGTCGAAGACGTCGATCCGCCGGGTAGGGCTGTCCACGTAGTACATCAACCGGCCGTCCGGGCTCCAGCCGATGCCGTTGCTGACCGCGATGTCACCGGGCAGCCGGGTGGACGTGCCGTCGCCCGTGACCCGGGTGAGGGAGCCGCCCGAGGGTGCCTCGTCGTAGCGCATCGTGCCCGCCCACAGAGCCCCGTCCGGCGCGACGGCCGCGTCGTTGCCACGCCGCCCGGGCACCGGCTCCCGCAGCAGCCACGAAAAAGATCCGTCGGGTCCGTAAAGACCCACGCCGTCGCGGAGGTTGACGACGAGACCGCCGCCCGCGCGGGGCTTCGCGGCGCCGACGTGCTGCTCGGTCGCCATGACCGTACGCCGACCGCTGCCGGGCTCATACGTATGGATACGTGACGCGAGGATGTCGACCCAGATCAGCCGTCCGGTGACCGGGTCCCAGGTGGGGCCCTCGCCGAGCTCGGCCCACTCGCGCACCGCGACCTCGGCCCTCATCGCGCGCCCCGGTGCCCGAGCCGTACGGACAGGTCGCCCGCGCCCTTCAGCGCCAGCTCCGCGAGCTCCGCCTCACGCTCCCCGCTCCACCGGATCATCGGTACGGAGATCGACAGCGCGGCCACGACCCGGCCCGCACTGTCGCGTACGGGTGCGGCGACACAACTCACGTCCGGGTTGGATTCGCGGTGCTCGACGGCGGTCCCCCGGTCCCGGATCTCCCCGAGGGCGGCGCGCAGCACGGCCGGGTCGGTGATGCTGTCGGGGGTCATCGCGACGAGTTCGCCACGCGCGAGCCGTACGTCGAGCTCGGCCGGTGGCAACGTGGCGAGCAGCATCTTGCCGACGGCGGTGCAGTGCGCGGGCAGACGCCGGCCGGCCGCCGAGACCATACGGACGGCGTGCGTGGAGTCCACCTTGGCGATGTAGATGACGTCGGTGTCCTCAAGAACGGCCACGTGCACGGTCTCGTCGCAGGTCTCGGCGACCTCGCGCGCCACCTGCTGTCCTTCGGCGGCGAGGTCCAGCTGCTCCGCGTACCGACTGCCGAGCTGGTACGTGCGCACCCCGAGGCGGTAGCGGCCGGGCTGCTCGGGGACGGCGACCACGTACGACCGGGCGGCCAGGGTGGTGATCAGTTCATGGACGGTCGTCCGGGGCAGTTGGAGTCTGCGGGTGATGTCGGGGGCGGAGAGCGGGACTTCGCTCTCCAGGAAGAGCTCCAGTACGTCCAGCGCCCTGGTCACCGCCGGAACCAGTCGTCCCATTGCCCGCCACCCGCCCTTCGTGTTCGAAACCCCGGTCAACGATCGTAATGACGAACACAGGCTAGCGACAGGCGAGTTCACCCGGCAATGGTCCGGGTCTGCCCAATGGTCACGGCAGTCCCCGTCGACTCATACACCTCGTCATCGGCTTGGCGGCATTTGAACTGTGCTGCGGCGGGCGCGCCCGTGATGGTGGGGCGAGGACCGGTGGTGTCGCCACCGGCCAGTGAGGGAGAGAGGACGTGGCGAGCATGCCTCCCGTACCGATCAGGCCCGGCGTCTACCGGCTCTACGCCCATATCTTCGGTCCGCCCGCGCTCGCGACGGCCCGGGAGCACCCCATCGAGCACGGCGTCCCGGTCGCCACCGACCGCCCCCTGGACCCGCCGTTCCAACAGGAATGGGCCATCCTGCCCATCCAGGACACGCCAGGGGCGCCGTACCAGATATTCCTCGACACCCACCCGCAGGTGGGCCTGCTCGCGGCCGACGACAAGCTCTTCGCCAACAGCGTCCGGCCGGAGGACCGCACACAGTGGACCTTCGAGCCCGTCATCGGCGGCCTCCAGATCCTCTCGGACAAGGGCCTGGCGTGGCGCGCGGACTATCTGGGCGCGCAGATCCAGCTCATCGCGCAGAAACCCGAGCCGCAGGCTACTTGGTCGCTGGAGTTCCTGCGTCCGATCGCGGCGGAGTAGTCGGGTCGGTGGTGAGTTGTCGAGCGCTTCCGGCGCTCCGACGATAGGCGGGCGGCCTGCTGCGGATCCTGCCGGGGCGGGCCGCCGATTCCTGGTCAGGCCTGGGGATCTCCTACGCGCGCAGCCACGCCTGCGGCATCCAGGGCCAGGCGCCAGGGATACCCGTCCGCACGCCCCTGACCAGGCTGATTCGGCACGAACCCGCCCTCGCCGTACAGCAGCGTCACCCCGGCATCCCGCAGGGTCCGCACCGAGCCCTCGAAGGCGGGATGCTGGACGTACGCGGCATTGACACAAGGCATCGCGACGGTGGGGATACCCTTCCCGATTCCCTCGGCCACGACCCCGACGACGAACTTGTCAGTGAGCCCGAGGGCCCATGCGTTGATCGAGTTGAACGTGGCCGGCGCGAACAGGATGACGTCCGTCTTCGGCCACACGTCCGGCTCGCCGGGGCGCTTGTACTCGGACCTCACCGGGTGGCCGGTCAGCGCCGCCAGCCCGCCCAGACTCTCCCCCAACCAGCGGGCTGCGGTGGGCGTGAGCCCTAGGCATACGTCCCACCCGTCCTGCTGGGCATCCTCGACAACCGAGGCGACATCGAACACCGGCGGCGCCGCCGAGCAGAACAGATACAGAGTGCGAGAGATCGTCATGGCCCCCATCCCACCGCGCCCCGTCGGCCGCATGCAACCGCCCCCGCACCACGTGGAAGCGGCGGCGGAACAGGCACCAACGCCCTTGACGCGAGTACCGTTCCAGATGACGAGTCAGGAACGGGAGTCCCGTATGCCGACACTGGACGACGACCACACCGGCGCACGCATCAGGGAGCAGCGGAAGCTGGCCCGCCTCACTCAGCGGGAACTCTCGGCCATGATCTCTTACTCCTTCAGCCTGCTGAACCAGGTCAAGTGCGGCGCCCGCGCCGCCACGGCGGACTTCACCGCGGCGTGCGCTCGCGCTCTGCGGATCGATGGCACCGTCCTGACAGGAGTCCGCTGAGCTCGTGGCGGCTGCGGTCAAGACGGAGCTACGCGGGCTTACGGCGCGATCGGCAGCCGGCGCTTGTGGTCGGTGAGGCGGTAGCGGTTGACGATCGTCTCGTGGGCGCGTTCGTCGACCGGCTTGCCCTCCAGGAAGTCGTCGATGTCGTCGTACGTGACCCCGAGGGCGTCCTCGTCGGCCTTGCCCGGGTCGAGGTTCTCCAGGTCAGCCGTCGGGGTCTTCCACACCAGCTCGGTGGGGGCACCGAGCAGGTCCGCGACGGCGCGCACCCGGCGCTTGGTCAGGCCGGTCAGCGGGACGAGGTCGGCGGCGCCGTCGCCGAACTTGGTGAAGAAGCCGGAGACCGCCTCAGCGGCGTGGTCGGTGCCGACGACCAGACCGTCGTGCGCACCGGCCACCGCGTACTGGGCGATCATGCGCTGGCGGGCCTTGATGTTGCCGCGCACGAAGTCCTGGTGGTGGGCGTCGCGGAAGCTCACACCGGCGGCCAGCGCGGCCTCCAGCGCGGCGTCGCTCGCGGGCTTGATGTCGACGGTCAGCACGTGGTCGGCCTGGATGAAGGAGAGCGCGAGCTGGGCATCGTGCTCGTCGGCCTGGACCCCGTACGGCAGCCGCATCGCGTAGAACCGCGCCTCGTGCCCGGCAGCCCGGGCCCGCTCGACCGCGAGCTGGCAGAGCCGACCGGCGGTGGTGGAGTCGACGCCGCCGCTGATGCCGAGCACGAGCGAGCGCAGCCCGGTGGAGGTCAGCCGCTCGGCGAGAAAGGCCACCCGGCGCTCGATCTCCCGCTCGGCCTCGAAGATCTCGGCGATCTCCAGTTCCCGGGCGATCTCCTGCTGCAGGGCGATGGACGCCGGCTGGCTCACGTCTGCTCCTTGTTACGCGTACGGCTCACGATGTGCTGTCGGGGTCAGCCTACCTAGGGGGTGCGGGGTGGATCCGGGCGGAGGTGGCCAGGGCGCTCCATACCCTCCCCCAGTATGACGTGGCCGACGAGCGCAGAGCACGTCTACTACTGGAGCTCGACCACGTCGGCAATCACACAGCTGATGTTGTCGGGACCGCCGGCGCGGTTGGCGAGGTTGACGAGCCTACGCACCGCCTGCTCGGGGTCGCTGACGGTGGTGACCACCTGACGTACGTCTTCGACGGGCACAACCGTGGAGAGGCCGTCGGAGCACAGCAGATAGCGGTCACCGGGCTGCACGTCGTGCAACCGCAGGTCGGGGGTGGCGTCGGCGCCCTCGGCGAGGGCCCGTATCAGCAGCGCTCGCTGGGGGTGGGAGGCGGCTTCCTCCGGACTGATGCGTCCGTCGTCGAGCATGGACTGCACCACGGTGTGGTCATGGGTGATCTGGAAGAACTCTCCACCGCGCAGGAGATGGGCGCGAGAGTCACCGATGTGGACGAGGGCCAGTTGCGATCCGGTCCAGAGCATCGCGGTGAGCGTCGTCCCGCATTCCTCCGACGAGGAGCTGGTCGCGGCGATGCCGTGTACGGCCTGTTTGGCCTGCTCGATGGCGTCTTCGAGGACGTTCAGGAGATCGCCCGCAGGGACGCTGCCACTGTCGAGGTGCTTGAGCACGTCGACGGCAGCGGCACTCGCGGGAGCTCCGCTTCGGCCGAAACCGTCAGCGACGGCGAGCAGGCGGGATCCGGCGTAGGCGATGTCCTGGTTGTCCTCTCGGACGAGTCCGGCGTCGGACAGCGCGGCGTAACGGATGCCCAGGGGGCTGGTGATCGGGGCCATGGCAGGGTCCTTCCAGGTCAGATGGTCGATGAGGAAGGTCGCCAGGTCCCGCCGGACGGCGGTGTCGGCCTCGACCTGCTCCCAGAACGCGCGCACGGCCTCGGCCGCCGCGCCCGTATCCAGCCCGCACACGCGCTGGATACGGGCGAGCGGCATCCCCAGTCGGCGGAGCCAGGCGACCGGCCTGGCCTGATCCAACTGCTCGGGTGCGTAGCGGCGATAGCCGGTCACCGGGTCGACGTGGGCGGGGGTCAGCAGGCCGAGCTCGTCGGAAAGGCGCAGGGCCTTCGGTGACAGCCGGGACGCCTTCGCGAACGCCCCGATGGTCAGCAGACCCATCCCCCACCCCTCCTCACACCGAGCCCGTCGCCCGGCCCCTTGATGCTGTGGCTTCCCCCAGGGTGAAGGTCAACCTGCGATCCGTAGCGAGTTTCCAGGGATGGACGGGCTCGATACGCCCTAGAAGTGCCGCAACCTCAGCAGGAACTGGCAGCCGCCGGGCCGGTTGTCGGCGTCGATGCCGACCGTGACCGGGTTCCCCGCGTACGCGGTGCGGTACTGACCCGCGGGCAGGTAGTTCTTGCACTGGCCCGCGTCGCCGTCCGGGTAGAACTGGACGTCGAGGCCGACGTCCGAGCGGCCCGACACGGCGAGGGTGAGGTTGCAGTAGCCCGAGCGGTTGTCGGTGTCGACGCGGACGCTCGGGCCGAAGGTCTGGAACGGCTGGATCGGCATCTGATACGTACCTTGGTTACCGCACTGACCGCTGTCCCCACCGGGGCTGACGCGGAAGTCGTAGCTGAGGGACGCGCCCGCGAAGGTGTGGTCGGGGTCGTATACGCCGAAGGCCAGTTGGCAGCCGCCGGGGCGACCGTCGGTGTCGAAGCGGATCGGCTGGGTCCAGTCCGGCGATGTGGCCCACTGCTGGCCCGTGGCGCCGCCGCACTGGCCCGCGTCGCCGTCGGCGTTGTACTGGATGCCGATCGCCGGCGCGGCGGCGAGCGGGGCCGCCGGGGCGGCGTGGGCCGCTGTACCGCTGAGTCCGGCGGTCGCCAGCGCGGCGGTGGCCAGGGCGCAGGTCATTGTTCTCCAGCGTCCGGTCAGCCGTAATCTGCTCATGGTGTGATCCCTCCGGGGTGTCGTGGGCGCAGGCCGGACGCAGGCATGTCTGTCTCGGATGGAAGCCGCGACCAGGTCGCGAGGAGATCGACGGCATACGTGGGGCCGCCTGCGCCATTGCGGTGTGCGCCATTGCCGGGTGGTGCCTGACGGGCCGTGCGTGGCTCACCGATCGGTGGGCACCAGCATCAGCGACTCCCGGTCGGGTGACAAGGCTGCCCCGGGCATACGCGAAGGGAATCCGCCCCGCGTATACACCGCCCCCACCAGCCGACACCCCTCACGTCCGCCCGCCGGGCCAGCTCACCTCACCCTCGGATTGGCCGAGAACCACGGATTCCCGCCCAGCGCCCACACCGACACGTGGGTGACGCCGAGCTGTT
Source organism: Streptomyces sp. CBMA152 (assembly GCF_014596475.1). Lineage (GTDB taxonomy): Bacteria > Actinomycetota > Actinomycetes > Streptomycetales > Streptomycetaceae > Streptomyces. Next base: position 472,468 of record NZ_MECJ01000002.1, on the reverse strand, counting down.
GGAGGACGGCCAACTTCGCGTCCATACCCTGCTGGTCGGTGTAGTCGTACAGAGTGCCGCCCGCCGTCCAGCGGACTTCGCCGGAGGCGGCGTCGCGCCGGGCGGCCGTCGTCGCGGGGTCGTCGGAGTAGCCCGGCGCCCGCCGGATCGTTGTGAGCGGGACACTGTCCTTCACCTTGTCCGTGACACAGGGGTCGGGCGCGGTGAAGCCGTACGACGGCAAGCCGATGACCAGCCGGTCCTTGTCCGGCACCTGGGACTGTGCGTACGTAACGGCCTCGCGCACCCAGCTGTGCGGCGAGATCGCCCAACACCGTTGTCCAGCAGGGGTGTTGAACTGACGGCCGTAGTCCATCACGACCAGCTGGTCCACCCCGGCCCGCATGACGGCCGCGTAACTGAACACCGAGTCACCGTCATGGGTTTCGACCGGAGCGTCGACCTGGAGTTTGAGCCCGGCTCGGTGCAGGCTCTCCGCGAGCTCGGCGAGAAACGTCTCGTACCCGCTCTCGTCGTCGGCCGTCCATACCCAGAAGTCCTCGAAGTCGATGTCCACACCGGTGAACCCGATACGTTTCGCGAGCTCGGTGAGCGAGCCGACGGCGGCCGTACGGCGGGCGGGGTCACTCACCAGCGCGGCGATCGCGGGCCGGTCCATCGCGGAGACGGTGGTGTACTGGGCGGCCGAGTGCGCCTTGATGTCCGCGGCATTGGCCTCGCTGAAGCCGTTGCACGGGTGGGTGTCGGAGTCCAGCAGCTTCAGCGCGCCACTCGGGTCGACGTCCCAGTACTGGGGTTTGAGCACTCCGGTACGGAGTCGGCCGTCGCGGTACTCGGCGACGGCCCCGCAGGTGTCCTCCCCCGTGGATCCGGGGTAGATCCACGCCTCAAGTCCCGGCTGCGTGGACTTGGTGGTAGGGGTCGCGCTGTCGGCAGACGACCGGTCACTGTCACCTGCGCGACCGGCCGCCGTACAACCGGTCAGAACGGCGATGAGGGCGGCAGCGAGGAGTATCCGGGCGTTGACCATGGGTCCCTTTCAGCGGACGAGAGCCTTCCAGCAGATGAGAGCCATGATCCCGTAGCCGCCATTCGACCTGATGCCCGGGTGTGATGGGTCGATGGGGATCAGGGGATCAGGTGAGCCAGGACCCCGTCAGCCACTGGGTAGGGGCTTTCGGGAGGCAGGAGTCGCCGGGCGGCATCCATGGCTCCCTCCCGTACATGGGCATGGATCGTACGCGCGAGCGGAGTGACGTCGGTGATGGAGACGATCCACTCGTCGGCGTAGCGGTGCGCGGCTTCGCCGGTGAGGCCGAGCTGGAGGGAACGGTGGGGGCGGGGCCGGAGGTGCAGGTCGCGTTCGGGATCCCACTGCACCCGGGCCGGGGCCCGCTTCAACTCCCGCTTCCAGGTGGCCTGGTCGGCGTGGAGCCCCTGCTCGTAGTGGGACAGGCAGGCGCGCTCCAGCGCCCACGCGAAACCTTCACGGGTGATCTCGACGGCGAGGACGGACTCCTGGCCTTCCTTGGTCCCCCACCCGCAGCGGTACATCATCCACAGGAACGACGGCTTGATCCATGTCATCCGCTCCCGCCGCCAGAGCGCCGGGAACCGGCCCTCCCGCGCCGCCGGCAGACCGATCTCCGGCGCGTACGCCTGGTAGACGGTGAGCGTGGACGTCGTATGCCGGGCGCGGATCTGGTACTTGGGTTCTGACACGGGACCACAGTGGCCGTGCTGGTCGACGCGCGCCATCGAATTACCGGTACGGCCATGTCGGGGCAGCACTCGGTGAGTTGCCGCGCCACGTTCCGCCGGAAGATCTGAAAAATATATTGCGCAACTTCTGCTTCATATCTACCGTGGCAGCATGCCACCGAAGCCCAAGACCGAGCGGATCACCGACCTGTCCCGACTGAAGGCGTTCACGAGCCCTCTGCGGATGCAGCTCTACCGGCTGCTGTTCGCCGCAGGCACCGCGACCGCCTCGCAGCTCGCCGAGCAGGTCGACCAGGCGCCGTCACTGGTCAGTTACCACCTGCGCAAGCTGGCCGAGCACGGATTCGTGGCCGAGGCGAGCGGCCAGAGCTCCGACGGCCGTGAGCGGTGGTGGCAGGTGGCGTCCGAGGAGGGCTGGGGGTTCCGCAGCTCGGACTTCGCGGACACACCCGAGGGAGCCGCTGCCATCGGCGCGGTGACCCGCGGCATCCTCGACACCCGCGTCGCCAACTACCGCGCATATCTGGAGCAGACAGCCGCCTGGGGCAAGACGTGGACCGACGCCGCCTTCAGTGCCGAGTGGCTGCTCGACCTGACTGCCGCCGAACTCACCGAGATGAACGACGAGTTCGAGGCGCTGGGCCGACGCTGGCGCGAGCGCGGCAAGGCCGCCAAGGCAGCCGGTGACACAGAGGGTCGCGAGCATGTGTCCGTGCAGCTCTACGGCTTCCCGTTCCGGCTCTGATACGGCCATATCCCCCGACTCGACCGCCATATCCCCGACTCACCGGAGCCCACCATGGCCACCACCGGCACAGTCCTGCCCGAACGCGCCACCACCCCGGCCCACCGCGACGGCAACGTGCTGCGCTGGCTCAGCGCGTACACCGCCTCCCTAGTCGGTGACAGCGTGTACTTCGTCGCCCTCGGCTGGTCCGCACAGAAGGCCGCCGGGCCCACCGAGGTGGGCCTCGTCATGGCCGCCGGGGCGCTGCCGCGAGCGCTGCTGATGCTCGGTGGAGGTGTGGTGGCCGACCGGTTCGACCCCCGCCGGGTCATTCTCGGCAGCGACACGCTGCGCTGTCTCCTCATCCTCGCGGTGGCCGCCGGTATCGCGCTCACCGCACCGGCCCTGTGGATCCTGGTCTCGGTGGGGCTCGTCTTCGGCGCGGTCGACGCGCTGTTCATCCCCGCCGTCGGCGCTCTCCCGCCACGGATCGCCGGCTCCGACCAGCTCGCCCGTATCGCCGGCATGCGTTCGCTCGCGATGCGCCTCAGCCAGATCGCGGGCCCGCCGGTCGGCGGTCTGGCCATGGGTGTTGGAGGCGCGGCGGCCACCTTCGCCGTCGCAGGGCTGCTGTTCGCGGTGTCCCTGCCGCTCCTGCTGACAATACGGATACGGCCCCTCGAAGCGGGCGGCAGCGAGGAACAACAGGAGTCCGGCACAGCGTGGCAGGATCTGCGCGACGGCCTGCGCTACATCCGCCGCCATCGCCTGATCGGCCCGCTCGTCGCCGCCGGCGCCATCTGTCAACTCGGCCTCACCGGCACGCTCAACGTCGGCATGGTACTTCTCAACGCCGAGCGCGGTTGGGGACCTGCCGGGTACGGCCTGATCATCAGCAGCTTCGGTGCGGGGGCGGCGTCCAGCGCCGCGCTGCTCGCCATCGCCGGTTGGCTGCCCCGCGCCGGACTCATGCTGAGCGGCGCACTGCTCGTGGGCTCTGCGGGAGCGGCCACCATCGCGTTGGTGCCGAACCTCTGGATCGCCGTGGTGCTGGCAGGGGTCATCGGATTGAACGCGGGCGTGTTCGGCAGCCTGGACAGCACCCTCATCCAGACCTCGGCGGACCCCGCCTATCTCGGCCGCGTCACCTCCGTCGTCATGCTCACCATGGTCGGCCTCGCGCCCCTCAGCTACCCGCTGGTCGGCGCCGCCATCGGAGCCTGGGGCGCCGCGCCGGTGTTCGTCGGGTGCGGCATCGTCGGCGGCCTGGGCGCAACCGTCGCCCTGGCCTCCGACGCGGTGCGGCGCGCCGAACTTCCCCGTCGGCGGCCGGACATGGCTAGCTGATAGATAGTCAGAACCGGTGATCCAGGCAGTACCGCCGCAACCGCGCCCGAGCGTCCCGTTCGCTCAGCCCGAGCGCCGTCCCGATCGCCTCCGACGGCATGTCGTCCGCCTCCGCCATGCACGCCGCCGCGCGGCCGACGCTTCGGGTGGTGCGCTCCAGAGCCGCCACCGCCCGTAACGCGGCCAGCGGGGCGTCCATGGCCAGGGCGGTCAACTGCTCGTCCAGGCGCTCCAGCAGGTCCTCCACGGCAGCGGGCAGCGGTACCGTGCGGGCCGTCACCTCACGGATGTGCTGGGACCAGTCGCCGTACGGGCCGCAGGTGTCGTAGAAGTCCGGGCCGTCCCGCTCTACGTCCTGCCAGTCGATCACGTAGGTGGCGTCGCCGCGCCAGCCGCAGGCGCACGCCGCCCTCAACTCGGTCGCGTGCGGCGCGCGCCGCGCCCCGTCGTACACCCACCAGTCGCTCGTCTTGTGGACGTTGGGGCCGCTGCCCATGTCGAAGTACCTCGGCCCGGGTTCGCTGCCATCGGCCAGCAGCGCCTGCGCCCTGCCCTCGTGCGAGGCCCCGAACTCCTCACTGTGCCACCCCATGAGACCTCCCTCGTACGGATATGGGCTCTGCGCACCCGAGCATGCCCCCATTCCGCGTCCGGCGGGTGGCGAATCCATAGGGCTTGGGCGAGAGATGGGGACAGCGGGGGCGCATGGGCGCGCCCCCGCTGCTCAGTGGCGGCAGACGGTGACTATCCCGCCAGCGACTTCGCGAAGAGGCCGTAGAGCTTGTGGTACGCGTCGTCCTGCGTCGGGATGAGGACGAGTACGCGAATGACCAGCTTTCCCTTGGCCGGGACGATATGGATTCCCTCCGGAGGCGAGCCGAGGACGACGTTTCCGTCGGAGCCGTCGCTGATGATCAGCCCCCAGAAACTGGTCTCGAATTCCGGCGCCAGGACCGAGCCTTCCGGGAGCTGACCGAAGCCGACATTCCAGTGCTTCACATCGGTCACCCCGGCGTACATGGTGACGTCGTACGAGTAGATGTACTTGTGGCTCTGCCAGTCCTGCCAGGAGGAGTTGAATTTGAATTCGACCTTGAGGTTCTTGTTGGCGGCCGTGAAGTTCACGGTGTCCGGCTCGGACTCCTGACTGCCGTGGACGGCTTTCGCCGTGACGCTGTGTTTCCCGACCGGCCAGCCGCCCGTATGGGCGAAACTCCACACGTTGCTGGTGACCTTGGCGGTGCCGAGCGCGGCGCCGCCCTCGGTGAGCGACACCGAGTCGGCGTTGAAGGCGACCCCGTCGACGGTGGCGCTGCTGTCCACCTCGGTGCCCTCCTTGGGCGACCTGATGTCCACGACGGGGGTCGGCAGGATGACGTAGAAGCGCAGCGGCGCCTTGCCGGACAGCACGTTGTCCCGTACGGCGATGGCGGACAGGTCGTGCTGGCCGAGCGGCCAGTCGTGGTCCGGGACGTACTCCCACTTGCTGTCCTTGACCGGGCAGGTGGCGAGGAGTTTGGCCGCCTCGTAGAGCAGGACCTGCTGGACGTCGGGAGCCGCGTTGCCGTGGATGGCCTGCCGGCGTTCCTGGGTCTGCGCGCTGGCCCTGGGCGCGGTGAAGACCGGGAGCGGGACGGGCTTGTTGAAGGCTAGGGCGGACTGGGCCTGGTCGTTCCAGGTGCCGGTGGCGCTGCCGCTGAGCGGGATCCGGGTCAGGTCGGCGATCGCGGAGTTGGCGGGGACGGGTAACTGCGAGCCGCCCTGATTGGTCCTCGTGAAGAGGATGTTGTCCCGGTCGGTGTTGTTGACGACGCTGCTCACACCGTCGTCGCTCTGGTCGAATCCGTAGTCGCTGAAGTTGTTCGCCGTCCCGTTGGCCGGAATGACGAGAATCTTGGTGCGCGGGCCCCCTACGTTGTAATTGATGTCGGCGAACAAGGCGAAGGCGTTCTTCGGAGCGGCGTCCTTTCCCCGGCCGGTGATGAGGTACGGCTCGTCGCCCGACTTTCCATTGCCGTTGGCGGTCATTCGCGTCCCCGATCTGTCTGCCGATTCGGTCAGCGTAAGGCTCCCCGCAGCATCTGCCACCGTCAACCATGGAAGACGCGTTCGACTGCTTTCGAGCCAGCCGACATGCTGGCCGAATTCCGGTCGGTGAGCGGCGGATGAGCGACCGGGCAATTGCGTTGCGCGCGTTCCGCCGCTATTGCCTCCTCCGGTGTCCGTACCGTCACATCCGTATGCACGCGGCATCCCATGGGCAACTACAGCCACACCTCGTGCCGTTGTGAGTCGCGGGTGGTGTGGTGGCAGATACGGGCGCACACTCGGCGCGCACGGCACCGGCGCGCACGGGCGACGACGAGTGGACGAAATGCGGGAACCACGGGTTGCCCCGGGCACGTGCCAGTCAGGCTGATTGCGTACGTACGTGACCGGCTCGCTCGGGCAGTTGTGCCCCTATGAACTGACGGTCGCGGGGACAGTGGTGGGGCGGAAGGTGCGGCGGTATGCCTGCGGGCTCACGCCGATGGCGGCATGGAGGTGCTGGCGCAGGGAGACGCCGGTACCGAAGCCGCAGCGGTGGGCGACGAGGTCGACGGGCCAGTCGGTGGTCTCCAGGTGGTGGCGCGCCAGGTCGACACGCTGGCGGATGAGCCACTGGCCGGGCGTGGTCCCGGTCTCCTCGCGGAAGCGCCGGGAGAAGGTGCGCACACTCATGTTGGCGTGCGCGGCCAACTCGGCGAGGGTGAGCGGGTCGGCGAGGCGTTCCAGGGCCCACGCCTGGGTCGAGGCGGTGCCGGAGGCCGTCGCGTCGGGGACGGGACGCCGGATGTACTGGGCCTGGCCGCCGTCCCGCCAGGGCGGTACGACGCAGGAGCGGGCCACCTCGTTGGCGACCTGGCTGCCGTGGTCGCGGCGGACGAGATGCAGGCACAGATCGATACCGGCGGCCACCCCGGCCGAGGTGAGCATGTCACCGTCGTCGACGAACAGGACGTCCGGGTCGATGCGGGTGGTGGTGAACATCCGCTGCAACCGGTCGGCTTCGCGCCAGTGCGTGGTGGCCGGTCGGTGGTCGAGGAGCCCGGCCGCGGCCAGTACGTACGTGGCGGTGCAGATGCCGACGATACGGGTGCCGGGGCGGATGGCGGCGAGGGCGCCGCGCAAGGTGTCGGGCAGGCAGCCCTCCTCGCGGATGGGGCCGAGGTCGTGGGAGGGCGGGATGACGACGGTGTCGACGGTGGCCAGGAGGGAGGCGTCACGGGACACAGTGAGGCCGTAGTCGGCCTCGGCACGGACCGGGCCGCCGTCCAGGCTGCACGTGGTCACCGTGTACAGCGGGTTGCCCGCGCCGTCGCGGGCGGCGCCGAAGATGCGGGCCGGGATGCCGAGTTCGAAGGGGACGACGCCGTCCAGGGCCAGAACGCCAACGTGATGCATGGCCAGATCTTTTCATCGTGTGGCCGGAGCGCCACCACCGAGGGTGTGCGCGCTCGGGCAGGGTGAGGACGTGCCCAACAGGGTCACCTACCGCACGACCAGCACCGCAGAATCGAAGGAACGGCATCATGTCTCATGTCACCACCCCCACCCCCACTATGCGTGCTGTCTCCCAGGAGACCGGCGGGGGCCCCGAGGTCCTCAAGATGATCGAGACGCGGCGACCCGAGCCGGGGAGGGGCGAGATCCTGGTCCGGGTGCACGCGGCCGGGGTGAATCCGGCGGACTGGAAGACCCGCTCGCGTGGCGAGTTCGCCGTGGGTACGCGGCCGCCGTTCACCCTGGGCTGGGACGTCTCCGGCGTGGTCGAGACGGTCGGCGCCGGTGTTACCGTCTTCCGGCCGGGTGACGAGGTGTACGGGATGCCGCGCTTCCCTCACCCGGCCGGTGCGTACGCCGAGTACGTCGCTGCACCCGCCCGCCACTTCGCCCGCCGCCCCAAGGGCCTCACCCACATCGAGTCGGGTGCGTTGCCGCTGGCGGCACTCACCGCATGGCAGGCCCTGGTCGACACCGCCGACGTGCAGCCCGGCCAACGCGTACTGATCCACGCCGCGGCCGGCGGCGTCGGTCACCTGGCCGTCCAGATCGCCAAGGCCCGAGGCGCCCACGTCATCGGCACCGCGAGCGCCGCCAAGCACGACCTGCTGCGCTCGCTCGGCGCGGACGAACTCATCGACTACCGCACCCAGGACTTCACCGAAACGGTCCGCGACGTCGACGTCGTCCTCGACAGCCTCGGCGGCCCCAACTGGTCCCGCTCCCTGCGCACCCTGCGTCCGGGCGGCATCCTGATCTCGATCCTGCCACCGGACGAGACGTTCCCCGCCATCGAGGCCGAAGCGGCGGGAGTGCGCGCGGTGTTCATGCTGGTCGAGCCCGACCGCCACGGCCTCCAGGAAGTCGCGAAGCTGGTAGAGGACGGCCACCTGAAGGTGATCGCCGACGCCGTGTTCCCCCTGGACAAGGCCGCCGAGGCCCACCGCCTGGGCGAGATGGGCCGCATCACCGGAAAGATCGTCCTCTCCGTCATTCCTTGAGTCGCTTCTCCGAGGACATTCCGCTGTGCCTGCACGCCACCGGCGCCCGGCACCCGCAGGCATCGCTATTCGGGCAACGGCCGGTCGTCCACCACATGCTTCATCACCAGCGTCGACGTCAGGCGCTGGACCCCGGGCAGCCGGGCGAGCTGCTGGTCGTAGAGCTGCTGGAACGCGGACAGGTCGGCGGTCGCGACGCGCAGGAGGTAGTCGGGTTCGCCGAACAGGCGCTGGGCCTGGAGCACGTGCGGGACCGCGGCCACGGCCTCCTCGAACGCCGTGACGGTGTCGGGGTCCTCCCAGCGCAGGGTCGCGAAGACGAGGGCTTCGAAGTCGAGGCCGACGGCCGCCGGGTCCACGACCGCGCGGTAGCCGCGGATCGCGCCCGCGCGTTCCAGGTCGCGCAGTCGGCGGTGGCAGGGCGAGACGCTCAGCTGCACGCGGGCGGCGAGCTCGGTGACCGTGAGACGGCCGTCCAGCTGCAGCTCGGTAAGAATCTTCCGGTCCAGGGCGTCCATGGAGAAGATTATCCCCCAGATCACGCGATCATGAAGGAAAGACGCAAACACTTTCCGGCGGATCCGCCCTAGCCTTCCTCACGTAACGAAGCACGTGAGAAAGATCGATCCATGAACACGACCACGCTGGCGGCCTTCCTCGCAGTGGACATCCTGCTGGTGTTCACACCGGGTGCGGACTGGGCCTACGCCATCGCGGCGGGTCTGCGGGACCGCTCGGTCGTGCCGGCGGTCGCCGGGCTGATAGCCGGATACGCGGGGTACACGCTGCTCGCCGTCGCGGGCCTGGTGGTGCTGGTGGCGAGCTCGCCGACCCTGCTCACCGCGCTGACCGTCGCCGGGGCCGGCTATCTGGTGTGGCTCGGCTTGGGCGTACTGAGGCAGCCGGCCGTCTTGGCCGCCTCCGAGGAGGCCATGAGCTCCTCCCGTCTGCGGATCATGCTCAAGGGGGCCGGGACCAGCGGTCTCAACCCCAAGGCGGTGCTGCTGTTCTTCTCGCTGTTCCCGCAGTTCATCGACCCCGCGTCCCGCTGGCCGGTCGCCGCGCAGACCGGACTGCTCGGCACGCTCCACATGGTCACCTGCGCCGTCGTCTACCTCGGCGTCGGCGTCCTGGCCCGTACCGTCCTGAAGACCCGCCCATCGGCGGCCCGGGCCGTCACCCGCGCCTCCGGAGCCATGATGATCGTCATCGGCGGATTCCTGCTGGTGGAGCGCCTGGCGGGCTAGCGAACCCGCCCCGCACGGTACGTACGGAACGAGCCCTACTTGTTCGGGTCCCGGAAGCGGCCGAACGCCTTCGTGAGGGCGCCCAGCGGTGAGCCGTCCGTCTTGGCCGCCCCCGGCACGCGCGGCCGGGGCACACCGTCGCCGCCGGTCGCCTCGGGCAGCGCGGCCTGCGCCGCCTCGGCGGCCTCGCGGTACAGGTCACGGGAGTTCGTCATGGCGTCGAGCGCCTCGGCGTACTTGGTGACCATGCCCTGGGCGTGGACCAGCTCCTCGTCCGGGGTGAGCAGATGCCAGCCCTGGCGCAGCCGCGTCAGGGCCCGCTCGGCATCGGCCGACATCGGCTGCGGCAGCGCGGCGAACTCCACGATGGCGTCGACGAGTTCGGTCGGTTCCGAGCCGTCGAGGAAGACAGTCCGCACCGTAAAACGATCGGCGTCGTAATCCGGGCCCGGCGGCGATGCGGGCAGGACCACGGCGCCGCCGCGCGGCATCCGTACGCTCAGCTCGCGCTTCATCGCGAAGTCGGCGATCTGCGCCTGCTCCGGCGTGCCCCGGTGCTCGACGACCCGGTGCCGCAGGCTCGGCGGCAGGAACGCCGAGATCGGCTGCTGCCCCTTCGCGTCCGGCGTCATCGCCTCGTGCACCACGACATGGATGCACCAGCTCTGCCGGGCGCAGTCCCGCAGCCGATGGCGCAGCTCGTCGTCGTCCTTCGGCAGATGGTTCGTCGTCCGCAGACGCAGCCCCGGCACCGTGTCGTGGTCCCAGGCGATCTGGTCGCTGTCGGGCCAGAGCATGGTGGCGGGCGAGGGCCACTGCACGTCCCACGCCCGTTCCGCCTCGGCGGCGAGGACCCAGGTGACGCCCTCGCCCTCCTTGCGGCGGGTCTCCGGGTCGTACGTGGTGAGCTGCGCGCGCACCGTGACGTCGCCGGCCACGCGCCAGCGTGCCTCGAAGACGCGGCGGGCCGACGGGCCGGGGTCGGCGGACTCGTCGCGCGGGTGCAGAACGGTGGAGCGGGCCGCCTCGACGGGGTCGACGTCCAGGAAGTCGTCGAGCACCCCAGCCGCCTGGAGGGCGATCAGGTTGCGCCGCACGTCCTGCTCGGGCTCGGGCCCGAAGTGGCGCCCGCGCCCCAGCCACGCGGTGTCGGGGACGATGGTCGAGGAATTCGTGTTCTTGGCCATGGAATCGTTCTGTGGGTGATCGGGGCATGACCAGTATGGTCCTTACACCTGTCGCTGGGAGCCCCCGCCCACCGCCAATCTCCGTCCGCGCTGCTGGAATCACGCCAATTGCCCATGGAACCCTACCTTCCGCGTTCACCAGGGCAGCCCGGTGTGCACGACCGCCCCGGGCCTGTCGGCCCGGCCCGGAGCCGCCCGTATCGGCGGCTGGATCCGGCCACAGTGGCGCATGCGAGACTTCCGGTCACGTGACGAGGGGCGGGGCGATGGGTGGCGGGAAGAAGCAGGCGGCGGCGAGACGCGGACTCGGGCCGCGCGCGATGGCCGTGGCGTGGACCGTGATCATCGCCGTGGCCGTGGTGAGCACCCTCGTGCCGGCGATGCTCGACTTCGGCCTGGGGATCGTGTTCGGCTTCATCGTGCTGATCACGCTGTACGCGTGGATCCTGCGGCGGATCGTGTTCGGCAGCCGGGCCATACCCCGCTGGGCCAAGGTGACGTACTGGGTCGGCGGCGCGCTGCTGGTCGTCGGCGGGGTGCACGCGCCGGACGCCTTCCTGGCCCTCACCGGTGAGCAGGGCACCGCCACGGTCGCGTACGCCTCCACGGAGACCGGCGCGCACGGCACGAAGTACAAACAGTGCTGGGTCGATCTGCCGAACGGCAACGACGAGCAACTTCCCAAGACCGGCGCCTGCCCCGGTCCTCGCGGGGCGCACGTCACGGTCGTCTACTCGCCGGGCGGCGTCATCGGCCCGATCCTCGGGACCAGGAGCGAGCTGATGTGGTGGTGGGCGGCGGGCTTCCAGCTCGCGGGCATCGGGCTGCTGACCACGACGGCGGTACTGACCGTCCGCGACCCCGTCCTTGAACGCCGTCTGCTTGCACGCCGTCCGCGCCGGACGCGCTGACCGGGCAAGGAACCCGGTCAACGCGTCGCGGTCGGCAGCCGTACTCAGCTCAGGTGTCGGGTGAAGAACCGCATCGAGCTGTCCAGCTCGAACGCCGGGATCTCCCCGTGATTGCCCGGGTTGGCGTGCAGCGTCTTCTCCGTCGAGGCGAAGAGGTCGAACAGCGCGAGACTCGCTTCGCGCGGCACCCTCTCGTCGTCCCACTGCACCAGGAACTCCAGCGGGACCGTGATCTTCGCGGCGCCCTCGGCCGAGGTGTCCACCCCGTTCAGACCCACCACGGCCGCGCGGATACGGGGCTCGGCGGCGATCAACGGAACGCCGAGTCCGCAACCCAACGACATGCCCCAGTAGCCCACGGGACCTGCGCCGACATGGTCGAGCTCCTGGAGCGCGTCCAGGACCGCCCGCCACTCCGGGACGCTCTGACCGGAGATGAGTGTGTGCAACTCGGCGAGCACCGGAGCCACTTCACCGCCGGTCTGCATACGGGACCGCATCTCGGCGATGAGCCGATCGTGCTCCTCGCTTCGCGGCCGACCGCCGTGGGCGGGTGCGTCGAGGGCCGCCACCGCGAAACCGCACTCGGTCACGAAGCGGTGGGCCCGCTCCGTGATACCGGGAGCCTTCTTGTGCTGGCCGCCCCCGTGTCCCATGAGGATCAGCGGGCGCGCCCCGGTGGCACCTTCCGGCGTCCAGAGCACACCGGGGATCTCACCGAAGGTGAAGGGGAGGGAGAAGAGTTCTTCAGTGACGCCGTCGAAGGACGTCTGGGAGGTGAAGCGCATGATGGTTCAAGCCTTTCGGGATGCCTTTGCGGGCACTCCCTAAGCCTTGCAAGGGAGGGAGGCCCGACACGTCACAGCGTTGATCGGTCTCACCTCCTCATGTCGCAGCAGCTCCTGACGACGGAGAAGTTACCACGATCGCCAGGCTCTTGATCCACTTACTCTCGGTGGGCCGCCGTCTTCGGGGCGCACTGCACGCACAGGCCCTCCGCCGACGGGGAGGCCGTGTCGTCCCGGCAGCTGGCGCACTGGTCCTGCATCACCGTGCCGTCGTACAGGCACACATCGACTTCGGCATCGGGCCGGGCCGCGATCCGGGTGTTCTTCAGGATCGAGTTGTGGCCGCAGTCCGCGCACCGTTCCTGTTCGTACGCCGGTGCCAGCGGGGCGAGGTCGATGGGCGCGTGGTGGATGGAAGACAGGAGATCCCGCCCGCACAGCAGGCACTCGACCGTGTCGTCGCCGGTCGGAATGGCGAACTGACCGCAGTACGGGCAGCAGATGATGACCGGCCAGTGCGCCAGCTGCGGCGCGATCACACGTCGGCTCTCCTCGACCGCCTCCCGGACGCGCTCCGTGGCCGCGCACACCCGCCGCACGGAGCGTCGTATCGCACGCGCGTGCTGGTCGAGGATGTCCTCTGTCAGCTCCCCGAGGATGTCGGTCTCCACGAAGGCGAGCATCAGGTCGAGTACCGGAAGGGCCCGGCACCTGATCGCCGTCAGGCTGTCGCACTCCCGGTCCGACGACAGCAGAACCCGGTTACGTACGTATGCGAAAGCCTTGATGTCCGCGCGGGCTGCCTCGATGTCCAGGTCGCCCCAGCTGGCGGCCATGTCGGCCGCCTCGTGCAGGCCGAGGCCCGTGTACTCGCCGCGCGCATGCCGGTTGGCGTCCCGGACTCCGCTGTCGCTGGACCAGATGTCGCCCGACCAGTGCATGGCCAGGCGGCCCCTGAAGAGGATCTCCACCGCCGTGAGGAGGTTCAGTACGGGGTACGTGACCTCGTACCGGTCGCGCTCCTCGGCCAGACCGGACGCCGCGTCCTCCAGCATCCGCAGCCCGTTGGCCACCAGGGGGTGCCGCCGGTTGACGAACAGAGCCTCCTCCTCGGCCGTCGCATCCGAGTACCGGTCGATCTCGGCAACCATCGCGTCCACGCAGGGGCGCACCCGGGCCCTCAGCTCCTCGCTCCAACCCGCCCCACTCACGCCCTGGTTGGCGTACTCCAGGACCTCACGGTGCTCCGGCGTCACGTGCTCCAGGGCCCAGTCGGCCGCGTCGCTCTTCGACCGGACTTCGCCGGTAGCGAGGATGCACCAGATGCGGGCGAGGCTCAGTACGGCGGTGCGGGGATCGCCGTCCAGACCGGCGACCATGCGGGTAACGCCCGGCGCACTCGCCTCGACCACGTCCGCGTGCGGCACCGGGTCCAGCACCAGCTCCGGGCTCGGGCCGGTCAAGGGGCGGCCGCCCGACAGAGTCATCGTGATGTCGAGGGCAAGTCCGGGCATCGGTTTCGGCTCCGGCACCTCCCCCGCCTCGAACTCCCCACGCGAACCTTCTCCGTAATGGAAGTCGCCGGACGGCGGGAACCGCCACGGGCGGACCTCGGACTGCACGACAACGGTGAGGTTGACCGGCCGCCGGGCCCCATCCCCCTCCCCCGCACCGGAAACCGTCAGCAGGCCGCGCAGCAGGGCATGCCGTTCCTCGTCATGCAGGCCGCGCCGGGAGACGACGAGAACGTCCAGTTCGCCGGGCTGCTGGAGACCGCCGGGCTGGAGTCCGCCGGACACGGCGGAACCGTGCAGGTAGCTACCAATGACCTCGGGGCCCCATACGTCGTCGATCAGCTCGACGAGCTCGGCGATCTGTTCCATTTCCCCAGTGTCCACTGCCGAACCGACCGGTCGCACCCGAGTTTCCACAGGTCATCACCCCTGCCGACGACGGGCACCGCCTCGCGGAACGTGGGCGCGCACTTCCGCGCCCTCTTCACCGAACGTAATCTCTCTATGACGTACGGTGCCACGCCGACCTCGTCCCATGGAGTGTGATGGACCCATCGAAGAGCGGCACGCTCACGGTGCCGGGCGCGAGCATCTACTACGAGGTGCGCGGCGAGGGGCCGTTGCTGCTGCTCATCGCGAGCGGTGATTCCGACGCGGCCGTCTTCGAGCGGATGGCCGCCGTCCTTGCCCTGGAGTACCGGGTCGTCACGTATGACCCACGGGGCAACTCCCGCAGTCCGCTCGACGGACCGCCGGAGGACCAACGGGTCGAGGAGCACGCCGAGGACGCGTGCCGCCTGCTCGACCACCTCGCCGGGCCGGACGAACAGGTCCGCGTCTTCGGCAGTTGCTCGGGCGGGGTGGTGGCGCTAGAACTCGCCATCCGTCGGCAGGACCGTGTGCTCCAGACGGTCATCCATGAGCCGCCCTCGTTCGGGCTGCTTCCGGATGCCGCCGCGACGCTCAAGGACATCGACGACATTCACGAGACGTTCCGCCGGGAGGGCGCAGGTCCGGCCCTGCGCAGGTTCGAGCCGTTCTTCGGCGGCGTCCCCGCGCCGGAGTTGCCCGAGGCCCACGACAACACGGCCTTCTTCCTGGCCCATGTGATCCGGCCCTTCTCCCACTTCGTACCCGATCTCCCGGCACTCGCCGCCGTCGCGGACCGCATCGTCGTGACGGGTGGCCGCGCGTCGCGTACGTATCTGGTCCACCGTCCCGCAGTCGTACTCGCGCAGCGGCTCGGCCAGGAACTCACCCTGTTTCCCGGCGGGCATATCGGATACGCGAAGTACCCGGTCGAGTTCGCCCGGCAACTCACCGAGCTGTTCGCCCACCCGGAACCACCTCACCCATAGGGGGCGTTGACATGCGTATCGTGATGGGCGCCCAGAACTGCGGATTCGGCCCGGCGGCCGAACTGGTCGCGGTTTCCCGGCTGTTACGTGACCATGAGCGGGTGTTCGTCGGTGACGGCGTCGCGGCGGCCTTCGCCAGGCGCAACCCTGATGCGTTCGACGACATCCGCGAGAAGTCCGAATCCGCGGAAATCGACGAACTACTCCACACCACTGATCAGGTCGTCTCCGTCATGGACGCCGACCTGGTCCTCCAGGCCGTGGTGGCAGGGCGGCCGGTGGTCATGGTGGACAGCCTGTTCGGCTTCTGGCAGTTGCAGCTGGCTCCGGCCGAGATCCGTGAGCTGTGCGCGACGATGCCCCGTACGTCATACGCGGCCGCCAACGACCACCTCGCCGGCCTCTCACCGCACGAACGCATCGTCGCGGCACATCTGCTCGCCACACACAGCGTCGTACAGAACTTTCCAGGAGTCACCCAGCGCGCGGCCGAGTTCACCGCTCTCGGCGGCGGTCCCGTCATCCATCTGACGGGGTCGATCATCGACACCGAAGGGTTACGGACCACAGCGCGCGGCTCCGAACCCGCGCACGACCTGCTGATCAATGTCGGCGGGTTCAAGAACTTCCTCCTGGACTTCGACGTCAACAACGCCTACGTACGGCTGTTGCTGCGCTGGATCCCGGATCTCCTGCTGGACTGGCCCCGGTTCCGGTCCGTTCTGGTCTGCGGAGGGCCGTTCGGTGGGGAGCGGCAGCGGACCGTCACGGTCGCCGGGCGGCAGGCCGCCTGCCGATTCCTTCAGCAGCGCGAGCTGTTACAGGTTGCGGCGACCGCGCCCCACTACCTGCTCGCCCCCGGGCTCACCGCGCTCCATGAGTCGCTGGCCCTGGACCAACTGCCCATGGCCATCCATGAACAGCACGCCGCGCACGTTTACACCATGCGTGAACTCGACGGCACGGAGTTCGGTCGGGGCGCGGCCCGGTTCGGGGATGTTCTGCCGGACCACCCCGTGCCGGAGGACGACTTCGCGGGTACTGCGGCCCTGGTGGAGATCGCCGCAAGGGTCCGGGAGGACGACGACCTCTACGCGGTGTTCCGGCGGACGTTCAATGAACGTATCGAGCACTACGTATCACTCACATCGACCCAGCGCCGGGAGGGAGTTGAGGAGCTGCGGAAACTGCTCGACGGCGAGCCGGTGCAGTCGGTGTTGGCCAGGATCTTCGCCGAGGAGACCGGTCACCCAGCCGCGACGCGCAGTACATGCACATGGCCGTCGAGCGGGTACAAGGGCGGCGCCGACGGCATGAGCCTGTCGAACCCGTAGCCGCACTTCTCCGCGACGCGGCAGGATGCCGGGTTGTCCAACTGGTGGAGGAGTTCGAGCCTTTCCAGGCCGTCGGCCCGGAAGGTGTCGAGAGCCCAGGTGGTGAGAGCCTGCAGGGCGCGAGGTGCCACACCTTGTCCGCGCGCCCATGGCACCGTCCAGTAGCCGACCTCGGCGGAGGGTTTGCCGGACGCCACTTCTCTCAGTCCTACGTTGCCCACCACGCGCGGCAGCGCATCGTCACCGGGCACGTCCACGACGGCGAAGCCGAACCGATCGCCCGCTGCCCAACCCCGCTCCTGCATCCGCAGCCATCGCAGACCGTCGGCCTCGTTGTCGATGGGAGCACTCGACCCACGGCGCACCCCGGGATCCCCGAAGGCCTCGACCACTACGGCGACGTCCTCCGTGGACCAGGGGCGAAGGACGAGGGCCGGAGCGGTCGGTGTGGCGGGAGCCGTGAGGATGACCGGGGTGTCCATGTGCCGATACGCCTTCGTCGTCAGGACTGGTCGTCGTACCAGGAGAACGCCGCGATCCGCCAGCCCTCCGGGGTGCGTACGAACTGGAGGGTCTTGGACCCACCACCGTCGTACGGCTCGCCGTCCAGGGTCCCGGACTTGCGGTACGTACCGAACCGCGAGGCGATGTCACCCGCGATGTCGGTCCGTTCGGAGGTCTCCCACTCGCTGAACTCGACCAACCGACCGTCCGACAGCAACTGCTCCCGAGGCGCGATGAACTCCTCCACGGTGTACGCCGTGAACTTGGGGCCCGTATTGACGATCACGCCGGTCGGAAGCATCAGCCGACGGATGCGGGCCACGTCGGCGACCTTCCCGTCCCGGTTGTCAAAAGCGCCGTAGAACTGGGCAGTTATCGCGTCTATCTGATCCTTGGACATGGCGCGACCGTAACACGCACCCCCATACCCTCACCCGCGATTGTCCATCCCCGGCCCCCGGCGGGCGATACGGGCGATACGGCCCAGCGGCGACAGGACGCGGCTCGCCATCGCGTACCCGAACGCCAACGCCATCACCGTCAGCCCGGCGAGCGCGTACAGCGACCGGGTCAGCAGGTCGTCCAGGGCGTCTCGGCGCTCTTGCGCCAGGCACGCGTCGAGCACGGAGTTCGTATCGGCGGCCGAGGTGTGGGCGGAGAGTCCCGGACAACTGCCGCTGCCCGAGATCTGACTGCCGGGAAGCACCCGGAACGGAAGATCGCCGCTGCCGTCGTGCAGGGCCCGGGCGGCCAGGAAGTAGACGACCGACAGCAGCAGTACTCCGCAGAGCAGGAACGTGCCGCCGTAGATGAGGACCAGTCGGATCCGGGCCGTAGGCCGTCGCCGAGCCCGGTCGTCGCCCCCCGCGCTCTCCTCAACCGAGTGAACCGGCGCGGCGCTCACAGCGCTGCCGCGCCCTCTGCCCTCGGTGTTCCGGCTCGATCGCTGTCCGCCACGGAGGAAACACCCTTCTCGTTCTGGAGTTGACCGACCAGCCCATAGTGGCTCAGACACGGTAGGAAACCGGTAAGCCGACTCCCCCAAGGAGACCTCTATGAAGGGTCAAGAATGGGCCCTGCGGGAACCCTGCTGTCCGATCCGCCATCAACGTGGTTGACATGGTTGCGTACGCAGATACGCACACCGAACCGAGGCAGAGGCGCGCACAAGTGCACGATACGGACAACGTCGGCCCCACCCGTCGCGCGATGCTGGTCGGCCTGGCGCTCGCGGCGCCCGTGGTGGCGGCAGGGTGCAGCAGCGGCACGAAGCATTCGACGCCGTCGACCGCACACCCCACCACCGGAACCGGCACCGACCGCGTCGACGACACCACCATCCTGATCATTCGCCATGGCGAGAAGCCGGCCAACAGTGACGCCGGGTTGGACGAATCGGGGAAGGCGGACAAGAAGTCGCTGACGAAGCGCGGCTGGCAGCGCGCACACGCCCTGCCGGGGCTCTTCATCCCCACCCCCGGCCGCCCCGCCCCACTGCTCCCCCGCCCCGCGACGATCTTCGCCGCCTCCGACCAGGGCCCCCACGCGGGCGCGCACCGGATGCGGCAGACGGTGACACCGCTGGCCGAGGCGCTGCACATCCCGGTCGACACGAGCATCGCCGAGCACGAGGAGAAGCAGCTGGCCACCGCCGCGCTGGCGGCGAAGGCACCCGTGCTGATCTGCTGGGAACACTCCCGTATCCCGCATATCGTGGACGCGCTCGGCGCCGCGGGGGTCGCCAACGTGCCCAAGGAGTGGCCGGACCGGTTCGACCTGGTCTGGGAGTTCACCCGCAAGGGCGGCGCCTGGAGCTTCCGCGCCCTGCCGCAGAACCTGCTCGGCGGCGACGCCCGGACCGCCTGAGCGGCCGGGCGCCTTCACCGCCTGCTCCACGTGTGTGCGCCTCAAGCCCGTGTCGTACCGCCCCCAAAGGCCTGACGTGCCGCCCGGCGCCAGCGGTTGGCGGGGAGGTCGGGGTGGAGCGCGGCGAGGGCGCCGCAGTACTTGGTGAAGACGGCGGGGCGCAGGGCGTGCGCATGGAGCAGGCGGTCCGCCTCGGTCAGGTGGTCCGCCGACTTCGTCTCGACCAGCACGAGGTCGCTCCCGCAGTGCACAGCCCGGTTGTCGCGTAGATCGACGCAGGTCAGGCCCGCGTCGCAGGTGATACGTTCCCCGTCGGCCACGAAGGTGGCGCGCAGGTAGTCGGTGCTCAGCGAGGGCGCGAGGACGGTGGGCGGCGCGATGGCGTACGCCTGGTCCAAGGTGTCGGCCAGGAAGGCCAGTGGAGCGGCATCGAGGGGGGTGTCGCCGCCCGTGAGCGGACGACGGTGTTTGACCGTGTCGCCACGGCACCCCTTGAGCTTGATCTCGAACTGCCGCTCGCCGGTGTCCTCGTAAACGCGTTCACGGATCTTGAAGCGCAGTCGGCGGCCCTGCCGGTGGTCGTGGAAGGAGCGCAGGCCCGGGGTGTCGTAGTAGACCGAGTGATAGCGGAAGGCACGGCGGCCGTCGATGTCGAGAGCTCGAAAGGGGCGATCGCGGCCTTCTGCCCGGGTGAGTCTGGCGATCACCCGCAGGAAGACGTCGGCGGGGACGAGATAACTGCGGTCGAAGCGCGCGAGCAGCGAGGACCGCTCGTTGACCTCGGCCAGCGAGATGGGATCGGCGTCGTGGGCTGCCGAGGTTATCGCCCGTAAGGATGCGGGCGCGGTGGCGAGCTCCGTGGCCACGAGCATCATGCGGCACCCCCGGTGGCGGGCGCGGTCCGACGTACGACGCCAGCGGGCGCCAACTGCCGTTCTGTAAACCCGGGTTCGGGCTCGCGATAGCGGACATCGATGACCATCAGATCGCGTACGAAGTCGATCTCCGCGACCGTCCACTGGTACGGCTCGCCCAGACGCCGCGCGAGGTCGGCGCGGAGCTCGGCGGGGTCCGTGTGCACGGTGTCGAGGGTGATGAGCGCGCGGCGGGCACGGGGCAGCAGCCGGGGGTGGTCGGCGAGGTAGACGACGAGGAGCAGCGCACCGCTCAGCGCGGCGGCGTAGCCGAACGCGAGGTGGGGCAGTCCGCAGACGAGACCCAGCACGAGGGTGGTGAAGTAGTAGGCCACTTCCTGGTGCTGAACGGCGTCGGAGCGGAGCCGGATGATCGACAGCACTCCGAAGAGCCCGAACCCGAGCGCCGCCCCGCCCCGGCCGCCGACTTCGGCGAGGGCCGCGACCACCGTGAACAGGGCGGCGTTCAGGGAGAGATACGCCGGTACGAGATCTCGCCGCCGGTGTCGCGGGAAGTAGATCCCGAAGGTCAGCAGGCAGATGGCGGTGAGGTCGAGACCCAGATGGGCGACGAGGTGGGGAAAGGAATCCATAGCTCCGCTCTCCGTGCATACACGATGTCATCCGAACGTTGAACAAACGCACGGTGAATATTCGCGTACTGGAGATCGAACTATGTAGATGGCAATCGGGAGTTGGCCGAGAAATGTTCCGGATGGGGGTGGTTTGTTAAGGGTTCGTCAAGGTGGAAAGGAGTGAGGTGGGGGCGTAGTGGCGGGCCGGTCTTGACGGCGCCCTTGCGGGACAGGAACGCGCGCCTGACCAGGGGCGAGTGGTGGCGGGATGGCGTGATCGGAGCGGGTCGCGCGGCCGCGCGGGTCGGCGCCTCGCCCGCCCGGTCACTCACTTCAGGATGTTGACCGCCCGGGCGACCACCAGGAGCACGGTCACCAGGGAGACCGAGGACTGCAGCATCATCAGCATCTTGGCCCAGCGCGACAGCGGCATCACGTCGGTCGGGCTGAAGGCGGTGGAGTTGGTGAACGAGAGGTAGAGGTAGTCGAGGAACGCCGGTTCCCAGTCCGGCGCCGCGACCTCCGGGCTCTGCATCTGTACGAAGAGGAAGTCGGGGTACTGCTGGTGCCCCTGGACCCGCGCCATCGGTCCACCGCGGTCCCACTCCCAGTACCACAGCGCGAACACGATGACGTTCGTCAGCCAGATGCTGCCGCCGGTCAGCAGGAGCGGTACGGCGTCCGTTCCCTCGGTCCCGTTCACCAGGCCCTTCACCAGCCGGACCGCCGACCAGCCGTTGGCCAGGCTGATCACGCAGATCAGGGCAAGGCCGAGCCACCGCAGCCACCGGTTGCGCGGCTCGACCCGTCGGGGGTTCCCGGCGATCAGGCCGCCCAGCAGCACCACTTCCAGGACCGGCAGCGTCCAGAAGGGCTGGAGGGTGAGCCGGTGCGGCAGTATCAACTGGAGGGCGACGGTCACCAGGATGACGGCGGTCACCGCCCAACGCGGCTCACCCTGCGTCGCCCGACGCCACGCGGGCGCCACCCCACGCTGCCCCTCCTCCAGCATCCGCTCGATCCTGACCAGCCGGCTCTCGGCGTCGTCCATATGCTCACTCATGACGACGATTGTCCCGCGTCGCCTGGTGAATTCCCTGCTCATCCCCACCAGGGCTGTCGAGTTGCTCAAGATCACGGAGCGAGCAACACCACCTTGCGGGTGAATTCCCACGTTAGGCTCCGAGTTGTCCCCTGGTCCGGCTCTAGTCTCGGCATACGACCTGAACGGTTGCGCCGCACCGCCCCGGACCGGGAGGACTCATGGCCCATCGGATCAGCACCCTGTTCATCCTGCCCGCTGCCGCCCTGCTCGCCATCACGACAGGGACGTCGACGGCGGCGGCCCAGGGAGTCGCCCACGGCGACTTCATGTTCACGACCGGCGCCAACCAGATCCTGGGACTGCGCAACCCGCCGACAGGCAAGTGTCTACGCCTGGTCATGGTCGGCGCGAGCAGCGGCACCAACGCCACGGACGCGGGCGCCCACATCTACGCGACCAGCGACTGCCAACAGCAACTGACCTTCGCCCCACCAGGAAACCCAGGCCGAGGAACCGCGTGGAACACCCCGGACTTCACCCCGTCGGCACACTCGGTACGGTTCGACTGCGATAGCCCGGGGGTTTGTTGAAGCCCGGACAAGTCCCCTGAGTCCGGCCTCTCGCCCTACGCCTACTGCCTGCTAGAGCCTGCCCGGGCGATCTCGGCTGGCGTCCGCCCGAGTGAGCCGATGAACCGGTCGAGTCGTGCGACGACCTGCCGTACGGCATCAACAGACCCCATCGGGTCGTCCGCCAGCTCCAACGCGTGGTCTGCTGACGGGATTTCGAGCACGTCGTGCCGCATGGCCGCTGCGATGCGTGGATCCCACAGCTTGTCGGCGCTGCCGCCGATGAGGAGAGCCGGCGCTTGCGTCCGCTGGAGCGAGCGGGCTACGTGGTCGATGGTCAGGACTGGAGTGAGCCAGGCCGCCGCGATGTTCCGATCGGCCGCGATGCCGCCGGCGAAGGAGCCCAAGGATTTGCCGACGAGGAGCCGACAGGCTCCTTCCTCGGCGTCGATGGCCTGGGTGACCTGTCGCTCCACCCACGCGATCCGGTCGTCCACCGTGAACTCGGAGAAGTCGTGGGGGATCTGCCACCACAGTTCCTGGACGGTCCAGCCGTGCTGGAGGAGCACGGCGCGGGCGAAGTGCAGCAGTGGTCTGGCGGGCGAGTAGCCCACACCCGGGATGACGATCGCGACGCGGTCACGGGCGCCGTCGAAGCGGGTGGGAACGGCGAAAGCTAAGGGATCGGGCATGGCCGCAGGCTACTAGCTGTGTGATCTCTGCCTTCGGCGGGTTCTGTGGGGCCGCACCGTTGGCCCGGCGTCAACGACCCAACGGCCGGGGCCGGACAGCCCCGGTCGTTGTCGTGCGGCTTCGCGACTCAGATGGTGACGCGGCCCTTCCCTCTTCGGCACGCTTGGAATCTCGCCAGAACAGCCCCCGCAGCCCCGACGGCCACCAACCTCGCGCACCCTCACGGCCGTCCCGCTTCACCGGCGGCGGAGCCGGACCGCATGTCCGAAGCACGCCCACCTTTACCCGCCAGTGATGGCATGTTCCGGTCAATTCTGCCAGGCTTCCCGCAGCTGTTCCCCGATGTTCCCCGATGTTCCCCGACCCAGGGGGACGCGGCAGAAATCTCACCCCCGGCCATCGCGCGAGCGACGCGCCGGACAGCCCCCGGCCACCCGTCGGCTCACCCAGCCGACCGGGCGGCCACCGAGCAGGCCGGAATCCCGGCCGCCGTAAAGGAGTTACGTGTGAGACCGACCCCCCACAAGGCCTTCGCCGCGAGCGCGCTCGCAGCCGTCGCCGCGTTGGCCGCCACCTTCCTCCCCGCCACCCCGGCGGCCGCCGCGCCGTCCGCCACCCCGCACGCCGCCACCTGCACGCCGACCCAGGTGGTTGCCAACGGCGGTTTCGAGAGCGGCACTTCGCCCTGGAGCCAGTCGTCGAGCAGCGTGATCACCAGCCGCGCCGGTGAGTCCGCCCACGGCGGCACCAGCTTCGCCTGGCTGGACGGTGTCGGCAGTACGCACACCGACACGCTCTCCCAGAGCGTCACGATCCCCTCCGGGTGCAGCACCGCCACCCTCACCTTCTGGCTGCACATCGACACCGACGAGACGACGTCGTCCACCGCGTACGACAAACTGACGGCGAAGATCGGCAGTACGACGCTGGCGACGTACTCCAACCTCGACCAGAACACCGGATATGTGCAGAAGTCGATCGACGTGTCGGCGTTCGCGGGTCAGACCGTGAACCTCGCCTTCACCGGGACCGAGGACTACAGCCTCCAGACGAGCTTCGTCCTCGACGACATCGCCCTCAACACCTCCGGTGACACCACCCCGCCCGGGGACTCCACACGTACGCCGGCCGCGCCTTCGTACACCGTCGACCTGAGCAGCAACACCGACGGCACCGGCTGGACCGGGCACGAGAGCGCGACCTTCACCAACGCATCCGCCACCGCGCTCAGCGAGGTGTATCTGAGGCTGTGGGACAACTACCACGGCACCTGCTCCGCCATGCCGATCACCGTCAGCAACCTCACGGGCGGCACCGCGGGCGCCCTCTCGGTCGGCTGCACGGCCCTCCAGGTCACCCTGCCGACACCGCTCGCTCAGGGGCAGTCCGCCACGATCGGCTTCGACCTGGGCATCACCGTGCCCGACGGCGCCGACCGCTTCGGCCACGACGGGGCCTTCAGCTTCGTCGGCAACGCCCTGCCCGTGCTCGCGGTGAAGGACGGCTCCGGCTGGCACCTGGACCCGTACACCAACAACGGCGAGTCGTTCTACTCCCTGGCCGCCGACTTCAAGGTGACCCTCGACCACCCCAACAATCTGCTGATACCGGCCACCGGTACCTCGACCGACACCCCGGGCTCCAGCGGGCGTACGGTCACCACCGCCACCGCCTCCAAGGTCCGTGACTTCGCCTGGGCGGCGGGCCCGTTCAGCAAGATCTCCGGCACGTCGGCCGCCGGCACGGCGGTCAACGTCTACTCCGTCTCGGGCATCAGCTCCTCCGACGCCCAGTCGATGCTCAGCACCGCAAAGACCGCCGTGGACACCCACGCGGCCCGGTTCGGGGCCTACCCGTACGGCGAGTTGGACGCGGTGATCGACAACAACTACTGGTTCGGCGGCATGGAATACCCCGGGTTCGTCCTCGACCTGGTCAGCACCACCGCGCTCACCCATGAGATCGGCCACCAGTGGTGGTACGGCATCGTCGGCGACGACGAGTACAACAGCCCGTGGTTGGACGAGGCGTTCACCGACTACGCCACCGACCTGGCGCTCAACAAGACCGGCACCAACTGCTGGAACAGCGTCTCCTGGGCCTCGTCGGCCGAGAAGATCACCAACTCGATGGCCTACTGGGACGCGAACTCCTCCCGGTACTCCACCGTCGTCTACGGCTACGGCAAGTGCGCCCTGCACGACCTGCGACGCGTCCTTGGTGACACCGTCATGGCCAAACTCCTCAAGGACTACGCCAGTTCACACTGGTACGGCGTCTCGACCACGGCCGAGTTCAAGGCAGCCGCCCAGGCCGCCACGACCACGGACCTGACCTCGTTCTGGACTCAGCACCGCATCGACGGCTGAGTCGGGGGCGGTTCACAGCGCGAAGACTGCCCGGTCGCAGATGCTGCGGCCGGGCAGTCGGCTCGGCTGATACGACCTGTTATGGGGCAAGTGTGCCCCGCAGCCCGGCCGTTATGGAAACTTTTTCTAGAACAACTTTCTAGTGGAATCGCGCCGCGTCCGAGCACGACCACCACCCGAAACGCCATGTGAGCAGGCACTTCAGGGGCCCCACCACTCCACTGCCGGCACAGGTTGTGGCTCGATATCACCCTTGACGCCCTAGACACGCCACAGTCACGCTCGTTGGCGGGTGTCCGCTGTGGCTGATGAATCTCACTGACCGGCGAGAACGGCCACAGCGCACGTTCGGCTCACCTACGGGGGTTGTTGTGTCGAGCTTATCCGACGCTGCCCGGGCAGCGATCCGATTCACCGACGGACAGCGCATCTTCTTCTCCTCACCGGACCTTTCCCTGCTCGGCATCGAGCCCGTCGCCGAGTATTCCGTCCGCCCCGGAGACGACATTTCCGAACTTCTGCGGGACGGTGATGGAATCGGTTTCGTCGCCTTTCCGTTCCGGCGCAGCGAGGCCGTCCGAATCGCGGTTCCCGAACGCACCCTGCGGCTGGACCGCAACTGCGACCATCGCGCTCTGCTCGCTTCTCTGGGGCCTCCACCGGAAACCGACGAGGCGCCGCGTTCCTA
Organism: Streptomyces sp. CBMA152; assembly: GCF_014596475.1. Taxonomy (GTDB): domain Bacteria; phylum Actinomycetota; class Actinomycetes; order Streptomycetales; family Streptomycetaceae; genus Streptomyces. Next base: position 446,566 of record NZ_MECJ01000002.1, on the reverse strand, counting down.
TGCGTTACGGCCGATCGAAGAGCCCGACGAATGGTGCGGGAGCGTCGCGGACGTGGCCGGTGCGGTACGGCGGGGAGAACTGCACAAAGCGGTACTCGCCCGGCGCGTAGAGGTGACGAGCGACGTGGTCATCCAGCCCCCGCAGGTCCTCGGCCGACTGGCGCAGTCCTTCCCCGGCTCCTACCTCTTCTCCGCGTTCGGCCTGGTAGGAGCCAGCCCCGAGCTGCTGCTCTCCAAGCGGGGACGGTACGTGGAGTCGAAAGCCCTGGCCGGCACCGCCCGCCGAGGCGGCGACGAGACAGCCGACCGCGAGCTCGCCCGATGGCTCACTCAGTCGCCCAAGAACCAGCAGGAACACCGCATTCTGCGCGACATGGTGCTCGAAACTCTCGCGCCATACGCGGTCAGTGTCCAGGTGAGCAAGGAACCGGAGATCCTCAAACTCACCAATGTGCAGCACCTCATGACCCGACTCACGGTGGAACTCAAACCGGATCACCCGCCTTTCCTGGAACTGGCGAACTCCCTCCATCCGACACCCGCCGTCTGCGGCTGGCCGCGCGAGGCGGCGTACGCGGTGATCGACCAGGTCGAGGACTGGGACCGCGGCCTTTACGGCGGCGCGCTCGGCTGGGTGGACGCACAGGACAACGGGTGTCTGTGCGTGACAATTCGCTGCGCCGAACTCAAGGGAATGAACGCGACTGTCTTCGCGGGCAGCGGAATAGTGGCCGATTCGGACCCCGACGAGGAGCTGGCGGAGACCCGCGCGAAACTCGGCGCCCTTCTCCCCGCTCTCATCGCGCCCTGATCGGAGGACCGAGCCCATGACATCGACCACCGCCGTGCACCCCGAAGTGCACGCGCCGCCCCTCCCGTTCCCGGCCGGCAAGCGCACCCCGCTCGACTGGTCCGTCGCCCCCGTCACCACCCCTTCCCAGGGCGCGCCCACCCTGGTCGAGTGGCCCCCAGGAGTAGGTGCGGCGGAGGGACGTCTCCGGCTGTTCGTCGCCTGCGATCTGCGCGGAACCGTACGAGTGGAGGTGCGGTCGGCGATGACCGGCCGCCTGCTCACCACGTACGACATCCGCTACCCCGACTGCCACCAGCCCTATGACGCACCCCTGGACAGGGAATCGACTCAACTCGCCCTGACAGAGGGGGTTTTGCTCAGCCTGTCCGAGCCGTCGGCCACCGTCAGCGGATCCGGGGACTTACCTCCGACACTGTGGATCTTCGCGGGACCGCAGGCACCCCCGGAGCGCCGTCCCGTACTCCTCCTCGACCGCACCACGACGCTGAACCCCACCGGCGCCCTGCACCGCACGCTCACCGGAATCGGCAGCGTGCAACCGTTCGGCTGGATGGAGGGGTGTGTGCTCGACGCGCTGTACGACCTGGCCGTGACGTTCCCCCGGGACGGCCGCGCGCGCACCGCGCTCTCGGAACATCTCGCGTTCTACTTCCCCAACGGCGCGCTGCGGTACGAGGATCCGCGCGGCCGACCGGCCGACGGCCGTGTCTACGGGATCGAGGCGACACTCCCGTACGCCGTGCTGGCCAAGCTCAATCCGCTGGACCCGGCGCTGTCGCAGGCCATCGAGTCCTGGCGGGTCCGCACCGACGACGAAGGGTGCGTCAAGGACGTGCCGACGACCGCCGAGGGCTCGTACACCGTGGCCTACCCCATGGCGACGATCGCGCACCGGACCGATGAGGCCCTGCGGGACGCGGCGGTGCGCCAACTGCGGGCGCGCCGCGAGCGGTTGTGCACGGGGACGGATCTCCATCTCCGGCTGTTCCCCGACGGTACGCGCGTGTACCGCAACTGGGCTCGCGCGTACTCCTGGTATCTGCTCGGTCTTGTGCGCACCCTGACGGAGCTCGGGGACGAGGCGGACACCGCCGGGCTGTGGGACGAGGCCCGCCGGGTCGCGGCGCTCGCGCTGTCCCGGCGCAACGCCGACGGGATCTGGGACTGCTATCTCGGCGAGCCGGAGACCGGCGCCGAGACCTGCGGCTCGGCGGGGATCGCGGCCGCGCTGGCCCTCGGCACCGAGCAGGGCCAGTTCGACACCTTCCGGGAAGGGGCGGCGGCGCTGCGGGCATGGGAGGAGCTTGCCGACACGTATCTCACCGAGGACGGCTGGCTGTCGGGCGGTTCCCCCTCGAACAAGGGCGGCGAGGAGCTGCAGCGCAGTGGCTACCGCATGCTCTCCGGGGTCGGCAACGGCCTGATGGGGCAGCTCGGCGCCGCGCTCGTACGCATCGGCGCCGTGAAGGATTGGACCCAGCCGTGACACCTTCCGACGCACATCCGCACCGCCGAGCCGACACCGACGCCGGACGCACCCAGGCCACCTTCGCCGCCACCCTCGTCGACGAGTGGGCGCGGGCCGGGGTGACCGACGCCGTGGTCTCTCCCGGCTCGCGGTCGACCCCGCTCGCGCTGGCGCTCGCCGCCGACGACCGGCTCCGCCTGCACATACGTGTCGATGAGCGCTCGGCGGGGTTCTTCGCCCTGGGCGTCGCGCGCCGCAGCGGGCGGGTGCCGGTGGTCCTGACGACCAGCGGTACCGCGGCCGCCGAACTGCATCCCGCCGTCGCCGAGGCCGACCTCGCGGGCGTGCCGATGCTGGTGTGCACGGCGGACCGGCCACCGGAGCTCCAGGAGGTGGCGGCGCCGCAGACGATGCGGCAGGCGGGTCTGTACGGATCCGCCGTGCGGTGGGCGGCCGATCTCGGGGTGCCCGAGCCGGGCCAGGGGGTGTTCTGGCGGTCGCTGGCCGCCCGGGCGGTCGCCGAGGCCGCGTCCGGTCCCTCGGGACCCGGCCCCGTGCATCTCAATCTCGCCTTCCGCGATCCCCTCGTCGCCGAGGCGGGACCGCTGCCGCCGGCGCGTGTCGACGGGCCGTGGCATCGCGTGGTACGCGGTGTTAGTGCCCCGTCACCGGAGGCCGTACGCGATCTGGCCGGTCGGGCCGGGACGCGTGGGGTGATCGTCGCAGGTGGCGGCGCGGGCGACCCGGAGGCGGTGCACGCGCTCGCGGCCGCGCTCGGCTGGCCGGTGCTCGCCGACCCGCGCTCGGCCGCCCGTACACCCCATCGGGCCACCGTGGCGGCGGCCGACGCGATACTGCGCGCGCCCGCGACCCGGGACCGACTGCACCCGCAGACCGTTATCCACCTGGGCGAACGCTGGGCCTCCCGTGTCCTGAGCGAATGGCTCGCCCGGCCGGGCATCGAGCACCTGGTGGTCGACCCGGACTGGCGCTGGCGGGATCCGCAGCGCCTGGCCGACACCGTGGTGTGCGCCGATCCGACCGAGCTGTGCCACGCCGTCGCCCGGGAAGTGACCCATACAGTTCCCTCCGCGTGGTGCGAGGCATGGGCGGATGCGGAGTCCGCCGCACAGAGTGCGATAGGTGAAGTACTCGATGGTTACGGTGAGTTGACCGAACCCGGAGTGGCACGCCAGCTGTGGTCCGCGCTGCTCCCGCACACCACCCTGGTCGTCGGGTCGTCCATGCCGATACGCCATCTGGAGTGGTTCGCCGCGCCGCGCCACCGACCGCCGTCCGTGCTGTCCAACCGTGGTGTCAACGGCATCGACGGAGTCGTCTCCACCGCCCTCGGCGCGGCCGCGGTCTCCACCGATCCTGTGGTCGCGCTCGTGGGAGACCTGACGTTCCTGCATGACGCGGGTGCGCTGCTCGGCGCGGCTGAGGCCGGGCTGAGCTGTACGTTCGTCGTGGTCGACAACAACGGCGGCGGTATCTTCTCGTTCCTCCCGCCGGCCCGTGAGCTGCCCGCCGCCACCTTCGAGGCACTGTTCGGAACCCCGCAGTCCGCCGACATTCCGGCCATCGCGGCCGCGTACGGCGCTGTGGTGCGCACTGCCGACGACCGGCGCGCGTTCGACGCGACGCTGGCCGAACTGGTGGGAAAGCAGGGCGTGTCGGTGATCCATGTCCGTACCGACCGCGAGGCGAATGTGGCGGTTCATGAGCGCGTGCACGCCGCCGTCGCTGCCGCCCTCGAAGGGCTGACGTCGTGATCGAGGTCGTCGACGGTATGGCTCCGGGCGTACGGACACTTCTGCTCGACCGTCCCGCCGCCCGGAACGCACTCACGACCGCGATGGCCGATCTGCTGGCCGACGCCGTGACCGAGGCGGCCGCCGACACCGATGTACGCGCCCTCGTCATCGCCACCAGCGGGGAGGACTTCGGCGTGGGCGCGGACCGTGACGAGGAGTTGGACGCGGCGGGGCGGGCGCGGCGGATGCGGGCGTTCAGTCGACTCCATAGGGCGGTCACCGACGCGCCGAAGGCGGTCGTCGCGGCCGTGGAGGGGCGGTGTGTCGCCGCGGCGGCGGAGTTGGCCGCGGCCTGTGACCTGCGCGTCGGAGCCCAGGGCAGCTGCTTCCGCTTTCCCGGTGCGGAGATGGGGATCCCCATCGGAGCGGCAAGGCTGATCGGCGTCGTGGGACCGGCGGCGGCCAAGGACCTGGTGCTGACGTCCCGTTGGATTCGGGCCGAGGAAGCCCTACGGCTCGGGCTGCTGCAACGCCTGGTGCCACGGGGTGGGGCACGGAAGGCCGCCGTCGAGGTCGCCGCGCAGACCGCCCGCGCCGATCCGGCCATCGCCGCCTTCCTCAAGCGCCAACTACAGGCATTCTGTGGCGACTTGGAACGTATCGAGACCGAGAGAAGGACATTGGACGCCTTCTTCGGTCCGAGGGGAGAGCAGGTCCCATGAAGCTGACGGGCATCGAGGGCAGCACGGTCCTGGTCACCGGAGCGGCCGGTGGTATCGGCTCCGCCGTCGCCTCCTGCCTGGCCACCGCAGGAGCGTCCGTGGTGGCGGCCGACATCGACGGGGAGCGTGCCACCGCGCTGGCGGACTCCCTGCGCGAGGGAGGCTCGACCGCGCTCGGGCTGCGTATGGATGTCACCGACTGCACCGATGTGGAACGGGTCGTGGACACCGTCGAGCGCTCGGTGGGCCCGATCGGCATTCTGGTCAACGCGGCCGGAGTGCTGGGCCGGGTCGCGGCGCTCACCGAGTACGAGGACGCGGAGTGGGAGCGGGTCTTCGCCGTCAACGCCCATGGCCCGTTCAACTGCATGCGTGCCGTGGGACGGCGGATGGCCGAGCGCCGCCATGGCCGGATCATCACCGTCGGATCCAACAGCGCCGCCATCGTCAAGACCGGTCAGGGGCTGTACGGCGCCTCCAAGGCGGCGGCCCACTACCTCACCAACTGCCTCGGCCTCGAACTCGCCGGGCTCGGAGTGCGCTGCCTCGTCGTGGCGCCGGGCACCACCGAGACGGCGATGTCCCGCACCAACTGGCACCTTTCCGGGCGCCGCGAGGCGCTGCTGCACGGCGAACAGGACAGCTACCGCGTGGGCATCCCGCGCGGACGCTTCGCCCAGCCGGAGGAGATCGCCTCCGTCGTGGGCTTCCTCGCCTCCGACCAGGCGGCGCACCTCACGGTCACCACGGTGACGGTGGACGGAGGCTCCTCGCTCAGGCCGTGACAGGTACGTACGTCGTTCAATGGGAGGAATTTCTCCGTATGCGCATCGAACATATCGACCTGTACGTTGTCGAACTGCGCCTCAACCACACGTTCCAGGCCAGCACCCACGGCGCCGGCACCTTGCGGCATGTGGTGGTACGGGCCGTTGCCGAGGGGTTGGTGGGCTGGGGGGAGGCGCCGACGCCGGTGGACCCGTACTACACGGGCGAGACGACCGACACCGTGTGGTCCGTCCTGCACGACTTCCTCGCGCCCGCCGTCCTCGGCCGCTCCTGGGACACCGTCGAGGAGTTCATCGGCCTCTACTCCCGGGTAAAGGCCAACAACTTCGCCCGCAGCGGCATCGAGATGGCCGCGTGGAACCTGCTGGCCACCGCCACCGGTCGCTCCCTGCCCGAACTCCTCGGCGGCGCCGCCCGCGACACCGTCGAGTCCGGGGTCAGCCTGGGCATGGACCGCGATCTCGGGCGGCTGTGCGAGACGGTCCAACGCCATGTGGACCAGGGCTACCGCCGGGTGAAACTCAAAATCGGCCCCGGAGCGGACGTGTCGGTACTGGAAGCCGTACGCGACCGCTTCCCCACTCTGCCGCTCATGGTCGACGCGAACTGCGCCTACACCCTACGGGACGTCACCCACCTCCAACAGCTCGACGCCTTCGACCTGATGATGATCGAACAGCCCCTGGCCTGGGACGACCTGACCGAGCACGCGGAGCTTCAGCGCAGCCTGCGCACACCGCTCTGCCTCGACGAGAGCCTCAACTCCGCGAAGCGGACCCGACGCGCCCTCGAACTGGGCAGCTGCCGAGTCGTCAACATCAAACCGGCCCGGCTGGGCGGCCTGTTGGAAGCCAAGCTGGCGCATGACGCCTGCGTGGCCGCAGGAGTCCCGGTGTGGTGCGGCGGCATGCACGACTTCGGCATCAGTCGCGCGGCCAACATCGCGCTCTCCGCACTGCCCGGCTTCACCCTCCCCGGCGACAACTCCGGCTCCGACAAATACTTCGACCGCGACATCGTCACGCCCGAGACCCGAGCGAAGGACGGCCTCATCGCCGTTCCGCTCCAGCCGGTGCCGTACGAGGTCGACATGGACTTCCTGGCAGCGCGTACGCGAAGGCACGCACGGCTCACGGCCAACCGCTGACGGCTACCCAACGGCTCACCTCGGCTCGAACAGCGCCCGGACCGCCCGCCGGTCCGGCTTCCCAACCCCCCTCATGGGCATGTCCGCGAGCACCCGTACGGCCTTCGGCGCGGCCGCGGCGCCGAGCCGGGCCCGTACGGAATCCGCCAACTCACGCTCCACGCCCAGCCGGAGACCACCCGGCTCGGTCGGCACGACAACGGCGACCACGATCTGTCCCCAGTCGCTGTCGGCCACCCCGACGACACACGCCTCGCCCACCCCGGACTGCTCGCGCAGGACGTCTTCCACCGCCGACGGCGAGACCTTCACCCCGCCGGTGATGATCACGTCGTCGGCCCTGCCCAGCACCTCCAGACGGCCATCGGGGTGCCGACGGCCGAGGTCGTCCGTGCGGAACCACCCGTCCGCGAACGCCCGGGCGGTCAGCTCCGGTTCGCCCAAATACCCCGAGGCGAGGGTCGGTCCACCGAGGAGAACGGATCCGCCGGTGTCGTGATCCTCCGCCACCTGTACGCGCACGCCGTCAAGTGGCACCCCGTCGTAGACACACCCCCCGGCGGTCTCGCTCATCCCGTACGTGGTCACCACCCGGACCCCGGCCTCCCGGGCGCGTCCCACGAGTTCGGGCGACATACTCGTCCCGCCGAGGAGGACGGCGTCGAACGACCGCAGCGCCGCCAGGGCCGCACCGCCCGCGCGCAGCAGACGGACGAGCTGGGTGGGCACAAGCGCGGTATAGCGGCAGTCGGCGGAGCGGAAGTCCTCGGCCCGGAACCCGCCGCGCGAGTCGTGGACGACGGGCGAGGTGCCCGCGAGGAGCGATCTCACCAGCACCTGAAGTCCCGCGACGTGGTACGGCGGCAACGCCAGCAACCAGCGGCCCGCCCCGCCCAGTCTGGCGTGTGTGGCCTGCGTGGATGCCCGCAGGGCCGTGGCCGAAAGCATCACACCCTTGGGGTGGCTCGTCGAGCCGGAGGTCCCGATGACGACCGCGGTTCCCTCGGGCACGTGCGCCGCGAGATCGAACGGCGGCGGCGCGGTGGCGGCCGCCACCGGCAGCACCGCGGGCCCGGCCCCCTCCAGCGCCCGGCGGACCACCGCGACTAAAGCGGCCGTCGACTCCGGCCCCCCGTCGCACGACAACGTCGACACCATCGTTCCCCCTCGAAGTGCGTCAGCTTCACAGCAGGCATCACGCCCCCGCCCCCTCCACCTTCCACCTTCCACTGCATCGGCCCGTTCCGCACGCTCTTGACCGTGGCTGTGTACTGGAACTTGGTCACGGTGTACGCGACCTTCGCGCCGTCGGCGGCCAGTTCCTACGACGGCGCATCCGTTCCTCCGTGTACATGCCAGGTACAGGGCCAGCCTGTCATGCCGACGGCGTCCACGATCGTCCGGGAGTGTCCCAGGCCGTTGCTTGGACGGGTCGGGACGGCGAATAGTCGCGGCTGGGTGAATCCACCCGACGTGTCGAATCCCGTGCACCATCGTCCTGTTGAGGAGTCCTGTGTTCGCACACCTTCGCTCGTTGGAACCGACCCGCACGCCCGCGCGCAACCGAAGATCCGGCCGGACGGCCCGGTGGCGGGTGGTGGCCACCACCGTGCTCGCCCTTGGCGGACCGCTGGCCCTGTCCACCCCGGCGGTCTCGGCCGCCGCCACCCCCGCGCACGACCACGTGCTGGAGTGGAACCAGGTCCTGCGTCAGCAGTTCACCAAGGTCTGCGGCGAGTACAGCGCTCCCGGGCCGCTCGTACGGGCCGGGGCGATGATGCACGCCGCGATCTGGGACGCCGACAACTCGATCTCCGGCGGATCCGATCCCGCCTACGGTTTCTACCTGGGCCGGATATCCGCCGACGCGGGCGCCTCGGCCGAGGCCGCGATCGACCAAGCAGCGCACGACACCCTGGTGGCCGCGTTCCCGGGGCAACAGGCATCGTTCTACGACGACATCAACACCGCGCTGAACAGGGAGCTCAGCTATCTCCCGGCCTCGGTGACCGATGCGCAGAAGACGGCCGGGCAGAAGGTCGGACAGCAGGCTGCCCAGGCGATGATCGCGGCCAGGGCGGCCGACACGAACACCGCCTTCGGAGGGACCTACACCGTCGACCAGACCGACGGACGCTGGCGGCCCACCGAGGGAAAGCCCGCCGTCGGTCCCAACTGGGGCAAGCTCAAGCCGTTCGCCATGACCACGGGCGACCAGTTCCGGCCTCCGCTGCCCGCCGGATACAGCTCGTACTCGACACTGCTGGCCAGTCCGGAATACGCGGCTCAGGTCAACGAGGTGCAGCGGGTCGGCTCGGCCACCGCCACCACGGCCGACCGCTCGGACGACCAGACGCAGTACGCCAAGTTCTGGGCGAACGACCTCGGTCCGATCTGTGATGGCAACAACGTTGTGACGCCGGGCACCTACAAACCGCCCGGGCAGCTCTTCGAGACCACCGCGGCGATATCCCAGTCCTCGGGCGAGCAACTGGGCGAGTTCGCCAACGCGCGGCTGTTCGCGCTGGTCGCGATCTCCATGGCCGACGCCTCGATCACCGCCTGGGACGCCAAGTACGACACGCCGATCTCGCTGTGGCGGCCGGTGACCGCGATCCGGAACGCCAACACCGCCACCAACTCGGCTCTCCAACAGGATCGCTCCTGGAATCCGCTGTCCGCGATGCCCGACGGCACCCATTTCACCCCGCCGTTCCCCTCTTATGTCTCCGGGCACGCAACCTTCGCGGGAGCCTGGGCCGGGGTGATGCGCGACTACTTCGGCGACAACGTCTCGTACACCGCCCATACGCAGGACAAGCAGCTCACCAACCCGGAGACGGTCACCCGGAGCTTCAACTCCATCAGCGCGGCCGCCACCGAGGACGGCTTCAGCCGGCTGTATCTGGGGGTCCACTACCGCTTCGACACCGAGCAGGGGCTGAGCGCCGGGTACTCGGTCGGCGACTACGCGTACCGCAACGCGCTCCAGCGCAACGGCGCCATCGCCTACCAGGGCCCGGTCGCCTCGGCGGCGGCCGCGGCGAGCGGGACGAGTCTGGCGCTGCCCGTGGGCCGTACGGTCCGGGCCGGTGACACCCTGCTGGTCTCCGCGATGCTGACCAACACGCACTCCGGTGCCGTCGGCGCCACCGACACCCAGGGCAATGTGTACTCCGTGGTCACCGACAAGGCGGACGGCGCGAGCGACCGCACCCTCGTCCTCGCCTCGATCGGGGTCAAGCCGCTCACCCCGTCGGACACCATCACGCTGACCTATCCCACGACCGGCGAACACCACGCCTCCGTAGAGGAGTTCAGCGGAGTGACCGCCGTCGACCGGACCTCGTCCGCGACCGGGGCGGCCGGCACCCCGTTCAACTCGGGCAGTACGGCGACGACCAACGCGGCGAATGAACTCGTCTTCGGGGTGGCGGGCGTCCAGGGCGGCGACAACGCCACCTGGGACGCGGGCTTCACCGCCCGGCCGACGCTGTTCGTCTCCGAGGACCAGCTCGCCACCGCGTACCAGATCGTCCCCACCACCGGCAGCTACGCGGCCTCCGGCACCGCGACGCACCAGTGGATGGCGTCCGTGGTGACCCTTCGCTAGCTCTGCGACTCGACCGGTCAGCGAACGGCGGGGCGGCCACTCGGCTGCCCCGCCTCCGTGTCCGGATGGTCACCGCAGCTTGTCAGCCTCCCGAACGCGGTGGAGGTGGATGAGGACGTCGAAGGACCGGCCGATCCGGACGTCTGCGAGCGGACAGGGGTATTCGGTGCCGATACTGCGTATGGGGCGGGTGGTGTCCAGCCAGGCGCGGGCCGCTGCCGGGGCGGTGCGGATGTCGAGGAAGTAGTCGGTGTGACGGACCTGGTCGAGGGTGTGCTCACTGGTGCCGAGATCGGGCGCGCCCACCGTGAACTTCTTCCACGGGCCGGCGAGGCTCTTGTCCTCCGACAGGAAGGACCCCTGGCCGAAGGTCAGTCCGATGGGGAGGTATGCCGCGCCGAGCGCTTCTCGCAGGAACCCACCCTGCACCTTCGGGTACGACTGGGGGAGGTCGGGTACGTAGGCCACGTGCCCGTTGTGCGCCGACACGAGCACCTTGTGGCCGGTGTGCCGGTGCCACCAGGCGACGTTCTCGGCCATCGCCCGGTCGCGGTAGATCATCGCGGCGGGTATCGCCTCGGGGTTGTCGAGGTCGCTGGCGAGGAACGCGGCGGTCTGGGCGATGGACCGGGCATGCTGCACCGTCCACGTGAACTCCTCGCCGCCCGCGCCTCGTTGGCCCTCCAGCAGATCCAGGGCCTGCTGGGCATTGGCCGCGAGTCGCTGTCGTTCCGGGAGCGGCCCGCGCAGATAGGCGAAGCTGTCGTCGAGAGGACGCAGGCCGGTGTAGAGCTCGGTGAAGCGCGGCAGCAACTGCGCGTGGTGCCGCCCGACATAGCCCGTCACCCGCTCGAAGAGGTCGTCCCCGATCTTGGGAGCGCCGATGTCATCACCCATGAAGTGGACCCGATGGCCGGGATGACGCCGGTTGTGGTCCCGCATCCACTCGATCAGATGCAGGAACTCCTCGCGCTCCCACGGCGATCCTCCGAGGGTCTCCTTCACGACCTGGCGCGCGTCCCCCCGGCCACTCTGAACGTACGCGTCGAGTCGCAGTCCCGCAGGCCAACTCATCTCCAGGGCAAAGGTGGTGAAACCCCTCTTCTCGACGAGATACCGGAAGACCCGCTCCTTCATGGTGAAGAACTCATGCGACCCGTGCGTGGCCTCGCCCAACCCCACCACCTGGGCGTCACCGATCATCGCCCCCAGGGGCCGCAGGTCGGCCACGTCCCACCCCGGATCCGTCGACCGCAGCGGGCGGGACGCCTGCCGCAGCGCACGGACCGGGTCCTGACCATCGAGCTGGGCCGCATGGGCCGTCGTGGGAGCCAGCAGCACCCCCATCGCGCCCGCCGCCGCCATCAACACCGGCCGTCGCCCTATCGCCTCGGTCATGCCGCACACTCCTCAACTGGGATATTTCAAGCTGAGTTTGATCATCGCGCCGACGCGACGACCGCGCCCTACGGCTGTCCTCCGGCCTCCCCTGGGGGTAACCCCCGCACCGGCGCGCGCAGGCCCCCGTGGGAGCTCGCGCTCCCCGGGGGCCTGCGATCCTGCCGTGTGGGTCAGTGCCCGCGCGGTGCTCCCTTCCCCTTGCCCTTGGGCGGTTCGCCTCTGGTGTTCTTCAACGTGATGTCCACGCTGTGCTCGGCGTTGTCGGCCGTGATGGTGTACGGGCCGGTGACCGGTTGGTCGGGGAGGCGGTAGCCCTCGGGGACCGCCGTCTCACGCAGGTAGTAGGTGCCCAGCGGGAGGTCCGGGAAGGCGCAGTGACCCTGCCCGTCGGTGGCGCAGGCCGCGCCGTGTTTGGTGTCCGGAGTTGCTCCGCCGGTCTGGAGTCCGGCCGTGCCGTTGGTCTCCTGCCACAGCTCGAACACGGCACCCTCAAGCGCCTTCTTGGTCGTGGCGTCCAGCTTCAGGACCTTGATCTGTCCTTGCAGGGGCTGGTTGGGGACCGTGACGCTGACCCCGTGCTCGGCGTCCTCCGCCGTCAGATGCAGCGGTCCGAACACGGCGGGTGTGGGCAGCACATGACCACTGGGGGCCGAGACTTCCTGCCAGTAGTACGTGCCGAGCGGCAGGTTCCCGGTGCGGCAGGTGCCATCCGCCGGTGTGGTGCAGGGGCCGCCCACCTTGGTGTCGGGGGTTGCCCCGCTCATCTGGAGACCGGACTGGCCGTTGGTCTCGTGCCACAGCTGGAAGACGGCTCCGGACAGGGGTGTGCCGGTCTTCGCGTCGTGTTTGACGACGCTCACCTGTCCTTGGGGCGGGATGTAGTAACCGGCGTCATGGGTATGGTCGTTGTCGCCCGCCGCCCCGGTAGTCAGCCTGTCGATCTGGGTGCGCGGGTCGGGGTTGGAGTCGATGGAGCGGTTGTCGCCCCGGTCCCTGGCCGTGGGGACCAGGTCCTTGGGCGCGGGTTTCTCGGGGATTCCGGCGGTGTCCGCCGTGGTCACGTCGAACTTGATCTGGTACTCGGTGTGCGGCTTGACCTGGAAGTAGTACTCGCCGCGCTCGTTGGTCCGCGTCGTTTCGACGACCTTGCCGTCCTTGTCGAGCAAGGTGACGGTCGCCCCGGGGATCGCCTCCTCGGTGGGGTCCTGGATGCCGTTGCGGTTGCGGTCGAACCAGACGCGGTTGCCGATCTGGATCGGTGCCTCGTCACACAGGAGTTCCAGGTCGCCCAGGCCGTTGGCCTTGCCGAACGAGCCTGTGCCACCGTCGACTTGATAGTCCTCGGAGCCCTTGCCCGTGGTGTTGTCGAACTTGCGCACACCGCCCGAGAAGATCGTCAGCGGGTCGACGATCGTCGACACGGTCTTGGTGAAGCGCGGCGCGAACGCGAGCCCGCCCTGGACGGATTCGGCGAGCTGCCCGAGCGTGGAGTCGTCGTAGTAATACTCCTTCACCCCGTCCTGCTGCGGCGGCGCGCTGCCGTTCACGAAGTGGTTGGGGCACTCGGGCCCCTCGCTGTCCCACACCCACCCGGTGCCCTTCTTGCAGACGCGGGTGATGTCCCCCATGGAGGGGAACAGCGAGCGCTGAGCGGTGTCGGTGGACCCCTCGGGCGAGAGCGCCTCGTAGCCGGCCTGGTCGCCGAGCCGGTCCCGGAATCCCAGGATCATCGAGCCGTCGCGGTCGAAGACGATGTCGGAGAGGATCGGCTGCGGGAAGTTGGCCTGCTTGAACCACGCGTACGGGTCCCAGGTCTTCAGCCAGTGCCGCCAGTGCGTGTCACCGCCGACGGAGGAGTAACCCAGGCCCCGCTCGTACGCGAGGTCGTGCGAGACGACGGTGGTGAACGATGTGCCGTCGAGCTTGAGCACATACGCCCGCAGATCCGCGTCGTTCTGCGAGGACTCGGCGCTGCAGGTGCCGCCCAGGTACAGGGCGCCGTCGTGGAAGCCCAAGCCGTACGGGCGCCAGTCGGCCGCGCCGCTGGGGCAGCCGGGGTCGGGGATCGGGATGGTCTGCTGGGGCTGAGCGGCCGGTTTGCCAGGACCGGCGCCGTTGGTGTCGTACACGTACAGGCTCTTGGCCTTGAGCCCCACCGCGTACAGCGTGTGGCCGTCGCCGCCCATGTCGAGGTCGCCGAGGCCTTCCTTGCCGACCGCGTTGTTGATCTCCATCGTGTCGCGGGTGAGGTCGGTGGAGTGCTTGGCGTCACCGGCGTCGGGAACGGTCGCGAACAGCGAGGTCTGCTTGGTCTTGCGGTCCACGACGTAGATACCGCCGGGGCCCGCGGGCCCGTACGGCATAAGACGTTTGGTGAGCGCGCCGACGAACAGCTGGTCGGTGTCCCGCTTGTGGGCGAGGCCGTAGGTGGCGCCGATCTGCTCGAAGGTGGTCTCGTCCGTGGGTGCCGGGCTGCTGCCTGTGCGGTCGTACGGCCAGGACACCAGCGCTTTCGTGCCCACCTGTCCGGGCGCGCCCTGGTGGAAACACGGCGTCGCGAGGGTGGGGTTGGCCTGGCAGTAGTCGGAGGGGACGTGTACGCCGGTGACGACGGAGGCGTTCTTGCCACCGGTCACGTCGACGAACTCGACGAGGGACGACAGGGAGGGCGCGGGGCCGCCCGCCTGGGCGGGGCGCAGGAACGACTTGTTTTTCGGAATCACCGCTTCGACGCGGTAGCGCCCGCCGGTGAGCCCGAGGTCCGCGGGGTTGAAGTGCGCCTTGCCGTCGTCACCGGTGACGACGGTACGTGTGGTGCCCGCCGCGTCCGTGAGCAGTACGGGGATGCCCTGCTCCCCGACTTCGAGGGCGGGCGTCCAACTGCCGTCGGAGTCCACGTCCCGTACCACGGTGACATCGACCGTGCCGTCCACGCGGGCCGTGGAGCCGCCGGCCTGGGCGGTGCCCAGGAGGGGCGTGGCCAGCATCAGCGCCGCGCCGCCCGCCGCCCAGTACCGGAAGCGGCCCGTGGCAGGCCATGGAGGGTGTTTCATCGTCTCTCTTTTCCGCCGTCACCTGATACGACGAAAAGAATGAACATCGGATCGCCGAACTCTCTTGATCGACATCGGCCGTGGAGGTCGGCGCTCACTCTTCTGCCACGCCAGGTTCACCCGAACCGCCCCTCGGGTCGATGGCGTACCAGGTTCGGGTCGGCGGGGTGGCCGAACATCCGTGGTGTACCTGAACGGCCGACGCGACCGTGTCATGGCCGCACTCGGCGCACCGCCGATGATGTGCTGACCCGGTGACGGGACAACCGATTCCCCGGGCCCTGCGGCGCACCGGGCGCGCCGCACTGCTCGCGGCATGGCTCCTCATCGGCACGACGGCCTGCGGCGCGGGCGACGCGGCGCGTCCGCTCACCCAGGAGGAGGCCCAACGGCTGGCGCTGGCCCGCCTGACGGTGTACGAGACGGGCCCGGCCGCCGTCCGGCTGCGCGTGCCCACCGCCGACGCCGAGGTCAGCGTGGAGGCCGTCGTCGACTACGCGGCCCACCGCGCCAGCGGCAGCTACAGCGCGCTGGGCCACGAGGGCCGGGTCGCCTGGGACCAGGCGACCGTGTCGGTGGCACCGGGAGCCGTGTCGGCGGGGCCTGAGCGGGCGGTGGCCCGCCCGGGCGCGGCCACCCGCTGGTCTCGGCGCCCCTACACCCGCGACCCGCTGGACCGCGCGCTGCGGCTCGTCCTGGCCCTGGGCAGCGACCGGCCCGAGAACGCCCAGCTGCTGGCCCAGTCGGGGCCCAAGTGGCTGGGTGAGAAACGGATCCGGGGCCGCGTCTACACCCTCTTCGCCGGTCCGCGCCCCGCCCGGGTCCCCGAGGGACTGGGCGCGCACACGCCCAACAGCGACAAACCGTCGGGGGCTTCGCCGGTGACGTACTGGGTCGACGCGACGGGCGCGCTCGGCCGTGTGGAGGCCCAGATGGCGAGCGGCGAGGAGCCGATGACGGTCGACTTCACCGGGCGGCACCGCTCGCCGCTGCCGCCCGGGCCATGGCCGTCAGCGACCACGCCGCCGTCGTGACCGGCCCTGGCTTCCCGAACCGGTCGGCAGCGCGTAGGACTGCGTGTCCGGGCGTCCCGGCAGGCCGACGGCAGCACTGGGTGGCGTGGAGAGCGCCCGGGGCATGGACAGCTGCGGCGGCGGGGCGGGCACGATCCGGAAGGACATCCCCGGCGGCGCGGTGACGGCCGGCGCCGAGCCGGGCGCGGGCCACGGCCCGCCGCTGCGGCCGCACGGGGCCGCCTCGGTGAGCTCGGCCGGGGACACCCGGTCCTGTGTGTTGCCGTCGAAGCAGTTGCCGCCCTGGGCCGCGCTGGCGAGCACGAGGTCGGTGCCGTTACCGGTGACCCGGTTGGCGCGTACGGCGTTACGGGCCGCCGGGTAGCCCGCGACATCGGTGAGCAGCACCCCGGCACGGCGGTTCCCGCTGATCAGGTTGTGCTCGACGGCGTTGTCCGTGCCACCGCCGAGGCCGATCCCGATGCCGAAACCGCCGTCGGCCTGCTCGGGGCTGTGGTCGTCGTTGTTGTCGCTGAGGGCGTTGCCGGCGAACACCGCCCGGTGCTGGGGTGCCAGGGCCTCCAGGTCGTTGGAGTTGACGGTCGCCCCGACCCGGTTGCGGCGGGCGGTGTTGCCGAGGACGTACAACTCCTCCGAGGCGTTGGTGACTTCGATGCCGACCGCGTTGTGCTCGACGGTGTTGCGCCGGACCGTGGTGAGACACGGGCGGCACTGGCCCACATAAATACCGGAGTCGGCCTGCCCCGAGGCGTACGAGTCCTCGATGACCCCCTCGCGGGCGTCGAACGCGTAGATGCCGTACAGCGCGTTGTTGTGCGCGGTGATGTACGAGGCCCGGAAGCCCCTGAGCGGTGGGTACGCCTTGGTGTCGAGCCGTTCGTACCCCGCTCCGCCCGCGCCGCCGGTGTGCCGGGACGCGTCGGTCACCCCGGTGAACAGCACGCCGTTGGCCAGGTGGTTGCGGACCGTCAGGTTCTCCACCACCGAGCCCGGCCCCGTGACGGTGACGCCGTTGGCGCGGCGGAACTCCCCGTCGATCACGACGCTGTTGCGGTCCGCGCCGCGCAGCACGACGCGCGGCGCGGCGATGGTGACGCTCTCGCGGTAGACGCCTGGCGCGACCAGGACGAGATCACCCGCCCGGGCGTGATCGACGGCCTGCTGCACGGAACCGTAGTCACGCGGCACACGCAGTGTGGCCCCAGGGCCGCGACCGGGCGGCACCGAGTCGTCCGCCGGACCGGAACACGCCGGAACCAGCAGAAGCAGAGCGGCAGCGACGACCGGGGTCCACCGGCGTCGCCACGGCACGAGGCGAAAGGCAAGGGCGACCATGGGGGCAGGTGTATCGTGCGGAGCGCCGTGAATGCGAACTACGCCCCTTTTTATGATTACTTGCCGTCGGCTGGATACGTACGGTCCGGTCCGCCCGGTGCGGATACGGATGCGGACCCCGGGCCCGAGAGCCGCACCTCCCCCAGGCGCCGCACCCTGCTGGGCGGCCTCGTCGCCATGGGTACGACTGCCACGACGGCCGGTTGCCAGCGGTCACCCACCCGGACTCCTGCCCCGTCCCCCGCGCACGGTCCCGGGCGCACCCCCGCAGGCCACCAGCGGGGCATCGCCGACCCCCAGCCCCCGCACGCGCTGCTGCTCTCGTACGACCTGTGCCCCGGCATCCACGGTCCGGAAGGCCGACGTGCGGTGCGGCGCATGCTCGCGGCCTGGACGCCGATGCTCGGCGACCTCCGGGCCGACGACCGCGACCGCCGGACCGCGACGGTCGGGGTGGGTTCGGGCCTCTTCGCCCGGCTCGGTCTCCACGCACCGGAGGCGTTGCGTGAGCTGCCCGCTTTCGCGGGTGACCGGCTTCGGCCCGAGGCCGGGGGCGGCGATGTGTGTGTCCAGGTCTGCGCCCGCACCCCGGACGCCGTCGGCGAGTTGGGGCGCGCACTGGAGCGGGCGGCGTCGGGTGTGCTGCGTCCGCGTTGGCGTCAGGTGGGTTTCCTCCCGGTGACACGGCCCGGCGAGACACCTCGTAACCTCCTGGGCTTCAAGGACGGTACGGCCAACCCGAGCGTCGCGGAGGCCGCGCGCTGGGTGTGGCTGGGGTCCGGCCCGTATCGCGGTGGCACGTATCTGGTCGTACGGCGCGTCCGCCTGGCGACAGAAGAGTTCGGCGACCTGCCGATCGAACGGCAGGAACGGATCATCGGCCGCCACAAGGCGGGCGGCGGCCCACTCCAGGGCGGCCCGGAGCACGCCGAGGCCGACCTCTTCGCCAAGACACCCCAGGGCCGCTATCTGCTCCCCGCCGACGCCCATGTACGCCTCGCCCACCCGCGCTTCGACGGCGGCGCGCGCATGTTGCGGCGCGGATACTCGTACGACAACGGCCCGGACGACCAGGGCCTGCTCTTTCTCGCCTACCTCAACGATCCGGAGCTGTTCGTCCGCGTCCAGCGCCGCCTGGCGGCCCATGACGCCCTCAACCCGTACATCGAGCACTACGGCTCCGCCGTGTTCTTCGTGCTGCCCGGCGCGAGTGGGAAGGAGGTGTTGGGCAGCACTGTCCTTTGAAATCCTGGCCCACCTAGAGGAAGGCGATTCCCGTCTGTCGCACTATGGTCCGGTGCGGCTCCGGGCGGGTTCCTGTTTCTTCACGCTGTGCCGGGACAAGTCCTGGTCTTATCCGCGCTCCGCAGGCTGTCACGGCCAGTCCGGCCGCCTTGGCGATGTTGACCGCCGCGTTGATGTCTCGGTCCAGGACCGTCCCGCACTCCCGGCACGTCCACTCTCGGACGTGCAGGGGCTTGGGGCCGTCCTTGACGCCGCAGGCCGAGCAGACCTGGGAGGGCGGCTCGAACCGGCCTATGCGCACGAAGGCGCGTCCGTACCGGTCGGCCTTGTAGGCGAGCATGGCCACGAACTGGGACCATCCAGCATCGTGCACGGACTTGGCCAGGCGTGTGCGGGCGAGCCCCTTGACCGCCAGGTCTTCCACCGCGATGGCTTGGTTTTCGCGGATCAGCTTGGTGGAAAGCTGGTGGTGGAACTCACGGCGTGCATCGGCGACCCGTGCGTGAGCACGGGCGAGTGTGATCCGGGCCTTGTTCCTGTTGTTCGATCCTTTTGCCTTGCGGCTGAGGTTGTGCTGTGCGCGCTTGAGGCGCTTCTCAGCGCGGCGCAGGAAGCGCGGGCTGTCGATCTTCCGGCCGTCCGAGAGGACGGCGAAGTGCCCCAGGCCGAGGTCTATGCCGACCTGGGGCGTGACCGGTGTCAGGACTCCTTCCGGGCCGGTCTCCACGATGAACGAAGCGAAGCAACGCCCGGCACTGTCCTTGATCACGGTCACTGTGGTGGGGGTGGACGGCAGCGTGCGCGACCACTTCACCGGCACGTCGCCCACCTTGGGCAGCCGCAGCTTCCCGCCGGGTGTGATCTTCCATCCGGCGTTTGCGGTGAACCGGATCGCCTGCCGAGTGTCCCGCTTGGACTTGAAGCGGGGTGGCCCCATCTTCGGGCGCTTGCCCTTGAGGCCGTCGAAAAATTTCCGGTACGCGCTGTCCAGATCGCGAAGGGACTGCTGGAGGATGACAGAGGAAACTTCACCCAGCCATGCCCGCTCCGGGGTTTTCTTCGACGCCGTGAGCCGCTTGGAAAGATCAGCGGAGGTGACGAACGGCAGCCCGGTGACGCGGGCGTCCTCACGGACGCGCAACGCGTCGTTGAAGACCACCCGCGCACACCCGAACGCCCTGGCCAGCGCCGAGAGCTGAGGACCGTTCGGATACAGGCGGAACCCGTACCTGAGCTGCATAGCAATCACCATACATACGTGGTTCATGTCACCACGCTGGAACCCTAATCCCGATGTACGCACCAGCCGTCACGTCATCCACAACCTGCATGTCCACTTGGTTTTCGTCACGAAGTACCGACGCAAGACCACGAGAGACGCCATGCTGACGCGCTGTGAAGAGATCATGCGGGAGGTATGCGACGACTTCGAGGCCGAGATGAAGCAGTTCAACGGCGAGGACGACCACGTACATCTCCTCGTGCACTACCCGCCTAAAATCCAGCTCTCCAAGCTGGTCAACTCCCTCAAAGGCTTCTCTGCCCGGCTGCTGCGCGAGGAGTACGACGCGCACGTGCGCCGGCACCTGTGGGGCGGGCACTTCCGGTCCGGCTCCTACTTCGCCGGAAGCTGCGGCGGAGCACCCCCGACCGTCGTGAAGCAGTACATCGAAAACCAGAAGCGCCCCGCGAGCTGAGGCGAACAGTACCCACCCGTGCTCATGCACCGGTCAGAGCAATTCTGAGATAGCCCCCACCCCCGGCGTAATCGCCGGAGCACTGGCCAAAATCAAAGGTAGACGGACGCGCGCGCACTACGGTGAGGCGCATGCCCGGATTCTCGGTGAGGGACTTCTACGACGAACTGGCCGCCGACTACCACCTGATCTTCCAGGACTGGGACGCGAGCATGGCGTACCAGGCGAAGGTGTTGGACGGGCTCATTCGGTTACGACCCGGGGCGGGGCCACCGACGATTCTGGACTGCTCCTGCGGGATCGGCACCCAGGCGATCGGGCTCGCCCTGGGCGGGCACCGGGTCGTCGGCAGCGACCTGAGCCCCGTGGCCACCGCCCACGCCGCCGCCCACGCGGCAACCCGTGGCGTACAACTCCCGCTGGCAGCAGCGGACATGCGAGCTCTGCCGTTCAGACCGTCCTCCTTCGACGTCGTCATCTGCGCCGACAACGCGCTGCCGCACCTGCTCTCCCCCGAGGAGGTTCGGACGGCCCTGCTCGATATGCGACGCGTACTGCGGGACGACGGGCTGCTCGTGCTCACCATCCGGGCGTACGACGAAGCCCGGCAGACCCACCCCACGGCGGCCCCTCCCCAGGTCTCGCAGACCGCCGACGGCGAGGTGATCACTTTCCAGCTGTGGCACTGGCACGAGGACGGCGAGCGCTACGACCTGGAGCACTTCCAGCTCCTCCCTGCGGGAGACACCTGGAACGTACGCGTGCGCCGGACCACGTATTGGGCGCTGACACAGGGGCAGTTGACGGAATTCGTGACCGAGGCGGGCTTCACGGACATCACCTGGCACACCCCGGCTGCCAGCGGGTTCTACCAACCCGTCCTCACCGCGATTCCGACTACATTGCCCCGCTCTGTGACGTGACCGTGACCGTGACCGGAAACATGGCTTCCGTCACAGCCACCCCGGTCCAGAACTGATCGACTCGACCCATGCGTAGCCCCCTTTCCACCTCCGCCGCCGTCACTGCCGTCGGCGTTCTACTGCTCACGGCATGCGGGACGCAGAGTGCCGGTTCGCAGCACGGCACTTCGCCTCGACCTGAGGCCGCTCCCTATGCGGAAAAGGACGGAGTCAAGGTCACCGACTGGAACCCGGACACACAACGCGCCGAGTTCGAGGCCACCAACCGCGAGTCGGAGCCGTCCACTTACACCGTCGGCTTCGCGTTGCGGACGGATTCCGGTGAGGGGTTGGGCGAGGCCAGGCAGACAGTGTCGGCCGTGAAGCCCGGCCAGACCGTAAAGAGCAGCGTCACCGTGAGCGACCTCCACGGGCTCCCCTCACGTGCGCACCGTGTGGCCCACGTGAAGATCGCCCGGGTGCGGAGCGTCCCCACCGCCGAAGACTCCTCCAGTGGGGGAACCTGCCCGCCCTCGGGAGTACGTGTGTACGCCGATGAGGGCGATGCCGCGATGGGGCTCCGGGTCATCGGTCTGCACCTGGAGAACTGCGGCACACAGACCCGTCGGCTCAACGGCTACCCGAACGTCCAACTCCTCGACGAGGCCCACAAGCCCGTCGACGGAGTGAAGGTCCTCCAGGGCGGCAGCTCCATTGCCACCGGCACCGGGGCCGACGGCGTCCCGCAGCCACTGGCGCTGAAACCCGGCGAGCGGGCGTATGCCGGGCTGGTGTGGCGCAACACCGTCGAGGCCGGGGTCGGCGATCCGGTCAACGCCCCCTATGTCAGGGTGCGGGCGAATCCCGGCGATGCCCCGATGATGGTGATCCCCGAACTCGACCTCGGGACCACGGGCAAGGTCGGCGTCGGCCCCTGGAAGAGGGATTCAGGGCGCTGACGCGTCGGGCCAGGCCGCCATCGCGAGGTCGACCATGCTCTCCAGGGTCGCCCGGTCCACCCCGTCGCAGGCCTGGGTGTCCATGCCCTGGATGACGGCCGCGTAGAACGTGGCGAGGGCGTGGGCGTCGACGCTGTCGGGGAGGCGTCCCGCTGCCACGTCGGCGGTGATCTTCTCCTCGATGGCGCGCTTGGTGCCTTCGCGGATGGCGCGCAGCTCCGCCTTGACGTCCTCGGCGGCCGGGGTGCAGTTGGTGGCCCCGTTGATGACGAAGCAGCCCGGCGGGTGGCTCGGGTCGGTGTAGTCGGCGGCGGCGAACCGCAGCACGCCTTCGACGGCGCCCCGCGCGGTGGGCTCGTCGAGGGCGCGGGCGCCGTGGCTGCCGTGCGTACGCCCGTAGAGCTGGACGGCTTCGCTGAACAGCTGCCGTTTGTCGCCGAAAGCGGCGTAGAGGCTGGGCGGATTGATCCCCATGGCCTTGGTGAGCATGGCGACCGAGGTCGTCTCGTAACCGTGCCGCCAGAACTCGGTGAGCGCGGTCTCCAGCGCCTTGTCGCGGTCGAAGGAGCGGCGCGGCCGCCGCCCGGTGGTCCGCTCGGTGGTGGTCATGGCATGAGTCTAACCCTCTTGTAGCGATCGCTAAAGAAGTGCTGCTAGTGTCGCGGTATCGCTTGCCTTAGCGATCGCTAAAGCAAGGTCTATGTGAGCTACGCCTGCGCGATACGAACCTGCGCGATACCAACCACCAGACAGGGGACCGTCATGCCCGTTTTCACGCTGCCCGAGCCGGCTCTCGCCCGTACCGTTCGCGGTGCGGGATCCGGGCAACCGGGGTTGCTGCTCGCACACGGTGCCGGTGGTGGCATCGAGGCCAACTATGGGCCGATCCTCGACGGCCTGGCCGCCGGGCGGACGGTGGTCGGGGCGGACTTCCCGGGTTCCGGCGCGACGCCGCGTTCGACGGAACCCCTCGAACTGGACGTGCTGGCCGACCAGTTGGTCGCGGCGGCGGACGCCGAGGGCCTGGAGACCTTCGCCGTCTCCGGGTACTCGCTCGGCGGGCCGGTCGCGATCCGGGCCGCCACCCGCCACCCGGAGCGGGTGACCGCGCTGGTCCTGACGGCGACCTTCGCGCACGCCGACACCAAGTTCGACCTGGCGGCGTCGGTCTGGCGGCAGCTGTGCGAGTCCGGCGACCGCCTCCTGCTGGCCGAGTTCTCCACACTGATGGCGTTCGGCACGTCCGCCCTCAACGCGTTCACCCCCGCCCAGGTGCGGGCCGCCGCCGAAGCACTCGCCGAGTCCGTCCCGCCGGGCACCCCGGACCACATCGAGCTCGCCCGCCGGATCGACGTACGCGCCGACCTGGCCGCCCTCACGATCCCGACCCTGCTGATCACCACCACCGCCGACCCACTGGTCCCGCTCTCCCTCCAGGAAGAACTCGCCGACACCATCCCCGGCGTCCACCGCGCGGACCTCGCCACCGGCCATCTGCCGTTCGCCGAACGCCCGGAGGAGTGGCTGCGGCTCATCACCACGTTCCTGGACGCGCAGGCGCAGGGGTAAGGCCGTGGACCCGGGCAGCATTGCGGGCTACTCGGCGTCTTCGAGCTGATGCTCGGCCCAGACGTAGCTTTCGGGCAGCAGGTCGGCGATGGAGACGGTACGCAGGCGGTCGCGCGCGCCGACGATGACCTCGATGTCCGGGAAGTAGTCGAGCAGCACCTGGCGGCATCGGCCGCACGGGGGAACAACCCCCCGGTCGCGATCGCCCACGGCGACGATCGTGTCCAGTTCGTAAGCGCCCTGGGCGGCCGCCGTGCCGAGCAGGACGAGCTCGGCGCAGGGGCCACCGGTGAAGTGGTAGACGTTCACCGCCGTGACGATCCGCCCGTCCCGGGCGCGGCCCGCCGCCGCCATGGTGTGGTTGTCGCCCCGGCAACGGGTGCGGGCGATGTCGGCTGCGGCCTGGACGAGTTCGTGGTCGACGTCGCGGATGTCGTCGACCTGGTGGGTCTGCGAGGTCATGTTCCTGCCTTCGTACGGTGTGAGGTGGGGTTGGCCCGGACAGGCTCTAGCCTGGTACACCATGTGGCCACGAATCGACGGACTGCGGGTGATGGAGCTCGGCACGCCGGGCGGCTTCCGGGACGAGCTCAATGCTCTCGTGGTGGCGGGGAAGAAGCGCGGTACGGCCGGGCTCCTCGACGAGTACCGGACCGAGGGCGAGGAGATCGAGCACGTCGGCGAGCGGCTGGTCGTGGTCGACGACGTAGGTGAGCGGGTGGTCGACATTGTGGTGACCGGGGTGGAGATCTGCCGGTTCGGCGAGGTGAGTTGGGGGTTCGCCGACAGCGAGGGCGAGGGGTTCCGGTCCGTCGAGGAGTGGCGTGAGGGACATGCCCGGTACTGGGGTGCGCAGGGGATCGAGGTCGACCCCGACACGCGGATCATGTGCCTGAGCTTCCGGGTGGCGGACTGAGCGACGGGCGGGGGGCGACGGCGGGCGGCCGATGTCTGGCGGCGCCCGAGTCGACCCCGGCCCGGCGTTAGCGTCCATCAACTCGCCGCCACGCTCATCAAGTTGGTCCAGGCCAATTTGGTACAGACCTCTTGCGTCTTGGTCTAGTCCAATGCCAACCTTCTTCAAGTCGCGCCGCGCCGCGTCGAGCCGCACGACGTGCGCGCGTCCCCCGTCACGCGAAGGAGCCCCCCATGGCCCCCATGCCCGCACCGCGCACCACCGCCTGCCTCGGCGTACTCGGCGTCGCCTCCGCCGCGCTGCTCGCCGTCGCCACCTCCCCCGCGTCCGCGCACGGGGCGGTGTTCAACCCGGTGAGCCGGATCGCCGCCTGCTACGCGGAAGGTCCCGAGACCCCCAAGTCCCAGGTCTGCAAGGACCTGGTGGCCGACTCCGGCACCCAGCCGCTGTACGACTGGAACGAGGTGAACATCGCCAATGCCGACGGTCATCACCAACAGCTCATCCCTGACGGGAAGTTGTGCTCGGCGAACCGGGAGAAGTACCGCGCGCTCGACTGGGCCCGTACCGACTGGCCCGCCACCAACGTCGCCGCGGGCTCGTTCGACTTCAAGTTCCGGGTCACGGCGCCCCATTCGGGCACGATGACCCTGTACATCACCAAGGACGGATTCGACCCGACGCACCCCCTGAAGTGGTCCGACCTCGACCCGACGCCGGTCGCCACGTACCAGACGGGCCGGACGGCCACCGACGGCTACTACAACTTCACCGGCACGCTGCCCGCCCGTACCGGACGGCACGTCGTCTACAAGATCTGGCAGCGCAACGACAGCCCCGAGGCGTTCTACAGCTGCTCGGACGTGGTGTACGGACAGAGAGTCGCCGCGGCGAAGGCGGCGCCCGCCGCGCCCACCGAGCAGCACATCGCGGCCGACGCGACCAAGTCCACCGTCAGCCACCACGGGCACGGCGGCGGCAAGCCGAGCGCCGACTCCTTCATGGCCTCCTCGGTGGCGCAGCCCGTCGCCGCGGTCTCCCTCGCGGGCGTCGTCACCAGCGGGTTCCTGCTGCTGCGCCGCCGACGCAACCAGTAGCCGTACAGCGCTCCTCCGGTGGGCCGGGGGTGGCCGCCAGATGACCAACAGATGAACTCGATCGCCTCCCGGCCGGACGTCTACAGACATGTAGTACGTTCTCGCGGGGAGAGGCCTGAAGTCATGTCAGTACGCCTCAGTGCGCCTTCGCGCGCACCCTCCGACCAGATCCGGTACCGCAAAGCTGAGGGTGTGCGATGTCCCTGACCTACCCGGAGTCCATCGGCGTGGGCCTGCTGCAAGGTGTCACCGAGCTCTTTCCCGTCTCCAGCCTGGGTCACAGCATCCTGATCCCGGCCCTGATCGGCGGCAGCGTCCAGAAGGACCTGGACATCACGGCCGACAAGTCGCCCTACCTCGCCGTGCTGGTGGGCCTGCACCTGGCCACCGCACTGGCGCTGGTGGTCTTCTTCCGCAAGGACTGGGTGCGCGTGGTCGGCGGACTGTTCAGTTCCATACGTACGCGCCGGGTCGAGACCA
This sequence comes from Streptomyces sp. CBMA152, assembly GCF_014596475.1. GTDB lineage: Bacteria > Actinomycetota > Actinomycetes > Streptomycetales > Streptomycetaceae > Streptomyces. The sequence goes on along the minus strand of NZ_MECJ01000002.1, from coordinate 420,568 downwards.
GCGAGCAGAAGCTGGCGTGGCTGCTGATCGTGGGCACCATTCCGGTCGGTGTGGTGGGCCTGGTCGCCGAGCACGCGCTGCGCGCCGCGCTCGGCAAGCCGGTGCCGTCCGCGGTGTTCCTCGCGCTCAACGGCTTCGTACTGCTCGGCGCGGAACGGCTCAAGCGGGGCGGTGGTGGTCGGCGCCGAGCCGGCGCGCAGGTCGCGCACACCCCCGGCGTCGACCCCGACATCGCGTCCGACCACCGTATCTCCAAGCTGAGTTACCGTCAGGGCACCTGGATCGGCGCCGCGCAGATCCTCGCCCTGCTGCCCGGTATCAGCCGCTCCGGCGTCACCATGAGCACCGGCATCCTGCGCGGCCTCAACCACGAGGACGCGGCCCGCTTCTCCTTCCTCCTGGCCACCCCGGTCATCCTGGCCGCCTCCGCACTCAAACTGCCCGAGCTCCTCAAGCCGGAGAACGCGGGCGTCCGCGGCCCCCTGGTGGCCGGCTCGATCGCGGCCTTCGCGGCGGGCTACATCTCGGTCAAGTTCCTCACCAAGTACTTCGAAAGCCGCAGCCTGACGCCGTTCGCCGTGTACTGCATGCTGGCGGGGGTCGGCAGCGCTGTGTATCTGAGCATGTGAGACCCGGCGCCTTCGGGCGCGGGAAATGCCGTTGCCCGAGTGGGTCCGGCCAGCGATGCTGGGCCCGTGCCGGGACAGCGGAAGAGGAAGCGTCAGCAGAAGGCCGAGCGGCAGCGGGCTGTCGATCGGTTCGCCCCTGAAGCGGGTCGGTGGGAAGTGCTCTACCGGACTCAGGACGAGGCGGAATGGCAGGCATACGTCCAGCATCTCCGCGCGACGGACAAGAGCATTGACTGGACGATGGTCCGCGTGGACACCTTCTGTGGACGGCTGGTGCAGCCGACCACCTATCGGCTGAGCGTGTTCGTACCGAGCCCCGAGCAAACTGACGGTGGTCTGGCCGCCTCCGACGACTGATCAGGCGTCCGGAGTCCTACGAGCGACGGTTAGGGTCTGGGCCATGTCTGCTGCCCCTGAGCCCGCGCCCGCACCCACCCTTCGCCCCGCGACCCGCGCCGACCTGCCCGTCGTGCTCGCGCTCCTCGCCGACGAGGAGCGCGTGGTGGACCCGGCGACGATCACCGTCGGGGAGGCGTACGAGCGTGCCTTCGCGGCGATCGACGCCGACCCCCGCAACGAACTGCTGGTCCTGGTCGAAGAAGCCGACGGTCAGGGAGGCGGCGGCACAGTCGTGGGCTGCCTTCAAGCAACGTACATCCCCGGGCTCGGCAAGGGTGGTGCCGAGCGGGCCCTCATCGAGGCGGTGCGGATCCGCGCGGACCGGCGCGGCGGCGGGCTCGGCCGAACCCTGATGGAGTGCGTGGTCGCGCGGGCACGCGCGCGTGGCTGCGGTCTTGTCCAGCTGACCAGCAACAAGAGCCGTGAGGACGCCCACCGCTTCTACACCTCGCTCGGCTTCGCCCGCAGCTACGAAGGGTTCAAGCTCGCCCTCTAGATCGCGCTCTTTGTCATCCCCCCCGCCCGGTGCCCGATCTTCGGACACCCCAGCGCCGTAAATCGATCAACTGGAGTTCTTCCGCGCGTACTCACCGGTAGATACAGTTCCGCCGTTCCCCGCCCCCACAGTCCGATCAACTGGAGCTGTCCCATGCGCGTGCCCCGAACCCTTCCCGCTCTGACCGCCGTTGCCGCAGGTGCCGTACTGGTTGCCGGCACGGTGGTGCAGGCCCCCGTCGCGCGCGCCGCGACCGGTGGTTCGACGCTGTCCGTGTTCGCCTGGAACGTCGACCTGGGTACGGCCGCCGTCGACTCGGTGGAGAACGAGAAGGCCGCCCAGCGCACTCCGGTGATCGAGTCGATCATCCGGCAGCACAGCGCGGACGTCGTGGTCCTCGACGAGTTGTTCAACCACTCCTCGACCGACGACATCTCCGCCAAGCTCGCCGACCTCTACCCCTACCGCACCCCCGTGATCGGCCAGACCTGTTCCGGCGGTGGGTGGACCGGGATCAGCGGCAACTGCTCCAACTCGTGGTTCGTCATCAACGGCGGCACGATGATCCTCTCCAAGTACCCGATCACCGCCCAGTACGCGCACATCTTCAACAACTCCACCTCCGGCACCTGGGACTACAACGCCAACAAGGGCGCGGTGCTCGCCCAGATCGACAAGGGCGGCACCAAGACCTGGGTGGTGGGCACCCACCTCCAGGCCGACCAGTCCAACACCTCCACCGACACCACCCAGGCCACCCGCCTCGCGCAGCTCGGCGAGATACGCGACTGGACCAACGGGATCGTCGGCGCCACCGCACCCGTCCTCATCGGCGGTGACCTCAACGTCGAGTACACCCACGGCCAGTCGCGCGGCGACTACGCCAACGCGCAGGCCGCGGTGGGCGGTTCGCTCAACACCACGACCCAGCCGTCACCCACCACCATGGACTGCGCGGTCTCGGCCTGGTGCCAGTACATGGCGGACGTCGAGACGTTCCCCAAGGACTACCGGGACAACCTGGACTACCTCGGCTACCTCAACGCCCCCGGCCGCCCCGTCCCGCTGGCGCTTCCCCAGGTCACCGCCGACTTCGACCCCCAGGCGGGCTGGACGCCGGGGCAGCTCGACACCCGCTCCCCCAGCGACCACTACCCGGTTGAGGCGACGTTCCAGCTCGGCTGAGCGCCCAACGTCAGATCAGTAGCTGACGATGTGTAAGTACACGCCCGGGTCGTCGCCGACCCGGGCGTTGGTCGCCGTATGTGCGGGGCCGGGCTACGCCGACACACCCGGTGCGGTCGAGGCCGTGGGCCACGCCTCGGACGCCAACCGGTCGATGTGTCGAGGGACGGTCACCGCGGCCGCGAGATGCAACTCGATGATGTCGCGGGCGGTGGGCCACTCGTCGTCCAGGATCGAGTAGAACGCGGTGTTGCGGACCACACCGTCCAACCCCCGCGAGTGGGCCCGGCGGACGCCCTCGCAGGTGGCACCCAGCCGCTCTATGGCGGCGCGCGAGCGCACATTGCGGGCGTCGGCGCGGAACGAGATCCGGCGGACTCCCCAGGTCTCGAAGGCGTGGCGCAGCATCAGCAGCTTCGCCTCGGTGTTGATGCCGGTGCCCTGGGCGCGGGCGGCGAGCCACGTGTTGCCGACTTCAGCGGCGTCCGGCACGGCGGTGGCCGGATCGCCGTACGGGATACCCGGTACGGGCGGCCAGACCATCGGGCCCTGCCAGTGGTCGAGCTCCAGGAAGCGGGTGCAACCCACCACCCGCCCGTCCGCGGCACTGACGACCGCGAAGGGCAGTGCCCGTCCCACCGCCTGCTCGGCGAGGGCGCGGTCGACATACCCGCGGGCCGCGTCGAGGCCGTGGGGTACGGGGGTGAAGGCGTAGGTCGTACGGTCCTCGGCGGCCTCGGCCAGGGCCTCGGCATGGTGCATGGCGAGTGGCTCAAGGCGGGTCATACGGCCGGTGAGAACGACGGGTGCGGCCACGGGCGTTCGGTCCTTCGGAAATCGGAGTGGCTGCCTGCCACCGGAGTCCCGGTGCGATGGCGGTGACCCAGCATGCGCCAACGGCCCGGTTCGGCGGGGAACGGAAAGGTAAAGATCAGGAAATCCGCAGGTGAAAGGACGTCTCCGGCCGCCCCCGCCGTATACCTACATACCTACATGCCTGGTCAGGCGCCGCCCGTCGCCGAGACCTGGGCCACGTGGGCGGTCTCGGCCGTGGCGATGGTCTGCCGCAGAACATCCCGGGCCGCGTCGATCTCCGCCGACTGCTCATCCAGCGTGTGCAGCTGGGCACGCATCGCATCCAGCACACCGGGACACGGGCGCACGGCGGCCTCGGCGTCGGTGCACGGAAGCACCTGGCGGATGACGCGGGTCGGCAACCCCGCCGCGAGCAGGGCCCGGATGCGCAGGACCGCGTCGTAGGCGCTCTCGTCATACGTCCGGTACCCGTTGGGCAGCCGCTCCGGCCGGAGCAACCCCGCACGTTCGTAATAGCGCAACAGCCGCTCGCTGGCGCCGGTCCGCTCGGCCAGTTCCCCGATGAGCACCCTCTGTCTCCCCCTCAGCCCTTGACCTTCCAACCGTGTCAAGGAGCAACAGTAGGTCCTGCCGCATTCCAGCGGCCCGCTCTGCTTCGGAGGAACACATGATCATCGATGCCCACAGCCACGTCCACGACCCGTTGGACCGCCACCTCGCCGACCTGGACGCCGCAGGGGTGGACCGTACGGTGCTCTTCGGCACCCGACCGCACCCCGAGCGAGCGGTCGATCTGCCCTCCTTGCGCCGTGAGTTCAGCGTCCTCGACAACGCCCTGGCAGGGCGCGGGAACGTCATCGACGGCTACCGCACCGCCTGGCAGGAGCTGGACGAGGCGCTGGCCGCGCACCCGGATCGGTTCATCGGGTTCGGCTCCGTACCGCTCACCCTGCCCGAGGACGAGGTCGCGGCCATGGTCGAGCGAGAGGTGGTGGGACGCGGGCTGCACGGTATCGGCGAGCTCACCCCTCCCCCGGGGGAGGCGGCCCGTATCGAGCCCATCCTGCGGGCGGCGCACGACCACGGCGGGCTGCCGGTGGTCGTGCACGGTTTCGCCCCCACCACCGCCGAGGACCTGCGCACCTTGTCCCAGCTCGCCACGGAATACCCGGCGGTCCCCCTCGTGGTCAGCCAGCTCGGCGGGATGAACTGGATGGACGCCATCGAACTCGTACGGGACACACCGAGCATGTATCTCGAACTGTCCACCGCGCCCATCGCCTTCGCGGTGCGACTCGCGATCCAGGAGATCCCCGCGCGCACGTTGTTCGGCTCGGACGCGCCCTACGGCGACCCCGTGGTCGCCCGCACCACCGTCGAACGGGTCACCTCTCCCGGCGAGATACGCGACCGGGTGCTCGGCGGGACACTGGGCGAGCTCCTGGGCATCCTGTGAGGCGTTGTGCCCCCCCTCATCCCGACCCCGCCTTCTTCAGCAGGTCGGACAGCTGGGCGGCGTAGTCGGTGGGCAGGTTGGTCTCGCCGGACAGGGTCTTGAGGAACGTGGTGTCGCCCGACGCGGTCAGACCGTCGAGCACCACCGCCTCCAGGGCCTGTGGCGCGGCCGCCACGAGGTCGATGACCGGGCCTGTCGGGCTCAGCGTGTGGGCCTCGGTCAACAAAGGGAGGCGGGGGCGCAGCTCGGCACCTGTGGGCTGGATCTCGTCCAGGGCCAGCCGCCACTGCACACCGCCTTCCACGAGGCCCACAGGCGGTGGAGCGGGGTGCGCAGGCAGGGTCGGCAGGTCGGCCAGTGCGTGCGTGAGGCGGTCGGTGGCCTCGGCGAGGGTCAGACCGGCCACGACGGGGTCCGTGGAGTCGTCGTGCAGGTTGAGCACCTGGGCGCTGCCCGGCGCGGGCTCCAGCGACGCTCCCGGAGCGAGCACCTTCATCAGCGCGGGGGTGCCGTAGCGGGCGGTGCCGTCGATGGTGACGAGACGTATGTCGGTGTCGCGTGCGTCGATCAGCGCGGTGTACGGGTCGCCCTGGGCGCCGTCGACGACGAGGAGGTCGGCGCGCATACCGGGTTGCAGTGAACCCAGCGCGTGGTCCCAGCGCAGGATGCGGGCCGCGTCACGGGTGGCCATGGCGGCCAGTTCCCGGTCGCTGAACACGGACCCGGCGGCGGTGGAGGTCAGCCGGGCCGCCTTGAGTTCGCCGAGCAGGCCCTTGCTGCCGGACACCGACCAGTCGGAGCCCAGGCCCATCAGGACACCGGCCTTCTTGGCGGCGGCGATGTCCGCGGTCTGCCCGTACAGCAGCAGGTTGGACAGCGGCGACCACACCATGGATCCGCCGTGCCCGGCGAACGTGGTGAAGTCCGCCGCCGTCAGCGCGGTGCAGTGGATGCCCACCAGGTTGTCGGTGATCGCCCACTTGCCCGGCTGGAACTGCAGCGCCTGGAAGTGGGCCCTGGCCGCGTCGTCCACGCCTTCCGCCAGGTGCAGCAGCAGCCGGTGCGGCTGCTGGAGCCGGGCCAGGAACTTCACGGCGTCGGTGGCCTCGACATCGGCGATACGTGAGGCGGCCTCGGGCAGGTCGGGGGTGTCGGTCTGCTCGACGTTGCGTATGACACCCCGGTACATCCGGCGGGCTCCGGCGTTGCTGAACAGGGCGATGCCCTGACTGGTCGTCGTCCCGTTGACCAGCGCTTTCGCCTCCACATACCGCACCACGGCGGGCATCAGCCGAGGATCCTCGCCCAGCGCCGACATCGGCCCGGTGACCAGTCGGTGGTAGGCGGGGTTGCCGCTGCCGCCCCACTGCGAACGGTTGCCGTACTTCTTCGGCACGAGCCACAACGGCAGTACGTCGTACGGGAGATGGTTGTGCAGCTCTATCAGCCCCGGATACACGGATCCGCCCGTGTCGACCACCTTGACCTGGTCGAAGCCGGGCGGCGGCGGTGCGGTGGCCGGGCGTATGTCCTCGATGAGCTGGCCGGTGACGTACAGGATGCCGTCGTCGAGGACCGTGCCGGGCGCGTCGAGGGTGACGATCCGGCCCCGCAGAGCGAACCGAAAGGCGGCGGGAGTGCCGGCGGGGGTACCTGTTCCAGTCGGCATTCGGGTGTCCCTTCTCGCCCCGAAGTGCGCCGATGAACATCGCGTACCGAATCGCGTATCAAATGACACGGATAAAACCGGATGAACATCGCTTAATAGACACCATGCCGTAACGGCACCGGCTGAGCATCTTCTGCCCGAGCCGCCGCCCGGACCGCCCCGAGGAGCAGGAGCCCCGTATGCACCCCTTCGACCCCGGCTACGCCGCAGATCCGTACGCCGCTCTCGTACGCGACTACCCCGGGACGGACATCTACCCGGCCACCGACTTCCGCGTCGAATGGGGCCCGATCTTCCACCGCGGCCGGCTCGACGGAACAGCCCGCGTCCTGGTCATCGGGCAGGATCCGGCCGCGCACGAGGCCATCACCCGGCGGATCCTGGTCGGCACGGCGGGCCGCCGCTTCCAGGGGTTCCTCGCCAAGCTGGGCATCGACACCAGCTACGTCATGATCAACACGTATCTGTACAGCGTGTACGGCCAGAGCGCCGGCAACGCCCACACCGGCGACGACAACATCGCCACCTACCGCCACGGCTGGCTGGACGCGCTGATCGCCCACAACCCCGTCGAGGCCGTCATCGCCCTGGGCGGCCTCGCCGACAACGCCTTCCACACCTGGCGCAAGACCGCCACCGGCGCCGCGTACACCGGCGCCTATCAGCACGTCCTGCACCCCACCTACCCCGACAGCGCCGCCTCGTCCGGCACCGACCCCGCCCAGGCGATGGCGAAACTGCTCGCCAACTGGAACGCCGCACTCACCGCCCTGGACGGCACCATCACCCCCGACACCGCCCGGCCGCTCACTCCGTACGGCACGACCCTCACCCCGGCCGACCTCGCCACCATCCCCGAGGCCGACCTCCCGGCCGGACTCCCCGCCTGGATGCGCTCCGACGAAGCCTGGGCCAGCCGCCAGGGCGCCACCCCGGCCGAGAAGCGCGCCACCATCACCGTCCAGATCCCGGCGGACCAACGGCCGTTCACCTGACAGTCCAGCTGCCCAACTACCCGTCCTTAGCGGCGAGTTCGGCCAGTCGTCGCAGGGCATCGGCCAGCACCGGGCGCGGTGGGGACGCCAGCGCGACTCTCACCGCGTCCGGTGCCGTGCGCGCACCCGTAGCGAAGGCGGAGCCGGGCGTCACCGCGATGCCCAGCTCCCGGGCCGCCCGAGCCGTGAAGGTCTCCGCCCGCCAGGGGGACGGGAGTTGCCACCAGCAGAAGTAACTGCCGGGGTGGGTGCGCACCTCGAACCCGGCCAAGTGCTCACGCACCAACGTCTGCCGGTCGGCCACGTCCAAACGTTTGGCCGCCGCGATCCGCGCCACCGTCCCGTCCCCGGCCCAGCGCACCATGGCCTCCAGGTTGAAGCGCCCCGCCGTCCACGCCCCGAACCGCAGGGCCGCCGCGAGTGCGTCGGCGTGTGCGGCGGGAGCGACGAGGAAGCCGGTGGTCAGCCCGGGGGCGAGCCGCTTGGAGAGGCTGTCGACGAGGATCGTACGCTCGGGTGCGTACGCGGCGAACGGCGGCGGGGCGTCCTCGACGAGGAACGACCAGGTGGCGTCCTCCACGACGGACAAGTCCAAGTCGCTTACAACATCGGCGAGTTGCTGCCTGCGCTGCTCCGCCATGGTGAGCGACAGTGGGTTGTGCAGGGTCGGTTGTACGTAGACGGCGCTGAGCGGGGTGCGGCGGTGGGCGGCGGCGAGCGCGTCCGGGCACATACCCTGCTCGTCCATGCGTACGGCGACGAGTTCGATGCCAAGGCGTTGGGCGATGCCCTTGACCATCGCGTACGTCAGCTCCTCGACGGCGAGACGGCTGCCTGGGCGCACCAGCGAGGACAGCGCGGCCGCGACGGCCTGGCGGCTGTTGCCCGCGAACAGGACGCGGTCCGCATCGGGCTCCCAGTCGCGGCGGGCGAGCAACCGGGCGGCGGCGGACCGCGCCTCGACGGACCCATCGGGGGCCGCGGGCAAGATCGCCAGGTCCAGCGCATCGGCCCGAAGAAGACCGGTGAGCGAGCGCCCCATCAGCTCCGACTGCCCTTCTACCACAGGGTAGTTGAGCTCCAGGTTGACCGGGGTACGGCCGCTGTCCTCTGCCATCGTCGCATCCGGGTGGACCGGAGCGGCCCGTACAAAGGTGCCGCGCCCCACCTCGCCGACCACCAGGCCGCGCCGCACCAGCTCGCCGTAGACGCGGATCGCGGTGGAGGCCGCGATGCGGCGCTGCCGCGCGAAGGCGCGCTGGGTGGGCAGCTGGTCGCCGGGTTTCAGCGCCCCGCGCTCGATCTCCCGCGCGACCTCGTCGGCCACCAACCGGAAGTCCATCGCCCGCCACCCCTCACTCTCATCGAGACACCCGCATCCAGTCAGCCACATTGCACCGAGAGCAAAGATCTTATTGCACCGATGGGTTGAACTGCCTAGCCTCGTGATCATGACCGCTACCGCGTACACCGACCAGGGCCGGGGCGAGGCGCTGATCCTCGTCCACGGCCACCCCTTCGACCGCAGCATGTGGGACCCGCAGGTGCGCGAGTTCGCCGCCACCCATCGGGTGATCGTCCCCGACCTGCGCGGATACGGCGCCGCACCGGTCCTGCCGGGACCTGCGGGCATCACCCTCCTCGGCGCATTCGCCGACGACATCCTCGCCCTCGCCGACTCGCTCGGCATCGAGCGGTTCACCCTCGGCGGTCTGTCGATGGGCGGCCAGATCGTCATGGAGTGCTACCGCCGCTTCCCCGAGCGCATCACCCGCCTGCTGCTGGCCGACACGTTCCCGGCCGCCGAGACCCCGGAGGGCAAGGCGGCCCGCAACGCGATGGCCGACCGGCTGCTGCGCGAGGGTATGCAGGGGTATGCGGACGAGGTCCTGGACAAGATGGTCGCCCCGTACGCGGATCCCGCTGTACGCACCCACGTACACCGCATGATGACGTCCACCGCCCCCGAGGGCGCGGCAGCCGCCCTGCGCGGTCGGGCCGAACGCCCGGACTACCGCGACCTGTTGACCCGTATCACCGTGCCGACGCTGGTCGTGGTGGGCGAGGACGACGAGTTCACCCCGGTGTCCGACGCCGAGGCGATGCACGCGGCGATCCCCGACTCCACGTTGGCCCTCATCCCGTCATCGGCCCATATGCCCAACCTGGAACAGCCCGAGCTCTTCAACGCGGCGGTGTGGGGACTGCTGGAGCAGTAGACGTCACGAGGCGTAGGTCCGGCGCCTCTTCGACCAACCCACCGCGATGCCGACTTCTCACACCGCACCGGCAATGACCGTCGCCACGACCCTGCGGACGCCTTCGTGTTCCGGCGGGGTGCTTTCCCCGCCGACGACGAGCCGGTGCACGGCTCCGATGAGTGTGGGAGCGAGGGCGTCGACGTCGGCGTCCGCCGCGATACGGCCCAGTTCGCGCTCGCGGGCGAGGTAGGAGGCGATCGCGGCCGACGCCTCCGTCAGGAGCGGGATGCCGACCGGGGTGGTCGTCCGCAGCCGGGCGCGCAGCTCGTCCCGCGAGATGACGAGCCCGACGATCGCCACCGCGACCGACTCGAACAGGGCCGTGAGCGCGTCGGCGAGGTTGTCGGCGACGGCGCCGCTTCCCGCACGAGCGCGCAGAGTGGCGCCTCGGTCGTCGAAGCGGGCGATACGGTCCCGGACGAGTTCGGCGAGGAAGTCGTCGAAGTCGGCGAAGTGCCGGTGCAGGACGCCCTTGGCACAGCCCGCCTCCGTGGTGACCGCCCGGCTGGTCAGGGCGTTCGCCCCGTCCCGCAGCAGTACACGCTCGGCCGCGTCGAACAGCTGCTCGCGCGCATCGCGCAAGGCCACTCCTGTCGGCACCGCACATCCACCAAGCCCGCCGACGGAATCCGGGACGCGGGCGCGTTCGGCGCCCCGGAGCAGTGGCGATACGACTGGGAGCACTCCTTCACCCGGGATGCCTGGCTGGACCAGCTGCCCACACACGGCACCCTCACTCAGCTCCCACCGGACAAGGTCGCGGCGGTTCTGGAGGGCGTGGGGAAGGCCATCGACACGATGGGCGGCAGCTTTACGATGCAGTACACGACGGTGGCAGTGACCGCGAGCCGAACCGCCGACACCCTCACCTGACCCCCGTTTGAACGCGTTCAACTCCTCCCGCTAGTGTCACTCCCGTACGAGGGACAGACCTCGCACACCGAGGGGCAAGGGGAACGTGCGATGAAGGTAGTGATCCCCGGTGGGACCGGGCAGGTGGGCAACGTCCTCAATCGTGCCCTGACCGCAGCCGGGCACGAGGTGGTCGTCCTCACCCGGCGGCCGCAGCACGAGCGGGAAGTCCTCTGGGACGGCCGCAGCCTCGGACCCTGGACCGAGGAGATCGACGGCTGCGACATCGTCGTCAACCTGGCCGGGCGCAGTGTCAGCTGCCGCTACACCCCGGAGAACCTGCGGGCGATGATGGACTCGCGCGTCGAGTCCGCCCGTGTCGTGGGGCAGGCGATCGCGGCCGCCGCCCGGCCACCCCGGCTGTGGCTCCAGATGAGTACGGCCACGATCTACACCCACCGCTTCGACGCCCCCAACAACGAGGCGACCGGAACGATCGGCGGCGCCGAACCCGGCGTCCCCGACTACTGGGCGTACAGCGTCGAGATCGCCAAGAACTGGGAGCGGGAACAGGAGCGCGCCGACACACCCCGCACACGCAAGGTCGCCCTGCGGTCGGCGATGGTGATGAGCCCGGATCGCGGCGGTGTCTTCGACGTCCTGTCGTGGCTCACCCGGATCGGACTCGGCGGCCCGGTCGCGGGTGGCGCCCAGTACGTGTCATGGATCCATGACCAGGACTTCGTCCGGGCGCTCGACTTCCTCGCCGAGCGGGAGGACATCAGCGGGCCGGTGAACCTCGCGGCGCCCACTCCCCTGCCCCACCGCGCGTTCATGCGCGGGCTGCGCACCGCCTGGGGTGTCCCCGTCGGTCTGCCCGCGACCCGCTGGATGGCCGGGCTCGGCGCCTGGGCGATGCGCTCGGACACCGAGCTGCTGCTCAAGAGCCGCCGCGTCACCCCGGGCCGCCTCACCGACGCGGGCTTCACCTTCACGTACGGCCAGTGGCCCGAGGCCGCCGACGACCTCGTGCGACGCACACGCGCCGCACGACGCCGCTGAGCGGATGGCGGCCCCGGGCCCCTGATGCCCTAGCGCTCCGCGAACGCGACCCGCATCGACCGCTTCAGGGCCTTGCCGGTGACCCCCACGTGTTCATCGGCGCCCGTCACCAACACCCGCTCCACGAGCGGTAGTTCGTGCTCGGCGAGCAGGGCGTTGACACTCTCGTGCAGCGCCGCCAGTTCCGTCTCCGACAGCGGTGACTCGATGGTCAACACCGGTGTCTGGAAGTCGTCGCTGGTGCCCTCCGTACCGACGATCGAGCATTCGACCAGCTCGGGGAAGTGACGCAGGATCAGCTCCTCGGCCTGTGCGCTGTAGAGGGTGCCGTGGGCTGTGACGATACGGTCCGTGGTCCGGTCGACGTGGTAGTAGAGGCCGTTCTCGTCGCGGTAGGCGAGGTCGCCGGTGAGCCAGTGGCCGCGGACCCGGTTCTTCTCGCTGAGCAGGCTGTTGTTCCAGTAACCCCCGGTGATCGTAGGGGATTTGAGGGCGAGGCGGCCCACCGTGCCGATGGGAACCGGCTCGTCGTCCGCGTCGAAGATCTCGGCCTCCACCCAGGCGAACGGGCGCCCGATGCACCGCTGGTACCGGTCGCTCGTCGGTGTGTGGACCGTACGGAACATCGCGAAGCCGAACTCGGAGGACCCGAAGTTGTCGATGAACAGCGAGCCCGGTCGACGGTTTCCGTCCCGGTCCACATGGTTGCCCCGCGCCACCAGCTTGCGTATGTGCCGCTCGTGGTTGGCGTCGCCGGTCGACATCCAGCGGGCGACCGACGACAGGTCGTAGGCATCGAGGTCGACGCGGCACAGATCGACAAAGGTCTTCGGGAAACCGGCGACGAGCTGCGGCCGGAACTCCTGGACGGCCTGCGCGATGCGCTCGGGCTCGCGCCGGGTGGCGAGCAGCACGGTGGCGCCCCGCGCGACCGCCGACATGAGCACCGAGACGGCGGACGCGTGGCTCTGCGGCAGGGCGGACAGGATGCGTGTGCCCAGGTCGGCGTTGATCTGCTGCTGGATCCCGAAGAAGAACCCCTTGTGGTTGAACTGCACCGCCTTGGGGATGCCCGTGGTCCCGGAGGTGTGGGCGATCAGTACGGGATCGCCGTCCTCGTGGGTGAAGAGCTTGAAGTCGCCCTGATCATAAGGCTCTTCGGAGTAATACGTGATCGGCAGCCGGTCCTCCGCCAACCGACCCGGGTCGGAGACGACAGCCGCCGCACCCACATGCTCGATGAACCGTGCCGCGATCTCCGACGGCAGCGAACTGTTCACGAACACGGGGATCGCACCCAGTTTGGTGAGCGCGATGTAGTGGACGAGATAGCGCACGCTCTCCTCGACGAAGACCGCCACCGGGTCCTTGGCATGGATGCCGTCGGCGTAGTACCCGGCCGCCACCCGGTCGGTGAGCTCGTCCAGCTCGGTCAGCGTAATGCTCTCGTATCTCTCCCCCGACGGCGCCCGATAGGGCTGATCGAGCTCGATCACGCTCTCGTCGGACTCGCTCACCGCCGCCGCGGCCAGCCGGAAGAAGTTGCCCGCGCCCAGCCCGTCGGCCTGGATCAGGTCGGAGGGTATGCGGTCGTTCGTCATAAGTAGCGCTCCATCGCGGTCCGGATGTCCTGCGGAAGGGGAATCGGGCCGTGCCCGTCGAGCGATGTCGTCACCAGCACCGCGCGGAATTGTGCGCGGACGTCCCGCTGCCCGCCGCCGACGCATTCATAGCGCAGCTCGAACGACGACTTGCCGAGCCGCGCGACCCTGAGCGTGATGTCCAGCGTGTCGCCGAGACGGCTCGGGCCAAGGAAGTCGCATTCGAGGCGGACGGTGGGAATGCCGATCCGGCGCTCGGCGAACAGCCCCGCGTAACCGACGTTCAGACCCGTCTCGAACCACTCCTGCAACACCTCGTTGATGAGGAGCAGATACTGCGGGTAGAACACGATCCCCGCCGGGTCGCAGTGGTGGAACCAGACGGTTTTCCGGCGCGTGAAGCCGGGGTTCTCGTGCTGGGGCTCACCGGATTCGCCTATTTCAGCTGATTCATTCGGGGGCAGGGCCACCGATCGCTCCTTCCGGCTCGGGCGTCGCTGTCATGACGACGGTCCCCGAACTGTTGTGGCCGGCTCCGCGCAGGCGATAGCGCTGGACCTTTCCGGTGTCCGCCCTCGGCAGTTCCTCGCAGAACGCGATGAGTCGCGGATACTTGTACGGCGCCATCTCCGTCTTCGTGAACTTCTGGAGTTCTGCGACGAGTTCGGCGGTTGGCAGATGTCCTTCGGTGAGTACGACATGCGCCTGTACCACCGCTCCGCGCCCGTCGTCGGGGGCGGCGACGACGGCACACTCCCGGACCGCCGGATGGGTCATCAGGGTGGATTCGACTTCGACGGGCGAGATGTTGTACCCGGCCGACACGATCATGTCGTCCATACGGGAGTGGTAGTAGAGATAGCCCTCGTTGTCCGCCCAGCAGGCGTCGCCGGTGAGATTCCAGCCGTTGCGTACGTATTCCAGCTGGCGTTCGTCATCGAGATAACGACAGCCCGTGGGCCCCTTCACGGCGAGCGCGCCGACTTCGCCATAGGGAAGCGGATTGCCGTCGGCGTCGAGGACGGCGGTGATGTATCCGGGGACGGGCCGGCCGATCGCGCCCGGTCGGGTCCACGCCTCCTCGCCGCGCATGGCGATGAAGATGTGCAGCATCTCCGTGGAGCCGAGGCCGTCGATGAGGTCCAGGTCGGTGTGGCGCTTCCACATCTTGCGGGTCACGAACGGCAGCGCTTCACCGGCCGACACGCATTCGCGCAGCGAGGACAGATCATGGTCCTGGGTGTCCAGGCACATCGCGCGGTACGCCGTCGGGCCGCTGAAACAGATCGTTGCCCCGAATTCCTCGATTGCGCGGGCGAGTTGACGCGGACCGGCACGGTCGAGAAGCACCGTTGAGGCGCCGATGCGCAGAGGGAACAGCAACAGCCCGCCCAGACCGTAGGTGAAGGCGAGCGAGGGAGAACCGATGAAACGGTCCTCGCGGGTGGCGCGGAGAATATGCGGGGGAAACGAGTCACAGATCGACAGCACATCGCGGTGGGAATGGACGGTCGCCTTCGGCATCCCCGTGGTGCCGGAAGTGAAGGCGACCAGACAGGGATCCTCGGCGGCGGTGTCCACTGCCGTGAATTCTTCCGCTTTCGTGGCCATCGCGTGCTCAAGACCGTCGAAATCCATGAGGGTGAGTACGCCGTCACCCGCCGCCTCCAACTCCTCGCGGAGGCCGGTCTCGCACAGGGCATGGGTGATCCGCGCCTTGTCGATCACGTACGCGAGCTCCTTGGCCCGCAGCAAAGGCATCGTCGCCACGACGACCCCGCCGGCCTGCACCACCGCGAGCCAAATGGCCGCGAGCATCGGGGTGTTGGTGTCTCGGAGCAGTACGCGGTTGCCGGGGACGAGGCCCATGTCCTGCGTGAGCACCTGGGCGATACGGGCGACGACGGCGGTCAGCTCCGCGTACGTCCACCGCACCCCGTGCGGCGACAGCACGGCAGGCCGCCCGGCGCGGTCCGGGTCGTCGGAGCCGCCGTCGAGCAGTTCCCGCGCACAGTTCAGTCGGGGCGGATAGCGCAGGGAAGAGAGGTCGAGCAGGAGGTCGGGTTGGCGGGAAACGTGCGGTAATCGATCCTGTACGAAGGTGTCGACATGGGCCGAGCGGTACTGCGGCCCCGAGGAAGCGTCCACCTGTCTGCCCTTCTGGTCAGCGGTCGACTCATTCAACGATGAAACCACCGCGAAATTCCTTGACGATCCGTGCACGGTGGTTGTCTGATCGTGCAGACTTTCACGTCCCGTTTGCCGCAACTCCATGAGTGGAATGGCGTGTTGGAATTGATAGTCACCCCTCCGCTTGATTCGGGCAGGTGCGTGGTGCTCACGACCGATGCTCGGCGTCCTGCTGGAGGTGGGCCGCGATGTCGGAGAGGTCGGCGATGATCTCGAACAGACCGTTGATGTCGGCGGTCGGGGTCGAGGCGCCGTTGACGCCGACGTAGAACACGTCGTACCGGCCGTCACCGCGCCGGAGATAGCCCGCGATGGTCTGGGCGCCCACGGCCAGCCGGTTGTTGACCGCGTCGAGTCCCACGACGGTGCCGACCTTGGCGAACACCTTCCCCCGGGCGGGGCAGGCGCGGCAGTTGCCGGACAGTGAGCCGTCCACCCCGAGGATCGGCAGGGCCAGCCGGAAGCGCGTCGCGTCGGGGGTGCGCAGCCAGTACTTCAGCATCTGCGCCTCGGCGATCGGGGTGGCCCGGTCGACGAAGTTTCCGCCCCGGCCGTCGGCCAGTTGGACGCCGTCGGGGTCGACCCCGGCCCGCTTGAGGAAGGCGCGCAGCACCGGGAATCCGGCCTGGCAGTCGTGGCTGCCGGTGGTGACCGCCATCAGGCAGATCCCGAGGTTGGAGCCGAGGTTGTGGCTGACCTTGAGGATCAGCTTGGCGTACTGGGCGTACGGCGGCGATACGTACGACGCCACGCTCGGCGCACCACGGTAGGTGCGCGGCAGTTCGGCCGCCGGGTTGGGCCCGGTGGGCTTGGCCGTGACATGGACGCCTGCCCGGCCGAGGGCTTCGATGAGCGCGGTGCGGCCGAACGCCGCCGGGTCCCTGACATCGGAGACGCGCAGTACGGGCGCCGAACCGGCGGCGATGGTACCCGACAGCCGGATGCGGGTGCCGTCCGGTGACACGGTGACGGTGATGTCGGCGGGCTTGCCGCGAGCGACGGTGCGCACGGTGGACGTGACCCGGTACGGGGCCACGTGCGGGCGCCAGCTGAGCTTGGCGGGGACGCCGGGCCGGGTGCCCGGGATGGTGAGCAGGTCGATGAGGTTGTCGTTGATGATCAGCGGCTCGGGGACGGGATCGAGCTCGGGGTCGGGCCGGAACAGCCGTTCGTCGACGACCACATCACCGTTGACCTTCGTGATCCCGGAGCGCCGCACCTGCCGGGCGATGTGGTCGAGGCCGGCCAGTGGGTTCTCCGGGGTGAGGGTGGCGCCGGGGACGCTGTTGGCGTAGGTGTGGTCGATGTCCGTGTACGCGACGGTGCCGTCGGGCCGGGTGCGACCGCCCATCGTGAGGTCGCCCTGGGCGACGAGGTCCAGGTCGCCGGTGAGCGTGGCGCCCCGGCGCGCGCCCACAGCCCGGACCGGGGTGACGAAACGGTGCTGGCCGCCCAGGGTCTTCCAGGTCCCCGAGACCGAGAAGAGCTTCGCCGTCGATCCGGGCAGGAAGAACCGGTCGGCGAGGTGGGAGTGGCTGACGTCGCCCGTCTTCGGGTCCTGCTCGAACACACCCCACTGTGCATGGCGATAGTCCGGTTTGTGCATGATCGCAGCGATCTCCGGGTCCGGATCGTCGCCGCCCGCCGTGGCGCCCGCGCTGCCCGCGACCACCACCCCGAGCAGGAGCGAGCACCCTGCGGCGGCGAGCCGCCGGACCAGTCCTGATGTCGTCATGGGCGGCATCGTGCCAACGCGGGAAGATCCGATCACCCGTTGGCGCCAACGACAGGGCGCCGTGTCGCCCGATCGGCAGAGCAGGTTCCTGCGATACGTTGCTGACCACGCCGGGCGAACCGCTCGTGTCCCTGCGTACGTTCGTACCCCCACGTACGCCCATACGCTCGTACAGGAGGCGACTGTGACCGCTGTGACCGGCTCCGCTCTTCTCGTCGACGCCTTCGGCAGAATCCATGAAACGGTGCTGGAGACCGTCGAGGGCCTGAGCGCCGAGGAGTTGGCGTTCCGCGTCGACGACTCGGCCAACTCCATCGCCTGGCTGATCTGGCATCTGACCAGGATCCAGGACGACCACATCGCCGACGCGGCCGGTCTCGAACAGGTCTGGGACAGCCAGGGCTGGGCGAAGCGGTTCGGTCTGCCGCTGCCCGTGTCGGACACGGGCTACGGGCACACGCCGGCCGAGGTCGCCTCGGTGGTCGCCACCGCCGATGGGCTGGGCGGCTATCACGGCGCCGTCCACGCGCAGACGCTCGCGTACGTCTCGGACCTCGACGGCGACGCGCTCGCCCGCGTGGTCGACACGTCGTGGAACCCGCCGGTGACGTTGGCCGTCCGCTTGATCAGCGTCATCGGGGACGGTTTGCAGCACGTCGGGCAGGCGGCGTTCGTACGGGGTGTGCTCTCCCGTCGATGACCTGGCAGGCGGGTCCGTTGTTCAGGACCCGCCCGCATACCGGGTTACTTCAGGCCCAGCCCCGGGGCGACCGTGCTCACCTTGGTGAAGACGGAGACGGGGTACTCGTCGCCGCAGACCTTGTTGCCCGTCGAGACGATCCCGATCAGGACACCGCTCTCGACGAGCGGTCCGCCGGAGTCGGCCGAGCAGATGCTGTCGTGCTTCGCTGAGGTGCCGCAGACCTTCAGGCTGGTGTCGGTGGTGTTGGAGAACGGGTCGCAGGCGGCGAGCGGGGAGAGCGTGAGCGCGGCCTTCTTGAGGAACCGGCCCTGGGTGTTGCCGTCGGTGTGGCCCCAGCCGTAGACGGTGGCGGTGCGCCCGTTGGTGTACAACGCGGCGTCCTTCGTCGTGGCGACCCGTAGCGGCTTGTACGGGAGCGGCTTGTCCAGGGTGAGGACGGCCGCGTCGTGCACGAGGTCGGTGGTGTACTTCGGGTCCATCTTCACGGCAGTGACGCGCCGCACCTGACCGGCCGTCGACAGCCGGTCGGTACGCCCGCCGACCACGGTCATCGCCAGCGGGCGCGGAGCGTTCTTCACGCAGTGCCCGGCCGTGAGCACCTTGTCCGGGGCGACGAGGGTGCCACCGCACCAGGCACTGTCCTTGCCCTCCACCCCGTCCGGGTTCCTGATCATCACGGCGAACGGCGCGGCCTCGGTCGTGGTCGTCGAACCACCACGTATGGCGGCGGCCGGGGTGGCGACGACGCCCGTGACGGTCATCAGACCGGCGACGGCGAGGAGGCTGGCGGTGAGGCGGCGGCCGGGGTTGGGCATGTGGGATCTCCGGTGCTTGTGGGTGTCGGGGTGGGTCTGGGCAACACCCTCACCCGTCACCCGCCCCAACCGCCACACTGTCCCGCCCATTTGGGACGCCGGGACGTTCCACCCCGTTTGACCTGCGGAAATAGATACACCTGGAACGGTGGAACGGGACGAACATCCCCAGGAGACCCACGTCACACCATCAGTTGCGCGAGAAGTGTCACGCCCTACCGCACTCGCCCGTCCGTATCCCGGCGCCGCACAGGGGCGCTGAAGCGGAACCACGTACGTCAACGGGAGCATCGGTATGAAGCGGCATGTTGTGGTGATCGGCGCGGGGTATGCGGGACTGACTGCGGCACTGCGGGTGAGCAACCGTCACCACGTCACCCTCATCGACTCCAAGAGCCGTTTCACCGAACGGATTCGGCTCCACGAGGTGGCCGCCGGGCACACCAACGCCTCCGTGCCGTTGGGTGATCTCGTCGCCGGGCGGGACATCGAGACCGTCACCGCCCACATCACCTCCATCGCCCCGGACTACCACGCCGTGCACCTCCACGACGGGACCGTCATCACGTATGACGTGCTCGTGTACGCGCTCGGCAGCCGTACCGACACGACCAAGGTTCCGGGTGCCCGCGACCACACGTACACCGTCGAGCGGGCGGTGGAGCTGAGCCGGCGGCTGGCGGCCGGTACCGGCACGGTCGCCGTCGTCGGCGGCGGGCACACCGGTGTCGAACTGGCCGCTGAGCTGGCCGAGTCGGCGCACAGTTGGCGGGTTCGCCTCGTGACGGCACGTGAACCGGGTGCCGGTCTCTCGGAGCGGGGACGGCGTCATGTAGCCCGCTCACTGGACCGCCTCGGTGTGCGGGTGCACCCGCACACCCGGGTGACCGGCGTCGACCGACACGGGCTCGCCACCGACTGCGGCGCGATCCCCGCCGATGTGACAGTGTGGGCGGCGTCGTTCACCGTTTCGCCCCTGGCTGCCGAGGCGGGCCTGGCCGTCGACAGCCGGGGCCGGGCACTGGTGGACGCGGCACTCCGCTCGACCTCTCACCCCGATGTGTTCGTGGTGGGCGACGCGGCCCGGGTGGTCGCGCCCGGCGTGGGCGAGTTGCGTATGGCCTGCGCGACGGCCATGCCGACCGGGGCACACGCCGCAGGCGTCATCGACGCGCTGGCCCGGGGCAAGGAGCCGAAGCCGTTCCGGTTCCGGTATCTGGCCCTGTCGGTCAGCCTCGGTCGGGGTGACGGTGTCGTCCAGCCCGTACGTACCGACGACGCACCCCATGGCTGGGTGCTCACCGGTCGGCTCGCCGCTCTGGTCAATGAGTGGATCAACCGCTATACGCTGATGTCCCTGCGGTGGGAACAACGCCGCCCCGGTAGCTACCACTGGGCCAAGCCGTTGCCGGGTACCGAACGCGAAGAGGCGGGGAGTGAGCATGACTTGGGGAGTGCTGGACCGGCTGGTGGGAGTGCCCGAGCAGTTCTTCGAGCGGTGCCGGGAGGGGGTTCCGGAGGTGTTCACCACCCCATCGCTGCCCCACGAGGTGCCGGATCTCGATGACTTGGCGGCGGCGCTGCGCGGCGGCCTGCTGCGGACGCCGTACGTGGAGATGGTGCGCGAGGGCGCGGTGGTACCGGCGTACGAGTTCTGTACCGAGCGCGTCGTCGTCGCGGGAGCGCCGGAGGAGGGTTTCGCCGATCCGCAGCGCATCATGCGGCTCCTCGGTGAGGGGGCGACCCTGCTGCTGCCCCAACTCGACCAGTGGCACGCCTCGGTGGGTGCGCTGGCCGCCCACCTCGCGCATGACCTGGGGCGACGGGTGGAAGCGTTCTGCTTCGCGACGATGGCCGGGCGGCGCGGGCTGGACGTGCACCGGGACGACGCCGATGTGCTGGTGGTGCAGGTCGCGGGCCGCAAGGAGTGGACGGTGTATGCCGCCCCGACCGACGGACACTGGCGTCCGGGGCCGGTGCCGGAACCCGGTGAGCCCGTGCTGCGGACCGTGGTCGGCGCGGGCGATGTGCTCTACGTTCCGCGCGGCGCCCCGCACACCGCCACCGGCAACGAAGGTCTGTCCGTCCACATCGCGCTCACCGTCCGCGAGGCGAGCACGGCGCACATCCGCCGGACCCTGGCCGACCTGCTGACCCAGGACCCGGGCGACCTCCCCACGAGACCGCTGACGGAGGCTCAACTCCTCGCATCCATACGGGATGTGCTCGACTCCGCGCGCAAGACACTGGACTCGGTGTCGCCCGAGGACCTGCTGGCCCGGGCCCGCGGCCCGCTCCCGGACCTGCCGGGCACCAAGGCCCCGACCGAGTGGCCGACGGCATAAACACCGCGGCTGCGGTGGCCCGACCGGGCCACCGCAGCCGCTTCACCGACCGTCAGGCTCGCGATCAGATACAGAACGGACGGGTGCAGGAACCGTCGCAGGAGATGCTGATGCCGGCGCTCTGCTGAGCGTCGCCCGCAGCCACGACCTCACGCACGTCGAGGTCGAACAGGTCCTGCGTCGTCTCGTTGTTCATGAGAACTCCTCTCATCACTGTCGCGATGTTCGCGACGGAACGAATGGACGGTAGGCCCGAGTTGAGTGCTTACGTCAAGGGTCCATGACCGAAAGGGCAACCACCTCTGCTTCTTCGGGCACACTCCCGACCCGAAGGGAGGCCGAACGACCTGAGCTCGGCTAGACAGGAACGAGATATGGGGTCGTGCGACAAGCGGGGGAACCGTGGGCGAAGAGCGCGAGCGGGTGGGGTCGACCAGGCGCGGTGACCGCGCCACCAGCCACGCCGGGCGGGACAGACTGTTCACGGCCGTCGAGCCGGTGTTGCTGCGGGCTCCCGCCCGACCCGCGCCCGAGTCCCCCGACACACCCGCCGGGTCAACCGAGGCCGACCTCGCGCACTACGTCTCCGAGGCTGCGCGGGACACGCTGCTGCGGGAGGCGGTCGAGCTGTCGAGCCCGTCGCTGGCCCGGGTCCTCGCCGCCGACCGGCCGCCGTCAGGCGACGCACTGCGTCGGGCGGCCACCGCCATCGGCCGCTACCGGCTGCGTATGACCACCCGGCCCACCCCGTTCGGACTGCTCGCCGGGGTCGGCCTCGCCCGCTTCGGTGACGTGACCACGGTCCGCTTGGGCGGCCGACACCGGGCCACCGTGCGCCCGGACCTCGGCTGGCTGTCCTTGGTCGTCGACCGCCTGCACCAGGACCCGGCGGTCCTGTCCGGCCTGCTGCTCGTCGCGGACCAGCAGTGCGCGGTACGCGGTTCACGGCTCGTATTGCCATACGTGCCGGGGGCGGACAGCGACGACGCTCTGGAGGAAGTGAGTGTTCGTCACACACCTGTCGTCGACGAGGTGTTGCATATCGCCGCCTCGCCGGTGGCCTTCCCCGACCTCCTGGCCGGAGTGACCGAAGCCTTCCCGACAGCACCCACCGACGCCGTCGTGAATCTGGTGCACACCCTGATCGTACGCGGGTTCCTGCACACGGACCTGTTCCCCGCGCCCGACAATGTGGACCCGCTCGGACACGTACGGGCACGGCTGCCCCAAAACCTGCCACTGTGTGCCGAACTCGACGGAATACGAGCCGAGTTGCTGCGCTGCGAGGAACTTGCGGCCGGTGGCGATGGTGCCCGGCTGAAGGCGCTGCAAGTCGTACGGGAACGCATGGTCGCGCTGTGTCCCTCGGATCATGTCCTGCATGTCGACCTCGCTCTGGACGCGGACGTTGTACTGCCGGACGTGGTGCGCGAGGAGTTCGAGCGGGCGGGCACCGCGCTGTGGCGACTCTCGCCGCCGCGCACCGCATCAGCCCATCTACGCGGCTACCATCGGGCCTTCGTCGAGCGATACGGCACCGAACGCGCGGTGCCCGTGGTGGAACTGCTGGACGCGGCAACCGGGTTGGGGCCGCCGGACGGTTACGAGCACCCTGCCGTCCCCCGGTACCGGCACGACGCCGAACCCGACTCGGACGACGATGCGCGACGGCGGCTGCTCGCCGACCTCGCCGCCGGGGCGCTCGCCGACCTCACCCCGGGCGAACCACTGCCGGAAGTGGTCCTCGACGAGGCACTGTTCGCCCGGCTCGCCGGACCCGAACCGGATTCCACCGCCGAGAACCGCCTGCCGCGCGCCTTCGAGCTGTACGCGGAGCTGGTCGGGGCGTCTCCCGAGGCGCTGGACGCGGGCGACTTCCGGATCGCGCTCTCCCCCGTCGCGGGAAGCGATGTGGCGGGGGCGACGTTCGGGCGGTTCGCCGCACTGCTGGGCAGCCCGGAACTGATGGCGCAGGTGAGCGGGAGCAGGCCGACCACCCTGCCCGACGACGAACCGGTGCCGGTACACGTGGAGTTCACCCCCGCCCGACCTCGCCACGCCAACCTCACCCGCACGCCGCGCTGGCTGGACCACCGCGTCGTCGTCAGCGCCTTCCCGGACGCGGCGGGCCCCCAAACACTTCCGCTGGCCGACCTCGTGGTCCGCGCCGACCTGGAGAGCCTGAGCATCCACTCCCGCACTCTCGGCCGCCCGGTCCGGGTGACCGCACACCATGTGCTCAACCAGCGCACCGGCGCCCCCAACGTGGCTCGCTTCCTGCACGAGGTGGGTCTGACCGGACACCGCCTCTGGCAGCCGTGGGACTGGGGCGCGGCCGCCGGCAACCCCGCGCTGCCCCGCGTACGGTATGGGCGCACGGTACTCGCCCCGGCCTCCTGGCGGCTCACGCTGCCGACCGGCACGTACGAGGAGTGGTGCGCGGCGCTGCCCGGGTGGCGGCGGCGTTGGGGTGTTCCGGCAGCGGTGCGGCTGGTCACCGGCGACCAGCGGATCAGCCTCGACCTCGAACTCCCTTGGCATCAGCGGCTGCTGTACACCCATGCCCGTACCGCCGAGCTTACGGTGCTCCAGGAGGAGCCCACGGCCGGAGCATCTGGTTGGCTGCGCAGTCCCTGCGGGGCCCACACCACCGAACTCGTCGTCGCACTCCACGCGAAGGACCGACCCACGCGCCGACCCACCGCCCCACCCGTGGAGGTTCGCCGCACGCCCGCGTCGGTGTCGCTGCCCGGCAGCGACTGGCTGTTCGCCCGCCTGGACATACCGGAGAGCCGACAGGACACCGTCGTCGAGGAGTGGCTGCCCCAGCTTCTCGGCGTGCTCCCGAGTGAGATCGACCGCTGGTTCTTCATCCGCTACCGCGCCCCCGAACCCCATCTGCGGATCCGCTTCCACGGCGAGTCGCCCGCCGTGGCGGCCGCGCTGTTGCCACTTGTACGCGACTGGGCCGCCGAGCTCGGCGCCGCGCACCTCTCCTCGGGGCTACGTCTGGAAACGTATGACCCGGAGCTCGAACGTTACGGCGGGCCCGAGGCGATGGCTGCCGCCGAGCGGGTGTTCCACGCCGACAGCTTGGTGGCCCTCGCCGCCGGACCGTCGCGCGGGCGGCCCGGCCCCGAGCGTGACCTGTTCTCGGCGGTCAACACGGCCGACATCGCCCGGCATTTCCTGGCGGGCGCGCGCGGCCCGGCGGCCGATGTGTGGTTCCCCGCCGCCTACCCGAAGTCCGAGCGCGACCACCGCGCCTTCCGTGACAACCGGGCCGCCGTACTGCGAGCGATCGGCCCCGATGGTCCAGTGCCCACCTTCTCCTCGGCCGCACTTGCGCAGGCTTGGGAGCGGCGGGCCAATCAACTAGCGGACTACGGCGCCCAGTTGGCCGACCTCCGCGATCGTGCCCCGGACCGTGCAGCGCCCACATCCATACTGGGCAGCCTCATCCACATGAGCCACAACCGTCTCATCGGCATCGACCCCGATGCCGAGCGACGCTCCCACGCCCTGGCCCGGGGTGCCTTCGAGGCACATCGCGCCCGCCGACGCGCACAGGAGCAGCGATGACATCCTCTCCCGGCATCTCGGCCGACGAAGCCCGCGAGGCGATCGACAAAGTGGCGGCCCGGCTGCGCGATCCCGAGGCCGTCGCCACGCCCGGCACCCGGGCCGACTCGCTGGCCGCCGGGCACCCGGGTGTGGCGCTGTTGTTCACCACGTTGGCGGCCGACCAAGGCGACGACGCCCGGACCGTCGCTCACGCGCATCTCGCCGCCGCGATCCGCGCCGAGGGCGGGCTGCACACCACCGGCCTCTACAGCGGCACGGCGGCCGTCGCCTTGGCCGCCCGCCTCGCGGCCACCGGCCCCGACGCCTACCTCTCGCTGCTGACCACCCTCACACCCCGCATCGCCGAGGCCGCAGTGGGCCGCGCACGACAGCTGCGTACGGCCCATGCCGAAGGTACCGGCGTACCGGCGCACCTGTACGACGCTGTGTCCGGCACAGCAGGGCTCGCCCGGCTGTTGCTCGTCCTCGATCCGCGCGGCCCGGCGCTGCGTGAGTGCCTGGAAGCCCTGGTCGACCTCGCCGAACCGGTCACCACCGCACACGGCACCCTGCCGGGCTGGTGGGCGGCGGGCGGACCCGGGGTCGACGGTTCGTCCGCCGAATACCCGCGCGGCCACCTCAATTTGGGTCTGGCACACGGGATTCCGGGCCCGCTGGCCGTACTCGCCCTCGCCCATGAACAGGGAGTCGGGGTGGCGGGCCAGGAGGAGGCCGTGGCACGGTTCGCCGGGTGGCTGGTGGCGCGGCGGAGCGAGGACTCCCACGGGCCGTACTGGCCGATGGTGTTGCGCGCCGAGGACGAGCTCGACGGCAGTACTCCCCCGGCCCCGGCCACCCGGGCCGCCTGGTGTTACGGCAGCCCGGGTGTGGCGCGTGCGCTCTTCCTCGCGGGCCGGGCGCTGGACGAGCCTGCGTGGCGCGAGGCTGCGGCGCGTTCCCTGCACGTGGTGCTCGACCGGCCCGCCTCATCCCGGGCGCTGGAGGGACCCGGCCTCTGCCACGGCACCGCCGGGCTGCTGCACATCGCCGCACGCATGGCGTACGACCTGGACGACGCGCAGCTCGCCGCCCAGTTGCCCGCGCTCGCGACCGAGGTCCGGGACGCACTCGACGGCCCGTGCGAGCCCGGCTTCCTGGAAGGCGCGGCAGGCGCGGCCCTCGCCCTGCACACCTACGCCGAGGCCCGACCGTCCACCCAACTACCCTACTGGGACGCAGCGTTGCTGCTCACCTGACATACCGGCATCAGGACTTGCTGAGCCGCACCACATCTCCCGCTCGCCCGCCCGCGAGGACGTCGATCCGGGCCCCGGTGTCCGGGTCGGTGAACGACTGGCCCGGGGTGTGGGCCGCGAGGTCGAGGGACGTGCAGCCCGTCGGTGGGGTGGTGGACGGGTTGGGGTTGATGATCCGGATCGGGCCCTCACCCGTCTTCGCGGCGGAGTCGACCTTGTAGATGAGGACGCCCGTCGAGCACGCGGCGCTGTCGTTGCCCTCGGCGCGGCGGGACTCGGCGACGTACGCCGTCGTCTCGCTCGTCCGCAGTACGGCGATCTTGGTGCCGCCGGGGCGCTCCACCGGGGTGAGTCGTACCGTGCGGTGGCCGGACGCGGGCAGGCAGGCCACCTGGTCGTCCCGGGTCCACCCCAGCTTCCAGGACTGCCAGCCGAGGTACTGTGGGGCGGGGCCGGCGATGTTGCCCATGAGGTCCCAGCCGCCGACGTGCTGGTGGGTGGCGCCGGTGAAGGAGTACAGGTCCGGCAGGCCGAAGGTGTGGCTCGTCTCGTGGTCGGCGACCTTGTACCCCCAGTGCCACATGTCCTGACCGAAGGTCACGGCCCACTTGAGGCGGGTGCCGTCGGCGGTGATGCCGGGTGTGGTGGGGTCGTAGAGGTAGGTCGGCGAGAAGGAGATCGCCGACGCGGCCTTGGTGGGGACGATGTACACCATGTCGTAGCGGGAGAAGTCCGCGTACGGGTCGGCGGCCGTGATCGCGTCGCGTACGTATTTCTCGTGCGCCTCGAAGGTGAGGCCGCGTGCGAATCCGTACGAGTCGGAGGTGGCGGGCATACGGATCCACCGACGCAGTGGGCTGATGGCGAGGCGCGAGCGACCGTAGCTGGCCTTGCGCATCCAGTCGGCGGCGGGGGCGAGTTGGGCGGCGTAGGGGTCGGTGGAGTCGGTGGCGTGCGCGTCGGGGAAGTCCACGAACAGGGTGAGAACGCGGTGGGTTCCGGTGGGGCGCTGGAACTGGGTGCGGTCGGTGTCGTGGCCCTCGTCCGTCCAGCCCGTCCGGCCGGGAAGCGCGCAGTCGGCGGCCGGGGACGGATGGTGAACGGCCGCTGTCGCCGTGGTGGGGGCGGCCATGCAGGATACGAGGACGGCTGCGGCCGCCAGCGCGATGCGGCGCGGGTGGTGGGGTGATGTGGGCATGGTGCTCCCATCAGAGGTGGGGGAGGAAGGGTTTACGCGCGGCCCGCTGCCAGGTCCATCAGGCGGGCCAGTACGCGGCCGCCCGAGGCGCTGACGCCGTCGTGCTCCCACTCGTTGGTGACCCATACACGGGCGGCGCCGATCTCGCGCGCGGTGCGCAGGGAGAGCCCGGCGTCCACGTACATGTCGTCGTGGTAGACGATCGCGGCGAGAGGCACCTCGTTGGCCGCAAGCCGCTGCGGGTCGTACAGCGGCGGCCAGTCGGTACGTGCGGCCAGCAGGTCGGCGGCGTCCGCGAAGGGCCGCAGGTTGGCGATCTCCCGGAACATCCAGGGGTACATCATCTCGCCCGTGAACAGCAGAGGGTACGCGTCCTCGGTGAACTCCGGGAAGTCCGCCAGGGCCCGGGAAGCCGCCCAGCCGGTGGCGCCGCACCCCTGCCCGTACAGCATCTCCTGTAGGACGGCGAACAGCGGGTTGTCGGCGAAGCCGGTGAGGGCCGCGACTTGGTGGAGGAAGGTGTGGGTCAACTCGCCGTCGCCGTCGAGGGCTTCGTCGAGGAGCCAGTGGACGCGCTCGAATCCGTCGCCCATACCGAGGGCGAGTCCGAGGGTGCGCAGTCGCCGGACGGTGAGACGGTCCCCGTCGGGCAGACGGACCGTGTCGGCGGCCAGCAGGTCGGCGATCTTGCGCAGGCGGGGGGCGTCGTCCGGGTAGCGGTCGTAGAAGTCGAGGACCCGGTCGCGTACGCGGGGATAGGTGCGGGCGTATACATCGTCGGCGCTCGCCGTGAGGCCGGGCAAGCCGCCGGTCACGTAGCAGGCCCTCAAACCCTCGGGTGCCTGGGAGAGGTAGGTGAGGGTGATGAAACCGCCGAAGCTCTGGCCCAGGGTCTCCCAGGGGCTGTCGCCGCAGAGTCGACGACGTATGAGCTCCGCGTCGGCGACGATCGAGTCGGCACGGAAGTAGCCGAGGTATTCGGCCAGTTGAGCCGGTTCGGCGAACCCGGCGGCCGCTCGTGCGGTGACCGGGGTGGAGCGGCCGGTGCCGCGCTGATCGAGCAGCAGCACGCGGTGGGTCTTCAGCGCGTGGGGCAGCCAGCCGGGCGCGCCGGCCGACGGGCGCGGCGACTTCCCGCCCGGGCCGCCCTGGAGGTAGAGCAGCCAGGGCAGTCGGTCATCGGCACGCGCCGGGTCGACGACCTCACGGGCGAACACCTCGATGGTGGGCCCGTGCGGGCGGGAGTGATCGAGTGGGACGTCGAAGAAGTGGTCGGTGGTGGCGTAGGCGGGGTTCATGCGTCCCTTTCACCGCGACGGGGGGCCGCGGAACGGTGTGGCATCGGTTGGCTCAGCCTCCCCCGACCGATTCCCTCGACGGGAGCCCCTGTATTGGCATAACCCCGCGTTATGGAGCCGGACCGCTTCGCGGGAAGTATGGTTATTCGACTGCGGACCGTGCTTGGCTGGTCGCGCAGTTCCCCGCGCCCCTATAAGTACGCGGAACCGCAGCTGACTCCCACAAGCCGCTTAGGCAGACCTCGCAGGCGCCAGCGTGTAGGTATGGCTCGATGTGTAGAACTCCAGCGCCGCGCGGCCCTGTTCGCGGGGGCCGTGGCTGGAGGACTTGGCGCCGCCGAACGGGAGGTGGAAGTCGACGCCCGTGGACGGCGCGTTGATCCTGATCATCCCGGTGTCGAGCCGGTCGAGGCCGCCCAGGGCCGTGTCCAGGTCGGCGGTGTGGACCGAGGTGACCAGACCGTACGGAACCGCGTTGGTGACCCGGACCGCGTCGGCCAGATCGTGCGCGGGCAGCAGTACGGCGACGGGGCCGAACACCTCCTCCGCGAGCAGCCGGTGAGCCGAGGGCACCTGCTCGACCAGGGTCGGCGCCGCGTACCAGCCGGGACGCTCCGGCACGGTCCCGCCCGCGAGCGCCGTGAGCCCGTGCCAGGCGGCGGTGACCTGGTCGCGGGCGCGTTCCCCGATGAGCGGCCCGCATACGGTGGCCGGGTCGGCGGGGTCGCCGACCGGGACGGCCCGAAGAGCCTCGGCCAGTGCCTCGCGCAGCGGGCCGTGCGCGGCGCCGACCGCGATGACACGGCTGGTGGCGGTGCACTTCTGCCCCGCGTATCCGGCGATCGCGGCGGCAATATGGGCGGCGGCCCGATCGATGTCGGCGTCCGGCAGGACGATCGCCGCGTTCAGGCCGCCCATCTCGGCCTGGACCGGTACACCCCGCGCGGTCGCGGCACGTACGACGATGTTCCCGACGGCCGTCGAGCCCGTGAAGGAGACGACGTCCGACGCGCCGATGAGCGCGCCGCCTTCCTCCGACCCGCCGGGCACCACGGTGAACACCCCGTCCGGCAGCGCCAGTTGGATGATCTCGGCCAGACGGAGGGCACACGCGGTGGCCTCGGGTGCGGGCTTGAGCACCACCGCGTTGCCGACGGCGAGCGCGGGCGCGGCCTTCCAGCTCGGGATGGCGAACGGGAAGTTCCACGGGGTGATCAGCGCCGCCACACCGTGCGGACGGCGCCGGGTGAGCAGCATCCCCTCCCCCGCCGCCGGCTCGTGCACGGCGCCGACGGGTTCGTACGGAGCCTGGGCGTAGTAGCGCCAGATGGCGACGGTCCGCGCCACTTCGGCGCGGGCCTCGGCGAGTGGCTTGCCCACTTCGCGTACGGCGAGGTCGGCCAGTTCCGCCCCGGCGGCCTCGATGGCGGCGGCGACCGCGTGGAGCGCGGCGGAGCGAGCGGCCGCGCCGCCCTGCTGCCAGCCGGTCTGGGCGGCGCGGGCCCGCTCGACGGCGTCGGCCGCCGCGCGCGGGCCGGGCGCGGGGATCTCCAGGAGTACGTCGGCCGGGTCGGCCGGGTTGCGGGACACGATGGACGCGGCGGTGGTGGTCACGGGCTCTCTCTCGGTGAACTCGGGAAACACGGGGACGGCGTCTCGGTCAGCGGTGACCCTGCGCGACGGCCTTCTCGGTGGCGGTCCGCACCGCGGCCTCGACCTCGCCGGTGAGCGGCAGGCGCGGCGCACGGCTGGGACCGCCACGGCGGCCGACCAGGTCCATGGACAGCTTGATCGACTGGACGAACTCGGTCTTCGAGTCCCAGCGCAGCAGCGAGTGCAGGGAGCGGTAGAGCGGCAGCGCGGTGTCCAGGTCGCCCGCGACGGCGGCGTGGTACAGCTCGGCGCAGCTGGTGGGCAGGGCGTTGGGGTATCCGGCGATCCATCCGACCGCGCCGGCCAGGGCCAGTTCGAGCAGCACGTCGTCCGCGCCGATCAACAGGTCGAGTTCCGGGGCGAGTTCGGCGATCTCGTA
The DNA here is from genome assembly GCF_014596475.1 of Streptomyces sp. CBMA152. Taxonomy (GTDB): domain Bacteria; phylum Actinomycetota; class Actinomycetes; order Streptomycetales; family Streptomycetaceae; genus Streptomyces. The sequence continues at coordinate 390,011 of NZ_MECJ01000002.1, read as the reverse complement.
CGCCCGGCGCACATCGCCGCTGAACTCCTTGACGGCGACGATGTCGCCCGCCTGGTGCAGCCGGGCGAGCAGGGCGGGGGTCAGGTCGACCTTGGTGTCGATGGGGTTGTTGTACGCGACGATCGGCACCCCGACCTTGGCCACCTCGGCGTAGTGGGCGCACACGGCCGACTCGTCGGCGCGGTAGGCGTTCGGCGGCAGGAGCAGCACCGAGCCGCAACCCGCCTCGGCCGCCTGCTCCGCCCAACGGCGGGACTCGGCGCTGCCGTACGCGGCGACACCCGGCATCACGCGCGCGCCGTCGCCCGCCGCCTCGACGGCGGTGCGCACCACGCGGGCCCGCTCCTCGTCGGTGAGCGTCTGGTACTCGCCGAGCGAGCCGTTGGGCACGACACCGTCGCAGCCGTTGTCGATGAGCCACCGCACGTGCTCGGCGTACGCGTCGTGGTCGACGGACAGATCGTCGTGCAGGGGGAGGGTGGTGGCAACCATGATGCCGCGCCAGGGACGGTCGCTGTTCCAGGTGGTGGCGGTGGTGGCGGTCATGTCGATGACCTTTCTATGCAGTGTGACATTTTATAGGTGGTCGTGCGAGGGCCCCCGAAGGGGCCCGCCTGCGGTGTGAAGTCGTGTCAGGAGTCGTTCTCGGTGGACGCGTCGAGCGCGGCGAGGGTCGAGAGCGGGACCGGTGTGGCGAACGGGCGCCGCTCGGCCGGGGGTTCGGGGGCTTCGCCGCGTGCCGCGAGGCAGGCGACGGCCGTGCCGCACATCCGGCCCTGGCACCAGCCCATACCCGCCCGGGTGAGCAGTTTGACGGTCCGCGCGTCGCGCGCGCCGAGGTCCCTCACCGCCTCGCGCACCCGTCCGGCGCTGACCTCCTCGCACCGGCACACATCGGTGTCGTCGGTGAGCCATCCCGACCAGCCCGGCCCGGGTGCGTGGGCGCGGCCCATCAGCTCGGCGAAGGCGCGCATCCGGTCGCGGTCGCGCAGCAGCCGACGCAGTCGGGCGCTGTCGGCAGGGCGCCCCAGCAGCCGTGCGGCAACCGCGATTCCCGCCAACTCGCCTTCTGTACGGGCGAGTTCGGCGCCGCCCACTCCCCCGGTCTCGCCCGCCGCCCACAGTCCTCGTACGGAGGTCTCCTGGCGGGTGTCCAGGGCGAGGGCCAGGGTGCCGTCGGCCAGCGGGCGGGTGGCACAGCCGAGCGCCGTGGCCAGTTCGATCTGGGGAACAAGGCCGTGGCCGACGGCCAGTGCGTCGCACGCGATCCGGCGGCCCGACCCCTGTACGGGTCGCCAGTCGCGGTCCAGACGGGTGACGGTCACGGCCTCCACCCGGTCGGTGCCGTGCACCTCGGTCACTGCGCTGCGGGTGACGAGCCGGACCCGGTGGCGCAGCAACGCCGTCCCGTGGGTCAGCGCCTCGGCCGCCTTGTGCGGGTTGGTCATGAGCACCCGGGGGCTGCGGGCGTACCGCAGATAGCCGGAGGCCTCGACGACGGCCGGCACCTTCGCCCCCGCAATGGCGAGCGAGGAGGCGACGGCGAGCAGCAGCGGGCCGCTGCCCGCCACGACGATCCGCTTGCCGGGCAGGACCAGGCCGGACTTGAGCATGGCCTGGGCTCCCCCGGCGCCCACGACACCGGGCAGGGTCCAGCCGGGGAAGGGCAGTTGGCGCTCATACGCGCCGGTCGCGAGCAGGACCGTACGGGCGTGGATGCGGCGGGGCCGCCCCTCGGCGCCGTCGGGCCCGGTGACGGCGTGGACGGCCCACGGCCCGTCGTCGCCGTCCTCCCTGGTGACGCTCCACACATGATGGGCCGTCAGATGCGTCACGTCGCTCGCCGCCAGGCGTCGGCGCAGCTCGGCGAAGGCGGACCAGTCGTGGTGCAGCGCCTCGGGCCGGGCCGCTCCCAATCCGGGTGCCGGATGCCGGTAGAACTGCCCGCCCGCTTGTACGGAGGAGTCCAACAGGACGACGGAGAGGCCGAGTTCGGAGGCGGAGACCGCGCCGGCGAGACCGGCGGAGCCCGCGCCGATGACCGCGAGGTCGTACGGTTCAGACGCCGAGGCGGTCATGGCCGTGCCCTTCCTGAGTGGTGACGGTGTCGCCGGGGCGCGCGGGGACCAGGCAGGCCCGCCGGTTGGGCTCGGCGTTGATGGTGGCGAGGCAGTCGTAGCACTGGCCGATGCCGCAGAACGCGCCGCGCGGACGGCCGCCTTGGCGGGTGGTGCGCCAGGCCAGGATCCCGGCCCCCCACAGCGCGGCGGCAACGGACTGGCCGGGCAGGGCGGTGACGCGGCGGCTGTCGAAGGTGATCTCGAACGGCGGATCGGGCTGTGCCGCGACCAGCTCGGTGGGGGTGCGGGCCACTGCGGGCGTCCTCTCTCCAGACAGTGCGGTGGACGGGGAAGGGGCGGGCGGGTTCGTCACTGCGTTTTTCCACGTGACACCTGCTGAGTCCTGCGACTCACGATGCCGCCGATGCGAAGCGCTCGGGCCTGAACGGGCCGATGTCGAGCGGCGGTTCATCGCCGCTGAGCCAGCGGGCGATGATCAGACCCGACGCGGGCGCCAGCCCGATGCCCGCACCCTCGTGCCCGCACGCGTGCAGCAGGCCGGGGACGCGCGGGTCGGGGCCGATGGCCGGGAGGTGATCGGGCATGTACGGGCGGAAGCCCGCGTACGTCCGCATCGCCCGCACCGTTCCCAGCACCGGGAAGATCGCCGTGGCCTCGGCCGCCAGGCGCCGCAGCACTTCGGTGGAGAGCGTGCGGTCGAAGCCGACGCGCTCCCGGCTGGCGCCGATCAGGACCGGGCCCGCCTGGGTGCCCTCGACCACGGTCGAGGTCTGCAGCGCGGCCGACCCGCTGGCCACGTCGGCGACATAGTCGGCCGCGTACACCTTGTGGCGCACCACGCGTGGCAGCGGTTCGGTGACCAGGACGAAGCCCCGGCGGGGCAGCACGGGAAGCTCCACGCCCGCGAGGCGGGCGAGTTCGCCGCCCCAGGTGCCGGTGGCGTTGACCACGAACGGGGCGTGGAGTTCCCCGGCGGACGTCCGGACTCCGCGAACCTCGCCGCCGACGCCGGTGAGCACGGCGGTGACCTCTTCGCCGAGCCGCAGGGTCACCCGGTCGCCGCCCGCGCGCAGCAGATGTGCGGCGGCGAGGGCGGGCATGACCTGGGCGTCCTGCGGGTAGTGGTAGCCGCCCGCGAGGCCGGGGGCGAGGTGGGGTTCCAGCTCGTGGAGCCGGTCCGCGGGGACCTCCTCGGCGGTGACGCCCGCCTTCTCCTGTTGGAGCGCGAAGTCCTTGAGGGCGGCCATCCCGCTCTCGTGGGAGGCGACGACGAGTCCGCCCTTGGGCTCGTACTCGATCTCCGGGGGAAGGACTTTCGCCAGCTCGGTCCACAATCGCGTGGACAGCAGGGCGAGTTCGAGCTCGGGGCCCGGTTCCTTGTCGGAGACCAGGAGGTTTCCCTCGCCGGCTCCGGTGGTGCCGCCCGCGACGGAACCGCGGTCGACGACGGTGACGCGCAGTCCGGATCCGGCGGCGTAGTAGGCGCACGCCGCGCCGACCACACCGGCGCCGACGACGATGACATCCGAGGAGTTTCTCGTGAGCACGTCAGTAATATTTCACATTGCACTGCGTTCGCCAAGGGGGACGCACCCATCATCACCCCGGAGGGCAGGGCACGTTCGGACACGAACAGGTAAAGGAGCGCCACCCCTCTTGTCAGTACAATTTCACATTACTATGTTACAGGTCACATTCCAGCCAGCTCCGGCCATCACCCGGACCTGGCTGTCCTGACTGTTCTCGTGCTCTCGGAGTGACCACTGATGAACAAGCGCACCCTCACCGTTGCCTCCACCGCCCTGGTGGCCTCCCTCGCCCTCGGCGCCATGGGCTGTTCCAGCACCAAGCACTCGTCGAGCGGAGGTCAGGGCGGCAAGAACCCGGCCATGGCCAACGCGGGAGCCGTGGTCGGCGGCACTCCACAGAAGGGCGGCACCCTCACCGTCCTGTCCAACCAGGACTTCTCCCATCTCGACCCGGCCCGCAACTGGGTCATGAGCGACATGGAGTTCGGCACCCGGCTCCTCTACCGCACCCTGGTGACCTACAAGGCGGGCCCCGGCACCACCGGCGGCGAGCTCACCCCCGACCTCGCGACCGACCTCGGCACCTCCTCCGACGGCGCCAAGACCTGGACGTTCCACCTCAAGCAGGGCGTCAAGTACGAGGACGGGACCCCGGTCACCGCGCAGGACGTCAAGTACAACGTGGAGCGGTCCTTCTCCCCCGACCTGCCCGGCGGCGCCGACTACGCGGCCCGCTACCTCACGGGCGCCGAGGGCTACCAGGGCCCCGCCCAGGGCAAGCACCTGGACTCCATCAAGACGCCCGACGACCACACCATCGTCTTCGAACTGCGCAAGCCCTTCGCGGAGTTCCCCAACGCCACCGTGATGCCGACCTTCGCACCGGTGCCGCAGAAGCAGGACAAGGGGCCGCAGTACGACAACCGGCCGTTCTCCTCCGGCCCGTACAAGATCGAGTCGTACGAGCGCGGCAAGAAGCTCGTCCTGGTGCGCAACACCAACTGGGACCCCGGCACCGACCAGGTGCGCAAGGCGTACCCGGACAAGCTCGTGATGATCATGGGGCTCAAGGCCAACCAGATCGACGACCGGCTGATCGCCAGTCAGGGAGCCGACGCCTCCGCTGTCTCCTGGGGCGCGCTGCGGCCGGAGAGCGCGGCCAAGGTGCTGCCCAACGCCGATGTCCGCAAGCGGCTGATCGCCGAGTCCACCAACTGCACCGACATGCTCCAGATGCACACCGGGCGGGCCCCGTTCAACGATGTGAAGGTGCGTCAGGCCGTGCAGTACGCACTCGACCGGGACTCGGTGCTCACCGCGTCCGGCGGCCCGGCCTTCAACGACCTCTCCACCGCGTACATGCCGGCCAGCCTCTTCGACGGCAAGCAGCCCGACACCCTGAAGATCCCTGCCGCCGGTGACATCGACAAGGCGAAGCAGCTACTCAAGGAGGCGGGCAAGGAGAACGGCATCGAGACCAAGATGACCGTCTCCACCGGCGACAAGGGCCGCGCCGAGGCGATCCAGCAGTCGCTGGGCAAGGCGGGCATCAAGGTCACCATCGAGACCGTCGACCCCTCCGCGTTCTACGCGACGATCGGTGACACCAAGAACCGCACCGACCTGGTGTACACGGGCTGGTGTCCCGACTACCCGTCGGGCTCCACGTTCCTGCCGTTCGTCTTCGACGGCCGCTACATCAAGGAGAAGGGCAACTCCGGCAACCACTCGCTCTTCCGCGACGAGGCGACCATGAAGCGGATGGACGAGATCGCCGCGATGACCGACGCCAAGCAGGCCGCCGAGGCCTGGCGCCAGCTCGACGGCGAGATCCTCGCCAAGGCGCCGACCGTGCCGGTCCTGGTGCGCCGCTGGCCGCTGGTGCTCGGCGACAACATCGCGGGCGCGTACGGCCAGACCTCGTTCGGCGGGCAGCTCGACTACGCGACGGTCGGTCTCAAGGACCCGTCCAAGGGTCAGGGCTGAGGATCCATCAGAAATGACCACCCTCACCGAACCGGCGAAAACCGAAGCCCCCGCCCCCAGCGGCAGCGGGCCCTGGCAGCTCGCCCGCGCGGAGCTTCGCCGTCGCGCCTCCGTCAAGATCTCCCTCGTCATCGTCGCCCTGTTCGTCGTGATGGCCGCCGCCGCGCCCCTGCTCAGCAAGGCCGGCGGCTGGTCGCCCGACGAGTTCGACAAGACCGCCGTCGACCCCTACCTCGGCGGCCAGCCCCTTGGCCGGCTCGGCGGGATCTCCCCGGACCACTGGCTCGGGGTCGAACCCGTCACCGGCCGCGACCTGTTCGCCCGGGTCGTGCACGGCGCCCAGGTCTCCCTGCTGATCGCCTTCACCGCCACCGCCATCGTGGTGATCGCGGGAACGGCGGCCGGCATCGCATCCGGGTACTTCGGCGGGCGCATCGACGCCGTCCTGAGCAGGCTCATGGACCTGACCATGTCCTTCCCCTCCCTCATCTTCATGATCGCGATGATGTCGGTGGCCAAGGACGTCAACCGGATCGTGCTGATGACCGGCGTCATCGGCCTCTTCGGCTGGCCCGGCATCGCCCGGGTGGTGCGCGGACAGACGCTCTCGCTCAAGCACCGCGAGTACGTGGACGCCGCGCGCGTCGGCGGCGCGGGATCGTGGCGCATCCTGACCCGCGACATCCTGCCGGGCGTGGCCGGTCCTGTCATCGCGTACACCACCCTGATCATCCCGGGGATGATCGCCACCGAGGCGGCGCTGAGCTATCTGGGCGTGGGCGTACGCCCGCCCACCCCGTCCTGGGGGCAGATGATCGCGGAGAGCGTCGCCTTCTACGACACGGATCCCATGTACTTCGTCATCCCCAGCACCTGTCTGTTCCTCACGGTGCTGGCGTTCACGCTGCTCGGCGACGCGCTGCGGGACATCCTCGACCCGAGGGGCAGCCGCTCATGATCCTCTACCTCGGCCGCCGGCTGCTCGGCGTGGTCGGCGTGCTGATCGCGATCGCCGCCGTCACCTTCACCATCTTCTACGTCCTGCCCTCCGACCCGGCGGCGGCGGCCTGCGGAAAGTCGTGCAGCACCGAGCGGCTGATCGCGATCCGCGCCCATATGGGCCTCGACCAGCCGATCTGGCGGCAGTTCTGGGACTTCCTCAGCGGCATCTTCACCGGCCGCACCATCGGCACCGGCCAGTACACCCTGCACTGCTCGTTCCCGTGCCTGGGCTACTCGTACGAGAACAGTGAGTCCGTGTGGAGCCTGCTGATGGACCGGCTGCCGGTCTCGGCCTCGCTCGCGTTCGGCTCGGCGGTGCTGTGGCTGGCGATCGGTCTGACCGCCGGTGTCACGGCCGCGCTGCGCAAGGACACCCTCGTGGACAAGGTCCTGATGGTCGGCGCGGTCGGCGCCGCCTCGCTTCCGGTCTACTTCACCTCGATGATGCTGATCTACGGACTGATCAGGACCGCGGGACTGCTGCCCTATCCGCAGTACGTGTCGCTCGGCTCCGACCCCGTCCACTGGGCCTCCAACCTGCTGCTCCCGTGGCTGGCACTCGCCATCCTGTACGCGGCCATGTACGCGCGCCAGAGCCGCAGTTCGATGATCGAGACGATGGCGGAGCCGTATATCCGCACCGCTCGCGCCAAGGGTCTGCCGCGCCGCACGGTCGTGGTCAAGCACGGGCTGCGCGCGGGGATGACCCCGATCCTCACCCTCTTCGGCATGGATCTGGGCGGACTGCTCGCGGGCGCGGTGATCACCGAGTCGATCTTCGGTCTGCCGGGCATCGGGCGGCTCTTCTACGGCGCTCTGTCCACCGGTGACCAGCCGGTCATCCTCGGTGTCACCCTGCTCGCCGCCACGTTCATCGTCGTCGCCAATCTGGCCGTCGACCTGCTGTACGCCGTTGTCGACCCGAGGGTCAGATTCTGATGACTGATAACCAACCTCTGCTCCGTGTCGATGACTTGGGCGTCACCTTCCCGACCAAGCGCGGGCCGGTGCGGGCCGTGGACTCGCTGAGCTTCGACGTCCACCGGGGCCGCACGCTCGGCATCGTGGGCGAGTCCGGCTCCGGCAAGTCGGTCACCTCGATGGCCGTGCTCGGTCTGCACACCGGCGCCGAGGTCACCGGTTCGATCCGGCTCGACGGGCAGGAGCTGGTGGGCCTCACCGAACGCGAGCTCAACCGGCTGCGCGGCCGCCGCATCGCGATGATCTTCCAGGACCCGCTCTCCAGCCTCCACCCGTACTACACCGTCGGCGAGCAGATCGCCGAGCACCACCGGGTCCATTTCAACTCCCGCCGCTCCGCCGCCCGTCGGCGAGCCGTGGAGATGCTGGCCGAGGTGGGCATTCCCGAGCCGGAGCGCCGGGCGGGCGAGTACCCGCACCAGTTCTCCGGCGGGATGCGCCAGCGTGTGATGATCGCGATGGCGCTGGCCTGCGAGCCCGAACTGCTCATCGCGGACGAGCCGACCACCGCGCTCGACGTCACCGTCCAGGCGCAGATCCTGGAGCTGATCGCCCGTATCCAGCAGGAGCGCGGCCTCGCCGTCGTCATGATCACGCACGATCTGGGGGTGGTGGCCCGCGTCGCCCACGACGTGCTGGTGATGTACGGCGGACGCGCGGCCGAACAGGCCCCGGTGGACGCCCTGTTCGCCACGCCCGTCCACCCGTACACCCGGGGTCTGCTGGACTCGCTGCCCCGGCTCGACGACAGCGACGGGGAACCGCTGCGGGCCATCCCCGGCAGTCCGCCGTCGCTGCTGAGCCCCGCTCCCGGCTGCGCGTTCGCACCCCGCTGCCCCCGGGCGGCGGAGGCCACGGCGAGCGAGCGACTGCGCTGCGAGACCGAACGGCCGCTGCTGAGCGGCCCGGCCGGGCATCCGGCCGCCTGCCACCTCCCCGCGTACGAAGGCGTCGCCTCATGACCACCGCACCTGAACCCCTTCTCGCCGTACGGGATGTGACGATGGCCTTCCCGGCCCGGCGTCGCGGTGCGGCTCCGGTACGGGCCGTGGACGGCGTCAGCTTCGACGTGGCGGCCGGGGAGACGCTGGGCCTGGTCGGCGAGTCCGGCTGCGGCAAGTCCACCACCGGCCGCATGATCGTGCGGCTGCTCGAACCCACCACCGGCTCGATCGCCTACGACGGACACGACATCAGCCGCATGTCCCAGCGCGAGCTCAAGCCGCTGCGCCGCGAACTGCAGATGGTCTTCCAGGACCCGCACTCCTCCCTCAACCCCCGCCAGACCGTGGCCCGGATCATCTCCGACCCCCTGTTGATCCAGGGGAGTTCGGCGGCCGACGCGCGCAAGAGGGCGGTCGAGTTGATGGACTTGGTGGGGCTCATCCCGGAGCACATCGACCGCTATCCGCACGAGTTCTCCGGCGGTCAGGCCCAGCGCATCGGCATCGCCCGCTCGCTCGCCACCAACCCCCGGCTCGTCGTCGCGGACGAGCCGGTGTCCGCGCTCGACGTGTCCGTACAGGCGCAGATCGTCAATCTGATGGAGCGGCTCCAGCGCGAACTCGGCCTCGCCTACCTCTTCATCGCCCATGACCTGTCGGTGGTGAAGCGGGTCTGTCACCGGGTCGCGGTGATGTACCTGGGCCGGATAGTCGAGATCGGCGACAAGGAACGGGTGTACGCGGCCCCCGCGCACCCCTACACCCGGGCGCTCCTTTCGGCCGTGCCGCTGCCCGACCCGGCCGCCGAGCGGACCCGGGAGCGGATCACGCTGCTCGGTGACCCGCCGAGCCCGGCCGCACCCCCGCCCGGCTGCACCTTCCATCCGCGCTGCCCGAAGGCGCAGGAGGTGTGCCGGACCGAGGCACCGCTGCTGAAGATCACTTCCCCGGGCACCACACGCCAGGTGGCTTGCCACTTCCCCGAAGCCGCCTGAACAGGGGGGTGCCCCGGCTCCCCTCAAGGGGGGCCGGGGCACAACTGTCCCTGTTTCACCAGGACTTGGTGACGCGGACGGTCTCGCCGTAGCCGTCTGCGCTCAGCACGTCGATCCGTACGCCCGCCGCCGCGTCGGTGAACGACTCGCCGGCCCAGAACGGGGCGTCGTCCAGGGGGCGGCAACCGCTCGGCGGTGTGGCGGTCGGCTTGGCGTCCATCACGTGGATCGGGCCCTGGCCGGTGGGGACCGAGGTGTCGACCCGGTAGACCAGGGCGCCGGTCGAGCAGAGGCCGCTGTCGCCCTGGACGGCGCGCCGGGACTCCACGACGTACGCCGTGGTGGGGCCGGTGGGTATGACGGCCATCTTGGTGCCGCTGCCGTACTCGACCGCCGTCAGATACACGGTGTCACTGCCCGCCGACGCCCGACAGCGGACCTGGCTGTCGGCGGTCCAGCCCAGCTTCCAGGACTGCCAGGCGAAGTACTGCGGCCCGGCCCCGCCGATCAGCCCCATCAGGTCCCAGCCGCCGATGAAGCGGTGTGCGTCGCTGCCCGCGTCGAAGGCGTACAGGTCGGGCAGGCCGAAGGTGTGGGCGGTCTCGTGGGCCACGAGTTTGGGTCCCCAGTGCCACATGTCCTGGCCGAAGGTGACGGCCCATTTGATCCGGGTGCCGTCGGCGACGACTCCGGCGGTGTCCGGGTCGTAGATGTAGGTGGGGGTGAAGGAGATCGCCGACGCGTTGCGGGTCGGGACGACGTACACCAGGTCGTAGTGCGAGAAGTCCACCTGGGGATCGGCCGCCGCGACCGCGTCCCGGACGTATGCCTCGTGCGCTTCGTGCGACAGCCCGCGCGCGAAGCCGTAGTCCGTGGAGGCGCGCGGCATCCGCACCCAGTGCTGGTACTGGGAGATGGCGAGCCAGGTCTTGCCGTACGACGCGTTCCACAGCCAGTCCGCGCCGGGGGTGAGCTGGGCCGAGTCGTCGGCCGGGTTCTCGGTGGCGGGTGCGTCGGGGAAGTCCACGAAGATCATGGCGACTCTGACGGTACCGGTGGGGCGCTTGAACACGGAGTGGTCCGTGTCGTGGCCCTCGTCCATCCAGCCGGTGGTGGCGGGCAGTGCGCAGGCCGACGCCGGGTCGGCCGTCGTGGCCGCGTGGGCGGCGGGCGTTCCGGTCAGCAGCAGGAGCAGCGCGGCGAGCAACGGGGCCAGGAGCGCGGCACGTTGGGGCCGTGTGGGGCGCGTGCTTATCACGGGGTCACAACCTCTCAATGTATGGCGTGTGACATTTCACATAAGATTGGAGTGGCAGGGGGCCTGTCCGAAAGCTGTCGTCGGTCCATAACATCCGCGCCATGGATCTGGAGGTACGGCATCTGCGTGTGGTGTGCGCGATCGCCGAGGCGGGCAGCCTGACGCGGGCCGCCGCCTCGCTGCGTATGACCCAGCCGGGGCTCAGCGCGCAGTTGCGCCGCATCGAGACGATGCTCGGCGGGGCGCTGTTCGACCGGCGGCACGCGGGCGCGCTGCCCACCCCCTTCGGCGAGCTGGTCCTGGAACGCGCCCGCGCCGTGCTGCCCGGCATCGACGGGCTGCTCGCCGACACCGCCCGGGCCGCCCGCCGGATGGCCGCCGCCGACCGGCTCCGCGTCGGCTCGGTCGGTGCCCCGCTGCTCGGCCACCTCCTGCTGGCCGTCAAGGAGTTGCTGCCCGAGGCCGAGGTGACCTCGCGCTGCCAGTACTCCCCCGCCGCGCTCCTCGACGACCTGGCGGCGGACCGTCTGGAAGCGGCGGTCCTGGGCGACCACCCCGACCAGGAGCTGCCGCCGCGCGAGGGTGTGGCTCAGCACCCGATCGTCAGCGAGCCGGTCTTCGCGCTGCTGCCCGCCGCCCATCCGCTCGCGGCGCGCGAGGAGGTGTCGCTGGCCGAGCTGGTGGAGGAGGACTGGGCGGTCCCGCGCCCCGACGGCGACCGCACCCGCGAATACTGGTCGTCCGTCTGCTCCCTGACGGGCCGCAGCCCCTTCACCCCGTACGAGGCGGAGGGGCGCCAGCTCGTCGAGATCGTCCGGGCGGGGCTCGCGGTCAGCCTCTGCCAGGCCACGTTCATCGAGGCCCCGGGGACCGTGGTGCGCCCGCTGGCCGGAAACCCCTTGTGGTACCGGCACATTCTGGCCTGGCACGACGACGGTCCGATCGCGGCGCACGCCGCCGAGATCCTGCGCCGGGTCACCGACGGCTATCTGGCCACGTGTGCCACCAGCCCCGTGTACGCGCGCTGGCGGCGGCTGAACCCCGGTGCCGCGCCCGGCCTTAACGTTCATTGACTCGCTGTTGATTCACCCCGGCCAACCTGTGCACACCAACACGTACACAGCCGAAAAGGACCGGATACCTCGTGATCAACAAGCGCGTCAGGGTGACCGTGCACGCCTCCGACCCGGTGAGCCGCGCCGGGGCGATGAGCCATCTCCAGCACCAGCCGACCGTAGAGGTGATCCACGACTCCTGCGGGCCGCTGGACCAGAACACACGGCCGGGCGAGCGGACGGTCACGGTGATGCTGGTCGACCAGGTCGACGAGCCGGTCTCCGCCGATCTCAGACGCGTGGTGCGCGGCGGTGAGCAGCGGGTGGTGCTGGTCGCCCGCGAACTGCGCGAGTCGGATCTGCTCACCGTGGTGGAGTGCGGCGTGCGCGCCATCCTGTGGCGCCACCAGGCCACCGAACAGCGCCTCCTGAAGGCGGTGCACAGCGCCGCGCGGGACGAGGGCGAGCTGCCGCCCGACCTGCTCAGCCGTCTCCTCACCCAGGTGGGACGGCTGCGCCGCTCGGAGTCGGCGCTGGCCACCGGCTCCGGCGGCCCCGCGCCCGTCCTCGGCATGGCACCGCGCGAGGTGGACGTGCTGCGTCTGGTCGCCGAGGGCCTGGACACCCGGCAGATCTCCGAGAAACTCGCCTACTCGGAGCGGACCGTCAAGAACATCCTGCACGCGCTGATGACCCGGTTGCAGCTGAGCAATCGCGCGCACGCCGTCGCCTACGCGCTGCGCGAGGGCTACATCTAAACCGCGCGAACGCTCCCTCTCGACCGACGGAAGAACGAGTTCCATGATTCACGAGATCGACGAGGCGCTGCGGCGCCTCCTGCGCGGTGGCGCGCTGCCCGAGGGCACCGGCGAGGTGGTCTTCGAGGCACCGACCCGCGACTGGGCCGCGCGGCGCAACACACCGACGCTCAACGCCTATCTGTACGACATCCGCGAGGACGTGGCCCGCCGTGAGCGCGGCGCGTACGCGGAGCGGGACGAGAACGGCGTGGTGCTGCGCCGACGCCAGCCGCCGCGCTGGTTCCGGCTCTCCTACCTGCTCACCGCCTGGACGAGCCGCCCCGAGGACGAACACCGGCTGCTCTCGGGCGCGCTGGCCTGCCTGCTGCCGCACGAGATGCTGCCGCAGGAGTCGGTGCCGGACGCGCTCGCGGCGTTCCGGGCGGGGATCCCGCTCACCGTCGCCGTGCCGCCGGCCGAGTCGCGCTCGCTGGCCGACATCTGGTCCGCGCTCGGCGGCGAGCTGAAGCCGTCGCTGGACGTCGTGATCACCACGCCGTTCCCGGTCACACCGGTGTACGACGTGGCGCCGCCGGTCACCGACGCGATGATCACGGTGCGCGGACGCGACGGGGTGCCGGGCGACTCCCGGCCCCGGACGCTGCGCACCAGCACCCGTCGGGAGGCCGCCAAGTGAGCGTCCCCGCACAGGAGTTGCTGGCCAGACTCGAAGAACTCCGGCAGGCTGTCGCGGCCCGGGTCGACGCCCGATCGGCCGACGACCCGACGGCCGGGGACCCGATGCGGGGCCTGTTCGTCACGGCGGAGACGGCCACGCGCCTGGCCGCCGAACCGATGCCGCACAGCGAGTCGGAACCGGTCGGCCACGGTCCGGCGGGCTCCCGCATGACCGCCCTCGTACGCGGCTTCGGCCTCACCGAGCTCGACGAGCGGATCCTCGTCGCGGCCCTCGCCCCCGATGTGGACCGGCGGTTCGAGGCGCTGTACGGGTATCTCAACGACGACGTCAGTCGTCGCCGGGCCACGGTCGCGCTGGTCCTGGAGCTGGCGGGGACCGGGCCGCACGACGCGGCGGCGCGCGCCCGGTTCCATCCGGCCGCGCCCCTGACCGCCGGCGGTCTCCTGGCCGTCGAGGACGAGGACCGGCCGCTGCCCGGGCGGGCCGTACGGGTGCCGGAGCGTGTGGTGGCGCATCTGCTCGGCGACGACACCCTGGACGCCTGGCTCCTGGACGCCGGGGTGGACGTGCTGCCTCCGGGCGGTCCGGCGGGCAGCGGCCTCGCGGCCCGGGTCGCCGAGTTCCCGCGCCCCGTCGCCGTGCATCTGCGCGAGCGCCGGGACGGTGGTGGGGCCGACGCCGTGGCGGCCGCGCTGCGCGGCGCCGGGCGGGTGGTGCTGCGTCACCGTCCCGATGACCACGCCGATGCGCGGATCGGGCGCGCGTTGTTGCGCGAGGCGCGGCTTCGGGGCGCGGGCGCGGCGGTCGTCGTCGAGCCGCTGCCGTCGTCGGCCGGACCGCTGGTACGGGCCCTGACCGCGCAGCGCGACGTGACCGTGGTGTTCGCCGGTACGGACGGCTATGACCCGGCCTGGGCGGCGCCGCAGGCCACGGTCATCGCACTGGAGGACGAGGTCGGCGTGGAGGACGCGCTGACGGCCTGGCACGGCGAACTCCCGGAGTACGAGGGCGATCTGGCCGAGGCGACCGCCCCGTACCGCATCGGTGGTGAACAGGCGCGGCGGGCCGCGCGGGCCGCCGCGGTGCTGGCCGACTTCGAGGGCGCGCCGGTCGGGCTCAGCCATGTGCAACGCAGTGCCAGGCTGCTGTCCACGCCCCTGCTCGGCCGCCACGCACGCAGGGTGCGGCCCGCCGTCGGGTTCGCGGACCTGGTGCTGCCGGACGAGCCGCTCGGGATGCTGGAGGAACTGGCCGGGCGCGCCCGCCATCGCGACCGGGTGCTCGGCGAGTGGCGGCTGCGCACCGGCGGCGGGCGCGGACGCGGGGTGATCGCACTGTTCGCCGGGGACTCCGGCACCGGCAAGACGCTCGCGGCGGAGGTCGTGGCGGGTGAACTGGGCCTGGACCTGTATGTGGTCGACCTGTCCTCGGTCGTCGACAAATACGTGGGCGAGACCGAGAAGAACCTGGAGCGGATCTTCACCGAGGTCGACCGCACGGACTCGGTGCTGCTCTTCGACGAGGCGGACGCGGTGTTCGGCAAACGCTCCGAGGTCAAGAGCTCGCACGACCGGTACGCCAACCTGGAGAGCGCGTATCTGCTCCAGCGCCTTGAGGCGTTCGACGGGATCGCCGTGCTGACCACCAACCTGCGGGCCAACATCGACGAGGCGTTCACGCGCCGGCTCGACGTGGTGGTCGACTTCCCGTTCCCCGACGCCGCGTTGCGGGCGCGGCTGTGGCGCTCGTGTCTGGCCTCGGCCCCGCAGGATCCCGCCCTGGACGCGGATCTGGAGCTGTGCGCCAAGGAGTTCGAGCTGGCGGGCGGCGCGATTCGAGCGGCCGCAGCCACCGCTGCCTACCTGGCTGCCGCCCGAGGTGACGTGGTGACGTCGGCGGACGTACGGTCCGGGGCGCGCCGCGAGTACGTGAAGTCGGGACGGCTGGTGCCGGGGACTGGCTGGGCTCCGTAACGAGGTGGTCCCTGCCGGGCCCCGCAAGCAAGCACCACTCATGGGCCCGGCAGACGCACCACCAACGGTGTCTGCCGGGCCCACTAACGTCCGCTAACGCCCCCCGGCGTACGGACGGAATCAGCGTCCGGACTGGCCCGGTCCGTTGACGGAACCGCCGATCAGCCGCTTGATCGTGGTGGTGTCCGCCACTCCGGTCTGCGGTAGTCCCACCTGCCCCTGGTACGTCCTGATCCCGGACTTCATCGTGTCGTCGAAGCTGCTCGACTCGCCGCCCCGCTGGCCGTTCTTGAAGTAGTCGATGCCGGACTGGGCGTAGCCGCGGTCGCGGTTGAGGTCGTTGGTGGAGATCTTCGCCTGCATCGCCCACCACAGGGCCGCGCGCAACTTCGTGACCTCGTAGTTCTTCGACCCGTACGTGACGTCGGAGGCCTTGATGCCCTGGGCCCACAGCGAGCCGAGGGTGGCCCGGCCGAGGACGCCGATCGGGTCCGTCCTCGTCAGCTGCATGCTGGTGCTCTTGTCGTGCATGACGGCCTGCTGGTAGCAGCGCAGCGAGGTGTCCGTGAGACGGTCGATCACTCCGGCCGTCCAGCCCGGCCTGAGTTCGCAGGCGTTGTTGAGGGTCGCCAGGCGGTACTGGGCGAACTTCACGATGTCGTCGGCCTGGTACCCCATCTGCCACGGCGGCCCGGCCGGCGCACCGGCCTTCGGAGCGGGCGCGGTCTTCGGCGGCGGGGGAATCACCGGCGGGCCACCACCGGGCGTGGAACCGCCACCACCGCCACCGCCTCCACCACCGCCGCCTCCGCCATCACCACTGCCGCCCCCGCCGCCCGGGTCCGAGGCCGGGGGCGGCTGGGCCGCCCCACCGCCGGGCGGGGGCGAGGTGGGCGGCGCCTGGCCCAGCGGGGTCTCGGCGCCCTGCGGAACCGGCTGCGGGCTGGCACCGGCCGCCTGGGCCTCACCGGTGGAACTGCCGAACTTGGGCGCGAACCCGAACCAGAACACGGCGAACGCGACCGCCCCCGCGACCAGCAGACTGCCGGTCGCCAGCAGCCAACGCGGCAGCACCGGCCGCTGCTCGAAGCCACCGGACAGGTCGTGGCCGCGCTCGTCGCCGGAGCGGCGCACCGAGACGGTCATCTTGTGCTGCTCGGCCGTACCCCGCCAGCGCACCTGCTGCGGCCGTACGGTCAGCTCGGCGAAGGAGACACGGCCCGGGGCGACCTGGACCGCGTTGGGCGCCATGTCGAAGGTGAGGCGGTTGCTCTCGTCACGGACCGTCAAAGACGCGGTCAGCGGCGCGTTGCCGAGGTTGTCGACGGCCACCTTGGCCCGGCCCCGGAAGCGCCCGATCAGGTTGGGCGGCAGCAGTTCGGCACGTATCTCCACGAACGGCGCGACGGTGACCTGTCCTTCGAGGACGTCACGCAGGTCCGGGTGGTCACGGGGTTCGACCCTGATGCCGTACGGGGTGGGGCCGGCCGGTGCGTCCGGCGAGCGCGGGGGTGCGAAGGAGATCTCGGCGGTGCCCTCGGTGCCCGGGTACAGGCGCAGGGTGTCCGGTTCGATACGGGACCAGCCGGCCGGTGTGCCGACAACCGAAAGGCGGTACTCCTCGACTGTGTCTCCGGTGTTGCGTACCCGCAGCCGCGCGGTGGCCCGCCCTCCCGGATCGAGGGCAACGGCGGCGGGATCCAGGGACGTCCACATGCTCATGCGGGAAGGCTAGGAGGCGCACCCCTACTCTCCCTAGCCCGAAAGTCACTGTCCGGGGGCAGCGCTCACTGCCCCCGCATACTGAGTGTTTGTGCGGGCGGCTGTCCCGACCGGCGTCCGGGACAGCGGTGGTCGGGCCATCGGCGGCCCGGCCACGTCGTCCGCCTCGGCCGCGCCGCACGCCCGCAGCATCCGGTTCGCGGTGCGCAGCGAGTCCAGCGCGGCGAGGGCGGGGACGTCGCCGAGCGCGAGCAGCGCCCGGCTGCGGGCCGCGAGGGCCAGGCCCCGGCAGTACGGATCGCCCACCGGGCCCTCCAGGCTCAGCGCCTGGGTGGCGCAGGCCGCCGCCTCGCCGGGCCGGTCCCCGGCCAGGGCGCAGTACGCGAGCCGCGCCCAGACAAGCGCTTCCCAGCGCGGGCTGCCGGTGCGCTGATGGTGCTGACGGGACTCACGCAGATGGGCGGCCGCGCGGGCGATCCGTCCGGCGGACAGCAGGGCACATCCCACGTGGAAGAGGACGTGTCCGAGGGTGATCGGGTCCGCCAGCTCACGCGCCCGGCACAGCGCTTCGTCGATGGCCTCCTCGGCCCTTTCCGTCTCGCCGAGCGCCATGCGGGCGCGGGCGATCGAGGCGAGGGCGCGTGCCTCCTCGGTGCGCGCACCGAGCGCCGCGAACCGCGCACGGGCTTCCTCGAACAACGGCAGCGATTCGTCCGGGCGGCCCAACACCCCTGCGGACAGGCCGAGTTCAAAGGTCGCGGCGGCCTGGCTCAGCCGGTCGCCCGAGGCTTCGGCGTGCCGCAGCGCCTGACGCAGCATGCGTGCGGTGCGCGTGAAACCGTACGCACCGGTCGGCGGCACGGCGGCGAGTACGCGCAGCGCCCGCCCCGCCGCCAGTTGATCGCCCCGGCGGTGGGCGGCCGCGAGCGTGAGCCGTGCCGGGTCGGCCGGCTCACGGCAATGGGCGGTGCCGAGGACCAGTTGCGTCCAGCCGGTCAGCAGGTCGACCACGGGCCGGAGAGGCACCTGTTCCTCCCGCACCGCCTGTTCGACGACGGCCTTGATCAGCGGATGAGCCTCGCGCAACCACTCCATGGCTCCGTCCGCGTCGGTGGGCCACTGCCCCGGCTGCTCCGGTACGTATAGGAGTTCCGGCACGACGCTGAGCGGTCTCGTACGGGCGATGGCGTTGCGCACTCCGGCGAGGGTCTGCTCGACGAGGCGGCGCAGGGCGGCGGGGCGCTCGGCGGCGTCCGGGGAGTCGTCGAGGCGGTGGCGGGCGAAGACGCGGAAGGGGCGGGGGCAGGTGTAGCGGTCCGTGCCGTGCGGGCGGTGGTGGGTTTGCAGGAGGCCCGCCTCGGCCAGCGTATGCAGAGTCTCTGCGGCTTGGGGCTCGGGTACCGCGAGGAGCGCGGCCGCGGTGTCCGGCCCGAAGTCGGGCACCTCGACAGCGGACATCAGCCGGAAGGCGCGGGCCGCGACCGGGTCCAGGGCCTCGTAACAACCCTGAAGCACGGCCTCGACGCCGGTGCCGTCCATCCGCTGTTGCGCCAGATCCGCAAGCGGCAGGTGCGGGCGGGCCCCGAGCCGCGAGGCGCCGATGCGTACGGCCAGGGGCAGCCCGTCGCACAGCGCGACCAGATCACGAACCGCCTCCGGTTCCCGACCGACCCGCTCGACCCCGACGACCGCCCCCAGCAGGGCCAACGCCTCTTCCTCGTCGAGCGGTCCGACGTTTACGTGCTGTGCCCCCGGCGGGGACAGCGTGCGCGAGCGACTGGTGATCAGCACCGCGCAGCCGGGGCTGTCGGTGAGCAGCGGGCCCACCTGATCCATGTCCCGGGCGTCGTCCAGAACGACGAGGACGCGCTGTCCGGCGAGCAGCGACCGGTACAGCGCGGCCCGTTGCTCCACCGCTTCGGGCACGGCCTGCTCGGTGATACCCAGCGAGCGCAACACGTGGCCCAGGGCGGCGACGGCACCGATCGGCTCATCCGTACTGCCGCGCAGGTCGAGGAAGAGTTGACCGCCCGGGAACACACCCCGCACCGCATGTCCCACACGCACGGCGAGCGCCGTCTTACCGGCCCCGACGACTCCTCCGATCACCCCGACCCCCGCGCCCTGTCCATCGGCGGCCCGCTTGAGCAGTCCGCTGAGGGTGGCGACGGATTCCTCGCGGCCCACGAAGTCCGTGACATCAGAGGGAAGCTGAGCCACACGCCGGAGCATGGCCGACCCCGTATGTATGGATACCGTCGCGGCAGCAACGGGCGGCTTCGGCGTGACGGTGGCGGGCAAACGTTTGACGGGGTTGAGCAAACGCGCGTGCAGCGCGGACAGCTCCGGGCCCGGGCTCGCCCCCAGTTCACGCTGGAGCGTACGGCGCGTCGCCTCGTACACCCCCAGGGCCTCGGCCTGTCGGCCCTCCCGGTGCAGGGCCAGCATCAGCAGTGCCTGGGCGCGCTCGCGCAGCGGGTGTTCGGCCGTGAAGGCGCGCAGCGGTGCCACCGTCTCGGCGTGCCGGTCCAGGGCGAGGGCACAGTGGAAGTGCTCCTCGCGGGCGGTGAGCCACAGTTCGGTGAGCCGGTCGCGCTGGCGCTCGGCGTGCGGGCCGGGGAGCCCGGCGAGCGGGGTGCCGGCCCACAGGGTGAGCGCCGCCTCCAACTCGCGGTGCGCGCCCAACGCGTCGCCGCCCGTCCGCAGCCGCCCGGCCCCGGCGATACGCCGCTCGAACTCGGCCGTGTCCAACGCGCCCTGCGGCAGCCTCAGCACATAGCCGTCGGACGCGGACATCAGGACGGTGGCGGTGGAACGGGCCGGGCGCCCCGGTTCGAGCAGCGCCCGCAGCCGTGACACATACGTACGCAGCGTGCCGACCGCACGCTGGGGCAGCCGCTCGCCCCACATCGCGTCGAGCAGTTCGGGCATGGAGACGGGCCGGCTCTCGCGCAGCAGCAGTACGGCGAGCAGGGCGCGCTGCTGCGGCGGCCCGAGCGGCAGCAGCTGCCCACCGAGCTCCCCCTCGAACGCCCCCAGGAGCCGGAACCGCAGCCCGCCCTCGCCCGTGCCCGGCATTGACGCCTCACCTTCCCTGTCGTTCTGCGGCCATCGGCCGTACTGTCGTGTCCAGCACCGACCACCACCCCGATGACCAGGGCAAACGCTACGCCCATGGCCGGGCCGACCGACACTTCGGCCGAGTCCGTTCGGACACCTGCCGCTGCCCCTTGAGACGTCCGTACGCCCCTGTCGGTGCCACTGCGGGTGCGTAAAAATCATGGACAGACCGCTCCGTCGGCGCCGAGCCACACCTGGCCGCGCCCGGGCGCCCCCCTCATCACTCCTCGTGGGAGAACGCTGCATGCCCAACTACCTGTCCCCCGGCGTCTACGTCGAAGAAGTCGCCAGTGGCTCCCGCCCCATCGAGGGAGTGGGCACCTCTGTCGCCGGATTCGTCGGGCTCGCGCCCACCGGGCCGCTCAACGAGCCGACCCTGGTGACCAACTGGTCACAGTACGTGGCCGAGTTCGGTGAGTTCACCGACGGGTACTACCTGGCGCACTCGGTGTACGGGTTCTTCAACAACGGCGGTACGGCGGCGTACGTCGTCCGGGTCGGCGGCACCGACGGCGGGACGGCCAACGCGGCCCCGCAGGCCGCGACGCCGCAGGCGCTCACCCCCGGCGCGTCCGTGACGCTCGGCGCGTTCAAGGTGGCGGCCATCGCCCCGGGCGCGAACGGCTCGCTGACCGTCGAGGTGCAGGACGTCGAGGGCGAGTCGGGCAACGACCGATTCAAGCTGGTGGTCAAGGACGGCGACACCGTCGTCGAGAGCTTCGACGTCAGCGCGAAGAAGTCGGCCCGCAACTTCGTCGTCACCCAGGTCAAGCAGCGCTCGAAGACCATCGTGCTCGAAGAGGCCGCCGCCGGTGGCCAGTTGACGAAGCCGGACGCGCAGGCCGTGACCCTCGCGCCGCCCGTCGCCGCCCCCGTGGCCGTCCAGGGCGGCGCCGCGAGCGCCGCCGGTCTGGACACCGCCCGGTTCATCGGCGACTCCGCCGACCGCACCGGCTTCGGCGGCCTGGAGTCCCTGGACGAGATCAACACGGTCGCGGTGCCGGACCTGATGGCCGCGTACCAGCAGGGCCTGATCGACCTGGAGCAGGTCAAGGCGGTCCAGCTCGGTCTGGTCGCGCACTGCGAGCTGATGGGCGACCGGATGGCCGTCCTCGACCCGCCGCCCGGGCTCAACGCCCGTGACATCCGCAAGTGGCGCATGGACGTGGCCGGTTACGACTCGCGGTACGCGGCGCTCTACTACCCCTGGGTCAAGGTCTTCGACCCGGCCAGCGGCCAGACCAAGACCGTCCCGCCGTCCGGCCACATGGCCGGCATCTGGGCCCGCAACGACTCCGAGCGCGGTGTGCACAAGGCGCCGGCCAACGAGATCGTGCGCGGCGCCGTCGATCTGGAGCTCCAGATCACCCGTGGTGAGCAGGACCTGCTCAACCCGGTCGGCGTCAACTGCATCCGGGCCTTCCCGGGCCGTGGCATCCGCGTCTGGGGCGCCCGCACCCTCGCCTCCGACCCGGCCTGGCGCTACCTGAACGTACGCCGGTACTTCAACTACCTGGAGGAGTCGATCCTGATCGGCACCCAGTGGGTGGTGTTCGAGCCGAACGACCAGGCGCTGTGGGCCCGTATCCGCCGCAACATCTCCGCCTTCCTGGTCAACGAGTGGCGCAACGGCGCGCTCTTCGGGCAGCGCCCCGAGGACGCCTTCTATGTGAAGTGCGACGAGGAGACCAACCCGCCGGAGTCCGTGGACCTCGGCCGCGTGGTCTGCGAGATCGGCATCGCACCGGTCAAGCCCGCCGAGTTCGTGGTGTTCCGCCTGGCGCAGTTCTCGGGTGGCGGCGGCGAGCTGGAGGAGTAGCAGCCGTTCCAACTCACCTACCGCACAGCCAACTTCGCACGATCAGGAGAAGTAACCCAGCATGTCGCTTCAGCCCGGTGACGCCCTCACCACCCATAATTTCGGCCTGCAGATCGACGGTGTCATGGTCGAGTTCCTCCAGGAGGTCAGCAGCCTCTCGATGGAGCAGGACGTCATCGAGTACCAGCAGGTGTCCGCCGACGGCCGCCCCGTCATCAAGAAGCTGCCCGGTGTGAAGAAGGCCGGTGAGTGCACGGTGACCCGTGGCGCCACCCACTCCTCCGCGTTCTCCGAGTGGATCAAGACGTCCATCGACGGGAACATGGGCTCGGCCCGCAAGAACGCCACCATCATCATGATGGACTACATGAACAACCCGGTGAAGCGCTACCACATGCGCAACGCCTGGTGCACGAAGGTCGAGATCAGCGCCGTGAAGGCGGGCGACGCCTCCGCGATGACCGAGCAGGTCAACATCACCTTCGAAGAGCTGGTCATCGAGTAATGCGCCGCGAAGGTCCGGGGGCCGCTTCGGCCCCCACTCCCTCCCCCTCACTCTCAGTGGAACCGCTGCGCACGGAGTTCGAGTTCGAGCTGCCGCGCGGGTATGTGGACGAGTCCGGCACGGTGCACCGCAATGGTGCGATGCGGCTGGCGACGGCCCGCGACGAACTCGTCCCGCTGCGGGACGTACGGGTGCGCGAGAACCCCGCGTATCTGTCGGTGGTGCTGCTCGGCCGGGTCATCACCCGGCTCGGCACGCTCGCCAATGTGCACGACGGCACGGTGGAGAACATGTTCGCCTCCGACCTGGCCTTCCTCCAGGACTTCTACCGGCAGATCAACGCCGAGGGCCACACCCGTGCGGCCGTCGCCTGCCCGCACTGCGAGGAGTCCTTCGAAGTCGAGCTGGCCGGGAGCCGCCTGGGGGAATCGTGACGTACGCGGCCGACCGGATCGAGGAGGAGACCGCGTACCTCGCCTACCACTTCCACTGGGGCATGGACGCCATCCTCGACCTGGAACACGCGGACCGGAGGGCGTACGTACGGCGGGTGGCGGCATTGGTGGAACAGGGCGAAGGGGAACGGTGACAGGGGATGGGGTTGTTCAGACGCCGACGGGCACGTACGGAGCAGTCGGCCGCGACGCACCCCGCCGAGACGCCGTCCCCGGTCAGCCATGACCCGGGCTGGTCGGCCGCACCGCCGGTCCAGCGGATCCTCCCGACCCCGCGCCTGACCGCCGAGCCGGGCTTCGGCTCCACTCTGGCCGCGCACCAACCCCTTTCATTCGTACGGGAGTTGGGCCACTCGGTGAGCGACTCGGCCCCGCATGGCGTACTCCGCGACGCCCTGACCCCGGTCACCGGCCGCCCGACCGGGCTGCCGTTGCCGGCGCTTCGGTTGCCGGTGGCGGGGGCCGTTCGTGAGACGGCGGAGTCCGCTGAGGCGGCTGGACCGGCCGAGGTCATGAGGTCTGGGGCCGCTGTACGTTCCGGAGACGCTTCCCGTACTGGGGCCTCAAGCCCGAGTGTCCGTACGGGCAACAGGGCGGGCCGTACGGACAGCGGGGCGGGGGCCGAACCGGCCGCCGTCCAGCGGGCTGTCGCCCCGGGACACCCGGCGCGGACGGCACCGACACCCCCCGAGCCGACCTCGGCTTCGGAGGCCGGACCGGCCATGAACCCGGCCGCCATCCAGCGGACCGCCGCGCCGGGCCGCTCGGAGCGGACGGCCTCGACGTCCGCTGAGCGGACCCCGGCCCGGAACGCCGTCCCGGCGCCGAGTCCGGCCATCCGCCGGCCGATCGAATCCGTGCCGGGGCACCCTGCTCCGCCGACCTCGTCGGCCGGGCAGTCCGCGGCCCGGCCAAGCATCGAGGCACCGCGTGCGGTGTCGCCGGACGGGCCTGCGATCCAACGGGCTGCCAAGGTCGATGGCCCCGGCGTGCAGCGAGCCACCGCCGTACCTGGTGCGCCCACCACGACGCCCTCGGCACGGACCATCAGCCCTGCCCACCGAGAGATTCAGCAGACAGCGGCCGACGACACCCCCCAGCGGGCCGTCGCCCCTGCGGCGCCGAAGACCGCCGAACCCGTCCGCCCGACGACTCGGCGGACCGCACCCATCAACACCCCACCCGCCATCCAGCGCGCGGCCACGCCGACGACCCCGCAGAGCGAGCGACCCTCCGAGCCTGCCCACTCGGGTACTCAGCAGACAGCGCGCAACAGCACGTCACCCGCAGTCCAGCGGACCGCCGCACCCACGACCCCTCAGACCGGGCACCCCACCCCGCCCGACCGCCCGGAGATTCGGCGGACTGCGCCCGACGACGCCTCGCCCGCAATCCAGCGGGCCACAACGTCGCCGGCCGAGCGTTCCTCCGAGCCTGCCCGCCCGGAGGCTCGGCAGACCGCACCCAGCACCACGTCACCCGCAGTCCAGCGGGCCGCCATACCCACGACCCCGCAGAGCGAGCGACCCACCCGGCCTGCCCGCCCGGGCGTTCAGCAGACCGCTCACAGCAACCCTGCACCTGCCGTCCAGCGAGCAGCCGCACGTACAGCCGCCCAGGCCGAGCACGCCCGCCCGGGCATTGACCAGACGGCGCACAGCACCACCTCACCCGCCGTCCAACGAGCCGCAACGCCGCAGGCGCCGAAGGAGAGCTCGCCCTCGATCCGGCGTGCTGCCATGCCTCTGGCGCCGCAGGTCGAGCGGCCCACGGCCCCTGCCCGCCCGGGGACTGGGCAGAGCGGACCGACGGCGACTCCGTCCACGGTTCAGCGGACCACCACACCCGACTCGCCCACCCCGCAGCGAGCCACAACCCCGGAGGCCCCGCGCTCTGCCGCACCCGCGTCGGGCAACCCTCGTCCTACCGGGTCAACAGCCCCTGCCCCGGCACCAATTCAACATGCCGCCGCACCCACCCACCTCCCCCCCACGCCTCGCCGCGCCGGGATCCAGCAAGCCATCACGGCGAACAACAACCCGACGTCCGCCACCCCACCCTCGGACCACCCCGCGCACCGAGTCGAGATGCCGCGCTCAACTCCCGTACCCCACAGCCACGTTCAGGCCCCCAGCGTCGCCCGACCGGCGCCCCCCGACCCGGTTCAGCGCAAGGCAGCACGCCTCCCGGCACCGGCCCCCGCGCCCCTCCAGCCCACCGGGCCGACCCACCCCGCCCAGCGGACCGAGGCCGCGCCCTCGGGACTTGGCACGGCAACTCCCGCCTCCCCGGCGATCCAGCGCGCCACGATGCCGCTCTCCCCACCCATACGCCCTTCCCTCGTATCCGCCCCGCGTCCCGTAAGGCCGACGCGGCGGATCGCCCCCGTCGGCGCGGTACAGCCTCCCGCGCCGACCCAAGACGTCCTCGCACCGGCTCCCCCCGCCGGTGCGAGGACTCCAGACCCCGTACCGGCCGCCCCAACCCCGGAAGCGACCCCCGCACCCGTACAACGCAAGCCACTCGTACGCCGGGTGACCCGCAGCCAGAGTGCGACCACCAGCCCGACCACGGGCCCCTCCCCCGCGCCCGAAACGGCAGCCCGCCGCAGGCCCCTCATCGGCGCCCCCCTCACTCCCCAGCCCGCCACCACACCCCCGCCCGTGCAACGCACCCCCGCCGCACCCCACCAGGCACCCACACCCGAAGCACCGGCTCCGGCACCCGCACCCGCACCCGAGCCGACCCCCGCCCCCGAACCCCTCACCCCGCTCCGAACCGTCCGTCTCCCCTCCCCCGCCATCCAACGCGCCCCAGCATCCAGCCCGTTGGCCTCGTCCCGCCCGATCACCCCGAGCGAACAACACCGCCCGGCACCGGTCGGCGCGCCCGCCCCCATACCCCTGCGGCAGGCGACGCCCGCCACAGCCACCGAACGCCCCCCGACCGTGGTCACCCCACAGCGCGCCGCCACCACCCCCGTCACCGCCCGCCCCACCCCCCAACCCGTCGTCCAGCGCCGCCCCGCCGCCCCCCAGCCGACACCCCCCGCACCCACACCCGTAATCCAGCCGACCCTCCGCAACCAGCCTCCACCCACCCCCACCATCCAGCGCTCCCAAAGCACCGCCCCCGCCCCCCGGCCCACCGCATCCGCACCAACTCCCCAACCGGCGGCCGCGCCCAGCCCCGAACCCCCGGACGAGCCCGCCGATCTGGACGCGCTGGCCCGACGGCTCGTCGCGCCGCTGTCGCGGCTGCTGCGCGCCGAGCTCCGCGGGGACCGCGAGCGCATCGGCCGCCTCCGCGACCGCTGACCGCAGCCACGCAAACCCCCTCCCGACACCGAAAGAAACCCTGTGCCCACCACCCTTGACCCCGGTTCCACCGTCTTCTTCACGCTGACCATCGACGGCCAGAACCTCGGCCTGTTCAACGGCTGCGACGGTCTCGCGTCCCAGGTCGAGGTGGAGCAGCACCAGGAGGGCGGGAACAACGGGTTTGTGTGGCAGCTGCCCACCCGCGTCACGTTCTCGACCATCCGGCTCACCCGGCCGCTGACCGCCGACACCGCCAAGGTCGCGTCGTGGATCTCGTCGCTCGCGACCGGGATCACCCGTCCCACCGCGCAGATCGCCGCGCTGCGCGCGGACGGTTCGATCGTGGCGCAGTGGGGGCTCGTGGAGGTGCTGCCGGTGCGCTGGACGGGGCCCACCCTCGACCCGGCGAGCCCGGGTGTGGCGACCGAGACGCTGGAGATCGCGCACCACGGCTTCACCGACGCCGGGGGTGCCTGAGCATGGCCGCTCCCACCGGGGGCAAGGCCGCGGGGCTGTCCCGGGCCACCCTTGCCATCCACCAGCCGCCCACCGACCTGGGCGGCTCGATGGGCGGGCTCATGGGTGAGGTGAAGTTCCAGTTCAACCCGTCGCAGGTGCAGCTGGGCCGGTCCGCGAGCTGGACCGTGATGCCGGCCATCGCGTACACGCGGGGCGCGCCGCCCAAGTTCACCGGGGCGCAGCCCGCGTCCCTGCAGTTGCAGGTGTTCCTCGACGCGTCCGGCACGCCCAGTTCCACCACTGTGCAGACGCAGGTGGAGCTGCTGCTCTCGTGCTGTGAGGTCACCCCGCAGAGCGTCGCCGCGAAGGCGCCCTCGCCTCCGTGGGTGGAGTTCAGCTGGGGTTCGTTCTCGACGGTGCAGTTCGTCGCGTACGTCACCAGCGTCAACGCCAACTACACCCTGTTCAGCCCCAACGGCGTTCCGCTGCGCGCCACTTGCACGCTGGCGCTGGTCGAGGTCTCCAGCGAGACCAAGCGCCAGAACCCCACCTCCGGCGCCCTGTCGGCCCGCCGGGTGCACCGCACGGTCGCCGGGGACACCCTTGCCTCGCTGGCCTGGCGCGAGTACGGCGACGCCACCCGGTGGCGCACCATCGCCGAGGCCAACGCGATCGACGACCCGATGCGGCTGCGCCCCGGCACCGAGCTGCTTCTTCCCGCCGCCTCGGAGGGCGTCGTATGAGTGAGAAGACCTTCACCACCGTCCTGCACGTCCAGATCGAGGGCGCCGTGCTGCCCGATCCGCTGGCCGTGCGGCTCATCGAGGGCTGGGTGGACGCCAGCGTCAACGTCCCGTCCGCCTTCCAGCTCACCTTCAGCGACAAGGACGGGATGGTCACCACCAAGTTCCCGCAGCTGAAGATCGGGGCGAAGGTGGTGCTGAGCCCGTTCACGGACGGGCGGCGCGGCGACCCGATGCTCACCGGCGAGGTGACCGCCCTGGAGGTCGACGCCGAGCCGGGCACCGGCCGCCATCTGGTCGTACGTGGTTACGACCCGGGTCACCGGCTGCTGCGCAACCGGCGGGTGGTGGGCTATCCGAACATGACGGCGTCCGACATCGTGCGCCGCGTCGCCGGTCTCAACGGGATCGCGCTCGGCAAGGTCGACTCGACGCCGACGGTGTACGAGCTGGCGACGCAGCCCAACACCACCGACTGGGACTTCCTGTCGCGGCTCGCCGCCGAGAACGATGTGCGGCTGGCCTGCGACAACGAGGGCAAGCTCAATTTCGCCGCGCTCGACCCGGCCTCCGGCGCCCCCGCCGACACCACCCCGGCCGCCCAGAGCCCGTACGTTCTGGACTTCGGGGCCAACACCCTGCACAGCCGGATCGCGATGACCGCGGCCGGGCAGGTCAAGCAGGTCAATGTGCGCGGCTGGGACATGCGCACCAAGCAGCAACTCGCGGCCCCCGCACCGGCGATCACCAGCCCCGACATCGCCGCCGACATCACCCCGGGCGTGATCTCCACGCCGTTCGGGGCGGCGGAAATCACCGCCACGTCGATCCCGTACACCACCCAGTCCGAGGTCACCCACGCGGCCCAGGCGCTCGCCGACGACGTCACCGGTGCCTTCGCGGAGGTGGAGGTCGCGGTGACCGGGAACCCGGAGCTCAAGCCCGGTGTGCCGATCGCGGTCAGGGGCGCCGGATTCCCCTTCGAGGGCAAGTACACGGCGACCGGGGTCCGTCATGTCTTCGCCTCCGGCGAGCAGTTCACCACCTGGCTGACGGTTTCGGGGCGCCAGTTCCGTTCGCTGTACGGGCTCGCCTCGGGCGGCACCGACCAGGCGCCGCCCATGCCGGGTGTGGCCGTCGCGCTGGTCACCAACACCAAGGACCCGATGAACCTCGGCCGGGTCCGGCTGCGTTTCCCGTGGCTGTCCGAGACGTACGAGAGCGACTGGTGCCGTATCGCCCAGTTCGGCGGGGTGCGCGGCGGCGGGCTGCTGCTTCCGGAGGTCAACGACGAGGTGCTGTGCGCCTTCGACCGGGGCTCGCTCGAGCACCCGTACGTCCTCGCCGGGCTCTACAACGGCATCGACAAGCCCACCCGCGAGCCGGACAACATCCCGGCCGTCGACCCGACCAGCGGGCAGATCAACTGGCGTGCGCTGACCGCCCGCAGCGGCCACACCGTGGAGCTGCTGGAATCCGGCGGCGCCGCGCGGGCGTCCAGCGGCATCCGGCTGCGCACCGGCGGCGGCAAGCTGAGCGTCCAGCTCAACGAGGCCCGTACCACCCTCACCATCGACAGCGACGGCACGGTCACCATCAGCGGTGCGCGCGGGGTCGACATCAGCTCGGGCGGCGATCTGTCGCTGAAGGCGGCGGGCGCGCTGAAGCTGACGGCGGGCACCAGCGTCGACATCAAGGCGGGCATGGGCGTGGACGTCAAGGCCGGGATGAAGTTCGGCGTCCAGGCGGGCGGCGAGGCGGCCATCAACGCCGGTGGCGCCGTCGAGGTCAACGCGCTCGGCACGGCGTCGATCAAGGCCGTCGGCAACGCCAACATCACCGCCATGACGGTGGAGCTGACCGGTATCACCCTCCGCAACGGCCTCCCGTTCTAAAGGAGTTGGGCGAGCAATGAGCGAACACTTCGTCGGCGCGGGCTGGGCCTTCCCGCTGCGCACCGACCCGGGCGGTGGTATCGCCCTGGCCCGCCGGGACCGCGAGATCGAGGAGTCCATGCGCCTGGTGCTGGCGACCGCGCCGGGTGAGCGGCCGATGCGTCCCGAGTTCGGCTGCGCCGTGCACGACCTGGTGTTCGCGCCGGCCAACGACGCGACCGCCGGGCGCATCCGGTACGAGGTGCGCGCCTCGCTCGACCGCTGGGAGCCCAGGATCGAGGTCCAGGAGGTCACGGTCACCCCGGCGCCGGACGAGCCGACCGTGCTCCACATCGACGTGCGGTACTCGGTGCGCGGCACCAACAACCCGCGCAGCCTCGTCTTCCCCTTCTATGTGATCCCCGACGAAGCCCCCGCCCCGGGGGACTCGGCAGCCGGCGAAAGCGAACGACACTGATGGCCCTGCCCGCACCCCACCTGGACGACCGCCGCTTCCAGCAGTTCGTCGACGACGCCAAGCGCTACATCCAGCAGCGCTGCCCCGAGTGGAGCGACCACAACGTCTCCGACCCCGGTGTCACGCTCATCGAGGCGGTCGCGCACATGGCCGACCAGTTGGTGTACCGCCTCAACCGGGTCCCGGAGAAGAACCAGCTGGCGTTCCTCGATCTGCTCGGCGTCACCCTCTTCCCGCCGTCCGCCGCGCGCGCCTCGGTCACGTTCTGGCTCTCCGCGCCGCAGCCGGAGTCCGTGGTGCTGCCCAGGGGTACGGAGGTGGCGACCGGCCGCACCGAGACGGAGGAGGCGGTCGTCTTCGCCACCGAGCAGGACCTGACGATCATTCCCTGCGAGCTCTCCCACGTACTGCGCCAGCCTGCCGGTGCGGCTCCCGAGGACTGCTCGCAGGACATGCTCGGCGGCACCGACGTGTCGGTGTTCACCCCGGCCCCGCTCCCCGGCGACGTGCTGCTCTTCGGCCTGTCCGCCGCCGTGCCCGACTGCACGGTCGCGCTGCGCCTGGAGAGCCGTGTCGACGGTGTCGGTGTCGACCCCCGTCAGCCGCCGCTGGTGTGGGAGGCGTGGACGGCGGACGGCTGGGCCGAGTGCGAGGTCGCCGAGGACTCCACCGGCGGCCTCAACCGCCCCGGCGAGGTGGTGCTGCACCTGCCGGGCGGCCACACCCTGAACCGGATGGGCCGCCTGGAGGCGGGCTGGCTGCGCTGCCGGGTCGTGTCGGCAGCGGCGGGCCAGCCGTTCTACAGTGTCTCGCCGACCGTGCGCGGCGCGTCCGCCTTCACCATCGGCGGTACGACCCCGGTCTCGCACGCGGAGTCGGTGCGCGACGAGTCCCTGGGCGAGTCCGAGGGTGTGCCCGGTCAGCGGCTGCGCCTGGCACACGCCCCGGTCGTCGGCGGGGTGCGTCTTGAGATCTCGGCGGGCGACGGCTGGGAGGAGTGGGAGCACGTCGGGGACTTCGCCGCGTCCGGCCCCTTCGACCGGCACTTCACCCTGGACGCGGCGACCGGCGAGCTCGCGTTCGGACCCGCCGTGCGCGAACCCGACGGCCTGCTGCGGCAGTTCGGGGCGGTGCCGGCCAAGGGCGCCACCATCAGGGCGGCCCGGTACGGCACCGGTGGCGGCCGGGCGGGCAATGTGGCGCGGGGCACGATCCAGGTGCTGCGCAGCTCCATCCCGTACATCGCCCGGGTCGAGAACCGGGAGGCGGCGCGCGGCGGTGTCGACGGCGAGACGGTCGAGGAGGCCAAGACCCGCGCGCCGATCGCGCTGCGCGCCCAGGAGCGGGCGGTGACCGCCCGCGACTACGAGGAGCTGGCGCGGCGGGCGGCCCCGGAGACCGCCCGGATCGCCTGTCTGGCGGCGGACGCGGCCGACGCGGGCGAGAACGCGGTGCGGGTGCTCGTGGTCCCGCAGGCGGTGCCCGACCGTGGCGGGCGGCTGCGGTTCGAGCAACTGGTCCCGGGCGACGAGCTGTTGGGGCGGGTGACCTCGTTCCTGGACGAGCGGCGCCCACTGGGCACCCGGCTCGCCGTCGGCCCACCGTTCTACCAGGGCGTCACCGTCGTCGCGACGCTGCACGCGTTCCGCGCCGCCAAGGCCGACCATGTGCGCGACGACGCGCTCAACGTCCTCTACTCGTATCTGGACCCGTTGACCGGCGGCGCCCACGGCACCGGCTGGCCCTTCGGGCGGCCGCTGCGGGCGGGCGAGATCTTCGCCGCGCTGCAACGCGTTCCGGGCGTGGAGCTGGTCGACGAGGTGCTGCTGCACTCGGCCGACCCGCTCACCGGCCGCCGGGGAGATGCCACCGACCGCATCGAACTCGCCCCGTCCGCCCTGCTGTTCCCCTTCGACCACCGCGTCCGCGTGATCGAGGCCCGATGAGCTCCCGGGGCACCGTCGAGGGACTCGGCTCCGCCCTGCCGCTGGGCGCCCAGCTCCCCGCCGTCTACGCCGACGACGACTTCGCGCAGCGCTTCGTGACGGGTCTGGACACGATCCTGGCCCCGCTGTTCACCGTGCTCGACTGCCTGGAGGCGTACTTCACGCCCGCGCTGGCCCCCGAGGACTTCGTGGACTGGCTGACCGGCTGGGTCGGCACCGAGCTCGACGGCACCGAGCCGTTGGCGGTGCGCCGCCACGCCGTCGCCACGGCGGTCTCGCTGCACCGGGTGCGCGGCACCGCCCGGGGTCTGTCCGAGGCCGTGGAACTGGCTTTCGGCGTACGTCCCGAGCTCACCGAGAGCGGCGGCGCGGCCTGGTCCGCGCGGCCGCTCGGGCCGTTTCCCGGCAAGCCGCGCGCCGCGCTCCATGTGACCCTGCGGGTCGCGGAGCCCGCCGAGGTCGACCCGTACCGCCTGCATGCCGTGGTCGCCGCGTCGCGGCCGGCCCACCTCCCCTTCACCGTCGAGGTGACCTCCTCGACGTCATCGCTTCCGGAAGGCCGTTGAGACATGTCCGCCACCCTTTCGTGCCCCGACTGCGGAACCCCGGCCCGCCCGATGGGCCAGTCATTCTGCGACACCTGCGGGGCGTTCCTGAAATGGGAGACCAGTGCGACGCCGCCGGCTCCCGCCGGTTCGGCCACGCCGGACACGTCCCCGGCGGCGGAAACCCCCGCACCGGCGTCCGCTGCCGAGCCGCCCGCCACGCCCGCGCCCGCGCGAAGGCCCGCGCCCGCATCCACATCTACCGCCGCATCTGCACCCGCCACCGCTCACGACAAGACGGCGCCGCCGCAGAACGCCGAGCCGGAAACCGCCCCACTCCCGGCGGTGGCCGCCCAACCCGACCGGCCCGCCCGCGAGGAGACGACCGCACCGCTGCCCGCCGTACGGGAACGGGAATCCGAAACGGCCGCCGCACGGGAGCGGGACTCCGAAGCCGCCGCCACACGGACGCGGGAGTCCGAGGCCGCCCGGGCCCTGCTCGTCCCCGTCCCCGAGCCGACCGCCCCGACGCCGCCGCAGGAGCCCGGCACGGTGCTGCCCGCCCGCCCGGAAGCGGCGCGTCCCCGTGTGCGCGCCGCACAGCCCGCGCCCGAGCCGGAGGACGGCACCCCGTGTCGCGGATGCGGCGCGCCCAACAGGCCGCACCGCCACTTCTGCCGCAGCTGCGCCAACCCGCTCGACCCCCGCCCGGCCGACACCGCGTCGGGCCCGTACGCGGGTCAGCGTCCGGCACTCCACCGCGACCGCACCCGCTGGGTGGCGCGGGCCCTGCTCATCGCCGGTGCCGTCACGCTGGTCGTCGGCGGTGTGCTCGGCGGTCCCCCGGCCGCCCGGGCCGTGCAGGACCACTTCTCCAAGCGCGTCGCGGTCCACCCCACCGCCTGGCAGGCGTCCCACTCGGCCGCCGGGCACGGCCCGGAGCTCGCCTTCGACAGCTATTCCAACACCTGGTGGGGCAGTGGTTACGGCGGCGACTCTGCGGGCCAGTACCTGGAGGCCACCTTCGGCCAGCCCACCGACCTACTGGCGCTGATCGTCACCCCGGGCACCTCCAAGCGCTCGGGCCAGCAGGCCGAACAGGCCCGCCCGCAGGAGTTCGACCTGCTGGTCACCGACTCCGGCGGCAAGACCCACACCTCGCACCACGTCATCGACGACGGCGGCGTCCAGCGCGTCGACGTGCGCGTACGGGACGCGGTGACCGCGCGGCTGGTGCTGCGCTCGGCGTACGGCGCCACGAAGGACAAGCAAGTGGCCATCGCGGAGCTGGAGTTCTTCAGCCGCGCCAAGTGACGACGGCGGGTCGGGGCCACACGGCCCCGACCCCATCAGCGTCTGCTTACGGACATACCGCACCCTCCCGTCACCCCGCCCGGCCACCCCACGTATCCTCGAATACCGGTACGAACGGGCCGCAGTGGTCCGGAGGGGTGGGGCGCATTGGACTTCCGCGTGCTCGGAAGCGTGGCGGTGGCGACCGAGGACGGCGAGCTCCTTCCGCTCGGCCCGGTCAAACGCCGCAGCCTCCTCGCGATGCTGCTGCTCCACCCCAACCAGCCCGTCACCCTGGACCGGCTCACCGAGGCGCTGTGGGACACCGAGCCACCCACCCACTCCCGTACCGTCCTGCAAGGTCATGTCTCGCAGCTGCGCGCGCTGCTGGCCGCGCGCGGCGCCCGGACGTACGGGATCGAGCTCGCGACCCTGGAGTCGGCCTACGTACTGCGGCTGCCCGAGACGCTGGTGGACGCGCACCGCTTCGAGGAGCTGGTCCAGCTCGCCCGGGGGCGGCGCAGTCCCGGTGACGCGGTGCTTCTGCTGCGTGAGGCGCTGGCCCTGTGGCAGGGTCCCGCACTCACCGACACCGTGGCGAGCCCTCCCCTCGAAGCCCCCGCGCACGCCCTCGAAGAGCTGCGGCTCTCGGCGGTGGAGGCGCTGGCCGCCGCGTACGGGGAACTCGGCGAGCACGGCAAGGCCGCCGCCGTGCTGCGTACCGAGGCCGTCGCGCATCCGCTGCGCGAACCGCTGTCGGCCGCGCTCATGCTGGCCCTCGCCCGCTCCGGTCAGCGCTCCGACGCGCTCGACTGGTTCCAGCGCACCCGGCGCCTGCTCGCCGACGAACTGGGCGTCGACCCCGGCCCCCAGCTCACCGACGCCTACACCACCGTCCTCGACATCGGCGCGCCCGACGCCGTCGAGTCTCCCGCTGTGCCCGAGCCCGAGCCGGTCGCGGCCGTGCCCGACATGCTGCCGCGCAGGCCTCGTGGTTTCGCGGGCCGGCTGGCCGAACTGACCGCGCTGACCCGGGTGGCCACCGGTCCGCACAGCCCGATCGCCCTGGTGACCGGCGGTGCGGGCGTCGGCAAGACCGCGCTCGCCGTGCACTGGGCGTACGAGCACGCGGCGGCGTTTCCCGACGGCAGGCTCTTCGCCGATCTGTGCGGCTACAGCGACACCCCGACTCCGCAGACCACGGTCGTCCTGCACGAGTTCCTGCTCGCGCTCGGTGTTCCGGTGCGCCGGATTCCCGACACCGAGGCCGGGATGGGGTCGCTGTACCGGTCCCTCACGGCGGGGCGCCGCATCCTCGTCGTCCTGGACAACGCCCGTAACTCGGATCAGATCCGCCCGCTGCTGCCCGGCGGCGACGACAGCGCCACCCTGGTCACCAGCCGTGACCGGCTCGGCGGTCTGATCGCCAGCGACGCGGCCCGGCCGGTGCGGCTCGGCGAGCTGCCCGCCGACGACTGCGCCGCGCTGCTGGGCGCGGTGCTCGGCGAGGACCGCGTCGTTGCCGAACCGGACGCGGCGAGGCGCCTTGCCGCGCTCTGCGACGGCCTGCCGCTGGCCCTGCGGATCACGGCCGCCCGCCTCACCACCCGGCCGCGGGCGACGCTGGCCGCGCTCGCCACCGAACTCGCCGACGAGCAGCGGCGGTTGGGCCTGATGAACATCGAGGACACGGGGGTGGCCGCCGCCCTCGGCCTCACCGTCCACCAGCTCCCCGAGCACGCCCGGCGCATGTTCCACTCCCTGGGCCTGCACACCGGCCCCCGCCTGGACCGCTACGCCGCCGCCGCGCTCGCCGACTGCACCCCCGACCACGCCTGGTCCGCGCTCGACCGGCTCGCCGACGCCCACCTCATCGTCGACTCCGGGCTCCCGTCCGACGCGTACACCCTGCACGATCTGGTACGTCTGTACGCCCGCACCCTCGCCCCGCAGGCCGACCCCGGCGCCCTGACCCGGCTGCTCGACCACTATCTGCACACCGGTCTGATCGCCACCGCCACCGCCGAACCCTCCAGTCAGCCCTGTTTCACCCTGCCCGCCACCTATCGGCGCCCGCCCGCAGTGAGGGAGTTCGAGAACCGGCAGGACGCGCTGTCCTGGTTCGAGGCCGAGCGGGCGACCCTGCTCGGCGCGGCCACCGCCGCCGCGGCGGCCCAGTTGCACGACCGGGTCTGGCGCCTGGTCCTGCTCCAGTGGCCGCTGATCGTGTGGC
Organism: Streptomyces sp. CBMA152; assembly: GCF_014596475.1. Taxonomy (GTDB): domain Bacteria; phylum Actinomycetota; class Actinomycetes; order Streptomycetales; family Streptomycetaceae; genus Streptomyces. The sequence goes on along the minus strand of NZ_MECJ01000002.1, from coordinate 354,255 downwards.
GGGTGCGCGACGGATGGGTCCCGCTGCTCGAACAGGCCCTGGAATCAGCGGAGTTGGACCACGATCTGGACGCGCAGTCCCGCACGCGCGCCCTGCTCGGGTGGGTGCTGCACGAGGAGGAGCGCTACGAGGAGGCGCTGGAGCATCTGCGTGCGGCGCCCGAACTCGCGCACCGGGCAGGGGACTTGACCAGCGAGGCCATCGCCCGTATCAACCTCGCCCTAGCCCTCGCCGCGTACGACGAACACGAGCAGGCCCTGGAGCTGGTCACGCACGCCCTCGACCTGGCCCGGCGAGGTCGCGACCGCTCCACCGAGATGCTCGCCCACCAGCACCTCGCCCGCCACTTCCTGCGCACCGGCGCCCCGCAGCAGGCGTTGGAGCACGCCTCGCTCGGCCTCGAACTCGGCCCCTCGCTGGACGCGGCCCCCCGCCGCGTCCTGCTGCGTACGGCCTACGGCGAGGCACTGGCCGGTCTCGGCCGCGCCGAAGAGGCCCGCCGCCAGCTCACCGAGGCATTGCACGAGGCGAAGACCCACGGATTCGAGGAAGGCGCGACGGCGGCCGAGGCGGCCCTCGCCGAACTGGACTGACTTAACGTTCCTCGTCGCCCGGCCACTGGAACCGGCGCGAAGCAGCCCGGGAGGGCGTGGCCGCGCGCCCCGGAGGTCGCGAACACGTCGCCCACGGCTCCCCCCGGCGCGCTATCCGGCGCTCCATCCGGTGTACGCCTCGGCGAGATACGTCGACCCGGCGGTGGAGTCCACCACCCCGGCCAGCTCGCCGAGTTGGCGGCGTACGTCGAAGTCGGTGGAGCCGGGCACGCGGTGCAGCATGGTCGTCATCCAGTACGAGAAGTGCTGGGCCCGCCACACGCGGCGCAGCGCACGCGGGCCGTACTCGTCGAGGACACCGTGGTCGCGCTTGGCGAGGGCTCTCTCCAGCACCTCGGCGAGCACCCGTACATCGGCCAGCGCCAGGTTGAGCCCCTTGGCCCCGGTGGGCGGGACGGTGTGTGCGGCGTCCCCGGCCAGCAGCATGTTGCCGTATCTCATCGGCTCGCACACGAAGCTGCGGAAGCGCAGGACCGAGCGGTCGGTCACCGGGCCCTCTTTGAGGGAGAACCCGTCGGCGCCGTACACCCGTTGCTGGAGTTCCGCCCAGATCCGGTCCTCGGACCAGGCGGCCGGGTCCTCGTCGGGGTCGCACTGGAAGTACATGCGCTGGACGGACTCGGTGCGCTGGCTGATGAGCGCGAAACCGTGCTCGGAGTGGGTGTAGACGAGTTCGGCGGCGCTGGGCGGGGCCTCGACGAGGACGCCGAACCAGGCGAAGGGGTACTCGCGGAAGAAGTGCGTACGCGCCGCCTCGGGCACCGCGGCCCGGCACACTCCACGCGACCCGTCGGCGCCGACCAGTATGTCGCAGCGCACTTCCTGGGTCACACCGTCGGCGTCGGTGAACAGGATTCCCGGGCGGTCGCCGGTCAGATCGACCACGCGTGTCCCGGTGACGCCGAAGCGGACGTCCGAGCCGCCGCGCTCGCGGGCGTCGGCGAGGTCGGTGAACACATCCGTCTGCGGGTAGAGCCATACGTTGCTGCCGACCAGCGCCTCGAAGTCGACGCGGTGGCTCTCGCCGCCGAAGCGCAGCTCGATGCCCGCGTGCGGGCGGCCCTCGCGGTGCACCCGGTCGGACACCCCGCTCTCGGTGAGCAGCCGGACGTTGCCGGCCTCCAGGATGCCCGCGCGGCTGGTGGCCTCGATCGCGGGCCGGGTGCGGTGGTCGACCACCACCGAGTCGATGCCCGCGCGGGCCAGCAGGTGCGACAGCATCAGACCGGCCGGGCCCGCGCCGACTATGCCGACGGTGGTCCGGGTGTGGGCGGGAGCCATGGCTCGTCCCTTTCAGATCGGATCGGTCGGCAAACTCGGCGAAGTCGGCGAAGAGGACGACATGCCCGTCCGCCTCCCTCAACTGGAGCGTAGAGCAGGACTGTTGTCCGCCGCCGCTGTGCGACCGTACGGGCCTGCTCAGCACCGTCGACGATGATCAGGACTGTCCGAAACGGAACTTGCACCTCCTCCTGCGGCTGGCGAAGGTTGAAAGCAGTACCTCGCAGACCGAAAGGGGAGTTCAGTGGCCTCCACCCACCCCGAGGGTCGCCCGGGCAGGCAGGCGCGAGGGAACCGGAGTACGGACTCCCGCCACGACGTCCACATCGAGTGAGCGGGAGATGACACCACCAGGGCTTGGGGGATCATGTCGACAGTTCCCGACTTATCACATGAGGACCGCGCCGATCACTTCCTTCCGCTCCAGCGATACCTCAGCGAGTACTGCGTCTCCGTCCCCATCGGGTCGCTGCTCCCCGCGGACTCCCCGCGCCTCCAGGGCGAGGACATGGAGCACGTACGGCTGATGGCCGAGCTGGACGACGAGCTGCAACCCATCGTCGTGCACAAGGAATCCATGCGGGTGATCGACGGTATGCACCGCCTGCGGGCGGGCGCCGAGCGCGGTGACACCACCATTCGGGCCCGCTACTTCTCGGGAAGCGCCAGCGAGGCCTTCCTGTTCGCCGTCCAGTCGAACACGAGGCACGGGCTGCCGCTCTCCCGCGCGGACCGCAGAGCCGCGGCGATGAGAATCATCGAGAGCTTCCCGACGATGTCGGACCGCGCCCTGTCGAAGTTCACCGGCCTGGCCCAGCAGACCGTCGCCAAGATCCGGCAGCAGCTGCCGACGGGCGGGGCCGGGCAACCGAGGATCGGGGTGGACGGACGCGCCCGGCCCGTGAACCCCAAGGAGAACCGAAGGATCGCCGAACAGTATCTCCACGACAACCCCCACGCCTCCCTGCGGGAGATCGCGAGAGCGGCCAACATCTCCCCGTCGACCGCCCAGGACGTACGGCGGCGCGCCACCGAGCAGCACGGCTCACCCGAACTGCCACCGCCCCCACCCACCCCCCTCCACCGCACGGACGCCCACCCCGCCGGCTCCGAGCACCTGCGCCATCTGGAGCTCCTGGCCCGCGACCCGTCCGTACGGCACACCGACGCCGGCCGCATGCTGGTGCAGTGGCTGCGCCTCACAGCGGCGATCAGCAAGAACCACAAGACCATTGTGAACAGCGTCCCCGAGCACTGCACCGGGATCGCGGCACGGGCCATGCGCGTGTGCGTGGCCAACCTGGAGGAATTCGCCCGAAGGCTGGAGCAGCGGTAACTCCGGCGCGGCAATCGGGAAAACCGGTGCACCGGTTGGAACGATATTCGGCCACACCTTTCCGCGTGGTGTTCGGTTGCACAATGTTGTGCAGTCGAACACCGCCCGCCGAACACCTTCCGTGACCTTCTGTCGCCTTCCGTCGAACACTGCTTGACCGGTCACTTCGGAAACTCCTAGCCTTCTCGGCACATGATCAATCCCGAGTGAACGGAATCGCCAGGAGCCCCCATTGCACTGGTCGCTTTGCAGCGCGGAACGGTCGTGACATGACACAACGGCTCACCCCATTCTCCTCCGCTCCCCCACACACGAGAATGCTCGTCTGTACGGACGGGTCGACCACCCTGCTCCTCAACGCCCTTGTCGGCGAGGGGCTGAGCGTACGGGTCGACCATCAGCGGCAGATTCCCGCCGCGCAGGTCCAGCGCATCGGCTGCCACATCCTGGGCGCCGCACCGAACGCCCTGGTGGTCGACCGCCAGTCCCGCATCCTCACCCCGGACAGCGACGTCATCAGCGTGAACCGGGTCGTCATCGCCGGACCGCACAGCGACCGGCTGATACCGCCGCCAGATGAACTCCTCGGCCCCTACCTGAAGAAGTCGGGACTTGCGATGAAGCGGGAGGCGATCGCCGCGGCACTCGACACCTGGCCGCTCAGCGGCGACGCCTCGCCCGAATGCGCCAGCAAGGAATACATCATCGACTGCGGCGACGCGGGACGGGTGTACATACACGAGAAGTTCAATCCCAGGTATGTACCTCTGGAAAAGGACGGGTGAATTGGTGTGAAGCGGGCGCTGATTACCGGCATCACAGGTCAGGACGGTTCGTATCTCGCCGACTTGCTGCTGGACAAGGGTTATGAAGTCCATGGGATAGTCCGCCGCAGCTCCACCTTCAACACCCGACGCCTCGACCACATCTACCGCGATCCGCACGAGGCCGGGCGGCGGTTGATCCTGCACTACGGCGACGTCAGCGACGCAAGCCGGCTGGTGACCCTGCTCGCCCGCATCCGACCGGACGAGGTCTACCATCTGGCCGCGCAATCGCATGTACGGGTGAGTTTCGACGAGCCGGAGAACACCGGCAACATCACCGGTATCGGCACCACTCGATTACTCGAAGCCATTCTCATGTCCGCGCAGGACATCCGCTATTACCAGGCCTCCTCGTCGGAGATGTTCGGCGCCACACCGCCGCCCCAGCACGAACAGACTGCCTTCCACCCGCGCAGCCCCTACGGCGCGGCGAAGGTCTACAGCTACTGGATGACCCGCAACTACCGTGAGGCGTACGGGCTGTTCGCGGTCAACGGCATCCTCTTCAACCACGAGTCGCCCCGGCGCGGCGAGACGTTCGTGACCCGGAAGATCGCCCGGGCGGCGGCGCGCATCAAGAGCGGCCTCGACAAACACCTCTACCTCGGCAACATCGACGCCGTCCGCGACTGGGGTTACGCCCCGGAGTACGTCGAGGGCATGTGGCGCATGCTCCAGCGCGATGAGCCGGACGACTATGTGCTGGCCACCGGAGTCGGCTCCACCGTGCGGGAGTTCGCCGAGCACTGCTTCTCCCACGTCGGCCTCGACTGGCGCAGCCATGTCCGCTACGACGAGGCGTACGTGCGCCCGACGGAGGTGGACGCCCTGGTCGGCGACGCCACCAAGGCACGTACGGCGCTGGGTTGGACCGCGCAGACCTCGGTGGACCGGCTGGCCCAGATCATGGTCGACGCCGAACTCGCCCGGATCGGCGCGAGCACCCGCGAGCCCCTGAGCGCGATCCCCTTCGCGGACTCCCGGGCACACCACGAGCGCGTCAGAGGGGTGTGACCCCGCGCGCACACCACATGCGCGTCCGCACAGGTCCCACCCCGCACCCACCGCACCGCACCCCCGTCCCCCGCATCCGGAGCAGTCTGTGATCACAACCGACCGAACCGCATGGCGAACCGCGCTCGACCGGCGCTCGCACACCGCCGGGATCCGCGGGTTCGCCCAGCGTCTGCGCCACCCGGTCAGGACCTCGTACCCGAGCACCCGCGCACTGCGGGCGCGTCGACACCGCGGCGAGGGCCACCCCTCGACCGCGAGGACCTTCTGGGGTCACGAGATGTCGATCGCGCTCCCCGAGGAAGTGTCCATCTCCATTCACCGCTACGGGTTCGTCGACTACGACCTCACCGCGTTCCTCCTCTCCCATCTGCGCCCCGGCGCGACGGTCCTCGACGTCGGCGCCCACATCGGCTACTACACGATGTGGGCGAGCGCCCTGGTCGGCGGCGCCGGGAAGGTGGTGGCCTTCGAGCCGACGCCCTCGACCCTGTCGGTGCTGTGGCGCAACGCCGACCGGCTGCCCAACGCCTCGGTGGTGCCCGCGGCGGTCTGGTCCAAGCGGGAAGAGCTCGTCTTCCACGACCACGGACTCGGCTACAGCGCCTACAACTCCGCGTTCCAGGCCCGGCTGCCCGACGCCGTCCGGGCACGGATCCCGTCCAAGGCGTTCACCGTGGAGGCGATCTGCCTGGACGACTACGTACGCGCCGAGGGGATGACCGTCGACTTCGTGAAGATCGACACCGAGAGCGCGGAGGCACACGTCCTGAGCGGTATGCGCGAGCTGCTGAGCGACCAACGGCCCGTCGTCTCCCTGGAGGTGGGCGACCTCGACGTGCCCGGCGCACCGACCAGCCGGGAGCTGGTCGACACGCTGATGGCCACCGGCTACGAGCCGTGGGAGCTGCGCGGCGGCGTCCCCGTACCCCATCGGCCGCAGACCCACTACGCGTACCAGAACCTGCTCTTCGCGCCGGTGGGCCAGTGGCACGCATCCGACACGAGGAGGCCGGATCACCATGCATGACCTGATCATCCGCAATGGCTCGCTGTACGACGGGTCCGGCATGCCCGCCCGTACCGGCGATGTCGCGGTGGACCACGGTGTGATCACCAAGGTCGGGCGGGTCACCGAGCGGGGCCGGACCGAGATCGACGCCTACGGCCATCTCGTCACCCCCGGTTTCGTCGACATCCACACCCACTTCGACGGGCAGGTCAGCTGGGACCCCCAGCTCACCCCGAGCTGCTGGCACGGTGTCACCTCGGTGGTGATGGGCAACTGCGGGGTGGGTTTCGCCCCTGCGCGACCGGACCGCCACGACTGGCTCATCGGGCTGATGGAGGGCGTCGAGGACATCCCCGGCGCGTCGCTGTCCGAGGGCATCACCTGGGAGTGGGAGACGTTTCCCGACTACCTGAACGCCGTGGAGCGCGTCCCCCGCGTACTCGATGTCGCGGCCCAGGTCCCGCACGGCGCGCTGCGCGCATACGTGATGGGCGAGCGGGGCGCCGACAACCAACCGCCCACCGAGGACGACCTGCGGCGGATGTGCGCGCTGGTCCGTGAGGGGCTGGATGCGGGGGCCATCGGGTTCTCCACCTCGCGCACGCTGACCCATCTGGCGATCACCGGCGCCCCGGTGCCGGGCACGTTCGCCGCCGAGGACGAGCTGTTCGCGCTCGGCGGGGTGCTCGGTGAAGCCGGTACCGGGGTGTTCCAGCTGGTGCCGTTGGGCGCGGGCGGCGAGAAGGTCGACGATCCGCTCGGCGAGATCAAGTGGATGCGCAGGCTGTCGGCGGCGGTCGGGCGCCCGATCACGTTCGGGCTGTTCCAGAACGACAACGACCCCGACGGCTGGCGCGAGTTGCTGCAGATCGCCGAGGACGCGGTGGCGGAGGGCGCGGACCTGCATCCGCAGGTGGCGGGGCGGCCGTTCAGCGTCATCATCAGCCTCGACTCGACCCACCCCTTCCACAAACGGCCCTCGTACAAGAAGATCGCCCATCTGCCCGCGCCCGAGCGGCGGGCGGCGATGCGCGACCCGGTACTGCGGGAGCGGCTCCTCGCCGAGCGGCCGGAGAACGCCGACCCGCGCTCGGCGCTGTTCCCGCAGGGATACGAGCGACACTTCCCGATGAACGCGACCGCGCCGGACTACGAGCCCGCCGCCGACCAGTCCTTCGACGCCCTCGCCCGGCGCACCGGGCAGAACCCGGAAGCGCTCATCTACGACTTCCTCACCTCCGAGGACACCAGCGGGATGATCTTCCGGCCGCTGCTCGGGTACGCGGAGTACACCCTCGACCCGATCCGCGAGATGCTGCTGCACCCCCAGGCGGTGCTCGGACTCAGCGACGCGGGCGCGCACTGCCGGCTCATCTGCGACGCCAGTACGCCGACGTCGATGCTGACGCACTGGGCGCGCGATCGCAGCCGGGGTGCGCGGCTCCCGCTGGAGTACGTGATCAGGAAGCAGACCTCGGAGCCCGCGCGGCTGTACGGGCTGCGCGACCGGGGGCTGCTGCGCCCCGGCTACCGGGCCGACATCAACGTCATCGACTTCGACCGGCTCAGCCTGCGCTCCCCCGAGTTCGTCCACGACCTGCCCGCCGGTGGCGGCCGCCTCATCCAGCGGGCGGACGGCTACGCGGCCACCGTGGTCGCGGGTGAGATCACCTTCCGCGACGGCGAGGCCACCGGCGCGCTGCCCGGCGGGCTCGTGCGCGGGACCCGGTCGGGCCCGGTCGTGCTGTGAGCGCCAACTCCCGTCCCGTACGGGCGAACAGAGGACGTCAAGCTACCGAGGGGACCACGCCGTGACCGAAGTGACCGATGTGACCGGAGAGCTCCGGCTCGACAACTCGATGAAGTTGCTCGCGCGCGGCCGCCTCGTCGACGCGACGCTGTCCGAGAAGGACTACGTCATCGAGCGGGACCGGCTGGTGGACGGCGCCTACCCCGTCTACGGCGAGCGGGCCAGGGGCGCCCGGATCTGGGACGCCGACGGGAACGAATACCTCGACTACATCCTGGCGTACGGCACGATCATCCTCGGCCACGCCGACCCGGTGGTGACGGAGGCCGCGCTGCGGGAGATCGAGGAGGGATTCTCGATCACGCTGCGCAAGCGGACGCAGATCGAACTCGCCGAGCGCCTGGTGCAGATCATCCCCGGCGCGGAGCGGGTGTTCCTGCTCAAGACCGGCTCGGACGCCACCAGCGCCGCCGTCCGCCTCGCCCGCGCGTACACCGGTCGGGACAGGGTGGTGCGCTGGGGCTACAACGGCTGGCACGACTGGGCCGCCCAGCGTCCGGGCGGAATCCCCGACACGGTACGGACCCAGGTCGACACCTTCCGGTACAACGACCTCGACAGCCTGCGGGAGGTCTTCCTCCGGTATCCGGGGCAGATCGCCTGTCTGCTCCTGATGCCGTTCGAACTCGACAGCCCCGAACCCGGCTTCCTCCAGGGCGCCGTCGAACTCGCCCATGACCACGGTGCGTTGGTGGTCTTCGACGAGATGCGCTCCGGTTTCCGAGTCGCGCTGGGCGGGGCGCAGGAGCTGTTCGGTGTACGGGCCGACCTCGCCACGTTCAGCAAGGCGATGGCGAACGGCTGGGCGGTCTCGGCGCTGACCGGCCGGGCCGATGTGATGGCCATGGTCGGCCGGACGCATATCTCCTCCACGTTCTACTCCAACACCGTGGCGATGGCCGCGGCGGTGGCGACGATGGACCAACTCGCCGACGGCGTGGCACTGGAGAAGGTGCGCCGCCTCGGTGTCCGGCTGCAGAGCGGACTGAGCGAGCTCATACAACGGCACGGTGTACCGGCCGAGGTGCGCGGTGTGCCGCAGATGCCGTTCCTCACCTTCTCCCACCCGGACCCGGCCCGCGCCCGACTGATGCAGGACACCTTCTTCACCAACACCACCCGCCGAGGCGTACTGCTGCACCCGACCCACCACTGGTTCATCTGCGCCGCCACCACCGACGCCGACCTCGACCACACCCTGGCGGCCTGCGACGAGGCGTTCCGGGCCGCGGCGAAGGTGGCGTGATGGTGGACACCCACACCCATCAGGCGATGCTGGCCCGCGTACGGGCCAAGCTCGCCCACCAGTTGCAGGAGGACCCGAGCCTGCCGTGGCTGAGCGACACCGAGCCGCTGGCGCCCGCCGGAGTCGACTCGGTCCAGCTCATCTCGGTGGTCGGGGAGCTGGAGCAGGAGCTGGGCGTGGCCCTGCCGGACGACGCCGTACTCCAGTCCGCGAGCATCAGCTCGCTGGCCACGGCCCTGAGCCGGGGGGAGCGGCGATGAGCGGCACGGGTCCGACCGTCGCCGTCACCGGGCTCGGTGTGTGCGGCCCGGGCGGGGTCGGTGTGTCCGCGCTGTGGGAGGCGCTGGCCACCGGGCGGGCCAACCACCCACCCATCACCGCCTTCGACGCCTCCGGCGCCACCCTCGGCGCGGCCGGTCAGGTGCCGGGGCACACCGGCGGGGACGGGGTCTGGCGCGCGCTCGACCTCGCCGAGACCGCCGTGCGGGAAGCCCTCGACGGCGTGGGCGAGCGCGAGCACGTCGCGCTGGTCCTGGGCACCACCGACCCCGGTGTGGTCCCGCCCCGGCCGGGGCACTTCACCGGTGATCTGGCCGCGTCCTGCGCCGACCGGACGGGCCTCGGCGGCGAGGCCATCACCCTCGCCAACGCCTCAGCTTCCGGCGCCGCAGCCATTGCGGTCGCCCGCGACCTGGTGGCGCTCGGCGACGCACCGACTGCCGTGGTCGGCGGCGCCGACGCCGTGACCGACATGGCGTTCCTGGGCCTCAACTCACTGCGTACGCTCGGCCCCGAGGGCTGCCGCCCGTTCAGCACCGAGCGGCGGGGCATCGGCGTGTCCGAGGGCGCGGCGGTCCTGCGGCTCGAACTCCTCGACGACATCGGGCCGGACAGCGCCGAACCCCTGGCCGTGCTCGCGGGCTGCGGGCTGACCAACGCCACCGGTCACCTCGCCGCCCCGGGCGCCGACGGCATCGAGCTGGCCGTACGGCTCGCCCTGGCCGACGCGGGCCTCGAACCCGAGGACATCGACTTCGTCAACACCCATGGCCCGGGCACCCGACGCGGCGACACCGCCGAGATCGAGGCGCTGCGCGCGGTGTTCGGGCCACGGCTCGGCTCGATACCGGTCAACAGCGTGAAGGGCGTGCTCTGGCATCTGCAAGGAGCCGCGGGCGCCATCGAGGCGATGGCGTGTGTGCTGTCGCTGACGCACGGCGCGGTCACCCCCACCTGGGGCGCCGAGCCGGTCGACCCGATCTGTGCCGACCTCGACCTGGTCCTGGACGACGGCCCACGGCCGCTGCCGGGACTGCGGACCGCGCTGAGCGTGTCCTGTGGTCTGGGCGGTATGAACACCGCACTCGTCTTCCGGAGGCCCTGATGGACGACTCGGTCGTGATCACCGCCGTGGCCTCGGGCGAGGTCGACACCGCAGAGCTGTGGCAGGCGCACGGCGCGGGCCCCGACGGCTGGCGGGACGTGAACAAGTGGACCCGCGAACTACCCGAGCGCATCGCCGAGTTGGCGGGCCAGGCACTCGCGGGCGCGGGCGCCCCGGACCCGTCCGACACCGCCTGCGTCATCGGTTCGGTATATGGCTCGGGGCAGGTGGCCGAGACCATGCGCGCCCGGCTGGACGCGGGTGCGCGCTCGTCGCTGGCGCCCGAGTCCTTCCTGTACTTCAACGCGCACGGCGTGACGTCCCTGATCTGTCTGCGCCACCGTCTGCGCGGCTACTGCGCCACGGTGCTCGGACCCGGCGCGGGCCTTCAGGCCCTCGCCCTCGGCCAGCGCCGACTCCGCCTCGCGGACGACGGCCCGGTGCTGTGCGGCGCGTACGAGCTGCTCAGCCCCGCCGCAGCCAAGGCGTGCGGGAGCGAGCCGGTGACCGGGCGGGCAGCGTTCCTGGTCCTGGAGACGGCCGCGCGGGCGCACGAACGGGGCGTCAAGGTGCTCGCCCGTCTCGGCCCCGTCGAGACAGGCCCGCCGTCGACCTCGCGTACTTCCGACGTACGCGCGACCGCCCCGCTGGCCGAACTGGCGGCGGCGCTCACCGACGGGCCTGCCACCACGACAGTGACCGCGTCGAACCATCGGCACGGCTACCGCTGCACCGCGTACAAGGAGGGAGGATGACCGTGGACGACACACTGCCGGAGGTCCTGGCCGGACACCGCCGCGCCGGGCGGGGCGACCGTCTCGCCCTGGTGGACCAGCGGCGCTCGGTGACGTATGCCGAGCTGGAACGTGAAGTAGCCGAGCGGGTACGGGAGTTACGGTCATCGGGTGTCGGCCCGGGGAGCCGGGTCGGCCTGGTCCTCACCTCCCTCCTCGACTCGGTCGTGGACTTCGCGGCGGCCACCTCCCTGCATGCCGCCGTGCTGGTGCTCCAGGAGCACGCCGCCGACGCCGAACGTTCGGCCGCGCTCGCCGACTTCGGTGCCGAGATCGGCCTCGCGGCCGGTCTGATGACCCGGTTGAGGTCGACCGGGCCCGGCGGGGGCGACCCGGCGTTCGCGGTGACGAGCTCGGGAACCAGTGGGCGGCCGAAGGTGATCTCCCGCGAGTGGTCGGGAACCCTGCGCAACTCGGCTGCCTTCGCCCAGGGGTTCGGTTTCGACGCCGATGACGTGGTGCTCACCACCAGCCCGCTCGGCCACAGTTACGCGATCGAGGCGGGCACCCTGGCCGTACTGTCCGCCGGAGCGTGTCAGGTGGTGCCGTCAGGACCGCTGACACCCGCGCGAGCGGTGGCTCTCGTGGAGCGCCACCGACCCACCGTCCTGCAGAGCGTTCCGCTGATCCTGGACTGGTGGGGCCGAGGCGGGGTGCCTCACGCGGGCTCCTGGAAGCGGTGTGTCAGCGCGGGCGAAGCCCTCCCGGCGCGGGCCGCCGCACCCTGGCAGGAAGCGGGCGTCGCCGTGTACGACCACTACGGCAACTCCGAGCTCGGCCAGCTCACCCTCAACCCGGTCGGCGGCACCCCCGGCGTCGGATATCCGCTGCCCGGCGTCGAGTTGAAGGCGGGCAGCGGCGAGCCGGGACCGGTGGCGGCGCGCTTCCCGGGCCTCTTCCCCGTACGAATGGAGGAAGGGCACGCGATACCGCTCGCCGACGACGAGGGCTGGGTCACCACCGGCGACCTCGGGGTGCTCGACGACAACGGACTCCGGCTCACCGGCCGCAGCGACCTGCTCATCAACATCGGCGGGAACAAGGTCTCGCCGGTCGAGGTGGAGACCGTCCTGCGCGGGATGCCCGGGGTGCACGACTGCGCCGTGGTGGGGCGGCCGGGGCCCTCGGGCGAGAACCAGGTGTGGGCCTTCGTCGAGGCCGCCGCCGACGAGTTCGACGCCGCGTCCCTGCGCCGCCGGGCCGGGGAACAGCTGATGACGGTGAAGGTGCCGGCGGTGATCCGCCGGGTCGACCAACTGCCCCGCACGGGCAGCGGCAAGATCCGCCGGGGTGCGCTGCTGGAAGACGGCAACTGACGCCCCCGGCACACCCGACAAGGAGAAGGAGAACCACATGACCAACAGCGCCGACGCACAGCCCGTGCCCGCCGACCGGCAGCACGTCATGGAGCTCATCACCACCGTGCTCGCGGAGCGTCCCCATGTGCCGGACCAGCTCAGCGAGACCACCCGGCTCGACGAGATCGGCATCGACTCGCTGGACCTGATCGTGGTGCTCTCCCGCTTCGAGGAGAAGTGGGGTGTGCCCTACAGCGGCGACGAGACCGACTGGACGGCCTTCGACAACCTCGGGCACCTGGCCGATACCCTGGTCGCCCGGGCCCGTACCGCCGCCCGAGAAGCACGATGACCGGCACGACGGCTCCCCGGTTCGACCAGTTGGGGGCGCTGGGATGGCAGGACCGCGCGCTGGACGGGCTGAACTGCGTGCTGCGCTGCGTCGAGTCCGTCCTGCAGTCCCGGGGGCTCGACCCGCTGGCGGTCGCCCGCGCTCTGAACGGCCCGCTGGACCCGGTGGGCCGGGATCTGGCGAAGGACTTCGACGGCTGCCGGGTGGACTACCGCACCGAGTTCGACGACGGCACCCGTAACGTGCCGTTCGTCCTCGACAGTCTCGCTGCGGGCGAGCCGGTGATGGTGCTGCCGGACCGGTACCACCTGCCCGGCGATGTGTACGAGGGCCGTTTCCACTTCCACGACCACGCGGTGCTGGCGGTGGACTGGTCACCGCACGACAGCGTCATGACGGTCCTGGACACCGATGCCGCCCCGGACGGGGGCTTTCGGCGGTACTGGACGCTGACGCCCGCGCTGCGGTCGCTGTTCACCTGGGTGGGCACGGTCACGGTCACCGACGCACCGGACCACACCGACCCGGCGCAGTACTTCGCCGAACGCCTGGACCGCGACACCGCGCTCCTTTCGGTGGGCGTGGACGCCCTCGGCGGGCTCATCGACGAGCTCACCGAGACGGGACTCGGGCCGGTGACGGCACGGGCCCTGCATGTGCTGGTGCTCGGCGACATCCAGCCCCAGCTCTTCATCTACGCCAACGCGCTCGCCGTGGCCCCTGCCCCGGGCGAGTCCCTGGCCCTGCCCCCGGAGGTCGCGGCGGTGCGAACTGCCGCACTGGAAGCCCGAGTTCATGCCATGCGACTCGGTATCGCGTTGATCGCGGCGCACGAGAAGCCGGATCCGCTCGCGGTCTACCCCCGCGTCCTGGAGCTGGGCCGTCCGCTGCGGGCCGCCCTCGACCGGCTGCGGGAGGCCCTGGTCGCCGCAGGGGGCCGGGAGGGACCGGCCGACCCTGGGGCGTCGGCCCGGATGCGGGCGCGGTTCGCGCACATCGAGAGCACCTGCTTCCCCGTACGCGAGGACGCGCGGGCGTGAGCAAGCGGGTGGCCTTGGTGACCGGGGGTTCCGGCCCCCTCGGCGGAGCGATCGCGCACGCCCTGGCCCTGTCGGGTTACGCGGTGGGGGTGCACGCACACCGCAATGAGCAGGCGGCGAAAGCCCTGGTCGGCGAGGTGCGGGCAACGGGCGCGGAGGCGGTCGCGGTGTCGGGCGACCTGTCGCGCCCGGGTAGCGGCGAGCAGGTCGTCGGGCGGGTCGTCGAGGAGTTCGGGCGGCTCGACGCGCTCGTGGTCAACGCCGGGGTCCACCACGACCGGCTGCTCCTCAACACATCGGAGGAGGAGTGGGACGAGCAGCTCGCGGTCAACCTGAGCGGGGCGTTCCGCTGTCTGCGGGCCGGGGTGAAAGCCATGACCCGGCACACGGGCGGGCGGATCGTCCTCGTCTCGTCGGTGGCGGGGCTGCGCGGCCAGCCGGGCCAGGCGGCGTACGCGGCAAGCAAGTCCGGTCTGCACGGCCTGACTTGGACGACCGCCAGGGAGTACGGACGGTTCGGGATCACCTGCAACTGCGTGGCCCCCGGACTGATCGCCGACACCCCCGCGTACGACGGTATGCCAGTGGCGGCGCGGGACGGTGTGGTGGGCCGGACGCCGCTGGGCCGGGCGGGCCGGGTCGAGGAGATCGCCTCGGTGGTGGCTTTCCTGTGCTCCGAGGCGGCGTCGTACGTCACCGGGCAGGTCATCGCGGTGGACGGCGGGATGACGACATGAGGACGAACGACGAGCAGGAGGACGTGTGAGCGAGCGAGTGTTGTTCTTCCCCTGGGGCTGGGGAGGCGGCGCGGCCTACACGGGCCGGTGCCTCGCGCTGGCCTCGGCGCTTGCCGAGGCGGCTGATGAGGTGGCGTTCGCGGACTGCGGCATCAACGCCATGGTGCGCGAGGCGGGCTTCCCGGTCCTCGACTCCGAGCCCGAGGCCCCCCGACCGCCCGACCGGCACCCCATGCCGCCGTATCTGCCGTTCGCCGATGTGGAGCGGGTGTTCGCGGTCGCGGCGACGTATCACCGGATCGAGCGGGTGCGGAGCCGGATCGCGGCGGACGCCGAACTCATCGAGAAATACCGTCCGACGCTCGTCGTCATCGACATGTGCCCGACCGCCGCTCTCGCCGCACGGGCCGCAGGTATCCCCGTGGTCTCGCTGGCGGACGCGGACTTCATCACTCCCCAGGCCAACGGGTGGATGCCCTGGTCGACGGTCGCGCCGCGCGACCTGTTGCCGCATCCGTCGAGCCTGCCGGTGTGGGACGAGGTGTCGCGGGAGCTGAGCCTCGGTCCGGTGGAGCGGGCGGAGCACCTGCTGTGGGGCGAGGTCACCCTGGTGTCCAGCCTGTCCGACCTGGAACCGCTCGACGGCCCGCCGCAACGGGGCGAGCTGCATTACGTCGGACCGATGTACTGGAATCCGGTGGCCGCCACCGACGGCCCCGCTCCCCCGCGTACGGACCGACCCAAGGTGTACGTCACCATCGGCAGCGGCGGGACGGTGGGCCGACAGGCGCTGCAGAACGTACTGGACGCGTGCGCGGACCAACCATGGAGCGTCTACGTCTCCAGCGGCTTCGCGTTCGAGGGTGACCTGGAGATACCGGACAACGTCACGGTGGCGGGCTTCACCGGTCTGGACACCCCGCTGGACTGGGCCGACGTGGTGGTCAACCACGGAGGTTCGGCCACGGTCCTCGCCACCCTGCTGCACGGCAAACCCTCGGTCGTGATGCCGTTCATGTCCGAACAGGAGATGAACGGACGGCAGTTGGTCGAGGCAACGGGAGCGGGTGTCCTGCTGCGGACCAGCGAGACCACCCCGCACGGCCGCCTCACCTTCCGCGACCGGTACTCCGGCCCGTCCGACCAACCCTGCGTACGCGTCGAGGATGTCCGGCGCGGCATCGCCGAGGTCCTGGACGATGCCGGGTTCACCGAGCGGGCGACGTACTGGGGTGCCCGGCTGCGCGCGTGCCGTGAGACGACCGACCTGGCCGCCCTCGCCCATTCCGCTGTCGCCCGGACCGTGGAGGTGCGCCGATGAGTACGGGATTGGTCGTCGGCATCGTGGGCTGCGGTCAGATCGGCGCGATGTACGCCGAACACCTCGACGCGCTCGGCTCGCACCGCCTGATCTGCGTGGACGCGGACCGCGACCGCGCGGAGAAGGTGGCGCGCTCGGTGACTTTTGGGAGCGTCGCGGGATCGGTCGGCGAGCTGCTGGCCCTCGGCTGCGACGCCGCGCTGGTGACGGCGGCCACCACCAGCCACCCCGAACTCGTCGGCGCGCTGATCGAGGCCGGGGTGCCGACACTCTGCGAGAAACCGCTGGCCATCGACCTCGCGCGGACCGAAAAACTCGGCAGAACGGCCGAAGAACGCGGAGTGCCTCTGTGGGTGGGGTTCCAGCGGCACTTCGACCCCGGCTTCGCCGATCTGCGGGCGCGTACGGTCGCAGGAGAGCTCGGCCGTGTGCAGCTGCTCCGACTGGTCTCGCACGATGTGTCGCTGCCGCCCATCGCCCGGCTGCGCGAGAGCGGTTCGATCTTCACCGACCTGATGCTGCACGACTTCGACATGGTGCGGTGGCTCACCGGCCGCAGGATCGTCCAGGTCGTCGCCGACGGCTCCGCGCTGTCCGGGCCCGAGCTGGCGGACATCGGTGACTTCGACACGGTCACGGCGATGGTCCGGCTCGACGACGGCACCCTGGCCGCACTCTCCGCAGGACGCTGGCAGCCCGTGGGCTATGACGTCCGCGCCGAAGTGCTGGGCGAACGGGGCAACATGGCGGCCGGACTGACCCACGCGGAGGCACCCGTCGGGGTGGGAAGCATCAACACCGCGCAATTCAACGGGTATTGGGACCGCTTCGCCACCGCCTACCGCGAACAAGCCCGCGCGTTCCTGGCCATGGCGGCAGGCGGGCCGAACGACCCGGCCGCGGGCGGCTGGCGCGACTCCCACGACGCGCTGCGCTGCGCGCTGGCCGCCGAGCGATCGGCCAGATCGGGATCGGTCCCGGTGGCGCCATGACCGTGACCCTCGCGACCGAGTCCGACCGCGAGCGGGACTTCCGCCTGCTGTGGATCGGCAGCGGGATCAGCCAGCTGTGCGGGATGGCGACGGTGGTCGCCTTCCCGCTGCTCGCCGCCCAGACCCTCGGGGCGAGCGTCGGCCAGGTCGGGCTCATCACCGCCGCCGGGTATCTGCCTTGGCTGATCCTGACCCTGCCGGCCGGCGTGTACAGCGCGCGGCTGCCGCCGAGGACGATGCTGCTCCTGGCCGACCTCGGCCGGGCGGCGATCGTGACCATGGTGCCGATCCTGTCGGCGACCGGCCATCTCGCCCTGTGGCACCTCTATCTGTCCAACGTCCTGGTCAGCTGTGCGACGGTGTTCTACGAGATCGTGTATCTGTCCATGCCGCCACGGATGTTACCGAAGGACAAACTCGTCTACGGCAACATACGGCTGCAGGTCGCCCGCGCGGTGTCGCTCGCGTTCGGGCCGACGGTGGCGGGTTTCACCGTGCAGCTGCTCGGAGCCGAGCACGCTCCGCTGCTCAACTCGGCGGGCTTCGTCGCGTCCGCGTCCTGCAACCTGATGATGCGCTCCCACGTCGAGGCCACCACCAACGCGACGTGCGGGGAGGGTCTGTGGGCCGAACTTGCC
Source organism: Streptomyces sp. CBMA152 (assembly GCF_014596475.1). Lineage (GTDB taxonomy): Bacteria > Actinomycetota > Actinomycetes > Streptomycetales > Streptomycetaceae > Streptomyces. The sequence continues at coordinate 336,559 of NZ_MECJ01000002.1, read as the reverse complement.
GAGGCCGTACGGTTCATCAAGCGGCGGCGGGTGCTGCTGGCCTCCATCGCCGGCTCGGCCGTCGGCAATTGCTGCTTCGCCGCGTACGAGGCGCTGGTCGTCATCTTCCTGGCCGACGACGTCGGGATCGCCCCGGGCACCCTGGGCATGCTGCTCGGGTCGGTGGGCATCGGCGGGCTGATCGGGGCGTTCAGCGCGGGCCGCGTCAGCCGCCGCCTGGGCACCGCACGCGCCGTCTGGGTCCCGGCCGCCGTCCTCGCCCCGGCGGGGTTGCTGCTGCCCCTGACCCGGCCCGGCTCGGGGTTGCTGCTGTTCCTGTGCGGTGCGCTGCTGTTCCACGCCGGTTTCTCCGTGTTCACGGTCGGCCAGGCAACGCTCGTACAACTCCTCACACCGCCCGATCTGCTGCAACGGACCGTCGCCTGCGTCCGGTTCATCAGCCGCGGCATGCTCTTCTTCGGCGGCCTCGTCGGCGGCGGCCTCGGGAGCCTGTTCGGCCCACGGCTCGGTTTGACCGTCGTGATGTTCCTCTGGCTCAGCGCCCCGCTCATCACCGCCTCCTCCCGCCTGCGGAACTGGCGGGACATCCCCACTTTGGAGTGACCACACATGTCCACCGAAGCGATCGACATCGTCATCACCACCATCGGCTCCGGATCGTTCCTGGAGCACTACGCCGACACCCTCGCCGAGAGCGGTGCCCGACTCGTCGTCATACCCGACCGCAAGACGCCCAAGTCGTTCTACGAAGCCTGTGACAAGGCCCGCGCCCGGGGCGCCACGGTCGTCTCCCCCGATATCGAGGAGCAGGACCGGCTGCTGGCGAAGCTCGGTGTGCCCGAGCTGATCCCGTACGACTCCGACAACCGCCGCAACATCGGCTATCTGCTGTCGTACGCGAACGGCAGTGCCCTGGCCGTCTCGATGGACGACGACAACCTGCCGATCGACCGCCCGTTCCTCGACGAGCACCGCATCGTCCTCCAGGGTCCGGTGCGCCACCCCGTGGTGTCGGCGGCCGACGGTTGGTTCAACGCGTGCGATCTGCTCACCGTGGACCCCTGCCGGGTCTTCCCCCGGGGTTTCCCCTACGGGCCCCGGGAGAGCGCGACCGAGGTCACCACCACCGAAGAGGTGGCGGATGTGCGTGTCAACGCCGGGCTGTGGCTGGACGATCCCGATGTGGACGCGGTGACCCGGCTCGCGGTCCGGCCGAGGGTGACCGCGTACAACGGCAAACCCGCCGTACTGGCCAAGAACACCTGGTGCCCCGTCAACTCCCAGAACACCGCCGTGCACCACGACGCCCTGCCCGCGTACTACTTCCTGCGCATGGGTCAGCCCATCGGCGGCGCGGCGGTGGAGCGCTTCGGTGACATCTTCAGCGGGTACTTCGTCGCCGCGTGCGCCAAACATCTGGGCCACTCGGTGCGGTTCGGCGGTCCGCTGGTCAACCATGAGCGCAATGAACACGACCTGCTCAACGACCTCACCATCGAGCTGCCCGCGATCCGGTTCATGGACGAACTCCTGGAGTGGCTACGGGTGTTCCCGCTGCAGGGCAGCGACTACCGCGAGGCGTACGAATCCCTCAGCCACGGCTTGCAGGACTTCGCCGAGCAGGCCCGGGGCCGGGCCTGGTCGCCCGAGGCACGGGCGTTCCTGCACCGCAGCGCCCACCTCATGCGTACCTGGCTGACGGCCGTCCGCCGTGTCGACGGCAGCTGAGGAACACACGCGTGCGGCGCGGGGAATCCGCCCGGACTCCCCGCGCCGCACCTGTGCTCAGCGCATCAACCCGAGGCGAGAATGGCGTCGACCGTCTCCTTCAGGGTCAGCTCGGAGCTGTCGAACCACGTTCCCTGACCGGCGAGTTCCTTACGCATCGCGTCGTCCAGGAACGACCAGTCGTCCGCGAGCACCTTGTCCCGCTCGGCGACCCGCCGGGCCACCACGTCCGCCGACGGCGCGAGCACGATCAACCGCAGCGGCAGATCCTTCAACTGCTCCAGATAGAACTCCAGGTGCGCACGCCGGACCACCACATCGTCGATGACCGGGACGACACCGCCGGCGTGGAAACTGCGTGCAAGGACCGACGCGTTACGGGCCCGCAGCAGCAGCTGGCGATCTGCCTCCAAGTCCTCCTCCGGCGACGGCAGATGTCCCCCCGACACGATCAGGTCCTGGAGGTGGTCGCCCTCGATGTGCGCACCGAGCGGGAACCGACGGGCCAGGCTGTCCGACACCGAACTCTTCCCGGATCCCGGAATGCCGATGACGAGAAATACGTCGGAGGCGGGTTCGGTGTCGACGATCTGGCCCTGGAAGGAGGTTTCCGGCATGCTTCCTCTACTCCTTTATCGCGTTGTCGAGCATCGCGTTATCGCGCATGGCGTTATCGCGCATGGCGTTATCGGGCAACTGTCCGATATTTCCAGCGCAAGCGATGGTAGCAAGTCCTGACGACGTGTCGATCCTTTATGAAAACCGGTCAGGCTTACGGAAATTGGGAGTGCTTATGTCATCCGACAGTGAGGCAGCGGTTTCGACCGACGGCTCGGTACCGGCTCCCCCGCCGTGGTTGCTGGTGTTCTCCGCCGACGGCCGGGGCGAGTTGACGGATGCGGCGAGAGCGGCGGCGCAGTCGTTGACCGATGGCGCCCGGCCCGAGTCGTTGGTGCCCACGCGCCGCGCGTCCCGGCCCGGTGAGGAACGCCTCGCGGTCGCGGCCGCGGATCGGGCGGGTCTGGTCGAGGGGCTGTCGTTCTTCGCCGACGGCCTGCCGAGTCCGCGCTGGGTGTCGGGCCGGGCCGACGGCGCCGCCTCGCGGGTCGCCTGGTGCTTCGGCGGCCACGGCAGCCAGTGGCCGGGCATGGGACGCGCCCTGCTCAACTGGTCGCCGGCGGCCGCGAAAGTACTCACGGAACTCGACGCACTGCTGCCCTTCGGCGTCGTCGAGCCGCTGATGAGCTCAGCGGACGGGGAGACCGGCAGCCCGGACACGACCCAGCCGCTCATCTTCGCCGTGCAGGTCGCGACCGCCCACTGGCTGCGCTCACTGGGACTGCGGCCGGCGGCGGTCGTGGGGCACAGCCTCGGCGAGGTCGCCGCCGCCCATGTCGCGGGTGCGCTGACCCTCGCCGAGGCGGCGCGGGTCGTCACCGTGCGCTCCAGCCTGCTGACCAGGGCGGGAGGCGGCGGTGCGATGGCGACGGTCGGCCTCGACCGGCACACCGTCGAGCGCCGCTGCGCGGAGATACCGGGGACGGTGGTCGTCGCCGCCCACTCCGCGCCGAGCGAGACGGTGGTCACCGGGGAGGCCGAGGCGACCCGGGCGCTGGTGGCCGAGTTGGAGGCCGAGGGCGTGCGGTGTCGGACGATCCGGATCAACGCGGCCTCGCACAGCCCGTTCGTGGACGGCGTGCTGCCCGAGATGCGGGACGCGCTGGCCGATCTCGTCCCGGCCGCGCCACGCGTCCCCTGGATCTCGACCGTCGACGGCGAACCGGACCCGGCCGGGCTCGCCACCGCCGACTACTGGGCGCGCAATCTGCGCCGGCCCGTCCGCTTCACCCAGGCGGTCTCCGTGCTGGCCCGCCGGGGCATCCGGGCATATGTGGAGATCGGCCCGCACCCGGTGCTGATCCCGCCGATCCGGCAGACGCTGCGGGCCGAGGGGATCGAGGATCCGCTGGTGATCGCGTCCGGCCAGCGGGAGACGCCGGAGCCGGTGTCGCTGTTGCGCCTGCTCGGAGCGCTGCACTGCCGGGGGCTTGAGCTGCCGATCCCGCTCGACGTCCGCCCCGTACAACCGCCTGCTCAGCACAAGCCCGCCGAACGAGGATGACCATGCCCACACCTCAGCCTGCCCTCGACCGCTCGGCGACCGTGCTGGTCGCGGGCTCGTCCGGACTCGTCGGCTCGGCCGTGCTCCGCCGCCTCGAAGCCGAGGGGTTCACCTCGGTCGTCGGGATCCACTCCAAGGACGTGGATCTCACCGACGCCCAAGCCACGCTCGACCGGATCACCTCGATCCGGCCCGCCGTCGTCATCGACGCGGCCGCCCGGGTCGGGGGCATCGCCGCCAACGACGCGGAGCCGGTGGAGTTCCTCAACGACAACCTCAGAATCCAGACGAACCTGTTCACGGCGGCGCACGCGGCCGACGTGGACCGACTCCTGTTCCTGGGTTCCTCGTGCATCTACCCGAAGCACAGCCCCCAGCCGATCCCCGAATCCGCCCTGCTCACCGGCCCGTTGGAGGAGACCAACGACGCGTACGCCATCGCCAAGATCGCGGGAGTGCTGGCGGTGCGGTCGTATCGCAGGCAGTACGGCCGCCGCTGGATCTCCGCGATGCCGACCAACGTGTACGGCCCCGGCGACACCTTCCATCCGACCCGCTCGCACGTCCTGCCCGCGCTGATCCGGCGCTTTCACGAGGCGGTCCGCTCCGGCGCCGAGGAGGTCGTGGTCTGGGGCAGCGGCACACCGCGCCGGGAGTTCATCCACGTCGACGACCTGGCAGCGGCGTGCCTGCATCTGCTGGACCACTACGACGATCCGTCGCCGGTCAACATCGGCGTCGGCGAGGACCTGAGCATCGCGGACCTGGCCGCGCTGGTGGCCGAGGCGGTCGGCTTCACCGGTCGGATCACCTGGGACACCGCCAGACCCGACGGGACCCCGCGCAAGCTGCTCGACATCTCCCGGCTGCGCGCCACCGGGTGGGAGCCGGGCATCGGGCTGCCGGAAGGGGTGCGGAGCACGGTTCGCTGGTACGTCGACACGCTCGCCGAGCCGTGCGGACGTGCGGATGCGGGCTGAGACCGCACTCAACTCCCGCCAGGGACACGCCGGATGAACCTGCCGCGATCGAGGACGACCCGTTGCCCGGACCGGACCTCGAACAGCGCGGATGCTTCCTGCTCCCAGATCCGTACGGTCAGGTCCTGGCCCGGCAGCACGGGCGAGGTGAACCGGCCGGACATCGTCCCGAACCGGCCCGTGTCGCCGCCGCAGAGCGTGTGCAGCAGCGCCCGGCCGGCGAACCCGAAGGTGCACAGGCCGTGCAGCAGGGGCCGCCGGAAGCCGAGGCGTCCGGCGATCACGGGGTCGCAGTGCAGCGGGTTGCGGTCGCCGCTGAGGCGGTAGAGCAGGGCCTGGTTGGGTGCGGTGCGATAGGTGACCTCGTGGCCGGGCTCTCCCGTCGGCCGTTCCCACGGCTCCTCCTCGCCCGGGTCACCGCCGAAGCCGCCTTCGTGTCGGATGGTCAGTCCGGTGCGGAGGTCGGCGAGCGGCTGGCCGGTGTGCGGGTGCACGCACGAGGACTCGATCACCGCGAGCGCGCTGCGGCCCCGGTCCCTGAGCGCGGTCAGCCGGGAGGTCGTGGACGCCGTGCCCTCGACGGGGAGCGGGCCGTGCAGGGTCAGTGACTGTTCGGTGTGCAGCAGCTGCGACACATCGAAGTCGCCGAGCGCGGGCTGGGCCTCGCGGGAGACGAGGGTGGTGGCGAACGTCGGCAGCACTGCGGGCGCGACTCTTCCGGAATTCTCCGTGGTGAACTCCAACTCGCTGGTGGGATCCTCGGCGCCCGCGCCGACCCCGAGCGCATAGAGGGCGGTGTCGGCAAAGGCCCACTGCCGGGTCCCGGAATCCCAGGTCCGCCCGACGAGATCGCGGTAGAGCGACATAAGAGAACACCTTTCCCACATACGCCCGACGACTGAAAGGGAATTGAGCAATGCTTCAGGCATTACTGGTCGACGCCGGTGGCGTCCTGTTCAACAACATCACGGAGGAGACCGCGTTCGTACCGGAGATCGCGCGCCGCCATCGCGTCGACGCGGACCGGCTGCTGTGGGCCGTCCAGTCGTCGGCGCATCTCTACGAGAGCGGCGTGTGCCATGTGCACGATGTCCTGCGCGGGCTGCTCGACGAGGCGGGCAGCCCGCTGGTGGGCGCGTACGACGCGGAGTGGGTGGACCGGCGGTATACCGACAACGTCCGCTGCCACAGCGCCAACGTCATGGAGCTGGCCGAGGTGGCCGGCGAGCATCCGGAGGTCACCCTGGTCCTCGCCAACAACGAGGCCGCGCACTGGGACGAACTCAAGAACCAACGGCACCACCACTACCGGCTGTTCGACCATCTCTGTTCATCGTGGCGGGTCGGCCAGGTGAAGCCCTCGGCCGAGTACTTCGCCGAGACACTGGACCGGTGCGGTATCGATCCGCGCGAGGCGCTGATGGTCGACGACCGGATCGCGGTCATCACGGCCGCGCGTGAACTGGGCATGCACACCCTGCACATCAGCAGCCCGGCGGTGCTGCGCGAGCGTCTGCGGACGACCGTCGAGAACCTGGTCGGCGCCACACCCCGGATCAGAACTCGCTGACCCCGGCGTCGACGGCCATCGCGTGCGCGGTGACATGACGGGAGGAGTCGGACGCCAGGAACAGTACGGCGTCGGCCACGTCCTCGACCGAAATACCGTCGACCGGCTGCATGTTGACCAGCATGCCCCGCAGCCGTGGATCGGCCATGCTCGCCTTGGCGACCTGGGTGAGCATGGCGCGGCTGCCCATCGCGGTGTCGACGCCGGTCGGGTGCACACTGTTGACCCGGATGCCGAACCGCGCGAGCTCGGCGGCGAACGCCTTCGCCATCCCACGCACCGCGAACTTGCTGGTGGTGTACGGAATCATGAACGGCTGCACCTTCAGGCCCGCCGACGAACTCATCAGCACGATGGAGCCACCGCCCGCCGCCACCAGATGGGGAGCGGTCGCCATCACCGTGTTCCAGGTGCCTCGTACGTTGACGTCCATGGTGTCCTGGAAGATCTCCTCGGTGACCTCGTCCCAGGCGCACGGGATACAGATACCCGCGTTGGCCACCACGGTGTCGAGGCGCCCGAGGGCTTCCACGGCCCCGTCGACCGATTCCCGTAATCCGGCGAGGTCCCGGACATCGGCCACCAGGGGAATGACCTGCTGCCCGGACTTCTCCGCCAGGGCGACGGTCTCCGCGAGGTCGGTGGGCACCGACGACGTATAGGCCACGCCCGGCAGCGTCGCGCACACGTCGACGGCGATCACGTCGGCGCCTTCCGCCGCCATCCGCACCACATGCGCGCGCCCCTGCCCACGGGCCGCGCCGGTCACCAGAACAACCTTGCCCCGCATCAGTCCACTCACCGCGTACGTCCTCTCCCGACCAGGTAGGCGTTCGATTCGATCAACGCTAGCGAAGGGGGTCGCGTTGTTCACCCGTGTCCATCTCCGCCAACTCGGCCTGGGCATTGGACATTTGTCGTACGGAGCAGAATCGATAAGATCGACTCGTCGACAAGGCCACTTCCCTGCCCGCCTGCTCGTCCGAACCCGTAACGACGTATTCGGCTCCGGCCACGGTCATGCCGAGCTTCACGAGGGGGATCGTTGAGGGGATCGTTGACCGGACACGCGCCCGTGGTGTCCCGACTCGGAGCCGTGCGGCCGTCGCCGCTACCCGATCACTTACGTATGGCGGTGGACGACGCACTCGCCCGTCCCGCCGCGCAGCAGCCCCAGTGGCCCGACATCGAGGCCGCGCACCAGGTGCGGGCCGTCCTCGAAGGCGTGGCGCCGGTGGTGCGCGCCGAGGAGGTCGACCAGTTGCGGTCCCGCCTCGCCGAGGTCGCGGGCGGTACGGCGTTCTTGCTCCAGGGCGGTGACTGCGCCGAGACCTTCGCCGACACCACCGAGCGGTATATCGCGGGCACGGTAGGCACGTTGAGCCGGATGGCCTCGATACTCACCCGCGCGGGACGGCTGCCGGTGGTGACACTGGGCCGCATCGCCGGACAGTACGCCAAACCGCGCTCGGCGCCCCTCGATGCGTGTGGCCTGCCGAGCTACCGAGGCGACATCGTCAACGGGATCGAGGCCACCATCGAGGCTCGCGTTCCCGATCCCCACCGGATGCTCCGCGCCTACGTCAACTCCAGCGCCGCGATGACGATGGTGCGCGCGTTGGTCGCCACCGAAGCGGTCGGCCCGGATGACCACCTCCCGTACGAGCACGGCTTCTTCACCAGTCACGAAGCCCTGCTCCTGGACTACGAGCGGGCCATGCTGCGGGTGACAGGCCCGTACGACCCGAAGCTCTACGACCTGTCCTCGCACTTCCTGTGGATCGGCGAGCGGACCAGGCGGTTGGACGGTGCGCACATCGCGTTCGCCGAACTCCTGGCCAACCCGATCGGGCTCAAGCTGGGCCCGACGACCACCCCGGAGCAGGCCATCGAATACGTGGAACGGCTCGACCCGCGCAACGAACCCGGCAGGCTGACCCTCATCAGCCGGATGGGCAGCACCGAGGTACACGACGTGCTGCCGCCGATCGTGGAGAAGGTCACCGCGTCCGGGCACACCGTCGTCTGGCAGTGCGACCCGATGCACGGCAACACGGTGATCTCCGAAACCGGCTACAAGACCCGGCACTTCGACTGCGTCGTCGACGAGGTGCGGGGTTTCTTCGAGGTGCACCGCACGCTCGGCACGCACGCCGGTGGGCTCCACGTGGAGCTCACCGGCGACGACGTGACCGAGTGCCTGGGCGGTGCGCAGCGGATCTCCCCCGCCGATCTGCACCACCGTTACACGACTGCCTGCGATCCCCGCCTGAACCGCAGGCAGTCTCTCGAACTCGCTTGTGTGGTCGCGGAGTTACTGCGACCTACGAGCTGACTAACGCCTCCGGTCCACCACCGCCCGCAGCTTCCCGCTCGTCGCCGTACGGTCCAGATCGGCTCCGTCCAGTATCTCGACCGCGAAGTCCAGCAGCCGCTCGTCCACGGCCGAGCGCGCCTCCGGGTATGCGGCGAGAAACGCGTCGCGCGCCACGTCCGCGTCCGGGGCCTTGGAGCTCTCCATCCGCAGGGTGAGGCATTCCCGGGCGGGACCGCTGGTCAGGACCGCCTGGAGCTCGCCGCTGTAGCGCAGGTGTTCCTCGGCGATGGCCACGAACCGGCGGTAGTTGAGGAAATACGTTGCCACGCGCATCACTTCGCCGAGACGGCCGAGGAGTTCGAAGCGCGGGGCGCGGTTGCCGCAGGGGCAGTCGCCGGGCAGGAAGCGGCCGAGGTCGCCGATGACGTAGCGGTCGAGGTGCTGGCCCCGGCGGGCCCGGGTGGTGAAGACGAGCCTGCCGGTCTCCCCCGGCGCCACCGGACGGTCGGCGTCGACGGCGACGATCTCCAGGGTGTGCAGATCGGCGTGCAGGTGGTGGACGCTGCCGCCGCTCTCGACGCACTGGTAGCCGAGCGGGCCGAGGTCGGTGCTGCCATATGTGATGGAGCGGACGACCTCGATGCCGAACGTCTCGGTGAGGGTGCGGCGCTGTTCCTCGGTGAAGTGCTCACCCCCGTAGAAGATCTTGCGGATGCCGCCGTAGGAGCGCAGCAGGTCCGCTTCCTCGTGCAGGAGCTGCCACAGGTAGGAGGGCATGCCGAAGAGGGTGTCGACCTCGTACGCGACGATCATCTCGGCGGTGGCGCGGTGGTCGGATCCGGCGGCCATCGGCATCTGCACGCCGCCGAGGCGTTCGAGGATGGAGAAGAAGCTGATGAAACCGCCGTACATACCGCCGCAGTAGAAGAGGTTGGCGGTGCGGTCGCTCGCCGGGTCGTAGCCCGCAGCGAGCAGACCACGTGCGGCCGCATGCATCTGCGCGTCGTAGTCGTCGTAGCTGAAGAGCGACAGGGCGGGGGTGCCGGTGCTGCCGCCGCTGCGGAAGTACAGCTCGGCGTCGCGTCGTTCGACGTCCCGGTTGAGCTCCTGGACGGCGGCCTTGTCGAGCAGCGGTCCGGTGGGCGCCGGGAACGCGGGCCGGTGGGCGAGGTCGTCTAGGCAGGCGGTGGTGGCGAAGCGGGCGTCGGCCTGGACGGCGACGCGGCGGCTGTAACGCTGCAACGCGTACACACCGTCGTGCGGCTCGCCCACATAGCCGGCGGTCATGGCGCCCACCGGGGTGACCCGGGTGGCACCGGCGGCCAGGACCGCCGCGGAGAGCTCGGCGATGTCGGTGCGGCTGCCCGCGATGCCCGCGGTCTGCAGATAGCGGCGCATGGGCCGCAGCGTGGCGATGACGTTCTTGCGGGGCAGCGGCTTGACCCAGACGCTGCGGTGCAGCGGGGACGCGGTGAGCGCCGAGCGCGTGTCGGCCATGACGCGCCAGGTGCCGTCGGGGGCGGCCAGGACGCGAGTCAGGCCGAGGTGTTCCTCCAGGCGGGCGAGGTGCTCGGTGGTGGTGAGCTCGGCGTACTCGGCCGGGTCGAGCTCGTCCTCGACGGGCGCGGGCTGGACGGCCAGCGCGGCGGCGAGGCGGTCGGCGAAGGCGTGCAGCTCGCCCGTGTCCTCGGTGTCGAGGTAGACGACCTGCGGGCTGGAGCACGCCTGCTGCTCGAAGACGCAGATGTCCTGGGCCAGCGCGGTCAGCGTCGCCTCGTCCGCCCATGCGTCCCGCGTCAGATACGCGAAGGAGATCTTGTGACCCCACTCCACCAGACGGCAGCCCGCCGGAACGTGCGCGGCCACACCCTCCACGGCGGCCTCGCCGCCCCACACCGCGACGGCGTCGGCGGGTGCGCACATCAGGCGCAGCCACTCCGCGCGCGACGAGGAGAACCGCAGCACGATGACCCGCTCGGCGAGGGCGCCGCTCGTATCGAACGCGGCGAGTTCGGCGAGCAGATGCTGCGCGAGCAGGGTGTCGGCGCTGCTGGTCTTGAGGATGTTGACGTTGCCCGCGAGCAGTCCCTCGATCAGGCTGAGCGGCGCGACGGTGGCGGCGTTGCCGGGGGCGATGTGGGCGACCAGACCGACCGGGGCCCACGCCTCGTACACCGTCTCCTTGGCGTCCGGGCGGCTGAGGCGCTGCGGGGCGGTGCCGCCGAGCTCGCGGCGGAGCTTGCGGGTGAGCGCGTCGCGGCCGAGGAACGCGGCGAGTTCGGCGAGCAGTTCCTCGGTGTCCTCCGCGTCGCCGCCGGGCAGGTGCGGGGCCAGCCGCTCCCGTACGGGGTGGCCGGGGTCGCGCAGGGCGCCCGCGAGCGCGTCGCAGGCGGCCAGGACGGTCTCGGTGTCCAGCGGGGTGGCGAGCGCGGCCTCGACGGTGGCGGGCAGCGTGGCCAGGCGCCGGGCGGCCTCGTCGTCGCCGATGAAGGTGCCCTGCCAGTAATGGTGGTTGATCACGGTCTCTGCCTCGGTCATGACATTCCCTTCATCAGTTCGGCGGCGGCCACGGCACAGCTCTTGTTGCGGCTCACCCCGGCGCGGCCGTGGATGGTGAACCAGTCGGTGTCCAGTTCGCAGCCGCACTCCTCACCCGGGTGGAGCGAGGCGAGGTCACCCATGACGACGCTCTGCGCCGGTACCGAGGTGATGTACGGGGACACGAGGTGCAGATAGCCGCGCTCGCCGTACCCGAGGGATTCGAGGGTGCGCGTGGAACGGATGAACACCCGCGACCACACGGGCGCGTGGAGGTTGTGGTGCGAGCACTCGATGTACGGGATGCAGTGCTCGACGGAGCCGAAGGTGTCGCGGATCCGCTCGGAGGGGATGCCCAGTTGCTCGGTGACCCGGGCGTACAGCTCGTGCTTGCCGATCTGCTGGTCGGTGTGGCCCTTCCAGCCGCCGCCGAGGATGATCAGGGAGTCCTCGGGCAGTTGGAGCGGCGGCAGACCCATCGCGCGCATCCGCTCCAGGGTGAACCAGAGGAAGGCGGGGAAACCGAGGATGCGTACGGGCGCGTCGTCCTCGGCGAAGCGGCGCAGCGCGGCGACACAGCCGAAGGGGTCGAACTCGTGCCCGTTGCCGGTGGCGCGCAGGGCGTACTCGACCTCGCGGGCCGGTGCGAAGTCGCACAGGTAGTTGTCGGTGAACGCGGTGCCCAGTTTGAGGTCGCGGGCGGGCTCGTAGCTGTAGAGCAGGTAGTTGACCTGCTGGTCCGGGGTGATCCAGCCGTTGCGCTCGAAGATACGGGCGACCATGCGCTGGGCGGAGCGGATGGTCCACTCGTCGAAGAACATCTGCGACTTCTGCCCGGTGGTGCCGGAGGAGGTCAGATGCAGATGGACGTCGTCCTCGAGGATGGACAGGACTTCGTGGCGCTTGAAGAAGTTCGCGTGCACCAGGGGCGCGTCGTACGGCGTGTCCTGGCGCTCGCCGTCGTACAGGCTCCGGAAGAACGGCGACCGCTCGCGGTGCCAGGCGTTGGACTCCGCCATGGCGGCGGCGAACAGCTCGTCCTCGGCGGGTCCGCAGGCGTACGGCTCGGTCAGGTCGCAGAGCTGCTGCACCCGGGCCAGGGCCGCGGCGTCCGGGACGTCCACGGGCGCGAGATGGGGGTTCGAGGGGGTCATGAGGCAACCTCACGGGAGGGCAGATAGGTCGACGCCCAGGCCGACACATAGGAATCGAGGAAGGGTTGGAGCGGTGTGTCGACGACCACACCGCGGAAGTCGATGTGCTCGGTGGTACGGGACATCACCACGTAGTCGTGGAAGCCGTCGCCGTCCCGGCGCATCGCGGGATACAGCGCCCCGGCGATGAAGCCCTGGGCACCGAACGCCGACAGCGCGGCGTGGTGTTCCAGCGGCACCAGCGCCTCGACGTATCCGGCGCCGGCCCGGGTGAGGGTGCGGGTGACCGACTCCAGCCAGCCCGCGGCGAACGCCGGGTCGGGGTGGGCGGTGACCAACGCGCAGTACCCGCCGACGCGGTTGAGGTACGCGTACACCTCGAAGCCGCCGTCGTCCGGGGTGAGCAGGATGTTCGGGGTGTGCAACGGGTAGAACCAGCGGCCGGGTTCGGGGAAGCGCTCATGGAAGTGGCGGCGCACGAACGCCGGTGCCTCGACGATCTCCAGCGGAGCCGGCGCGGACCCGGCGGGTACGGGCTGCGGCGCGGTGGGCCGGGTGTCCGCGTAGCTGATGCCGAGGCTCCCCTCGACCGTACGCAGCAGGGGCGCGAGCGACGCGGGCACCTCGGCGACGGGGACGCGCCGGTCGAGGACACCGGGCGAGTGACGCGCGTAGAGCGCGAGGCTTTCGCGGCTACTGAGATCCACGGCGTTGGGCAGGATGCCCATCGGGCGGAAGCCGTTGCGGGCCACCACACGCTGGGGTCCGGCGCTGACCGTGCGGACCGTGGCGTACACCGAGTCGAGCGTCCCGGCCCCGAGGGTACGGGCGCACAGGGCCTCGGTGAGCTGTCCGGCGAGCCCCGAGCCGCGCTGGTCGGGGTGGACGGCGAGCCCTTCGAGCCGGCCGATGCGGCTGCCGGGCTCGCCGTGGACCGCGGCCGACCCGGCGAGCGCGCCGGTGCGGGCGCAGCGGGCGACGAGCCAGAGGGTGTGCGGGTCCTGGATGAGCCGGGACATCTCGGCGGGGTCGGTGCCCAGCGCGGTGGGGTAGTGCGGGCCGTACACCGCGTAGTAGAGCTGGCGCAGGTCGGCGATGTCGGCGGGGGTGGCCTGCTCGATGGTGGCGGTCATCGGGCGCCTCCGACGGTGACCGGCTCCGGGGCAGCAGTTGACGAATCGTCAGACATGTCCGTCGCCTTCGGGTTGTCGCCCAGCAGACCCAGGAACGCGGCCGCGGGCACCAGCCCCGCCGCCTGGATCAGGCACAGCGTCTGGGCGGACAGATGGTCGCCGAGGAGGCCGAAGAGCAGCGAGGCGACCGGGAAGGTGGCGCCGAGGACGGCCTGCATGACGGCGAAGAACGCGGGCTTGTCGGCGGCCGGGACGAGCCGCTGGAACAGCGCCACGAAGCGGACGCCGATCACACCGACACACCAACCGGTCACCAGCAGGGAACCGGCGATGACGGGCCGCGCGGCGACCAGGCCGGGCACGGCGAGCACGACGGCCATCGTGGCGAGGCAGATCGAGCCGACCACGGTGGGCCGCCCGGGTATCCGCGCGCCGGTGAACGAGCCGATGAGCGTGCCCGCGCCGAGCGACGCCTCCAGGAGCGCCACCGTGCTGCCGTCGCCGTGCAGCACCGAGGCGGTGTACAGCGGCATCACGACGAAGACCGCGGTGGTGAAGAGGTTGGCGGCGGCGAAGCAGAGCAGGATCGCGCGTACGTAGGGCAGCGAGCCCAGGATCTGACGCAGCGTCCGCTGCGGCGCCTCTCCCCCGGTCGCGTCCGCTCCGGCGTCGGCGGTGTCATCGGCCGTACGGAACCGTACGGTCGCGATGAGCAGTGCGGCGGTCGCGTACGCGGCGGCGCAGCCGACGGCGAGTCCGGCCACACCGGCCTTGTCCACGATGAGGGCGCCGAGCAGGGCACCGCCGAGGCTCGCCAGGGACTGGGTGGACAGTTCGAAGCCGGTCGCGGCCTCGATGTCCTCGTCGTCCACGAGCTCGGGCACGGACGTGGTCAGACAGGGGTCGAAGAACGCCTGGCAGGTGGCGAGGGCGAGGGTCGCCGCGTACGCCGCCACGATGGGCAGATCGCTCGCGCAGGCCCAGACGGCCAGAACAGTCGCGATCGCTCCCGCACCACCTGCGGCGGCGCGCAGCAGCGAGCGGTGGGCGTAACGGGCGATGGTGCGGGCGACCAGCGGCGCGAGCGCCACGGCGGGCACCGTGCTGACCGCCATGAACAGCCCGGACGCGAGTCCGCCCGAGCCGGACGCGGCGTACGCGATGAGCCACCAGGAGATACCCACCTGGAACATACGCACCGCGGCCTGGGTGAACACCTGGCCCAGCCATACCGTTCCGAAGGCGCGGTTGCGCAGGACGAGCGGGAGGCGGCGGTCGGGGGTCGTCGGGGTGGTCATGCGGTCGGCCTCTCGTCGATCACGCGGACGAGCTTGCCCGAGCGGGGGTTGACCACGAGGTCGCGGTGGCGCGCCCATTCGACGTGGAGCGGGTGGACGAATCCGGCGGCGACGCAGTCGGGGTAGAACGGGCGGGCGTCGTTCAGCTCGGTGACGACCGCCTTGGCAAGGACCTCCAGGTCGGCCGGGTCGTCGTCGCCGGGGGCGGTGGCCAGGCGCAGCACGAGTCCGTCGCGGCCCTCCCAACGGCGTACGACGAGCTGCATGCCCATCACGCGGCCCTCGGTGTCGGCCTCGGCGACGGCGGCCTGGGCGTCCTGCGCGTACAGCGACACGGGGCCCACGCGCACGCCTTCCTCGGCGCGGCCGAGGATGCGGAAGACACCGCCTTCGACGTCGGTCCACTCCGCGCGGTCGCCTGCGGGGTAGCGGATGACGGGCATGAGGCGGCGGAAGAGCTGGGTGACGACTACGCGTCCGGCCCGGCCGGTCTCGCGGATCGGCTCGCCGGTCTCGTCGTCGAGGATCTCGACGACGGTGTGCGGGGTGAACGCGCGGTGGGTGCGCGGGTCCGGGCCGGGAACCGGTCGGCCGAGGAGGCCGCCGTCGACGCTGGCGTAGCCGAGCGAGCGGGGTTCGGCGTTGGGGAAGGCGGCCGCGAGCAGACGGCGCTGGTCGTCGAAGAGTGCTTCACCGCCGAAGAACAGCAGCTCTACGGCGGGCAGTTGACGGTCGAGCGAGATCAGGTGCTCGGCGAGGCGGCACAGGGTGGTCGGGGTACCGGCCACGACCTGTGCGGCGAAGTCCTCAAGGGTGGGGACCGTCGACTCCAGCGGAGCACCGCCGCCGATGGGCAGCCGTACGTTGGCGACGGGGGCGTGCGCGAGCGAGTCCAGGATGAACAGGAAGCTGGCGTAGAGCTCACCGGCGTAGAAGAGATCGGCCACCCGGTGTCCGGGGCGCAGACCCGCGTCGACGAGCCCGGCACCGAACGCGGTCACGAACTCCTGCCACTCCTCCCGGGTGTAGCAGGAGAACTTCGGCGCACCCGTGGTGCCACCGGTCTTGAACACGACGGCTTCCCCGAGGGGAGCGGTCAGAACACTGTTGTCGTGCAGGGTGTTGGCGGCCCAGAAAGCGCTCTGGTCCACCACCGGAAGGTCGCTGATGCGGTCGACCTCGGGCGGCAGGTCCGCGTAGAGATCCGCGTAGAAAGGAGAGTGGTCACGGGCGAAACGTATGAGGTCCGAAACCTGATGGACGGGCATGCGGCGTTTTCCTAAAGAGAGGTGAAGAAAAGAGAGGCCGGGGCATGGGCGAGCCAACAGACCGGGTCGCCCCCAGACCCGCCTGCTTCACCGTTCAACTTTCCTCGGGATACGTGCACTTCACGCACCCGGGCAGCGCCGATCCCCCACCGACGCTCGTCCACATCATGGAACACAGTTGACACAGCTCCAAATCGAGTGTGCCCTTCGGGACCGATGGTGGCTTAAAACAATGCCCTTCGATATGTATGTGGAATTGCGTATAGGGAGAACTTCCGAAGGTTCACCTGCCATCCACCCGGCCGTCCACCCAGAGGGGGACACTCCGTAAACCTGTGAGGGGACGCGATGGTCCGCTCCGGAGCGGACGCCAGGAGATGTGCTCGGAACCTAGCGTCCTGGGCATGAACAGAATCCGTCGTACCGCCGCGGCCGCCGCGCTCGCGCTCGTCCTGCCGCTGCCCGTCGCCGGGGTGGCCTCCGCGACCCCGGCCACCTTCGCCGCCGCACCTTCCGCCGGCACCCACAGCACGCTCGCCGTGCCCCGGCTGCCCCGTCCGACGGGCCCGCACGCGGTCGGGCGCAGCACGCTCCACCTCGTCGACACCCATCGCACCGACCCCTGGGTCCCGGCGGCGGGCGCACGGCAGTTGATGGTGTCGATGTACTACCCCGCCCGCCCCGGATCGGGCGGACCCGCCGCGTACATGACCACCGAGGAGGCCAAGCTGTTCCTGGACGAGAAGGCTCCGGGCTCCGGCTACCCGCCCGAGGTCCTGACCGCGACCCGCACCTGGGCGCACACCGACGCCCGCCCGGCGCCCGGCAGGTTCCCGCTGGTGCTGCTCTCGCCCGGCCTCGGATTCCCGCGGGCAACGCTCACCGGTCTCTCGGAGGAGCTGGCGAGCCGCGGATACGTGGTGGCGCTCGTCGACCACACCTACGAGGCACCCGGCATCACCTTCCCCGACGGGCACACCGCCACCTGCGTCATCTGCGACGTACCTCCGCCGGGCGGCACCCCGGCCGTCGCACGCAGCCGGGCGAAGGACAGCTCCTTCGTGCTCGACCAGCTGACCGGACACCACCCGGCCTGGCGCGCGGCCCACATGATCGACCCGAAGCGGATCGGTATGGCGGGCCACTCCATCGGCGGTGACGCGGCCGCCGCGACCATGGCCGAGGACGGACGGGTGCGGGCCGGAGTGAACCTGGACGGCACGTTCTTCGAGCGGATACCCGCCGCCGGTCTGGGCGGCCGCCCCTTCCTGATGCTCGGCGCGGACTACATGGCGCCGGGCCGGGACGAGACCTGGGACGCCGGCTGGACCGCCCTGAACGGCTGGAAGCGCTGGCTGACCGTCGCCAGTGCCGACCACGGCAGCTTCACCGACATGCCGGTCCTGAGCGAGGCGGCGGGTAGACCGCACCCGGGCGTGCTCTCCGCGCAACGCTCGGAGGAGATCACACGGGGTTACGTCTCGGCCTTCTTCGATCTGCAATTGAAGGGCATCGCGCAACCGCTGCTTGACGGACCGTCAGCGGCGAACCCCGAGGTCACCTTCCAACACCCCTGATACTGCTGCCGGTTCGGGGCGGGATCAGGACGACCCCGGTGAGACCAGGCCCGCTTCGTACGCGGCTATGACGAGCTGCACGCGGTCGCGGGCGCCGAGTTTGGTGAGCAGGCGGGCCACATGGGTCTTGGCCGTGGCGGGGCCGATGAAGAGGTGAGCGGCGATCTCGCCGTTGGACAGGCCCCGCCCGACCAGGGTCAGCACTTCGCGTTCCCGCTCGGTGACGCCGTCGATCCGCCGCCCGGGCGCGGCGGACGGCGGCCGTTCGGCGAACTCCTGGATGAGACGGCGGGTGACGCTCGGCGCGATCAGGGCGTCGCCCGCCGCGACCACCCGGATCGCCGCGATGATGTCCACCAGCGCCATGTCCTTGACCAGGAACCCGCTCGCTCCGGCGCGCAGCGAGGCGTAGACGTTCTCGTCGTCGTCGAAGGTGGTGAGCATGAGCACGCGTGGAGGTGCCGTCGCTGTCTCAGAGATCACCCGGGTCGCCTGGATGCCGTCCATGCCGGGCATACGGATGTCCATCACCACGACGTCGGGCCGCAGTTCACCGGCGAGCCGCACCGCCTCGGCACCCGTTCCGGCCTCCCCGACGATGTCGAGGTCGGGCAGATCGGTGATGACCATACGGAGACCGGCGCGCACCAGCTCCTGGTCGTCGGCGAGCAGGACACGGATCGTCATACCGGGAGCCTAGCCGCCACCTGGAAGCCGCCCTCGGGCCCGGCCCCGGCGCTGAACCGGCCGCCCAGCAGGGCGACGCGTTCGCGCATGCCGGATATCCCGAGGCCGGTCCCGGCAGCGGCGCGTGCGGGACCGTGCCCGTCGTCGACGACCTCGATCGCCAGCTCCTCGTCGCGGTACTCGACGCACACCCGGCAGTGCCGACCGCCGGAGTGCCGTGCCGCGTTGGTGACCGACTCCTGGATGATCCGGAAGGCGGCCAGATCGATCTCGGGCGGCACCGGACGCCGTACCCCCAGCCAGTCGACGTCGACCCGCACCCCGGCGGCCGACGCGGTCGCGGCCAGCCGCTCGACGCCCTCAAGACCCGTCGTCGAAACGGCAACTGCCTGATCGGACTCGGCGTCGGCTTCGGCACGGCGGAGCGATACGAGCATGCGCCGCAGCCCCGCCAGCGTCTCGCGGCTGGTGCTCTCGATGATCCCCAACGCCTTGCGGGCGCCTTCCGGCTGCGTGTCGATGACCAGGCCCGCCGCACCGGCCTGGATGGCGATGATGCCGATGCTGTGGGCGACCATGTCGTGCAGTTCGCGGGCGATACGCAGCCGCTCCTCCGTCACCGCCCGCGCGGCGGCGTGCGTGCGCAGGGCTTCGCCGTACACGCGTTGTTGCCGGATCGAGTTGCCGATCGCGAAGGGTATGACGATGCCCGCCACGACGGCCAGCAAGGTGCTCAGGAAGTCGCTGAACTCCGCCTGGCCGTGGTCCGTGGCCGCCCACTGCCCGAGCCACACGGCCAGCTCAACTGTCGCCGCCACAAAGGAGGTTCGGCGTCGGCGGGTGGTCGCGATGAGGCAGAGCAGAACGTCCGCCGCCACGAAGAACGGCCACGTACTCTCGCCGAGGGTGAGTGTCACCGTCGATTCAGCCAGGAGCACCCCGAACACCGTCACCGGCCGACGCCGGGCCCCGATGACGACCAGCGACAACACCACGGCCAGGCCCACCCGCAGCCCGAGGCCGACAAGGACCGGCGACCCCGACTGCGTGCGGAACTGATACGTCGTGGTGGCGAAGAGAACGAGCGCGAACAGCCCGGCAGCACACCACGCCGAGGCCGTCCACACAGCCGCAGGCAACCGCCTCAGCCACGGTGGGCGCGGCAACGAGTGATCCATCCGGCGATGGTAGCCACGGAGACCAGGCCCGATCGTCCCCTCAAAGGCGTACGCCCGGGAGGGGACTCAGCTCGCGTCCGGGACACTCCGAGCCACCCGCCCGTAGTGGTCCAACTGCGTGATCCCGTTGTAGCCGTAGCCCTCCGGGTCGAGTTCATAGAGCGCGACCCCGGCGATGGGCGGCAGCGCGCCCAAGGTGGTTCGCAGCAACTCATGGGCCTCGGCGATGAATCGCGCCTTCTCGGCGGCGTTGTTCGTGCCTGCGGTGATGCTCACCTCCACATGGGCGCCGGTGGCTTCCCGTACCGCGCGTCCGGCGACGAAATAGTCGGTGGCCGGGACGAGGTTCAGATGGACGGTGGTGCGGGCGGCTGACTTTCCGAGCGCCGCTACGGCCAGGTCGGTCAGGCCCTGCGCGAGGGCGTCGCGGCGGGCGGGCGCCAGGTCGGGGTCGGAGACGGTGACACGGATGTAGGGCATGGGACGACGCCTTCCAAGAGGAGCGGGGGTGACTGCTCATGACCTTTTCCGGTCGGGGAAAATGAGTCCAACGCGGATCTTCGATGGCTCATGAGGGGGCCTCATGGCATGGGGTGGGGTGGGGACGGCATGACGCTCAACCTGCCGCAGTTGCGCGCCTTCGTCGCGGTCGTCGACGCGGGCGGTTTCGGTACGGCGGCGGTGGACCTGGGCCTGAGCCAGTCGGCCGTCTCGCATGCCGTCGCCTCGCTGGAACGCACCCTCGCCGGTCCACTGATCGTCCGCTCAACTCCCGTACGTACCACCACACTTGGCGATGCGATCCTGGCCCACGCCCGTTCCGCACTGGCCGCGTCGGACGCGATCCGGGAGGCGGCGGCGCTGCACGACGCGACGACGAGCGGCACTGTACGCCTCGCCGCCACCCCGACGGTGTGCCAGGGCCTGCTGCCCTCGCTGCTGCGTCACTGGGAGGAGCGTCTGCCCGCCGTCCGTGTACGCGTCTTCCAGGGCAGTGGCGAGGAGACCGAGGCGTGGCTGGCGAGCGCGGCGGCGGACGCGGCCGTCGTGGTGGACCCGCCGGACGACACCGGCGCGCCGTTGGTGACCGACCCCTTCCTCGCCCTGCTCCCCCAGGATCATCCCCTGGCGGGCGAGAAGTCCGTACACGTCACCGAGCTGGCGGACGACCCGCTGGTCCTCTCGCCGAACGGCTGCGAGCGGCACATCCGGACCATCCACCGGTTGGCGGGCGAGGAGTACACCCCGGCCCACCGCGTACGGGACCTGCCGACCCTCATCAGCATGGTCCAAGCGGGCCTCGGTGTCTCCATCCTGCCGCGGGTCTCCCGTCCACTGATCCCGGACGACCTCGTCCTGGTACCGGTCACCCCGCACCACAGCCGAAGCCTCGTGCTGTGCGGCCCACAGGAACGTCCCTGGTCACCGGCGGTGCACGCGCTCGTGGACTCCGTGGCACGGCTGCCGTCGGGAGTGTTCGGCCCCGCCTGACGGTGTATCAGCCGGGGTCGCGCGGTCTCCCCGCACTCCATCTGCCCGACGCATGAGAGTGAACTTCGGTTCCACGGGAGAAGGAGGCGGCCCAGACGGTGCACATGTATGCGACATGTGGAAGTTTCCCGGCGGTCGCCTCCGATGGGGCCTGCTCCCGGTCGCGGCACCCCTCGTACTCACGGTTGGCATCGCTCCGGCCCACGGAGCCGCCACTCACCCGGCCGAGGCGCACCGGTCCAGCTCGGTGGTGGACCCGCATGAGAAGTGCGTGCTGTCGAACGGTCCCTATCAGCGCGAGGTCGAGCGGTTGTTGGGACTGACGGTGGACGGCGAGCAGTCGGCCGACGACTGCCAGGCGATCCAGCGGTACCAGGAGGGCCAGGTCATCGTCCCGGCCAACGGCTCCGCCGGACCGATCACGTACGCGGCCCTGTACCTGGACTGGGCCCTCAACCACACCGGCGAGCTGCACGGCTGCCCCACACGCCAGGGCCGGGTGGCCTGCGTCGACCTGGACCACCAGATCATGTGGGTCGCCACGGCCGGGAAGGTGACCTTCGCGCCGGTCGGCGTCCGCAGCGGCCAGACCGAGACCCCCACCCGCACCGGCTGGTTCACGGTCTACTGGCGCAACCGCGACCACGTCTCCACGCTGTACGACTCGCCGATGCCGTTCAGCCAGTTCTTCAGCGGCGGCCAGGCGATCCACGGCGTCTACGGAAACATCTACGAAGGCGCCGGCTCCCACGGATGCGTCAACCTGCGCTACGACGACGCACGCCGCCTCTGGACGACCCTGCACGAGGGCGACGCCGTATACGTCTGGGGACACAAGCCCGGAACCTGATCCCACGTCGAAGAAGTCGAAGGAGAGGAACACCATGAACACTCGTAGGGCAGCAACTCGTATGGCCGTGGCCGCCGCCGCGGTGATGAGTGTCGGCGCGCTGGCGGTTCCGGCCGCCTCGGCGGCGCCTCCCGGCGGAGGTGACGACCCGTGCGAGCGTATGGGCGACTACCTCGTCTGCCATGGCCCACAGGGACCCGTCGGACCTCAGGGCCCTGCGGGCCCCGCAGGGCCCGCAGGCAAGGGCGGCGAAGTGGGCCACAAGGGCGATAAGGGAGACAAGGGGGACAAGGGCGATCAGGGCCCCACCGGTCCGTCCGGGGTCACCAAGCCTCCCCGTACCGTGCTCAGCGCGGTGACCACCGTCGCTCCCGGCGCTTCCGAGAGCGCCATCGCCAGGTGCCCGGCCGGAACGAGCGTCACCGGCGGTGGCTTTCAGTTCCGGGGCGGTGAGTCCAGCGGTCTGATCCCGGTGGCGTCCCACACGGTCACGGACTCATGGATCGTGACGATGAACAACACCGGGACCGCGGCACGGACTTTCCAGTCCCAGGTGGTCTGTCTGCCGATCGGCTGACGCCACCGGCGCGACGACACACCCGACATGCCCGACACACCCTCCTCGGTTACTTGCTATATTGCGCAACTATAGAAGTATGAGGGGGCGCGCGGGCGTCCCGTTGCCCTCAAGGGTGCCCTCTCAGTCGGCCGACACCGTCGGCCACACCGACAAGTCACCTGCGGAGGCTCCCCCATGCCCGCCATTGCTGCTTCACGGCTCCGTCCGGCCACCGCGTCGGCCGGACTTCTGCTGGCGGTCGCCGCCGCTCTCCTGCCGCTGCCCGCGCACGCCGCGGGCGGCGGCACCGGTGACGTGGCCGACGCGCTCAAGAAGGGTCCCGTGTACGTGGACCCACGGGCCACGGACCAACTGCCGAAGCCGGAGGCCGAAGCACTGGCCAAGAAGATCAAGGACGCGGGCAAGCCGGTCTTCGTCGCCGTCCTGCCCACGACCGCCGACTACCCCAAGAGCTCCGTGCTCAAGGACGTACGCTCCCTCACCGGCATCAGCGGTGTGTACGCGATCCGCCTCGGCGACGGCTTCAACGCCGGTGCGGACCGGCGGGTGATGTCCCGCAACTCCGTCGACAACCTGGTGGGCGCCGTCAAACGTTCCTCGCCCGGCAACGCGCAGGCGGAGCTGAACAGCTTTGTCGACCAGGCGTTGGAGCAGGCCAAGGGCAAGGCTCCGGCCTCCTGGGCGGGCAAGGACAACGGCAGCTCCGGAGCCACCGCGCTGCTCGTCGGCGGCGGTGTGATCGTGGCCGGCGGGGCAGGCGCGTACGCCTTGTTCCGCCGCGCCAAGAAGAAGCGCGAGGAGCGTGAACGCGCCGAGCTGGACGCTCTGCGCGTCGTGGTCGACGAGGACATCACCGCATTCGGCGAGGAGTTGGACCGGCTCGTCTTCTCCCCGTCCGAGCCCAGCGCGACGGACGCGATGCGCGAGGACTACGCGCGGGCTCTCGACGCGTACGACAAGGCCAAGGAGCAGATGGCCGCGGCCACCGGGCCGCAGGACGTGCAACCGGTGACCGAGACCCTCGGTGAGGGCCGCTTCGCGCTGGCCACCCTCGCCGCCCGCCGCTCGGGCGCGCCGCTGCCCGAGCGGCGTGTGCCCTGTTTCTTCGACCCGCGCCACGGGCCCTCGGTGGAGGACGTGCAGTGGGCGCCGGCGGGCGGGGCGCCGCGCCCGGTGCCCGCGTGTGGCGCCGACGCCGTACGCGTGAAGGCCGGTGACGAGCCCGACTCCCGTATGGTCCACACCGACAACGGGCCGCAGCCGTACTGGAACGCGGGCCCCGCGTACGCGCCCTGGGCGGGTGGTTACTTCGGCGGCGCCGGTGGCATCCTCGGCGGCCTCCTGGTGGGAACGGCGCTCGGCAGTCTGCTCAGCGCGCCCTCGGCGTTCGCCGCCCCGGACTTCGCGGGGGCCGAAAGCGCCCCGGGCGGCGGTGAGTTCACGGGTTCCGACTTCAACCCGTCCGACTTCTCGGGCAGTTTCGGCGGCGGTGGCTTCGGCTCTGATTCGGGAAGTGACTTCGGCGGCGGGGACTGGTAGTCGGTGGCTGCGTCCGGTGGCATGCTGCTCAGACAGCAGCGTACGAAGTCCTGGACCACGGGGTTGGCGTCGTCGGCGGGCGCCCAGGCGACGCCGACCGCACTGGGGCTCACACCGCTCACCGGGCGGTAGATGACGCCGGGACGGGCGTAGAAGCGGACCGCGGACTCGGGGGCCAGCGCGACGCCGTAGCCGTTGGCGATCGCGCTGAGCCAGTCGTCGGGTTGGGCGGTGACGGCGCCGACGCGCACGGGGTTGCCCTCGCGTTCGTCGGTGGCCAGCCAGTGGTCCCGGCACTCGCCGGATTCGGGCGGGGCCGCGACGAACGGCTCGTCCCACAGGTCGCGGAAGGGGATCAGGTCGCGCCCGGCCAGTGGGTGTGACGAGGGTAGTGCCACCCACCGGGGTTCGGTGAACAGCACTTCCACTCGCAGCCTGTCCTGGCCCGGGAACGGCAGCCGGAGCAGGGCCGCGTCGACGTCCCCGTCGGCCAGTCCTGCGCTCGGGTCCGACCACGCGGCCTGCCGCATCTCGGCCCGCCAGCCCGGCCGCAGCCGGGTGAAGGCCGCGACGATGTGCTGGGTGGCCTCGTTGGCGGCGCTGGCCAGGAAACCGATACGCAGCACACGGGCCGCCCGGCTGTCCGCGCTCTTGGTCTCGCGCAGCACCCGCTCCCAGCCGGACAGCAGCGCGGGCACCCCCTCCGCAAGCGCCCGGCCCGGTTCGGTGAGGGCCATCCCGGCGCGGGAACGCGTGAACAACCGCACCCCGAGCTGGGTTTCCAGCTGCTTGATCTGTTTGGTCAGCGCCGGTTGCGACACGAACAACCGCTCCGCGGCCCCCGTGACACTGCCCTCCCGCGCGACCGCGACGAAGTAACGCAACAGCCTGGTGTCGACGTCCATGCCATCAGGTTATAGAAGCAGGTATTGGACGCACCTCGGCAGCCTCGGCGAGGGTCGACACAGCGGGTGGGCGACAGCTCGCCGCCGCACACGACCCCCGACCGGGAGATACCGAGTCACCATGTTCATCGCGTACGCAGTCGTCACCGCCCTCACCATCGCGGCCAACGCCGGGATGGCCGTCGCCGACTTCGCCCGGGCCCAGTTCGTCCTCGCCAACTCGGCCGAAGTGAATCTGCCCCGGACCTGGCTGCCGATGCTGGCCACGATGAAAGCCGCCGGAGCCGTGGGACTGCTGCTCGGGCTTCTCGGCTTTCACGTCATCGGTGTCGCCGCGGCCATCGGGCTGGTGCTGTTCTTCCTCGGCGCGCTCGTGGCACACATCCGAGCCCGGGTGTACGGCAACATCCACTTCCCCGGGGGCTACTTCGCCCTCGCCGTCGCCTCCCTCGTCCTCGCCGTCGTGTGAGGACGGGAGAGATCTCGTACGAGGAAGTGCCGACGATCAGGTACGCAGCGACGCCAGGTCGGCGCTCGACAGCTCCGGCCGGGAGCGCAGTGCGGTGTGGACCGCCTCCAGGACCGGCAGGTCGGTCGTCGCGGTGGCCAGGGCCACGTCCTTGGCCGCGAGCGACACCGGGAAGTAGGCGTCCGTCGCGAACGCCCGCGCCACCACCCCCGCGACCGGGCTCGCCGCGAGTGCCGTGCGGGCCAGCTCTTCCGGCAGGCCGAGTGCCTCGGCCAGTCGCAACCCCTCGGCCACCAGGGCCACTCCGCCGATGACCGTACTGATCAGGACGAGCTTGAGCGCCGCTCCGGTGCCCACCTCGCCGCAGGGTGTCACCGACCCCAGCTCCGCGAGCAGGGCGTCCACCTCGCCGGTGTCACCGCCCGCCAGGATCAGCAGTTCACCCGTCGCCGCCCGGTCCACACTGCCCATCACCGGCGCGTCGACCAGCGTCACGCCCTGCGGCAGGCGCGCGGCCAACTCCCGGACCGTGTCCGGGCCCACGGTCGACGTGTCGATCCACGTCGCCCCCTCCCGCAGCGCCGGAATCATCGTGTCCGCGACGGCCAGTGCCGCCGCCGGATCCGCGAGCATCGTGATGACGACGTCCGCGTCGGCCACGGCCTCGGCCGGGCTCGCGGCGACCACGGCCCCCTCCGCCACCAGCGCCTCGGCCTTGGCGGCCGTACGGTTCCAGACCGTCAGTTCATACCCCGCGCCGAGCAGCCGACGGGCCATCGGCGCGCCCATGTTGCCCAGTCCCAGAAACGCGACCCGCTGCGTGTTCGTCTTCATGTCCGTGTTCATGGAACGACCGTACGGATCACCTCACTCATGCCACAAGCGAATGTCTAGCATGGCAGCCATGACCGACACGCATGCCTCTGGCTCCAGCCTCTACGACGTCTTCCTGCGCGTCGCCGCCGACGGGTCGTTCACCGCCGCCGCCCAGGCCCTCGGCTACACCCAGTCCGCGGTCTCCCGCCAGGTGCAGACGCTGGAGGCCGAGCTGGGGAGCGTCCTGTTCGACCGGCTGCCCCGTGGCGTCCAACTCACCGAGGCGGGGCGGGTGTTGGTGCCGCACGCCGAAGCCGTACGGGACCGGCTCGCGGCGGCCCGCGCGGAACTCACCGCGCTGCGCACCCTCGACAGCGGGCTGTTGCGGGTCGGGGCGTTCTCGACCGCCGACGCCGCACTGCTCCCCCGCAGCCTCGCCGCGTTCCGGCGGCTGCATCCCCGTGTGACCATCGCCCGTACCGAAGGCCCCTCCGTCAAACATCTGGGGCTGCTGGCCTCCGGGGAGCTGGACATCGCCGTCGTCAGCGCCACGGCCGGACGGGCCCTCGACGGCTGCGCGCTGCGGCATCTGCTGGACGAGCCGATGTTCGTGGCCGTGCCGCTGGACCACCGTATGGCGGGTCGACGGAGGCTGCGGCTGG
The DNA here is from genome assembly GCF_014596475.1 of Streptomyces sp. CBMA152. Taxonomy (GTDB): domain Bacteria; phylum Actinomycetota; class Actinomycetes; order Streptomycetales; family Streptomycetaceae; genus Streptomyces. The sequence continues at coordinate 309,697 of NZ_MECJ01000002.1, read as the reverse complement.
CCGAGCTCGCCGACGAGGAGTGGGTGGCGGGCAGCACCCGGCCCGAGGACACCCTGATGCGGCCGGTCCTGGAGGCGGGCTTCCGGCCGCGTGCGACCCTCGTCGTACGGGACTGGATCGCCAAGCAGGGTTTCGTCGCGGCCGGTCTCGGGGTGACCCTGCTGCCCGCGCTCGCGGCCGACTCGGTCCGCGCGGACATCGTGCTCGTCCCCGTCCACCCGGACGACGTGCCGCACCGCGCGGTCTACGCGGCGACCCCGCACGGCCGCGCCGACTCCCCCGCCGTGGCGGCCTTCCTCGCCGAACTCCGGGCGACGGCGCGGCAGCTCATGGAGCGCGCGGTGTGAGTCCCGCCTCACCACCATCGCGCAACCGTCCCGTCACCTGGACGCTCTTGGTAAGGGAGCGCGCTGGAACGCGTCGACGTATGAGGCGAGACGAGAGGTACGGATGCACGGGGTGCGCGAGCGGCGGGCGGTCCGTACGGTGCTGGCCGCCGTGCCCCGGCTGCCCGCGACGACGGTCTACGTCACGCTGCTGCTGGTGACGGCCGCCTGGATGTCCAGCCAGTCCGTAGGGGAACAGGCGCGGTTCGTCCGGCACAACAGCAGCAATGTCCACCACCTGGAGGTCGGGAAATGGTGGACCCTGTTCACCAGCGGGCTGGTGGTGGACGGCGTTCCCGTACTGCTCGGCATCGCGGCGGTGGCCGTCGTGCTCGGGCTCGCGGAGTGGCGGTGGGGAGGCATCCGGGGGTTCGGTGTCTTCCTCTTCGGGCACGTCGTGGCGACGCTGCTCACGGAAGGCGCCATGTGGCTGATGCACCTCGCCCATCTGCCTGGTGCCCTGTCCCGGGCCCGCGATGTGGGGATCAGCTACGGCCTGGTCGCCACCACGGCCTGCCTGCTGGCCCTCGCCGGCCGGCGCGTCCGCCTGCTGGGGCTCACCGCGCTGACCGTACTGCTCGCGGTGGCCTGGATCATCGACCAGGAACTGGCAGACGCGGGCCACCTGGTCGCCCTGGGCCTCGGCGTCCTCGGCTCCCGCTCCCGCTGGTTCCATTCCTACCGTCGATCAGAAGCGGCGCGGGAGCACGCGACCGTCGCGTAGGAGCGGCCACCGTCAACCGGTGGTGTGCCGATGGCGGGCCCAGAAGGGAAGCACGAACCAGCAGGCCAGATACCAAGCGACCACCCCGGCCACCAGCCACGGCACATAGCCGCCATCGGTGGCCACGCGCAGGACGAGCAGCAGCGCCGAGGTCATCGTGGCCAGCAGCAGGAGCAGACCCGCGAAGGTGAGGCGCGAGGCCCAGCGCACCGCCTCGGGTTTGATGCGCCGCCCGGCGACGATCCGGTGGAAGGACACCGGCCCGATGAGCGCGCCGGTGGCCGCCGCGCCGAGGACCACCGTCACGATGTAGATCGTTCGGTCCATGTGCGGGAGTTGCTGGTAGCGCGGCGTGAACACGACGGTCAGCAGGAATCCGAAGAGGATCTGTACGCCGGTCTGGGTCACCCGTACTTCCTGGATAAGCTCGCCCCACCTGCGGTCCGCGCGTTGGTCGGCGCTCTCGTGCCTGCCGTCCGCCCGTGCGGGTACGCGATCGCCCGACATCCCACTCGCCCCCTTCGTCGCCCCTCGGCGTGCGGTGCCCGGCCGAGTACCCGGGCTCGGCCACGGAACACCTCGGCTCAGGCGGCCCCCACCACGTCGGCCGTCCGATCGCCGCCGACGTGCGGGAGCTTCAGGAGCAGGAGCGGGGTCGCCAGGAGGAGGGCGCCGGCGAGACCGATCGCGGTGCGGGCGCCCACCATGCCCGCCAGCAGGCCCCACGCCGCGGTCGTCGCCGCGATGCCGGTCTTGGTGCTGACCGACCACGCCGACAGGGTGCGGGCGACCCGGTCCGTGGCGGTCCGGTCGAGGCGGTACGTGGCGTACACCGGGTTGAACACGCCCGAGCAGGTGATCAGGCCGAGCTCGACGACCATCACCACGACGAGCCCGGTGACGCCGGGGCGGACGAAGGCGAGCCCGATCGACCAGCACGCCCGCAGCACCCCGGTGGTGATCAACACCTTGTGCCGTCCGAACCGTGTGACGAGGCGGTGGGCCAGCCGTGAGCCGACGAGACCGCCGATGCACGGCACGGCGAACGCGAGGCCGTACTGCCAGGGTGCGAAGCCGAGGCGGCCGAGCATGAGGAAGGCCAGCAGCGGCCCGGTCGCCATGATCAGGCTGTTCACGAGGATCGTGTTGAAGAACAGCGGGCGCAGCTCCGGGTGGGTCAGGATGTAGCGCCACCCTTCGAGCAGTTCACCGACCCGGCCGCGCGGCGCCTCGGTGCGTACGGGGTGCGGCTCCTTCCCGCCGATCGCGCGAATCCCCGCCGCCGAGAGCAGAAAGCTCACCGCGTTGGCCGCCACGGTCGTGACCGGGCCGAACAGCCCGATCGCGGCCCCGCCGAGCGGCGGGCCGAGCACGGTGGCGGTCCAGGTCGTCGACTCGAACCGCCCGTTCGCGACGAGCAGGTGCTCGCGGCGTACGAGCGCTTTGAGGCAGGCGCCGCTGGCCGCGGTGAAGGTGATGTCGGCCGCGGCGACGACGATCGACACGACCAGGAGCTGGGCGAAGCCGAGCAGACCGAGCGCGTACGCGGCCGGGATGCTGATCACCGCCGCGAACCGGACCAGGTCCATCGCCACCATCACCGGCCGCTTGCGGCGGAACTCCACCCATGGGCCGAGCGGCACCGCCACCGCCGCCCCCACCGCGAGGCCCGCCGCCGCGAGCAGCGACACCTCGGTCGAGCCTGCGTGCAGCACGAGGATCGCGATCAGCGGGAACGCGTCGAAGGCCAGCCAGGTGCCGAGCGTGCTCACCCCGTACGCCGCCCAGAGCCACCCGAACCGCCGCCCCAGCGGTCGCCCCGCCACCATGTGAGTCCCCCTCGCCGTGACGTTCCCGTACAACCTCATGTTGGCCGTCAAGATTAAAGCCAGCGGCCGGGCCGCAGATCAAACAACCGTCCGGAGGCTCAGCCACAACGCTTCGTTGTGTCGTTAGGATCGCTCGACATGGATCTCGATGCCGTACGCACCTTCGTCGCCGTCGCGGACGCGGGTCAGTTCCGGGAAGCCGCCGCCGATCTCTCGATCACCCAGCAGGCCGTCTCCAAGCGCGTCGCCGCGCTGGAGAAGGACCTCGGTGTACGGCTTTTCACGCGCACCGCGCGCGGGGCTCGGCTCACCATCGACGGGCAGGCGTTCCGGCCGTACGCGCGCGCTCTGCTCCAGGCCGAGGAACGGGCGGCCGCGTCCGTGCGGCCCGGGCGGCGTGCGCTGCGCGTCGACGTGATCGGTCGCCGACTCGCCCCGGCGGGTCTGCTGCAGGACTTCCACCGCGCGCATCCCGCCGTCGAGCTCGACGTGGTGACCCTCTTCGACGCCGACGCGGCGATCGCGGCGGTCCGCTCGGGCACCATCGACGCGACCTTCCGCGCGGTCACCGTGCCCGTACGGCAGCTCCCCGAAGGCATCGAAGCCGCGCGGGTGCACGACGAGCCGCTGCAACTGCTCACCGGACCGGGCCACGCACTAGCCGGCGCCCGGGAAGTGACACTCCGTCAACTAGTCGGCCACCGGATCTGGATGCCCGGCATCGTCACCGGCACCGAGTGGGCCGCGTACTACGACGAGCTCGCCACCGAGTTCGGACTCACCATCGATCCGCTCGGCCCCAACTTCGGCATGGAGCACCTTCTTGAAGCGATCGCCGATTCATCGGACTTGGCGACCCTCGTCGGTGAACAGACCCGCTTCGTCTGGCCCGCCGGGTACGACCTGCGACGCATCCCCGTGCACGACCCGACGCCGGTCTACCCGCACTCGTTGATCTGGCGCGCCGACAACACCCACCCCGCGCTCACGGCGCTGCGCGACCACCTCGGCCCGACGCCGTCCGACCACGACGACGCGTGGACACCCCGGTGGGCCCGGCGCTGAAATCCGGTGTCGTACCTGGCCACGATGCCCCTACTGTGGCGCGGTGATGACTCAGGTGATCGTTCTCAACGGTGGCTCCAGCTCGGGCAAGTCCGGGATCGCACGGTGTCTGCAGGCGGTTCTGCCGGATCCCTGGCTGGCTCTCGGTATCGACACGCTCGTCGAGGCGACGCCCGCGTCGATGCGTGCCGGGGGCGGCGGGATCGAGCTCGCGGGGGACGGCGAGGTGATCGTCGGTCCGGAGTTCCGCGCGGTGGAGGCGGCGTGGATGGAGGGAATCGCCGCGATGGCCCGCGCGGGCGCCCGGATCATCCTCGACGAGGTCTTCCTCGGCGGCGCGGACTCCCAGCTGCGCTGGCAGAAGGCGCTGGGCGAGCTGCGGGTGGTGTGGGTCGGCGTCCGGTGCGACGGCGCGGTCGCCGCGGGCCGCGAGGTGGCACGCGGCGACCGGATCACCGGGATGGCCATGTCCCAGGCGGAGTTGGTCCACCGGGGCATGGTGTACGACGTGGAGGTGGACACGGCGGGTGTCGAGTCGATGGAGTGCGCACGTGTGATCGCGGCGCAGGTGGCGTGACCGCTCGACCAGTCCGGGCGCTCAGCCCTCCGCCCGCATGGATCAGTCGGGGCGCTCAGCCCGCCGCCCGCTCCGCGAACACCTCGCGTGCCGCCGCGATGCCGTTCAGGGCGGCGGGGAAACCGGCGTAACCCACCATCTGCGTGATCACCTCGACGACCTCCTCCTGCGTGCCGCCGACGTTGAGCAGGCCGTGGATGTGGACCCGGAGCTGGGGCGCGGCGGTGCCCAGCGCCGTACACATGGCGACGCTCGCCAGCTCGCGGAACTTGAGGTCCAGGGCGGGCCGGGAGTAGATGTCGCCGAAGACGAACTCGATGATGTAGCGCGCCAGATCGGGGGCGATGTCGCGCAGGGAGGCGACGACGGCGTCCCCGGCGTGCCCGTCCACCTCGGCGAGCTTGGCGAGGCCACGCTCGTATCGCTTGCCCTGCTCAGCCGTGGTGACCGGCTCGAAGGCCAGGTCGGGCCGGGCCTCGAACGCCTCGCGGGCCACGGCGATGGCATTGAGTGCGGCCGGGATGCCCGCGTACACGGCGGTGTGGATCAGCACCTCGACCACCTCGGCCGGGGTGACACCGATGTTCAGCGCGCCGTCTATGTGGAAGCGCAGCTGCGGCGCGGCGTTGCCCAGCGCCGACAGCGCGGCGACGGTGGCCACTTGGCGCTCCGGGAGGGTGAGCCGGTCGTTCGCCAGGAGCTCCCCGTATCCGAACGCGACCGTCATACGACCGAGGTCGGGGGCGATGTCGGCGACGGCGTCGAGAACGGCCGGCCGCTCCCGCCCGCCCACCTTCCTGAGCAGTTCGAGGCCACGCTCGAAACGGTCGTCGACGCTGATGTCGGAGTGGGAGGTGTGAGCGGGTGCGTGGTGCTGTGCGCTGTTCATGTGGTCGAAGCTAGAGGTTGGAGCGCACTCCAACGCAAGCACACACCACGTGTTCGCACCATCACTCCCCGCGAGGAGCCACCGCCAGAGCGAAGAGCTGCTTCAGGGCCGCGAAGGCCGCCTCCCGGTCCACCAGGCCGTCGAGGCTGTGCAGGGTGTTCACGCCCACCCCGCTGCCGAAGACGATCGACGCCAGGCTCTTCGCGTCGGGCAGTCCGGGCGTTCCGGCCGTGATCCGTTCCAGATAGCCGATCCACACCTGCCGGGTGCGTTCGTAACCCCGTACGTAGGCGCCCCTCAACGGGCCCTCGCCGCCGAGGACTTCGGGCAGGACCGTCGCGAACACGCGGCCGCAGGGGGCGTCGACCACGGCCAGATGCGCGTCCACGAGCAGGTCGAAGGAGAGCGGGCCGGACTGCGGCAGGCGTCGGCGGTACTCCTCCTCGGCCGTGGTGAAGGCGCGCTCGATCACCTCGACGATCAGGCCGTCCTTCGAGCCGAAGTGCCAGGCGACCGAGCCCCGGCTGATGCCCGCCCGCTCGGCGACCGCCTGTACGGACGCGGCCCTCGGGCCCGCCTCGGCCACCAGGTCCGTCGCGGCCTGAAGCAGACGACGGCGGCTCTCCCGCGCGGATTCCTCACGACGACCAGCCATGCGGGCGATTGTTCCACAGGGGGTGCGGCCGCCCCAGACCTCCGGCGGCCGATGCCGGGCCGAGCACCGCGCGGACACTGATCATGTCCGGACTCTTGACGACCTGTGTCAGGCGTCCAACGATTGGACAGCTGTCCAGTATTCGCGGGTGAGCGAGTCTCGCCACCCCGTCGAAGCCATCGAGCCGTGCCTCCTTCCCGCCGCACCCCTTCTGAGCCGTACCCGTTCCGAGTCTTGTTCCGAGCCGCTGGCCGCACGTTGGGAGACGTCATGCGCCTGGTCACGTTCGTCAGGGAGAACCAACCGAACCGGCAGTGCGTCGGGGCACTGCTGGACGAGGACGCGACCGTCCTCGATCTCACCGCCGCAGCTCCCGACGAAGCGGCCTTCGCCTCCATGCAGGCGCTGATCGAGTCGGCCGACGCCGGTCTCGCCCGCGCCCAGGAGCTGGCCGAACGCCGTCCCGACAGCAGCTTGCTCGCCCGGGCCGACGTCCGCCTCCTGTCGCCCCTGCCGCGCCCGGCCCGGCTGCGCGACTGCGGGCTGTTCATCGCCCATCTGGAGTCCGGATTACGGGAGTTGGCCCGGCGCCAGTCCGCCGGGGCGGAGGATCCCGCCGCCGAGTTCGAACGGCTCATGGCGAGCGGCCGGTTCGACCTGAACCCGCTGTTCCGCGAGCGGGTCATGTACTACACGGCCGACCATCTGTCGGTGAGCGGGCCCGAGGACGTGATCACCGCCCCGGCGGGGGCGCAGGAGCTCGACTACGAGCTGGAGTTCGCCGCCGTGGTGGGCCGTACGGGCCGGGAGGTCAAGCCCGGGGCGGCCGGCGAGCACATCTTCGGGTACACGGTCTTCAACGACTGGAGCGCCCGGGACCTCCAGATGGTGCTGATGCGGGCGGGCGTGGGGCCCTGCGAGGGCAAGGACTTCGCCGGGTCCAACACCCTCGGCCCCTGCATCGTCACCCGCGACGAGCTGACCGATCCGTACGCGCTGACGATGACCGCCCGGGTCAACGGCCAGGAGTGGTCGCGCGGCACCACCGACGGCATGGAGCACAGCTTCGAGGACGCGATCGTGCAGCTCAGCCGGGACCGGGCGGTGCACGCCGGGGACGTCATCGGGTCCGGCACGGTCCCCTCAGGCACCGGCTTCGACCTGGCGCGCTCGCTCGGCGACGGGGACGTGGTCGAGCTGGAGGTCGAGGGGATCGGCGTCCTGCGCAATACGGTGCGCGTCCCGGTGAGCCCCGCGAACGGCTCATGAGCGACGCGTACGTGCTCGCCGTGGGCCGTACTCCGTACGGCAGGTTCCCGGACCTCGGCGTCGGCGCGCTCGCGGGTGAGGCACTGTCGCTGTGCCTGGCCGACGCCGGGGTCGAATCCTCCGTGGTCGACGGGGTGTTCTTCGCGAACGCCACCCAAGGAGCCCTGGAAGGACAGCATCTGATACGGGGTCAGATCGCGATGCGCGGCACCGGCCTCGAAGGTGTTCCGGTCGTCAACGTCGAGAACGCCTGCGCCAGTGGTGCCACGGCCTTCCATCTCGCGGCCACCGCCGTACGGGCCGGGGAGATGGAGGTCGCCCTGGCCCTCGGCGCCGAGAAGATGTACGGGGCCGACGAGGTGCGCACGACCGAGGCGTTCCGGGGCGGTCTTGACGTGGCGCGCTGGGAGGCCGAGCTCAAGGCGCTGCGGGAGGCGGCCGGGGCCGAGGCCGTCCCGCCCGGGCGGCGCTCGGTGTTCATGGACATCTACGCCGCCCTCGCCGCCCACTACCGACGGCGGCACCCCGACTGCACCCCCCGCCGGCTCGCCGCCGTCACCGCCAAGAACCGGCGGCACGGCTCGCTCAACCCCAAGGCCACCCACCGCACCCCGCTCACGGTCGACGAAGTGCTCGCCGCACGGGAGATCGTGGCGCCGCTGACGCTGCCGATGTGCGCGCCCATCGGCGACGGCGCGGCGGCGGCCCTGGTCTGCTCACCGGCGGCGGCGCGACGGCTCGGCCTGCGGCGTGCCGTGCGGATCCGGGCGAGCGTGGTGGCCTCCGGCTCGGGCCGGGCCCTGGACGACGAGGCACGGCAGATCACCCGGCTCGCATCCTCAACTGCCTACGAACGCGCGGGACTTGGTCCCGGCGACGTCTCGCTCGCCGAGGTCCATGACGCGACGGCGATCGGCGAGGTCCTTCAGCTCGAAGCCCTCGGCCTAGTGGCGTCCGGCGAGGGCGCCCTCGCGGCCGAGCGCGGCCACACCGAGCTCGGCGGCCGCCTCCCGGTGAACACCTCCGGCGGTCTGGAGTGCAACGGCCATCCCGTCGGGGCCACCGGCATCGGGCAGATAGCAGAGCTCACCACACAGTTGCGCGGCGAGGCCGGTGTACGTCAGGTGCCCGGTGCCCGCATCGGGCTCGCCGAGAACGGCGGCGGGTTCCTGGGCTTCGAGGAGGCGGCCGCCGCGGTCGTCGTCCTGGAGGCGCCGCCCGGCGAAGGGGGACGTTCATGAACGAGCCGATGTACGGACCCGTGAACATCGCTGCGCTGCTCCACCGAGCGGCCGGGCGCACCCCGGACGCCCCGGCGGTGTGCGAGGGCGCCGACGTGGTGCGCGACTATCGTCAACTGGCCGAGCGGGCCCGGGCGATCGGGGCCGCGTTGCTGCGCGAGTACGGTCTGCGACCCGGCGACCGGGTCGCGCTGGCGATGCGCAACACTCCGTACTATCCGGAGATCCTGTTCGGCGTGTGGTGGGCCGGTCTTGTGGCGACGCCGATGAACGCGCGGCTGCACCCGAAGGAGTTCGCCCAGCAGATCGAGGACTGCACGGCCCGGGTGTGTGTCGCCACGGACGAGCTGTTCGGTCTGCTGCGTGAACACGGCCTGGGATCAACCATGTTGACGTCGGTCGCGGAGCTGGCCGGGGCGGTCGAACAGCCCGGGGGCGAGCCCCCGGCGGACGTACGACCGGGTGACCCGGCGTGGTTGTTCTATACGAGCGGCACGACCGGCCACCCCAAGGGCGCCACCCTCACCCATGCCAATCTGGCGGCGGCCACCGCCTGCGCGCTCGCCGACATCAGCCGGGGCATGGACGCCTCGCTGCTGCACATCGCACCCCTGTCCCACGCGGGCGGGCTCTTCGGCCTGGCCACGGTGGCCCGTTCGCGGCCCCAGGTCTTCCCCCGGGGCGGTGCGGTGGACGCACCCGCCCTGGCCGAGGCGCTGCGGGCCCACGGGCCGGTGACGTTCTTCGCGGTGCCGACCATCCTGCGCCGACTGCTGGATCCCGCCCTGCTGCCGGACGCGCTGGTCGGGCAGGTGCACCACATCCTCTACGGCGGGGCCCCGATGTACACCGAGGACCTGCGCAAGGTCATCGCCCGCTTCGGAGCCCGGCGGCTGTGGCAGGGGTACGGGCAGGGCGAGACCCCCGCCACCATCACCCATCTGCGGCCCGAGGACCACGAGGGCGACGACGCCGAGGCGCTGGGACGGCGCCTGGCGAGCGTCGGGCGCCCGCGCACCGGGGTCGAGGTGCGGGTGGTGGACGCGGACGGCCGGGAGGTGGCGCCCGGGACCACGGGCGAGGTCACCGTCAGGGGTGACACCGTGATGGCGGGCTACTGGAACAACCCGGACGCCACCGCGCGTACCCTGCGCGGCGGTCGGTTGCACACCGGCGACCTGGGATGGTTCGACGCGTACGGTTTCCTCACCCTTGTCGACCGCGCCAAGGACCTGATCATCGCCGGGGGTTCCAACATCTATCCGCGTGAGGTGGAGGAAGCCCTGCTGCGTCACCCGGCGGTCGCCGAGGCCGCCGTCGTGGGCGCTCCCGACCCCGAGTGGGGTGAACTGCCCGTCGCCTTCGTCGTCCTCGCGGACGGACGGACGGCGACGGCCGCCGAGCTGGACGACCACTGCCTTGGGCAGCTGGCGCGATTCAAGCGGCCACGGGACTTCCGCTTCGTCGCCGCGCTGCCCAAGAACTCCTACGGAAAAGTCCTGAAGACCGAGCTGAGAGGAGTCATCGGCAGGTCCCCGCACGCCGCACCCGAGAGAGGCTGAGTTGAGATGAGCCGCATCGTCGACCTGACTTCCCCACTCGACCCCCGTGACCTAGACCTCATCCCCCCCGACATGCCCGACCTGGCGCTGGTGGTCGCGCCGAAGATCGACTACCACACGCACGACGCCTGGGGCCGTGACTTCATGGTCGCGTCCTTCGGCTGCGACCCCGACGACCTGCCGAGCCGCGAGGGACCGGCCGGCGAGGTCATGCGCGAGATCAGCACCCACTGCGGTACGCATGTGGACGCACCGCTGCACAGCGGCCGGATGTGCGAGGGCCGCCCCTCCCGCACCATCAGCGACCTCGCCCTCGAAGAGCTCTACCGCCCAGGCCTGGTCCTGGACGTACGACCATGGGCCAAACCGGGCGAGGCGATACCCGTGGAGGCGCTGCGCAAGGCCGTCGAAGCGACCGGACGCGACATCGAGGAAGGCGACGCGGTCCTCATCCGCACCGGTCAGGAGCGCTACACCCTGGGCGAGCCGCAGTACTTCGACTACCCCGGTATGTCCGGCGAGGGCACCCGCTACCTCACCGGCAAGGGCGCCACGATCCTCGGCACCGACGCCATCGGCTGGGACCGCCCCATCCCGAGGATGCGCGCGGCCTTCCAGGAGACCGGTGACAGCACGCACATCTGGGACGGCCACTACGCGATCCAGGACAAGGAGGCCCTGATCGTCCAGCAGTTGGTGAACCTGGCCTCCCTGCCGCCGACCGGCTTCATGGTCGGCTTCTTCCCGCTGAAACTCACCGGCACGAGCGCGGCGCCCACCCGGGCCGTGGCCTTCGTCGAGGAGTGAGGCGGAGCGGCCGTACGGGTTCGGGGCCCGTACGGCCGCTGTCCTTCCTAGGACTTGCCGAGCGTGGGCTCCGGCTCCCGCTGCGGGGTGTGGGCCACGACTCCCGGCGCTGCCTCTCGGCGTGATCCGAGGACGAAGAGCGCGAGGCCGCCCAGGAGCCAGCAGGACAGGACGATCAGCGCGCGCATACTGCCGGAGCCGTCGAAGAACGCGGTCGAGCGCAGCAGCGTCCCGCCCGCGCCCGGCGGCAGGAACTGGCCGAAGGTGCCCCATGGGGTCGGCAGCCACTCGGGGCCACCGGCCAACCCCGACAGCGGGTTGCCGAGGAAGATCATCATGGCCGCGCCCAGACCCAGCCCGGCGCCGCCGAGCACCGCTTGCAGGCCCATGATGGTCCAGCAGGTGGCGGCCGTGCTGAAGGTGACGGCCAGCGACGTCAGCGCGTAGTTCCCGTTGGTCACACCGAAGCCGTACTGCAACAGGGCCGTGAGGGCGAAACCGCCCGCGATCGAGAAGCCGAACGCGGTGGCGGCGCGCTGGGCGGGTTCGCGCAGCAGCGTCACGATCGCGGCGGCGGCGAGATACCCACCGAGCACCAGCGGCAGCGCACCGGCCGAGAGCCCGATCGCGTTGGGGTCGTCGGCCATCGGCGGGTGCAGATCGCGCACCACGACCCCGGACTCGGCGGTCGCCGGGTCGAGCGCCCGGGCCAGGGTGCGCAGGGTCGTGGCGATGGTGGGGCTGGCGGTGGTGGCGATCAGGACCTCGGGCTTGGCGCCCGGGGTGGCGCCGACGACCACCGCGCCGTAGATGTCGCGGTCGTCGATGCGCTCGCGGGCCGCCTCGGCGTCCGGCAGCGTCCTGATGCGGAACCCGCCGGGCTTGGCCTTCTCCAGCTGCCCGGCGATCTTCTCTGCGGCCGCGTCGGGCCCGACGACGGCGATGGGCACCTTGTGCGGGCCGGAGTTGATCGCCGGTAACGCGAAGGCGGTGAGCATCGCGACGAGGAGTGCGGTGAGTCCGACGACGAGGATCGGGACCTTGCGCCAGCCGTCCGGTGCGGTGGATTCCGCGTCGGCAGTCTTGGCGGGTGATGCGGTGCTGACAGGATTGCTGACAGGCTTACGGGACATGGCAGTTGGCTCTCTCTGTGCGTTGGGGCACCCGAGGCGGCCGTGCCGGACGGGGTCCGCGCCGCGGTGGGCTACGGATCGATCCGTACGCGCCGCAGCGCCTGCCGTACGGAGTCCAGCGCGGAGGCGTCGGAGCCGCTGGTCACCCAGTGCTCGAAGGCCAGCCGGGTGGTGGTGAGGGCGAGGGTGGCCGCCAGGCGCGGATAGAGGTCGCGCTCGGCGTCGGTGCCGGTGCGCCGGGCAATCTCGGCGGCGAGGGCTGCCGCCATGGTCGTCTCGAACCGCATCTGTTCGGCGGCGAGTTGTGAGTGGGCGAGGGTGAGGCGGGCGCGCAGGACGATGCCGGGTTCGACTGCGGGTGACTCCCCGAGCGCACTGGTGAGCGCATGGGTGAGCGCGTCCCACAGCGGCTCCTCGGGCGGCCGCCCCCGCAGCGCCACCCTGACCCGCTCGGCCCGGTCGGCGCCCGTGGCCATCACGGCCTCCTCCTTGCTGGAGAAGTAGTTGTTGAACGTACGGGCCGACACCCCGGCCGCGGCCGCGATGTCCTCGACGCGGACGGCCTCCCAGCCGCGTTCCGAGGCGAGCCGCAGCGCCGCGAGGCTCAGCGCGGTGCGGGTCGCCTGCTTCTTGCGCTCGCGCAGCCCCGGCCCGGGGGCGTTGTGCTGTGCAGTGCCCATGGCCGGGCAGCGTACAGAAGTTGCGTGCCCCGCAAGAATTCGGACCACGCAAAAAGCGTCAGATCCGAACCACTGGCCGCGGTCCGGCCGTTCACGCCACCGGGCCTGCCGCAGGGGTCACCGAACCGGCGGTAACCGTTGCCCCACCGGGCCGGTCCGATGGTGGCCGGGGAGCGCGGGCGCGGGCCCGACCTGCCCTCCCTGTGGGCCGCGTCACCGAGCGCAGCACCATGCGACTGGCCGGATGTCAACCCCCGTGCAGTGGTCACGCGTTGACTATGTATCGCTACGAACTGTAGCGTTACTCAGCGGTAGGGTGGTGATCACAGAGAGGCGCGTGTTTTTCAGGGGCATGAAATGGTGGGCGCCGCGCATCGCTACCCGGATTTTCCCCTCACTCCCTCGTCGCTGCGAGCACGGCTGCCTTTTCGGACGCGATACTGCAAACTCGATGAGGCATGCATGCGTAATTCCAACTCCCTCTGTGATGAAGTGCTGTCGCAGATGCGGCCGTTGATCGAATCCGTCGTCAACGATGTACAGATCCGCGCACTCGAAGATTCGACGCTCGCCGTCATAGACGACAGAAGTGTCGCCGCCAACACACTGGAATCCCTGGTGGAGCGGGCCGAGCATTCGGTGACCATGCTCGTACCGAATTCAGAGGACGCGTTACCCGTGGTCGGCGCCGCGTTACGCGGACTGGCCGCCCGGCGCCCGCGCGATATCCGCGTACGGATTCTCGCGGCGCCCGACCTGGCCGGGGACGACCGGCTGGCCCGACTGGGCGCGATCGTCGAGGGCGTGGAGATCCGGCTGGCCGCCGCCGACGTGCGGCAGGCCGCCTTGGTCGTGGACCGGCAGGTCGCGCTGGTGCGCTCGCCCGGCGTGGTCACCCCCGGCGCCGAGGCCTCCATCATCCGCGCCCCCGGCGTGGTCAGGGCGCTCCACGACCTCATGATGACCGCGTGGCACCGGGCCGCCCCGCTCGCCAAGTACCAGCAACTCCAGGAATATCTCAGCAGCGACTGCGGAACGAGGATTCTGCAGATGCTCGGCGACGGCTGCACGGACGAAGCGGCCGCCCGGGAACTGGACATGTCGGTGCGGACCTACCGCAGACGAGTCGCGGACATCATGCGCCTGCTCGGCGCGCGTTCCCGATTCCAGGCCGGACTCCACGCAGCCCGCATGGGCTTGTTGCAGGCGTAAGTCCACAGCCGTTTCCTCCACGTTACGTGTAGGCAGCAACCTGCCACTGATGACATCAATTCACCGGGCACTCTGGCAATTTGCTGACGGGATGTTGAACATTCCCGGCCGTTATTGCGAGAGTCGAATCCGATCCCGCGCAGCCGACTGCCGTGCGGTCTGCCCGACTTAAGGAAGTCACGTACACATCATGGGTCAAGACACCCCGGTGCGGCCCGCACCGATAGCGATCGTGGGAATGGCCTGCCGGGTCCCCGGCGCCGACGGCCCGGACGCTTTCTGGCAGCTCCTGATGGACGAGGTCTGCTCGGTCGAGGACGTTCCGCCGGTCAGGTTCGGGCGGCAGTACGAGATTCCCGGGGCCCGTGTCCGCTCCGCGCTCCTCAAGGACGTGGACCGGTTCGACGCCGAGTACTTCGGGATCTCCCCCCGGGAAGCGGCGGGCATGGACCCGCAGCAGCGGCTCTTCATGGAGACCGTCTGGGAGGCCCTTGAGGATGCCGGGCAGGACCCCGCCGAGCTCGCGGGGACCCGTACCGGCGTCTATGCGGGCACCACCAATGTCCACTACTGGGATCTCCAGCAGAGCGTGGGCTGGCCCGACATCCACGCCTCGCTCGGCGCCGGTTCGCGCTCCACCACGACGGGCCGCGTCTCGTTCGCCCTGGACATCGCCGGGCCCGGACTCTCGGTCGACACCGCCTGCTCGTCCTCCCTCACCGCCATCGCGCTCGCCTGCCAGAGCCTCCAGGCCGGCGAGTCCACCCTGGCCATCGCGGGCGGCTCGCAGCTGCTGCTCGCCAACACCGAGAACCACGGGTTCGTCGACGCCAACGTCTTCTCGGAGAACTGCCGCTTCGGCGACGCCGCCGCCGACGGGTTCGTCTTCAGTGAAGGCGTCGGCGTGGTCCTGCTCAAGCCGCTGGACCGGGCGATCGCCGACGGCGACCCCATCCGCGCGGTGATCCGGGGCTGGGGGATGAACAACGACGGCGCGGGCAGCGACACCATGATGAGCCCCGCCCTGAGCGGCCAGCGCCAGATGCTCCAACTCGCCTACGAGCACGCCGGGATCGCCCTCTCCGACGTCGACTACATCGAGGCCCACGGCACCGGCACCCGCGCGGGCGACCCGGTCGAACTCGGCGCGATCGCCGCCGCGTTCACCGGCCACCGCACGGACCGGCCGCTGCTCGTCGGCTCGGTGAAGAGCAATATCGGCCACACCGGCTCCGCCGCCGGCGTGCTCGGGCTGATCAAGATCGCCCTTGCCCTCAAGCACCGCACCATCCCGCGCAGCCTCCATGTCACCGAACGCACCTCCACGGTCGACTGGGACGGCGCGGGTCTCGACATCCCGCGCCTCGGCGCCGTACCCCTCGACGTACAAGGGCGCCCGCTGGCCGCCGGGGTGAGCGGATTCGGCGTGTCCGGCACCAACGTGCACCTCGTCCTGACCGAGGCCGAGCCCGACGAAGGCGGCGTCCGCCGTCCGGCCGCCACCGAGACCGGCGCCGAGCACCTGCTCACCCTCTCCGCCGCCTCCCCCGAAGCCCTGCGGCAGCGCGTCCAGGACCTGGCGCACCACCTCGCCCCGGGCGGCGCGGGCCGCAGCGCCGAGCTCGCGGACCTCTGCCACACCGCCGCCACTCGGCGCCCGCACCTCGACTGCCGCCTCTCGGTCGTCGGCGACAGCCACGACGCACTCGCCGAGCGCCTGCGCGACACCCTGGCCGAGGACGGCCACACGGGCTACGCGGGCCGCCCGCAGATCGCCTTCGTCTTCTCCGGCCACGGCTCCCAGTGGATCGGCATGGGCCGTGAACTCATGGACGTCTCACCGGCGTTCAGCGCGGCGCTGATCCGCTGCGACGAGGCCGTACGCGCCGAGACCGGCTGGTCCGTCATCGACAGGCTCAGCGACGGCAGCGACCTGATCGGCGAGACCGTGGCCATCGTGCACCCGGTGCTCTGGGCGATCCAGGTCTCGCTCGCCGAGACCTGGCGGGCCTGGGGCGTCGAACCCGACGTGGTCATCGGGCACAGCATGGGCGAATCGGCCGCCGCCTGCGTCGCGGGCGCGCTCAGCCTCGCGGATGCCGCGGCCGTGGTCTGCCGCCGGGCCCGGCTGATCCGCGACCGCGTCGCCGGGAGCGGCACGATGTCGGTGGCCGCGCTCGCCGCCGCCGACGCCGAACAGCTCATCGCCGAGCTCGCCGTCGATGTCTCGGTCGCGGCCAGCAACGGCCCGCGCACCACCGTCCTCGCCGGGGAGATCGAGGGCATCGAGAAGATCAAGGCCGAGCTGGACAGCCGCGATGTCTTCTGCCGTGTCATGAAGGCCGAAGCCGCCTCGCACTGCGCCCACATGGACCCGCTGCTCGATGAACTCGCGGCGGAACTACGGGAGATCGAGCCGCGCGCCGGACGCATCCCGCTGCGCTCCACGGTCACCGGTGAGCTGGAGGACGGGACCGGGCTCGACGCCTCGTACTGGACCCGCAACATCCGTGGCCGCGTCCACTTCCACGAGGCCGTGCTCAGCACCGCGCTCCAGAGTGAGACGGTGTTCATCGAGATCAGCCCGCACCCGGTGCTGTCGGGCGCGGTGCAGGACTCCCTCGACGACGCCGCCCTGCCCGGCACCGCCATCGGCTCCCTCCTCCGCGAGGAACCGGAACGCCGCACCCTGCTGACCCATCTGGGCAAGGTGTACGAGACGGGCGCCCGCGTCGACTTCAACGGGCTGTACGGCGGCGGCCGTGCCGTACCGCTGCCGACGTATCCGTGGCAGCGGGAGAGCTACTGGGTGGAGGACCTGGAGTCACTGCCGCAGTCCCATGAGTTCCGGCTGGACGCGGCGGGGTCGCCGTTCCTGCCGGAGAGCGCCGACGGCGGTCCGGCCGTGGTGCACGGGCCGGAGTTCGTGGAGGTCGCCAGGGCCGCCGCCGCCCTGACCTCGGGCAGCGAGTCGGTGCTGCTCACCGGGGTGGACATCGAGGAGGCGCTGCTCGTACGGCCCGGCGAGGCGCACACCCTGCGGGTCGTCCTCACCCCGGCCGCGACCGACGGGAGCTGGGAGTTCGAGGTCACGAGCCGACCCGGCGACGGCGACTGGACGCGGCGTGCCGGTGGAACCGCCACGGTGCTGCCCGACGGGACCCCGGCCGGGCACGAACCGCTCGACCAGATCCTGGCGCGCTGCCCGGACCGGCTGGATCCCGACACGTTCTACCGCCGCACGGCCGGGGCCGGTGCGCTGCGGCGCGTACTGGACGAGATCTGGCTCGGGCAGGGCGAGGCCGTCGCGCGACTGCACCGGCCCGCCTCGATGGAGCCCCGCACGGGTCACCCGGTCCACCCCGATCTGGTGCGGTCGGCCTACCAGCCGGCCCTGGCGCTGCTCCCCGATCCCTCGCTCCTCACGCCGAACCTCACCGGGTTCACGGTGTACGGCCCGGCGACGGACGAGCTGTGGACCGCGTGCCGGATCACCGAGGCCGCCGACGGCGAACTCGCCCTGGACATCGCCCTGTTCGACGACGAACGCCGTGTCGTCGCCGAGGCCAAGGGCATGCCGATACGTCGCCGCACCGGCGAACAGAACGAGGAAGACAAGGTGAACGCGACCATGACGGCCGAGCACGCGCGAGCGGCGGAACCGGGCGAGGTGCACGGCCTGGGCCAGGGCATCGAACTCACCGGCGAGCTGCGCCTGACCGACCCCTCCAGTGGCTTCGTGATCGAGCTGCGCGGCAGCCTGCGGATCGCGGCGAACGCAGCCGGTACGGCACGTGGGGTGGAGGCCGCGACGCCGGTCGCCGCACCCGTCCGTACCGCCGCGCCCGTCGCGGCACCCGCCCCCGTCGCGGCAGCACAGGCCCAGCCCCACCCCGCACCGCAAGCCACACCCCAGCCCGCCACGAACCGCACCGTCACCGAACGCGTCGCGGAGCACGTCGCCGCCGTCCTCAAGATGCGCGTCGCCCGGCTCGATGTGAACAAGCGGTTCAGCCAGCTCGGCATGGACTCGCTCATGGCCACCGAGCTGCGCAAGCGGCTGGAGAAGGACCTCGGCGTCGCCCTGCCCATGACCCGGCTGGTGAAGGAGACCACGACCGCGTCACTGGCCCGGGAGCTCGAAGTGGAACTCGGAGCGGACACCGTCGCTTGACGACCCCCGCGACACCCCCTGCTCGACAGCAACGACAGAAACACCAGGTGGAGGAAGAGTTGACCAAGGACCTGTACGACATCGGACAGATGCCCCCGCTGGGCGAGGTGCCCTCGCGTATGCACGCGTCGGTCATCCGCCCGGACCGCTACGGTCCGCCGGAGCAGGGCTTCGCCATGGAGGTCGTGGACACGCCGCGCGTCGGCCGGGGCCAGGTGCTCGTCTATGTGATGGCCGCGGGCATCAACTACAACAACGTCTGGGCGTCCCTCGGCTACCCGTACGACGTCATCGCCGGGCGGCAGAAGCGCGGCGAGCCCGAGGACTTCCACATCGGCGGCTCCGAGGGGTCCGGCATAGTCTGGGCCGTCGGCGAGGGCGTGAGCTGTGTGAAGGTCGGCGACGAGGTGATGCTCTCGGGCTGCACCTGGGACGAGACCGCCCAGGACATCCGGATGGGCGCCGACCCGATGACCTCCGCCACCCAGAACGCCTGGGGGTATGAGACCAACTACGGCTCGTTCGCGCAGTACGCGCTCGTCGACGACTACCAGTGCCACCCCAAGCCGGCCAACCTCACCTGGGAGGAGGCGGCCTGCTTCCTGCTGACGGGCGCGACCGCCTACCGGCAGCTGTGCGGCTGGGCCCCGCACACCGTGGAGCCCGGGGACCCGGTGCTGATCTGGGGCGGCGCCGGTGGCCTCGGCTCGATGGCGATCCAGATCACCCGCATCCGCGGCGGTGTGCCCATCGCCGTGGTCTCCGACGAGGAGCGCGGCAAGCACTGTCTGGAGCTCGGCGCGGAAGGGTTCATCAACCGCAACGAGTTCGACCACTGGGGCCGGCTGCCGGACACCACGGACAGCGCGGCCATGGGCAAGTGGATGAAGGGTGTCCGCGCCTTCGGCACCAAGTTCTGGGACGTCCTCGGCGAGCGCCGGGCGCCGAAGATCGTGCTGGAGCACAGCGGCCAGAACACCATCCCCACCTCCATGTACCTGTGCGACACGGCGGGCATGGTGGTCATCTGCGGTGGCACCAGCGGCTACAACGGCGATGTGGACCTGCGGTTCCTGTGGATGCGTCAGAAGCGCCTCCAGGGCTCGCACTTCGCGAACATCCGCCAGTGCCGACAGGTCATCGAGCTCGCCGCCAGCAAGAAGCTCGACCCGTGTCTGTCCTGGGTCGGCGACTTCGAGGAGACCGGCCTCGCACACCAGCTGATGTACGAGAACAAGCACCCGTCCGGCAACATGGCCGTACGTGTCAACGCGTTGAGCGCCTGACCCGTAGGCGTTACGGAACCGGGCCGGTCGGGGGCATCGTGGCGACGACGATGCCCCCGACCGGCCCTCTCCCGTCAACTACCCCATCAGGAGTAGAAGTTGCGCTCCCACCGGTGCTTGGCCAGCACGGCGAGTTGGTCGGTGGTGAGCGGACGCCCGTCGCTGAGGGCGGTGTTGCGCTCGACGTTGTGGACGCTGCGCATACCGGGGATGACGGTGGAGACCGCCGGTGAACTCAGGACGAACCGCAGCGCGTACTCGGCGATCTGATCGGTCTCGATACCGAGGTCGTCGACGATCGCGGCCACCCGCCGCTCGATCTGCGCCGGGCGGTCACCACGGAAGTAGCGGTGGCGCCAGTCGCCGTCGGGGAACGTCGTGTCGGCGGTGATCCGGCCGGTGAGACCGCCCTCGTCCAGCGCCACGCGCACGATGACACCCACGCCATGCTCCTCGCAGGCGGGCAGCAACGCGTCGGCGGGCGCCTGGTCGAAGACGTTGTAGATGACCTGCACGCTGTCCACGACGCCGCTGCGCACGAGCGCGAGCGCGCTGTCGGGCTCATGGTCGTTGATGGAGACACCGAACAGACGGATCTTGCCCTCATGCTTCAGCTCGGCGATGGTCTCCAACCAGTCGCCGCGCCCCATCCAGTCGTCGCTCCAGACATGGAACTGCAGGGCGTCGAAGTGGTCCAGGCCACTGGCCCGCAGACTGGTCTCCAGGCTGGTACGGATGTGCTCACCCGGAAACGCCTCGGCCGGGTCGATACCGGCGGGCGCGGGCCACACACGGTTCTTCGGCGGCACCTTGGTGGCGACCAACACCTCGTCCCCCGCCCGCTCACGCACCACGCGCCCGATGATCCGCTCGCTCTCGCCATAACCACGAGCTGTGTCGATGAGGTTCACGCCGAGGTCGATGGCGCGGTGCAGGGCGCGTACGGACTCGTCCTCCGTCGCACCCACCCAACTGGACTCACCGATGCCCCAGGCGCCGTAACCGATCTCGGACACGGACAACCCACTGCGGCCCAGCTCGCGGTAGCGCACCATCAACCTCCACGTCGTCGTCCCCGGCCGACTGAGGTGTCCGCCGGAAATCACGCTGACGATAGGCGAGTTCGACGCCGCAGTCAGCTGGATTTATTCGGCGGCCCGGTCGCGTCGACCGCTGCCGAAGCTCAGCTCAGCGCCGCCGCCAGCACGGACGCCGTCTTGGCGACCAGAGGGTTGTCGGCGGGCGCGTCCTGGGCGGGCTTGGTGGTCAGGACGGCCAGAACAACCGGTGGGCGGCCGGGAGGCCAGGCGATACCGACGTTGTTGGTGACGCCATAACTGCCTCCCCCGGTCTTGTCGGCGACCCTCCAGTCGGCGGGCAGACCGGCGCGGAAGCGTTCACCGCTGGTGGTGTTGGCGAGCAGCCAGTCGGTGAGCAACCGGCGGTCGCGGTGGCCGAGCGCGTCACCGAGGACGAGGCGGGCATACGTCCGTCCGATGGCCCGGGGCGTGGTGGTGTCCGTCTCTCGCCATGGCTCCGCCGAGTTCAGTTCGGGCTCCCAGCGGTCGAGGCGGGTGACCTGATCGCCGATAGAACGGCAGAAACGTGTGACGGCGGTAGGCCCGCCCAGTTCACGCAACAGGAGGTTGGCGGCGGTGTTGTCGCTGTAGGTGATGGCGTACTCGCACAGCTCGGCCACCGTCATACCGCGAGCGAGATTCTCGGGTTTGCCGGTGATCGGCGCGTAGCCGGACTCCTTCACGTCCTGCGCGGTGTAACGGATGCGGCGGGCCAGGAACTCGCCCTTGCGGTCCAGGTCCCGCAGGACCGCCGCCGCGCCGAGGGTCTTGAACACCGAGCACATCGGGAAGCGCTCGTCCGCCCGGTACACCACCGTGCGTCCCGTGGCGGTGTCATGCACGTACACACCGAGGCGCGCACCATGCTCCCGCTCCAGGGCGCGCAGCTGCCGGGTGACACGGTCGCCGGTCGCGGGCGAGACAGCACGGGCCGGGGCGGCCACGGCCACGGCGGCGAGCGCCGCCCCGGCCCCGGTCGCCAACACGGTCCGCCGACTCGCACGGGCTCCGATGGGTCGCACAGTCATGTCCTTTCGTTCGTTCGTAAGAAGGCGTTCGTACGGTGGGACATCTGCCATGACGTCACTTTCGGCCCGATTGGTTGCATTGGTTGCATAAGTTGCATTGGACCCGGCTGGTTTCCGTGGCCCCCACCACCACTCGTCCAGCGTGGTCAAGAAGGCGTAACAGGTCGTACTGCGGCAGACGACGGCGTAGGACCCGCTGCTGGGACTACGTTGTCCGAGGCTGCCGGGGGCAGTTGGTCCTGCGTGAAGGCTGCTGAGGGTCGGGGAGTACGCCGACCCGGGGAGGACGACCATGACCACGCTCGTGATCGGGGCCCGCGGAAGTGTCGGGCGGCATGTGCTGGATCAGCTCGTCGAGGCGGGCGAGCCGGTACGCGCTTCGGCTCGCCATCCCGAGTCGGCGGATCTGCCGCCCGGCGTGCCGGTGGTCGCGGCCGATCTGACCCGCCCGCAGACGCTGGCGCCCGCGCTGGACGGGGTGCGGAAGGTTTTCCTGTACGTCACCTCGCGGGGCATCGCGGACTTCGCGGAGGCAGCTCGCGCGGCGGGTGTAGAGCATGTGGTGCTCCTGTCGTCCGGAAGCGTGCTCCTGCCGTACGCGCAGGCCAACGCGATCTCGCTGGCGCACCGGGCGGCCGAGCGGGTGCTCGCCGCCGCCGGGTTGCGCTGGACCCCGATCCGTCCGCTCGTCTTCGCCGGCAACGCGCTGACCTGGGCGTACTCGATCCGCAAAGAGGGCGTGGCCCGGCTGCTGCACCCGGACGCGGTGACCGCGCCGATCCATGAGCGGGACATCGCGCAGGTCGCGGTCGCGGCGCTGACCGGCCATCGGTCCGAGGACGGGGCGGGCGGCCTCGGCGATCTCAGTGACCTTCTGACCGGCGAGGAGCTGCTGTCGCAGCGCCGTCAGGTCGAGCTGATCGGTGAGGCCGCGGGGCGGCCCATCCGGATCGAGGAGCTCACCGAGGCGCAGGCGCTGGACGACTTCGAGCGGTTCGGGTCACGGGAGACGGCGGCCGCGGTCGTGGAGTTCATCACCGCCGCCACCGAGGGCGGGTCCCCGGCGACGGATACCGTACGACGGGTGCTCGGCCGTCCACCGCTGTCGTTCGCCCGGTGGGCCGCCGACCATGCGGCCGCCTTCGTCTGAGGGACCTGGGATGTCTGAAAGGAAGTTGACGTGGTCGAGTCGCATCCGCCGATCGAGCCGTACGACAAGGGGATGCTCGATGTCGGCGACGGCAACCTCGTGTACTGGGAAATGTGCGGCAACCCGGACGGCAAGCCCGCGCTCGTCGTCCACGGCGGGCCAGGGTCGGGGTGCGGCATCGGGGCGCGGCGATACTTCGACCCGGACCGGTATCGGGTCGTCCTGTTCGACCAGCGCGGCTGCGGCCGCAGCACCCCGCACGCGAGCGACCCGACGACCGACATGCGGCACAACACCACCGCACACCTCATCGCCGACATGGAGCGGCTGCGGGACCACCTGGGCATCGAGCGCTGGCTGCTGCACGGCGGCTCCTGGGGATCGACGCTGATCCTGGCGTACGCCGAACAGCATCCCAGCCGCGTGTCCGAAATCGTCATCTCCAGTGTCACCACGACCCGGCGCTCGGAGATCGACTGGCTGTATCGCGGAGTGGGCCGGTACTTTCCCGAGCAGTGGGAGCGCTTTCTCGCCGGAGCCCCCGGCACCCCACGCGACGGCGACATCGTCGCCGCCTACGCCCGGCTCGCGGAACACCCCGACGCCGAGGTGCGGGAGAAGGCCACGGCCGACTGGTGCGCCTGGGAGGACGCGGTCCTGTCGGGCGAGACGAACGGCGCCACGAACCCGTACGGCGACCGCCCCGCGACGGCCCAACTCGCCCTCGTACGCATCTGCTCCCACTACTTCTCCCACGGCGCCTGGCTGGACGAAGGCGCGCTGCTGCGCGAGGCCCACCGGCTGACCGGCATCCCCGGGGTCCTGATCCACGGCCGCCTCGACATGGGCGGACCGCTCGACACGGCATGGGAGCTCCAACGCACTTGGCCGGACGCGGAGTTGATCGTCGTCGAGGACGCGGGGCACCTGGGCGGCGAGACGACGAGGGGGTATGTTCTCCGGGCGCTCGACCGGTTCGCGGTGGGTGGTGACTCCTGAGCCGATCGCTCGCGGGCCTCACGCGGTGGGCTTCTCCCACACCGAGACGTGGCGTCGGCTCTCGCCCGTGAACGGCGTACGTGACCACCCCTCCCAGCGGTCGCGCAGCCTCAGCCCGGCGAGCCGCGCCATCAGATCCAGTTCGGACGGCCACACGTAGCGGAACGGCAGGGAGCGGTGCTCGGCGTGGCCGTCGACGATCGTGACGTAGTGGGAGCTCATCGCCTGCGTGACCACGTCGAACGTGTCGAACGCCCACTGCGTGTCGCTGATGCGGAACGGCACGGCGGTCTGCCCCGGCGGCAACCGGCGCAGCTCCGGCACGCTGACCTCGACGACGAAGCAGCCGCCGGGCCGCAGATGGTCGGCGGCGTTGCGGAAGCAGTCCACCTGGGCGTCCTGCGTGGTCAGGTTGTTGATGGTGTTGAAGACGAGGTAGGCGACCGCGAACGTGCCCGCCCCCGCCACCCGCGTCGTCGCGAAGTCGCCGATCGTCACGCCGATGCCGTCGTTTCCCGGCTTGGCACGCAGCTGGTCCACCATGGCCCGGGACATGTCGATACCGGACACCGGGATGCCGCGCGCGGCCAGCGGTAGCGCGATCCGCCCGGTGCCGATGCCGAGTTCGAGCGCCGGTCCGTCCCCGGCGAGCTCGGCCAACAGATCGACCGCCGGTTCCACGGCGTCCGGGCGGAACATGTCCGCCTCGGTCTGGTCATACGCGGCCGCGACCTCGCCGCCGAAGTATCCGTCGTCACTATGCATCCGGGGACGGTACCGCTCACGACCAAAGGGGCGCGCGTGATTTTCGCGGGGCCGTGACGCCTCAACTCCCGTGGTGTGTAAGGCCAGTTAGCCAACCCGCTCATGAGGCGCCGAAACGGTTCCGCGAACCTACAGGGCGCGGGGCCGTGACATCATGCGGCTCCGCCGCGTGGGCGCGACCAGCCCCACGGTCCGCAGCCGAACCACCGCTCCAGCGCGGCGCGGCGGCTCAGCCCCGACCGAAGAAATCGGGGCCGTCGCCCCCGGCACGCCAGGAGTCGACAACCCACGCCCCACTCTGCCGAGGCACCTCCCGCCCCAGCGACAGCCACAGCCGCACCACCGCCTCGTACACCGGAGTCCCCTCCATCCGGGGCCCCGGCCGCGACCCGGGCCCCGGTGTGAGCCCGCCTGTTGGCCCGGAAGGGGCCCGCGGGGTGGTCAAGACCTGCCAGTCCAGCGTCCGCGTCCATCCCACTGCATTGTTCATGCCATGTCCAACGCGACGCTTCCGTCGCCGGAGAACATTACTTTCGGCCACAGCGGGGCGAGTTCCCCGGCCACGACGCACCCCGTGCCCCCTCCACCTCACACGGGGTGCCGTACCGCAGTGTCCCCTCCCGTCAGGGCTGGGTCCGCACCGGGAAACTGGTGGGGTGGCCCTGCTCCTTGAGCCACGGAAGGATCTGTTCCATCGCCGCGACGGTCTGGTGGCGGTCGCCACCGCCGTCGTGGAACAGGATCGTGGGACCGTTCGTGAGCTCCCGGTGCACGTTGTTGACGATCACGCCCGTTCCCGGCTTCTCGAAGTCCTTCGTATCCACGTTCCAGCCAAGCGGCCGCATCCCGGCCCCTGCCGCGATGCGCCGGCTGTCCGGGGTGAAGGCGCCGCCCGGGGCGCGGTAGTACTCCACCTTCGCTCCCCCGGCGGCGTCCTCGATCATCTTCTTCGCGGCCAGGATCTCCTGCTGCTGGTAGGCCACGGGCTTCTTGTCCATCGAGGTGTTGTGGGTCATGGTGTGGTCGCACAGCCGGTGGCCCTCCGCGACCACCTGCTTCACCAGTTCCGGGTACTGCCTGGCCTGCGGGCCGATCATGCAGAACACCGCCTTGACCTGGTTCTCCTTCAGAACCCGCAGGATCTTGGGCGTCCACTTCGGGTCCGGCCCGTCGTCGATGGTGATGTTCACGGCCTGCCCGCCCGACTCGGCCGCGTGCGCGATGGTTTGCGGAACCGTCACCTCCGGACGCTCCGAACCCTCGCGTACGGAACCCTGGTTACCGGCCGCGCCCCCGCGCGCAGCACTGTCGTGCCCGGACCCGGTCAACAGCGTCGCGCCCCACACAGCCCCCGTGAGCGCCACCACCGAGGCCCCGACCGCTATGCCCACGGCGTACTTCTTCTTCATCTTCGTCTTCAGTTCGCTCAGTGCCACGAACGTCCACTCCCCGCTGACGTCGATCCGCCTCTCCCGGAAGTGAGGACGATATGCGCAGCCTGTACGGTTCACCCAATTCGCAATTAACACGGGCCATACGGACCCTGTCAGGATCCGGCCCGACTCCTCACGGAACGTGGCGCGCGGGGGTATGTGCCGGACGATGGCCATGGTGAAGAGTGACCTCTAGTGGGCCTCACCATCGATCACTTGGGGGACACATGGGCGCCGCCCGTGCGTTACGGATATCCGGGCTCTGCCTAGCCGCGTTGTCGGTGGTGGCGGGCACGTCGGCGTGCACCGGGGGCGGTGCGGCGAAGGACAGTGACGCACAGGCACTGCGGAAGGCGGTGCAACCTCTTCGTGCGGCCGGATCGTTTCGTATGGTGGGCAGTCTGCGAGCGGCCGACGGGTCGAGCACGCCGGTGGACGCCCGAGTGGATACGCACGGCAACTGCACGGGGCGGCTGGGGCGGGCCGAGAGCATCATGATGGGTGAACGGGTCTGGACGCACTGGGATGACGCCGCGGTGCCCGACGCGCTCGCCGCTCTGCACGGCGGCCCGCTCGACGAGGTGATCGATCCCGTGGCGGACCCGCGGTCGGACCCGGCGTGGCGGGCCGCCCGGCTGCTGCGCGGGGCGTACCTGGTGACCGATCTGCCCGGTGCGAAGCCGGAGGTGGAGGGCCTCGCCCCGGTCTGTCGGGCGGGTCGCCTGCTGGCAGAGGCCGGGAACGGTGACGGAACTGTCAACGCCGGGCCCGTGGTGGAGCGTGACGGGGCGCGCGTACGCTCGTTGGTTCAGGTCAACGGGCCTGTCACCGTTCGGGTTTACGTGTCGGCGCACGGCAAGCCCGTACTGCGGGGCGCGGAGTATTCGGTCGACGGTGGGCGAGCCGTCTCGGTGCGGTTCAGCGAGCTGGGAAAGCCTGTCTCCGCCACCCCGCCCGTGACCTTTCCCGTCATCCCGTCCCGTCAGCTGCTGGATCTGCTCGGATAGGCACGGGCGCGCGGGCGGACGTCAGCAGTCGGCGCACGCCGAACGGGCCCGGCTCTGTGCGAGCCGGGCCCATGCGACGGTGGCGCCGCTACGACTGTGGGGGCTGGTCCTGGTCCCTGCCGAGTTGTTCCTTGAGCTTGTCCTGGGCGGTGTCGACCTGGCTGCTGTACTTGCTCTGGGTCTTCTCGTCGACGAAGTCACCCGCCTTGTCGATGCCCTGTCCCGCCTGGTCCTCGTGACCCTTCAACATCTGCTTGAGCTTGTCCATCACGGACATGGCCATCCTCCTTGCGTACTGCCCCCGCCTACAGAGTCCCCACTGGGCTCGTGAAGTGCATCTCGGAGCGCCGAGAGGAGCGCGGGCACAGCCACGGCCGACGCCCCGCAGCCGGTTGCCCGGCCCGATTCCGGGAACGATTTCCTACCTGTCTACGGGAGCCGGGCCCGCCCGCGCCATAGGCCATACGAGTGAATGAGGCCGTCCCGCACGCCGGGCATGGAGTCCGCGCATCGGGATACTGGGAACAACGGGCACGAGAGGACCCACGGCTCCAGGACAGCCACGACAGCGCCACCACGGAACACCGACGAGAGGCAGGCACGCATGAGGGCCACTCGCTCCGCCGCCTCGGCCGACCCCGGTGGACGGGGGCACCACGATGTCCTCCCCCCGGCCTGACGACCCCGACGGACGAGACCCCGCCGAGGGCTCCGCCGACGCGTCCGCACCGGCGAGCCCCCACAGTCCCGCTCTCCGTCCGGCCGCGGCGCACGGCACGTCCTGGTTCAAGGTCGGCTTCGGCCTGGGCCTGGGCGGCACCCTGGCCTGGCTCACCACCCAGACGCTGGTCCAGCTCAGCAATCTGCTGACGCTCCTGCTGCTCGCCATGTTCCTGGCCATCGCGCTGGACCCCGTCGTCACCTGGCTGACCGGCCACCGGCTGCCGCGCGGACTGGCCGTCGCCGTCGTACTGGTTCTGGTGCTCGCGGTCCTGGCGGGGTTCCTCGCCCTGGTCATCCCGCCGGTGAGCAACGAGATCAATGCCCTGACCAAGTCGATCCCCGGGTGGCTGAAGCAGCTGCACGACCACCACTCCACGCTGGGCAGGCTGGAGGATCGTTTCCATCTGCTGGACAAGGCCAACCAGCGGCTCTCGTCCGGCGGGACGTCCGGGCTGGTGGGCGGGCTGCTCGGGGCGGGGAAGGCCGTGATCAGCGCCGTGGCCTCCACCGTGATCGTCGTCGTGGTGGCGGTGTACATGATGGCGTTCCTGCCGGCGCTCAAACAGTTCTGCCTGCGCTTCGTCGCCTTCGACCGGCGTGAGCACGTACGGGCCATGACCGAGGAGATCCTGTCGCGCACGGGCCGCTACATGCTCGGCAACGTCGCCACCTCCGCGATCGCCGGTCTCGCCACCTTCCTGTGGTGCGAGGGGACCGGGGTGCGCTATGCCGCCGCGCTGGGCGTCTTCGTCGCCCTGATGGACCTCGTCCCCATCGTCGGGTCCACGATCGGCGGCATCGTCGTCAGTCTCATCGCCCTGTCCGTCTCGCTGCCGGTCGCCATCGCCACGGCCGGCTTCTACACCGCCTTCCGGCTCGCCGAGGACTACCTCATCGTGCCCAAGGTGATGAAGTTCGCGGTGAACGTCCACCCGCTGGTCACGGTCGTCGGCGTACTGATCGGCGGCGCACTCCTGGGCATCATCGGCGCACTCGTCGCCATCCCGGCCGCCGTCGCCATCGGCCTCATCCTCGACGAGTACGTCTTCACCAAGACCGACGCGCCCCGCTGAGAGCCCCGAGTCAGGCGGCTTCCGCCAGCACCGCCCGGATCACGTGCCGGGCGTTGCGTGCCATCGACGGGTTGGTCGTGCGGTAGTACGGCAGCGCGACCAGCGCCTGCGAGAGCGTCCGCCCCCGGCCACGACGCCACATCGCGTCGTCCACGTCCAGCGCTTCGCGGAAGACCCGCCGCGCATCGGGAGGCAGCAGGTTCCACGCCGGGAACAGATCACAGGCCGGGTCGCCGACCCCCATGCACCCGAAGTCGATCACCGACGTCAATCTGCCGCCGTCCACCAGCAGATTGCCCGGCATCAGATCGGCATGCAGCCACACCGGCGGGCCGTCCCAGCCCGGCGCCGCCAGCGCGTCCTCCCACACAGCGGCCACGGCATCGCAGTCGACGCCCTCCTCCGGGATCCCGCGCAGTTCCTCGATCGCAGCCCGGGTCGACGCGTCGAGCGAATCCAACGGCCCGCCACGGTGGGCGCACGGCGCCCCGGGCAGCGTGACGCTCCACATCGCCGTCACGAACTCGGCCAGATCCTTCGCCAACAGCACCGGCTCGCTCAGCGCCCCCTCCTCCGGGTTCTCCCCCGCCAGCCACCGGTACACCGACCACGGCCACGGATACCCCTCGGCGGGCTCCCCGGCCCCCAGCACCTCGGGCACGGCCGTGGGCAGCAAGGGCGCGAGCCGCGGCAGCCACTTCCGCTCCATCGACACATCCGCAGCCCCACCCTGCACCAAGGGCAGTCGTACGACCATGTCCTCGCCCAGCCGGAACATGGCGTTGACCGTGCCACCGGAGGGAATCCGCTTCACCATCAGCCCCGTCCATTGCGGGAATTGACTATCTATCAGCTCGCGTACGAGTTCGTCGTCGATGGGACGCAGATCCGGATCCAGCTGCCCTGTGCTCATGGGCGTCATCCGATCCCCCCACTCCGACGCACGTCAAGCGCGTTTCCCCGCGGCGCCCGGCCTGGCTTCGCTACGCTTCTACGGCAAGCGAGTTGGTGATTCGTCCAGGACGTGACCCGGGGGGCGCCTTGGAGCCGTTGGGGCCTGACGATCCCGTCGCCGTGGGACCGTACCGAGTGGTGGCCCAGTTGGGCAGTGGGGGCATGGGCCGTGTCTACCTCGGGTATTCGCCGAGCGGTCGACGGGTCGCGATCAAGGTCATCCGTCCCGAGTACGTACAGGAACCCGCGTTCCGGCAGCGCTTCGTGCGCGAGGTGATGGCCTCCCGGGCCGTGGGCGGGTTCTTCACGGCCGGGGTGGTCGACGCGGACCCCGAGGGGCGTCAGCCGTGGCTCGCGACCGCCTACATTCCCGGGCCCTCGCTCCAGCAAGCAGTGCAGAAGTGCGGACCGTTCCCCGAGCGGTCGGTACGGGCGCTGGGGGCCGCACTGGTGGAGGCGCTGACCGCGATTCACGGTGCCTCCCTGATCCACCGGGACCTCAAGCCCGCGAACGTGCTCCTGGCCGAAGACGGGCCCCGCGTCATCGACTTCGGGATCTCCCGGCTCGCCGAGCACAGCGGACTCACCCTCACCGGAACCACCATCGGCTCTCCTGGGTACATGTCGCCCGAGCAGATCCAGGGGCACGCGATCGAGCCCTCGTCGGACGTCTTCTCGCTCGGTTCGGTCCTGGCGTTCGCCGCGACGGGCGCCGGGCCCTTCGGGGAAGTGTCGGTGGCGGCGCTACTGTTCCGCGTGGTGCACGAGGAGCCCGATCTGGGAGCGATTCCGGCCGGGTTGCGCCAGCTGATCGGCTGGTGCCTGGCGAAGAAGCCCGCCGACCGGCCGACCCTGGCGGCTCTGATGCCCGCTCTGACCGGCGGCCGGTCGCCGGTGGAACTGCTCTCGGCCGGGTGGCTGCCGACGACCTGGCAGAGCGCGGAGGTCCCGGTCCCGGACCGGGTGACGCCGCCCGCACCCCCCTACACCCCTGCGCTCCCACCAGCGCCGTTGCCCGAGCGGCCGGTCAGTCGGCGCCGACTGCTGTACGGCGCTGCGGGAGTCGTGGCCGCCGGTGGGGTGGCCGCTGCCACGTGGGCCCTCACACACGGGAGCAAGTCGGCCACCTCGGGAACGCCGCGCTGGCGGTTCACGACCACCGGCACCGTACTGTCGTATCCCAGAGTCGCCGGCGATCTGGTCTACGCGGCGAGCAACGACGGCACGCTGTATGCGCTCGCCGTCGCCGACGGGACGCGCCGCTGGTCGTACACGACCGGCGCGGCCATCGGCTCCGCACCCACCGTGCTTGGCGGCAGCGTCTACCTCGGCGGTGACGACCGTACGCTCTACGCCTTCGACGCACTGTCGGGCAAGGTCCGCTGGCGGTTCGTCACGGGAGGCATCGTCCACACCCCCGTCGTGACGGGAGGCGTCGCGTACGTGGGCAGCGCGGATCACCGCCTGTACGCCGTGGACAGCGCCGACGGAAACCGCAGATGGGCCTTCACCGCGGACAACGACACCCACTCCCCCGCCGTCTCGGGCGACACGGTGTACGTGGGCAGCAGTGACACCAACCTCTACGCGGTGAACGCGAACAACGGTGACAAGCGGTGGGCCTTCACCACCAAGGGGGCCGTGTCCGGCATACCCTGCACCGCGAGCGGCCTCGTCTACTTCGGCAGCACCGACGGAAACCTGTACGCCGTCGACGCGGGCACCGGAAAGCAGGTATGGCGATTCGAGGGGGCCTCGGTCGGCTCCAACCCCACGATCGCCACGGGTGTGGTGTACGTGGGCGGTGGGAGGACACTGCACGCACTGGACGCCCAAACCGGCAAGCCCGCCTGGGAGTTCACCGCCGCCGGAGACGTGCACTCACCGGTCACGGCGGGATCCGTGGTGTACGTGGGCAGCGACGACACCAAGCTCTACGCACTGCGCTCCACCACCGGAGAGCAGCTGTGGGCCTTCTCCGCCTCCGCCCCCGTGCACTCACCGGCCGTCACACAGGACACGGTGTACTTCGGCGGCGACGACAGCACCCTGTACGCCGTTCGTATCTGAGCCCCGTCCGAGCCCTCTCACATCCGAGCGGGTGGTATCCGAGAACGGCGGGAACCGGGCGGCCGACGCCGCTGTCCTTCACTCACAACAGGTAGTGGCCTGTTCACAGCGGAGTGACGCTGGTTGCCACTAAGGGGGGACATGTCCAGAGATGCATCCCGGCCCGATCGGCGCGCCGAGAGGAGGGATCGCCGCAACGCGTCGGCCGTCGAAGCCTATGTCCGCGCCGCCCGGGCCTGCGGCCCGCTGGCCAACCCGGGCCGGGAGGTCGCGTACTGCCCCGTACTGCGCCTGGACCAGCGGGTGTTGCTCACGGCGGTGACCGCCGCCACCGCGCTCGCCGACATCGTGTTCATCGGCTGGCTGCTGCTGCCCGAACATGTGCCCGGACCCGGGGTGACCGGGCTCGGGGGCTGCGGGCTGTGTCTGGCCCGGGTCGGGTTCTGTCTGGTGATCGGGGTCGAGACGATCAAAGTCGTGCAGGCGGCGGCCATTTGGGTGTTCGCCTTCCGGGCGAAGGACCCCATCCCCATGGTCCCGCCGTCCGGACTGCGCGTCGCCATGCTCACCACCATCGTGCCGTCGAAGGAGCCGCTGGCCGTCGTCCAGCGGACCCTGCGGGCCATGCTGGAGGTGGAGCGCTGGAACTGCACCGTCGACGTCTGGATCCTGGACGAGGGCGACGATCCGGCCGTACGGCAGATGGCGGCGCGGCTCGGCGTGCACCACTTCAGCCGCAAGGGCCGACCGGAGTACAACCAGCCGTCCGGCCCGTTCCGCGCCCGCACCAAGTCGGGCAACCACAACGCCTGGCGCGCCGAGCACGAGAACGACTACGACGTGGTCGCCCAGATGGACCCCGACCATGTGCCGCTCCCCTGCTTCCTGGAGCGGACGCTCGGCTACTTCCACGCCCCCGACACCGCGTTCGTCGTCGCCCCGCAGGTGTACGGCAACGCGTACGACAACTGGGTCTCGCACGGCGCCTCGGTGCAGCAGTACCTGTTCAGCAGCATGGTCGAGCGCGGCGGCAACGGTCTGGACGCGCCGCTGCTCATCGGCACCAACCACCTCTACCGTGTCACCGCGTGGCAGAAGATCGGCGGCTATCAGGACTCCATCATCGAGGACCACCTCACGAGCATGCGGGTGCACGGCACGGTCAACCCCGCCACCGGGAACGGCTGGAAGGGTGTCTACACCCCCGATGTGGTGGCGATCGGTGAAGGCCCGACGACCTGGACCGACTACTTCAACCAGCAGCGCCGCTGGGCGTACGGCGTCTGGGAGATCACCCTCAACTCCCGGCTGCGGGAGGGCATTCAACTGCGGCCCGGGCAGCGGCTGTTGTACGGCCTGGTGCAGTTCTACTACCCGAGCGTCGCCATGAGTCTGGGCCTCGGCACCCTGGCCACCGCTCTGTACATGCTGCTCGGGGTCTCCTCCATCCAACTGCCGGGTCTCCCCTGGTTCCTGCTGTGGTCGGCGGGGATGGGCGGCTCGTTCGCGCTGTGGCTGTGGCTGCGGCGGTTCAACCTCGCCGAACACGAGCGACGGGAGATCGGTATCGCGGGCATCCTGCTCTCGCTCTTCGCCGGACCCGTCTACATCGACGCGGCGGCGAACGCCCTGCTGCGCCGACCGCTGGCGTATGTCGTCACCGCCAAGGGCGAGTTGCGCAGCTCGGAGTCGCTGCGCACGTTCCGCCTGCACCTGTTGTGGGCGCTCATGGCCGGGGCTCTGCTCACGGCCAGTTTCCTGCACCACCACGACTACACCGCGATGCGGATGTGGACACTGCTCGGCCTCGCGGCCGGTTCGGCCCCGCCGCTGCTCGCACTGGTCCAGGGCCTCTCCACCCGGCTGCGCACCGCGAGGGCCGAACGGTGAAGATCACGGCACCACGGCTGCTCGCGCTGCTCGGTGCCGTACTGCTGACCTGGTACACCTTCACGCTGGCACCGGACCTGGCGGACCGCGACCGCCGCGCGGCCGCCGCACGCGCCGACGCCGTACTGCCCCCGACGACCGTACTGCCCGACGACCGACACCCCGCCGCACAGCAACCCACCACCGCCTCCTTCCCCGCCACCGGAAAGGCGTTCA
Source organism: Streptomyces sp. CBMA152 (assembly GCF_014596475.1). Taxonomy (GTDB): domain Bacteria; phylum Actinomycetota; class Actinomycetes; order Streptomycetales; family Streptomycetaceae; genus Streptomyces. Next base: position 275,821 of record NZ_MECJ01000002.1, on the reverse strand, counting down.
TCGGCGTCTTCACCTCGGCGGGCACCCATGACTTCACGGAGGCCGCCGAGTTCGCCCGGCAGACGGGGCACCATCCGCAGGTGTACGAGTTCTCGGCCGACTGGAAGAGCGACCACTTCGACGCCGGGGCGATCAACCGTGTCGCCGAGCGGGGCATGCTCCCGATGATCGCCTGGGAACCCTGGGACCACACGGCCGAGGCCAAGGAGCCCAGGCTGCGCGGCGAACAACCCACATACCGTCTCTCCCACATCATCGACGGTTCCTTCGACGCGTACGTACGGTCCTGGGCTCAGGGCATCAAGTCGCTCCACTACCCCGTGGCCATCCGCTTCGCCCATGAGATGAACGGCTACTGGTACCCGTGGTGCGAGCAGTCCAACGGCAACGGCGCCGGTGAGTACGTGCAGGCCTGGCGCCATGTCCACCGGATCTTCGACGCGGTGGGCGCGCGCAACGCGGTGTGGGTGTGGAGCCCCAACATCAGTTACGCCAACTCCACACCGCTGGCCGGGCTTTACCCCGGGGACGCGTATGTGGACTGGGTGGGTCTGTCCGGCTACTACGGCACGGTGGGCAAGGAGAACTACCAGTCGTTCGACCGGCTGTTCAACCCGTCTCGGACGGAGCTGCGGCGCTTCACCCGTAAGCCGCTCGTCATCACCGAGGTCGGCGCCACCGACGCGGCCGGGCGGAAGGCCGAGTGGATCACCGATATGTTCCGCACGCTGCCCCGGCGGCGCGACATCATCGGGGTCATCTGGTACCAGGCGGTGAAGGAGATCGACTGGCGGGTGGGGACGTCGACCGCGTCCTCGGCCGCGTTCACCGCCGGTGCGTCGGCCGGCCGGTACCAGCAGCGGTGGGAGCCGGGGGTGCCGCTGCGCCGTCGTTGATGCCCTTGCCGAATCAGCAACAAAAATGGCGGGCCCGGCAGGCAGGGCGCACGGTGTTTCCATGACTGCGAACAGGGATTCCGTAGAAGCGTCCGAGGAAGTATCCGGAGAGCTGGACGTCGTGGTGATCGGCGGGGGCGTCGCCGGGTTGTCGGGGGCGCTGACGCTCGCGCGTGCCCGCCGTTCCGTGGTGGTCGTCGACTCCGGCGAACCGCGCAACGCCCCCGCTGCGGAGGCCCACGGTCTGCTGTCCCGCGACGGTGTGGCCCCGCTTGAGCTGCTGCGCCTCGGCCGGGAGGAGGTCGCCGGATACGGCGGCCGGATCATCGCCGACCGGGCGGTCTCGGCCCGGCGGGTGGCGGGCGGCTTCGTCGTCAGCACCGCGAGCGGGCGTGAGCTGCGGGCACGGCGGCTCCTGGTGACGACGGGGCTGGTCGACGAGCTGCCCGAGGTACCGGGGTTGCGGGAGCGGTGGGGGCGCGATGTGCTCCACTGCCCGTACTGCCACGGCTGGGAGTTCCGCGACGCGCCGATCGGCGTACTGGGCGGCCGGCCCGCCTCCCTGCATCAGACGTTGCTGCTGCGGCAGTGGTCGTCGCGGGTCACGTTGTTCCTGCCCGCCGGTGCGGCCCTGGCCGAGAAGGACTCGGAGCGCCTGGCGGCACGCGGGATCACGGTCGTCGAGGACGCGGTGACCGCCCTGGACGTGGTGGCGGACCGGCTGGCCGGGGTGCGGCTGTCCTCGGGGCGGCGCGTGGCGGTGGAGGCGCTGGTGGTGGCGCCGCGGTTGGTGGCGCGCGGCGAGGTGCTGTCCGGCCTCGGGCTCGTCCCGGTGGAACACCCCATGGCCACGGGTACGTATGTGGCCTCGGATGCCACGGGGCTGACCGAGGTGGCCGGGGTGTGGGTGGCGGGCAACGTCACCGAGTTGATGGCGACTCTCCCGCTCGCCCAGGCGGCCGGTGTGCAGGCGGCGATGGCGATCAACGCGGATCTGGTGCACGCGGACACCGAGGCCGCCGTGGCACACCGCAGGTCAACCGCCTTGGCCGACACCTTCAGCGCGGCGAACGAGGCCGAGGTCTGCGCACGCGCTGCGGCCGGACACCGTCATGACCTCGACTCGGTGCTGGAGCACGAAGGGAAGGGGGAGCGACGGTAGGGACGGCAGCGGCATCCGCGAAACGGTTTGAGATCACACTCCGTCATCGGCGATGATCTGCGGATGTTCTCGCGCAAGAAGACCCGTCCGAAGTCCGCCCAGCTCGTCGAGGCCTGGGAGTGCATGGACTCAGGTGACGTCCCCGGTGCCCTGCGGCTGCTGAGGGCGGGTGCCGAAACCCTGCCGCTGGGTGAAGTGGCGCTCGTGGTCGGGCGGGCCGCCGAGGCGGCCGGGTTCGACGACCTGCGCAAGGCCGCCAAGAAGCTGGCAGCGGGCCCCGAGTCGGCGGAGGCGCAGTACGCGTTCGGCTACGCATGCGTCGAGCGCGGGCTCTCCTACCTCGCGGTCCCCGCCCTGCGCGAGGCACTGCGGCAGCGCCCGGGTGCGCTCGCGGTGGTGCGTGAGCTGGTGGCCGCGTACGAGCGCGAGGGCCGCCACGGCGAGGCCGTCGAGGTACTGGCGCGGCACGAGAGCGGTTTCTCCGACTGGCCGGACCGCTATCTGCTGGCCTACAACGCCCTCATGTCGGGCGACCTGGACCTGGCGAACCGTCACCACGCCCTGCTGCCGGACCCGCAGGACGAGATGTGGATACCCACGCGCGACCGCCAGCGCCGGATGCTGGACCGGGCCGCCGAGGCCGCGCGCGTGAGCCCGCTGGACACGCAGGATCTGCGCGGCTGGCAGTACGTGATGGGCGGCACGGTCCTCGGCACCCTGTCCCCGTTCGGCTTCGAGGCGGCGATGACCGGCCGGTACGCCTGGTTGCAGGACTCCCACGACCAGTGCCTGCGGGGTCTGCTGCGGCTGAAGACGCTGCTGGAGTCGGCCGAGGTGCGGCCGGGTTCGGTGTCGCTGCTGCCCGACCGGGGCAGCCAGATCCTCGGCCTGGCCGCCGCCGACGTACTCGGTCTGCCGGCGCAGCCCTTCGAAGCGGGGCGCGAGAACACCGTGGTGATCGCGTACGACCTCAACGAGCTGGGCGAGACGGACGAGGGACCCGAAATCCTCGGGCAGCTCTTCGAGCGCGTACCCGGACAGGTGCTGCACGAGCACGCGAGCAACTGGACCGACCCTCCGGTGATCACCGCCGACAGCGTCGCCCTGCTGCACCAGATGGTGATGGCGCCCTGGGACGAGCAGCTGCACGCGGACGAGGACGGCGAGATGGACCCGGCACCGGCCGACGACCGCCCGGCCGCGCGGATCGCCGCCGAGATCGTGGGCGCCGACCCGACGCCGGAAGAGGGCGACGGCGAGACGCCCGCGGACCCGGACGACCGGTTCGCGGAGTTCGCCGAGGCCGTCCGCGGGACCTGGCTCCGGGGCGACCGGGCCCAGCTCAACTCGTCCGGCCCGGTGCCCAGTTCCCAGTTCGACTGAGTACGGGCTTCAGGCGGCCGGCGCGGCGAAGAAGCGGGCCACGTCCTCCTCGGTGACCTCGGCGAGGGTGGCCGGGGACCAGCGGGGGGTGCGGTCCTTGTCGATGACCTGGGCCCGGATGCCCTCCACCAGGTCGGGGCAGCTGAGTGCCGCGCACGAGACGTGGTACTCCTGCTCCAACACCCGCTCCAGAGAACCGAGTTGGCGCGCGCGGCGCACCGCCGCCAGCGTGACCTTCAAGGCGGTCGGGGACTTGGCGGACAGCGTGACGGCCGCCTGCTTGGCGGCCGGGTCGCCGTGTGCGAGCAGCCGCTCCACGATCTCCTCGACCGTGTCGGCCGCGTAGCAGTCGTCGATCCACGCCCGGTGCGCCGCCAGTTCACCGGGCGGCGCCTCGGCGGCATACCGGGAGAGGACGTCGTCGACGGGCGACATGGTCAGGTCCGCCAGCAGTGCGTCGAGCCGCTCGGACGGTACGAAGTGGTCGGCCAGGCCGCACAGCATCGCGTCCGCCGCGCCGACGGCCTCACCGGTCAGCGCCAGATGCGTGCCCAGCTCACCGGGTGCGCGCCCGAGCAGATACGTACCGCCGACGTCGGGGACGAAGCCGATGCCGGTCTCGGGCATGGCCACTCGGGAACGCTCGGTGACGACACGTACGCTCCCGTGCGCGGACACCCCCACCCCGCCGCCCATCACGATGCCGTCCATCAGGGCCACATACGGCTTGGGGTAGCGGGCGATCAGGGCGTTGAGCCGGTACTCGTCGCGCCAGAACTCCGCCGAGGCGGAACCACCGGCGCGGGCGTCCTCGTAGATGGCGCGGATGTCCCCGCCCGCGCACAGCCCGCGCTCACCGGCCCCGGTCAGCACCACCGCCGCCACGGCGGGGGCGCTCTCCCACGCGAGCAGCGCCTCCTCGATGCGGAGCACCATGGTGTGGCTGAGCGCGTTGAGCGCGCGCGGGCGGTTGAGGACCAACCGCCCGATACGGCCCTCCGTGCGGACGAGGACCGGTTCTTCTGTGCGGGTCGTAGTGTTCGTCACAACGGTGATCGTAAAGGCAATGCCCATCGGCGGGTGCGTGCGTATGCTGGCGCGCATGGTGAGGTTGGAGCGGCTGCGGGCCGAACACTCGGACGCTCTGCTGGAATTCGAGCGCCTGAACCGGGAGTTTTTCGCGCGGACCATCCCGGATCGCGGGGACACGTACTTCGCCGAGTTCGCCTCCAACCAGCGCGATCGTCTCGCCGAACAGGACGCCGGTGTGTGTCACTTCCACGTCGTCGTGGACGAGCACGGTGACCTGGTCGGCCGAATCAATCTCGTGGACGTCGAGGACGGGTCCGCCGAGCTCGGCTACCGGGTCGGCGAGCGCGCCTCGGGCCGGGGTATGGCGACGGCGGCGGTCGCGGAGGTATGCCGACTCGCCGCCGAGGTGTACGGGCTCTCGGCGCTCACCGCGAAGACCACCCTCGACAACCCTGCGTCCATGGCCGTACTCGTACGCAGTGGGTTCATGATCGTGGGCGACACCGTCATCAACGGGCGCCCGGGGGTGCGGTACCGACGCGAGATCGCCGTCGGTTGAGCCCGTACCGCATCACCCGTCGCTTCACCGAAACCGCTCAGATCGAGTCCGGTCCGAGGTGTGCCCGGAGCATGTTGTACTTCCGGCGGTCGTAGCGGTCGCGCAGGTCGACGAAGATCGTGTACTGGTTTCCGTCGCGGGTGTAGACGTCCAGATGGCCGCTGGAATAGGCCGGTCGCCGTCCGGTCGCCCAGTCGGCGGACTCGACGTCGGCCAGGTCGACCTCCCTCGGGCCGAGCGTGATGGTGTCCGTGGGCAGGATGTGGTGGGGGTCGAGGTCGAAGAGGAGGTCGCGGGCCTGCGCCGCCGTCTCCTTGTCCTCGTTCGTGATGGCCCGGAGGTATATCTCGCGGGCCTCGGCGAGGTGGCTGGGGTCGACTTCGATGAGCCGTCGGTGGGCGCGCTCGGCGGTGTCCCCGATGAACGGGGGTGCCATGGCCTCCAGGAACAGACCGCATGCCTCGCCGAGTCGGCCCTGGTGAGCCGCCAGGTTGGCGAGGTTGAACCGGGCCTTGCGGGCATGCTCGGGGTGCCCGTCGGCGATGGCCTGCTCGTAGAGCTCGCGGGCGTGGGCCAGTTCACCGTTGCGCTGCTCGAAGATCGCGAAGTTGAAGAGGGACTTCGGTGCGTGCTCGGGATGCCCGGTGGCTATCGCCTGCGCGAACACGGTACGGGCCTGCTCGGTCCGGCCGTCCGACGCTTCGAGTACGGCGAGGTTGGCCAGGGCCATGGGGCCGATGTCGGGGTGGCCGGTGGCGGCGGCGCGCAGGAACGCGGTGCGGGCGGCATCGATGTTGCCCGCGGTGCGTTCCTGCGCCCCCAGATCGAACGCGGCTTGGGCCGTCTGCTGCGCGTCATCCGGCACGTCGTGGTCCGGGGCCTGCTCGTTGATCGCCATACCCTCAGTTTCGCCGCGGAGGCCTCAGTCGTACAAGGTCGGCCGACGGACCGAGCAAGTGCTTTTGCAGGAACGCTGTTTCGGCCTCCACGGCCAGCTGGTGCGCGTGGGTGAACGCGGCGTAGTGCGTCCCGGGAACCCGTGTCGACTCGCCGAGCGGCGCCTGTTCCGCCGCGCGCAGGCCCGGGCCGGGCAGGACGGACTGGTCCTGTTCGGCGACCACGACCAGCAGCGGACACTTCACGTTCCGCGCGTCGCGCCCGGGCCGGTAGAACCCGGGGGCGAGTGCCGAGCGCGCGGCGATCGTCTGCTCCCAGTCGGGGTGTTCGCCGTCGGGGTCCAGCGCGCGGGTGCCGTCCATGGCGTCCGGTGTGGTGAGCGCGGCCACGGTCCCGGCCGCGCCCGCGCTCGGCACCAGGATCGGCCGACGGCCGACGAGAGCGCCGAGCGCGTCCAGGACCACCAGCCCCGTGAGGCGCAGCATCGCGCCCGGTGTGGAGTGCCGCATCGCCGCGCGCGCGGTGGTCGGGCCGTCGGCGAGCGGTGTCTGGGCGATGGCCGCCGCCAACTCGCCGTCGCGTGCGGCCAGTCGCAGGACATGCCCGCCCGCCAGGGAGAAACCCCAGAGGGCGATCCGGGCCGGGTCGACGTCCGGCAGGGCGCGTGCGTACGCGATCGCGGCCTGCCAGTCGGCCAGTTGGTCGGGGATACGTATGACCTGGCGCGGCTCGCCGCCGCTCTCGCCGATCCGGCGGAAGTCGAAGGCGAGGACGGCGAACCCGGCCTCGTTGAAACGCTGCGCGAACCGGTCGGTGCCCGGCTCCTTGGTGACCGCCGTTCCGGCGGCCATGACCACACAGCCTCCGTTGGTGCCCGGATAGTGCCAGGCGGCGCAGTGGGTGCCGCCGCTGCTGAAGTGAACTTTCTGCCGTTCCACGGACGAGTGCACAACAACCTCCCAGTGGGCCGAACCGCCCTGAGATAGAGTGAACCACGCGGTTCACTTACTGGCGAGGGCTTCGGGAGGAGATTCGGCCGTGGACACTGTCGACGGAGATGCGCACGACGCTTCCGAGGAACGGGCGGGCTACCGGCGGTCGACGGGATCGAAGCGGGGCGAGGCCAGACGCCGGGAGCTGCTCGACCTGGTCGCCTCGGATCTCGCGGCCCACGGCATGGTCGACTTCTCGCTCCGGCGCGCCGCACGCTCGGCCGGCACCACGCACAAGGTGCTCCTCTACCACTTCGACAGCGCGGACGACCTGCTCCAGCAGGCGATCCTGCAACTGCGCACCCGGCGTATCGACAACGCGGTGGCCGCCGCAGCCAATGTCACCGGCCATCCCTCACTGGCGGCCCGGGTACGCGCCATCTGGTCGACCCTGACCGCCGACGACCCCGGACAACTGGCACTCGACCAGGCCATCGGGCTCGCGATGTACGACCCCTCGCGCTACGCCGAACTCGGCCGGGGCGCGGCCAAGTTGTATCTGCCGACCCTCCTGGCCATCTGCCCGGAGCACTGGTCCGACCGGCGCAAGCTGGAGGTCGCCGAGATGATCCTCGGGGTCCTGCGCGGCTTCCTGGTGGACTGGCGGACCGGCGGGGACAGGGAGGGGATCGACCCCGGCTTCGCAGCCCTGACACGGGCACTGGAGCGGGAGGAGGCCGCGCCCGAATAGCCGTACGTTGTCGCCGTCCGTGTCAGTGCCCTCCTCCACTCCGACCACCCGCTGGTGAAGTCCTAGGGGGCGGGCTCCGTACCTGGTGAAGCCACCACGGCGACCAGGTCGAAGGCGCACCGGCCGCCCGCCGGTGAGCTCGACGGCTCACCGGCCGGCCGTGCGCTCAGCCGCGGCCCGCGGGCGTGTTGCCGGGGCGCTCGAACTGGGTGCGGTACAGCTCCTCGTAGCGGCCTCCGAGCGCGAGCAGTTCCTCGTGTGTGCCCCGCTCCGCGATCTGCCCGTCCTCGACCACCAGGATGAGGTCGGCGGACCGTACGGTGGAGAGCCGGTGGGCGATCACCACGGCGGTGCGGCCTTCCAGCGCCTCGCCGAGCGCTTCCTGGACCGCCGCCTCCGAGGTGTTGTCCAGATGCGCGGTGGCCTCGTCGAGGATGACCACGCGCTGGCGGGCCAGCAGCAGCCGGGCGATGGTCAGCCGCTGGCGCTCACCGCCGGAGAGCCGGTAGCCGCGCTCGCCGACGACCGTGTCGAGCCCGTCGGGCAGCGAGGCGACCAGACCGTCGAGGCGCGAGCGGCGCAGCGCGTCCCACAGGTCCTCCTCGGCGGCGTCCGGCCGGGCGAGCAGCAGGTTGGCGCGGACCGACTCATGGAAGAGGTGGCCGTCCTGGGTGACCATGCCGATGGTGTCGCGGACCGAGTCGGCGGTCAGATCGCGTACGTCGACGCCACCGAGGCGTACGGCGCCCTCGTCCGTGTCGTACAAGCGGGGCAGCAGCTGCGCGATGGTCGACTTGCCCGCGCCGGAGGAGCCGACCAGGGCCACCATCTGGCCGGGCTCGGCGCGGAAGGAGACCCCGTGCAGCACCTCGGTGCCGCCCCGGGTGTCCAGGCTCGCGACCTCCTCCAACGAGGCGAGGGAGACCTTGTCGGCGGACGGGTAGCCGAAGCGGACCCCGTCGAACTCCACGGAGACCGGCCCCTCGGGCACCGGCCGCGCGTCCGGCTTCTGGGCGATCAGCGGCTTGAGGTCGAGCACCTCGAAGACCCGCTCGAAGCTGACGAGCGCGCTCATCACCTCGACGCGGGCACCGGCGAGGGCGGTGAGCGGCGCGTACATCCGGGTGAGCAGCAGGGCGAGGGCGACAACCGCGCCTGCCTTGAGGTGTCCGTGCAGCGTGTAGTACCCGCCGAGCCCGTACACCAGGGCCAGCGCGAGTGCCGAGACGAGGGTGAGGGCCGTGATGAAGGCGGACTGCGCCATCGCCGTACGGACGCCGATGTCACGCACCCGGCTGGCCCTGGCGGCGAACTCGGCGGACTCGTCGGCGGGCCGGCCGAAGAGCTTGACCAGGGTCGCGCCGGGCGCGGAGAAGCGCTCGGTCATCCGGGTGCCCATCGCGGCGTTGTGCTCGGCGGCCTCGCGCTGGAGCTTCGCCATCCGCGTACCCATCCGGCGCGCGGGCAGTACGAAGATCGGCAGCAGCACGAGCGCGAGCACGGTGATCTGCCAGGAGATGCTGAGCATGACGCCGAGGGTGAGCAGCAGCGTGACGACATTGCTGACCACACCGGAAAGGGTGTTGCTGAACGCCCGCTGGGCGCCGATCACGTCGTTGTTGAGACGGCTGACCAGGGCGCCGGTGCGGGTCCGGGTGAAGAAGGCGACCGGCATCCGCTGCACATGGTCGAAGACGGCGGTCCGCAGATCCAGGATCAGCCCCTCGCCGAGAGTCGACGACAGCCAGCGGCTCACCAGCCCGAGCCCCGCCTCCGCGACGGCGATCACGGCGATGAGTGCGGCGAGCCGTGTGACCGTGCCCTCCTCCTTGCCGCTGACGATCGCGTTGACCACGCGCCCGGCGAGGACGGGAGTGGCGACCGCGAGCAGCGCCGTCGCCACGCTGAGCAGGAGAAACAGCCCGATACGGCGGCGATGCGGACGGGCGAACGCGGCGATGCGCCGCAGCGTCGCTCTGTTGAAGGGGCGTCGGTCCTGCTGCGCGTTCATGACATTGTGGAGCTGCGTCCACGCGGTGGCTTCCATGCTCATGAAGGAAACGTACGACCTCTACCAAACTTGAGGTCAACCGGATTGCCGAAATGGCAAGGGACGCAGCAAGCACGGCAAGGAAAATCGGTACGCCAGGAAGGCATATCAGGATGAACACAGTCGATCAGCCCGACCACGGCACGGCCGTCGCGGCGGAGACCGCCCGGTTCGTGGGTCTGGTCAAGGGCGCCGACCTGACGGCTCCGGTGCCCACCTGCCCCGGCTGGACGCTGGCCGACCTGATCAAGCACACCGGCAGCGTCCAGCGGTGGTTCTCGGCGCTGCTGCGCCAGCGCGTCCAGGAGCGGCCGACCAGCCGTGATGTGGATCTGCAGCTGCCGGAGCAGGTGGACGGGTACGCCGACTGGCTGGGCGCGAGTGCCGCCGTGGCGGCGGACACCTTCGCGAGCGTCGACCTGGACGCGCCGATGTGGGTCTGGGGCGCCGACGGCCATGCGCGGTTCTGGGTGCGGCGGATGCTGTTCGAGACCCTGGTGCACCGCGTCGACGCCGAGTGGACGCTCGGCCTTGCGTCCACCATCGACCCCGCGCTCGCCCGGGACGGCGTCGACGAGTTCCTGACCAACCTCCCCTTCGCCGCCTTCTTCGCGCCGAAGGTGGCCGAGCTGCGCGGCTCCGACCAGAGCATCCGCTTCCAGTGCGCCGACAGCGGCGCCGAGTGGCTGGTGCGCCTGCGGCCCGACGGGTTCGGCGTGGTCGCGGACAGCGCCGCGACGACGGCCGACGCGACGGTACGGGCGAGCGCCGCGGATCTGCTGCTGCTCCTGTACCGCCGCGTCGACCGCTCGGCGGACACGGTCGAGAGCACCGGAGACACGGAGCTGCTCGACCGCTGGTTCGCCAACTCGGCGTTCTGACACGGGAGTTGTGACGACGGACTTCTGACGACGGACTTCCGAGGGGTGCTACGCGCCGCCGCCGCTCACGCCCGGAGCCACGAAGCGGCGGTGCAGCGGGGTGAACTGCATCTCCGGCTCACCGGCGATGCCGGCCTTCTCCACGGCGGCCGCGAGGCGTTCGGCGAAGAAGTTCTCGAAGTCGTTCTGGGCGTCCCACACGTCGATCACATGCAGTGCGCCGGCGTCGAACCAGGCAACGTGCAGGGAGGCCCCGTCCGGGGTCTCCTCCTCCCACTTCACCTCCGCACGCACGGCGTCGTACTGCTCGGGCTTGACCCCGGCCCAACGCATCGACATCACAACAGACATGAACATTCCCCTGTCTCTCAGCTCTCGGACTGCCACCCACCGAGGTTTTCGGCTAACTCATCCGGCCAATTCCTGCGGCCAGCGTGCCGCGTGGCGAGAACCTGCCGAAGAGCGTGCGGCAGCATGCGCGGGCGCACGCGCCCGAGCCGTACGTGGTGACCGTCGAACCGGGTGTGTGCCATGGGGCCCACGGCACACACCCGGTGTCACCAACAGCTCAGGAGGTTCTGGCGGCTCCTGTCCTGCGTGGGGCGCCGCTGCGTAGCGAACCCGGTACAGGCGTCGCCAGTTGGGTCCAGCCTTCGGCCCAAATGAAGTTCATGCCGTTCACGTCGCCATGCGTCTGCCAGACCGTCCCGTCGGTGGTCACCACCTTGATCCAGGCGTCCTTGTCCTGTTCGGTGATGGAGATACCGCAGACGTGGACGGGGTAGTTGGGGTTGTCCGAGTTGGTCAGGTCCGTCCAGACGATCGTCCCGCCAGGGGTGCTCTGCCGCCCTGCGTACGCCTTCCCGTTGATGAGGACGGCGGTGAAGTCCTCCGTGGCGGAGGGCTCGATGCCGTCGATGGCGGTGCAGGGGCCGGTCGCACCGGTGGCGCCCGTGGCTCCGGTCGCGCCAGTAGCGCCCTGTGTCACCCGTGGCTCCCGTGTCACCCGTCGGACCGGTCGGACCCGATAGGCCGGGAGGGCCGGTCGGTCCGGTGTCGCCCTTCGGGCCGGGGGGACCCGTGGGGCCGGGCGGGCCCTTTGGGCCCATGCCCTTGCAGTAATCGTCGTCGTCGCCACCACCGCCCAGGCGAGCACCCGGTGTGCCCGCCTTCCTGTCCGGCTTCGGCTTGCAGTGGTCGTCGCCACCGCCGCCCGGCTGCGCCACAGGGGCGCCGGCGCCTTGGGTCGAGGCCACCGCCGGGCTCGCCACACCGGCCAGCAGCATGGCCAGGGACGCCAGAGCGCCACCGGCGAGCCATCTGCTCCGGCGGGGAAGCGGTCCGAGCCGCGACCTTGTCGTGCGATCAGGAGCCACATCCCGTTACTCCTAGATGAGGCTTCTACGGGCGTTATCCAACGCCTCCGGGAACATCCCCGCCGATGACCCGCCGACCACGGATCCCGGGCAGACACGCCCGTTTATCAGCGCATCGGACCAACAAACACCCTCGGGCGCAGCAACACACCACCCCTCGGACGCTCATCACTACGCCGACCGAGGTCCGTCGCCGACGACTCCGCGCGCACGGCGACCCGGCGTCCCCGCCCTCGTGCCACAGTGGGCCGCCGCGAAACGAAGGGTGTGAGGGACATGAAGGATGCCGTGCAGCAGCCGTCCATTTGCCTTTGCATGATCGTCAAGAACGAGGCGCGCGTCATCGAGCGCTGCTTGGCGTCCGTACGCGATCTCATCGACACCTGGGTCATCTCCGACACCGGCTCGACCGACGGCACCCAGGACCTGATCCGCGCGGCCCTCGACGGCGTCCCGGGCGAGCTGCACGAGGAGCCCTGGGTGGATTTCGGCCACAACCGCAGCCTCAACATCGCCCACGCACGCGGCAGGGCCGACTACCTGCTGCTCCTCGACGCGGACCTGGTCATCCGCCAGGACGCCCCACTCCTCGAACTCACCGCGGACGCGTACATGCTGCGCCACGAGGGCACCACCTCGTACCGCATCAAGCGCCTGGTGCGCGCGGACCTCGACTGGCGCTACGAAGGCGTCACCCATGAGTACCTGACCTGCGACGGGAGCTCCGGGCAGCAGCACCTCGACGCGCTGACGATCCAGGACTTCGCCGACGGCGGCTCACGGCACGACAAGTTCGAGCGGGACGCCCGGCTGCTCGGCGCGGAGCTGGAGCGCGATCCCGACAACGCCCGCACGGTCTTCTATCTGGCCCAGACCATGCGCGACATGGGCCGCACCGAGGAGGCCATCGCCCTCTACCAGCGCCGCGCGGACATGGGCGGCTGGGCGGAGGAGGTGTACTGCGCGCAGTTGCAGGTGGGTGTCCTGCGGGCCGAGAGCGATGACTGGCCGGGCGCGATGGACGCTCTCGTACGGGCCTGGGAAGCCCGCCCGCAACGGCTGGAGGCCTGTTACGAGCTGACTTCCCGGCTCCGCACGCGGGGCCACCACCAGTCGGCCCACGCCTTCGCCGTGGCGGGCCTGGACCGCGCCGCCCCGGACGACATCCTGTTCACCCAGCCGTGGGTCTACCGCTGGGGCCTGCTCTTCGAGTTCTCCATCACGGCGTACTGGACCGGGGACTACGCGGGCTCCCTGCGGGCCTGCGACCGCCTGCTCGCCCTGCCGGACCTGCCGGAGAACTACCGGCGGCAGACCGAGGCCAACCGGCAGTTCGCGGTCGCCGCCGAGAAGACCCGCGCCAACACGGCCCCGGTTCCCGCGACTCGATCCTGACCAGGGCGTACTACCTGTTCTTGATCTGTACGCGCTTGATGTTCACCGGCAGCTTCGGGAAGCCGTCCCCGGGGTTGTTCTGGTCGTCCTCGCCGCCCGCCGCGATCTTCTGCAGCACGTCGAGACCGGCCGTCACCCGGCCGAACGGCGTGTAGGCGGGCGAGAGTTTGGTGTCCTTCCAGACGAAGAAGAACTGGCTGCCGTTGGTGTTGGGCCCGGCGTTGGCCATCGCCACCGTCCCGGCCGGATAGGTGGCGCCGGTCAGGTTCTCGTCGGGGAAGGAGTAACCGGGCCCACCGCTCCCGGTGCCCGTCGGGTCGCCGCACTGCAACACGTAGATGCGCGCGGTGGTGAGCCGGTGGCAGTGCGAGCGGTCGAAGTAGTCGCGCTGGGCGAGGAACTTGAAGGAGTACGTGGTGCACGGCGCCTCGTCGGTGAGCGCCTGGAAGGTGATGGCGCCCTGGCTGGTGCGCAGGGTGGCGCTGTAGGGCTTGGCGGCCTTGACCGGGTCGAAGACCGGTATCCCCTTGAAGTTGTCGGCGGGGACGGCCGACGTATACGTGCAGGCGGGAGCCGGGGCGGGCGCGGCCTTGGTGTCGGCGGCCGCGTGTACGGCGGTACCGAGCGGAAGCAGAGCGGCGGCGGCGAGCAGGGCGCTTACCTTACGGAGCACGGGACGGTTCCCTTCGGAGCGACACCGGACGGGTGTGTCATGGCCGCCTCATCCTGCCCGTTCCCCCGCGCACCATGCATCACCCCGGACACAGCCGATGCTCCGATCGGGCCCTGCGGCCCGCGTGGCTGACGGCCGGTCGGCCCATGAGGTGGTGGCCTGGGTGATCGGGGGTTCGTACAACGACAGGAGTTTCATGCGCACCGCACTGCTACGACGTGGCGCCAGAGCCGCGGCCGTCACCGCTCTCGCCGTCGCCGGCGCGCTCGGCGGCATGGCGAACGCCGACGCCTCGGCCGGCGCCCGCCACCACCACGGCCCGAAGCCCATCGACATCGGCATCGACACCTCGGGCATCCACGCCCAGGACGACGCCCGGGGCGGTCTGCGGACCTTCCGCGTCCACACCGACGACGTGAACGGCCGCCAGCTGCAACTTCTGCGCCCGCACCACGGGGTCACGCTCAAGAAGATCTTCGCCGATCTCACCAAGGCCGTCAGCCGCATGCCGGTCCCGACGGCCCAGGGCATCACGGCGCTGCGCGACGAGGCGGACGCGCCCGGCGGTGCTTTTGTCACCCGGAACGTGTCGGAGAGCTTCACCACGCGGGTCAAGCCCGGACGGCTGGTCCTGCTGGACTTCAGCGCGTTCCTCAAGGACCCCGCGCACCCGGTGTTCCGCGTCATGCATCTGCACGACGGCAACCAGGGCAGCCTCCGCACCGACCACCGGGCCACGGTGGTCACGCGCGAGACACCGGCCGGGCCCCGCTTCGACGTCCGGGGCCTGCACGAGGCCAAGGACCCGATCCTGTTCCACAACGCGGCGGACGAGCTCCACGAGATGCAACTCCAGCCAGTGACGCCGGGGACCACCGACGCCCAGCTCCAGGCGTACTTCGACAAGATCGCGGCCGGGAAGCCGGCCACGGCGCCGTTCACCGGACCCGCCCTCGGCCTCGGCGCCGTCTCCCCCGGTGGCACGGTCCTGCTGCGGGCCCACCACCTGCCGCCGGGCACGTACGCGCTGCTCTGCTTCATCCCGGACGACAAGAACGGCGTGCCGCACGCCTTCCTCGGGATGCACAAGGTCGTCGTGCTGCACTGACCCCGATCACCGCGAGCGCCCGCTCCAGCAGGTCCCTCGGACCGGCCGCCGGAGCGGGCGCGCTGCTGTGCGGGGACAACTGGCCCCGTCAGAGCCGCCATTCGCGGATGCTGTCCGCCGCTTGGTAGACGGACGCCTTGCCCGCCTGGATGTCCCGTACGAGGTCCACCAGGGCGCCGTACGGCGGGTCCATGCCTTCGCCGGAGGCGTGCATGTACGCGACCGCGACCTGGCACGCGTACAGCGAGTTGCGGTACGGCAGCGGTTGCAGGCGCACCAGGGTGTGCAGCAGCGCGGCGGCGCGCCAGGCCGGGTCGGGCTCGGCGGTGGTGGGGCGCGGGATACGGGTCTTGTGGCGCGCCACGGCGGCGACGAGCGCGGAGTAGTCGGCGACCGAGACGTCCTCGGGGACGGCCTGTTCCTGGACATCGAGCAGCCAGGGCACATCGATGTACAGAGTCATCAGGCGGCCTGGCTCCCCTGCGGTCGGTCGGCCGGGGGGACCTCTTCGGGGAAGGCCTCGTCGAACTGTTCCCGATGGGCCTCCCCCCAGGAGACGGCGTAGCGGACGAACTGACGGCGCTGGCGTTCGCGCAGGGGCAGGTCGTGCACATACTGCTTGAGCGACTTGCCCTCGGCGGCCGCGGCGGCGCGGACCTCCGCCAGCTCTTCGTCGGTGAACGTGATATTCAAGGACGGCATACCTGATGGTACCTAGTAGGTACCATCAGGTCCAGGCCACCTTGGCCGACGCCCGCCGATGTGGCACTCAGTCCAGCAGCCGGGCGCGCAGCCGCTCGATCAGGGCGTCGTCGACGCCGACGTGCTTGACCGCGTAGTCGTGCACCGAGCCGTACGTGGCGGTCAGGTCGGCGAGGAAGAGCCGGATGACCTCCTCGGGCGCCCGCCCGTATCCGGGCCAGTTGAGCGCCCGCCCCGGGTTGGCGGCCCGCCAGTCCGCGATCAGCCGGTCCGTGGCCAGTTCGGTGAGGGCGAAGTCCGCGGCGACGGTGTCCTCGTCCACCCCCAGGAGCGAGAGCACCAGGGCCGCGAGCAGACCGGTGCGGTCCTTGCCCGAGGCGCAGTGGAACACCTGCGGCCCTCTCTCGTCCGCGATGGCCTCCAGCGCCTGCCGCAGCTCCTCGGCCCCGTCGAGAGCGACCTCCGCGTACCGGTCGGCGAGGAAGCGCCAGGGGTCGAGCGCCGGGTCGATCTCCGCCTGGTCGTAGGGGCGGTGCTCCACACTGAGGTTGAGATACGTGAACCCGTCGGCGTCGGGCACCCTGCCCTTGGCCTCGATCTCCCACGGATACCGCAGATCGATGACGGTACGTATGTTCAGGGCGAGGAAGCGCTCCCAGTCCGCGCCCTGGAGCTTGGCCAGCGAGTCCGAGCGGTAGAGCAGACCCCAGCGAAGGGTGCGTCCGTCCGAGGTGCAATAGCCACCGAGGTCACGGAAGTTGTGCAGGCGCTCGAATTCCAGGTGTCGTGTCATTCGGCACACCCTATGCACGGACCTGGCCGCCTACCTCGCCGACTCACTGGCCGAGGGCACCACGGGAGGCCGTGCGTGAGCGGCTTCGCGTTCGGTTCATGGGCGAGGAATGCGGCCAACCACACGGTAAAGAGTTGATCAAACCCCCTGGCGGGGCGATGTGTGATGCGCGTAGATATGAGGCTCATGCGCACCCTCACCAAAACCGCAGCCACTGCTGCCGCCCTCGCCGTGACCGGCGCCGCTCTGTACGGCGCCGGCGCGGCCTCCGCCGGTGACAGCACGCCGAAGAGCGACAAGGAGATCCCGAACATCACCAAGGTCGAGGAGAAGATCGACGCCTACTACGGGGGCGCCGCCGACTCCACCGGGGCCTACCAGGCCTCCCCGACCAGCAACTACGCCAAGCAGGTCGCCGCGATCGAGGCCCGCGCCAAGCGCCAGATAACCCGCGCC
This sequence comes from Streptomyces sp. CBMA152, assembly GCF_014596475.1. Classification (GTDB taxonomy): domain Bacteria; phylum Actinomycetota; class Actinomycetes; order Streptomycetales; family Streptomycetaceae; genus Streptomyces. The sequence continues at coordinate 258,775 of NZ_MECJ01000002.1, read as the reverse complement.
GCCGCGCACCCCGGGCACGACGGCCGCAAGCCCGCCATCGTGCTCGACGTCGACGACACGACGCTGCTCACGTACGACTACGAGAAGAAGAACGGCTTCGCGTACAACGCCACCGCGTTCAACGCGTATGTCCAGAGCGCCCGTTCCATCGCGGTGTTCGGCATGCCCGAGCTGGTCGACTACGCGGCCAAGAAGGGTGTGACGGTCTTCTTCCTGACCGGTCGCGACGCCTCCCAGCGCGAGGCGAGCGCCGCCAACCTCACCAGGGCGGGCTACGCGGTTCCGGTCGACACCGCGCACTTCTTCCTCAAGGACAAGACCAACCCGCCGGCGTACCTGAGCTGCGGCAAGCCCAAGTGGACGTGTTCCACGGTCGACTACAAGTCGGGCACCCGCAAGCACATCGAGGACATGGGCTACAACATCGTCGCCAACATGGGCGACCAGTACACCGACCTCGCGGGCGGCCACGCCGACAAGACGTACAAGATCCCGAACCCGATGTACTTCCTGCCGTAATCCCGTATTCCGCTCTGCTCCGGCCGAGGCCGGGACGCGCGCCGTCGTCGCGCCTCCCGGCCTCGGCCGTGCCGTATCTCCTCCCGCGCTCCACCGCCGCTGCCACCGTCCGGGTGAAACCCCGCCCCGCCCAGCCCGGTAATCATCCCGGCGGGCCGTGCGATCGGCATCGTGGCAGGCGTCCTCGTACCGGAACCGCAGGAGGAAACACATGCTCGGCACCGATTTCCGCACCGGCTCGCCCAACTGGATCGACCTCGGCAGCCCCGACACGACCCGGGCCGCCGCGTTCTACGGCGCGGTCTTCGGGTGGCAGTTCGCCTCCGCCGGGCCCGAGGCCGGTGGGTACGGGTTCTTCCAGCTGGGCGGCAAGACCGTGGGCGCGCTGGGGCCGCTGTCGGAGGACGGTGCCAAGTCGGCCTGGACGACGTACTTCCAGAGCGATGACATCCAGTCCACCGCACGTGACGTGGTCGCCGCGGGAGGTGCCGTGCGGGCCGAGCCCATGGACGTCATGGGCGAGGGGTGGCTGGCCCAGTTCACCGACCCGCAGGGCGCGCAGTTCGCGGTGTGGCAGCCCGGGAAGACCAAGGGCCTGGAGAAGACGTCCGAGGACAACACCCTGGTGTGGACGGAGCTGCACGTTCCGGACCCGGTACGCGCCATCGACTTCTACAACGGCCTGTTCGGCTGGCGGTCCGAGGAGATGCAGGCACCAGGGATGGTCTACCGGGTGCTCAGCATCAAGGACGGCGAGCAGCGGGAAGCCTCCTTCGGCGGAGTGGCCGCGCTCCAGGAGGGGCAGCGGGATCCGAGCTGGGTGCCGTACTTCGCCGTCGCCGACGCCGACGTCATCGTGACCAAGGTGCAGGAGAACGACGGATCGGTGCTCATGCCGGCCGCCGATGTACCCGACGTCGGCCGCATCGCCTGGCTGGCCGACCCGTACGGCGCGGTGTTCGCCGTCCTGAAGCCGAACCCGCGACAGGGCTGAGCCCGAAGCGGCGGAACGCCGAAAGCCGTGGACCGGCAGGTCAGCTGCCGGTCCACGGCTTTTTCGCCAAGCTGTACATGACGGTCCGTCAAAGACGTGACAAAGGTCAACTGCGATGCCCTGATGCCATGTTGGTCGCCTATCCTGCCGAGAGGATTCAGCAGGATTGAAGGAGAATTCACCATGGCCACCGTGCACGGAACCGATATCGACGTCCCCACCCCGGACGGCATCGCCGACGCCTATCTCACCCACCCCGACGACGGCGCCCCGCACCCGGCGGTCCTGCTCTACATGGACGCGTTCGGGCTGCGCCCCCACCTCAAGAAGATGGCGGACCGCATAGCCGCGGCCGGATACACCGTACTGGTGCCCAACCTCTTCTACCGTGCCGGCCGTGCGCCGCTGTTCGGGCTGCCCGACTTCATCGACCCGGCGGAGCGCCCCAACCTCTTCGAGGAGATCACCCCGTTCCTCTTCGCCCTCACCCCCGAACTGGCCATGCGTGACGCGGAGGCCTACCTCTCGTGGCTCGCCGCGTCGCCCCTGACCACCGACGGACCGGCGGGCGTCACCGGCTACTGCATGGGCGGCAACATCGCCCTGCGCACCGCGGGCACCCATCCCACGCGCGTCGCGGCCGCCGCCTGTTTCCACGGCGGACGGCTGGCCAACGACGCCCCCGACAGCCCCCATCTGCTCGCCGGGAACATCACCGCCGAGCTGTACTTCGGGCACGCGGACCAGGACGGGGGCAACCCGGCGGAGCAGATCGACCACCTGGAGAAGACCCTCTCGGCGGCGGGTGTCCGCCACAGCGGCGGCATCTACCCGGGCGCCCAGCACGGGTTCACCCAGGCCGACACCGCCGCGTACGACGCGGAGGCGGACAAGCGCCACTGGGAGGACCTGCTGGCGCTGTTCGCGCGCACTCTCTGACGGAGCGTCAGGCACGGAGCACCGGGCGGGGAACTCGCGCAGCCGATGACCCCGCCCGGACCCGTCAACCCGTCGGCTGAACCACCCGCGTGAGGATCGTCGCGTTCCCCTCCGGCTGCGTCGAAGCCCGTCCCGCGCTGTCGCTGACCTTGAGCAGCAGTGCCACAAGGAGCCAGTTCGCGACGGACGAGGAGCCGCCCTGGGCCAGGAACGGCAGGGCCTTGCCGGTCAGCGGGATCAGGCCGGTGACACCACCCGCGACCACGAACACCTGGAGCGCGATGGTGGTGGCGAGGCCCAGGGCCAGGAGCTTGCCGAACGGGTCGGTGGTCGCGAGGGCGGTACGCAGTCCGCGCTCGACCAGCAGGACGTACAGCATCAGGACGAGGATCACTCCGGCCGATCCGAGCTCCTCGCCGATGGTGGTGAGGATGAAGTCGCTGCGCCCGGCGAACCCGATCAGCCAGGGTTCGCCCCGGCCGAGTCCGGTGCCGGTGAGTCCGCCGTGGCCGAAGCTGAACATCGCCTGCGCGGCCTGGTCGGAGACGAGGCCCGCCGGGCGCCGGTCGGGCGGGAGATAGATGTCGAAGGGGTGCAGCCAGGCCACCACGCGGCCGTGGACGTGCGGTTCCAGCGACCCGACCACCACCGCGCCCACCGCCGCCATCACCACACCGAAGATCACCCAACTGGTGCGCTCGGTGGCCGCGTAGAGCATGAGCACGAACACACCGAAGAAGATCAGCGAGGTGCCCAGGTCGCGCTCGAAGACCAGGACCAGCAGGCTGAGCACCCAGACGGCGATGACCGGTCCCGCGTTGCGGCCCCGGGGCAGACTGATGCCCGCGACCTTGCGTCCGGCCAGGGCCAGCGCGTCCCGGTTGACGGTGAGGTATCCCGCGAAGAACACCACGATGCTGATCTTCACGAACTCACCGGGCTGGAACGACACCGGCCCCAGGAAGATCCAGCGTTTGGCGCCGTAGGTGTCGCCGGGGAAGAACGCCGGCGCCATCAGGAGCAGCAGGGCCGTCGCCATGACCACATACGTATAGCGCTGGAGCACCCGGTGATGGTTGAGGGCGACGATGATCGCGATCAGCACACCGACGCCGACGGCCGTCCACATGACCTGTCCGGGCGCGGCGGAGGTGGCGTGGTAGTGGGTCTTGTACGAGTCGTCGAGCCGGTCGATCACCACCAGACCGAGACCGCTGAGCATCACGGTGACCGGCAGGATCAGCGGGTCGGCGTAGCGGGCGAAGCGCCGTACCGCCAGGTGCGCGGTGAGCGCGAGCGCGCCCAGACCGAGGCTGTAGCCCCAGAACCCGGAGGGCAGCGAGTCGTGCATGGCCAGGCCCACCGAGGCATGGCCGAACATCGCGATGAGGACGGCGAGGACGACCAGCACCAGTTCGGTGTTGCGGCGCCGGGCCGTCCAATCGCGTACGCCCGCGCCGCTGTTCGACATGTTCACTCGTCCCCCGGCCCGGTGTGGTCAGCACCCGTTCACGGAATGGTCCGCGAAGCGAATGACTTGCATAGTTGCGCAATATAGCAAGAATGTGGAGAGGTGCGCTCCGCCGGTGCGAGCGTACGGCGGTGTGCCGGTCACTCGTCGCTCGGCAGCGGCGGCAGCCGCTTCTCGTACAGCCACGGGTGGAAGAAATCACTGAGGCTTCGGCCCGCGTGCCGTTCGGCGAGGGCGATGAATTCGTCCGTCCCGGCGTTGCGATGGCGGTATTCGGTCGCCCACGCCCGCAGCGTCGCGAAGAACCGCTCGTCGCCGATCGTGGTGCGCAGCGCGTGGAGGGTGCAGGCGCCCCGTGAGTACACCCGCTCGTCGAAGAGCTTGGCCGGGCCCGGGTCGCCGATCCGCACCCGCTGGCTGTCGTCGGCGAGGTCGGCCCAGTTCGCCGCCGCGCAGTCATCGGCGTCGGCGTCACCGCACTCTTCCGACCACAGCCACTCGCAGTAGGTGGCGAACCCCTCGTTCAGCCAGATGTGCCGCCACTCGGTGAGTCCGACGCTGTTGCCGAACCAGTGGTGGGCCAGCTCATGGGCGACCAGGTGTTCACTGCCGCGCTTGCCGTCCAGGTGGTTGGCGCCGAAGAGGGAGTATGTCTGGTTCTCCACCGGCTGGTCCAACTCGGCCTCCACCACGACCGATCCGTACACCTCGAAGGGATACGGTCCGAAGTGGCGCTCGAAGAGCCGCATCATCTGGGGCTGGCGTCCGAAGTCGTGCGCGAACGCCGCCGCCATACGGGGCGGGTAGGCGTTGCGGATCGGCACCGGGCCGCCGTGCTGCTCGCTGAAGGCGAACCGGCCGATGTTGAGCGTCGCCAGATAGCTCGCCATCGGCCTGCGGTGTTCATACGTCCACGTCGAATGCCCCGCCTTCGCCGGACTGCGCTCGCTCAGCGTCCCGTTGGCGACCACCTGATGCCCGTCGGGAACCGTCACCGCCATCCGGTACGCGGCCTTGCTGCCGGGGCGGTCGTTGCAGGGGAACCACGACGACGCCCCCAGCGGCTGGCTGGCCACCAGGACACCGGTGGGGGTGTAGTCCCAGCCGATGTCGCCGTACGGGGTGCGCAGCGGCCGGGGCCTGCCCGAGTAGCGCACCTCGGCGGTGAACGACTGCCCGGGCCGCAGCCCGCTCGGCGCGTCGATCCACAACTTGCCCCGCCGGTGCCGGAACCGGGTGTCCACCCCGTCCAGGCTCACCGCGCTCACCCCGAGCGCGGCCGACAGATCGAGGCCGATGCGCTCGACGGCCGCCTCGGCCGTGGCGGTCACCCGCGCGACACCCGTCAGGGTGCGCTGCGACGGGAGGTAGGCCAGTCGCAGGTCGTACGCGGTGGGGTGGAACGCGGGGTCGCCGTGGCGGGGGAAGTAGTGGCCGGTCGCCTGGGCGCGGCGCTCTTCGGCCTGGGTCACTCCATCGGCGTCCATCCGGCCTCCACCCGTCGATGCGGCGTACACAGGGAGCGACAGCGCGCCGGTGACGAACGCCCGACGAGTCCAGCCACACACGGTTTGTCTCCTTGAAGGGTTCGCGGGGGCCCGCCCGCGGCACGCGAGCGGGCCCTCTGACATGACGTCACACTGCGGCGGTCGCCGGTTCGTTGCTCTGCGGCGTCCACGCGGAGACCGGGTTGCCCAGCCAGCGGGTGTCGGCCGGAACCTGCTCGCCGCGCATCACCAGCGACGACGGGCCGACCACCGAGGTGGCGCCGATCGACGAGCCGGGCAGCACGATCGAGTGCGGGCCGAGCGTGGCGCCCCGGCCGAGGTGGACCTCGTCGATGCGCATCAGCCGGTCGTGGAACAGGTGCGTCTGCAGCACACAGCCCCGGTTGACGCTCGCACCGTCGTCGAGCCGCACCAGATCCGTCTCGGGCAGCCAGTGGCTCTCGCACCACACCCCGCGCCCGATACGCGCGCCCAGCGTCCGCATCCAGGTGTTGAGGAAAGGCGTTCCGATCAGGGAGCTGCCCAGCCAGGGCATGGCGAGCTCCTCGACGAAGGTGTCGAACAGCTCGTTGCGCCACACGAACGAGCTCCACAGCGGGTGTTCACCCTGGCGGAACCGGCCCACCAGGAGCCACTTCGCGACCGTCGTGGTCAGACACGCCACCACTCCGGTCACCAGCATCAACGCACCGGCCAGCGCGGACGCCAGGGCCCAGCCGTCGAGGTTGACGACTTCCTGAAGGACGACGAACGACACATCGGCGAGTATCGCGCTGCACAACAGCGGTATGACACGGCACAGTTCGACCGCCGCGCGGGCCAGCACCAGACGCCTGGGCGGCTCGAAGGTACGGCTGACATCGCCCGTGTCCGCGCTGCGCGCCACGGTGAATCCGGGCCTGCCGAGCCAGGACGAGCCGGGTTCGGCGTGTGCGGGCGCGTCGGACAGTACGCCGACGAGCGCGCCGTCGGGCAGGTCGCGGCCCGGTCCGACGATGCCGGAGTTGCCGACGAACGCCCGCCGTCCGACGCTCGCCTTGCCCAGCCGCAGCCAGCCGCCGCGTGTCTCGTACGGTGCGATCAGGGTGTCGTCCGCGAGGAACGCACCCTCCTCGACCGTCATCAGGCTCGGCAGCGTGAGCACGGTGGACAGCTCCGCTCGCCGCCCCACCCGCGCGCCGAGCAGACGCAGCCATACGGGGGTGAACAGGCTGGCGTAGAAGGGGAAGAGAGAGCCCCGGGCCTGGTCCATCAGGCGTGCGGTGACCCAGGCGCACCAGGCCGCCTTGCCGTGCGCCGGATGGAAACCGGGCTTGAGCGCCCGTGCGGCCAGCCGGACCACGACCACCAGCAGAGCGGCGTAGCAGGTCGCGCTGAGCACGGTCAGGATCGGCGCGGTCCACAGCAGATCTCCGAGCAGCACGCCGAGCGAGCTGTCATGTCCGGCGACCTCGTAGAGGAACGCCAGGGCCGGAACCATCGCAAGCAGTGGCAGGACGTTGAAACCGAGCAGCGCGGCCGCGTACGCCCAGTGCCAGCGCCGGGGATTGCGGCGATGGCGGCGGTGGTGGCGGGGCGGAGCGGGCCAGTCGCTGCCCGCCGGGGCCGCGGCCGCGTCGCGCCGGGCGGGCACACCGACCCAGCGCTCGTACGGGGGCACCGCGCCGTCGAGGGAGGCTCCGGGCGCGAGCTCGGCGCCCTCGCCCACCTGCGCGCCGGGGAAGAGCATCGAGCGCGTCGCCACCCGGGCGCCGGCCCCGATGCGTACCTCGCCGAGACGCAGCACGTCACCGTCGAGCCACCAGCCGGAGAGATCGGACTCCGGCTCGATCGAGCAGCCGTCGCCGAGGCGGGCGAGGCCCGTCACCGGCGGCATGGTGTGCAGCACGATGTCGCGGCCGACGTCACAGCCGAGCGCACGTGCGTACACCGAGGCCCATGGCGTGCCGAGCAGTGCCGGGACGCCGAAGGTAGCCACCACCCGCTCGGCCGCCCACAGCCGCAGATGGGTGGCGCCGCCCCGGGGGTAGTCGCCCGGGCGCATGCCCCGGGTGAGCAGGCGGGCCAGGCCCGCGCCGATGCCGAGGCGGGCGGGGGCGCTGTAGAGCAGGACCCAGCCGCCGATCACCACCCACCAGGAGGTGTGCGGGGCCCAGGGCAGCGGGCCGATCATGTTGTCGAGGGTGGCGAGCGCGAGCAGCCAGCGGAGCCCGGTCACGGTGAACAGCACGGCCAGGACGAGGCTTTGGACCGCTCCGACGTGACGCGGCGTCGGCTTCACCTCACGGCGGGCCGCACCGCGCATGCCGAACGAGTCGAGCCGGTCCGCGAGCGCGAGCAGACCCGAGCAGTGGTACACGTCCGCCACGGAGACCGCCGGATAGCGGTCGCGCAGCGCGGTGACCAGCTTGGCGGCGCCGAGGCTGGTGCCGCCGAGCACGAAGAAGTCCGCGTCCGCCGTCACCGGCATGCCCAGCAGGTCCTGCCAGAGCGTCGCGAGCCAGGCCGCGGTGCCTTCCAGCGGCTGCCCCGCGCTGTCGTCCGCACCCATTGAGGACTGGGGCAGCGGCCAGGGCAGGGCGTTGCGGTCGACCTTGCCGGAGGTGCGGGTGGGCAGGTCGCCGACGAGCGCGAGGACGGGGACCAGGGCCTGCGGCAGCCGTTCGAGCAGCTGACGCCGGGCGGCGCCGGTGTCCAGGCCGCCATTGGCTGACGGTCTATCAGGTACGAGATAGCCGACGAGGATCTGGGCGCCGCTCCCTGTCGTACGCACTGCGGCAGCGGCCGCCCGGACCCCGGGCAGCGCCTGCAACGCGGCGTCGATCTCGCCGAGTTCGATACGGCGTCCGGCGATCTTCACCTGTTCGTCGGCGCGGCCGAGGTAGATCAGCCCCTCGGGTTCCGCGCGGACCAGGTCGCCGCTGCGGTAGGCGCGGCGGCCCTCCAGGGCGGGGTGGGCCGCGAACTTCTCGGCGTCCTTGACGGGGTCGAGGTAGCGGGCGGTGCCGACGCCCCCGATGACCAGTTCACCGCTCGCACCCCACGGCACGGGGTGGCCCTGGGTGTCGACGACCGCGAGCTGCCAGCCGTCCAGCGGTGTTCCGATACGTACGGGCTCACCGGGCAGGCACCGGGCCGCGCAGGCGACCACGGTGGCTTCGGTGGGGCCGTAGGTGTTCCACATCTCGCGTCCGCCGCCGAGCCGGTCCACCAGTTCGGCCGGGCAGGCCTCGCCGCCGACGATCAGCAGCCGCACCCGGTCGAGCGCGGCGGGCGGCCAGAGCGCCACGAGCGTGGGCACGGTCGACACCACGGTGATACCCCGCTCGACCAGCCACGGCCCGAGGTCGACGCCCGCACGCACCAGCGAGCGCGGCGCCGGGACCAGACAGGCACCGTGCCGCCAGGCGAGCCACATCTCCTCGCAGGAGGCGTCGAACGCCACCGAAAGCCCGGCCAGCACACGGTCGCCGGGGCCCAGCGGCGCGTTCTGGAGGAACAGCCGGGCCTCGGCGTCGACGAACGCGGCGGCGGAGCGATGGCTGACGGCCACGCCCTTGGGCACCCCGGTGGTCCCGGAGGTGAAGATGATCCACGCGTCGTCGTCCAGCGACGGCCTGCGGCGAATCGCCTGCGGCGCCGTCTCGTAACGCGGGAGCACCGAGAGTCCGGCGCCGACGACCGCGCACACCGCGGCCTCGGACCAGATCATCTCGGCGCGCTCTTCACCTTCGTCGGCGTCGACCGGCACATAGGCCGCACCTGCGTGGAGCACCGCGAGGATGGCCACATACAGGTCGGTGGTGCCGGAGGGCACACGTATGCCGACCCGGTCCCCCACCCCGATGCCCTGCGCTCTGAACTTGGCTGCCAGCTCGCCGACTTCGGCCATCAGGGTGCGGTAGTCGAGCACTCTGTTCCCGGCTTCCAGGGCGGGCGCCGCGGGGTGGGTCCGTGCGGTCGTCTCCAGGACGTCGAGAAGTGTGCGAGCGGCGGGCGGCGGAACGGGCTGCCAGAGTGCCCCGGTGGTGGGGCGAGCTGTCAGCAGCTCCTGCGGATGTGTCATCCGTCGCACCGAGGCGGGGTATGGCGGTTGCGGGTTCAAGGCAGGTTTCCTTTGGAATTGTGCTCCGCGCGTGCGGACGCGGGCTGAACGTATTGAGAGATGCGCGATGAGCGGCCGTGGTTCGTATCTCAACGACAAACAGCGCACCAAGAGTCGGCCGACTCTTCGCCAAATCCGTTCGAATCAAAGGAAACCAGGGGTCAATTCTGTGTTCAGCCTGTGACGGTTCGCCGGGACCTTATCGGACCCTTATCATTTGGAGCAAACCCACGGCGATCCAGCCGGTGAACAGGGAAGAACCTCCGTAGCCGGCGAAAGGCAGCGGCATGCCGGTCACCGGCATGATCCCGAAGTTCATGCCGATGTTTTCGAAATGCCGCCGCCGAGACGCTCAGACGTTGACGCCGTAATCGGACGCGATCCCCGCGAGGCCCGAGGCATACCCCTGGCCGACGGCGCGGAACTTCCACTCGCCGCCGTGGCGGTACAGCTCGCCGAACACCATCGCGGTCTCGGTCGAGGCGTCCTCGCTCAGGTCGTACCGGGCCAGCTCCGCGTTGCCGGCCTGGTTGACCACACGGATGTACGCGTTGCGGACCTGGCCGAAGCTCTGGCCCCGGGCGTTCGCGTCGTGGATGGAGACCGGAAAGACGATCTTCGCGACGTTTGCGGGCACACGCGACAGGTCGACGTTGATGGACTCGTCGTCGCCCTCGCCCTCACCGGTGAGGTTGTCGCCGGTGTGCTGGACGGAGCCGTCCGGGCTGGTCAGGTTGTTGTAGAAGACGAAGTGCTGATCGGAGACGACCTTGCCGGCCTCCGTGCACAGCAGCGCGCTGGCGTCGAGGTCGTGGTCGGCTCCGGTGGTGGTCCGCACGTCCCAGCCGAGGGCGACCGTCACGGCGCTCAGGCCGGGTGCCTCCTTGCTCAGCGAAACGTTGCCGCCCTTGGACAGGGTCACTCCCACGGTCTTCCTCCAGTGCGTCGAGTCCGTCGAGTCCTGCTGCGCCCGTCACTATAGTTACATCACTTGCGCAATCACTAAAATATCAACGGCGCGTCTCGGTGTCCGACGCCGCCCGCCGCTCCTCACCTATACGACGACGCAGATACGGGAGCACTCCGCGTTCGAGCAACGCCTGGCGCCATACGGCCTGTTCACGCCGGGCGCGGTCGAACGCGTCCGCCGCCGGTTCGGCCATGGCCGCCGGGGTGTTGTGCGCGGCCGCCATCAGGAGCCGGGCGAGCACGACGGCCGCACCCGCTCCGGCGACCAGGGCGAATCCCCACCCCCACGTCTGCAACTCGTCGGCGAGCAGCGGATGCAGCCCCACGAGTTCCAGGCTGTGGCCGATGAGAAGGAAGGCGGCCGCGGCGACGGCGCTCAGCGCGGGTATGAAAAAGGTGAGCGCGGACAGCAACTCGGCGCGCGCACTGGTGACTTGCTCGCCGTCGCGCCACGAGGCGCTCGGATCCGACACTCCTCCGTCGGAATCGGACTCGGCGACGGCGCTCGCCCGGAGGTACACGCGATACTCGACGACCGCCATCTCGGCGATCACCTCCCGATCGCGCAGCGCCTGGGCCCGCAGCCACTCGGGGCGGACGGTTACGGAGGCATCGCGCAGCGCCGCACGTATCTCCGGTGAATCGAGGGCCTGTTGGAGGACGTGGGCGAAGACCGGCCTGTCCTGCGCCCGCAGCCCGTCCCCGTCGCGCGCCATTCCCCACCCCCAAGCCCTCGCACGCCCCGCCCGACCGGCGGCAGGCGTTCCCGCCGGACACCATACTTCAAGCATTGCGCAACTTTTAAAGTGTTGCCGAGAGCGGGGCGGCACAAAAGGGGAAGAAGGGGGTATTTCGGGCGTCAGTCGCGCACGGCAGTGCCTGCTTTGTCCCAGTTGTTGTGCAGTGTGTCGAGATACGACTGGGCCTGGCTGCCCGGCCGGACGCCGCGGGCGAAGGCCAGCATGTTGCCACCGCCCGCGTTGTACCCCATCGCGAGCAGCTCGTCCTTGGTGCGTGCGCCGGTCCAGTGCGCGGGCAGCTGCTTCGCCAGGTCGTGCAGATGCCAGGCAGCCGCCTCGACGGCCAGGGTGCGGTCGTCGGGCAGCTCGTCCCACCGCCGGTCGGCGAAGTCGCGGCCGCGCTTGGTGTCGTCGAAGGCGGCCCGGTGCATATTGGCGATGCCGAAGGCGGAGTCGGTCTTGTAGCGCTGCCAGGACCGTTCGAAGTCGGGGTCGTGCGGTTTGTAGGACTCGTTGTAGAGGATCGCCATCAGCAGCTGCGCGCTGACGCCCGCCTTCTTCGCGTACGTACGCACCTGCGGGGCGTAGTCGGCGGGGTCGTACGCGGTGTGCTTGTCGGCGGAGGCCGTGCGGCTCGCCGACGGGGTGGGTTTGACGGAACTCTGCGGGGCCGCGCTCTTCGTGTCCGGACCGTCGCCACCGCGCGCCCACGCCCAGAGGGCGAGCGCGAGGACCGGAAGCACCAGCCACCAACCCAGCCCACGCCTGCGGCGCTCGGCCATCACCGACCCCCTCCTCTGCCCTTGTGCCCCACCGTCATCACCGTCGTATCTCAGCCGAGGCCGCGCAGTCGGCGTTCGGGCTCCTCGACGGGCTCGGTCAGCTGCCCCATCACCAGCCGGACGATCGAGACCATATGAGGATCGTCGACGAAGTAGATCTGCCGCCGGCCCTCGCGCCGCGCGCGGACGAGGCCCGCGAGCTTCAGCTTGGTCAGATGCTGGCTCACCGCGGGCAGGGCGCCCCCGACGCGTTCCGCGAGCCCGGTGACATCGCTCTCGCCCTGCGCCAGGGCCCATACGATGTGCAGCCGCGCGGGCGAGGCCAGCAGGCCGAACACGGCGGCCGCCTCCGCCAGCACTTCGGCAGGCGGGTCCTCGACATGGCCGTTGCGTGCCGTCACGTTCGCTCTCCCGTTTCCGCCCGGACCACGTCCCCGGGCCCGGCACGCCCCCAGTCTAGGCGCCGCGCGCCGCGCCTTTGCAGGGCGCACAACTCACCTGGCCGCACAGCCCTCTCGGAGGTCGGCCACAGGAGGCGCATTCCCCGGCGAGCACACGGACCGTCCGTCGCGCCATACCCAGAACTCGGGATACCGGACGACTTTCGCATCGACCTAGCGTGGCAGTGCTCGGCGACGTTCTCGCCGCCGCACCCGGTCAGGGATTTGATGGGCTCATGACATCACGGTACGGCATCACCGTATGACGTCGGTCACGACAGCTCCATCGCACCTTTGCGCCACCCATGAATTCCCGTCCGACACTCCACTTTCACCAGAACAGAAAGGAACCACCATGCGGATTTCCTCGCAGGCCAAGCGCTCGCTGACCGGTGTGCTGGGCGTGACGGCCGTGGCCGCCGCGCTCCTGACCGCTCCCGGGATCGCCTCGGCGGACACCACCCCGAAGTCGTCCTCCAGCTCCGCCCCCTCCGGCAACAGCGCCCGGGAGAACCACTCCGCCGCCACGCTGGTGAGCAAGAGAGCCTTCGGCGCGACCTCGTTCACCCAGACCAACTGCTACACCGGGGTGAACGACGGCCAGACCATACCCTGGTACGGCGCCCCCGTGTCGGCCGGACAGCCGGTGACCGCCTCCGCGTCCGAGGCTGGCGGCGGCCTGCCCTCCCAGGAGTTCGTCGGCGACGCGCACGTCTACTCGGAGAACGTCACCGTGGTCAACAGCGCGGTACTGGTCCGCGTACACACCGGCTGGGGCGCGCCGCTCGGCATCTGCCTCCACTTCACGGGCTGAACCGGACGTAACGGACTCGCCTCAAGTCGGCTGAACCCTACGGCAGTTGACTGCCCATGAGTGGCCCGGGCTGCCGTCCGCGCCGACTGGCCGCCCAGCTTTGCAGTTCGGTCGTCGCCACCGTCTCGACCTCTTCGAGGAGGCGTCGGCGGACGGACTCGTCCCGTTGCTCCTCGGGGACGAGACGGTAGCGGCGGACCGCCAGGTGCAGCCTCGACCAGGCCTCCGAGGCGAGCACATGGCGCTCCGCGTGACCGAAGACCTGGCGGAATCCACCGATGAAGACGGTCATTCCCGCGAGGGTGGCCGTGACGGCGGCGGGAGCCTGGATGCCCGCCGCCACCACGGTCGCGGCACCGGTCAGCAGCGCGCCCAGTTCGGTGCCCCAGTGCCACCGGCGGGCGCGGTCGCGACAGCGCGCGTACCAGTCGAGGTCCGTGAGGGCCTGGTCCAGCAACGGGTCGTCAACTGGCGTGGGCGGCGGTGGCGTTCGTCGGTTTCTCGGCACGTGACCATGGTGCCCGAACCGGCGCCTGGCGCAATCGCACTGTGCCGCAGTGACCATTTTGCGCAATCCGCCCGAAGGCGCACTTAACAGGAACTACGCTCCGTGGCATGAAGCTCGCGTACCGCAATCGCCTCCACTTCCGGGCGACGACGGCCCTGGTCGCCGCGCTGTCACTCACCGCCGCCCTTCCGGCCTCGGCCGCCGCCGACCACTCGCTCGACCGCTACTACCGCCAGTCCCCGGCCTGGAAGTCCTGTGTGCGCAACGCCGAGGACACCCCGGGCAAGCAGCTCGACGCCCTGGGCGCGCGGTGCGCGGCCGTGAAGGTCCCCCCCGACTACACGCACCCGGGCGGCCGTACGATCTCCGTCGCGGTCGCGGTCATCCCGGCCACCGACCGCGCCCACCGGATCGGCGCCCTCGTGGTGAACGAGGGCGGCCCGGGTGACCCGGCCATCGACTACCTGACGACCCGTCACACCGCGCTCAAGAAGGTCGCCGCACGATTCGACCTGGTGGGCATCGACCCCCGGTTCGTCGGCCGCAACGCGCCCCTCGAATGCCGCTGGCCCACCTCCACGTATATGCGCGCGGCCGGTGTCGACCGTGCCGATTTCCTCCGCATGACGGCCTTCCAGCGCGGCCTGGCCGCGAAGTGCCGACGCAACGCGGGCGATCTGCTGCCGTACGCGTCGAGCCGGAACGCCGCCCGGGACATGGACGTGGTGCGCGGCGTACTCGGCCGACGGCGGATCTCCTACCTCGGGATCTCGTACGGTACGTACCTCGGCGAGGTGTACACCGCGATGTTCCCGGGCCGCACCGACCGGGTCGTCTTCGACGGCGTCCACGAGCCGCGCCACCTCGCGCCCTGGGCGGAGTACGGAACCGAGCAGGCCAACGAGAACGCCCTGCGCCACTGGGCGACTTGGGCCGCCACCGACAACGCCGCCTACGGCCTCGGCAGCACGGCGGACGCGGTGCTCGCCACCGTCGACCGCGTCCAGGCCGCCGCCGTGCGAAAACCGCTCGTGGTGGGCACGTACAAACTCGACCGGCATGCGGTGCCGCTCCTGATGTACGGGGTGCTCGGCGAGGACCTGCGGCAGACCGACCAGGACATCGCCGTCATGGTCCGCACCTTGAAGCGGGCCGCCGAGACCGGGCGGGCGGAGCCGGACCCGGGCCTCGCGGAGTTGCTGCCGTCGCTGTTCACCGGCCAGGACTCCGCGTACGGCAGCACACAGACGGCATATCTCTGCGCCGACACACCCGGCCCACGCGACCCGGAGGTGTTCTGGCGGGCCGTCGAGCACAGCCGCGCACACCACCCGCTCTTCGGCCCGCTCTTCAACGACATCACCCCGTGCGCCTTCTGGACACGGCCGCCCGAGCGGCCGACCGTGGTCGACAACGACGTCCCGGCGCTGCTCGTCAACTCCACGGGTGATCCGCGCGTCCTCTACTCCGAGGCCCAGGCCATGCACACCCGCTGGCCCAGCTCCCGCCTGCTCACCGTACGGAACTCCGACCGTCACGCGGTCTACGGCCTGACCTACGCCAACGCCTGTGTCAATGACACGGTCAACACCTATCTCGCCTCCGGACGACTGCCGTCCGCCGATCTCACGTGTACGGGCGGGTAGCGCGCTGCTTCGGCGGTACGACGCCGAGCGCGGAGCTCGCCACCATGCAGCCGCTCAGGGACATGGAACCCGAGACCGTCCCGCCGGGCCGGACCAGGCGGCCCTGGAACACCTTCTCGCGGCCTTCGAACCGTAGCCGCGACCGGGGCCGAAAACGTCGGAGCGGAGGGTGGTCCGATCCTTGGCTGGTTCGAGCCCTGTCACTGTTCGCCGCCCGCTGCTTGGCTTCGTCCCTAGATGACGGAGCTTCAGGTCCGTTCGTCAGGGGGATCACTCATCGACTGAGGGGGCGGCCATGGCCGACGTACTCAAGTACGGCGACAGGGTCCACATCCAGAACGGCTACAACGGCTGGAAGGGCGGGTACCTCGACACCAACGGCGGGAGCAGCCAGACAGGCGCCCTGTACGGCGTCTCCACCACGGAGACCCCCGCGCGCGCCACGGGCACCGGCACCTGGGAGATCATCTCCGCCGCCGGGAAGAAGACCGGCGAGCAGGTGATGAGCGGTGACGTCATCCACCTGCGCAACCTCTACGCCAACGACGGCGGGTACCTGGACACCAACGGCGGGGCCTCACCGTCCCAGACCGCGGCGGCCAAGTACGACGTGACGACCAACAAGGACAAGGACCGGGCGGGGGCGGGCACCGCGAGCTGGCGGATCTTCGCCCAGACCTCGGCCCCCGCCGACCAGGCCGTACGGGTCAACGACGTCGTCATCCTGTGGAACCTCTACTCGCCGACCGGGAGCTTCCTGGAGACCAACGGCGGCACCACGGCGTCCGGCGGCAAGTACGACGTGTGCACCAGCGCCTACTGGAACCGGTCGAGCAACGTCGGCGACTGGCGGCTGATCAAGGCCCAGGCGTAACCGCGTCGCACGGCTCCCGCCGCTTCCCGACCGGAATCGGTGACATCACACGGCCACCGCCGTTCTGGCGGTGGCCGTTGTGGTGAGGGGGCGGCGTCACGCGTCGCGAGGCTGCTTGAGCTTGGCCCAGATCGTTTCCAGGGCCTCGATGTCGCTGTCGTCCAGCCGGTCGTCGAAGACGTCGGCCAGCGTGGACCGGCGGGTGGCGTCGGCCTCGGCGAAGGCGCGCCGCCCGGCGTCGGTGAGGGCGATCCGTACGGAACGGGCGTCCGTCTCCGACGGGACGCGGGCCACCAGGCCGCGCGCCTGGAGGGAGTCGACCACGCGGGAGACCTGGCTGCGGCTGAGCAGCGTCTTGGCGCCCAGGTCGGAGGCGGCGACCGGCTCGCTCTGGCCGTGCAGCCACAGCATCACCTCGAACCAGGAGAGCGGCAGCTCATGCGCCCGGACCAGGGCCTGGTCCACCCGGGCGCTGAGCGTCGCCCCGGCCCACACCAGCCCGTAAAAGGCGTGGTCGCGGGGGGTGAGCTCGCCCAGGGTGAGGTCGTTGTGCGCCATGCCGCCACCCTACCTGTTTGCGTGTACGTACACACAATCGTATGGTGTGTGTGCACGCACAGATATCCCCTGCTTGTCCGAGCGGAGAAAAGACCTCATGAGCACCACGAACAACAACACTGTTCTGATCACCGGCACCTCGTCGGGAATCGGCCTGGCCGCCGCCGTCGGAGCCGCGAAGGCGGGCTGGCACACCGTCGCCACCATGCGGGACACCGGGCGGGCTGACGCCCTGCTCGCCGCGGCCGCCGAGGCGGGCGTCGCCGACCTGCTCCAGGTCAAGCAGCTCGACGTGACCGATCCCGCCTCCGTCGCCCGATGCCTGGACGAGGTCGTCGCCGAGCACGGCCGGCTCGACGCCGTGGTGAACAACGCGGGCGCCGGGTTCCTCGGCACCGTCGAGCAGAACGGTATGGACCCGGTTCGCGCCGCCATGGAGGTCAACTACTTCGGCGTCGTCGAGGTGACCCGTGCCGCCCTCCCCCATCTGCGCGCCTCGCACGGCCGCGTCATCACCGTCACGAGCGTCGGCGGCGTGGTGGGCCAGCCCTTCAATGAGGCGTACTGCGCCGCGAAGTTCGCGGTCGAGGGCTTCATGGAGTCACTGGCGCCCGTCGCCGCGACCACCGGCGTCGGCGTCATTCTGGTCGAACCGGGCGCGGTGGCCAGCGAGTTCGTCGCCAGCCAGCAGCTCGACGTCCCCGCGCTGCTCACCGCCGCCGGGCCCTACGCCCCGGCCCTGGAGGCGTACATCAACCGCGCCCGGAAGTCCTTCGACAACGCCCAGACGTCGGCCGAGGCCGCGGCGCCCGTGATCAGCGCGCTCGCCGCCGAGCGGCCGCCGCTGCGGATCCAGACCTCCGACTGGGCCCGCGACTTCGTGGCCACCAAGCTCGCCGACCTCGACGGCTCGGCCGTCCAGTCCCTCACGACGACCTGGGTCCGCTGACCGCCCACGCCCGGGCGAACAACTCGTGCGGCGGCAGCGGGGGCAGAAGTCGGACGAACGGGCCGTAGGGCCGTTTCCCCAGCACAACCGTCAGATGGGCAGCGGCCTTCGCCTCCTCCAACGGGAGGTCCGGCGCGTTCACCTCCGTCCATGGGCCGGGGAGGAACGCCGTGCGCCCCGCCCGGGCCCGTTTGTCGCTCTCCACCACACCGGCCGCCACCAGCTCCGCCTGGGCCGCCTTGTGCCGGGCTGCCGACCAGCCGTTCCAGCGGCGGACGTTCTTGTCGGTGGGCCGGGCGAGCGCCAGGAGTTGGAGGTACAGGGCGGCTGCGTCCGCACCGACACCGAGGGACCGCGCGGCCTCGGCGACCAGGTCCGGGGTGCTGAGCGCCGGGTTCATCTCGTACCCGCCCGGGGAGACCGGCGTCGCGGCCGCACGCGCGGCCATCCGGTCCAGCCCGTCGAACGTCCCCCGGAGCCTGACGATGTCCTCCCGCAGCCAGGGCAGCTTCACCTCGTCGCAGAACCGCAGCGCCCGCTCCACCCGCTCCGGCTCGGCGAGCATCGCCGATCGCACGAACACCTCACCCCGGGGCACGGCGACGACCAGCAGCCCGTCGTCGTAGACCGTGGATATGTCGGTGGCGTCGTCCGCCAGGGGCTTGGGGCAGGGCAGTATCTCGCCCCGGTACGGCGCGAACTCCGCGTCGCCGGCCACCGCCCGCGCGAGCGGGGCGTACTGGCCGATGGGGATCAGCGTCCGAGGATCGTCGAACCGCGCCCGCAGCTGCTCGTACAGCTTCACGGCGCCCTCGGCGGTCGGATCTCCGACCGGCCGCTCGGTCAGCGCCCAGGCCACGACGGACGCGGCCTCCTTGTGCGCGGGCCGGGTCCACGGCACCCACGCCCCGGCCGTGCCGTCGGGATCGACGTGGTGCACGTCGATCCCGCCGTCCCTGTTGCGTACGAGTACGGATCCGTTGGTGCCGGGCAGTGCGTCGCCGGACGCTCCGTCACTCGCCGAAGCGGCGCCAGTCGTCAGCGTGCGCGCCCAGACGTCGCTCAGCCCCAGGTCCGCCTCAAGGGCGGCGGCCAACTCCTCGTCCATGTAAAGCTTCGCGCCCAGCAGTTCGGCCCATACGGCAGCCATCCGCTCCGCCGCCGCACTCACGCCGCCAGGCGCCCACAGCTCGGCCGGATCCTGCGGCACGCCCGCCGCGAGGACCGCGCCCCGGCCCGCCGCGCCGAGCCGCTGGCAGGACGCGCCGTACTCCCCCACCAGGTTCTGGTTCACCTTGGGCAGCGCCATGCCCAGCATCTTGAGGTGGTCGTCGTACCGCTCCCGCTGGGGCAGGCCGACGAGTACCAGGGCCGCGATCGAGCGGCGCACTCCCGTACGCGCGCAGAAGAGCGCCACCGCCTCGGGCGGTACGACGAGCGGCCCGTGCTGTGCCACGAGCTCAAGGAGCCGGGGCAGGCGTACGCGGTCGTCCCCGGCGACCGTGGAGGTCTCGCACTCCTCCGCCGCTGCGGGAGCCGGGTCGGCTGCCCGCTGGAGGAAGCGGGCCAACCCGCCGCGCGTGGCGCCCGACGCCACGGTCTCTCCGGCGGACCGGCATGCGGCAAGCTCCCCGTCGGGCGCCCGGCCGGTGCGCCAGACTCCACCCGGTTCGGCGAACGGCTGCCCGCTCCATGTCTCAAGGAGGGCCGACAGTGCCGCGCGCTCCTCGGTGGAGGTCGTCTCGACGGCGACGCGCCAGGCCACCGCGTCGATCCGGCCCACCAACACAGCCCACTCGGCCGGTTCGGCGGGCAGCGCAAGGCGTCGCGTCTCGTCGTCGATCTCGCCGCGCAGGTAACGGCCGTCCGCCGCGATCGCCGTCTGCAACGCGGGGTGCGCCTGGGGCACATGTGCCTCGTACGGAAGGAGGTCGGGCAGCAGCCCGCACAGCGCGGGGGTGAGCACGGTGTCCGCCACGGGGTTGGCCGGCGCCACCACCGGGCCCGACCGCATGATGCCCACGCGCCGGGACAGCTCCTCGCGGCGGTGCAGCACATCGGCGGCCAGTCGCGCCGCCCTCAACACGCCCTTGATGACCGTCGGTTCGGTCACTTCGGGCAGCATCCGGGCCACCGTGGCCGGGAGGACGTCCGCTCCGCGCCTCTCCTGGACCGCGGCCTCGACCAGCGCCCGTGCCGTGCCGTCCGCCACGGTACGCAGCGTCTTCGAGGAGGACGGGTCGCGCGGGGTGAGGAAGTGCCAGAACGCGGGCGGCGGTACCGGGCCCGCGTCCTCCCCGAACGTCACGGTCCGCTTGCGGCCCGAGCCGGGGAAGCCGTGCACCTGCCACAGCAGTGAGTTGTCCTCGGCAGCGTGGCAGCGGATGCTGTCCTGGCCCACCAGAACCGCGTACTCGCCACCCTCGGGCAGCCCGACAATGCCCCAGGGCCGCCGTCCCGGGCGTCGGCTGCGGTATCGCGCGCTGCGGCCGTCGATGTTCTCCAGCAGGAATGCGGTCGGCGAAGGCCCCGCGTACGGCGTGCGGTTGAGGACCCGGCAGCCGACCAAGCGGCCGTCCTGCCCGAGCGGCGAAGGCGGCGCGTCCTGGGGCAGCGCCGCCAAGGTCTGGCCGTCGCCGAACTCCTCCATTCCCGGCGGCACTTCACGCGCGCGGTGGAAGTCGGGCAGCGTGCGGTCACTGCCGCGCTCCCCCGTCAACGGGTCGACCTGCGTCCAGTCGCCCCGTGAGTGGAACACCTCGGCGCTCCAGAACCGGTGGCCGTCGCTCATCTGGAGCTCGTAGTCCCCGATGCCGTGGCGGTCGCCGGGCCGCAGCACCCGCTCTCCGTCGTGGCGTCCGCCGCCGTCCGGGCTCTCGAACTGGAACCCGAAGCCGCCCTGGGTGATCCCGCCGTACGGCTCAAGGTTCAGGTTCTCCGGCTCGAACACGTCGTCCGGGTGGTCGGCCCAGAAGGCGTGCTCTCCGAAGGAGTACCGCTCGGAGGTCGTCCAGCTCACCAGGAACTGTCCGCCCGCGTAGTGGACGGTGTGCAGGGTCGCGTCGTCGGGCACCCGGAACGTGCAGGTGCCGCGTCGGCCCGCGTGGTCGACGGCGACGGCGCGGTCCGACCCGTACACGGTCAGCACCGGCCACGTGGACGTCACCCGCACCATCTCGTCGGGCCCGAACCCGGCCAGCGCCTCGTCCAGGGCGGGCCAGCCGAGCTCCTCCGGCAGCCCAGCCCGCAGGGCGCGCGCGAGGGGGCCGCTCAGGTCGAGCTCCGCCAGCGCCTCCTCGATGCCGTCCAGAGCCGTGGCCGTCGGCCGGTCCAGCAGGTCGCGCAACTCCTCCAGGGCCTCGTCGGCCGCCGCGAGACCGCCGCCGCGCAACGCACCGAGCAGGCTCTCGATCCTGGTGTGCACCTCGGCGGCGATGCCCTCGTTCTGCGGCAGCCTGGTGATCGCGGTGCCGCCGCCGCGCAGCCCGGCGTGGACCGTGCCCTCCAGGCGGCGCCCGAACACCGCGTCGGCCGCCAGCGCCTTCAGGCCGCGCCGCGACTGCTCGCCCCAGAACTCCAGTCGTACGGCGCCGCCCGGGTCCTCCACCGTCATGCCCTCTGCGAGACAGAGGTCCAGCAGGTCCGCGTCCAGTCCCGGATAGCCGTAGCGGTCCTCATGGAGTCGCACGGGCGTCCCGGCCGCGCGCAGCCGGGGGCCGAACCGGCCCACCAGCTCGAACAGTTCCGGCGGCATCGGCTGTCGCATCACCCCGCCGCCCACGACCTTGCCGTGCGAGTACGCGCGCGTGTACCGCCCCAGCCAGGCGGCGAGCCCGCCCTCCGGGGTCAGCCGCCCGGCGACAACGGCGTCGGCGGCGCCGGAGCGCAGCAGGAGCCGCAGCCAGGCCGAGGCGTCGTTCCTCGTCTCCGGGAACAGGTCAAGGAGACGTGCGTTGACGGCGTCGTCCTGCGGGTGATCGGCGAGCAGTGCGGCGGCCGCGTCCAGCAGTCCGTCGGGCACCGCCTTCCCAGCCGCCGAGGCCAGCAAGTGCCCCAGTACGCGCGCGTCCTCGTCCGTACCGAGACCGGCGGCACGTGCCGACGCTCGAACTCGCCGGGCCAGGTCGGCGGGCAGCTCGCCCGGAGATGCGGCCCAGGCGGTCAGGACCCGTACGTACTCGTCGTGCGCCTCGACAGCGGGCACCACACCGGCCAGCCAGCGCTGATGGTCGTTCAACTCCTTGACCGGAAGCGCTCCTTCGCGGGCATACAGCAGCACGTTCGCCCGGTGCCGGTCCGCGTCCATGGGCAGTTTCTGCTCACGTTCTGCCTTGCGGGCCAGCGTGTACGCGCGCGCCGCCGACCGGGGGTGCCAGGAGATCAGCCGGTGGCCCACCGTGTCCCAGAACCAGGGCAGATGAGCAGGTGGCAGCCGGAGCGCCCGGCGTTCAAGAACGTCGACGCAACGTCCCGTCTTCGGATACGCCGACGCTATGCTCGCGCCCACCTCGTCGACCACCGCGAGCGCGGCGGCTTCCGCGGCGGGGTCGGCGTCGGTGGCCCTGACCCAGTCGACGTAGACCGTCGACCGGCTCGGATCCGAGGGAAGCGGGACGTGAAGGTGCATGTCGTCGATCCTGACATGCCCCACTGACAATCACCGGAACGGCCGGACGGCGACGCCGATGGGTGCGGCGCCGCCGCCCGGGAAGGCTGCGGAAACGGCTTCGGCGAAGGCCTTTTTTAGCGCATCAGCCGATCTGCGCCCCATAAGCGTTCAGTGCGTCCGGCACCGGCTGGAAGAACGTCTCGCCGCCCGAGCTGCAGTCGCCGCTGCCGCCGGAAGTGAGGCCCAGGGCCGTACCGCCGTCGAAGAGCGAGCCGCCGCTGTCGCCGGGCTCGGCACACACGGTGGTGTCGATCAGGCCGTCGACCTGCCCTTCTTGGTACGTCACAGTGGCATTGAGGCCGGTGACCTGGCCGCCGTAGACCCCGGTGGTGGAGCCGCTGCGCTGCACCTGCTCCCCCACGGTGGCGTAGCCGGCGCCGCTGATCGGCTGCGAGGAGCCGTCGTAGGTGTCGACGGCGCTCGGGTGGTCGACGTCGGCGACGTAGCGGACCAGCGCGTAGTCGTGGCCGGGGAAGGTCGAGGCCTCGGTGACCCCGATGTCCGAACCACCCTGCTGGTCGGACCAGTTGGAGACCGCGTTGCCGCAGTGCCCGGCGGTGAGGAAGTACGGCTGACCGCCGACGGTGACGTTGAACCCGAGGGAGCAGCGCGCACTGCTGCCCCAGATCGCGTCGCCGCCCGCGATGAGCGGCCGGAACCGTCCGGGCGTGGTCTTCAGTACGGCCGTGTCACCGAGGCCGCGCACCACCTTGGACAGCTTGGCCAGCCGTTCGCCGGTGACCGTGCGGTCCGCCTTGACGACGATCTTGTTGGTGACGGGATCCATCGACCAGGCCGTCCCGGGGATGGACGCCTTGGCCTTCAACTCCTGGCGTGCGGCGTTCAGTTGGGCCATGGAGTGCTTGACGAGACGGGGCTCGGCTCCCGAGTCGCGAACGGCGTCAGCAGCTCCGTTGTCGACGACATTCACGACGAGCTTGTTGGCCCCTCTGTCGTAGTACGAGCCCGCCGTGCGGCCGAGGAGCGCGCTCTCGACGTGGTGCGCCAACCGGCCCGCCGAGACGGCGGTGAGCCCGTCCGTGCCGGGCGACGCGGGAGCCGCGGTCGCGCTCTGCGTCGCCAGCATGGCGCCCGTGAGCGCCAGGGCTCCGGCCGCGGCTGTGGCCGCGCGCCGCCGCCCGGACGTCGTTCTTTGCTTCATCTCGGTACCTCCAGTGGGGGTTGAGCCCGCCACGGTCTGCCGGGCCCGGAGGACAGCGCCGGTCGGGCACGTCCGCCGGGGTGTCCGGCGTACACGAGATTTATCGCGTCCATGCCAACCAGCAGGGCCGAGTATCGCGAATCATTGCAGCTTTGCGCAAGTGTTGAACTTGGGCCATGTGTACGGCAGTTGATCGCAACCGGATGCCGGTAGGACGTCGGACGTCGGCTCGGGTCAGACCTTGAGCGCCTCGATGGTGGCCGCCCAGTCGTCCGCCCCGTGCCCCTTGGCGATCGCGCGGTCGGCGACGGACTTGATGGCCGCGAGTACGCCCGAGTCGAGGCCGAGGGTGCGCGACAGGTGCAGCAGGTGGTCGACGCTCGCGGTCATCATGGCCAGGTTGGCCTGCGAACCGTCGTACTTCCCCGAGTCGATGGTGACGGCGCTGCCGTCCGTGATGGCCGGCATGATCGAGTCGATGCCGTGGAAGAACGGCGCGATGTCCTTGGCACCCACTCCGTATGCGCGCCCCAGCGCGAAGGCGTGCACCATCCCCGCCATGCATCCGTAGAAGTAGTCGAGCATGGCCAGGTCGTAGACCGCGGCGAGCTTGTGGTCCGCGCCGAGGTAGGCGGCCTGCCCGCTGAGCGCCTTCAACGCGCCCTCGTACGACTCGAAGGCGTCGCGCGCGCCGGAGTACAGGATCAGCCCCTCGGGCGTGCCGACCAGCGGGGTCGGCACCATCACGGCGCCGTCGAGATAGGAGATGCCATGCCGCCCCGCCCACTCGGCGGCCTCCACGGCCCGCTCCGGCGGATACGAGGTGAGGTTGGCGAGAACGCGCCCACGCAGGACGTCCGTCAGCGGTTCGAGAATGGACTTGGAGGCGTCGTGGTCGACGACGGAGACGACCACCAACTCCCCGGCGAGCACGGCCTCTTCGGCACTGGCGGCCCGCACGGCGCCCCGGTCGACCAGTTCCTCTCCCTTGCCGGCGGAACGGTTCCAGATGGTGGTGGGGTGCCCGGCGGCAAGGAAGGCACCGGCAAGGGCCTGCCCCATCGCGCCGAGGCCGAGAACGGTAACGGGTGCAAGATCATTGTTCGTCATGCCCCTATGGTTCGGGCAGGTCCCGATACCCCACAAGTACCGACTTTTTAGTCGGATACTGACTTTCAGGAAACCATCCAGGTCAGGGCGGTGCGGGGCATCCCGTCGGATCGGTCGCCGTGGCATAACTGCCTGTCGGGGCCACACCCCTGACGTCGTCTCAGGGTTCGTACGGGGGTGGGTCAGGGCGCTCCCCCATACGGTGAGGGGCGATGCCGGGTGAGGATCTTGGGCATGGAGAACAAGATCTCGACCGCCCACCGCACCAGCCACATCACCGCTCACCGCACCACCCCGGCCGCCCCTCGCCGCGCCGCTGCCGCAGTCGGTACCGTCGCCGCCGCCCTTGCCCTCGTCGGCGCAGCCGCGACCGGGCCCGCCTTCGCGGAGGCGGGCCCGGCTTCCGATCCTGACATCCTCTCGACCGTCGACTACTCCGACTGCCCGCAGGATCTGCCTGCCGGGGTCGATCGTGCCGCGTGGCGGTGTGAAGTGACCGTCACCTATGGGCACATCACGCTCGGCGGGATCGATATGCCCGACATCAAGCCGATCACGCTCGTGCACGCGGAGGGGCCGCTGGCCGATGGCACCTTCGGTCAGGTCTTCGGGTCGCTGCGGGCCGAGCCGACGCCGGTGCCCGGCGGGCTGCTCGGTGGGACGAAGGGGCGGTCGCCCGTGCTCGGCCTCGCCGTACAGCCCGAGTATGGCGGCTACTCCGACTTCCTGGGCACCGCCACGAACAAGGGCGCGCTCGGGATGAAGTTCCGGCTGGTGTCACCGCTCCTCGGCCGGGGGTGCACCATAGGCACCGACGAGAACCCGGTGGACCTGCACCTCAGCAAGGCCGGGCCCAGCACCTGGCTGTCCAAGAATCCGCCGCTGGTCAGGTTCGAGGCGTACGACAACACCTTCACCACCCCGCAGGCCACCGACTGCGGCCCGCTCGGACAGCTGGTCAACCGTCGCGACAAGCTGCCCGCCGGCTCCGGTGCCAACCATCTCTCCTACACCGCGTACTACACCTTCAAGACCTACGATCAGCTCCCCGCCGCCTGACCGGCCCGGCACCGGCTCGCGTCGCAGGCCCCGCAGAGGGACCCTGGAGAGACGGAAAGGGGCAAGCCCTGGAGGTGATCCGTCATGACCACGCTCGTCGGGTGGCATGTGGAACTGGAATTCTCCGAGGAGGGCGACCGCACCAGCGCGGCGGCCCTGGTCAGACTCGGTGACGGCACCGAGGTGAAGGGGCGCGGCTACGCCATGCGCCACCCCTCCGACCCGGAGCAGCTACGGGTCGGCGAGGAGATCGCGGGTGCGCGCGTCCTCATGGATCTCGCGTCGCAGCTGTTGCAGAAGGCACACGGTGAGATCGACGAGGCCACGGGACGGAGGTCCTATCCGCTGACCCACTAGACGCCGACCCACCAGACATGGCCGAAGCCCGAAGCCGTCCCGGCTGTCAGGCCTTCGCGTAGTCCGCGAAGCCCTGCCAGTCGACGACGACGCACGGCTCGTCGCCGAGCACCCACGCGTCATGGCCGGGCGCGATGTTCATGTAGTCGCCCGGACCGAAGTCCTCCTCCTGGCCGTCGCTCATGACGACCTTCATCCGCCCGGAGACGA
Organism: Streptomyces sp. CBMA152; assembly: GCF_014596475.1. Classification (GTDB taxonomy): domain Bacteria; phylum Actinomycetota; class Actinomycetes; order Streptomycetales; family Streptomycetaceae; genus Streptomyces. Next base: position 232,392 of record NZ_MECJ01000002.1, on the reverse strand, counting down.
CGTAGGCCGCGTGGGCGGCCAGGCAGTTGTCGGTCTTGGCGATGGGCTTGACGTGCTCGGACCACTTCCAGCCCGGCTCGAACGTCGCCCGGCCCACCGCGCCCGCGTCCACGTTCACCAGCTCAAGGCGCCCCTTGCCGTCCTCGAAGGGACGGACTTCCTCCGGCGAGTCGAAGCTCTTTCGTACGAGACCGGCCATGACGGTGCTCCTTGGGCGGCGAGAGGGGGATGCGGCACGCGGCCGCGAAACGTCCGGTCTCGAACGTATCCGCGCGCCCGACGGACTGCGATCGGCCGGGGCCGTATGGGTGACGCCACCTCATTTCACCTGCGGAAACCGTAGAAAAACCCACGGTATCCGCCCCGGCCCGCAAGCCGGAGCGGATACCCATCGGACACGCGCGGACAGACTCAGCTCACATCGAGCGCGACGTCGTCCACCACGTACGACGTCTGGAGCGCCTGGTCCTCCACTCCGTTGAACTTGAGGACGACGGTCTGTCCGGCGAACTGCGAGAGGTCGTAGGACTTCTGGACGTAGCCGGAGTTGGCGTCGAGGTTGGAGAAGGTCGCCAGGGTCTTGCCGCCCACCGAGACGGTGAAGACGTCATAGGCCACGTTCTCGGTCTCGTCCGTGTCGATGTGCTGGTAGAACGACAGCCGGTAGGTGGAGCACCCTGCCGGGATCGCCAGCGACTGCGAGACGCTGTCCGTGTGCGGGGAGCCCCAGCCGTTGAGCCATGCCATGTACGAGCCGCTGTGCGGCGACTCCCCGGCCTGGTTGGTGATCACACCCGAGGTCGCCGACCAGGGACTGGAGCCGTTCTCGAAGCCCCCGTTGACGACCACCTGGCGCGGCGTGCAGGTGCCGCCGCCCCCGACGGTCAGCGTGTACGTGGTGCTGTGGGTGACGGTGCCGGAACCCGTGACCGTCAGGGTGTACGTGCCCTGCTGGGCGGAGGCGCCGACCTGTACGGTCAGCGTCGAGGAGCCGCCCGACTGTACGGACGTCGGGCTGAGGGTCGCGGTCACACCGTTCGGCGCGCCCGAGACCGACAGTGCGACCGTCTGCGCGGCACCGCTGACGGTGGTGGTGTTCACCGTGGACGTGACACTGCCGCCCGCGTTGGCGTTGCCGGAGGACGGGTTGGTCGCGATCGAGAAGTCCTGTGCCGGGGTGCCACCGCCCACGGACGTCTTCCAGATCGTGTAGGCGACGCCGTCCGCGCTGCGGTCCAGCTCCGTGGCGCCGATGTTGCTCGTGGTGTCGCAGGCGCTGTGGTAGCAGGAGTCGTAGGGGGCGTTCGCGGTGCCGCCCCACTTGGCCGCCTGCGCCGACGTCTTGGTGTCGCTGGCTCCGGCCGCGTAGCCGGAGGTGAGGATGCCGGCCGACTGGAAGGAGGCGTCGTCACTGCGGCCCTGGCCCTCGACGTTCTCCTCGGGGGCGAGGTTCAGCGAGGCCCAGTACGCCTTGAGCGGTGCGGCCGTGGCGGAGCCGACGTTGTCGATGAAGTAGCCGCCGTTGGGCGAGCCGACCATGTCGAAGTTGTAGTAGCCCTTGATGGCCGCGCGCTGGGCGCTGGAGAGCTGGTTGACGTAGAACTTGGAGCCGTTGAGGCCCTGTTCCTCGTCCGTCCACCACGCGAAGCGCACATGCTTGGTCATGGTGGGGTTGCGCTGTGCGAGGGCCAGCGCGTTCTCCAGGAGCGTGGCCGAGCCCGAGCCGTTGTCGTTGATGCCGGGGCCCGCCGAGACGCTGTCGAGGTGCGCTCCGAACATCACCGTCTGGTCGGTGGGCCCGCCGGGCCAGTCGGCGATCAGGTTGTTCGACGGGTAGGTGCAGGTGGAGCAGTTCTGCTCGGTGACGGTGTATCCGGCGGCCTGCAGTTTGCCCTTGATGTACGCCGCCGACTGGGTGTAACCACCGCTGCCCGCACGGCGGTTGCCGCCGTTCTGCGAGGCGATGGTTCCGAGCTGCGCCAGGTGCGCCTGGACGTTGGCCACGTCGATGTTCGGCGGGTCGTTGCCCGGTGGCGTGCTGCCGACGGTGAGTGCGTAGTCGACGGTGTGCGAGAACGTGGTGCCCTGACCCTTGATCGTCACGGTGGAGCTGCCCGGCGCCGCGTTGGCGGTGGCGGAGAGCGTGAGCACCGAGGACTGGCCGGACTGCACGGTGGCCGGGTTGAAGGAGGCGGTGACACCGGAGGGCAGGCCGGAGGCGGTGAGGGCCACCGACTGGGCGGAGCCGGTGGAGACGCTGGTGGACACGGTCGTGGTGAGAGACCCGCCCTGCTGGAGCATGCCGGACGCCGGGTTCAGGGCCATCGAGAAGTCGTCGTTCTGGCCGCTGGGCGTACAGGTCGGGTCGCCGCTCTGCGCGGGCACGCTGATCGCGTCCCAGGCCGCCTTGGTCCGGTTGAAGAGGTTGCAGGTGGTGAGGTCGAGCGCCTTGGCGGCGCTCAGGGTCGCCGAGCGGTACTTCTTGTACGACATGCCGCTGGTCTTGAGCAGCATGCCGCCGTAGAAGATCTTCCCGGCGTTCTGCACGCCGACCCCGGTGACGGTGGAGTTGTCGCAGGTGGGGCTGTTCGGCTTGCCGCCGCCGGGGCTGCTGCCCTCGGCCAGCAGATAGAACCAGTGGTTGAGCGGCCCGGCGGCCTTGTGCACCTCGGTGCCGGGTATCGAGGAGCTGTAGCAGTTGGGGTCGTTGTTGACGAGCGACGGGTTGTACATGTTCCGGATCGGCCCGTTGCCCTGGAGGTTGATCATCTCGCCGACGGTGTAGTCCGGGGTGTCGTACGGCGCGGGCTCGTTGGCGTACGCCTCGGTCAGCGCGCCGAAGATGTCCCCGGTGGCCTCGCCGAGACCGGACTCCTGTCCGCTGGTGCCGCTGGGGGTGTTGCTGTCGATGGCGTGCCCGTACTCATGGGCCACCACGTCGATGCCGGAGATCCACTCGTTGGCGCTGTTGTGCCCGATGGTGACGGAGCTGCCGTCCCAGTACGCGTTGAGGTCACTGAGGCCGACGTTTCCGGGGAAGCTGCGGCCGTTGCCGTCCACGCCGTTGCGGCCGAGCCACGCGCCCAGCATGTTCCACTCCTTCTGCGCGGCGAACATCAGGTCCGCGCAGCCGGTCTCCTTGCTGGTGGGGCTGCCGGTGCCCCAGGAGTCCGAGGACTTGGTGAGGACCGCGCCGGTGTCGTAGTCCGCGCAGCTCAGGCCCGGCCGATTGGGGTCGCGCAGCGAGTAGCTGCCGCCGGAGCTGGTGGTGTCGATGCTGACCGGCGGCGGGCCGTTCCACTTGCTGTTGTCGGTGCCCGCCACCACCTCGTCGTGGGTGTCGACGACCTTGCCGGTCCGGGCGTCGACGAACACATGCAGTTTGCTGGGGGCGGTCTTCGTACGGCCGGTCAGGACCGTCTCCCAGGCCAGGGTCGCCTTGTCGTCGACGAGCCGGACGACAAGGCGACTGTTGATGACCTTGTCCACCTTCGCGAGCTTCGCGCGTGCGGTGGTTTCGGCCGACTTCGCGCCGACCGTCGCGGTGGTCGCCACATCGATCCTCGACGAGGACGCGGAGCGCACGGCCCGCACACGGCCGTCGCCGTCCGCAAGGACCACCGCGTCGCCGCCCACCACCGGCAGACCGCGGTAGCTGCGCTCGTACGCGATGGAGTAGAGGTCCTTCACCCAGGGGGTGACCATGCGTCTCTCGTACTGTTCCTGCGGGGAGTTGACCAGGGTGTCGAGGCCGCTGCGCACCGCCTGGTCGGCGGCGGCGAGGGCGCGGGAGACAGCGGTGGGCCGCTGGTCGGACCCGGACTGCGAGCGGTGTGCGGCCGATGCCGTACCGGCTATGGCTCCGGTGAGGCTGGTGGTCAGTGCCAGGGCTGCCACGGCGGCCGTCAATCTGAAGGGGCGCAACGTCCACTCCGATCGTGGGGGGCCTGTGCTTCGCCGCCGAGTATGGACGTGGACATGGCAAAATAGGTACATACCAATCGGGCATAGGACGCGGGTTATGGCCTGCTGAAGACGTGCTGTGTACGTTCGGAAGATGCAGCTGGAGCTGAGGCACTTACAGGCTGTCTGCCAGATCGCGGAGGCCGGAAGTCTGGGCCGCGCGGCCCGCCGCCTGGGGGTGTCGCAGCCCTCGCTCTCCGCCCAGCTGCGCAGGATCGAGCGGGTGACCGGCGGCGACCTCTTCGTCCGCAGCCGGTACGGAACGGAGCTCACTCCGCTCGGCCGGTTCGTCCTGGCGCGGGCGCGCCGAGTGCTCAGCGAGATGGACGCGTTGGGGACACGCACGCGTTCCGTCGCCGCCGACGCGCCGCTGCGGCTCGGCTGCATCCTGCTGGTCCTGGTGGACGGTCTCCTCGAACAGACCGACATCTCCCTGTCCGGCCGCGAGATCACCGTGGAGCTGGAGCACTCGGTGACCGCGCTGGCGCGCATGCTCGGCGCCGGACGGTACGACGCCATCGTGTACGGCGAGGTGAACGGCCACGAAGTCCCGCTGCCCGAAGGGGCCATGGTCCGCACCCTGATCCCCGAGGAGCCGTTCTCCATTCGGATATCGGCCCAACATCCCCTGGCCACAAGGGAGTTCATCGATCTGGCCGACCTCGCCGACGAGTCCTGGATGGCCCTGGTGGAGGACGACGACGGCGGGCCCGAGGCCCTGGTGGAGGCCTGCGCGAGGACCGGGTTCGTGCCCGCGCTGCGGCACCGGATCACCGATCGCAAGATGCAGTACGCCCTGATCGCCCGGGGCCGCGCGGTCGCCCTGAGCCAGCCGACGGCGCCGGAGGCGGACGGCACCGTGATGCGGCCACTGCTCGGCGCCCCGCTGTCCGGACGTATCCGCCTCGCCTGGAACCGCTCGGCGATCCCGCCGCAGCAGGCCGAGTTGCTGTATCGCGCGGCGGCCTGCGCCTATCTGGCCAACGTCGACAACAACGCCTTCCACCGGGCCTGGTGGGACGCCCACCCCGAGCTCCATCCGCCGTGCGAACCGGAGCGGCTGCCGCCCTCGGACGCGTGACGTCCGGGCACCACTGGCCTGTCGCACCCCGACACCGGGCAGAACCTCCCTATGGTGAACCGCATCCGGCACACCCCGGGAGTCCCCTTGCCCGTATCAGCGCCCACACTGCGCCCCGTGCACGGCCCGCGCGGCCTGCCGGCGCTGGGTAATCTCCCCGCCTTCGGGAAGGACCCGCTGAGCTTCTTCGCGCGGCTGCGCGACGACTTCGGGGACGCCGTGACCTGGTCACTCGGCCCCCGGCGCAGCCTGTTCGTCTCCCGCCCCGAGCACATCATGGAGATGCTTGCGGCCCGGGAGGACACCTACGACATCCTGACGATCGGCTGGGTGCTCCAGCAGGTCGTCGGCAACAGCGTCCTCCTCAGCAAGGGCGGCGACTGGCGGCGCAAGCGCTCGCTGGTCCAGCCCACCGTCCGGCCGCGCCAGGTCCGTACGTACGCCGACACCATGGTCGAATGCGCGGGCGCGGCGGCTGGCGGGTGGCGCGACGGCGAACGGATCGACGTCCACCGGGAAATGGCGCTCATCACCCAGCGCGTGGTGGTGCGCACGCTGTTCGGCAACGACCTCGGCGAGCAGACAGCGGCCCTGAGCCGGGCGATGGACTTCGCGGGACGGGCCGTGGGCGACGAGCTGCGCAGCGTCGGCCTCTTCCTGCCCGCCTGGGTGCGCACCCCGTCCCGGCGGCGCGTACTGAAGGCCGTGGAAACCATCGACACCGAGGTGCACCGCCTCATCGAGGCGCGGCTCGCGGCGGGCGGCGCCGCCGAGGAGCGGGACGACCTGCTCAGCCGGCTCCTCGCGGCCCGCGACGAAGAGGGTCGGCCACTGACGCCCAAGGAGGTGCGCGACGAGGCGGTCACCCTCTGGGCCGCCGGTCACGAGACCACCTCCACGGCCCTGACCTGGACTCTCTATCTGCTCGCCCGGGCGCCCGAGGTGCGCGCCCGACTGGAGGCGGAGCTGGAGCGGGTGCTGGGCGGGCGGCCGCCCACGATCGACGACTATGACGACCTCGCCTGGACCCGGCAGATCGTCAAGGAGGCGATGCGCCTCTATCCCCCGGTCTGGACCGTCCCCGCGGTCGCCCGCGAGGGCGCCACGCTCGGCGGGACGCGTATCCCCGCCGGCACCATCGTGTGGTGCAGCCAGTGGACCGCCCACCGGGACCCGCGCTGGTTCCCCGAGCCCGGGAGGTTCCGCCCCGAACGCTGGGGCGCCGACGCCCCGGACGCGGTGCCCGACCACTCCTGGTTCCCGTTCGGCGGCGGCCAGCGCACCTGCCTGGGCGCGCGGTTCGCCCAGGTCGAGGCCGCCCTGGTGCTGGCCACCCTCGCCCAGCGCTGCCACCTCGACCTGCCCGGCACCGAGGCGAGGCCGCACGCCGGACTGCTCCTGCAACCCGCGACCCCGCTCCGGGCCACCGTCCGCAATCGAACCCGCCGGACGGCGAAGCCGCACCCGGGGATCGGGGAACCGGGTTAACACCCTCGGCGGTCGGGTGAAGCCAGGTTTCGTCGCTGCCCGTAACGGTGATCGCTGACAAGGTCACGTTCCGTCTCCGATTCACAGGAGAACACATGCGTTTGCGTACCACGATCGCCGCCAGTGTCCTGGCCCTCGGCGCGGTCCTCGGCGGGGCCGGATCCGCCCTCGCCCACGACGACTGCGACCACGACAACGGTCGCCACCACAACTACAACCGCGACCACGACTACGGCCGTCACAACGACAGCTACGGCCGCGACAACGACAACGGCCGCCACAGCAACAGCTACGGCCGCGACAACGACTACGGTCGCCACCACAGCTACGGCCGTGACCACGGCAAGAGCCACGAGTGCCACACCGCCATGGGCAGCAGCGCCAACCGCGGCTCGTTCTACGAGAACGACTGCAAGTCGGACAACGACCGCGGCGACCGCCACCACTACTGAGCCGGCCGGCTCATCCCTGAGCCCCTCCGGACGCACGTGCACATGTGGTGCCACCGCTGCGCAGGCGGTCGGCGCCACATGGCGCGTTCAGGCCCCATGAACGCCAGGTGACACCGCCTCAAGTGGCCCATTGATCAAGATGTTCAATGGACCACCCAACAGGGCCACCGGGGCCATAGTGTCGTGTCCATGAAGATCTGGCAGACGCCTTTCGCGGGCCCGCGACGCCTCCTCGCGCTCGCCCAGCTCAGCAACTCCGTGGGCGACGGCGCCTACTACGTCACCTCCGCGCTCTACTTCACCCACGTCGTCGGCCTCTCCCCGGCGCGTGTCGGGCTCGGGCTCACCGTGGCCTGGGCGATCGGGTCCGTCGCGGGCGTGCCGCTCGGGCGGCTCGCGGACCGGCGCGGGCCCCGGGGGACGGCGGTGCTGCTGGCCCTGGCGACGAGCGCGGCGGTCGCGTCGTTCCTGTTCGTCCGCGCCTTCCTGCCCTTCGTCATAGCCGCCTGCCTCTACGCCACGGCCCAGTCCGGACTCGCCGCGGCCCGCCAGTCGCTGCTCGCCGGGCTCGTCCCCGAGGGCGAGCGGACGGGCCTGCTCGCCCGCCTCCAGGCGACGCTCAACGCCGGGCTCGCGGTGGGCGCGGCGCTCGGCGGTGTGGCCCTGCGCGCGGGCACGACCGGCGCGTATCTCACGGTCTTCGCCATGGACGCGGCGAGCTTCCTGGTGTGCGCGCTGCTGCTGTGGCGACTGCCCGCAGTGGAACCGGTGCCCACCGGCAAGGACGGCCGCCTCATGGTGCTGCGCGACCGGCCGTACGTCGTGGTCGCTCTCCTCAACACCGTCCTGCTGCTGCGGATGCCGCTGCTCAGCCTGGGGCTGCCGCTGTGGATCACCGAGCGTACGAACGCGCCGGCCTGGCTCGTCTCGGCGCTGTTCGTCCTCAACACTGGCGCCGTGATGCTCTTCCAGGTACGAACGGCCGGTAGTGTCACGGGACTTGGGACGGCGATACGTGCCGTACGCCGGTCCGGCGCCGTCATGTTCGCGACCTGCCTGGTCTTCGCGCTGTCGGCGTTCGGCAGCTCCACCTGGGTGGCCGTCGCGGCGCTCCTGGCCGGGTCGGTGCTGCTCGTGGTGGCCGAAATGCTGCACTCGGCGGGCTCCTGGCAGCTCGGCTTCGGCCTCGCCCCGGCCGACCGGATCGGCGAGTACCAGGGCCTGTTCGGTACGGGCGTCACGGTGGCCCGCACCCTGGGCCCCCTGCTGCTGACCGCGCTCCTGGTGGACTGGGGAACCCCGGGATGGCTGGTGCTCGGCGGCGCGATACTCGTGGCGTCGTACGCGATGGGTCCCGCGGCTCGGCGCTCAGCCCGGCAGCGTGATGCGGAAGACGGTGTGGCCGGGGCGGCTGGTGACGTCGACCGTGCCCTGGTGGCCGGTGACCACGGCGTGCACGATGGCGAGGCCGAGGCCGGTGCTGCCCGTGCTGCGTGAGCGGGCGTGATCGGCGCGGACGAAACGGCCGAAGACCTCCGGCTGGAGCTCCGGAGGGATGCCCGGCCCGTCGTCCGTCACGGTGAGCACGGCCCCGGCGCCCTCGGTGGACAGGGCGACGGTCACCTCGGTGCCGGGCGGGGTGTGGGTGCGGGCGTTGGCGAGGAGGTTGCCGATGGCCTGCTGGAGGCGGTGGGCGTCGCCCGTCACGGTGACCGGCTCCTCGGGCAGGTCAAGCAGCCAGCGGTGGCCGGGACCGGCGGCGCGGGCGTCGTCGAGCGCGTTGAGAACGAGCAGTGTCAGATCGACGCTCTCGCGCTCCAGCGGGCGCCCCGCGTCGAGGCGGGCGAGCAGCAGCAGATCGTCGACGAGACCCGTCATACGCTGCGACTCGGCGTCGATGCGCTCCAGCGCGTGATGGACGGCCGGGGGCACGGAGCCCTGGTGGCGCAGGGCGAGCTCGGCGTGACCGCGGATGTTGGCGAGCGGGGTGCGCAGTTCGTGGCTGGCGTCCGCGGCGAAGTGGCGCAGCCGCTCCTCGCTGGCATGACGCCGTTTCAGGGCGTCCTCGATATGGCCGAGCATATGGTTGAGCGCGTTGCCGACCGTGCCGACCTCGGTGGCCGGATCGGCGTCCGCCAGCGGCTCCGGCATCGCGATCTCGCCGCTGGCGAGCGGCAGTTGGGCAACGTTGGCCGCCTGTACGGTGACCCGCCGCAGGGGCCGCAGGGAGAGCCGCACCCACAGCGCGCCCGCGATTCCGGTGGCCACCAGGGCGACGCCGAACACCACGGCCTCGACCGCTTCGAGCCGGTGCAGCGTCTCCTCGATCGGATGCAGCGGCAGCCCGGTGATGAGCACGTCCTGGTCGTCGCCGTGCACCGCGATGACACGGTAGGCCCTGAGCCGGTCGAGGTGGATGTCGTGCCCGTGCCCGTCGACCGGTACGGACGCGAGGGCGTGGCGATCGGCCGGGGTGAGCGGGACACGATGGTCGGCCGCGTCGTGGACCACGGCGGCCTGGGTGACGACGCCATTGAGGAGCCGGGCGCCGAAGGTGGACTCGGCCTGGCCCCGGGTGTCGAAGACGTTGTCGGCGTCGGGCTTGGCCTCGTGTTCCAGGCTCGCCGCGAAGCGCCCGCCGGAGGAGGTGAGCTGCTGGTCCAGGCGCCCCCGCAGAAAGCCTTCGAGGGCGAGGACGGTGGTGACGCCGACGGCGAGGCACGCCAGCGCGAGCAGCGTGACGAGCCCGGCGGTCAGCTGGCAGCGCAGCGTGCGGGGCACGAGCCGTCTCGAGAGTGCTCTCACGACGACTCCGGCTTCAGGACGTATCCCATGCCCCGGACCGTATGGATCATCGGCACCCGGCCAACGTCGATCTTCTTGCGCAGATAGCTGATGTACAGCTCGACGATATGGGCCCGGCCACCGAAGTCGTACGCCCAGACCCGGTCGAGGATCTGGTCCTTGGACAGCACGCGCCGGGGGTTGCGCATGAGGAACCGCAGCAGCTCGAACTCGGTGCGCGAGAGCTCGATGACCGTGTCCGCGCGCCGGACCTCGCGCGCCTCCTCGTCCATCATGAGGTCGCCGACCGTGATCCAGTTCTGGCCGGGCGCCCGGCTCATCCCGGCCCGCCGCAGCAGTCCGCGCAGCCGGGCCAGGACCTCCTCCAGGCTGAAGGGCTTCGTCACGTAGTCGTCGCCGCCCGCGGTGATGCCGGTGATGCGGTCCTCCACCGCGTCGCGGGCGGTGAGGAACAGCACGCACATGCCCGCCGACTCGCGGCGCAGCTCGCGCAGCACCCGCAGACCGTCGATGTCGGGGAGCATCCAGTCCAGGACGACCGCGTCGGGACGGAAGTCACGGGCCGTCTCCAGCGCGGTGGCCCCGTCGGCAGCGGTGCGGACGGCGAAGCCCTCGCTGGTCAGGACACCTGCCAGGACGTCGGTGAGGTCGGGTTCGTCGTCGACGACGAGGACCCGCACGGGGTCGCCGTCCGGGCGCAGCAGCGGGGAGGTGGCGGGGCGCTCTTCCATGGTGTGCCCAGCATCCCCCGGACCGGCCCGCCGCGAGATGTGCGGCGCCTCTGAGTTTCCTCTGAATCGTCTCAGCGGAGGCCGATTCAGAGAGTACGCAGAGGTTGCCCTGTGAAGCTGGCCGTCCATCACCGGAGCGAACCCTTCCGGAGGAGTCCTCATGGCCACCGCCTTCACGCCCACCCCTCGTACGAGCGGGGGTCTGCGCCATCGGCGGCCACGTCGCGATGTCGTGCCGTTCCTCGCACCCCTGGTCATCGGGGCGGGCGGGCTCGGCGTGCTGGCCCTGTGGTGGAGCGACACCACCTCCGTGGTGGGCCCGGCGGGCTGGCTGACGGGCGCGGGGCGCATGACCGGCCTCCTCGCCGGGTACGCCTGCGCTGTCCTGCTGGCGCTGATGGCCCGGGTCCCGGCCCTGGACCACCGCGTCGGCACCGACCGGCTGGCCCGCTGGCACGCGGTGGTCGGCCGGGGCACGGTCGCGCTGATCCTCGCGCACGTGCTGCTGATCATCTGGGGCTACTCGCTGACGTCCCACGCCTCCGTGGTGAGCCAGACGTCCGCGCTGGTCCTGCACTACCCGGACCTCCTCAAGGGCACCATCGGCTTTCTGCTGCTGGTGGCCACGGGCGTGGTCTCCGCCCGCGCCGCCCGCCGCAGGATGAGTTACGAGGTGTGGCACTACCTCCACTTCGCCACCTATCTCGCGGTCTTCCTCGCCTTCGGCCACCAGCTGTCCAACGGCGCGGACTTCGTGGGCAACCGCTCGGCACAGTTGGCCTGGTACGCCCTGTATCTCGGCGTCGCGGCCCTGGTCCTGTGGTACCGCTTCGCCGGTCCCGTACGGCGTGGTCTGCGCCACCGGCTGCGGGTCGCGGCCGTCCACCCCGAGGCACCGGGCGTCGTCTCCGTGTACCTCACGGGTGAGCGTCTGGCCGAACTGGGCGCCGAGCCGGGCCAGTTCCTGCGCTGGCGGTTCCTCGCCCGGGGACTGTGGTGGACGGCGAGCCCGTACTCCCTGTCGGCTGCCGCCCACCCCGGCTGGCTGCGCATCACCGTGAAGGCCGCCGGCGGCCACAGCGCGGCGCTGGCCCGGCTCGCCCCCGGCACCCGGGTCTGGGCCGAGGGCCCCTACGGCAGCTTCACGGCGGACCGGCGCACCTCCGGCAAGGTGCTGCTCCTCGGCGGCGGCGTCGGCATCACACCGCTGCGGACGCTCTTCGAGACCCTGCCGGGCGAGGTGACACTCCTCTACCGGGCGCGCCGCACCGAGGACTTCGCCCTGCGCGCCGAACTCGACGCCATAGCCGCCGCCCGCCACGCGCGGGTCCACTACCTCGCGGACGGCGACGCACCCCTCACGGCACACGCCCTGAGCGCACTGGTACCGGATCTGGCCGCGCACGACGTATACCTCTGCGGCCCGCCCGGTATGACCGAGGCGGCCCGGCGCGCGCTGCGCGAGGCCGGTGTGCCCGGCCGCCGCGTCCACCACGAGTCGTTCGAGTTCTGAGGAGAACCGCCATGCGCCGAGCCGTGCTCGCCTCCACCGGGATCAGCGCCCTGATCGTCACCCTGCTCGCGCTCAAACCGCACCATACGCAGGCGGTGGCCGGGGTGGGACCGCGCCCCTCCCCCACCTCCGCCCCGCGCGCACCGGCGAGCGCGTCGCCCGGCGCACCGGCGGCGACCGGGACGTACACCGGCGATGCCATCGACACACCGTACGGAACCGTGCAGGTGGCCGCCGTCCTCGCGCACGGGAAGATCACCGACGTACGGATACTCCAGGCACCCGACCGCAACGGCCGCGACCAGCAGCTCGCCGCGTACTCGCTCCCGCGTCTGACGCAGGAGGCGCTCGGCGCGCAGAGCGCGCACATCGACGCGGTCTCCGGCGCGAGCTACACCAGCGAGGGCTACATCCAGTCCCTGCAGAGCGCGCTGGACCAGGCCCATGTCTGACGCGCCGCGCGGAGTGCGCCATGTCGAGCATGTGATGGGCACGGTGTTCTCGTTCGACATCCGCGACCGGCCCACCCCGGCGATCCACCGCGCTCTCGCGGAAGCGGTGCGCGGGCTGCACACCGTCGACGCCGTCTTCTCCACCTACCGCCCCGACAGCGCCATCAGCAGGCTCGACCGCGGCGAGATGGCCCTCGGAGACTGCCCGCCCGAGGTCCACGAGGTGCTGTCGCTGTGCGCGACGGTCACCGAGGCCACCGACGGCTGGTTCAGCGTCGTCACCGGCGGCCGCCTCGACCCCTCCGGCCTCGTCAAGGGCTGGGCGATCGACAACGCCTCCCGCCTCCTGTACGACGCAGGTGCCCGCAACACGTGCGTCAACGGCGGCGGCGACCTCCAACTGCGCGGTGAGTCCTCCCCCGGCAACCCCTGGCGGATCGGCATCACCGACCCGCTGCGCCCGGGCGAACTGGTCACCGTCGTCACCGGCACCGACCTGGCCGTCGCCACCTCCGGCACCGCCGAACGCGGGCACCACATCATCGACCCGCACCGCAACACACCCGCGACGGGCTTCGCCTCCGTCACGGTCACCGGCCCCCGGCTGACCATGACGGACGCGTACGCCACGGCCGCCTTCGCCCGAGGAGAGGACGCGCGGGGGTGGTTGGAATCGCTGGAGGGGTACGAGGCGTACGCGATCACGCCGGACGGGCAGTCCTGGCGCACCTCCGGATTCGCCCGCCTGGAAGCGTGACGCGCGGCCTCTTGAGACGCGCGAACCGTCGCCGCTATCCGGCGCGTTGGGCGGTCAGGAACCCGGTGGGGAGCGGGTGCTCGACGGGGCGGCCGTACAGCTCCGAGAGTTCGCGCAGCTCGTACTCCTCGACGCGCCAGCCGCGCTCGCACAGCCAGTCCACCATGCCGCCGCCCAGTCCGCCCTTCCACAGTGACGTGATCCGGGCGAGCTCCGGACCGTCGGGGCGGACGGTATTGCCGCTCCCCCGTTCCGTGGCGACCCGGCTGCCCGGCGCGCTCAGCTCGCCGACGGCGGTGAGGACAGCGGCCGCCTCGTCGGCCGTGAGGTACACCAGAAGTCCCTCAACGAGCCATGCAGTGGGGGCAGTTGGGTCGAATCCCGCCTCCCGCAGCGCCTCGGGCCACGCATGGTCGAGGAGGTCGACGGGCAGCACCGTGCGCGCGCAGCGGGCCACCGCCGTCCGACCGTCCAGCACGCCCTCCTTGAAGTCGAGGATGGGCGGCAGATCCAGCTCGTAGACGCTGGTGTCCGCCGGCCACGGCAGGCGGAAGGCCCGGGAGTCCAGGCCCGCCGCGAGGAGCACCACCTGACGGATGCCCGCATCGCACGCCGCGAGCAACGCGTCGTCGTAGAAGCGCGTACGGATCACGGCGTGATGAGCGAAGCCGACGGCGAGCGGGCTGGGCGTGGCGGAGCGGGCGGGAGGCAGGTCGGCGGCGGCGCGGAAGGCGGCCGCGTACGGGTCGTCGAAGAGCTTGTCGGACCGTGCGCTCTCCCACGCCCGCACTGCGGCCACGGCAAGTGCCGTGCGGCTTACGGGACTTATCGCGTCGGGTGTCGTCATACGCCCACGGTACCGACGGGATGCTCCGGTTGAGCGAGCCACTGCGGCCGCGGGCGGGCGCACCAAGGACGCGACGCTTGGACGGGGGCCCGGAACAGCTGTCCCAAGACCTGCGGCCGTTACGACCGGGCCGCCGCCAGGAAGGACCGGATCAACTCCGGGGATTTGACGCCGCGTTCGCCCTCCACCCCGCTGGAGACGTCCACTCCCCACGCACCGGTGACCTCGGCCGCCCGGCGGACGTTGCCCGGGTGCAGCCCGCCCGCCAAGAGCCAGCGGCCGGCGGGGGCGGTGAACTGCGGCGAGGCCCAGTTCCACGGCTTGCCCGAGCCCGGGTCGGGGGCGTCGAGCAGCAGCATGTCCTCGCCCAGCTCACCGAGGCGCGGCGCGTGCTCGGTGGCGGCGGTGGCCCGGATGAGCGTCCGGCCCGTGGCCCGCAGCGCCTCGTAGTACTCCGGCCCCTCGTCCCCGTGCAGTTGTACGGCCCCGATGCCGCTCTCCTCGGTGAGCCGCCGCACCTCGTCGATCGACTGGCCCCGGAAGACACCGACCGTGAGGACATGCGCGGGCACCCGCAGCGCCAGCCGCCGGGCGGTGTCGGCGTCGACCGTGCGCGGACTGGCCGCGAAGACGAACCCGACCGCGTCGGCCCCCGCGTCCACGGCCGTGTCCACATCCCGCTCGGTCCGCAGACCGCAGATCTTGACGAAGAGATCACTCATACGGCAAGTCAATCAAACCCGGCAGCGGCCGGGTTGGCTACCTGGCACTCTTCATTCAGTCATCGGATCACTCACCGAGGTTCGGACCAAATCAGCACCACCGAACCCACGCTTCCCGCATTGACATCCGATGTATTCATCTCTACGTTCCCCGGCGAACCCCCAACACCAGACCAGGGAGCCGCCTCATGCACACCCTGCTCACGCGCACCGGTCGCACAGTCACCGGGCTCGCCGTATTACTCGCCGCCACCCTGGGAGCCGGGGTGGTCCCCAGCGCCGCAGCAAGCCACGCGGCCCCGCCGGATGCCGCTCCGACCGCGAAAACTCAAGCCTCGGGCCCGGGCACCGACTACGCCGCCGACGACCCCTTCACGGCCTCCCGCACCAACTGGTTCCGCCAGGACCGCTTCGGCATGTTCATCCACTTCGGCTCGTACGCGAACTGGGAGGGCGAGTACCGCCGCCCCGACGGCACGGTCTGCCGCAACGCGGAGTGGATCAAGCGGGAGTGCAACATCCCGATGGACGCGTACGAGAAACAGGCCGCGACCTTCAACCCCGCCGACTTCGACGCGAAGGCCGTCGTGCGGGCGGCCAAGGACGCCGGGATGCGCTACATCGTCATCACGGCGAAGCACCACGAGGGCTATGCGATGTGGCCCACGAAGGTCAACTCCTGGAATCTCCGCGACCATTCGGCCTTCGACAAGAACCGCGACATCCTCGCCGAGCTCAAGACGGCCGCCACCGCCGCGGGCATCAAACTCGGCTTCTACTACTCGATCTGGGACTGGCACGACCCGGACTTCGCGAACCCGGCGACCTTCCCCCAGTACGAAGAGCGCATGTACGCCCAGCTCAAGGAGCTCGTCGGCGGCTATGACCCCGACCTGCTGTGGTTCGACGGCGAGTGGAGCACCGACAACCCCACCAACCCCTGGACGGCGAACGACGGGGAGCGCCTTGAGGCGTATCTGCACGGTCTGAAGCCGGGTCTGGTCATCAACAACCGCGTCGGCAAGCGCCGCGTAGTCGACGGCGACTACGGCACGCCCGAGCAGGAGATCCCGGCGAGCCCGGTCGACGGGCAGCTGTGGGAGTCGTGCATGACCCTCAACGACCACTGGGGGTACGCCCGTTACGACCAGAACTGGAAGTCCAGTACGGCCTTGACCCGCAACCTCCTCGCCACCGCGTCCCGCAGCGGCAACTACCTGCTCAATGTCGGTCCGGACGCGCACGGCCGGCTGCCGCAGCCCGCCGTCGACCGCCTGAAGCAGATGGGCGACTGGCTGCGCACCGCCGGTCAGGGCGAGGCCGTGTACGGGGCGGGATACGGCGGGCTGGTCGAGGAACCGGCCTGGGGTTCGGTCAGCCGTAAGGGCGACAAGCTGTACGCGGCGGCGACCCAGTGGCCGTCGGCCGGCGCGGCCCTGCATCTGCGCGCGCGTACGGCCTTCGGCGTGAAGGCGGCCCGGGTGCTGGGCAGCACTCAGAAGGTGCAGGTCGTCAAGGCCGGGGACGGGTACGACCTGCGGCCGTCCGGCGCCGCCACCAACAGCACGGCCACGGTGATCGAGCTGACCGTGGACCCCGGCCCCACCGCCCCCGTCGGGAGCGGCAAGGGGCTCAAGGAGGAGATCTTCGACAACGCCGACCTCAGCGGCACCCCGAAGATCACCCGCGTCGACCCCACGGTCAACCACTCGTGGAAGTTCACCGGTTCACCGGACCAGAGCATCCCGGCGGACCGGTTCAGCATCCGGTGGAGCGGCACGATCGAACCGCGCCGCTCAGAGACGTACACCTTCACGACCGTCTCCGACGACATGACGCGGGTGTGGATCGACGGGAAGCTGGTGATCGACTCCTGGTCGCCGCACGAGCCACGCGTCGACAAGGGGCAGCTGACCCTCACGGCGGGCACCCGGCACACGATCAGGATCGACTACGCGGAGCAGACCGGCGAGGCACACATGAAACTGCTCTGGTCCAGCCCGGGCCAGGACCAACAGATCGTCCCCGCACGTCAGTTGTACACGAGCTGAGGCAGCCCTAGGAGGTTGCGCGGCAGGTCTGGGTGGCGAGGTCGAGGCTGATGTATGTGTCGCCGTGGAGCAGGTGGACGACGGTGTCGTCCGGGCGCGACAGTGCGGCGTCGACCCGCTCACCCGGACCTGTGGCCCGTACTCCGGTCCAGCGGTCGGCCGTCGCCGTGGGCGCCTCCACAGTGCCCGCCATCAGGTTGCACCGCAGCGACTGCTTCCCCGAGAAGAGGTAGAGGTGACCGTCGTCGGCGGGGTCCGGCATGGCCGCGTCGATACCGGTGAACCCTGCGGGCGCCGCCGCCCCGATCTGGTCCCAGACCGTCGCGATCTGGAATTCGAGCGCACCGTCCAGGTCCAGGAAACCCGCGTCCCCACTGGGTTTCACGAGCGCGAGGATGGGGGCGATGGCGCCCGGCGGCATGAACGCGGCACAGATGTCGCCCGCGTAGTCCGCGGTCACCAGCGGCCACTTCTCGGCGATGCTCCGCGCGGGCTCGACCACTTGGCGGGTGACGATGTCGGCCTTCATCACCTGGTCGCCCTTGAAGAACCAGAACTCGTCGGGAGAACGCCGGTCGGCCGCGACGGCGTCGACACCCCCGGCGAAGGCGGGGGCCGCGTCGCCCCACTCGACGAACTCCCCCCACTGAGAGGTCACCATCAGATCCCGGACCTCGCGAACACTCCGGTCCTCGCCCGCTTCGGCAAAGGATGCCAAGCCGCCGTCCGCCATCGCCCCTCCAGTGGAAAATACGCAGGTCCCCCGCAAACCCAAGTCTGAGGGAGAGCGGCAGGCTCCGGTTCCACTTCTGCTCGTCATCGGCCGAAAAGTGCACCCGGTTCCCCTGCCGATACGGCGGCAGAGCCACTTCCGCGGGTTGGCACCCGCTTCAGAGTTGGCTGACAAAGCCTACCCTCACCAGCGCGCACTCCCCACTGCGACGGAGCCGCCACGCTTCGCACCGGTCAACCAGGAGCGCCGACGCACACCTCACCCCACGGCGCCACAGCGCCGACTCGCCCGCTCCCCCACCGACCCCTCCGACATCTGTTTTCAGCCACCCCTGAGGGAAAACAGACGAGCGGCGACCGGCGCGAAGAATATGCCAAATACATACCCTGTGGCCGCCGTTGCCGCCGACCCGCCACGACCCGGGCGCGCGGCCATCTCTTTACCCGCACCATAAAGCACCTGGAAGCAGATATTCCGGGCGATGAGTTTCGATGCGAGTTAGGGATGAGTAAGGTGAACCTCGCTGTCGGTGATCCCGAGTTCGGGAGCCGACTCCGGCCTATTTCGGTGTGGCCGGAATTCATACCCGCGTGGTGGCGTCGGCGGATGGGGAGGGAATCGTGGCTGCTGGTTCGTTCGAGGGACAGTACGTATGGCACCCGGCGGCCGACGATCGCGCGCTGGCGCAGGCCTGCATCGACGTCAGGGCGGGGCGCTACCTCGGCGCGCACAACGTCCTCAAGGAGGCGCGCACCGACTTCGAGGTGCGGGCCCACCGGTCGCTGGTGCTCGCGTCCGAGGCGGCCGACTCCGACCTCGCCGAACGCTGGATGGCCGAGGAACCGGGCCCGGAGGCCGCGCTGTTGGCGGCGCGTGTGGCGATGGTGCGCGCGCTGCGCATGGCCGACGCCGATGACGGCCGGGCGGACACCCTGGTGCGTATCGCGCTGTCGGCGTGCACGCGCGCGGCGCGCCTGTTACCCAAGGACCCCACTCCTTGGGTCGCCCAGCTGGCGCTGGCGCGCCTCCAGCGCTCGTACGACCCCGCACCCAAGGGGCTGTTGACCGCGCCGCCGGGCCCCTGGCTGCTCTTCTCGCACATCCTGCGGCTCGACCCCTGGAACCGTGAGGCACACCACCGGTTCCTGGCCTGTTTCTTCACCCGCAACGGCGGTTCGGCGAGCGCCCGCTGGGACGTCGCCTCCTTTCTCAGCCACCGCGCCCCGGCCACCTCCGCGCTGCGGCTTCTTCCCCTGGTCGCACTGGTCGAGGAGTACGACCCGGCCGCGCTCCTCGCGGACAGCACCTGGGAACAGTCCCAGTGGACGACCACGGCGCTCGGCATTTACCACCACTGGTTTCCGCGCACCGCCGCATATCGCTTCACCCCCGTACTGGACCTGGCATATCTGGCACACGCGCTCTTCATGGCGAAGCGCGAATTCGAGGCACGGGAAGTCCTCACGGCCATGGGTCCCTATGCCTCGCGCATGCCCTGGAGCGTGTTCGGCGATCCCGAGGAACGGCTGACCAAGGCCAGGCGGTCGTGCGGACTCCCGGTACCCGGACCGGCCTGACCTCCGCGTTCTTAACACCCCCCGACCGAACGGCCACCCGCGCGAGACCCCCGCACCCCCGTCCCCACCCCCCACCGGAAAGGTTGCCGCTGTGTCCGAGCGCATATCCCGCACTCGCCCGCAAATCCGTGACCATGACGAGTCCGTCGCCCTGGACGACGACGCGACCCTGCATGCGATGGGCTATCCCCGGAAACTCACCCGCCGCTTCCACGCCTTCGACAATTTCGCCATCTCGTTCACCATCATCAACATCATCTCCGGAATCTTCTCCGCATTCGGATTCGGAATGGCCGCCGGCGGGCCGCGGATTCTCGTCTTCGGCTGGATAGGCGTCTCGGTGATGGTGCTGTTCGTCGGCGCCGCGATGGGCGAAATCGCCTCCGCCTACCCGACCAGCGGCGCCCTCTACTTCTCCGCGGGCAAGCTCGCCAAACGCCATCGCGGCGCCTGGTCCTGGTACACGGGGTGGCTGAACTTCGTCGGCCAGGTGGGCGGCACGGCCGCCACCAACTACGCGGCCGCGACCTTCATCCAGGCGTTCATCGCGATGCAGTGGACGTCGTACGAGCCCACGGCCCAGCAGACGGTCGGCATCTCGGCGGTGATCCTCCTGGTGCAGGCCCTCGCCAACACGTACACCGTGCAACTGGTCGCCGTCGTGAACCGGATCTCGGTGTGGTGGCTGCTCATCGGCATGGTGGTCATCGTGACCGCCCTGACCCTGAAGCCCAGCCACCACCAGTCGGCGTCCTTCGCCAACCACTTCGTCAACAACACCGGTTTCAACAACGGTCTGTACGCGGCGATGCTGGGCCTGCTGGTCACCAGCTGGACGTTCACCGGCTTCGACGGCAGCTTCCACATGTCCGAGGAGACGGTGAAGGCCACCGTCAACACCCCCAAGGGCATCATGCGCGCGATCGTCTACTCCGCGCTCGCCGGACTGGTCCTGATGCTCGCCCTCGTCTACGCGATCCGCGACTACGCGGGCGAGGCGAGCGCGTCGGCGCCGCCGGTGCAGATCCTCGTGGACGCGCTCGGCATGGGCACCGCCAAGCTGCTTCTGCTGATCGTGATCGGCGCCATGCTCTTCTGCGGCCTCGCCAACATGACCAGCAACACCCGGCAGATCTTCGCCTTCTCCCGGGACGGCGCGATGCCGGGATCGCGCTGGTGGCACTCGGTGTCCCTGCGCACCCGTACCCCGGTCAAGGCGGTGTGGCTGGCAGCGGCCTGCTCGCTGGTGCTGATCATTCCCGGCTGGTGGTCGCACACCGCGTTCACCGCGATCGTGAGCGTCAACGTGGTCGGGCTCTACCTCGCCTACGGTGTGCCCATCTTCCTGCGGCTGCGCCTGGACGACTTCGAGCCCGGCCCGTGGAACCTGGGGCGCTACGGCAAGCCGGTGGCGGCGATCGCGGTGATCTGGATCGTCCTGAGCAGTGTGCTGTTCATGCTCCCGCAGACGTCTCCGATCACCACCGACAACTTCAACTACGCGCCGATCGCGCTGGGTGCGGTGCTGGTCATCGCCACCCTCTGGTGGTTCGCCACCGCCCGCCGGCGCTTCCAGGGCCCGGTCAGCTACGGCAGCCCGGACGAGGTGGCCGCGATGGACCTCGTCTGATCCGAGACCAGACGCACGCGTGCCCCGGCGGGCCACACCCGCCGGGGCACGCTCGTGTATGCCATGATCATGGCATACGGGTCGCGGTGGTCAGGTGCCGTAGGCCTCCAACTCGTATATCCGGGCGGCCTGGTCGGTGGTCTGGGTGGGCGTGATCACCGAGAGCCGTACATAGCGGGCCGAGACAGCGACCGGGTTGGTGGTGGAGTCGGCGGTGTTGCCGCGCACCTGCGCCACCGTCGTCCAGGTGCTGCCGTCGGCGGAGACACCCAGGTCGAAGTCCTTGGTGTCAAAAGCCGCGCTCTCACCGCCCGCGCCCGCGTGGCGGACGGTGAGCGAGCTCAGTTGATGCGAAGCGCCCAGGTCCACCTGGAGGGTCTTGGTCCCGGCGGCCAACGAGCACCACTTGTCGCTGTTGCCGCCGCTCACACTGCCGTTGACCGCCTTGTCGGGGGTCTCCGAGGAGTTGCACGGAGTGGAGCCGGTGGCCGGTTGCCCCAGGGCTAAGTTGCTGCTGCCTCCGCCGTACACCTCCAGCTCGTAGATACGCGCCGCGCTGCTGGACGTGTTGGCCGGGCTGGAGATCACCAACCGTACGTAACGGGCCGTCCGGGCCGAGACCGGGTGGTACGTCCGGCTGGAGCGCGATCCGGTGACGGTGGCCGCCGTGGTCCAGGAGGAGCCGTCGGTGCTGGTCTGGATCTGGAAGGCACCCGTGTTCCAACCGGTGTTCTCACCGCCGAGCCCGGCGTGTTTGACGACGAACGACGACACCGTACGGGCGGAGCCGAGGTCGACCTGGAGCGTGGGGGTGGCCGCGGCCGAGCACCACTTGCTGTTGTTCATCAACGACCCGTCCACCGCCTTGTCAGCGCTCTCGGCCGTCGCGCAGGTGGCGGTTCCGGTCGCCGTCCTGCCCTGGGCGAGGTTGGGACCGAGTTCGGGCGCGGCGGGCACCGGTGTACCGCCGTCCTGGAACGAGGGCGGCACGTCGTTCGCCCCGGTGCCCCAGGCCGCGCCGGGTGCGGCGCCCATGGTGTACGTGAGGGTCGCGCCCCCGGCGACATCCGGGTAGCGCAGGTAGTTGTGCGTGGTCGCTGTGCCGTTGACGTCGAGCGCCTGCACATACGGGCCGGACCCGGAGGTGTTGATGCTGATGTTCCCGGCCGCGCGCTGGATCAGGACGGACGGGAACTGCGGCCCGTGCAGGGCGAGCGTGTCCGCGCCGGGCGTCGCGGGATACATCCCCAGCGCCGCCCATACGTACCAGGCCGAGGTGGCGCCGAGGTCGTCGTTGCCCGGCAGCCCGCCCGCGCCGGTGGTGAAGGAGTCGGCCATCACCTTGCGTACCGCGTCCGAGGCACCGGCGGGATGGCGCGCGTAGTTGTAGGCCCATGGCACACCGTGCTCGGGCTCATTCCCTATGTAGTAATAGGGCCTGCTCTGACCGGCGTTGACCTCGGTGAAGTGGTGGTCCAGGCGCTGGACGGCGGTCTGGCGGCCGCCCATCGAGTTGATCAGATCGGCGAAGTCGTACGGAACCATCCAGGTGTACTGGGAGGCGTTGCCCTCGGTGAAGGTCGACTGGCTCGCCGGGTCGAGCGGCCAGGTCCAGGAGCCGTCGCTCTTGTGCTGCTGGACGTACGACGACTCGGGGCTGAAGGTGTTGCGCCACCACTGCGCCCGGCCCATATGGGTGCTGTAGCCGGAGGTGTTTCCGAGCGCCTTGGCGAACTGGGCCACCGCGAAGTCGGAGGCGGAGTATTCGAGGGAGTCGGACGGGTCTTCGAGGTAGTGGAGGCTGGTGTACATCGACTGGCGGCCACGGATCGCGCTGCCCTGTGCGGTGCCGCCGTTGGATGACTTCTCCATCAGGGACAGCGCGGCCGAGGTGTCGAAGTCGCGGGCGCCGAACGCGTACAGGCTGCCGACGATGATCGGTCCCGGGTCGCCCGTCATGACGAGATCCTCGTTGGTCTGCTGCGACCACTTCGGCAGCAGACCGCCCTGCTGCCCGTCCAGGACCATCGACTTGGCGATGTCGCTCGCCTCGGTGGGCGCGATCAACGCGACCAGCGCGGCCCAGGAGCGGTAGATGTCCCAGCCGGAGTAGTTCTGGTAGACGGGGTGGGACGAGTTATGGACAGCGTTGTCGAAGCCCCGGTAATCGCCGTTCACATCGCTGGAGACGTTGGGGCTTTGGAGGACGTGGTAGAGCGCGGTGTAGAACTTCTGCCGGTCGGTGTCGCTGCCGCCGGAGACCTGGAGTTTGTTGAGCATCTGGTTCCAGGAGTAGTCGGCGGCGGTGCGG
Organism: Streptomyces sp. CBMA152; assembly: GCF_014596475.1. Taxonomy (GTDB): domain Bacteria; phylum Actinomycetota; class Actinomycetes; order Streptomycetales; family Streptomycetaceae; genus Streptomyces. The sequence goes on along the minus strand of NZ_MECJ01000002.1, from coordinate 209,279 downwards.
ACCGCGCCGAAGTCCCAGCCGTTGTTCTCCGCCGTCACGTTGGCCTGCGCTCCCGCGACACTGACGTATGACAGACCCACCTTGAACTGGACCGAGGCGTTGCTCGTCGTGTCGAAGGTGACGTACGCGCCGGTGTTGGTACCCGACGCGTTCGCCGAGCCGTCGTTGACAGTGCCGCCCGACCAGGTGCCGAAGCCGGTGGGCGTGCGGTCGAAGCGCACGTCGAAGTAGATCTGATACGTCTTGGGCGAACCGCAGAAGCCACCCGCGGTCACGCTGCCGGTCAGCTCGTTGCCGCTGATGTGGACCGTGCCGGCGCGGTTGCCCGTCGCGCTGCGGCCCGTGTTGATCAGCAGCCGCGACGAGGTCGAGGCCGGGTAGGTCAGCTTGCCCATGCCGGTACGGGTGGTGGCGGACAGCTCGACGTCGGTGGAGTACCGGTCCAGGCGGGTCTTGTAGTAGCCGGGCTTGGCCACCTCGTTGGCCTTGGTGTACCCGGACGCGTAGCTCGTCCAGTTCGTGCCGGGCGAGCTGCCGAGCGCGCCGGTGACCGGCAGCAGGGGCAGGTCCTCGTTGTTGGCGCAGCCCGCGCCGTCGAAGTGGGTGAGGCTGAAGTCCTCGACGGAGGTGTCCTTGTAGCGGTAGCCGGAGGGCGAGGCTGTCGGGGTGTCGGGGCTGAACTGCACGCCGCCGAACGGGACCACGGCGCCGGGGTAGGTGCTGCCTCCGGCGCCTCCGGGCACGGGGTTGGGCGCGTTGCTGTCGTCGGTGCCGATGTACGGGTCGACGTACTGGGTGAGGGGAAGCGTCCCCGCCGCATGACCGGGCGTCGCGGCGAGGCCGACGAGCGCGGAGGCGGACAGCGCGAGGGCGCTCAGCGCGCCCAGATATCGGGACCGGCGGGCCGGTCTTGAGAGCACCGGTCTTGCGGGGTGCACGGAACGGAGCATGAGAGGGACCACCTTCTCGCGGAGGACCTCTCGCCGTCCGGCGGGGGACCTCGGGGACGGGTGATGCTCGGAGTGCGTGTGAACGTTACCAATCAACTCGGGATTGTTGAGGTGTCCCTGACCGCCCGTCAAGAGCACGTACCGGATTCGGGATCGCCGACCTCTCGCACGCTCCGCCCTCATCTGCAAAAATGACCAAAACATCTGTGCTCAACTATTTTTGACGCTTCATCAGATTCCATCGGTGCCGCACAGCACTCCGCCGGGAACGTTAGCAAGCTGTACACCGGATCCGATGACGAGGAGGCCCGTGAAGCGCCCGACGATGAAGGACGTGGCCCGTGCGGCGGGGGTCAGCACCATGACCGTCTCGCGTGCGGTGTCGGGCGAGCCCGGCGTCTCCCCCGACACGGCGGCCCGAGTGGAGCAGGCCGTACGGCAGTTGGGCTACCAGCGCAACGACAACGCCCGCAATCTACGGCGCAAGAACCTCGGGACGTCCACCATCGGGCTCGTGGTTGACGACCTCGCCAACCCGTTCTACGCGCTGATGGCCCGCTCGGTGGAGGACGAGGCGCATCGGCGCGGCTACCTGGTCCTCGTCGGCAGCACCAACGACGAACCGCGCCGCGAACGCGAGGTGATCGGCGCGTTCACGGCCCGTCAGGTGGACGGCCTCATCCTCGTCCCCACCATCGGCGGCCACGGCTTCCTCAAGCAGCCGATGGAGGGCGGGACGCAGGTCGTCTGTGTGGACCGGCCCACCAAGGGCCTGGCCGTGGACACCGTCACCGTCGACAACCGCGCCGGCGCCGAGCGGGCCGTACGGCATCTGCTCGGCCAGGGCCACACCCGTATCGCCTATCTCGGCGACCGGTTCGGCATCTGGACCCAGCGCGAGCGCCACGCGGGCTATCTCGACGCGCTCGCCGCCCACGGCGTGCCCGAGGACCCCGCGCTCGTCCGGCACGAGCTGCGCTCGCGGGCGGACGCGGCCGTCGCCCTCGCCGAGCTGCGGGCGCTGTCCCGGCCGCCCACCGCCCTGTTCACCACCAACGACGTGATCACCATGGGGGTGATGAACGGCCTTGGACAGCGCGACCCCGTCGCCGTCGTCGGCTTCGACGACTTCCCGCTCGCCGATCGCCTCAGCACGCCGCTGAGCGTGGTCAGCCAGGACCCGGTCGCGCTCGGCACCACGGCCGCCAATCTGCTGTTCGCCCGGATCGACGGGGACCGCTCGGCCCCGCGCTCGGTGGTCCTGCTGACGCGGCTCATCGTGCGCGGGGGCACATGATCCGGGACTTCCCACCGGGAGGTCAGGGTGTGTCGCCGGACCAGTCCCAGTGCTCCGGGTCGCCCGGGCGCGGCCCGTACCAGGCATGGCCGCCCGGCCCGTGCGAGCCGATCTCGGTGGCGAGGGCCGCGCCGTCCCGCAACCACTCCTCGCTCCACCCGGTGACGTCGAGCAGCAGCCCGTCCAGCGGCCCGGCCACCAGCTCCCGGTAGACACGGCCCGGCCGGGGCCCGGGGTCGGGGTCGTCGTGGTCCGCGCCGTACACCCGGCGCCGTATCAGCTCGTCCATACCCGCCAGCGTGCCAGCCGCCACTGACATCGCCGGTGCGCCATGGGGTCCGCGACCGGACGGGTGACCCGGGTGCACCACCCGAAGTGCGCCGCCGCGTCCGATCGAGAATCGTGGTGCCGACGACATTCGACCATGTCGACATGTGTATGAGACGCGTCGGCAGAACGGCAGTCAGGGCGGCGTGCGATGGAGCTGGAAACCCGGGTCGACTCTCTGATGGACGGACTCCGCGCGGATCTGGAGCGGCTGGCCGCGATACCCTCGATCGCCTTTCCGGGCTTTCCGCCCGAACCCGTCGAGCAGGCCCACGACCTGGTCGTGGAGCTGCTGCGGGGCGCCGGTGTGCCCACGGTCGAACGGCTCGATCTGCCCGGCACCGCACCGGTCGTCTACGGCGAGATCCCGCCGCCCGACCCGGCCGCGCCCACCGTCCTGCTCTACGGCCACTACGACGTCCAGCCGCCCGGCGACGCGGCGCTGTGGCTCTCGCCGCCGTTCGAGCCGACGCCTGTCGAGGGCGGGCTGCGGGCCCGGGGCATCGCGGACGACAAGTCCAATGTCATCGCCCACCTCGGCATGCTGCGGGCGTACGGCGGACGGCCGCCTGTCGGCATCAAGATCGTCATCGAGGGGCAGGAGGAGTACGGCAGCCCCTTCGACGAATACCCGCCGACCGATCCCGAGCGGTTCGCCTGCGACGCGATGGTCATCGCCGACCTAGGCAACCTCCGCCCCGGCACCCCGACCCTGACCACGGGGCTGCGCGGCGCCGCCGAAGTGACCGTCGAGGTCCGTACGCTCGAAGAGCCGCGCCACAGCGGTGAGTTCGGCGGCGCGGCGCCCGACGCGCTGCTCGCCCTGGTGAAGGTCCTGGCCACCCTGCACGACGTACACGGCGATGTGGCCGTGGAGGGGCTGCTCCGGGAGTCCTGGACGGGGACGACGTACCGGGAGGACGAGTTCCGTTCGCTCGCGGGCGTCCTCGACGGGGTGCCGCTCATCGGCTCGGGATCGCTGGGCGAGCGGCTGTGGAGCGGGCCCGCGATCACTGTCATCGGTCTGGACGCCCCGAGCGTCGAGCACGCGGCCTCGGCCGTGGTCCCGTACGCCAGAGCCAAGCTGAACCTGCGCTTCCATCCGCTCCAGAACCCGAAGGAGGCGCAGCTCCGGCTGGTCGAGCATCTACGGGCGCTGCGGCCCTTCGGCATCACGCTGACGGTGACGCCCGGCGACACCGGGCCCGGCTTCGAGGCGGAAACCGGCGGACCCGCCTATCGCGCCGCGCTCACCGCGCTCAAGGAGGCTTGGGGCGAGGAGGCTTCGTATGTGGCGACCGGCGGTTCGATTCCGCTGGTCAACGGGCTGGCCAAGGCCGCGCCCGAGGCCGAGGTGCTGTTGTTCGGCGCCCAGGACAGCATGTGCAACCTGCACGCGCCCAATGAACGGGTCCTCTTCTCCGAGCTGCGCAACACGGTGATCGCCCTGGCCGCCTTCGTCCGCGAGTACGCGGCCGACTTCCGCGCCGAGGGCGGCCGAGCGTGAGCGACGCGGGCGACGCGCGGCCGGTCGCCGAGCCCGAGGAGCCGGAGCAGGAGCCGCAGCACAAGGCCGGGTTCGCCTTTCCCAGCGCCCTCACGGTCCTCGCGATCGTCACGATCGCGGTGTGGGCGCTCGCCTTCCTCATCCCGTCCGGGCAGTACGACCGCAACGACAAGGGGGCGCCCGTCCAGGGCACCTACCACCGCGTCGCGTCCGCCCAGAGCTTCGTCGACCGCCTCAATGACCTCTTCCTTGCGCCGGTCAACGGTCTTTACGGCGTGAAGGACTCCACCAGCGGTCAGGTCGGCCCCGATCTGAGCGGCGCGCTCTACGGCAGCGCCGGGGTGTTCCTCTTCGTCCTCGCCATCGGCGCGTTCATCACGGTCGTCTTCGCCACCGGCGCCCTGGACCGGGGCATCTCACGGCTCGCCCATCGGCTGCGCGAGCGCGGTGCGCTGCTCATCGCGGGGGTGATGCTCGCCTTCTCGGTCCTCGGCACCGTCGAGGGCTTCGCCGAGGAGACGCTCGGGTTCTACGGGCTGCTGGTGCCGATGATGCTCGCGCTCGGCTACGACCGGATGGTGGCGGTCGGGACGGCGATCCTGGGGGCGGGGGTCGGGGTGCTGTGTTCCACCGTCAACCCGTTCGCGACGGGCGTCGCCTCCTCGGCGGCCGACATCTCGCTGGGCGACGGCATCGTGCTGCGGTTCGTGATGTGGCTGGTGCTGACCGCCGTCACCATCGCGTACGTGGTGCGCTACGCGCGGCGCGTACAGAAGGATCCCGAGCGTTCCGTCAGCGGGTTCCTGCCCGGTGACCGGGAGCAGACCGCGACGGCCGAGGACGCGGAAGAGGCGCCCGAACTCACCGGCACGCACAAGGCCGTCCTCGCTCTGCTCGGCCTGGTCTTCGCCTTCATGATCTTCTCGGTGGTGCCGTGGTCGAGCGCACTCACCGGCAAGGCCGACGCGAAGCCGTACTCCTTCGAACTCGGCTGGTCCTTCCCGCAGTTGGCTGCGCTGTTCCTGTGCGCGGCCGTGCTCGTGGGCGTGGTGGCGCGCCTCGGCGAGCAGAAGCTCAGCTCCACGATCATTCAGGGCGCGGGAGACTTCATCTCCCCCGCGCTCGTCATCATGCTGGCCCGGGGCGTCACGGTGATCATGAACAACTCGAAGATCACGGACACCGTGCTGCACTCCATCGAGGGTGTCGTGAAAGGCACTTCGTCCGGTGTCTTCGCGGTCATCGTGTTCCTGGTGAACCTGCCGCTCGCCTTCCTCATCCCGTCCACCTCCGGCCACGCCACCCTCGCGATGCCGATCCTCGCCCCGCTCGCCGACTTCGCGAACGTCTCGCGCGCGGTGGTCGTCACGGCGTGGCAGGCGGCCAGCGGGTGGATGAACCTGTGGGTGCCGACGACGGCCGTGACCATCGGCGGTGTCGCCCTCGCCAAGGTCGGCTACGACAAGTACCTGCGCTTCGTCTGGCCGCTGCTGGCCGTGCTGTTCGTGCTGATCTGCGGCTTCGTGGCACTGGGGGCGGCGCTGACCTGAGCCGGGCGCTCGCGGGTCAGAACCTGCGGTGGGTGGCGCTGTCGCCGACGAGCGCGTCGGTGACGAGGCGGACGCCCCGGGCCAGCCGGCCAAGCTGCTCCAGCTCCGTCGCGTACATCCGGATCGTGTTCTCGATGACGGCCTCGGCGACACCCATCGGCGGGAGCTCGGCGCGGCTGGTCTGCAGCGCCACCCGCACCGCGCGCATCTCGTGCGTGAGCTGGAGCTGGGCGTGCCGGGCGAGCAGTACGTGGTGGCGGGTCAGCGGGGAGTATCCGGCGTAGCGGGCCGGGAGGAGGTCCCGCAGCCAGCGGGTGGCCGTGCGTTCCCAGTCACGGGTCCCGGGTGCCTTGACCTGACAGGGCCAGTCCGGACTGAGTTCCGGGCTGAGGGTGGTGATACGGGCCGTGTAGGACATTCTCGTCGCTTCCGAATGATGTCGAACGTTGATCGAGAGGGGTGGGCGGCCTCGGCCTAGGGGTAAACCGAGGCCGCCATGGCGGGCCCTGCCGGATCCGCAAGCCCGGAGCGGACTCCGCGACTGACGTGAGGAGGGGGTCGTCAGGCGGGGTGTGCGTTCCAGGAGTGCGTGGGGTCGCTCTCCTTGGCGTATGAGGGATCCGTGAGCACCACGGCCTCAGTAAACATATATACCGTCGAGTAAACAAGGGTATGAAAAAATTCATGCGCCTTGGAAGTGTGAAGATCCGAAGGAAACGGCTGGGGAAAATGGGACCTATGCGGGCCTGGAGGGATGAATCCGCAGGCGGCTAGAGAAAGAATCCGTGCTGGTCGGCGGCCTGCTCATAGCCCTCCAGGCGGGCCTGGGTGCGCTCGGGGTCCGCGTCCGCCATCGCTTGCAGCAGGCCCGCCGCGAGGACGCCCGGCGCCGCGTACGAGTCGAAGATCAGCCGCGAGCCCGTGCCCGCCGTCAGCGCCACGTCCGCCTCGTCCACGAGCGGACCCAACGTGGTGTCCGTGATCAGCGCGATGCGCAGCCCCGCGCTGCGGGCCGTCCGCATCGCGGCCAGCGTCTCCTTGGCGTGCCGGGGCATCGCGAACGCCAGCACCCAGGTGCCGCCCGCCGACCGGGACTGGAGCAGGGCGTCGTAGGCGACGCTGCCGCCGCGGGTCACCAGCCGCACATCGGGGTGGATGCGCCGGGCCGCGTACGCGAAGTACTCCGCGAGTGAGACCGAGATGCGCAGGCCGAGGACGGTCAGCGGCACCGAGCGGGCCAGCGCACGGCCGATCTCCAGCATCTGGTCGGTGTCGGCGAGCAGCCGGCGCACGTTCTCCAGGTTCTCGATCTCGGCGTCCACCGCCGCCTGGAGCTCGTTGTGCCGCATCTCCTCACGGCTCTCCGGGGATCCGGCGACCGCGCTCAGGGCGATCGGCTGGAGCGCGTCGCGCAGGGCGGGGAAGCCGCTGAAGCCGAGGGACGCGGCGAAGCGGGTGACGGACGGCTGGCTCACCCCGACCCGCTCGGCGAGCTCGGTGATCGACAGGAACGCGGCCTCGGTGAGGTGGTCGATCAGATACTGGGCGATACGGCGCTGGCCCGGGGAGAGCTGATGGCCGCCGAACAGTGCGCGGACCCGGTCGGCCGGGGCGCGCTCGTTGGACGCGGGCTGCCCGCTGGGCGTGATCGCGGCCGCCTGCGCTCGTGCCTTCTGCCCCGATGACACCGGCGGGCCTCCTTCTCGTGCCTCGCGCCTTCACAACGTGGTCAAAACATAGCTCACCCTTCGGACAACCCGGATCTGATTCCACCACTGACCTGCTGGATCCCCCGGCGGGTGCGGCGCCGGGGGATCTCATACGTACGAGAGGGCTCAGTGCGGTCGCGCCACGGCCAGGTCCACCAAGACGCCCGCCGCGCCCGTGTAGTTGGCCGGGTCGCACAGCTCGGCCAGTTCGGCGGCGGTGAAGTGGCCGCGCAGTTCCTCGGACCCGGCCAGGATCTCGCCGAGCGAACGCCCGGACTGCTGCGCGGTGTGCGAGGCCCGCGTCAGCGCCTGCTTGGCCTCGGCCTTGCCGAGCCTCGGGGCCAGTACGGCGGCGATCCGCTCGGAGACGATCTGGCCGCCGGTCAGGGCCAGGTTCGCGGCCATGCGCTCCGGCCGCACTTCGAGCCCTTCGGCGAGCTCGACCAAGGTGTATGTGGCACCGCCCGTCAGCCGCAGGCACTCGCGCAGCAGTTGCCACTCGGCGTGCCAGGCACCGGCCGAGCGCTCGTCCTCGGCGAGCAGGCACTGGGTGACACCGGCGGCGAGGACCGGGACCTGAAGTGCGGCGCTGCGCAGCAGGGTGGCCAGGACCGGGTTGCGCTTGTGGGGCATGGCCGAGGAACTGCCGCGCCCGGTGACGGCGGGCTCCGCCACCTCCCCCACCTCGGTGCGCGTCAGCGACTGGACGTCCACCGCGATCTTCCCGAGGGCGCCTGCCGTGAAGGCGAGGGCGGCCGCGAGATCGGCGAGCGGGGTGCGCAGGGTGTGCCAGGGAAGCTCGGCGGAGGCCAGACCGGTCTCCTCGGCGAAGGTGTCGGTGAGCCGTGCCACGTAGTCGGCCGCGTCCAGCGGACCCTCGCCGTCGAGCCGCGCGTACTCCAGATATCCGGCGAGCGTCCCGGCCGCCCCGCCGAGGGAGACGGGCAGTCCACCGTCCAGGACGCGCGCGAGGCGCTGGTCGGCGTCGAGCAGCAGTCGGCGCCAGCCGGCCGCCTTCAGGCCGAACGTGGTGGGCACCGCCTGGAGGGCGATGGTGCGGCCGGCCATCGTGGTGTCGCGGTGCGCCGCCGCGAGGGCGGCCAGCGCCTCGGCGGATCTGCCGAGGTCGGCGCGCATCAGCCGCAGGGCGCGCTGGGCGACGAGCATCGCGCCGGTGTCGAAGATGTCCTGGCTGGTGGAGCCGCGGTGCACATAGTTGGCGGCGTCCGGGTCCACGGCCGCGACGCGGCGGCTGAACGCCTGCACCAGACCCACCACCGGGTTGGCCGTCTCCCTTGCCGCCAGAGCGAGTTCACGCAGATCCAGCTGCTCGGCGCGGGCCTCGGCGCTGATCACCTCTGCCACTTTCTGAGGCAGGGTGCCGAGCCGCGCCTGGGTCCTGGCGAGGGCGGCCTCCGCATCGAGCATCGCCTGCAGCCAGGCCGCGTCGCTGACGACCTCCTCCACGGGAGTGCCCGCCCGGACCGGCGAGAGCAACCCCGAGTCGATCAGACCATTCTGACCACTCGTCATACGAGAGCTCCTTGCAGCGCGTCCGCATCGGCGACGGTCGTCTCGCGGCAGGGCGCGAGGGCGAGCACCGCGCGGGCGATCGCGTCCGAGTCCGCCAGGGTCACCGAGTCGACCCCGGGCCGGATTCCGGCGGCGGTCACCCAGTGCACCGCCTCCGTGGGCACGCCGTACGCGAACCGCCGGGGGTGCGCGCGGCCGCCTGCGTCGCGGATACGGTACGGGCGCTCGGCGACGGCCAGACCGCCGGTCTCGTAGTCGTCCTTGTCCCGGTTGGGGACACGGTGGTTGACGGCCTGCCCGGTGGCGACCAGGTGCTGGAGCAGCGGGTCGGCGGCCCGCCGCAGGTCCGGCTCCGGAAGCCGTGCCTCGATCAGTACGCGGGCGCGCACCGAAGGTCCCGGCACGGCGCGCGAATACGCGACGAAGGACGGCGTGGTGGTGTCGATACGTATCTCGGTCCCGGGGCCGGTCAGTTCGAGCACACCGGCCTCGATCAGCGCGATCATCTCCTCGATACGGGAGGTGGGCGGGCCGATGGAGAGGAAGGCGTTCAACGGGGTGTACCAGGTGTCGAGTTCATCGCGGTGCGAGTCGCCTTCGAGGCCGTTGTGGTCGACGGCGAGCCGTATCTCGTTGCGCAGATCGCGCAGCACGTCGAGGGCGGCCTTGAGCGGTCCGGTGAGGTTGCCGTGCTTCGCCTCGCGCACGTCGTCGCGGAGATAGTCGAGCAGCCAGGCGCGGAAGGCGTCCCGGTCGGGGAAGTCGTGTCCGTCGTACGGGCGGGAGAGCCGTTCCCAGCTCCACCGTGCCGAGCGGGGTATGTCCACGGCGTCCAGCAACGCGTTCCGCTCTTCCTTGAAGGCGCACGCCAGGAAGCGGTCCACGAAGCTCTCGCGCTCCTCGGCTCTGCCGTGGGCGGCGAGCCAGGCGCCGTAGTAGACGCTCTCCACCTCGCGGGTGATCAGCGGCCACAACTCGGTCCCGAACACGATCCGTTCACCGGATTCGGCGCGTCGGCGCAGTCCGGCGACGTGCTCGACGGTGAGCAGCCGGGGGTAGTACCGCTCGGAGGCGCCCTTCTCGTTCTCGCCCCGTGCGTGGTACGGAATGCCCCGGCGGGAGGTCGCGTACAACTGCGGTTCCTGGCCCGAGGGTTGGTAGACGAGGCGGCCGTCGATGCGCTCGTAGGAGCCGCCGCGTCCCTGGGTCAGGAGCGTCATGTGGTCGAAGAAGTTGAGGCCGAGTCCGCGCAGCAGGACGGGCTCGCCCGCCTGGACCGTGCTCAGGTCGAGGTCCGCCGGGTTCGCGGGCTGGAGATACGCCAGGCCGTGGACGCGGGCGAGGCTGGCGGTCGTCTGCTCGCGGGCGGTCGGCCGCACCTGCACATGCCCCTGGGCCAGCACCACCGCGTCGAGTCCGCTGAGCCAGGTGCCGTCCGCCAGGCACACCGCCTGCTCGCCGTCGGCCTGGCCGTGGCTGTCGGCCAGGGCGACGGCGCGCGAGCGGTGCACCTCGACGGTGACATGGGCGGGGGCACGCCGTACGACCTGCTGGAACATCGCGGACAAATAGCTGCCGTAGAAGGCACGGCTCGGGTAGGTGTTGGGCCCGAGGTCGCGCGCCTCGGCGAGCGTCTGCTCGTCCTGCCCGGCGCGGGCGCCCGCCGCGACCAGGCCCCGGGCCCACTGCTCCAGGCTCGGGCCGGGCTCCACGGGGCCGTCGATCTGGGAACTGGCGTCCGTGTGGACCGTGATCTGGGACGCCACCGTGTTCATCAGCAGCAGCCGGGACTGGTCGGTGCGCCACACGGCGCCCGCGCCCGGCTCGCACGGCTCGACGACGTGGACGGTCACGGCGGAGTGCGACGGCTCGGCCCGCTCGTTGGCGCACAGTCGCTCAAGAACCGAGAGCCCGCGGGGCCCGGCTCCGACGATGCACAGCGTCCTCGTATCGCCACTCCTCATGCCAACACACTCCTGTCTCCCGCCCCGGGGACTCCGCGACGGTTCGCTGGGCGTTCGCCCGCCGCGCACCGGTTCGCCGGGGCCGACGGGGGCTTGAAGATAACGCCGGACAGCGCGCTGACCTCAAGGGCAACCGGTCAACTGCGGTATTCTCACAGCCGTGTTGGGCCGACTGTGAGGTTGTGGACAGGGGGAATGCGGGACGGTTCGGTGAGCTACCTCACGGCGCGGTTGCCCACCGTGTGAGGTGGTTCGCCCGGGTCCAGCGGCGCGGTTGCTCACCTCCGACTGCGGCTGTTCACCCGGAGGACCAGCGCCGCCGCCAGCGCGCACACTCCGGCGGGGACGAGCATGGCGAAGGCGGCGGTGTGGCCCCGGCCGCCCGTGTCCACGCCGACGAACGCGCCGAGCACGGCGATGCCGAGCGTCGCCCCGACCTGCCGGGCCGCGTTCAGCAGTCCGCCCGCCGCGCCCGCGCTGCCTTCGGGCGCGGTGGCGACGACGGCGGTGATCAGCGCGGGCAGCGCGAACGAGACACCGAATCCGGCGCACACCAGCCCCACCGCGAGGACCGGATACGACATCCCGTCCAGGGCCGAGGCGCCGAAGAGCAGATTGCCGACGACCAGCAGGGCGAGACCGCCCAGCGCCGGTCGCCACGGCCCGACCTTCGCGACGAGCCGCCCGGTCAGCAGCGGGTTGAAGCCGGGCGGCAGCGTCATCGGCAGGAACGCCGCGCCGAGCAGTGTTGGCGACAGATGCAGCGTCTGCCGCAGCAGCAGGGGCAGGACGAAGAACGCACCCAGCATCGCGAAGTTCACCGCCGCACCCGCCAGCAGCACCGTCCGCATCCCGCGTGCCCGCACCACCGTCGGCTGGAGCACGGGAGCGGTGCTGCGCCGCTCGCGCAGCACGAACGCGGCCCCGGCCACCAGCGCCCCGGCCGCCGACCCGCCCGTATGGGCCCAGGCGCCGGAGCCGAGCGCGATCAGCGCGTCGGTGAACAGCGCCAGCGCAGCGCACGCGGCCAGCTGGGCCCACCAGTCGATGCGTCGCTCACCGCGCGGGCAGTGCACCGACTTTCCGGCCACGAGTGCCCACACCACCGCCGCGAGCGGCACATTGACCCAGAACACGGCCCGCCAGCCCGACAGATCGACCAGCACGCCGCCGACGAGCGGCCCGAACGCCATGGCGCAGCCGCTCACCGCCGACCACACCGCGATCGCCTTGGCCCGCTCGGCGGGGACCGGGTAGAGCCGGGTGATCAGCGCCATGCTCGCGGGCACACAGGCCGCGGCGGCGACGCCGAGTACGGCACGCAGCAGGATCAGCGTCCCCAGGTTCGGGGCCAGCGCGCTCAGCAGCGAGCCCGCCCCGAAGGCGGCGATGCCGAACCGGAAGACGCGATGCGCCCCGAACCGGTCGGCGGCCGCCCCGGCCGAGAGCAGTACGGCCCCGAAGGCCACGCTGTAACCGGTGACCACCCATTGCAGACCGGCTGTCGAACTGCCCAGGGAACGGGCGAGATCCGGTTCGGCCACGGAGAGGACGGTGGTGTCGAGCAGGACCATGAAATAGCCCAGCGCGATGCCGAGGAGGGCGCGTGGACGTCTTGAGCTGGCTTGTGTAGTAGGCGAGTTGAGGGACACGGCGGTAGCGGACATCTGGCATCTCCGAAGGGCGTGCGGTGTTGTGCCACTCACTGTCCGGCCAGGGCGGGGACCGCTCCACCGCCCCCGCCGCACACCCCGTTCGGAATATCCGAACGCACCGTACGCTTGGCTCCCGCAGAGCCGGACCGACCCTGGGGGACCCGTGGAACTGAGGCAGTTGCGTACCTTCGAGGCGGTCGTGGCCCATCACACCGTCACGGACGCCGCCGTGGCGCTCGGCCTCGCACCCTCGTCCGTCTCGGAGCAGATACGCACCCTGGAGAAGTCCCTCGGCGTCCCCCTCTTCGACCGGGCGCCGCGCGGAATGACGCTCACGGCGGCCGGGAACCGCCTGCTGCTCTGGTCGCGGCGCCTGCTCGACCAGGCCGAGCAGGCCCGGCGCGAGGTCGTCGACGCGCGTCCCCGGCTGCGGCTCGGCGCGCTGGAGACCATCGCAGCCACGCATGTGCCCGCCGTCCTGGCCCGGCTCGCCGAACGCCGCCCCGAGCTGGACATCTCGCTGCACACCGACAGCGCGCGCGACGGACTGCTCAACTCCGTCGCCACCGGGGAGCTGGAGGCGGTGCTGATCCTGGACACCTCGGGCCCGCTGGGCGAGCTCGGCTTCAACCTGCCGCCGGTCCCGCTGGACTTCGTCGATCTGGAGGACGTCCCGCTCGCGCTCGTCGTGGCACCAGCACATCCGCTCGCCACCGAGAACGCGCTCACCCGGGACGATCTGCGGGGCCAGCGGCTCCTGGTCAACACCCCCGCGTGCAGTTTCTGGCTCGCCGGGGAGCGGCTGCTCGGGCCGGACGTCGAGCGGATCCGCACCGGCGGGGTGGCCGTGGCCCGCGCGTGTGCGGAGCGCGGTCTGGGCATGGCGCTGCTGCCCGAGTTCGCCGTACGGGACGAGCTGGACTCCGGCTCGCTGGTCCGGCTCCCGCTGGACTCCCCCGCGCTCCACCTGCATCTGCGGGTGGTCTGGCGCGCGGACCGGGAAGCCGTGCCGGGGCTGCGGGAGGTGCTGTACGCCGTCGCCGCGTGAGCGTGAACCCTGGCGCGGAACGGTCAGGAGTTCGCCAAACTCCGACCAAATCCCGCCAGTTCGCGGCAGCGCTCCCTATGCTCACCCGCGCACGGAAATCGCGTAGCAGTCATGCGGCACAACAACGAAACACCGCACCCGGCACAGCACAGCACCACCCAGGACAGTCACCAGGCACCACAGCCAAAGGACCATGGGGGGTCTCATGCGTGTACGTGCAACAGCATCGGTATGGCCGGCGAGAGCGTCGTTCTGGGCGGTCGCCTCGGCGGCGCTGACGCTTCTCGCTCCCTCGATCGGCCAGGCGGCCGACCAGCCCGTACGGCTGGTCTCGCCCGGCGACCCGTACGCCGCCTGCAACATCTCCGGGGACGGCCCCGGCACCAACTATCCCGCCGCCGAGGAGGAGCCGAACCTCTCGGCCAATCCGCGCGACGCCCACAACGTCATCGGGGCCTTCCAGCAGGACCGCTGGTCCAACGGCGGCTCGCGCGGGCTGACGTCGACGTACACCACGGACGGTGAGCACTTCACGACCGTGCCGCTGCCCTTCTCGCACTGCGCGCCCGGCGGGCTCGCGTACCAGCGCGCGTCGGACCCATGGGTGAGTTTCGGCCCGGACGGCGTCGCGTACGCCAGCGGGCTGGTCTTCGACGCGACCACCGCCCGTAACGGAGTGGCCGCGACCACCTCGTACGACGGCGGGAAGAGCTGGCGCAACACCACCGAGCTGATCAAGGACACGGACGCGGCGTTCGTCGACGACAAGAACGCCGTGACCGCCGACCCGCTGCACCCTGGCACGGCCTACCAGGTCTGGGACCGTATCCAGCAGGTGCCGACCGGTCCGAACGCGGTCTTCGACGGACCCGCCTACATCTCCATCACCCGTGACGGCGGCCGGAGTTGGTCCACCGCCCGGCCCTTCGTCGACACCAGCGTCGTTCCCAATTCGCAGACGATCGGCAACGTCATCGTGGCAGACCCGCGCGACGGCACCCTCTACGACTTCTTCGAGTGGCAGACCTACTCGGACGTCAACGCCACCACGGCCACCGACATCCACTTCGCGGTGGTGCACTCGCACGACCAGGGTCGCACCTGGTCCAAGCCCGAGACGGTCGCCACCGACACCGCGGTCCCCGAGCTGGACCCCAACGCGCCCACCGACTCCACCAAGGCGCTGCGCGCCGGATCCGGGCTGCCCAGCGCGGCGATCGACCCCCGGACCGGTGAGCTGTACATGGCGTACGAGGGAAGCGAGTTCACGGGCGGGAAGTTCGACGCCATCCAGCTGGTGCACTCGACCGACGGCGGGCACACCTGGTCCGGCCCGACCCGGATCAACCAGGCGCCGAACGCGCCCGCGTTCACCCCGGCCATCGCCGTGGACGGGCGGGGAACGGTCTCGCTGACGTACTACGACCTGCGCTTCCTGACGCCCGGCAACACCACGACCCTGCCCACGGCGGAGTGGCTGGTGTCCTTCCCGCGCGGCGGTGAGCAGTTCCCCTCGGAACGGCGGATCAGCCGGGTCTTCGACTGGCTGCAGGCGCCGATCGCGGGCTGGGGGCACTTCCTGGGCGACTACCAGGGGCTGGTCACGGACGGGCCCGGTGCCCTGCGTCCGCTCCTCGTGGAGGCCAATGACAACCAGCCGCTGAACTCCACGGACGCCTTCAGCGGCCTCCTGCGTCCGGCGACCGCGCCCACCACCTCGACCCCGGCGGCCATCCCGCACACGGTCACCCCGGCCCATACCCCCGCACACTCCACACGTCGCTAGCCCGCGTACCTGGCTGCCGGGGCTCCCCCCTAAAATCGTCCCGCCGGCGGCAGTCGCCGGCAGCCAGGAGGACAGCGCGCGGTGAACAGCCATGGTGACGTACCGATCTACGCCCAGCTCATACGGGAACGGGGCGACGTCCCCGGCGACGTACGCCGGGAGGCCGAACACATCCAGCGCAGCCTGGAACGTGTGATCGCGCCGCCCCGCTCCAACCTTCCGGCGCCGATGTACCGCTGAGTCCGACATAGGCCCCATGCGCCGCTAAGTCCGATGCCCGCCGGTGAGTGTGTCAGTGTGCCGACTTCTGCGGGCCTGAGCCGATCACCTTCGCCGGGCACAGCAGCCGCGGCTTCTTGTCGCCCTTCAGCTTCGCGCTCACGCATCCGCCGGGCAGGCCGTCGTGGGCCTTCGTGCCGAAGTTGGCGGTGACGGTCAGCGCGCCCTTGCCGAAGACCGTGCGCTGCACGCTGCGGTCACCCGTGAGCCACGCGAAGGACGTGAGCTGCTCGGTGCCCGCCTTCTCGTGGAGCGGGGCGAAGTACTGCTGCAGGGCGGCGAGTTCGGACCCGTACTGCTGGATCGTCGGTCCGTCCAGGACGTAGTTCAGCGGCACGTTGTAGAGCATCGCGAGCAGCGCCCGGGTCGTCTTCTGCTGGGGAAGCTTGCCGAAGGACAGCTCCCACCGTTCGACGTTGACGAGCGAGCCGTGCAGGGCGGTCTCGTACAGCGGGATGCGGTACTTCGGGTCGTACATCTCCTTGGCCAGGTCGGCTGGGAGGTCGATCGGCTTGAAGAAGGTCTTCGGCGCCTTCTCGGGGACGTAGCCGCCCCAGGTCTCCTTGTTGCGCTCCAGCTTCCACAGCCCGCCCGCGACCGGGGTGGCCGAGCCGTGGTTGAAGTCGACGACGCCGTTCGCCCAGGAGACGGCGGCCTCCGAGCCCAGGACGAGCCCGCCGTCCTGGAGGCGCTTCATCCGGGCGATACGGTTGGCCCGGTCCTGGGCCATGGTCATCTTGTGGCCGGGCGCGTAGTCGCGGAACAGGTCGCCCGCCGAGTCCACGTCCAGGAAGTAGCTGTCGGAGCCGTTGGCCACCATCGCGCGGGTGCGGGCGGCGAGATACCCCTTGGTCGGCTCGGACTGCTCGAACGCCTGGGTGCTGAGGTAGCAGCCCCGGTTCCCGAAACCGGTCTCCGGCTTGCCCTTGGCGTCGATCACGCAGTAGTCCGGGTAGACCGTGTCGGGCCACGCCGAGTTCGGCGAGTCGGCGGTGGCGCGGTCCTGCCCGTTGGCGAAGGAGTCGTACGGGCCGACGAGGTAGCCGTCCTTCTTCGCGGCGCTCACCGCGTCGGCGCCCATCGGGTCGTTGCCGGGGTCGTAGCCGAGCCACATCCGGCTCACCCCGAGGCGGCGCAGCGCCTCGACGCCCTGCGGCTTGCGGGCGTCGCCCCACAGATAGGCGTGGAAGGCGCCGAGCAGCTTCCCGGTGGCCGGGTTCTTCTTGATCTTCTCGCGCAGGCTGCCGAGTTCACCGTGCTCCAAGAGCCAGTCGCGGTAGTCGACGGCCGGGGCGACCGGGTTGCCGTCGGTGAGTTTGAACGTGACGGTGTACGAGCGGGTGTCGGCGCCCGCGTCGAAGGTGTGGGTGGCCGTGTTGCGCAGCCGCCCGTGGTCGGAGACGAAGCGCAGCGAGGTGCCGATGTCGGTGGGGACGAGATAGCTGGCGCCGTGCCTGCCGTACGTATAGCCCCACAGCGGCATGCTCAGCGCGCCGGAGCCCAGGTCGATCGGATCGCCGGTCAGTCCACGGTCGGGGGCGTTCCAGAACGCGTCCGAGACGGGTATGTCCAGGCCCTCGCCGCGCGGGAGTTGGAGGTCCGAGGCCGACCGGTCGGCGCCGGTGACCGGCCAGCGCACCTCGCCGTCGCGCTGCGCCCGCATGCTGACCTTCAGCCGCCCGTGATCGGAGACGGCGGTGACGGCCAGCCCCTGGTCGGGGTAGGTCCAGCCGGCTCCCCCATCGACGTCGGTGACGGGGCCCGGCTCGCCGAGGCCGGTGGCGGCCGGGGCGGACAGCTCCAGGTCACCACCGGACGCCGGATGCGCCCGTACGCCGAGCGAGGCGATGTCGACGACTGCCGTGCCGCCCTCGACGGCGACGGTCAGCTTGCCGTCCCGGACCGAGTGGGCGGGGTGGGAGCCCGCCGGAGCCGAGTCGACCTCGGCTCCGGCGGCCGTGCTGCAACCCGTGATCGCGGTGAAGGCCAGCAGGGCGGCGAACCCGCGTACGGCGGCGCGCCGTCGGGCGCGGTCGCGATCGTGGTCGTGGAGTGCGGAGTCGGATGTCATGGGTCGTGAATAGTCGTGCGCTCTAAGAGGGTTCTAAGAGCGGTCCCCGTACGGGTGGTTCGGGCGGCTCAGGGAACGGAGATCTCGGCGCGTACGGGCAGGTGGTCGGAGGCGTCGCTGTCGAGGACGTCGGCGCTCCGCGCGCCGATCCCGCGTGAGGTGAGGACGTAGTCGATGCGCTTGCGCGGGTTGCTGACGTCGAACGTGTAGCCGTTGCCGTCTCCCACGGCGCGCCATTGGTCGCGGAGGTGCTTGGTGAGTGTGGTGACCTCGCGGGTGTCCGGGGTGGCGTTGAGGTCCCCGACCAGCACCGTGGGGCGGCCGGACGCGTCGATCACCTTGTCGATCGCGTCCGCCTGGGCCAGCCGCTCGGTCTGCGAGGTGTGCTCCAGATGGGTGTTCAGCATGCGCACGGTGGTGCCGCGCACATTGATGTCGGCCGCGAGGAGCCCGCGTTGCTCGCCCTCCCTCGGGTGCGGCAGAAGGGTGTTGTGCGCGTCGAGGACGGGGAAGCGGGACAGGATGGCGGTCCCGTACTGACGGCGGGAGCCACCGGACCGGGCCGGGTCCTCGTTGATGTTGGCCCCGTAGACCAGATGCATCCCGAGGCGGTCGGCGAGCCAGCTCGCCTGGTCGACGAAGTCGCTGCGCGCGGCGAAGTGCCGGTCGACCTCCTGGAGCCCGACGATGTCGGCGCCGCTGTCCTTGACGACGCGCGCGATGCGGTCGAGATCGAGGCTGTCGTCGGCCCCCGCGCCATGGTGGATGTTGTAGGTGAGAACGGTCAGCGACTGGCTCGCGGCCGCTGCCGCCGGGGACGTCGGCGCGGCGGCCACGGCAAGCGCGGCGAGCAGCGTCAGGGCAGTGGTCGGTGAGGATCTGGCGAGCGCATGAATCATGCTCTCTAACTCCCCACTTATCGGGTGAGATTGACAAAAACCATCCGATTGGATGGAATTTGGCGGCCTGCTGCCGGGGCGAACCGGGCACCCGCCGCGCACCACGACAAGAGGGGCCCTCGGGCAGCGGTCGCTCCGCCACCCGAGGGCCCCTCGGTGGTACGTACTCAGAACGTGAGGTTCCAGGCGTCGATCCGGCCGGTGTCTCCGTCGGCGTTGTCGTTCACCCGGAGCTTCCAGGTGCCGTTGGCCTGCTGCGCGGAGGCGTCGACGGTGTAGACCTGGTTGATGTCGACCGTGCCGCCGCCGGTGTGGTCGTGCAGGGTGTACACCGTGCCGTCGGGGGCGACGAGGTCGACCTTCAGGTCGCCGATGTAGGTGTGCTTGATGGCCACGCCCACCTTCAGCGCGGCCGGTGCGTTGCCGCTCACGCCGCTGACCGTGATGGGGCTCTCGACGGTGGTGTTGTCGTCGATGGCGACGTCGGTCTGGTTCTCGAAGTACTTGCCCGCGGGCGGCGTCGCGCCGACCGCCTTGAGCGCGTCGACCTGGCCCTCGCCGAAGAAGCTGTTGTTGGCAGTGGTGCCGGTGCACCGGCTGTCAGACGGGCAGGCGACGTCGTCGGCCTGGACGGCCAGCTTGTCGCGGATCTGCGCCGGGGTGATGCCGGGGTTGGCGCTCGCGATGAGCGCGGCCACGCCCACGACGTGCGGCGAGGCCATCGACGTACCGCTCTTGGTGCCGTACTTGCCACCCGGCAGCGTGGAGTACACACCGTTGGCGCCGTCGCCGCCCGGGGCCGCGACGTCGATCACACCGTTGCCGAAGTTGGAGTACGACGCCTTCACATTGCCGCTGCCCATGGCCGCGACCGTGACGACACCCGGGAGCTCGGTGGGGATGTCGAGGCAGGCGTTGGTGATGCGGCGGGTGGTCGGGGTGGAGTCGTTGGGGCTTGCGGTGTCCGTGGTCTTGTTGGCGAGGTCGTAGTTGGCGTTGCCCGCGGCGGCGACCTGGAGGGAGCCCTTGCCGTCCGCGTACGCCTGGGCCCGGCTCACGCCCTCGATGATGGCGGCCTGGTCTGCGTCGTCGGGGCAGTTGAACTGCCAGGGGTCGGTGTAGTAGCTGTTGTTGGTGACCTTGAAGCCGTGGTCACCGGCCCACACCAGACCGCAGATCGTGTTCTCGGCGTAGAAGAGGGTGGAGCCCGGCTCGGCGAGGCGGACCGAGGCGATCCTCACGCCCGGAGCGACACCGACGACGCCCTTGCCGTTCTTCGCGGCCGCGATGGTGCCCGCGACATGGGTGCCATGGCTGTCCACGTCACGCCACGCGCCCGTACGGGTGTCGGGCTTGCCGTAGGCGCAGGACACCGAGTCGGCCGCGTCGAAGTTGGGCGCGAGGTCCTGGTGCTGGTCGTCCACACCGGTGTCCAGGATGCCGACCTTCACCGAGGCGGAGCCGGGGTTGACGGCCCACGCCTGGTCGGCCTTGATCTGGCTCATGTCCCAGCGCACCGGCTCGCCCGCCGGGGTGGTGGACTGCGCGGGGTTGTTGGGCAGCGCCGGGTTGTCGGCGTCGGCCGGTACATCGGCGGTACGGGTGGCGCCGACCTGCTGCACTCCGGACACACCCCGCATGGTGGTGGCGAAGGTGGCGGAGGCCGAGTGCGCGACGATCACGCCGATCGCGTCGAAGGACGAGAAGACCGTGCCACCGTTGGCGGTGACGGCCGAGCGCACCGCCGTGCTGTCACCGGGGGCGGTGATGACCAGGTAGGCACGGGTGCCGGCCACGACCGCACTCCGGCCCGCGACCGGGGCGGCGGCCGCGTGCCGGGACGGCGACGGCGACGGTGCGACGGGCTGGGTGCTCGCGAGCGCGGGCGCCGCGAACGTCAGCGCGGCCCCGACGGCCGCAGCCGCGATCAGGGCACGTCGGGGGCGTCTGGATATGGGGGGTATCAATGCGTCCTCCGATGACCCGGGGGCCGTTGGCACCTACCGGGTCGTACGAAACGAGTGGTGGACGCAAGATGTCAGACGATCACCCGGGGAGGGAAGTCCCTTTTGCTGTACGGACGTTGCCCGGGCGAGCGGAATGCCCGGCTCAGGGGTGTGGCCGGCGGTACTGAGGTTCCCGGGTGCTCGTCAGGTGAGCTCAGAGGGCGTGCCCGGTCGTCGCGTCCACATGGCCGGGGACCTCGTCGTGGCGGTCGCCCACCGACAGCGTTCCGCTGGGCTCGAACATGAGGATCGAGGCACCGTCGGGCGCGGACGGCTTGTGCTCGGTGCCGCGCGGGACGGTGAAGACCGAGCCGGTGGGCAGGGTCACGGAACGCTCCCCGCTGGGCTCGCGCAGCGCGATGCTCAACTCCCCGTCGAGTACGAGGAAGAACTCGTCGGTGTGCTCGTGGACGTGCCAGATGTGATCGCCCTCGACCTTGGCGACGCGTACGTCGTAGTCGTTGACGCGGGTGACGATGTGGGGGCTCCACAGGGCGTCGAAGGAGGCCAGGGCCTGCGTCAGCGCGATGGGGGCACTGGCCTTGTTGTCGTTCTCGTTGCTCATGGGGTCATCCTCGGCCGTGGCGCGCCACCGCCACGAGTGCTAGAAATCGCATATGCCGCAAGATTCCTCTCAGGGGACGGCTGATCACCGCACCCACCGCGTCGTCGTGATCGTCGACGAGAACTCCAACCCCTTCGAACTCGGCTGTGTGACCGAGGTGTTCGGGCTGCGCAGGCCCGAACTGGGCCGCGACCTCTACGACTTCACCCTGTGCTCCCCCGAGCCGCGGACCGTGATGCGCGACGGGTTCTTCACGCTCACCGGTGTGGCGCCGCTCGACGCGGCCGACACGGCGGACACCCTGATCGTGCCGAACCGGCCGGACACCGATGTGCCGCGCCGCCCGGCGGTGCTCGACGCCATCCGGCGCGCGCACGCACGGGGCGCGCGGCTGGTGGGGATGTGCAGCGGCGCCTTCACGCTGGCCGAGGCCGGGGTACTGGACGGGCGCCGGGCCACCGCGCACTGGCAGTGGGCCGACTCCTTCCGGGCCCGCTTCCCCTCGGTCGAGCTCCAGCCGGACGTCCTGTTCGTCGACGACGGCGACATCCTCACCGCGGCGGGCAGTGCGGCCGCGCTCGACCTCGGACTGCATCTGGTCCGCCGCGACCACGGCGCGGAAGTGGCGAACTCGGTGAGCCGGCGCCTCGTCTTCGCCGCGCACCGGGACGGCGGCCAGCGCCAGTTCGTGGAGCGGCCCGTCCCCGATGTGCCGGACGAATCCCTGGCGCCGGTCCTGGCCTGGGCGCAGGAACGGCTCGGCGAACCACTCACGGTGATCGACCTCGCGGCCCGTGCGGCTGTGAGCCCCGCCACTTTGCACCGCCGCTTCCGCGTCCAGCTCGGCACGACTCCGCTGGCCTGGCTCACCGGTGAGCGCGTCGCCCTCGCGTGCCGTCTCATCGAGCGCGGCGAGCAGCGGCTCGACGCCGTCGCTCAGCGTAGCGGCCTGGGCACGGCGGCGAACCTGCGCGCCCGGCTGCGCCGTGAGACTGGTCTCAGTCCGTCCGCGTACCGGCGACGTTTCGGGCCAGGCACCGAGCCCCGACACGGCTTTGCATGATCTTTGTTGTGAGGTTCCTGTGGCAGGTCATACGATCCAGGCCACGTGCCATGGGCCTACCTGACCAGGGGCCCTTTGCTTGGGCACGGTTAATCGGCCCGGTGGCGGGACACCACCGGCAAGGGGACTACCAAACCAATGCTTGATCCGACGCGCGCGCTCATATCGACGATGCAACGGCCGGAAACCGCTTCTCCACCCGAAGCCACCCGTCCCAGACGCATCTACGCGCTCGACGGACTCCGGCTGATCGCGGCCCTCACCGTGGTGCTCTACCACTACATGGCCCGCGGCGGCGGCTGGCACACCGACGTGAAGACACTCTTCCCGCAGGCGTTCCCGGTGGCCGCCTACGGCTGGCTGGGTGTCCAGCTCTTCTTCCTGATCAGCGGCTTCGTCATCTGTATGAGCTGCTGGGGCAAGTCGCTCAAGGACTTCTTCGTCTCGCGAGTGGTGCGCCTCTACCCCGCGTACTGGTTCGGGGTCCTCGCCACCACGCTGACCGTCGCCCTCATACCCGGCGGCGCGAAGCCACTGCCCTGGAACGCGGTGATCACCAACCTCACCATGCTCCAGGAGCCGATCGGGGTGGAGCACGTCGACGGCGTCTACTGGACGCTCTTCGCCGAGCTGCGTTTCTATCTGTTGTTCGCCGTTGTCGCCTGGTGGGGTCTCACCTATCGCAGAGTGCTCGCGTTCTGCTGCATATGGGCCGTGACCAGCGTGTTCTTCGCCAATGCGCCGACCAACAGCCCGCTGCGGCTGCTGATCATGCCGGACAACAGCTGGTACTTCATCGCGGGCATGGCGTTCTACCTGATGTACCGGTTCCGCCCGAACCTGATGCTGACCGGCGTCGTCCTGCTGTGTTTCTCCGCCAGTCTTCCCTTCGCCCTCAACACCTGGGCGAACACCGAGAAGTACATGGGACACAACGTCCCGTCCTGGCCGGTGGTCCTGATCATCGCCGCGTGCTTCGGCCTCATGGCCCTCGTCGCCACCGGCAAGCTCTCGGGCATCACCTGGCGCTGGCTGCCCTACGCGGGCGCCCTCACCTACCCGCTGTACCTCCTGCACGAGGTCATCGGACGTGAGCTGTTCAGCTCGCTGTCCCCGCGGGTGCCCGCCTACGCGCTGCTCTGCTCGGTGATCGTCACCATGCTGTGTGCCGCCTGGCTGGTGCACCGCTATGTCGAGAGACCGCTGGGCCGCCGGCTCAAGCAGGGCCTCGCCCAGCTCTGACCTTCGTATCACCGGCCGGAGAAACCCCACACTCCGGCCGGTGCGCCGCGGAGCCCCGTCGAGGCGTACTCCGCATTTCACATCACCCATATCAGCACCACTCACAGGGGCGTGCGACCTCCTGTGCGTCCGCTGCGCTCCCGTCCAAAGGACCGACCGCCCCACCGATCGGAGCTCAGGAAAGGCCACTACCGACCATGCGACTTCTCAAGCGCTTCACCACTCCCTCGCTGCCGCAGCCCCGGCAGCCCGCGACCGCCGCGCCCCATCTGCAGATCTGCGCCCACACGGACGACGACCTGTACTTCATGACGCCGGACCTGCTGGAGTCCCTGCAATCGGGAGTGGGCATGGTCAGTGTGTATCTGACCACCGGCGAGGCCGACGGCATCAACCTCCCCACGGACGACCCCGGCCGCAAGACCGCCGTGCCCGACTTCGCGGGATACACCGCCGCGCGCCAGCACGGCATACGCGCCGCGTACGCCGCCATGGTCACCGGGAACCGTCGCGCCGACTGGCAGCGCTCGGCCATGAAGGTCCACGACGGCGTCACCGCCGAGATCAGCACACTCGATGACGGCCGGGTCACCCTGATCTTCCTCAACCTGCGCACCGGCCTCGGCGCCAACGGCGCGAGCATCATGGGCCTGTGGCGCAAGCTCAACCCGCGCCTGGACACCCTGCGGCCCACCGACAGCCCCATCCCCGCCAAGAGCGACGGCCGACCGTTCACCCGCGACGGGGTCATCGACACGCTGACCGACATCCTCCAGACATATGCACCGAGCGTCGTGCGCGTGATGAACCCCGACCCGGAGCGCACCGGGATCGACAAGGCCACCGGCCACATCACCTACGCCGACAACTCCGACCACACCGCCGCCGCGTGCTTCGCCCTGGCCGCCCTTGAGGCGTACGAGCGGACCAACCCCGTGTGCAAGCCCGCCGTCGAGAGCTACATCGGCTACTGCAACAAGCTCCGCCCGAACAACCTCAGCGCCCAGCAGGCCGCCCGCAAGTTCTCCTACCTCGCGGTGTACGGCGGCGAGGACGGCCACGAGTGCCGTGAGGCCCCCGGCATGTGCGGTGACCGTGTGCTGGGCGACCGCTCGTACAACCGCTTCTACGGGCAGAGCACCAGCTACCGCTGGCAGCCGAGCACCAGCTGGCTCCAGCAGCGCTCCGACGGCCGGCTCACCGCCTTCGCGGTGCTCGGCGGCCGCCCGGTGATGTGGACGCAGGACCGGCCGGGCGGCGAGACCTGGTCGGGGCCCGAGGCGCTCGGGCAGTGGCCCCGGGGCGAGGGCCGCTGCCTGGACCGGCTCGACGCCGTGCGCGACGCGGGCGGCCGCATCCATGTCATCGCGGTGCGCGCCACGCTCGGCGCCGCGCCCGAAGCGCACCAGCGCGACCTGATGCACGTCGTCCAGGACGCCGTCACCGGCGAGTTCGGCGCCTGGACCGACCTCAAGAGCCCGTACGGCACGTCGGCGGAGCACGAGCCGCGCCGCCGGGCGCTCGGCATGCCCGTGGTCGCCGCCACCGACAAGGGCATCCAGGTCGTGATCCGCAACTTCGGCACCGGACTGAGCTCGCGGGTGTACACCCCGAGCGGCTGGGAGCCGTGGGGAGACCTCCAGGGCGGTGCGCTGGAGGGTGCGGCCGCCGTCACCCGGGGCGACGGGGCCGTCGAGGTCTACGCCACCAGCCGGATGATCGGCATGGGCATGCTGCGCTGGTACCAGCAGACGCCCAGCGGCCCGTTCCAGCGCGACTACGGCACCCAGCTGGCGCGGCCCGCGGCGCCGGTGACGCTCCTTGAGCAGTCGGACGGCCGACTGATGATGATCTCGCGGCAGCCGGGGACCGGCTGGTTGCTGGTCAACCGTCAGCGCGAGGCGGGCGGGACCTGGGACACGCAGCCCGAGATCGCCGACACCAACCCCGGGTTCGGCCCGCTCGCCCATGTGCTGCTGCCCACCGGCGAGGCCGCCGTGGTCCAGCGCACCGACGACAACGGGCTGAGCCTCTCGCTCCAGCCGCTGGACGGCAGCCCGGTCCGCCAGCGGTGGATCCCGCTCGGCGGCGGCCCGCTGGTGCACGCCCCCTCCGCCGTCCTGGACGCCGAGGGCCGCGTGGTCGTCGCGGTCCTGGACACCCAGGCCCGGCTCACCACCCTCACCCTGGACCCGGCCGACGGCTTCGAGCCCCAGGCCGCGTCCGGCTGGTCGGTCCACCCGGCGCCGACCGCCTCGTAACGCCCATCGGCGGCGCCGTCCTCATCAGGGACGGCGCCGCCCGCCCGGGCCCACCACCGTCGTCGCGAGCGCGGCGGCCGCCGCCACCGACCCGCCGAGCAGCATGACCGCCGACGGTGTGGCGTGGTCGACGACCACCCCGCCGGACAGTGCTCCCAGGGACAACGTCGCCTGGAACGAGGCGGTGAACAGCACCCCGGCCGCCTCCGGGTCGCGCGGCGCCGAGACGGCGAACCAGGTCTGGGAGGAGACGGGCACGGCGCCGTAGCCGATCCCCCACACGACCAGCAGCAGCACCGCTCCCACGGCCGAACCGCCCAGCACGGGCAGCAGCAGAGCAGCCAGGGCGACCAGCGCGGCGGCCCCGCCGAAGGTGGCACGCGGATGGCGGGTCACCATCGCGCCGCCGAGGAAGTTGCCGACGATACCGGCGGCCCCGTACACGAGCAGCAGACCCGTGACCGCGCCCGGGCCGACCCGGGTGACCTGCTCCAGGAACGGCGTCACATACGTATACGCACCGAAGTGGGCGATCACGGTCAGGAACGTGACGAGCAGCGCCCGCCGGATGCCGGTGGTGCGCAGCAGCGAGCGGAGTACGGCGGGACGGACGGCCGCCACGGCGGGCAGCGGCGGCAGGACCACGAGTAACGCCACGAACACCGCTGCCGAGACAACTCCCATGAGGGCGAAGGACGTTCGCCATCCGGCGTGGTCCCCCACCAGGGTCCCGACCGGCACGCCCAGGACCGATCCCAGCGGAACGGCAGCGAAAATCACGGCAGTTGCCCGCCCGACCGACTCCGGCCCCACCAGCCGCTCGGCGAGTCCGGCCGCTATCGACCAGAAGCCGCCGATGGTCACGCCGACGAGCACCCGCGAGACGACCACCAGCCAGTACGCGGGCGCGGCCGCCGCCAGGAAGTCCGCCACGGTAAGCAGCAGCATGAGCGCGCACAGCATCAGACGGCGGTCGATTCGGGCGGTCGCCAGGGTGACGGCGGGCGCGGCCAGCGCGGCGAGGATCCCCGGCATCGTCATCATCAGACCCGCCGTACCGTCCGAGACCCCGAAGTCGGCCCCGATCGGGGTGAGCAGACCGATCGGCAGGATCTCGGTGGTCACGATCGAGAAGAGGCCCGCCGTCACCGACAGCACCGCGAGCCAGCCGGACAGCGGTGGTCGCCGCGTGGCACGGCTTGCAGAGGTCGAGGAGGTGGTGGTGGCTGTGCTCATGTGGTCCCGTCCCGTGACTGGTGGTCCGCCGGTCTTCGTCCCGACAGTCCAGCAGCCGCCCCGGGGCCGGGTCCGGCAGCTTTCCGACGTGATGATCGGGTACGGGGAGTTGGCGCATCCGGAGTAGTCACGGAGAGGCGTTCGTCGCCGCCGGGGGGCGTGGGGCGGATAGTGGACACCGTCTGCACACCGTGCGTCGTCGGAGGAGCGGTCATGGCACGTCGTCCCACGGTCCGCGAGAACGAGCCATCAGGCGTCGGACGGCGTTCCCTGCTGCTGGGCACCGCCGCGTGGTGCGTCTGCGCGGCCGGTTGCTCGACGAGTACGAAGGCGTCGCCGCCCACCGGTTCCCCGTCCACCACCACTTCCCCGTCCGCCGCCGGTTCGCATACCGCATCCGGCTCCACCGCGAGCGCGGGGGCGACGCTGCCGCCCGCCGTGCCGTGGCGGCCGGGCCCGAGCGAGGTCGAACCCGCCGCGAAAGTCGCCGCCGTCCGGCTGATCGAGGCCCTGGGGACCTGGCCGACCGGACAGGGCGGCTCGGACAACGCGGCCGCCCGGGCGGCCGCGCTCGGCATCCCCGCCCGGCTCGCCGGATCACTCGCCGCCCAGGCCGGTCCGCTGACCCCGGCGGCGGACGCGGCGGTCGTCCGGGTCATCGACGCGCAGTACGGCGGGATCCTCTCCCACTCCGCGAGCGTCCTGGTGGTCTGCGCGCAGAGCACCAGGACGGGCGCGGCCGTGCAGGACGGCGGCACCACCGTCGACGTACGGCTCAGCCGCACCTCCACCGGCTGGGGTGTCACCTCCCTGCACCCCGCGAACCCGGGGCCCCCGGCCGCGCTCGGGGCCTCGGCGCGGGCGGTGCTCGCCCAGTCGCGGATCGAGCTGCCGCCTGCCTCGGCCGCCGACATCCGCAGCGGCCAGGTGCACGAGAGCGTGCTGAGCGCGATGCTCCGTCTCGCGGGCGACTACCGGGTGTCGGTGAGTGTCGTACGGACGGGGCACCCGCTGGACGTGTTCGGCACCAACCGGCCGAGCGACCACCCGCTCGGCCGGGCCTTCGACGTCTGGCGCATCGACGGCCACCCGGTCGTCGATCCGGCGACCTCGCGCGGCCTGATCACCGCGTTCATGCGGGCGGCCGCCGCCGCGGGCTCGTACAACGTGGGCGGACCGGTTCAGCTGTCGGGCGGCTCGACGGCGAACCAGTACTTCTCCGACGCCACCCACCACGACCATGTGCACATCGGCTTCACCAGCTGAATGACCGTCAGTTCGGGCAGACGGTGTCCTGCTCCGGGCGCTGGCCCGTGGTGAGGAACGTGGTCACCGTGCGGTCGGCACACGGGTTGC
Source organism: Streptomyces sp. CBMA152 (assembly GCF_014596475.1). GTDB lineage: Bacteria > Actinomycetota > Actinomycetes > Streptomycetales > Streptomycetaceae > Streptomyces. Next base: position 180,975 of record NZ_MECJ01000002.1, on the reverse strand, counting down.
CGTTGGCCAGATACACCTCGTGGCCGCCGTGCTCGACGGTGACCATACGGGCCCGGTCGCCCAGGGCCTGACGCAGCTTCAGAGCGCCGGAGTACGGCGACGCCGGGTCCCGCCGGTTCTGAATCAGCAGGACGTTGGACGGCCCGTCGGCGGTGATCCGGGCCGGCTTCTCGGCGGCCCCGTCCTGCCAGAACGTGCAGGGTGTGACATTGACCGGCATCCCGGCCGTGAGCGGGTGCCGGGCGCGGTCGGCGGCGACCGCCTGCTCGTACGAGGAGACCTGCGTCGGCCAGCTGACGTCGTTGCAGACGACCCCGAACATGACCGCCACGGCCTCGTCGCTCAGCGGCTGGGCGAGGAAGGGGGGCAGGGCGGGCGTCGCCGTCGGGTCCTGGGCGTCCTTGACGAGCTTCGCCATCATCGGGAAGGAGTCGTCGCTCATCAGGGCGATCTGGAGCGTCTGGCGCAGCATGTTGCCGGTGAGCGGGACGTCCTTCGTGGTCGTCTTCTTCGGTGCGGCGTCGAGCTTCGCCGCCAGGCCGAGCACCAACGGCCGGACGTCCTCGGCCCGTTCGGCCAGCCGCAGCCCCTTGGCCTCCTGTGCCGGGTCGGACGCCCACGCCGCGAAGTCGGGGAACCGGTCCTCGGTCCCCTGCGCCGCGTTGGCCAGCCAGCCGCGCCCGACGCGGCTCGGGTTCGGGTCGTCGTTGCTGTCCAGCACCCAGCGGTCGGTGTGCTGCGGGAAGAGCTGCGCGTACACCGCTCCGGCATACGTTCCGTACGAGGTACCCCACCCGGAGAGTTTGCGCTCGCCCAGAGCCTGCCGGAACAGGTCGATGTCGCGGGCCTCGTTCAGGGTGGTGAAGCTGCGCAGCACTTCGCCGCCGTTGCGGTGGCAGGCGTCGGCGACGCGGCGGGACCTGGCGGTGTTCGCGCTGATGTCACCGCCCGCGCCGGGCCAGGAACGCACGTTCACCAGCATCCGGTCGTCCGGCGTGAGTTCGCAGCTCGCCTTCGTGCTGCCGCCGACCCCACGCGGGTCGAGGCTGACGATGTCGTACGCCCCCGCCATCTGCTTGCGCAGGGCGTCACCCTTCTCCTTCAGCAGCCCGACCCCGGACCCGCCCGGGCCGCCGGGGATCGCGAGCAGCACCCCGCGCCGCTTGTCGGGGTCGTCGCTGCGCAGCCGGGTCACGGCGAGGGTGACGGTCGGCCCGTCCGGGTGGCGGTAGTCGAGCGGAACGGGCAGCTGTGCGCACTCCTGGCCGCCCGCCCCGGCGCAGGACGTCCAGTCGAGCTCGGGCACCTCGGGGCCACCCGTCCCGGCGTGGGCCGTCGGGGCGACGGTGGCCGTCAGGGCCGTCGCGACGGCTGCGGCGGAGAGGGTGACGGCGAGGCTTCGATTGCGGTAAGTGGTCATGGAACAAGGGTGGTTGAGCCCTTTCCATGATCCAATCCGGCAGGCACGACGGCCTCGGTGGGGTTAACCCCCGAGCGGATCCGGGGGTTGGTCAGCGGACGATCTGGTCCCCGTCCGGTACGTCCTCGACGCTCACCGCGCCACGGGGTTGGACCAGTTGGCGAGCCACCGCACGCGCCAGACCGTCGAAGTCCCGCCCCTGCGGAACCGGGACCGCCTCCCCGTCCCCGTAACTCTCGATCGCCCGGGTGAAGTAGCTCGGATTCCAGGCGCCCACGGCACCCCGCACCTCGACGGCCCGCACCGCACGTCCCGCCACGGCCTTCCGTACGGCGGGCAGTATCTCGTCCGACCGGAGCTCACCCGGCACCTGGAACAGACTCGCGTGCGCACCGACCAGCCCGCCGCCGCGCAGCCGTACGGTCACGGTCAGACAGCTGGTGACGGAGGGATACGTGATCACACCACCCCGGGCGACCTCCTTGACCTGCCCCTCGGTGATGGTGGCGGCGGCCGGTGCAGTCCGTCGTTGCCCGCCGCGATACCTCCAGGTGAGAGTGGGGCGCCGGAGCCTGCCCCGGCCCGCACGCCGTGTCCATAGCGCACGGGCGGTGGTGAAGATCCACGCGGTATCGACACGGCACACCCGGGTCGTACAGAGTGAGCTCGAACCCGTCGTACGCCAGCGCGAGGAGCCACCGTGACCGTTTGGGCAGGCCGGACCGCCACCGAGATCGCCGACGCGGTGCGCCGCCGGGAGGTCACACCCCGGGAGGTGGTCGCCGAGCACCTGGCGAGGATCGCCGCCGGTAACGCCCGGGTCGGTGCGTTCCGGGTGGTGCGTGCCACCGCCGCGCTGGAGGAGGCGGACGCGGTCGGCGCACGGACGGATCTGGCCGAACTGCCGCTCGCGGGCGTGCCGGTGGCGGTCAAGGACAACCTGCCGGTACGCGGTGAGTCGACCCGTATCGGCTCGGCGGCCACCTCGACCGCGCTCGCGGCCGAGGACCACGAGACCGTCGCCCGGCTGCGGGCGGCGGGCGCGGTGGTGGTGGGACTCACCCACGTACCGGAGTTGTGTGTCTTCGGCACCACCGACGGGGTGCACGGCATCGCCCGCAACCCATGGGATCCGTCGCGTACGGCGGGCGGCTCGTCCGGGGGCAGTGCGGCGGCGGTGGCGGCGGGTCTGGTACCGATCGCGCTCGGCAACGACGGTATGGGTTCGCTGCGGATCCCCGCCGCCCACTGCGGCCTGATCGGTCTGAAGCCCGGCAGCGGGCGCGTCCCGGTCGACCTCGGCGACGCCTGGTTCGGAATGTCGGAGAACGGCCCGCTGGCGACGACGGCGGCCGACGCACGGCTGATGTTCTCGGTGCTGGCGGGCGAACCGGTACCGGCACACGATTCGGTGCCGGCGGGCGCGGGGTCCGTCGAGGCCGAGGCCACCCACCGCCTCAAGATCGCCTTCTCCACGCGCAGCCCCATCGCGGGCGTGCCCGTCACCAAGCCGTACGCGGCGCTCGCCCGCCAGGCCGGTCGGCTGCTCGCCGGGGCGGGCCATCAACTGGCCACCGCCAACCCGCCTTACCCGCTCTCGTTCGGCGCGGTCATCCTCGCCCGCTGGACCGGCGGCACGGCGCAGGACGCCGAAGGACTCGACCCCCGGCTGCTCACCCGCCGCACCCGGCAGCACGCGGCGATCGGCCGCGCCGCCGAACGGCTCGGCTTGCTGCGCCCGGACCACCGGGCCGCTTTGAACGCCCGACTGGATCCGTTCTTCGAGGAGTACGACGTCCTGCTCACCCCCGCGCTTGCCCGGCGAGGCCCGGCGGCCGTGGCCTGGCACGAGCGCGGCTGGCTCGCCAACATCGCGGTCAACACCTTCTGTTCACCGATGACCCCGCCATGGAACCTCTCCGGCCGCCCGGCTCTGTCGATGCCGTTCGGGCTGCTGCCGACGGGACTTCCGGGCGCGATCCAGCTCGTCGGGCGGCCCGGATCCGAGCATCAGCTCCTCGATCTCGTCGCCCAGCTGGAACGGCTCAACCCCTGGCAGCGCACGGCACCGCGCGCCTGAGCGGGGGTCATCACACGGCGCACACCGACGCTCACCAACAGAGCGCGCACACCCCGCGTAAATGAAGCTTCAACCTTGCCGTGCGGAGGGCGAGTTGGCGGCCGTCTCGATGTGACTGCCACAGGGCGTACATGGCATGATCACCTTCCCGTTACTTGCGAGTAACGCCCCACCCCCCTCACTGTGAAGGTCACACCTACGTGCGCATCCTCACCAGACGCCTCCTCGTCCCCGGTCTGACCGCGCTGGCGCTCGCCGCCACCGGCTGCTCCTCCTCGGAGCACACCAGCGCGGCCGCACCGGGCAGCGCCGCCACCACCGCGCCCGCGGCCGACGACACCCAGCAGCTCGACGTGGCCGCCGCGCCACTGGAGTCGTCCGCGCCGACCTCCATCGCCCGCACCCGCTCGGGCAAGGGCCAGCCGGAGAAGTCCGCGCTGAAGGTCGCCTCCTACGACAAGGCGAAGCAACGGGCCGTCATATCCTCGGCGCCGCAGCACCGCCCCGGCTCGCCCAGCCACGCCCCCAGTCACTCCCCCGCGCCCGACAAGCCCGTCGCGGTCGGCGACATCATCGCCAGCGCACCGGCCCCGGGCGCCCCCAACGGCCTGCTCGCGAAGGTCACCGAGGTCGTCGGCAAGACCGAGCACGGCACCGAGGTGAAGACCGCCGACACGACCCTGGCCTCCGTCCTCAAGGAGGACAAGGCCGACGGCAAGGTCCCCGTCGACCCGTCGGCCGTCACCGTGGTGCCCCTGATGAAGGGTGTCACCTTCTCCTGGGCCAAGGGCGAGGGCCTGAACTTCGGCCCGAAGGGCGCGAAGCTGCCCCTCGGCAACCTGCGCCTCGACGTCAACGCCGCCGTGGACACCGCCAAGGACGCCCCCGCCTCGGCCGGCGCCTCCGTCTCCGGCTTCGTGCAGCTCGCCCCCGAGGTCGAGTTCTCGTACGACGGCAGCAAGAGCAGCGGCTTCGGTCCCAGCTCCGCGTTCCTCGGTATGAGCGGCAAGTGGTCCTCGCAGTGGGCGCTCCAGGGCCGCGCCGCCGCGAGCACCGGCCAGCCCAAGCGCATCCCGTTCGCCAAGCTGCACAGCGCGCCCGTCATCCAGGTCGGCCCGGTGCCCGTCGTCGTCAACCTCGACCTGACCTGCTACGTCCAGGTCGAGGCCGACGGCAAGGTCACGCTCGACGTCCAGCAGGACGTCAAGGGCGACTTCCGCGTCGGCGGCAGCTACGCGGCCGGCAAGGGCTGGTCCCCCGTCAGCACCTCGGCAGTGCACAGCACCCCGGTGACGGCGAGCGTCACGGCCGCCGGGCGCGTCAAGGGCGCCCTCGGCGCGGAGGCGGAGGTCGGTCTGTACGGCGCCGTCGGCGTCTCGGCCGACTTCGCCCCGTATCTGCGCGGTGAGGCCGACGCCAAGGCCACCGCGTCCAGCGACGGCAAGACCTCGGTGTCCGGCGCCTGGGCGCTGTACGGCGGATTCGACCTCAGCGGTCAACTCCACTTCCAGCTCTCCCTGTTCGGGACGCCGGTGATCGAGCGCCGTATCCCGCTGGGCGCGCTCAACCGCGAGTGGCCGCTGGCGAGCGGGCACGCCGCACGCTAGTCCCGACTCATACGCGGCCGAGTGGGCCGGAGGCAGACTGCCTCCGGCCCACTCGTGTATACGCGTGCTCAGAGCACCGTGATTCCCAGAATCCGCGCCCCGCTCTCGCTGCGCGGCCGGTGCCGGCTGCCGGGCGCGAACACCACATATGTGCCCGGCCCGTGGCGCTCCTCGCCCTCGATCATCTCCCCGCTGAGCACGTAGTAGCGCTCCTCGGTGGTGTGGGAGTCGATCCCCGGCCACTCGCTGCCCGGCGCGAAGTCGACCAGCCAGCCGAGCGCGTGGTCGGTGCCGCCCACCCTGCGCTGCACGATCCCCGGTGCCACCGTGACGGCTTCCACCTCCTCGACCTGCACGACGCTCTTCAACGGTCCTGTTTCAGTGATCTCGCTCATGACTCCACTGTGATCGAGTCGAGCCCTCTGCCGCAGAGTCCAGAAAGACATCGTCGGGTACATTCCCGCCATGGACCGTCATCGTGTCGTGGCCCTGCTCAATTCACCCCAGTCACCGTTCGAACTCGCCTGTGCCTCCGAGGTCTTCGCCACCGAACGGCCGGAACTGCCCAGCCGTTACGCGTTCCAGGTGTGCACCGAGCGCCCTGGGCCGCTCCCGACCACCGTCGGCTACAGCATGCTCGTCGAGGCCGGGCTCGACGCCCTGGAAGAGGCGGACACCGTGGTCGTACCCGGCTGGGGCTGGCAGCAGCCCGGGCCCGAGGTGTCGCCGGCCATCCTGGACTCGCTGCGGGCCGCCCATCGGCGCGGCGCCCGGATGGTCGCCATCTGCACGGGCGCGTTCGTCCTCGCCCAGGCCGGGCTGCTCGACGGCCGTCGCGCCACCACGCACTGGCGCCGCACCGCCCAGCTGGCCGCCGACTTCCCGGCGGTGGACGTGGCGAGCGACGTCCTCTATGTCGACCACGGCGACGTGGCGACCAGCGCCGGGAGCGGCGCGGGCATCGACCTGTGCCTGCACCTCGTACGCTCCGACCACGGCTCGGCGCACGCCGCCGAGATAGCCCGCAGCATGGTCCTGCCACCGCACCGCGAGGGCAGCCAACTCCAGTACGCTGTGCGGCCCACACCTGCCAAGGCTCCCGACGAGTCGCTGGCACCCCTCCTTGAGTGGGCCACCACCCAACTCCACACCCCGCTCACCCTCGACCGGCTCGCCGCCCACGCCAAGCTGTCCAGCCGCACCCTGGCCCGGCGCTTCACCGACCAGCTGGGCACCAGCCCGGGCCAGTGGCTGCTGCGTCAACGCCTGGACGCGGCACGGGTGCTGCTGGAGCAGACCGATCTGCCGGTCGAGGCCATCGCCACCCGCGTCGGCCTCGCCTCGGCCGTCAACCTCCGTCGACGTTTCCGCGCCGCGCTGGGCACCACACCCGGCGCCTACCGCCGCACGTTCGGCGAGAGCCGTGAACAGGCGCGAAGAAAGTAAGGGCCGCTCCGCCGTGGCGGGATGCCGCAAGTGCCGTGTTTGCGGGAGCCTGACCGTTCTGCGCAGCCAGAGCAGTCCCGCCCAGAGGAGCAGCATGGATGTGAAACCGGTCGACGCGCGTACGCAGGAGATCCGTATCGCCACCGCCATGACCGGAGGCGTCAGTCTGGCCATCTGGATGGGCGGTGTCGCGCGCGAACTGAATCTGCTGCAACAGGCCGCGTGGCGCCGCCATCCACCGGCGGAAGGTGACTTCGACGCGCACCTCGGCGCATCACCGGACCCCCAGGGCAAGGTGCGGGAGCTCTACGTACGGCTGCTCAACCTCCTCGACACCACGGTCAGCATCGACGTCCTGTCCGGCACGAGTGCCGGGGGAATCAACGGCGCACTGCTCGGTCTTGCCCGGGTCAACGCGTTCGACCTGGGCCCTCTGCGGGAGTTCTGGCTGACGTCCGGCGCCTTCGAGACGCTGCTGCGGGATCCGAAGGAGAAGAACCCGCCCTCGCTGCTGCAAGGCGACGGCGTGCTGTTCAACGACCTGCTCAAGGGCATCCAGGCACTGCCGCAGTCGGACCAGTCGTACCGCCCCCCGGCGACCGCTCCGGAACCCGATCCGCCGACCGATCTCTTCATCACCACCACCCTGCTCACGGGCGAGACGAGCCGCTTCACGGACGCCTTCGGGACCCTGGTCCAGGACGTGGATCACCGTGGGCTCTTCGCGTTCGACGAGAAGCAGCTCAAGGGCGCGGCGGCCTTCGACATGGTGTCGCTCGCGGCGCGGTGCAGCGCCTCGTATCCCCTCGCCTTCGAGCCCGCGTTCGTACCGTTCGAGAAGGAGATCCCCGCCGTCCCTCCGAAGGGGATCCTGCGCCACCCGGGCATGAAGCCGTACGCCGAGATCACCCGCGACCACTGGGTGGCGGACGGCGGGCTGCTCGCCAACCGGCCGATCGCCCCGCTGCTCCAGGCCGTCTTCGACCGGCCGGCCGAACGCCAGGTCAGGCGCGTGCTGCTGTACGTCGTCCCGTCGCCCGGCGAGGCCCCGGACCCGCGCCAGGCGCCCGCGCTCCAGGAGTCGTTCGACGCGCCCTGGACGCTCGGCGAGGCACTGCTCAAGGATCTCGGCAGTGTGCTGAACCAGAGCATCAGCGCCGACCTCAAGGCCCTGCGCCAGCACAACGACCGGGTGGACGCGCTGCGCGACACCCGGCTGCGGATGGCGGAGATCGGATCCCGGCTGGCCGACCGCCCACCGTCCACGGAGTTCCCGGGCTTTCGCCTGCTCACCCAGACGGTGTTGGACGACTACCGCGTCCGCGAGGCCACCTGGCTCGTCCAGCCCGTGGTGACGGCGCTGATGCGCGCGCTGACGACGATGCCCGGGCAGCGGATGCCGGACGACTGGCGCAAGGCGCTGGCGCCGGGCCGCAGCGCCGAGGAGGAGTGCCAGGAGGCGGCCGCGTCGGCGATCGCCTCCGACTGGGTACTGCCCGAACGGCGCGACCTCGGCGGGCTGGCGAAGTTCGGGCGCCCGGCGTTCGACGGCGCCAAGGCCACGGTCCTTGCGATGTTGCAGGCCGCGTACGTCAGCCGGCCCGAGAAGTGGACCGAACTGGCCGCGCTGAACAAGCAGGTGCACGAGGCGTTCGTCCCGGGCGAGCGGCCCCGGGCCGACGAGCTCGTCGAGAGCGAGCTGACGAAATTCGACGGCGACGACGGGGATCAGCGCACCCTCGCTCAACTCGCCCAGTCGCTCGCGGGGCAGTACGCGCACCTGCTGGCGCTCCCGGCACAGACACCCGAACCTCCGTCGCCCGATCCCACGCCGGACCCACTTGAGAGCGGCTGGCGCGCGTTGTCAGCCGTGGTGGATCGCCTGCGTACGTACGCCATGAGCGGTCACACGACGACACCGACCGACTCGGACGCCTTCCGGCCGAACTCCACGCAGCGGGCGCGGCAGAAGGCCGCGGCGGAACTCGCGACCTACGTCCAGTTCCTGTGCGGTGGAAGCGACTCCGACGACCTCGACGCGATCGCGTTCCGCCTCTTCGAACTCCACGTCGCCACCCGCTCCGTACTCCCCGTGGCCGTGGAGGTGGAGCAGCCGGTCGAGCTCATCCAGGTGAGTGCGGACACCCGCAGTGTGCTCGCCCCACGGCGTGCCACCGCGGCCTCGAAGCTCACCGGGATGCAGTTGTTCCACTTCGGGGCGTTCTACAAGTCCTCCTGGCGGGCGAACGACTGGGCCTGGGGCCGCCTGGACGGCGCGGGCTGGATCGTCCATCTGCTCCTCGATCCCCGGCGCGTCCACGCACTCGCCGAGTCCCACGACCCCACTGACGACATCCCGCGCAGCCAGTGGTTCTACGAGCGGCTGCGCGACGAAGTGCTCGACGGTGGGGAGCCGCAGAGCTGGCCCATCGAAGCGGCCGGGGAGGCCGCCGTCCAGCTCACCCGCGACGCCGTCATCAACGAGCTGGAGTTCCTCGACGACGACGCCGGCGCCATGCCGACCTGTCTTCCCCTCACCGCGCTGTGGGCGGCGCACAGCTGGCAGCGGTGGATCGCGGCGGAGGAACTGCCGGTCGTCGCCCGCCACGTGCTCGGCAATCCGTCAACTCACCACACTCCGTGGGCAGTTGAGGTACTGGATGCGGCCGGGCAGCCCGACAAGGCGGTGGCGGCGGCCCAGGCGGCCGCGTCGGCGGTCATGACCCGCAAGTGGAGCCCGGAGCAGAACAAGCTCATCGCGTCCGCCCTCGACACCACGGCGTCCGGAGCCCGGTCGGAACCCACCTCGGCGACGGCGGACGCGATCGCCGCGCGGCTCGCGGACTGCCCGGTCCCCGACGAGACGTTCGCGACGGAGCTGGGCGAGCCGCTGTTCACGCGTACCGTCACGAAGGCGCTCGCCACCGCGACCGCCACGGCGACCGCGGTGAAGCAGTCCCCGGCGTCGGTCAAACCGTTCCTCACGTCCGCGCGCACGGTGACGATGACCGGCTATCGCGCGTCCGCCCTCTTCGGCGGCGCGCCCCGGGCGCTGACGATCACGGGGCTCGTCTGTGTGGTGATCGGCGTCGCCGCCATGGTGCTCGGGACGCGGGTGCTGAGCCTGGGCGGCGCGGTGGTCGTGGCCATCGGCGTGTATCTGATCGCGCTCGCCGCCTGGGGGCTGAGCCGACGGCTCGTCCCGGCCCTGGTGGGGCTGGTCGTCGTGGGACTCGTCGCCGCGATGAGTTTCCGCCGCAGATCGCTCTTCGGGACCGGCGCCTGCGATGTGAAGTGCACGGGCAAGGACATCGGCTGGGTCGGCCGCCATACGCTGCCCTGGCTGCAGTCCGCGTGGTGGCATCCGCTGGTGGCCCTGCTCGCGCTCGGCGCGGTGGGTCTGCTGCTCAGCGGCGGCATCGGCAAGGCCGTGCGGGCCCTGCGCCACCGGCCGAAGCAGAGCCCCGGCGGCCCGGTCCCGGCACGGTAGATATCGAACGTACGATCCATTCAAGCCGGGCGGGACGGTCCGGCGCCGAAGTGCGGGCCTGCGGCGCCGGGGCGCATTCTTGCTGTATCACCTACCGCGCGGCACGCGGACGAGGGCAGACCGATGACTGGAAGCGCCGAGAGCCGGCACCGGGCGCCTGGACGGCTCACCGCCCTGCTCACGGGGGCCGTGGCGGAGTCGATGCGCGCGGTCGGCGGCCATGTGGGCGGTGCGTATCTGCGGTCCAGCACGCCCGGACTGCTGCGCCTCGCCGTGCTCGCCGGGCTGCCCGGACCGCTGTTCCGCCCCTGGTGGCGGATGCACATGGACCGGCCGTTCCCGGTCGCCGACGCCCACCGCCTGGGCGTGGAGATCCAGCTGGCCGACTCGACGGAGACGATGCGCCGGTATCCGCAGCTCGCGGCCGGTCTGCCGTTCCGGTTCGGTTCGGTGTACGTGCCCGTGGTGGGGGCGTCCACGCCGTACGGGGTCCTCGCGGTGCTGCGGCCCGCGACGCCGGACGCGACGGCCGTCAAGCTCGACCGCGACCGTCTGACCGAGGTGGCACAGGGCCTGGGCGCCGCGCTCCTGGAGCTGGAGGAGGACGGGCCGCAGGTCGTGTGGGACGGCGAGCCGCTGAGCGTACGGCCACCGGCCGACGACGCCCCGCCGGGCGCCGTCGGACGGTTCTCCTGGGACCTGGCGACGGGCACGGTGACCGCCGACGACACCCTGTCCGCCCTGCTCGGCACCGGGGACTTCACCGGGACGCCCGAGGCGCTGGCCGCCTCGGTGGCCCCGCACGACGCCCACCAGCTGCTCGCGGCGCTGCGCGAGACGGCGGAGACCGGTCAGGCGCCGCCCCGGCCGCTGCGGGTGCGCGCGGCGGACGGCGGCATGCGCCTGCTGGAGGTCTGCGGGCCGGGCGGCGCGGCACCGGACGACACCCGGCTCAGCGGCATCGTGGTCGACATGGGCGGCGGTGCGACGGGCGACGGGGCCGCGGAGCTGCTGCCCGAGGGCGTCTTCACGCTCGACCGCCTCGGGCTGATCAGCTACGTCAACCCGCGCGCCGCCCTGCTGCTCGGGCGGCCCCGCGCGGAACTGCTCGGCCAACCCCTGTGGCAGGCCGTGCCCTGGCTGGACCGGCCCGCGTACGAGGACCATCTGCGCGGCGCGCTGCTGTCGCGGGATCCGGTCCACTTCCGGGTCAGGCGCCCCCGGCCGGACAACGGGCTGCCGGAGGAGCGGCCCGGGTACGACAAATGGCTGTCCCTTTCCGCCTACCCGGGCCCGGACGGCCTGACCTTCACGGCGGTCCCGCTGGGGCACGACCCGGACACGGTGGGCGCCTCCACGGCCGACCCGGCGAGCGGGGCCGGGCCCGTGGACGCCGCGGCCGACCAGGCGGCCGTCGGCCCCCTGCCGCCGACCGCGCTCGCGTCCCTGGCGGATTCCGCGGGCACCGCGCCCCCTCCCGAGGCGGTGGCGAACGCGACCGCAACGCTGTATCCGCCGCTCTTCCTCGCCATCGCGCTGAGCGAGGCGGTCACGGCCCGGCAGGTGTCCGCCGTGGTCATGCGGGAGCTGCTGCCCGCGTTCGGCGGCCGCCGGCTCGCCATCTACCTGCTCCATGAGCGCCGCCTCTACCTGGCCTGGGAGACCGGCTTCCCCCAGGGGTTCCTGGACCCCTTCGACGGTGTGGGCCTGGACGTCCGCCTCCCCGGCGTCGAGACGCTGACCACCGGCCGCCCCCTCTTCTTCGAGTCCATGCAGCAACTGGCGGCCGCCTACCCCGGCATCGCCCTCGACGCCGAACAGGGCGCCCGCGCCTTCCTGCCGCTCATCGCCTCCGGCCGCCCGGTCGGCTCCTGCATCCTCGGCTTCGACATCCCCCGTACGTTCAGCGCACAGGAACGCACGGTGCTCACCGCGCTCGCCGGGCTCATCGCCCAGGCCCTGGAGCGGGCCCAGCGCTACGACACCGAGGCGGCTCTCGCCCGTGGACTCCAGGCGGCCCTGCTCCCCCACCGCCTCCCGGCGCACCCGCAGGTGGAGACGGCGGGCCGCTATCTGCCCGGCACCCAGGGCATGGACGTGGGCGGCGACTGGTACGACGTGATCGAGGCGGGCGAAGGTCTCGCCCTGGTCATCGGCGACGTCCAGGGGCACGGTGTGCAGGCCGCCGCCACGATGGGTCAACTGCGCAGCGCGGTAAGGGCGTTCGCGCTCGGCGGGCACTCCCCGCAGGAGGTGATGAGCGGGACGAACCGGCTGCTCATCGATCTCGACCCGGGCCAGTTCGCCAGCTGCTGCTACATCCGCCTCGACCCCGGGACCGGGTTGGCGCAGGCGGCCCGCGCCGGGCATCCGCAGCCGCTCCTGCGCCACCCCGACGGTGCCACCGAGGTCCTGGACCTGCCCGGCGGCGTGGTGCTCGGGGTGGACCCGACGGCCGCGTACCCGGTGACGCAGCTGCGCCTTGAGCCGGGCGCCGTCCTCGCCCTGTACACCGACGGGCTGGTGGAGAACCCCGGCACCGACATCGACACGGGCATCGAACGCCTCCGCGCGGCCCTCGCCCAAGCCGCCGCCCCCACCCGCCGGGGCGGCGCGTCCCTGACCGGCACGGCGGATCTGCTGATCGAGCAGGCCCGCCAGACGACGGACCGCCCGGACGACATCGCCCTCCTGCTCACCACACGCCGCGCGACGCCGTCGGCCCCGTAGCCGGGGAAGGCCGCACCACCGCCGTGACGTTCACCGCAAACAGCGTCGCCCTGTTGTGGTCCAGCTCGTGTACTGATCGAGTACGAGGGCCGGAGCACCGTCGCACCGAGCCGGAGACCAGGAGAACACCCCATGACGACCGGGTACTTCACGTCCGTGGACGACGTCTCGGCGCGCCTCGCCGAGACCGGCTATCTGGCCTCGCCCGCCGTCGCCACCACCGTCTTCCTCGCCGACCGTCTCGGCAAACCCCTCCTGATCGAAGGCCCGGCGGGCGTCGGCAAGACGGAGCTCGCCAAGGCCGTCGCCCAGGCCGCGGGCGCGGAGCTGATCCGGCTCCAGTGCTACGAAGGCGTCGACGAGTCCCGCGCGCTGTACGAGTGGAACCACGCCAAGCAGTTGCTGCGGATCACCGCGGGCCGCGACGAGTCCTGGGACGAGACGCGTACCGACATCTTCAGCGAGGAGTTCCTGCTCCCGCGCCCGCTGCTCACCGCGATCCGCGGCTCCGACCCCAAGGTCCTGCTGATCGACGAGACCGACAAGGCGGACGTCGAGGTCGAGGGGCTGCTCCTCGAAGTCCTCAGCGACTTCCAGGTCACCGTGCCGGAGCTCGGCACCATCACCGCGACCCGCCGCCCGTTCGTGGTGCTCACCTCCAACGCCAGCCGCGAGCTCTCCGAGGCCCTGCGCCGCCGGTGCCTGTTCCTCCACATCGGCTTCCCCGAGGAGGAGTTGGAGCGCCGGATCGTCCGGATGCGGGTGCCCGGCCTCGACGACGCCCTCACCGCCTCCGTCGTACGCGTGGTCGGCGCACTGCGGGCGATGGACCTGCGCAAGGCCCCGTCGGTCGCGGAGACCGTCGACTGGGCGCGCACCCTGCTCGCCCTCGGCGCCGACACCCTCGACGAGAACGTCGTACGGGACAGCCTCGGCGTGATCCTCAAGCACCAGGACGACGTGCTGAAGGCCGCCGCCAAGCTCGACCTGGACGCCGTGTGACCGCCCTGCCCGACCGGCTCACCGAGCTGGTGCGGAGCCTGCGCACCCACGGCATCCGGATCGGAACGGGCGAGACCGTCGACGCGGCGGCCGTCCTGGAAGTCCTGGGGTTCGACGACCGGGAGCGGATACGGGAAGGTCTCGCCGCCGCCCTGCTCCACCAGGAAGGCCAACGCGCCGTCTTCGACCCGGTCTTCGATCTGTACTTCCCGCTCCGCGTCGGCGCGCCGGACCACTCCGGCGGCGACACCGCCGACCTGCGCGACCGGCTGGCGGCCGCGCTGGCCGCCAACGACCAGGCGATGCTGGGGCAGTTGGCGGGCGAGGCCGTGGACAGCCTCGGCGGATACGGGTCGTCACCGGGCTCGGACGGCTGGTCGGCCCATCAGACCCTCTCGCGGCTGCGGCCCCAGACCCTGCTCGCGCGGGTACGGGCGACGCTCGGACAGGGCGCGGAGGGGGCCGCGTTCACCGACCGGCTCACCGACGACGAGATCCGGCGCCGGATCGAGGCGTTCCGGCAGCGCGTCGGCACCGAGGCGCGCCGCCGGGTCGCCGAACGGCGCGGCGCCGAGGAGATCGCCCGCCGGGCGCTGCCGCCCACCGCCGACCGCGTCGACTTCCTCCTCGCCGGCCGGGCCCAACTCGACGAACTGCGCAGGTCGGTGCACCCCCTGGCCCGCAAGCTCGCCACCCGTCTCGCGGCGCGCCGACGGCGTGCGGCACGCGGACAGATCGATCTGCGCCGCACTTTGCGCGGCTCGCTGTCGACCGGCGGAGTACCCATGCGCCCGGTCCTGCGCCGCAGGCGACCGGCCCGCCCGGAACTCGTCCTGCTCTGCGACGTCTCCGGCTCGGTGGCGGGCTTCGCCAACTTCACGATGCTCCTCGTCCAAGCGCTCCACGACCAGTTCTCCAAGGTGCGCGTGTTCGCCTTCGTCAACCGCATCGACGAGGTCACGAGCCTTGTCAGACACGGAAGTACGGACCCGGCAGGACTCGGCGGCCGCATCCTCGCCGAAGCAGCGGTCACGGGCTGGCACGGCAGCAGCGACTACGGCACCGCGCTCGGCGAGTTCGCCGAACGCCACCTCAACGCGGTCGGCCCCCGCACGGCCGTCTTCATCCTCGGCGACGCCCGCACCAACATGACCGACCCGAACGTCCCCGCCCTACGCCGCATCACGGCACGGGCCCGCCGCGTGTACTGGCTCAACCCCGAGCAACCGTCGCTCTGGTCGACGGGTGACTCGGCGGCGCTGGCGTACGCGGAAGTGGCAGAGATGCACGCGTGCCGCAACGCGCAGCAACTGAGCGCATTGATAGCCCGCCTACTACCAGTCTGACGCCCCGGCGCGCTTGCCCAGTGGGGTCACTTAAGGGGCGCGGGGAACTGCGCGACAAGCCCCCACCGGCCCGCAGACAAGCAACATCACCGCTACCGCGCAGGTTCGATGTTCTGGTTCGCATGGAACAGGTTGCGCGGATCATACGTACCCTTGACCGCCGCCAGGCGCTCGTACTGGTCGCGGTAAGTTGCCTTCACCCGGTCCGCACCCTCCCCCGCCCCGATGAAGTTCACATACGCCCCACCCATCGAGTGCGGATGCAACTCCTCCCAGTAGTCCACACACCACTGCCGCACGGTCTCCGCGTTGGCCGGATCGGGGTCGATGCCACCGATGACCCCGGACCAGACCGCGTCCCGGTACCCCCAGGCCGTGTCGCCCGCGCGCACCCGATGGGCCGCACCGTCGACGGGGTACAGGTGCATCGTCGACAACCCGGTGGGAATCCCCTCCGCGTACTTCGCGTGCACATCGATGGACGCGTCTGTGATGCGGTCGAAGAAGTCGCCGCGCCAGTACCACTGCAGACCCTTGGGGATCAGCTCGTCGAACATGCTCTGCACCGTGGGGTACGGCATGGGCGCGGTGAAGTGGAACGTGGGCGGGCCGGGCTCGTTGACGGGTTCCAGGGTCTTCTCGGCCTGGTCCGGGTCGCCCGTCCAGCACCACACGACACCGCACATCTTCTGCCCGTGGATCTCCTCCGGGAACGGCGGCCCCGGCGGGACGACGAGCTCCGCGTAGAACCCGTTCAGGTCGTCCGGCGCCTGCGGCAGGAACTCGCGGTACCACTTCAGCACGTCGGCAAGGCGGTCGAGCGTCCACACGGTCACCCCGAGCACCACGGTGTGCACGGGGTGCAGCCGGAAGGTGAAGGCGGTGACGACACCGAAGTTCCCGCCGCCGCCGCGCAGTGCCCAGAACAGATCCGGGTGGTTGCGCTCGTCCACGGTGACGAAACTGCCGTCGGCGAGCACCACGTCGGCCGCCAGCAGGTTGTCCACCGTCAGACCGTACTTGCGGGTCAGATGGCCGTGTCCGCCACCGAGGGTGAGCCCGCCGACGCCTGTCGTCGACATGATGCCGGCGGGGGTGGCGAGCCCGAACGCGTGGGCCGCGTGGTCGAGATCGCCGAGCACACTGCCGCCGCCCACCTGCGCGATCTCCGCCGCGGGATCGACGCGCACCCACCGCATCGGCGACAGGTCGACGGTGACGCCCTCGTCCACCAGGCAGAGGCCCGCACCGCTGTGTCCGCCACCCCGCACTGCCAGTTCGAGGCCGTGGTCGCGGATGAAGTCGACCGCGTCGATGACGTCCCCGGCGTCCCGGCACCGTACGATCGCGGCCGGTCGGCGGTCGATCATCGCGTTGTAGATCGTGCGGGCCTCGTTGTACTCCGCGTCCTGCGGGCCGATGACCGGACCGCGCAGCACGGTCCGCATCGCCTCCAGCGTCGTGCCGTCCATGGCGATCTCCTTCAGCGGCACGGTACGGTCCCGTACGCCGCCCGGCCCTTCCCCTGCTGGGCCGCCGGTGGGTACGCGCGCCGGTGCCCCGGCGTCCTCGTCGGCCACGGCCGTGAGCGGGCGCCACAGGGCTGACATCTCCAGCGTCCGCCCGCACGCCCGGACTCGCAATTCCCGGCCGAGGGGAGACCATGGGGACATGAACGGCCGCATCGGTGACATCAGTCCACCGGGGCGTCTCGCCGACCCCGCCGAGGGCATCAGCCCCGAGGAACTCGCGCTCGCCACCCGCAACCACGGGCTGCCACTGGAAGCCCTGCGGTACGACCTCACCCCGCCCGGCCTGCACTACGTGCTGGTCCACTACGACATCCCGGACGGCGCCGCGGACGGCTGGGAACTCACCGTGCGCGGCCGGGTGCGCACCGCGCTGACCCTGAACCTGGCCGCCCTGCGGTCCTTCCCACCTGTCACCCACCGGGTCACCATGGAGTGCGCGGGCAACGGCCGGGCCCGGCTCACCCCCCGGCCGGTGAGCCAGCCGTGGCTGGTCGAGGCGGTGGGGACGGCCGAGTGGACGGGCGTGCCGCTGCGCACGCTGCTCAACGAGGCCGGGGTCGGGCCGGACGCCGTCGAGGCCGTCTTCACCGGCGCCGACCACGGCGTCGAGCGCGGTGTGGAGCAGGACTACCGGCGCAGCCTGCCTCTAGCAGACGCCCTGGCGAGCAACCCCGAGGCGCTGGTGGCGTACGCGATGAACGGCGCTCCCCTGCCGCCCCAACACGGCTACCCGCTGCGGCTGGTGGTGCCCGGGTGGTACGGCATGGCGCAGGTGAAGTGGCTGTGCGACATCGAGCTCACGGACACCCCGTACACCGGATTCCAGCAGCAAGTGGCCTATCGCTTGCGGCAGTCGGCCGACGAGCCGGGTGAGCCGGTCACCCGGATCGCCCCGCGCGCGCTCATGATCCCGCCGGGTTTCCCCGACTTCATGACCCGCGCCCGTGTCGTACGTCCGGGCCCGATGCGTTTGGAGGGCCGCGCATGGTCGGGCCGTGCTCCCGTCACCACAGTGGAGGTGAGCACGGACGACGGGCGCGGGTGGTACGAGGCCGAACTCACCCCGCCCGACGGGCACGACTGGGCCTGGCGGCGGTGGCACGCGCCCTGGACGGCCACCCCCGGCGACCATGTCCTGAGCGCCCGCGCCACCGACGCCGCGGGCAACACCCAGCCGCTCACCCAGCCCTGGAACCGGGGTGGTTTCGCCAACAACCTCGTCCAGCGGATCGCGGTGTACTGCCCGAGTGAGGGGTGAGCGGGCTCAGGACGGCTTCGTGTGCGACAGCGCGGTGACCGTGACGGTGTTGTCGCACTCGGCGAACACCCCGTCGTCCATGGCGGTCTGATGCGCGCCCGCACCGGGCACACCGATCACCATCGTGGGGTACGAGTACGGCGTCGACCCGGACTTGCAGTAGCCGTCACCCTCGCCCTGGACCTGCACGAACGTGAGCTTCGTCCAAGCCTGGGCACCGGGGGCGAGCACGACCGTGGACGCCGTGCCGGAGTGGTGCACGGTCAGGGGAACGTTCTTGCCCGGCGCGCCGTTGCCCGCGCCCGCCACCGTCACGAAACCCTTCACCGAGCAGGGGTGGGCGGAGGTGTTCACGACACCGACGACCGCCGCGCCCGTGCCGGTACCCGACGGGCGCTTCGCCGCCTGGTGGGCCGGGGTGACCTTCACGTCCTTGATGGTGCAGTGCGCGGTGGCGTGCTTGGACGCGGTGCCCGTACCCGTGGACGCGGGCGTCTTCGCGGAGGGTGCCGTGGGGTCCGGCGTGCTCTTGGCGCTCGGCGCCGTGGACGCACCGTTGCCGGGACCCGACCCGCCACCGTTGCCGCTCGGGTCGCAGCCGACCACCAGCACACCGGCCACCACGGCCACCGCCGCCACCATCACCGCGTGACGCCCGCTCTTGCTCTGCATGTCTCCCCCATGGGTACGGCCAGTACGCACCGGCACTCGCCGGTCAACACACCGCGGGCCGCCTGCCGGTTCACGGGTACACGCCGCTGTGGCGCGACGGTTACACGAACGGCACAGTGTCACCCCGCACCCCGTCCGCGAGGACCGACGGGGACCCGGCCCTCGCGGACGTACGCGATCGGTGTGTTCTACCGGAACGACACCGCCAGCGCGCCCCACTGGGCCGTGGTCCTGCCGGTGGCCGCGCACACGCGGTCCTGCGGGGCGATGCGGTACGCGGTCGACAGCCGGTAGGAGGACAGTCTGAGCACGGGCAGCGCGGTCCAGTCGCCCACGAACGCCGGCGCGCTGCCGCTGTTGGTGCCCACCGCCGCCACCAGGAGATCCCCGGGAGCGCAGTCGAGCTTGACGTAGTTCGTGCTGAAGGACGCCCCGCCGGCCTCCCCGTGGCTCTGGGCGTGGCCGACCACCTCGCTGATGCCGCGGAACTCGTCCACCGCGACGTGGTACTTGCTGGCGTGCGGATACATCACCCGGATCGTGTCGGCCGTGGTGAGCGGATGGACGCGGAAGCCCACGAACACCATGGTCCGGTGGCGCCGCGCGTCGGTCACGTCGCCCGCGATGCGGAACTCGTCCCCCTTGGTGTCCGTCACCTCGACCCGGCCCGGGCACGTACTGGTCAGCATGACGCTGACGACGAGCGCGTCCCCGGCCCGCACCGGCGTGGTGATCGGCAGATCCACATCGGTGTCGTCGAGGATCTGCGCGTCCGAGGCGGGGCGCGCCACCCAGGCGGGGTGCTGCTTCGGCGGCTCGGGCACGGCGTCGCCCTGCGTCGGCTTCGGCGGCAGCGGTTCGGAGACCTGCCCGCCCAGGCCGGGCGAACAGGTCGCCGCCGCCACCGCGCCCGCCGACGTGTGGTCCGGGCTTTTCGACGCTCCGGTCATCCCGAAGACCACAGCCGCCCCCACGCCCACGCCGACGGCGAGGAGGCCCGCCGGCACGACCAGCCTTTTCCTCGGGCCGAACCGGGCGCGTGGCGCCTCGGGAACCTCGGCCATGTCCGCCGCGGCCGCCTCCACCGTGGCCGCCGCGTGCGCCAGGGGCTCGATCAGGGTCACGACCTGCTCCGCACCGGCCTCCGCACCCGCTTCCGCCGCCGCTCCCCGTGTCGAGGTGAGCCGGATCCGTGTCCAGGTGTCCTTCCATCGCCCCAGCTCGCCCTCCGGCACGCCGAACGCCCGCAGCAGCGCCAACACCCGGTCCCAGGGCGGAAGTGACGGGCGTTCCCCGTTGAGCGCATGGGCGATGGTCGTCCTCGGCAAGCCGCTGCGCCGCTGCAACTCCCGCAGGGACAGGCTCTCCACCGCTTTGATGACCCGGAGCGCCTGGACGAACTCCCCCACCGTGGTGAGCGTCCCCGGATCGGGCACCCCACCGTCGTCCCGTTGCGATCTGTCCCGTTCTACGCCGGACATGATTCCCCCATATCTCCGTGGCCCACGGCCGCATCGACCGGCGGGCGGCCGGAATCGTACGCCGCACACGTGTACGGACGATATGGATCCCTCGGCCATCAACCCGCCCGCCGACCCCGCTCATGGGATGGCCACAGGCCCCATTCGGATACGTGCGCCACGGCGACCAAGCCGTCCAAAGTCGTCCCAGATCGTCCAAACCCCTTGTCAGCGGCGCCGGTTCGGCTCATGTGACCGACCGCGTTCCGTGATCCGCGCACCGGTCGGCTCTCATCCCGTGAGAGGGCCCCGCCAGGCCGCTTCCCCGCACGGCAGGAGGGTTTCGCTTCGTACGACCGAAGAGTGCGTCTGTCCGGAACGACGCCGTGACCGCCGGTACGGGGTGCCGGTCCGTCACGGTCCGACCTCGCGCTCCCTCAGTGGCCGAAATCCGCCCCGTTGACGCTGCCGTGGTCCCGGCCACCGCAGGCATGATCGATACGTCCGACGACGCGATCCACGACCGACCCATTCCCCGACCGACGCAACCCGCAACCCTCTGGAGGACGACCGTGCCGTTCCAGCCCGACCACCTGACCATCCCCCTCGTGCAGGCCCCCATGGCGGGCGGCGCCTCCACACCCGAACTGGCCGCCGCCGTGAGCGAGGCAGGCGGTCTCGGCTTCCTCGCCGCCGGATACCGCACCGCGCAGGGCATGCGCGAACAGCTGGACAAAACCAGGGAGTTGACGTCCCGCCCCTTCGGGATCAACCTCTTCGTACCGGGTCCGCCCGCCCCGTCCGTTGCCGACGCCGTGACCGCCTATCGGGAAGAACTGCTGCCCGAGGCGGCCGCGTACGGCATCGAGCTGCCCGTCCCCACCGACGAGGCCGATGACGACGAGTGGGACGCGAAGCTCGACGTGCTGGTGCGCGAGCCCGTTCCGGTCGTCTCCTTCACCTTCGGACTGCCCACGCCGTACGCGGTCGAGGCCCTGCATCGGGCCGGTAGCCATCTCATCGGGACGGTCACCACGGTGGCCGAGGCCGTGGCCGCCGAGGCGTGCGGGGTGGACGCGCTCTGCGTACAGGGTCCGCTGGCCGGTGGGCACCGGGGCACGCACGACGTCGCGGCCCGGCCCGAGGACGTGCCGCTGCTCGATCTGCTGGCGGCCGTCCGCGAGCGGGTGCGGCTCCCGCTGATCGCGGCGGGCGGGCTCGGCACCGGCGAGGACATCGCCGCCGTGCTGCGGGCCGGTGCCGTCGCGGCGCAGCTCGGCACGGTGTATCTGCGGGCGGACGAATCCGGCGCCTCGCGTACGCACCAGGACGCGCTCATAGACCCGCGCTTCACCGAAACCGTCGCCACCCGGGCGTTCTCCGGACGGCCCGCACGCGGCCTGCGCAACCAGTTCATCGACGCCCACGACGCGGCCGCCCCCAGCGCGTATCCGCAGGTCCACCATCTGACCCGGGGCCTGCGCGCGGCGGCCGCCAAGAACGGGGACGCGGAGCGGCTGCATCTGTGGGCGGGCGTGCGTCACCGCCTGGCCCGTTCCGCTCCGGCCGCCGAGATCACCCGCGATCTGTGGGAGCAGACGCGCTCGGTGCTGCCGCCCACGTAAACGCCGCCCTCCTTCGTTTGACACGTCCTCGCCACGAAGACCATGATTCCACTAGTCAACTAGTGGAATCATGGAAGGGGGAGGCGTGCGAGGCATGACCACTCCTGGCGCGGCCGCTACCCAGTGGGCCCTGGAGGCCCGTGGGCTGGGGAAGAAATACCATCGGGGCTGGGCGCTGAAGGACTGCTCCTTCCGGATTCCGGCCGGGCGCGTCTGCGGCCTGGTCGGGCCCAACGGCGCCGGCAAGAGCACCCTCCTCAGCCTGGCCACCCGGCTCACCGAGCCGACCACCGGCGAGCTGCGGATCTTCGGCGTCCCGGCCGACTCGCCCGAGGCGCTGCCCCGGTACGCCTACCTCAGCCAGGACAAGCCGCTGTTCAAGCGGTTCACGGTGGCCGAGACCCTGCGGCTCGGCCAGGAGCTCAACCCGGGCTGGGACCAGGCTGCGGCCGAGCGGATCGTGCACGGCGGGCAGATCCCCATGGACGCCCGCATCGGCACCCTCTCGGGTGGTCAGCGCACCCGCGTCGCGTTCGCGCTCGCGTTCGGGAAGCGGCCCGATCTGCTGCTCCTGGACGAGCCGATGGCCGATCTCGACCCGCTCGCCCGCGACGAGATGAGCTCGCTGCTCATGGCCGAGGCCGCCGAACGCGGCACCACGGTCCTGATGTCCTCCCATCTGCTCAGCGAGCTTGAGCACATGTGCGACTACCTGCTGGTCCTCTCCGGTGGCCGCATCCGTATGGCCGGTGAGACGGACGAACTGGTGCCGATGCACACCCTGGTCACCGGCGTCACCGAGGACGGCCGACTCCCTGCCGCCCTGGCCACCCACACCGCGATCGAAGTCCGCACCGCGGGGCGGCAGTTCACGGCCATGGTCCGCCACGAAGGACGGCTGACCGGCGACTGGCAGCTCTCCGAGCCCGGCATGGAAGAAGTGCTGCTCGCCTACCTCCGCAACCCCGAGGCGCCCGCGCTGCTGTCCCCGGCCGCCGCTCCCAGCCACCGAGAGGACCACGCCGCATGAGCACGCTCACCCGCCCCGCCGTCGACACGACGGATGCCCCCGCCAAGCCCCGCAGGCTGCGCGGACTGGCCTGGCTCATGGCCCGCCAGCACCGGGTGCCACTGCTCTTCTGGCTCGCCGTGACCGTGCTCGGCTCGCTCTGGATCGCGTACCAGCGCGGCACGATGCTCGACAACATGCACGCGGCCGGGTGGCCGGGCACGTCCGCCGACGCCATCGACCCCGCCCTGCGCGAGCGCACCGGGAACACCTTCAACGACATCGCCGGGTATGCGGTGGGCCTGCCGCTGCTGCTCGGTATCTTCCTGGCCGCCCCGCTCATCAGCGCCGACCACGAACAGGGCACCGCGCGTCTGGTGACCACCCAGTCGGTGACCCGGATGCGCTGGCTGCGCTGGAAGCTGGGCTTCGCCTTCGGGCTCGCCGCGGTGACGACCGCTGTTCTCGGCGCGATGCTGACCTGGTACTGGCACGCCGCCCGCCCCTTCGTCTCCACCGACTGGTACGACGACTCGGTGCTGACCACCACCGGCCCGATGCTGGTCGCGATGGCGTTCTTCACCATGGCGCTCGGTCTCGCCATCGGCGCCCTGGTACGCCGGGCGGTGACCGCCATGACCCTGACGTTCTTCGGCGCGTCCGCCTTCGTCATCTTCTTCGACTACCTCAAGCCCTACCTCGCCACCCCGCGCCGGATCGCGTTCCCGCTCCACGCCGAGCACCCTCCGGTGCCGAACGGCGCGCACCAGCTCGACCAGTGGGTCGGCACCGCGTCCGGCAAGCTCTACGGGTACGGCACCTGCGTGCACGCGGACGCGGACGCCTGCCGGGCCCAGAAGGGCATCGTCAACTCGGTCTGGGAGTACTTCGGTTACGACCAGATGGCCACCCTGCAGTGGACCGCGGCCGCCGTGCTGTTCATGGCGAGCGCGCTGCTCGTCGCCCTCGTCCTGTGGCGGACCCGCCGCCGGGCGCTCTGAGGACGCGGCACCGTGGTCGTCTTCCGCATCGAACGCCGCAGCGGCCTGCCCGCGTATCTCCAGATCGTGCATCAGGTGGAGCAGGCGCTGCGCATGGGGGCACTGACCGAGGGCGACAAACTGCCCACCGCGGCGCAGGTCGCCGCCAGCACGAAGGTCAACCCCAACACCACCCTAAAGGCCTACCGGGAGCTGGAACGCTCCGGCCTGGTCGAGGTGCGTCAGGGCGCGGGCACGTTCATCACCCGCTCCCTGGCCACCCCGCAGACCGCACCGGAGTCACCTCTGCGGGCCGGGCTCGCGGAGTGGATGCGCCGGGCGAAGGAGGAGGGACTGACCGCGCACGAGGTCACCACGCTCTTCGACGCCCTGCTCGGCGAGACCTATCCGACGGCCCCGCCGACGCACACCCCCACCCCCTGAGCGGCTCCCGGCGTTCGGTGTGACGCGTACAGCGTTACGCCGAGCGCCGGACCCGGGCCGCCTTGCGCGCCTCGGCGAGCTGCTGGGCCTCGGTGGTACGGCGCGAGCCGCCCGAGCGGCCCGGAGAAGTACCCATGCCCCGGAACGGGGCACCGCCGCGCTTGGGGCGCTCGGTGACCGGAGCCCCGCCCCCGATGGGGACGCCCGAAGGCTTCTTGGCGCCGGTGATACGGCTCAGCTCGGCCTCGCCCGAGCGGACCTGGGTGACCTGCGGCCGGATCCCGGCGTCGGACATCAGGCGGCTCATCTCGCGGCGCTGGTTGGGCAGCACCAGGGTGACGACGCTGCCGGACTCACCGGCACGGGCGGTACGGCCGCCGCGGTGCAGATAGTCCTTGTGGTCGGTCGGCGGATCGACGTTGACGACCAGGTCGAGGTTGTCGACGTGGATGCCCCGGGCCGCGACATTGGTGGCCACCAGCGTGGTGACGTGCCCGTCCTTGAACTGGGCCAGGGTGCGCGTGCGCTGCGGCTGGGACTTCCCGCCGTGCAGCGCGGCCGCCCGTACACCGCTGCTCATCAGGTGCTTGGTGAACTGGTCGACGGCGTGCTTGGTGTCCAGGAACATGATCACCCGGCCCTCGCGGGCGGCGATCTCGGTGGCCGTGGCGTACTTGTCGGTGCTGTGCACCTGGAGCACGTGGTGCTCCATCGTGGTGACGGCCGCGGCCGACGGGTCGACGGAGTGGACGACCGGGTCGTGGAGGTACTTGCGGACCAGCAGGTCCACGTTGCGGTCGAGCGTGGCCGAGAACAGCATCCGCTGGCCGTCGGGGCGTACCAGGTCGAGCAGCTCGGTGACCTGCGGCATGAAGCCCATGTCGGCCATCTGGTCGGCCTCGTCCAGGACGGTGATGTTCACCCGGTCGAGCTTGCAGTCCCGGCGCTCGACGAGGTCCTTCAGGCGTCCGGGCGTCGCGACGACGACCTCGGCGCCGGAGCGCAGCGCACCGGCCTGGCGGCCGATCGACATACCGCCGACGACCGTGGCCAGGCGCAGCTTCAGGGAGCGGGCGTACGGAGTGAGCGCGTCGGTGACCTGCTGAGCCAGCTCCCGTGTGGGGACGAGGACCAGGGCCAGCGGCTGCTTCGAATCGGCACGCTTTCCTGCCGTACGGGCCAGGAGCGCCAGACCGAACGCGAGGGTCTTGCCGGAACCGGTGCGTCCCCGGCCGAGCACGTCGCGACCGGCGAGCGAGTTCGGCAGCGTGGCGGCCTGGATCGGGAAGGGGGTGTCCACGCCGAGGTCGGTGAGCGTCTTCACGAGCTCGGCCGGCATGTCCAGCTCGGCGAACGCCTCGACGGCGGGCAGCGCGGGGGTCAGCGTCTCGGGCGCCGTGAACTCACCCTGCGGGGCGGTCGTACGGCGGCCACGGCCACCGGAGGCACCGGAGCGCCCGGAGGCTTGCGGACGGAAGCGCGCGCCCCGGTCGGAACCGGCGGAGCCACCACCCTTGCGGGCGCCGAAGGAACGGTCGTTCGTGCGAGCTGAACGGTTCAAAGGAGAACCTTCCTCGATATGGCACGTATCGAGGAATTCACAACCGGACCAACGGCCGGGGAATCGCAAGAACGAGCCGAAAGAAAAGACGAATACGAGGCCGGAGCCGGGGACGGGGCCCGGGTCGGCGTCAGGTGATCCGTGCAGTGCGTGAGGCGCCGTTCACGGCGCGGCGGGCACGGCCCCGCAGACAGCAACGAGCTGGGGCCCGTACACAAGGTGCGGGCCCCAGCTGCGTCAAATCTGAGCGTCAATCGCGTCAGGCGGGAACGATGTTCTCCGCCTGCGGGCCCTTCTGGCCCTGCGTGACGTCGAAGTTCACCTTCTGGCCCTCCTGGAGCTCACGGAAGCCCTGGGTGGCGATGTTGGAGTAGTGGGCGAACACGTCCGGGCCGCCACCCTCCTGCTCGATGAAGCCGAAGCCCTTTTCCGCGTTGAACCACTTCACGGTGCCAGTAGCCATGTCATATCTCCTTCGGGGCAGTGCCCAGAGGTCCACACTGTGCGGACCTCGGCGTCGCCGTGATGATTGCCCCGTCCGGAAAAGCACCGGAAATACAAAAGTGCCCGACGGAAAGACCGTCAAGGCACTTGAAGTTTTTGGGAACCACAACTGCAACTGGATCAACAGTAGCACGGCAGGGTCGCCCCGTACAGCAAATGCTCAATTTTCACCTGGACCACCCGGAAACTTCGCCGCCCATTGCCCAGATTTTCGAACGGTCGCATCAGATATTTGCTTACGTAAAGAACATTGCACGGGGTGCGCGGCGGGCCTGGGGACCGCTGCACACCGGAGCGTGCCCGGTTCGTGACAGGGTGTGGCCGTGCTCTTCACTTCCGACTTCGCTTCGCCCACGCAGTGGGTCGCGGGCCGCTCCTGGGCGTATCCGGACGGCGGTCCGGTCAACCCCGGCGACGACAAGCTGGACCACCTGGTCACCGACCCCTCCTACAGCCGCACCGGAACGTTCCGAGCGCGGCGCCGCCCCGAGGGGACGTGGAGCACTGGACTGCTGACCACGGAAGGCAGCGACGAGGACTTCATGGTGTGCGCCGGGGACGTACTCGACGCGCGCGTACGGCTCCCGCAGGAGATGGGGGCATGGCCCGCGATCTGGACGTGGCGGGACGGCGGCCAGGAGATCGACGTGTTCGAGTACCACCCCGACAACCCGGATCTGCTGGAACTGTCCAACCACGTCAGAGCCGCGCACCACTACCACCACGACCCGGCCGTCCACCCCGGCGGCCTCGTCGACCTGAAGGTCGAGTTCGGCGCGGGGTCGGTCACCTGGTGGATCAACGGTGTGTCCGTCTTCTCCGACCAGCGCGGAGTGGGACGGCACTGGCGGGCCCACCTCATTGTCAACCTGTCGGTCAGCGCGGGCCGTTACCACCCGCCGCCGCAACCAGACGTATCGGAGATGTCGTTCGAGGTGCCGATGCTGCGGGTGTCTCGCGGACAGTGACAACTCGCCGTGATTTCACGACACTTGGGGGACAGTGCACAGCGCAACGTGTCGGGGGTGCGGGTCATGGGTGGGGGCGGGGCAGGCGGGAGTCGGGGCCGGGGTTGCGGTGGGAACCAGGGCAGGCCCGGGATGTGGAGGAGGTTCGCGCCGGGTCGGCGCGACCACGGGGACGGTGACTCGTCGGATACGTCCGGCGCGGCTCGCCCCACCACGGACCATCACACAACCGCCGACCCCATGCACCATCAGCCGCTTCCGGGCTGGCAGGTCGGCGAAACCACCCACCTCAACGAGCCGACACCGCCTGCGCACCCGACACCGCATCCCACCCTTCCGCATCCAGGGCACTCGACACCGCATCCCGCCGCACCTACCCCCACCCCGACCACGCCTTCGCAGGACCCGGCGGCAGGCCACCACACCGCCCACTGGGCCGACAAGGTGCAGCCCCACGACAACCGGCCGCAGGCGGAACACGGCAAGGATCTCCACCACACAGGCCCTGCCGATGTCATCGAACCGGCACCTCCGGGGACGCCCCGGACACGCCCGATGGGGATGCGGGTCCGACCCCGGATGAGTACGGAACAGACGCCTCCACCGGCACGAGCGGCGCCACACACGCTCCCCAGGACGGCGGCACAGCCGCGTCCCCCCCCCTCGCGGGCGACGGATTCGGTGCCACCGCCTTCGACTTCGACGGCGGCTGCCCGGGACTCCACATATCGGCCCAACTCCCGCACCCGCGATGGTGTGCCGATGCCGGGCAGCAACACATGGACCGTCGACGACGCCCCGGCCTCGTTGTAACGCAGGCCCAGCGAAGCAGTGTTGGTCACGTACGTACCGAACGTGCGCACATACGTGGGTGATTCCACGATCTGGTAGTACCAGACAAACTGAACCTTGCGACGGACGAAGCCGGACTTCACGTCAACGCCGTACTCGTAGAAGTCCGCGCCGTTGGTACGCGATCGCACCAGCGCGACGGGCAGCACCAACTCCAGTCCGAGCCGGTGCACTTCGTGCGCGTGTTGCGACACGATGCCGAACACGGCCAGCGCGCCGGCGGCCAGGATCATCGCGGTGGCGAGGTGGCGGGCCTGGAGGTGCACTGCTGTGATGGGACGGCCCCGGTCCGCGACCCGATGGGCGTCGGACCGGGCGCGCAGGGCGGGCGGCCCCGGCACGACGGCCCGCCCCACGACCGGCATCCCGGAGGGCGGCATACCGGGGGGGCGGTGGCATACCGGGCGGCGGGGCTCCCCCGGGAGCCGACGTCCGAGTGGCGCCGGGCGCGACCTCGCACGCCCGCAGCCGCGCCGCCGTATCCCTGAACTCAGCTGTGGACGACAGGACTTGACGGTACGCTTCCGCCGCCCCCGCCAGATCCGCGTCGCCCTGGAGGAGTCGGCCCAGCCGGTACGCGGCCTGGTAGTGCGTGGGCTCGATGTCCAGGACGCGACGGAACTGGGTCTGCGCCTCGGACGTCCTTCCCACATCGGTCAGGCGGATCCCCAGCGCATAGCGCCCGGCAACGTCCTCCGACAGCTCTCCCAGTGACTCCCGCAGCAGCGGTATCGCCTCTTCCGGCCTGCCCCGCCGGTGCAGATCGCTCGCCCTCTCGTACAGCGACCCACTGCCCCCATCAGCTGACGACGTCGCCATGCCGCCCCCTGCTCTCCGTGACCGTTCCGTCACGCGAGACAGCATTATGGGGGCTCACCGCGCCGACACGTAGCACTTTGCCCATTCGAATGGGGGGGCTCCCCCGTCACGCGAGGGCGAGGAAGAGGCGTTCGAGTTCGGCCTCGGTCATCGGCGGGGTCTCGCCGTCCGCCGCCGCCATGCACTGGCGCATACCGCCGGCCACGATCTTGAATCCCGCGCGGTCGAGCGCGCGGGACACGGCGGCGAGCTGGGTGACGACGTCCTTGCAGTCGCGTCCGGCCTCGATCATGGCGATGACACCCGCGAGCTGCCCCTGGGCACGGCGCAGCCGGTTCAGTACGGCGGTGGTGGCTTCCTCGTCGACGGTCCTGGCCATGGGCGTGGATCCCTCCTCGCTGCGCGTCCGTGTCAGCGTACCCCCGGGGGTATCGCCGGACCGGGCGCCGAGGCGCCCCGTGGCGGTGCGGGAGGTGACCTGTTGCCCGAGGTCCGGTCAGTAGGCGCCGTTCACGTTGTCGATCGACCCGTAATGGCTCGCCGCGTAGTTGCACGCGGCGGTGATGTTGGCGACGGGGTCGTAGCTGTCCGTCGAGGTGCCGGGCACGTGGTACGCCTGGAAGGTG
Organism: Streptomyces sp. CBMA152; assembly: GCF_014596475.1. Taxonomy (GTDB): domain Bacteria; phylum Actinomycetota; class Actinomycetes; order Streptomycetales; family Streptomycetaceae; genus Streptomyces. Next base: position 151,544 of record NZ_MECJ01000002.1, on the reverse strand, counting down.
GGGTCGATGACCTGGAGGAGGCCCTTGGACGGGATTCCGGCGGCGGCGTTGGAGTCCCAGTTGTTGATGGCCAGCGGGTTGCCCGACGACTCGCGCATGACGTTGCGGTAGATACCGTCGTAGCTGCCCGGAATACCGTGCTGCGCCATGATGTCCAGCGACTGCCGGATCCACCCGTCGAGGTTGTTCGTGTACGACGCCGTCTTCGCGACGGCGGCGGTGGCCTGCGTGAGGGTGGTCGAGCGCGCGGAACGGTCGGCGCGGGCGGTGGTGGCCGTACGGTCGGTGGTGGCGGTCGACGCCTGGGCCTGCTTGCCGATGGTCAGCGTGAGGCCGGGGTGGATCATGGTCGGGTCGCCGCCGATGGCCTGGCGGTTGTCCTGGTAGAGCGCCTTCCAGCCGCCGCTCACATCGAGGTCGTGGGCGATCTTGGCGAGCGAGTCACCGACGACGACCGAGTAGCTGGTGGGGGCGCTCTTCGCCACGGCCTTCACCACGGCCGGCTTGGCGGCCGCGAGGACCGTCGCCTTCATGGTGGGGGCGGAGTGCGTCACGGCGGGCGCGGCACCGGCGGTGGTCGCACCCATCACCGGAATGACGAGTGCGGCGCCCCCCGTACCGGCGGCGGCGAGGCCACGGGTAAGGGAGTTGGACTTGGGTCGGCGGTGCTTACCCTTTGCGGCCATGGCGAATTCCTCTCCTTCGCCTGCGAGGTGAGCTGTCGGGTTCGGGCAGGAGATGCCCGGCCGCGGCGCACGCGGCTTGACCCCGAGCCGTTCCGGAAACCGGACCGGCGGCGTACCTGGGTCCCCCGCTCCTGCCATTCGTGTGTGTGGGAGGTTCCGGACAGCGGCAGGATTCGGCGGTCCATCCGGATTTAGCCGTGACCGTAAGCGAATAGGTCCGGGCGAAACAAGGACCGAATTCACCGCGCCATACCAGAGAAAGATCCACTGGAATGCAGGGGTCCGGCACGCGCCCGGCCGGAATCCTCAACTCCCCTTCGCCACAAAGGAAATGGGTCGGCCGCCGACTCCGGGCCTGCGACCGACCACGTGACCCACTTCACTTCCCCGGGCCGGGAATAACGTTTCGCCCGGCAGCGCGTAAATGACGCCTAATTTACGTAATCGCCTGCACTGGCACCATTAGCGAAATAAGCAAGAAAGCGACCTTGCTGGACCATTTCGGACATTACGCAACTGCCTGCGCGGCCTACAGCGGGCGCCGGGCCTTCAGCAGCCAGGAGGGCAGGTCGATCCGGGTGGTGACCTCGGCGCCCAGCTCGGAGGCCATCTCCGTGACGGCGATCTGCCCGACGATGGTGCCCGGCTCGATCGACAGCACGTCCCAGCCCGCCGCCGTGAACTCGCCGTGCAGCTCGTCCTTGGTGGCCCGGTGCGGGCCGATGCCCTTGACGACCTCGACGAAGTCGGGGACGCGCTCGGAGAACGTGAGGATGTGCGCGACGCCGCCCGGCCGCGCCATCCGGAACAGCTCGCGGATGTAGCGCCCGCGCTCCGGCTCCTCCAGCGCGTGCAGCAGGGCGCAGTCCAGCATGGTGTCGAACTCGGCGTCGTAGCCCTCCACGGCCGACAGGTCCGCCACGCCGAACTCGACGTTCACGCCCTGGTCGGCCGCCTTGCGCCGGCCCGACTCGACGGCCGTCGGCGAGAAGTCGAGCGCCACCACGTCAAGGTCCTGGCGCGCCAGGTAGAGGGCCAGGCTGCCGGTCCCGCAGCCCGCGTCGAGAACGCGCCCCTTGACATCCCCGGCCTCGACGAGGCGCACGAACTCGGGCTGCGGCTCGCCGATGTCCCACGGCGGCAGCGCGAACGCCCCCTCGCCCCGGTACACGGCCTCGAAGCTCTCTGCGGCAGTGACAGTCATCAAGTGCGCCTTTCGTCATCGTCATCGCACAGGCCCCCGTGGCCGACCCCGGCCCAGGCCCCGCTCAAGCACGTCCCAAGTGCCTCGGGCTAGTGGCCCGTTGATCAACAACATAAAACATGAGCAATGACGACAGGACTCCTTACTGTGCAACCGCGGATTCGGGTGGCGAGACCGTCCACCCTGGTCACAGCCCCGCCCCCGGTCACATCCCGCGCGCCCCGTCGATCCGCTCGCGCAGCAGATCGGCGTGGCCGTTGTGGCGGGCGTACTCCTCGATCATGTGGATGACGACCCAGCGCAGCGACACCGGTCCGCGCCACGCGTCCTCGCCACCGACATCGAGATGGGGCGCCTCGGCGACGAACTTCTCCGCGAACGCCACCTCGGCACGCCACGCCTCCCACGCCTCCGCGACGACGGCCGGGTCGGCCACCGCGTCGTCGAAGTCGCCGTCGGGGTTCGCCGCCGAGGAGAAGCGGAGCGGCGCGTCCTGTCCGGCCAGGACCTGCCGGAACCACCGGCGTTCGACATCGGCGAGATGGCGCACGAGCCCCAGCAGCGAGAGCGTGGAGGGCGCCACGGAACGCCGGGACAACTCCGCTTCCAGACCGGCGCACTTCAGCTCCAGCGTCGTGCGCTGAGCGGCCAGGAAGTCGACGAGCATGCTCCGCTCGTCGACGGTGGCACTGCTGCTGAACCGGCGATCCCGCTCGACGTCGATGAACAATTGGGCTCGTCTGCTGCGTGGGCTCGTCATGACCCCATGATCGACCGCATGAAGTCCGTGATCAATACGCTCAAGTCGCAGAACGTGAGCCTCATCGAACTCGACACCATTTCGTCGAACTGGCTCACTGACCAGGAATTCGCCCAGCACCTGGGCAAAGGGAAAAAGCACGCGGCCGCCGCGCAATTCGCGACGACGGCCACGGCGATAAGGCGTATGCGCACGCCCGTGACCCTATGGGCGTGAATTCACCTCATTCAACGGTGGGTTGCGCCACGGTGCAGCGGCAGCACCCGCGTGTGCTCCTGGCGTACGGCCGCCAGGTCGCGCGGGTCCAGGCCGAGCAGGGCCAGGATGGTCGGGGCGATCTGGGTGGTGTGGACGCGTGCCGCGTCACGGACGCCCGCCGGGGTGCCCGCGCCGGAGACGACCAGCGGGACGTTCACGTCGTCGGGGGCGGCGCCGCCGTGCTCGGCGATCTTCTTGGTGCCGCCGGTGTAGACGACTCCGTACTGGGCCACGCCGAAGACGTCCGGGACGCGCGAGTCACCGGGGCGTACTCCGAAGTGGCGGGCCGCCGCGGCGCCCGCGTACACCGTCGCCAGACCGCCGCGCGTGAACGCCTTGGGCTTGGCGTCGATGTCCGTGCCGGTACCGCTCTGCGCGAGCAGATACGTCTTGGCGAACTCGGCGGCGGCCTGCGAGCGGTCGTTGAGCCACAGCAGCATGGCGTCGTCGTCCGCGCTGTGCGCGACGAGGTCGCCCGCGCCCGGGTGCGCCTTCTTCCAGGCCGCGTTGAGGCCGTCGAGGAGCGGCCCGTCGTCGACGCGGGTGAGCGCGGTGGGGTCGGCGGGCGACTGCCCGTGCTTGGCGGAGAGGATGACGGTGGTGCTGCCGTCGAGGTGCCGTGCCTTCAACTCGGCGACCAGCGAACCGATCTCACTGTCGACGAAGTCGAGGTTCTTGGCGACCAGCGGCCCGGGCACGTCCTTGGCCGCGTAACCGCCCTTGAGGCCGTCGGAGGACGGCAGCTTCTGGGCGGTCGAGACGGACTGGAAGTTGAGGCCGAAGACCGCAGGGGTGCCGGTGCGGTGGGTGCCGCTGTGGTCGTAGCCGTCGATCTCGTTGCGGACGGCCTGGACCTTGTAGTGGTCGTACTGCTCGGTGGCCCGGTTGTCCTTGGTCCAGTCGGTCCCCTTCGGGAAACCGATGGCGTTGGAGTTGACCTCGGGGGTGAACAGGTCCTGGATGCCGTTGCCGGAGGGCCCGTTGAGGATGTCGTACGCGGCGTGCTTGTCCGACCACGCGGTCCGCAGACCCGCCTTGCGCGCCACGTCGAAGACGGTGTTGACCCGCAGATACGCGTGCGGCGTCACCGGCTTGCAGGTCTTCGGGTCCACCGGCAGCGCCGCCGGGTTGATCAGCGTCCCCGGGCGGCCGGTCATCTTCAGGATGCTGCCGGGCAGGCCGGTAAGGCCCTGGCCGGCGTCGAGCGCCGACTTGTCCTTGTCGAGGTCCTCGGTGAGGTCGACCTCGGCGCCCGGCTTGGTGTGGGCGCAGTCGGTGGTGCCGGCCGGGAGCAGCGAGTGGTCGTAGGAGTCGTCGTAGTAGACGCCGGTGGTGCCCGGGCCGCCACCGGTGACCTGGGCGGTCATCCCGGGGAAGGAGTCCGAGGGCGTGGTGGTCGCGGCGTGCGTGTACTGCACTCCCCCGCGTACCAGGCGGGCGAGCGCGGAGTGCGGGTGATGCGCGGTGTAGCGGGCGAGGTCGGCCTGGCGCAGGCCGTCCACGGAGATCAGCAAGACGTGCCGGGCGGCGGCACCATGCTGCTTGGCGGGGGTGGCGCCGGCCTGGAGCGCGGTCGTTCCGGCGAGCGCGCCGACCGCGCCGAAGGTGGCGGCGAGCCGGAGAAAGCGGCGGTTCACGGGTTTCCCCTGACGTAGGTGGAACCGGGGGTTGGGGGGGTGTGCCCCATGAGTAGTGAGGGTGTGTGTATCGGGCGGGGCGGAACGGTGAACGGCCAGGGCATGGCCGGTATGGAACGGCCCATGTGCGAGCCAAGGTTCCGCCGCCCCGTACGCGGTCCGGCTCACACCCGCCCCACACCTCTCCGCGAGCTCGATCACAATCCAACAAACATTCCCAACAAAACCGTTCAGTTTCTGACCGTCGAGGCGTAGGTTCCGTTCCGATCAAGTTCGCGCGACGAAGCGGGTACGTATGCAATATCTGGCCGATGGACTGCGGCTCCCCACCAACGGGCTCGACTACACGATCCTGGCGATCTACTTCGTCGTGGTCCTGGGCATCGGCTTCGCCGCCCGCGCCAGCGTGAAGACCAGCCTCGACTTCTTCCTCTCCGGGCGGTCGCTGCCCGCCTGGGTCACCGGGCTCGCCTTCGTCGCCGCCAACCTGGGCGCGACCGAGATCCTGGGCATGGCCGCCACCGGCGCGCAGTACGGCGTGGCCGTCGTCCACTGGTACTGGATCGGCGCCATCCCGGCCATGGTCTTCCTCGGCCTGGTGATGATGCCCTTCTACTACCGCTCGAAGGTCCGCTCGGTGCCGGAGTTCCTGCTCCAGCGGTTCGACAAATCCGCACATCTGCTCAGCTCGGCGCTGTTCGCCTTCGCCGCGATCCTCATCGCCGGTGTGAACCTCTACGCCCTGTCGATCGTCGTCGAGGCGCTGCTCGGCTGGCCGCAGTGGGTGGCCATCGTCGTCGCGGGGCTCTTCGTCCTCGCGTACATCACCGTCGGCGGACTCTCCTCGGCGATCTACAACGAAGTGCTCCAGTTCTTCGTGATCCTCGCGGCGCTGATCCCGCTGGTCGTCCTCGGCCTCAAGCGGGTCGGCGGCTGGGGCGCGCTCAGCGACAACCTGGAGTCGGCACACGGCCACAACTACCTCACCGCATGGGGCGGTACGGGCATCGGCCAGGCCAACCCGCTGGGCGCCAACTGGCTGACGATCATCCTCGGGCTCGGCTTCGTACTCTCCTTCGGGTACTGGACCACCAACTTCGCCGAGGTCCAGCGCGCCCTGTCCGCGAAGAACCTCAGCGCCGCCCAGCGCACCCCGCTGATCGCCGCGTTCCCGAAGATGTTCATCGTGTTCCTGGTGATGATCCCCGGCCTGGTCGCCGCCGCGCTCGTCCCGAAGATCGGCACCCCGGGCTCCGACCTCACCTACAACGACGCCATCCCGTATCTGATGCAGGAGCTGCTGCCCAACGGTGTGCTCGGGATCGCCGTCACCGGTCTGCTCGCCGCGTTCATGGCGGGCATGGCGGCCAATGTGTCGTCCTTCAACACCGTGTTCACATACGACATCTGGGCCAAGTACGTGCGCAAGGACCGGCCGGACGCGTACTACCTGCGCTTCGGGCGGCTGATCACGGCGGTCGGCGTGCTCGCCTCGATCGGCACTGCCTTCATCGCCTCGTCCTTCTCCAACATCATGGGGTATCTCCAGACCCTGTTCTCCTTCTTCAACGTGCCGATGTTCGTCGTCTTCGTCATCGGTATGTTCTGGAAGCGGGCGTCGATGAAGTCCGGTGTGTGGGGACTGCTCGCGGGCACCACTGCGGCGATGCTCAACTACTTCTGGATCTACAAGCAGGGCGTCATCTCCATCCCCACGGACCAGGGCGCCAACTTCGTCTCCGCGATCGTCGGCTTCGCCGCCGGTGCGCTGGTCATGGTGGTCGTCACCCTCTTCACCGAGCCGAAGCCGGAGGCCGAGCTCGCGGGTCTGGTGTACGGGACGACCGCGCCGGGTCTGGAGGAGCCGCCCGGCGACGGCGACGACGCCTGGTACCGCAGGCCCGCGCTGCTCGGCTGGGGAGCGGTGGTACTCGCCGCGCTCTGCTACCTGCCCTACTCGCTCTGACCCGATCGAAGGCCCGCAAAATGTCTGAACTGCAGCGCGAAGTCTCCGAGTTGGAGAAGAAGTCCGCCACCGCGGCCCGGCTCTTCGACATCCGCCGGATCATCGGCGGACTGTTCACCCTGTACGGGGTGATCGTCACGATCGCCGGGATCAACCCCTCCGACGCCGATCTGAAGAAGGCCGAGGGCGTCGACATCAACCTGTGGACCGGGCTCGGGATGCTCGCCCTCGGGCTGTTCTTCCTGGTTTGGCTGAAGCTGCGCCCCCTCGCGACGCCCACGCCCGGGGACGAGGCCGACGAAGAGGCGTAGCCCACTTCCGTCACACTTCCCGTCACATTTCCCGGTCCGGTTCCGTCAGGGAAGTGATCGCGAAAGCCGGCCGGAGGGTTCCGGGGGCACACGCATGACGAGGAAGTAGGGAAGAACCATGAGCACGACTCTCGCCGAGCTGCGTTCCCAGGTGCGCGGCCGCGTCCTTCTGACCGATGACGACGGCTTCGACCAGGCACGCCAGCCGTGGAACCTCTCCGTGCAGCAGCCCGTCTCCGCGGTGGTCGAGGCCCTCGACGCCGACGACATCTCGGCCGTCGTACGGTACGCCGCCGCGGCCGGTCTCTCGGTCGCCCCGCAGCCCGGCGGCCGGGGCGCCAGCGGTGACGTGGAGGGTGTGATCCTGCTGCGCACCGGCAAGCTCGACGAGCTGCACGTCGACGCCGCCGCCCGCACCGCGCGCGTCGGCGCCGGTGTGCTCGGCGGGCAGGTCCAGGAGGTGGCCGGGCCGCTCGGTCTGACCGGGGTGCCCGGCAGCTCCCCGCTGGTCAGCGTCGTCGGCTACACCCTGGGCGGCGGGCTCAGCTGGTTCGGCCGCAAGTTCGGCTGGGCCGCCGACAGTGTCACCGCCTTCGACGTGGTCACCGCCGACGGCGCCCGGGCCCGCGTCACCGCCGACTCCGACGCCGAGCTCTTCTGGGCGCTGTGCGGCGGTGGCGGCGACTACGCCCTGGTCACGGCCATCGAGTACAACCTGCACCCGGCGCCCGCGCTCTACGGCGGCCGCGTGGTGTGGCACGGCAGCCAGGCCGCCCGCGTCCTGGACGCCTTCCGCCGGATCACCGCCGAGGCGCCGGACGAGCTGACCGCCTGGTTCAACCTGATGCAGATCCCGAACGGGCCCTCGCTGGTCACGATCGACAGCACCTACCTGGGCGACGCGGCCGAGGGCAAGGAGCTGCTGCGCCTCCTCGACGGGATCGAGGGCGCCAACACCGACACGCGCGGGGAGGTCGCGGTGGCCGAGCTCGGGTCCATCACCGGCGAGCCCACCGAGCCCGGGCCGAGCGCGACCCGCGCCGAGCTGCTGACCGACCTGGACGACAAGGTCGCCGCCGCGCTGCTCGCGGAGCCGATCGACCCGCTGTTCGGTGTGCACATCCGCCACCTCGGGGGCGCGTTCGCCCGGCCGACGCGGAACCCGCAGGGCCCGCTGACGGAGCCGTACACCCTCTCCATGTTCGGTGTGCCGTTCTCGCCGGACCGCGCGGCCGCCATCACCGCCCGCCAGGACGCGCTGGTCCAGTCGCTCGGCTCGTATGTGAGCGGCCGCAAGCCGTACACGTACCTCTCCCCCGGCGACTCCGCCTCGGCCGCCTTCGCCCCCGAGGCGCTGGCCCGACTCCAGGAGGTCAAGCGCAGCCGCGACCCGCGCGGCGTCTTCCGCAGCAACTTCCCGGTGCTCGGCTGATCCACCTGCGCAGGTGCCCCACGGCTAGGCCGTGGGGCACCTGTTGCTTTTTGGGGCGGACGGTCAGGACAGCTTGCCGTTGTAGTCCGGGAGCTTGAAGGTGCGCTCGGCGTGGCCGCCGACCAGGTCGGTGGTGTTGTTGCCGAAGTTGGCGACGATCGTGTAGCCGCGCGCCTCGATCTCGGCCCGCTTCTCCGTCTTGTACGTGCCCACGTTCTCGAACAGGTCGTCCAGGTCACGCACGTACAGACCGGTGACCGGGTACCCGACCGCCTTGAGGTTGTACGAGGTGAGGGACTCGATGATGCCGGGGCGGGCGGTCACGAAGAAGACGGCGGCGCCCTCCGCGTTCGCCTCCCGCACCATGTCGTGCATGGACTGGATGGCCGGGGTCGGGAACGTCCAGAAGTGGTGGAAGTCCGTCTCCAGCGACGTGTTGTCGATGTCGAGGACGATCGCGGGCTTCTCCCCGGCGGGCGACGCGGCGAGGCGCTGCTTGAGGTAGGGGCGGGCCACGTCCACGACCGCACCGACGTCGTGCAGCCAGGTCGTGTAGTCGACGCCCTTGGGCGCGGTGACCGCCCCGGAGGTGGCGGACTGGACCGCGACGGTGCGCGGGGCGGCCTGGGAGGCGGTGGGCACGGCGATGAGGGCGGTCGCCGCGGCGGCCACCGTGACGACGGCGCGCGTCGTCCAAGCGGTGCGGTGCATGGGGGGTGTTTGCTCCTCGGTCACGAAGCAGGGAAGTCCCGCCGGGCGTCGGCGGGTACCCGGACCGCACGGCATTGACATGGTCACGGCCAAGAATGATCAGCTTCTGGCCTGATGTCTACTGGCCGGTAGGAAATTTCTCGTGGACGCGAGATGAACCCAGTTCTCGATCGGTCACCCACGGCGGGAATTTATTTTCCACCATGAACTGTTGGCATTTACATCGAGCTGATCGCTCGACGTCACCGACGCGGACCGACGGGTACGCGTCCCCCAGCAGCGAGGCACCATGAACACCATCCCGGAGCAGCCCGCCGACACCGTGGCCCGGCTGCGCGCCACCTTCCGCACCGGGCGCACCAAGCCCGTCGAGTGGCGCACCACGCAGCTGCGCCGACTGCGCGAGATGCTGACCGAGCGCGGCGGCGAGCTCGTCGACGCGCTCCACGCGGACCTGGGCAAGAGCAGCGCCGAGGCGCAGCGCACGGAGATCGGCTTCACCGTCCGGGAGATCGACCACACCCTGGACCACCTCGCCGAGTGGCTGCGCCCGGAACCCGCGCCCGTACCGGCGCACCTGGGTGAGGCGACGGCCCGGACGCAGTACGACCCGCTGGGTGTCGTCCTGGTCATCGCGCCCTGGAACTATCCGGCGCAGTTGCTGCTCACGCCGATGATCGGCGCGCTGGCCGCCGGGAACGCGGTGGTCGCCAAGCCCAGCGAGCTGGCCCCGGCCACCTCCGCCGTGCTGGCGCGGCTGCTGCCGCAGTATCTCGACGCGGACGCGGTGGCCGTGGTGGAGGGCGGGATTCCGGAGACCACGGCGCTGCTGGCCGAGCGGTTCGACCACATCTTCTACACCGGCAACGGCGCCGTCGGCCGCATCGTGATGACCGCCGCCGTGCAGCACCTCACGCCGGTCACCCTCGAACTGGGCGGCAAGTCCCCGGTGTTCGTCGACCGGGACGCCGACATCGCCACCGTCGCCGCCCGTCTCGCGGCCGGCAAGTTCCTCAACGCCGGGCAGACCTGCGTCGCGCCCGACTACGTCCTCACCGACCCCGAGACGGCCCGCGCCCTGGAAACCGCCCTGGTCACCGCCATCGAGGCGCTGTACGGGGCCGACCCGCAGGCGTCCGCCGAGTACGGCCGGATCGTCAACGAGCGCCACTTCGACCGGCTGAGCTCCCTGCTCGACTCGGGCCGCCTTGTGATCGGCGGCCAGGGCGACCGCGCCACCAAGTACTTGGCGCCGACCGTCCTCGCCGACGTCGACCCGAAGTCGCCGGTGATGCAGGAGGAGATCTTCGGCCCGGTCCTCCCGATCGTCACCGTCGCAGACCTGGACGAGGCCATCGAGTTCATCAACGACCGCGACAAGCCGCTCGCGCTGTACGCCTTCACCGAGTCCGACACCACCAAGCGGCGCCTCGCCGACGAAACCACCTCCGGAGGACTCGGCATCGGCCTGCCGCTGGCCCATCTCACCGTCTCCGACCTGCCGTTCGGCGGCGTCGGCGAGAGCGGTATGGGCAACTACCACGGCCGCTACTCGATCGAGACGTTCAGCCACCGCAAGGCGATCCTGGAGAAGGCGCTCAGCTAAGGGGCTATTGGGGTGCGGCGACGATGAGGTGGGTTTCCAGGGGCAGCGGATGGATGTCCGCCACCCTGAAACCCGCCTTGTCGAGCAGCGTGCGGTACTGGGTCTCGTCCCGCTCGCGACCGCCTCCGAGCACCACCAGCATGTGCATGTTGTACCCCTCGGCGAGCGACGAACCGGCGTCCTTGCCGAGGATGCGCTCCACGATGACGAGACGGGCGTCCGGGCTCATGGCCTGTCGGCAGTTGGTGAGGATCTGACGGCACGCCTCGTCGTCGAAGCAGTGCAGGATGCGGGAGAGCAGATAGACGTCCCCGCCCCTCGGTACGGCTTCGAAGAAGTTGCCGGGGACGCGTTCGCACCGGTCGGCGTGGCGGGTGGCGATCGGATGGGCCGCGGACTCCTCGATGACGTGGGGCGCGTCGAACAGCACCGCGCGCGGGCCCGGGTTGTGGGTCAGGACCTCGTGCAGCAGCGCCCCGTGGCCGCCCGCGACGTCCACGATCCGGCGCGCCGTGGAGAAGTCGAAGGCGCGGCCGACCTCGGCGAAGAACGGGGTGCCCGCGACCATGGCGCGTTCGTACGTCAGTGAGGTCTCGGGGTGTTGCTGGAGGTAGGGGAACAGTTCGCTGCCGAACACCTGCGAGAACGCCGACCGGCCGGTGCGCAGGGCGTGCGGCAGCGCGCCCCACGCCGGGTAGAAGTGCGAGCCGTAGATACGGACGTGGTCGCGCATCGAGTCGCGGATGTCGGTGCGCAGCAGCTCACCGACCGGGGTGAGTGCGTAACCTTCCTGCTCGTCGCCGACGACGACGTCCAGGCGGGCCAGGAACAGCAGGAGCCGGTTCAGCGCGTCCGGATCGGTCGCGGTCTCCAGGGCGAGCTCGCCGCCCGTGGCCCGGCCGGTCGCCGCGATCTTGTCAATGATGCCGAGCTCGGTGGCGATGTAGATGGCCTGGGTCTTCCAGAAGCCGGTCATCAGCTCGATGAGCCGACGACCCGCGAGGTGGCGGTCCTCGAAGCTTTCGGAGTGCTCCATCGTCATGCTCCCGCCTCGCTGCTCGGGCCCTGTCCGGCCGCGATGGGTGGGGGTGGGGTTTCCCTGACGATCCGGGCGAGTTCGGGGCGCTGGATCTTGCGGGTGGAGGTGCGCGGCAGCTCGTCGAAGGGGAACTGCCGGAACGGGGCCATCGCGGGCAGGTCCCAGGTCGCCCGCCGCCATCGGCCCGGGTCGAGGGGCCGCTCGCCCCGGGTGGCGACCACGGGCACGGGTTCACCGTCGGGGCCCGCCACGATCACGATCTCGCGCAGCTCCTCAAGACGGCTCATCAGCAGGTCCTCGGCGGCGAGATTGCTGTCCATGGTCTCGATCCGGTCGACCTCGCGGTCCATGAGGTGCAGCAGCCCCCAGCGGTCGACGTGGCCCATGTCGCCGACGCGCCACCAGCCGTCGTGGAGTTGGCTCTTGTAGCGGTCGTCCTCGCCGAGGTAGGTGAGGATGCGGGTGCGGCTGCGTACTTCGAGGTGACCGGTGCGTCCGCTCGCCACCCGCTTGCCCGCGTCGTCGACGACCCGCAGGGAGATGAAGCCCGGCAGCGGCAGCCCGACACACCGACCGTCCGCCTTGTGGGCACTGCGCCTGGTGTACCAGCGTCCGGCCATCGGCCCGATCTCCGACTGCCCGTAGAACTGGACGAACAGCGGACGGTTGCGGCGCGAGGCTCCGAGCATGCGCTGGATGGTGCGCGGGTGCATGGCGTCGAAGGTGGCGCCGAAGACACGGACGCTGGACAGCGGCGCGCCCGGGGCCTCGGCCAACTCCTCCCAGTCGACATACGTGTTGGGGTGGGTCTCGATGTATCCGGGCCGGGTCCGGGTGAACAGCGGACCGATGTGCGCGGGGTCGGGATCGACGGCGATCACCATCGGGTTGCCGTGGCCGAGGAACATGGCGAGGCCCTGGTAGAAGCGGGAGTGGACGAACGTCATGCACAGCGCGGCGGTCTCGCGCTCCCGGATCGGCCAGGCCACGATCTTCTGCGGGACCAGCCGGTGCCAGCCCGTCTCGGGGCAGTGCACGGCCAGTTTCGGTATGCCGGTCGTGCCCGAGCTGTGGGTGATCAGGGACGGCTGGTGGGGGTGGAGGAAGACGGGATCGCGGCGGCGCGCGCCCGCGTAGTCGGCCAACGACAGGGTGCCGTCGCTCTGTTCGGGTGCCTCTCCGGCCGACAGGAGGGTTTTGTGTACGACGTCCGTCAGCGGCGAACCACTCAACTTCCCGCCGAGCGTGTCCCCGTCGGTGAGCAGCCACGGCCGGTCCAGCCGGGCGAGCAGTTCGCGGACCACGCTCCCGTCGAGGGCCGGTGAGAGGAGTGCGGGCACCGCGCCGATGCGCGCGGTCGCGCAGGCCAGCAGCGCGATGTCGAAGTTGTCGGTCTTGTAGAGCGCGACCCGGTCGGCGGGCCTGACTCCGGCGGCCCACAGCCGTGCCGCCAAGTCATCGATCTGGTCCGCGAGTTGGCCGACGGTGAAGTCGAGGCCGCGGTCGGGGGCCCACTGGAGCGGACGGTCGAGCGTGATGGGCGTCGTGGGGTTGCGACGCGCGGCGGCGTGGAAGAGCTCGCCTATGTAGAAGCCGTTCCCCCGGGTGACCCGGCGCAGCAGGGCGTGCACGGTGTTGGTTCTCCTCATGTCAGAACCTCTGGGTGAGGCTCGGGGCGGGGGACGGCGACGACGGGTCAGGGGCCGCGGCGTCGTATCCGTACAGCCAGTCCAGGTGGGCCAGGCTCTGGTCGGCGCCCATCGCGCGGTCGCGGGCCGCCTGGTCGGGACCGTCCGGCAGGTGGAAGGCGGTGCCCAGGGCCCTGGCCCGCCGGTGGACCTCGGCGGTGCGGGGCAGGCGCAGCGTCTCGTAACGGCGCAGGGCCCGCGCCCAGTTGCCCGGGTCGCACTCCAGCAGGCACCGGGCGAGGACGGCGGCGTCCTCCAGTGCCTGGTTGGCGCCCTGCGACAGATACGGCAGCGTCGGGTGCGCGGCGTCGCCGAGCAGGACGATGCGGTCGGTGGCGTACCGGGGCGGTATGTCACGGTCGTACAGGTCCCAGCGGGTGACCGAGCGGGCGGCCGTGATGACCTCCCGTACCTGGTCGTGCCAGCCGGTGAAGGCCGCGTCGAGGTCTTCGACGGCGCCTCCGGTGGAGGCGGGAGCGGGCGGGCGGTCGGTGGCACCGACGGCGCTGAAGTGCACGGTGTCGCCCGCCTCGATGGGGTAGTACGTGACGTGCCGCCGGGGTCCCAACCAGAACAGGACCCGGGGGTCGTCCCGGAAGGAGGGCACCAGCCCGGCCGGGACAAGGCCCCGGTGCACCGCGTACCCCGAGAAGCGCGGCCGGTCGTCGACGATGGCCTTGCGCACGGCGGAGTGCACCCCGTCGGCCCCGACGACGAGATCGGCGCGGGCCACGGAGCCGTCGGTGAGGTGGAGTTCGACGCCGTCGGGACGTTCGACGACCCGGGTGCAGCCCTTGCCGAGTTCGACGATGTCCTGCGGCACCACGGAGAGCAGGGAGCGCTGGAGGTCCGCGCGGTGCATCAAGTAGTAGGGGGCGCCGAACCGTTCGCCGCAGGCGGTGCCGTGCGGCACTCGCGCGATCGGGGTCGCGTCGTCCCAGCGCCGGGTCTCGATGGAGCGGGCCGGGACGGCGGTGGCGGTGAGCGCGTCCGCGAGGCCGACGCGGTGCAGGACGCGGACGCCGTTGGGCGAGAGCTGGATGCCGGCGCCGACCGCGCCGAAGGCCGGGGACTGCTCGAAGAGCCGGACGTCGATACCGGTGCGGTGCAGGAGGGTGGCGGTGACCAGGCCGGCGATGCCTCCTCCCACGATGGCGATACGAGCCTTGCGGTGGGCCATGCGCGTCCTCTCGAATCGGATCGGCGCGGTACGGCGTTGCTGCCGCCACCAGGGTCGCCGAGGGCTGTCGAGAGCGAGCCGCAGAATCGCTCAACTCCGTGGGTGGGGGCGGGACATGGCACGAGGACCCCGCCCGTGGGCAGGGTCCTCGTCAGGTGGTACGGGGCGGGTCAGTCGCCCGCGCGCTGGGCCTTCTCGATGTGGTGCGGGGAGAGCCGGGCGATGGGCACCAGCATCAGTGCCGTGACGGCGGACAGCAGGGCGAAGGCGAGCCGGTAGTCACCGGTGGCGTCGCGCAGACCGCCGACGACGACGGGGCCGACGGCCGCGCACGCGTATCCGACGAAGAAGGCCATGGCGCTGAAGCGGCCCGCCTGGGCGATGTCGCGGCTGGCCGCCACGGGCAGGGTGAGCACCAGGGTGAACAGACCGCCGTGTCCGATGCCCATGGCGAGGACCCATAGCCAGGTGCCGGTGCCGGGGCTGAAGCCGAAGCCCACGAAGCCCACGGCGGTCAGTGTGGTCGTGACGGCGAGCCCCAGGCGTTTGTCGGCGCGCTCGCCGAGCAGGGCCGGGACGCCGAGCATCGCCACGACCTGGATGGAGATCATCACCGTCAGCATGAATCCGGCCTTGGACTCGGTGAGTCCGCCGTCGTCGTGCAACAGCGGGGCGATCCAGGCCAGTTCGCAGTAGTAGAGGGCGGAGTTGCCGGCCGACAGGGCGGTGATCCGCCAGGCGAGCGCGGAGCGCCAGGGCAGGCCCGAGGTGGCCGGGCCCTTGGGGCCGTCGATGTGCTCCAGGCCGAGCGACTTCTTGGCGGCCGACCACAGCACGATGCCCGCGACCGCGAGCACGGCCCAGGAGGCGAGTGCGCCGGGCCAGGAGTCGAAGGCGTCGGCGAGGGGGGCGCTGACCCCGGCGGCCACCGCGCCGCCGAGGCCGAGGCCCGCGGTGTAGATGCCGGTGACCAGGCCCGCCCGGTCGGCGAAGCGCGTTTTGACGATGGCGGGCAACAGGGTCTGGGCGACGGCGATTCCGCCGCCCACCACGGCCGCGCAGGACAGCTGGAGCCAGGTGGACTGGCCGAGGCCGCGCGCGGCGGTGGCGACTCCGACCACGAACAGCCCGATCAGGACGCCCCGGTAGAGCCCCCATTTTCGGCCGACCGACGCGGCCAGCGGCGCGCACAGCCCCATCGCGAGCGTCGGGATAGTGGTCAGCAGCGCCGCCCCGGTCGCCGACAGCCCCAGATCGTCGCGGATCCGGTCCACCAGCGGTGACACCGCCGCGATCGCGGGCCGCAGGTTGGCCGCCGCCACGAACAGGGCGACGGCGGCGAAGCCGAGAGCGGTACGCCCCTGGGCCGCCGAAGGGGCCGCGCGGGGCCCGGAGTTGGTGGCACCGGTGCTCGGCGCTGTCTGTAACCGGTCTTCTGTCTCACTCATGACCTGCACCTTCCGCAATCTCGGACACTTAGTATCCGTGTTTATAGCAGAATCGCGGACACTTAATAACCGGAATAGCTATCCTGGCGTCATGAAGCTCTCCAACGGCGTCGAGTGGGCCCTGCACTGCTGTGTCTCCCTCGGCCAGAGCCGCGCCCCGGTACCCGCCGCCCGCCTCGCCGAGCTGCACGGCGTCCCGCCGGGCTACCTCGCCAAACACCTCCAGGCCCTCTCCCAGGCCGGCATCCTGCGCTCCACACCCGGGCCGACCGGCGGCTACTCGTTCACGCGGCCCGCCGAGGACATCACCGTCCTCGACGTCGTCCAGGCCGTCGACGGACGTGAACCTGCCTTCCGCTGCACGGAGATCCGCCGCAAGGGCCCCCTGGCGCTGCCCGCCGAGGAGTGCGCCAAGCCGTGTGCGGTGAACCGCGCCATGCAGAGCGCCGACAAGGCGTGGCGTACGGCCCTCAAAGAGATCACCATCGCCGAACTCGCCGACACGATCGACGCCGACAGCTCGGGAACCGCCAAGCGGGACGTACGGAAGTGGCTGGTCGGCTCCGAGTAGCCCGACCGCCAGGCACGCCTCCCGCTCCCTGCCCCACCCGCCGACTGCCCCGGCAGCCCGACTCCATGAGGTGCACGGAACATGAGCTTCGCCGACGGCCGCATCCCGCTGCCCGGACCCGCCCTGTCCGCCGTGGAAACGGTGCCCATCAGCCGACTGCTGCGGGCCGACTCACCTCGCCGACTTGGCGAGAACGGCGAACACACCCGGCTGCTCGCCGAGTCGGAGGACCCGCTTCCACCGATCGTCGTGCACCGCCCCACCATGCGGGTCATCGACGGTATGCACCGGCTGCAGGCCGCGCGGTTACGGGGCAGACTCACCATCCAGGCGAGGTTCTACGACGGTCCGCCGCAGGACGCGTTCATCCTCGCCGTCGAGGCCAACATCATGCATGGGCTGCCGCTCTCGCCCGCCGACCGCACGGCGGCGGCCGCCCGTATCATCCGTACCCACCACAACTGGTCGGACCGGGCCATCGCGTCGGTCACCGGGCTGTCGGCCAAGACGGTCGGCGCGCAGCGCCGCAGAATGAGCTCGGACTCCGCGCGCCTGTCCACCAGGATCGGCAAGGACGGCCGGGTCCGCCCCCTCAGCAGCACCGAGGGACGCCGCCTCGCGGGCCGGCTCATCACCGAGAACCCCGGCGCCTCGCTGCGCGAGATCGCCCAGAAGGCGGGCATCTCCCCGGGCACCGTGCGCGATGTGCGCGAACGTCTCAAACGCGGGGAGGACCCGGTACCCGCCAAGCGCCGCCAGGTGGGCTCCGCGGGTACGGGCCAACAGGCGGCGCCCGCACGCCCTTCGACTGCCTGCCCCGACCACCAGGGTCCGCAGCTGCGGATGTCGGCCGAGGTCCGCGAGGCGCTGTTCCGGAGTCTGTGCCGGGACCCGTCGCTGCGGCTGACGGAGACGGGCCGACTGCTGCTGCGCATGCTGGAGATCCATATGGCGGACGCCCAGCAGTGGGACCGGGTGGCCGACTCGGTGCCGCCTCACTGCGCCGACGCGGTCGCCGCGATGGCCACCGCCTGCGCCGAGGTGTGGCAGGACCTGGCGGCCCGGCTCCGGGACACGGCCTCGACGCCGGAAGGTTTCATCTCCCTCGACCGCCGGGCCCACACGGTGTGGTGATGTCCCGGGGGCCGTGGCGCTTCGGCCGGACCACCGCCGACAGTGGCCCGGCCGGTGCGTGTCCCGCGCCCGGGCGGACGTCCACCGGGTCCGGGACGACGGGGTGTTCACATACCGAGCGAGCCCGAGTTCAGCACCGTGAGCTGGAGCTGCTGGAGCGGATGGCCGGGCTCGATCCCGATCTCGCTGATCAGCCGCGCGCGCAGACTCTGGAAGACCCCCAGCGCCTCGGCGCGACGGCCGCCGAGCGCGAGCGCCCGGATGTAGTGCGCGTGCAGCCCCTCGTGCAGGGCGTACTCACTGGTGGCGGCGGCGAGTTGGGTGATCGCCTCCTGGTGCAGGCCCGCCCGGATCCGCGCCTCCGCGAGCGATCCGATGACCCCGAGCCGGGACTCCTCGTACAACCGGCGCCTGGACTCCAGGACCGGGCCCGCCGGTACGTCCGCGAGGGCGTTGCCGTGCCACAGCCCGAGGGCCTCGTCGAGCAGTTCGATGCCGCCGGGCTCGTCGCCCGTGGCCAGGACCCGCACACCGCGCTCCGCCAGCCGCTGGAACTCCAGCCAGTCCAGGCGCACATGAGCGCCGTTGAGGCCGTACCCGCCCGCTCTGGTCACCAGGACGTCCTGGGTGATGGCGGGCGCGGGCAGACCGGTGAGGCGGGAGAGCAGCTTGCGGCAGTTCAGGACGTACGTCTGGAGTGTGCGTAAGCCGCTGACGGGTGGTCGCTCCTGCCACAGTTCGCGCATCAGGGCCGACACCGGGACCACCTGGTCGGTGTGCACGACCAGCATGGCGAGCACGGTACGGATCTTCGGCGGGACCGTCACCGCCTCGGCACGCGGGCCGGTGCCGATACGCAGGGGGCCCAGGACACCGCAGTCGATGCGGTCCGGGCCACTCTCGTCGGGTAGGGACTCGGGCGTCATGCGGCGGTCGAGTCGACCGTCTGCTGGATACACGGAAAGGTACACAATTCCCCCATTGCGCAGTCCGGTCGCCAGGTATCGGCAACTCGTGGTTGGACTATCACGGTGGCCTGAAGATACACAGAGTTCGGCACGATTAAACAGACTCCTGCCGGGCCCGCAGTACGGGAAAAGGAAAGTCTTCCCGCCCATGGAGACCGCCCGTCTTGTGCAAGTGAGGAGATTCCCCACTTGCACAACCGGCCAACGTGGACCATTCGCGCATATCTGCGCACACCTGCACTGAACTGGGCTTCGACGTCTTACCGACAGTTTCTCGAACGGCCTTTGCCACGCTGCTGGCACTCCGTAAACGACGTGGGGAACGACACCGGGAACGACGCGGGGACGGAATAAGTTTGTCCGCCCGGTTTCCTGTGGATCTTCTCAAACCGACATCGAGTAACCGTTCGAGGAGCAGCCCGTGGTGAGAACCGCCCGACCCGGTACCGCATTGCGTCTGGCCCGACTCTCCGGTCATGGAGACGGCCGTTTTCTCCTCATTCCTCTCGACCACTCCGTGTCCGACGGGCCGATCACCACGGCCGCCGGATTCCACGATCTCGTCCACGATCTCGTGGCGGGCGGCGCGGACGGCATCGTCGTCCACAAGGGCCGGGCGCGGCTGATCGACCCCCAACTCCTGTCGACCTGCTCGCTGATCGTCCACCTCAGCGCCAGCACCGTGCATGCCGGCGACACCGACGCCAAGGTCCTGGTCGCCGATGTGGAGGAGGCCGTGCGCCTCGGCGCCGACGCGGTCAGCGTCCACGTCAACATCGGCTCCGACACCGAGGCCGCCCAACTCGCCGATCTGGGCACGGTGGCGGCCGCCTGCGACCGATGGGGCATGCCGCTGCTCGCGATGATCTATCCACGGGGCCCGCGCATGACCGGCCTCCCCTCGCCCGAACTGGTCGCCCACGTGGTCAACGTGGCCGCCGACCTCGGTGCCGACCTGGTCAAGACCGTCGTCGCCAGCCCTTCCGAGCGCATGGCCGAAGTCGTGGCCAGCTGCCCGGTGCCGGTCCTGGTCGCGGGCGGCGCCGACAGCCGCCAGAGCCTGCCCGACTTCGCCCGCACGGCCCTGGCGTCCGGCTGCCAAGGTCTTGCGGTGGGGCGACGGATCTTCACCTCGCCCACCCCACGGCAGGTCGTACGGGAACTCGCGGACATCGTCCACGGCTCCCGCACCGACGAACTCACCCTCTCCCCCACGCGATTGGCAGGTGTGCTGTGAAGCTCAGCTGGATCGACATCCGCACGGTCGGCTCCGCCAGGCAGGCGGTGATCGAGGAGGCGATCCACGCGCGCGTGGACGGCATCCTCGCCGCGAACACCGCGGACCTGGAGAATCTGCCGGCGACCGTGAAGAAGATCCTCTTCCCGCAAGGCCAACCGCTGCCCGAGGACTTCGGCGCCGCCGACGTGGTCGTCGTCGACCCGGCGAAACACGGCGACCCCGCCGAACTCGCCGCGCTGCACCCGGACATCGAGTTCGGCCGGTTCGTGGAGATCGTGGACGCCGAGACCCTGGAGGACGCCTGCCGCTCCGGCCGCACCGACCAGTGGAGCGTGCTGCTCTTCCGCGACCCCACGAAGATCCCCCTGGAGATCGTGATCGCCGCGGCCGCCAGTGCCAAGGGCAGTCTCATCACCGTCGCCCAGGACGTCGAGGAGGCCGAGATCATCTTCGGTGTCCTCGAACTCGGCTCGGACGGTGTCCTGATGGCTCCCGTACGGGTCGGTGACGCCTCGGCGCTCAAGCAGGCGGCCGAGGCGGGCGTGCCCGACCTGGAACTGGTCGAGCTGGAGATCACCGCCACCGCCCATGTCGGCATGGGCGAGCGGGCGTGCGTGGACACCGCCACGTACTTCCGCAAGGACGAGGGCATCCTGGTCGGTTCGCACTCCAAGGGCATGATCCTGTGCGTCAGCGAGACCCATCCACTGCCGTACATGCCCACCCGGCCGTTCCGGGTCAACGCGGGCGCCATCCACTCGTACACCCTCGCCAAGGACGCGCGCACCAGCTACCTCAGCGAGCTCAAGGCGGGCAGCAAGGTCACCGCCGTGGACATCCACGGCAAGACCCGGCTGGTCACCGTGGGCCGCGTGAAGATCGAGTCGCGTCCGCTGCTGTCCGTGGACGCGGTGGGACCCGACGGCCGCACCGCCAACCTGATCCTCCAGGACGACTGGCACGTACGGGTGCTCGGCCCCGGCGGCACCGTGCTCAACAGCACCGAGCTCAAGCCCGGCGACAAGGTGCTCGGGTTCCTGCCGAGCGAGGACCGCCATGTCGGCTACCCGATCGCCGAGTTCTGCCTCGAACAGTGATGCCCGCCCGGGGAGGCTCCGTGAGCAGCACAGAGCTCACCGTCTGCGTCGTCGGTGCCGGACCGCGCGGCCTGTCGGTGCTGGAACGACTCTGCGCCAACGAGCGCGCGGCCGCCTCCCACACGGCGGTCACGATCCATCTCGTCGACCCGGAACGGCCCGGCGCCGGACGCGTATGGCGCACCGACCAGCCGCGCGAGCTGCTGATGAACACCGTCGCGTCCCAGGCCACCGTCTACACCGACGCCTCAGTGGAGATGGCCGGGCCGGTCGAGACCGGCCCGAGCCTCCACGACTGGGCGCGGGGTCTGAGGGATCTGAGCAGACTCCAGGAACTCCTCGGCGGCTACGCCGACGCCACCCTGGCCGAGGCACATCGGCTGGGTGGCGACGACTACCCGACGCGGGCCTTCTACGGCCGCTACCTCGAAGACTGCTTCCGTACGATCGTGACCAGCGCACCCAGGCATGTCACCGTCGTCGTGCACCGCTCGACGGCGGTCGCCCTCGACGACCACAGCGGCGCGCAGACCCTGCGGCTCAGCAACGGCACCGTGCTGACGGGGCTCGACGCCGTGGTGCTCACCCTCGGCCATGTGCCCTCCCGGGCGACCACCGACCTGGCGCGCAGGGCCAGGGCGTTGGGCCTTACGTATCTGGCCCCGGCCAACCCCGCCGACCTGGACCTCTCCCCCATCGGCTCAGGCGAGTCGGTGGTGCTGCGCGGCCTCGGCCTCAGCTTCTTCGACCACATGGCGCTGTTCACCGGCGGGCGCGGCGGCCGGTTCGAGCCCGATCCGCACCGGCCCGGCCGACTGCGCTATCTGCCGTCCGGACGCGAACCCCGTCTCCTCGCCGGTTCCCGACGTGGACTTCCCTACCAGGCGCGCGGCGAGAACGAGAAGGGCGCCCACGGCCGCCACACACCACGGCTGCTGACCCCGCAGACCGTGGAGAAGCTGAGGCAGTGCCGCGACGACGGGGAACGACCCTACTTCTCCACGTCGTTGTGGCCGCTGATCGCGGCCGAGGTGGAAGCCGTCTACTACCACTGCCTGCTCACCAAGCAGGGGCGCGCGGCGGACGGCGCCCGGCTGGCCGAGGCGTACGCGTCGGCCTCCGACGAGGATGCCCGCGCCGCTCTCGTACGCCGTTTCGGCGTCGCGGACGACAACCGATGGGACTGGGAGCGCACGGAACTCCCATACAGGAAGAGGTCGTTCACCGGCCCGGACGACTTCCGTGACTGGCTGCTCGCGTATCTGGGCGACGACGTCCGGCGGGCCAGGGGCGGCAATCTCTCGGACCCGCACAAGGCCGCCCTCGACGTACTGCGCGATCTGCGCAACGAGATCAGGCTCGTGGTCGACCACGCGGGCCTGGACGGCGACTCGCACCGGGACGAACTCGACGGCTGGTACACGCGGCTCAACGCGTTCTTGTCGATCGGCCCGCCCGTCTCCCGTATCGAGGAGATGACCGCGCTGATCGAGACCGGGGTCCTGACGGTGGTGGGGCCGGGCATCCAGGTCCGCGTCGACCGGGACGACCCGTCCTTCGTCGTGGAATCGCCCGCCGTGCCGGGCGCGCGCTATCGGGCGTCGGCACTGATCGAGGCCCGGCTGCCCGCGCCCGATCTACGCGAGACGGCCGACCCGTTGCTGCGCCGCATGCTGGACACCGGACAGTGCCGCCCCTTCCGCATACCGGCCGCCTGCGGTCGTACGTACGAGACCGGCGGCCTGGAGGTCACCCGCAGGCCGTACCACGTGGTCGACGCCCAAGGCCGCGCGCACCAGCGGCGTTTCGCCTTCGGCGTCCCGACGGAGTCCGTGCACTGGGTGACGGCCACCGGGGCCCGCCCCGGGGTCGACTCGATGCTGCTCGGGGACGCCGACGCGGTGGCCCGAGCGGTCCTCTCACTCGCACCGGTGCACTCGTCGGCCGGCCGGCTCAGCGAGGTGACGGCATGACGCGCCCTCTCCACGTCACCTCCTCCCGTACGGACAGCGGGCAGCCCAGGCGCACGAGGCCCCGGCCCGAGGGGCTCGCGCTCCGCTTCGTCCTCATCATCGGGGACCCTCGGCTTGCCGACGCCCACCATGTCTCGTGCCGCCTGGACACCGTCCGCGCGGACTTCCCCGAGACATCGGTACGCATCGAGGTGTCCCGGCTGCCGTCCGACGCCAAGGGGACGATCCTGCTGGAGTGCCATGCCGAGTACCGCACTCCGGACGGCCGTTCGCCGATCCGGAGCAGTTCGTGGCGCCGGGTGCTCACCGGGCGGCCGGGCTCCGTGCACCAGCGCGAGGAGTTGCTGCGCGAGATCCTGGCGGCCCGGACGAGGACCGTCGTCCGGCGGGCGCCGGTGTCGCTGCGGTATCTGGCGGCGGCGGTGTGAGCGGTACGGGCGATGCCCACCGGCCTCAATCCGTCAGCCCGCCCGTCTCACTTGGGCACGTCCGCGAGGCGGGCGACGCCGGGCACCGCTAGGCACAGCAGGCTCGACGCCGCGACGACGGCCCCGCCGCCGAGGAGGGTGGCGCGCGCGCCGACGGCCGCGACCAGCGGCCCGACCAGCGCGTAGCCGAGGGGCAGCAGGGCATAGGCACTGAGCTGGTCCAAGGCGAAGACCTTCCCCAACAGCTCGTCGGGGAAGGCGCGTTGCAGTGCCGAGACCCAGTAGATGAAGTAGAGCTCGATGACGAATCCGCCGACCGCGAAGCAGCACACCACGGCGGGCAGCGGGAACGGCCCCGCCAGGCTGAGCGGCACCAGGGCGTACCCCGTCAGCGCCACCATGCTCACTGCGCCACGCGCTGTCGGCCGCCACCGTCCGGCCAGCGCGATCGCGGGCAGCCCGCCCACACTCATCGCGGCCAGCACCACCCCGTAGGCGACGTCACCGCCGAAGTCGCGGCGCGCCACCACGGGCAGCAGCGTGAGTGCGGTCGCCGAACCCGCAAACAGATGCAGACACACCGTGCCCATCACCGCCATCACCCACGGGCGCCGACGGATCGCGCGGATCCCGGCGGCGGCCTCGCCGAGCACGGGCGCGCGGGAGTCGGCCGAGGGCCTGGTGTCCGGGACCCGCAGCACGGCGAGCACCGCGAGCGCGAACATCACGCTGGTCACCGACAGCGCCGCCCGGACACCGATCAGACTCACCGCCGCCACCCCGACCAGCGCGCCGAGCACGGCCGAACCCCGCTGCGCGGCGGACACCAGCGCGTTGCCGCGCTCCAGCAGCCCATCGGGCAGCAGCCTGGGCAGCAGCGAGCGCGAAGCGGGCCGCGACAGCGCCTCACCGGCCCCGACGAGCGCGGTGACCAGCGGCAGCAGGCCGAGCGGCAGTACGGGCAGCAGCAGCGCGGTGAGCAGGAGCAGCGCCGAGCGGAAGGCGTCGGCGGCGATCAACACGCGGGTGCGGCGCATCCGGTCGGCGATGACTCCCCCGGCGAGCAGACACACGACGAGCGAGACGGCCCGGCCGGACAGGACGAGCCCGACGTCCCCGGCACCGCCGCCCCGGTGCAGGACGTACAGGCTGAGCGCCACGGGCAGCACCTGGTCGCCGACGGCCCCGCCGGCCTGCCCCAGCCACATCCGCAGGAACTGCGGATGGTCGCGCAGCCTGCCGCCCCTAGACGCGTCGAGGGGACCGGCCTCGTCGGTGCGGTCCTGGGGCGCGGTGGTGTCTTCCTTCATCGGCGTTGCCCGGGCGCCGGGAGGGCGAAGCCGGCCGGGAGCAGCCCGCCGGACGCCTCGGGGACGCCCGCCGTGAGCAGATACACCGCGAACTCCTCGTCGGGGTCGACGCCGAGGAGCCGTTCCACCTCGCTGTCGACGAACGCCACGGTCTGGAAGGGGCCGAGCCCCAGCGCGGTGGCGGTGAGCGCGAAGGTCTGGGCATAGTGCCCGGCGTCGTACATCCACAGCCGATAGGCGCGCGGATGCCGGTACTTCCAGGCGAGGCGATTGGCCACGGCGGTGGTCAGCACGGTGAACGCCCCGGCGTAGGAGGCATCTTGACGGTACGTCAGCGACGCGATTCGCTCGCGCGGGACATCGTCGTCCAGCAGCTCCAAGGCGTGGCGCGCCACCGAGTAGTGGTAAAGCCCGGGCGGCACCCCGGTGACGTTGTACGCGACGACGTACGCCTCGACCTCGTGCCGGGCCCCCGCCGACGCGCTGACCCGGCACTGCTGGGTCCCGAACGCGCCGCCGTCGAGGAAGCGGTGGGGGGCGAAGCTGTGGAACAGCAGGGTGGCGAGCTCGTCGAGCGTGACCGGGTCGTCCGAGAAGTGCCGGTGGGTGCGCCGCAGGGCGAAGACGTCCTCGACGGGCGCGTTCAGCGGGAGCGGTCTGCGGGGCAGCGGCAGCGAGGGCCGGTCGGGGTACTCCTTGAACGCGCCCGGCGCACCTCCCTCGGCGACGATGGCGTCGACCGTCTCCACCCGTTGCGGCGAGTCGACGAG
Organism: Streptomyces sp. CBMA152; assembly: GCF_014596475.1. Lineage (GTDB taxonomy): Bacteria > Actinomycetota > Actinomycetes > Streptomycetales > Streptomycetaceae > Streptomyces. The sequence goes on along the minus strand of NZ_MECJ01000002.1, from coordinate 126,127 downwards.
ATAGTCGGCGTCGCGCGCCTCCAGATGCATGCGCTGCGCCAGGGCGCCCCACCGCTCCCACAGGGGCGGCGTGCCCGGCGCCCGGTCCACGTCGACGAGCACGCCGAGCCCGGTGAGCGCGGCCACGGCGTCGCGTACGTCCGCTTCGTTCTCGGCGCCGAACGCGGCCGCGAGGTCGTCGATTTCGATGCCCTCACCGGCTCTGTCCAGCACCCTGCGTAAATCGTCGGTCAGCCGGATCCACTGCCGCCGCCCGGGAATCGCCACTTCCAGACCGCCGACGAGCCAGCGGCAGACCAACTGCTCACAGCGACGGACCTTCATCACTCTCCCCGGGCGTGCTAGGCGATACCGTGGCAACAGCGGGGCGCTGCCCCGAAAAACGACGTCCGGCTGTGATGCACTGCCCGCATCACAGCCGGACTTTCGCGTTCCTTCGCGTTCTTTCGCATTCAGCCCCGATGGGGCCGATGTCAGGTGCCCGGGTGGTGCACCAGCACCCGGCTGTCCTCGACGATCTCGATGACGAGCTTCATTTCTGTCACCTCCTTCCCTGGTTTCGACTCTCGCGGCGAGAAGGGTTTTTGCGTTCCGATTCCCGCCGCTCGCAAAACATAGACCCCTCGTTGGCGGGCATCAACAAGCGTCACGACGTCTGGCGAAAAAACGTCCACGGGGAGAACGTGCGCCAACGAAAGCCCAGTTCGGGAGGCATTCCGTCGATGCCGACAGCCGAAGACGCCTGCCCGGAAACGTCTCCACACAATTACCGGCCGGATATTGAGCGGATCTCGACAGCCGGGCATTAAGGTGCCCCGCACTATTTTCTCGGAACGCTTTTCCCGTACCCGGACCGGCGTACCCGGACCGGCGTACCCGCGTACCCACCCGACCGCTTCGGGCACAGAATGTCGGGTCGGGGACACTGGGTCCTTCCTAACGTGGTGATCACAAGGAAGGAGGCCGGGGTGCTGGAACGGCTCAACCAGGCCATGGACCACATCGAGGCCCGTCTCGATCAGCCGATCGAGGCGGCCGAGCTGGCGCGGATCGCGGCGACGTCGGAGTACCACTTCCGGCGCATGTTCTCCGCACTCGCCGGGATACCGCTGTCGGAGTACATCAGGCGTCGGCGGATGACCGTCGCGGGTGCCGAAGTGCTCGCCGACGAGCGGACGTTGCTGGAGGTGGCGGTCCGTTACGGCTACGGCTCGGGCGAGGCGTTCGCCCGGGCGTTCCGGGCCGTGCACGGTGTCGGCCCGGGCGAGGCCCGGCGGACCAGTGCGGCCCTGAGTTCCCAGCCCCGGATGTCCTTCCGTCTCATCGTCGAAGGGAGCAGCAGTATGCGATACCGAGTAGTGGAGAAGGACGAGTTCCGGGTGGTCGGCAAGAAGGCCCGGGTCCCCCTGATACACGAGGGGGTGAACCCGGCGATCGCCGAGTTCATCGCGGGGATCGACCGGGAGACCGTGGAGCGGATCAGCAGTCTGTCCGACCAGGACCCCGAGGGGATCGTGTCGGTGAGCGACGACCTCGACCCGAGCCGCGCGGAGGGCACCGAACTCGACTACTACCACGCCGTGGTGACCGGGCTCACCCCGCCCGACGACCTGGACGCGCTCACCGTCCCGGCCGGCACGTGGGCCGTCTTCGAGAACTCCGGGCCCTTCCCGCAGTCGCTCCAGCACATGTGGCGGGACGTGTTCACGGAGTGGTTCCCCTCCAACCCGTACCGGAGCAGGCCGGGGCCGGAGATCCTGCGGGTGCGGTTCTCGCAGGAGCAGGCAGGACACTCCGACGCGGCACTGTGGATCCCGGTGGAGCGGGACCCGCGCTGACGTTTGGACGGCCGTCGGGCCCCGGGTGTGTGCCCCGGGCCCGACGGCCGTTCTGCGCACCCTAGGGCCGTCCGTACAACGCGCCGAGTTCGACGGCCAGTTCCGCCAGCCGCTCGCGGGCCTCGAGCGGCTCCAGGATCTCCACGCGCGCGCCGAGCCCGGCCAGCTGCGCGGCCACGATCTGCGGCGACGGGCCGTCGATCTCCATCTCCAGCCAGCCGTCGGCCCGGCGGTCGCCGAGGCGCAGACGGCCGCCGAACAGGATCGCCAGGACGCGTTCGGCCGACGGCTCGGCCCGCCCCCGTACGGTCGCCCCGCGCATCCGTTCCTCCATCGGGGCTGCCAACTCGCGCCAGGCCGTGGCCAGGTCGAAGTCGTCGGGCCGGACGACGGGGTCGGCGGTCAGCTCCACCGAGGTGATGCGGTCGAGCCGGAAGACGCGCAGACCGGCGTGAGCGGTGTCGGCGGCGGGCGGAGGCGCGTCCTCATCGGCCCCCACCCGCTCCTCCGTGCCCGCCACCAGATACGGCACGCCCGCCTTGGTGACGATGCCCAGCGGGTGGACCGTGCGCGTACCGGCGGGGCTGCCGGGGCGGGCGTATCCGAGCCGGATACGCAGGCCCTCCACCACCGCGCGCTGCAACGCGTCCAGTTGGGGCGTACCCGCCGTGACGGGCAGGCGCCACCAGTCCGTGCCGTCCAGGACCCCGGCCTTCGAGGCGGCCTCGGCGTCGGGCCGCAGCGTCGAGGGGAGCGCCCGGATCAACTTGCGCAGTGCCGTGCGCAGTTCGAGCGAGGCCGCCGACGGCCCCGTGACCAGGAACATCGCGCGGATCTCGGCAGCGGTAAGACCGGTGAGATCCGTACGGGCCCCACCGACCAGCGACCAGCCGCCGCCCCGCCCGTGCTGGGAGTAGACGGGGATGCCGGCGGCCGCCAGCGCCTCCAGGTCGCGGCGCGCGGTGCGTTCGGACACCTCCAGCTCCGCCGCCACCTCGCGCGCGGTCACGCGCCCGCGGGTCTGCAGGAACAGCAGGGTCGCCACCAGACGATCGGCTCTCATACCGATCATTCTCGTTTGGAAACTGGCCAGGAGATGGCCAGTTTGGCTTCCAGGATGAGTGCAGATCGAGCGCGGCGGAACGAAAGCCGCGCCACACCGACCATCCAGGAGAGATCATGATCGTGGTGACCGGAGCCACCGGGAACGTCGGACGGCACCTCGTCCACACCCTCGCCGCGGCGGGCGAGCGGGTCACGGCGCTGTCCCGTCGCGTGCCGACCGGGAACGTGCCGAGCAACGTCGAGTTCCAGCAGGCCGATCCGGCCAGGACCGAGAGCCTCAAGCGCGTCCTCGATGGAGCCGACGCGCTGTATCTGCTGGTCCCCGGCGACGGCGAGGGCTTCGATCCGTACGCGATCCTCGACACGGTGCGGGCCGCCGGGGTCCGGCGGGTGGTCCTCCAGTCCTCGCAGGCCACCGCGACCCGGCCGCACTCCCCCGCACACGCCCGGCTGCGCGCCTTCGAGGACGCCGTACGGGAGTCGGGCCTCGGCTGGACGGTCCTGCGGCCCAGCGGGTTCGCCTCCAACGCCTATATGTGGGCGGCCTCGGTCCACTCGGAGCGGACGGTCGCCGCGCCCTTCGGCGAGGTCGGCCTGCCCGTGATCGACCCGGCCGACATCGCCGCCGTCGCCACCGTGGCCCTGCGCGACGGGAGCCACGCGGGCCGGACGTACGAACTCACCGGACCGGCCCCGGTCTCCCCGCGCGAGCAGGCCCGTGCGATCGGTGACGCGCTGGGGGTGCCGGTGCGGTTCGTGGAGCAGAGCCGGGCCGAGGCGCGGGAGGTGATGCTGCGCTTCATGCCGGAGCCGGCGGTCGAGGGCACGCTCGGCATCCTCGGCGAACCCACCGCCGAGGAGCGGCGGGTGAGCCCGGCCGTGGAACGGATCCTCGGCCGGGCACCGCGTACGTTCGCCGCCTGGGCGGCGGACAACGTCGTGGCCTTCAGATGACGTCCGCGGGTGCGGCCGTGTCCGGACGGCTCTGGCCGGGCACCTCCGCCGAGGCGACCCGCACCGCCCAGCGCTGCTCGACCCTGGCCAGCCGCCAGTACGCCAGGGCGGCGGCCCAGACAGCGACGAAGAGGCCGACGATGATGAACCCGACGTTGTCCAGGTTGAGTCCGGCGACCCAGCCGGTCAGTCCGTCGCTCAGGTCGAGCTTGTCGTGCAGCACGCCCACCAGCTCGATCGTGCCGATCAGGAAGGCCACCGCGATCGAGAGGCCGGTGATGGTGAGGTTGTAGAAGACCTTGCGTACCGGGTTCGAGAAGGCCCACTGGTAGGCGAAGTTCATGAACGTACCGTCGATGGTGTCGAACAGGCTCATGCCCGCCGCGAACAGCAGGGGCAGGCACAGGACGGCGTACCAGGGCAATCCGGCCGCCGCGCCGGAGCCCGCCATCACCATCAGGGTGACCTCGGTCGCGGTGTCGAAGCCGAGCCCGAAGAGGAAGCCCAGCGGGTACATCTGGCCGGGGCGGGTGATCGACTTGGTGAACCGCCCCAGGATGCGGTTCATGAACCCGCGTGAGTCCAGGTGCTGTTCGAGCTGCACTTCGTCGTACGTCCCGGCGCGCATCGCGCGGAAGACCCGCAGGATGCCGACGAGGGCGACCAGGTTGAGGGCCGCGATGAGGTAGAGGAACGAGCCGGAGACGGTGGTTCCCACCACGCCCAGCGTCTGGTGGGTGCGCGAGTCGTCGTTCATCAGGGTGCCCGCCAGTTGCGCACCCCCGGCGACCAGCGCGGCCATCACGACCACCACGCTGGAGTGCCCGAGCGCGAACCAGAAGCCCACCGACACCGGCCGCTTGCCGTCGGCCATCAGTTTGCGGGTGGTGTTGTCGATCGCCGCGATGTGGTCGGCGTCGAAGGCGTGGCGCATGCCGAGGGTGTAGGCGGTGATGCCCAGGCCGAGGCCGAAGGTCTTCGAGCCGACCTCGTAGTGACGCGGCACCACCAGCAGGAAGAGGATCCCGAACGCGACGATGTGCAGGGCAGCAATCACCGCCAGCAGCCAGGCAGTTCGGACGGTGTCCTCACGCCGCCAGTGAAACGGAGTGGGCAGGGTCATACGTTCACGCTCCAGCACCTCGTGGATCATTTCGCGAGATGCCGTGGCCGGTCTCCTGGCTGACGGGTGTCGCACCGCCCCTGCCTTCCCGGCACCCACACGGGCACCAGTGGCACAACGGGACGGGCTACCCGAAGCCGTTCATGGCCTGGACGACGTGGGACCCGATCACAGTGGCGAGGGCCGCTCCGGTCTTGCACCGGTCTTCCCGAACACCACGGCTCGCCAACCGTAGGTGGGGTCCGCCTGACCTGCAAGTCCACCCAAATGGAGGCACTTCCTCCGGCGCGGGTGACGATCCGATTGCAGAGCGCCCACACCCCGTCCCCCCGGCGGCGGAAGGGCAGTTGGACCGGATATGAACCCTTCCCACGAAGAGAGAGCCCGCGCCCACCCTGCCGAACTCGCGGGCGCCTACTGGCTCAACACCCCGCCCTCGCACCCCCACACCTGCACCCATTGCGACGGCCGGCGGCGGGCGGACGACGGCCCGGAAGACCCACGCCGGTCTCTCCGGCAGCACCGCCAGTCGCCTCACCGGTGAGACGACCAGCGCGATGACCTACGGACACCCCGCTTCCACGCCAGGGGCTCGGGGCGGCCTGACGCGCGCCGGATTCCCCACCTACGCGCCACACACTGTTCGTCCTGCGTACGCCGTTCGTGTCGGCGTACAACGTGCCGCCGAGCCGATACCCTGGGGCGCGAGAGAGAGGAGGCCGGATGCCGGCCGAAACCCAGCCGCCGCGGACCATCCCCTCCGTGTGGACCCGCCCCCAGCGCCGCAAGCGTGAGCAGCCCTCGCTGAGCCGGGACCACATCGTGTCGGCCGCCCTCGAACTGCTCGACGCCGAGGGCATCGACGCCCTCAGCATGCGCAAGCTCGGCAGCCACCTCAACGCGGGCGCCACCTCGCTCTACACCCATGTGGCCAACAAGGACGAGCTCATCGAGCTGGTCGTCGACGAGATCTACGGCGAGATCGAGGTCCCGGACACCACGGACACCCCCGACGAGTGGCGCGCGGCCGCCACCCACTGCGCCCAGAGCCTGCGTTCCGCCTTCCACCGCCACCCGTGGATCGTGTCGGTGCTCGGCGAGGCGGGGGTGGCCGCGCTCGGGCCCAACATGATGCGGATGTCCGAGGGTCTGCTGGGGGTGTTCGAGCGGGCCGGGTTCACCCTGGAGGCGGCGGACCGGGCCGTCAACGCCGTCGCCGCGTATGCCATCGGGGTGTCGACCACCGAGGCCGCCTGGCTCACCACGCTCGCCCGCAGCGGTATGAGCGAGCAGGAGTGGGTGACGGGCTTGTGGCCCGCCGCCGAACGGGCCGTCGAGCCCTACCCCCGGCTGCGCAGGCTCTACGCCCTCCAGCGCGAGCAGCAGGTGGACAGCGCCCGCGACGACGGTTTCACCGACGGTCTCGCCTGCGTACTCGACGGCCTCGAAGCCCGCCTGGCCCGCGCGCGAGGCGCCAGCGGCTGAAGAGGCACTGTCCGGCGGCGCCTCGACATGCCGGTCCGCCCCGCCCTGGTTACGCTGCGCACAGCGCGAGGGGCACGAGAAAGGGCCGACCGCATGGACGACCGGCAGCGGCCCGGCGGGCCGGACTGACCCATGGGCGACTGGTACCGGAGCGAGATCCTGGACCCGGGTAAGCAGCCGCTGCTGTTCCTGCTGCTCGGGTTCCTCGGGGCATTCCTCTTCATCCGCTTCAGCGTGCGGATGATCCGCGCCGAGGTCTCCTGGTGGCCCAAGAACGTCACGCCCGGCGGGCTCCATATCCACCATGTCGTCTTCGGCGTGGTCTTCATGATCATCGGTGGTCTCGGCCTCGCCTCGCCGATCGGCGGCGAGCGCCCGTGGGCCGAGATCGAGGCCGCGCTCTTCGGCATCGGCACGGCGCTCGTACTCGACGAGTTCGCCCTGATCCTGCATCTGCGGGACGTCTACTGGTCCGAGGAGGGCCGCCTCTCCGTCGACACCGTGGTGCTCGGCGCGGCGGTCTGCGGACTGCTGTTGCTGGGCGCGGCACCGTTCGGCGTCAACGACGCCTCGGTCGACGGCGCTCCCGTCTCCGGCTGGACGTACGCGGTCGTGGTCGGCGTCAACTCCGCCTTCGCGCTGGTCGCCCTGAGCAAGGGCAAGGCCTTCACCGGCCTGCTCGGCGTCCTGGTCCCACTGTTCGCCGTGGTCGGCGCCCTGCGCCTGGCCCGCCCCGGCTCGCCCTGGGCCCGGGCCCACTACCCGCCCGACAGCCGCAAGGCCGAACGGGCGCGGGCCCGGGAGGAGCGCGAGGGCTGGCGGCGCCGTCTGCGTATCAGGGTGTACGACGCGATCGCGGGCCGCCCTTCGAGCCCCTGACCGGACCCGCCACCGTCAGCGGCGCAGGGTCGTGATCTGTCGGTGCGGATCGGCGTTGATCTCCGCCTCGGTGAACCGTTCGGTGACCCACTGCTTGCGGGAGAACAGCTCGGTCTGGTCGGTGTAGTGGGGCGACCGGGGGTTTGCGGACTCGCCGTAGGTGAGGATCGTCCGGGTGCGCGGGCCCTGCGGGGTGAGTTGCGTGGCCATGATGAAGCTGGAGCCGGACGCGTACTCGTCGGGCTCGACCGGTCCGGTCCCGCCTCCGCGACCCGAGTCGGGGGACGCGTTGACCACGTTGAAGCAGCCCTCGCCCCCGGAACACCCGGGCAGCGGGATCCCCTCCCAGCGCTGGACACTCCCGATGGGCGCGTCGACCGGCACCTTGCGGGCCGCCAGCGTCCGCACCGCGTCCGCGAGGGCACTGCGCACCTGTGTGTCGTCCCCGTTGAGGCCGCGCGGGGTGGTGAGGGGCTGGGCCGGGTCGTACGGCACCCGGTACCACTGGTGCGGCCCGCGCCGGATGCCGGTGGAGAACACGTGCCACAGCGCCGAGCCATGGCTGTCCGGGTCGTCGCGGGTGTCCCAGGCGGCGAGCGCGTCACAGGCCGCGCGGACATCGACCAGGGTGCCGTCGGTGGCCGTCAGAACGGGGTGCGCACGGCACATCGCGACCGCGTCGTCCCGGCCGAGCTCGGCGGTGTAGTTGCGGTCACCGAGCATGCTCGCCTGAAGGGTGGACAGGTCGAACCCCGGCTTGCCGAGCCCGTCGGTGCCGTCCCGGCGGCCCGCGATCATCTGGAGCCCGAGCTGCGCACGCGGACCCAGCGGGATGCCACTGGTGTCGTACATCCTCGGGTAACCGGTCAGCGGCGCTGCGGGGTTGGTGAGGTAGGAGCCGTTGTTGGAGTTGGCCACGTAGTCGGTACGCGTCAACTGGGGCTGGTGAGCCGGGCCGAAGAGGCCGGGCACGAGCGCGTCCGGGTCGCTGCCCCAGTCGCAGGTGGTGCGCGAGCCGTCCAGCACGACGGGCAGATCGTCGTGGCCGCCCGGCACGGCGCACTGCTTCAGCTGGTCGTCGCCGACGTGCGGGACGACGGAGGAGTCCGTGAAGTACGCCGTGCCGCTGCTGTCGGTGGCGATCGTGTACGTCCAGGGCACGCCCTGGTAGGTGCGCTGCGCCTGCTTCAGCTCGGCGAGGTTCTTCGATCTCCCCATCGCCAGCCACTCGTTCATCGAGCGCAGGTTGTCGGCGTTGGCATCGCGCAGGGAGTACGCCTCGGTGGCCGTCCAGCCATCCGCGAGAACCGGCCCGTAACGGGAGGTGTAGAGGGTGCGTGTGACGATGGACTGCTTGCCATCGGCGCCCCGGACCGTGACCGGTACGGTCTTGCGGGTCATCGGGACCGCCTTGCCGTCCACGAGGTAGCTCGTCGGGTCGCCGGGCGCGAGCGTGAGGCGGTAGACGGCGGCGTGGTCGGTGTAGCTGGTGGTGTGCGTCCAGGCCACGTTCTGGTTGTGGCCGATCTCGACGACGGGTGTGCCGTAGATGCCCGCACCCGAGACGTCGACGACACCCGGGATCGTCAACTGCACCTGGTAGAAGCGGTAGTTGCCGATCCAGGGCAGATGCGGATTGGCGAGCAGCATGCCGTCCCGCCCGCGCGTCAGATCACGGCCGAGGGCCCATCCGTTGCTGCCGAGGTCGCTCTTGGCGCGTTCGGCCGAGGTCGTACGGGACGACAGCGGCTTGGGCTTCGAAGACTTGGCCGTACCCGGCGGGGTCGCGGTGCCGATGGCCTGCTTGAACGAGGCGGCTCCGCTGCTGGCGTTGACGTCGTGGACGAGGCTCCAGATGTCGGTGGCGGTGATCGGGCCGACCCACGGCTTTCCCTTGCAGGTCGGATCGGGCAGCTTCGCCACACCGGTGTCGCACAGATAGCGGTTGTACCCGGCGGCGTAGCCCTCGACCATGCGGCGCAGTTCGGGCGTCGGCCCGAGCGGTGCCGGGCGGTCGAGCAACTGCCGTACGGTATCGGCCTTGCGCACCCCTTGGTAGTACGTGTCGCTCGCGAGGTTGGGGGTGCCGTCGCCGGAGTCGGCCGTGGCGCCGAAATACGTGGAGCGCTCGCCCCGCAGCGTCACCACCTCGTCGGCCAGCTGGCACACGTTGTCCTGGGCGAAGGCGTAGCCGTACCCGTATCCGAGGCCCGCGTAGTCGTAGGCCAGGATGTGCGGGATGCCGTATTCGGTGCGGCGGATCTGGGCGGTGTAGCCGTGGTCACCGGTGGGCTGGCGCGCGGCCGGGCCCGACGCGGCGGCGGACGCGGATCCGGGCAGCAGCGCCGCCGTGACCGACGCCAGACAGAGCGCGACGACGGACGGCGCCAACCTCCGTGTGGATACGCTCTTCTGACGCCTCGTCACAGAGCTTCTCATTCTCACCATGCGGGCAAGGCTGCCGTGAGCGGCGGGCAGCCGCCATCACCCCGGCGGTCGAGATCGACGCGTGGCGCTGCCTCCAAGGATGTACACCCTGAGAAGGATTTCGCCTGCGATACGGGCGTACGGGCGCGCCCACCGACGACGTCAGCCGCGTGCGGACCTCGCGCTGCGGATCGCGAAGGCTGCCGCGGCGACGCCGAGCACTCCGACGACCAGGCCCGCGATGCCGAGGCCCCGGGCCGTGGAGTCGCTGCTGGACGCGTCGGCCTTGGAGGCGGCCGAGGCGGACGGCTGGGTTCCGGGCTTGGACGGCTGGGTGAGCTTGAGGACGGGCGCCGGGTTCGCGGGCTCGTCCTGGCCCGGCCGGCTCTCGTCGATCCAGCGGACCACCTTGCCGTCGGAGTACGTCTGGAGCGTCTTGAAGGTCAACTGGTCGGCGTTGTCGGGAAGTTGCCCGTATGCGACATGGAAGTCCATGTACTGGCCGGGCTTGATGGCGCCGCCGGTCCAGGTGATCTCCGAGACCGCCTCGCTGATGGTGCCGTCGTCGGTCTTGACCGGAGTCTTCAGCTTGGTGGTGGTCACCTGCGCGGTCCAGCCCCCCTCCGGGGTCACCAGCATCGACAGCACCGGGTGATCGGTGGGCACGACCACCTGGACCTTGGTCGTGTCCGCGCCGCTCTCCTCGTTGGGCACCCGGAAGGTCAGAACACCGTCCGTGGCCCCCTTGGCGGCGTTGTCCGCGTGGACGGTGACATGCGCGAACGCCGCGCCCGTGGCGGTGAGCACCCCGGCGGCCGCGAGCCCGGCGACGACGGCACTGCGGGACAGGGCGCGCCGGAGCGCGGTGTGGTACTGGGACATGGCCGGAACTCCGTATCGCTGTGGGGTGGGGACCCTCGTGGTCAGCGGATTGTGTCATCCGCCTCTGTGGGGCACACAGCCCCACCCGCCCGGCGCCGACGCCCCCAACGGCCATGAGGTAAAGGTTGGTTAAAGCGACGCAACCCACGAAGGCCGCCCGGGCTCTTCTCCTCTGAGCGCCCTTCCGGGAGAAGCCGGTGAGCGCCGGTGAAGACTTCCCGGGAGGAATCCGGGGGAAGGAACGACGGTGTCGCGCAGCACGGTTCGGGCCGCGACCGTCATCGGTCTCGCCCTGCTGACCCCCTGGTGGGTCCCGGCCTCCGGTGCGTCGGCCGACGCGCCCGCACCCACGGCCTCGGCGAGCGCCGTCTCCAAGCCTGAGCTGGACTTCTTCAGCGGCAACCGCGTCGAGGCCGGTGACTCCTTCGGGGTCGGCATCCGGAACATGCCCGCCGGGTGGGACGAGGTCACCGTCACCTCGCCCGCACTGGCGAAGCCGATCCACCTCACCCCGGAAGGCAAGGGCTCCCGGGACTCCGCTCTCGTCCCGGCCAGGGGCGGCTACCCCGTACGCGCCGACGCCAAGCCGGGCACGTACACGCTCACCGCCACCAGCCACGGCCGGGCCATCGCCACGGCGCCGCTGGAGGTCGCGCCGGTCAACTCGCTCACGATCCGCCGGTTCGGCGTCCTGACGCCCTCCACGCGCATGGGCGAGCCCGTACGGCCGGGCAGCAAGGTCGTCGTGGTTCTCGCGGACGAGCACTTCTCCGAGAGCGGGGGCTCGCGTGTCGTCAGGTCACCCGCTTTCGAGCACGACGTGACCATCCGGACGGACAGCCCGGACGACCCCGGCTGCAAGTGCGACGACGGGTCCACGCTGTACGCGGGACACATCAACCTGCGCCACGACCTTCGGCCGGGGACGTACCCGCTCACCGTGATGGCCGGCCACGGCCATCGACCCGTGACCGCACAGGTCACCGTCGCCGGTGAGCCGGTCTCGCACTCCGGCCCCTGGCTGATCGGAGGGGCGGTCGCCGGGGCGCTCGCGCTGGGCACCGTCGGCGTACTGCGCCGCCGCGCCCGCATACGCCGCACCCCGGCCTGACCGCCGCAAAGGAAACGGCGGCCGGGCACAAGCCCGGCCGCCGCTCACACCTCACACCCCGCGTCACTGCGAGGCAGTGGGTCCCTCGATCTGTTCGCTGATCCAGGCCATGCTGCTCTCGTCCATCCCCTTGATGTACGAGACCGCGTTGTGCTCGCCGCCCTGGATGACCTCCAGATGCGTATGGATCGGCCCCTTGTTCCCGTACGTGGCGATGTACTTATCGACCTTGGGGATGACGGACTTCTCCTTCGTCCCGTACTGGAACGCGAGGTACACGTCCGGTCCCTTGGCGGCTATCAGCTGCTTGGAGAGCACCTCGGGGTTGTTCTCGGCCTTCTCCTTCGGGTGGCCGTTCCACAGCCGCGAGTCGGGCACGATGTCCGGGCCCGAGGCGATGACGGCCTTGAACTTGTCCGGGTGCTTCAGGACGGCCTTGAGGCCCGCGAAGCCGCCGGAGGACGAACCCATGAACGCCCAGCCGTCCCGCGACTTGATCGTGCGGAAGTTCTCCTTCATCAGCTGCGGCACGTCCTCGGTCAGCCAGGTGCCCATCTTCGGCTGGTTGGGGATGTCGCTGCCGTCCCAGTAGAGCCCGCCGTCGTCGGGGTGCGGGTTGAGCACCGGCATCGCCAGCAGGAACGGTTTGCCCTTGCCGCTCTCGGCCCACTTGGAGATGGACGACTCCAGCTTGAGGTTGTTGTCCATCCAGTAGTTGTTGGGGTAGCCGGGGCCGCCCGGAAGCGCGATCAGCACGGGGAAACCGCTCTTCTCGTACTTCGGGTCGTCGTACTCCTTCGGCGCCCAGACCCACACCTTGCCGGTGAAGCCCGACTTCTTGCCGGTGATCGTCACGACACCGACGTGCGTGCCGTTACTGAGCGTGCTGGAGATCTTGAACTTGGCCTCCGGTCCGGTCGGCATGAGCGTCTTGGAGTCCGCGGGCTGCTGCGGGGTGCCACCGGGCTTGTTGTCGATCTTGCCGTACGAGATCGGGTCGCCCTTGTCCGTGAAGGGCGGTATCTGGAAATAGCTCATGACCGGCCAGGCGATCGCCCCCAACAGGACGAGGGATGCCACGACGAAGAACCACCTCCGGGCCTTCGAGGCGCGGCGGTGGCCCTGGGACTGGTATGTCTCGCTCCTGGTCCTGGTGGACGCGTGCGACATCAGAATGGCTCCGGCTTGCTTCTGCCCCGCGGGGCACGACGGTCGTGTTCCGCCTCCGGGGATGGACGAAGGCGGGACAAGGGTTCCAAATTTGCCGAACCGAGATCAAGGCTTGACGTTCCCCGGACCAACGCGGCGATCATCCCACGAGTCCGTACGGACCCTGGCATACCAGGGCCCACGCCCGCCCCGGGGCTATTCGGAGGAGATTGTCAGTGCCCGCCCCTACGCTGAGTGTCACTTCGTGATCGGTGAGGGGGGACCTCGCGATCGCTTGCTTCCACGTGCACGCGAGGTGATGCGCCATGACTTCTGCCGCCCGGACCGACGAGAACCCGCCGGACGTCAGCAGCTTCCAGGTCGACCTGCGGGGTCTGGTCGACCTGCTCTCCCACCATCTCTACTCCAGCCCCCGGGTCTACGTCCGCGAGCTGCTGCAGAACGCGGTGGACGCGGTGACCGCCCGCCGGGCGCATGAACCCGGCGCGCGGATCCGGATCCGGCTGACGGCCGTGGCCGGCCGCGTCGCCATCGAGGACAGCGGCATCGGCCTGACCGCCGACGAGGTCCACACGCTGCTCGCGACCATCGGCCGCAGCTCCAAGCGCGGCGGGGAACACGGTCTGGAGTCCGCCCGCCGGGAGTTCCTCGGCCAGTTCGGCATCGGCCTGCTCGCCTGCTTCGTGGTGGCCCGGCAGATCCGTGTGGTCACCCGCTCCGCCCGCACCCCCGACGCCGCCCCGGTGGAGTGGCTGGCCTGCGACGACGGCTCGTACACCGTCCGGACACTGCCCGACGAGGCCCGGCCCGAGCCCGGCACCACCGTGTATCTGGAGCCGCGCCCCGGCGCCGAGGAGTGGACGGCCGCCGCGCGCGTGGAGGAGCTGGCCCGCGACTTCGGGGCCCTGCTGCCGTACGACATCACATTCGCCGGTGACGACGGCGCCGAGCGTCCGGTCACCGACCGGCCCGCCGTCTGGGACCGGGAGTACGCGACCCCGACCGCCCGCCGGGTGGCGCTCTCCGGGCACTGCGCTCAGCTCTTCGGCTTCACTCCGCTCGACTCGATCGACCTCGACCTGCCGGTCGCCGGGGTGCGCGGGGTCGCGTATGTGCTGCCGGAGCCGACCAGTCCGGCGCACAGGGCCGGGCACCGGACATATCTGAAGGGCATGCTGCTCACCGACCACGCGGACAATCTGCTGCCGGAGTGGGCCTTCTTCGTCCGGGCCGTGGTCGACACCGACTCGCTGCGCCCCACCGCCTCTCGGGAGAACCTGTACGACGACGAGACGCTGGCCGCCGTCCGTGACGCTCTGGGCGCGCGCGTACGGCAGTGGCTGGCGGAGCTCGCCGCGGGCGACCCGCAGCGCCTGGCCGCGTTCCTGGCCGTGCACCACCTGGGGGTGAAGTCGCTGGCCCGGCACGACGCCGAGCTGTTCGAGCTGATGCTGCCGTGGCTGCCGTTCGAGACCAACGACGGACAGCAGAGCCTCGACGAGTTCACGGCCGCCCACTCCGAGATCCACTTCACCCGGACCGTGGAGGAGTTCCGCCAGATCGCCCCGATCGCCGCCGCGCACGGCCTGGGTGTGGTCAACGCGGGCTATACGTACGACGCCGATCTGCTCGCCCTGCTGCCCGGCATCCGGCCGGGCCTGAAGGTCACCGAGCTCGACGCGGGCGCCGTCACCGACCGGCTCGACCCCGTCCCCACCACGGCGGAGCTCTCCCTCGCGGGCTTCCTCGCGACCGCGCGCACACGGCTCGACACGCACGGCTGCGACGTGGTGCTGCGCGCCTTCCAGCCGGTGAGCGTGCCCGCGCTGTTCCTCGACGACCGGCAGGCCCGGCACGAGCGGGACCGGGCCACCGCACAGGAGAACGCGGACTCGCTGTGGAACGACATCCTCGGCGCGCTGCACGGCTCGGCCCCGCGCGCCCGGCTGGTGCTCAACCACAACAACCCGCTGATCCGCCGTATCGCCGCGCTGCCCGACGCCGACCTCACCGGCACGGCGGTCGAATCGCTCTACGGCCAGGCGCTCCTCATGTCGCAGCGCCCGCTGCGCCCCGCCGACACCACCCTGCTCAACCGGGCCTTCCTCGGGCTCCTGGAATGGGCGACCCACTCCGCCGACCGCGGCGCCGACCCGCAGGAGGACCAGAAGTGAGCGCGCTGACCCCCGAACAGATCCGCCAGGGCCTGGCGGAGAACGGGCAGGCTCCGTATGGCGCCGCGCGCAACGCGCGCGCCGAGTCGCTGAGCGCCGCCGCCGAGGCCACGGGCGACCGCGAGCTGTTCCGCCAGGCGCTGGACCGGCTGATCGACGCGTACGAGTGGAGCGCCGAGCGCACCAAGATGGTGGTGCCGTTCGCCCGGCTGCTCCAGGAGTACGACCGGGACCCGTCGGCCTTCGCCGCCTATGAGGTGCACAGCCTGTTCTGGCGCTTCAAGTGGGTGGCCGGGCGGATCGTCGAGTCCCCGGAGATCCCGCTGGCCGCGGTGGAGCGCTGGCTCACCGACATGGAGCGGCGCTACCGGCTGGCCGGATACAGCGAACGGGCCGTGCGCCAGGCCGAGTTCCACCTCGCCGACGCGACCGGCGACGAGGGGCGCATGGACCGGGCCGCGGCGGGCTGGACGGCGGCGCCGCGCGACCAAATGAGCGACTGCCACGCCTGTGAGATCAACACCCAGGGCTGGTACTGGGCGCGCAAGGGCGAGGACGCCAAGGCGATCGAGGTGTGGGAGCCGGTGCTCTCCGGCGGCAAGTCCTGCATGGAGGAGCCGCACCGGGTGCTCGCCCACTCGCTGTTCCCGCTGGTGCGCCTCGGCCGCCTCGACGAGGCCCGCGCCCACCATCTGCGCGGATACCGGATGGCGCGCGGCAAGGACAGCCTTCTGCGCTCGGTCGGCAAGCACATCGAGTTCTGCGCGCTGACCGGGAACGAGTCGCGCGGCCTGGAGATCCTGGCCGAGCACGCCGCGCACCTGGGCCCGCTCGCGGACGCGGAGTCGCAGATGGAGTTCGCGGGCGGCATCCTCGTACTGCTGCGCCGGCTCATCGAGCTCGGCCACGGCGACCGTCCGGCGGTCCCCGGTTCCCAGGGCTCGGCCAGCTCGGTGAATGAGCTGTACGAGCGGCTGTACGCGGACGCCACCGGCATCGCGGCCCGCTTCGACGCCCGCAACGGCACCACGCTCGTCTCCGACCGGCTGGCCGAGCGGATCGAGCGGCAGCCGCTGGTGGAGGTGCTGCCGCTGGGGGTGCGGAGTGCGGGGCTGCCCGTCGGGACGGCTGCCCCCGCCGCGAGCGCCCCGGACACGGCCGCCCCCGACATCGCGTCGCTGGTCGAGCGTGCGCGTGCGCTGCGTAAGCAGGGGCATCCGGCGGCCGACGGACTGTGGGCACGGATCACCGAACTCGCCGATGCGGGCGAGGAGTTGCCCGACACGGGCGTGACGGGCGAAGTGCTTGAGCACCGCGCGGTCGGCGCTGCGCGCGCGGGTTCCGACCGGGCCCGGACCCTGTTCGTGGAGGCGGCGGAGGCTCACCGGTCGGCCGGGCAGCACGCCCGGGCGGCGTACGCCGAGCTGGCGCTCGCGGGCACCGCCGCCCAGTTCGGCGCGGAGCCCACGGAGATACGGGAGCTGCTCGCGGCGGCGACGGATGCGGCGCGGGCCCTGGACGAGGCGGACCCGGCCCGCCGTCGCCGGATCGTGGCGGCCGAACTGGCCACCATCCAGATCGAGTCGTATCTGCGCGGCCGCGAGTCGCAGGAGACGGTGGACCCGCAGTTCGTGGCCGAGCTGGAGGACTTCGTCGCCAGGCATGCCGTCGGGGAGGCGGACGGCCAGGCGGATGTCGACGACGTGCTCGCCGATGCGGAGCTGACGCTGGCACGACTGGCCCTGACGGTGGGTCAGCTCGACCGTGCCGAGCGGCTGCTCGTGTCGGCGGCGGACCGCTGCCTCGGCGTGGAGCGGCCCTGGGACGCGGTGGAGGCGCTGTCGATACGGGCGAGCGTGCTGGCTGCCCGGGGCGACCTGGAAGCGGCCGAGTCCACCGCGCGTACGGCGCTGGGGCACGCCGCCGAGCTGACCGACGGCGAGGCGCAGGCGGCCGTACGGCTCACCCTCGCGGACATCCTGTTGCGCCGCGAGCCGACGGGGCCGACGAGGCGGCGGCGCACGCCCTCGATGCGGCACATTGGCTCGACCAGGAGGGGCTCGCGGCGACCGGCGGAGCCCGGGCACGGCTGCTGCTCGCCCGTGCCTACGCCGAGGCGGAGCGCACGGCCGAGGCGGCCGAGGTGCTGCAGTCGGCGCTGCCCGACCTGGTGGAACAGGGCGATGAGGCGGCTGTGGAGGCTCGGCAGACGCTCGGCGCGCTGCTGCGCAAGCTGCACGATCCCCGGGCGGCGGCCGAGCAGTATCTGCTGGCCGCCGAGACCGCCAAGGACTGGGACGCCCCCCGGCCGCAGGCGAGCCTCGCGCACTCGGCGGCGGAATGCCTGGGGGCGGCGGGGCTGCGCGCCGAGGCGGAGTCCGCGTACCGGCGGGCCCTGGAGCTGTGGCGGCTCGCGGGTGACAACCCGGTGGGCGAGGTGCGGGTGCTGCGGTCACTGGCGTGGCTGGCCGTGAGCGACGAGTCTCCGGATACGGATCCGGGTGCGGCGTACGGGCGGGCCCGTGCCCTGATGGACCAGGCACTGGCCGTTGTCGAGGGGTCGGCGGAACCCGCGCTGCGGTACGAGCTGGCGCAGACGTGGCGGCAGATGGCCGCGCTGCTGGAAGACGTCCTCCATGAGGAGGAGGACCCAGAGAGCGCGGAGAGCATCGCCATGCGGGCCGAGATGGTCCGGCTGCTCGATCAGGCCGCCGCCGTTCAGGCGGAGTTTGGAGCGGACGGGTTGGGCTGATTTCGACTGCGGACCATGCGTGGCCCCGTGCCCCTCAACACACCAAACAGGGCACGGCGCCACGTGAAGCTCCGCTGAAGCGCCCTGGTGGAAGTCCGCTGCGGTCCCGGCCACTTAAGGGGCGCGGGGAACTGCGCGACCAGCCCCCACCGCCCCGCAGCCGAACGACGGGGGGACCTCCGGCAGCGCTCAGAAGTTCTTAGCCCCCGCCCTGATCGCCTCCCGTATGCGGTGGTACGTACCGCAGCGGCAGATGTTGCGGATCTCGTCGAAGTCCGCGTCGCCGATCTCATGGCCGGCGGCGCGGGCCTGGCGGACCTTGGCGACGGCGGCCATGATCTGGCCGGGCTGGCAGTAGCCGCACTGGGCGACGTCGTACTCCAGCCAGGCCTCCTGCATCGGGTGCAGATCCTTGCCGACCGTGGCGGGCAGGCCCTCGATGGTGGTGACCTCGTCCGTCGGGCGGATGTCCTTGACCGGCACGGAACAGGGGTTGAACGCCTTGCCGTTGATGTGGCTGGTGCAGGCCTGGCAGACGCCGAGGCCGCAGCCGTACTTCGGTCCGGTCACGCCCAGGACGTCGCGCAGCACCCAGAGCAGCCGTACGTCGTCCTCGACGTCCGCCGAGACCGGCTTTCCGTTGAGGATGAAGGTGTGCAGAGGCACGGATGCTCCTAGTAGGCGCGGCCGAGGCCGTCGGTGGGGGACGCGGGGATCGGGGGGACGGTCGGCAGCGGTTCGAAGCCGAGCGGGCCGTCGTGGTTGATGGGGAAGGTGGTCGGCATGGTGCCGGTGGCCCGGCCATACGCGCAGGCGACCGCCGCCATCGCGCCCGCGACGGCCAACTCCCCCGCGCCGCCCGGCTTCTCACTGGTAGACGGCATCACGATGATGTCCAGCTCGGGCGGGGTGTTCCACTGACGGGTGTAGAAGTAGTTGTCCCAGCTGCCTTCGAGGAAGTGGCCGTCCTGGAGATGGAGGCCGGAGCTGAGGGTGACGGCGATGCCGTCCATGATCCCGCCCATCATCTGGGCCTCCAGACCGCGCGGGTTGACGGCCAGACCCACGTCGACCGCGCACACGACCCGGGTGACCCGCGGGCCGGTGTACGCGTCGGGGATCTGCCTGCCCGTCGTCTCAGGGCGGCAGTCGATCTCGGCGAGGACCGCGACGAACCCGTGGTACTCGGGGTGCACGGCGATCCCCTGCGCGGTGCCCGCCGGCATCTGGCGGCCCCACTCGCCGACCTGGGCGACCTTGTCGAGCACGGCCCGCGCCCGGTCCTCCTTGAGGAACTGGCGGCGGAACCGGTACGCGTCCTTGCCCATCTTCGCCGCGAGCTGGTCGACGACGAGCTCCTGGGCGCACCGCACATTGGGTGAGTAGATGTTGCGCATACTGCCGGTGTTGAAGCCCTTGTCGACCTCGCTGAGCAGCTGGGTGGTCGCGCCGAAGTGGTACGGGCTCTGCTGGGTGAGCTCGAAGATCGTCTCGGAGAAGGCGAGATCGCCGACCGGCAGCTTCGCCGCCATCGAGGTGATGATCTCGCCGAGCCCGTGCCCGAAGTCGGTGGCCACGGAGGTGTGCCGCTGCTCGTACGAGAGGACTTCGCCCAGCGCGTACGTGGCTCGGACACGCGAGGTCGACATCGGATGGGTGCGGCCCTGGCGGAAGTCGTCCGTACGGTGCCACATCAGCTTGACCGGCTTGCCCATCGCCTGCGATATCTGGGCCGCCTCGACCGCCGCGTCGAAGAAGAGCTTGCGGCCGAACGAGCCGCCGCCCTCGGTGACATGGACCTTCACGGCGGACAGCGGCAGGCCGAGCTTGAGGGCGATCCGCTCCTGGGCGACGATCGGGGTCTTCAGGGACCCCCAGATCTCGGCGCGGTCGCTCCTGACGTCCGCGATCGCGCAGTTGGGCTCCAGGGCGCTGTTGCTGGCGAAGTGGAAGGTGAAGCGCGCGTCCACCGACTTGACCAGGGGGTCCAACGCCGGGATCACCAGCGGGAGTTCGGCGTTGCGCAGCTCCTTGAGGACGGTGGCGTCGGACGCCCCGTCCGCGGTGCCGGGGCCCCAGGACACGCGCAGCGCCCGTACGGCGTCGATGCACTGTCCGAAGGTCCGCCCGCGCACCGCCACTCCTGTGGGAACGGTGACGACATCGGTGATGCCGGGCATCGCGAGGACGTCGGCCCGGTTGTCGACCGACCGTACCGTTCCGTTGATCGTCGGTGGGCGGCACACCATCGTCGGCAGCGCGTCCGCGACCTGCACGTCCATCGCGAACTGCTTGCGACCGGTGACGGCGGCGAGCGCGTCGATGCGGCCGCGCGGGGTGCCGATGACGCCGAACTGCGCGGGCTTCTTGAGCGTGACCGCCAGCTGGAGCGTGGTCCGGCTCGCCGCCTTCGCCGCCAGCTCGCCGTAGGTGGCGGTCTTTCCACTCGGTGAAGTGACCACACCCGCGCGGGTGGTGAGCGTCGAGGCGGCCTCGCCGAACTGGGCCGCCGCGGCCTCCAGGAGCCGGGCCCGGGCGGTCGCCGCCGCCACCCGGATCGGGGTGAATGTGGAGATCGTGGTGTTGGACGCGCCGGTCATCTGGTTGAACAGGAGCTCCGGCCGTGCGTCCGCCAGCGAGACCTTCACCTTCTCCAGCGGCAGGTCCAGTTCCTCCGCGATCAGCATCGCGGAGGAGGTGGTGATGCCCTGGCCCACCTCGGCGCGCGGCAGGACGAAGGAGGCGGTGCCGTCCGCGTCGACCTGGATCGTGATGAGGTTGGCGGTTGGCAGTGCGGCGTCCGTGAGCATGTCGTTGAGGTCGTAGATCTCGGACGGCCCGGGGAGCGACGGGATCGCCGCCTTTGCCTGTACGGGCGCGACGGCCGCCTCACCGAGGCTCGCGGCCACCGTCAGCGTCGAGGCGGCGAGCACATATCCCAGAAACCGCCGCCGTCCCACTTCATGGACGGTGGCCTCGTCCGCACGCTCAGGTCGACCCGACGCTGCCATCAACTGTCCTTTCGTCCAACTGCGCACCCGCGCCGGGTCAGCGTCACATATTTCTCACCAGTAACACCAGACAGGAAACAGGACGTCAGCAGAACGTGGATCGGCGGGACATGGCCCCAGGTACCTGGGGCCCGCCCCCGAACTCCCCCGTGTCGACACCAAGGTCGACACCCTCCGCAGCCGATCGCCGTCGAGGTCCGGATCCCCGTCGACGACCACGGTCGGGTTGCCGCCCCGGGGTCGGTCCCTATCGTTGTACCGAGCCGAAACCCAAGTCAATCCTCTGGTTTTCTTCCAATGATCCAAGCAATACCTTGGGTTGCATGACTCTCGATGATCTCCGCGTCTTCGTCGCCGCATGCGAGACGGGCAATCTGAGCGCGGTGGCGCGCGATCTGTCCCGTACGCAGTCGGCGGTGAGCCAGCACGTCAAACGGCTGGAGACCGAACTCGGTCTGCCGCTGCTGGAGCGCCAGCCGCGCGGTGTCGCGCCCACTCAGGCCGGGCGGATTCTCCAACAGGCCGCCGCCCAGGGCATCGGCCAGATAGAACTGGCGCTGCGTCAGTTGCGGGACCTCAAGCAGGGCGACGGCGGCGCCGTCCGGATCACCACCGGCGCGACCACCGTGCGCCACTTCATGTCCGACGGGGTCGTCGCGTTCCGGCGCCGCCACCCCGGCGTCAAGCTGGAGTTCCGTACCGAGAACTCCAGCCGGGGCTGCTTCGACGCGCTCGCCGCCGGTGAGTCCGACCTCGCCTGGATCACCGTCGGCCCGCCCGCACGCGGCATCGAGCAGCGTCCGGTGATCGAGCTGCCGTGGGTCCTCGCCGTGCGCGCGGACGACCCGCTCGCAGAGAAAGACAGCATCGACGCGGCCGACCTGGCCCTGATCCATCACATCCAGCTGCCCGCCAACTCGATGTCACGGTCCCATCTTGAGGACCAACTCGACCGCCAGGACATCCAGTTGGCCTCGACCACCAGTGTCGCCGACTGGGACACGGCCATCCTGCTGGCCGAGCTCGGACTCGGGCACGCCGTCGTCCCGGCGCTGCCCGGCTGGACCGGATCCGGCCACGGCGCGCTCCGGCTGATCCCCATCCCGGCGCTCCCCCCGCTCGCGGCGGGCTGGGCGGTACGGCAGTGGGACGCGCTCGGGCCGCTGACCCAGGAGTTCGCACAGACGGTTGTCGACAGCCTCACCGCCCACCCGTGAGCGCGACCGCCTTCGCGTTGCGGTCGCGCCATCCCGGGACCGACGCAAGGAGCATCAGCGCGGCCGCGAACACGAACGCCCCGGAATACCCCGTACGGTCCGCGAGCACCCCGAATCCCATGGCACCCAGGCCCATTCCGGCGTCGTACGCGAAGTGCCACAGCGCGCTGACCGTGCGAGCAATGCGGGCGAGCAGGCGATCCGGTCCGGGATCGCGGCGGTGGGGGAACTGCTGGGCGCGCAATGAGCGGGTGCGCCGACGGTTCGCAGGGCGCCGAAACTTTTTCCGGAACGGCGGCAACCCCACCCCTCGCCGCACGTCGTCAGGGGTGAAGGGCGCCGTCCGGCGCTGTTCGGCCGACCTGGAGAGCTCCTACGTGAACACCACCCAGCACCACCGCCGCACCTTCGCCCGTGGGGCCGCCGCCACCGGACTCCTGGCGGCGCTCGCCGTCCCCGCCCTGGCCGGTGCGGCGTACGCCGACGACTCGGGCGCCCGGGCGCACACCGCTCCGAGCGCCGTGCCGCCGCACGCCGCCGAGCCGAGCGCCACCCCCTCGGCGCCCGCCAAGAAGCCCGCGCCCAACAAGTCCCCGACGTCCCCGCCCAGCGCCGAGCCGTCCGTGAAGCCGAGCAGGGGCACCGAGGGGTCGGAGCCGTCGGCGCGCCCCTCGGCGAAGGCCCCCACGGACGCCGGACCCAGCGCCGTACCCAGCCCCGCGCCCGCCGGCCGCGACGAGTTGGCCCATACTGGCTCGTCCGCCACCAACACGGTCCTGGGCACCGGAGCGGGCGTACTGATCGCGGCGGGCGCCGGAACCGTGTACGCCGTCCGGCGGCGGCACGGCCACTGAGACGCCGGACCACCGAGGCGCAGGCGGCCCCGCCCGGCGGGGCCGCGCCGTTCCACCCGAGGACGTGATGGAGTACACCGCTGTCCGGCAACCGGCACCACCAGGCGGCTTCGGCCTGCGCGCGTTCGGGCGTTGGCTGCTGCGCCGGGACCGGCTGGCCGACCGCGAGCTGCCCCTCGCCTCCCCGGGCGGGTCCGGTCCGGGTGTCGTACGGCCCACCGTCAGCGAGCTCTACCACGCGCACCGGCTGCGCATGGTGCACCTCGCGGTGATGCTCGTCGACGACCGGGCCACGGCCGAGGACGTGGTGCAGGACGCGTTCACCGCGCTCTACCGGCGGCACGGCGAGCACATCGGCGAGATCGACAACGCGCTCGCGTATCTGCGTACGGCCGTGGTCAACGCCTCGCGCTCGGTGCTGCGCAGACGGCGCACGGCGCGTGCGTACACACCTCCTCATGAGGCCGACGCGCCCTCCGCCGAGGAACACGTGGTGCTCGACGAGGAGCACCGTGAAGTCCTCGTTGCACTGGGGCAGTTGACCGCCCGGCGCCGCGAAGTGCTGGTGCTGCGCTACTGGGGCGAGCTGACCGAGGCGGAGATCGCGCAGACGCTGCGGATCAGCAGGGGTTCGGTGAAGTCGATCGCGAGCCGGGGCCTGGACTCACTGGAGAAGATCTTGAAGGAGCGGTCGTGAGAGGAGTGGACATGGGCGGCCACGAGGGTCCCGAGCGCCCGGTCGAGGCGCGGCTGCGGCATGCCTTCGCGGCCCGCGCGCAGACCATCACCGTCCGCGACCTGCGCCCGGCCGACCCACCCGGCCCTCATCTGCGCCGAACCGCCTTTGCACTGGCGGGACTTCGCGGCCTGACGACCCGGCGGTTCGCCCTGCCGCTGGCCGCGCTCGCCACCGTGGCGGCCGTGGCGATCGGTTACGTGGCATTCGCCCCCGACCACACTCCGGTGCGCCCGGCCACGCCCGGTCCAGTCGCGCCCCGGCCCTCGACCGTTCCCTCCCCGGGCGTGTCGCCCCGGCCCGAGCCCTCGCGGCCGCCGACCGGCACCAGGAGCACCGCGGACCCCGACACCTCACCTGCCGTACCGACACCCGGGGCCTCGAAGGCGACGCGCGGCGGCCCGGTCCGGCAGCCCGCCCCTGGTCCGAGCCGTCAGCCGTCGAAGCGGCCGACGACCCGGCCGTCCATGAGCCCGCCCTCGACCCCGCCCCCGTAGCGGGCCCGCTGTCAGGCGCCCTGGATGTGGAAGTTGAAGTCGGTGTGGCCCAGGGCGCCCATGAGCCGCATCCAGATCGGCAGCATCATCTCGGTGCCGCGCGCGGTGGTGATGTCGCCGAGGTCGAGGATGCTCTGCTGGGGCCAGCCGAACGAGATCAGCAGCGCGGCGACCGCCTTCTTGGCCGCCTCGTCGTCCCCGGACAGGAACACGTTGTGCTCGCCCGCGACCCGGGACGGCTCGACCATGATCTTGGTGTTCATGGTGTTCAGGGTCTTCACCACATGCGCCCGCGGAAACGCCCGCTGGATCCGCTCGCCCAGGCTGTCGGTGTTGACCGGGTCGAGCGAGGCCGGCATGCCCTGGGAGAAGTCCAGCGGGTTGGCGACGTCGATGAGCACCTTGCCGTTCAGGTTCTCCGCGCCCACAGCGCCCAGAGCCGCCAGACTCGCCATCCCGGCCGTCGTGTTGACGACGCTGTCGCCGAACGCCCCGGCGTCGGCGAACGTCTCCAGGCCCACCCGGGGATGCTCCTGCTGCCAGACGGCGAACGGCGGGTTGCCGAACTGATCGGACTCGGTGCGGGCGAGGGTGGCCTTCGGGTCACGGGTGCCGACGACGACTTCATGGCCTAGGGAGGCGAGCTTGGCGGCGATGTTCCGGCCGACGGCGCCGGTACCGAGGACTGCGTAACGCATGAGGCTCGATCCTTTCGAGGAACGGAGGCCGCACAGCGTCGGCCACCCGGTGCAACGAGAAACTAAACCGAGCCGTTCGGTCTTCCAAGCATCGGGCACCCGCCACGCCGACCGGGCAACCCGGCCGCGCACAACAGCGTGCCGGCCGGTACACGCCGTCGCTCCCCCCGTGTGTACCAGCCGGCACTCCCCCGTTGCGCACCCTCAGAGTGCCAAGCCGCCGACGGCAGAGGTGACGTGTTTCGGGCTGGTCCGAAACACGCCATGCGGCAATGCTCGGCGAAGTGACGCTGCGCATACACTTCACCGCCGACGATCTCGCCCGTACGCGGGTGGCCCAGGGACCGCGCCCGCTGCTCGAACTGGACATCGCCCTGCGGGTGTTGCAGGAGAACTTTCACCACGCGCGCTTCGACACCTGGCGGCGCGAGTCGTTCGGCCGCCTCGACCCGCGTACCCGTATGGCCTTCGACGTGGTCCCCACCAAGGGCTGGTCGCTGGACTTCCTGCTGCCCGTGGAGCCGGGCAGTCCGCAGGAGTTGTGGGAGAAGGTACGGGCCACACCGCCCCGGCTCGTTCGCCGGTACGTGGAGCAGTGGGTGGACCGGACGGGCCGGGTCCCGGAGTGGATGCGGCATACGGACAGCGATCCCCGGTTCCTGCAGAGTCTCGTCGACGTCTTCGAGGACGCGCACGAACAGATCGTCGCTCCCTACTGGCAGCGCATCGAGCAACTGGCGGGCGCCGACCGGGCCATCCGGATGCGGCATCTCACCGAGGGCGGGGTGGAGCGGCTGCTCCAGGGGCTCCATCCGCGCCGGGTGCGCTGGAACCCGCCGGTGCTCGAACTGACCATGATTTCCGGCCATGAGGGCGACCTGTATCTCGACGGACGAGGTCTGTTGCTGATCCCGACACTGTTCGGGTCGGAGCATCCCCTGTTCGACGACGCCGCCAAGCCCCAGCCGTGGATCAGCTTCCCCATCGGGCAGGACGGGGTGCCGGGGCTCGCGCTGCCCGCCCCGTCGACGGCCGGTGCGCTGACGACCGCGCCGCGCTCGCTGTCGGCGCTGCTCGGGCGGACCCGCGCGACCGTGTTGTGCGCGATCGCCGAGCAGCCCGGTCTGACCACCAGTCAGCTCGCTGCTCGCGCGGGGATCTCCGCGGCGAGTGCGAGTGAGCATGCGACGGTGTTGCGGTCGGCCGGGTTGATCAGTACCGCGCGCGACCGCAACGCGGTCCTGCACACCCCGGCTCCGGCCGGTCTCGGGCTGCTCAACTCGTCGACCGCGGGGCCGGCGGAGCCGGTGTTGCGGGTTGTCTGAGCGCCGCCTTATGGATGCGGTTGTTCGGCTGCGGACCGTGCTGGGCTGGTCGCGCAGTTCCCCGCGCCCCTGTAGGTGCACCCAACCCCACATCGGACCGTGATCCACGTCACCCTCGCAAGAAAACGTTATCGCCGTCTCCCCGCCCGCTCTCCCATGCGCCGGACAACCCCGGCAAGCACCGAAAGAGAGCGGAGCCCCATGCAGCACCACGACGAGCACCCCCACGCCCGGCACTCGGCGCCCCAGGGGCGGGCCGCGCGGCGGCACGCGCGGCGGCGGTGGTCCGCGCAGACCGTCGGCACAGCGGTGGCCGGGACCGTGGCGGTCACGGCCATCACGGGGGCGCTGTGCTGGCCGCAGTCCGACGACCACGCCAAGACGGTCGCCACCGAGGCTGCGGCACCCACCGAGCACATCCTCGACACCGCCGCCAACCCGGCCGCCCCACTCTCGTCACCGTCGCCGACGCACTCCGCCACGCCTTCGAAGTCCGCCTCCGCCAAGCCGAAGCCGAGCCACACCGCTCCCGCTCCCCACCCTGCGCAGACGCACACCACCCCGACGACGACCACCGGGCACACGGACAGCGGGACCTCTCGTACGTCCCCCGTGTCGCAGCCTGGAAGCGCGGTGACCGGCACCGCCGCCCAGTACGTCCAGCAGGTCATCGCGCTCGCCAACACCGAACGCGCCAAGGCGGGTTGCTCGCCGTTCAAGGCCGACAGCCGGCTCAACTCCTCCGCGCAGGAGCACGCCGACGACATGGCGGCCCGCAACTACTACGAGCACGACACCCCGGAGGGCAAGAACGCGGGCGACCGGATGACCGCCGCCGGATACGACTGGCACAAGTGGGGCGAGAACATCCACCGGGGCCCCAAGAGCCCCGAGGCCGCGATGCACGACTGGATGAACAGCCCGGGCCACCGCGCCAACATCCTGGACTGCGGTTTCAAGGACATCGGCGTGGGCGTGAACCTCAGCGACAACGGCCCTTGGTGGGTCCAGAACTTCGGCAGCTGAGCCGACCGCCGCACGGGTGTGGGGTCAGGACTGCGTTCCGGCGAAGTCCTGCACCCACACCGTGCCGTCCGGGCCGGGCACGGCGGCCACGCCCGTGTCGCGGTAACCGCAGTCGAGCATGTTCTGCTGGTGGATCGAGCCGTCGGTCCAGTCCTTGACGACGGCCGCCGGGTCCGTCGTCCCCTTGTCCAGGTTCTCCGCCCAGGCCCCGACCGGGTATCCGGCGGCCCTCATCCGGGCGTCGGCGTGCTGCCCCTCGGGGCTCTCATGGCCGTAGTAGCCACGCGCCACCATGTCCCGGGCATGTCTGACCGCCGCCGTCGTGAGCTGAGGATCGCGCCGCAGCGGGGCGCAACCCGCCGCGCTGCGACGGCTGTTGACCAGCTGGATGAGTCGCTGTTCCGGGGTCGGCGCGGGCGGCGGAGTCGGCCGGGGGCTCTTCGTGGTGGCCTTGGGCGAGGGAGCGGCCGTCGTCGGCTGCGGTGTGGGGCTGGCCGAGGGCGACACGTACGAAGGTGAAGGAGCGACGGCGGACGCAGTCGTCACCGTCGCCGGGGCGGGGGCGGCCTCGGGTCGCCTGTCCGGCCACAGCAGTACGACGAGGATGCCGAGGACGACGCCGATCGCGACGGCTGCGGCGCCCTTGACCACGTACGTACGCGCACCGGGCTTCGGCGAGATATCCGCGCTGCCGGGGGACGTCAGCGGTGTCGCCGATGCCGCGAGGCCGAGTCGGTCCGGGGCGAGGACGGACGCGTACAGACCCGACAGCGGGACGATGAGCGCGAGGCCGACGAGCAGGCCCTCGGCGGGCACCAGGTCGGAGCCGTGGCCGGAGCAGGCGCGGCACTCCCGGGTGTGCCGGGCTATTCGTTTGCGCCACACCGGTTCGGGGCGGCCGTCCCAGGCAGCGGTCAGCGCGGCCAGTTCGTCGCAGAGCGGCCGGTTGGCCAGCGCCCGCACCACGATCCGGCCGACCTCCAGCTGGGCCTTCATCCGCTGGACGCGTACGGCGGCGTGCTGGGCGCTCAGCCCCATCGCCTCGGCCAGTTCGGGGCGGGTGAGCTCGCCCGCCGCCTCCTGCCACCACAGCGCGAGCAGTTCACGGTCGTCCGCGTCGAGCCACCGGGTCGCCTCGGCCACTTCGCGGCGCTGACCGGAGAGGCCGAGGCGCAGGATGGTGACGTCCACGAAGTCCGGCTCGGGGTCGAGGGGTTCGGCCAGGCGCTCCAGGCTGGTGGTGGGCGCCTGCTGCTGCGTGCGCCAGCGTCTGCGTATCTGGTTCATGGCTATGGCGATCAGCCAGGACCGGAACCTGGACGGCTCGCGCAGCCCGTCGAGGCCCTCCAGGGCGTGGAACATGGTCTCCTGCACCACGTCGTCGACGTCGGCGTGCCCGTCCATGGCGCGGCCGACGACGTTGTAGACCAGCGGCAGATAGTCGGCGGCCAGCCGTTCCCGCGCCCCCGCGTCCCCGGTCCGTGCCGCGCCGACCAGCTCCGGCATGGACGTGCTGTCCCTGTGCATGCGTTCCTCACCCATGGCGTCGTCTCTACGCTCCCGTCGATCGGAGACCCCCGCCGGACGCCGGGATAACAGGAACTCGGGCTTCATTTTGTACGAGACCCTGCCGCCCGGGCTGGCAGGGCCT
This sequence comes from Streptomyces sp. CBMA152, assembly GCF_014596475.1. GTDB lineage: Bacteria > Actinomycetota > Actinomycetes > Streptomycetales > Streptomycetaceae > Streptomyces. The sequence continues at coordinate 97,252 of NZ_MECJ01000002.1, read as the reverse complement.
GCCCCGCGTTGTGGTCATGAGGGGAAAGCGAGACGCTGGTGCTATACGCGGCCGGGAGTGACCGGTGCGTCGAGAACGAGCACCCGCCCGGTCGATCGGGAGAGGGTGAGTTCCGTGCGTGTGCTGTTGAGAGCGGAAATGGACACCGAGAAGGCGAACGAGAACATCAGAAGCGGCAGCATGCAGAAGACCATGGAGTCGGCGCTGGAGGCCATAAACCCCGAAGCCGCCTACTTCACGACGCAGAACGGCTGTCGTACGGCGTACATCGTCTTCGACCTTGAGGACCCGTCCCAGATGCCCAAGATCGCGGAGCCGTTCTTCATGGAGCTCGGCGCCAAGATCTATGTCACCCCTGTCATGGACCGGGACGACCTGCGTAAGGGCCTCGCGGCACTCGGAAGGTGACCACCTGACGCCGAACAGTCGCTGTCAACTCTCCAGTCCTGTTCCCAGGTCCGCGAGCGCCAGCAGCAACGCCCCGAGCACGAAGGCGATCGACACGATCAGGCCGTGGTCGTACGCCGACGCCCAGCCGTGGTGCGTGAGTCGGGCGAAGAACACCGCGCCGACGGCGGCGATGCCGACGGCCGAGCCGACGCGCTGGCCGGTCTGGAGGGTGCCACCGGCGCTGCCCGCCGAGCGCACCGGGACTTTGGAGAGCGTCAGGGTCTGGTTGGGTGCGATGACAAGGCCGCTGCCGAGCCCCGCGAGGAGCAGGGGCGCGGCCATGGCCCATGCCGAGGACTTGCCCGCCACCAGGTGCACCGCGAGTGCCGTGCCGACGAGGCCGGTGGCGACCATGGCCAGGCCCACGGCGACCAGGCGTCGGCCGAAGCGGGCGACGAGACGGCCGCCGATCCCGGCGGCGACCCCGGAGCCCACGGCGAACGGGGTGATGGCGAGGCCTGCGGCCAGCGCGCTCAGATGCACCCCGGCCTGGAGGTAGAGGGCGGTGATGAAGAAGATCGAGGTGAACCCGCCGAAGTAGAGCAGGATCAGCGCACAGCCCAGCCAGTAGCTGCGCTCATGGAACAGCGTGAGGTCCAGGAGCGGGGACTGGCCGCGTGCGGTCTGTCGGCGCTCCCACACCACGAACCCCGACAGAAGAGCCGCCGCCGGCACCAACAGCAGCCATTTCTCGGGGCCGTGCCACTGCTGTGCCTGAATGAACGGGAGCAGCAGCGACAGCATTCCGCTGCCGAGCAGCGCCACGCCGACCGGGTCGAGCCTGCGCAACGAGACACGGCGGGCCGATGGTGTGTCGGGCAGCAGTCGCCGCGCCAGGACCAGACACACCACGCCGATCGGCACATTGACGTAGAACACCCAGCGCCAGCCCTCGTGCGCGCCCGCCGCGTGGATGAGCAGCCCGCCGAGCAGCGGGCCCACCGCCGTCGAGATGCCGATGACGCTGCCGAGCATCCCGAAAGCGCGGCCGCGTTCGGCTCCGGAGAACATCTGCTGGATGAGCGCGGAGATCTGCGGCGAGATCAGGCCACCGGCCAGGCCCTGGACGGCCCGGGCCGCCACCAACCAGCCGCTGGACTGCGCGGCCCCGCAGGCGGCGGAGGCGACGACGAACAGCGCGAGCCCGGTCATGAACACCGCGCGTCGGCCCCGTGCGTCGCCGATCCGCCCGGCCGGGATGAGGAACAGGCCGAAGGCGAGCGCGTATCCGGACAGCACCCACTGCAGATCCGCTTCCGGGGCCTTGAGGGCCGCGCGGATCGACGGCAGCGCCACATTGACGATGGACACATCGAGCAGCGTCATGAACCCCGCCACCAGACAGACGGTGAGCGCCCGCCAACGGCTCGGGTCGGGCGGCGGCGCGGCGGGCCCGGCGGCGCCCGGCCGACCGCCACGGCCGTCCTCGGTGTGCGGAGCCACAGCGGCCTTCTTTCGCAGGTGGACGGCAGGAAGGGGACGCATGGGCATAATCGCCCATGCGCGGGGCCGTTCGCCCCACCCCGCACTCGCGCGCCGTCCGCCGACCGCCCGTCAGACCCGCCCCGCGAGCAGCGCGCGGTACCAGTCGATGGTGGCGTCGAGCGCCTGCGCGAGCGGTGTGGGCCGGGCGCCAAAGGCTCGCTCGAAAGCGGACGAGTCCAGGATCTGCGGCTCGGTGTGCTGGTAGAAGAGCTCGGCGTACTCGGCCATGAACACCTCGTCGAACGGCCCGAACGGGCGAGGCTCGGTGAGGACCGTCGCCTTGACGGGGGCGCCCACCCGCTCGCCGATCATCGCGTGGATCCGACGGGTGGTCACCGCGGGCGCGGTGGGCAGATGCCACACCTGTCCGTCGCCCTCGGGCTGTTCGCCGAGCGTGGCGAGTCCGGCGGCGACATCGCCGATGTACGTGTAGCTGTGCGGCTGATCGAGGTCGCCGATCCCCAGCGCCTCGCCCCCGGACAGCACGGCCGGGAACACCGCGCCGCCGAGCGAGGAGTTGAGCACCTGCGGCCCGATGAAGTCCGCCGACCGGCCGAGGACGACACGGGCACGGCCCTCGCGGTGGGCCGTGAGATACGCCTCGTCCAGCTCGGCGCGCATCCGCCCCTTGCGGGAGGTGGCCCGCCACGGGGTGTCCTCGGTCATGACCTCGCCGTGCGTCGGCCCGTACGGGTAGAGCGTGTCGAGGACGACGAGTCGCGCCCCGACCGCCTCGACGGCGGCGAGCACGGCCTGCTGGATGCGGGGCATCACCTCGACCTGGAGGTGGTAGCCGACGTTGACGCAGTGGTGGACGACGGCCGCGCCCTCGACGGCGGCGCGGGCTCCCTCGGCGGTGCTGACGTCGGCCACGTACCGCTCGACGCCCTCGATGGCGTCGCCCGACCCCGAACGGTCGACCAGTCGCACGACGTGGCCCCGGCTCACGAGCTCGGCGGCGAGCGTCCGGCCGGCCGGGCCCGAGCCCAGAACGACATGGAGAGAGCGGGCTGTTGAGGTGGTGGGCGTGCTGGACATGGGGATCCCCTTCGCGTTGAGTTATGTACTGTCGCTTCTGTTATGGACAGTAACTGTTGCGATCCCGACTCGCAAGAGGATGATTGAATGTGCACTGCGTTCGGACGCCGTGCCGGACACGGAGACCGTCGTGTACGCAGGAGGACCCATGGCCGCCGAAGTGAAGAGCCCGCGCGCCCGCTACCGGGAGCAGACCCGCGCGGAGATCAAGGCGGCGGCGCTCCAGCAGCTCGCCGACGGCGGCGCGCCCGCCGTGGCGCTCACCCGGATCGCCAAGGACATGGGGCTCTCCGGCCCCGCCCTCTACCGCTACTTCGCCAGCCGCGACGAGCTGCTGAGCGAGCTGATCCGGGACACGTACGACGATCTGGCGCAGGCGATCGCACGCGTGGGCGCCAGCACCGTGGGCACGCCCCGCACCGCGCTGCACGCGCTCGCCGACGCCTGCCTCGACTGGGCGACCGCCGAGCCGCACCGCTATCTGCTGATCCAGGGAACTCCCGTACCGGGCTACGCCGCTCCGCCCGACACCCTGGAGCGCGCCCGGGCCGCGCTCGGCCCGTTCCTCACGGTCTTCGCCGCCGGAGATCCGGTCGACGCGTTCCGCCCGCCGGTCGACGAAATGGCCGCGTGGCTACGGCAGGACGGCGCCGTCGCCGACTGGGTCGCGGAGCACACCGACCGCCCGGCCCAGGACGCCGGGGCCGCAACGGCCTTGGCGGGCGCGGTAGTTGCCTGGTCGCAGCTGCACGGCACGGTGAGCCTCGCGGTGTCGGGCCAGTACGACGGAATGGGCCACCGGGCCCGGACATTGCTCACGGCACAGATGGACGCACTGGCGGATGGATTCCGACTGGCGTGACACCAGGGCCAGTTGACGTGACCACCACGCCGACTAACCGGAATCGTTGCCTGTTCGACTAATCAATGGAAAGGCGAGTTGCCGTCTCGTTAACCCTCAACTCCTTGACGCCCCATACACCTCCCAGTTGACTTCCAGCCACCTCGGTCGCAGCGATGCGGCCTCGTCAGGGAGGTATCTGGATGAACACACGTATGCGTCGTGCCGCCGTGGCCGTGAGCGTCACCGCGATGGCCGTTTCCCTCGCCGCTTGCGGCAGCGCCAAGAAGTCCGACAACACCCCCAAGGATCCGGGCGCGAAGAAGGGCGGGGCGATCAAGGTCGGTCTGCTGCTGCCGGAGAACCAGACCGCGCGCTACGAGAAGTTCGACAAGCCGTTGATCGAGAAGATGGTCAGCGATCTCACCGCCGGCAAAGGCAAGGTGGTCTACGCGAACGCCAAGCAGGACGCCACGGTCCAGACGCAGCAGGTCGACGCGATGATCACGAACAAGGTCGACGCGTTGATCGTGGACGCGGTGGACTCGAAGGCGATCGCGGGTGCGGTGAAGAAGGCCAAGGAGTCGGGTATCCCGGTCGTCGCGTTCGACCGTCTGGCCGAGGGTCCGATCGACGCGTACACGTCGTTCGACAACGAGCAGGTCGGCCATGTGCAGGGCAAGGCCCTGGTGGACGCGCTGGGTTCGAAGGCGAAGGACGGTGACATCGTGATGATGAACGGTGCGATCACCGACCCGAACGCCGCGCTGTTCAAGAAGGGCGCGCACGCCGAGCTCGACGGCAAGGTGAACATCGGCAAGGAGTACGACACCAAGGAGTGGAAGCCGGAGAACGCCAACGCCAACATGGAGGGCGCGATCTCGGCCCTGGGCAAGGACAAGATCATCGGCGTCTACTCCGCCAACGACGGCATGGCGGGCGGCATCATCACGGCCCTGAAGGCCGCCGGCCTCTCCAAGCTCCCCCCGGTCACCGGCCAGGACGCCGAACTCGCCGGCGTGCAGCGCATCGTCGAAGGCGAGCAGTTCATGAGCGTCTACAAGCCGTACGTCCAAGAAGGCCCGGTGGCCGCGCAGATGGCGGTCTCGCTCGCCAAGGGCGAACCGCTGACCCTCATCACCAAGTCGACGGTCGACTCCCCCACGACGAAGGCCATCCCGTCCGTGATCATCCCGATCGTCGCGCTCACCAAGGCGAACATCAAGGAGACCGTCATCCGCGACGGCGTCTACTCGGCGTCCGAGATCTGCACGGCCAACGTCAGGGACGCATGTGAGGCGATGGGCCTGAAGTGACGCGGGAGCAACCCGGAAAGCACTGAAGCCCCCGCTCGCGACGGCTGGACGCCGGGTTCGGGCAGCCATCGCCCCCGACACCGCTCGATTGGTGGCTTGATCTCGCCGTATGGCATGATCATGCCGCAAATTCAGCACCACCTCGGGGGATATCTGACATGGCGTCAACTCGTAGTCTGCTCACCGCCGCCGCCTTCGCGGCGGCCCTGGTCACCGTCACCGCGTGCGGCCCGTCCGACGACAAGGGCTCCTCGCCCGCCGCCGCCAAGTCCGCCGCCGCCAAGGCGACTCCGTCGGCCGGCACCCCGGCCGGCGACCCCAACCAGGACTGCGGCAACCCGCCCAAGCTGCCCGCCGGCCACAAGATGCTGCACCCGATCGAGCGGCCCAGGCAGAACACCATGCACGCACAGGAAGCCAAGCCCGCGTGCACGCCGAACGACTGGATCTACCACGGCGAGGGCCCGCACAAGCCGTACTGGTTCGAGAACAACGTCACGGCCGAGCTCGCCACGGGTTCCGGCCAGACCAAGAAGGTCGAGCTGTACCAGCTCTGGGACCACATCGGCGACTGCCTCGCCAACGACCACGACGCCGTCAAGCCCCCGTTCACCTGCTCGGGCAGCATCTACGACGTCACCCTGAACGCCAAGGGCAACGTTGTCGCCATCAAGGAAGTCTGGCACCCGTAACGATACGGATGAGACAGATCAGTTGAAGCACCCGGCGGCAAGCCGGGCAGCAAACGGCTGAATTCTGAACGCAAATGTTCCGCCTTGGCGTCAACGCCGGGGCGGAACGGCGTTTTCGAACCATCACGCGTGGCTCATTAGGCCCTCTCCCCATTCGCCCGACCCCCTATTAGCGTGCCTCGGCGCGGGGGTCACTCCGGGGAAAGGGTCTCACTGGCGTGCTTTATTACGCGTTCAAATACATCGTGCTCGTGCCACTGCTGCGGTGGCCCATGCGACCCAAGGTCGAAGGGCTGCGGCATGTGCCGCGCGGCGGTGCGGCGATCATCGCGGGTAACCATCTCTCGTTCTGCGACTCATTCCTGGTTCCCGTGGCCATCAGGCGCCGGATCACCTACATGTGCAAGATGGAGTACTTCACGGGCCGGGGCGTCAAAGGACGACTGACCGCCGCGTTCTTCCGGGGCGTCGGGCAAATACCGGTGGACCGCTCGGGCAAAGACGCGGCACAGGCCGCGGTCGACACCGGAGTGCGGGTCCTCGCGGGCGGCGGACTGCTCGGCATCTACCCCGAAGGCACCCGCTCGCACGACGGCCGCCTGTACAAGGGCAAGGCCGGGGTCGCGGCCATGGCGCTGCGCTCGGGCGCGCCCGTGATCCCCTGCGCGATGATCGGCACGTTCGAGGCCCAGGCGCGCGGCCAGCGACTGCCGCGCCGCGTACCGGTCACCATCCGCTTCGGCGCCCCGCTGGACTTCTCCCGGTACGCGAACATGCCCGATCGGCGCGAAGTGCTGCGCGCGGTCACGGACGAGATCATGTACGCGATCCGCAAGCTCTCCGAGCAGGAGTACGTGGACACCTATGCGGCCGAGGCCAAGGCGCGGACGGACACCCGTACCCCGGCTCGGTCCGGCCTGGTCAGCTCGCCTGGTCCAGAGACGTCGTGATCCGGCCGAGGAGCTGCTGGAGGGACAGCACCTCCTCCACCGAGAGGCCCGTCGCCGAGAGGATCTTCAGCGGCACCGGCAGCGCCCGCTCGCGCAGCGCGGCGCCGTCCTCGGTCAGCCGGATCGTGACCGACCGCTCGTCGTGGGCGCTGCGCTCGCGGGTCACGAGCCCGGCCGTCTCCAGGCGCTTGAGCAGCGGCGAGAGCGTGCCCGAGTCGAGCCGCAGCCGCTCGCCGATCACCTTGACGGGCTGCGGTCCGTGCTCCCAGAGCACCAGCATCACCAGGTACTGCGGATAGGTGAGGCCGAGGTCCTTCAGGGCGTCGCGGTAGATGCCGCCGAAGGCGCGCGACGCGGCGTGCAGGGAGAAGCAGACCTGGTGGTCGAGGCGGAGCAGATCGACGTCGGACGCGAGGGGCGAGGACGGCGGGGCAGGGGTCGACGAGGAGGTCATGGATCCAGGGTAGCTTGTCGCCCGCCATTGAGTTGCGCGCAATTTAGTTGTGTGCAACTCTTTAGGGGCAGAGAGGAGCGGGCACCCGCTCCCCACCGGACGGAAGAGGGCACCTCCATGAACGCGCTGTACACCGCCGCCGCCACCGCCAACGGGCGCGAGGGCCGGGCCGTGAGCTCGGACGGCCGGCTCGACCTCCCCCTCGCGATGCCCCAGGCGCTCGGCGGCAACGGCGAGGGCACCAACCCCGAGCAGCTCTTCGCCGCCGGGTACGCCGCGTGCTTCGCCAGCGCCATGGGAGCGGTCGGCCGCGAGATGAAGCTCGACACCAAGGACGTCGCCGTCACCGCCGAGGTCTCCATCGGCAAGGACGACACCGGCTTCGGGCTCGCGGTCGTCATGCGCGTGGAGCTGCCGGACGCCCTGGAGGGCGAGACCGGCCGCAAGCTGGTCGAGGCGACGCACGCCTACTGCCCGTACTCCAAGGCCACGCGCGGCAACATCGAGGTCGAGCTCGTCATCGAGTAATCGCCCGCAACAGCCAGAAGCCCGGGTCGGCGAGGAACACCTCGCCGACCCGGGCTTTCGCGCGTACAGGGCCGGATCAACCGGCGGCCGCCTCCTGGCGGATGCGGTCGAACTGGGCGGCCATGGCCTCGGAGAGGGCGTTGGCCCCCGACAGCGGGCGGACCATGACGGTGAAGTCGTCGATCAGGCCGTCGTCGTCGAAGTGCAGAAAGTCGCACCCGTTGACCTCAAGGCCGTTGACCGTGGCCTTGAAGACCAGCGCCTGGTCCCGGCCGTCGGCGCTCACGATCTCGCGCACATAGCGGAAGTCGGCGAAGGTCCGGATCACGCCCCGCAGGATCGCGGCCGTGATCGCCTTCCCCGGGTACGGCTTGAAGGCCACCGGGCTGGTGAACACGACGTTCTCGGCCAGCAGCGCCTCGATGGCGTCATGGTCCCCGGACTCCACGGCCTTACGGAAGGCGGACATCGCCTCAGCCACCTCTCCACGCTCAGGTACTCAACTTGTTGACTAGGTGCACTGGAGAGTAACCAGCCGGGCGCCGGGCGTCCAGACCTCGGCCCGCAGACGATCGAGAACCCACTTCAGTTGGGTCGATTTTCGGTCAGGTACTTTTCGCGACGGCCGGTTCGCCGCTCACCCTCGGACGACCGTTCGGTCCCGAAACCCCTTGCCTGACAGGCCACTTCACCCCCACGCGCCACCGCGCCGCCTCCGAGAAGCGTTCCGGCCATTTCGTGGTCGCCTTCCTGACATGTACTTACCCCTCCTGTCACTCTGGGCCCACACGTGACACCTGCACCATCAACCCCCCACTCCCTAGAAAGGGATGCTCGCGTGACTTTTCGTATAACGCGTTCTACGCGTGTCGCCGGCTCCGTCGCCGCCGCCGCGCTCCTCGCCGGTGGTCTCACCGGTGTGGCCTCCGGATCCGCCGGCGCCTCCCCCACGAGCGCCGACGCCGCCGCGAAGCCGTTCAGCCTCTCCGCCTCGCAGCGGGCCGAGCTGATGCGTCAGCAGACCGCCACCACCGCCAAGACGGCGGCCGAACTGGGCCTCGGCGCCCAGGAGAAGCTGGTCGTCCGTGACGTGATCAAGGACGCCGACGGCACCGTCCACACCCGTTACGAGCGCACGTACGACGGACTCCCTGTCCTCGGCGGCGACTTGGTCGTCCACGTCACCAAGAACGGCAAGAGCGCCGGCGTGACCAAGGCGGCCGGAGCTGCCATCAAGGTCGCGTCCACCACGCCGGCCATCGCCGCAAGTGGCGTGCAGCAGAAGGCTCTTGGCATCGCCAAGAGCGCGGGCGCGCAGAAGGCCACGGCCGACCAGGCGCCGCGCAAGGTGATCTGGGCGGCGAAGGGCACTCCGGTCCTCGCCTACGAGACCGTCGTCGGCGGATTCCAGGACGACGGCACGCCGAGCCGGCTGCACATCGTCACGGACGCCAACACCGGCAAGAAGCTCTCCCAGTGGCAGGCCATCGAGACCGGTACGGGCGCCAGCGAGTACAGCGGCAGCGTCACGCTCGGCACCTCGAAGTCCGGCTCGAACTTCCAGCTCGACGACTCGGCGCGCGGCGGCCACAAGACGTACGACCTCGGCCACAAGCAGGACGGCAAGGGCACGCTCTTCACGAACACGGTCGACACCTGGGGCGACGGCAAGGCGTCCAACGCCCAGACCGCGGCCGTGGACGCGCACTACGGCGCGGCGGTGACCTGGGACTTCTACAAGAACGTGCTGGGCCGCAACGGCATCAAGAACGACGGCGTCGCCTCGTACAGCCGGGTCCACTACGGCGACAACTACGTCAACGCCTTCTGGGACGACAGCTGCTTCTGCATGACGTACGGGGACGGGAACGGCAACTCCGCGCCGCTGACCTCGCTGGACGTCGCGGGCCACGAGATGTCGCACGGCCTGACGGCGGCCACCGCCAAACTCAACTACAGCGGTGAGTCCGGCGGCCTCAACGAGGCGACCTCGGACATCTTCGGCACCGCGGTGGAGTTCTACGCGAACAACTCCACGGACGTCGGCGACTACCTCATCGGCGAGAAGATCAACATCAACGGTGACGGCAAGCCGCTGCGGTACATGGACAAGCCGAGCAAGGACGGCGGTTCGGCCGACAGCTGGTCCGCCGGGGTCGGCGACCTGGACGTCCACAACTCGTCCGGTGTGGCCAACCACTTCTTCTACCTTCTCTCCGAAGGCAGCGGCGCCAAGACCATCAACGGCGTCAGCTACGACTCCCCGACGTCCGACGGCTCCAAGGTCACGGGCATCGGACGGGACAAGGCCGTCAAGATCTGGTACAAGGCGCTGACCGAGTACATGACCTCGACGACCGACTACAAGGGCGCCCGCACCGCCACCCTCAGCGCGGCGAGCGCGCTGTACGGCGCGAGCAGCACCGAGTACAAGACGGTGGACGCGGCCTGGGCCGCGGTCAACGTGAAGTGATCCGCCAGGCGGACCACTGAGACATCGCGGGCGCCCACCCCGACGGGGGTGGGCGCCCGTGTCACGTTCCCCGGATCAGCACCGGGACGTACGGCGTCAGAAGCCCGCGCCGCGCAGGGGGGAGCCGCCGAGGAGGCCGCCGAGTACGTGGCCCGCGAATTCCAGGCCCGCCTGCTCGCGGGGGGTCAGCTCCCGCGGGTCGTCGTGCGACGCGGCGGTCGCGGTACCGGCGGTGAAGCAGGCCGCGGCGGAAAGGCTGACGAGGACGACGGCGAGGCGACGGAGCATGGGAGTCCCTTGGGTGAGGTGTCCGACTGGTCGCCTCGACTCTCGCCAACCAGCGCCCGCACGCCCACCCGACAGGCTGGTCGTTCCCCTGATCGGATCAGCGCGGGCGGGGCATGTCGCCCTGGGTGCCGATCACGCGCGGGCGCGCGAAGTCCGAGTTGTCCACGACGACGTCCATCCTCTTCAGCGGATCCACCTCGTCCAAGTAGATGCGCTCCGCGACCAGATAGCGGTCACGGTGGATCGCCTCCGCGTCGGAACCCGCCCAGTTCTGGTCACGTGCGGCGCCCCGCCGCACCGACAGCTCCGCGTCGACGTCCAGCCAGATACGGAAGTCCCAGTAGTCGTCGATCTCGGGGCGGAAGGCGAAGACACCGTCCACGATCAGTACGGCGTCCGGGGCGACGGGACGGGTGGTCGACGAGTGGTCCACCTGGGTCAGCGGGTCGATGGAGCACAGGGCGCAGTCCACCGGTCCCCGCGAACGGCACGGGTCGAGCAGGAGCCGCTTGGCGGCGGCGTAGTCGTAGGCGTTGCGGTAGTACCCCTCGCCCGACTCCCGGTCGTACAGATGCCGGTCCTTCCACGGCTTCTTGAAGTCGTCGAGCGTGGCCCGCAGTACGGGGCGGCCCGCGCCGCTGATCCACTCGGCCAGTTCATGGCCGAAGCTGGTCTTCCCGGAGGCGGTGAAACCGTCGATCCCGACCAGGAGGCGGCCCTCTCCCCGGGCGATGATCCGCCGGGCCACCCACTCCACCAGTTCGGCGCGTTCGAGGGACGCGGGCGGCGGCGAGGGCTGCTGCCAGGTCGAGACGGAGTGCTGGACGTCTGCTGCCGGTCGCGTTCCCATGGCGCCAACCTAGGCAACCGCCTCACCGCACCGGGCCGCCTCCGCGCGAGTGTGGTCAAGATCTCCCCCACGCCCCCGCCCACCAGGCGTACTCTTCGTGGCATGACTCTTCTCGTGATGCGCCGACACGTGGACTACGTGCGCGTCACCAGCATGAGCTGTCGCCCGCAGGACTGACCTTCGCGGCCTTCTCGGCCCTGGCCCCCGGCCCGGCTCTTCGAGCCTCGCCCCGGGCCCGCCCTTCTGCCCCACGGTCCTGTCGCGGTCACACCCCGGTTCCGGCGCACCCCTTTCGCCGAGCCGTTCCGGCCGTCCTCCCGGCACCCCCGGGAACAGGACCTCCGTATATCCCGGAACGGAAACGGAACCCGCCATGTCCAGCAGCACCCTGCTTTCCACCTCACTGCCCGTGGTCGACCTGTCGCAGGCGGATGACCCGGTCACGCGTGACGCCTTCCGCGAGGGGCTGCACCGCGCGGCCCGCGACACCGGGTTCTTCCACCTCGTGGGGCATGGCATCGAGGACGCCGAGGTCGCTCGCATAGCGCGGCTGACCAGGGAGTTCTTCGCACTGCCCGAGGCCGATCGGCTCGCCCTGAGCAATCTGCGCTCGCCGCACTTCCGGGGCTACACGCGCATCGGCCATGAGCTGACGGGCGGGCGTTCGGACTGGCGGGACCAGCTCGACGTCGGGGCCGAGCGGCCCGCGCCCGTGGTGGGGCCGGACGACCCGGCGTACCGCTGGCTCGAAGGGCCCAACCAGTGGCCCGACGCGCTGCCCGAGCTGCGCACCGTCGTGCTCGACTGGCAGGACCGGCTCGCGGCCGTCGCGCACCGGCTGCTCCAGGAGCTGCTCGCCTCCATCGGCGCCCCCGCCGACTTCTTCGACGCCGCCTTCGCCGAGCGCCCGCATCTGCACACCAAGCTGATCCGCTACCCCGGAAGCGCTCCGGAGGGCGACGGCCAGGGCGTCGGCGCGCACAAGGACTACGGGTTCCTGACGCTGCTGCTCCAGGACTCCGTCGGGGGTCTCCAAGTCCGGCTCGGCGACGGCTTCGTGGACGTTCCGCCGCTGCCCGGCGCCTTCGTCGTCAACCTCGGCGAGCTCCTGGAGATCGCGACCGAGGGCTATCTGTCCGCGACCGACCACCGCGTCGTCTCGCCGCCCGGTGCCGTGGAGCGGTACTCGGTGCCGTTCTTCTACAACCCGCGCCTGGACGCCCGTGTCGAGACGGTCCCCGGCGCCTATCTCTCGCACGCGCCCGGCGTCGCGCACAGCGCGGACAACCCGCTGCACGCCGAGTACGGCCGCAATGAACTGAAGGGCTGGCTGCGCGCCCACCCGGAGGTGGCGCGGCGTCACCACCCGGAGCTGGTGGGCTGATCGGGGAGGCGTCCCAGGGGCGCCGTCCTCCCGCTCCGTGGCGGCGCCCCGGGCGGAGCTGGGCCGTCTGCTCGGGGATAGACGGCCCGGCTCCGCCTCCAGCTTGCGCCGCCCTCCCACGAAAAGCACCGGTCGTGCGACCACTTAAAGTGGCCAATTCCGCTGCTCAGGGACAGCTACGCGGGTAACGGGGCGCATGGTGCACACGCGGTTACGTTACGTAATCGGTGTGCGGGGATCACTCGCCTGCGCGCACAGGCCTCCGGGTCCGCGCGCGCGGCCGCGCGTCAGCTGCCGACGAACTCCTCGGCCCCGTACCGCACTTGGGCCTTCGTCCAGTCCACCCCGAGCTCGCCCACGAACTTCTTGGCGAGCGGGAGGTCGGCGAGCGGGGCGATGAGGATGAGCCTGCCGTCGCGGGCGGTGACGGAGCCGCCGCCGAGTTCGTCACGGGCGGTGGGGTTCGCGAGCAGCGCGTCGTGGAGTGTGCGCGAGGTGACGCCCGGCGCTTCGATGTCGACGGCGTTGGTCTGCGCCGAGGTGCGCGGGAGATAGCGGAAGGTCAGGACGGACTCCTGCTTGAACTGCTTGCGGACGACGTCCGCGATGTGGTGCAGGCCGTTCGCGCTGACATGGTTGACGTCGAACTCGCGCGAGCGCTCGTATGTCGCCTGCTTGAGGTCGGACGACCAGAACACGCCGTTCAGGAGGGTCGACTTCCCGGCCCTGGCGCCGTTGGCGTGGATGACCGAGCGCACTTCGCGGTCGAAGCCGCGCAGTTGGGTCCGCAGCCGGGGGTCGGCGGGGTCGGTGATGACGGCCGTGTTGCTGGTGGCGAAGATCTCGGCGGTCACGGTGGGGTGGGCCGGTGCGGCGGAGGCCGCGGCGGTGCCCACACCGGTGGCCCCGAACGTGAGCGCACCGACCGAGACGAGGATGCCCAACCGTCGTTTCATCTACTGCAACTCCCTGGCGCATGGCCCCCGTGGGCCGTCGTGCTGCGTCGGCCGACGCATCGGGATCACGGTAGGGGCTGGGGCCGGGCGCTTTCCGGGATTTGTAGGGGTATGGCCGATTCCGCGCGGATGGCCGACAACCGCCGTGGTCCGAACGGCGGCCGGACGCGCGGAAAAGCCGCTCACCTCACCGCGCGAAGACCTCCTCGGCCGTCGGATACGACTCCTGCGCGCCAGGCCGGGTCACCGCCGCCGCCCCGACCCGGACCGCGAACGCGGCGGCCTCCGCCAGGTCCTCGCCCAGGCCGAGCCGCCAGGCCAGGGCGGCCGTGAAGGCGTCCCCGGCGCCGGTCGTGTCCACCACGTCGACCTGCGGACTGGCCACCCGTACGAAGGAGTTGGTGCTGCCGGCCGCGACCAGGGCGCCCGCCGCGCCCAGGGTGATCACCACCGAGCGCGGGCCGCGCAGCAGCAGCGCCCGGGCCCAGTCCTCGGGGGCGGGGCCCGCCGAGTCGCCCAGGATGAAGCGCGCCTCGTGCTCGTTGACGATCAGCGGGTCGCAGGCGGTGAGCACGGCGGCGGGCAGCCGGGCGGGCGGGGACGGGTTGAGCACGAATCGGCTGCCGAAGGCCAGACTCCGTACCGTCTCGACCACCGTCTCCAGCGGGATCTCCAGCTGCGCGGAGACCACCCGGGACGCCTGGAAGAGGCTGGCGGCGGCCCGCACGTCCTGCGGGGCGAGCCGGGCGTTGGCGCCGGGCGAGACCACGATGCTGTTGTCGCCGGACGGGTCCACGGTGATCAGCGCCACCCCGGTGGGCGCCCCGCCGACGAGCATGCCGACGGTGTCGACGCCCGCCGCCCGCTGCGAGTCGATGAGCAGCCGTCCATGGCCGTCGTCGCCGACCCGGGCCAGCAGCGCGGTGCGCGCGCCGAGCCGGGCGGCCGCGACGGCCTGGTTCGCGCCCTTGCCGCCCGGGTGGACGACCAGGTCCGAGCCGAGCACGGTCTCGCCGGGCGCGGGGCGGCGGTCCACGCCGATGACCAGGTCGGCGTTGGCGGACCCGACGACCAGAAGGTCGTAGTCGTACATCCCTGTCCTGCTTTCGCTGTGTGGCCGAGGTTGGGGGGTGGCCGGTTTCCGTCGAGGAGAAGTCTGCGACGTTCAGGAGAACTGGGCGAGGTTTTCGCGCAGGACGACCTTGACCGGAACCTTCACCGTGCTCTCGACCTGGTCGCCCTTCGCCGCCCTGACCGCGTTGCGCACGGCGATCCGGCCGAGCTCGGCGGGCTGCTGCGCGACCGATGCGTACAGTGTGCCCGCCCCAACTGCTTTGAGACCGTCGGGAGTTCCGTCGAAGCCGACTACGGCGACGGTCGATCCCGCCTTGGCGCCGAGCGCCTTGACCGCGCCGAGCGCCATCTCGTCGTTCTCGGCGAAGACCCCGGTGACGTCGGGGTGGGACTGGAGCAGATTGGTCATCACGTCGAGGCCCTTGGTGCGGTCGAAGTCGGCGGGCTGACGGGCGACGACCGTGATGCCGGGGTACGCCTTGATGCCCTCGGCGAAGCCCTGGCCGCGCTCGCGGCTGGCGGAGGTGCCCGCGGTGCCCTGGAGGACGGCGATCCTGCCCTTGCCGCCGAGCTTGTCGGCGAGCGTCTTCGCGGCGAGCCTGCCGCCCGCCACGTTGTCGGAGGCGACCAGGGTGGCCGCGGTCGCCTTGTTGACGCCTCGGTCGGCGGCGACCACGGGAATGTCCGCCTTGTTGGCGGCGCGCACCGACGGCCCGACGGCGTCCGAGTCCACCGGGTTGACGATGATCGACTTCATGCCCGCACCCGTGAAGTTCTGGATCTGGTTGGCCTGTTGGGAGGCGTCGTTCTGCGCGTCGGTGACGGTGAGGTCGACACCGGCCGCCTTGGCCTCCGCCTCGGCCCCAGCCTTCATCTGGACGAAGAAGGGGTTGTTGAGGGTGGAGAGCGACATGCCCACCTTGGTGGAGGCGCCGGACGAGCCGGTGTTGACAAAGGAGAGCGCGCCCAGGACGGCCGCCACGGCCACGGCGGCGACCGCCGCCTTCACGGCTCCGCCCTTGCCGCCGAATCCGCCGCCCGAACCCGTACCCGCCGCCCCGGGTGCGGCCCCGGCCCGGCGGCGCACGGTGTCGAGCAGGACGGCGAGCGCGATGACGACGCCGATGACGACCTGCTGCCAGAAGGCCGACACGGAAAGGAGGTTGAGGCCGTTGCGCAGCACCGCCAGGATCAGCGCGCCGATCAGGGTGCCGGACGCCTTGCCCACACCGCCGGACAGGCTGGCGCCGCCGATGACGACGGCCGCGATCGCGTCGAGCTCGTACCCCTGGGCGGCCTGCGGCTGCGCCGAGACCAGCCGGGAGGCGAGCACGATTCCGGCGACGGCGGCGAACAGGCCGGACAGCGCGTAGATCGCGATCTTCTGCCGCCTGACCCGCAGCCCGGAGAGCCGGGCCGCCTCCTCGTTGCCGCCGATCGCGTACATCGAGCGTCCGAGGTACGTACGCGACAGGATCAGCGCGGTGAGCAGCCCCATCGCGACCATCACCAGGACCGGGACGGGCAGTCGGCCACCGATGGTGTCGCCGATCCGGGAGACGGAGTCGGGGAACGCGATCGGGCTGCCCTGCGAGATCACCAGGGACAGGCCCCGGCCGACCGAGAGCATGGCCAAGGTGGCGATGAACGGCGGGAGTTTGCCGTACGCGACGAGGACGCCGCTGACCAGGCCGCAGGCGATGCCCGTGCCGACGGCGAGGACGACCGCGAGCCACACCGGCAGGCCCTGCTTCGTCGCCGACCAGGCGAGCACGGTCGCGGACAGCGCGGCGACCGAGCCGACCGACAGGTCGATGCCCGCCGAGACGATGACGAAGGTGACCCCGAACGCGAGGATCGCGGTCACGGCTGCCTGCACACCGACGTTGAGCAGGTTCTGCGTGGTCAGGAAGTCGCCGGAGAGCAGCGACATCGCCACCAGCAGGACCACCAGGGCGCTGAGCGCGCCGTTGTCGAGCAGGAGACGGCGCAGCGCCGGTATGCCGCTCGCGCCGCTCCGGAGCGTGTCAGTGGCCACGGGAGCCCTCCACTTCGTTCTGTACGGGGGCGGGCGCGGCCGCCGTGCCCACGGCGAGTTCCATGACGGCCTCCTGGGTCGTCTCGCCCGCCGGGAGTTCCCCGGCGATGCGCCCCTGGGCCATGACCAGCACCCGGTCGCTCATGCCGAGCACCTCGGGTAGATCGCTGGAGATCATGACGACCGCGTGCCCGGCGGCGGTCAGTTCGTTGACGAGCTGGTAGATCTCGACCTTGGCGCCGACGTCGATGCCCCGGGTCGGCTCGTCGAGGATGAGCACCCGGGTGTCGGCGAGCAGCCACTTGCCGATGACGACCTTCTGCTGGTTGCCGCCGGACAGCGTGCGCACCGGCTGGCCGAGCCCGGCCATGCGTACGCCGAGGCGTTCGGCGATGCGCGCGGCCGCCGCCCGCTGGCCCTTGCGGTCGACGAGCCCGGCGCGGGTGGCCGAGCGCAGCGTGACCAGGCCCAGGTTCTCCTCGACGGAGGCGTCGAGGACCAGGCCCTGGCCCTTGCGGTCCTCGGGGACCAGACCGATCCCGGCGCCCATCGCGGCGTTCACGTCGTGCCGGGGCAGTGGTTCGCCGCGCACGTCGACGGTTCCGCTGTCGTAGCGGTCGGCGCCGAAGACGGCCCGGGCGACCTCGGTGCGCCCGGCACCGACCAGTCCGGCCAAGCCCACGACCTCACCGGCGCGCACCTCGAAGCTGACGTCGTGGAAGGCGCCCTTGCGGGTCAGTGAGCGCACCGAGAGCAACGGGGCGCCGACGTCCGGGCGTTCACGCGGATACTGCTGGTCGATGTCCCGGCCGACCATCATGCGTACGAGTTCGTCCTCGGGCGTCGAGGCGGGCACCTGGCCGACGCTTCTGCCGTCGCGCAGCACCGTGACCCGGTCGCCGAGCGCCGCGATCTCGTCGAGGTGGTGGGTGATGAAGACGATCCCCACACCGTCCGCGCGCAGACCGCGTACGAGGGCGAAGAGCTTGTCGACCTCTTCGGAGGTGAGCACGGCGGTCGGCTCGTCCATGATCAGGACACGTGCGTCGAGGCTGAGCGCCTTGGCGATCTCGACCATCTGGAGCCGGGCGATGCCGAGTTCACGTACGCGCGCGTGGGGCGCGACATCGACGCCGACCCGCTCCAGGAGCACGGCGGCGTCCGCCTCCATGCGCTTGCGGTCGATCATTGCGAAGCGGCGCGGCTGGCGGCCCAGGAAGATGTTCTCGGCGACGGTGAGATCGGGGACGAGGGTGAACTCCTGGTAGATGGTGGCGATCCCGAGCCGTTCGGCGTCCTGCGCGCTGTGGATGCGCACCTCGCGCCCGTCGGCGAGGATGCGGCCGCTGTCGGGGCGGTGGGCGCCGGAGAGCGTCTTGATGAGGGTGCTCTTGCCCGCGCCGTTCTCGCCCAGGAGAACGTGCACCTCACCGCGGCGCAGGTCGAAGTCGACGCCGTCGAGCGCGACCACGCCGGGAAACGCCTTCCGGATGCCTTCAATACGCAGCAACTCGCCCTGCTCGCTCACGCGTTGCTCCTCTGGTCGGCGGCACGCTCGCCGCAGGATCGGCGCACGACGAGACGGGCGGGCAGGGTGACGGACTCCGGCTGCCGCCCCTCGATCCGGTCGACCAGAGCGCGTACCGCGGCCCGGCCCAGCTCGTCGGTCGGCTGGGCGATCGCGGTGATCGGCGGATCGGTGTGCACGAACCACGGGATGTCGTCGAAGGCGGCGAGCGCGATGTCGTGCGGCACCCGCAGCCCGTGCGCACGGATCGCGTCGAGGGCGCCGAGCGCCATCAGGTTGTCGGCGGCGAAGACGACTTCGGGCGGTTCGGGGAGCGCGAGGAAGCGTTCGGTGGTCCGGCGGCCGCTGTCGGCCTGGAAGTCGCCCTGGCCGATATAGGCGTCGGGGAGCGGGAGTTGGTGCTCGCGCAGCGCGTCCCGGAACGCCTCGACCCGCTCGCTGCCCGTGGTCGTGGCGGCCGGGCCAGCGATGATGGCGAGCCTGCGGTGGCCGAGGCCGTAGAGATGGGCGACGAGGTCGCGGACGGCCGCACGGCCGTCGGCCCGCACCACAGGGACGTCGACGCCCGGGATCCAGCGGTCGACGAAGACCATCGGGGTGCCCGCGCGGGCCGCCTCCACCATCGGCGCGGAGCCGCCCTCGGTGGGCGACACCAGCAGCCCGTCGATGCGGCGGTCGAGCAGGGTGCGGATGTGGTGGTCCTGCAACTCGGGCCGTTCGTCGGCGTTTCCGATGATGACGCTGTAGCCGAGCTCCCGCGCCTCCTGCTCCACGGAACGGGCGAGCTCGGTGAAGTACGGGTTGAGCACATCGCTGATGACCAGCCCCAGGGTGCGGGTCTGGTCGGTGCGCAGCGATCTGGCGACCGCGTTGGGGCGGTAGCCGAGCGCGTCGACGGCGGCGAGGACGCGCGAGCGCGCCTCGGGGCTGACGGACGGGTGGCTGTTGAGGACGCGGGAGACCGTGGCGACCGACACTCCCGCCTCGGCCGCGACGTCCTTGATGCCGGCCATCGCCGGACCACCTCCTCCTGCTCGCGGGGCCGTGGAAACGATTACACCGAGGATTGGAATCGATTACACGAGCTCGGACAAGCCCTCGCCCGACCTCCGAGACCCGATCGTGATGAACGGTCAGCGCCCAAGTGGGCGGACCGGCATACGGATCACCGGTGCATTCACACCGCGTTCTGCCACCAACTACTGGTGCGGCTGCGGCAGTTGATGAACACTCTCCCCCTGTTACGTGAGTTGCGCGCCATCGGAACGCTCTTCCACTCGTCGCGGACCGGCGATCCCGGCCGCGTAAGGAGCCGTCCATGCGTACAGGGAGATCCAGCGGGATACGTACGGCCGCGATCGCGGTCCTCGCGGTCGCCGGGCTGTTGGCGCCGGGAGGTCATACCGCCTCGGCCTCGGTCCAGGAGGACGACGACGGAGGCGGCCCCGCCGCTCCCGCCGAGTACAGCTATCTGCAAAAAGCCGTTCCCGGGCAGCCGTTGCCCCGGCACGCCTACGACACCGCGGCCGCGCAGGCCGCCGCACTGCCCCAGACCCCCGGCTCCTGGCAGTCGATCGGCCCCACCAACATCGGCGGCCGGGTCGTCTCGCTCGCCCTCGACCCCCGCCATGCCGACACGCTGTACGCGGCGGCCGCCAGCGGCGGGGTGTGGCGCTCGACCGACGCCGGAAAGACGTTCACCCCGGCGTGGCCGGAGCGCGGCACGCAAGCGATGGGCGCGCTCGCGGCAGCCCCGGACGGCACGCTGTACGCGGGAACGGGCGAGCCCAACCCCGGTGGCGGCAGCGTCACCTACGAGGGGACCGGAATCTACCGCTCCACCGACCAGGGCCGCAGCTGGCGGGCGGTCGGACTGCGGGACTCGGGAGCGGTCGGCGCCCTCGACGTGGACCCGCGCGCACCCCGCCGGGTGCTCGCCGCGGCCACCGGATCGCTCTACAACGCGGGCGGCGACCGGGGTGTCTACCTCTCCGAGAACGCCGGGGGCTCCTGGCGGCGCGTGCTGGATGTGCCGAACGGTTTCACCGGAGCCGTCGACGTCCAGCGCGACCCGGCCAACCCCGACCGGGTGTACGCCGTGCTGTGGGACCACCGGCGCGAGCCGGACAAACGCACCTACGGCGGAACGGGCTCCGGCGTCTACCGCTCCGACGACGGAGGCGCCCACTGGAAGCATCTCGGCGGCGGGCTCCCCACCGCCGACTCGGGCCGCATCGGCCTGGGCATCGCGCGCTCGGAACCGGGCCGCCTGTACGCCCTGGTCGGCGCCACCGGCGGGACCTTCGGGAGCTTCCTCACCTCCGCCGACGGCGGCGACAGCTGGACGAAACTGCCCGACAACCCGACCCTCGCCGACAACCAGTCCAGCTACTCCTGGTGGTTCGGCAAGGTGTGGGTCGACCCGGCCGACGCCCGGCATGTGCACGCGGCCGGGGTGGGCCTGCTGACCACCAAGGACGGCGGCGCGACCTGGACCGCCGAGGAGGACGCCGTCCACTCCGACCAGCACGCCATGCTCTGGGACCCGCGCACCCCCGGCCGCGTCTACCTCGGCAACGACGGCGGCGTCTACCGCTCCGACGCGCGCGGTGACTCGGGCTGGACCAAGGCGACGTACGAGCCGTGGACCCAGCTCTACACGGTGGCGGCGACCCCGCAGGACACCACCCGGATATCCGGCGGCGCCCAGGACAACGGCTCGGTGCGCTCCTGGGGCGGCGACGCGTTCAACGAGTACCTGGGCGGCGACGGGCTGCAGAACCTGATCGATCCCACCGACAAGAACCGGGTGTACGCCTGCTACCAGTACGGCAACTGCTTCCGCTCCACCGACGGCGGCGCCACCCTCACCGAGTACACCAACTCCACCACGGCCGACCGCCGCAACTGGCTCACCCCCGTGCAGTTCGACCCGGTGAACCCGAACGTCCTCTACTACGGCGGCAACCGGCTCAACCGGTCGACCGACGGCGGCGCCACCTGGCAGCCGATCAGCCCCGACCTCACCGGTGGGCCGGGCCACGACTCCTACCCCTACGGCACGATCACGACGGTCGCGGCCGCGCATGACGGGCACACCGTCTGGGCGGGCACCGACGACGGCCGGGTGTGGGTGACCCGCGATCTGGGTGCCCACTGGACCCAGGTCCTGTCCGGGCAGCCGTGGGTGACCCGTATCGCGGTGGACGCGGACGATCCGGCGACCGCGTACGTATCGCTGTCCGGGTACCGGGCGGGCTCGCCGCAGCCGCATCTGCTGCGGACCAGGGACGCGGGCGCGAGCTGGACCGATCTGTCCGGAAACCTTCCCCAGGCGCCGGTGAACGATGTGGTGCCGATCGGCCGAAACACGCTCTATGTGGCCACCGACCAGGGCGTGTTCGTCAACGGCCGGGGCGGCTGGCAGCGGCTCGGCGGCGGGCTGCCGCTGGTGCCGGTGTCGGACATCACATACGACCCCACCCACCATCGCCTGGTCGCGGCCACCTTCGGCCGTGGCTTCTACAGTCTCCTTACCCACCAAGGAATCTGATACTGCGTCAGGCCCCCGTCGACCCGGTCGACGGGGGCCTTCGTGCGCGTCCTGCGCGAGGGGCCGGTTCGAAGAGTCATGGCCGAGACACTGCACCGATGCAATCTCGCCATGTACCGTTCAAACGCGCGCAGCCCGGGAGTATCCCAACTGCCGTTCTACGCGCGCAGACTGGGCGCCCGCACCGCCTCTCCCCCACCCCTCATGGAGGTAGCAGGATGCTCCGAACCCGGAGTTCCCAAAGGCCACGGCACAGACTCGCCACCGCGCTCGTGGCGCTCGGCATGCTGGGCACGGGCACGGCGGCCCTGGCCGTCACCGCCCCCGCAGCCGCCGCGGTGACCCCGCACCGCGTGCTCTTCGACAATTCCAAGGCCGAGACCGCCGGCAACGCAGACTGGATCATCAGCACCAGCCAGCCCGACCCGCTGGCCGAGAACGCCAACCCGTCGGCGGAGACCGACTGGACCGGCGCACTCTCGTCGTGGGGCGTCTCGCTCCAGAAGACGGGCAACTACTCGCTGAAGACGCTGCCCTCGGGCAACACCATCACCTACGGCACGTCGTCGCCGCTCGACCTGCAGAACTTCGACACGTTCGTGCTGCCCGAGCCGAACATCCTGCTGTCGGCGTCCGAGAAGACCGCGATCATGAAGTTCGTGCAGCACGGCGGCGGTCTGTTCATGATCTCCGACCACACCGGCTCGGACCGCAACAACGACGGCTCCGACGCGGTCAAGATCCTCAACGATCTGATGACCAACAACGGGGTCAACAACAACGACCCGTTCGGCTTCTCGATCGACTCGCTGAACATCGCCAACGACAACCCGAGGGCGATCTCCGACAGCACCGACCCGGTGCTCAACGGCTCCTTCGGCAAGGTCACCGGCAGCATCATCCGCAACGGCACGACGGCCACCCTGAAGCCCGCGGACAACCCGGCGGTCAAGGGCCTGGTGTACCGCACCGGCTACTCCGGCAACACCGGCGCCTTCTTCGCGACCAGCACGTTCGGCAGCGGCCGGGTGGCGTTCTGGGGCGACAGCTCGCCGATCGACGACGGCACCGGCCAGCCCAACAACAACCTCTTCGACGGCTGGGACGACCCGGCCGGCACGGACGCGGCGCTCGCCCTCAACGGTACGGAGTGGCTCGCCGGAGCGGGTGGTTCCGGCAGCACGGGCGGCACCACCGGCGGAGGCACGGGCGGCAGCACCGGCGGCACCACCGGAGGCAGCACGGGTGGCAGCACCGGAGGCAGCACTGGCGGCAGCACCGGCGGCGGGGGCACCGGCACCTGCACGGCCGGTCAGCTGCTCGCCAACCCGGGCTTCGAGTCCGGAAGTTCGGCGTGGTCGGCCACGAGCGGGGTCATCACCAACGACTCCAGCGAGCCCGCGCACAGCGGCTCGTACACGGCGTGGCTGAACGGCACCGGCACCGCGCACACCGACACGCTCGCCCAGACGGTCACCATCCCGTCCGGCTGCGCGGCCAAGCTCAGCTACTACCTGCACATCGACACGGACGAGACCACGACCACCAAGGCGTACGACACGCTGAAGGCGCAGGTCGTGGACGGTTCGGGGACGGTCCTGTCCACCCTGGCCACGTACTCCAACCTCGACGCGGGCAGCGGCTACACCCAGCGCAGCTTCGACCTGAGCGCGTACGCGGGCCAGACGGTGACGGTGAAGTTCACCGGAGTCGAGGGCTCCACGCTCCAGACGTCGTTCGTCGTCGACGACACGGCACTCGACGTCAGCTGACGTCACCCCAGTCCCACGCAAGGTCCGTCGCCCACCCCTCGCGGGTCGGCGGCGGGCCTTCCGCGTTGTGTTGCACGCCGCAACATTCATCGTCACGGCCCTTGTGAAGTGAACCGGCGCTCATTACTTTCCCGTAGCCACGCCGCACGTCATGGTCATGCCCCCCACAAGATCAACCGGAGTGACGATGTCTGTTTCCAGAACACTCGGCTCCCTGGCGGCCGTTCTCACCCTGGCCGTGGCCGGTACCTCCGCCTCCACGACCGCCTCCGCCACCGCCGCGCGGCACGCCGGTGCCGCCGGGCTGCGGGAGGTCATGTTCGTCGGCAACAACTGGGACGGCACCGCCGATGTCGTCAGATCCAGTGGCGACTTCGCGAAGATCGGGCGGATCAACGTCATCCCCGACAAGGACCAGCGGCTCGCCGAGATCTACCTCAACCCCATCAAACTCGCCTATTTCCTCGGCATCAGACAGGGGCCGGGCGAGGGGCACGACCAGTTCGTCGACGACATGTACACCACGCCCGACGGGTCGTCCGTGGTGGTCTCCCGCCCCAGCTTCGCCGACGTCGTCTCGATCGACCTCACCACCGGACACATCAACTGGCGCTTCCCGGTGTCGGGTTACCGCTCCGACCACATGGCGGTCTCCCCCGACGGCGCCCGCGTCGCCGTCTCCGCCTCCACCTCGAACACCGTGCACGTACTCGACATCGTCACCGGCCAACAGCTCGGCTCGTTCACGGCCGGCGACAAACCCCACGAGAACGTCTTCACGGACGGCGGGAAGTACCTCTGGAACATGTCGATCGGCGAGGTCGACACGGCGCTGGACGCCCCCTGGCTCGACTGGACCAAGGGCGACCGGCACATCACGGTGGTGGACGCGCACACCTACAAGCAGGTCAAGGTCATCGACATGCGCTCCCGGCTCGACGCGTTCGGACGCAAGGACCTGTCCAACGCCGTGCGGCCGCTGGTCTTCACGCCCGACGAGTCCAAGGCGTACTTCCAGGTCTCGTTCTTCAACGGCTTCCTGGAGTACGACGTCGCCAGCGACAAGATCACCCGGTCGAAGACGCTCCCCGAGAACCCCGCGACCAGCAAGGACCGCACCACCTGGGTCAACGACTCGCGCCACCACGGGCTCTCCATGAGCCCCGACGGGACCAAGCTCTGCGTCGCCGGGACGATGGACGACTACGCGACGGTCGTCGACCGTACAACGTTGCAGGAAGGCCCGCTGGTTCCCGCGTCGAAGCCGTACTGGGCGACGGTGAGCGGCGACGGCAGGTCCTGCGTCATCTCGGAGAGCGGGGCGGACCGTATCACCGCGATCGACTTCGCCACCGGACAGAAGACCGTCTCGATCCCGGTCGGCGACCATCCGCAGCGGGTGCGGATCGGGCACGTCCCCGCCGACTGGACCGGCCCCTCGGCAGGCTGACCTCAGAATTACGAAACGGATGATCTGTCCCAAGCTGGGTCAAGATGAAAGAACGCCCTCAACCCCCGCAGTTACACGCGTACATGGAGCACACGACGCCCGCGCACTGTGATCAGAAGCACAGTGCGCGAGGCGTGCAACCATTTACCCCGTCCACGCATCTGGACCGTTGGAACACAGGAACCACACAGCAAGCTTGCGTGTCGGTCACCTCAGCGTCACCTCCGCGCGACTGATTGAACACGCGATTGTTAAATCTGAGTTCCAAAGGCACTTATGGTGATCAAACGCCTTTACATGCGCATGTCAGGCATAGCAGGGTTCCGATCGGGACCACACGGTCCCCTCGGTGCACAACAGCACCGTGCGTACGGGCGGTTGTAGCCGGCCGCCCCTGCACCACTAAGGACCCTCCATAGTGCGTACACCCCACATACGCAGCCTGGCGATAGCCCTGGCCGTCACCACGGCCGCGACCATCGCGGCAGGGGGCGTGGGCACCGCCTTCGCGACCCCGGCCGCCACGGGGACTTCCTCCGTCGCCTCCACCAAGGCCGCCAAGTCGGTCGTGGACGCTGCGCGCGCCGCCGCGTTCGCGCACGCCTCGGCCACCGGTGTCTCCAAGGACGACACCCTGACGGCCACCGACGCGCTGGTCGACGCGGACGGCAAGTCGCACGTCCGTTTCGTCCGCGCCCACAAGGGCCTGCCGGTCCTCGGCGGCGACCTGGTCGTGCACCTGGACGCCAAGTCCAAGTACCTGGACGTGACCCGCGCGGTCCGCCACCAGGTGCAGGTCGCCTCCAGCACTCCCAAGCTGACGGCCGACCAGGCCAAGGCCAAGGCCGCCTCGGCCGCGAAGGGCGACGCCGGCACCGCCGAGCTGGTCGTCGACGCGCGCGCCGGCCGCACGGCGCTCGCCTACCAGATCAAGGTCAGCGGCAGCAAGACCACCGAGGCGGGCGGCGCCCGTACGGTCGTCATCGACGCCGCGACCGGTGCCGTGCTCAGCAACACCCCGGTCAACGACGAGTTCGTCTCGCCGCGACTGAAGAAGACCCTCAAGCAGCGCGGCGAGACGCTCGCTCCCAAGACCGGGGCCGCCGCCGCCACGTCCAAGGCGACCGCCTCGGCGAGCACGGCGTTCGGATTCAACCCGCCGAAGACCGTGGGCATCCCCTCCATCGGTACCGGCTCCTCGATCTTCGTCGGTCAGGTCCAGCTCAACACGCTGAAGACCGGCAAGTCCTCCTACCTCCTCAAGGACGCCACGCGCGGCAACACCGAGACGCGTGACGCCGGTGGCCAGGAGCTGGAGCAGTTCGCCCAGGGCAAGCTGCTCACCAACAACTCCAACACCTGGGGCAACGGCTCCACGAGCAACCGCCAGACGGCCGCCGTGGACGCCCAGTACGGCATCACCAGCACCCTCGACTTCTACAAGAAGGTGTTCGGCCGCAACGGCATCAAGAACGACGGTGCCGGTGCCCACGCGCTGGTGCACTTCGGCTCCAACGTCGGCAACGCGTTCTGGTCCTCGGACTGCGGCTGCATGCTCTACGGCGACGGTGACGGCGAGACCTTCACCAAGCCGCTGGTCGTCCTCGACGTCACGGGCCACGAGCTCACCCACGGCGTGGTCGACGCGACCGCCAACCTGCAGCCGACCCGGGTCGACGCGCAGGGCAGCCAGTTCGGCGAGGCGGGCTCGCTGAACGAGTCGCTGGCGGACATCTTCGGCAGCAACGTCGAGTTCCAGACCAACAACCCGAACAACCCGCCGAACTACCTGATCGGCGAGAAGCTCGGGCTCGCGCAGACCTTCCTGCGCCGCCTGGACAAGCCGTCCATGGACCAGCTGGAGGGCACGGTCGACTACTGGTCGCCCGCGTCGTACGACACCGAGGTCCACGCCGGTTCCGGCGTCTCCTCGCACGCGTACTACCTGCTCGCCGAGGGCAGCGGCCAGAAGACGATCGGGAACGTCCAGTACGACTCCCCGACGTACGACGGCTCGACGGTCACCGGCATCGGCCGGGACAAGGCGACGCAGATCTTCTACCGCGCCCTGACCCGCTACATGGTCTCCTCGACCGACTTCCACGACGCCCGCGTCGCGACGCTGAAGGCGGCGTCCGACCTGTACGGCGCGAACAGCACCGAGTACAAGACGGCCGACAAGGCCTGGGCCGCCGTCAACGTCACCGTGGCGAACACGCCCAAGCACTGACGCCTGACGCGGTTCACCAGGAGGCGCCCCCGCGGGATCCGCGGGGGCGCCTTCGGCGTACTCGGGCGACGGCTACGCGTGCGGTGGCGGCGCCTGAGTGGTGCAGACGAGCGGGGTCCCGATGGGCACCAGGCGTTCCACGGACCCCGGTCGGCCGTGGGTGACGGCCAGTTGGGCCGGGTTCAGATAGCCGATGAACAGCTCGGTCCCGGCGGGCATCGCCGAGCGCGTGAAGTCGAACACCACGCTCCCGTCGGCCTGCCGGTGCCCCTTCATGACCCGCCGCACCCCCGGGCCCGACCCGCTCGGATCGAGGCTCCCGTCGTCGTGCGGCCCCTTGCAGAACTCGCCGACCTTGATCAGTACGGGGAAGCCCGCCTTGCGCAGGGCCGCCTGCAGGCCCGCCGGGTCCTGGAAGTACTGCTGCTTGGACCAGGTCAGCCGGACCGTTCCGTCGGGCCTGCTCTCCACCTCGTACGCCGCCGTCCGGATGTGCACGGGCGCGGCGCCGGTGGCCGGGCTCGCCTGCGGCGGGGCGGTCGAGGGGTGGCCGTACGTCGGGACGCCGAGGGCGAGGCCCGCGGCCGCGGCGACGGTGGCCACCCCCGCGATGCGCCGCCGGCGCCGCCGGGCGCGGCCCGCCGCCTCGATGCGCTCGACCGGCGTGCCCATGGTGACCCCGTCCATCGAGTCCCGTAGCGCGTCCAGTACGTCGTGTGCTGCCTGTGTCTCCATGTCGGTCATGGCCCAACCTCCGGTCGGTCGACGGTGACGAGATGGCCGCGCAAGGTCGCGACGGCCCGCGAGAGGTGGGCGGTGACGGTCCCCTGGGCGATCCCGAGCACCTTGGCGGTGGCCTGGGTGTCGAGGTCGAGGAAGACCCTCAGCGCGATCACTTCCCGCTGCCGGCGCGGCAGTTGACGCAGCGCGGCGAGCAGTACGGGGTCCAGGCCGCTGTCACCGGCCGAGGTGTCCGCGACGTCGACGCCACCGTCCAGGGCGACCTCCCGGCGGCGCCTGCGCCACCACGAGACCCGGGTGTTGAGCGCCGTACGCACGACCCACGCACGCGGTGCAGGATGCCGGCCGACCTTCGGCCAGGCGGTCCAGGCCCGGGTGAAGGCCTCGGCGACCAGGTCCTCGGCGAGCTGACGGTCGCCCACACTCGCCAGGACGGTACGCAGGCACGCGTCCCGGCTGTCGCGGTAGAACTCCTTGAACTCCAGCTGCTTCACACCCCCTACACGCCCGGGGGCGGCGAACCGCTTACCTCATCCCCCGACGAATTCCCGTACCCACAGTGGCGCGGGTCAGGGCGGTGGTCAGCCCGTCTCCAACGGCCTTGCGTACGTGACGTATTCGCGGTGCGTGGTGAAGCCCAGGCGCTCGTAGAGGCCGAGCGCGCCGGACGGGTTGGCGGTGTCGACGGTGAGCGAGGCGCTGTCGTAGCCGAGGGCGAGGGCCGCGTCCAAGGTGGCGGCCATCAACGCGGGGGCGGCGCCGAGCCCGCGGTGGGTGCGGCGGGTGGCGAGATAACCGATGTGGCAGTCGCGGGTGCCGTCGGCCGCGGTGTCCGCGTCGTACTCCTCGGCGATCAGATACGCCACGACCTCGTCGCCGTCGAGGAGCAGCCGCGAGAGGTGCGGGCGGAACGAGCGGGCCCCCACGACCCACGTCCGCCAGTCGGTCGCGTCCAGCTCCGTGAAGTCCCAGTGGTCGCGGAAGGCGTCGTTGTGGGCGATCCGGGTCGCCTCGTCGTAGGCGGGCTCGAAGGTGACAAGGCGCAGCCCGGCGGGCACACCGCCCGGCATCGGGCGGCTCGCGTCCAGCGGGTGGGTCATCTCGAACCACCACCGGCAGGCGCTGAAGCCCGCCTTCGCGGCGAGCGCCTGAAGGTTGTCGTCGCCCGACTTTCCGCTGATCAGAAGCTCGCCCGGCAGGTGGATGAAGTCCTGGGCGTATCGCGCGCGGGCGCGCACGTCCATCCACTCGACCAGATGCCCGCCGAGCCCCAGGCGCCGCCAGCGCGGGCGGACCGCCGCGTCGCCCCGGAAGCGGGCCGCGTCCACCGCACCGTCGGGCGCGTGCACCAGCGCGTACGCCGCCATCCGCTCCCCGTCCCACAGCGTGAGCGTGTCCTCGGCCAGGTCCAGCTTCGGGTTCTCCAGCTCCTCGGCGAGATCGTCCGCGTCGACGTGGTGGCCCGTTTGGTCGACACGTTCCGTGTCGTCGCGCAGCTCAAGCCAGGCAGGCACATCGGCCTTGTCCATCGGCCGCGCGAGCAAACCCCCGGGTGCGGATGTCGGCGTGTTCACCGCTCCATAGTCATACGTACGGGACGCCCGCGCCCATCGAGAATCCGTCGACCACTGATCCGTCCGGGTGGAGTGCGGGAGAATCGGTGCCCGGTTAGGCATATGAAATGACCACACCTGCCAACGTATGGCCCCGTGCCCACCGAATCCGTTCCCGGTCCCGCGCACGGCCGTGCCGCACCCCGCCGGGCCGTGCTGCGTGCCTCGGTCGCCGGTGCTCTGGCCATGATGGCGGCGTCGCCCGCCCACGCGGCCGGGTACGCCCCGCGCCCGCTGCCCGGGCCTCGCGCGCACCAGGCGTCACAGACCCAGATCCTCGCCTGCGACCAGGCGTCCCAGTCGGTGCTCCTGCTCGACGCGACCAGTGCCTACTGGCACTCCGGCGGTTTCGACGGCTACGCGCGCGCAGCCGATCTGGTCCCGCTCTGGTCCTGGTCGCCCGTCGGCGACTCCGCCCTCGACGACCTCGACACCACCACGGCCTGGCAGAACGTCAGCGAGGCCAAGGCCCGCTTCCCCGCCACCGGCCCGCTCCTGCTGACCTGCGCCTCCGGCGGCCTCGCGGCGGCGGTCCACCGCAACGACTCGACGGTGTACTGGGCGACCGCCCTGCCGTCCGGCACCAACCCGCACAGCGTCGAGCTGCTGCCGGACGGCAACATCGCGGTGGCGGCGACCACCGGCGGCTTCGTACGCGTCTACACCGCCTCGCAGGGCGAGCGCTCCGACGTGTACGCCGAATACGAACTCCCGGAAGCCCACGGGCTGTTCTGGGACGGGGCGAGCGGGCTGCTATGGGCCCTGGGCGACACCCGACTCGTCGGCCTCGCCGTGGGCGGCACCGCCGCCAACCCCCGGCTGACGGCAGCGCGTACGATCGCCCTGCCCGAGTCCGGCGGCCACGACCTGGCGAAGGCGGTCGGCACCGAGGGCGGACTGTGGGTGTCGACGAGCGATCATGTGCACCGGCTCAGCGTCCGCGACGGCCGGTTCTTCCCGTTCAGGCGCCAGGGCGGTATCGATCTGCCGACGGTCAAGAGCGTCAGCCAGAACCCGGTGACCGGGCAGGTCCTCACCGTCAGCCCCGGTGCGGGCTCGCCCTGCGCCTGGTGCACCTCGCACATCCGCTTCCACGGTCCGGGCGACGAGGAAGAGCTGAAGGGGTCGAGCCTGTACAAGGCGCGGTGGTGGACGGCCGACGCGCCCTGACGTCCGGCCGCCGGGAGAAGCGGCCGGACGCGAGGGTGCACTCGGTTCACTGGCGTACGGTCCAGTGGTCGTTGGCGCCGACCTGGAGGAACTTCAGGGGCGGGCAGAGGAAGTCGCGACCGGACGGGTTTGCCTCGGTCCACGGGGAGTCGCCCGGCCGCGCGGGGTTCCAGGCGCCGTTCCTGCGCAGCTGGATGGCGCTGCTGTCGAAGACCGTGTTCCTCGCCTCGGTGCAGAAGTAGCCCACTCCGGTGGCCGGGTCGGTGCTCGCGTATATCTCGAAGATGTCCCAGCCGTAGTCGAGGTCGCTCTGGTCGGTGCCGGACTGGCGGTAGAGCAACTCCCACTGCGCGGTGGCGTAGTTGTACAGGTAGGACGACCACCGGTTGCCGGAGCCGGTGTCCTTCACCAGCTGGATGCTGAAGGACGGGCGGCCGCCGACCGTGGTGGTGTACTTCGTACGGAAGTCCGCGTCGATCGGCAGGATCTTGGCCGGTCCGCCGTCCTGTGAGCACCAGTCCCACGCCCACAGCTCATTGCCGCTGTTCCAGTACGCGGTGACCACCTCGATGCAGGAGTTCTGGGCCTTGGTGGTGGGTGCGTAGGTGAAGTTGTCGGGGCCGGTGACGTGGTAGGCGGGGTCGACGCTGTGGGTGGCGGTGATGCCGTCGTGGGTGCCGGGCTGCGGGAATATCCCCCACCAGTTGTGCGTGAGGTCGGCCGCGCGCATGTGGCGGTGTGCGGCCCGGCCGTCCTTGAGCGCCTTCACGGCCCGGTCGCGGCCGGCGTCGTGGCCGGGCACGCGCGCGTGGGCGACGGTTCCGTGGTGCGGGGCGTCGGGCGAGGGTGCGGCGCCGAGGGGGCGTGCGGCGGCACTCCCGGCGCCCGGCAGCGCGCCGAGCGCGGCGGCGACCACGAGCAGCGCGGCCGCGAGGACGGCTCTCAGGGATCTGGTGGTGGATCTCGCGCGCGTGTGTCTGTTCACGTGGCTCCTCCAGTACCGGACGGGGCGTCCGGACGTCATGGGGTACGACGGTGGGGGGTCGGAGCACGGCTCGCGGGCAGCGCGGGGTGATGCGCCGCGACGGAACCGGGTGAGCGACTAGTAATGTCCATGTCATTGACAGAACTGTCAATAGCCGCCGGGGACACCGGGAACACACACGTTCACGCGGGATGCTTTCGCGCCGCAGGGCCCGCCCCGAGCAGCATCGGGACAGGCCCTGCATGGCGAGCGTTCAACCCCCCGCCGGCGCTACTGGCCGCCGTGGTCACGACATGGACACTCCCGCCCGCACCGGCAGCGGGCCACCGTGGGAGTCGGAGTGGCCGCGAGCAGCAACCCCACGGCCCGGTCCACGTCGTAGCCTTCTAACTCGGTTCCTTCCGGCACGAGTTGGTAGGTACGCGAGAGGAAGACCGCGACGTCCTCCAGGCCCGCGAGGAGGTCGGCGCTGCCCTCGTCCGAATCCAGCCTGATCCGCAGCCCCCCGTCGCCGCAGTACCAGACCCGTACATCACCGAGGCCGACCGGACAGCGCGACAGCAGGCCCTCGGCCACCAGGTCCCGCCCCATCGTCCAGGTGGTGTGCGTGCCGTTGCCGCAGACGAAGTCCACCGACACCGCGAGCGGGTCGTCCGGGTCGTAGGTCATCACCGCTTCCACCGGGGTCATGGCATCACCCCCCTCGTGCAACAGCTCCACATACAGCGGTACGCAGATCTCTTTCATGATTCCCCCCTCGGGACGGCATCGGCGTCGCCTCTATGTCCCCTATGACGAAACGGGCAGTGGTGTTAGTGACGGATTCCACCACCTCACATACGCACCGCGCGCCCGAACCGACTCAACTGCCCCGATCGACCACCGGAAATACGTAGACGCGCCCCCGGTCAAGGGGGCGCGCCGGACATACGAGCGAATCAGCAGGCGCCTTCGTCCTGCCAGACCCCCCACTCGCCGGTGGTGCCGGGCTCCTCGTTCTGGGTCCACCACTTGGCGAGCCACTTGTGGCCGCTGTGGGAGACCTCGTTGCCCTTGGTGTAGACGGCCGTGGCGCTCCAGGCGGCCACCGCGCAGGTGCCGGGGGGCGAAGTGGGCGGTGTGGTGGGCGGGTTGGTGGGCGGCGGTGTGGCACCCGCGAAGGTCACCGAGTACTTGGCGAAGTCCCAGTCGGCCTGCGCCACACTGCTGCACGTTCCGGAGGTGGTGCCGTTGTTGTCGGGCGGCGAGCACTGCCGGTCGCGGTTGAGCGACCAGAACGTGAAGCGGTCCATGCCATGGCTCGTCGCATAGTCGAGCACCGTCTGGAAGTCGGCCTGACGGAAGTACTCGCCGCTGTCGCTGCGGCCGTTCATCCCGGAGAAGCCCTCGTGGGCGTAGGCGGTCGCCTCGTTCCAGCCGAACGTGGACTGGAGTATGGAGTTGAAGTTCGTCAACGCGCTCGTCTGGGCGGCGGCCCCGCTGAACCCGCCGTCGAACGGCATGATCGAGAAGTTGTTGGGCACGAACCCCTGCGCCTTGGCCTCGTTGAGCATCTGCTTGCCGAACCACCCGGTGCCGTCGGCGGTCCCGGCCGTGGTGACCGAGACGTACAGGCCGGGGTTGTTCTGCTGGAGGATCTTGGCCGCGCCGATCTCATGGGCGATGGCCGTGCTGTTCTCGTACTCCGGCTCCTCCAGGTCGAAGTCGATCGCCTTGAGCTGGTACTTGGTGATGGCCTGCTGGTACGCGGCGGCGGTGCTCGCCGCGTCGGAACAGTTCTGGCCGAGTTTGGTGCCGCCGTAGCCGCCGACGGAGACCGATACGTCGCCGCCCTTGGCTCTGATGGAGTCGATGACCCCGGCGACCGCCGTGTCGGAGGAGACGGGCGCGGTGCCGCCCCATGTCGGGCTGCAGCCGCCGCCGTTGGGTGCGAGGACGAAGGCGAGCTGGAAGGCCTTGAGCCCGGTGGCGTCCATGATGGCGGCGGCGTTGGGCGGGTTGTTGTCGAGCGGCATGAGGTAAGGCGCCGCCGCGTACCACCGGTTGCTCAGGGCGGTCGCGCCGGAAGTCGCCCCGGCGGCCTGCCCGGCGACGAAGGCGGAGAGGCCGGCCGTGGCCAGCGCGGCGGTGGCGGCACCGCAGAGGAGCGCGCGAAGACGCTTCATGTCCAGGTCTCCTGGGTGGGGGGAGGAGTCCCGAGGGATCCCGATCGGACCCCGAGGGGGGATGGGTTCCCAGCAGAATCGAGCCGTGTCCGGGGCACGTCAACGACTTGGACTAGACCATGGGGAA
The DNA here is from genome assembly GCF_014596475.1 of Streptomyces sp. CBMA152. Lineage (GTDB taxonomy): Bacteria > Actinomycetota > Actinomycetes > Streptomycetales > Streptomycetaceae > Streptomyces. The sequence goes on along the minus strand of NZ_MECJ01000002.1, from coordinate 63,101 downwards.
TCCTTGAACGTACAACGTACGAGCGGGAGTACGAGCCTGTACGCGCCCCATGACGCCCCTGCCGACGCCCCTGGCGCGCCGCGCTCCTCTCATTGTCAGTGCCGCGAGAGATGCTTGACGGTCCGACACCTTCACGCCGGATACGACGCACAGGACAGAGACGAGGAGAAGCCGAGATGACCGAACCGGAGCGCACGGCCGCCAAGGCGTACGTCCGGCTGCTGCGGACCACGCAGGCCGTGCTCGCCGACCCGCGGACGGCCCCGCGCGCGCTTGCGCTGCTGGCCGGGCCGATGGCCGAGGCGGAGGAGTCCCTGCGGGCGGCGGGCCTGGCGGGCAACGAGGCCAGACTGTTCGCCCTGGTGGAGGACCTCCAGACCGATACGTGCGCCTCGGGTCCATGACGGCGGGGCGCACCTGCCACTATGGGGGCTCCGGGGGCGACGGCGATCGGAAAGGGTGCACGCCATGCGGGACTGGGTTGCCGAGCTCGGGCTCGAACCCCACACGGAGGGCGGTTACTTCCGCCGGATCTACACCAGCGCGCACACCCTGTCGCTGCCCCGGGGCCCCCGGCCGACCGCCACGTCCATCCAGTATCTGCTCACCCGGGACGAGCCGCGCGGCCGTCTGCACCGCAACCGCAGCGACATCCTGCACTTCCTGATCGACGGCGGACCGCTGGAATACGTCACGCTCACCCCGGACGGCACGCTCGACCGCGTCCGGCTCGGCGCGGACGACGAGAGATTCCTGCTCGTCCCCGGCGGCCACTGGAAGGCGTCCCACCTCGTCGACGACGCCGCACAAGGCCTGGTCGCCGAGGTGGTCACGCCCGGCTTCGACTACGCGGACCACGAGTTCGCGACGGAGGCGGACCTGCGCGGCTTCCCGGAAGCGATCGACGCGCTCCGGCCATTCCTGCCCGCGTGACCCGCGCGCGGCCTCTCCCGCGTGTTGCAATCTCGCCAATCGGAGGCCGTGGGTCGCTTTGGCGGTCTAGACCAATGATACAAAGGCAGTCGCTCCACAGAACCATTCAGACACCCGCAGTGATCACTCCAGGGAGACACATGCCCGGCACACATGGTCATTCCCTTCCCCCCGTTCCCCGATACATGGAGATCGCCCACGACCTCAAGTCCACGATAGAGTCCGGCACTTCGACCCCCGGCCGACGGCTGCCCGCCGAGCGCATCCTGGCCGAGCACTACCGCAGCAACCGCCAGACGATCCGTCAGGCCCTAGACGTACTCCGGCAGGAGGGCCTGATCAGCACCGAGAAGCGGGGCTCGTTCGTACGCGGCGACCGCCCCGGCGAGGCGCACGCGCGGCTCCTCCAGGCGCCACCGGAGGCGCAGTTCCCGCTGGGCGCGCTCAGCCCCCGCGCGGGCGTCCCGGCCGCCACCCGGCTCGTCTGGGAGCCCACTCCCGCGCACTACGCGGCGAAGCTCGGCATGCGGGCCGGCGCCCGCACCCTCGTCCACTACTACGTGGCCTCCGCCGCCGACCGGGTCATCCAGCACGCCGTCAGCTACCTCGCCCCCAGCCTCATCGCCCAGATCCCCCTGCTCGCCCGCTACGAGCGCACGCTCTCCCACCACACCCACAGCGATCTGCGCAGGCTGTACGCGTGGGCGGCGGACGCGGGGCTCAGCCTGGAGCACAACGAGCAGCTGATCATGGCGCCCGGCGACGAGACGTCGAACGGCGTTCCCCAGCTGGAGATCCACCGTGAGGTGCGCGACCAGCACCACCGCACCCTGGAGATCACCCTCCTCACCTTCCCGCACGCCGAGCAGGGCCCCGTCTACCACTTCAGCTCCCCGGCCCGGGATGTCCGCCCTCCGCTGTGAGGATTGCCCTTCCTGGCCATGCCAAGATCATGGAAGACGGGGCTCACCGCCCTGGCGGCCGGGTTCGCGGCCGTCGCCGGATCCCTGGTGACGGCCGGTCCGGCGCGGGCCGCAACGCCGTTCGCACCGCTCGACACCGGTCGTTCAACGGCTGACCTCGCGCCCCGACTGCAGCAAGTACGGCACGTCGATGACCGTCACCCCCGGGGTGAACAGCAGTCGGGCCTTCAGACGCAGCGCGTTCTGGTTGTGCAACGGCTGCTCCCACCAGTGGCCCACGATGTATTCGGGGATCACGACGGACACCACCGACTCGGGGTCCGCCGCCGCCACCTCCTGCACATGGGCGATGATCGGGCTCACCACCTCCCGGTACGGCGAGTGCAGGATCCGCAGCGAGACGCCGAGCTCGTGCTCGTCCCACGCCCGGCGCAGCCGTTCGGCGTCCTCGTCGGCGGCGGCCGTGAGCGCGGTGAGCGTGCTGGGCCGCAGGGCCTGGGCGAAGCCGATCGCCTTGAGGGTGGGGGCGTGCACCGAGGCGACCAGGACGATCACATGGTGGCGCGCGGGCTTGCGCGGCCGCGCGTCCGGCGCGACGGCAACCTGCCGGGCCACCTGATCGTAATGGCGTCGTACGCCCTTCATCCCCACGAACAGCAGGGGCATCGCGATGATGACCAGCCAGGCGCCGTGCGTGAACTTGGTGATGAGCACGATGACCAGGACGAGGCCCGTGAGGGTGGCACCCACCGCGTTGATCGCCAGGGAGCGGTGGATCTTGTGCCGCTGCGCGCCCGTCGGATTCGCCGCCAGCTCCTTGCGCCAGTGCCGGACCATGCCCGCCTGGGAGAGCGTGAACGAGACGAAGACCCCGATGATGTAGAGCTGGATCAGCCGGGTGAGTTCCGCGTCGAAGGCGACGATGAGGCCGATCGCGGCGAGGGCGAGCAGCACGACGCCGTTGGAGTACACCAGCCGGTCGCCCCGGTTGTAGAGCTGGCGCGGCGCGTACCGGTCCCGGGCCAGGATCGAGGCGAGCATCGGGAAGCCGTTGAAGGCGGTGTTGGCGGCGAGGATCAGGACGCCCGCGGTGAACGCCTGCACCAGATAGAAGAGGATGTCCACATGGCCGAAGCTGGCCCGGGCGATCTGGGCGAGCGCGGTGGACGTCGCCGTACCGGCCGGCAGGCCCAACTCGGTGGGATCCGCGGCCACATGGACCTTGTAGACCAGGGCCAGTGCGGTGATCCCGACGAACATCGTCACCGACAGGAAGCCCATGGCAGCCAGTGTCGCGGCGGCGTTGCGGCTCTTGGGCTTCCGGAAGGCGGGCACCCCGTTGCTGATCGCCTCGACACCGGTGAGCGCGGTACAGCCGGACGCGAACGCCCGCATCGCGAGCAGCACAAGGGCGAGCCCGGCGTACGTACCCGCCTGCTGGATCGGCAGATGCGCGGACTCGGCCCGGATGGTGGTGCCGCCGGCAAGCCGGATCCCCGCGATCAGGAACATCACGTAGATGATGGCGACGAATCCGTACGTCGGGATCGCGAAGATCCGCCCCGACTCGCGCACCCCGCGCAGGTTCAGCAGGGTCAGGATGGTGACGAAGCCGACGGAGAGCGCCACTTGGTGGTCGTGCAGCGAGGGGACCGCCGAGGTGATGGCCTGCACGCCGGAGACCACCGACACGGCGACGGTGAGCACATAGTCGACCAGTAGGGCGCTCGCGGCGGTGAGGGCGGCGGTGGCACCGAGGTTCTCCGAGCTCACCACATACGCGCCGCCACCGCCGGGGTAGGCGTAGCAGGTCTGCCGGTACGAGGCGACGACCACGACGAGCAGGAAGACGATCGCGGCGGCCGCGTACCAGGCCAGATGCAGCAGGGTGACGCCGCCGAGCGCGAGGACGAGCAGGATCTCCTCGGTCGCGTACGCCACGGAGGAGAGTGGGTCGCTGCAGAAGATGGGCAGGGCGAGGCGCTTCGGCAGCAGCGTCTCGCCGAGCCGTGAGGTGTCGAGCGGTCGACCGACAAGTACCTGTTTGGCATTGAACCTGCGCATTTGCGCATCATCGACGTGGTGGAGCCTGCCGTGGCCGCACGACACGGCCGGGGTGGCCATCCGTGTGTCCGCCCCGGCCTGTGCCGCGTGTCGGTACGGTCCGGGTCAGCGCCTGGTGGACGCGGTGGCGGTCTTGTCGAAGCTCAGCGGGGTCCGGACCGTGCCGGGGCCGTGGTAGCGCGAGGCGAACGCGATGAGCTCGCAGGTGTCCTTGCGGCAGTCGACCGCGTGCCCGTCGATCGTCGTGAACGCGACCGAGAGGGTGCTGTCCTGGTCGATCCGGCCGTCGTCGGTCGTCGCGGGCGGCCGCGAGCCCGGGCGGCAGGCGAACGTGTCGGTCGCTCCGGCAAGGCATTCCAGGACCGGGATGTGGTACTGCGGCTCGTACCTCCGCCCGGTCACATGGACACTCTGGCCGTCCGTCAGACCGCTGTCGGGCGTGGCGTGCAGCGTCGGGGGCGCCTCAAGGGGCGCGTGCGGCCTGAAGCGCAGGGGCACGGTGGTGAGCACGGCGCCCGCGTTGTCGGTGAGCGCCAGCAGACACTGCTCGGCCGCCGTCGCACTCCGGCAGTCGGCGGGCCCGGCCGGGGTGTCCAGGCGCGCGTACAGCTTCTTCGGCGAGAGCTGGTACGTACCGTCCGGGTAGACACGGAACTGGCGCCCGGTGTTCTCGTCGCAGGCCGTTCCGCCCTCTGCCGTTGCCACGCACTGCTCGACCCGGACGTACTCCTTGGGCGGGCCACCGGTGATACCGAAGCTGACGATGTCGCCGTCGCGGATGCCGGTCGTCTTGTTCACGGTCAGTGCGGGCGCGGCGGCTCCGGTTATGGGCGCGGCCGAGCTCGGCTGGGTGCCGACCAGGGTGAGCGCGAGGGTGCCGCACACGGCGGCGGCGCCGAAGAGCGCGCGTCTGCGTCGGGTGCGTAAGGCGGTACGGGTCATTGGCTCGGCCTCCCAGCCGGTTGAGGGACGTGAGTGGTGTTGTCCGGCGCTCAGGCGCACTGTTGCGTGGCGCACAGCTCCCAGGAGCCCCAGGCACCCTGCGGGGCGAGCTGGGTGATCTGCCAGTAGCGGTCCCGATTCCACTCGCGGACCGTCAAGTGCAGCCGCCCGTCCGGCAGTTCGTCGACCGTACTCGGCTGGCTGAGCCCGACATTGGGATCGGGCACCTTCCCCATCGACTCGACGGTCCCCCAGTCGATGCTCGGGGCGCGCTGAGTGCGCAGCTGCATCGAGCTGCCCGTGGCCATGGTCGACGCGAAGGCGTCGAGACTGCCGTCCCGCTCCTTGAACAGCACGACGCCGCCCATGTACGGGGAGGGGACGAGCCCGAACGGCTCCGGCGCGGTCCACCCCACCTGGTCGTCCTCCACCGAGTGGCAGAACTGGCCGTAGGTCGCGAAGAGCAACTCGATGCTGCCGTCGGTGTTCTCGGCGGCGGTGACATAGGGCGCCTTCGGACCGACGGTCGCGGCGCTGACCCGCACCCACGGCCCGTACGCACCGTTCGGCTCCGACTGGTCGCGATGCCAGATGAAGGGCAGCCCGCCGGTCGCGGTGGAGTCGTAGAACAGCTGGAACTGATCGACCCGCCCGTCCGCACGCGGCACCGAGAACAGGCTCCCCGCGACGGGGCTGCTGGCGAGCCCCTGCGCGCCGTTGTCCATCGCGCAGGCGACAGTGGCCGAGGCGGCCTCCGCGGTGGAAGCGGTGGCCGAGGCGGCCTCGGCGGTGGAGGCGGTGGCTGTACCAGCCGCGCAGAGGAGGCCCAACGCGATGGCTCCGCACAGTAGTTGCCTCAACGGTCTTCGGGTCATCGGCATGATCTCCTTCTCCCGGCGCGTGGGGCGACGCGCCGAGCACCGCCCAAGCCGGACAGCATCCTGCTGTGCCGATGACGGGGCGGCCAGAGCACCTTTCGGTCATGGCGTCGTCCGACGGCCACGCAGGCGGAATGCAACCGGAATGCAGCTCGTGTTGCTTGTCATGACTTCGTCGATTCACACTCTGCTGTCACCGTCCGGCGAAGAGCCATCCCCCACAGGAGGACACCCGTGTCAAAACCCCTGCCCAGGCGCCGATTTCCCGTAGTCCTGCGCACCGCGCTGGCCGGCGCGCTCGCCGCCGGTCTCGTGCTCGTCGGCACCGCCGGCAGCCAGGCCGCCTCCGCCACTGGAACCGCCGGAACCGCCGGAACCGCCGGGACCGCCGGGACCGCCGGAGCCTCCGGAACCGACGGCCTGCCGCTGTCCGGCGCCACCTCGTCGGGTCTGCACAACACATACGACCCGGCCGCGTTCAAGTATCTGGCGCAGGCGCTCGACACCGGCACCTCCATGATCGAGCTCGATGTGTGGGACGACTTCATCACCAAGGAGTGGAAGGTCAGCCACTCCAACCCCCTGGGCAACAGCAACAACTGCGTGAACGCCAGCACGCCCGCGCAGCTCTACTCCGGCGGTGCGAACAAGGACCTGGAGAGCTGCCTCGACGACGTACGCGTCTGGCTCGCGGCCCACCCCGGGCACGCGCCTCTCATGATCAAGCTGGAGATGAAGGCGGGTTTCCAGGCCCGCTTCGGCCTCGGCCCGGCCCAGTTGGACCAGACGATCAGCGCCCACCTCGGCTCCGCCGTCTTCCGCCCGGCCGATCTGCTGGCCAAGCCCGGCGGCGGTCAGTACGCGACGCTCGACGAGGCGGCCACCGCCGGGAACTGGCCCACGCGCGCGCAGCTCGCCGGAAAGGTGATCCTGGAGATCATCCCGGGCACGGTCGAGGAGAACAATCCGACCGACACGCTGTGGACCGACAAGGAGTACGCGACCTACCTGCGCGATCTGCACACCGCCGGGCGCACGGCCCAGGCCCAGGTCTTCCCCACCGTCCACAACGCCCAGAGCGGCGACCCGCGCACCCGCTACTCGGACACCTCGCTCCGCCCGTGGTTCGTCGTCTTCGACGGTGACGCCGCCACGTATCTCAACGGCACGATCGACACCGCGTGGTACGACGCCCGGCACTATCTGCTGGTCATGACCGACGCGCAGAACGTCGCACCGGCCCTCGACGACAAGAACCCGTCCCCGGCCGACGCCCAGGCCCGAATCGCCCTGCTCGCCAAGTCCCACGCGACCATCGCCTCCAACGACTGGACCGCGCTTCCCCTGGTCCAGGGCCTGACGCTGCCGCGAGGCTGACGTCCGAGGGACGCGATGACCGGCCCGCCTCCTCAGCAACTTGGGGGCGGGCCCGGCGAGATGGGGGCCCGCGATGTCCAGCGGCGGCCCCCGCAGCAGCCCGCGATCCGGCGTCGGTGATCATGGGACGATGGCTCCCGTCCCGCTCTGCGTCCTCAGCGAATCCGCCCCACTGCGGATCGAGAACGGTCACGACCCCCGACTGTTCGTCCAGATAGGTTCGTTGACCAAGCCCCTCACGGGCACGCTCCTGGTCAGCCTCGCCGCAGAGGGCGCGCTCGCTCTCGACGACCCCCTCGAACGCTTCCTGCCCGTACCACCCGGCACCGGCATCACACTGCGCCACCTCGCCGAACACACCTCCGGCCTGCCCCGGCTGCCTCCGGGACTGCGCCGCTTCCGGGACCCCTACGCCCCCTTCGACGCCCCGGCACTCGACGGCCTGCTCCGCCGCCTCGACTCGCTGACGACGGCCCGCCCGGGCGAGCGCGAGGAGTACTCCAACTTCGGCTACGCGGTGCTCGGTTCGGCGCTCGCGGTGGCGGGAGGTGCGCCGTACGAAGAACTCCTCGGCCGGTACGTCCTCGCCGCGCTCGGCATATCCGACGTCACCTCCACTCCCCCGCACGACCGACGGCTGGTCGCCCGCGGACTCTTCGGCCGCCCGGTCACGCCATGGACGATGACCGGCGCGATCCTCCCGGCCGGCGGCCTGTGGGCGACCTCCCACTCGACCGCCCGGCTGGTCACCTCACTCCTGGTCGAACGGCGGCTCGGCGACCCGGCTCCCTCCTGGCAGCGGGCCGGCGGCCTGCTGTGGCACAACGGCGCCACCAAGGACGCCTCCGTCTTCACCGGCGCCCTGCCCGACGGCCGCTGGGTCGTGGTCCACCGGCTCAGCGGCGACGCGGAGACCACCGACAAGATCGGAGTGGAACTCCTGAACTCGTGACACGGGTCACCCCGCGGCCTGTCACATCCGCCCGTCCTCGCTTGTCGTATACGTGTCACCACGACAGAACAACGGGACAACGCAGGGAGCGCGGCGATGAGGATTCTGCTGGCAGGGGCGAGCGGTGTGCTGGGTCGGCGGACGGTACGGGAGCTCACCGCCGCCGGACACGAGGTGGCCGGGCTCGGGCGCGGCGCCTCGAACACGGTACGGGCGGACCTGCTCGACGGGGACGCGGTGCTGCGGGCGGTGGACGGCCTGGCGTTCGACGTCGTGATCCACGCGGCCACCGCGCTCCAGGGCACGTCGCTGATCCGCCACAAGGAGATGGCGGGCACCAACGCCCTGCGCACCCGGGGCACGGCCAACCTGCTGGCCGCCGCCCGCGCCACCGGCGCCCGCCGGATCGTCCTGGAGAACATGATGTTCGGCTATGGCTACGGCGACCACAGCGACCGGCCCCTCACCGAGGACGGTACGAAGTTCGGCCCGGCGGGCACCAACGCCTGGCTGGAGCGCCATGTCGGCGCGATGCGTGCCAAGGAGGAACTGGCCTTCGGCGCGGACGGAATCGACGCCGTCAGCCTGCGGTTCGGCCTCTTCTACGGCAAGGACGTCACCGACACCACCGTGCTCTCCATGCTGCGCAAGCGCAGCCTACCGGCCGTCACCGACAACGGCCGCGAGCTGGCCTGGGTGGATGTGGACGACGCGGCCCGCGCGCTGGCGGCCGCTGTCGAACGTGGCCGCCCCTCCCAGGCGTACAACATCGCGGACGATCTACCGACCGGCTTCGGCACCCATGTGCGTGCGGTGGCCGAGGCGTTCGGCGCACCGGCCCCACTGCGCGTACCACTGTGGCTGCTCAGGGCTGCGCCGCTCGCGCACACCATCATGGCCACGAACCTGCGGCTCGACAGCAGCAAGGCCAAGGCGGAGCTGGGCTGGAAGCCCAGCCACCCCGACAGCGTGGCGGGCGTCCGGTCCCTTGCCCGCGACCTGGGTGCCTGACACCCTGGCCGCCATGATCCACCCGACGGCCGAGCCCGGCACCCCCGACCCGTTCACCGAGCACCGACGGCTGCTGTTCGCCACCGCGTACCACATGCTCGGCAGCGTCAGCGACGCCGAGGACATCCTCCAGGACGCCTGGCTCAAGTGGTCCGCCGCCGACCGTGACGACATCCGGTACCCCAAGGCCTACCTCGTACGCACCGTCACCAACCTGGCCCTCAACCGGCTCACTTCGGCGGCGGCCACCCGCGAGGCGTACGTGGGCCCCTGGCTGCCCGAGCCGTGGCTCACCACCCCCGACATCGCCGAGGAGGCGGAGTTGACCGACACCGTCTCCATGGCGATGCTGGTAGTCCTGGAAACGCTGAGCCCGGTAGAACGGGCCGTCTTTCTCCTGCGCGAAGTCTTCGGCTACAGCCACGCGGAGATCGCCGAGGTCCTCGAACGCCCGGAACCGACGATCCGTCAGATCGCCCACCGCGCAAGGCAGCACGTCCAAGCGCGCCGCCCTCGCTACGACGCCGACCCGGCCCGCCGCGACACGGTCACCCGCAGCTTCATCGCCGCCTGCCAGGGCGGCGACCTCAACGCCATGATGGAGCTGCTCGCCCCCGACGTCGTCGCCTGGTCCGACGGCGGCGGCAAGGTCACCGCCGCCCGCAAGCCCCTGCACACCCCGGACCGCGTCGCCCGCTGGATCGTGGGCGTCCTGACCAAGCCGGGCCTCGATGCGCTGGAGATCCACCCCGCATCCATAAACGGCGAACAGGGCGTCCTGTTCACGCTGGCCGGCCACCCCCTGGGCGCCCTCACCTTCGACCTACGCAACAACCAAATCCACCGCCTGCGCCTCCAGGTGAACCCTGAGAAGCTCAAGGGCGTTGGTCGGGGGTACGGCGAGTGACGGGCGAACTCCCATAGCGGGGCGCATGGGTGGCAGGCGCCGCTACTCACCCGCCCCCGGGCCCGGGGCACGGAGACGGAGCCCCACAGCGGGGTGCAGGGGCGCAACCTCCGCTGGGGGTCCAGGGCGCAGCCCGGAGAAGGTGGGAGAAGGCGCAGGGGGCCGCTACCCACCCGCCCCCAGGCCCGGGGCGCAGGGGCGAGCTCTGTAGCGGGGCGCAGAGGGCGGGCAGCCGCCGCCGGGGTCCGGGGCGGAGCTCTGTAGCGGGGTGCAGGGGGCGTAGCCCCCGCCGGGGCCCGGGGCGGAGCCCCGGGAAACCCCCCTCCCCCCGGAGGGTTAAGGGAACGGGTGGGGTGGGGGCTCACTCAGTGCGCATTCTCAGTCGGCCGCAGATCCCGCGGAATCCACGCCCACACCATCGCGGCAGCCGCGACCACCAGCCCGGCACCGACCAAGAACGCGGGCGTGATCGCCGTGCTGTACGCGTGCGACACAACATCGAGCAGCGCCTTCCCGGCCGGCCCGCCGATCCCCTCGGCCACATGCGCCGCCTCGCCAACAGAGTCGCGCACCTTGCCAACGGCCACCCCATCCAGCCCCACCGACGGCAGGTTGGCCGTGTACAGCGCGGTCGCGAGGCTACCCAGGATGGCCACACCCATCGCGGCACCCAGCTCGTAACACGTCTCCTCGATCGCCGCCGCACCACCGACGTCGCTCGCCGGAGCCGCAGCCATCAGAGTCACGGACGCAACCGTGGTCGCCACACCGACCCCCAGGCCGAGCACCGCCAAGGCAACACCGAACGCCGGGTACCCGACCTCCGCGAACCGCTGGACAACCCACGGCAGCGCCAGCCCCACCGCCATCGCGACGAGCCCGGCACCCATGACATGCCGGATCGGGAAACGCTGCATCAGCGTGGGCGTGACCATCGAGGTGACGATCAGCCCCAGCGGCGCGGGCAGCAGCCGCAACCCGGCCTGCAACGGCGTATACCCCTGGGCGTACTGGAACCACTGCGTCACCAGGAACAACACCGCACCCATACCGACCATGCCGAGGAAAATGGCGATGGCGGCGATGCTGAAGGCCCGGTTGGTGAACAGCCGCACCTGTAGCAGCGGAACAGGCAGGCGCAGCTGACGGCGCACGAACACGGTCAGCGCGACCGCCGCGATCCCCAGCAGGACCCATGGCATCGGGTCGGTGACACCGCTCTTGCCGAGCTGCTTGATACCGCCCGCGAGAGCGAGCATGCCGACGACCGACTGACCCACACCCCACCAGTCCCATTTGCCACTCCGCGCCGACCGCGACTCGGGCAGGAACCACAACCCGAAGCCGATCACCAGCGCGGCAACAGGGATGTTGAGCAGAAAGGCCGACTGCCAGCCGTGGTCCTGGACGAGCAGCCCACCGATGATCGGGCCGAGCGCCATGCCGCCGCCGAGCACCGCCGCCCACACGGCGTACGCGAACGCCCGCTCGCGCGCGTCTGTGAAGACATCCCGCAGGATCGACAACGTGGACGGCATGATCGCGGCGCCGCCGACGCCGAGCAGGGCCCGCGCCCCGATGACATGCCAGGCTGCAGTGGCGAACACCGCGAGCAGCGAGGCAAGCGCGAATATCGCGAAGCCGAGCAGCAGCAGGCGCTTGCGCCCCCATCGGTCACCGAGACCGCCCGCGGTGACGAGGAGCCCGGAGAGGGCGAGGGCGTACACGTCGATGATCCAGAGCTGCTCGACCGAGCCGGGCTGAAGGTCGGCGACGAGCGACGGGAACGCCACGTTGAGGATCGTGGTGTCCATCGCGATCAGCAGAAGGCTCCCGGAGAGGATCGCCAGAACGATCCAACGCCGGGGATCCAGGCGCTCGGTGAGGTCGGCGGTAACGGGCCGGGAGACAGGGGCTTGCATGGGTGTTCCGTTCGGAGCTGTTCGAGGTGCCGTACCCGGCCTGTACGCCGTGGCGTCAGCCGGTACGAGCAAGGTGGACGCGATCGTCAGGGCGAGGCGTCCGGTGGTTCCGCGCCATGGCGGAACACTGTGCCGACCAGGCGGCGGATCTCCCGGTGACCGAGGTGCCCGTCACGGACGCCCTCGGCGGCCGCGTCGAGCAGTCCCCACAGCATGTACCAGATCCAGTACGGCGGCAGATCACCGCGAAGCCGTCCGAGCCGCTGCCCGAGAGCCACGAAACGCAGCGCCCGCTGATCGTGCCGCTCAAGCCCGGCCCGGAAGACCGGGTCGGCGAGAACGAGGCCGTCGTGCGCGGTGAACCCGTACAGATCGACAGCGGGCGCGAGGTCGGCGATCAGCCGTTCGAGTGACGCGTCGAAGGCCGCCGCGTCGGCGTCGTCAGGCAGATCGGTCTCGGCCAGCCGCTCGTCGATGACCTCGATGGCGCGCGCCGCGACGGCTCTGATCAACGCTTCCCGGGTCGGATAGCGCCTGCTCAGCGTCGCGCGACTGATGCCGATACCAGTGGCGACCTGCACCAGCGAGGCCCCGCGATTGTCCGCGAGCACCCGCGCCGCCGCATCGAGCAGCTCTTCATCTCTCAGCATGACGATCCTCCCATGCTTCATATGATACAAATCTGTCTCACATGGTGCAAACTTTACTCACGAATGACGGCGGCGAAGGGCAATGCGGTCCACAGCCTCCAGGGCGAGCAGGGAATCGGAGCGCGGGCGGGGAACGCGAGCACCCCGAACTCCCCCACACTCCAGCCACCCAGTCGGCAACACTGGACACCCCGATCCCCGCACGGAAGGAATGACGGTGGCGCCTTCCAGCGAGCACAGCGAACGGACCTCCCCCTTCGAGCCAGCGACAGGCAACGAGCTGGCATCAACCGAACCGGCTGCCGAGCGAGAGACCGCCGTCCGGGTGGCGTTCGAGGGACTGCGACAGATCCGCCGCCTGATGAACACCGACCACCCCGACCCGCTCTCCACGCCCGCCGTCTGGGAGCACAACCAGATGGTGCGGGCAGTGGCCCTGACCTTGGAGGCCGCCGGAATCCCGCCATCCACCGTCGACGCCACAGGCCGACGCAACGCGACCGGTTACCGCGTCACCCCGGCTGACCGACCCCAAGTCGTCATCGTGGAATGGCTGGGCCCGGCCGGGAGCGGCGCCGCACAGGATGAGGCCGAGGCACTCCGGCGGTGCGCGGACGCACTGCGACCACTGGGCTGGGAAACACTGGAGTACCGAGGCGCACGCCGCCACCGCCACCTCGAAGTCGAGCCAGCGATCTAACCCCACACCCACCTCCCCTAGTTCATTTGAATATCCAACCCACTCGGCTATGGTGAGTCCAGATTTCCTACTCACTCATAACGGGGCGCACGCGCCTCGGACAACGTGAAAGAAGACGCGCATGCGCAACACCACGGCGCTGGTGACCGGCGCCAATCGAGGTCTGGGCCGCGCCTTCGCGCTCGCCCTGCTGGAGCGGGGCGCGAAAACCGTCTACGCGGCGGCGCGCGATCCGCGCACGGTGACGGACCCGGGCCTCGTCCCCGTCGCACTGGACATCACCGACTCGGCCCAGGTCGCCGCTGCCGCCGAACTCTGCTCCGACACCTCCCTCCTCATCAACAACGCCGGGATTCTGAACGGCAGTTCACTGATCAGATCCGAATCACTCGACGGAGCAAGAGCCGAGCTGGAGACCAACCTCTTCGGAACCCTCGCAATGTCCCGCGCCTTCGCCCCCGTACTCGCTCGCAACGGCGGCGGCGCCCTCGTCAACATGCTCTCCGTGCTCTCCTGGCACACACACCCCCAGATCGGCTCGTACGGTGTCTCCAAGGCGGCCGCCCTGTCGATGACCAACGCGATACGCGAAGAGCTGCGCCCGCAGGGCACGTTGACCGTCGCGGTGCACGCGGCCTTCATCGACACCGATATGGCAACCGGCGTCGACCACCCGAAGACGAGCCCCGCCGACGTGGCCCACCAGGTGCTCGACGCGGTCGAGGCAGGCCACGAGGAAGTACTCGCGGACGAGATCACCCGCCAGGTCAAGGCCGCCCTCTCGGGAGTACCGCATGGCGCGCGCTGAACTCCGCCCGACGGACAGCCCCCGGGCCGTACTGATCGCCGCCTGCCTCGGACTGTTCACCGTCTTCCTGCAGACCACCCAGACGATCGGCACGCTCAGCGCCGTCCAGGACGACTTGGGGATCGCGCCCGCCGACCTGGTCTGGGTGCCCAGCATGTACACACTCGTCGTTGCCTCCTTCGTTCTCGGTGCGGGTGCCCTCTCGGACCGCTGGGGGCGCCGGCGGATCTTCGTGGCGGGCGCCGTGGCGATGGGTGCGGGCGGGTTGGTCCTCGTCTTCGCCACCGGCCTGTCGACCGTCCTCGCAGGCCAGGCGCTGGCAGGCTTGGGCGGCGCGCTGATCACGCCGAGCTCACTCGCGCTGGTGAGCCACGCGTTCCCCGACCCGCGCCGCCGCGCCGGAGCGATCTCCGCCTGGGCGGCCACTTCGGGGCTCGGTCTGGCGATCGGCCCGGTCACGGCAGGGCTGGCGCTGCGGTGGTGGACCTGGCACGCGGCGTTCTGGCTGAACCTCGTGCTCGGCGCGCTCGCCGTCCTCGTCGCGCTGACCCGTGTGACGGAGTCCCGTGTCCCTGGCGGCCGCCCCGACTGGGCCGGGCAGGTGCTCGGCACGGCCGGACTCGCCCTGCTCATCTACTGGTTGATCGACGGCGGCCACCACGGCTACGGCGCCGCCCGCGCCCTCTCCTCTCTCGGCGGGGCCATGGTGCTGCTCGGCGTCTTCGTCACCGTCGAACTGCGCCGCGACCACCCCATGGTCGACCTGCGCCTGATGCGCGACCCCACGTACAGCGCCTCCCTGCTGCTCGCCGCGACCGTCCTGTTCGGCTTCGTCGGTATCTCCCTTCTGCAGGTGCTCTGGCTCCAGCGGGTGCGGGGGCTCAGTGCGCTGGAGGTCGGCGGCCAGCTCCTCGCCGAATTCGTCACGTTCATCGCCGCGTCGGTGGCGTCGGGCCTTCTCATACGGAAGTGGGGGCCGCGGCCGCTGATCGTCGCGGGGTTGCTCCTGGCCGCACTCGGCGCCGGACTCTTCGCCACCGTCGAGCCGGGCGACACCTTCACCGGGTACGCCGCAGCCCTCGTCGTCTTCGGCCTTGGGTGCGGCCTTGCCAACGCCCCCTCCACCGCGCTCGGCGTCAGCCATGTGCCGCGCGGCCGCGAGGGCGAGGCGAGCGGCACGGTCAACGCCGCCCGCCAGGTCGGCGCGGTCCTGGGCACCAGCATCCTGGGCACCCTGATGACCTCCCGCTTCACGGACCGCCTCGCAGGAGGCACCACGAACCCGGGCGAGGCTTTCACCGACGCTGTGAGGTACGCGGCGTGGACCGGGGCGGGGGTCCTCGTGGCCGGGACCCTGACCGGTGTCGCGCTGCTGGCGATGGCGGGGCGGAGGGCCGGCGCGACGGCGTACGAAGTGGCGCGGTAGACGCGAGATACGCGACAGATAGGACGGAGAAGCAACGAGCGGACACCGGATGGGCCATGACTCCGGGATCTTGCTTTCCGGCGCTCACCGGCCGTTCGCAATCCGTACACACGGCATACCTACCCTCACCGGTGTCATCAGCGCCGACTGACCCATTCGTCACCCTTCGGGTGTGGGCGGAAGCACAAATTCGCTTCTGGATGAACGAGTCACTCCAGACTCCCGTCTTCACTGTTGGGCTCCGCAGGCCCCTGAGAGCAGTCGACGCACCCGGCGGGGAATCAGGAGCTGAACACACGTGCCGGTCATCAGTCAGCGGATGCACCTCGTGCTGCTCACCGCGTGGACCGTCCTCTGGTTCGTCGTGGTGGAGCCGAACGGTGGGTTCTCCTGGCACTATCTGCGCACCGGCGGGGAGCTGATCTACCAGGGGCCGTCCGGCGACGGCACCGGTGGTCTCAACCTCTACGCGCACCACCCCGAGCTCCAGATGGGGCCGATCAGCTTCCTCGTCGCCGGGTTGTTCAACCCGTTCCGCGAATCGACCGGCCAGTTCCTCGCCGCCGCCTTGATGTCGGTGCTCGGTCTGGTGATCGTGGTGCTGGTCGGCCGCAGCGCCGCCTGGCACTTCCTGGGCACCGGCACCAACCATCAGCGGCTGCGCCAGCGAGTCCTGATCGCGGGGCTTGCCTTCATCCCGATGTGGATCGAGGTCTCGGTCCGGTTCGGCCACCTCGACGATGTGCTGGCGCTGTTCTTCACCACCCTCGCCGTGCGCGCGGTCACCCGGGGCAACGCGGTCGGCACCGGCATCTGGCTGGCACTCGCCGTGGACTCCAAGCCGACGGCGCTTGGCTTCGCCATGCTGCTGTTCGCGCTGCCAAGACAGTCGTGGCTGCGCGCCGGACTGTGGTGCGCGGGGCTGATCGCCGTGGCCTGGCTGCCGTTCTTCATAGGCAACTCGGGCAGTTTCGCGGCGACCGGATTCGCCATACCCAACCAACCCGCGTCGGCACTGCGCTGGCTCGGTGTCGGGGATGCCGAGACACCCGGCTGGGACCGGCCCGCCCAGGCCGCGCTGAGCCTTGCACTCGGCGGCATCGCGGTCTGGCGCAAGCGCTGGGCTGCCGTAGTGCTGCTCGGCGCCAACGCCCGAATCGTTCTCGACCCGAGCGTTTACACGTACTACACGGCGTCGGTCCTGCTGGGCACGCTGCTCTGGGACGTCATCGGACAGCGCCGGCTTGTTCCGTGGTGGAGCTGGCTCGCGCTGATCTCCCTCTACGGCACCGTCTTCGTCATCCCGGACGACTCCACGAAGGGACTGATACGGCTCGCCTTCGTGGTGGTCTCCACCACATACGTACTGCTGTGGCCACAAAGAGACCGGACGCGCGGGCGAAGGCGCGGGCGCCGGGGCAGGTCGCCCGCCACGGCGCAGCATTCGCTGCAGAACTGACATCGCCGCCCCGATCCGGCGCATGAAGCGTCGCACTCTCATCGCCGCCGCGATCAGGGCGCGGTCGTTGTCGTCGCACGGGCCGCCCTCGGGCGCCTGATGCGCGCCAGCCCGCGCCGCAGCCTTCCCCGACCTGCCACGGGCTCTACCTGTTGGGGCCTCGGGATCAGGGCCGGGGCAGGCTGGTACGCGGTGAGCGGCCTGGCGGCGGGAACCGCGACCGTCGGTTCGGGAACGGCAGAGGCGGGCGTGGGAGCGGGAGCCCCGACCTCAGGGTCGACAACGGCGGCTGCGGGGACGGGAAGCACAAGCGCCCCGCCTGGAACGGCGGATGCGGATGCGGGTGCGGGTGCGGGAAACGCAACCACGGGTTCAGGAGCTGAGGCTGCGGGGACAGAATCCGCAACCGCAGAAACCGGAAGCGCCGCTGCCTCGAACGGCCTGCGCTCCCACTCCGGCCGGGGTGCCGGACGGGTCAAGCGGGCGACTTCGAGGGTCCGCGCGAGATCCGTCCGGTACCAGAGAACCTCGTCCGGATCCTGGGCCAGCTGTAGCCGCTCGATGATCTCCCGGGCGGCCGGCGAGTCCGGGCCGACCCGTGTCGGCTCGGGCCGCAACCGGGCCAGATACGCCCGCTCGTACGGATCACTCACGATCTCCGCCAGATGCGCGGCGTCCAGTGCGGTGGCGATGCCCGCCGCCCGCTCCCAGGGATCTTCGGTCTGCCGCAGCAGCATCGAGGCGCGGCGCCCGCGCCAGTTGCGCGGGCGCCGGTCCTCTCCCGTCTCCAGTCGGCCCAGCAGTTCCTTCGGCAGCCGTCGGTCGGAGAGCAGCGACGGATGCCGAAGGGCCATGTCCGTCAGTTCCTCGGCGAGATAGAGCCAGACCACTGCCCGGTAGCGGTTCAGATAGCACTTGACCGGTGTGAAGTGACCCGCGCGCGCGAGGCGGGTGAAGCGGTGGGTGGCGATGTCGAGCAGCTGGGACGCCTCCGTCGTCCCCACCACCCGGACCCGCTCGCGCAGGGCGTCCGGGAACCCTTCGGCCGAGCGAATACGCTCGATCTCCTCGACGGCGACCCGAGGCCGCGCATTCAGGTCTTCCCGCACGGTACGGACATGGCCGAGCTGCACGGCCAGGTCGAATTCGCCCCGCTTCAGCTCCAGTTGCTGTGCGGCGCGGCCCAAGGCCAGCGTCCTGCCGCCCACTTCGGCCGCGTCCGTTGCGGTCATGAAGTCTGTGATCATGAGGTCCTCCCCGTGAGTGCGAATACTCTCGGTGACGACCGTAACCCTCCGTGCGGACATCGCGCTTGGCCTGTGGATAACTCCCGTCGGCTGTTCCGTTCCGCCCAAGAACCCGCTGGTCAGAGGCCAGATATGGACGGGCCGGGGCGGCGGGCCGAGACGCCGAGGTGCTCGCCGACGCGATTGACCAGGAGCGTCATCTCGTACGCGATCTGGCCGATGTCGGCCTCGGCCGTGCCCAGCACGCACAGGCAGCTGCCGTCCCCCGCCGCCGTGACGAAGAGGACCGCCTCGTCGAACTCGACCATCGTCTGACGCACATGACCGGTCCCGAAATGGCGCCCGGATCCCTTGGCCAGGCTGTGAAGCCCGGAGGACACGGCGGCGAGATGCTCCGCGTCCTCACGGGGCAGGTCGGCGCTGGCTCCGGTGACCAGACCGTCGTTGGACAGGACGATGGCGTGCCGTACGTGCTCGACCCGCTTGGTCAGGTCGTCGAGCAGCCAGTCGAGTTCCTTGTTCAGTGCCATTACGGCCTCACCCCGCTCATGTGTACCCCGTTTCCCCCCAGGTCTGCGGCAAGCCTTACCCAAGGGACGCTCGGGGGCAAGCAGGTCTCCGAGGCAGAAAAGGCATGGGTCAGCCAACGGAATCCAGGAGCCGGGCGGTGTGGACGCGTCCGGCGTACTCGACGAGCCGGATCAGGACCTCCTTTCCCGAGTCGCGGTCTCGGGCGTCGCACAGCACAACGGGGGTGCCCCGGTCCAGGTCGAGGGCCTGGGACACCTCGTGGGCACCAAAGGTGCGTGCGCCCGCGAAGCAGTTGACGGCGACGACGAACGGGATGCGCCGGTGCTCGAAGTAGTCGACGGCGGGAAAGCAGTCCTCCAGCCGGCGGGTGTCGGCCAGAACGACCGCGCCGAGCGTGCCCTGGGAGAGTTCGTCCCACAGGAACCAGAAACGGTCCTGCCCTGGGGTGCCGAAGAGGTAGAGGGACAGCCCCGAGCGGATGGTGATCCGCCCGAAGTCCATGGCCACGGTAGTGGTCGTCTTGTGGTCGACGCCGCCCGTGTCGTCGACTGACTCGCCCGCCTCGCTGAGGACTTCTTCGGTGCGCAGCGGCCGGATTTCACTGACCGCTCCGACGAGGGTGGTCTTACCGACCCCGAATCCACCCGCGACCAGTATTTTCAACGCGAGAGCGGGCGTGGGGTCAGAGTGCTCGGAGGCCATCGATCACTTCTCTCAGGATCTTCTCGTCGGGTAGCAGGGCCGGCGGCACGGGCCGCCGCACGGTGATGTGACCGGCCTCCAGGAGGTCGCCGATGAGGACGCGGACGACCCCTACAGGCAGGTCGGCGTCCGCCGAGAGCTCGGCGACGGACTGGGTTTCCGTCCGGCACAAGGCGAGCAGGGACCGGTGTTCGGGCCCCAGCAAGGACTCCTCGGCGGCGCCCGGCGTGTCGGCTGCCATGGAGACGAGGGCGATGAGATCGAGCCGGATGCTGCCGACGGCAGGTTCGGTGCGCCCGCCGGTCATGGCGTACGGACGCACCAACGGGCCCGCGTCGGCGTCGTACCAGCGGTCTCCTGCCGGTTTCGGAGCGGCTGCCTGATCGTCGGTCATGGGATGGGGCGCCCTTGTCGCTCGGTCATCCAGCGGCCGGAGGCCGCATGGTGTGCCGGGGCGGGGTGTGAAGGTGCTCGCCGACGCGCTTCACAAGGCGGGCCATCTCGTACGCGATCAGCCCGATGTCCGACGTGAGGGCGGTCAGTACGGCGAGGCACGAGCCGTCCCCGGCAGCCGCTACGAAGAGGAAGCCTTCGTCCATCTCGACCATCGTCTGGCGCACACCTCCGGTGTGGAAGTGGCGTCCGGCGCCCTTGGCGAGGCTGTGGAACCCGGAAGCAACGGCGGCGAGATGCTCGGCGTCCTCGCGACTCAGGTGAGTGGACGCGCCGACGGCGAGCCCGTCATTGGAGAGCACAACGGCGTGCCGGACCTCGCCGACCCGCACGACCAGGTCGTCGAGCAGCCAGTCGAGTTCCCCGGTGCGGTGTGGGGAGTCGAGCCTCTGGTGATCGATCATGTGTGGTCTCCTTCGCTCGTGTCGTCGTCTATGGAGGCGCTGTCGACGGGGGACGTGCCGCTGGCAGCGCGCTCGGTGCCGCCGACGGCTGCGGTGGCACGCGAGGCGCCACCACGAGTCCAGCCGCCCATGTACGCGGTCATACGGTCGCGGACCAGTTCCGGGGTGCGTATGTCGGCTTCGACCATCGGGGGTTCCTCGGTAGGGGCTTCGCGCAGTTGGGGGGCGAGGCTCGCCTGGCGTACGCGGCGCGGGAGTCCTTCGCCGTGGCCACTCTCGGGGGCGACCGTACGGGCCCGTTGGCGGAGGGTGGCGACACCAGGTGATGGTGTCGGTGGCGCAACGGGCGGTGGGGTCGCGCGCGTGGAGGCGGTGTCGGACTGGGCAACCAAGGTCGGACGCGCCGGGGTGGACATGGGGAGAGCGGGCGTGTCGGTGTGTCCCGGCGCGAGGTCGTCTCTCATCACCGTGAGCGCCGCCTGATCGTTGTGCTGGGCAGATGACGACGGGGTGTCGCCCCCGGCGACAGCATGTCGGTCACCGTGTCCGGCGGTGTGGTGCGCCACATGCACGGTCTGCTGCGCGGCGACGGTGATGGCGCGGTCCAACAGCCCTGTCGGCAGGAGGACAACCGCGGTCGTGCCGCCGTACGGCGAGGTTCGCAGGTGGACCTTGATGCCGTGTCGCGCCGCGAGTCGGCTGACGACGAAGAGGCCGAGCCGGTCGGTGTCGAAGAGGTGGACCGCTTCGGAGTGCTCGATCCGGTGGTTGGCCTCGTCAAGGCTCTCCCGGCCCATGCCCAGGCCACGGTCCTCGATCTCCAGGGCGTAGCCGTTGCCCACCGGCTCGCCGTTGACGCGCACTTTGGTGTGCGGTGGCGAGAACTGGGCGGCGTTCTCGACGAGTTCGGCGAGCAGGTGGGTGAGGTCGGCGACGGCTCCTCCGGTGACCGCCGCCTCCGGTAGTTGGCGCACCTCTACGCGCGCGTAGTCCTCGACTTCGGAAACCGCAGCCCGTACGACGCTGGTGAGCGGAACGGGCACGCTCCATGCCCGGCCGGGAGCGGCACCGGACAGGATGATCAGGCTTTCGGCGTGGCGGCGCATCCGGGTGGTGAGATGGTCGAGCCGGAACAGATCACCCAGTTCACCCGGATCCTCGGCTCGGCGCTCCATGCTGTCGAGCAGATTGAGCTGGCGGTGGACGAGCACCTGACTGCGCCGGGCCAGGTTGACGAAGACTCCGGAGATGCCGCTCGCCAGTTCAGCGCGCTCCACAGCGGCCGCGAGGGCGGCCCGGTGGACGGTGCCGAGCGCCTCCCCGACCTGCCCGATCTCGTCCTCGGACACCGGCCCTCGGGGCGCCTCCACCTCGATGTCGATATCCTCGCCAGCTCTCAACCTGCCCATGGCAGCGGGTAGTTTGCGGCGGGCGATCTCCAAGGCGGTATTACGGAGACTGACGAGCTCGACGACCAGGCCACGGCCGATGCGTACGGAGATGACCAGAGAGGCGGCGACTGCGACGAGGCCGAAGAGCACGGCCGCGCCGGCCGGGGTGATGAGGCCTCGCGCGAACGGATCGGCGCGGCCGACGACATCGCGTGCAGCGCCGCTCTCGATGTCGCGCATGCCCTTCTGGACAGTGCCGAGCGCGTCGTCCCACGACGATCCCGGGACAGCCTGGGCCGCTTCGTGACTGGGTGCGGCGGCCAGAACCTTGTCCTCGGCTGTACGGAGCGCGGCGTATGCGGGCTGTTCGTCGAGGGTGTGCCATGCCGCTCGTTCGGCGCCGCTCAGGTCGGTGGTGGCCGCGTCGGTGAGGGTGCGGCGGGTGTCGACCGCACCGGTGAACCTGGCGTGGTGGGCAGCGGTGAATACGTGCGTCAGCTGGGCGGAGGTGAGCAACGCGTCCTCACGGGCGAGCATTTCGCCGGCGCGGGCGAACTCGTACACCACGCGCGCGTAGGAGCCGATTTCGGAGTCCCGGATCCCGGTGAGGGCACCGGTGACATCGAAGGCCGAGGTGATGGTGTCCGTGTACTGCTGATATGCGGTGTCCCAGTTCGCCTTGCGATCCGCGATGTCGGTCCGGAGAACCGACAGGCGCTGGGCCCGGGCCACAAACTGCCGCAGTCGGTCTGCCGCGTCACCCGGCAGGTCCCCGGCGTCGGCGACGGTGTTCCTCTCCCCCAGTCGGAGTCGCCCGATCGCGGTGTCCGTCCGCTTGGCCTGCTGGGCCAGCGCGGCCGAGCGGTCGTCGGCGGGTACCGCCAAATACCGGACCGCAGCTCGCCGTTCGGCTTGCAGTTCCGTGATGGCGGAGGCCATCGGCGTGCGGACCTGCTCGTCGACGCGGCGAAGCTCACGCAGTGCGGAGACGTCCTGCGCGGTCGTGACGGTGGCGAATCCCCAGAGGGCGAGCAGCGAGACGACCGGAACCATCAGCAGAGAAACGATCTTGGCCCGGACCGTCGTCGGCTTCAGCCGTCCCCTCAGCCAGGCGCCGGATCCGATCCCGCCCGCCCCGGTCTCAGCCACAGAACCAGCCCCGAACCCGGCATCCGCCGCCGGACCCGCTCCACGCTCGTATGCCCCGCCCCCTTCGAACCGGCCCGCCCCACCGACATGTTCGTCGGCGCCGAGGTGCTCGGAGGCCGAATATTCCTCGGCGGCGGGCGGCCCGGCATGCGCACGTCGGCCGCGGGCGTGTGACGGTGGAAGCGGCCGGGGGGCGGCGCCCGGGGCCTTGCGGGGTATGCGCACGGATCGCCTCATTTACGGGAAACGGTTCTGCGTCAAGGGGAACGGTTCTGCGGAATTCCGAGGAACTTCCGTTCGGGGAGCGGAACTTCGATGCGGGGAATGCCATTGTGAGAGTGGGTGGGTGAGGCAGCGGTGGCGCGGAAGGTGAACGGGGTCACCTGGACGCGTCAGCTGGATGAGGGATGACCGTGTCGACGTACGCGAGGGCGGGATCGTCGGCTTCTGCGAACTCGGCGGAGCGGTACGCCGTGCGTTCGCGGGCCGTCGGCGAGAGCGCGACGAAAGCAGAGGTGATGAAGAGGTAGGAGCCGAGACCGACAGCGAGGGGGAAGATGAACTGCATCGCCGTGGCTCCGGGCAGTCCGCCACCGGACGGGGTGACGTGCACGCTCACCGCGATCATTCCGGTGTAGTGCATGCTGCTGACGGCCGCGCCCATGACGAGGGCCGCGACGGCAACGGCGGCAGGGGACTTGATGTTGAGTCCCGCCCATAGGGCAGCTGTGGCCGCGACGACGGCGATGACCACGGAAAGGCCCACGAGCGCCGGGTCGTAGTGGATCTGGCCGTGCATGCGAAGAGCCGCCATGCCGAGGTAATGCATGCTGGCCACGCCGAGGCCGGTGGTGAGGCCGCCCAGCAGCAGGGCCCGGGTGCGGTCCTTGCCATAGCCGACGGCGAAGACTCCGACACCGACGACGATCATCGCGACGAGCAGACTGAGGAGGGTGAGTGGAACGTTGTAGTGGATGTCCGTGCCGGTGACAGCGAAACCGAGCATCGCCACGAAGTGCATGGTCCAGATGCCGGTGCCGATCGCGGACGCGGCGGTGACGAGCCAGTTGCGCCGGGAGCGGCCGGTCGCACCGAGCGCCCGTACGGTGCAGCGCAGCCCGAGAGCTGCGCCGATGCAGGCCATCAGATACGACAGCACGGGGGTCAGCCAGCCAAAGGCGGCGTGGTCCAGGTGTCCCATGACCCCGGGACGGTAGTCCGGAAGGGGGCGCGCGGTTGGGGCGCATTTCGAAAGCTGTTGAAATTTGACACAGCTGCGCTACCGAACGATCGAGCAGGGTTCGAACGTGCGCATCGAGCATGTGTTTCAGCCATCCACGCCAGGGTGGAGGAGACGAGCCAATGAGGGATCATGGGCACATGGCCGACGACCACACGCAGGTTCAGGAATTCTTCGGTGTCCGAGCTGCGGACTGGGACAGTCGCTTTCCGGACGACGGTCCGGCGTATGCGGCAGCTGTCGCGGAGCTGGGGCTGCGTGCGGGGGACACCGTGCTCGACGCCGGCTGCGGGACCGGTCGGGCGCTGCCCCCGCTGCGCGATGCGGTGGGCCCCACGGGGGCCGTGCTCGGGGTCGACCTGACGCCCGAGATGCTCGAAGCGGCGGTGCGGGCCGGGCGCGACGAGGCCGGGCAGCTGCTGCTGGGGGATGTGACCCGGCTGCCGCTGCGCATGGGTTCGCTCGACGCGGTCTTCGGCGCGGGCCTGATCTCGCATCTGCCCGAACCGGTGGAGAACCTGCGGGAGTTGGCGCGAGTGGTGCGGTCGGGCGGGCAGCTGGCGCTCTTCCACCCCATCGGGCGCGTGGCTCTCGCCGCGCGCCAGGGGCGGCAGATCACGCCGGAGGATCTGCGAGCGGAGCCGCAGTTGCGGCCGTTGCTCGCGGGGGCGGGATGGCGGTTGGTGTCGTATGTGGACGAGGACTCGCGGTTCCTCGCGCTCGCGGTGCGCGAGGGGTAGCAGGAGGGAGGGTGGTGGGCTCGCGTGACGGTCAGGGCCGGTCGGCGATCGCCCGGACGAAGGCGCTCGGGTTGTCGAACATGATGTTGTGGCCCGCGTTCGGTACGACCTCGACGTGGACCCCCGAGGCGATGAGCTCGTCGCGACCCGCGAGGTCGTCGTCGATTCCGCCCACCAGATAGGTGCGGTCGATGGGCAGGCCCATCAGCAGGTGGCGCATGGTGGGCCGCGTGCCTCGTACGAGGCCGACGGCCGTGCGGTGCAGCGCGAGTGGGTCGGCGAGCCGCATCGTCGCCGCCCACAGCGGGCCGATCCGGTCCAGGACGGCTGCGAAGCCGCCGCCATGGACGAAGTCGTCCTCGGTGTATGTGGCGATCCCACTGCTCCCGGCCGTCGGCGTGGGGTGGGGGTCGAGGTTGGCCTCGGTGAGGACCAGGCGGGACAGGAGGTCGGGACGACGGGCGGCCAGGACGATGGCGACCGCGCCGCCCATGCTGTGGCCTGCCACCTCGGCCCCGGTGGCGCCTGCGGCGTCGAGGGCGGCGGCGAGAGCGTCCGCGTGTTCCTCCAGGCTGTAGCCGAAGTCGGCCGGGCGGTCGCTGATGCCATGGCCGGGCAGGTCCACGAAGATCTGCCTGCGGGAGGCGAGTTCGGGGGTGGCCGCGATGTGGGCGTGGTAGACGGTCGAGGCCGAGCCGAGCCCGTGTACGTACACGAGGGGCGACTTGGATCCGTCGGCCCCGTTCAGCCGGGCGGCCCCACTCGAACGGTCGGCCTCGCTCAAGCGGTCGAGCCCGCTCGAACCGTCCGGCCCGCTTGAACCGTCCAGCGCGCTCGAAGCGTTCGGCGTGCTCGAAGCGTTCGGTCGCTTCGGTCCATCCGGCCTCGGGTTCCCGAGGCTCGCGCCTTCCCGGCTCGCTCCCGCCGACTCGGTCCACCGGATCTGACTGCCGTGCTCGTCGAACGCTGTCTGTCGCATGGTCCACTCCCCCGTTGTGCCTGCTGCCTCTTCTTGCGGCGCGACTATACATCGACATCGATGTACTACGATAGCGATGTAATGCGTGCGTACGGCAGACTGCACGCATGCTTGAGCTCGCCATCCTGGGATTTCTGTACGAAGCGCCGCTGCACGGGTATGAGCTGCGTAAACGCATCACGGCGCTGACCGGGCACGTGCGCCCGGTCGGCGAGAGCACCCTCTATCCGGCGATCAAGCGGCTGGAGAAGGCCGGGTTGCTCGCGCGGGAGACGCAGCCGGGGGCGGGGGCGGCGCCCCGCCATGTGCTCACGCTCACCGACGAGGGCCGGGCGGAGTTGCGGCGGCGGCTCGCCGAGCCCGAGCAGGTGGAGATCACGGACGAGAACCGGTGGTTCACGCTGCTCGCCTTTCTGCGGCACCTGTCCGAACCGAAGCGGCAGGCGGCGGTGCTGCGTCGGCGGTTGAGCTTCCTCGAAGAGCCGGCGAGCTTTTTCTACGACGGTGAACGACCGCTCGCGGCCGAGGAGTTGGACGACCCGTTCCGCAACGGAATCCTCGTGGTGGCGCGGGCCACGAGTGCGGCGGAGCTGAAGTGGTTGCGTACCACGCTTCGTACGCTCGAATCGTGAGCGGTCGCGCGGGCGGCATCCGTCGGACGCCGCGCGAGGCCTTCTTTTGCCTGGCGTTCAACTCCACGTTGAGAAAGGACGTTTGGTGGGCATCTCATGGGCAACTTGCGAGAAGCACCCATGGGGAAGGCAGTCCGGATGTTTCGTATGTTCGGCAGAGTCCGGAAACCGGCGCGGCGTGAGCCCGTACGGCGGCACAACATATTCGAGGCGGCGGCCATGTATGTCGCCGCCTGCGCGGACGACGACCAGGAGACGCTCGACGAGGTCGCGGGGTGGGTGTCGCCCGAGGCGATGTCCTTCGGGGTGCGGGAGCTGGCGTGCCGCGCGGTGATCGCGCTGGCGCGTGAGCGCGATGAGTCGCCGCAGTCCGTCGCGCGGTCGCTGATGGGGCTGCCGGTCAGCTGAGCCTCCCCGGCCCCCGGCGCCCATCGGAAAACGAAGGATTCAGCGCGCTGGCCGGAGAGCGCCGCTGGTGAGCACCCCTCCTCAACCCGTCCGATCCCGGCTCACATCGGCTGATCCCGCCTGATCCATCTGATCTTGGCGGATCTCGTCGTGCAGCTTCTTCATGCCGTCTGATCTCGGCTGTTGTCATCTGCGGCGTCCGGTGCCGCAAACCCTCGACGATCGGCTTGTGGAGTAGCTATGGTGCGCCGACGAGCGATCCGAAGGGGTGGGTTCCGTGACCGGGACGGACGAGGCGGCGGCTGCCACAGCCGAGGCCGAGACAGCCGCGACAGCCGACGAAGCGCTGTACGTGCTCACGGCGGTGTTGCTGACGCCCGCGCAGTTCCCCAGCGTGCTCGGCGACGACTTCCCGGAGGCGTGCGCGGCACTCGGCCTCGAACCGTACGCGGGCGGGTACGGGATGGTCCTCGGCCAGGACGGAGCCGGCGCGCGCTGGACCGTGGTCGTCGATGACGTCTCGCTGGTCGCGGTCGCGATCGCCTCCTGGGACTGTGGCATGGAGTACGACCTGTCGCCGGACGAGCGTACGGTGGTCGCCGCGCTGCCCGGCTGGCCACTGGAACTCGCCGTCGCCGCGCCGGGAGTTGCCCCGCCGCACGATCCGGAGCCCGAACCGGACGAAGACGGCACGGTGCGGCCGCCGCTCACCCCGCCCGACACGAGTATGTGGGGCGCGCCGCAGCGGCGCCTCGGCGCCGACGAGGTCGCGTTGCAGTGGGCGATGTGGCGGGAGCAGATCTCCGACGGCGACGAGGATGAGGCGGCAAGCCCGGGCGGTGAGGCGGAGGAGGACCAGACGGACGCCGAGGTCCGCCGACCTGACGACGACACCCCGACGGTCGCGCCCGATGACGACGACAGCGAAGGCACCCCCGACTCCGCCGCGGACGACCTCAACGCGCGCGTGGAGCAAGTGCTCGCCGAGGTACGCGAGTACCTCGACTCCCCTCCCCCGCTCGGGCGCGTGCGGTCGAGCTTTGCGCCGGGCGGAGCGCGGATGCTGCGGGCCGATGGTCCGGGGTGGTCGATGGTCGCCAGGACCGATGACATCGCGTTCATACTGCTCGACGACGAGCCCGGCCAGCTGGTGCCCGTGGGACGCGGGCCAAAGCTGCCGGGGCTGCTCGAAGCCCTGGATGCCATGGCCGTACGGCCGTCCTGAGGCCGCACGCCCCGCGCCACCAGCCCGGCCCGGTCACCGGGCCCGTCAGCAACCCCTCAACACGCATCAACTGGCTCGACCAGCAACGCCTCCATGGCCACATCCCCATCCGGATGGCGGCGGAGCGCGTCCAGTTCGGCTCGCCACGCCTCGTCCCACCGAGTCCGCGCGCCTGCCTCCCGTACGAGTGCCAGGGCCAGCAGTCCCGCGGCCGGGGTGCCGCGCTCGCGTAGTGTCCGGGCTGTGAGGCGCGCGGTCTCGGTGGGGTGGTCAACGGCGGAGCCGAGGCCGTACGAGCCGACGTCGGGCATCCGGGCCGGGTGTCCCTCGATCAGCCGCAGCGCCTTCGCCCACCGCTCGGGCGCCGGGTCGTCGCGCCGGAGTGCCGCCAACGCGGCGTCCACTGCGAGACGTGCGGCCTCGCGGAGCAGACCGGTCTCCTCCAGCGCGGCCGACAGCGCGGCGGCACGCTCTTCCGCGACGCTTGGGCCGTACATCGAATGGAGCACGCTCGCATAGCTGTTGAGCCGCCGGAGGGCGGCCGCTCGCGACACCGAGGCTCCCAGCGCCGCCCTGCCCCGGCGTACAAGGGTGTTCAGCATCTCGCGCACCGCGGCGTCCGCCGGTGGGTCGGCGGCCGTGGCGAGTGTCGTCATCGCCGCGTACCACACCGCCCTCGGCCGGACCGGGTCGACGGCGGCCCCGCCGAGCGCGCGAGCCGCGTCGACGACGGCCTCCGTCGCTCCCACGATCCGCCCGTTCAGAGCACTGCACGCGGCAGCCGCCGCGTCGTCCTCGCCGTCGCGCACGAGGCGGGTGAGAAACGTGAGATACGCGGGGGACGTGATGGCCCGGGTGATGACCGCTTCGCGTATCGCTGGCTCCTGGGCGCCCTCGACCAGCCGTACGACGATGTCCTCGTGATCCACGTGCCGCAGCAGGAAGGGCGCGATCGCCGCCCGTACGTCGCGGTGCTGATGCGGCTGGTCCCAGGCGGCGAGCAGTGTGCTGGCGGCAGCGGAACCACCCACGACGCCCAGGGTCCGGGCGGCCTCCTTGCGTGAACCGATCGGTGAAGAGGGTGAGTTGAGGAGGGGTCCCAGTTGTCGGACGGCTTCGCCGTCGGGGGCTTCGGTCAGGAGACGGCGTACGGAGGCGACGGCCGCTCGGCCCCGGACGCCGCCCGTTCCGGCGTGTCGCAGCAGGGTGTCGAGGAGGTCCGGAGTTGCCGGGCCCGTTTCGCCGAGGGCGGTGAGGGCGGCGGCTGCCACCGGCTGGGGCGCGTGCTCGGCGAGGGCATGGAGGCGCGCGGGCGACCGGAGGTATGCGGCCGCGTCGGCGCGGTCCCGTATCGGAGCGTGCTCATCCGTGGCGACGGTCGCCAACACGTCGTACCACGCCTGGCGTTGGCTCGGGTGCCAGCGTCCCGTGGCTCCGGCTCGCGGACGTGGCACCCAGGCACCGCCCCTCGGCCGGATTCTGCCGCGCAACCCCCGGCCACCGCCGACCGACGCCACCGCTGCGGCGAGGACGGTGTAGAGCAGATCCGTCCGCCGTTCAGCGATCGTCACCAGCACCTCGGGGACGGCGGCGAAGGAGGGGTCAACGGCGATCAGTTGGGCACACCGTTCCTCCCTGACCGCCGTCGGCGTGATCCACACCGCTGCCGCACGCGCCGCCGCCTCGGGATCCTCGTCCTCCAGAGCCGTACGCCGCATCAGGGCGCCGGCCTCGGGCAGTTCGGTGAGATGGGGTGCGAGGAGCGCAGCGAGCGCGATACGCACGCCGGGACCATCGGCGACCGCCGGGTCCGTCGCCGCCCAAATGTGCCGCGCCGTCGGGAGATCAACGTTCAGCGGACGATACGAACCGGTGTGGCGGGGATCGGTCACCACCCGGCAGAGCAGCGCGGCGGCGTACGCCGCACGCGCCCGGTCGCCTCGGGCGGCGGCGCTCTCGGCGGCCCGGCGCAGCAGCAGGGCGGCGGGGCCCAGGGTTGCCGCCGTGGAGTCGCGGGACTCGACGACCGTCATGGTCACGTCTCGGAGGACCTGCTCAGGAACGGCGTGCAGCAACCTCCCCGCCGTTCCCGCAAGTTGCTGAAGGGTGTGGCGACGCACCTCCTCCTGATCATGCCAAGCCCGCTCGCAGCTCAGGGCGATCCGCGCGAACTCCGCCGGATCACCGCCGAGTTCGGCACAGGCGAGCAGTACGGGCCAGGCCAGGGCCCGATCGTGGGCACGGTGTCGGGAAGCCTGTTCCCGCAGGACGGGTTCGACGGTCGCGAGCGGCAGAGTGACAGCGAGCGCGGCGAGCCGGGCGGGGCGCCGCTTCCAGCGTTCCAGCCACACGTCGCTGAATTCGGCACGGTCCGCCGGATCGAGGGCAGCGAACGCGGACGGCAGCATCCTGCGCCCACGGGGATCACGGGCACGCTCGGCCACCAGCCGTCGCCGTTCGCCCGGCGGCAACAAGGCCAGCAGCGGGTCGGCGGCCACCTCCAGTCGTCCTGGACGGCGCAGTCGGCCGCCTCTGCTCGGACACCGGGTCGCCAGTTCCACCAGGTCGGACTCGGGCAGGGCGCGCAGGGCCGCGACAGCTGTCGGTGCCAATGGGCCAGGTGGTACAGCGAGTTCGAAGGAGGCGTTCTCGTCGTCGGACGCGGAGGTCTGGAGTGTACGAAGGATTTCCAGGAGGTCGGCGGGACGCCGCAGGAGGGCGACCGCGGCTCGTTCCCCGATGAGCCAGGGCGCGTTCCGCAGCAGATGCAGCCCCGCCGCCGGGTCGCGTTCCGCAACGACGGCAGCGAGGAGCTTGCGCCGCATCGCATAGCGGTGGACATACGGACCGCCTGCCCATTCCCCGTACTCCTTGCTCAGGAGTACGGCGACGGCGGCGGGCGCGGTGCGCGCGAGCGAGGACAGCACGCCGTCCGGGGCACCGGTCCTCGGCAGCCAGCGGTCGACCACGCGCGGGGAACAGGCGGTGAGCAGCCGGGCCGCCTCCGGGGCGCCGTGGCGTTCGTACACCTCGGGAAGGAGGCGGTCGGCGAGGCGCGCACGGCGGCTGAGCCGAAGTACGCGATACGTGGAGTGGCGGACCGAGGAGATGTCGCTCAACACCAGGTCCGCCAGGGCCTGTTCGGGCACGGGCAGGCGGATGGCCGCAGCGAGCGCGCGGCGCCGGAGCACCGGGTCGTCGAGCGCGGCCGCCACCGTGTCGAGGTCGCGGCGGGCGGTGGCGAGGAAGAGTCCGGTGTGCCGTTCGTCCTGGTCACCGACGTCGAGCGCGCGGTGCAGGGTGGCATAGGCAGCCGGGTCGAGAGCACGCGCGTACCGCGCGAGGGCGGGCATCCGGGCCGGGAACGGCAGGGAGCCGAAGTGGGTGCTGATCCACTCGGGGGTCAGCGGCTGGGGCGGGGTGGAGTGGGCCATCAGCGATCACCGTGGGATCGGACGGCCTCCTTTCGGATCATCATGCGTACGATCCTGGCAGCCCGTGGATCACGGGTGCAACGCAATTACGAGTACGGCGGGACCCGTTCGCGTACGCCGGGAACGTTCCGGAACGCGGTGGGTTGGGCGTCCTATACGGGCCTACGGGAGGAACGCGGATGGCTGCTGAGGGTGAAGTGGGCGGGTTCGGCGGCGAAGTGGTGTGCTGTCCGGTGGCGCGGGTCGTCGGCGGACGGGTGGAGGTGGTCGACGACCACTGGGGCGGCGAGTCGGCGGTGATCCGGCTCGATGCCGAACAGTTCGGCCCCGACGCGCTGTTCGGACTCGCGGAGTTCTCGCATCTGGAGGTCGTCTACCACTTCGACCAGGTGGCGACCGAGAAGATCGAGTCGGGCGCCCGGCACCCGCGCGGCAACCCCGAGTGGCCGCTGGTCGGGATCTTCGCCCAGCGCGGCAAGAACCGGCCGAACCGGCTCGGGGTCTCGCGCTGCCGACTCGTGAAGGTCGACGGGCTCGACGTCCATGTGACCGGCCTCGACGCGGTGGACGGCACACCGGTGCTGGACATCAAGCCGTATATGGCGGAGTTCGGACCGCGCGGCGAGACGGTCCAGCCGGCCTGGTCGGCGGAGCTGATGCGGGACTACTACGCGGGTGAGGCGGGAGCGTAGAGCGGCGTGGGCGACTGAGGCCGCCACCCGCCCCGACGCGGCGCTCCCGGTCACCTCGCCACCCACCCCGGCGGTGCTCCCGGCCACCCCGCCGCCCGGCCCGGCCAGTCACCGGGGCTCGGCCGGGCTCAGACCTGTTCGAGCGGGCGATGGGGCTCCGCCGGGAGCTCCACCTCGATCGGGTCGCCGGGCCGGACGACGCCGCCCGACCGGACCACGCTCATGATCCCGGCCTTGCGCACGACGGCGCCCGTCTCGTCGCGGCCGACGACCTGCTTGAGCAGACCGTTCTGGAAGGTGTCGATCTGCGCGCACGGGTTGCGCAGGCCGGTTATCTCGACGACCGCCTCCGCGCCGATGTGCAGCAAGGTGCCGGTGGGCAGGGAGAGCAGGTCGAGACCGCCCGTGGTGATGTTCTCGCCGAGCTGGCCGGGGAGGACCTCGAAGCCCTTCTCGGCCACTTCGCGGAACAGCTCCTCATGGATGAGGTGGACCTGGCGCAGGTTCGGCCGAGTGGGGTCCTGTGCCACCCGGAAGCGGTGCTTGACCGTCACACCCGCATGGACGTCGCCCTCCACACCGAGACCCCGGAGCAGCGTGATGCTGTCCCTGTTCGGCTTGGTGAACGTGTACTCGCCGTTGCTGCTGACCGCTGTGACCGTTCCGCCCATCGCGCGGACCCCCTTGCATACCGTGCCGTCGATCACCGCGACCCTATCCCGGCGCGGTGGCGAGCCGTCCGGGCGGTCGGGGGGCCTCCCGGACGGTCTCAGCAGGTCAGCGGCCCAGTTCCTTGCGGGTGATGTGGCGCAGCCGGCGGCGCTGGCTCGGGTCCAGCATCAGATAGGCCACGACGGGCACCCCTATGAGGACCAGCAACGCCGGCAGGAATCCGATCAGCGGGATCAGGATGAGTCCCACCACCACTCCACCGGCGGCGATCATCGCGCGCTTCGACATGTCCGTGGCCTCCTTCGCGGCCGCTGCTGCCGCCGCTCTCTGTCTGGGGAACGTGTGGGGATCTCCCCTGGTTCCGCCGCCCGGCATCCGATTACGTACACATGTCCCGAATCCGTCATCCGCACCGCACACCGGCCGTCTGCTTCCACTATGCGGCGCACCCCCGCCGTACGGCACTCCTCCAGGAGGACGACACGAGCGCGAGCGCCTACCCCGCCCCACCCCGCCGCAGCGGCGCCCCGACCGCGTGCATGTGCCGCAGGGCCTGCCGGTAGGAGTCGATCAGCGAGGTCTCCGTGTACGGGATGCCGACCGCACGGCAGTGGGCGCGCACCATCGGCTGGACGAGCCGCAGGTGCGGGCGGGGCATGCTCGGGAAGAGATGGTGCTCGATCTGGTAGTTCAGGCCGCCCAGGAACCAGTCGGTCAGGAGTCCGCCGCGTACGTTGCGCGAGGTCAGGACCTGGCGGCGCAGATGGCCCCAGCCTTCGTCGTCAGCGTCCGGCATCTCCATGCCCTTGTGGTTCGGCGCGAAGGTCATGCCCAGGTGGAGCCCGAAGAGGGCGTGGTGGAGCAGCGCGAAGACCAGCGCCTTGCCCGGCGAGAGCACGGTGAGGAGCAGGGTCGCGTATCCGGCGAGGTGGGCGAGGAGCAGCAGGGCCTCGACGACGCGTTCGCGCGGTGGCTGCCTGCGCAGGTCCTGGAATCCGTACACCTTCAGCGCGATGCCTTCGAGCAGCAGCATCGGGAAGAAGAGCCGGGCCTGGTTGCGGGTGAGCCAGCGGGCGAAGCCTTCACGGCGCTCCGCCTGCTTCTCGGTCCACACCATCGCGCCGACGCCGACGTCCGGGTCCTTGTCGACGTGGTTGGGGTTGGCGTGATGGCGGTTGTGTTTGTCGTTCCACCAGGCGTAACTCATCCCGAGCAGCAGATCGCTGTGGATCAGGCCGATGATCCTGCCCGCGCGTCGGCCGCGGGTTATCTGGGCGTGGCCCGCGTCGTGCCCGAAGAACGCGGTGCGGGCCCACAGCACCGCGAGCGGTACGGCGTACAGCAGGGTCCACCAGGTGTCGCCGGTGAGCGCCATGGCGGTGACGGTCGCGGCGAGGGCGAGGAAGTTGACGGCGATGCCCACCGCGTACCAGCCCGTGCGCCGCTCCAGCAGCCCCTGCCCCTTCACCGCCTTGAGGAGCGGGGTGAATTCGCTGCTCCGGCCTGCGGGGCGAGAAGGAGGCACAAGCCTCACAGTGGCCGTGCCGGACTCGGCGTTCACGATGGCCTGGGGCATGACGGATCTCCGGTCGATAGCGGGTCGGCAGGCGGTCGGCGGTCCCTCGCGGTGACCTGCGCTGACCTCATGAAACGTACGAATCGGGGGCCCACTGCCGCCATGGCGCCACCACCCGGACCGCTGGGGGGACTGTCCCGGGGGCAGGGTGGTGCTGACGCCACCCTGAGAGGTCGGGTGCACCGGTAGGGGGTCCCCGCAAGGGCGTCAGCCGCCGCCTGAACAGTGACCCAGGTCACGGCGTGGGGGCGTCCGGTCTACGCCCCCGCCCTGTATCCTCGGCGATTCCGACCCGCAGTAGTCAAGTTTGAGGAATGTGTCATCACCGGTCACACGCTCCCCACGTCCACGCCCTCTCCCCCACCCTCCGCGATCGACGAACTCGCCCGCCGCCACGTCGCCTTCCTGCCCGCCGAGGCACCCCAACGGCTGCCGGAGCAGCGTGCCTGGGCGGCCGATGTGGCCACCGGGCACGACGGGGGCGTCCGCATCTCCCTGCACGGCGGCGGGAACACCACCCAACTCGCCGCGTCGCACAACCGGATCACGGCGGCCGCCGGTGTCCGCATTGGGAATGCGGGCCAGCCCCGTCCCGGCCTGTGACGCGACCACGAACCTTTCCCGTGGATTCACCGACTTTCCCGTGCACAGGAAGTATCACCGGCATTCAAGGAAAACGACGGAATACATGACTTGAAGTGCGGCCAGCCGTAAGGCCATAGACGCAACAAGCAAGTCAAGACTTACCTTCAGGGAACTTTGGCCGTATGGTGCGGCTCGAATCGAAGGAGCCCCTTGTTGTCAAAGATAAATGATTCTGCCGTGCGTGCGGTTGAATCAGAGCAAGGTTATGTGTCCTCACTGTATGAGCTGCTCACCGAGCGGATTTCCGAGGCGCGAGCGAATCGGGCGAGTGTGCTGAAGGCCCCAGCGGACGGCGCCGGCGAGGCGTACGAGAGAGAGCTCGCCGCCGACCGTCTGACCAAGGAGATCGGCCGACTGGAAGGCGCCGAGAAGGGGCTGGTCTTCGGTCGCATCGACTGGACGGACGGCACGGCCCTGCGCATCGGGCGGATCGGACTGCACACGGAGGAGGACGACCTGCCGCTGCTCGTGGACTGGCGCGCGAACGCGGCGCGGCCCTTCTACGAGGCGACACCGGTCCACCCGATGGATCTGCGGCGGCGCCGGCACCTGCGCCTCGAAGAGCGCACGGTCGTCTCGGTGAGCGACGAACTGCTCGACGGGACCGCCCCGACCGACGAAGACGTCGTGGGGGACGGCCCGTTGACCGAGGCTCTGTCGGCACGGCGTACGGGCAGGATGCACGCGGCCGTCGCGACGCTGCAGGCCGAGCAGGACGAGATCGTCCGCTCCGCCCACCGCGGGGTGACCGTGGTGCAGGGCGGACCCGGCACCGGCAAGACGGTGGTCGCCCTGCACCGGGCGGCCTACGTCCTGTACGCGTTCCCGCGCGCCGCGGAGGAAGGCGTCCTGGTGGTGGGCCCCAACGCCCGTTTCCTCGACTACATCTCCCAGGTCCTTCCCTCGCTCGGGGAGAACGACGTCGAACTGGCGACCTGTCAGGAGCTGGCCGGAGTGTCCCCGGACGCGGTGGACCCGTTCGACACGGCGCGCCTCAAGGGCGGCCTGGACCTCGCCGACGCCCTGGCCGGCCTGCTGCGAGACCACCAGGCCCCCGCGGGTGACTTCACCGTCCGGGTCGGGCAGGAACTGGTCCACCTGTCCGAGAAGGAGGTCGCCACTGCACGCGCCGCCGCCCTGGCGGCCGCATCCGGCCACAACCCCGCGCGCCAGGCGTTCAAGGAACTCCTGGTCGACGCCGTCACCGACGCGATGCAACGGGACATGGGCGACCTCCTGGAGCAGATCGACGCCGATGCCGAGCAGATGACGGGCCTGAACCTCGACCGGTTCACGGGGGTCGCCCAGCGCCGCGCCGAGGGCGCCGCCGACCCGGGCCCGGTCCACGAGCTGGACCTGGACGCCATCGGGGCCGATCTCCTCGACGACGCCGTTGTCGACCGGGCGGTCGAGGCGCTGTGGCCGAGGCTGGTACCCGGCGACCTCGTGAAGGCACTGCTGACGGATGCCGACGCCCTGGCCGAGCGCCTGCCGAACCTGACCCCGCAGGAGCGGTCCCTTCTCCTACGCGCCCCGGACGCCCCGTGGACCGATGCGGACGTGCCGTTGCTGGACGAGGCGGCGAGCCTGGTCGACGGCCCGCCCGAGCGGACGTACGGGCACGTCGTCGTCGACGAGGCGCAGGAACTGACCGCCATGCAGTGGCGGATGATCGTCCGCCGCTGCCCGGCGAGGGCGATGACGCTGGTGGGCGACTTCGCCCAGTCGGGCCCGGTCACGACGGCACGCGACTGGAAGGAAGCCCTGAGCCCGCATGTCGGGACGCGGTTCAGGCTGCACGACCTGACGGTCAGTTACCGCACCACGCAGGAGATCCTGGAGAGTGTCCGGGACCTGCTCGCGCGGATCGCTCCGGACCAGCGGCCCACAAGGTCACTGCGCAGCGGTGAGAGCCCGCGCACCGTGACCGCACATGGGGACGGGTTGGTCACCGCCGTCGTGGAGGAACTGCGCGCCCAGAGCACCGCGCAGCCGGACGAACTCCTGGGAGTGATCTGCGCGGACACCCGGGTGAGCCAGTTGACGGCTCACGGCATCGCCGACCACGCACGCATCGTGCCCGCGTCCGAAGCACGTGGCCTTGAGTTCGACGGGGTCGTCGTCCTGAACCCCGAGGAGATCATCACGGCTCGCCCCGGCGGGGAGAGGGACCTGTACGTGGCCCTGACCCGGGCCACCAAGCGCCTGTGCACCATCACCACCCAGCGCGCATGATGGCGCGCACTGAGACCGGCGGGGCCGCCAGGCCGGCCTGAACGTCAGTGCGCCGGTGAGTCGACGCCTTCGATGATGCGGAAGTCTCGCTCGACGGCGTCGGAAAGGACGACCAGCGCCTCCTGATATGCCGCGCTCTCGCGTGCCGCGACCGCCTGTTCAAAGGTGTCGAACTCGATCAGGATGGTGCGCTCGGCGATTCCGGCGTCGTGGGCGACGACCCGACCGCCGACGGCGAGCCTCCGCCCGCCCCTGGCCGTGACGGCCGGACCGGCCAGCTTGTTGTAGGCGGCCAGCTTCTCGGGATCGGAAATGGTGCGGTAGACGCTGACCCAGTAGCCCTTGGCCATGGAAACCTCCTGTGTTCGGACAAGCGTGCCAGGCTTCGATTCGACACTCGGATTGATCGGCCCCGGCGACGGATCGCCGGGCATTTCAGAGGACGGCTCGCAAGGAACTGGCTGATTGTGGTGTGCTGTTGAGATAGACGTTGGAAAGGCTCACTGCGCCGGGAACGGGGCGCCCCAGGGCCTCGTGTGTCACGCCCGGAGGCAGCCATCGACGCAATGCCTGGTCGATGGGGCGGGATATGGCGGGTGAGCGGTTCGATGCGCGGCATGGACACCTCCTGCTTCGGTTTTCGCATCACTATGATGCTTCGAAACCAGAAGCGCAAGGAGTAGACGTGGAAGTCAGAACGCCTCGGCCGGGTTCACAGGTACGAGGGTCCGATTCAGGGCGCCCGGCCATGGCCGCACCGTCAACTCAGGCCGCACGGGTGTCAGTCGGCGGGCTGCCCGCTGTCGCGGTGCGCCGGTTGCGGGTCGAGCATCGCCGCCCAGCGCTTCGACCACTGGACGAGGGGGTCGAGTGCGAGGGAGGCATCCCGCCCCAGTGGAGTGAGCTCGTACCGACTGTCGGGTAGTTGGTGAACCACGTGGGCATCCAGCAGTTCGGTCAGGCGCTGCCGCATCACGCTGGAGGACATGTCGTCGCACTGCTTCTGCAGGGGGCGGAACCCAAGCGGGCCCCCGCGCAGCTCCCAAAGGATGCGCAGGCTCCACCGCCGCCCGAACAGGTCGAGTGCGGCCATGAGGGGGCGACCGGTGATCGAACCACGAACTGGCTTGCCGGGCTTGGGAGTTGACATGGCGTGGAGTCCAGCCTCCAAGGTTGATGCTTCGGATTCCGATACGCTAGCATCGGTGACCGCTTCGGAAAACGAAACGAAGGGGGCCGTCGTGGCAACCACCCATCCGCGTCGCCCCGCACCGTGCGCTGCGGAATCCCACGATCACCGCCTGGGAGCACTGCCTTCGCTGCAGTTGCGTCAGTGGTGGTGACCGCCAGGCTCAACGCCCACTCGGAGATGGAGACCAGATGACCACGACACCGTTTCCCTCGGCTGCGGGACGAACCGCCGTCGCCGTCGCCCTGGCCGAGGACGCCTCGGGGAACGACATCACCACCGCGTGGAGTGTTCCCGAAGGCCTGGCGGCCACGGCCGAAGTCCGCACCCGGCAGAGTGGCATTGCCGCCGGCCTCCCCGTGGTCGCCGAGGTCTTCGCGCAGGTCGATCCCGAGGTCGAGATCGAGATCGAGGCGAGCGTCGCCGACGGGGCCCGGCTGACCGACGGCGACGTCGTGTTGCGCCTGTCCGGCCCGGCGCGCAGCCTGATCACCGGCGAGCGCACGGCGCTGAACTTCCTGCAGCGCCTGTGCGGCATCGCGACACTGACCGACCGCTACGTCCAGGCCGTGGCCGCGACCGAGACCCGCATTCTGGACACCCGCAAGACGGCACCGGGCCTGCGTGCCCTCGACAAGTACGCGGTGACCGTCGGCGGTGGCCGCAACCACCGGCTCGACCTCGCGGCGATGGTCCTGCTCAAGGAGAACCACATCGCCGCGGCGGGCGGGGTGACCGCAGCGATCGAGGCGGTCCGCCACGGGATGGTGCGTACCGGGCAGACGGTGGAGGTCGATGTCGAGGTGCAGACCGTGGCGGAAGCCGCTGAGGCGCTCGATGCCGGGGCCCGCTGGATCATGCTCGACAACATGCCGTTGGCCGACATCGAGCAGGTGGTGAAGATCCGGGCCGGACGGACCGACGCTCCCCGGATCCTGCTGGAGGCCTCGGGCACCGTCCGCCTGGACAGTGTCCGTGCCATCGCCGAAACGGGCGTCGACCTCATCTCGGTCGGAGCGTTGACACACAGCGCGCCCGCACTCGACCTGACGATGCTGCTGACCACCGGCCCGGTGCCATGCCCGAGGTAGCGATCGTCGACGCGTGTCAGCGTCAGCGCAGGGGTGGCAGCCCGACCGCCGTTCTGGACGACGCGCCGCTGACCGACGAGGAACGATGCCGCATTCCCGCGGAGTTGGGAACATCGCACGCCGTCTTCCTCCGTGCGACCGGAACCGAGCACGGCCATCCCTCGTACACCCTCCGGTTCTTCACCACCGCAGGCGAACTGCCCGCCTGCGGCCACGGCACCGTCGCCGCCCTCGCGCTGCTCGCCGAACGTGACGGCGGCGACGACTACCGCGCCGTCCTGCGGACGACCTACCGCAGCTTCGACGGCCGGGCCACCCGAAACGGTGACAGCCTGACAGCATCGTTCGATCCAGGCCCGGTCAGCCTGAGCGACGTCCGACGGCCCGAACTGGAGGCGGTCGCACACGGCCTCGGACTGCCCGAGGACGCAGTCGCCGGGGACGCCTGCGTGGCGTCGAACGGGCGGCCGAGGCTTCTGCTGCCCGTCCGGTCCCGCGCCGTACTGGCCGAACTCACCCCGGACTTCACCCTGCTGCGCGCAGCCTGCGACCGCCACGGTCTGCTGGGCTGCTACGCCTACTCGCTCCCGGACCGGCACGGCCGGGCGGCAGCCCGGATGTTCGCGCCGTCGATCGGAGTCCCCGAGGACATCGCCAACGCCAACAGCACCGCCTGCCTGGCCGCACACGCGGCCGGATCCGGTACGGACCGCCTCGTCGTCGACATGGGCGACCACCTCGGCTGCCCGTCGACCATCACAGCAACCGTTCACCACGACGGTGTGGAGCACCGAATCCGGGTCGGCGGCCAAGCGACGATCGCGCGAACGGTCGCGCGCTGAGGCCTGCAGTACTCAGGGCCGGTGGGGCTGCGTGCCGAGCAGAGCCGCCCACGGGTTGTCGGCCGGTGCGGCCGGGACGGGCGCCCTATTCCTGATGGCCCCCAAGGACCGCGCCCGCCTGAAGCTCGTAGAAGGGCAGCTCGTCGCCGCCCTCGTCGGCCGCCGAGGGCAGTATGTCGCCCGGGAGCGCGGTGGGCAGGCCGCTCGGGAAGTCACTGGGGAGGTCGCTGGGGAGCAGATCGCTCGGGAAGTCGCTCGGCAGCTCCGACGGAAGCGTCGACGGCAGGTCGGAGGGGAACCCCGACGGGAGCACGCTCGGCAGACTCAGCGAAGGCGTCGGATTCGGGGTCGCGGACCCGGTCGCCGTCGGCGAAGGACTCCGCGTCGACTTACCGCCCGACCCACCACTCTTGCCGTTCACCACCAGCACCACCGCGACGACCGCTGCGGCGGCCACCATGATGCCGAGCAGTATGAAGACGCCCTTGCGGCCGCCCGCACCCGGCGACGGTGGAAGTGGCGGTGAAGACGGCGGCTCCCAGGCAGGAGGACCGAAGCCCCCGCCGGACGGGGGCGGCGGCCCCGGTGGGCGTGGCGGTACGGGCGGCGTGACCATAGCCACCAGAGTCGGCCCGAATCGGTCATCTCGCCACCCCTGCACGGCAGTTACGCCAAAGTCGGTCAGCCGCACCGCGCGTCGCGGCGCGCGCGTCCGTGAGGCGCGCCGAGTCTTCCGTCCCGCGTTCGGTGGCCCGTACCGTAACCTCGGCCAGGTTTTTGCCGGTTGAACGAGACGATCGACGTCCATCGACGCCGACGATCTACGTACAGGAGCACCGTTTCCCGTGAACCGCAGAAGACTCCTCCAGGGCGCGGCCGCCAGCGCGGCCGCGGGCATGCTGTTCCCCGCGACCCGCGCCGAGGCCGCCGGGGACACCGACTACCCGGGTGCGCACTGGGTCGCGGCATCGCCCTCCAACTACACGGCGTCCGGGCGGCCCGGGACGTATCCGATCGAATACGTGATCATCCATGTGACCCAGGAGGCGTTCGCGCCGACGCTGGGGATCTTCCAGAACCGCACCAAGAAGGTCTCCGCCCACTATGTGGTCCGCTCCGCCGACGGATATGTGGCGCAGATGGTGCGCGAGCAGAACATCGCCTGGCACGCCGGGAACTGGGACTACAACACGCGCAGTGTCGGCATCGAGCACGAGGGGTGGGTGGACCAGCCCGCGTACTTCACGGACGCCCTGTACGAGCAGTCGGCCAGGCTCACCGCGTCCGTCTGCGACCGGTACGGCATTCCCAAGGACCGCGAGCACATCATCGGCCACTACCAGGTCCCCGGCACCGACCACACCGACCCGGGGCCGAACTGGGACTGGGTGCGCTACATCCGCCTCGTCAACTTCGCGTGATCCGACGCGCCCGACGGGTACGTACTCCGCCCCCTCGGCGTCAAGATTCGCACCTATGACCGATCAGTCCGGGCCGTACCGACTTGGCGGTATCGCGCCCTGTTGATGCGGTGACCCATGAGGTGAGGTTGGGCGTGCACTGGTGGAACTGACCACACCAGTGAAGCGAACCGCGAGAGAGGAATTCTCCGTATGCCTCCCGTCCCGGTACGACCTGGTATCTACAAGATCCACGCACACATCATCGGCCCCTCCTCTGTGGTGACGGCTACCGAGTACGCCGTCGAGCACGGCGCCCCCGTCATCACCGACCGGCTCAACCCGCTCCCGATCGAGCAGGAATGGATCATCGAGCCCGTCGAGCCCGTGCCGGGGGCGCCGTATGTGATCCATCTCGCCCAGCACGACGCAGCGGGTCTCGTGAGCCCCCAGGACAAGCTCTTCGTCAACGCGGTGCCGCGCGAGGAGTGGGCCAAGTTCACGTTCGAGCACGTCATCGGCGGTGTGAAGATCCTCTCGGACAAGGGTCTCGCCATGCGCGCCGGGCATCGCGGTGCGCAGATCGAGTTCGTCCCGCCGAAGCCTGACTTCCAGGAGACGTGGACGCTGGAGTTCGTGCGTCCGCTCGACGAGGAGTAGCGCGCGAACCCCAGGGCGGCCGGTGCTCCACCGAGCCGGTCGCCCCGGGGCACGGGCGGCAATCGGCCAGGCGCGTGCGAGGTGCCTTGCCGGGTGTTCGACGCAGGCCGACGATGGACCGGTCGCAGCGCACCCCGCCCTTCTGGAGGCCCAGTTGACCGATACGCGGTATGACTCGCGGTACGAGTCCTGGGTCGCCCTCGAAGCCGGGGCCGATCCCGCCGAACGCACGGGTGCGCTGCGCCGCGCCCATGACGCGTTCACCTCGGCGGGGCGGGTGGTCCGGCCCGTACGACCGCTGGTGGCGGCGTCCTGGCAGCGCTCGGCACGGGCCCGCGTGTGCCCGGACGGGACCGCGCGCGTGGAGCTGGGTGAGGACGAGCTGGCCGCGTACCGCGACGGACACCCGCTGGCCCGGGCGATGCCGGTGATCAGGGAACTGATGGGCGCGTACGCCCGAGACGGCGAGCATCTGGTCGCCGTCTGCGACGCGCAGGGCCGGCTGCTCTGGGTCGACGGACACCCCGGGACCCGGCGCAAG
Organism: Streptomyces sp. CBMA152; assembly: GCF_014596475.1. Lineage (GTDB taxonomy): Bacteria > Actinomycetota > Actinomycetes > Streptomycetales > Streptomycetaceae > Streptomyces. Next base: position 20,071 of record NZ_MECJ01000002.1, on the reverse strand, counting down.
GCGGACCGGATGAACTTCGTGCCGGGCGCCCGCTGGGCGGAGTCCGCCGTCGGCACCAACGCCCCCGGGACCGCGCTGACCGAGGACCGGCCCGTACAGGTCTTCGCCGCCGAGCACTTCCGGCGCCCGGTGCACCCATGGACATGCGCGGCGGCGCCGCTGCACGATCCGCGTACGGGACGGCTGCTCGGGGCCGTCGACATCACCGGCGGCGACGGTCTCGCGCATCCGCACAGCCTGGCGTTCGTGCAGGCGGTGGCCCGCGCGGCGGAGGCGGAACTCGCCCTGCTCGCCCCGCCGCCCACCGGCACCGCGCTCGGCCTGAGCGCCCTCGGCCGCGACGAGGCGCTCCTGGTGGCCGAAGGCCGCAAGGTCCGTCTCAGCCGCCGTCACAGCGAGCTCCTGGTACTGCTCACCTGCCACCCCGAGGGCCTGACGGGTGATCAGCTCCTGGTCGATCTGTACGAGGACGAGTCGGTGACCCCCGTGACGATCCGCGCCGAGCTCTCCCGGCTGCGCCGCCTCCTGGGCCCCGACCTGCTGCGCTCGCGCCCCTACCGGCTGGCCCTCCCGGTCGACGCCGACTTCGACACGGTGGCGCGCCGCCTCGGCTCGGGCGCGGTCGCGGCGGCGATGAACGCGTACGCGGGCCCGCTGCTCCCCGGGTCACAGGCGCCCGCGATCGTACGGATGCGGACCCGGCTGGCCGGTCAGTTGCGGGCGGCACTGATCGAACGCGCCGACCCGGGCCTGCTCGCCGACTGGGCGCGCAGCCCGTGGGGTGCGGAGGACCGGACGGCGTGGCGGGCACTGCGGGAGACGACGGACAACTGACGATCGCTGTCGGTCGTCCCGGGCGACCATCCACGTCGGCCCTCATCGCAACGGAGCCGCAACGTCCGGGGGCCTAACCTCCGCACCGAGCGCCGTCCGAGGGCGGGTGGCGCCGGAGGGAGGCCACGGAGATGACCCGTTACGCAGCGCCCGGCACCGAGGGCGCGATCGTCACGTACCAGTCCCGCTACGACCACTTCATCGGCGGCGAGTACGTACCGCCGGCCGGCGGCCAGTACTTCGAGAACCCGAGCCCGATCAACGGCCGACCCTTCACCGAGATCGCCCGGGGTACGGCGGAGGACGTGGAACGCGCCCTCGACGCGGCCCACGCGGCGGCGCCCGCGTGGGGCCGGACCGCCCCGACCGAGCGCGCCAACATCCTCAACAGGATCGCCGACCGGATGGAGGCGCATCTGGAGGAGCTGGCGGTCGCGGAGAGCTGGGAGAACGGCAAGCCGGTCCGTGAGACGCTGGCCGCCGACATCCCGCTGGCGATCGACCACTTCCGCTACTTCGCGGGCGCGCTGCGCGCACAGGAGGGCTCGCTGAGCCAGGTCGACGAGGACACCGTCGCGTACCACTTCCACGAGCCGCTCGGTGTCGTCGGCCAGATCATCCCGTGGAACTTCCCCATCCTCATGGCCACATGGAAACTGGCCCCGGCCCTCGCGGCGGGCAACGCGGTGGTCCTGAAGCCCGCGGAGCAGACCCCGGCGTCGGTACACGTATGGCTCGGCCTGGTCGCCGACCTCATCCCGCCGGGCGTGGTGAACATCGTCAACGGCTTCGGCGTGGAGGCGGGCAAGCCGCTGGCGTCGAGCCCGCGGGTGGCGAAGATCGCGTTCACCGGCGAGACGACGACGGGCCGCCTGATCATGCAGTACGCGTCGGAGAACATCCGCCCGGTGACGCTCGAACTCGGCGGGAAGTCCCCCAACATCTTCTTCGACGACGTCTGGTCCGCGGACGACGACTTCCGCGACAAGGCCCTTGAGGGCTTCACGATGTTCGCCCTCAACCAGGGCGAAGTCTGTACGTGTCCGTCCCGCGCCCTGATCCAGCGCGGCCACTACGGCGAGTTCCTGGACGCGGGCATCGCCCGCACCGAGGCCATCGTGGCGGGCCACCCGCTGGACACCGACACGATGATCGGCGCGCAGGCCTCCAACGACCAGCTCCAGAAGATCCTCTCCTATCTGGACATCGGCCAGCAGGAGGGCGCGAAGATCCTGACGGGTGGTCAGCGCATCGAGTACGACGGGGAGATGGCGGGCGGCTACTACGTCCAGCCCACCATCTTCGAGGGCGACAACCGCATGCGGATCTTCCAGGAGGAGATCTTCGGCCCGGTCGTCGCGGTGACGTCCTTCACGGACTTCGACGACGCGATCCGCACGGCGAACGACACCCTGTACGGCCTCGGCGCCGGCGTCTGGACCCGCGACGGCAGCCAGGCGTACCGAGCGGGCCGCGCCATCCAGGCAGGCCGAGTCTGGACCAACTGCTACCACGCGTACCCCGCCCACGCCGCCTTCGGCGGCTACAAGCAGTCGGGGATCGGACGGGAGAACCACAAGATGATGCTGGATCACTATCAGCAGACGAAGAACTTGCTGGTGAGCTACTCGGCGAAGAAGCTGGGCTTCTTCTAAGGGCACAAGAAAAGGCGCCTGACCTGGGCTTTTACCCGTCAACGGAGAAAGTGCCCTCCGCCTGGGCCGACAGAATCTCTCAGCGAGGTTCATCGTCCCAGGTCAGGAAGGCACTTTCGTTTTTCCGCCGCACGTACAGCCGTACCCGAGTGAAACGGCGAGGCTAGATGGTGCCGGACATCCACAGGCGGAAGCGCGCGTTGGGGGCGTCTTCGCTGCAGGGGTACAGGCGCGCGACCGCACCCTGGGTCTGGCCGCCCCACATGTTGACGCAGCTGCTGGTCGCCTTCATCGGCTGGAACCGGATGTAGTTGCTGCCCCCGTCGTTGCCGACGATGTTGAAGGCCGCGTCGGGGCTGTCGCAGTTGTTGTAGAGCTTGATGTAGTCGCCGGTGGTGTTGCCGCCGCTCCAGTTGTTCAGGCAGAAGGACGGCCACGCAGCGCTCTGGATCTTGAAGTGGCTGGCGCCGGCGTCGAGGATGTTCCACTGCTGGGCGTTGGTGCCGTTGCACGGCCACTGCTGGACGACCTGCCCGTTGAACGCGTTGCTGTTCGGGATGTCCAGGCAGTAGCTGTCGGCGATGTTGATCGTCACGTTGGGGTGCGGGGCCGCCTGGGCCGGGGCGGCGGTCACCAGGGTGCCGAGGGCGGCGACGGTCGCGGCGAGGGAGGCCACGACGGCAGAGCGCATGCGCATGTGAGTGTTCCCGAAGAGGTGTCGAAGGGGGATCGCGCCATCGGACCGTTCCCCCGCAGCAGGTGTCGCACCGGACGGCGACAACGGAAACCTAGCGATCCGCGCGGGGCGTCCCGCCGTCCCGCACCCGTCCCGCCGTCCCACACCCGGGTCCGGGACGGCCCGGGCGGCCTAGGCGGCGCTGGCGAGTTCGGCGCGGCCGAACAGCAGGGCGTAGCCGGAGGGGAGCTGGTGCAGGATGCGGGTGAGGAGGTCGGGGCCGGCCAGGGCTGCGACGGCGTGGAGGACGGAGCCGGTGTCCCAGCGGGTGGCTCCCATCGGGGCGCCGGAGCGGGTGGCGAGATCCTTGACGAAGGCCCAGCCGGTGAGGGGCCGGATGGCGGGGATCTGTGCGGTGAGGATGCGTGCGGCCTCAAAGGGCAGGCGGGCGGCCAGTTCGACGCGTTCGTCTCCCGTCAGCTGGCGTCCGAATCCTGCGAGGACCAGGCGGATGGCCTCCTCGGCCCGTTCCCGGGTGGGGTAGGCGCCTTCGTAGCGGACTGTCTCCAGCATCTGCTCGTACGTCATCACGGGCACGTGCTGCCCCGGCGCCCGCTGGTCGCGCGTCATGGGGAGATCGCCTTTCTCTCGTCGCGGTCACCGACAGCCACGGGGCCCGGAGACCGCAGGGTGTGTGGTGGTCAGGTCAGCTGGGGGCGGCCGAAGAGGAGGTCGTAGCCCGCCGGGAGCTGGAGCAGGATCTGCTCCAGCAGGTCGTCACCGGCCGCGTCGGCGACCGTGCTGAGGACGGCGCTCACATCCCAGGCCGCGGTTCTTTCGGTGGCCCCTTCGATCCAGGCCGCCGTCGCGCGCACGAATCGCTCCGGGGAGAGCGGTTCGGCGCTCTGCAGCGGGTTGAGGAGGATCAGCGCGAAGGCTTCCGGCAGGCGCGCCGCCAAGTGGGCGCGCACCTCGCCGACCATATGGGCGCCCAGCAGGGCGAGCACGACCCGCGCCGCGCGCTCTGCTTCGGCCCGGTTCCCGTATTGGCCGCGCTCCACTACGTGGTCGAGGAATGCTTCCCAGCGCAGGGGCATGTCCGCCGCCTCCCTCGTGCGGTTTCCGGGGGCTGTGGAGGACGGGCGAGGGCGAACCCTGTGCCCGTCCTCCGTCACCGCTGGTGACCGTCCGGCTCAGCCGGAGATCTCCTTGCGGACGGATTCCCCGCCGATGGTGATCTTGCGGGGCTTGGCTCGCTCGGCGATCGGGATGCGCAGGGTCAGCACCCCGGCGTCGTAGTCGGCCTGGATGTGCTCGGTGTCCAGGGTGTCGGCCAGCACGATCTGGCGGGAGAACACACCCAGCGGCCGCTCGGAGAGTTCCATCTGGACGTGGTCGGACTTCACGGCGGGGCGGCGCTCGGCCTTGACGGTCAGCATGTTGCGTTCGACGTCGATGTCGATCGCCTCCGCGGTGACGCCGGGGAGGTCGAAGGCCACCACGTACTCGTCACCCTCGCGGTAGGCATCCATCGCCATCGCGGCCGGCTTCGACCAGGTGCCCGGGCCCATCAGCTGCTGGGCCAGCCGGTCGAGCTCACGGAAGGGGTCGGTGCGCATCAACATCGTGAAACACCTCCAGGAGATCAGGGCAGTTGCTGCCAATGCGCCTCACAGAAACCGTTGTAGCATGTCATCCATTGGATGACAAACAAGATGTCATCAGCAGGATGACAACCCGAGGGAGGTGCCCATGCCGGCAGCCCAACGCCCCGCCTCGTCCAGCACGGACGCCCAGGGCCCGGCTTCGTTCCTCGCCGCCGCCACGGCTCTTCGCGCCATAGACGACGCCCTGCGCGACGCCCAGAACGAGTCCCTCGACGCGCCCGACGTGGGCCCGGAGCAGGCTCTGGCCTCTTTGCTGCTGCTGCGACAGGTCCGCGAGCAGCTCGCCGGATGGGAGACCGGCCTGATCGAGACAGCCCGCCACGCGGGAGCCAGCTGGGCCGATCTCGCCCAGCCTCTCGGCGTCGCCAGCCGCCAGGCAGCGGAGAGGCGCTATCTGCGCAACCGCCCCGGCCTCGCGGGGAGTACGGGAGAAGAGCGGGTCCAGGCCACGCGCGAGCGTCGTGCCGCCGTGCGCACCGCCGCCGCCTGGGCCCGGGACAACGCCGCCGATCTGCGCCGTCTCGCCGGCCAGATCACGGCCCTCACCGATTTGCCCCCCGCGGCCCGCACCCCGCTCAGACAGCTCGATGCGGCCCTCGGCCAGGACGACCCCGCAGCCCTCATCAGCCCCCTGAACGCCGCGCGCCCCCATCTGGCGACCGGCCACCCCGACCTCGCCGCCCGGCTCGACGCCCTGGCCAACCCCACCACGACGACAGACGGCACCCCCGGCTGACCGGTACACCGCCTGCCGACACGCACTGCGGCGGGAACACGTGAACAGCAGGGTGGCTCCGGCCGGCGCGTGCCGGCCGGAGCCACCCTGCTGTTCACGTGTCGGCTCGCGCCTGTTCCCTCGGTCAGACGGACACAGGGGTGCCGAGCATCGCGGAAGCATGCTGCATCGGGCTGAGGGTGCGCACGGGTGCGGCCGTGGGAACGGTGCGGCAGGTGAAACCGAGCTGAGTCATGGCCCGGAGGACTTCGGCGGCGGTGAAGTCACGGCGGTCCTGACGCGTGATGACCTGGCCGACCTGCTTGACGGGGTAGTGGCGACGGCCGATGGTCACGGATTCGCCGGTGTCCGGTTCGGGCTTGATGCCCTTCATCGATTCCAGCACGCCGCTCTTGGTGAGCTCGAAGGGGAAGCGGGCGATGACGCAGCGCATGTGGCCTCACAGGGAGAAGAGGGGGAACGGACACGGACCTGCCGTACGGCGGTTCAGCGGGAGAGGGCGAGGAGGCCCCGGGCGCCGCCTGGTTCGTCGACTGCCGGCAGGGCACCGAACCGGAGGGAGCGCGTCGCGTGGCCGGCTTCAGCAGAAGTGGTCACGGGTGCGGCGGATCCGTGGCCGCCGAGGATGTCACGCAGGCGGACGCGGTCCGTGTAGCCGGAGCTGTCGCGGACAGCGGCGAGGTCGGCCTGGGTGACCAGGCCGGTGCACTGGCCGTCCTGGTCACAGACGACCAGCCGACCCGTGCGAGCGGCGGCCAGGACGGCCAGTGCCACCTCGACACTCATGTCGTCACTGACCTGCGGTCCGGCCGCGTCGATGACCTCGGCCATCGCCCTGTGCACGGGATCGGCGACTGCCGGACGGGGCTGCATCTGGACCAGCGTCAAGAGGTACCTCCTGCAGAGAACGGGTCAGCTTGTCGATCACGAAGGCTCTAGGCCGCCGCGCTGATGCCGGAGCGGTGGGCGGAGGCGCGCCGGGTTGCCGAAGAGGGGCGGCGTCGGCCCCGGGAGGAGGCGCTGCGCTTGGGGCGTTCGACCACCGGTGCGGTGATGACCACCGGAACCCCAGAAGGGGCCTGGGCGCCGGTGATGCGGCTCAGCTCGGCCTCGCCGGAGCGGACCTGGGTGATCGTCGGGGTGATCCCGGCGGCCATCATCAGGCGGCTCATCTCACGTCGCTGGTTGGGCAGGACGAGGGTGACGACGCTGCCGGACTCACCGGCGCGGGCGGTGCGGCCGCCGCGGTGCAGGTAGTCCTTGTGGTCGGTCGGCGGGTCGACGTTCACCACGAGGTCGAGGTTGTCGACGTGGATGCCGCGCGCCGCGACATTGGTCGCCACCAGGACGCTGACGTGCCCCGTCTTGAACTGCGCCAGGGTGCGGGTGCGCTGCGGCTGGGACTTGCCGCCATGCAGAGCGGCCGCCCGCACACCGCTCTGGAGCAGGTGCTTGGTGAGCTGGTCGACGGCGTGCTTGGTGTCCAGGAACATGATCACCCGGCCGTCACGGGCCGCGATCTCGGTCGTGGCGGCGTGCTTGTCGGCACCGTGGACGTGCAGGACGTGGTGCTCCATCGTGGTGACCGCACCGGCCGACGGGTCGACCGAATGCACGACCGGGTCGGTCAGATAACGGCGCACCAGGAGATCGACGTTGCGGTCCAGGGTGGCCGAGAACAGCATCCGCTGACCGTCCGTGCGCACCTGGTCGAGGAGCCCGGTGACCTGCGGCATGAAGCCCATGTCCGCCATCTGGTCGGCCTCGTCCAGGACGGTGATGTCGACCTGGTCCAGGCGGCAGTCGCCGCGGTCGATGAGGTCCTTGAGCCGACCCGGGGTGGCCACGACGACCTCGGCGCCGGAGCGCAGCGCACCGGCCTGGCGGCCGATCGACATACCGCCGACGACCGTGGCCAGGCGCAGCTTCAGGGAGCGGGCGTACGGGGTGAGCGCGTCGGTGACCTGCTGGGCCAGTTCCCGGGTGGGGACGAGGACCAGGGCCAGCGGCTGCTTGGAATCGGCACGCTTTCCTGCCGTACGGGCGAGCAGGGCGAGGCCGAAGGCAAGGGTCTTGCCGGAACCGGTGCGCCCACGGCCCAGAACGTCGCGACCCGCCAGGGAGTTCGGCAGCGTCGCTCCCTGGATCGGGAACGGTACCGTCACGCCCTGCCGACCGAGTTCGGCCAGCAGCTGCTCGGGCATGTCGAGATCGGCGAAGCCCTCGACCGCAGGCAGCGAGGGGGTGATCGTCTTGGGAAGTGCGAACTCGCCCTGCACTGCGGCGGGTCGGCGGCCGTAGCCACCGGAACGGGCCGATCCGCCGGAGCGGCGCGGCGCCTGCGAGCCGAAGCGGCTACCGCCCTTTCCAGCGTCGGCACCGCCGGTACGGGGGCGGGCGGAGCGGTCGTTCATACGTGTGCGGTTCATACGGAACCTTCCTCAATGTGGCACATATCAAGGAATTCCCGCAGCGATGAGCGGCGCGGGCAATCACAGGTATGAACCAGTGGAAAAAGAAAGCGAATGCTGCTGGCGGAAAACTCACGCGGGCGCGGTCACTGAAAAGGGGCGGCGTGATGAGGATGTGGAATCCGGGCGTCGGCCGCGTGCAGCGCTTCTGGTTGGCTCCTGCATCCCTGACGCAGGATCCGCGTGTGGTGGGACTGCGGATTTCTCCGAGCCGTGCGCTCTCGCAGGTGAAACGAGCGCGTGAAAATGCGTATAGCTGGGGCCCGCACCCCGAAGGATGCGGGCCCCAGCTACAAAGTACGCGTCAGCGTCAGGCCGGAACGATGTTCTCGGCCGTCGGGCCCTTCTGGCCCTGCGCGATGTCGAAGGTGACCTTCTGGCCTTCCTGGAGCTCACGGAAACCCTGGGCGGCGATGTTCGAGTAGTGGGCGAACACGTCCGGACCGCCACCGTCCTGCTCGATGAAGCCGAAGCCCTTTTCCGCGTTGAACCACTTCACGGTACCAGCAGCCATGTCATATCTCCTTTGGGGCAGTGCATCGGGATCCACACTGTGCGGACACCGTGTCGCCGCGATGATTGCCCCGCCCGGAAAATGACCGGAAATACATAAGCACTCCCGCCGGTGGAAACCGGATCGGAGAGCTTGAAGTTTTGGGAACCACAACTGCAACTGAGATCGACAGTAGCATGCCGCAACGGTTTGTGTGCGCTGAATAATTCACCCTCGGTCATTGCGCCAAAAACCCTGATCGCGCGGTCCGTCAAACTCTCACTTCGCGGGCGCAGATATTTATTCATGCGAGGCGCAATGTCCCTGGGAGCTCGGTGTCGTGACGCGCGTCGACGGTGGCGGGCAGGGGTCGGGCGAACTGGAGGGCGTACTCCGTGCGGGATCCGCCCCGGCTACCAGACCCACATCGCTGTCGCGTCAGTCTGGCCTCTCTCATCGACGCCGATCAGGTGGGCCGCCTCGGGGCCCACGCGCGAAGCCCGGTCCAGCGGGATGGCGAATCGGTGTTCGCCGAAGTCCACGGCAAGCATCCAGTCCGGATCCAGTTCATAGCCGTCGACGGTCTTGCCGACGTAGTAGCGCATGATCGCCGGCGCCCCCCGCGCAGGAAAGCGCCACCCGAGGCAGCCGTACAACCCGAAGGGATCGCTCAGCGCCCGCAGGACCGGTCCGTCGAAGTGCAGCTCGACGTAGTCCCGCACGAAACAGACGTCACTCACCTCACGGCCCAACAGCAGCCGGAGGGGGGCACCCGAGTTGTCGACAGTCTCCACAAGCTCATACTGCCAGGGGCCCCGGCCGAGGATCCCTACCAGTTGGATCCACCCGCCCGGCGCCAGCAACCCTGGCCAGGTTCCCTGGCTGGACGCGGCGGCGGGCGAGGGCACGAAGGTCGGTCGCGCCGGAGCGGTCATGGCTGAACGTGGAGCGCGGGCGGTGCGGTTGATGTCTGCACCCTGGCGCCGTGGGAGATGCCTCTGCGCCTCTGTGTCACACCCGGGCATACGCGTGCGGGACCGCCGACACCCGGCAGGTTCGTTGCCTCACTCCACGGGCGGGTCCGCCGCTTCGCCGGCGCGGCGGTATTCGGCGTTGAGGCGCTGGGCTTCTTCGAGCTGGTCTTCGAGAATGACGATGCGGCACGCCGCTTCGATGGGGGTGCCCTGGTCGACGAGTTCGCGGGCGCGGGCGGCGATGCGAAGCTGGTAGCGGGAGTAGCGGCGGTGGCCGCCCTCGGAGCGCAGCGGGGTGATGAGGCGGGCTTCGCCGATGGCGCGGAGGAAACCCTGGCTGGTGCCGAGCATCTCGGCGGCCCGGCCCATGGTGTAGGCGGGGTAGTCGTCGTCATCGAGCCGACTGTTGGAGTCGCCTGCTGTCATTTGCACCTCTCTGTGGAACGCGTTGAGGGGCCCTGGTGCCATATGGCACCAGGGCCCCGAAGGAACTGCTACACCATCTGCCGGCCTGATACTGCGCCGACCTACTGTGTCCGCACCGCCACCGGGGGGATAAGCGGCGGTTGCGGGGATCGCGGTTGCTTGACCGGAGACCACCTCACTATCGATGTCCTGCGGTACCCGGGCCCAAAACTTCGACCCGGGCGATCCTGATGGCGTCTGGCTCCTCCGTTCTTTCCCTCTGATCTTGCTGGGCGGAACTGCGTACTGCCAGTACCGCCCACTGACTTCACTGCTGGGTACTACGTACTGCACCTACCGGTACTGCCACCGCGTCAACTGCGGGTCCTGCTTGCGGTGGCCCCTGATCACTGCGGGCCACCCGGTCCGGTCGTCAGCCCCGTCGCCGTCCTGCAACCTCTCTGGCTTCGAAACTCCACCACCGCACCGTCCTGCGCACTGCAACTACGGGTACCGCGCGTACTGCTGTCCGGCAGTTCGTCTCTGCCGGGCTTGCTTGATCTCGGCTACGAGAGAAACCATAACCACAGCACTGCCCAATGTCTACTCCGGCCGACATAGATTTTCGTGCACGAGGAAGAGAGATGGTCGGTCCCAGTCGCAGTAGCAGAGGTGTGCGGCGTTCCCCTCCAGCCGGGGACACCGCTTCAAGCAGGGCCCCGGTGAACGCGGTACGGGTGCGGCCTGGACGCGGGTGCGCGGTGCACCGGTCCGGACCAGGTGCGGACCAACTCGACTTCGCATCAGGAGATTCCACCCGTCGCCCCAGGTCGGAAGCAGGTCAGGGCGTGTACCGCCAGCAGCCGAAGAACTCGCTGGTGTCGTACGTCGGTGAAGAAGCTCGGCTTCTTCCAGGCACGACGAGCTGCCCCGACCCAGGCGGCTCTCAGTCCAAGCCGCTGTACGCAGTCAGCCAGCCCGTGGCCGAGTGGTCGCTCCGGGTGAAGACGACCGCGCCCCGGTGGCCGGGTTCCGGGTCGTCCGGTGCCGGGGGCGGGTAGGGGAATTCGACCGGGGCGCGCTCGACCGGGTGGCACTCCACGGCCGTGCCGTCCCACAGCCATACGGTCGCACATCTCGGTGTCGCGTACGACGACAGCACGCGCGGGCAGGTTGACCCCGGCCGCCACGGTGGACGTCGCCACCAGAGCGTTTGCCTCGCGGTTCCGGAACGCCTGTTCCGCCTCGCGCTTGTGGGGCCAGTCCCGGTAGTGGATGCGCACGCCCGTCGGCGAGCAGAGCCGCTCGACGACCTCCGGGTCGTCCTTGTCGACGCCTTTGGTACGGGCCCCGCGCTCCTCGGCGAGGGCGAGCGCGGTCATGCGCACGCCGCGCTTGCTGCCGCAGAACACCAGGGCGCTGCCGCCCTCGTCGGCGATGGCGCGGACCTGGCGTACGGCGGCGCGGGTGCGGGCCACGGCGCGGGCGCCCCGGTCGCTGTTGGTGGACGCGGCGGGGACGGGTATCTGCCAGATCAGCCGGGTGGGCCGCCACGTGGTGCGCACCAGGCGGGCGCCGAGCCAGTCGGCGACCTCGTCGGCATTGGCGACCGTCGCGGACAGGCCGACGACGCGCAGCTGCCCGGTGTCCTCGCCGACGCGAGCGAGCAGGGCCTCCAGGATGGGGCCGCGGCCAGGGTCGCCGAGCAGGTGGACCTCGTCGACGACGAGGCAGCCGACGTCGGCGAGGGCGTCGCGCAGCGAGCCGGTGCGGCAGATGGCCTCGAACTTCTCGGTGGTGGCGATCCAGATGTCGGCCTTGCGGATCAGCTCGGCGTCGACGGCGTACTCGCCGGTGAGGCGCACCACACGCTGGACCTCGGAGGAGCACTGGGTGAACCTCCTGAACCAGGACGAGGTCTGGCAGGACATCCAGGACCGCCGCCACCGACTGGACGAGATGCCACCGTCCTACTGCGGCAACGTCCTGCGCTTCATCCGCAAACAGGCCGACGCTCTCATCGAGTTGCTCGCCGACGGGCTCGACGTGACGCCGCAGGCCCTCGGCCTGACCGACCGCGACGACGCGGCGTCCTGGCTGAACCGCCAGCCCCTGATCGTCGCCCTGACCCGGCGCGCCAAGGGCGAGTCGGCTCGCCCCGAGTTCTGTCACTGCGGTTACCCGATGGCCCCGGACTGGCACCACGAGCACTGCTACCCGGGCATCATCGTGGACTGACCGGACGACCTCAGCGATGCGGTCAGAATACTGTGGTGGAAGCCATCGATGTTCTGACCGAGTTGGGCAGCCGCATGGCGGCTCTCGCCACCGACGCGCGCGTGTTTGTCTCGTACGGACAATTCACCGAAGAGGACGCCGACATAAGGGAGTTGGCGGCGCAGATCCATACCCTGCTCACCGAGGTCGTCTTCGTCGACGACGCCTGGAAGCGCTTCTTCGCACGCTGCGAACCGATGGCCGTGAACGACATCGGGTACTCCCTGGAACCCCTTGAGAACCATGACGCCTCAGCCTTCATGGCTCGTATCGCCGCCGTCGACATCATCTGGCCCTCGCATCGCCTCATGGACGACGACAAGGCCAGGCAGGCCGCGTCCCGCGTCGTGGAACTGCTCGGGCAGGACGCGACATGGTGGACCAATCACGACGTGGAATGCGGCGCCGTCAACGGAATCACCCCCGCCTTCGACAGTCTGATAGCCGGGACGAACGGCGAGTACTTCGCGATCGCGCTCCAAGTCGCGGACGACTGACCGTGTTGCTGGGCAAGACGGCCTCACCGTCGGCTGATGACATACGCAGCCGACACCTCGGACGAGGACGAGGGCGGGGACAGAGGGCATCGGCACGGGCACCCTCCCGGCGATGGCCGGTCGGCCGCACCGCCGCCGCCCACCCGCGCCACCAGCGAGCTCCGCGCACTCTCGAAGACGGACACCAGCAACCCCCGTGCGCTGACGTCGAGTTCATCAGGATCAGCCACGCTCGCACCTCCCTGTGACGTACACGGCACGTAGGACAGGCTCGGCGCCTCCACTCGTGGTCGAGGCCGCCTCGGGCCGTCGCTCGCACCCATGCCGTTTCGGCCAGCTATTTGCACGTAGCACAGACTCCGGTTTTACGTTCAACCGGCCCGGGTAGGAGTCGTGATCGCGTGTCTTTTTGCTGCCCCCCACCAGAAGCGCGAGGTACCCAGATGGTCGGTACGCGGGAGAAATCCATCGAGCGGTTGGCGGGTACCTCGCTCGACCTCCCCGTTCCGCGATGATGGCTCCGCGGTATGCCGTCTACCTGATGGCTGCGGTCTACGCGGGTTTCGCCGCCATCGGCACCGCCAACCTCCTGAAGATGTCGGACAGTTCGCTCGATTCGTACAGCTCGGTCGTGCTGGTCGTCTGTTGCTATGCGATACAGATGCTGCACTGCAGTCCGTACACCCAGCGGCTACGGACCCGGTACGGACGCTGGACGCTTTGGCTTCAGGCGTTCATCGCTTTCGCCCCCGTGCAGACCGGCCATCAATCGGGCATCATGTGCGGATTTCTGGCCGGCGCCGCGACCGTCATTCTCGGTCCCCGGCTGGGCTGGTTTCTCTTCGGGCTCATCACGAGCGCTGTCGTACTGATCGCCCTGGCGGAAGAGGACGATTTCCTCACCACCCTCTTCATGGCGCTCGCCACCTGTGCCGTGGGGCTGATCACCTTCGCACTGAGCCGACTTGGGGATCTCGTCTTCGATCTGCATCGGCGGCGCGCGGAGACGGCGTGGGTGGCGGTGTCGAAGGAACGCGTCCGGTTCACCCAGGATCTGCACGACGTACTCAGCTACAGCCTCTCGGCGATCACGCTCAAGAGCGAGCTCTCGTACCGGCTGATCGGCACCAATGACGAGCGGGCCCGGCGTGAGCTCTCCGAGTCGCTGGAGATCACCCGCAGAACGCTCGCCGAGATCAGATCCGTCGTGCACGGCAACCGCAGGATGCTGCTGTCCAAGGAGATCGACCTGGCCTCCCGGGTCCTCGACTCCGCCGGGCTCGCGGTGAGCGTGCAGGGCGAGTTCGACAAGGTGGAGCCACGGGTCAGCGGCGTCCTGGCCGTCGTGCTGCGCGAGGCGGTCACCAATCTGCTGCGGCACAGCCAGGCGACCCAGTGCCGGATCCAGCTCAAGCGCCACTCCGCGCTGCGCGGCCGCACCATCCGGCTCAGCGTCTCCAACGACGGCGCGTCCGGCTCGCCCACCCCGCTCATCGAGGAGCGCCGGGGCAGCGGGCTCGACAACATGGCGGCCCGCCTTGAGGCCGTCGACGGCAGCCTGCGCACTTCGGCGGAGGGCGGCTGGTTCCGCCTGGAGGCCGAATGCCCCCTGCTGCAGCAAGAACCCACCCCTGCTCCGACGGCTTTCGAGCCGTGCTCAAGCCCCGGTCCCGAGAGTCGACAGCCGAGCGAACGGAATTGACGGGACCGAATGCCCGGACGCATTCGGTCCCGCCGTCGGCTCCCATCGGCTCTAAGGGGAACCAGTGGAACAGCAGAAGAAGCTGACTCCGCACATGAGGCATTACGAGGAATTCGCCACGGGTGACATCCGCTGGATGCCGTACGTCATGTTCTTCAACCGCCCCGACTTCCGCTCCCCGGTGGTGAACACCGATGCGGGTGGGTTCCGGATGTCGGCCGGGAAATCGGGTGCGTACTCGCTCCGGGGAACACTCCCCAAGGGCGATGTGAGCGTCCTCCTTGGTGCCTCCCCCGCATTCGGCTTCGGGGCGACCAGTGACGCCGCCACCCTTTCCTCACTGCTTTCCCGGGGACCGGCGTCGGCCACCTGGCTCAATCTTGCGGCGCCCGCCTTCAATTCGGCCCAGGAAGTCCTCATCTTCCTGATGCACCGCGACCTGCTGCCCGACATCCGGGACATCGTCGTGTTCTCCGGACTCAACAACCTGGTCGTCGCGGGACTGCCCATGGCGGGCTCCGGTTACGGGCAGTTCTTCTTCTCCGGCGAGTTCTTCCGCCAGCTCGGCGCGTCCAACGTCGACCAGGGCGAACAGCCGGGCTGGGCCCGGGGAAAGCTCGCCCAGGCAGCCCGCCGCATCGGCCGTGGCGGCGCGCTGGAGGAGGAGAAGCCGGAGCTCGCGGACCCCGAGGAGCGCATCGCCATCGCGCTGCGCAACACGGCACGCGATCTCGACCGGCTCCTGGAACTGGCCGCGCCGACCGGTGCCCGCGTCCGCTATGTACTCCAGCCCACCGCGTCCTGGTCCGGAAAGCGCTTCACCGAGGAGGAGCGGCTCCTCATCGAGGAGAACGACACCGAGCGCGCCCGGATGTGGAACCTCTTCAAGCAGATCCTCGACCCCGCCGTCCACACCGCGTACGCCGAGCAGGTGGAGGCCGCCTGCAAGCAGCGCGGGGTCCCGTTCCTCGACGCCAGCCGGGCGCTGAACACCTCGCCGGATCGCGACCGCTGGCTCTTCCTCGACCAGACGCACCTCACCGACGAGGGAAACCGCGTGGTCACCGGCCTCATCGAGGCCGAGTTCGGGCTCGACCGCTGAGCCGCTCCCCCCTTTGCTCACCCGAACCCGGAAGTGAGGTGATCAGCCATGCTCCGCAAGCTCGCCGCGCTGTTCAAACGACGCAAGAAGAAGCGCCGCAACGACAGTTCCATCTACCCGATGTTCTGAGGGGAAGGTCTGCCACTGTCATGTCTTCCCGCTACCGCAGCCTCTATCTGCGCGCCCTGGCCCCCGAGGGCCCGCTGTCGCTCGGCGCCGACGATCTCCGCCACGTACGTACGACGCTGACAGTGGATGACGAGGGGCAGGAGCTGTCCGCTCTGATCGAGGCGGCCGGGCACTGGAGCGCGCAGGAGGCCGAGCGTTTCCGCGCCGTCCTGGCCGCGCCCGGTCCCGGGCCCGCCGGGCCCGAGCAGCAGGAGACCGTTCGCCGTGTGCTGCGCAACTGCGCCCCGCTCGCCCTCTCCGCCGGAGCCTGGCTCCAGTGGATCGCCAGCCCCGGCAACTCCGAGACGGAGCCGGTCCTCCGAGTGCTCTCGCTGTACGCGTCCGACGTGGGCGCGGGCCGTCCGCTGGCGGACCGTGGCAGTGCGTACCGCGCGCTGCTGCGCGGGCACGGGATCGTGGAGGAGCTGCCGGGCGTACAACTGGCGAGCAGCGAGTACGTCGAGGGTTTCAGCTTTCGGCTGCCCGCGCTGCTGCTCGCGATGAGCCGACGCCCCGGCACGTTCCTGCCGGAGATCCTCGGGGCCGATCTGTGTCTGCGTACCGTGGGCCTGCTGCCGCCGCTGGCGGCGGCGCTCGGCGCGGACGCGGACGTCCTCGACATGGGCGGCGCCCGCCCGGGCACGGCGGTGAGCGGCCGTGAGCTGTCGCTGGCCGCCACGCGCGCGTACCTCGACGACCAGCACGCTCTCGAAGGACCGGCCGGTGGCGAGGCCGCAACGCGCCGACTGCTCGGTGGTTTCCGCTGGGCGCAGCGTGAAATACGCGCGTGGAGCGAGCAGTTGCACAGCGAGGCGACGCTGTCCCGGCATCCCGACTACGGGGTCTGGCGGCTGATCCACGCCCGGGCCCGGCAGGCCGCCGTCTACCACTCCCGCTTCAAACTCGCCGGACGCCCGCTCTCGGAGTGGTTCGCGAATGTGGACGCGGGCCCGCGACCGTTCCTGACGGCGCTGGCCAAGAGCCGTCTCGTACGCCCCGGAAAACCGGACGCGAGCCCGCTGCTCGGGCGGCTGATCGGCCCCAAGGGACCGATGTTCCGGATCTTCACGGAGGAGGAGATCGCCACGCTCCACCGGTGGATCGCCCTCCTGCCGGAGGAGGGTTCGGTCCTGCATCCGCTGCCGGGGAGCGAAACCACCACCCACCAGGATCTGCACCGCGCCCAGGACTCCTGGCATACCCAGGGCACCGACCTGGCGGGTGAGTCGGCACGACCAACCGCTGTCCCGCCACCGCACGCTCTGACCACCACCGCCGCCCGCGCCGCCTACCGCGCCCTGCTGGGCCGCGAGGACTCCGCCGAGCTGCGCGGCTTCGCCCACGCGTACGCGACCCGCTGGCTGGCCCGTTCCCGCTACGCCATGGAGCGCGCGCCGGAGCAGCTGCCGCCGCGCTGGGATCCGGAGAACGGGTTACGGGAGTGGCTGGCCCGCGCGCACGACCGGCACGCCGACACCTTCCAGAGAGGTGAGGCGGTCCTGCCCAGCCGCGCGGAGCTGATCGACTCCACCGTGCAGCTCGCCCCGCTCATCATGATCGACGGCGGGTGGCTCCAGGGGTTCACGGACTACCAGCACGCCTCGTCCCGCTCGGGACACTTCCTGTTCCGTACGTACTGGGACGAGCTGGGCAACGGCGAGCTGGAGCTCAACCATCCACGTATCTACCGCGCGCTGCTGCGCGACATGGGCATCGACCTTCCGCCCACCGCGTCACGGGAGTTCAGCGACTGGCCGGGGTTCCGCGACGAGGCCTTCGCCATGCCCGCCTTCTGGCTGAGCGTGTCCCGCTTCCCCGAGACGTTCATGCCGGAAATCCTCGGCCTGAACCTCGCCATGGAGCTCTCCGGAGTCGGCGGCAGCTACCGCGACGCGCGCGTGGCGCTGCGCCACCACAAATTCAGCACGCAGTTCGTGGATCTGCACAACACGATCGACAACGTGGCCACCGGCCACTCGGCCTGGGCGGCCGACGCGATCGACGCCTATCTCGCCGATCTGCCCGGGGTCCTCGGGCCCGGCCAGCAGGACGCCGTCTGGGAGCGGATACGGGTGGGCTATCGCTCGCTCAATCCCCCCGGCGGCACGGCCGCCGAGCTGTACGCCACGATCCGCAGCCGCCGCGCACACCGCACACGCCGTACGACCCGCACCTCTCGGATATGAGGAGCTGACCTCTGCATGGCCACCAACGCACCGGCCACCACCGTTCTGGGCCTCTCGGCCTTCTACCACGACAGCGCCGCCGCCCTGGTCACCGGCCAGGGCATCACGGCAGCCGCCCAGGAGGAGCGCTTCAGCCGGCGCCGCCACGACTCGGCCTTCCCCGAACTGGCCCTGCGCTACTGCCTGGACGAGGGCGGGCTCACCCTCGCCGACCTCGACCGGATCGCCTACTACGAGCGGCCGACCCGCAAGTTCCGCCGGGTCATGGCCACCTACCTCGGCACCGCACCCCGCTCCTTCACCTCCTTCCGCGATGTCATGCCCGGCTGGCTTAGCTGGAAGATGCGGACGATCAGCACGGTCAAGGACAAGCTCGCGGAGCTGGGCCTCGGCCCCGTACCGGAGATCGAGTCCTTCGAGCACCACGAGTCCCACGCGGCCTCGGCCTTCCTGCCCAGCCCGTACGAGTCGGCGGCCGTGCTCTGTGTGGACGGGGTGGGCGAATGGACCACGACCTCCATCTGGCACGGCCGGGGCGACCGGGTCGAGCCGGTCGCCGAGCTGTCCTTCCCGCACTCCCTCGGGATGCTGTACTCGGCATTCACCTATTTCTGCGGATTCAAGGTGGACTCGGGCGAGTACAAGCTGATGGGCCTCGCCCCGTACGGCAGGCCCGTCCACGCCGGGGTGATCCGGGAAAACCTCGTCGATGTGAAGGGCGACGGCTCCTTCCGGCTCGACACCCGCTACTTCGAGTTCCTGTACGGGCAGGTCATGACGGGCCGGGCGTTCGAGGAGCTGTTCGGCGGACCGCGCCGGGAGCCCGAAGGGCCGCTCACCCAGCGGGAGTTCGACCTGGCGGCGTCGGTGCAGCTGGTCACCGAGGAGATCATGGTCAAGCTGGCCCGGACGGCGCGCGAGCTCACCGGTGAGTCCAAGCTGTGCATGGCGGGCGGGGTGGCCCTGAACTGCGTGGCCAACGGCAAGATCGTCGAGCGCGAGATCTTCGACGAGGTGTGGGTGCAGCCCGCAGCGGGAGACGCGGGCGGTGCGCTCGGCGCGGCCCTGCTCGCCCAGCGCGGACGGCCCCGGGACCGTACCCTGACCCGTAACTCCCGTGACGCCATGCGCGGTTCACGCCTCGGTCCGGGGTTCGACAACGACCACGTCCAGGCGTACCTCGACGCGCTCGCGATCCCGCACACCCGCCTCAGCCCAGAGGAGCTGTCGCGCAGGGTGGCTGAACAGCTGGCGGAGGGCAAGGTCGTCGGCTGGTTCCAGGGCCGTATGGAGTTCGGGCCGCGAGCCCTCGGCGCCCGCTCCATTCTCGGCGATCCGCGCAATCCCGCGATGCAGTCCGTGATGAACCAGAAGATCAAGTTCCGGGAGTCCTTCCGCCCCTTCGCCCCCATCGTGCTCGCCGAACACGCCCAGGAATACTTCCAGTTGAACCAGCCGAGCCCGTACATGCTGATCGTCGCCCCCATCGCCGAGCAGCAGCGCCTGCGCACCGCCGAGCTGAACGGCGACCTGGACGGCGCGCAGGGTCTGGACCGGCTCCGGATCCCCCGCTCCACCATCCCTGCGGTCACCCACGTGGACCACTCGGCCCGGGTCCAGACGGTCACGCCGGAGCAGGACGCACGGCTGTACGGGCTGCTGCGGGACTTCCACGCGACGACCGGCTGCCCGGTCCTGGTCAACACCTCCTTCAACGTACGGGGCGAACCCATCGTGGCCACCCCCGAGGACGCGTACCGGTGCTTCATGCGCACCAACATCGACACATTGGCGATGGGTGACTTCCTGCTGGAGAAGACCGCGCAGCCGGAGTGGTCGGAGAAGGAGGACTGGCGCGAACTGATTCCGTTGGACTGACAGTTCACCGACGCCCCAGCGGATCGACGACCGAAGTCCCAAGCTCACGGCTCGACATGAGAGGGCTCTCCCCATGGCTCCCGCACACCGCGTGTTCGTCTCGACGCTGCTCGCCATCGTCTATCTGCTGGTCGTCACACCGGTCGGCCTCGCGGTACGGCTGCTGCGCGACCCCCTGAAGCGCAGGCCCGACCCGTCGGCCCGGACCTACTGGAACCACAGCCGTGCCTAAGCGCTCCGATATCCAGTCCGTCCTGGTCATCGGCTCCGGCCCGATCGTCATCGGTCAGGCCGCCGAGTTCGACTACTCGGGTACCCAGGCCTGCCGCATCCTCAAGGCCGAGGGCCTG
>NZ_MECJ01000001.1 GCF_014596475.1 Streptomyces sp. CBMA152 | reverse complement strand
CGTCCCGGCTGTGCGCGGCGGCGGCCGCCCGCAGGCCCAGAGCGTGCGCGGCGGCGACCACGGCGGCCGATTCGGCGCGGGCGGCCTCGCCGCCGGAGTGGGTGACCAGGCCGTTGCCCGCCACGGCCCGGATCAGCTCGGCGGCGGACGGCGAGGGGGCCGAGGCCGCCGCGTCCGTCCACTCCGAACCGTCGTCCTTCACCGGGGCGTTGGCCAGCCGGGCCAGGCCGTCGGCCAGGCTCTCCTCGGCGAGCGCGTACCGGTCGAGGCCGAGCAGCACCTCGACGGGGGCACGCTCCGCCTCGTCCTCGTCCTCGTCCGTCTCGTCGTCCGGGGCGCTCTCCTCGCCGTCCAGCGCGGCCACCCCGTCCTGGAAGACCAGCACCACGCCTTCGGTGATCGCGTGCTGCACGGCCTCGTCCGGCTCGGGCACGGAACGCTCGGCCAGGGCCGCCTTCACCGCCTCGACCGGGAGCGCGGTGTGGCCCTGGACCGACGCGTGCTCCAGGACCCAGCCGACCAGCGCGGCCGCCCGGCGCGGGTCGTCCGGGCCGCATCCGGCGCCGAGCAGCGCCCGCGCGAAGCCGTCGGCCTGCTCGGGCCGCACCCCGGGGACGGCGAGCAGCTGCCAGGGGTCGGCCCGCAGTACCTCGGCCGCCTGCTCGCCCAGGGCGTCCGTGACCTGCGGAGCGAGGGAATCCGGGGCGCCGCCTTCGGTCAGCACGTCCCGGGCCGCAGTAAGCGCCTCCGGTCCGGCCGCCGCGCGCGGGGGCTGCGGCACCTGCGTACGTACGGGCGCGGGCGCCGTCGACGGAGCGGGGCGGCGGGGCGCGGGGGCGGCGGCGAAGAAGGCCGTGCCCGACTTCTCGCCGCTCTCCACCGCCCGTACCGCCGCGAGCAGGTCGGCGGCCTGGCCACTGAGCTTGGTCCCGGCCTCGACGGGCCCCTCCTTCTCGGCCTTGCGCGCCTCGATCCGCGCCCGCAGCTCGCGCTGGGCCGCCAACTCGGCCTGAGCGTCGGACACGTCGGGGCCGCCGCCCTCGGTCGCGTCGGCGCCCGCGGCCGCCGGACCCGCCTCGTCCGCGCCTTCGCCTGCGGCGCTCTCCCCGGCCGGGCCGTCGCCCGTCTCCGCCGTGTTCTCGCCCGCGGCAGCCGGAGCCGGATCCTCCGTGCCTTCGGGGGTGTCGGCGGACGCGTCGGCGCCGTCAGCCGTGACGGCTTCCTCGGCCACCTCGGCCACACCGTTCTCGGCGCCGAAGGCGCCTTCGGCCGGGGTTCCGGGGGACGTCCCCGGGGGAAGCGCGGTCACAAGGTGCTCCAGTCCTGGTCGGGATAGCGGTGCACGGGCGCCGACACATCGTCGAGCGCCCGGCAGATCTCGTCTGGAAGACTAAGCGTCTCCACTGACAATGCCGCCGCGAGCTGCTGCGCGTTGCGCGCGCCGACGATCGGCGCGGCCACCCCGGGCCGGTCCCGGACCCAGGCGAGCGCGACTTGCAGCGGCGTCGTCGCGAGGCCGTCCGCGGCTATCGTCACCGCGTCGACGATCCGGCTCGCCGCCTCGTCCAGATACGGCGCGACGAACGGCGCCATGGTCTCGGACGCCCCGCGCGAGTCGGCCGGGGTGCCGTTGCGGTACTTGCCCGTCAGCACCCCGCGCCCCAGCGGCGAGGACGGCAGCAGCCCGATCCCGAGGTCGAGCGCGGCCGGCAGCACCTCCCGCTCCACACCCCGCTGGAGCAGCGAGTACTCCATCTGCGTACTGGCAAGGCGGGTCCGGACGCCCGGCCCGGCCAACTGCCAGGTGGCCGCCTTCGCGAGCTGCCAGCCGCAGAAGTTGGACACGCCCGCGTACCGCACGCGACCGCTGCTCACCGCGAGGTCCAGCGCCTGAAGCGTCTCGTCGAGCGGGGTCGCCGGGTCGAACGCGTGCACGTGCCAGATGTCCACGTAATCCGTGCCGAGACGTTCCAGCGACTCGTCGAGCGCGGCGAGCAGATGGCCGCGCGAGCCGTCGAAGCGGCGGTCCGGGTCGGGCACGCTGCCCGCCTTGGTGGCGATCACCAGGTCCCGGCGCGGCACCAGCCGCTCCACCAGCTGCCCGAGCAGGTACTCGGCGTCC
This sequence comes from Streptomyces sp. CBMA152, assembly GCF_014596475.1. Lineage (GTDB taxonomy): Bacteria > Actinomycetota > Actinomycetes > Streptomycetales > Streptomycetaceae > Streptomyces. The sequence continues at coordinate 202,045 of NZ_MECJ01000001.1, read as the reverse complement.
CCGCCCCCGTACACGTCCGCCGTGTCGACCAGCGTGCCGCCGGCCTCCCAGAACGCCTTCAACAGATCGGCGGCGTCGTGCTCGTCGGTGTCCCGGCCCCACGTGAGGGTGCCGAGCCCGATCCGGGATACGCGCAGGCCCGTACGGCCCAGGTGCCTCTGCTCCATGGGCGCTGAGAGTACTGTCCCCGGCGCCGACCGGTGAGAGCCTGTGGACAACCGGCGCCCGCACGGTCGCACGCGCCCCGGACCGGACCGGAGCCGCCTGCGGCCTGCCGCGGCGACCGCCCGCGCGCTAGAGTCCCCGGCACAGGGACGTTACTGATCAGTAAGGGGACCGCCATGCGGCTCGGGATCAACCTCGGCTACTGGGGCGCCGGAATGGACGGCGACAACCTCGCCGTCGCCCAGGAGGCCGACCGGCTCGGCTACGACGTCTGCTGGGCCGCCGAGGCCTACGGCTCGGACGCGCCGACCGTACTGGCCTGGGTGGCCGCCAGGACCGAGCGTATCGACGTGGGTTCGGCGATCCTGCAGATCCCGGCCCGCCAGCCCGCGATGACGGCGATGACCGCCGCCACCCTCGACTCGCTCTCCGGCGGCCGCTTCCGCCTGGGCCTGGGCGTCTCGGGCCCGCAGGTCTCCGAGGGCTGGTACGGCGTCAAGTTCGACAAGCCGCTGGCCCGCACGCGTGAGTACGTGGAGATCGTCCGCCGGGCGATGACCCGTGAGCGGCTGTCGTTCGAGGGCGAGCACTGGACGCTGCCGCTGCCCGGCGGCCCCGGCAAGGCGCTCAAGCTCACCGTCCACCCCGAGCGCGAGCACATCCCGCTCTACATCGCCGCGATCGGCCCCAAGAACCTGGAGCAGACCGGCGAGATCGCCGACGGCGCGCTGCTGATCTTCCCGTCCGCCGATCACCTGGAGGACACCGCGATCCGCCACATCCGGGCGGGCCGCGAGAAGGCGGGCAAGACGATGGAGGGCTTCGACGTCTGCCCGACGCTGCCGCTCGCGCTCGGCGCGGACAGCGACGTCAGCGCGCTCGCCGACATGTTCCGCCCGTACACCGCGCTCTACGTGGGCGGCATGGGCAGCCGCAAGCAGAACTTCTACAACCAGCTCGCGCAGCGCATGGGGTACGAGAAGGAGGCCGCCGAGATCCAGGACAAGTACCTGTCCGGCGACAAGACGGGTGCGGCCGCCGCCATTCCGCAGCAGCTCATCGACTCCACCACGCTGCTCGGCTCGGTGGAGCGCATCGCCGACCGGATGCGGGCCTACGCCGCCGCCGGGGTCACCACCCTCACCCTGGCGCCTGCGGGCTTCACGCTCGACGAGCGGATCGCGGCCCTGCGCGCGGGCACCGAGGCGCTGGAGCGCGCCGGTCTGGCGTAGTCGTACGGCAGTCGTACGAAGGAAAGTCTGCGGCCGTGGTGGGGGCTCGGGGGGTCTTCCCCGCCACGGCCGTCATCCCGAACAACGCTCCGCGCGTCGGTCGGGTTACGGGCGGACACACCTCCGCGCGCTCCTTCGTTCGGCCTAGTCCGCCGAGGCCCCTGTTGCCCCGTTCTGTCCCCCGTATTTGACTTGCTCTTTGCAGATGTCTGTGCGGGAGTCATGCGGAGGTACGGCGATGCTTTCGGCCAAGAGCCTGTTCCAGGAGATCCTCGACAACGACGAGTCGTTCCGGCTCTTCTGCTCGATCGCGGCCAGCGGCGAGACCCAGGGCGGCTGGGAGAACGGCCGGATCTCCGCGCTCGTCCCGCCGGAGCAGCACGACCTCGCCCCCAAGATCGCCCGGCACGGCGCCGACGAGGACAAGCACGGGCGGATCTTCAACGCGCTCCTGAAGAAGCGCGGCCTGACCCCCGTCCCGGTCCCGGCGGAGACCGACTACACGATGCTCCTGGAGCGCAGCGGCATCGGCCTCGCCCATGAACTGCTGCGCGACGACAAGCCGCTCACCGAGCAGGACATCGTCACCTACCTCGCCCACAGCCGCGTCACCGAGCAGCGGGCGTCCGACCAAATGGTGATGCTGGTGCGGTACTTCGGGGATCACCCGGACGTGGGCAGGGCGATCCGGATGATCAGCGCCGACGAGGACAACCACCTCGCGTACTGCCACGAGGAACTGCTGCGGCTCGCGTACGCCGGGCACGGGCGCACCATCCAGCGCGTGCTGCGCGAGTGCGCGCTCGCCGAGATCCGCGTCTACCGGGACGTGAGCCTCGCCGTGATGGACCACATGGGCCGCATCCTGCGCTGGCCGAAGGCCAAGTCCGCGGCGCTGGCCGCCGGGATCCACGGCGTGTACGCGTACGAGCGGGCGGCAGGCTGGCGGCGCATGGTCAGCCTGACGATGCCCGAGCGGCGCGACGCGCTCGGCGGACCGGCCACGCGCGCGCCCGAGTTCGCGTGAACCCTTCGCTGTTACGGGAGTTCAGAGCCAGCCCCGGCGCTTGAACGTGCGGTGGAGCAGGATCTCAAGGGCCGCCATCAGGGCGAGGACCGCCGGATACGCCCAGACGAACTTGAGCTCCGGCATGTGGTCGAAGTTCATGCCGTAGATCCCCGCGACCATCGTCGGGACGGCCGCCATCGCCGCCCAGGCGGAGATCTTGCGCATGTCGTCGTTCTGCCGCACGCCCATCTGCGCGAGATGGGCGGAGAGGATGTCCGAGACCAGCCGGTCCAGGCCCTCCACGCCCTCGTTGGCCCGGATCAGATGGTCGCTGACATCGCGGAAGAACGGCTGCGCCTTGTCGTGCACGAACGGCACCCCGGCGCCCGCGAGCCGCTGCATCGGTTCGGCGAGCGGGACGCTGGCCCGGCGGAATTCGAGGACCTGCCGCTTGAAGGTGTAGATCCGCGAGGCGACCGTGCTCCCGTTGTGCTGCGTGCGGCCCTTGCCATCGCTGCCGGCGGGCGCGAAGACCTGCGTCTCCAGCTCCTCCAGGTCCGTCTGGAGCTCGGCCGCGACCTCCGTGTAGTGGTCGACGACGGCGTCGCTCACCGCGTACAGGACGGTCGTGGGACCGTGCCGCAGCAGCTCCGGCTCCGCCTCCAGACGCTTGCGCACGGCATGCAGCGGCGAGCCCTCGCCGTGCCGGACCGTCACCACGAACGAGTCGCCGATGAAGAGCATCAGCTCCCCGGTGGTCACGGTGTCGCTGTGCGGCTCGTACGAGACCGGCTTGAGGACCACGAACAGCGAGTCGTCGTACACCTCCAGCTTGGGCCGCTGATGGGCGAGCAGCGCGTCCTCCACGGCCAGCGCGTGCAGCCCGAACTCATGGCTGACCAGGTCGAACTCGTCCTCGGTCGGCTCGTACAGGCCCAGCCACACGAACGCGTCCCCGGCCGCCCGGGCCTCTTCGAGCGCGTCCGAGTAGTCGGGCGGGCCCTCCGTGCGGCGGCCGTCCCGGTAGATGGCGCAGTCGACGATCACGGCGCGCATTCTTCCGCGAAGCGGCACCGCCCGCACCCCTGCGGTCCGCTCGGCCTACCCTGGCGGGCATGGCCACGCTGATCCTCGTACGTCATGGACGCTCCACCGCCAACACCTCCGGCCTGCTGGCCGGGCGCACCCCAGGTGTCCATCTGGACGAGCGCGGCGCCGCGCAGGCCGCCGCCCTGCCGGACCGGCTCGCCGCCCTGCCGCTCGCCGCCGTCGTCTCCAGCCCCCTGGAGCGCTGCCAGGAGACCCTGCGGCCGCTCCTCGACGCCCGGCCCTCGCTCGCGCTCCACACCGACGAGCGGATCAGCGAGTGCGACTACGGCGACTGGTCGGGCCGCAAGCTCGCCGAGCTCTCCGACGACCCGCTGATGGAAGTGGTCCAGCAGCACCCGTCGGCCGCCGCGTTCCCCGGCGGCGAGTCCATGCGCGCGATGCAGACCCGCGCCGTGGAGGCGGTACGCGAGTGGAACGCGCGCGTGGACGCGGACCACGGGCCCGACGCCGTGTTCGTCATGTGCTCCCACGGCGACATCATCAAGTCGATCGTCGCCGACGCCCTCGGTATGCATCTCGACCTCTTTCAGCGGATCTCGGTGGAACCGTGTTCCCTCACCGCGATCCGTTACACCCGGCTGCGCCCGTTCCTGGTGCGCCTGGGCGAGACCGGCGACCTCGGCGCGCTCGCCCCGAAGGAGTCGCCCGCCACGAGCGATGCCGAGGTCGGGGGTGGCGCGGGAGCACCGTGATCGCCGGGCGCAGTAGGGTGGACGGGCCGAAAACCCGCGCTCCGCCCGGCGGCCCGGCACCGATCGCACCATCCGACCTAGGGAGACCAGGACGTGCCCCGTCAGGTGTTCTTCTACGACCCGCCGGACCGTTTCGTGGCCGGCACGGTCGGGCTGCCCGGACGCCGGACGTTCTTCCTCCAGGCGTCCGCGGGCAGCCGTACCACCAGCGTCGCCCTGGAGAAGACCCAGGTGGCGGCGCTCGCCGAGCGGATCGACGAGCTGCTCGACGAGGTCGTGCGCCGCACCGGCGGCAACGCGCCCGTCCCGGCCGTCGCCCCCGCCGACGTCACCGACACCGCCCCCCTCGACTCGCCGGTCGAGGAGGAGTTCCGGGTCGGCACCATGGCGCTGGCCTGGGACGGCGAGGAACAGCGCATGGTGATCGAGGCGCAGGCGCTGGTCGAGCTCGACGCCGACTCCGAGGAGGACCTCGCGGAGGCCGAGGAGCGGCTGCTCCAGGACGACGAGAACGGTCCGCCGATGCTGCGGGTGCGCCTGACCGGCGCGCAGGCCCGCGCGTTCGCCAAGCGCGCCCTCGACGTGGTCAACGCGGGCCGCCCGCCGTGCCCGCTGTGCAGCCTGCCGCTCGACCCGGAAGGACACGTATGCCCGCGCCAGAACGGATACCGACGGGGAGCCTGACGGCGGTGGACCTGCTCGCCAAGGGCGAGCTCACCGTCCGCGGCCAAATCCGCGAGGCGTCCAACGCGGTGCTCTACTGCTCCGTCTCGTACGAGGGGCACAGCGCCCACTGCGTCTACAAGCCGGTCGCCGGCGAGCGGCCGCTGTGGGACTTCCCCGACGGCACGCTCGCCCAGCGCGAGGTCGCCGCGTACGAGGTCTGCGCGGCGCTCGGCTGGGACCTGGTGCCGGCGACCGTGCTGCGCGACGGGCCGTACGGGGAGGGCATGGTCCAGCTGTGGATCGAGGTGCCCGACGGTGACCCCGAGGGGGACGGGCTGCTCGCGCTCGTCGACGGCGAGGAGCCGGGCGAGGGCTGGAAGGCGGTCGGGCTCGCGGACGTCGGCGAGGGCCGCACGGCGCTGCTCGTGCACGCCGACGACGAGCGGCTGCGGCGGCTCGCGGTGCTCGACGCCGTGATCAACAACGGCGACCGCAAGGGCGGCCATCTGCTGCCCACCGGGGACGGGCACCTGTACGGCATCGACCACGGGGTCACCTTCAACGTCCAGGACAAGCTGCGGACCCTGCTGTGGGGCTGGGCGGGCGAGCCGCTGACGGACGAGGCGGTCGGGGCGCTGACCGGCCTCGCCGCCGCGCTGGCCCCCGGCGAGCCGCTGGCCGCCCGCCTCGCCGAGCTGATCACGGCGGACGAGGTGGAGGCGCTGCGCGAGCGGGTGGCGGCGCTGCTGGCGGAGGGTGTGCACCGCAGTCCGTCGGGGGAGTGGCCGCCGATTCCGTGGCCGCCGGTGTAGCGGCAGGCCACCGGTCCGCCCGATATGTGCCCGCCCTGCATGGAACCGGATCCCGCGCAAGAGGGGTCATTCGGCCAAGTGCGCGGATCCGGTTCGAATATGGAGCGTGCGTCCGGTTACGCTCAAGACATGCATGCCTGGCCCGCTTCTGAGGTCCCCGCCCTGCCCGGCAAGGGCCGCGACCTCCGGATCCACGACACCGCGACCGGCGGTCTGGTCACCCTCGACCCCGGTCCCGTCGCCCGTATCTACGTCTGCGGCATCACCCCGTACGACGCGACCCACCTGGGTCACGCGGCGACCTATAACGCGTTCGACCTCGTTCAGCGCGTGTGGCTCGACACCAAGCGGCAGGTTCACTACGTCCAGAACGTGACGGACGTGGACGATCCGCTCCTGGAGCGGGCCATCCGCGACGGGCACGACTGGACCGAGCTCGCCGAGCGCGAGACCGCCCTCTTCCGCGAGGACATGACCGCGCTGCGGATGCTTCCGCCGCAGCACTACATCGGCGCGGTCGAGGCGATACCCGGGATCGTCCCGCTCGTCGAACGCCTGCGGGACGCGGGCGCCGCGTACGAACTCGACGGGGACATCTACTTCTCCGTGGAGAGCGACGCCCACTTCGGCCAGGTCTCCCACCTGGACGCCGAGGCCATGCGCCGGCTCTCCGCCGAGCGCGGCGGCGACCCCGAGCGCCCCGGCAAGAAGAACCCGCTGGACCCGATGCTCTGGATGGCCGCCCGCGAGGGCGAGCCGAGCTGGGACGGCGCCAGCCTGGGCCCCGGCCGGCCCGGGTGGCACATCGAGTGCGTCGCCATCGCCCTGGACCACCTCGGCATGGGCTTCGACGTGCAGGGCGGCGGTTCCGACCTCGTCTTCCCGCACCACGAGATGGGCGCCTCCCACGCCCAGGTGCTCACCGGCGAGTTCCCGATGGCCAAGGCGTACGTCCACGCCGGCATGGTCGCGCTCGACGGCGAGAAGATGTCGAAGTCCAAGGGCAACCTGGTCTTCGTCTCCACCCTGCGCCGCGAGGGCGTCGACCCGGCCGCGATCCGGCTCGCGCTGCTCTCGCACCACTACCGGGCCGACTGGGAGTACACCGACCAGGTCCTCCAGGACGCCGCCGAGCGGCTGGGCCGCTGGCGCGCGGCCGTCTCCCGCCCCGACGGGCCGTCCGCGGACGCGCTGGTCGAGGAGATCCGCGAGGCCCTGGCGAACGACCTGGACGCCCCGACGGCGCTCCTGGCCGTGGACCGCTGGGCCGCCCACCAGCAGAGTGAGGGCGGTACGGACGAGGGCGCGCCCGGCGTGGTCTCGCGCGCCGTCGACGCACTGCTCGGCGTGGCCCTGTAACCCTCACGCATAAACGCTTTTTCGCATACGCACGGCCGGGCGCCGGGTGGGCACTGCCCCACCCGGCGCCTTCTGCGTGCGGTCGGCGCTACTGCCGGGTTCCCCTACTGCCGGTTCACCACGACGGCCTGGATCGCGCCCGTCTTGGTGTCGTAGAACCCGATGACCTGCTGGCCGAACGCGAACGCCTCCTGGACCGCGTCATGCGTGACCTGGTTCGGGTTCACCAGCGGGTGCCAGTTGCCCGCGATGAAGAGGTACAGGATCGAGGGCTGGCCGGGCAGCGGGGTCACCACGTCCCAGAACTTGGTGGCGATGCCGCTGGTGATCGTGGCGGCCTCGACCGCGCTCGGCAGCACGAGCGGCTGCTGGGTCTGCTGACCCTGCTGCATGCCGCCCATCTGCTGGAGCAGCTGCTGGAACGGCGGCTGCTGGCCGAGCTGCTGGAGCTGCTGCTGGATCTGCGGCGGCGAGGTGTTCGGGCCCTGCTGCTGACCCTGCGGATACCCCTGCTGCTGGCCGTACGGGTAGCCCTGCTGCGGGATGCCCTGCTGGCCCTGGGAGTAGCCCTGTTGGGCCTGCGGGAAGCCCTGTTGCTGACCGTACTGCTGCTGACTCATCTGCGGGGTGGTGCTCATGGTGGTGTCACCTTCCCTGTGTCGATGCGTGGGTCGGTCATGGGTGGGTTGGGTTGGGTTGGATGGTTGGTGGGCCGGCGTACGGAACGCTCAGCCCGCGACGACCAGGCCGACGACTTCGTCGTCCGAGAACCAGACGCGCACGTCGGGGCGGCCCTGCGCGAAGGCGGAGTGCACCGCCTGACGCAGCTCCGGCGCCGGGTCGTTGAGGTTGCGCCACGCCCCGGCGACGAACAGCCGGAGCCTCGGGGGCAGTTCATGGGGGTACGGGATCAGCTCGTCCCAGTACCGCTCGGCCTGGCCGGTGCCGACCGTGGAGGGCATCAGCCGGGTCACGGCCGCCTTGATGTCGGGGCGGCTGCCGATGCGCTGCGAGGCGGGCCGCCCGGGCGCGTCCTGTTGCGGCGAGCCGGTCGAGCGCAGCACCTCACGGGCGCGTTCCGGGGTCATCGGCGCGAGGTGGGCCGCCTTCAGCATGCCCTGGAGGCAGGCGAGGGCGCCGGCCGCGATCGGGGCCGCCGAGGACGTACCGGAGAAGGTGTCCGTGTACCAGGCGATCTCCTCGGCGCCGCCCTGGAGTTCACCGGCCCGGTCCCAGAACCCGCCGGTCGTGGTGGTCTCCCGGCCCCAGCCCTGGGCGTCGATCCGCGCCCCGTAGTTGGAGAACGCGAGCCGTGAGCGGTCCGGGCCGTGGTCGCGGCCGTGGGTGCCGGGCGGCGGTGCGCCCGCGCCGACCAGGACCGCGCCGGAGGACCGGTTGGACGGGTTGAACGGGTTGCGCCAGGTCTCCGGGAACCGCTCCGGCCGCCGCTCGTACAGCGCGTCGTCGAGGCTCTCCGCGCCGTTGCCCGCGGCCGCCACCACCAGGACGCCCCTGGCGGTCGCCCAGCGGATCGCGGCGAAGTCGTCCGGCCACCACTCGATCGCGATGTACCCGGCCTGGTCGTCACGCTGCTCATAGGCGAACCGGGGCCCAGGCCGGTGCAGTTCGATCAGCACGATGTCGCCGGGGGAGAGCCGTTCGGCGGCCGCGTGGATCGCCGCAGCCGTACCGATGGACCGGAACGACGCGGCCGCGGTGACCGCCTGGGGCGCGATTCCGGTGATGCCCTTGTCGTCGCGGTCGCCGCCGATGACGCCGAGGACCGAGGTGCCGTGGTTGCGCCACGCCAGGTCCTGCACGGGGGTGCCGACGACGATCCCGGCGAGCTTCTCCGCCAGGTCCTCGTGCCCCAACTGCCAGGCGCCCTCGACGTCGACGACGGTGACGCCCTCGCCGGAACCTCCCGGCCGCTGCCAGGCCCAGTACGCGTCCACGCCCTCGGGCGCGGCCCGCAGATAGCCCTGGCGGCCGGTGAAGTCGGGGGTGGCGGGCGTGCCTTCCTTCAGCCGTGCGCCCGTCGCCCCGTTCTGGGCCGGATACGAGGCCGGGACGGCCCCCGGCTTCACATACGCGGTCTCGATCTCGGGCAGGGCGGCCAGCCGGGCGGCGAACTCCTCGGCCCGGTCGGCTCCGCCGCGTACGCGGTAGAACAGCGACAGGTCGGGGAGGGTGCCCTGATCGACGCCCGGCCGGCCGGGCCGCTCCGCCGCGTGCAGCCGCTCCTCACGAAGGCGCTCCTCGCGGCCGAACAGGGGCTCCAGGGCGAGTTGTTCGTCGCCGAGGAACAGGGTGAGCGCCGTGGTGTCCGCTCCGGAGGCCGAGCCGATGCCCTGCGCGTCGACGCGGAGCCGTGCCTCGGCCCGCGCGACGACGATCAGTTCCGGCTCGGCGCCTTGATAGGTGAATCCAGCTCCATCGGGTCCGGGGCCCGCGGTTCCGGGGCCCTGGCCCGGGAGTGCCTGATCGGTCATCGCCGCTGCAGCTCCCATCCGGTGCCGTGTCGCTCCCTACCCGGCACACCCTGCTACCACGACGCCGACTCGTCCACCCTGTTCGGCGAACGATGTTTGAAATAATGGGACGTTGGGCAACCCGAGCAAATCCGGCCGGATACGGCCCGTCGGGGCCGCACCATTAGGGGCGCGGGGAACTGCGCGACCAGCCACACACGATCCGCAGCCGACCGACGACATCTCCAGCCGAGCTCTTAGTCGTCCGAGGACTCCGCACCCGCACCGTCACCCGGATCCTCAGGCTCCTCCCGAGGGGGCTTGGGGGGCCGAGTACGCCCACTCCCCGTATCGCGCAGATACGACGTGGACTCACCACCGTCCGTGGCGTGGCCACCAGCCACCGACCCAGGTCCGGGGCCAGGCCCGGGCCCACCGTCCCGCCGCCGCAAATACCGCTCGAACTCCCGGGCGATGGCCTCCCCGGAGGCCTCCGGCAGATCCGCCGTGTCCCGGGCCTCCTCCAACGTCTGGACGTACTCGGCCACTTCACTGTCCTCGGCAGCGAGCTGATCCACACCGAGCTGCCACGCACGCGCGTCCTCGGCCAGTTCGCCCAGCGGGATGCGCAGGTCGATCAGGTCCTCAAGCCGGTTGAGCAGGGCGAGCGTGGCCTTCGGATTGGGCGGCTGCGACACATAGTGCGGCACCGCGGCCCAGAGGCTCACGGCCGGAACGCCCGCGTGCGTGCACGCCTCCTGGAGGACGCCGACGATGCCCGTGGGCCCCTCGTACCGCGTCTCCTCCAGATCCATCGTGCGCGCCAGGTCCGGGTCCGAGGTGACGCCGCTGACCGGCACCGGCCGGGTGTGCGGGGTGTCGCCGAGCAGCGCGCCCAGGATCACCACCATCTCCACGCCCAGCTCGTGCGCGAAGCCCAGGATCTCGTTGCAGAACGAGCGCCAGCGCATCGACGGTTCGATCCCGCGCACCAGCACCAGGTCGCGCGGCTTGTCGCCGCCGACGCGCACCACGGAGAGCCGGGTGGTGGGCCAGGTGATCCGCCGGACCCCGGCCTCCAGGAACACGGTCGGCCGGTTGACCTGGAAGTCGTAGTAGTCCTCGGCGTCGAGCGCGGCGAAGACCTCACCCTTCCACTCGCGTTCCAGGTGGGCGACCGCTGAGGAGGCGGAGTCGCCCGCGTCGTTCCAGCCCTCGAACGCGGCGATCATGACCGGGTCGACCAGCTCGGGAACTCCCTCCAGCTCGATCACCCAGTGCCTCCCTCCGAAGTTCTCTTGCGTACGCCCCAACCTTACGGCTTCAGCCATACCCCGCCGCAGCCCCCGTGCACGGTCCTCTCCCCGCCGGAGTGATCCCCGCATGAACGGGCAGCAGCCGGGGAAACGCGCCCCTCGACCCCGTATTCATCCGAGCTGTTCGACGAACACGGCGAGGAATGTTCCGTCCCGACCCTGGACTCCGGCACTTCCCCGGCGCTATACATCGGAATACATCGGATGACCGCGAGAGGTCGGATGTCCGAGCAGGTGTTCGTCGCAAGAGTTCTTCAACGGGACTCCAGCAGGACCTTCAGCAGGACTCAGCCACAGGGGGCGCGCATGAGGCCGAGTGTCACCGGGTTCGACGTATACGACATCCGCTTCCCCACTTCCGAACAGCTCGACGGCTCGGACGCGATGAACCCGGACCCGGACTACTCGGCCGCCTATGTGGTGCTCCGCACCGACGGCTCCGCGCGCACCGAGGGGCACGGCTTCGTCTTCACCATCGGCCGCGGCAACGATGTCACCGCCGCCGCCATCGAGGCCCTGCGGCCGTACGTGGTGGGCCGCCCGGCGCCGCGCACGGCCGCCGACCTCGCCGCCCTCCACCACGACCTCACCCATGACTCGCAACTGCGCTGGCTCGGCCCCGACAAGGGCGTCACACACATGGCGGCCGGAGCCGTCGTCAACGCCGCCTGGGACCTCGCCGCGACCGCCGCCGGAATGCCCGTCTGGGAGTTCCTGGCCGCGATGAGCCCCGAAGAGCTGGTCTCGCTCGTCGACTTCCGCTATCTCACCGACGTCCTGACCAGGAGCGACGCCCTCGCCATCCTGCGCGCCGCCGAACCGGGGCGGGCCGGGCGGGCCCGGCTGCTGCGCGCCGAGGGCTATCCCGCGTACACCACCTCGCCGGGCTGGCTCGGCTACGACGACGCCAAACTGGTCCGGCTCGCCAAGGAGGCCGTCGCGGACGGCTTCGCCCAGATCAAACTGAAGGTCGGGGCCGACCTCGACGACGACGTCCGCCGACTGCGCCTGGCCCGCGCGGCCGTCGGGCCCGGAGTGCGCATCGCCGTCGACGCCAACCAGCGCTGGGACGTGCCGGACGCGCTGCGCTGGATGGCCGCGCTCGCCCCGTACGCACCGCACTGGATCGAGGAGCCGACCAGCCCCGACGACATCCTGGGGCACGCGGCGGTGCGGGCCGGGCAGCCGGTGAAGGTCGCCACCGGTGAACACGTCGCCAACCGGGTCGTGTTCAAGCAGCTGCTCCAGGCGGGCGCGGTCGACTTCGTGCAGATCGACGCGGCCCGGGTGGCCGGTGTCAACGAGAACCTGGCGATCCTGCTGCTGGCCGCCAAGTACGGCGTCCCCGTCTGCCCGCACGCGGGCGGGGTGGGGCTGTGCGAACTCGTCCAGCATCTGGCGATGTTCGACTACGTGGCCGTCTCCGGCAGCCGCGAGGACCGGGTCATCGAGTACGTCGACCACCTCCACGAGCACTTCGTCGACCCGGCCGTCATCGAGGGCGGCCGCTACCGGGCGCCCAAAGCCCCCGGGTTCTCCGCCCGGATGCGCCCCGAGTCCCTGGCCGCCTACCGCTATCCGGACGGGCCCGAGTGGCAGGCCCGCCGCCCCGCCCAGGAGGTCCTCTCATGACGCGCGAGTTCACCCCGGCCGACGCCGCACCACAGGACTTCGCAGGGATGGCCGCCCTGGTCACCGGCGGCGCCTCCGGGATCGGCGCGGCCACCGCCGGGCTGCTGGTCGCCCGGGGCGCGCGCGTGGCCGTGCTCGACCGGGACATCAAGGGCGCCCCGCACGGCACCCTAGCCCTGGAGGCGGACGTCACCGACGACGCGGGCGTACGGGACGCGGTGGGTCGGGCCGTACGCGAGTTGGGCGCGCTGCACACGCTCGTCTCCAACGCCGGGATCGGCGCCGTCGGTACCGTCGAGGACAACGACGACGCCGAATGGCACCGAGTCCTCGACGTCAACGTCCTCGGCATGGTCCGCACCGCCCGCCACGCGCTGCCGCATCTGCGCCAGGCGGCCGCCGAGCGGCCCGGCCACGTCTCGATCACCCACACCTGCTCCATCGCCGCCACGGCCGGGCTGCCGCAACGCGCCCTGTATAGCGCCGCCAAGGGCGCGGTGCTCTCCCTCACCCGCGCCATGGCCGCCGACCACGTACGCGAAGGGGTGCGCGTGAACTGCGTGAACCCCGGCACGGCGGACACCCCGTGGATCGGCCGGCTGCTCGCCCGGGCGGACGACCCCGAGTCCGAGCGGGCCGCGCTTGAGGCCCGCCAGCCGATGGGACGGCTGGTCGCGTCCGATGAAGTGGCCGCCGCCATCGCGTACTTGGCGAGCCCGTCCGCCGCCGCCGTCACCGGTACCGCCCTGGCCGTCGACGGCGGTATGCAGGGCCTGCGCCTGCGCCCCACCATGAGCCGCAGCACCACCTGAGCCCGAGCCGCGAGCCACGAAGGACGAAACCATGAGAGTGCGTACGACAACCGCCGCCGTCTGCACCGCGCTTGTGGCGGTCGCGGCACTGACGGGCTGCAACCGCGAATCCGGCGGCGGGAGCGACAAGGTGGGCATCGACCTGCCCCGCAGCGACAGCGACTTCTGGAACTCCTACCAGCAGTACCTCTCCAAGGGCACCAAGGCCGCCGGGATCTCGGCCCTGCCGCTCACCAACTCCCAGAACGACATCGGCAAGCTCGTCGCCAACGTCACCGCCTTCATGGACCAGGGCGCCAAGGCGGTCGTGATGGCCCCGCAGGACACGGGAGCCGTCGCCTCGACCCTGGACACGCTCCACCAGAAGAAGATCCCGGTGATCAGCGTCGACACCCGCCCCGACAAGGGCGACGTCTACATGGTCGTACGGGCCGACAACAAGGCGTACGGCGAGAAGGCCTGCACGTTCCTCGGCGAGCAGTTGAAAAGGAGCGGCGAGGTCGCCGAGTTCCAGGGCGACCTGTCCTCCATCAACGGTCGCGACCGCTCCGAGGCGTTCAAGGCATGCATGACCAAGAAATACCCCGCCATCAAGGTCTACGAGCTGGCCACCGACTGGAAGGGTGACGTGGCCTCCGCGAAACTCCAGTCGACGCTCGCCGCGCACCCGGGCCTGAAGGGCATCTATATGCAGGCGGGCGGTGTCTTCCTCCAGCCCACGCTCGCCCTCCTGGAACAGAAGCACCTGCTCAAACCGCCGGGCACGCCCGGCCACATCACGATCGTCTCCAACGACGGCATCCCCGAGGAACTGGACGCCATCAAGGCCGGGAAGATCGACGCCACCGTCTCCCAACCCGCCGACCTGTACGCCAAGTACGCGCTGTACTACGCCAAGGCGGCCCTGGACGGGAAGACGTTCAAGGAGGGCCCGACGGACCACGGCTCCACCATCGTCAAGATCCCGAACGGCTACGAGGACCAGCTCCCGGCGCCGCTGGTCACCAAGGCGAACGTGGACGACCCGGCGCTCTGGGCCAACCAGCTGAGCAAGAAGAGCTGACGATGGCAGCCGAACCCGCCGTCCACGCCGAGGGCGTCGTCAAGCGCTTCGGACCGACCCTGGCGCTCGACGGTGTCTCGTTGACCGTACGGGCGGGCGAGTCCCACGCGCTGGTGGGCCGCAACGGCGCCGGCAAGTCCACGCTGGTAGGTGTCCTCAGCGGACTGCACCGCCCGGACGCCGGCACGCTCACCTTCGGCGGCGCCCCCGCACCCGCCTTCGGCGACCGGGCGGCCTGGCAGTCCAAGGTGGCGTGCGTCTACCAGAAGTCCATGGTGGTCCCGGATCTCACCGTCGCCGAGAACCTGTTCCTGAACCGGTTCGAGGGCCGGCGGATCCGCTGGGGACGGCTGCGCGGGCGGGCGGCGGACCTGCTCGCGGAGTACGGGGTGCGGGTCGACCCGGACCTACGCGCGCGTGAACTGACCGTGGAACAGCGCCAGTTCGTGGAGATCGCCCGCGCGCTGTCGTTCGGCGCCCGGCTGATCGTCCTGGACGAGCCGACCGCCCAGCTGGACGCGCGCGGCATCCAGCGCCTCTTCACCAAGGTGCGCGAACTCCAGGACCAGGGCGTGGCGTTCCTGTTCATCTCGCACCACCTCCAGGAGGTGTACGAGCTGTGCACGGCCGTCACCGTCTACCGCGACGCCCGCCATGTGCTGACCGCACCGGTCGCCGAGCTGGCCAAGGACGACCTGGTGGCGGCGATGACGGGCGAGTCGGCCGCCGCCACGTCCTGGCGGGCCGCCACCCGTACCGTGAACGAGGGCGAACCGGTCCTGCGGGCCGAAGGACTGGCCCTGGAGGGGGAGTTCGAGCCGCTGGACCTGTCCGTGTGCCCCGGCGAGGTGCTCGGCCTCGCGGGGGCCGCCGCCAGCGGGAACACCGCGCTCGGCGAGACCCTGGCCGGGATGCGCCGGGCGACGGCGGGCCGGGTGTCGGTGCGCGGGCGGACGGTGAAACCCGGCAGCGTGCCGCACGCGCTCGCGGCCGGGATCGGCTACATCCCCGAGGACCGCCACCGCCAGGGCCTGGTGCCCCAGCGCTCGGTCGCCGAGAACGCCACGCTCACGGTCACCGACCAGCTCGGGCCGTGGGGGACCGTACTCCCGTCCCGTACCAGGGAGTTCGCGAAGTCGATGATCGCCTCGCTCGACATCAAGACCCAGGGCCCGGGACAGGCGGTCTCCGGTCTGTCGGGCGGCAATCAGCAGAAGGTCGTGGTGGCCCGGGCCCTTGCCCGTGAACCCGTGGTCCTGGTCGCCGTGCGCCCTACGGCCGGGGTCGACGTCAAGTCCAAGGAAGCGCTGCTCGCGGTGGTACGGCGGGTCGCCGACGAGGGGAAAGTGGCCGTGATCGTCTCCGACGAGCTGGACGACCTGCGGGTGTGCGACCGGGTGCTCGCGCTCTTCCACGGGCGGGTCGTCGCCGCGTACGACAGCGAATGGAGCGACCGGGAACTGGTCGCCGCCATGGAAGGTGTGGGGGAGCGGCCATGACCGACACGGTGACCACGGCGCCCGCCGATCTCGCGGACCCCGGCCCGCTGCGGCGGCTCGCGCACATCCGCTGGAGCGACTTCTCGCTGGTCCCGGTGATCCTGGTCCTGATGGTGATCGGCTTCATCGTCTCGCCGGTCTTCCTGACCTCGGACAACCTCATCAGCGTCATCCAGCAGTCCTCGGAGCTCAGCCTGCTGGTGCTGGGGCAGGCGCTAATCCTGATCTGCGGGCGGATGGACCTGTCCCTGGAGTCGACGATCGGGATCGCGCCGGTGATCGCGATGTGGCTGGTGCTGCCGTCCGAGGGCGGCCGGTTCGCGGGGCTGGGGCTGCTGCCCACCTGGACCGCGATCCCGCTGTGCCTCCTGGTGGGCCTGCTGATCGGTACGGTCAACGGCTTCCTGATGCTGAAGCTGAACGTCAACGGGTTCATCGCCACGCTCGGCATGCTGACCATGCTGCGCGGGCTCCATGTCGGCATCACCGAGGGCAAGTCGATCACCGATGTGCCCCGGTCGTTCCGTTATCTGGGCATGACCGACTGGCTGGGCGCCCCGGCCGCCGTCTGGATCTGCCTGACCCTGTTCGCCGTCGGCGGGGCGGCGCTCGCCTGGCTGCGGCAGGGGCGCGCGCTGTACGCGATCGGGGGCAACCCGGAGGCGGCGCGGGCGGCGGGGATCCGGGTGGACCGGATCACGTGGGTCGTGCTCGCGCTCGGCGGCCTCCTCGCCGCGTTCGCGGGGATTCTGTACACGGGCCATTACGGCTCGGTCGCCGCGACGCAGGGGAACGGGTGGATCTTTCAGGTGTTCGCGGCGGCTGTGATCGGCGGGATCAGCTTGAAAGGCGGCCGGGGCACGCTCTTCGGTGCGCTCACCGGTGTGCTGACGCTGCAACTTGTTGTCAACGTGATGACGTTGGGCGGCGTCCCGGCGCTTTGGAACCAGTTCCTTAACGGGGCGATCATCATTGTTGCGCTGGTGATCTCGCGGTTCGCCAGTGGGGAGAAGCAGGACTGAGTTTGTCTGCGGGCCGTCGGTGGCTGATCGCGCAGTTCCCCGCGCCCCTAAAGGCCGGCGCGCTCAGAGTGTTGACCTCAGCCACTGCTCCACGCTCGCGATGTGCACCGTCGCCCACGACCTCGCCGCCTCCGCGTCGCGGTCGCGCAGGGCCGCGAGGATGGCGCGGTGTTCGTGGAGGGTGCGGGAGACCGCGTCCTCCTGGGTGAGGCCGCGCCAGACGCGGGCCCGGGTCGTGGGTCCCGAGAGGCCGTCCAGGAGGGAGCAGAGCACCGAGTTGCCCGCGCTCTGCACGATCCCCCGGTGGAACTCCAGGTCGCACGCGACCAGCTCCTCCACCGACGGGTTCGGGCCGAGCGCATCCAACTGGGCGGAGAGCGCGTCCAGTTGCGCGTCCTCGATCCGCGCCGCGGCCATCGCCGTCGCCGCCGGTTCCAGGATCCGCCGTACCGCCAGGAACTCCAGGACCGTGTCGTCCCGGTGGAAGTCGACGACGAAGCTCATCGCCTCCAGGAGCAACTGGGGGTCCAGGCTGGTCACATACGTACCGTCGCCCTGGCGCACATCCAGGATGCGGATCAGGGACAGCGCGCGGACCGCCTCGCGCAGCGAGTTCCTGGACAGACCGAGTTCGGCGGCGAGCTCGCTCTCCTTGGGCAGCCGGTCGCCGGGGCGCAGCGCACCGGAGACGATCATTTCCTTGATCTTCTCGATGGCCTCGTCGGTGACTGCCATGGGGCGACCTCCATACAGGGGTATGCAGCGCAGGGGCATACATCCGATGAATCGGGCCCCATTATGCGTCCCCGGCCGCATCGGCGTATACGAGCGCATACGAAAGGGGCGGCTCCCCCCGTGGGAACCGCCCCTTCCGGCGCGTACTGGCTCGACTAACTATACGTCAGTTCTTCTTGCCGAGCAGGTCGTCGACCTTGCCGCGGATCTCGTCCGTGGCAAGGCCCCGGATCGTGAGCGTGGTGCGGCGGCGCAGCACGTCGTCGGCCGTCTCGGCCCACTCGTGGTCGCGCGCGTAGACGACCTGCGCCCAGATCTCCGGCGCGTCCGGGTGGATGCGCTCGGCGAGCGCCGCGTCCTCGTTGGCCATGCGCGCGATGTCGAAGGACAGCGAGCCGTAGTGCGTGGCGAGGTGCTTGGCGGTGTCGGCGGCCATGCGCGGGCCGGGCGCCGGGCCGTCCACCATCAGGCGGTGGGCGACGGCGCGCGGGTTGGCTATGCCGGGCAGCGGGAGCTTGCCGGGGAGCTCGGAGATGGGCTCGAAGTCGTCACCGAGCGGGCGGCCGGGAAGGGCCTCCAGCTTCTTCATCACCGTACGGCCGATGTGGCGGAAGGTCGTCCACTTGCCGCCGGCGACCGACAGCATGCCGCCGCGGCCCTCGGTGACGACCGTCTCGCGCTTGGCCTTCGAGGTGTCGCCGGGACCGCCCGGAAGGACGCGCAGACCGGCGAAGGAGTACGTGATCAGATCGCGCGACAACTGCTGGTCGCGGATGGAGAACGCGGCCTCGTCCAGGATCTGGGCGGTGTCCTTCTCGGTGACCGCGACGTCCCCCGGGTCGCCCTCGAACTCCTCGTCGGTGGTGCCGAGCAGGAGCATGTCCTCCCAGGGGAGGGCGAAGGTGATGCGGTACTTGTCGATCGGGGTCGCCAGCGCGGCCTTCCAGGGGGAGGTGCGCTTGAGGACCAGGTGCGCGCCCTTGGACAGACGGATGGAGGGGGCTGCGTCGGGGTCCTCCATCTTGCGCAGGTGGTCGACCCACGGGCCGGTGGCGTTGAGGACGAGGCGCGCGTTGACGCCGAACTCCTCGCCGCTGAGGCGGTCCTTGAGGTCCGCGCCCGTCACCCGGCCCTTGGTGAAGCGCAGACCGCTCACCTCGGCGTGGTTGAGGACGACGGCACCGGCCTCGACGGCGGCGCGCACCGTCATCAGGGCCATCCGGGCGTCGTTCATCTGGTCGTCGCCGTACACGGCCACGGCCTTCAGGTTGTCCGTGCGCAGCTCCGGCACGTCCTGCGCGGCCTTGGAGGGCGAGAGCAGGTGGCCGACGCCGTCACCGAAGGCGGACAGGGCCGAGTAGGCGAAGACGCCCGCGCCCAGCTTGGCCGCGCCGTGCGGGCCGCCCTTGTACACGGGCAGGTAGAAGGTGAGCGGGTTGGCGAGGTGCGGGGCCACCTGACGGGACACCGCACGCCGCTCGAAGTGGTTCTCCGCCACCAGCTTCACCGCGCCGGTCTGCAGGTAGCGCAGACCGCCGTGGAGGAGCTTGGAGGAGGCGGAGGAGGTGGCGCCGGCGAAGTCGCCGGCGTCCACCAGGGCCACCCGCAGCCCGGACTGCGCGGCGTGCCAGGCGGTGGAGATGCCCAGGATGCCGCCGCCGATCACCAGGAGGTCGTACGTCGCCTTGGAAAGCTGCTCCCGAGTTTCGGCGCGGCTCGGGGTCGAGCCGGAGGCCGGGTGCGTCCCAAGGGCAGGGACGCTCTGCAGGGTGGTCATTTCGATTACTCCTCGTCCTCGATCCAGCCCATGGTCCGCTCGACGGCCTTGAGCCAGCTCTTGTACTCGCTGTCACGCTTGTCGGCGTCCATGCGAGGGGTCCATTCCGCCGCCCGGCGCCAGTTGGCGCGCAGCGCGTCGGTGTCCGGCCAGAAGCCGACGGCCAGACCGGCGGCGTAGGCGGCGCCGAGGCAGGTCGTCTCGGCGACCATCGGACGCACGACGGGCGCGTCCAGGAAGTCCGAGAGGGTCTGCATCAGCAGGTTGTTGGAGGTCATGCCGCCGTCGACCTTGAGCGCGGTCAGCTCGACGCCGGAGTCCTTCGTCATGGCGTCGGTGATCTCGCGGGTCTGCCAGGCGGTGGCCTCAAGGACGGCGCGCGCGATGTGCGCCTTGGTGACGTACCGGGTGAGGCCGGCGATCACACCGCGGGCGTCGGAGCGCCAGTACGGGGCGAACAGGCCGGAGAAGGCCGGCACGAAGTACGCGCCGCCGTTGTCCTCGACCGAGAGCGCCAGCGTCTCGATCTCGGCGGCGGTCTTGATCATGCCCATCTGGTCGCGCATCCACTGGACGAGCGAGCCGGTGACGGCGATCGAGCCTTCGAGGGCGTAGACCGGCTTCTGCTCGCCGATCTGGTAGCCGACGGTGGTCAGCAGGCCGTTGTACGAGTTGACGGGCTTGTCACCGGTGTTCATCAGCATGAAGGTGCCGGTGCCGTACGTGGACTTGGCCTCGCCCTCCGAGAAGCAGGTCTGGCCGAACAGGGCCGCCTGCTGGTCGCCGAGCGCGGAGGCGACCGGGATGCCGTCCAGGACGCCGCCCTTGGCGTGGCCGTAGACCTCGGCGGAGGAGCGGATCTCGGGCAGCACGGCCGCCGGGATCTCCATGGAGGCGAGGATCTTCTCGTCCCACGCCATCTCGTGCAGGTTCATGAGCATCGTGCGCGAGGCGTTGGTGACGTCGGTGACGTGGACACCGCCCTCGACACCGCCGGTCAGGTTCCAGATGACCCAGGAGTCCATGGTGCCGAAGAGGATCTCGCCGCGCTCGGCGCGCTCGCGCAGGCCCTCGACGTTGTCGAGCAGCCAGCGGACCTTGGGGCCGGCGAAGTACGACGCGAGCGGGAGGCCCGTCTCGCGGCGGAAGCGGTCCTGGCCGACGTTGCGGCCGAGCTCCTTGCAGAGCGCGTCGGTGCGGGTGTCCTGCCAGACGAGCGCGTTGTGGACGGGCTCACCGGTGTTCTTGTCCCACAGCAGCGTGGTCTCGCGCTGGTTGGTGATGCCGATCGCCTTGACGTCGGCGGCCGTGATGCCCGCCTTGTCGATGGCGCCCGCCACCACTTCCTGGACGTTGGTCCAGATCTCGGCGGCGTCGTGCTCGACCCAGCCCGGCTTCGGGAAGATCTGCTCGTGCTCCTTCTGGTCGACCGAGACGATCCGGCCGTCCTTGTCGAAGACGATGCAGCGGCTGGAGGTCGTGCCCTGGTCGATGGCCGCGATGAACGGACCGTGACCGTGCGAGGCGGCCTGGGTGGAGTGGGTGTCGCTCACGGAATCTCCTGGAGTCTGAAGGTCTCTACGGCTCTGAGCTGTACGGGTCAGGCGAACGCGATGTTGTACAGGCCACCGGCGAGGGCGGCGCCGGCCAGCGGGCCGAGAACCGGCACCCAGGCGTAGCCCCAGTCCGAGCCGCCCTTGTTCGGCAGCGGCAGCAGGGAGTGCACGATGCGCGGACCGAGGTCGCGGAACGGGTTGATGGCGTAGCCGGTGGGGCCGCCCAGCGAGAGGCCGATGCCGACGACGACCAGCGAGGTGATCAGGACGCCGATGACGCCGAGGCCCTTGCCGTCGCCGTTCAGGCCCTGGGTCAGGATGGCCAGGACCAGCACGGCCGTGCCGATGATCTCGGTGGTGAGGTTCTGTACCGCGTTGCGGATCTCGGGGCCGGTCGAGAAGATGCCGAGCACCGGGCCCGCCTGGGACGCGCCGTTGTGCGGGCCTTCGGCCGGCTTGTCCGCCGGGTCGCCGACTATCTCCGGGTCGGTCAGGTGCGCCTGGAACTGGCCGTAGTACGTCAGCCAGACCAGGGTGGCGCCGATCATCGCGCCGAGCAGCTGTCCCGCGAGGTAGGTGGGCACGTCGCTCCACTCGGTGCCGCCCTTGATGGCGAGGCCGAGCGTCACCGCCGGGTTGAGGTGCGCACCCGAGAGCGGGGCGGAGATGTAGGCGCCGGTGAGCACCGCGAAGCCCCACCCGAAGGTGATGGCGAGCCAGCCCGCGTTGCGTGCCTTGGAGCTCTTCAGTGTGACGGCGGCGCACACGCCACCGCCCAGCAGGATGAGTACGGCGGTACCGATGGTCTCGCCGATGAAGATGTCGGAGCTGGACACCCGCGACTCCTTTGTCCTTCGTCCAGGGGAAGCCGAACCCCGGAAACTCCGGTGGTCCGCGCCCTCACGTCGAGGGCTTGGCGGCCCTTGGCGTTGTCACACTCTAACTCGTATTGCCGTTAGGTGTTCGACAATGCCGACCGATGAACGGCAGTGTTGCGCCGGGGTTAACGCGACGTCAAGGGTTCTGTGGCCGGTATCCCGATCGTTACCACCCGGTATGTTCCGGCCACAATGATCGTTATGTTTCAGCCAGCCGGTGAAGTGGCTGGTCAGGCACGCCGGGCAGGTTTTCGCGGGGCGCGCGGGTTCCTCAGAAGCGCCCGGCGCCCAGGTCACGGGAGACCGAGCGGGCGCAGTCGCGCACCGCCGCCACCAGGTCCGAGCGGACCTCGCCCGCCTTGCACACCCGCTCCACGGCCCCGGTGACCCCGACGGCGCCCACCGGCATCCGGCGCCGGTCGAAGATGGGCGCGGCGACCGAGGCCACCCCGTCCCAGGTCTCCTCCATGTCGTCGGCCCAGCCGCGCGCGCGGATCAGGTCGAGCAGCTCCTCGAAGTCCGCGGGCTCGGTCACGGTCCGGGGCGTGAACGCGGTGCGCTCGCCGTCCACGGCTTCCGTGTGCGCGACCGGGTCGTACGCGGAGAGGACCTTGCCGAGCGCGGTCGAGTGCAGCGGCTGCATGGCCCCGACTTCGAGCACCTGGCGGCTGTCGTCGGGCCGGAAGACGTGGTGCATGATCAGCACGCCCTGCTGGTGCAGGACCCCCACGTACACGCTCTCGCCGCTGGAGCGCGCCAGATCGTCGGTCCACACCAGGGCGCGCGCCCGCAGCTCGTGGACGTCCAGATAGCTGTTGCCCAGGCGCAGCAGCTCGGCGCCGAGCTGATAGCGGCCGGAGGCCTGGTCCTGCTCGACGAACCCCTCCGCCTGGAGGGTCCGCAGGATGCCGTGCGCGGTGCCCTTCGCCAGGCCGAGCGCGGAGGCCACCTCTGACAGGCCGAGCCGCCGCTCGCCGCCCGCGAGCAGCCGCAGCATGGCGGCCGCCCGTTCGAGCGACTGGATGTTCCGCGCCATCGCGCTTCCTCCCACTTCGGAACGTTGAGTTCGACAATGCTGAACAGTATCGGCCGTTGTCGACCCCCTGTCACCGTGATCGGCAATAGCAGGGCAGTTCAGGACAGCCACTGGCCGACAGTGCGCGGCGGCGACGCGCCGTCCGGCCCGTGGGACACCTGTGCCCTCCCGAGCCGCCCCCGGTTACGCTGGCCGGGTGCGGCCTCCCTTTGGATGCCGCAAAGCCGACAGCCGTCGCACTCCAGGGAGCACATCCATGGCCTCGTTGCCGACCCCTTCCGCTGACAGCCGGACCCGCGCCGACGCGCTCCGCGAAGCGCTCGCCACCCGTGTGGTGGTGGCCGACGGAGCGATGGGCACCATGCTCCAGGCCCAGGACCCGACCCTGGAGGACTTCCAGGACCTTGAGGGCTGCAACGAGATCCTGAACGTCACCCGCCCCGACATCGTGCGGTCGGTGCACCAGGAGTACTTCGCGGTCGGCGTCGACTGCGTCGAGACCAACACCTTCGGCGCGAACTTCTCGGCGCTCGGTGAGTACGACATCCCCGAGCGC
This sequence comes from Streptomyces sp. CBMA152, assembly GCF_014596475.1. Taxonomy (GTDB): domain Bacteria; phylum Actinomycetota; class Actinomycetes; order Streptomycetales; family Streptomycetaceae; genus Streptomyces. Next base: position 178,647 of record NZ_MECJ01000001.1, on the reverse strand, counting down.
GTGTACGAGCTGTCCGAGGCGGGTGCCCGGATCGCCCGCGAGGTCGCCGACGAGTTCACCGCCTCGACCGGGCAACAGCGCTGGGTGCTCGGCTCCATGGGCCCCGGCACCAAGCTCCCCACCCTCGGCCACGCCCCGTACACCCTGCTGCGCGACGCCTACCAGCAGAACGCCGAGGGCATGCTCGCGGGCGGCGCCGACGCGCTCCTGGTGGAGACCACCCAGGACCTGCTCCAGACCAAGTCCGCCATCCTCGGCGCCCAGCGCGCCATGGACGTGGCCGGCTACCGCGTCCCGCTGATCTGCTCGGTCACCGTCGAGACCACCGGCACCATGCTGCTCGGCTCCGAGATCGGCGCGGCCCTGACCGCCCTGGAGCCGCTGGGCATCGACATGATCGGCCTCAACTGCGCGACGGGCCCGGCCGAGATGAGCGAGCACCTGCGCTACCTCGCCCGCAACTCCCGCATTCCGCTGTCCTGCATGCCCAACGCCGGTCTGCCCGTGCTCGGCAAGGACGGCGCGCACTACCCGCTCTCCGCGCCCGAACTCGCCGACGCCCAGGAGACGTTCGTCCGTGAGTACGGCCTCTCGCTGGTCGGCGGCTGCTGCGGTACGACGCCGGAGCATCTGCGCCAGGTCGTCGAGCGGGTCCGCGGCGTCGCCCCCACCGAGCGCCACCCGCGCCCCGAGCCGGGCGCCGCCTCCCTCTACCAGACCGTCCCGTTCCGCCAGGACACCTCGTACATGGCGATCGGCGAGCGCACCAACGCCAACGGCTCCAAGAAGTTCCGCGAGGCCATGCTGGAGGGCCGCTGGGACGACTGTGTGGAGATGGCCCGCGACCAGATCCGCGAGGGCGCCCACATGCTCGACCTCTGCGTCGACTACGTGGGCCGCGACGGCGTCGCCGACATGGAGGAGCTGGCCGGCCGCTTCGCCACCGCCTCCACCCTGCCGATCGTCCTCGACTCCACCGAGGTCAACGTCCTCCAGGCGGGTCTGGAGAAGCTGGGCGGACGCGCGGTCATCAACTCCGTCAACTACGAGGACGGCGACGGCCCCGAGTCGCGGTTCGCCAAGGTCACCGCGCTCGCCGTCGAGCACGGCGCGGCGCTGATCGCGCTGACCATCGACGAGGAGGGCCAGGCCCGTACCGTCGAGAACAAGGTCGCCATCGCCGAGCGGCTGATCGACGACCTCACCGGCAACTGGGGCGTGCACGAGTCGGACATCCTCATCGACTGCCTCACCTTCACCATCTGCACCGGCCAGGAGGAGTCGCGCGGCGACGGCATCGCCACCATCGAGGCGATCCGCGAGCTCAAGCGCCGCCACCCGGACGTCCAGACCACGCTCGGCCTGTCCAACATCTCCTTCGGCCTCAACCCGGCCGCCCGCGTCGTGCTCAACTCGGTGTTCCTGGACGAGTGCGTCAAGGCCGGGCTCGACTCGGCGATCGTGCACGCCTCCAAGATCCTGCCGATCGCCCGCCTGGACGAGGAGCAGGTCAAGGTCGCGCTCGACCTCGTCTACGACAAGCGCTCCGAGGGCTACGACCCGCTCCAGCGGCTCATGGAGCTCTTCGAGGGCGTCAGCACCAAGTCCATGAAGGCGGGCAAGGCCGAGGAGTTGCTCGCGCTGCCGCTGGACGAGCGGCTGCAGCGCCGCATCATCGACGGTGAGAAGAACGGCCTGGAGGCCGACCTCGACGAGGCGCTTGAGACCCGCCCGGCGCTCGACATCGTCAACGACACCCTTCTTGAGGGCATGAAGGTCGTCGGCGAGCTGTTCGGCTCCGGCCAGATGCAGCTGCCGTTCGTGCTCCAGTCCGCCGAGGTCATGAAGACCGCCGTGGCCCATCTGGAGCCGCACATGGAGAAGTCCGACGCGGAGGGCAAGGGCACCATCGTGCTGGCCACCGTGCGCGGCGACGTCCACGACATCGGCAAGAACCTCGTCGACATCATCCTCTCCAACAACGGCTACAACGTCGTCAACCTGGGCATCAAGCAGCCCGTCTCCGCGATCCTGGAGGCAGCCGAGGAGCACCGGGCCGATGTGATCGGCATGTCCGGCCTCCTGGTGAAGTCGACCGTGATCATGAAGGAGAACCTGGAGGAGCTGAACCAGCGCAAGCTGGCCGCCCAGTACCCGGTGATCCTCGGCGGCGCCGCCCTCACGCGCGCGTACGTCGAGCAGGACCTGCACGAGATCTACGAGGGCGAAGTCCGCTACGCCCGCGACGCGTTCGAGGGCCTGCGCCTGATGGACGCCCTCGTCGCGGTCAAGCGCGGCGTGCCCGGCGCCACCCTGCCCGAGCTCAAGCAGCGCCGCGTCGCCAAGCGCACGGCGGCTGTGCCCGAGGCCGAGGAGAGCGAGGGTGCGGTCCGCTCCGACGTCGCCGTCGACAACCGCATCCCCGAGCCGCCGTTCTGGGGCACCCGGGTCATCAAGGGCATCGGCCTCAAGGAGTACGCCTCCTGGCTGGACGAGGACGCGCTGTTCAAGGGCCAGTGGGGCCTCAAGCAGAACCGCGCGGGCGACGGGCCGGGCTACCAGGAGCTGGTCGAGACCGAGGGCCGCCCGCGGCTGCGCGGCTGGCTGGAGCAGCTGCACACCAGGAACCTGCTGGAGGCGGCCGTCGTGCACGGCTACTTCCCGTGCGTCTCCAAGGGCGACGACCTGATCATCCTGGGCGAGGACGGCTCCGAGCGCACCCGCTTCACCTTCCCGCGCCAGCGCCGTGGCCGGCGCCTGTGCCTGGCGGACTTCTTCCGCCCGGAGGAGTCCGGCGAGACCGACGTGGTCGGGCTCCAGGTGGTCACGGTCGGCTCGAAGATCGGCGAGGCCACGGCCGAGCTGTTCGAGGCCAACTCCTACCGCGACTACCTCGAACTGCACGGCCTGTCCGTGCAGTTGGCGGAGGCGCTCGCCGAGTACTGGCACGCGCGCGTACGCAGCGAGCTCGGCTTCGCGAGCGAGGACCCGGCCGAGGTGGAGGACATGTTCGCCCTGAAGTACCGGGGCGCGCGCTTCTCGCTCGGCTACGGCGCCTGCCCCGACCTGGAGGACCGCGCGAAGATCGCCGAACTCCTCCAGCCGGAGCGCATCGGCGTCCACCTCTCCGAGGAGTTCCAGCTCCACCCCGAGCAGTCCACGGACGCGATCGTGATCCACCACCCGGAGGCGAAGTACTTCAACGCGCGGTAGAAGCGACCGGGAGCTTTCTCACGAGCGCTTTTCGAGGCCGAGACGTACACTGGTCGGTCCAGTGCAGGCCGGTTCCCCCACCCTGGGAACCGGCCTTCTCGTCCCTCCAGGAGGTGTGCCCGGATGACCACCACGGTTCCCGCGCCCGGTTCGCGTACGACCGAAGGCTCCGCTCTTCAGGCCGTCTTCCTCGACATGGACGGCACCCTGGTCGACACCGAGGGGTTCTGGTGGGACGCGGAGGTGGAGGTCTTCGCGGCGCTCGGCCATCCGCTCCAGGAGAGCTGGCGCGACATCGTGGTGGGCGGGCCCATGAGCCGCAGCGCCGGGTTCCTCATCGAGGCGACCGGCGCGGACATCACGGTCCCCGAGCTGAGCGTGCTGCTCAACGACCGTTTCGAGGCCCGGATCAGCCGTGGTGTGCCGCTGATGCCGGGGGCCGCCAGGCTCCTCGGGGAACTGGCCGAGCACTCCGTGCCGACCGCGTTGGTCTCCGCCTCGCACCGGCGGATCATCGACCGGATCGTCCACTCGCTGGGCCCGCGCAACTTCTCGCTCACCGTCGCCGGTGACGAGGTCGTGCGCACCAAGCCGCACCCCGAGCCGTATCTGCTCGCCGCCTCCGGGCTCGGCGCCGACCCCACGAGATGCGCGGTCGTCGAGGACACCGCGACCGGTGTGGCGGCCGCCGAGGCGGCCGGCTGCCGGGTGGTGGCGGTGCCTTCCGTGGCCCCGATCGAGCCCGCTTCGGGCCGCGTCGTCGTCGAATCCCTCGAACAGGTCGATCTCGCTTTTCTGCGCACGCTGATCACCAGGATGAACTGATCCGGACACACAGCGTGCCCCTTGAATCGAACCGAAACTCATCGCATCCGCCCGTGCATTTTCCGTGACCTCGCGCATGCACGGCGGCGGTTGAATTCACGACGGGTACGCGCCTGTCAAGCAGGTGACGTTCATCACCTGATCCGTCGTCAGTGACCCCCCTCAAGGGCGTCTCCGGGCCCACCGGAGGCGCCCTTGTGTCCCATTTGGTGATCTCCTGTACGAAAGATTCCTCGACTTCGATATCAGCGGCCGCTTTTTCCGGCCACTGCGCGGGGAGTGAATGGAGCAGGCCCAGTACGGCATTTCCCGGCCCGCCCACTAATCTCGTCGCGAGAACTTCGCCGCACCCTCAACTGCCCCGGCACCATCAGCCGCCGGGCGCGCAGGTCCGATCGTACGTACCGGCCCGATCGCCCCCGCCCCGACCGGGCGGCCGCGGCGGAGTCTTCCGTACACCGCTGTACCCCAGTGCCGGACACATAGGGAGAACGTCCAGGATGAACCGCAAGACTTTGGTGCTGCCGGCCGTAGTGGGCCTGCTCGCCCCCGTACTCGCCGCTTGTGGCGGGGCAGGTAGTGGGGGTGGCGGCGGCAAGGCCATCGTCGTGGGCACCACGGACCAGTTCGTGACCACCAAGGACGCGCCCGCTCCCTTCGACCCCGCCTACGCGTACGACACCGGCGCCTGGAACGTGCTGCGCCAGACCGTGCAGATGCTGGTCCACGTGCCGCGCGGCGGCGGCGAGCCGGTCCCGGACGCCGCCCAGAGCTGCGCGTTCACCGACAAGGAGAACGAGAGCTACCGCTGCAAGCTGCGCAGGGGCCTCCAGTTCGCCGACGGCTCCAAGGTGACCGCCGCCGACGTCCACTACTCGATCCAGCGCGTCCTGAACATCAACGACGGCAACGGCCCCGTCGCGCTCCTCGAGAACATCGACACGATGGAGACCAAGGGCGACGACGAGATCGTCTTCCATCTGAAGACGCCGGACGCCACCTTCCCGTACAAGCTCGCGACGCCCGCCGCCGCGATCGTCCAGAAGGACAAGTATCCGGCCAAGAAGCTCCGCCCCGGCTTCGAGGTGGACGGCTCCGGCCCGTACACCCTCAAGGCCGAGTACAAGGGCGACCAGGTCGTCAAGGCCGTCTTCAGCAAGAACCCCAACTACAAGGGGGACTTGAAGGTCGACAACAGCAAGGTCGAGCTGCGCTCGTTCCCGGACGCCGACTCCATGGGCGCCGAGCTCGAAGCCGGCAAGATCGACATGATGACCCGCTCCATGTCGCCGGAGCAGATCCAGAAGTACTCGGTCACCCCGCCCAAGAACGTCAACCTGGTCGAGATGCCGGGTCTGGAAATCCGCTACCTGGGCTTCAACACCAACGACCCGTCGGTGAAGAACAAGGCCGTCCGCCAGGCCATGGCCGCCGTCGTCGACCGGGGCGCGCTGGCCTCCAAGGTGTACGGGGCGACCGCCGAGCCGCTGTACTCGCTGATCCCGACCTCGATCGCCGGGCACACCAACTCGTTCTTCAACAAGTACGGCGAGCCCAGCAAGCAGAAGGCCGCGAACATCCTGAGGGCCGCCGGCGTCTCCACCCCGGTCAAGCTGACGCTCAACTACACGGGCGACCACTACGGACCGGGTACCGCCAAGGAGTTCGCGATCCTGCGGGACCAGCTGAACGCCACCGGGCTGTTCGCCACCACCCTCAAGGCGACCGACTGGCCCAAGTACCGCCCGGCCCAGAAGGCCGGCGACTTCGCCGTCTACGGTCTCGGCTGGTTCCCCGACTTCCCGGACCCGGACAACTACGTCGCGCCCTTCCTCGGCCGTGACAACTTCCTCAACTCGCCGTACGCCAACGTCGAGGTGCGCAACACCCTGATCCCCGAATCCCGCGTCGCGGCCGACCGCAACCAGGCCGCCAAGCCGTTCGAGAAGATCCAGGACATCGTCGCCAACGACGTCCCGGTGCTGCCGCTGTGGCAGGGCAAGCAGTACGTCGCCGCCCGCAACGACATCACCGGCACCGAGTGGGCGGTCAACTCCTCGTCCGACCTCCAGCTCTGGGAGCTCGGCCGCGGCGTGAAGTAACCGCAGGACCCGGCCGCGACCTTCACGTGCCGGCAAGCGATATCAGTGAGGCCGCACCCGCCCGGGGAGCACCCCCGGGCCCCGGCCGGACCATGACTGTGAGGCACTTGCGCGTGAAGATACGGAACCGATGGCTGACGGCTCCCCTGGCGGCGGGGCTGGCGGCCGGTCTCCTCAGCGGCTGCGGCTCCGAGGACGGGTCCTCGTCCGGGAACGGCCAGTCGGTGGTCATGGGAATGTCGGACGACATCCTGGCCACCGACCCGGCCTCCGGCTACGACCCGGGCTCCTGGCTGCTGTTCAACAACGTCTTCCAGTCGCTGCTCAGCTTCCCGAAGGGCAGCGCGACCCCGCAGCCCGAGGCCGCCGACCGCTGCTCCTTCGACAAGGGCGGCTCCCAGGTCTTCCGCTGCACCCTGCGCGACGGCCTGAAGTTCTCCAACGGCCACGCGCTGACCTCCGAGGACGTCAAGTTCTCGTTCGAGCGGGTGCTGCGCATCAACGACGCCAACGGTCCCGCGCCGCTGCTCTCCACCCTCGGGAAGATCGACACCCCGGACCCGCAGACCGTGGTCTTCCACCTCAAGGTCCCGGACGCCACCTTCCCCAGCAAGATCGCCTCCGGTGCCGGTTCGATCGTCGACCACGCCGTGTACCCGACGGACAAGCTGCGCACCGACGGCAAGGCGGTCGGCTCGGGCGTCTACAAGCTCGACGCGTTCGGCGACAACCAGGCCTCGTTCTCGGTCAACTCCGGCTACAAGGGCACCGCCAAGGTCAAGAACTCCGGCATGACGCTGAAGCTCTTCCACGGCAGGCAGAAGGAGCTGGCGGCCGCCCTGAAGAAGGGCGACATCGACCTCGCGTACCGTGGTCTCACCGCCAAGGACATCGCCGATCTGCAGGCGTCCAGCGTGTCCGACAAGAAGGGCATCAAGGTCGTCGAGGGCACCAGCGCCGAGGTCCAGCACCTGGTCTTCAACATGAACGACCCGGTCGCCTCCAAGCCCGCCGTGCGCAAGGCGATGGCCTACCTCGTCGACCGCGAGGCCCTGGTGCGGGACATCTACAAGGAGACGGCGACGCCGCTCTACTCGATCATCCCGTCCGGCATCACCGCCCACAGCACGTCCCTGTTCGACATGTACGGCGGCAGCCCCCAGCCCGCCAAGGCCAAGCAGGTCCTGCACAAGGCGGGCATCACCTCCAAGGTGAAGCTCACCCTGTGGTCCACGCCGATCCGCTACGGCCCGGGCACCGACGACGAGATGAAGGCCATCGCCAAGCAGCTCAACGACAGCGGGCTGTTCGAGGCCGATGTGAAGTCCGTCGACTTCAAGCAGTACGAGAAGGACGTCGAGGCCGGCAAGTACGGCGTGTACGTGAAGGGCTGGATCCCCGACTACCCGGATCCGGACAACTTCACCTCGCCGTTCTTCGGCAAGGACAACGTCCTGTCGAACCACTACACGAACAAGACGATCACCGAGGAGATCATCCCGTCGACGGCCGCCACCACGGACCGCTCGGCCACCGAGGCCGACTTCAACCGCCTCCAGGACACGGTCGCCGCCGACCTGCCGATCCTGCCGCTGTGGCAGGGCAAGCAGTACGCGGTCGCCCACGAGGGCGTGGTGGGCCTGGAGTGGACGCTCGACCCGTCGACGGTGTTCCGGTTCTGGGAGATCAGCAAGGCGTAGCCGGTCGGCGAGGAGCAGCAAAAAAGTGCGGGGGCGACGGCCCCCGCACTTTTTCGTCGGCTCGGGTTACTGCGCTCCGGGCCGTACAAGCCCGCTCTCGTACGCGTACACCGCCGCCTGCACGCGGTCGCGCAGCCCCAGCTTCGTCAGTACGTGCCCGACGTGCGTCTTGACCGTCGTCTCGCTCACGAACAGGTCCGCGGCGATCTCCGCGTTGGAGAGCCCGCGCGCGACCAGCTTGAGGACTTCCACCTCGCGGTCGGTCAGCGTGTGCAGCGTGTCCGGGACCGGCTCCTCGCCGGACGGGAGATGGTCCGCGTACTTGTCGAGCAGGCGCCGGGTGATCGACGGGGCCAGCATCGCCTCGCCCGCCGCCACCACCCGGATCGCCTGCACCAGCTCATTGGCCGGCGCGTCCTTCAGCAGGAAGCCGCTGGCGCCCGCCTTCAGCGCCTCCACCACGTACTCGTCGAGGTCGAACGTGGTCAGGACCAGCACCTTCGCCGGGCCGTCCTTGCCCGGGCCGCTGATCTGCCGGGTCGCCTCGACCCCGTCCATCCGGGGCATCCGGATGTCCATGAGCACCACATCGGGCTGCAGCGCCCGCACCTGGTCGAGGGCCTGCAGACCGTCACCGGCCTCGCCCACCACCGCGATGTCCTGCTCGGCCTCCAGGATCATCCGGAAGCCGGTGCGCAGCAGCGGCTGGTCGTCGACCAGTAGGACGCGGATCGCCACGGGTACTCCTCATCAGGATTGCTGGACCGGGTCCATTCTGCCCTGCTCATCCTGCGCCACCCCTGCTGGGACCACCGGGAGCGGATAGACCGGGGGAGTCCCCCCGAATTCCGGACAGACCGCCTGATGGTCGCACCAGCCGCAGAGCTTCGTCGGCCGCGGCCGCCAGTCGCCCGTCTCGGTGGCGAGCCGGATCGCCTCCCACAGCGCGTGCAGCTTGCGCTCCACCTGGTGCAGATCCGCCTCGACCGGGTCGTACGTCACCACGTCACCGCTGCCGAGGTACACCAGCTGGAGGCGGCGCGGCAGCACGTTCTTCAGCCGCCACACCACCAGCGCGTAGAACTTCATCTGGAACAGCGCGCTTTCCGCGTACTCCGGACGCGGGGCCTTGCCCGTCTTGTAGTCGACGATCCGGACCTCGCCGGTCGGCGCCACGTCCACCCGGTCGATCACCCCGCGCAGCCGCAGCCCCGATTCCAGCTCCGTCTCGACGAAGAACTCCCGCTCGACCGGCTCAAGGCGGGTCGGGTCCTCAAGCGAGAACCACCGCTCCACCAGCCGCTCGGCCTCCGCCAGCCACTTCGCGAGCCGCTCGCCGTCCGCGTCCTCGGCGAACAGCTCGGTCAGCTCCGGCTTGGACTCCAGGAGCCGGTCCCACTGGCCGGGAATCATCGCCTTCGCGCGCGGAGCGGTCCGCTCTGTCGCAGGATCGTCGAACAGGCGCTCAAGCACCGCGTGCACCAGCGTGCCGCGCGTCGCCGCCTCGCTGGGCTTCTCCGGGAGTTTGTCGATCACCCGGAACCGGTACAGCAAGGGGCACTGCATGAAGTCGTTCGCCCGCGACGGCGACAACGACACGGGCCGGCGGTCCGCCGCGGCCCCCTCGGTGCTCGTAGTCATGACACAGACCCTACGACCCGCCACTGACAGCGAGCGGAATACCATCGACGACGGACCCCCTCACACTGCATGATCGTGACAGAGCACCGACGAAGGGACACCGTGGACGAGAGCGGCGAGCGCAAGAGGCCGCAGTCCGGCGCGGAGGACGGCAGTCCCGGCGCCGCGCCCGACGGCGGCAAGTCGCCACGTGGCCGTGAACCGGGCGGCGGGATCCTCATGGGGCGCCCCTTCGGTGTGCCGGTCTACGTCGCCCCCAGCTGGTTCCTGGTCGCCGCCCTGATCACCTGGGTCTTCGGCGGCCAGCTCGACCGCGTCCTGCCCGAACTCGGCGCCGCGCGCTACCTGGTGTCGCTCTTCTTCGCGGTCGCCTTCTACGCCTCCGTGCTCGTCCACGAACTCGCGCACACGGTCGCCGCACTGCGCTTCAAGCTGCCGGTGCGCCGCATCCAGCTCCAGTTCTTCGGCGGCGTCTCCGAGATCGAGAAGGAGACCGAGACCCCGGGCCGCGAGTTCGTGCTCGCCTTCGTCGGCCCGCTGCTCTCGCTGGTGCTGGCCGGGCTGTTCTACCTGGGGATGCTCGCCGTCGAGCCGGGCACCGTCCCCGGTGTGCTGCTCGCCGGGCTGATGATCTCCAACCTGATCGTCGCGGGCTTCAACCTGCTGCCCGGGCTGCCGCTGGACGGCGGCCGGATGCTCCGCGCCGTCGTGTGGAAGATCACGGGCAGGCCGATGAGCGGCACCGTCGCCGCCGCCTGGGTCGGCCGCGCGCTGGCCGTCACCGTGCTCATCGGGCTTCCGCTGCTCACCCAGACCGGCGTCCTGGGCAACGCGCCCGAAGAGGTCGACGGCATGGACACCGTCACCGACGCGCTGCTCGCCGCCATCCTCGCCGCGATCATCTGGACCGGCGCGGGCAACAGCCTGCGCATGGCCCGGCTGCGCGAGCACCTGCCGGAGCTGCGCGCCCGCAACCTCACCCGCCGGGCCGTCCCCGTCGAATCCACCACCCCGCTCTCCGAGGCGCTGCGCCGTGCCAACGAGGCCGGTGCGCGCGCCCTGGTCGTCGTCGACGGCCACGGCGACCCCACCGGGCTCGTCCGCGAGGCCGCCATCGTCGGCGTGCCCGAGCACCGCCGCCCCTGGGTCGCGGTCAGCGGTCTCGCCCAGGACCTCACCGACGGGATGCGGGTGCCCGCCGAGCTCGCCGGTGAGCCGCTGCTCGACAAGCTCCGCGCCACCCCGGCCACCGAGTACCTGGTGGTCGAGGAGACCGGCGAGATCTACGGCGTACTGTCCGCCGCCGACGTCGAGAAGGCGTTCGTCGCGGCCATGGCGCGGCCCACCGCGTAGGACCCGCGCCACCGCCGCCGCGGCGAACGGGTACGGCCGTGGCGCACCCCGCTCAACAGGGCCGGTACTCTGGTCGTATGTCCGAACCGACCGGTGCCGCCCGCCGTCGCGGGCCCTTCAAGGTCGGGGACCAGGTCCAGCTCACCGACCCCAAGGGACGCCACTACACGTTCACGCTCGAAGCCGGGAAGAATTTTCACACCCACAAGGGTTCCTTCCCGCACGACGAGCTGATCGGCGCTCCCGAGGGCAGTGTTGTCCGTACCACCGGGAACGTCGCGTACCTCGCGCTGCGCCCGCTGCTCCCCGACTACGTCCTGTCCATGCCCCGCGGCGCCGCCGTGGTCTACCCCAAGGACGCGGGGCAGATCCTGGCCTTCGCCGACATCTTCGCCGGCGCGCGCGTCGTCGAGGCGGGCGTGGGCTCCGGCTCGCTCAGCGCCTTCCTGCTGCGCGCCATCGGCGACCAGGGCATGCTCCACTCCTACGAGCGCCGCGCGGACTTCGCCGAGATCGCCCAGCAGAACGTTGAGCGCTACTTCGGCGAGCCGCACCCCGCCTGGCAGCTCACCGTCGGCGACCTCCAGGACAACCTGTCGGACACCGATGTCGACCGCGTCGTCCTGGACATGCTCGCCCCCTGGGAGTGCCTGGACGCCGTCTCCAAGGCGCTGGTGCCCGGCGGCATCCTCTGCTGCTACGTGGCCACCACCACCCAGCTCTCGCGCACCGTCGAGGCGATCCGCGAGATCGGCTGCTTCGCCGAGCCGCAGCCGTGGGAATCGATGATCCGCAACTGGCACGTCGAGGGCCTGGCCGTACGCCCCGACCACCGGATGATCGGCCACACCGGCTTCCTCGTCACCGCCCGCCGCCTCGCCGACGGCGTCGAGCCCCCGCTGCGCCGCCGCCGCCCCGCCAAGGGCGCCTACGGCGACGACTACGAGGGCCCCAACAAGGACTGACGAGCCCGTCAGCTCAACGCACCGGCGCCGCCGCCGAGTTCCCGTACGCAACCGGGAACTCGGCGGCGGCGCTTTTCCGTTGGAGGTACGGGTACGGCCGCGCCGAAGTGGCGCACAACCTCCGGACCCCGCTGTTCCGCCTCGCTGTGACGTGTGGCACGATGCTGGCCACCCCCACACCCGCGCCGCCCTTCACAGGAGACCTCCCGCGTGCAGACTGCCGCCGTCCCCGAGCTCGCGCACACCCACGCCCGCCCGGTGCACTGGCTGGCCACGGCCACCGCGATGGCCGGGGTCGTGGCGCTGGCGGGCTGGCTGCAACCCGACGCCGCCAAGGCGTCCCAGACGCCCGCCGCCGGAGCCGTCGCGCAGTCCGCGCCCGCCCCGGACGCCTCGGCGGTCGTCTTCCCGCTCCAGTGCGGCCCGGTGGGCATCAAGATCGCCGCACAGGCCTCCGGGGACCTCGACGGCGACGGCATCCCGGAGACCGTGGCCGTCGTCCACTGCGACGCGGGCTCGGGCACCCCGCCCAGCGGTGTCTACGTACTGACGCGGCCCGTCGTCAAAGGCGCCCCGCCGCGTCTGGTGGCCACCCTGACCGACCCCCGCGAGAAGCTCACCGTCTCCGCGCTGGCCGTCCGCGAGGGAGCCGTCACGGCCACCCTGTACGGCTACTCGTCACCGAGCGTGCCGCGCTGCTGCCCCGACCAGGAGCAGCAGGCCAAGTGGCGCTGGCAGGGCGGGAAGTTCGTCCGCAGCGTCCAGTCCCAAGCGCTGGGTGCCTGATCCGTCACGTACTGTCCCGGATTGGTCGCATACAGTCCCGGCGCGCGTAGGCAGCCGACTCAGTCGGCGTCGGGCCCGTACACCTCGACCCTGTCCGAAACCCGTCGTACGTGAATGCAGTCGCCCGGGCACTCCTTCGCGGAGTCCACGACGTCCTGGAACAGCGGCAGCGGCACCGGAGTCACCGCCCCCGGTTCCTGCAACAGCTCGTCCTCGGCGCTCTTCACATAGGCCAGCCCGTCGATGTCCAGCTCGAAGACCTCGGGCGCGTACTGGACACAGATGCCGTCGCCGGTGCAGAGCTCCTGGTCGATCCAGACCTCAAGAGCGTCGTTCATGTCGCCTGCCGTTCCTGCGCGGTGCTGTGTTCTTTCGGGCGTCCCACCCGAGGGACCGCCGAGCAATCGGCACCAGTCCTGACGGGTGTTGACCGACTCGACGATACAACCGCCCGCTTTCCGATGTTGATGGGTGGGTATTCCCCTGGCGTGAGGGAGAGCGCAAGGGTGAAGATCGGACACACCCCGCAGTCTTTGTGATCTAGGGGTTTCAATCACCACCCGCCCAGGTAGGGTCAGGAAGCGTCCAGCTCCCCTTGGAGGAGGTGAGGACCGTGGCAGCCCACGACGACGACATCAACCGCGGCATCCGGCCCGGGCGGGGGTCTGAGGACCCAGCCGGCCAGGTTGCCTATCTAGAGCAGGAAATCGCCGTCCTGCGACGCAAGCTCGCCGACTCTCCGCGTCATACGAGGATTCTCGAAGAGCGGATCGTCGAGCTGCAGACCAACCTGGCGGGCGTGTCCGCGCAGAACGAGCGGCTCGCCAACACCCTCCGTGAGGCCCGGGACCAGATCGTGGCCCTCAAGGAGGAGGTCGACCGGCTCGCACAGCCGCCGGCCGGCTTCGGTGTCTTCCTGCAGTCCAACGAGGACGGCACCGCCGACATCTTCACCGGGGGCCGCAAGCTCCGGGTGAACGTCAGCCCCAGCGTCGAGCTCGACGAGCTCCGGCGCGGCCAGGAAGTCATGCTCAACGAAGCGCTCAACGTGGTCGAGGCCATGGAGTTCGAGCGCGCCGGGGACATCGTCACCCTCAAGGAGATCCTTGAGGACGGCGAGCGCGCCCTGGTGGTCGGGCACACCGACGAGGAAAGGGTGGTGAGGCTCGCCGAGCCGCTCCTGGACATCACCATCCGCCCCGGCGACGCCCTCCTGCTCGAACCGCGCTCCGGCTACGTCTACGAAGTGGTCCCCAAGAGCGAGGTCGAGGAACTGGTCCTCGAAGAGGTCCCCGACGTCGACTACGACAAGATCGGCGGCCTCGGCGGCCAGATCGAGATGATCCGCGACGCGGTCGAGCTCCCGTACCTCTACCCCGACCTCTTCAAGGAACACGAACTGCGGCCGCCCAAGGGCATCCTGCTCTACGGCCCGCCCGGCTGCGGCAAGACGCTGATCGCGAAGGCCGTCGCCAACTCGCTCGCCAAGAAGGTCGCCGAGGTGACCGGCCAGCCCGCGGGGAAGAGCTACTTCCTCAACATCAAGGGCCCCGAGCTCCTCAACAAGTACGTCGGCGAGACCGAGCGGCACATCCGCCTGGTCTTCCAGCGTGCCCGGGAGAAGGCGAGCGAGGGCACCCCCGTCATCGTCTTCTTCGACGAGATGGAATCGCTCTTCCGCACCCGCGGATCCGGCGTCAGCTCGGACGTGGAGAACACCATCGTCCCCCAGCTGCTCGCCGAGATCGACGGTGTGGAAGGCCTGGAGAACGTCATCGTCATCGGCGCCTCCAACCGCGAGGACATGATCGACCCGGCCATCCTGCGCCCCGGCCGGCTCGATGTGAAGATCAAGATCGAGCGTCCGGACGCGGAGGCCGCGAGGGACATCTTCGCCAAGTACCTCACCGCCTCGCTGCCGCTGCACGCGGACGACCTGTCCGAGCACAGCGGCTCCAAGGACGCCGCGGCACACGCGATGATCCAGTCCGTCGTCGAGCAGATGTACGCGGAAACGGAAGAAAACCGCTTCCTCGAAGTCACCTACGCCAACGGCGACAAGGAAGTCCTGTACTTCAAGGACTTCAACTCCGGAGCCATGATCCAGAACATCGTGGACCGGGCCAAGAAGATGGCCATCAAGGCCTTCCTCGACCAGAACCAGAAGGGCATCCGCGTCTCCCACCTCCTCCAGGCCTGCGTGGACGAGTTCAAGGAGAACGAGGACCTGCCCAACACCACCAACCCCGACGACTGGGCCCGTATCTCCGGAAAGAAGGGCGAACGGATCGTGTTCATCCGCACCCTTGTCACCGGAAAGCAGGGCGCGGACACCGGACGCTCCATCGACACGGTGGCCAACACCGGTCAGTACCTGTAGAACACAGGGCGGCTGCGGGTGCCCGACCGGGCATCCGCAGCCGACTGCTTTTCCGGCCGAAAACAGGCCACAGACAGACCAAGAGCAATGACGGAATTGATCTCCCCACCAGCGCAAAGGCGTTCTAGGCTCTTCCGTACCGCCGAGTCGCGCAGTGCGGGGACGGGCACCGCACACGCACCGGAGAAACAGCGGTACTTGAGCGCCGCTCCCGGAGGGGAGCGCCGCCGGGCAAGGAGGGCCGCATGACCGTACGGCGAGTAATGGGCATCGAGACGGAGTACGGCATCTCCGTCCCCGGCCACCCCAATGCCAATGCCATGCTCACCTCGTCCCAGATCGTCAACGCCTACGCGGCGGCGATGCACCGGGCGCGCCGCGCCCGCTGGGACTTCGAAGAGGAGAACCCGCTGCGGGACGCCCGCGGCTTCGACCTCGCCCGCGAGGCCGCCGACTCCAGCCAGCTCACCGACGAGGACATCGGCCTCGCCAACGTCATCCTCACCAACGGGGCACGGCTCTACGTCGACCACGCACACCCCGAGTACAGCTCACCGGAAGTCACCAACCCGCGTGACGCGGTGCTCTGGGACAAGGCGGGCGAGCGCATCATGGCCGAGGCGGCCGAACGCGCCGCCCAACTGCCCGGCGCCCAGCCGATCCACCTCTACAAGAACAACACCGACAACAAGGGCGCCTCCTACGGCACGCACGAGAACTACCTGATGAAGCGGGAGACCCCGTTCTCCGACATCGTGCGCCACCTCACCCCGTTCTTCGTCTCCCGCCAGGTCATCACCGGAGCCGGACGCGTCGGCATCGGCCAGGACGGGCACGAACACGGCTTCCAGATCAGCCAGCGCGCCGACTACTTCGAGGTCGAGGTGGGCCTGGAGACCACCCTGAAGCGGCCCATCATCAACACCCGCGACGAGCCGCACGCCGACGCCGAGAAGTACCGCCGCCTGCACGTGATCATCGGCGACGCGAACCTCTCGGAGATCTCCACGTACCTGAAACTGGGCACGACGGCGCTCGTCCTCTCCATGATCGAGGACGGCTTCATCAACGTCGACCTCGCCGTCGACCAGCCCGTACGCACGCTCCACCAGGTCTCGCACGACCCCGACCTGCGCCATCTCGTCACGCTGCGCAGCGGCCGCACACTGACCGCCGTACAACTCCAGATGGAGTACTTCGAGCTCGCGCGCAAGTACGTGGAGGAGCGGTTCGGGGCCGACGCGGACGACCAGACCAAGGACGTCCTCGCCCGCTGGGAGGACGTCCTCGGCCGGCTGGAGACCGACCCGATGAGCCTGGCCGGGGAGCTCGACTGGATCGCCAAGCGGGAGCTGATGGAGGGCTACCGCCGCCGCGACGGCCTCGACTGGGACGCGGCGCGCCTGCACCTCGTCGACCTCCAGTACGCCGACGTACGGGCCGAGAAGGGCCTCTACAACCGCCTGGCGGCCCGCGGCAGGATGAAGCGCCTGCTCGACGAGCCGGCGGTCCTGGAGGCCGGTACGAAGCCCCCGGAGGACACCAGGGCGTACTTCCGCGGCCGCTGCCTGGAGCAGTACGCGGACGACGTGGCCGCGGCCTCCTGGGACTCGGTGATCTTCGACCTGCCGGGCCGCGACTCGCTCCAGCGCGTCCCAACCCTGGAACCGCTTCGCGGAACGCGTAATCACGTCAAGGAGCTCCTTGACCGGTGCCGGACGGCCGAGGATCTGGTCCGGGTGCTGTCGGGCGGCTGAGCTGCGGCTGAAAACTCGGCGGCGTGGGAAACACAGAGGTAGGCCCCGCACGTTCCACCAAGTGCGGGGCCGATGTCAGACCCTGCTTGTAGGGTCTGATCAAGGACATCGAACCGAGCGGGGTGAGGTAGATGGCGACCAAGGACACCGGCGGCGGACAGCAGAAGGCCACGCGCTCGACCGAGGAGGTCGAGGAGCAGGCCCAGGACGCACAGGCTTCGGACGACCTGAAGGAACGGCACGAGAAGCTGTCCGACGATGTCGACTCGGTGCTGGACGAGATCGACGACGTCCTGGAGGAGAACGCGGAGGACTTCGTGCGCTCCTTCGTTCAGAAGGGTGGACAGTAGTCCACGGATGTGAACGGCGGGGGGTGTGTGTGAGGGAACGACGGTTCCCTTCCGCGGGGCGGCACCCGGTGTGCCCAACCCGCCTTTCTGCCCTCGCCGTTCATGTGGATCACCGCCACGGGACGGGTAAGGTCCTGGCGTACGGTGCTTCAACTGCAATTCGGCCATCGGCAAGTTGGGAGACGATCCCGACACAGTTCGTCGGGCTGCCGCCTACCTGGAGGGAAACTCGTGGAAGCCAACACTCGTGGCACAGGGCGTCTACCAGCTGCCTTCCTGACGCCGGGCTCGTCCTCGTTCATGGACTTCCTGTCCGAGCACTCGCCGGAGATGCTGCCCGGCAAGCGGATCCTGCCGCCGGTGCAGGGGCATGTGGAGGCGCCGCACGGCACCACCATCGTCGCCGCCACGTTCCCCGGCGGCGTCGTGCTCGCCGGTGACCGCCGGGCGACGATGGGCAACATGATCGCCCAGCGCGACATCGAGAAGGTCTTCCCGGCCGACGAGTACTCGGCGGTCGGCATCGCCGGCACCGCCGGTCTCGCCGTGGAGATGGTCAAGCTCTTCCAGCTGGAGCTGGAGCACTTCGAGAAGGTCGAGGGCGCCACCCTCTCCCTGGAGGGCAAGGCCAACCGGCTCTCCACCATGATCCGCGGCAACCTCGGCATGGCCATGCAGGGCCTGGCCGTGGTCCCGCTCTTCGCGGGGTACGACGTGGACCGCGAGCGGGGCCGGATCTTCTCGTACGACGTCACCGGCGGCCGCTCCGAGGAGCACGGCTTCGCCGCCACCGGCTCCGGGTCGATCTTCGCCCGGGGCTCGATGAAGAAGCTCTACCGCGACGATCTGACCGAGCAGCAGACCACCACCCTGGTGGTCCAGGCGCTCTACGACGCGGCGGACGACGACTCGGCGACCGGTGGTCCCGATGTGGCCCGCCGGATCTATCCGATCGTCACCGTCATCAGCGACGAGGGCTTCCGACGGCTGACCGATGCGGAGTCCTCCGAGATCGCCCGCTCGATCCTGGAGCGTCGTCTGGAGCAGCCCGACGGCCCGCGTGCCGCGCTGCTCTGAGGCCCCGGAGACCGAGGCCCGATGATGACGACCCCGCCACTGACAGAAAGGTACGGATAGCCGGTGTCGACGCCGTTCTATGTCTCACCCCAGCAGGCCATGGCCGACCGTGCCGAGTACGCCCGCAAGGGCATCGCGCGCGGCCGCAGCCTGGTCGTGCTGCAGTACGCCGACGGCATTGTCTTCGTCGGTGAGAACCCGTCCCGCGCGCTGCACAAGTTCAGCGAGATCTACGACCGGATCGGCTTCGCGGCCGCCGGCAAGTACAACGAGTACGAGAACCTGCGGATCGGCGGTGTGCGCTACGCGGACCTGCGTGGATACACCTACGACCGTGACGATGTGACGGCCCGTGGTCTGGCGAACGTGTACGCGCAGACGCTGGGCACCATCTTCTCCAGCGTCGGCGAGAAGCCGTACGAGGTGGAGCTGGTCGTCGCCGAGGTCGGGAGCACGCCGGAGGAGGACCAGATCTACCGGCTGCCCCACGACGGTTCGATCGTGGACGAGCACGGCTCGGTCGCGGTCGGCGGCAACGCGGAGCAGATCGGCACGTTCCTGGATCAGCGTCACCGCGACGGCATGTCGTTGGCGGAGGCGTTGAAGCTGGCCGTGCAGGCGCTGTCGAACCAGACCAACGGTGCCGAGCGGGAGATCCCCGCGGAGCGTCTTGAGGTCGCGGTCCTCGACCGTACGCGGCCGCAGCAGCGGAAGTTCAAGCGCATCGTGGGCCGTCAGCTGACCCGGCTGCTGCAGACCGAGGAAGCGAGCGCCGAGCCGACCGAGGTGCCGTCGGACAACGAGGAGAACGACGAGTAGTGATGCGTTGAACAGGCGCTCTCCGGCGCGCTGTTGACGTAGGGGCCCGCGCCCCGCCGTTTCGTACGGCGGGCGCGGGCCCTTCGTGTTCAGAGCGCGGGCGGGGCCGTGGAGCCGCGTACGACGAGGCTGACGGGCAGGTCGCCCGTCTCCGGCTCGCGGCCTTCGAGGACGGCCAGGAGCGCGGCCATACCCCGCTCTCCGACCTGTTCGGCGGGGAGTTGGACGGTGGTGAGTTCGGGTTCGAGGGCGGTGGCGAGGGCGAGGTCGTCGAATCCGGCCACCGAGATGTCGTCGGGGATGCGCAGTCCCAGCCGGCGGGCGGCCTTGCAGGCTCCGGCGGCGAGGATGTCGTCGTCGCAGATGAGCGCGGTGGGGCGGGGGCCGGGTGCGGTGAGGGCCTGTTCGGTGGCCCGGCGGGCGGCGTCGACGGTGAGCGCGGAGGGGACGGTGCGGACCTCGGCGTCGGGGGAGTGGCGCAGGGCGTCGGTCAGAGCCCGGGCGCGTACGGCGAAGGTCCAGGAGTCGACCACCGAGGCGAGGTGGACGAAGCGGCGGTGGCCCAGGCCCAGCAGATGGTCCGTCACCTGCCGTATGCCGTCGGCGATGTCGAGGTTGACGCGGGCGGCGGGGCCGGGTTCGGCGGGGTCGCTGTCCAGCATGACCAGGGGCAGGCCGGTGCCCTGGAGGGCGGCGAGCGCGTCGGCGGCCATGGAGGAGGCGATGACGCCGTCGAGTGCGGCCCGGGCGGAGTCGAAGGGGTCGCGGGCGCGGCCGATGCCGTCGGGCGAGGGGTAGAGCACGACGCCGAAGTCGTGTTCGGCGGCGACGCGGGCGGCGCCGGAGTAGACGCGGGCGAAGAACTCGTTGGTGAGCGCCGGGACCACCAGCAGTGCGGTCCTGGTGCGGCCCAGGCGCAGGCTGCGGGCGGCGAGGTTGGGCCGGTAGCCGAGTTCGCGGGCGGCCTCGCGGACCAGCCCGGCGGTGCGTTCGGAGACGCGGCCGCGCCATTTGTCGCCGAGGACGAGGGAGACGGTGGCCTGCGAGACCCCTGCCGCGCGGGCGACGTCCCGGCTGGTCGGCTGGGTTCTCACGGGTGCCTCCGGGGCTGTCGTGGCGGGCTGGCCGTGCCGGGCCGAACCCGATCCTCCAACGTTCCGGGGTGGACCCCGGGGATGTCGACATGGTACGTATGACCTCGGACGTTATACGTACAACTAATCCAACCGAAGGGCGATCATGGCGGCGGGATATCTGGAGATCCTCCGGACGCGGCACGCCGCCCGGCTGCTCGTCGGGACACTGACGGGGCGGCTGCCCAACGCCACCGCCGCCATCGCGGTGGTCCTGTTCGTGCGCGCCGAGGGCGGCAGCTACTCGCTCGCGGGCGCCCTGACGGCGGTGTACGGGCTCGCGACGGCGGCCGGGCAGCCGCTGCTCGGGCGGGCCGTCGACCTGTACGGGCAGCCCAGGGTGATGCTTCCGGCGTCGCTGGCCAGCGCGCTCGGCATGGCAGTCCTCGCGTTCGTCGGCATCGAGCCGGTGGCGGTGGCGTATGCCGCGATGCTCGTCGCCGGTTTCTGCACCCCGCCCCTGGAAGGCGGCCTGCGGGCGCTGTGGCCCAGCGTCCTGACCCGTGAGGAGCAGGTCCACACCGCGTACGCGATGGACGCGATAGCCCAGGAGGTCATGTTCACGGTCGGCCCGCTGCTCGTCACCCTCGGCATCGCCCTGTGGTCGCCCGCGACCGCCCTGCTGGCGATCAACGCGCTGGGCGTGCTCGGCGCGCTCTCGGTGGTCCTGTCGCAGCCGTCCCGCGCCTGGCGCTCGGCGCCGCGCGAGGCGCACTGGCTGGGCGCGCTGCGCTCGAAGGGGCTGCTCGCGCTCCTCGGGTCGTTCTTCTTCGTCGGGCTCGCGCTCGGCGCGATCATCGTGGCCGCGTCCGCCTACGCCGACGACCACGGCCGGGAGTCGATCTACGGCTGGCTGATGGCGGCCAACGGTCTGGGTGCGCTGCTCGGCGGTCTGGTGTACGGGGCACGCCAGTGGTCCGGAACTCCCGAAAAACGGCTGAAATCGCTCGTCGCGCTGCTCGCTGTCGGCTATCTGCCGCTGATGCTGGTGCCGGGAGTTCCGGCGATGGCGGCGCTGACGATGCTCTCCGGCGTCTTCCTCGCGCCGTGCATCGCCTGCGCGTTCATCGTGGTGGACCGGCACGCCCCGCGCGGCACCGTGACCGAGGCGTTCTCCTGGCTGGTGACCGCGTTCGGGGTCGGCACCGCGCTCGGTACGGCGGTGGCCGGGCCCGCCGTCGAACTCGGCGGCAGCGCCGCGAGCTTCGCCGTCGCGGGAGCGGGCGGGGCGGCCGCCCTGCTCGTACTGCTCGCGACCCAGCGGGTCCTCGCAGCTGACGGGCGTACACAAAGCGTCGTGGGCGTTGCCGAAAATGATCCAACCCGTGCTGTCGAACCCGGTTTCAGCTGAGGGCATCGGGCGTAATGTTCAGTCATGGACCGCCGCATTTTCGGGCTGGAGAACGAGTACGGCGTCACGTGCACGTTCAGGGGACAGCGCCGACTGTCTCCTGACGAAGTGGCGCGCTACCTCTTCCGCCGTGTTGTGTCATGGGGCCGCAGCAGCAACGTGTTCCTGCGGAACGGCGCCCGCCTCTACCTCGACGTGGGTTCGCATCCGGAATACGCAACACCCGAGTGCGACAACGTGACCGAGCTGGTCACCCACGACAAGGCGGGCGAGCGCATTCTCGAAGGCCTGCTCGTCGACGCCGAGCGCCGCCTGCACGAGGAGGGAATCGCGGGCGACGTCTATCTCTTCAAGAACAACACCGATTCGGCGGGAAACTCCTACGGTTGCCATGAGAACTATCTCGTGGCCCGGCACGGTGAGTTCTCCCGGCTCGCGGACATTCTCATCCCGTTCCTGGTCACCCGTCAGCTGATCTGCGGCGCGGGCAAAGTCCTGCAGACCCCGCGTGGCGCGGTCTACTGCGTCAGTCAGCGCGCCGAGCACATCTGGGAGGGCGTCAGCTCCGCGACGACCCGCTCCCGTCCGATCATCAACACCCGGGACGAGCCGCACGCGGACGCCGAGCGCTACCGGCGCCTGCATGTGATCGTCGGCGACTCCAACATGTCCGAGACGACCATGCTGCTCAAGGTCGGCGCCACCGACCTGGTGCTGCGCATGATCGAGGCGGGCACGGTGATGCGCGACCTCACCCTGGAGAACCCGATCCGGGCCATCCGCGAGGTCTCGCACGACATCACCGGCCAGCGCAAGGTGCGCCTGGCCAGCGGACGCGAGGCCTCCGCCCTTGAGGTGCAGCGCGAGTACTACGAGAAGGCCGTGGACTTCGTGGAGCGCCGCGGCATCCGCACCGGCACCGTCGACCAGGTCCTGGAGCTGTGGGGCCGCACGCTCGACGCGATCGAGGCCGAGGACCTCGACCGGATCGGCACCGAGATCGACTGGGTGATGAAGTACCAGCTCATCGAGCGGTACCGGGCGAAGAACAACATGACCATGTCGCATCCGCGGGTCGCCCAGATAGACCTCGCGTACCACGACATCCACCGTCGGCGCGGGCTGTACTACCTCCTGGAGAGGAAGGGACAGGCCGCCCGGATCTGCAACGACCTGAAGATCTTCGAGGGCAAGTCCGTGCCCCCGCAGACCACTCGGGCCCGGCTGCGCGGCGACTTCATCCGCCGGGCGCAGGAGCAGCGCCGGGACTTCACGGTCGACTGGGTGCATCTGAAGCTCAACGACCAGGCGCAGCGCACTGTTCTGTGCAAGGACCCCTTCCGTTCCGTCGACGACCGGGTGGAGAAGCTCATCGCCGGTATGTGACCGGATGTGACTGAGCAACGCGAACACGGGCCCCGTACGTTCCTCGTACGGGGCCCGTCGCACGCTTTAGAGTGGCGGGCAAACTACTGTGCCGTCTGAGATCTGAGGAACACGTGCGCCGACTTGCCGGCCTGCTCGCCGTCCCCCTGCTGTTGCTTGCGACAGCCGCGTGTGGAAGCGACAACAAGGGCTCCGACTCCACCTCCGACTCCGCTTCGATGAAGAACGGACTGCCCGCCATCACCGCGGGCGCCAAGTTCGGGGAGAAGCCGACCCTCTCCAAGGGCGACGGCACCCCGACCAAGTCCCTCAAGGTGAATGTCATCAGCGAGGGCAAGGGCGCGCCGCTCAAGAAGAACGACGCCGTCTCCGTGAATTACCTGGGCCAGGCCTGGGATTCGGACAAGCCGTTCGACAACAGCTTCGACCGGAAGGAGCCGTTCACGCTCACGCTCGGCGCCGGCCAGGTCATCAAGGGCTGGGACCAGGGTCTGGAGGGCCAGAAGGTCGGCAGCCGTGTGGAGATCGGCATTCCGCCGGAGCTCGGCTACGGCGCGCAGGGCCAGGGCGACATCAAGCCCAACGCGACGCTGGTCTTCGTCGTCGACATCGTGAAGTCGGCCACGATCCCGACCGCCGCCAAGGGCAAGGAGGTCGCGCAGGACGACACGAGCCTGCCGAAGGTCGGCACCAACACCGACGGCAAGGCGCCCTCGCTGACCATCCCCAAGGGCGACGCGCCCAAGAAGCTCGTCTCCAACTACGTCCTGGAGGGCGACGGGGACGTGGTGAAGGACACGGACAGCCTGGTGCTCGCGTACGAGGGCTTCCTGTGGAAGGACAGCAAGAAGTTCGACAGCACCTACGACCAGGGCAAGACCCAGACGTTCGCGCTGCCGAACCTCACCCTCAAGGGCCTCAAGGCCGGTCTGATCGGCAAGAAGGTCGGCAGCCGGATCATGCTGGTGATCCCGCCGGACCAGGGCCTGGGCGACAAGGAGCAGTCGGGCATCCCGGCCAACTCGACCATGGTCTTCTCGATCGACATCCTCGCCAAGACCTGATCGAGGCCCTGGCCAAGACCTGACGGTGAAGATGTCAGACTGTCCGGGTTGCCCTGTACGTAGTCAAGAGGAGCAGTTCAGTGAGCATCGACAAGCCCGAGATCGACTTCCCTGAGGGCGAGCCGCCGGCGGACCTTGAGATCAAGGAGATCTGGGAGGGTGACGGCGCCGAGGCCAAGGCCGGCGACTATGTGAAGGTCCACTACGTCGGTGTGGCCTTCTCCACCGGCGAGGAGTTCGACGCCTCCTGGAACCGCGGCAACCCGCTGCAGTTCCAGCTCGGTGCCGGCCAGGTCATCAAGGGCTGGGACCAGGGCATCCAGGGCATGAAGGTCGGCGGTCGCCGCCGCCTCACGATTCCCGCGCACCTGGCCTATGGGGAGCGCGGCGCCGGTAACGCGATCGCGCCGGGCGAGACGCTTATCTTCGTCTGCGACCTGATCGCTGTCTGATCACACCCGATCACACCGAGGGCCCATGCCGCCTGGCATGGGCCCTCGGCTTTTGCCACGACACCCGGGGGCGGTACGGTCAACGGTCGGGAGCAGCGGTGCCGCTCCGGGGATACGAGAAGAGGCGAAGGGCGTCGATGGCGATTGCCAAGGCCGAGCGGCTGATGAACCTGGCGCTGTGTCTGCTGGGGACGCGCCGTCCGCTCAGCAAGCGCGAGCTGCGCGGTTCCATCGAGGCCTATCTGGAAGCCGGGAACGACGACTCCTTCAACCGGATGTTCGAGCGCGACAAGGACGATCTGCGCGAACTCGGCCTGGTCATCGAGACCGTGGAGAACCTGGACGGCGAGACCGGCTATCTGGCCCGCCGCGACTCCAACCGGCTGCCGCCCGTGCAGCTCGACGCCGAGGAGGCCGCCGCCCTGGGCCTGGCCGCCCGGGTCTGGCAGCAGGCCCGGCTCGCGGGCGCGGCCAGCGGCGCACTGCAGAAGCTGCGCGCCGCCGGGATGCCGGAAGCCGACAATCCGTATGAGCACAGCGCGATCGAGCCACGCATCCCGGTCCATGAGGCCGCTTTCGAGCCATTGATGCTGGCCTGCCGCGACCGCCGCCCGGTCGTCTTCGAGTACCGCAAGGCCACCGCCGTACGACCCGAGGCGCGCCATGTCGAGCCGTGGACGCTTGAGTGCTGGCGGGGCCACTGGTATCTGGCGGGCTGGGACCGCGACCGGGGCGCCGAGCGGGTCTTCCGGCTCTCCCGGATCACCGGCAAGGTGCGCTCGCGCGTCGGCGCCTTCACCGCTCCGGTGCCGGACGTGGTTACCGTGCGCGAGACCGTGGAGAGCTGGGCGGGGGAGACCGCGACCCGCTCCGCGCGGATCAGGCTGCGTGCCGGAGCCGGCTACCCGCTGCGTTCACGGGCCACCGCGACGCGGGAACTCGGCGACGGGTGGGACGAGTTGGAGATTCCGTACGGGCACGGGCTGGACGCCTGGCTCGTGGAGTTCGGCCCCGATGTGGTCGTCCTGGAGCCCGCCGATCTGCGGGCCGACGTGGTGGAGCGGCTGCGCGCCGTGGCCAAGGGCTGAGGGGGACCGGAGAACATGGCTGCCAACGCCATCGACCAGACGCGCCGCATGCTGTCGCTCGTCACCTATCTGCGCGAGCGGCCCGGGGCGCACGTCGCCGATGTCGCCCGTGCCTTCGGGATCACCGAGGACGAGCTGATCTCGGACCTCGACGTGCTGCCCATGTGCGGCACCAGCTTCCGGGGCGGTGACCTGCTCGACATCGACACCGACGGCGACCGCATCTGGTGGCGCAATCCGGGCGCCCTGGGCGCCGAGGCGGCCGAGCCGCTGCGGATCGCCGCCGACGAGGCGACCGCGCTCCTGGTCGCCGCCCGGGCGGTGGCGACGCTGCCGGGGCTGCGCGAGGGCGACCGGCAGGCGCTGCTGCGCGCCACCGCCAAGCTGGAGGCGGCGGCCGGGGAGGCGGCGGGCGCGAGCTCGCGGCTCTCTGTGACTTTCGAGTCGGAGGGCGGGGTCTTCGCGGACGTCGACCGGGCGATCTCGGAGCGGCGCCGGCTGTGGCTGCGCTACTACTCGCCCGCGCGCGACGAGCTCACCGAGCGCGAGGTCGACCCGATCCGGCTCTTCGCCGTCGGCCACACCTATATGGAGGCGTGGTGCCGGACCTCGGAGGCCCGGCGTACCTTCCGTCTGGACCGGGTGGCCGAAATCCGACTGCTCGACGAGCCGGCCGCGCCGCCGGAGCTGGAGCTGCGCGATCTGTCGGAGGGGTTGGTGCAGCCGTCCGCCGAGGACCCCGAGGTGATCGTCGAGGTGGGTCCGGGCGGGCGCTGGGTCGCCGAGTACTACCCGCACGACAGCGCCGAGGAGCTGGGGGACGGGGGCCTGCGGATCACCCTGCGCACCCCGGACCCGGCGTCGCTGCGCCGGCTCGCGCTGCGGCTCGGCCCGGACGGCCGGATCGTGGCGCCGGACGAGCTGGCGCACAGTGCGCGCAGCGCGGCCCGGGCGGCGCTCGCGGCGTACGAAGGCCCGAGCGCGCACGACGGACAGAGCTGAGGAGAGGAGCGGAACATGTCGGTGATGCCCGGTATTTCCCGTCAGATGTCGGCGGTCCAGTCGGTGCTCTTCAAGGCCGCCTGCCCCGACTGCCGCGCCCGCTTCGAGCTGGCCGCCGGCGCCCTGCGCCTGGCGATCGGCGCCAGCCGCCGCACCACCTTCTACTCCTTCACCTGCCCCGAGTGCGGCTCGGCCGTGCGCAAACCGGCCGGTGAGCGCATCGTCGAACTCCTCACCGGCGGCGGGGTCCGCACCCTCCGCCTCCACTCCACCGTCTAGGGTCTGTGTTCATGTTCTGGCCGATGACCGCCATCGCCCTCGGGTTCCTCACCATCGCCGTCCTCGGCGTCCTCGCGATCAAGGTCTTCGTCGAGGCGCAGCGGCTCGGCCGTCAAGTGGCCGACACCACACGGAAGATCAACAGCGCCGCCGAGGACCTGGAGCGCGCCGCAGTTGAACTCTCGGCCACCTCGGAGACCTTGCGCTGACGGCGCGTACTCCTGTCTGTCCGTGCGGTTGGGTACGCTTCAATGCGCGGGCCACGGAGCGAGGCAGTGGGCCGTGTACGGGAGTACGCACGGGGATTGCCCAGCGTTAACCCCTGCGCGTTACGATCGCTGCACGCAACCGGTCGGACACCAGTCCGGCCGTCACACGCAGCCCCACCCCATGTCGCCTCGGTGAGAAGGTAAAAGGTTATGTTCGGAAGGCTCGGAGCCCCCGAGATCATTCTCATCCTCGTGGTCGTCGTCCTGCTGTTCGGCGCGAAGAAGCTTCCGGACATGGCTCGGTCGCTCGGCAAGTCGGCCCGCATCCTCAAGAGCGAGGCCAAGGCGATGAAGGCGGACGGCCAGCAGACCGCCCCCGCCGACCCGCCGCACCCGGGCGAGCAGCCGCCGGTCCAGCGCACCATCCAGTCGGCCCCCGGCGACGTCAGCAGCTCGCGTCCCGTCACCGAGCCGACCGACTCCACCCGCTGACACCTGGGCCCCAGCAGGCGCTCTTCACCAAGGGACGGCCTGCCGCACGAGATGAGGACGTGGGTTGCTGAAGTCCGCCCGCAAACAGCAGAGGGACCCGGAGGGGCGGATGCCCCTCTCGGATCACCTCCGTGAGCTGCGCAACCGGCTCGCCAAATCGGTCCTCGCGATCCTTGTCTGCGCCGTGGTGGCGGCGTTCTACTACAAGGACATCGTCGACCTGATCATCAAGCCGATCAACCATTCGGTCGGCTGCAAGCAGAACTTCGGCGAACTGGCCAAGAAGCCGGACGGGGAGCCCTGCGGCAACATCACGATGTCCGGCCTGATGTCGCCGTTCACCTTGATGATCAAGACGTCGCTGGTGGCGGGCGTCGTCGCGGCCAGCCCGATCTGGCTCTACCAGCTCTGGGCGTTCGTCGCCCCGGGTCTGCACAAGAACGAGAAGAAGTACTCCCTCGGCTTCGTCGCGGCGGGCTTCCCGCTCTTCGTCGCCGGTGGCTACTTCTCGTACCACGTACTGCCCGCCGCGGCGAAGGTCCTCCTTGAGTTCACCCCCGGCCAGGCGCTGAACCTGCTCCCGCTGAACGAGCTCATCGACCTCGTGCTGCGCATGATCGTCGTCTTCGGCCTCTCCTTCGAGCTGCCGCTCTTCCTGATCATGCTCAACTTCGGCGGAATCCTCACCGGCCGTCGCATGCTGGGCTGGTGGCGCGGCATGATCATGGGCGTCACGATCTTCGCGGCGTTCGCGACCCCGACCGTCGACCCGGTGTCGATGCTGTCGCTCGCCGCCCCGATCATCCTGCTCTACTTCGTCGCCGTCGGCATCGCGATCCTCAACGACAAGCGACGCCAGGAGCGCCGGGACTCGGGTCCCGCCGACGACGAGGCCTCCGAGCTCGACCTCACGCCCGAGGGCGTCGGCGAGATCGAGCCGGTGACCACACCGGCGCTGCCCGAGCAGGCCGACGGCGGCCGCTCCAACAGCAGGGTCAACGGGTACGACGACATCACCTGATCTTGCCCAGGACGGCGTCTTGTAGGGTCCTTCCGTCCGACTCTGTCCGGGGGGACCCTCAGTGACCAGCGAGATCACTCTGTTCGTCAATCCCACCGCGGGACGCGGCCGGGGCGCGCACGCCGCGCAACCGGCCGCTTCCGCGTTGCGGGCCGCGGGATTCTCCGTGCGCACGGTGCTCGGCGAGGACGCGCGCGACGCGCTGGGCCGGGCCCGCGAGGCCGTCGCGGGCGGCACCGGGGCCCTGATAGCCGTCGGCGGCGACGGCATGGTCAACCTCGCCCTGCAGGCCGTCGCGGGCACCCGCACCCCGCTCGGCGTCATCGCGGTGGGCACCGGCAACGACTTCGCCCGCGCGCTCGGGCTGCCCGTCCGGGAACCGGCGGCGGCCGGCCGGCTCGCCGCCGACGCCCTCAAGGGCGCCGAGATCCGCGACATCGACCTGGGACGGGCCGGGGACTCCTGGTTCGCGACCGTCCTCGCCTCCGGCTTCGACTCCCGGGTCAACGACCGGGGCAACCGGATGCGCTGGCCCACCGGCCGCTTCAAGTACGACCTGGCGATGGTCGCCGAACTCGCCGCCTTCCGCCCCATCCCGTACCGGATCACGCTCGACGGCGGCGAGGTCCGCGAGATCGAGGCGACGCTCGTCGCGGTCGGCAACGGGTCGTCGTACGGCGGCGGTATGCGCATCTGCGCGGAGGCCGTCATGGACGACGGGCTCTTCGACGTCACCGTCGTCGGCGACTGCTCGCGCGCCACCCTGGTCAAGGTCTTCCCGAAGGTCTACAAGGGCACGCACCTGAGCCACCCGAAGGTCACCACCTACCGGGCGGCCTCGATCACGCTCGACGCCCCGCAGGTCACCGGATACGCGGACGGGGAGCCCCTCGGGCCCCTGCCGTTGACCGCCGAGTGTGTGCGCGGTGCGGTGCGGGTACTGGCCCCCGTAGCACCACCGCAGGCCGGGACCGGTCCCGGATAAAGATCGAGACCTCTGTCAGAGGGGGCGGGTAGGCTCGAAGGCAAGATGACAGAGGACCTCTCACCAGCCGAAGCGTACGCAGCTGCCCGGCTCCGCGCCGCCGAGCAGGCCACCGCGCTCGCACCCTTCCGCGACCTGTACGACTTCGATCTGGACCCCTTCCAGATCGAGGCCTGCAAGGCACTCGAAGCCGGAAAGGGTGTGCTCGTCGCCGCCCCGACCGGCTCCGGCAAGACCATCGTCGGCGAGTTCGCCGTGCACCTGGCCCTGCGCCAGGGCCGCAAGTGCTTCTACACCACGCCCATCAAGGCGCTCTCCAACCAGAAGTACGCGGACCTGGTCAAGCGGTACGGCGCGGACAAGGTCGGCCTGCTCACCGGCGACAACAGCGTCAACTCGGAGGCGCCGGTGGTCGTGATGACCACCGAGGTCCTCCGCAACATGCTCTACGCGGGCTCCCAGTCGCTGCTCGGCCTGGGCTACGTGGTCATGGACGAGGTGCACTACCTCTCCGACCGCTTCCGGGGCGCCGTCTGGGAAGAGGTGATCATCCACCTGCCCGAGTCGGTGACGCTGGTCTCGCTCTCGGCGACCGTCTCCAACGCCGAGGAGTTCGGCGACTGGCTGGACACCGTCCGGGGCGACACCGACGTGATCGTCGCCGAGGAGCGCCCCGTTCCGCTGTGGCAGCACGTGCTGGCCGGGCGCCGGATGTACGACCTCTTCGAGGAGTCCACCGACCACGGCGGCCGCGGCGGTGCCCGCCGCGAGGTCAACCCGGACCTGCTGCGCATGGCCCGGATGGAGAACCAGAAGACGTACAACCCGCGCGACCGCAGACGCGGCAAGATGGTCCGCGAGGCCGACCGCGAGCGTGAGCGGCGCCAGCGCTCCCGGATCTGGACGCCGAGCCGCCCCGAGGTCATCGAACGGCTGGACGCCGAGGGCCTGTTGCCCGCGATCACCTTCATCTTCAGCCGGGCGGGCTGCGAGGCCGCCGTCCAGCAGTGCATGTTCGCGGGGCTGCGGCTCAACGACGAGGAGGCGCGCCAGAAGGTGCGCGAGATCGTCGAGGAGCGCACCGCGTCCATCCCCGGCGAGGACCTGCACGTCCTCGGGTACTACGAGTGGCTGGAGGGCCTGGAGCGCGGTATCGCGGCCCACCACGCGGGCATGCTGCCGACCTTCAAGGAGGTCGTGGAGGAGCTGTTCGTACGGGGTCTGGTGAAGGCCGTGTTCGCCACCGAGACGCTGGCGCTCGGCATCAACATGCCCGCCAGGACCGTGATCCTGGAGAAGCTCGTCAAGTGGAACGGCGAACAGCACGCCGACATCACCCCCGGCGAGTACACGCAGCTCACCGGTCGCGCCGGGCGCCGTGGCATCGACATCGAGGGCCACGCCGTGGTGCTGTGGCAGCGCGGCATGGACCCGGGCGCGCTCGCGGGCCTGGCCGGCACGCGCACGTATCCGCTGCGCTCCAGCTTCAAGCCGTCGTACAACATGGCGGTGAACCTGGTCGAGCAGTTCGGGCGGCACCGCTCGCGCGAGCTCCTTGAGACCTCCTTCGCGCAGTTCCAGGCGGACAAGTCCGTCGTCGGCATCTCCCGTCAGGTGCAGCGCAACGAGGAGGGCCTGGAGGGCTACCAGGAGGGCATGAGCTGCCACTTGGGGAACTTCGAGGAGTACGCGCGCCTGCGCCGCGACCTCAAGGACCGCGAGTCGGAGCTCGCCAAGCAGGGCGCCCACCAGCGGCGGGCGGCCGCGGCCGCCTCGTTGGAGAAGCTGAAGCCGGGCGACGTGATCCATGTGCCGACCGGCAAGTTCGCCGGGCTGGCCCTGGTGCTCGACCCGGGCATCCCGGCCGGGCGCTCCAACGGCCACCGCGGCTTCGACCAGCACGACGGGCCGCGCCCGCTGGTGCTGACCTCGGAGCGGCAGGTCAAGCGGCTCGCCTCGATCGACTTCCCGGTGCCGGTGGAGGCGGTCGAGCGGATGCGCATCCCGAAGTCGTTCAACGCGCGCTCCCCGCAGTCGCGTCGCGACCTCGCCTCCGCGCTGCGCACCAAGGCGGGCCACATCGTGCCCGAGCGGCACCGCAGGGGCCGCGCCGAGGCCGCCGACGACCGCGAGATCGCGCGGCTGCGCGCCGAGTTGCGCGCGCACCCGTGCCACGGCTGCGACGAGCGCGAGGACCACGCGCGCTGGGCCGAGCGCTACTACCGGCTCAAGCGGGACACCCAGCAGCTGGAGCACCGTATCGAGGGGCGGACGAACACCATCGCCCGCACCTTCGACCGGATCGTGGCGCTCTTGACCGAGCTGGACTATCTGCGCGACGACGAGGTCACCGAGCACGGCCGCCGCCTCGCCCGGCTGTACGGCGAACTGGACCTGCTGGCCAGCGAATGCCTGCGCGCGGGCGTCTGGGAGGGCCTGAGCCCGGCCGAACTGGCCGCGTGCGTCTCGGCGTTGGTGTTCGAGGCCCGCCAGGCCGACGACGCGGTGGCGCCCAAGCTGCCCTCGGGCGCGGCCAAGGCGGCGCTGGGCGAGATGGTCCGCATCTGGGGCCGCCTCGACGCGCTGGAGGAGGACCACAAGATCAACCAGGCGGAGGGCGTCGGTCAGCGCGAGCCCGACCTCGGCTTCGCCTGGGCGGCCTTCCAGTGGGCCTCGGGCCATGGGCTGGACGAGGTGCTGCGCGAGGCGGAGATGCCCGCGGGCGACTTCGTGCGCTGGTGCAAGCAGGTCATCGACGTACTGGGCCAGATCGCGGCGGCGGCCCCGGGCACCTCGGCGGGCAGCACGGTCGCCAAGAACGCCCGCAAGGCGGTCGACGGGCTGCTCAGGGGAGTGGTGGCGTACAGCTCGGTGGGCTGACGCAGGCAGGTGTACGCAACGGGTGGCCCCCGTCGGATACGTCCGGCGGGGGCCACCCGTCTGTGTGCGTCCACGCCTGGCCATAGACGCGATATGTCGTGGTTGACGGCCCGCTCAACTCGCGATATGTTCGGTGGCGAGTATTCGGAGACGAGGTGATGGCTGTGGCGACGGGACGGCGCAAGCTCCGCAATCCGCTGGCGCTGGCCGTGATGGTGCTGCTCTCGGAGCGCGCGGCCATGCATCCGTACGAGATCGCCCAGACTCTGCGCCGACGCGGCAAGGAGTACAGCATCAAGATCAATTACGGATCGCTGTACACCGTCGTCCAGAACCTCGAAAAGCACGGCTTCGTCGAGTTCGCCGAGGTGCAGCGGCACGGCAACCGCCCCGAGCGGACGCTGTACGCGCTCACCGCGGCCGGGCGCGAGGAGATGGCCGACTGGATGGCCGACATCATCTCCGTGCCGGTGCACGAGTTCCCGATCTTCGAGACGGCGCTCTCCCTCCTGGGGGTGCTGCCGCCCGACGAGGTCATGGAGCTGCTCGATCAGCGTCTGAGCACACTGGAGGTACAGGCCGCCGCGACCCGGGCGGTCCTGGGCAAGCTGAGCGAGACGCTGCCCCGGATCTTCCTGGTGGAGACCGAGTACCAGCTCCATATGGTCGAGGCCGAGACCGAGTGGGTCCGCGGGTTCCGCAAGGAGATCGCGGACGGCACGCTCAGCGGCGTCGCGGGCTGGCGCCAGTGGCACGAGACCGGCGAAGTCCCCGCCGAATGGCGGGAACTGGAGAACGAGGACCACTCCCGCGAGTAGTCGGCGCGGGAGGAGAACAGAAAAGAAAAACCCCGGCGAACGCTGTTGCAGCAGCACTCACCGGGGTTCGAACCCCGGACCGGGCCCACAACGTGGCAGGCCAGGCGATCGAGGTGCGGCACACCAAGGATAGCCCGGCGCTCTCACGTGGATCGGTCCGTCGTACCCGACCCCACGCTCACCACAGGAGAGCCCCCGTCATGAACGCAACTGCGCCGGCGGTCCAGGCGCGCAACACCACGCACGCGCCCGCTGTCGAGGCGCGCAACCTCGTCAAGACGTATCCCGGTGACGTCACCGCGCTCAGCGGGATGGAGATCACCGTCGAGGCAGGCACGGTCTTCGGGCTGCTCGGGCCGAACGGCGCCGGCAAGTCCACCACCGTCAAGATCCTCACCACCCTCGCCCGCCCCGACAGCGGCACCGCGACCGTCGCCGGACACGATGTGCTGCGCCACCCCGACCGGGTGCGGCGCGCGATCGGGGTCGTCGCCCAGCGGTCCGGGGCCGACCCGGTCGCCACCGGACGCGAGAACCTGCGGCTCCAGGGCCGGTTGTACGGGCTGAGGGGCGCGGCCCTGACCCGGCGTGTGGACGAACTCCTTGAGCGGTTCGACCTCGCCGACGCCGCCCAGCGCGTCGTGAAGGGCTACTCGGGCGGGATGCAGCGCCGCCTGGACGTGGCGCTCGGGCTCGTCCACCGGCCCGAGGTGCTGTTCCTGGATGAGCCGACCACCGGGCTCGACCCCGAGGCCCGCACCGCCATGTGGGAGGAGATCTCCCGGCTCGCCGGGGACGAGGGGCTGACGATCCTGCTCACCACCCACTACCTCGAAGAGGCCGACCGGCTCGCCGAGCGCATCGCCATCGTCGACCGGGGCAGGGTCGTCGTGGAGGGCACCCCCGACGAGCTGAAGGGCGAACTGCGCGGGGACGCCGTGCACTTGGAGCTGCGTGAAGCGGTGGGCGGCGGTTCCGGTCGGCTGCTGCGCGACGCGCTCGGCGGGCTGCCGGGTGTGCACGAGATCCTGATCGACGGACGCCGGGTCAGCGCCCGCGCCGACGACGGCGCCGCCGCCGTGCCCGCGCTGCTCGGCGCGCTGGAACGGGCCGGGGCGGCCGTCGCGTCCGCCACCGTCGCCCGGCCCTCCCTCGACGACGTCTATCTGCGCTACGCCGGACGCCGTTTCTCCGAAGCCGAGGCAGCGGCGTCCGCTGACGCGTCCGCCTCCGCTGCCGCCCTCGTCACCGCCGGAGATGCCCGATGAGCACCCAGACCGTTCCTCTGGCCACCGCCTCGCGGGCCTCCTCGGGAAGCCTCGCGCAGACCCTCGCCCAGACCTGGTTCATGACGCAGCGTCAGCTGATGGCGATCGTGCGGCAGCCCGCGTATCTGCTCATCACGCTGATCCAGCCGGTGATCTGGCTGTTCCTGTTCGGGAACCTGTTCAAGAAGATCGTCGAGCTCGGCGGGTTCGGTACGACGTCGTATCTGGACTACCTCGTGCCCGGCATCGTGGTGATGAGCGCGCTCGGGTCCAGTATGTGGGCCGGGATGGGCACGCTGGAGGAGATCGAGCGCGGCACGCTCAACCGGTTCCTGACGACGCCGGTCAGCCGCAGTGCGCTGATGAACGCGAACGTCGCGCAGAACGGCATCAGCATCGCCGTGCAGTCGGTCATCATCCTGCTGCTCGGGCGGATCGGTGGCGCGCACTATCCCGGTGGGTTCCTCGGGATGTTCATCCTGACCGTCGGGGCGATCCTCGTCGGTACGGTGTTCGGCGCGTTCTCCAACGCGTTGGGGATGCTGGTGCGGGAGCGGGAGTCGATCATCGGGATCAACACGTTTCTGCTGCTGCCGCTGACGTTCTTGTCCTCGGCGTTCATGGCGCCGGGGCAGATGCCTTCGTGGATGCGGCACGTGGCCGACTTCAATCCGCTCAACTGGGGTATCGCGGTGGGGCGTTCGGCCTCGTCCGCCGACCCGGACTGGGGGCTCGTCCTCGGGCGGGGTGGGGCGTTGCTCGCGCTCGCGGTGGTGGCTGTGTGGCTGTCCACCCGGACGTTTCGGTCGTATCAGAAGTCCGTCTGAGCGTGGCCTGCCGGGTGCGGTATTCGTCTGCGGGCCGGTGGGGGCTGGTCGCGCAGTTCCCCGCGCCCCTTAACGCCCCTGCGGGGCGCCCTTCGTAGGGTGCGGGGCCCTTGGCCCCGCACCCCGGTCGCGTCAGGCCGCTTCCTGCTCCTGCTCTCGTTCCACCTGCTCGTTCCACTCGCGCTTCACCGCGCGCCACGCGTCGTCGTCCTGGCCCAGGCGCCAGTAGCCCGAGATGGAGAGGCGGTCGCGGGGGATCTGGCGGTCGAGGCGGAGGTGGCGGCGGAGGTCCTTGACGAAGCCCGCCTCGCCGTGGACGAAGGCGTGGACGTCGCCCGCGGGGAACTCCAACTCCCGCACCGCTGCTATCAGTTGGTTGCCCACCGCGGTCTCGCCCCGGTGCAGCCAGGTCACCGTCACCCCGTCCGGGGTCCGCAGCTCCTGCTCCTCCTGCGGGCCCGCGACCTCCACGAAGGCGTGGACCAGGGCGCCGGCCGGAATCCGCTCAAGGGCGGTCGCGATCGCCGGGAGCGCGCTCTCGTCGCCCACCAGGAGATGCCAGTCGGCCGCCGGGTCCGGGGCGTAGCCGCCGCCCGGGCCGACGAACCGGATCACATCGCCGACCTGCGCGCGGGCGGCCCACGGACCGGCCAGGCCCTCGTCGCCGTGGACCACGAAGTCGACGGTCAGCTCGTCGCGCTCGGCGTCCCACTTCCGTACCGTGTACGTGCGCTGGCTGGGCCACTGCTCGCGCGGGAACTCGGCGCGGATCCGCTCCATGTCGAACGGCTCGGGGTAGGCCACACCCTCGGCCGGGAAGAGCAGCTTGACGTAGTGGTCGGTGTGGTCGCCCAGAGTGAAACCACCGCTGCCCGCGCCCCCGAGAACGATGCGGATCATGTGCTCGCTGATCCACTCCGTGCGCACCACGCGCGCCTCGTGCGTTCCCGGTGCCTTGCGGGCCGCTCGTTCTGCCACAGTGCTCTCCCCTGTTTCAGCTCTGCTGTTCATATCTTCTTAGGTTTACCTAAGTTAGCACCTCGCTCAAGCGATATACGTGTCACGGTCGCAGGGTGGTGAGCAGGCGGGGCAGTGAGCTGCCCAGGCCCCAGCGTTCAGCCAGCTGGTCCAGCGTCTCCGGGTGCAGCGCCTCGTCCGGCAGGGCCGGGTCGAAGTCGGGCAGCGGCACGTCCAGGGCCACCCGGACCACCTTCGGCGCCACGTCCAGGTAGTCGGCGGCCTCGATGATGCCCTTGCGCTTGGCGGGCGTCAGCTTGGAGGTGCGGTCCTCGGCCGCCCGGCGCACGCCCGCCAGGTCGCCGTACTCCGTGATCAGCTGCGCCGCCGTCTTCTCGCCGATGCCCTTGACGCCCGGCAGGCCGTCGCTGGCGTCGCCACGCAGGGCCGCGAAGTCCGCGTACTGATCGGCCCGTACTCCGTACTTCGTACGGATGAGGTCGTCGTCGATCAGGTCGCAGTCGCCGACGCCCTTGCGGGGGTAGAGGACGCGCACGCCGCGCTTGTCGTCGACCAGCTGGAACAGGTCGCGGTCGCCCGTGACGATGTCGACCGGGCCGGGGGCCGCCGCCGACAGCGTGCCGATCACGTCGTCCGCCTCGTATCCCGCGACCCCGACCCGGGCGATCCCCAGTGCGTCCAGGACCGCCTCGATCACCGGGACCTGCGGCGCGAGCGTGTCCGGGACCTCCTCCTCGTCCGGGACGCCCTCGGCGGTCTCGGTCGCCACCCGGTGCGCCTTGTAGGAGGGGATCAGCTCGACCCGCCAGTGCGGGCGCCAGTCCGCGTCCATGCAGGCCACCAGGTCGTCCGGGTGGTGGTCCTGGACCAGGCGGGTGATGAAGTCGAGCAGGCCGCGCACGGCGTTGACCGGGGTGCCGTCCGGGGCCCGGACGGTGTCGGGGACCCCGAAATAGGCCCGGAAGTACAGGGAAGCGGTGTCGAGGAGCATCAGGCGTCGCGTCACACCCCGATGATGCCGCACCCCACTGACAGTCACCTCTGCTCACCGCTGAAGCCGTACCCCGCAGATGCCGCACCCCGCTCTCGGCAACCCCTTCGCGCAGTGAACTGGATCACCTTCGCGTTTGCTCCAGGTAAGGCCGGGCAGGCGCGGCGCTGGAGTGGCCCTCGGTGTCAGTTTCAACTACTGCATGAGGAAGCGGACAGATTCCGTACCGCTCCACGGCCCGCGAGCGGGGGATGCGGGCCGTTTTCCGTTCTACCCGTGAGGTGTATGTGTCCAGGCTGCAAGCCGAGCAGCTCTACAAAGTGTTCGGCAGACGACCCGACGAAGCGGTGCGCAAGCTCGCAGGCGGTGCCGACCGCGACGAGCTGCGCGCGGCCGGGACGACGGCGGCGGTGATCGACGCCTCGTTCACGGTGGAGCCCGGCCAGATCTTCGTGGTGATGGGACTCTCGGGATCCGGGAAGTCCACCCTCCTGCGGATGCTCAACGCGCTCATCGAGCCCACCTCGGGCCGCGTCCTCTTCGACGGACAGGACCTGACCAGCCTGTCCGCGAGCGAGCTGCGCACCGTACGCTCGACCAAGATCAGCATGGTCTTCCAGCACTTCGCGCTCTTCCCGCACCGCAGTGTCCTGGAGAACGCCGCCTACGGCCTGGAGGTCCAGGGCGTGCCGCGCGCCGAACGCGAGATGCGCGCCGCCGAGGCCCTGGAGCTGACCGGGCTGGCCGGCTGGGGCGACTCCTGGCCCGACGAGCTCTCCGGCGGTATGCAGCAGCGCGTGGGCCTGGCCCGCGCGCTCGCCACCGACGCCGACCTGCTCCTGATGGACGAGTCGTTCAGCGCGCTCGACCCGCTGATCCGCCGCGACATGCAGGACCAGCTGCTCGAACTGCAGAAGCGGCTCAAGAAGACCATCGTCTTCATCACCCACGACCTCAACGAGGCCATGCGGCTCGGCGACAACATCGCCGTGATGCGCGACGGACGGATCGTCCAGCTCGGCACCGCCGAGGACATCCTCCTGGCCCCGGCCAACGACTACGTGGCCTCGTTCATCCAGGACGTCGACCGCTCCCGGGTGCTCACCGCCGTATCCGTGATGACCGAGCCGGAGCGCGCGGACGCCGGGGAGTGCGACTGCGAGAGCGTCACCCTGGACACCTCGGTGGCCGACCTGTGCGCGGTCGCGGCCAGGGTCCCGCACCCCGTCGCCGTCAAGGGCGCCGACGGTGCGCTGCTCGGTGTCGTACCGCAGGAGCGCCTGATCGCGTTCCTCGGCGACGACGAACGCGGGCCCATGGCCTGCTCGGCGCAGGAGGTGGCCCGTGCCTAGGCTTCCGCTCGGCGACTGGGTCGACAGCGCCGTCACGTTCCTGCAGAACCATCTCTCCTGGCTGTTCGACGCCATCACCAAGGTCGTCAACGGCATGTACGACGGCATCGACGCCGTCCTGTCCGCGCCGCAGCCGCTGCTCTTCGCGGGCATCCTCGCCGTCGTCGCCTGGTGGCTGCGGGGTTTGGTCGCCGGTGTGCTCGCCTTCGGCGGGTTCGCGCTGATCGACTCGATCGAGCTGTGGGACGAGGCCATGTCGACGCTGTCGCTGGTGCTCGTCGCCACCGTGGTGACGCTGGCCCTCGCCATCCCGCTGGGCATCTGGTCGTCCCGGTCCAAGACCGTGAGCGCGATCAGCCGTCCGGTGCTCGACTTCATGCAGACCATGCCGGCGATGGTCTATCTGATCCCCGGCATCATCTTCTTCGGCGTCGGCGTGGTCCCCGGCATCATCGCCACCATCGTCTTCTCGCTGCCCCCGGGCGTACGGATGACGGAGCTCGGCATCCGCCAGGTCGACCCCGAACTGGTCGAGGCGGCCGAGGCGTTCGGCACCACCCCGCGCAACACCCTGCTCAGGGTGCAGCTCCCGCTGGCGCTGCCGACCATCATGGCGGGCGTCAACCAGGTAATCATGCTGGGCCTGTCCATGGTCGTCATCGCGGGCATGGTCGGCGGCGGCGGGCTCGGCGGCGCGGTCTACCGCGCCATCGGCAACGTCGACATCGGCCTCGGCTTCGAGGCGGGCATCTCGATCGTCGTGCTCGCCATGTACCTCGACCGGATGACCGGCGCGCTGGGCCGCGCGGTCTCGCCGGTGGGCCGCCGCGCGCTGGCGAAGGCCCGGACTTCGGGCGCCAAGCTGTGGAACCACCGTCCGCAGCCCGCCGTCGTGGTCGTCGGCGTGGTCGTCCTCGCGCTGGTCGCGGGCGGCATGAACATGTTCGGCTCGTCGTCCACGGCCACCGCCTCCGGCGCCGAGAACGTCGGCAAGGGCAAGAAGGTCTCCATGGGCTACATCCCGTGGGACGAGGGCATCGCCTCCACCTTCCTCTGGAAGGAGCTGCTGGAGCGGCGCGGCTACAAGGTCGACACCAAGCAGTACGAGGCGGGCGCGCTCTACACCGGTATGGCGGGCGGGCAGATCGACTTCGAGACCGACTCCTGGCTCCCGGTCACCCATGCCACGTACTGGCGGAAGTACCACGACAAGCTGGAGGACCTGGGCTCCTGGTACGGCCCGACCTCGCTGGAGCTGAGCGTGCCCTCGTACATGAAGGGCATCGACTCGCTCGACGACCTCAAGGGCAAGTCCGGCCAGTTCAAGGGGCGGATCATCGGCATCGAGCCGAGCGCCGGAATGATGGGGCTGCTCAAGGACAAGGTCCTCAAGGAGTACGGCCTGGACGGCGAGTACAAGGTCGTCGACGGCTCGACGCCGTCGATGCTCGCCGAGCTCAAGCGCGCGTACGCCAAGAAGGAGCCGGTCGTCGTCACGCTCTGGTCGCCGCACTGGGCGTACAGCACGTACGACCTCAAGAAGCTCAAGGACCCCAAGGGCAGCTGGGGTAAG
This sequence comes from Streptomyces sp. CBMA152, assembly GCF_014596475.1. GTDB lineage: Bacteria > Actinomycetota > Actinomycetes > Streptomycetales > Streptomycetaceae > Streptomyces. The sequence continues at coordinate 138,530 of NZ_MECJ01000001.1, read as the reverse complement.
GGCGACGGGGTGCACACCCTGGCCCGCAAGGGCTTCGGGGCCGACAACCCGAAGGTCGGCGCCTGGCTGAAGAACTTCCATATGACCGAGCAGCAGCTCACCGGTCTTGAGGCGAAGATCCAGTCGACCGGCAAGGGCAAGGAGCAGGAAGCCGTCCGCGCCTGGCTCAAGGAGAACCCGGGCCTGGCCGACAAGTGGACGCCCGTGAAGGGCTGACACCTGCCACGCGCGCGTTGACACGCGAAAGGGCGAATGGTTTCAGCCGTCCGCGCCCGCAACGGGGCCCCGCCGAAATACCGGCGGGGCCCCGTCGTCACAAGGTATGCACGGTCATACGCGAGGGCACTCTTCTTCCACACGATGGTGCCCCCGGACGCCGAAGCTGCGTAGGGTGCAGGCAGCGCGGCGGCCGAGTGAGCCATGGTGACGGGGAGGAGCCGGAGAGATGGACGACAAGGAAACTCTTCGGGTGGGCGTGGCCGTGCGGCGGCTGCGCCGCAGGCTGGGGCTCACCCTCGCCGCGGTCGCGGAGCGCAGCGGCCTCTCGGTGCCGTTCCTGAGCCAGATCGAGAACGAGCGCGCCCGCCCCAGCGCCCGCTCCCTCGCGCGCGTGGCGGACGCGCTGGGCACGACCGTCCCCGAGCTGTACGACGCGGCGGACACCGCCCGTACCGTCGAGGTCGCGCGCGCGGACGGGGACGGCGAGGGCGGGGTGCGCCAACTGCTGCGCGGGCACCACCAGCTGCACGCGATGGAGTTCACCGGCGAGCACGACACCGCCCGCGAGTTCCAGCACCGCAACGACGAGTTGATGTACGTGGCCGACGGCGCCGCCGAGGTGGAGGCGGAGGGCCGGGCCTACCGCCTGGAGCGCGGCGACACGCTGTGCCTGTCCGGCGGGGTCCGCCACCGCTGGCGCGCGGCGGTGCCCGGTACCCGGATCCTGCTGGTGGCGGTGGCCGACCACATCGAGGCCATCGAGGAGACCCGGCACTGATGGCATCGCCCCGGGTGGTCTCGTTGGTGCCCTCGCTCACCGAGGCGGTGGCGGTCACGGCCCCCGGGCTCGTCGTCGGCGCGACCGACTGGTGTACGCACCCGGCCGGCCTCGACGTCGTACGCATCGGCGGCACCAAGAACCCCGACGTCCCCGCGATCGTCGCGCTCCGCCCCGACCTGGTGATCGCCAACGAGGAGGAGAACCGCGAACAGGACCTCGCGGCGCTGCGCGCGGCGGGCCTGGAGGTCCTGGTCACCGAAGTACGCGACCTGGAGCAGGCGTTCACCGAGCTGGCCCGGGTCCTGGTCGAGGGCTGCGGTCTGACACGCCCCCACTGGCTCGACGAGGCCCGCCGGGCGTGGGACGCGGTGGCGCACCCCGGCGAGCCTTTCGGAACAGCCGTCGTGCCGATCTGGCGCCGCCCCTGGATGGTGCTCGGCCGCGACACCTTCGCGGGGGACGTGCTGTCCCGGCTCGGCGTCCGCAATGTGTACGCGGACCACGCCGAGCGCTATCCGCGCATCCGCCTCGACGAACTGAACGCCGCCGGGGCCGACTTGGTGGTCCTGCCCGACGAGCCGTACCGCTTCACGCCCGACGACGGCCCCGAGGCGTTCCCGGCACTGCCGGCCGCCCTCGTGGACGGCCGGCTGCTCACCTGGTACGGCCCCTCGCTCGTGGAGGCCCCGGCCGCGCTCAGCGGGGTGCTGCGAGCAGCCTGCCGCTGACCAGGCCGCGGACGGTGTGGAAGCCCGCCACCAGCCACGCCGTCGCGAGCAGGGCGTACAGGCCGACGGAGAGCCAGTCGAAGGCGGCCAGGCCGGTGTGGTGGGCCAGGCCCTCGGCGCCGGTGACGCAGGTGCCGACGGGGAAGGTGAAGGCCCACCAGGTCATCGCGAAGGGCATTCCGGCGCGGGCCGCGCGGACCACCATCGCGGTGGCGAGCGCCAGCCACATCAGGGCGAAGCCGATCACCGGCACGCCGTAGACGACGGCGAACACGCTCAGGCCGTTCGCGTACGGGGCGTCGATCGCGCCCGTGGCCACGTCCGCCAGCTTGTTGACGGCGGTGGTGGACTGGCCGAGGGGGCCGAGGACCAGGAACAGGGCCGGGGTCAGGGCGAGCGGCAGGGGGCCCTCGTGGACGAGCCGGGAGAAGACCAGCGGCAGCATCACCATGGTGGCGAGCAGGCTCATGCCGAACATCGCGTACGAGGCGAGCAGCATCGCCTCCCGGGGCTGGCCGACGGGCAGGTGGGGGACCAGGAGCGCGCCGAGGGTCGCCGAGACCATGGGGGCGACCACGGGGAGCAGCCACACCGGCGAGGCGGTGCCGGAGGCGACCTTGTGGCGCACGACCATCAGATACGGGATGCCCACCGCGACCGCGAGCCCGGTCAGGGTGCCTATGCCGTACAGGATCCAGGCGAGCGTGACGGCCGCGCCCTCGCCGATGACGTTCTTGCCGACGGTGAGGGTGCCGATGCCGACGGCCAGGAACGCCATCGACATACAGCCGTAGAACGGGGCGACGCCCGGGTCGAGGAGGTGGGCGCGGGCCTGGTCGCGGTGGTGCGTCCAGTGGACGGCGCGGGCGGTGACCAGCACCACCAGCATGGTCAGCGACAGGGCCCAGATCACGGTCAGCCCCGGGATGTGGAACGGGAGTCCGGCGCCCGCGTTGGCGATGATCGCCGTGCCCATGACGGCGGCGTACCAGTTGGGACCGAGGTGGCGCAGTGCGGACAACGGGGTCGCCGGTGCCTGTGTGCGCGAATGGATGAGGGTGACCATGTGTCCACCTTCGCCCTGGTCGCAGGGGCCCGCCAGACCGGATCTTTCTATGAGGCCATAAGCTGGGTTTATGAGTACGGCGAGCATGGACGAGTCCGGGCCGGTGTTCCGGCGGGTGCCCGATCTGGGCGCCCTGGAGCTGCTGCTCGCGGTCGCCCGGCACGGCAGCCTCGGGCGGGCCGCGCGCGACCTCGGCATCACCCAGCCCGCCGCGAGCAGCCGGATCCGCGCGATGGAACGCCAGCTCGGGGTGGCCCTGGTCGACCGCTCGCCGCGCGGGTCGAAGCTGACCGCCGAGGGCGTCCTGGTGACGGACTGGGCGCGGCGGGTGGTGGAGGCGGCCGAGGCGTTCGACGCGGGCGCCCAGGCGCTGCGCGGGCGCCGCGACTCCCGGCTGCGGGTCGCCGCGAGCATGACCATCGCCGAGTACCTGCTGCCCGGGTGGCTCATCGCTCTGCGCGCCGAGCGCCCGGGGACGGCGGTCTCGCTGCACGCCGGGAACTCGGCGCTGGTGGCCGAGCGGCTGCTGGCGGGCGAGGCGGACCTGGGGTTCGTGGAGGGCCTGTCGGTGCCGAGTGGGCTCGACGGGGCGGTGATCGGCCATGACCGCCTGGTGGTGGTCGCGGCGCCCGCCCACCCATGGGCCCGCCGCCGCACCCCGCTCACCGCCGCCGAACTGGCCGCCACCCCGCTGATCCTGCGCGAGGAGGGTTCCGGCACCCGTCAGGTCCTGGACGCGGCGCTCACCGCTGCGGGTGGGGTGGCGCCGCCGCTGCTCGAACTCGCCTCCACCACGGCCGTGAAGGCGGCGGTGGTCAGCGGCGCGGGCCCGTCGGTGCTCAGCGAACTCGCCCTCGGCGAGGAGCTGGCGAGTCGGCGCCTGGCGCGGATCCCGCTGGAGGGCGTAGGACTGAGCCGTGACCTGCGCGCGGTCTGGCGCGCGGGCCACCGCCCCACGGGCCCGGCCCGCGACCTGCTGTCGCTGACGCGGGCCCACTGAGACCCGGGCCCGCTGAGCTCTACACGGGGCAGTCGACGCGGGCGCGCGCCGCCTCCACCAGCGCCTCCATCACCTTCGTGTCCTCGCCCAGCTCCGGATGCCACTGCACACCCAACGCCCAGGCCGCGCCCGGGAGTTCGACTGCCTCTGCGGTGCCGTCCTCAGCCAGCGCCGACACCACCAGACCGTCCGCGAGACGGTCCACGGCCTGGTGATGGTAGGTCGGTACAGACGCCTCGCCCGGCTCGATCCCGGCATAGAGCGTGCCGGGAACCGGGCGCACGGTGTGGCGGCCGATGACACCCGTACCGCCGGTGTGGCCGTCCATGTGCTGTACGAGCGTGCCGCCGAGGGCGACGTTCAGCAGTTGCATCCCCCGGCAGATGCCGAGCAGCGGTGTCCCGGACGCCAACGCGGCCTCGATCAGGGCGAGTTCCCACGCGTCCCGCTCCGGCGCGGGCGGCCCGGTCCTGGCATCGCGGTCGGCCCCGTACCGTACGGGCTCGACATCAGGCCCGCCCGCGATCACCACGCCGTCGAGACGGGCCACGACCTGGGCCGCCGTGTCCGGGTCGTCCGGTGGCAGCATCGCGGTGAGGCCGCCCGCCGCCCGCACCAGGCGCGGGTAGTACGCGGGCAGCAGCGCGGCGGGCCAGTCCCACACGCCCCAGCGCACCGAGCTCTCCAGATATGTGCTGACACCGATCAGTGGCCGTCCCACCGCGTTCTCCCTCTCCTTCTGACGAGTGCTGCTGAAGTGCTGCTGAATGGACACTCACTCGCGCTCCAGCTCGGCCTCCGCCGCCGCGAGCGCCGCGAACTCCTCCTCGGGTGCACTGGCCACCAGATGCTTACGGCTGTAGAGACCGAAGTAGGCGACGGCGACCGCGTACACGCCGAGCGCGATCAGCGCCGCCGTCACGTCCACCAGGAACGTGGCGAGAAGCGCCGCGCACGCGAGGACGAGTGCGACCGACGAGGTCAGCGCTCCTCCCGGCGTACGGTACGGGCGCTCCAGATGCGGCTCACGGCGGCGCAGCACGATGTGCGAGAGGGACATCAGTGCGTACGAGACGGTGGCGCCGAAGACGGCGGCGTTCAGCATCCGCGCCCCGTCGCCGGTCGCGGCCGCGAGTGAGAAGGCGATCGCGCCGGGCACGAGCAGACCCAGGTACGGCGCCTTGCGGCGGCTGGTCAGCGACAGGAAGCGCGGCAGATAACCCGCCCGGGAGAGCGCGAAGAGCTGACGCGAGCCCGCGTAGATCAGCGAGAAGAACGACGCCACCAGGCCCGCGAGTCCCGCGTAGTTGACGATCCGGCTCAGCGCCGTGGCCTTGCCGTGCGGTTGCAGCGCCTCGACCAGAGGGTTGCCCGCGTCCTGGATCGCGGCCGAGCCGCGCGCGCCCGCCGAGGCGAAGAAGGTGAGCAGGGCGAGGACCACCAGGATGCCCATGGACCAGCGGATCGCCTTCGGGAGCGTACGGGCCGGGTCGCGGGTCTCCTCGGCCGCCAGCGGTACGCCCTCCACGCCGAGGAAGAACCACATGCCGAACGGGAACGCCGCCCAGATCCCCATCACACCCATCGGCAGCCAGGAGCTCGCGCCGACCGCGTCCTTGTGCACCGCGATGTCGTCGAGGCGGGACGCGTCGAAGTCCATGAACGCGCCGACCGCGAACACCAGCAGCGCGGCCACCGCGACCCCGGTCACCACGAAGCTGAAGCGCAACGCCTCGCCGACGCCCCACAGATGGATGCCGATGAAGATGGCGAAACAGGCGAGGTAGACCGGCCAGCCGGAGGTGAGGCCGAACAGGCCGAGCGATTCGACGTAGTCGCCGATGAAGATGGAGATCGCGGCCGGGGCCAGGACGTACTCGATGAGGATGGCCGTACCGGTGAGGAAGCCGCCCCAGGGGCCGAGCGCGCGTCGGGCGAAGCCGTAGCCGCCGCCCGCCGTGGGCAGTACGGAGGAGAGCTCGGCGAGCGAGAAGACCATGCAGACGTACATCAGGCCCATCAGGGCCATGGCGATCGCGAGCCCGCCGAAACCGCCCTGGGCCAGGCCGAAGTTCCAGCCGGAGTAGTCGCCGGAGACGACGTACGCCACGCCGAGCCCGGTCAGCAGCAGCCAGCCGGCGCTGCCCCGGCGCAGCGCCCTGCGCTCCAGATAGTCGTCCGCCGGTTCGGCGGCGCGGGTCTTGGCGGATTCCGTGGACTCCATGGTCATGACGCGGCTCCCGACGGGGGATGGGGTCAATGGACTGGGGCCATACCTTTGCGGGGAACCCCACCAGAAAGCAAGCCCTTTGCGTTACGTCGGGGTAAACGGGGGCGGTCCTGGGCGCCCCATAGGGGCGCGGGGAACTGCGCGAGCAACCACGCACGGTCCGCAGTCGAAAGGCCACGCGCTCGCCGCTACGTCAAAAACCCCCGAAGCAGCGCCGCAGTCCCCCCGCAATGCTCCCGCATCATCTCCCGCGCCCCATCCGCGTCCCCGTCGAGCACCGCCTCGACCAACGCGGTGTGCTGACGCTGGGAGTGCTCCAAGTTGCGTACGAGCAGCGGGATGCAGTCCAACAGGTCGTTCACGGTGGCCCGCACGGCGGCGTAGCGCGCGGTGAGCGTGGGCGAGCCCGACAGCTCGGCGAGCGTGAGGTGGAGCAGGGTGTCGGCACGGCGGTAGTCGGTGAGCGGCGCGTCATGCGTGCGGGCCAGCGCGTCCCGCAGCCGGTCGGCCTGCTCGTCGGTGAGTCCGTGCGCGGCGCAGAGCCCGGCCGCGCCCACCTCCAGGACCTCGCGGAAGCGCAGCACGTCCTCGACGTCGACCTCCGCGATCCGCCGCCGCAGCTCGTCCTCGCCGGTCGAGGAGGCGCGCGGCAGCACGAACGTTCCGCCGTACCGGCCGCGCCGCGACTCCACCAGGCCCTGGTCGGTGAGGACCTTCAGGACCTCGCGCAGCGTGACCCGGCTGATGCCGAGGCGGTCGGCCAACTCCCGCTCCGACGGCAGCCGTTCACCGGCCGGCACCAGACCGAGCCGGACGACCTGGAGGATCTGCTCCAGCGCCTCCTCGAAGCCGTTGCCGGCCCGCACGGTCCGCAGCACCGGGGCGAGCCGGTCCTCGAAATCCGGCTGCGACATCTGGCCGCACCCCCTTCCCAAGCAATGGTTCTCGGCAATACCTTATGGGTTCTCGGCTGACCGAAGGAGGCTTTTCCCGTGGCAGACCGCACACCCCCGCTCGACATCGACGCGCTGCGCGCGCTCGTCGAGAGCGGCGAGATCGACACTGTGGTCCTGGCCTTCCCCGATATGCAAGGGCGGCTCCAGGGCAAGCGGTTCGCCGCACGTTTCTTCCTCGACGAGGTCGTCGCCCATGGCACCGAGGGCTGCAACTACCTCCTCGCCGTCGACACCGAGATGAACACCGTCGACGGCTACGAGATGTCGTCCTGGGAGCGCGGCTACGGCGACTTCGCCATGCTCCCCGACCTCTCCACCCTGCGCCGCGTCCCCTGGAACGACGGCACGGCCATGCTCATCGCGGACCTCGGCTGGGAGAACGGCGCGCCCGTCGTCGCCGCCCCGCGCCAGATCCTGCGCCGCCAGCTCGACCGGCTCGCCGAGCTCGGGCTGACCGCACAGGTCGGCACCGAGCTGGAGTTCATCGTCTTCCGGGACACCTACGAGCAGGCCTGGAACGCGGACTACCGGGGGCTGACCCCGGCCAACCAGTACAACATCGACTACTCGGTGCTCGGCACCGGCCGGATCGAGCCGCTGCTGCGCCGTATCCGCAACGACATGGCGGGCGCGGGCCTGACCGTCGAGTCCGCCAAGGGCGAGTGCAACCCGGGCCAGCACGAGATCGTCTTCCGCTACGACGAGGCCCTGGTCACCTGCGACCAGCACGCGATCTACAAGACCGGCGCCAAGGAGATCGCCTCCCAGGAGGGCGTCTCGCTCACCTTCATGGCGAAGTACAACGAGCGCGAGGGAAACTCCTGTCACATCCACCTCTCGCTCGCCGACGAGGAGGGCCGCAACGTCATGCCGGGCGACGGCCCGGGAGGCATGTCCGCGCTGATGCGCCACTTCCTGGCCGGACAGCTGGCCGCGCTGCGGGACTTCTCCCTGCTCTACGCGCCGAACATCAACTCGTACAAGCGCTTCCAGCCCGGTTCGTTCGCGCCCACCGCCGTCGCCTGGGGCTACGACAACCGCACCTGTGCGCTGCGGGTGGTCGGTCACGGCCGCTCGTTGCGGTTCGAGAACCGGCTGCCGGGCGGTGACGTCAACCCCCATCTGGCGGTCGCCGGACTGGTCGCGGCGGGTCTGTACGGCGTCGAGCAGAAGCTCGAACTGCCCGACGCCTGCGCCGGGAACGCGTACACCTCGGAGTACGAGCACGTCCCGACCACCCTGCGCGAGGCCGCCGAGCTGTGGGAGAACAGCCCCATCGCCAAGGCCGCCTTCGGGGACGAGGTGGTTGCGCACTACCGCAACATGGCGCGCGTCGAGCTGGACGCCTACGACGCCGCGGTGACCGACTGGGAGCTCCGTCGCTCCTTCGAACGCCTGTGAGGCCCCCGTTGTCCGATGAACCGTACGAGCACCAGGTGCTCAACCCGGCGACGGAGGAGGTCATCGCGACCGTCCCCGCCGCCAGTGCCGAAGACGTGGACGCGGCCGTCGTACGGGCCGCGCGGGCGCAGCAGCAGTGGGCCGCGCTCGCCCCGGCCGACCGGGCCCGGCTGCTGCGCCGCTTCGCCGTCGCGGTCGACGAACACCTCGAAGAACTCGCCCAGTTGGAGGTCGCGGAGGCCGGGCACACGGTCGGCAACGCCCGCTGGGAGGCGGGCAACGTCCGCGATCTGCTCGACTACGCGGCCGGGGGAGTGGAGCGCCTGACGGGACGTCAGATCCCAGTGCCGGGCGGTCTCGACATCACGATCCTCGAACCGCTGGGCGTCGTCGGTGTCATCGCGCCCTGGAACTTCCCGATGCCGATCGCCGCCTGGGGCATGGCCCCGGCGCTCGCCGCCGGGAACGCGGTGATCCTCAAGCCCGCCGAGACCACCCCGCTCACCGCCCTGCGCCTCGCCGGGCTGGCGGTGGCGGCGGGCCTGCCCGAGGACCTGTTCCAGGTGCTCCCGGGCGCGGGCGCCGTCGCGGGCGCGGCCCTCGTCGAGCACCCCGGCGTCGCCAAGATCGTCTTCACCGGCTCCACCCGGGTCGGCAAGCAGATCATGGCCAAGTGCGCGGACCAGGTGAAGCGTCTCACCCTCGAACTCGGCGGCAAGAGCGCCAACATCGTCTTCGCGGACGCCGACATCGAGGCGGCCGCGGCCGCCTCGCCCATGTCGTTCCTCGACAACAGCGGCCAGGACTGCTGCGCCCGCACCCGCATCCTGGTCCAGCGCTCCGTCTACGACCGCTTCCTCGAACTGCTCGCGCCCGGCATCGAGTCCGTCGTCGTCGGCGACCCGGCCGACGAGAAGACCCAGATGGGCCCGCTGATCTCCAAGGTCCAGCTGGAGCGCGTACGTGCGTACGTCGACGGCGACATGGCGGGCATCCGAGGGAGCGCGCCCGACGGCCCCGGCTTCTGGTTCCCGCCGACCGTCCTGACGGGCCTCGCGCCGCACGCGCCGGTCGCGGCCGAGGAGGTCTTCGGGCCGGTCGCCGTGGTGCTGCCGTTCGAGGACGAGGCGGACGCCGTACGCCTGGCCAACGCCACCCGGTACGGCCTGTCCGGCTCGATCTGGACCCGTGACGTGGGGCGCGCCCTGCGGGTCTCCGGCGCGGTCGCGGCGGGCAACCTCTCCGTCAACTCGCACTCCAGCGTGCGCTACTGGACCCCCTTCGGCGGCTACAAGCAGTCGGGCCTGGGCCGTGAGCTCGGCCCGGACGCGCTGGCCGCCTTCACCGAAACCAAGAACGTCTTCATCAGCACGGAAGGCCCCGCACTGTGACCCAGGAAAGCATCTGCCGCCGGCTCGTCGGCCGCACCGCCGTGATCACCGGAGCCGGCAGCGGCATCGGCCTCGCCACCGCCCGCCGCCTCGCCTCCGAGGGCGCCAACGTGGTGTGCGGCGACATCGACGAGGCCGCCGCCAAGAAGGCCGCGGACGAGGTCGGGGGGCTCGCCGTACGCGTCGACGTCACCGACGCCGAGCAGGTCGACGCCCTCTTCAGGGCCGCGTACGACACCTACGGCAGCGTCGACATCGCCTTCAACAACGCGGGCATCTCGCCGCCCGACGACGACTCGATCCTGGAGACCGGGCTCGACGCGTGGAAGCGCGTCCAGGACGTCAACCTCACCTCGGTCTACCTGTGCTGCAAGGCGGCCATCCCGTACATGCGCGAGCAGCGCCGCGGCTCGATCATCAACACCGCGTCCTTCGTGGCCAGGATGGGCGCCGCGACCTCGCAGATCTCGTACACCGCGTCCAAGGGCGGCGTGCTCGCGATGTCGCGCGAGCTGGGCGTGCAGTTCGCCCGCGAGGGCATCCGGGTCAACGCGCTCTGCCCGGGGCCGGTCAACACCCCGCTGCTCCAGGAGCTGTTCGCCAAGGACCCCGAGCGGGCCGCGCGCCGCCTGGTGCACATCCCGCTCGGCCGCTTCGCGCAGGCCGAGGAGATCGCGGCGGCCGTCGCGTTCCTCGCCAGCGACGACTCGTCGTTCGTCAACGCGACGGACTTCCTGGTCGACGGCGGTATTTCCGGCGCGTACGTGACCCCGCTCTAGCCGTTCACCTTTACTCCACCACCCAGACAGCCGGGCGTCGCGCGACGCCCGGCTGTTCTGTCTAGCCTTCCCCCGATCTTCCGTTGGTGACAGGAGTGTTCATGCGCAATGCACGTCGTTGGCAGGCCGCGGCCGCCGCTCTGGCGATCGCGGGGAGTGCCTTCGCCGCCGCCCCCACCGCCCAGGCGCACACGGGCGCGTGCCCCACGCTGACCATCTCGCAGGGCTGGTACGGGCAGAACCAGGCCCGGCTCCAGGAGCTGATCGACAGCTACGGCAAGTGCGGCAAGGGCGCGGGCGCGGCCAAGGGGCACAAGCCCGTCGCGGTCTTCGACTGGGACAACACCGTCGTGAAGAACGACGTCGGCGACGCCACGATGTACTGGATGCTGCGCCACTCCAAGATCCGCCGCCCGCAGCACGGCGACTGGCACACCACCAGCCGCTACCTCACCGACCAGGCGGCCACCGCGCTCGCCGCCGCCTGCCCGTCCGGTGGCCGCACCCTGCCCACGGCCACCGACACCCGCTGCGCCGACGAGATACGCACGGTCTACGGGGAGGGCACGACCACCAAGGGCGCGACCGCCTTCACCGGCTTCGACCGGCGCCGGATCGAGCCGCAGTACGCCTGGCTCGCCCAGCTGATGAACGGCTGGCGCACCGCCGACATCAAGGCGTTCGCCCGCGCCGCCCGCACCGAGAACCTGGCCGCGCCGATGGGCACCGAGCAGCAGGTCGGCACGGCCAAGGTGACCGGCTGGGTGCGCTACTACGACCAGCAGCGCGATCTCATCCGTACGTTCCAGAAGGCCGGGTTCGACGTCTGGATCACCTCGGCGTCGCCCGAGACGGTCGTCGACGAGTGGGTGGGCGGCGTGGGCGTCGCGAAGGACCACGCCATCGGCATCCGCAGCGTCACCTCGCACGGCCGGATCACCCCGCACATCAAGGGCTGCGGCACGGTCGCCGACGGCGAGGACGGGATGATCACGTACATCGACGGCAAGCGGTGCTGGATCAACCAGGAGATCTTCGGGGTGCGCGGGGCGGCCGCCGAGAAGGTCCAGCCGGCCGCGCGGCGCCAGGTGTTCGCGGCGGGCGACTCCGACACCGATGTGTCGTTCCTGCGGGACGCGACCGGGCTGCGGCTCGTGCTGAACCGCAACAAGAACGAGCTGATGTGCCGCGCGTACGACAACAACGACGGCCGCTGGATCGTGAACCCGATGTTCATCCAGCCCAAGGGCCGCAAGAGCGCCGCCTACCCGTGCTCCACCACCGCGTACACGGACCACGACGGCACCGCCGCGCCCGTGCGCCGGGGCGACGGCACGGTCGTGGCCGACCAGCAGGACACGGTGTACGGGGGCTGAACCGCCCCCATAGGGTGGCCTGATGAGCATGACGACGCCGCCCGGCTGGTACCGGGATCCGGGCAGTCCCGCCATCGAGCGCTGGTGGGACGGGACCGCCTGGACCGGGTACACCAGAGCCGCCGGTCAGCCGGTGCCCGTGGTGCCGCCACCGGCCGCGGCCACGGTTCCGCTGCCGCCCGTGGGGGAGCGGCCGCAGGGGCGGGGCCGGGGCGCGGTCGTCGCCGTCGTGGTGGCCGCGGTGGTCCTGGTCTCGGCGATCGTCGCCGGGGTCGCGCTGCTCGGCAAGGACGGCAGCGGCCCGGCGGCCGTCGCGGCGCCGGACGTGCCGACCCAGGCGGCCACCTCGCACGGGCAGAGCACGGCCCCGACCCCGAGCGCGTCGCACACGGACGACCCGAGCGTCCTGGTCGACCAGCTCAACGGCATCACCCTGCCGGTCATGTCCGGCTGGGAGAAGCCCGACTCCACGGTCGGGGGCTACCCCACGATGTGGACCAAGGCCACCTTCGACTGCCCCGGAGACAAGGGCGCGTTCTGCCACCACGCCGTCGTCACCAGCCGCACCGCCACCGCCACCGACCTCAAGACGGCCGAGGCCATCGCGAAGCAGGACATCGCGGACGCCGCCGACGACGCGTACGACAAGGACATCCTCGGCAGCCGCCACTACGGCGGGATGGTCTCGCACCGCGAGGTGCGCTCCGCCTCCGTGGTGGTCGCGGGGCGCACCGGCTATCTGGTCCGCTGGAGCGTCAAGACCGGTGCGGGGAGCGGGGGTTACGTGGAGTCGCTGGCGTTCCCGTCCAGCGTCGGCAGCGAGTCGATGATCATCGTCCGGTTCGCCTTCGACGCGGGGGCGGGCACCGTGCCGCTCACCGGGATGGACCGGATCACCGAGGGCATCCGGGTCATCGGGGGAACGCAGAACGGCGGGGTCGGCAGCAGCGTGGCGCCCCCGGCGCCGTGAACGTCCAGTGTCACAGGAAGGTGCGGCCCTCGCCCCGGTACGTGGGCACGGTCGCGGTGACGCGGTCGCCCTCCACCAGGTGCAACTCGTCGAACCGCTCGCACAGTTCGCCCGCCTTGGCGTGCCGGAACCACACCTTGTCGCCGATCAGCAGATCGTCGGCGGCCGAGCCGAGCAGCGGCGTCTGCACCTCGCCCGCCCCCTCCTGCGGGTCGAAGCGGAGCCCTTCCGGCAGATACGGAACCGGCAGCCGGTCCACGCCCGCAGCGCCCGACGCGGGGTAGCCGCCGCCGAGCACCGTCACCACCCCGACGCCCGGGCGGCGCACCACCGGCTGCGCGAAGAGCGCGGCGGGCCGTCCGGTGAACGACGTGTAGTTGTCGAACAGACGCGGCACATAGAGCCCGGACCCGGCGGCGATCTCGGTGACCGCGTCCTCGGCGGCCGTGTGCTGGACGCTGCCGGTCCCGCCCCCGTTGACGAACTCCAGATCCGGCACGACGGCCCGCACGGCCCGCACCACCTCGGCCCGGCGCGCCGCCAGCTCCTTGCGCGCGGCGCTCTGCATCAGCCGGATCGCCCGCGAGCGCACCGGCCGCCCCGCGATGGCGTCGCCCACCCCGGCGACATGACCCTCGTACGCCATGATCCCCACCAGCCGGAAGCCGGGGCGGCGGTCGATGGACCGGGCCAGGTCCGCGAGTTGCGCGGGGTCGCGCAGCGGGGAGCGGCGGGCGCCGACGCGTACGCGCCCGCCGAGCAGCCGGAGCGTGGTGTCCAGCTCGACGCAGACGCGGACCACGAGGTCGTGGCGCTGCCGGGCCCGGTCGATGAGGTCGAGCTGGGCCGGGTCGTCGACCATGACGGTGATCGCGGCCGCGAGCTTGGGGTCGCCGGTCAGCTCGGTGAACCGCTCCCGGTCGGCGGACGGATACGCCAGCAGGACGTCCTCGAACCCGGCCCGCGCCAGCCAGATCGACTCGGCGAGCGTGAACGACATGATCCCGGCGAATCCCTCGCGCGCCAGCACCCGTTCGAGCAGGGCCCGGCAGCGTACGGACTTGCTGGCGACCCGGATCGGCTTGCCGCCGGAACGCCGGACGAGGTCGTCGGCGTTGGCGTCGAACGCCTCCAGGTCCACGAGCGCGAGCGGGGCGTCGAGAGCTGCGGTGGCCCGGTCGTAGCGGGCCCGGTCGGCTGCGCGCGGAGTCATGGGCAGAGCCTGCCAGAACGTCCTACCCGGGGGTAGGGGGACGATCGGGGCAGATCCCCCGCCCGTTCGGGCCCGGGGCCTGCCCGGTGCACCCAGCCCGTAAAGTATCGCCAACGCGGCAACGAACGGCCCTGCCGGCCAAGCCGATCCGCAGCGCAGGCACGAAGGGTACGAGGGGGGCCATTGACCACGGACGCGCAACGGCCCCCGACGACGCCGACCTCGGACGAGGACGCGGCGGCCCGGTCCCGTGGCGAGACGGCTCCGCCCACCGGTGCGCTGCCCGCGCCCCCCGCCGAGCGCCCGCGTTCCGCCATCGATCTGCTGGACGCCGCCCTGGCGACTCCGTCGCGTCCGGCCGTACCGCCGAAGCCGTCGGTGACGCCGACGGCCGGTCCGGCCGCGCCCGTGTCGATCCCGCCGAGGCTGCCCGCCGCGCCTCCGGCGTATGTGCCCGGGCCGCGCCCGATGGCGCCGCCCGCCGCGTCGGCGGACACCCAGCCGCCCGCCGTCCCCACGTCACCGCCCCCCATACCCGCCATCCCGCCCTTGATACCCGTGGGCGGGGACCAGGACGCGCCCGACGTCGAGCCGGTGCGCCACCGCCGGGCCGGACGGGTCGTCGCGGCCGCCGTATGCCTCGTCCTGGGGCTCGGGCTGATCGGCGGGGCCGCGGCCGGGAGCTGGATCGGGAGCGGATCCGGCGACGGGGACTCCCGTACCGGATACACCGCCGCCCGCGACCTGTGGCACAACGTGCCCGTGGACACCTTCTTTCCGCCCACCATCAGCGGGAACGGGGCCGGGCCCGGCGGCGCCGACCGGGTCTGGACCCGGGTCGGGGTCGCGCCCGACGGCGGCTGCGCGGGTGCGCTGGACCCGCTGCTGCTCAAGGTGCTCCAACCGGTCGGCTGCGTACGGCTGTTGCGGGCCACGTATACCGACGCCACGTCCAGCGCCGTCACCACCGTCGGGATGGTGTTCACCGAGGCCGACGCCGCTGCGATGGCCGCGCTGCGCACCCGGTTCAGCGACGAGTCGCTGGGCAACCGCAGCGACCTCATGCCGCGCCCGTACCCGGTCAAGGGCACGCCCGCCGCCGGGTTCGGCGACAAGCAGCGGGCGAGCTGGACCGTACGCGTCCTCACCGACGCCCCCGTCGTCGTCTACTCCGTCACCGGCTACGCCGACGCCCGTACCGTCACCGACCCGCAGCCTGCCGACCGCGCCGTCGCCGACGGCGCCACCGACGCCCCCGTCGAGGCCGGACTCACCCACGACGCCAAGGGCATCGCCGACCGGGTCGAGCGGACCCTGCGCAAGACCGCCGCCACCGGAACGAAGAAGCAGCGATGACCACGCCCCGCCGCGCCCGCGCCGCCACCCTCGTCTGCGCCGCCACCCTCGCGCTGCTGCTCCCCGCCGCTCCCGCGCAGGCGGACACCATCCGGGACCGGCAGTGGGAGCTGGCCGCGATGCACACGCAGGAGGCGTGGCGTACGACCAAGGGCAAGGGCATCACCGTCGCCGTGCTCGACACCGGCGTCGACGCCACCCAGCCCGACCTCGCCGGATCGGTCCTGCCCGGCAACGACCTCATCGGGTTCGGGGCGGGCCGGGGCAGCCGCGACTGGGCCCGGCACGGCACCGCCATGGCCGGGATCATCGCGGGCCATGGACACGGCCCCGGTCAGCAGGACGGCGTGCTCGGCATCGCCCCCGAGGCCAGGATCCTGCCGGTCCGGGTGATCCTCGAATCGTCCGACCCGGCCCGCAAGAAGGCCCGCGAGACCCGTGGCGGCGCACTCGCCGACGGCATCCGCTGGGCCACCGACCACGGCGCCGACGTCATCAACCTCTCCCTCGGCGACGACAGCGCCTCCGCGCACCCCGAACCCGCCGAGGACGCCGCGATCCAGTACGCCCTGGCCCGGGGCGCCGTCGTCGTCGCCTCGGCGGGCAACGGCGGCGAGCAGGGCGACCACGTCTCCTACCCCGCCGCCTACCCGGGCGTCATCGCGGTCGCGGCCGTCGACCGCTACGGCACGCATGCCGCCTTCTCCACCCGCCGCTGGTACGCCACCGTCTCCGCGCCCGGCGTCGACGTGGTGATAGCGGACCCGGACCGCAAGTACTACGAGGGCTGGGGCACCAGCGCCGCCTCCGCCTTCGTCTCCGGCGCCGTCGCCCTGATCCGCTCGGCCCACCCCGGCCTCTCCCCGGCGCAGATCAAGACCCTCCTCGCGGACACCGCCCGCAACGCGCCGCAGGGCGGACGCGACGACTCCCGGGGGTACGGCATGGTCGACCCGGCGGCCGCCCTCGCCGCGGGCGCCCGCCTCAAGCCGGACGTACACACCAACACCTCGGCCGAGCGCGCGAACCGCAGCACGTACTTCGGCCCGGGCCCCGACAAGCCCAGCGCGCCCGACCACCGGGGCGACTGGCTGGCCGCGCTCGCCGCGGGCGCGGGCGTCCTCCTGCTCGCGGCCTCCATCACCTTGTGGCGTGGCAGCCGCACCAAGGTCCCGCGCTAAGAACCCGGCATCGCCCGTACCGCCGCCCGCGCCGCGTCCTCCACCGCCGCCACCCCCGCCTCCTTGGTCGCGTGCCCGTCGGACAGGACCGCCACCAGATACGCGCGGCCGTCCGGTGCCGTCACGCGGCCGATGCTGTTGACGACCCACAGCCCTGTCGCGGTCCGGGGCAGCCAGCCGTTCTTCAGGGCCCACGCGGTGCCCGCCGCCGAGACACCCCAGTCCTGACCGGCGACCGTACGGCTCATCAGGGTGGCAAGCCGCCCCCGCGAGCCCGCGTCCAGCACCGAATCCGCCCCGAACACCGCCTTCAGCAGCGCCAGTTGATCCCGGACCGTGGTCTGGGTCAGCCCCCACGCCGCCGCCCCGGACGTCTCGGTGAGTCCCAGTCGCCGGTTCGCCGCGTCCAGCCCGGGCGCGCCGCCGATCAGCCGCCACAGCTCGGTCGCCACGTCGTTGTCACTGCGCTCGATCATGGCGGCCGCCCGCGCCCACTCGCTCCCGGTCGGCTCCCGGCACTCGTCCTGGGCCCGCAGGAGCAGGGCCGCGAGGATGTCGACCTTGACGATGCTCGCCGTGTCGTACGTACGCCCCTCGCCGCCGTACACCGCGCCCGCACCGCTCGTCACGTCGTACACGCCGACGGAAAGCGAACCCCCGGAAGCTCCTGACACCACCGCGTCCAGATCCATCCGGCGAGGTTACGGGCCGGGCCCGGCGGGAGCGGGCGCGCGCCCCGGTTAGGCTCGTGCCGTGGAGCTCAAGAACATCCCGGACCCCGGTTTCTCCGACGACGACGGCACCGCCGACCCCGAACTCACGGCCGCGTTGGCCGCCTGGGCCGGGGTGAAGGGCGACGCCGCCGCCGAGTCGCGCGTGCTCGCCGCGCTGAAGGGCGCCCGGCTCCTCGTGCCCATCGTCGCCGTCCTCGGCGAGGTCGAGACCGACGAGAACGGGCTGCGGCGCGAGAAGACCAGCGACATGGCGGTGCCCACGCTCCAGGCGGGCGACCGCAAGGCGCTCCCGGCCTTCACCTCGACCGCGTCGCTCGCGCTCTGGGACCCGGCGGCCCGGCCCGTCGCCGTACCGCTGCATCAGGCCCTCCAGGCCGCCGCGCACGAGCAGGCCGACACGGTCGTCCTCGACCTCGCGGGCCCGGTCGCGTACGAACTGAAGGGCTCGGCCCTGCTCGCGCTGGCCGAGGGGCGCACCAGCACCGATCCGCTGGACGACCCGGCGGTGACCGAGGCCGTGCGCAAGGCCGTCGCCGCCGAGCCGGCCGTCCTGCGGGCCCATCTCGGCCCGGGCAGCGCCGACGGCACCCTCGCGCTCGTCCTCGCCGAGGGCGCGGTGCCGGCCGAGGCCGCGCGCCGGGTCGTCGACCTGCTCGCCGCCGACGAGGTGCTGCGCGCCCGCCTGGTGAGGGGCCTCGACCTCGCCCTGCTCCCGGCCCAGGCCCCGCCCCCGAACGAGCCGCTGTTCACGCGGTGAGGCAACGCGAAGCGCCCCCGGAATCCGTTCCGGGGGCGCTTCACCGCGTCATACGAGGTCGGACTAGCCGTACACCGGGCCCGTGTACTTCTCGCCCGGGCCCTGGCCCGGCTCGTCCGGGACGAGGGACGCCTCGCGGAAGGCGAGCTGGAGCGACTTCAGGCCGTCGCGCAGCGGGGCGGCGTGGAAGGAGCTCACCTCGGTGGTGCTGGCGTCGAGCAGACCGGCCAGCGCGTGCACGAGCTTGCGGGCCTCGTCCAGGTCCTTGTGCTCGTCGCCCTCCTCCGTCAGACCGAGCTTCACCGCGGCGGCGCTCATCAGGTTCACGGCGACCGTCACGATCACCTCGACGGCCGGGACCTCCGCGATGTCGCGGGTCATGGTGTCGAAGTCGGTGGTCTGCGGGGACTGGGGGGAGGTCTCACTCATGCCCCACACGATAGGCGCTGCGGTGGTGTGCGCACGATTGGCCCCCGTGCCGGGGGCCTGCTAACCTTGTGTAACGACCGGCCAGGTACTCCCATGTGCCCGGCCCACAAGTGGAGGCTCCGATCTCCCACCCGACCGCCCTCAGGGACGGCGGGTCACCCGGTCAGACGGTAGCCATCGTTCCGTACGGACGATGGAGCCGTCCGATGTGCGCCCCGCGGTTGACCGCGGCGGTGCTCCGGTTGTCTTGGAGCCCCGCCTGTGTCCCGTCGGGGCATTTTTCATGTGCCGTGATGGTTGGTCCCGAGTGAAAGTACGCGTTTGTCTGCCAGACAGGCGTGTGGTGCTACCGAGGAGGATCCATCAGCGCCGAGCCCCGCATCAACGACCGGATTCGCGTTCCCGAAGTGCGACTTGTCGGTCCCAGCGGCGAGCAGGTCGGGATTGTTCCGCTTGCCAAGGCCCTGGAGCTCGCACAGGAGTACGACCTGGACCTGGTCGAGGTGGCGGCGACCGCCCGTCCGCCCGTGTGCAAGCTCATGGACTACGGGAAGTTCAAGTACGAGTCGGCCATGAAGGCCCGTGAGGCGCGCAAGAACCAGGCGCACACGGTCATCAAGGAGATGAAGCTCCGGCCGAAGATCGACCCGCACGACTATGACACCAAGAAGGGTCACGTCGTCCGGTTCCTCAAGCAGGGCGACAAGGTCAAGATCACGATCATGTTCCGTGGTCGCGAGCAGTCCCGGCCGGAACTCGGCTACCGACTGCTGCAGCGTCTCGCGGAGGATGTCCAGGACCTCGGGTTCGTCGAGTCGAACCCGAAGCAGGACGGCCGAAACATGATCATGGTTCTCGGTCCGCACAAGAAGAAGACCGAGGCCATGGCCGAAGCCCGCGAGGCGCAGGCCGCCCGCAAGGCGGAGCGCCAGGGTCAGCCCGTCGCCGACGAGGACGGTTCCGCCGAGGAGCCCGTCGTCGAGGCGTCGGTCGAGGAGCCCGTCGTCGAGGCGTCGGCCGAGGAACCTGCCGAGGCCTGATTCCCGGGCCGCCGGCCCAGGACAACCGATACATATGACGCTCCCGTGCGCCGGTCCCCGGACCGGCTGGGAGCGCCACTGACGAGGAGATAACGGCGCTATGCCGAAGAACAAGTCGCACAGCGGTGCCAGCAAGCGCTTCAAGATCACGGGCTCCGGCAAGGTGCTCCGTGAGCGTGCCGGCAAGCGCCACCTGCTCGAGCACAAGTCGTCCAAGCTGACGCGTCGCCTCACCGGCAACGCCGAGATGGCCCCGGGCGACGCCAAGAAGATCAAGAAGCTTCTCGGCAAGTGACGTTCCTCCGCCTCCGGTGACCGGGGGCGGAACGTCGAGACCGGGACCTATTCGAATTCGGGCCGTGTGATCACCCACCACGGCCCCGCTACAAGGAGTTAACAAGTGGCACGCGTCAAGCGGGCAGTCAACGCCCACAAGAAGCGCCGGGCGATCCTCGAAGCGGCCTCCGGCTACCGCGGTCAGCGCTCGCGCCTGTACCGCAAGGCCAAGGAGCAGGTCACCCACTCGCTGGTCTACAACTACAACGACCGCAAGAAGCGCAAGGGCGACTTCCGTCAGCTGTGGATCCAGCGCATCAACGCCGCTGCCCGCCAGAACGGCATGACGTACAACCGCCTCATCCAGGGTCTGAAGGCCGCCAACATCGAGGTGGACCGCAAGATCCTGGCCGAGCTCGCGGTCAACGACGCCAACGCGTTCGCCGCGCTCGTCGAGGTCGCCCAGAAGGCGCTCCCGAGCGACGTCAACGCCCCGAAGGCTGCCGCCTGATCGGCTGCCCTCACAGGCTTCGTCCGGACCCGCAGGCTTGACTGCCTGCGGGTCCGGCTGCGTTCCGCCCCCTGCTCGTCCGTACGAAATGAGAGCCGCCGACTGATGGCCACCCCCGAGCTGATCTCCCCGCGTTCCCCGCGCGTCGCCGCCGCCAAGCGGCTCGCACGGCGCAACTTCCGCGGCAAGGAGCGCCGGTTCATCGCCGAGGGGCCGCAGGCCGTCCGGGAGGCCGTCGAGCACCGGTCCGGCGGCGAGGCGACGCTGACCGAGCTGTTCACCACCGTCGAGGCCGCCGAGCGCTACGCGGACATCGTGGCCGCCGCCCGCGACGCCGGGGCCAAGGTGCACTACGCGGACGACGAGGTGCTGGCCGAGGTCTCGCAGACCGTCACCCCGCAGGGCCTGGTCGGCGTCTGCCGCTTCCTGGACTCGCCGTTCGAGGACATCCTCAAGGCGCGGCCCAAGCTGGTCGCCGTCCTCGCGCATGTGCGCGACCCCGGCAACGCGGGCACCGTACTGCGCTGCGCGGACGCCGCGGGCGCCGACGCGGTCGTCCTCACCGACGCCTCCGTCGACCTGTACAACCCCAAGTCGGTGCGCGCCTCGGTCGGTTCGCTCTTCCATCTGCCGGTCGCCGTGGGCGTGCCGGTGGAGCAGGCCGTACGGGGGCTGCGGGACGCCGGTGTGCGCATCCTCGCCGCCGACGGGGCGGGCCAGGACGACCTCGACGACGAGCTGGACGCGGGCACCATGGGCGGCCCCACCGCCTGGATCTTCGGCAACGAGGCCTGGGGGCTGCCCGAGGAGACCCGCGCGCTCGCGGACGCCGTGGTGCGCGTGCCGATCCACGGGAAGGCCGAGAGCCTCAACCTGGCGACCGCCGCCGCGGTGTGCCTGTACGCCTCGGCGCGGGCCCAGCGCACCCGTACTCCTCGCTGAGGGGGTCCGCACCGTCACCTGTAGCTAGTAGTGTGACGGGCTCGGGGGCCCACTGTGTGCTTCGGAGAGGTGGGATACGGGGATGGCTGTCGGCGTGAGGACCATCGGCGAGAATGCCCTGGTGTGCCCTTCCGGTAGCCCGGACGCCCTGGGGATAGACCCCGAAGACCTGCCCGACGGACTCGTCGTCGCCGACGAGACGGGCCGCGTCATCTGCTTCAACGCGGCGGCCGCCAGGATCACCGCGGTCCCCAAACGCGACGCGCTCGGCGTACAGCTGGAGCGCGCGCTCCCGCTCGAAGACCTCAAGGGCCGCCGCTGGTGGCAGCTGACCGACCCGTACGGCGGACTCGCCATCCGCGTCGGCCAGCCCGAGCGCAACCTGCTGCTGCCGGGCGGCCGCGAGGTGCTGGTCTCCGCGCGGTACGTGCGCGAGCACCCCACCGGTCCGGTGCGGCGCGTGGTGGTCAGCCTGCGCTCCACCGAGGCGCGCCGGCGCACCGAGCGCAGCCACGCCGAGCTGATCGCCACCGTCGCCCATGAGCTGCGCTCGCCGCTGACCTCGGTCAAGGGGTTCACCGCGACACTGCTCGCCAAGTGGGAGAGGTTCACGGACGACCAGAAGCGGCTGATGCTGGAGACCGTCGACGCCGACGCCAACCGCGTCACCCGGCTGATCGCCGAACTCCTCGACATCTCCCGGATCGACTCCGGCCGTCTGGAGGTGCGCCGCCAGCCCGTGGACGTCGCGGCCGCCGTCGGCCGGCACATCCAGGCCCATGTCGCCTCCGGGCAGGCCCCCGACCGCTTCCTGGTCCGCATCCAGCGGCCGCTGCCCGATCTGTGGGCGGATCCGGACAAGATCGACCAGGTACTGGGCAACCTGCTGGAAAACGCGGTGCGCCACGGCGAGGGAACCGTCACCATCGAGGTGGGACCCGCCCCGGTCCGTATCGAGGAGCACGACGAGAAGGGAACGGCCGTCACCGTGAGCGACGAAGGCCCCGGCATCCCCGAGGAGTCGATGGGCCGTGTCTTCACCCGCTTCTGGCGGGGGAGCAAACGCGGCGGGACGGGCCTGGGCCTCTACATCGTCAAGGGCATCGTCGAGGCGCACGGCGGGACGATCGCGGTCGGCCGCGGCTGCGGCGGCGGCGCCGAGTTCCGATTTATCCTGCCCGTCGGCGCCCCGGCCTACCTCCAGTAGCAGCCACCGGGCCGCCCACGGGCGCATCCGTCTTCCCGCACCCCGTTAGACTCGACCTTTGGCGCGTTCGTGTCCGTGTCATCGCGCGGCAGCATCGCGCGGCCGAGTCGCTGTCGCGGTGGCGGGACCCCCAGCCAAGCCAATCGGAAGTACGGGAAGAGATGTCGGCACCCAATAAGTCGTACGACCCTGTTGAGGTCGAGGCACTGAAACCGGAAGAGATCGAGCGCATGCGGGACGAGGCGCTCGCCGCCTTCGCCGCGGCCGGTGACCTCGAAGCGCTCGCTCACGCGAAGACCGCGCACGCCGGTGGCACCTCGCCCCTGTCGCTCGCCAACCGCGAGATCGGCGCCCTGCCGCCGCAGGCCAAGGCCGCGGCCGGCAAGCTCGTGGGCATGGCCCGCGGCGCCGTCAACAAGGCCCTGGCCGCGCGCCAGGCCGAGCTGGAGGCCGAGCGCGACGCGCGCGTCCTGGTCGAGGAGGCGGTGGACGTCACGCTGCCGTACGACCGCGTACCGGCCGGCGCCCGCCACCCGCTCACCACGCTCTCCGAGCGCATCGAGGACATCTTCGTGGCCATGGGCTACGAGGTGGCCGAGGGCCCGCAGGTCGAGGCCGAGTGGTTCAACTTCGACGCGCTCAACATCGGCCCGGACCACCCGGCCCGCGGCGAGGCCGACACCTTCTTCGTGCAGGGCCCCGAGGGCGGCACCGAGTCCGGCGTCGTGCTGCGCACGCACACCTCGCCCGTGCAGATCCGCTCGCTCATCGACCGCGAGCCGCCGGTCTACGTGATCTGCCCCGGCCGGGTCTACCGCACGGACGAGCTGGACGCCACGCACACCCCCGTCTTCAACCAGGTCGAGCTGCTCGCCGTGGACGAGGGCCTGACCATGGCGGACCTCAAGGGCACCCTGGACCACATGGTCCAGTCGCTCTTCGGGCAGGACATGAAGACCCGGCTGCGGCCGAACTTCTTCCCGTTCACCGAGCCGTCCGCCGAGATGGACATGGTGTGCTACGTCTGCCGCGGCGAGTCGGTGGGCAACCCCGACCGCCCCTGCCGCACCTGCTCCAGCGAGGGCTGGATCGAGCTCGGCGGCTGCGGCATGGTCAACCCGAAGGTGCTCGTCGCCTGCGGTGTGGACCCCGAGAAGTACAGCGGATTCGCCTTCGGCTTCGGCATCGAACGCCTGCTGATGTTCCGCCACAACGTCGAAGACATGCGAGACATGGTCGAGGGTGACGTCCGGTTCACCCGGCCGTTCGGGATGGAGATCTGATGCGGGTCCCGCTTTCTTGGCTGCGGGAGTACGTCGACCTGCCGGCGACGGAGACCGGCCGGGACGTCCAGGCCAAGCTCGTGTCCGCCGGCCTTGAGGTCGAGACCGTCGAGCAACTCGGCGCCGGGCTCAAGGGCCCCCTGGTCGTCGGCCAGGTGCTGACCATCGAGGAGCTGGAGGGCTTCAAGAAGCCCATCCGCTTCTGCACCGTCGACGTCGGCACGGCCAACGGCACCGGTGAGCCGCAGGAGATCGTCTGCGGCGCGCGCAACTTCCAGGTCGGCGACAAGGTCGTCGTGGTGCTCCCCGGCGCGGTCCTGCCCGGTGACTTCGCGATCGCCGCACGCCAGACGTACGGCAAGACCTCGCACGGCATGATCTGCTCCGGCGACGAGCTGGGCATGGGCGACGACGGCAGCGGCGGCATCATCGTCCTGCCGCCCGAGCACGAGGCCGGCACCGACGCCATCGCGCTCCTGGAGCTCGTCGACGAGGTCCTGGACATCGCGGTGACCGCCAACCGCGGCGACTGCCTGTCCCTGCGCGGTGTGGCCCGCGAGACCGCCATCGCGTACGGCCTGCCGCTGCGCGACCCGGCGCTCCTCGACGTGCCCGCGCCCAACTCGTACGGCTACCAGGTGAAGATCGCCGACCCGATCGGCTGCGACCGCTTCACCGCGCGCACCGTGGTCGGCCTCGACCCCGAGGCCCGCTCGCCGATCTGGCTCCAGCGCCGCCTGCAGAAGGCCGGCATGCGGCCGATCTCGCTCGCCGTCGACGTCACCAACTACGTGATGATCGAGCTCGGCCAGCCGCTGCACGCCTACGACCGCACCCTGGTCGACGGCCCCATCGGCGTACGCCGTGCCGAGCCCGGCGAGATGATCACCACCCTCGACGGCGTCAAGCGCAAGCTGGACGCCGCCGACCTCGTCATCACCGACAACCGCGGCCCGATCGGCCTCGCCGGTGTGATGGGCGGCGCCAACACGGAGATCGCCGACTCGGTCACCGACCCCGAGACCGGACAGGTCAGGGGCACCACCGAGGTGGTCATCGAGGCCGCGCACTTCGACGCGGTCGCCATCGCCCGCACCGCGCGCCGCCACAAGCTGACCTCCGAGGCGTCCAAGCGCTTCGAGCGCGGCGTCGACCCGCAGGCGGCCTCCGCGGCCGCCCAGCGGACCGTCGACCTGCTGGTGCTGCTCGCGGGCGGCACCGCCGAGGCCGGCGTCACCGAGGTCATCGCGCCCTCCGCGCCGCGCACCGTCTCCATCCCGGCCAACCACCCGGACCGTGTGGCGGGCGTCGACTACGGCCGCGAGACCGTGGTGCGCCGCCTCCAGGAGATCGGCTGCGACGTGTACGGGCAGGACGAGCTCGTCGTCACCGTGCCGTCCTGGCGTCCCGACCTCACCGAGCCGAACGACCTCGCCGAAGAGGTCATCCGGCTCGAAGGGTACGAGAACCTGCCCTCCACCCTGCCGAAGCCGCCCGCCGGGCGCGGGCTCACCGAGCGCCAGCGGCTGCACCGCCGGGCCGGCCGCGCGCTGGCCGGGGCGGGCTATGTGGAGGCGCTGGCCTACCCGTTCGTCTCCGAGCAGGTCTTCGACCAGCTGGCCCTGGACAAGGACGACCCGGCCCGCCGTGTCGTGAAGCTGGTCAACCCGCTCAACGACGAGGAGCCGGCGCTGCGCACCACGCTGCTGCCGGGCCTGCTCGCCACGCTGCGCCGCAACGACGGCCGCGGCAGCCACGACCTGGCGCTCTTCGAGACCGGTCTGGTCTTCCTGCCGGGCGAGGAGCAGGGCGTCGCCGTCCGGCTGCCCGTCGACCGCCGTCCCACCGACGAGGAGATCGCGGCGCTCGACGCGGTGCTGCCCGCGCAGCCCCGGCACGCCGCCGTCGTCCTCGCCGGTGCGCGCGAGCAGGCCGGCTGGTGGGGCAAGGGCCGCCCGGCGGACTGGGCCGACGCGGTCGAGGCCGCCCGGACCCTGGCCCGCGAGGCCGGCGCTGAACTCATCGTCCAGAACGGCCAGTACGGCCCCTGGCACCCGGGCCGCTGCGCCGAGCTCGCCGTCGTCATCGACAGCGAGATCGTCGTCATCGGTCACGCGGGCGAGCTGCACCCGCGTGTGGTCAAGGCGCTGAGCCTGCCGGAGCGCACCTGCGCGATGGAGCTCGACCTGGACGCGCTGGCGAAGGCGGGGGAGGGCGCCCTGGTGGCGCCGCGCATCTCCACCTTCCCGGTGGCCACCCAGGACGTGGCGCTGGTCGTCGACGCGGAGGTCCCGGCGGGCGTCGTGGAGTACTTCCTGCGCGGTGGCGCGGGTGAACTCCTGGAGTCCATCCGGCTGTTCGACGTCTACACCGGCGAGCAGGTCGGCGAGGGCAAGAAGTCGTTGGCGTACGCGCTGCGCTTCCGTGCCGCCGACCGCACGCTGACCGTCGAGGAGGCCTCGGCCGCCCGCGACGCGGCGGTGGCCCTCGCGGCCGAGCACACCGGCGCGGTGCTGCGCGGGGCGTAACCCGCGGGGCAGGACGATCGAAGGGCGCACCCGGTTCTCCGGGTGCGCCCTTCGCGTTGTCCCGGGTGGCTGCCTCGCATTCTTAGGCGAACCGGAATCTTTTCTTCAGCTAACCGGAACCTTCTCACTCGTTCGGGTGAGATCAGGGGCCGATATGCGCAAAAAGGGGCGGACCGTCGAAAGAATCAACCCGGCCTTGAAGGCCAGGCGGAGGGCGATGGGGCGCAGAGGCCTAGGGCCTGTCCGGTGGATCTGGCCGCCGGCGGTTCCGGATGCCGTTTCGGTGCTGGTGAGCGGGGGGCTGGTGCGTGCAGCTGCAAGGCGGAGGAGGGCGGCATGGCGGAGCCATGGCAACCGACGACAACGCGGCAGATGGGCGTGCCAGCCCCCCGCGTCCCAGGCAAGATCCACCGGACAGGCCCTAGGGGGGCCGACGGCATGATCCGTACCGGGAGTTGGGCGGCGGTCTGTGCCAGAGCCCTGGCCACGGGCCGGGGGCTCGCCCTGACGCTGCCGGTCCTGTGGCTGGTCCTGGTCGTCGTCTGGGAGCTCACCTGCCCGCTGGCCACCGACGACTCGATGAGCCTGCGGATCGCCACCTGCGCCGCCTTCCTGATCGCCCTCGTCTTCCTGCTGCATGCCGTACGTGCCGGTGCGGCGCGGGAGTTGCGGCTGGTGCAGGAGGTCGCGGACGCCGCCCAGCGGGTGCTGCTGCGCCCGCCGCCGCCCCGTATCGACGGCCTGACCGTGGCCGCCGCACAGCTCTGCGCGGGCCGCGCGGGCGCGACCGTCGGCGGCGACCTCTACGAGGCGATGGCCACGCAGTACGGGGTGCGGGTCGTCATAGGCGATGTGCGCGGCCACGGCCTTGGCGCGCTCGGCGCGGTCGCCGCCGTCCTCGGCAGCTTCCGCGAGGCCGTCCACGACGAGCCCGAACTCGGCGGGGTGCTGCGCCGCCTGGAGCGCGCCCTCCAGCGCCATCTGCGCGAGCGGGCCCGCGCCGAGCACCCCGCGAACCGCGCGGACGAGCCCGACAGCCCGCTCGCCGAGGAGTTCGTCACCGTACTGCTCCTGGAGATCCGGCCCGACGGCCGGGTGTTCGCCCTCAACTGCGGCCATCCCTGGCCCCATCGGCTGTGCGGCGGCGCCGAGCCTTTGCTGCCGGGCGATCCGCTGCCGCCGCTCGGCCCGTTCCCGCTCCCGGCCGAGCTGCCCGCGCGGCCGTGCACCCGGCTGCTGCCCGGCGAGGCGCTGTGTCTGCACACCGACGGCGCCGAGGACGCCAGGGACCGCTCCGGGCGGTTCTTCCGGCTGCAGGAAGTACTCGCCCGGGCGGCCCTTGACACCCCGCTGTCCCCCGCAGCAGTGATCCACTGCGTACAGCGGGAGCTGTTGCGGCACACCGGCGGACACCTCGCCGACGACGTGGCGCTGATGGTGCTGCGCAACGACCGGGTGCGCGTGCCCGCACAGCCCGGAGCCGTACCGGCCGTGCGGGCACGGCGCTGAGGCGGAGATGAGGCGCCGTCGGCCCTGCCGCGGAGTGACGGGCAGTTCGGCAGGACCGGCGGCGCCGGGAGCGGGCCGCCGCACTGTACGAGGGGGAGCCGGCGGCCCGACACGCCTCTGTGGAGAGGCAGTTCAGTCAACCGGCAGCCCGCCCCCGGCGGCAGAGTGCGCGACGCATAAATGCGAGCACTCCCTTCACACCCCGTGTGAACGCGCCTCCTTTACGCTGGGTCCTGTCGTCACATTCCCGCCTGCCCCGCGGCGTCTGGCGCGCCCGCTCGCGGCGTTGCCGAACCGCCCACGTGGCTCCGCCACGAGGACGCTCCGGCGCCTTGCGATCGCACGCGCCAGACGCCGCGGGGCCCGCCCTCCGGGCGGACGGCGGGAATGTGACGACAGGACCCAGGCGCACCGAGCCAACGGAGGGCCTGATGCAGCCCAATACCCTGCTCGACGCGCTGGTCGACGAGGCCGGCATCTCCAACGCCGGGCTCGCCGCCCATGTGAACCAGGCGGGCCGCGCCCGAGGGCTCGCGCTGAAGTACGAACACACCGCCGTGGCCCGGTGGTTGAAAGGGCAGCGGCCGCGCGGCCAGGTGCCCGATCTGATCTGCGAGGTGCTCGCGGCCCGGCTGCACCGGCCAGTCACCCTCGACGACATCGGGCTGGGGGTGCCGGGCGAGCCGGTCGCGCCGGTGGGCTCGCCGCTCGCCGGGTTCGTGGAGCGCGCCACCGCCCTGTGGCGCTCCGACGAGCAGCAGCGCCCGCACATACTGGGCGCGCCGGCCGTCACGGGCACCCCGGCCGTGATGCCGGTGTGGGAGTGGGAGAACCCGCCGGAGGACACCGATGTGTCCCGGCACGGCCAGACCGCGGTCGGCGACTCCGACATCGAGATGCTGCGGGCGGCCCGCGCGCACTACGAGCTGATGTACCGCAAGGCCGGAGGCATCGCCACCCGCTCGCGCATCGTCGGCTTCCTCAACTCCGAGACCGCGCCGCTGCTGCGCGGCTGCTACACCGACGCGACCGGCCGCCAGCTGCACCGCGCGACCGGGGGACTGGTCGCGATCGCCGGGATCTGCGCGTACGACTCCAATGCCCAGGGCCTCGCCCAGCGCTACTTCCACCAGGCGCTGCGCCTCGCGAAGGCCAGCGGGGACCGGGGCCTGGGCGCCTATGTCATCGCCCTGCTCGTCAACCAGTCGCTGTTCATGCGGGACTACCGCCAGGCGGTCGCCTTCGCGGAGGCCGCGCTGCGGGCGGCGGGCCATCAGCTCACCCCGGCGCTCGCCGCCGATCTGCACGCGATGCAGGCCAAGGCGTACGCGCACCTCGGCGACGGGCGCAGCGCGCTCTCCTCGATCCGGGGCGCCGAGCGCGCGGCCGAGCGCATCCGGCCGAAGTACGAGCCCGCCGAGACCGGTTACGTCCAGCCGGGCCTGGTGAACGTCCAGGTGGCGGAGGCTCTGCTGCGGCTCGGCGATCTGCCCGCCGCGCGCGAGCAGGCGGGCCTGGCGGCGCACGCCCCCTCGCACGACCGGGGCAGGGTGCACCGCCTGGCGATGCTCGCGCAGATCGAGCTGAGGCAGGGCGAGGCGGACCGGGCCGTCGCGACGGCGGTCGAGATGGCCGAGCGGGCCCGGGGGATGGAGTCGCAGCGCCTTCGCGACCGGCTGCGCGTGGTACGCGAGCACCTGGTCGAGAGCGGTTGCGCCGGCGCCGATGAAGCCGCCGAGCTGATCGACGGGGCACTGCGCGTTCCCCTGTGAGCGCGTGCCTGCTGCGATATTGCCATCCTCTTGTCGGAAGGTGGCAAAAACGTGCAGTGGACGAATCTGAGTGAACAAACTGTGTACGAGAACCGCTGGTTCCGGGTCAATCTCGCCGACGTCGCCCTTCCGGACGGGCGGCACCTCGACCACTTCCTGATCCGGCTGCGCCCGGTCGCGGTCGCGACCGCCGTCAACGAGGCCAACGAGGTCCTGCTGCTCTGGCGGCACCGGTTCATCACCGACAGCTGGGGCTGGGAGCTGGCCGCCGGCGTCGTCGAGGACGGCGAGGACATCGAGGCCGCGGCCGCCCGCGAGATGGAGGAGGAGACCGGGTGGCGGCCGGGCCCCCTGCGCCATCTCCTCACCGTCGAGCCCGCCAACGGACTCATCGACGCCCGCCACCATCTGTACTGGTCGGAAGCGGCCGAGTACATCGGCTACCCGGAGGACGACTTCGAGTCGTCACGGCGCGAGTGGATACCGCTCAAGCTCGTGCCGGACATGATCGCCCGCGGTGAGGTCCCGGCCGCCAACATGGCGGCCGGACTCCTGATGCTCCACCATATGCGGCTCGGCGACGGCTAGTCGGGCGCCGTCACGCGTTCACCGCCCCAGCGCCTGCCACACCGCCACGGTCAGTGCGCCGAGGGCGGTGAGCGCCGTGATCGCGGGCAGCGGCCACCTCGTGTGCTCCAGGGACGCCACCCGTACGCCCAGTTCGGTCAGTTCACGGTCGCTCTGGTCGTTCCGGTGGGTGAGCAGGGTCAGCTGCCCGTCGATGCGGGCCAGACCCACTTCCAGGGAGCGGCGTAACTCGGACAGTTCGTCGACGGCCATCGGACGGCCGGGGTCGCTCGGCACGGCGAGGCTCCTTCGTCGTTGTGGGAGGGTGCCATTGACTTTTCGTCACGGAGTCAACTCGCCCTGTTCCAGGGGCGGGAGAGTGTGCGACGCGCATATGCGGGCTCGCCGTGCACACCCGGTGTGAACGGGACGGGCCCGGCCCTCACACAGAGGAACCGGGCCCGGCATCAGGGGCTACGGACGTACTCAGGCGTACGAGTAGAAACCGGACCCCGTCTTGCGGCCCAGCCGCCCCGCGTCCACCATGCGCTGCAACAGCGGAGGCGCCGCGTACAGCGGCTCCTTGAACTCGTCGTACATCGAGTCCGCCACCGAGGCCACGGTGTCCAGACCGATGAGATCGGACAGCTTGAGCGGGCCCATCGGGTGGGCGCAGCCGAGCTCCATGCCGTTGTCGATGTCCTCACGGCTGGCGATGCCCGACTCGAACATCCGGATCGCGGAGAGCAGATACGGGATGAGGAGCGCGTTGACCACGAAGCCCGAGCGGTCCTGGGCGCGGATCGCGTGCTTGCCGAGGATCTTCTCCACCACGGCCTGGGCGCGCGAGATGGTGCCCTCGGAGGTGGTGAGCGCGGGGATCAGCTCGACGAGCTTCTGCACCGGCGCCGGGTTGAAGAAGTGGATCCCGATGACCTGGTCGGGCCGCGAGGTGGCGACCGCCAGCTTCACCAGCGGGATGGAGGAGGTGTTGGAGGCCAGGATCGCGTCCGGGCGGGTCACCACCTGGTCGAGGACCTGGAAGATCTCGGTCTTGATCTGCTCGTTCTCGACGACGGCCTCGATGACGAGGTCGCGGTCGGCGAACTCGCCCAGGTCCGTGGTGAAGCTGAGCCGGGCCAGCGCGTCGTCGCGCTCGGCCTCGGTGATCTTGCCGCGCTCGGCGGCCTTCGAAAGGGAGTTGTGCAGCCGGGTACGGCCGATCTCCAGGGCCTCGCCGGTGGTCTCGGCGACCTTCACGTCCAGGCCGCTGCGGGCGCAGACCTCCGCGATGCCGGCCCCCATCTGGCCGCAGCCCACCACTCCGACGCGTTCGATGTCGGTCACATCGTGCCTTTCGCTTCTACGAATCGCTCTACGAAACTTCCCGGCGGGTCCCCCGTGTGATTCCGGCGCCCGTCCCAGCGCACGACGTTACTCCGCGCCTGCGTATGGATCACGGGGTGGGGCGGGCATGCTGTGCGCAACACCGGACATTCGTTGCGACGTGGAGGTCGTGAAGTGGGACGGATCACTCGGCGGGGACTGTTGGCGGGCACTGTGGTGGCGGGAACGGCGGGGGCGGTGAACGGCCTGGTCACGGTGGGTGCGGCCGAGGCGCGGGGGCCGCGGTCGGCCCCCGCGGCGGCCCGGCCGTGGAACCCGCCGAGGGCGCGTGAGTTCCGGGGGGTGTGGCTGGCCACGGTGTCCAACCTCGACTGGCCCTCCAGACCGGGCCTGTCCGCGGTCGAGCAGCGGGACGAGCTCCTGGTCCACCTCGACCGGGCGGTCGCGGACCGGCTCAATGTGGTGGTCCTCCAGGTCCGCCCCACCGCCGACGCCCTGTGGCCGTCCCCGTACGAGCCCTGGGCCCAGTACCTCACCGGCACCCAGGGCCGGGACCCCGGCTGGGACCCGCTGGGCACCGCCGTCCGCGAGGCGCATCGGCGCGGCCTGGAGCTGCACGCCTGGTTCAACCCGTACCGCGTGGCCAACCACACCGACCCCTCCCGCCTCGTCCCCACCCACCCCGCGCGGGTGCACCCCGACTGGGTCGTGGCGTACGGCGGACGGCTCTACTACAACCCCGGGATGCCGGAAGTGCGCCGGTTCGTCCAGGACGCGATGCTGGACGCGGTCTCCAAGTACGCGGTGGACGCGGTGCACTGGGACGACTACTTCTATCCGTATCCGGTGGCGGGCCAGAGCTTCGGGGACGACGACGCGTACGCCCGCTACGGCGCGGGCTTCCCGGACCGGAACGCCTGGCGGCGCGACAACATCGACAAGCTGGTACGGGAGACGGCCGCGCGGATCAAGGCGGTCAACAAGCGGGTGAAGCTCGGGATCAGCCCGTTCGCGGTGTGGCGCAACGCGGCGACCGACCCGCTGGGCTCGCCCACCACGGCGGGCGTCCAGACCTACGACGACCTGCACGCCGACACCAGGAAGTGGGTCCGCGAGCACTGGATCGACTACATCTGCCCGCAGGTGTACTGGAACATCGGCTTCCCCGCCGCCGACTACGCCAAGCTGGTCGCCTGGTGGGACGCGGTCGCCCGGGGCAGCGGCACCGACCTCGTCATCGGCGAGGCCCTGTACAAGGCAGGAGACCCGGCGCAGCCCGCCGCCTGGCAGGACCCGGCCGAGCTCTCCCGGCACCTCACACTCGCGCGCAAGTACCGCTCGGTGCAGGGCCACTGCTTCTTCTCGGCGAAGGACGTGGCCCGGGACCGGATCGGCGCGATGGCACGCGTGATCGCGGACCACTACCCGGGCAGGGTGCACACCTGATCAGAGGACCGGGCCTCGGGGCCGCTACTCCTCGGTCGTCACATGGCGTACGACGGTGTCGGGGCCCGGGGACATCAGCGTCTCGTGCCCGTCCTCGAAGCGCACCCGGAACGGTGGTGTGCCCTCGGGGCCCAGTACCTCGATCACTTCCGCGGTCCGGTCGTGCTGTCCGACGGTCCTGCCGTGGACCAGCAGCCGGTCGCCCACACTCGCTCGCATGTCCTCATTCTAAGGGCGAGGGCCCGAGTTGAGCCCGCTGTGCAGAGCCATCCGGGGCTGTCCGGGGCCTCTGTTGGCCGGTTTCGTACGGGTCTCAGGCGGCCGCGCGCTGGGTGACCGCGATGCAGAGGAGGACCCCGGCGGCGGCCAGCGGGGCGGCGGGGGAGAGGTGCTCGCCGAGCAGCAGGACCGCCCAGACAAGGGTCAGCAGCGGCTGCGCCAGTTGGAGCTGGCTGGCCCGGGGGACACCGATGGCGGCCATGCCCCGGTACCAGACGTACAGCCCGAAGAACTGCGACCCGGCCGCCACCCACAGGACCCCCGCCATGCCGTGCGCGGTGAGGTGGACGGGCTCGGCGGCGAGCGCGAAGGCCGCGCCCACGACGGCGAGCGGCAGCGTGAGGATCAGCGCCCAGCCGATCACCTGCCACCCCGGCATCAGCCGGGCCAGCCGGCCGCCCTCGGTGTACCCGGCCGCGCAGATCAGCAGCGCGCCGAAGAGATAGAGGTCGCCGGTGGACAGGGCTCCGCCGCTCTGCCCGATCGTGAAGGCGACGACGACCCCGGCCCCGGCGAGCGCCGCCGCCCAGAACGCGCGGGACGGGCGCCGCTTCGTCCGCAGCGCGGAGAGCGCGGCCGTGGTCAGCGGCAGCAGACCCACCACTACCGCCGCGTGCGAGGTCGTCGAGGTCTGGAGGGCGAGCGTGGTGAGCAGCGGGAAGCCGACGACCACTCCGGCGGCGACCACCGCGAGCCCGGCCCAGTGCTTGCGCTCGGGCAGCGAAACCCGTCCCACCAGCAGGAACGTGCCCGCGAGCAGTCCGGCGAGCAGACAGCGGACGGTCACCAGCGACCACGGCCCGAAGCTCTCCAGGCCCCAGGCGGTGGCGGGGAAGGTCAGCGAGAAGGCGACGACACCGAGCCCGGCGAGCAGCGAGCCGTGACGACCGGTGGTGGCGACGGCCGGGGTGACCGGGTCACCGGTCCGATGGTCGGCGACTGCTATCGAGGTCTGGGCGGTAGCGCTATCCTGTGCTGTCATGCAAGAGCGTA
The DNA here is from genome assembly GCF_014596475.1 of Streptomyces sp. CBMA152. Classification (GTDB taxonomy): domain Bacteria; phylum Actinomycetota; class Actinomycetes; order Streptomycetales; family Streptomycetaceae; genus Streptomyces. The sequence continues at coordinate 104,263 of NZ_MECJ01000001.1, read as the reverse complement.
GCAGCGTGGCCGAACTGGCGAAATCCCTGAAAGACGAGCTCGACCGCTACTCAGTTGGTGGAAAGCTGCCGTCGAGCCGGGCGCTCGTCGAGCGGTACCGGGTCTCCCCGGTGACCGTCTCGCGGGCGCTGGCGCAGCTCGCCGCCGAGGGCCTGGTCGTCACCCGGCCCGGCGCCGGAGTCTTCCGCGCCGAGCCCCGCGTCCGTACGTCCCGCCCCGGCGACACCTCCTGGCAGGAGGTCGCGCTCAGCGCCGAGGGCGCCACCGAGCTGGTGCCGCGCGCGGTGGACGCCGCCGGGGTCCTGGTCACGCTCGCGACCCCGGCGGCCGGGGTGATCGAGTTCAACGGCGGCTACCTCGCCCCGGGCCTGCAGCCCGAGCGCGCGATGGCCGCCGCCCTCGCCCGGGCCGGGCGCCGCCCGGGTGCGTGGGGGCGGCCGCCGGTCGACGGCCTGACCGAGCTGCGCGCCTGGTTCGCGCGCGAGATCGGTGGTGCGGTCACCGCGGCCGAGGTGCTGATCTGTGCCGGTGGGCAGTCCGGGCTCACCACCGCGCTGCGCGCGCTCGCGCCGCCGGGCGCGCCCGTGCTGGTGGAGTCGCCCACCTACCCGGGCATGCTGGCGGTGGCCCGTGCCTCGGGGCTGCGGCCGGTGCCGGTGCCGGTGGACACCGACGGGGTGCGGCCCGATCTGCTCGCGGCGGCGTTCCGGGCCACCGGGGCCCGCGTCCTGGTCTGCCAGCCGCTCTTCCAGAACCCGACGGGTGCGGTGCTCGCCCCGGCCCGGCGGGCCGAAGTCCTCGGCATCGCCCGGGAGTTCGGGGCGTTCGTGGTCGAGGACGACTTCGCGCGACGGCTCGTCCACGCGGACGCCGGGCCGCTGCCCGCGCCGCTGGCCGCCGACGACCCGGACGGCGTGGTCGTCCATGTCTGCTCGCTCACCAAGCCGACCTCGCCGAGTCTGCGCGTCGGCGCGCTCGCCGCACGCGGCCCGGTCCTGGAACGCCTGCGTGCGATCCAGGTCGTCGACAGCTTCTTCGTGCCGCGCCCGCTCCAGGAGGCGGCCCTGGAACTGGTCGGCTCCCCGGCCTGGCCCCGCCATCTGCGTTCCGTCTCGGCCGAACTGGCGGCCCGCCGCCAGGCCATGGCGGCGGCGCTGGCCGAGCACCTGCCCGAGGTGGACCTGCCGCACCTCCCGTACGGCGGCTACCACGTCTGGCTGCGCCTGCCCGACGGCACGCCCGAGTCCGCCCTCACCGCCGCGGCCCTGCGCGCGGGCGTGGCGGTCGCCCCCGGCCGCCCGTACTTCAGCGCCGAACCCCCCGCCCCGCACCTGCGCCTGAGCTTCGCGGGCGTGGCGGGCCGCTCGGAGATCACGGAGGGCGTACGGAGACTGCGCACGGCATACGGGGAGACGAGAGCGGCGACGGCGCCCTGACCTGCCGCAACACCGCGCCGGGCCACCGGCGAGGCGCTGGGGTACGCCCCGATGGCGCCGCCGTCCACTCCTGAGCCTGCCGAGCCTGGCGGGTTCTTAGGGTGCGTTGATTCGCCTGCGGACCGTAGGTGGCTGGTCGCGCAGTTCCCCGCGCCCCTTGAGTTGCTCCGGACCGTCGCGATCAGCCACGGCGGGTGTTTTTAGGGGCGCGGGGAACTGCGCGACCAGCCCACCACGGTCCGCAGACAAGCAGGCGAACAACACCGCGCTCAGCTCAACTCCCGTACAACCCGCGCAGGGTTCCCCACAGCCAGCACCCCACCAGGCAGGTCCCGCGTAACCACAGACCCCGCCCCCACGACAGTGTCCGCCCCGATCGTCACCCCGGGACACACGATCACCCCACCCCCCAGCCACACGTTGTCCCCGATCGAAACGGGCGAAGCCCGCTCCCACCCGGCGCGCCGCCGAGCCGCATCCAACTCATGGGTGGGCGTGAGGAGTTGGACGTTGGGCCCGATCTGAACATCCGCGCCGACCGTGATCCGCCCCGTGTCGAGAAACACCGCCCCGAAGTTCACGAACGTACCCGCCCCGATGCTGATGTTGTACCCGAAGTCGCAGTGGAACGGCGCCCGGACACGTACGGACTCGTCCACCGAGCCCAGCAGCTCGGCGAGCAGCTTGTACCGCTCGCCGGGCGCGGCCGCCGCGGCCGCGTTGTACGCCGCGCACAGCCGGACCCGGCGTTCGGTGTCCCGCAGCAGATCGGGGTCGTCCGGCAGGTACCACTCACCGGCCAGCATGCGTCGCTTGTTCTCGCCCATGGGCATTCCTCCGTCGTCTCACGACGCAGCATGTCACCACCCCAGGATGGCCGTTGGGCCCCACCCGCAACCCGTAGTACCTGAGAGCTACGCGGCAGATGCCCTCCCAGGCGGGACGCGGGCGACGGCCCGCGATCCATAGCTTCGGTACCGGAAGACACCAGGACACCCGGTACGGAAGGACCAGCCTCCATGGCGTTCCGCCTCAGCGGCAGCAGCCGCCCGACCCGCACCCTGCTGGCCGCGCTCGTCGTCGCGTCGGTCGCGCTGCCGCTGTCGGGCGTGGCGCGCCCCGCCGCCGTACCGGCCCCGGCGCCCGTCGCCGCCGCCCGCGCCCCGCTGACGACCGCGACCCCCGCCGCACTCGACGCGCGCTACGCCGTCAACCGCGCGGGCATCGCGGCGGCCGAGCGGATGGCCGACGACCACGGCGACCGCAAGCGCGCCGCCGAGCTGCACGTGATGGAGGCGCCGGACCGGAACTTCCTCGCCTTCGACGGCCGTGACGGCGGCCGCACCGCCGAGGTGTTCGGCGACCTCGCGCACGCCGACCGCGTCGCGGTCCTCGTGCCGGGCTCGGACACCAGCCTCGACACATACGGGCGGCTGCAGGCGGGTGCCGAGGCACTCCAGCGGCAGATGGGCGAGCGGGCCGCCGTCGTCGCCTGGCTCGGTTACGCGACCCCGGCCACGTTCAGCCCCGAGGCGCTGACATCCGGCCGCGCCGACAGTGCAGCCCCTCAACTCCAGGAATTCGTAAGGCAGTTGGGGGCCGTCAAACCCTCCGCCCGGATCTCGCTCCTTTGCCACTCCTACGGCACGGTCGTCTGCGCCCGGGCCGCTCCGAACCTGCCGGTCGCCGACATCGTCCTGTACGGCAGCCCGGGCACCGGCGTCCCCGACGTCGGCCAGCTGCACACCAAAGCGGCCGTGTGGGCGGGCCGGGGGAGCGGCGACTGGATCGCCGACGTCCCCCATCTGCGCCTCCCGCTCCTGTTCACCACCGTCGGGTTCGGCGCCGACCCGGTGTCGAAGGGGTTCGGGGCCCAGGTCTTCGACGCGGGCTCCGGCGGTCACAGCGACTACCTGAGACCCGGCTCCACCTCCCTGCGCAACATCGCCCTGATCGCCTCCGGCCGACGTCCCACCAAGGAGAGCCATGCGTGAGTTCGTCCGGCGGATCGACGCCGCCACCCCGCCCGACCGAGACCGCGCCGTCGACGCCCTGCGCGCGCTCGCCATCCTCGGTGTGGTCCTCGGCCACTGGCTGGTGACCGCGCTGGTCGCCGACAGCGGCACGGTCCGCGCCGCGAGCCCCCTGCAACATCTGCCCCAGTTCATCCCGGTCTCCTGGGTGTTCCAGACCCTCGCTGTCTTCTTCCTGGTCGGCGGGCAGATGGGGGCGCAGAGCTACGCCTGTGCCCGCGCCCGGGGCACGACGTATCAGCGGTGGCTGGGTGCCCGCCTCGCCCGGTTCTTCCGTCCCGTCGCGGCCGTGCTCGCGGTGTGGTCGGTGGCGGTCGGCGTGCTGCTGATCAGCGGAGTCGGCTTCGACACCGTGCACACCCTGGTCAAACTGGTGCTCTCGCCGCTCTGGTTCCTGCTGGTCTTCACCGCCCTGACGGCGGCGACCCCGCTGGTCGCCAAGGTGCATCCGCTGTGGCCGCTGGCGGTCGTCCTCTACGTCGACCTCTACCGCTTCGGCTACGGCGGTGCCGCCTGGACCGGCTGGATCAACGTGGCGGCCGGCTGGCTGGTCCCGTACTGCCTGGGCGCCGCCTGGGCGCGGGGCGGACTGACCAGCCGCACGACCGGCTGGGTGCTGCTCATCGGGGGCGCGGCCACCACCGCGCTGCTCGTCCTGTTCGCGGGCTACCCGGCGTCGATGGTCGGTGTCCCCGGCGCCCCGATCTCCAACCTCAACCCGCCGACGCTCGCCGCTGTCACCTTCGGGCTCGCCCAGTGCGGCCTCGCGCTCCTGGTGCGCGGCCCGCTGCGCAGGCTGCTGCGCCGTCCCGCGCTCTGGGCGGCGGTGGCGCTGGTCAACCTCAACGCCATGACGATCTTCCTCTGGCACCAGACCGCGATGATGGCGGTCACCGCGACCGCCCTGTTCGCGGGCGGTGTGCTGCCCGGTCTGCACACCGTGCCCGACGGCACCGGCTGGGTGCTGGCCCGCCTCGCCTGGCTGCCGGTGTTCGCGGCCGCGCTCGCGGTGTGCTGGGCGGCGTTCCACACGTACGGGCACAGTAGGCGCGGCAGCCGTACCGTCGTCGTCCGCGAAGGTCACCCTGCGCGGATGAAGGCGGTGCACAGTGCCTAGGGTTGATCTTGTGGACCTTACGGGGAGGACGACGGGGCGGCGGATCGCGGCCGCGCTGCGCGGTGTGCCGGGGGCCCTGCGCGAGGACCTGTGGCGGATGAAGTCCGACCCGGTGCCGCGGGTGGGCGAGCCGGGGTATCCGGTCTGGCGGCCGGTGTCGGTGATGGTCCTCGTCGTCTTCGCGGCCGCGATGATGGTCGTCAACGTCCGTCAGTACGACGTCGACTACAACCTCGGCATCAACCTCGCCGTGCTGCTGGCGGGCATCCAGGCGGTGGCGGTCGTCGCCGCGCTGTACCGCCCGGTGCCCGCCTGGTGGGCGGTGACCGCGGTCATGCTGTTCGCGGCGCGGGTGGCGGACGGGCGGATCATCATACCGACGCCCCAACCCGGGGGCCCGTGGGATCCCACCGGGCGCCCCGTGCCGCCGGTGCCCCGCGGCTCCTTCGGGCCGCTCCTCAGCCCCGGCCCGGAGTACCCGTGGACGTTGGCCGGTATCGCGATGCAGGCCATGGTGCTCTTCCTGCTCGCCCTGCGGGTCCGGCCCCGGGCAGCCGTGTCGGCGCTCCTGATCAGCTCGGCCACCGGGCTCGTCGCCCTCGCGTTCACCGGGCAGTACCACAACGACTTCGGCCTCGCGGTCGGCGTCCTGGCCGCCGCCACCCTGCTCGGCGCGGCCCTGCGCGGCCGCCGGGTGGCCCGCAAGGAGCTCGTCGTACAGGAGGAGGTGACCGCCGAGGAACGCGCCCGGCGCACCCTCCTGGAGGAGCGCAACCGGATCGCCCGCGAGCTCCACGACGTCGTCGCCCACCACATGTCCGTCATCTCCATCCAGGCCCAGGTCGCCCCGCACCTCGTCGAGAACCCCTCCGACGAGCTGAAGGAGAACCTGGCCGGCATACGCCAGAACGCCGTCGAGGCACTGACCGAACTGCGCCGCGTACTCGGCGTGCTCCGCTCCGAGGACCCCGAGGGCGCGCCCCACGCCCCCCAGCCCTCCCTCGACCGGCTCGACGAGCTGGTGGCCAACGTCCGGGGCGCCGGGCTCACCGTCACCGTCGACCGCACCGGCACACCCCGGCCGCTCTCGCCCGGCGTCGAGCTGTCCGCATTCCGTATCGTCCAGGAGGCACTGAGCAACGCGATGCGGCACGCGCCCGGCTCGGCCGTACGGGTCGAACTCGCCCACCAGAGCGCCGAGTTGGTGGTCCGGGTCGCCAACACCGCCCCGGACCGACCGGTCGCGCCCTCACCCGGCGCCGGGCACGGGCTGCTCGGCATGCGTGAACGCACTGCCATGCTGGGGGGCGAACTGGCCACCGGCGCCACCCCCGACGGCGGTTACGAAGTCACCGCCGCGCTTCCCCTGAAGGGCCACGCATGACCATCCGCGTCCTGATCGCCGACGACCAGATGATGGTCCGTCAGGGCTTCACGGTACTGCTCAACGCCGAGCCCGGCATCGAGGTCGTCGGCCAGGCCGTCGACGGCCTCGACGCGGTGGCCAAGGTCGCCGAACTCGCCCCGGACGTCGTCCTGATGGACATCCGCATGCCCGGCGTCGGCGGCATCGAGGCGACCAGCCGGGTGACCAGCGAATCCTCGGTCAAGGTGCTGATCCTGACGACGTTCGACCTGGACGAGTACGTGTACGACGCCCTGCGCGCGGGCGCCTCCGGCTTCCTCCTCAAGGACGCCTCGGCCGCCGAACTCGCCCAGGCGGTACGGGTGGTGGCGGCCGGGGACGCACTGCTCGCCCCGAACATCACCAAGCGCCTGATAGCGGAGTTCTCCCGGACGACGGCAGGCCCCCGGGCCCCGCTCAAGGACCGCGTCGGCGCCCTGACCGAACGCGAGACGGAGGTCCTGTCCCTGATCGCCCAGGGCCTGTCCAACGCGGAGATCGCGGCCCGGCTGCTGGTGGCGGAGCAGACGGTGAAGACCCATGTCAGCCGCATGCTGGTGAAACTGAACCTGCGGGACCGGACGCAGGCGGCGGTGTTCGCGTACGAGACGGGGCTGGTCCGGCCGACGGGGTACTGAGGGGGACTACCGGCGTCCGCGGGGCTTGCCGGGCTTCGCACCCTTGGCGCCCTTCGCGGCCTTCTTGCCGACGGGCCTGCCGCCGGACTTCGTGGTCGCCTTCCCGGCCGCGGGCTTGCGCTTGGCCGGGGGCTTCGCCTTGGACTGCTCCGGGGCGGGCTTGCGGCCACGGGAGCTGTTGACGGTCCGCCCCCGGACGATCCCGATGAAGTCCTCCACCAGGTCGGTCGTCTTGTCCTCGGGCCACGACAGGGCGATCCGCGACTCCGGGGTGCCCGTGAGCGTCCGGTAGGTGAGGTCCTTGCGGTGGTACAGCCGGGCGAGCGACTGCGGCACGACGAGGAGCCCGATGCCCGCCGCCACCAGCTCCACGGCGTCCTCCGTGGTGGCCGGGCGCTCGAAGGCGGGCTGACCCGGCGGACGCTCCCAGTCGAGGGTGTCGTCGAGCGGATGCAGCACAACCTCGTCGGCCAGCTCCTCGGCCGCGACCTCCTCCACGGCGGCCATCGCGTGATCCTTGGGGATCACCACGACGGTCGTCTCGGTGTAGAGGGGGATCGCGCTCAGGTCCGTACGGTCGACCGGCAGCCGTACGAAACCGGCGTCGGCGCCGCCGCCGCGCAGCAGCTCGAACACCTCGGCCGCGGGCACGGCGACCAGGGTCAGCGGGATGTCGGGCAGCCGCTCGTTCCAGATGCGCACCCACTTCGTCGGCGTCACGCCAGGGACGTAGGCGAGCCGGAAAGAGGGGGGAACTTCGGAGCCTGTCACTGGGCCAGGTTACCGGTCGTGGTCGGCGGCATCGCACACGCTCGCTACCCTTGACACCATGACGTCGCACAAGACCACCCAGACGATGAAGCCCGCCACCGCGGCGAAGAAGCTGGGTGTGTACCTCGAAGCCACCCCCGCGGAGTTCCAGGAGGGTGTCGTCTCGCGCAACGAGCTGAGTGCGCTCCAGGCCGACCCGCCCCAGTGGCTCCAGGAGCTGCGCCGCACCGGCCCGCACCCCCGCCCGGTGGTCGCGGAGAAGCTCGGCATCTCCATCGCGGGCCTGGCCCGGGGCGGAATCACCGAGCCCCTCACCACCGACCAGATCGAGGCCCTCAAGCAGGAGAGCCCCGAGTGGCTCCAGAAGGAGCGCGCCACCCAGTCGGAGGTGCGCGCGGAGACGGTCCGCATCAAGAAGCGGAACGCGGAGCGCGCGGCCAAGAACGACTGAGTGCCCTCCGGAACTCCGGAACCCCGACACGACCCGCGCCCCTTCAGTGGCGCGGGTCGTGTCGTTCTGCGGCCCCACCGCGTGGGCGCGCCCGATGACCTTTGCATAAAACTGCATAGAGCCGTATAGTCATGCCATCGACGAGGAGGCTTCGATGGCGGTACGAGCGGCAGTGGCCGGGGCTAGCGGGTATGCGGGCGGGGAGCTGTTGCGGCTGCTCGTCGGGCACCCCGACGTCGAGATCGGCGCCCTGACCGGGCACTCCAACGCCGGGCAGCAGCTCGGCGCGGTGCAGCCGCATCTGCTGCCGCTCGCCGGACGCGTCCTGGAGCCGACCGACCCCGACGTGCTCGCGCGCGGCCACGACGTCGTCTTCCTGGCCCTGCCCCACGGGCAGTCCGCAGCCGTCGCCGAGCGGCTGGGCGACGACGTGCTCGTCGTCGACATGGGCGCCGACTTCCGGCTGAAGGACGCGGGGGAGTGGGAGAAGTTCTACGGGTCCGCGCACGCGGGGACCTGGCCGTACGGGCTGCCCGAGCTGCCCGGCGGGCGGGCCGCGCTCGCCGGTGCCCGGCGTATCGCGGTGCCCGGCTGCTACCCCACCGCCGTCTCGCTCGCCCTCTTCCCCGCGTACGGGAGCGGCCTCGCCGAGCCCGAGGCGGTGATCGTCGCGGCCTCCGGCACCTCCGGCGCGGGCAAGGCGCCCAAGGCGCATCTGCTCGGCAGCGAGGTGATGGGGTCGATGACCCCGTACGGCGTCGGCGGCGGGCACCGCCACACGCCCGAGATGATCCAGAACCTGAGCGCCGCCGCCGGGGAGCGCGTCACCGTCTCGTTCACGCCGACCCTCGCCCCCATGCCGCGCGGCATCCTCGCCACCTGCTCCGCCAAGGCGAAGCCGGGGGTCACCGGGGAGACCGTACGGGCGGCGTACCAGAAGGCGTACGCGGACGAGCCCTTCGTCCATCTGCTCCCCGAGGGGCAGTGGCCCGCCACCGCCTCCGTATACGGCTCCAACGCCGTACAGATCCAGGTCGCGTACGACGAGAGCGCGCACCGGATCGTCGTGGTGAGCGCCATCGACAACCTCACCAAGGGCACCGCGGGCGCCGCGGTGCAGAGCATGAACATCGCCCTGGGACTCGACGAGACCTTGGGCCTGACCACGATCGGAGTTGCGCCGTGAGCGTGACGGCAGCCAAGGGGTTCACGGCGGCGGGCATCGCCGCCGGGATCAAGGAGAACGGCAACCCGGACCTGGCCCTCGTGGTCAACACTGGGCCGCGCCGCGCCGCCGCGGGCGTCTTCACCTCCAACCGGGTCAAGGCCGCCCCCGTCCTGTGGTCCGAGCAGGTCCTCAAGGGTGGCGAGGTCTCCGCCGTCGTCCTCAACTCCGGTGGCGCCAACGCCTGTACGGGCCCCAAGGGCTTCCAGGACACCCACGCCACCGCCGAGAAGGTCGCCGAGGTGCTGGAGGGGCACAGCGCCGGTGAGGTCGCCGTCGCGTCGACCGGGCTCATCGGCGTACTGCTGCCGATGGACAAGCTGCTGCCCGGCATCGAGAGGGCCGCGGCCGAACTCTCCCCGCACGGCGGCGAGAAGGCCGCCATCGCCATCAAGACCACCGACACCGTGCACAAGACGTCCGTCGTCGCTCACGAGGACGGCTGGACCGTCGGCGGGATGGCGAAGGGCGCCGGGATGCTCGCGCCCGGTCTCGCCACCATGCTCGTCGTCGTCACCACCGACGCCGACCTGGACGCGGCGGTCCTGGACCGCGCCCTGCGCGACGCCACCCGGACCACCTTCGACCGGGTCGACTCCGACGGCTGCATGTCCACCAACGACACCGTGCTGCTGCTCGCCTCCGGAGCCTCCCAAGTCGCCCCGGAATACGGGGAGTTCGCGGAGGCCGTGCACACGGTCTGCGACGACCTCGCCCGGCAGCTCATCGGCGACGCCGAGGGCGCCAGCAAGGACATCCGGATCGAGGTCGTCAACGCGGCCAGCGAGGAGGACGCCGTCGAGGTCGGGCGTTCCATCGCCCGGAACAACCTCCTCAAGTGCGCCCTCCACGGCGAGGACCCCAACTGGGGCCGGGTGCTGTCCGCCATCGGCACCACGAAGGCCGCCTTCGACCCGGACCGGCTGAACGTCGCCATCAACGGCGTCTGGGTCTGCCGGAACGGCTCGGTCGGCGACGACCGCGACCTCGTCGACATGCGCTACCGGGAGATCAAGATCACCGCCGACCTCGCCGCCGGATCCGCCGGCCCCGTCGTCATCTGGTCCAACGACCTGACGGCCGACTACGTCCACGAGAACAGCGCGTACAGCTCATGAGCACCCGCAAGCACACCGCGCTCCCCAAGGCACAGATCCTCATCGAGGCGCTGCCCTGGCTGACCCGGCACCACGGCAAGACCGTCGTCATCAAGTTCGGCGGCAACGCCATGGTCGACGAGGAGCTCAAAGCCGCCTTCGCCCAGGACGTCGTCTTCCTGCGGCACGCCGGCCTCAAGCCCGTCGTGGTGCACGGCGGCGGCCCCCAGATCAGCGCCCAGCTAGACAGGCACGGCCTGGTCAGCGAGTTCAAGGCCGGGCTGCGGGTGACGACCCCGGAGGCGATGGACGTCGTACGGATGGTGCTCGCCGGGCAGGTCCAGCGCGAGCTCGTCGGGCTGCTCAACCAGCACGGTCCGCTCGCCGTCGGTATGACCGGCGAGGACGCGCACACGATAACCGCCACCCAGCACCGGCCCGAGATCGACGGCGAGCTCGTCGACATCGGCCGGGTCGGGCAGATCACCGCGATCGACACCGGCGCCATCGAGGCGCTGCTCGCGGACGGCCGGATCCCGGTCATCTCCTCGATCGCCCGTTCCCAGGACGACGGACATGTCTACAACGTCAATGCTGATACGGCGGCTGCGGCACTTGCGGCTGCGCTGGGCGCCGAGACCCTGATGGTCCTGACCGACGTCGAGGGGCTGTACGAGGACTGGCCGCACAGCGACGAGGTCATCAGCAGGCTCACCGCCAGCCAGCTGGAGCGGCTGCTGCCCGACCTCTCCAGCGGGATGGTGCCGAAGATGGAGGGCTGTCTGTTCGCCGTGCGCAACGGCGTCACCACCGCGCGCGTGATCGACGGCCGCGTCCAGCACTCCATCCTTCTGGAGATCTTCACCAACGACGGCATCGGCACGATGGTCGTGCCGGACGGACAGGGGGAATCATGAGCGGCCTCGCACAGCGCTGGCAGCAGGTGATGGCGGACAACTACGGCACGCCGAAGCTCGCGCTGGTACGCGGCGAGGGCGCCACCGTCTGGGACGCGGACGGTACCGCGTACACCGACTTCGTCGGCGGCATCGCGGTGAACGCGCTCGGCCACGCCCACCCGGCCGTCGTCGAGGCCGTGTCGCGGCAGATCGCCTCGCTCGGCCATGTCTCCAACCTGTACCTCGCCGAGCCGCCGGTGGCGCTCGCCGAGCGGCTGATCCAGCTCTTCGGGCGGCCGGGCCGGGTCTACTTCTGCAACTCGGGCGCCGAGGCCAACGAGGGCGCGTTCAAGATCGGCCGGCTGACCGGGCGTACGCACATGGTCGCCACCCACGGCGGCTTCCACGGCCGGACCATGGGCGCGCTCGCGCTGACCGGCCAGCCGAAGAAGCAGGAGCCGTTCCGGCCACTGCCCGGCGATGTCACGCATGTGCCGTACGGGGACGTCGAGGCGCTGCGGGCCGCGGTGACCGAGGAGACCGCGCTGATGGTCATCGAGCCCATCCAGGGCGAGAACGGCGTCGTGGTGCCGCCCGAGGGCTATCTGCGGGCCGCCAGGGAGATCACCGCCGCGACCGGCACGCTGCTCGTCCTCGACGAGGTGCAGACCGGCATCGGGCGGACCGGCGCGTGGTTCGCGTACCAGCGCCACGAGGGTGTCGAGCCCGATCTCGTCACCCTGGCCAAGGGGCTTGGCGGCGGGCTGCCCATCGGCGCGACCGTCGCCTTCGGGCGGGCCGCCGAGCTGCTCAAGCCCGGCCAGCACGGCACGACCTTCGGCGGGAACCCGGTGGCGTGCGCGGCCGGACTCGCCGTCCTGGACACGCTGGGGGCCGATGGATTCCTCGACGGGGTGCGGCGCACCGGCGAGCGGCTGAGCGGCGGGATCGAGGCGCTGGCGCACCCGTCGGTCTCCCATGTCCGTGGTGCGGGCCTGCTGCTGGGTATCGTGCTCACCGAGCCCGTGGCTGCCCAGGTGCAGCAGGCGGCTCAGGATGCCGGCTTCCTGGTCAACGTGCCCGCCCCCGATGTCGTACGGCTCATGCCGCCGCTGATCATCGGTGACGCGGAGGTGGACGCGTTCCTCCGGGCGCTGCCCGGCATCCTCGACGCGGTGACCAACGGGGACGGACGATCCGGAGAATGAGACGACGATGACCGACGAGGCGCAGGACTTCGAGCCGGGCGGCCCCGCCGTACCGCAGACCCGCACCGCCCGCCACCGCCGGATCGTGGACATCCTCAACCGGCAGCCGGTGCGGTCCCAGAGCCAGCTGGCCAAGCTGCTCGCGGACGACGGGCTGAGCGTCACCCAGGCGACGCTCTCCCGCGACCTCGACGAACTGGGCGCGGTGAAGATCCGCAACACCGGCGGCGAGCTGATCTACGCGGTGCCCAGCGAGGGCGGCTTCCGCACCCCCAAGGCGCCGCTCGGCGAGTCGGCCAAGGAGGAGCGGATGCGCCGGCTCTCCGCGGAGCTCCTGATCTCCGCGGAGGCCTCGGCCAACCTGGTGGTCCTGCGTACGCCCCCGGGCGCGGCCCAGTTCCTGGCCTCGGCCATCGACCAGGCAGAACTCCACGACATCCTGGGCACGATCGCGGGCGACGACACCCTGATGCTGATCAGCCGCGACCCCAGCGGCGGCCAGGCCCTGGCGGACCATTTGCTGCGGCTGGCGCAGAACGACCGGTAGGTCAGTGGTGAGCGAAGGGGCGGGCGCCGGGAATCCGGCGCCCGCCCCTTTGTCGTCTAGTACCGCGTGATCGCCGTCGGACCCGACGCGGTGCCGATCGCGATGTGGGGGTGCTTGGCCGGGTCGGCCCAGGCCAGGATGCGGGCCATCGCGTACGGCGGGACCGATACGCAACCGGCCGTCGAACCGCGGCCGTTGACGTGCAGGAAGATCCCCGCGCCACGGCCCCGCACCGGCTGGTCGTAGTTGAAGCCGATCACCATGGCGTGCGAGTACTGCTCCGCGAACGCCGTGATCCGCTCCGACTCGCTCGCCCGGCAGTCGCCCGGCAGGCCCTCCACCCAGCGGTTGTACGCCTTGGAGGCGTTGTCCTCGCACCACCAGGACTTGTCGGTGGCGTGGCGGTAGCTGTACCGGGTGCCGTAGGGCGCGGACTCGGTGCCGAACGCGTACGGCAGGTCGTACAGACCGGTCGGTGTCGTGCTGGTGCCCTGCTTGCGGGAACCGCCCTCGACCAGCCCGTTCGCGCCGAACCGCGCCTCGGTCCAGCCCGACAGCACCCACAGCGGGCCGCGCTTGGTCCACCAGGTCACCCGGCCCGTGGTGGAGCCCGGGGCCGGGGCCTCTGCGGTGATCAGCTGGGTGCCGCCGCCGGTGTCCGCCATCCGGTGGGGCAGGTGCGTGGAAGGGAACGGGTGGGCGGAGTCGGCCGTGGCGGCCGGGGTCGCGAGCGCGAGCAGGGCAGCGCTCAGCGCGAGAGCGGTACGCATCATGGCGGAGACCGTACGCGGCCCGCCCGCTGACGTCCTCTCAGGGGGCCGAAACGTTACCCCGGCCGCGTGGCGGGGTGGGCCGTCCGACCGGCGTTTCCGATGTCCCGAATCCCTTCCGGAACCACTCCCTCCCCCCGCATTGACAAAACATACGGTCGACTGCATAGTTATACCCATCACCGAATGCACCGTAAGGAGAAACCCGTGACCGAGCGCGTCGTACTCGCCTACTCGGGCGGTCTGGACACCTCCGTCGCCATCGGCTGGATCGCCGAGGAGACGGGCGCCGAGGTCATCGCCGTTGCCGTGGACGTCGGCCAGGGCGGCGAGGACCTGGACGTCATCCGCAAGCGCGCGCTCGCCTGCGGTGCCGTCGAGGCCGAGGTCGCGGACGCGAAGGACGAGTTCGCCGACGAGTACTGCCTCCCGGCGATCAAGGCCAACGCCCTCTACATGGACCGCTACCCGCTGGTCTCCGCCCTGTCGCGGCCGACCATCGTCAAGCACCTGGTGGCCGCCGCCAAGAAGCACAACGCCGGCATCGTCGCCCACGGCTGCACCGGCAAGGGCAACGACCAGGTGCGTTTCGAGGCCGGTATCGCGGCGCTCGGGCCGGACCTGAAGTGCATCGCCCCGGTCCGTGACTACGCGATGACCCGGGACAAGGCGATCGCCTTCTGCGAGGCGAAGAACCTCCCCATCGCCACCACCAAGAAGTCGCCGTACTCGATCGACCAGAACGTCTTCGGGCGGGCCGTCGAGACCGGCTTCCTGGAGGACATCTGGAACGCGCCGATCGAGGACATCTACGAGTACACCTCGAACCCGGCCGAGCCGCGTGAGGCCGACGAGGTCGTCATCTCCTTCAAGGAGGGCGTCCCGGTCGCCATCGACGGCAAGCCCGTCACCGTGCTCCAGGCGATCCAGCAGCTCAACGTGCGGGCGGGTGCCCAGGGCATCGGCCGGATCGACATGGTCGAGGACCGGCTCGTCGGCATCAAGTCCCGTGAGGTGTACGAGGCGCCGGGCGCGATCGCGCTGATCACCGCCCACCAGGAGCTGGAGAACGTCACCGTCGAGCGCGAACTGGCCCGCTACAAGCGGCAGGTCGAGCAGCGCTGGGGCGAGATGGTCTACGACGGCCTCTGGTTCTCCCCGCTCAAGCGCGCCCTGGACGGCTTCATCAACGAGGCCAACCAGCACGTCACCGGCGACATCCGGATGACCCTGCACGGTGGCCGCGCCGTCGTCACCGGCCGGAAGTCCGAGGAGTCGCTGTACGACTTCAACCTCGCCACCTACGACTCGGGCGACACCTTCGACCAGTCCAAGGCGCAGGGCTTCATCGAGATCTTCGGCCTCTCGTCGAAGATCGCCGCCAGGCGCGACCTCGCGTAACGACGACTCGTTGTACGTGCCGCCTCCCCGTTCCTCCGCGGCGGGGAGGCGGACGCATATCCAGACGACGCATATCCACCCTTCGGAATTCCCCTTGTGAGGAGCAGCAGCTGTGAGCAGCAACAACGGTGACGTCCGGCTCTGGGGCGGCCGGTTCGCCGACGGACCCGCCGAGGCGCTGGCGAAGCTGTCCGCGTCGGTCCACTTCGACTGGCGGCTCGCGCCGTACGACATCGCCGGATCGCGCGCCCACGCGCGCGTGCTCCACAAGGCGGGCCTGCTCACGGCCGACGAGCTCCAGCGGATGATCGCGGGCCTGGACCGGCTCGAAGGCGATGTCGCCGACGGCTCCTTCGTCGGCACCATCGCCGACGAGGACGTGCACACCGCCCTGGAGCGGGGTCTGCTCGAACGCCTCGGCCCCGACCTCGGCGGCAAGCTGCGGGCCGGCCGGTCCCGCAACGACCAGGTGGCCACGCTCTTCCGGATGTACCTGCGCGACCACGCCCGGATCATCGGCGGCCTGATCGCCGAGCTCCAGGACGCGCTCGTCGGCCTCGCCAAGGCGCACGCGGACGTCGCCATGCCGGGCCGCACCCACCTCCAGCACGCCCAGCCGGTCCTCTTCGCCCACCACGTCCTCGCCCATGTGCAGTCCCTGTCCCGGGACGCCGAGCGGCTGCGGCAGTGGGACGAGCGCACGGCGGTCTCCCCGTACGGCTCGGGCGCGCTCGCGGGCTCCTCCCTCGGCCTGGACCCGGAGGCGGTGGCGAAGGACCTCGGCTTCGAGCACGGCAGCGTCGCCAACTCCATCGACGGCACGGCCTCGCGCGACTTCGTCGCCGAGTTCGCCTTCATCACCGCGATGATCGGCGTCAACCTCTCGCGGATCGCGGAGGAGATCATCATCTGGAACACGAAGGAGTTCTCCTTCGTGACCCTGCACGACGCCTTCTCCACCGGTTCGTCGATCATGCCGCAGAAGAAGAACCCGGACATCGCGGAGCTGGCGCGCGGCAAGTCGGGCCGTCTCATCGGCAATCTGACGGGCCTGATGGCGACCCTGAAGGCGCTGCCGCTCGCGTACAACCGCGACCTCCAGGAGGACAAGGAGCCGGTCTTCGACTCCTGCGACCAGCTGGAGGTCCTGCTGCCCGCCTTCACCGGCATGATGGCGACCCTCACCGTCAACCGGGAGCGCATGGAGGAGCTGGCCCCGGCGGGCTTCTCGCTCGCCACCGACATCGCGGAGTGGCTGGTCAAGCAGGGTGTGCCGTTCCGGGTGGCGCACGAGGTCGCGGGGGAGTGCGTCAAGGTCTGCGAGGCGCAGGGCATCGAGCTCGACGAACTGACGGACGAGCAGTTCGCCGAGATCTCCGGGCATCTGACGCCGGACGTCCGGAGTGTCCTGAACGTCCCCGGCGCGCTGGCGTCCCGCAACGGGCGCGGCGGCACGGCCCCGTCGGCCGTCGTCGCGCAACTCATCGAGGTCGAGGCCGACTTGGCCGTCCAGCACGCCTGGGCCACGGCCAAGCGCTGATTCCGCCCGTACGGGGTGTACGCGCCGCGTGTGCCCCGTACGGATGGTGTGCGCCGCGATGTCGATCAGCGGCGCCCGTTTCGTGCGACCATGGTCCCTTCGGCGGTGAGGGAGTGGACGTGGGGGACGTGGCGGTCGGCGCGCAAGAAGGACACGGCGAGGCCGAGCGGCCTCACCAGGGACCCGAAGGGCTCGACCGGCCCGCGGGGTTCGAGGGGCCCGAGGGCCTTCAGGAACCCAAGGAGCCCATGGGGTCCGAGGGATCTCCGGCACCCGGCGAGGCCAAGGAGAAGAAGCAGCGTTCCTTCTGGAAGGAACTGCCGCTGCTCATCGGTATCGCACTCGTCCTCGCGCTGCTGATCAAGACGTTCCTGGTGCAGGCGTTCTCGATCCCGTCCGACTCGATGCAGAACACGCTCCAGCGCGGTGACCGGGTCCTGGTGGACAAGCTGACGCCGTGGTTCGGCTCCGAGCCCGAGCGCGGCGAGGTCGTCGTCTTCCACGACCCGAACAACTGGCTCCAGGGCGAGCCGACCCCGCAGCCCAACGCGGTGCAGAAGGCGCTCAGCTTCGTCGGTCTGATGCCGTCCGCCGAGGAGAAGGACCTGATCAAGCGGGTCGTCGCGGTCGGCGGCGACACCGTGGAGTGCAAGGGCGCGGGCCCGCTGAAGGTCAACGGCAAGGCGCTGAACGAGCCGTACGTGTTCGCGGGGAACACCGCGTGCAGCACGGACCAGGAAGGCCAGTTCAAGATCACCGTGCCCAAGGGCCGCATCTGGGTCATGGGCGACCACCGGCAGAACTCGGCGGACTCCCGCTACCACCAGGACCAGCCCGGCGGCGGTTCCGTGCCGGTCGACAAGGTGGTCGGACGCGCGCTGGTGATCGCCTGGCCGCTCGACCGGCTGAACACCCTGAGCGTGCCGGGCACCTTCGACCAGTCGGGCATCGGCCATGCCGCGGCCGCGGCGCCCGCCGCGCTCGGCCTGCTGGGCGCGCTGCCGATCGTGCTGGTGCGCAGGCGCCGCCGACTCGCGCGCTGATCCGGCGAGTTCCGTACGGTAAGGGGCCCCTCGGGGCCCCTTTTCGCTATGCCCCGACCACCCCGTCGATCCCCTCCCGCAGGAAGTCCGCGTGGCCGTTGTGGCGTGCGTACTCCAGGGTCACGTGCATCATGACGAGGCGGAGGGAGACGTCGGCGTCCCAGCGCGCCGCGTGGACGACCGTGTCCAGGGAGTCGGCCTCGCGCTCGATCCGGCGTGCGTGCTCGACCTCGGCCTGCCACTTCGCGAAGGCGTCCTCCCGGGTGGCCTTGCTCGCGTCGTACGCCACCTGGTAGTCGTTCACGTCCGAGTAGACCAGCGTGATGTCCTCGCCGGCCACGACCTTGCGGAACCAGGTGCGTTCCACCTCCGCCATGTGCCGCACCAGGCCGAGCAGCGAGAGCGTCGACGGCGGCATCGACCTGGTGCGCAGCTCGTCGTCGGACAGGCCCTCGCACTTCATGGCGAGCGTGGCGCGGTGGAAGTCGAGGAACCCCCTCAGCGTCTCGCGCTCCGTGCCGGTCAGAGGGCCTGCGGCGCGTTCGACGGTCATGGTTGGTTCCTCTCGTGGATCCGATGGGTCGACGCCAGGCTAGTGAGCAACAGCTGATGAGTCGACAGTAATTCGAATGAGACGTCGACGTCTCATTCGGTCTATGGTTGTCTCATGACCGTGGACCGCGAGCAGGTACTGCGTACGGCAGCCGCCCTGCTCTCCCGTAAATCGACCGCCACGATGGACGAGGTGGCCCGCGCCGCCGGCATCGGGCGGGCCACCCTGCACCGCCACTTCGCCGGGCGCGACGCGCTGGTCAGGGCGCTGGAGAACCGTGGCATCGAGCAGTTCGAGGCCGCCCTCGACGCCGCCCGGCTCGACGAGGGCCTCGCCGCCGACGGGCTGCGGCGCCTGATCGCCGAGGTGGAGCCCGGGGCCGGGCTGCTCGCCTTCCTGGTCACCGAGAACCAGCTCTTCGAGGGCGACACGATGAACGAGGGCTGGGCCCGTCTGGACGCGCGCGTCTCCGCGCTCTTCCGGCGCGGCCAGGAGCAGGGCGAGTTCCGGATCGACCTCACCCCGGCCTGGCTCACCGAGGCCCTGTACGGGCTGATCGGCACCGGCGCCTGGGCCGTGCAGGACGGCCGGGTCGCCGCCAAGGACTTCCAGTACATGATCGTCGAGTTGCTGCTCGGCGGAGCGCGACGGAGCGTGGAGAAATGACCAGCACCGACCGGCGGGCCGAGACCGCCCACGACACCCGACATCCCGGCCGCTGGCTCGCGCTCGCCGTGCTCGTGCTGGCGGTCCTCCTGGTCGCGGTCGACGCGACCGTGCTCGGCCTGGCCACCCCGTTCCTCAGCGAGGACCTGAAGCCGTCCGGCCCCCAGCTGCTGTGGATCGGCGACGTCTACTCGTTCGTCATCGCGGGTCTGCTCGTCTCCATGGGCAGCCTCGGCGACCGCATCGGCCGCAAACGGCTGCTGCTCTGCGGCGCCGTGGCGTTCGGCGCGGTCTCGGTGCTCAACGCGTACGCCTCCAGCCCGGAGATGATGATCGCGGCGCGTGCCCTGCTCGGTGTCGCGGGCGCGACCCTGATGCCGTCCACCCTCGCGCTGATCCGCAACATCTTCCACGACCCCAAGGAGCGCAGCCTCGCCGTCGGCATCTGGGGCGCGGCAGCCTCGGCCGGTGCGGCCGTCGGACCCGTCGTCGGCGGCTTCCTCCTGGAGAACTTCTGGTGGGGCTCGGTCTTCCTGATCAACCTGCCGGTGATGGCGGTGCTCGTCCTCGTCGGCATCAAGCTGCTCCCCGAGTCGCGCGACCCCAACCCCGGCCCATGGGACCTGGTCAGCGTGCTGCTCTCGCTCGTCGGCATGGTCTCGATCGTGTACGCGGTGAAGGAGGCGGCGGTCAACGGCTTCCGCTGGGACATCCTCGGAGTGGCGGCCGTCGGCGTGCTGGCGCTCGCCTGGTTCGTACGCCGTCAGCTCACCCTGGAATCGCCGCTGCTCGACATGCGGCTCTTCCACCACCGGGGTTTCTCCGGCGCGGTCCTGGCCGATCTGCTGACCATCCTCGGCCTCTCGGGCCTGGTCTTCTTCCTCTCCCAGTTCCTCCAACTGGTCCAGGTGCGCTCGCCGTTGGAGGCCGGGCTCATCGAACTGCCCGCCGCCGTGGGCGCGGTGGGCGCGGGGCTCGCGGCGGGATACGTGGCACGCCGGGCCTCCGTGCGCAGTGCGGTCACGGTCGGCCTGATGGCGGTCGGTGCGGCGCTCGCGGCCTGTGTGGCGATATCGGCCGACACCGGCGTCGTGGCCCTGGGGCTCGCGCTGTTCGTCGGCGGCCTGGGCGCGGGTCTCGCCTTCACGGTCACCGCCGACGTCATTCTGTCGAGCGTGCCGAAGGAGCAGGCGGGCGCGGCGTCGGCGGTCTCCGAGACGGCGTACGAGCTGGGCGCGGCGCTTGGCATCGCGCTCCTGGGTTCGGTGGTCACCGGCATCTACCGGGGCTTCACGGTCCCGGAGGCGCTTCCCCCGGGCGTCTCCGAGGCGTCTCGCGACTCGCTGGGCGGCGCGGTGGAGGCGGCGGCGAAGCTCCCGCCGGAACAGGCGACCCCGCTGCTGTCCGCCGCCCGGGATGCCTTCACCGACGGCTTCCAGACGGCGGCGGCCGTCGGCAGCGCGGTGCTGTTCGCGACGGCGGTGGTGGCGTGGTTCCTGCTGCGGGGCCAGAAGCTGGAGGAGGGCCTGGAGCACCCGTGAACAACTAGGGGCGCGGTGGTCGGCCTTCAGGGGCGCGGGGAACTGCGCGACCAGCCCCTACGGTCCGCAGCCGAACACCGCGCCCCACTAAGAAAACGCGGCTACGCCGCCTTGGCCTTGGTCGCGTACATGTCCACGTACTCCTGCCCGGACAGCCGCATGACCTCCGCCATCACGGAGTCGGTGACCGCCCGCAGCACATACCGGTCGCGGTCCATGCCCTCGTACCGCGAGAACTCCATCGGCTCACCGAAGCGGACCGTCACCTTGCCGGGCCGCGGCAACCCCGCGCCGCTCGGCTGGATCTTGTCCGTGCCGATCATCGCGAACGGCACCACCGGCGCGCCGGTCATCAGGGTCAGCCGGGCGATGCCGGTACGGCCCCGGTAGAGGCGGCCGTCGGGGGAGCGGGTGCCCTCGGGGTAGATGCTGAAGACCTTGCCGTCCTCCAGGATCTGACGGCCCGTCATGAGCGCCGCGACCCCGCCGTGTCCGCCGTCGCGGTTCACCGGGATCATGCCGACGCCGGTGAAGAACCACGCCATCAGGCGGCCCTTGAAGCCCTTGCCCGTGACGTACTCGTCCTTGCCGATGAAGTACACCGGACGGTCCAGGCACACCGGCATGATCATCGAGTCGATGAACGTGAGATGGTTGCCCGCGAGGATGACCGGACCCGTCCCGGGGATGTTCTCGACGCCTTCCACCTTCGGGCGGAACATCAGGCGCATGATCGGTCCGAGCACTGCCTTGATGAGCGCGAGTCGGGACAACGCTTCCTCCGGGGTCGTGGGCTGACGGGTCCGAGCGGAATGAGGTCCGCCGCAGGTGAGGACGATACTCGCGGGTCAGCGCTGATCGCACATCGGGTTCATGGAGTGGATACGCGATGTTGACGTGTGTTTCCGTCACGTTCCGCCCCGCTTGGCCCCCGGGGCTCCCCTCCTTAAGGCACGGCCGCCTAGGCTCCAACGAACTCGTGATCAAGTGGACACGTATGCGAAGGAGTGTTTATGACACAGGGTGAGCGGATGAGCCCCGGGCGGCGGACCGTGCTCGGCGCGGCGGTGCTGGGCACGGCTGCCGCAGGTCTTCCGGCCGGGGCCGCGAGCGCGCAGCCCCGGGAGGGCCAGGGCGCGGCGAGCCGTCACGGCTCGTACAAGGACCTGCCGGTCCCGTACGTCATAGGGCACCGGGGCACCGCCGGTTACCGCCCCGAGCACACGCTCGGCTCGTACCAGCACGCCCTCGACCTCGGCGCGCACGTCATCGAGCAGGACCTCGTGCCCACCAAGGACGGGCATCTGGTGTGCCGTCACGAGAACGACATCTCGGGCACCACCGATGTCTCCGCCCACCCCGAGTTCGCGTCCCGCAAGGCGACCAAGACGATCGACGGCACGGCCGTCACCGGCTGGTTCACCGAGGACTTCACGCTCGCCGAGCTCAAGACCCTGCGGGCCAAGGAGCGGCTGCCCGCCAACCGTCAGCGCAACACGATGTACGACGGCCGCTGGGACGTGCCCACCTTCGAGGAGGTGCTGCGCTGGGCCGAGCGCGAGGGGCGCCGCCTGGGCCGCCGGATCTGGCTGCACTCCGAGACCAAGCACCCCACCTACTTCCGCTCGATCGGCCTGCCCCTGGAGGACCGGGTCGCCAGGCTGCTGCGCCGTTACGGGCGCCACCGCGCCGACTCCCCGCAGTTCCTGGAGTCGTTCGAGCCCAGCAGCATCCAGCGGCTGGCGAAGCTGGTCGACACCCCGTCGGTGGTGCTGCTCTCCGGTACCGGCACCCGCCCCTGGGACTTCGTGGCGACCGGTGACCCGCGTACGGTCGACGACCTGGTCAAGCCCGAGGGCCTGAAGTGGATCGCCTCGTACGCCCAGGGCATCGGACCCACGCTCGACCTGATCATCCCCAAGGACGCCAAGGGCAGGCTGACCAAGCCGACCACGCTGGTCAAGGACGCCCATGCGCACGGGCTGATCCTGCACCCGTACACGATGCGCAACGAGAACACCTTCCTGCCCGCCGACTTCCAGCGCGGCACCGACCCCAACGCGTACGGCGACGCCTTCGGGGCGTTCAAGACGTACTACGCGACCGGTATCGACGCGGTCTTCTCCGACAACGCGGACACCGCGCTGCTCGCCGCCGCCGACTTCCGCGCCGGCCGGTAGTCCCGGGCACCGCCCGTATCCACCAGCCCCGCCCGTATACGGAACTTCACGTACGGGTGAGATGCGGCCGCCGTCGAAACCGTCCCGGACGGCGGCCGCGTCCCGCCCGGCATGGACCTCGTCAAAGTGCTGAGCCCGCTGCTGGCCGCCGAGGCCGCCGCGGAGGCGCCGGGCGCCGGTGTCGATCCGGCCGACCTCGAACAGGACGTCTGGGTACGTCTGCTGGAGCGCCATCCGGCTGATCCCGTCCCCTATGTGCGCTGGGCCGTTCGGGCGGAAGTGCGCCGGGCCAGGCGGCGCGCCCGACACGAACAGCCGTTCGTCGCCGAGCCCGCCGCCGACCCCGAAACAGGCCCGGAACGCCGGGTTCTCAGCGAGGAGCTGAGCCGCGTGCTGCGTACGGCCGTGGCCAGGACGCCGGGGAACTGCCCGCGTCTGCTGACTGCACTTCTTTCGCCCAGCGACCTCACATACCGCGAAATCGCAGGGGAGTTGGATATCTCACAGGGGAGTCTAGGGCCGATGCGTTCCCGTTGCCTGGGATGCCTGCGCAGAATGCTGGCGGCGGAGGTTGCGGCTCCTGAACTGCGGGGAAAGGAGCGTTAGACAACCGGCGGACAGGTAGCGGAAGGCATGCACCCATGGGCATGAGCGTGACCATCTCTGCGGCGCGTGACGGCGACTGCGAGCAGATCCTCAAGCTTCAGTACCTCTGCTACCAGAGCGAGGCGGAGCTGTACGGCGACTACTCGATCGAGCCGCTCACCCAGACCCTCGACGGCCTGCGGGCCGAGCTCGGCAGAGGCTACGCGCTGGTGGCGCGGCTCGGCGACGAGGTGGTCGCCTCGGTGCGCGGCAGCGTGGACGCGGCGGGCACCGGCCGCATCGACAAGCTGATGGTGCACCCCCGGATGCAGGGCCACGGCCTGGGCAGCCGGCTGCTCGCCGCCATAGAGGAGCACTTCGCGGGCGAGCTCTCCGCCAAGCGCTTCCAGCTCCTGACCGGCCACCGCAGCGAGTCGAACCTGCGGCTCTACCGACGGCACGGCTACGCGCCCGTCTCCACCGAGGCGCTGACCGCGAAGCTGTCGATGGTCACGCTGGAGAAGGAGGCGGCGGCCCGGGAGTTCATGGCCAGCGCGTAGCCGGTGCGCGGGTGCTTCAGGCGCTCGCGTCCTGCTGTTCGGGCGCCCGCGTCCCGTTCCGGCGCAGCCACAGCATGCCGAGGACCGGCAGGATCACCGGGATGAAGAGATAGCCCACGCCGTAGTCCGACCAGACCGTGGCATCGGGGAAGGCGGACTTGTCCGCCAGCGTCCAGGTGCCCACGGTCAGCACGAACACCAGCTCGGCGGCGCAGCACACCAGCGCCGCCCGCCGGAACCCCTCGCCGCCGCGCACCAGCGAGTACGTGATGAACGCGTACACCACGGCGGCGACGGCCGACAGGACGTAGGCCAGCGGCGCCTTGCCGAAGTCCTGGATCATCTGGACGATCGAGCGGGAGGCGGCGGCGACGGTGAACACCCCGTAGAACCAGACCAGTACGCGGCCGGGGCCGCTGCCCAGCTTCTTCGGCGCGGATTCGTCGCGCCCGGTGGACTCGGCCACGGTCACCCTCCCCAGATGTCGTAGAGACGCACTTCGAGAACCGCGAGCACCACCGCACCGGCCGAGACCGTCACGGAGCCCCACTTGGTCCGCTCGCTCAGCGAGAGCATGCCGGCCGCCGGGACCGCCGCGAACGAGCCGACCAGATAGGCGACGAAGATCGCCACGCCCTGGTCGGGCCGCTCGCCGCGGCCGAGCTGCACCAGGCCGATCACCAGCTGGGCGAGGGCCAGCACGGTCACGACGGCCATGCCGATGAAGTGCCAGTCCTTGGTGGGCTGGTCCCGGTAGGCGGCGAAGCCGCACCAGGCGGCGAGGGCGAGCGCGGCGGCGGCGACCGCGACCGTCAGGGCGTCAAGCATGAGAACGAGCGTATTACGGGCCGAAGCGCCCGCTGCGCGCGCCCCGGGCAGACCGTGGAACGCGATCCGGCCGGACCGACGGGCGAGATCCGGCCACCGTGGTCTTGACCACAGGGCGTCGACGTCGGCGAGCGCGCGGCGGCCTTCGCCGGGAAGTCACCGCCGGTCGTATCGCCCCAGGCCAGGCGGGGGAGAGGGGTGTGTGCGGGGTGCTTCCGCCGTTCCTCGGCCGCCCGCGAACCGTCCGTATGGCGGGCGAATGCTGTCCGCTATCCGGACAGCCTTGATCCGCCGTTCGCTCCTTCTGCTTTACTTCATGCATGACCACGACGAGCAGCCGCACCCTTGCGACCGAGGCGATGAACACGCCCGGTGCTCGTTGTATGTGTCGAATGTGCGCCTTCTGAGGGCCCCCGCCTGAGCCTCGCGCCCCGAAGCGAGACCCATGAGCCATGCCCGCGCACGCCATGCCTCCCGGTTACCACCGATGTGGCTGTGACGCGTCCCGAACACGAATGCACCGTGCCCGGCGGACACCGCGCCGCGCACTCGACAGTGACGGAAATCCTGTGATCACCACTACGGGCCTCACCAAGGTCTACCAGTCGCGCGGCCGTGAGGTCACCGCCCTGGACGGCGTCGATCTCCATGTCCGCGAGGGCGAGGTCTTCGGCGTCATCGGCCAGAGCGGCGCCGGCAAGTCCTCCCTCATCCGCTGCGTCAACCTCCTGGAGCGGCCGACGAGCGGCACCGTGACCGTCGACGGCGTCGACCTCACCGCGCTCGCCGGACGGAGCCGCCGCGCAGGCAAGGAACTGCGCCAGGCCCGCAGCCGCATCGGCATGGTCTTCCAGCACTTCAACCTGCTGTCCGCGCGCACCGTCCAGGACAACATCGAGCTGCCGCTCGAAATCCTCGGCGTCTCCGGCAAGGAGCGCTCGCGCAAGGCCCTCGAACTGCTCGACCTGGTGGGCCTCTCCGACAAGGCGAAGGCGTACCCATCCCAGCTCTCCGGCGGCCAGAAGCAGCGCGTCGGCATCGCCCGGGCGCTCGCCGGCGACCCCAAGGTGCTGCTCTCCGACGAGGCGACCAGCGCCCTCGACCCGGAGACCACCCGCTCGATCCTCCAGCTGCTGCGCGACCTCAACCAGCAGCTCGGCCTGACCGTGCTGCTCATCACGCACGAGATGGACGTCGTCAAGACGGTCTGCGACTCGGCCGCCCTGATGAAGCGCGGACGGATCGTCGAGTCCGGCACCGTCGGCGAACTGCTCGCCACCCCCGGCTCCGAGCTCGCCGCCGAGCTGTTCCCGGTCACGGGAGCGGCCACCGGCCCCGAGCGGACCGTCGTCGACGTCACCTTCCACGGCGAGACGGCCACCCAGCCGGTCATCTCGCAGCTGTCCCGTACGTACAACATCGACATCTCGATCCTCGGCGCCGCGATGGACACCGTCGGCGGGCGCCAGATCGGCCGGATGCGCATCGAGCTGCCCGGACGGTACGAGGAGAACGTCGTCCCCGTCGGATTCCTGCGCGAGCAGGGGCTCCAGGTCGACGTGGTCGAGGGTGACGACGCAGTTGACGCCGTAGCAGACATCCCGGCGCAGGCGCAGGCCGCCGCCGCGGTCAAGGAAGGTGCCAAGTGAGCTGGTCCGAGATGCAGCCGCTGCTGTCCCAGGGAACCGTCGACACCCTGTACATGGTGCTGTGGTCCACCCTCGTCACCGTCGCGGGCGGCCTGCCGCTCGGTGTGCTGCTCGTCCTCACCGACAAGGGCGGACTGCTGCAGAACCGCCCGGTGAACAAGGTCATCGGCGTGATCGTGAACATCGGCCGCTCGCTGCCGTTCATCATCCTGCTGATCGCGCTGATCCCGTTCACCACCTGGGTGGTGGGCACCTTCATCGGCCCGACCGCGATGATCGTGCCGCTCGCCGTCGGCGCCATCCCGTTCTTCGCGCGGCTCGTCGAGACCGCGATCCGCGAGGTCGACCACGGGCTCGTCGAGGCCGTCCAGTCGATGGGCGGGGGCGTGCCGACCATCGTCGGCAAGGTGCTGCTCCCGCAGGCGCTGCCCTCGCTGATCGCCGGGCTCACCACCACCGTGATCACGCTGGTCAGCTACTCGGCGATGGCCGGCGCGGTCGGCGGCGAAGGCCTCGGATCCAAGGCCATCACCTATGGCTTCCAGCGCTTCGAGACGCAGTTCATGCTCATCACCGTCGTCCTGCTGATCGCCATCGTCACGGTGATCCAGCTGATCGGCGACGGTGCGGTACGCCTTCTGGCCCGCCGGGGCCGTACCTCCTGAACTTTCTCCACAACGGCCCGCACTCCTTGTCCGGGCGACACCCGCACCACCAGAAAGAGGCACTTTTCGTGCGTAAGAACATCAAGCTCACCGCGGCCGCCGCCGCCACCGCCGCGCTCGCTCTCGGCCTCACCGCCTGCGGCACGTCCTCCGACCCCAAGTCGTCGTCCGCCAAGGGCGCTTCGGCCGACCCGTCGGCGACGCTGGTCGTCGCCGCGTCCCCGACGCCGCACGCCGACATCCTCAACTTCGTGAAGAAGAACCTGGCGGAGAAGGCCGGACTGAAGCTGGAGGTGAAGGAGTTCACGGACTACGTCCTGCCGAACACCGCCACCCAGCAGGGCCAGGTCGACGCCAACTTCTTCCAGCACAAGCCCTACCTCGACGACTTCAACAAGAAGAACGGCACCACCATCGTGCCCGTCGTCAACGTCGAGCTGGAGCCGCTGGGTCTCTACTCCCACAAGGTGAAGTCCGCCAAGGACCTCACCTCCGGCAAGACGATCGCGGTCCCGAACGACACCACCAACGAGGGCCGCGCGCTCCAGCTGCTCGCCTCCCAGGGTCTGATCACGCTGAAGGACGGCATCGGCTCCGCCGCCAAGCTCTCCGACATCAAGGACGCCAAGGGCCTGAAGTTCAAGGAGATCGAGGCCGCCACGCTGCCCCGCGCCCTGAACGACGTCGACGCCGCGGTCATCAACGGCAACTACGCCATCGAGGCCAAGCTCAACCCGGCCCAGGACGCGCTCGTCCTGGAGAAGGCGGACGGCAACCCGTACGCCAACTTCCTCGCCGTCAAGAAGGGCAACGAGGCCGACCCGCGGATCCAGAAGCTCGCGAAGCTCCTCAACTCCGACGAGGTCAAGAAGTTCATCCAGGACAAGTACCACGGCTCGGTCGTCCCGGCCTTCGGCGCCGTCAAGTCCTGACGCCCGCCCGGCAGTTGCCGCTGTGACGCCGGGGCCCCGCACACCACCAGGTGCGCGGGGCCCCGGCGTTCACGGCACAGGCGTCCCCCGGCCATGCACGTCCTCGGCCCGATGCTGCATGCTGTGCCTTTACGGCCTGACGACCGTCCCCCCGGCATGGAGCGGAACATGACTAGCCCGACCCCGGTCTTCCCGGACATCTCCATCAGCACCGACCGGCTGGTGCTGCGCCCCTTGGACGAGGACGACATCCCCGACCTTGCCGCGATGATGAACGACGAACTCGTCGCCACCTGGACCACGGTGCCCCAGCCCTACACCGAGGCTGCCGCCCGCACCTGGGTCACCGAGTACGCCCCGGCCCAGCTTCGCGCCGGACGCGGCATCGACTTCGCCGTCACCGAGTTCCTCACCCAGCGCCTTGTCGGTATCGTCCAGCTCGACGAGACCGACTGGCGGGTGCGCTCCGCCCAGATCTCGTACGTCATCGCCCCCTGGGCCCGTGGCGAGGGCTATGCCTGCGAGGCCGCCCTGGCCACCGCCCAATGGCTCTTCCGCGACCAGAAGTTCGAGCGCATGGAGCTGCGCACCGCCGCCGACAACACCGCCTCCCAGCAGGTCGCGCAGAAGATCGGCTGCATCAGCGAGGGCGTGCTGCGCAACGCCTGCATAGCGCGGACGCAGACGGCGGACGGTGGCTGGGCGGACATCCGCACCGACATGATCGTGTGGAGCCTGCTCCCCGAGGACCTGGAAGGCGTCGCCGACCAGCTCGCGGACGCCGGATACGCCTCGTTCGCCGACTGGAACTGACCCGGCCGCCGGGGCGCCCGGCCCCGCCACAGCAGGTACTCTCACCGTGGCCCGGCCCATCGAGGCCGCCCCGACCTGCGACGACTCCTGGAGACTGACGACGATGGCCGACCGCGTCACGGTGATCGGCTGGGACGGCTCGCCGCTCACCGCAGCGGCCGGGGCCGCGCTGTCCGCCGCCACCCTGGTGGCCGGCGCCGCCCACCACCTGGCGCTGCCCGAAGTGCCCCCGCGCGCCGAACGCATCCGCCTCGGCAGCGTCGACCTCGCCGCCCGCCGCATCGCCGGCCACCGCGGCAGCGCCGTCGTCCTGGCCGACGGCGACCCCGGGTTCTTCGGCGTCGTGCGCACCCTGCGCGCCCCCGAGCACGGCCTGGAGGTCGAGGTGGTGCCCGCGGTCTCGGCCGTCGCCGCCGCCTTCGCCCGGGCCGGGATGCCGTGGGACGATGCCCAGGTCGTGGTCGCCCACCGCCGCACCCTGCGCCGCGCGGTCAACGTGTGCCGGGCGCACCCCAAGGTCGCCGTCCTCACCTCGCCGGGCGCCGGACCCGCCGAACTCGCCCTGCTCCTCGAAGGCGTCCACCGCACCTTCGTCATCTGCGAGGAGCTCGGCAGCGAGCGCGAACAGGTCACCGTCCTCACCTCCGACAAGGTCGCCGACCACGCCTGGCGCGACCCCAATCTGGTCATCGTGCTCGGCGGCAGCGGCCATGGAGTGCCCGCCCCCGGCTGGATCGCCGGCCGCGACCCGGCCCCACCGCAGTCCGTACGGGGCTGGGCCCTGCCCGCGCACGAATACGGCGAGCTCGGCGCGGGCGAAACGGCCGATCTGCGCGCCGCCCAGCTGGCCCGGCTCGGCCCGCGCACCGGCGACCTGGTCTGGGACATCGGCTGCGGCAGCGGCGCACTCGCCGCCGAGGCCGCCCGGTTCGGCGCCGCCGTCATCGCCGTCGACGCCGACAAGGCGGCCTGCGCCCGCACCGAGGCCCTGGCGCGGCGCTTCCGCGTGCAGCTCCATGTGGTCGCGGGCCGCGCCCCGCACGTACTGGAGTCGCTGCCCGAACCCGACGTCGTACGCGTCGGCGGCGGGGGAGCGGCGGTCGTCTCCGCCTGTGCCGACCGGCGGCCCGAGCGGATCGTGGCGCATGCCGCCACCCGCGACGAGGCCGAGGCGATCGGAGCGGCCCTCGCGGAGGGCGGTTACGAGGTGGAGTGCGCGCTCCTGCAGTCCGTGGAACTGGACACGAGCGTCTGGTCGGAGCGCGAACGCTCGGTCGCTTTCCTGCTCTCGGGACGGCGCGGAGAAAGGTCCCCGTGATCTCTTCGGCGTGTCGTCCGGGGTAGGCTGGCCGACTGTTGTACCGCACCGGGCCGTTAGGCGCTACGTTCGTCAATGTCCGGAATGGGGAGCCCGTTTGGGACCCTGTCGCGGTACGTCGGATCTCGGGGAAGCGCAACGTGGCGCACCCCACACGTTCCGTGGCCGAGACAGGGCGCCAGCTCGGCGATCTCCCGCGAGAATGCTGTGTGTTCGTGTTCGCGTGCCGTTCGCACCGCGTGGCGTGCCCGCTCGTTCTTGTCGACGGGTGCGGGACGCGCCGTGCGCGGGCGGTTCCCGGGCGCAGGCCGAGGAAGCACTACAGATGGGCGAGGGGTACGCATGACCGACACCGGCCAGGTCCCGGGCGAGGGACTGCCTCACAGGGACGCGGGCATGGTGGAGCAGCCGGGCGTCCCCGCACCCGGCGCGTACACCTTCCACGACCCCACCGACGGTTCGGCGCTCGGCGCGGACGACGACGACCTGCTCCTGATGCCGGGCGCCCAGGGCGCCTGGATCGACCCGCAGGCCGCCCCGGCCCCGCTCGCCGCCGCCGTACCGGCGCCGTCGACGACCGCGGCTCCCGTGCCGCCGCAGCCCGTCGAGCCGGGCGCCCACGAGGCCGGTGGCCGTGACTCGGGCTCGGTGGATCTGAGCGGCGTACGCATGCCGCCCGCCGCCGCGAACGCCACGCCCCCGCCCGCGCGCCGCCCGCTGCACATGGGTCCGCCGGTCCCGGACGCCACCGGTGGTGTCGTACGGTCCCTGGCCGACCGAGGTCCCGCCGCGGGCGCCCCGGTGAACCCGGCGCCGGTCCGCACGCCCGGCCCGGCGACCACCGGTCCCGAGTACCTGGACGTGCCGCAGGAGGCGGGCGCGCCCGTGCCGCCGCTGGGCGAGCTCGGCCCGCAGGGCGGGACGCCGTGGGAGTCCCTGCCGCCGCAGGAGCCCGTGCGGGAGCGGGTGGCGCCGCAGCCGTACCCGCCGCAGCACGAGGTGCAGCAGGCGGAGGTTCAGCCGGAGGCCCCGCAGCCGGAGCCGCAGCCGCTTGAGGTGCAGCAGCCGCTGGAGGCGCAGCAGCAGGAAGCGCATCAGGTGGAGGCCCAGTCACAGGTGCCTCAGCCGCAGCCCGTGCCCCAGCAGGCTCCGAACGCCCCGGTCATCCCTGCAGAAACGGTCGTCCCGGAAGAGCTCGCAGCGGTCGGGGTGCCCGCGCACGCCGTCCCCGTCTCCGCCTCCGCTTCTGTGGAGCAGCCGTCGCCCGTCGCGCCCATGCAGCCGGTCGCCCCGGTCGCGCCCGTGCCGCCCGTACCGGCGCCTGCCATGGGTCAGTTCGTGCCGGTCGAGGGTTCGGTCCCGACCGGGCCCCACCTCGCGCCGTCGCCGGTGGAGCCGGTCGCCGTGCCGGTGGCCGCCGAGCCCGCGCCGGTGTCCGTACCTGCTTCCATGCCCGTGGCCGAGCCCGTCGCGGTCGCCGCGTCGGCGGAGCTGCCGGACGAGGCCGCGCCGGTCGTGCCGTCGGAGCCGGTGGCCGAGGCGGTCGCCGAGCCCGTCACGCCGGTCGTCGAGGCCCCGGTCGCTGTGGAAGCGGCGGCAGTTGAGCCCGTACGTGTCGAGTCCGCACCCGTCGAGCCCGCCCCCGCCGTCGCGCCGGTGGCCGAGCCCGTCGTCGCCCAGGCCGTGGTGCCCGAGGCCGCTCCGGAGCCGGTCGCCGAGGCCGTTCCCGCGCAGCCGATCGTGGTGGAGCCCGTGGCCGCCGAGCCGGTCGAGGCGGCCGAGGCCGTCGTGGCCGAGCCCGTCGTCGAGGTTCAGGAGCAGCCCGAGCCCGTCGCCGCGACCCCCGTCGTCCCCGTACCCCGGTCGGAGTCCGTACCGGAGCCGGTCGCCGAGGCCGTTCCGGAGGCCGTGCCCGCTCCCGTGCTCGTGACGGACGAGCCCGAACCGCTGGTCGCCGAAGCCGAGGTGCGGGCCGCGCCCGCCCCCGTGTTCATCGACGACGACGAGGACGACGTGGCCGAGGAGATCGCCCCGGCCGCCGACGCGTCCGAGCAGGCCGAGCCGCTTGAGGTCGTGGCGGACCCGCAGGCCGACGGTGACACGGGCGCGCCCGCCCCCGGTTACGCCGACGCCGAGCGCGAGGCCGTGCTGCGCGTGATGCGCGAACGGCGCGACATCCGCAACGGCTTCCGCAGCGACCCCATCCCGCACGAGGTGCTGCTGCGCGTCCTGGAGGCGGCCCACACCGCCCCCAGCGTCGGCCACTCGCAGCCCTGGGACTTCGTGGTCATCCGCTCGGCGGAGACCCGTCGCACCATGCACGAGCTCGCCCAGCGCCAGCGCGACGCGTACGCGAAGTCGCTGCCCAAGGGCCGGGCCAAGCAGTTCAAGGAACTGAAGATCGAGGCCATCCTCGACACCCCGGTGAACATCGTGGTCACCGCCGACCCGACGCGCGGCGGCCGCCACACGCTGGGCCGCTACACCCAGCCGCAGATGGCCCCGTACTCCTCGGCGCTCGCCGTCGAGAACCTGTGGCTCGCCGCCCGCGCCGAGGGCCTCGGCGTCGGCTGGGTCTCCTTCTTCGACGAGCGCGAGATGGTCCGCACGCTGGGCCTCCCCGAGCACCTGGAGGTCGTCGCCTACCTCTGCGTGGGGTACGTGGACGAGTTCCCGGCGGAGCCCGAGCTGATGCAGGCGGGCTGGTCCAAGCGCCGTCCGCTGTCGTGGGTGGTCCACGAGGAGACGTACGGCCGTCGTGCGCTGCCCGGCGAGGACCCGCACGACCTGCTCCAGGAGACCGTCGCCACCATCCGCCCGCTGGACGCCAAGGCGCTCGGCGAGGCGTGGGAGCGGCAGAAGCGGATGACCAAGCCGGCGGGCGCGCTCGGCATGCTGGAGATCATCTCCGCGCAGCTCAGCGGCCTGTCCCGCAAGTGCCCGCCGCCGATCCCGGAGCCTGCGGCCGTCGCGATCTTCGCGGGCGACCACGGCGTGCACGCCCAGGGCGTCACCCCCTGGCCGCAGGAGGTCACCGGCCAGATGGTCGCCAACTTCCTGGGCGGCGGCGCGGTCTGCAACGCGTTCGCCAACCAGGTCGGCGCCGAGGTCTGCGTCATCGACGTGGGCGTGGCCAGCGAACTCCCGGCCACCCCGGGGCTGCTGCCCCGCAAGGTGCGCCCCGGCACCGGCGACATGACGACCGGGCCCGCCATGACCCGCGAGGAGGTCGTGGCCGCCATCGAGGTCGGCATCGAGACCGCCCGCGACCTGGTGGCCGCCGGCAACAAGGCGCTGCTCACGGGCGAGATGGGCATCGCCAACACCACGGTGTCGGCCGCCCTGATCTCCCTGTACACGGGCGTCGACCCGGCCGAGGTCACCGGCCGCGGCACCGGCATCAACGACGAGACCCACGCCCGCAAGGTCGACGTGGTCCGCCGCGCCCTGGAGTTGCACAGCCCCGACCCGGCCGACCCGATCGGCGTCCTCGCCGGGATCGGCGGCCTGGAGCACGCGGCCATGGTCGGCTTCATCCTCGGCGGCGCGTCGCTGCGTACGCCGGTGATCCTGGACGGCGTGAGCGCGGGCGCGGCGGCCCTGGTCGCCCGGGCCATCGCCCCCGAGTCCCTGTCGGCGTGCATCGCGGGCCACCGCAGCGCCGAGCCCGGCCACGTGGCGGCCCTGAACAAGCTCGGCCTGCGCCCGCTGGTCGACCTGGACCTGCGCCTCGGCGAGGGTACGGGCGCCCTGCTCGCCCTCCCCCTGGTCCAGAGCGCGGCCCGCGCGATGCACGAGGTCGCGACCTTCGACTCGGCCGGAGTCACCGAGAAGTAGCCACTGTCGTACCCGGTGTGCCCGCGTGTTCCGCAGTACGGAACGGGGGCGCACCGGGCGACGGTCCGCAGACAATGGGGTCCGGGGCGACGCCCCGGCCTTCGACGACGCCGCACCAGGAGCCACCCGCCATGGCAGAACACCCCGCGTACCCCGTCGGCCTGCGCCTCACCGGCCGCCGCGTAGTCGTCGTCGGCGGCGGCCAAGTGGCCCAGCGCCGTCTGCCCGCGCTGATCGCGGCCGGTGCCGACATCGTCCTGGTCTCCCCGGACGCCACTCCCTCCGTGGAGGCGATGGCGGACACCGGCGAGATCACCTGGCACCGCCGCCCGTACGCGGACGGCGACCTCGCCGACGCCTGGTACGCCCTGATCGCGAGCGACGACACGGCCGCCAACGAGCGGGCGTCCGCCGAGGCCGAGCGCCACCGCGTCTGGTGCGTACGTTCCGACGACGCGAGCCGGGCCACCGCCTGGACCCCGGCCACCGGCCGCAGCGAGGGCGTCACGGTCGCCGTGCTCACCGGCGGCGCCCCGGACCCGCGCCGCACCGCCGCCGTCCGCGACGCGGTGGTCGAGGGGCTGCGCGACGGCACCCTGGTCGCCCCGCACCACCGCACCCGTGCCCCCGGCGTCGCCCTCGTCGGCGGCGGCCCGGGCGACCCGGACCTGATCACCGTGCGCGGCCGCCGCCTCCTCGCCGAGGCCGACGTCGTCATCGCGGACCGGCTCGGCCCGCGCGACCTGCTCGACGAACTCCCGCCGCACGTCGAGGTGATCGACGCCGCGAAGATCCCGTACGGGCGGTTCATGGCCCAGGAGGCCATCAACAACGCGCTGATCGAGCACGCCAAGGCGGGCAAGGCGGTCGTGCGGCTCAAGGGCGGCGACCCGTACGTCTTCGGACGCGGCATGGAGGAGCTGAACGCGCTCGCCGAGGCGGGCATCGCGTGCACGGTCGTGCCCGGCATCTCCAGCTCCATCTCGGTGCCGGGCGCGGCCGGGATCCCGGTCACGCACCGGGGCGTGGCGCATGAGTTCACCGTGGTCAGCGGCCATGTGGCGCCCGACGACGAGCGGTCCCTGGTGGACTGGCCGGCGCTGGCGAAGCTGCGCGGCACCCTGGTGATCCTGATGGGCGTCGACAAGATCGGCGCGATCGCGCGGACCCTGATCGCGCACGGCAAGAACCCCGAGACCCCCGTGGCCCTGGTCCAGGAGGGCACCACGGCCGCCCAGCGCCGCGTGGACGCGACGCTGGCGACGGTGGGGGAGACTGTGGTGACCGAGGACGTGCGTCCGCCGGCCGTCATCGTCATCGGCGACGTCGTGACCGTCGGCCCGGCCAGCCAGTCTCGGCCCCGAACCATGTAACCGGCGGTAACGGATCTCGGTCCCAGCCGTTGGCACCACACCCAGGACAAGGCAGTATCACCCTGTGGCTGATCTCATCACCATCGACGACCCCGACGACCCGCGCCTGCGCGACTACACGGGCCTGACCGACGTCGAGCTGCGGCGCAGACGCGAGCCCGCCGAGGGCCTGTTCATCGCCGAGGGCGAGAAGGTCATCCGACGGGCCAAGGACGCCGGTTACGAGATGCGGTCCATGCTGCTCTCCGCCAAGTGGGTCGACGTCATGCGCGACGTCATCGACGAACTCCCGGCGCCGGTCTACGCGGTGAGCCCCGACCTCGCCGAGCGCGTCACCGGCTACCACGTGCACCGCGGCGCCCTCGCCTCGATGCAGCGCAAACCGCTGCCGACGGCCGAGGAGATCCTGGCGACCAGTCGCCGGGTCGCGGTGATGGAAGCCGTGAACGACCACACCAACATCGGCGCGATCTTCCGCAGCGCCGCAGCCCTCGGCATGGACGCCGTGCTGCTCTCGCCGGACTGCGCCGACCCGCTCTACCGCCGCTCGGTGAAGGTCTCCATGGGCGCGGTCTTCTCCGTCCCGTACGCGCGTCTTGAGTCCTGGCCCAAGAGTCTGGCGACGGTACGCGAGGCGGGCTTCAGGCTGCTCGCCCTCACCCCGGACGAGAAGGCCTCGGCCATCAACGAGGTCGCGCCGCACCAGCTCGACAGGGTGGCCCTGATGCTCGGCGCCGAGGGCGACGGGCTCTCCCGGCAGGCGCTGGTCGCCGCCGACGAATGGGTCCGCATCCCGATGGCGCACGGCGTCGACTCGCTCAACGTGGGCGCGGCCGCGGCCGTCGCCTTCTACGCCGTGGCGACGGGCCGCCCCGCGTAAAGCCCGTCGCGCAACGCCGCTACAACTGCTGGGCCGCCGCGATGCCCAGCGCCACGATCAGTGTGACCACGAAGAACACGATGAGGCGCTGGCGCAGCAGCCGGGGGTTGGCGGGCCGCAGTCTGCCCGTGCCCGTCCGGGCGCCCGGACGCGTGCCGGGGCGGCCGTTGGTCCCGTTGGTGCCGTTCGGGCGGCTGGCGGAGCGGGCGGTGCCGCGCGGCGCGGACGGGCGCGAGCCGCCGGTGCGGGGCGCCGACGCACGCGGCGCCTGCGCCCGCTGCCCGGCGCCGGTGGAGCGGCCGGTCTCGGTGTAGCGCTGGGTGCGCTCGTCGTGCTCGTACCGCTCGCCCAGCCGGCCGGTCGGACGGTCCGCCTCGGAGCGGTCCCGTTGGGCCGGCGGGCGCGCGTCCAGGCCGCCCTGCGCCTCCCGGGCCGCGATCTCCTTGAGCCGCATGGACAGTTGGAGGGTGCTCGGACGCTCCTCCGGATCCTTCGCGAGGCAGGCCCGTACCAGTGGCGCCAGCGCGTCCGGCACCCCGTGCAGCTGCGGCTCCTCGTGGACCACGCGGTAGAGCATGACCTCCGAACTGCCGTGCCCGAAGGGCGAGTCGCCCATCGCCGCGTACGCCAGCGTCGCGCCCAGCGAGAACACGTCGGTCGCGGGCGTGACCGCCGCGCCGCGCACCTGCTCGGGCGCGAGGAACCCCGGCGAGCCCACCGCCGTGCCGACATGGGTCAGCGTGGAGGCGCCGGTCGCCCAGGCGATGCCGAAGTCGATGATCCGCGGGCCCTTGGGGGAGAGCAGGATGTTGGACGGCTTGAGGTCGCGGTGCACCACACCGGCCTCGTGCACCGCCACCAGGCCCTCGGAGAGCGCGGCGCCGATCGCGGCCGTCTCGGCCGCCGCCAGCGGACCCTCCTCGGCGACCTTGTCGTGCAGCGAGGGCCCCGGCACGTACTGCGTCGCGAACCAGGGGCGGTCCGCCTCCAGATCGGCCGCGACGAGGCGGGCCGTGCAGCCGCCGCGGATGCGCCGGGCCGCCGACACCTCGCGGGCGAAGCGCGAGCGGAACTCCTGGTCCTCGGCGAGGTCCGGGCGGATCACCTTCAGCGCGACGCGCTGGCCGCGCCGGTCGGAGCCGAGGTAGACGACACCCATGCCACCCGCGCCGAGGCGCCGGTGGAGCCGGAACGAGCCGACGACACGCGGATCCTCGCGCCGGAGCCGCATCATCGCCATGTTCATCCCCGCTGCCCGGTCCTGTTGACGTGGCACAGCTTACGTACCCCCGGGCCGGTGTGCTCATAGGCCGCGCCCTCGTGGACCGATCGATTGTCAGTGCCCGGTGGGAAACTTGAAGAGTGGTCAGAGAGCCCCGGCGCGGCGCTCGCTGACCCTGGCGAGATCTCAACGGTCTGTCGCAGAAGGGGGATTGGTTCGGTGAAGGGTGACCGAGTGGAGATAGTCGTGGACGCGGGTGACACGACTCGTACGTATGAAGTGGTGGCAAGCCGGGCGGGCCGCAGGGTGGAAACAGCGGTCCGCAGAGGGGTGGTGGAAGTGAGCGAAGTCACCCGCAGCGGCACGGTCGTGCGCACCGCGCGCTTCATGGCGACCAGGGTCCTGGCCCTGGTCGAACAGCCCGTACCGAGGCAGGACGCGTCGGAGGCGGAGCCGCGTTCACCTCGCGAGGAGCCCAAGTCCTAGTCCCGGCCCTAGGGGCGGTCCTAGGGCTGTCTCCACCCAGGGGAGTACGCGATCGGGGCCCGCTCATCCCCTGGGAGGCCCGGCAATCGGTACGAGGGCATGACGCCCGGCGCCCGCCGTTTCCCTAATGTTGAGGTCAAGCGGCGGGCGCAGCACTCGTCCCCCGAGGTCAGACGCCCGCCGCTGTCGATACGACAGGAGAGGGACCATGGCGGACACGGCAACGCGGACGGTTCTCCGCACGCAGGGACGCAAGGCGTATGCCGCAGCGTTCGGCGCCCGCCGGTCCGATCCGCGCCACCCCTTGGTGGCGACGGCCATGGCCCTTCCCCTGGCGGCCCTGCTCACAGTCGTCTTCGGCGGCTGGGACGCGGTGGTCGCACAGGCGTCGTCCGTGGGCGTGATGCTGGGGCGCTGAGCGGCGCCCCGGACCCGGTAGAGCGGACCGGGTCGGGGACATCCGGCCATTTCAGCCCCGTGGGGACGGGGGTGCGGCGGACGGCAGAAAAGGCGTTGCCCGGTCGGCTGGGGAGCCGACCGGGCAACGCCTTTTGTACGCGCGGACGATGAGCCGAACCGTCATGAGCCGCGGTGGCGACGACGAAGCCCCCGGCCTTCGAGAAGGCCGGGGGCTTCGGGCGGTGCGCGATACTGGGATTGAACCAGTGACCTCTTCCGTGTCAGGGAAGCGCTCTCCCGCTGAGCTAATCGCGCGGGACGGTCCAGAACCATACAGGACCGGGTGTTACTCGTTGTTACTGCGTGCGCGATACTGGGATTGAACCAGTGACCTCTTCCGTGTCAGGGAAGCGCTCTCCCGCTGAGCTAATCGCGCGGGACAGTCCTGAACCATACAGGACCGGGTGTTACTCGTTGTTACTGCGTGCGCGATACTGGGATTGAACCAGTGACCTCTTCCGTGTCAGGGAAGCGCTCTCCCGCTGAGCTAATCGCGCTTGGAGGTGGAGACGGGATTTGAACCCGTGTAGACGGCTTTGCAGGCCGTTGCCTCGCCTCTCGGCCACTCCACCAGGAGTGAAGATGGGGGTTCGGGAAGATCCCCCACATCGAGCGGACGACGAGATTCGAACTCGCGACCCTCACCTTGGCAAGGTGATGCTCTACCAACTGAGCCACGTCCGCTTGTCGTTTCCGTTTCGCTTGCGCGTCCCGGCGACGTGTTGAACTCTAGCGGATTCCCGGGCCAGTACAAAAACGCGTTTGTGCAGCGTGCTGCGGTGTGCCCGGTCCGGCGCCCCCGTCGTGGGCAGTCCGGTGGCGACGTCGTCCCTGGTCCGCGCCCGGTACGACCCGCTCCACGGCGGCGCCACCCCGGCGCCCCTAGACTCACAACCGTGCACGACCTCGCTCCTCTGGCCCGTTTCGGCGGGCTCCTCGCCACCGATCTCCGCGATGTGACCAGCGACCCCGAGGCCCTGGACTCCGCGGGCTTCTGGGCCGTCGCCGCCGACTTCGAGGGCGGCCTCGTCTGCGCCCGCTTCGGGGACGTGCGGCCCGATCCCGTGCCCGCCCCCGTCCCGGGCGCCTGGCGCGGGCCCGCCGCCGACGACTGGACGTCGTCGCTCGACCGCGCCGCGTACACCGCGGGCGTCCGCCGCATCCGCGAGTACATCGCGGCCGGCGAGGTCTACCAGGCGAACCTCTGCCGCGTCCTGACCGCCGCGCTGCCCGATCCGGCCGCCGCCGACGTCGACGCGCTCACCGCACTGCTCGCCCGGGGCAACCCCGCCCCCTTCGCCGGAACGATTCGGCTGCCCGCGCACGGCGTCGAGATCGCCACCGCCTCGCCCGAGCTCTTCCTGCGGCGTACCGGCCGGACCGTGGAGTCCGGACCCATCAAGGGGACCGGACGCACCGAGGCCGACCTCCTGGCGAAGGACTACGCCGAGAACGTGATGATCGTGGACCTGGTCCGCAACGACCTGGGACAGGTCTGCGCCACCGGCTCGGTCACCGTCCCCGACCTCTGCGCCGTCGAGCCCCACCCCGGCCTGGTCCACCTCGTCTCGACCGTACGAGGAGAACTGCGCGAGGACGCGGGCTGGCGCGAGCTGCTTGCGGCGGCCTTCCCGCCCGGCTCGGTCACCGGCGCGCCCAAGTCCAGCGCGCTGCGGATCATCGAGGCCCTGGAGACGGCCCCGCGCGGCCCCTACTGCGGCGGCATCGGCTGGGTGGACGCCGACCGGCGCACCGGCGAGCTCGCCGTCGGGATACGCACCTTCTGGATCGACCGCGCCGACGGCGTGCTGCGCTTCGGTACGGGAGCGGGCATCACCTGGGGCTCCGACCCAGAGGGGGAGTGGGCCGAGACCGAACTGAAGGCGGCCCGGCTGCTCGCGGTAGCGTCGGGCTCGTATGCGTCCGGCGCGTACACGCAGAGTGGGAGGACCGCGTAAATGCAGATCTGGGTGAACGGCGGGCTGCGGGACGCCGACGCCGCACAGGTGTCCGTGCTCGACCACGGGATGACCGTGGGCGACGGCATCTTCGAGACGGTGAAGGCGGAACAGGGGCGCACGTTCGCGCTCACCCGCCACCTCGCCCGGATGACCCGCTCGGCCCGCGGCCTCGGGCTGCCCGACCCCG
This sequence comes from Streptomyces sp. CBMA152, assembly GCF_014596475.1. Lineage (GTDB taxonomy): Bacteria > Actinomycetota > Actinomycetes > Streptomycetales > Streptomycetaceae > Streptomyces. The sequence continues at coordinate 63,987 of NZ_MECJ01000001.1, read as the reverse complement.
ACCTCGACGAGGTCCGCCGCGCGTGCGCCGCCGTCATCGAGGCCAACCCGGTCGCGCTCGGCCGCCTGCGGATCACCTACACCGGCGGCCTCTCCCCGCTCGGCTCCGACCGGGGCGACGCGGGCCCCACGCTGGTCGTCGCCCTCGGCGAGAGCAAGCGGCGCCCCGACACCACCGCCGTCATCACCGTCCCCTGGACGCGCAACGAGCGCAGCGCCGTCGCCGGGCTCAAGACCACCTCGTACGCCGAGAACGTCGTCGCACTGGCCAGGGCCCATGAGCACGGCGCCACCGAGGCGCTCTTCGGCAACACCGTCGGCGCGCTCTGCGAGGGCACCGGCTCCAACGTCTTCGTGGTCCTCGACGGCGAGCTGCACACCCCGCCGCTCGCCTCCGGCTGCCTCGCCGGGATCACCCGCGAACTGGTCGTGGAGTGGACCGGCGCCCAGGAGAGCGAGCTGCCCCTGGACGTCCTGGAGCGGGCCGACGAGGTCTTCCTGACCTCCACGCTCCGCGACATCCAGGCCGTGCACCGCGTCGACGGCCGCGAGCTGACCGGCACACCGGGACCGGTCACCGCCAAGGCGATGCGGGTCTTCGACGAGCGGGCCGCCTCCGACCTGGATCCGTAGACGCGCGGAGGCTTCGGACACGGCGAGTACCGGTCAAACCCGGTGACGTGCGGCGGCCCGGCAGGTACAACGGCCTTGATGACCACGACCATTCGGCCGACCGGGCCGCTCCAGCAGGGCGCCGACGGCGCCACTTCCCGTACGTACGACGTCTGCGTCAACAGCCGCCGCGTCGGCACCATCACGGTCGCCACCCACGCCGGGTTCGGCGCCGCCGTGGGAGTGATCAGAGGGCTGTCGATCGACGAGAGAGACCGGGGGCGCGGCCGGGGGACCGTCGCCGCGCTCGCGGCCGAGGAGGTGCTGCGGGGCTGGGGCTGCGGCCAGGTGTTCGCGTCGGTGCCCGCGGGCGCCACGGCGGCCCTGCGCCTGTCCACGGCCCTCGGCTACATCGACCGCGGCCGCAACATGGCCAAGCGCCTCCCGGCCGAGCCGCCCGCGCTGCCGCCAGGGGTGAGCGCGCGCCCGATGACCGAGGCCGAGTACACGGTCTGGCACCACGACGAGCAGGAGAACTACGTCCGCGGCTGGATCGCCCGGGGCATGGCGCCCGACCGGGCCCGCGCCAAGGCCGAGGCCGACCACCGCGCCAACCTCCCCGACGGCCTCGCGACCCCGGGCACCCACCTCCAGGTACTGGTCAGCGACGAGGCCGTGGTGGGCCACATCTGGCTCGCCCACAGGGAACTGGACACCGGCCCCGGCGCCTACGTCTACGACGTGGCGGTCGCCGAGGAACACCGGGGCCGGGGCCACGGCCGCGCCCTGATGCTCCTCGCCGAACGCCTGACGGTGACCGACGGCCTACCGGTCCTCGCCCTCCACGTCTTCGCCGACAACACCACGGCGCTGAGGCTGTACGAGTCCCTGGGGTACGAGACAACGGAGTACAACAGGGGGAAGACGCTGGTCTGAGGGGGCGCCGTCCGCTGCGTTACCGGGCGCCTCTTAGGGGCGCGGGGAACTGCGCGACCAGCCCACGACGGCCCGCAGACGAACAACAGCCCCCTCGCGGAGCGCTACGAGCCGAGCAGCCGGTCCGCGATCTCGGTAATACGGGCCCGAAGACCCGCCTGGCTCTTGCCGCCGTCGAGCCGCTCGCCGTCGATGACGTACGTGGGCGTCCCGGTGACCCCGATCGCCTTGCCCTCGGCCTCGTCGGCGTCGACGATCAGCAGATGCCGCCCGTCGATCAGCGCGGTGTCGAACTCCTCGACGTCCAGGCCGAGTTCACGCGCGACATCGAGCAGCACGCGCTCTCCCTGCGAGCCCAGGGCCTCGGTGCGGGCGAGCACCGCCTCCACGTACGGCCACCCCTGCCCTTGCTCGAACGCCTCCTCCGCGGCCTGCGCGGCGGCGTACGCGTGCTTGTGCTTCTCCAGCGGGAAGTGCCGCAGCCGGATGTCGAGCCGGTCGCCGTACTGCTCGCGCAGCGCGCGGACGTCGTCCAGGGCGGCGTGGCAGTCGGGGCACTGGAGCTCGCACCAGACGTCGAGGACGACGGGCGCGGCGGGGGAGCCGGGCGTGGACGCGGGGCTGGACTCGGGGGTGGTCTCGCTCATGGGGCCAGTCTCCCAGCCCGCTCCGGTACGCCCCAACCGGGACCTGGGGAGGATGCGCCCCGGAGATCTCCCTGATGTCGCGAAGGATCGTGGCCGCAACGGCCCGGTCCGGTGCAGGATGGAAGGGCCACAACCCCCATGTCTGGAGGAACCGGATGCTTGCCGAGACCGTCTGCTCCGCCGCGTCCGCGGCCGGACTGGGCATCGCCGCCGTCACGGCGTACCGCAAGCGCTTCCTGTCGGCCACGCGGATCGCCGCCTACTCGCTGGTCCCCGTGGCCCTGGTCATGACCGGGATCGTGGGATGGGTGTCCGGCATCGTCTTCAAGCCGACCGTCTGGGCGGGCTTCGGCCTGCTCGGCATCGCCTGGGGGCTCTTCTCGATCACCCGCTTCGTGGAGCGCCGCAGGGTCGGAGGCGACGGCAAGGAGCGCGAGGTGACCGGGGCGCGCGGCACCGACGCCATCGCCCCCGCGGCCTCCGCGCCCTCCCTCGGCGCCGGCCGCCGTGCCGCCGCGCAGCCCCAGCCGAAGGCGAAGGGCAAGTCGGGCGAGGACTTCAGCGACATCGAGGCCATCTTGAAGAAGCACGGCATCTGACCCCATGCGGAACCCCATGCGGAACCCCATGCGGAACCCCATGCGGAACGCCGCACGGAATCTGAAAGAGCGTCGGAATCTGACACTCCGTAACTTGCCGTAACCGGCCCCGGACCCTGTCGTCACGGGAAATTCCGGAGGCTGTGAATTCCCGCATGCGGAATTCGAGTTGGAGCGAATTCCGGACACCGCCGGGAGCGCTCTCAAGCCCGATTCCGGATCCGTTCCCGGAACCCGTTTTCCTTTTCGTTCCGCCTCGCGAGCGGCCGGGCGCACGAGGCGCGCGCCGGGGCGCGGGACCGGCGCGTCCGGGTCGGCAAGATCCAAGTAACTGCCGCTGCGCGTGGGCGTGTTGGCGCCCCGACGTGCTCCGGCTGGTCCATCATCACCCCGAGATGCTGGACACTTCCCCGGGGCACGTCCCCGCGCCGCCCGACGAGCCGCACGCCGAGCTCCCCGCCGACGAGTCGCGCGGTTGCCTCTTCGCTCTCTCCCAGCCACCCCTGATGATCTTCCTCGGGGTGATCGGCTGTCTGCTGCTGATGGCGGCGCTGCACGATCTGTACCTGCTGTGACCGCCCGTACGCGATGGCTCGAACCGGATCAGCCCGCGGCTTCCTTGCGCCGGGCGCGGTAGGCGGCCACGTGCAGTCGGTTGCCGCAGGTGCGGCTGTCGCAGTAGCGGCGCGAGCGGTTGCGCGACAGGTCCACGAAGGCCCGGCCGCAGTCCGGCGCCTCGCACCGGCGCAGCCGCTCCTGCTCGCCCGCCACCACGATGAACGCCAGCGCCATCCCGCCGTCGGCGGCCAGATGGTCCCCGACCGAGGCGCCCGGCGCGAAGTAGTGCACATGCCAGTCGTAGCCGTCGTGGTCGGTGAGCTGCGGCGTGGTGCCCGCCTCCGCCACGATCTCGTTGACCAGCATGGCCGCGGCGTGCGCGTCGGGTGCCTCGAAAACCCCCGCGAAACGGCTGCGGACGGTCTGTACGCCGGCGAGGTCGCGCGCGGTGAGCGTCCCCACCCCGCTGACGTCGTGGTCCCGTACGAAGCCGTACAGCGCCTCCACGTCGGCGAGGCGGTCGAGCTCCTCGCTCTCCGGTGCGGTGTTCACCAGATCGACCACCATGTCGAGGGCGATCCGGGTGTCGTGAGGGATCAGCACGATTCGCTCCCTGGCCTGCTGCGGGGGGCCGGTGCCCGCCGATGCTGGCCGACTCTAGCGGCTCGCGCGCGCGGCGCACCGGCGCCCGTCCCGCGGGGGTGTTCGCGGGACGGGCGCCGGTGGGGTGCCTATGAGGTGGGCGTGCCTATGCGGTTGTCCGTACGGTGCCGTCTCCCCGAGTCGGACGGCGCCGTACGGCTCTCGGTCTGGCTCAGTTCTCCGCCAGGATGTGCGAGAGCTCCGTGTCGAGATCGAAGTGACGGTGCTCGGTGCCCGGTGGCACCGCGGCGTCGGTCCGCTTGAGGAACGACTCCAGAGCCCGCGCCGGGGCTTCGAGCAGGGCCTCTCCTTCCGGGGAGCTGAGGGCGATGCAGACGACGCCCTGGCCATGACTGCGCGACGGCCAGACTCTGACGTCTCCGGTACCGGTGGGCCGGTGCAGGCCCTCGGCGAGAAGGTCGCGGGCGAACACCCACTCGACGGTCTCCTCGGCTCCGGTGTGGAAGGTGGCGTGCACGGCGTAGGGATCGGCCGTGTCATACCGCAGGCCCGCGGGTACAGGCAGTGAGGACTCGCTCGACACAACGAGGCGCAGGTGCAGCTCGCAGCTGACCGTGGTGTTCATAAGCGCCAGGGCCTTTCGCTCAGTGTGCGCTCGGGGATTCGCACGTCGGCGAAATCGACATGCCACCTACGGTGCCGTTGTAAACCCCTCTGGCCGTTTTGCGGCGCTTCAGGTAGCTCGTACGGCCGAGTATTACTTTCGGTTATGCGGCCATTCTGGTGAGCTCACGCGGTCGGGTAGGTTGGAGCGCATGAATACGGGGAGTGACGAGCGGGTCGGCACGGCGGAGAAGGCGCTCGGGTCGCGGGCGCCCGCCTTCGTCAGGGCGTCCCGGCCGCTCCACCTCGGCTGGCAGGTCGGCGTCTTCGTGGTGGGCCTCGCGGTCGTGGTCACCGGCGTGATCCTGCTGCCGCTCCCGGGCCCCGGCTGGCTGGTGATCTTCGGCGGTATGGCGATCTGGGCGACCGAGTTCGTCTGGGCCCAGCTGGTGCTGCGCTGGACGAAACGGAAAGTGACCGAGGCCGCCCAGCGGGCCCTCGACCCGAAGGTGCGGCGCCGGAACATCGCCCTGACGACCGTCGTCCTGGTGATCGTCGCGGCGCTCGCCGCGTTCTACCTCTGGACGTTCGGGCTCGTCGTGCCGTGGAAGATCAACCAGTGACCCGGCGGACCCGCCGACGTGGTCAAACGCCCCGCTGACATGCGGTAATGTTTGCGGTGCGCCCGGGCGATTAGCTCAGTGGGAGAGCGCTTCGTTCACACCGAAGAGGTCACTGGTTCGAACCCAGTATCGCCCACCCCGGACCGAAGGCCCGGAGATCGAAACCGATCTCCGGGCCTTCGGCGTTCCCCGGCCGAGATCGCGGGTCCGGTCCGGATCGCGGGTCCGGATCACGCCACGACCCCCTCCCGTCTCCCGTCCCCCGGCGCAGACTTGGGCCATGGACTGGAGCCACTACCGCTTCCGCAGCGTCTGGCAGCTGCCCGCCGCGCCCCCCGCCGTCTTCGCCGTCCTGGAGCGCGCCGAGGAGTACCCGCGCTGGTGGCCGCAGATCCGCGAGGTCACCGCCGTCGACGACCGCACCGGCACCGCCCGCTTCCGCTCCTTCCTGCCGTACGAACTCGTCGTCACCGCCAGCGAGCGGCGCCGCGACCCGACGGCCGGGGTCCTGGAGGTGGAGATGAGCGGCGACCTGGACGGCTGGGCCCGCTGGACACTCAGCCCGTACGGCGGAGGCACCCACGCGCTGTACGAGCAGGAGGTCGAGGTGCGCAAGCCACTGATGCGGCGCCTCGCGGTCCCCGGGCGGCCGGTCTTCCGCGCCAACCACGCCGTGATGATGCGGTCCGGGCGGCGCGGGCTCACGGCTGTCCTGAACGGAGTTTGAACCCAGGCCGCCCGGGCCTGTATGGTTCAACCCGTTCCCGGGCGATTAGCTCAGTGGGAGAGCGCTTCGTTCACACCGAAGAGGTCACTGGTTCGAACCCAGTATCGCCCACCGGGAAAAGGCCGGTCCGTCATCGACGGACCGGCCTTTCCGCTGTGTTGCCGCCGTCTCGTCGCCTCGTGCGCTCAGGCCGCCGCAGGCAGTTCCGGCCGCAGCGGCCACGCCGGGTCGACCGCCTCCGGAGTGCCGTTGCGCGTGAACCACGCCTGCAACCCCCGCGCCTGGGCCGCGTGCCAGCCCGTCTGCAATGTGTGGAGCTCCGCCGGCGTCAGCCGCTCCAGGCGGGCCGCGAACCGGCGCCCCACCGCCCGTACGACCTCCAGCGCGGCCAGCGCGTCCGCCGCCGCGTCGTGCGCGCCCTCCAGGACCACCTCATAGTGCGCGCACAGATCGGTCAGCGTGCGACGGCCCTTGCGGTAGCGGTCCAGATGCTTGTCCAGCACGCGCGGATCCAGCACGCACAGCGGCGCCCCGTCCAGATAGCGCGCCAGCGACGACGCGCGATGGCGCCGCAACTCCCGGTCGAGCAGCGTCAGATCGAACGGCGCGTTCATCACCACCAGCGGCCGCCCCGCCGCGCACTGCTCGGCCAGCGCCCTGGCCACCTCCTCCATCACCGGCGCGGGCCACCGCCCGTTCAGCCGCAGATGCTCATCGGTCAGCCCGTGCACGGCGGTCGCGCCCTCCGGCACGGGTATGCCCGGGTTCACCAGCCAGCGGCTCACCCGGGGCCGCGCGGCGGGCCCGTCCTGGACCACGAGCGCGGCCGACACCATGCGGTCCCGCTCCACATCCACGCCGGTCGTCTCGGTGTCGAAAGCGGCCAGGGGGCCTTCGTACCAGCACGTCATGGTGCAACTCCTTTTGTGCCCTTGGCAGATGGCGTGCGTCCCCTGCCCGATTCCGTGATACCCGGGCCGTTTGCGACGTACGCCCTCCGGCAACAACACAGGTGACGAGCCTGCGAGTTGACGGACCGTCGCGGGGGGAACGATCGGCAGGAACGGGCAAGGATCGGCAAAGTCCGGCACGTTCGGCACAGTCCGGAAAGCGTCGGCACAAGTCCGGAAGGCGTACGACGGCCATGGCGCTCGCGCAGCCCGATCCGGCCCTGCCGGAGGGCAGTCTGCTGCCCGAGCGGATCGCGCCGCCGCGCGGCTCACTCGCCACCACGGCCTGCATGGAGACCCTCCAGGTCGGCTATCTCCACGCGGTGGCGGCCGCCGCGGGCTGCTCGCTCTCGCAGCCCTTTCCGGACAACGGAATCGACTGGCACGTGAGCCACAGCGCTCCCGGCCACACGGTCGACGACGAAGTCACGATCAAGGTGCAGCTCAAGTGCACGTACCAGATACCGCCGCACCCCCCGGGCGGGGCCTTCTCCTTCACCCTCGACAACGAACACCTGGTGAAGCTGGCCCGCACACCCGTCTCGGTGCACAAGATCCTGGTCGTGATGCTCGTCCCGAGAAGCCGGGACGAGTGGCTGCGCGCGGGCCACGACCGGCTCGCGCTACGGCACTGCTGCTACTGGACCAATCTGGCCGGCCACCCCGTGACCGGCCGGCGCAGGACCAACGTGCGGATACCGACCTCGCGGATCTTCGACGATCACGCGCTCTGCGAGATCATGACCCGGGTCGGGGTGGGAGGGAGGCCCTGATGCGTCTGTCCAGCGGGGAGTTCGGCGGACCCGACGCCGTCGAGCCGGTGCCGGCCCAAGTCGACCCGGCCGTGCTCGGCGTACTGCTCCACCGGCACGGCTGGCAGCGGCGCGGCGGCGCGGCCGGACGGTACGCGCGCTGGACCCCGCCCGGCGGCGGATCCGGCACCAGCCTCCTCGTGCCCGAGAGCCGCGGCTACCCCGACAGCGAAGACCTGCTCGGCGAAGCGCTCACCGCCCTCGCCCGCTCCGGCGCGCCCTCCGCCCGCGAAGTACTCGTCTCACTCGCCGTCCCCAGCGACGAGATCCGCTGGTGGCGCGACACCCCGCTCGGCCCCTCCGGCGCCTTGGCCTGGACCGAACAGGAACAGCTGCGCGGCGCCGCCCACCGCATGCTCCTCGCGGGCGCCCTCGCCGCACGCGGCCGCGCCGGGTACTACGGCGCCCGCCACCGCAGCCAGGCCCTCGCCACCCTCACCGGCGTCCTCGTCGACCCCGCACCCGGCGGGCGGCTCACCGCGTTCGTGCCCGTGGAGACCGGCCGCGCGGCCGTCGTCCGGCTCTACGAAGCGCTGCACGCGGTCCGCGAAGCCGTCGACTACCTGCGCACCACCGGCGGCATGGAAGCCTTCGACACCGCCGTCGGCGCCGGAGCCAGCCGCGAACTCACCGAAGCGGTGATCTCCCTGGTCCAGGGCTCGGAAGGAGTCCGCGTCGCCCTGGAATGGGCACCGGCGGCAGGCGTCCCGGCAGGCTGCCCGCCGCGCCCCGAACCCGTGGAGTTCTCCCCCGGCGACCTGCCCGCCCTGCGCGAGGCCGGAGCGCGCTACCTCAGCGACGAGCCCGCCGTGCCGGTACGCGTCACCGGCGCCGTGGTCCGGCTGCGCCGCTCCGGACCCCGGGGACCCGGCACGGTCCGGCTGCGGGTCCTCGCGGGCGCCGAGATCCCGTACGTACGCGTGGAGCTCGACGAGGAGGCCTACCGCATCGCGGGCCACGCCCACCTCGTCGGGCTGCCGGTGCGGGTGGTGGGGCGCCTGGAGAGTCGGGGCGGCTTCCGGCGCCTGGCCGGGGCGACCGGTGTGGTCCCGGTCCAGGTGGACGACGCCGAACGGGACCGCCTGATGAAGTCGCTCCAGGAGAACCTGGACTTCTTCGAGGAGGCGTGCGCGGGGGAGGACTGAAGGGGGACGCCACCGTTCCCCCGGCCCGGGAAACCGTTTCGCGGGCGACCCCGGCGGCTCGGTAGGATTCGTACCGCGTCCGCAGTACGAGCGTGCGTACCCCTTCAGGTAGGAGAGACCGGTGTCAGACGTCCGTGTGATCATCCAACGCGATTCCGAGCGGGAAGAGCGCGTGGTGACGACGGGCACTACGGCGGCCGAGCTCTTCGCCGGTGAGCGCACCATCGTCGCGGCCCGCGTGGCCGGTGAGCTGAAGGACCTCGCGTACGAGGTGAAGGACGGCGAGGAGGTCGAGCCCGTCGAGATCTCCTCCGAGGACGGCCTCAACATCCTGCGCCACTCCACCGCGCACGTCATGGCCCAGGCCGTCCAGGAGCTCTTCCCGGAGGCCAAGCTGGGCATCGGCCCGCCGGTGCGGGACGGCTTCTACTACGACTTCGACGTGGCCCGGCCCTTCACCCCGGAGGACCTGAAGGCCATCGAGAAGAAGATGCAGGAGATCCAGAAGCGGGGGCAGAAGTTCTCCCGCCGAGTGGTCACCGACGAGGCCGCGCGCGTGGAGCTCGCGGACGAGCCGTACAAGCTGGAGCTCATCGGGCTCAAGGGCTCGGCTTCGAGCGACGACGGCGCGGACGTCGAGGTGGGAGGCGGCGAGCTGACCATCTACGACAACCTGGACGCCAAGACCGGTGACCTGTGCTGGAAGGACCTCTGCCGCGGTCCCCACCTGCCGACCACCCGGAACATCCCGGCGTTCAAGCTGATGCGCAACGCGGCCGCGTACTGGCGGGGCAGCGAGCGGAACCCGATGCTCCAGCGCATCTACGGCACCGCATGGCCGTCGAAGGACGAGCTGAAGGCGCACCTGGACTTCCTCGCCGAGGCGGAGAAGCGGGACCACCGCAAGCTGGGCAACGAGCTTGACCTGTTCTCCATCCCGGAGCAGATCGGTTCGGGCCTCGCGGTGTTCCACCCCAAGGGCGGCATCATCCGCCGGGTCATGGAGGACTACTCGCGCCGCCGCCACGAGGAGGAGGGCTACGAGTTCGTCTACACCCCGCACGCGACCAAGGGGAAGCTTTTCGAGCAGTCGGGCCACCTGGACTGGTACGCCGACGGTATGTACCCGCCCATGCAGCTCGACGAGGGCGTGGACTACTACCTCAAGCCCATGAACTGCCCGATGCACAACCTGATCTTCGACGCGCGGGGCCGGTCCTACCGTGAGCTGCCCCTGCGGCTGTTCGAGTTCGGCACCGTGTACCGGTACGAGAAGTCGGGCGTCGTGCACGGTCTGACCCGTGCCCGTGGCTTCACCCAGGACGACGCGCACATCTACTGCACCAAGGAGCAGATGGCGGAGGAGCTCGACAAGACGCTCACCTTCGTCCTGAACCTGCTGCGCGACTACGGTCTGAACGACTTCTACCTGGAGCTCTCCACCAAAGACCCGGAGAAGTTCGTCGGCTCCGACGAGATCTGGGAGGAGGCCACCGCGACGCTGCGCGAGGTGGCCGAGAAGCAGGGGCTCGAACTGGTCGCGGACCCGGGTGGCGCGGCCTTCTACGGCCCGAAGATCTCCGTCCAGGCGCGCGACGCCATCGGCCGTACCTGGCAGATGTCGACCGTCCAGCTCGACTTCAACCTGCCGGAGCGTTTCGACCTGGAGTACACCGGCCCCGACGGCACCAAGCAGCGTCCGGTCATGATCCACCGTGCGCTCTTCGGGAGCATCGAGCGGTTCTTCGCGGTGCTCCTTGAGCACTACGCGGGCGCGTTCCCGGCGTGGCTGGCCCCGGTCCAGGCGGTCGGCATCCCGATCGGCGACGCCCACATCCCGTACCTCCAGGAGTTCGCCGCCGAGGCGAAGAAGAAGGGCCTGCGGGTCGAGGTGGACGCGTCCTCGGACCGGATGCAGAAGAAAATCCGCAACCAGCAGAAGCAGAAGGTTCCGTTCATGATCATCGTCGGTGACGAGGACATGGCTGCGGGCACCGTCTCCTTCCGCTACCGCGACGGGTCGCAGGAGAACGGCATCGCGCGCGACGAGGCGATCGCCAAGCTCGTCGACGTGGTGGAGCGCCGCGTACAGGTGTGAGGTGTTCCCCGCGTGAGCGGGGCGTCAGGGCCCCCGGGTTTCCCGGGGGCCTTTGTCGTCCCTCCAGCGTGAAGTCATATGCTGCACAACATGACGAGTGAGCCGGAACAGCAGATCGGGGTCGGTGTCCAGGACGCGTTCCAGCGCCTGTGGACGCCCCACCGGATGGCGTACATCCAGGGTGAGAACAAGCCGACCGGCCCGGACGCCGGCGACGGCTGTCCCTTCTGCTCGATCCCGGCCAAGTCCGACGAGGACGGGCTCATCGTCGCCCGAGGGCAGTACGTGTACGCGGTGCTGAATTTGTACCCCTACAACGGCGGCCACATGATGGTCGTGCCCTACCGGCACGTTGCCGACTACACCGATCTGGACGCCGCCGAGACCATCGAGCTGGCGGAGCTCACCAAGCACGCCATGAAGGCGCTGCGGACGGCTTCCGGGGCGCACGGTTTCAACATCGGCATGAACCAGGGAACGGTCGCCGGCGCGGGTATCGCCGCCCATCTGCACCAGCACATCGTGCCCCGCTGGGGTGGCGACACCAACTTCATGCCCGTCGTCGGGCACACCAAGATCCTGCCCCAACTCCTGGGCGACACCCGCAAGATGCTGGCTGACGCCTGGCCCCGGACGGGTCAGGCGTCGGACCAGGCGTAGCCGTTACGCGTCGTACCAGTCGGCCTTGCGCGGTGCCGGGTCCTGTACCGCGCCGCTCAGCATCACCGCGCGGTTGGTGAAGCGCGCGGTGTCCACGCCGTTCTCTTCGAGGACCTTCATCGCGGCCGCGTGCACCACGCGCAGTACGGGTGTGGCCGCGCGCATGGCGTCGTCGGCCATGAAGCGGTGGCGCCAGGGCTTGTCGGCCCAGGCGTGCCGCAGGCCGAAGGGCTCGGGCAGGACGAGTTTGCCGCCGAGGTAGTCCAGGAGCGGCGGGTACCAGGTCAGCGGGGCGCGGGCGGCGAGGCGGACGACTTCGCGCGGCTCGACCAGCGGGAGCTGGACGGTCCGCTTCTCCCAGAACTTGAAGGTCTTGTCGACCTGCTTGGTCTTGGGGGAGGGCTTGGTGGTGAAGAGGGAGTGGACCGGGCCGAGGGCGTGTCCGGTGACCTCGATGCGCAGGGTCTCGTGGAGCACGGTCACGGTGATCATCATGGTGATGACCAGCTGGCCGTCCCAGAGGGTGAACTGGACGCCGAGGTAGTGGCGGTTGCCGCTGCCGAACTGCTGCTCGTTGCAGATCCGCTGGACTTCGTGCTGGCGGACCTGGAAGTTGTCGACGTCCTGGCCGGTGGGCCGGGAGACGTCCTTGGCGTTCTCGCCGACGGGGGAGACGATCCAGTTGTTGACGGAGGGTTTGGGGAAGCCGCCGGTGTGCAGGGGGCCGCGCTCAAGGAGGCGCAGGCGGTCCTGGATGGACCGTATGACGTCCCAGCTGCGGAAGCCGTGGATCTCCTTGCCGGGGTCCTTGGGGACGAGTTCTTCGGCGAGCTGCCAGCTGCCCCAGCGGGTGCCCATGCCGAGTATGCCCTTGGGGCCGGCGTAGAAGACGGCGTTGCTCTGCTGTTCGGCGGTGAGTTTGGCGAGGTTCTGGCGGAGCTGTTCGGCGGCGGTCTCGTGCGGGTTCTTGGGCACGGCTTCGGGGATCTTGGCGCCGACGCCGCCGCCGGAGAGCAGGCCGCCCCAGCGGTCGCGCAGGTCCTTGGCGGTGGATTCGCAGATCCACTTGGCCCAGAACCAGCCGAGCACGGGCATGACCAGCATCGCGCGCAGATAGATCGCGAGGATCCCGCCGAAGGGCAGTTTGACCAGGAAGATCACGCCGAGGACGGCGAACGCGATGAGGAGCAGGTTGCCGAGCGCGCCGACGCGGCGGTCCTTGGCGCCGGCGAGGGTGCGGCGCAGTTGGAACACGCCGAGCCAGAGCAGCAGTCCGGGCAGGAAGAGCACGCCGAAGGCGCCGGTGATGAGGGTGAGTTTGGTGTCGCGTTCCTTGCGGATGCGGATCGCGGCGAGGCAGTGCTCGACGACGGTCTGGGGTTCGGTGCCGAAGGACTGGATGAGTGCTTTGCGGGTGGCGCCGAGCATGCGGGACTGTACGGCCCGGGAGAAGGCCTCGCCGAGGTTGGGTTCGAAGAGCGAGAGCCGGGGTTTGGTGACGGCCGACTCGTGCCATTCGTTGTTGGCTTTGAGTATGTCGGCGACGGGGCTGTCCCGGTACGCCGCCGAGGCCAGGGCCTGGGTCGCGGCCGTCTGGCCCGCCGAGCCCTGCAGCGGGACCTGGGCCCCGGGTGAGAAGTCGAATGGTTCGTCCGCCACTGCCGCCCCCATCGCCGCACTTTGTCGCTCTGCGGCCTCTTCCCGACTGCCGTTCCCCGCACACCTGCTGAGCTGGGACCTCAGCGTATCGGGGTCGGTCCCCGCGCGTCAGGGGACGTCGGAATGCCGCCCGCCGTAAGGAAGTTGGGCGGTGCGGCAGTTCCGACGGTCCGTCAATTGCCTTCTCTATGCTGTCTTTTCGGATGTTTCGCGGATTTTGTCGGCCAGCTGTGGCGGCATGGGTTCGTGCCGGGCGTACGTGCGGTCGAAGCGTCCGGTGCCGTGCGAGACGGAGCGCAGGTCGACCGCGTACCGGCCGATCTCGATCTCGGGCACCTCGGCCCGCACCAGGGTGCGTCCGGGCCCGGCCTGCTCGGTCCCGACGACGCGGCCCCGGCGGCCGGACAGGTCGCTCATGACCGGCCCGACGTAGTCGTCGGGGACCAGCACCTGGAGCTCGGCGACCGGCTCCAGGAGGTGGATGCGCGCATCGGCGGCCGCTTCGCGCAGTGCGAGCGCCCCGGCCGTCTGGAAGGCGGCGTCCGAGGAGTCCACGGAGTGCGCCTTGCCGTCGAGCAGGGTGATGCGTACGTCGACGAGCGGGTAGCCGGCGGCGACGCCCTTGGCCGCCTGGGCGCGTACGCCCTTCTCGACGGAGGGGATGAACTGGCGGGGGACCGAGCCGCCGACGACCTTGTCCACGAACTCGATGCCGGAGCCGGGCGGCAGCGGCTGCACCTCGATCTCGCAGATCGCGTACTGGCCGTGGCCGCCGGACTGCTTGACGTGGCGCCCGCGTCCGGTGGCGGTGTCGCCGAACGTCTCGCGCAGCGAGACCTTGTGCGCGACGACGTCGACCTGGACGCCGTAGCGGCTGCGCAGCCGTTCCAGGGCGACGTCCTTGTGGGCCTCGCCCAGGCACCACAGGACCAGCTGGTGGGTGTGCGGGTTCTGTTCCAGGCGCATCGTCGGGTCCTCGGCGACGAGCCGGGAGAGCCCTTGGGAGAGCTTGTCCTCGTCGGCCTTGCTGTGGGCCTCGATGGCGAGCGGCAGCAGTGGGTCGGGCATGTCCCAGGGCGCCATGAGCAGAGGGTCGTCCTTGCCGGAGAGGGTGTCCCCGGTCTCGGCGCGGACCAGTTTGGCCACGCACGCGATGTCGCCCGCGACGCACTGTGTGAGGGTGCGCTGCTGTTTGCCGAAGGGGGAGGAGAGCGCGCCGACGCGTTCGTCGACGTCGTGGTCCTCGTGGCCCCGGTCGGTCATTCCGTGCCCGGAGACATGGACGGTCTCGTCGGGGCGCAGGGTGCCGGAGAAGACGCGTACGAGGCTGACGCGGCCCACGTACGGGTCGGAGGAGGTCTTGATGACCTCGGCGACCAGCGGGCCCTCGGGCGCGCAGACGGGCGCGGGGCGTGCGCCGCCCTGCGGGGTGGTGACGTCGGGTGCGGCGCGCTCCAGCGGGGTCGGGAAGCCGCCGGTGATCAGTTCCAGGAGTTCGACGGTGCCGATGCCCTGGCGGGCGCCCTCGGCGGCCGGTGCGGCGGCGAGGACGGGGTGGAAGGTGCCGCGGGCGACTGCTCGTTCCAGGTCGTCGATCAGCGTTTTCAGGTCGATTTCGGCGCCGCCGAGGTAGCGGTCCATGAGGGTCTCGTCCTCGGACTCGGCGATGATGCCCTCGATGAGCCGGTTGCGGGCCTCCTCGACGAGCGGGAGCTGCTCGGGGCCGGGCTCGGCCTCCTTGCGTTCACCGGAGGCGTAGTCGAACACGCGCTGCGTGAGGAGCCCGATGAGGCCGCTGACCGGCGCGTGTCCGTCGGGTCCGGCCGGTCCGTGCAGCGGCAGGTACAGCGGGAGTACGGCGTCGGGGTCGTCGCCGCCGAACGCCTCGGCGCACACCCGGGTCATCTCGGAGAAGTCCGCGCGAGCCGCCTCCAGATGGGTGATCACGATGGCCCGCGGCATGCCGACCGCCGCGCACTCCTCCCACACCATTCTGGTCGCGCCGTCCACGCCGTCGGAGGCGGAGACGACGAAGAGGGCCGCGTCCGCTGCCCGCAGACCGGCCCTGAGTTCCCCCACGAAGTCGGCGTATCCGGGGGTGTCCAGAATATTGATCTTGCATCCGGCCCATTCGACGGGGACCAGCGAGAGCTGGACCGACCGCTGCTGGCGGTGCTCGATCTCGTCGTAGTCGGAGACGGTCCCGCCGTCCTCGACCCGGCCCGCGCGGTTGACGGCCCCCGCCGTCAGCGCGAGCGCTTCCACCAATGTCGTCTTCCCGGATCCGCTGTGGCCGACCAGCACCACATTCCGTACGGATGAGGGGTGGTCGGCCGTAGCTGCCCTGCCGGCGGCTCCGGGATGTGCACTCGCCTTGTCGCCCATGCCGTTCCTCCCGTATGGCTTCCGTTTCTTGCACGGTGAGGTGGTGAAAGGGCGCGGCCGCGCGGATCCTCCCCCGGTCCCCGGCCGCGAACGTCCCCGGCCGGGGCGGCTTCGCGTCGCCCGCGGTCTTTCCAGCGTTCCACTCCGGTCACTGTGCGTCCATACGTCGTACGGGAACGCGGGCCCTGCGAGGGTGCGCGGCGGTGGAGCTCCGTGAGCCTGGCTACGATGGGCCAGCCGGTGGCCAGCAGGGCCGCGCGGCCACACCGACCGTCGGGAAGGCCATGCTGAACAAGTACGCGCGTGCATTCTTCACGCGTGTCCTCACGCCGTTCGCCGCGTTTCTGCTCCGCCGGGGGGTGAGCCCGGATGCCGTGACCCTGCTCGGCACGGCCGGAGTGATGGCGGGTGCGCTGGTCTTCTTCCCCCGTGGAGAGTTCTTCTGGGGCACGATCGTCATCACCCTGTTCGTCTTCTCCGACCTGGTCGACGGCAACATGGCCCGTCAGGCGGGGATCTCCAGCCGCTGGGGCGCGTTCCTCGACTCGACGCTGGACCGTGTCGCGGACGGTGCGATCTTCGGCGGTTTCGCGCTCTGGTACGCGGGCAGCGGCGACGACAACGTCCTGTGCGCGGTCGCGATCTTCTGCCTCGCCAGTGGCCAGGTGGTCTCGTACACGAAGGCGCGCGGTGAGTCGATCGGGCTGCCGGTCGCCGTCAACGGGCTGATCGAGCGGGCCGAGCGGCTGGTGATCTCGCTGGTCGCGGCCGGTCTGGCCGGGCTGCACAAGTTCGGTGTCCCGGGCATCCAGATCCTGCTGCCGATCGCGCTGTGGATCGTGGCCGTGGGCAGTCTGATCACGCTGGTCCAGCGGGTGGTGACGGTGCGCCGCGAGTCGGCGGAGGCCGACGCCGAGGCGGCCCGCACCGGCGGAGCCGCTTCATGAGGGAGCGGCTGACGGACTCGCTCTACGGGCTCGCCTGGACCTCCGTCAAGAAGCTCCCCGAACCCATGGCCACGGGCCTGGGCCGGCGGATCGCGGACACGGTGTGGAAGCGGCGCGGCAAGAGCGTGCTGCGGCTGGAATCCAACCTCGCGCGCGTGGTGCCCGACGCCACCCCCGAGCGGCTCGCGGAGCTGTCGCAGGCCGGTATGCGCTCCTACATGCGGTACTGGATGGAGTCGTTCCGGCTGCCGGCCTGGAGCAAGGACCGGATGAGGACCGGTTTCGAGCCGCAGGGCCTGCACCACCTCACCGACGCGCTCGCCTCCGACAAGGGCGTGGTCCTGGCGCTGCCCCACATGGGCAACTACGACCTCGCGGGCGCCTGGGTGACCACCAAGCTGGAGACGCCGTTCACCACGGTCGCCGAGCGCCTCAAGCCCGAGACGCTGTACGACCGGTTCGTCGCCTACCGCGAGAGCCTGGGCATGGAGGTCCTGCCGCACACCGGCGGCTCGGCCTTCGGCACGCTCGCGAGGCGGCTGCGCGACGGCGGTCTGGTCTGCCTGGTCGCCGACCGCGATCTGTCGGCCTCCGGCGTCGAGGTGAAGTTCTTCGGGGACACCGCGCGGATGCCCGCCGGTCCCGCCCTGCTGGCCCAGCAGACCGGTGCGCTGCTGCTGCCGGTGACCCTCTGGTACGACGAGTCGCCCGTCATGCAGGGCAGGGTGCACCCGCCGATCGACGTGCCCGAGACGGGCACGCGCGCGGAGAAGACATCCGTGATGACCCAGGCGCTGGCCGACGCCTTCGCCACCGGTATCGCCGAACACCCGGAGGACTGGCACATGCTGCAGCGACTGTGGCTCGCCGACCTTGAGGAGCGCCGGTCGTGAGGATCGGCATCGTCTGCCCGTACTCCTGGGACGTGCCGGGCGGCGTCCAGTTCCACATCAGGGACCTGGCCGAGCATCTGATCCGGCGCGGCCACGAGGTCTCCGTGCTCGCCCCCGCCGACGACGAGACGCCGCTGCCGCCGTACGTGGTCTCGGCGGGCCGGGCGGTCCCTGTCCCGTACAACGGCTCGGTGGCGCGCCTGAACTTCGGCTTCCTGTCGGCCGCGCGGGTGCGGCGGTGGCTGCACGAGGGCACGTTCGACGTCATCCACATCCATGAGCCGGCCTCGCCCTCGCTGGGCCTGCTGAGCTGCTGGGCGGCCCAGGGCCCGATCGTGGCGACCTTCCACACCTCCAACCCCCGCTCGCGGGCGATGATCGCGGCCTACCCGATCCTCCAGCCCGCCCTGGAGAAGATCAGCGCGCGGATCGCGGTGAGCGAGTACGCGCGGCGCACGCTGGTGGAGCACCTGGGCGGCGACGCGGTGGTGATCCCCAACGGCGTCGACGTCGACTTCTTCGCCAAGGCCGAGCCGCGTCCGGAGTGGCAGGGCGACACCCTGGGCTTCATCGGCCGCATCGACGAGCCGAGGAAGGGCCTGCCGGTGCTGATGAAGGCGCTGCCCAAGATCCTCGCCGAGCGTCCCGGGACCCGTCTGCTGGTCGCGGGCCGCGGCGACGAGCACGAGGCGGTGGCGTCCCTCCCGCAGGAGATGCGCTCCCGGGTGGAGTTCCTCGGCATGGTGAGCGACGAGGACAAGGCGCGCTTCCTGAGCAGCGTCGACGTGTACGTGGCGCCCAACACCGGTGGTGAGAGCTTCGGCATCATCCTGGTCGAGGCGCTGTCGGCGGGGGCGGCGGTCCTGGCGAGCGACCTGGACGCGTTCGCCCAGGTCCTGGACCAGGGCAACGCGGGCGAACTCTTCGCCAACGAGGACGCGGACGCGCTGGCCGCCTCGGCCCTGGCCCTGCTGGCCGACCCGGCCCGCCGGGCCGAACTCAGCGCGCGCGGCTCCGCCCACGTGCGCCGCTTCGACTGGTCGACGGTGGGCGCGGACATCCTGGCGGTGTACGAGACGGTGACGGACGGCGCGGCGTCGGTGGCGACGGACGAGCGCCCGGGGCTGCGGGCGCGGTTCGGGTTGGCGCGGGACTGAGGCGGTCCGGGCGGGACGCCACTTCGGGGTGCCCGCAGCGGAGGCAACAGTCGGGCGCGGGGTCCGTGGCGGAGCCCCGTGGCGGGGTGCAGGGGCCGCAGGCCCCGCGAAGGGGTCCGGGGGCGTAGCCCCCGGGAAACACACCCTCACCCCCACCCACCCCCGGAGGGTTTAGGGAAGGGGCGGGGTGGGGGCTAGCCTTGCCGCCCGTGACCGTAACCCTCATCTGGACCGCCGTCGCCCTCATCGCGATCGGCCTCTACCTCAGCTGGACCGCCGGCCGCCTGGACCGCCTCCACACCCGCATCGACGCCGCCCGCGCCGCCCTGGACGCACAGCTGCTGCGCCGCGCCTCGGTCACCCAGGAGCTGGCCACCTCCGGCGTACTGGACCCCGCCGCGTCGATCGTCCTGTACGAGGCTGCGCACGCGGCCCGTCAGGCCGAGGAGGAGCAGCGCGAGGTCGCCGAGAGCGAGCTGAGCCAGGCGCTGCGGGCCGTGTTCGGCGAGCAGGCCCAGGTCGAGGCGGTCCGCGAGGCCCCCGGTGGCGTGGACGCGGCGGAGGAGCTGGCCCAGGCGGTACGCCGCGTCCCCATGGCCCGCCGCTTCCACAACGACGCCGTACGCGCGGCCCGCGCCCTGCGCAGGCACCGCACGGTCCGCTGGTTCCGCCTGGCCGGGCACGCGCCGTTCCCGCTGGCCTTCGAGATGGACGACGAGCCCCCGACGGCCCTGGCGGACCGCCCGGGCTCGTAACCGCAAGCTCGTAACCGTAAGAGCGAAACGAGCCCCACACCCGGCAAAACGATCCACCGCCTGCACATTGGCCCTTGCTGTGGACTGGTCCGCGAAGACACCCTCTGGGCAGTAGAGAACCCCCTCCTTCACTCCAGCGAGGTCCCGTGTCCAGCACCCTCTCCAGCAGCGCCCAGACCCCCGAGACCGGCACCGCGCGCGTGAAGCGCGGCATGGCCGAGCAGCTCAAGGGCGGTGTGATCATGGACGTGGTCAACGCCGAGCAGGCGAAGATCGCCGAGGACGCGGGCGCCGTGGCGGTCATGGCCCTGGAGCGGGTCCCGGCCGACATCCGCAAGGACGGCGGCGTGGCCCGGATGTCCGACCCCAACATGATCGAAGAGATCATCGAGGCCGTCTCCATCCCCGTCATGGCCAAGTCCCGTATCGGCCACTTCGTCGAGGCCCAGGTCCTGCAGTCGCTCGGTGTCGACTACATCGACGAGTCCGAGGTCCTGACCCCGGCCGACGAGGTCAACCACTCCGACAAGTGGGCGTTCACCACCCCCTTCGTCTGCGGCGCCACCAACCTGGGCGAGGCCCTGCGCCGTATCGCCGAGGGCGCGGCCATGATCCGCTCCAAGGGCGAGGCCGGCACCGGCAACGTCGTCGAGGCCGTCCGTCACCTGCGCCAGATCAAGAACGAGATCGCCAAGCTGCGCGGCTTCGACAACAACGAGCTGTTCGCCGCCGCCAAGGACCTGCGCGCCCCGTACGAGCTGGTCAAGGAGGTCGCCGAGCTCGGCAAGCTCCCGGTGGTCCTGTTCTCCGCCGGTGGCGTGGCCACCCCGGCCGACGCCGCGCTGATGCGCCAGCTCGGCGCCGAGGGCGTCTTCGTCGGCTCCGGCATCTTCAAGTCCGGCGACCCGGCCAAGCGCGCCGCCGCCATCGTGAAGGCCACCACCTTCTACGACGACCCGAAGATCATCGCGGACGCGTCCCGCAACCTGGGCGAGGCCATGGTCGGCATCAACTGCGACACCCTCCCCGAGGCCGAGCGCTACGCCAACCGCGGCTGGTAAGGCACAGGTACCGAAGGACATGAGCAACACACCCGTCATAGGCGTCCTGGCCCTCCAGGGCGACGTACGGGAGCACCTGATCGCCCTGGCCGCGGCGGACGCCGTGGCCAGGCCGGTCCGGCGCCCCGAGGAGCTCGCCGAGGTGGACGGCCTGGTCATCCCCGGCGGCGAGTCCACCACCATCTCCAAGCTCGCGGTGCTGTTCGGGCTGATGGAGCCGCTTCGCGCGCGCGTGGCGGACGGCATGCCCGTCTACGGCACCTGCGCCGGCCTGATCATGCTCGCCGACAAGATCCTCGACCCGCGCTCGGGCCAGGAGACGATCGGCGGCATCGACATGATCGTGCGCCGCAACGCCTTCGGGCGCCAGAACGAGTCCTTCGAGGCGACCGTCGAGGTCTCCGGTGTCGGCCCCGTCGACGGTGTCTTCATCCGGGCGCCCTGGGTCGAGTCGGTGGGCGCGCAGACCGAGGTTCTTGCCGAGCACGGCGGCCACATCGTCGCGGTGCGCCAGGGCAACGCGCTCGCGACCTCGTTCCACCCCGAGCTGACCGGCGACCACCGCATGCACGGTCTGTTCGTGGACATGGTGCGCGACGCCCACTGAGCCGATCCCGGTAGGATCTCTGCCGAACGACGCAGAATTGGTTACGCGAAGGAGACAGGCAGATGTCCGGCCACTCTAAATGGGCTACGACGAAGCACAAGAAGGCCGTGATCGACGCCAAGCGCGGCAAACTCTTCGCGAAGCTGATCAAGAACATCGAGGTCGCGGCCCGCACCGGCGGCGCCGACATCGAAGGCAACCCGACCCTCTTCGACGCCGTGCAGAAGGCGAAGAAGCAGTCGGTGCCCAACAAGAACATCGACTCCGCGCTCAAGCGCGGTGCCGGTCTTGAGGCGGGCGGCGCCGACTACGAGACGATCATGTACGAGGGTTACGGTCCCAACGGTGTCGCGGTGCTCATCGAGTGCCTCACCGACAACCGCAACCGTGCCGCCTCGGACGTGCGTGTCGCGATGACCCGCAACGGCGGCAACATGGCCGACCCGGGTTCGGTCTCGTACCTGTTCAACCGCAAGGGCGTCATCGTCCTGCCCAAGGGCGGGCTCTCCGAGGACGACGTCCTGGACGCCGTCCTGGAAGCGGGCGCGGAGGAGGTCAACGACCTCGGTGAGTCCTTCGAGATCATCTCCGAGGCCACCGACCTGGTCGCGGTCCGCACCGCGCTCCAGGAGGCCGGTATCGACTACGACTCGGCCGACTCGAACTTCGTCCCGACCATGCAGGTCGAGCTGGACGAAGAGGGCGCGCGCAAGATCTTCAAGCTGATCGACGCGCTGGAGGACAGCGACGACGTGCAGAACGTCTTCGCCAACTTCGACGTCTCGGACGAGGTCATGGAGAAGGTCGACGCCTGACGCGCAGTCAGACAGCGGTACACGACGGGCCGACGGGACACCTCCCGTCGGCCCGTCGCGCTATCGGTGGCGCCGGTTGTCAGTGGCACCCGATAGCCTGCACAAACAAGCGATTCACCGGATCGAAGGAATCGAAGAAGGGGGCGGGGTGCGGGTACTTGGCGTGGACCCGGGGCTGACCCGGTGCGGTGTCGGCGTCGTCGAGGGCGTGGCGGGCCGCCCGCTGACGATGCTCGGCGTCGGCGTCGTGCGCACCCCGGCGGATGCCGAGTTGGGCCACCGCCTGGTCGCCATCGAGCAGGGCATGGAGCAGTGGCTGGATGAGCACCGCCCCGAATTCGTCGCCGTGGAGCGGGTGTTCAGCCAGCACAACGTACGTACGGTGATGGGCACCGCGCAGGCGAGCGCCGTCGCCATGCTCTGCGCCTCCCGCCGCGGCATCCCCGTCGCGCTGCACACCCCCAGCGAGGTCAAGGCCGCCGTCACCGGCAGCGGCCGCGCCGACAAGGCACAGGTCGGCGCGATGGTCACCCGGCTGCTGCGGCTGGACGCCCCGCCGAAACCGGCCGACGCGGCCGACGCGCTCGCCCTCGCCATCTGCCACATCTGGCGCGCCCCCGCCGTCAACCGCCTGCAACAGGCGCACGAGCAGGCCCGCCGTGCCCAACTCTCCGTAAAGAAGGTCACCCGATGATCGCCTTCGTCAGCGGCCCGGTCGCCGCCCTCGCCCCCGACGCCGCGGTGGTCGAGGTCGGCGGCGTCGGCATGGCCCTGCAGTGCACGCCCAACACCCTGGCCACGCTGCGCGTCGGCCAGCACGCCAAGCTGGCCACCTCCCTGGTCGTGCGGGAGGACTCGCTGACCCTGTACGGCTTCGCGGACGACGACGAGAAGCAGGTCTTCGAGCTGTTGCAGACGGCCAACGGCGTGGGCCCCCGGCTCGCCCAGGCGGTCCTGTCGGTGCACACCCCGGACGCGCTGCGCCGGGCGTTCGCCTCCGGTGACGAGAAGGCGCTGACCGCCGTGCCCGGCATCGGCAAGAAGGGCGCCCAGAAGCTCCTCATCGAGCTGAAGGACCGGCTCGGCGCGCCCGTCGGCAGCGCCCCGGCCGTCGGCGCCCCGGTCACCCAGGGCTGGCGCGACCAGCTGCACGCCGCCCTGATCGGCCTCGGCTACGCGACCCGCGAGGCCGACGAGGCGGTCGCCGCCGTCGCCCCGCAGGCCGAGGCCGCCGCCAGCCCCAACGTCGGAGCGCTCCTGAAGGCCGCGCTGCAGACCCTCAACCGGGCCCGCTGACCGGCCCGGCGCCGACCGACCCGACGACAGAACCTACGAGAGACCGGCACTGATGAACTGGGACGAGACCGCAGCCGAGACCGCCGACCCGAGGCTGGTCGGGCCGGTGGCCGACGGCGAGGACCAGGCCGTCGAGGCCGCCCTGCGCCCCAAGGACCTCGACGAGTTCATCGGCCAGGAGAAGGTCCGCGAACAGCTGGACCTGGTGCTGCGGGCCGCCCGCGCGCGCGGCGCCACCGCCGACCACGTCCTGCTCTCGGGCGCCCCCGGCCTCGGCAAGACCACACTTTCGATGATCATCGCGGCCGAGATGGGCGCCCCCATCCGCATCACCAGCGGCCCGGCCATCCAGCACGCGGGCGACCTCGCCGCGATCCTCTCCTCCCTCCAGGAGGGTGAAGTCCTCTTCCTCGACGAGATCCACCGGATGTCGCGCCCGGCCGAGGAAATGCTGTACATGGCGATGGAGGACTTCCGGGTCGACGTGATCGTCGGCAAGGGCCCCGGCGCCACCGCCATCCCGCTGGAGCTGCCCCCCTTCACGCTGGTCGGCGCGACCACGCGCGCGGGGCTGCTGCCCCCGCCGCTGCGCGACCGCTTCGGCTTCACCGCGCACATGGAGTTCTACGAGGCCGCCGAGCTGGAGCGGGTGGTGCACCGCTCGGCCGGCCTCCTCGACGTCGAGATCGACCCGGCGGGCGCGGGCGAGATCGCCGGCCGCTCGCGCGGCACGCCCCGTATCGCCAACCGGCTGCTGCGCCGGGTGCGCGACTACGCCCAGGTCAAGGCCGACGGCGTCATCACCCAGGAGATCGCGGCGGCAGCCCTTCGGGTGTACGAGGTGGACAGCCGGGGCCTGGACCGCCTCGACCGGGCGGTGCTGCAGGCCCTGCTCAAGCTGTTCGGCGGCGGCCCGGTGGGCCTGTCGACCCTGGCGGTCGCGGTGGGGGAGGAGCGCGAGACCGTCGAGGAGGTGGCCGAGCCCTTCCTCGTACGGGAGGGGCTGCTCGCCCGGACCCCGCGCGGGCGGGTGGCGACGCCCGCCGCGTGGGAGCACCTGGGCCTCGTACCGCCGCAGCAGGGCGGGGCCGCGGGAAGCGGACAACAGGGGCTCTTCCGGCCGTGACGGCGCGGGTGGGTGCACGGGGAGGAACCCGGGTGGGATGCTGGGCGTTGTTCCAGCTGTGCGGACTCGCTTAGACTCCGCCGATGCCGCCCTTACATTTACCGGGCGGCATACCCACCCCCAGATCAGGCCGCACTCCTTGCGCGGTCGTGCGAAGGAAGTTCGTCCCGTGAGTCTCGTGACCCTTCTCCCCTTCATCGTCCTCATCGGGGCCATGTTCCTCATGACCCGCTCGGCGAAGAAGAAGCAGCAGCAGGCAGCCTCCATGCGCAGTGAGATGCAGCCCGGCACCGGTGTCCGCACGATCGGCGGCATGTACGCCACGGTGAAGGAGCTCGGCGACGACACGGTGCTTCTGGAGGTGGCGCCCGGCGTCCACGCCGTCTACGCGAAGAACGCGATCGGCGCGGTGCTCTCCGACGAGGAGTACAACCGCATCGTGCACGGCGACACGGACGAGTCGTCCGATCTCCCCGTCGTGCCGGACGACGCCTCCTCGCTGACGGAGGGCGCGAACGAGGCGGCCGACGCGGCCGACGCCGCGCAGGACGCCAAGATCGACCTGGGCAAGAAGGACGAGGCGGACGACGCCGCCGAGCCCAAGAACGGCAAGGCGGACGGCGAGTCGGGCGCGAAGTAGTCACTCGCGGTGACCGCCCGGTGCGTACCCGCGCCGGGCGGCTCCTGCGGAGCTGACGACTTCTACGGGGGACGTCCCCACAACACTTCGTGGCCGCCCAGGCGCACACCCGAGCGCGGGGCGGTTGGACAGGGAGAAACGACAAGGTGGCAGCACCGAAGAAGGGCCGAAGGCCGGCGGGGGCCCAGGGCAGGCCGGGGCGCACCCTGGTCCTGTTCCTGATCGCCATGGTGGCCCTCGCGGGCGGCATGTTCGCCTCCGGCCACAACACTCCGCGCCTCGGCATCGACCTCGCCGGCGGCACGAGCATCACCCTCAAGGCCAAGGCGGAGCCGGGCCAGGAGAAGGCCATCAACAAGGCCAACATGGACACCGCGGTCTCGATCATGAACCGCCGTGTCAATGGACTCGGTGTCTCCGAGGCCGAGGTCCAGACCCAGGGCTCCAGCAACATCATCGTCAACATCCCCAAGGGGACGAACTCGGAGCAGGCCCGCCAGCAGGTCGGCACCACCGCCAAGCTCTACTTCCGGCCCGTCCTGACGGAGGCTGCCGGCACCGCGCAGAAGCAGCCCGCGCCCAGCGGCTCGCCGACCCCGTCGGGGAGCAAGAGCCCGGACAAGAACGGCGACAAGAAGCCGTCCTCGACGCCGAAGGCCACCCCGGACGCGAAGTCGACGCCCCAGGGCCGCGCCGTCACCGACGCGCTGAAGGCGGACGCCAAGCCCAACCCGAAGACCACGCCGACGCCGCCGGTGACCCCGCCTCCGGGCTCCGCTACGCCGCCCCCGTCGGCGAGCGACCAGGCCGCCGCTGCCAAGATCCAGAAGCAGTTCGAGGCCCTGGACTGCTCCACCAAGGAGTCCCGCAGCAAGGCCGCGTTCGGCACCAAGGCCACCGACATGGTCGTGGCCTGCAGCCAGACCGGTGACGCCAAGTACATCCTCGGCCCGGCCGAGGTCGACGGTACGGACGTCAAGAAGGCCAAGGCGGTCATCGACCAGCAGCGCGGCATGTGGATCGTCCAGATGGACTTCACGGGCAAGGGCTCGAAGAAGTTCCAGACGATCACCGGCAAGCTCTCCAAGCAGCAGTCGCCGCAGAACCAGTTCGCGATCGCGCTCGACGGCCAGGTCGTCTCGGCCCCCTCCGTCAGCACCACGCTGAGCGGCAGCGCCGAGATCTCCGGCAGCTTCACCCAGCGCTCGGCGACCGACCTGGCCAACGTGCTGTCGTACGGCGCGCTCCCGCTCTCCTTCGTGGAGCAGAGCGTCACCACCGTGACCGCCGCGCTCGGCGCCGACCAGCTGCACGCCGGTCTGATCGCCGGTGCCATCGGCCTGGCGCTGGTCATCATCTACCTGGTGATCTACTACCGCGGCCTCGCGCTCGTCGCGATCATGAGCCTCGCGGTCTCCGCGATCCTCACGTACGTACTGATGTCGCTGCTCGGCCCGGCCATCGGCTTCGCGCTGAACCTGCCGGCGGTCTGTGGTGCCATCGTCGCCATCGGTATCACCGCCGACTCGTTCATCGTCTACTTCGAACGCATAAGGGACGAGATCCGCGAGGGCCGCACCCTGCGTCCGGCCGTCGAGCGGGCCTGGCCGCGCGCCCGGCGCACGATCATGGTCTCCGACTTCGTGTCGTTCCTCGCCGCCGCGGTGCTGTTCATCGTGACGGTCGGCAAGGTCCAGGGCTTCGCGTTCACGCTGGGTCTGACGACCCTGCTCGACATCGTCGTGGTGTTCCTGTTCACCAAGCCGGTGATGACGCTGCTGGCGCGCAAGAAGTTCTTCGCGAGCGGCCACCCGTGGTCCGGTCTGGACCCCAAGCGGCTCGGCGCCAAGCCGCCGCTGCGCCGCACGCGCCGCACCTCCTCCGCCCCCACCGACCCGAAGGAGGCGTGAGATGTCGCGACTCGGTCATCTCGGCGCCCGGCTCTACCGCGGTGAGGTCGGCTACGACTTCGTCGGCAAGCGGAAGATCTGGTACGGAATCTCGATCCTGATCACCATCACGGCCATCCTGGGCCTTGCGGTGCGGGGTCTGGTGATGGGCATCGAGTTCAAGGGCGGTGCCGTCTTCACCACCCCGAAGACGAGCGTCTCGGTCTCCCAGGCGGAGAGCTACGCGAAGTCGGCCTCCGGCCACGACGCGATCGTCCAGAAGCTCGGCAACAAGGGTCTGCGCATCCAGATCACCGACATCGACACCGCGAAGTCGGACCAGATCAAGACCGCGCTCGCCAAGGACCTCAAGGTCCCGGCCGAGGACATCAACGCGGACCTGGTCGGCCCCAGCTGGGGCGACGAGATCGCCAACAAGGCGTGGACCGGTCTGATCGTGTTCATGGTCCTGGTGGTGATCTACCTCGCGATCGCCTTCGAGTGGCGCATGGCGCTCGCGGCCCTGATCGCGCTGATCCACGACCTCACGATCACCGTCGGTGTGTACGCGCTGGTCGGCTTCGAGGTCACCCCGGGCACCGTGATCGGTCTGCTGACGATCCTCGGCTA
This sequence comes from Streptomyces sp. CBMA152, assembly GCF_014596475.1. GTDB lineage: Bacteria > Actinomycetota > Actinomycetes > Streptomycetales > Streptomycetaceae > Streptomyces. The sequence continues at coordinate 36,555 of NZ_MECJ01000001.1, read as the reverse complement.
CTCCCTCTACGACACCGTCGTCGTCTTCGACGGTCTCAAGGAGGGCGGCAAGGGCATCACCAAGCAGACCCGCATCACCTACAGCGAGATGGCCAACAAGAGCCTCAACGGCACCCTGGTGCGTTCCATCAACACCACGGTCGTCGCGCTGCTGCCGGTCGCGGGCCTGCTGTTCATCGGTGGCGGTGTCCTGGGCGCCGGCATGCTGAACGACATCTCGCTGTCGCTGTTCGTCGGCCTCGCGGCCGGTGCGTACTCGTCGATCTTCATCGCCACGCCGCTCGTCGCCGACTTCAAGGAGCGCGAGCCGCAGATGCAGGCCCTCAAGAAGCGGGTGCTCGCCAAGCGGGCGGCGGCCGCCGCCAAGGGCGAGAGCGACGACGAGCCGCAGGACGCGGTGGAGCAGGCGGACGAGGACGCCGAGGACGCCGAGACCGCGGGCGCCGTCGTCGGCCAGCGCCGCCAGCCCTCCCGCAACAACCGGGGGAAGCGGCGATGACGATCTCCACCCAGGAGCTGCTGCTCAGCCGCATCCGTGACGTACCGGACTACCCCAAGCCCGGCGTGCTGTTCAAGGACATCACGCCGCTGCTCGCGGACCCGGCGGCGTTCACGGCCCTGACCGACGCGCTCGCAGAGCTGTGCGTACGGCACGGCGCGACGAAGATCGTCGGCCTGGAGGCGCGCGGCTTCATCCTGGCGGCCCCGGTCGCGGTCCGCGCCGGTATCGGCTTCATCCCCGTGCGCAAGGCGGGCAAGCTCCCCGGAGCGACGCTCTCGCAGGCGTACGAGCTGGAGTACGGCACCGCGGAGATCGAGGTGCACGCCGAGGACCTGGCCGCGGGCGACCGCGTCATGGTCATCGACGACGTCCTGGCCACCGGCGGCACCGCCGAGGCCTCCCTGGAGCTGATCCGGCGGGCCGGAGCCGAGGTGGCCGGCGTCGCGGTGCTCATGGAGCTGGGCTTCCTGGCCGGGCGGAACCGGCTGGAACCCGCCTTGCGCGGGGCCCCGCTGGAGGCTCTCATCACGCTCTGACCAGGGCAGCGAACACCAAGAGGCGGGTGCCGGAGGAATCCGGCACCCGCCTCTCGTGTTTCCCAGATACGGGCAGTCACAGCTGCCCGACACGAACCGGCCGCCCAGGATCGATACCATGGCCTTTCCGGGCCTGACCGGGGGACCCGGATCCGCACGAGGAGCGCTCTTGCCAGACGAGGCCCAGCCACTCTCCGCCGAGCGGCCCGACCAGCAGGCCGAGCAGGCCACGGCGGCCCCCGCCGCGCCCCAGCAGCCCGCGGTGGAGCCCAAGCCGGTCACCACGAAGTCGGCCCAGCGGCCCCTCGCCGCAGCCCCGGCCCCGGCCCCCAAGCCCACGTCGCCGGCGGGCTCCGTCTCGCGCTCGGGCGGCTCCTCCAACCGGGTCCGCGCCCGCCTCGCCCGGCTCGGTGGGCAGCGCTCCTCCGCGTACAACCCGGTCCTGGAGCCCCTGCTGCGGATAGTGCGCAGCAACGACCCGAAGATCGAGACCGCGACGCTGCGCCAGGTCGAGAAGGCCTACCAGGTCGCCGAGCGCTGGCACCGCGGCCAGAAGCGCAAGAGCGGCGACCCGTACATCACGCACCCGCTCGCCGTCACCACGATCCTCGCCGAGCTGGGCATGGACCCGGCGACGCTGATGGCGGGGCTGCTGCACGACACCGTCGAGGACACCGAGTACGGCCTGGACACCCTGCGCCGTGACTTCGGCGACCAGGTCGCCCTGCTCGTCGACGGCGTCACCAAGCTGGACCGGGTGCAGTTCGGCGACGCCGCGCAGGCCGAGACCGTGCGCAAGATGGTCGTCGCCATGGCCAAGGACCCGCGCGTCCTGGTCATCAAGCTCGCCGACCGCCTGCACAACATGCGCACCATGCGCTACCTCAAGCGGGAGAAGCAGGAGAAGAAGGCCCGCGAGACGCTGGAGATCTACGCTCCGCTGGCGCACCGCCTGGGCATGAACACCATCAAGTGGGAGCTGGAGGACCTCGCCTTCGCGATCCTCTACCCCAAGATGTACGACGAGATCGTACGGCTGGTGGCCGAGCGGGCGCCCAAGCGCGACGAGTACCTGGCCATAGTGACCGACGAGGTCCAGTCCGACCTGCGCGCCGCCCGCATCAAGGCGACCGTCACCGGCCGACCCAAGCACTACTACAGCGTCTACCAGAAGATGATCGTCCGAGGCCGTGACTTCGCGGAGATCTACGACCTGGTGGGCATCCGTGTCCTGGTCGACACGGTCCGCGACTGCTACGCGGCGCTCGGCACGGTGCACGCGCGATGGAACCCGGTCCCCGGCCGGTTCAAGGACTACATCGCGATGCCGAAGTTCAACATGTACCAGTCGCTGCACACGACGGTCATCGGCCCCAACGGCAAGCCCGTCGAGCTCCAGATCCGTACGTTCGACATGCACCGCCGCGCCGAGTACGGCATCGCCGCGCACTGGAAGTACAAGCAGGAGGCCGTCGCCGGTGCCTCCAAGGTGCGTACCGACGTACCGAAGAAGGCCGGCAAGGACGACCACATCAACGACATGGCGTGGCTGCGCCAGTTGCTCGACTGGCAGAAGGAGACCGAGGACCCCAGCGAGTTCCTGGAGTCCCTGCGCTTCGACCTGTCGCGCAACGAGGTCTTCGTCTTCACCCCCAAGGGCGATGTCATAGCGCTCCCGGCGGGTGCGACGCCGGTCGACTTCGCGTACGCGGTGCACACCGAGGTCGGCCACCGCACGATAGGCGCACGGGTCAACGGACGGCTCGTGCCGCTCGAATCCACCCTGGACAACGGTGACCTGGTCGAGGTCTTCACCTCCAAGGCGGCCGGCGCCGGGCCCTCGCGGGACTGGCTGGGCTTCGTCAAGTCGCCGCGCGCCCGCAACAAGATCCGCGGCTGGTTCTCCAAGGAGCGCCGCGACGAGGCGATCGAGCAGGGCAAGGACGCCATCGCGCGCGCCATGCGCAAGCAGAACCTGCCGATCCAGCGCATCCTCACCGGCGACTCCCTGGTCACCCTCGCCCACGAGATGCGCTACCCCGACATCTCGTCGCTGTACGCGGCGATCGGCGAGGGCCATGTCGCAGCGCAGGGCGTCGTGCAGAAGCTGGTGCAGGCGCTCGGCGGCGAGGAGGCCGCCAACGAGGACATCGCCGAGTCGGCGCCGCCCTCGCGCGGCCGCAGCAAGCGCCGGGCCAACGCCGACCCGGGTGTGGTGGTCAAGGGCGTCGAGGACGTGTGGGTCAAGCTGGCCCGCTGTTGTACGCCCGTCCCCGGCGACCCGATCATCGGCTTCGTGACACGCGGCAGCGGCGTCTCGGTGCACCGCGCGGACTGCGTCAACGTGGACTCGCTCTCCCAGCAGCCCGAGCGGATCCTTGAGGTCGAGTGGGCGCCCACCCAGTCCTCGGTCTTCCTGGTCGCCATCCAGGTCGAGGCGCTCGACCGCTCCCGGCTCCTGTCGGACGTCACCCGCGTCCTGTCCGACCAGCACGTCAACATCCTGTCGGCGGCCGTGCAGACGTCCCGCGACCGGGTGGCCACCTCGCGCTTCACCTTCGAGATGGGCGACCCCAAGCACCTCGGACACGTCCTGAAGGCCGTGCGCGGAGTAGAGGGCGTGTACGACGTGTACCGGGTGACCTCGGCGCGCAGGCCGTAACTTCCTTCCGGATCCCCCGACTTGCCGGATTCCCTTGCTCGACAGGGGAGTTGAGAGCGATGATCGGGGGATTCGGGCACAGGGGGTGACATGGCGGGGCCGACCGTGATCGACCGGCGGTACGAGCTGCTCAAGCAGCTGGGCTCCGGCGGCATGGGCGAGGTGTACGAGGCCATGGACACCGCGCTCGGGCGGCGCGTGGCCCTGAAGATGATCCGCTCCGACCTCGCCGGTCCCGAGGTGCGCGACCGCTTCGACCGCGAGGCGCGCGCCCTGGCCCGGATCGCCCACCCCAACACGGTCATCGTCCACGACGTGGGCCTCCACGGCGAGGCGCCCTTCCTCGTCATGGAGCTCCTGGAGGGCGTGGACCTGCGCACCCTCATGAACGAGGAGTCCCGGCTGCCGCACGCCCTCGTACGGGCCATCGCCGGCGGTGTGTGCGCGGGACTGGGCGCGGTGCACGACGCGGGCATCCTGCACCGGGACGTCAAGCCCGGCAACGTGCATCTGACCCTGACCGGCCGGGTCGTCCTCCAGGACTTCGGCATCGCCCACCTGCTCGACACCTCCCGGCAGACCGTGACAGGGGAGATGGTGGGCACGCCGTCGTACATGGCGCCCGAGGCCGTGGTCGGCGAAACCCCACGGGCGCACTCGGACCTGTACGCCCTCGGCGTCTGCGTGTACGAGATGCTCTCCGGCGTCCAGCCCTACAGCGGCGAGTCAGTGGTGGAGGTCATCTACAAGGTCCTCCAAGAGCCGCCGCCCCCGTTGAAGGGCATATCGGGCATACCGGATGACCTCGCCGTTCTGGTCGCCGATCTGATGGCCAAGGACCCGGCCGAGCGCCCCACCGCGGCGCAGACGCTGGAGCGGCTGCGGTGCCCGCCCAACGCCGGTGAGCTGGTCGAGGAAGCGGTCACCGGACACCTGCGCAGACGGGCCGTACGGGACTTCGGGCCGCCCGCCGCCGCCCAGGCCCCGAACGCCGGGCTGCCCCGGCTTCAGAGCGTCGCTTTCCAGCGGCCCCAGCGCCTGTCCGGGCCACCCGCGCCCCAGACCACCGGGATCGGTCACCACCCCACCGATCAGCCCACCGGCCGGCCGGTCGGCCTCCCCGCGTCCCCGCAGCCCGCGGCCGTCCCCGAGCGGCGCGACGCCACCTACACGGGGCTGGCCCTCAGCGGCGCCACCAGGAACCAGATCCTGCGCGCGATGACCCCGTCCGTCGCCGAGGCCCGCCAGCGCGAGGCCGTCAACCTGGTGCTGCGCGGCTCGCTGGAGGAGGCCATCGGGCTGCTGAGCACGGTCGCCGAGGTCAGCCGCGTCTCCTTCGGCCCCGACCACCCCACCACGCTGGCCTGTGTGTACTGGCAGGGAGTGTGCCTGGCCCGGCTCGGCGCGGGCCCCGAGGCGGTGGCCAAGTTCGCGGAGGTGTCCGCGGTGGTGACCCCCGCGCTCGCCGCACGCGAAGCACGCGAGCTCGAATGACGCGGCCCGCACCTGCGCAACGCAGGGCCGCGCACCCGTACGACCGATGGCTGAAGGGAACCGAGGAACCGGTGTCGAAGATCGAGATCCGGGTGCGCGGCGCCGCCGACCCCGAGACGGAGCTGCGTTCGCTGCTGAAATGGCTCCACGCGGACGACGAGGTGCGCCGAGACGTGCACGGCACGCTCGCCGGCTCGGCGCCCGCCGACCCCGAGCACATGGGCGCCCTGCTCGACGTCATCTCGCTGGTGGTCAGCGGCGGGCTCTCGGCGGGCCAACTGGTGCTCGCCGTCGACCAGTGGCGCACCGCCCGCCGCGCCTCCCCGCGCGTCGTCGTCCGCAGGGACGGGGTGGAGATCGAGATCGACGGGGCCGACCCGGCCACCATCGCGCGGATCACCGCACTCCTTGCGGATGAGGAGCGGTCCGGTGACGGCGGATCTGCCTGACCCCTCGGCGTCGGCCGCCGTACTGATCGGCACCGCCGGCTATGCGCATCTGCCCCAACTGCCCGCCGTGGAGGCCAACCTCACGGAACTGGCGACGGTCCTGCGGGACTCCACGATCTGGGGGCTGCCGGAGGCGCACACCCTGACGGTGACCGAGCCCGAGACCCCGGCCGCCCTCCTCGACCCGGTGTACGCGGCGGGCGAGCGGGCCCGGGACACGCTGCTGGTCTACTACTGCGGCCACGGCCTGCGCGACTCCGAGTCCGCCGACCTGTACGTGGCCCTGACCGGCTCGCGCGAAGGCGCCGGGTACACCGCCGTCGAGTACCGGCATCTGCGCGCCGCGATCCTCGCCTCCCCGGCCCGGCGCAAGGTCGTCGTGCTCGACTGCTGCTTCAGCGGCCGCGCGGCCCGCACTCTCAGCAGCCCCAACGCCCTTGCCGCACAAGCCGGAATAGAGGGCGCGTACGTCCTCACCGCCTCCCCGAAGGACCATGTGGCGCTCGCCCCCGACGGGGAGCGGCACACCGCGTTCACCGGCGAGCTGCTGCACGTCCTGAGCCAGGGGCTGCCGGACGCGCCGGAGACCCTGGACCTGGAGACCCTCTACCGGGCCGTCGACGCCCGGCTCGGCGCCCGGAACCGGCCGCGCCCGCAGCGCAGCCAGGAGAACGACGTGGGGCGCCTCCCGCTGGTCCGCAACCGCGCCAAGGCCGACCCGGGCGTCCCTGCGGGGCCCGTGATGGACGCCGAGGTCGAGGCCGCGATGGTCTCCTCGGGGCTCCAGCTGGCCCGGCTGCTCAGATCGGAGGGGCGCGGCAGGGACGCGCTGCCGGTGCTGCGGATGATCCTGCAGAACCGGGTGCCCGACGCGGAGGGCGACGCCGTCATCGTCCATCTCGAACTGGCCGAACTGCTCACGGAGTCGGGCCTCGACGACCAGGCGATCGAGGTCCTGGAAGGCGCCTTCCAACTCACCCACAAGAGGTTCGGCCCCGAGGCCCTCACGGTCTGCCGCCGCCTCGCCGAGCTGTTGCAGTCGGCCGGAAACCACCGCCAGGCCTGCGATGTGCTGCGGCACGCGCTCGACACCCTGGAGCGGGGGAGCAGAGGGTCGGGCCCGGCCGCGTAACGAGGTCAACGAGGTCAATGAGTCAACGAGCTCACGGACGCCGAAGGCCCGGCCGTGACATCACGGCCGGGCCCTCATACGTACACCTCGTCGTAGTCGACGGCGTCAGCCGCCGAACTCCTCCAGGCCCTTCAGCGCCTGGTCGAGCAGCGCCTGGCGGCCCTCCAGCTCCTTGGCGAGCTTGTCGGCCTTGGCGTTGTTGCCCGCCGCGCGGGCCGCGTCGATCTGGCCGCGCAGCTTGTCGACCGCCGACTGGAGCTGGCCCGTCAGACCCGCGGCACGCGCGCGTGCCTCCGGGTTGGTGCGGCGCCACTCCGACTCCTCGGCCTCCTGCAGCGCCCGCTCCACGGCGTGCATCCGGCCCTCGACCTTGGGACGCGCGTCACGCGGTACGTGGCCGATCGCCTCCCAGCGCTCGTTGATCCCCCGGAAGGTGGCGCGGGCCGCCTTCAGATCGCCCACCGGGACGAGCTTCTCGGCCTCGACGGCCAGCTCCTCCTTGAGCTTCAGGTTCTCGGTCTGCTCGGCGTCACGCTCCGCGAAGACCTCGCCGCGCGCGGCGAAGAAGACGTCCTGGGCGCCGCGGAAGCGGTTCCACAGCTCGTCCTCGGCCTCGCGCTGGGCGCGGCCCGCCGCCTTCCAGTCCGCCATCAGCTCGCGGTAGCGGGCGGCCGTGGTGCCCCAGTCCGTCGACGACGACAGCGCCTCGGCCTCGACGACCAGCTTCTCCTTGACCTTGCGGGCGTCCTCGCGCTGCGCGTCCAGCGACGCGAAGTGCGCCTTGCGCCGCTTGGAGAACGCCGAGCGCGCGTGCGAGAAGCGGTGCCACAGCTCGTCGTCGGACTTCCGGTCGAGCCGGGGCAGGCCCTTCCAGGTGTCCACGAGCGCCCGCAGCCGCTCGCCGGCCGAGCGCCACTGCTCGCTCTGCGCCAGCTCCTCGGCCTCGGCGACCAGCGCCTCCTTGGCGTGCTTGGCCTCGTCGGTCTGCTTGGCCTTCTGGACCTTGCGCTCCTCGCGGCGCGACTCCACGGTCTCGACGAGCTTGTCGAGCCGCTTGCCGAGTGCCGCCAGGTCACCGACCGCGTGATGCTCGTCCACCTGCGTGCGCAGATGGTCGATCGCGGTCTGCGCGTCCTTCGCCGACAGGTCGGTGGTCTTCACCCGTCGTTCGAGGAGGCCGATCTCGACAACCAGGCCCTCGTATTTGCGCTCGAAGTAGGCCAGGGCCTCCTCGGGAGTCCCCGCCTGCCACGATCCGACGACGACTTCGCCCTCGGCTGTACGCACATACACGGTGCCCGTCTCGTCGACGCGGCCCCACGGGTCGCTGCTCACAGCGCCTCCTCCACATGATGCCGACGCGAGGGGTTCGGCCCTCGTGGCATCGTCCACAGTTTCCGGGACGGGCCTCGCCCGCCCTCCACAACGCGTTTGTCACCGCGCTGCACAACGCCAATCTAGGCGACTCGCCGCCCGGCTGTCCGCACTCAGCGCGGCCGAATTCCGCGGGTCAGTCCTTGTTGACGGTGGCCTTGGCGATGGTGACGGCCGTCTTGGGAGCGCCGTCCGCGCCGCCGCCCGTGACCCCGGCCTTCGCCACGTCCTCGACGACCTTCAGGCCCGCCGCGTCGATCTTGCCGAACGGCGTGTAGGTGGGCGGGAGTTTGCTGTCCTTGTAGACGAGGAAGAACTGGCTGCCGCCGGTGTGCGGCTGGCCGGTGTTGGCCATGGCGACCGTGCCCGCCGGGTAGGTGACCGTGCCGTCCGCGCCCGCCTTGCCGAGGCCCGTCAGGTTCTCGTCCGGGATCGTGTAGCCGGGGCCGCCGGTGCCGTCGCCCTTGGGGTCGCCGCACTGGAGCACGTAAATGCCCTGTGTGGTGAGGCGGTGACACTTCGTGTTGGTGAAGTAGCCCTTGTCGGCGAGGGACTTGAACGAGTTGACGGTGTGCGGCGTCTTCGCCGCGTCCATCGTGAAGACGATGTCACCGGCGCTGGACTTCAGCGACATCGTGTACGCGGCCTTCTGGTCGATCGCCATCTTCGGCTCGGGCGCGGAGTCCTTGCTCGCCGAGGGCGTCGGGGCGTCGGAGGGCGCGGCGGCGTCCGACTTCTTGTCGTCGCCGGAGAAGGCGCCCGTGGCGAAGGCCGCCCCGCCCGCCGCGACGACCACCGCGAGGGTGGCCGCGATGACGGTGTTGCGGCGCTTGGCCTTGCGGCGGGCCGTCTCGCGGCGCTGCTGCTGACGCTCGAACTTCTCCCGGGCGAGCTGGCGCCGGCGCTGATCGCTGCTGACCACCGGTGGTCTCCTTGTGCGGTGTAGGGGGTACGGACGCGTGTACGCGCGGACTGTGCCCGTACCGTATATGGGTTCGCTGTGACGGGAGCAGCGCCGGTAGGCTCTGAACAGCCGCAATCACCCGTCGTACGAGAAACTGAGGACGATCGTGCTCATTGCCGGGTTCCCCGCCGGGGCCTGGGGGACCAACTGCTACCTGGTCGCCCCCGCCGCAGGCGAGGAGTGCGTGATCATCGACCCGGGCCACCAGGCGGCCCAGGGAGTCGAGGACGCGCTCCGGAAGCATCGGCTCAAGCCCGTCGCCGTCGTCCTCACCCATGGCCACATCGACCACTGCGCCTCGGTCGTCCCGGTGTGCGGGGCGCACGACGTGCCCGCGTGGATCCACCCCTCGGACCGGTACATGATGAGCGACCCGGAGAAGGCCCTCGGCCGCTCCTTCGGCGCCCAGATCATGGGCGAGCTGACCATCGGCGAACCGGACGACGTCAAGGAGCTGTCCGACGGCGCGACGCTGCAGCTCGCCGGTATGGAGCTCACCGTGTCGCACGCGCCCGGCCATACCAAGGGGTCGGTGACGTTCGGGCTGCCCGAGGCGGAGGACATTCCTCCGATCCTGTTCTCGGGCGACCTGCTCTTCGCCGGCTCCGTCGGACGCACCGACCTGCCCGGCGGCAGCCACGCCGAGTTGCTCGAATCGCTGGGCCGTGTGTGCCTGCCGCTCGACGACTCGACCGTGGTGCTGTCCGGCCACGGCTCCCAGACCACCATCGGCCAGGAGCGCGCCACCAACCCGTATCTGCGGCAGGTGGCCGCCGGCCTCGGAGAGGGCATCGCCTCTCCCCGACGAGGAATGTGACGAGAAGCTTCCCCATGAGTACCTTCCAGGCCCCCAAGGGCACGTACGACCTGTTGCCGCCGAACAGCGCGACCTACCTGGCGGTCCGCGAGGCGATCGCGGCGCCGCTGCGCAACTCCGGCTACGGCTATGTCGAGACCCCGGGCTTCGAGAACGTGGAGCTCTTCGCGCGCGGTGTCGGCGAGTCGACCGACATCGTGAGCAAGGAGATGTACGCCTTCGAGACCAAGGGCGGCGACAGGCTCGCCCTGCGCCCCGAGGGCACCGCTTCCGTGCTGCGTGCGGCTCTTGAGGCCAATCTGCACAAGGCGGGCAACCTGCCGGTGAAGCTCTGGTACTCGGGCTCGTACTACCGCTACGAGCGCCCGCAGAAGGGCCGCTACCGGCACTTCTCGCAGGTCGGCGCCGAGGCGATCGGCGCCGAGGACCCGGCGCTCGACGCCGAGCTGATCATCCTGGCCAACGACGCGTACCGCTCGCTCGGCCTGCGCAACTTCCGCATCCTGCTGAACTCGCTGGGCGACCAGGAGTGCCGTCCGGTCTACCGGGCCGCGCTCCAGGACTTCCTGCGCGGCCTCGACCTCGACGAGGACACCCTGCGCCGCGCCGAGATCAACCCGCTGCGCGTCCTCGACGACAAGCGGGACGCGGTCCAGAAGCAGCTGGTGGGCGCGCCGCTGCTGCGCGACTACCTGTGCGACGGCTGCAAGGCGTACCACGAGGAGGTCCGCGAGCTGCTGAACGCCCAGGGCGTGGTGTACGAGGACGACCCGAAGCTGGTGCGCGGCCTCGACTACTACACCCGGACGACCTTCGAGTTCGTCCACGACGGTCTGGGCTCGCAGTCCGCGGTGGGCGGCGGCGGCCGCTACGACGGCCTCTCCGAGATGATCGGCGGCCCCGCGCTGCCGTCGGTGGGCTGGGCGCTCGGCGTCGACCGTACGGTCCTGGCGCTTGAGGCCGAGGGCGTCACGCTCGACATCCCGTCCGCGACCAGCGTGTTCGCGGTGCCGCTCGGCGAGGAGGCCCGGCGGGTCCTCTTCGGTGTGGTGGTCGAGCTGCGCAAGGCGGGCATCGCGACCGACTTCGCGTTCGGCGGCAAGGGCGTCAAGTCGGCCATGAAGTCGGCCAACCGCAGCGGTGCCCGGTTCGCGATCGTCGCGGGCGACCGCGACCTCGCCGAAGGCGTCGTGCAGCTCAAGGACATGGAGTCCGGCGACCAGACGGCCGTGCCGCTGGCGGGCGTCGTGGACACGATGCGCGAGCGACTCGCGTAACGACCCGTGCGAGGGACGGGCCGGACGGCTACGGCTGTCCGGCCCGTCTCCCGTTTCCCGAACCGTCAACTCCGCTCCTGCGCGTACGCCCTTATGTCGAACGAACGGTGGGCACGTGCGCGTGTACGGCACAATGAGCCCCACCCCCAGGCCCCTTCAGGCCCACGACTCGACTGACGGATCGGCGTGATGAGCAAGACGACGACAGCCAAGGACAGTGTCTCCTCCGGCCCCGACGGGGCGGACGGCCAGCGTGGCGTCGGCGGGAGCCGCGCGTTCGCCTGGCTCCTGGTGATCACGGGGGCCGCCGGACTGCTCGCGGCCTGGGTCATCACGATCGACAAGTTCAAGCTCCTTGAGAACCCGAACTTCACGCCGGGGTGCAGCCTCAACCCGGTGGTGTCCTGCGGCAACATCATGAAGAGCGACCAGGCCTCCGCCTTCGGGTTCCCCAACCCGATGCTCGGTCTGGTGGCGTACGGCATCGTGATCTGCGTCGGCATCAGCCTGCTCACCCGGGCCCGCTTCCCGCGCTGGTACTGGCTCACCTTCAACGCGGGCACGCTCTTCGGTGTCGGATTCTGCTCCTGGCTGCAGTTCCAGTCGCTGTACCGGATCAACGCGCTGTGCCTGTGGTGCTGCCTGGCGTGGGTCGCGACGATCTTCATGTTCTGGTACGTCACGTCGTTCAACGTCCGCCACGGCTTCCTGCCCGCGCCGAACTGGCTGAAGAGCTTCTTCGGCGAGTTCACCTGGGTGCTGCCGGTGCTGCACGTCGGGATCATCGGGATGCTGATCCTGACCCGCTGGTGGGACTTCTGGACGAGCTGACGGGCTCTGTCGGACCCTGCCAACCTGTATGACCAGGGGTTTTCCCGGCGCTGACCGCGTTGTCAGTGCCGTGGCATAGGGTTCTTGACGTGGAGCCCGACCTGTTCACCGCAGCCGCAGAGGACCGCCAGGAGAAAGACCCGGCAGGCAGCCCTCTGGCCGTCCGGATGCGCCCGCGCACCCTCGACGAGGTGGTCGGGCAGCAGCATCTGCTCAAGCCCGGCTCGCCGCTGCGGCGCCTGGTGGGGGAGGGGAGCGGCGGCCCCGCCGGCCCCTCGTCAGTGATCCTGTGGGGCCCGCCCGGCATCGGCAAGACGACACTCGCGTACGTGGTGTCGAAGGCGACCAACAAGCGCTTCGTCGAGCTCTCCGCGATCACCGCAGGCGTCAAGGAAGTGCGGGCCGTCATCGACGGGGCCCGCCGGGCGATCGGCGGCTTCGGCAAGGAGACCGTCCTCTTCCTCGACGAGATCCACCGCTTCTCCAAGGCCCAGCAGGATTCACTGCTGCCGGCCGTGGAGAACCGCTGGGTGACCTTGATCGCGGCGACGACCGAGAACCCGTACTTCTCGGTGATCTCCCCCCTGCTCTCGCGCTCCCTGCTGCTCACCCTCGAACCGCTCACCGACGACGACCTGCGCAGCCTGCTGCGCCGGGCGGTCACCGAGGAGCGCGGGCTCGGCGGCGCGGTGACGCTGCCCGAGGACGCCGAGGCGCATCTGCTGCGCATCGCGGGCGGCGACGCCCGCCGCGCGCTCACCGCCCTGGAGGCGGCGGCCGGTTCGGCGCTGGCGAAGGGCGAGAAGGACGTCACGCTCCAGACCGTCGAGGAGACGGTCGACCGGGCGGCGGTGAAGTACGACAAGGACGGCGACCAGCACTACGACGTGGCGAGCGCCCTGATCAAGTCCATCCGGGGCTCGGACGTGGACGCGGCGCTGCACTATCTGGCGCGGATGATCGAGGCGGGCGAGGACCCCCGGTTCATCGCCCGCCGCCTGATGATCTCGGCCAGCGAGGACATCGGCCTGGCGGATCCGACGGCGCTGCCCACGGCGGTCGCCGCCGCCCAGGCGGTCGCGCTGATCGGCTTCCCCGAGGCGGCCCTCACCCTCAGCCACGCCACCATCGCGCTGGCTCTCGCGCCGAAGTCGAACGCGGCGACGAACGCGATCTTCGCGGCGATGGCGGACGTCCGGGCGGGCCTGGCCGGCCCCGTTCCGGCGCATCTGCGCGACGGCCACTACAAGGGCGCGGCCAAGCTCGGCCACGCCCAGGGGTATGTGTACCCGCACGACGTGCCGGGCGCGATCGCGGCCCAGCAGTACGCGCCGGACGCGGTGGCGCAGAAGCGCTACTACGAGCCGACGCGGTACGGGGCGGAGGCGCGGTACGCGGACGTGGTAGAGAAGGTCAGGGAGCGGTTGGGGCGGGCGGAGTAGCCGCTCTGCTCGGCCCGCGACCAGGGCGCGAGCAACGCCTGGCCGTAAGCGAAGGCCGACGGCGACCCGCGCCCGCCCGCCCCGCCCCTCCGCCGTCAGCCCTCCGCCGCCTCGAACAGCCGCCGCATCGCGCGCCGCAGCCCCGTGAGGTCCGTCACCGGCTCCGGGAACTCGAAGCGCGCGTCGAAGCAGTGCCCGGCGTGGTCCTGGAAGCGCACGCGCAGCCCGAACCGGTCGAGCGCCAGCGGCGTGACCGACTTCATCCCGTCCGGGCCCTGCTCCACCAGGCCGCACAGCGACCGCACCTGTTCCCCGTGGGACGCGTGCAGATGTTGCAGGAGCTCGGTCTCGTGGGAGGCCAGCGGATCGGGCTCGGCGGCGGCGAACGCCTCGGGCGCCACCGACATCGCGCCCCACAGGTCGTCCACGTACGCCTCGTCGACCTCCAGGCGGAGCGTCATGCTGCCGGGCGGGGCCAGGCCCGGGACGCGGGTGAGCCAGCCGGTGATCCAGGCGCGGCCCCGGATGCGGTGGGGGACCGAGACCGGTGCCACATCGGTGAGCGCCAGGACGGCCGAGAGCTCGTCGTCGTGGGCGTGGGTGGCGGCCCGTACGGCGGGCGAGTCGGCGGGGAAGAGCAGGAAGAGATCGCCGTGCGGACCGACATTGCGCAGCCTGGGCATCAGCTGCTCCGGGCGGGCGCCGTCGAGGCCGGTGATGAGCAGCACCGACGAGCAGGTACTATGTACGAGAGTTCGTGTGCGCTCGGCTGCTGACGGCATCCGCGCGATTTCAAGTCCGCTGGGACGCGGCTGACCACGATCTGATCGGACCTCCGTCACGTGACCGGTGGCATGCTGCGCACCGGTACCGGCCCCCTTGTGCGGGCCGGTGGAGCCGACCCCTTCTGCGGGTTCGGCCTTCTTCGTGCTGTCCGTGATGTGACTGGTGTTCCCCGGACGAGACATACGATCTCCTTGAGTAAGGTGAGCCTAACCTAACCCAACCATGGAGGTTTGGAGAACGTGCCTAACCAGTCGCGTCCCAAGGTCAAGAAGTCTCGTGCGCTCGGCATCGCGCTGACGCCGAAGGCCGTCAAGTACTTCGAGGCCCGTCCGTACCCGCCGGGCGAGCACGGCCGTGGCCGCAAGCAGAACTCGGACTACAAGGTCCGTCTGCTCGAGAAGCAGCGTCTGCGCGCCCAGTACGACATCTCTGAGCGTCAGATGGCGCGTGCCTACGACCGCGCCAAGAAGGCCGAGGGCAAGACGGGCGAGGCGCTGGTCGTCGAGCTCGAGCGTCGCCTCGACGCCCTGGTCCTGCGTTCGGGCATCGCCCGCACCATCTACCAGGCCCGCCAGATGGTCGTCCACGGCCACATCGAGGTCAACGGTGGCAAGGTCGACAAGCCGTCGTTCCGTGTCCGTCCGGACGACGTCATCACCGTCCGCGAGCGCAGCCGTGCGAAGCACCCCTTCCAGGTTGCCCGCGAGGGTGGCTACGCCGGCGAGGGCGAGACCCCGCGCTACCTCCAGGTGAACCTGAAGGCCCTGGCCTTCCGCCTGGACCGTGACCCGAACCGCAAGGAAATCCCGGTCATCTGCGACGAGCAGCTCGTCGTCGAGTACTACGCCCGCTGAGCCAGGCGCAGTATTCAGCGCTCCGCGCTTCGGCCCGCCGTCCCCTCGCTCCGCACGGAGCGGGAGGCGGCGGGCTTCCGCGTTCCCGGAGCCGGTTCGGGTGGCGCCGGCGTCTGCGGTACGGCCTCCTCGCCGCCCGAGCCGGTCAGCGCCCGCGCCACCGCCTCGTCCGGATCGAGGCCCCTGCCGCACTGCCGGAACGTCTCGTACGCGCCGTCCCCCAGCCGCTCGCGCGCCCGCTCCTCGCACAGCACATGCGCCGCGTTGAAGGACGCCGAGCCGAACAGCGGCAGCCCCACCGACGGCCAGATCCGCTCGGCCGCCCCCTGGATCACCGCCGCCTGGGCCGGATCACCCCCGTCCACCGCGACCAGAGCGAGTAGTTCGAGCGCCAGGACCGTGCCCAGCAGGTCGTGGAAGGCGTGGTCGATCTCCAGGCACTCCGCCAGCAGCCGCCGCGCCCCGCCGAGATCCTTGGCGTGCCAGGCCGCGTACCCGAGGACGTACAGCGCGTACGCGAGGGCCCAGCGCTCGCCGTGCTCCGCGCAGATCTCCACCACGTGCTCGCACATCACGACGGCCTCGTCGAGATGGCCCCGGAAGGCCACCGCCATCGCGAGCTCCACCCGCGCCATCAGCACATTGCTGTTGAGCTCGCCGATCTCCTCGTACTGCGCGAGCGCCGTGCGCAGCAGTTCCTCCGCGCGCGGCATGTCGTCACAGACCAGGGCCAGACAGCCGGTCCGGTGCACCGCGTACGCCCGGGCCACCGCGTCGCCGGTGCGCTCGGCGTCCTCGCGGCACTCGTGCAGCGCCGCGATCGCCGCCACCGAGTCGCCGCGCAGCACCGAGACATAGCCGAGCACCCACAGCGCCTTGAGCCGGGCGCCGTCGTGGTCGCCGCCCCCGGCCTCCAGGACCAGGCCCAGCCAGTGCCTCCCCTCGGCGAGCCGCCCGCAGCCGACCCAGCAGAACCAGAGCGTCCCGGCCAGGTACTGGGCCAGGTGTATGTCCTGCTCCGAGTCGAGCGAGTAGTCCAACGCGGCCCGCAGATTGGGCAGTTCGGCCTCCACCCGCACCGCGACCTCCGCCTGGCGCGGGCTGAACCAGTCGAGCTCGCACCAGGTGGCGAGCCCGAGGTACCAGTCGCGGTGGCGCCGGTGCAGCCGGTCGGCGTCGCCGGTCGCGGTCAGCCACTCGGCGCCGTACTCCCGTACGGTGTCGAGCATCCGGTAGCGCACGCCCGCCGGGCCGTCCTCGCGCACCACCAGCGAGTGGTCGAGGAGCTGCTGGAGTACGTCGAGGACGTCCTCGGGCGGCAGGTCCGGGCCGACGCAGATGTACTCGACGGCCTCCAGGTCGAACTGCCCGGCGAACACCGAGAGCCGGGCCCACAGCAGCCGCTGGGGCGAGGTGCACAGCTCATGGCTCCAGCCGATGGTGGTGCGCAGCGTCTGATGGCGGGCCACGGTTCCACGTCCGCCGCAGGTCAGCAGGTGGAAGCGGTCGTCCAGGCGGTGCAGCACCTGCTCGACGGAGAGCGCGCCGAGCCGTCCGGCCGCGAGTTCCAGGGCGAGCGGAATCCCGTCGAGGCGCCGGCACACCTCCCGTACGGTGGCCGTCCGTTCCTCGGTGAATGCCACGCCATGGGCCCGGTCGGTGAAGAGCGCCACCGCGTCCTCGTCGTCCATCGGGGCCAGCGCGAGCAGCCGCTCGCCGTCGAGGCGTAACGGCAGGCGGCCCGCGGCGAGGACACGCAGGCCGGGGGAGCGGCGCAGCAGCTCGCACACCAGCTCCGCGCAGGCGTCCACCAGCTGCTCGAAGCCGTCCAGGACGAGCAGCGGCGAGCGCTCGGCGAGGTGGTCCAGGAGGGTGCGGCGCGGCGGGCGGGTGGTGTGGTCGGTGAGTCCCAGGGCCTCGACGACCGCGTGGTCGAGCAGGTCCGGGTCGGTCACCGTGGACAGGTCCGCCAGCCACACCCCGTCGCAGTAGCGTTCCTGCGCGGCCACGGCGGCGGCCGCGCGCAGCGCCAGGCGGGTCTTCCCGACGCCGCCGACCCCGACCACGGTGGTCAGTCGCGCCTCGCCCAGCAGCCCGTGCAGGGCGGCCAGTTCACGTTCTCGCCCGACGAAGCCGTTCAGCTCCGACGGCAGATTGGAGCGCATGGGACACGCAGAGTACTGAAGGGTGTGCACTGCGTACAATCGGCCTGCCAGACTCCGCTTCCGTGACGCCCTAATGCGGTAGGGGGCAAGACCCTCGGCGCGATAGGGTCGGGGGACAACTTTTCTTGTCCGACGGTCGATGCGCAGGGAGCGGTGCGAAGTGTCCGGTGGAGAGGTGGCCGGGATCCTGGTGGCCGTCTTCTGGGCGATCCTGGTGTCCTTCCTCGCCGTAGTCCTCGTGAGGCTGGCCCAGACGCTGAAGGCGACCACCAAGCTGGTGGCGGACGTGACCGAACAGGCCGTCCCGCTGCTCGCGGACGCCTCCTCGGCGGTGCGCTCGGCGCAGACCCAGCTGGACCGGGTCGACGCCATCGCCTCGGACGTCCAGGAGGTCACCTCCAACGCGTCGGCGCTCTCCACCACGGTCGCCTCGACCTTCGGCGGCCCGCTGGTGAAGGTCGCGGCCTTCGGGTACGGGGTGCGCCGGGCCATCGGACGGAAAACCGGGCCCGCCGAGCCGCCTCGCACGGTGATCGTCGGGCGGACTCTGCCGTCCGCGCGGCGGAGCAAGCGAAAGGGCTGACGCTGCGATGTTCCGCCGTACGTTCTGGTTCACCGCGGGCGCCGCAGCCGGTGTGTGGGCCACCACCAAGGTCAACCGGAAGCTGAAGCAGCTCACCCCGGAGTCCCTGGCCGCGCGCACCGCCGACAAGGCGATCGAGGCGGGCCACAAGCTGAAGGACTTCGCGCTCGACGTGAAGGCCGGCATGGTCCAGCGCGAGTCCGAACTCAACGACGCGCTGGGGCTCAACGCGTCCAACGTGCACGAACTCCCGGCGCAGCGCCGCCTCGCGGCACTCGACCACCCCAAGCAGCAGTACAAGACGATCTCGTACAACCGGAATGAGGACCACTGATGGAGTCGGCTGAAATCCGCCGCCGCTGGCTGAGCTTCTTCGAGGAGCGCGGGCACACCGTCGTCCCTTCGGCGTCGCTCATCGCGGACGACCCGACTCTGCTCCTCGTCCCCGCGGGCATGGTGCCGTTCAAGCCCTACTTCCTGGGTGAGGTCAAGCCCCCGGCGTCCACGCTGACCAGCGTGCAGAAGTGCGTCCGTACCCCGGACATCGAAGAGGTCGGCAAGACCACCCGCCACGGCACGTTCTTCCAGATGTGCGGCAACTTCTCCTTCGGCGACTACTTCAAGGAAGGTGCCATCCGGTACGCCTGGGAGCTGCTCACCTCGCCGCAGGACAAGGGCGGTTACGGCCTGGAGCCGGAGAAGCTCTGGATCACGGTCTACCTCGACGACGACGAGGCCGAGGCCATCTGGCGCGACAAGATCGGCGTCCCCGCCGAGCGCATCCAGCGCCTGGGCAAGAAGGACAACTTCTGGTCCATGGGCGTCCCGGGACCGTGCGGCCCCTGCTCCGAGATCAACTACGACCGCGGCCCCGAGTTCGGCGTCGAGGGCGGCCCGGCCGTCAACGACGAGCGGTACGTGGAGATCTGGAACCTGGTCTTCATGCAGTACGAGCGCGGTGCGGGCGACGGCAAGGAGGACTTCCCGATCCTCGGCGACCTGCCGTCGAAGAACATCGACACCGGTCTGGGTCTTGAGCGCCTCGCCATGATCCTGCAGGGCGTACAGAACATGTACGAGACCGACACCCTGCGCGTGGTCATGGACAAGGCCACCGAGCTGACGGGTGTCCGCTATGGCGCCGCCCACCACACCGACGTCTCGCTGCGTGTGGTCGCCGACCACATCCGTACGTCCACGATGCTCATCGGCGACGGCGTCACGCCCGGCAACGAGGGCCGCGGCTATGTGCTGCGCCGCATCATGCGCCGCGCCATCCGCAACATGCGCCTCATGGGCGCCACCGGCCCGGTCGTCCAGGACCTGATCGACGTCGTGATCACCACGATGGGTCAGCAGTACCCGGAGCTCATCACCGACCGCAAGCGCATCGAGACGGTCGCGCTCGCCGAAGAGGCCGCCTTCCTCAAGGCCCTCAAGGGCGGCACCAACATCCTGGACACCGCCGTCACCGAGACCAAGGCCGCCGGCGGCACGGTCCTGGCCGGCGAGAAGGCGTTCCTGCTCCACGACACCTGGGGCTTCCCGATCGACCTCACCCTGGAGATGGCCGCCGAGCAGGGCCTCGCCGTGGACGAGGACGGCTTCCGGCGCCTGATGAAGGAGCAGCGGGAGCGCGCCAAGGCCGACGCCAAGGCCAAGAAGACCGGCCACGCCGACCTGTCCGCCTACCGCGAGGTGGCCGACAACTCGGGCGAGACCGACTTCACCGGCTACACGCTCACCGAGAACGAGTCGACGGTCGTCGGCCTGCTCGTCGACGGTGTGCCCTCGCCCGCCGCCTCCGAGGGCGACGAGGTCGAGGTCGTCCTGGACCGCACCCCGTTCTACGCCGAGGGCGGCGGCCAGCTCGCCGACCAGGGCCGCATCAAGCTCGACACGGGCGCGGTCATCGAGATCCGCGATGTGCAGAAGCCGGTCCCGGGCGTCCACGTCCACAAGGGCGTCGTCCAGGTCGGCGAGGTGACGCTCGGTGCCTCGGCCCTCGCCGTCATCGACATCAAGCGCCGCCGCGCCATCGCCCGCGCCCACTCCGCCACGCACCTGACCCACCAGGCCCTGCGCGACGCGCTCGGCCCGACGGCCGCCCAGGCCGGTTCGGAGAACTCGCCGGGCCGCTTCCGCTTCGACTTCGGCTCGCCCGCCGCCGTTCCCGGCACGGTCCTCACCGACGTCGAGCAGAAGATCAACGAGGTCCTCTCGCGCGAACTGGACGTCCAGGCCGAGGTCATGTCGATCGACGAGGCCAAGAAGCAGGGCGCCATCGCCGAGTTCGGCGAGAAGTACGGCGAGCGCGTGCGCGTCGTGACCATCGGCGACTTCTCCAAGGAGCTGTGCGGCGGTACGCACGTCCACAACACCGCCCAGCTGGGCCTGGTGAAGCTGCTCGGCGAGTCCTCGATCGGCTCCGGTGTGCGCCGTATCGAGGCCCTGGTCGGCGTGGACGCGTACAACTTCCTCGCCCGGGAGCACACGGTCGTCGCCCAGCTCCAGGAGCTGGTCAAGGGCCGCCCCGAGGAGCTGCCCGAGAAGATCTCCACCATGCTCGGCAAGCTGAAGGACGCCGAGAAGGAGATCGAGAAGTTCCGCGCCGAGAAGGTCCTGGCCGCCGCCGGCGGGCTCGCCGAGGGCGCCAAGGACGTGAAGGGCGTGGCCCTGGCCATCGGTCAGGTGCCGGACGGCACCTCCGCCGACGACCTGCGCAAGCTCGTCCTCGACGTGCGCGGCCGTATCCAGGGCGACCGCCCGGTGGTTGTGGCGCTTTTCACCACCGCCAACGGCCGCCCGCTGACCGTCATCGCCACCAACGAGGCCGCCCGCGAGCGCGGTCTCAAGGCCGGTGACCTGGTCCGTACCGCCGCCAAGACCCTCGGTGGCGGTGGCGGCGGCAAGCCGGACGTCGCCCAGGGCGGCGGCCAGAACCCGGACGCTGTGGGCGACGCCATGGCCGCCGTCGAGCGCCTCGTCGCCGAGACGGCCTGATGCGACGCGGACGCCGTCTCGCGATCGACGTCGGGGACGCCCGGATCGGGGTCGCCTCGTGCGACCCCGACGGGGTGCTCGCCACGCCGGTGGAGACCGTGCCGGGACGTGACGTCCCGGCCGCCCACCGGCGGTTGCGCCTGCTCGTCGAGGAGTACGAGCCCATCGAGGTGGTCGTGGGGCTGCCTCGCTCCCTCAGCGGGGGCGAGGGCCCGGCGGCCGTCAAGGTCCGTAAATTCGCCCAGGAACTGGCGAAGGGCATCGCGCCGATTCCGGTCCGTCTCGTCGACGAGCGGATGACGACGGTGACGGCCACTCAGGGACTGCGCGCCTCCGGCGTGAAGTCGAAGAAGGGCCGGTCGGTCATCGATCAGGCGGCCGCAGTGATCATTCTTCAGACCGCGCTTGAGGCCGAACGGGTGTCAGGCAGACCGCCCGGCGAGGGCGTCGAAGTGGTTATCTGATCGCGATACGGTAACGTTCCGCGCGATGCGGCGACATTCGAACAGCTGCCGCACAGCGGAAGAGGCGGACCGTCCGGATGCCTCGCGGCTCTAGGGGACCGATGACTGAGTATGGCCGGGGCGCAGGCTCCGAACCGTGGCATCCCGAGGATCCTCTGTACGGGGACCAGGGGTGGGGAGCGCAGCAGGCTGCCTCCGGTCAGGCTCCGTACGGCGACCAGCAGGCGCATCAGCAGTACGCGCAGCAGCAGCCGCAGCATCCGCAGTACCAGCAGCAACACCCGCAGCAGGCCCAGCATCAGCAGCACCCGCAGGACCCGTACGCGCAGCAGAACCAGCAGCAGGCGCAGCAGCAGTACGGCGGGCAGCCCCAGCAGGGTTACCCGCAGGAGCAGTACGTACAGCAGGCTCAGTACAACGCGGGATGGGACACCGGCCAGCAGGCGGCCATGCCCTACGCCGGGCAGCAGCCGGACGGCTACACCGGTTACGGCGCCGAGACGCAGGACTACTACGGCACGCCCGAGGCGTATCCGCCGCCGCAGCCGCCGAACCAGCGCCGGACGGTGCCGGAGCAGGCGCCCGAGTGGACGCCGGAGGAGCCGGAGGCCGAGCCGGAGCCGGAGAAGGAGACGCATCCTTTCTTCACCGACGGCGCCGACAGTGACGCCGACGAGGACGAGCCGCGCTCGTCCCGGCGGGGCAAGGGCGGCAAGGGCAAGGGGAAGAAGAAGGGCAAGAGCGGGCGCGCCTGTCTGGTGCTCGTCGTCGTCTTCTCCCTCGGCGTCGGCGGCGCCGGGTATTTCGGCTACCAGTTCTGGCAGAAGAAATTCGGCACGGCCCCCGACTATGTCGGAACCGGTTCCACCCCGATTCAGGTGGAAATCCCCCAGGGTGCCGGTGGATACGAAATCGGCGGAATTCTGGCGAAGGCCGGAGTGGTCAAGAGCCAGGGCGCGTTCGTCTCCGCACAGAACGACAATCCCAAGGGCAAGACCATTCAGGCGGGCGTCTACACGCTCAACAAGGGAATGTCGGCGGCGAACGCGGTCGCGGCCATGCTGAACCCGACCAGCCGCAGCAACTTCATCATTCCCGAAGGCAAGCGGAACGCCTGGGTCTACGAGCAGATCGACAAGCGCCTCGAACTCAAGCCGGGCACGACCAAGGACGTCGCGAAGGCGCAGGCGAAGAATCTCGGGCTGCCCGACTGGGCGAATGACAACAAGGAGATCCAGGATCCGCTGGAAGGGTTCCTCTACCCGGCCAGCTACCCGGTCGCCAAGGGCGCCAAGCCCGAGGACATCCTGCGCAAGATGGTCTCGCGGGCCAACTCCGAGTACTCCAAGGTCGATCTGAAGGGCATGTCCGTCAAGCTCGGCCTGAAGTCGCCGCTCCAGGTGATCACGGTCGCGAGCCTCGTCCAGGCGGAAGGCAAGTACAAGCACGACTTCGACAAGGTCGCGCGGGTCGTCTACAACCGTCTGAAGCCCGGCAACACCGAGACCTACGGCCTGCTCGACTTCGACTCGACGGTCAACTACGCCAAGGCCGAATCGACCCTGGACACGGGTGCGGTCAAGAACCTGCGCGACTTCCACCACCCGTACAACACCTATTACATCCACGGACTGCCGCCCGGTCCCATCGGCAACCCCGGTGATTCCGCGCTGCACTCGGCGCTCAACCCGACGCCGGGCCCGTGGTACTACTTCGTCTCGGTCACCGAGGACGAGACGCTGTTCGCGGTCACCAACGAAGAGCAGAACCAGAACCGCAAGAAGTACGAACAGGGGAAATCCGGCCAGTGAGTTCCGTGAGCCAGGAGAGCGGTGCGCGACGGGCGGCCGTACTGGGGTCGCCCATCGCCCACTCGCTCTCCCCGGTACTGCACCGCGCCGCGTACAAGGAACTCGGCCTCGCCCACTGGTCGTACGACCGTTTCGAGGTGGACGAGGCCGCGCTTCCCGGATTCATCGACGGGCTCGACAGTTCCTGGGCCGGGCTCTCGCTCACGATGCCGCTGAAGCGGGCGATCATCCCGCTGCTCGACGGCATCAGCGACACCGCCTCCTCGGTGGAGGCGGTGAACACCGTCGTCCTCACCCGCGACGGGCGCCGCTACGGCGACAACACCGACATCCCGGGCATGCTCGCCGCACTGCGCGAGCGCGGCGTCGAGCGGGTCCCCTCGGCGGCCGTCCTCGGCGCGGGCGCCACCGCGTCCTCGGCGCTCGCCGCCCTCGCCCGTATCTGTACGGGTGAGGTCACCGCGTACGTCCGCAGCGCCGCCCGCGCGGACGAGATGCGCGGCTGGGGCGAGCGGCTGGGCGCGGACGTCCGTATCGCGGACTGGGCGGACGCGGCCGGGGCCTTCGAGGCGCCGCTCGTGATCGCCACCACCCCGGCGGGCACCACCGACGCGCTCGCCGCGGCCGTCCCCGAGCGCCCCGGAACGCTCTTCGACGTCCTGTACGACCCGTGGCCGACCGCGCTCGCGACCGCCTGGGCCGAGCGCGGCGCCCCGGTCGTCGGCGGCCTCGACCTCCTGGTCCACCAGGCGGTCCTCCAGATCGAGCAGATGACGGGCGTGGCGAAGGCCCCGCTGGACGTCATGCGCGAGGCGGGCGAGCGAGCCCTGAAGGCCCGCTGAGCTGTACCCCCTAGGGGCGCGGGACTGTGTCGTTGTGCGGCTCCGCCGCGATGGG
Source organism: Streptomyces sp. CBMA152 (assembly GCF_014596475.1). Taxonomy (GTDB): domain Bacteria; phylum Actinomycetota; class Actinomycetes; order Streptomycetales; family Streptomycetaceae; genus Streptomyces. The sequence goes on along the minus strand of NZ_MECJ01000001.1, from coordinate 12,512 downwards.
GGTCCCCCCTGTTCGAGCGAAGCCGAGAACTTGGGGGAGCGACCAGCCACAGACAACCCGCACGTGACCAAGAAGCCGTCCGCTTGCTGGACCGGGTCCCGGCTCACCATCGCGGACGTGGGAGGATCAGTGGTGGCGGGCCAGGGCCGCGCACCCGGCCGCGCCGTAGTACCAGAACGCGCGCGAGCAACGAGGAGCACCGTTGAGCAGGTTGCGCTGGCTGACCGCTGGGGAATCCCACGGTCCCGCACTTGTCGCGACGCTGGAGGGCCTTCCCGCCGGCGTGCCGATCACCACGGAGATGGTGGCCGACCACCTGGCCCGGCGGCGCCTGGGCTATGGACGTGGCGCGCGGATGAAGTTCGAGCGTGACGAGGTCACGTTCCTGGGCGGTGTCCGCCACGGCCTCTCCATGGGCTCGCCGATCGCGATCATGGTGGGCAACACCGAGTGGCCCAAGTGGGAACAGGTCATGTCGGCCGACCCCGTGGACCCCGAGATCCTCGCGGACCTCGCCCGCAACGCCCCGCTGACGCGTCCCCGCCCCGGGCACGCGGATCTGGCGGGCATGCAGAAGTACGGCTTCGACGAGGCGCGCCCGATCCTGGAGCGCGCCAGCGCCCGCGAGACCGCCGCGCGCGTGGCGCTCGGCGCGGTCGCCCGCTCCTACCTGAAGGAGACGGCCGGGATCGAGATCGTCTCGCACGTGGTCGAGCTGGCCGCCGCGAAGGCGCCGTACGGCGTCTACCCGACGCCCGCCGACGTGGAGAAGCTGGACGCCGATCCGGTGCGCTGCCTGGACGCGGACGCGTCGAAGGCGATGGTCGCCGAGATCGACCAGGCCCACAAGGACGGCGACACCCTCGGCGGTGTGGTCGAGGTCCTTGCCTACGGCGTGCCCGTCGGCCTCGGCTCGCACGTCCACTGGGACCGCAGGCTGGACGCCCGTCTCGCCGCCGCCCTCATGGGCATCCAGGCCATCAAGGGCGTCGAGGTCGGCGACGGCTTCGACCTCGCGCGCGTGCCCGGCTCCAAGGCCCACGACGAGATCGTGCAGACGGCCGAAGGCGTCAAGCGCACCTCGGGCCGCGCGGGTGGCACCGAGGGCGGTCTGACCACCGGTGAGCTGCTGCGCGTACGGGCCGCGATGAAGCCGATCGCGACCGTGCCGCGCGCGCTGGCCACCATCGACGTCGCCACCGGCGAAGCCGCCAAGGCCCACCACCAGCGCTCCGACGTGTGTGCCGTCCCGGCCGCGGGCATCGTGGCCGAGGCCATGGTCGCGCTCGTCCTCGCGGACGCGGTCGCGGAGAAGTTCGCCGGCGACAGCGTCCCGGAGACCCGTCGCAACGTCCGGTCCTACCTCGACAACCTGCAGATCCGGTGAGCACCGGTCCGCTGGTCGTCCTGATCGGCCCGATGGGCTCGGGGAAGTCCACCGTGGGCGCGCTGCTCGCCGAGCGGCTCGGCGCGCCCTACCGGGACACCGACGCCGACATCGTGGCCGCCGAGGGCCGCCAGATCGCCGACATCTTCGTCGACGAGGGCGAGGCGCACTTCCGTGAGCTGGAGCGGGAGGCGGTCCGTGCCGCCGTCGCCGAGCACACGGGCGTGCTCGCCCTCGGCGGCGGCGCGATCCTGGACGCGTCCACGCGCGCGCTGCTCGCCGGACGGCCGGTCGTCTATCTGTCGATGGACGTCGAGGAGGCGGTGAAGCGGGTCGGTCTCAACACCGCCCGCCCGCTCCTCGCGGTCAACCCGCGCCGCCAGTGGCGCGAGCTGATGGACGCACGGCGCCATCTGTACACCGAAGTCGCCCGGGTCGTCGTCGCGACCGACGACCGCACCCCCGAAGAGGTCGCCCAGGCGGTCCTCGACGCACTGGAGCTGAAAACCGCATGAGCGAGCAGGCACCCACCCGGATCCACGTCGGCGGCAGCGCCGGGGCGGACCCGTACGACGTGCTGGTCGGCCACAACCTCCTCGCCGAACTCCCCGGTCTGATCGGCACGAAGGCCCGCAAGGTCGCCGTCATCCACCCGGAGGCGCTGGCCGGCACCGGCGACGCCATCCGCGAGGATCTGGCCGCCCAGGGCTACGAGGCCATCGCCATCCAGGTGCCCAACGCCGAGGAGGCCAAGACCTACGAGGTCGCCGCCTACTGCTGGAAGGCGCTCGGCCAGTCCGGGTTCACCCGCACCGACGCCGTCGTCGGCGTCGGCGGCGGCGCCACCACCGACCTCGCGGGCTTCGTCGCCGCGACCTGGCTGCGCGGGGTGCGCTGGATCTCGGTCCCGACCACCGTGCTCGGCATGGTCGACGCGGCCGTCGGCGGCAAGACCGGCATCAACACCGCCGAGGGAAAGAACCTGGTGGGCGCCTTCCACCCGCCCGTCGGCGTGCTGTGCGACCTCGCCGCACTCGACTCGCTGCCGGTCCACGACTACGTGTCCGGCATGGCCGAGGTCATCAAGGCGGGCTTCATCGCCGACCCGGTCATCCTCGACCTGGTCGAGGCCGACCCGGCGGGCGCCCGCACTCCCGAGGGCCCGCACACGGCCGAGCTCATCGAGCGCGCGATCCAGGTGAAGGCCGACGTCGTCTCCAGCGACCTCAAGGAGTCGGGGCTGCGCGAGATCCTGAACTACGGGCACACCCTCGCGCACGCCATCGAGAAGAACGAGCGCTACAAGTGGCGCCACGGCGCGGCCGTCTCGGTCGGCATGGTCTTCGCGGCCGAACTCGGCCGACTGGCCGGGCGCCTGGACGACGCCACGGCCGACCGGCACCGTTCGATCCTGGAGTCGGTGGGCCTGCCGCTCACCTACCGGGGCGACCAGTGGCCCAAGCTGGTCGAGAACATGAAGCTGGACAAGAAGTCGCGGGGCGACCTGCTGCGCTTCATCGTCCTCGACGGTCTCGCCAAGCCGACGGTCCTGGAGGGCCCGGACCCGGCGGTGCTGCTCGCCGCGTACGGGGAGGTGTCGGCGTGAGCCGCCGGGTGTTCGTGCTGAACGGCCCCAACCTGGGCCGCCTGGGCTCGCGCGAGCCGGACGTCTACGGGGCGACCACGTACGCCGGTCTCGTCGAGGTCTGCGAGTCGCTGGGCAAGGAGCTCGGCTTCGACGTGGAGGTCCGCGAGACCAACGACGAGGGCGACATGATCCGCTGGCTGCACGAGGCGGCCGACGGAAAGATTCCGGTCGTTCTCAACCCGGGCGCGTTCACCCACTATTCGTACGGAATGCGGGACGCGGCCGCCCAGCGCACCGCCCCGCTCATCGAGGTGCACATCTCGAACCCGTACACGCGTGAGGAGTTCCGTCACACTTCCGTGGTGGCGGCCGTGGCCAGCGGCACGGTCGCGGGCTTCGGCATCGGCTCGTACCGCCTGGCACTGCGCGCGCTCGCCGACGAACTCGGCGGCTGAGCGGGCACCTTCGCCGCTCCCCGGCCGTTCACACTGCGACGGCCGGGGAAGGTACGGTTCTGGACCGGGACGCCATGGGGGTCCCTCGGGCCGCGGGGGAGCGCCCGGACCAGCACCAGTCGCCTGTACGAGACGGAGTGGCACCGGATGCAGCACGAAGCGGGGGCTCCGCTTCCGCCGCCTCACGCCCCGGGGCACGGACCGGGCGCCGACTGGGCCCTCGGCGCCCACCAGCCGACGCTCCACGACGCCCCACAGCCCCCGGTCCAGGGCGCCCAGCCGCCCCCGCCGCCCCCGTTCCCGGGCCCACCGCAGTCCGCACCACCACCGGCGCCGGGCTGGCACGCCCCGGCGCCCCACCACGCGCCCGCGCCGCCCTCCCGCGACACCACCGGGCACGTCACGCTGCCGCCTGGCGGCCCCGTCCCGCTGCCGCAGGCGCCCGGCGGCACCGGGGTCACCACGCTCGCCGTGCTGCTCATAGGCCCGGCGGGTGCGGGCAAGACCACGGTCGCCCGCTACTGGGCCCAGCACCGCCGCGTCCCCACCGCGCACATCAGCCTCGACGACGTACGCGAATGGGTCTGCTCGGGTTTCGCGGACCCGCAGGCGGGGTGGAACGACCACTCCGAGGCGCAGTACCGCCTGGCCCGCCGCACCTGCGGCTTCGCCGCGCGCAACTTCCTGGCCAACGGCATCTCCTGCATCCTCGACGACGCGGTCTTCCCGGACCGCCCGGTCGTCGGCCTCGGCGGCTGGAAACGCCACGTGGGCCCCGGCCTGCTCCCGGTCGTCCTCCTGCCGGGCCTGGACATCGTCCTGGAACGCAACGCCGAACGCTCCGGCAACCGCCGCCTCTGCGACGAGGAGGTCGCCGGCATCCACGGCCGCATGGCGGGCTGGTACGGCTCGGGCCTCCCCATCATCGACAACTCCCAATACGACGTCCCCACGACGGCCCGCCTCCTGGACGACGTACTGGCAAGGGCGATTGCGAGCCCGCCGAGCTGGTGAGGACGCGGCCCGAAGGGCCGCACCCAGGGGCGCGGGGAACTGCGCGACCAGCCCAAGACGGCCCGCAGCAAAGCGACCACACAACGGCGAAGCCGAAAGCCGGTCCGGCCACTGAGGACGACTCGGCCACCGGGGCGACCCCCGGTCGGACGCGTAGATCCGGCCGACAACGCGTCCCCCTCATACGCTCGACGCATGTCAGAGGTGTACGCGGCCCGCCGCGCATGGCTACGCGACCGCTGCGCGGCCGCCGGGAGCGCCGCCGCGCTGGTCTCCCGCTCGGCGAACGTCCGCTATCTCGCGGGCGGCGCCCCACCCCGCGCCGTACTGCTGCTCGGCCCCGCCGAGGACGTCCTGCTGTGCCCCCGCACGCCCACCGGCGACCTCGTGGAGGGCCGGCTCGACGAGCATCTACGGGTCACCGTGCTGCCCACGCCCTCGGGCGACCCCGCCGTGGCGGCCGCCGACCTCGCCCAGACATCCGGCGCGGACTCGCTGAGCGTCGAGGAGCACGACCTGACCGTGGTCCGCCACCGCGCGCTCGGCTCGGTGGCGCCCCGGCTGCTCCTGGGCGACCTCGGGGGAGCGGTCGAGCAACGGCGGCTCGTCAAGGACGAGGAGGAGATCGCCTGTCTGCGGATCGCCGCCGAGATCACCGACCAGGCGCTCGGCGAGCTCCTGGAGTCGATCCTGGTGGGCCGCACCGAACGCCACCTCGCCCTGGAACTGGAGCGCCGCTTGGTGGACCACGGCGCCGACGGCCCGGCCTTCACCACCTCCGTCGGCACCGGCCCGAACTCCGGCCGGGGCGGCCACCGCCCCTCGGACCGCCGCGTCGAGGAAGGCGATTTCCTCTCCGTGTGCCTGGGCGCCACCTATCGCGGCTACCGCTGCGAGATCGGCCGTACGTTCGTCATCGGGACGACCCCGGCCGACTGGCAGATCGAGCTCTACGAGGTCGTCTTCGCCGCTCAGCGGGCCGGCCGGGAGGCGCTGGCGCCGGGCGCGGAGTACCGGGCGGTGGACCGCGCGGCACGTCAGGTGCTGGACGCGGCGGGGCACGCGGAGGGCCTGGGAGCGTGCACCGGACACGGCGTGGGCCTCGAAATCGACGAGGACCCGCAGCTCGCACCTGGAGCCATGGGTAAACTGGACGCTTGCGTGCCGGTCACCGTCGAACCGGGGGTCCACCTCCCGGGCCGGGGTGGTGTCCGAATCGATGACACGCTCGTCGTCCGTCCCGAGGCGGATGGCGGGCCAGAGCTACTCACCATTACGACCAAGGAACTGCTCGCGCTCTAGCACCGCTGTGAACGCGCACCCTCGGTCCCACCAGCTTCAGTCCAGGAGATTCCGCAACCGTGGCTTCCACGAACGACCTCAAGAACGGCATGGTGCTCAAGCTCGACGGGGGCCAGCTCTGGTCCGTCGTCGAGTTCCAGCACGTCAAGCCCGGCAAGGGCCCGGCCTTCGTGCGCACCAAGCTCAAGCACGTGCTCTCCGGCAAGGTCGTCGACAAGACCTTCAACGCCGGTACGAAGGTCGAGACGGCCACCATCGACCGCCGCGACATGCAGTTCTCCTACATGGACGGCGACTACTTCGTCTTCATGGACATGGAGACGTACGACCAGCTGCACATCGACCGCAAGAACGTCGGTGACGCCGCCAACTTCCTGATCGAGGGCTTCACCGCCTCCGTGGCGCAGCACGAGGGCGAGGTGCTCTACGTCGAGCTCCCCGCCGCCGTCGAGCTGGTCATCCAGCACACCGACCCGGGCGTCCAGGGCGACCGCTCCACCGGCGGCACCAAGCCGGCCACCCTGGAGACCGGTTACGAGATCGGCGTCCCGCTCTTCATCACCACCGGTGAGAAGATCAAGGTCGACACCCGCACCGGCGACTACCTCGGCCGGGTGAACAGCTAACCGTGGCTGCCCGGAACAAGGCGCGCAAGCGCGCCTTCCAGATCCTCTTCGAGGCCGACCAGCGCGGTGAGTCCGTGCAGACGGTCCTCGCGGACTGGGTGCGCCACTCGCGGTCCGACGACCGTCAGCCGCCGGTCAACGAGTACACGATGGAGCTCGTCGAGGGGTACGCGCAGCATGTGGCGCGGATCGACGACCTGATCTCCACGTACGCCGTCGACTGGACGCTCGACCGCATGCCGGTCGTCGACCGGAACATCCTGCGGCTCGGCACGTACGAGCTGGTGTGGATGGACGAGACGCCGGACGCCGTCGTGATCGACGAGGCGGTGCAGCTGGCGAAGGAGTTCTCCACGGACGACTCCCCGGCCTTCGTGAACGGGCTGCTGGCCCGTTTCAAGGAGCTCAAGCCGAGTCTTCGCCGGGACGCCTGAGCCCCGGCTCGACCGGCACGCGAAGGGCCCGCCGTACGTGCGTACGGCGGGCCCTTCGCCGTACCCGGAGGCGGGCGCGGGCATGGGTCTTGTGAGGTCGCGTGAAAACGCCGCCGGGCCGGCCCGCTCCCTGGGGGATCGGGCCGGCCCGGCGGCACGTTTCTGCTGAGGCGTCAGCGTGTCAGTTGTCCTCGTGGGCGACCGCGCGGCGCGCGTCCGCGTCGAGGACGCCCCAGCTGATCAGCTGCTCGGTGAGAACCGAGGGCGACTGGTCGTAGATGACCGCCAGGGTGCGCAGGTCGTCCTGACGGATCGACAGCACCTTGCCGTTGTAGTCACCCCGCTGGGACTGGATCGTCGCCGCGTACCTCTGCAGCGGGCCCGCCTTCTCCGGCGGGACGTGGGCAAGACGCTCAAGGTCGAGGACGAGCTTCGGCGGCGGCTCGGCCGCGCCGCCGGGCGTGGTGCCCGGAAGCAGCTCCTGGACCGGGACCCCGTAGAAGTCCGCCAGCTCGGCGAGGCGCTGGACGGTCACGGCACGGTCGCCGCGCTCGTACGACCCGACCACGACGGCCTTCCAGCGGCCCTGGGACTTCTCCTCCACGCCGTGGAGGGAGAGGCCCTGCTGGGTGCGGATGGCGCGGAGCTTGGCCCCGAGCTGTTTTGCGTATTCGCTGGACATATAGCTCCCCGGACGCTGGAACACTTTTCGGCTCCGCCGCGTGGCGGTAACTCACTGTGAGGTTACGCAGCGTTACTTGGCTGCGTCAAGCCGAATGGTCCATACCCCCACCCCAGACGGGTGACGACCCCGTGTGAGGACCGGGGAATGCCCTGGTACCGTGGACGGAGTAATTCCGACGTCCTTTAAGGTCCGTCCCGTGAGGCGGAGAAGGAGGTCCGTTTCCTATGGACACGCACCAGACCGATGCGGCGCGCCCCGTACTTGAGGGCCCCGACATCGCACGGGTACTGACCCGTATCGCCCACGAGATCGTCGAACGCGCCAAGGGCGCCGACGATGTGGTGCTCCTCGGCATTCCCACCCGAGGCGTCTTCCTGGCCCGCAGGCTGGCCGACAAGCTCGAAGAGATCACCGAAGGCAAGATCCCGGTGGGCTCCCTCGACATCACCATGTACCGGGACGACCTGCGCATGCACCCGCCGCGCGCGCTGGCCCGCACCGAGATCCCCGGTGACGGTGTCGACGGCCGCCTGGTCGTCCTCGTCGACGACGTGCTCTTCTCCGGCCGCACCATCCGCGCCGCGCTCGACGCGCTGAACGACATCGGCCGCCCGCGCGCCGTGCAGCTCGCGGTCCTCGTCGACCGCGGCCACCGCGAACTTCCGATCCGCGCCGACTACGTCGGCAAGAACCTCCCGACGTCGCTGCGGGAGACGGTCAAGGTCCTGCTCGCCGAGGAGGACGGCCGCGACGCCGTGCTGCTCGGTGCCAAGCAGGCCGCTCCGGCCGGCGAGCAGTAAGCCACCTTCCGTACGGAGTACGGGTCGCACCGGCCCGTACGGCACTTCTGCGCGCCCGCATGCCCAAACCTCCACGAACCTGGAGAAGAACCCAGATGAAGCGTCACCTCATCTCGGCCGCCGACCTCACCCGCGACGACGCCGTGCTCATCCTCGACACCGCCGAAGAGATGGCCCGGGTCGCGGACCGGCCGATAAAGAAGCTCCCCACCCTGCGCGGCCGTACCGTCGTCAACCTCTTCTTCGAGGACTCGACCCGCACCCGGATCTCGTTCGAGGCCGCCGAGAAGCGGCTGTCCGCGGACGTCATCAACTTCACCGCCAAGGGCTCCTCGGTCTCCAAGGGCGAGTCCCTGAAGGACACCGCCCAGACGCTGGAGGCGATGGGCGTGGACGCCGTCGTCATCCGCCACGGAGCCTCCGGCGCGCCCTACCGGCTCGCCACCTCCGACTGGATCGACGCGGCCGTCATCAACGCGGGCGACGGCACCCACCAGCACCCCACCCAGGCCCTGCTGGACGCCTTCACCATGCGCCGCCGCCTGGTCGGCCGGGACGCCGGGCTCGGCCAGGACCTGGCCGGCAAGCGCATCACGATCGTCGGCGACGTGCTGCACAGCCGGGTGGCCCGCTCCAACGTCGACCTGCTGCACACGCTGGGCGCCGAGGTCACCCTGGTGGCCCCGCCCACCCTGCTGCCCGTCGGCGTCGACCACTGGACCTGCGACGTCTCCTACGACCTCGACAGCGTGCTGCCGAAGTCCGACGCGGTGATGATGCTTCGTGTGCAGCGCGAGCGCATGAACGCCGCCTTCTTCCCGACCGAGCGCGAGTACTCGCGGCGGTACGGGCTCGACGGCGAGCGCATGGCCAAGATGCCCGAGCACGGCATCGTGATGCACCCCGGCCCGATGGTCCGCGGCATGGAGATCACCGCCGAGGTCGCCGACTCCGACCGCTGCACCGTCATCGAGCAGGTCGCCAACGGTGTCCACACCCGGATGGCCGTCCTGTACCTGCTTCTGGGCGGCAACGAGTCCGCCGTCAGTCACGCCCGTACCGAGGAGAGCAAGTAATCATGAGCAAGATCCTTATCCGTGGCGCGAAGGTACTCGGCGGCGAAGTCCAGGACGTCCTGATCGAGGGCGAGACGATCGCCCAGGTCGGCACCGGCATCGACGCGGGGGACGCGACGGTCGTCGAGGCCGACGGCCAGATCCTGCTCCCCGGCCTCGTAGACCTGCACACCCACCTGCGCGAGCCGGGCCGCGAGGACTCCGAGACGGTTCTCACCGGCACCCAGGCCGCCGCGCGCGGCGGGTTCACCTCCGTCTTCGCCATGGCCAACACCTTCCCGGTCGCCGACACCGCGGGTGTCGTCGAGCAGGTCTGGCGGCTCGGACGCGAGCACGGCTACTGCGACGTCCAGCCGATCGGCGCCGTCACCGTGGGCCTGGAGGGCAAGCAGCTCGCCGAGCTCGGCGCCATGCACGACTCGGCCGCCGGGGTCACCGTCTTCTCCGACGACGGCAAGTGCGTCGACGACGCGGTGATCATGCGCCGCGCCCTGGAGTACGTGAAGGCGTTCGGCGGCGTCGTCGCCCAGCACGCCCAGGAGCCGCGCCTGACCGAGGGCGCCCAGATGAACGAGGGCGTCGTCTCGGCCGAGCTCGGGCTCGGCGGCTGGCCCGCCGTCGCCGAGGAGTCGATCATCGCGCGCGATGTGCTGCTCGCCGAGCACGTCGGCTCCCGCGTCCACATCTGCCACCTCTCGACCGCGGGCTCGGTCGAGATCGTGCGCTGGGCCAAGTCGCGCGGCATCGACGTGACCGCCGAGGTCACCCCGCACCACCTGCTCCTCACCGACGAGCTGGTCCGCTCGTACAACCCGGTCTACAAGGTGAACCCGCCGCTGCGCACCGAGGCCGACGTGATGGCGCTGCGCGAGGCGCTGGCCGACGGCACGATCGACATCGTCGCCACCGACCACGCCCCGCACCCGCACGAGGACAAGGACTGCGAGTGGGCCGCGGCCGCCATGGGCATGGTCGGCCTGGAGACCGCGCTCTCCGTCGTGCAGCACACCATGGTCGACTCCGGTCTCCTCGACTGGGCGGGTGTCGCCGAGCGCATGTCGGTCAAGCCCGCGCGGATCGGCGGCGCCGAGGACCACGGCCGCCCCGTCTCGGCAGGCGAGCCCGCCAACCTCACGCTGGTCGATCCGGCATACCGTGGTCCCGTGAACCCCGCGGGCTTCGCCTCCCGCAGCCGCAACACCCCGTACGAGGGCCGTGAGCTGCCGGGGCGCGTCACCCACACCTTCCTGCGGGGCAGGGCGACGGTCGTGGACGGGAAGCTGGCATGACACCTGCACTCTTCAATCTCGGCGTAGCGACGCTGGCCGCCGAGCAGAAGTCGGCCGAAGTGACGCACTGGGGGGCCCGGATCGCCTGGGTCGTCGGCGTGCTGATCTTCGTGGGCTTCGTGTACTGGCTGATGCGCCAGGGCTGGAAGTGGCGCGGCACCCTCCAGTCGGACCTGCCGGAGCTGCCCGCCGTGCCCAAGGCGACCGGCCCGGCGACACTGAGCATGAGCGGCCGCTACCACGGCTCCACCACGGCCGGGCAGTGGCTCGACCGGATCGTCGCGCACGGTCTGGGCGTCCGCAGCAAGGCCGAGCTCACCCTGTCGGCCGAGGGCGTACACGTCGTACGGCCCGGCGCCGACGACTTCTTCATCCCGGCCGAGGCACTGCGCGAGGCCAGGTCCGAGAAGGCGATCGCCGGAAAGGTCCTCCCGGAGGGCGGCCTGCTGGTCGTCACCTGGGCCCACGGCGACAAGCTGATCGACTCGGGCTTCCGGTCCGACCAGGCGTCCGAGCACGCCGCCTGGATCGAGGCCATCAACTCCATGAACCACCCCACCACCACGACGGAAGGCGCCGCACGATGACGACCTCCAAGCCGGGAATCGCCTCGCAGAGAAGGGCAGCTCCCGCAGTACTCGTCCTGGAGGACGGCCGCACGTTCCGCGGCCGCGCCTACGGGGCCACGGGGGTGACGTTCGGCGAGGCCGTGTTCTCCACCGGTATGACCGGTTACCAGGAGACGCTGACCGACCCGTCGTACCACCGCCAGGTCGTCGTGATGACCGCGCCGCACGTCGGCAACACCGGCGTGAACGACGAGGACCCCGAGTCGCAGCGGATCTGGGTCGCCGGTTACGTCGTACGCGACCCCGCCCGCGTCCCGTCCAACTGGCGCGCCCAGCGCTCGCTCGACGAGGAGCTGCGCCACCAGGGCGTCGTCGGGATCTCCGGCATCGACACCCGCGCGCTCACCCGCCATCTGCGCGAGCGCGGCGCGATGCGCGTCGGCATCTTCTCCGGCAACGCGCTGCCCGACGAGGGCACGATGCTCGCCGAGGTGCGCCAGGCGCCCGAGATGCAGGGCGCGGACCTCTTCGCCGAGGTCGCCACCAAGGAGACGTACGTCGTCCCCGCGATCGGTGAGAAGAAGTTCACCGTCGCCGCCGTCGACCTCGGCATCAAGGGCATGACCCCGCACCGGATGGCCGAGCGCGGCATCGAGGTGCACGTGCTGCCCGCGACCGCCACCGTCGAGGACGTGTACGCGGTCAACCCGGACGGCGTGTTCTTCTCCAACGGCCCGGGCGACCCGTCCACCGCCGACGGCCCGGTGGCCGTGATGAAGGCGGTCCTGGAGCGCAAGACTCCGCTCTTCGGCATCTGCTTCGGCAACCAGATCCTGGGCCGCGCGCTCGGCTTCGGCACGTACAAGCTGAAGTACGGCCACCGCGGTATCAACCAGCCGGTGCAGGACCGTACGACCGGCAAGGTCGAGGTCACCGCGCACAACCACGGCTTCGCCGTCGACGCCCCGCTCGACAAGGTCTCCGACACGCCGTACGGGCGTGCCGAGGTCTCCCACGTCTGTCTGAACGACCAGGTCGTCGAAGGCCTCCAGCTGCTCGACCAGCCGGCCTTCAGCGTCCAGTACCACCCCGAGGCGGCCGCCGGCCCGCACGATGCCGCGTACCTGTTCGACCGCTTCGTTTCCCTGATGGAGGGCCAGCGTGCCTAAGCGCTCCGATATCCAGTCCGTCCTGGTCATCGGCTCCGGCCCGATCGTCATCGGTCAGGCCGCCGAGTTCGACTACTCGGGTACCCAGGCCTGCCGCATCCTCAAGGCCGAGGGCCTG